>CAVVHB010000016.1:0-463783 GCA_963747945.1 Bryobacterales bacterium
TGGGTGTCCCCCGAGGACGGCCGGGAAAATCTGCCCCGTGGCACATGCGGTGGTGAACCCCATGACAACCGCGTTCTATTCGTGGAAATCTTGCTTACACTTTGGCTTCACGGCTAGTAGCGGCGCAAAGGTGGCTTCGCCGGCCAGTGAATGCGCGCAGAACGGTGACTGTCGGTGAGGTGTAGGGTGGATTACTGTAAACCACCCCGCTTAATTCCCTTACCTAGACGGATGCTATCCGATCCGGGTCAGGTCCGCTTCCTAATGCGTGTCGATTAAGCTCGGTATTGGGGCTTTTCAACCCAAGAGACAGGTCGTATAGTTAAACAACCAATAGATCTCGTAATGGATTGGGAGGTGGCCCACCAATTGCGAATGTCGCCCTGCACGCTCTCTGGGGTTGGGGGCAAAGTTTTGAAAAACAACAAGGATGTCACTCAGGATATCGCCGAGTTAATCCGACTCCACGACGATGTTCTGGCTCGTGTTTTTGCTCTCCAGACGTTGTTACAGGATCTTGGCGTGTTATCGCCAGAACAGGTCCAACAGCGAGCCGAACGGTTAAGGAAACAGTTCACACTAGATCTCGAAACGCGTCTGGGCGCAGAACGAAGCGGATCTAGAACAAAACCTTAGGTGACTGGCCATAGTTCATTCAGGATGGAACCACAAACATGCTCCATCCTGGCTGACCCTCGTCCCGCTCCCATAGCCTATTCCGGGGCGGTTTAGAGCTGCTGCTCGCCCGAGTCCATAATGAATCAGGTATCAACAAAAACTGGGCGGCGAGGCGGGAGTGAATTGGTTCTCCCACCCCGGCCGCACTCTCGCTTTGAGAGGACCATCAAAGCGAGGCAGGCATC
The DNA here is from genome assembly GCA_963747945.1 of Bryobacterales bacterium. Taxonomy (GTDB): domain Bacteria; phylum Acidobacteriota; class Terriglobia; order Bryobacterales; family Bryobacteraceae; genus Palsa-89. The sequence continues at coordinate 864 of CAVVHB010000016.1, forward strand.
CCAATGGATTTGGGCGGCCTCTCCCACCCCTGGGCCAAGTCAGCCGCACCTAGACTCAATAGGTTCCCGATGCACTGCGCGCGTCGCTGGATTTAATTCCTTCCGCGACGTACTACCATTGCGGTAGTAGGCGATCAACCGTTTCCGCAATTCCTGGCGCGCGCGAAGCAAGCGCGACTTCGCAGCCGGCACACTAATTTGCAGTCGCTTCGCCACATCTGTAATAGCTAGCTCCTCCAAGTCCCGCAACACGAGCACCTTCTGCAACAGGGGAGGCATCAAGTGGATTTCCTTTCGTGCCGCGGCGATCAGTTCTCGCTTCATCACTTCGTGTTCCGGATCGGTATTGTTGCTGCGCAACTCGTGCCTTTGTCCGTCGCGGTGGTTATCGTCGATGTACAGGAGCGGCATGCGTCTTTTGACGCGAAGGAGCATCAGGCACTCCGTCTTGACGATGCTCAACAGCCATGCGGCGATCCCCTCTCCACCGTGACATTGATCCAAATGCACATGGGCTTTCCAGTAAGCTTTTTGCACTTGATCCTTAGCTTCTTCGCGGTCCCGCAAGATGCATGTGGCGATGTTCATGCAAGTCGCGTGGTGCCGTTGAATCAGTTCGGTGAACGCGTCCTGTTCTCCAAGACGAGTCCGCTTCAATAATTCTTCGTTACTTTGAGTGTTAATGTCTTGAATACGATTGTCGCAGCCAACACTCGACGCCATGATCCCTCCTATGTTAAAGATGTCGCATACAACGCTCGACACCGTGATCCCTCTCCTAGGCTAAAGAACGTCAAGCCTTAATGTGGTACTAGTAATAGCAGACATCGGCGAGCAATTTATCCTAGGGGTTGTCCTAGGTGTGAGAAGAAAAAACAGAATTTAACAAGGTCGTAATTCTCTAAGAAGGCGACGAAGACAAAAAGATAGTCGCTATCTTAAAGGATAGTGCCTCGACGTGGATTGCCGCTCCCGTAACCCACACGGAACAAAGAAAAAGCGAGTCAGTTTCGAATCCTCTTTGCCAGAATGACGCGGATTGAAAGCGGCATGAGAATTGCCAAGTGGTAACCTAATAGAGATAGGCTTTTGGAAATAGGTTTTGGAGGTTTTCGCCGCCATGGCGAAGGCACCGACGGCGCGAAAATCCGGCAGATCGCGCACGCGAATCGGTAGCATCAGTCCGCGAACAGCTGCCCTATCTCAAACCCCATTTGTGCGTCCCCAGTCCTCCTTCCCGGTCGTAGCAATTGGCGCTTCGGCCGGAGGCCTGGCAGCATACACTGCCCTGTTGAAAGCACTACCGTCCAAACCCGGTATGGCATTCGTGCTGATTCAACACCTGGAGCCCCAACATGAGAGCGCGCTAGCCAGTCTTTTATCGAAGGCGACCGGGATGCCCGTCGTTGAGGTGTCGGACGGAATGAGGGTGGAGGCCGACCACGTATACGTCATCCCCCCCAACAAGAACATGACAATCCGTGCGGGAAGCCTGCAGCTAGGTCCGAGGTCGAAAGGACCGGGGGTGCAATTCCCGATCGACGATTTCTGTATCTCATTAGCTAAGGAACAAGGAAATGCAGCCCTCGGCGTTGTGCTCTCCGGCACGGGTTCCGACGGAACGCAGGGTCTGACTGCCATCAAGGCGGCCGGAGGCGTCACTTTTGCTCAAGCTCCGAAAACAGCCGAATGGCGCGCGATGCCGCTCAGCGCAATTGCCGCCGGATCTGTCGATTTTGCTTTATCGCCCAAGCGCATCGCCGCCGAACTGGCACGCCTTGCCCAGCAACCCTATCTTGCGACGGCGCCTGAAGTGCCTCAAGGAGGCGAACTCGACCAGATCTTCTCGATCCTTTGGTCCTCCGTTGGCATTGATTTTCGCCTGTATAAGGAGGCCACTATCCGCCGGCGTACTGCGCGGAGGATGGCTCTGCGGAAAATCGAATCGTTGAATCAGTACGCCAAGATCCTGAAGCAGAACCCAGAAGAGGTCCCTGCCCTGGTAGCTGATATTTTCATCCATGTTACCAGTTTCTTTCGGGATCCGAAGTGCTTCCAGGCTTTGCGAAAAAGGGTCCTGGCAAAATTGTCCCGGCGAAGATCTGAGCCAACTCCGCTTCGCATCTGGGTGCCAGGATGTTCAACCGGGGAGGAGCTTTACTCCATTGCGATCTTGCTGCTCGAGGAACTGGGTGAGCGGGCCAGCCGAACCAAGATTCAGATCTTCGGGACCGACATCCAGGAGCGTGCCGTGGAGCAGGCCCGATTTGGAATCTATACAGAAACCGCTGTGACCGGAGTGTCTCCTGCCCGTCTAAAACGTTTCTTCGTCAAGAGAGATCATGAATATCAGATCCAACAATTTGTCCGCGATCTATGTGTTTTTGCACGTCACGACGTGGCGAAGGACCCGCCCTTTTTCAAATTGGATCTCATCAGCTGCCGGAATATGCTCATTTACATGGGTCCAGCTCTGCAAAGACGGACTTTGTCGATTTTCCAGCGAGCGCTCAATGCCGGAGGGTTTCTATTCCTGGGAAACTCGGAAGCGGTCGCGGTCGACTCCGAAGCCTTCTCGGCCGAGGACCGGAAGCATCGAATCTTCTCGCCCAAACCGGTGAAGGCAGACTTTCACGAGTTAAACACATTCCTGGATCGCGTTCCAAAACTCGGCGTCCCATCGCCAAGGTTAACGCCGGCTGGTGAGGACATCGATTTTCAGAAGCAAGCCGAAGCGCTCCTTCTGAAGCACTACGCGCCGCCGGCGCTGATTGTCGATCCACAGCTCCAAATCGTGCATTTTCACGGCGACACCAGCCCCTACTTGGCGCCTGCTCCGGGGCAGCCCAGCTTTCACTTGCTGAGGATGGTGCGTCCGGAGTTAGTGGTGGATTTGCAAATGGCTATTTACCAAGCCAGGCGAGCGGGCGTCGCTGCCCACAAGGATACTGCACAGTTCGAGCATCAGGGAAAACCGGCCACCGTGCGCCTGGAAGCGCGTCCACTCGACAAGCGTAAAGGACAGAAGCAGGAATTCCTGGTTGTGTTTGAAAACCTCACATTGGAGAACCTGGATGAGGGGGAGCACGCAGCAGCCGGTGGGCTTAAGAAACGCACCCACGAAACAACGGAAAGACTCAAACGGGAATTAGCATCCATCCGGAAACATCTGCGTTTGCTGATTGCGGAACATCAGAGCGCGCAAGAGAAAATGAACGTCGCCAACGAGGAGGTCGTGTCCAGTCTCGAGGAATTGCAGAGCACTAATGAGGAACTGGAAACAGCTAGGGAGGAACTGCAGGCCTCTAACGAAGAACTCCATACGCTCAACGAAGAGTCGCAGCGTCAGAATAAAGAGTCGGACATTCTGGTACACGAGCTGAGCAATTTGCTGGTGGGTGTCGACATCCCGGTGCTGATCCTGGATGCCGGTCTGCGAGTCCGGCGATTCACGCCGAAGGCTGCTACATTGCTAAACCTTATCCCGAGCGACGTTGGCCGCCCGTTCGGCAATATCGCTTCAAACCTGGACGTCTCCGATTGGAAGGAGTTGCTTGCGGAAGTAACTAGCCGGCGTAGATCGGTCGAGCGTGAGGTTAGCGACCCGAATGGCCACCGGTATTCAATGCGCCTGCAGCCTTACCGGGTGGAAGCCGACCAGGTCGAAGGCGTGCTCATTGTGATCCTGGACACGGATTTGATTTACCGCCAACGAGATGAGGCCCAAGCGTCCGCCAACCTCGCCCGCGCAGAACTGGCAAGGAGCGAAGTCAACCTCCGTGCTTTAATGGAGTGCACCCCTCAGTTCGTTGTTGGCGTGAACGCGGGCCAGAACATCGTATTCGCGACCGGCAGTGTCGAAAAAACATTCGGCTACCGCCCCGAGGAATTGATCGGACGGCCGCTTCAGATTCTGATTCCGGAGAACGCCCGCAAGCGTTACGCCGAGCACCAGAACGCTTACTTTCGGAACATGCAAAGCCGCCCGAGGGGGATCGGACTCGATTTGGTAGGCCGCCGGAAAGACGGCACAACTCTTCCGGTCGAGATCGCCTTGAGCGTCATCAACACGCCGGAAGGCACTATCGTCGTCGCCTTTGGCAACGACATCACCGAACGGCGGCGGATGCTGGACCTGCTGAGGCAGCGCGAACAGGAACTGGACACGGTTCTCAATCACACCCCCGACGCAATTGCACGTTTCGATCGCGACTCGCGTTACATATACGTAAACGAAAGAGTGGAGAAAGAAACGGGACTTCAGCGGTCGACAATGGTGGGCAAGACGGCTGGCGAGCTGGGGCTTCCCGAGCCAGTAGTTGATATCGTGACACGGGCTGTCCGCAGTGTTTTCGAAACCGGGCAGCCTGCCGTGGCCGAGCTGACCTATCCTTCTCCCGTTGGAATCACCTATTGGGAGACGAGGTTCATCCCGGAATTGGGACAGTATGGGGCGGTGCAATCGGTCCTCGCAGTGGGGCGCGACTTCACCGACCGGAAGCGGCTCGAGCAGGTAGCGCAAGTACGCGCAGAAGAGATTCAAGCGCTGGCGGCAAGTCTCATGACAGCACAAGAAGAGGAACGCCGAAGGGTTTCTCGGGAATTGCACGATGACATCTGCCAGCAACTGGGTTCTCTGGCCATCGAGATTGGCGAATTTGCTCGACAGCCGCTCTCCGTGCAGACACAAAGCCGGCTGAGAGCATTTCAGGATCGTGTCGTCGCGACCGCGGAAGAAAGTCGTCATATCGCTTACCGCTTGCATCCATCCATCCTCGATGACTTGGGCATAGTGGCTTCCCTGCGGAGCCTATGCCAGGCGTTTTCCAAAGAAATAAAAATCGCCGTAGAACTTAGCACCATTGATCTGCCGAGCTCAGTGCCGCGCGAACTCGCCTCTTGTCTATATCGCGTTGCCCAAGAGAGCTTACAGAATGTGGCTAAACATGCCAGCGCCAAACACGTTTGGTTCGCGTTCACCTCGCGGAATAATGCCTTGGCGCTGACAGTCGCCGACGATGGCGTTGGATTCAACCTTGAAGCGGTGAAGGGCCGCGGAGGGCTGGGTCTCATCAGCATGGAAGAACGGGCTCGGTTGGTGAACGCCAAACTGTCTATCACGTCACAGCCGGGTCATGGCACTCGGATTGCTTTGGAGATTCCGTTAACGGCCCCAACTGATGAGGAGAGCGCGGATTCTTCTGGCTGACGATCATGCGCTCACACTCACGGGTATGCGCGCGGTTTTGGAGCCCCATTACGAAATCGTGGGGACAGTGATGGACGGGCACGCGCTCGTTGATGCGGCGCTTCGCTTGCAACCGCAGGTTATTGTCATGGATATCGCCATGCCGCTGTTGAACGGCATTGACGCGGCGGTTCAGATCAAGAAGCATCTGCCCGCAGCCAAGCTTTTATTCGTAACCATGCACGACAGCCCTGCGTACCTGGTATCTGCGCTTCAGGCGGGAGCGAGTGGATACGTACTGAAGTCCGCCGCGTCGGAAGAGCTTCTTGAGGCTATCGATAGCGCCCTGAACGGACGTATCTACGTAAGTTCGAGGCTTTCGAAAGCAAGTCTGGAACAGTTCAGGGATTCTTCTCGCGCTGCCACCGCTCTTCACCTTAGTCCAAGGGAACGGGAAGTCCTGCAGTTGATTGCCGAGGGCCGGACTGAAAAGGAAATTGCCTTCCTGCTCAAAATCTCAATTAAAACGGTTGGTTTTCATCGAGAAAACCTCAAGCGAAAGCTTGGTCTACGCACTACAGCTGAATTGACGAGATACGCCATAGAACAGGGTCTCATCTAGTTTCCAGCGCTTCTTCAAATCGCGCCGGGTCAAAGGCAGGCGCATCTCCGATATTTCGGAGCCTCTCCTAAATCCTCTCCTAAATATCGTAGTTTGAGCCAGGCTGAAGTACGGCACGCCGAAGTGGAACTTCGTGCTCGTCGAATCGAATCCATCTGACCTTTGCGCGAACCTTATGAAATTTCGCAGAGCGGTGGTTGGCATCCCGTGTCAGAATACCACCGGGGATACTGCATGCGGGGCCCCGAAAGCCATATTCAGATTTCGGTGGACTGCAAGTAGTCTTCCAAATCGGCGACGAGAGCCAGGTGGCTCGTCAAGCCACCCGCAGCTCTGAGATGCCGGAGACCACCTAGGCCAATTTGGGCCGGGTGATTCCCAGCTTTATCATTCGAGATTCTAGAGTTGTGGGCTTGAGACCCAAGATCTTCGCTGCCCCGGTGGCACCGCGTATCTTCCAGCGGGTGGACTCCAGAATCTCCAGAATGTGGGTTCGCTCTACCTCTTCGAGCACTTGACTGGGGGCGGATGTTGCGGGTTTTTCGATAGATTGCCAATCCGCCCGGAACACGGAGCCCGTGTTGGTGATTAGGAAGCGTTCCACTACATTCCGCAATTCGCGAACATTGCCGGGCCACGAGTAATTCTTAAAAGCCTCCATGGTCGGACCGTGAATGCTCTCAATTTGGCGCCCCATTCGCTGGCCAAGTTCATTTACGAAATGCCAGACCAGTGGTGGGATGTCTTCCTGCCTCTCGCGGAGAGGTGGAATAGTGATCGGGAAGACGTTGAGGCGATAGAAGAGATCCTCGCGGAATCTGCCTTCCTTCATGGCGAGTTCCAAATTACGGGAAGTCGCCGCGATCATGCGAACATCCACGCGAATGGTTTTGGGACTACCTAGTCTTTCGAACTCGCCCTCTTGCAGAACCCGCAGCAACTTAGCCTGCAGTTCGTGAGGCAGGTCGCCAATTTCGTCAAGGAAAAGTGTAGATCCGTTCGCCAGCTCAAAGCGCCCAATTTCGCGAGTCAGCGCGCCAGTATACGCTCCCCGCTCACGGCCAAACAGTTCACTCTCCACCAGCGCCGCGGGAAGAGTCGCACAATTGACTTTGACCATCGGCCGTTGGTTGCGGTTGCTCGCGGCATGGATAGCCCGTGCGATCAGTTCTTTGCCGGTTCCGGTCTCTCCCAACAAGAGTACCGACGCATTTGTCTTGGCCACTTGCTCAGCTTTTCTTAGGACGTGACGGATCTTCGCGCTCCCACCAATGACTCCGCGGTGTTCCAGCTCGATTTCTTCCTGCAGGTAAAGGTTATCCTGCTCCAGCCGCTGCTTGAGCTGTTCGATCTCCGAGTACGCTGTCTGCAATTGTTCGCTCGAGCGCTTGATCTCCGTGACATCGATGGCAGAACCGATATATCCGGCGAATGTGCCATCCGGCATGAAGTGTGGAACACCTTCGTCCAGGATCCAGCGGTATTCTCCGTCAGAACGGCGTAGCCGGTATTCCATCTTGAAAGAGCGGCGGGCATCAAAAGACTCAGAGTAGGTGGCAATGCAGCGATCGAGGTCACCGGGATGCACGCCTCCGGCCCAACCCTCGCCCATTTCCTGCTGCACAGTGCGGCCCGTGAACTCCAGCCAGACCTTGTTGAAAAAAGTACAAAGTTTGTCCGTTCCGGAAACCCAGATCATCACCGGCGCTGTGTCGGCCATGCCGCGGAACCGTTCTTCGCTCTCCCGCAGCGCCTCTTCAGCGCGCTTGCGCTCAGTGATGTCCTGACCGATGCCCATGCTCGTGCCGTCCGCGAGATGGAGCACAACCCAGGACACGTCGATAACCCGGCCGTCGCGGGTGGTGTTCTCGAAGTCCGCCCACTTTCCGCTGGAGTTTAAGACAAACTCAAGTACTTGCTCGCGATACTCGGGATCAGGATAGATTTCCTTCATGACGTCCAGTTTGTCCCGGTGGATTTCGTCGAGTGTCCATCCAAGCGTCTGTTCCCATGCCTGGTTCACCAATTGGAGCCCGCAGTTTTCAGCCCCGAAACCAACCATCAGTGGAATGTGATCGAAGATGGTTTGCAGCATCTCTTTCTGACGCCGTAGCTCCGAATAGGCCGTTTGCAGCTCTTCACTGGCGCGCTTGCGCGCCAATGCGTTAGCGAAAACTTCGGCCATTAAACGGAGCCGGTCCAGCAGCCGCGGGGGCCACGTGAGCTCTCTTCGCAACGATCCGAAGGCCAACGTTCCGATCACTTGCCCCCCGGCGTAAAGCGGCAACATCACAGCAGATTTTTTTTCAATGCGGCGAAAGCTCTCCTTGTCTTTGGCCGCGTCTTCGGGCAAATCATCAATTCGCTCAAAACTGACGACCTTCCCCGCAAGAATCGTTCGGACGACCCACGGCAAGTCCTGAGCGTTTAAGACAGAAGTACGGTCCAATCTGTCCGCCACCCAGTAATGGGTGACGATAAAATCGTCGCCTTTCGGAGAGACCTTCGCCAAGGTGCTGCGGTCTAAGCCAAGCGCTTGGCAAATCAGCTTCTGCGCCATCTCGATCCTCGCATCCACTTGAGTCGCATCCACGTTGACAAATGTGGCCAAGAGCTCCGCCATCAAAGTTTCGAATGCCAGCTGCTCGTTAAGCGCTTCTTCAATTCTTTTTCGCTCCGTGATATCGAGGAATGCGCCCAGGATTCGCTCAGGAGCGCCATTGGGACCCGCGTAGCTTCTGCCACTACACCTGATCCATCGCACAGAGCCGTCCTGCAGCCGGATACGAAACTCCAGGTTGCATTCAGCCGCTTGCCGCAGCGCCTTCACCAGCAGGCGCACGACATTCTTACGGTCCTCGGGATGAACGGAATTGAGCAACGCCGCATAGTTCAATTTGGAACCCGAGGGCCAGCCAAACAGAGCCAAGGTCTGCTCGGAGGCCCAGATTTCATCGCCGCCGACGTTACAGCCCCACAATCCAAGCTGGGCCGAATCCAGTGCAAGTTGCATCTGTTCCCGGCTCTCACGAAGGGCAGCCTCGGCGCGCTGCCTGATCGCGGTAATGTCCTCGAAGGCGGCAACTGCGCCGCGAACCTCGCCGCTGGCATCTCGCAGTGGACTGGCGTGGCCCCAGATGAACTTCCTGGCGCCGCTCGCCATGATCGCTTCTGCTTCCCAATCCCGAACTTCGGTTCCAGTGGCAGCCGCACGCTGCACGGGCAGTTCTTTGGGGAGAACCGCCACACCGTCGCGGATGTATCGCCTGTTCGGGACCGAACCGTCCGCGGGTGTCAATGATAGGTTTGTTCCCTCCTTACTTTCGAACATGGCGTTACCCGCCCGATTACCGGTGACTTCGTGGCACTCCCGGTCGCGACTCACCAGGAGGGCCACTGGCGCAACGTCCATGACTTTCTGCAACTCTTCGGCGCCCTGGCGCAGTTGTTCCTTCACGCGCTCGATATCGGTGAAGTCTCGAATGGCGCTCAGGACCAGCCTTCCCGCAGGTGTCACGAGCGGACTCAGGCTGATCTCAATGGGAAGCTCCGTGCCGTCCTTACGTAGGCCGTACAGCCCCAGGTCTGCTCCCACAGTCCATGGAAGCGGGTCGGCGATGTACCTCTTGCGAAGGTCGACGTGGCGATTCCGAGAACCATCGGTTACCAGCATCTCAACAAGCTCGCCGATCAGTTCCTCGCGACGATATCCAAAAAGCTTTTCAGCGAGGGTATTTACGGCCACAATCCGTCCCTGTTCGTCCACGATGACCATGGCGTCGGGTGCAGACTCAAGAAAATCGGCAGCATTGACAGAGTGCAAGATATCGCGCTTCATGGCCGTTTCCGCCCCGGTCCCGTCGCGTATGGCCGCGGATGGAGTGGTCTTAGAAGTAGAAGGCGGCTGGGACATTTTCACTTTTCTCCGCGAGCGCTGATTTCGGACTTCATGACTTTGTACGTTTAACAGAATATAAGAATCGGGGCAAGGGGCTCACCATCGCTCCAATTCGCGGGCGCGCGTTTGAAACGGCTCGCGCACGGCTTCGTCCCGGGCGACCGCAACGTAAGTACTGGTAACGTCTTTGGGTTCGGATGGGAAGAAGCATCCCGCCGCTCATGTCCCCAGGCCGGCAGACGACACGCGGGTTGCGATTCTCCAACAGACGCAGGCCGACGCTAGCCAAATCCATGCGAATTGTCGACAACCGATTAGCTGCTCAGGACATCGGAAATGTGACGTATAGTGTGAACGGTAGCGATATCTCTGATAAAGCGAAAACCGCGCTGGACCGCATAATTCAGAAGGGCACGGCATCGCCGAGGACAGTCTATCAAGTCGCGGGTTCACCGACGAGACCGGTCCGAATTTTAGAAATGCGTGGGTGTGGTGTCGATGGTCAGTTGCGTTCGATCGTCAAAAACATGTTTGATTGGTGGACTACCGCTATGGCCCTTCGTATTCATCGAGAATCTGTTGCCGGCGCTGAATCTCAGTTGCTGAATCAGTTTGCCTCTGACGGGCGGCCAAGCGGGCTTCTTGATCTAAGGCGAACTGCTTCCGGAACTGCTCGGTTCGCCGCTCGACTTCATCAGGGGAAACGAGGTCAAGATCCTGCAGCAGAGTCTGCATCGCAAAAACGTGAGCCAAAACGTCGTCGTGGAGTCGGATCAATTCGGCGATTGATTGACTGAGCTCTTTGTCATTCTTCATGCCCTAACCGCCTTTGCCAGCTCTGAAAGCGGCTTTTTCTGTATGGGTTGGTTTCGTTAGGTCTGTGGTTGTGCCTGTTGTAAATCGCAAACCGCATGAGAATATGGCGTTTGCGTGATTTCGTAAAGTCCTGCCCCTGGCACTTGCGGCGCGGGTGTATTTGACGGATGAAGCGTCCCAAACTAGCTCCAGCAGATCGACTTTGGTGTGTTCATGGCTCTCGGAGGTCTGAAATGATTGGCGTTCGGCCTTGATCATCGTCAAGCCCAAAACGGTCATTGCGTGGCGTCGCAAAGGCTTCCGATTGTTCTGGATATCGAAAGTTCGTCACGGGCAACCTGGCCGGCCAGACCTTAGACAAGAAGTCAGAGAGGTGATTCGAAGGATGAGCCGCGAAAACCCAATCTGGATTCACGGCGAACTTGTCAAACTCCATATTGATATCGACGAAACGAACTCACCCAGCTACACCAACCCCGACGTCCGGCAAATGTTGCGCTACTTATCGCTCATGTGGAGAGGAGACCAAACCAGTGTGGGCAAATACATGGCACATAGGCGGAACCCGCCCTCGCAGATGTGGCGGACTTTTCTGGAGAGCCATCCCAATTCTGGAGAGCCATACCAATAAGGATACCCTCGATCGACTTTTTCACCAAGCCGAATCTTCGGTTTCAGATTCTTTATGTCTTCCTGATCCTGGCACACCACCGACTGCGAATCGTTCATTTTGCAAAGACAGGCCGGAGCCGCGGCCAATACAGCCGACAGAAGGGAGCATTATCGCCGTTCTGACCGGCGGCTGACATCGGCCCACACCTTTGCGCATCATACTTTTTCTCTCGCACTTTACTGACATCGATCGAGGCTTTGCTCCAGCCAGGAACATTTGGTCATTCTGGCTGTAAATCAATCGGCGTGATCCTTCGCACTATGCCCATAGTGACAAATGGGGCCGTCGTCGCATTTACAATCCGACCTCTTGCAGGCCATCGTGCATTGCCGTGGCATCGGGTCGCCCTCGTTATTCCAGTTGCCGTAATGCTCCGCTACGCTACAGTGGTCGCGAATCTCAACCGGCATTTCCTTGAAGCACTGCTCCGCGGTCTTGTTGCTAACGCCCTGACAATGCACCATCCAGTCGTTTTGCACCTGGGATGTGTGCTCAACGCAGTGGCATGGATGGTCCTTGTGCAGGCCGAGTCCACAGGCCTCGATGGTGGGCTTGGGCTTCTGCGCGAGAAGCGCGACACAGAGTAGAGCCGAAAAGATTAGATGCTTCATGCGAACCCCAGTACCTCCTAGTTCAGGCGCTTCGCCGCAATCTCGCAGTAGCGCTCTTCGATTTCACTTCCGATGGCGCAGGATCCGAAAGCTCGATCGGCCAACAAGAAGCCCCGAACCACAGAAAGCGATCGAGGACGACTTCCGGAGCAAGCGGTCGATAGATCCATTCCACAACCTCAATAGGGACGTGAACTCCGGTGACCCGTCTCAACGTCCAGTGATCGCGTTCCACTGGTCTGGATGCGAGAACTGCCAACACGTCGCAATAAATTCACCTTTTCCTAAAGCCGTGGATTAGAACAATGTCCTATCTCTATGGTCCACACCGGCTCGTGGAGAGTGGCAGATAGTCTGATTTCGATTCGCTGGGAGTCGCGCTCCTGGGGAAGATTCGAGGCCGATGCGACGGGGCCTCCCACGAATTAATCGGTGGCAAACCCTCGGCGACTTTTTCAGCTCGAAATTCTTGCCCACCTCACCGGCGTGCCTGGGTTTCAGTTGCGCGCCATGCCTCGCGGGGCGGATGTCCTGGCGGGCCATCTGGTCGATCTTGGCGTCACAGGCCACTGGACAAACAACACGCTCTGGCAACGATTTTCAGCCTGGTTGCAAACCGGCGTGTGAACAGCGATTATCCAGTCGGGCTTCGGGCAGGGTACCTGCTCACCGCGTGTAAAAAAGTGAGTCGGGCATCCGAAAATGGAATCAAAAGTACAGTTTCGAATGCTCGCAACCAACACGTTAAGAGCGACGTCGGCGTACACAGTCCTGTAATGAGCGAGCACGATTTGGGGACTGGCCGCGAACGTAAACCTTGCTAATCGTCGAGACCAAAGCGGGTAAAAATGAAGCCGAATATCTTCATGAGAACCAAGAGCGCAGGAGTTGACTGGTACCCAGGAATTTCGGCGGCCGCGACAGAGTGTGGAACGTAGTCCGCTTGAAGTGAACAGTTCGCCAGGATAAGTCCGCGCCTCCGCCCAGGAGAGTCCCTTAGGATGAGTATGCGTTCTCGGAAGCTAACCCGTCTAGTTTCTTTTCTTCTTTTTGTACTGCTGGCCGGATCGGCTTCGGGAACGACTCATCGCAAAAAGCGCCGTAAAGCTCTCTCTCATGCCCGGTCGGCACAAATGCGAGTAGGCCCCGTTACCCGCAGGGCCACAGCAACGAAACGAAATATTTTGGGCAGTTCTTGGAAAACCCCAACTTTCGCCGATTCCACCGAGGGTGATTCGGCAGACGGCGACGATCTAACGGTTCGCAGAGCGGCGGTGCAAGCGCTGGGCCGATACAACGGAACTATCATTGTCGCTGACCCTGGGACAGGCAGGATTCTGACGATCGTGAATCAAAAACTTGCATTCCAAAGTGGATTTAAGCCGTGCTCCACCATAAAGGTTGTCGCCGCGCTAGCAGGCCTCGCGGAAGGTACCCTTCAGAATCAGAACACTGTATTCCACACCAGCCGTCGCCAGACCATAAACTTGACGCAAGCCCTAGCGCACTCGAACAATCAGTTTTTCGCCGCCGTTGGAACCAAACTGGGCTACGACAAGATAGCGGAATATGCTCATCTTTTTGGTCTTGGCGAGAGAGCTGGATTGAATTTGGAACGCGAGCAGGCGGGATCTTTGGCCGACCAACCTCCTGCCGATGGTTTGGGAATGATGACCAGCTTCGGTGAAGGCTTTCACATGACGCCGCTGGAGCTTACGGCACTTATGACGGCCGTCGCTAACGGTGGAATACTCTACTACCTCCAGCACCCAAGATCGCAGCAAGAAATTAATCAGTTCATGCCTCGCGTCAAACGGCAGCTCGACATCGCCCAGTGGGTTGCCGAAATCAAGCCCGGGCTGATGGGAGCAGTCGAGTATGGCACCGCTCGGCGCGCCAACTTCAACCCAATCGAGCCGATCTTCGGAAAAACCGGAACCTGTACCGATGATCGCTTGCCCACGCACTTGGGCTGGTTCGGATCCTACAATGAATCCGGCAACAACAAGCTCGTTGTAGTGGTTCTGTTGACGGGTGGGCAGGCAGTCAACGGTCCAATCGCTTCCGGAATTGCGGGAGCGGTCTACAGGAATCTGTCACAGGACAACTACTTCGCGAAGTCTGCGCCAACTCTGCCGATCGCTTCGACGCCGACGCAACATATTGCGCCGTGAATCGCCGACGTTTGACCGAACTTCGAGTTTGCCCTGAGCTGGAAACGCACGGAAAACCCAGGCTGGGTCATCTGGCCTTCCCGAGGAGATTTCGGACTGACGGCCCGTAGTCGGCGCTTTACACGTTGGGTGTGAGCATATATTTATGAGCTCATGTGCCCACGGGAGGGTCCGTGCGTCATCGGTGGTCGTAGCGCTCGACCATGTGCTTCCTTTCCATTGCAGCAACGAGATCTTTGGAGCCGGATCCCCAACGGGAGACCGCCTTAATAACTTGCCCGATGGATACGTTCACTCGATGCACACGATCCTGGCTCAATATATAGACGGCTCCGCTGAGAGCCGTGGGTACGGAAGGGACGAAAACCGTGAAGAGCCCGTCCTCAAGTTCTTCAATAATGAACGCGGGGACGAGAGCCTCTTCAATCTCGGCCAGCGCCGGCTGCCACGATTCGCCTTGTGTCTCGCCAGCCAATTGCTGAGTAAACCCTCGAACAACCGCGTAACCAGGAATTTTCTGGAATAGAGAGTTCTCCATTCGCCTCCAGGCCGCTCGCCCCCTCCGAGTGCGAACTGTAATTCCGATAAGGATGCAGACAATCATCACCAGCAACAAAGAAAAGATGCGATCAGCAGGCAACCATTCCGGAAGGAGCTTTGCGAGAGGCCGCACCAAACCTGACAACGATTTCATTGCTTTGAGCAACAGCAAGGCGGCGAGGTAAATCGGAGCGAGAACGAGCACGCCGGCCACTAGCCTGCTCACGATAAAGTCTCTGAGCTTCTTCACAGCGCGACTCAGTCCTTTCCACTAGGGAGATTATCGGTGTAATTCCGAACGTTGGAAGCGAGACTCATTAGCAGGTTGCTGAACAAGCCCTTTCACATTCGCGAACCGCAGGCGTGGGCGCCGACGCTACACGGGCTATCAACGACATAGATCTCCCCACATAGGGCGGACTTCAGTCTGCTGGGCTTTTTCAGCAAGCTGTTAAGGCAAAGGAACCCTGAAATCGGTAATGGGTGGCAGCTCCGCGGGCGGTGTCCCCGCAAGAACGGCACTGATAGTCGGAACTGAGCCAAAGATAATCGCGCTCACTAGGCAAACCCATCGATCCGCAAAAAAGGATTCAGCGATTCTTACATTACGGCCTCTCCAGGGATATCGTTCCCCGGCAAGTGTGATTCTGCCTTGAGTGGTTGGGTGTAGTTTCTCTCACTTGCGAGGGTAAAAACAGGTAGTCGGAATCCTGGCTGGGATGAGCTTGGTCGTAGCGTACTGCGCGCAACAACGGGCCGGTTTCTGGGGGCCGTGGATCAGCTAAAAAATAGCGCATCGCGTGTCATAGCCGCATCTTGTGGCAAGCGACCCCTTACTTGAATCGGAGACTGGACGAGAACCAAGACAATTTGAAACGGAGTGAATTCTATGAGAACATACGTAGGACCAATTCTGGCGCTTGTGGCCGTCGGCGCTCTTCTGGCTTCCAGCTCGAGCGCCTGTGCACAACCTGTCACGGGCTGGGGTCCAATTCCAACTTTGGAAAACCTTCAGACGGGCTTGCTCGAGATGATCAGGCATTTACACTTGACACATGCGCAGCATGAACAAGTTGAGCGGATCATCGCAAATGAGACCATGCAGCTTAGTCTGGCTCGCGGAAATCCCAATCTATCGGTTGCGAAAATATTGGTCCAAGAACAAACCATTCGGATCCAGGCGCGCAGACAGATCGATTCGATTTTGACTCCACGCCAAAAGGAGAAAGTTGCGAGGCGAATGATTCACGAAATGGAGGAACAGCAACGTTGGGGTGAAGACCGAACAGCCTTCTTTTCTATACCGGCAACTTATTGATTCTTGGAGAGCTCAAGCTCAATTTCCTGTCCGATGTGGCGAAGTTCCTCTTGGCCAAACTCGCGACGCACAGCAGTCACCTGAACATGTCTAAAACTGCGCTAGCAGCGGTAGGATTCAATACGGCAGCACTATTCGATCGCAACGTATTTGTGGAGACGACTGCGGGCCATCCTATTGAACGGTGAAGGCCCGAAAGAAATGGTCATAGAAGGTTCGCAGTATCCATGATCTCGTTAACCCTCACCGTGGAGTTCCGGCCCCAGTCCTGGAGGCAACCGCGCTCAGTGGCCCGTATCCTCCCCTTGCCAACAAGACGCGCTCCAGAGGTACCTTGGCTTATTGCGCCGAACAGCGTGCGTAGATGCTCGACGGAACTCTGTTTCCGCGCCAATGAGCGGGATTCTCGGGGCGTCAGAAAGGCGCCGGAACATCGGTGGTATGACATGAATTGGCTTGGGCCAATGGCATTCCAGTGGCACAAATCTGCCGTTACCGGTCACTTACTAAGCATCCGACCTACGTTGGGGAGGACCCGTTAACCGGGCGCCCGGCCAAGTAAATGCCGCTAGATTAGTCAGCGCGGCATCAACGTATTAGGAGGCTGACAGTGGGCCGCCACAGTGAGGGCGGTTAGCATTGCACGGTCCCGAATTCGCCGCTCAAGCGGCCATGCCGGCGGTCAACCTCCAGCGCAGCATCGACTCCGATAGGAGGTAAGTACCATGCGAAGGTTTGCGCAGTTCTTCCTCATAGGTTGCCTTCTCGCGATACCTGGGATCGCTCAGCGCGGCGGCGGTGGATTTCACGGTGGTGGCGGTGGATTTCACGGTGGTGGCGGTGGTTTCCACGGCGGAATGGGTGGTTTTCACGGCGGGGGATTTGTTGGCCCCGGATTTCGCGGAGGTGGGTGGAGAGGATACCGTGGCGGCTACTTTCCAGGGAACCGCTTTGGCTTCGGGTTTGGTTTTTCCGGCTACTGGCCTTATTACGGCTCCGGATGGGGTTATCCTTACTATGGTTATCCCTATTATTCTCCTAACACGCCTTATTCATACGCAGTTCCTTATTCGTATCCATATTATGGCTACAGTTATGCATACACCGGGCCGGATCAGGCCTACTGCCCACATGCAAATGGGAAGCCACTTTATCTGATCAAACTGACATATGACAACCAGGTTTGGATGTCACAGGATTACTGGTATACCGCGGATACTCTTAACTTCATCACACTGCAAGGCCGACAGAATAAAACGCCGATTAACTCCATCGATCGTGAGGCGACATTCCGGCTGAACGGTGAATGTGGCTTGAATTTCCAGTGGCCTAGATAGGGATACCGGAATGTTCGAGCTAAGGCGCCATGGAGGCGTCGATCAGTGCGAGGTGTGCGCGAACCCGTAGTCTCCGGCACGGCCAGCGTAGTGTTTCCCGTACGTCGAGCAGGCGACGCGGCTTCCGAACCCTCCGGCCGCGCTGCCTGTTGTTCCCCAGGCTCTACGCCATTAAATGACGGCCACCTTTGATCGATGCTAAGAACACACATCCCCTTACGGCGAAGCCTCTACATTTTGGATGTTGCGAAGCCCTAAGCTTACCGCTGCAGGAGCTCCATCTTGGCGGCGAATCCTTGGGTGATTCCGTATTGCGAGTAAAGCGCCACCTAGCCACGATTCCCTATGACCCAAGCTGCAAGCCCCCCACCAGCTTGGACGGGGCGGATAGATGGGTAAGTTCGAGCCAACGAAGGTGAAGGTGCGCTCGCTACAGATTGGCGCACCTCGCCCCTTGTTTATGGTATCTGCGAAAGAACGGGTCTAGGCAGGGACAAGTTCCTCTTTAAGGCGCTCGCGGATCAGTCGTTTCGTGCGTTCCGCAAACGCAAGTTTATCTGCTAGGCAACTTTCGAGAAGTATGGCGACGGCAGGATGGTCCATCGCATCGGCGGCTGCAATCAGAGCGACGTATTCTCCGATCCGAAGGTGCATCAGTCGGCTTGCCTTGGCGAGAATGAACATCCGCCTTGCCAGCGGTGACTGGATATCACTGATTTCTTTCCGGAAATCCTCGAGAAACACGTCGTGCAGCCGTCCATTCCCTTTCACGGGCTTCTCGCCTATCAATCGGAAGCACTCGTCAAGTCTGCTCATGATTTGAGTGGAGATGAACTCACGCGCGTCAAGAGCCTCTTTGATCTCACGGTCTTGGGCGGCCTGGCCCAATTCCTCGTAAATCTTCTGGCTTCGTTCCGCGCCTTGCCGCAAATCGCTGAGCAAGACGACAAACACTTCCTTCGGGGTTTTAAGTGGCATGGTAGGTTGACTCCTTTTAGGTTGCGCCGCCGTTCGGGTCCGTTCGGCAGTCGCTCACACCCGCAGACGATTCTCTCGGCCATTATTCAGACTCATTCTTTTCGAAGCGCTACGTCCATGCGGTTGGGCGAGAGCGATGGCGCTGCGCTCTTTCAGCTTCCTTGATCGACAAAAATAAGCCTCGACCCATTGCGTGCGCATCTATGGGCGGCCATGAGATTCAGCCTACAACGCGGCGGCTACTTGCCAAGAGTCGACACCAAAGTGCTTTGGTCGGTTCTGCTCACTTCCACTTGCCTTGCTTTCGCAGGGAGCTTCGTAGAAGCCCAGAATGACAACTTAGCCGCCAAAGAGCCTGTGGAAACCGTCGAGCACGTATCCATGCGGGTGAATTCGGAACTCGTATTAATACCGGTGAGTGTGTTGGACCGCAGAGGCCAGCCTTTCGTTGGACTTCAGAAAGACAACTTCACACTCTTGGATAATGACACAGAGCAGGTAATTAACCACTTCGCCATGGAAGACGCCCCAATTTCGGTGGGGTTCGTTGTCGATGCCAGTGGAAGCATGCTCGGCAAAATGGAAAAGTCGCGCGAGGCGGTGAGGAGGTTTCTAAACACGGCCAATTCTGAGGACGAGTTCTTCTTGGTCAGGTTTAATAGTCGAGTGGACCTGGCTGTGGATCTGACGAGAAATGCCGACGAGCTTCAAAAGCAGATCCGGTTGATCCGGCCCTCCGGAGGGACGGCGCTCTTGGACGCAATCCGCTTCTCCATCACCCAGATGAAGACAGCGAAGAATGCCCGGAAGTCGCTCATCATTGTTTCCGACGGCGGAGACAATTGCAGCCGCTATACCATGACCGATCTCAGAACTTTGGTGCGCGAAGCCGATGTCCAGATCTACGCCATAGGGATCTTTGATCCGGTAGACATGCGGTGGCGAACACGCGAGGAGACTAATGGTCGGGAACTGCTCCAGGAAGTAACAACGCAAACGGGCGGGCGCCTGTTTGAGGTCAACAACATAAACCAGATGCCCAAATTTGCCTGGGAACTCAGCCGGGCGATACGTTCTCAATACTTGCTGGGGTACGCGCCTAATTTTCCGAGGCATGATGGAAAGTACCACCGTGTTGAGGTGAAACTTGTACGGCCCAAAGGTTCTCCGAACCTAAAAGCCTCCTGGAGGCGCGGCTATTATTCGCTTGCCGAGTGACCACTACTACGCGGGAAGAAGCGCTGCCGGTTTGAGGTAACGCTGCCAGCCGGATTTGGGGGCGTCACCTGCGAAGAGGCCACTGTCGCACAGCGGCCTTCCCTTCCCTACCTCAACTAAATCGGGATCAGGCGGCTTTGCAGCAGAATTTGACGAATCCGGAAAGATAGAAGCCGATATCATCATGAAACGAACGGCCGGCAGGCACACTGGTCGGGCATGAGCCGGTCCCACATGGCGATGACGGAAGCATCTTCACCATCCGCACCAGAAAATCACTGCGATAACCAGTGAGCGAACAACAGTACCTGCAGCGGATCTGCCGGCGCGAACGCCAAACGAAGGCGCGATTAACGTAACGGTGTTTCGTGTCAGCGGTTTCTCATCCAGTACCAGGCAGAGCGCCGCAGGTTGCAAGCGGCTTCGAAAATGTCGCAACGGGCCATATGCCGCATCTTCCTAAATGAGGAGGAACATCCATGTCGCTTTCGAAACGATCTTTCGCTGAGTTCATTGGAACGTTCTGGCTGGTTTTTGGCGGATGCGGCGCCGCCGTGCTCGCAGCCGCTTTTCCAGGATTGGGGATCGGATTTGCTGGAGTCGCTTTGGCCTTTGGCCTCACGCTGCTTACGATGGCGTTTGCGATAGGGCACATTTCGGGATGCCACCTCAATCCCGCGGTTTCCATAGGGCTGGTGGTGGCGCGACGCTTCCCGGCCACGGAACTGCCGGTCTACGTAATCGCGCAAGTGCTGGGAGGCATCGCCGGCTCGGCAGTCTTGTACGTTATCGCAAGCGGGCAACGGGGATTCAGCCTGGCGGACGGCTTTGCTGCCAACGGCTACGCCGAGCATTCTCCGGGAGGCTACGCATTGGGAGCGTGTCTGGCGGCTGAAATCGTGCTGACCTTTATGTTCCTGATTATTATTCTTGGTGCGACGGACAAAAGGGCGCACAAGGGTTTTGCTCCGATCGCCATCGGGTTAGGCCTTACTCTGATCCACTTGATCGGAATACCAGTGACGAATACATCGGTTAATCCAGCGCGCAGTACGGCTCCGGCGATTTTCGTCGGCGGATGGGCGTTACAACAATTGTGGCTATTTTGGGTAGCGCCCATCGTGGGGGCTGTGTTGGCGGCAGCAGTATACAAACTGTTTGAGACCCAGCCTGAACCGTCGGTACGGGAAGCGCTAACTAGCCGCTTAAGAACGACCGCGGCAACTCGGGAGGAAACCGCGACGATAAGGTAGTCAGCTACTCCCCGGCAACTACAAGGCCATGTGATGGCTAGCTGCGGATTTCAGCACGAAGTTGTTCCAGACGCCACGTGGAGTTCTCGGAGGGCCAGGTCTGTGACGATTCGGCCAGAGCCCACACGATGGCCGGCTTCCGTGATGGCCCGCTTTGTGCATCTCCAGCGCGTTTCGGTGAGCCGAGGATGAGTCTTCTTGCCAAGAAAAAGGAACGTATCGATATCAAGAGACAGCACCAGACTGAACAACAACGAGCTGTACCGGAGTTTCGCTGTCTCGCCGCCTGACAAAAGTCGCGAGCACGCCCCCGAAAGCCTAACGAGATCCGTCGTCCTCCACGCGCCACTAGAACAAAAGCAGTCGCCTGTAATCCAAATAAACTAGCGCCTGCCGTACCTGAACCACATCGCTATTCGCAGACCGATCTAGAGCGCGAGAGCGTTGCATCGAGCGGCACACTTCTGGAGATTTGAGATGTACCGTGCACTTCCATCGATAGCAGTTATTTTGTGGGTAACCGTGCCCGCAATCCAATCGGCAACCCCATCGACGGTGGATGGCGAACAGAAGCCCTGCGAGATCTGGGGACAGGTTGCCGGATCTTCGCGCTTGCTTCAAGAAGGCTTGGCCATTGAACTTGTAGGCTTGGACGGCGCTGTTAAACAAAGGACTCACATCCTGACAAACGGGAATTTCGATTTCAAGCCCGCACCGGCCGGCCACTATCAATTCCGAGTAATTGATGTTTCGGGAGCGGTCATTTATCGACAAACGAAATCGCTGGGCGGTGAGGATAACTTTGTTTTTCTGGTTGTACCGGATCCCACAGTACGGCAAGCTGCTCGAGATACCGTTTCGCTTTCCGCGCTACAGCATAAGACGCCGCGGCGGGCCTGGGATGCCTTTCGGGCAGCGCAAAAGGCCAACGCCTCGGGCGATATCGAGGTGTCCGTCCAGCACTTGCACGAAGCCCTTGTCATTGATCCGGATTTTCCCGAGGCTCACAGTGATCTGGCAGCTATCTACGCACACGCGGGTCGCCTCGATGAGGCTCTGGAACAAGCCGATATAGCCTTCAAATTGAATCCCCAACTGCCGGAGGCCGGATGCAATTTCGCGTTGTTACTAGTGAGCTTGAAGCGCTATCCAGAGGCGGAAAGTGCCGCCCGCCATATGCTCGGCGGTGGATATTATGTTTCGGTACTGCACAGCGTGCTCGCGATCAGTCTGATCGAACAGCGAAAAAACATCGATGAAGCGCTCGATCACCTGAAACAAGCGGTCACAGAATTACCCTTTGCCAGACTCCTGGCTGCACGTGCTCTTGCGGAAATTGGCCGGCGCGACCTCGCGGCGATTCAAGTAAAACAATATCTTCAGTCGTCAGCTCACGAGTGCGAGCGGCCGGCTTTGGAGGCGTGGCTCACGTCCGTTGAAGCGCAACTGACATCCAGCAAGTGACTCCTCGACGCGAAAAACTGCTGCCCAAATTGTTTTTCGCAAGTTCCTTTAAAAGTGACAACCACTTTCAGCACTAATCGCCCACTGGGGTAGTCGCGTTGACTGCGAAGGGCACGGCACCGCTACCAGGCCGCTGTATACCGTCAGTTGAAGCCGAGCCAGGGTCCTCGCTTGCCGCGATGATACTGCAGGTGCGTCGTCTGGTTAAACCTCTCATTGTGATCGATCCGGAAGACACTCTCGCTTTGTCCTACGGTGACACCAAGACGACTGTTTTGAGGGGGAGGAAACGGGCTGCCACGCGCAAGTTCGAGCCACGCCAAAAACTAGACAGGAGGCACACAACTTGCGAGCGTGACACGCCTCAAAAGCACCTGGATCCGCGACCCGGACATGAATCACAGTTGCACAGCATCGCGATGCAGCCCTCGATTTATCCGACAAATCTTTTGCGTCTTCCCGCTGCGAGTCTCATCATTGCTTCGCAGACACCGGCAAACCGGCGACCAAGCGTCTGGATAGGCCGTCCAATGAGGACGCTCTGGCGTCGGGCAGTTCCGACCTGAAACAGAATCAGAGCATTCTGAAATAAGCCTAACGCTCTGGCGAAACAAAGAGGGAGTAAGGGAGACGTAATTCGATGAGAGTTAGTATCGTGACTGGGCTTTTCGTGCTCTTCGGAGTGGGGGCTCTGGCAGGGGACGAGACTCCGCTTACGGAAGCGAGCTTGCAAAAGCTGCGCCTCAATTCAAGCAGCAGCATACCCTCCTTCATCGCCAACGGCGGCACCTCGAGCTTCCAAATCAACTTCATCGACCATCTGGTCGCAGTTGCCGAACTCGAAGCAAAGCACCGTGGCAACATTCACTATATTCAGTTGGACAACACGGAAGTATCAAATCACCGCTTCTGCCCGACACACCTGAAGCCCGCATAAAGGGTGGCCAAAATGCGTTTCCGATGGCATGGGAGGTACGCTCGATATTCGGTTGAATCGCCGCCTTACTCTACGCCCGATTCAAGCGGACTATCTGCTCACGCGTTTGACAATCGAAAACTCTACTCAACGGTATTTAGACTTTCAGCCAGAACAACTTTCGTGATGGTGCCGGCATCTTCTTCTGCCGTGCCAGTACGCAGTAATTTAGATTCATCCCTCCAATGACGCGGCATCGAGGAGGTTCTCGCGCTGATGTTGAGCGTAAATCCCTATCATTTGCTGCGATAGCGTCTGGACACCCGAGTGCTTGGGCCACGCACCCTAGGGCTCGCGATGTTCAGCATGTCAGCAAAGACATCCGACCAGGTATGTCACTGTTCTGAGGATTCGATGTTCCGACTACGATCTTTTTCAGCCCGCTATGGGCTCTCGTTGGCTGTTACGGTCTTGGCATCGCTCCTTTACTTTCTCGCTGGGCCTCCGGCATTGGATTCCGACGTGCGGTATTTCGGGTTCGTTCTGGCCGTGCTCGTAGCTGCACTGCTGGCCGGGCTGGGTCCGGGCTTGCTGGCTACGGTCTTGTCCGCTTGCGCCAGCGCGTACCTGCTTCTCCAACCGGTTTACTCGTTTGGGATCACATCCCAGGCCCAATTGTCGCGGTTGATCCTGTTTAGCGGCGAGGGCGTTTTACTCAGCTTTGTCGGCCACGTTCTCCATGACGCGGACACCGCCGAGGCAGGCCGGTCGCGCAGCACGCGTTACCTTTCGGTGTTGCTCTTTGTTTCTACCGCCACTTGCTTGAAGCTGTTAGCTTTTGGCGACTTAGAACGCGCGCTTCCTTTCACGTTCTATTATGCAGCGATCGCCGCCAGCGCTTGGGTGGGTGGGTTCGGCCCGGGACTGGCGGCAACGCTGCTATCGAGTCTGGCCGCGAGATTTTTCTTCCTGCTCCCACGTCACTCGCTCATGGCCGTCTCGCAGCTTAACGCGGAACGGCTGGCTTTGTTCTTGTTGGAAGGAATTCTGATCTCGGCGTTGAGCTCGATGTACCCCCGAGCGCGTCGCCTCGCCGATCAAGCGCTCGAACAGATGCGCCAGTATTCGCAGCGCATGCAGAGAAGTATGCAAGACATCCGAGCGCTTCGGCTGACCAGCAAAGATCTCATTTGGGAGTGGGACCCAGCGTCAAACCGCGTCACCTTTGGAGCAACTGAAGCAGAACGAACGGAGACATCGATTGCTAGCATGAGTCTCTCATCCTGGCTTCAGCGGATCCATCCGGAAGATCGTTCCGCGGTAGCGAACAGTCTCAATTCCGCTTTGAGGGAACATCGGGATGAGTGGGCGTTTGAGTATCGGAAGCTTCAACCCAACGGGAAGTCCACCTACAACTCTGATCATGCTTACATTATCAGAAATGTCGCCGGGAACCCCATCCGTGTCGTGGGACGCAGCGCGGACGTCACCGAAGCAAAACGCGTAGCCCACGTTTCCGGTACGGAACGAGGCTATCGAGCGTTATTTGAACAGAACCCGCTGGCCATCCTAATAACCGACGAGGGATTGCATGTCATTAGTGCAAACCGCGCCGCGAGCGATGTTTTGGGGTATGGCAGCAGGGAACTAAAAGAGATGCGCGTGGAAAAATTGTTCCAACCGCGAAGGCGCGATGCAGTCATGGAGGCCCTCCTGGGCATGCCGAGCAACAATCGCTCGTCGATTGCGTTTCAGGAGCAGTGTCTGCGTGCGAGCGGCAAGCCTTTCGAAGCCAAGATCAACGCCGGCGTCTTTTCCCATGTTGAGGGCGGATTAACCGGTTGGGTGATCATGATCGAGGAATTGCCGTCCGGCGCTTAGCCCCGGGCCAGCAGCGAAACTTCGTCCCTGCATCGAATCCACGACATCGAGAGGATACGTCCGGGTCAATCTCTCCAGGGCAGGAGGAAGGATTTGACTGCCGCTCAACTGGATTCGCTCGCATGCTGGCCTGGTTTGCGGCTCTGGCGTAGCGCGCTGGCAGCGCGTGGTGAAACAGGCGGTTTTCATGCTCCTGCCGCACTCGTTTTCTGTCGTCCCATCGCTAAGGTCAGTCGTTTGCCGCTAATTGTCACAAAGGACAGAGCTTCCTGCGACCTGTAACCCCTTCCCCCTTTACACTCGCTCGGACCGGAACGTATACTCGCTGACGTATCAGTATTCTAAATTTGGAAGAAAGCATACCAGGCCGGGCTTAGGCTATTCGGCCGGAGGTGTATCAATCTATCTATGCGGATCCAGTGCGTTGGACGTCTTCTGATACCCCCTGTGCTGCATACCTTGCTTGTAACAGCGCTCGGCATGTCAGCCTTCTGCCAAGACGCGCCCCAGGTGAATATCGCTCCGCGATTCCGCCCATCCGCAGAACGGAGGGTACCCTCCATTCGCTTAGATATCAAGATGGTGATGATTCCTACGAACGTTACCGATCAACACGACCAGCCCATCTTGAACCTGCATAAAGAAGATTTCCGTTTGTTTGAGGACTCGGCCGAACAAAAGATCGAGTCGTTTTCCATCGATCAGGCGCCAGTTTCTCTGGGAATCGTGTTCGATGCGAGCGGGAGCATGCGCAACAAGATTGATAAATCATTTCGCGCCGTCGAGCAGTTCTTAAAAACCAGCCTACCAGGGGATGAATTTTTTCTTGTCGAGTTCGCTGATGTGGCCAGTGTCCTGACCCCCTTCACACCCGATCCAGACGAGATCACCAGCAACCTCGGCTTGATTCGACCGCAAGGTTGGACCGCTATGTTTGATGCGATCTACCTTGCCGTGAACCAAATGAGACACGCCAAGAACCCGAGAAAGGCACTTCTGATTCTGTCGGACGGTGGTGATAACAACAGCCGCTATAGTGACGGGGAGGTCATTAATCTCTTAAGAGAGGCGGATGTTCGCCTCTTCGCGATCGGCCTCTTCGATGACGCCCATTTTCTCAGGAAAGCGGCGGCAGAGACCGGCGGGGCCGTGGTAGCTGTTCATAACCTGAATGACCTGTCCGATGCTGTTAACAAACTGAGCACTCAGGTTCGGAGCCAGTACGTTCTTGGCTACTATCCGGCTCAGGCCCCGAACGACGGAAAGTTCCACAAAGTGAAGGTCATGCTTAGCCAAGCTGCGGGCACTCTCAAACTGCGCACATCCTGGCGCCATGGCTATTACGCGCCTTATTGATAGTTGAACAAGTTCTTCCCGTTCTAGAGGATCGAACTCCTGCTGTAGGGCGAAGTCCATGGCTCAAGGATGCCGGAGGGATTGCACGGCGGGTCGCTGGCAGAATCAGACAATATTGGACGTAGAGTGTGGACTTGATAGCATTCCTTGAGCCCAGTGTCTGGCATCGAAATGTTTGATGCTACTATCCGCCCGACGGCTTTACAATTTGTTGACGTTTGCCGACGCGGCGGCTATGGAAGATGAGCTTAGATCGAAATCGAGAAAATAGCTACCTATCATGTGACAGATAATGGCATGCGCGTCTTCCAAGGTATCGGCCTGCGTTGATCCGACGTGAATCGTGATATCGGCTAGGACACCCACCTTGCCCCCATCCGAACCAGTCAGGGCAACCGTTCGACACCCGATGGATGCACCATATTCCAAAGCCCGTAGGATACATTGTGAGTTGCTGGAGGCGCTAATTGCAACCACGACGTCCCCAGGCTCTGCGAAGTTCTTAAGCTGTTCCACAAGCAGGCGGTCTTTGCTTATATGTTCTCTATCCGATTCTGATTCCGGAGAGCCGTTGCCGAGCGCTAAGATGCGAAAGCGCGCCGCGTGATCGAAGATAGACTGCATCAACATGTTACTTAAGACTCTCGACGCCGTTGAAGCACTTCCCGTGCTGCCGCAGACAAAAATACTGCCGCGCCGCGCCCGCGTCTGCTTGAACAACTCTATGACCTCGCTAACCTTGTCTACGTCGATGCTCTCGACCGCACTTATGACGTCCGCTTTATATCGTTCAAGGAAATTCATAAATCTACAAACACGTCGGGCAGGGGAAATGCCCCAGAGCAGAAGTGGATGCCTTATACGCTCACGTTCCACGCCTCGATCGCTGCAATCGGAGATGAACAATAGCACGACTTGTTGTAGTTTCTTCCGTCCCCTGGAGCTGCATTCGATTCCTGCGGGCGCTATTTGATTGGAAGAGTCGGCGGGACTCACCTTCAGTGGCTCAGTAGGCTAGCTGCGTCGAAGAAGGCGGACGGTGGTAGGTGGCGCGGAAAAGCTGTAAGCCCCTTGAAATAGACCCGGCCCGCACTCCGGCCATCAACGTTAGCGGAACGCCAAGGCTGAAAGGAGGACTCATGATTCCGTTGGTCCTCGCGGCAATGTTCCTCGGCCTTGTAACCACGGCGTCCGGTCAACGCCGAGGCCCGTCCTGGTCGCCAGGCGGATACGGCAATATTGTTCATCCCGGTATCGGCCATGCGCCCGTCACGCCTGCAGCTGGCGCCACCCAGCCCAATCTCTTTAGAAGACCGGTATCCGCACCGCCGCCGAGGACCTCAACTCCAGGCGAGATCGTCATTTTACCTATTCCGGTGTACGATAACAGCAACCTGGACGGGGAATCTGGAACGTCTTTGCCGGCAGATGGAAACCCGGCGCAGGTAAATACAGATCTCGATCATCGGCCCCCAGTGGTTATCAACCAGAACTTTGCGTCTCCACAAGATGATTCTCAGTTTGCGAATCACTATCCAACGACTCGACGGGAATTCGGGCCGCCTGTACCTCGGAATCCTGCGAACTCGTGTGCGAGTGCTGGTCAAGGGACCTCGAATAGAGTGGATAATGACGGTAAGCCAACGATCTACCTCATCGCGTTCAAGGATCACCGCGTGGTGGAAGCACTCGGCTTTTGGATAGAAGGAACAATGCTTCACTATGTCAGTGTCGAGTACGCCTTGAATCACGCCAGTATTTCGCTCATCGATTCTGATCTTTCGCGGCGTCTGAACCACGAACGCGGCATCGAACTCACCGGCCTGGAGTAAGTCGTCAACCTGTCCAGGTAGCTGCCTGGCTTCCAGATCAAAAACTACCATAATAGCGTTGGACTCAACCGGCCGCCCTCGATTTCGATGCACTCGGATTGCTCGGAAAGGTCCCTTTCGAATACCCGTACCAAGTTACCTTCGCACCTTGCTTCAATCATTCCCGCGGCGTTGGGCTCCGAGAGGGGGATCAGTATAGTGCCGCAATTGAGGCACTGAAAACGTTCGCTAGTGCCGCAGAGAATCACGGCCGTGAGTGAGCTTTTGATGCGATATGCTGGCATGGCAGTATTTGTCGGCAATTACATTTAGACCGCACTATTTCGATCCGGCAGGCGAGTCAGGCGCGTTGGATCAGTACAGGCCGTAATAAGTTTTTGCGGGTGGGAAGATGCAAGCTTTCGAACGATGGATCCAAAATTTTTGCGACGCTCGACTCGAAACAATTATGCCGTGCGACAATTGTGGGATTTCCGGATGGCGTGTAACATTTGACTTGACTTTAGCGCCTGTCCGAATATACTGGAACACGAATTCCCTAGGGTTCAACGCTCGGGGATGGGCTGAGCATGAGACGAGGCCGAATACTCATGGTCGACGACGATGCCACATTACGTCGTGTCACTCAGGTACATCTCGCGAAGATGGGATACCCGACCGTAACCGCCGCTGACGCGACTGAAGCACTCGCGATCCTGAAGCAGGAGCCCCGGGACCTGGTTATCACCGACCTCTATCTTCCTGGAATGTCCGGCTTGGAACTGCTGAAGAGTGTCCGAGCCCAATATCCCGAAACCGAGGTGGTGTTAATCACGGCCTACGCAAACGTGGCAACTGCCGTAGACGCTATGAAGTCCGGTGCGTACGATTACATCACCAAACCGGTCCACTTGTACGAGCTAGGATCCCTCGTGGAGCGAGCGTTGGAGCGGGTCCGTCCTATCGAGGAACTTCAACCTAAGGGCCTCGCTGATAAGTATGGTTTCGAAAATATCGTCGGTCAGTCCCAAGCGCTGCTGTTTGTTCTGGACCAGATGGCGCGCGTCGCACCAACAGATGCCACGGTACTGATCCTAGGGGAGACCGGAACCGGGAAAGAAGTGCTGGCCAAGGCTGTGCACCGAAATAGTCTCCGTCGGGAGCGGCCATTCGTCACTATTAATTGTGGTGCGATTCCAGCCGAACTGCTACAGTCTGAACTCTTTGGTCACCTCAGAGGCTCGTTTACCGGCGCCACCACTCACAAAAGAGGAAAGATCGAAATTGCCGATACCGGCACTCTCTTTCTAGACGAGATTGGCGAGTTGCCACTGGAGCTACAGACGCGACTGCTCCGCATGATCCAGGAGCGCGAGATAGAGAAAATTGGCGCGCTATACCCTACAAAAGTAGACGTGCGCATCATTGCGGCGGCAAATCGCGATCTCCAGGCGTTGGCGGCGAGTGGAAGCTTTAGGGAAGACCTGTACTACCGTCTCTCAGTGGTCCCCATCGAACTCCCCCCTCTGCGAAATCGAGCCGAGGACATTCCCCTATTCATTCAGCATTTCTTTGACACTTCCAAACAAAGACACGGAAGGCCGGATCTGACCCTTCCGCCGCTTCTCATTCCGTATTTCAATGCTTACACATGGCCCGGGAATGTGCGGCAACTCGAGAACGTCATCGAACGCATGGTCGTCCTCAGTGCTGGCGACCAAGTCACCCTGAATGACCTGCCGGACTTCTTGCGCCCGGCCACGCGGGTGCATTCCCATTCCAAGCCGCCTGGTTCTGCCGAGGGATTAAGTCTACAGGCAGTTGAAAGGGATTTAATCATCCGAGCCCTCAATCAATTCGGTTGGAATCAGAGCCGTGCAGCGAACTACTTGGGCATCACGCGGAAGACGCTTATGTACCGCATGATAAAGTATGGAATCCAGAAGCAAAGGCCCGAAACTGCAGCTTCATGAGAAATGAACTCGTGAGCTCAGGCCATGCGCCGAGTTTGGGGGCCCCCAAACAGGATGTCAGTGTTTGCGACGAATTCCCCGGCGGATCCAAGGGCTTGGCACCGCCCGCACCCCGTGAGTTCGCCCGTCACCGCGCGGCTACAAGAGCCCACCTTCAACTTAGATTCTTCGGATAGGAACGTCCTCTACTTGCCGCCAAATAGCAACTTCTTCGTGTGGCGTGACACCAGGCCAAAAAATTGGATCATCGCCGTTTACACGTGCTATACTGGGCCTTTGCCGATACTCATTCAATGGGAAAATCGAACCGGTGAAGTTTGGTCTAAGCCGGAACCCTTTTCCGCCGCGTAAGTTCGTTCGTAAGTACGTCCAGTAGCACAATAGCAAAATTTCAAGAACAGGAAACAGTGGATGAAGTTTGTCATATCGTTTCTAACAATGGCTACCCTCGCGCCCTGGTGCGGGTTTGCCTCGTCTCCCACCTTGGACTTCAATTTGCCGGATTTCGGCTCCTTCTTACGCCTGCCGGCGCCAGCGCCAACTTCTCCGCCACCTCTCAAAGAGTTGGTGGATCCGCATGCGCTCATCCGCGAGGCTGCCACCAAGCACGGCGTCCCGCCCGCACTCGTGAAGAGCATCATGGCAGCGGAATCGAACTTCATCTCGGACGTTGTTTCGCCAAAAGGTGCAATTGGGTTGATGCAACTGATGCCTGAGACGGCAATACAGTTTGGTGCGGATCCAATGGACCCTAAGCAGAACGTCGACGCTGGAGTGCAATACCTCCACTATCTGTTAGGCCGATATCAAAATCACCGCAATTCACTTCCCCGCGTGATCGCTGCATATAACGCAGGCCCCGGCATGGTCGATCGCTACCACGGCATCCCTCCTTTTCGTGAAACCCGCCAGTACGTGGCTCGAGTGCTATGTTTCCTCCGCAGGTTTCAAAAGGAAGCGGAAGCTGCAACGCCTGTAGGACATCGACGTGCGCAGCGCTATGAAGCGAGCTTAATTGCAACTGAATAACCGCGGTTATTCTCTTCTTGGCCCACCGGAGCTTGTCAGCAGGCGTGCGGCCGCAAGGACCGCCAGACGCTGCTCTGCCCGCTGACAAACCGGCCGGCCGGTGTCCCATCACTGCTCTTGACGCGCTCGCTTCCTTCCCAACGCCATGATTGGAGACGATCAAATTACGACTGCGTCACACCGGCAGTGGCCTTTCACTTCGCGCTGGGACAAGCCCATCTAGAAGTTCGGCTCGATGTTGCAATTGGCAGCCAGATTGCGCGCCTTGATCAGCGGGACAAATGGATTGTCACTGATCTTCACTAGCCGCGACGGCTGTGAACTTACCTGTTCTATCACCGGTGAGGCGCCCTTGATCAAGGCTTACGCGGGAACGCGATAACCGTTCCCGGTTCCGCGTGACACATAGAATCCGGGCGTTTCCAAGTCTTCCCAAGACACCTCGGGATGCGACGGATTCCTCCGTTCGGTTGTTTGATTTTCCATTCGTAGCTTTCTCCCTTACTCAAGAATCCAAGCGTCAAGCCCTGGCCCTCGGCTCGTGTTAAGCCGCCTGGCAATCAGATAATTAAGCACGAGCGGACTCATCAAGGCGTTCGGGAAAGCGATTCCGCTTTGGGACTTGCGGACGCATTAACTTTCAGAGCTCCGAAAACCGTGCAACAGGAATGACCAAGCGTTACCAGCGGAGGTCAGGCTGCGTATGGAACATCTCTTGCCAGGAAACCGATCAGCCAGTAGATAACCAGGATCCTTTAAACTGACGGATGATGCGGGTGCGTTATAAGTCGATACAAGGCCAGCAGTAGAATCGCTCCGAGTACTGACATGATCCATCCGGCGCGTTGGCCGGATCCATACAGTCCGAGCATTCTGCCTATGAAGCCTGCGGCCAGCGCGCCAGCAACTCCGAGCAGCATGGTGGCGAAAATCCCGCCGGGATCTTTCCCGGGCATGATGAGTTTCGCGAGTGCGCCGACAAGTAACCCAATCAATAACATCCACATAAACGCGAACATAAATGCCTCCATTACTCTTACGCTGTATGTCCTCCGATCGTAAATTGCAATCCTTACACGGCCTTCTTCGCTCCAGTTTCCAGTGGCATGCGCTCCACTAGGACTTGCTGACGGCGGACCGTGTCGTGCACCGTTTGCGTCCGGTCCGAACCTTGCTTGCGGATCACAACCTCCTCTATGACGTGGGCGGTCTTATTCACCACGGCTTCCTCCATTGTGTCCGTAACTTCGATTGTCTTGTCCGACCAATCTGTGTCTGTCACATAGGCAGGATCGGAAATCGCGCGGCGTATCACTTCCACGTGTTCTTCGTGAAGTGTGATATTTGCGTCCACAGGTTTCTCCACGACGTATCGCCGAACAGAGGTGTGTCCGGATTCGACTAGACGCTTCCCAACGTCTATTTGCTCTTCGGCCAAACGTAGCATCTCCTGGTCCGCCGACTTGACGGGAATGGGAACTGCTGCCGCCGGAGCGGTTACTCCCGCCAAGCCGTAGACCTTGGCACGGTCCAGAACGTCCACTGGTTTATGGCGATCCAACAGACTCATGACGGTGGAAGCGTGTGACTCGGGCACGCGAACCACGACGATGACGTATCCTTCCTTGAAGGAACGGCCCAGCACCGCCGCCTCATCATGTTCGAGGTCGCGGCCAAAAAGACGCTTCCAAATACCCGGTTCGTGCAATCCGGCCCTCTCCGCTTCACCTTCGTTGCGGATGACGCTGATGTCGCTGGTACGATAGCCTGCGGATACTAGGCTTGTCAAAGCGGCGCTCGCGTTTTCTTCCGTATCGTATACTGCTACAACTTTTTCGTACGACATATACACCTTTCTTACATTGACCTTTCTTCTTGCTTGACTCTCTACTCAATAGCTTTCACCCAAGCTCGCCGGCTCCTTAGGAACTGGGCGACTCAGACTACTTTTGTGTCAACCGGATCGAAGCCCGGCGATTTCTGGCCCTACCCCCCGCAGTGGAGTTATCCGCCACCGGAAACTGTTCACCATATCCCTGCGCTTCCAGACGATCCGGGGAAATGCCAAGCGCGATTAACTGGCCCATAACTGCGTTAGCCCGATCTTGCGAGAGTTTCAGATTGAGCGCCGAATTACCGCTATTGTCACTGAAACCGCCAATCTGAATGTGCACATTTGGGTACGCTTTGAGGACAGCTGCGATATTCCCCAATGGTTCTTGGGATTCTGGCCGTAGAGTAGCCGAATTGGTGCTGAATAAGAGGCGGTCGAAGTCGAACCAGGTCCCCCCTTCGATGCCCTTGGACGGGTCTCGAACAAATGTGAGGAACCGTGCCGCAACTCCGTTCGGGGGAATGTTCACAAAGACACTGCCTGGAATGGTTCGAATGACTAGGCGATTCTGTGGCACTACTTGAATCACAGGATGTCGCGCCCGGTAGCCCCAGTATATGAACACAGGGAGAAGCAAAGCTGGAATGAGCCACCACAAGCCTAGCGACCTTGTCGTGGGCTCTATTGCAGGCTCTGGAAGTACTTCGGCCTCTGGAATTGTTCCGAGTGCGATTGGCCGTGTACTTGGAGTTACCGTGACCGGCGCGGCGTCGATCAAATTGAAGGCACCTGCGGGCAGAAGGTCGCGGACGCCCTCGCCTTCGCTAGCCAGGAGCCTACCGAGTCCCGCTGGGCTCAAGCGATCGTTACGGACAAGTCGTGCTAGAGCGCCAATCATCATTGGCGCGGCCATGCTCATTAAGGCCGTTACGATACCCGGCCGTAGCCCGCTGGATCGCCCTATTGCATCGATGATTGAAACCTGGTGGCTGCCAAAGGCGAGAGATAGGAGCTTCTGTCCTGAGCTCAGAAGAGATGAGGTAGGTGATACGCGGTTCGGATCGGTGACAGCCCCTATCAAGTCAGACACGTTAACATACGAGGGCGCCTGCGAAACAAGTTTGAACAACTCGCTCATCTGTGTCGAATCGCCGGCTTTATTGGCCAGTGCCCCGAGGAGACAGGCCGTTGACGACTCCAGGCCTCTGGCTACGGCCTCCCTCGGTTGACCAAAACGTGATGCGATTTCGCTGATACCGCGAGCATCGAATGTACTCAAAAGCGGACTGACGATGGAGCTAGGCATAATACACTACCTTTCGTTCTGTGTGGGCTCGATACTCGTCCGAAGCACCGTCGCTGTTGAAAGAGCTCACGATTCTCTGTCTGGTACTAAAGATTCCCTGTCCTTCCAGAAGGGCTCAAATCTCGGGGTTGGAGTTATCTTGCCGGAGGGGCAATTCAGCCTCGACATGGGGCCCGCGATATTGTTTCTGAGGCCTAAGGGGCGCTGATTTGAATGCGATGAAGACAGCCTTGCTGGTCCGGCTGCTGAGCGGGCTTCTGATTATCATTGGCGGCGCCATGGCAGGAGACGCGGGTGGGGTTTGGTCATGGCAACAGCGATGAACCACTTCTTCTCGGGGAAAATAGCTCTGATCTGAACCCGGGCAAAGCGCATGCCTACGCGCCCAGCCCTTGCTGGTTCACCGCTGGAACGTATCGTCGGCACCAACGGCAGCACGTGCGAGTAGGTACAAAGAAGAGCGCAACACCACTACGCCGATGGATTCGACTATCAAGGAGATTGCTCGCTTTGGCTTAGCGATGGAAGCACTCAACCGCACACCGAAACTATAGGATCCGGACTCCGGCGAAGGAAAAAACTATCGGGATCACCAGATCCATTGCCGCATCTACGCTTGTAGGTACGGTATCGACAAGCCCTAGATAATGGCTTGAAGGTCGTATTAAACACAACAACGGCAAGCAGGTACGAAGATGGACGGAATAGCTCTCAAAGATAGAATCCTTTCAAAACTAGAAGCTAGTGTAGTCGCAGCTATGCAGGTATTGATGATGGTAGTAGTTCTGGTCGCCACGTTTGTTCTATACCTGCTCTTACTCAAGAATCTGTTTACACAAGTGGCCCGGATCGAGTCCGTAGACGGATTACTGCCCACGTTGCAACAGTCCTTCGCTGGAGTATTAACAGTGGTGCTTGGTCTGGAGTTGCTGGAAACGCTGAATACCTATTTCACCGAACACCACGTCCGGCTGGAAGTGATTCTCGTCGTCGCGATAATTGCCATCGGTCGACATGTGATTCAGATTGACTTCGAGCATACCCCGGGCACGGTGCTGCTTGGAATTTCCGGAGTGATCTTGGCCTTGACTTTGGGCTATTTCCTCGTCAAGAAAGCTCAAGTCGCGGTTGCACCGAAAGAATCGGCCGGAGCGGCGAGCGAACAGATAGCGCATCGATAGCACGGCCATCTTTCCCCGGCCAAGCGCAAGACGTCATTAACGCCTTTTTGACCGTTATGCAACGCCTAGTTGCGATGGTTATTTCTAACACATACGCTTCTGTTGGACGCCCTAGGATCCCGTATCGAAAGTCCGAAAAGACCGCTTGCTGACGCGCGCGGCTCACTGGACTCATCGCGTTACAGAGCCGCGACCGTTAGGGAGACGGTTTTGACACCGGCTGCTAGGTGTCTATTCAGGTTTGCCCCCAACCCAATATCCTGGGCGGGTCCGAACCACGAGCCCTCGACGCTTGACGGTAACCCGGATCTCGTGAAATCCGCTCTGATTGAGGTTGTTCGGCGAGTAACTCAGTGCGTATTGGGTGTGTAGGTCCTCGGTGAGGTTCTGGAGCGCTTTGTCTAAACTCCTCTGACCATGGAAGGAATATCCTTCCCCCCCTGTGGAGCGCGTAAAAACCTCGAGGGTATTGTCGCGAACTTTATCCTTAACCGAGTAGAAGCCATTCACCACGAGTGGGACCCAGTTACCGAGATACCAGTTCTGAGAGACAGTGGTAGGCGTCAGCGGAGCGTTGGCCGGGAAAATTTGGGCGGTGGTAGGGACAGGCGGAGGAAGTTGAGGCATCGGTTCGGAGGAAACTTCTGCGGCCGCCGTCGAAACATTAAGCGAATAGATAGTGACGTTGGCCAACTGAGCTTCCAGCAGCGCTTCGCGTAAACTCGCACGGCTGCCTTTATCCCACTTTTCGGCAACAACGAGAACGATCCGACGCCGGTCTTGTGGCGCGCTTCGAAGCATCCGCACAGATTCCATCACGGCATCGATAGCCGCGTGGCTATAGCTTCCCGTTCTCAGTTCGTTTATTGCCTGGCACACTTTGCCGCTGTCGCCGGTGAAAGCTTGCGCGATTTGGACGCGATCGTCGAATCCGACCACGGAGATTTCTGCGTCTTGTCCAGCCACTAGGTCCGTAAGTACTGGACCAATCCGCTGAACTTTCGGCAGCAAACCCGCCATGTCGGCGCTTCGCTGAATCGCAACCACTAACGAGAAAGGCGAGTCCCTTAAGTCAGCAGTAACCCGCTGCAGCTTGTCGTTGTCGTAAACCTCAAAGTCCTGAAGTTGAAGATCGGTAATAGCTTTTCCACTGTTCGCATGCACCGTGGCGGGCGCAATCACTACCGCAACACTGGTGGTGATCGTATCCGATGGAGGCGATTGGGGTGGATGCGTACCACCGGTTGATTGAGCCACGCAGGTAGCGGCAAACAGCAGTCCTGCGAAGTTCATAACACTGTGAATCAAGCGCGCTCTCATAAGGTTTTTCCTTCCATTTCGCGGAACCAGCACTCACCTTAGCGCCGCTAGCTGCAAACGCAGCGCCAACGGGACCGAATGGAAAGTGCTTGATTTTGTGTGGCGCTTCGTCGACTACACCCTCGGCAGCATGCCGCTAGCGCTTCACAAGATTTCACCCTGGTACCTGTCTCCACAGCCAACTTAGAGGCGGCCAACTTAGAGACCACGATCTCTTGAACTACTCCATCACCAGCAGCATCCTTGAATGGCGTCTTCTGCATGGTTGATTCTCCTTCTAAGGGTTTAGAATTTGTGCTCCGCAGCCGCTCTGGCAAGCCGGCCCGGCTGCGGCACAATGGGTTGGGCGACACGGTCCAGGAAGCATACCAATCGAGAACCGAAAGCATCCTCGCGCCACGACCAGTTGCTAAGCTTTGGGGATTTAGCGTGAATGGCCGGCTCGCTAGTCTAGTCCTCGTCCTTGGGAACAGGTGTCCAGGATGCATCAGGGTTGAAACGTTCCATCTTCTTGAACTCGTCCAGGGTTTTCGGTCCAAGGTCCTTTTCGTAGACGACGCCGTTTTGGCTGACCATGAAGGTCCGCACACCCGTCACGTTGTATTCAGCGGGTGCGGCGACAAGTGCAAAGCCGCCGATCATGACTCCCTTCACCACAAAATCGATTTCGCCGAGCGGCGCCGCCGGGCCTTGTCCTTTGAGGATCTTGAAAAAATATCCATGATAAGGCTCCGCGCCAACGGTATAACCCTGTTCAATTGTTCGGGCGATGTTTTCGCCGATGGGACCGCCCCAAGTACCATCGGGGTTTTGCCACGCTAAGCCATCCTGCTTCCCCGGAGAGCTGATGATCCGCTGGGCATATTGGTTTACGTCGTACCCCGTGCGCGGCTGAAGAGCATATTCATATTGCGCTTCCACGTACCCGCGGCAAATTGCAATTGCATCCAGCTCGTTCGCGCCGATGCGGCGAAACAGCAGTTCCCGCCCGCCGGCCTTGCTGTCGAAGAACCATTTGTCGCCCTTTTTCACTAGCGGCACAGGGAAGGGCCAGTCCTCATTTCCCACCAGAATGAACGCGCGATTCCCGCTCTTTGGGTCCACGGAAACCTTTGTCTTCTCGCGAGCCTCGGCGGCGAAATCAGCGGCACGCTTCCGGTCCTGCGCGAATTCCCCACTGAACGCGACGTCGCGACCGTCCGGACCGAAGATTTCCGTCAGCGCGGCGACGTCGAACTTTTCGGCTGCACTAACCAGCGCATCGGCGGCCTGTTGCGGAGTCTCGAAGAACTTCGCTCCCGCCGATTGCGAAGCGGGAGTTCGCAGAACTGTTCTGGCCGTCGATGGCTGAGCGAAGAAAAGGGCCATCGCGGACATGCATGCGCACGCCGCCGCGCACAAAATGGAAACCCGTCTCCAAGATTTTGCGTTCGCAAGTATCGATTTCATATCCGTGCTCCTGTGATTTCGATTCGCAGCATTCACCTGCGACGACCGCCGCCACCTCGGCCGCCTCCACCACCACGACTGAAGCCTCCACCACCACGACTGAAGCCTCCACCACCACGACTGAAACCACCACCGCCACGACTGAAGTTGCCACCGCGAGATCTCATGCTGGAGGAGCCACGATTGCTGTTGGTGCGTGCGTTGGATCCGTTGAATCCCCTGGAGCCACCTCCGAACGCATTCCGGTCACCTGCACCACCGCGCGAAAGATTGCGACTTCCTATGCGATCGGCTCCTCCCGCACCAAACCCGGCGCCACCGGCGCGGTTACCGGGGCCTGCATTCCCCCCAAAGCCGCCTAAACCACCAACCGCGGCAGGCTTACTGTTGAGCTTTCCGCCCTGTCGAGCAATCTGTTGCCGGGCGCCGGCCTGGCGTTGGGTGATTGAATCACCGCGAGCACTACCCCCAAACCGGTCTGCCGTAGCCCGATCCCGATAAGGTGTTCCACCGCGATGTACTGGGTTGTGCGTCCAGTTGCTGAGTCCGTTTTGCCCAAGGCCGCCTGTTGCAGGTAGAGTCGACGGCCGGTTACCAGCGACGCCCCCTACACCCCCTACGCCACCAGGCTTGCCCGCACCACCTACGCCACCGGGCCCACCGACTCCGCCGACACCACCTACGCCCCCGGGCCTGCCCACTCCACCCACGCCACCGACACCACCGATTCCGCCGGGCCTGCCCACACCGCCTACGCCACCCACGCCCCCGTCCACCGGGCCTGCCCACACCGCGACCGCCGACACACTCCGCCGGCCTGCCCACACCGCCGACTCCGCCGACACCACCGATTCCGCCGGGCCTGCCCACTCCACCCACACCGCCGGAGATGGTGTTGCGATTGAAGCTATTGAAGTGGTTAATGTAAACATTGCCACCGCCCCAGCCGCAACCCCATCCGTAACCGCCGCCCCACCACGCTCCCATCAGGATTCCCGCGCCGAAGGCAAGCGCTGCGCCCGCTGCGTAGTAGCCAGGCGGATAATAGAGAGGCGGATATGGATACGCTGCTTCACCGTATACAGCTGCCGGCTCATACGAAGGCACGTATACAACTTCTGGATTTGCTGGCTCTATCACAACCACGCTCTTGTTTTCAATTACCTGCGTTTCCACAGTCTGCTGTTGCGTAGTGTGCAAAGCGCCCTTGTCCTGGGCCTTCTTGCGCATGCGTTGAACGGCATCCATCACGTCGCTCTGGTTCGCAAGGAAGACGTTGCCAAGATCAGTAGTCCACTGAATGTTGTCTCCCAACAGTTTCACGACTTCCGGTAGAGGAGCCAGGGCCTGCACGCTTGCATCCCAGGGTTGTTTCGCCACTGCATCCGCGAGCTGTTTATCTTTCAGGTTCTTATTCGTCTCGAGCCATCGCTGGAGAAGTACGATTTCGAGGGGATATGTGGATGCGGCCATAACCTGGGCCAGCAACGGATCTGGATAAAGCGCGATGGGCGCGACGAGCGAGTCCAATTGCTCGGACGAAAGTTTGATGGACTGACCATTTGGCGGCGCCGGTGCAGCCGATTGCCATGCATACGTCAGGGTATCCCCTGGCGCTAGAATGATCGCGCACAGAATCGCCACCCAAGATCTGCGGAGTGAAGCCTTCGCGTCGAACTTCATACACTACCTCGCTTTGTTTACCGGCTGTGGCGCGGGTGCGTCGATAAGCCGCTACGCAAGAATAGGGATGCAATTGAGTAATGGAAGATTTTTTTGCAGGTTACACGACCGACCGTGTCGGATGCCGGTCCAACTTCCAATCCCCATTGTCTACGGCGCGCGCTCACGATCCGGAGGCCAACAGCAAGAATGTTTATGCGAAACCAGAGAACTGTCGATCAGCTTTATTGAGCCAATCGGCGGAGTGGATCATCGGTGAGTATCGAGGAAAACATGAGCGTCTTTGAGAAGAACACGTCCGCGAAGTAAAGAAGGCATGCGAGGACCGCCGGACGTGAGGCGTTGCTCACAGCGCGCCGCGGAGACGCTCATTCGTTTGGACTCGCAGGGTCGTAAATCGCGATTGGCGCCAAATTCGCCCGAGTCCACCGAGGCTAGTAATCACTCGGTAAAGACAAATCTGCCATTCAGCTTAACTTGACGGCCGGGCGTATCGAAAGAACGAGACGAGAGCGGTCCTCTTCACATGATGGCACCCGGCAGCTTGCACCAGACTCGGGAATGAGCTGCGGCCGGGATTCTCCGGGTAGGGCCGATAGTGGGCATCGTCTTGTTGCTTCCATGGAAAACGCGAGATGCGTTTGTCGTTTGTGGCTGCCGGTAATCCACGAACTGGGCTCTGCGGTTCCCGTGCCGATTTTTTCTGGTTTTTGCCTCGTCGCGGCGAACTTCATAGGTCTTAAGTCGCTGGATGGGACATTGGGACCGATTGCGAGCTTGCTGGGCAGGAGCTTGGGCACTTCTCTTTTCGCGTGGCGACGACCTTGTCACTTTTGTACTTGCAGGACGGTCTTGGGGAATAGAAATCACAAACAACATGGTGCGATTAACCCATAATTCGCAAGTACGACAAAGACCTGAAGAAATAACGACTGCTTTGCAACACTGGCTACAACACCCCGAGCGGTTTTGGGTGCGCAAAGCTTTGTTCCAGATTCACCTGTGGGTGGGAGCAGTAATCGGTCTGTATGTTGTGCTGATGAGCCTGACCGGCAGCATAATAGTCTTCCGCAACGAGCTGTCCGGGTGGTTCCCTATCGAGTGGCTCGTCAAGCTTCACGAGAACCTGCTGCTCGGAGGGAAAGGCCGTCTCGTGAACGGCATTGGTGCAATTGCCGTAACGACGGTCTGTTTGACGGGAACCATTATATGGTGGCCTGGGCTGAAGAATTGGCGTCGCAGCCTGAAAATAAGGTGGGGATTACGTGTTGCACGGTTCAATTGCGATGCACATAGGGCACTCGGGGCTTGGTGCTTCTTATTTATTCTAATGTGGGGAATCTCAGGTCTCTACTTTTCTTTTCCACAAGCCTTTTATGCCCCCGCATCATTGTTTGATCCAGCCGACAAATACACCGACGCAATTCTGTTCGGGCTCTCGGAACTCCATTTCGGAAGGTTCGGTTGGTGGATAGAGGCGTTTTGGGCGGTCTTGGGACTTGTACCTGCCATCCTGGCATTCACGGGCGCGTTGGTACGCTGTCGCAAAATGAACCTACCGCCTTTTCTTAAGCGGTCAGGATATTCTGATTCGTCACCGGAAAAGACCGCCTCGTAAACCGCGTCACTCTTCACGCCATTGGAATTCCGACTTTTCCGATCCAGGATGTGGCGATTTCGCTCGACCATGATTACACCCAAATTGGAAAGGCCGACTACGTATTGCCGCTGCAGTTCGAGCTGTCCTCGCGTGAAACCAATCACCCACACAACGTTGGAGGCACAGGTGCCCGGATGGGCCGCATAAAACAGGTTGCTCTATCGCGTGCGGCCTCAAGCGTAGACATGCCAATGCCCCCATCGGTCGTAATAACCCCCGCGATACGGATGGCCGTAACCTCGATATGGACGCCAAGTACCATTTCGATAATAGAATCCCTTGGGGTAATATCTCGAATGGTAAGGGTATGCTTTTGCTTGGACAATGCTCGACATTGGCACAGTGTAGGTTGCTAGAACAAGGGCAAGAATAACAAGTTTCTTGAACATTTGACCCTCCCTATAACTCTTGATGTCGTACTATCGGCACCGACGCAAAACCTCGTGGTAATCGAAGGGCGGAATCCCCATGAGCCCGCGATGAGTTCCGGTCAGTTCCATCTTAATCAGGGTCGTCTCAAAGCCCACGAGCGCGCGAGATAGTAAAGCGATTGGTCGCCGGGAAGCACCTAAGTCAGCACAGGCCCTAAAAAAGGCCGAAACGTGGAACCAAGCCGGAGATCAATCAACACGCTTTCGACAATGACCTGGCATAGGGTGTCCATGTGAGAAGGAGCATCTCTTATGAATATGAAAGTAATTGCACGGGCGGTTTGCCTCTCTTCTTTTGCTTCCATGCTTTGCCTTGCAGGGGACTGGTCGGGATGGCTGGTCAGCGCCAAATGCTTTGCGAGTATGGATGCCAATCACAACGACATCGAGAGGAGTAGGGACGAAAATCTAGTGGTCCGTTACTGTACGCCAGACAAGGACACGAAGTCTTTCGCGGTGGTGCGGAACGATGACGCGCCCGTCACATTCGATTCCGTGGGAAATGAAAAAGCCTCGGGCCTCCCGTTAAGCCCCGGGAAACACTTCGTGTATTTCGTCACGGTATCGACCGAGAAGCTTGGAAACACCTTTAGAGTGCAAAGAATTCACATTGTCGCACGCATACCTCGGGATGGACACGGCGCGCCTGGTCTGTGACGGGCTGCCGCGCGACGAAAAAGATTTCCGGAGGGTCCGGCCGGCGATCCTTCATCAAGATCATGACAGTTCAACGTTGTCGTAGGAGCCAACCATGGATGCGTTCTCTGGGCACAGTCCATCAATCAGCATTGAATCAGGCACATCACGGCGAAGCTTCCTGCGCAACGCGACGAGGGGGACTATTGTGGCAGCGGGATCGGGATTAGGCATGGAATTCGCGCTGCCCTCGCTCGCCTTAGCCCAGAATCCATCGAATCCCGACGCTGCACTGCGGGAATTGATCGCCGGTAATCAGCGTTTCACCGCCGGCCGTCTCACTGCCCATGAGCACGATCTTGAAATCCTGAAACAGCATACACTCGAGAAGCAAGAACCATTCGCTACGGTCCTTGCCTGCGCTGATTCCCGCGTGCCGGTAGAGTTAATTTTCGATCAGACTATTGGGCATATCTTTGTCACCCGGATCGCCGGCAACTTTATTACGCCGGAAGTCATTGCGAGTATCGAATATGCGGCTGCCGTACTCGGCACCAAGGTGGTTTTGGTAATGGGTCACAGCGGATGCGGTGCAGTGAAGGCGGCGATCCAAGCTGAAGACGTTCCGGGACAAATCAGTGCGCTTTATTCGCATATTCAGCCGGCGGTCGATCAAGCTGGTCCGAACCTCGAAGCGACGATAAGAGCGAACGCCCAGATCCAGGCAGCACTTTTGCGCAAAGCGTCGACCGTGGTCTCGGCCCTCCTGAAGGAGAACAAGCTGAAGGTGATCGCAGCA
This sequence comes from Bryobacterales bacterium, assembly GCA_963747945.1. GTDB lineage: Bacteria > Acidobacteriota > Terriglobia > Bryobacterales > Bryobacteraceae > Palsa-89. Next base: position 44,219 of record CAVVHB010000016.1, read on the forward strand.
TACTACTCCCTCGCCAGTGGCAGTGTAGCGTTATTGGAGTAGCGCTCCGAAAAGTGAATGCGAACTGCGGGGTGACCGAACAACGCAGGACAAATTCAGTGAGCCTGCAAAGCGAGATGGGCATCTGATTGTAAGGGAAGTTTTCCTATGCATGAAGACTTGAGGAAATGTGAACATCCAGCGTGCCATTGCGTGGTTGAAAACGGCACGAAGTACTGCAGCCAGTATTGTAAAGATGCAGGCGGGACCATTGAGCTATCTTGCAACTGTCAACACGCCGGTTGCGCCATGAGCGAGCAGCGGCCCGCCGCGTAATTGAAAGATGGAGGGATCATGGCCGAAAATCATACGACAGGAATGTATTGCTTTCTGGGAGGATTAGGGGTGGGACTTACCGCCGGGATCCTCTTTGCACCCCTTTCGGGCACCGGCACTCGCGATCGAATCCGACGCAAGGCCGATGAAGCACGAGATCTGGTGAGCACCAAGGCGGACGAAGGGCGAGAGTATGTGAAGCGCCAAGGAGCGAGACTCGTTGATCAGACCAACGAATTCGTCGAGCGTGGCAAACGGGTCGTGAACGATCAACAAGAGAGGGTCTCCCGCGCTGTAGAGGCCGGGAAGACTGCGTACCGCGCGGCGGTCGATCAACCTTTGAGCACACACGTGCCGCAGTGACATCCCTTTCATCTGCGACGTCATTTTAGTTAGTTGGGCTCGAGGGCTTCGCGGCTAAAGAGACGGCCGTTGATCGAAATCTCCGGCCGCCTCAAACCAACAAAGAGATCGCGGCCTGCTAAAAAATCACCTTCATCGACAGTGAGATCTGTCTCGGATTGCTCGAGAATGCCTGACTCGGATCCGCGAAGATGCTCGAGGTCGGAATCAGGAAATTATGGACCAGTGACGTCGTCGGATTGTTGTTGGTACCCGGAATGGCCGTGCCGGCGGGAGCTACATCACTGATGAAGCCGCCGACGTATTGCGGATGGTTAAATAGATTGAATACGCGCGCGGCAAACTGAACCCGGAACTTTTCGGTTACGTTGAAGTTCTTTGCCAGCGTTATGTCGACATCATCAATGGGAGGCAACATACCGGTGTTGCGGCCGCCGTTTGGAAGGGTACCCACGGGCGCCGTGATGTAACGCGCGTTCGGATTATTCACAACGAAGGCAACCGTCTGTCCGGCGCTATTCATCAGTGCCGTAGTTCCCGAACCAACTCCGGGATTCCCATTCCTGTTGACGAAAGCACGGTCGCCTGCCGTATCGCCGTTCAGATTGGAGTCAACGGCGCTTTGCACATCATAAAGTGTACCGGTCTGATATTGATACACCGGTGCTATTTCCCAATTTCCGACCACGTTCTTCAGGAGCCAGTTACCGTTCTTGAAGGGCTTGAAGTCGTAAATGGATTCGACGCTGAAGCGCTGCCGGTGATCGAGCGCCGAACTGGAGCGATCGGCCGCCACATCTTGCGAATTTTGAGGCCGGCGCGGGGTCACATAAGTGGAAAATACTTCGGCAGTCGAATCGTCGATGTTGTGGCTCCAGGTATAGGCTCCCACCAGTTGCCATCCATGGGCGAAGCGCCGGGTCAAAGTATTCGCCCAGCCATTGTAAAGAGAGTTACCCCAAGGCTGGTAGGACGTGATGATCCCAGTGAATCCCGCGGCAAGGTATCCGGGAATAATGTTGCCGCCGGCTGCTTTCTGCGCCTGAAGACCGGAAAGCGTACTTGTCAAGGAGTCGAGAGTTGCCTGGCTCGGCATGCTGTAATACAACGGCAGCGCGTTCGAGGCGTTCACCACAGGTTGGCGGTTGAGCTGAATCTGCACCGGCAGGTAGACGCCATGGGTGCCGATGTAATTGCTCTCGAACGTATAGTCGTTCCAAAACACATGCTGGAAGCCGATGTTCCATTGAACGGCCTCAGGACGAGTTTGATCAGGCACGTAACCGCCGGTGCCGGCGCGCAGGTCGGCGACACTGGGAACAGTAACGGTGCTGTTCGGCTTGATGCCGCCGTTGGCCAGGAATCCCCCGCCCGGTCCGCCGGCCTGGGTACAACCGGTTTGGGGACCACCGGTGCAATCCACGGTCGTTGTGAATTGTGGTGGCTCCGTCAGCAGACCGAAGTTGTCGGGCAGTACATCGAAGTTCCGTCCGAACCCGGCGCGAATTACAGTCCTGCCGCTCGTTCCAGGGGAATAAGCTACGCCGATGCGAGGCATGAACGCCAAACCCATTGGTTGCGGCTTATTGAACTCAATCAAGCCGGGTACGCTCGAGACCTGATTGAGGGTTTGCAGTTGCTCGCCGATCGGCACCGTCAAATATTCATAGCGAAGACCGATATTGATGGTGAGGTTCGGGCTTATCTTCCAGCTATCGTTGCCATAGAAACCATACAGATACTGATTGCCCGAGTACTCTTGTCCGCCAAGCGATCGCTGAGCGATGTAGTCGGGGTAGTAGTCAAAGATGTAGTCAGAGAGGAAGCTCCATTCGTAATCGCCGCGCGAGCGTTGCACGAAGGACTGCGGCGATATCCAACTATACCCATCGAAACCAAAATGCACATTGTGGCTGCCTTTGGTCCAGTTCACGCCATCATTGATCTGATAGGTGTTTTGGATGCCGTACTGCGGAGCATTGCTGTCCGGCCCAAAGAAGGCGCCGAAAGTGCCCTCATACACGTTGATGCTGGGAAACTGATCGAGGCCTGGAAAGGAAATGTTGGGCACGGGATAATCGTTAAGATAACGATTGAAGCCGAGCCGCAGCTCATTGATCAGGCTCGGCGAAAAGTTATGATATTCGGAAATGGTGGCCAAATAGTAATTGTAGGGGATGGTCTGAAAGAAGGCCTGCGGAAAACCCGCAGTGTCGATAGATCCCGTGCGCTCCAGAATAAAACGGCCGCGCAGTTGATCTTTATCAGAGATGGAGTAGTCGACGGAAGCCAGGCCTGTGTTGTAGTTCTGGTAGTTTGGAAGGGACGAGGAGATGGTGCCTGCGGGAATCGCAGCGGTACCCGGCACGAGTCCTCCACTGGCGGTGGTGAGCGCGGCGAGCGAGGTCGGTGCTCCAGTTCCAGCCAGATAGACGGTCGGGTTCACATAAAACGCTTCCGAAGCCGCCGGCGCGGCACCCAAATACTTCTGATATTGCTGGAGGTTGGTCATGTTGATTCCCGGAATCGCGGCCAACATGGCGTATCCAGCGGCGGTCGGAGCATCGTAAGCGGTATTGGAGGACTGGCCGATCGGATTGTACTCCCAGTCGACAAAGAAGAACAGTTTGTCTTTCTTTATTGGGCCGCCCAAGTTTCCGCCAAAGCGGTTGTTGTCGTAACGAGGATGGAGTGGGTTTCCTTCGATGTAATTCAAATTGTCGGCAGCATTTAGATCGCGATTCGTAAAGTACTCATACAGCATTCCGTGAAACTGGTTTGTGCCGCTCTTGATTACCTGATTGAACTGGCCCCCGGAGGAGTGGCCAAACTGCGGTGAAAACTGGTTCGCAATTACCGTAAATTCCGATACGGCATCGTTGGGAACCTGCACCAATGGTCCAGTGATGGCCTTGTTGTTATTATCGATTCCTTCGATTGTGAAATTGTTGTTGCGGGGGCGCTGACCGCCCACCGAAGGACCAGTTCCCACCCCGACCGCCCCACCCGTTGCAACTCCCGCCTGCAGTAGCGACGCATTTATCACTCCAGAGCCGCCGGAAGCCAGTGGAAGAATCTCCAGCTGCGCCGAACTGTAGGTAGATTGCAATTGGGCTGTAGTGGTATCAATCACTGCCGCCTCAGCCGAGACTTCGAGCGTCGTCGTGGACTGCCCAACCTGCAGCGTGATATTCGCCGTCGCCAGTTGGCTCAAGGTCACCTCAACTCCCTTGAGCTCGGACTTGGCGAAGCCATTTGCCGTGATTGTGAGGTCGTATTTACCGACCAACAGATTGCTGAGGCGGTATTGGCCCGCGGAGGTTGTGGTGACCGTAGTTGCGATGCCGGTACTTTCGTTCGTCGCCGTCACCGAAGCGTTCGGCACGACTGCGTTGGCCGGATCAAATACCGTTCCGGTTAGTTCTCCGGAGGTGCTTTGCGCGAAGGCAGCAACGCTGAGAGCCGTGATTACCATCGCCGCAACCGCGAGCCGTCTTAGAAGCTTGCAGATGCGAATTCCAATTTGGTGGCCGGTCCCATTGAGGGACGACCTCGCGGCACCGGTACTAGTCGACATCCCGCACCCATGTGTGAGCGCTAGGTTCGTTCTTAGATCTGAATAAGTCATTTCCATTTCTCCCCATGTGGTGGCTCGCCAGTTCGACGGGCACCTTATCTCTGACCAGCGGGCATCCTCTGTTATGGAAATCCGCGAAAGGTGTGCTTTTGGACACAGCCTCAAGAAAGCCCCATAGCCTGAACCAACCAAAGCAACACGGTGCTGTAAGAGGCCGCATAAAGTTATCCCGAAGCCGGTTTATCCGTAATCCGAAGTGGGACCGGCTATGGTGAAACCCGGGCGCGTCAGACTGGAAATGGAAAGCGGATTGCCATCGATATCCTTCACCGTGAAAGCGACGGCGAGCTTCCCCCCAGCAAGAGTGTTGGGGACACCCGTTATCGCTATATTTTCATGCCGGGTAAATGGGGAGCGCGTTAGGGCGCTCAAGAAAACGAAGCAGCCCGCCAGCAGCCCAAGAGCGACACTGCGACGGGCTGACGCATCGAGTGTTGAAAATATACCCTTGCTACGCCTTCCAGATGTGGCGCTACTGGCAAGTCTGTGAGCTTCAGCAGCGGTTCGGCAGGGCGCAAGTTGCACAGCTATTTCAATTGCGTCTTGTGTGCGCCCAATCGTTCCTTCTGCGGCTGCTGAGGCCGGATTCTTGCGTGAACGCATTTCGAACCTGGCGAATTCGACATTCGCCCGTCTTGCTTTCTGCGGAGACGTGATGAAGAATCCGTGCGGCCAGACTTATAAAATCTTCCTCGTTCTTTCGCAGTGCAGTCCGCCAGCCGTGCACATTGTGAGTGGCTTGGGTGGTGCGGTTACTGCTGGAAGGCCATGATCTTAGCGGCGCTCAGCCGCGGAAGGTGGACGAATTGCCGCCTGGTCCCTACGATGCTGGCTTTCTCATTACATGTTGGACGTTAGTTTTAGGGAAACATGAGCGTGAATTCGGCGATGCTGAGAAGTGAGGCGACCGAATGGGCCCGTTATGAACAATCGGTAGCCATTCTACAGCGACGTTTCCTCGCTGCGATGACGACAACTCAGGCTTTGCCTTTTGAGGGCTCTCATTCCGATGTCCCGGCCCCTGGACTCGGAACGTAAAGTGTCGCGGCGGCGGCCGCCTAACTGCGACTCCGAGCCGAAAAGTAACCTGAATCGGGTTGGAATCTGTCATGTTCTACTGGTATTCGGAAATCTTGCGAAAACTGTTGAAAGGGCCCGCCGGAATCTTCCCCAGCTGTTCGGAGGAAACGGTCTGCGGCGTCACCCAGCGAACCCACTGACGTTGATGCCCGCGAGAGGCCTGGCGGCGGAAAGAAAGTCATTGCCCCTGTATAACCGTGCTTTCCGCTGGCTGATAGGTTCCGAATAAGTTTCGTGGATGTTGGCAGGGTGCTGAAAAAGCCCAGCAGGTCGTTGATAGCGCGCGTAGCGTAGGCGCCCACGCCTGCGGTTCTCGCCTTCAGGAGCGCGAGGGTGGGGATTGCGCCTTTGGAACGAGGCTTTGTTTGCAATCTCTCGCGACTTCTGGTGATGTCGGCCTCAGCACGGCCCACGTAGTAGTTGTGCGAAGGGCCGATGGTCAGCGCTTCATAGTAAGCCTTGAGATTGCGCGCATGGTATTCTTCGAGCGCATTCCGTTTATGTCAAAGGTTCGGAGATGCGAGGCGGTGCCGATCTTGACGGCTCGACCGAATATCGAAGCCAAAAAGTCACCGTTTATCGATTTCGCCGCTCGTGGCCGCGCGGCTTGATGGATGTCTCGGTCGCTCGCCTCGTTCTTGCTTGCGTTATCATCCTTGGCAGCACTTCTCCCTTAACGGTGGGTGTCGTGGGCTACCAATCAGAACACAAGGAGCTTGCGCTCGACTCCCAGCCAGTCCGAAGCCGCTTGAATGTTGGACCAAACTCGAACTTCAATGCGCGGAGAATTCAGCAGCCGTTTGTACATATTCGCGATCTTGAGCCCGAGAATGTCGGTTGCGAAGATGGCAGATTTCACGTGGATATCGTTCGGATTAAACGCGCCGCGTCTAACCGCCAATTGCAGGACCTCCGCTGGCGAGAGACGCATTTTCGCCAGATACGTCAGGTCGCAGAAACGGTTGAATCCTGTTTCGATTGCCACTTCTTTGATCTCGATAAAAGTTACGATCTCTTCGGCAGTCCGGGCGTCGAGAATGCCTTGCGGCCGCGCAACCAACAGGGAGTTGCCAGGGACCAGATAGACGTCGAACATCGTCACGCGCCCCTCAAAAGTGGGGGAGCTACCCCCCTACTTTTGAGTCACTCTCACTGAGACTCGCCGATTTTGGGCGCGACCTTCCTCGGTGGAATTATCCGCGACAGGAAATTGTTCACCATAACCCTGTGCTTCCAGGCGATCCGGTGAAATACCCAGCGCGACTAGCTGGTCTTTGACCCCATTTGCCCGATCTTGGGAGAGGGTCAGATTGCGTTGGGCATCACCGCTGTTATCGGTGTAGCCGCCAATCTTAATACGCACATTCGGATAAGCTTGCAGGATGGCAGCGATGTTTCCCAGTTGCTCTTGGGATTCGGGCCGCAGAGTAGCTGAATCGGTATCGAACACAAGCCGGTCAAAGTCGAACCAAGTCGGCGGCTCGATGGCTTTAGTAGGGTCTTGAATGAACGCGAGCAACCTTGCCTCAATTCCGTTCGGAGGAACGTTTAAGGAGACGTTGCCTGGAAGTATTCGAACGACAAAGCCCTTCAGGGTGGAGGGGGCCACAACATGACGAGCACGATTTGCCAAGTAAAAGGACAGCGGGATGAGAAGGAGCGCCGCAAGAAGCCACCACCACGCTCGTGAGGGTCGCGTCCCCTCCTGAACCGTTCCGAGAGCGACTGGGCGCGTGCTTGGAGTTACCGTAGGCACCGGCGGGGCATTGAGCAAGGTTGAGACGCCGGGTGGAAGATGGTCGCGTACGCCGTCGGCTTCATTAACCAGGAACCGACCGAGCCCCGCCGGGTTCATCTGATCGTCACGGACCAATCGTCCGATCGCAGTCATCATCAAGGGCGCAGCCATGCTCATCAAACTGGACACAACACCGGATCGTAAACCAGTAGATTTTCCCACGGCGTCGAAGATTGACGACTGATTGCCTCCGAAAGCGAGAGAAAGGAATTTCTTTCCCGAATCCAGGAGAGATGATGTTGCAGACGAGGCGCGTCCCGGATCAGCAACAGCACTCGTCAGATCCGATAGGTCCACATTCGAGGGAGCGTTCGATACCAATTTAAATAACTGACTCATCCACGTCGAATCGCCAGCTTTGTTGGCAAGCCCCGACAGGAGACATGCAGTGGATGACTCCAGACCCTGGGATACAGCCTCTTTGGGTTGACTAAAACGAGATGCGATTTCACCGATAGTTCGTGAATCGAAAGTACTGAATAGCGAACTGAAAATGGAACTTGGCATAACAGCAATACCTCTCTTTTCTTTGGGGGCGCTGAAGGTCGATTTAGTGGCTAACAAGGACGAGATTAGCGATGTCGCCGAGACGGGCACGCCCTGGCGGTTCGATCGATCGTCGTTCCTAAGTGTGAGCTCCCCTCCTCTCGTGGGGTGTCTTGGAATCCGCTTACAACGGTATGACATCCACTTTTGAAGATCCGCCATCTTAACCAGAGGTTCATATCTCTGGGTTATGGCTGTTCGAATCGCGAGATCGTGCTGGCTCGATATCATGCGAAGCCCTTGTTCACCTGCGCCACTAAATCCGTAATAACAATCGCCAGCGGCACTCCCGGCTCAACGAAACGTCAAGATGCTCCAGGGGGAACGTCCCCGCCGGCAGGCTGTATACACTCGTGAAACCATGGCGATCGAGATGTGGCCCGCCTTGAAAGGAGCTGATGTCCGTACTCAATCACGTGAAGAATCTTCGGCGGCACATCGTAACACCTCTTGTTTAAGCTCCCGTTGCAGGTTTCGTCATCAATTGTCATAAGAGGGCTTATAGATTAATACAATTGCCTCGAAAGAATCCGAACGTGACGGTGGTGTATCCGCCCGCTCTGGCCTATCCGCCTCCAGTGGTCGTGCAGCAATACTTGCCGCCTCGGCAGATCACATACATCATCGCATTGAAGGACGGAGTGACGCGCCTCGCGAACGCATATTGGGTAAGCGAGAACACGCTCAACTATGTGACACCAGACCACCAACAAAGTACGGTGCCTATGAATCGTGTGGATCGCGCACGAAGCGAGCGATTGAATTACGAACAGAACGTACCGTTTTATCTGCCACCGGAGCCAGGAAAGCCTGAGTTGCGGCGGCTCCTCGAGCAGCAGTTAAGCCTGGTACTTGAGACACGAAGTACGCCGCAAGGACTGGTCGTGCGGATCTCGGATGTCCTCTTTCAATTCAACGACTACACGCTCACGCTCGAGGCACGCGAGAAACTCTCCAAGATTGCAGGCATTCTGCTGGCTTATGGCGGCCTCTGCCCCCATTTGGACGGGTACACCGATGACGTCGGTGGTTACGATTATAACTTGCAGCTTTCAACAAAGCGTGCCGCTGCCGTACGGGATTACTTGATTTCTCAGGGCGTGCCCGCTGCCAATCTGACCGCTGCGGGGTTAGGCAACGCGAACCCTGTAGCATCCAACAGAACGGCCGAGGGGAGACAGCAAAACCGGCGCGTTGAGATGTTGATTTCGGGAGACGCAATCGGGATCACGGATACTTCGGCATCGCTGAAGTAAACTTCATCTCATACCAGCCTTGCTGGACTGGTGGATTCCGCAAGCTCAAGTTCTGCATCCCAATCCCGATAAGCGCTTTGACGCCATTCATCTTCGGTAAGAGCCGTATGCGTAAACGCGCACGTACGGATCTGTGCGGGTCGGCTGTAGCGATCACTACGGCAATAGCTATTGAAAACGCTGCGCTCCTTGTCCGTCAGTACCTCAATATTGGCTAAGGGGACGTTTCCGGGCGCCGGTCCATTGGTGTGAAGAGTGGTGTAGGTCTTGTTCCTAGGAATGAAGCTCACTGAGCCATCGCAATGCGTTGAGGCTGGGCATAAAGCAATACTCGCCTCCTCTTGTGACAACAAACCGAGACAATCCTTTGAGGCGCATGGCAAGTGGACGTCTCGGAAAACTAAAGGTATCTGCTCCGCCACTCGCTCCCGCGACGGGATCTTTCGTCGCGCCTCCTCCGAAGAAGCTACTATCGTTCATCCACTCCGATTGGACGAACTCGAACTGCCGCCCAAGATTGGCTCCGACAAAAGCAAACATCAAGCCCCGCTCCAGACCATCGTCTTCAAGGACTCCATCCGGAAGCGGCGGTCCATAGGAGGTTCCACGACGGATCATCCGGTGGATGCGAACTACACCCGCCACCTCGGAGTCGCGCGGGTTCATGCGACGAATGTGCGAGCCGCACGGTGTATGATAGCCGATCGCATCGTCTTCCTTAAAGAGAAAGGCGTTGTTTTGCCGTGGGTCTGCGCCGAGCTCCGGGTCATCGTGCACCGGACATAAGGCGAGGGGTGCGCCGCTGCGCCAACGTCCCATCATCTTGGCGGCCAGGAGTTCTTCGTTTTCGGGTACAGAGGAGTTCGCCTGCAGATATTGGCGGAACGCAGCAACCCGTTGGTGCAATTTGCGGAAGGCCACGTAACTTCCGTTACGCCCCAAAACATCGGGCTTCGGTATCGGCGGCATTCCTCCCATCTCATCGGGGTAGCCAAGGACGAACTCGCCGGGCTTCAGGGGCGCTTCCTGGGGATTGGTGCCGGGGATACCCGACCCTTCAATTGCGGGATGGCTAATCCCGTCCTTGAATCCGAACGCCTCTCTCTCGTTTGGCAAGGCATGACAGTGCTGGCTCCAGATCGCGGTAATGCCAGAGATCTTCTGGTATTCCTGACGGGCCCGTGTGAACGCCGCTTCCATCCGCTCGGAATCCGGAGCCAACGCAGTGAGAACCACATGGACGTCAGCCGACCCGAGGGGCTTCTCCCAATGCTCGGGGCTGCTTTCGCCCGCGTCGCCCAAAATTCCCGCGCGGGCGGCCATGCCCTGCTGAAACTCCGGAGAAAAACTGTCAAGCGATGCTTGGGGCACGCCCAAAGCTTTGAGGCCTTGAAAGCTGAGTGCGACGCTGACCCACGTGTCGCCGGCCGGGCTTTCCGGGTGCGCGGCCGATGCCACCACTAGGCGTATGCGGCGCATCAATTCCCGCCCCGCGATGACGTCATCGATGCGAAACAGAACGTACGCCGCTGCATAGGGTGCGGGCCGGGGCCGCAGCACCCCGCTTTGAATGTCGTCCAGTTCGAGCATCTCTTTCCCCATTACGAATGTCCTCGATTCCTAGAAGCCGATCGATGCCACGACCTGCAGCGAGTTTCCCTGAAAGGTCGCCCGGTCGGCGAATTCCTTGAAGTATTTGATCCCAACGCTGGTCCGCTTCGGTAGCACCCCGAACACGGCGAAGCCGCAGCCGTTGATCGCGTATCGCTCCTCGGACGCCGCCAGGCTGATGCCGGGCCCGGTCCGCGCGGTGGTCTGCCGCTGCTCATAACCGGCCGGGCCAGCCTGGAGTTGGAAGCGGCGGGTGCGGACCAGCAAATACAGGAGCGAATAATCGAGGTCGAAAGTGCCGCCCGGGTGCACGCCGGTACCCTCCTGGACGGTGTGAAATTCGTACATCTGAAATGCGGACAGCGAAAGGCTTTTGCTCCCCGTCAGAAAAAAGGTTTGCCCTGTAGACAGGGCATGCGTCCAATAACCCGAACCGACATTGTCGTTCGCGCCCGTGCTGAATCGTCCGGTCGGCGCCAGGAAGCCGTACATCGCGCGAACCGCGGCCCTGGTCCAGGACCACCCCAAGATGACGGGCACATAATAAGAGTCCGCAAATCCACTGCCCCCGCTGATGTTGCCCTCAAGGTCAGACGTCAGATCATTCTGCGAGAAAGGAAGGCTGGCGAACGCGGAATACCGGGCTCCCAGGATTTTCGCTTCGCTCACCCAGGTAATTGTGTTCATGTCCAGAATCACGGAGTGATTTCCCGTCACCGGCAGAGTCCTGCCTTCGTTGTCCTTAGCCTCATCGCGCGTGTACAGAAGGAATTGGTTCGAATACGTGAAAGTGGATTCCGGCATAACGCCGGAGTTTATGGCGCTCATGCCGAGGGGATAGACGCCCCTATTCTGAGCCTGCGACGGGACTATCATCCACATGCAAGCAGCGGCGAGAACCAGCAGCACGCTGCCGTGGCGGATCGTTCTGCCGATCACCTGGTTGCGATATTCTTCCAGAAGCTCTCCAGGCTTTGGTCGCCCCCGAATAGGGTGGTGAAGATGGTGGAATCGGCCAGGAGGATGTCCCCAGCCCTGTCTCCGGCGGGCGGCATCCACAGAAACATATTGAACTCCTTGTTTCCGGCCGCCACGAACGGATGGGGCCTGGAGACATCCACAGGTTGACGAGCCAACACGTGGATCGCCTTTGGATCGTCCGTGGTGACCGCATAATGCGGCAAATGCATATGGAAGTTGAAAGTCGGAACGCCGGTGAGCCAACCCCGGGTATCCAGATCCCTGACCGTGTTAAGCGCAACGGGCCGGTTCGTTCCCTGAACCGTGGCCGGGCGAAGGCCCCAACGGTTTTCGACCGGCACACCGAGCGCCTTGATGAGCGATCGTGTGTACTTACCGAAGCGCTGTTGTCGGGGAACCAAGGGATCGCCATGATGCGCGTATTCCATGGCGCGCTCCTTCAGATCGGCGGAGCTGCCGACGTCATGGTGAGGTCCCAGGATGAGACAGGTTCCTTCGCGGCCCAGAAAATGCCGGACTGCCTCGATCTCTTCCGGAGAGGCCTCCTGTTCGGTGACCATGTGATCCAGGCCAAAGACCATGAGTGTGTCGGTGTCGCCGAGGATCCGCTCGTCCAGCGGCAATCTCTGGCCGGCCTGGTCGATCCGCTGAAACGCCGCGACCGGCGACCCGGTGACAGCCCCGACGACCTCTTGGAATCTCACGATGGAGAGATGGAACAGCTCCAGCGTTCCAGCGATGCCCTGCAGAAACATCTTCTGCGAAAACTCCACCGGTTCATAAGCAGGCCACGCTACCCGGCGAACCTCAGTCATCGTCGAGAATCGATTGTCCAACTCGGTCGGATCCCGGTTGGCCTCCCAAGGATAGCTCCAGGCCCAATACACGCTGAAGCGCCTTTGGCCCGCGGTGTATTTTCGGGCCGTGTGCAGGTGGTTATAAGATCGGGCTGGGCTGTTTGGCTGAGTCATCGAGCGATTCCTTTCCGGCTGCCGCGAGACGGCGCAACCCATCGAACGCTGCGTACTTATAGGCATACGCGTAGGTCGGCGTGTTCATCGACATGTTTGCAAGCGTGTGCAGCGTGCCGCCGCACCGGATGACCATCTGGCCGATCCCGACAATTTCCGAGGCGATGTCGCCGATGCAATGGACTCCAAGCAGCGTTCGGTTCTCTCTCTGAAAAATCAGTTTGAGCAGGCCGCCACGGCCGGCAATGGCGCCGCGCGGCGTGGATCCGAGATCCGCGCGGCCAACTTCATAGTCAAGGCCTTGTTCCCGGCATTGCTCTTCGGTGAGGCCCGCGCCGGAGACTTCCGGCATGCCATAGACAGCCGAGACCGGCGTCGGGTCGACGGTTCCTTCGAACGGAATCCCGAAAGCATGGCAGACCGCGACGCGCCCCTGCTCCATGGCTATGGAAGCGAGAGTAGGTCCCAGAACGTCGCCAACAGCGTAAATGCCGTCCGCTGTGGTCCGAAAATTAAGGTCGACGTTAATCCGCCCGCGGGAGTCGCAACTGATGCCTGCGGCGTCCAGACCGAGTCCTTCCGTGTTGGCGGTCCGTCCCGCCGCGAACAGAACCGTGTCCGCGTAAAGCCTGTGCTTGGTGGATAGCTTTATTTCCAGTTCATCGTCCTTTGCTCTGACGCTCTCGACAGTGGACCCCAGGTAGATGGTGACGCCCCACTTTCGGAATAGGTCTCCCATCCAAGTAGAGAGTTCGCCATCCATTGCCGGGATCAACCGGCTCCCAAGGTCGGCGATGGAGACTTTTGCTCCGAGGGCATGGCAGATCGTCGAAAACTCCACTCCAACTGGCCCGCCACCGACAATGAGAATGTCACGGGGAGGACGCCCGCGATACAGGATTGTATCCGTATCGCAGACCCCAGGGATGTCGAATGAGATGTTCGTTGGCCGGTGGGGCCGCGATCCGGTTGCGATCAGGATCGTTTTCGCGAGCAACTTGCGCTCATGTCCATCGGCGCCGGCGACCACTACGCCGCCGCCCGGCAAAAGTGACGCATGGCCTTCAATGTAATCGACTTGATTCCTGGCGATATTTTCGGCCGTAGCTTTTTGAAGAAGGCCGCAAACCTCCCAGGTCCGCTTGCGGATGATGTCTATTGCAACCTCCGCCGGCGCCGCCGTCCGCAAACCGTAGATATCTCCTTCGCAAAGCCCGGAGAAGTAGAGCGCCGCCTCTCGCAGCGTTTTGGTCGGCACCCCGCCCGTCGTGGTTACGGTGCCACCTGGCCGCGCCTTCTCGATCACAGCCGAACGGTGGCCAAAGAAGGCAGCCAATTCGGCCGCGCTTTCTCCGGCCGGACCGGAGCCGATGGCGACGAATTCATACCCATGCGTCATCGCGGCGTCCTCCCAAAGCTCACTGCATCTGATCGAGCATTTCCGAAAAGGCTTTTTTGAGTCTCAAGGCTTTCTTGATCTCGTCGGCCGTGACGTACGGATACTCCCCGTATTCCAGGAAACTGGGGCAGTGATGTTCACGAACGAACTTGATGACCGCCGGAACATTGGTCTTCCAGTCCTCCGGGAAGCCTTCCAGGTTCTCGAAGGTGGTCGAGATGCCGCTTTTGGTGAACAGCGCCACGGCATCGTCGCTGTACTTATCGAAGTCGGTGTCGAAGATACCTTGGTACATAAAGTACGTCTCTTTGCCGATGTCGAATAGAACCCATCTCAGATAGTGAAGCTTAAGCGGCGCAAGGAAGTAAGGCTCCGCCTCCAGAGCCTTTTCGATCGTCTTGCCGTATTCGCGGATCACCTGCTCCCTGCCGGGCTTAATTTTGGCAATGATCGTAAAGCCGTAACATGCGGGTGTTCTTGGAAACACCGGCCCGTACCTTCCCTGCTCTAACTTGAAATATCCCTCTTTAGGGATCGCCAACGCCTGCGGCCTGGTCCAATCATTTCTTTCTGACAGGGACACTGGAGAAACCTCCGCGGAGTAGATGTTACTGGAGGTCCAGCCGGTCTAAAGTTTTCTGACAATCGAGCGCAATCTTATGAGGGCACCACAGGACCCAGCTGTCCGGACCACAGCGCTGCTTCGGAAATCGAAATTCTTTGTAACCCCCAAACTGTACACCCTTCTAACGGCCGTTGCGTCTGAAATGCTAAACACCCTTTCGCTAAAGACCGCTCGGGGCGCTCTATCTCTATCGCGTCCAAGCGCCGTCCACGACCACGTCGTGAGTTCCAAGGGCCAGTCACGTTCTGGAGAAACCCTGAGGCTCTTCATTCTGGATTCTGCCTTAGACGACAACTAGAGAAGCTTCATGATCGGAGCGCTCCTATAGCTAAACATATGATTGCCGCCAAAAGTCTTTTGTCCAAGTTTCCGGGAACTTGGCGGTGGGTGCCGAACACCCTTTTGAACGTTCTCTTCACTGCCCTCGTTTTGTCCAGTCCCCTGCTGGCAGGAGCCCCGCAACCAGTGCAAGAGGTATCGAGAGCCACGCTGGACAACGGCCTTCGGGTAGTCATCGTACACAACTCCCTGGCTCCAGTGGTGACGACAGTAATGAACTACCTGGTTGGATCGAACGAATCACCACGGGGCTTCCCCGGCACGGCTCATGCGCTTGAGCACATGATGTTCCGCGGCAGCCCGGACCTGTCAGCCGATCAGTTGGCCAACATAGCGGCTGCAATGGGGGGCGACTTCAATGCCGAGACTCAGCAGTCCGTCACGCGGTTTTTCTTCACCGTACCGAAACAAGACCTGGACGTGGCATTACATATTGAATCGATACGAATGCGGAATTTACTTGCTACGGACGGCCTTTGGGTTCGTGAGCGCAGCGCCGTTGAACAGGAGATAGCACAGGATCTTTCGATCCCGGAGAACGTTTGCCACACCCACCTGTTGGCTGCCATGTTCCGGGGAACTCCTTACGAGCACGATGCGCTGGGTACGCGGCTATCTTTCGATGCGACCAGTGGAGCCATGCTCAAGACCTTCTACGACACCTGGTACGCGCCGAACAACGCGATCCTGGTAATCGCCGGAGACGTCAATCCCTTGACGACGATAGCTGAAGTGAAAAATCTGTTCGGATCAATTCCCAGGAAGACGCTGCCCCCGCGTTCGCAGGTCCAACTCCAGCCGGTGAGACCTGAGACGTTACGCCTCACGACAGACCAGCCGTATGGGCTTGCGGTGGCTGCATTCCGTTGGCCCGGCTCGAATAGTCCCAATTTCGCGGCCGCGAGGGTTCTGGCCGATGTACTCGGCAGCCAGCGCGGCAGCCTCTACGGTCTCGTGCCAAAAGGCAAAGCGTTGAGCGCCGGGTTTTGGCTGGATAGCTCGCCCCAAGCGAGCCTGAGCTACGCTATAGCTTCGTTTCCAGCCGGTGGGAATGGCACGGCACTCCTCCGTCAAGTTCGAGAGATCATTCAAGACATTGCGAAGAACCGGGTCCCAGCGGATTTGGTCGACGCTGCAAAGCGACACGAGGCCGCCGACGCGGAGTTCGAAAAGAATTCCATATCAGGATTGGCCATGCTTTGGTCTGATGCCTTGGCGCTGAAAGGACGGCAGTCTCCCAGCGACGACATTGATGCGATTCAGAAGGTCACTCTTGAAGACGTGCGAAATGTTGCGCGACGACTCCTGGATCCCGAGCAATCGATCTCGGCAATTTTGACACCGCGGTCCTCCGGCCAGCCGATCTCATCAGCGTCATTCGGCGAAACCGAGTCTTTTGCGTCTACGAACAACGCGACCGTTCCGCTGCCTGGCTGGGCGTGGAAGTTGAATCAGCTCTCCATCCCAGTTTCGACGGTGCATCCGAAAGTCACAATGCTTTCGAATGGATTGAAGTTGATCGTGCAACCGGAGACGATCAGCGACACGATCAGCGTTTCCGGCTCTATTCAAAGCAATCCTGATACGGAGAACTCCGATGGTGAAGGTGTCGATCAGGTGCTGGATGAGCTGCTTGCCTGTGGCACGGTATCGTTGGACCGGGTCGCATTTCAAAAAGCTCTGGATAACATTGGCGCCAACGAGTCCGCCGGCATGGATTTTTCACTGGAAGTGCCAGCCAGCGATTTCGACCGAGGGGTCGCGCTGCTCGCGGAGAATGAATTACATCCGGCTCTGCCCGCCGGCGCTTTCAAAATCATCAAGCGCCAGCTTGTCGAGAGCATGGCGGGAGAACTTCACAGTCCAGCCTATCTTACGCAACACGCACTGGAATCAGCCCTGCTGCCGAAAGACGACCCTGATCGGGATACGGACACGTTAGGCAGTGTCTCTTCGCTCTCGCTTGCCAACGTCCGCAACTACTATCGGAGTATGTTTCGGCCGGACCTCACTACGATAGTCGTTGTCGGCAACGTCACACCGGAACGGGCCCGTTCGGTGATTGAACACAACTTCGGAAATTGGAAAGCTCGTGGGCCGAAACCCAGCACTGTTGAGCCTCCGGCGCAGAGTAACCCACCATCGAACACGGAAGTGCCAAACGCCAGCCGCGTGCAAGCTGAGGTTACTCTCGCGGAAACGCTGCCAGTGACCCGGTCCAACCCGGACTACTATACGTTGAATCTCGGAAGCCATGTCTTGGATGGAGGATTCTACGCAAGCCGGTTGTCTCGTGAACTTCGCGAGAATACCGGACTTGTATACTCCGTCTCCTCGACGCTCGAAGCGGGTCCAACCGGCGCCTCCTACACTATTAACTACGGCTGTGACCCTCGCAATGTGTCGGCGGCCCGTACGATTATCGAGCGCGATTTGAAGGAGATGCAAACTCATGTCCTATCCGAAGAGACGCTGAACCAGGCTAAGGTCCTGCTGCTCCAGCAGATTCCGCTTTCAGAATCCAGTGTTCAGAGCATCGCGGAAGGTTTGATCTCCCGCAGCAAAGACGAACTTCCGCTGAACGAACCTGCCGAGGCGGCACGGATGTACCTTAAGCTCACTCCTCGGCAGGTTCAAGCTGCGTTTGCAAAGTGGATTCGCCCACAGGACTTGGTCCAAGTAACCGATGGCCCAAGTGCAAAATAGACTTCTACGTCGGCAATAACCCAAACGCACCTCGCAGGCAGCTTCGCCGCGCTCCAGTTCTTCTGGCCAGAGGTGAACGCCCGCACTTACGGCCGCACCAACCCGCCCTGGGTAGCCGGCGGGGCGGTAGCAACCTACCCCGCCGGACTGGCGGTCGCCTGCTTATAAGCTGTCGCTTCCGCAGCACGGCCTATCATCCCATGGACGATCAGGTGTGACTGTTGCATCGAAAGCGCAGTGAGGCGACTCGGCCGAAACAATAGTTCAGGGTCGAGGACATGTTTGCGCCTAATCGCCTACCTCTTGGCCCTCCTTTCCTCGCGACGATGATGACGAGTCGACATACCGCCAACTACCATTCCGGCAGCCGCTCCCTTGCCAGCGTTCCCCGAAACGGCCCCGATTGCGGCTCCCGCTGCCGCACCTTTGGCCCTACTGTGGGTGTTTTCTTTTGGCGGGGGTTGCGTCGCCGCTGGTGGCGGCGCCGGACTTGCAGGCTGCGTTTGCGCTGGTGATTGGGGGACTATCGCCGTCATCACGGAGAGTGCTATTACGATCGCTAAATATCTCATATGGCCTCTCTTAGGTAGGCCTCCTGTGTCCCGGTGCTGCAAGCTCTGCCGTACCTGCGCCCGGCGGGGGACTACTTAAAGTCTTACTCTATTCACTATGATTCCCCGCCTGGCGTGTAGATGTTTCTTAAATTGATTTCACACGCTAATCGGAAGCGATGATCCACAATGTGAGCGTCGGGATGTGGCCGTCGCGGAAGGGAGTTACGCCAGTGTACTCGTGCTGCTCCGGCTAGGCAACTTCCGGCGCGCTAGTCTGGCCTACCTCGCAGGCACTTGGTTCTGGGCGACGCTCGGGTCCTCTTTCTATGGCGGTGTACACAGCCCGGGAGCGGTGCTCCACGTGTCCTTGCCAGCGTCAGCGGCTTGGCTCCTCGGATACAAAGCCTGCATATGGACTGCGGGTGCCCAAGAACAGGAGTTCCGTTTTCGGTTGGCGACACGGTTTGGGCTCAACACTCATCGATGCTTCTCCGCGGCGAATCGCTTCTGCGGTTGAACAATAGCGCGCAAGACTGACGAACGGTTTACAATACCGGCTGAAG
The DNA here is from genome assembly GCA_963747945.1 of Bryobacterales bacterium. Taxonomy (GTDB): domain Bacteria; phylum Acidobacteriota; class Terriglobia; order Bryobacterales; family Bryobacteraceae; genus Palsa-89. The sequence continues at coordinate 62,963 of CAVVHB010000016.1, forward strand.
TACAGAGAGGACAAGCTCGACAGCATATCGCCGAGCGCTCAAAGCACAATAACGGTGTATGGGTTCTCCGGTCAAGAGTGGTAGGAAGGACGGGGGCCTTCAATGAACACTAGGGTCCCTGTACCGCCTGTCGAGGGTGGAGATCTGCCGTAAGAATACAGCTACCGCCTAGACGGGGACGCCGAAAACTGAGGCTAACTGTGGCCGTCGTGCCGGGCAGGACTGTGACCCCGGACGGGCGCATCACTTCATAGCGGACCGGAAATCTCTGGGTCCTTTGGTCGGGGACTTGTTCGACTTCTTTAACGCGTACTGGATACTGGCGTCCCGGCATCCCGCTAATCTCGGCAACCATTCCCACGATACCGGGCGAGCAAATGTCGGAAGTCAAGACTGTCTCCGGTACATCTACCATGATGTCGACCGCATCGATGCTCTGGAGCCTAATCACTGGCTTGTTCACAGTGATGGACTGCCCCTCATCGACGAACCGCTGGGCGATCACGCCGTCGAACGGGGCGCGTAGCGTGCTGTCCTCTAGTTGGAGCTTGGCTTCTGCCACTTGGCCGCCCAGCCCGCGAACCGTGCCCTCTTGCGCCTCGACGTCCTCCTTACGGGCCGTTCTTCCTTTTCCGAGCAGCTGCAAGGCTGCATTGTGTTCTTCCTGGGCAACACGGAAGTTCGTTTCCGCGCGTTCGTACTCTTGGCGCGACACGTCGCCCAACCGGACCAGTCCCGAGTAACGATCAAATTCCTTCTGCGCGTTCGTAAGTATCAGCCTGGTTACGCGCTCTTGCGTTTCAAGCTGCAGTTGGTCCTCGGGGCTTTCCCCCAGCCGCAGGGCGTCCAGGGCAGCACGGGCCTGGTCGAGCTGCCCTTGTACCGTCTCTAACCTGGCTTGAAATTCGGCTAATCGCAGTTGAGCGATAATGTGACCCTTTGAGACTTTCTGTCCCGCTTTTACCGGAAAGTTAACAACTACACCCGCTACCTGGAATGCAAGGTCTACCTGTTTCGAGGGTTCAACCCTTCCAGCGAATGTGCGAACTTCAAGCATATTTCCAGCTGCTACGATCGTCGTTTTGTGGGGGCGAACATCCTCCGAGCGAGTCAAGTTCGACCGCGAGCACGCGGCGAGAGCACAGGCTATCGATATCGCTACCGTCAACCCCAGCGACCGGAACCGCGGAGATTTATGACTGCTTCTTCGCTCCAAGCGTTTGGATTTCAAACCGATAACAAGTTGCGTGTGAACCGGCATCCTTTTCCTCACTTAGATCCAGTGAACTTAAGAAGATGCGTGCAGTCCTGGGTTCGCACCCATCTGCTTCGCTTCCGCACCGATCTGCTTCGCTCCCTCACCTTCAATCAGGTCACTTCACTGTTGACTCGACAGACTGCTGAAATCGAACTCTGGTGCCGAAACCATCACCTGCTCGCGAGCGCCCTTAAGATTCGGCATCCCAGGGGATGGGTTCTATTTTTTTGCAAGAGTTGACCACCGCATCATGGGACTGCTGGAACGATGAGTCGAGCGGCAGCATGGCATGGCGTTCGGGCGTCGTAGTTGCCAACGCGCGATCACTCAAGCAATGCCTGATATCGTTACCTCCCGCGTTTGACCTAGAGCTCGACTTCGCAGTTGCAAGGACATCAAAAGTGTTGAGCTTACAGCTGACCGCGGCCGATTAACCAGACCATGTGATACCGGCATCCAGTTCCGCCTACGTCTCGCCGGACCCGGGCCTGTGGTGTCCGGATCGTCGGCTCCGGAGGTGACATATTGGACACGCCTCCGTGCTCACTGAAATACGCCCAGTCTAGGTCAACCGCGAGCCTGGTCTGTCGAGGAAAATCTTTGGCGACAACTTCACCAGACAGGTTCAGGACATAGGCGTCGAATAGGTGCTCAGTGCGTCGCGATCCCCCTGCCAAGGGCTTATGTCGATCGCCTCATCTTCCGCCTTTCGGACTTCCTCTTCCGCTTGGAACCAGTCGCCAGGTTCCGAGCCTGATTGGTTACCGCACTCCACGTAAAGTTCGTAGGCTCGTCGCCGGATTCGTTCTTCAAACGAGACCGTTCCTGTTGGCGTTTCCTTTGCGAGTGCGAGTGCAGACATGGAATCACCTCCGGCGATCACCATAGCACGCGAAAATGCCAGATCGGCGGGCGGAACAGGCTTGCGCTTGGCCTTGGTGGGTGCGGCCTCGGGTTGGTTCATGCCGGCCTGATTGGCAAAATGGTCATCAAGCGACTTCTGACCGGCGCAAAGCACCTCAACCGCCGTCTTGTCTCGAGTGGGGAGGGCGATACAAACGTCGCGATCGGAGATTGCACCAATGACGTCCACCTTCACCGACTACAGGAAGGAACCGGCAACCGTTCTTAAACATTAGTTCGGCTGCATACGGCCAGGGTGGTATCCAGAGCGCAGAACACTTCCTCATAACATCTGGAACCTCCATCCAGAGCCTCCTTTCTCAAAATGTGGAAAGGTTCTACTGCTCTCTTGACGCGGCCCGACGTAAGGATCGTTTCCTCGCTAATACCAGCGATTCCTCGTTTAAGGCACCGGTCAAAGGTTGGCCCTCCAAAACGAACTTGGTCGCTTTGACGTAGAACTGCCCGCGCTTGACCGTGCATACAAAGGCCGCCGCATCGTCAGTGAGACGGATGTAGACATCCCCCGCGAAGAGTAAATTCATGGTCGCTCGTAAGTCCTTTCTCTATGTTGATGAGATTCGAGGCATAATCGCAACCGTTGGCAATCGTAACCATTCGACACCTAAGATGCGGTTTATTGATATGCAGTTTATTTGTTTATTTCCTTGGAAACTCCTCTTAACCGTTGTTCAGGCTTGATTTCGGGGTTGTGGATTGGCATGGGTTGCGGTTGACTTTAGTTTGCGCCGCTGCTTTGAGTCCGTTCAGTAGTCGCTCGCTGCCACGCTGTGAAGGCGCCAGCCGAAAGTCTCAAGAGGCATCTATGGCAGTTGTGGCCGATGACGAAGTGAGCCCAAAAGTAATAAGTCTGAAGTAAGACAGCCAGAATCAATCGCGCGCGACTTGCGAAGAGAACTCGAAGCAGCGTCGCAATCTAAAGGAGTCAACCTATACTATGCCAATCACAACCCCGAAGGAAGTTTTTGTCGCGTTGCTCAGCGATTTGCGGCAAGGCGCGGAACGGAGCCAGAAGATATACGAGGAATTGGGCCAGGCTGCCCAAGACCGTGAGCTCCAAGAGGCTCTTGAAGCGCGTAAGTTCATCTCCACTCAAATCATGAGCAGACTTGACCAGTGCTTCCGATTGATGGGCGAGAAGTCGGTGAAAGGAAATGGACGGCTGCACGACATCTTTCTCGAAGACTTCCGGAAAGAAATCAGTGAAATCCAGTCACCGCCGGCACGGCGCATGTTCATTCTCGCCAAGGCAAGCAGACTGATGCACCTTAGGATGGGAGAATACGTCGCTCTGATTGCGGCTGCCGATGCGATGGGACATCCTGCCGTCGGCGTACTTCTCGAAAGTTGCCTGGCAGACAAACCTGCGTTTGCGGAACGCACGAAACGACTGATCCGCGAGAGCCTGAAGCAAAAAGCGGGAGTCGCTGCCTAAATCCGTTCGTTCAGAATATGAAATAACAAGAGCGCAAGGTGCGCCAACTTGGAGCGAGGCGCACCTTCCACCGCGAAAACCATGCTGCATAGTCGCTGACGGGCCCCCGTGGTCAGAACATAAAGAACCGGCAGATTCGAAAATAGGGATTCGTCTGGCTAAGAACCGTAACGGTTTGCGAACTTGATACAGTTCCAAAATCTATTTATAAACAGGTTGAGTTCAGTCGCACAAAACCGGTCATGAGCGGTTGGTATCAATTCATCGCGCAGCCTCCGGACAGACGAAACCACCAGACGCCACCGAAGCGATGTGGTCCTGGCAAATAGGTAATTTTTGCACCAACCCTGCGACTCTGCCGGTGTGAAATAAAATTCATCCGGAGCACGCCCTGAAGAATCCTTTCTGAAGGAGTAAAGTGACGTGACACCGGCTATACCAACAAGAGATCCCGTGACCGCAGTGCGCCACTACATCGACGCCTTCAATAAAGGTGACGTTAGGGAAATGGCGGTGTGTTTCGCTGTTCCCGGATCAATCCTCGACGGACTAGCGCCACACGTGTGGAGCGGCCATGCCGCATGTGAGAATTGGTACAGGGATGTGCTGGTTGCCGCCGAGCACGAAGGGGCGACGGACTACTTCGTCACCATCGGCACCCCATTGCAAGCCAATGTTACCGGCGACAGTGCGTATGTAGTGGTTCCTGCAAGCATGACGTTTAAAATACAGGGCAAGCATGTTACCCAATCGGGTGCGATCTTTACAATTGCGCTTCGGAGGTACAAAGACGATTGGCGCATTAGCGCTTGGGCATGGGCCAAGGGCAATGCGGTGGCAAGCTAGGCAGTATGGGTTCAGTGATTTGGGTAGGCCATAGCCGTCGAATCTATCCCACCTAGAAATGGAACCCGATCGTTCCCGTCACCGTGCGCGGCGTCACGTAGTGCGTTCCGCTGAACGTGGACAGGAAGTTGTATAGGACGTAAGAGTTCGCCAGGTTCACCACCGTAACGCGCGCACTCAACTTATATTTATCGCCGTGGAAGTGGAAGAGGTTGTCATGTCCAACGCCTATGTCGAAGAGATTGCGCGGGGCGATGCGCTGCGGGTTATGGTCGTTGTTCTGGGTGCCAGGAGCCGGGATGGACACCAGGTTAGAACCGTACAGGTTCGCTGGGCACAGGCCGTTGGAGTTGATCGGTGTCGTCGGCGTCGCGTGCACGGGCCCGCAGAAGAGCCCGCCTTCGAACTGTTGGTCGGGCGTGAGGTTGGAGACGTCCACCACCGTGTCGGATCCATTTGGTCCGTTGGGGCAAGCTTCGCCCCCGGCGCATGGCACGGGACCAGCGACCAGACCGCTGTCAAAACGCCAGTTGAAGCTGAACCACGGCAGCTTCTGCGACGGCTGGTATTGCAAGTGGCCGGTGGCATTGTTGGTTTCATCATGATCGATGCGGAATACGCCAAACCCAACGGGAGTGGCGCCAATTCCGGCGACTTGGGGACTGAAGAAGCGTGCAGCCACGCTGGATGTCACCATAAAAGCCGTCAACCCATGGAAGTTGGGCATCGAGAGGCGGATTGCATATCCCGGAATTTTCGAGTTGGCCCACTCGATCGGGTAGGTGATCGGCGTGTTCGCTAACACGCTGAAGTCGAAAGCATTGTGGGTGTACTTCCAGATATATTCGCCATCCAGAACCAAGTATTTTCCAAACGCCTGCGAAAGGCCCGCATGGAATTCATTGCGTAAGCCAGGATTCAGCGGCGATGTTGTCACGCAAGCGCCGCCGGGAACCAGTTGCTGGAACGCGACGATTACCGGGTCGCTGCATCCCAGGCTCGCCAGCACCAGGTTTTCGTTAAAAGGACTCTCCATGGTGCGCGCATAGGAGATCCGCAGAACCGTGTTGGTTGGCTTGATGTTGTAGGCAATACCAAGGCGCGGTTCCGGTTGCCAATTGCTGGAGATCCCATCGTATTGGTCGATGCGCAGACCCAGATTGAATGTCCAGTTGTGGACATTGATTGCGTCCTGAAAGTAAAATGCGAACTCCTTGATATCGCCGTGGCCACGATAGGTATACTCGCCACTGGTGCCGTTTGGGCAGCCGTCGGAACCTGGCAGCGGCGCCATTCTGGTCAGGTCGTAACAGGCGAGAATCGGATTGAAGGCGGGTACCGGATCCCCGTTGGCAAAAAATCCTTGGCCATTGTTCTGCAGCAGTGTGCCCGTACAGTCAGCCGGGTCAGTCCGCAGGGGGTTCGTGTCGGGGGTGAGGTTGCTATTCAGACAAGGCGCGTTCCCAGTCGCATCCACTAGGCCGAAGGTATCCCTTTCCGTCAGTAAAGTATGCTCATACTGAAGTCCGACTTTGATGTTATGGATGCCGCTCACATAGGAGACGCTGGATCGGGCGCCCAGATTCATCAGCCGGCGATACTGACCGACGCTGGCGCTCTGGCCGACGCCTGCAAAACCGGGATCGGGCGTCAAGTCGGCGAAGGGATTGGCACTCGGGTAATAGTCATATTGATCTTGCCGCACAAAAGCGCCAACGGTCAACACGGTCTTGGGGTTGATGAGACGAGTCCACACCGGTGCAATGTTAAAGGTATTGATCTTCGAGCGCTGATCGGCGGACCCGACAGGTAAACCATCAGGACCGAGGCCGCCGTTATTTACCACCTCGCCGTTCCAGGCCGTTGCAAGCTGAGCGTCGTAGGAATTGGGAGTCTGGAACCAGGAGCGGGTGAAGCTCAGATTGAGATTGATCGAGTCCTCGTCGGAGAGCTTGAAATCCACCCGGTCGAATATGTTCTCCTCGTTGCCATGATCGTGGAAAACCTGGAACTCCGGACCATCCAAGAAGCGGCCTGTATCCAGACCGTTGGCGGAGATGAAATTGCCCCACTTTTGTCCTCCATAGGAAAGATCGAAGCCGTCGTTGGTGGTTCCAAAAGTGCCGTACGAAGCAGTAATATCTCCGTGCGGCTTGGTAGCCCCTAGGCCCGAGCGAGTGGTCACTACGAGCACCAGACTGGTCTTTCCCCCATATTCGGCGGGAGGCGCACCTTCAATCACTTCCATGGACTGGACGGCGTCGATGGGAAGCTGATTGGAGAAGACTTTGCTCTGTTGATCCGTAATCGGCTGGCCATCGATGGAAAAAGAATTGGAGGCGTGATCGCCCAGACCGTGAAACAGGCCATTGGAATCGGCCGCAGTCCCCGGAGAGGCGAGCGTTGCCAATGAGCTGAGGGACGAGGACTGGCTTTCCAGAGGCAGCTTGTCGAAAAGCTCCCGATCCACGTCGGTGTGCGTGGTTGTGTCGGTCTCCACCAGATCGGTTCCTGATGTTACTGTCAAACTTGTCGTCGCCTCGCCGATCGTCATGGAGATCGTGGCTTCCACCGGGAGAGGAGAACGCACGTTGACATCCTGTTCGCCGCCCTGAAACCCTTTCGCCGAAACAGTCAGGTGATAATTGTTAAACGGAACGTTATCGAATTCGAAGTTTCCTTGTGCGTCGGTCTGGACGCTCTTGTCATAGTGAGAAACGGGGTTCTGGATTTCCACGGTCGCGCCCCGGATGGCCGCGCCGGAAGGATCTAACACCGATCCGCGGACCATTCCGGCATTGGCGCTGCTCGTTTGTGCGTACGTCGCGACAGGCGAAGCAAGGGACAGTACAACGAAAAGCAGGGAGATTACGAGACGGCTCATTTTCATATCTGCCGATTCCGAATCCCGCGCCGTAGATGGAAAAAAACCTCAGCAACGCCGATGGCTTAGGGTGTGCGAGTACTTGGTACCAAAGCAACAAGAACAATTCCATGTTCGGCTTGATCGGTAAGATATATGACCTAATTTTCGCCGTGAGCGGACGGAACCATCGAGCCGTTTTGTATCGGCTGTTCCAACTACAATCGATCTGAACTTCAATCCGTTGTTTTGGTAGTCGTAAAGTCAAATAATTCATCGCGGCGCGGCCATAGTACTTCAGTAGACCTCCGAGCCGGTGGCGACGCTCAACGGTGCGGCCGCGCTGTTTGGGTTTATGGCCAGCTTCCGGGTTGCGCAAAAGCTTTCAGATTCGGGCTTCTGGCCGGAAGCGAAATGGCTTTCACGCCGCCCGCCACCGGCACCGACTGAAACGATGCGCAGAACTTCGTGTCGCGATCATGCGGAATATATCGTTGGCGGTTAAGCCGGCGAGAAGCTTCGTGTTGGCGGGTTGTTTGTTCTAATGCCGGACAACGGGTTTGCCTGACCGTGAGCAAATTCTATGAGCCGGAGTGCGTTGGCGTCGCGTCTCACGCGGTGGGAGGGAAGCGAGCGTTCAATGTACCGCACCGCTGAAGTGTCCGCACGCGACATCGGCCCGAAGAACCAAAACTGGAGATTCCGGTTGATTATGCTATTTCTTCTCCTTCCAGCGGCTTTGATTACTTTATACACGTGGGCGGCACTTCACTATGTCTATTCGTCCGGCGAGCGATCGGGCTACATCCAGAAGATTTCGAAGAAGGGCTGGATCTGCAAGACGTGGGAAGGTGAACTAGCTATGACGACGGTGCCAGGTACGGCCCCACAGATCTTCCAGTTTAGCGTGCGGAACGACGCAACGGCTCGGAAAATCGAGCAGACCGCTGGTCAGCGAGTGGCGCTGACTTACGAGCAGCACAAGGGAGTGCCCAGCTCCTGTTTTGGCGAAACGGAATATTTCATTATCGGGGTTCGGCCAATCGATCAGCAGCCTTGACGAGCCGTATATAACCGTAGGCGTTGCATTGCCGGGCCCGAGGGAGTTCCCATTCCCCAAAGCGATCCTCTAGGCAAAGACAAGCCGAGAACACCCACTGAGAACTCCCACTCGGATGTACTCAAATGTACACCGTTGTGGTGATCCATGGAAGGGCCAATGGGTTACCGATTCTCGATTCGCCGCACCTTTTAACGCAGTGCGCGGCCAGCACCAATCTCTACGGGCAAAGTCGAGAATAGCAAGGTTTGTCTCGATCTGTTCCGGCTTCCGTCCGCTGCCGGAACAAACAGCCCGCTGACCAGGAAAGTCTTCCTTGAGGGCCTCCAGGAGTGTCGAGGCGAATGGCGGGTATTGTCACGCGACAATACGCCCCATCTGGATTTGCTCCCCGTTTATCCACTCTCCCACACAAGAACAGGACTTCCTCTTCGGCTGGCGACATGGTTTGGGCTCAAGGGGTCCGCCAGTCTGCTACACGTAACGCCTACGCTGCAACCCGATTCACACGTAATCCATCCCCTTAGTAGATGCCCCTCTGTTGCCGCTGGTGTTTCATAGGAAATGAAGGTGCTGCATTGCCAGCCGCCCGCGAAAGGCGACCAGAGGGGCGTCCAAGCATCCAATCACTTTTTGAGCGACGCCCTCGCGGTTGAAGCGATAGCGCGCAAGACTGAGGAACGGTTTAAAACACCGGCTGAAAGACAGAGCATATCGCCGAGAGCCCAAAATCCAGAACGATTAAATACGTGAATCGCGCGCGTGGGGCAGGAGAGGAAACGTGGTTCAATCTTTCAAACCGCACTTTCGTGACGAGTTGCCCTCGCGTCACGCGTAACCGCTCAGAAGGAAACCCAACACAAACTCGGAAACCCGCTCGAATCGGGAAAAAGATAGTAAATCTCTAAGCCAACAAGGAGCTTTAAAGATGAAAAAGTACGTCACGGAGTTTATTACAGAATCAGCAGTTGTGTTGCCTTTTCCGAACGAGAGATGATCTCGCGGTCAAGGTTTTCGGGAGAAGATGAATGGACATTAACAAGATGCTCGTCGAGATGAAGGTGGAGCGGGAACAGCTCGACGAAGCGATTATGACCCTACAACGATTGGCTCGCGACCGCGGCAAAAGGCGTGGGCGTCCGCCAGCCTGGATGTCGCAAATCAAGCGGCGGGGCCGTCCTCCAGGCAGCAAGAATCGACCGAAGGACTCGGCGGCGTAAGTCGTCACATCCGAAAGTGTGTAGGCAGTCGCCACTTCGAAGTCGTCCCCTACCAGGTTGCTGAAAAAGCCCTTTCACGCTCGCGATGCTCTGTCACTAGTTTTGTAACTACTCTGCTCTCAAAGCGATGCTAACAGACTCCTCTTCGGATGCTTGCGGAGCGTATTTTTACTCGCACAGTGTCGCATGGCTTCGCTCTCCGGTTCGGCTGTAACCGAAGGGTTGTAGGTTCGAGTGCTACCTGAGGAGCCAAACTTTTCATCAAAGACTTACAACCCACCCAGTTCCCCGGGAAACGCCACACCTAGGCAGAGTGTGGGGGCTTTTGTGGGGATGCTGTTTCACAACGCTGCGCAATGCCGATCCTTGCGGCAACCCAAGCGGAGCAATAGGTTCAGTTTGACGCGCCAGAACCCTCCGCCGGATAGCCTTTGCTCACCCAGTCGGTGTGTAGGTTAGTAGGTATACTCAACACGCGTATTCGCTTGAAGCCCAGTTCCTTGAGCGTACGATAGGCGGGCCGGATGTTGGGGCATTTTAGCATCGGGCAACAGCCGCAATAGATCACCAGATCGGTGTCCTTCGGCAGCTTGGCCACGGCTTTCTTCAGCGCTTCGATTCCCTCCGGCTTCGATGTTGGACCTGCGTTGATCGCATGTACAATGTGCTTGCCTTTGTACAAGACCGGAAATGCCACAGACAATATGATTGGCGCCTTCCCGGATTCGATTGCTTTCGCAAGCTCGCCCGGCTGCAGCACTTCGCCTTGCGCCCAGGGATCCGGCGCCGTCTCCTGCGCCCAACCGCTCGCGCAGGCCATCCCCAATAGCGAAAAGACTGCGGCGCTACGTAAAATCACCGGCAGGCCGGCGCGGAATCGTGACATAACTGTTTGATTCTAACTCCGAGCAGCAGACCCGCGCAGCGCTGCACTCGAAAAAGGAAAGGCTGCACAAGTTGATTAACGGCGAGGAGCTGGAGGAGAAACTCCCGGTAGAGTTTTGCGACGTCCTGATCGCTCACGCCGACCCTGCGCCTGGTACCCAGGCAAGCCCAGTGAGACTTCGGCCCGATAACTGCTAGTTACACGCTCAGTATTCATCGAGCCTTGGTTCTTACTCGCTCCCTTCGATCGGGCATTGGGTGACCCGTAAAATTGACGCGAGGCTTGTCCAGGGTTGTAAAAAGGACATTGTTAATGAAGACAGCAGCGATAGTTTTAATCGTGGTTGGTATCGGAGTTGTGATATGGGGTGCCTTCGGCTTCCAAACAAGGGAGAAAGTCCTGGATGTTGGACCGATCCATGCGAGCAGAGATAAAGAACACAACGTTCCCTATGGCCCGCTCGCGGGAGCGGTTCTCGCTATCGGTGGCGTGGTGTTACTCGTGAAGAGTAAGGCGTAGCCGCGAGCGTCGACTCGACGAGCAGCTGCCCCATATGTGTTCCTCAACGCGATGGGCGAGCGACATCTCAAGATGCGGCGCCCTATTTTTGCTTCGCAATGATCTTGTCTTTGATCTTGGCGTAGGTAGCCGCCGGTATGATCTTCTTGGAGACCAACTCATTCTTGCCCTTGTAAGGGCGATTTGCGATGATCTTTGCGCTGTAGGCCTTGCCGATGCCAGGCAGTCCTTCCAGCTGGTCCGCAGTGGCGGAATTTATATCCAGCAGGTCGGCGGCAGGAACGGGCTTAGCAGCGCTGGCGCTGGACGCTTTGGCGTCGGCTTTTCCGGAAGCCTGTGGTGCGCCAGCGAGTGTCAATACAGTCGCCAAGGCTAGAATCACGCGAATCAAATTCAATTTCATGAAAGCTCCTCCGTTGAAAGTCTTGGACACCACAAACATATTAGCCCGAAAGCCTGGTTCATAGTTTCTGACCACTCAACTCGATTCTCTTTCCTGGAGTCACAGTTGGTGGGGGAATTTCTCCCCGACACGATCCACCTCCAAATCAAGGCGCCACTGTGGCAAATGAATTCCAACCAACATTTTCCGCGACGCTCGACGGAATAGATCTGGACCTCCAGTTCATCCCAGATCCGTCAGGAATTGAAGCCCCTAATCTCGATGTCAGCTTGTTCACCAGTGTGGGAGGTCAGCCCGGCGTTCCCATCGAGACCATTCTCCTCACCGATGTTAATGGAGGGGCGTCCACCCCTGAAATAGTATCGGCAGTATCCTCCCAACACCCGTTACTCACTGAGGAAGCCTTCAGCAACTGTGCGTTAGCAGCCTGTGTCGAAACCGTCTCCCTAACGGTCGCGGCTCTGTAACGAGATGAGTCCAGTGAGCCGCGCGCGTAAGCAAGCGGTCTTTTCGGATTTTCGATACAGGCTGTTAGACGATTGACTACTGCCAGTGCAATGAAGGGCGGTTCTATTTCCCCACCATATGCAGCGGAGACGGGTTGTTCTCGCAGATGAACTCCAGAAGATCGGTGTCTGGAAGCAGCGTGTAACGGTATGGCTGCGTCCATTTGGACTCGTACGTTTTGGGGTCGTCGATGGTCACGTTCAGGTCCATGTGGCCGAAATCGACACGTTTGAATCGTTCGGTCACAAACAAGGCATCCGAAGAAGGGTGGGCCCCCATATCAATCGGCCAAACCCTGTCGTTGAAACCCGTGGTGTCAACCACGAACTCATCACCTTCCCAGCGTCCCACGGAATAGCCCATCCAGGTAGGCGTGAATTGCTTGATGTCGCTCGGGAGTTTCCGTCCATCGGTGAAGATCTGACGCCGGAGTGAGTACATCTCGTAGAGGATGAGAGTCTTTTCCGGAGTGTGGATGATTTCGAAAGGATAGGGCTCGGTGTTGGCATGCGGCACGCCATTGGGCAGACAGCGAACCTTCGGATCATTCAGCATATGGTTTGCCATGCGCGCGTCGAATTCTTTCTGCGCGGCGGGCAGCATCTTCGAAGTATGGACTTCGCGCGACGGAGGATTGGGTCTTGCTCCGGCGGGTTTCCATTGGTCACCCAGCCAAATGCCGGAAAGATCGGGCCTGCCGTCGGCCTGCTTGGGAGCCGGAGCGGTCATGTTCACTTTGCCATCCGGCAAGCGCGGAACATTCTTCTTCTCGTAGTGAAGCCATTGCCCGAAAGCAGGCGCGGAGGTCGCGAATAAGCTCGATAGGATTGTCGCAGTCAGAAAAAATGTGTGTTCTCGAATCATCATAGCTTGCCCCTTTCGGCGAAACTCTTGGCAGTAAGCACGCCACCAGCCGAGTGGTATCCTTCATCGTACATTCGATGGCCACCGCGGTCACCAGGCCTGAAAAGACGGCCGCGCTCAACTCCCAGGTTTGAAATACCACCAGTACAAGAAGCGCGCTTGGGCCCGTATCTATCATATGCTCAACATTGTGGACACCGATCTCGAACAGTGATAAACTCCACAGAACTGAGACTCGCACTGGGGGGACATCCCATCCCCCAGGGAATGATAAAGGAGAGCAAAACTTGATGAGAAGTCTGCGGAACCGCGACGTTCTGTACATTGCTTTGGTGTTCTGTTTCTCGTTCTTGGCAGTCACGGGCAACGTATATGGACAGGCAGCAACCACTTCTATTTCGGGACGCGTAAGCGACCCATCCGGCGCCGCCATACCCAGCGCTCCGGTCACAATCAAAAACACCGCCACCTCAGCTACAGAGACGGCAACCACCGACAGTCAGGGCCGCTACACAGTGCCCCAGTTGGGAATCGGCACCTACGACATCACGGTAACCAAGACGGGCTTTCAGACTTCCGTGCGTTCAGGAGTCACTCTGACCGTCGGCGCCGATCTCGTCATCGACTTCCACCTTGCGCTGGGTCAAGCCACTGAGAGCGTCAACGTCTCGGGCGAAATCACCCAGGTTGAGACCAGCAGCGCCGCGGTCTCCTCGCTGGTGAATCAGACCCAGATGCGCGAACTGCCTTTGAACGGCCGCGATTGGGAACAACTGATTCTGCTCGCGCCTGGCGTTACCAGCTATCCAGCGGGCGGAAGCAGCGCGCTGACTTCGGTCGCCAACGCTTATTCGATCTCGGGTACACGGCCGGAAGGCTATTCCAACATGCTGGACGGCGAAGACGTGCTGAACTGGTGGCAGCGCAACGCCGGCGCCGACGTGACCGGCACATCGCTCGGTATCGACGCCATCGCCGAGTTCCAGACGCTGACCGGCACTTACGGCGCGCAGTATGCGGGTAACGGCGGCGCTATTGTCGCTGTGACCAAATCTGGCACCAACGAATTCCACGGGTCGGCCTATGAGTTCTTGCGCAACAGCGATCTCGACGCCCGCGGCTTTTTCGACCCCGGCGATTCCGCACCTCCGTTCCGCAGAAACCAGTTCGGCGGAACTTTGGGGGGCCCGATCAAGAAGAACAAGGTCTTTTTCTTCATGAACTATGAGGGAGTTCAGCAGGTGCTGGATACGACGTATATCAATTACGTGCCGACCGCAAGATATGTGACGGACAATTGCAGCACCCCCTGCGTGGTCAATCCGGCGTCGGCCGCAATGCTGGCTCTTTACCCGGCTCCCAACGGAGGATTGTTCCAGGGCAACCCCGAGATCGGCGTCTACAATTACATAGGTGCGCAGACATCACCCGAGAATTTCGGCGTGGCCCGCATCGACTGGAACATTTCCGACAAAGACGCGTTCTTCGCGCGTTACGAGGCCGATTTCGGCAGCCGCACCACGTATTCCGGCCTCGGCCTCTGGCCGTTCTATGACAACACCCACAACCAGTTCTTCACCATGAATGAACGCCATGTGTTTTCGCCGAACGTGATCAACCAGTTCACCGCATCGTTCTCGCGGCCGATCACCTGGGAGACTCAGCCGACGCAACACGCGGCGCTGCAGTTATTTACTCCCTCGCGAGACGACGCGGATATAATGGTTCCGAATCTCACCGCGCTGGGGTCGTCCGTCCCCACCCCCTTCCAGTATGAGCAGAACAAGTTTACGGAAAAAGAGGACCTGACCTGGATCAAGGGTTCCCACACCCTGCGCATGGGCCTCATGTTCCAGCGGCAACAGTTAAACCCGAACGACAAGCTTGCCTGGAATGGGTTCTACGTATTTCAGGGCGGGATTGCCGGTACATCGTCGGCCGCTCAGGCCTTCCTGACGGGCAATCCATTCCTGTTTCAGAGCGCTCCAAATGGCGGAACCAATGGCTATCGGGCCGAGCGCTACGATGCTGTCCAGCCGTACTTCCAGGATGACTGGAAAATCAGCAGCAGGCTGACGCTCAATTTTGGTCTGCGCTACGACTGGGAAACCGATCCCATCGAGGTCCACAACCTTTTCTACAACGTTGTGGGGCCGCCCTTCCTACCCAATTACGTGAACGTGCCGCATGCTTACCAGAACAATCCGGCTAACAAGAACTTCGACCCGCGGGCCGGCCTGGCATGGGATGTCTTCGGCGACCACAAGACTTCGCTGCGCGCCGGATTCGGGATTTTCCACGATCCGTACACCACCTACGATTTCTCGTCCGCCTACGCGTCAACCCCGCCGTATGACACTGAGATCCAGCTCTTCTTCACACCCGATCCGAACTGGCCAAAGCCTTTCGTCGGCGCCGCGATTCCTTCGCTGAGTCAGGGAACGGGCACATACTACGGAACAAACACCACGCCGTATTCGCTCGAATACACTCTCAGCATCCAGCGCGACCTGGGCTGGGGCAACCTGTTGACAGTGGGCTATCAGGGGACGCGCGGCGTTCACCTGCTGGCGTTCCACGATTACAACCCGCCGGCAGCGACGGTAATTAACGGAGTGGACTACCTGGCGACCAATAATGGCGCCCCATGCGGCCTCACCGGGCCCTGCGCAGTGAATCCGCGGCCCGTTCCGTCCTTGGGCGCACAGGATCTTATCGCGCCCACCAGCTATTCCAGTTACAATGCGCTGCAGGTGGGGCTCACGCACCGGGCATCGGCGAATCTGGTTTACCAGTTCTCCTATACCTGGTCGCACTGCATCGACAACTCATACGCGTATGCTGGCCTCGGTGGCAACAACGTGTCCTCCTCCATCACCAACCCCTATGACTGGAATGCGGATAGAGGCAACTGCGGCTATGACATCCGCAACAACATCACGGCCAACGCGGTTTACATGCTTCCGTTCAAAGGCAACCGGTGGAAGGAAGGCTGGCAGGTGAGCGGGATTACGTCCTGGCGTAGCGGGATTCCGTTCTCGCTTGGCGAAGGCGACCAGATGGATACGGGGAACTTTTTCGATGATGAGCGCCCGAACTACGTGGGCGGCTGCAATATCTATGCGAACCGGTCCCCATCCAATTGGTTCAATGAAGCCTGCTTTACGCCCTCGCAGTATGGGACGGTCGGCAATCTGGGAAGGAACGTGCTGCGCGGGCCCGGTTATGCGGAGACGGATATTTCCGTGACGAAGATGACCAGGATCAACGAGAGGATGACCCTGCAGCTCAGGGGAGAGCTCTTTAACGTCTTCAACCATCCGAACTTCTCGCCTCCGGCCTCCACGATCATCAACGCGGGCCAAGGCTGCGGCCCAACAACAACGTATAGCCCCACCTCACCCTGCTACGTCCCCACGGGCGCCGCGATCACTTCACTGGTAGGAAGCGGGGGCATTCCCGATGTGGCCCGGCAAGCGCAGTTCAGCGCCAAGCTGACGTTCTGACCGGGTTGTTCAGGTAGACCAAGGGCTCAGAGGATAACAGCTCTGAGCCCTTTTTTTTTCGTCTCGAAAAGGACCCGCCCGGGTGGATCTCCACAAGAAGGACCGCTGACGTGACGTCCGGCGGCATTCAGAAACTTCAGGCAGGCGTGCTCGGCGAAGCCGCGACACGAGGTCTGGTGGGCCTTGCGTCTGCCATCCACCGCCTTCGAAAAACGACGTCCGATGTTCTCCCGCGCTCTTGAAGGCTACGCTGAATCGGTTTGGAGCATCGCCGACATCGTAAACTGACCTGCCTCGGACTCGGATGGCCGGCAGGGGGAAATTGAGCCAACCCTTCAAACATTTGCAGGCCGTAAATCCCCATAAAGCGCCGCGCATGCTCGTCCTCTGCTTTGATCGTCGGAACGAAGACCTCCCACGATTGACAGGCGCTTCGTCCCAGAGTAATTTGAGTGGTGCCTTCGATGAGCAGGCCCGTCAATTTCGGACAGCTTTTCGGCGCCGCGGCAATGCTTCTGGCGTCGGCGTCTTCAGGACTTTTCGCACAGTGGCCGGCTTACCCCAGTGCGGGAGTTCCGAAAGCGGCTGACGGAAAGCCGAACCTTACCGGGCCCACTCCGAGAACGCCGGATGGCAAACCGGACTTCTCCGGGATCTGGAGGTTTGTCGATAGCCCGGATGCGCGGCCAGGGACCCCGCCTGCCGCAGGCGCCAGGTCCCCCGGTATCGGCGTGCGCGTTCCTGGGCTGCTTCAATTCTTTGATATAGGCTCCACGCTCAAGGATGGCCTGCCGTTCCAGCCGTGGGCGGCGGACCTTCGCAGCCAGCGTGTCGCTCAAAACAACAAGGACAATCCCGACGCCCGTTGTCTGCCCATCGGCCTGATGCAACTGCACACGCATCCAGAGCCCAGGAAGATCATCCAGACTCCCGGATTGATCGTGATCTTGTACGAAGCGAACGCAGGTGTCCGGCAGATCTTCACAGACGGGCGGCCATTGCCCGCGAAGGATGCAGATCCCTGGTGGTACGGCTACTCCAGTGGAAAATGGGACGGTGACACGCTGGTGGTGGAGACCAGCGGCTTTCGTGATGACGTATGGCTGGATGTCGAGGGAAGCCCGCTCACCGAATCCGGAAAAATGACCGAGCGGTTCCGGCGCGTGAATTACGGGAACATGGAAATTGAAATCACAGTCGACGATCCGAAAGCCTATACCAAGCCCTGGACCGTCAAAGTGAACCACCGCATCATGCTCAACACGGAGTTAATAGAGTTCGTGTGTCAGGAAAATGAAAAAGATGCGGCGCACCTGATTGCCCAGTAGTCCCGCTTATTCATATCGCAGCGAGGCTACCGGGTCCACCACCAAAGCACGGCGCAGCGGTCCCCAATTCGCAACCAGCGCAATTGCTGCAACCATGGATAGCGCTAAGAAAAAGGTGAGTGGGTCCAAAGCCCCCAGACCCGGCACCAGGAACATGGCAAGCGGCCTGGTCGCGAAGACAGCGATTACGACCCCGATCGCCAATCCGGTCAGGACAAGCTTTGCCGAATCGAGCAAGATCATTCGGGAAATATCCCCGCGTGTCGCGCCGAGTGCCATGCGGACGCCGATTTCGTGAGTACGACGGGACACGGAATAAATCATGATTCCGTATAGTCCGATGGTGGCCAATATCAGTCCCAGCAAACCGGCCGATCCCAAAAGTGACGCACCAATCTGGCTCGGCAGGAAAGCGAAGCCTATGCTGGAGGCCATGGTCGCGACATCCAATCCGGCCGCGGGCTCCACGCGCCGCAGGGCTTCGCGGACCGGCTCTAACTCCGCTTCTGGTGGAAGGGCGGTGCGAATGACAAACTCAAGCTGGGTTGGAAGTCCGATCCCGGCATCCGATACCTGTGCGAGTGATTGATACAACTGAGGCCGGTCGCCCTCACCGATGGTTTCGTTCTTGGTGCCGGCCACTACACCGACAATGCGATACGTTGCGTTACTGCCTGCCCACGAAAACGCCGTTCCCAGTGGAGTTCGTCCTGCCAGATAACGCTCGACGAAGGCTCGATTGACAATGGCGACCCGTTCTCCCGTGCGATCGGCCGGGACGAAGGTACGTCCCTCCAGAATCGGAATATTCATTGCCTCGAAAAACTCGGGCGTGATCGCATTCCAGTAGAATTGCGTGTTCACTTTCTCCCCAGTACCGGCGAAGGTAGTGGGAACCAAAACTCCTACCGCATCTATGAACGGAATGGCCCGTGCCGCGGTAGCGCTCTCTACGCCAGGAATCGCATCCAGTTTTCGGATCGCCTGCTCGATATACACGCTGCGGCGTTGGGAATTTGCAAACGCGACAGGTGGTAAGTTCACGGCGGCGCGGATGGTGTGCCCTACATCGAATCCAGGGCTGATGGCTGCCGAGCGCAGGAGATTGCGCAGGAAAAGAAGTCCCGCCGTCAGTACGATCAGGGAAAGCGCGATCTGAGCGATCACCAAGCTGCGGCGCACCCGCTGCCGCTGTTCCCGCAGATCCGGTGCAATGGATTCCTTCACGGCCTGGCGGGCTGGCAAGAGTCCACACGCCAAAGTTGTCCCGAAAGCGAGTATGGCCGCGTAAAGCGCTACCCGCAGGTCGAGAGCGGCCTGGAGATGAACCGGTATCGGCGTGGGCAACTGAATTCGCGAGAGCACCGCCGAAATTGTTTGAGCCAGACCGAATCCGCACGCGGTCCCCAGAAGCGAAAGCAACAAGCTCTCCACTAGCAACTGCTGTATTAGCCTGGTGCGGCTGGCGCCGAGCGCCAGACGAGTGGCGATTTCCCTTCTTCGCTGGGAGGCGCGCGCCAGCAGAAGCCCGGCAACATTTACGCACGCAATCAGCAAGACCAAACCGACAATCACAAAGAGAATGGCGAAGAAGACAGACACGGCCGCCACAGCGCCGCTAAAGCCCGCCAGCCGCGCGACACCAACCACCGGTGTTGCGCTCACTCCATCCGAATACTTGAAGGGCGCGTGAATAGCGGTGTCCAGGCGCGTTGCGACAATCACCAGCGCAGCCCGGGCCTGATCCACGGACATGCCCCGCTTGAGCCGTATGTACATCGCAAGCGGCGTGTCATCGAGGTACCGCGGGACATACACGTCAGGTGCGATTCCGAAGCCCAGCATGGTTCGATGGCCGGACGGCAGAATCCCAACCACGGTGTACGCTTTCCCGTCTAGCTGGATCCTTCGGCCGACGATGCCGGGGTTGGCCCCAAAATGAGTGCGCCAGAAACGATGGTTGAGCACTACCACTTCGTCAGGGTCGCCAGGAAGAATCCCTCTTCCGTAAGCTACGGGCACGCCGGCCGCGGTGAAGAAATTCTTGCTGGCAACCGCGCTCGAAATTCGCCGAGTCTCCTGCCCATCGTTCCAGTTGATAGATCCCATTTCGTTGATCCCCGCAACGTCGAGGAACGCGCCGCTTTGCCGAACAAAATCGAGTACTTGTTTGCTGGCATCGGTACTGCCTCCGACGCGTGCGTAAACCAGGGACCCGGGGTCGGTGACCGACGGCTGGGTCATCAGGAAGTCGGCGGCCACGGAGAAAATCAAAATATTCGCTCCCAGCCCAATTGCAAGGGAAAGCACTGCATTCAGCGTCAGCGTGGGGGTCCGGCGCAGCCCGCGAGCACCGTATACCACATCGCGCCAGAAATTCTCGACGAACGTGAACCGCCGCAAATCGCGGCATTCCTCAGCGATCCGCGTGGTGTTCCCCAGGGGAATCGGGTTGCCCTGGGCCGCGGAGAGATCGCGGTGTAGCGCCAGTTCGGCTTCCAGATCCACTTCCATCCGCCTGCGGCGCAAGAGTTTGAGGAAAGCGCGACGCATCTTTACTTACCTTGCCAACACGGGACCTACCTCGCCAACACGCGCTGAACGGCTGTCGAAAGGCGATCCCAAGTCTGCTGTTCAGCCGCCACGGCCTTTTTGCCCTTGGCGGTGATCGAATAGTACTTCGCTTTCCGGTTATTCTCCGACACGCCCCATTTTGCGGAAATGGCGCCGTCCAGTTCCAGCCGGTAAAGCGCCGGGTAGAGCGAACCCTCCTCCACCCTGAGTACTTCGTCCGACAGTACATGAATGGTCTGCGCGATGGCATAGCCATGCAACGAGCCACGCTGTAGCGAGTGCAGGATCAGCAGATCCAGTGTGCCCTGCAGGAGATTGGGTGTGATTGCCTTTCCCATAGAGGATCTAGGGATAATATAACCGGCTTCCCCCAGATCGTCAAGGGCACTTCTCACGGTCGCGGTTCCGTAGCATGCGGAATCTACTGAACCGCGCACGTAAGTAAGCGGCATTAGGGCACTACTGCCCCGGGCTCGGGACATCCTAAGGCCCAGTAACCATATATGGTCACTTGACCGCGCTTGGTCGGTGCGGACGGGCGCGCAACCCGCGTGTACCATGGCAGGCGCGGATGGGCCCCCACATGCACAATGTGGCGTGAATGCGTAGGAATCACGAGTTGTAATCGACATTCATAAGGAGACAGATCATGGCAGGAAAAAAGACAGCAGTTTTTGGTATTTACCAAAACGCAAAGCAAGCGGAACGGACCGTCGACGACCTCCTGGCGGCCGGGTACTCGAACGACGATATCTCGGTTTTGCTTCCGGACAATGAGGGAACGAAAGACTTTGCGCACGACAAGAGCACGAAAGCGCCGGAAGGAACGGCCGCTGGAGTCACAACCGGCGGAGTGATCGGTGGAACTCTGGGATTGCTGGCCGGCATTGGGGTTCTTGCGATTCCCGGAGTGGGTCCGTTTATTGCAGCCGGTCCGATCATCGCCGCACTGGCGGGAATGGGCGCAGGCGGCGCTGTCGGCGGCGTCATTGGCGCGCTGGTTGGGATGGGAATCCCTGAGTACGAAGCGAAGCGCTACGAAGGACACATCAAAGCGGGCGGAGTTTTGCTTTCCGTTCACTGCGATACATCCGAGAAGATCGCGCGCGCCAAGGATCTCTTAAAGCACACGGGCGCCCAGGATATTGCCTCCTCCAGTGAAGCTAGCGCGGACAAGCCAGCGGCCGCGGTTGCGGCGCAATAGAAATTCTGCCGGAATGGGTGGCGAACAATCTGGCTGCCGGCAAGACGGATTCCGTGCCACGGAAGATTTGCGATCCCGTGTCGAAAGTCCGAAAAGACCGCTTGCTGACGCGGGCGCCTCATTGGACTCATCGCGTTACAGAGCCGCGACCATTAGGGAGACGGTTTTGACACGGGCTGCTAATCCCATCCCAGGCGCGCGATCTTCGCTCGGTCTGGTGGTTGGGTATCGGATTGCCCAGTTCCCACGTGTAAGACGTGAATGCACCGGCTCCGTACGCGGACTCGAAAAGAAAACAGGAGAAGACACATGAAACCAAGCACGAACGATCAAATTAAGGGCAAGCTTCATGAATTGAAGGGCAAGACGAAAGAGAAAGCGGGACAGCTCACGAACAATCCCCGCCTGACAGCCCAGGGCCAAACTGAAAAACTCGCCGGCAAAATCCAAAAGAAAATCGGCCAGGTGGAAGCGGTTTTGGAGAAATAGGGAACCCGGCTCCGCGCAGTGCATCCTGCACCTTCCGCCCAAATGGGCGGCCAGCGAATGTCCATAAGAAAGGAAGATTCACAATGTTGATACTGCTGATCATTGTATTGTTGTTGGTTTTAGGAGGCGGCGGCGGGTACTATGGCCATAGCCGCTGGGGCTACGGCGGAGGCGCTGGCATTGGAGTCGGCACCATATTGGTCATTCTACTCGTAGCCTACATGGTGGGCGCCTTCCACTAAGGCACGCCCACTACGGCTCACTCCCCTTCGCACTCGGCCTGGAGACCACCAGCGGTCATATGACCGGATAAGG
Source organism: Bryobacterales bacterium (assembly GCA_963747945.1). Classification (GTDB taxonomy): domain Bacteria; phylum Acidobacteriota; class Terriglobia; order Bryobacterales; family Bryobacteraceae; genus Palsa-89. The sequence goes on from CAVVHB010000016.1 coordinate 85,164, forward strand.
TCGAGTCGCCCCCAAAGTCCTTTCCGCTTTAGTTGAATCGAATCGAGGCAACATCATGAAATTAACTACAATCCTAACTACGGTGGTTCTGCTCGCGCTTCCCGCAGCCGTTGTTCCCGCCTGCGCGCAGGAACACGAGCAGGAGAAACCTGAGCAGAAGCAACCTGAGCAGAAGCAACAAGCCAAGCCCACACAACACCAGCAACAGGCCAAACCGGCCAAGCAATCACAGCAGGCTCAGCATCAGCGGCAGGCGAAACCGGCAAAGGAACCTCAGTTGGCTCAGCACCAGCAGCAGGCCAGCCGGGGAGCCCAGCCAACCGCAGGCCGTGGAAGCATTCCCCAAGCTAAGTTCCGCTCCAGTTTTGGCAGCGCTCACCGGTTTCACGTGAACCGTTCCGAATTTGCCAACGGGCCGGGACGTTTTTCATACGGCGGCTATTGGTTCAACGTAGTTGACCCGTGGCCGGTGGCGTGGCTCTACACCGACGACGTTTATGTTGACTACTTGAACGGGGGATATTTCCTGTGCGACCCCGTCCACCCTGGCGTGTATATTTCAATCAACATCGGTTGACGGATTCCCAGCAATCGCCGGGACGGCACGAAGTCCTGGCTTCAAAAAACGAAAGACGAAAGAGACGAATTCTGTGAGAACAAATCTACAACACTATGTTTGGGTTCTGGCAATCGCCGGTTCCATGAGTACCGCGGCATTCGCCGCGGACAGAGAAATAAAGGTCGACGACAGGCTGGACGCTTCGGCCGACGCGCTTAAAGACATGATGCGGGCTTCCGACAACGGTATCCCCCAAGACCTCATCGACAAGGCGCATTGCGTCGTTGTCCTGCCAGGCATGAAAAAAGCGGGATTCATCTTCGGCGCCGAGTATGGCCGCGGGTTCGCGGTGTGCCGCCGGCACGATGGCGTGGGCTGGAGCGCGCCGGCCGCGATGCGGTCTGAAGGCGGCAGTTTCGGTTTTCAGATTGGCGCTTCGGACACCGATGTTGTGTTGCTGGTGATGAACGACGGCGGAATGAAGCACCTGTTATCAGATAAGTTTTCGCTCGGTGGAGATGCATCCGTGGCGGCAGGTCCGATTGGCCGCGACGCGAGCGCTCGGACGGACGCCGAGCTGCAGGCGGAAATGCTGTCGTATTCCCGTTCACACGGCCTGTTCGCAGGCGTCTCGCTGACAGGCGCTACGCTTCGGCCGGATGGGGAAACCAACCGGGAACTCTACGGACACGACACAACCAATCGTGAGATTCTGACCGGCGAGTTCAAAACTCCGGCAGCCGCGGGGAAATTTGAAGGGGCGTTGAATCGGGATTCGGCACAACGCGGCCAATAGGCGCGGCCTTCGGAACCGAAGTATATCTGCACGACGCACGCAGCAGGTGACCCTATGTGGTTAGCTGACCGTATCCGGTCGCCGGCTCGCGTGATGGCAAGCATGGGGAGTCCACATGACAAACGGCATCATCTTACTGATCGTTCTCTCGGCCTGCTCGGAGCCCTTATCGTTCGGGCAGCGCCCCTCCTTCGTAGATCTAACTGAACCCGAGAGCGTCACTCGTCAAACGGCGCCTCAACCGGCTCCTGAACCAGCTCCAGTGGAAAGCAAGCGTATTTTTGGCATCATTCCGAACAATCGCACCTCGCCCAGTCTCAAAGAATACAAACCTCTTTCAGCGAAAGCTAAGTTCGCGATTGCCCGTCAGGACTCGTTCGATCGCGGCACCGTGATCCTGGCCGCGGCGTTCGCGGGCGACTCTCAGCTCACCAACTCTAATCCCTCGTTCGGGCAGGGCGTTCAAGGATATGCCCGCTACTTTGGTGCATCGTACGGAGACTTCGTCATTGGGAACTACATGTCGGAGGCGATCTTCCCCACCCTCCTTCATCAGGATCCACGTTACTTTCGGCGTGGCATAGGGAGCGCATGGTCGCGGCTCGGGTACTCCATGGGTCAAATCTTCTGGACCCACACCGATTCCGGCCGCACTCAGTTCAATTACTCCGAGATTCTTGGCAATTCCAGCGCGGTCGCAATTTCAAACGCGTATTACCAGGACAACCGGAGCGCCACCAACTCGGCGTCAAAGCTCGGCATGCAGCTCGGCGTCGATATGGCGTCGAACGTCTTAAAGGAATTCTGGCCCGATGTCAGCCGGAAGTTCTCCAGGAAGAATCGTCCATAGTCTCTAGCGAACGGCCTGCGCGCTAAACGGCGGCCGGTATTTCCGGGTTGTATTCACTTCAGCGCTCAGCTCGTCTTCCTCGGCCTCTGGGCGGCCGAGAGGGTTTCTGCCGCGAACAAAGGCAAGCGATAGTATCGCCTTTGGCACGAACGGCAGCGGAAGGGACGCAACAGGAAGAGCGCCAATAGCCAATCAAGACCATTCCGACGCCGGGACCGTCGCGCGCACGTCCAATTGCACTTCGGGCAAACGACATCCGGGTCGTCTGCGGGCATTGCACCACGGGGGCCCATATGGCAGTCCTCTGCGAGACCGCTTACTGGCATGGGGGGCGTGGAAACTTCTGGCTCAATATTAACCATGATTATTTACCGCACGCACGAGGAATTGTTAGGTCTTGTCACGCGGTCCGAAGACGACATTCGCGCCGAAAGCTAAAGATAATGGGCTGTGTGTTAAGTATCTGATATTCGCGCACGCCTGTCTGGTCTGAATTGCTCACGAGCCGGGATGGTCGAGTAAGCGGGCGATACCGCGGCCCCCGGAGTGCTTTCTCAGCAGGGAAGGAAGGGCGAGAACCATGCATCACAGATATTCAAACCTGCTGTCGGAGTTGAGATACGCAATGGACGAGGCCTTCGGGAAGTCCGAGCGTGTGATGGCTGCGATTGTGGCCCTGCGGCACGCTGGACAAGGCGTTGAGATCGCTATCCAGGCTGCACTCATCGATCTTCGGGTTTGCCCGGCATGTTCTCCCGCCAACCAGGGGCACTCAGATCCAAGGGGGACGCTGACGTTGAATGCAACCGACCTGCTGTTCCTTCGGGATTTGAAAATCACTGTCGAAACCGGCGTAGCCGAACGATAGCTCTAGCAGCGTGCTGAAAAAGGCCCAGCAGACTGGACTCCGCCCTACTCGGGGACATCTATGCCGTTGACAGCCCGTGTAGCGTAGGCGCCCTGCGGTTCGCGAACGCCAGCGATTGTGGGATGCTGCGATGACTCGGCTGTTACATTTATCCAACAATGAGCACCTTTGAACAGACGCGACACCTCTGAAGATGCCCTAATACTTAAGATGCCATTGGGTGCAGAGCGACGTCTGCTAACTCAAATGGCCTTAGGTGTTGCATTTTTTTAAAGCCGGGTCTATCGGAGAGTATCTTAATTGATTACATCCCACCCGGCTTCCTTTTTACCCGCCCATCGCTCCAACAGGTAGAACCCGACGGTTGCTCAATTCGCAGACGCTCGATGGGGCCGAAACGGGTAGCATGAGCAATTTTGAACAGACGGAACAGCAGGCTACATGCTTAAATCGTTTAAACTCCGGATCCCACTAAGAGAACATCATGGCAAACTGTTACCGCTGCGGCGCTCCAACAGAAACGCGCAATATAGAGCTTCCGATATGCCCCGCCTGCTCGAACGCCTTGGACACGAAACCCAAACTAATCTCGAATGATGTGCAACTAAGCCTTCCGCACGACTGAACATTGTGCGCTTGCACCCCTGCGGGGCGCGCAAGGATCCGACTAAAGTCCAATCCCGGTGCTGTCGATAAACAAAGAGAGCGCATATCCGGGATTATGACTCATCGCTGGCTTCTTAGCGCCGTCCTCGGCCTTTATCTGGCTTCCGTAGCTTGCGGAAGCAAAGACGAATTCAATGAAGACGTGGCCAAGGAGATCCTGGAGGCCAATCCAGTCAATCTGGATGGAGAGCAGGTCACGATTACTCAGATGCAGCTGGACTGCGGCGTGCAATCGGAGCTCTGGGATACTCCAGCGCAGGTATCACAGGACCGGACCACCGCCCGGCTGACCACCGTGGGTCGCAACCTCAACTTCGGCGACGATCCGGCTATTGAGCCCAACTTTCATCTGCCCTACGCCCAAGTGCGAGGCGCATTCCCACTGGAAGTGGCCGAGGTTTCCGCCATTCGAGACGGGGCAACAGATGGCACCAAGCTGGTGGAGGCGAAGGCCGGAATCAAGCTATCGCAAGCCTGCTTTCAGAATCCCTTACCGATCATGGGAGTGAAACACGGCGTTTTCAAAGAGGACACGCCAGTTTCTTTTCTGTTCGGCAAGAGCGATGACGGATGGCATCTGGAGAAGCTGGTCCATTAGGTTGACGCTGTCCGCCTCATAATTCTGACTCCACGAACGCTGGTAATGGGGTCTTAAGACCCCACTACCGACGCGTGTTAGAATCCTACTACACACGAAACCCGCTGTCTTCTTCAGGAGTGAATCCCCATGGCGCTGACCATCACCGGTCTCTCCAAAACTTATCCGAACGGCGTTCGCGCGCTCAAGAATGTGTCCCTCACCATCGGCAATAACATGTTCGGACTGCTTGGGCCGAATGGCGCCGGCAAAAGTTCGCTCATGCGCACTGTCGCCACCCTGCAGGACCCCGATTCGGGAACGATCACGCTGGATGGCCTGGACGTTGTCGCGCAAAAGAACGAGGTTCGGAAGATCCTGGGTTATCTTCCCCAGGAGTTTGGAGTCTACCCGAAGCTGTCGGCCGTCGACATGCTCAACCACCTGGCGGTTCTCAAAGGAGTGACCGCCGCCGCGGAGCGCAAGGAGATGGTGGAAGCGCTGCTCCAACAGACCAACCTTTGGGAAGTCCGCAAAAAGGCTCTTTCCACCTACTCGGGAGGCATGAAGCAGCGTTTTGGCATCGCACAGGCCTTGCTGGCCAATCCGCGGCTGATCATCGTCGACGAGCCCACGGCCGGCCTGGATCCAGCAGAGCGCAACCGCTTCCTCAATCTGCTCGCTTCCATCGGACGCGAGGTGACGGTTATTCTGTCCACCCACATTGTGGACGACGTGCGCGAGCTGTGCTCTCGAATGGCCATCATCGCGTCCGGCGAGGTTCTGCTCGAAGGTGTACCCACCGAAACCCTGGCCGCGATCGAGGGACAGATTTGGTCCCGCATCGTCGCGACGGACGACGAGCTTCGCAGCCTTGAATCCGAGTTTCAGGTGATCAGCACGCACCTGGCGGGCGGACAGCACGAAGTCCGCGTTTTCGCATCGTCCTCGCCCGGCGCAGGCTTTGAGGCCGCGCCCTCCCATCTGGAGGATGTCTATTTCCTCCAGCTCGCCCGCCACGCGAAAAACTAAGGACAGCCAAAATTATTTTATGGCCATGTTCTGGGAATTCTTCACCTTCGAGATTCGCTTCCGCGTCAAGAGCGTTTCCACCTACATCTATTTTCTGGTCTGGATCGCGTTCTCGTTTCTCTCCGTGGCATCGGAAAGTTTTGGCCCGGTTGGCAACTCTAACGGCAAGGTTCTGCTCAACGGGCCCTGGGCGAACACCATCAGCGATTTCTATGCCTGCCTGTTTGGCATGATCGTCATTGCCGCCATTTTCGGCACGTCCATCCTGCGCGATTTTCAGCGCGACACCTACCAGATCCTCTTCACCAAGCCCATTTCGAAGTTCGCCTATCTGGCCGGCCGGTGGGCTGGTTCTTTCGTCATCACCCTCTCCGTGTTTTCGGGAATGCTGTTCGGAACATTCTTCGGCACCCTCGCACCCTGGGCGGATCACACGCGCATCGGAGCGAACCACCTGGCATGGTATCTTCAGCCGTTTTTGTCCATCGTCGTCGTCCAGATTTTCTTCATGGGGTCCCTATTCTTCATGGTGGGCGCGCTCACCCGCAAGATCTTTATCGTGTATCTGCAGGGTGTCGCCTTTTTCATGCTTTACATCATTGGGATCACCGTTTTCTCCGCGACGCGTTCGCTGGAGCACTTCTGGTCTGGAATTCTGGACCCGGTCGGCTTCATTCTTTTTGACGACATCACGCGCTATTGGACCGTAATAGAGAGAAATACGCTGCTACTTCCGTGGGATTTCAGCGGAAACTCGCCGGGCATTTTTCTCTATAACCGCATACTTTGGACGGCCGCCGGCTTGGTGGCTTTGGGCTGCCTGTGGCTGTTCTTCCCCATGTCCATCGAAACTCTAACCGCGCGCGCTCAAGGGAAGCGCGCCGCCAAAGCGCGCCTGCAGGAAGTGGAAGAGAATCGGCCGGTTCGGTCTTTGGTGGCAGCACGCCTGCCCCGCGTGCATCAGATGTTTGGCGCCGCTACCGTCTTCGCCCAATACCGTTCTCTCACGCGGCTCCGGGTAGCCACCATCTTCAAGGAGATTCCCTTCTGGGCGATCGTCGCGCTACTGGTCGCCTTTGGCGTTAACAACGGACATTTTGCGGGACGCGTTGGTGGAGAAAACGTGTGGCCCGTCACCTACCTCATGCTGCAGGCGGTGGAAGGCAGCGCGACGCTCTTCTTGTATATTGTCGCGGCTTTGTATGCCGCGGAGCTGGTCTGGCGCGAACGCGACACTCACTTTGACGGCATTCACGACGCGCTGCCGATGAGCGAAAGCACGGACTGGCTTTCCAAGTTTTCAGCCATCGCGCTGGTCGAAATCGCCCTGCTGGCGGTGGCGATGCTGGTCGGCATCGTCATGCAGACCATCGCGGGATATTATCATTACGAAATTCTCCAATATTTCAAAGAGCTCTACGTCGTAACTTTCCCGCAGGTTTTGGCCTTCACCCTCTATGCCCTTTTCGTCCAGACCTTGGTCTCGAACAAATTCGTCGGACACGGCATTGTGATTGGCCTTTTCGTCCTCCAGCCCATCCTCTTCAACTTCGGTTGGGAAAACACTCTCTACCTTCCGGCCGCAACGCCGCCTTACACCTACTCAGATATGAACGGGTACGGACATTTCGTGCCTGCGCTGTTCTGGTCTATCGCCTATTGGTTCTGTATCTTTGCCGTGCTCGCCGTCGTGTCCATTGCCTACACGCGCCGGGGCGCTGAAGATTCGCTGGCCGCCCGCACTCGTCTCGCGCTCAGGCGTGCTCCACGCCTTGTTCCGGCAGCCGCTTTCTTCTTTGTATGCGCCGTCGGGTGCGGCGTGTGGTATTTCTACAACGCCCATGTATTGAACGAGTATCTTAGCGCCAAGGATCGGCGCCACATTCAGGCCGCCTACGAGCGCGACTTCAAGAAATACGAAATGCTTCCGCAGCCCAAGATCACGGCCGTAGACGCAACCGTTAACATCTATCCCGAGCGCAGATCTTTCGACGGTACAGGCCGCTTCACGCTGCAAAACAAATCGACAGAGCCGATATCGCAGATCCACATTACCGACCAGATGCAGTCCGTATCGCAGGTTCAGTTCGACCGGCCGTTCCACTTGATAAGCCGCGCACCGCGCGACCTCTACTCCATCTATGCGCTCGATCGGCCTCTGGCGCCTGGAGAGGTGCTCACCCTCACATTCTCAGTGGGCCACACCACTCGCGGTTTCCGCGATGGAAGCGAAGCGCCGCAGTTCGCATATAACGGAACCTTCTTCGATGCGGATTACTTTCCGCAGATTGGTTACAACCAGGGGGCCGAGATCGACGATCCGCGCCGCCGCCGCGAAGAAAAACTTGGAACGCTGGAGGAGATGGCCCCGCGAGGAGAACCCGTCCACTCCCGAATCAATCTCTTCACCACCAACTCGGACTGGATCACCTACCACACGGTAGTCAGCACTTCGGGCGACCAGATAGCAATCGCCCCCGGATATCTGGTGAAGAGCTGGCAGCGAGATGGACGCCACTACTACGAGTACAGCATGGGGGGCACTCATGTACTGGACTTTTTCGCTTATCTCTCCGGACGCTACACAACGCGCAAGGAGACGTATTCAGGTCCGCACGGCCCCGTCAACCTGGAGGTCTACTACGACCCAGCCCACACCTACGACATCGACGACATGCTGGCCTCTTCACGCGCCGGTCTGGACTATTATCAGGCGCGTTACAGCCCGTACCAATTCATGCAGTACCGCATCATGGAGTTTCCGCGCTACCGCACGTTCGCGCAGTCCTTTCCCAACACTGTGCCCTTCTCCGAAGGGATTGGCTTCATCGAGCGCATGGAACGCAAAGATGACGTGGATCTCAGCTACTTTGTGACCGCGCACGAGCTCGGGCATCAGTGGTGGGCCCATCAACTGGTTGGGGCGCAGGTGCAAGGCTCGAACATGATGTCGGAGACGCTCGCGCAGTATTCGGCTTACATGGTGATGCAACACAAATACGGCAAGGACTACATGCGCAAGGTCCTGCGCTACTTCCTGGACCGCTATCTGCGGGGCCGGGCCGGCGAGGTTCGGCACGAGCCTCCGCTCTCTTTGGTGCAGCGTGAGGCTTACGTCTGGTATCAGAAGGGCGGACAGATCATGTACACGCTGGCCGATTATATTGGCGAAGACAAGGTGGATCTTGCTCTTCACAACTTCCTGATGCAGTGGCGCTACGCCAACGCCAACAATCAGGTGGATGCAGCCGACAGCTCACACAGCGCCGACCAGCCGTACCCGGACACTCGCATGCTGGTGGACGCGCTCATGGCCCAAACTCCGCCCGAGCTGAAGTATCTGGTGGACGACGGCTTTAACCGCATCGTGCTTTACGATAACAAGGCCATCTCCGCGGTCTGGGAGAAAACATCGGACGGCAAGTACAAAGTGACCCTCAACGTGCAGGCGCGCAAAATCCAGTCGGACGGAAACGGCGTAGAATCCCCCATGCCATTGGCCGATTACGTCGATATCGGCGTCTTCAGCGGCAAGAAGGATGAAGAGAAGCCCTTATACATGCAGAGGGAAAAGCTCACTCAGGAACACCAGACCTTCACCATCGTTGTCGACCAGGAGCCTAGCCGGGCAGGAATCGACCCCTACAACAAGCTGATCGACCGCATTGCCGACGACAACATGATCGACGTTACGAAAAAATAGCCGAGCTCTTTCGCGTCAGCATGATCAACGCCAGCACTACTCCAGAAAGCATGAGTCCCGCGGAAATCGGTTCTGGGGTAGCGGTGATGGTTAGTGTTCCTTGATTGGCTGGAAGGTTGTCTTCAACCTCCACGAAGTCAGCTAATTCGTAGGTCCCTGGGGTTGTGAAGTCCACCTTAGGAATCTCGAGCGCGGAGAGCGTAAAGGAGCTCGACCCCATTGAGATGCCATAGTAATCTGGCTGACTCATCACGTAGTTCGCCGAGATGTTCGTTAGAGGGCCAAGGTCTTCTGGGCCGGTCATCGGGTCGACAAGAATCAGGTCGGTGGCAGTTTGCACAAGATCAATGACATTTCCGGACGGGACGGTCAGGTACCCGTTCGTGTCCACCAAAGTCCAGTCCGTTCCAGCAGTTCCTTCGGCCCCTACAAATGTGTAGGTTACGGTATCCGCTCGCGCGCTACCAGCTCCGATCCACATGAGGCTCACAACCAAAAAACCCCAAACGATGCTTTTCACTGAATTGTTACCTCGTTTCATTGACTTCTCCTCCTTTACGTTGTCCACGATTCCCGTCTTGACTCCCGGTTTTTGGAAAAGAATAGCATAAGGTAGCCAGTCCTTGATATTCCGGCGTGGATGTGTTTAGTACTATTTTGGTACTTTTCCTTCTTTTGGCGCGCCAGAACCCCAATTTTTGAAAGCCGGTCAGGCGAAAGACTTCCAGTTTTTCACGGCGTATTCGGCCGTGCGCCATGCCAGCGCCTGCGCCGTGAGCGTCGGATTGCGAGCGCCGCTGGTTCCCATCACCGAAGCGCCGAGGATACCCAGATTGGGAATCTCGTGCGAAAAGCCCCAGCGGTTCACAACGTTCGCTTCGGGATCGTCACCCATGCGGGTTCCACCGTATGCGTGAGTGGTAAGCGCAGGTATACCCGGGTCGCTGGCTTCCACCGCAATGGCCCCCGCCGTGCGAAACCATTGCTCCATTTTTTGATGGGCGTAACGGACCGCGGTCGCCTCGTTCTGCTTGGGTCCACCCGTGGTGATGCGGCATACCGGATCGCCCAGCGGGTCTGCCACCTCGGGATCCAAGTCGAGATAACAAGTCTCATAGGGGAACGTGGAGGTCTGCAAATAAGTATTCGCTACCCCGCCGGCGTTCGCATGGACAAATTTTTCCACGCCGCGCCCCAGCGGGGTGCCTGGCCATAGGTGGACATATCCGCGCCTTTGAATCCAAGGGCATCGCGTAACAAACTGCGTCTTGAAAACGCCCCTCTCTTCGTGGAAGTTGTTCAACTGGTGAACAATCAGGCTTTGACGGGGGCTTGCTTCCGGCGATAGTATTGACTACATTACTTAAAGGTCGCCGAACCAGCTAGCCGGAGCCTTGCGGAGGGCCATAATCCTTGAGGGGCCAATTGAGTGAAGGCACGAGCGGCGCTAACAGCCCGCGCGCCAGGCAGGAACGTGGGCGTCGATCCAGCGGGCTAAGCCTTGCGGCTATGCTCGGGATGGTCGCCCTGCCGTGTTTTGTCCAGACCGCCCGGGCGCAGCAGGCTGCCACCGTTCCCGCCGTGCTGGCGATTTCGGCCACCTCCGAGCGCGCACTGATCGATCAGTATTGCGTCGTCTGCCACAATCAGCGTTTGAAAACTGGAGGGCTGATGCTAGATCAGCTCGACCTCACCCAATTGCACGAGCACGCCGAGATCGGCGAAAAAGTGGTGCGCAAGCTGCGCGCCGGAATGATGCCTCCCTCAGGCATGCCGCGTCCAAGTGCGCCGGTGATGGAATCCATGATCACTTTTATGGAGAAGGAACTGGACCGCGACGCCGTCCCCAACCTGATTCCGCCCGGCATGCACCGCCTCAACCGCACCGAATATACGAATGCGATTCGTGACGTGCTGGGGCTCCAGGTGGACGCCACGAAATTCCTGCCCGCCGACGATTCGACACACGGTTTCGATAACATCGCCGGAGCGCTCACGCTCTCCCCAGCCCTGATGGAGGCGTATCTCTCGGCTGCGGGAAAAATCAGCCGTCTGGCCATCGGCGATGTGTCGGCGCCAACCCAGGCCGTCTTTGAGGTGCCCGCGGACACGGCGCAGAATTACCACATCGTGGGGCTGCCGTTTGGGACCCGCGGCGGCATCCTGATTAAGTATCAGTTCCCGGCCAATGGCGAGTATACGTTCAAGGTGAAAGGCGTTACCGGGTATTTCCAGGCGGTGCTGGGCGGCGTGAAGGGCGAGGAACTCGAGGTCACAGTAGACGGCGAGCGGGTGAAGCTGTTCGATTGGGATAAAGAAATCTCCACCACCACCGGCATGGGCCGCTCCACCGAACGCATCCCTGTAAAGGCGGGCCTGCACACCGTCGGCGTGACATTTCTTGCCACCAACGATGTGCCGGGCAGCGAGCTGAACAAGCCCTTCGAGCGGACCATGAACACACCGGGCTCCATACCCGGGTTTCTGTTCTATCCGCACGTCGGCCAGGTCTGGATTGAAGGCCCATATAATCCTGCCGGCGCCAGCGGCTCGGCCAGCCGTCAGAAGATTTTCGTGTGCCACCCGGCTACCACTCGCGACGAAGCGGCTTGCGCGCGCACCATCCTTTCAACGCTCGCCAAACATGCGTACCGCCGCCCGGTTACGCCCGCGGACCTGGCCACCCTGACGGAGTTTTATCAGACCGGCCGGAGCGACAACGGAAGCTTCGACGATGGTATTGAAGCGGCGCTGCAGCGCCTGCTGGTGGATCCGGAATTCGTGTATCGCAGCGAAGCGGAACCTGCGGCCCTGGCCGCCGGGAAGAGCTACCGCGTTACCGATCTTGCGCTGGCGTCCCGGCTGTCCTTTTTCCTGTGGAGCAGCGTTCCAGACGACGAGTTGATCGATATTGCCGCCAAAGGCAAACTCCGGGATCCGGCCGTGCTACAGGCACAGGTGCGGCGAATGCTGGCCGATCCCAAGTCCGAAGCGATGATTACCAATCTCACCGGACAGTGGTTGGGCCTGCGCTCGCTCAAGACCAGCGAGCCGGTGGTGAATCTGTTTCCGGATTTCGACGACAACCTGCGCGCGGCCTACCAGCACGAGGTAGAGTTGTTCTTCGGCAGCGTGGTCCGTGAGGATCGCAGTGTCCTGGATCTGCTCACCGCGAATTACACGTTCGTCAACGAGCGGCTGGCCAAGGAATACGGGATCCCGGACATCTATGGCTCGCAGTTCCGCGAGGTGACGTTGCCTCCGGAACTCGACATGCGCCGTGGCCTGCTGGGCAAGGGCGCTCTGCTGACTCTAACCTCGAATGCGGCGCGCACTTCTCCCGTCACGCGAGGCAAGTGGTTTCTGCAAACGTTCCTCGGCGTCAGTCCGCCGGATCCGCCGCCCAACGTGCCGGCGCTCAAGGAACAACCGGTGGACTCCACCGGCAATGCCAAGCCGCCCACCATGCGCCAGACCATGGAAGCGCATCGCAGGAATCCGGTGTGCGCGTCGTGCCACAAGATTTTTGAACCCATTGGAATTGCGCTCGAAAACTTCGACGCGGTGGGCACCTGGCGCACTCAGGATGGAGACAGCCCCATCGATGCCTCGGGCGTTCTGGTGGATGGGAGCAAGGTGACTGGCGTGGCAAGTCTGCGCGAATCGCTGGTGCGCCGGTCCGATCAGTTCGTGCGCGTGGTCACCGAGAAGATGCTCACCTACGCGCTGGGCCGCGGCGTCGAGTATCGGGACATGCCGCTGGTGCGGTCCATCGTCCGCGAATCGGCAGATAGCAATTACAATTTTTCTTCCATCGTGTTGGGAATCGTGAAGAGTCCTCCGTTCCAGATGAACACGAAAACGGCTGGCGAAAGCCAGCAGCAGGCGGCCCGTTAATAGGAGCAAGAATGTTTATCACCAAGAAACACATTTCCCGCCGAATGGTTCTCAAGGGCACCGGCGTGACGCTAGCATTGCCGCTTCTGGAAGCGATGATCCCGGCCTCGACGGCGCAGGCGGCCACAGCGGCCGCGCCGAAGCCGCGATTTGTCGGCTGCTTTGTGCCGCACGGCATGGCGCCCGGCGCCTATTGGGTTCCCAGCACCGAGGGTCCTTTGGAGGCTACGCTTCCCTTCAATTGGAAACCGCTCGAACCATTCCGGGATCGCACTACGATTCTGAGCGGCCTGCATTGCCGCTCGGCCGAACCGCCTCCGGGCGCGACCGGCGCCGACCATTGGGTGGCCGCATGTTTCCTTTGCGCGGATAAACCCAAGAAGACCGCGGGCGCCGATGTGCGAGCGGGGAAAACGATCGATCAGATGATCGCGGAAAAGATCGGACGGGATAATCTGATGCCGTCCATGCAGCTGGCAGTGGAGGATCCGGGCGCGAATTCGAGCAACTGCGGCGAGGGTTACAGTTGCACTTACACCAATACGATTTCCTGGTCCACGCCCACGCAGCCGCTGCCCATGGAACTGAATCCGCAGGTGGTGTTCGAACGCATGTTCGGAGACGGCAGCACGGCCCAACAGCGGACCGCGCGGCGCAAGCGGGACCAGAGCATTCTGGATTCGCTCACCGGCAGCCTCTCCCGTCTGCGCAGCGACGTCGGCACCGACGACCGCAATCGTCTGGACCAATACACCGAAGACGTCCGCGAGATCGAGCGCCGGCTGCAGATTGCGATGAAGGCCTCGGCCGTAGCGCCCACTGATATGGGCGTTCCGGTGGGTGTGCCTCAAACCTTCGACGAACACATCAAGTTGCAGTTCGATCTTTTGGCCCTGGCCTTCCAGGCTGACATTACGCGCGTCGGTACGCTGCTCTTCGCACGCGACCTCACCGGCCGAACTTATCCGGAATGCGCGGCGCCCACCATCGGTTTCCATGGCGGCTCGCATCACGGCGAGGACCCCAAGCGCATCGACGAGCTGTCCAAGATCAACCAGTATCACGTCAAGATGCTGGCCCATCTCATCGAGAAGCTTTCCACTACTCGCGACGGCGCGGGGACGTTGCTCGACCAGTCCCTGGTGCTCTACGGCAGCAACATGGGGAACTCCAATCAGCACGTTCACTATGACGTGCCGAACGTACTGATCGGCGGATTGAACGGGAAGCTCAAGGGCGGCCGGCACCTGGCCTATCCAACCAAAACCATACCCACCGGCAATATGTTGTTGAGCCTGCTGGATCTCTACGACATTCACCAGGACAGCATCGGCGACAGCACCGGCCGGCTGACGAATCTGTAGGGGAATCGCAATTGGAATCGCGATTGGAAACAATGACGCGCGTTGTAGGAACCAGTGCCTTGTTGTTGTGCCTGTCGGCTGTCATCCTGAGCGCCTCCGGACCTTCCGAGGTCGCCGACGCCGTGATGCGCGGGGACGGCGCGGCGGTCCAGAAGCTGGTGGAGCAACATGCCGACGTGAATGCACCTCAGGCGGATGGCGCGACAGCGCTCCACTGGGCGGTTTTCCGATCCGATAAACCGACGGTTGACCTGCTCCTTCGCGCGGGCGCCAATCCCAAGGCCGCTAATCGCGACGGCTCCACGCCATTGTGGCTGGCGTGCATCAACGGAGACGCCCCGATCATCGCGGCGCTCTTAGCTGCCGGAGCCGATGCCAATGAGCATCTGCCGCTCGGAAGGACTCCTCTCATGGTGGCGTCGCGCACCGGCAATGTCGACGCGATGAAAGTGCTGCTCGACCACGGCGCGGAGGTGAACACGAAGGAAACCCTGCGCGGAACAACCGCATTGATGTGGGCCGCGGACGAAGGCCATGCCCCTGCCATCCAGCTTCTGGTCCAGCACGGTGCGGATATCAAGGCTCAATCCGATCCGGCGGAACGAGGTAGAGGGCCCGCGCTCGGAAAATCCAACGATCCACGAAAGCAGGTTGCTGCGCTGGGCGCGGCGCTGGCTGCCGGCATACCTACTCCGCAGCTAGGCGCGATTGGCACCACCAGCCTTGTTCCAGTTATCCCGCCGGACAAGCGTGCCAAAGGTCGAGGCAAGGCCGCCGGGGGAGCGGACGAAACTGACGATGCGGCGGCCGCGTTTGGCTTCGGGCGTGGAAGACCGGCCCCGAAAGACGGCGGAGGTCTGACACCGCTGGTCTATGCGGTTCGCTCCGACGATCTCGATTCAGTGAAGGCTCTGCTGGCCGCGGGAGCGGATGTGAATCAGGTCACGAGCTATGGCTGGAGCCCCTTGCTGGTGGCGACGCAAAATCGGTACTACAAGCTGGGAGCGTATCTGCTGGAGCATGGCGCCGACGTGAATCTCGCGAACAAAGGCGGATGGACGCCGCTTTATCTTGCCACCGACAACCGCAACATCGAAGGTGGGGATTATCCGGTCCGCAAAGGCGACATGGATCATCTGGATTTCATCAAGCTCCTTTTAGACAAAGGCGCCAACGTAAACGCCCGGATGAAGGACAGCACCGAAACCCGCACGGTTTTCACCAACCAGTGGCTGGATGAAGGCGGCGCTACGGCTTTCCTGCGCGCGTCGCAATCCGGAGACCTGGTCCTGATGAAACTTCTGTTGGCCCACGGCGCCGATCCGAAGATCGAGACGAAGCTGCACGTCAGTGCGCTGCAGGTGGCCGCCGGCATCGGTTGGGTGGAAGGGATCACCTACGAGTGGTCGCCCGCCAGCACGCTCGCAGCCGTGAAGATGCTGCTGGACCTGGGTCTCGATGCGAATGCGCAAGCCGACACCGGGCGCACCGCACTGCACGGCGCGGCGCACAAGGGACGGCCGGATGTGGTTCAGGTTCTAGTGGACCATGGCGCCAAGCTGGATATCCGCGATTACGGCAACACGGACAACCGCGGCAGCAAGGAATTGGCGGTTCACACCTGGCTACCGGTGGATTACGCCGACGGGCTGGTTCGCGTCGGCGTACAGTCGGCCATCCCGCATCCCGAGACCGGGCTGCTCATCCGCAAGCTGATGACGGCCGCCGGGCTGAAGGCGCCGCCCATGGGCCGCACGCTGGAATCCATTTGTATCACCGGCGCCTGCGAGTAAACAAGTGTCCGCCCCTTTCGGTCACGGCTCTGTATTCCGAGCCGCGCCCAGAGGAAGCGGAGTTAGCGATCGCTAATAGCCCGTAGCGTTGGCTTCCGTGCCAATGAACGTTCCGTTGCGATAAGTATTCAGACACAGCGGATGCGTGAACACGCTGGCGCCGTCTACGGAACTGTAGGTGATATCGTCCACCAATGCCCCGCCCGGCGGATTCAACGACGCCGCGTTGCGCACGCGCTTAGCGATCTCATGATCGGTACAGGAGGTGTCGCCGCTCACGCCCAGCCCTCCGATGATGTGCCCGCCCGCATTGTAGAGCGGTAACCCGCCACCGAAGAAAATCATTCCGCCCGCGATCTGTTCCAGTCCTCCACCAAAGCCCGAGGTGGGCGCGTTGAACTGCGGGTTGAACGGGTTCGCCCCCGCCAGGCTCCAGAGCGAGTGCCCTGGTTGGGTGAAGGTGTAGAGCCGGGCGGTGGATAGCGCCAATGTGTCAAGGCTGAAAGCGTTGGCGGTGTAAGCCTTCGCTTTCGCGATGGACTGGCTGCCTGGCCAAACCTGAGTAGGGTCGTTCTGGTTGGTGGCATAGGCGCACAGTACTCCGTTGCGATTGACCACGGCGGCCCACATTCTGATGCCGGCAAAGAGTCCTCCCGCAGAGGCGCTGGGAACGGAAGTGAGCAAGGCGGCCAGCTGACTCGCCGTGGGAAGTCCCGGGCAATTCGGTGCCGGGAACGGCCCGAACTGGCTGAAACCGGGTGTCACAAAACACCCGAGCGCGAGAGCCGCGAAAGCAAAACGATTGAGCTTCATATTTCCTCCTGATGTTGGTGCAGCCTGAGCTGCACCAGGGGAGTCTATCAAATCCTGGATGAACCCCGGTCCGTAGGGTTTCAATGCACATTGTGGCGCACGCACTCCTTGCGTGCCGCGTTCACAATCGTGTGAACGCTTCGTTTTAGCGAGTTTCGATCACCCTGCGCTCCGCGCAGAACCGGCCAGGGTGTCGAGATGAGTCTCTCGACGCGGACGCAGGAGCGCATGCGCCGTTAAACTACCGACTCTTACGGACGGATTACGGCCCAGTCGAGCCGCCTTTCCGAAATGTGTATGATTATGAGCGAACATTCTGCGGCGGAAAGTGAGCGATGCCCAATCGAACCCTATGGATCCTGATCGCTTTCGCGGCAGCGGCGCCGCTGGTTCACGCCCAGTGGCTCAACCATCGCACTCCCGGGATTCCTAGAACGCCGGATGGCAAGCCGAACCTTTCCGCGCCAACACCTCGCGCAGCCGACGGAAAACCCAACCTCTCCGGGCTCTGGCAGACGGACAGCGCGCCGCCAGAAGTGTTGGAACGCTTGATCCCGGGGTCCACCAACGGTGCCGGCGAAGAACCTCTCTCGCAGTACTTCATCAATATCCTGTCCGATTTCAAACCCGACGAAGCGCCCATTCGGCCGGACGCCGCAGCTTCATTCCAGCAACGCGCAAAAGCATTCAGTACGGTATCTCCGCTCTCGCACTGTCTTCCGGAAGGCATGCCGTTGGTGGAAATGGCGCCCGCTCCCTACAAGATCGTCCAAACGCCCGGACTGACGTTCATGCTTTACGAGAGAGATACAACCTATCGCCAGGTTTATACCGACGGCCGAACGTTGCCCGACGATCCTCAACCATCGTGGCTCGGGTACTCGGTCGGAAAATGGGACGGCGATTCGCTGGTTGTCTCGAGCGCCGGCTTTAACGACCGCGGGTGGTTGGATGCGCGTGGCCACGCCCACAGTGAGGCGCTGCACCTGACCGAGCGCTTTCATCGTCTGGACTTCGGCCATATGGAAGTGCAACTGACCATTGACGATCCCAAAACCTATACACGGCCTTTCACCGTCGTGCTGAAGCAGCGTTTGATACCCGACAGCGATCTATTGGAATCTTTTTGCGCTGAAAACGAGAAGGACGCGCCTCATGTCCCAGGGCCGCACGTCCCAGAAAAGTAAAGCGTCTTTGGCCCCGACTGGGTCTTAACTATCCAAAGAAGTCACTCATTCCTGGTCAATATGTCGCAAAACACTGACGAGAGCTGGCACTCCTTTCTGATTCTGCGTGTGTTAGCGTTTGGCTCTAAAGGTGCTGTGTGTCATGCCAGTATGCACGAGATCAACACCGCATGGTTAGAGTTCGAACATGAGCGCCTCCACGACGTTGAGCAGTGGCCGAACAGTCCTCGCAAACAGGCGGTGGTCGCTGCAATTGAGTCGACACTCGACAGTCTAGCGCGGCATCCGGCAACAGACGAGACGTTTAAGTGCCTTATTTGCGGGAGCAGAAAGCACAACCTGAGGGTGCTGGAGCTGCCGGAATCTCGCGAACCCGCGCCCATCTCGACAGGTTGGAGAGAATTGGAAAAAACCGGCTGATCCTGGTACACGTGGCCTTAGAGCCTGCGTGAAACTACGATCAACCGCTCCCTTCGGTCACGGCTCAGTATCAACAGTCCAGCAAAATCACAGCGTGATGGAGCCGCGGCCAGAGGAAGCGGTCAATGGTTGATGGTTTTCACACAGACTCTTCAGCCGCCTTTCTTACTTACCGTCGTAGGGACGCGTAAAGACCGCGGCTTCCTTCCAGTTGCCGTCCTGCTTCTGCCACACCCGGAGCATTCCCACCTCCAATTTGAGGTGCTCTCCGCTCTTATCTACTGGTTCGGTACCGGCGCGCCGTCCAGCACAAACGTCAGCAACTTGGGCAAGCTAGGGACTACCGTGGTCGAGGGTGGAGGAAGCCCGACAGACGGGATCACTTTGCCCGTGCCACCCATGAGCGAGACGTATTGCTTCCCATCGAGCATATACGTGATGGGCGGACCCATACCGCCGTGCAGGCCGGTCTTCACATCCAGCAGCTTCTCGCCAGTGTCGGCGCGATAAGCCACCAGCCGCCCGTCGGGAATCACCTGCAAGACCAGATTTCCCGCGGTGGAGACAGTTCCGCCACCGATAGAGCCCCCGCCCGGTGCATGCCAGCGTTCCTTTTGCGTGACGGGATCCCAGGCCACCAGCATATTGCGCTGTCCTTCCGGCGGAGCCGGTCCAATGGTCGCCGGAGATGGTACGGTTTTCAGAGCCACCTGCGGCGCCGACGCAGCGCCGGCTGTGTCCGCGGTGGCTGCCTGTGGCTTCGGCCGGATAATGCCCAGGTTCTTTTCGCCTGCGCCTTGTTTGTAGACGAAGTTCTCATCCGCCGTGTAGCTGCTGACGCCGCCGTTGGATGATGGAATGTAAACCAGGCCAGTGCTCGGATTGAACGACATGGGAGACCAGTTGTGCCCGCCGCCCGGTCCGGGAGTTAGCATCACGCTCGCGGCGCCGTAGTGCGCCTCTTCGTTGATGATCGGCCGCCCGGTCACCTCATCCAGGCCCTTGGCCCAGGAGACTTGCACCCAAGGCTGGCCCGAAATAAACTGTCCCGTCACCCGATCCAGCACGTAGTAGAAACCGTTTTTGTTCGCCTGCATCAGGACCTTGCGCTGCCGGCCTTTGATGTTGAGATCGGCCAGCATCAGCTGCTGAACGCTGTCATAATCCCAGGAATCGCCGGGAACCATCTGGAAATACCATTTCATTTCGCCGGTATCGGGCCGCACCGCAATAACCGAGCAGGCATACAGGTTGTCCTTGCCCTTGGATTTTCGAAGCTGTTCGGGCCAGGGTCCGGCGTTGCCGGTGCCGACGTAAACTAAATCGGCCTCCGGATCATACGCTACCCCGTCCCAAACGGTGCCGCCCCCGCCCATCTTCCACGCCTCAGGGGACCAGGTCTCAGAGGCCTTTTTCATGGCCGCATTCTCGAACGGCTTGGAAGGATCGCCAGGCACGGTATAAAACTTCCACGCAAAGTGGCCAGTGTTTGCATCGAACGCGGCGAAGAATCCGCGCACCGGATATTCCGCCCCACTGACGCCGACGATCACCTTCCCTTTGGCGATTCGCGGAGCCATGGTGATGGAGTAATTTTCCTGCGTATAAGCGACCCGCGCTTCCCACACCGGCTTCCCGGTCTCCGCGTCGAGCGCCTCCAGCCTTCCATCGATGATCGGCGCGATGATCATGTTCTGGTAGATCGCCATGCCGCGATTCACAATGCCGCAGCAGACGCTGGGGAATACGGCCTTCTGGTTCACTTCCGGATCCCACCGCCAGCGCTCTTTGCCGGTACGCGCATCCACGGCGAAAACCACACTCCAGTTCGTGATGCCGTAGAGCGTGCCGTTCCAGACCAGCGGAGTGGCTTCCTGGTTGCCCCCGCCCTGGCCCACGTCGTAGGACCAGGCCAATCCCAGCCGGCTCACATTGGTCGCGTCGATCTGCTTGAGCGGGCTGTAACGGGTTTCCCCGGGGTTCTGGCCATAGGTCAGCCATTCGTCCCCGCTTTTGGCGGCGTTCTTCAGAACGCTATCGTCCACCCGCGGGGCTTGCTGGCCCGTCAGAATCCAAGCCATCAGAAACGGCAACAGGGCTGTCTTGCGCATGTGGATATGATACTTCGAAGCGGGGCTCGGCGCCGCCCTTACTGCCGGCTCAAAAATCGGACAATTGCGGGCTGGATCACCGTGGCACGTTCGCTGCAAAGGCGAATGCGCTCCAGTGTGTTCGCCAGATTGCGCGAGCCTCCCGGCAGCGCGGCGATGCGGGGTTGAAAAAAGCTTTCCACCTGCTGGCGATGTGCCGCATCGCAAAACCCCGTGGCGGTAAGTGGGAGCGACGCACCGAACGGAATACCGCGAGCGCCGGGGAGCACGGAGTTGAGCCGGTCAAAGTTCTGCTGGACGAACTCCCAAACAATCTCGCGGGTCTCGGCCGGAGCGCCAAACAGATTGTATTGTAGTTCTCTCGCGTCAATACCCGGGGCGAATATCAGATCCAGCCCGGCGCGTGCGATAGCAGGGTCACGGAACGATTCCAACGCGTCGATCATCCATCCTCGCTCGCGTTGAATCTTGTCTTTCCTGATTTCATCCACGAGTAGATCGAAGAAGGCCCGGTCGCCCTTCCATGCCACGGCCGCAAGCACCGGCTCCACCATATCCGGGTCAACGGACTGGCGATCCTTCAACCATTCGCGCGCAATCGACGCGGCCTGGGATGACAGTTCAGTATCCTCGCCGTAAGTGGCCACCAGCGGCACAATCTCCGTTCGAAGTTCCCGAACTTCTCGCGATTCACCGGCCTTTGGCTTCCAACCAAGTTCTCGTGCGCGCACACCGTAAACTGAGCGGATAAAGCCCGCATATCTTTGGCTGAGGTCGGCCGGGACGAAATTGCTAAGGCCGCTGACCGTTGCGGCGGTTTGCCGCACCAGGCCCAGATCGGAGCTTTGACTGAAGCTGCTTACGAAGGTGAGCTCCTGTTCCGGGTCGCCAACGCCGGAAGAAAACATCAATTGAACGTTGCGCAGCGCGGCGGCGGACTCTTCTGGCTTGAGATGTGGCAACCCATTCTTGATCAAGTTGTCTCCAAGCGCTGTGTCATAGGATACGGCGTAGTAACCCGCGGCGTTGGAGTCTGCAAAGAACCAGTCCGGACAGCCCCGGGCGGCCTTCAACTCGAAGTTGCCGGCGGTTTCATTCAGCAAATTGCACTGGCGATGCGTTCCGGCTTCGTCGCCCCACACTGCGCAGACGGGAACAGACCAGAGGGAACCCGCCGCACCGGGAGAACCGAGCGGGAGAAATCGCCGTTGTTCCAGTTTCAAATCGGGCGGCCGCGCCCCGCCGCAGGAGAGCTTCACGGAGACAACGGGAAACCCCACCTGATTCAAGAACGTCGAAAACGCCGCGCCCACGCCCTTGCCCGATACCGAATCGAGCGAAGCCAGAAGATCCGCACTGGTGGCGTTGCCCCAGGCGTGTTGCCGCAGATACAGCCGGATGGCGCGCTGAAACGCCTCCGGGCCCACGTAGTTCTCAAACATTCCAATCACCGCTTCACCTTTGCCATAGGTAATGCCGTCAAAGGCATTGGCGATGTCTCCCGGAGCTTCAATCTGCTGGCGGATCTTCCGGGTGGTAACGAGACTGTCCGCGCGCATCACAGAGAGCGATCTGGCGGCGTCCGCCTTCATGTTCCACTCAGGCTTCCATTCGTTGAGCAGCTTGGTGGAAAGCCAGCTCGCAAAAGCTTCGTTCAGCCAGATGTCGTCCCACCAGGCTGTGGTCACCAGATCCCCAAACCATTGGTGAGACATCTCGTGTTGCATCGCGTCCGCGCGGCCACGCTGGAGAAGGTCGCCGTCCTGTTCTTTCGGCGAAAGGAGAAAATCTCCGTAGGCGATCAGCCCCGCGTTCTCCATCGCGCCCCACACCGTGGTTAGCGGCACCACCACTTGATCCAGCTTTTCGTACGGATAAGGCGTGCCGAAGTAATCTTCGAGATTCTGAATCAGTCTCGGTGTGACCTCCGCCGCGTACGCCGCTTCGGACGCCCGTCCGCGCGGCACGATGATACGGCTAGGCCGGCGATTCTTACCGACCGGATCGGTCTGAACCACATCGAACGGACCCACCGCGAATGCAACCAGGTAAGACGGCAGTGGCTTGGTTTCCTGAAAACGCACCGCTTTCATTCCGCCGGTCTCGTCCTGCTCTTTTACAGCCGCCGTGTTCGAAAAGGCCTTCAGGTCTTTCGGCACATGCAGCGTTAATTGCCAGGGCACTTTGAAAGAGGGCTCGTCAAAGCACGGGAACACGCGCCGCGCCGTTACCGGTTCGAACTTGGTGAAGATGTACCAGTCCTTCCCTTGCTGCTGCTCAAAAGCGCCGTCGGTAAGAGTACGGCTGATTTCTCCGCTGTAGGCGATGCGCAAAACCGCATGTCCGCCTGGTAGGGTCCGGTTCGCGGTTACCGCCACAAAATCGTCCGTGGCGGGTGTCACCTGCATCGTTTCGTCGTGATTCGCGATACGCAGCGTAGCCTTGTTGAACGCCAACGATTTGCCGTGCAGCCAAATCGTCGACACCGGTTGCGTTATCTCCAGCTCGATCGAAATCGTCCCGCTGAAGTGGTCTTCGCCGGGCGTCATCCGCAGATCGGCCGAATACCGTACCGGCCGCACGGTGGTCGGGAGACGTAATTTCGGTGGCTGAATCTGAGCGCGGCAGGGAGCGAACGATGCCGAGAGGGTCAGCACCAGGGCAGCAGCGAATCGCATTTTATGATCATAAGCCAGAGTTGGCTCGAAATATAATCCTGCTAGTGTTATGATTGTTGCCTTCGAGATCAGCCGGGGAAGGGATCTGTTTTATGGGCCATTACGAAGTGCCTGGAATGACGCTGATCAAGCAAACGAAGACCATGTCCTGCTGGTACGCCAGCGCGCAAATGCTGATCCAGTGGCGCCAGGATAAAGCCATGCAATCGCTGGGGTGGCTGGTACCTCCGGACCTGGATGCTCAGTGCATCAAGCTTCGGGATAGCAATGGTGGAATTGCCAATCCGCAAATCCTGCCGATGGCCGCGCGAATCGGTCTGAAAGCGATCCCGCCTGAGAGCCCCAGCCCGGAAGCCCTGGAGCGCTGGCTCATGCTGTACGGTCCACTCTGGGTGAACGGCAAGACTCACATCGTCGTCATCGCCGGCATCGATACGGCGACCAATATGGTGAAGGTTTACGACCCCGATCCCGCTACACCGATCCAGTGGCGCTCGCTCACAGATTGGTATGCCTTCGGCACTTCGCCGTCCACGAGAGACACGGGGGCCGACGTACAGGCGGTGTTTCTTTACGTGCCGCGTTGACCGCGGCGCACTAAATCACTTGCTGCCCGATCCCGGCTCACAGGGCGTCGGCATCCACTTGGACCGGTCCGGTTCGCGCTTGAAGTGCGTGCTGGTGATAAATGGCTGGTTCAAATAATGCGGATCTTCGACAATAGTGAATACGGTCAACCAGTCCGTCCCGTATGCGGTGAGACGATCGAAATATTCCGTCATCGTGGTGTCCTGGCTGTAAGGGACACCGTTCCTGCGCAGGTATCCGGCCTTGAGATTGGTGGTCACCACCTTCAAGGCGCCGGGCTTGCCCTGCCCTTGTTGGAGACTCACGCCCAGGCCGCCGGATTGCGTGATGCGCTCCCACTCGGCCCCCGAGTTTCCTTGCCACGTCCGTTCCGTTTGCGGTTTTTGGCCTTTGTCGAAAAAAAGCCGCCGTGTCTGTTGCCCGGCATCGGTATCGATTCGCAACGTCGTGTCATTCTCCCAGCTAATCTGGAGCCGCCCCGGCACGCGCATGAGCGCCGCCGCGCCATAGGCTTTGCACCCGTCGCTTGCCAACATGGATGGGTCCCACATGTCAGCCACCTTGCGTCCCTCCGCGCTGACTGGAACGCTGGTATAGTCGCCTTTCTTCGGGATCAGCATGCGCCAGCGCCAGTCTTCGGTGACTACCGAGACCCAGTTGCCCGTGATGTCGATTGGGGCCGCCTCCTTCGGAGTTTTGGGAGGTTGAGGAGCCGGCCGGGCTTGCGGAGTGGCCGGCACTCCTACCAGCATGAGTAACGCGATTGCTGCGATTCGGATGCTCATTTCTTTAGACTTCGATAGACCGCCTCGATAAACATCGAGGTGGTCCAAGGACCGCTGTCCGATCCGTAACGCGAATCGTACTCAAGCGTCGGCCGCGCCGCCTTCACCTGATCCAGCGTCATGCCTTTCTTGAGCGAGTCCTGAATCCGGTCCCGAATGATGGTGACCATGTCCCGGTATTCCACCACGTCGGCTTCGTCGCAGATTCGCCCGTGCCCCGGGATAACCATGGTCCCGCCTTCCTGCCAGTCCTTCGGGATTGTGATTTCAATGATGCGGTTCAAACCATCGATTACGCCATTGATGCTGCCGCCCTTATCGATCACGGGATAAGTGGTTGTCCCAAATATGTCGCCGGTGACCACGACATCGGAGCGCCGGAAGAAGACCAGGCTGTCGCCATCGCTATGCGCGGCCGGCACATGGAAAATTTGAATCGCTTCATTGTTCAGCGAAAGCTCTTTCCAATCCGGATACGATTCGGTGGGCCATGCAGCCACTGGCAGCAGCCCCTTCTGGCCGCTGGGCGCGCTCACCGCGGCAAGCACCTTTTCCTGCGCAAACACCATCGCCCCAGGTCCTCCGCTATCGCTTGCGCGGCCGCCGCCGGGGGCTTTTCCAAGCGCTGCCAGGCTCTCGTTCCCGCCCATGTGATCGGGATTCGCATTCGTATCGACGATGAAGCGAATCGGTTTCGTCGACAATTTTCGGATCGCCGCAATCACCTTATCGGTGGCCTTGCCATCGCCGGTGTCGATCAACAGGACGCCGTCTTCGCCAACCTGGACGGCCATGTTCGCACCCGCGCCCGCCAGCATGTACACGTTTCCCTGCACTGGCAGCACGCTGATTTCGCCTTCAGTTTCCGTGGTCTGTGGCGATACCACGCGGGGAAAACTCTTGCCCGGCACCGGTGGAGGGAAGATGCGGCTGTCCAGCTCGTTTTTCTCCAGTTTCACCATGTATTCCGGATACGTGGTTGCGGCGCCGCCTCGCGCTCCCTCCGCCGGAACGCCGCTCTTGGTGAGAAACTCCTGGATATGTGCCGTCTGGCCGGGAAGGTAGTGCGGCACCCAACCCTTGGGACGTCCGCCGAGCTCATCGATGATCTGCGCGGGCCCGCAGTTTCCCCAGGCGTCGGCATTGGTGGTGAGGCTCAGCACAAAGTTGGAAGTGCGAATCAGCGGCTCGTCCAGGTAGACGGGATCGTTCACGAAGCTAGCCAGCATCAGATAATTGCCGTAGCGCGTGTAATACTCCGTCATGGTCGCCAGGTCGCTGGTGGGCGCGCCGTTGCGCAACAGCCAGCCGGTCTTGATATGCGTGGTCTCCACCACCAGCATGTTTCGTTCCCAGTGTCCGGTGGAGAATCCGGCCCAGGTGTGTGGCGCAAGTGGAGAAGGATGCTCGCGGCCGTCCATCCAGATGGTGCGCGGCCGGCCGTAACTGCCCAACAAGCTGTAAGCTTGCAACTCTCCCGACACAGGATCGACAATCTTCGAGAACCGAATGTTCGCGGGACCGCGCATCGCATACGTGACCACGTGCGGAATGCATTGGCGCTCGAAGGTGGAGCGCGCCGATTCGTCCCAGCTCTGGGCCTTCCGCCAGCCGGATTCGTTGAGCGGCAAACCCGTGTAATCGCCGAGCCGGACGCCTCCACGATGCTGTAAGTCCTCGTGAAACGTGGCCGCCCATTCGCCGCCCAAATCGATCTGAGCGAACGCGGAGCCAGCGGTCACAAGGATTACGACGCCGAGTCTTTGCCCCGTGGTAAGGGACATAGGTAAGCAATCGAGTCTATCGCAAAAACACAAATAGGGTAGCCCCGGCTTTAGCCGGGTTTTGCTTGTCCGTTTTGGGTACCCCCGGCGATTTTCGCCAAACCACGGCTGAAGCCGTGTCTACCAGGGTTTTGGAATTTAAACCAGTTCACCCTTCCAACAACCCGAGCGCAGCCATGTGTTGCAGTCGCGCTGGCAGAAGTTCGGCAATTTCTTCAGGACCGAGCGCCAGCTCCCGCGCCAAGGCGGCATGATCGCGCGTCCCATCGAGTAAGAGAATCAAGCGGCGCCCGAATTCATCCATATCCACCAGGGTGTGCGCCAGGTTGGCGATTTGAAGCGAGCGTTGGGCCTGGTGGCGGGCCAGGGCGCTGGCGCGAGGCCGTTCACTGACGGCGTGCTGGCACGGAAAACGGTAGGCATGGCACTCGGCAAAGCCCACCGAAATTAAAGCCAACAGCATTTGCCTCAGCTCCTCGGCGCCGCGGGTGTTGGGAAGCAATTCCTGAAAAGTGACTGGCAGCGGATAGCTGGCGCCCATAGCCCGCGCCACCGCTTCCACGGAGGGCTGTTTGGCGCCGATGCGGACACCGCTACCCCCCTCGATTTGGCCGTCTACCATCTGAAAAGGCGCCGAGAAGAAGAGCTGCTCCATGGTTTCGGCGCGGGGCACATCGCGCAGCGTCACTTCCTGGCCGCACAGCAAAGTGTGGCGGAAGGAGCGCAGGTACAAATAGTCGGTGTACTGCTCGCGTTCCAGGCGGTCTTCGGGAAGCCATTTGAGCAGGCCGCGCGGGTCGAACATGCGGTCGACCGTGCTATCGCCGAGGTATTTCAGGCCGTGGGCCGCCGCGTGCGCCATGAAATCCCGAAAATACAGCGGATAATTAACCGGGGAAAGATCGTCGTGAGCCAGCCCGCCGTCGGTGTAAGCAAGCAGCGTCGCCACGTCCTCCTCCAGCAGCTTGCGGAAAGTGGCTGGGGCCAGCGACGACTTGGCGAGCCATCCCAGGAACCAGCGGGAGTGGTCCACGCGTTGCTGCGGCGTGTCGCCGCGAGTGTGGTGGAACAGCATCTCGCGCAGCATCTGGCGCATGTGGCGGCCGGGATAAAGGTTGTAGCTGATCATTGCAATGCCCGACGGTGTCAGCCGTTGCCGGCAGAGCGCCAGAAGACTGTCGCGCACCTCCTCCGGCACCCAGGAGTAGACGCCGTGGGCAATGATGTAATCGAACTCGCCCGCTTCCGTACCCAGATCGCGCAGGTCGCGGACCTCAACATCGATGTTCGCGAGGCCCAGAGCGCGAATGTCCGCGCGTGCAAGGGCGACGGGAGCTTCAGCAAGGTCGATCCCTAAGAAGCTGCTGTGCGGTAAGGCATAGGCCATCGGCAGGAGATTGCCGGCGTTGCCGCATCCGATTTCGAGCACCCGGCAGTGGTCGATCGGCGTGGGCTGCATGCCGAAGAGCAAGGCAACTGCGGCCATGCGGTCGGGATGCGTGGCCAGACGCGGGAAGGTGGGGTACGGAATGAAGTCGTAGGTATTTTCGGCCACGGGTAACTTCAGGGCCCGATAATTACCGTCGGACAGCCCAGGAGGATCGGGTTCATTGGCCCCATGGCAAGCCCGGGTACCTCAACTACAACGTCAAGTTGGCGGCAAGCCATCATGCCATTGATCAAAACGGTCGGGCTTCCCATCATGACCATACCTACACCGTCTGCGCCGCTGATACTTACGAGCGGACAGGCATGTTGATCCATTAGGGCGCGCCAGGCGGGCATGCCTCCAATCATGACGTTCAGGCTGCCAGGACCCGGGAAGAGGGGCGCGCCATGGGTGGTTGGATCGCTGACTCGAGCTGCTAATGGCATCGGTGTTTGTCCTTCCTAGGGATTCAGGTTGATCATCGGACTAGTGATCGTAATCGAGGCCGGCGTCATTTCGATCGTGCTGGCGCCGCAGGTAAGTGTAATGCCGCCCAAGGCTGTCACCTTATAGCTCCCGATTGTCGCTTCGTGCGTAATGTTCCCCATGTCAACCGTCAGTGAGTCGCTGCCTACTGAAATGGTACAGGTGCGATTGCCCTGGCTCACGGTCAAGGAATGATTCCCGGTCTCCACCGTTTCCGTATCGTCGACATGGATGGTCGTTGTGCGGTTGTTACCCACTTTGCGCGTTTCGTCGTGCTCCACAACAGCATTCAGGTCCTTCTCGGCTTGAACGAATATTTCCTCGCTGCCTTGCTTGTCTTCGAAACGGAGCATATTGTAATTCGACGACCCGCCTCCCGCGCTGCTATGCGTGAGAATTCCGCTCTGCGTCTTGTTGTCGGGCAACGTGAACGGAGGCATGTTGTCGGAGTTGTAAACGGACCCGACGATCAACGGGCAATCCGGATCGCCTTCAAGGAAGGTCACCACTACCTCGTCGCCCACCCGCGGAATCCACTGATGTCCCCACATATTCCCCGCCCACGGTTGCGCCACCCGAATCCAGCAAGCGTACTTAGCTTCGCGATCCCAGGGAAAGCGCACCCGCACGCGGCCATACTTGTCCGGCCAAATCTCCTCCGTGGACCCGCTGGCGCTCTCGTCGATCACTCGCGCTGTCTGCGGACCGTATACGATCGGCTCGGGCGTGTCCCGCGGCGGATGGAACGGCACCGAGGCCGGAATGCAGGAAAATGAATTGTCGTAGAACGCCGCAACTTCGACGCCGCCCATGTAAGCAGGGTGTTGCACCGCGCTGTGCTGGACGCTTGTCAACAAGTACGGCCCAACCGGGACCTGCCCCGCTCCGGTCACTGTGAATTTGTAGCCGGATGTCATGGCGCGGCAGTAGGAGGTGGCGTCGTAAACGATGTGGCTGGCCTCATCCTGTTCCATCTGAAGACGGACCAGCTTGTCTCCTTCCGGCCTGACCTGCGCCAGGCGCTCCGCCGGCTCGTTAAACTTCTTAGCGTAATCGCCTGGATAATCGAAGACATCCAGACTTCTGTTTTCGTCGATCACATGCAGAGAATCTTCGGGCACTTCCAGGGTGTTCCGGGGCATTTCGAAGTGATAATCGCGGAGAACCCACTTGCCGCTCGACAGCTTCTGGCTGGTCTCCCAGCTACGGATCGCGTCCTCCGCTTCGCCCACCCCCACTTCCGGGTCGAAGCGAAAGCTCGACTCTTGCGGGCAATCCTTGGGCCCATCGGGAGTATCAGTCAGAACCAGGATGTGCTGGTGGTCCTCGGTATGCTCAAAGTAATAGGAGATCCCTTCTTCCTCCATCAAGCGGCTGAGGAAAGCGAAATCGGTCTCGCGATATTGAACACAATAGTCCCACGTCGTGTATGTCTTGGTGAGATCGCTGCGGAAATACTTGTCGAATTCCAGCTCGCCAAGGATCTTCTGGATAACCTGGAGAACGGTCTGATCCTGGAAGATCCGGCAATCCGCCTTCAAATCGAGGAGCCAGAACCAGGGAACCACCTCGGCACGATAGTAGGCGAACTGATCGTCTTGTCCTTCCTTGGTGAAGCTCTCGACAATCCCGCTAAAATATCTCGTCTTGCCGCCGGCGAGCTCAAGCTCGATCGTCATCGGTTTGCCGACCAGCTTGTCCGCGGTGACTTTTTGATTCATGCCGGTGAGTACATTGGCAAGCAACTTGACGGTGAAACGGAACGGACGGGAAATCCCTTCCGAAGCGGAAAGTTTTTCGATCAACAGCACGTCGAAGTCGAGTGCCGTATACACTCTGAGCGCCCGGCCTTGCTGTGTTATCTGGTCCGCCATGATTGCTCCTTTCGCGCTGTTAATTCTGAGCCGCGCGCGTTAGCAAGCGGGTTTTAGCATTTTTCAACATGCCTTTATGAGTACACAAACGAGCCTCCTTCGCCGATGCCTACCCGGATGGAGGTGAGCTGCCGGCCCTCCGCCATGCTGGACAGCAACTCCCGCGACATGTCGGGGAGCAAGGTATTGGTCAGGATGTTGTCGATATTTCGCGCGCCGCTTTCCACCTCGGTACAGCGGCTGGCGACGCTATCGATCAGCGCGTCGTCGTAGATCAGCTCCAGCTTGTGATTCTCCCGCACGCGGCGCCGGATCTTTTCCAGTTTGAGCACGATAATCCGCTTCAGCGCTTCGTCGCGCACCGGGTAATAGGGGATCACAACCATGCGTCCCAGGAACGCGGGCTTGAAGATCTTGTTCAACTCCGGCCTGAGCGCGGTCACCAGGCCCTGAGGAGTGGGCATGGTCTCCGGATCGGCGCACAGTTTCATCATCTGATCGGTACAGGCGTTGCTGGTAAGCAGAATGATCGTGTTCTTGAAATCGATCTCCCGGCCCTCGCCGTCTTCCATGTTTCCCTTATCGAAAACCTGGTAGAAAAGTTCCAGCACGTCCGGATGCGCCTTTTCCACTTCATCGAGCAATACAACGGAGTACGGCCTGCGCCGCACGGCTTCCGTTAGAACTCCACCCTCGCCGTAACCGACGTAACCCGGGGGCGAGCCTTTGAGAGTGGATACCGTATGGGCTTCTTGGAACTCCGACATGTTGATGGTGATCACGTTGTGCTCGCCGCCATACAGCAGGTCGGCCAAGGCCAGCGCGGTTTCGGTCTTCCCTACCCCGCTGGGACCCACCAGCATGAACACCCCCACCGGCTTGCCGGGATCGTCCAGATTGGCGCGAGCCGTGGCGATCCGCTGGCTGATCAGTTGCATCGCGTGCGATTGTCCGATCACCCGCTGGCCCAGATACTTCTCGAGATCGAGAACCATGGAGATTTCGTCCAACGCCATCTTGCCGGCTGGAATTCCAGTCCAGGCGGAGATCACCTCTCCCACGATGTGGCTGTCCACGCAGACTCTCATGAGAGGCTTTTCGCCTTGCACCACGTTCAGTTCGGAGGAAAGCGCATCCAATTCCGCGCGCAACGCCGGGACATCCAGCGCGGGTGCCGCGGCCGCTCCTTCGCCTTCCGCCTGCGGGGGCGCGCCAGCGGTGGCCGATTCCAACTGCTGCCGGACAGTGCGGATTTTTTCCACCAGCCCGCGCGTCTTGTCCCATTGCTCGCGGAGCGCGGCCAGACGCGCCTCGGTCTCGGCGCTTTCGCGCGCTATCTCCGTCAGACGTTCGGAATGGTCCGCGCCGGTGGCGGTCTCGCGCTTCAAAATACGATCCTGCACAGCGAGGTCGTCCATGCGGCGTACGGCATCTTCGATCGCCGCCGGCGTGGTGTTCTGGCCTAGCGACAAACGCGCGCAGGCCGTATCCAGAACGCTGACCGCTTTGTCCGGCAACTGGCGGCCGGCCAGATAGCGATGCGAGAGCTTTACCGCCGCCCATACCGCCTCGTCGAAGATCCGTACATTGTGGTGCTTCTCGAGCGATGGCACGATGCCGCGCAGCATCACCGCGCACTGGATCTCGGACGGCTCTTCCACTTTGACTACCTGGAAGCGCCGGGCCAGCGCCGCGTCCTTCTCAAAATACTTTTTGTATTCCGACCAGGTGGTGGCTGCGATGGTCCGCAATTCACCTCGCGCCAGCGCGGGTTTGAGCAGATTGGCTGCGTCATTCTGGCCGGCTTGCCCGCCGGCGCCGATCATGGTGTGGGCTTCATCGATGAACAGAATGATCGGAGTGGGCGACGACTTTACCTCTTGGATCAGACCCTTCAACCGATTTTCGAATTCGCCCTTCACTCCCGCGCCCGCTTGCAACAGAGCCAGATCGAGCGAACGGAGCGTCACGTTGCGGAGCGGCGGCGGCACGTCGCCATTGGCCAGGCGCAGCGCGAATCCCTCCACCACCGCGGTTTTCCCGACGCCGGCTTCGCCCGTGAGGATGGGGTTGTTCTGGCGGCGGCGCATCAAAATGTCCACCACCTGGCGAATCTCGAAATCCCTACCCAGCACCGGGTCGATCTTGCCTTGCTTGGCGTTTTCCGTCAGGTTGACGGTATACTGATCCAGGTTCGGCGTCTTACCGCCGGCGGCTCTGGGCGCCCCATCCCCCGCTGTTTCCTCTGCCGACGCCGTCCCGGCGTCTTCCACCGAGCCGGCGACGATGGCTGCAAAATCCTTGCGCAGTGCATCGCCTTGCACCTTTTGGAATTCCTTGCTGACCTCCCGCATCAGCCGAACCAGCTCGTCGCTGGTGGCTAGGGCCAGCACGATGAACCCGGTGCGGATCTGCGCGGCGCCAAAGTCCAGCGAGCCCACTGTCCAGGCTTCCGTCAGCATCTTCATGAGCGACGGGCTAAGCGCGGGCGTCCTGGCATTGCCCGACTTGAGCTTGTCCAGGCCGCGGGTGAGCTCGCCCGTGAGGCGCGATTTGTCGATCTCAAAATACCGCAGGATGAGCGACAGATCGCCATCCGCCGCATCCAGGGCCTTCAGCAGGAAGTGTTCCACTTCGATGTCGTAATGAGTTCGCGCCAGACACAGGCCGGCAGCGCCCTCCATGGCTTTGCGAGCCGTATCGTTCAACTTCCCAATTAATGATCTGAGGTTTGCAGGCATCTTCATTTCCCCTTACGAAAGCTGCAGAATTGTGTCGGCGGGATCGCGGTTTATGGGCTTCGATTTGGCCCAACTCAGGTACCCAAGCAGGGGAGCGGTGTCCCCTTCGGCGCCGAGTTCGCAATCCGGAGCTTCCCGCCGGTCCAGGATCAATTGAAGCTCGAAGTCGATCTCGTTGCCGGAAAACAGTCTGGTAATCGCTCGCAATGGCGCATAGGCTGAGCCGGTTGGCAAGAAATCCAGATATCTGGAAAGTGGCAAAGGTCCCAGCAGGATGCGTACCCGGGCTTGCGGCTCCCAGATTTCGTCCCCCACCACGGCGCCCACTCCGAGCTGCCGCGTGTCCGGGGCACCCTGTTCAAAGCAGCACTGGGCATTTTCGTCCAGGTGGTACCAGGCGCCGACGAACTGTTCGATCTCCACCGGCGCCTCAAAATAATCGCCGAGCAGCAGTCGCAAAGCCGTGGCCGAGCGCGGCTGTTGGGACAGCAAGCCCGCATAATAGATCAGTGAATCGTCGTCCAAGTCCTGCCGATTCTGTAATCCCTTGGTTCCCAGTCCAATCAGATCCAGCAAGTAATGCGAAAATGCGTCGAACTCTCCCCGCTCCAGCCGGAATTGAAAACGATACTTCAGCCAGGCCTGAAAGTGCAGCGAGATAATACGGTGCTGGAAGACATTCAAAAAATCCTCGAGCGTATGATCGCGAGCCTGAAGGCGCGCCAGAATCAGCTCGGTATAGTGCAGAGGGAGCGTGCCGCTGGGCCCGATCAAACCCATGAAATTCACGGTCATCGCAGGCTGGCCGTGTTTGCCCTCGGTGAGAGATTGGATCTCGCTGGCCGGGAACGACATGGAGGGATGCGCGCGAAATTGCACCACTTCATCGGACGGACGAGCGAACTCGCCCACCGCCAGGCGGTCCGGGAATAGCCGCTCCAGCAGCCGCACAGCTTGGAAGAATTCGAAGCTGAAAGGCTCCGCGCGCAGCCGGGCTGCGACATCCGGCGCGATGGCGTTGTTTACAGGAGGATCCGATGTCCCGCTCGTGGTGGCCACTCCTTGAGCACCTCCTTTCGCTGGCGCGTTCGGACCGAGAGCTGGCTGAAACTGTTCATCGTGACATACAAGCCCAGGAAGTATTCCAGAACCGCGGCAAAAAGAAAGGTCCCTCCGCCGACAAAATGCTCTTCGTCCAGCTCCATGGCGACGTGCGTTCCGCGCGCGAAACTAATGCCGTGTTCCGATAATACGCGGGCAAATGTTCGCCGGCTGGTGAGCGACGTGATACCGGTGATCTGCCGGTCCAGGAACGGGGAGTCCGAGAAATTGTAGAGACGCAGAATCTCCTGCAGCGCCTCCTTGCCTTCCTCCGCCAAGGAGAGATAATTCAGCGAGAGGTGCGAGATCAGGCGCCACAGCCGGCCTCTTTCCGTGGCGGGCCGCAGCGTAGGGGTGGGCTTGCGGAGAGCGACAATCCGTTTCACCACCGAAACGCCTTCAATCTCAAAGTCCCCGGCTTCGTTGCCAAAAGGCAGGCGGGAAGGTAGATCGCGATTGCTGCAGGTGCAGTGCACCGTCAACGTTTCCACTCCGGGACGCGCGGTCCGCCCGGACAGATCCACCAGCGAGATCCAGACCTCGGTTCCATCGTCGTTCTTGCGGCCGGAAGGGCGGCGGGTAGCCTTCCAAAACGCCTTACCCGCCTCGTCTCGGATGGCATGGCGATAGGAGTATATCGGATCGAAATGAATAATTTCCTGCGAATGCGGATTGGAACTCATCGCGTCGTCCACCGAGATCACTTCCAGAGCGTTCTTTCGGCGGAAGTCGGCGGTTACGGGATACTCATGCCGGGTTTGGTCCAGATGAATGGGCTCGGCCGAATGTGGAAAAAGATTGATCACCGGCGAGCAGTTCAAGCGGAACGTTTTGGCGGAGACTCCCAGTTCGAGCACCTGCTGGCGGTCGCTTCGTTCATAAGGTGAAATCAGGAAGATCACTTCGGCGCGGGATCCGAAGCCGGCCTGTGCAAGTTGCTCCAAGCCTGTGAGCTCGATGAAAAAAAATTTTTCCGGGAATGCGAAATATTCCTGCAATACCCGATAGCCGGTGAAAGATCGTCGCGGATATTCCAGAAGCGCTTCATCGTCGCGGAAACCCATCCCACGCAGAGCTCCTGGACCAAGGCGTAAGGGCGGCTTCTGGAACTTGGCGTCCGGATCGCGTACCAGGATTTGCGTGCAATTGTTGAATAAGAGCTCGTAGAGCCCGTGAATCAGGTTGCTCTCACCGTTCAGATAGAACCGGAGCGATCCCATTTCGAGCTTGCCGAACTGCACATCCGGATCGCAGGTGAGCTCCAGCCGGCAGGCCGCCACCGATTCGGGAGCCTTCAGCGGAGGATCCAGCCGCTCGGGGGAACGCCACTGCGCTGCGCTGACGCGAACCGGCCAGATCGTGGTATCGAAGCCGGTGCGAAATTTACACGGCACGCCATCCACCGGCCGTGAATAAAGAATGGTGGAGCGCTGAACTTTAAACCCGGTGGACAGCTTGCCCTGCTGCGGATCCAGATGAAACTCCACCACCGACATGGACGGGATGGGACGGATGTAGTGCGGGTAGAGCATGCCGAGCAACGACTCCGTGATCTCGGGAAAGTCGTCGTCGATTTTGAGGTGTACGCGCGCGGCAAGGAAGGCGAACGCCTCCAGCATGCGTTCCACGTGCGGATCTTCGCAACGATCCGGCTCCAACACCAGCCGCGAAGCGATCTTCGGGTATTTTTCCGCGAAGTCCACCCCCATCCCGCGCAGGAACGTCAGTTCGCGTTCATAATATTCCAGAAGTTCATCCCGCACCGGGTTCACCTCTGACGCGATACTCGCCGCCACTGACATCCAGGACGGTATCGAAGCTGACATGCTCCGGCATCGGATCGATGGCCAGCAGCCCTTCGATCACGAAGTGGAGTTGGGGCAATGGACCAGGCGCGGACGCCGCTAAGGAAACCTTCGTTCCGATCAGCCGGGGTTCAAAGATAGCGATCATGCCTTCCATCAAGCGGATCAGGTCCGTCCGATTCTTGATACTAGCCAGGTTCATGGAGCAAAGGTCCGGCAGACCAAAGCAGTACACCGATTTTTCCAACTGCACCGCGCCGTCGGGCGGCGGTTGTACGGGCTCGCGCGCGTTCAACAGCCACTCCAGGTCGCGCCGGACGGCGGACTTCAGACGCCGCAACGGATTCGGCTCGGGTCATGGGGCCTTCCACCCCAGACTTCGGCTCTTCGTCGATCAAACGATCCAAGACCGACAACGTGACTGGACCTTCTCCTCTGTTTCCCGCCATTGCCTTAGCCCTGAACCACGTATCCTTCCTTGCGCAGCCACGCAATTGTCTCGGGATTTGCCGAGCCGGTGTCGTCCAGCATAATCAGGTTGGGGAGCTCCGGCAGGTCGGCTAGCAGCGCCTTCAGCTCAGAGCGCAGCGCCTTGGCGGCGTTCTTATACCCCAGTTCCTCGCAGGCCCGGATGGCATAACGCTGGATGTCCAGCCAGCCGCGGCCGAAACCCTGGCTCATGGCGGTTTCGGCAGTTTCTAAAACCTGTTTCCAATTGGCGGCTTGCGACTGCCGGCGCAGCGCTGAGCGGATGTCACTGGGCGGCGATTCCAGGATTTGCGCAAGCTGGCCATCCACGGCGTCCCGCAATTCCCCCCAGCGAAACGCCCGCAGCAGAAGATAGGGAACCGGGCTGGAGGGCTCGCGTTGGCGTAAATAACGGGCTACGGCCGCTACGTGCAAAACTGCATCGTCGCGCGTGTGGAGTTCGGCTCCAATGAGGGCGTCCAACTGTTCCGTGTCAATCTTCAGGCCCCCGATTCGCTCCAGGGGCAGGCTGGCCGCGCCTGGCTCGCCATTCACGTCCGCAACCGCCTCGCCCATGAACTCGGGCGGAGCAACAGGGTCTGGATCCTGTTCCAGCTTCTTCAGCAGCAGGACATGGACGGTGACTTGCACGTCGTCCAGCGCGCGCTTCAGCTTGGTGAAACTAGGAGCGGCGTTTCCAAACTTGCCTTGGCACAATTCATCCAGCGCAAGCAGAGACTGGAGCGATCCCTTCAAATCTGTATCCAGTTTTCGGACAAATTCCTTGGGGGTCTCGAGCAAGGCCTTATCAAACGCTTCCGGCGGTGTTTTCCCTTCTTTGATCGCCGCCTCACGGTCCTTGCGGCGCACGTCGTTGGATTTGACCGCCTCTTCGTAGCCCATGGCCTGGGCTTCCTTGTATTGGGCGTAGTGCATGCCCTGGTTATTCAACCCAACGAACTGCAATGCCAAGGCGGGCGAGGAACCTTTATCCGGCTCCAGATAGTTTCCCAACCACTCGATAGGCGCGGCTCGCAATTCCGCGTCGCCGTCCTCGAGTTCCGGGTACAAAGTATCCCAGAAGGTCTCAACAAAGCTCCGCAGAAGGTCGATTCCTTCCCGCAGCCCCCCGAACTTATCGCGCGCGATCAGCGCTTCAGTAAGCCAAACCCCCAGCCACAGATCCTTGCTCTGTGTTGCCAGAGCCTCTTCGCATAGCTTAATGACCAGGAGATAATCGGCGGTCTTGACTTCCCGTTCCCAGGCGCCCATGGGACCGGCGCTTTCCTGCCGGCGGGCTTCCTTGATTTTGTCGAAGAGCGGAGAGTAGTAGAGATTCGCTCCGCAAGGGTTGTCTCCCGGAATCGGTTGGAGTAGGTCTTCCCGAAGGGGCATGCGGAAATCAGCCCTCTGCCGCGGGGGCCAAGATCTCCAGCTTCCGGATTTCCAGGATAGGGAACTCTTCGCCGTCCACCAGCAACATCTTCTGGCCGAAAGGAGCTTCCTCGCCAGCTTCATCGGAGCACCACTCCGATACTCGCCCGAGCTTCACCTCGTCGTCGGCATGCTGCCAGGACAACGGCGCGATGACGGGCATCAGAACTTCACCCAAGTCCTTGTTCTTGAAGTTGGGCCCGGTCCGCAGCCGGATGGGAGCCCATAAAAGGTCGCGCAGGCGCTTGGGCGGATCCAATTCGAGTACCGCGACGTCCTGCAAAGGAATCCAGAAATAGTCACCGGCCCCGAAAGCTTCCAGACGGGCTCCGATTCTCGGATCGGCGTCGGTGAGCGAGTGAAACGGCTTTCCGTTGAGCGTCCCTTGCAGTGCTTCCTGGGAACCGGCCTCGGACGACGCCTGCGGGAAAGTTTTTTGCTCAAACATATCGGTACGCGTACGTTCGGCGTTGAGCGCTCCGCGGTACAGCAGAGCGCCCATCGCCGCCTCGCCACTTTGTTCCTGCAAAAGCTCCAGGTGCTTCTCCGCCCTGGTGTAGTCGCCGGCAAAACAGAGCAACTCGAACAAGAACGTGCGGTTCTTTGTGTCCGAAGGGTTGTCCCGTAAGCCGGCGCTCAGAGCATCAATGGCTTCCTGAAGCTTTCCTGCTCGAAAGAGCTGCAACGCGTCCATGGAATCAATTGCGGCGCGCTACAGAGCAGCGTTCGTGTTGGAATTCCAGCCCTTCGGCACCTTGTCACCCAAGGTCCCATCGGTCTTCTGCGGCCAATAAGTGACCATCAGCGACTTGGCCGAGACGCTCAGGCTCTCGCTGGGTTTGCCACCGCCGGCCGCTCCGCCCCAGCTGATGCTGTCGATGAAGACCTCCGTCAGATCGTACTGGAAGTAAATTTCCGTGGTGGTCCCGCCGGTGGCTTCCCGGACGATCATCGACCCTGTGCTGGCATGCGTTCCAGCGCAGCAGTTGGCGAACAGATAGGGCGAAGATATGTCCAGCTGCTTCTGCAGGCTGATGCTGGAAAGGTCGACTTTGCCAGCGCCGGAACCGGTGCCAAACGCCACGCTCGATGGGTTGCTGGCGCCGTTGCTGAAACTGAATATCTCGATCCAGCCTTCGGCGCCGCTTTTCTGCGACTCGCCGCTGATGCCATCGATGGTCAAAAAGATTTCAATTGCCATGTTCTTCCTCCTTGGTGTTGTGTTGATTTCGTTCTTATTCCAAACAGACTCCGATAGTCTTATCGGGTAGGCGGCGGAAGGTCGGCAACCAGCCGCAGCGAAACAGACAGCTCATCCAACTGGTAGTGCGGCCGCAAAAACGCGACTGCGCGATAAGCCCCCGGTTTGCCGGGAACATCCACTACCTCGACGCGCGCCTCACGCAACGGGTTCTTAGCCTTGTTGGCGGGAGAAGCGTTGTCGTCGCCGATAGTGTAATTCCTGATCCATTTATTCAGGAACATTTCGCACTGAGTGCGCGACATAAAGCTGCCAATCTTGTCCCGCATCATGGCCTTAAGATAGTGAGCAAAGCGGGATACAGCGAGAATGTAAGGCAATTGCGTGGACAAGCGCGCGTTGGCGTTGGCCGCGTCCTTATCGTAGAGCTTGGCCTTCTGGGGCGACTGAGCGCTAAAGAACGCCGCGTAATCGGTCCCTTTGCAGTGGATCAAGGGAATAAAACCGCAATCCGCCAATTCCTTTTCGCGACGGTCCGTAATCGCGATTTCGGTCGGGCACTTGAGCGCAACATCGCCTTCGTCGGTACGGAAAGTGTGGCAAGGCAAGCCTTCCACCAATCCCCCGCCTTCCACCCCGCGAATGGCGGCGCACCAGCCATAGGCCGCGAATGCACTGGTCAGGCGCGCTCCCAGGGCATAGGCTGCATTGCCCCACAAATACTTGGAGTGGTCGGTCCCATCCACGCCCTCTTCATAGTTAAATCCGTCTACTGGCTTGGTCTCCTGGCCATAGGGCAGACGCATCAACGTACGCGGCAGACAGAGTCCGACATAGCGCGAGTCCTCACTTTCGCGGAAGCCCTTCCACTTGGCGTACTCGGTAGTGTCGAAAATCTTCGCCAAGTCGCGCGGAGCCCCCAGGTTGGTGTAGCTGTCCAGGCTCAACAAATCCGGAGCGGCGGCGGTGAGGAACGGAGCATGGGCCGCGGCGGCCACATGCGAGACTTTGTCCAGCAGCTCCAGATCCTCCGGATGTTTGCCGAATTCATAATCTCCGATCAACGCCCCGAAAGGCTCGCCGCCAAAGAGCCCGTACTCTTCTTCGTAGACCTTCTTGAACATCGCGCTCTGATCGAAATCCGCCGCTCGCTGCAGGTCCCGCAACAGTTCCTTCTTGGAAGCGTTGAGAATGCGGATCTTCAGCATGGGCGTCAGCTCGCTGTTGTCCACCACGTACTTCAGGCCGCGCCAGGTGCCTTCCAGTTTCTGGAAAGTTGGGTGGTGCATGATCTCGTTCAACTGGATGGATACCAGGTGGTCGATTTGCGCGATGCGCGCATTGATCATGGCCTCGGTGTCTTTCGACACCGTTACCTCGCCCTGCAGGATCTGACCGATAAACTGCTTGATAATATCTTTGCCGCGCTCTAGAGAAGCTGGTTCCTTACCGAACCGTCCCTCTTCGACAATCTGATCAAGCAGGCTGACATCGGTAGTCTGAGCCGCAGCCGTCGTGGTGGCTTTTTGTGCATCAGCCATTGGATTTATCCTCCTGGCCCGCCGCCGGCAGCCCCAACTCGTTCCGCAGCTTGTTCAGCTTCTCGGTATTGGAGACCGCGTCTACCAGCAGTTCGTCCAGCTTCTCGTTGGTTTGCAGATTGCCGCGCAGATCGTTCAATTTCGAGCGAAGTTCCAGCAGCTCGCGCAAAGGTTTCACCTGCCGCGCCACCTGCTCGGGCTCGAAATCTTCCAGGGTCTTGAAGTGCAAGTCCACTTTCAGCTGGGCGGCATCCGAGTCTTCGCTGAGCTTGTTGTCCACCGCAAACGCCACGTGCGGCTTCATGCTCTCGAGCACGCTATCGAAATTGTCGCCCGTGACTTCCACGAAACGGCGGTCCTTCAGCCGAGCCAGCTGTTCGGCCGGCATCCCGGTGAAGTCGCCGAGCACACCCAGCACG
Organism: Bryobacterales bacterium; assembly: GCA_963747945.1. Lineage (GTDB taxonomy): Bacteria > Acidobacteriota > Terriglobia > Bryobacterales > Bryobacteraceae > Palsa-89. The sequence goes on from CAVVHB010000016.1 coordinate 126,134, forward strand.
AACGGCAGTTCCTTGAGCTGGATGGCATCGCCAATTTCAACGTCGTAGGTTACTTGCACGCGTGGTGGACGCACCCGCTGCAGTTTCTTCTGAACACTTTCTCTGGCCATTGTTGCCTCCCTCCGCGGTATCAGTAGACCGCAAACAGTCTCAACTGAGCCTTCTTGGCTCCTTCAGATTATAGGGCTTAGAAAGTCTACCAGAAATTGCTCCAGTAGAACAGTAGCTCAACACTGTAGTACCCGAGCCGCCATGCGTGAGCATGCAGTTTTGCTCGGTCCAGCGGGAAATCCGCATGCTTACGCATGGCGGCTCAGATACGCTCTGTGCCCTTGTCGTCGGCCTTGGGAGTTGCATGTGCGCCACAAAAAAGCAATTTACCGGCCAGACCCAAAAGTTATGTGCCGACAAGCACTTTCGACGCAGCGGGCGGATTCGGCGAGAAGCAAATGATTCCCCTGGAACACCCCACATTAACCAATTGATTCTGCCGATCGACAAACTGAAGAATGGCGCGGTCTGCCAAAGCCGGGCGCGACCGGCCTTGTTTCGTCGACTAACTATTCGAAAAACAGTTGTAAAACGTGCATTTCAGGAGGATCTTAGTACCAGCCAGTACCGGGAGGGGTCCCATCGTGGCCAGAACGCACTACCGTTCTGGTACTTGCCTTGCCTCATTTCTCCTGTAACATGTATTGTGAAAAAGCTGTGGCTAATCTGCTGAAGGCGCGCTATGAGATTAAAGAGTCGCTCGGCCAGGGTGGCATGGGTGTCGTTTACCAGGCCTATGACGAGGTCCTGAAGTGTAATGTAGCCGTGAAGATGATCCGCGATACTCCGGATCCCATGGCGCTCCAGTTATTCCGCCGGGAGTGCGAAGTCCTCACCGGCCTGAACCATCCCAATATCGTCCCGATCCTGGACATGGGGGAGTTTGAACAGGACGGCCAGATGCGGCCCTTTTTCGTTATGCCGCTGCTTCCCGGCTCTACCCTGGATCGGATGATCAAGGGCCCCGGGCAGTTGACGATCCAACGTTCGGTCGACGTCCTGACCCAGGTTTGCCGCGGTTTGGGTGCGGCGCACGAGAAGGGCTTGGTGCATCGCGACCTCAAGCCGGGCAACATCTTCGTCATGCCGGACGATTCGGTGGAGATCATCGACTTCGGCGTGGCGCACATGACCAGTACCGGGGTCACCGTGGGGCAAAAAGGAACCCTGCTGTTCATGGCGCCGGAGCTGCTCGAAATGAAGCCCCCTTCGCCGCTTTCGGATATCTTCGCATTGGGCGTGATGGCCTATCAGATGTTCACCCGCCGCCGTCCTTTTGAACGCTCTACCGAGAGCGAAATCGTCGAAGCGATTCTGCACGAAACGCCTCCGTCCATCTCGGACCTTGATCCCAACGTGAATCAGGCCATCAGCCGCGTGGTCCACAAGGCCATGGCCAAGCAGCCCTGGAACAGGTTTTCCACGGCTCGCGACTTCGCGGATTGTCTACAGAAGGCTTATCGGGGCGAACCCATTGAGTATTTCGACCCCGCCCGGATACGCCCCCGCATGGAACGCGCCAAGAAGGCTTTCGAGCAGGGGGACTTTCAATTCGCGTCCGAGATCCTGGTGGAGTTGGAGGCCGAAGGACACCTGGATCCACAGATGTCGCAGGTGAGGCGTCAAATCGATGTCGCCGTGCGCCGAAAGCGCGTACAACAGTTGCTGGAAAGCGCACGCACGCGTCTGGAAGAAGATGAGTGCCCGCTCGCCATGCAAAAGGTGCAGGAAGCGCTGGCGCTGGAACCGGAGAGCGCCGAAGCTCTGGGCCTGAAATCGGAGATCGAGAGCGCCAGCAGCGAACGCCAGATTGAAGGTTGGTTCCGGCTGGTGCGCCAGCACATCGACAACAGCGCGTACGGTCACGCCCGCGAGGCGCTTCAGAACGTGCTGCAGATGCGCCCCCAGGACACCCGCGCCAAGACTCTGCTGGCCGAAGTGGACCGCCAGGAACAGGATCACGTGCGGGCCCGCAAGGACAAGGAAGTGCTTTACCACGCAGCCGTGGAAGAGTACCAGAAGGGCGAGGTGAGCTCCGCGCTGGGCAAGCTGGAGAAGGTTTTGGAGATCGATCGTAAGGTGCCGGACCGCACCTCCACGGACCGGGGCGCCACGTATCAGAACTTTTACAACGAAGTCCGCTTGGAGTACGACTCCATGCGCAACTCGTACGCCGAAGCGCGCAAGCACCTGGACGATCAGAATTTCGCGAAAGCGCTCGCCATCTGCGACCAGTTCCTGAGCAAGTTTCCGGGTCACGCGCTGTTCCAGGCCTTGAAGTTCGATGTCGAGGAGCGGCAACGGCAGCGCCTCTCCAGTCTGGTGGCGGAAGTGGACCGGCGCGTAGAGGCCGAACCGGATTTGGAGCGCAAGGAAAATATCCTGGAAGAAGCCCTCGTGCAGTTTCCCCAGGAGCCGCATTTCGAGAGCGCGTTGAAACTGATCCGGAACCGCCTGTCGCTGGTGAACTCCATCGTGTCCAAGGCCCGTTTTCACGAGGAGAAGGGTCAATTTGCCGAAGCGCTCGCCCAATGGGAAATTCTTAGAACGATCCATGGACAATATCCCGGCCTGGATTTCGAGATGGAGCGTCTGCGGAAGCGCCGGGATCAGCAGCAGCGCGGGGAAGCCAAGGCGCACTGGGTGGAAAAGATCGACCGCCATTTGGAAGCCACCGAGTTCGACAAGGCGCTGGAAGCGGTGCAGGGCGCTTTACAGGAATTTCCGGAAGACTCTGAGTTGCTGGCCCTCCAGAAGCAAGCCAGCCAAGGCGTAGAGCGTTACGGCGAGGCGCAGCAGGTGATGGCCGAAGGTAACGCGCTCTTTGCACGCGGACAGTTCGAGGAAGGCCTGGCCGCTTTGAAACGGGCGCGCGATTTGGATCAGCGCAGCCCCGGCATTCGCTCCGCGCTCACCGCCAAATTGGTGGAGCGCGCCGGGCAGCTGCTGGAATCCAATTGGCGCGGCGCCGCCGAGTTGGTGGATCAGGCGCTCGAGCTGGATCCCGGCCACAACGCCGCGAAAAGCATGCGGATGTTGACCGAAGATCGACGGCGTCAGGAGTTCGTGGACCAGGCCGTCGCCCAGATCCGGGAATTGCAGACCGCTGGGGATCAGGCCGGAGCGCTGGCTCACGTAGAACAGTCCCTTTCCTTCTTCCCGTCCGAACCTCGTTTGAAGCGCCTTCAGGCAGTTCTGTCAACGGCTGTCGCGGAGAGCGAAAGCGCTCGCAACCGTGCCAAAGACCTGGAGCAGGCGCGCGGACTCGCCACCGGAGCCGAACACATCGCTACGCCGGCCCAACTCGGGGAGGTTATCGAGCTGATCTCGAAGATCGGCTCCAAGTATCCTCTCGACTCCGAGTTTCAGGCGCTCACTGAAAGTGTACGGGGACGCTACAGGAATGCCGCAAAGACCAGCGCGGGACCGGCAACCATCCCACTTCAGCAGCCTTCACAGCAAGCCCGGCCGTCCACGATGGCGACCAATGTGCCTACCGGACGGGTGCGTGACGGGCAGGAACCCGATGCCACTGGCGTGTTTCTGTTGCCCACGCCCATCGAACCGTCGACGAAAACCGCGCTTCCCCATAGCGGTCCACCGGCGGCGCCACCCACCCAAACCCCACCGCCGCCGCCGACGCTGTCCGGCCCCACTGCCACTCCGGTTCCGGCCGCTCCCGTTCCACCGGGCTCCATCGCCACCGCGGCAACTCAGGTATTCACCCCGGCAGGCGCTCCGGCAGTCACCCCGGTCACACCAGGCGTCGCACGGAAGAAGCCCGCGCCGCCGCTCCCAGCCTGGCTCAAGTTGGGAGCCGCGGCTATACTGCTGTTGGCTGTTGCCGCTGGCGCCTGGCTGGTCCTGCGACCCAAGGCTCCGAAAGTTGCCGCAACCTCAGCTCCCTCGGACATCGCTTTTGAAGTTCACACCATACCACCCGACGCGTCCATCGTGGCCGGGAACCAAGTGCTCGGTTCGTCGAATTCCGAATTTCATCTACCACCAGGACAACATCAGTTGACAGCGCGAAAGGACGGATACCAGCCCCTTACTTTCGCCGTGGAGTTAAAACCGGACTCATCCGCGCCGTATAACATCACGCTGAAACCGCTGGACGCCAATTTCCATCTGTTCACGCCTTTCAAAAAGGGCGACTTGTCTTGGGACGGCAAGTCTGCTGAAACGCTGGCGGATAATGGCGAGCTTGCTGTCAGCGCGCTGGACCCTGGAAAACATACGTTGAAAATTCAAAGCGGATCGACGAAAGCCACCATTTCCTTCGAGGATCAGCCACTGGCACTTCCGGTGCTTGAGAGGCCGCAAGCCAGCGGGATCGATGCCGTGGCAGTGGCTACGTTCCGGGATCAAGCTGTGCTGACATCTTCGATTACCGACCTTCCTGTACTGGTCGATAACCAGCCCGCCGGGAAACTCACGGCCGGCGGGATAGCCTTGAAGGACCTGGCGCCCGGCCCTCACACGCTTATGATAGGTGAATGGAGCGGCAACATCGACGCCGGACCCGCTCCTTCGCTCAGCGTGTTTCTTGGCTCGCTCGCCAGCCAGGGAAAACTGTTCGTCGACGTCAGCGGCTCAGTGAACGCTCACGTCTTCATCAACGGCGCCGATCGCGGAGTGGCCAGGAAAGGGCGCTACCTTGTGACCCTGGATCCCGGCGATTACGAAGTTGGCGTGTCCGATCAGGGATTTATCACGCCCAAGACCCAAAAAGTGCAGTTGCAGAAGGGCGCTGCTTCCAAGCTGACTTTCATTTTGGTCCCACAGCCGGTTGCTACCCCGGTTCCTATCGTGGTGGCGCCGCCGCCGAAAGTTACCGGCAGCGTTACTGTGGGAGTCTCTCCGGCCAATGCCGAGGTACGGTATGCGCGCAGCGGCGACTCGAATTCTCAAGTGTTCCGCGGGCCTACCATGAGCCTCGATCCCGGCACTTATATATTTTCCGCGCATGCGCCAGGTTACGTGGATGGCCGAGGCACGGTGGAAGTTACCGCCGGCGGATCGCGAACTGTGAACTTTGCTCTCAATCTGGCGAAGGTCATCCCCGCGGCGCCCACGCAGATCGTCCACACCATGCGGCTGGAGGACTGGGAAAAGCCTTGGGGTATGGACGGCGTGTGGTACACCCGCCAAGGCGGAGATTTTGTGCTTTACCGGGTGACACCAACCGCGGGCATTTTCCGCTTCGCGATCGCTCCGAAGTCGTCCAAGGGTTTCTTAGGAATGGGAGGAAACCCGAAGATGCGCTGGGTGCTGAACTATTCGGATCCGAAGAATTACATCGAATTCCAAATCGACAAGCAGTCGTATTCGTCCGAAGAATACCGGAATGGCAAGAAGATTGAACACGCCAAGCGGAAACCTCACGGCCTGGCGGACGTAACCAGCTTCGAGGTTCAGATGACCGTGGCTCCCACAAAAATCTCTGTCGAGCTCCGTGCTGGTGAAAACTTCATGACCTTGGACGAATGGAGCCAGCCGGACAGCAACTTCACGGACGGCCATTTCGGCTTTCACCTTCCCAATCAGGATCAGATCTATTTGACCAATTTCTCGTTCACGCAGAAAACCGGGGCCAAATAACCGAATGAGGCAACTCCAACCGGTTATTTGGGCTAAGGGAACGTTCTTAACCCCCAATCATCTTCAACTGCAGGATCTGTTTCTCGAGAGCCTGCTCGCGTTTCGCTGGGACGCCTTAAATTTCCGGCCCTGGGGCCTGCTCACTTTAGAAGTGGATCGAGAAGCGCTGGCCGGCGGCTATTTCACCATTCAGTCAGCGGCCGGAATCTTCCCGGACGGACTGCTGTTCGACATTCCGGCGGCCGACCCGGCTCCCCCCCCCAAACCACTGGCTCAATATCTGAAGGGCGAACACGAGAGCATCGACATTTATCTGGCGATCCCGCCATATAAATACGGCGGCTTGAACGTCACCGCCCCGATGCAAAATGCCGATACGCGCTATCTGGCCGAAATGGTGACCGCCCGCGACGAAAACACCGGCTTGAGCGAACGTCAGGTGCAGGTGGCCCGCAAGAACATGCGCTTGCTGGTGGACGCGGAGGCTCGCGCCGGCACGCCTGCCCTGCACGTGGCGCGCGTGCGGAAAACAGCCGCGGGCCTGCCCGAGCTGGATCCGCATTTTATTCCGCCTCTGATGGATATCTCGGCCAGCGATTTCTTGATGTCCATCGTGCGCCGCTTGCTCGAAATCCTGGTCGCGAAAAGCAGCACGCTGGCCGGGATGCGCCGCCAGAAGAATCAAAGTCTCGCGGACTTCACCGCGGCCGATATCGCCAATTTCTGGCTGCTCTACACGGTGAATACCTATCTACCGCAATTGCGGCATATCTTCGAAACGCGCCGCGGGCATCCGGAAGTGCTTTTCTCGGTGCTGGCTGCTCTGGCCGGCGCTCTGACCACCTTCTCGCTCAAACTTCAGCCCCGGGACCTCCCTGCTTACGACCACGACGCATTGGGGCCCTGTTTTTCAGACCTGGACGAAAAACTCCGCATGCTGCTCGAGACCGTGGTGCCCAGCAACTTTGTCTCCCTGGCGTTGAAGTTGACGCAACCCTCCATTCACGCCACCGCGATTGCCGACGAGAAATATCTGTCGAATACCAAGTGGTATTTGGCGGTTAGCGCGGAGATGCCGGAAGCCGAACTGATTACGAAAACTCCCCAGCTCATCAAAACCTGCTCCGCTACCCATCTGGAACATCTCATCCGGCAGGCGCTCCCGGGAGTTCCTCTGCGGCACGTGGCCACTCCGCCAACGTCGATTCCCATCAAGCTCAACTACCAATACTTCAGCCTGAGCCAGGGCGGACCGGCGTGGGAGGCGATCATGCGCGCCCGCAATTTCGGCGCCTATGTGCCCGGCCGATTTCCCGAACCCGCAACTGGAGCTGATCATTTTGTTGCCGCAGACCGAATAGCCGGACGCTGTGAGGCTCGCAAGAATCTACACGCCACCGGAATTCAGGAACGCCGTGAATTCAACGGGATTGTTAGCCTTCGCGAACGAGTTGAGAAGTACGATGGCCCAATAGGTGTGAGCAGCATAGGCGGCGCCATGCGCGGGCGACATGATTCCATCGACGATTTGGTGCGGGTGCCGGCCCACTTGATAGTTTTGCAAGTGGTAAATCCAGAATCCGGTTGCCGCGTCGAAGTGCCCGCTAACTCCCGGCAGGCCAATTCCAACGGCGGCCGCTTTGTTTTTTCCGGCAATTTGGATTAAGCGCTGCACCACGCGAACGTCGTCGACGGAGTTGGCCTCCCCGGGGCCCACTTTGCCGAGGACATTCACGATCGCGGAGAGTCCCTCAACGGGAGGATTCAAAGTCAAAATTCGGGATGCCATCTCGTTATGCCTCGGTCCGGGAATTATACCAAGTGGGGTCTCAGGTCGCCACAAGTTTGGGCAAGTTTGGGCTAGAGCCAGTGTCGCATCGTGGCGCGCGCACCGAGTTATGGAGAGCGGCGACATACAACGTTTGAGAACGTGCGCCGAGTGAACATTGGCACCATCGTGGCGCGCGCACTCTTGCGTGCCGCGTTCACACTCGTGTGAACGCCGTTGATTCCGGAACCATCCCTCGCCAGGAGCGCAAAGGTGCGGCTGCACGTTTGAGACGTGCGCCCGAGTGAGCCTTATGGACCGATTCGCGGCGGATTTAGCGCCTAAGAATAACGAACAGGATCAGTCCGAATGCCGCCAAAATCAAATCGCAAACAAAATGATAGAGCGCCATCGGCGGACGCGCTGTTGGCGGTGCCGGGGCAGCCATGGGAGGCGCCGCAGGCATGGACGGCGCCTGAGGCATTTGCGGCGCGTGAGGCATTTGCGGCGCCTGGGACATAGGAGGCGCCTGAGGCATTGGAGGCGCGTGAGGCGCAGCGGGCATGGATGGCGGAGGCCGGCGCGGCGCTGAAGGCATCGCGAATGATGGTGCAGCGGCGGGCGGCGGTGAAGACGGCGCGGCGGGTGCGAAGCCGGCGGCGAGGCGCTTAGGGGAACGCCGATCACGCGTGTGAACTCCCCCGGCCCGGACGGCGCAGAAGGTGTCATGGCCGGCGCCTTTTGTCTCGGCTCTAAGCTTTCGGTGAGCGAGCCGGGCGATGAAGGCGGAGCCCGACGGACGGCGCGGGGAGGGGCGTCGCGGAGGGCGGGCTGCTTCCTCTGGGCGTTCCTCCTCCGAAGATCCGCGTGAACTCGCCCGGCGTATTTTGCGACGCAGATCCTACCGGCAGTGGCTCCCGTGACGCTTCGGACGGCGGGCTGAGCGGGCTCCGGAACAGCCGTGTAAACTCTCCAGGCTGATTCTCCGAAGCCAGAGGAGCCGGAGCCATCGGCATGGACGGCGGCAGGGGTGGCCCCACCGATGGCCCCACCGATGGCCCCACTGGTTGCGGCGGATCCGTCCGCTGGCTCTGACCCGGAACGTTGAAATAACTGCGTGAATTCCCCTGGGCCGGCCGTCTGCGCCGCTGGCCTTTCCTCCGGCTTGACCGTACTGGACGGCGCCTTTTGGAACAGCTGCGTGAACTCGCCCGGTTCGGGAGTTGCCAGCCGCGGGAGGTGCCGCTGCCGGCAACGGCGAAGGCGTGGAAGACGGCGCCGGCTTCTGCCCCAATTCCCCAGTCCAGCCATTCGTGAAGCGCGAGACACTCCGGTTGGTCCAAGGTCACGAGAAAATAGGCCCCCTTGAATCTCCACCAGATCCAGGATGCTTCCGCCCGCCGAGGCGGGACATCAGCAGGTACTGGAGTGCCCGCGTTAGTACGACAGTGTGATCGTTGGGTTCAATCAGCTGGTGCAGCAGCACAGACTGACCGCCGCGTGTTTCCCGCCCCCTGAACACGACAATCTTTACCCCCCGCAACTCTCTGGAGCAACTCGTACTTTGAGGAACCATCCAAGATCTTTTTATGATGACATTCAAGCGGCCGCGCTTCAACTTGTATAATTGTGGGCTGCCCAACTCTCGATGGATCAGTCCGGCTAGACAGCTGTCTCGCGTCGTGTGGTCGGAGGGAATGTATCTCGGGCCGCATCACTTCCAGGCACAGAGCTCTTACTTTGAAGGCGTCATCCACTTCACGGGCGCGGCGCTGTGGTTCGAGCCGTATGGCTTCCTGGCCTGCGAGCTGGACGCCGAAGCCCTCCGCAACGGCACTGTGGCGGTAGTCCACGCGCGCGGCATTTTCCCCGACGGAATGGCTTTTCAGATGCCGGAGTGCGATCCTCTTCCTGCGGCGCGCCCGATCGCGGACTTGATTCCGCCCACGCGTGACCGGGTCACCCTGTCTCTGGCCATCCCCAACCATAAGCCCACAGGCGTCAACCTCGAATTGAATGGCGATGGCCCGGGCCCGGCTGGACTGAACCAATCTGGTCTCAATCAGTCCACCCGCTTCATTGCCGAAGAACGAAAAGTTTACGACGAGAACACCGGTCAGGACGAGAAACTGGTTCGCTTCGCGCGCAAGAACATTCGAATTATCCTCGACACGGAGCCGTCCGATGGTTTGATAACTCTGCCGCTGGCACGCGTCATGCGGGACGGCTCCGGCCATTTCATTTACGATGAGCGCTTCATCGCGCCTTGCGTGCAGATCAGCGCCAGCGAGCGTCTGATGACCCTGGCGCGCCGGTTGCTCGAGATCGTCAACGAGAAAAGCATGGCGCTCTCTGCCACCGGCGCCGGGCGCAAATTCTCCGCCGGAATGTCCGCGCAGCAGGTGGCTTCGTTTTGGTTTCTGCATGCCTTGAATTCGTCCCTCGCTCCACTGCGTCAAATTTGTTTTGCACGGCATGGGCATCCCGAGCAGCTCTACAGCGAGCTGTTGCGGCTGGGCGGCGCACTTTGTACTTTCGGCCTTGACTCCCAGCCCGGCTCTCTGCCGCTTTACAATCATCTGAACCTGGAAGAGTGCTTTGAGGATCTCGATCGACATATTCGCGAGCACCTCGAGATGCTGGCCCCTTCCAATTGCGTATCCATCGCGCTGAAACCGGCTGCCCAGTATTTCCACCAGGGTCCAATCACCGACGGCCGCTGTCTGGGCCGCTCGCGTTGGATATTGGGAATTACCTCTCCAATGGGAGAAGCGGGGCTGATCACCGCAACTTCTCAACTGGTAAAGGTATGCTCTGCCAAATTTGTGGGAGAGCTCGTCAAGCGCGCTCTGCCCGGCCTTGCGCTGACGCATTTATCGGTGCCGCCTTCAGCTATCTCTCCGAGGGTGACGAGCCAATATTTCGGGATCACGAAGAACGGCCCCTGTTGGGACCACATCATGGAAACCAAAGACGTCGGAATCTATGTTCCCGGCGACATCCCGAATGCTGAAGTAGAACTTTTGGTAATCTTGGATAACTAGATCAAATATGGGCGGGATAGTGATCTCTCAGCCTGCTGGGTGCGCGCCTGGCCGCCGCGTTGACAACCTTGCGATGCTGTTTCAAGAGGCCCTCACGGTGGTGGTGCGCCTTCGATCCAGCCGCCAGGCCGTGGGCGATCCACAGTCGTTTCGCTCACAGATCTCCATGGCGCTTCAATCCGCCGGGCAGGAAGCCGTTCGCCTGGGCTATGCGCCGGAGGACGTGCGGGTTGCAACTTTCGCGATCGTCGCTTTTCTGGATGAGTCGATCTTGAATTCTCACAATCCCGCCTTCAACGATTGGGTTCGCAAGCCGCTCCAGCAAGAGTTGTTTGGCGTGGATGTGGCTGGTGAAATCTATTTTCGTAACATCGACCACTTCCTGGGGCGAAGCGATTCGCAGGAGCTGGCCGACATCCTGGAAATATATCAACTCTGTCTTCTACTCGGATTCCGCGGCCGCTATAGCGTGGGTTCCAATGCTGAATTACGCAACGTGTCACGCATCCTCGCGGAGCGAATCCAGCGCATTCGCGGCGGCGTTACTTCGCCCGCACCTTGGGTACCTCCCGCGGAAGCGGTGGGACCTCCGTCCGATCCTTGGGTCCGGCGCTTTCTCTGGTCGGCGGCCATCTGTTGGGCAGTGGCCTTGCTCTTATTTCTGATCTTCAAAATTTCGTTGAATCCAGGCTCGGAATTGCAGTCGGTCATCTCCGCCGGCCGCTTTTAAACGGTTCCCATCATGAAGAGCATCCCCACAATAGTTCGGGCCCTCACGGTGCTGATTCTCTGGCTGGTTCTGTCCTGGTTTATTGGCACCTGGCTGCATCTCCACGGCTCGAACTTGTGGCTGCTGCGAATTGGCCTGGCAGTGCTTGGCTTGGCGGGATTCGCCGGTTACTTATGGTGGGAGTATCGCACCGGCGGTTCAGGCGTTGCCGGCGATGAAGTGGATCTGCTGCTGCACGAAGCCAACGCGCGTTTGCAAGCCTCCAGTCTGGGCAGCGCCGCAACGGTTGCCAGCCTCCCGGCCATCTTCTTGCTTGGAGATTCTGGAACCGCGAAAACAAGCACCGTTCTCCAGTCGGGCCTGGAGCCCGAGTTGCTGGCCGGTCAGGTTTATCAAGGCGACGCCGTCGCGCCCACTCGCTCGTTGAATGTATGGTTCGCACGGCAATGGCTGCTGATCGATCCGGCGGGCGGATTGCTCGCCGATCGCGCGTCCCGGCTGGGACTGCTGCATAAGCTGGCGCCGCTGCGATTCAAATCCGTGTTTGGAGGCGATAACGCAGCGCCACGGGCTGCTTTGGTTTGCATCGACTGTGAGAGTTTTCTGGCCGCCGGCGCGGCCGAAGCCATGACGGCGCGCGCCAGGGGTCTGCGCGAATCGCTGGGCGAAATCTCCCATATGCTGGGGATTCGCCTTCCGGTGTACGTCCTGTTCACCAAGATGGACCGGCTGGCGCATTTCTTCGAGTACGCCGCCAATCTCACCGAAGAAGAAGCCTCGCAGGTGTTTGGCGTAACTCTCCCCATGACCGCTGGCTCCGCCGGCGTTTATGCCGAGCGCGAGGCCAAACGCCTGAACGATGTCTTCTCGAATCTCGCGTTCTCGCTGTCCGATCATCGCCCCGATTTCCTGGCGCGCGAACACGACCCTACGAAACTTCCCTCCATTTACGAGTTCCCGCGCGAGTTCCGCAAGATGCGCGCCGTGCTGATTCAATTCCTGGTGGATCTCGGCCGCCCCAGCCAGCTCCGCACCAATCCTTACTTGCGCGGGCTGTACTTCACCGGCGTCCGGCCCGTGACACTCAGCGACGCTGCCCCCACCGCTCTCTCGCCTGAGCCACAGCGCGCCTTCAATGCCGACGCTACACGCGTGTTCGTGACAGGCGCGCAAGCCGTTTCGCCGGAGGCCGCCCGGCAGGTTCCCAACGTCCGGCGCGTGCCTCAGTGGGTTTTTCTCAGCCATCTGTTTTCCGACGTAATCCTGAGCGATCGCTCGGCCCTGGGCTCCAGCAGCTCCAGCCTCAAGTTGAATGTCTGGAGGCGCTTTCTCTGGGTGACGGCGGGTGTGGTGGGTTTGCTTCTGGCCACGGCCTGGACCGTATCTTTCGTGGGAAATCACGAGTTGAAGAGTACAGCCGTAGAGGCCGCGCGCGCCGCCCAGAACCAGGACGTAGCTCCCGATCAACCGGCATCCCTCGACAACCTTCGCCGATTGGAAAACTTGCGCCAGTCCCTTGCCAACGTCTCGGACTACCAGCGCAACGGCCGTCCGTTCTTCCGTCTCGGCTGGGGGCTCTACGTCGGTGACGAACTCTACGACCCGCTCTACCGCATCTACTTCGGGCTGTTCCGCCGGCTGCTGCTGGGCCGGGTCCAGAACAATCTGGTCGAACTTCTCTCTCGTCCTTCCCTCACCCAGGATCGCGGCTACGTCTACAATGCCCTGAAAGCTTACCTGATCACGACCTCCAACCCCGACAAGAGCACCACCAGTTTCCTGCCTCCCGTACTCGCCGCGCACTGGAGCAACGGCCAGGCCGTTGGTCAGAACCGCTCCGATCTGGCGGACAAGCAGTTCCTCTTTTACAGCGAAGAGCTGCGCCTGAAGAATCCGTATCCCAATTTCGCCACGCCCGACCAGACCGCCACGCAAGTCTCGCGCGCTTTTCTGAAAAAGTCGGCCACCATAGAGCCGCTCTACCAGGCCATACTGGAGAAGGCATCCAGTGTCACGCCGGCACTCATTTTCAACAAGGATTATCCAGGCAGCTCGGACGTGGTGCTCAACACTTATCCAGTGCCCGGCGCCTTTACTAAGCCGGGATGGGCCTACATGCAGAAAGCCATCCAGAATCCCAGGGAATATTTCAATGGAGAAGCCTGGGTGCTTGGCCCGGACACCTACGCCAATCTGGACCCGGCGAAAATTCAGCAGGAACTCGAGCAGCGCTATCAAGTCGACTTTGTGAAAACTTGGCGTGAGTTCTTGCACTCCACCCGGGTAGTCGGATTTGGGAATATTCCGGACGCCGTCACCAAGCTATCCAAGCTATCTGGAAATCAGTCGGCGCTCCTGTCGGTGCTGTGCGTGGTTTCCGACAACACGGCAGTGGAAGCCAAAGCTGTTTCCGATTTGTTCCAGCCGCCCGTGCAAGTAGTGCCCGCCGGGTGTCACGATCATTTGGCCGCCCCGGGGAACGCTGCCTATATGGACGGGTTGAATAAGCTGCTGATGTCCTTGCAGGCGTTGGTCACCAATCAGGCCAGTGAGGCTTTTCGCAGTGATGCTCTCGCCAGCGCCCTGGGCGCCGAAAGCCAGGTTCGACAGCTGGCCCGCAATTTCCCCGTCGACAAAGAAGGTGCGGTAGACTCCACCACGCAGGCGCTCCTCGATGATCCAATCAAGCATGTCCAGGCGCTTATCCAGGGTGTGCCGGCCAACGAAGCCAACGGCGCGGCGAAATCGTTCTGCGGCCAGTTCCACGCCTTAATGGCCAAGTATCCCTTCCAGCAGTCTTCGACCAGCGAGGCCAGCGTCCAGGAGGTCAGCGACATCTTCAAGCCAATGGACGGAGCGCTGTGGAAGCTGTACCAGGCTACGATGCAAAAGTTCCTGGTTCGACAAGGTAGCGAGTATGTGGCCCAGCCCGGCAGTCCTGCCGCGACGCCGGCCTTTGTGAAATTTTTCAACACCGCGGCGGGGATCTCGGCGGCATTTTTCCCCAACAATGCGCCACAGATGCAGCTGGCGTTTGCGGTGCGTGTGAATCCCACCGAAGACGTGCAGGCCTTGACGCTATCGGTGGGCTCGCAGTCGCTGAAATACTCCGGCGGAGATGCGGCGCCGCAATCGTTTACCTGGCCCGCTTCTCCGCCCGAGGCCAAGTTGCGAGTAAAGTTCACCGGCGGTACGGACTTGGATTTCCCGGGTTCGATGGGGCCCTGGGCTGTGTTTCATTTCTTCTACCACTTTGAGCATTGGCAGCCCGGCTCATCGAGCACGATCGATTGGACATTGCGCGCGGGTAACGACCCCTATATCGTTCCCAAGAGCGGCCGCCCGGCAACGGTAAGCCTCACCGTCGACACTGCCGGAGCGCCCAATATCCTCAGGCCCGGCTATTTCTCGGGATTGACCTGTCCGGCGCCTGCCGTGCGCTAATCATGAAAGGTACCCGCGGCTTCAGAGTCTGTGTGAAAACCGTCCGCATTGACCGCTCCGTAACGCTGTGATCTTGCTGGACCGTCGATACTAAGCCGTGACCAAAGGGAGCGGTTGATCGTGCCGATTCCCACTTGCCGGTTTGGGGACAAAGCAGGACCTGGAAACCTTGGACTAAAGGTTCAAGCGTTCACTTCTTCAGCGCGGCCTGCCAGTTCAGCACGATCGTCACCGGCGATGCCGTCACCCTGTCGGCCTCCGATTTGATCAGGAAACGCCGGCCGTCGGGACTCGCCACCCAGCACCGGCACGCGGAATAGTGCTTTGGGAACACCAGGCTGGAATGTGCGCCCGCTGTCATAACGCTTGCGGCCGTCAGCGTACTGTCCGGCGCGAAGTAGAACAACTCTTTGCCGTCGCGGCGCCAGCGCGGCTGATTGCCTCCGCCGTTCGACACCGGCCATTTCCCACCGCTCGACACAGGAAACGGCACATAGTTGCTTAGTGCTCGATTCGGTGTAACCTCCGAACCATTGACACGACAACGCCTTGCCGACACAATCAACGGATGCTGCTAGTTTTTCTGAGCCTGGTAGTTTTTCTGCTTTCTCTGACCGTCGTTACCATCCGGTTGGGACGCCACGCGGGAAGTTTTGAAAAGCTCCCCGTTGTGTTCCTGATAGCCGTGTCCGCTCTTGTGATTCCAGTGCAGGCAGCGGCTCAAACGACGGTACCCGATCAGAGCTCACCAGCTGCTCCTCCACTGAACGAACCGCAGGCGGATCGGCCACCAGACCAACCGCCGCGACCCGACTTTGATCGGCCAGTCTCTTGGAAGCTTCTGTACCCCAACTTGATCGCAGATCAAAAGCGGATTTGGTCTTTTCCGGTCAGACTTATCCGGGGTCAAAACTGGATCCCTACCGCTGCTGTTCTAGGCACGACGGCGGGGCTCGTGCTTCTCGACCCAAGCGAAGCGGGATATTTCCGCCGCACATCGACATTTCATGGGTTCAACAACATCTTTGCGGGCAACGTCACGGCTATCGGCACTGGTGTGGTTCCCGCCTCGCTGTATGTCATCGGGCTGATCCATAAAGACTCAAAGATGCAACACACGGCGTTGCTCGCGGCTGAAGCCATGGCGAATGCCGCGATAATGCAGACGGTTTTGAAGGATGTCACAAAGCGGGTCAAGCCAGCCGGTTTCCCGGCTTCCGGAAACCTATCCGATTCCTGGTTTGAGAAGAGCGGCTCACCTTCTTCTTATGTAAAGGGAAACGGAAGTTTTCCTTCCGGGCATACCATGGAGGCGTTTTCTGTTGCCACAATCATCGCCCGGCGATATGGAAACCATCGGTGGGTGCCTTACGCCGCCTATGGTCTGGCGTCGCTTGTCGGATTTTCACGGCTTTCGCTTTCTGTTCATTTCTTGTCGGATGTTTTCATGGGTGGTGCGCTTGGGTATTCGATCAGTCGCTTCAGTGTGCTGCGGCAATAACAGCGGCCCTTGGGAGTTCCGGATTCTTCGCGTTTTGTCGCCCCAAGACAAAAGCGGCCTTGCTCCCGTGAGAAGCCTCCATGGTGATCTTCTGAATCGACGTTCCCCTGAGTTCAGCCTTCTATAAACCACTCGCTCTTCCTCTGACTTCACATTCAAACAATACGGTGAACGGTCTAGAGAGGGCTTCTACGCGGCCTCCATTTTGTGTGGAACCCCGTCTTGGCGAGCAGAACCACCGTTGACTGCCGACCGCATTGGCGCCCGGCCGCGTGATCGCTCAGTCGCCGGAGGAGTAGAAGGCTACCACACGTAAGCCAGAACACCGAAGCCGCGATTTCACCCCAAAAACTAAGTCGATCTGCGTCGAGACTCAATCAACAGGACGTTTCTGTCTGTGAAATCAAAAGCTGGCACAGACGGAGCGGGGTGTGCAACTCCCTTCTCTAAAGGAGATTTACGAATGAAGAGAACCATCGCGCTCATCGCAGAGGCGCTGTTGTTCGCGTTAGTAGCTGGTGCGGCGGATGCACCACGGTTTGAAACTTTCTTGGACTCTACCTATATGTGCACCGACCTCGGATCCAATCCTGCCGCGACCGTGGATCGTGCGAATGACCAAGCGCCTGGCGCATCGATAGGCGTAATAGCGGTGGCAGGGTCGAGCTGTCGCGCCCGATTTCCACCGCCGCTCAACACGTCTCTTGGCTTACTTGCGGAAAGCGCCTGGACTTTGGACGCGGTCTCCACGGGCGCCGGTACTCAGGATCCGCCTCAAGGTCCAACTCGAGTGCAAGAAAAGAACCGCATCCACTGGGGCTCCTTGATCGGCGAGGAATTCTTATACATAGGCGCGAAGAATGTATTTCGCCTCGACCAGGACAAAACGCGAACCGAGCTTGGGGGCCCTTTCTTCAAAGATTGGGGATATATCCTCCAACACATCAACATCGACGAGTGGAGCGACGGAGGAAAATGGTTCACAAACAATGTCGGCCATCCATTGGATGGCTCAATCGCCGCATTCATTTATCGCCGCAATGACGACAATACACGGAATCTAAGGTTGGACCTCCACAATCGCGAGTATCGCAAAGGCATTCTCAAAGCCTTTCTGATAGCGGCTCTGGTCAGCACTGAGTCTGAGATAGGGCCACTCAGCGAAGCCACTGTCGGACACGTGGGCTTAAAGGCAGAGTGGTGGTTGCGCCTGCCAAACGGCGGCTTAGAAGGTCCTGTTCCACAAGACGTCATCGGACTCAATGAGCTAACAAAGAGCCCGTGGTGGATACGCGGTAGCAACGGCACCGGTATGACCGACTTTATCATGACGCCGTTTGGCGGAGCAGCTGTAATGGTGGGTGAGGATGCATTGGACAAGTATGTGATCGAAAGATTTGAGCGACACGTTCACAATCGATATTTAGTCGCGACGATGCGTTGCTTCCTGAATCCGACACGTTCCGCGGCCAATTTCTTCTCCTTCACCACTCCGTGGCATCGCGATAATCGCCCCATAACAACAGCCCATAACTAACACCTGCGTAAATCAGGCTGCGAAGTTGTATTTCAGTCCGAACTGCATAGAGACCGAATCAGATCAATCCTCATCTCGTGGTATCGAAACTCGACACTGAAATGTCTCAGGCTCCGGGTGGGCTTGCCTCAGGTTTGGTCAGCATCTCAGTTCCAAGAGCGATGCCGGGAAGCCCACCCAACCGACACGTCACTTGCCCGGCTGATCCCGCGCCAAACCATTCCAGAGTGGCAATGTTCCGGTCAGGAGCACGTCCAAATGGCCGCCAGTGCACAGGCGCGCTCAGTGGCTTCGGAAAGAAAGGGGCGGGGGAAGAAGGCAACGTGCTTGCCGTCGGGAGAGCCGCCCATATAGAGGAGCTTCTCGATAACGCACGATAATTGAAGGGCTACTCACCTTACCCCAAGAAAACTTGGATAAAGCCCAGCAGCCTTTTGTCAAACCACTTCCAGCAGTAAATCGGCCAGTTCTCGCGGCATCGTGATCATCGCATCATGGCCCGTTGGCAGCTGTCGCAGACGCCAGCCCGCTTCCGTTGGAGGAAGTGCTCTCCGCCCCCCTAAATAAGGTATGTAGGGTATCACCGCGTAAGCTATATGTTGCATGAGTGAAAAGAAAAAGCCACTGCCTGTGCAGTCAATGTGTGAACGGGGTTTC
The DNA here is from genome assembly GCA_963747945.1 of Bryobacterales bacterium. GTDB lineage: Bacteria > Acidobacteriota > Terriglobia > Bryobacterales > Bryobacteraceae > Palsa-89. Next base: position 144,470 of record CAVVHB010000016.1, read on the forward strand.
GTTGACACGATCGCTGGATTCTTCAGATGAAGAGGTTGCTCCAACGTCTTCAGGGGATGTGGCGTCAGCTTCGAGCGCACCCAACTTCGATCTGGCTCTGTCGTCACCCCCAAGGACCTCTCCTTTGGCGGATCGACTCTCCAGCCATCAGCCTGTAGTTGTTTGCGGACCAGATAGTTAACTATCGGCGAGACATCGACGATCGATTCGCCATCACGTGGCACGAAGGTATCGAAATAGACCAGATGAGCAATGCGCTCCGCCACCTGATCGACCACGCCAGTGATGACCATCCCACCATAACTGTGACCCACCAGGATGACACCATGCAGATTCTTTTCCTGAAGCAAGCCGACGACATCCCGGATATGGGTATCTAATCCGATATCGGGTGACAGCTCGGCTGCACGCTCAGCCAGGCCGGTGAGGGTGGGTGCATACACCTCATGGCCGGCAGCTTCTAAGAAAGGGATTACCTTCTCCCAGCACCAGCCCCCATGCCATCCCCCATGCACCAACACAAAGGTTGCCATGCTCGCCTCCTTTCAGTCTGGGGTGTAGGTCAGGATAAGGTTGTCTTACCCGCGTCACATATTCGGTAAAACGTCTTCATTGAATCGTTCCAGCCATGATGTGAGTGACGGACGCGTCCTTGGCCTCCGCCACCTTCGCCAGCCCAAGGTCGAGAGCTTCACGCCTTCCTTGGTCACCAAAATATTGGCCGGCTTGAGATCCCGATGCGTGATGCCTTTGGCGTGCGCCGCTTCGAGCGCTCACTGTGAGGCCCTTTCCGATACACCTCGCCCATGCCGCCAGCACCAATCGGCGCAAGGATCTCGTAGGGTCCCAAACGAGTCCCGGCAGTCAGGGTCATGTGGTGTTGAACAATTCTACTCCGGCAGGCATCCTCAGATCCCGTATCACGCGCATTCCGGACATTGAGCTCTTGTGCAGGCCAGAGATTCTCATTGTCTGACCCAACGATGATGACATTTGTCACGGGTGAGAACACGCCCGGTCCATGGAAAACAATCCAGCGACAGCCGGACTGTGCGGCAGTTGCAAGACTGGCCCTGATCGGGCGCTGGGGAAAACGCGGCTGAAGCCGCATATACCCATCCTGCGGCCCCCTCCTGTCTTTTGAAGTGGATCAGTAGCGTATACTAATCAGAACTCAAGTACAAAATGGAGATTCCAGCCACGGGAGGCTAGCATGAGGCTCCATCTCGGGCGTGCGGTTCTGGTTGTCGCTCTTATTGCGTTCCTCGCCGCACCCGCGCGGGCAGAAAGTCTTCAGACGGCTGGCGAGCAAGTCTTAGCGGGGACAATAGCGGTGTCCGTGGCGATCGGTGTACTGGTCACGTTCTTGATCCTGCACCAAAAGCACAAGAAAGCCACCATTACGGGCTGTGTCAACTCGACCGCCAACGGGATGAGCATGACCGACGAAAAGGACAAACGGACATACGCCCTGTCCGGCGACCCGGTAGGACTGAAACCGGGCGAACGAATGACCCTGGAGGGCAAGCGGAAACAATCCGGCCAGGCGCGGGTCTTTCAGGCGCAAGCCGTCACCAAGGATTACGGTGTCTGTCAGCCTTAGGAATATCGGATAAAAGTCGGACAAAAATCGGACTTCGGTTGACACCGCTGTCCGTGGAATGTAGGATCGGAATCACGTTTGTAGAATCCATTTTGAAAAGGGCGAACCGATGCGAAAACCTGTCCGTGCTTTCCTGTTGAATGCGTTCTGTGCCGCTGCCTTCGTTTCGCTCGCGACCATTCCCGGGGCCGCGCAGAACAAACCCGCCCGGACCGCCGACGGCAAGCCGAATCTGAACGGCATCTGGCAGGCCATGAACACGGCTAACTGGGACGTGGAGGGCCACTCGGCGCTGGCCGGTCAAGTGGTGGCTCTGGGCGCGACGGGCGCCGAGCCCCCGGGCATCGGCGTGGTGGAAGGCGGCCAGATTCCCTATCTCCCGGCAGCCGCGATGAAGAAAAAGGAAAACTACGCGAACCGTTTGAAGCTGGATCCGGAAGTAAAATGCTACCTGCCGGGCGTTCCGCGCGCGACATACATGCCGTTTCCGTTCCAGATTGTTCAAACGGGCAAGGTGATTCTGATCTCTTACGAGTACGACGGCGCCGTACGGACCATCTATATGGACAATCCCGGGCCCGCGCCGGTGGACAGCTGGATGGGCTGGTCGGCCGGACATTGGGAGGGCGATACGCTGGTGGTGGACGTAACCGGCTTCAACGATCAAACCTGGTTCGATCGCGCGGGCGATTTTCACAGTGACATGCTGCACGTGGTGGAGCGCTACACGCCGGTGTCGCCGGGTGTTTTGAACTATGAGGCCACTATCGAAGATCCGCAAACTTTCTCGCGGCCCTGGAAGATCAGCATGCCGCTTTACAAGCACCTGGAAAAGAACGCGCAACTGTTAGAATTCAAGTGCGTGGAGTTTGTGGAAGAGCTGCTGTACGGACATCTCCGCAAACAGCCCACCAAGTAAGTGCCGGAGGTGTAGCATGCGGCTTCAGCGCGCCGTGTCGTTGAATGCGATGACGTTAAGCGCGACGACTATGGTCGTTGCATTGCTTAGCCCCTTTCACGTTGCCGGCCAGGGCCTCCCAGTTGCGGCGAAGCCTGCGAAATCGATATCCACCGGCTGGGCTCCGCCACGCACCCCCGACGGCCAGCCCGACATGCAGGGCGTCTGGACCAACTCCACGTTGACACCTTTGGAGCGGCCTGCCGACCTGGCGGGAAAAGCAGTTTTGACAGAGCAGGAAGCCGCCGACTACGTGAAGGGCCTGCTGCACCAGGTGAATAGCGACCGCCGCGATGGCGGCACACAGGTGGATGTCGGCCGCTCCTACAACGAATTCTGGCGCGATCGCGGAAACAATCTGGTTGCGGACCGGCGTACATCTCTTATCATCGATCCGCCCGACGGGAAAATACCAGCGCTAACAGCGGAAGCGCAGAAGCGCGTGGACGCGAACCGGGTATGGATGCGCGACCATGCTACCGACGGTCCCGAAGGCCGGTCGCTTGCCGAGCGCTGCCTGGCCTGGACCACCGCGGGGCCGCCCATGCTGCCGGGGCCCTACAACAACGATACGCAGATAGTGCAAGGGCCGGGCTATGTCGTTATCCTGAGTGAAATGATTCACGACACCCGCATGATTCCGCTCGATGGACGGCCCCACGTCAACTCCGGCATTCGCGAGTGGATGGGCGATTCGCGCGGCCATTGGGACGGCAACACGCTGGTGGTGGACACCACGAATTTCTCAAGCGAGTATAGCTTTCGCGGATCGGACACCAACTTGCACCTGACCGAAAGGTTTACTCGCGTTTCGCCGGAGGCGATTCAGTACGAATTTACAGTCGACGATCCAACCGCGTTCACCAAGCCGTGGACCGCGCGTATCCCGTTCAATAAGACCTCGGAACGGGTTTACGAATACGCGTGTCACGAGGGAAACTACGCGCTAACGGATATTCTGGCTGGGGCGCGGGCCGCGGAAAGGAAGTAAAACGTGATCCTGCGCAGACTGGTTCTAACAGCGACTCTGGCAATCGCCGCGAGCGCTCAAAACGTACCACGCACGGTGGACGGACAACCCGATTTGCAGGGCATCTGGAGCAACGCCACCATCACACCGCTGGAACGTCCGGCCGATCTGGCGGGAAAGCAAACCCTCACCGCCGAGGAAGCGGCGGCCTATGAGAAGAAAGTGGTGGATCGAAGCAATGCCGATCATCGGGGCGCGAACACCGATGCGGATGTAGCCACTGCATATAACCAATTCTGGTACGATCGCGGCACCAAGGCCGTAGCCACTCATCGAACCTCGTTGATCGTGGATCCTCCCGACGGGCACATCCCAGCGCTCACGCCCGAAGCGCAGAAGCGCGTAGACGAGAAGCGGGCATGGATGGACGCTCATGCCACCGATGGCCCCGAAGGCCGGTCGCTCGGCGAACGGTGCATTCTTTGGACTACGGCGGGCCCGCCCATGATGCCCGGTCCTTACAACAATAACTTCCAGATCCTGCAAACACGGGACCGGGTGGTCATCCTCAACGAAATGATTCATAACACCCGCATCATTCCGCTGGATGGAAGCCCGCACGTGGCGAGCAATATCCGGCAATGGGGCGGCGATTCGCGCGGCCATTGGGACGGTAATACGCTGGTGGTCGATACAACCAACTTCTCCGACGAATATTCCTTTCGCGGGTCCGATCGGAATTTGCATTTGACGGAGCGCTTCACTCGCGTTTCGCCGGACGAGTTGCTATACGAGTTCACTTTGGACGATCCAACGGCGTTTACCAAGCCCTGGACCGCGCAGATCGCCGTAACCAAATCCAAAGGCCCCATCTACGAATACGCTTGTCACGAAGGAAACTACGCGATGACGGACATCCTGGCGGGCGCACGGGCCCACGATGCCAAAGCGGATGCAAAAGCCGGATCGGGCGCGGAGAGGAAAAGCCCCAGGTGACGCTCCGGCTGGTGTTCGTTTTGCTGGCAACGAAACTTCTGTTCGGCCAGGCGGATCTGCAAGGGGTCTGGACCAACGTCACCATCACGCCGCTGGAGCGGCCCGCGGAACTGGCTGGGAAAGCCGTGCTCACAGCGGAAGAAGCGGCGAAATACGAGCGTGAAACCAACCAGCGCAACAACGCGGACACTCGCGATTCCAGCCCCGAGGTGGACGTAAGCCACGGCTACAACCAATTCTGGTACGATCGCGGAACCAAGCTGGTTTCGGGCATGCGCACCTCGTTGATTGTCGATCCTCCCGATGGGCGGATCCCGCCGCTGACGCCGGCCGCGCAAAAACGTATGACCGAACGCGCCGCCCAAGTGAGGGAGCATTCCACCGACGGTCCGGAATACCGGTCGCTTCAGGAGCGTTGCATCAACTGGCCGGTGGCGGGTCCGCCCATGCTGCCCACCGGTTATAACAGTAACTACCAGATCCTGCAGACGGCCGATTCGGTGGCGATCGTGGTCGAAATGATCCACGATGTGCGCTTCATTCCGCTGGACGGCCGGCCGCATATTTCGAGCGGCATCCGGCAATGGATGGGAGACCCGCGCGGCCACTGGGAAGGCCACACGCTGGTTGTGGACACAACGAATTTCACCAACAAGAGCCGCTTCCGAGGCTCGGACGAGAATTTGCATCTGACGGAGCGTTTCACGCGCGTGAACCCGAACACGATATTGTACGAATTCACGGTGGACGATCCGACGGCCTTCACCAAACCTTGGACCGCGCAAATTCCGCTGACCAGGGCGAAAGGGCCGATTTACGAGTACGCTTGTCACGAAGGAAACTATGCGATGGTGGACATGCTGGCCGGGGCGCGGGCAGCGGAGAAGAAGGCGCTCAAGTGAATTCACAGAATGATGAGAAGAGGAGAAATGCGATGCGAACGAAACTAGCCACGGCGATTGCCGGTTTGGGTTTGCTTGCGAGCGCGGCGCCGGTGTGGGCGCATCACGCGTTCGCGGCCGAGTTTGATTCCACTAAGCCGCTCAAGCTGCATGGAACCGTTACCAAGATGGAATGGATCAATCCGCACGCCTGGATCCACATCGACGTGAAGAACGCCGATGGAACGGTCACCAGTTGGATGGTGGAGGGTGGAAGCCCGAACACTTTGTTGCGAAATGGCTTTACCAAGGCTTCCCTGCCCGTAGGCACGGAGATCGTGGTGGACGGCTATCAATCCAAGGACGAGAGCAACAAAATGAACGGCCGCGACATCACCTTCCCGGATGGGCGCAAGCTGTTCGTGGGATCGGCGGGTCAGGGCGCAGCGCCCGACAAGTCCGATAAATAACCCTGCCTGACCCCATGTGGCGCACGCACTCGTGCGTGCCGCGTTCACACTCGTGTGAACGCCGTGTTCGCATGCCTGCGTGCACAAAAGCAGTTGAGGAGCTTTATGCGATTCACCTGGTTCAACCTGATGCCGTGGCCGTATTTGCCGGACGATTTTCGCGAGAAGAATCGCTCGGTGTGGGTGGATATCGATCCAAACTTGTTCGATCCGGTGAAGGGCCATCAGGTCTACAACGACTATTTGGACTTGCTGGAATACGCGGGCAAGCTGGGCTTCGACGGCATCGGCGTGAATGAGCACCACCAGAACGCCTACGGCCTGATGCCTTCGCCCAACTTGATTGCGGCCAGCCTGGCGCGCCGCACCGATGATGTCGCGCTGGTGGTGTTGGGCGCATCCATTGCGCTCTACAATCCGCCGCTGCGCGTGGCCGAAGAGTTCGCCATGCTGGACTGCATCTCAGGCGGGCGCTTAGTGGCGGGATTTCCGGTGGGCACTTCCATGGACACCAACTACTGCTACGGCACCATCCCGGCATTGACGCGCGAGAAATACCGGGAGGCTCATGAGCTGATCAAGCGCGCATGGGCGGCGCGGGAGCCCTTCGCCTTCAATGGCCGCTACACCAAGCTGCGCTACGTGAACCCGTGGCCGCGGCCCATCCAGCAGCCTCATCCTCCCATTCACATTCCGGGCGGCGGGTCGATCGAGACCTTCGATTTCTGCATCGACAATACGTATTCGTATTCCTACCTGAGCTTCGGCGGCTACATTCGCGGGCAGGCGCTGATGCAGGGTTACTGGGATCGCGTGGCGGAGCGCAACGCGCCGGATAACTCGCCGTACCGCGCGGGCTTCGCGCAAACCATTTGCGTTGGAGAGACGGATGCGGAGGCTGAGCGCCTCTACGCCAAGCACGTCAGTTATTTCTACAACCGCTGTCTGCACGTATATCCGGGCTTCGCCGATGCTCCCGGATACCGCACCATCAAGACCATCCAGAAGGGCATCCTTTCGCAGTACGCTCCGCAAACGATGTTTCAGGAGTTGCCGTGGAAGGAACTGGTGGACAACGGCAGCGTGATCGCCGGAAGCCCCGAAACGGTGACGCAGCGCATGGAAGATCTGATCAAGAAACTGCGCGTGGGCAATATTTTCTGCCTGATGCAGATTGGCGACATGCCGCAAGACAAATGCATGCACTCCACGCGTCTGTTCGCCGAAAAGGTGATGCCGAAGCTTCGCCATCTGTTTCCTGAGTACGCTGACGACGGGCGCTTCTGGTGCAAGCCGCTGGCCAAGCGCGCGACGCCGGGCGCGCTGCCCGTGGAATCGGAGCCAGTGGGAGCGCAACGCTAACATGGAGCTCAAAACAATTCCAACCGAGCGTGTTCCGGTGCGCTATTACGAAGGCGGCGCCGGCCGGACGCTGGTGTTCTTGCACGGCGCCGGCGGGCTTGATATGGACCTGGCGTTTCTGGACAGCCTGGCGCGGAAGTTTCATGTCTACGCGCCCCTGGTGCCAGGCTACGGCGATAGCGAAGAGTGCTCCGAGCTGCGCGACATGCTGGATTTCACGTTGCACACCTGGGACGTGGTGGAGCGGCTGGGACTGAAGGATCCGATTCTCGCGGGCTTCTCCATGGGTGGCATGATCGCAAGCGAAATGGCGGCCGTTGCCCCCAACGATGTTTCGCGGCTGGCCCTCATTGCACCGGCGGGCCTGTGGATGGACGAGCATCCCATTCCGGATATTTTCGCGATGCTGCCCTACCAACTTCCGGACTATTTGTTCTACGACGCCGTAGCCGGGGCCAAGCTGATGAGCGCGGGAACCAACATGAGCGATCCGAAATTCCTGCAGGCATTTCTGGTGCAGAACGCGCGGCAGCTCGGCGCGGCGGGGAAGATTCTTTTTCCGATTCCCGAGCGCGGCCTGGTGTCGCGGCTCTATCGCATTAAGGCCAAGACCATGCTCATCTGGGGCGAAGGCGACAAGCTGATTCCTCCTGTCTATGCGAAAGAGTTTCAGCACGGCATCGCGGGCGCCGAAGTGGTGATGATCCCGCAAGCGGGGCACGTGGTGCCGTTTGAAAAACCAACGGAAGTGGTGCAGGCGCTCGCTTCACTCGCGCGGGATTAGCGGGGCGCTCGCGTTCGCTCGCGCGGGGTTGGGGGGGGCGCGGCTCCTCACGTCGCCGCGTGGGGCTGGCAGTACAGGCACGTGCGTGCGATAGTGTGGCCCAAATTGCGGATAAACTGCAACCAGGGCCGCGCTTCACATGCGCGTGCCTGTACTGCCAATCCCACGCGAGCGACGTGAGGAGCCGCTCCCCCCAACCCCGCGCGAGCGAACGCGAGCGCCCGTTACAGCGGCGAATCCGGGCGCGCAATAGAGCGCCACATATGCGCCACCGGGCTGTTGTCGAACCCCAGCCCTTCCTTGGGCTGCTTGAAATTGCGGCCGATAATGTCGACAAACTGATCCAGCGTCGGGTTGACCTTCGGATCGAAGGCGTACAGATCGTTCACCGTAACCATGCGCGGCTCCAGGTACCACTTGTGCTTGCGGACCATCTGGTACGTGGCTTCGATATACGGCTCGGGCTTGTAATCGGAACCGAACATGCGCCGATACAAGTCCGGGTACTCGTAGCCGTGCTCCTTGTCTTCGTAGAAGCGCAGCGCCTGGTGATAGCGGATGGCGAACGAGACTTTTTCCGAAACATACGGCTCGTACATCTGCGCGCCCCACCAGCCGTGATCCACTTTGATGAGATCCTGCACCGTGTCGTGGAGCAGGCACGCCAGCACGATCTCCTCCGACATGCCGTTCTGCACGGCGCGATTGGCGCTCTGTAAGCAGTGGTTGGACGTGGCCATAAATCGCAGCTTGTAGAAATCCACCAGCGTCGGCCGTTCGGGCATGGGCGGAAGCCTCTTCACGTTGCCCGTATGCGAAACGAACAGATTCCCGGTGCCGCGGCGAGTAGGACGTGTCTCGATCTGGGCCTCAACTTCGGCCGCCGTTGGAAACTTCGCCGCCTGGCTGCCCTGATTGGCAACGTTGAGCTGCAGCATCATGTGATGCTCGAGTGCCTCGGCCTTGGCTTCGTCGGCCATTGCGGCAACCGCCGCCACTCCACCGAGTCCCGCAAAAAATGTCCGCCGATCGATTTCCAGGTTTGCACCAGTCGTGTTTGCCGCCATTTCGTCGCCTCCTTCGCAAGCATATCGCAACGCAACTTCCGCTGCTACGGTAGTATACTGGCCCATCATGAGAACAGCGTTCGTGCTGATGATCGCTTGCGTCCTGTCACTCACCGCGCAGACGCCCGAAACATTCAAAGCGCGCTTGTCTCCCGTCCCGGTGGAGGCGAAAACGCGGGCCGACATCGCCGGCATCGGCTCGGCAACCGCGACTCTGGTGGGCGCGAAGCTATCGATCGCTGGATCGTTCGAAGGCCTGCGATCGCCTGCCATCGACGCCAAGATACATCAGGGCCCGGTTACCGGAGTGCGCGGTCCCGCTATTCTTGATGTGACCGTAGCTCACGCCACCAGCGGCGGCGTAAAAGCGTCGCTCGATCTGACGCCGCCACAAATCGAGAGCCTGAACAAAGGCCAGCTCTACATTCAAATTGATAGCGAAAAGGCTCCGGACGGGAATCTATGGGGTTGGCTACTGCGATGAAATACTCACTCGCGATCCTGTTTGTCACGGGCGCACTCGCGCAGCAGCCCGGGCCCTACACCGCGCAACAGGCGGCATCGGGCCGCACCATGTATCAATCGAACTGCGCCATCTGCCATGTGGCCGATCTGGGCGGCCGCAATGAGGCGCCGCAGCTGGCGGGTTCCAATTTCATCGGCCAATGGGGCGATCGGACCACCAGCGAACTGGTCTCGTTTATTGAGGCAACCATGCCGCCGAACAATCCGAACGGGCTCGGTGACGACGCCTACCTCAGCATCGCCGCGTTCATCCTGGAGGCCAACGGCGCGCGTCCCGGAAATCAGCCGCTCACTGCCGGCGCGAAAGTACAGATTCGCACGGTTGCCACCGGCGAAGTCCCCGACGCGGTCCGTCATCCTCCTCCCGAGCAGGCTCCGCCAGCCAGCAACCGGCTGGAGCCCTTGCGAGCAACCGGCCTCACCGTGGAAGGCGAGGTCAAGAACTATCGGCCAGTAACAGACTCCATGCTGCGCCATCCCGATCCAGCCGACTGGCTCATGATCCGCGGCAATTACCAAGCCTGGGATTACAGCGCGCTCAATCAGATTACGCGCCAGAACGTCGGGGAGCTTCGCCTGCAATGGGTATGGTCGATGAACGACGGCGGAAATAATCAGACCGCGCCTGTCGTTCACAACGGCGTCCTGTATCTGAACAATCCGAACAGCACTCTGCAGGCGCTCGACGCGAAAACGGGAGAACTCATCTGGGAGAACCGTTACGGCGGACTTGCCAACGCCAGCTCCATGCGCGGCATGGCGATTTACGAAGACAAGATTATCCTTTCCACCAGCGATGCGCGATTGATCGCCTTCGACGCGCGCAACGGCAAGAAGGTTTGGGAAACCGTGATCGGCGATCGATCGAAGGGCAACTACGCCACCAGCAGCGGGCCCATCGTGATCAACGGCAAGGTGCTGCAAGGCCTGGGCGGCTGCGAGCGTTATCGCGACGAGAAGTGTTTCATCAGTGCCTATGATGCGGCCACTGGCAAGCAGCTGTGGCGGTTCAATACGATTGCGCGCGAAGGCGAGCCGGGCGGCGACACCTGGGGAAAGCTACCGAACCTGTTTCGCGCGGGCGGCGAAACATGGATCACGGGCAGCTACGATCCCGACCTCAATCTCACTTACTGGGGCGTCGCTCAGGCCAAGCCGTGGATGCGCGCGAGCCGACAATCGGGCGGAGGCGCCGCGCTCTACAGCAGCTCCACGCTGGCGCTCAACGCGGACACCGGCAAGCTGGCATGGTATTACCAGCATGCGCCCGGCGAGTCGCTCGACCTGGACGAAGTATTCGAACGCGTGCTGGTGGATTCCCTCGGCCAGAAATTGGTCTTTTCGGCTGGAAAAGCGGGCATTCTGTGGAAGTTGGATCGCAAGACCGGCAAATACCTGGGGCACAAGGAGACGGTTTTTCAAAACGTGTTCGATTCGTTCGATCCGAAAACAGGCCAACCGCACTATCGCAACGACATTGTTGAGCAGCGGCTGGGTGAATGGATAGACTCTTGCCCCAGCACCGAAGGCGGCCACAATTGGCCGGCCATGACCTACAATCCGGGAACCAACCGGCTGATCATTCCGCTCAGCCAGAGCTGCCTGTCGATGAACGGCGAGAAGATCGATTTGAAGGAGGGCGGCGGGAGCGGCGGCGGCGCGGGTCGGCGCTTCTTCGAAATGCCCGGCAGCAACGGCAACATCGGCAAGCTGGCCGCGTTCGACGTGAATAGCATGAAGCAGCTATGGTCGGTGGAGCAACGCGCGCCGTTTCTCACCGCGGCCCTGTCCACAGCGGGCGGTGTGGTGTTTGTGGGCGATCTGAATCGCCAGTTCAAAGCGATCGACGTGAGCACCGGTAAAATACTGTGGCAGACGCGCCTGGGAACGTCGGTGCAGGGCTTCCCGATTTCATTCAGCGTGGACGGCAGGCAGTACATCGCGGTTCCGACGGGCCTTGGCGGAGGAAGCCCGCGGCAGGTACCAGGGCTGATTGCGCCCGATATTCACCATCCGTCGAACGGCAATGCGCTGTACGTTTTCGCGCTGCCAGACAGGCGTTAGGCGGGCTGCGCATGCTCACGCATGGCGGTTCTGAACCGCGACCGTGAGGGAGCGTCCGTTTTCTGAACCGCGACCGTGAGGGAGCGTCCGTTTTCTGAACCGCGACCGTGAGGGAGCGTCCTGTCTAAACGAGTTTCACCAGAGCTGCCATTGCGCGGTAGTAAGCACCCACAGCGCCAGCAGCGCGTTGGTTGTGGCATGCGCAATCACCGCTTCCCCGATTCTCCCACGGCGCATCAGAACCAGCGCATAGATCATCCCCGCCAACGTGCCCGCCAGCCAGCGCTCGCCGTGCAGAACGCCGAAGGCGATGGACGAAATCAGGAACGGCAGCCATTGAAAAGTCCGCCATGCCACCGATTCAAAATCCGCCGACACCAGCCGGCGCAGCAGAAATCCTCGAAAGGCCAGCTCTTCGGCGATGGGTACCGTGACCACAGCGCCCAGAATGCGTGCCCCAATCCACGCGGACCGCGCGAACGGAGCGGCCTGCGCGAGTGGCGCCGGAATACCCGACGAAGCCACCCCGAACAAGCGCTCGAATCCGATCCAAAGCGCAAATACCGCTGCGCCCGCTGCCGGTGCTAGCCAGCCGGAGCGCCAGTCGAGTTTCCGATAGGTGGCCCGAAAATACCAAATCGCCGCCGCAGCCGCGATGACACGCACCGGGTACAGCCATTCAAAGCCGGCGGACGCCGCGCCTGCCAATAACCCCGCCGCCAGGATCACGACGAACGGCATCAGATAAGCGGCCACCGCGTTTTGCTCGCGGATTTGCGGCACTTGCTCCTCTCTGCTACGCCCGGCCGCCGTAAGCCACGAGACTCGCCGCGCCACCAGGCAAGTGCCCAATGCCACGCCGTTAAACATGATCCAGCCGATGTGGGAATGAAAACCCAACAAGGCCACGTCGGGCGATACAGTGGACCCGATGAGAACCAGCCCGGCCACACGCACGGCGTTGGATAACCATATGGCGGCCACTCCAATCGGGATCAACAAAAGAGCCCGCGGGAAGCGCCACTCGCGCCGGAAGAACCACAGACACGCCGTGGTGAACACCAGAATCAATCCGATACCTTCATAACCCGAACAAGTCGGCGCTACCTCAATCAGGAACTTGGAGGTCCCGAGAATCCTGGCCCCGGAGTCGACCGACAATCCGGGAAGAAATGGACGCAGCAGAAGATCGGCCAGCAAAAGCGTCCATTGCGCCAGCGGATACCAAATTCGCTCGGCGACACTCGCCGCTAGACAAGCGCCTGCGCCCAAGGCCACCACGTACACCCACGCGTCCCCGGTTCCTCGAAAGATTTCACGCCATATCGCGGCCGGCAAGAAAGCCAGCGCACAGAAGACCACGGCGGCAACGCCCAGGGCCAGGCACAGAAAAATCAATCCATTGAAACCGGCGCCCTCCGGAGTATGATCTACCAGTCGCGCCGAGAAGAATGCGAAAAGAGCGATAGCGCCGACATGAGATACAAGCCAGCGCCAAGCGATTCCCCGCCCCAGTGGCCAAGTAGAAATGCGCTGCACGTTTTGCCGGCCTCTGGCCTGCCAAAACAATAGGAAGATAACCGCCACTGTAATTGGAAGCCTGATCTTCCAGGTGCCCAGGTCGAACAGCAAGCCTGCCAATCCAGGCGCGCCGCTGAAGGCCAGGTGTTGCGTTTGCGAAGAAATCAGGAGTATTTCAACCGACAGAAGAAGGAAGAAGCCGCCAAAACGCCAGCCGAGACGTGAGTTGGTAGCAGTGGGGGCGAGACGGTCTTCCGACGAGGCGAAAGCGAGTGGCATAAGAACACAAATACCCGGGCCCTAACGGTGATTAGGGAACCGGGTATGCATGACCGGATTGGAAGGAGAAGCTACCGCTTCCGGCTGCGAATGATCAACAGGGCGCCGCCGAGCAAAGCCAGCGCGTTGGCGCCGGTAGCAGCGTCTATTTCAGGACCCACGGGCGTTCCGAAGCCAACACCGGCAACGCCGATAACCAAGAGTGCCAATCCGGCGAATTTCAAAACCATCGGTTTATTCATGAGCACTACCTCCAAGAGCGAATCGAACCCTAAGATCTCTCTGCCGCGTATTACGATTTGCTCAAGCGCAAATCGCGGCCTGGCACCAGTGGTCAGACCACAGAATGGAGCTAGTATGAGGTCCTCGCTGATGCTAGTCAAGGAAATAGGCGCTTGCCACTGCAAAGGGGGTACCGCTAGTTCTATTGCGGCTGTGCTCTCAGCCCACACAGCGCCTCCGGCTTGCGTTGCAGCGCCAGGCTTTGCGTTGGAGCGCCAGGCTTGCGTTGGAGCGCCAGGCTTGCGTTGGAGCGCCAGGAACGATAAGATGGCTCCACCGCGCGCACGAATGAAGATATACGCGTTCTTGATCCTCCTGGCTACCGGCCTGCTTCCGGCGCAACAAAATCCCGGTTCGGTCTCTTTCAACCGCATCCTGCACGCCCAAGACGAGCCGCAAAACTGGCTCACCTATTCGGGAACCACCTTCAGCCAGCGGCATAGCCTGCTCACCCAGATCACGCCGCAGAACGTCAACCAGCTCGAGCTGCAGTGGGTATTTCAAGCCCGGTCGCTCGAAAAATTCGAAGCCACTCCGCTGGTTGTCAACGGCGTTTTGTACACCGTGCAGCCTCCCGACGATGTAATCGCGCTCGACGCCGCCACCGGCCGTATTTTCTGGACCTACACGTACACCCCGCATCCGAAGTCGCGCACCTGTTGCGGACGGGTCAATCGCGGCCTGGCGATTCTGGGCGACACGCTATTCATGGGAACCATCGACGCTCATTTACTGGCCTTGGACGCCAAAACCGGCCAAGTGATCTGGAATACCGCGGTGGCCGATCCAACCGAGTTCTATTCCATCACGCACGCTCCGCTGGTGGTCAAGGACAAGGTCATCGTCGGGACAGCCGGCGGCGACATCGGCATTGGCGGCATACTTGCCGCATTCGACGCCCGCACGGGCAAGGAAATATGGCGCTTCCACACCATTCCACAGGCTGGCGAACCCGGCAACGAAACCTGGGCGGGCGATTCCTGGAAACATGGCGGAGCCGCGATTTGGAACACCGGCTCTTACGATCCGGAAACCAACCTCACCTTCTGGGGCACCGGAAATCCTGCACCGGACTGGGATGGCCGCAAGCGCGCCGGCGACAATCTTTATAGCGATTCGGTGGTCGCGCTGGACGCCGATACCGGCAAACTGAAATGGTTTTACCAATTCACGCCGCACGATGAAATGGATTACGATTCGACACAGGTGCCGGTTCTCGCGGATATAGATTGGCACGGCGCGCCGCGCAAAGTAATGTTGTGGGCCAATCGCAACGGCCTGATGTACGTGCTGGATCGCAACACCGGCCAGTTCCTGCTGGGCAAGCCGTTCACTAACGTGAATTGGATGTCGGGCTTTGACGAGAAGGGGCGGCCCATGCGTGTTCCCGGCAAAGTGCCTACGCCCGAGGGCAGCACCATCATGCCAACCGTTCTTGGCGGCACCAACTGGTATCCACCTTCCTTTAGCCCGCGCACGGGCTTGTTCTACATTCCGTTGTGGGCGAACACGGGAACCATCGCCACGGAAGGCGGGCGGCCCAAGGCCACCGGGAACACCCCCATGGGGGCAGTCAATATGCAGACCAACCTGAAGTTGGAGAACGAAGGGTATGGCGCCGTGGGGGCTTTTGATCCGCAGACCGGGGAGCGCAAGTGGGAATTCAAGATGAACGACGTCACTTGGGCCGGCGTGCTCACAACCGAATCGGATCTTCTGTTCAGCGGCGGACGGGAGGGCTACTTCTACGCGCTCGACGACCGAACCGGCAAGCTGCTCTGGAAGGCGTCGCTGGGCGGCCAGATCAATAGCGCGCCCATGAGTTATGCTCTCAACGGGAAACAATACATCGCAGTGTCGGCGGGCACGGCGCTGTTCACCTTCGCCTTGCGCCAGTAGACGATCGCAATAAATCGCGGTGTCGGCTTGCACGGCGCTGTTCACCTTCGCCTTGCGCCAGTAGACGATTCGCAAACTGAGCCGCCATGCGTAAGCATGCGGTTTCCTCAGTTCCCGGAGAATCCGCATGCTGTCGCATGGCGGCTCGGTCCGGAGCAAATTCACGCGGATACAGTTCGGACCGCCTTCAGGCGGTCCAGCAGGTCCAGCAGATCATGGTGGTCAAGCGGCTTCCGCAGATATCCGGAGCAGCCAGACTGCGCCGCGAAGCGCGTCTGTGTGTCCAGGTCGTCGGAGGACAGAACAACAATCGGCGTTCTTGCGTTACCCGTCTGCGTCTCCCAATCGCGCATCGAGCGGATGGCTTTGTAGCCGTCCATACCGGGCATGTGAACGTCCATCAAGACGACATCGAAGCGGCGGGTCTTCATCATGTCCACCGCTTCCAGCCCATCCCGAGCGCGCCAGACCGACTCCTTTTGCAGCAGGATTCCGGTCAGCAAGAAGCTTTCATCCGAGTCTTCGGCTACCAGAACACTCAGGCCGGTCTCATTTTGCTCGGACGCTTCCGACGGGCCCTCTCTATCCGTGTCGGCTTGCCAGGGAAGGGTGACCACCAACGCCATCGGCGCGCGTGCATCGGACACGAACTCGGCCGTTCCGCCCAGCGCGCGAATGCGCTTGCCTGCCACCATTGTGGCGACGCCGTAAAACACCTCGTCACAGTCCTCGAAGTTTACGCTATCCGGGTCGCAGTTCAACCAATCGGCGACACGCAAGGCGATGTTCGAGTTGGCCGGTATAACCTCAAACTGGATACCGTCGCCATCGGTTGCCGGTGCGGCGGTGACCAGCGCGTCCCCCTTCTTGCCCAGCTTCGAAACGGCATCCAGAACGCGCATGAGCACCTGCTCGACGGCGCGCCGATGCTGCCGCCCGCTCACGGGCCGCGTGGCCGGTTGCAGGATCAGACGGCTCGCGCGGTCGCCCGATGCCAGGTTCAGGACTTCAATTGTTTCTCCCAGGCATAATGTGAGATCGAACTCCTCGGCCGGATCGGACTGGGGAGCTTCCGTCGATAGCAATTCCCGTATATCGTCGATGCAGCGCAGCAGGCGGTCCGCGCCATATTTGCTGCTCTCGATGCCGGCCTGCCAGGCTGGGTTGGGAGCCAAAGTGGGACACAGAGCCATGAGGCCGAAGCTGGCTTGCACCGAATTCCTGGCTTCGTTGCAGATGTAATTCAACAGGGTGAGGATGGTTTGATTCGTCATATCGTTTTCATGGGAGAAGCTCGAAACGGTCTCGCGGTATTGGCTTCAACGCCTGAATTCAACTCCTGAATTCAACTCCTGGATTCAATTCTCCGCGTCGCGCGCCGCGCTGATGGAGAAGTATTCGACAAAGCGCCGGACCGCGCCCGGCTTCTTGGTGGACGGCCGGGCGGCCGACATCTCTTCGGCGATGCGGGCGATGTGCTTCCCCAGCCCGGACGACACATCCAGCACCGCTCCTTTCTGAGCCGCGCGCGCAATCTCGTTGGCGCTGGCGGGCAACAAATGGCGCACCGGCAATTGAATGATCCGCTGTATGTCCTCCACCGAGAGGGTGTTTCTGCGCTCCATGCAATTGAGCACCACCGATATTTTGTCCGTCAGCCGAAGATCCTGCAGCCAGGTGGCTTTGCGGCGCGCCACATGCAACGCGCCGATATCGGGCGTGCATACCAGATAGATCCGCTTGGAGCGCAGCAAGGTCTCGCATTCCTGATCTTCCATGGTGCCCGGCAGATCCACCGCTACCAGGGAATAACGGCGCATGGCGAAATCCAGCAGTTGCATATACCGCTCGGTGGGAACGTTGCGCGAAAAATCCATCGGACCGGAGCCCAGCAAATGCAGGTTCTTGATCTGGCACACCAGGCTCGACCAGATGTCCAGGTCCAGCCGGTCGCTTTGCAGCAGCGCATCGACGATGGTGTGGGCGCCTTCGGCCTTCAGCAGGAAGGACGTAACACCCAGGCGAATGTCGAAATCCAGCAATAAGGTAGGCTCGGAGCTCAGATGCGCCGCCATGGCGGTAGCGTAAGTTGCAACCGTGGTTGCGCCGCAGCCCGGTTTGGCGGGCATGAAGGTGTACAAATCCGCCAGGACCTCACCGGCCGTGGCCAGCGTCGAAGCGGCGCGCACGGCCGCCTGCCGGATGTCGCGATCGGTGAAGTTTGGCAGCACTTCGCGAACCCCCGCTTGCATCAACTGCAGCAGGTCCTCCCGGCTGCCTCCGCCCTTGACCGCGATGATCGCGATTTGCGGACGGCCATCCACGGCGCGCGCCACCGGCATGGCACGCGGCAGATCGGAAAAGTCGACGATCAGGACGCACTGGTTCTCCGGCCCGATGGTTCGCAGCCGGTTCGCGTCCTCATAACTCAGGTCCCAGGTGGCTTCAAATCGAAGGTGGCCGTCAAGCGACGCCCGCACGTCTTTATGAAAAGCCGGATCCGACGAGACGGTAGCCAAGATCACGGCTGCCTCCTGATGGAATATCGTGCACAGTATAGCTGCGCGCGTTTGTTATCTTTCCTATGCGAGCGCCACCCACGCCGCGCGCTCCGAAGTTCAACGTCTGTCCGCACGCAGGGCTTATCGGTTGCGTTGGCCGGGAACAAGAGCGGCGGAATAAGAGCAAGCGCAATGCATTCAAGCTTTTCGCCCCCTTACCGATGAGTGCAGTCATGGCCCAGAAGGTCTCTGAAAAAACATCGCGATGTCCCTCGCCCCCGGGACGCCTGGATGGAAAGGTACTGGTGGTGGACGACGACGAGCACTTCCGGGTGTTGGCCCGCGCCATCCTCGAACCGGCCGGATTCGAGGTGATCGAATCGGCGGATATGCAGCAGTGCATGGTGCAATTGCGGCACCACGCCGTGGACGTGGTGATTCTCGACATGGTGATGCCGGGGCGGGACGGAATCGAAGCGGTGCGGGAACTCAAACAACTGTTCCCTGAAATCCCAATCGTGGCCATCTCGGGAGCCGAGCAGTCCGGTCTTTATCTGTCGGTCTCGGCGCACCTCGGCGCCGACGCTTCGCTCGAAAAGGCACGGCTCAGCGCCCTGTGCCCGCTTTTGCAGGTGGTTCTGGACCGCTAACTATGCGCTGGTTGCAAAAGCTGTCTCGAAAATGGCCGGACCTGTCCTTGCGAACCAAATGTGTACTGCTGATCTCCTTCCCCGCGGCAGCCACGGTTCTGATGTTCGGTGTAGCCAACATCCTTGCGGCGCGCAATGCGGCGGCCACCGAGCTGGTAGAGCGCGGCCTGCGCACCGGGCAGGCCATCCAGCGTCTGCGTGCGTCGGAGGCCGAGACGAGCGCCGCTGCGCAGGCCTATTTCATCACCTCCCAGGAGTCCTTTGCCAGGGAAGCGCGCTCCTCCCTTGCCTCCGTGGACTCGGCACGGGATCAACTCCTCGCTCTCACCGCCGATAGTCCCGGCCAACAGCAGCGCGTGGCCCAGCTCGCTTCCATCGAGCGCGCCCGCGAGGAGGGGATGTTGGGCGACATGGCCCGCTTCCGGGCCGGAGAGCTCCCGCGGGATCAATTGCGCGCCGCGCGGCGCCAGATACAAACCGAACGGCGCCAGTCGGCGGACGTGCTGCAGACGATGGAGCAGGAAAATACCCATCGGCTCGCAATCTCCTTTGGCCGTATCCATGAGCTGCACGCCCAGCAGGGCGGCATCACCGGGGCTTGTCTGTTCCTGGGGCTCCTGGGCGGGGTGGCGATGACCCTTCTCTTTGCTCGCGGCATTACTGGCCGTATCGACCAGCTGCAACGGAACCTGGCGCGCCTCGGGAGCGGCGCCATTCCGGCGCCTCTGGCCGGGCGCGATGAATTCGGGGCATTGAACGACGGGCTGATCCAGGTAGCCGAGGCGCTGCGGCGCAAAGGCGTGGCGCTTGAAAACGCCCTGCACGGCATCGCCGAAGTCAACCACGACGGAGGCTATCTGTGGATGAACAAAACATACGGGACCATGTCGGCCGGTTCTCGAAGCTACACGCCAGCCACCATTGCCTCCACGGTGTGGCCGGAGGACCGGGCCAGAGTGCAGGAAGCCATCGCGCAGATGCGAATGAACGGACGGGCTGAAGTCGCCGCTCGGTTTGATACCGGCCACGGTCCGGCGTCCGATGTCGGAATGACATTTCTAGCCGAGGCCGAGGATCCAAGGTCCAGCTTTTATGTCTTCCTGCGCGATATCCAGGCGGGCAAAAGGGACGACGCGGCGCTCATCCGGGCCAAGGATGCGGCGGAGGCTTCCAACCGCGCCAAGACCGATTTTCTGGCCAAGATCAGTCATGATATCCGTACACCGCTCAACGCCATCCTGGGCTCGGCGGACCTGCTTTCACAAACGTCGCTGAGCTTCGATCAGAGCGAATACGTGAAAATGTTCCAGCGCAATTGCCGCCGGCTGGTGGCGCTGATTAACGACTTTCTGGATTTCTCCCGCATCGAAGCCGGAGCGGTGCGCGTGGAAAAAGCCCCCTTTCAGATCCGCGAGACGGTAGACGACGCGCTGGCCACCTTCCGCGAGCCGGCCGCGCGGAAGGGCATCACGCTCGGAATGGAAATCGATCCCGCTACGCCCGAGTGGGCGTTGGGAGATCCCTTGCGCATCCAGCAAGTGCTGGTGAATTTACTCAGCAATGCCTTGAAGTTCACCGCCGCCGGAAACGTGGATGTGAACGTGAAGGTGTGGAGCGTAGTGAGCGCCGCCGATCAGGTTCGATTCGAGGTGACCGACACCGGCCCGGGCATCCGGGTGGAAGATCAAGACAAGATCTTCGCGCGGTTTGTGCAATTGCCCAATCAGACCAATGGCCAGCGCGGCACCGGTTTAGGACTCACCATTTGCCGCGATCTGGTGGAGCTGATGGGAGGCGAGATTGGCGTCAGCAGCCGGGAGGGCAGCGGCAGCGCGTTTCACTTCAGCCTGCCGCTCGAGGAGGTAGATCCGGTGGTCGCCGTGGACCCGGTGGAGGCTCTAGATCCGATGCTGGCGGATACTGCTTTCGCTGTGGAGGCGGTGGATTCGGACACGCCGGAGCCCGGGACAGCGCAGCACCCCCGCCGCGAAACGATCCGAATTCTACTGGCTGAAGACACCGAAGATAACCGGCTGCTGCTCGAACACTATCTGCGCGACGAGCCGGTGAAGCTGCTGGTCGCACTCAACGGCCAGGAGGCGCTGGACGCGGTCCAAAAGGGCGAACGATTCGATCTGATCCTGATGGACATCGACATGCCGGTAATGGACGGCTACACCGCAACCAAGCGGATCCGGGCCTGGCAGCAGGCGCAGGGATTGTCGCAAGTTGGCGCGACGCCAATTGTCGCGTTGTCGGCCGACGCCATGCGAGAAGCCGTGCTCGCCAGCCTGGATGCCGGGTGCGTGGCCCACGTTCCCAAACCGATCGACCGCAAGACGCTTCTGAATACGATTCACCGTTATGCGCTCGCTCCCAGCGCCCCAGCCGCTCCCAGCGTCTCCCCGTCCCGGACCATCCCAATCTCGGAACAGGTAATGGCGCTGGTCCCGCAGTATCTCGCCTCGAAAGAGAAACAGATTGTAGAGGCGCGCGCCGCCTTGGATTCCCGCGACTTCGGTCCTATCCGGCGCTTTGGGCACAATCTGAAGGGCACCGGCCGCGGCTACGGATTCCCGCCTATTGAAGAAATGGGACGGGAACTCGAGCGGGCGGCGGCGGAAGGGGATCCAAGCCGCATCGGGGAACAGCTGGATGCGCTGCACCGCTTCGTGCACGAATCGACGACGGCGCTCACCAACTCCTGACTTAGCCCGCAAGGGGCGCGCCGGCGCCCTCAATACATCCGGGAAACAAGGCCGCCGCGCTCCGTTTTGCGCTGTTACTCAGCAGGCTGCTGAACAAGGCCTTTAGGGACCGGCTCCCGTACGGTCGCGGCTCTGTAAACAAGTGCAAACACGCTGCTGCGATTCTGAGCCGCGCGCGCAAGCAAGCGGATTTTCGCCTTTTTCAGCATCCTGTAAGTAGCACTAATGCAAGGCCCAAACGGCCGCTGCGGCAACCGCTGCCAGCCCGGCTGCAATCCACAGGATGGTTGTCAGATTCAGGCGCTTTCGGCTCACCTTGCCGGCGGATTCCAAAGCATCCAATTCCGCGACGCCCTCGTCCACGGCGGGCGCCGTCTCCCGATTGTCCGCAACGCCGGCGGCCGCCAGCAACGCCAGAGTCTCTTCGGGAGGCGCATTGGCCGGCTCGGAGCCGAATTCCAGAATCCGCTCTTCGATCCGCTCGCACAGCTCCTTGGGAGCGCGAGTGAAGCGCGCGCGCGCCGGCGCCGGCAACTGCGCGAGTACGTCACTCGTGCTGGACGGGATGAGCGGCCTCACCACGTCATAACCCAAAACATCGGCCAGGCGGCAAGCCACATGGACGATTCTGAGCAAATCCAGTTCCGCGCCTTCGCAAGGATCGTGATGGCGACCCGCGATCCGCGCCATCTCGGGAGGCAATCCCCAAGTCTCGGCCAGCAAGCGCCCCGCTTCCGCGTGATGCGCTCCGAATTCTTCCGCTTCAAAGTCCAGCACGTCCACGCTGCGCTCGGCGGCGGTGCGGATTACTCGTTCATACTCTCCCGGATAGGCAACCAGCAAGCCCAGCCGCCCAATGTCGTGCATGATGCCGGCGGTAAACGCGACGTTGGCGAATGCGTCGCAGGCCACCGCAATCTCCTCGGCCAGGACGGCGGTTGCGACCGTGTGCTGCCAGCAGCGCCGCATGGTTTCGGTTTTCAATCCACCTTGCGCGTAGGCGCCGATGGCATGCGCGAGCGTAACTTTCCGCGTCATATCCAGCCCCAGAAGATCCACCGAAAGCCGGACATTCTGGATGTTGGAAATGAACCCGAATTCGGCTGAGTTCACCCGCTGGAGCAAGCGCGCGGTAAACGTGGCGTCGCTACTGATCAGCTTGGCCACTTCGTTCGTGTCCACGCCCGGGTCGGCAAGCAGGCTGAGAAGCTTGGCCGCAACAGGCGGAAAGGGCGGCACCTTTTTCAAGCTGTCGGAGATCGCCGCAGCGGACCTTTGCATATATGGTGAAGTGAACCTGTCACCTTCTAATCGTCCGTTTGGCGCCGCGTCAATAGGCTTTTGTTTCAGACGTTTCCGGGCGCCAGAGCGCTGGCCGGCAGCGCTTACTTGGATGGCAGGAGCAGCTGGCAGGGCTCAGGATCCCATTTCGATCCGTCCGGCTCGCGCCGATAATGGCTGCTCACAACCCACGGTGCGTCCAGATACTTTGGATCGTCGACGATCTGGGTCTGAACCAGATAGTCGTCATTGCCGCGCTTATGAAGGTCGTAGTATTCCGTGAGCACCGCATTGGCGCTGAACGGCACGCCGTTGTTGCGCAGGTATCCGGGTTGGATGTGAGTGGTGACTACCTTCAACGTTCCTCCCAGCCGGCGCGTATCGGGCGGTGGCGGCGGCGAAGCCATGCTGGCGTCGCGGAACCCGGGCGTGTTGGGATCCTGCGCCGAGATCTTGGACGTATAGGCGCGGATGGATTGCGGCGTCTGCCACAGGGCCACGGAAGTTCCCTGCAGCGACGGCTGCGCGGGCGCGGCAGACGGTCCGAACGGGAACAGGCGAGTCTGTTTGCCCGCGTCGATCTCCACTTTCAGCGTGTTGTTGTCGGCCCAGGTAATATGCAGCCGCGCCGGCTCGCGCATGATGTTCGGCGCGCCGTAGCTCAGACACTGTTTGCCCTCCGCGATATCCTTGGCCGGGTCCCAGGTGTCCGCCATCCGCTTGCCTTCCTGGTTCAGCGGGATGCTGTAGTAATCGCCCTTGGGAGCGTTCAGCATGCGGTACCGCCAGTCTTCGGTGACAAGCGACACCCAGTAGCCGGTAATGTCGACAGGGGCGCTAGCCTCAGGAGTCGCGGGGGCTGTGGATTGTGGGTTGGCGGGCAGGCACAGAACGGCTAAGCCCAATAACGCCACGATTGCCACGCATCTCATTTGTGCTCTCCCAGGCTTTTGTAAATCGTTTCCACGAACATATCGCCAGTCCAGGATGGCGTGCTGTAGCGCCGATCGTAGTCCCGGCTCAGCCTGGCTGCCTTCACCTCTTCCAGCGTCTTGCCCTGGCGCAGCATGTTTTGGACGCGGTCCCGAATGATGGTGAGCATGTCGCGGTAGTCCGTCACTTCGCTCTCGTCGCACAGCCGTCCGTGCCCGGGAATCACCATCGTTCCGCCCTCCTGCATGGAGCGCGGCACGGTGAGATCGAGAATGTGATTCAAGGCCCGGATTTCGCCCTGGATGCTTCCGCCGAGCGCGAGGTCGATCACCGGGTAGCCGGTGGTGAGAAAAATATCGCCGGCGCTCAGAACGTTCGAGCCTCGAAACAGTACAATGCTGTCGCCGTCGGTGTGCGCGGCCTTCTCGGCGAACATCTGCACGGCCTCGCCATTGAACGCGAAGCTTTTCCCCTCCAGATAGGTGAGCGTCGGCCAAACACCGGATGGCACTCCCGATCCATCGCGGCTCTCGCGCTGCAGTACGTTGTCCTGGGCGAATAATGCCACTTCAGCCTGCAGCTGGTAGGAACGGGGCGGCTTCAACAGCACTTCGTTCGCGCCTCTGTGATCCGCGTCCGAGTTGGTGTTAATGATGAAACGTACCGGTTCCCCCGACAGCTTGCGGATCTCGGCCAGTAGCGTCTCCCGCAGGCGCGGCGCGCCGGTGTCTACCAGCAATACACCGTCATGCCCCGCGTCCTTGCCCACTTGAATGGTGACGTTCCCGAGCGTGCTGGCGAACATGTAGATATTGCCTTGCACATGGCGAACTTCGTATTGGATCCCATCGACCGACTGCAGCTGTTGTCCAAAGGCCAGCCCCGCTATAAACAAGAAGACCGCGATCTTCATTGCTTGGTCTCCGCCTTCTTCGCGTGTTCCTGCTCAAACTGGGCGTCAAACACCTTGGCCCGTGGTATCGCCATTTGCTTCAGCTTCTTTCGATATTCCGGATACATGGTCTCCGCGCCGCCGCGGCTGGCTTCAAAAGGTACGCCGTATTCCTGCGAAAATTCTCGAACTAAAGTATTGGTGCCCGGCAGGTGGCTGGGCACCCAACCGTACGGCCGCGGGATCTCGGGGGTCGGCAGGCAGGAGCCGTAGCCTGCGATGGGACTAAAAACCTGGTAGGGATTCCACACCCAGCTCTCGGTGCGCACCAGCGGCTCGGTCAGATACACCGGATCCTCCGCGATGGTCAGCAGTGTCAGGTATTTGTCGTGCAGGTCCAGAAATTCGGTCAATGTGGCTTCATCGGAGAAGGCGATGCCGTTGCGCCGCAGATAGCCCGACTTGATGTGCGTAGTGTCGATGCGCAGCGTGTCGCCTTCCCAAACTCCCGTCGAGAAGCCCGCCCAGGTGTGCGGCGCGAATTGCGAAGGATGCGGGCGGCCATCCATCCAGATGGTTCGCGGACCGGTATAACTTCCGTCGATGATGTACGCGAGGATCTGCCCCGAGGCCGGATCGTTGACGGTGCTGATCTTGAGCCCGGTGGGCGCGCGCATGGCGTAAATGGCCGAGTGCGGTATGCATTGGTGCTGTAGCACCGAAACAATATCGCCGTCCCATGTGTCGGCGCGGAGCCGTGCGTCGTCGTTGATCGGTATGCCCAGGTAATCGCCCACCGGCGACCCTGGATCGGTACGCTCCAATTCATCCTCGTGGTACATCGCGGTCCACACTCCGGTTGGATTGAAGCCTATACCGCCCTGTGCGAACGCCGGCGCGCTCAGAAGAGCGGCGAGCGCGGAAACGAAAACGAATCTCGGAACCACAGCGCGTATTGTATAACAGTCGATCAAATAAGGAACAAGCGGGCGTGGCTTGGCGTAAACTCCCTAGGGACCTTCCCTGCCTCTTCCAGCGATACTGAAAGAATCTATGTCGAGCCGATTGCAATTCGCGGTGTTAACCCTGTCCGTTGCTATTCTCTTTGCGCCCCTGGCGTCCGCCCAGTCGGAAATCAGCGTTCAGCCGCCCACGGGACGCCTGGGCTGGCTCACGCATCCCTATGAAGCCTCAAGCGTGCCCGCCATTCGTTTGACCAACTCGCCGCGCTTGAATGAGCTGATTCGGGCCGGAAACCTGTATCTGACCTCACAGGACGTGGTGGCGCTGGCGATCGAAAACAACATCGACGTCGAAGTGCAGCGTTACGGGCCGCTCCTGGCCCAGCAAGTGCTGCGGCGCGCCCAGGGTGGCGGAGCTTTGCGAAGCGTCGGGCTGGGCGTGGCCGCGGGCCCGGAGAGCGTCAGCCTGCAGGGTGTCAGCGTCAACAATTCGGGCTCGGTCTCCCTTTCGGGAGGCAACGGCGTCAGTTCCGGCGGCGGCATCGTGACGCAGCTAGGTCCCAGCATCCCGTCGCTCGATCCGTCGCTATTCATATTTGCCAACTTCCAGCACGCTACCGCGCCACAGAGCAATACTCTGTTGACTGGCACCACCGCTCTGGTTCAGAGCGTCCGCAGCTTCACGGCGCAGTACCAGCAAAATTGGGATTTTGGCTTGACTGCGCAAGTTACCTTCGCCAGCAGTTACCTCCACTTCAACAGCCAGCTGTTCAGCTTGAATCCTTACGATTCCGGCGATCTGGATCTTCAGATTACGCAAAATTTGCTGCAAGGATTCGGAAGGGCCGTCAATGGCCGCAACATTCGCGTCCAACGGAACAACGTAAAGGTGAGCGATCTTCAATTCAAGCAACAGGTGATCACCACGGTATCGGCCGCGCTCAATTTGTACTGGGATCTGGTTAGCTTTAACGAAGATGTGCGGGCGCGCCGGCAAGAGGTAACCACTGCCCAGCAACTGCTGGAGGACAACAAGAGACAAGTTCAGATTGGCGCGCTGGCGGAGATTGAAATCACGCGGGCAGAAGCGCAACTCTACTCGAGCCAACAGGACCTGGTTGTATCCCAGACCAATCTGCAGCAACAGGAGATCGTGCTGAAGAACGCGCTGTGCCGCGATGGCATCTCCGCGGCCGGCCTGGAAAGCGTTCACCTGGTGCCGCTCGACAGGATCCAGATTCCACCGAGCGACGACGTCCGCCCCGTCCCCGAGCTGGTGAATGAAGCGCTGAAGAACCGAACTGAAATTGCGACCGCGCGCATCAATATCGAAAGCAATGAGATGAACCTGGTGGGTATCAAGAGCTCGCTCAAACCCACGTTGCAAGCCTTTGCCGAGCTAACCAACAATGGCCTCAGCGGCGCACTTACTCCGATCGGCGCGTTGCAACCCGGCATCGATTATCTGGCGGGCGGCTACGGCGGTCTGCTGGGACAGATAGCCCGCCGAAATTTCCCGAACTATTCCGCGGGACTTTCGCTCAACATTCCGCTGCGCAATCGCGCGGCCCAGTCCGACTATGCCACCAGCCTGCTGGAGCTTCGCCAGAACGAGCTGAATCTGCACAAGAACACCAATCAGGTGACGGTGGATGTGCAGAATGCCGTGATCGGTTTACAACAAGCCCGGGTGCGCTATGACTCGGCCTCAAAAGCGCGCCAGCTTCAGGAACAGACCCTGGCGGCGGACCAGCGACGCAATGCCTTGGGCGCCGCCACCGTGTTCCAAGTGGTGCAGGACCAGCGCGATCTGGCCACCAGCCAAAGCACCGAAGTGCAGGCCATGGCCAACTACACCCATGCACGCATCTCTTTCGATCAGGCGCTCGGGACCACGCTCGATGAAAATCACGTCTCTCTGGACGAAGCCATGCGCGGACGGATCGCACGGGACTCGACGCTGCCCGCGAACCTTCCAGGAGAAAAACAATGAGCCGCGCGCGTCAGCAAGCGTTCCGGCTCTCTTTACTGAACCGCGCGCGTCAGCAAGCGGACCGGCTCCCTCACGGTCGCGGCTCAGTAGCGAAGCAAGCGGTCGCACTCCTTTGTCTCGCGTCGCTCGCCTGGGCCCAAGACATCGCGCCCATCCGCCCCCAGGCGCCCGTCATCATTCGGCCCTATCTGGCGGTCAGCGTTCCTCCGGTGCGGCTCGCCAACTCGCAGCGCCTCGGTGAATTGGTGCGCGCCGGCATGCTGTACCTGACCGCGCAGGACGCCATTGCGCTGGCGCTCGAAAACAATATCGATATCGAGGTAAGCCGCTACAATCCGTTTATCTCCCAGTGGCAACTGGAGCGCTCCCAAGCGGGCGGTGCATTGCCAGGCGTTCCGAGCGGCGCGTCTCAAGCTGGATCGGTTGCGAGCGGTCAAGGCGTGGCAGGCAGCGAGGCCGCGGCTGGCGTCAGCGTTCCCGGAGGGCGCTCCAATGGGGGCGGCTCCAACGCCACGGTCTCGCAGATCGGGCCGGTTACTCAGAACCTGGATCCGATTGTGCAAGAGACCAGCACGTTCAGCCATCTGAGCGCGCCCCAGGCGGATCCGGTCCTCAGCCAGGTTCTCAACCTGGTGCAAACCACCCACGTCTACACCGGCAGCTACCAGCAGGGCCTGCTTCTCGGAGGCATTGCCTCAGTCAGCTACAGCGATCACTATCTGAGTGAAAACGCGCCCAGCGATGTGCTGAATCCTACGGTCGCTCCCAGTCTGAGCATATCCCTGCAGCAGAATCTGTTGCGCGGTTTCGGCATCGCCGCCAACGCCCGCACCATCACGGTGTCGCGGATGAACCTGAACACCACCGAGCTCAACTTCAAGACGCAGGTGGTCTCCGTCGTCACCCAGGTCCTGAACGCTTACTATAACCTCGCCGCGGATTACGAAGACCTGCGCGCGAAACGTAGCGCTTCGGAAACCGCCCAAGGCTTTCTGAACGACACGAAGCGGCAGATTGAAATCGGATCCGTAGCGCCCACCGACCTGATCACAGCGGAGGCCTCGGCAGCCACCAGCGCGCAGGCTGTCGAGGATTCCGACGTGGCCGCGCGACAACAGGAGCTGACGCTCAAAAACCTGATCAGCCGTACCGGCCCGGCCGATCCCGTGCTTGCGAATGTGCGCATCCTGCCCGTCGATTCCATTGCCATTCCCGCCACCGACAATCTCCTTCCCATCGACCAGATGGTCCGGCAGGCGCTCGCCAATCGCCCCGACCTGGCGTCCGAGCTAGCCGGCGAAAAGGCTAACGAAGTGAACTCGCTTGGAACCAAGAACGGAATTCTTCCCACTCTGACGGCCTTCGGAGTGGAAAGCGACGCCGGGCTGGCCGGCGTTCCGAGGACCGTTACAGAAAACGGATTCAGCGAAAGCGCGAATAAGTATTTCGCGGGCGGCATTGGCACGGCGCTGAGCCAGGTGTTACGCCGTAACTTTCCCACCCAATCGGGCGGCGCTTTCTATCAGCAGCCCATCCGCAACCGGCAGGCGCAGGCCGATTATTCCATCGATCTTCTGCAACTGCGGCAAACCCAGCTCAGCAATCGCAAGGACCTCAACCAAGTGGAAGTGGACGTGAGAAACGGCGTCGTGGCGCTGCAACAGGCCAGATCTCGTTATGATGCCGCAATCCGGAATCGGGAACTGCAGCAGCAGCTCTTCGACGCCGAGAGCAAGCGCTTCCGCCTGGGCGCGTCGACACCCTACAATGTCGCGCTCGAGCAGCGCGATCTGATTAACGCGCAATCGACGGCGGTGGCCGCGCTGGTGGCCTACAGCACCGCGCGGGTGTCGCTCGACCAGACGCTGGGCATCACGCTCGAAGCCAATCACATCAGCATGGACGAAGTTAAGAGCGGCAAAGTGGCGCGGATCTCGACACTTCCATAGCTGTAATCCGTCCGAAAGCCGTCGAGACTTCTCCCGGCGCGCTGTCCAGACCGAAACATAACCCGTCGACTACGTGTGGCAAAGATCATCGCCTGGGGCCTCCCGTCAAACTGACGTGGCGCGCCAGCGATAAAGTACAACTCTTTGCCGTCGCCCCTCCAGCGCGGAGCCCGGCCGCCCGAAAGGTAGCCTGCCCGGTGCAAGCATGGCGCAAGATGCAAGCGGCCGAAGGATTCAACCAAGCGTCCGTGGCTCTGGTTACTGGTGACTGCCAAGCCTCCTACAATTGAGCCTTGACTTTGAGGGCGGAAAACACTAGTTTTGAACGACAGAAGGAAATGTATGCTGCGAACTTGGTGCATACTGATCGGGCTTGGGTCACTGGTAGTCAGCCCCGCTCTACCGGACATTGTCGATGTGACCGTTAACGGCTCTCTATCGGGCGATGGCTACATCGACGTGGCGTGCGGCATAGCCACGCCCGGTTGTTTTGGGTCAGGCGAAATCTTTCGCCTCTCAGTTCCGTACAGTTTTAGCGATACGACTACCACGCTCGGTGACTTCAGTGATTCTGGCGGTGCGTCTTTGCCGTCTCCCTTCGATGGATCTGTTGATGCCTTTGCATATGAAAATACGACGGCAACTGCCCAATCTTTGGATATTACGCTGCAGGGCAGCCATGACGATTCCGGGGTTTTCGCCTCTGCCTCTGGCGAGGGAAATGACAGTGTTTCGGTCGTTTTCGACCTGACAGTGCCATCCGTGATCGACCTGTCCGGTTTCAATGGAGGGCCGGGCCCTATTGCTGGCCAGTTGCTTGACTCGCACGGAAACGTGCTTCTCGTGATCACGGCCAATGTCGATTCCACCTCCCTGGTTCTGGAACCGGGAACTTACCAATTGGATGCTTCCGCGGAGGGTAGCTTCTTTGATGATTTTGAAGCTGATTGCTGTGGGGGTCCGTTTGAGAATGGCAATATCTTCAACGTAGATCTACATGCCGACTTCACTCCGGTTTCCACACCCGAACCCCGCGGGGCAATCCTTGCTGCACTGCTCTCGCTTGTGCTGGGCTGTTCTGTGGTGTACCGGCGACGTCGCGCTTCGTACTGCTCGCAATGACCTCGTTGCGGGTTCCGTGAAGAGCCGCGTCCCTCCCGGACAATCGGACGATCGTCCCGGATAAACAGTACTG
Source organism: Bryobacterales bacterium (assembly GCA_963747945.1). Classification (GTDB taxonomy): domain Bacteria; phylum Acidobacteriota; class Terriglobia; order Bryobacterales; family Bryobacteraceae; genus Palsa-89. The sequence goes on from CAVVHB010000016.1 coordinate 175,195, forward strand.
GATAAACGGTAACCAATTGTTTCGAGTTTGCAAGCCGAAAAGTTAGCCAGCGCTCAAGCCAGCCCTTCTAACCTACTGAAACTACAAGGCTGGCTTGTGGACGCAAAACTGCGATGACTTGACCGACCGAGGGTAAAATGGCTGCTGGATTCGAGAAAGTATTCAATATGCAGGGCTTCGACAAGGATGCCACCCCAAAATGGCAAATGGTGCCGGTCGGAGGACTACGCTACACAGCTCTGCGTGACGGAGCGGGCTTAACAGTCGTCAGTAGCAACGCGGCTATCGTGACGGTCACCGAGATAACTCGGGCAACGCTACCCAGCGCTGGCCTTGAACCGGTGCCGCTCCAAGCAACGGATCGGATCTTTCGGCTGAATGGAGTGGCAAAAGGGCATGCGCGAGTGCAGGCCAAGAATGCTGCTGGAGCGATCGTGGTTGAATTGGACATCGACACAAAGAACAAAAAGACGGTCCGAGCGACGTTTAACTTTGTCAAAGATACCGGCGGCCATGAAACGGTGCGGGTTCCAGCCGCGGCCGCTCATTGGATAGCTACTATGCGGTACATCTATTCGGGCCAAGCCAACATAGTGCCAACTCTTCGCATGACGCGCCATGTGACGGTGGGATCGAATTTGGGTGCGGTGGTGATGTGGACGCCAGGCGCCGGCAACGAATGGGGATTGGTAACCGCAAAGGGCGACTCCGGGGCCGACATGAACTACTTCCTGGTGTGGGAGTATGAGCAGGACAGCACCCCGAACCACGACGACACCGACGCAGGCACGATGGGATCCAATTGCATATTCGAAGACCACGCCGGAACTGCCATCGGGGTGTCGATGGCCCACGAAATGGGACACTATCTTGGTTTGCCGGATCGTTACAGTGCCGCGCAAATACTGAATTTGATGTACGGAATCACTGACGCGCGCGGCATACATTTGCCCAAGGGTGACGTCAACGTAATCAATCCGTAGTGTTAGCGGAAGGAATGAGTCATGACCGAAACCCAAGAGTACGTGCGCGGATTTTCCTCTTCCGAGCCGGATGATGTCGAACACGCCGCCAGCAAGCTTTTCTTTGCACCGGATCGAAAGGCCATCATGGCCTCGGGTAATTTAAGCAAACCCCTCCTCGATGCGGTCGAACGGGGCAACCGTTCGGCGCCGGTTGTGTTGTTGCTGGGTTATGACGAAACCAGCATTCCCACTTTGCAGAGTTTGATTCGCGATCATGGCGAAGAACCCGTGAAGCTAAGGCCGTGGTCTCGCATCGTGCCCCTTCGCCTGGCCGGATTGTCCGCCCTTTCACGCGCCGGAGATCGCGAATCTCGATATCAACTGCTGTCTGAAGTAGCCACTCTCGATAATCCGGGCCGCATTTTTCTACTCGATATCCTTGGATATCTGGACGCGCCGGAGCTATGGCATGAGGTTAGCGGCTATTTGCGGGACACTTCACCGATCCCGGAAGACGTGCCCTCGGGCGCGGAGGAACGTCGCGTGTGCGACCATGCAGTGGACGCCTATTTGGATCTGTTTCACTTTACGGTGACGTTCCCGAAGCGCAAGGGAGGCCGCTATGATCCCCTGGAAATCGACGAAGTCATTCGGCAGTTGCAGGCTAATGTCCCGAGGTAATGCCCTGACAGCGGTTATCGCGCTCTTCGTCTTAGCCGCCGCCGCGCCCGGACAGCACTCCGACTTGAATACCGCGTTCTCGGCAGTGCGCCGGGGTGACCTCGCGGTGGTAGCCAATTTGAGCGTGACCACTGCCGATTTGCCGGAATTGATCCATTATTCTCACGACCCGAATGAAGCCGTTCGACTGGAAGCTGAGGTTTTGCTCTCCACTTTAGGTACGGCCGCATGCCGGCCGGTGGCTACATTACTCACCGACAGATCACAAGACATTCGTGAGCGAGCCGCGCGCAGCATTTACAAGAACTGTCCGCCGGAAGCGAATATCAATGGCTTGGACGCATCCTTGCGCAAATCCATTGCAATGGGCAACAGCGCCGCTCAAGCGATTCTCCTGTTAGGAAGAATGCCCCACTCCGCCGTGCCCGAACGAGTAGAGCATGAGGACCATGGTCAGTCCGTGAAACTGGAGCCCTGGACACCGCCCGTACCCCGCGAACTGGCCTTCGCGGTAGTCTCGTCCGCAGCTTCGGACAATCTGATTGATCGCGCCCTGGTACCCCCAAGCGAAGCTGAGTTTCTGGCGGCGACGCTTCCCGATGTGGCCAGCGCTGCTAAGTTGCGGATCCTGCTGAAGCTCCTGGACGATCGCCGGCCTGTTGCAGATACGGCGCCGAGCGGAGCCGAACCCAAGCGACGTGTCTGCGATCTGGCTGTAGATGGCTTTGTGCGCAGGCTCAAGCTTCAACCTTCATTCGCGCCAGGCATCTACCGCTATTCATCCGAGAACCTGGAAGAAACGAAACGGATGGTTGGGCGGGCGCTCAGCACTGCGCAGTAATAATCGAAATCGCTGGCTGCTGGTTCAATGAACGGTTCCGTTCAGATACACCCTACAGTCGACCGTTCGTGCCCCGACCTGCCTTGTCAGCGTCTCAGCCGATACCTGAACAACGCTGCGGGTCGCGCGGAAGTGTATTCGGTGCGTTGTCCAGAAGTCCGGATCTGGGAGGCGTCGGACCGGTGTCCAGGCGGATACGCGACACCTACGGCGCTCGGATTAGGGTGACACGGGCCGTTTCCGGACCGCGAGTGGCACAGATACGCGATACCACAGAGCCAAGCTGGCCCGCCCAGCAAGTAAGCCGCCGGATGGTCGGATTCTGAGTGTGATCGACCGGAACGGCTCAGGAGCGGCTACTCACTCAAAATCTGCGCAGCGAGGCGGTTGAGTTAACGTGAAATCACCGTGCACCCAAACGTGAGCCTTGTCGTAGGCAGCCGCGAGGGGTGGTTTCGCATTCCCGTACTTGTCCCAAGGCTGGAGATCCGTGTCCATTTCGCAGAATGAAATACCGCGCTCACCACCGTTCCACAGTCTTGATGACCGGACTAGGATGCTCGCCAGAATGGCGTAGTCGAAAGGTTTCGCGGCAATTCCATCCAACGCAACCTGCGTGGCAAGGTCAAGCATCTCATCATCGAGACCGAAGATTTTGAAGTATGGCAGGTTCCCTAGACGCCGCAAGGTGTCGTCAAGCTGGTCGAGGTCCTGCCTGACGCTATCTTCGTATTTACTAAGGACAACCCTGGTAACCGCTGCATCGGCATTTGTGATGCGTCCCGCAGGCTCGGACCAAGAAAGGAATCGTCGAATCGCGTTTGCCTCCTTTCGCGGTTGGCACTTGGTCACGATCGCTTGACGGGCTTCTCCGATGCTGAGATTCGGCATGTGTAAGATGAGTTCGCCGTGTCGAGCACGCTCGAGCAATTCTGCAGCAGCGGGAACCTGATGGTGAGCAGGCGCCGCAAACGCAAAGAGCCAATTGGACTCCACGAAAACGTGCGGCATACGGAGTATCGGTATTAGCGCGGGTGCGCGGCTCGCACTTCGCCATTCGCGACAGCTGGAACGACGTACTCGGAAAGTGTCTCGCGGATCTCCCTCGGCAGATCTTGAGGCGGTTGGTGAGCCAGGCGCTCGAGCCACTCTTGTACGAAGGCCTCAAACAAAGTCTCATCCGCCGGCGGCGGCTGTCGCCAAAATCCCTTCGTATCGAACTCGGCAATTCGGTGGATCGACTCTGGTGATCGGGCGGTATACAGATCCCGATATACCCACATGTGCTCGGGTGTAATGAGCACGCCTGTCGGGCACTGCATCCCGACCATATAGCGCTTGAGTTGCTCTTCCGAGCCCCGGAGATCTGGTAGGCTTGTTTTTGCTTCGAGCACAAGCATAACGCCATCGGGTCCGGTGACGATAATGTCCGGCTGGAACGCCATATGACTCCTCAGGTTCAACTGTAGCAATGTCAGCGGCCGGTCCGGCTTGGCTGACCCACCGTAGAATCGTTTCGGCGCTTATCAGCACGACACTTGGCCGTTTCATGGCCGCCCCCGCGGAGTGTTCTGAGCAACGCAGACCGGCGCCAAAAACCGGGCCCACTTGCCCGATGTCTGCGCGGCCCTTGCGCTCGAACCGGACAGGGCCTACCTTCCTTGATCTATCCGCGACCATAGCGGACTGGTTGAGGACCAGTCGTTAAGCTGCGCCATACGCCGCTCCTCGAATCACAAACTTCCGCCCGCTCTTTCTATTTCCCCTTCAACAAACTGCTCCGGCCCGCCCCTCAACCTGCATCCCCGGCCATGCTATCCCATGGACCGAGGTATCCAAATGGCAACAACAGCCCAAGCTCCAGCAACGCCAACCACAACCGATCCCGTCCTACGCTGGCTAGCCCGTAGAAGCGCGTGTCCCCAGCCCGACACAGAAGCCCATCGCGCGGCCGTTAACCGCGCCAACGCCGCCCACTCCACCGGTCCTCGCACCGAGGCCGGCAAGCAGCGCTCGTCGCAAAACGCGTTGCGCCACGGCCTCACCGCCCGCACCGCCGTCCTGCCTACCGAGGACCCCGAAGCCTATAAACTCCATATCCAGCAATTTCTCGATGAGTACGCCCCCGCCAACGCCACCGAAGCTCAACTCGTCCACGAAATCGCCAACACCGCTTGGCGCCTCAACCGCATCCCCTTCCTCGAAGCCGAACTGCTCTCCCAACCCTCCGACCCCCAAAACCAAATCACGCTCCTCGCCAGGCTTGGCCTGCACGGCTCGCGCCTGTCCCGCCAGTTCCAAAAGGCCATCGATCAGCTCCGCGACATCCAGCAAGAGCGCCGCCAGGAGCGCCGCCATCTCAACGAAGTGGCCGAAATCCTGATACGCCATCAGCGCAAAGGACTTCCCTTTGACCCCTCCGTCTTTTCAAGGGAAGCTGGCTTCGTTTTTTCAAAGGAACGAATTGAGCGCCATGCACAACACCTCATCCTTGTGAACCCGGCCTATCATGCCCCGCCGCTCGCGCGAGCCGCAGTTTGAGGCGAAAGGTAGAAGCGGCTTCAGCCGCGTTTTCGGCCAAACTGTAGACGCGCCTCAAGGCGCGTGTACCGAGGCCTTGCCCTATAAACGAGCGCCACTCTACGGACGAATTGCGGATAGCCCGCATAGAAACTTTGGATTGGTAATGTTTGCGCGGGCACTCTAGAATATCAGTTGAGTCCTGTCCGCTCCCCGCTGTTCCTCGTTGTAGACCCAGTTTGTAACGTCACAAACCCCGTTCGAAAGAATTAGGCAGTTCGTCCGTTTGAGCAAATAGGGAGGCCGTGTGTCTCGAATCCGATTCTTCGGAATCATTTGTCTTGCAACGTCGTTATATGCGCAGTTCTCTGCGTCTCCAGGGTACAGCGTCACGGGCGAGCTTCGGTCGCACGGCGATACCGGATCCGACAACTTTTTCGTCGAAGTTTATGATACGCGCAGCAACGCCATCGTCGAACGCGAACCAGTGAGCCATGGTCGATTTGAGCTCGATCACGTGCCAGTGGGTTCGTTTTCAGTCCGGCTGGTGACCGCGCCCGGCGACGCTCCCCTGCTGGAGGAATATCATCAGTTCGAACCCGGCGGCGCGCCGTTGGTTCTAGACCTGCCGGAACGCGCAGGCAACAAACCCATTTCCGGCCTCGTATCTCTGCGCGATTTGCAACATCCCATTCCGAAGAAAGCCATTCGCGAGGCTTACGAAGCGCAGCAACTCTCGCGCGACAACAACTTTCCGAAAGCCATCGCCAAGCTGGAGGACGCGATCCGTATCGACCCCGATTTTCGCGACGCCCACTTGAATCTCGGCGTGGAATACACCCGCGTTGGACGCACCGCCGACGCGCGCCTTCAATTCCAAAAGGCTCTCGAGATCGGACCGCCCGTGCCGCCCATCTATATCGATCTGGCCCTCACTTCGCTCGCCCTGCACGACTACCGGGAGGCCGACGCCTTCGCCCGCAAAGCCCTGCAATTGGACCCGGCGAACGGGGGCGCACAACGCGTTCTCAAACTCGCTCAACGATAATTTCGAATCTCAAAGCAATTTTTCAGAGATAGTCTCAAAGTACTCTGGACTTTTCCTGGTAATGATGTATACTTCCGTCTAGCCGTCGATAAAGTTGCTCGCCCTGGGCGGACACACGGTTGCGGCGCGCTCGCGGTTCAGCGGCGCTCCAAGGAAAGTGGCTCCCCTCTTTCTCCGACACGAAGCCAAGTCGGGGTCTCTGCGTTACTTCTGACACCCCCGGCCGGTAAAGCTGTGCTTTGACGATTGGCCTGCTGGAGTTAACAGCGGTGCAGAATGGGAAATCTGCGAATGAAAACGAAACTGCAAATGAAAAGGTGCGCGGCGCCTGCTTTGTCCATCGCGTTGTCCGTCGCGGCGGCGGCTCTGGTTGGGGCGTGGCCGACCTGTGCTCATGCTCAGGTCAATCCGACAAATTCTCTTCAGACGGTTGCAGACACCGCGGGTGCGGCGCTCCTATTACCCTACTTCGAAGTGGATCTCACTAATCCGACCGGAATGGACACCATACTTTACCATTAACAACATGGGCTCGACGACGTTTTACTCCGGCACCGGGCAGCCTCAGGGTCCCACCGCCATACTCGCGCATGTCGCGATTTGGAGCGATCTGGGCGTCCCGGTGTTCAACTTTAATATTTATTTGACCGGCTTAGGCGTCGCGAGATGGATATGCGGAGCGTCCTGATGGGAACGTTACCGCAGTCGGCCAGCGCCGGACAGGATCCTACGGACACCATCAGCCCCAAGGGGTCTTTGTCTCAAGACATCAATTTCGCCAGTTGTAATGCGGTGAGCTATGTTCCGCCCATTAATTCGTGGGCAAAACTGCCTCCAGGCGCCTTGACCGCGGCTCAGATCGCCAATCTGCAAACATCGCTGACCGGGCAAGCGTCGGCGAACATGAGCGGCATGTGCGCTGGGTTGAATCACGGCGATAACATTGCTCGCGGCTACGTCACAGTCGACACCGTAAACAATTGCACCGCGAGGTTTCCGGGCGATAGCGGGGTATTTGGCACCCGGCGGAATCGGGAGACGCCACCAATCAAACCCAAATTACCGGCGAGGTGTTTTACGTCGATCAACTGCACGCCATCGCCCGCAGTGACAACCTGGTCCATATCCATGCGAGCTATACGGATCCGCTGGTCACCACTTCCGGCAATTACACGTTTTATGGGCGCTATGACGGCTTCACGGCCGTGGATAACCGCCAGCCGCTGGCCACCAATTCGGCGCTCGCTTCGTGGCTGGCAATTTTACCGGAGCGCCCGTGGCCATCCCTACTTCGCCCCTGTGGGGCATGCCGCCCGCCACCCCTCCCGCCGGGGTCAACGTCAGTGATCGTGTGGCGCGATACCAAGGTGGCTCAGGGATATTTCACTTGCGGAGTCTCCCTTCCTGGTATCCCCTGAGCCAGGAAGGCCTCATTGCGTTCGACGAACAAGAGCATCCCCAAATGCTCTCGGGCACGCCCTTTTTTGTTCCGCGGCCACGCAAATGGTGCCGATCGGTGGATCGGCGCTTCCGACCAGTTACACGGCAGGCTGGCTCTTTCTCGACCTGAATGCGACCGTGACGGGACAAGTGAGCGGGCAGACCGACACCACCGCGGCCCAGGGCTGGGTGCAGGTGATCGAGCAGAACGGCAGCCAGATCTTCAATCTCGTCCATCGTGCCCAGCAACTGGACTCGGCAACCATGGCCAACCACACTACTTTCGAGTAGCGCGCTTCCATTCAGCGCAATGCCAAGTGGAGGCCCAGTCGATGAAACAAGGTAGATTCATGCGAAGCGTGATTTGCGTCGCGCTGGCGGCATTGGCCGCCGCCATCGCGGGCCAGACCGCGCCAGATTTCCCGGCGCCGTCCTTGCGCTTTGTCCCTTTCGGCGCCGGGCTGCCGGCCTCCGGACAGTGGCGGGAGGGTTTCCGGATAGCCGATCTGAACGGAGACGGCCATCCCGACATCGTACATGGTCCGCCGCGCAAGCAACCCGGACCTCCAGTCATTTTCCTGGGTGATGGAAAGGGAGCCTGGACTCGCTGGAGGGAGGCGCATTTCCCGGACCTTCCTTACGATTACGGCAATATCGAAGTGGCCGATTTCAATCGGGACGGGAATTTGGATCTGGCCATGGCTGTTCATTATCGCGGCATCCTGGTGCTCGAAGGCGACGGGCAGGGCGGCTTCTCGAACGCCAGTCGAAGGCTTGGGATTCGATGCGGCGGCGCCTCCGTTTTTCCTCGCGCGCCATCCGCGCCGTGGATTGGAACGGCGATGGCCTTCCCGATCTCGTCGCCTTGTGGGAAGGGCCCCGCATGGGCGCGCCGAACATGCGAGGTCCCAAGTGGCGTGGTGGTTTTTCTGAATCAGAGGCGCTGCGGGTTGGCGCATGCAGGAGCCGGCGTTGAGTCCCGGAATATTCAGCGACTCATTGGCGCTCGGCGATTTTGACGGCGATGGCCACACCGACGTCGCCACCGGATCGATGGTGTTGGGCCGCAACGATCTGGTGAATCTGTGGCGCGCCGGCGGCGCGCGGTTCCTGCTGTCCGTCGGAAATTCCCGGCCCCTACCATTACGTGCAAGCGGTGGCGGCGGGCGATTTCGATGGCGACGGCAAAGACGATCTTGCGGTCGCGTACCTGAGCCTCGAAAAGGAGGTTTGGTATTCGGCGCTGGACGTATTCTATGCCAGGCCCGGCGGGAAATGGGAGCGGCGCGCACTGTCCCGGGAGGCTGGTCGCGATGTTGCCGTGGCGCTCGCGAGCGGTCATCTTCGCGGCCCCGGCGCCCGAGACTTGGTGGCGGTAACCATGCGCGGTGAAACCATCGTGTACCTGGGCGACGGACGCGGTGGATTGGTGCGGAGCGCCAGCAGCCATACCGGTGTACGGCGCGGGATGCCGGGGAAGCTCACATCGAACTGGCCGACCTGGATGGCGACGGCCGGGACGAGATTGTCAGTTCTTTTGCCGACGAACCTCACGCGGGCGGATGTCCAAGCGGCGGCGGCATCACGGCCTGGAAGTCCGTTCCCGATGGCAGGGCCGGCGCCGATTCCTCCAGAGCCGCCAATTCGGAACGGGAAAGGTAGAAGCAAGTGGTCATGAACGCTCGAATATTGGTGAGATTCTCATGCTGCTCGATGCTGGCGGTCGCCCTCCTCGCCGGCAGCTCTCTGTGGGCCGGCCCGGGGCGCGTCGTTACGATTTCGGTGAACACGTCGGGCCAGGGTACGTTCACAGGTCCGGGCGTGCCGGCATTCGTTCCCGCCTTGGCCCGCCCGGCCAACGCGAGTTCCATTTCGTCAAGCGTTTCCCCGTTGGTTGGCGTAGCCGCCGCGGATCCCGGTCCGGGGGGCTTGGCTTCCGTGCTGACTTACCCGCTTCAAAATCCGCCCAGCCTGGTCTTCGGCGACGTTCAGCTTACCGGGCCTAATGGCGTAACCGAACTGATCCGCTTCAATGCCGCGGGCACGGGCAATCCTAACTATGCCGCCAGCCTGCTGTTCTACTCCAGTCCCACCGATGGCGCCGCGCACTTGGTAAATACCCCCACACCCCCGGCGGCGTTCTATCCGAATGTCGTCTCCACAGCGCTAGGAACGGTCTACACCCCAGGGCCGGGAGAACCTGGCTATGTTGCCTTTGTGATCACTCATTACATCTTCAACGAAACGCCCTGCACCTACTCGTTCTCGCCACCGGGTGTGAACGTTTCGGCCATTGGCGGCAGCGGATCGTTTGCGGTGACAACCTCCCAGGGATGTCCCATTGCGCCGGTGGTTTCCGCGGACTTCCTTTCGTTCGTTGTCGTGGGTTCCAGCGTGGATTACACGGTGGCGCCGAATCCCGGCTTTCAAGGCCGAACAGGCACCATCGCCGTGGGTGGGCAAAGCTTCACAGTCGATCAACTCGGCCTGGCTCCCACCATCACACCATCCCAGCTGACGTTCACCTCGCCCGTGGGCACCGCGCCGCCCTCTCAGACGGCGACTGTTTCCGGCGCGCAGGGCTCGGTGTCGGTGTCCGTGAATGTGCCGTGGGTCACGGCGACGTTGAGTTCACCGCTACTGCCCGCGACGTTAACCGTGACGGTGAACCCGGCCGGCTTAGCGCCCGGATCCTACAGCGCCACGATCACGCTGAACGTGAACGGCGCGCCGATGTCCTACGTCGTCCAGTATGTTGTTCAAGCTTTGCCGTCATTCGTGGCGATCCCGGCCCAGATGACATTTAACTACTTCGCTGGAGCCCCGCCGGCATCCCAACCGCTGCAAATATATTCCACCAGTCCAGTCGCCTTTCAAGCGGCGGGGAGCGGTTTTGCGTCGGTTACCCCCGCTTCCGGGACCACTACGCAAAACCTGACGGTATCGGTAGATCCATCGGGGCTGGCCGTTGGGGCGTATTCGGCAACCATAACCGTGACCGCCAGCGGAATCACCAATAGCCCGCTCACAATCTCCGTGAAGCTGAACGTCTTCTCCACAGGGCCGCTGTTCACTTCCGTCGGCGTGGTGAACGCCGCCAGCTTCCTCGCTGGGCCCATGGCCCCAGGCAGCCTGTTCACCGTCTTCGGGACCGGCCTGGCCGCCAGCCAACCGTCAGCCCGGCCCGATTTCCAGGCCCCTCGTACCCAGACGTCTGTCGACGGCGCGTCGATGACCATCGCGGGCATCGCGGTGCCGCTGGAATACGTCAGTCCCCTGCAAATCAATGCGCAAGTTCCGTTCGAAGTGGCTCCCGGGCAGCAACCACTGACGCTCACCGTCAACGGGATCTCAACCACCGCGCAAGTGACCATTGTCCCCGCGGCGCCGGCGATTTTCCTGGTCCACGGTCGGGGCGCTATCCTGAACCAGGACTTTAGCCTGAATACAGCGGCGAACCCAGCGGGGCCGGGCAGCACAGTGCAAGTGTTCTTTACAGGACAGGGATTGGTCACCCCGCCCGTGGCCACTGGTGCGCCGGCGCCTGCCACTGTCTCGTCAACGAACGCGATTACTACCGCCACCATCGGGAGTAAGCCTGCGACGGTGGCCTTCTCGGGCCTCGCTCCAGGGATGATCGGGCTCGGCCAGGCCAACGTAGAGGTACCTAGCCTGCCGACGGATGACTATCCGCTGGTGTTGACGGTGGGCGGGACTGCATCCAATAGCGTCATCGTGGCGGTGGGAGCTCGAGACTGAGCCGTGACCAAACGGAGCGGTTGATCGTAGTTTTCAAATACTTCGATCCACAGTGGTATAGGGGGTGGTCGGACTGCTAAAATAGGGGTTGCGAAACGCACCTGTTCTTGAGCGCTTCGCTCCTTTATTTTCTAGGAGTTAACTAGTTGGCAGACCCGCAAGACCCGAACAACCCGACGAATCCGCCCGTTCCGCCCCGCGATGGCTCCCAGATGCCGCTCGGTGGCGACGGCAAGCAGAACCTGGTCCCCATCAACATCGAAGACGAGATGCGGCGTTCGTATCTCGACTACGCCATGAGCGTGATTATCGGGCGCGCGCTGCCCGACATCCGCGACGGGCTGAAACCGGTGCATCGACGCATTCTCTACGCGATGAGCGAGATGGGCCTCGCGTTCAACCGGCCATACCGGAAGTGCGCGGGCATCGTCGGCGAAGTGCTGGGCAATTACCACCCGCATGGCGACGCGCCGGTGTATGACGCGCTGGTTCGCATGGCGCAGGATTTTTCGCTGCGCTATCCGCTGGTGGATGGCCAGGGCAATTTCGGTTCGGTGGATGGCGATCCGCCGGCGGCGTATCGGTACACCGAGGCGCGGCTCTCGCGGATCGATACGGCGCTGCTGGAAGACCTGGATAAAGAGACCGTCGACTTCCGCCCGAACTTCGATGAGCGGCGCGTGGAGCCCGAAGTCCTGCCCACCCGCGTTCCGAATCTGTTGATCAACGGATCGTCGGGCATCGCGGTCGGGATGGCAACCAATATCCCGCCCCACAATATCAACGAAATCATCAACGCCACGATTCTTCTGGTGCAGAAACCCGAAACGCATCTGAGCGAAATCGTGAACCTGGTGCAGGGTCCGGATTTCCCCACCGGCGGATTCATTCTCGGACGCCAGGGCATCCTGGATTACTTCACCAAGGGCCGGGGCACGCTCAAGCTGCGCGCCAAGGCCGCCATCGAAAAGTTCGGCAAGGACCGCGAGGCAATTGTCGTCACCGAAATTCCGTACCAGGTGAACAAGGCGCGCCTGATTGAAGCGACGGCCGGCCTGGTGAACGAGAAGAGGCTGGAAGGCATTTCCGAGATTCGCGACGAAAGCGATCGGGATGGCATGCGCATCGTTTTCGAACTGAAGCGCGGCGAGCAGTCCGAGGTGGTGCTCAACAATCTCTACAAGCACACCCAGCTCCAGATCAACTTCGGCGTGATCATGCTGTCCATCGTGAACGGGCAGCCGCGCGAGCTGGGCCTGGCGGATGTTCTCCGGCGTTTCATCGATCATCGCATCGATGTTGTTCGCCGCCGCACGGATTACCTGCTGCGCAAGGCTCGGGAGCGCGAGCACCTCCTGCTCGGCTTCAAGAAAGCCATTGAAAATCTCGACGCGGTGATTAAACTGATCCGCGCTTCCGCCAACCCTCGCGACGCGCGCGACGGCTTAATCCGGACGTTCGAGTTCACAGAACGGCAGGCGCAAGCCATCATCGAGATGCAGTTGCAGCGCCTCACCGGCATGGAGATCGAGAAGATCCTCAAAGAGCTGGCCGAGATCCAGGTGGAGATCGCCGAATACCTCGAAATCCTCGCGTCCGACAAAAAGCTGCGCGGCATCATCGTGCAGGAATTGAAAGAAGTCCAGAAGGAGTTCGGCGACGAACGCCGCACCCAGATCATCGAAGACACCGGCGAGATTCATCTGGAAGATCTGATCCAGGTGGAGGACGTCGCCGTTACCGTCACGCATGGCGGTTACCTGAAGCGCACCGCTGTGGACACCTACCGGCGCCAGTCGCGCGGCGGCAAAGGCCGCATCGGAATGGGGACGCGCACCGAGGATGTAGTCGAGCACCTGGTGGTGGCGTCCACGCACGCCTATCTGTTGGTCTTCACCACCAAGGGCCGGGTGTTTTGGCTCAAGATCTACGAAATTCCGGACGCAGGAACAACTGGGCCGGGGCAAGCATGTATCCGGCCTGGTGAATCTGCAACCGGACGAAGCCGTAAAAACCTTCCTGCCGGTGAAAGATTTTGTGCCCAACCAATACATCGTGATGGTCACAAAGCAAGGCGTCATCAAGAAGTGCGAACTCACCGAGTTCGACAATCCGATGTCGCGTGGGATTATCGCCCTGTCGCTGGATGAAGGCGACGAGTTGCTGGGCGCCCGGCTGACTAACGGCGAGAACTACATCTTCCTCGGTACGCGCGAGGGCAAAGCCATCCGTTTCAAAGAAGCCGACGTCCGCGCCATGGGCCGGCCCGCTCGAGGCGTGCGCGCCATGGATCTGGCGGAGGGCGACACCATCATTGGCGCCGAAGTAGTGGAAGCCGAGGGCCTCATCCTGTCAATCTCCGAGAACGGCTTCGGCAAACGCACGCCGCTCGAAGATTATCGCCTGACGGCGCGCGGCGGCAAGGGCGTAATCAACATGAAGCTGGCGCCCCGCATCGGCAAGGTGGTGGCGATCCTTTCGGTGAAGGAAGATACCGACCTGATGATCATCACACGCGACGGCAAGATCATTCGCCTGGAATCGGGCGAGATCCGGCAGGCTGGCCGCTCTACGCAAGGCGTGCGCCTGGTACGGATGGAAGAGGGCGATCAGGTGGCCGCGGCATCCGTGATTCCGACGGTGATTATAGACGAAGGTGAAGGCGGCGGCGGTAACGGCAACGGCCAGAGCGATCTGCCGCTGCAATAGGTAGGGCGCTCCCTGGCGGTCGCGCGGGATTGGGAGCGCTTACGGCCGCGCTTGCGCGACGCTTTGGAGTTCGGTGGCGCGGTGCTGGTCGTCTCGCGATCCCGCAACATCTCCCATCGCTCTGCGAGCGACGGACCGGTTGAGATACGCATTCGCGTAATTCGGATTCAAGAGAATCGCACGGCTGCAATCGTCGATGGTGCCCCGGTAGTTGTGCAGCCGAAGTTGCGCGTATCCACGGGCATTGAGCGCCAGGGCGTGAGCCGGATCCATCTGGATGGCCTGATTAAACGCTTGCACTGCCTGCTCGAAATTCTCCTGTTCGGACAAATATCGCCCCTGCTTGTAGAATCGGTTGGCATCGCCCGCGGTGGATCGGCCCGGATTGGAAGACACGGGCAGAACTTGCGGCGGCTTGATACTGGCTACCGTTGCCGGGCGGGCGGCTGCGGGAGGCTTGGCAACTTGCGGAGCGGGCGGAGCGGGAGCCGCAGTCGCTAGACGGGCTTCCGCAACCAAGGCAGGCTGGGGGGCAGGCTGGGGCTGCGGCGCGGGAGCCGGCGGCTGCTCTCTGGTTGCGACAACCTTGGTATCGATCGGCGCCTTGGTTTCAATCATTCGTTGCGCCGCGCTGAGCAACGTGGCGGCTTCGGCTGGATTCTGACCGATCAGCATGGCCCGGTTGATATCTTCGATGGCGGGCTGCGCAGCTCCCGTGGCCAGATAGAATTGCGCGCGGCAAACGTAAGCGGCACTGTCAGCCGGATTGAGCTGGATGGCCTTGGAGCAGTCCGTAAGCGATTGTGGAAGCTGCCCGTGCGTACGGAGGATCGCGGCACGCCCCAAGTACGCCTTGGCGGACTCCGGGGCCAGCTGGATGGCTTTGCCAAAGTCCAGCAGCGCTTCCTGCGGGTGTCCAATCTGCTGGTTAAAGGTGGCGCGCATCAGGTAGTTTTCCGCATTGCGCGGGTCGCGTTCAATAGCCTGGCTGGCATCGGTGATGGCGTCGTTGGTCCGGCCGCTAGAAGCGAGCGCGGAAGCCCGCATCGCGTACGCTCGCGAATTGTTCGGCTGCAGCTCAATGGAATGGTTCAGGTCGGAAACAGCCATGGCGAAGTCGCCCAGATAGAAGTGCGCATATCCGCGGTGCAGGAACGCCGAGTCATTCTTGGGGTCCAGATCGATAGCCTCGGTGAAGGATTCGATGGCCGACCCGTAGGCTTTCAGATCTTCCGACCGTCGCCCGCGTTCATAAGCATCCCGGGCGCGCTGCCAGGCGGATGGGCCCTCCGGGCCGGCGGACTTGGCCTCAGTTGCGCCAGCCGGCTGAGAACCCGCCGGTGGTGCTTTCTGCGTCTTCGTTAGCTTGGCCTGGGCCTTGGCTTCCTTGGCGTCCCGTGCCAGCTCTTTCACCGACGATTGGAGGTCTTTGATCTGCGTTTGAAGCTGCGAAAGCGTGTTCTGGAGATTTTGGATGGCGGCGCCTAAATCGGGCTTGGGGATGTCATCGCTGTACACCCACCCGCCGAAAATCAGCAGGACCACCACCGGGAGAATGTAGCGAAGACGATGCAGCATTGCCTGTTTATTCGGACGCCTTTAAGACATCTTTCGGACGCTTTGGAAAAAACGAGTATAGCACTCATGTGTGTCCTACGGCATCGGTAATAAGCCTGCAAGAGCCCCTAACGGCTACCAGCGCGCTAAGGTGTTTGCCTCAGCTGCTATACAGCACCCCCCACTCGTGCCATAATCGGGAGCGAAATGGGACAAAACAGCAAGACCGTTGAAGCATTTTATGCGGCTATGGGACGCGGAGATATTCCATTCGTTATCGGAACCCTTGATCCGCAAATCGTGTGGAGTGAGGGCGAGAACTTCGTTTACGCCGACAAGAGCCCCTATATTGGCGTAGACGCCGTGCTCACCGGCCTTTTTGCGCGGCTGGGAGGTGAGTGGGATGGTTTTTCAGCCGTTCCGCAAGAGATTGTCGACGGCGGCGAGACCGTGGTGGCCCTGGGGCGCTACGGCGGCATCTATAAAGCCACCGGCCTCAAAGTGAACGCCCAGTTTGTACACGTATTCCGGTTCAAGGGCGGCAAGGTGGCCAGTTTCCAACAGTACACTGACACTGCGCAATTCAAGGACGTGGTCAGCCTCCGCGCTGGGGCTTAAAACCGCTACCTTTGGTCGCGGCTCGGTAACGCTACGCGCGCAAAACCAGTTGCTGGAACGCTGCGATGGAATGGCCGTACGACGGAGCGTCGAAGAGATCGAATATCATGCGGTAAATCTCGTTCGCCGTTCGGGACAAAGCGGCGTCCGAGATACCCCGCTCGGTGAGCAGTTCATCGATGAAGCACTCGCGGTAGAACTCGCGCGAAGCGAGCGGAACACACTCCACAGCGCTAAAACCGGCTCGGCGCGCCATATCGATGAACGCGGAGCGGAAAAAAAGATGCTTGTCCACCAGTTTTGCGAGGACCTGGTCCGGTCCTTTGATGCGAATGGAAAGGTCGTCGTAGAACGCGGTTACGGCGTGATGTTTGGTTCGCAATTGTTTCTGCGCCAGCATAAGAGCGACGGCGCCCAGCCCATATCCCAAGGCGAACGGTTCTCCAAACGTAGCCACGCCGCCATCCTTGAGGATCAGGCGGCAATCGGCGAGGAAGCGCTCGGGATCGCTGAAGTGATGCAGAACAGAACTGCCGATGACGAAATCGAAAATCTGGCGATCGAAAAGCATAGCTTCGGCATCCTGGACGGATATTTCGAGCGCATTCGAGGTGCTGACGGTCTTCTCGAACCTGGCCAGTTGCTGCAAGCCGCTTGGCGAGACGTCGAAGGCGTGGAACTTACATTTGCGAATGTTCGGATGCAGCAGCAGGCCCGCGGTAACCCAACCGGTGCCACTGGCGACATCCAGGATGGACGCGCCTTCCAGCCCTTGCGACAGATCGCACCCGCAAAGGGTGAGGTAGGTTTGCGCTAAGGTCGCTCGGCTCTTATACCCGTGGTTAGCGTCTTCAACCGCATCGTAAATAGCATCAAAGTGCGCATTCTGTTCCGTTTTCTCAGTTGTGAAACGGATTACATCCATTTCAGTGGAGTGTTCGATGCCGCAGGCGCGGCAGCGGGCCACTGAATCGGATAGAAGCAAGGTGTCGGTGGTTCCGCAGCGGCATCTGTATCGAAACACCGTCGCGGTTTCTAATACGGCGCTCACTGCTGCCTAGGTTCCCAGCTCCCGGCGGATCTCCTGCGCCACCGCGCGGGCCCTGTCCGCCGCGCCGATCTCGAAGCTGATGGCCCCCACGCGCGGGTGCCCGCCGCCGCCGTAGCGCTCGCAGATGCGTTGCCAGGTTGTGCGCCACCGGCTCCTTCGCCCACGGGTTCGAACCCACCGAGACCTTGGTCCGGAAGCTGGACGTGAGCAACGACACCGTGTAGGTGGCGTCCGGAAACAGGTAGTAGGGGATGAACTTGTTGTAGCCTTCGATCTCGTCTCCGATCAAATCGAAGAAGACCACGCCGTTGCCCGTCTGCGCGCGTTTTTTGATTAGATCGATGGAGCGGAGATGGCGCTCGTACAAAGGAGCGTAAAGCTGCTGGATGTCGGCCTGCTGGACAATCTCGCCCAGCTTGCAGCGCCGCATCCAGCCGATGATCTTGTGGATGATCTCGGAGCCTGGGGCGCCTTCGATCACCAGCGTCAGCTTCATGGCCGGGGCTTTCAGCTCCACGGCCTCCTGCGCGCTCCCATAACGGGCGCCGTCGATAATGTCGGCCCACTCCACCAGCTCCGTCAGATCCGGCGCATCGTATCCAAAGCGCTTGCGCGCCACGTCGGCGATGAACATGGTGCAGGAGCTGTAGGACGGATCGTACAGCTTGTGGCCGCTATGGTCCTGCCGGAAATTCTCTGCATCTTCCGGGCTCAGAAACGCGCTTTGGTGATGATCGAACCACCAGGTGAGCCGCGGATTGGGCGAATACTTAAAATCGACGATGGCATTCACATCGCCATCGAAAAGCCCGTCTTCGAAGAGCTGGGAGGCTTTGTGGGCCAGGCCGGTGAATTCAAATTGGGCGCCGGGAGCGTACTTTTCCTCATAAAAGCGGCTAAAATAAGCCGCCGAGGCCGCACCGTCGAAACAGTGATCGTGGTAGAGAACTCTCACCCGCATGAATTCATATCCGAGATACGTGGAAAACTATCCAGCTTGCCTTACTTGGGGGTGTAAAAGCAAGTGCGTTGTTTAACCCGCGCTGCTGATCCGTGCGACCGGGCCGCGGCTGAAGCCGCGGGTACCTCACGCTATTCGAGGTTGTAATCGTTTCGCAAAGCTTCCAGATTCTTGAGCGCCAGCGAGCGAAAAGGCGAGTCCATCTCCGCGCACTCCTTGCTGAACTTTACCGCTTCAATGGCGCGGCCCTTGTCGGCGAGCTCGCCCGCCAGCGCATAATTGGCGTAACCGAGATAGAAGTAAGCGGCAGCCAGCAGGCGCTGATTTTCGCGGATATAGCTCAGCGCGGCGCGCAAATAACGGTCCGACAATCCATAGCGAGCCTGCTTGCCATACACCACTCCGGCCAGCCAGCTGGCCCAGCCGGTAAACTTGGCTCGTTTTTTCTCCCATTCCGACGGCGTGATATCGGCGGGCTGCGGTTTGCCGTCCACCAGCTCCAGGATGTGCAGCGAGTAAGCGAGCACCTGCGGCAGGTTCTTTTCCAGGCTCATGTCATGATCGGCGATGGTCATCAGAAAATCGATGTTATCGGGGTCCTTGACCAGCCCTTGCTCGGCCAGTTGGATGGCCTGCTGCGGGTTGAGGCTGGCCAGTTCGATGACGGTGGGTTTCTTGGCAATCCCGAGAAACTGGCTCTGTGGATTGCGCTCCTCCAAAGCCAGCACCAGTTCGGCGCGTTTGACGTCGTCGGTTTGCGCGGCCGCCTGAGATGCCAGCGCATATTCGGAATAATCCAGAGCCTCTTTTGCGAAGGTCATCTGCTTGGTCCAGTCCCCGACGTCGTCCGGATCTGAGGGCTTGGGAGTCTGGAGCGCGCGCGATGCAAGATCCCAGGCTAATTCGCCATACTTGGCCGTCAACTCGGGATTGTTCTGCGCCTGGGCCGCCTTCAACGCATCGTGCGCGGAGTCCACATCGTTAGGGTCTACCGCCAGCAGGCTGTCGGCGGTGGAGAGCACACGGTCCCACTGGCTGGTGTCCATGTAAATGAACAGGAGCTGCTCATAGACCCAGGCAATGGAGACGGTTTTCGGATATTCGGCGACGTATTTTTCGAGCAGCGCCAGCTTGCGCGGTTGCGTAGGCTCCTGTTGGATCCTCTGCAACAGGATGCCGTCCTGACTTTCAGGATCGACATCCGGCTTGTGCCGGTCCGCTCCCAGCGCCTCACCTGTCAGCAACAGCGGGGCCAACAACAAGGCGAGCGCGGGAGCGGAGATTTTCATGGCTGTCTCTCTTTAGTCCAACATCGCGCACAACGCAGCGGGCCGCGATGGTTTCTTTCACCTAGCGAGCGCGTCCCGCGCTGTGCGCTCCTCACTCAACATCGCGCACAACGCAGCGGGCCGCGATGGTTTCCTTCACCTAGCGAGCGCGTCCCGCGCTGTGCGCTCCTCACTCAACATCGCGCACAAGGCATTGAACCCCACACGGGGCCGCGATTCCTTCACCGTCCCGCGCTGTGCGCTCTCTAGGTAAATTCGGAGGTTTCCTGGAGAACTTTAGCTTTCCACCTTAGTACCTTGGGGCTATCTGTTCGCCTAGGCGAAGGCTGTACGCAGTTCAGGATGGAAGCGTTAGCTGGCTGGCAAGCGTGCGGACCAGCTGATCGAGCGCCTCTTTGGACGGTAAGCTCCCTTGCGCCAGGGCCGCGTTGCCGCCGCCACGTCCAGCCACCTCGCTGAGACCACGTTTGAGCACATCGCCGGCGTGAATGCCGCTGTTATTGGAGGTCGCGAGAAGAATCGAGGGCGGATTTTCCGTGAGGGCGAGGAAAATCGCGGGGCCCGATGAGGTGAAGCTTTGAGCCTCCGCACGCAATTCCTCCGATAGCGATTCCACGCGGCGCAGCAGGCGCCGTATGCCGTCCTCACCAGCCGGCGTCTCGGCATACAAAGCGCGCCCGCTCGCTTGCGCCAGCTCGGTGGCCAACCGCCGCCGCGTCCGGTCAGTTTCCTGGAGTTTCTCGCGTTGAGCCTCCACCAATGCCGGCGCATCGTCGAAAGGCGCTGAGAATACCCGCGCGATCTGCGAGAGCGCTTCAAAATCGGCGCGGGCGCGTGCCACGGCCCGGCCGCCGCACAGAAACTCGATGCGCAAATTGCCGCGGATGCGATCGAGTTTGCGCAGCAGGATGACGCCAATCTCGCCGGTCGCCCGAACGTGCGTCCCGCCGCAGGCGCTGCGGTCCAGGTCCTGGATGGAAATGATGCGAATTTCGCCCTCGCGTTCGGTTGGTTTGCGCAACCCGAGGTCCTCCGTCGATTGCTGGAAGCTGATGGTCACGGGCCGATTCTCGAAGACGATCCGATTGGCGCGGCGCTCGGCCTCGCGAAGCTGCTCCGGTTCGAGCGCCGGAGAAACGTCGATGGTGCTGGATTCCGCACCCAGGTGGAAGCTGACTGTGGGCGCGTGGAACATTTCGAGCAATACGGCCGAGAGCAAATGCTGGCCGGTATGTTGCTGCATGTGATCGAAGCGGCGGAGGGGATCGATCCGCCCTTCGACGTCGCTGTGCACGTCGACTTTGTTTGGTGTGAGGGGTTCGCTCAGAATATGCGCGATGCGATCCCCCTCATCGACCACTTCGACAACCTGGATTCCTCCCAGTTGGCCGGTATCGAAAGGCTGGCCGCCTGAGGTGGGATAAAACGCCGTTCGATCCAGATAAATGCGTTGCCGGTCCGGGCCCGCGTCGGCTACGTCAACCACGCGAGCCCGGAATTCGGTGAGGTAGCTATCGTGATAATAGAGGCGCTGCGTCATTGCACCGCGAGCTGGACGGAGGTGCTTTCGACGTTATCCACCAGGAACAGCAGCATCGTGGTGCTTCCGGATGGGATGCCAGTGGGGATGGTCACATTGAGCTGGTATAGCCCCACCGATCCCGGCGACAACCCAGCGAACGAGGGCGTCACGCAAGGCGCCTGGTAGAACGGCGTCTCCACTCCGAAACAGACCTTCGTGACCCCTGGCACATTGGCCAGGCCGGGAGCACCGGGCGACGCGGTTCCGGACGTAACCGGCGGCGAAGTTGGCCCCAGGCCGATCGCGTAGATAACCACGGTATCGCCGGCCTTTACAGGCTGAGTTTGTGGAGTGCCAGTCAACGCGCCGCCGGGCGTGGTCATGATGGCATAGCCTCCGTCGTACACGATGAAGCGAGGTGCTTGTGCGTTGATGTCCACATAGATCAGGTTGCCGGCGGCGCCGTTACGCACCACCTGTACCGTTCCATCGCCGGTGGCCGCATCAATAGGGACTTCAAAGTTGATTTGGCCGGCGGAGGCGTAGTAAAGCGGAGCCGCGACGCCGTTCACCAGCACTTGTACGCCGTCCAGCGTGGTTGTGAGAGGCACGCTGCCGGCAAACTGCGGAACATCGAAAAGGAATTGGTTTCCAAACACCGCGGCCACGTCGCCCTCGGCCAACGGCTCTCCATTCGCGAAGGTCCCGTTGTTGACGACGCCTCCAGCGGATGCCACTGGCGGCCCCTGAGCCACAACCGTGAGCTGTACCGGGATCACCACGTTTCCGTTAACGCCATTGCTTGCGATGGTCACCGTGCCGATATAGGTATCGGGTGAAAGCCCGGTAGGATCGGCAGTCACCGATATGCCTCCGCTGACGGTGGCGGCAGTGAGCCAGGTTCCGCTCATGGCTGCCGAAGCTGTGACGCTCGAGACCGTCAGCGTGCCTTGCCCGGCATCTGTCACGGCCACGTTGGAAGTCTGCGGCTTTGTTCCTTGCGCGATGTCGAATGAGAGCGAGCTGCTGCTCACGTGAGCAATGGGCTGCGTGGTGACATTCAACGTGACCGCGATCTGCTTGTTGTCCGGCGAAAATGACGAGCCGCTGATCGTAATCGTTCCGTTATATTCGGTCGCGGCCATGCTGCTGCCAGCAGTAGCCGTGACAGTGGTCACATAGTCGCCACTGGCGGCGCTGGACGCGGTGGACGTCTTGAGCCACGACGCGCCGGCCACCGCCGACTTGATGTTCCCGTTGCTGGTGAAAGTCGCCGACGTAGAGCCGCCGGGCGCCAGATAGAAGACCAGAGTGCTGGGAACGTCGCCGCCCACTTGCGCGGTTACGTAAATATATTGGGGCGAATCGATGGCCTTGGGGTCTGACAGTGTGACGATCCCGTTGTATGCGCCCGCGCTAAGCGAGGAGGTTTGAAACGCGATTGACACCGGATAACATCCGCCCCGTAATCCGCACACCTGAGAGGTGCCGACAGTGGGAACCAGCCAGGAGACCGAGGAGGAAGCCTGCAGGTCCAAAGTGCCGTCGCCAATATTGAACGTGTCCAGAGTTTCTGTGGGACCGTTTGTTCCAGCCGGAACGGAAACGGTAAGAGAGGTTTGAATCAGATTCAGGCGGGGCGCGGCGCTTAGCCCCGATACGAACAACAGCGGCAGAAAAAATCGCGCGCTGAGATTTTTCTTAGCAATCACGGAAGCTCCTTAGCCTTTGGGGGGGATGTTCAAGATCCAGTGGTTTTCAAATCCAGGTTTCGGGACGCGGGCAGCGCAGCCTACTATGCAGGCCGCGTACCATTGTTGCAGATCATACTGGTGTTCGAAACCTCCGTTGGAAATCAATGCTCAGTTATGAGACGCGGATTGCCGCCGGATGTGTTTCGCCACAATCGATGAGGCAATGGGAAACATGTTCTGGGTGACCTTCATGCTCTGTTCCGGCTGATCTTCATTCTTTTGGCTCGTTGATTTGGAAGTCCGCCTTGAGGAACTGCCAATCCGGAAGTTCGTAGACGCGGAGCTTAGTGGGAACCTCCACGCTCACATCCTTGAGTTCGCTTGGCCCGAGACGAGCAACCTGCGCGGGAAAAGTGATGAGTGGCGGATCGCCGGGCTTGGCGGCGGTGGTGCCCAGATTCACGGTCATCTTCACGTCGCCCACATCGGCTTCCGAGTGATTGACGACACCAAACTGGACGATCAGATGTCCCGGACTTCTCTCGGTGACCCGAAAGCCAACCAGCTCGATGTACTTGGCTATGGAGTTGGAGGTATTGCTTGCCGTAAAGTGGGCCGGAACCGCCGGCGCTGCCTTACCTTGCTTGTCGGGCGAGGAGGAAGAAGAGCAACCAATAGAGCAAGCAGCGAGATACGCCGCCAGGAAGAACCAACCGAGCCGCATCGAACTTATGATAGCAGCGCTTGCTCACGACGCAGCGATGTCCGACGCAGCGCATGTCGCGACGCAGCGTAATCCGTCCGTAAGACTCGGTAGTCTAGCTGAGACGCCTGTCATGACCAATTCGTGTAGTATGGCAACATTCACCCGACTGGTGACAGCACGCACGTGGCGCGGGCACTTAAGGAACAAGGACCTGGCATTCACACGAGTGTGAATGCGGCACGCATGAGTGCGTACGCCACAATGTGCATTGAACCCTACGGGAGGATTACGTGATGTCCCAATGCATGGGGAACAAACTCGATGTAGCCTGAACAAATGAAGAAGGCATCGCTATTTGTTCTGGTGTTTGGAATGTTCGTGATTGCTCTGCGCGCGCAGGACGCCACGCGCGGCGGCACGCTGTACAAGCAACAGTGCGCCTCGTGCCACGGCGAACAACTTGAAGGACGCAGTGGCCCGTCGCTCGCGGGCGGCGACTTCCGCTCAAGATGGCCGACTTCCGATCTCGTCGACAAGATCAAAAACACAATGCCACAGGATAATCCGGGCAAGCTGACTGCCGATCAGGCCGCGGATCTGGCCGCCTATGTTCAACAGCATGACAAGGGCGCCGCTTCGACCACCGGTCCCACGGCCGCCTTTCCCGCGGTGGGTAATCTTTCCCAACTGATGCGCGGAATCATGTTCCCGAATTCCAATATCATCTTCACGGTTCAGACGCATGATCCGGCTGAAAAGAAAAAGGCGGGCGATACCGCGAATTCAGCTGGCGGCTTCAACTGGACCATGTGGGGGAGCGATCTGTATTCCGGATGGGAAATCGTCGACTATGCGGCCATCGCTTTGGCCGAGTCTGCGCCGCTGATGCTGACACCAGGACGCCGCTGTGAAAACGGCAAGCCGGTTCCGGTGAACGATCCCGACTGGATCCGGTTCACGAAAGAAATGGCGGACGTGGGACGAGCCACGTATCGCGCATCCCAGACCAGAAACCAGGAAAAGGTGAGTGACATCAGCAGCGATGTCGCCGATGCCTGTCTCCACTGCCATCAGGTTTTTCGCGACAAGATCAGGCGCGGGAGCGCCGGCGCCGATCCTACCCACAAAGAACTGCGCTGCACGAAAAACTAACGGGGTGCCGCCTAGTGGGCTGTCCCGGCGATTTCTTTAGCGCGCAGCGAGAAGGGCTCATGCTCGTTCACACGAGTGTGAACGCTGCAAGCACGAGTGCTTGCGCCACGATGCATTAAGCACGAATCACCGTTATGGCCGTTGAATCAGTTCCAGGCGATTGCCGGCTGGATCGATCGCGATGCCGATGACGAGGCCGGTTTTTCCGAACGGGCGAGGTTCGCCTGCCATAGAACCGCCGGCAGCCTTGATGGCGGCGACGGTCGCCGTCATGTCCTTCACGTTGAGGATCACATGGGGGATCGGGTCCTTGACGTCGTCCGAATCGCGATGCATGATCACGATCGGTTCGCTTTTATCGGCCTTCGCAGCATCGACCGTTGCACCGAAGTTCACAAAGACCTCCGGTCCTCCGGGTGCACCGATCCGATTGACCTCCTGCATGCCGAACGCGGATTGAAAGAACTTCGCGTCCGCAACGGGGTCCTTCGCGCCGATTCGCACGGAGTTGAGTGTCACTTGGGCGAGTGCGGCGCCGGCGAGCAGCAGCATGGCGGATAAGGCTATCGCAGTTGGGTAAGGGCTCTTCATCGAATTCTCCAGTAGCGCTTCTAATCCATGATAGACTGCGCCTCGCACTGGCGCATACCGCCGGGTAGTCCGCTAAGGTCCACCGGATAAGGCGAGGTATAACAGCGAACGCGATTCAAGGGCGAAGCGACAGGACAATGGCGGTTGCAGTTGCCCGGGTGGGCTCTGTTCCGTAACGCAAAGGCCTACATAGTCGCCTAGAGCGGCGGACGCAAAAAAACGAATGTAAAGTCCGCCTGTCTCAACGGCCAAACGGAAAGCTGCGTAAGGTTCGGTCGGCAAGTGCAAAAACGTCGCTAAAGTCGTAGCGGCGTCCCAACTTGGGTGTCCAGTAGCGTCCATGCGCCAGCCAATGACGGAACTTAAAGGCACCACGCAGGTCACCGATGATCGAGCGTGTCCCGGAAGTATTGTTGAGCCATGCATCAAGTATTTCGTCTTCAAGCGATGCATATTGCTGCTTGGCCTTGTATAAGTTACGGAAGGCGAGCGAGACTGGGTCCTTTTTCCGACGGTAGCAGCTCTGCAGGTAATCAATGCGGAACGCCGCTTCCACCGCAGCCAGGACCGTCAACGACGAGCTCAGGTCTGCTTCGTCAAGCCGCTCACCTAATTCGTCAGTCACTTCGGTGGCCGCATATCCATCAAAGCGGACCCCGTAATTCGGCGAGCCATCGCTGAAATAGAGAGTGAGTGAGGACTCCAAATCCCGATGGTGTGCAGCGATCTCAGAAAGCCCAACGTGATCTCCGGAAAAGCTCACCCGGTTAGCCATTTGCAACTTCCATCAGCGCCTGGAAAAGAGATTCCTGCGTTAGCTCGATGTACTGAATACTGGGTGGGCTCGTTGCGATTTTCCATGCCCACTTGATTTCCTTTGACGCGGCCTCTGTCGTGCGCGGCTCGGGCTTACCACCGATACTGACAGTCACTTTGATCGTCGGACCGGAGGCCTCACTATTGACCAAAACGAGGCGCGTCCGCCCCGCTGGACCCACGACCTCCACGCGGCCCTTCGCGCCAATGAGCAACGTGCCTACCGGCGTCATGGTGATTTCCTGTCGGCCGATTTTGAGGATCATTTGGGGCGCGCTGTACGATCCAATGTTTTCTTCGTTCAGTGTGATTTCGCGGTAATTAACCTTGATCTCGCCGGCCTTAATGTAGTCCACGAGAAAGGTTTCAGTTTGGTCGTATAGCTCTTTTAGATGGCCCAGCCAATCGTCGCGCTCCTTTGCCCAATCAACCGGTTCCCCCTCTGACGACGCAGGTTGCTGGCGCTTGACGAATGCGCCAAAATCGATAATTCCGTCGCGGTTGCTATTCATAGCGCTATCCAATTCAGGTATGTGCCCACGTTGATTAACCAGACCCGAGGAGCGAACGTCCGCTGTGCGTCAAGCTCGTGCCTTCGTCGCCGGTGAGCCGAAGCAGCTAGTCAGGACCGACCACTGCTAACAGACGACAATTTAATGTACCAGATTGGATTGCCATGGGATGCTCGCTCTCAATTTCGATAACGGAGCTTAACGGGGGGAAGGGCGGGACGCGCCTGAGGAAACTGAAGGCTGCCCGCGTGGCATACTGATGCCATATGCGCCGGATTATCCTTGGACTGATTGTTGCGACAACGTGGCTTGGCGCCGATTCCGGAGCGGGAGTCCATTGGACCATGCCGGGGAGTTGGAAGGCCGAAGCGCAACGTCCCATGCGCCTGGCCACCTACACCGTCGCTCCGGGTGGCGAGTGCGGCATGTATTACTTCGGCCAGGGACAAGGCGGCAGCGTGGACGCCAATCTGGATCGCTGGATCGGCCAGTTTCTGCAAGCGGATGGAAAACCGTCCAAGGCTGCGGCCAAGATCGACAAGCGTACTATTCACGGCTGGCCGGTGACCACGGTGGATGTGTCGGGCGCCTACACCGGGATGGGCGGCCCCACCGTGCAAGCGGGCCCCGCAATGCCCGCGTATCGGATGCTGGGAGCGATTGTGGAAGGGCCGCAAGGGTCGATTTTTATTAAGTTTACGGGCCCGGAGAAGACGATCGCCGCGAACCGGGCGGCGTTCGACAAAATGCTCGCGTCGCTTCAATGATAATAAGAACCTTGCATCGAAGAGACCAGTGAGATAATCAAACCAAAGCAGTATGTTTCGTGCCATACGGGAACAGATCGACACCGTTTTCCACGGCGATCCGGCCGCCAAGAGCGCGGTGGAGATCTTCTTCTGTTATCCCGGCTTTCATTCCATCCTGCTGCATCGCGCGGCGCACCGGCTGCACAACTCCGGCTTCCCCTTGATGGCGCGGATCGTTTCGCAATTCAATCGAACGGTGACTGGGATTGAAATCCATCCCGGCGCGACCATCGGACGGCGGTGTTTCATCGATCATGGCATGGGCGTGGTGATCGGCGAGACCACCGAAATAGGGGATGACGTGCTGCTTTATCAAGGCGTAACGCTGGGTGGGACTGGCAAAGAGAAAGGCAAACGCCACCCGACCATCGGAAACAACGTCGTGATCGGCACCGGCGCGAAGATCCTGGGCAACATAACGATCGGCGATCACACCAAGATCGGGGCCGGGTCCGTTGTGATCCGCTCGGTGCCGGACCACTCTACGGTGGTCGGTGTTCCGGGGCGCGTAGTTCGGTCGCGATTGGACACGGGCGGCGACTACCTGGAGCACGGCACCCTTCCCGATCCCGAAGGCCAATTGATCGACGACCTCACCAAGCGCATCGAGCAACTGGAGGCGCAGATCAAGTTGCTGGCTGAAGACCGCCTGGCGGAAAGGCGATGACCGCATTTCGCCTGTTGGCTTGTGGCCTGTTGGCTCTTGGATTAAGCGCCGCGCCGTCGAAGTACACGTACTGGGTGGAGCCGTGCACGGATCCTTCGTCGCTGTGCCAGCCGGGCGATCCGCAATTGGCCCAATGGGCTTTCGAGGCGTGGCAGAAGGCATCCGGGGGCGAGCTCGAATTCACGCGCGTGAAAGATCGGGAGCATGCGCGCATTCGTTTGTACTGGGCCTCCGCCGAGCGAGGCATGTACGGCGAAACCAGGCCGATGGCTTTCGAAGGACACCTGGGCGCGGAGGTGTATGTACGGCCATCTCCACTGCCTGTGAATGGCGACCGGCTGCTGCGAGACACTGTCGTGTATCTCACCTGCCTGCACGAATCGGGACACGCGCTGGGGCTCTCGCATACCGCGGTATTCGCCGACATCATGTACAGCTTCCAGTACGGAGGCGACTTCAACGAGTACTTTGGCCGTTATCGCAGGAAGCTGGAAACGCGCGGGGACATCGCAAAAAATGCGGGAATGTCCGCGGCGGATGAAGCGCGGCTGCGCGAGATTTTGAAGAACTGAACCTTTATCACAGTGTTCACACGAGTGTGAACACGGCACGCAGGAGTGCGTGCGCCACAAAGAGTGCTTGCGCCACCTAGTGGGCCGACGGGGCTTCTTCGGTCTCGGCCTGGAGCGGGAAATGCGCGCCTTGCGGGATGGGCGCGAGCATGTTTTCTTTGCGGTAGATCAGCGTGGACACGTTATAGCTGGCGATTTCAAAACCGTGGCCGTGCGTAATGGCGTCGGTGGGGCAGGCCTCAACGCAGTAGCCGCAGAAGATGCAACGCGAATAGTCGATGTTGTAGACCTGCGCGTAGCGCTCGCCGCCGCTGATGCGCAACTGGTCGGTATTTTCGGCGGCTTCGATGTAGATACAGTCGGCCGGGCAAGCCGCCGCGCACAGGAAGCAGGCCACGCACTTCTCAAGGCCGTTCTCGTCGCGCTGCAGCACGTGCACGCCGCGGTAGCGTTCCTGGAACTTGGGAGCAGTGTCGGGATAATCCTCAGTGATGGTGGGGTTCATCATTTCGCCCAGGGTGATAGACATACCCTTGGCGATGGCTGCGGCGGATCCGAATGCTTCAGAGATTTTGGAGGCCATTGGGAAATTTCATTATCGCAGGTGCCGCACAGGGTCCGCTTGCTGACGCGCGCGGTTCAGAACGGCTCGGCCCCCGACCGGGACCCTAGTTTTTGGAGCCTCAACCGGCTTTCCATTCGGGTACATGATCCTCGGGGCCGAAGGGAGAGACGCCGGCGCGCGATCCAATCTCTTCGAAATCGCGTTTCGAAAAGCCGTTAAAAGAACGCTCGATGGTGCCATCGCGCTCCAGTAGAAACAGGGACGGAACGGAGGTGATGCCGTACGCATTGCTGGCCGGATAATCTTCGCTCGGCAAATCCAGCAGCGTGGGAAAAGTCACGCCGCAGCGCTGCATAAAGCCCCGCGTGGCGCCGGCATCGTCCTGCGAGATCCCGATCACCTGAATTGCGGTATTCGCAGCCAGGCGCTCCAGGTAGGGAGCGGTGAGTTGGCAGACCGGACAACTGATCTTGAAAAACGCCAGGAGCGCGGGACCGCCGGCCAGGATATCGTCCAACGATTTTGTGGAGCCATCCAAGGCAGTCAAGCGGAAGGCAGGGGCCCGTACACCAGCCTCCACCAGCACCTTCTTGCGACGCCCAAACATGCCGACGGCTTACGCGCCGCCTTCCTTCTGCTGCTGGACAAAACTAAGAATGTCGAAATGCTTGATCTCGCGATCGGGGAAGAAGCTGTTGATGGCTTCCTGCTCTTCATTGTAGATTTGGAAAACGGTGGAAAGCTTGGTGAGCAGCACCAACTCCAGGTTGCGGCGATTGAGATTCGCCAGCTTGAGAGAGCCGCCGGCTTTTTGCAGCGCCATATGGCAAATCACCATGGTGCCGAGGCCGGTACTATCGATGTACTCAACGTCCTTGAGATTCAGAAGCTGCTGCAAATGTCCGGCGGTGGTTTCCGCGGTGACTCTTTCGCGGAGGTCAGACGCTCCGCCAACTGCCAGTTTCCCGCTGAGGTCGAGGATTTTGACGCCTTCTTTTTCGCGGGAAGTAATCTCAAGATTCGCCATGTGTTCCTAGTGTACCCGCTCGGGGACGGGCACGGCCTGGGCCTCGTGGGGCAGTACTGGCCAGGGGGCCGCGGGCAGCAGTACCGTGAAACGTGTGCCTTCCTGGAGCGTACTTTCCACGCTAACCGTTCCACCGTGAGCTTTGGCGATCCATGCGACGAAGCTGAGGCCGAGGCCGAGGCCTTTTTCAGCATCGGCGGACGGCACGCGATAAAAGCGGTCGAAAATGTGCGGCAAATGGCCGGGGGAGATTCCGACGCCGGTATCTTCCACAATCAGTTTCACCTGATCGAGACCGGGGATCAGGCTCACCGCTCACCAACCGCCCGCGGGCGTGTATTTAATGGCATTGCCCAATAAATTGGAGAGCAGCCGCTCAATCTGAATACGGTCGGCACTCATGGAACAGTTCGCAGGCAGCGTCGCCGATAGCCGGACGCCTTCCGCTTCGGCCGGAATCTGGTGCTGATCCACTAAGTCGCGAACCAGGTCGGCCAAATCAATCTCTGTCTTTTGCAACGCCAGTTGCCCGGATTCAGCTTGCGAGAGCATCAAAAGCGCCCGCACGATGTTGGAGAGACGCTCCACGCCTTCCAGCGCGTCGGCCATGGCGTCGCGGTATTGATCGACGGTCTGCGCGGTAAACAGCGCCACTTCCAACTGCCCGCGAACTACAGTGAGGGGAGTGCGCAGCTCATGCGATACGTCGGTGGAGAACTGGCGGATTTGTTCGAAGGAATGGTTCAAGCGCGTCATCATATGGTTGAACGCTTCAATCAGCCGGTCCAGTTCGTCACCGGCGTTGCGCGCGGGAATCTGCACATCGAGATTGGAGTGGGTGATTTTCTGAGCGGCCTCGGCCACCGAATTCACGGGATCGAGCGCGCGGCCGGCCAGAAACCACCCGAGAAGGCCGCTCAGCACGATGACCAGCGGCACCCAGGCGAAATAGTTCCAGGTGAAATTCTTAATTACCTGGTCGTTGTAATCGATGGCGCGGCCGATGGCCAGATAATACTTGTGGCCGTCGTGATCCACCCACAGGCCGGAGCGGATCATGTAGGGTACGCCGCTGGGGTCTGTGCGCACGCGAATCGCGGGTTTGCCGGATTCAAGAATCGATCGAATCTCAGCCGGCGGATCGATACCCAACGAATCGTAGATGGCGGAATCCTGTAGTTTGTTGCCTTGCGTATCGGCCAGCATGTAGACGCGCTGCACGCGGCGGACGGTGAAACTTTCGTCCGGATCTTTTTCGTCGTAGAACCAGTTTGGACCCTCGGGGCCGGTACGCAAATATCCTTTGGCGGCGCCCCATTCTTCGTCCAGCACGTTTTCCATCTGAGTTTGGAAAGTGCCGCTCAGCACCTGGCGGAACAGCAGGCCGAGCAACACCAGCAGGACGCTGAAGAAGACGACGTAGCTCAAGGCCAGGCGGAAGCGCAGTCCGCGAGTCCAACCCAGAGCTTTACCTGGAGTGATCAACGCTCCCTCATGGTCGCGGTTCTGAAAGTGCTGCTTATCATGTGACCTGTTCCAGCTGCGTCTCCACGGCCTTTTCGGGAGTGTCCAGCATATATCCGATACCTCGCACGGTGTGGATCATCTTGACCGTAAATTTGTCATCGATCTTGCTGCGCAGGTGCCGGATGTACACGTCGACGATGTTGGTGAGCCCGTCGTAGTCCATGTCCCATACGTGTTCGACGATCATGGTGCGGCTGAGCGGACGGCCACGATTGCGCATCAGGTACTCCAGGATGCTGAATTCCTTGGGCGCCAGCTCGATGTTTTCGTTGGAGCGCGTCACTTTGCGCCGGATGCAGTCGAGCAGCAGGTCTCCCACCTGCAATCGTTCCGGCATGGGCTGGCCGCGGCGCAAACGCGCCCGGACGCGGGCCAGCAGTTCGACGAAGGCAAACGGCTTGACCAGATAATCGTCGGCGCCAAGCTCCAGGCCTTTGACGCGATCATCCACGGCATCGCGCGCGCTTAGGATCAAGACTGGCGGACTGGATTTGCGATTGCGAATCTTTTGCAACACCGTTAGGCCGTCCATGTCGGGGAGCATGAGGTCGAGAATGATGAGGTCATACTCAGCGCCGTGCACCAGATCCACCGCGGTGGCGCCGTTACCGGCCACATCCACGGCGTAGCCAGCGCTTTCCAAACCACGGGACAAGAAGTCCTGAATCCGTTTTTCGTCCTCGACTACCAGTATTCTCATAAGCTTAGGCTGTCGCAGCTCCCCGTGTTGCACGGGTCGATCGGCTGCGGTGGGCTACACCTTTATTAGACCACTGCGTGTTCGCAGGGGGCTAGGCAACGGAAAGCGCGGTCAAGCGTCTCACCGTTAGGAGACGTGTGCAATGAAGAAGTTCATCGGAGTGAGCGGTGTAGTGATCGGGTTGCTGGCTGGATTAGGATGCAGCCGTGTAGACCAGGATCGCGCCAGAGAGCAAGGCCGCGAGGCGCAGGACAAAGCGCAGAGGCAGCTGGACGTAACCAGAGACAAATTGCGGCAGGACCTGAATCGCGCCGATGAACAGACGCGCCAGGATCTGGACAAGGCACGCACGCAGGTACGGCAGGCGTTGAGCCAATCGGAGCGGGATGCGGAGAGGGCAAAGGAAAAACTGCGCGAGCGCGCCGACAAAAACGACGATAGCCGCCCGTAAGCCGGCGATCTACTTCACTTCAGACAGCCCCTCGGCACACGCGAACTCCCGCAGCTCGTCGGTTCCGCCGCGCGGCTTGGCCTTCCGATAAGTTTTCACCGTTTCCCAAGGCTTCGTCAGCGCCTTCGGATCCGTCACTGTAATCTGATCCTCCAGCAGCCCAGGCTCTTTGAACCGGATGCGCTCCTTCACCGTCATCTCGTCGCTGTGTGGCGTGAACCCCTCGATGAACGTGTCGTCCCGTAATGCCACGGTAGCCACCACCAGGGTGTCGCCTTCCCAGTGACCCGTCGAATAACCCGCGTACGTGGGATCGTCCAGAACTTTTTGCGAAGGCTTGCGCCCGTCCAGGTAAACGCGGCGCAGCGCATCGTTCAGCTCGCTGAAGAAGGTGATCTTGTCTTTGTTCTGCATCACCTCCATGCCGTAAAACATGCTCATCATTGCAGGCATTCCCGGAGGCAGGCAGCGGGCAATGGGATCGTATTCCGAAGAACCGGCAACCAGCGTTTTGCTGATCATCTTCCACTTCTCCAGGTATTCCGGCTTCAGGGACGGTTCGTCCGGCCTTCGTCCCGTGGAACCGTCCGCCAGCGGCGCCGATGCCGTGGGACGCGCCGAGGGATTGGGCGGCCCTCCCGATCTCGGTCCGCCTCGAAAGTTGCCGAACGGGTTCACCGGATAATAAACGCCTGAAAAATCCGGCGGCGTGGTTTGCGCGACCAGTGCGACCGAAGCGGCCGCAGCTAGCCACAAAACGCGTGCGTTCACTTGGCTTCTCCCAGACCTTCGGCGCACGCAAACTCCCGCAGCTCGTCGTTCCCTTTCTCGCGCGACGCCTTGCGATAAGTCTTCACCGTCCCCCAAGGCTTCGTCAGCGCCTTCGGATCCGTAACGGTGATGGTATCTTCCAACAAACCAGGCTCTTTCAACCGGATGCGTTCATGCACCGTCATGGCGTCGCTATGCGGAGTGAATCCTTCGATGAAGGTGTTGTCGCGTAGCGCCACCGTATCCACCACCAGCGTGTCGCCTTCCCAATGGCCGGTGGAGTAACCGGCATACGTGGGATCCTCCAGCACCTTCTCCGACGGCTTGCGCCCGTCCAGATAGACACGCCGCAAGGCATCGTTCAGCTCGCTGAAGAAGGTGATCTTGTCCTGGTTCTGCATGATTTCCATGCCGTAAGCCATCGACATCATGGCGGGCATTCCAGGCGGCAGGCACTTGGCGGTCAGGTCATATTCCGGAGAGCCGGCGATGCGCGTTTTGCTGATCATCTGCCATTTCGCCATGTATTCGGGCGTGAGCGACGGTTCATCGGGATTGCGCCCGCGCGACCCATCCGAGAGCGGCGCCGATGCGGTTGGACGCGGCGGTGGTCCCTGTGGCCGTGCCTGGGGTGGCCGCGCCGCCCCCGCGTTCGGACCGGCTCGAAAGTTGCCGAACGGATTCAGCGGATAATAAACACCCGAGAAATCGGGATGCGTTGTCTGGGCGGAGAGCGCCACCGCGCCGACGATTATGCCGAGGAGGATCTTGCGGATCTTCATAGCGGGTCCTTTATTCGGTGGGCGGCGGCGCATTGGCGAGAATGGTGCCGTCGGCCTTCGTCACGCGCGCAATCAGCCCTGAGGCCGAGTCGTCCTTGGCCGGGCTCAAGTCGATTGTCACCACGTCGCCTGGCTGCAGCGACTTCGGCGTCCATCCGGCCCGACCCAAAATGCCGGGCGGCCGGCCCTCGGCTTTCCAATCCACCTTGTTGCCCTTTCCGTCGTCCACCGTCAGGATCACCCAAACATGCGGATTGCTCCACTTGAACTCCTTGACCACGCCCTTGATGGTGATGACCTTGGTGACGTAGAACGCCGAGTTACTGTGGTGAGCCTGGGCCAGCGGAGCCAAAACGAACGCCGCTGCCATCAGCGCACAACTTATGACTGCCGGTAATTTCATCGGTTTCGCACCTCCAAAATGCCTCTCTTTGAACGAAATGCCCCTGAGGAAGCATATCAAAACGCCTACGGGTGCGGCGTGGGAAGGGGCATATCCGAGTTGAAAATGTCGGCCACGGTCTTCCACTTTCCGTCGGCTTGCTTTTTCCATACTTCCACCATCTTGCCGTGATCTTCTTGAGCCTTGCCTTTGGGATTTTTCGCGGCGATCTGATAGGTTCCCGTCACGTAGGCCAGATCGCCGGAGCGGGCGACTTCGGCTTTATTTACCTGCCACGAAACGGTGGTGTCCGGAGTGAGCATGGAAGCCCACACGGCGCGAATCGCCGGTTTGCCGGTGGCGATGGGAGCGTTGGGCGGCAGCACGGCCGCATCGTCGGAATAAAAGGCAACCGTGCCATCCACGTCGCCAGTCATGGCGGTTTTCGACCACTGTGCGTCCGCGTCTTTGACCGCACTTTCATCGGCCACGCGCGTGTCCGCCGGGGCTTGCCGATTGCAGCCGCAGGTAAGTAAAAGCAGCGCGAGGGAGCCACAACAAAATAGTCTGTTCATGCGAAAATCCTCCAGGCGCGAGGACGTTATGATAGCATCTCTCGTGTTGGCCCCAAACCTCACGATGCCATGGCTGCGGCTGAGCGTAGTCTTTGCGATTCTCTCCACTGGCGCGCAGGCGCAATGGCTAAACTATCCGACCCCGGGGACGCCGCGCACGGCCGATGGCAAACCTAACCTCACCGCGCCGGCGCCTCGCGCGCTCGACGGCAAGCCGGACCTCTCGGGCGTGTGGATGCATGAGCTCACCTCGCTCGCCGAAATGAAGCGCCTCTTCGGGGATCGGGTGGGCGATGTCAACGTTCCCGGCATGGAGGTGGAAACCGTTTCCAAGTACGGCATTGATATCCTGTCTGATTTCAGGGCGGAAGCGACCCTGATGCGGCCCGAGGCCGCGGAGATTTTCCGCCGTCGCGCGGCAGGCGTGGACTCGCGCGGCACCTGCCTGCCGGTTGGCATCCCCTCCGCCGTTCTTCTCTCCGAACCCTTTAAGATTATTCAGTCACCACGGTTGATCGCAGTCCTGTACGAAGACACACATCGCCAGATTTACACTGACGGCCGCGTTCTTCCCGCCGAATTCGAGCAACCCGCCTGGCTTGGCTACTCTGCCGGCAAATGGGACCGCAACACGTTGGTGGTGGAAAGCGCTGGCTTCAACGACAAGGGCTGGCTGGATGTGGGCGGCCACCCCCATAGCGAAGCGCTGCGCATGATGGAACGCTATCACCGCCGCGACTTCGGACACATGGACGTTGAGATGACATTCGACGATCCCCGGATGTACACCAGACCCTTTACGATCAAGGTCACCTTCAACCTTCAGCCCAATTCCGACATCTTCGAATACTTCTGCGATGAAAACGAGAAGGACAGCGCCCACACCGGAAAGAATTGAATGCTCGAATCACATTCAGGAGGCAAAATGGAAGCTATAATTTCAGATCTGTTGAACCGCTTCGAAAAGGGAGCGCTCTCGCGCCGGGGCTTAATTCAAGGCCTCGCGATGCTGACCGCGGCGGGCGGCGCGGCATCCGTCGCACCGGCCCAGGAGGGCCTCAAAGGCCTGAATATCAACCACATTAGTATTCAGGTCACCGATTTGCCGCGCGCAGTGGCCTTTTATGAGAAGGTCTTCGGCCTGAAAGTGTTGGGTGAGGACAAGCCTAACGAGATCTCGCGGCTCGGCTCCGAAAAAATCATCGTCTCGCTCCACCACAAGAGTCCGACCGGGATAGTGGATCACTTCGCCATCGGCGTGGAGAATTTCAACAAGGGACGCGTAACGGAGCAACTGAAAGCGCTCGGCATAACGCCGGAAGAAAACCTGGACGCTGGGTTTCATATCAAAGATCCCGAAGGAATGAACGTCCAGATTATGGGAGCCTGAAACTTAGACGAAAAAGCCTCCGCCCGCGTCATCGTTAGAAGGAGGACCCGTGAGGCTTCGGATCGCCGGATTCGTGCTGGCCGTGGGCATTGGGTGCGCGCAGACTCAGCCGAAGTTTGAAGTGGCGTCCATCAAACCGAGCAACTCGGCGGACCACCGTTTGCTGTTCAACGTTCAGCCGGGCGGGCGAGTCACGGTGGCCAACTTTACGGTGAAACGGCTGATCCAACAGGCTTACGGGATCAAGGATTTTCAAATTTCGGGCGGCCCGGCTTGGATCGGCTCCGATCCCTTCGACATTACCGCCAAGGCGGAGGGGTCGGCGGCGAACTTCGAGCAGATCAAGT
Source organism: Bryobacterales bacterium (assembly GCA_963747945.1). Classification (GTDB taxonomy): domain Bacteria; phylum Acidobacteriota; class Terriglobia; order Bryobacterales; family Bryobacteraceae; genus Palsa-89. Next base: position 212,192 of record CAVVHB010000016.1, read on the forward strand.
TGATGCTCCAGTCGCTGCTGGCCGATCGGTTCGAACTTGCGATGCGGCACGACACCAGGGAAATGCCTGTGTACGCGCTGGTGGTGGATAAAAACGGGCCGAAATTCAAAGCCGCGAGCGAATCGACACAGGGAATGATGAGGGTTCGCCGCGGGCTGGTAGTTGACCAAGGTATCAGTATCGCGGGACTTGTCGATGAGCTTTCGAGCTTCCTCGGCCGCGTGGTTGTCGATAAGACAGCGCTGATGGGGACGTATGATTTGAAGCTCGAATGGCAGCCGGACGAAAATCAGGTCGCGATGTTCCAGGCGATGGGCGTACCGGAGGGTTTCGGCGCGCCGCCGCCGGATGGGCATGGACCTTCGCTGTTCGCGGCATTGCAGGAACAACTCGGATTGAAACTCGAATCGCAAAAGGGGCCGGTGGAAATATTCGCCATCGAACGGGTGGAACGGCCATCGGAGAATTGACTAGAATTGACGTATGCGCGGCCTGCTCAAGATCGCTTTATTCGCGCCGACTATCCTGAGCGTCGTCTGCGCTCAGAGCGCGCCATCGCCCGCTCCACTTCCACCGGCGATGCAAAGCGCGATTGACCGGCTGGCCAAAGGTGGCGGCGCCATCGGGGAACACAGGATCGATCTCCAAAACCCGCCCCGGGCCAACCTTTGTTCCGTTCCGCTGCTCGAAATGCACGTCGATCGACCGGATCGATTCAGCATACGAACGGCCCCGTCTGCTACCACCGACGATCGGATGCCGAGCACTCACGGGCCTGCTGCGGCGTGCGAGCAAACCGGGCGGTCAGTTCCAGCGCCGCCGGCCCGCCGCTGAAATTCCGGCACTAGGGGGCTGTCCGCGTCCACACTTGTATTCCGGAAGAAGAACGAAGGCGTTCACACGAGTGTGAACGCGGCACGCAGGAGTGCGTGCGCCACATTTCACCGGAAGAGGAACGAAGGCGTTCAGATGAGTCTGAACGTGCGCCACATTTTATTGGTAACGCAGACAGTCCGCTAGGTGCGCATGCGCGTGAAGAAATACGCGCCCGCCATGGCGAATATTACATCGGGCGACCATGCCGCCAGCGTGGCCGGCAGCAGATTCACGTCCCCCAGTTGCTCGAAGAGCTTGCCGATGGTCCAGTAGGCGATGGCGATGGTGAAGCTGACGCCGACGCCCGCCATGGCGCCCTTGTTACCCGCCAGAAACGCAAACGGCACCGAGATCAGCGCCATCACCAGAGCGAAGAGCGGCAGCGCGAACTTGCGGTAAAAGCTTACCTGCAGCGTGATGGTGTCGATGCCGCTGCGCTGCAACTCGCGAATGTACGCGGCCAATTGCTGGAAATTCATCTGCTGATCCTGCAGCACCTCTTGCAGGAAGTAGTCTGGCCGCTCATCCAGTTCCTTGAACGTGGCGGCCTGTCCGGTAAAGTTGTCGAATTTCTGGTGACGCTCCCCGGGGTCCTGGCGGCTCCAGCCGTTCTCGAAAACCCAGGTCTGGAGTGTCGGCTCCCAACGTGCCTTCTCGGCGGAGATATGTTTGTGAATGTGGAAGTTGCCCGGGTCCAGCTCGAAGACCTGCGGCCCCAGCATGAGCTTTTGGGCCCCGTCAATATACTTGAAATAAAATACCCTCGGATCGTTGTTCGATCCGGGATCGAAGACCCAATGCCGGTCCGGATGCAAGTACGTCTGCACCGGCTTGCCTTTGATCTCTTTCCGAATGGCGTCCTGCTTGCGATTGGCGTCCGGCACGTAATAATGCGCGAAAGCGAATAAGCCGCCGCTCATTAATAGCGCGGCCGCGAGCACCGGGACCGCCAGACGATACAGGCTGATACCGCTGGCCTTCATGGCAGTGATCTCGTTGTGCTTGGTGAGGATCCCGAAAGTGATGAGAACCGCGACCAGAACACTCATCGGCGCGGAGTCGAAAATAATCTGCGGCGTCCGGAAGAACAGATAGGCAAACACGCGCGCCATCGCGATATTGTTTTTAACGATGTCGCTCAGCAGATCGAAGAACTCGTAGACATGCGTCATGAGCACGAAGCCGATGAGCAGCAGCGCGAACCAGAACAGGAAGCTTTGCAATACGTAACGGTCCACCACCTGAGGAACCAGGAACATGCGCCAGCCACGGCTGCGCGAGCGTACGTGCGCCGCGGCGGCAGGCAGCTTTCCACGCAGGGCAGTCCAGACGGCGGTGGCCCGCGCGGTAATGGCGCCAATCCAGTCGCGATCGCCGGGCCGCTCCATGCGCGTGAGCAGGAACAGGCCGACAACGGCGAAAACGGCGTTAGGAATCCACATCGCTATGCCGACCGGAAGCTTTCCGGTTTGGCCCAGCCGTTGGCCCGCGATCAACCCGATCCAGTAGACGAACGCCAGCGCCACGGTGATGACGAATGCTCCGGATTTGCCGCCCTTGCGCGAGGAAATCCCGAACGGAATTCCGATCAGAGCCAGCAGAAAACAGGCCGGCGGCAACGCCAGCCGCTGGTGCAATTCGATACGCGCCTGGATAACGTTGTCGTGATCGAGCTTCTTGTCGCGATAAGCCAGGCGATACAGAGGAAGCGTGTCGATTTCGGTGTAGCCTCTGGCGTGCACCTCATTGGGCTTGGTGGCCTCGAGAATCTGCGCGCCCGTAGGCGCCGAGGTGGTGTAGTAATCGGTGGGATCTTTTCCGGCATCGTAAGTAGCGCCGTTCTGCAGAGAAAGCTGGATCTGATTATGCGGCACATCGGGGACGGCGGTGGCGCGGGCAGCTACCGTGATGGTGGGCCCTTCGCCGCGGTCGTGATCGGTCTTCTTCTGTTCCTCCACCGGCGTTGTGTCGGCGATAAATACGTTGCGCCATTGATTCGGCGCCCCCGCGGCCACGTCGCTGACGTAGACAATTCGATTCGGAAAGTCTTCGTTGAAGACCTGCGACTGCACTTCGGAAGTGAGCTCGGCGGCCGTCAGTTGATTCAGAACCTTGTAGGTTCTCCAGGTGGCGTAGGGCGTCAGCCAGAGCGAGGCGGTGAAGGTGACCAGCATCGCCAGCGTGGCGAAAGCCAACACCGGCGGGATCACTTTGCGGCTGGGAACTCCGGCCGCCCGCAGGGCGATGATTTCGCCATCGCTCGACATCCGGCTCAGGGCGATAAGAACCCCGACCAGCACTCCGAGCGGCATGGTAAATGACAGGGTAAATGGAATCGCAAGAACGAACAGGTGGGCAACGGTGGCCGGCGGCGCCGAGCTGCGTACCAGAATTTCGAAAAGCTTTCCGGCGCGCTGCAAAAACAGAACGAACGTAAAAAGCGCCGCGCCAAAGATCGCGCTCTTGGCCACCTCGCGAAAAATGGCACGAAACAGCAGGCCCATGGTTAACTGCCGCTTCCAGACGGCGTTTTTGAGCCGCGCGCGTTAGCAAGCGGTCCGCTCCCTGACGGTCGCGGTTCCGAAGAACGTGCATGTACGCTCCCTGACGGTCGCGGTTCCGAAGCAAGAGCGTGAGCAAGCGGTATCACGACTTGGCCCGTCAGCGTTGGCGCCGGAACGATGGGCGGCTTCGGAGTTTCTTCCTTGATCGGCTCCAGCTCCAGTTCTTCAAACAGCACGGCCGGCGCAATCACGGACGAAGTGGTGGTGAAAGAGCCCGCCCCCACCAGAGCGAAAGGGGCGTTTGAATCGATCAAATCGAACACATAGTTTTCGTCGGAGGCCGCCACAATATCCTTGAGCGAGCGGGCGGACATACCCTGGAACAAAAGGCCGCGCACCAGTTCCTCCCGGCCATCCGGATAAATCTTATAAGCCAGCAGCGGAGGGACGACGGGATGCGATCCACCGGCGGCCTGGGCCACTTTCTCCAATTCATCGATCGACGCAGTGGAGGGATAATCGAGCTTCCGAATCAGAATGCCGTACGCTTTATTGTTCTGCTTGCACAGATCGATCAGCTTTTGCTTCATGTTGGCCGCGGGCGTGGTCTCGGAAACGCGGACAAACAGTTGCCAAATCCGGGCGAGCGTGTGCCGTACTGGCCGGTCATCCGTGCGTGTCCGTTGGAACCCGGATATTCCTTGAAGACCGGCGTGCGTGTCAAAAGAAAATTCTTCAGCACGCCTTTCTCAACCAGCGTCAGCGGCCGGGGAGCGACACCTTCCATGTCGTAGAGATAATGTCCCAGCAGCGTGTGACCCTGATATTGCGTCTGGGTGGGATCGTCTACTACGTCCATCCAATCCGGCAGAATTCGGGACCCCATCTTGTTCTCCAGCTCGCTTGGCGAGTAACGGGAGGGCCGCCCGGGATCGGTCACAGGCTTGCGCGTGATCTTCAGGTTGTCGCCCAGCAGCTGGCCGAACAACTGGGCGGCCGCTGGCGCCTCAAACAGAACCGGGCCGTCGTATGCTTCGCCGGCCGGAGCCTGGCTAAGCTCCGTAACGTGTTCGCCCACCGCTTTGATTCCGCGCGTCAGCACATCTTCGGATGGGAGACCGTCCGCGTTGAAGGCCTGGAAGAACTGCGCGTCTCGCACTCGCGTTCCATCCGTCGCCAAGCCACGGGCCGCTACCCGAATGTAAGCGACATCCTCCGGAGTGCGCAGCTCGGTACCCTCCGACGTAACGATGTAGTTGATGGATTGCGAACTGAGCATCTCCACTCCCGACGATAGTATTTTCGGAAATCCGTCGAAGAGAGCCGAGAGCCGAATCACTTCGCTCTTCCAGGGAGCGGCCGCAAACGGTTTTCGCTGGATTGGCAAAATCAAATGCGCCGGCGGCGCCGGGGAAAAGTCCGGCAGCGCGTCCGGCTGGCTCATGTTCTTCAGGGACGAGCGCTTGCGTGCGATGGCGTCCTCGGCGGTCTTATAGGCACGATCGGTGGCGAGCCAGAACACCTCCCGGAAGGCAAGATAGTTGTTGTCCAGCGGCAGGCGCGACGGATCGTAGCGATTGCCGATGTAAGCCTCCGAGTAAACATGATCGGTGTTATCGAAGTTAGCGGTTCCGACGCGCACGAGAACCGAAGGAACCCGAAAATTGGAGTCGCTTTCGTCCACCAGCGCGCCCAGCTCAGCCGAAATGGAGTGGCTGATCGTGTCCTCCACGCGGTACTCGGTGAAGTAAGGCGGATCGAGACTGATACGGAGGCGGATCAGCTCGCTGACGCGCTTGATCTCATCCTTCATAGCGCGCAGTAGCGGGTCGCTTTCGCTCCCTTGGGATTGGGTGGTTGGGGATTGGGGATTGGTCCCTTGAGCGTTGGTGCTTTGAGCGAGCGCGGCTGCGGCCAACAGCAATAGCGAGTACTTCACTTAGTGGCTCCGGTATCGATGGGCCGGCCGAGGAACGGCGGACGATCCTGCGAATGCTGCTTCTTCTGAATTTCAATCTCGGAAACCAGAATCGCGGGTGAACTGGCCGACACCGGCACTTGGCCCGATTCGGCGCCGCAATAGCCGTTGAACACCTCCGGCTTGTCCGAGGTGGCCATAATCTTAGCGAAACTGGACAGCGGGGTTCCAACGATATCGACGCCGCGCACCAGCTCATCAGGGCGGCCGTCGGCAAAAACGCGATACACCATCAGCGGAATCACAGTGAACGCCTGCAGGCCGCGGCGCTGTGTGGTGGTGTAGCCGCCGGTGATCTCGTCGAAGTAAAAGCCGTACGGCTTGTTCTGGCGTTTGACCTCGGCAATCAACATCTCCCGCAGCGCCTTTTCGGAAACCTGCTTTTTCGATTCCACAATCAGGTTCGATTGGCGCGATTCAGGCTCCAACCCTGGCTGCCGGCGTCCGTGGCCGTTGGAATGGTCGACACCGTCAATGGGAGAGCGCGAGGTCAGGAACGTCTTCAGAACCCCGTCTTCCACCACCGTGACGGGCCTGGCCTTCACGCCCTCGTCGTCATAGGTGTAATAGCCGTTGAGATCCACGCCGTCGAGAGTTCTGCGGGTGGGATCGAACACCACGGAAAGAAAACTTGGCAACACCAAGGTCCCCACCGCCTTAGTGAAAGTCTGGCCTTCGGATTCGTCTTTCTGACGATGGCCCTCGATGCGGTGGCCGAAGATCTCGTGAAAGAAGACAGCGGCGGCTCGCCCGGAAAGGATCGCTGGGCCCACGAAAGGCTCAACCGCGGGCGCCTGCACCAGATCCGCCAGATTTTGTCCCACGCGCTTGGCCGCGGCCTCCACCTCCGCCTGCTTGGGCAAATGCGCAAGATCGGCCGCCTGGTAATCCTGCATCGCGATCAAGTCCATACCGTCAGTAGCCTTGCCGCGCGCAACGATAGACAGGCTGACGAAATCGCGCCCATGCAGCAGCCGCGTGCCCTCTGTACTCACCATGTACTTGGAGAGCCGCTGGAGCGACAAGCTTACGTTGGAATACAGCACGTCGGGGAAATCGGCCACTTGGGCGGACCACTTGCGCGCGCGCCCCGTCCACTCCTCATCGATATTTCCCATGGGAGGCGGCGGCTCCTGGTAAACCGCGGGCGGCTCGCTTGAAAAATCAGCCGACGAGTCTGCGTCCTTGACCTTCACTTCCTGGTTGGACTTGATTTCGATCAGGCGGCGCGCAGCCAGCTTGTACGTCCTGTCGGTATCCAGCCACACCTTGCGCCGGATGGCGTCCGGCACGTCGTCAATCGGCAGCACTTCACCGCGCGTGAACCGTCCCTTGTTTCCGTTGATCGAATGGTAGTTGTCTAACTGAGGCGTGCCGACCCTCAGCGTGATATCGAGATAACGCAGATGTCCATTGCTTCGGGACTCGATCGTGCCCAGGGTGGCGGAAAGGGACTGGCTCTCCTCGTCAGTAACCGTGTAGTCCATGTAATAAGGAGGCGGATCGGCGTTTTGCTTCAGGATGGTGAAATTGCGCTGGAGTTCGTCGCCGAGGATATCCAGGAGCGAAGGAGCTGAGGCGGCCGCCAGCGGGAGTGCAAAGGCGAGAGTAAGCAGAATACGGCCCATGAAATATCAGGATAGCAAGGTGGTGAGCCGGGGTTTGGGGATTTGGGGTTGGGGGTTGGTAACATTGTTCAAACCTTCATGCCCCTATCCGCCAGCACGCTTCTAGGACCCTACCAGGTTCTTGCGCCCATCGGCGCCGGCGGAATGGGAGAAGTGTACCGCGGCAGGGACACAAAGCTCGATCGGGAAGTGGCGATCAAAATTCTGCCCGATGCTCTGGCGCACGATCCGGAACGGCTGGCCCGCTTCGAGCGCGAGGCCAAGGTGCTGGCTTCACTGAATCATCCCAACATCGCGCAGATTTATGGCCTCGAGGAGTCGAGCGGAGTTCGAGCGCTGGTCATGGAGTTGGTGCCCGGCGAGACTTTGGCCGAAGCCGAGAAAACCACGCTGCCGCTTGAGACCGCGCTGAATTACGCCCGCCAGATCGCCGAGGCATTGGAGACGGCACACGAAAAGAGCATCGTCCATCGCGATTTGAAGCCGGCGAACGTGATGATCACGCCCGCGGGGGTGGTAAAGGTTCTCGATTTCGGTCTGGCCGCGATGCCCAGCCGCGATGGCGCAAGCGCCTCCGATCCGCACAACTCTCCGACATTCACTATGGCAGCGACGCAGGCCGGTCTGATCATGGGTACGGCCGGTTACATGGCGCCGGAGCAAGCGGCAGGCAAGCCCGTCGACAAGCGGGCGGATATCTGGGCGTTCGGCGTCGTCTTTTACGAAATGCTAAGCGGCGAACGGCTGTTCGACGGCGAGACCGTCTCGCACACGCTGGCCGACGTGCTGCGCGCCCCCATCGATTTCGGAAAGCTTCCCAAGGACACGCCGCCGTCCATTCGCAATCTGGTGGAGCGGTGCCTGGATCGCAATGTCAAGAACCGGCTGCGCGATATCGGCGAAGCGCGAGTGATTATCGAGCGCGTGAGCAAGGAGCCCGAGCTCCAGCAGACGGCTCCGGTTGTCGTTTCATCGGGCGCCGGCGGCAAAGCAGCTTGGGCGATCGCCGGGCTGTTTCTACTGGCCTCCGCTGTCTTAGCGTTCGTGCATTTTCGCGAAACGCCGGATCCACAGCGCGTCATACGATTTCAGATTGCTACGCCCGAGAAGGCGATCGACCCTATTTTCGAGCTTTCGCCGGATGGCCGAACACTGGCTTTCGTGGCGAATGAAGCTGGACGCAAGCGGATGTGGACTCGTCCCATCGATTCGCTAACCGCGCAACCGGTGCCTGGAACCGACGATGCCACTTACCCGTTCTGGTCGCCCGATAGCGCCTACATCGGATTCTTCGTGCCGGGCAAGCTCAAGAAGGTCGCTTTGGCCGGAGGGCCGGCTCAAACTCTGTGCGACGCGGCGAACGGACGCGGCGCGAGTTGGAACAAGGACGGCGTGATCGTGTTTGCACCCGGTCTGGCACTCCCGCTGATGCGGGTGTCGGCGGCCGGAGGGGAACCCAAGCCAGTGACAAAGCTTGGCGGCCCAGGGGAATTGCACCGATATCCAGTATTCTTGCCGGACGGAAAACGCTTCCTCTTCGAGGTCTTCAACGGGAAGCCAGAAACGAACGGGATTTATGCCGGATCCCTCGATGGCTCGCCACCCGTCCGCGTGCTGACCGACCAATCCAGCGCTGCCTATGTGGCCTCCGAATCGCCGGGCAAGAATGGGCTGCTGCTGTTCCGCCGGGAAGGCACGTTGATGGCGCAGCCTTTCGATCCGGGCGCGGTCCGTACCACGGGCGACGCGTTTCCTGTGGCCGAAGCGGTCAGCATCTCCGGAAATACGGACCACGCCGCGTTTTCAGTATCTGGAAACGGAATGCTGGCTTATAGCGGCGGTCTCGGTTTTGGGCTGGCTAGGGGAAACTTAGCGTGGATGGATCGCAAAGGTGCGCGTACCACGCTTGGACAGCCCGCGGAGATCATCACCCAGGGGCTTTCACCAGACGGGAAGCAGGTGGCATTGAGCATTCGCGCTCAAGGAGGCGACGGCGGGGACGTGTGGCTGCTCGACGTCGCTCGTGGGGTTCCATCTCGCTTTACCTTCCGTTCAGGCCGATCCGCGGAACCGGTGTGGTCTCCGGACGGCAGTCACATCATCTTTGGAGTGGACAATAGCTCCCTCTATGAGAAGGCGGCGAATGGCGCCGGCAAGGAAGAGCTAGTGCTCTCGGGCGGGCTCAATATTCGTCCGCAGGACTGGTCGCGAGACGGAAAGTTCCTGGTCTATATGCAGACCGGCGGCAGAACGGGTACCGACTTATGGCTGCTGCCGTTAGAGGGCGATCGTAAACCGATCCCTTATTTGCAAACGCCATTTAATGAAAGCGAGGCGCAATTCTCGCCGGACGGGCACTGGATGGCGTACGCCTCCAACGAAAGCGGGCAGCCTCAGGTTTACATTCAATCCATCCCGGCGAGCGGCACCAAGTTTCAAATCTCCAATGCGGGCGGAGGGCAGCCGAGGTGGAGGCGCGACGGGAAGGAATTGTTCTATATTTCTTCTGACAATAAACTCATGGCGGTGTCGCTGAAGGTGGGCGACACGGTGGAGGCCGACCCTCCCAAACCATTATTTGATTTACCGCCGATTTATTCGACACTCACCGGCATATGGGCCTATGAGCCCAGCGCCGACGGTCAGCGCTTCCTGGTGCTTACCGAGAGCAATGCAGCCAATGCTCCCATTACGGTAGTTCTCAACTGGCAGGCCGGGATCAAACGCTAAGCCGCTTACTGACGTGCGCGGTTCAGTAGATTTCGCGACCGATAGGGAGCGACTGAAACCAAGTTCGATACTATTGGGTCAGATGCATCGTCGGCATTTTCTGGCTTCCTTAGCGGCAATACCGTCGGCGATGCGCGGGGCGGACAAGCCCGACTTCACCCTTCATATCGCGCCGACCAGCTTCGAAATTGCGCCGCGCAAAGTGGTCAAGACCATCGGGTACAACGGCTCCGTGCCGGGGCCCCTGTTACGGATGAAGGAAGGCCGGCCCGTCACCATCGAAGTTTTCAACGACACCGGAGAGCACGAAGTCGTTCACTGGCACGGATTGCAAATCCCCTCCGCGGTGGACGGCGCAACGGAAGAAGGAACGCCCATGATTCCGGCCCATGGGTCGGCGCGCTATACGTTTACGCCAAAACCCAGCGGCACTCGCTGGTATCACACACACGTGATGGCCGGGCGAAATCTGAAGCGCGCCACATACACGGGCCAGTTTGGATTTCTCTACATCGATCCGCGCAGTGAGCCGGGCAATTACGATCAGGAAGTGTTCCTCGCGCTCAAGGAATGGGAGCCATACCTCGCCAGCGGGGGCGTGGACGACGATTCGATTGACGTCGCCTACGAGTTGTTCTCGATCAACGGGCACGCGCTGGGACACGGCGAGCCGATCCGGGTAAAAGAAGGACAGCGCGTCCTATTGCGGATTCTCAACGCCAGCGCGACGATGACCCGAAAAATCGCCGTCGCGGGGCACAAGTTTCGGGTGATGGCGATGGACGGGAATCCGGTTGCGGCGCCCAAGGAAGTACAGACGCTGGAGCTCGGGCCGGCCGAACGTATCGACGCGGTTATGGAAATGAATCAGCCCGGGGTGTGGATCCTGGGCGCGACGGACGATCACGATCGCGAGCATGGCATGGGAATTGTGATCGAGTATGCGGGGCAATCGGGCGATCCGCGCTGGCTGGCTCCCGGAGACGAGCAATGGGATTACGCAGCATTCGGGAGCACCGGCAAGTCTGACTCGCAGGCGGAGTCGCCAGAACGTGTGCCTTTGGTCTTTGAAAAGAAATTTGCCGGGCACCATTGGGTGGACAAGTGGACCATCAATGGCAAATCGTTCCCAAAGACCGACCACATTCGAGTGAAGGCAAACAGCCGCTATCGCCTGGTGTTCGACAACCGCAGCGACGAAGCGCACCCGGTCCATTTGCATCGGCATACGTTCGAGCTGGTGAAGATCGCGGGCGTGCCGACGGCGGGCGTACACAAGGATGTGGTGGTGGTGGGGGCCAAGAGCCAGACCGAGGTGGATCTGATTGCGAACAATCCCGGCTTAACGCTGTTCCATTGTCACCAGCAGATGCACATGGATTATGGATTCATGGCGCTGATGGAATACGTTTGACGTAGCGGCTAGAATCATTGGGCAGGTACCTGCTCCGCACGGCGCGCCTTGTTGGCGGCTTTGCTGGCGGCTTTGTTGGCGTCTATGGCAATCTTCGTCTGATGAAGCGATGTGGCCAGCGAATCTCTCGATACGCGGCGCACGATGGGTGTGACGAACAAGCGAAACGCAGCAGGAATATCGCGGCTTAAGGCGATCGCTTCGAGCTCCGCATATACACCCCCGTCGCGCTCCTCAAGGCGCGTGATGCTGGATAATCGCCAAATCAGTCCAGTTCCCTGGTCCTCCGGCAAGGTTCGTTGCTCCGGGGTGCCAAATTTGTCGAGTTCCACGATATGGGTAGTGTTCGAAATACCGTACCAATGCTGGTCGTCCACGCGAATATAGGAAACTTCGCACTCGGCATCCAGAGCGGTCTTCGCAATTACCGATCTGTTGGCAAGACGCATGAAAAAGAGGTCTTTCATTCCGTCCGTACCGCGAGAAGCTGAGTCGAGTACGCCTGGGTGGTACATGTCCTTGTAATGATCAAAGTCCCGCACTACCGCAAGGATGTCTTCGATTTTCGCATCGGGGACGAAGCCCACGCCGAGCCAATCGTGGATCAGTCCGTGCGGAACTTTCTTCGGTATGTCTCGGCTCATTGGCGCGATGTAAGGCCCTTTGGTGCGAATCTCCTCCATCCGCTCGGGCTGATCGTCCAGCCAAAGGAAATGTGCCCCGGGTTGGAGACGAGCCTGCATGGCGTCATTGGCCGCTTGAAGATAGGCGTCCCAGGCTGCTTTGGTCTCCTCTCTTAGGATTTGGGTCGCCGCGGCAGCGGAAGGATGAACCCGAAGCAGAACCAAAATAGCGGCTAGTCGAAGTTTGTTAGTCATATTACAGTTGCCTGAAGGGCACCGTCACGATTTAGATGCACAAGATGACAGCTGGATACGAGGTAAGAACGCGATCATAAACTCGGAATGGCACGGGCGTCAAATAGCCACTTTCTCCTTGCGCAGGATCAGCACCACGCTGGCCAGCACCAGGGCCGTTCCAATCAATGTTCGCGTGGTGATCACTTCGCCCGCGACGAAATACCCCAGCGCGACGGCTACCACCGGATTGACGTAAGCATGGCTCGATATACGAGTGGCCGGCATGCGCGCCAGCAGCCACACGAAGGCGGTGAAGCCGAGGAGAGATCCACACACAATCAAGTAGAGCAGGGCCCACACGGCGCGCATCGAAACATGGGGGAGCGGGTGCATCTCGCCGAATGCGGCCGAGAGCGCGAGCAGCATTCCACCGCCCAGCATCATGGCCGCACCGGACGTCAGAGGTAGCGAGGCCGGCAGGTCCAGCGAGCGGTTGAGCACCGATCCCAAAGACCACGCAGTAGCGCCCGCCAGAATGGCAATACAAGGAACGATGCCGAAATGCTGCTCTCCGTTGTGAAAAAGCAGAGCACTCACTCCGAAGAATCCCATAAAAATGGCGGCCAGCAGAGGCCAATGGAAGCGTTGCCGGCGAACTACCCAGACTTCCAGAGCCATCGTGATCAGCGGCAGCGTGGCTTCCAGCACCGATGCGATGCCGGACGGCACGTATTTTTCGGCCCAGAAAAGAGGACCGTACTCGGCCACAAACATCAGCAATCCAAGAAGGGCGAGGCTGCGCCATTGGGATGCTGTCGGCCCGGGCCGTCCTTTAAATCGCATGAACCCGTAGAGCACAACTCCGGCCACCAGGAATCGGCTGCCGGCGGCAAAAAGAGGCGGCACTTCCTGGACCGCGATCCGAATGGCAAGGAAGGTGGTTCCCCATAGAACATAAATCGCGAAAAACGCCAGCAGCACGCGGCTGTCGAGCGCTTTCGGGGCTGCGCTGGCCGTAGGTGCGATAACCGTCGTATCCGCCATAGATGGTTACCATCTTTACAGCCGGGAGGGTAACCTGTCAAGATGAGTTAGACGGTTACTTAGGGCAATGGCATTTCTTTTGATCGCGGGGCACCCGGCGCTCGATCTCGTCAACACGCTGGACTGGCGCTTTCGCAGGACCGGAACGGAAGAACTGCTCCCGACTTACGACGATCTTCTGCGGTTCACGGAGCAAACGGAGCTACTCACGCCGAGACAAGCGCGCGACCTTCGTCGATCGGGGGGCGAGAAGACCCTGCTGGGTTCGAGAGAACTGCGAGAGGCTCTCGCCAACGTCTTTTATGGACTGGGCTCATCGTCTGAGTCGCGCGGAACGCTGGAGCGATATTTCAAGCAGGCGCGTGCGCATCAGAAGCTTACATGCGAGCGATCGCCGCGTTTGGAATGGTCGTGGTCCGACCAACGCGACCCTGACCTACCACTGTGGGCGCTCGCGATGAGCGCGGAGGACCTGCTGACGTCGGAAGCCGTCCGGCGGGTGCGGACTTGCGGCAATGCGGAATGCCGCTGGCTGTTCCTGGATGCAAGCAAGAACCATACCCGGCGATGGTGCGACATGAAGGTGTGCGGCAATCGGATGAAGGCTCGAAGATTCAAGGCGCAAAGAAAGGCGTGACGCTCGTCCATGGGATAGTCAGGAGTATGATTCGGCGAGCCACTCCGGACGACGTAAAGGCCGCAATACTGTTTACTTAGTTGGTCGTGCCCAAGGTACACGTGGCTTCAGCCGCGTTTGTTCGGTACGGAACAGGCGCGACTAAAAGTCGCGCGTACCAGGTCTCATAAAGTGAACGGTAGTGGGCTATGCCGGGAACAGGCGCGACTAAAAGTCGCGCGTACCAGGTCTCATAAAGTGAACGGTAGTGGGCTATGCCGGGAACAGGCGCGACTAAAAGTCGCGCGTACCAGGTCTCATAAAGTGAACGGTAGTGGGCTATGCCGGGATCGGGCGCTTGACACCCGGCCTGAAACAGTTATCCTTGTTGAAAGGAGTCTCGCAATGACGTCTCTCCGCTGGATTTTCTGCTTAGCTCTGACTCCGTTGGCAGCCCTCCCAGCTGCGGCCCAGTCCGTCATCTCGGCTCATTCGGGCCTGCTTCATTTCTCCGAAGGTTCGGTCTTCCTGGACGACCAGCGCGTGGAACAAAAGACCGGCAAGTTCGGCCAGATGAACAATGGTTCGGAGCTGCGCACGCAGGATGGACGTGTCGAAGTGCTGCTCACACCCGGAACGTTTCTGCGTTTGGGCGCCAACAGCGCGATCCGCATGGTCTCGAACCAACTCGACGACACTCGGGTTGAGCTGTTGAGCGGCTCGGCGATGCTGGACCAGGGGGCGGACGCTCTCGCGGATACCGCGGTCACTATCCTTTATAACCTCGATGAAGTTCACATCAAGAAGGCCGGCCGCTACCGGTTCGATTCCGAGCCGCCGCAGATCAAGGTGGAAAGCGGCGATGTGGAGGTGATCGCAGACGGAAAATCGGTGGAGGCGGGCGCGGGCTACGTGGTTCCGTTCGAGGGCAAGCTCACGGCGCGCAAGCTGCTGAACGATTCACACTTGAACGACCCTGGCTCCAATAAAGCAGGCGACGACTTGCAAAACTGGGATGAGGCGCGCAACAATTCGGTCGCCGAAAGTAATACCGACGCAGCCGCCACTTCGGACCTTGCGGGCGTGATCGATGGCTGGCAGAATAACCCGGACGCGGTTCTGCAATCGCTCGGCATCCCGCCCTACATTCCGGGGATGTCCAGCATGATCCCGCCCCCGGCCTACGGGTCTGGACTCTATGGTCCAGCTTATGGCTATGGCGCTGGACCCTACACCTCTGGCCTTTATGGGCCTGCATTGTATGGGTCATCGCTTTATGGACTTTACGGTTCAGGGCTTTATGGACTTTACGGTTCCGGCCTTTACGGTTCGCCATTGTTGGTCTACGGGATGCCGTTGTATCGACCATACCGGTCGTATTCGCCGACTTACGTCTATCGCGGACTGACCAGCCTTCCGGGCCGCGCTGGATACGGCTTTGGGCCGACGCGTTCTATCGGGGTTGCGCGCCCTGGCGTGGGAATGGGAGTGGGACGGCCGGCGATGGGCGGCGTACACGTCGGCGGCCACCGCTAGGTTTCACTCACTAGGCGCGTAATATCCCAGCCTCCAGCGAGCTTTTAATGCTGGAAGCGCCTTGGGTTGCCGCAGCTTCACCTCGATCTTGCGATATTTGCCGTCGCGGTTGGGATTCTGGGGCGAGTACGCCAGCACGTACTGATTACGCAGCTCGATGCCAATGCGCTCGGCGATCCCGGGAAGCTCGCGCAAATTAGTCGCGGCCAAGGCCCGGCCGCCGGTCTGCTCGGCGATCTCGGCCAGCAGCCTGGGGCCGTCCATCTCCGCCGTGCCCAATTTGCTCCCGCTGAGGGCGCCCAAGCCCAATGACAGGCTTGGCTCGAACACCCCCATGGCGTAAATTTGCACATCCGCTTCACGCACCAGATCGGATATCTGGGTGGACGTATATCGGCTGTTGTTGTCGCCACCGTCGGAAATGATCAGCAGAGCCTTGCGCGGATTCCTGGCGCGCTTCATCTCCTGCAACCCCATGTGGACTGCATCCAGCAGCGCGGTGAGTCCTCCGGAAGTGGCGGAGGTCATGCTGCTTTCGATGGCTCCCGCGTCGCTGGTCAGCGGCACCGCCAGTTGGGCCTGATCGCTGAACTCCACCAGGAATGCTTCATCGGAGGTGTTCAAGGTCTTCATAAACTCCTGCACGGCGCGCCGCGAGGTGTCCAGTTTGGCACCCATACTACCGCTGGTATCCACCAGCAGCCCGATAGACAACGGCGCATCTTCATTGGAAAAGTGCGTGATCTTCTGTTCCACGTCGTTTTCGAACAAGCGGAAATCCTGCCGGTCTAGGCCGAGCACATAGCGGTTGGATGGATCGGTGACCGAGACGGGGACCAGGACCAGTGTCGAGTCTGCGCGAAATGCGGTGGTGTCCTTGACAGCGGTGTCCTTCGGATCGGATTGCCCGAACAACAGGGTCTGCGAAGGCGCAGAAGAGAGCTACAAGACCTCGCACAGCGGCTGCACTCCTCATTGAATTTAACACGCTGGGAAATTTAAGACGCTGGGCGCCGGCGATCTGTCCCATCTGATTTACCCCAGGCTAAAGAAACCCCGCGGACCTGTCGATAGCCACCCGTGCCTGTGCGCTCCCGCGCCGGTCCAAAGGAGATGCATGTCTTCATTCCGATGGGCGTCTTATGGAACTCGCGCAAAACGTAGTGCGGCGCGGACAGGTTCCCGGTTTGTTCGGAGGTGCGCGCCGCACCCTTTGCGCTTGTGCAGCCGTCGCCGCTGCCGCCTCTCTTTTTCCTCTCGCATTGGCCGCTCAGAGCCATAGGCAGCCCTTGATCGCCGATCAAATCAACGACAGTGTGCTGCACACGCTCTCGGGCAACACCCGTCCCGAAGCAAACCGCCAGAACGATCGAGGCGCGGTGGAGGACAGCTTTCCGATGGACCATATGCTGCTGCAGCTGCAGCGCTCTCCCCAGCAGGAAGATGCCGTCCGCGCGCTGATAGAAGATCTGCACACCTCCGGTTCTCCCAAGTTCCACCACTGGCTGACGGCCGAGGAGTTCGGCAAGAGCTACGGCCCGGCGGCCGAGGATGTGGACAAGATCACGGCGTGGCTGGAATCGCACGGCTTCCATGTAAATGTGATCTATCCGAGCGGAATGGTAATCGATTTTTCGGGTACGGCATCCGAAGTGCGGGAGGCGTTTCACACCTCGATTCATCACTTCGACGTAAACGGCAAGGAGCACATCGCCAATTCGTCGGACCCGCAAATCCCGGCGGCCCTCGCGTCCGTGATAGCCGGCGTAGTCTCGATGCACGATTTTCTGCCCCACTCCATGAAGACCGTTCGTCGCGACTATACCTACACGTCGGGCGGCAATCCTGATCAAGCGATGGTGCCCGCGGACCTGGCGATTATCTACGACCTGATTCCTCTATTCAGTCGAGGCTATAGCGGCAAGGGTCAAACCATCGCCGTGATTGAGGACGCCGATCTGTACTCCACTTCGGATTGGTACACGTTCCGCTCCGTTTTCGGACTCGCAGCCTATAGCTCTGGTTCTCTCAACACCACTCACCCGGCGCCCCCTTCGGGCCGCAGCAACTGCGGAATTCCAGGCTTGGGCGGTGGCGACGACGGCGAAGCGATCCTCGATGCCGAATGGGCCTCGGCTGCCGCACCCGGCGCCAACATCGTGGTGGCTGCCTGCGCCGACACCTACACCACGTTCGGCGGACAGATCGCGCTGCAGAATCTCGTCAACAGCGCCCAGCCGCCCGCCATCGTGAGCATCAGCTACGGCGAATGCGAGGCGGAAAACGGCGCGGCCTCGAACGCCGCGTTCAGCTCGCTTTATCAACAGGCGGTGGCTGAAGGAATCTCGGTCTTTGTCTCGGCGGGAGACGAGGGTGCGGCCAGTTGCGACGCCAATCTCAACTCCGCGACGCACGGGATCGGCATCAGCGCCTTTGCTTCTACACCCTACAACGTCGCGGTGGGAGGCACCGATTTTTCCGATACCTTCTCCGGCACCAACGATACTTATTGGAGCGGCAAGAACAGCGCCGTCTATGGCTCGGCGCTATCCTACATCCCCGAAACGCCCTGGGACGATTCCTGCGCCGGCGGGCTGCTGGCGAATTTCGTTGGCTTCCCGACGATCGATGGCTCCGATAGTTTTTGCGCCACCCGCACCGCACACCTCGGACGGATTCCTCACGGTCGACGGCGGAAGCGGCGGGCCAAGCGGCTGCGCCACCGGATCGCCCTACAACTACGGGGTGGTTGGAGGGACTTGCAAAGGCTATACCAAGCCGTCGTGGCAAACCGGCGTAGTGGGAATTCCGAACGACGGTGTGCGCGATATCCCCGACGTTTCGCTTTTTGCCGGCTAACGGCCTGTGGGGGCACTACTACGTCTATTGCTGGACTGACACCGCTAATGGCGGCGCTCCGTGCCTGGGCGCCCCCAGCGCATGGGCCGGCGCGGGTGGAACATCCTTCTCTTCGCCCATCCTGGCCGGCATCCAGGCACTGGTGAACCAGAAGCAGGGTAGCGCGCAAGGCAATCCGAACTATGTTTACTACAAGCTGGCGGCCCAGGAATACGGCGCGCACGGCTCCTCCACCTGCGACTCTTCGAACGGCCCCAGCTCCGCCACCACCGGTTGCATTTTTCACGACGTCACAATGGGCGACATCGTAGTCAACTGCGCCGGATCGGTGAACTGCTATGGCTATGTAGGGAACCAGCACGGCCGCTTGTTTGGCGACCCGGATGGCGCGCTCTCCATTTCCGATAGCTCTTTTACGTCGGCCTACGCGCGGCAACCGGCTGGGATTTCGCCACTGGCATTGGCACTGTGGACGCTTATAATCTGGTGATGCATTGGAGCGCCGGGCTTTAGCGATTAAATCGCGCAAAACGGAGCGCGGCGCGGGCAAGTTTTTGATCCGTTTGGTGGTTCGCGCCGCACCCTTTGCGCTTCTTCAGCTATCGTCCAGCGTGGCCGATGCTAGCATGGTCGTGTGTGCTCCAGGCGGATTCTTCTTCTAGCCGTTGGGCTCGCCGCCGCCGGCCTTTTGTGCGCGTTCCAGATGCCCTTCCGCGAGTACGCGGGCCAAGAGTACAACGATTTCCCGCTCCCGTCCGATTACAAGGATAAATCCGAGTTCGTCTTCGCCCGGTTGATGTACCCGCAGGGCGACTGGGGCATCTTTGGATGGCTCTACCGCTTCGACTGGCGGGAGGGCCGCAGCGCCTGGACCAACGATTATCCACGCGCCGATCGCCATTTCGTCCTCGCGCTCCGCCGGCTCACTCGCCTCCAAGTGCGCAGCGTAGAGCAGCCCGTGAGCCCCGACGATGGCGACGATATCTACAACTGGCCATTCCTCTATTGCGCCGGGCCGGACCAATGGAACATGAGCGAGGCCGAGCTAGCCAAGGTCCGCGACTATCTGGCGCGCGGCGGATTCCTGCTGGGCGACGACTTCTGGGGCGAGAGCGACTGGTACTATTTTCAGCGCAATATGGCCAAGCTGCTGCCCGGCCGGCCGATCGTCGAAATCGAAAACAGCGACGCCATCTTCCATACCGTGTTCGATTTGGATCAGCGCTATCAGGTATCGGGCCAGTGGAGCCTGGGCGGCATGCCGTACTTGAACGGCGGCCGCGATCCCCATTGGCGCGCCATTTACGACGACAAGGGGCGCATCGAGGTAGCCGTGTTGTTCAATCACGACACAGGCGATTCCTGGGAGTGGGCGGACGACCCCGATTATCCGGAGCGGTACTCGGCGCTCGGCATTCGCACTGGCGTCAACTACGTGACGTACGCCATGACGCATTGAGTGCCGCGACCTGATAAGATTATGCAAATCGTTTCAACAGGAGGTTTCCCATGAAACTCTTTGCACCAGCTGCAGCGTTGTTGCTGCTCGCGGTTTCTGCTTTCGCCGCCGACGTGGATGGAAAATGGAGCGGCAGTCTCTCCACGCCGAACGGGGACATCCCCATCAGCTTCAACTTTAAGGCGGACGGCGCCATGCTCAACGGCTCCATGGCGGGTCCGGACGGCGGCGACATTGCCATCAAGGACGGCATGATCGATGGCGCCAACATTTCGTTCTGGCTCAGCATCGACATGGGCGGCAACGCCCTGAAGCTGACCTACAAGGGAGTAGTGGCGACGGATCAGATCAAGATCTCGGGCGATGCTGCCGGAATGCCGTTCGAGTTTGTGGTGAAGAAAGCGTCGTAAGCGGCCACTCCCTCACGGTCGTGGTTCTGAAACTCGGCGGTCGTGTTTCAGAACCGCGCCGGTCGTGCTTCTGAACCGCGACCGTCAGGGAGCGTTTCTTGACGCCTAGTCGGCGGACCCATGCGCCAGCTCGGGCGCGCGGTCGCCCTTCCACCACAGCCGCAGGCGATCGAGTTCCAGGTAAACCACCGGCGTGGTGTACAGCGTCAGGAGCTGGCTGACGATCAGGCCGCCGATGATGGTGATTCCGAGCGGCCGGCGCAATTCTGCGCCCACGCCGTGCCCCAGCGCCAGCGGCATGGCTCCCAGCATCGCCGACATGGTGGTCATCAGTATGGGCCGGAAGCGCAGCTGGCAAGCCTTGTAGATGGCGTCGCGCGGCCGAAGTCCTTCGCTGCGTTCGGCCTCAATGGCGAAATCGATCATCATGATGGCGTTCTTCTTGACGATGCCGATCAGCAGAATAATTCCGATCATGGCGATGATGCTCAAATCGGTGTGCGAGAGCAGCAGGGCCAGCATCGCGCCCACGCCGGCCGATGGCAACGTCGAGAGAATGGTAATCGGATGCCAGCAGCTCTCATACAGCATGCCGAGCACGATATACACGGTGGCCAGAGCGGCCGCGATGAGAATTGGCTCGTTGCGCAGCGAGTCCTGATAAGCCTGCGCGGTGCCGGCGAAGAAGGTCTGGATGGTATCGGGAAGTCCAATCTTGCGCGCGGTGGCCTGGATGGCGGTAACTGCATCGCCCAAAGCGACGCCCGGCGCCAGGTTGAACGAAATGGTAACCGCCGGAAACAGCCCCTGGTGATTCACCCGAGGGGAGCCACCGAAGAAGCATAACGGCTAAGCGCGTTGAGGGGCACGGTCCCGCCGTGCGGATCGCGGACATAAATCTCTTTCAGAAACGCCGGATCCTGCCAGAAGCGCGGCGCCGCCTCCATCACCACGTGGTACTGATTGAGCGAAGTGTAGAGAGTAGACACCTGCCGCTGGCCAAAGGCGTCGTACAGCACGTTGTCGATGAGCTGCGACGAGATGCCGAAGCGCGCGGCGGTGTCGCGATCGTAGGTAACCACGGCCTGCAAACCGCTATTTTGCTGATCGGTATTCACGTCGTTGATCAACCGAAGGTGCCGCAATGCCGACAGCATGGGTGGGCCGTAGGTGGTGAGATCCTGGACGTTGTCGCCGCGCATGGTGAATTGGTACAGCGAGGCGCTGCTGCGGCCGCCCACGCGCACGTCCTGGTTGGCTTGCATATAATTCGTGGATCCGCGGATCACGCTCAGCTTCGGGCGCAGCCGCTCAATCACGTCGTACACGGAAACCTTGCGCTCGGCCAGCGGCTTCAACTGGATCTGCATGCGCGCCGTGTTGAGCGTGTTTCCGTAGCCGCCGCTGCCTCCGGTGTATCCGGCCACCGTCTCCACCGCCGGGTCCTGCTGGACGATCTTCACCATCTGCCGGAGGTTTCTTTCCATCGCCTGGAACGAGGTGTCCTGGTCGGCGATGATGGTCCCATTCAACCGGCCATTGTCCTGTTGCGGGAAAAAGCCTTTCGGGACGTGAATAAACAGGTACACGTTGAGCCCGATGGTGGCCGCCAGCACGCCCAGCGTGATAGCGGGATGCCGCAACACGCGCGACAAACTGCCGCCATACAGCCGTACAATCCAATTGAAAGCACGCTCACTGGTCTGATACAGCCAGCCATGGGTGGTGTGTTCCTTGAGCAGATGGGCGCACATCATGGGCGTGGTGGTGAGTGAGATGGCCATCGAAATCACAATGGCCACCGACATGGTGACCGCGAATTCACGGAACAAACGGCCGACGATGCCGCCCATCAGCAGCAGCGGGATAAATACCGCAATCAGCGACATGCTGATGGTGAACACGGTGGACCCAATTTCGCGGGCGCCGCGCAACGCCGCTGCGAAGGGCTTCATACCCTGTTCCAGGTAGCGCGTGATATTTTCGATTACCACGATGGCGTCGTCCACCACAAACCCGGTGGAAATGGTCAGCGCCATCAGGGAAAGGTTATCCAGGCTGTAATTGCACAGATACATCACGCCGAATGTCCCGATCAGGGAAACCGGAACGGCTACGCTCGGAATCATGGTGGTGCGGGGGCTTTTCAGGAATATAAACACCACCAGGACCACCAGCAGGATCGATATCAGCATCGTTCTTTCGATGTCGCGCACCGAGGCGCGGATGGTGACGGTCTGATCCTGGGTGACGTTCAACTTGATGGAGTGCGGGATGGCGGCTTTGAGCTGCGGCAACGCGGCGCGAATCCGGTCCACTGTATCGATGATGTTCGCGCCCGGCTGCCGGTTGATGGCCACGTTCACCGAAGGCTCGCCGTTGGCGATGCCCATGTTGCGCAGATCCTCCACCGCGTCGTTGACGTCCGCGATGTCGCTCAGCCGCACCGGTGCGCCCTTGTTATAGGCCACAATCAGCGGCCGATACTCCCTGGCTTTGAACATCTGATCGTTCGCGCCGACTTCCCAGAGATGAAAGCCGTCCGAAAAGTGTCCCTTCGGAACGTTCGCGTTGGAGGCATTCAACACGCTGCGAACCTGCTCCATGCCGATGCCGTATTTGTTCAAGGCCATCGGATTCAGCTCCACGCGCACGCCCGGCAGCGCACCCCCTTGCGCGTTTACCTGTCCGACGCCCTTAATCTGTGAAAGCTTCTGCACGATGATGGTGGAAGCCGCATCGTAGAGCTGGCCGCGGTCGAGAACGTCCGAAGTGAGGGCGAGCTGAAAGATCTGCTGCTCGGCGGGGTTCACCTTGCGATAGCTCGGATTACTGGGCAGGTTGGTGGGCAGATATCCGCGCGCGGCGTTGATGGCCGCTTCCACCTCGCGCGCCGCGGCATTGATGTCGCGATCCAATTCAAACTGCAGCGTGATGCCGGTGCCGCCCAGGGTGCTGGTGGACGTCATCTCGGTAATCGCGGCAATGCGCCCAAACTGGCGCTCCAGCGGCGTCGCCACCGATGAAGCCATGGTCTCCGGGCTGGCGCCGGGCAGGTTGGCTTGGACATTGATGGTAGGAAAGTCCACTTGCGGCAGGGGTGATACCGGGAGCAAGCTGTAAGCCACGCCGCCCGCGATGGCGATCGCGATGGTCAGCAGCGTGGTGGCGACCGGCCGATGAATAAATGGTTCAGAGATATTCATGGGTTACCCGCTTTGTGGCGCACGCACTCTGTGGCGCACGCACTCCTGCGTGCTGTGTTCACACTCGTGTGAACGCCGTCGTCAGAAATGCCAAGAGTGTTCGCATGAGTGCGAACACGGCACGCAAGAGTGCGTGCGCCACAGAAAAAGGGGCAGCGCATTAATCCCCCATCTCCGGCGCCAGACTTGCATCCATGGCCGACGCTGTGTGCTTGCGGTGCGCCAGCCGGTCGAACCAAAGATAAATCACGGGCGTGGTGTACAGGGTCAAAAGCTGGCTGAAGATGAGTCCGCCAACCATGGTGATTCCGAGCGGGCGACGCAGCTCCGATCCCACTCCGGTTCCGAGCGCCAGCGGCAGGCCGCCCAGCAGCGCCGCCATGGTGGTCATCATAATGGGACGGAACCGCAGCAGACAGGCCTGATAAATGGCCTCGTGCGGCGGCATGCCCTGCGTCCGTTCGGCGTCCAGGGCGAAATCGATCATCATGATGCCGTTCTTCTTCACAATGCCGATCAGCAGAATAATTCCGATGAGCGCAATTACACTAAAGTCCTGCCCGCAGATAAACAGAGCCAGCAGCGCACCGACGCCCGCCGAGGGCAGCGTCGAGAGAATCGTGATGGGGTGGATATAGCTCTCATAGAGCACGCCCAGCACGATGTACACCGTGACCAGCGCCGCCAGAATCAGAATCGGCTCGTTGGCGAGCGAAGCCTGAAATGCCGCAGCCGTGCCTTGAAACGCGCCCTGGATGCTGGCCGGCATCTGCAGATCTTCCTTCACCCGATTGATATCGTTCACCGCATCGCCGAGCGAAGCGTTGGGTGCAAGATTGAACGACAACGTCACCACCGGAAACTGGCCCTGGTGATTCACCGTAATGGGAACCGCCTGCTGCTCCACATGGGTGAAAGCGCTCAACGGCACCTGGCCTCCCCCGTTGGTGAAGACTTGTGAGGATGCCGAAGGACCGCCGCTGAAGGCCGAGCCGGACGACCCAGTTGCCGGACCGCCGACGCTTTGGCCCGCCGTGGCCTGCGCCACCGACGCACTGGACGGTCCGAAGCCCACCGTGGTGGTGGACCCTCCCGATACCAACCCCGACCCACCGGAGCCCCCGGCCGTAGCCGACCTGATAAACAAATTCCGCAGATCGACAGGATTGTTTTGGAAGCCTGGCTTCACTTCCAGAACCACGTGATATTGGTTCAACTGCGTGAACATGGTGGACACTTCGCGCTGCCCGTAAGCATCGTAGAGCGTGTTGTCGATGGCGGTTGGCGTAATGCCCAGCCGCGAAGCGGTATCGCGGTCGAAAACCACGCGCACGCGCAGGCCGTTCACCTGCTGGTCGGTTGCCACGTCGCGCAACTCCGGAATTTGTTGCAGGCGCGCCACCATCTTCGGCACGAAGGAATTCAGCTCGTCGGCATTAGGATCTTCGAGCGTGTATTGGTATTGCGTGCGGCTAACGCGATCTTCCACCGTCAGGTCTTGCACCGGCTGCATATACAGCGTGATGCCCGCAACCTGGGTCAGCTCCGGCTGCAATCGCCGGATCACGTCGCTCGCGTTCATCTTCCGGTCCTCGAGCGGTTTCAGGTTGATCTGAATCCGTCCCGTGTTCAGCGTGGTGTTGGTTCCATCGATACCAATGAACGACGAAAGGCTCTCCACCGCCGGATCCCGCAAAATCACTTTGTCCAAAGCCTGCTGCCGCTGAGACATGGCCTTGAAGGAAATGGTCTGCTCGGCTTCGGAAACTCCCTGAATGACGCCTGTGTCCTGAACCGGGAAAAATCCTTTCGGTATTTTGATGAACAAAATAAAGGTGAACGCCAAGGTTGCCGCGGCCACCAGCAACGTCAGCGGCTGATTGCGCAGCACCCAGCGCAGGGTCTTGGCGTACAGCGCGATCACCGCGTCGAACCCGCGCTCCGACGCGCGATAAAACCATCCTTGCTGGTTCTCGGGCGTATGCTTCAAAATCTTGGCGCACATCATCGGCGTCAGCGTCAGCGAAACGACGGCCGAGACCAGGATCGTCACGCTCAGCGTGACCGCGAACTCGCGGAACAGGCGGCCCACGATGTCGCCCATGAACAACAGCGGGATCAACACGGCGATGAGCGAGACCGTGAGGGAGACGATGGTGAACCCAATTTGTTCCGAACCAAGCAGCGCCGCCTGTAGCGGCCTTTTGCCTTCTTCCAGGTAGCGAGAGATATTCTCGATCATCACAATCGCGTCGTCCACCACGAAGCCGGTGGAAATGGTCAGCGCCATCAGCGACAGATTGTTCAAGCTATAACCGAGCAGGTACATCACGCCGAAAGTGCCCACCAGCGACAGCGGCACGGCGACGCTGGGAATGATGGTGGCCGACAAATTCCTCAAGAACAGGAAGATCACCAGCACCACCAGGCCGATGGTGAGCATCAGTTCAAACTGCACATCGCTCACCGACGCGCGGATGGTGTTGGTTCGATCGGTGAGGATCTTCACCGATATCGAAGAAGGCAGCGACGCCTGCAACTGGGGCAGCAACGCTTTGATGCGATCCACCACCGCGATAATATTGGCCCCAGGCTGCCGCTGGATATTGACGATTACCGCCGGCGACTCGTTGATCCAGGCGGCCTGCCGGAGATTCTCGATATCGTCCACCACGGTGGCGACATCCCGCACCCGCACCGGCCCGTTGTTGCGGTACGCGATGATCATCGACGCGTAATCGGCGCTCGAAAGCATCTGATCGTTCGCGCCGATCTGATAGGCCTGATGCGCGCCATCGAAATTGCCCTTGGCCTGATTCACGTTCGCGGCAGTGATCGAATTGCGCAGGTCCTCCAGATTCAGACCGTAGGAACCCAGCGCGGTAGGGTTGGCCTGGATGCGCACGGCCGGTTTTTGTCCGCCGCTGATACTCACCAGGCCCACGCCCGGCAATTGTGAGATCTTCGGCACCAGGCGCGTGTCGGCAAGATCCTCCACCTTCGAGAGCGAAAGAGCGTCGGACATCAGCGCGAGCGTGAGGATGGGCGTGTCGGCGGGATTTACCTTGGCGTAAATGGGAGGAACCGGCAGATCCGCCGGCAAATACGTCCCCGACGCATTGATGGACTGCTGCACCTCCTGCTCGGCTACGTCGATGTTCAGCGCCAAATTGAATTCCAGCGTGATCACCGAGCTGCCGTCCGAGCTGGTGGACGTCATCTGTTGCAGTCCGGGCACCTCGCCGAACTGGCGCTCGAGTGGCGCTGTCACCGACGACGCCATCACGTCCGGACTAGCGCCAGGGTAGAACGTGATGATCTGGATGGTCGGATAATCGACCTCGGGCAGCGCCGACACCGGCAATTGCTTGTAGGCCACCGCGCCCACCAGCAAAATCCCGGCCATCAACAGCGAGGTGGCTACCGGCCGGACAATGAATGTCCGAGAAGGATTCATGTGCAACTACTCACGAGGCAGCTTTGCGCGATCGCCCGCCGCCCGTCGTTTCCTGATTGGGTCGATTGCCTGGTCCATTGCCGGGGCCGTTGCCGCGGCCGTTACCGTGGCCGTTGCGCGGGCCGCCCCGCTTTCCTGCGCCCGGATTCGCGTCGGACTTTTCGCCGGGAACTTCCGCCACCACCTTGCCGCCTTCTTCCAACCGGTCCACGCCCACGGTAACCACCATGTCGCCAGGCTCCAGGCCCGCGGTGATCTCGGATTGGTCGCCTTCGGTTGTGCCCACGGTGACGGAACGAACATTGACGGTTTTATCCGGACCCACCAGCCAGACGTAGGTGCCTTGCGAATTGCGCTGGATGGCATTGTTCGGCAACAACGTAACGTTCGGCTTTTGTTGTACCAGCAGACGCGCGTTCACAAATTGGTTGGGAAACAGTTTGCTATCGGCGTTGGCGAAAACGGCGCGCAGCTTTAATGTTCCGGTGGTCGGGTCGATCTGATTGTCGGTGGTTTCCAGCCTGCCGTCGGCCAGCTTGTTCTTCAGTTCACGATCCCACGCCTCAACCGGTAGACCCTCGCCCGTGCGCATTTTCGCCAGGATGGGCGGAAGCAGATCCTCGCCCACCGTGAAGATTACGCTGATGGGGTCCAGTTGAGCGATCACCACCAGCCCGGTGCTGGCCGTGCCTTGCACGATGTTGCCGGGATCCACCAGCCGTAATCCCACTCTTCCCGTGATTGGCGACGTGATGTGGCAATAAACCAGGTTCAGCTTCGCATTGTCGATCTGCGACTGGTCCGTCTTGATGGTGCCCTCGTACTGAGTCACCAGCGCGGTCTGGGCGTCCAGCGTTTGCTGGGGAACCGCGTCCTGCTTGATCAGCGTGCTGTATCGATCCAGATCCAGTTTCGCGTCTTTGAGGAGCGCCTCGTCGTGAATGAGCTGACCTTCTGCTTGTTCCAACTGCACTTCATAAGGCCGCGGGTCGATCTCGACCAGCAAATCGCCCTTCTGAACAAGCTGACCCTCTTTGAATTGGACCTTCATCAGCTCACCGGTCACGCGGGAATTCACCGTCACGGTATAAATGGGCGTCACGGCGCCCAAGCCTGTTACGAAAACTTTGATGTTGCCTTTAGTCGCGCGCGCAGCCACCACTTGCGAGGTGCCGCCGCCGCCTCCGCGCCGGCCCCTGCCGCCGCCCTTCGCCGTGGCCTGCGAGGCGGTCTCGCTGCTGGGCAACAGGGTCTTGATCTTGGGCCATTGCCAGTAGCCGATCCCCGCCAACACCAACAGTACGAGAAACCAGATCCAGCTCCCTTTAGAAGGCGGCTGCGGCGGATTGCCACGGGCATCGGTTGGCCCGTGAGGGTTTCGCTCTAAAGGGTTTGGCTCTTGAGCCGGGGCGGTCTCGAGCGCTGTGGGTGTTGCGTGCTTCATATTCCTACAGTGAAGGTCCTAGAGTTACTAACGACAGCATACTCCGCTTCGTTACACCATTCCAAGACGGCCCGCCTGCCATAGCTCCAAAGAGCCATTGGCGGGAAGCATTGAGGAGCGTTGAATGCCTGTATATTGTAAGCTTCTGTAATTTAGACCTGTTATCGGCCTGTCGATACTCCGCCCGGCGAACAACACGACCGCCGATCGCACGCCGGCGTCTTGCTTCTGACGCCTCCGTCGCCTGGAATTTCGTCGCCATGCCGAAAGTCGATTGTCCCATAGTCACCCGGCTGCAATGTCCTCCGACAAAGTTGAGTTATAACGTTTTGGTGGCAATCCAGCCGGCATAAAATTCGTGACAGCCGATCCGCTCTCAAGGTACGCTGTGAAAATGGATATTAACAAGATGCTGGCGGACCTTCGGACCGAGCGCGAGCAAATCTCCGAAGCGATTGTCGTTTTGGAACGCCTGACTATAGGACAAGGAAAACGGCGCGGAAGACCACCGAAGTGGCTGACGGAAGTAAAACGGCGGGGAAGACCGAAGGGCAGCAAGAATAAGCCCAAGCAAGACTGACATGAGAGCCGATCTTGTATCTGGCGTAGCGCGGCTGACACGGCGTCGGTCGCGCGGGGTTGATGTTTAATCACCCGCTTGTAAGCGCCCTCAATCGTACCAGTACTTTCCAAATCACGTAGGGGTGCTGCCACGCCGCTTCTTTTGGGCGCGGCTCGGAGTCGGCATTCTGGAAACATCCGATTGTGGCTGTGAATCCGTATTACTCAATGGACGCCGCCGAACGCGCCCGCCCAAGGTTATTATTTATGGGCGGGCTTAAGGGCCGGAATGCGAGATAGGGTCCAACATCGGGGAATGACAGTTTGATACTCCCACTCATACTGGCCTTGTATGCCGGTCCGGAGGAAAGCGCTCTCATTGCGCGATTGCAGCGCCGCGATCCGCAGGCGTTGGCCGAGTTGTACGATCGTTATGGACGCACGGCTTACTCATTAATTCTGCGGGTGGTCCGAGACAAGGCTAGCGCCGAGGATTTGGTTCAAGAGACCTTTCTACGCGTGTGGAACCGCGTGCACTCCGTCGATTCGGCAAAGGGCGCTGTGGGGCCCTGGCTACTGGCCATCGCCCGCAATGTCGCCATCGATTACCTGCGCTCGTCGGCGGGGCGCGAGCGCAATGCGGTGGAACTGGATGAAGCCGGCCACGCGTCTCTGTTCGGGGAGATGGAGGCGGAGATTCTCATCTCCGACCAGGCCCGCCGCGCCAAGGCGGCCATGGACAAGCTGGCTCCCAATTATCGAACCGTGATGGAGCTGGCATATTTCGAGGGCTTGTCGCAGTCGGAAATGTCGGTTCGGATGGGACAGCCTCTCGGTACTATCAAGACGTGGGTGCGCGCGGCGTTGCAGTGCCTGCGCGAGGAACTCGGAACGGCGGTGTCCCCGTGAACTGCGAGAACCTCCGTCAACACTATGACCTGTACGCCTTGGGAATCGCGGAAGAACCCGAGCGCGCTGAAATTCGCGCCCACCTGGATCGGGGATGTGATGTTTGTATGGCCGGCGTAAGGCACTCGCTCGAGACCGTTGCGCTGATTGGCGCCAGCGCGCCTCAGGCCCAGGCGCCTTCTCAACTCCGTCGCCGGATCTTGGCCTCCATAGGCGCCGAGGATGCAGCCGAAGCGCGAACGTTGAAAGACCGCCGTTCCAGCCGCCTGCCTGTTTGGGCCGCCGCTCTTGCCGCGGCCGCGCTCTTGTTGATCGCGGTGTACTTCGCGATAAATAGCCGCCAGTATGCGCAGGAGGCTGTCCGCTTGCGCGCCGGGATGGCTAACCAAGCTGCTCAGATCGCCCGCCTGACGGAAGCATTCGCTATTCTGTCGGGTCCCCGTACCACTGAGGCGTCGTTCGGTGGCGCGCAGCCCCGCCCGCCACAAGGCAAAGTATTCGTGAACCCTTCACGCGGCGTGCTGCTCATCGCGTCGAACCTGCCGCGCACGCCCGCCGACAAGATTTATGAGATGTGGATTATTCGGAAAGGTAAGGGCGCCAAGCCACTTCCCGCCGGCCTGTTCCAGTCGCAGGACGACGGCAATGCGATGCACGTTCAGCCAGGGAGCGTGGACATAGCTTCCGCCGCCGCCGTCGCAGTTACTGTTGAGAACCAAGCCGGCGCCGATCAGCCCACGACCACGCCCTTGATCGTGGCTCCGCTACCCGCTGTCAATCCATAAAACTCGGGCCATAAAACTCGAGTTTACTTACTAACAAGTTAGTTTCCAGCCAGTTACTCACCCCAAACTTTCCACTTTAGTTGCTATTTCTAAATCCGATCGTTCCCTTCAAATCGTAACAGTGGTGGAATGAGGGCCAAGCCTGTCCCGAAGGCGGCTCGGTTCAGCATCCCAATTAATTAAGAAACAAATCATAAGGAGAGAAAATGGTTAAGGGACGCATTCTTGAGGACGCAATTGCGGCTGCATCGAATCGGCGTAGTTTCCTGAGTAAGATCGCGGTGGCGTCGGCAGGCGCGGCTGCGCTGGGCTCGGGTTTGGTACAAGGACAGACCTCCGCTCCGACCGACGCGGACATTCTCAATTTCGCCTTGAACCTGGAGTATCTGGAGGCGGAGTTTTACACCGTCGCCACCACGGGGTTGACGATTGATCAGATGGGTATCAGCATTACAGGATCGGGCACCCAGGGCGCGGCCACCGGTGGCCAGAAGGTGAACCTGACCAATAGCATGTTTCCAACCCTCGCCATTGCGAACGAGATCGCAAACGATGAGCGTTCGCACGTAACCTTGATCCAGCAGGCTCTCACCGCGGCGGGTGCGCAACCCATCGCCCAGCCGGCTATTAACCTGAACGCATTAGGCATTGGCTTCGGCAGCCTGGCGGAATTTCTGACATTGGCGCGGGCTTTCGAAGACATCGGCGTCAGTGCTTACGCGGGCGCAGCTCCGTTGATTTCCAGTTCGGCTATCCTCGGTTACGCCGCGCGCATCTTGGCGGCAGAGGCCGAGCACGTTTCCAACATTCGCCTTCAGGTGGCTCAGCTTGGCGTTTCCACCACACTTTTGGACGGCGTCGACATTCTGCCTCCGCCCTCCGGACAGAACTATTTCTCGCTGAACAACGTGGGCCTGGCAGAAACCCGAACGCCGGGACAGGTGTTGTATCTCGCCTACGGTTTCATGGCGAATGCCACGTCGGGAGGATTCTTTCCCAACGGGGTGAATGGAACCATCAATACTTCGACGGCCGGAGTATCGATCAGCAACATTACGAACGCGGTTGTAACTCCCACCAGCCTGACTACGAATCAGTCGTCCGTCGTGCTGAATGCCAGTGCGTCGACCAGCGGCTCAGGAAATCTAAAATATTTGTTTATGGTTCTACCTGGCGGCTTACAACCCGCTTTGTTGCAGTCGCCGACGAATCCCATGGCAACCGTCGACTTTGTGAATGGACCGGGCGTGTACTTGGTTCAGCTCATCGTGACCGACGCCAGCGGGAAAACGGCGAAGAGTGGCGTGGTTATGCTGACCTACCAGCCGTAGCAAATCTTTTGAGTTAGTAACTCGTCGCGAACGTAAGTGGCCGCTTCGATGGCCACTTACGTTCACAAGGGGATTCAGGTAAGCAAAGGTGGGCTGTAACTTTCCGCCGCGGCCAGGAGAAGGCGCAAGCGCATAAGGCCGTACCGGACGCGCGATTTAACAGTTCCGAGAGGGATCTTGAGGCAGGCGGCGATTTCGGTCATTGAATATCCGCTAAAGTAAGCCAGCTCGATTGCTTGCCTTTGATCAAATGGAAGCGCCTGCAGTGCCTGCTGTACGCGCCCCTTGGTCTCATAGCATGCGGCATACTCTTCCAGACCAATCGCGCCGCTGCACTCGAAACATAACGCGTCATAGGACCGTTGCTGGCGCGCTCGCGATCTTAACCGGTCTATTGCGCGGCTGCGTGCAATACTCAGTAGCCAGGCGAGTACGCCCCCGCGCTCGGGATTGTAATCTCTGGCCATGCGCCATAGGTGCGAATAGACGTCCATCGTAACTTCTTCCGCGTCGGCGCGTAAGCTGAGGAGCCTCAGTGCTCTGCCGAACACGACCGGCTTGGTTTCGTCGATAAGCGCCGCCAGAGCTGAGGAATCGCCACCCGCTATGCGGCGGACCAGTTCTTCCCATACAGCGGCCGGCCCACCCTTCGCTACACCCGCAAAGCTGGTCCGTCTACCCGCCGATAGCCGCATCTCGGCGCCGACAAAGCTACCCAGGCTGGTCATTATCCGTACGTCTTCAGCATCAAAATGATGCCGCTCATCGTGGCTTATGATCCAGATTGTACCGATGGGCTTCCCGTCTGCATACATCGGGATTACCAGACCTTCCACGATGACCGTATCCACTTCTTGGAAATAGGTAAAGTAGCGGCTTGGGTAAGAATACAACATGGGTTTCGCGGCTTGCAGGCATTGTCCACAAGGACTCCACTGACGCGGCGTTGAGCCGCCCTCATGCTTCTCCAGTTCACCCGCCAAAGCTCGCCAACGAAAGAGTTCATTCCCATCGAAGCCGGTTTCGAGCATGCTGATGCCGCCCGATCCCGCGTTGCACAATTCCACCGCCATTTGGGCCAGGCGCTTGAGGAGCGCGGGTGCACCTTGCGCCAGGAGGTCGGCCAGTTCGTACATCGCTCTGATCTCCACTCGCGTCTGTATCGTGTGAATACGCCGGGAAAGTAACTCGTCACTGATGACGACATCCTTCAGCGCTACGGGCTGCATCATTGGAGCGGCTGAGTCAGAGCGAGCCGCTTCAACCGAAGTACTCACAGTTGTCCTCCAAATCCCCGTGCACCAAAATAGACTCAACGCTGATAACTTAGTTACGGACAAAACCTGGCACCACGATGGCCGTATCGCCGTCCTGGAAAAAGGCATGCCGGCGCCTGTGCTAGTCTGTCGGCTTATGCCCGGCAGCGTATCGCGCGCCCTCAAGTGGACCATCTGCGCCGTCGCGGCGATGGGCTTTCTGTTCGACATTTACGTCGTGCTGGTTGGCCCGCTGATTCTGCAGCCCGCGCTCACCGAACTAGGGGGTCTGAAACCGGGCACTCCCGAATATCGCGATTGGGCCGGTTACCTTTTCTGGATTCCCCCGCTCGTGGGCGGATTTTGCGGCCTGTGGGGCGGCTATCTGGCCGACCGTTTCGGACGCCGCCGCATTCTCACCTACAGCATTCTCGTATACGCCTTCTCGGCAACCGCTTCCGGACTCGCGGGGAGCGTTGAATCGCTGCTCGTATTCCGCACGCTTTCCTTCGCCGGTACTTGCGTGGAATTCGTCGCCGCGGTGGCGTGGCTGGCCGAAGTATTTCCCGATCCCCGAACGCGCGAAGCCGTGCTCGGCTACACCCAGGCCTTCTCGTCGCTCGGCGGCGTGCTCACCGCGGGCGCCTTCTATATTGCGAATCGTTGGGGGCTCACCATGCCCGCCATCTATGGAAGCCACTCCGCCTGGCGCTATGCGTTGATCGCCGGCGTGGCGCCCGCCATTCCTCTGGCCATCATCCGGCCGTTCCTGCCCGAATCGCCGCAATGGGAACACCAGCGACTGGAAGGCACGCTGAAGCGCCCAAGCGTGCGCGAATTGTTCAATCCCGAATTCCGCCGCGTCACCATTGTCACCGCGCTGCTGTTTGCTTGCGCCTATGGCGCGGCGTTCGGAACCATCCAACAATCTCCGCAGATCACGCCGGGTTTGCCGGAGGTGTCGCAGCTGGCGCCGGCCGCGCGCGGGCAGGCGATTTCGAGCGTCCAGGGAACGCAGGAGATGGGCGGGCTGGCCGGACGCATCGTGCTGGCCGCTTTAGCACTGATCGTCGTAAGCCGGCGCCGGCTGCTGCGCATGTTCCTGATCCCGGGCATTGTCATCGTCCCCATCGTTTTTCTCTACATGTCCACGCACAGCCTGGAAATGTTCCGCATCGGCATCTTCTTCGCCGGATTCACCACGGTGGCGCAGCTCACCTTTTGGGGCAACTATCTGCCGCGCGTGTATCCAGTGCACTTGCGTGGAACCGGCGAAGGATTCGCGGCCAATGTCGGCGGCCGCATGCTCGGCACCTCGGCGGCGCTCATGACCACCCATCTGGCTGCGCTCATGCCGGGTATCTCGCCATCCGCCCGCTTGACGCACGCCGCGACAGTAGTGGGCATTGGCGTTTACGCTCTCGCGCTCGGCCTGACGTTCCTGCTGCCGGAGCCGCCGGCCATATTGCCTGAGTAACTCCGGTACACACGGCTACGGTACACGTGGCTTCAGCCACGTTTCTGTTCCCCGGCACCGGTGGCTTCAGCCGCGCTCTTGCCATATTGGCACACACGGCTTCAGCCGCGTTCTTACCAAATCACCTGAAGAGGCGCTTGTCTACTGGGCGGTAGCGCGCACGCAAAACGCGGCTGAAGGCCGCGTGTACCCCACCTACGATCCGGCCGGCCTTATTTAGCCCCCCTGGCGGCCCTCCCAGCCCCGGAATCTGCCATTATTATAGTTTCGCCCTGAGCATACCCGGAGGCATCACCTTGGCCATAAGTGCACATACTCTACTTTCACCTGTCGAACCGCTCAGCTTGGCCTACGACCGCGAGCGTTTGGAAGACGTCGGCTTCATGACCTGCATGACCCTGGTCCTGCTCGGTAACTACGCGCAGACCGGGCATTTCGGCGGTCCTTTGGCCTACACGCCCTACAACGTCGCCGTGCATCTCGCCGGTCCCGGATTTGGCGGCCTGCGCTACGATTACCGGCGTCCCAAACATCCCTACTGCGATAAGTTTATGCTCGCCGGGGGCCACACCATCCCCACCTGTTACGCGCTGTGGATGATCATGGGCGAAGCGCTGGCGCGCAAATACAAGGCCACCGGAGACAAGCGTTACTACGTGGATCCGCATGTCGCGATGCTCGGCATCGACGCGCTGGGCTTCCGCCGTGGCGCCGGCGCTCTTGCGACAATCCTCCAGGAAAATGGTTTGGCCGATCATCCGCTCTTTGCCGAAGCCAAGGGCCGCGGTATTCGCGCACTCGCCGGCCACGCGGAAAGTACCGACGTCACCAACGACGTGAACGGCGGACCTTCCGGTATCGGAATCGCCACCGCCGCCGGCAAAGCCGCGTTTTGGGACATGGTGGGGGCGCCCGCGTCAGGATCAATGTCGGGCCCGAAGATCATCGCCTTCGAAGGCGAGTTCGCCATGACGGAGGGACACGCCCAGGAGTTGAAGACTCAGGCGCTGGCATTGCAGGTGGGCAAGCGGCTGCGCGTGATGTTCTCCGATAACAACGCGGGCATCGACGACTCGCTCCAGGGCGGCGTCATCGCCTCGAAATACGACGCCTATCGCCTGGCGGATCAGTGGACTTCCTACGGCTGGAATGTGTTCACCGTCCCCGACGGCAACGATTACGACCAGGTGGTGGCCGCACTCAAAACCATGGAGGACTGGGACCCCAACGACCGGCGCCCCATGATCGTCATCGGCAAGACCGTCAAGGGTTATTGGCCCTGCGTCTCATACGGAAAAATATCCGGGCAGTGCGATCAGGTGATCGGCTATCCCAGCCATCCCTACGGGATGAAGATGAACTCGGAGTACTTCGTCGCGCTGGCCCAAACATTCGAGCAGCAATATGGCGTGGAGTTCGTGGGCATCCGGCAGGGAGCGGTCACCGATCCTCGCGAGCGCCTCATCCAATTCAAAGCCAATATCGATATCGCGATGTCGGTGCTGGAGCGCGACGGCTTGGGCGATTGGCTGGCCGATCGCCTGGTGACTATCGGCGACACCGTGAAAGATGACGCCAGGCAGCACTTTCCCGATCTGCATTTCGATGTCAAACACGATCCGTTTCAAGACGATCGCCTGCGCGTTGCAAATCTGCCCGTGGAACCTCAGAAGGTCACGGCCAAGAATCGCATCTCGGGCGCCGAGAAGCAGGTCTCCATCGCGCTCTTCCGCAAGCCGGGCGAAGTAGCCGGCTCCCGCCGCGCCATTTCGGAAATCATCAAGTGGATGAACTACGTCACGGACAGCCGCTTCATCACGCTAGCTGCCGACCTGTCGGAATCCATCAACGTGGAACACGGAAGCCTGTGGGGCCACTATGACCCGGAGACCAATCCGCTC
Source organism: Bryobacterales bacterium (assembly GCA_963747945.1). Lineage (GTDB taxonomy): Bacteria > Acidobacteriota > Terriglobia > Bryobacterales > Bryobacteraceae > Palsa-89. Next base: position 248,433 of record CAVVHB010000016.1, read on the forward strand.
GGCACACGCATCAAGGCCGCTATCCAGGAAGCTGGCAATGTGTCTACCGCCATCGGCCTGGTGAGCCAGAGCGCCAGTGTCGATCCCGAAAAGTTCGCCGGCGTTTGGGCGCTGAGCGGCACCTATGGCGCGTTCACGCCCCTCATGTACACTCCCGCGCGCGTTTGGAGCCAGCAGAACCAGGACAGCAAATTCCGCATGGGCGTGCTGCATATTCTCGCGGGACATTCGGGACCGGAGACCGCCGCCGACGGCCGCACGCATTTCGGCATATTCGCCACGCAAGTATGGAAGCTTTTCCCGCGCGGCCAGACCATTCATCTGCATTTCTGGGATTACAACGATGTTGCAGCGGGCTACTTCGCCGCCGCCGAGATTGCCGCGCGCGATCCAAAAGTCGGGATCATTTCCATCGAAGTGGCGCGCCCCGATTTTCCGGTTGCCGACCGCTCCAAGTTCGCCGACACCGATCTCAAAGCCGCCGCCAAGGGTTTCTATGTAATTCGCGATTTCACACCGGATAAGCCCAGGCACGGCTACATTGTCGTTCAGGGCTCCAGCTCTACCGTGAACCTGGTCAACATTCTGCCTCGCCTGGAGCAGGCCGGAATCAACGTAAAGGTGATCGCCGCCATCAGCGAGGATTTGTTCGACCGGCAGCCTGAGGCGTATCGCAACTCCGTCCTGCCCCCCGAAGCCCGCTACGATCTCATGGTGGTCTCCACCGGCACGCGCCGCGTGTGGCCTTTGCGCGATGTCGGCCCTTTGACCGATGCCTACTCGCTCACGTCCGATTGGGACAATCAGTGGCTCACCGGCGGCCTGGAGCCGGAGGTAATCGCTGAAGCCCACCTCGACAAGGAATCGATTTTCAAAGGCATCGAGCGTTTCGCCCACGCCCGCGCCGACCGCCTGAATCAGCAGAAGTCGCTACTAAGTGCCCTCTGAACCTACGCTCAAGCGAATGGGTTCACCACTCGTACTCGCCCGTATCGCTGTCCAGCATTGAGATCTTCGGAGTAAACGGTCTCCGCCCCCAACGCCTCGGACGCGGCAAGTATTGCCGCGTCCCAATAAGAGATCCTGAATCGCTCTGATTGCTCTATCGCGATCCTCACAAGTTGCTCGTCAATGGCTTGGCAAGGGAACGCGGTAAACTGCTCAATCCACTCTAAAGCGATTTCCGCGGAGAGCGGGCGCGCGGCCTTTCTTACTACGGTTACAAAGAACTCTTGTAACACTTGAGCTGAAGTGGCGAAGTCCTCCGCTTCAATGAGCTCAAGGGCGCGCTTACGCTTGGGCGCCTCCTTGCCTGTTCCCAGCGCGGCATAAACCAGGACGTTTGTGTCCAGGAAGACGTCAGCGGTCATGCAAATCGTTCCGGGACCACGTTTTCTTTCCCAGCCTGCCCGTGGATTGTTCGCTCAATTGGCGCAATCGTGCCCGAGCCTGATCTGCCCGATTCTCATGGGCGGCGAGCTTGGTCAGGTAGTCCCTGACCAAAGCGTTAACGCTAGAGTTACGTTCCGCGGCATGGCGGCGAACCGCAGCCAGCACCTTTTCCTCGACGCTCAGAGTGATGTTCTTCACTTACACAGTATACGTGTAACTGTGTTGTCCAGACAAATGCTCGCTTTCCGCCCACCGTGCCTGGCCCCCAATCCCCAACCCCTAGCCCCGCGACGAGCGATAAGCGAGTCGCTAATATGGACTCATGACTACGGCCTCACCGGTAGCCGGCATTACCCCGGAATTCATCGAGCAGATCCGTTCCAAGCTCGCCAACACCACAGTGCAGCATTACATCGATGGCAAGTGGACCGACGGCGCGCGCGGCGAAACATTCGAGACGCTGGATCCTTCCACCAACCGTGTGCTGGCTCGCGCCTGGCGCGGACACTCCGAAGATATCGATCGCGCAGCCAAGGCGGCTCACGCGGCGTTTCAAAAATGGGGCCACGGCAAGGCCAAAGATCGCAAAAAGTATCTGCTTAAAATCGCCAGCCTGATCGAAAAGCACGGCGACGAGCTGGCCACTATCGAATGCCTGGACGCGGGGCAGGCGCTGAAGATCGTTCGCGCGCAAATCGCACGCACCGCCGAAAACTTCAGCTTCTACGCCGAATACGCTGAGAAGGCCATGGACGGCCGCACATACCCGGTGGATAGCGAGTGGCTCAACTACAGCCTGCGGGTCCCGGTTGGTCCGTGCGGTATCATCACGCCCTGGAACGCCCCCATGATGCTCGCCACCTGGCGCATCGCCCCGGCGCTTGCCACCGGCAACACCGTGATCCTGAAGCCGGCCGAGTGGTCGCCGCTCACCGCCTGGAAGCTCGCGCAAATTTTCGAAGAGGCCGACCTGCCCCCCGGCGTGTTCAACGTTGTCCAGGGCTTCGGCGAAGAAGCGGGCGCTCCACTGGTGGCTCATCCGTTAGTCCCCCTCATCACCTTCACTGGCGAAACTACTACCGGTTCTATCGTGATGAAGACCGCCGCCGATCAACTGAAGCGCTTGTCGCTCGAGCTGGGAGGCAAGTCGCCCGCCGTCATCTTCGCCGACGCCGATCTCGATCGCGCCCTGGACGCCACCGTCTTCCAGATCTACAGCTTTAACGGCGAGCGCTGCACTGCCAATTCGCGAGCTCTCATCGAAGAGTGCGTCTTCGAAGAATTCACTCAGGCGTTGGCTGGCCGCGCCGCGCGAGTCAAAGTCGGCAGCCCGCTCGATCCCAACACCGAAGTTGGCCCGCTCATTCATCCTGAACATCGCGACCGCGTGCTCGGCTACATCGACATCGGAAAGAAAGAAGGCGCCAAGCTGATCACCGGTGGCCAGCGCGTGGGCTCGGAAGGCAACTACGTCTCCCCCGCCCTGTTCACCGGCGAAAATCACATGCGGATCGCTCAGGAGGAAATCTTCGGACCGGTGCTGACCGCCATCCCGTTCAAGGACGAAGCCGATGCGCTGGCCAAAGCCAACGACGTGAAGTACGGGCTCGCATCCTACGTTTGGACCGGCGACGTAGCGCGCGCGCACCGCATGGCTCTGGCGCTTGAAGCCGGCATGACGTGGATCAACAGCCACAACGTGCGCCATCTTCCGACGCCCTTCGGCGGCCTGAAGTTCAGCGGCACGCATCGCGAGGGCGGCGAGCATTCGTTCGAGTTTTATACCGAGCTGAAGCACATCGCGGTTCCGCTCGGATCGCACGCCATTCCCAAATTCGGAAGAGGTTAAGAATGTCTGTTTTTCCCCGTGTCATTCGCGTCGGCCATGTCGTCCTGTCGGTCGGCGATTTAGCCGCATCGCGCCATTTCTACGTCGATCTGCTGGGCTTCAACGTGGTGCATGAAGACGATCGCGCGCTCTTTCTCCGCGGCGTCGAAGATCGCGAATGGAGCCTGAAGCTGGAGCTCGGCCCCGAGCCTGGCGTAAAGCAACTAGCCTACAAAGCCGGCTCGGAAGCAGCGCTCGATGAGATCGCCGCTATCGCTCAATCCGAGGGACTGCTGTATCGTTGGGAAACCGAGCGCGACCGCCCGCGCATCCTGCGTTTGCAAGATCCCTTCGGGTTTCCCATCGCGTTCTACTACGAATCGGTGAAGCATCCCTGGCTGCTTGCAGCGCTTCGATCTGCACCGCGGCCCCGGCATCCAGCGCATCGATCACATCAATGTCTTGTCGCCCCAAGTAAAGCAACTTTCCCAGTGGTACCAAAAGCATTTGGACTTTCGTCTCACCGAATCCACGGAAGACGATGACGGCCGCATCTGGGCTACTTGGATGCACCGCAAAGGGCACGCGCACGATCTCGCCACCACCAACGGCGCTGGACCGCGCCTGCACCATTTCGCCTATTGGCTGCCCGATGGCGCGCGCATCTCGCAATTGTGCGATATCCTTGCGGGCGCATTTGAGACCGACCGCATCGAGCGCGGCCCCGGCCGCCACGGCATCACCAATGCTTATTTCTTGTATCTCCGCGACCCCGACGGGCACCGCATCGAGCTTTATACTTCCGACTACCTGAGTGTCGATCCCGATTTCGAACCGATCCGCTGGCAGTTGCACGATCCTCGCCGCCAGGCCCTGTGGGGCGGCCACGCACCCAAGAGCTGGTTCCTCGAAGGAAGCGTGGTGCAAGCGTTCGACGGCGGCTGGGTCAAAGTAGAGGAATCTGAGTTGCAGGGCCTGCCTGCTTACGTCAGATAGCTGTTTAAAGGAGATGAACGTGATGCGGAATCGCACCGTACCCACCGATAGCGTGCTGCCGCACATTGTTTATCGCGACGTTGTCGCCGCGCTGGCTTGGCTCAGCAGGACCTTTGGCTTTACCGAGCACTTCCGATACGGCGATCCCGTCAGCGGGGCGCAGATGCACCTCGGCCAGTCCTACGTCATGCTGTCCAGCGCACGGCCCGGCCAGTCCAGCCCTGCCGAACTCGGCGCCCGCACCCAGTCCCTGACGGTTTTCGTCGATCCGGTGCGCCCGCACTACGAGAACACGAAAGCAGCCGGCGCCAAACTCGTCGAGGAACTGCACGAAACGGTTTACGGTGAGCTGCAATATGCGGTGGAGGATCTGGAAGGACACTTGTGGATTTTCTCCCAGCACGCCCGGGATCTCAGCCCGGACGAGTGGGGAGCGACTATCGCGCGCGCCTAACCAGCGCTCGGTAGCCTCATTGCAGTTCGGTCAGCAGTTCCACCGAGACCAGGGTTTCTGGAGAATCGGGCTCAGCGGCAAATAGCTTCTTCCATTCGCTATTGCTGTTCTCAAACTCCGTTCTCGCGCCATACGCGGCCATATCGGAATATTCGAGGTGTAGAAACACGGGGCCAGTGTCCGGGCCCGGTACCGTGCTGCGAAATAATCGAACGGACCGCGGCATCGCCGGACTATTGAACTTCGGGTTGGCCGCCGCCTGAAGTTTCGCCAGGAAGTCCGCCAGCCGGCCGGGCTTTACATCGTACTTGAAAATCGCAAGAACCATGCAAAACATTATCCGCGATCGAGTGCGACAGCCGGATCCAGCTATGCCGTGACCGTCGCTTCAGATGTTGGAGCGCGGTGTCCGACGCGTCTGGCGAGAAGCGTGTCGAGCGCAAGTTTTCCTGGGCCGAAAATCAGGATGATCAGCGATGCCACCAGGAAGGTGAAAGGCGCAGCGGCGTAAAACTTATCCGGGTCGGAGAAGAAGGATAGCAGAGCGTCATGATCGCCGACGTAATACGCCACCGCCATGTCGGCCGCCAGCAGGAACGAGATCAAGCGCGAGCCCAGGCCGACAGCTAGCAGGATGCCGCCGGCGAATTCGAGCCCCGAAATGAAGAACGCGTTCAATGCCGGTTCTGGAATGCCGAGGCTGGCGAAATAGTTGCTCACTTTGCCCAGGTCGCCCAGCTTGCCCCAGCCGGTCTGCATGAATTGCCAGCCCCAGTAAAGCCGAACGATCAGCAGAAACGGCGACTCCAAACTGGATGCCGCGCGCACAAACATTTCATACAGCTTTTGTATCTTTTGCATAAAGCCAACCTAGTTGGGCCCAATTCCCAAACCAAGCCTGGACCTGTTGAGGCTCCAAGTCCGCTACCATCTCGAGCGCGGCGCCGATAGCTTGGCCTGGCTGGATAGCCCGAAGCAAACGAAACTCGTTGGCCTCCAACCTGCGGTAATAAACCGTGAACTCCACGCGATGCACCGCCAGGAAAATCTGTTGTGGCTTCAGCCGCGCATACCGGCGCAGCATTTGATGGCGAGCGGGCGCGCTCACCGCATTGCTTGCCCGGTTGTGCTCTTCCTGGTTCTCGTTCACCTTGACGCGCAAGTCGTCCACTGGGTATTGCAGATCCAAGAGTCCGATATAGGGCTGCAATGTGAGCGCTAATTCGGGACCCAGCTCCAGCAGGTCTTCGGGACCCAGGGCCTTCCGCTCGGCATTGTCGAAGGCTTCGATGTGCGCCCATTCCAGGCGAACCATGTCGAGCGCCAGTGCGAGATTCTTGCCCGCGAATTCGGAATGCTCCCGAAGCCATGTCTCCAGACGCGAACCGAGGTTGCGCAAGGTGAAGGACTGCGACGGGCAATCGTTCAAGTAAGCGCGCGCCAGCCGCTCGAAGGCGCGCTCGCCCAGGACCGCGCGCAACCCGGGGAAATCCTCATTGAACGAATCAAGAATCCGATACCAATATTGCCGATGATAAATATTAAGGCGTTCAGTAGCCGTCAGCCGGTCGTTAGGCTTCACCAGTCGCTTCGCCTCCACGCTGACGGAAGCGTCCAGAGGGCTCATCACCGCGTCTGCGACACGGCGCTGAAACTCCAAGAGGGTGGTCATCGCACCACCACCGGAGTCTCGATGAACTGCTCGGCCTTTCGCGCCTCGGCGTGAACTTCATCGAACGAAGGAATACGATCGTCCCATTCGAGCAACGTCGCTGTCGGGCCAACACGCCGGATGGCGTGCTCGTACAATTTCCACACCGGATCCAGCACCGGATGATCGTGCGTGTCCAGAATGTACTTCTCGAACTTGGAGTGTCCGGCGATATGAATCTGCGCCACGCGCCCGGCAGGGACGCTATTCAGATAATCGTAGGGATCAAAGCTGTGATTTTGAGACGATACATAAATGTTATTGACGTCCAGCAGCACGCCGCAGTCGGCCCTCTCCACCACCTCGCTCAAAAACTCCCACTCGGTCATTTCAGACACGTGGAATTCGGCATAGCTGCTTACGTTCTCTACCGCGATAGGAATTTCCAGAAAATCGCGCGCTTCACGAACTTTTCGGGCCGTCACCTCCGCCGCTTCGAAGGTGTAGGGCATGGGAAGCAGATCGTGCGTATAGCGGCCATCCACGCTGCCCCAGCATAAATGATCGGTGAGCCAGGGCGTCTTGGTTCTCTTCACCAGAGCCTTCAGACGCCGCAGATGTTCGCGATTCAGCGGCTCGGCCGAGCCGAAATACATGGACACGCCATGCTGCACCACGCGATATTGCTCAAGGATGCTATCGAGAATCGCGAGCGGCCGCCCGCCATCGATCATGTAGTTTTCCGAAATAATCTCAAACCAATCCACCACCGGCTTGCGCTCCAGGATGTGCTGGTAATGCGGAACGCGCAGGCCGATCCCGATGCCGTACTCGGTATGTCCATTGAATCGATTGGCAGGCATGATTATCGGGTGGGAAATGGGGCACGGTTTCCGCGCGCCCCCAGGCTCGGGTTTGTTACTTCTTGGAACCGTCGGTGGCGCAACCGCCCTTGCCCTTGCAGGAGTTCTTGCCCTTGCAACCGTTGTCGCTGGAGCTGCAGCCGCCCTTGCCCTTGCAGGAGTTCAGGCCTTTGCAAGCGTGCTTTTCAACAGGGTTGTCGGCAGCCTGCCCGGCGATGGGGCTGATGCCGGAACTCGCGGACGTGAGCTCGGCGCCCGACCTGCTGCCGTTGGCCAAAGTGGCCGCGCGAGCTGCAGTGCCGCCCAACAGGCCAGTGAAGGCCGCCGTGAGTACCAGGGAACTTTTTGAAATTTTCATGATTTTCTCTCCTTTTGATTTCTTTACTTCGTGAGTGTCCGGATCAGCCGCCACTCTGGTTAATGATTCGATGTCCAGCGTTCCGCAGTGTCACGCTGGAAAAAACTGCACCCAAGACCACACAAACTAATGTTACGGAAACATGTCCCACCACAATGTGATAGACGTTTAAATTCGGACATTGGATTTCAAGCACGGTCAAGCCGACTAACCCCGCCAGGCCGCCTGCGACAGCCCCGGTGAGGGCGGGCGACAGGGCTGCGCCCCGCCAAAGCAGCAGGGCGAAGAAGAAAGCTGCCGGGATCGCATACGTCAAGCCGGTCCGGAAACAAATCAGGCAGGTGCGGATGAACCCGGTTTCCGGCGCCGGGTGAAATACAGCAGCCATCATCAGGAGCAGCACAATAAAGAGCGTTCCTGAAACCAGCGCGCTGGAACGTGCGAACCTTGCGGCCGGCCTCATTTGCCGGACCGTGGAGAAAGCGAGTATGGCGATAGTTGCCGCCAGGGGCAGGAATACGGCGGCCTTTTGAAATTCGCTGAGTGCGTGCCAACCCTGCTGGCCAAGCGCGTAGACGCCGGCGATGCAGATCGCGATGAAGATCCCCGCCAGGCCGGCCAGATAGGCACCGTCGGACGCCAGTGGCCGGACGGGCTTCAAATCGGCGACTAGGGCGGCTTCGATCTGCTTCAGCCGATCCGGGGGAACAGGCGGAAATTCCCGAGAAGCGACGATCATGTCCATCTCGGTGTCAATCGGTTCACCGTTCGTCATGTCCCTGCCCCTTTCCCGCCCGCGGCGATTGGAGCAGGCCGCGCAGGCGTTCGTACGCGCGATGCACTTTTTGTTTTACTGATCCTACGCTCGACGAGGTCGCCCGCGCAACCTCCTCCAGGCTGAGGCCGTTCACCTTGAGCATGGTCAGTACCTCGCGCTGGCTGGCCGGCAGATCGGCGACGAGTTGCTCAAAATGTGGCAGAAGATCGGCGGAGTCCTCACTTGCGACCATCGGCTCCGGCATCTTTTCAACCACGATTTCCCGCACCGCAATGCGGCGCCGCTTGCGATAGCTGTCCACCCGAACACAGCGTGCGATGGCGTAGACCCACGGCAGCAGCGGCTCGCCCGGGCGATAGGTGTGCCGCACGCGGTGTATGCGCAGCCACGCATCCTGCAGCATGTCGCTGGCGTCGTCCCGATTGCCCAGTTGCGCCGCAAAGAAGCGGTAAAGCTGCGGGCTAAGCTGTTCGATCAGCGCGGTGGTCGCCGCGGCATCAGCCTGTTGATATCCCACCATGAGCTGCTCGATCGCGGTAAGCGAAAGGTCTGGAATTGCGCGCGTGGCCTCTAACTGTAATTCGCTCGGTTGATCCATGAAGTTACGGTCCCGAGCCGGGGACGTCACCTCTTAGTTTAGCGGAGCCCTCATGCCAGCCTGCGGCTTCTCCGGAACCACTGCATTACCTGCACGACGCTTCCCAGCACGCATAGCACGATAAATCCCAGCATAATCCAGGTGGTTTCGGGTGCGCGGGCGATCCTCAGGATGTCGCTGCCGAAGCGGATGGCCAACAGGCCGACAATCGTGAATCGCAGCGAGCGCGCGATGAAAACCAGGCCCAGCAGCCGCTGGCGAGGATAAGCAAATGCGCTGGCGCTGGCGATAACCAGGGTGAATGGAAATGGCGGCGGGGCCAGGCACGCTAACCCGATGGCGACGGAAGCCTGATTCGACATGCGGCGTTTGAAATATTCAAGACGCTTCTGTTTCATCATCTTCTTCAATCCTTCTTCGCCGCCCTTACGGCAGACGGCATCCAGGAGAAGCACCCCGAGCGTAGAGCCAATGGCCGCAGTCACGACATAGAGTGCCAGATGCGCATGGTCGCGAACCGTGAGTATTACAACCAGAAGATCGTTACCGAAGGGCAGGAAAAGGAAGGAAGAATCGGCGATTCCGAGAAGCAGAGGTCCGAACAGCCCCAGGTGGAGCAGCCACGCCAGAAGTTGCCGGAGAAGGCTCTGCACGTCCGTTGGATGCGTGGATCGGGGCCGAGGTAACGAAAGCTTTCACGGCCCCTCCGTCAGAGGACCGGGTTATGCGGTTTGCGAGTTCATTTGCGCGCGAATCGCTTTCATCTGCTCGCGCGTTCCCGCGGTGCGCTGTCGTCCGTTCGGGGTGGCATCGATCAGCTTTTCCAGGTTGCTGGCGTATTGTGGTCCAAATGCCGCTCGGATTTCGCCGAGCAGCGGCTCAATCTTTGCAAAAATTCCAATGTGCTCACCGTTGGCATCATTGAAGAGCTCCAGGTTGATCGCGCCTCGATTGACCAGGGCCGCCGCCATGTCCCAATAGGTGATCACCATGCGCACATGGCCGCTATGCTCACCAAATATCGCACTCCTAAAGTCCGCGATCGTTTGCGGATTGAACTCGCGAAAATACCAATCGCGAGCCTTGCGCATCGTCTCTTCACGACGCAGTTCGTACAGTTTCAAAATGAGACCGGCTTCTTCTTGAATCGACATCCATCGCTCCTTTGCGAATTGGGCGCTACAGCGCGCCGTACCACTTCAGTCTATCGTGAGCCGCGCGGCCACACGACACGACCGGTTCGTGGCGCGCGCACTCCTGCGTGCCGTGTTCACAATCGTGTGAATACCGTGAACAAAGACCTTCCGTCGCCTTGAGTGGCCACGAGTGAGCCTTACACCTACTCCTGCGGCACGAACGGCGACTTGGCGCCATAAGGAAGCGCTGTCATGAGCGCCTCCACCTTACGAATTTTGCCGTCTTTAATACGAAAAGCTTCGCCGACATCCACACTAAATGGACGCTTGGCGGCGCCCATCATATCGTGCTTGCCCTCACCCGGCGAGTTGACCCACAGCACGTCGCCGCGATGATTGAACATGAAAAAGCCGAATACCACCTGACGATCGGGATCCACCACCAGGAAGCGCCGCGGGAAAATCCGGCTGATGTAGTTGAAGACTTGCGTGTCAAGCTGCGCCGAGCATCCCAGCACGCCGCTAGTTTTCATCCCGTTCTCGAAACGATTGCAATCGGCGTCGAATGCAGCCACCTTGCCGTTGCCTTGCTCGATGGCTTCGAAATACTGATTAGCGATGGCGGTGAGCTGGGTGCGCGTTAAACGCTCCGATTCCGGAACCGTTTCCAGCAACACCGGGTCTGGAGCACCGGCCTTCTCCATCATGTCGAACGTGCGCGGATTGCGAACTACTACGCTTTCGGCTTCGCTAATGCGCCGGTTTTCAATCTTGAGACGCAGCGCAAGCGCAATGCCGTGGCCGTTCTCTTTCATGGTGCCGAAGAAAGCCACCTGGCCGGCTTCCGGATCGTCGAAATATTCCTTATATGTGCCGCGCGCGCTGGCGGTAGCCCACAGCCCATCGCCCAGCTTGAGAACCACGTCGTCTTCGGAATACTTGGCTGCGGGTGTCACCGGCAAATGCGACGCATCGTGCGCCACCATGGCATCCAGATACTGGTTCAGGAAGCCTTCCAGGCACGCGCGATCGCACGAAGGCTCAGCAGCGCGTGCGGCCATGGCGAACAATCCGGCCGCGATGCTGATAGTGATAAATGTTTTGCGCATTCTGGTCTCCGGTTACTTCTCACCCAGGAACGGACTGGGTGTTCCGTAAGGCACGTTGGTCTGCAGCGCCTCCACCTTGCGGATCTTCCCGTTCCCGATCTTGTATAGCTCCGCGATGTCGAGCGTGGTGGGGGCTTGATAGGGCAGCGGAATAGCGACAGATCCATGGCCGGGAATCTCCACCGACGTGACGGTACCCGGAATGTGAAACAGGAACAGTCCGAAGACAATGCCGCGCTCTTCGTCGATGATCATGAAGCGGCGTGGATAAATCTTGCGGACGAAGCTGAAGAACTTGGTGTCGATCTGGTCTTTGCAACCGAGCGACATGGGAGTCCACGCGTCCTTCGGATCCAGCTTGAGCGCCGGATTGTTCGTGGTCTGGATACCGTTTTGGATGCGATTACATTCCGGGTCGAACGGAACCAGAGCGCCATTGCCGTGCTCGATGCCCTCGGAATATTTGTTCGCAATCGCGATCATCTCATCGCGCGAACGGCGTTCGGAAGCAGGCAGCGCGGTGACCATCAGCGGATCGGGCGCTCCCAAGGCTTCCACCGCTTTCGCCGCACCCGGGTCGCGGATAACAATCGTCTCAACTTCGCGTATCAGCCGGTGGTCGATCTTGAGCCGCAGCGCGAAAGCCACGGGCGTATCGTTCTCGCGGAGGGTCCCGATGAAGCCGACTTCGCCCGACTGCGGATCGGCCACGTAGAGCTTGTAGCTGCCCAGACCGCTGGCGGTGCCCCAGATTCCCTCGCCAAGCGGGATCACCTGTTCGTTTTCGGTGAACTTGACCTTGGCCGCAAGCGGCAGCGAGTAAGGATTGCGCCCGACCAGTGCGTCGAGATACTGGTTGACGAAGCCCTCAAGGCAGGCGCGGTCACAGGCTGCAACGGGCTTGGCGGATTGGGCCCCGAGCGAGACACACCAAGCGCCAAAAGGACCAATCGAAAGCTCATATCGGGCAATGATATCGAATTCGGACGGCTGTTTGGGCGGACGAAGACCGGTCAACGCAGATTCTATATGTTTTCTTATCCGCGTTTATCCACGTTTATCCGCCGGCCGATTTCTTGCCTACATCCCCAGTAAATTGGTCTCGAGTTTCGCATAATCGTGTTCGTCGGCCCAGATGCTCAATGCAATCGTCGCGATTTCATCCACCAGCGGAATCGCATGGCCGTCTTTGGTAAGGTCGATGGACTTGATGTAAGTGTGGCAGGTGTCGCAGGCATCCACGCGCGCGGCTGGAAATTCGGCGGCCGTGTAGATCGGCAGCTTGTCCTTGTTCTCCTCGCCGCAGCCTGGGCATAGCACGCGGCGATACTGCCACTCCGTGGAACAGAGCGCGCACAGCAGCCAGCGTTTGCCTCCGTCACCTTCGCCGCGCAATACTCCCGCCACAGGACGCGCGTTGCAGAATGGGCAGGTGGGTCCAGCGCCGTTCGCGTTCAGGTCGCCGCGCGACGCCAGGTATTCGGCGTAAGGCTGCAAAAGAACGCGGGCATAAAAGCGGGCCGCGGGATCCAATGCTTCCCCGCCCTCCCAGGCCGCGGACAACACACTCAGTTGGGCGTCCGCGCCGCACAGGTTTTCCCCTGCGAAATCGGCTAGCAACGGGGTGCCCTTGCGCGAAACCAGTTGAATGAGCGCAGGAAAAAAGCACAGCAGCGCTCGCACATCCGTCTCACTCTTTGATTTGAGCTCGGAAAAAACCGGCCCTTGGAAGCGCGCCAGTTCTACGTAGAAATTAAGGAGAGGCGCGGAGGAGCGGTACTTGCCAGTTAAGTGCTCGGCTCGGGCAATTCGAGCATCGTACGTTGTCATTCCTGGGGGTTGGCCTGGGTGTTGGCCTGCGACGGCTTCTGGCCGGTCATTCGAAGGTACCACAGGCGATGATGCGTCCTGGCCCAGGCGCGCGTCACCCAACCGGTGGTGATCGCGGTCATGCTGTACGGCACCATGAAGACGCTCATGTAGACGTGGATGATGAATCCCCCGATTGTGACGAGCGCGGCCACTTCATGCAGCAGAATCATCACACGGCGCACCCAGGCGGCCTGGCGTGGGATGTACTCGGGGAACCAGAGAAAAACACCCGAGAGCAGCAGCAGGAAAGCGCCGTAAAACACCAGCCAATAATAGAGTTTTTGCCCTCCGTTGAAGCGGTCGGAAAGTGGCGTGCGCTCTTCATCATTGGTAATGTAGGCTTCCGTGTGGTTGAGCCAGCGCTTGTCCACCTCGGTGATCTCCATGTCGCGGCTCCACAAATTGTGCATCCACAGCGTGCAGAGCAAGAACCCGATACCCACGATGGGATGCCAGAAGCGCGATGTCGGCGCGCCGCCCAGCATGTAGGCGAGCCAATAAAGATGTGGTGAATAGAAGGCCAGACCGGTCAAGAGGCAGTAAAGATACGTCAGGCCCGAGGACGAATGCATGAGGCGCTCGGCGAAGGTGTAGCGTTCCAGCTCTCCCGCGTGAGGCGTCTGATGAACAGTGGCGATGGTGCTCATTTCCCGGCCCCCTTGATCTCACTATTCTGGTCAGGCTCCGGCTCAACTTCCTTCGGTCCGAAGCGCAGATAGTGCGCCGCCACGCCGACGATCCCGGCGGCCATCGCAAAGCTGCCCAGCCACTTCAGCGGGCCCTTCCAGATGCGGACCATCCACGGGACGCGTGGATCTTTGGGCAAACCTCCATAGCGTTCCGGATGATTGATGTCGTGCAGCACATAAATGACGTGCGTGCCGCTCACTCCCGGCGGATCGTACACCCCCGCGTCCTTGTGCGACGTATGCTCGTGAAGCTGCGCCACGCGCGTCTGGGCCAAATCCTTCATGTCGTCCTTGGTGCCGAAGTGCAAGCATCCGGTGGGACAAGCTTTGATACAGGCCGGCTCCAACCCCGCGCCCACGCGATCCGAGCACAGCGTGCATTTGTAGACTTTCTTCGTGGTCGGGTTGAACTTCGGGATGTTGAACGGGCAGCCCGTCACGCAATACTGACAGCCGATGCAATTGTCCTGCTGGAAATCGACGATGCCGTTGGTATATTGCACGATGGCGCCGTCCGCCGGGCACGCTAGCAAACAGCCCGGATCCGCGCAGTGCATGCACTGATCCTTGCGCATCAGCCAACTGAAGTTGCCGTTCTCGTCGGTAAATTCGTTGAACCGGATCAGATTGTAGTAATTCCACTCTGTATCCGGCATGGTTTGGTAGGTGTTGTCAAAAACGGTTTCCCGGAACGGATAGCCGTTCCATTCCAGGCACGCCACCTCGCAGGCTTTGCATCCGATGCAAGTTGTGACGTCGACGAGCTTGCAGACATCGTAATCGCGCGAAGTGTTCTTGCCCGGAACCGTTCCCGCGTGCCCCGAAATCGCTTTGATTTGCAGTGGTCCGTTTGCCATGGCTATGCTTTCCGCCGCTTACTGAACCACGACCGTGAGGGAGTGGCAACCATTTATGCTTTCTCCAGCTTCACCAGGAAGCCCTTGAATTCCGGCGTGTACGCGTTCGGATCGGTCACGGTTGGCGACAGCAGGTTCGCAATGCTGCGCGGCACGCGGCCGGCGTCCTCCTGAATGCCGCGGAAGCCTTGATGAATTGGAATGCCGATTTGATAAACCTTCTTGCCATCAATAGTCATGGGTCGGATGCGGCGGGTGACCATCGCCTTCGCAAGATAAGAGGCGCGAGCGCTCGTCACTTTCACCATTTCCCCGCCCTGGATACCCAGCTCGCCGGCCAATTCCACGGGAATTTCGACGAACATTTGGGGAACCAACTGGACGTTCATCGGATTATTCTTGGTCCAGTAATGATAATGCTCAGTGAGGCGATAGGTGGTGCAGATGATGGTGTAGCCCTCGCCCGCGGTTCCGTATTTATCCATGTTCGTGGTGTACTTCTTCACCACCGGGTTATTCGACTGCTGCGGATGCAGCGGATTCGCGATCGGACTTTCGAACGGCTCGTAGTGCTCGGGGAACGGACCGTCCGCCATCCCGGCCAGCGGCACGAAGATGCGGCCGGTGCCTTCGGGGTTCATGATGAACGGGCCCATGCGATCTTTGGGCGCTGAGTCGACCTTGAAATCCGGGACGTCGTTGCCCACCCAGCGCTTCCGATCTTCATTCCACCAAACCTGTTTGCGATCGGGATCCCAAGGCCTACCGTCCAGATCGCACGAAGCGCGGTTATACAATACGCGCCGGTTCATCGGCCAGGACCACGCCCAGTTGGGATAAATTCCCAGGCCGGACTCGTCGTCGGTGCCGCGCCGTTGTATGAGCGCGCCGGCCTCTGTCCAGGAGCCGCAAAAAAGCCAGTTGCCGGATGAAGTAGAGCCATCGTCCCGCAAAGACGCAAAGCCTGGCAACTGTTGGCCAGCCTTGAGAGTGACTTGCTTGGTGGCCGGATCGGCTAGATCGTCCAGCGCGCGGCCGTTGAGTTCCTTGGCAATATCGGAGAGGGATGGATTCTTCGCGTCGACATAGTTCCATGTGAGATTGAGGATAGCGTCCGGGAACTTGCCGCCCTCCTTTTTGTACAGCTCGCGCACTTTCAGGAAAATTTGCGCCAGGATTTCCTGATCGAGCCTGCAGTCGCCGGGAGGCGGAACGGCCGCCCACTTCCATTGCAGCCAGCGCGCCGAATTGACGAAGGTGCCGTCCTTCTCGGCGAAGCCCGCGCCTGGCAGACGATAGACCTCCGTCTGGATGTTCTTCATGTCGTCCGTCGTGATGCCGGGCGATTGCCAGAAGCCGCTGGTCTCGTCGGGATAGATGTCGCAGACCACCAGCCAATCGGCCTTCTTGAGCGCGTCGATGTTCTTCTGCGAATTGGGTCCGATGGCCACGCCGTTCATGCCGAAAGCCAGCAAGCCTTTCACCTTGCCGCGATACATGTCGTCCCAGATATGCACCCAGGAATATTCGCGGTCCACTTTCGGCAGGTAGTTATAGGCCCAATCGTTTTCCTTAGTGGCCGCGTCGCCGTACATCGTTTTCATGAACGAAACGGCAAACTTCGGCGTGTTCGACCAATAGTTCCAGGAATCCCACTCCTTGGGTTTCGATGCTGTGGGTGTGATGCGTTTCATCCAGCCCGCGAAGTTCTGATCGCCAGGCGTAGGAACCTTCAGATAGCCCGGAAGATTGTCGAAGATGCCCGCCATGTCGGTGGCGCCCTGAATATTGGAGTGCCCGCGCAGCGCGTTCACGCCGCCACCCGCGCGCCCCACGTTGCCCATCAGCAATTGCAGCATCGCGGCCGTCCGAATAATCTGCGATCCAAACGTGTGCTGCGTCCAGCCGACGGCGTAAATGATCGTGGCCACCTTCTTGGTATCGCCATCCTTGCGGATAGACGTAAACAGATCGGCGGCCTTCAGGAACTGATCCTTCGGGATGCCCGTGATGCGCTCCACCATCTCCGGCGTGTAACGCGAATACTGCTTCTTCAGAAGTTGGTACACGCAGCGCGGATGCTCGAGCGCAGTGTCATAGGCCACATTGGGAGGCAGGCCGGGAGTGGGCGGCGCTTGACCATTTGCAGTTGCCGCAGCCGGAACCACCTTGGCCGGTGAATCCGCAGCCACCGCTTTCCCGTGACGTTGCCGCCTTCTTCGTAATTCCAAGTGGCTTTGTTATAGGTCTGGGCGGTTGCATCATATCCCGAATACAGCCCGTCTTCCGGCAGTTTAAAGCCGTCCTGAATCACAAACGCCGCATTCGTGTAATTGACGAGATAATCTTTCGCAACACGCTGATTCTCCAGCGCGTAACGAATCACTCCACCGAGGAATGCAATATCCGAGCCCGCGCGGATCTGCAGGAACAGGTCGGCCACGGCGGCGGTTCGCGTGTAGCGCGGATCCACCACGATCATCTTCGCGTTACGCTGCCGCTTGGCCTCCACCGGCCACTTGAACCCGCACGGATGATTCTCGGCCGGGTTGCCTCCCATGATCAACATCATGTCGGTGTTCTTGATGTCGATCCAGCCATTCGTCATGGCCCCTCTTCCGAACGTTGGCCCCAAACTGGAGACCGTGGGGCCGTGTCAAACCCTGGCCTGGTTTTCTATAAATGTCACTCCCAGGCTGCGCATGGTCTTGACAGCCAGGAAATTGAATTCATTGGTGTCGGTGCAGCCGCCGTTCCAGGCGATGCTCTCCAGGCGATTCACGGTGCGGCCCTGCGCGTCGGTGGTGATGAACGTTTCGTCGCGCGTCTTCTTTATGTGGCGCGCCACTTCATCGTAAGCCTGCTCCCAGGAAATATCCTCCCAGTGATCCGACCCCGGACGCCGAACTTTTGGCTTCAGAACACGCCGATCGTTCAAGATATCCTGCATCAGGGACGAGCCCTTGGGACACAGCGTGCCCCGGTTGATGGGATGATCCGGATCGCCTTCTACATGCACCACCTGCGCGGTGACGTTCTTGGCCTGGTCGCCCAGAGTGTGGATGATTATGCCGCAACTCACCGAGCAATACGGACACGTGGAACGTGTTTCCGTGGTTCGGGCTATCTTGAGTTCCTGGGCCTGAGCGTAAGCGGTTTTGACATCGAATCCGAGCACCGACGCGACCACTGCGCCGGTTCCCGCTTTGAGGAAACCTCTACGAGTAGGATTCATGAGAACCACCTCCTGGCGAAGTTGTTGGAAATTTCGGCCACCATGTTATCAGCACGTTAAACCACACCGCAAACTCCACGGGTGAGACGCCATTCGTGGCGCGGGAGTGACGCGCGAAAGAATAAGACGCAAAGGTGACATAAAAGAATAAGACGCAAAGGTGACATAAAAGATACGAGCGAAAACTATTGGATTCGTCCGCCGGGAGTTTTCATTGACCCGTCCTCTCACCGATGGTATAAAGATCTATCCATTTTGTTCGTGGGCACTCAGGAGGAAGTATGTCAGTCGCACCGATGGCGGCGCTGCCATTCGACACGTCTAAGTTGGAACGGCGCTCACGCCAACGCTTTCCGCTCGCGCTGGCAGTGGAATACAGGTTGTTGGGCAAAAACGAACTTCACGGATCCGGCCAGACCTGCAACATCAGCAGCACGGGTGTGCTCTTTGAAGTGGCCGAGCGCCAGGCGCAGGAGCCTTTCTCCGGCTCCATTGAAGTAGTGCTAAGCTGGCCTTGCCTGCTAAATGGCGTGTGCTCCCTCAGGCTGATGATGAAGGGACGCGTCGTTCGCAGCGAAGGCAGGGGCATCGCCATAGAATCCAAGCAGCATGAATTCCGTACCGCCGGCCTGTATGCCGTGCGAAAGCGCAAGATTTGACATTGCCAACCTACAACCCGTGACTGCCGTCTACCGCTCGTCCCTCGCCCTCATCGTCGACCATGATTTAGGGTTCCTGATGTGGCTTGGCGACGTGTTCTCAGAATTGGGGTGCCAGGCGGTCCCCGCATTGCATTGCCGGCAAGCGATGGCCCTAACCAAGCGACTGGATCTGTCGATTACAACCCTGGTGCTCAATCCGGAGCTGCCCGGCGCCGTGCGCACAGTGCAGACGCTGTTGGGGGTGAACCCGGGCATGCGTGTTGTGCTGATTAGCAATGCAGCGGCTCATCCCCACCCCAATAACGGGAACGGACGCACCAGTCCAACTGGCATCGCCGCCCCCTTTACACTGCAACGCCCGTTGCCCGGGGAACAAGTTTCCCGCCAGGAGTGGGTTTCAAAAGTTCGAAGATTGCTGCCCCAATTTTCGCGAAAATGAACGTCAGGCGGGTTCCCGGGAAACGCTGACGGCGCGTCCGCTCCATGGTACTAGTACCCGTGGAGCGACCTTTTTGGTCATTTCGTCGCCTTCCATTATCAGAGGAACGCTTCACAATGGAAGAGGCATTATCATAAGAGATATAGCATCGGACTGAACTTGGATCGATCCGCATCGCGCGGATTCCGAGGCATGCCAGGAAGCAATGCCGAAGGAGCAAGAAACATGAAAAAAGCGGCTGTAGTGTGCATAATGATGCTGGCGATTACCGCCTGCACCACCAAACGCGGTTACGTAGAGAAGGGCAATATCCTCTTCGATCAAGGTAAGTACGAGGATGCCTCCATCAACTACCGGAACGCGGTCCAGAAGGATCCAAATTACGGCGAAGCGTACTATCGTCTTGGGCTCGCCGAGATCAAACTGGACAAACCCCTGGACGCCTACAACGCTCTGTTTCGAGCTTCCCAACTGCTTCCCAACAACATTGAGGTCAAAGAGAAATTCGGGGGAATCTGTCTGGAGTACTATTTGAGGGATGCAAAGCGGCCCCAAAGGCTCTACAAGCAGATTCAACAGACTTCCACTGAGCTTCTCGCCAGAGATCCAAGCTCCTTTGAGGGATTACGGGAGAAAGGTTTCTTGGCGCACGAAGACCGCAAGCCCCAGGAGGCGATTGCCTATTTCCGGAGGGCTCTGCTGGGACGGCCGTGGAATCCGCAGGTGACCACTGCACTGATTCAGATCCTTCTGGAGAATGGCCAATATCCCGAAGCCGAAAAAAATGCTCTGGAACTCGTTTCGCGCGAGAAGACCTACGGCCCAATTTACGACGTTCTATACAATTTCTACTTCGATGCCAACCGTGCGGCCGACGCCGAGAATATCCTGAAACTCAAAGTGGCCAACAATCCCAAGCAAGCCACCTACATCTTGCAATTGGCTGGTCACTACGAGCGGGTAAAAAAGCCCAGCGACGTGAGGGAAACGCTGCAGAAACTATTAGACGATCCTAAGGATTTCCCCGAAGCGCAACTTCGAGTAGGCGATTTCTACCTCTCCGAAAAAGACTATCCGCAGGCGGTGAAGTACTATCAGGCGGCTCAGCAGAGCAATCCCAAGGACAAAGCCGGACTCGAGAAAAGAGCCATGGCCGCTCTGCTGGCTTCCGCCAAGTACGACGACGCGATGCGCGAAGTGAATCAGATCCTCCGGGAAAATCCAAAAGATGAGATCGCGCTGCGCATGCGCGCGGACTTGCTCATCAATACCGGAAAACCTGCCAGCGCCACCGAAGCCGTGCAAATTCTGCAAAATTTGCTCAGCAGCCATCCCAACGAGCTGGATCCACC
Organism: Bryobacterales bacterium; assembly: GCA_963747945.1. Lineage (GTDB taxonomy): Bacteria > Acidobacteriota > Terriglobia > Bryobacterales > Bryobacteraceae > Palsa-89. The sequence goes on from CAVVHB010000016.1 coordinate 268,702, forward strand.
GCTCCGGCTGAATTTGGGCCGGGCATATGTTCTGAAGGGAGATCTGGCGGCGGCCCGTGCGCAGTTTGAAGAAGCCCTGCGGGAGCGGAAGGATTTCGCCGCCGCGCAATATGAGCTGAGCAGACTTTATGTCCTGCGGCAGCAGCCCGCGGAAGCGCTCCAGGCGGCCAACGCAGTGGTGGCGCTGCGGCCTACCGACCGGCGCGCTCGGCTTCTGCAGGCCTGGAGCCTGGCCAATACAGGCGAAGCAGTAAAGGCGCGAAACGTTCTGGAGCAATTGATCAAGGAGTCTCCTAAAGATACCGACGCGCGTTTGCAATTGGGCCTTCTGGCCCTGAAGCAAGCGAACTATCGCGAGGCCGCCGATACGCTGGAGGAATTGCGCCAGGACAGCGGTCAAAAGGGGAGCGATCCGAGCGTGGTCACCAGTCTGGCAGCTGCCTACGTGGGTCTGCACCAGTACGCCAAAGCTCAGGAAACCCTGACGGAAGCATTGAAGCAATCGCCCGGTTCTCCCGTACTGCGAGGCGAGCTTGCGGAAACTACGGCCATTGGAGGGAACTATTCTCTCGCGATAACCGAGTTCCAGAGCCTGCTTGCCCAGGATCCGAAATCGGCGCCTTTGCACTTCCGCCTGGGCGAGGTCTACCAGGCGAAGGGCGACCAGGTAAACGCCCTGCTGTTCTATCAGCAGGCCCACGAGCTGGCGCCGAACGAGGCTACACCTGCACTGGTTTACGCGGACGCCCTCACCCGAGCCGGCCGCACCGATGAGGCCAAGGCGCTGTACCTTCAGATTGTCAGGGCTCATCCCGACAACGCGCCCGCGCTGAATAACGCGGCCTATTTTCTTTCCGACCACGGCGATCTGGATCAGGCCGAGAAACTCGTCGAAAAGGCTCTCAACAAATCTCCAGGCCAGCCAGGCTTCTCCGACACGCTCGGATACGTGTACCTCAGGAAGGGCCAGCGCGATACTGCCATTCGAATGTTTAGCGACCTGGTACGGAGATACCCGACGTTCTCGATTTTCCACTACCACCTGGGATTGGCCCTGCTTCAAAAGGGAGATCAAACGGCGGCCAAGAAAGAACTCCTCAGAGCCCTGGCCACACATCCCGGGACAACCTTAGAGCCCAGCATCAAGAAGCTTCTGGGCAGGCTCAGCTAACGGTTACCGGGCCACTTGGTCGGCGAAACCCGCGTTAGCCGCAACGCCGGCTGAAGAACCACGCACCCGCCGGGATCACCCGCAAAAAAACTATTCGGCCGAGCGACCTTTCCGCGGGGTGGCTCACGAGAGACCGTTGACAGCCAGCGGTGACTCTCGGCGACCGGGATATAATCTCTGTCGTAGCACCCTCGCGAAACTGGTTCTGATGCTTTCGTCGACAAATTTCTGGATGGGTTTTGCCGGGCTGATCTATCTTGTCGCCGGAGTTTTTATACTTCGCACAGAGATTGGCGCTGCTCGCGGCTGGGATAAGCTGATCGCCTTGGGCGGTGTCTTCATCGCCGTTTCACTTGCTATATTCGCGCCCGAGCATTTCCGAGGTCCCGAGTTTGTCCAGAACGTGGTGCCTTCCTGGATGCCGGCGCGCTGGTTCTGGCCGTATTTTGTCGGATGCGCGCTGCTCGCGGCCGCCACCAGTCTTACTGTGAGGAAGTTCGTACGCCTGTCGTCCACCCTGCTCGGACTGATGTTCTTGCTATTTGTCTGCATGATTTATCTACCGTCTGCGCTCGCGAATCCCAAAGATCGATTCGCGTGGGCCTTCCTGCTAAGAGATCTCTCTTTTTCCGCGGGCGGATGGGCTCTCGCTGGACTGCACAGTCGCGCCTCGTCGCCGCAACAATCGAGATGGATGATTTTATTTGGGCGCATCGTCATAGCGATTGCTGCGATTTTTTTTGGCGTGGAACAGCTTCTTCATCCGGCGTTTGCGCCCGGCATTCCGTTGGAAAAGATGACGCCGGGGTGGGTTCCATTCCCCAGCCTATGGGGATACCTCGCCGGAGCGATTCTATTGGCCGCGGGACTCGCTTTGGCCCTGAACAGACAATCCCGGACAGCCGCAGCCTGGATTGGCGCATTAATGACGGCCCTTACTTTATTCCTCTATCTGGTCAGTTTGATCCTCGCCCGCGGCGGATCGATGCTGGAGATCAATGAAGCGTTAAATTACCTCGCGGACACATTGCTCTTGGCCGGTGCGGCGCTCGTCCTGGCATCGGCATTGCCGCGCCTCAAACGCCCGCTTACGCGATGAGCGGGATGGAAAGATGTAGTGGATCTGGAGCCTCAGAGGGCGGGCTGTTGCGTTCGCCGGGAGGGGGTGCTGGCGGGAGACTTCACACAAAACAAAACGCAGGCCCGGGTATCCAGACCTGCGTGTAAATAGAACGGAGAAAGAAGAAGTAGCTTTAAGCGCCTGCGCCCTGAAGCTTCTTCCGGAAAGCAAAACCGGCCACGAGACCAAGAGCAAGCAACAACGACAGAGCGCGGGGCTCCGGCACTGCTGTTTGCGAGAACGTGTCGGTGACGAGCGAGATAGAAGCGAACCCGCCGGTCGGTGCAACAACGTTGATGTCTTTCGACACCGTCACCGTGCCAGTGGGAGCGGGAAGCGGGTTGTCGGCCGAAGCCACATCGTTGCCCGTGTCCTGAAATGTTAGAACTGCCCAGGTTCCGGGAGTGCAACCTGTGCCGCTGCAGCCTTGCTCGGAAACGCTGGCTACGCCACCGCCGAAGACGCCAGAAGTCTGCGCCAAACCTGCGTCGGTAATTTCCATTCCCGCGCCGTTGATCACGGTTACTTCGAAGCCGATGGTGCCATCGCTCGTTTGGCCGTTGTCCGCGGTCCAGGAACCGTTGAACTCCAGTCCATAGTTAGGACCCGCGACATCTTGCCCAGGACCAACCGTATCGACAACGATGCCGCCAGCGGTGACTTGAGTTGCTCCGCCAGTCGCGCTGCCGATATAGGTGAAGTCCGAGAAGATCTTGTCGCCAATCTGGCAAGAACCCAGAGTTTCCAATTGCGCCAAGGTATCGCCGCTAGGGCAGGATGCGGCCGCCGCTGTGAACATCGATATCACAGTTGCGCAGGCCGAAAAAAGAACGATCCGATTAAATTTGTGAGTCACTCACACCTCCTAAAATATCCGAAGAAGTCTCTTAAGTTGAAACCTTCACCATCTTAGGGTGTAACCCCGATGATTGCAAGACCTGTCACTTCGGAACCGTACTAGTACGAAGGGTGCCCTAGCCCTTTCCAGTGAGTAGCTTACGATACAGAGGTCCGGATGTAACGTCCACCCCTATTATGTAACGCGCTTCCCGCAAGAACCAGCCATTTCTACTGGACGTTGGCCTGTAGGGAGTTCGACGTCCCGATACTGTTTCCGATCGTCGCCGAAACCGAGGCAATCGTATCAAGCAGGGTCTGATTGGCAGGGACAGTACCAGTAAGGTTAAAAGGAACGTTGATTTGGAACAGGCCTCCAAATGCCAGCGAGGCGGAGCTTTGGAACCAAACCTTCGCCGGCTGGCTCACGTCGATCGTGAACTGCGTCGTGGCCAAATTAAAGCCGGACGCCGGGTTGAATGTGACATTGAGCGAGTTGAGGTCCCGGGTGGTGGAGTAGCCTACGAGTTGCAGCGTAAAGCTGGATGATGTTGTGTTGCCGATCTGTACGCTCTCCAACACGGGCGCCGAGGAAGGAATGGTAAATTGCAGAGTTTTTGGTGAGGCTGGCGTAACGTCCACCCCCGCCGTGGTCGCAAAGCTAGGCGTCAACGTGATGGTTTCGGCGATGGTGCCGGTTTGCAGCAGAATTTGCGATCCTTGACCATTGAAATCGGCGCTAGTGGAATTGGACGGGATGGTGAAATCCACCGTTCGGTTACCGGTGGAACTGGCTGTGGAGAATTGAACCGCGGGATCAGTGCCAAAGTTACCCGACGTTGTTAGAGTCAGAACCCCAGCGAGATCAACAGGATACGTTTCCGCCAAAGTGAGACTCACAGCAACTTGAGAGGCTGGAGAAGCGTTCCCGCTGGGGCCACTGATGGTGTAAGACGGCAACGCCGGGGGAGCCGTTCCCTGCCCGGTCAGCAGGATCATGGTGGTATTTAAAATAAGCTCCCCCGTTACAACCCCTTTCGTTGTCGGCGCGAAAGTGATTGTAAAGTGACCCGATTGGCTCGGCGCCAAAGACAGTGCGGGAGCGGACACGGAAAATGGACCGTTCGCGGGAGTGGTCCCGATGAGCGAAATCGTCGTCGCCTGGGAACCGGAATTGGTCACAGTGAAGGTGACTTGCTCGGATTTACCCACTGCTATCGAACCAAACACGACTGCGCCCCCGGTGGCTGGATTCACAGTCGTGGTGCCCGAGCTGGAGGTATAGGAATAGGTCAGATTGGGTCCCAGGCCCTCCCCCGACAAGATAAAGAAGTCATTTCCTATCAGCACTTCCCCAGTCTGGGTTCCAACTTGAGTCGGGGTAAAGGTCAGCGGCACGCTGAAGCTGTTGCCAGTTGTTACCGTCGCCGGCAACGTCACGGGATTCGTGAGCGTGAACGGACCCTGAGTGCTCACCGAGTTGATGGTGCCAGTGGCGCTTCCCGAATTGGTAACCTGCACGATCAAGCTACTGGAACTTCCTAAACTCGCCCCGGGAAACGGGATCGTGCCTCCGGGCTTGATGGTGGTGGCCGTCCCTTGAATGAGATATTTATATGCGAACGTGGAAGCAATTCCGCTTCCCGTCAAATTGACCGTTGCCGTAGCGCCGCCTTGATAGGTAATCGTGATCTGCGCCGTGTCGTTCTCAACCGCCGTCGGGGTGTACTGCACAACCAACGGCAAGAAAGTTTCCGCACCCAACGTATAAGGCAGCAGAGGTTTGCCCTGGACCTTGAACGGCGACCCTGACGGAGGAGAAGAAATGCCGGTAATCTGGCCTGCCCCGCTGCCCATATTATTGATGTCCAGATTTGCGCTCGTAGTGGTGTTAATTAACGTGTTGCCGAAGGGAAGTGTCCCACCGGGCGGAATCGAAACAGCATTTTGGTCGGTCGCCAAGACGTAACTCAGCGTGAAGGACGGCGAGTTCCCCGTGAATTGGAGCGTGATGGCGCCTTGAATTGGCGTGGGATTGGTACCTGATTCGGTGTATGGTATCGAAATTTCGGCGCTGGCCGGGTTGGCGTTCACCGGGTCGTACGTGACGGAGAAAGTAAAGCTCAGACCGGCAGTAAGCATAATCGGCACCGGTCCGCCCTTGGTCAACGCGACCGTGAATTCGGTTGAGCCCAACAACCATTTACTGGGGTCAGTGGAGATAGTTGCGGTCGTTGATCCGGTGTACGTTGCCGTAATAGTTACTTGGGATTGCGTGTTGAGCGGTGTGGTTATTGTGACGGCCTGGTTGTTCAGGACGGTGGCCGAAGACCCGTTCGAAGCTAGCAACAGGTTGAAGTTAAACGCTTGAGCCGCGGCAAACCCGGTGCCGAACACCGCGAAAATCAAACTAGCGAAGAACGCGCGGAGAACGGAGTGCACTAGCGCGCCCTCCCGGAAATTGCGGTACTAATTCTATGATCCGGCGGGCGCAATTGAATGGCTGGAACAAAATACGCTCCCGGTTGGGGCGTGCCGGTAAAGAGCCACAGTGGATTGGCCGATTGAGAACGGGAAGCGACCACGAAACTGCTGCTACCAAACGGATCCAGGCCAGTGGGCTGAAAGTGGAGCGGCACGTCCGTCACAATCTGCCGGCTGGCCACGTCAAGAATTCGCAGCACCCGATCGCTTCCCCCAGCCACGTAGAGCAATTGCCGGTTTTGGGAATCTTCGAAGGACTGAATGGCGATCGGGTTTTTTATTCCCGGCAGCGCCAGAGTTTGAAACCCGTTGCCGCTGAGGCTCGCGGCCGTCACTTCAAGCGTCGCGGCATCCAGCGCGTAGAGGGTTTGCCCATCGCTTGAGAAAGACAATGAAGCCGGTTTCTCCATATAAGCCAAGGGCGTGAACTGGCCTCCGTCGGCCCTGTATACGGCGCCATTGTCACCGCTAACCGCGACCACGATCTGCTTGCCTGGAGCATCCACGGCGACCGCGGTGAAAGCGCCCCCAAGCGAGGAGACATCCACGAACGCTCCGGCTACCGGAGCGTTGGGGAAACCGGCGATGGTTTGGAACCAGCCGCCGGCGCGGGAAAATAAGATTGCGAGCGATCCGTTCCTGGACCAGATCACTCCTTCCGGATACCTGTTAACCCCCGCGATTGCCCGACTGGAAATAGTCTTTGAACCCAGCCCAGAGACGTAGAGGCATTTTCCGCCCTCAAAACTGATGCCGTAACTCTGCAGGGGCGCAACCGAAGCGAAGTCCACACTGTCCAGCAGCACGGGGCCGAAAGAAGCGGCTCCCGGGAAGCCAATCACGGCCCGAATGCTCCGCGTGGGAGCATCGAAGGTGACGGCCTCAACCGGACCGCCCACTGAAGGCTGTTGGGCTGCCAGACCACTGGCGCAGATGAGTCCAATAATAAAGACAGATGCGGGACGCATGAAAAACTACTGGGGCCCTCCGACGGTGGGAGATCCTGGGTTGATGGTGACCGTGGAACCTGAGCCTGTGGAGCCGCCGCCACCACGGGTACCGAAGTATACTCCCAGGCCAATGGCCACGGCGGCCCCTCCGATCACGGCCACTTTGAACCATCGATGGGACCACAAACTTGCGGTCTTGGTCTTCTTGGCGCCTTCAACGATGCGCGTGACGTTGGTCATCGAGACCGTGGTCTCTCCCACCTGATTGCCGTAGCTGGCATTCACGTGGACCTGAAAGGTTCCTACTTGTCCGTTGGCCATCCAGTTCAAGGCGGCAGCCTGGCCAACTCCATTGGTCCGCACCGTAGCGGAACTTTTTCCACCACCGAAGGAGGCGCCTGGCCCGCTGATAGGGAAGCGAAATACCACTTCGGCGCCCTCCAACGGCCGCTCGTTTTGGTCCAACACCTGGACCACCAGCGGGGCCATCACTCGGCGCTCAAGATCGTTCATCTCGCCGTTGCCGGCAAGCACGATGAGCTTGAGGCTCTGCTCGACGGGCAGTGGCGCAGCCGGCGCTGTAGGAGGAGTACTGGCTTGGGGCGCCGCAGCGGGGGGTTGTGAAGGAGCCGAAGCCTGCGCTGGGGAAGGCGCGGCCGCCGGTTCCGCTGCTTGGATCTGCGTAACCACCAGGAAAACCGCCAAAACTTGCGGCATCCAGCGACGCCTCAGCCTTCTGCGTAGAGGGTTGGGCATGAACAATTAGTCAGTGTACCATTCAAAAGTTGATCGCATTATCACTTGGCGACAATATAAAGGATGTAGGGCAGTATAGGAATCGCGACTGTGGCAAAAGTCGTCCAGAACTGGCGCGAGTAGCTGCGCGGGACGTAAACAATGTCGCCCGGAAGCAGGGGAATATCCAGACCTTTGCCGTCAAACAATTCGGTTACGTTCACTTCGATGACGGCTCGCCGGCTGGTACCCTCAACCGGGCGTAGTATGCGTACCTGGTTCTTCTTGGCGTCCTTGGAGAGTCCACCGGCTTGCGTGAGCACTTGCAGGATCGAAATGGAGTCTCGCTCGCCCAGCTCGATACCTCCAACCTTGCCAACTTCTCCGTTGACGTACACCGGTTCTGCACGGCTCGCCGAGACCTGGTCGTAGGGTTGCAGCAGGATGTTCTCCGCGGGGTTCATATTCTGGCTGAGACTACCCATGCTGATTTCGACCGTGCTGATTTTCTTCTGCGGATCCACGATTGCGTCGGGGAGCGGGATGGGGCCATACTCTTCGTGCCGCGTGATCTTGATGTGCCGGTCGGCATTTTGCTGTAAGCCTCCCACCGACGCCAGCATTTCAAGTAGCGAGCGGTTGCCCTGCAGCGGGTAAACACCGGGCTTAACAAACAGGCCCTTGAAGAACACCGGCTCACTGCGGAACTGGACCACGGTGACGAACACCTGAGGGTCGCGAATGTACTCACGCAGGCGCTTCACAAGATCCGCTTCAAGCTCCTGGAGGGACATTCCGGCGGCATGGATGCGGCCCACCAGCGGCAAATTGATGTTTCCGTCGCCATCGATCCGAAATGGCCGGTTATCGATTTCCTCGGCCTCCGGCGCCCGGATCAGAATCTGATCGTTCGGTCCCGATACGTAGTTCGGGCGAATTGTATCGGGCGGTAGTTGCTGCACCGGCTGCTGGGCGTTTTGTGACGCCGGAGCGCCCGCCTGAGGCTGGTCTCCCTGCCCGGGCTGAGCTTGTTGCGCAGGCTGAGCTTGTTGACCCCAGACGCGAATGCCCGCCGCAAGCTGAACGCAGCGGAGTAACAAAGCCGGAAGCTAACCTGACTGAACAACCGTCCGAACCAAACAAAGAGAAGCCGTCCGTTTCCCGGTTTCACCCATAGTAGTTACTTTACCAGGGTTCAACGCAATCCTTCGCCAAAATACTGCGTGCCGGAATATGCGCAGGAATATCGAGCCGCGTCGCACGCCGGGCAACGGTGGAAGGCTAACGTGCGAGCTGCGGGTTTCTGGCATAGGGAGGCCATCATCCTGGTCCAGCTACATTCCTCTAAGGTTTCTATCGGCAGGGAGATCGCGTTTATCCATAGTCAAAACTAAGGGACTCAGAATTAAGGGACTCAGGACTGAACAGCGGTCCGCCGTTTTCTTGTCTCCACCCTATCGAGTCACACTCCCGATCGACACGGTTGTTTTATCCGATTCAATGTTTTTGACCAGCGACTCTCTTTCCATCGAAGAGCCTTCCCCTAAGCTCGGTCGTAGTTGAGGAGTCGAAAAGGGAGGTTTGAACTCATGTTTTTTCGTTACGCGGTTCTGGTTTGCGTGGCCGGGTGCACCCTACAGGCTCAAACTCTGGTGGACTTGAGAACACAGTCCAAGAGCATGGACTTTTCCGCGGCCAGCACCACGAAACCAATGTCAACCGGATCCACCCTGCCCGCGGCGTGTGGCTTGGGACAAGCCTACTTCCTGACCAACGCGCCGGCCGGGTCGAATTTCTACCTCTGCACATCGCAAAACTCCTGGACGCTGCAATCGGGCACACCGGGCCCGACGGGGCCCACGGGACCCGCTGGATCCACCGGACCACCGGTCCAACAGGCGCAAGTGGAGCGATTGCGCACATTCAGAACGCGGGGACAGCCCTGCCCATGGAGGCCACGTTGAATTTCAGCGGCGGAGGATGCACGGATGATTCCGCCAACAGCCGAACCGATTGCAGCGGCGGCGCCGGGATCTCCGGCCTGAGCATCGATGTGAACGGCGCAGCCCAAGGTACACAGCCGGCGCTCAACTTGATCTCAGGCACCGGAATTATCGAGATATGCGCGAATAACGCGGGCGCGAACCGCGTGGACTGCACGCCCGAATTGGATCCTCATACGCTCCCAGCCGGACTTTCGATCAGGCTGGAACCGATCACAGCATCATCGGGTCCAGCTCCGGCGCCGGAGCGGTTTTTACGGCTAGCGGAACCCAACGCTGGCGGCTTACACGCAGAACGAAACGCTCAGCTTCATCGCGTCCGATCATGCCTGCGCGGCAGGCGCCACGCTCAATATCGATAGTCTCGGGCCGATCGCGGTGAAGAAGATTATTGAAGGAGCGCTGGTCGGCATTTCGGCTGGGGATTGCATTCAAAACGTTCCCATACTGCTGCGAGCGTATGGCAGCCCGGTCACCGCTTTCGTACTGAGTCCGGATGGTTCGCCGTCCACCGGTTGGGTTTCGAACGCAACCGCGCAGTCCGCCTCTCAAGCCACGGTGACGCTGGCTTCCGCTCCCACCGCCGGCAGCTATCGTGTCACTTACTACATGGATCAGAACGGAACCTGCACCAGCGGATCGAATTCCGTCTCACTGAGCTTTAGCTGGACCGATGGCAGCAATGCTCGCGTGCTTGGCACGTCCAGCTTGACCCTGGGCAGCACGCAAGCCACGTCCGGTTACTTATCGGGAGCCGTGCCGGTCTACGTCGGAGGCGGCAACGTCACCTACAGTTCCACGGTCGCGGGATCCTGCACCAGTGGCGCCTCCAGTTACGACGTTCACGTTTCTCTGGAGCATTTGCAGTAAGCGCGCCGATCAACCGCTCCCTTTGGTCACGGCTCAGTTACCGAGCCGCGACCAGAGGAGGCGCGGTCAATGCTAAAAGTTTTCACACACTATGTTTACGCGGATGAAGAGTTCGGATCGAATGCCGGTCCACTTCCGCGGACACCGAGCGCTGTAGAAGGTTGATGGAAACTACCAGGCGCAATTTCCCCTTCACTTCCACCAGAATGCCCTCCACGCCGGCGAGTGGTCCGCGGTCGATCAGCACCGCTTGGCCCACCTGCACGTAGGGATAGGGACTGACCAGCAGCCCCGACTCCACCATTCTGCGCACCCGCTCAATCTCGGCGTCAGGCACGTGTTCGGGCAGTTTGCCAAATCCAACCACGTCCACAACGCCCGGCGCCGTCAGGATGGGAAGGCGGTCGTTGGGATCAAACCGGCAGAAAATGTAGCCGGGAAACAAGAACTGCTCAATTTGCTTGATTCGGTCGGACCAGCGCTTCTCTATCTTGTAGGAGGGGGCGAACTCTTCGTACCCGCGATCCCGCAAATGGGCACCCGTGATTCGCTCATGGTTGGAGCGACACGCAACGCAAACCATGGGTGTGTTGGCGGAACGGTGTCCACCGTTACTGAGTGCTCTTCTTGCGCCGGAACCATCCGGATCTCGATTAACGAATTATTAGGTTGACGGATCGCTTAAAGTTTGTCAAGATTTCGATTGGCCCATTACTTTCGTACTATACGTCCTGCTGAACCCAGGGGCGTCCGTGGTAATCCGCCACCCACTTTTTCCAATAGTACTCCTCCCCCTAAGTTAGGACTACCGGAACGCAGAGAGTTCGAATACTAGCCTACGTGTAAAGCTGAGTACTAACTAGGGGGAACTCGTGATGGCCATGTGTTGAGGTTGGTACTATCTTTGGACTTGTCGTGACCCAAACTATGCCGAGAAGACACTTAATCCTTTTGCTATCAACATTTTTTATGGGATTTCCGCTTATCGGAGCGGTCATCAGCGGCGTGATCCAGCCGAACGGTATTACTTTGGCAGCCTCTCAGCAGCAACAGTTCACGCTGCCGGGATCCAGTCAGAATATCGTTTGGTCGGTCCAGCCAGCTGACATGGGAACTATCACTCAGACTGGACTTTATACGTCTCCAGGCGGGAACGGAGTGGCATTTATTTATGCCCAGCCAATGGGTGGAGACTCCTCCTTTGTGAGCGTTGTCTATCTCACCCCGGGAGCCGGAAGCCTTCTCGGTACTACTAATCCTACTACCGGTTCCGGTACTGCCGGTACCGGCTCGACGGTACTCCCCTATTCAGGAGCAAGTTCTAACCCATCGCCCGGTCCGTTGCCTAGCGCTCCCACTTTGACTCCCAACCCCCTGCAGCCGGCAAGTCCGAGCTGGCCCTCGCCAAGTGATCCAAGTTCCGTGTCGATTTTGATTCGTCCCGCTTGGATCAGCCTGCAAGCCGGCCAATCCATATCCTTTCAGACGCTGGTCCAAGGAACGCCCGATCAACAGACGCAATGGACCATCAGCCCGAATCTCGGAACGATATACAACGGGTACTATACAGCTCCGTCTTCTTATAGCAACGAGCCGCAAGTTACGATTTCAGTGACGAGTTTAGCGGATCCCACAAAAACGGCGACGGCTACCGTGTTGCTTAGCCAACAGGTCGCGGCGGTCGCGGCCCCTCTTTCCAATGTGAGCGTCACGATCGCACCAGGCCCCAAGACCCTGACGGCGGGTCAGTCGGCGCTGTTTAGAGCAACGGTGCAGGGAGCAACGTACCCGAGTGTACTCTGGTCCGTGATACCCAATGTGGGGACAATGGTCAACGGGTTCTATACAGCTCCCTCTTCCATTACTTCGCAGGAACCGATATTACTGACCGCCGCCAGCGCGGCGGACCCAAGCGCGAGCGCGACGGTTTCGCTGATATTGGACCCTGTCTCCAATCCGGCCACGCCAGCGGCGCACAGCATAAGCGTCAGCGTATTACCGGCAACCGTGTCGCTGAACGGCGGCCAAAGCACGACTTTCACACCTACGGTCAGCGGGACCACAAACACGGATGTGACCTGGTCCGTAAGTCCCCAGGTGGGGACAGTCACCAATGGCGTCTATCAGGCTCCGCGCATTATCTCCAGCCAGCAGACTGTCACGGTAACCGCAACCAGTACGGCAGATTCGACGAAAACCGCCAGCGCCACGGTGAAGTTGTACCCGGTGGCAGTGACGGTGGGACCGTCGGTGGCGTCAGTGGGCGCCGGCAAAACCGCTACCTTTGGCGCTTTGGTGACTGGAACCAGCAACACCGCGGTTTCCTGGTCGGCCAGTCCCGCGCTGGGAACAATTGTGAATGGGGTATATACCGCTCCCGCCACGATCAGCACTGGTCAGACGGTTACCATCACCGCGGCGAGCGTTGTGGACTCAACCAAGTGGGGTTCCGCGATGGTCACACTGATACCCACCCCGGCCACATCCAGTCCGACAACTACCAACACGCCCACCACCACCACCACTGTCACGTTGCCGGTGGAAGTAATTGGTCCGAACGGAACAACCTCGGCCGTGTCGGTCTCCATACCGGCCGGTGTGAATCTAAGCGGACAACTGCAGCTTGCCATGACCATCCATGGGCTACGGTCCGACAGCCAGGCCAGCGTGCAGGTGAATAACTCGGCTTGGCTGCCAATCAGTACCAGCAACGTCACGCTGTTGGGAAATGCAGCCGCCTACGGTGGCATTGGTGGCGGATTTCATACTCTTCAAATGACCATGAACCTGCCGGCCGGCGCAGTGAAAGCCGGGAGCAACACCGTCACATTCCGCTTCAACCAAACCGACGGCAGAGTAAGCGGGTACCGAGTGCTGGCATTCAATATTGAAGCCCGGGACGGAACCCTGCTGATCCCAACCTCGACCTTTGTCCAGGACGATCCGAATACCTGGCAGCCTCCATCGACTCTTGCCTCCGATATCAGCGCCGGCCAATCGCTCTGGCGTACGGCCGCCCTCAGCACGCCGAACGCAGCGGGGGCGACGGCGCCCATCAAAGCTCACTGCATGGATTGTCACGCGCAGGACGGACGCGATCTGAAGTATTTCAATTACTCGAACAATTCAATTATCGGGCGCAGCGTGTTCCACGGACTCACCGCCACGCAGGGCACTCAGATTGCCAGCTATATCCGTTCCCTGAACATGCCCAACCCTGGGCGGCCCTGGAACCCGCCCTATCAGCCCGGCCCCGGCCTGGACTCTCAGCCCGTGGATCAATGGTCGGCGGGAGCGGGACTGGACGCGGTACTCGGTAACGATCAGGATCTGGTGAACACACTATTTCCCGGCGGAGCTCAGGCCAGCGATTTCTCCCCCACCGGACTGCTCAATATCCGCGAGACCCCGATCGCACTGCAGCTGCCGGACTGGAACAGTTGGTTGCCTACCATCCATCCCATGGATTCCTGGCCCGATTTTGCGGCTTCCAGCGTCAACTACCGATACAACCTGATCCGCTCCATGTTAGTCCCGGGTAGCGCGGCTTCCTACGCCGCCGCCGCCCCGGAATTCATGGCTTGGGGCGGCGACTATCAGGCTTTCATGATCCCTAAAGAAAGCGTAGCGGCCGGCACCTTCACGCCTGCTTATGTCAATCAGGTTTATTCCACGCCGCTGTGGCTGATGGTGAAGAACTGGGAAATAAACCAGGAATTTCAATTGGAAGGGATGGCGACCACCGTTTACCCGAATCCCAAAGCGGAACCCCGTGCATGGTTTTCCGAGTTCCCGTTCTTGAGTTCTCCTAACATGTTGCACATTCCGGAAGGAAGCGCGGGACTCGACAATGGAACCAACCAGACCTGGACCTATCTGGCCCTCATCTGGTATCAAGAGCAACTGATTCTGAACAACTCCGAGTACCAGCAGAATGGCAACAGCCCGATTGATTGGGGCTATGTCTACGCGTTCGTGAAGGATCTCAGCCAGACCGACAGCCTTCAGCAAGCCGGCCTGTTGAACCTTTGGATGATCAAAGGACTGCAGATCTCAGATAACGGGATTGGCCCAGACCACGTTGGGACAGGCTGGAGCTGGTTGGTAGCGGATATCAGCCGCCAGGTTAGTCCGGGCGAGAGAACCATTTGGACCGGAATGTCCCCCGCTACGCGATCCGCTATCAGCAATGGGATAGTGCAAGGCTGGCTGACGGAAGTGCAGCATTTTACGCCACAACAGTTCATTGCCGGGGGCCTCTCGGCAACCCGTTTGCCTGTTCCTGGCCAGCCCGATTCACCCTATTTCGAGGATCGCGTCTGGTACATGATTCCCCAATTCCGCTATTTTGGCGTGAGTCAAACGCTCATTGATGAACTAGCGTCCTGGGCGCAAAGCATTTGGCCCTTGGGCAATTGGTCGGCAACCGTCAGGGCCACCTGCTCCGCGAACGCGAGCGATCCAACGCTCATCAACTGCAGCACAGACTAATCCCCAGCCGAGCAGGGGCCGGATGCCGCTTACTGACGTGCGCGGTTCAGTAGGTTCCGCGTGTTACAGAACCGCGACCGTTAGGGAGCAACTAATCCCCAGCCGAGCAGGGCCGGATGCCGCTTACTGACGTGCGCGGTTCAGTAGGTTCCCGCGTGTTACAGAACCGCGACCGTTAGGGAGCGACTAATCCCCACCGGCAGTGGCCGGATGCCGCTTACTGACGTGCGCGGTTCAGTAGGTTCCGCGTGTTACAGAACCGCGACCGTTAGGGAGCGACTAGACACCACTGCTAAGACTGCTAGACTAGGGCCCATTGCCCGCGATGCCAGCTCTGCCACCATCGACTGGTCAGGTGAAAGCCTGGGCAGTAATAGTACTCCCATACCTTGTCAATGATCGAATGAAGTCTTAGACTTAAGCATCTCCCTATGATTCAAGAGCTTGCATATCAGGTCGGTGAGCGCCCCACGGGATCGTTCGAAGCTGCCAGTCCGGGAGATGCTGGAATTTTATTCGAATAATGCGTGGTTCGTGCGGGATTATTGGCCGGAAAATGAACCGCGAGTCAGCCGGCTGCTGAGAGATCTCCAGCGCCTGGCACCCGCTCCCGGCTCCGTCTTCGAACCAGGCTGCGGAAACGGATACATCAGTTTTCTGGCCAGTAGACTCGGCTACCAAGTCACGGCTACCGACGGTTGGGAGCCCCCGGAACGCGCGGAGCTATTCCGTCGAGCCAATGTTCATAGCTTCAAATCCAATCTCAACCATCTGGACCCTTGGCCGGATCTGGCGGACGGCTCTTTCAACGCGGTTTTGTTTGGCGAGGTGTTCGAACACCTTCTCAATCATCCGCTAGGTATTCTGCGCGAGATCCACCGAGTGCTTCGGCCGGGAGGGACGCTGCTGCTGACCACTCCCAATCCTTCAACGCTCGGAAATGCGATACGTGTGCTGCTGGATCGGCACAGTATGTGGGGAACCCAGGACTTCGCGAGCGCTCCCAAGATTCGGGACGGCGAAATCATCGACAACGGTGAAATTCACTATCGTGAGTACCGTGGCGACGAGCTCCGCGAGTTCCTGACCCAGGCAGGATTTCGAGTGGACTTTCGCGGATATGCGGGGATTGGATCGCCGTCGCAGGCGCCAGCGCATAAGCGCTTAGCGAAGCGGGTGCTGGGCGCGGCGGGGCTGATGCAGTCGCGGCTATTTGCGATGAGCAACTACATCGTCGCCACCAAGCCCGCGCCAAAACTCTAGCGAAATTTGCCAGCAGCCCGTGGCTGAAATGCCGCTTACTGACGTGCGCGGTTCAGAACCGCATTGCCAAATGCCGCTTACTGACGTGCGCGGTTCAGAATTGGCGCCGCTTACTGACGTGCGCGGTTCAGAACCGCGACCGTTAGGGAGCGACCGCTCGATTGTCGAGGACCGTCCGATATAAGTCCGTGACGCGGTTGGTCATGGTCTCGATCGAGAATTCCTGACGGGCGCGCAGGCGGGCTGCCTGGCCATAACGGGCCCGCAATGCGGGATCGTCCAATAATCGCGAGATCGCGGCCGCCAACGCCCCGGGATCTTCCGGCGGAACGGTAAGCCCGGTTTGCTCGTGCAGAGAAACAAAGGGAACGCCGGAATCGAGCTTGGTATTCACCACCGGAAGACCGGCGGCCATAGCCTCGATCTGCACGATGCCAAAGGCTTCGCTGCGAGCCACCGAGGCCAAAGCAAAAACATCGGCGGCGTGATAATAGGGAATCACTGCCTGGTTCTGGATTTCACCGGCGAAGATTACTTTGTCGCGCACTCCGATGCTCTTGGCAAGCTCCTCCAGCTTTCCGCGCAAGGGCCCGTCGCCAATCAGGAGCAGCCGCCCGTTCACGTTTCGCATGGCCTGAATCAAGTATTCAAATCCCTTGTAATAGACCAACCGGCCGACACTGATCACCAACCGGTCTCCGAACTTGCCGCGCAGTTGCGCCACCGCCGCCGGATCGGACTGCTCGAACTCGCCGAGCGCAATGCCGTACGGAATGACGTGGCAGCGATCCAGATAGCGGGCCAACACCGTGGAGGTGCGGCGATAGTCGGGCGAGGTGGCAATGATGGCGGAGCTTTGGCGCAGCGCGCGGTGCAGCAGCGGTTCAAACAGCGCGCCCAGAACCTTTTGACGCACCGTGTCGCTGTGATAGGTGACGATCAGGCGCCCACGGTGACCGCTGGCAAGATAGGCCAGAACCGCCATGGGATTCGGCAGGTGAATGTGGACGATGTCGGCTTCGGCATTCCGGATTTGGGCCGGCATGCCCGGGCAAAGAGGCGTGGAAGCCAAAGTCAAGCGCGTGGGAACGCGCGAAACGGAGACATCGTCCCGCAGTTCCTGGCTGCCACTGGCGTTGTCGCTCGACACCACAACACGCAGGTCGAACGACTTCGTCAATTCGCCGCACAGCGCTTCCAGATGGGTTTCAATCCCACCCATATGCGGGGGATAGAACTTACCAACGTGAAGCACCTTTGCGCGGCGCGCCGGCGACGGCCCGGTTCTGGAGTGGGCGCTGGGCTGGGTACTGGGTTGCGTGCTAATGGCTAACTCCATTCGTGTGGCCGACCCCGATCAAGCCGTCACTGGAACAGCCGGCATGAACATTTGCTCGTTGGCATTGATCCAGTCATACAGCAGCTCCATGCCCTGGATGCAACCGGTGGCCGGTTTCCAGCCAAGTTCCGATTGCGCGCGGCGGATGTCACTGACGAAGACTTTTTGGTCGCCGGGCCTCCAATCGGAAATGCCGTAGGGCAGCTTCTTTCCGCGCCGCTTCTCAATGTAGGCGATCAGGTCCAGCAGGGAAATCACATTCCCGGGACCGCCCCCAATGTTGTACGCTTTGCCCACGGCCACGTCGCCCGCGGCAAATGCGGCGTCATAGGCGTTCAGAAGATCCTCGATGAAAAGAATATCGCGAACCTGCTTGCCGTCGCCGTACACCGTGATTGGACGATTCAGCTGGTTCGCGATCATGAACCATGCGATCCAGCCCTGATCCTCGGCGCCGAACTGGCGGTACCCATAAATACAGGACTGGCGGAAAACGATGGTGCGCAATCCGTAGATGCGGTGGTAGTCGATCACGTACTGATCGGCCGCCCCCTTGGAACAGCCATAGGGCGAGTGAAAGTCGAGGTTGCGCGATTCGGCCACACCCAGATCGAGGGACTGGTAGGCATATCGTCCGTTCTTTTCGACCACGCCGACCTCGGTCATCTCGCCATAGACCTTGTTGGTCGAAGAATAAAGAAGCGGCGCAGTGATCTCCGCTTTCCGGGCGGCTTCGAGAACATTGAACGTTCCGAGAGCGTTGATTTCGAAATCTTCGCGCGGATCGTTAACCGATGTCGTGACAGCCACCTGTGCAGCCAGATGGAGGACTTGATCGGCATCCCGATGCTTACGGAACAACTGGGTAAGCTCAGCTCCCTGGCGGACGTCGAGCCGGACAAACTCCAGCGAGCCTTGCGGTTTCAGCCACTCGAGATTCTTTTGAACGCCCTCGCGGCATAGGTTATCCACCACCACAACGTGATGACCCCGGCGCAGGTAGCGGCTAGCGGCATTGGAGCCGATGAATCCCGCTCCTCCGGTGATAATTGTCTTCATTCCTAATCCTCCCTATGTCCTATGCTCTTATAGCGATACATATAAGGCACTTCGTCAATTTTAAGGCAAAACCTTAGACCAGAGTGGGGCGGGCGCCCTCGTCTGCGCCGGACCCCTGGTCCGGCTCTCAAGAGCAGTCAAAACGGAGGCCGGCGAGGGCGCCGGCCGCAGTCCGGGGGGCCGCCCCACTACTAAAGCGTCTGGACGTCGCTCGCGGCCAGCACCGCGCCGCTGCTGTTCAAGTAATACAAACGGTAATAGATGGGACCGATTTGGCGGTCCACCGGAAGCGCGCAAGTTCCGGTTCCGCAGTTGACCGCGTTGTTGGTGGTTTGCGGCAACTCATAAGCGACGTGCGAGTACCTCACTACAATCTGGGTGGCTCCGGGAACATCGGCCAGCCGCGCGGAAATGGTCGGCGGGTTATATTCGTTGGCTGCATTATTCGAGCACAGGTAAACAACCGCGCCACTGGCCGGATAGGTGGGCGTATCGGTGGTGACTCCCGCGCTGAGAGTGGAAATCGCGATGGCCTGGTAGTTCACGGTGTAGCGAATGGTAGGCTGGCCGCTGACGGCGCAGTTGCTGAGATCCACCGTCCGGGTTTGGGGACCGTCCTGAAGGTTCAGGCTGAGGAGCAGGTTTCCCTTGGAACCCTTTCTCAAACTCGACTCGATGTTGTATCCGATGTCGGGCGCACCGAAGCGGGGCTGAAACAAGTAGCCGGTGGTGGCGAAGCGCTGCAAAAAAAGATTGGCCGAGGCTGTCGCCCAAAACGTCCCAACCGCCGTGGTTTCGCCATTGTCGTAAATCGGGCTGGCCCCGGCTTGCACGGTGTAATTTTGCGTGGAACCGAAAGTCAGCAGGCCATTTCCCGTTAAAGTGCCTAGCGTGTAGTCCGCGCCAGCCTGGTAGAGGCGATGTCCGGCTGAGCCGAGGAGCGCGGCATAAAAGACCGAAGCAAAAGGATAATTGAAACCCGCAAAATCTTCCCCGGCATTGAGATTTACTCCCTTGATGTAGGAGCTGTTGGCGTAAACCACCGCCGACGCACCGCCGCTGAGCTGGCTGGACGGCGGAACCTCCCGCCAGAAAAGCTCGCTACTGTTGCACGCGGTTGGAATCGGGCAGGACCGCAGCCGGAAAGTATTCGAAGTGTAATACGCATTGGCGCCCGCGGATCCGCTATAGGTGAACGTCATATTCTGCTTGAGGTTCATGTTGGCTCCGCTGCAAGTGCCGCCGCCGGAACAACTCAGCGAGCCTCCGGTGGCGCTCATCTCGACATTGGTGAAGGAGGAGCCGTCTTCAAAGGTTACCGTTCCCGGATTTGGCGTATTGGGCGGCATCGCCGACGGCGTACCGAGCGAGATATCGCAGGTCACAGAAGTTGGGCAGTCGTCGATGAAAACGTTGCCGTTGAAGTAGGCGTTGGAGCTGCCTGAGATGGTAGCGCGGCTGATGGACGTGAAGATCACTGACACGTTGTGAGGCGCGGCGAAGGTAACCAAAGAACCGGCAATGGTATTGATGGCAATGGTCGGCCCCTGAATTCCATAATCGAGGGGCGTACCCTGAGAAATGGAGAGCATCGCGCGCGGAGCACACATATTGCCCCAAAAAGCGCGGATATTGGGGCCGAGCGCGATTCCGCCCGGCGTACGCAAGTCCACCACCCAAGCGTGCTGCGGGTGCGAGTACGCGCTGTTGTCCGCCGTCTCGTACACTTCCGCATAATCGCCCCAGGTGGGCGGGCTGGAGCAGTTCCCCATCCAGCCCTTTTGTGAAGAAACGCTTGCCAGGCCCCGGACTGGACCGGTGACGACCGATCCTCCCGCGTGGATTTGCGTCGGAATCGTCGCGTAGTCGGTATTATGCACGTAATCGGTGTTGTTGTTGTCCCATTCGTAAGCGAAAATCTGGAAGGTGAGACCGGGGTCCGTGGCCGAAGTGACGGTAACATTACCGCTTGCGCAGGACGGGCCGGTGAAGCTGAAACCGCTTCCGTACACGACGTTGGCGTTGATGTAGACCGATCCGCCAATGGTGTTATTGAGCTGAGCGTGCGTGGTTGCCCCAACAATGATGAAGCCATTGGGGCCGGAGACATCCGGCCCCGGTGACGGCCACGCGACATTCCATGTGGTGGGAGCTGACGTCACACAGGTGATTTGGCTGGGCGCTCCCGTGGATCCGAGAACACCCGTGCCTAAGTTGGGATAGAGATAATTCGCATCCGATTCGTCGGGGCCCGAGAATCCGAGAAGGCGGTTGGTGGCCATCCACTGCGCGGCCAAATAGGTCCAGCAGGCGTGTCGAATAAGTGGAGCAGATGCCGCGTGTGCCGGAGTATAGCGGCGAGGAGCCGGTGCCGCAATTCGGGCCGGGCTGGCCTCCGCAGCCGGATACGAGCGAGGTGGTGACTGGCGTGCAGATAGAGGTTGTAAGTGTTGAGAGGCGAGACGGTGCTGGCGATATGTAGGAAGTAACCGCGCTCTGAAAGCCGCTTTGGGAGGTACCCCACATCGATATTGGTATTGAGCGGCGTGGTCTCGTACACGTTGTAGCCGGCTTGCGTGTAGGGAATGCCGTACTGGGCAATCGGTGTGGAATGGATCGGCGAAGCTGGTGTTGGGCGTAGCCTGGAAAATCGAAGCGAACCACAGACTCACACCGGGAGTCGTAGGTCGAATGCAACTGGCCGTCACTTCCGAAATGCGGGACCACATTGGTGGATGCCACGTAGCCATAGATGGTCCGCGAGTAGCTTCCGCTGGTGGCAATGATTGGACAGGTGCCGTAGGCTACGCCCGTCACCAGGCCCGATGAGTTCACGGTGCAAACGGCCGTGTTGCCGGAAGAGTAGCCCGGGGCGGCGGCCGCCTGAGTGGTACCGTCCGTGTTGTCGATAATCGGGGAGAGCTGTTGGGTAGCGCCCGGCGCGATGACCCATTCCTTGGGCGACACCAGCAGCTCCATCGCCGTGCCGGAGCCGTTGTTAAACGTGACCTGCTGCTCCCATTGACAGAACGGATATCCATTGGCTGTACCGGCGGTGGATTGTGCGTCACGCGGCAGAAATGTGAGGATATGCGGGCCGTTCGGGAACATGGTGGTTTTCACCGGAACCGTCAGGTTCGTGGTGGACTGATTGGTCTGGCCATAGACCCGGAAATCGCCGTCGACGAGCGCGTAGAGGGTTTTCTGATTGCTCGCATTCGTGCCGGTGAATGGCACGGTGAGATTAACGGTACCGGACCACGACGAAGTCAGGGGCGTCGAGGTGGTAATGGCGCCGCACGACAGTGTGGACGATGGCTCCAGGTAGGCGTTGTAAATCCCAAAGTTCACTGGGGCGCTGGTGGCGAGCGTGTTGCCGAGCGCATCGCGCGCTACTGCGTACACGCTGTGCCACGCCGAGGACGAGTTGTAGATATCGTTGGTGTTCCACGCCAGCGACCATGGCGCGGACCACACAATTCCCTGAGATACGCCATTGACGAACCACTCCACCGAAACGACGTTCGGCAGCGATGAAAGTGAGGCGGCAAAAGTGAATGACGTGCCGCTCAGCGTCTGAGAAGCGGTGGGCGAAGCGACGACAATCGACTGGGAAAATGCCGGACAGGAGAGGAAGAGCAGAGCCGGCCAGGCAGAGGCACCGCGCGGAAAGCCATGCGTGGCGTTCCTCCAGATTGGGTTTCACACGATTCCACGGCTTTTCTCCATTTCCGTCCGGGCAGAGATGGAGAGAAATTCGCCCGGCTGCTCTTAGTGGCACACGGCAAGCCGCTCTTCCGATGGGGGCGATTCTATAAATCCCGTATTGCCACCAAGAACCACGCTCATGGGATTTGTGACTGCGGCCGTCGCTCCCTCACGGTCGCGGTTCAGAAGCGGCGCTCGATGCTCACGGCGGGCCGTCGCTCCCTCACGGTCGCGGTTCATTCAGAGCCGCGCGCGTGAGCAAGCGGTCTTATCGATTTTTCCAGCACTCTTCGAATGGTCCGGCCAACGCGCGCGGCCAGATCGTCGTAGTCGAAGTGCCGCCGCGCGATCGCAACGCTCGCTGCCGGCTGGCTCAAGCGCCCGGGCTGGTCGAGCAGCTCTCGCAGCCGTTCCACCAGCCGCGCCGGGTAATCCGGATCGTTGGCTCCGTTGTATGTCACCAGCATCTCGCGAGGAAGCACACGTGAGGCCTCACCCACGTCGGTGGCCAGTACAAACCGTCCGCACGCCAGGTAGAGAGGCAGTTTACCGCTGGTCCTCACCTGGCCCACCGGATCGTTGCTTTGCGTGGAGATGCAGACGTCCATCAGGCTGAGGTAGCGGGGAAGTTCGTCGTAATTCACACGACCGGTGAAGACTATCCGGTCCATAATTCCCAAGGCGGCACAGCGTGCTTTCAATCTTTCGAGACCGTTACCGTCGCCAATGACCAAACCCTTTACCGGCTCGTCTCGCAAGTGACGCACCACCTCGATTACTTCGGCGCCGTAGCATGTCTCGAAACGCTGGTTCCAGATCAGACTGCCGAGAATACCCACCACCACAGCCCCGTCCAAACCGAGAGTACGGCGCAAATCGTCGGCCTGTTGCGGTTGGAATTGATTGAGATCCACTCCGTCCGGAATCGCATCGGCTTGCACCTGCTGCCTGGCGAGCAGCTCCTGGTGAGGATGACTGCGTACGACAACTCCATCGCTGATCGCGAAGGAGTATTGTTCGAGCAATTTGGTGAGCCACACACCGAGCCGGCTCCGGGCGCCCGTGCTGCGGGCGAGTTCGTAAATGGCGTCTCCGGTGTCAATGATCACCCGGCAGCGCGAGAACATTCGATAAAACCCCGCCGCCAACACGCCCGAGAACCCCATGTCGAAGACCCAGCAGAGAGCCGGCCTGGAGCGCACCAAGCCTGCGATATTTTCGAAGATCGCGAGAATTTTGTTGGCCGAGCGGTATAGGATGGCGATCTCGAATTCACCGCTCAATCGTTGGGCGAACGATCGTGCCCGTATTCCCATCGCGCTGCCAGGCGAGCCGTTCACCAGAAACACCAGCTTCATGCCGCGTCGCCCGCCGGTGAAAGACGTTTCTCAAGCAAGGTATCGTAAACCTCAAGCGTGCGCTGGGCCACCGCGTCCCACGTAAAGCGCGCGATGGTTTCGCGTCCGGCGCGGCTCAGGCGCCCGGTCCCCTCCGGGTCTTGCCGCAGCCGGAGCATATGCCCGGCCAGTTCCGTGCTGCTGGTGGCATCGTCCAAAAGCAGCCCGTTCACTCCGTGTTCGATCAGTTCCGATACTCCCGCTTCCCGGCTCACCACGACGGGCAGCCCGCACGCCATCGCTTCAGAGACCACCAGCGCAAAGGTGTCGAAGGGCGTCGGCAGCAGCAAGGCATCGCCCGCGGCATAGACCTTCTCCACCTCTTTGGTGTGTCCGGCAAAAATCACGCGCTGTTCCACGCCGCATTCCTTGGCAAGCTGCCGATACACATGTGGGTCCGAAGGAGAGACGCACAGTAGAACTCCCTCCGGCACCTGCGCCAGAGCCTGGATGGACTGCCGCGCGCCTTTGCGCAACTGGCCCACATACAGGTACACGAATTCGTGGTCCGGAATACCGAATTGTTGGCGCGCCGCCGGTCTCAGCGCTTGTCCGGTTCGAGGCGAAAACAGATCGATATCGGTGCCGTGGTAAATGACGCGGATATCGGCCGGACAGTGGTAATACGTTACCAGGTCCCGTCCCACGCGCTCGGATACCGCGATCACTTTACTAGCGCCGGCAAAGCGATAGGTCCAGTATTCCAGAGCGCTCGCCACCATGCTGAAGACGGACTCGCGCAGCGTAGCGCCTTCCTGGGAATTGCGCAGCGCCCGATACCAGGCCGCGTTGCACATGTGCGCCGTGAAGACATTGCCAAGGAATCCACAGAAGCCCTGGCTGTGCACGATATCGAAGCCTCCGCTCACTTGGAACGTGGCGGGCAAGGCGAAACTGAGCACGGTGGTAAGTGCGTTGGCGCGCCAGGCCGGTACTTTGTGAAAGTGAATGCCGGGCGTGCCGTCGTCCGCGATCCGGTTGGCAAAAACGTGGACTTCGTGTTCCCGGCAAAAACGGGTGGCCAATTCCGCCACGTATCGGCTGTGGCCGCCGGCACGATGATAATCGTGCACCACAAAGGCGATCCTCAATTGTTCATAACCCTGGTGGTTTTTTCCCGGCGCCGCTTGCTCACGCGCGCGGTTCAGAATCGGCACGCGCGCGGTTCAGAATCGGCGTCACCGGACCGCGATCAGCTCCGCCGAACGCCGCGCTCGCGTGGACAAAATTGTTTCCAGCTCGTCCAGGTGCCGGTCCATGGTAAAGAGCTTGCTCAACTCAAAGGCACCGCGGCAAAGATCGTTATAGTGGTCCGCGTCGGCCAGTGCCCGTACCATGGCGTCCGCGAAACCTTCCGCGCTGGGCGGATCGGCCGGAGCCAGTTCGCCGGTCTGGCCGGAGATCAGCCAGTCTGGAATTCCACCTACTGCAAAGCCTACCGCCGGCAGACCCACACAGCCCGCTTCCACGCCAACCAGTCCAAAGGGCTCCGGCCACAGACTGGGAACCACCAGAAGATCGGCGCGCCGCATGAGATCCACTTTTGCGTCGCCCGATACCCAGCCGGTGAACTCAGCCGTGACGCCCAGATCGCCAGCCAGTTGCTTGAGCTTGGCTCTTTCGCTACCATCTCCGCCCACGGTCAGAGTGAGCTCCATCCCTAGCCTGGCCTGGGCCGAAGGTATCGCCCGGATCAGGAAATCGACGCCCTTTAAATCCGTCAATCGGCCCAAAAAGAGCAGCTTTCCATGGGGAGTCTTCCGTTCCAGCGGCATCGACCGCGGAACCTCGTCCACCGGTAAACGAAGCACTCGCAGCCGGTCCGCGCTCACGGCATTTCTGCGAAACTCCGAATACATGTGGGTGCTCGCGACCAGGATTGCGTCGTACTCGGGCAGGCGCGCGTGTCGAGTCCGTTCGGTCTGGTACATTCGCATGGCAAGCAGCGGGTTCAACCCGCCGCAGCGCCGCGGATAGTGGAGCAGCAGGCAGGCCGGCCCAAAGGTCCGGTCGCAGGTCTGCACTTGCGGAAACGAATGGCACTTTCGGCCGGTTGCGCAGGTTCCCCAATAGCCGTGCAAATAGTTGACCATGGGATACCTTTGCTGCAGTTCCCGGTCTACATCCAGCGAATGGATGCCGTGCGCGTAAACCACCTCCGGCTGCCACCGAGCTAACTCGCGCCATCGGTCCGGATCGCGGCGCAGGTCTTCGCAATACCAGACCGGCAGTTGAGCTTCGGGAGAATCAACCATTGCTACCGTGTCGGCCGGATAGTGATCGAATAAGGCGGCTACCTGATGGCCGCGCTGCAATAAAGCGGGTATCAGCGCCTGGAGGTAGGTTTCCACCCCCCCGACAATATTTCGGTGAGCGGTGGCTATGAGAATCTTCATGGACCGACTCCCTCACGGTCGCGGCTCGGTAAGGACGAATATCGATTGTGAGTCGCGCGCGTGAGCAAGCGGGTTTTCGCGCTTTTCAGCATCGGTCTCCTCGCAGCAGGTCCACAACATGTTCAATATCGAAGTTCCGCTGGTAAAATGCCTGGCCAGCTTCTCCCAAAGAGGCCCGCGCCGCGGGATTTTCAATTAATTGCCGCGCCGCAGCCACCACAGCGTCCATGTCGTCGGCGGGCGCCAGGACTACCGCCCGGCTTTCTTTCCACATCGGCTCGGTGAAAGTTCCTGAGGTGGTAATGGTCGGCCGGCCATGCGAGAGGGCCGCCATCATGCTGGTCCGCCGGCCGGTTACTCCATCCGGATAGGGCTGAATTAATACATCGCAGGCGCTGAGGTGCAATGACAGACGCGGGTCGCGAGCGTCGATTTGTCCCAGCGCGAACAGCGCAGGCGCAAGGTCGGGGAAGTCCACTAGAAGATGCTCCCGAAAGGCTGCGCTTCCCGGGCCAATCAAGACCATGGCTGTGCCTTTGCTTCCTCTGAGCAAGGGCGGAATGATGGCGCCCAGCATGGGCGTGATGGAAGGGCCAAAGGTGCCGAAGTGACCGAGCAAAACACCCGTGCTGTTATAGCGGGCCTTCAGCTCTAAGCTGCCGGCCGGATCGTTCGCGCTAGGCACCGTACTCGGCAGCGGAAGCCACTCGTACCTGCGCTCGCGATTCCAATCGAAGGGCCGGATCAACGGCTCCCAGGCGGGCGTGGACAGCCACACGCGCCCGGCCGAACGGAGCAAAATGCGCATCATGACGCGATGCACGGTGGCCGCCGCATTTTGCCGCCACCTGCCCGGGGCGAATGGAAGGAAGGGCTCATGCACCATCAATTCCACGGTATCGTGGCGCCTTACCGCACGATTCCATAGCCACGCACAGAACGGCAAGTTGATCGATTTGTATCCGAATCCGTGAGGAACCCACTGCACCAGAATGCGGCGAGGACCAGGAAAGGCGTCCAGACTGCGGCCTAAACCTCTCAGGTCGGAGATCGAAAACTTGCCCAGGGTTTGACGCACATCAACCCCTGGAACCTCGGGCGCTTTGTCTTTCGCGGCGGGGCACCAGACATGCACCTGGTCGCCGTGCGCGGCCAAGCCTTGTGCCACCAGGTAGGTATAGTCGCTGACACCGCCGGATTGCGGAGGATATTCGCATGTGACTACGTGCCACGAAACCGGCTGCCGGCGCGGTAGCGGCATCGGAGTTTCGGGATCGGTTTGTACAGCTGTGCGCGTGAGCAAGATGCGCTCCTTCACAGTCGCGATTCAGAAAGTGGTTGCTGAACCGCCATGCGTAAGCATGCGGATCGCTAGCGTTTTCTTAAAACCAATAGAATGTCGTACGAGCTCTTGCCGAAATCGAGCGCCAATTCGGCCGTCGCGACACGCTCCAGCGCGCGCACCATCCAGTTGTCGTTGCGCTTCATTCGATAGAACGGCCAGCGCAGGATGTCGGTGATGGGGAAAAGCAGGAAGGCTCCAAAGTGGCAAGCCTCCACGTCCCAGCCGTTGCCCGCCACGCCGATCAGCTCGGCTTGAGTGAAATGATGGTGCCAGATGAGCTCTTCTTGCGCCTGCTCGTAATTGGCATCCCGGTTTCCCTGCCCCACCACTGCCTTGTATGAGTCCGGGGAAGCGAAACCGAAAGTTCTGCGCATCCAGCCAGGAAAAGATACCAGCGTGCGGACAGCGCAGGATCAGCCGGCCGCCCGGGCTGAGCACCCGCCGGATTTCCGTCATCAGCTGGGGGCGATGCTGCTCGGGAACGTGCTCAATCACTTCGATGCAGGTGGCAAATTGGAAACGGCCGTCATCAAATGGAAGCTGATATCCGAAGCCCTGATGGATCTCCACATCCGGGAGCAGCGCTTTGGCTTTTTCGACGGCGGAGTGGTTGATATCGATACCAGCCAGTTGCAGGCTAGGGTAGGTATGGTGCAACTGCGCCAGCAGAGCGCCCGTATTGCAGCCCACGTCCAGCAGGGACTTGGCGTCCCCTGGAATCCAGTATCCGGGTTCCATGCGGGACCCACGCTGGCTTTTGGGTAGGGCGGGGTTCTTCGATTGTTCCACCTGCGAGATGCTGGCTGGGCTCATTTGTTTTCCATGACCTTTCTACTTTTCCATCAGGCTTCGATAAATGCCGGCCGTTTGCCGGGCGTTCTCCGCCCACGAATAACGGGCGGACCAGGCGATAGACCGTTGACGGCGTCGTTCCCATTGATCGGGCTGTTGCCGCCTTTCGTTCAGCAGCTCGATCAGGGTTTGGCGCCATGCGCTTATATCGGCCACCGGAGAAAAAGACGCCACGGTCCCGCCAACTTCGCGCAGAACGGGGATGTCGCTGGCAGCCACGGGACATCCGCACGCCATCGCTTCCACCAGCGGAAGGCCAAACCCTTCCGCCTCAGCGGTATGCACCAGCAGAGTGGCGCGGCGGTAAACAGCCGCCAGAGTGGGACGGTCCAGGTGGGGCAAATGGCTGACCACGCCCTCGATTTTCAGCTCACGAATCAATTCCAGCTGGGCGGGAGTGAAGCCGCCCACCCGCAGCAGCCGCACTTCCGGAATTTCGCGCCTGACTGCCGCGAAAACTTGCAACAAAACATCCAGACGCTTCCGCGCCATCGTATTGCCGACGTTCAGCAACCACAGCGCGGGCCTGCTTTCGGCCGGGTTTACCTGCTCCGGCATCCAACCGGCCGCTGCCGCATCGGCCACCGGATCGGGATCGAGCGTGCAGCTGGGATGCACTCCGTTGGGGACGACAGTGATCGCTTCGGGCGGGAATAGTTTGTGGCGCAGCAGCTCCTCGCGCGTGGTCTGGCTGACCGTGATCACATGCGCCGCTTCGAGAAACCCGTCCAGGATGCGGCGGGTCATGGCGCGAAAGTATCGGGACCGCGGATCGCGCTCTGGCTCAAGCAAACAACGAAAGGTATCCAGGTCGTGACAGGTGACCACCGCGCGGCCCTTTGGCAGGACATGCAGCAGCTGAGAATAGCTGTGATCCACCAGATGGAAAAGGTCGAAGCTCGCCAGGCGCGCAGCGAGCCAACGAGGATAATCCACGAAGCGGTTCAACAAACGATCGGCGTTCGATGCTGCCTTCTGGCGCCCGAATAAGGGAATCCGGGACAACCGCAGCCGCATGGGCGGGCGCATCTGGCTGGCCACAATTCCCGTTGCGGCCTGAGCCTGGAGGAAGTTCGTCAACATGTCGCCGATCAGGTCCATGCTGGGCCAACGCTCTTCCAGGTAATCCGACACCACCGCTACCCGCAGCGCGGCTGGGTGGTCCTGGGGATCGACAGTGGACAACTGGCCCATAGAGAACGGCATCTGGTGGCTAAGCTTGGCCGGTGTCATTAGCGCTGTTCGGGGACCGTTACTGTTTCCGGCTCGACAGGATTGTTTTCGACCGGATTGTTTTCAAGCGTGCCTGGTGTGTTCCCGGCGCCCTTGGACCACTTCGATCGCAAAACTCGCAGGAACGGCACATCCGGCAGCGCGTTTCCTATGTATTCACCCAATTCGCTCGAGCGTACGTAGGGCACGGTAACCAGGAGATACAGCAAGCCCACCAATACGCCAGCCACGGCGAGCGAAAACAGATTGGGGAGGACCACGCGCCGCAGAAGCACAAAGGCCGCCGCGCCCACAGCCGCGATTCGCCACAGGTAGGCCATATAAGGCCGCACCGCCTCCAGGATGGACACGTCAAACTCTTTGCCAAAACGGTGCAAGTCCATGGGGATGGCCACCAGCACCGCCCCGCAGAAGAAACCGAGGATCACCCCGTTCAGCCCCATCGGACGGGCTAGAATGCTGGCCAGCACCACGCTGAAGATCCCATCCGCCAACGATCGCATCGCGTAGAGTTTTTCGTGCCCAAACGCGAACAGCGCGATCGCGAGAGTATAGTCGATCAGACGCACCAGGAAGTTCGCCAGGAAAAGCGCGGTCAACGTAACGCCGCCAAAATAGCGGGCGCCGATCCAATGATTAATGAATTGCTGATTGAGCGGGAGAACCACGCACACGATTGCGCCGGCCACGAAAATCATGGCCTGGGTCAGAGTAGTGGTGGCCTTGCGGATGCGGTCTCGCCCTTCACTGGTCTTCATCTGGCTCAAACCAGGCAGAGCCGTCGAAGCCAGCACCTGCGGCTGCTGTTGCAGCACCTGCACCAGCTTGCCAGTGCAAGAATAGATAACCACCGTAGCTGGACCAAACACGCGCGCAATGATCAACAGGTCGGTGCCGCCCACCAAGGCGTTCGAAGCCTGGCCGAGGCTAATCCACAGCCCGCGCGCCAGCCATTCCCAACGGAACGGTCCAGCTTCGCGCCAGGCCGTAATGTTCAGCAGATCCGGCCGGAGCCGCCGTAACCGGTACAAGGCGATCAAGCTGCCCCCGGCCTCCTGCAGGCACCAGCCACTCGCCAGCGCATAAAATCCCGCACCGGCGATCAGCATTGCCACAATCAGGGCAGCCGCGAACCCCCACATCCACATCCGCAGCAGCCCAAGAAACTTGAGGTCCTGCAAACCCTGCAGAACCACTCCAGCGGCGCGCAATGGAAAAGTCACCACGAAGACCAGGAGCACCAGCGCCACCGGTCCCCGCAGGCCGGTAGCGGCCACCGGCCGGAAAAAGTACACGCCGCTGGCCACGATAGCGACCAGCGCGCTCTGGACCAGCACCGTTTTGAGCAGCCGTCCAATCAGCAGCCGGAGCGGACCCGAATCCGCCTGCGCCGCCTCAAGGCCATGAGCTTGTGCCACATCGCGTGGAATGACCGCGAGCACGCCGAGGTCGCACAACAGCAGAAAATTCAGGACCTGCAGCCCCACCAGCCAAATGCCGTAGTCGTGGGCTCCCAAGTGCCGCAGATAGAACGGAGTGAGCCATAGGCCCACCACCATCATGGAACCTTGATACAGGTAGGCCAGGGCCGCGCCACTCAGAAATGATTTTGTACGGGACATGGACTGCTTAGTTGCTCTGCCGGCCTGGCCGCTGAAAACTCGCTAAGACCGCTTCCTCTGGGCGCGGCTCAGAATCGCCTTCTTTTCCTGATCGGCGATATCTCTCTGATCGGCGATCTCCGGCTACGTCTATAGCCCGGTCGCGATCAGGCGTGCGATCCGTTGTAATTGATGACCTTGCCCTTCTGCAAATCGAAGAACGGTCCTCCGAAGTTGATCAGGCAATTGGCGCGCAGTTTACTCGTATCCAGATCATCGGTCCCATGCAGGGAGCGGAAGCCGTAAAAGAAATAGAGATTCCCTGGAACGAAATTGATCGCGTAGTTCTTGGCCATCCGTTGAAACAAGTCCGTCTTAGCGACTTTGCAATACAGCCTGTGCTGCAGCTTGTTTTGCGAAAACGGGCGCACGTTGGGCCAGATACGAAACTTTCCGTCGCGCTCGCCGGTGGGAGCAGGCATGACAACGGGCATCGCGATGGTCAGAATAGGTGGCGTCGAAATGCCAATCCCTCACTCGGTCCTGCCCCTGCTCTCCAACCAGGATATTCATCGCCGGGTGAATGTCGGCAGGCTCCAGTTCCACGTGGTACGCCTTCAGTATGTCGTTGGAAAGCTTCAGCACGAAATCGGAAAACGCCACCTCATGGAACCCGGTATTCTGCAGGTCGTTGCCGACCAGGTATTTTCGTTTCCCGTTCTGATAACAGATCGGCGTTAACTCATCCACGCTGGTGCGCAATTCCGCCAGAAAATCGGGATGGAGGAAGTCTTCGACAACGGACATTCCGGTCTCATCCATTTCTCCGCGGATCCGGTCCACAAAGCCGGCGTAGTCTTTCTCAACTTCGGACTTATAGGTGTCACTGATAAAACGCTCCATCCTAACTCTCCTTTTGTAGCTTCTCGTGCTTCAGGTTCCACTCCCAGGCGGTGCCAATGATCTGTTCCAGGCTGGAGCGCCGCGGACGCCAGCCCAGCACACGGGCCGCTTTGGATGCCTCCGCGATCAGGCTCGCCGGGTCGCCACTACGCCTGGGGCATTCCCGAACCGGCACCTTCCTCTGCGCCACCTGCTCCACCATCTTCACCACCTGGCGAACCGAGTAACCCACTCCGGTGCCGAGATTGAAAACGTCGCTCGACCCACCTTCGTCACTCGCTCTAACCTCATCGAGATAGCGCAAAGCCGCAACGTGCGCGTCCGCGAGATCGGTGACGTGCAGATAGTCGCGAACGGCGGTTCCATCGGGGGTTGGATAGTCGGACCCATATATATCCAGGGCGCTGATCGATCCCGAAGCGGCCGCGAGCGCCAGGGGAATCAAATGCGGTTCCGGTTCATGACACTCGCCCAGTTCGCCTTCCGGATCGGCCCCGGCCGCATTGAAATAGCGCAGAGCCACCGCCGCGAATCCATGGATCTCGCTATACCAATGCAGCAGCCGTTCTACCATCAGCTTCGACTCGCCGTATGGATTGACGGGCCGTTGCGGGTGATCTTCCGCGATGGGAATTACCTCAGGCTGTCCGTAAGTGGCGCACGTGGAGGAGAACACAATTTTCTTCACCTGCTCCTCGCGCATCGCCTCCAACAGACTCAGCGTGCCGGCGACATTGTTGTTGAAGTATCGGCCGGGCGCCCGCATGGACTCGCCCACATAGGCGAACGCGGCGAAGTGCATCACCGCGTCGATGGAATACTTGCGGAGCGCGCTTTGAACCGCGACCTGATCCCCGATGTCGGCCTTCACCAGCGGCCCCCAGCGAACCGCGTCGCGATGTCCGCGGCTCAGGTTGTCCAGGACCACCGGCTCGATGCCGGCCCCGAACAATGCTTTGGCCGCATGACTGCCGATGTAGCCCGCGCCGCCTGTAACTAGAACC
This sequence comes from Bryobacterales bacterium, assembly GCA_963747945.1. Taxonomy (GTDB): domain Bacteria; phylum Acidobacteriota; class Terriglobia; order Bryobacterales; family Bryobacteraceae; genus Palsa-89. The sequence goes on from CAVVHB010000016.1 coordinate 301,463, forward strand.
GCCATGTTGCGTAGGTGATCATTTCTGCGAGTAGGCGCTTACTCATTGGTACGAACTTACGGTCGCTGTGCGGCCGTGAAACCAGTCCGAGAGCTGATCGAGTTGCGCGACATTGGCGTAGCGTTCCAGATCCGCCCGAGCGCGCTGGCCCATGGACCAAAGTTCCTGCCGCCGGTCGAGCGCTTCTTCGAGAACCGCGGCTAAAGCCTGCACATCGCCGGCCGGTATCACCCAGCCCGTCTGGCGGTGGCGTACGCATTCGCTGGCTCCCGCTTGGGCGGTGACGATCACTGGCAGGCCACAAGCCAGTCCTTCCACCAGAACGAACGGCAGACCATCTTCGAGCGTGGGGACCACCAGCAATTCGGACTCCTGGTAAGCTGCGAGCGAGTCGCCCGGCGCTACCTGGATTTCGAGGCCGGCGCTTTCGCGCGCCAGCAGCTTGGCGCAGTGCCGGTCACCGGTGGCGCCCACCATTCGCAGCCGGACCTTCTCGGCGCCCACTGCGCGGATGGCCTGCAGCAGATAAACGAATCCTTTACGCAGATCCACGCTGCCCGCGTAGCAAACGCGCAATGGTCCTCGACCGGCAAACGTTGCGCGGACGGACGAAACCGCTCGACGTTGACCGTCTGCCGCAGAATGTGAAGCTTGTCTTCCGGAACGCCGAAGCGCATCATCGACTGCTTGCCCCGATTCCGAATACACGCGAATGCGGTCGGCCAGCTCATACTCTTCTTCTACCCGCTCCACCATTGCGGGCGAGGGGTGGCCATGGAACCTGCTTCCAAACCATCGCAGCGACTCCCTCTCACACACTTCGCGGAAGTTGCGGATATGGCCGTTTGGATTATCCAACACCGTGGGGATGGATTCCTGGCGGCACCAGCGCAGCGATTCCAAGGCGACTTGGGTGAACAGATAACATGAATCCGGGCGCACCCCCGGCAACTGGGCGGCAGCCCATCGTCCCAGATCGCGATCGCGCTTCCAGGCTCCCCTGCCCGGCCGCCAGCGCCGCCAGATATGCTGCGCCACCCAGGAGGGCTTGCCGGCGGGCGCATCCATCCAGGTGGCCTGGGGCGCTCCGGTTGGCAGCGACCATGCAAGCGAGGGGCGGGCGGGGCCCGACGCGAAAACTTCCCGCGCGCCCCTGGCCGCCGCGGAGATGCCGGCAGATACCGAATGGCCCAGACCGCCTACGCCAGGTGGGTTTCCGTAAACAACCGCAACTCGGCCAGGCTGGCTCATGCGATGGGGGCTGTTCCGCTCTCTGTGGCCGCGGCTCGGTTATTCCGATTCTGAGCCGCGCCCCGAGGAAGCGGTCGAGTGTCCCGTCGTCTGGCGTAAACATCTCCAAATCGCCAATGGGCCGGAGGCACTTCACGGAGCGCGTTTGTCACCGATCCCCCGTCGCCCCAGCCAGGAAGTTCGAAAGTGAGGGATTCCTCCAGGGAAAAGTTGAATTCATAGCTGGACAAACTGGTCAGATGTTCGAAACAAGTGACCGCGTCTTGCATGGAGTCCCGGGGACGAACTTCAAACGACAAGCTTGGAACCGTCCGGGTGAGACCAGCCAACACCTCACCTTCGAATCCTTCCACGTCGATCTTGACAAAGGCCGGCAAGCCATATTTTTCGATTAAACTGTCGGCGGTGACGATCGGCACTATTTCCGTTCGGTCCCACCGGAGACCGCCCTGACCGTCGGACTGACTCTCAATGAAATCCTCGGAAAACGATGAGCATTCGCTGGACGAACACACGTGCAGGGGAAGCGTGCCGGCCGTGCGGCCCAAACCAACGGCTTCGACGTTCACGGGGGAATAACGGAAGATGGTCCGCAGCCGTGCGGCCAGCGCGGGTTGAGGCTCCGCTGCGACGACGCGGGCTCCCATCTGTACAAACACCTCGGTGCGGTCTCCTTGATTGGCCCCAATGTCGAAAACCAGGTCGCCCGGACGTATAAATTGCGAATAGAACTCGCGCAATGTCTTAGTTCGGTTCCCCAGGTCGGGACGCAGATACCGGTTCCTCAATTGACGAGCTGTCCGGTAGACGCCCAAATAGCCCATGACATCGAGAAGGGGTTCCATTACCATGCTTGAATCAACTCCTCAGAAATATTACTGCCTGCCGCGCGGTGGCTTGCCATCTCACGCCGCGACGTTCGCGGTAGCGCTGCGCGCCATCATTTTTCGATAGCTTCGCCGGTGCGACCATAAAGCATCCAGACGTCCGCGGTAACGCTCCAGATTCAGCACCTGGTCTTCGCCCTCGAGGGAGTGCCGCTTCCAACGGGCCAGGATCACCGGATGCAGAAGCAACCGGAAACATACGTTGGCCATTTGAGCGGACCAGCTACCCACCAGCCACGTCGGCCACGCGGATTTGCGAGTGTATCCATTGCGATACACATCCAGCTTGACGCTCACCAGGCCAGCCGCGTAATACAGGCGGCGCAGATATTCCCAGGTCAGCCGCCGGGCCGGCAGGTAATGTTGAAAGTGCATTCCGGAATGCCGATACAGCTTTCCTCCGGCCAACTGGACCAAGTGGCACAGCTCGACATCTTCGCCGCCATCGAGCGTTGAGCCACGGCGTCCGCTCAGCAGCAGCGGCAATCCCAGCAGGTTCACGCGATCGAGCGCTTCCCGCCGGAAAGCCGCGCCGGCAGTCCAAAGAAATTTCTCTTCCGTAAGCGATTCGCGGTCCGGGGGCACGCCCGTGAGCGCATACCAGCCCTGGTATTTCTCCAGCCACGCTGGTTCCGGACCATCGCAACAAGCGCTGCTGGTGCCGCCCAGGGCTGAGATTTCCGGGTGCTGGCGCATGGTCTCGGCCAGGATTCCCACGTAATCGGGCGCCAGCCAGTTGTCGTCGTCGACAAACAGGACGATATCGTGCGCGGCCTCCGATATTCCCCGTTGCCGGGCATATCCCTGCCCCAATCGAGTTTCATTGACCAGCCGCACGGCGGACCGGGGATTGCTGGCCGCAAACTCCTGGACCAACTTTGGAGTGTCGTCGGTTGAGCCGTTATCGATCACTAGAATTTCCCACACCAAACCGCCCGGTATCCGCAGTGCGGCGACATGGCGAAGAGTTTCCGGCAAGCGGGCGACGCTATTGTGGCAGCACAATATGATTGAAATCGACGGCAATTGGTTCATAAGAACTACGAACCCACCGGGACCGGCGCATAATGTACGGGTCCAACGCCGCGCTGTCTCAGTCCGGCGGCGGGCAGCCGGAGTCTCTCGGGAGGCACGGTCGTCCAGCCAGCCCCGATCATAATCAAAACGGTTCCTGGAATCGAGGTCAATAACCCGGTTCCGATCCATGCCGTTCCAAAACCGACAGCGACCAGGCACCAGGTCATCCTGCGGGTTGTGTCCCAAGCGCCATTCGCAAAGGCGACGCGTACGCGCTGAAAGAACCACACCAAAAAGCCGAGCCACAGGCAGAGTCCGATGATGCCCTGCTCGGCCGAGAATGCGGGCGTACTCGTTTTCCATTCCAATGGGGTTCCGGACCTGGCCTTCCAGAAAATACGGGATGCTCGTACCACCGCCTCCCAAACCATTTCCCATCGGATATTCAAGCAAAATCTCAAAAAAACCCCGATTGACGCTGCCTGCGATGCGATCTGATACGTAGTCGGCATCGTCCAGGCTCTTAAACCGCTGAAATCGTACATTAGTCAACGCAGCGAACGCGATGGCGGCGACCACGCCTACGAAGATCAATCTCTGAGCGCCGCTCATTCGCATCCTGAAAAACAGGAAGGCCATCATGGCGCACCCAAAAAGGAAATTTGTGCGGGTGGCCGACATGAGCACGCCGAGCAGCGCGGCCGGGATGGCAAGCAAGCCGATCATTCGATAAACGTGCTTTTCCGCTCCGGTCCACAGTCCGACCAGAAAAGGAATGGAGCCGATCATGGTACCCCCAAAAGCGGCCGCGGTCGCAAAGATCGACGGAATGCGGAAGAAACCGCCCGCCACGTCTCGACTGGCGTACATGATCTGGGTCACCGGGCTGACTGGAAAGAACCTTTCCACGCCCATGAAATACTCCGCGCCGGCAAAGGCGAGAGCGACAAAATCCAAAATCGCGAGGCCAAGGGCGAATTCCACCAAGTCCTTGCTCTTCAGCCGGCTCCCCAGCACCAGTAGCGGGATGAAATACACATTTCCCCGCAGGCCGACTAAAGAGACCAACAACGGCTGAAATGGCAGCGCCACCAACAGGACCGGCCAAAGGATCAGCAGAAAGGTCCAGATTTGGGCCATCTTGGACTTCTGCGCATCCGCGGGGGAGGACCATCGAAAGGAGGCATACAGGCCCAACATACCGGCGTCAAAGATGAAATGAGAAAACGCAGTCAGCAGATTCGCGCGCAGGATTCCATAGAAATATCCGAACACCAGCAGCGTGACCAGGCCCTGCCCGAGCGACCGGCGTCCCGCCCAATAGCACGCCGCGAAAGCCACCACGCAGAGAGCTAGAGCGATCATTCGACCGGTGCCTTTTGACCGATCACAAGCACGTTTTCCGACAGTGCCCGCGGAAAACAGCGTGACATAAAACGCGGGTAGTTGAGCGGGGTGCCGGGAATCCGGCCCGCCAGTGTGTACTCGATGTCGATCTTGGTCAATCCGCATTCCCCCGCGATCCGCCGCAAATCGATCTCGAGCAGGGCCGTCAGATGCGCGGGATAATGAACATCCTGAAAGGCCTGGAACTTGTGCTTTACGACCAACGTGAGCAAGCTCAGGAAACTGAGCTGATTGGGGGTGGTGACAATCACCCAGCCGCCCGGCTTGGCAAGCGAGGCGAGCTTCCGCATGAACTCCCGCGGATTCTCCAGGTGCTCGATCACCTCCACCGCGGCTACTACGTCGGCGCAGCCCTCGGAAAAGGGAATACGGGCGCTATCCAGGTCCAGGAGACAAAACTCCGCCTGATCGGGAAAGTCTTCGTAACGCACTGCGTCTATCCCGATGTAGCGCGAAAAACGCGAGCGCACAAAGGAGCAGAGATCGCCCTGTCCGCAGCCCACGTCCACGATGCACTCGCCCGAGATCTGCCGCTTTGCGAGCGCGCGCACCACCATTTCAAGAATGTCCTGATTGCTGGTGCCGCGGCTCTTCCGGGCGCGTCCTTCTACGGTTGGGGATATTGTAGACGTCATGGTGATTTACGCCGAGGTCATGGTTTTAGGCGGTCGCCCTCGGTTCCGCTGTCAACGTGTTTTCCAACACGATCAGTTCCCGCAATTTTTCCATCTGCGAGGCGGGGTCACAAAGAACACGGGCACGTTCGGGACCGGCCTGTGCCAGCCGCGCACGCAAACTGGCGGATTCGATGAGCGCATCCAGCGACTGAGCCAGACCGGCCGCGTCACCCGCCTTTACCAGCACGCCGCATGATTCGTCCACAATCTCCACCGCACCGCCTAGCCCCGAGCTAAGCACCGGCAGCCCGGCCCATAAAGCCTCGATAAACACCAGACCGAAAGGCTCCGGCCCTTCGTTGGGCTGGCAAAAAATGTCCGCCGCGGCCATCAGGCGCGGCACATCGCTGCGCTGGCCGAGAAATCGAACGCGGCTCGCGATACCCAAGCGGTTCGCCGTCTCCCCCAACTGAGCGAGATACTGCTCTTGCTCCGCCGTCTGGGGCCCTCCGGCGATCCAGCAAATCCATTTACTCCCGGTCTTCAATTGCGACAGCGCGTCCAGTGTGGTCGAGTGCCCCTTCCAAGGCTCCAATCGGCCGGCCTGCAGAATCACGATAGTGCTTTGGTCCACGCCCAGCTCTTCTCGGGTGGCCGTTCGCCCTTGCCGCAGGTTTTCCAAATCCGAGGGCGGCGCAACGGCACAGTAGATTACCGACACCGGCGTGTGGGGGTAACGGACGGCCACCTCAGAGGCGGTGAAGCGGCTGTTCGCGATAACCAGGTCGGGGGCGTTGCGGCGCGCCAACCGCTCCAGCCAATGCCCTTCTGCCTGGAAGCCGTGCATCCACATGGATACTTTGTTCCCCGCCGCCCGCGCCACTCCGCCGAAAATCGCCAATGTCCACTCCATGTGGCAGACCACCAGATCGAAACGTTCCTTGCGGAGCAGTTCTTTCAGGCGGCGGCGCGCGCGCCACACCGTCCACGGCCGGCTGATCCGCGCGGGCCCGAGCACGTGCATCGGCGCTCCGGCGGCCTGGATCTCCTGGCTCGACCGGCCTTCATAGCAGAACGCGAAATGAGGTTCCATCCCCGGGCACAATTCCCGCGAGCTGGCGAGCGTGGTAAGGAGCGATTCCACGCCGCCGTACATTTTACCCGCGTTCAGATGCAGGACGCGCACGCGCGCGGCGCTGGCACCGGAACCGGCAGCGGAACCAAGACTGGCCGCGTCTTTCTCGCCAAGCATGGCGCCGGCCTGCGGGCTGCTCATCGATTGTTTACCGCCGGACGGTTCACCACCGCATCGTTCACCACCGGCAAAGAGGACGACGCCGCAACCGCCTGCTTCTCATCACCCCTGCCGACCTGTAAACGGCAACCAGTTCCCTGGCCAGGCGATCTCCAGCGAAACGCCGCACGGCGACGGCGCGACCGGCCACGCCCAGCCGGCGCCGCAACTGGTGGTCGGTGGCCAGCCGTTGTATCTGGCGAGCCAGGTCCGCCGGATCGCCCGTCACATGGGTCAAAGCATCTTCGCCGTCGATGCAGAGCTCCCCAGCGCCTCCAGCGGGACTGACAATTACCGCTTTGCCGCAGGCCATACCCTCGATGATCACCATCCCGAAGGGCTCCCTCGCCGTGCTGGCATGCACGATCACGTCCAGAGAGCGCATCGCCGCCGGGGTATCTTCCACAAAGCCGGTGAATCCAACCTTCCCTTTAACCCCAAGCGCTCAGCCTCCTGCTCCAGCTCGAGCGCCGTCCATTGGCTGCCGACGGTCTGGTAAATGGGACCGCCGATAACATATCCGCGAACCGGCGCGTCCGCAGACAGGCGCGGCGAGCGCGTCCAGAGAAAACCTTGTGCCCCTTCCAATGCGCGTAGGTCCCGATGAAACCCACTCGAACCGTGCCCGGCGGCGCGGGCGCCAGCCCGGCTTTGGCGTCCAGATCCATCCGGTCGCCGGCGGGCGAGAAGCGCTGCAAATCGATCGCATTATAGATAGGCACAATGCGCACGCCGGGCAATACCCGCGCCAGGTCCTCGGCCACGCTTTTGGAATTGGCAATGGCAACCGAGCAGGCCCTTCGAAAGGGCCACAGCAAGCGGCGCATCAAGCGGCGCGGGCCGACATAGTCGTGAATATGCCAGAACAGCGCGGTCCCGCGCGGGCGCGTCCAGGCGCCCAGCAAGTGCATTTTGAAGCCGTTGGTGTGCAGGATGTCCGGCTCGATCTTGGACAGCCAGCCAGCCAGGCCGCGCGCATATTTTCCGGTGGCTAGCGCGGCATCGCGCCAGTCCAGCCAGAGCCCCCCAACCGGCCGTGTCGCCGAGTCTTGCGAGCGCGGGCGGAAAAGGCAGCAAGACTACCCGTACTCCCAGGTCTCGCGCGATGCCGGCCAGCGGCCCATCTTCCCCGAGCACCAGCCAAAGCTCCCAGTCCGGTTCGGCCACCCGAACGCTGGCCAGCAGCTCGCGCAGGCTGGTTTCGGCACCACCCAACTGGCCTTTCGGGTTCAGATAGACAATTCGCACAGGGAAAATCGCTAGACCGCTTCATTTGGTCGCGGCTCCGTCAGTGGCTATGAGCATTGAGCGCCGATTCTGAGCCGCGCCCATAGGAACCGGTCCTAGTGGACCGATGCGAAGCGTTCCGCCAGCAGTGGAAAGACGCGCTGGGTGAATAGCACGCAGTTGGCTGTTACGCGATCCGGATCCGAACCAGTATAAGGAGAGATTACTCGCACCAGGCTAACATCGGAACGCCGGTACCGGATTAGATCCGGCAGCAGGCGCAGCTTGGCTTGAAACTCTTCCGCCCAGACATTCCGGGCGTTTTGGTACCAATACAGAACCACGATATGTTGATTGCCTTGCTCCATGCTGAACTGGTTCACCGGAATAGCCTCGGCCCGGTCCGGCACACGGATGTTCACCACCTTGGAGGAACTGACCAGCCAGCCCGATCCCGGCAGACAGATTTTCGGCGAGTGCGGACCATAGCTGTTCTGCAACGACTTGAAGTACGCCACAAACAGGTTGACCGGCGCACCGGTCCCTTGGTCGACATAATCCCTCAGGATGTATTCGTCCGGCCTCAGGTAGGCCGTGATTTCGGGGCCGATGGACTGTTCCGAAGAGGCTTTCCATGGTCCCAACTGCATGGGAAGATCGTGCAATCCGGGAATTCCGATGCTTTTTTCATCGATCTTCAGCATGCGCGAGGCGCTGGCCTGAATCACCAGGATCAGGCAGGCCGCCAGGAACAAACCCCACCGCACGGAAGCAAAGAGTTTCGAGTTAGGTCCGATGCCATTTAGACATGATGGGCCCGCCATGTTTTGACAATAGATTGCAGCATAAGATGCAGCGCCACCACACCCAGCGCCGCGGCGGCGACGCTAACGTAGCCGAACGCTTCATGAGCCGCGCCCTGGACTAGCGCGGGATTATACTGGCTGGCTACGCCGGTGGCCACAATCCGCACTGCGTTTCCGAGAATGGCCACTGGTATCGCCATCGCCAGCAGCACGGCCCGCATGGACCAGCTGGGCACGAAGAAATAGTTATACAGGACGCACATGAAAAAGATCGCCACCAGCGACCGAATGCCGCTGCAGGCCTCTTCCACCGACAACTTGATGCCCACCATTTCCAGAATGTTCCCTTCGCGCAAAACCGAATAGCCCAGCGCTTCCAGGCAGACTTCGCCCAATCGGCTGGCCAGCAACTGCAGCGACAGCGTGAGCCGCTCAAAGATGAAGGTGGGCGGCGCGATCATGAGAATCAACGTGCACAGCGGATAAACCAGCTGGCGGACCATGCGCCACCCAAACAAAGCCGCAATCCAGCCCACCAGCGAAACCAGGAATGCCATGCGGGCCACCCACACCCACTGCGCCGCAATCCCAAGCACGGCCTGCAACGCACCCCACAACAGCAGCACAACGCCCCACCGCCGAAGGCTGGCGGGGAATTTTTCGAAGCGCCGCTCTTTTGTCCCACGCCATGTAAGCCGCTGCCGGCACCACCAGGATCCCGTGCTCCATGTAGGCGTTTTCGTCGAACCAGCTGCCATAGATACCGGCAAGGATCGGCCAGAACGCGACAATCAGCAACGCGCCGAGCACCAACACCTGTCCCATCCCGGCAAACCGGGTGGTGGGCGTCGCGATGGAGATGGGGGCGTCGCATTAGGCTCGGCTTGTGTCGCCATAGTCGTAATAGTATGACACGCCGCCGGTCGGAGCTCAAATCGTAATCGGTGAGTACGGTTCCGAGCAGCGTTAATCCGTCTTCCTGAATCTGCTGGTACGCCTCCATCGCGCTGTCGCGCTTGGTCACGCGGGAGCGAAGCACCAGGATCAGGGCGTCGGTTAACGGGCGCGATGATGCGCGTGTCGGCCACGCTAAGTATGGGAGGTGCATCCACAAGAACCATGTCGTAGTGCTTCATCAAGGTCTCGAGGATGGTCCGCAGGCGGGACGAATACAGCGCCTTGGACACGTTGTTTTGCGTCACCCGGTTGGGAAGAATCGACAACCCCGGTAAGCCGGTGAACAATCCCAGACGTTCCAGCGGATATTCGCTCAGCGGCTTATCCTCCAGCAGCAGGTCGATCAGGCCCCACTCGTTGGGCAGGCTGAACTCCCGATGCAGGTGAGGGCGCCTGAAATCGGCGTCCACCAGCAAGACTCTTCGGCCGGTCTCGGCCAAAGCGATCCCCAGGTTTTGCACCACCGTGGTCTTGCCTTCCGCGGGTCCCGGGCTGGTAACCAAAATCATCTTTTGGGATTTGCCGGTAGCCTGGTTCCGCAAAATGGAAGCCAGGGTCCCTCGGAACGACTCGGCGATGAACGCCGGACCGCTTTGCCAGGCGGCCAAGGCTGTCACCGGATCGGCTCCGTTGAGGACGCGGACTTCGCCGTTCCCGTCCACTTTCACCATCCCGTTGCCGTTGTGACCCAGGTTGGGAATGACGCCCAACTCGGGCGCGTTGAACATGCGCCGGGAGGCGCCTGGCGACTTGATGCTGCTGTCCATCCGCTCCCTCAGAAAAACGATCGCGCCCGCCAGAACCAGGAAGAACATGGCCCCAAACGAAATATTCAAAACCGGCCGGGGCTTGTAAGGTTCGTCGGGAGGCGCGCTGCTCTCCACGATCCGAATCGGATTCACCGGAACGGAGCTGCTCAAATTGGCTTCGTTTTCCTGCACCAGCAGCGTTTGATACTGATTGCGCTGCGTCTCCACGTCGCGCCGCAGCGATGCGTACTGCGCGGCCTTGCCGGATTCGCCGCCGACGCGCCCCGCTTGGCTGTTGTACGCGGAATTCAGGCGTTTTTCCTCACTCAGCGACGCATCATAATCGTTCTTAATCCGCTTGATGACGTTGCTCAGCTTCGGCGTCGTAAGCTTTTTGCAAGGACGCCATTTGCGCATCAATTTGCTGCTACTTTGGCGTATTTGGCCGTGTAGGTGGTGGTAAGCGCCGCCCTTTGCCGCTTCAGAGTTTCCATTTCACCCTTATAGCCCCGCAGCACGCTGTCGTCGAGAATTTCTCCCAGCGATTCGGGAGGGTTATCACGGGTCAGTTCATATCGGGTTTGCCGCAGGATACGCTGCTCTTGTATTTTGGCCAGTTCGCCTTTCAACTCGCTCAGTTTGGCATCATCCAGGGTGGCGTCTTGCCCGGCAAAAACATTGCCCGACGCCGAGACGAAATCACGCAGTTTCTCTTCCGACTCCTGCACCCGCGACTTGGTCTCCTCAATCTGCCCGGCCAACCACTCGGCGGTCTTCTGGGCGGTCTGCATCCGCGAACGGGAAGTGTCCTCGACAAACTCCGCCGCCATGGAATTCAGAAACTGCGCGGCCACTTCGGGGCTGGTGGACTCGCAACTCAACTCGATCAGGCGGGTCTTGTTCACCGGCCTGGCTTCAAATGTGTTCGTTGCGAAGTACAACCCCGTCCGGCCCGCTTCCACCGGATCCTGCGTGGCGGGATGAATGCGCTGCCGCAATTTCGAAAAGATATCGCGCCCAGTGGGCGCCTAGCGGCACGCTGTCGGACTGCAGTCGCTCAGCCCCCCGCTTGAGGAACGTCGCACTGTGCAGAATGTTGACCTGGGTTTGAATGTCTTCTTCGGTGGCGGCTGGCGACGCGGCAAAAGCGGCGTCCTTGGGCATGGCGCTATTGGCGTTCTGCACTTCCAGCAGAAGATGCGCCTTGTACATCGGCGAGCTCAACACCACCGAAGCGAACCCAACCGCGCAGCCGACGATGAGCATGGCTGCGAACAGGAGCCAATACTTGCGCAGCAGGCGCCGGATATCATAAGCCCCAATGCCCGGCTCTTCGTCTACTGCATTCAGAACCGTGTACGGTGTTTGAATCTGCGGTACCAGCGAATGATCGCCGTTGCTCTCACCGTGATCCCCGTTAGAAAGGTATTCCATCCTATTTATCTCTCCGACCGTTTTGGTCCGCCCCTGTCGACTTCCGGAAAGAACCCGGCATTCCCGCGAGCAATCTCGTCTACGGCTCCGGCTCGCGTGTGGCTTTCAGCCAACAAATTCAATTGCGCGGTGACCGCAGCAATGAGACGCTCCAGCATGCGCATCTTTTCATCCAGTTCGGTGTCCTCGCGCTGCCGCTGTCCGTCGGCGATCAATCTCTGGACGGCGCTGCGAGCCAAATCCGAAACGCTACGCGCCCCGCCTTGTTCGCAAACGCTCACAAACTGACGGAATTCGTCTTCGGAAACCCGAAAGTAAACTAATCGCTCTCTTGGCTTTAGAACGGCCAAAATACCCTCCAACGGCGCCCACGAGGAACTATCGGGGAGCGCCTTTTCTGTTGCATTGAGACAAGCTACCGCCATTTCAGTCCCATACGCGGGTTGCTGACCAGATTCGCCGACCAAAATTTCCTCTTGCACACGCTACAACGCAGCGGTTTATACTGGTGATTTGACAGTTGTACTCGTGCGCATCTGAAGTATGGCGGATGGCTATGACAAGTGTCAATGAGCTTGACGGACTACCTTTCTCATGAGGGTACCAGTACTGGGATACGGCTCTATACGGCTCTAAAATAAGAGAAACTAGGCTACACCAATGGCAGTTCGTCATGTTCTCCTCTTAGGTTTTGTGTCCCTTCGCTTAGCGCTCGCAACTTGGATGGTCAGTTCCCTCCTGTTCGCCCAACCGCCAAAGAAGGCGGCGCCGGCAGAGGATAGCAATTTCACCTTGTGCACCAGAGGCTCGTCTGGCTGCGATGTGTCGGCGCTTACCCCCGATCAACTGAAAAAGGTCGCAGAGGCGGTCAGGGAGCGCAATTTGTCCTATTGTATGGAGGGCGATTCTCTTTGTGACCCCACCCGTCTGACAACCACCGAGTCGTCGGCCGTCCAAGCTGCCCGTTACCACCGTAATTTCGAACGTTGCCAGGACGGCTCGCCAACCTGCGACCCAGTGCTGTTACAGCCCAAAGACGCGGCGTCCGTACATCAGACCGCTGCCCAGCGGAACTACGACAAATGCCTGAATGGCGCGGCCACCTGTGATCCGGAACCGCTTACCCCGGGGCAACAGAAGACTGTGCAAGCCGCCGCAGCGCGCCGTAACTTGGCCAAGTGCTCTGAGGGATCGTCTACCTGCGACCCGCTACGCCTGACGCCGAGCGAAACGGCGGCGGTATCGGCAGCCGCTTTGAGACGGAACCGGGACCGCTGCCTGGACGGACTATCCAGCTGCGATCCCACGCTGCTGACGCAGGCCGAGGCGAACGAGGTTCGCACCACGCGTCAAAGAAACAACGTGGAAAGTTGCCTGGATGGGCTCGCAAATTGCCAGCCTTTGGAACTAAGCGAAGCCAGTCTGAATTCGGTCCGGGCTGCCTTTCGGGGACGAAACGTAGACGCCTGTAGGCGTGGACTGCCCACTTGCGATCCCTCGCTCTTGACGGGGCCTGACATGGCTTCTGTCATGGCCGCTTTCCAGCAGCGGCGCAAGGCGGCAACCCGGTTCTCGCAGGCCAAACCCTGATCCAGGACCTTGCTCAGGCCGGACTTACTGCAGCTCCATTAGCTCGAGATCGTAAACCAGGGGACCTGCTGGTAGCAGCGGGTTGGCCGGATGATCGCCGTAAGCCAGGGCGGCCGGGATCCATAAACGGGCCTTCTCTCCCGGCACCATGCGGGGCAAAGCCTCGCGCCAACCCGCCAGCGCCGTTCCCAGCAGGAATGTCGCGGGATGGTCGGATATCACGGTGGACTCGTACAACTTCCCGTCCGCGGTCCACACGGTATAGTTCACTTTCACGCTGTTGTTCATCGTAGGATGAACTGTACCAACGCCAGGCCGGAGGACCTGGATCGCCACACCCGACGGTGTCCAGGATGCGGCGCGGGGGGGCGTTCTTAAGTCGTTCGGCGTCGGAGGCGCTTTTAAGATCCGAATGAGTTCGAGGTCGAAAGTCAGATCCACTCTCGGAGTTTCATCCGTAGGCATCGGCTTACCGGGGTGATGCGCCATGTGGGTGACAAACGAGAGCTGGGCTGGAATCCAGACCCGGCGTCTTTCTCCCTCCACCATGGACTGAAGCGCCAGCGCAATTCCCGGAATCGCCGTGTTCAGGCACTGAACGGATGATTCGCCGCGTGGACCGGAGGCGCTGAACAAGGCTCCATCGCGCTTCCAGGCCATAAAACTGACCTCGGCGCAATCGTTGCCGTAGGAATGAACGCTGCCCCACCCTGGGCGCAGGACCTTCGTAACAACGCCCGATCCCAGTTTCCGAGCGCCCCGTGGCGGTACAGCGACATCCGGCGGCGCCCCAAATTGTGGGTGCAGAGGCGGGCCCGAGCGCGCAGTTTGCCCACTCGTCCAGACACAACCCAGCAGCAGGGCGACGGCGGCCAGCCAGAGCTTGCGGCAATGGTGGAACTGTGGCAAATCGATGACCTCAGATGAGGCTTACGCGTTCACGTCCTTTACGATCCGCTCTGCTGCGGACCCTCCGTCAGGAACGTGGAAGGCGCATGCTGGTTGTTGTATTCGGTCTCGATCCAGCCCGCCGTCCGCGCCGTATTGGACACTCGCACTTCATCGAGCGACCCATTCAAATACATCCATCCCGCCAGCCCGCCAGTCCAGGACGCCGTGTCCCCCGCGCCTAGAGAATATCCGTACGTGTTGCTGTAGCCGTTTTCGGTGACCGTTTGCGACCCCTGCGCCACCCCGTCCACGAACAAAGTCTCGGTCCCGTTGTTATACACGTCCACGGCATGGTGCCAGTTGTTGTCGTTGTAACTGTTCGCGCTCACGATCTCGAGCGATGTGCTGCCATGCCAGAACAGACTCGCTCGTAACTTCCCATTGAGGTCGACAAATAACGTCGGCACCCAGCCGGACGGCTGCGACCCTACTGCCGTCCCGTCATCCTGCGCCAGAATCACGCCATACGAGGCGGTCTTAAACCACACTTCGGTTGTCTGCTGGTAGGTGCTGGTGCTCCCGCTGGTTGGATACCCCGGGAAGCTGGCCGGCGGGATCGTGATGAAACTGCTACTGCCGTTAAATCCCGCGCCTCCGTCAATGTGCCCGGAAACCGCCACCGCTCCGCTGTTGATCCCGTTATTCCCACTGCTGGTCGAGTCCGCCACCGATAAACTGGTCCCATTCGCTAAATGCCATACCCCTTGGTAGCCGCCCCACACCCCGCTCGGATCCCACTGCGGAGCCGCTCCTGCATTCCCGTAGTACACATACAGTCCCGTGTTCGCGCTCGCCAATAACGCCGGTACCTGCACCCAGGCGATCAACTGCCCCGTCGTTCCGTTGTAGTACTCCACCTCATGATTCAGCTTCGTCACCCCGTCTGACGCGGTGAACAATATGTCGCTGCCATTCGCATTCCCCACGCCGCCGCCGTTGGCAGTGGTCGCCAGATTCGGGTCCGTCACCGAAAACAGCACCGGGAAGTTCGTTAAACTCGTTCCACCCGCCACCTGGCTCTGATTGATCGTCACGGCTTTCCGATAGACCCACCCGCCGTTATACCAAGCGGTAGAACCGCTCGTATTTGTTAAATTGAAGCTGGCTCCGCTGGCTACTCCGCTCACCGTGGCTGTGACCGTATAGCTGCCCGCCACACTGTCGGCGGTCGGGGCGGGAGCCGTGGCTACCCCAGCGCTGTTCGTCACTTCCGTCACAGTGGTCGATCCGCCGAACGTCGCACTCGCCCCGCTGCCCGGCGCGGTGAACGTCACCGTCACTCCGCTCACCGGTGTCCCTCCGGAACTTTCTACGGCGGCCTGCAGCGTTGTTCCAAACACCGTCCCCACGGTCGTACTTTGCGGAGTTCCGCTTGTCGCCTGGATGCTGGCTGCCGGCGCCTGTCCAGAGTTCTGCTGCGGACCCTCCGTCAGGAACGTGGAAGGCGCATGCTGGTTGTTGTATTCGGTCTCGATCCAGCCCGCCGTCCGCGCCGTATTGGACACTCGCACTTCATCGAGCGACCCATTCAAATACATCCATCCCGCCAGCCCGCCAGTCCAGGACGCCGTGTCCCCCGCGCCTAGAGAATATCCGTACGTGTTGCTGTAGCCGTTTTCGGTGACCGTTTGCGACCCCTGCGCCACCCCGTCCACGAACAAAGTCTCGGTCCCGTTGTTATACACGTCCACGGCATGGTGCCAGTTGTTGTCGTTGTAACTGTTCGCGCTCACGATCTCGAGCGATGTGCTGCCATGCCAGAACAGACTCGCTCGTAACTTCCCATTGAGGTCGACAAATAACGTCGGCACCCAGCCGGACGGCTGCGACCCTACTGCCGTCCCGTCATCCTGCGCCAGAATCACGCCATACGAGGCGGTCTTAAACCACACTTCGGTTGTCTGCTGGTAGGTGCTGGTGCTCCCGCTGGTTGGATACCCCGGGAAGCTGGCCGGCGGGATCGTGATGAAACTGCTACTGCCGTTAAATCCCGCGCCTCCGTCAATGTGCCCGGAAACCGCCACCGCTCCGCTGTTGATCCCGTTATTCCCACTGCTGGTCGAGTCCGCCACCGATAAACTGGTCCCATTCGCTAAATGCCATACCCTTTGGTAGCCGCCCCACACCCCGCTCGGATCCCACTGCGGAGCCGCTCCTGCATTCCCGTAGTACACATACAGTCCCGTGTTCGCGCTCGCCAATAACGCCGGTACCTGCACCCAGGCGATCAACTGCCCCGTCGTTCCGTTGTAGTACTCCACCTCATGATTCAGCTTCGTCACCCCGTCTGACGCGGTGAACAATATGTCGCTGCCATTCGCATTCCCCACGCCTCCGCCGTTGGCAGTGGTCGCCAGATTCGGGTCCGTCACCGAAAACAGCACCGGGAAGTTCGTTAAACTCGTTCCACCCGCCACCTGGCCCTGATTGATCGTCACGGCTTTCCGATAGACCCATCCGCTGTTATACCAAGCCGTGGAACCGCTCGTATTTGTTAAATTGAAGCTGGCCCGCTGGCTACGCCCCTCACCGCGGCTGTGACCGTATAGCTGCCCGCCACACTGTCGGCGGTCGGGGCGGGAGCCGTGGCTACCCCGCGCTGTTCGTCACCTCCGTCGCAGTGGTCGATCCGCTGAACGTCGCACTCGCCCCGCTGCCCGGCGCGGTGAACGTCACCGTCACTCCGCTCAATGGTGTCCCTCCGGAACTTTCACCGCGGCCTGCAGCGTCGTTCCAAACACCGTCCCCACGGTCGCACTTTGCGGAGTTCCGCTCGTCGCCGGGATGCTGGCTGGGGGCGCCTGTCCAGAGTTCTGCTGCGGACCCACCGTAAGGAACGTCGAAGGCGAGCTTTCGTTGTTGTATGCGGTCCCGATCCAGCCCGCCGTCCGCGCCGTATTCGATACCCGCACCTCGTCCAGCGACCCATTCAAATACATCCATCCCGCAGTTCCCGCTTGCTCCATCCGGCGCCGTGTCTCCCGCTCCCAGAGAATATCGGTACGTGTATTGTAGCGGTATTCGCTGGCCGTTTGCGATCCCACCGCCACCCCGTCCACGTACAAGTCTCCGTCCCTTGGTTATAGACGTCCACCGCATCGTGCCATTGGTTGTCGTTGTAACTTGCCGCGCTCACAATTTGCAGCCCCGTTTGTCCGTGCCAGTACAGACTCGCCCGTAGCTTTCCGTTGCTGTCCACATACAGCCCCGGCACCCATCCGCTCGGCGAACCCCCCACTGCCGTCCCGTCATCCTGACCCAGGATCACTCCCGCCGCCCCCGTCTTAAACCACACTTCGGTGGTCTCCAGGTAGTTCGTCGTGCCGCCGCCGGCCTTCGGATACCCCGCGTAGCTGGCCGCCGGTATCGTGATGTAGCTACCGCTGCCGTTGAATCCCGCTCCTCCG
The DNA here is from genome assembly GCA_963747945.1 of Bryobacterales bacterium. GTDB lineage: Bacteria > Acidobacteriota > Terriglobia > Bryobacterales > Bryobacteraceae > Palsa-89. Next base: position 319,057 of record CAVVHB010000016.1, read on the forward strand.
TCGATGGTCCCCGCCGTCGCTACCGCTCCACTGTTGCTCAGGTTGTTCCCATGACTGGTCGAGTCCCCCACCGATAGGCTCGTCCCATTCGCTAAATGCCATACGCTTTGATACCCGCTGTCCCACACCCCGCTCGGATTCCACTGCGCCCCCACTCCCGCATTCCCGTAGTACACATACAGTCCCGTGTTCGCGCTCGCCGCCAACGCCGGTACCTGCACCCAGGCAATCAACTGTCCCGTCGCTCCGTTGTAGTACTCCACCTCATGATTCAGCTTCGTCACCCCATCCGACGCCGTGAACACGATGTCGCTGCCATCCGCATTCCCCACTCCTCCCCCGTTGCGCAGTCGTCGCCAGGTTCGGGTCCGTCACCGAAAACAGCACCGGAAAGTTCGTTAAACTCGTTCCCCCCGCCACCTGCCCCGATTGATCGTCACCGCTTTCCGATAGCTCCATCCGCTGCTGTACCAGCCCGTGGCACCGCCGGAAATGACGTAGTTCGCAGAGGTGACCGAGCTGTCGATCATCCCGGCTTCATACGCAATGGCATTAAGGGTGGTAGTACCATCGATCGCAATTGGGGTGCCGCTGTACAAGGCTCCGGCCGTCTCACTCGGTGTACTGCCGTCCGTGGTGTAGCGGATCGATGCGCCCGAAGTGGTTGTGTCGATGCTCACGTTCTGCGCGGCGCTGAATGTCCCGCCCGGAACGCTGAAAGTGGGCGCCGCAACCTTGGAGGCACCAGAACCGGAAAGCGGAGCGAAAACTTGAAACTCGTAGATGTTGGCGTTACCGCTCCCTGATTGGGTTGGCGTGACGATGTTCAACTTGACGTAGCGGGCGGTGGTGGATGAGATATCGTTGGTGGTAATACCATACCGGTTGCCGGTTACGTTCACCACCGTCGTGAAGTTCACTCCATCATTTGAAACTTGTATATTGTAGGCGGAAGTATTGAAACTCCAATCCTGGCCGCCGGCTTCGGCGTGTTCCACTACGAAACGATTGATGCTGTACGGCACGCCCAGATCCACCATCAACCATGCATTGGCCACCGCGGAACACCACGAGTCGTTAGAACCTCCCGAAAAACTGCCATTCACCGCTTGGGATGCCCCCTGGCCGGAACTGCAAGGCGACGTGCCGGTAGCAGTCTTGTTAAGCGCAAGGTCCTGTGAAGCGACTCCGTCCGGCGTGAGCCCGTACACCTCGACAAATCTCGACAAAGATCCAACGTACAACTTCCCGTTCGCCACCACGGGGATACTGCCCTTGGAGAAATTCAGCAGATCCTGGCCGGTGCCCGGTACTCGACCAAAGCAACGCGAGCGTTTCGGCGTTGAAAGCGTAAAGATTCCCTGGCACCGCTGGCGAGGGAGGCATCGCCGATGCGTGGCACGGTGGCCCAAAGGATGCCTGTGCCGGCTTGGGATGTATTCGCCGAAAGTGTCAGCATCCCCCCCGGCATGCCCGTGGGGGGCAAAATGGATCCAGTGGCGGACGCCGGCAGTGTGAACATCTGGGTGGAGGGGTTGAACTTAAACAGGTGCAGGTAGTCGTTCTCACCCCACACATAGAGGTTCATGCCTTCCGGGCTGTTCCAGAACACATTCGCGTTGTGAATGTGATGCGTTGCAGCTGGGCCGTATGGTGGTATCCACCGCTTGGAAATACTGAGGGATTTGGACGTCTCCCGCAGCCTCGTGCAACAGGCCGTTGCTGTTGAGGAGATATATAATTCCGGTCTTTCCGCCTTGAACGATGAGGCTGCTCCCGGGCATGAAGGTGGGACCTGCCGATCCGAAATCCAAATCGTTCCCATTGAGAGTGTTGTAATCGGACGGCGTAAAGTAATCCAGCACGCTCAGCGAACCAGGAGCCAGCTTAACCAGGGATTCCCCGAACTGGCTGGCGCCATCCCAACCTCCATTGCCAGTGGCGAAGTACACGTTGCCCGCGGTATCGAACGCCGGACCGGCAGCGCCCATCCAGATTCCGCCTTCCAAGCCCGGTGTGACGGGCAAAACACCTACTTGGGCCAGCGTGGTTGAGTTGTAGGCCATTACCCATCCGCTATACGAACCTACGTCGCAGAACGACGCCCAAGCTATGTACACCACGCCCTGAGATAAGGCCAGCGCCGCCCTCTGGTTTTGCAAGGCCGGCGAGAATGTGTTGGCTCCAACGGCCGCCGCGAGCACGGTCGGACTGTTGGCTTGTTCATTGCCCGTGGTGATACTTATCGCGTGCAGCCTTTGCACAACACTCCCGCTCTCCACCGTGCGGGTGACGAAAGTAAATGATCCCGGCGCCGTCAATCACCGGCGTGCTCACGATCCCTATATTGCCCTGAAAGTTGGTGCAGGTGTGATTCATCCCAACTTGCGTCCAAAACTGGGGCGTGCCGCTTCCGTTGAAGTTCTTAGACCAAAGCGCGGGCGCCCAGCGTATCGGCATCGAACGCATAAACCGAGTTATTCATGGTGGCGACATACACCACATTGTGCGTGCCGCCGGCGATTTGAAGGTTGGACACATACAACGGAGCCGCCCACACTTCATCGTCCACCGGCAGCATGAACAACTTTCCGAATTGGCCCGACCCGACATTGGAGGTGGATAATGTTGTTTCCGAGAGATTCGCGCCGGTACGCTGATTGTTATAACTTCGCGTCAGAACATTGACGCCTTGGGCCAGGGCGCCCGGCACAGCGACCGCAAATGTTATAAGAACCAACAGCAATGGGCGGAGATGAAAGGTAGATCGGAATCGCTTGTTCAACGGCATCGGGGCCGTCCTCCTTATGACCCTAAGATCTGGCGCGAACGGGACAAATATTGGCATCTCGATGCTTGAGCCTGGGAGATTTACGTCTTCCGTCCCTGATCGGGCAAAACAACTTTCATGTTTCGGTCTGCACACTCATCCCGTGCCAAGCTGCGTGCAGCAGACGATTAACGCCCGCGATGGCCAGATGACAGCCCACTAAGGGCAATCTTTTGCCCGGACGACAGTTCATGATAACTACATTTCTTACAAGTGTGAATACGGCACTAAGCCCACTAGTACTAAGTTGGTTCCCTTAGTACTAAGTAAGTTACTTAGTAACTTGACTACTTTCCATCCGCATGTCGACGCCGGCCGGCACGTCCGGGAAGGTGCGGTACCATTGGTACATTCCATGCAGGGACGCAGGGCACTGATCACGGGAATCACCGGCCAGGACGGCTCTTATCTGGCGGAATTCTTACTGGCAAAAGGCTACGAGGTGCACGGCATAGTACGGCGTGTGGCTCTCGAGGATCCCTCCCGAAGATTGGAGCGGATCGCCGCTTTTTCCGACCGTTTGCATCTGCATCCCGCTTCGCTCGAAAGTTTCCCGAGTCTCTTTCGAGTCTTCCAGAACGTCCTGCCGGACGAGTGTTATCATCTGGCGGCTCAGAGCTTTGTGAGCTATTCCTTCGATGACGAATTCTCGACGCTCAACGTAAACATCAATGGGACCCATTTCGTCCTGGCGGCATTGAAGGATGTAGCGCCGCAATGCCGTTTTTATTTCGCGGGATCGAGTGAGATGTTCGGTGCGGTGGCCGAGATCCCGCAGAACGAAGACACGCGTTTTCATCCACGCTCAGCCTATGGCATCAGCAAGGTGGCCGGATTCGACCTGACTCGCAATTATCGGGAAGCTTATGGCCTGCACGCTTCGAGCGGCATCTTGTTCAACCATGAATCGCCGCGCCGCGGTTTCGAGTTCGTCACTCGCAAGATAACCTCGGGCCTGGCGCGAATCCTGGCCGGACAATCGACGGAACTGCGGCTGGGCAACCTGGAAGCGAAGCGCGATTGGGGGCACGCGCGCGATTACGTGGAAGCCATGTGGCTCATGTTGCAGCAGGACCAGCCCGATGATTACGTTGTCGCAACCGGGGTTACTCACTCGGTACGCGATTTTGTGAAAATGGCCTTCGGCCTGGTGGGATTAAACTCAGACGACTACGTTGTCAACGATCCGGGGTTCTACAGACCCGCGGAGGTGCATATACTCGTCGGGAATGCAGCCAAGGCTCGCGCCACCTTGGGCTGGCGGCAGAAATGCGATTTCGCGGAGCTGGTTCGCGAGATGGTTACAGCGGATTGCGCCAGGTTGGGAGTGGAAGTCGAGCACACCAGAGCCAGGTGAGCCGGTGGCGATTACAGATTGCGCGTTCGTGAGATCTCGTACCACGCGGCGCCATCGGAAATAAATTCGACCGTTGCAGATTTGCCGGGCGTGCCGGTAAACTTGCCCGCGCTCTTGAGATGTTCGCCGAAGGTAATCGTCTTCCCTTTGAGGCGATCGTTCACGATAATGATCGACATGTGCTGTCCCGCAAGACCCGCGGTGGCGGCCCGGATGGTAGCGTTGCCGACGGCGTTGTCGGTGACGGTTTTGTACACATCCGCCGCGGTGGTCCCGAGCGTCACCGTGCTCGCGTAGGGTACGGTCTCCATCTCTTCCGCACTCCGGCGCGTCCCGCCGCCCATCAAACGAAACACCCGCCCGTCGTAGAACACCCATTGCGGCTCTCCGGCGATGAGAGCGCCCCTGGGATCGGTGGCGCCGTCGTTCATTTTGAGTTGCACGATACCCAATGAGTCGATATTCAACGTGCAGGACGTCCGGCAGGTGGCGTCCGCAACCAGAACGAATGTCATACCGGTTTGATAAGCCGTAATGGCTTTATTCGGGAGGCTGCATGTGTATTGGGTGGTGCGGTTGCTGGAGAAGCAGTAGTGCTCGTTGTTGTGAACGGTATCGTGGGTGGATATCACGGCGGAGTTATAAGAAGGCGCGCAGGTAATCCGATTTTTGACGGAACCCTCATCTCTGCAAATCTCCACGATTCCATTTCCGGATTCCAGATTGAGCGCGCTCCGCGTTCCAATGAGGTGGCCATCCACAAGCACCGTGACATCCTGGGCGCAAACGGCCCCGAACGAAAAACACAAAGTTATAAACAGAGATTTCATCGGAGGCAGGATCTCACATCGGAGGTACGATCTCAAATACGATAGACCCATGGATCTGAAGAACGCAGTAGTCCTGATTACCGGCGGGTCAAGCGGCATCGGCCGAGCCGCGGCCGAGGCACTGGCAAAGGCGGGCGCGCGCGTCGCCATCACCGGTCGCGACCCGGCGCGTTTGGCCGCGGCCGCACGCCAGCTGGGCGTGGTGGGCATACAGGCGGACGTGGCGAACGAGGCCGACGTCCTGCGAACCTTTGGCGAGGTAAAGGAGAAACTTGGCGACCTGGACATTCTGATCAACAACGCCGGCGTGGGTGTGTTCAAGGAGCTGATCGATATGGACCGCGCCAACTTCGACGCCGTCTTCGCCACCAACGTGACCGGCGCGATGCTCATGGCGCGCGAGGCGGCCAGGATCTTCAAGGAACGCAAGCGCGGCAACCTGATCAACATTTCCTCCACCGCGGGCCTGCGTGGGCGCGCCCAAAGGCACGGCCTACTACGCCAGCAAATTCGCCCTGCGCGGGATGACCGAGTGTTGGCGCGCCGAGCTACGCAAGTACAACGTGCGCGTCTTCCTGATCAATCCGAGCGAAGTGATCACCGACTTCGCCAGCCGGGCTGGGTTTCCGCAGAAGGACAACCCGAGCAAGCTGCGGAGCGAGGACATCGCGCACATGATCCTGGCGGTGCTCGAGATGAACGACCGAGGCTTTACGCCGGAACTTTCGGTCTTCGCGACGAATCCCGTGGATTAAGTTTGCGGGCATTCGCGGCGCGCTGGCCGCGTGGGGGCACGTAGTGGAAGCGAATCAGGTAGATATTTTCGCCTTTACCGTGCTTGGCAACCTTGAGCAGATCGATGAGCCCCAGGAAACCAGACTCGCGCGCCAGCTGCGGGGTGATATCGGGAAAACCGATCGGCTGGATTGAATCCACCTCGATCTCGCCTTCCTCCATGGCGTAGCGGGCGCCCACTTTGACGTGGGGACGCATCCAGATGCGAACGCTGCACGTGATTTCTCCGCGACGAACGCGGTCGCGCAGCCGCTTGGTGAAGACCATGAAAAGATTTTACATGCGGCGGAGCCGGGGGCGGGAGTTATGTCGCCCCGGGTCACTCGTTTCCGGCCCGCGAGCGGCCTGTCTCTTTTGCCCTGCCACAGAGACCGACAATGGATTAGAATCTCGGAACTAGTGTTCCACAGAGTCTTCTATGGATACCTACGAAGTGAAGATGAAGTTGCCGCGCGCGAATCCGAAGCACAAGATCATCGCGGCATTGTGTTTCGCCACGGTTTTCTTCCTATCGCTATGCGGCTGGAGCGTTCTCTCTTCCACTCCAGGCAAAATGAGCAGGGGGCTGGCGAGTATAGCGCTAGAAATCGGAATATTGAGCCTGCTCTTGGGACTTTCCATGGTCTCGTTCAAGCCATCTACGCTCCCAAATTACAAGCTGTTGGTTGACGGGGAATCCATGACCTGGGTGACCGAGTACACCGGATGGATGAAATGGCGCGTGACGAGGAGGACCGTCCGAAAGGGCAGGGTTCGAACCATCTTCGAAATCGGGGCGACACCGTTTCATTCCGGCGGCCTCGGGGTTTCTGAGCGAAGCATGTCAGGTGTTCGAATGTTGGGTTGCGTCTTTCTGTCAAAAGATCTGCCGGAATATGACGATCTGCGGCGGCTGGTAGAGGGCTGGCGATCCGGCCAGCCTGAACCCATGTAACGCGCCGAGTGTCATACTTGGCAAGCGACAACTCGATCAACCCCACATCTTTCGGGAGTTTTGCTCGTGCCTTGATTCGGGTATCCTGGTCGCGGAGGAGACCACTCATGCATAAAACCATCGTTGCCGCTGCCGCGGTGCTTCTAACAGGTGCCGGCGTATGCCTGGCGCAACCGCCCGGCATTACCCGCGAAATGATTGAGCGGGCGTTGCCCTTGGAAGGCGCACCGCTCGCGGTGCCTGGGCCGTACAAAGTCACATCCGAAAAGGCGTTCGGCTCGCCCGGCCTTCTCGTTTTTCACCCGACGACCCTGGACGCGTTTCCCAAGAAAGACACCTTGCCCGTGATGGTATGGGGCAACGGCGGCTGTGCGATTGACAGCACGCGCTACTCGGGTTTTTTAAGCACGATCAGCTCGCACGGCTTCCTTGTGATAGGCACGCTCCCTCAGGAAGGCGCAGCGCGACGCCAGGAGAACGCCGATGACGTACGGGGCGCGATCGACTGGGCCGAGAAAGAAAACGCACGAACCGGCTCGCCGCTCGAAGGCAAAATCGCCTTGGGCAAAGTCGCGGTCATGGGCCAGTCCTGCGGAGGGTTTCTCTCCATCGTGCTCGGGGCCGATCCCCGCGTCAAGACCATCGGCGTGTTCAACTCAGGTGTGCAGAAAGCGGCGCCCGGCGCTCCGGCGGGGCTGGCTCCCACTCCCGAAGCGCTGCCCAAAGTGCACGGGCCCGTGCTGCTCATCAATGGCAGCGACCCCGATTTCATGATGGCGACGTCGCTAGCGACGTTCGAGATGATCGACAATGTGCCCGCGTTCTACGGCGCCCGCCACAACGCCGGCCACACTGCAACCGTGTTTCATCCGGGCGGCGGCGAGTTCGCCAATGTCGCGTCAAACTGGCTGCTGTGGACGTTCAAAGGCGACAAGAAAGCCGGCAAAATGTTCGCCGGCAAGAAGTGCGGCCTCTGCACGAATTCGAACTGGGACGTGAAATCGAAAGGGATCAAGGAATGAAATTGACAGTCGCGATCGCGTTGATCGCCGGCTGCGCGGCCGCGGTTGTCTCCGCGCAGGGCTCTTCGTCATCGGGTAGTCCTTCGTCGGCGTTTCCTCGCGGCAGCAGCATGCAGAACTGGCAGAATCCCGAACTGAAGAACGTGCTCGCGAAGTGCCAGAATCCGCCTCAGCCGTTCTCGATTCCCATCGCGGGCAACTCGGCGAACGCGAACGCAGCGCCGCCGCTTCCCGCGCTTCCATCCACGGCCGCTATTCCCGGTGTTCTCGCCGCAGGGCAGTCGTGGAAGATCGTCTGGTCGTGGCAGGGCAACAACGTCGACGGCCCCATCGCCGGCGAGAATGGCACGGTATTGTTCGCGAACAACGACGCAAGCAACGTAATGCAGCTCGACCCATCGACGGGCCTGGCCAAGATCGTCTACCGCAACACCAACACCGGCGGCGCCGTCTCGCGCAGCAAAAACGGCGCGCTGTTCGTCGCTGAACGCGGTCTAGGATCGGCCATCGAACAACTGGAGCCCCAGCGTAAGATGCTGGCCAATTCGTTCCATGGCCAGCCGCTCGATTGCGTCGGCGGCGTCGTGAACGATTTGATGGCCGATGCGCGTGGCGGCGTGTACTTCTCGGTCACCGGCGTCGAGGACAGCGGTGTGTTCTACGCCGATCCGAAAGGCGTGGTGTCGCAGTACGGGAAGGGCGTCCCGCTCGCCAACGGAATTATCTTGAGTCCCGATGAAAAGACGCTGTATGTCACCAACGGCGCAACGGTCTTCGCGTTCGACGTGAAGCCTGACGGCTCGCTGACCAATCAGCGCGAGTTCGGCAAACTGCAAGGCGGTGACGGCGGCGATGGTTCGGCCGTCGACAGCCAAGGCCGCGTCTATGTAGCGACCGGCAAGTCGGTGGACGTTTTCGCGCCAGACGGCAAGTTCCTCGGCAGCATCCCCGGCCCGCAGGGTCTGCACGGAACTTTCTTCGGCGGCCGCGACAAGAAGACGCTCTTCGGCATCGTGTTTTACGGCGGATGGGGAACGCCCAGCGCGCGAAACCTGATCATCGCAATCCCGGCGATCGCGCAGGGTTATACCGGGCGAGCGAAAGTAGTCCAGCCGCCAAATCGTGTAGACTTGGCGACCAGGAGGCGTTCATGAAACGTTTATCGGCCGGAATCGGGCTGGGGATTCTGGTGTTCGGGCTGCTGTTCTTGCCGGCCATTGCAGGTGCGCAGATTCTGGTTGCCGGAGAAGGTCCGGTGGTGTACGGGCACCACCATCTGAACACCACCAACATGGACGCGCAGAAGAAGTTCTATGCCGACACGCTGGGCGGCAGCGTGGTCAAGATCGGTTCCGGTAACCGGCAGCAGGAGATCATCCAGTTCCCGAACGTTCTGATCTTTTTCCGTCCCATGCAGGCGCCGACGGGCGGCTCCATCGGCACGACGGTGAATCACATTGGCTTTTCCGTTCCCGATCTCAAGCCGGTGGTAGCAAAGATCAAGGCGAACGGCTTCAAAATGATCACCACCGATTCGGTGGCCGCGAACGTGAAGGTGACGGACGACATCGCGGCCGCCAGTCCGACCACCAACATCGCGTTTGCGCTCGGTCCGGAGGATGTCAAAGTAGAGCTGGTCGAAGTGAAATCGCAGAAAGCCCCGATTCAGCTGCATCACATCCACTTCTTCGGCCAGAACAACACCGAGATGCAGGCCTGGTACGCAAAGACGTTCGGCGCGAAGTTGGTTCCGGCCAATCCGGGGTCCGCGTTCGTGCAGGATCAACTGCCCGGCGTGTTCCTGAACTTCTCGCCGTCGCCGACACCGACCGTCGGCACCACCGGCCGAGCGATCGATCACATCGGCTTCGAGATCAAAGACCTGGAGGCGTTCACGAAGAAGCTCGAAGCCCAGGGCATCAAACTGGATCGTCCCTACACCAAGATGCCCCAGCTTGGCATAGCGATCGCGTTCATCAAAGATCCCTGGGGAACGAATATCGAAATGACGGAAGGGCTCGCGGATCATTAAATGAGAACAGCTACTCTCGTCTCACGGCGCTGCGTCATGCGCGCGCTACCTGCTTTCGCGCAACTCGTCAGTCATCCGGATGCACCGGTCCGTATTGGCCACTATCACCTCAACGTCTCGAGCGTCGAAGCTCACAAGAAGTTTTGGGCCGACACGCTCGGCGGCAAAGCGATGAAGTTCGGCGACATCGATGTAATTGAGTTTCGCGACGCGTTTATCTTCCTGCGCGAGCAGAAGCCCACCGGCCCCACCCGCGGCACCGCCTTCGATCACATCGGCTTCGCAGTGCCGGACGTGCCCGCGATGGCTGCTAAGCTGGCCGCTGCGGGATATCAGGAAACCACCGGCCGGGAGCCGAAACCGGGTGACCCGCCGCCGGCGAAATCGGGCACGTCGGCAGTGTATGGACGCTTTGCGTATTTTATCGGTCCCGATGGGGCGAAAATCGAGCTCGTTACCAGCGCTGAAAAAGACGCGCCGCCTATCGTGGCGCATCATATCCACTTCATCAACAAGCAGTACGTCGAAATGCAGCAGTGGTACATGAAGGCGTTCGATGCCACTTTGCGTCCGGGACAAACCGACTTCTTCATTGGCGCCGACCTGCCGGGCGTCGGATACAGCCTCAACTTCTTCCGCTGGGAAGGCGACCAGTCCATCACCCACGTCCCCACCGCCGGCCGCGTCGTAGATCACGTGGGATTTGAAGTGAAGAACCTGGAAGCGTTCTCGAAGGCCCTCGAAGCGAAAGGCATCAAATTAATTCGGCCTTACAAGAAAAGAGACGCAGCCATGAACAACATCGCCACTGCGACGATCGTGGACCCATGGGGAGTCTCAATCGAGCTGACCGAGGGCCTGGACAAGATCAACTGACTTCACTCTTGGATGCAAAATGTACGTTCCAGGTAGCATGCTCGACAACGCCATCCCGAAGGATCCAGAGGACCCGCGGAGACCGCCCGTTAGCTTCGAGAAAGGAGTGCCATGGAATCCCAAACTGTCTCGATGTTCGTCAGTCACAAACTCGCCAACCACGAGCGCGCCGCTCGCCGCATCAAAGAGATCCTGGAGGCCCGCACGGAACGATTGACGATCCATATATGCGAAGAAATTGATGCCGGCGACAGTTTTCGCTCTTGGATCAGCACCCAAATTACCTCCGCCCGCGCCATGCTTGCACTTTTACCACCTGGCGCCACGAGAGACACTACCTGGATGTCCTACGAGATCGGCGCCTTCCAATCCCACCCGAACGGCCGCCTCCTGGTTTTCAAGCGCGCCAATGACCCCATTCCCTCCACCATCAACGAAATCGAAATCATCAATGCTGAGAAGTCGGACATACGCAACAAGTTCCTCGAACCGCTCCTCACGCGCGACAACTTTATAGAAGGCATAAAGGCCCTGAACAACCGCATTTCCCACGCCGACCTGGACCGCGACGCCGAAGAGATCGAAGAGGGGTTCAATGGAGTTCTTCCTACCAGTTTCGAAATCGTCGGTGCCTCTCTGACGGTGGAACTCATCCAGCCTGAGAGCGACAACATGGATGAAGCGTCCATAACCGCATCCCAGGACCTTTCAGAAATCCTGGATTGGCGCTTATCCGCTTCTGCCACCTGGAAGGACCTGAAGGCCCACGCCTTACTTGAAAAAGGCAAAGGGACGTTCTGGGCGCAAGAGCTGGAGGACCTGATGGCCGGGGTAGCGCGCGAGGAAAGCGTGCGGCGGATTCTCACCTCCACTTTTCGCGGCCGCGGCCCTGACAGCGTCGGGAAGATCTTTCAGCCTTCTCTGAATCGCGTAGACTACATCGACAATAAGCCCGTGCGCTTTTATTTCACGTTTCATGAGGTTGTCGTACCGGAGTTAGTGAGACCCAAAGGTCCGCTCGGCGACGTTACCGATTTACTGTTCGTCACCATCCGCTTGCGTTGGGAGGTGCTCTACCCGTTCCTGCTCAAACGCCTCGAAGCCGAAGGTTCACCAGATAAGTGGCAGATGAGTGAAGAGGACCGCGGCAAGCTGGTCGGCAATGTAATCGGCAGTCTTCGAACGATCGAGCTGCAGGTGGAACGGCATCATATGTTCGATGCGGCCGTCGCAGCCTTCCCCCAGTCTACGTGGGACGAATTGGTGCTCATGCTGAAAGAGCGCCAACAGATCGTAGCGGCGATCGAGGCAGCCGGCCAACAAAACGACTTTCTCGGACTCATGAAGGAGCTACAGCGGGCCGTCGGATTCAATTGCAGCGTTATGCCCCTCCTGTCGCGGCGCTTCAGCGAACTCATGGAAGAAGACACGGTCCGCATTTCGAATGTGGCTACATGGCAAGGTCCTGCCGTTAAGGCGGCCCCTTGAGTGAGTGAAGTGCGGCCGGCGCGGTCTATTATGAATGAGACTGCCAAACGGAGGCCCTGATGATCAGACCCAAAATGACCAGACTTAAGGAAACTGCGATAGCGATATTTGCCGGGCTGCTGCTAGCGGGGGGCGCGCATGCTCAGGCGTCCTTGGACTCGGTGCGCATTGAGGCGAAGGACACCGTTGCTCTGGCGAAGTTTTACCGAGATGCGTTCGGCATGCAGGAGGTCAATCGGATCGAAAATCCGGGTGGCACTGAAGTCTTCGTGAACTTCGGCGCCACGGTGGAAGCCGCCAAGGCCAACACGAATCCGCAGATGATACTTTTTCATCGCGATTCCGACGAAGTGAAGGACCCGACGACGCACGTGATTTTCCTGGTGAAGGACATGACATCCACCGTCGCTGCCGTCAAGGTCGCCGGTGGAACGATGACGGGCGATCCGCGGCCGTTCGGGAAAAGTGGCATCGTGCTCGGCTTCGCGATCGATCCGGCTGGTAACCGTATTGAGCTGATTCACCGGCCATAGCGGGCCGTAACCCGCTTCCTTTGGTCACGGGTCGGTATCGACCCACGGCGTTAACCGAGCCGCGGTCAATAGGGAGCGGTCAATGCGGACGGTTCTCACGCAGACTCTATAGCCAGCGCCCGGCCATGCCAATCGGTCGAATGCAGCCCAGTACCAGCGATCCCCCGTTCCTCGCTGGTACTCCCGGTCCTTAACGAACGCCCCAGTGGTCTCTATAATAGAGGCATAGCGGGGATCTACCTGCTATTACCGGAGGAGTTATGCGAAGGTGTGATTCGAAGCTCGTATGCTGCCTGCGGCTGGGCGCGTACGCGCTAACGATTGCACTGTGCTGGACAAGCGCATTCGGCCAAGCCGGCCAAACCATTGCAAGCACCACCGCCCCGATCGCCTCCTCTGGGCCAGCCAAGACAACCGGCGCAAACCTGACCATCCGCGAATCTGCCAATCCTGCGACCATTACATTGCCGCTGGAGGTTATCGGTCCCGATGGAACTACGTCCTCGGCTTCGTTCGATGTTCCGCCAGGGGAGAACCTGAGCGGACAACTGCAGCTCTGGATGATGATCCATGGCCTCCGTTTTGATGCGCAGGCCAGCGTCCGGGTGAACAACTCCGGCTGGCTGCCAATCGGCACCGGCAATGTCACTCTGTTAGGAAATGCAGCCGCCTACGGTGGCATTGGCGGTGGGTTCCACACTCTGAAAATGACCATGAACCTTCCGGCCGGCGCGGTGACGCCCGGGAGCAACGCCATCACTTTCCGCTTCAATGGGACCGAAGGCAGAGTGAGCGGGTTTCGAGTGCTGGCTTTCAACGTTGAGACGGCGGCCGGCAGCTCCCTGATCCCGCCTTCCACTTTTACCCACGACGATCCGAACACCTGGAAACCGCCATCGACGCTGGCATCGGATCTCAAGGCCGGCAAGACGCTCTGGAGCCAAGCTGCTTTGACCGTGCCGCGGCGCGAAGGTCCACACCCAATTCACGCCCATTGCTCCGATTGCCACGCGCAGGACGGGCGCGATCTCAAGTATTTCAACTACTCGAATAAATCGATTCGCGCGCGCAGTATGTTCCACGGACTCAGCGCCGCGCAGGGCGATCAGATTGCCAGCTACATCCGTTCGCTAAAAATGCCCAACCCTGGCCGGCCTTGGAACCCACCGTATCAACCCGGCCCGGGCCTGGACTCGCGGCCTGTGGATCAATGGGCGGCGGGAGCCGGGCTGGACGCGGTCTTGGCCAGCGATCAGGATGTGGTTAACGAGCTTTACCCTGGCGGAGCGCAGGCCAGCACTGTTTCCCCCACCAGCGTCCTGAATGTTCGCGAGACGGCCATAGCGCTTCAATTGCTCGATTGGAATAGCTGGTTGCCCATTGTTCATCCCATGGATGCCTGGCCCGATTTTGCCGCGTCGGGTCTCAACGCCCGGTATAGCCAACTTCGCGGCGAGTTGCGTCCAGGCGATGCGGCAGCCTACGCCGCGGCCAAGCAGAGCTTCATGGCGTGGGGTGGCGACTATTTGAGCTTTATTATTCCGAAAACAAATCGTCTACCTCGTAGCACATGGACGCCGGCCTACGTCAGCCAAGTCTACTCCACGCCTCTGTGGCTGATGGTCAAGAACTGGGAACTGAACCAGGAGTTCGGTCTGGATGGCATGCCGCATGCGCTTTTCACGAATCCGAAAGCCGAGTCCCGCGCCTGGTTCTCTGAGTTCCCCTTCTTTAGTTCGCCCAACATGCTGCATATTCCGCCGGGCGCCGCAGGACTCGACAACGGAAATATCAAGACGTGGACTTATCTGGCGATGGCTTGGTACCACACACAATTGATCCTCGACAATTCCGAATATGAACAGAATGGCAGCAGCCCTATCGATTGGGGCTATGTTTATGGAATCGTGAAGGACCTCAGCCAGATCGACAGCCCCCAGCAGGCCGGACTGTTCAACCTTTGGATGATTAAAGGGATGCAGATCTCAAATAACGGAATCGGTCCGGACCATAGAGATATAGGATGGGATTGGCTGGTTGCGGATCCCAGCCGCCTGGTGAGCCCAGCCGGGAGAAACGTTTGGACCGGCATGCGCAGTTCTACACGAGCGTCGATCAGCAACCAATTTGTACAAGGTTGGCTTACCGAGGTGCAACAGTTTACACCGCAACAGTTCTGGAAGGGAGGCTTCGAGGCCGCTCGTTTGCCGGTTCCTTCGCAGCCGGATTCATCGGACTTTGAGGATCGGGTTTGGTACATGATTCCCCGGTTTCGATATCTGGGCGTGCATCAGACGCTGATAACCCAACTGGCCACCTGGGCGAAGAGTATTTGGCCCCAAGCCGGCTGGGATGCGGCAGCCACAGCGCGTTGCCTGTCGGACGCGAGCGACCCGGCGCTCCTTCACTGTAGTACGGACTAGCAAGACCCCACCCCGATTGTGTCCAGCGCGGGTGTCGCCACCCCAGAGGGGCAACCGCATCACTGCGACGAGCCCTGCAAAATTACCGCGTCTAGCCAGATATTGCCGGTCTGATCTCCGAAATAGAAGTCCAGCTGCGCCGTTGAAACCGTCGCCGCCGCCTGAAAGTAGATTACATATTGCTGCCAGGTGGTGCCCAGCGTAACGGCACTGTCGAGACTTCCTGGCACCTCGAAGTGGAGCGTGCGAGCGGCATCTGCCTTGGCCCAGAACAGCAACCGGTACACCTGGCCCTCCTGAAGAGAAAAGCCGGTTTGCCCGAGTTGCACGGATTCGAAATTCGCCGGGTCCGTCGCGGCGGAACTCACGGTCACCTGCCCGGACGATTGACCATCCACACTGGTTGAGCTCGTGGTCTGAACGCTTGCTGCCGCGCCCTGGCTGCCGTTGAATGCGAAGCTCCAGGTGCCGGACAGCGCCGCTTCGAAGCTGCCATTCTGAATTAGATCTGCGCCCGGCGTTCCCATCGTCAGAGTCAGCGGACGCGTCTGACCTACGGCTGCGGGGTTACCGGTTGAGACGCTTGTGGAAACCTGGATCGCCTGCGGCCCCGCGGCCAAGTTCGCGGGAATCGATATCCGCACCAGATAGAGCCCGGGAGACGTCAGCCCCGCGAACAATACAGGCGCGGGTCCGCCACCCACCGTCGCCTTCACCTGCGCGCTCACTGGAAACGCGCCTGCGAACTGTTCGTTCGTGACAAACTCCGACGCGTCGGCGGTGGCGCCCAGGCCGATCATGTAAAGGTCGATGATGTCGTTCGGAAACACAGGCCGCAGCACGCGCGAGTCGATGGCGCTGTTGCCCACCAGGAATCCGGTTCCCTGCAACGCCGCGGTGACGAAGAAAGTGCTGCCGTCCGCGTTGGGCAGCGCATAAATGGCAGGTTGCGTCGCCTTGGCTGTAATCGGAAATGGATTGCTGCTCACGCCATTCACTTCCACCACCACCTGCACCGGCCCTGGAACAATGGACGCCGGCACCAGCGCGTTCACCTGTTTGGTGTCGGCATAATACAAGGCCGCCGGGACGCCGTTGAAAGTAACCGAAACGCCCCCCAGGTTGGTAGGCAGTTGCCGGGACGCGCCGAAGTTCGCAGTTTCCGCAAACGGCGCGAAATTCGTGCCGCCAATGGTCACCCACAGTCCGGGCGCGATTCCTGGGGTGTAATTCCAGGCATCCACGATGGCCTGAATGCTGGGCGCCGCTCCCGTTCCCAATCCTGAACCGGTGAGTTTGATGGTGAGCGGACCTCCGCTGGCGTTGCCCGAGACGAAGAGCGAAGCCACTCGCTTCCCCGCTCCCAATGGAACGAAGTTGACGCTGATGGTGCAACTGGCCGCCGCCGCAAGCACCGGACCGCAGGTATTGTTCTGCGCAAAGTCGGCATCGTTCAGGCCGCCGATGCCCACAGCGGAGAGGTTGAATGTGGACGTGCCGGTATTGGTGAGCGTGACGGTTTGCGACGGCGCTGGTTCCGCCTATGACCTCGCTGCCGAAATTCAGACTGCTCGTAGAAACCGCGGGAGCTTGCACCAAAGCAGGATTCGCAGCCGCAGCCTGGCTGACGGTGAACGGATGGCTGGCGATTGCGATAGTTGCCTGGCGCGCGGGCCCGGTGTTGGCTGCGATGGTGTACGCAACCTGGCCGCTGCCGCTGCCGGAAGCCGGCATGACGGTCACCCACGGTTGCGGCGATGAAGCAGTCCACGCGCAGCCTGCCGCCGTGGTAATGTTGACGGCCGCGATCGCGCCTGCAGCCGGAGCGCCGATTGCGCTGGTCGGATTGAGCGAGATCGCGCAAGATCCGCTTCCACTGGAATCCACGGCCAGCGTCAGTCTGAGAACTTCGCCGAAATCGCCAGAGCCCTGGGCTCGCATGCGGCCAGTCAGATTAACGGTGCTCTGGCCCATGGTGACCGGGAAGGCGCCCATCACGACGCGCTGCAGCGACGGCACGGAGGAAGTAAGTGGCACATCACCTTGGCTGGTGTGCAGGAGCACGCCGCCTTTGGATGTTGACGCGGGAAGCCACGTTGCCTCACCGGTATTGACGAGCGTCGGCGTGATCTGGCACGTGACGCCGGATGGAATCTGCACCTGCGCGCCGTTTTCCACCGTCATATCCAGGCTGGGGCAGACGATCTGAACTCCGCCGAACTCCGCGTTGGCGAACTTCAACGGGCCCGATCCGGTATAAGGCTCATTCCCAACCTGAATAAGGGGCATGCTGGAAGTGTCCGTGCCCGCGCCCTGGTCCGCAAGCATCACGGGCTCCCCCGCCTCGCGAGCTTGCACATAACTGTTTTGCCATTGCAGGAACAGGCCGTATTCACCGCGCGCGTCGGCGTCCCGGTCGACAGTTCAACGTTACCGGAGAGCCGGAGCCCGAGTTTCGGGCGGTGAGCTCGCAAACGTCTTTCCCCATTGCGCCAACGCCAATGCGCAATCGCGCGGAGTGCCATCGGGGTCGATAATGCCAAAGTCGCTGTTACTGGCGGGCTCCAGGCCGCCCGGAAACCACCAGACGGAATCGGCATTGGAGCCGTCATCATTGACCTGGCGCATGAAGGCGTCACACAGAGAAGCTTGCGCGGCGCGGGAAGTCAAAGTGCCGTAATTTAATCCGATGTCATAGCCGAATTCAGTCCACTGGACGGGCTTTCCTCCGGTGCGATAGCGGCTGTAAGCGGTCACGAATCCCCATTCGCGACGGGCGGGCCAGCCGGACGCATCGTAGTTTTCCGGCGAAAAGAAATCCAGGTGAGCGGCGCCGGTTCCCAGATCGTAAGTGGTTTGCGAGTTCCCCTCGCCGGTCATTGTCGACCAGTTGCGATAGGTCAACAGCGTGTTGGGATCGGTGCGGTGGATCTCGCGCGCAATCACGCCCAGGTTACGTCCAAGATAGTCGTCTGTGAAACGGCGATAGGCCGCCACCATGGTGCGCCACGGTCCGTCATTGCCGATCTGATCGTCCGTCGGACTGGTGAGCTGGCCGCTGGCATCGAAAGGCGCTGTTAGTCCCCAGATCTGTTGCGCCTTGGCGAGCGATCCGTACTGATCGTTCACCCACGCGCGCCAGTAAGGGTCCAGGATCGTCCGGCCGGCATTCGTCACATAGGCTCCGTTGAGATAGCCGCCGTAGCCGCCCTGGTTCTGAAAACCGATGAAGGGCTCCCACAGCAGCTCGTAGGCGAAGACGCGATCGTTCCCCGGAAGATATGCGGCATCGAGGAGCGCTCCCAAAGCGGGATTCAGCATGCCCGCGTAAGCATTGTTGCCGAGCGTCGCGGGGAGAGCGATGCGGACCCATATACCGTGATTGCGGCAGCGCTCCAGAAAGTCGATCAGCGAGCGAGCCTGCTGCTGCCAGTTCGGTTGCGGGTCCGGGTACTGTATATTGACCAGATTGAAATTGAGAGAAGCGATCAGCGCAAGGTCTGCCTCTACCTGATCGGGATCGTAAAAGGAAGGCTCCAGCCAGCTAGTGGTGAGACCAAGACCCGCGGCGTAGCGCGGCCAGTAGTTCACTCCATGCAGAAAGACGCGCTGGCCGTTGGCGTAGAACGCGCCATTCACCACCTGGATCTTCTGATCCGGCTGGCGCGACGCTGTGGGATCGAGCACACGTACAGGGCTGTCGATCCGGTCCACCTCCTGGTCCCCAACCATGAGCTGGAAGGTGAGGGTGTACTCCCCGTTTGGAAGCGTAGCGATGTTGAACAGAGTTCCGGATTCCTTCCCGGCCGGGATGGATAGAGAAACCGACGGTTGCGGCATCACGCCCGAGGGTCCCGAGACGGACCATTGCAGGGTGGCTTCAACTGGAGAGCTGGATGCGTTGAAAACATTCGCCTGCCCGGCAATGGTTTCTCCCGGCAGCCACGCGATCTGGTTCGGCCCGGCGTTCTGCAAATGTACGCCGCTTAAGTTCGCATGGAGCGCGGCCACTAGTTGTGCGCGGAAAGGATCCGTGAGTTGCGGCCAGGGCAGCCACACAATGAATTGCTGAAAGTTAAGGGCGACGCCAATCGGGGGCGCTGGGAGATAAAACGTGTAGATGGTGGCTGCCGGGGACAAAACGTCGCCGATAATGCGGGTGCGCCCTCCGCCATTGCCGCGCACCTGAACGATGGGAACACGAAGTCCGGAGCTGGTGGTGAACTGTGCGTTCCAAGGCGAGAGCGTCGGGACATACGGCGGCGTGAACGATCCCTGGGGAGGAGGCGTTCCAACCGCCGCCTGATAAGCCGCGGCATCCAGCCAGTTTCCCCCCGGCGCGAGATAGAGCGGATCGCGGAACGGCTCTCCACCACTGGCCATCAAGCCTCCACCAGTGCTCAGGAACGCGGACACGGCAGTGAACGTGTCGAACGGCAGACTCTCGAGCGAGGGCACAGCCAGCAGGACATCCGGTGAGGTGAGAGCGGAAGGAAGATCGACGGGAGAGATTGTTGTCACCGAATAACCGGCGTCGGTCAGAATACTGGTGAATTCGGCCGCGGTGAACGCCCAGCGGTCGTCACGCCATGGACCGCTGCCATCCGCTACAATCGCCCGGGGAGTTTGAGCGAATACTGGAGCAAGGCTGAGAGCCGTAAGAAACAGCCACCCACAAAGACGCATGGTTACGTTCCTTTTAGCTTGACGCAACCACGCGGCGGAATGTTCGAACGCTTATCCAAAAAAATAACGGTCTACACGGCTTCGGCGCTACGCGGTGCCTGTTGGCGGCGCGGGAGTTATGCGCGGCTCCGCTGCTTGTGTCACGGCGAGCGGGCTGTACCAATCGATCCGGCGAGTGAAGTACATGGTGGCCGCAACAGCAACGAAACTCGCGATCGCACCCACGAGTAGTGCGTTGTCCTCAGCGCGCAATAACAAGTAAATCAGAAGGTACAGCAATGCGAACGTAGCTAGAGCCTTCATCCCCTGCCGGAGGCTCAGAAATACCCATCTCGCGTTAACGGACAGCAGCGCTACCGTTGATCCACCGGCCACTAGAAAAGCCCAATCGAAGCCGATCCTCTCGGCCAGCGACAGGAGCAGCAGGTAGAAAATAATCTGGGCAACGCCGACCAGAATGTATTGTGCGGGGTGAACTCGTTTGCCGGTGGTGATTTCCAAAACGAAGTAGGACAGGAAAATCAGTCCAACAAAAAGAAGTATGTATTTCTGGGATCGGCTGACGGACTGATACGGATCAGCCACTTCGATGAAAGAAGTGCCCAGCGAAGTGGCCGCCAATCCGGCAAACGAATCCAGTGGCCCTTCGGCCCGCACTCCACGGGCAATAAAGGGCACGGACCACTCCGCGGCGAAGGCGTTGCCGGATAATGCCCGGCGGACCGGCAAAATCCCTCCATCGAATCCCGGACTCGGCCAGTCGCCCTGGGCGTTCAGGCGAGTGGTTTTGCCGTAGGCAAGCACGGCAATCCGCTGCGCGCCCGAAAATCGCAGCGAAGACGTTACGGCGAATTTGGCATCCGGCTTTGCAAGACCGTCTATTCTCGCCCCGAACAATGTGAGCCTCATGCGGCCGCTCTCTTCCGAGCCGATTGTGATGTCGGGAGCAATTTGCGCGGGAACGAGCACGGTAGATTTATTGTTTGCAGTCAACGTTGGGTCCGCTAACGCTCCGCGCGGATGAGTGACGCCAACAACGATCTCGGCGCGGTTCCAGTCGAGCTCGGCGCCTTGGGGCAACGCCGAAGGCACCCCGGCCAGGTCGAAAGTAGCGTCGAGGTTCACGTCAGCCTGGAACACCGGAATCTTAAACAGCGATCGACGCCGCTGCTCAATTGTCGTTTTGACAGCCGCGGAAGCTGTCGTGGGAAATACCAGATAGGTCTCCCGCCTGGGAGGACTCGCGGACGATTGCTGGGGAATCGTGTAAGGAATAGCAAGCGTCGGTCCCAGGAAAGTTTGTTGACCGCCTGCGTAGTCGCTGACTTGTCGCACAACTTCGGCGGCGCGCCGTGTCCGGTCGGCGACCAATCCCCCTACGAACAAACCCGGAATCGCCATCAAGAGAGCCAACCCGCAAACCACGATGAGCTTCACGCCCATCGAACGAGAGTTGATCCTTGTGTAGGGATCCGATTGCAGCGAATAGCGCTCCAATTCAATTCTCCTTGTCGTTCCGCCAACACATTCTACGCCGCGTTGCAGAGTACTTTATATCGTAGAGTAATACGACTTTTGAGCGCTGTCAAGCCCGCCAGAGCCGCGAGCATCGAGTTGGCAGGCGCTGCGATGTGTTTGGAACCTCGTGTTAGGAGGATCGCACCCGACGAACTTCTGAACTTTCAGGACTTGCCTCAACCCTGTCAGTTCGCGGTAGCTTGTCGACGTCTGGTCAGGAAATAGGCGGCCGTCAGCAGCCCCAGCCACGGCAATCCGGCGATGATCGTTACACGCATCCCCTCAATCCACCAAGTGGTCGCGATAATGGCGACGATCGCGGCCATTCCGGCGAGCGAGGTGTAGGGGTACCCGATCATTCGGACCGGCAAGCGCGGGTGCCCCGACGCGTCCCACTTCGGACGAAAGTAGAGATGCGTGATGAAAATCATCAGCCACACAAACAATCCGCCGAACAGCGAGATCCCGAATAAGTAAACGTAAGCGCCCTCCGGATCGAGCACTGCCACCACCAGTGCGAGTGCCAACCCCACGGTGGAGACCAGTAACGCGACCACCGGAGTGCCTCGCGACGAAACGCGGCCGAACGAAGCCGGAGCATATCCGCCGCGCGCGAGCGAGAACAGCATGCGGCTCACCAGGTACAGATTGCAGTTCATGCTGGACGCCGCGGCCGTGATCACCACGAAGTTCACAATGTGCGCCGCGGCCGGCACGCCGATCAGTTGAAACACCTTCACGAAGGGACTGGCCGTGACGTCCGAACCAGGTTGAATCTGGTTCCACGGAACAATCCCGATCAGCACCACGATGGCTCCCACATAGAACAGAATCAGACGGCCGACCATCGATCGCATCGCGCGCGGCACGGCTGTTTTGGGATCCTTCGCCTCGCCGGCGGTCACCGCTACCACCTCCGTTCCGATGTAGCTGAAGATCACGAATGCCATGGCCATCCACACGCCGCGCCAGCCGGTGGGGAGAAATCCTCCATGGGAAGTGAAATTCGAGAAGCCGATGGCGGGCACGGGGCCGAACCCGGTGAGCAGCGCCATGCCGAGACCGATGAATAGCACGATGGCCGCCACCTTGATCATCGCGAACCAATATTCAAAGCTGCCGAAGCTTCCCACGCTGCGAGCGTTGACGTACAGCAGAGCCACCGAGAATCCGAGTATCCAAACCCATTTCGGCGTATGCGGGAACCACCATTGGCAGTAGATGGCGATGGCCGTCGCTTCTCCGCCGATGGCAATGCTTTGCGCCGCCCAATACGTGTAGCGGACGGTGAAGCCCGCCCAGGCGTTCACATAAATTTCGGCGTACACGCCAAAAGAACCGGCGGTGGGATGAGCGACGGCCATCTCCGAAAGCGCGCTCATGAAGAGCAGGGCGATCGCCGCCCCGATCAAATAGCTGATGATGACGCCGGGCCCCGCGATGCGCACCGCGAGCGAACTGCCGAGGAAAAGTCCGGTGCCGATCGCGCCCCCGATGGCGATCATGCTCAGCTGGGCTGTGGAGAGCTGCCGCGATAGCTGCTCGCCCTTTTCGATGCCGGCAGCCGCTTGCTCACGCGCCCGGTTCAGAATCGCGCTTTCTGAACCGCGACCGTTAGGGAGCGCCCGGCTCATACGCTACCCCCGGGCTGCCCGATGGATAGAACGCGCCCAGCAGCTTGATCCTGGAAGGCCCCGGATTCTCCACGCAATGGCGTACGCCGATGGGGAAGTAAATGCTGCAGCCAGCCTCAAATTCACACGACGCGTCGTCGGTGTGCACAATCCCGCGGCCTTCCAGAATGAAAATGCCTTCTTCGTAAGTGTGGTAGTGGACCGGGGCTTTGCTGGGCGGAATCCATCCCGCGAACTGGGTAATCTGTTTGCAGCCAATGTCGGTATAGACCAGATAACGGAACAGGCGGTCCTGGCCGGCGGGAATGTCCTCGCGCGCGTCTTCATGCACCAATAACCGCGGCGGCTGGCCGGCCCCATCTGGCAGCGGACCATCCACGATGTGACGCTGCGGGTCCTCGGGGCAGCACGAGCTGACAATCCGGATTGTCTCCGCGCCCGTATTCTCGATGTTGTAGACCTCCCCCGGTGGAACAAAAATCGCAGTCCCGGGGCTGAGCGCATATTCGAATCCGTCGACGCGGCATTTCCCTTCTCCAGCGGCCACGTAGAGCACCTCTTCGGCGCTCGGATTCACCACCGCCGGCGATAATCCCGGAGCGTAGTCACTCACCGTTTGCGTGATGCGCTGAGCGCCGCTCGCGTGCGAAATGACGGTCCGCGCAGTCCAGTTGCCGAGAGTGGAAAGCTGCCCGTCTTCGGCGGAATACACCCGGCAACCGCCGGCCAGAATTTTCACGAGCGCGCCATCAGATCAAGGGAGTCTTCCAGAGCCGTCAACGCAGCGTTGACGTCCTCCAGAGTATTGTACACATGGAACGAAAAGCGCACGCCATCCAGACGCGTCGAAACGGCGATGCCGCGCTCGGTGAGCTTGGCGAGCATCGCGGCGGGGTCCTTGGCGCGCAGCACCACCAGCGGCCCCACGCTCGATGAAGGAGTTTTGGATTCGATGCGCAAATCGCGAGCGCCCTTCAGGAATGCGCCAGCCAGCCGCTCGATCTGCGCGGCGACATTGTCCATTCCGATACGTGCCAGCAGCTGGATCGCCGGCCGCGCCAGATAAATGTTCGGAATGGGAGGCGAGCCGCCTTCGAAGCGCCGGGCGTCGGGCGAGGGATCCAGGCATTTCGGATTGAACGTGAAGGGGTCCCGTTGGGCCATCCAACTGGTCATGGTCGGCGTGAGCGTCTCCATCACCTCGCGCCGCACGTAGAGAAATCCCAGCCCCGGCGGCCCCAGCAGATACTTCAGCGTGCCGGTTACGAAGAAGTCCACGTCCAGCGCTTTCACGTCCATCGGGCGGGTGCCGCAATCCTGATAGCCATCCAGAAAAAGAAGTGCGCCTTGAGCGTGGGCCATCTTTGCGATGGCCGCCACATCGGACCGGAATCCGTTGACGAAGGAGACGTGCGTCAACGGCACGATTCGCGTCGTCTGATCGATGGCGCGCTCATAGCATTCGGTGGGAACGATGTTGTTGACGCCGTCCAGAAACTGGATCTCGGCGCCACGCGGGCGCTGGGCCAGCCAGATTTGCCCCATGGTGGGAAATTCGTACTCGCTCATCACCACCTTATTGCGCCCGTCATTGAACTCGAGCGCATTCGCGATGGGATTGATTCCCGCCGAAGCGCTGGTGACGATGGCAACCTCGTCCGGCTGCGCGTTGATGAAGCGCGCAAAGTCGGCGCGAAGTCCCTCATAGGCCTGCATCCATTCATCCCAGGGCGCGGCGGAGGTCCGCCAACTGGCCGCGTATTGATCCATTCCGGCTTCCACGGCGTCGGATAACGCGCCTTGCGAGCAGTTATAGAGGTAGGTTTTTTCCCGCAGAATTGGGAAGTGCGATCTCAATTCCAGAATTTGTTCATCGGTGAGCATTTGTTTGGTCCACCACCACCTTGCCACCCTTCATCACCCAACGGACATTCCGGATCGCCACTCCGATGTCCTGTAATGGATCGCCTTCCACCGCTACGACATCCGCAAAATATCCCGGCGCGACGGCACCCAGGCTTTTCTCCATTCCAAGCAGAGCCGCTCCATTGGTGGTGGCTGTGGCCAACGCCTGCTCGGGCGTCATGCCGGCCTTCACAAACCATTCCAATTCGCGCGTGTTCTGGCCGAACATCGTGAATACGGCGTCCGATCCCATGGCGAAGCGCACGCCCGCTTTGTGGGCGCGCCGCGCCGTCTCGAGATTCCGCTGGACATAGTCGTTCAGGTGCGCCGCCACCTCTTCGCTGTAACCGAATTGTTGGCGATACTCAGCGTAGTAGCGATTGTGATCGATGGTCGGAACATAAAATGTTCCGCGCCGCGCCATCTCCGCGATGGTCTGGTCGTCCATGCCGGTAGCGTGCTCGATGGAGTCCGCACCCGCTCGCACTGCGTCCCGTGCGCCGTCCGGACCGTAGGAGTGAACCGCAAGCTTCTTGCCAAAACCGTGCGCGGCATCAGCGGCGGCTTTCATCTCGTCAAACGTGAAGGTCTGAAAGCCGGTGACATCC
Organism: Bryobacterales bacterium; assembly: GCA_963747945.1. Classification (GTDB taxonomy): domain Bacteria; phylum Acidobacteriota; class Terriglobia; order Bryobacterales; family Bryobacteraceae; genus Palsa-89. Next base: position 344,528 of record CAVVHB010000016.1, read on the forward strand.
TGATCGCTCCCGGTGGATCCATACATCTTGATCACATCCACTTTGGCTGCCACCTGCTGCCGCACCACGCGCAGCACTTCGGCCACGCCATCGGCCGTGCCACCGGGCGGGAAGGCAAAACCCGGCCGCGCAGGCTGGCTGGTTACGGTCAATCCATAGCCGGCCACGAACATTCTCGGCCCAACCATCGCACCCCGGTTGATCAGATCGCGCATCGCGACGTCGGCATATTCGGAAGACCCTAAATCGCGCACCGTGGTGACGCCGGCTTCGAGTGTCTTGCGTGCGTTCTCCTGAGCCAGAAAAACGGTGACGGAGGATTGGCGCTCGTCGTTCTGTGCCCAGGGCTTGCTGTCCGGCGCCTGGTCCCAGTAGTAGGTCATGTGGGTGTGGGCGTCGATCATACCTGGGATGCCGGTGTAGCGCCGCAGATCCACTACCTCGGCTCCCGCCGGCGGCGACGCGTCTGGTTGAACACTACGGATCTTATCGTTCTCTACAACCACGGCCACATTCGTCCATACCTTGCCCTGCCCGTCGATCAGCTTTCCGAATCGAACGTATTGCGTCGCGGCCGTCGCCTGGAACGCCAGCGCCATCAACGCCACAGCAAGAAATGTTTTTCTCATGAATCTGAGTATTGTAGCGGGAAGTCGCTCTTGTCCGTAATCCACACTGTGGCGCACGCACTCTTGCGTGCCGCATTCACACTCGTGTGAATGCCTTTAATTCACAGTGTTCACACAAGGGCTGGATGGATCGATGATCCATCCAGAGGGATAAAAACTCTGCCGTCCCTACACAATCAAGTGTTTTCGACGGTGTGAACATGACAGGCGTCTCAGCTAGACTACCGAGTCTTACGGACGGATTCCGGTCTTGTCCGGCCGTGCCCATTCTCACACCAGTGGCCGAAATGTGTTCATATATACATGCCATGCGCCGAAACTTGCCGATCCTCGCTTTTATGCTTGGACCCTCTCTGGCCAGTTTCCCGCTCGCCGCACAGAACACTTTCCCCGTTCCTGCCGCCGGCGACCCTTTGTACGCGCCAGTGGTGACCTCGCCCGGGCCGCAAAGTCTTCACCAAAGATTTATGGACTACGCGATCGTGACCTTTGGTCCCCGTAGTTTATTCATACCGCCGGCATACGCCGCCTTTCGTATGATCGATCCGCCCGCAACATATCCGCGCGATTGGCGGCAAGGCGCCGGAGCGTTTGGCAGGAATTACGGGAACGCCCTGGCGGCCCGAATTTCGCTCGAGACGGGCAGGTTCCTGACGGGCGCTCTCTTGCATGAAGATTTCCGTTACCGGCCGTCCACCAGTAAGAATCCACTCGTGCGAACCTTTCACGCGTTGGCATTTACTTTCGTGGACAAATCGGATTCCGGGCACAACCGGGTCGCGTTTGCGAATTTCGTAGGGGCGGGTGCCAGTGGATTGGTGGGTAATCTGTATTTGCCCTCTGGATTCAACGATCTCACCCATGCCGACACTCGCATTTCAATCGCTTTTGCCGGGTTCGCCGCACAGAACCTGCTTCGCGAATTCACGCCCGAACTCCTAAAAGCTACACGCAAGTGGCATACGCCGTTCCCTCGCATTCCAGTGCCTGAGTGGTGGGTCAAATTGCCGCCTCGTTAGCCGCCCTCACGGCCAGAGAAGAGTGGCCCAGACAACGGTTCACGATCGCCTTGCGGTGGCTCACCTTCCCGGCGAAACCTCAGATTCTAAAGTCTTAACCGGAATCGCCGATGGATGTGTATATGTCCCGGGCCACGGGGAGTATTGCGGTTGTGATGGCCTCCCTAGGCCTCCTCCAACTTATTTCCTCCGCCACTGTCTGGTCCTGGCCCGAACCCAAGCTGTTCCTTCTCTATGTCTGCATGGCGCTGCTGTGCAGTTTGCTGCAGCTTAGAATTGCGGGCGCCAATAGCCCGCCATTGTCCGCAAATGTTCCGGTAATACTGCTGGGCATTCTGCAATTGAGCCTGCGGGAAGCGGTGATCGTTGGGGTGTGCGCCGCCATTGCGCAGGGGTTATTGAACCGGCAGACGCGCTCCCTGCGATGGCATTTTGTGCTCGGCATTGGTGTGGCCGCAAGCGCTATCGCCAGCGCCGATTTTATTTACCGGTCGCTAATTCCAAATTCAGTGCAGAATCCTACGCTTCGCCTTCTGGCGGCTTCCCTGGCGCTATTTTTTGCGAACACCTTCCCTGTGGCGTTGGCTAGCCACGGGCAGAATCAATCCAGGCTCGGGCAGTATTGGAAGGAATCCTACTCCTGGCTCGTGCCTTATTATCTGGTGTCGGCCGCGGTAGCCAGCGCTGCGAACGCGGCTGCTTCCGGCGGCGTTTCGCTCCAGACCGTCTTGCTGGTGCTGCCGGCGGTCTACCTGTTTTACCGCTACTACCGGGTGCAGAAATCGAACCTGGAGATGCGCGAGAAGACCGCCGAAAACATGGCCGCTCTCCACCTTCGAACGATTGAAGGTTTGGCCCTGGCGGTAGAGGCCAAGGACAGCTTGAACACGCGCGGGCACTTGCGGCGAGTGCGGGTATACGCACTGGGCATCGGACAGGAGCTCGGCCTGAAGGGAGACCAGCTTGAGGCGCTCCAGGCGGGAGCTTTGCTGCACGACATCGGGAAGCTGGCGGTCCCGGAATATATTCTTACCAAGCCGGGCAAGCTGACGCCGCAGGAGTTTGCGAAGATGAAGGTCCATCCCATCGTCGGCGCTGAGATCGTAGAGCAGGTTCAATTTCCTTACCCGGTTGCGCCTATTGTGCGCGCGCATCACGAAAAATGGGACGGATCCGGCTATCCGTTCGGCTTGAAGGGACTGGACATCCCCATCGGCGCCCGCATCCTCAGCGCCGTCGACTATCTGGACGCGCTCGCCTCGGATCGCGAATACCGCTGCGCCTTGCCGCTGGACGAAGCGATGAAACTGATTGAGGCTGAATCCGGCAAAGGGCTTGACCCGGTGGTGGTGGAGGCGCTCGGCAGGCGCTACCGCGACCTGGAACATGCTGCGAAAGCAACCACTGACGGAGGCGAGATACTCTCCAAAAACGTCACCGTCGAGCGCGGCAGCGCTCCCGACGCCGGCCTGGATTTGTGGGCCCTCACGGGCGTTCCTTCCAGTGGGGGCGATTTCGTGAACACCATCGCAGCCGCGGGCCGGGAGCAGCAGATGCTTCTCGAGATGACGCAGGGGCTGGGCTCATCCCTGGATCTCGACCGAATTCTGCAACACGTCGATAGCGGCTTGCGCCCGCTCATCCCGCACCAGGCCATGGCGATCTTTGTCCCGGAAGGCGACATGCTGGTGGTGGCCCATTCCGCGGGTGAGCACAAAGCGATGCTCAGTTCCGAGGTGCGTGCCGGAGAGGGATTGGTGGGATGGGTGGCGCAAAACCAGCAACCGATTGTGAACGGAAATCCGACCGTGGAGCGGGGATGGCGAGGCGACCTTGAAAACGGTCTGAAAGCCGCTCTGGCCGTTCCGCTCAAACGAAGCGCCGGTATGGCGGGGGTTCTAGCCTACTACCAGCAGGACCGGGATTCCTTCAATGCCGATCACCTACGCATCCTGACCAACGTGGCGCCGAGGATCGGAACTGCGATTGAGAATGCGCTCAAGGTGAAGGAGCTTCAGGAACGCGCCAACGTCGACCTGGTCACCGGCCTGCCGACTCTGCGCGCCATGATTCAATCGCTCGACGTGGAGTTGATCCGCGCCAAGCGGCAAGACCAATCCCTGGCCGTCATCGTCGTGCAGTTCCCCGGCCTCAGCGCGCTCCAGCCGGTAACGCCCAATTCCGAGTTGGACCGGGGATTACGCGAGGCCGCACACTTGCTCAAGAACGGTTGCCGCCAGTACGATCACGTGGCCCGAATCGGCGACGACACGTTCGCCATGATCCTCCCCGGAATGAGGCGAGGGACGCTCGGCCATAAGATCACTAAACTGCACAGGTCGGTAATGAATATCTTTTCGGAGTTGATCGATAACGGGACCATCCGTTTCGGAGTTGGCTGGGCGCTCTATCCGGACGATGCGGATAGTTCGAAAATGCTGCTCGCGGTTGCAGAGGGCCGCATCGAAATGCCAACCGGCAGCTCGACGGAAAACCTTCTCGCGCTGAACGCGCACAATCGCAAGGAAACGGAGTCACCGGTGACCACGGAATCTGAGCATTGAGCACCGATTCCGAGCCGCGCCCAGAGGAAGCGGTCTTCGCGGGATACTTTATCTAAGGACGAAAGTGAAGTCACCTGCGGACCATGCGCCAGTAACTTTGGAGTATCTGCGCGCACACACGGTAGGCGAACTGGAGCCGTTATCCTCTCCCATACGTGTCGTAGATTATGACCCCGATTGGCCCCGCCAGTTTGAACTACAGGCCAACAAGATCAAGTCCGTGCTTGGCGGTGGTGCGTTGCGCATCGAACACGTGGGATCGACGTCGGTTCCCGGGCTTGCGGCCAAGCCGGTCATCGATATCTTGCTCGTAGTGGCCGACTCAGCCCAGGAAACCGAGTACGTGCCGGCGCTCGAAGCCGCCGGTTTCGAGCTTCGTATCCGTGAGCCGGAGTGGCACCAGCACCGCATGTTTCAAGTTCCCCAGCGGAACGTGAACCTCCACGTCTTCTCCACAGGCTCCACGGAAATCGAGCGTATGCTGGCTTTCCGCGACTGGCTGCGATCCAATGCGAGCGATCGCGAGCTGTATGCGGCCACCAAACGGGCGTTGGCGCGGCAGGACTGGAAATACACTCAGAACTACGCGGATGCAAAGACCGCTGTTATCGACGAGATTATTTCTAGAATGCAAAAGGCAAAAGTTCGGACTTCCGGCTGAGCAGCGCAGGCGGATAGCATGTTCAACGGCCCTCCGCGCGCCACACGAACTCGGCGATGCGATCGGCCAGTTGAGACCGTAACTCTTGTGGCAGGTCGTGTCCCATGCCCTCCATCAGGACGAGTTCCGCGCCCGGAATGGCTTCCGCCGTCGCTCGCCCGCCGCTCACGTCGCACATGTGGTCGGCCATGCCGTGAATCACAAGGGTGGGGACTTCGAGATGTCGTAGGCGCACGGTGCGATCCCCGGAGGCGACCGACGCGATCGCCTGGCGAGCCACGCCGATGGGATCGTAAGAGCGGTCGTACGCCCGGCCTGTTCGCGCGGCGATTTCCCTCTCGTCCGTCGGATAACCAGGCGAGCCGACGGCGCGGAAAGCCCGGATCCTCTGCTGGATCACTTCGTCGCGGGTGGTTGCGGGTGCACCGCTGAACACTGCGCGCAGCACGTCCGGCGAGGGTGCCCGACGGACATGTCGCCCGTTGTCGACATCATCGAGGTGAGGGAGCGGATACGGGCCGGATGCTCGCTTGCCATCGTTTGCGCAATGGCGCCTCCCATGGACGCGCCGACGACATGCGCCTTCTCGTCCACTATAGACGCGTCGACCCCGTTCCCGAGCTCTGACATGCCGTCCCCCTACCACTTACTTGCTCAAAACGAAGCACTGGTAAACTGTGCACGAAAACCCTACCACCTGTGTTCCCTGGGTGGTGAGATTCGTGCTGTGCCGTAGCGTACGCATATCTACTTTATCCAAGTAAAAGCTGGATGGACTCTGAGCGTACACCGGGCGCGAATGAATGACCATGTCGCACGTCAGCGCCGCTAAAACGATTAGCAGTAACACAACCGAGAGTGGTCTTTGCATGCTCGGTGGACGCTTTGGTACGAACTATCCGGGTACTGAGAGAGTGGTCTCCTCTCGCCGATTTGTCTTAGTAGTTATTGCCGTTTGAACCGGCTACGTTCGGGGTGGACGCGGTGGAGCGACACCGCGCGACGGTTTGCGACGCCGCATCATGCCGAGGACTACCAGCCTAAAGCTGGACACCCTTCGCCCATTCGCATTTTTGACATGATCTAGTCGGTAACATGCTGGTCCTCGTTGACGAATCCGGTGATTGTGGCCTCAGGTTCGGGAGAGGATCGTCTGACTATTTCGTGGTCGTAGCCGTGGTGTTCTCAAGCGAGTTTTCAATGGGTGCCTGCGACCGGGCGATTGATGAACTACGTAGAGAACTCAATAAACCATCTTCTTTTGAGTTTCACTTCTCGCACGTTTCGGGAAAGATACGTCGGAAGTTTCTTGAAAGGGTGAGCCACGAGGATTTTAGATATGCGGGATTCGTGGTAAACAAGCGCAAGCTCTACGGGGAGCGCTTCAAAGATCCAAAGCAATTCTACGAGTTTTCAGTCGGCATCGTCTGCGAGAACGTGAAGCAACTATTGACTGACGCGAAGATCATCATAGACAAGAGTGGTGACCGTACGTTCCGACTGCAACTGGCTAAGAGCCTAAAAACGCAGTTGACCGACAAGGACGGAACTTGTCGCCTCAAGAAAGTTACAATGGAAAGCTCGCACTCTAATAACTTGCTGCAACTGGCGGATATGGTCTGTGGCGCAGTGACGCGATCACACACCGGCTCTAATAGCAGCTTTGTTGAGTTGGTTAAAAGGAAAGAAAAGTTTGTCGAACGGTGGCCGCGATAAACCCACCACAAAGAAGAAAACCCGCCAACCTATCCTCAGTGTCAAGGAACGCAGACCATAAAGGCCACAGTTCGATCCGGCGGGCAATTCCACCTTGAGCATACGGTGAATACGCACCGCTGTCAACACCTTGCCAGCGTGCTGTCAATTATATCTATATATTTCAACCAATTAAATCTCCGACCAGTCGCGTTGCGCCCAGCGCATACCGCTGGATGTTCCCGCCTGCGGCTGGCCGGCTCGGACGACATCGGTAACGCCGAGCTCGGCGATTGTGCGGATTGCGCGGCTGAGGGCGCATCGGTACGGAAGTATTATTAACTCAAGGAGCAGGCAGCCGTGCCCACGCGCCAACACCAGGTTCACACTCAACTCGGCCGAGCCGCAGCTCAGATCTTCGCCGCCAACGAACGCATAAACGAAGTTCTTATCGAAAATCTGGACCCTGCGGCATGGAAAGCCAAACCGCCCGGCAACACCCGCACCATCGCTGCCATCTTCACCCACATGCACAATGTCCGCTCCAAGTGGATCCGGCTTACAGCACCGCACCTGAAGGCTCCGCCATTGCTCAATCGCTCGCGATGCACGCCGCAGCAGGCCCGCGCGGGGTTGGCCGTCAGTGCCGCCCTCTGCGGGGAAATGCTCGCTGAAGCGCTCGGCGGCGATTCGGGCCGCGTGGAGAAGTTTCTCCGGGACGGCTGGGCTAAGCCTTGGCCGGTGGGCCCGGAAATGTTGTGCTATATGCTTGCTCACGAAGCCCACCATCGCGGGCAGGTGTGTATGCTGGCGCATCAGCTCGGATTCCCGTTGCCCAACAAGGTGGGGTACGGGATGTGGGATTGGGAGAAGCTGTGGAAAGAATGCGGGTCGCCGCGCGGCCCCGGCTACGATTCTTCCGGAATCGCCTTCGATGACAAGCACCATTTGATGCGTGTGTAAGCCACCCGAAAGCCCTTACGCTCCGCATTGCGCTGGGACTCGCTTCCCGCCTCGGCCACCATCATTGCCAAATCACAGCCATGCTCGAAAGCGTATCGCATACGCTCTCGCAGCAGCGCCGCCTGCAACCCTCGACGGCGCATCCGTGGAATGGTAGCCGCGCCGGCAAACAGAGCCACTCCGTTATGGATACATAGCGCGCCCGCGGCGCCGGGTTGGCCATCCAGCTCGGCAAGGAAGCACGGACTGCCTTCGCGCGCTGCAAAAACACCGGCGGTCTCCACGACAAAATCGAGAAGTTCCGGATGTTCGTGTGTCCAGCCTTGCGCGCTCACACCTGCCCAGAACTCAGCTTCTTCCGGACCCGTAACGCGCACTCTCGTGTTGCCGCCTTCCTCGGCCGCGGGCTTCTCAACCGGCCGATACAAGACGTTGCTGATCTCAATCGGTCTGTACCCGCGGGCGCACAGCAAGTCCAGCGCGGCAACTCCGGCAAGCGGGCTCACTTCGTGGATCACCTTCGCCCCGCGGTCGAGAAAGAAGCGTTCTATCACGGCCAGAGAGCCCGCGCTCGGTTGCTCGAAAAGGCCGAGACCGAAAGTCTGCGTAATCGGCGAGTCGATGCCGTCGAAGGCCGCGTACGCTCCGGCGCATTCCATCCACTCCGCGCCGCTCGCGGGAAACAGCCGACGTCGCGCCTCTACAAACTGAACGCAGGAGTGCCCTTCGGTGCGCTCCAAACGTCTCGCAAGAGCGAGGTCGGAAAATAGCATGCTCGGTTATGGTAGCCCATACCGGATGCTGAAAAAGGGGGTTGGAGACGACTCCCTCACGGTCGCGGTTCAGTAAACAGCTGCAAACACGAGCCGCGATTCTGAACCGCGCGCGAGAGCAAGCGGATTTTCGCATTTTTAAGCATCCTGCTAATGGCGCGATTCACTTCGCCAATTCATCCACCTTCTTCACGTCGTCATCCAGACCCAATAGTTCCCAGCGTTGGAGCGATAGCGGCAGGTTGCCGTTGCTCCAGACATAATCGTGAAAATCGCGGAGAGTGAACTTGGCGCCTTGCTCCAGACGCCGGTCCGCCAGCATGCGCTCGATCTGCAGCTTGCCGATCTCATACGCGATGCCCACGCCGGGCGCGGTGGCAAAAGACGCGGCTTCGCCATCGGCCGTTCCCCGGTCCATGGGCACGGTGCGCGCCAGGTAATCGGCCGCCTGGGCGATGGTGAACCGCCCCAGCGCGAGTTTTACATCCACCTCCACGCGCAGCGCCCGCAAGCGCGCAAAACTGTAGATGATCTCATGCGATCGCGAGCTGTCGTCGTACAAGCCGGCCGCCAGCATCATCTCCTCGGCGTAGAATCCGATACCTTCGTTCGCGGCGGAATCGTAATAGTGACGCCGGATCGGGTCGGGATTGCGCCAGGCCAGCGACAATTGGAAGAAATGTCCCGGGATGCCTTCGTGCACGCCGGTGGTGCGCGGATCCAGCGCGTAGGCTTTCCAGAAGTACGGAAGATCGTTGGAGGGCGGATGAATCCAGCGCGTTCCATTTTGATGAAGGCGCGACGGTCCGGTGAAGTCGTCCAGTTCGCCGAACCCGTCGAAAGCAGCAACGTAGTCCGGCGCCAGGCACAAGTTCCAATGCGGCAAATCAGGGGGAACAGTCAGGATTTGGTGCACGGTTAGGTAGCGGCGAATCTGTGCGTCGTCTCGCATCATGCGTGCGGATTCTTCTTCCGCCGTCGCAGGCAACTTCAATTCGGGCGCGCCGATATCACGCTGGTGTTCATAGCTTTGCATGGCGAGCACGCGCTCGAAATCCTGCCGGGCCATCGCCAGCAACTGGTCGGGCGTGTAAGGCAATAAGGCGACCTGATGCAGAAAGAATCCGTAGGCTTTGTCACCCAAAGCGAAATCCTGCCGCATGTTGGGCAGGTTCTGCTTCAGCCATTCCCGATAGCCGACCAGTGCTTTGCTCGCCGCGGCAATCGCAGTTCGAAAGCGCGTGCGCTGATCGTCGCCAGCGAGCAACGGTGACACACCGCGCTCCACGCGGGCCAGCCGCGCATCGATATCGGATAGCATCGCGATGGTCAGTTGCGCGAACGGCGCAATCGCCTTCAGATTGAGCTTGCCTTGCTCGAGAATCGAAGGGATGTTTTCCGTGCGCGCCACGATATCCCGCGAACGCCCCGCATCGAATGGCGCGGGAGAGACCGGCGGCGGACTCATGAGTTCCTCCTGCAGCGCGCCGACGGTCTGCTCCACATAGAACGAGGGGTCGCGCTGCCAGCGTGGATTTACATCCAATTCCCAGCGCACGCGCGCAATGGCGGATCCCATCAGACGGTAGTCCACCATCTGGCCAATTGGCCAGCCGCTCGCACGCATCGCTTTCCATCGACGCTCAAATTCGGCCAGATCGGCGCGCTGTTTAGCGATGGTCGCGGCGGACCACTCCCGCACGCCGGCCGCGTGCTCCATGCGGGGCACGTCGTCGAACGAATATGGACTATATTTGGCGCGCCAGGTCCAGAAGTCTTTCGCCAGCTGGTCCAACGAATCAGTTGGCTTTTGAGCGAAGGCAATGGCAGACACGATCAACAGACCCAAAAAGATTCGGCGCATAGGACTCTCAGAATAGCGCCACAACGCGGGACGCGTTCGCTCTGGCGAAGCAAATATCGCGGCCCTTCAAATCGGGTCATTCATTTGTGCGCTGCTCGTAATGAAACAACTTATCCTTTTGCGCAAAAATATGGTTCAACCGTGACGAGTGAGCAAACTATGTGGAGAGTTCAATGAAGGGAGGTAGCGGATGGGGCGCCATGGCCGTTCTGCTGGCGGCTTCCACCACTGCGCTGGCTGGTCCTCCGTTTCAAACCGACGACCCGGAGCCGATTGACTACAAAAACTACGAGTTCTACACGTTCGCGACGTCGGACGGCACGCCGCTCGAGACCGATACCGGGGGGCCGGCGGTCGAGTTCAATTGGGGCGCGCTTCCCAATGTTCACCTCCACGTCATCGTGCCCGCTGCGGCAATTTTTCCTTCCGACGCACCCCGCGGCTTTCGGCATCGGCGACATTGAGCTTGGAATTAAGCTGCGTTTCGTGCAGGAGGGCAAGCATCGCCCCATGATCGGCACGTTTACGATGTTCGAGATTCCCACCGGCAGCGCCCCAAGAGGCCTGGGAGTGGGCAAAACATGGTACAAGGTGCCGCTCTGGTTGCAGAAAAGCTTTGGACCATGGACTACCTATGGAGGCGGCGGAGTGACGGTGTTCAGCGTGCCCGGCTATCGCAATTACCCGTTCGCGGGATGGCTGCTGCAGCGCGATATCGGGAAGAAGTGGACGCTGGGATCGGAGATCTTTTACCACGGGCCGGAGGGACCGTTGGCTCCGCAAACCAGACCATCGACGCTAGTCGATTTCGGCGGCTATTACAAATTTCGCGATCCGGGCTTTCAGTTGCTGTTCTGTTACGGCCATTCCGCCGTCGGACAAACGGAGAATTACGCCTACCTCGGGCTCTACTGGACCTGGGGCAAGAAAGCGGATAGCGGCAAGCCTGCGGGAGCCGCGTTTCAGACGCCCGCTAATCCAGGGCCGATGGGGCCAAGCCTTGCATATCTCAGGTAGCGGCCTAGTCCTTCTAGCCCACGCCGCTTTCGGAGTGACGGGCTGCCTGTCGGGCCCTCAGCCGGCGAGGGTATCCGCCAACTGTTTGAGCTTGCCTTGAAACTTGGCGAAATCCGAGCCGGGGCTGAACTCGATGACGCCGGCGCGTGGAGTAAATACAACTGAATGCGATCCGCCCTTTTCGTGTTCGACAAATGGCTCAGAGAGCTTGCGAACCACATCGCTCGACATCTCGATGGCGTTGCTGGGGGCGCTGCTCAAGATGACCGCGAATTGATCCTTGGCCCAGCGGCCCAGAATGGCGGAAGACGGAAGAATGTTCTCGAAGCGAGACTGGAAGCCGCGCAGGGCGCCTTCAATCACCGTGGCCGAATAACAGTTCTGCAGGCCTTCTAGATTGCGAACCACCACCAGCAGCACCGAGAAGGGCGTGTTCTTTTTGACGAACTCCTCCATGCGTCCGGCAATTCGCTGATGGCCCTCGGCCGACGGGTCCGGTGTCTGTGAGCGGCGGGCGTCTTGGACCTCTTGATGCAGCAGGCGAATCTCGTCTTTGAGCTGCGCTATCGCCAGTTGATTGGAGGACTTCATCTGCTGGACGCTGGCTGCGATTTTAGCGGTGGACGCGTGGATGGCGCCTCGAATCACCTGGATGTCATTGCTGCCGGCGCTCTGGTTGAGACTGTTCAGCTCCCGCTTGAGGCCGGACTCCAGATTGACTTCGCTTTCGCTGATGGACCCGGCGAAGGATTCAACCGCAGCCGCGGCGGCCTGCACCTCCCTGCGAAGCCTCTGGACCTGTTCGCCGATCTTTTCGCGATAGTCCTTGAGCTCGGTCTCGAAAGAGGTCTGGACCGACTCCAGATCGCGGGGGCCCGCGTCGGCCCGCAATTGGTCCCGCAGCGCCTGCAACTGGCTGCGGAAGTGGGCGGCTTGAACGGTATCCAGCTCGATGGCGTTCTGTTCGGTGGAGCGAAGAGCTTGCGAGTAGCAGTGGAGCGCGGTGCGATGCAGCTCCTCCAAACGTTCCAGCTCGGTAGCAGTTTTGCGCAATGAGATCATGAGGGCAATGGGATGTCCTTAGTTTCTTCCCATCCGCTTATCGGACGAGCAGGTGAGTTTTTTAAGGTTTATTGCAGAACCTCCACTCCGCGACGCTCGCATGTATACTGATTACCGATCTTACGGCTGTTTGCGGGGGTCTACATCATGACTAGCAAGAGCTCCCGGCGATGTTCAAGTTGGTGGCGTTCGAAATGGGTGGCGGTGGGTGTGGCAGCTATGCTTTACGGTGCTTGCCAGCCCGCGTCCGCGCAATGGTTGACCATACGGACTCCAGGGATTCCACGCCTGCCGGATGGGACCGCAAATCTATCCGCGCCCACCCCCACGCACGACGGAAAACCGGATCTTTCCGGCATTTGGAGGCCTTCGCCGCCCTACATCGGCAACCTCGCCTCTGACCTGAAGCCTGGCGACGCCCCCTTCCAGCCCTGGGCGGCAGCGTTGTTCAAGCAGCGGCGCGATACCGAGAGCAAGGAAGATCCAACCGGTGACTGCATTCCCGGCGGGGTGCCGCGCTCGGATGCGGTCCCCTATCCATTCAAGATCGTGAACAGCGAGAAGATGGTAGTAATTCTTTACGAGGCCGTGCATAGCTATCGCCAGATTTTCACCGATGGGCGCGAGCTTCCGAAGGATCCCAACCCCACGTGGATGGGTTACTCTGTGGGCCATTGGGAAGGCAACGATTTTGTGGCCCAGACTGCCGGATTCAACGACAAGGGCTGGCTGGATAACGATGGCCGCCCCGCTACAGATGCCCTGCATGTGACCGAGCGTTTTCGAAGGAAAGACTTCGGGAACATGGATATTCTGATCACCATCGACGATCCCAAGGCCTATACCAAGCCATGGAATGTGACGCTCCCGCTCAAGCTGATGCCCGACACGGATCTGCTGGAGTACGTCTGCAACGAGAACAACAAAGATCTCCAGCATCTGGTAGGGAAATGACGACATAGACACTTTACTTTTTATCGAATGCTATTGTTCGGATTCACTGCTTCGCTGGCACTACCCGCGCAAAACAATCCCATCAGCGCCGATGCCCGGCAGAGCTACGCGCTGGTGAAGGACAGTCTGCTCAAGGCCGCCGAGAAAATGCCGGCCGAGGATTATTCCTTCCGTACCGTTCCCCAGGTGCGCACGTTCGGCGAGATGATCGCGCACGTGGCGGATGCGCCAGTTGTTGATGTGCCAGGTGGTGAAAGGCGAGAAGACCACTGCCAACGCGAAGTTTCCGCCGCCCAAAACCGCCAAGGCCGATCTGGTGGCTGCGCTCAAGGCGTCCTTCGATTATTGCGATCCGGTGTACGCCTCCATGACCGACCAGGCCGGCATCGCGCAGGTGAAGTGGTTCCGATGGGATATGAGCAGGCTGGGTCTGCTGAATTGGAACATCGCGCACGACAACGAAATGTACGGCATTATCGGAGCGTTTCTACGCATCAAGGGCCTGGTGCCGCCGTCCAGCGAAGGCCGGCCGTAATCGCTCCCTTACGGTCGCGGTTCTGAAGCGCTTCCCGCGTACTTCTTTTCCCCCGCCGTAATCGCCAGCGCCAGCCGATTTTGCGGCGGGGGCAGCGGACACGTCGCATAGGCGGTGAACGCGCAAGGGGGATTTTCAGCCTTGTTGAAATCCAGCCAGACCATTCCATTTTGCGCCTGCTCTGTATAAAGGAAACGCGAAGCGCCGTAGGTTGTCTTGCCGCTGGTTTGATCGCGCAGAACGAAGAACAGCTTGCCTTCGTCCAGCATTGCATCCATCCGAAACTCTCGCCCGTCCTTGTGAAACGTCACGTAGCCGGGACTGGGCTCAGACTCTTCCTGACCGATGGTGTTATGGAAGGCCATCGAGTGCGCGGTGGCCCAAGCCGTAAATTTCGCCTGGATTCTCCAGGCGGGATCGACCGGATACCACGAGAGTCCCTGGAAATGTTTGCGCGCCGCGCTGTCGTTATCTTTGAGGCGGATTCCAGCCCGATCGCCGCGCCGGATCAAATAAAACTTCAAATGATTGACGGCGAGAATGTCGTCGTCTTCGCGAAGCGTTGTTTCGACGGCGGGCTTGCCATTGAGCGTCAGCGGGACGCCGGGTGCAGGGTGCAACACAACCTTGCCCGCATGAAGCGACACCATGGCAACATGCTGCGGCGCCGAGCCCGGCGGCAAAGGCACCTCGCTCGATGGGTCCGCCCCCACGCGGTTGTCGCCTTCCTTCAACCAATCCAGCCCGGCCACCGTGAGCCAGCCGTAGTCGGCGGACAACTGCCTCTGATGCTCCGCGCGCCAATGCTCCACTTCCTGGCGGTAGTTATCAGCCGCATCCACGCCCAGCGTCAATAGCGCCACCATTCCGATAAGCTTCCCCCTCATATGTGATACATGAGCGGCAGCCGGCTGTGCTCCTGTTTGGCCGCCTCCACTTGCCGGATCAAGTCGGCCAGAGTGGTCTTGTCCAGCACTTCGGCAATGGAGTCGCGCACCTGGCGCATGATGATTCGCGTGCCGCAATGTTCGATGTCCCCGCACTCTTCGCAGGGCTTGAACGCGGTTTCACTGGCGCAGGGCAGCGGAGCGAGCGGGCCTTCCAACAGTCGAATGATCGACCCGATCGTAATAGTAGACGGTGGACGGCTCAGTTGGTATCCCCCGCCCTTGCCCTTCTTGCTTTCCAGCACGCCGCGGCCTTTGAGATCGAGCAGAATGCCTTCCAGAAACTTGAGTGGAATGATTTCCTCGGTGGACAGAGTCGCAATCAGCACCGGCCCTTCCCCGTACCGCCGGCCAAGCGCAAGCACCGCCTTAAGACCATATTGCGTGCGTTTGGAGATGGTTCTCATTCGTCTTTAGCCTATCAAACCTAGCTAAGCGATCAGAGCAACGCAGCCGGTGACGATCAGCGCCACGGCCCACACCAGATCCAGATTGAACCAACCCTTGCTCAACAGCGATAGTCCAAACTTCCGATAGACCAGAAGCGCAATCAGGGCCGTGACGGTCAAATAACCGAGCGTATGGATCGTGGTCGCGGCAATACCATTCCAGGGACCGTTGCCGGCCGCCATCGCCATGTGCATGTGCTCGTGTCCTGCGGGCATAGCGTGTAGCACGATGGGCAGCACCATCAACCCGGCTCCGTGCGCGCTCGCCATCAGGAACGACCAAAAAGTGAGGTCGCGAAAACCCACCTGCATTCCGCCCCACGCGAAATGCCGCCGCCGAAAGATTCGGAAAACGCCCAGAGAGATGAGGGCGAACGCCACTACGATCTGGACGTAGCCCAGTGGCAGCACGATCTGAATCAGCCCGGCGAGGGCGACCACCAATCCGATGGATAGCGCGTGCCCCAGAGTGATCGGCACCAGCGCCCGAGCCACTGCTCTGGTGGCGTGCTCCTGCATCCCGCGCGCGACGGCAAACAACCAACCCATGCCCGGATTGATGCCGTGGTAGGCGCCTAAAAGAAACAGCGCCGGCCAGCCCCAGCTCCAGCCGAAGCGCGCGATCGACGTCATGAATAGCAGTAAGAATCCGACGACGCGTCGCCGCCGTCCAAGCGGATTTGATGGCCGCGCAGATCCCCGAACTCGAGAAAGAACCTGGGATCCAGCTCCATTCCGCCTTCCGGTTTCGTATCCAGTTTGACCATCCAGCTGCGGACGCCTTCGGGATAAAATTGCGCGTCCCACGGCGAATACAGCGAGTTGGTGAAGTAGACCCGTTTGCCATCGCGGCTCAGCTCCACCATCTGGGGACCACCGTTCAGCTCGGTCTTGGGCGCTCGCGGATGCGCGGCCTTGCGCACAATGCCACCAAGGTGAATGGAGCCGGTTTTCTTGGGATGAAACGGATCGGACACGTCATATTGGAGAAACTCGCCCGTGCCCCAGCAGGAGACGTAGAGGAAGCGATCGTCCAGTGATAGGTTGATATCGGTGATCAGCGGCGGCACGGCCTTGAAGCCTTGGAGCAAGGGAGGCAGCATTTCGGGATCGGCCGGCTCGGCGGGAATTTCGATGATTTTCTTGACGCCCCATTTACCGTCTTCGCGATACCAAACCCAGATGGACGCGGAAAGATCCTTCAACGAGACCACGACGCCCAGGAATCCGTAAGCGCGCGTGGGATCGTGCGCCGGGCGCAGCTCCAGCGCCATCTGATATTCGGCGCCCAGATCCAGCTCCTGCAAATGGCGGCGCTTGCGCAGATCCCAAATGTGCAGTTTGTGCCCGTAGCCGCCTTTCAATAAAATCTCCGGATTGATTCCATGCTGCACCATGCTGGGCGTTCCCCATTCGCTGGTGACGACGGTGTCCAAACCCAGGTGCCACCAAAAATCGTAAGCCAGATATTGCGGGCCGCGGTCGAGTTCCCACTTACCGAGAATGTCGAAGCTGTCGTGATCGATAACAAAGATGCCGCCGGGACCATCGCCATTCGGCGCGCCCAGCGCGCTGGTGTAGATACCTTCGGGACCGCAATGGATGGTGTGGGGAGACGCATAGCCGGTACGTGCCGCCAAAGTTTCTGGTTCGATCACTTTGACGATCTGCGGCTTCTTGGGATCGGGCTTGGTGTCGACAATGTGAATGCGCGACGAGTTGATGCCGGGCACAATCAGGTAGCGGCGCTCAATGTGCGGATGCGGCGCGTAGGGGCAGAGACTGGCGCTGCAGGCGTTCCATCCGAAATGGTGTAATTCGTCGCCCGAGTTGGGCATGTCCAGCTGCCCAACCAGGTGGCCGTAGGCACTGGATTGAGGATCGACATCCACTACGCCCAGTGCGTCCGGGCGTTTGTTACCGTTCGCATTCAACATGGCGACATAGGCAAGCTTTTCAGGAGGCGCTTGCATGGCCAGTTTGGGGGAAGGATAGAAGGTGGGATCAGGGCGCCAAAGACTCATCGAGGTCTCCGTTCTCGAAGGGATTCTAGCATAGGTTGGCGCTAATTCCCTGCCAAGTCGCAGGACCGTGCTCCGGCGGCGGCTCAGGGCAGCTTGATGTATTCCGCCTTGGCTTCTTGAACAATCGGGATATCGCGGTCGGCGTCCTTCCACAAATCGAAGAGATCCTGGAACACCCTTTTCGCGTTCGCCTGGTCGCCTGCCAGCGAATAGGCCCGCGCGAGTCCCAGACAGGACGGCGAATAGTACAGTCCCCAATTGGGGTGGACCCAGGTAGCGCCCCAACTCGCGCCCTTATGATCCACGATTTTCCGGAACTCAGCGGTCGCCTCCGTGCCTTTGTGCAGGCGCAGATAAGCCAGTCCACGCATGTAACTCGCCTCGATGTAGGAGCGTTCGTACGGAGTAGCCGATGCCAGCAGATCGACGCTCTCGGCCGGCCGGTTCCGCTGGAGCGCGATCGCGGCTCGAATTTCGGGGAGTTGCACTGCATTCCAGATGGTTCCGTTGGGAGCCAGCTTCGTAGTCTCGGCGGCGAGTTTCTCCGCTTGGGCCGCGTCACCGCACATCGCCAACGCGATCGCGGGCCGGCCCAGACGACGCGCGGTTTGGCAATTTCCCACGATTGCATCCGCTCGCGCGTCGGCTTCTTCGAACTCCGATGCAACGGTCTCGAGGTCCCGGCGCCGGGCCATCTCCGCGGCCCGCTTGTACAACTTGTGCGACTCGCGACGCTGGCCATGGACGTTGCGGTCGGCCGCCTGCAGCCCGAAACTCAAGTATTCCTCAGGCTTGCCTGCCAGCCATTGAATCTCCTTAGCGATGGCCGCCGGATCGTTCTCGATATAGGCCATTTCGAGGAAGCGCTGATGAATCCTCGACCCGCCGATGTGGTTCGCGCGCAGTTGCTCCTCCATTTTCCTGGCTTCCGGAAGGCGATCCAGGCAAATGTACGCGTCTAATTGACGGCGATAAGGAGCCTCGGAGTCCGCTCCCAGGCGAATCGCTTCTTGCGCTTCCTTTAATCCCTCTTCGTACTGCCCGCCATCCACATATTGAAGAGCTATTTGGTTGTGGTAGACCCAGTTTCGCGGATAGTCACCGGCAGCCTGCTTCCAGGCGTCGATCTCTTTGTCCAATTCGCCAGTGGCGCGGTAGTAATAAGGAATGATTTCAGCCCGCTCGTACTCGGAAACCCGGCTGATCAAAGCGTAAGCCTTTTTCGCGTATTCGGCGCTGCGCGCCATATCGCCCGCCACTTCGTACGCAACGCCCATCCGGTAGTAAGCAGAGGCGAAATTCGGATCGATTTCCGTGGCGCGCTGGAAGAACCGGGCTGCGGAGAGAGAATGGCCCTGGCCCAGCTCAGACCTCCCCGCCGCGTAATTCTGAAGAGCCTCCAGCGACGACGTGGTGGCTTCCTCCATTGGACGGCTCTGCTTTTGGACGGAATCGAGCGATTCGCCCAGCTTGCCGCGGATGCCCGTCGCGGCAGTGCTCAATGCATTTAATACGTGCTCTTTATCCTGGGCTTGAATCTGCTGCCGTGCGAATGTCTTGCTGTTCTGGCAGGTGGTGGCGGTGAGGGTCAGTACGTAATTTTTGCCCAGGCTCGCGATTGTGCCGTCGATGGTGGCCGCACCGCCTTCCCGCACGCAAACGTCATGCGCGATCTGGTCCGTAATGCGGGCTCCGGGCTGGAGGTTCATCAGGCGCAGATCGTGCCGCACCTGGTCGTCATCCATGACCTTTAGAAACGGCGATTGTTCCAGTTGGAATGCCAGGCCCTGGCGCAGCGTGCTGTCGAAGATGGGATCGCCCGTGTTGTTGACGAAATCGGCGAGTACGACGGTGTCCTGGTTGGCGAGCGACCGGGAACGATGGATGTAGAAATATGCCGCGGCCGAGAGGGCCAGTAGAACGGCAGCAGCGGCCGAAGCGATTTTCCAGGCGCTGCCATCGGGCGTTACGGATCCC
This sequence comes from Bryobacterales bacterium, assembly GCA_963747945.1. Lineage (GTDB taxonomy): Bacteria > Acidobacteriota > Terriglobia > Bryobacterales > Bryobacteraceae > Palsa-89. Next base: position 363,661 of record CAVVHB010000016.1, read on the forward strand.
AGTGCCTGCTCCAACTCGGCAGCCGATTGCCAGCGGCGGCCAGGGTCTTCTTCCAAACACCGGTTTACGATTCTTTCCAGTTTTTGCGACGGGATGCGCTTCCGCTGGGATGTGATGCGCCACCCGGTGAGCATTTCGTAGAGCACACAGCCGAAAGAATAGATGTCCGAGCGAGCATCGGCCGGTTTCCCTTCGCGCTGCTCGGGCGCCATATAGCCGGGCGTGCCCATCACCATCGAGCCGGCAGTCTGGGTTTCATCGTGGCCCGATTTCGCCAGGCCGAAATCCAGGACCTTCACGCCGGATTTCGCGAGCATGATGTTACCCGGCTTCAGATCGCGGTGCACGATGCCTTTACCGTGCGCTTCGGCTAGCGCGGCTAGAATCTGCGCTGCATAGGGGAGCGCCGTCTTCACCGGAAGAGGCCCGCGTTTGAGCCGGGATGCGATGGTCTCACCCTCCACCAGCTCCATCACCAGGTAATCCGGGCCAACGTCGTGCAGAGTGCAGATGTTGGGGTGGTTCAGCGACGAAATCGCACGCGCCTCACGCTCGAAACGGGCGCTGAATTGAGCGCGAGTGGTCTTGATAGCCACGGCGCGGCCCAATCGTGTATCTACCGCACGAAAGACCTCGCCCATGCCGCCCTCGCCGAGCTTGCTTTCGATTCGGTAGGGCCCCAGGCAGGTGCCCGTTACCAATTCAACGACGGTGGAATCCTGTTTGAGTTGCGAAGCGTCCTCAATGGCAGGTCGATCCAGGAATTCCCCGCCGGCCGATCCCGCCAGAAGGGATTCCACTTCGCGGCGCAAATCGGGATCTGCTTGTGCCAGTAGCGCCGCACGCGCCTCAGCGCTCCCGGTGCGAGCCGCGTGATACAGCTCTTCGATTTGCCGGAATCGATCCGGAGTCATGGCTGGAGTCCAGAGGGTTTTCTCATTGTATGCTTTAACTCTCGCCACAGCCAAGCCTTGGCAAGATCCCAATCGCGCCTGACCGTGCGTGGCGAGATCTTCAGAGCCGCGACGATTTCATCCTCCGTCAATCCGCCGAAATAGCGCAGCTCGACGACTTTCGCCTGGCGCGGAGCCACCTGCGAGAACTCTGTCAGGGCCTCGTCCAGGGCCAGCAGCGAGCGGTCCGGAGCAGGTGACAGGACGGCTGTTTCATCGATGTTCACTTTGGGCGTCCGGCCGCCACGCTTTTCCGAACCCCGGGCGCGAGCTGCGTCCACCAGAATGCGTCGCATCATCTGCGCCGCCATCGAAAAGAATTCCGCGCGCGCGTGCCAGTCCACCTTGGTCACGTCCACCAGGCGGAGATAAACCTCATTCACTAATGCGGTGGCCTGCAGGGTATTGCTCTGGCCTTCGTTCTTCATATACCGGCGGGCCATCAGGCGCAATTCGGGATATACGTGCTCCGCCAGCCGCGCCAGCGCAGCCTCGTCCCCGCTGCTCCAGGCTTTCAACAGGCTCGTGATCTGAACGGAGCGCGGGTCGATGGACAGGCCTCCCTGCTGGCAAAAAAAGATATCACAAACATGGCCGCTTTGGCCGCCCGGTTCCGCCTGTACCAGCGGGAAGAGAACAGCGGTCAGAATGATCTCCTCCCTGAATGGAGGCAACTTATGAACGTAAAGGAGACGATCATGAAACACAGTTTCGCAAAGACTTTAGCGGTGACCGCAGTCGCCGCACTCGCCCTGAGCATTGCTCCCGCAGCGAACGCCGACGACAAAGGATGCACGAACGCCACCTTGCGCGGCACCTTCGCTTACACATCCACCGGATCTATCGCGGCGCCGCCCGAAATCGCGGGCCCGTTCGCCGAGGTAGGCACACAGACCTTCGATGGGGCAGGCGCTACCACCGCCGCTGTAACGTTGAGCCAAAACGGCAACATACTCCCGGTGACCGTAACCGGCACCTACATCGTAAATCCCGATTGCACCGGCACAATGACCCTCCAGGTTTCCCCTATCGACGTAAGCGTTCACGTCTTCTTCGTGATCGACAGCGGCGGGGATGGATTTCAAGCCATCGAAACAGACGCCGGGCTCGTCATCACCCGCATCGGGCGGCGGCTATTTCCAGGCAGAGACATTTGAAAACCTGAGCCGTTCGAAACAGCGAACTAAAGCGAAACGGTGCTCGGGTCTTTTGAAAAAACCCATGATCGGGGTGTCGAAAAACTGGCGGCAGCGGCGCTGGTAGGCGGCGAGGTCCTCGGAAGCAAGTACCGGGGGGCGGCGTGTGCGCGATTGATGTTCACCTCTTCGGGTACGCCGTGAAAATGTAATCCTTTGCCGCCGCTAGCTTATGGCAAGTGGCCCCGCACTTGGCGCCGCTGCCATCGGGACTAAAGGTGTCGGACGCGGCGTCATACTTAAACACGCCGTATCCCCATCCGTTAGTGTCCGCGAATCGCTTGGCATCCTTCTCGATGAACTCAACCTCACTCAGAGGGCCCGGCACCGTGTCCGGCGCTTTCGCGGAAAAAGGGGCGTCGGTAATCTTTCTTGGTTGCCATTCGATCTTGGCAATCTTGGAGCCGTTGGGGAACGGTTTGCCGTTGGCCGGAATGCCTTCCCTGTAGGCCTTCATCATCACGGGATTCGCTAAGATCACTCTCATCACGTTTGCGGCGTCGGTCTGACTAGGAGCGACAACCTGCCAGTCTTCGTACCCCCTGAACTCGGAGAATGCGAGCCCATTCGGAATTTTCAGCGTGTATCTGTCCTGGGCAGCCAGGGCCAATGCCGCTAGAACAGAAAGAAACACCCCAACGAACAGGGTCACCCGCAAAGCTTTGCCTTTCATGTGTAATCTCCTATGCTTACTGACTGTGCCTGCTCTTAGCAGTTCGAAACTACTGGTACCGGATTTTACAAGATCGCGAGATTGAATCCATCACGATATGCGGTACTCCGCGGTTAACCACGCCGTGGACGCCGTCCATACCACGAATGTGGTAGCCAAACGCTTCTCATCCCGTACCTCAGGGGTGGATTCATCGGCCCGACCGAGCTCAACCGCAACTTGACAGTACCTGTGGATTTGTTCCAATCTATTTGTATTCCCGCAAAAATCCGTTCCCTGTAGGCTGACCATACTTTTATGAGTCCAAACGGTTCGCGCGTACAAAAAAGGCCTCCGGGAGGAGGGCTTTTCGCCCTGCTGCAGCCATACCGTGGCTTGGTGGCGACGCTTGTCGTGATGACGGTTGTTGGGAACGGGCTTTCCCTGGTAGTACCAGAGCTTATCTCGCACGCCATCGATGACTACACCCGGCGGACCTTCGTGCTCTCGAAGGTAGTGCTCGAATTCTTCGTCATCGCGTTCCTGGTGTTCGCTTTGAACTATCTGCAGAACATCATGCAGACCTACGCCTCCGAGCGCGTCGCGCGAGACCTTCGCACCCGATTGGCCGCCAAGATCGCGACTCAATCCTACAGCAGCATCGAGAAGCTCACGCCCGCCAAACTCCTGACGAATCTCACTTCTGACGTCGACGGCGTCAAGTTGTTCGTTTCCCAAGCGGTGGCCACCATCATTGCCTCGTTTTTCTTGATCGTGGGCGCCAGCGTGATGCTGCTCAGCATCAACTGGCGGTTGGGGTTGAGCGTCCTGGGCGTGGTGCCTGTGGTGGGCGGCACCTTTTTCTTCGCGCTGCGGAAAGTCCGGGTTCTGTTCAAACGCGGTCAGGAAGCCATCGACTGGCTGAACCGTGTCATCAATGAGAGCATCCTGGGAGCCACGCTCATCCGCATTCTCAATTCTCAACGGTTCGAGGCGGAGAAGTTCGCTGCCGCGAACACTGAGTCCCGCGATATCGGCCTGGCGATCCTCCGTATCATGTCCGCCATGATCCCCTCTATCACCCTGGCCGTCAATCTGGCCACCATCATCATTCTTCTGCTGGGCGGCCGCTTCGTCATGCTGGGCCACATGACGCTAGGGGATTTCACGGCGTTCAATAGTTATCTCGCGATGCTCATCTTTCCCATCATCCTGTTGGGATTCATGAGCAACGTGATGGCGCAAGCCGGCGCATCCTACATGCGCTTGAGCGCGGTTCTGATGGCGCCAGAGATCAAGAAATCCGGCACACTCCGGCCGGCTCTTCGGGGCGACCTTGCCGTGGATAACATCACGCTCGCGTTCGGCGACAAGGAGGCCCTGAAGAACGTTTCTTTCTCGGCTAAGGGCGGCACGAGAACCGCTGTCATAGGCCCCACGGCCGCGGGGAAGACGCAGTTGCTGTACGTTCTCATCGGGCTGCTGGAGCCGACGTCGGGAACCGTCACCTATGATGGGGACCGGCTGGACGCCTACGACAAAGAAGCACTGCACCGCCAGGTAGGCTTTGTATTTCAAGACAGCATCCTGTTTAACATGACGCTGCGGGAAAACATCGCCTTCAGTTCGGGCATCCCGGACCAGGACCTGGAAAAGGCGATTGCGGCCGCGGAACTCCGCGATTTTATCGGTACACTTCCGGAGGGCCTGGACACGGTGGTGTCCGAGCGCGGAACCACTCTTTCCGGCGGCCAGAAACAGCGCGTGATGCTGGCGCGCGCGCTGGCGCTGAATCCGAAGGTGCTATTGCTGGACGACTTCACCGCGCGCGTGGACACCACAACCGAGCGCGCCATTCTGAGGAACATTCAAGAACAATATCCGGGCATCACTCTGATCTCGGTAACGCAGAAGATCGCTTCGGTGGAGGACTATGACCAGATCCTTCTTTTGATGGAAGGCGAGTTGCTCGCCACCGGAACCCACGCGAGGCTGATGGAGACTTCGCCCGAATACGTGCAGATCTACGATTCCCAGCAGAGCACCAATGTCTATGAAGTACAAGCTTGAAACCACCAAGGCTTTTGGCGGGAAGCGGTCCCTGCGGGCCGGGATCAAACGCTTCGCGCCGTTAGTCGTTCCCGAGCGCGGCTACATCGCGGTGGCGGTCGCCGCCATGCTGGTCAGTTCCGGCGCCACGCTGGTTGGCCCAATGATCATCGGCCATGCGGTGGATACCTACGTGAGGCTGAAAGACGGCCATGGCCTGCTGCTCGCCTCCATTTTATTGCTGGCCGTTTACGCCATCGGCGTGCTGGGCAGCTATACCCAGATCCGCACCATGGGCGGCGTGGGGCGGCGCGTTCTGTTTGGCCTGCGCAACGAGCTGTTCGCGAAACTGCAGGATCTGCCCCTGGCATTCTTCACCGAAAACAAGACCGGAGACCTGATCTCGCGCGTCAACAATGACACCGATAAGCTGAACCAGTTCGTCGCTCAGGCCCTGATGCAGTTTGTGAGCAGCCTGTTTCTGATGACGGGCGTGGCCGTGTTCGTCCTGTCGCTGAACTTCCGCCTGGGAATCGCGGCGCTTTTGCCGGCCATCGGCGTGTTCGCGGTCACGAAGGCCACCGGAGCGTGGGTGAAACGCAGGAACATGCGGAGCATGCAAACTTTGGGCGGGCTAAGCGCCGAGGTTCAGGAAAGCCTCCACAACTTCAAAGTGATTGTGGCGTTCAACCGGCTGGATTATTTCCAGCGCAAATTCAAGACCGTCAACGACACCAACTATAACGCTTCCGTATCGGCCGGTTTTGCCAACAACATATTTATGCCGATGTACGGCTTCGCGCACAACCTGGCGATGCTGCTGGTGGTGGCGTACGGCATTATTCTGATCGGAGCGGGCCAGACGACGGCCGGGCTGCTGATCGGATTTTTGCTTTACGTCAACAATTTCTACGGGCCGATGCGGCAACTGGCAACCGTGTGGTCGTCCTACCAGCTGGCGCTGGCGGCGCTGGACCGCATCTCCGAAGTGCTGGCGCTTGAATCGGACATGCCGGTATTGCCCGCGGGCACACCTGAATCCGCTTCCGTTCTCCAATTCCGGAAGGTTCATTTCCAATATCCCGGCGGCAAGGAGATTCTGCACGACATCGCGCTGGAGCTCGACAAGGGCAGCGTGTATGCGCTGGTGGGCCCAACCGGAGGCGGGAAGACAACCACGGCTTCCCTCATGGCCCGCCTGTACGATGCGACGGCAGGATCGATTATGCTGGACGGCCGCGACATCCGGTCAATTCCCGCGGCCGAACGCGCCCGCAAGATTGGCGTGATTCCGCAGGAGCCGTTCCTCTTTACCGGCACGGTTCGCGACAACATCGTGTACGGGAACGAAGATTATGCCAATTGCTCCACCGAGCAGCTTGCCGCTGTGTTGGTGAAGTCCAATCTCTCGAGCCTGCTCTCGCGCTTCCCGGAAGGTTTGGAAACCAAAGTGGCCAGCAGCGGCAACAGCATCAGCCTGGGCCAAAAACAGCTGATCGCATTTATGCGCGCCACTCTGCGAAGCCCCGAGCTTCTGATTCTGGACGAAGCCACCGCCAACATCGACACGGTGACCGAGCAGCTTCTGGAAGAAATTCTGGCTAAGCTGCCAGCCGAAACCACCAAGGTAATCATCGCGCACCGCCTGAACACCATCGACAAGGTGGACCAGATCTTCTTCGTGAACTCCGGAACTATCGCCCTCGCCGGCTCTATGGAACATGCGCTCGATATGCTGCTGCATGAGAAGAGAGCAAGTTAGGCGCGGCGTCATCCAGAGGTTTCTTCTTGATCGGCTAAACTTGGCTTGATCACCCAGATGCCCTTTTCCGCCGGCGATAAACTCGGCCCTTACGAAATCCTCGCGCCACTGGGCGCCGGTGGAATGGGCGAAGTTTACAAAGCGCGCGATACGCGGCTGGACCGGATCGTCGCTGTGAAGGTGTCCAAAGAGCAGTTCTCCGAGCGCTTCGAGCGGGAGGCCCGAACTGTCGCTGCGCTGAACCATCCCAACATCTGCACGCTGTACGATGTAGGACCGAATTATCTGGTGATGGAATACGTTGAGGGGGAGCCGCTCCAATCTGCGCCTTCTGTGGATCGCGTGATGCAGTACGCTCTGCAGATCGCCGATGGGGTCACGGCAGCGCATTCCAAGGGCATCGTTCATCGCGATCTGAAGCCGGGGAACATTTTGGTAACACCCGACGGCCGCGTGAAGATCCTGGATTTCGGGCTCGCCACGCTGCTCGTCGCGCCTGCGCCAACGGACGCAACACTCACCCGGGGGCTTACCGACCCGGGGACGGCGGTGGGCACCATCGGCTACATGTCGCCGGAGCAGGCGCGCGGCGAGACAGTGGATGCGCGCAGCGATCTGTGGTCGCTAGGTGTAATCTTTTACGAGTTGCTGACCGGCGTGCGTCCCTTTGAAGGCACCACTCAGGCGGTCATTTTCGAAGGCATCCTCTCGAAGACACCGCTGCCGCCCAGCGCGCGGAATCCGAAGATCCCAGCGGAATGGGAGAGGATCGTCGCCCGGCTCCTCGAAAAAGACCGCGCCACCAGGTATCAATCGGCGCAGGATCTGCTGGCGGACTTGAGGCGCGTGAATCGCGATTCCAGTTCCGGCGGGACTTTGCCGCCACAAGCTCCGAAGCGTCGCGGTTGGCGGAAGTACGCGCTCGCGGCGGGCACGGGACTGATCGTGTTGGGCGGCGCGATGGCCTATCTTCTGCTGCACCGGCCGGCCGCGATCGATTCTCTCGCGATCCTTCCCTTCGCCAACGCCAGTAAGAGCGCCGATGCGGACTACCTGAGCGATGGCATCACCGACAGCCTGATTGGCAATCTCTCCAGCGTACCGGGCTTAAAGGTGAAGTCGACCAATGCCGTCCGCAAATACAAAGGCGGCGACGTCGACGCGGGGCAAGCCGGCCGGGAACTGGACGTGGGAGCCGTACTGACGGGCCGGATCGTGCAGCGTGGCGAGGGGCTTTCCATTCGCGCCGACTTGATCGACACCCGCGACAACAGCGAGATCTGGGGCGAGGATTTTGAGCGCAAACCTTCGGAGATTCTCAGCGTCGAGCAGGATATTACGGCCCGTATTTCGGAAAAGCTCCGGCTGAGCGGCGAAGACAAGCAACAATTAGCGCGGCGCGAGACCGCCAATCCCGAGGCTTATCAGCTCTATCTGAAAGGACGCTATTTCACCGCCAAGTTCACCAAGGACGGCTCAGATCGGGGATTGGATTACTTCCGGCAGGCCATAGCGGCCGATCCGAACTATGCGCTGGCCTACCAAGGTCTGGCCGATTACTACGGTGTGATAGACGACGTCTTTGTTCCGGCGCGTGACGCGGAGTCAAAGGCCAAAGCCGCGGCATTGAAGGCGCTGGAACTCGACGATCACCTGGCCGAATCCCATGAAGCTCTCGGGGCAGTACTTTTCTGGTACGACTACGACTGGCCTGGAGCAGAGAGGGAGTTTCGGCGAGCCATAGAGTTGAACCAAAACCTGGCGGGAGCACACAGTCTGTACGGGTGGTATCTGACTTCTCTGGGCCAACCGCAGAAGGGAATCGGGGAGGGCCGCAAGGCGCAAGCACTGGATCCGCTCGCGGCCGAGCCACTTCAGATCCTGAGCCAGGACCTGTACATGAATCGCCAGTACCCGGAGGCGGTGGAGCAGGCTCGCAAGGCGCTGGATCTGGATCCAAAATATTTTCTGGCGAATCTTGAGCTGGCTTTGACTTACATCGCGCAGGGCAAGTCGCGCGAGGCAATTACGGCGGCGCGGAGCGCGCGAGAGGACGAGCCGCTGGCCGACTGGCCCACGGCCGTGCTGGGGATGGCTTATGCCGCCGACGGACAGCGCGCGGAGGCTGAAAAGGCGCTTGCGGAGATGAACCAGAAAGCCAGCCGCGGCTGGGTTCCGGCCTACGCGTTTGCCGAGATTTATGCCGGCCTCCGGGATAAGTCTTCGACGCTCGACGCCTTGGAAAAATCCTACGAGGAGCGCGCCTGGTTCTTGACGTACCTGAATACGGCTCCCGAGTTCGATTTCATCCGGTCCGAGCCGCGATTCCAGGCGCTGGTCCGCCGGATGAACTTTCCGCATTGAGTCCGTGGGCAGCTTCCCGCCTCCGTGGTCCGTTCTCAAATTGTGGCTCGCGCGGGCAGCGTGTCGGCTCGGAGAGAGGAGCCGGGGGCATAATAGGCCGGGTTCACATGAATGAGGTGCTGTGCGTGGCGCTCGATTTGCTCGTTTGAAAAAACGAAGCCAGCTTCCTTTGAGAAAACCGCGGGGTCCCAGGGAAGTCCTTTGCGTTGATGGCGAATGAGGATTTCGGCCACTTCGTTGAGATGGCGGCGCTCCTGGCGGCGACGCTCTTGCTGGATGTCGCGGAGCTGATCGATGGCCTTTTGGAACTGGCGAGAGAGGCGCGAGCCGTGGAGGCCAAGGGAGGACAGCTGCGGGATTAGGGTCTGGGGGCTGGGGTTTTGGGAGAGTAGTTCGGCTTCGAGGAATGGAATGCGGTTGAGGCGCCAGGCGGTATCGGCGAGTTCGTGAACCAATTGAGTTTCGGTGGCGTTGGCGGGGGCGTACTCATCGAGAAATTGTTGGATATGGAGTTTATAGGCTTCGGGGTCCTCGGTAGGCAGGACGGCGGTGCGGGCAGTGAGACCGTGGCTGAGAGCGTTCTGCGACGAGCGCTGTTTGCCGGCGTCGGTGCGAGGGCCGGTGGAGTGCGTAGAGTTGGCGCGGTTGACGGCAGCGCGATCGGGCTGCGGGCACGAGCTTCTGCGGGCTAACCAGCGTAGGACGGGATCGGGATCGGTTGTGGTTGGCGGTGCTGGAGCTTGGGCTGTTGTTGCCATTTGGATACCTCGGTCCATGGGATAGCATGGCCGGGGATGCAAGTTGAGGGGCGGGCCGGAGCAGTTTGTTGAAGGGGAAATAGAAAGAGCGGGCGCAAGATCGTGACTGGATGGGCGGGAACGTTCGCCGTGTGGCTTCGACGTACATCCGGCGCGGTGAGCCAATCCAATATTATGGAATGACGTTCGATAACCGTCGGTGGACGCCAACGAAGGAATCAATTTGAAGACTTCAATCTCGATCATCGGTGCCGGGCTTGGCGGCCTGACGCTTGCACGCGTCCTGCATGTTCACGGCATTGCGGCGACGGTGTACGAAGCGGAAACCTCGGCGAACGCACGAGCGCAGGGGGGCATGCTCGACATCCACGAAAACAACGGGCAGCTTGCACTCAAGGCAGCGGGACTCTTCGAAAAGTTTCGCGAGATCATCCATCCTGGCGGTCAGGCAACGCGCGTACTCGACAAGGAAGGCAACGTTCTGCTTGACGAGCCCGACGACGGCCCAGGCGGCCGACCTGAAGTCCCCCGAGGAGACCTGCGCCGGACGCTGCTTGACTCACTTCCTGCCGGCACGGTCCGCTGGGGACACAAACTGACGGCGGCGTCTCCGCTCGGCGGTGGACGGCACATGCTGACCTTTGCCGACGGCTCAACGGTGACGACCGATCTCCTGGTGGGCGCCGACGGCGCTTGGTCGAGAGTTCGTCCACTTCTTTCCGAGGCGATACCGACCTATGTCGGCACGACATTCATCGAGACGTACCTATTCGACAGCGGCATCCGCCACAAGGCGAGCGCGAAAGCAGTTGGCGGTGGCGCGCTGTTTGCAGTGGCGCCGGGAAGAGGTATCTTCGCGCACTGTGAGCCTAACGGCGTGCTGCACACGTACGCGCAGTTGAACAAGCCAAAGGACTGGATTGACAGCATCGACTTCTCCGATCCGGTGACTGCCTTGGCACACGTTGTCAAAGAGTTCGACGGCTGGGCTCCGGAGCTGACTGCGCTCATCACCGACGGTGAGACTGACCCTGTGCCTCGGCCTATTCATGCGCTACCGGTAGGGCACAAATGGCACCGCGTACCAGCCGTGACACTGCTCGGGGATGCGGCGCACCTGATGATCCCGTCCGGAGAAGGCGCCAACCTCGCAATGTTCGACGGCGCTGAACTCGGGAAGGCCATCGCCGCCAACCCCGGAAACGTTGAAGCCGCCCTCGTGGCGTATGAAAACGGCCTCTTTCCTCGCAGCGCGTCCGATGCTGCGGATGCGGAAGAAGCCCTCAAAGTGTGTCTCGGTCCCAACGCGCCTCAAAGCCTGCTCGAATTCTTTACCAGCCACCACCCCGCACAGTAATCGACCTGCGCGCCAGCGAAGGCGCAGTAATATACGAGTCCTCACAAGTCGCTAGACGCCGCCGTACAGTGGATACGCGCCGCAGATGCCATAGCTTACACTCAAACTACATGCTCAACCGGGGCTATGCCTACACCACAATCATCAGCAGCAAATGCCATGGAGAAACGCTGCTGTCCCACTTGGCAAGCCTTTACCCCCACTCAACCCCACAAGCCTGGCAACAAAAACTAAACAACGGCGAAGTCACCCTCAACGGCGTCACCGCCACCGGAAGCGAATCGGGCACTTTAGGCCAAACCCTTGTCTGGAACCGCCCACCCTGGATCGAACCTGACTCCCCTCGGCACTTCGAAGTGCTGTTTGAAGACCCCCATCTGTTGGCCGTAAACAAACCCAGCGGGCTGCCCACCCTCCCCGGCGGCGGCTTCATGGAAAACACCCTCCTGCGCTGCGTGCAAAGGCGAACCCCCAACGCAAACCCTGTCCACCGGTTGGGCCGAGCCACCACCGGCATCGTCCTTTTCGCCAAAACACCACAGGCGGCCTCTAATCTAAACGCAAACTGGAACACACCCAAAATTCAAAAAATCTACCGGGCGCTGGGTCAAAACATTGCACAGCACGACGCTTACGAAATCCTCACACCCATCGGCCTGGTACCGCACCCGCGCATCGGTTCCGTGTGGGCCGCCAGCCCAAGTGGCAAACCGTCAAAGTCATTGGCAAAAGTGATCTCACGCAGCATTGAATACGCTAGCACCGGCACCACAACATTTGAGGTAAGCCTAAATTCGGGCCGCCCTCATCAAATCAGAATCCATCTGGCATCCATCGGCCATCCCCTGGTAGGCGATCCTCTGTACGGTTTAGCCGGCCAGCCTCTTGAGAATCTCCCCGGCCTCCCCGGTGATGGAGGATATTTCCTGCACGCCCAATATCTGAAATTCCACCATCCGATCAGTGGAGAACAAATCAATCTTGAGGCAGCTTTGCCGTCCGGATTCTCATTGCATCAGTAGTTCAAGGCAGGAATCAAAGCAGGGTGCGAAAAGGGTTTACGAGAAGACCGAAAGCGGACGAGCCCGCGACGCCAGGCAAGAACTACATAACTCCGAGCGGGCTGCAGCGTCTCCAAGATGAGCTTCGGTTTCTGCTCACCAGGGAACGCCCGGCCGTGACGGAGGTGGTGGCGTGGGCTGCCAGTAACGGCGATCGGAGTGAAAACGCCGACTATCAGTACGGCAAGCGGCGGCTGCGGCAGATCGATGGGCGGATTCGCTTTCTCAGGAAGCGTATCGAAGCCGCGGAAGTGGTGGACCCGGAAACTCCGAGAACGGGGCAAGCGGCGACGAGAGCATTCTTCGGCGCGACCGTGCGCTATGCCAACGCCGTGGGAGTGGAGCGAGTGGTGAGCATCGTGGGCACCGACGAAGTGGATCTCGACCGTAACCACATCAGTTGGGTGTCGCCTCTGGGGCGCGCGTTGCTGAAGTCGGCAGCAGGCGACAGCGTTGTACTCCAAGCGCCGGGCGGTACAGAATCCCTGGACGTGCTGGAAGTTTGTTACGAGCGCATTTCAGTGGAACCGTTCCGTGAGCCGCCTGGATCCGAGTCCTCGTCAAAGGGACCCTCTCGCCGACCCAATCCAACTGACGAAGGTTAACGAGGCGGCAGACGAAAATTCCAGGTCACGAGCGAGGACGAATTGTGAGCCGACTAGGGACTCCTGCGAATTCGTCGATGCGTGCTGGCACCTGATAGCTGTGGCGATGGGCGTTTGTCGGTCCTAATCGTGCGAGCCAAAAGCTGACGTCACCCTTCCTTATAGTTGCTCAAAAGAGAAACAAGGTATTTCTGGGCGACGAACTCGTTGCGGATCGATTTCCAATCATTAAAAGCGGTCTTCGCTTGGTTAACTTTTGCGGATGCCTTGATCCGATCCCATTTTGTGGCGTTGCTGTAATCTGCTAGGTGACGTTGCAACTGAAGCTCTCTGAATGCTCTTGCGACAGAGCGCAACTTCGCTACTGCCTGGGGAGAGATGGCTGGGTCGTATGTTGCGTTCTCTGCCCATGTGGATGCCTGCTTCATGGTTCTGTGCGCGAATGCCCGCGCAAGATAGTCGCGTGTGTCTGCTCGGCTCCAATTGGCAGAGGCTTCCTGAATCAGGAGATGAAAAAGAGCGTAGTAGGCGGTCGAAACGGATCGCCTCAGACTTGCTTGAGTCGGATTCTTCGACTCCTTGTTGAGGAGTAGAAAAGCCTGCTTCAGCAGGTCTTCTGCGAACGCCATCGATTACATCCAGCCCGGATTCTTGAAATGAGCAAGGTCGGAGGTGAAGTTAAAGTAGGGCTGAAGTCCCCATCGGTTGAAGGGCTGAAGTTCGTCAAAGAGCGTCGTCGCCACCCTTGCGGTGACGTCGGCGAACCGGGATGCGTGGATTGCGTAGGGAGTAAGCAAGATACCGAAAAATATCGAAGGTTCGCCATTTGCATCGGGTCCAAGCGTGAAGCGGACATCGCGGACTTCGCGGGCATCCAGCAGCTTTTTCGCCTCTAACACGGCTTCTCCGAGTTGCACCTGGTTTACGAATCCGGTGGGGACGTACACAAAGTTATTATCGCGCGTCCAGGTTGGGCCTGGAATAACACGCTTTACGCGAGCTGCCCTTCGCACATCATCATCGCAAAACGGTGGTTGATGGGTTGTAGGGCGTATGCGGTCCGGATGAACTCGACATTACTCCAGCCGCTTCCTGGCCCATAGCTTGCCGCGAACATCATCATGCCGCCAAGGTTTCGGAGAGGCGATGCGGCTCCGGCCTTTCGAACGGCGTCGTCGAACTCGTTGACAGCGGATCGGAGGTGGCGGTCGATGGAATTGCTGTGGTTGACGAAAACAAGGATGTTCTGGGCGCCCTCGATGTATTGAGGCTGCTTCTTGACGGCGGTCGCGCACATCCCTTGCCATCCATGCTGCTGCTCGTCGTCAAAAACGTTTCCGACCTGAACGAATTCGTAAGGGCCGGCTACTGCCATCGCGGCGGCGTCGCGTCGGTCTGTCTCCTTCTCATTCTGGTGCTTGACCTCCGCGTAAATGATTTCGTTGCCGAGTTCTAAACGAAGGTCGGGCTTGTCCCGCATAGTGACGCTAATGCCATTTCGCAGAAAAAGGAGTGCGGCCCTGGCCTCGGCGATGAACTCGAAGACCTTTTGTTCGTTCTGGTCGAAGGATCGAAGTTTTCGCTCATATGGATCGAGATTCTTCGCGCCAAGCTTGCGAAGCTCTGCGATCCACCAGTCGATCAAAATGGCCACGATGTCTCCAGTCTACTGCCGTTGTCGCAGTTTCTGGCTTGCGAGTTCCGAGGGTTGATGGATACCAAGATTTATTGGAGACGTGGCGGCATGCTATTGATCAAGAAGTCTCAGCGTTAGAACGGGAAGCGTGGATTAGTAATGCGAAGTCGTCTTGTGACCGCCGGTCCCCGGTTTCAGACGTCAAACTCGATCATGCGCGTTCGGAAGGGCAACCGGCGCACATGCGCAGGGCAGCGCGCTTTTAGGCTCGGCCGAAAGCGGGAAGGGTGATAGCCTGGACAAATGCGTGCACTTCTGTACCTGCTACCGGCCGTGATGATGGGGCAAAGCTCGGCTCCTCAAGCGACCGCACCCAAGTCGACGACGGCGGCACCCAACGCCAAAACTGCGCCTAGAGCCGCTCCAAAGTCCGCTGCCGCGCCGAAGGCCACTGCGCCAGCGCTCTCAACCGACGAACAGAAGACTGTCTACGCTTTGGGCCTGCAGATGTACCGGTCGCTGTCCCAGTTCGACCTTTCGCCGGCCGAAGTGGACCTGATCAAGCGCGCACTCGGCGACGCCGCGGCTGGCAAGCCGGCGGTGGATGTGAACGAATGGGGACCTAAGTTTCAGGCTTTCGAGCAAACCCGCGCGGCTCGGGTGGCAGAAAAACAGAAGGCCGCCTCCAGCGCGTATCTCGCAAAGGCGGCCACGCAGCCGGGCGCGATCAAAACAGACTCCGGACTAATCTACATGGATATTCGACCCGGAACCGGCGCTTCCCCCACTGCCTCCGATTCGGTGAAGGTGAACTATCGGGGAACACTGATGGACGGAACGGAGTTTGACAGCTCTTACAAGCGGAATGAACCAGCGTCGTTCCCGCTGAGCGGCGTGATTCGTTGCTGGACTGAAGGCGTGCAGAAGATGAAGATTGGCGGGAAGGCCCGATTGGTTTGCCCATCGGACATCGCCTACGGGAACAACGGACACCCGCCTGTGATTCCAGGCGGAGCCACGCTGATTTTCGAAATTGAGCTGTTGGAGATTAACGGGCATTGAGTTCCCTGGGTCACGAGCTTATTTCACCACTCGCTCCCAGACAAACGTGCTCTCGACGACGGGCGGCTTGAGTTCCGAAGCATCCACCCGCAACGACATCCGGTCCGTCCCTTGGAAGGTATACCATCGCTTGGTCGCTCTGCCTACTGCGTTGGGGGTTTGATTGATCTCGTAATGCCGGAGCATAAAGCCCTCGTTCGCGTGGATCTCGAGGATGGCACAGTAGGCGCCGAAGCCTTTGATCGCGGACTGTCCTTCTTCCGCTGTCGGCGTGGCTTCCGACTTCCATTGGGGCCGGTTGGGATTCATGCTGAGGAAGCACATGCGACCCGCATTGGCGTCGAAAAAGGCATACCCGACGCTATTCGACCCCTCCCGCGTGGTTCCATCAACTAGGCGCTGCGGGTTGGACACCAGCCGCCACATGCCAGCAAACTGCTTCGCAATATCATCCTGAGACTGACCACGCGACGGGATGTTGAACTGGCCCAATAGCAGTAGGATGGAGCACGCGACTGTTTTCTTCATCTTGCTCAGCTTAACGCGCCGCTGGCCGCCACACGGACCTGGCATTCACACGAGTGTGAATGCGGCACGCACGAGTGCGTGCGCCACAATGCGGATTACGATCCAGCGTGCGATATACTCAATGACCGCTGGAGGTTTGCGTGAGAACTAAACGAATGGTGGGGTTGGCGATCGCCTTGGCCGCCTTTGCGGCTGGCACCTTAACGGCGCAGGTGCCGGCGGACATCGCGAGCAAGCTGATTGCGATCGGACGGGGAGTGTGCGTTCCGGAAACCGCGGAACTCTACGCGCCGTTGCAGCCGAAGCCTCCCTACGCGGGGGTGAAGTTTACGCGCAACGTCTCGTTCGGGCCCGACGCCAAGAACGTTCTCGATGTGGCCGAGCCGGAAAAAGGCGGCGGATCGCGCCCGGTGCTGATCTATCTTTCCGGTGGGGCCGGCAACAAGCAACAGGGTGGTCCCAACGGCGAGGCTTTCTACGACAACATCATGGTCTGGGCGGTGAAGAACGGCATGGTCGGAGTGAACATGCAGCGCCGTCCCGGCGAGGCGTGGGACGATCCGGCGAAAGACGTGAGCCTGGTGGTGGAGTGGGTGAATAAAAACATCGCGCAGCACAAAGGCAATCCGAACCGGGTTTTCGCCTGGTCCCAGTCCGCCGGGAACATTCCTCTCAGCACCTATGTCGGCCACTCCGAGTTTTGGGGGAGCGAGGGCATTGGTCTCAAGGGCGTGATCTTCATGTCGCCACCAGCCTTCGATATTCTTCCGGTAACTCCGCCGCCGGTGCAGGGCGGATTCGCCCCCTGCAACTCTCCAAATGGAGGACCTCCCGCCGCTCCGGCAGCCGGACGCGGAGGCGGACCGGGCGGTCGCGGTTTTGGCGGTGGACGCGGTGCGCCTCCGGATCCCGCCACGCAGCTAGCCCGCTCGAATCTGCCGGGGCTGAAGGGTTCGAAGATACCTTTCATGATCTCGGTAGCGGAGCTGGATCCCCCCAACATCATCGGGTTCGCCGAGACCTTGCGGGATGAGCTGAAGAAAGCGGGCCGCAATGTGACCTTCGCCGAATATAAGGACCACAGCCACATCTCCGAGGTGATGTCGCCCGATACGGCCGATAAAAGCGTCACCGGGCCGATCCTGAAGTGGATGAAGAGCGTGAAGTAGTTTAATCGCGCGCTACTGTCGGGAGAGAAACCGCGCGATGTTTTCGTTCAGGAATTTCGCATCGGCGGGATTGCTTGCGGCGCCGGCGGTGTGACCCCACAGAGATGGGATCGGCATCAGCGTGGCTTTCGGAATGAACGGAGCTTCGTAGCGCGCATCGCCGATTGGAAAGTAGAGATCCGTCTCAGACGGCATATATAAAAGCGGAACTTTGATGGACCCGAGCGCCCGTTCGACGCTCCCGCCGAATCCGGGAGTGGCGCCGACATCGTGGCGCTCCCACGTGCGGGCCTGCAGGATGTAATTGTTTGCGTCGGCGCTGAACCGGGTCCGAAAGCTATTGGAGACCTGTTCGAACGTGGTGCCCGCGGGCGACGAAGCGCGCCACA
The DNA here is from genome assembly GCA_963747945.1 of Bryobacterales bacterium. Taxonomy (GTDB): domain Bacteria; phylum Acidobacteriota; class Terriglobia; order Bryobacterales; family Bryobacteraceae; genus Palsa-89. The sequence continues at coordinate 381,202 of CAVVHB010000016.1, forward strand.
GTTCGCGGCGCCACCATTCCTGCGAATACAGCCACCCGGCCCATACCATTCCGAACGCTTCCAGCCCCTTGCGTGGCGGAGTCTTGTAATCGCCGCCATCAAACGCGGGATCGGCGGTAAGAGCGGCAATCTGGCCTTCCAGCCTCACGATCCCGTGTGGATACGTTTTCGCGGTGCCCGAAGTGGCGACAATCCGGTCGGCGAAATCGGGGTAACTGACCGCCCACTGAAAGGCCTGTTGAGCACCCATCGAGAAACCGATCACCGCGCGGAGGTGCGTGATTTTCAACTCCTCAGTGAGCAATCTGTGTACAGCGTCGACATTGTCGCGAATGGTTGTCACCGGGAAACGAGGGCCGTGAAATGGCTCGGGCGTATTGCTGGGCGAGGACGAGCCGCCGCTCGCGAACAGCTCGGTCGTCACCAGAAAAAGCTGGGACGGATCGAGCGCCTTTCCCGAACCGATCAACCATTCATAGCCGTGGAAGTCCGCCATATAGTGCGAGGGCAGGAGCACTGCGTTGCTCCGGTCGGCATTGAGACGGCCGTAGGTTCCATACACAATGCGAGCCTGCGGCAGCGTCACGCCGCTTTCCGTGTGAAAATCCGCAATGGTGAATTCGTGGCGCTCACCGCTGGCCGGAGCCTGCGCCACAACGGCCGGGATGAAGAGGACAGTGCAGCAGAGGGCTAGCGGGAGTGCCTTCATTGGTCTGCTTGCTCGCCTAACGCGAACTGGTCACTCGTGGATCATTTCGGAGTGACGTGGAAGAGGCCGCCCTCAGCGCTATCCTCCAGCATCCACAGCGAGCCATCGGGGGCTTCTTCCACATCGCGGATGCGGTGGCCGACACTCCAGCGCTCGGCCGCTTTGGCGCCGCCATGGCCGTCAAAGATGATGCGGCTGATCGACATGGTCCCCAGGCCGCTGACGAGGCCGTTGCCGTTCCATTGCGGGAAGGTTTGCGTGCCATGGTAGAAAATCAGATTGCCCGGCGCGATCACCGGCGTCCAATAGAGCACCGGCATCGCCAGGTCGGGCCGCATGTCGGGCCTGGGAATTGGTACGCCATTGTAGTTGTTGGCAAACGAGACGAGCGGCCAGCCATAATTCTTGCCCTTCTCGATCAGGTTCAGCTCGTCGCCTCCGCGCGGGCCATGCTCCACCTCCCACAGTTCGCCGGTGGGCGAAAACGCCAGGCCGTAAGGCGTGCGGACGCCGCTGGCCCAGGTTTCAGCCGGAGTCATGTTCGGGCCGGTAAAGGTATAAGTGCTGACCACGGGCGCGGTCTTGGCGGCTTCGGTGTCACGGGCCGGATCGATCAGCGGGATAGTAGCAGCACCCGTTTTGCCGAAGTTGGGATTGTCGGACGCGGGTTTGCCGTCCAGCGTCAGGTGCAGGATCTTGCCTTCGGGTTGGTTCGGATCCTGAGCGGGCGTGAAACGCTGGCGGTCGCCAACCGTGAGGAAAAGAGACTTGCCGTCGGGAGCGAAGGCGATCTGCGCGCCTTCCTGGCCACCCTTGCCCTTGGGCAACTGGCGCCATAGCACTTCGAGGTGTTCCAGTCTGGCCGGACTGGCGAAGGGCCCGGCCGGGCGGGGGTTCAGGGTCAGCTTGGCGCGCGCCAGCACCAGACCGCCGCCATAATCGCCGGGCTCGGCGTAGGTGAGATAGATATTCTGGTCGGTGGCGTAGGTGGGCGAGAGGAAGACGCCCATCATGCCGCTCTGGCCCTCCCAATAGACTGGGGGCGTACCGCCCACCTGGACCTTCTTTCCGTCCTGGGAGACCAGCCAAACGGGCCCAACCTTTTCGGTGATCAACATGCGCCCATCGGGCAGGAACGCGATCCGCCAAGGCAGATCAAAGGTGGCCACGGTGGTGATGTTGAAGGGCAGGCTGGCTTCGGGCTTGAGTTCGCCTATGTTTACCTGGGCCCAAGCCCCCGCCGAAGCCATGGTTAAAAGCAATACCGCTTTCGGCAATTTCATCGTCATTCCTCTTTGCTCCTCAAGTGCCCGACGCTTCTGGAGTGCCCGACCTTAAGCGATCCGGCGCGCCGTTCACCGTATATTACCATCGAGGGCCGTTGGCTGAGTGGAGAGAAAAAAAACGCGGCTGAAGCCGCATGTACCCAGTGCCGCGTTTAGCAACGTAGCGGGACGGGGCGAAAGGAAATGGAAATGGAATGGGCCGATCGAATCCAGTATGCCGGACACGCTAACATAAGAGCAATGAACGTGACCCTCTTGATTCCCGACGATCTCGTCGAGCGGCTGACCTCCGCCGGCGGCGACTTGTCGCGTCGCGCGCTGGAGGCGTTTGCGTTGGAAGAATATAAGAGCGGACATCTCACCCAGGCGGAACTCCGGCAATTGCTGGGGTACGAAACGCGCGCCGCGATGGACGGGTTCCTCAAGGCTCATGGGGTGTTCGAAGAGTATACCCTCGACGATCTGGAAGCGGAACGGCGTGATTTAAGCAGCCTCGGTCTGTAGCGGCGTGCGATTGGTTGTGGCCGATACTGGGCCTCTTCATTATCTTGTCTTGATCGGGCACACTGATCTCATCCCTGTGCTTTTTGAAACCGTGTTCGTGCCCACCGAGGTGCGGGACGAACTATCCCATACCGAGGCACCTTCGGAGGTTCGTTCGTGGGTCGCGAACCCACCGGCGTGGCTCACGGTGGTTCCGGGCCCGGCTCCAGTCGTGGACCCGATTCTGCTGCGGCTCGATCGTGGGGAAAGAGCGGCGATTGCTCTGGCCAGCTGGCTTGAAGTTGACGCGATCCTGATGGATGACCGCGCCGGTGTCGCCGCCGTTAGGGCTAAAGGGTTCGCGGTGGTCGGTACGCTCGGCATTCTGGACGCCGGCGCGCGTCACGGCCACGTTGATCTGGCCCTGGCGCTCGGCCAACTCCGCAAGACATCGTTCAGGCGCAAAGAAGAGCTTTTCGACGCGCTTTTAAGAAACCGCCAGGGCCCCTCCTGAGTAGAGGTGTCGTATTTGCGCGTGACAACTTGAGCCGTTTGGAAGCCGCACATAGTAAACTCAAAGCAGTGTCCCATCCATTCAATCGTCGTGGGTTCCTGCGGAATATTGTTGCGGGGACGGCCGGCGGTGCGGCCGGGATTGCCCTGGCCAATCGTGTTTTTGCGCAGACCGGGTCGGCGCCAGGCGTTGCGCCGCTCGAAGTTACCAAGCTCACCGACACCTTCCTTCTGATCACCGGCGCGGGCGGCAATGTTCTGGCGGTTCTGGGTCCCGATAGCGTTCTGCTGGTGAATGGCGGCTCGGCGGAAAGATCGGACGAACTGCTGAAGCTGGTGGCCGATCAGTCCGGCGGAAAGCCGGTGAAGGTGCTCTTCAACACTTGCTGGCATCCGCAGCACACCGGATCGAACGAGGCGCTGGGAAAAGCCGGCGCGAAAATCATCGCGCACGAAAACACCAAGCTGTGGCTCGGAACCGAGATCGACTGCGGCTGGCAAAAGCGCACCTACGAGCCACATCCCAAGGTTTCGCTGCCGAATCAGACTTTTTATACCGGCGAGCAAAAGATGATGTTCGGCAAAGAGCCTGTGGAGTACGGGTACATGATGCAGGCTCATACCGACGGCGACATCTATGTGTACTTCCCGGGACCGAATATCCTGGCGGCCGGCGATGTGGTCTCGGCGGGCTCTTATCCGATTGTGGACTATACCACCGGCGGCTGGCTGGGCGGCATGATTACAGGGCAAAAAGCCCTGCTAAAAGTAACCAACGCCGACACGCGCATCGTCCCTGGTAGTGGAGCCGTCCCGGGAAGTGGGCCCGTAATGAAGCAGGCCGATCTGGATGCCGAGACCCAGATGCTGTCCACCCTCAAGGATCGCCTGGTAACGATGCTGAAGCACGGGCTGGGTCCGAAAGAGATGATCGCGGCCGCGCCGACCAAGGAATTCGACGAGAAGTGGGGCAATCCGGACCTGTTCATCGAGCTGGCTTATCGGGGTTTGTGGGGACACGTTCGGGAGTTGGGCGGGATCGTTTAGGGCGCGGAAGACGCCCCTTTGGTCGCGGTTCTGAAGGGACGGAAGACGCTCCCTTTGGTCGCGGTTCTGAAGGGGCGGAAGACGCTCCCTTTGGTCGCGGTTCTGAAAGTGGAAGACGGTCCCTGGTCGCGGTTCTGAAAGAGGAGACATAACTAAGACAATGCGTCACTGGGTTGTGGCGGTATCGTTCGTGTTGGCAGTACCGGTACTGCGCGCCGCTTCCGCGCCTCCCGCCTCCCTGGCCGCGCATCGAGCGATGCTCGATCACTATTGCGTCACTTGTCACAACCAGAAGGCCAAGACCGCGAACGTGATGTTCGATACGATGGACCTCGGGCACGTGGGCAAAGACGCCGCGGTGTGGGAGCGTGCCGTTCGCAAGCTGCGCGGCGGGATGATGCCGCCTATCGGCATGCCGCGCCCCGATCCCGCCACCATCAATTCCTTCGTGACGTTTCTTGAAACGTCGCTCGATCAGGCCGCGCTCGCGTCGCCGAATCCGGGAACCGTTTCGCTGCACCGGCTGAATCGCGCCGAATACGCAAACGAGATGAAGGACGTGCTCGGCGTGGACGTGGACGCCGCGGCGCTGCTTCCCAGAGACGATGTCAGCAACGGCTTCGACAACATCGCGAACGTTCTTAAAGTTTCGCCCTCGTTCCTGGATCAATACATCTCGGCCGCGCGGGCAGTGAGCCGCCAGGCGATCTCCCACCCGCCTCCCGCGGAGCCGGTGAAAGCGGTGCTGCATGGCGAACCGGCCGACCCCGAAACTCTGCCGATCGGCACGCGCGGCGGAATCGTGGCCCACTATCTTTTCCCGTATGAGGGCGATTACCAGATCGACATCACGGGTCCGGATAGAATTTTCACCATCGATGGTCTTCCATTATCCCTGGGTGGAGGAGGGTTCGTGCATGTCAAAGCCGGGCTGCACCAGCTTGGGCTGACGGCGCCGGCGCACAGTTTCGCCGAACCGGAAGGCGATCTTCAGTCCTTCATTCCCGGCCGCGCTTTTCCTGGATACGGATTCGCTCCCGGAGGCGCCGGACCTGGTGGCCGCAGGGCTCCCTCAGGGCCAAGTATTGAAATTATCGGTCCCTACCATCCCACCGGCAAACCGGTCCAAACCGAGAGCCGCGCGCGGATCTTTGTTTGCCAGCCGCCGGACGAAAGCGAAGAAGCTTCCTGCGCGGCCAGGATTCTTTCAGGCGTTATGCACCGGGCATTTCGGCGGCCAGTGACGGCTAAGGATCTGGCGGCGCCGATGGACTTTTTCAAACAAGGACGCGAGACTTCCGGCACTTTCGAGGGCGGAATCCAGAACGGCATTATCGCGATCATCGCGAGCCCCAAGTTTCTTTATCGAGCCGAGCCGCCACCGGTGGGCCTGGCGCCGGGAACCAATTATCGCGTGAGCGACCTGGAGCTGGCGTCGCGCCTTTCATTCTTCCTGTGGAGCACCGGTCCCGATGACGAGTTGCTGGCCGTAGCCGAGCAGGGCAAGCTGAAGGACCCCAAGATTTTCGAGCAGCAGGTAAGGCGCATGCTGGCGAGCGACAGATCGCGGGCGCTGGTGACCAACTTCGCCTCCGAATGGCTGCGGCTGCGCGACATCGATACCATCGATCCCGATCCTTTCATCTATCCCAACTTCGATCCCAGCCTGCGCAGTGCATTCCGGCGCGAGCTTGAGCTATTCGTGGACAGCATCCAGCGCGAAGACCGCAGCGTTCTGGATCTGCTGACGGCCAACTATACGTTCGTCAACGAGCGCCTGGCGCTGCACTACGGCATCCCGAATGTGCGCGGCGAAGAATTCCGGCGCGTGACGCTGCCCGATTCAAATCGCTACGGCTTGCTCGGCAAGGGCGCCATCCTGATGGTGACGTCTTACGCGAACCGCACATCGGTGGTGCTGCGCGGCAATTACATTCTCGAAAATATCCTGGGCACGCCGCCTTCCCCGCCCCCGCCCAACGTCCCGGCGTTTAAGGAAAACAAGGAGGGCGAAAAACCGCACACGGTGCGGGAGACGATGGAAATGCATCGCGCCAATCCGACATGTAATGCCTGTCATGGAATTATCGACCCGCTGGGATTCGCGCTCGAGAACTTCGACACGGTGGGCGCGTGGCGCAGCAAGGATCGTTATACGCGAACCGTCATCGATGCCTCCGGCAAACTGGTGGACGGCACGGCGGTGAACGGGCCGGACGATCTGCGCAAGGCGCTGATGGCGCGTCCGAACGAATTCGTCGACACCATGACCGAAAAGTTTTTAAGCTACGCGCTGGGGCGCAGCCTGACGGCCTACGATATGCCGACCGTTCGTAAGATCGTACACGACGCCGCGGCTAACAACTACCGGTTCTCGTCGATTGTGATGGGAATCGCCCAAAGCATACCGTTCCAGATGGAGAGAACGCCGGACGCCGCGCCGGGCGGGACGCAGGTTGCATCGAAGCAGATTACAGAACCGCGGCCGTTAGGGAGTCGATAGTAATTTTAGGAGATCGAATGTTCATCACCAAGAAACATCTCGAGCGCCGCATGTTCCTGCGCGGGATGGGCGCCACCATAGCTTTGCCGTTGCTGGATGCCATGATTCCGGCGCGCACCGCTCTGGCGGCGACGGCGGCCACTCCGACGCCTCATATGGGATTCATCTACTTCCCGCATGGCGCCATCATGGAGCATTGGACGCCGAAGACGGAAGGAGCCACTTTCGATCTCCCCACCATTCTGAAACCGCTGGCGCCTTTTCAGAAGCAGCTTACGGTGGTGAGCGGCCTGGAAAACAAGCCCGCCATCAGCCCGGCGGTGCACGCCATCACACCCGGAACATGGCTGAACTGCGTACATCCGCGCGCGAGCCAGGACCCTTTCTGCGGGCCCACCATCGATCAGATTGCGGCAGCGCACATCGGACAAGACACTCCGCTGCCGTCGCTTGAAATAGCCATCGAAGGCCGGGGAGGAGGCGGATCCTGCGATCGCGACTTTGGCTGCAGCTACTCCGGCACCATTTCGTTCCGCACTCCCACTACGCCGCTTCCCATGGAGACCGAGCCGCGCAAGGTTTTCCAGAGTCTTTTCGGCCAGGGCGATACCACCACTGAGCGCAAGGTGCTGGGCAAACAATATGCGAGCATTCTGGATCTGGTTTCAACCGAAGCCACGGATCTGCAGCGTACGCTGGGCCCGGCGGACCGCGCGATGCTCGCCGATTATCTGGACACCGTGCGCGAAATTGAGCGGCGCATCCAGAAGATGGAAGCACACGATCTGTCGCACGTCGACATTCCCAACGCACCGGCCGGCACGCCGCCGCAGTTTGAAAAACACGTCGGTCTGATGTTCGATCTGCTGGCGCTGGCTTATCAGGCCAATATGACGCGGGTGTTCAGCATGATGATCGCGGCCGAGGTTAGCAATCTCACCTATAACCAGATCGGGGTTCCCGACGCGTTCCATCCGCTTTCGCACCACAACAACGAGCAGGCGAAAATGGACCGGCTGGTGAAGATCCAGACCTATCACACGGAGCTTTTCGCGAAGTTCCTGACCAAGCTGCAGAGCATGCCGGACGGCGACGGAACCATGCTGGACCACTCTATGATTCTGTACGGCAGCAACATGAGCAACAGCAATATGCACAATCATTACCCGCTGCCAACGGCGCTAGTGGGCGGATGGAAGACCGTCAAAGGCGGCCAGCACCTGAAGTATCCAGACCAAACGCCGCTTGCCAACATGCTGCTCACGGTGCTGGACCGCGCGGGCGTGCCGCTGGACCGCTTCGGCGACAGCTCGGGCAAGTTCGCGGAGGTTTAATATGACGGCGAAGACTCCGCTTGCTTACGCGCGCGGTTCCGTAGCGGGCGGCGCACTATTGTTCGCGTTGATTATCGCGCCGGTATTCGCGGGCGTCTCCGGCGACGTATCTCTGGTGGACCTGGCGAAGGCCGATAACCAGCAGGCCGCGATCGCGCTGATCGATCAGCACGTCAACGTCAATACGCCGGCTTCGGACGGCACTACGGCACTGGCCTGGGCCGCGCACAACGGTGACGTGGAGTTGGTGGACCGGCTGCTGCGCGCGGGCGCCGATGCCAAGGCCAAGAACCAATTCGGCGCTACGCCGATGTCCGAAGCGGCCTTCCTCGGAAACGTCGCCATAATCGAAAAGCTGTTGAAAGCCGGAGCGGACCCCGATTCACCGAGCGCCGACGGACAAACCGCGCTGATGCTGGTGGCGCGCACCGATAACGCCGCCGCGGCGAAGATGTTGCTGGAGCACGGCGCACATGTGGATGCGCGCGAGAATCAGAAACAGCAGACCGCGCTGATGTGGGCGACGGCGGAAAGCCAGCCGGCGATGGTGCGCGAGCTGATGGCGCACGGCGCCGATGTAAACGCACGATCGGAAGTATATGAGTGGCTGGCGCAGGTGAGCTCGGAACCGCGAGCCCAGCACCAGTCGTATGGTGGTTTCACGCCGCTGCTCTATGCCACGCGGGAAGGTTGTTTCTCGTGCGTGCAGAGCCTGGTGGACGGCGGCGCGAAATTGAACCTGCCCGATCCGGAAGGCGTCACCCCGCTGATCATGGCCATCACTAACGCCCATTTCGATACGGCGAAATATTTGATCGAGAAAGGCGCCATGGTGGACAAGTGGGACTGGTGGGGCCGCAGTCCGTTGTACTGCGCTGTCGACATGAATACCATTCCGCACGGGGGAAGGGCGGACGGGCCTTCGCTCGATGAGACCACGCCGCTCGATATCATCAAGCTGCTTTTGGACAAGGGCGCGAACCCGAATCTGCAGTTGAAGCTGCTGCCGCCTTATCGTTCGGTAGGCGCCGATCGCGGTGTGGACCAGATGCTGAGCATCGGCGTCACGCCGTTGCTGCGCGCCGCCAAAGCTTTGGATGCGCCCGCGATCCAGTTGCTGCTGGCGCACGGCGCGCTGGTGAATCTTCCCAATATTCGCGGCTACACGCCCACCATGGCCGCGGCCGGCTTGGGTTCGGTGGATGCCGACACGCGCGGTGTTTACACCACTCCCGATGTTCAGGAGCGTTCCATCGCGTCGCTGAAGCTGCTACTCGCGGCGGGTGGCGAGATCAACGCGACGGAATTTCGCGGCCAGACGCCGCTGCATGGCGCGGCCTTCTGGGGCTGGAACGACGTGGTGCAATTCCTGGTGGATCATCACGCCAATTTGAACGCCGTGGATTTGAAGGGGAAAACGCCCATCGATTCCGCCATGGGGCGCGCTGGTGGCAACAGCCGCGGCGGGCAGCGCATCGACGTGCATCAGGACACCGCGGACCTGCTGAAAAAGCTGGGCGAGACGGCGTCGAAGTAAACCCATCCTGCTATACTCCATCGAATGGGGAGCCCGGTTGCCGGCCGTGCGGTACTGCGCAGTCTTTTCCGGAAAGCTCTCGATCTTACGCCTGCTGAGCGCGTGGAGTTCCTGAACGATCCTTCGTTATCGTCCGAGACGCGCGAAGAATTGAAAGCCCTTCTCGACGCCGACCAGGGTGCTGAAACATTCCTGAGCGAAACTGTCGCCAGTGGCGAGCCCGCCGCCTTCGGAACCGGCGAACGCTTCGGCCCTTTTGAAGCGCGCGAGCTGCTGGGGCGCGGCGGCATGGGCTCGGTGTTCCGAGCCGAGCGCGTGGATGGCGAGCTCACCCAGACGGTCGCCATCAAAGTGCTGGAACGCGGCTGGCTGGATCCGCGCGCGCTGGACCGTTTTCGACAGGAACGCCAGATCCTGGCCGGGCTGGTTCACCCCAACGTCGCGCGCTTGCTGGACGGCGGCACGCGATCCGACGGTACGGCCTATCTGGTGATGGAGTTTGTCGACGGCCTGGCGCTGGATAAATATTGCAACCGGTTACATCTGGAGGTTGACGACCGGGTGCGATTGTTCCTGCCGCTGTGCGACGCCGTGGATTACGCGCATCAGAAGCTGATCGTCCATCGGGATCTGAAACCCTCCAATGTGCTGGTCACTGCCGACGGGCAGCCCAAGCTGCTGGATTTCGGCATCGCGAAAGTTCTGGACGAGACGTCGGCAGGTGCCACGCGGACGCTGGTGCTGACGCCGGATTTCGCCAGTCCCGAGCAGGCCCAGGGCGGCGAAGTCACCACGGCCACCGACGTCTATGGCTTGGGCGCGGTGCTGTACTTCCTGCTGACAAGCCGCGCGCCGCATTCTGTAGAAGGCGTATCCGCGGGCGAACTGCAGCGCGCCATCTGCGAAGTTGCGCCCGAGCGCCCCAGTGCGTTGAACCCGCAATTGGCCGGGGACCTGGAAAACATTCTGCTGAAGGCGCTGCATATCGATCCCAGGCGGCGCTATGGTTCGGTCCGCGAACTTTCCGAGGATCTCGACAACTATCTGGCCCGCCGCCCGGTGCGCGCGACGCCCGATGGTTGGGCCTATCGCAGCCAGCGATTCGTGCAGCGTCACACGCTTGCTTCGGGCGCGGCGCTTTTGGCGCTGCTGGCAATTGCGGCCGGCGCGGGTGTGTCGCTCTATGAAGCGCAGCGTGCCCAGGAGCGCTTCGGCCAGGTCCGCACGTTGGCCAACCAATTCGTATTCGATTTCGAAGCCGCCATTCACGACACGCCAGGGACGCTCGAGGCGCGGCGCATGGTAGCCTCCACCGCGCGCCAATATCTGGCCGATCTGTCGCAGGATTCCAACCGCGACCCGGCATTGCGCCGTGAACTGGCCCAATCCTATTACCGCTTGAGCTCCATCGAAATCAACGCCGCCGAGAGCACGCTGGCCATCGAGCACGTCAAGAAATCCATCGATATCCTCAGAGCTCTCAAAGACGATTGCTGCGGCACACGCATTCAGCGCCAGCGTTACCTGAGCGCCATCGGCGATCTGATCTGGTATCAACAGGACGCCCGAGCGATCAAGGAAAGCATGGCGACCAGCACCGAGGCTCTTAAATCCGCCCGGGCGTGGATTCAACAATCTCCCAACGATCCAATGGCCAGCCGCGCCCTTGCCAACATACTTTCCATCACCGGCAACTTGCTGCCTGCGGCGGGCCACCTGCGCGATGCTCGCGCCCTTCTGGAAGAAGCCGTGCGCCGGTTGACGGAACTTCAGGCCGGAAATCCGAACGACGAAGAACTCGCGTTTGAGCGCGCAACCGCGGGCCAACGGTTGGCCCGCGTGCTAGGCCCCCTGGGCGAAAACTCCCTTGCGCTGGATCGAAATAATCAGGCATTGGCGATTTTGCTCCCGCTGATCGATCGTCATCCGGACAACGTCCGCTATCGGATGTTACAAGCCTCCATCGCGTCGTCAGCCGCATCGTTTTTGGATCATGACGCGTCGAAGCAAAACGAAGCCTTTGCCCAGGCGCGCCAGGCTTACGATCTGGAACGCGCCAACGTCCGCCAGAATCCGGGTAACCGCAGGCTGCTGGATGATGCCGCCGTTGTCACCACGCGCTACGCCAACCGAATTTCGCAGCAGCAGGGGCGCGGCGCCGACGCTCTGCCTTTGCTGCGCGAAGCCGGGGCCATGATCGATCAATTGGTGGCGGCCGATCCCGCCGATCACCGCTATCAAAGCATCCGCTGCAACAATCGCCTCAACGTCGGATACACGCTGATGAACCTGAACCGCTGGAAGGATGCCGCGCCGGTGCTGGACGAAGGAGAGCGGCACGCCGAACAGGTGATGCAGAAGTGGCCGGACGATTTGATCACGGCCAACACCCGCATCGGCCTGCTGATGTGCCAGGTGCAAACGGAAAGAAAGCTGGGTCATCTGGATGCGGCGCGGGAGCGCTGCCGCACGGCGTTCCAGGCAGCCGCCGACCTGACGATCAAGAACAAAGAAGCCAAGACGCCGGTGGAAAATATGCAGATGCTGCGGGAGGAAGCGCGGATTCTGGGCGTACCGGACATTACGCAACCCCACTGATGCCGGATCCATCGCCCGCACCACCTTCCATCACATTGTTGCTGGCGAGAATCCGGGACGGCGACGCGGGTGCGGTGGACCAAATGCTGCCGCTGGTTTATCACGAATTGCATCGCCTGGCGAAGATCGCGCTCCGGCGGGAACGTCCCGGCCATACGTTGCAGCCTACCGCTCTTTTGAATGAGGCGTTCCTGCGCCTTTTCGGAAGCCGCCCGCCCGCCTTTTCCGATCGCGCGCATTTTCTGGGAATCGCCGCGCGCGTGATGCGACAGGTGCTAGTGGACCACGCCCGCGCTCACCGCGCCCGCAAACGGGGCGACCGGATTCAGATCACGCTGAGCGAATCGTCGGCCAGTACGCCACCGGCCGATTTTCTGGAATTGAATGAAGCGCTGGATAAGCTGGCCCGGGAAGATCCGCGCCTGGTGACGCTGGTTGAAATGCGCTTCTTTGCGGGTATGACCGCCGAAGAAACGGCCGCGGCGCGTTCGGAATCCGTACATGCGGTCCGGCACGACCTGCGTTACGCGCAAGCCCGCCTGCGCCTCATTCTGGACGGAAACATCTAGCAGCCCGTGGTATTAGTCGCTCCCTCACGGTCGCGGTTCTGAAACACGCGGAACCTACTGAACCGCGCACGTTAGTCCGCTCCCTCACGGTCGCGCTTCTGAAACACGCGGAACCTACTGAACCGCGCACGTTAGTCGCTCCCTCACGGTCGCGGTTCTGAAACACGCGGAACCTACTGAACCGCGCACGTTAGTCGCTCCCTCACGGTCGCGGTTCTGAAACACGCGGAACCTACTGAACCGCGCACGTTAGTCGCTCCCTCATGGTCGCGGTTCTGAAACACGCGCGCGCGGGCTGCTAGTACTCAGTACTAAACGTGCGCATCGCCCCAAATTCTCCGCGCATTTCCACGCTCGTTTCCGCATTCGTGGGTAGCGCCAGAACCTTTGGCCAGGAGAAAAGATGAATTGTGCAAAATCGATATTCCGGCAGCGCGCCATTCCGGCGGGGTTGCCTTTATTGTGCCTGCTTGCCATGACGGGCGGCGCTCAGGCGTCATCCATACCGCTTCCCATTGGCGTGAACGACGCCACCCCGGACGCATACGTAGCGGAGGTCTATGGCTCCCAATACACCGATGGTAAGGATTACATCTCGGATGGTTCCGTGGTCGGCTTGAATGCCGCCAACCCCAATATCCCCACTGGAACCACGGCCGAAGTGAATATGTGCGCGGCGTCCTTCTGCGGCGGGGGCGACGAGTTCTTCGGGGGATTCGCCGATGTCCCAACCGGTACGCTCGGAGCCTTCGAGGACAGCGGCCCGAGCGATCAGGCACAGGCGAATGCGGACATTGATGCGAACCTGGCGTTTACGGGAACTGGCACGGTCACCATCACGATGGTTGTACTGGCAACCCTTTCGGATGTCGCCAGTACGGATATGTATGAAGGGGACGAATACTCTGCTGGCATGTCAGCCTTCGCCTATTCCATTAATCCAAACACTGGTGTCGAAAATCAGTTGGGGAGTACGATCGCGGCCGGTGCATCGATCTGCCAAGGCTCACTTCATACCCCCTTTAACCTCTGCACTGTGGCCGACAGTATTGACCAGACCATCTCCATTGTATTGAACGTCGATCCGACGCACGACCTCTTTGCTTTCAGCGCAGATGCGATAGCGCTCGGTTTTGGCGACGCGTCCGCCGATGGCGCTCACACCAGCTCATTATCCATTGAGCTTTCACCCGGCGTGACGCTGGATCAAAGCAACGGCTTTCTGACCCAATCCGGTGAGCCGAGCTTTGGAGCCGCTACACCGGAGCCATCCATGGTCGGCCTGAGCGCGTTGGCGTTGGTTGGCCTGGTGGTTGCCCGGCGAAAACGCAAGACCAGTTAAACGGCGTTGCGGCGAGCCCGAAATTCGGCCTCCAGCCGCCAGGTTTTTCCGTCGGTTTCCAGTGCCTCCCCCACCCAGCGGAACGAATCCGGCGTGATGTCGGTGAAGATCCAGCGAATGGGTGTGCCGTCCGAATGTGTGCCCACCTGGACGATGTCTTTCCCGCTGCGGCGCCCAACCAATTCGTCGCGGGCGCCAGAGACCGGATTGATCCAAGAAACGCGCCAGGCTTCCAGGCCCGGGTCCCACACCCGCAACGTCATGCCGTACGTTTTGTTCGTGTTGCCCAGCTCTTTATCGCGCTCGCTCCGCCGCGGCATGATCCAGACGTCCTCCATGGCGCGGCCTTCGAGCACCCAATCGAAATGGACCTCGCCCGTGAGACGGTGCTCGGCTCCATCGCTGCCGAATCGCCGGACATCCAGATCCCAGCTTCCGATCAGCCATCCGTAAACGTCCGACGCCTCCGTGATTTCAGGCGAGCGGCCCGGCGCGGTGAGCGCCTCCGAAAAATTAGCGGACCGCGTATACGTCATATTTCGCCTCGTTATTCGTTGAGCAATATTCCCCGATGCCCAAGCAATGCAGCCGGTTCAGCCACGCATAATCCGGGTGACTGGTGAGAAAGCGCGGACTGGTCCGGATTTGCGCCACCGGCGGGAGATCGCAGCGAAGAAATTTGTCGTGCCCGTCCGCCCCGAAATCGATGGTGCCTGTGTATGTCACCAGGATCAGCGCGCCATCGTGCGTTTGAAAGGTGGCGCGAACGTCCAGGAGAGCCACGCCGTCTCTGCGAACGGTCACCCAGTCGCCACCCACCGCACGAATCTTGCCGCGAATCCTGGCGCCCTTCACTTCACCGCCGCTCGAATAGAAGTTCACGCGGATTCCTTCCGGCATCGGGCCTATGAATTCGGGCGGGTTGGCGAGCGTGCCGGTGTACGAAAAAATGTGTTCCAGTTGGTAGTCGATCATGATTATTCTCGTGCTAGAACTGTTATAGAGCCTGCACGGAAGACAACTCTTGGGGAAACTTGCGCCCAGTTTGAACGCGCCAACTTCCCGGCTTCTCGCCCACGGCGACGGCTGGACGGTAGCGGACGTAGTGTGTACAGCGGGTCCGCGAGATCGGCCGTTCGAAGAACGGCATTCGCAATTTTCCATTGCCGTTGTCACCGCGGGCAGTTTCCACTATCGCTCCGCCAAGGGTCACGCCCTGATGACGCCGGGTTCCATTATGCTGGGCAACGCCGGACAATATTTTGAGTGCGGGCACGAGCACAACGCCGGAGACCGCTGCATCGCGTTTCGATACTCACCCGAGTACTTCGAGCGGATCGCAGCCGACGCGAACTCGACGCCCGGGATTTCGGGTGCCGCGCCTTCCGCCCCTGCGTGCGACTTCGGCGGCCATTGCTCGCGCCTGTGTGGGATCCACCTGTGTGGGATTTACCTGTGTTGGATTCGTGGGCGCGGACCTGGCGTGGGAAGAGACCAGCATTCAATTGGCTGCGCGCGCGGTTCAAATCGCCAATGGTATAGAACCGGGACTGATGAGTGCGCCTCCGAGCGCTCTCGCGCGGGTGACAGCGGCCGTCCGCAGGATCGAGCACGATTTGGCGGCCGAACTCAATCTCGCGGAGCTGGCGCGGGAGGCGCGCCTCAGCCCTTATCACTTCCTTCGGACCTTCCAGAGCTTAACCGGCGTGACACCGCACCAATTTGTTCTTCGCAGGCGTTTGCGGCAAGCGGCCGTGCGCCTGGGTTCGGAACGGAGCAAGGTGTTGGACATCGCGCTCGATTGCGGTTTTCGCGATCTTTCGAATTTCAACCACGCGTTTCGCGCCGAGTTTGGCGCCAGCCCGCTGGGTTACCGCAAGTTGTACTTGGCCATTTTGTAACGCAAACGGTCGCGACTGATGCGCAGCAGTCTGGCCGCTTCCGATTGGTTGCCGCTGGCGCGCTCCAGCGCATCCGCGAGCAGTCCTTTTTCGTGCTCGTCGAAGGAAACTCCGGGAGCCGCCGCCGAATCCCCGGCTAGCCCGAGCTCGTGCGAATTTCCCGCCCCCACTTCCGCGCGCTCCTGGTTGCATAGCGATGCGGGCAGGTCCTCGACATCGATCAGGTCGCCCTCGGCCATCATGCAGGCATGACCCAGCACGTTTTCGAGTTCCCGAATATTGCCCGGCCAGGAATGCCGCGCCAACACGATCTGAGCGCGCCGCGACAGCCCGCGGATGTTCTTATTGAATTGCGAGGCAAACCGGTCCAGCAGAAACTTCTCGAGCAACGGAAGATCCTCGCGCCGGTCGGCCAGCGCCGGGGTACGCAACTCCACCATTGCCAGCCGATAGTACAGATCCTCACGGAACTGCTTTTGCGCCATTAAATCCCGAACGTCGCGGTTGGTGGCCGCGATCACCCGCACATCCACCTTGCGGGGCGTCAGGGAACCAACGCGCGTCACTTCCTGATTCTGCAAGGCTCTGAGCAGCTTGGCCTGGGTGCTCAGCGGCATGTCGCCGATCTCGTCCAGAAACAGCGTGCCGCCGTGCGCGAACTCCATCAGGCCCATCTTGTCTGAGGCCGCACCGGTGAACGCGCCCTTCACATATCCGAACAGCTCGCTTTCAAACAGCGTTTCCACCACCGCCGAACAGTTGCAGGTGACGAAGCGGCCGGAACTGGCGGGGCTAAGATTGTGCAGCGCCTTGGCCACCAGGTCCTTCCCGGTTCCGGTAGGGCCGGTGATGAGGGTGGATCGATAGTGCGGCGCCACGCGGCGGATGCGCGCGAACAGATCCCACATCAACGGGCTGCGCCCGATCATGCCTTCAAAACGCGACGTCTCCAGCATCTCGCTGTCTAAATCGAGCGCGCGCTGGCGGCGCCGAACATCGCCCAGCAGCTTTTCCACGCGGCTGCGAAGCGCGGGGATGGAAATGGGCTTGTTCAGGTAATCGCTGGCTCCCTTTTGGATGGCTTCGACTGCGGTTTCGGTGGTGTAGTGCGCCGTCATGAGGATAACGTCGATGGCCGGATCGAACTCTACAATCCGTTCCAGCACTTCCAGGCCGCTTAATTTCGGCATCACCAGGTCCAGCAGCACAATCTGCGGATGTTCCTGGAAAATCAGGTTCAAGCCTTCCTCCGGATCGGTGGCCGTGAGGATGATAAGGCCGTCCTGAAGTAATGACTCGCTGACGAGCTCAAGGCTCGCAGGCGTGTCGTCGATCGCCACCAACTTTACCGACGGAGGCATAACGGGCTTAGATACCACTATGTTAGCCGAGAAACAGTGACCATAACTATACACATCGGCCGTAATCCGTCCGCAAGGCTCGCTCTTGGCGCACGCATGGGGACCACCTCACATCGTGTTCAACACGATTGTGAACACGGCACGCATGAGTGCGCGCGCCACGTGGGTGCTGTTACCAGTTAACATCGGCCAGGGCAAGGAAATCGCTTAGATTTCCCGGTGTGCCGATAAGATAGAGTGTTAAAAAGGCGCAAAAATTAGTTGCTCGAAGCAATCATTAGAGCCTCGCCACTGGCGATCATCGCCGTCGATGCGGAAGATCGCGTCATCGTGTGGAACGAGAGCGCGGAGCGAATGCTGGGCTGGACGGAGGCAGAAGTGCTGGGAAAATTACTGCCGATTCTTCCCCCGGAGACCGATCAGGCGCCGCTCTCCGACGATCCGCATTCCGGGCAGAACGGAGTTGAGTCGGTTCGAATACGCAAAGACGGCGTGCGGATACCGGTGAGCATCTGGGCCGCTCCGGTGGCCAGCCTGGGCGGGCGCCTCTCGGTGCTGGCCGATCTTACCGAGGTTCAGAAGGCCGAGCGTTTACGCGTGGATCTGGTGGAAAGGGAGCGAGCGGCGCGCGAACTCGCTGTCGCCGGCCAGCGCTTCTCGCTACTGCTGGAGGCCGCACCCGATGCGATTCTCGAAGTAGATCCGCAAGGCCGAATCGTCCTGGCAAATACAGAAGCGGAGCGTTTGTTCCAGCGTTCGCGCGCGGAATTGGCCGGATTGCCGGTGGAGGCCTTGCTTCCGGAGCGATTTCGCGGCGGCCACACGGCCCATCGCGACCATTACGCCGCCCATCCGGTGCGCAGGCCCATGGGCGCCGGGCTGGATTTGTATGCCGTTCGCAAGGACGGTTCCGAATTCGCGGTGGACATCAATCTGAGCCCGCTGGAAGACGGAACCAAGCGCGGACACGTGATGTGCGTGCTGCGCGATGTCAGCCACCGGCGGGGCGCGGAGGAAAAGATCCGGGTATTGAATCAAAGCCTGGAGCGGCGTTCATCGGAGCTGGCGGCGGCCAATGAGGAGCTGTCGGTGAGGAACCAGGAAGTAGAGCGGGCCAACCGGCTGAAGAGCGAATTCCTGGCCAGCATGAGCCACGAGCTGCGCACGCCGTTGAATACCATTCTCGGCTTTTCCGAACTGCTTTCCGAGGAGGCCACCGGGGCGCTCAATGAGAAACAGAAGCGCTTCCTGACGCACATCCAGCGCGATGCCGGTCATCTATTGCAACTGATCAACGAGGTTTTGGATCTATCCAAGATTGAAGCCGGCCGTCTGGAGCTCCATTTGGAAAAATTTCCGTTGGCGGTTGCGGTGGCTGAAGTGGTTGCCAGCGTGAGGCCGCTGGCTGCTACCAAAGGGATCACTCTGGATAGCAACATTGTCACTCCGTTGGTACTGGAGGCCGATCGCCTGCGATTTAAGGAAATCCTCTACAACCTGCTGAGCAACGCGATCAAGTTCACTCCATCCGGCGGAAGGGTCTGGATTGAATCGTCCATTGCCGAACGATCGGTGTGCATCCTGGTGGGTGACACAGGGATCGGAATTGCACCCGAAGATCAACAACCGATTTTCGAGAGTTTCCGGCAGGCCAGCGCGACCACCAAAGGGGTGCGCGAGGGAACGGGTTTGGGACTCGCGATCACCAAACGGCTGGTGGAGCAGCATGGCGGAAGAATTTGGGTGGAGAGCCAGCCTGGCAAGGGAAGCCGTTTCTTCTTCACTCTGCGGCTGAGCGAGTTGGAGGAAAAGCCGGAAACTCGCGCCGGCAATCTATCCCCGCTGCTTTTGATAGCCAGCAATCTAACATCCTGGCGCGAAGAAGTGCTCCAGAACCTCCAACCCGAGGGATTCGCGGTGGAGTTTGCCGGCTCCGGAGCGGATGCCGTTCGCAAGGCCAAAGATCTCCATCCCGACGTGGTGTTGCTCGATATGGATCTTCTCGGCTGGAGCGGATGGGAGACGCTCCATGAATTGAAGAATTCGCCCGATACCCGCTTCATTCCGGTAATCATCGCCTCAGCGGCCAACGAAAGCACAGACGAAAGCAAAATGGGCGCTGCCCAGGGAGCGGCGGAATCGCTAACCAAGCCTGTCACCGGCGCCGCGCTGATTGAGGCCGTGCGCAAGGTTTTGCAGCCGGAGCGAGCGCTGCGAATTCTGATCGTGGATGACGATGTGGAGACCCGCGAACTGCTGGAGGATATCCTGGCGAACGAAGGACATGCTGCGCTGCTGGCCTGGGATGCCGCGGAGGCGTTGCGGATTTTGGCGACATCGCGGGTGGATGCCGTGGTGCTGGATCTTTTGTTGCCGGGCCGGAGTGGTTTTGAAGTGCTGAGCGATATCCGCGCGGACCCGAGATTCGTCCGGCTTCCCGTGCTGGTGGTTACCACAAAAGACATATCGGAGCGCGAGCGGGAGACGCTGGCCGCTCAGGGGGCGCGGGTGTTCGCCAAGGGCGCGGGTTGGCGGCAGGAACTTGTAAAACAATTTCGCCGGCTGCGCCATGCGGACCAGGGGAAGCGGGTGCTGGTGGCCGACGATAATCCGGCCGGCCGCGAACTGGTCCGCGAAAGCCTGGCTGAGCATGTGAGTTCGATCATTGAAGCAGCCGACGGGCGGGAGGCGCTGGACAAGATCCGCGAGACGCGTCCCGACCTGGTGCTGCTCGACATCCAGATGCCGGGGATGGACGGCTATGCGGTTCTGCGGGAAATCCGTAGCGACCCAACGCTCCAGGGCCTGCGCGTGGTGGCACTGACCGCCTTTTCTATGCAGGGCGACCGGGAGCGCGCGCTCGAAGCCGGGTTTGACGACTATCTGTCCAAACCGGTGGCTGTGGCCAAACTGAAGGCTCAACTGGAGGCTTAACAAACTGGCCGGTTAAGGAATGTGCGCCGGCCGGATTGCCAGGCTTGACGCTCCCTCATGGTCGCGGTTCAGATCGGGTTACCAAGCGATGCGTGTGCGTATGGCGGTTCAGGACCACGACCGTGAGCGAGTGTAGGTTAGTCCAGATCGAATGCCGTTTCGTAATTCCTCTTCAAACTTGGATCCTGCTCTTCCTTCCGCAGGAAGCAATTGCCGATGGCGAGAGTCTCAATTTCGGTGCCCATGAAGCAGTGGAAAGCGTCCTCGGGCGTGCAGACAATTGGCTCGCCCCGGACATTGAAGCTGGTATTCACGATCACGGGACAACCGGTGCGCTGCTCGAAAGCCGAGATCAGCGCGTGGTAGCGAGGATTGGTGTCGCGATGGACGGTCTGCACGCGAGCGGAATAGTCGACATGGGTGACGGCCGGAATATCGGAGCGCGGGATGTTGAGTTTCGCGATGCCAAAGAGTTTCCGCTGTTGCTCCGTCATCTGTAGCCGGCGATGTTCGGCCACGTCCGCCACCAGCAGCATGTAGGGGCTATCGGTGTCCAATTCGAAATAATCGCCGACACGTTCGCGCAGCACCGAGGGCGCGAAAGGACGGAACGACTCGCGGTATTTCACTTTGAGATTGAGCACGCTTTGCATGGACGGCGAACGGGCATCGCCCAGGATCGACCGGGCTCCCAGCGCTCTTGGCCCAAATTCCATGCGCCCTTGAAACCAACCGAGCGCTTTCCCTTCGGCCAGCGCATCCGCCGACTTCGCGGTGAGTTCGCAATCGCAGAGTGTTTGGAAGCGGGCGCCCGCAGCGAGCAGGCGCTGCTCGATTTCGTCTTGCGAAAACTCGGGGCCAAGATAAGCGCCGTGCATTGAGTCCCCGCATCCGCTGACGCTACGCGGTCGATTGTGGAATTGGTAATATGCGGCCAGCGCGGCGCCCAGCGCACCTCCCGCATCGCCCGACGCCGGCTGAATCCACACGTTCTTGAAATGGCCATCGCGCAGCACCTTGCCGTTAGCCACGCAGTTCAGCGCCACGCCTCCAGCCAGGCAAAGATTGGGGACTCCAGTTTCATCCGCAAGCGCTTGCGTGAGCCTCAGAATTATCTCTTCCAGTACGGACTGGATGGAAGCCGCAATGTCCATGTGTTGCTGCGTCAACGGCTCGGACGGCTTGCGCGGCGGCAGCCCGAAAAGCCGATGAAACCGGGAGTTGGTCATGGTCAGCCCGGCGCAGTAGTTGAAGTAGTCCAGGTTGAGATGGAAGGACCCATCGGGCTTTACGTCAACCAAGTGATCAAAGATCTGTCTGGTGTACTTTGGCTCGCCGTAAGGCGCAAGCCCCATCAGCTTGTACTCGCCTGAATTCACTTTGAACCCGGTGTAATACGTAAACGCCGAATAGAGCAGGCCCAGCGAATGCGGGAAGTGGATCTCTTTGAGGATTTCGAGCCGGTTGCCGCGGCCGTGAGCGACGGAGGTTGTGGCCCATTCGCCGACGCCATCCATCGTCAGCACCACCGCCTCTTCAAACGGTGAAGGAAAGAACGCGCTGGCGGCGTGGCTCAAATGGTGTTCGGTGAATTGAAGTTTCGCGGCCCAGTCGATGGCAGGCTTAGAATCGGGGGCCAGTTTCCTCAAATGAGATTGAAGCAGATCTTTCTGGAACAGTTTTTCCCGGATCCACAGCGGCACGGCCATGCGAAAGGAGGAATAGCCGGAAGGCGCGAACATGAGATACGTTTCGAGCAGGCGCTCGAACTTCAGGAACGGCTTGTCATAAAACACCACCGAATCGAGATCGGCGGGATTCAATCCACCGGCTTCCAGGCAATAGCGGGCGGCATGCGCGGGGAAGCGCGCGTCGTGCTTCTTACGGCTGAAGCGCTCTTCCTGGGCCGCGGCCACAATCTCGCCATCCACCACCAGCGCGGCCGCGCTGTCGTGATAGAACGCCGAGATACCCAGAATGTTCATCGCACTAAAACAGGGTGTAGATGAAAGGCGCCACCGCTGAGATCTTGGTCAGGATCAGCAGACCGCCGAGGACGATCATCATGAGGAAGATGGGCAGCAACCAGAATTTCTTCCGCTCGCGCATGAAGGACCAAAGCTCGACCAATGTGGACACCATTGAGACTCCTAAAACTGCCTCGACATGCTTTCGGGCGGAGGCCCGGGCGGTTGCCTGGGAATCCAATAGGTGGCAGCGCCGGGAGTGGACCGCAGGCGGAGAAAATCCTTTCCCATCCGGCGCAGCACCCATCCGAACGGCGTAAAAACGAGATAGAACAGGACCCCCAGAACCAGCGGATTGATCACCGCGTGCAGCAGCGTGCCAAGGCCGGTCCAAGCGCGGTTCAAAGGTGTGAGAATCTTGGGCGCCACCAGTGCCGCCAGTAGAAAGAGAGCGCTCACAGGCAGTGCCCAGCGGCGCACAGCGTGCCCCCGCAACACGGGCAGCAACGCGACCAGAGCAAAGAACGCCGCGAATACCAAACCGAAGGTACGGTTGGAGGAGGGCTTCACGGGCGCTTCCTGTTCGGGGCTCAGGACTGCGCTCAGCGCCGCACGATCAGAGTTTGCCGGCACGCTGATTCTCCCCTCCGGTTGCTAACGGCAGCGGCTCAATCCACCGGGCCAGCAAGCGATTCAATTCTTCATTGGGATGGCCATCGGACAGGCGAAGGCGCTTATCGGTCATCTGCGGATGGTCGCAGTCGATGAAACGGATGCCGTGCGATCTGGCAAACTCGCGGTAACCCCGGCGCTGGTCGGGCGTCATATCGAAGAAGATGACCGTGAACTGTCCACCGGCATCCAGCACGGTCTGGTTCATCGTCGCGAGTATGGTTTCCGTCACCCTGCGCTTGTTCAGCATGCGCGGTAAGGATTGAGGCCCGCCGATAATAATCCTCAGCCAGCGCGGCTGTGCGCAGCCAGCGGCTGACCGGCCAGACCATCTCGCCCGGAGACTGGCGCGCTCGCAACGCTCCGTCTGCCAGGTCCGCATAGGGAAAGAACAAACCGGGCGGAGGCTGTTTCACGACCCGGACCCAGTCTGGTTCAGCGACGTTTCGCCCTTCGTGAAAGGTGTTGAAGAGATAGAAGACCGAACAGGGGCCGCGGGCGTACTTCGCGATTGCCAGGCGGATAGCCAGGTATGACTGGTAGGTTCCATAATCGGCCGTGCCGAAGTTGGAGATTGCCAGTTCGGGATGATTCTTTTGCACGATCCAGGCGAAGGTTTGTTGGTTCGACAACCCGTAGCCTTGAACGTACGAGTCTCCGAAAAACAGGACCCGCGGCGCGCTGGCGGCATTCTCGGGGTTCAGCGCAGATTCATGATCGGCGGTGGCGCGTCGGCCCTCGCTCCAGTTCGTATAGCGGAAGGGAGTGTTGCGCTCAGGATCCACCATGTCGAACTGGCCCTCGCGGTTTTTCCACCCTAACTGGGGATCGGGAGCGTACTCGGAATCATCCCGGGAGATCTGGAGCGTCTGCCACCAACCTGGATAGCCGCCAAACCATAGAATGCCCTCCGCACCGGCTAAACCGATGAGCAGGCTGATCAAGCGGGCGGCGATCAGGACCGAGCGTTTGGGCTGCTTGGGGGATTCCACCACAACCGAATATCGGCCAAGATCGTTGAAAACGTTAGGGATGAGGGAGGCGATGCCCCCAAGATGTCGCTGGGATTGGGGGTTAGGCTACGTCGGGTCTGGTTAACGCCTGCAGCCGCAACCAGAGCGACACGCCCAGCACTCCAATCACTGGGGAAGTAATCAGCCCGGGAAAGTAGCCTCGAACTGCGATTGCCAGCAGAGGATGCGCGATTCCGTTGGCGATCGATGCAATCGCAAAAAACCATACCGGGAACAAAGCGAACCAGTACCCTTTTTGCAGACCGGCGGCCGGCAAAATCCAAACGCTCAGCCAAGCCAGATTGAAAATGACGAAGAAACTCTCGGGCCACGCGGGAAGGCCAAGCAAGGGGGGAAATCGTTCCGGAAAATGGTTCGCTGGCGGCCGGCCAAGTCGACATCGCGAGGGCGGCGCAGAATCGTCAGCATCAGCGCTACGAAAGCAGCCGCCGAAAGACCCGACGTTCCAGTGAGTATGCTGCGCAGATGGACTACACTGTTGTCGTTTCGGCCACCCGTTCGGCGTACCGGCGGTCGACATACTTGTTGAGGATTTCGATGAACTCGGCGACGATGTGGTCGCCACGAAGCGTGGTGGAGAGCTTGCCGTCGACGTAGACCGGCGCGACGGGCTCTTCGAAAGTGCCGGGCAGCGAGATCCCGATGTGCGAGTGTTTGGATTCGCCGGGGCCATTGACCACGCAGCCCATCACCGCCACCTTCATCTCTTCCACGCCGGCGTAGCGCTCTTTCCAGTTGGGCATCTGCTCGCGCAGGTAGGTCTGGATCTGGTCGGCCATGTCCTGGAAGAACGTGCTGGTGGTGCGGCCGCAGCCCGGACAAGCCGTCACTTGCGGCGTGAAATGGCGCAGCCCTAGGACTTGCAGAATCTGCTGGGAGACGATCACTTCGTCGGTGCGGTCGCCATTGGGGAGCGGGGTGAGCGACGCGCGGATGGTGTCGCCGATGCCTTCCTGCAACAGCACCGAGAGCGCGGCGGTGGTGGCGACAATGCCTTTCGATCCGAGGCCGGCTTCGGTGAGCCCAAGGTGCAACGCGTAATCGCACTGGGCGGCCAGTTTGCGATAGACCATGATGAGATCCTGGACGCCCGAGACCTTGGCGCTCAGGATGATCTTGTCGCGGCCTAGCCCGTAATGCTCGGCGGCCTGCGCGGCCAGAATGCCGCTGGCGACAATGGCGTTCATGGTAACTTCCATCGCATCCAGAGGCTCGGGGAGCTTCGAGTTTTCGTCCATCATGCGCGTGAGCAGCGCCCCGTCGAGCGAGCCCCAGTTGACCCCGATGCGCACCGGGCGATTGTGCTCGATGGCCACTTCGATCATGGTGCGGAAGTTGTCGTCGTGCTTCTTGCCGATGTTGACGTTGCCGGGATTGATGCGGTACTTGGCCAGCGCGCGGGCGCAATCGGGATACTTCTTGAGGAGCAGATGGCCGTTGTAGTGAAAATCGCCAATGATGGGGACGCGCACGCCGAATTTGTCGAGCGTGTCGACGATTTTGGGGACGGCCTGGGCTGCGGCATCGGTGTTGACGGTGACGCGCACCAGCTCTGAGCCTGCCTGGGCCAGCGCCATCACCTGATTGACGGTGGAGGCGGTGTCGGCGGTGTCGGTATTGGTCATGGACTGGACCACGATGGGGTGGTCCCCGCCCACCCAGACGTCGCCGATTTTGACGGGCACAGAAGTGCGCCGAGGAAGTGCAGCCATTGAGCCTCCGTGAAAATTACATTGTAGCGTGTCGTTCTAAGATCACAAATTGTGATCTTAAATTGGTTGGCTCAGGGACGAATTGAGGGTATTCCTAACTGATGGCGGATTTTGATTGCTAGCCGGTTCGCAATTTCTATGTGGCGCGGTACCGGAGCCTTGGCCTTGTTGGCGGGATTGACAAAGATAGAGTGACGACTTCCTTCACGTTCGAGACGGCAGCCGTTGCGTTGAAGTTCTATCAGTTCGTGACGCTTCAGTGCTTCGGCGCACCTGCCTCGACCGAAAGCGGAAGCAGCTCGATCAAGTCGGCATCGGCGACCGTCACGTCCGGATTCGGAACAGGAAGCGGACTTCCCTCTTCCAGATGCATCTGCGCGATATCCTCAAGGGCGCTGGCGATCATGAGGCGTGCGTCGGCAAGGTCGAAGCCTTGGCTGAGGACACCGGGAAAGTCCAAGACCTCGGCAACAACCATACGGTCATCACCGCGGGGCAGGAAGTAGGCTACGTGGTAGCGCAACATCTGTTTCAGGATAGCTAATTAATTAATTATGATGGACATGCCAAGCGAACCGATGCAAGCGGCCATCAAATCGACAAGACGAAGATGACCAAGCGTGAAAACGGGGAGCTTGGCGAACGCTCGGAGCAGCTTCAGTTAAGAATCGACGAAGAACCTGAAGGAAATCACCGATAAGCTCAATCGCCTGATCGGCCCTAATAGCGTGGCATTGTGACGGGCGTCGCCAAAGCCCAGTAGAGCGCCACAAATCGCGCTAGAATCTCAAAATGAAACGAATTTGGCTGGCGGCGGCGTTTGCGGCATCTCCTGGCGCTCGGGTTTTCCGATTACTCGCGGCGACGCGCAGCCGAACACGTTGAAACAGATCGCGCCGGGCGTGTGGTTCCGCGAGGGCGACCTGGTGAACCAGGACCACTGCAACAACGTCATCATCGAGATGAAGGACTACCTCATCGTCGTGGATGCCAATTTCCCAAGCGGCGCGCGGCTGGCGATGGCGGACGCGAAGAAAGTGTCGCCGAAGCCGGTGAAGTTCGTCTTCGATACCCATCATCACGGCGATCATACCTACGGCAACGCGGTGTGGACCGGCGCGGGTGCGATGACGATCGCCTTTCAGGGCGTGGCTGAAGAGATGAAGCGCTACGAGCCGGCGCGCTGGCAGAAAGCCATGAAAGAGCGCAAGGACGTGGCCCAGATGCATCGCGACACGGTGGAACCTCCGCAGCAAACCTTCACCGACAGCCCGCACGTGATGACGGATGGCACGCGGCGCGTGGAGTTCTATCATTTCGGATGGGCGCACACGCGCGGCGATGGGTTGGTCTATTTGCCCAAGGAACGGGTACTGTGCACGGGCGACGCGGCGGTGAACGGCCCTTATAACTTCACCGGCGACGGCAACATCGGAAACTGGCCGAAAGTGCTGGAAGGCGCGATGAAGCTGCAGGTCGATCACGTGCTTCCGGGCCACGGCGGCGCGGGCGGCAAAGAGATCCTGGAGGGGCAGCGGGCCTTCATGATCGAGCTGCGCAAGGCGGTGCAAACGGCGGTCGCGAGCGGCAAGAAGCTGGACGATCTGGTGAAGACCACCAACGGTAAGCAATTGGCCACGTTACATTTGCCCGATGCGGTGAAGAATTGGGTGAGCGCCGATTCTTTGCCCGATCAAGTGAAGGATGCTTACCACGAAGTGACCACCGGGAAAGCCGCTGGCGACTTACCGCATTAGCGCGCGGTACGCCGAACGAAGCGTGCGCTACCCATTTCGGTGTAGGCTTGAACCGTATGGCGGCTCTGTCCGATTCCCCACTGGCACGCGTGGTGGAACTGCGCCATCTGCGCGGTGGCGACCTGGATCAGCTGCTCGAAGAAGAGACGCAGGCCTGGCGCGAGACGCTGGACTGGGACTTTCGTGGGTCGGCCAACCTGGTCCGCCGGTTCCTCGAAATACAGGCGCTCAACGGCTACGCGCTGCTGATCAATGGATATCCAGCCGGGTATTGCTACTTCGTGGCCGAGGAGCGCAAGGGGCTCATCGGCGATCTTTACGTGATGAAGGACTACCTCAGCGTTGAGAACGAAGAGCGCTTGCTCAACGCGGTGGTGGACGGGCTGATGAAGACTCCGCTGATCCGGCGGATTGAATCTCAGTTGATGATGCTGCGGACGGGTCCGGCGATCTCGCTGCCACAGCCCAAATATGTTCGAGTCTTCGTGCGGAATTTCATGGAGATCGAGGCTGAGACGGCCGCGCGTTTGCCGGAGAGACATCCTTCGCAGCCGGTGTTGTTCGATAGCTGGTCCGAGCGCAAGCAGGATGAAGCGGCGACGCTGATTGCGACCGCCTATCAGGGGCACATCGACAGCGAGATCAACGATCAATACCGGTCGCCTGCCGGAGCGCGGCGCTTTCTGATGAACATCGTGCAGTTTCCCGGGTGCGGGAGCTTCTTTCAGCCGGCGTCGTTTGTGGCCATCGACCCGGGAACGGGGCGGCTGGCCGGGATCTGCCTGGCGAGCCTGGTGCAGGCCGACGTGGGACACGTGACACAGGTGTGCGTATCGAAGACGGCGCGTGGAACTGGCGCGGGATACGAGCTGATTCGAAAATCTCTGGAGTCGCTGACCACGCATGGATGCCGCAAAGTGACACTCACCGTGACGGCGTCCAACGCCGAGGCGATTGAGCTATACGAGCGGATGGGATTCCGCAAAACTCGGAATTTCGTCGCGTACGTCTGGGATACGGGTTTCTGAAGGCTCGCGCGGGGATTGCGGCTTTCGGCTGAGGCTGAGCAGAAAGAGCAGAAGAGCTAGGGGCGTGGCGGCCGCCCAGGGGGTTCCGGCCAGGTTCATCAGGAATGGAATTGGAGTGCAAATGAGCGTGGCTGCCAGACGCGTCCACTTGCTGGGACTCATAAAGATCGCCAGCCAAATGGAAAGCAACAGCAGGCTGGCATCGTAGCCGTAGACGTGCGGAGGCACCAGCAGCGATCCGGCGGAAGCCGCCGCCATCCACTGCCACAGCGGAGCGCGCCAACAGGCGGCTGCCACCAGCAGGATCACAACGCCAACCAGCAGCCCGCGAACCACCAGATTGTCCATTCGCATGTGAATCGCCAGGCCGTGGACATTGATCATCAGCTCAGGAGACGGACTGAGCCGCTCGATGTTCTTGTTGCGAAGAAGGTGAAAGTACTCGGCGATCCCGCTGGTGCCGGACAACCAAAGTGAAACTACCAACTCCGCGGCCACGGCGACGCAAGCGCCCAGCGCCATTCGCCAGCGCTTTTGGATCAGAAGCGCGAGCGGCCATAGGAGGAACAAGTGAAACTTGATCAGACCCAGGCCAAGGGCCGCTCCGCTTGCGAAGTGCTTGCCCTTCTCTGACAGCGCGTAGGTAGCGATCAGAATCGCCAACATCACAACGCAGTCCTGCCCGGAGGCGATGCCCAGCGCCGTTGGAAGATAGAGCGCGCCGAAAATAAGTGCATCGGGACCCCAGCGCGAAAGCGCCCAGGCCCAACATCCGAATAAAAGCGCGCATTGCGCCGCCAGCCAGATCCAAAATGCAATGCCGAACGGAAGGAGCGCCAAAGGCGCAAGCAGCAGCGCGTAAAACGGAGGACGCACGAACGGCACCAGCGTGGGAAGGGAGGGAACGAATTGACGCTCGCGGTCGAGTTGTACCTGGGGCGAATGGAGGTGCGCGAAGTTGCCATCGAGCGCGAGCGATGCCCCGGTGTAGAGGTTCAAGAAGTCGTGCTTGCGCGCGCCGGGAACGATGATGGAGCCCAACGCCACCCAGGTCAGGCAGAATGCCAGGACGGCAGCCCACGTCTGGAGAGGTATGCGGGGTAGCGAGGTTTTGGTCATCAATTAGAAATCGGATGGTGAACGCGGTGACATTAGCGCCACGCGATGGCATTATTTACGGACAAAACAGGAGTACATTATGTCCTTCTCGCGTCCTTTCGCGGTTTTCGGCGCTGCCGCTTCGATCGCGACTCTTGGCCTGCTGGCTCCCCAAATAACAGGAGCTTCGGCCCTCGAACAACGAATTCAGCGTATACAGGACGGGCTTCTGCCGGCGGTCCTCATCAAAGGCGAACCGGTGCAGAGCAGCAAACTGGCCGATCGGATGGCGGCGCTACACGTCCCGGGAGTCAGTATCGCAGTGATCCACGACGGGGCCGATGGCAAGATTCAAGCGGTGGGCCCGCGGCCGCAGTAGCGCTTGCCAGCCGGCCACCGACTCCCTTACGGTCGCGGCTCAGTAGAGCCCGATTTGAGCCGCGCGCGTGAGCAAGCGGGCTTATTTGGTAGCCGACGCGGCGGTGCTGGTGGTTGTGGTGGCCCGATTCGCCACCTGCAGCTTCGCGGCTTTATAGTCGGTAACCAGGCGTTTCGCGATCTTGTCGGCCACGTCGGCGCTCGCTCCCATGAATTTAGCCCCCATGCTTTCGGCGGTGGCGGACCAGATCACATCGCCATCCTTGCTTACCAGGCGGACTGTGGCGATGGCCTCATGCTTGCGCTGTTCGTCACGGCGGCTATCGTTTTCGCCGATAGTGAGGCCGCCTGAGCGGTTGCTGCTGCTGTTGGCGTAATTGCGCAGGCCTTCGCTCGATCCCGAGCTGATCTGCGTGTGCGCGTTGATGCCCTCCGACGATTGGAAGGTGTCGGTGAAGACGTCATCGTCGCCCGCGCCTTTGAGTATGGCATCGGCCTTGTCTTCGTCTTCCGTGATAACGAACTGCTTGGAATTGTGCAGGCTGGTCATCAGCAGGTCTCGAAGCTGGAGCGCGGCATCGCCCCCGGTGAGGATTGCGATATAAATCCGCCGGACCTTGCTCAAGTGCTGGGCGGCTTCCTCCTCGGGCGTCTGTTCAATGTACGGCGCAAATAATAAGACGGTAAACAGCAACCAGGTCACCGGTCTCTCCTTGAGCTTCAGCCCTTCCCACTCTTGCGGGCGTCGTCGTCCTGGAATTCCACTTTACGGCCCGTGCGCGCCTCCAGAACCACCAGCGTGGCGCGGATGTCGTCTTTGTTGATTTTGAAGATCATGGCCTGTTGGTGATCTTCCTCATCGGAATAACCCACCGTCAGGAAGTGCTGCCGCTTTTTGGCTAGCAGAAACAGCGGAGAGATGATCACGGCGGCGATATAGCGGCGGTCTACCTTTTCGCCATACTCCACCAGGTTGATCTTCTCGTACGGAACGCGCCAACTCGCTTTCCTGGAATAAAAAACAAAAAAGTGAGCATCCACCGCCTCCACGGTTCCTTCGGCAACCGACGGGAATCTCGGTGATGGTGCCGCCGACATATTCCGCGCGCCCGCCCAGCATTGCGGCCCAGGAGCAGGGCGCCCACAACAGAGCGGCGAGCACGGCGAGTTTGCGGGATGTCATACTGAAGATGTAAGTAGTACGATCCCGCCGAAATTCTCACCGGATGTCTGTGCCTATGTTCGCCATGGACCAAAACAAAACTCAAGAGGAGCGTATTCTCACTCCTGAGGATGGGGCGCGAGGTGATCGTGAGTCCCGATACCAGGCGCGCGAATCGCGTGCCGCCTGGGCAGAGCCGGACGCGGAAATGGCCCATTCTGGATACCAGCGGTCCACCGCCCATCTCGCTGGAACGGTGGAAGTTCTCGATCGGCGGGTTCGTGGCGAATCCGAGGAATGGAACTGGCAGGAGTTCCAGCAGCTGGAGCGGGTGAAGGTTTTTGCCGATTTCCATTGTGTGACACGCTGGTCGCGATTGGGCAACACGTGGGAAGGCGTCTCGACGCGCAAGCTGATGGACCTGGCGGGCGGAGCGTTGCCTGCAGCGGAATATGTGCTGGCACGCGGACACGATCCGGGATTCAGCTACCAATCTTCCGCTGGCCGATTTTTTGGCCGAGGACGCGCTGGTCGCGTTTCTGCACGATGGCCAACCCCTCACCGAAGAGCATGGATGGCCGGCGCGGCTGATCGTCCCGCGGCTGTACGCCTGGAAGAGCGCGAAGTGGGTCGCTGGCCTGGAGCTGCTGGATCGCGACAAAGCTGGATTTTGGGAGCGGAACGGGTACCACATGCATGGCGACCCGTGGAAGGAAGAACGTTTTGGCTAGTGATGTTTTGACTGGCAAGCTAACTCGCAACGCGAGACTGGGACAGTGGGCCGGAGCGGCGCGATATGCACGGAAAGCGGCGCCCGAATATTTCAAGAGGTATCGCACGGAACGAAACTGCGCCGTGCCGCCCGCGCCTTTTACGCCGCATCCCAAGCGCTGGACCGACACCGGGCTGCACGCGGCCTGGCTGGGCCATAGCACGGTGCTGCTGAAGATCGACGGATTTACGATTCTGACCGATCCGATCCTGGGCTCGCGCTGCGGAGTGCGGATGGGTCCGGTGACGGTAGGATTGCGCCGGCTGGTTGCACCGGCCGTGCCCCGCGCGCAATTGCCGCACATCGATTTGATTTTGCTTTCGCATGCGCATTTCGATCATTTCGATCTGGCCACGCTGCGCAGTTTGGAGCGCGCCGGAACGGCGGTGGTGACGGCGAAATATACCAGCGATCTGCTGCGCGTGCGGCGCTATCAGAGCGTACAGGAAGTGGGCTGGGGCGAGAAGGTGCGCGTGGGTCCGCTCGCGATTAGCGGACTCCAGGTAAAACACTGGGGCGCTCGGATGCGCTCCGACGTGCATCGCGGCTACAACGGTTATCTGATCGAGACCGGACGGCGTCGCGTGGTGTTTGGCGGCGATACGGCCTGGACGGATTCGTTTAAAGCGGTGCGGGCGGCCAAGCCGGTGGACCTGGCGATTATGCCGATTGGCGCGTACGATCCGTGGATTTACGTGCATTGCAATCCCGAGGAAGCGTGGCGCATGGGTGCCGATTGCGGCGCCGAGCGCCTGCTGCCGGTGCATCACCAGACGTTCCGTTTGAGCCGTGAGCCTTATCTGGAGCCGGTGGAGCGCTTCCTTCAGGCCGCTGGAAACGATCCCGATCGTGTGGTGGCGACGCGCGTGGGGCACGAATGGTCGCTGGGTTAGCGGGCAGGCTGTGGCGCACGCACTCGTGCGTGCCGCGTCGACACTCGTGTCGACGCCTGGTGCCGCTGTTTTTGGCCGCGAGCTCACTATTCGGGCAGCAGGCACGCGACATCGTTGCCAGATCCGTTGAGCTGGATCAGTCCAATTGGCAGCGCATGAAGGACTACACCTGGATCGCGCGGCAGACCGATCGTCTGCTAGATTCGAGCGGCCAGGTGAAATCGCAAAAGACGGAGCAATGGGAGACGGTGGTGGTCTATGGAGAGCCGCATCACCGCACGCTGGAGCGCAATGGCAAACCGCTGTCGGCTGAAGATCAGCGCAAAGAGCAAGAGAAGCTGGATCAGGCCGTCGCGAAGCGAGAGCACGAAACGGCCGCGCAGCGCGCGCGAAGGGAGTCCGATTTCGAGCACGAACGCGAAAAGGATCGCGAATTTCTGCGCGAGGTTCCCGACCTGTTCGATTTCAAGCTGCTGGGCGACGACAAGATCGACGGGCACGATGTGTGGGTGATTTCGGCCACGCCGAAGCCAGGTGCGAAACCGAAGCGTGGCGACGCAAAGCCGCTGCTCAAGGTCCAGGCGAAGGTGTGGATCGATAAGACCGAGTATCAGTGGGTACGCTTGGAAGCCGAAACCACGGCGACCATTTCGTTTGGGCTGTTTATCGCGCGCTTGAGCCCGGGCGCGAAGCTGGTGTTCGAGCAGACGCGCGTCAACGACGACGTATGGTTGCCCAAGCGCGAAGTGGTGAGTGGCGCCGCCCGGCTTGGTCTGGTGAAGAAGCTGGTGGGCGAAGAAGAGACCACATGGAACAACTACCGCAAGTTCCAGGTGGATTCGAAAGTGGTGGCGACGCAGTAGGTCGTCACGTCAAGACCCGTGAAGGACGATCTTGCCTTCCACCGAACCTGACGCCAGAAGCTCCAGGGCCGGTCGCGCTTCGAGAAGCGGAAACGTGCGAGTGATCAGCGGATCGATCTTCTTCTCCGCCAGCAGCGCGAAGATCTTCGCCAGGTCCTCCTGCAGCGGCTTGGGGTTCCTGCGATACAGCATCGTGATCCCATAGAACTTGCCGCGCCGTCCGCGCAGGGGCGCCCCCAGAAAGATATTGGCGAACATGGCCAGCTGGGAAAGCTTTCCGGGCGCGCCCATGAAACCAAACGCAACCAGCGTTCCGCCACGCTTGAGTGCGCCAATGCATGGGCCGATATTAGCGCCGCCGATGGCATCGAACGCATAGTCGACTCCCGCAGGCTCGAGTGCTCGCACCAGGCGATCAAGCGGGCCCGCCCGATAGTCGATGGGTGTTGCGCCGAGCGAGCGCACCACGGCATGCTTGGACGCCGACGCAGCGCCATAGGTCTTCACTCCCGCCAGCTTCAGCAATTGCAGTGCGGCCGTTCCCACGCCACCAGCCGCACCTGTGACGAGCGCAGTCTCGCCCGCGCGCACGTCAGCGACGCGGTGAATCATTTGCCAGGCGGTGCCGAAGTTTAAGATCACCGCGGCCGCATCGCGATCGGAGACGGCGTCCGGGATCGGAATAAAGTGCTCGGCCTCGCGCACTAAAACTTCCGCGAAGCCTCCGTAAACGGTGAGCGCCGCCACGCGCTGGCCCACTTCGAAACCGGCGACGTTAGTGCCAATAGCCTCGACAACGCCGGCGACTTCATACCCAGGCACCAACGGTATCTTCGGCGCATAGCGATAGTTTCCGGCCAGCACCAGCAAATCCGTAGCGCCTACTCCTGCAGCTCGCACCCGCACGCGCAGCTGCCCTGGACCTGGGGGATCGAGCGGCAACTCAACAATCTTTAGGAACTCGGGGCCTCCGGGCTTCGTCAGCATCAGTGCGCGATAATTGCGATATACGCCTATGCCCAATCGATTTCGCCTCTCGATGGCAATGATTGCATTTCTGGCGAGCGGACTGCCGGTTCTCGCACACCACGCCTTTTCGAACGAGTTCGACGAATCCAAGCCCATTACGCTAGAGGGCGTGGTCACCCGCATCGATTGGGAGAATCCACACGTGCATTATTACGTGGATGTCGCCCAGCCCGACGGCACGGTGGTGAACTG
The DNA here is from genome assembly GCA_963747945.1 of Bryobacterales bacterium. Taxonomy (GTDB): domain Bacteria; phylum Acidobacteriota; class Terriglobia; order Bryobacterales; family Bryobacteraceae; genus Palsa-89. The sequence continues at coordinate 415,876 of CAVVHB010000016.1, forward strand.
GGCTTGTGAAACCGGAGGTCCGAATCGGCTTGCCAAGCGAGGCTGGACCCGCGATTCGCTGAAGCCGGGCGACAAGGTAACCGTACACGCTTTCCCCGCCAAAGACGCATCGCACTCCGCGGACGGGCGGAAAGTCACGCTCGCCGATGGCCGCACTATCGGGGCGGAGCCGAAGCAATAAGCTCCAACTTCGTCACCAGCACGTCGGGAACATCGATCGCATTTTCGGCCAGACGCCTCTCTCGCTCGCGGCGTGAACGGTCGAAAGGCATGCGGACCGGTGGACCACCCGCGACTGGACGCGCGGAACGCACCGCTTCAGCGAAAGCCGACACGTTCTCGCGAAATGTTTCTGCCGGGCCCATCAGGTCCGGGCGCATCGCCACAATGAGGTATCCGAAGCCGGCGAGTTCCGGCGGAATGGGCGGCGAGCCCGCCAGGATGCCGAGAAGCTGCACCACGATGGCGAGACCGGAGCCTTTGTAGCCGCCCCACGTCGCAAAGGCGCCAGCCAGCGCAGCGGCGGGGTCGCGGGTGGGCAGGCCGTCGCGATCGAAAGCGACATGAGCAGGCAAGTCGTCGCCCAGGCGGCGCGCGAGCGTCACCTCCGCGTGGATGATCGCCGATGTGCCGATGTCGAAAACGATCGGCTGCTCCGCGCTCGGGAAACCGAAGCAGATGGGGTTGGTGCCGAGCCGGCCCTCCGTAGCACCGTGCGGCGCCACCCACGGCGACGCGTTCGACGCGATCATACTCACCAGTCCCCGCTCGGCCGCCATCTCGGCATAGTAAGAAAGCATTCCGGTGTACCACGTGTCGTTGGCGCCAACCACCGCGATTCCGGCCGCCGCGGCCTTTTCGATGGCAAGGCTGGTGGCGCGATGCGCGACGATGTAGCCGATATGGTCGCCCCCATCCAGGCGCGCCGATACGGGGGTCTCATGCAGTATCGTGACTGGGCGGCGATGGTCACCCTCGCGTTCGATCCGCTCGGCGATGCTGATGGCTCGCGCCAAGCCCCCGTAGCTGAGTCCGCGCAGCTCGCAATCGATCAGGTGGTCCGCGATTAGCGCGGCATCCATCGCGTCGTGCCCCAGCACCGTCATCACGCGCTCGGCAAGTTGACGGGCTTCAGGAATCGTAAGTCGCACAGGTGTAGACTATATCGTGTTTATGAACAAGTCCATTGCGATCCTGCTGGGTGCGTGCTTGACCATCGCGTCGTTGGCAGCGGCGCCGCGCCCCAAAGCCCCAAAATCTCTTCGGCTCTACATCTTCGATTGCGGAACCATTCACACCACCACCGTGGATGCGTATTCGTTGAAGAAGGAAGAGGTGGGCTCAACCGAAATGGCCATTCCCTGCCTGCTGATTGTCCACCCCAAAGGAGCCCTGATGTGGGACAACGGCGACATTCCCGATCGCGCGTTCCCGCCTGGCGGGGGCCCTGCCAAGGCTGGCGTTGTTACGCAGGACAAGCCACTGCTTCCGCAACTCGCGGCAGTGGGTTATACGCCGGCGGACATCAAGTTTCTGGCCATGTCGCATTATCACGGCGATCACATGGCGAATGCGAACTCCTTCGCCGGCTCCATCTGGCTGGTTCGCAAGGTAGAGCGGGATCGCATGTTCTCGAGCGAACCCATTCCGCGGTCGGACCCCGCCAATTACAACCTGCTCAAGAACAGCAAGACCGTGATTATCGATGAAGACGATTATGATGTCTTTGGCGATGGAACGGTGATCATCAAATCCGCGCCGGGCCACACTCCCGGCCACCAGGTGCTGTTTCTGAAGCTGGCCAAGACCGGGCCCGTGGTGCTGAGTGGCGACCTGTATCATTATCCGGAGGAGCGTACGCTGCATCGCCTGCCTGTGGCCGAATTCAATAAGGAACAAACGGCCGCGTCGAGAGCCAAGCTGGAGATTTTCCTCAAGAAGACCGGCGCGCAGCTGTGGATCCAGCACGATTTCCTGGGCAACCAAAAGCTGAAGAAGGCGCCCGAGTATTATGAGTAAGTCTCGGCTGCCTTCGTCAGTTGCTTCCCTTGAATATACTCTTGGGAATCATGCCGTGGACACCCTTAGTCCCATCCACTAACTGTGTGATGTCGAAATCGACGGCGACGCTCGCCAGCATGTAGGCGTCCTCCCGGCTCAGCTTCTTCTCGTTCATCAGGAAATCGATCGTCTCGCGCACCGCGATCTTGGTGGCTTCCGTCAAATCGGGATCGAGTCCCATGGTGATCCAATACGTGGGCGTCTCCGCGCGCGGCCAGGTGAGATGCATATCCTTATGCAGGATGAACTGGAAGACGCCGGTGAGCGAGGTCTCCATGGCGGTGATGTCCACTTCGCCGTTTCCCATGCCGGCGTGACCGTCGCCAACTTCGAACAGCGCGCCGTGCGCGTGCACCGGAATGAACAGAGTGGTTCCCGCTACCAACTCCTTATTGTCCAGATTGCCGGCGTGAATACCGGGCGGAGCGCTGTTCACCTTGCCGGCGGAAGGCGGCGGCGCCAGGCCCATGCTGCCGAAGAACGGTTTGAGCGGAAGCTCAATGCCCGGGGCAAAGGTGCCCACCTTATGCTCACGGTCCAAGGGAATGATCTTCATCCTGTAATCGTTAAACTCGTCGGGCAGGAAGCCAGAGCCTTTGCGAAAGGTGTTGTATGCGTAGGGAACGTCCATGCGGATTTCGCGAATGCGCACTTCCAGGACGTCGCCGGGCTCGGCGCCTTCAATCGCGACAGGTCCGGTCAACAGATGCCCACCGGGTCCGCGCTGATCTTGCGGGATCTCTTTATAGATGGTGCGCAGCGCGGGCGGAATTTGGTCCGCCGGCCATCCGGCTTCCACCAGCCGATCGGGATTTCCCGAGACGGTTTGGATCTCGACAGTGTCGCCGGATCGAACAGTAAGCACCGGTTTCGCGGCCGACCAATAATAGCCCCAGGCGATGGTCTGCGGGGTGACTTTCAAAGTGTAGTCAGCGGCTGGAAGGAGCGAGCTAACAAGGAGCAGCAGGGCAAGAGCCGGGAGCGGGCGTGATTTCATAAATCATGTTTGCACAACTCGAGTTATGAAGTGAGGTCCAGGCGGCGATTGGTACATGCGGCTTCAGCCGCGTTTCTCCGGGCGCGCGGCGGTTGTCGCCCGATTTGGCGAAGCGCGGCTGAAGCCGTGCATACCGTGGCGAAACGCGGCTCAAGCCGCGTGTACCGAAGCCGCGGGTACCTTCCTTACTTGTGCTGCAGCTCCCAGTCGTATTGAATCTTGGGATCGTCGTGCGGAATGCGACCTTCATCCTGCGGATCGTAAAAACGATCCGTCAGATAAACCAGTAGCGCGGGAGAGGTTCCAATCACCTTATAGCCATGCCCAACGCCAGGCGGGATCAGCAACTGCCAGCACCGAAGCGTCCCCACGTACAGGGTATTGCGGGCGCCGAAGGTAGGCGAATCCGGCCGCAAGTCCACCAATGCAACCTGGAGCATGCCATGCACCGGAACCCAACAATCAGTCTGCCGGCGATGAAAATGAAAGGCCTTGATAGTGCCGGGGTAGCTAAGCGCGGCCGAAACCTGCGTGGTCTCTTTCGGAAACTCTTGCGTGAAGCCCTCTCCGATGCGCGCCACTTCGAGAAAATAGCCGCGATCGTCCGGCCACACCGGATAGGGGTGGATCCGCACGCCCAAAATCAGGTCTTTCGAATCGGGCGCCACGATGACCTTGCCGATTCCTTTTTCGCACACCGGCGTTGCCACCTCCGCGCCAGCCTGCTCGCGAGCGATGGAGCTCATGGGTGCCTCTCTTTTGAACCCTCGGCAGCGGCCCGCTGCCTGGTCTCCGCCACCAGGTTCCCGGCACGCAGCAGCGAATCGAAAGTTCCCGCGTCCGTCCACCATCCTTCCAGATGCGCGTAGGTCATGGTTCCCTCGCGAATGTAGGCATTGTTGACATCGGTAATCTCCAGTTCGCCGCGGCCGGAAGGCACCAACTGGCGCACTTTATCGAACACAGTTTCGTCGTACATGTAGATGCCGGTCACCGCGAAATTGGATTTGGGACTCTTGGGCTTTTCTTCGATCCCCGCAATGCGTCCGTCGCGAACCTCCGCCACTCCGAAGCGCTCGGCATCCTGGACTTCTTTGAGCAGGATCTTCGCGCCGGTTTTTTGCCGCCTGAAGTCTTCGGCCATGTGCCGGATGCTGCGCTCGATTATGTTGTCGCCCAGGATGACGCAAATGGGGCCGCCGTCGGCGAAATGTTCGGCCAGGCCCAAAGCGTCCGCGATTCCGCCTTCACCTTCCTGGTAGGTGTAGTCCAGGTGCTTCAGGCCGAATTCCTTGCCGTTCGCCAGCAGGCGCAGGAAATCGCCCGAATTTCGGCCGCCCGTCACCACCAGAATCTCCTTTATTCCCGCATCCACCAGCGTCTGGATGGGGTAGTAAATCATTGGTTTATCGTAGATCGGAAGGAGATGCTTGTTGGTGATCTTGGTGAGCGGGAACATGCGGCTGCCGGTGCCCCCAGCGAGAACAACACCTTTCATTTGTACACCTTGGCGCACCGCTTGTACACCTTAGCGCACACCTTTACTCTATGAGAGCTGCTCTCGTGACCGCCCATGTGCTGTTTATTATACCTCCCCAAAACTGTTGCACCCGAACAGCTATCGGGAGATTTCCCGCAGCTCTTGAACCCGATTCGCGTAGTTCTGGTCGTGATAGGACTGATATTCGCCGCTGCGGACGTGTGCGATCCATTCGGGATTGGAGCGATACCAATCCACCGTGGCTTTTAAACCACGCTCGAAGTCCATTTGCGGCTTCCAGCCCGTCTCCAGGCTCAGCTTCTCGCTCGAAAGCGCATAACGGCGATCATGCCCCGGCCGATCCGTAACGTATTCGATGAGGCTGGATGGTTTCCCGGTGATCGCGAGGATCTGTTCCACCACCGTCTTGTTCGGAAGAGAGCGATTGCCGCCGATGTTATAGATCTCGCCATCGCGTCCCTTTTCCAGGAGCGTCAGAATGGCGCGGCAATGATCTTCCACGTAGAGCCAATCGCGAATCTGCATTCCGTCGCCATACACCGGCAGCGGCTTGTTATCGAAGGCATGCGTGATCATGAGCGGGATCAGCTTCTCGGGAAACTGGCAGGCGCCATAGTTGTTGGATGCCCGCGTCACGATGACAGGCAGCTTGTAGGTCTTGTGATAGCTCAAAGCGAGCAGGTCCGAACCGGCCTTGCCAGCCGAGTAGGGACTGCTCGGTTGCAGCGGAAACTGCTCGTCGGCTTCGAGCGGCGCCTCCAGGCTGCCATACACTTCGTCGGTGGAAATATGGATGAAGCGTCCGACGCGCTGTGCCCGCATGGTTTCGAGCAGGTTAAAAGTGCCGCGGAGATTGGTCTCAAATACCGGCTGCGGAGCGAAAATGCTGCGGTCCACATGCGTTTCGGCCGCAAAGTGCACCACCGCCTCCGGCTTTACCTCATCGAAGATACGACGCAGCCCTTCCAGATCGCAGAGATCGGCCTTGAAAAAGCGGTAGCGGGGATTCCCGGCGATGGACTCGAGATTCTCCAGATTGCCGGCGTAGGTTAACTTGTCGACGTTGGCAATCTCGAGCGACCGATTCTCAAGAGCAAGGCGAATGAAGCCAGAGCCGATGAACCCGGCGCCTCCAGTAACAATGATTCTCATAGACTCTCCATTTTAGGGGAACGCTCCCTCACGGTCGCGGTTCTGAACCGCGCGCGTCAGCAAGCGGACCGGCTCGCGGTTCTGAACCGCGCGCGTCAGCAAGCGGACCGGCTCCCTCGTGATCAGCATCCACGGTCTCGTTCTTTCTGACGTAGTCTCCGCGAGAGAAATACTTCTCCAGCCAGCAATATAAGGCGATGAATAAATACCGGCTGCCCATCTCCCGGATCTTGAGTTTGGACACTCCCGAGCGCCGGTTCCGCCAGGTGATCGGTATCACGGTCCAAGAGTAGCCTCGCACAATGGTCTTGAGCGGGATCTCGATAGTCAGGTTGAAGTGCGGAGACAGAAATGGCTGGCAGCCCTCTATCACCTTTCGGCGGTAAGCCTTGAAGGCATTAGTGAAATCGTTCAGCGGGACGCGAAAAATGATCCTCAGGAACAGATTTGCCAGTCGGTTCAGAATCAGCTTGTGGCGTGGATAATCCACCACCCCGCCGCCTCGCACGAAGCGCGAGCCGAACACGGCGTCCCAGCCCTGGTTCAACACTTCCCAATAGCGGACCACGTCCCGGCAATCGTCCGATTCGTCCGCCATCATCACCACCATCGCATCGCCTTGGGCCTGGTCCAGGCCATAGCTGATCGCTCTGCCGAAGCCGTGCTCGCCGGTGTTCTGGACCGGGCGCAAGGTGGGCACCCGGCGCATGGCCTGCTGCAGGGTTGCCCAGGTTCCGTCCGTGCTGCCGTCGTCCACCACCACAATCTCGTGCTCGATGAGGTGCAGCCGCAGCTCCACATAGAGATGCTCGACGGTGGCGCCTACGCGGCCTTCTTCATCGCGAGCCGGAATCACGATGGAGAGCAGCTGGATGGGCTCCTGAGGCTGGGGACGGCGCTGTTTCACGGAGCGCTTCTTTCGAGCGGGTCCCCGCTTATTTCTAGCCAATCCTTGTCGCTCTCGGCGTGTTGCGCGATCTCTTCCAGAATATTTTGCAGTGGGAAATCGATCCGCCAGCCAAAATCGCGTTGAGCGTCGCTTGAATCCATCACCGCCCAAGGAATGTCGTAGGGCCGTGGACGGACATCCGCGGTGGGCGAGTGTTTGCCGAAGCGCCGATCGCACCAGGCGGTCAGCTGCGCGAGCGAAATTGCGTTCGATGGGCCTCCTCCGGCGCAATAGATGCGCTGCCCGCCCGAGCGCCGGCAGTTCATTTGAGCGTCCGCGAGAACCGTGAGATCGCGCGGATGAAACACGTCGCGAGTTTGTTTGCCCGTGCCGTCGAAGCCGATAAAGCGGAGCGGCCGGCGGCGCGCGTGAGCATGAATCCAGTACGAGAACACTCCCTGATCGGGTGTGCCAAACTGCCCTGCCCCGGCCAGGACGCCACAGCGGTTGATCCAAACCGGAAAGCCGAACGCGTCGCCACATTCGAGCGCCAGGGCCTCGGCCGCCAGTTTGGTGCTGCCGTAGAGCGAAATGGGCGCTCGCGTGGAGAAGTCCACTCCGATTCCCAGGCCCGAGACGCCCGCGGGTAAATTGGCCGCTTCATCCAAACAAAATGCGTCTCCAACCGCTTTCAGCGGCAGCGACGTCAGCGCCGGAATGGAGTAGACGCGGCTGGTGCTCATCAGCAGCAGGCCCGCCTGATGCAACTTGCAGTATTCCAGCACGTTGATCACGCTGCCCAGATTATGCTCCATCAGTTGCCGGCTGCTGAAGGCTGTCCCAGTGCCCGCCAGCACGCTCGGATTCGCCGCGGCGTCGATCACCCAGTCCACGGCCGGCAGCGATTCCAAATCGCTCGGCATGCGGATATCGCCATGCGTCACCCAAACACCCCATTCGCGAAGGCGCGCGCGGTTCAACTCGGATCCCGGCCGCATGAGGTTGTCGATGCCGCAGATAGAGATTCCTTCGCGACGCTCCAGCAGGCCCTGGACCAGCGAGCTTCCAACGAAGCCGCAGATTCCCGTGATCGCCAGTTTCATTCGAAGGGGTGGGCGGTTGGAGCGGCCACCAACTTCATAGGCTACCACCTGGTAGGGACGTCAACGATGGATTATGTCCGGCGCGGATCGGCTGCGGGATTCTGACTTCTGAATTCTCTTAACGCGCCAAGCTCTCCAGCTTGCCGTTTGCCTTGGATGCAGCGGCGGTGTAGTAACGCCCCACCGTAACCGCGGGCATGCGGATGACTTCGGTTGCCGGGGCCAGGGTTCTGGCTTCCAGCCCGCGCTGCACGGCTTCGACAAAGGCGCTCAACACGAGCGGGTTCACAGCGGAATCGAAATCCCGCGAGAAATTCACATATTGCGAACTGGACAGCGGGATTCTCAATTGCCAGCGCGGCTTCGCGGGGCCCGAGGAAAGCTCTTCGAAAACGCTGCCGCCCAGGCTCATTCGCACTTCGTGAAATCCAAAACCCTGGCTGCCCTCGCGAATCAGAACCCAGCAATCTTCCACGCTGGCGGCCTTGGAAAGCGAGCTTTCAAAATCGGCCATGCGGGTTTCCAGGTCGATGATCCGGCGGAATTTTCCACCCAGGAACATGCGGCTAGCCGAAGCAAATTCGGCGTAGTCCAACTGGCGGATGCCAATCCAAACGGCCCCGCCGAACACGATGACGATCAATCCGCTGAACTGATTGTGCAGGGCACTGGCGAGCAGCGATAACACCGCCACCACGGCGCAAATGCCGTACATCGTCAGCACTGCTTTCTTGGGGCTTAAACCGAGATCCAGAAGCCGGTGGTGGATGTGCCCCCGGTCGGCTTGGAAGATCGGCCGGTTTCGCAGGTAACGGCGCAGAATCGACAGCACTACGTCGATCAATGGAATGGAAACCGCCAGCAGCGGTACAGTGAGCGCCACTAACGTAACCGATTTTTCGCTCCACAGGGCGCCATAGCAGCCCAGCATGAAACCGATCAGCAGGCTTCCACTATCGCCCAGGAAGACGGAAGCGCCATTGAAGTTATATCGTAGGAACCCGAGCAGGCAGCCGGCCAGCGGCATGGTTGCCAAAGCCAGCGGCAGATTGCCCTGCGTCAAAGCGGCGATGAGCATCGTCACGGCCGCTACCAAGCCCAAACCCGCAGCCAAGCCGTCCATCCCATCGATCAAGTTAAAGGCGTTCGTGCAGCCCACCAGCCAAAGCACCGTGATCGCGAATCCAAGCCAGGGCCATTGCGGCAGCCCGTGCAATAAATGGACGTCCACGTGGATACCGGCAAAGTACGCCAGCACGCTGGCACCGACAATTCCCGCTAATTTCTGCCAGGCGGCCAAGCCAATCAGGTCGTCAAGCACGCCTGTCATGAACACTACCGATCCAACCAGAGCTAGAGGAACAATTTCAGGAAGAGCGCGGTGCAGGTGATTGGTATAAGTAAACGGCAGAGCCAAAGCGATGGCGAACGTGATGATGTATGAGAGAACGATAGCGATTCCGCCCACGCGAGGTACCGGCGCTGCGTGTTTCTTGCGAACTCCATCCGGATGATCCAGAAAGCCCCAATGGCCGACATAGTCGCGCACCAGGGGGGTGAGAACCAGCGCCAGGACAACCGCGAGAGCACCGAGCGTTAGTATGAGAAACAAACTATTCTCCTAATCCTTTAAAAACACTGCCTTGCTGAGGGTGCAAAACGTTGCGGCTTCCAAACTGAAGGTTTGCGAGAAATTCTTATTCGCTCGACCTCAGCCTGTCCCTATCTATTTCACACCCGAACTTACTTAAAACCAAGAACATTTCGATGCATTCCGTACTAGTACGGTTTGTCTGCAACTACACGTAGTACCCTAGCGTCCATCGTTTGCATGTAACATCTTACAGGATGACTAGAGGCTGCCAACCGGGGTTCCGCTAGCGTTCCGATTCCGCCGGACCACCACGAAGCCACCGAGTAGCAGACCCAGGAGTAACAGCACCCCTTCGCGCGGCTCCGGGGTCGGAGTCATGATGATCTGCTCCTGAAACCCGCCGACACCCACACCATTTCCTAATCCAGTCATGCTGGGGTCGCTGACGATCCTGAATTGCGACAAGAAGCTGTTCAGCGCACTCTGGTTCCCGCTCATGCTGTTGTACCAGTTCACGGCCTGTTCCAGGTAGCTGTCGGGGTTTACGCCCGATGGATCGATGACCGGTCCTTCCGCGGCCGGGTCCAGGAGGGTCCAGATGGCTTCCTGAATCTGATTGTTGGCGGTGGTGCTCCCTTGGCTTACGTTGTAGAGGGACACCAGATATGCGGCCATTTCATATCGCGCCGAGGCCGTGGATCCGGCTTCGGGGGTGGATCCGTTCGGATCGTTAAGGAAGGCATCATCCGCGTTATCGAGCGCGGTATTGCCATCGTTCAACGTAATGGTGGTCCAGCCGGTTTGCGCGACGCTGCCAAATCTCGTTTCGCTCAAATTCGCGCTGGTTCCGAGTGTTGTTACGTTAGCCGTGTTGGTGGATGGGACGTAGATCTCGTCGTCGAAATTATCGCAATAGATTTCCACCGGCACGCCGTTCAGCGTGGCCGACGCCCCGCCTCCGCCACCGGCGAGCTGAAAGTTGTAGGAGTTCAGTATCAGGGTGTCGGCATTTGCGCCGAAAGTTATGAATAGGAGCGCTAATCCGGCTCCGAGGATTGATGTGCTTTTCATGGGCAGTTTCAGATTACGGTTCAAGGCGTGGATGGGCAATAAGACGCTGGTCATGACCCGACGCCTCTCTGTACCGGTACCTTCTTCTGCTGGGTTTGTTTTCAGGGACTTGCGGGGGGAGAAATCCGTGTTGTCAGGGCGCGGATCTTTGCGCTATCTGCGGCGGGAGGCTGAAGGGGATCTCGAGAACAACGTCAATATCCACCGGCACTCCGTCGCGCGTGGCAGGTTTGAACTCCCACGATTCCACATCTCGAAGCACTGCGCTTTCGAGCGCGGGCGTGAGATTCCTGAGCAAAGCGCGCACCTCCAGCTTGCCAGCCTTGGTGATGACCGCCGACAGCTGAACCCGCAACTCGGTTTTCGCGCCGGGCGGAATCGGCTCCACCGATTCGAACTTGCGCAGTGGAACGGGCGCACGCACATTCAGAGCAGCGCCGGCGCCGGGCTGGGAATCGTGCTCGGAGAACCATATAATCCAGTCGGCGCTGTACTCAGGCAGATTCTCGATCGGAATCACCATGGTGTATACATTGCGGCCCCGGAATCTTCCTTCGATCGAAGCCGGGATGGTACGCGAGGCCGGATGCAGCGGAACCGACAGTGTGGAGACCGGCAGACTGCGCAGGCGGTCGGCATAGAGCACCACCTTTCGGGGAGCATCGACATGCGGAGGCGGCACTGCCTTTCCGCCGTCATGAATCGTGAGATTCGGCACTCCGATGCCGCCCTTTACCTCGCCCGTCGCTATCTCGCCCACGGTAGGCGCCTGGGCAAACTGGCCGGGACGCGAACCATCCGGTACTTGCCCTTTATCGTTGGGGTGCAAGCCGACCACGGCGATGTCCACTTTGCCGTTGCCCGCTGCATTGGCGGGGCCGGGAGGAGCAGTGGGAGGCGGCGGCGCCCCTTTGGAGAACGACGGTGCGCCGATGCCGTCCGGCAGTGCCGCTCGCGCGGTGGAAGCTCCAGTAATGTTTGCATCGGGCAGCGGAACATCAGCGGTTTGCACTGGAATCGCCAGGCGAGCCGGGCGCTGGGAGGGCGGCGGCGGAACAAAAGCCTTGCGCGGCTTCGGTATCTCCACTGGCTGGGTGTTGGCTTGGGCGGCTTTGTTCACGTCGCCATTCGGGGCAGGCGGCGAGATGTTGGGCTGCAGCGCTTTCACGCCTTGCGTATCTGGTTTATCGACCTTCGGCCTGGGCTCCGGCGGCGGAGGCGGCAGCGGGATTGACATCGCGGCCTGCGAGATCAGATTGGGCGCGGGCAGGTCCTGACGGATCTCCACTTTCGGTATTCGCTGCCAGATGAATTGCTTCACCGACTTGGGTTTGGGCGCGGTCGCGATAATCGCGGTGGGCGACTTCAGGGGAGCTCGCGGCGCAGGGAACGTTCCAATTCTCTGCTGTGCCGAAACGTCCGGCAGTTTTCTCTTGGGAGGGCTATACCAGACGATCTTCTTTTCTACCGGCTTGATCAGTTCGTCGTAGATTGGTCTTTTGTGCGCCTGATCCGCGGTTTCATGCCGCGGCAGCAACAGCAAGCCGGACACCGCCACAACGTGAAAGACGATGGAAAGAATGAAAGACGTGGGGTGAATGCGATATCCGCGCCCGATAGCCGAACGGCTGGGGCCACGAGCGGTGCGAACTCGTATTTTCAGGGACATCGGCACCTGGTCTTGCATTGAAATGCTCGTTGTGTCCCCTACATCGCGTGGCGCAACGCTCGGCGGTGGGCGCATTTTCAGACCAACCTCTCCGCCAAAATTGAGGATACCAGAATCGCCATAATCCCATCCACCGATCCGAGTTTGCACCGGCCCGTGAGCGTCAGAGGGTGTGTGAAAACCGTCCGCATTGACCGCTCCGTCTGGTCGAGGCTCCGAAACGCTGTGATTTTGCCGGACTGTGGATACTGAGCCGTGACCGAAGGGAGCGGTTGATCGTAGTTTTCACACAAACTCGTCAGTACGCGGTCTCGACGGCCAGGACACCCTCCGATTGCAGCTTGCGCTGCCTCTGCTCCAACTCGGTGTGGGTGGAATAAGGACCAATCAGAATGCGAGCATTACCGGCGTCCCGATTCTGAATCTGGGCGTGAAATCCCCTGGATTGGAGCGATCTCACGAAATCGGCGTCTTGTTTGGGCCCCAGGCCGCCCACTTGCAAATAGAGGTCCACGGGCGGAGGCACCGTGTACCAAAAGGCCTGCGCCATCGAATCTTCCGTAGCTGTGTGCGGAGTAACCGCCGCCGATGGCGAGAGCGGAGGGGCCGGAGTGGAAATGGCGGGCGCGGCCACTGGCGCGCTTGGCTGCGCGGCTTGGTCGGCCGCTACGATGCGAACGCAAAGATACCAGGTTGCCAGGGCCAGCCCAATGGTCACTGTGCCGGCGAACCCGAAAAACAAGCCTCTGAGCAGCTTCGAAGTTCCCCCGTAACCCCCGTCGATGGCCTCGATCTGGAAGTCTTCACTGGGCGAAGGTGGCAGCGATGTTTCGGTTGCGCAGTCGGTTGTGGGCATACGGCGCCTCCTGTATTCGTCCTAGGTTGGACACCCTATTCATCGGCCGATCGGGTACAAAGCAATAGGGACCCAGCTAAGGACCGTAGGGCTCCAGTTCGCTAAAATGGATTCTCCTATGGGAACCGATTTAGTGAAAGCGCCCAGGATCAATGAGAAGTTCGCCTGTTTCAAGCTTCTGATCCGGCGCTCCAAGATTCATCGATACGGAGTTTTCGCCGGGCAGCGTATTCCGTCCAATCGTAAGGTGATCGAGTACACCGGCAAGCGCCTGAATCGGAAGGAAGCGAAGATTCGCGGCGATGGCGACTATACCTATTTGTTCGCCGTGGACCCCTACTGGACGCTGGATGGCTCAATGGGTGGCAGCGGCGCCGAGATCATCAATCATAGCTGCAATCCCAACCTGGTGAGCCGCATCATGAAGGGCCATGTTCTTTATGTGAGCCTGCGCACCATCAAGCCGGGCGAAGAGCTGACCGTCAACTACAACTTCGACAAGGATGTCCGGACGTTTCCCTGCTCCTGCGGGGCGCCGTCGTGTGGGGGCGCTATAGGAAAGAGCGGCGAATAGTTCTACTGTTCCGTGAAATCCCACAGGCAGCGATCGGCGGGTTGCGGACTTTCCCCCGTCCCTAATCGGTCCCCATTGAATCTAAACACTCTTGCGATGGCGCTCGAAATGCCTTCACTTCAGCATGAATGCTTCCATGGAACCAAAGCCGGAACTGAGGCCGCCCGTCATACTAGATGCATCCGAGCCCGATAAATCCACTTGTCATCCAGCGGAGCGCGCCTTGAGGCGCTACGTCTCCAACGAGATGGGCGTCCGGCGCAAGAAAGTGGTGGTTCAACATCTGGAGGCATGCGAGCATTGCCGGAAGTCCGTTGCCAGGCTGCACGCAATCGCTCGTACGTTTCGCGATTGGGAACGAAGCGCGATTATGGGGATGGGACAGCGCGAGCGGGCCTCCGGCGTTCAGTAGAGGTTCCCATCCTGGCCGGGCGATCTTGTCTGTTTGCCGTCACCTGAGCGGTTCCTGCGTCCTCCATTGCGGGCAGATTTGCAGCAAACTAGTAGTACCCCGCGAGCCACCAATTGGGACTGAGGATCTAGCGATATTTCACCGGGAATTGTTATCATCCTTTAGCTGGCGAGCGTCGCAATTTTCTCGACTTGTGATCGCGGAGGAGGAGCTCATTGGAGTGGCACATCATAACCGGTGAATACCCGCCCCAATTGGGTGGTGTCAGCGATTATACCTTCCAAGTCTCACAGGAAATGGCCAAACGCGGTGACCAGGTGCATGTTTGGTCGCCGGTTACTCACTTGGAGTGCGTCCAGCCGGATGCCGCGCAGGTTCACGCTTTGCCGAAAGGGTTTGGCCGGCGATGGCTCAACGAACTCGATTGGCGGCTCCGATCTTACGCCGCGCCGCGCAATATATTGATTCAATACGTCCCGCACATGTACGGGTGGAAAAGCATGAACCTGGCCTTCTGCTGGTGGATTTTCAGGCAACGGAAGCATAATGTCTGCGTTATGTTTCACGAGGTTGCGTTCCCTTTCCGGAGCGGCCAACCATTGCGGCATCACGTGCTGGCTATGGTTCACCGCGCCATGGCTTGGGCCGTTCTTCGCTCCGTTCGCCACTCCTTCACGTCTACCGACCAGCATCTGGCTTTGCTTCAGACCTTGGGCAGCGAGGAGACGCCGCTGAGCATGTTGCGGATCTGCAGCAATATTCCGACGGAAACCTATCGCGCGGTTAGTCCGCACGCTCGCACTGAAACCGTTCCCGGCGGGTTCTTCACGATAGGCATTTTCTCCAATTTCGATTCGGAGATTCGCGCGGTTCTGGCGCCGGTGATCGGAAGCGTCCTGGAGAATCCGAACATGGCGGTAGCTTTACTCGGGCCAGGAGAAGCGTTTCGCCACTCGCTTGCGAAGCAATATCCTCAAGCGGCCGATCGGATCGGATCCACCGGGCGATTGCGCGTCACCGAGGTTGCCCAACACATGCAGAGATGTGACGCCCTGTTGCAGGTTTATCCGGACGGCGCATCGGCGGCTCGGGGGACTCTGATCGCCGCGCTTGCATCTGGTGTGCCCGTGGTCACTACCGCCAGCCCCACTACCGATCGAATGCTGTTGGACAGCCAAACGATGCTGTTTCCCAGCGCAACACCGCAGTCGATCCGGGAAGCACTGGAACTTCTCAAGGACAGTCCGGCCTTGGCCCGCGATCTGGGAGCGAGGGCTCAGCGTCTGTATAGGGAATCTTTCCAGCCCTCGGTGATTGTTTCCGCGATTCGAAACGTCGGGTCGTGTTCGATCGATAAAGCTCTGGTGAGTAAAGAACCGGCGCTGCAATCCTTCCGAAGTTGAGATACGAAGTCTGAAATTCGACCCAGCCCGCGGATAAAGTGCGCATCCGCCGGCGGCCCAACCAGTACAACCCTCCTATCATCTATTTGCGTGCAGTTGTCGATAAATCAAGAGCATGGCTACGTCCATAAAGCGAGCGGCGCTTTATTCCCTGATATTTTCCTGGTCTGTAGTTGTCTGCGTAGGACAGCAGTACTCCTTCAAGGATTATGTCGACGGACTGGGAAATCTGAGCGTCAATTGTCTGCTTCAGGACCGTTCCGGCTTTCTTTGGATCGGCACGGAGAGCGGCCTCTATCAATACGATGGCTCGCGTTTTTGGCGGTTTGGAGAGAAAGAAGGCTTGCCCAGTGGTTTTGTCAGAGCCTTGAGCCTGGACCGGGATGGTCGATTGTGGGTTGGAACGCGTGACGGCCTGGCTTTCAGTACCGGCCAGCGCAGCTTTTCGACGGTTACCTATCAACATCAAAATCTAAGAATTCCCTACGATTCAACCCTTGCAAGCGCGCCGGATGGCCAGGTCTATGCCGTCACCCAGCTTGGGGTGATGGTGGTCAAGTCCATGATCGATCCACGGGACGGTGGGCGTTCGTGGCAGGCCAGGCCGCTGCAGTTCAGCGGCAAGAACGACCAAATGGACCCAAGTTCCGTCGTCAGCGTGCTCGCGAAACCAGACGGCAGTGTCTTGGTCGGATGCGGAAAAAGCTTGTGTGAGATCTCCCAGGGGAAACTGCTGAAGTACGGACCATCGTCCGGCTTACCTGAGGATATCTGGCGATGTCTCCTGCTGCGGTCCAATGGCGAGTTATGGGCGCGCGGACCCAAGTATATTGCAGTGTTGGCCCCTGGCCATAAGAACTTCGAGATTCGCAACCCCGCGGGACAGGTGCCGAGCGACGTTACGTATCTTAGTCTCGCGGAAGATCGGGCGGGAGCGGTGCTCGCCAGTTTCGGCTCCGATGTAGGCCGTTATGTGGGAGGCCAGTGGGAGATCGTTTCAGAAGCTGAGGGCTTCGGAAAGGGAACCGTTTCGTGCATTTTCCAAGATCGGGAGGGCAACGTTTGGTTCGGCCTGCTCGGTCACGGAATTCGGAAATGGCTGGGTTACGGCGATTGGGAACATTGGACCACCCGGCAAGGTCTGCACAGCGACGAGATTTGGGCTCTGGAACAGGACTCCCGCGGGCGAATCTGGGTCGCCGATGAGCATGGGCTGAGCATACTTGAGCCGGGCTCCTCGAGGTTCCGGTCATGGTCGGAATCGGGAATCGATTCGCCTTCCAGATGCTTGTCGCTGGCGACTTCGAAAGACGGTTTTCTGTGGGCGGCGACATTTCAAGGCAAGTTGATCCAGATTGACGTAGCAACGCTGCATGGTTGGGAACTTACTTTGCCCTCCACTTCGCACGTGTTCGTCGATTCGCGGGATCGCGTCTGGGCTGCTACCGAAGACGGGCTCTTTCTGAGTGAACGCCGTCACGGCCGAGCCGAGTTTCATCCGGCGCCGGGCGCCGCGGGGAGCCTGAAGATCGAGGATATGGCGGAGGATTCAAAGAATCGGATCTGGGCCATCTCCGAGCGGTATTTGTTTCGCTTCGACAACCCCAACTGGACCCGCCTGGACATCTCAGCTGCCAAGCTCGGCCAACACCTGGGGGACATGGCGATCGACAAAACCGGTGGGCTGTGGATTAACGGCGGCGGTATAGGGGTAGCGCGCTTTGAGTTACAGAATGGCCATGTCGCGGGTTTTACGAAACCGCACTTGTCGTCCAATGAGGTGGTGTTCCTGCGAGTGGACAGTCGTGGTTGGGTTTGGTTCGGCGAGGATCACGGGGTTGAGATTCTGGACGGAACGTCCTGGCGGAGGTACACGGCGGGCGACGGGCTGATCTGGGACGATACAGACGCCCGCGGGTTTCTGGAGGACAGCGACCACTCGGTCTGGATCGGAACCAGCGGCGGTTTATCGCATTTCCTGGTGCCCCTGGCGCCGCCCCTGAATCCACCACCCCCGCCGATGTTCGTTCAAATCGAATACGGAAGCAGGGATCTCGGAAACAACGGCGAACTGGCGTGGAAACACGATCCGCTGACGGTTTCGCTCGCATCCCTGACTCTTCGCAATGAAAAAGCGCTGAAGTTTCGCTACCGCCTGGTTGGTTTGGAGGATGAATGGGTGGAAACGGCGGAGCATACGGTTCGTTACCCGGAACTGGGGCCGGGCCGTTATCTATTCCAGGCGCAAGCCGTCGATTCCTCGAGCGGCAAGACCTCCGCGCTCAGTGCCTTCTCCTTCGAGATTATGCCCCCCTGGTGGCGCACCAAAGCGTTCACCGCGGCAGTGGTATTGGGGATCGCTTTTCTGGGCTGCGCCGTGTGGCGAGGACGAGTGCGGTCTCTAGTGAGCCGTCAGCGCGAATTGGAACGCCTGGTGGCGGATCGAACGGCGGAACTGGACCGCAAACTGGCGCAGGAAGAACTATTGAAGGCCGAGGCTGAGCGCGCCAACCAGGCCAAGAGCGAATTTCTGGCGATGATGAGCCACGAGATCCGAACGCCCATGAACGGCATCATCGGCATGGGGACTTTGTTGGCGGACACGCCGCTGTCCCCGGGCCAAAGCGAATATCTGGAAGGAATCCAATTCTCCGCCACTTCGCTGCTGACGATCATCAACGATATTCTGGATTTTTCGAAGATCGAAGCGGGCAAGCTCGGTCTCGAAAAAACCAATTTCAAGTTACGGCAGTTGGTCCTGAATTCGGTGAGTGTGGTGAGCGCGGCGGCACGCGACAAGGATTTGGAAATAATCGTCGCCATCGACGACGAAGTTCCAGATCTGCTGGCGGGCGATCCGGTGCGCGTTCGCCAAATTCTGCTCAATCTTCTATCCAATGCCGTCAAATTTACGGATCGCGGAACGATTCGCGTGTCTCTTTCGGCCGGCGTTATATCGGAGCCCGAGTGCGTAATTCTGCGCGCTTCGGTTTCCGACACCGGAATCGGAATACCGGAGGACGCGCAACAGCGTCTGTTTCAGAGCTTCAGCCAGGCCGAGACGTCCACCACGCGGCGCTACGGCGGCACTGGCCTTGGACTGGCTATCTTGAAGCGCCTGGTGGATCTGATGGGCGGCGAGGTTGGGTTTGAAAGCGTCCGGGGCCAGGGGAGCACGTTCTGGTTTACGGCGAAGCTGAGCCTGGGAACCGAAGCGCCTGCAGCGCGGCCCAGTGCCACCGAGCCGGGCCGGCCGCGCGAGCAGAATGGGGGAACCATTCTGGTGGTGGAAGACAATCGGATCAATCAAAAGGTACTGAGCCATCAACTCATCAATCTTGGTTATGCCATCGAAGTGGCTGAGAACGGGGAGGAGGCGGTGGCGAAGGTCAAGAACCGCCGCTACGACCTGATCTTCATGGATGTGCAGATGCCCGTGATGGACGGGTTCCAAGCCACGCAGGAGATACGGAGTTTAGGGGAAGACTCATCCTCGATACCGATCATCGCCGTTACCGCCAACGCCTTTCAAAGCGAACGAGAGAAGTGTTTTTCCTCCGGCATGGACGACTATCTGACGAAGCCGGTGGACAAAGACCGTCTGAAGGAATCGCTGCGGCGCTGGGCCCCGGGCACGCGCAGGGAAATGAACTATCCAACCTGATTCTTGCGACAGGTAAAAACCAGAGCGGGGGGAAGGTTGAGGAACACGGGCTTCGCGCTGACGCTCGGGAAATACCTTCTTAAGAACTCGCCTTCCTGGAATCGCCGGAGCCGCCGGTTGGGGAAATCGGGGAAGGGAGTGAGCGAGGTCACGTACTGGAACTGCATCATCAGGCCAGCCGGGGCCAGGCAAGCTTCCGCCTGGCGGACAATCCGAGCGCGGTGCTCGGAAGCCATTGAGGTCAGACCAAGCGAGGAGATTACTACGTCGACCATCCCGGCGTTCTGCGCGGCCAACTGACTCAGCAGATCGGAAGCATCGACATGGAGCACCGTCAGCCGGGGATCGTGGCAGCAAGTCCGCAGGTGCCGCACAAAATTACGGTTGATCTCGAGTGCGAACAGACGGGAGTCTGGGTTCAAGCGCCGCAGAATCTCTTGCGTGATAACACCCGTACCAGACCCAAGCTCCACCAGGTTGCGAACTTTACGAAAATTCACCTGGTCCAGCATGGCGGTGGTCAAATAGCGTGAGCTGGGGAGCACTGAGGCGGTCACGCGGATCTTGCGTAAGGATTCCGTCATGAAAAGTCGATACGCCAAGCGCCGTTCGGAGGCGGTGGTCGGAGGAGAGCAAAGTGCGGGCATCTATTGGTTGTCGGGTTTCAATGCTTGGGGTTTGAACAGTCGTCGGGATTCAACCGTCGTCGGGATCCAAACCCATGATACCGCTGACCGGGGAACAGATCCCCCGCGCGCGCATCCCACAGCCTTACTTGCCTGCTATAGCTGACGCGCCAGATCACGTGAGCGCCGTCGTCCGATACCAGCAACGAGCCGTCTGCCGCTACCGCCACTCCTACGGGCCTGCCCCAGGCATTTCCATCGGTGGTGAATCCAGTGAGGAAGTCCTCGTAGACGCCCGTGGCGCGGCCCTTGCTTGCCTCCCGAGCGGGATGCGGATCACTTCGCGGCCCGATCCCTGAGAGTGATTCCACGATCCGTGCTCGGCCGCAAAGGCATCCCCGAATACTCGGCCGGAAACATCGTGCCATCGTAGAAGGTCATGCCGAGCGAAGCGCTGTGGGCCTGAATCAGGACGTCGGGCACGATCACCTTGTCCTTCAACTCGGAGTGTTGGCCCGCGTGGGCCGGATCCTGATGGCCGCCGATGTAGAACCACGGCCAGCCGTAGAAGCCGCCGCGCGCGACATGGGTGACATAATCGGGAACCAGGTTGTCGCCCAGGTTGTCGCGTTCATTCACGGAGGTCCACAGCTCACCCGTCTCCGGATCGATCGCCAGGCCCACGGGATTTCGAATACCCGATGCATAGATGCCGACGAACTTGCCTTCGGGCGTGTACTCCAGAATATTGGCGCGGTGGAATTCGGCCGCGTTGTCGTTGTTGTTGGACGCCGAGCCAACCGCCAGGAACAGGCTCTTGCCGTCCTGGGAGAAGACAATGTCGCGGGTGGAGTGCCCGCCCGAGGGAATGTCGGTGATCAGCTTCTCGGGCTCTCCGGTGGATTTGAGATCGCCGTTCTTATAGGCGTATCGCACCAGCGTGGTTGTGTTGGTGACATAAACCCACTGTGGATTCGGTCCCGGCGGATAGAAGTTGATGCCGAATGCCGACGGGAAATTGGCGTACACCGAAGATTCCTTCGGCTTGCCGTCGGCGGTGATGCCGCGGAAGATTCGAACCGTTCCGGCGCCGGTATCCGCCAGGAAGATGTCGCCGTTGGGAGCCCTACGAATTTGCCGCGGGATGGTGAGCCCGCTTGCGACATAGATGCCGACCTGGAAGCCGGGCGGCGCCTTCGGAATGGCGTTTTCAGGGCGCTTGGCGCTCCTGGCGAAACCGATGTACATCCTGAGCAGCGGCAGCATCGCGGGGGAGTGAGGCTGCGGAAGATCCTGCGCGGTGATCTTGCGCGCCAAACCGGGACTGAGGGAGGCAGTATTGGTGAACGCCTTCGGCCCAGTGATAACGATCATGCCGTCAGTTTTGGCCGCATAAAGCCACAGGGCGGCAGCGATGCCGAGGCTTCCCACGAGGACGATCCAGCGAACTTGCCTCATGGGGTTGATGTTACTAAAATCCTCAACGCTCGAAGTTCAGCTGTTCCCGCCCCATTAGAAGATTCGACGCCCGTTCCCGCATATCGAGTTGAGAGGCGATAGAACATTCTAACCTCTCCCAAGGAGAAACATCGATGAAACGCTCAATCATTTGCATCGCCCTTGCCTCGACGATCGTGGCGGGCTCACAGAAACTGACATTCGCGCAGAATGCCGATTCCGTGTCGTTGAAAGACCACCCCGGGTGGATCCAGATCCCAGGGGCAATCATTCGCCAGGAATGCGTCTATGAAATTCCGAACGGCGCCCGGGTCTCGGAGGGCGGCGACGTCACCCTGGGTGGAACGCTCATAGCCCACTACGACGACTGTCCGGAAGAACCTATCCGGACGCGTCCACGTCACGGCGGCGCTGCCGCCGCATATAGGGATGCACCGGGAACGGGAAACGGCTGGGTGGAAACAGTTCTAGAAGAGGTATCGCTGAGCTCCGGCGACAACATCGACAAGATAACGGGACAGTGGGTGGTGCCCACGGATCCGTCCACTTTCGGCGGGCTAATCTTCCTATTCAACGGGCTGGAAGACACAACCCAGAATCTGATCCTGCAACCCATGCTGCAGTTTGGATATACCAGTTGCACCATTTGTGTCGAGGGCGGCGGGATCGGCGGCAGCTACTGGGTGATTGCAAGCTGGCTGGTAGGCAAGTGGGAAATCAAAGCCAAAGACACCACCAGCGGCGCATACTCCGATATGGGCGCTTTCTCCTCCGGGCACACGTGGAATTGGGCTTATGCCGGCACTCTGGAAGCGTATGGCATTACATCGTGCGCGGAGTTCCCCGAGAGCGGATCAACTAAGTTCAAGGACAACTCCGTATATCACGGGTATCCGAAATTCGACGTTGTATCTCCGGGCTGGTATGGACTGGTGCCCTCTTATGGTGGCCCTTCGTGCGGATTCTCGCCGACTGCCGGCGGCTCGGTGAACAAATTGGTCTGGTAATGGTTTGGCAGGGATTGGCGGAAGTTCCGTTAATCCCTGCCAATTTCTTTTCGCGGAATAGGTAGAATTGTTCCAATACCCATGGCCCTTTCCGCTGGAGCCCGCCTTGGCCCCTACGAAATTCTTGCGGCCATCGGCGCAGGCGGGATGGGCGAGGTGTACCGCGCACGCGACACCAAGTTGGAACGCGACGTAGCAATAAAAGTTTTGCCCGCTGCTCTCGCTCAAGACCCGGAGCGTCTGGCCCGCTTTGAGCGCGAAGCCAAAGTTTTGGCGGCGCTGAATCATCCCAACATCGCGCAAATCTACGGGGTTGAAGATCGCGCTCTGGTGATGGAACTCGTCGAGGGCCGAACGCTCGAAGGACCGCTCCCGCTGGAAACTGCCCTCAACTACGCCAGGCAAATTGCCGAGGCTCTGGAAGCTGCCCACGAAAAAGGCATCGTTCATCGCGATCTGAAGCCGGCCAACATCATGATCACGCCCGCGGGTGTGGCGAAGGTGCTCGATTTCGGACTAGCCGCCGTCCCACAAGCATCCGCTGAAAAGGCAGGCGACCCGACGCATTCTCCGACATTAACCATAGCGGCCACGCAGGCAGGCATGATTATGGGCACTGCGGCGTATATGAGCCCGGAGCAGGCGTCGGGAAAGCCGGTGGATAAGCGCGCGGACATCTGGTCGTTTGGCGTAGTGTTCTTCGAGATGCTTACGGGCAAGAGATTGTTCGATGGAGAAACAATCTCGCACACCTTGGCGGCGGTGCTAACCAAAGAGCCCGATCTGCAGCAAGCGCCGGTGAAGGTGCGCCGCTTGCTGCAGTCGTGCCTGGAGAAAGATCCGAGGCGGAGGCTGCGCGAT
This sequence comes from Bryobacterales bacterium, assembly GCA_963747945.1. Taxonomy (GTDB): domain Bacteria; phylum Acidobacteriota; class Terriglobia; order Bryobacterales; family Bryobacteraceae; genus Palsa-89. Next base: position 438,774 of record CAVVHB010000016.1, read on the forward strand.
ATCGGCGATGTGTGGCGGTTGCTGGAAGACCCGCCGGCTGCGGCCGCTTCGGCAAGCCGCTCCCAGTGGATTCCTTGGGCCGCTGCTGCAGTGCTGGCCGGTTTGGCGGTTTTCGGATGGACAAGAGCCCCGCAAGCGGCAACCGGCGCGCAGAATGAAGTGATACTGAGCATCGTTCCCCCTTTGGGGAAAGAGATGCGAGCCGTCGGACAGCTTGCGGTCGATAGAATCTCGCCCGACGGCTCAGCGGTCCTGTTTATGGCAAGTGATCCTCGGCTCTACGTTCGCAGTTTGAACTCCCTGGACGCGCAGCCGTTGCCGGAATTTCAACCCGCCGGGGATGCCTTCTGGGCGCCCGATTCCAAATCCGTAGCGTTTCCAACAGCAAACGGACTGATGAAAATACGTTTGCCCAAAGGCGCGCCCGAAGTGGTCACCAACACACTGGTTGGAACACGGGGCGGAAGCTGGAGCGAACAGGGAATCATTCTCCTCTCCGTGCTCGATTCTTCGCCGAGTTCACTCCGCCTTTACAGCGTTTCTGCCGCGGGAGGCAACCTGGCCCTGGTTGAAGTGCCGGGACTGAAGGACGGCCGCTTCTACAACCCCGAGTTCCTGCCAGGCGGTCAGGATTTTCTTTTCGCCTTCGTTCCTCAGCACTCTCAAGAAGCGCAGATTTACCTGGCCACGCTTCGCGGCGGTAAGGCCGTCGATCCAACATTGTTGTTCGCAAACGACACCGCGGCGGCTTATACGCCCGCGGGCGGGGGAAGAATTCTGTTTGTCCGCAATGACAATCTTTACTCTCAGAAGCTGGACCTGAAAGCGCGGAAACTTGCGGGTGAGGCGGAATTAGTGCAAGAGGCTGTTGCCTCCGCCGCGGGACCTCGCCAGGCCCAATTCTCCGTTTCCGGCGCTGGGACCATCGCCTGGCGCAGAGGGACGGCGGTGGTATCGCAATTGACGGTCTTTGATCGAAACGGGAAACGCATCGGAGTGGCCGGCGTTCCCGCTCCTGTGAATAGCGTCAATCTTGCTCCCAACGAGGAGCACCTGTTTGCCCATGGAGAGGCGGGCTCCTGGATCGTGGAAGCCAACGGCCCGGGTCGGGTCGTCTTCGCTGGCTCCGCCGGCGCAGGAATCGGAGAACTTTGGTCTGGGGACGGCTCCCGTCTCATTGCCGGCATAGGCGAGAAGGTATTGGAACAATCTCTCGACGGGACCTCGGTTCGCCAGCTTGCTGAAATTCCTGGACGCGGCGAGTTACTAATAATAAACGATGTCTCGCCGGACCGCACCCGGCTTCTGTACGGTGACGAACGCAAGCTGTACATCTATTCGCTCGCCGACAAGCGCTCCACCGAGATAGTCGGCCAGCGAGTGGAAAACGCTACGATGTCGCCCGACGCAGGCTGGATCGTCTACCATCCTTTCGTTGAGCGGGGACTCTACGTGCAGCCGCTTTCCGGGAAAGGTCTGCGGCGGCAGATCGCCAGCAGCGGAAATTTCCCGGTATGGCGTAGAGACGGCAGGGAAATTCTCTACTACGATCAGGGAAAGATCTGGTCGGTTCGTGTCGAGGGGACTGGCGAGCAATTGCGATTCAGCGCGCCGGAGCCTTTGTTTTCCGCGGCGCCGACGCGCGGAACCAACGGCGGCTCCCGCCCACTCGCCGTGAACCATGACGGTACGCGCATCTATCACCTTCAGTCCGTTGACGAGCCCGAGTCCGGAGTGATTTATGTGCGCACGGGCGCAATCCGGTAGGCTTATGCTCCCAGTTGCGACGCCAAATCCAGCATGCCGGTGGACACCACGTCGAAGTCGCCCGGCTTGGCATCGTCCGCCTTGCGCGCCGGGCCGTATTCCTTGGGCCGGTGGATGAATCCGGTGCGCAGACCAAAACTGCGCGCGGACCTCAGGTCGCCCGAATGGGCCGCGCACATCATCACTTCTTCAGGCTTCAGCTCCAACAGGCTCACCGCAGTGAGGTAGGCTTCGCGATCGGGTTTGTAATGCCGGGCCAGTTCGGCCGAAAGGATCAGGTCCCAGGGAATACCGGCGTGCTTGGCCATGTCGGCGAGAAGCGCAACGTTGCCGTTCGAAAGCGGCGCAATGGTGTACTTCTTCTTGAGGCGCGTGAGACCGGCGACCGAATCGGGCCACGGCTTCAGACGGTGCCAGACGCGATTCCAATGGTCCTTTTCCTCTTCGGAAAGACCTTCGATGTGAAACTCGGTGAGCACGTTCTCCAGCACCGCGCGATGCAGGTGGTCGAGGTTGGTCCAGGGCATTTCACCTTTTCGCACGCGGTCCATGGAAGGCGCGTAGCCGGCCCGCCATTTATCGGCAAAGGCAGCCCAATCGACCGTGATGCCCTTGGCTTTTCCCCAGGCCTGGCCTTCTTCGACGATGGATCCGCGCCAGTCCACCACGGTGCCAAAGGTGTCAAAGACGAGCGCCTTTACCTGGGCCTGCGCCTGAGCGCTGGCGATCCCACGCCAGGCGGCTGCGGCAACGCCGATCGCGGCGGATTTCACAATTTGTCTCCTAGTCACCTTCAGGCTCCTGGCCGCCTACTTTATCACTAAGGCGCAACCTGGTACACGTGGCTTCAGCCGCGTCTTTGCTTCTATGGAGCGCCGGGAAAAACGCGGCTAAAAGCCGCGTGTACCACCACTGACGGAGGCGCGCAATCTGAGCGCGGTGTATAGTGAAATGGCCTCAGAAAAGCTCTATGCCGGATCTCACTCTCATCATTCCTCTCCTGATCGTAGTGATCTATTTGCTCTCGTCCATCAAGATTCTGGCCGAGTATGAACGCGGCGTGATTTTCCGCCTGGGCCGCGTCCTCCCACAACCCAAGGGCCCCGGCGTCATACTGGTCTTCGCGCCCATCGATCGCATCGTGCGCATCTCTCTGCGTATAGAAGCCATGGAAGTGCCTGCGCAGGACGTCATCACGCGCGACAACGTAACGGTGAAGGTAAATGCCGTGGTCTATTTCCGCGTCCTGGACCCCACCAAGGCAGTGCTGGAGGTCTCCAATTTTCTCTACGCAACCTCGCAGGTGTCGCAAACCACTCTGCGCAGCGCGCTCGGTGAGGTGGAGCTGGATGAGCTGCTCAGCCAGCGCGAGAAACTAAATATCCGGCTCCAATCGGTGCTGGATGCGCATACCGGACCCTGGGGCGTAAAGGTAACCGTGGTTGAGGTCAAGCAAGTAGATCTTCCGGACCAAATGATCCGGGCCATTGGCCGGCAAGCTGAGGCCGAACGCGACCGGCGCGCCAAGATCATCCATGCGGAGGGCGAGTACATGGCGGCCGAGAAACTCGCCATGGCGGCCGAGTTGATCCAGCGCCAGCCCGCCGCTCTCACACTCCGCTACCTGCAGACGCTGGTGGAAATCGGTGCCGACAAGAACACCACAGTTGTTTTCCCGTTGCCCATCGATATATTCTCGTCAATGGGAAGAGCGTTGGATAGGTTAGCGGGGGAGAAGAAGGAAGGTTAAAGCCATCTTGCCGAAGAACGACGAAGGGGAGTTTGAGTTAGTACTTGGAAACCGCCAGTTGATCAGCGTCTTTCTGATCGTCGTGGTCCTGTTGGGAGTATTCTTCTCCATGGGCTACGTCGTTGGCCGCAACTCGTCGCCTGCCACGGTGGACGCAGCCCGCAATGAAAAGCCCAAGCCGCAGACGGCGGACTCCTCGAGCGGTTCCACTACAGACGCGCCAGCGGAAGAATCCGCCACACCCTCTGCAGCCACATCACCGGCAGCCGATTCCGCGGCTCCGGCGCGCAGTTCCACGCCTCCCGAGATCACCAGGCCAGCCCAATCTCGAGCGCCCGCAGAGACCGAATTGAGACCCAAGCCATCGCCGTCGCCCGCGCGCCCCCCAGTTCATGCCGCCGCCGCGGGAGAACCGCCCAGCGGCCAGTATTGGCAGGTGGTGGCAACGGCGCGTCCGGACGCCGAGATCATCGCTGAGGCGCTGGGTAAGAAAGGCTTCCACGTGGTGCTGGCGCCCGCGCCGAAGGACGGCATATTCCGAGTTTTGGTAGGTCCGCTCGCGGATGCACCCACGCAGGCCCAGACCCGCACCGGCCTGGAATCGTCGGGCTTCAAGAATCCGATCATGCGGAAATACTGATCGATACAGAGACTTTTATATATATTGACGTCTGCGATCCGCAATTTCGGGCTGGCATTGTTATCCGCAATGCTGCTCGTTCTGCTGTATCCAAATTTGATCTTTCCGGCTTTCGGATTACCATGGCTTGCACCCGTCGCGCTGGCGCCGCTGCTGATCGCCCTCGCCCTGGAACCTCGGCCGTTGTGGCGCCTGCTGCTTGGTGAGTTCACCGGGCTGGTCTACTGGTTCGCGATCTGTTATTGGATCCAGTTCGTACTCGAAGTCCACGGCGGCATGGGACACTGGGGAAGCTGGGCAACATTTGCGCTCTTTTGTGTTTTGAAGGCTCTACACCTGGCGTTGTTCAGCATGCTGGCCGCCGTTCTGCTAGGCACCCGCTACGCCATTCCCGCCATCGCCGCGCTGTGGACCGGCCTGGAGCGCACGCATGGAACGTTCGGTTTCGCGTGGCTCACGCTGGGCAACGCAGGCATCGACATGCCGTTGCCATTGCGCATGGCGCCATTCGTCGGCGTCTACGGCATTTCGTTCCTCTTCGCGCTTATGTCCGCGGTGGTCGCCATTCTGATTCTGCGGCGCGGGCGCAAAAATCTCTACTGGCTGGCCATCGTCCCGGCGCTATTGCTGCTGCCCGATCTGCCGCGCCCTGAAACACCCTCCGAGACCGCGGTGGTGGTTCAGCCCAACCTTCCGGCAGAGGAGGAATGGACTTACGCCTCTTTCGGCGCGGAGCGCGAACACCTGATCATGGAGTCGCTGGAAGCTTCGCTCGAGGGCTCCGAGCAGCTCATCGTTTGGCCGGAAAGCCCCGGCCCGTTCTACTATTTTCGCGACCCGCGGTTTCATCAGGACGCTACACAATTGGCGCAACGCGCGCACACTTATTTTCTTTTCGGAACGGTGGCTCAAACCCGCGAAGGCGCGCCGCTCAACTCGGCCGTATTGCTGCGGCCGGACGGCACACTGGTAGACCGTTACGACAAAATCAACCTGGTTCCGTTCGGCGAATTCGTCCCGAAGATCTTCGGCTTCGTGAATCGCATCACGCAGGAGGCGGGCGATTTTGTGCCGGGCAACCGCATCGTCGTTTTCCCGGTGGTTTCGCAGGGTGCCGCGCGCCGGTTGGGTGTCTTCATCTGCTATGAATCGGCGTTCCCCAATGAAGTGCGGCAGTTCGTGAAAGGCGGCGCGAATCTGTTGGTGAATCTTTCAAACGACGGCTACTTCGGCCACAGCGCGGCGCGCGAGCAGCACCTGGAGATAGCGCGGATGCGCGCGGTCGAAAACAGCCGCTGGCTGATCCGATCCACCAACGACGGCATCACCGCGGCGATCGACCCTGCCGGCCACATCGATGAACGCCTGCCGCCGTATCGGGAACTGGTGGAGCACATGCATTTCGCCTTTCGCAGCGGTACATCGTTCTACACCGATTTCGGCGATTGGTTTGCTTGGGGCTGCCTGATCGCGGCGGCCATCGCGCTGGTTTGGTCGCAACGGCCGAACTACGCACCCGAAAAGACTAACCGTGCCGGATCACAAGCACATCCCCGTCCTTGACGATGTACTCTTTGCCTTCCAGCCGCAGCAGGCCTTTCTCCCGGACACCCGGGTAACCGCTGTGGTCGATGAGCGCCTGCCAGTTGACCACTTCAGCCCGGATGAACTTTTTCTCGAAGTCGCTGTGAATGGCGCCGGCGGCCTCTTGCGCCCGGCTATTCATCGGAATGGTCCAAGCGCGGACCTCGGTCTCACCGGCCGTCAGAAACGACATCAGACCGAGCAGGGAATAGGTCGCCGAAATCAGCCGATCGAGCGCTGAATCTTTGAGGCCATAGCTGGTGAGATACTCACGCGCTTCTTCCGGCGAAAGCTCGGCCAACTCCGCTTCGATTTTTCCGCAGATGGCAGTGACGGCCGTGTTGGTGCGGCCAGCCAGCGGACCCTTGCGATACTCTTCTTCGATTTCGTGCAGCCGGCCGGCATCCTCTTCGCCGATATTCAAGACGAACAGCATCGGCTTTTGCGAAAGGAACTGGAATCCGCGAATCAGCTTTTCTTCGTCGGCCGTCAGCTCCAAAGTGCGCAGCGCGACGTTTTGCTCGAGCGTCGCTTTGCAGCGTTCCAGCAGAGCGAACTCCCGATCCAGCTCCGTGCTCTTGATCTTCTTGCGATCTTTTTCGAGCCGCTCCATCCGTTTCTCCACCACCACCAGGTCGCTCAAGATCAGCTCGATCTCCACGTCTTCCAGATCGCGCACCGGATCCACCGATCCTTTTTCGTGCGGTACGGTGTCGCTTTGAAAGAGCCGCAGAACGTGGGCCAGCGCGTCCGCCACGCGCATACTGGCAAGATAACTGGGATCGCGCAGAGCTTCCTTGGAGACGGCGGGAAAGTCGAGATATTCAACCGTGGCGTGGGTGATTTTGGGCGGCTCGAATATCTTGGCCAGCGCGTCCAGCCGCGAGTCCGGCACCTTGGTGATGCCGATGCGCGCTTCCATGAGCCCGACGCGGGTGGCTTCATGCACGCCGGTGAGAATTGTGAATAACGATGTCTTGCCTACCATGGGCAGGCCGATGATTGCAGTTTTCATGAATTCTTATTGTCCGCTTACTGACGTGCGCGGTTCAGAACAACCCCGGGACACGCGCGCTTCAGCCCCCAGGGACACGCGCGCTTCAGAACCACGACCGTGAGGGAGTGGCTTCCCTACAACGGGACCTCGACCAGCGTCATGATCTCTTGCAGAGTCCGCTCGCTCAGTTCCGTGCTGCGTTGCGCGAGCGAGGTACGGGCGTTGATCGCGATGCGGTGCGCGAACACCGGAACCACCAGGCGCTTGATGTCGTCCGGGATCACGTACTCGCGGCCCTCCACTAGCGCCAGGGCTTGAGCCGCGCGATACAAGGCTTGCGATCCACGCGGGCTTACGCCCAACGCCAATGATTCGTGACAGCGGGTTTTCTCCACGATGGCGAGCATATAATCGATCAGGCTGTCGTCGACGGTGACTTGTCCGGCCTGTTCCTGCAAGCGCAGCAACTCGGCGGAGGACAGCACCGGACCGAGGTTCTCCGAACGAGCCCCTTCGGGTCCACGCACAATTTCCCGTTCCGCGTCACGTTCCGGATAGCCGATGCGAATTCGCATTAAAAAACGATCTAGCTGGCTCTCCGGCAGAGGGTAGGTTCCGTGGTGCTCCACCGGATTCTGCGTGGCCACCACCATGAACGGCTGCTCGAGCGCGTGTGAATGCCCCTCGATAGTAACCTGCACTTCATTCATCGCCTCCAGCAGGGCGGATTGCGTTTTCGGCGTGGCGCGGTTGATTTCATCGGCCAGCAGGAAATTTGTAAAAACCGGGCCCGGCTTGAACTGAAACTCCTGGGTCTGCGCGTTATAAATGGTGACGCCCAGGACGTCGCTCGGCAGCATATCGCTGGTGAACTGCAGCCGGTGAAAGCCGCAATGCACGGAACGGGCCAGGGCTTGCGCAAGAGTGGTTTTGCCGACTCCAGGAACGTCCTCGATCAGCAGATGCCCCCGAGCCAGCAAACACACCATCGAAAGCCGAACCACTTCCGGTTTTCCGCGGATGGTGGAGTTGAGCGACACTTCCAATTCATTGAGCTTGGAAATCGTCACCGGTGCTGCAACCATTATTGCCATTGTACCGTGCCGTCCGAGGAAGACCACCCGCCAGGAAACAAAAAGAATGTATTAGCTTACGCCGGGGCCAGCGTTGGGGCCAGCGCCGGGGCTCGCACCAGATGATGCGGGGAGCAAGCGATCCTCGCGCAATCGCGCGGCCGCTTCTTCCTGTTCGGCCCAGTCTACGCCCTTCGCGCTTACCGAAAAGCGGCCGTTATCCATGCGCGTTACCAGGCCGTTTTCCTTGAGGTACCACAAGCTGAACTCCAGATGCTCACGTGGACAGCCCAGAAGGTCTTCCATCTCGTGCAGGTTCATGGAGGGCTTGTCGGGCTCGTTGCAGCGCTTGGTGTAGAGCAGGTCCAGAATTCCCTTCCGCTTGGATTTTTCCGCCAGCTTGCCAACGGCTGCCTGGCGTTGGTCAAAAATCCGCCAGCGAATCTGACGATAGGCGTGCAGGTTGACGTCATAAGCCGCGCGTTTCTCCGGCTCACTCAGCACCTTGTATGCATCTGTGATGGCGCGGAACGCTTTCTCGTCTCCGGTGGTCCCATTATCCGGATGGTAGCGCTGGGCCAGCAGGCGGTAGACACGATGGATCATATCCGGATCCGCATTGGGACTGATCTGCAACAGTTCGTAGTAGTCGGGAACCGCTTCGGTGGATGCGGCGGCGGGGCCGTTGCTGTTTTCGCGGTGCCCGTTTTCGAAGGTAAGACCGGTGCGGAAGACACTTTGGAACGGTTTGCACTCCACCACCCGGGCCTGCACTTTCCCGCTGGACCGATGATTGGCGCCCAGCCCGTCCACTGTAAGAAGCGCATTGGGTTCCAGCCGGCAATCTGTTTCGACGCCGAGCCCCAGGTCGTTAGCCTCTAACAGTTTGGCGCGCACCTCGGTAGCGGATCCCGGCACGTTCAGTAACGTCACCCACATCGGTTCGGCAGTGCTTCCGACCTTTGAGCGGGGTTTTCTACGGCGTTCGGACACTTCTGACATAAGGCATTCGCCGGTATACGTATCGGCAAAATGAGGGGGAAGGTTAGACTGTGGCACATTCTAACTTTCGCGACCCACAATCATTCAATTAGATCCTGGATTATCCAATAACCGAAGAGGGCACGGCACGATTGGTGGCGGAGTTTTTGGCGTTTCAACGCTATCTCAGTTAGAGGCATCACACAGGTATTTTTTTGCTTGACTAGGATATGGAATTGTAGAAGTATCTTCTGTACGGTATTTCGGAATTCATTCAACTGTGTGGCGGAAAAATAGGAGAAGCGATTAGGGCTCCGCAGGCTATTGTGCCGACGGCGCGGTGGCCCCAGTTCGGCATCAACCTTGGCCTCCCGAGCAATCTTAAGCGAAAGTGAAACGGACTTTGCGAAAGTGAGGAAGCTAACCTATGCCAGGCAGCCAAGCCAAGCAGCAGCGATCCCGGATTTCGTTGGAGCGCGCTTCGGATCGGGAATTCGCTAGACACATTTTGACGTTCGATTCCGATCGTCCGGAGACGTACTCGGCGCGGACATTGCCACCGCCGGCGGTGATGCGGGCAGCGGCTCGGTCGCCAATCCCGTGGCCTGCGGGCCAAGCTCCGACGCCGTCGCCGATCAAGCCGGCTCCCAGTCCGTCGGCGGAGTTGACCCAGTTCGATTATTTGATTGTCACCTGGACCGTGGAAGAGGGGAAATGCCTGGCGGACACGCTGACGCCAGGGTATCCGAGCGAAAGCGCCTGGAGCTTTTTGCCGGCGCCCTCTTTGCACGCTAGCCTCTCTCCCTTTGGCTACCTCCTTTCGTCCCTGTTCAAAGGGGTCAGGAAATAGTTTATGCGGTTTGCAAAGAACGAGCGCGGGACAAGCATGGGAGAGGCAATTTTGATCGGCCAAAATCTTGTCCCATTCTTGTCCCAATAAATGAGCACTTTTCGGGACAAACAGGCTGCGTTTTTCCTTTGTAATTAATAGGATAGCCCTGGCCGAATCCAGCCCTGAAAAGGCTGGCGTCGGCGGTTCGATTCCCGTCCCTGGCCACCACGTTTTCAACAGCTTACAGCCGTCGTAATCGGCAGTTTCATTCCATTTCATTGCAAAACTTTGGCTCGATTGGCTTGCCTTCGCGGAGTGAGTCTGCCAAACGGAGCGAGTGTCCGGGGGGGTCAATATTGGCCCCGTCCCTTCTTATTCGGCGGCGTCTTAAGCCGAATCCTCTTAGGGGCGTCCTCGATCAAGCATTTTGGAAATGGATTTAGTCCACTGCCGCCTGTCTTTCTTGACCCTCATTTCCAACTCTGCCCGAAGATCGTATGCAAAGTCGGAACCTGGGAAAAGATAATCATCGTGGATGTTCATCCGGCGCAGTTCTTCTATGACGGCTGTACGATGACACGGCGTCACGATGAGCTTCCGCAGGGGCCGATTTGCAACCCAAGGCCGTGCTAGCTTACTGCGAATCATACAAAACAAGCTGAGATCGAAAGCAAGGTCGTAACTAAGGCTCCGTAAGAAATGGCCCTCTTGCCGCTTCATGCGTTCAATAGACGCAACCGGCGTGAGCGATGAGACGACTGGATGGTTGTTCCACGGCGTATGCTCTTCAAAGAGCACACCGTTTACGTACTCCATAAAAGCGGCAGGATCACCAGGAACTTGGATAACGAGAGTCGTGCTTACTAAGAATCTCCGCTGAAGTCTGTTCAAGCCATTCCATGTCAACGGCCCAAACAGCACATTCGCTGTCGGCTGTTCGCAGTGCGAAAAAACAGGCCACATACGGAGATCGAGTCCAATCCAAAAGGCGAGTCGGTGCGCCGTGATGCTGCATCAATGCGAGTGTATCTAACACTGCATCCATTGGGACGGGATTCCCGTGGTCATGATCCATCTTTTGAAATTGTTGGAAGAGCTTGTATTCATGCGCTCCAGGGAACATACCCACTTGAGTGATGCGCCTCTTACCGTCCGAAGAAGCGGCTGTTCGCCTTCGGATTATCCGCCTCTCCAGCCCCGGCAAGAGACGCCAAGTCTCTTGCCGCTGCCCTCTGAAGCTCCATCTGGGCCAAGTTCCCGCACCCACTCCTGAAATTCGTCCCAGGTGGTGACGGCTTTCTCATCTGTCAGGAGATCGCCAAATGCGGTTAGAGGAAAGATGGAATCTGCGGGAAGGGAGGAATCGGCGGATTTTTCCAACTCTCCAGTGCCCTCTCTCTGCGTTTCCAAATCCGGCTGAGGCGTTTTGATGAATCCCTTGAGATTGGCACGAATTACTCTAGGAAACTTCAGCATATCGCGCGGAAGGATTATCGGTCGGTGAGCCTAGCGTCAAAAGGCTTATGATAAAGCACAGCCGGATGGCGATTAGGCCTTACGACGTGCCGGCGAAAGGAGCCGCCGAGATGCTGAAGTACACGTCGGTATCTTTGCTACTAATGCCCGTACTTCTCGGGCAGGCGAATCTAACCACGGCTCAGATCGCAAAGCGGCTGGCGCCATCCGTCGTTACCATCCAGGGCAAGACGGATACCGGCGACGTATTGGGGAGCGGTTTCATCATCTCCAAGGATGGGAAGATCGTCACCAATTTACACGTCATCAGGGGCTTGAAATCCGCAAACGTTCAGCTTGCGAACGGTGAACTTTTGACGCCATTTCCGTCCTTGCCACGGATGAACGTCGTGACCTTGCGATCCTTCAAATCGCTGGCTTCGATCTCTCTGCTTTGGATTTCGGAAACTCCAATTCCGTGAAAGTAGGAGAGCCAGTGGTCATCGTTGGAAGTCCACGGGGTCTTCAGGGCACGATCACCGCTGGCGTCCTAAGTTCGGTTCGGGATAGCGGGGATGGGTTCAAGGTCTTTCAAATCGACGCTGCGGTCAATCCCAGAAACAGCGGTGGCCCATTGGTCAACGGCAAGGGAGAAGGGCGATTCGGTCGCTGGCCACCAAGTTACTTATTAAACATTCAGCATTTACTCGCGCGCCGGCACGGACGCGCTAAAGCGACTACATCCCGTCTATGATTGCGTTCAGCGTAACGCTGGGCCGCATCGCCGTGGCGCACTTAGCGTCGTCCGGGAAATAATACCCCCCGATATCCACCGGCTTGCCCTGCGCCACCGACAACTCCTGAGTAATCTTGCCCGCGTTCGCCTCTAGCGCTGCGGCTACCGGAGTGAAGCGTTGCTTCAACTCCCTGTTCTCGTCCTGGGCGGCGAGCGCTTTTGCCCATGCCAACGCGAGATAGTACGTGGAACCGCGGTTGTCGATCTCGTTTACCTTGCGCGAAGGCTCGCGGGCGTCTTCGAGGTAGCGGCCGATGGCCTGATCCAGCGTTTTTGAAAGCAGCGCCGCGCGCGGGTTGCCGGTCTTCGTCGCAATCAGCTCCAGCGAGGGCACCAGAGCACAGTATTCACCGAGCGAGTCCCAGCGCAGATGGCCTTCTTTAATAAACTGCTGCACGTGCTTGGGCGCCGAACCCCCCGCCCCGGTTTCGAGCAATTCGCCGCCTCTGAGCAGCGGAACAATCGAAAGCATGCGGGCGCTTGTCCCCAATTCAAAGATCGGGAACAGGTCGGTGAGATAATCACGAAGCACGTTCCCCGTAACGGAGATGGTGTCCTCGCCGCGGCGAATTCGCTCCAGCGAGAATTTCATCGCGTCCACCGGCTTCATGATCTTGACTTCCAGTCCCGCGAGGTTGTGTTCGGGTAAGTAGGCGTTCACCTTCTGAATGATCTGCGCATCGTGGCCACGATCCGGGTCGAGCCAGAACACCGCCGGTGCACCGGTTGCCCGCGCGCGTTCCACGCCCAGTTTCACCCAATCGCGAATGGCCTCGTCTTTCGTCTGGCAGGCGCGGAAGATATCGCCGCGCTCGACGCTCTGTTCGAGCAGCGTTCTGCCGCCGGCATCCACGATGCGAATCGTGCCGTTGCCGGGCGCGGTAAACGTCTTGTCGTGCGAACCATACTCTTCGGCTTTCTGCGCCATGAGCCCGACGTTGGAGACGCTGCCCATGGTGGCCGGATCGAACTGTCCCTGCTGCCTGCAGTCCTCGATCACGGCCTGATACATGGTGGCGTAGCAGCGGTCCGGGATCATGGCTACAGTGTCCTGCAGCGCGTCCTCTTTGTCCCACATCTTGCCGCCGTCCCGGATCACCACCGGCATCGACGCGTCGATGATCACGTCGCTGTTAACGTGCAGGTTGGTCTTACCCTTCCGCGAATCGACCATCGCCAAACCGGGACCCTGGTCGTAACAGGCCGCGATATCGGCCTCGATCTCCGCCTTCTTCTCGGCCCGAAGCTGGTCGAGTTTGCCGAGGACGTCGGACAGTCCGTTGTTGACATTGGCGCCGATTTCTTGGATCGCGCCGGCATGCTTCTCCAGGGCATCGGCGAAATACACCGCCACACAGTGCCCGAACATGATCGGATCGGAGATCTTCATCATGGTGCACTTCAGATGCAGCGACAACAGAGCATGGTCAGCTTTAGCGGCGGCCATCTGCTCCGCATAGAATCTCCGCAGCGCCGCCACATTCATCACCGCGCAGTCGATGACTTCGCCCTCGAGCAGCGGGATGCTTTGCTTCAGCACCTTCGCCGCGCCGGCCGAGTCAACGAATTCAATGCGCACGTTGGTTGCGGCGCCCACCGTCGTGGATTTCTCGCTGCCATAGAAGTCCTTGTGACTCATGTGGGCGACACGCGTGACGGAACCGGGCATCGAACCCTGCGGCGGCCAGGCTTTCATCATCCTGTGTGGATGCTTCTGCGCGAACTCTTTCACCGACTTCGAAGCGCGACGGTCCGAATTGCCTTCGCGCAATACGGGGTTCACGGCCGAGCCCAAGACCACGGCAAAGCGGGCCTGCAGCGCACGCTCCTCTTCCGTCGACGGCTGCTCGGGATAATCGGGTATGTTGTAGCCCTTTCCGCGGAGTTCCGCAATCGCCTCCCGGAGTTGCGGAATGGAGGCGCTGATGTTGGGGAGCTTAATGATGTTGGCCTCCGGTGTCTGCGCCAGCTTCCCCAAGCGGGTCAACTCGTCGGGAATTTGCTGGTCGTTTCGAAGACACTCAGGGAAGTTGGCGACAATACGTCCCGCGAGCGAGATGTCAGCCGTTTCGATCTCCACCCCTGTCCCCTTGAAGTACGCTTGTAGGATGGGTAGCAGCGCGTACGATGCGAGTGCTGGTGCCTCGTCGGTCTTAGTCCACGTGAGCTTCATGTATTGGTCTCAGTGTGAATGAGTGCAGAGAGAACACGGTCGCAAAAGCGGGACGGTTCCCAAACTGAAAGCGTAGGATAGCATGACTAACCCGCTTGAATCACAACTCCATAGCCTTGATGGTTCCTGGTTGACGGCTGGCCCGTTTCCACGGCCAAATCCTCGGCGTGAGCGTCGTGTTGGGAAGCTTTCCGCAGGCCAGTGCTGCGCCAGTGCCTAACGCAAATTCGCGAAGCTGGGTCGTTTCTCCCCAGAGTGGCCGCGCGGGAATATTGGTAAAGTACGTATTCTGAGATGGACAAGATGAGAATTCTAACCGGTAGCCTCATGGGGTTGTTAGTTGTGCCGCTATTTGCTCAGGTGCAAAACTTCAAACCCGTGACGCAGCGAATGTTGGAGAATCCCAGCCCGGACGATTGGTTGATGTACAGCCGGACTTACGATGCTCAGCGCTTCAGTCCGCTCAAGCAGATCGCGCGCGACAATGTTGGCCGGCTACGGATGGCGTGGAGCCGGGGCCTGCCGACCGGACAGACCGAGACGATACCCTTGGTTCACGACGGTGTGATGTATCTGGTGGTGCCCGGTGCGATGGTGCAGGCGCTGGATGCGTCTACGGGAGACCTGCTTTGGGAGTATAAACGGAAGGTGCCGGCGGGCGTCGCGGCGCTGGCGCGCACCAAGAACCTGGCTATCTTTCAGGACGTCATTCTCTACACGGCGCCGGATAGTTACGTGGTCGGCTTGGATGCACGCACCGGCGAGTTGCGCTGGGAGACAAAGACCGACGGGCGCGGGCATACCTCGGGTCCGATTGTCGTGGAAGGGAAAGTGATCTCCGGCGGCGCCTGCGCCGGAAATCGAGCAAACTGTTATATCGCGGCCCACGATTCGTTGACTGGAAAGGAGGCGTGGCGCTTCTATACCACTCCAGCCCCCGGCGAACCGGGAGATGAAAGCTGGGGTGGCGCGGCGATCGACAAGCGGCAAGCATCCACTTGGGGGCTGCCGGGAACCTACGATCCTGTGCGAAAGCTCGTTTATTGGGGCGTTGCAAATCCGATGCCCGATCAGCGACTGCAACGGCACAACGGCAATCCGGACGCCGTTTCGCGTACCGCTCCCTCCGATCTGTATAGCAACTCGACTGTGGCACTGGATCCGGAGACTGGAAAGCTCGCTTGGTATTACCAGCATTTACCAGGCGATGATTGGGACTCGGACTATACGCACGAACGGACCCTGCTGACAACTCGCATCGATCCCGATCCTAGGTACGTGAAGTGGATCAACCCCACCGTTCCGCGCGGCCGCGAGCGCGATGTGGCCGTGACGGTGGGTGAGGCCGGCGGCGTTTTTGAACTGGACCGCGCAACCGGCCAATTTATCTGGGCCACGCCGTTTCCCTACGACGATCCCAAGTTTGTGATTTCCGACATCGACGTGAATACAGGCAAAACGACCATTAACTGGAATCTGGTCTTTCAAAAACCTGGCGAACGGCATGTCGTCTGCTACTGGAACACCCGTAGCTATTGGCCCACCGCATATGATCCTGAAACCAACTCGCTTTACGTCTCCTACATCGATAACTGCCGCGATCTGACGCTGGATGGACCGGCCGGCCGTGGAAGCTGGAGCGTGGTTCCGCGGCCCGGTTCCGACCCCAAAGCGCTGACAGGTTTGGCGAAGATCGATCTGGCCACTGGCGAAATATTGCGCTTCGACGTGGGCCGCGCCCCCGGCAATGGCGCCATGCTGGCCACCGCGGGCGGGTTGATCTTTCACGGCGATATGAGCCGCCGCTTTCGCGCCTTCGACGCCCGCGATGGAAAACAGCTTTGGGAAACCATCGTGGGCGGTAATGTGTCCGTGAGTACCATCGCTTACTCGGCGAAAGGCAAACAATACATCTGTGTGATGACGGGCGATAATTTGAAAGTGCCTGAGCTGGCGAAGGAAGTTCCCGAGTTGCGAGCTACTTCCGGCAACAATGCGATTTACACCTTCGCTCTGCCGTAAGGGGCAGGTGAGAATGTGCTGTGTCGAGCATCCTCACGCTGAAGAAATCCACGGGACGACCCACTACTGGAAGAGTCGTTTTAAGGCTCGGAGCTAGAAGCGCGGCATCAGACAGCGGACATTATTCAAGTCTTAACCGGAAGCGGGGGCGACACCGACAGGGGAGACTCGCGATGGCACGCGTATTTTTCGAGCACGTCGTCCAAATCCTCTGCGCGTATGGGTTTGGCCAGATAACCATCCATCCCGGCGGACAGGCAATGTTCCAGATCGCCCTTCATGGCGCGCGCGGTCAAAGCAACCACCGGCTGATGTCGGGAGGTGTGTCTTTCCATTTCCCGGAGCTTCGCGGTCGCTTCCAGGCCGTCCATTTCCGGCATTTGCACGTCCATCAATACCAGGTCATAGGTTTCCTGTTCCAGCGCCTTGAGGGCTTCGAGCCCGTTCCCCGCCAAAACCACGCGATGGCCCCTCTTCTCGAGCAAACGTCCTGCCACGCGCTGATTCACCAGGTTGTCTTCCACCAGCAGAATATGCAGCGCCTGCGAACGGTCAGGCGTACGCTGGGTCGACTGCGGCGCTGGCCGTGGGGTATCACCTGAGCCAAGAACACGGGAGCCAAGAATACGCTCGATGGCGTCCCGCAACTCCGCCTGCCGGACTGGTTTCAACAAATGGGCAAGCACTCCTAGCTGCTTCGAGCGCGCGGCGTCCTCACTATGCCTGGCGGAGGTGAGCATCATGACGATCGCGGCCGATAACTCGGGTTGTTGCCGGATTCGCTCCACCAAAGTGAAGCCGTCCATGCCGGGCATATGCAGGTCGGTAAGAATCATTGCGTAGGGCTGGGACGTTTTCGAGGCAGCCAGTAACTCCGCGATCGCCTCATTTCCCGTCTCGACGCACTTCGGTTTCATTTCCCATCGCCGAAGCATTCCATCGAGGATTCTGCGGTTCGTCCTGTTATCGTCCACGACCAGGACCTTGAGGCCCCTGGGAATCTCTGGAGGAACGGTCATCCTTGCCAGCACCGCGTGCTCGGGACTTTTGAAGCGCGCCGTAAAGTGCATTTGCGTGCCCCGGCCAACGTCGCTATCCACCCAGATTTTGCCGCCCATCATGCTTACCAGCCGGGACGAGATCGTTAAGCCCAAGCCAGTCCCGCCATAGCGGCGCGTTGTGGATGCGTCGGCTTGCGCGAAAGGATCGAATATCAGCTGCTGTTTTTCAAGAGGGATGCCGATGCCGGTGTCCGACACCGTGAAATGCAGGGCCCGATCGGAGGCAGTCCCGGGTTCGCGGTCAACCGAAAGTGCCACCTCGCCAACGGAGGTGAACTTGATGGCATTGCCGACCAGGTTCGTCAAGATCTGCCGGAGCCGGCTGGAATCCCCGTGGACTACCTCGGGCACTTCAGGCGCAATGTCACACAGCAGGTCCAGGTTCTTTTCGTCGCTTTGTACCGCCAAAGCCTTCAGTGTTGTTTCCAAACAGTCGCGCAAGTGGAAATCAACCGCGTCCAGTTCGATTCTGCCTGCTTCAATCTTTGAGAAGTCCAGAATATCGTTAATCACTACCAGCAGGGATTCGGACGACATCTTCACCGTTCGTAAGTACTCCTGCTGCTCCACCGTGAGCTCGGTGTCGAGCGCCAACTCGGTCATGCCGATAATGCCGTTGAGCGGCGTCCGAATTTCGTGGCTCATGTTCGCCACGAATTCGCTCTTGGCGCGGTTGGCGGCTTCGGCGGCGTCTTTGGCCCTTCGCAGCGCCGCGTCGGTCCTCATCCTCGCGATAAACTGACCGATACTCTCGCCCACGGTGGCCACTGCTTTAACCACTTCCCTGGTGAATGAGCGGCGGCCGAAAATAGCAACTACGCCAACCACCAGATCGTCGACAACCAGAGGCTGGCCGATAAACCCAACTGCCTTGGCCTGTCGAGCCCATTGCGCGTCGCCGATTATGGGATCGTCGCAGATGTCATTGCTGCAATACGCCGTAGAGGTGCGGCCGATGCGATGAATTTCGCGTGCGAACAAAGTGCTCCCGTCGATCTGAGGATGGGTTCCGGTATCGGCTTGGAGCTCAAGAGCCTGGGTTGAATCGTTGAGGCACCAAATCCCGGCAAAAACCGGGTCCAGGTAACGGAAGCCGTCGACGGAGAGTTTCAATCCTTCCTCTAAAGTTCTGGCGCGCGTCAACGCAGCGCCCACCTCAGCCGCCAAAGTTTCGAGAAGCACCCGCGTCGCCAGTTCCAGTTCCGCGCGTCGGCGTTCGGTGACAACCGCTCCCAGGCACAGGCTGGTCAACCCGAGCGCCAACATGGCGAGTTGCAAACGAGGCAGGGCTCCCGCGTGTGCCTGGGCAATCCAGGCCGCGAACATCATTCCAACGTTGAGCGCAAAGGTGGTGAGCGCCGCTCCCGGCAGACCGTGCCGCGCGGCCACCCACACCACCGGAATGAACACCAGATAGAGAGGCTGGTAGGGATTTGCGGGCGCAAAGCCGAATACAAGCCAGATTGCCGCCGCCACCGATCCAGCCTGGCCCAACAGTTCCACGATTTCCCCGGGGGCAAGCCGGCGCTGCCGGTAGGAGCTGGCATGAGTTTCCGCCGCCGATCGCGGCTCCGACCTCGGCTCCCATCTTAACCAGGAGTTCACGCGCGGAAGTACAAATACCAAAAGAAAAGGCGTAAAGGTGACAATCGCGATCGCGTCGCTGGCCCACCAACTCAACATGGAATCGAGGAAATCGTGCCGCTTGATCAGACCGTCTCCCAGCAAGGTCAGCGTTCCGATCAGAGCGTTGAAGATGGCGGCGACAATGAAAGTAACGACGAATCGCCCGACATCGCGCAACCTGCCAAGCGCCGGATCAATCCGCCAGGGCCCTCGCAGTAACGCCGTACTCGCCATGTAGGGAACGTAGATCAATATCGAGCCAGGGAGGCCGCACCAGGAAAACACCGGACGGTGATAATTCACCACGGCTGCCACGAACGAACCTATGAGTATCAAGGGCAGATATTGTTTTCCGCCGTACAACAGCAGCGCCAAAGACAGTCCCACTGGCAGATACCAGGCCGGCGCCCCCTGCCACACCCACGATGCCGTGGATGCTATGTCGCAGAGGAGGAATAACGTCAGGAAGACGATGGACAGCAGCAGTTGTTTGTAGATTATTTCGCGGCTCCATTTCGGCAGACCATCCAACCATGCCTCCGGTGGTGACGGAGCCGTCCCGGACGCAGGCGATGCATGCTGCAGTAATGACAGCCAGTGAGGACGCCCGTCCTTATCGTCATTTGCGAAGTTCAATCCCATCACGCTGTTATTTTATTTATCCGGCGACGGCGCATTTTTCGGTGGTTGGGCTCAAGGCGATGGCGAAGGATTCGGGCCCCATCACTACCGCTTTATCGGCTGGGAGTTGATCTAACGATATAGAAATGAATATGTTCCCCATTTCTTAGCAGTTAGGCTGAACCAAGGGAGCGCCGGGCCGGGGCTTCGCTCACGCGATCTAGGCGTCACCGCCAAAGGCCGAATCGCGGCACAGATCGGTCGAGTTCTAGGCCATGAGTCGCATCTGTTTTCTTAAGCGTGTAACTGCTATTCTCTACCAATAGTTCTTGACGGCTGGACTTGTCGAAAAAGCGAGCAACTCCATGAAACACATCGTAATTTGTTGTGACGGTACCGGAAATGAATACGGAGACGCCAACTCGAATGTGATTAAACTTTACCAGGCATTAGATCGTAATGCCTGTCCGGTAGCGGCTTATTATCATCCTGGCGTCGGAACGATAGGAGACAAAAACGCGCTCACGGCGGCGGGAAAAACATGGACGAAGGTTAGAGGGCTGGCCTTCGGGTACGGCCTTTCGGAGAACATCGCGGACGCCTACCGCTATCTCATGCAAACCTTTGAGGCCGGCGATCGCATCTTCATCTTCGGCTTCAGCCGCGGCGCCTATACGGCGCGGGCATTGTGCGGAATGCTGGAAATGTTCGGGCTTCTTGCGCCCGGCGTAGAAGGACAAATTCCGTACGCGATGCGATTATTCAAGCACCGGGACGGCGGGCTTTTCTCATCCATCCGCGTCCGTCGGAGCAAGTTCGCGACCGCGCGAGGATTCAAAGCGACATTTTGCAGAGACTGCAAGCCGTATTTTCTGGGCCTGTGGGACACCGTCAGCTCGGTGGGCTGGATTCTCGATCCGATCGGTTTAAAACCCGGCGGATTGCCTTATACTTTCTCGCTCGGGGACCTTTCCATCATCAGGCACGCTCTCGCGATTGACGAACGGCGGGCCTTTTTCAGACAGAATATGGTGGCCGATCAGTCCGGCCGCGACATCAAACAGGTCTGGTTCGCGGGCGTGCACTCCGACGTCGGCGGAAGTTATCCGGAAGCCGAGAGCGGTTTATCGAAAATCTCCCTGAGCTGGATGCTGCGTGAAGCGCGGCTCGCCGGGTTGGTGTTCGATGAAGCCAGAGTGGCCCGCACTTTAGGCGGCGACTTCGATCGTGCCAAGCCCTTGCCCGACGCCGTGATGCACAATTCGCTGACGCCGTTGTGGTGGAGCGGAGAATTTTGGCCGAAATTCACGAAGCGCCGCGTTTCGCTCCCCGGTGTGTCGCCGGAGAAGTTCCGGGGACATCCGCGCATGAATCTGTTCCGTCGCCGTTACATTCCCGACGGAGCGCACGTTCACGACAGCGTTTTCACGCGAATGGAGATGCTGAGTTACAAGCCGTCCAATCTTCCGAAGAACACCACAAAAGAGCCCGGCCCCGACACGGCCTCTTATCCGACACGTTTGCACGCGGGCCAGGCGCTGGAAGTCGGCGTATTCGCCCGAGCGAAATGGAACAATACGACGGTGGAGGTTCACGCGGGCGAAAATTATCGCTTTGAAGCCAAGGGAACCTGGTACGATGCCTCCATTTCCAGCGGCCCGGGCGGCTACACCAGAAGCTCGCTCCTGTTTCGCCTGGTGCAATTGTTTCGACGCAGTCCCCCCGACAATTGGTTTGCGTTGATCGGAACAATTGGCTATGACAAGTCTTCTCGTTTTCTCATCGGGTGCGGCGTCGAGAAAACCATATCCAGGGATGGCGTGGTGTTTTGCTATGCGAACGATTTGCCGCTCACGTACGGAAACAACTCCGGGTGTCTCAAGCTGAAAATTATCAGGTTGGGTGGATCCTAGGCGCCAAATTGTCCGGCTTCCATTACTTCTTCCGATTCCGCGTAAGATACGCCACTACGTCTTCCAGTTCCGAGTCGCTGACTTCGGTCTTGCGCGTAATGGGCATGCCGTACAAGCCGTGCCGCACCACGGACTGAATCAGGGCTGGCGTCAGATCCGTGCGTTGCTCGAGAACGGCCGGGAGCTTGCCTTTGTATTTCACCGCCAGGGCGGAGGTGCCGGCCAAAGCTCCCGTGCCAAACATGACATTCTTGGGCGCCACCGCTCCGTGGCAAGGAGCACACCATTTATCGAAGACGGCTTTTCCGTTCGTCCGCGAAGGCGTTTGGGCCAGCACAGAATTGCCAAGTCCAACAACCAAGAGTAGAAGGAGCGTGTGTCTCATGCGCGGTTCTTCCTCATGTTTGCCGGCCAGATTCCGTAGCGGCCAGGCGACATGATTCCGTTGGGGTCAATGCCGTCCTTCAGTTTTTCCTGAAAGCGCAGAAGAGAGTTGTTGTTGAAGGAATATTTGCTGATGAGAAGGTCCTGAAACGTGGGGTTAGTACGGTAACCGACCCAGCCGTGCTCCGCGCAGCGATTCATGACCTTGGCGAACAATTCCCGGCTGCGTGCATTCTTGGCGGGGTCGCGCCAGGTAGGAACGGTGGTCCCCGTCCAGAAACAACGCGAATAATATGTAAACGGCGTAGAAAAAGGAGTCTGCCCGGCCGGCATGCCTACCTCCCGGTGGGCTTCAAAAAGCACGCGTGACGATTCCCAAAGGGCTGAAGCCTTGCGTGGAATTGTGACAAAAAGATCGGCGTGTCCGTCCGGGGGATCACTGGCGTTCCGCGCATTCCGCGCCACCATATTAAATACTTCGAGCGCGGGAATTCCCAGACGAGGCTTGTCGGATTGGGTCGGTTCTTTTTCCTTGGGGATGGGCAGCGTCAGGAATTCGCCATCCTGGAACGTCGCACCCGCGATAGCCTTGCCGAAGCGACGCTTCGCGGCCTGCCAGGTGGCGCGAACGGTTTCTTCGGGACCATAAAAATAAAGTTGCACAGACCAGGCAGGAAGCTTCTGCGCCGCCACGAAGTTTTCCACGGCATCGGCCGATGGCCAGCCATTTTGCATTAAGCTCGCCATTGCGCCTGCCCCCGGACCAAACGCTGCTTGCGCGATGGGGCTGCCATACTGAGGCATCCCCGTCAGTCCCAGATCTTCCAGGTAGCTGACCTCTTGCACCAATGCATCCAGATCCCGGTGGCGCGGAGCGGTGATGGTGCCGGACAAGAAAGCTTCCGGCATCGGCATCAGCCAGAAACCCATTTTGGTGACAATTCCGAAGTTCGATTGCGCAAACAGGCTGTCCACGTTGGGGCCTGCACCGTAGCGGAAGTCCTGCCAGCTATCCGAGTTGGGCACAGCGCCCATTCCGGTGCGAATCAAGTCCCCATCCGGCGTCACCACTTCCATGCCGCAATGCGAGCCGAAGTGATCGCGAAACGCAGCCATTGTGTAGCCCGCTCCATGATCCAGGCTGTTACCCATGGGACTTCCCCACCCTGGGTCCGGCACATCCAGCATCAGCTTGAGGTTTCGTTCCCGGATGTGGTGGTAAAGATCGAAATACGAAACGCCCGGCTCCACCAAGGCGAAAGCCCGCTTTTCATCCACTTCCAGGATGCGATTCATACGCTTTAAATCCACCACCACGCTGCCGCGCATATTGGGCGCCGATCCGCCGTAGGTGAGGTTGCGCCCGGTTGAGATCGGATACAAGGGGATGCGATAGCGATTGGCGGTACGCACAATCTGCTGGACTTCCTCCACCTTGGCGGGAGCCACCGCCGCGGACGCCACTCGCTCTTCCGGTTCGCCCCATTGGATGGAATAAGAATCGCGATAGAGCGCCACGTCCTCGTCCGAGCTGAAGACCCAACTCTCGACCACGGCAGTTCGGAACTCACCCAGGGCCGCATTGAAGTCCGCTTCGCTTACATTCGGAGGTAATACCATTTGACGTTTCCCTTTCCGCCTTCAGGCGATCAGCCTGTTAAGCGATCAGCCACTTTAAGCGATCACCCATGAAACCAGCGCTGTTTTGTTTTCCGGAGAAAATGGCCCCGTGCGTTTTTGCGCGGCCGTATCACTAGGTTCGCCGATATTCAACCCACAGCCATCGAATTGGCTGAACAGCCGAGCTATGGCGCGCCCAAATGCATCTTCCGGAGGCAAGTTGTGGGTAACCGCGACGAGTGATGCCGGCCCGGCTGCGGTGTGTTTGGTATGCCCGGCTTGATCAATGATGTGATCCGCTCGAAAGATTACGCGCATCCCAGGTCGCGCGCCAATTCTTCGAGACAAAACAACGCAGCGCGATCCGTTAACCCGGCCATAGGCCGACGGTTTTCGCTCAGATGCTCTCGCAGATCGTCATACCACAGTTCGGCAACATCGCCGCGAATCGCGGAAGTGAGGACGCCTGCGCCGCGCAGTTCGTCGGCGAAACTGCGGCACTCCGCGAACCGTTCGTCAAAAACGGCTCTATGAAACGCGATGCGCGCCCGTCCCGGTGACAGGTTCCGGCCGGAAACAGGCTCTTACGAGCACTCCAGCCACCGTTGCCGCACCGATTTTCAAGACACTTCTGCGGTTGACCATTTCTCCTCCGCGACAATCTTTGCCGCTAAGTTTAGCATCACAACCGCTTGGACGCCCACCTTCGGGTCGGCCGCGTGCGACGTGTAGTGGAGCTAGCAGCCGAGGCGCAGCCCCGCTGCCCGATTTCGCGCACAGAACACGATCAACACGGAGCAAAGGCCTCAGAGGGCCCGATGTTCAGCATATTGTGCCCGCCTTCGGCTGGGCCGATCGCTCTAGCAGCCGGAGTCATGGATGTGACGTGGTCGGCCGTAGCGGCCTGCCCGCTCCGCGCTACCATTGACCACAGGTTGGAATGCTCCGAGAAGAATTCAGCGAACTCCGCGTCCAGTTCGAGACCCTTCTCGCGGAACCACCCTCTCGGCGGATTCAACTCCTGGAATCACTTTCACAATCCAAGCCGGCGCTCGCCGAGGAACTTCGCCGCATGCTGGCCGCGCATGACTCCACTACAGGTTTGATCGACCAGCCCGCCGCCAACTTAGTAGCCGGCGCCCTCATCGTCCCCGGCATACAGTTGGGCGCTTATCGCTTGGTGAAGGAAATGGGCCGCGGCGGGATGGGTGTGGTTTTTGAAGCCACTCGGGCCGACGGCAAACTCGAGAAACGCGTCGCTATCAAAATCCTGCGCCACGACCATTTGGACAATCTCTTCGTACGCCGCTTCGAGGATGAGCGGCGCATCCTGGCCCAACTGGATCACCCCCACATCGCATCCATCCTGGACGCGGGCACAACCCCGACGGGCGATCCCCACTTCGTCATGGAGTTTGTCGATGGTATTCCCATCACCGCCTATTGCAAGCTCCACAACCTCAGCATCAGCGGGCGACTGGACCTTTTCCTGAGATTGCGACGCGGTGGAACACGCGCATCGCCATCTCACCGTTCATCGGGATCTCAAGCCCAGCAACATTCTGGTCACCGAGGCCGGAGCCGTCAAGCTGCTCGATTTTGGCATCGCGAAACTTCTGGATCCCGATCTAAGCTCCGGAGCGGAAACGGTTGCGCTGCTCACGCCCGAATACGCCAGCCCGGAACAGATCCGCAGACAGCCCATCACCACCTCG
>CAVVHB010000017.1:0-10455 GCA_963747945.1 Bryobacterales bacterium
AAGACGGGATCGGAGGGGGCGCTCGATGGTGAGTGCATCCTCATTCGGTCGCGTGCAAGCCGGTGGAGGCAGATCAGTGATGTGGCGAGCGCAGTTGCCTGGGTGGCAGACGCATGAGCTTCTTCGAAGCGCTCGTCGAAGACCGCCTTACAGTACGGCATGACGGGGCGAGAGGAGAGCGGGGGGATCAACGCGCTTGCGGATTTCCGAAATATTCGGCGGCTGCATTGCCTCATGTGCTGCACCTCGTCGGGAACGGCGGGCCTCATCGAATCTTTGAATATCATATCCCCGTCGTCTCTTTTGAGTGTACCGATGCGAGCATCGCCTTATTCTGCTAGCTCCGTGCGGAGCCCAATGTCCGGTTGATGCAGGATCGGCGCGCCATAGTCGAAACTCTTCGCGACACAAGCCGGATCTACGAGGCTATTGGCGCGCTGAGGTCGACTTTCCCAAAACTGGTCGCTCGACAACGCAGACTTTTCGAATGGCGTTCTTTGCCGCTTGCGGCTGCCCAGGCGCCTGCGCAGCAGCCAAAACCAACGGGCGCGGGACCCGCAAAACCCCAAAACGGAACCTAAACACCCGAACCCAGCGAGACTACGGCTGCTTCGTACTGACCGACGCGCATCTGCCCCTCTGGGAAGATTCCGTGTTGCGCGATCCACTCGAACGATTCCTCATATGCCTCTTTCGTGTAGGGTTCAAAGACGATCCTCTCGCCCGGCCCCCACCGGCGGGTGTCCATATGACCAAGAAAGCGCTCGGGGAATTCCTTCTTGTAATAGTGTGTGTACAATTCGGGACGCAAGTCGATATCGCGCTGCGCGCGACGCAGCGCCCGAAAGTACTTTCTGATGTCCTCCGGCTCCGGATCGCCAGTAATCATCGCAGCGATCATAAAGGTCTGGTCGAGGATCTTGCGAAAGCCCAGTTGCTCCATGAAGTAGTAAGGACCGCTGAACAGGGACGCGGCAGGTGCTCTTCCGGTCAACCAACAGTTCCATCCGTTTGAACAGCAGGCCATCGGAGAATGATAGCTTGATCTGCTCCGGCTTCAGATACTGCTCCAAAGCCTGGATGGTCGAGTAGTGGCTTCCGGACTGATAGCCGACCGAAATCGGCACACCCACCAGATCGGCCGGCTCGCGAACGGGAGAATCGGGAGGGACAAAATGCCCGCTGGGGAAACCGAGTAGGCGTCCGCATAGAGTTTGCCGTGCCCATTGGAGGCGGCCACGTTCACCGTCCAGTGGCAGGCGCAACTCACATCCGTCGAGCGGCCTTTCTCGAAGGTTTGGAGGCGCCGATCTTGTCACCGAGATCGTGCTTTTTACCGTCCTTTGATAGGATCTCCTCGCGGAATTCGTACTCCAGCCCTTCCGCCGAGAAATAACCCTTCTCTTCGGCCACCCACTCCTGCAGCCGCATGTGCGGCGCGATCATAAACCTTGCCATACGGACACTCTCCTTATTGCTTGCGCGTTTGGCCATTGTATTACGTCCCCGGTCGGGATACTGAACTGGATATCTCTGCTCAAGAAACGACCGGCCAACTCGCGTATCTCCCGCTATGCTGATCTCCGTCGCGGGGGCGCCACCGCCTTAGTCTTGACCGTCGATGCCAAGCTGCGAAAAGGCGCCGAATCCATCGGTGGGCCCTGATTAAACGGTCCTGTTGGAGCAGGGCGCGCCGATGGAATTGAAAGCGTCTTTTTCGTGGGCGCCATGGGGTCAGAAACTACGCAAGAGAAAATCTCTTGTGCCCGTCAGCACTTTCTCTCGCATCGCGCGATCCGGCAGCATTCGAGCAATTTCAACTGCCCCGATCATGGTTGAAAAAATCGCGAAGAAAGCACGTTCTTTGTCCGCGGTTCGCTGGCCAGGCATGAACGGCAACATCCGGCTCTTGTAGTTCACCAACTCTGCCACAATCTGCGGCTTCATTCTCTTATCTGCCCGCGCCAGTTCCGGCGAAAGCGCGGCCAGGGGGCACCCTCGCTCGGGATGTTCACAGAGTTCCAGGCTCAAGTAGGTTCTTACAATGGTCTTCCATGCCTCTCCAGGCGGCGACTGTCCGGCGGCAAGAACAAGGGTATCTTCGATCTCCCGGAAGCCCTCGCGGAGCGACTCCAGAAGCAGGTCGTCCTTGCTCCCGAAATGCTTGTAAAAACCACCGTGGGTCAAGCCGGCGTCCTTCATAATGGCCGAAACCGCGGCGCCGTTTAAGCCTTCGGCACGGACGCGGCGCGAGGCGTCTTTCACGATCTTCTGACGGGTCTCGAGTTTATGTTCGGGCCGGTAACGCACGTTTATAGGATGCTGCGAATCATCCGAAGGCGCAATCTCCGGGCCACTCTGACCGGATGAAGAAAATCCGAATCCATGGGATTATGTGCGTCATCCTATCGAGCGAAAGGAGAATTTCATGTCTACCCAATCATGTCCCATCCAATTTTGGTTACCGGCGCAGCTGGTGGAACGCAAGGCTCGACCGGACAGTTGGCCAATGCGGCGAAGAACCCACAGACGCACGAGGAGTTCTTCCGCGAAAATGCCGGATTCCTCGCCGCCAGCACTCAGGAGGCCTGAAATGTCATCAGAAGCCCTGTTCCCAATTCAGCTCGTTTTTGGTTATGTCGCGTGGCTGCTTTGCTTCAGCGTCTACTTTTGGCCGTGGCTCAAGGCGGCGAACCGATTCGATGCCCAACGCGCAATCGCCACGCTGCACAGCTTTCGATTCTTCGGGCTCGTCTTTATTCTTCCGGGCGTTGTAGGGCCGAATCTGCCCGCCGGATTCGCCACCTTCGCCGCCTATGGAGACTTCGCGACCGGATTGCTGGCTATTCTGGCGCTCCTCACCGTAAGGGTACGTCCGGTGTTTTGGTCTTTCGTCGTCGCCTTCAATTTCGTCGGGGCAACCGACATCATCGTCGATTACTACCACGCCATTCAGGTTGGCCTTCCTGCGATGCCGGGACAACTCGGCGCCGCCTATGCGATCCCGATTATCTACGTGCCGTTGCTGATGATCACGCACGTCGTCGCATTTTATTTCCTGCTTCGCCGAGTGTCCCAATAAACGGCTTTTTCGAGGAGAACAACTATGACCGACACCATCACCAAAGTACGCCAACACTACGGCGCCATTGGCCTCACGGACCGCATCCAGTCGGCACTCGCGAAAATCGCGCCGGAAAGTCAGCCGCTGACGATCGCCCAGCTCGCTCCACTCGATCAGTTCCATACGCGAGGTATTCTCGCCACCTCCGAATTGGCTGGCGCCGCCGGGCTCCATCCATCCACCCGCACGCTGGATCTCGGCTGCGGCCTCGGCGGTCCGGCGCGCTATCTCGCCGCGACTTTCGGATGCAAGGTTACAGGCATCGACCTGAGCCCTGCGTTCATCGATGCGGCCACCTACCTGACGGCGCGCTGCGGCCTGTCCGATCGCGTATCGTTCCAGGTCGGCGACGCCCTGAATCTACCTTTCGACGATGCTTCATTCGACACCGTGTTTCTGCAGCATGTGGCGATGAACATTGAGGACCGCACGGCCCTTTACGCCGGGGTCCATCGAATCCTGGCGCCAGGCGGCCGGTTGGCCATCTACGACCCGGTGCTTCGCGATGGCGATGTCGTGTATCCCGCACCTTGGGCGCGCGATGCCTCGGCGAGCTTCCTGCTGAGCGAGAGCGACACTCGCACCGCCATTGAAGAAGCCGGGTACAAGGTGGTCCTCTGGCGCGATGACACCCAAGTGGCGCTGGATTGGTTCAAGACTGTCATGGGCGCCCAGCCGCAGAGCGGACCAAACCTCGGCTTGGTGATGGGCCCGGACTTTTCGGTCATGACCGGCAATCTTGCTCGCAACCTCCGCGAGAACCGTCTGGGGGTGCTGTCCGCAGTTCTCACACGCGGCTGAAGCTGTCGCTGCATAAAGCCCGCTTGAGTTCCGCCTTGGTTGAACCATTCGCGGCCTGGATGCATAGACCAGCAAGAATCGAAGAGAGATACCGGGTGGCGCCTCTAGGGCCGCGCCCTTATCGAAGCTGAATGTTGAAAGGAGAAAAAAATGCAATCCGCTGAACACAAGAGCACACCGGCGAACGATCCCTGGTCGTTCGTCCATCCCCTCACCTCTGGAGACGCCGCCGCCATGACCGCCTTGCGATCCGCCGTGGTGGGCATGAAGGGCAAGCTCGAAGGTACAGCCGCCCGCGCGCCGTTCAATGGCATCATCCAGCGGGTGGAAGCCCCGGAAGGCGTTACTTTTGAGGAAGACACCGTCGGAGGGATATCCGGCTAGTGGGCCAAGCCGGCGCAGACCCGCGAAGGAAAGGCAATCCTTCACCTGCACGGCGGCTGGTTCAAGTGGGGAACGGCCCAGGCATTTTGCAACCTGGTGGGCCACATCGCCATGAGAGCCGGAGCAGCGACATTCATACCCGACTACCGGCTCGCACCGGAACATCCGTTTCCCGCGGCCGTCAAGGACGCCGAGGACTGCTACCGCGGGCTGGCGGACCAGGGAATACGCAACATCGCTCTGAGCGGCGACTCGGCCGGAGGCAATCTGGCACTTGTGCTTCTCTCCATCGCCACTGCGAAAAGTATCTCGGGTGGTGTACTCCCGGTTGGAGCGGTTACGCTATCGCCGGTGACGGATCTCGCGCTCAGCGGCGCCAGCGGGAGGGGCGAGTTAATGGAATCGAACGACGCTCGTCCAGGACTACGACGCATTGGAGGGGATGTACTCTCAGATCTATATGCTGGTTCGGCGGCGACACTCAGGCGGCCACGCCTCGGAGCCTGGATCACCACGGGAGCCGTCCGAGCTTCGCGTGCGAGAACGTACCTGTCGGGCCGTCCGGGCTGAGCAGCGCCAGGCGCACCGCCTCGTGGGCGCCCTCCTCGAGAGTCTCCGTACCCGCATAGTTTGTTGAGGTTCGTCTTGGTGAAGCCTGGGGAAGCGGCGTTGACCTTGATCCCGGTCGACTCCAGCTCTATCGCCATGGCCAGCGTCATAGCGTTGAGAGCCGTCTTGGACGCAGGATAGACGGGGCCGAAGATCGAGCGGTGGGCGTAGGCCGGGTCAGAGTTCATCGTCAGCGAGCCAACGCCGCTCGACACGTTGACGATGCGGGCTGCCGGCGCTTCGCGCATGAGCGGCAGCATCGCCTGGTAAACGGCGATGACGCCGAACACGTTGGTCTCCCAAACCGCGCGCACTTCATCCATGGACACGTTGCTCGGGCGGGTCAATTTAGCGTACTCCGCGATGGACATGCCCGGCAGCTTACTTGTATTCGAGATAGCTGCGTTGTTGACAAGCACGTCCAGGCGGCCAAGCTCCTTGCGGATGCGCTCCGCCGCCGCGGCGATCGAAACCCGATCCGTGACGTCGAGCTGGAGCGCGCGCGCGTCCGGCCCAACCTCCTTGGCAGCAGCCTCACCGCGCTCGAAACTGCGCGACCCAACCAGCACAGTGAAGCCGTGCGCCACGAGATCCTTTGCGATTTGAAGACCGATTCCTTGATTAGCCCCGGTGACAAGGGCTACGGGTTTGTCCTGCATAGCAATCTCTTTTTTTGTATCCTCAGTGCCCAGGCTCACGGAGATCCCGCGCCTGCGCGGCGCACTACTAGGCCGCGGCTCCGGCCATTTTTCGAAGGCGATCATTCGCGAAATACTGAGCGTGCCCTTCTTCGATGGCTTGCAGAACGAGCCCGGCGACGAATTCGGGCGTGTCGCCTTCGGCATAGTTGGCCGACGGTCCCCGCCGGCCGGATTCCCCATCCGGTTGTTGCCAAAGTTCGTCGCCGTGATGAACGGGTAGATTTCACTCACGACGATGTAGTCCTTTTCCAGCTCGGCGCGTGCCGTGAGGCTGAATCCAAGCAGCGCACGCTTCGAAGACGAATACACGCTGTATTGCGGAACAGTCATGAACGCCGTTCCCGAATTGATATTCACGATGCTTCCGCCGCCTTGCGCGCGCATCAGCGGAATCGCAGCCTGCATCGCGACAATCGGCCCCAACACGT
Organism: Bryobacterales bacterium; assembly: GCA_963747945.1. Lineage (GTDB taxonomy): Bacteria > Acidobacteriota > Terriglobia > Bryobacterales > Bryobacteraceae > Palsa-89. The sequence goes on from CAVVHB010000017.1 coordinate 6,048, forward strand.
TGAGATGGAAGATTTCGTCAAAGAGCGCGGGATCGATTTCCTCGACGGAGGCAGCATAGCTGCGCCCCGCATTGTTTACCAGGCCATCGAGGCGACCGTAATGCCGGTGCACGTCGCGTACGGCTTCCCGTACTCGATCAAACTGTGTCATGTCCGCCGTGACAGGCAAGCTGCCTGGAAGCTTTCGCGCCAATTCCTGCAGCGCATCGCCACTGCGAGCGAGCATCGCGACTTTCGCGCCGCGATCGGCTAGGGCAACAGCCGTCGCGAGGCCGATCCCCGACGAAGCGCCCGTGACAATGAAAACGCCATCCTTGATTTGCGTCATTCGATCCTCCTATTCATCGATCAACGGGCTGCGCTCGCCGGGGCCGCGGATGCGACATCGCTCTCAGGTTCGTGGTAACGCATGTGTTCGAGATCGGCGATCAATCCAGGCCCGTTAGGGCGCCATCCCAGTCGTTCCTGGGTGAGCGCGCCTGAGGCCGGAAGGTCTCGACCGGCGAATGCAGCGAGCCATCCGAAATGTGCCGCGGCCCCCTCCGGAGATACGGAAACAACTGGCACCTTCTGGCCTCGGCCGATAACTTCAGCAATGTCGCGCATTGGCACTCCCTCTTCGGCCACTGCGTGATACCTCGCGCCCGTTTCCAGCTTCTCCTTTTCCAGTTTTTCGAGCGCCAGCCTGTAGAGACGGGCCGCATCCAGGACGTGCACCGCCGGCCAGCGGTTGCTTCCGTCGCCAATGTAAGCGGACACGCCCTTCTTGCGCGCCACCTCGATTGCGTAAGTGACGAGTCCTTGCTTGACGGTGTTGTGAACCTGGGGCAGGCGCATCACCCCCACGCGCACGCCCTTTGCCGCGAGCGAAGCAGCTGCCTCCTCGGAGGCCACGCGCGGTATCGAGTGGGAGATCTCCGGCGCATCCTCCTCTGTCGCGGGGCGGCCCGGTGCACTGTTCGCTATGCCCGTCCCGGAGGTGATGAGCAGCGGCCGGTCGGAGCCGGCGAGCGCCGTGCCCAAGGCCTCAATGACGCGCCTGTCCACCTCGCAAACTTCCTGGAACTTCGAAAAATCGTGAATGAAGGCTGTGTGGATCACGCCGTCCGACATGGCCGCGCCCTTGCGGAGACTATCAAGGTCGTTGAGATCGCCGTGATGCACCTGAGCGCCCGCGGCCATAAGCGACTTGGCGCCGGCCTCTGAGCGCGTCAGACCCAATACCTGATGGCCCGCGCTGAGAAGCTCTGGAACGATGGCGGAACCGATAAAGCCGGTAGCTCCGGTGACAAAGATACGCATATTCTCTTCTCCTTCAGATTGACGAGCCGTCCCTGAACTCGCTACAAACGGAGGAGGCCTCCGTATAGTCCCTAGATCAGCGGAGGATGCCTCCGGTTGCAACTTTTTTTAGATGGCTGCGAAAGCTCCTGAATTTACAGACAGAAAGCCGCGCGCGGATGCGCAGCGGAATCGCGAACGCATTCTCGAAGTGGCGAAGAAAGAGTTCACCCGGTCAGGCGCAAACGCAAGCCTGGAGGAGATCGCCAAGAAAGCTGGTGTCGGTCCGGGAACTTTGTACCGTCACTTTCCAACGCGTGAGGAGCTTCTTGTGGCGGTTTACCGGTCCGAGATGGAAAAGCTGGCCGCTGCGGAACGAACGTTCGCGGACACCTTGCCACCGGTAGAGGCTTTGCGAGCGTGGTTGTTATTGTTTGTCGATGCCGTCGAAACGAAGCAGATCATCGTGCCGGTGCTGAATACGCTCGTCGGCGATCCCAAGAAGGTGTTCGAGACCTCCCACGCCCAGATCCATGAAGCGCTTCGCGCACTCGTGAAGCGCGCGATCAAGAGCGGCGACATACGCAAGGATCTTGACCCCATCGACCTGCTACGAGCCCTGGTCGGCGTCGCCAACGTAGCAACCGGCCCTGACTGGCGGTATAGTGCCAGGAGGCTGGTGGATATCCTTGTCACCGGTTCGCGGCCGATCAAGTAGTTCCGAGTGCGGTCCGCTGATCGAGGTGCGAGCTATTGCTCTTTACCTGACGCAACTCGGGCCTGATTGGTTTGCGCCGGGTCAAGAAGACCCTGCGGCATCGGCAGCGGCCGCCCCGGCAGCGCGCGGAATCTTTCCGCCGAGGGTGACCGCATGGCTTCCAGAAATTCAATTATGCGCGGAAATTTGTACTCGGCCAGCTGGCGGCGGCATTGTTTAATTACCTCGCTCCGCGTAACCGTCTGCCCTTCGCGCGGCACCACCTGGCGCGAATGACCGTGCCGTCGCCTCCGTTCGAAATTACATCCACGTGGCAGGACGCCACCTTGGTAAGCATCTCGACCACCCGCTCCACCTCCACCGGATCCACCTTGACTCCGGCGATGTTCATCACCCGGCCCAGCCTGCTTGTGAGATAGAGATTTCCAGCGGCATCAAGATAGCCGAGATCGCCAGTACGCAAGAATCCGTCGTGAAACAGCGTGCGGCTTAGTTCCGCTTTCCTCAGTACGCCGACATTACCGACGCCGAGCGCACAGCCAGTTCGCCAACTTCGCCGCGTTCCAATCTCTTGCCGTCAGGCCCGAGGATGATAACTTCGACGCCATGAATAGGCTCACCGATGCACGAGCCCAGGGAAAGGTTCCGGCGCCGGAGCAGCGCGTCCGAGCGCGATGACGCCCGCCTCCGACATCCCGTACGATGACCGGACATTTAAACCGAACCTGGACCGCCAACTCTCAACTACGCCGGAGGGAATGCTGGCCGCCGCCGCTGAAGCACCATTGCAAGCTGGAAAGCAGTGCGGGGTCGGTGACTTGGTCGGCCAGGGATCCGTAAATGAAAGGTGAGCCGAACAGCATGTCTACTTGCTCGCGGCGCACCAGTTCGGCGCAAGCGCTGGGAACAAAGTGTCGCATCATCACCAAGGTTGCGCCGCTCAACATGGGGGCGAGCAGGCTCTTGTTGAACCCGTTACCGTAGTGAAACGGCACCACGGCCAATATTCGGCGGCCTGGCCCCAGGCCCAGCGTTCCGGAGAACGTCTTCGGCCGCCGCAATTGCATTGCGATGGGGTGCGGGGAACCAGGTGGGGCGCGCCGGTGGACCCTGAAGTGGCCACATAGAGCGCCGGTGTGCTTTTGGATATTGAATCGACCGGCGGGAGGATGGGGGTGCCGGCAGGATCGCGTTGGGCCGGCATGCGGTCAGCGGTGAGGACACGGTTAATCGGGATCACGTCGAGAATGTCATGCCACTCAGGGCTGAAGCGTGGCTCGATAACAGCGCCTCGGAATCCCAATCGTCCAGCAGCCAGCGCCCGCAATTCCGCCGCCCGCCATTGCGGATTGCACGGCATCAGCGCGCAACCCAGTTCGCAGACTGCAAAGAAGCAAGCCACAAACTGCCAGGAGTTGTCGAGCGACACCGCTACAACCTCGCCAGGTTTAGGATCGAGGGTTTGCCTCAGCCACGCACGAACAGCCTGCACGCGCTCCGTCAGTTCGGCATAAGAAATTCTTTGATCGCCGTCGACGATGGCCGGCGCATCGGGATGCCGGCGCACGCTATCGCGCAGGTATTCCGAAATCATTCCGGCCCTTCCGAAACGGTACCGCGCCGCGCTGTCCGATGGTCCACGTAAACACCGTGAGCTGCTTCAGATTGCGCACCAAGCTGTTATTTAACATTTCCGGTTCGAATGTGATTCCGAACTGCTTCTCGATTGCGCTAACGAATTCAAGCACCGCCACTGAATCTAACCCGACGGCTTCATCCAGCTTCGTTTCGTAAGAAAAGTCATCTTCAGGCAGGTTTACGTGCAGGTACTCGATGAAGATGCGCCGTATACGGCGGAGAATCCGGCGGCGCGGGGCGGGCGCCGTTTACCAATGGTTCCATAGCCGCCACTCCTCTGGATTTTCAGTGATCTGTCGTTCCACAACGGCTAGGAAACGCGGCAAGTTTGTCGACACAAAGGTTTCCCGGGAAGCGTCGCGGTCGATTTCCAGCATGGGGTCAAAGCGGATACGAAACCCGCTGCTCCGTCCCAGGCACAACATCGGAACCACGGCGCACTCCGACAATCGGAGGATCTGGGAAATTCCGCACCGGACGCGCCAGGGAACTCCCAGGAATACCTGCCCGATCTCCGACCCTCCGCGTCCATCAATCTGGAGGGCCACCAGTCCGCCCGCGCGCAGTCTTCAGCGGATGATTCTGAGACTGCAGTCGGGGTCCTGAAGATAGACCTGATCGGGATCGACGTGTTTCTGCATCTGGGCCGAACGCGACCGCAGGAAACGCATGCCAAGCCGGCCCTCCGCCTCGTTCCTCCGCCGCTGGTTGTGAACGCAAAGCGCAGCGTGATCCTGGGCCGCGAGATACCGTAGGGCGACTTGATTTGCA
>CAVVHB010000018.1:0-290712 GCA_963747945.1 Bryobacterales bacterium
AACCCGTGGCCGTGGACGTGATCTGACCGAACGTGGGGGATCCGAGAGTGGTGTTCGGTTCCGCGAAGTTCGGAGTGTTGGTCAGGTTAAAGGACTCCGCCCGCAACTGCAGCCTTATGGTCTCCCGAATGGGAAAGTCCTTGGTGAGCGAAACGTCCAGATGCCTCTGCGGTGGACCGTAAATGCAGTTGCGTCGCGCATTGCCCAGCAGCCCTGGCGCTTGCGCGGCAAAGGCCGCGGTGTTGAACCACTGTTGGATGGTGTGGATATTGCCCGCGTCAGCGTCGCCAACCTGGTTAGGGGTGTCGCCACCGCGGAAGCCTAAAATGCCGCCAGCGTTGGTGATGGTTCCCGGAGGCCCACCGCCTGGTTCGCTGATGCCCGTCGGCAGACCCGTGGAGTAGGCGTAGATCGTATTGACGCTCCACCCTTTGACCAGAAACGCAGCCGCACCGTGCTGTGACTTGCCGAACGGCAGGACGTAACTCAGCATGACCGTGAAGCGCTGGCGCACATCCAGGTCGCCGTTACCGTAATCGTACTGCAGAAGCGTTGACGGGGACGGGCGTGCCATTGCCCGAATCCATCAAGCACCCGTTGCGGACGCACTCCACAGGGCGGTAGCCGCCTTCACCCTGCGGCGAGCCGTTGTTGAGAATATGCGACCAGGTGTAATTGATAGTTAGCATTCAGACCGCGCGGCGAAACGGTGTAGGAAGGATGCCTGTAAGGCATTGTAGTTGGATTTTGCGGCGCTCTCCAGCACATAGATTTGATCACCCCTGTAGGCCGGGTAAGGAATAGGTCCCTGCGTGAAACAGTTGGAAAAGTACGTGGGCTTGCCGTTACTCACGCACCCCGCTCCGCTGTAATTATAGGTTGCGTAGGCCGCTTGATTCACGTCCGGCACAACTGGCAGGCGACGCCCCAGATTACCCACATATCCCGCGCTGATTAAGTTGGCGCCCAGTTCCTTCTGGAGCTGCAAGCTGTACTGGGCTACGCGGCCCGATTTCAGGTTATTCGCTACGGCGTCAATTTCCGTTCCCGCCGCCACCCCCGTTCCCAGCGCTTCATTCGGATAATTCGCACTGGCGGGATCGATCGTGGGCAGCCAAAGCCCTCTCGCCATAGTAAGCCCCAGACCGCCGGGCCCGGCAATCGCGCTCGGACACGCGACGGGATATGAGGAGTCGCCTCCGCAGTCCCGGCTGATGACCAACGGCAGATTTTGCATCAGGGCAGCGTTGCCAATTTCGCTCGGGAAGTAAGAGAGACCAAAGCCGCCTCGCAGCACCATGCCGCGGCCCAGCGATGCCGAAAAGCCGAGCCTGGGAGAGATGTCGCGCCAGTCGGTCTTCACGTTCGCGGTGCTGGAGCCGTGGTTGGACCCTGAGAGGATCGGAGAAACTACCTCACCAGTGGCTGTGTCAAAGTTCGAAATGTCACCGTGCACTTCGGTGAACGGGGTAAAGACTTCATAGCGGACACCAAGGTTGAGAGCCAACCATTTAGTTACACGCCAGTCATCTTGAATGAAGCCGGCAACCTCCGAGGAGCGGAAGCGCGGGAAGGCCACATCGTTCTGGAATTGTGCGTCCGAGGCATAACCTGCAACCAGGTCGCCGAGGGCACTGCCAGTGTAAGTCCCATTGACAGAATAGCTGCCGCGGGCGCTTTGGCTTTGTTGTAAGTTCAACTGCCGCCGGATCAGGCTCGCCCCAGTCTTCAGGTTGTGAGCGCCGTGGGTCCAGGTCAAAGAGCCCTGGTACTGGAAGGTGTTGTTGTAGTCGAAAAGCGGCGTAAACAGGCCGTCACCCAGGCCACTGTAGGGCGAGGCCACCTGGATGGATGGCAGGCCGTATTGCGCTCCGCCGCTGCCTGCATTGATGCAGTAACCAGTTCCCAAAGAGCAGGAATCGAAACCTAATTCGACGCCCGCGTTGGCGCCATTGATGGCCAACGCCTGGTTGGCAAATCTAAGGTATGCCACCTTCAGCTCCAGCTGCAGCTCGGGTCGAAAAACATGGACGTAGTTCAAGCCAAGATTCTGGGCACGTTCCAGACCCACGCCGCCGGAGATTCCGGAAGAATTGTCGGAGCCGAATGTCTTTCCATTAATGGAAACGTCCGGGAGGTTCCCCGGGGTATAGGTGTTCACGTTGTTGAATGAATAACGCGCAAACAGGTTGTCCCGATCCGAGAAGCGATGATCGGCACGCACATCGAAGGTATGGCTGAACTGCGTTCTGACAGGCGAGTAGACGAAGTTGTTTGTGGTCCCCGGATTCGTCGGAGCGGGATAAAGCGCGAACAAGTTCTTGCCCAGCGCGTTGACGACAACCGGGCTTGTGTTCCCCAGCAAAGAGCCGGTGGGTATTGTCTGGCCTGCCGCTGTCGCCACTACCAGGCTCTCCTGCGCCGCCGTGGGCACGGTTGAGGTATACGTGTTCTGCGCCCATACCTGGCGAAAGCCCTCGTAGTCGCCAAAGAAATAGGTCTTGTTTTTCCGGATGGGGCCGCCGACGCTTCCGCCAAATTGATTTTGACGCAATTCGGGGCTTGGGCCCGTCATCGCAAAGTAGTTGCGCGCATCGAAAGCGTCGTTGCGCAGATACTCGAAGAGCGAACCGTGGAAAGTGTTTGTGCCGGACTTCGTGATGATATTCGCCACGCCTCCCTCTGTCCGCGAGACTTCCGCCGGGTACAAGTTGGTGGAGACATTGACCTCCTGGACGGCATCGATGGAGGGCCGCACGACAATGGTTCCGAAGTACCGTTCGTTGTTGTCCATGCCGTCGATCATATTGTTGTTGAGAAAGTCGTTCTGCCCGTTGGTGGAGAAGGCGGAGGTCAGCCGGCGGTCGTTGCTGTGGCTCCCGCCTCCCGGCGCATTGGACGCCCCCTCGGTCACGCCCGCCGTGAGCTGAACTAAGTTTGTGAGGTCGCGGCCGTTCAAGGAAGATCTTCCAGGTCTTTGGTGGCGATCAACATGCCGATGGTGGAGGAGTCGGTCTGTAGAACGGGCGTGGCTTCGGCCGAAATCGAAGCGCTCTCACTCGCGATGCCGATTTCCATCCTGGCGTCCACGCGGAGGCGGTCTCCAGCCGACAGGTGCAAGTTCTCAGTCACAAAGGTCCGGAAGCCTTTGGCCTCGATCGTGACTTCGTAGGTCCCTGGTTGCAAAAGACTAAAACTATAGTCGCCTGTTTTCCCGGTCCGTACTGCTCGGGATACGCCCATAGCCCTGTTCCTGATGGTCACCGTCACGTCGGACATCACCGCCCCCGAAACGTCGGTTAGCGTGCCTACTACGGCGCCGGTATTTACTTGCCCCACCAGGCGCGGCGTGGCCGCTGACAACAGCAAGCACAGCATTAGAGTGCGAGTCGAAAGCCTGAACCCTGAGCTCATTTTTCGATCCACTTGCCTGGCCGTCCGGACACGAAGCTATCAGTTTTCTATCGGGGAAAATTCAGTATACTATCGGAAAGACGTAGCTCGGAGCGGCGGCGGAGAACGTCGAGCCGAACAGTTAGATTAGGACGGTGTGGGCTATGCGAACCGCTCAAAAGAAGCTGGTCGTCTGGCTGGTCCTCCTGCTGGCATATAGCGCTTGCGCGTTCGCCTTGGATCCTTCGCTCGATATTAGCCAGTACGCGCACACCGCGTGGACGGTTCGCGAAGGCTTCATCAAGGGCACCATTTTTTCGATCGCGCAAACGCCGGATGGTTATCTGTGGCTAGGCACGGAATCGGGGCTGTACCGTTTCGATGGCGTCCTACCCGTGCTGTGGCAGCCGCCACAAGATGAGCAGCTCCCAGACAATTTTGTTCACGATATTTTGGTTACGCGGGACGGCACTCTGTGGATCGGCACACCGAAGGGGCTTGCCAGTTGGAAGGACGGCAAGCTTACACAATATCCAGAGGTTGCCGGTCAGGACGTTGATGAACTGTTGCAGGATGCTGAGGGAACGCTTTGGTTTGGGTCAAGGGCCCCGGCAGGCTCTGCACCGTCCGGGCGGCCAAGACGCACTGCTACGGAGCCGGGAGTTTCGGCGAGTCCATAGCTGCCTTATACGAGGACCACAAAGGCAACTTGTGGGCGGCGGCTCAAACAGGTCTGTGGCGATGGGCGCCCGGTACTCCAGAGCACTACCCCTTTCCCGTTGGGGCTCAGCCCAACGCGCTACTCGAAGACGGCAACGGTACACTCCTGCTGGCAACTAGGGAATCCAGCTCGTTTGGCAATGCGGTTAATGCCGGGCTCGAAGGGTTAAAACAGCTTGTGGACGGAAAAATCCGGAGCTACCCTCTTCCCGTGATCGCCGGGCAGTTCAGGCCCACTCACATGGCAAGGAGCAGGGACGGCAGTTTGTGGATTGGCACTGTACAAGGTTTGTTGCACCTGCATCAGGGCAGCATCGATAAATTCTCAGTCAGCGATGGCCTGTCTAGCGATATCGTAACTTGCTTTTTTGAAGATCGCGAAGGCGATGTTTGGGTCGGCACGCAAACCGGGCTGGATCGGTTTCGTGAATTCGCTATCCCGACAGTTTCGGTGAGCCAGGGCCTTTCCTCGGCTGCGGTTGACCTGCTGGAAGCGACCCCGGATGGAAGTATTTGGATTGCCACGGCGGATGGGCTGAATCGCTGGCAAAACGGGCATGTGAGCGTTTACGGCCGGAGAATTGTGCCGGATCGAGACAGGCGAACAAGTGAACGAGAGCGCATTATCGACGCGCGGGTAACAGAGATCGAGAACAGCGGACTTCGTAACACCGTTTTTTCGCTGGGACACGATGACTTGGGACGACTGTGGGTTGGCAGTCGCGAAGGTGTGGTGTACTTCGACGGTGGCCGGTTTGTGCCGGTTCCCGGCCTCCCGGGCGGAGATGTATTGTCAATCGCCGGGGATGGAGACGGGAAGGTTTGGATCAGCAGCAACGACAGCCTCTCGCATTGGACGCCAGCGGGCGCCGTTCTGCGTTTCCCTTGGGCCCAATTCGGACACAAGCAAGCGGCGACAGCTTTGCTGCCAGATCGGTTGCAGGGCGGCCTATGGATCGGATTTCTTGACGGAGGGCTCGCTTACCTCAATGACGGCCGACTCCGCTCTTCCTACAACGCGGCTGACGGGCTAGGCAGTGGCTCAGTCCTGGGCCTCCAACTTGGCTCGGACGGTGCCGTGTGGGCAGCGACCGAGGGCGGTTTCAGCCGAGTGAAAGATGGCCGCATCACGACTCTTACCAGCCGGAACGGCATGCCCTGCGATGCCGTTTTTTGGGCGATGGAAGACAAGGACCGTTCCTTCTGGTTGCAGATGCCTTGCGGCCTGGTGCGAATTGCGCGTACCGAGTTGGAGGCGTGGATGAGCGATTCGAAGCGAAGCGTCCAGACTACGGTTTACGACGCCTCCGACGGAGTGTGGAGTCGTGGGCGCCTTGGCACCCGCACGCCGATAGCCGCTAAGTCGCTAGATGGAAAAATTTGGTTCCAACCCCCGGACGGGGCGAGCGTGATCGATCCGCGACATCTTCCGTTCAACAAGCTGCCGCCACCTGTATATGTCGAACAAATCACTGCGGACGGCAGGAAGTTTGATGCCTCTCAGGGATTGCGGCTGCCTGCGCGGGTTCGCGATCTGGAAATCGACTATACCGCGTTGAGCCTGGCCGCGCCGGAGAAGAACCGTTTCAAATACAAGCTCGAAGGCTACAACAGCGACTGGCAAGACGCCGGCAATCGGCGCCAAGCATTTTATAGCAATCTTCCACCCAGGAACTACAAGTTCCGCGTGTTGGCGTCCAACAACAGCGGCGTCTGGAATGAGGCCGGCGACTCACTCGATTTCTCCATCGACCCGGCCTACTACCAGACCGTTTGGTTCCGTTTGTCATTGGTGGCCGCCTTTTTCGGATTGCTGTGGGCGCTGTATCGCTATCGTCTGCATCAGCTCGCGCGGGAATTCAACGCGCAACTGGAAGGGCGCGTCGACGAGCGCACGCGCATCGCGCGCGAGTTGCACGACACCCTATTGCAGAGCTTTCAAGCCGCGCTTTTCGAATTTCAGGCGGCCCGGAACCTCTTTTCTAAAGGTCGCGAAGAGGCGATCCAAACCCTGGATAGCGCAATCAGCACGGCCCAGGATGCCATCGTCGAAGGCCGGGATGCGATTCATGATTTGCGGGATACCATGGCTCCGCGCGCTCATCTGGAACAGCTACTCAAAACTACCGGGCAGGAACTCGTAAGCTCTCATGTTTCCGATGGTAATCGCCCGACCTTCCGGGTGACCGTGGAGGGGCCTGCGCAAGCCTTGTCTCCAGTTCTCCAAGACGAGGTCTATCAGATTGGCCGCGAGGTCTTGCGGAATGCTTTCCGGCACGCGAGCGCAAGCCGAATCGAAACCGAAATTCGTTATAGCGACCGACTGCTTCGTTTAAGGATTCGCGATGATGGCAAAGGCATCGATCGAAAGGTACTGGAGGATGGCATACCCGGCCATTGGGGATTGCCGGGTATCCGAGAGCGGGCCAAACGGATCGGTGCACGGTTGGTATTCTGGAGCGAGGCCGGGGCGGGTACGGAAGTGGAACTGGCGGTCCCGTCCGGAATCGCTTATGCGAAATCTACTGCCCGGCATCGCTTTGGGCTGTTCCGGAAGGGAAAGTGACCTGTCGTGAGCTCGCGACCTCAACCTATTTTGGTCCTGGCCGTTGATGACCACGCGCTCCTTCGAAAAGGCATCGCAGCGTTGGTGAACGCCGAGTCCGACATGAAGTTGATCGCCGAGGCATCCACAGGAGTGGAAGCGATCAAGCAGTTCAAGCAGCATCGCCCGGACATCACCTTGATGGACCTGCAAATGCCTGACATGAGCGGCATCGAAGCGACGGTTGCGATTCGCCAGGAATTCCCAGAAGCACGAATCATTATTCTTACGACGTACGATGGCGATGTGCAGGTGGTGCGGGCGTTGAAAGCCGGCGCCCGGGGTTACTTATTGAAAGCAAAGGTAAATCAAGAACTCCTGGAGGCCATCCGATCGGTATACGCTGGGCAAAAGCGAATTCCTTCAGAGGTTGCAGCCGAGCTGGCGGAGCATTCCGGGGAGGACGAATTGAGCGCGCGTGAAATCGATGTGCTCCGGCTGATCGCCGCCGGAAATGCGAACAAGGAGATTGCCGCACAGCTCTCCATTGGAGAGGACACCGTCAAACGGCACGTGACGAACATTCTGTCAAAACTGAGAGCGAGTGATCGAACCCACGCGGTTACCATTGGGCTGAAGCGCGGAATCATCGAAATTTAGATCCCACTAAAGTGGAATCGCGCGATGCCCGGTTCGTGGGTTCCCATTTGGTTGCTGATTCCCTAATCTGTAGCTGGGATCAGTGTGCAGCGCCTCTTTTCGACCTTCGCTGACGGTTGGCCCGGCGGCGGTCTCCTGCTACAGCGGATCCTCGCCGGAGGAGTTTTGGTGTACTGCGGTGCCTTGTCTCTGACGAAGGCTCTTCATTTCGAACTCGCCGTTCCGCAAATATTCGGAGCAGTTGCTGGAGTACTGATACTCGCCGGGTTGTGGACGCCGGTGGCGGGCACGGTCGCGGCAGCAGTCGAGCTTTGGATCGCTTTCTCTCAGCCCAACAACATGTGGATCGCGCTTATATTGGCGGTCCTCGGGGTCAGTCTGGCGATGATTGGCCCAGGGGCGTGGTCCGTCGATGCCCGGCTTTTCGGTAGGAAACAGCTCGACTCGGATCTTTAAAAAGCCTATCAACTCAAAAGTGGGAGCTGCAGCTTTCACTATCTGATCAGTCCGCACTTCGACTATCTAGTGTTGGCGTCGAGTACGAATGGCCTGAAAATCTTCCAAGAGGATAAACCTATGAAGGGTTGGAGGAGGAATCTCCGAGTCCGGATTTTCGGCCGCCTTTCCGGCCTCGCACGATTCTCAAGCGCAGCCGGGTCCGTTTGTGGGAGGGCGATGAGTGCCACTGGCAAGATTGTCTTCGGTATCCTAATAGGCTGCGCCGTGTTGCAGGCGCAGACATCTCAGATCAATGGCATCATCAGAGATCCGAGCGGCCTTGTCGTCGCGGGTGCTGCAATCAAGGCGACGCAGACAGCAAACGGCAATGTCCGCAACACAACGAGCGGATCCGATGGCGGTTATGTGTTTCCCGACCTTCCCATTGGTGCCTGGTCACTGGAAGTTGGGAAAGCGGGTTTCCGCACGAATGTGCAGGATGCGATCATACTCCATGTCGGTGACGCCATCCCGCTGAACTTTACTCTGCAGGTTGGGTCCCCAAACCAAACCATCACCGTACAGGCGGGGACGCCGCTGATAAATACCGAAACTGGTTCGCTGGGCGGTCTAGTGAACGATCAACAGATTTCTGACCTTCCCTTAAACGGCCGCAACTACATCGACCTGAGTCTTCAGCAGGCGGGCGTATCGCAGAACAAAAATAACGGCCAATTTGGCGGTATGATCGGCACCGTCTTTAGCAGTGACGGGGCGCCGACGATTTCAAATAATTTCCTGCTGGATGGAACTTCCCTGGTCAACCAAACTGGCTGGGGCACAGCATCGATGGCGGGCACTACCTTGGGGCTGGAGGGCATCCAGGAATATAAGGTCGTCACCAACGCCTTCGGCGCAGAATACGGCATGACAATGGGCAGCCAGATCCTGATGGTCAGCAAGAGCGGCACAAACGAGTTTCATGGCTCTGCATTTGACTACTTCCGTAACAGCGATCTTGATGCGCGGAACTTCTTCGACCCCCGCCAAAGCCCAGCATTTCACCGGAACGACTTCGGCGGGGCGATCGGCGGCCCAATTCGGAAAAACAGAACGTTTTTCTTCGGCGACTATGAGGGCCTGAAACAGATACAGGGCTTCACGGTCGGCGATGTCGTGCCGGGGGCAGGCTGTCATGGACCGGCGGGGGCGATCATCTGGAATGGAGTGGGTGCCCCACCCTCGGGTGCACAGCCCGGAATATGTCCGCAACTGGGGACGAATCCCGCGGGGGCCGGAACCAATTCCGTGACCATCAGCCCGGTCACCGCTCCGCTGCTGGCGCTTTATCCCAATCCCACCAGGCCGGGCAACAATGGTTATACATTTCCCACCAGCAGCAACACACTCGTAAATTTCGGACAGATGCGGGTAGATCAGGTGTTTTCAGGAAGCGATACGTTCTTCGCTCGTGTTACGGTCGATGAGGGCAATGTGGATAGCCCCAGCACCAGTGCTTTCACCTCCTTTAATGGCGTGGCGTTTCCAGAGTTCCGCGGAAAGGCGCAGAACCGCAACGTTTTCGCCACTTTGTCGGAGACTCACATCTTTTCGCCGGCTCTCCTGAATTCCGCGCGGCTTTCTTTCAGCCGAACCAACTTCACTTTCAGCGACTATACGGCTCAACCTGTAAATACTCCGCCACTTCTGGTGGGAGCGGCGGAATTGGGGTCGGTTGGCGTAACCGGATACTCCGGAATCGGATTCAACGGCGCCGCGGGACCTCCTCCTCCCTATCACATTCAAAACATCAAGACGTTTAGCGACGATGTATCGCTCAGCATGGGTAAGCACGGCCTGAAGTTCGGAACGTTGATCAACCAATACAACCAGGGGGTCGGAGCTCCTCTTTTTACAATCGGCAGCATTTCTTATGGAAGCGTAGCTAACTTCCTGCAGGGCATACCAACGTCGTACAGCGCGCTCGTACCGGGCTCCGACACCCAGCGTTACTGGACATATGAGACCTTGGGTTTCTACGCTCAGGACGACTGGCACGCCACGAGTCGGCTCACTATCAATCTGGGTCTGCGCTACGAATTCATGACAACCCCGCAGGAGTTGAATAACCTTTCCTATGCCCTTCGAAATATGGCGGTTGACGCTTTGGCAACGCAGGGGGCGGTCATGCGCAATCGTACGTTGCTGAATTTCAGTCCGCGTATGGGCTTTGCCTGGGATGTCTTCGGAAACGCACGCACGTCCGTTCGGGGCGGCTTCGGAATTTATTACGATATTGGAAATTTGGGGGGCCCATTCCTTGACAACGCAGCGGGAACACCACCGCTTGTCTCGTCTTTTACGATCAGCAATCAAACTGCCAACTCGGTAATCGATCTTCCTTTTACGTTTAACTCGGCAGGTGTCGGTCATACCGCGACCCTGATCGACTACAACGCGTACCAGCCACATGTGTCGCAGTATAACTTCACAATCGAGCAGCAGCTCCCAGCCGCCATCGCTCTTACCGTCGCCTATGCGGGCTCGCAGGGAGCCCACCTCTGGACCGAAAAGGAGGGCAATCCCGTTCCTCCCACCTACGTTAGTCCAGAGGGCGTTCAATACTGGGCAACTACGACGCCGGCCTGCGCCAGCGCGTTCCCCTCCTGCCGAACTAATCCGAATTTCACTTCGATTTTGTTGGACACCACTGCCGGGGATTCCTGGTATAACGCACTCCAAATTTCGCTAAACAAACGTTTGTCGAAAGGGCTGGACTTCCAGACGAACTACACCTGGTCCCATTCCATTGACACCACCGAAGGGCAGATCGCTGGTTCCGACTGCAGTGCCTCTGGGATGGATACAGGCACCGATCCCAACCGCCCGAGCATCGACCGGGGGCCCTCGTGTTTCGACATAAGACAGAACCTCCGATTCAACGTGATCTATCATCTTCCAGCCATAGGAAGAAGTAGTGCGGCATGGAAGATTCTGGATGGCTGGTGGGTAGCCAGTATTGTGACCGCCCAGACCGGCTACCCGTTTTCGCCGATTGTTGCCAGCAATCGCTCCCAATCGGCCGTCGGGGCGGCCGCATCCGACAGAGTCAACGCTGGAACAGCGACGGTCGCGCCGGGTCAGACCGGGCCGGACGGCACCGTTAACACTACCAACCAGACTTTCGTTCCCTTTAACGCCAATACAGTGATCACCGGGAACCCAAATCAATGGTTCAACCCTTTGATGTTCAGCCTCCCGTCGCTGGTTCCGTGCCCTAACAATCCGGCTTTAACCTGCGGTACGCTGGGCGACGCTTCGCGAGGTTTGCTCCGTGGTCCGGGTCTGACTCAGTGGGACTTTTCGCTTGTCAAAGATACGGCACTGCCGTTTCTCGGCGAACGGAGCAGGCTGGAGTTTCGGGCAGAAATCTTCAACATACTGAATCACGCCAATTTCGCTATGCCCATTGGCTCCGTGTTTGCAGGGTCGAACAAAGACGCCGGCGGCTGGTCGGAATCGCCCGTGGCGACCGCTGGACTGATCACGAGCACAGCAACGTCCTCCCGCCAGATTCAACTGGTGTTGAAAGTCCTTTTCTGATCCGGCTCATGAACCGGATGCCGGAAATCCAGATTCCATCCGAAAAATCTGGGTCGATCACGTTTTCCATATCGGTGATACGCCTTGCCCAACGCGTGGCGTTGCTGGCGGTTTACTCGTGGGGGGTAACCTGGGCCGGGAGTGCGCCGCGAATCCGGATTGTTAGGGTGCCAACCGTTTCCGGAACCGGCCTTCGATTCTCACACGCGCCGTTCGGGCCGGGACAGTCTATCGCTGACGTGAGAAAGATCGTACAAGGCCCTCAGGGATTCCTGTGGCTCGGCACGTCAGACGGACTACGACGGTATGACGGATACGAGATCCGCGATTTCCAGTCCGATCCCGGAATTCCGAATAGCGTTAGCGGTTCGTACATTACCTCGCTCTTGAGTGACCGGTTGGGGAATTTGTGGATCGGTTCCGATGAGTTCGTCGACCGCTACGATCCAGCGACCGGACAGTCAAGGCATTTCGGGCCGGACTATGGCGGCAAAGTAGTGTATAGCATCAGCCGCGACCGGCAAGGATTGTTGTGGCTGGCGACCGATACAGGGCTCGATCGTCTCGACCCCGCGACGGCGCAGGTCAGGGGCTATCGAAAGGAACAGGGCAATTTGAGCCTTGGTTCTGATCTGGTAAGGTCCACACTCGAATCCAAGGGAGGCAAATTCTGGGTGGCTACGACCGAAGGCCTCGATCTATTTGATCGCCACACAGGTGGCGTCACCCGGCACATCGACTTGCGAGGGCCCTCTGGATCGCCGCTCAATCTGTCCGGCCCCCCGGTATCGCTGTTCGAGGACCACTCGGGGCTTCTCTGGATCGCTTTCTCCTACGGCGATGGTCTGGTTTCCGTTGATCCGGCGACGGGTGCGCAAACGATCTATTCGTTTGGCAGGCATAAGGCCAACCAGAATGGGACCACCGGCGTGACTGCCATCCTCGAGGACGAAGCCGGCACACTCTGGCTCGCTACGAACGGCAGAGGTCTTTTGAAGTTCGATCGGGACCGGCAGCGGGCTATTCGCTTCAACCACAATCCGAGCGATCCGGACAGTCTGAGCGACGATACGATTGTTACGTTGTTCGAGGACAGGGCCCACAATCTCTGGGCCGGAACCGCACGCCGGGGAATCGATCGATTCGACCCCCGTCCGTCGCCATTTCGAACATATCGTTTTAAGACCGCCGATCCGAATGGCTCAACCAATTTCTCTGTGAGCTCGGTCTATCAGGATAGCAACGGAATCCTTTGGGCCGGAACCCGGGGAGTGCTGAACCGTATTGACCGGAAAACGGGGTTCACTCGCTATCAGTCGGCCTTGGGCGCCCCTGACGGCCTTTCCAACACGAACGTGCGTTCTATCGCCGAGGATCGCGCGGGGATATCTTTGGTTCGGCACCTGGGGCGGCGGACTCAACCGCTTGGATCCCCGCACCGGCCGTTTCAAATCCTGGTGCCATGATATGGCCAACCCGCATAGCCTGAGCGAAGATGTCGTCTCTAGCCTGCTCGTCGACCATCAGGGGACACTGTGGGCGGGAACCGAGGATGGCCTGAATCGGTTCGATCCCGATACAGGGCAGTTCCAGGTGTACAAGGCTCCCATCCAAGGCTTGAGCCGTTATAACGTCATCACGGAAGACTCGATCGGCGCCTTGTGGCTGGCCAGTTGGGGCACCGGACTTCACCGGTTTGATCCTGTGACTCGGCCAGTTTACCGTTTATCGAAATGCGCCGGGAGACGCCCATAGCCTGAGCAGCGATCGTGTTAATACCGTTTATATCGACCATTCCGGCACAGTCTGGGCCGGAACCGACAATGGCCTCAACAGTCTCGATCAGACCAGCCACAAGTTTACGGCATACTACGAGCGCGACGGCCTTCCCAACAACGGGGTGGTGGGCATCCTGGAAGACGGGCATGGCGATCTCTGGCTGGGCACCCACAACGGGATGTCGCGCCTGAATCTGCGTACGAAAACGTTCACGAACTATTACGTTTCGGACGGTCTGGCGGACAATCAGTTCACTTCCTATGTAAAGGAATTCAAGAGCCATGACGGAGAGCTGTTCTTCGCCTCGCGCGGCGGATTGGTGGCATTCTTTCCGGAACGCGTGATAGACAATCCATCTGGCCCTCCGGTATTCCTGACGGACTTCCAGTTGTTCGGCAAGCGGGTGCTCCCCGGGACCGATTCTCCGCTGAAGCAATCCATTTCATTCACTCGATCGATTACTTTACAGCACTGGCAAAACATCTTCTCCTTCGAGTTTGCGGCGCTAAGCTATTCGGACCCCGAACGAAACCGCTACCGGTACAAACTGGAAGGTCTGGACCATGAGTGGAACGAGACAGACAGCACGCGACGGTTTGCAACGTACACGACACTCCCACCTGGCACATACACATTTCGGGTGCAGGCCAGCAATAGCCACGAGAACTGGAACGAACAAGGGGCGAGTGTACGCCTCTTGATTCTTCCTCCCTGGTGGACCACGTGGTGGTTTCGGGCGATATCCTTCGCCGCGGTTCTCGCGATGTTCCTCGCACTATATCAATACCGCCTGTATCAAATGGTGCGCGAATTCAACGCGCGCCTGGAGGGGCGCGTGGACGAGCGCCTACGTGTCGCCCGCGATCTGCACGACACCCTACTGCAGAGTTTCCAGGGGGTGTTGTTGCGCTTTCAGGCCGTCCAAAGTTTCCTCCCAGGACGAGTCGCAGAAGCGAAGCATGTGTTGGAAACAGCGCTCGATGACGCTGCACAAGCTATTATCGAGGCACGCGATGCGGTTCAGGATCTGCGCGGGTCCACAGTTGTCGCCAGCAGTTTGGCGAAAGCCATTGAAGCTTTGGGTGAGGCAATGTCCGAGGACCGGAGAACCCATGATCAGAGCCCGACTGCTTTTTCGGTAGAAGTTGAGGGCGCGCCAGAGAACCTGCATCCCATCCTGCGGGATGAAGTCTACCGGATCGCCGCGGAAGCGCTGCGCAATGCGTTCCACCACGCGCGGGCACGGCGCATCGAAGTCGAAATTCGTTATGATGCACATCGGTTTCGGGTCCGGGTGCGGGACGATGGAATCGGCATCCACGCAAGCGTGCTCAGTCAGGAGGGGCGCCCCGGACACTGGGGTTTGAGAGGCATGCGCGAGCGCGCGAAGGGCGTCGGAGGAGAATTTGAGGTCTGGAGCGAGCACGGAGCCGGCACGGAGATCGAACTGACCGTCCCAGCCTCGATTGCTTACCAAAGCTACGCTCGCCGCCGTTTTCGTCTGTTTAAGAGCAAGGTAGGGACCAATTCATGAGCCGCGACTCGTCTCCGATTCGTGTCCTGGTGGTCGACGATCATCAGTTGATCCGCGTCGGCATCGCTACTCTCCTTCTTCCCGAATCGGATATGAAGCTGGTCGGCGAAGCGACGAATGGGCGGGAAGCGATTGCCAAATTCCGGGAATGCCGGCCAGACGTCACGCTGATGGACTTGCAGATGCCTGAGACCGATGGTTTTGACGCGATCATCGCCATCCGCAGTGAATTCCCCGAAGCGCGAATCATTGTCCTCACGACATACGCTGGAGACGTCCAGGCTATACGCGCGATAAAAGCGGGCGCTCAGGCCTACTTGCTGAAGAGCCTGCTTTATAAGGAACTGCTTCAGACCATTCGCACCGTGCACGCCGGGCGCAGAGCGATCGCTCCCGCCATCGCAGCTCAGATTGCCGAGCACAGCGGCGAAGAAAGCTTGACGCCGAAGGAAGCCGAAGTGCTGCGCCTTATCGCGGCGGGAAATGCCAACAAACAGATTGCCGCGCAGCTCTCGATTGCGGAAGAAACGGTCAAGAGCCGCGTGAGGAACATCCTTGACAAGTTGGGCGCAAACGATCGGACTCATGCCGTCACCATCGCAATAAAGCGAGGAATCGTCGAATTATAATCACTCAAAAGAGTGATTCTCCATCCTGCGTTTGAGGGTTTCGACTCCCTATTCGGGCTGCTTACCCTTTAAATAGGTAATCTAGGTTTGCAGCGTCTATACTCTACTTTCGCCCGCGGCTGGCCGGGAATGGGCCTGTTGTGCCTGCGAGTGATTACAGCGATCGTCTCGGTCCACTACGCTATAACCGGATTCGCTTCAGAGCCGATGTTGTCGTTCAGAATGGCAGCCGAGATTGCATCCGGGCTGTTACTCTGCGCTGGTCTATGGACACCCGTGGCAGGCGGCGCGCTCTCGATTGTTGCGCTGTGGTCCGCGTTCTCGGGAACCGGCGACGCCTGGGCCCAAATCCTGTTGGCCTCAGTAGGAGCTGCATTGGCCATGCTCGGGCCTGGCGCCTGGTCTATCGATGCTCGACTCTTCGGAAGAAAACGGCTGATTCACGAGCCCAAGGGGCGCCGCTTTTTTCCCACTAAAGAGTGAACCCCGGTCCCCACGATTTGGTGCATGACTGGCCCTCGATTTGGTGTTGTTCCGTTGCGGCCCCTGGCGCAGAATCAACATTAGAAACGGAGGGATTCGATGACCAAGAACGAAACGGACCGATTTCGAGCGATCTTGAATGCGAGAATCGCTGAACTGCAAAACTTTAACCGACAGCGCGACGGGATCACTATTGAGAGAAGCCCCGACCAGTTGGACGAGATCCAGCGAGCGTCGGAACGCGCACTCGCGGTTTGCAATCTCGACCGTGAATTCAATCACCTTCGAAACGCTCGCGCCGCCCTCCTCCGCATTGAGGAAGGAAGTTTTGGAATATGCGAGCAGTGCGACGAAGACATCCATCCGAAGCGGCTCAGCCGCGATACCTTGGGCCGCTCTTTGTATTCGGTGTCAGGAAACGCTGGACCATAGCCCTGAACAGGTTTCAACTCCCGGGGGCGAGTTCCTGGCCAACGCCGCATGAGAGGCGCCTCCGCAACACTTGATTGGAAAGCACCATGAGCAGCACCGCACATTTCACTCATAGCAAAGAACGGTTGTTCCCCGTCTCGGTTCCACCAAGCGCGGCAGAATACGACCCCGATTCAAGTTACTTGTCCTCTCACGATACCTTCGATTTGGATGACGAAATCGGCTCCGGGGCCATGTTCGAGGAGATCGTTGGCTCTTCGGAACCGCTGTGTCGCGTATTTGGGCATGTGACGAGAGTGGCGCCTACGAACGCCACAGTTCTCATCCACGGTGAGAGCGGGACCGGCAAGGAACTGATCGCGCGCGCGATTCACAAGAGGTCCCATCGCTCCCATCGACCCTTCGTTCGCGTGAACTGCGCCGCCATACCGTCTTCGTTGATAGCCTCTGAGCTCTTTGGCTACGAAAAGGGAGCCTTCACGGGTGCCACTCAGCGCCATCTAGGCCGCTTCGAATTAGCCAACGGCGGAACGATCTTCCTTGACGAGATCGGCGAGATTCCCCCCGAGACGCAAATCGCCCTGCTGCGGGTCCTTCAAGAGCGCGAATTTGAACGGGTGGGAGGCACGCATCCTATCCCCATAGACGTGCGCGTGATCGCGGCGACAAATAGGGATTTGAGAGCAGCAGTGGACACGGGCATTTTCCGGCTGGATTTGTTCTACAGGCTAAACGTCTTTCCGATCCAGGTACCACCGTTGCGTGAGCGCCCGGAAGATATTCTCGCATTGGTCAAGTATTTCATCCACAGTTACTCTAGAAGCACCGGCAGGAACATTAGAAACATCGAGCGACAAACGCTGGAATGGCTGCAGGCGTACGATTGGCCAGGCAATATTCGCGAGCTTCAAAACATGGTGGAGCGGGCCGTCATCCTTTCTGACGGGGAGACCTTCTCGATTGACAGAACCTGGATTGAAGTCGAAAAGCTGGGAACACCCGAGCGGCCTACCCCTCTTTCCGCTGCCCTCGTGAATCAGGAACGCGAAATGATTGAAGCCGCCCTTGGGGAGAGCCGGGGCCGGATTTCCGGTCCGGAGGGAGCGGCCGGCAAACTCGGAATGCCGCGAACAACACTGGAGTCGAGAATCAAGAGCCTGCGAATCGACAAGCACAGGTTTGCCTGCGCGTAGAATATGGTCGAAGGAAATCCTGTCACGCCAAAGCATGGCGGGTCGCGCTACTGACCCTCGATCTTCAGTGTCACGGAGAACCGTTAACTTTGGGCATCGCGTCTTACCATCGGGAATCTACCCGAATCAGCCGGATCGCCTGCATGTCGACCAGGCGATCGACCCAGCGGAGTGCGGCGGGCCATTTTGCCCATCCATTAGGGCCGTTTTGTTGGCATCACATGGCTCTGTAACCCCATGGGTTCGTGTGTGGATTACCTTCGGGGTGGGGCGCTAACTCAACTGCCCGACAAGATTCCGCCAGCCCTCGAATTTCGCTCAGCTGCGATAACGCCTCAGGCGGTCTTCGGAACGTTGACCGCTGCTCCCTACCGTCGCCGGAATAAGGCCTAGCAGATGCCTGGCTCTAACCTATCCACCTGTCCCACGAACCGAGACTGAGCACGGGCATTGGCATACGAGGCCATTCCGCGCACACAGACTCAGATTGGCCGTCAGAGTTCCGTGAAAACTTGCGCATCAGGATACTGGTCGAGCCCGGCTGTACTGCTAAACGGGGTACAGGTTCGAGTTCTTTGAAAGGCCGAGGTGAACGCATTCGAGAGGCTCCACATGCTTCGTGGCTGAAACGTATCGCAGGGTCGACCGCCGCCATCTCCAGCGACTGCAATTCTGGCTCGATCGCCGTACCCGGAACAATGCTTCCGAGCGAAGGTGGAATTTGTAAGCGTGGGCAGTTTGATCAGGGAGTCTACATCTAACTTACAGGATGGATACCGACTTTTTCACGTGATTGCAGTTCGATGATCCCACGCTTCAATGCGATAGTGACGGCATGTGTCCGGTCGTTTGCGCCCAACTTGTCGAGGATGTTTTTGACGCGGCTCTTGACCGTTTCTTCCATAATTGAGAGTTGCGCAGCGATCTCTTTATTGGCATTGCCGTCGGCGATCAGCCGCAACGCGTCAATTTCCTTTGACGTGAGATCTTCCTCGCAAGTGTGTTCCGCAATTTGTGCCGCGACCTCCGGAGACATCGCTTTGCGGCCCGCACCCACTACGCGGATGGTTTGCGCGAGTTCCTTATGCAGGAGGGTTTTTAACAAGTAGGCCTGAGCGCCGGCTTTGAGCGCGCGTCGCGCGAGAACGTCACCGGCGTGCATCGTCAGAACAATAATTCGCGCTTCGGGGAATTCATCGCGGATGGCCAGGATCGAATCGAGACCATTCATTACCGGCATTTGTAAGTCCATCAACGTGACGTCTGGCTGGCATTCCCGGAATTTGGCAATCGCTTCACGCCCACTGGATGCTTCGCCGGCCAGCTTTATATCCGACTCGGGAAGCAGAAGCGCGGCGATGCCTACGCGAATCAACTGGTAGTCATCGACCACCAGGACTCGAATCGGAGATGGACCGCTAGTCATACATTCCTCCTCAGCTCGCTCTTAACCAGACGAAAACGACGGCCATGGCAAACCCGGTACGCGATGGAGGCGGGGCCACCACTGTCAAAACCTCCGCCCGCGCGTGGCGGAAACGCGGGGCGCCATTGCTTCCGGCTGGAGGCAGTCAGTGACACTGAGCCACTTGCCTGCCCAAAACTTTGGATTCCCGACTGGCCGGGTGCTTTACCATCGTGACCTTATTCTAGGCGCTGGTGCTCGTCAATGCCAATCCGTATTTTTTCGGAGAAGCGTGTGGAACCGCTTGGAATACGGGTGTGCATCGAACGCGGTGAAAGCGCTATGATACGAGCCGAAGGCGGAGGTGTTTGCCTACAACTCGGGTGATTCTGGCGGAAGATCACAAGATAGTAGCCGAAGCTTTGCGCGTGCTTCTCGCCGAGCACTTCCAGATGTTGGCCGTGGTGCATGATGGACGCGCGCTCGTAGAGGCCACAGAACGACTTCTTCCGGACGTGATCGTCACCGACATCTCGATGCCGCTGCTGAACGGGCTGGAGGCGATCAAGCAATTGATGCAGCGGCGTCCGCGGACGAAGGTGGTCGTGCTCACGATGCACAAGGATCGGGCTCTGGTGGGGAACGCATTTCGCGCTGGGGTGTGCGGATACGTTCTGAAAGTGGCGCCCCCCGAAGAACTGGTTCGCGCCATACAGCACGCGGCAGAAGGCCGTCGTTACGTAACATCACTCATTACAGACGATTTGCCGACCCTTTTGACGGAGACCGTTGCCAGCCCCGTGAAAGACGATGCAGCGCTGACAGTCCGACAACGCGAAGTCCTTCAATTGATTGCTGAGGGCAGGACCATGAAGGAGGCCGCTGCAATCTTGCACATCTCCCCGCGCACTGCGGAGTCCCACAAGTATGAAATCATGCACGTTTTGGGCGTACGGACCACGGCGGAATTGGTCCAATGTGCGGTGCGGATGAAATTGATAGCGGAATGAGACCGGCGAGAAATTTGCGTGGCAAACTTCAATTGCCAGGATTCCCGTAAAACTACGGATACCCCGCGGGCCGGAAAGCCTTTGTAATATATGTATGGAATTCAACGCGGCCCAGGATACCGCTCCAACTCGACGGTCGCGTCTGGTATTGGCCGACGATCACCAAGAGTTCCTGGCGGAGGTCTCCGACCTACTCTCGATCGAATTCGACATCGTGGGGTCCGCGAGCGACGGTGACGCGCTGTTAGATGTTGCCGCCAGGATGCGACCGGACGTGGTCGTGACGGATCTGCAGATGCCGAAAATCAGCGGTTTGGATGCAGGGCGCAGACTTCTCACGGAGAGGCTCTGTCATGTGGTCGTCATCGTCACGATTCACGCCGATGTCAAACTAGCGAGATTGGCGCTGAGAGCCGGAATTCAGGCATATGTCCTCAAGCTGCACGCGGGGGATGACCTGATCCCGGCGATCCGAACGGCGCTGAACGGCGGAACCTTCGTCTCGCCGGCGATCGCCTCAAAACTCTAAACGCAGGAAGCGGCTGTGGGGTATGCGGCTCAGCGCAATCCGGGCGGGTTGGCCTGTCCTGTTAAGGCGAGGGGAACTTCCACGGTCAGTTTCGTGCCCTGTCCGGGCAGGCTGTCGATGCGAAATACGCCGCCGACCAGTCTTGCGCGTTCTTCCATGCTCAACAGTCCGAGACCGTGTTGGGCTGACATTCGATTCCGATCGAAGCCTGGTCCGTTGTCGAAAATGGTGAGCACAACCGTACCTTCTGAGAGCCCCAATCGCACCTCGACCTTAGCTCCGCTTGTGTGCTTCTTTACGTTTTGTAATGCTTCTTGCGCGATTCGAAATAAACACAGTCCCACCACCGGCGGAGGCTCCTGGTTCAGCGCCGCGCCATCGAACTTTACCGGGATTCCGGTAAGCGAACTGAACTGTTCACCATGCGATTCCAACGCCCCGCTCAGGCCGATATTTTCAAGCAAGCCCGGATGCAGTTCATGCGAAAGCAGCCGCACGCTTTCGGCTGCTTCTAAGATTCGCTGGTGCAGCCCGGCGATTTCGTCGCTGCACTCGGGCGCGCGGGTGGCCAGCCGGCGCTGCAAAGTGCCCAGCTTGATAGACAAAGCGGCGAGCTGCTGGCTCAAGTCATCGTGCAGTTCCCGCGCGATCCGCGCCCGCTCTTCCTCTTGAGAGCGGATGAGCCGCTTGTTCAATCCCTGAATCTTCGCCTCGCGTTCCTGGAGTTCACCGTAGAGACGGCTATTTTCGATCGAAATCGCTGCCTCCGAGGCAAGCACGTTCAGTACGGCTATTCTCGCAGGTGTAAAGACGTTGGCCGCCAGGTTGTTTTCGAGGTATAGCACGGCAACTAGCCTGCCGTGTTTTACGAGCGGAAGGCACAGGATGGACCGTGCGTGTTGGCGACGAATGTACTCATCGTTGGAGAATGAGCCTCGAGCCGAGGCATCTTCGAGGATGACGCTTTCCCGTGTACGCGCGGCATATTGCACGACCGGCTCCGGCAATTCGGCGCTGGAGATCGGCGCGTCAGCGAGACCGATCGTGAGCGAACTGCCGGCGATTTTCGCTTCCGCCTGGACCCGCAGTTCGGCGCCACGCAACAGAATCAGCAGCCCCCGTTCCGCACCACTGTGTTCGATCGCTGTGCGCAGCACCGTGTCGATGAGCTTTTCCAGCACGATCTCGCCTGACACGGCTTGCGAGACTTTAAGGACCGTTTCGAGCTCCAACTGCTCGATCGGCGTACCGATGGTGGTTCGCGAGTCGGGCGAAGGTTCTTCGTTGCCGAGATTCGGATAAAGCTGGTCGAGCTGCTTCACCTTGCCTGAAGCGCCCCAGCGACCGTAGCAGTATCGGGCATTGCGCAAATACAGGTGCGCGATCTGCTCGAATCCTCGCCCCGCATAGAACCGCGCAGCCGCCTCATAAGCCAGTCCTTCGTTCTGGACGAAATTGTTTTCGGCCGCTGACCGGATAGCCCGCTCGTAAAGACGTTCGGCATCCAACTCTCGCCCTTCCAGGCGAGCGATCTCGGCGCCAATCAGCGCCGCGCGGTTCTCGAAGCTCCCGACACAGTTCTCGGCCCATGTCGCGAGCCACTTTGAATGCTGAGCCAAAGCCTCGAAATGCTCGCGCCGCTCGTCCGGCGTCGCAGAATCAGAAGCGGCCGCTCTGGCGAGAGCACCATAAAAATGATATTCAACCTCTTCAAACAAAAAGCCTCTTGTCCGGAGAATCCGTTGCGCCTTCACGGCCGCTGTTACGGCCTGCCCGTAATTGGCCGCATAAAAATACGCTTGCAACTTCCGAATCCAATAGCAGCAGGCGGGCACCTCGAGGTGCGGATTGCTCTCCAGATGTTGCTTGAAGCGGTCCTCATCGAACCCGTCATCGCAAAACGAGCCGAACTCCAGCGTCAAACCCCTAAGAGTCTTGATCAACCCGAGCTGGCCCCTAATGAGGTCCATAATCGCGCCGAACCCCGTTCTCTGGGCGGATCTGATTCCATCTTCAGCTTCGCGTTGAAGTTCTTCGAGTGGATCCCCGTTGGCAAGACGATTAAGAAGGATGGTGTTATAGGAGACCGAGGCAAAGGAGAGATCGCCGGTTTCGACAGCCACCTCGAAGCCGCGGCGGATCAGCGCAACGCCCGGTACTTGCTGCGGCCAGAAAAAGGCCATGTTTCCGAGAGAGATGTACACACGGGCCTTGAACCGGTCCAGGCCCTTTTTATCCACCAAGTCAAGACCAAGCCGGCCGAAACGGAGACCCGCACGGTAGTCGCCGAAGCGCCATCCCGCGGTCGTCTCCAGGGAGGCGTAAGCGAAGCAGGATCCGTCGCTATTGCCGTACTCGATACTCAAGTTCGCGATTCGCAGCATGAATAGGTCAAACAGACGCACGTCAAAAAAGTAAGCCGGTGGCCAAACGGCCATGAGTACGTCCATGGTGGCGCAGTAGGCCCGGTCCGACATGAGCGGCAAGTCGAACAGAGCTTCGATCGGCCGCTCGCCAAGCCGGCGCCAAACCTGCTCGTATTCTTCTCGGAGCTCCTCATCTGTGGGATGTGGCGAGCACGGCATGCCAACTTCGCGGAGATATTCGAGGCCGATCTCGACCGCACGGTCAGGACGATCCAGCGCTGTGTAGAGGGTCACCCACAAGCAGGTAGTGGCAGCCTTATCCACGATGTTCGCGGCACGCAGGGACAGGATCTCGAGTCGCCCTCGCGCTGCTGCGAGATCGCCAGCCAGAAATTCGCATTCGGCGCGATTGATCTCGGTCGCAAATACGAGCTCATAGCGACGCTCCCAGGCATCCGCCGTGAGCTGCGTCCCGCCAACGGCAAAATAGTTCAGCGCTGAGGTGTACGCCGTGGATGCCTTGGCACGCTTGCCGGCGGTCAGGTTAAGCTCGGCCACCTGCTCGCGCTCCTCCGGTGAGACGATCAGGGCGAGGCTGCGGTTTAGCTGATTGACGATCTCGAAAATTGACTCCTCCCGCTTCTCGGGAGCAGTGTGCTCCAATAACAGCCTGCCAATCCGGAGGTGCGTTGCCGCGCGTTCTGCTTCCGGAATAAGTGAGTAGGCCGCTTCGTGAACGCGATCATGGAGGAAAGTGAAGGCCCCATCCACGCGCAGAATCAAGCCAGTGCGCACCGCCTCCGACAAAGTGACGTCGATCTCCTCCTGGGATTGCCCGTAGATCAGCGCTAACTTGCCGATCGGTGCGCTGTCCCCGAGACATGCGAGCTGCCTCAGGATATCCTTCGTACCGGATGACAGGCGGTTTACCTTTCCCACCAAAAGATCGGCCACATTATCGGTGTAGTTCTTAGCCCGAATCCGCTCCGGATTCCACGTCCAACCCGGCGCGTCCCGGTCGAAGGCGACGAGTCCCGCCTCGTTTAGTTCAGCGAGGAACTGAATCGCAAAGAAGGGATTGCCGCCGGTCTTCTCTTGTACCAATTGCGCCAAGGGCTGAACGTGTTCCCGCTCGCAATGCAGCATCTCCGAGAGGAGCTCGCTTAAGGCATCGAGACCTAAGGGTGCTAGTACGATATTGTGCACTCTTGCTCCGGATCGTCGGATCGCTTCCAACCTCCGCATGAGCGGATGTGTAGAATCAACCTCGTTGTCCCGATATGCGACGGTCAAAAGTAGATGGTGCAATTCAGGGGCGGTGACCAGGAGCTCAAACAAATCCAGAGTCGCTGCATCCAGCCATTGCAAATCGTCAAGGAACAAGACAAGCGGATGTTCTGCGCTGGCGAACACGCCAAACAAGCGCCGTAATACGATCTGGAATCGGTTTTGCGCTTCTCGCGGAGGGAGATCCGGGACTGGCGGCTGCGGGCCGACGATGAGCTCGAGCTGCGGGATCAGGTTCAGTATGAGCTGCCCGTTAGGCCCCAGCGCCTGCCGGAAGTCTTCTTTCCAATGACCCAGCTCCATTTCATTCAGGCTCAGGATGTGACGGACGAGATGTTCCAAGGCCTGGGCAAGCGTGGCGTATGGAATATCACGCTTATACTGGTCGAACTTGCCCGATGCAAAAAGGCCGCGCGGCGGCAGAGCCTTTTGCACTTCATTAACAACCGAAGACTTCCCGATGCCGGAGTACCCCGACACGAGCACAAGTTCCGGCGGGCCGCCGTTCACAACTCTGTCCAAAGCGGTTACAAATAGTCGGATCTCACCTTCGCGGCCGTATAATTGCTCCGGGATCACCAGCCGGTCCGGAACATCGTGTGTACCCAGCGGGAAGGGATCGATCCGTCCCTGCGATTCCGATTGGTCGAGGCATTTTCTAAGATCGGCCTCAAGGCCTGCAGCGGTCTGATAGCGGTCCTCGGCGTTCTTGGCCAGGAGCTTCAAAACGATTCGCGAGATGGCTTCCGGAATCCCCTGAACCCGCTCACCGGGAGGCGTCGGCTGCCTTGCTACATGTGCGTGGATCCATTCCATCGGCTCGGAAGCCGTGAATGGCAATTCGCCCGTGAGCATCTCGTAAAACGTCACACCTAGAGAGTAGAGATCGGTGCGTGAATCGATGGACCGATTCATGCGTCCCGTTTGTTCCGGCGCCATGTACGCGAGTGTCCCGGAGATAAACCGGGAAGGCGCCGGTGTTTCGCGATCGCGCGCAAGGCGTGACACAAGCCCAAACCGGGACAGCCACGCCTCGCCCGTAGAGATTCTTACAAAAATGCTCGCGGGTTTGATGTCTTTGTGAACGAGACCGCGTTGATGAAAACACCCCAGCGCGACCGTCGAACGAGTCGCGACGCGCAGAAACAGATCCAGGTCCCACGGCTTGCCGAGCAGCCGCGCAAGGACCTCGGCGCCGTGATCCTCGATCAGGAGTGCCGGCTTTCCGTGGTGGCGAATTAGCTCCACAGGCCGCGCAGCCCAGGCAGGATCGAGCTCGTTCCTCAATCCATACGCGTGCTCAAGCCGCGCGATACTGGCGGGTGGGGGCTGGTTCACTACCGGCGTTAAGACAAGGACCGGCGAGGATGCGCCTGCGTGCTCGATCCTCGACAGAATGAATTCCCCATCACTCCATACGGTTTCGGAAGCATGACTCGACAGTTCTGTCATGGCGCACGTCAATTGAGCAGAGGGTCCGGAATGCCGTGTATGAGCCAGGGTTTGCTTGTTGACAGCACCTCGCTCTCCAAAAGTTCGTTTCCAGTCTGGCAAAAATCTGCGTTGATCGCAAACAGTGCCTGTTCCGGAGCCAATCGCTCCAGCCGCTTTGGCCGGGGATGCCTGCCCTCGAAAATATGCATGGCCTGAAACTTCAATAATTGATGCGCATGGAAAACTGCACTAATCTTGGGAGATTTGCCTGTGACGTGACCACGCCGAATCCTGGTATCCCGACATATTCACCGGGAGCCCCGAATTGAACGCGGTTGAAGATGTTGAAGAATTCAGTTCGGAACTGAAGCCGGAAGCGTTCTGTCAGGTAGGTGTTCTTGAATACGGCTAAATCGTAGTTCGCAATACCCGCCTGGCGTATTTTTGAGTCCACCCTGGATTCACTGCCTAAGGCGAATGGCGCCGCCGGCTGAAAGCAGGCCGTGGTAAACCATTCGCCGATCCGGGCTTGTGCTGACCCCGACACGGTCTTATCACAGCTGGCAATGACATCCGGACGCGGCGCATCCAGCCCATATGGAACCAGGTTGGCGTCACCCGCCACACCGAACGCCGACAACTCCGAGGAGAGATCCTGAAAGTGCAACGGGAACCCGCTCTGCAGGGTCGTTACGCCGCTAATGCCCCAGCCTGAAACCAGCCTGTCTATGCCCCCGCTCCTTCCGCTGAGAAACTTTTTACCTTTGCCGAACGGCGCGTCCAGCACATAGCTCAGCACGAAGCGCTGGGGCGTGTCGGTCGCCGACAGCGAACGATTTCCGCGCAGATTTGTAAAATCCTCGGGCTCAGGCGTAAACCCGCTTTCCAACCAGAAGGTTCCGCTGTCGGTATCGCTGATATTCTTGGACCACGTGTAGGCTGCGAGGATCGTCCCACCTGCCGCAAACCGCTTCTGGAGCTTGATCTGCAACGAATGATAAATAGAATCCCCATGGAACGCTCCCATGTCGTAGACATTCAGAAACTGCGGGTAAGGGCGAAGCAATTGACCGTAAGGGATGGTCGGTCCCGAGAGCGGACCGGACGCGATCAGTCCGAAGAACGGATTCTTTACCGGCTGCAGCAGTTGCGTTCCGAGGGAAAAGTACTGATCCGGCAGCTGATTCAGATTCACGTTCTGGAGCGGCAGGTGAGTGCCCTTCAATCCCACGTACGCGGCCTCAACAGCCAGGCTTCCCTGAAACTCGTGTTCCAGAGTGACGTTCCACTGCTGCGTGTAACCGTAGGGCTGGGAATAAAGCGGGGCCAAAACATTGGTTCCATATGGCTGATAAGAAGGATCGCGACCCGGTGCCAGCGTAAAGCCGTTCGGAAATGCGTTGTTCAAGAGATTGTTAAACGAAAGCTCCCCATTCGTTGTAGCGTTCCAGGTATTGACCACATTATTCACGGGGTTCTGGAACGGCGACATGAAGTAATAGGAATCCGCGGGTATGAAAAAGATCCCGTAACCAATGCGGGCGACGGTGTCGTTGGTAAGGCGATATGCAAGTCCGGTGCGAGGCGCGAACAAGTTAGTATGGAACGTGGTCAGATACGGCCCAGGCCGATTCTGCGTATCCACGAGCGCCAGGCCGCCCTTGATCGGCAACCCGCTGGCTTCGGCGAGCGGTGTTTGAAGACTCGGATCGAACACCGCTAACCGGTTGAAGCGTTCCGTCCATGCCCCCGGCACTTCCCAACGGAGGCCTAGAGTCAAGGTCAGTTTCTTGCTGACCTGAAAGAAATCGTTGGCATAATAGGCCTGATAGAACATGCCTCCGTCAGTCAGGGACGGCAGCGAAATGCTTCCGGATGCTCCGGTGCCCAGCAAAAAGGAAGCGAAGCCGTTTCCCGTGTTGCCCGGGGCGCTCGGGTTCTCCGAGGTAGCCAGCGTGTCAAAATTAAATGTTCCACCCGAGCCCCCCTGCAAGCTGCCGAATTCCAGCCTGCGAAGTTCGCCCCCAAATTTGAGAGTGTGTCTCCCGGAAACTACTGTAAAGCTCAGCGCCAGATTATAGAGATTGTTCCGGGCGATAATCTGCGTCGCTGCTCCGCTGTTGTACCCCGAAACCGTCAGGTCAGGTTCGGCGCGGAACGGCGCCTGAGAATTAGTCGTGGCCGGCCAGCCCAGTTGCGCAAAATCGTAACCTGTTGTCGGTGAAAGCCGGGCATAGTCAAAACGAAGATAGGATGCGCGCAGGTCGAGAATCGTGGCCGGCGAAACCGAGAAGGTGTAGCCCAATACTCCCTGGTTCGTAACGAAGCCCTCCGCGCACTGCCCGGCGCTGAAGCAGGTCTCGTTCCGATAGGGATCGTAGGCCAGATTGTTCAGACTCCACCGCGTATAGCGCGCAAACAAACGTTGCGCTGCGGACAAGTTATAGTCTCCGCGAAAGTTGACTTGGTCGTTGCCGCCGCCGGTAGCGGCGCTCGTGTTGAAGTTGTTGATCGCGGTGAACTGCTGGCCAGGCGAATTCGGCAGAGCATACTCGGAAATTAACGCCAGTGAAGCTGAGTTGATCATGGACTTCGGAATAATGTTTCCGGGAAACTGCTGCCGGAGTGGTTGCGTGCCTGCCGACTGCGCCGCATTGCATGGGGGATTATTGTACTGCCCGCAGGTCGTGAACGGATTGTAGATCGGGATCAAATTGCCGCTGTAATCCCGAAGATTCGAGAAGTCGCCGCTCCGCTCGGCCACCGTCGGTACTGTTTCCTGAAAGGGCGTTCCTACACGGAGGCGAAATCCTTCGTAGCCCGCAAAGAAGAAAAGTCTGTCCTTTCTGACCGGGCCACCGAGGTTCATGCCGAACTGGTTCTGCGTAAATGGCGCCCGGGGCACTCCGGCCGCATTGCTGAAGAAGTCGTTAGCGTTGAGGACCTTGTTGCGCAGAAACTCGTAAGCCGACCCGTGAAAATCGTTGCTGCCCGACTTGGACGCCAGACTAATCACTCCACCCGTGAAACGACCATACTCCGCGCTTTCATCGTTCGTCTGGACACGAAACTCTTGAATGGTATCCTGAGTCGGGACGAGAGCCGTAAGATTGGCATAGTTTACATTCACCGGTGCACCGTCGAAATAGGTCCCGTTCTGATTGGCAGTGCCACCGCCGATTTGGAAATTACCCGCTGCGAAGAGATTCTGGTTAGTCAGGTTTTGCATCGCGCCGCCCTGCGGCACTACCCCTGGCACCAGCGCAACCAGATTCAGAACGTTTCGCCCATTAAGCGGCATCTCATCCACCATGCGCTGCTCGACCACCTGGCCTACCGATGCGTTTTCGGTCTGGAGCAAGGGAGTGGTCGCCTGTACCTCGACAGACTCTGTTCTCTCGCCAACCTGGAGTGTGAGGTCGATGCGTACTGCGGATCCTACCTCGACAATGACTGGGCCACGCATGAGGTGCTTGAACCCAGCCTGTTCGACATCGACTCTGTACACGCCGGGCAACAAGTCGAGAAATCTGTAATCGCCCAGCGAGGCTGTCTGGGTGGTCTTACGGTCCCCAGTTCTGTTGTTAGTTAGGGTCACCGTCGCAAGCACGGCTTGGCCGGACGAATCGGTGATGTTTCCAACAATCGAACCATAAACCGATTGAGCGGGTAACCGGATGGCGAATAAGAGAAATAGAACACCACTCAGCAGCGCCGGCAGAAGGTTGACCAACAGCAGGATGCGCCTTGACAACGCGTCCGTGATCGTTCCGATTAAATCCTGTGTTGTGCTACGCACCAAGCCCGGAGCAGGCACAGGGTAAGAACTGCGACATAAAACATATGAATACTGCCACCCCATAACTTCAAAGACATTGCTAGGGCTTTCGCAAGCATACCCCCGGACTAGCTTAAGCGGTCCAGCCGGCGTGAGGGAAACTCCTTCGCGCTTGCGCTCACCGTGCGAGGTAGCCGGTGGCGACTCGTCTCGACTGCGTGCGAGATCTGAGAGGAAACCAGGGAGCGAATGGCTGATGAGTGCGCTCATTTGTGCCGGTTCCTTTCGTTTTGGGTTATTGTGCACCCAGTACTCCTTGCAGACAACCCCGATTCGAGCCGGTTGGGTCACTCGACGGTGAGTGAGTGGACTTCCCTTTCGAGTGATTGCGGATACTCTCGATCACCAACCTTAGCGATTGTTCTTCGCGAGGCTACTCGTGCCAGCAACCCGTCGTGGAATAACGCGTCGCGCCGCCGAGCCGCAGGCAGGGAAAACCCGCGACGGGCCAGCGCTCAGCGATTAGAAAGTAACCACTCCAGGACCCAGTCCAATGTTCAGACTAAGGCTTCACCCAACGATTCGAAACCCCAAAAACGGGCTTGTCCATTCACTCTTTCGAGTGATTACACCTATTATTTCCTCTACCCCTCCCCATGGTCGCCCATCAGAGAATTCGCCCGCTGCGAAGCGCAAGTAAAGCGTTGGGCTTCCTCTGGCGCGAGGACCTGAACTCGCGTTTGCGTCACGGGGACCGGCCTGTCAGTGGCAGGATTCTCTCGCGTCAGTTTCCAGCGCCTGACCTGGTCGAGTGCGCTGCGTAGACAGCATGAATGTAGCGAACCGTGCGCGCCGAAAGCCCTCCATCTGAGAGGCCGACGAGCAGGGACTGGAAGTCGAGCGGTTTGATACGGCTCAGTTTGACTTGGCCAAGCTCGGGCCGCACGTACCGGGCGAGGAGTCCGGTAATCGCGCGTGGTTTTCTCGCGCGGCCGGCCATCAACTGCGGCATGGAGCGACCAGTCCAGGTATTCATTGAGCGTCGAGCTTGCTTGAGGACGCGGTGGGAGCTGTGAGAGGAGGGGCGGGAGTTCCGCTTCAGCTATGGAACGGTCGCCCTGAACTATCCAATGATTTAGCGCCGCTTGCTGGTGGCCCGTTCCGTAGCCTGATAGATGCTCAGTCTTAGCTCGGCCGGGTGCCGAGCCCACCGAAATTGGGACGAAAGCCGCACTGATTCGCTTCGATCAGTGCGAGCGGCTCTTCCAGCCTCGCGTTTTCTTGCACATGCAGTCAGGTCAATCGGGACTTGTGTGCAGTAAGTGTGCGCGCGCCCATCACCGGATGGGCCTGCGATCTTGACGTGGTTCCCCTGAGCCCAAGGGACCGAAATCGGATCCAAGGGCTCCAGCATCTTTCCCGCAATCTTGATATTTACAATGATCGGGGGAATCTGCTTTCGCTGGACAGTCAACCCAAGCGGCCGCAACTGATGGAGTTAGGGCACAGTGCTGTCACAACTTCGTGCTTCGGCTTCGGCGGACGGGTAGAACATCTGGATAGCTAACCTTAACATTCGCTAGGTGTCTGGTTAACGCGGTCCGTGGCGATCCTTCAACCGTTATCAAGAAGTGAACGGCTATATGATACGCAATGTTTTGGCGATCTCAGCCGACGTCTGCCCGTTCGACACAATTTGTAGACGATATGTTGCATATGGTCTTGCGGCTACCGAGGAGTTCGGATCTGCTGTCGAACACGCGCCCTGACGGAATTGCGAAGCGCTTGGTAGATGCGAGCGTTGGCTGCCCGATGCCAGAAATCTACGACCAGACCATAGCGCTGGTTGATGTCCACCGGATTCAGTGTGAATCTCTTCTGGCAGAAGACGGCGACAGTCAAGGAGCTTTCTCCTATCTCGTCTGCCATCGGAGGCAGTAGCGTTCCCGCCTTCCACTGAGTTCTTCTGACCTGCAAGGTTGAATACGCCACCCGTCTCTGGCCCGGTTCCATGTCGAGCTTCTTTTCCGCCGGCACCGTCGGCTCATCTTCTTTCTCCCCGTCAAACTTCGCGAGCATCAGCTGCGCCTGATCAGCCGTCACACCGATCAAAGGTTGGAAGAACATCGTGCGGGCCATATATTCTTTGCGGCTCCCTCGCACGGGCGGGTCGTACGCCAAGGCAATGGTGATGCCACGGTCGCCATCGATTGATACAAAATCTTGGGGCACCGGAATCCGATAGATGTGGAACTTGTTCTCTTCTACTTCATCCATCGCTACCAGTCTCGAATCGTTGTCACGGCTCCACGGAAGGCGGTGGATTCCGGGTTGGCCATACCCGGCGGCTACGCTTCCGCTTCGTGTCGTCAAACAGCCAGCCAGCCTTCGAATGCTGGACTGTCCGGCATACACTCGCCGCGCCGCGCTGCCAATCGAGGTCGCTCCACTTGAGTGCCAGATATTCGCTCGGCCTCATTCCTGTGGTCAACGCCAGGGCGTACAACGCGAACCATTCCGTTTCTCGCGCGGCCGCAAGAAATCGCCTGCACTCCTCAACGCTGAGCGCCTCCATCTCCCGCCGCCTCATTCGTGGCAGATCCACGCCCACACAGGGGTCTGCAGCCAGCATCTTCCAACGAACGGCCTGACGGAACGCGGACTGGAGTACCGCGTTGGTGTATTCGATGGTTCGCGCGGACAACCCACGTTCAAACATCCGAGCATAGTTGCTCTGGATGTCGAACTGGACGATTGCACCGAGCGGCCTTGTCCCGAGGACTGGGCGTATATGAAGCCGCAACAACGCTTGGTAATCGGTGTAGCTCTTCGGCCGGAGCCTCGGCTTCGCTGCCGTCGTGAGCCACTGGTCCAGGTATTGATTGAGACTGATCGCCGCCGCACGAGGGAGACGCCCGATCTCGCGTTCTTGCAGTTTTGAATTCAGGTAGGTTTGCGCTTCGCGGAATGAGCCTCGAATGGTTTTGTTGTGGTATTTGCGGATTCCCGTTTCCGGATCGCGGCCGAGCGAAACGCGAACGAGCCATGTGCGCGAACCGCGCGAAATGAGTTGCCCTGCTTTCCGGGCCATAAAACACCTCCTGCCCGGAAACGGGCACACAGGTCGCACACAAGTGCGGTAGAGATCAAGATTTATTGGGGATTCGAGAGGGTGTTACTGATGAAAGTCTCAGTGACCGATTACCGTTTGAGCTAATAATTATTAGGAGCGTGGTGGCACGAAGTGAAAGACCAATAGAGGTAACGCACGTGCTTGCCACCCACGAGAATTGTCCCTATTAATTCCAACCGATCGACCGTTCAACCTGGCATTCGCGCTCGCTGCACCCACACCAGGCGAAACCGCGCACCGTTCTTTCGAATTCGGCATCCTTCCACATCCACGGCTGTTCCTTGGTTGCCGGTCCGCACATCCGCGCGCGTGCTAACGCAGCGGGGGCTCGTCCAAGAAGGTTGGCCCTGTATGTAGCCATTTAGAAAAAGTGGTATAGTTTTTCTAAATCGTGTGGGATCGATAAAGCCATGCAAACCATGAAAACCAGGATTTTTGACCGCATCCGCAGGTTTGAACCAGGACACGCGTTCATGGCGAAAGATTTTCTCGACATCGCTAGCCGCGGCACCGTCGATATGACCCTCTCGGCGCTTCTTCGTGACCGCGTTATCCGCCGCGTCCGCCGCGGTCTCTACGATGTTCCCAAGGTCAATCCGGATCTCGGTGGCACGCTCAGCCCCGATATCGATCAAACCGCGCGCGCCCTCGCACGGCGTCATCGCTGGACTATCGTTCCTGAAGGCGCATGGGCCGCAAATCTCCTGGGACTCTCAACCCAAGTGCCAGCAAAAATCGTCTACCTCTCCGACGGACCGAACCAGAAGGTTCAAATCGGCCGACGGACGATCCATTTCAAGCACGCGCGTCCGAATGTCCTCGGACAGGAACAGGGTATGACCGCGCTCGCCATCCAGGCGCTACGCTACATTGGCAAAGAGGAGCTGGATGAGGCCTTCATCCAGCGTCTAAGATCTCTCTTACCCGAAGCGGAGAGGCGCCGGCTCGTCAAGGCAACGCGGTTCGGCGTCGACTGGATTTACGAGACCGCTAAGAAGGTTGCCGGTAGCACGACTTGAACAAAATTGCTCAGCTCGCTGCTTCGTCCCGCGCTGAGATATTCGCCGAAACCGCGAATCGTCGCGCGTTGCCTGAGGCGCTCGTCGAGAAGGATTTTTGGGTCTGCTGGACGCTCGCTCAGGTTTTCTCGATCGAGCAGCTCAAAGCGGGCCTCCTGTTCAAGGGTGGGACCTCTCTATCCAAGGTTTTCGGCGTCATCGAACGCTTCTCCGAAGATATCGATCTAGCCGTGGACTACACGATGCTTGGTTTCACCGGCGCGCGTCACCCTCTTGCGCCCGGTTTATCTCGAACGAAGCAAATGGCTCTTCTCAGCGACATGCTTGGAGCATGCCAGAGCTACATCGCTGGTGAGTTTTTGGACCGTCTGCGCACACGCTACATCGAAGTGCTGGGCCCAGAGGGACCTTGGAGACTCGCCGTCGATGAGGAGGACCCGAATATTGCGCATTTCTTCTACCCGCCTGCCGTCCAGGCGCCGGTCGCCTACATTGCGCCACGTGTCACTCTCGAACTCGGAACCCACGCCGAATTCATCCCTCGCGGGGAGTTTACAATCCGCGCCTTCGCTGCCGCCGAGTTTCCAAAGCTCTTTGAGCAGCCAGAAGTACCGGTGACTAGCCTTCTCGCGAAACGAACATTCTGGGAGAAGGCCACGATTCTACACGCGGAGTTTCATCGACCGCCGACAAAGAACCTGCCCGGCCGCTACTCGCGCCACTATTACGATGTAGCTATGATGGCCGCACGTTCGGTGAAGCAGGAAGCTTTCGCGGATCTCGAACTTCTCGCCGCTGTCGTCAAACACAAGCAAACCTTCTACGCATCGGCCTGGGCCCAATATCCGCTTGCTGTGCCAGGAACATTTAGGCTCGCTCCACCTGAAGCAAGAATCCAAACCCTGCGGCGAGACTATCGCGAGATGGCGGTCATGATCTTCGGAGAACCGCCACCGTTCGAACAAATCATAGAAAAACTGGCGGAGCTTGAAAAGGAGCTCAACGCACTTCGAAAGAAAACGTGAGCGACTAGAAGCCTTCATGATGCTCTGCAAGGCCAGCAGAAACTCAAATTATGACCCAAAAACGCCGCTCAAGGGTAAGGGGCGCCTCGATGCAAGATTCCTGAGCATAAGTCTAGCGTCAGCAATGGGATGCGGAGATTCATAGTGACAGTCATCGATTCAAGTAGAAAAAACGGGTGACTGGCACCAAATTGGCACTAAAGAGCGCTCAAAACGGATGAAATCAGCTAATCAGGAATGAAGATCGGAATGACTGTAAACTGCTGGCTGGACAGAGGTTATGTTGAATTTTGAGAAACTTGCCGACAGGGCCTGATCGCTTTTCAAGACCGCCGGTTTCAACCACTCACCCATTCCTCCGATTCCTATCGTATCCGATTTCATCCGCTGCTTCCGCGCTTGGGAAACCGTCGCCGCATGTTACTCTTGAAAAGTAATTTTCTCGCACGCTCGCGAGCAGCTTCCCGCATGATCCGCTTCCTGGACCTTCCAGCCGAATATCACGAACTCAAGAACGAGATTGACGCGGCGGTAGCACGGGTATTCGAGAGCGGCCAGTTCGTGGGCGGAAAAGAGATCGCCGCCCTGGAAGAAGAATTCGCGGCGTATTGCGGCGCACGGTACGGCGTCGCGGTCAATTCCGGAACCAGTGCGCTCCATCTGGCCTTGCTGGCGGCCGGCCTTCAACCGGGCGACGAAGTGATCACGGTTCCCTTCACGTTTTATGCCACTGTCGCGGCCATCGGGTACGTGGGCGCGACGCCCGTTTACGTTGATATCCACCCGGGCACATTCAATATGGACCCCGCCAAAATCGAAGGCGCGATCACACGGCGCACGCGGGCCATATTGCTGGTGCATCTATACGGACAATGCGCGGACATGGACCCGATTCTCGACATCGCGCGACGCCACAATCTCATCGTCATTGAGGACGCGGCGCAGGCCCACGGCGCTGAGTATCGCGGCCGGCGGGCGGGTAGCATGGGCGACATCGGATGCTTCAGCTTCTATCCCACGAAGAATCTGGGCGCGGCCGGCGAAGGCGGCATGATAACCACCAACAATCCGGAATATGCGCGAATGGCGGCGCTGCTGCGCAGTTGGGGCGAAGAAGAGCGCTACCGTCCTCGCCTGAAAGGTTTCAACTACCGGCTGCCATCGATTCAGGCCGCTATCCTGCGCGTGAAGCTGCGCAGTCTGGAACGATGGATCGAAACGCGGCGCGCTCGTGCGGCCGAATATGATGGTTTGCTCGAAGGCTCCGGCATCACCAAACCGCATGCGATGGCGGATGCGCGGCACGTGTATTGTCTATACACGATTCGGGCGGCGGATCGCGACGGATTGCAAAAGGGTCTGGAGGCGGCTGGAATCCAGACGGCGATTCACTATCCCTTCCCGATTCACCTTATGCCTGCTTACGCCGACGCGCGCTATAAGGCGGGTGATTTTCCGGTGGCGGAGGCTTGCGCGAAGACAGTGCTCAGCTTACCGCTCTATTCCCACTTGAGTGCGCTGGAGGTAGAAGAAGTTGCCGCGCGAGTTTGCCAACTACGCCCGGAAAAAATTCAAGAAACCATCCTCTACTGACGATAACCACACAGTATGGGAACCACCAGCGGCAGTTTGGGATCCACCAATAACGCTGCCAGCAGCTTGGCCAGCACTACAGCCCCGCTTTATTTCACCGGGCTGAGCCAATTCTCCAATGATTTCCAGAGCATCATCCAACGGGCCGTTCAAATCGCGGATATTCCGGTGCAAAATCTGCAGAACGAGCAAGCGACGAATACCGCCGATGAGAATGCGTTAACAGCGCTGGAGCCGACCGTTGCCGCGCTGGGAACCGACGTCACAAACTTGGGCACGCTCGCAAGCAACCAGGGGCTATCGGCATCCAGCTCGGACGCGACCACTGTTTCGGTAGTGAACACGGGGGCAACCGCTCCGGCCACCTACACCGTTTCCGATATCACTTCGTTAGCGTCGGCTGCCTCCGAGACGTCGCTCGCGGGCTACGCGGCAACCGACACCATTAGCGCCAATGGACTTGTGAATCTGGTGGTCGGCTCCAACACCTACCAGTTCAACCTGGCGGCCTCCGGGGACAATACCTTGAGTGGGCTGGCCCAGGCCATCAACAGCGCCAACGCGGGCGTCAGCGCGACGGTCTTGACATCGGGTTCTACCGGCTATCTGAGCGTTTCCGCGAACAGCACCGGACAGACAACTCTGCAGGTGAACAATGCTACGCCGACGGATTTGGTCACCACCAACGGCACCGGTACCGAAACCTCGTTGCAGACCTACGCGGATGAGACATCGGCCACCGTGTCGGCTACGGGCCAGGTTCAGTTGGTAGTGGGATCCAAAGATTACTCTCTCAATGTCAGCGGCAATAACAATCTCAACGGTCTGGTGGCGGCCATTAACGGGGCCGACGCAGGCGTGACTGCCAGCATCACGGGTAGCCCTGGCGCATACTCTCTCTCTGTGACCGACGCTTCCGGTCCCACCACCATCCAGGTCAATGATCTTCAGAATGGCTCGAGCCTGATTACCAGCACCAATCAGGGCACCAACGCCACATTTACCGTAGGCGGCATTCCAAACCCAATAACGGAATCCAGCAATACCATCAATGACGTCATTCCCGGTGTGAGCTTCACGCTGTTGAACACGTTACCCTCTGGATCGGTGACTTTGTCGCTCGCCACCGACCCGTCTCAACTGAGCACGGCGCTCCAGGCTTTCGTCACCGACTACAACACATTGGCTTCCACGGTGGAGGCGCAACAGGGGCAAAATGCGGGGCCGCTCCAGGGCGACCTGATCATTAATCAGATCAGCAGCGCTATGCAGGACCTGGTCACTTATTGGAACCCAACCAGCGCCGGCGGCATCCAAAGCCTCTCCGATCTCGGTGTCACCTTCAACTCTACCGGGACCGGGCAGATGAGCTTCGACTCGAGTACCTTTAACGCCCTTTCAGACTCGCAGATTTCCGATGCGTTCCAGTTCCTCGGCTCCTCCAGCTCGGGTTTTGCCGCCCTGGCCAGCAATTTCACCCAGTTAACCGATCCCATTTCCGGGATGATCCAAGCCCAGATCAGCGGATACGACACCACCAATACCGACCTCGGCAACCAGATCGCAGCCGGGGAAGCGTATGCCGCTCAGGTCCAGCAAAATGCCACCACGCAAGCAGAGGCTGCCGATGCGTTGGTTGCCCAATTAGAGTCCGAACAGAATATCGTGGACTCCTCCATTCAAAGCGTCAATTATTCTCTCTACGGACGGCAAGTCGGCGCGAATGGGATTTAGTTTCTAACTGACCGCTTCCGTTGGTCGCGGGTCGGTTCTATTCCAGGCGGTAATTCGGCGCTTCCTTGGTGATGATCACATCGTGTACGTGCCCTTCCCGCAGCGCCGCCGAGGTTACTCGCAGGAACCTGGCGTTCTCCTGCAGGTCCCGAATGTTCCCGCAGCCACAGTAACCCATGCCGGCCTTTAGCCCACCCACCAGCTGGTACACCAGCTCCGACAACGGGCCTTTATACGGCACCCGGCCCTCAATGCCCTCGGGCACCAATTTTCCGCTGGTGTCCTGCGGATAACGGTCCGATCCCGCTGTCATCGCGCCCATGGAACCCATGCCCCGATAACTTTTAAACGTTCGTCCCTGATAGAGAATGGTTTCCCCAGGGCTCTCTTCGGTTCCGGCCAGCAGGCTGCCGATCATGACGGCGTCGGCTCCGGCCCCGATGGCTTTGCTGATGTCTCCCGAATACTTGATTCCGCCATCGGAGATCAGGGGCACGCCCGACCCGCGTGTGGCACGCGAGCATTCGGCGATGGCTGTGATTTGTGGCACACCGGCGCCGCTGACCACACGAGTGGTGCAAATGGAGCCCGGTCCGATACCCACCTTGATCCCGTCGGCTCCCAGACCAATCAAGTCCCGTGCGCCTTCGAACGTTGCAACGTTACCAGCAATCAGGTCCACGTTGGGAAGCTCGTGCTTAATGGTGCGCACCGCTTCCATCACCCGCTGACTGTGGCCGTGCGCCGAATCGACAACCAGGACATCCACTTTTCTGGCCACCAGCTCCTGAGCGCGCTCCAGGAAGTCGGCGCCAGAGCCTACTGCGGCGCCAACGCGCAATCGCCCCTGCTGATCCTTCGCCGCGTTTGGGTACTTCAGCTTCTTCTGAATGTCCTTGACGGTGATCAGGCCCTTGAGCGTGAACTGATCGTCCACCACAAGAAGCTTCTCCACACGGTGATGGTGCAGAATCTTTTCGGCCTCTTCGAGCGTGGTGCCCACCGGAACCGTGATCAGATTCTCCTTGGTCATCACATCGGAGATGGGAAGATCGTGGCGTGTCTCGAATCGCAAATCGCGATTGGTCAGGATTCCCACCAGCCTGCCGTTCTTGGTCACCGGCACGCCGGAGATGCGGTAGCGCTTCATCAATGCCAGCGCGTCGAAGATCTTGAGCTCGGGCTCGATGGTGATGGGGTCCACGATCATTCCGCTTTCACTGCGCTTCACACGGTCCACTTCTTCGGCCTGGCGCTCGACGGACATGTTGCGATGAATGATTCCGATTCCACCCTGTTGCGCCAGGGCGATGGCGAGGTGCGACTCGGTGACCGTGTCCATGGCGGAGCTGACGATGGGGATGTTCATCGCGATATGCCGCGTGAGGCACGTGCGGGTATCCGTTTCCGCCGGCAGCACATCGCTACGAGCGGGCTGGAGAAGTATGTCGTCGAAGGTGAGACCTTCCAGAATCGTTTCTTGGATCATGAAGGGGTACTTCCATTATGACGCGAACCGATAGGATGAGTGTTAGAGGACACGAATGGCAACTTTAGGATTGATGGAATACGCGGACGCGAGCCCCGAAGTCCGCGCCGTCTACGACGACATTATGGCCACGCGCAAGACCGACTGGATCAACAATTTTTGGAAAGCGCTGGCGCACGATCCAGCAACGCTGCGGCGCACCTGGCACAGCGTCAAGGAAATCATGGCGCCGGGCGCGCTGGACGCGCTGACCAAGGAAATGATCTACCTTGCCGTGAGCGCGAGCAATCAGTGCGGCTATTGCATCGCATCCCATACGGCCGCGGCCCGCAAGGCGGGTATGACGGACGCGATGCTGGCCGAAGTGATGGCAGTGGTGGGTATGGCGAACGAAAGCAATCGGCTGGCCAGCGGCTATCAGGTGGAGATCGACGAGAGATTCTTGAACGTGTCACGCAAGTGACGGCAAGGTTCACTGTTACAACCAAAATTCCTACGTTCACGCGCTCTAGCGGGGTGTAGAATTCCAACTAGGAAGGCCCCTGGCACGGAGCCTTCTCAAGTCAAGCACAAACAAGAGGTGAACAAATGACTAGTAGTTTCCTTGCCGGAGATACTCGGCAGACGTTGGATCATTTCCGTCGTTCCGTCGATCAGCTCTTTGAAAACTTCTACGGACTTCCCGCGGAAACCGGGCGATCAGTGCAGGGTGGCAGCCAGTGGACCTTCAGCCCCGTATTGGAGACCGCTTGGGGTGACTCCACCTTAAATCTGCGAGCCATCCTTCCCGGCGTTACGCAACAAGACCTCAAGGTCAGTGTGCAAAACAATCAACTGATCATTGAGGGCGAGCGCAGAACGCCCGAGACCTTCAAGAACAACGCTCACGCGCAGCTTGCCTACGGGAAGTTCTACGCGGCAGTCACGTTGCCGAATGGTCTGAACGTCGACAAGCTTAATGCCCGGCTGCAAGACGGCATTTTGGACGTTCAAATTCCGGTTTCAGAACAGATGAAGCCGCGCCAGATTCAG
Source organism: Bryobacterales bacterium (assembly GCA_963747945.1). Taxonomy (GTDB): domain Bacteria; phylum Acidobacteriota; class Terriglobia; order Bryobacterales; family Bryobacteraceae; genus Palsa-89. Next base: position 40,244 of record CAVVHB010000018.1, read on the forward strand.
ATTCAATCCGGCGAATCTCGCAAGAGCATTTCGGCGTAGCACGCCGTGCATTCGAGTGGGAGTGAGGCTCCCACTCGTAACGCCATGTCTTGGCGGCCTACCAGTCCCGAATCTTTGGAGCTATTGCGGCAAGTGCGGCGCGAAATCGCCGAACGCGGCGACAGCCGTCTGGCACTCTTGCTGGCCGGTCTGGAACTATACGCGGTTCTGGGGCGCGAGTTCGATCTGCTGGAGATCATGCGATCGTTTGCGCACGACATGCATCAGGTAGTGGAAGGCACGCCTACCGTTCGCGAGCTGGAGCAGTTGTTCGAGCGCGATCCGCCGTCATAGCGGATGGGCTTCAAGCTTCCGCTATTACCGGGTTGCGCAACTCGCCGACGCTCTCGATGTTGATGATCACCTCATCGCCAGGCTGCAAATAGCGCGGTGGTTTTCGAGCGAAACCGACGCCGGCCGGCGTTCCAGTGGCTACCACGTCGCCCGGCTCCAGTGTCACTACGCTCGAGAGATAGGCGATCAGGTCGGGGATCTTGAAGATCAACTCGCGCGTGTTGGAGTGCTGCAATACTTCGCCGCCGATGCTTAGGCTGATGTCGAGCGCGTGCGGATCGGGCACTTCATCCGCGCTCACCAGGTAAGGTCCCATCGGTCCGAAAGTATCGAACGTCTTGCCGATCATCCACTGCGAGGTGGCGGACTGAAAATCGCGCGCGCTGACGTCGTTGAAGACGGTGTATCCGAAGACATGCCGTTGCCAGTCCTGGGCCGCGATGTGGCGGCCGCCTGCGCCGATGACGAACATGAACTCCGCCTCATAGTCCGGTTTGCGAGAAATCTTCGGCAAAACGATGGCCTCTCCCGGTCCAATCACGACGTTTGAAAACTTCGCGAAGATGGTGGGTACCTTCGGAATCTCCTGCCGTGCTTCGGCGGCGTGATCGCGATAGTTAAGCCCGATGCAAATCAGCTTTGGCGGACGTGGAACCGGCGCGAGAAGTTTGACGGAAGCGAGCGGAAAAGTGGAATCGGCGGGCGCCGGTTGTAGACGAAGTTCTCGATTCTCGCGCGACCTTGCTCGCCACTGGCCAGCACCGCGAGCATGTCGGAGAAGCCTGCCGCGGCCAAGCCAACCACCCGATCGCCGAGCAACACCCCAGCTTGAGGGAGGGCGCTCGCGCCCTGAAAGGTTACGAACTTCATCGGAAGTTGTTTTGTTGAACCGGGGGAGTTCTTACGCGGCCGCGGGCTTTTGAACTTTGCTGCCGGCTTTCAGGACTTTGCCGCTGCGGATGCAGGACGTGCAGACGCGAATGCGCTTGGCAGCGCCCTTCACCACCGCGCGCACGGATTGCAGGTTCAAGTTCCAACGGCGCTTGGTTACGTTGTGCGCGTGGCTGATCCGGTTGCCGAACTGCGGCCCGCGTCCGCACACTTCACATACTTTCGCCATGATCGTCGCTCCTTGGGTTAAACCTAAGTCTATCAAGTTCCGGATTGCCATCGCAACCGATCTGATATTCTGACAACGTATCTATAACCTGAACATTCTTGCAGGAACCTGAACTTTCTTGCAGGTCCAGAGGGGCTCCCGTTTTGACCGATTTCAACCATATTCACTCGCGCGATGGCGAGGACTGGGTTTGTGGGCGCAGCATGAGCGTGCGCGACGAGCAGATGCTGCATTGCGAAGGCCGCGACCCGGATGAAATAGAGGCTTGCCGGCTCTGCGCCGAGCGGATCATCGGCTACTTCGGCGACCCGATGCACGTGCACTAAACTCGCAGCTCGTACCCACTTGCCCGCGCAGCTTCAATCACGCGATTGCGGATGGCGGCCACTTCGTCGGAAGACAACGTCCGGTCCGGCGCGGCCACTGTCAACCGGTAAGACACGCTCTTGCGGTCTTCGGGAAGCGGAGCGCCGGTGTACACGCGGACGAATTCGATTTCCACCAGATCGCTCCCGGCCGCGGAGGCCAATCGCCGCTCAATCTGGCCGGACGGTTCACGCAAGCCAGCCACTACCGAGAGGTCGAACGCGCTTACCGGGTAACGGCGCAGTGTCTCGTAGCGCTGATCATCTTGTTGACGGCCCAGTTTTTCCATCTTCGCCACATCGAGATCCAGGATGGCCGCGCGGCCGTCGATCCCCAGCAGCGACGGGTGCAGCTCAAACAGGCGGCCCACGTCCTCGCCCAGCCAGGTGATGATAGCGGCGCGCTCGGGATGTTCGAAAGGGCGCGCCGAGGCCAGGCGAGTCTGGCATCCGTCCATCAAGCACTCGGCCAGCCGTTTCAGCTCGAACAGCGCCGCGCTGCCGTCCCCCTCGCGTGCATACATCGCAGCCACGAAGTGCGGGATTTCTTCAGGAAGATCGCGATTACGCAGGTGGATCTCCCGGCCGATTTCGAACAAACGAAACGACTGGAAGTGACGGCTGTTATCGAGAATGTTTTTGCGGATGGCCGGCAGCAAACTGGCTCGCAATAGAGTCTGATCGGACGCGATTGGATTGGTCACTCCCACGTGCTCCGCGGCATCCATGTCAAACGCACGCACCATATCTTCGGTCACGAACGAATAGTTGTAGACCTCCGTGAATCCCTGGGCCGCGGCCATGTTTTTGACGCCTCGCAAATACAAACGCGAAGGGCTCTCCGGCGGAACAACGGATTCGATCAGCGGCGCTTGCGGAGTGATGGATTCATAGCCCACCATCCGCCCCACCTCTTCGAGAAGATCGTCCTTGATCGAGATGTCTTTGGTGGCCCGCCAGCTCGGCACGTGGACACGAAAATGGCCCGGCGATGGTTCCTCTATTCCGAATTCGAGAGAGCTGAGAATCGAACGCGCTTCGTGCGCTTCCAGATCGCGGCCCAGCTTGGCTTTCAACCAATCCACAGTCAACTCGATCGGCGCCGGCGTTTTCAAATCACCGTGTGAATCCGCCAAGCCTCCAACCAGCCGGATGCCGGGCGAAACTTCCATCAGCAACTCAATAGCCCGAGCCAAGCCACGGATGGTGTTGTGTGGATCTTGCGATTTTTCGAATCGCATGGACGCATCCGTGCGGAGCTTCAATGCAACCGAGGTTTTGCGAACGCCGGCGGCCTGGAAATTCGCACTCTCCAGAACGATACGCGTGGTGTCCGGCCCAATCGCGCTATGTAATCCACCAATCACGCCGGCAAGCGCGATGGGACCTTCGGCATCGGCGATCACCAGGTTCGAAGGGCTGAGAGTGTAGCTCTCATCGTTCAACGCGACTAATTGCTCCTCCGGCCGCGCGCTGCGAACGAAAATCACCGCGCCGTGGAGCTTGTCCGCGTCGAACGCGTGCATGGGCTGCGCCAGCTCCGCCATCACGTAATTCGTAACGTCGACGATATTGTTGATCGCATTCAAACCGACGGCTTCCAGCCGATATTGCAGCCACAACGGCGACGGTTTCACCGTGACGTTCTCAAAAACCAGAGCGCTGTAGCGCGGGCACAGAGCAAAATCTTCGATCTCAACGTCCACCGGCGCTTTGCCCTTGGGCAACAAGGTGAGGTTCACGGGGTCACGTAGCGTCCTGTGCGTGATGGCCGCCACTTCGCGCGCCATTCCGTGATGGCCCCACAAATCCGGCCGATGCGTGAGCGACTTGTTGTCCACTTCGATGATCGTGTCCGGCGCCAGCAGCGCTTCGCTCTCCAGTTCCACGATCCCGGCGTGATCGCTGCCGATGCCGAGTTCGAGCGCGCTGGCCAGCATTCCTTCGCTTTCCACGCCCTCGATCACTTTGGACGCAAGCGGAAGGTACGCCGTCAGCATTCCAGGCTTGCAATTCGGCGCCCCGCACACCACTCGCTTGGTCCCATAGCGCGCGGTCTCCACGACAGCGATCCGATTGTGGCTGCCCGCGTTGTGTCCTCCCGCGATAAATTCCACTTCCTTGACGCGCGCCACGGACGCTTCGGCCAGCGCTACGCCAACGTGCTCCAACCCTTCGCACTCCGCGGTCTTCATCGTGATCAGGCGCATCAGCTCCCGCGGGTGGGTGCCCAGGTTCGGAACCAATTCATGAATCCAGTTGTATGAGAATTTCATGGCTTCAGAACTGGCGCAAGAACCTCAAATCGCCGCTCGCCAATAGGCGGATATCGTCGATGCCGTAGCGCATCATGGCCAAGCGCGTCAGCCCCAGGCCAAATGCAAATCCGCCCCATTCGTCCGGATCGATGCCGCCATTCCGCAGCACATTGGGATGCACCAGACCGCAGGGAAGTAGTTCCACCCATCCGCTCTGTTTGCAGACCGGGCAGCCGATCCGCCGCAGACCAGGCAGAGAATGTCTAGCTCGAAGCCCGGCTCCACGAACGGAAAATAGCCCGGACGCAGCCGCACCAGCACTTCGCGATGGAAGATCGCACTCAGCAGCGTCTTCATGAAATAAATCAGATGGGCTACCGACACATTGCGATCTATCATCATGCCTTCCAGCTGATAGAACGTATGCTCGTGCGACGCGTCCACTTCCTCGTTACGGAAAACGCGGCCTGGCGCGATCATGCGCAGCGGCGGCCCCAGCTTTTCCATCCCACGCACTTGCACCGGCGACGTGTGCGTTCGCAGCAGGTGCCCGTTCGCGAGCCAAAACGTGTCCTGCATGTCGCGCGCCGGATGTTCGGGTGGGATGTTGAGCGCGTCGAAGTTGTGATATTCGGTTTCCACTTCCGGCCCATCCAGCACTGTGAACCCGAGTGAAGTGAACAGGTCCTCAATTTCGTTCTGGATGATGGTCACCGGATGTAAGCTGCCCGGCCGAACGCCCGGCGCGGGTAAGGTAAGATCCAGCCATTCGTGCTTCAGCCGGCTGTTGAGCGCTTCCGATGCAAAGGCCTGCTGTCGTGTTTCAAACGCTCTCTCGATCGCCTGTTTAGCGGCGTTTAACGCTTTGCCCGCAACCTTTCGCTCTTCCGGCGCGAGTTTCCCCACGTTGAACTGCGCGAGCGATCCCTTGCGGCCCAATACGTCCACGCGCACCTGCTCCAGCGCCTCCTGATCCTGGGCGGCTTCGATCCGCTGGAGCGCGGCCGACTGCAATTGTTGGATTTGTTCTTCGACCACTGGTGTTTGATTATTGGGCGTACGCTTCCAACACTTCCACCACGGCCTGATGGCCCTTGGTCAACGCCAGATCCAGGGCGTTCTGCTGGTTCTCCGCCCGAGCGTGCACATCCGCGCCAGCAGCAATGAGCAGCCGCACCATCTCCACGTCCCCATTTTGCGACGCCGCGTGCAGCGCCGTCCATCCGCCCGCTTGGCGCGCGTTCACGTCCGCCCCGTGCTCCAGTAGCGCGCGCACGGCGTCCTTATTTCGTCCCGCAGCCGCGGCATGAAGAGGGGTGTTCTGCATCGGATTGCGCCCTTGTGCGCGAACGTCCGCTCCGCGAGCAATGAGAACTTCCGCAACGCCGGGGTGGCCAAAAAAGCAAGCCAGATGCAACGCAGTCCATCCGTCGTGGCTATAGGCGCTGATAAGAGCGGGATCCGCGCCGATCAACTCGATCGCCCGATCCTTCGCGCCCGCCATGGAAGCCGCGAAGATGTCCAGCTCAACGCCCTTCTCGAGCAGCAATATCGCTATGTCGTTGCGGCCGGAGTACTTCGCCACGGTGTAGGCACCCAGGCCCTTTTCGTCCTTGGCGGCCAGCAGTGTGGTGTCGGAATTGACCAGCGAGTCCACCTTATCGCGGTCGCCCGCGCGAATCGCCTCGAAAAATTGTTGTGTCACGCCGGAACCTGGAACACTTCTTCGCTCTTCGCCAGTTCCCAAGCCAAATGGTTGATATAGAACAGCAGCACTGGCGCGGGATACACGTCTTTGAACTTCTCATAGGTCCGCTGCTGCCAGCCGTTCGGTCAAATATTTTGAACCGTCGATGTCCTTGTCGAAAAAGCCGTCCTGATTGGGAATCCCGAGATCGTCGATCACCGCTTTGATCATGTCCAGATGCGAAACCAGGATGGCTTGAGCCAGATCGGTGGCGAACTCCTCGTCCTTTTCGGTGATCCTGGCCCAAAAGCGCGGCGTCGCCTTCTTCATGCTCTCCGAGTTGAGCTTGGCCAGGTGGAACCGTACCTTCATGCGGTCGTAGAGCTGATAGGTTTTTAGCTTGCCGATGGAGATGGCGCGCAGCAACTCGGTGAATGCCTGCTCGCCCTGCCCGAGAAAGATTTCCGACAACTGCATAAACTGCCAGCGTACCATTGAGAAGCCTGTAGTGAGGTGAGAGCCGGTGTCGCTCCCTCACGGTCGCGGTTCGGTAACTCCCGTGAACCCACTGAACCGCGCGCGTCAGTAAGCGGCTTTTCAGAGGTTATATACTGAATAAGCAAAGATTTGGCTCCCAGGAGGCCCACGATGCCAGTCACTTTCACTCTGAATGGAAAGCCCCAGACGGTGGACGTCTCGCCGCAAATGCCGCTGCTCTGGGTTTTGCGCGATTCGCTCGGTATGACCGGCACCAAGTTCGGTTGCGGGATGGCGCTTTGCGGCTGCTGCACCGTGCATCTCAATAATCAGCCCATCCGCTCCTGCGTTACGCCGATTTCGAGCGTGGCCGGCAAGAGCGTCACCACCATTGAAGGCCTTTCGTCCGACAATAGCCATCCCGTGCAACGGGCCTGGATTGAGGTGGATGTGCCGCAGTGTGGATATTGTCAATCCGGGCAGATTATGACCGCCGCGGGCCTGCTCAAGAAAACCGCGCACCCCACCGACGCCGATATCGACGAGGCTATGCACGGCAACATCTGCCGTTGCGGGACCTATCAGGCGATCCGCCACGCGGTACACCTTGCCGCGCAGTATCAGGCGGCGTCCAATCGCAATAGCGTAGTTGCAGAGAACGTAGCGGAAGGAGATGCGGCATGAGCGCGACATTGTCTAACCTAAATCGCCGCGGTTTCTTGAAGGCCGGCGCAGCTTCAGCTGGTGGCCTGTTCGTCGCATTTCGTGTGCCTGAGAGCAACAAGCTGGAAGCCGCCACTACCCCGGCAACGAAGCTGAACGCGTTCATCCATATCGGAAGCGACGACGTTGTGACCTTCGAGATTCACAAATCGGAGATGGGCCAGGGACCAATGACCTCGCTCTCCCAGTTGCTGGCGGAAGAGCTGGATTGCGATTGGAAACAGATTCGCACTGAATTCGCTCCTGTCAATCCAGCGTACGGCCCGCTGCAAGGCACCTTTGGAAGCATGAGCATTCGGACCTGCTGGGATCCTCTGCGCAAAGCCGGCGCGTCGGCTCGCGACATGTTGCTGGATGCGGCCGCTCAGAAGTGGGGCGTCGCAAAATCGCAACTACGCACTGAAAACGGGCAGGTGATCAATACCGCCACCAACGCGCGGTTGAGCTACGGCAGCGTGGCGGACGCCGCGGGCAAGCTGTCCGCGCCCGCCAAAGTGGCGCTGAAAGATCCGAAGGACTTCCGCCTCATTGGGACATCGCCCAAGAGGTTGGACACGCACCTCAAAGTAAACGGCACTGCCGGGTTTGGCATCGATGCCCGGCGTCCCGGGATGGTTTATGCGGTATTGGCGCGCTGCCCCGTGTTCGGCGGCAAGGTGGCCAGCTTCGACGATTCGAAGACCAAGGCTGTTCCCGGTGTTCTGCAAGTGGTGCAAATTTCGCGCGGCGTCGCTGTGATTGCCGACAATACCTGGTCCGCCATGGAAGGCCGGCGCGCGCTGAAGGTTCAGTTTGACGAGGGCAAGAACGCCAATCTCAACAGCGCGGGCATTCGGGAGTTGTTTGTGAATCTCGCTTCGAAGCCTGGCGCTGTGGCACGCAACGACGGCGACGCCAATGCGGCGATGGCCAATGGCGCGAAAAAGCTAGAGGCCGTTTACGAAGCGCCCTATCTTTCGCATGCTCCCATGGAACCGATGAATTGCACGGCCGACGTGCGGCCCGACAGTTGCGAAGTTTGGGTGGGCACTCAAATCCAGACCGCGGCCATGGGAACCACGGCCAAGATCACCGGTCTTGCTCCCGATAAGATCCAGATCCACACTCAGTATCTGGGCGGGGGATTTGGACGTCGCGGCGGGGACGATTTCGTCGGAGAAGCGGTGGAGATTTCCAAAGCCATCGGCAAGCCGGTGAAGCTCACCTGGTCGCGCGAGGACGATATGCAGCACGATCTTTATCGGCCCGCGTCCTACACGAAGTTCGCAGGAGCGTTGGACAAGGACGGCTGGCCCGTCGCATGGAACACGCGCGTGGTCTGCCCCTCTTTTGGCGGATTACGCAACGGTGTGGATCGCACCAGCGTGGAGGGCATCATCGATCTGGAATATGCCATCCCGAATTTCCACGTAGATTACCATCCGCCCGACGTCGACATCCCCACCACTTATTGGCGTTCGGTGGGGTTCTCGCAGAATACATTCTTCTCTGAGAGTTTCCTGGATGAATTGGCCGTGGCCGGCGGCAAGGATCCGCTCGAGTTTCGCAGGCGTTTGCTGGCGAAATCTCCTCGCCTGCTGGGCGTTTTGGAATTGGCGGCTGAGAAAGCCGGCTGGGGCAAGCCGCTTCCGGCGGGTCACGCGCGTGGCATCGCGGTTGTCAACAATATCGGTAGCTATAACGCCCAAGTGGCCGAGGTATCGGTGGAGCAAGGCAAGCTGCGCGTGCATCACGTAGTTTGCGCCGTAGATTGCGGGCATGTAATCAATCCGGCGGGCGTGGAGCAGCAGATCCAAAGCGGCATCGTTTATGGATTGAGCGCGGCCATGAAGGGCGCCATCACGATCGAACGCGGCCGTGTTGTGCAGGGGAACTTCAACCACTACGACGTTCTGCGCATCGACGAAATGCCGGTGGTGGAAGTGCACATCGTGCCCAGCCAGGCGGCGCCGGGCGGAATTGGCGAGGCCAGCACGCCGACCATCATTCCGGCCGTTGCGAACGCGATCTTCGCCGCCACAGGCAAGCGGCTGCGCAAGCTCCCGATTCTTCCAGAGGACCTGGCATAGAACCGCTTCTTCTGCTGCCGGGCTTGATCTGCGATCAGACGGTCTGGCAGCAGCAAATGGACGCGCTTCGGGACGTGGCTGTCTCCACTTGTGCGGACTACGGCGATCTACATTCGATACCGGCCATGGCGGAGCTGGTGCTTCAGGCTGCGCCTGACCGATTTTCCGTCGCGGGACATTCCATGGGCGGACGTGTCGCGCTCCAGGTTTACCGGCTGGCGCCCCACCGAGTGACGCGGATCGCGCTGCTCAATACCGGATACTTGCCGCTGGCTGCGGGTGCGGCAGGCGAAGAGGAGACCCGCAAACGCGCGGAACTGGTGGCGCTGGCGCAATCCCAGGGCATGCGCGCGATGCTCAGGCAATGGCTGCCGCCGATGATCGATTCGCGCCGGATCAACGATACAGTGCTGGTGAGCGCGATCACGGAAATGATGTCGCGGAAGACTCCCGAGATTTTCGCTGCACAGGTGCGCGCGTTACTGGCTCGTCCGGACGCCAGCCCCATCCTGGAACAGATCCACTGCCCCGCGTTGCTGCTAACCGGCCGCGAGGACGGTTGGAGCACACACGCTCAGCACACTGTAATGGCGACCAGAATCGCGGGTAGCCAGCTGGTGGTCGTCCCCGACTGTGGCCATATGTCGACGATGGAACGCCCGGCGGAAGTGGCTGCCGCGCTGCGGGCTTGGCTCTATACTTGTTGAGTATGGAATCCCGGCGCACCCACCTGATGAAATTAGCAGCCTTCGCGGCCGCGCCGCTCGCTGCACCGCTTTGCGGCCAAACCGCCGCGGAGCTATTTAAACGCAACATCGGCTCGCCCGATCAATTCAACAAACAGTTTCCGCCGCACAAAGTGATCGGCAACATCTACTATGTGGGCTCCGAATCGCTCGGGTCGTTTCTGTTTGTCACGCCACAAGGGAACATCCTGCTCAACAGTTGTTTCGAGGCGACGGTTCCAGTGATCCGTACCTCGGTGGAACAGTTGGGGTTCAAATTCACCGACATCAAGATCCTGCTCGGCAGCCACGCTCACGCCGACCACATGCAGGGCGACGCTCTGGTCAAACAACTCACCGGCGCGCAGGTTATGGCCATGGCGGAAGATGTGCCCGCGCTGATGAAGATCCAACCGGAAGGCAAACCTCATCCGCTGGACAAAACTCTGCACGACGGGGATGAGGTGAAACTCGGCGATACAACGCTGGTAGCTCATCTCACCGCGGGTCACACTCGCGGCTGCACCACCTGGACCACCAAAGCGCAGGAAGGCGGGAAGACTTACGACGTCGTCATTATTGGCAGCGTCGGCGTGAACCCCGGTTTCATACTGGTGAACAACAAGGACGTCCCGGACATCGCAGGCGAATATCAGCGCAGCTTCAAACTGCTTCGGTCCCTGCCGTGCGATGTCCCGCTGGGTTCCCATCCATCGATGTACAACATGCAAGCGAAGTACGCCAAGCTGGGCAAGGGCCCCAACCCGTTTATCGACCCGGAAGGCTACAAACACGAGCTCAACATTGAAGAGCACGCGTTTCTGGAAGTACTCGATAAGCAGAAAAAAGCCGCCGGCCTTAGTTAGCGGCTTCGGCTGCCGCGTGCCGCACGTTCACTGTCATTAGAACCAGCAGACCAGCGATGAAAAACGTGATGAGCGACAGAATCGCCAGCCGATAGCTGCCGGTGAATTGCAGAGCCAACCCGAACAGCAGGGGACACATCCAGCTGGTTCCTTTGTCGCTGATCTCGTACACGCCGAAATATTCCGCCTCGCGTCCCTTGGGAATCATCAACGAGAACAGCGATCGGCTCAGCGCCTGCGTGCCACCAAGAACGACGCCGACAACCGCCGCCACGATAAAGAACTGCCTCTCGTTGCGGACCGAAACATACATTGAGACCAGCACGCCGGTCCAGATCAGCAGGCTCACGAGCACGGCCGGTTTGGCGCCGATCCACTTCGCGATCCAATCAAACAGGAACGATCCGAAGAACGCGACGAACTGGACCATGAGGATCACCTCGGTTAGATCGGTCAGGGATATTTTCAGCTCATCGCTGCCAAACTGAGAGGACAGCGCGATCACCGCCTGCACGGCGTCGTTGTAAAGCAAGTAGGCGATCAGGAATCGCAGCGTCTGCGGATAGTGGCGCATGTCGCGCAGCGTCACCGCGAATTCGCGGAAGGTCTTCATGAGTCCTTCGTCCGGACCGCGCTTCCGCCCTGGCGCACGATTGCGGATGGCGGCCAGCGGAATCACACTGAAGAGGGCCCACCACACACCCGCCGACGCAAGATTGATCCTCACCGCCAGGGCTTCCGAGACCCCGAAGGCCTTGGCCTTGGCGAACAGCACCAGGTTCAGAGCCAGCAGCAAGCCGCCGCCCAAGTATCCGATGCCCCATCCGGTGGACGACACCGCGTCGCGCTGCTCAGGAGGCGCGATGTCAGGCAGGAACGAGTTGTAGACGACCACCGATGCCCCGAACGCCAGGTTCGCGACTAGAAACAGAGCGCCGCCAAAGAGATACTCGTCGCCATGAAGAAAGAACATCGCGGCCGTGGCCAGCGCACCGGTGTAGGCGAACAGAGCCATCAGACGCTTCTTGTTGGGGCTGAAATCGGCAATGGTTCCAGCAATCGGCAGGGTGAAGATCTGCGTCACCACGGAAACGGAGATCAAGTAGCCCCACCACGCTCGTGGATCCACCGGAATTCCCAGCGGATGGACGCGCCCGTCCGGGCCGGCGGCTGCTTTGGCCAACGCCGTCAGATAAGGACCCAGGAACAGCGTCACCACGGTGCTCTGGAACGTGGAGTTCGCCCAGTCGTACATGTACCAGCCGCGCTGCTCGCGTTTGCTATAAGGAAGGGCCGCGTTCATGGGGTCTCCGCGAAGCCATTAGAGCACACGGTACAATAGGTACGTTTTGGCTCCTCACATGGGAAATATCGTCGTACTGGGTGCGCAATGGGGTGACGAGGGTAAGGGGAAGGTCGTCGACCTGTTCTCGGATCGATTTTCAGTAGTGGCTCGCTACCAGGGCGGCCATAACGCCGGGCACACCGTGTTTATTGGCCCGAAGAAATTTGTTCTCAAGTTGATTCCGAGCGGTATTTTGAGGCCCGGCATTCAAGCGGTTATCGGCAATGGAGTGGTTATCGACCCTGCCGCGCTGATCGAGGAGATGGAAAAGCTGGAGCAGGCCGGCATCAATGTCACCAAACAGCTGGCCATCAGCGATCGCGCGCACGTCATCTTTCCTTTTCATCGCATCGTGGAGAAAATGTCGGAGGGCCGGCAGGATCGGGTGCCCATCGGAACCACTTCGCGTGGAATCGGACCGTGTTACGAGGACAAGATCGGGCGGCGCGGCATCCGCATCGCGGATCTTTACGAGCACGACAGTTTCTGCGAAATGTACACCGCGCTGGCCGAGGACAAGCAGCTCCTGGCTCAAACATTCAACATTCAGGAGACTATCGACTTCGAATCGATTCGCGATCAATACCTGGGCTACGCCGAACGCATCCGGCCGCTGGTGTGCGACACCGCCCAACTTCTGAACGACGCCATTCGCGCGGGCAAGCGAGTGTTGTTCGAGGGAGCGCAGGGGACCATGCTCGACGTCGATCATGGAACCTATCCGTTTGTGACTTCGTCCAGCGCCACTGCCGGCGGAGCTTGTACCGGCGCTGGAGTTCCGCCCACCGCGATTCATGGCGTGATCGGCGTGTCCAAGGCTTACACCACCCGCGTAGGGAGCGGCCCTTTTCCCACCGAACTCCTTGGAGAGGACGGTGAGCGGATTCGCAAAGCGGGCAATGAGTTTGGCGCCGTTACCGGGCGTCCGCGCCGCTGCGGCTGGTTCGATGTGCCACTGCTACGCTACACCGCCATGATCAACGGGTTCACCAGCCTGGTAATCACCAAGCTGGACGTGCTGGACCAATTCGACGAGATCCTGGTTTGCACCGAGTACAAGAACGTAAAGGCCATGCCCGCGACGTTCCGTGGTCTGGAAGCTGTGGAACCAGTCTATGAGAGGCTGCCCGGGTGGAAGTCCGAGACCCGCGGCCTTTCCAGAGTGACCGATCTTCCGCCACGAGCGCGCGATTACCTCCGCTTCTTGAGCGATCGCGTTGGCGTCGAAGTGGGGTGCATCTCCACCGGTCCTGAGCGCGACGAAACCATCCTCATCGAGAATTCGCGTCTGGCCGAGTTGCTGTAATGGCTGGGACCGACTCCCTCACGGTCGCGGCTCGGTGAACACGTGCAAACACGCTGACGCGATTCTGAGCCGCGCGCGTGAGCAAGCGGATTTTCGAGGCTAATAGCTTGTGACCGTAATCGACCTCCAGGCCTGATTTCCCGCGGTGTCGGTTGCATAGATCATGATCGTCGTCATGCCTACGTAAAGCGGAATAGGCCCGGTTGTCCAGTTAGCCGTACCAATTGCGGCGCCCGACCCTCCCGTGGAACTCGACCACGTAACCTGCGCCACTCCCACGTTATCTTGCGCGGTGCCGCTGATGACGATCGAACTGGCCGACGTGGCGACGGAGGTCATTGCCGGCGAAAGGATGGTCATCGATGGCGGTACGGTATCTCCCCCGGTGGGTGGATTCGCCGGGGGATTGGTCCCCGGCGAATTTCCGGAAGTGGGGTTATCGGCCGGTGGATTCGGTAGCTGGCTTGTGATGGTCACGCTCTGTGACGCCTGGTCCCCGATCGCGTCAGAGGCTGTCACCGTGATCGAGTTCGCGCCCACGCTCAGAGGAATTGCGGCGATCGTCCAGTTCCCCGATCCCTGGGCGGTTCCCGCGGCGCCCTGATTTGTCGACCAGCTCACTTGTACCGACCCCGATCCGCCCGACGTTGTACCGTTTAGCGCGACAGACGAAGCGCTGGTGGTTGCTAGGGGTGCTTGAATCGCCAGCGTTAAAGGCGAAGATAGTGTCGCCGTACCGCTTGACCCGCTCGCCGCAGCGTACTGCTGCTGAATCGCAGCGATATCGCCTGGCCCTAGCGCCGACACGATGTGATAGTAGGGATACATCACGTCAGCGGGGCTATCGGAGTGTCCCAGGCCCAATGCGTGCCCCGTTTCGTGCAGAGCGACGCTGAATACATCCACGTCCGCCCCAATCTTCCAGCTCATGTCGTTATTAAAATGCTGGTCTCCCGCAATCGGCTCAGGGTTGAGAGGATAGGGATAAAAAGTATGGGCGACCACGCCGCTTGGGCCGGTAAACGGATACCCATCCCCATGCGCCCCGCTTGCAAAGAGCACAGCCAGGGTCTGCGACCCGGTGGGATTGTTCGTCTGAGTAAACGTAACCCGCACATACTTAGCCCATTCCGCGTAGGCCCGCTCGATTTCCGATTCCACTGAATCCGCAGGCTGTTGCTGGGTCACAGAGACGAAGGCATAGCTCAGGGCAGCGCTCCCAAGGCCAGGGCCATCCCAACCATAGCCCACCAGCGGAACGGCTTGTCCCACCGGGCCGTCGGTTGTCAGCGCGCCGGCGCAACCATGCACGGGTAGCCCGTGAATCAAGTCTGCGGATGCAGGAAAAATGTAGGATACTTCGTCCCAATCCGCCAGCCGCCGCACCTGATCGACCGTGCCTTCGATCAACAAATGGTGCGGCAGCAGGTCCGGATTGTCGTGTAGAACCGCGCCGCTCTCGATCGCGATCGCGCGCTCTTCACTGCCGGGAACATCAGAGTAAAATTCCACCAGGACTGGTGGGGCCTGGCCGGCCACCAGCTTTCCATCCAACGCGGGGCTGAGTTTTTCGGCTGGCTGCAGCTGCCCCATCCACTGAACTCCCAACCCGCTCAGACTTGTGCCGTCGCGCATCGCGATGGAAAGCGCGGCGTCGGGAACATAGGATAGTACGGTTGCGCCCCGATCGGCCAACGCTTGCGTCTGCTCCGGACCGGGTTCCGTCGCGAACTGCACCAGAAAGTGTGAGCGCCCTGGGTTGCGAGTCTTCGTAGAAACAGGTGCCGCCAGCGTACGAGAGCCTGGCTTGAATCCCTTCAGCCTGATAGCTGGTTGCGCGCCTGCGGCATTGGCCAGCAGGGCCAATCCGATCAGACATGAGAACTTGCTGCTAAGGAACACGCGCAAAACGGAGCGCGGCGCGGGCAAGTTCCTGGTCCGTTTGGTGGTGCGCGCCGTGCCCTTTGCGCTTCTAAGTCTATTCACGATACTTCCATCGGAAGTGCCCTGAGAGTTTTCCATCGAGCGGACACACTAGTCCTGGCAGGTGTATCTGTGGTTAGCTTTGATCGGATCGTTCTACTCTCTCTGTTAGGCGCGGTAGGTATCCCCGGCGCCGATACAGTGCCGGCTTCCTACATCATTCAAACTGTGGCTGGAAGCGACAACTCAGGCGATGGCGGCCTAGCTCTCTCGGCGGCGCTAAGCCAACCCGAAGGAATCGCGGTGGATCGCTCCGGCAATGTTTATTTTGCCGATGCCGCCGACAACCGGGTTCGCAAGATCGGGGCGGATGGTTCCATCCAAACCGTCGCCGGCACCGGTATGGCGGGCTTCGCAGGCGATGGTGGACCGGCCAGTGCCGCGATGCTCAATCAGCCTTACGGCCTGGCGCTCGATAAAGCCGGCAATCTCTACATCGCGGACCTGGGAAACGCACGTGTGCGTAAGGTCGGCGTCGATGGCGCCATCCAGACCGTGGCCGGCGGAGGCACGCTACCCGCTGCAAATACCGGGCAAGGCGGTCCAGCCACCTCTGCGCAATTGATGCAGCCGCGCAACGTCGCGCTCGATGCCTCCGATTCGCTGTACATCTCGGACTTCGGCGCCAATCAGGTTTACCAGGTCAATAGCGCCGGCATACTGTCGCTGGTGGCAGGGACGGGTACCGCGGGATTCTCTGGCGTGGGCACGTCCGCGTTGCTGGCTCAACTGAACGCACCCGCGGGACTCACAATGGACGCCACCGGCGCGCTCTACTTCGCGGACAGTACCAACAACCTGGTTCGAAAAGTGTACAACGGCGTCATCATCAATGTGTTCAACACCCCGGGGCCCACTGGCGTGGCTCTCGATTCCACAGGAATGCTGTACATCGCCGCAGCCAGTTACTTCGGTACCGTGGTGCAACCGATTGCCGGCATCGCGTCGGCGAGAGATGTGACGCTGGACACCACCGGAGACATCTACTTCACTGCGGGCAACTTCGTGATGGAGATTCCGATCGCTGGCGTTGTGACCACCATTGCCGGGAGTGGAGCTTCACCATACTTCGGCGGCGACGGCGGTCCGGCTACGTCGGCGCAACTCTACTCGCCTTCGGGCATCGTTGTCGATTCCACTGGCAATTGGTACATCGCCGATAGTTCCAACAACCGCATCCGCATGGTCACGCCCGCTGGTGTGATCAGCACCATCGCGGGCACAGGCGATCCCGCGCAGTTGAGCGCCCCCCGCGCAATCGCCATCGATGGCGCGAACAATCTCTATATCGCCGACACGGGTAATAACGCGGTTCGAAAGCTTGCGCCTGGCGGAACGCTAACGACGCTAGCCACGCAACTGAACAATCCCGTGTCCGTCGCCGTCGACTCCCAGGGATCGGTTTACATCGCCGATTCCGGCAACAACCGCATCGTCCAGGTGACGGCCGCCGGAACAGCCAGCACTTTCGCGAAGATCAACGGACCGCTGGCCGTGGCGGTGGATGCATCCGGCAACTTGCTGGTCGCAGATGCCAGCCAAATCTGGAAGGTTGCATCGGACGGCACACCCAGTTCGCTAATCACTGGTCTTACTTCGCCCGGCGGGATGGCCTTCGCGCCGGACGGCACGCTGGTGATCGCGGACACGGGCGCCAATGTCATTCGCCGGCTCAGTACCTCGGGAGTGCTGGCCGCGATTGCGGGCACTGGCACGGCGGGATTCGCGGGCGATGGCAGCCCGTCGCTCGCCGCGCGGTTGAATGCGCCGGCCGGCATTGCGATTAGCGCCAATGGAACCATTCTGATCGCCGATTCCCTCAACAATCGCATCCGGAGTCTGACGCCGTCAGCCATTGCCTCCGAAACTTCGACTGTGGCCGTTGTCAACGCGGCGAGCCTCGTGGCAGGGGCCATCGCGCCCGGTGAGATCATCACCGTCTTCGGCGCCGGGTTCGGTACGACGAATACGCAACTGCTTTTCGATGGCGCGCCGGCAACCTTGTTCTATTCGAGCGCCACCCAGATCAACGCGCTGGTGCCGCCCAGCCTTACTGCGAACTCAACCGTGACGATGAGCATCGTGGTAAATGGCGCCGCGGTCGGCGGCTCATCGGTACCTGTGGTCGCGGCTGCGCCCGGCATTTTCACCATCCCCGGTGGCTCCGGTCAAGCCGCGGCCAACAACGAAGACGGCAGCCTCAACTCGGCGTCGAATCCGGCGGCGCGCGGTTCGGTGGTGTCGCTTTATGCCACTGGACAAGGTTCCAGCGCGAACAATGTTACGCTGACCATCGCCGGATACGGTGCCCCGTTGTTCTACGCCGGACCCGCGCCCGGCTTTCCTGGCTTGATGCAGATCAATGCGCAAATCCCCAGCGGCTTCCTGCCGCCTGGCATCCAAGCGGTGGTGCTGTCGGTGGCGGGCGTGGTCAGCCAGGCTGGAGTAACGCTGGCGATCCATTGAGGCCGCCTGCCAACGCTTACTGACGTGCGCGGTTCAGAATCGGCGCTACAGGGTGGACGTACAGTTCGGGCAGCGCGTGGCGGCGATCGGAATGGTGGTGTGGCAGAACGGGCATTCCTTGGTGGTGGGATCGACGGGCGCGGGAGCGCGCTTCATCTTATTGGCCGCCTGGATCAAGAAATAGATCGCGAGGGCCACAATGAGGAAATCGATGACGTTATTGAGAAATGCGCCGTAGCCAATAGTTGCGTCCCCGGCCGCTTTCGCTTCCGCCAGAGTGGTGTGATGGCCGCCCGAAAGATCGATGAACAGGTTGGTGAAATCGACGTTCTTCAGCACCAGTCCCAGTGGCGGCATCAGGATGTCACTGACGAGTGAGGTCACGATTTTTCCAAATGCGGCGCCGATAATGACGGCTACGGCCAAGTCCAGCACGTTGCCGCGCATGATGAATTCGCGAAAACCTTTGAACATGTGCCCTCCCCCGTGAGCGCCCCATCATAGCGCATCCTTGGTCTACACTGGGGCTACACTGGTGGGTTGAAAACACTTGCCGAGTTGAAAACGCCCACCTTGCAGACCTGGAAGCTGACCATCGAATACGACGGGACGAAGTACAGCGGCTGGCAGGAACAGAACAACGCGCGAACGGTGCAGGGCCAGCTCCGTAGGGCCGCCGAAGAGTTTTTCGAGGGGACGGTGGATATCCAAGGCGCCGGTCGAACCGACGCGGGCGTGCACGCGCGGGCGCAGGTGGCGCATCTGCGGGTCCGTAGAAAGAACGAGGAAGACACGCGGCGCTGGCCCAAGCCGGACGAGATCTTGCGAGCCATCAATAGCCGGTTGCCTTCAGACGTGTGTCTGCTGGATGTCTCAGAGGCTGCGTCGAGCTTCCATGCGCGGCACGACGCGGTGGCGCGAACGTATCGATATCAGATCTCCACGCGGCGCACGGCGTTTTTCAAGAAATTTGTCTGGTGGGTCAAGGAGCCGCTGGATGTTGCGGCCATGTCCCGCGCCGCGCAGATGGTGATTGGGCGGCACGATTTCAGTTCTTTTCGCGCCAAGGATAAGTCGCGACCGGATGAATCGCCTATCGTCGTGGTGACGGAGGCCGGTATCCAGGCCGAGGGCGACTTGATCATTTTCCACATCACGGCGTCGCATTTTGTGTGGCGCATGGTGCGAAGAGTGGTGGGCGCGCTGGTGAAATTAGGCCTGGGAGAAATTGCAGAGGACGATTTCGCCCGTCTGCTCGAAAGTAAGACAGATTCGAAGCTGGACGTAGCGGCGTGGACGGCTCCCGCTTCAGGACTGTTTCTGGACCGCGCGATTTATCCGGAACCGGGCAGGCCGGAGCAGCCGGCGCCTACTCGTGAGTTGCGGCAGGGGGCTGCGAGGGGGTCGCGGGCGTCGCAGGAGCGTCATCGCCCGCCGCGCCGCTAAACACCTTCTTGCCGGACGGCAAGGTGACCATCCGCGCGCTGGCCGTGTTGGTGCCATCCTTGGCGCGGAGGCCGTGGACCATCACTTCATCGCCAACCTTCAGGTCGTTCTTTCTCCACCCCCGGCGAACCAGCTCGATGGGCGCACCAGTCTCGAATTGCCAATGGTCGATGCCGGCGTCGGTTTTCACATCGACATAAATCCAGGCATGAGGGTTCATCCAGTCTATTTTCGTGACAACGCCTTTTACGTCAACCGGCTTGTTGAGGTCGAATTCCGCGGCGAAGGCGTGATGTGCCAGGGCTGGAACAACCGCCGCACCCAAGAGGGCGACAGTCGCGAGAGCGAGCTTCTTCATGGATTACCTCTCACGCGCATTATACTCGAAGCGTGGAGTCCCGCGTCACGGTTAGCCGCACTGCTCCCGATGACATCCAGCAACGCCAGATCATCGTGAAGCTGGATGGAAAACGGCTGGGAGAGTTGATGCATGGCGATGAAATATCGCGCGTCATTGAGCCCGGGCCGCATCGTTTACAAGTGGATAATACGTGGAACTGGAAGACGGTGGAATTCAATGCCGTTCCCGGCGGGCACGTGCGGTTTCAAACCGTAAATCGCGGAGGCCGCTTCACCTGGTTCCTGGTGGGAACAATAGGCGTCGGGCCGATGTACGTGTCCCTGAAACAGGTGGACGACGCGGCGTGAATCAGGCGCTTTGCGATGCCAGCTGGCGGTCGCCCAGCTCCGCCCGGACCAGGCCGGCTCCAGCTACCATGGCTTGCAGCTTTCCGAAAGCAACATCCTGCGGAAGATATTTCATACCGCAGTCTGGCGCTATAATCAGCCGATCGGCGCTGATGTAGGGAAGGGCTCGCCGGATGCGAGCGGCCACCTTTTCCGGCGTCTCCACATCGTTGGTTGAAAGATCCAGCACGCCCAGGATGATTTTCTTACCGGTCAGCTTGGCCAGCACCGAGCAATCGAGTGACGATTGCGCGGTTTCAATGGAGATGCAGTTTACGGGCGCATCGGCCAGTTCGCTGAGGAACTGATATTCCGAGGGACGATTCGCCACCATGGCCGCATAGCCGAAGCAAAGGTGGATCGCTGTTTCACCTTTGACACCATCCAACGCGCGAGTGAGCGCTTTGAGCCCGAACTGCCGGGCCTTATCCGGGACGGCTTGCATGTAGGGCTCGTCGATTTGCACGATGTCGGCGCCGGCGGCGAACAGATCCTTGATTTCTTCGTTCACCGCGGCGGCATAATCCATCGCCATTTCTTCTTCGGACTGGTAGAAATCGTTGTGCGCCTGCTGGGACATGGTGTAGGGACCGGGAACTGTCACTTTAGCGCGGCGATCCGTGTTAGCCCGCAGGAACTGAATATCGCGAACCTCCACCGCGTGCTTGCGGCGGATTTTGGCGACGATGCGCGGCACAAAGTTCAGCTTGCCCGAACGCGCCACCACTTGCGCGGGATTGTCGAGATCGATTCCTTCCAGTGCCGTGGCGAAGCGGTTGGAGTAGCTCTCGCGCCGGATTTCTCCATCCGTGACGATGTCCAGGCCGGCGCGTTCCTGGGCGCGTATGGCCAGGATGGTGGCATCGTCCTGCGCTTGTTCCAGGAACTCCGGCGCGACTCGCCAAAGGTCGGTGGCGCGGACGCGCGGTGGCAGACGGTGCGAAAGCTGAGCGCGATCGATCAGCCAGTCGGGTTGGGGATAAGATCCCACCAGAGATGTCGGGAGCAGATTGGTACTCATGAACGCCTGAATTGTATCACGCGGGTCGCAATTCCCGGCTCATGCAATATGATAGTCGACATGCGATTTTCGTTGGTCCTGCCGGCAGTGCTCTTAGTGGCAAAAGCCGCGTGGGGACAGGACGCCGCGCCCGCCCGGTCCGATTGGTCCACTCACGGCGGATCGCAATTCGCATGGCGCTACAGCGCGCTCGATCAGATCAACACTAGCAACGTGAAAACGCTGGCGGTGGCGTGGGCATTCCAGACGGGCGATTACGGCGACAGTTTGCAGTCCACTCCGCTCGTCATCGACGGAGTGATGTACGTTTCCACTTCGTACGCCCAGGTATTTGCACTGGACGCGGCCACGGGGCGGCTGATTTGGCGCTACAAGTATCCGCTTCCGGCGACCGCGGGCAGATCGGGCGGGGAGGCATTTCGCATCAATCGCGGGCTGGCGGTGAGCGATGGCAGAGTGTATCTCGGTACGCCGGATAGCTTTCTGGTGGCGATTAATCAAACTACGGGACGCGAACTGTGGCGCGTCAACGTCGATGATTCAAACCAATGCGGGTGCAGCATCACATCGGCGCCACTGGTGGTGAAGGACAAGGTGATTGTCGGCGGATCGGGCGGTGACAATGCGCATCGCGGCTACCTGACTGCGTTTTACGCGAAGACCGGCCGGCTGGCGTGGCGTTGGTATGTGATCCCGGGGCCGGGCGAAAAAGGTCACGAGACGTGGAAGGGCCAGAGTTGGAAGATCGGCGGCGGGTCCCCGTGGCTAACCGGCTCGTTCGATCCAGCGCTGAACTTGCTGTATTGGGGAACCGGCAATGCGGCGGGCGATTTCTACGCTGGCGACCGTCACGCGGGAGACAGGCAAGAAGCGAATCTATATACCGCAAGCGTGGTGGCGCTCGATCCGGACACGGGCAAGTTGCGCTGGCATTTTCAGGAAATCCCCAATGACGTTTGGGATTTTGATTCGGCCTACGAATGCATCCTCATGGATCGCATGGTCAACGGGCGGATGCGACAGCTGCTGGTCCACATGAATAAGAGCGGCCTGACGTTCGTCCTGGATCGCGTCACGGGCGAGTTCGTCGGGGTGTTCAGCGTGCCCGAAGTTCGGACCTGGATCTCGGGCGTCACCGAAGACGGAAAGCTGGTTGGACGGCGCGAGCCGGAGCTCGACAAGACGATGAACTTTTGTCCGACGCCCGCGGGAGCGAAGAGCTGGAACGAGATGGCCTATTCGCCGCGCACTGGATTGATTTATACGCCCACGCTCGAAATTTGCGTGGACATCACGGCGGAGCATCAACAGGCGGACGAAGGCCGATTTTTCATGAGCGGGAGTTGGAACTTGAAGCTGCCGCCCAATCGCGAGACCTACAGTCATGTGGATGCCTGGGACCCCATAACGCGTAAGCGCGTGTGGAGCTATCCATACAAATACGTGCTGCTGGCTTCCATGCTGGCGACGGCGGGCGACCTGGTGTTCACCGGCAATCCGGAAGGCGAGTTCTTCGCGCTGGACGCTCGCACGGGTACGAAAGTGTGGAGCTTTCAAACCGGCGCGGGGCATCGCGGATCGGCCATCAGTTATTCTGTGAACGGGAGGCAGTACATCGCCACGCCGACGGGTTGGCCTGTAACGAACATCGGCGCTGCCACGCAGGCCCTGTTTCCCAATCAAATTTGGCGCAATGGATCTACTGTGATGGTGTTTGCCCTGCCTGATCAAATAAAGCCGGATCAAAATAAGTGAAGCTGAGTGTACTGGATCAATCGCCTATCGCGGAGGGATCGTCCGCGGGCGATGCGCTGCGGAACACCATCGATCTGGCGCGCTGGGCTGAACAGCTCGGGTATCAGCGCTATTGGCTGGCCGAGCATCATGGCACGCCGGGGCTGGCAGACGCAAGCCCGGAAGTGATGGTTGGGCCGGTGGCGGCCGCCACTTCGCGCTTGCATGTCGGCACGGGCGGCGTGATGCTGCCACACTACAGCCCGCTCAAAGTGGCCGAAACATTCAGCATGCTGAGCGCTTTATTCCCCGGCCGCATCGATCTAGGATTGGGACGGGCGGCGGGCACCAGCTCCGGAATTGCGTATGCGCTGCAGCGCGATCGCAGGCAGCCGGCGCCGGACGATTTTCGCGAGCAACTAGGGGAGCTGCTGGGATATCTGGACAATCGCGGTCCAGCCACCGGTCCGTTTCGGCAACTGGCTTCGCTGCATTTCGACAGCCCGGAACCGTGGCTGCTGGGATCGTCCGCGCAAAGCGGAATTTGGGCCGCGGAGTTGGGGCTACCCTATGTGTTCGCCGATTTCATCAATCCGAACGGCGAGGCGATCGCGGAATATTATCGCGAGCACTTTGAGCCGTCGGCGCGATTGCAGCAGCCGCGCGTGGGAGTGGCCACGTGGGCGATTTGCGCGGACACCGATGAAGAGGCTCAGCGGCTGGCGTCCAGCATGCGAATGCTGATGCTGATGTTGTATCGCGGGCAATTGATTCCGGTCCCATCGGTTGAGACCGCGCTCGCGTTCCTGGCAAAAGAGGGAGTGGCGGCGGAGACGTTGCCGGTGGGCCGCCGCATCATCGTAGGAACGCCGCCGAAGGTTCGCTCGATGATCGAAGAAGTGGCGGCGGACTATGGGGCGGAGGAAGTTTTCGTGGTCAACATCATGCACAATCACGAGGCGCGGAAGCGATCATACCAGCTGATCGCCCAGGCCTTCGAACTATCCTAGTGGCCCGTCTGCCTGTGGCGCACCCACTCTTGCTGTGGCGCACGCACTCTTGCGTGCCGCGTTCACACTCGTGTGAACGCTTCGCTGGGCGAGTTCTGGTCACCGGCCGGCGTGTCGAGATGAGTCCCTGTCACGCCACGCAGGTGTGCGTGGGCCACAGAAGAAAGTCCGCTAGTTCTGTTCGCGCCACAGGCCCAAAGCCTTTTGCGCCGGGCGATCGGAGAAGCTGAAGAGCACGGCTTCTTCAGTGGCCTCATGCGAGACGGGGCACCAGGAGGGCACGACGAAGATGTCGCGCGCGGCCCATTCGAACAAGCGATCGCCGATGCGGCTGGATCCGCGCCCTTCGGCGACGCAAAAGACAGCGGAGTCCGTGGAGCGATACGCGGCGCCGCGGAAACCTGCCGGCAACAGTTGTAAAGACGCGCCAAGCGTCGGCGTCACGGAGGCGCCGTTGGCCTTTAGGTATTCCAGTTTTGCTCCGTGACAAGGATGCAGCGATTTGTTCTGGAGCGCTTCACGAGCGGGCGCTACGGAAACGAAAATGGCGTTGATGTGAGAATGAACGGCCGTTTGAGCAGCCTCGTTAGGCAGATGCTCGGCGAAGCTGCTGTCGAAGAAATTCACGATCGGAATATCCAGGCCGTCGAGCCAAACCACGGGCGAGTTGCCGGGATTGCCGTGATCGTGAAACGTCCAGGAGGGCGTGAGGATCAAATCGCCTGGATGCATGCTCACCCGCTGGCCATCTACAGCCGTGTACGCGCCCTCGCCTTCGATGACGAAACGCAACGCGGCAGCCACGTGCCGGTGGCTGTCTGTGAATTCCCCGGGCAATACCAGTTGCAGGCCGGCGTACACGCTCTGCGTGATGCGCGATCCGCCAGGGAACCCGGGATTTTCGAGCATCAGAACGCGGCGTTCCGCTTCCCGGGCCGTGATCAATTCACCGGACTCCATCAGGAACGGACGCATTTCGTCGTAACGCCATAGCGCGGGGATGGAAGCCGGGTGCGGCTGCGCTCCAACGATCTCGCTGAGCACTTCCCAGAGCGGCGCTGCGTTCAGCCTGGCAATCCGCTCATAGAATTCGCGTCGCGGTAACTTGTTGCGCGGACCGTCGACCATTTCGGATTTGTCGAGCGCTTCATCAAAAGTCTGTTTCACACCCTGCCAAAAATTCTTGGTCAAGACTTCCTTCATAATGGTTCCGGCCTAGCCGAGAAAGCCGATGGCGCGGCCGGCCAATCCAACACCGAACCACAAGCACAACGCAACGGCAGCAGCGATCTTGCCGCCGACAGGAGCGGACTTGCCTTCTGACCTGACGATGCGATTGTAGATGGTGAACTGAAACAGCAGGGCGAAAAAGAGGAACAACATTTTTATGCGAAAAGAAGTATTGCCGTAACACTTCATTGCTTCCGACAAGAACAGCAGAATGCCGGAAGTCAGCATAACGGCCATGCTCCACCGGTTCCAGGGACGAAGCGCGCTCGCGACTTCAGAGATGGGCTGGGCTTTGTAGATCAATCCGAACTGGCGCAGCACCAGCACAACCAGTGAACCGAGCAGCACGGTGAGCGCGAAGAGGTGGAAGTTCTCGATGATGGGGAACGCGAATCGCGAATTGCGAATCGCCTGGGAGATCATGGTGTCATCGCACCATTGGAAGAAAGGGATGATAGCTGACATCGCTAAAAGGTCTCGACTTGGTTGCCTAAAATGTGTACGCCATGGTGCGGCCGCAAGTGATAATCGCGATCCAGAAGATCAAGGAAAGCCAGCCAGCCAGGCGAGCTTCCATGGGTGGAACCAGCGCGTTGTCCCATTTGTCTATCTTGCGATAAATGCCCCGCTCGAAGGCCAGCGCATTGATAGCCGCCAGCACCAGCAAAATGATTTTCGCTTTAAAGAAGATGCTGTTATAAGCTTTGACCGCCTGGCACCAGAACAGGAAAATCCCCGTCACCACCATAATCCCGAAGCCAATGAACATCCACGGCTTCATCTGTTCGTAGACTTCGGAAACCGGACGGCGCTTCATAATGTAGCCCATGAGGCGCAGGTCAGAGACCAACAGCAATCCGACAGAGATGGAGAGGGCCAGAACGTGGATGGTTTCAATGATGGGAAATACCCAGATGGACTCACGGATGGATGTGCCGACGTAGGTGTCCTGCAACCACTGGCACATGCTCAAAATGGACATCTCCCTGGAACCCTCCTCTACTACGAGTTATTATGATATGTCATTTGAACGACGTAGCTGCTAAGGCTAGAGGTTACAATCGCATGGCGGGACTGATACTAAGGGTTTCTCGCGTGGCGGCGGGCTGCATTCTGATGGCTTCTCTTGTGCCGCTCATGCAGGCCCAAACGCGGCGGACGGATTCCGATGCGGCCGACTGGCCAATGTACAACCGCGACCTCGCGGGCACGCGGTTCTCACCGTTGCACCAGATCGACGCCTCGAACGTCGGCGCATTGAAGCAGGCGTGGTCCTATAACCTGGGGCAGGCCAGCGGAAACGAGGCTGGTTCCGAATTTACTTCCATCGTCGTGCAGGGCGTGCTGTATCTGGCCGCGTTTCACTATGTGACAGCGCTCGACGCCGAGACCGGCAAGGAAATCTGGCGGTTTGATTTGAAGCAAGGCGCGCCGTCCAAGCGCGGCGTGGCCTACTGGCCTGGAGACAAGGGCATCCCGCCGCGAATCATCTTCACCACGGGCAGCAAAATGATCGCCCTGAACGCGAGCACCGGGAAAATCGATCCGGGATTCGGGAACGAAGGAACGGTAGAGATGACGGTTCCGTACAATTCGGCGCCGGTGGTTTTCAAGAACCTGCTGATGGTGGGTGCGAACACGCCCGAGGCTCCGGCCACCGGTCCCGCTGGGGACACACGCGCCTATGACGCGCGCACGGGCAAGTTGCTGTGGGATTTTCATTCCGTGCCGCGGCCGGGTGAATTCGGCCATGAAACCTGGCAGGGCGACAGCGCCAAGAATCGGTCTGGCGTGAATAACTGGGGATTTTCGTTGACCGTGGACGCCGAGCGCGGCATCGTCTACACCGTGTTTGGCGGTCCCAACACGAATTTTTGGGGCGGCGATCGCAAAGGCAACGATTTGTTTGCAAATTCCGTGGTAGCCATCGATGCAGGGACCGGGAAAATGAAGTGGTATTTCCAGGTGGTGCATCACGACCTGTGGGATTTCGATTTGCCCGCGCCCCCCACGTTGATGGACGTGACGGTGAACGGGAAAAAGATTCCGATTCTCGCGCAGACCGCGAAGACCGGTTATCTGTATATTCTGAATCGTGTAACCGGCAAGCCCGTGTTCGGCATCGACGAGAAGCCCGTTCTCGCGAGCAAAGTGCCGGGAGAGCAGAGTTCGCCGACGCAGCCCGTACCCGTGAAGCCGCCACCGTTGTCGCGCGTGAGTTATGGCCCCGAAGACATCGTAGGCCCCAACGACACCAACGCGGACCACTCGAAATTCTGCCACGAGCTGCAGGCGAGGAGTGGAGGCTTCTACAACGGTGGGCCGTTTACGCCATACGTCTATCGCGAGGCCGGCGCCAAGCCGTATTCGACGATCATTTTTCCGGGCGCCATCGGCGGCGTCAATTGGGGCGGGGCTGCGGCCGATACCGGCTTGGGATATTTCTTCGTGAACTCGAGCAACGAAGCCAGTATTGGATGGATCGAGAAGAAGCCGGCGGGGTCGCCGGTATTGTTTGACCGCAATAGCATCGTGGGGCCGATGTCGCGCTTTCAGTGGAGCGAGGGCGATCCTCGCATAGGCAACATTCCCCACGCCGGCGAACATGCGTGGCCGTGCCAGAAACCACCGTGGGGCCAATTGGCAGCGGTGAACGCACACACAGGAGATTTCGCCTGGCAAGTGCCATTGGGCGTCACCGACGAATTGCCGCGGGCCAAAAGAAACACAGGACGGATGAATCTGGGCGGTCCAATTGCAACCGCGGGCGGGCTGGTGTTTATCGGCGCGACGAACGATAGGCGTTTTCGGGCGTTTGATTCAAAGACGGGGAGAGAGCTCTGGTCGGCTAAATTGGACGCGAGCGCACACGCTGTCCCGATTACCTATGCAGGCGGGAGCGGGAAGCAATACGTGGCAATCGTGGCCGGAGGGAATGGAACATTGGACGATGCAACGCCGGGAGCGGAAGCCTTAGTCGTTTTCACGCTTCCCTAGGAACCACGCCTCACGGTCATGGTTCAATAAGGCTTCCGTCCGGCGCAAATTAGGTATTCGACCTAGTTAGTGGGTGCCGCCAGCTTCGACAGCGGAAGCATCGGTCAGCATGATTTTGGACTTCGTCCCGCCTAAGTCAAGCTCTCTCAGCTTGGCCTGACCATTTTCGGTCCTAATGTCCATCTGGGTGTCGGAAAACTTGGAGGCATTGGTCTCGACCTTCGCGCCGACCGCAACCACATTCTTGCCTTGCTTGAATGTAACTTTGTCGCCATCCACCTTGACTTCATACTCACCAGGCTTCAGTTGCGTAGTGCCAACCCACGTAGGATCAGCGATCCGGACGTGGTAGCTGGAGGCGGCTGTGGCGATGCCGAGTGAAAAGACACAAGCCCCTAGCATCAGTTTGTTGATCTTCATGTAGCTTTAGCTCCTTAGATTGAATGCGTGTGGTAACAGCTCGACGGGGAGTGTGGTTGTCTCTTGCATACAGGCCACATTAGTAACAACGACGGCAGGGGATGAAAGGTTACTAGCGGAAGATTAAAGTTTAGCAAAGACCTAATAATGTGTGACTTAGCGTCTCGCGAACATTAGATGCCAGCTTTTTACCGTTGGTTGCAACATAAAAAACGTCAATTGCTTTTCGGCCCTCTGTATCAATGAGCACTACATCAATGTTACAACCTGCCATTGAAATCGCGGAAGATAGATCGTACAGTAGCCCAGGGCGATCTTCGGCGATAATTTCGATTAAAGTAGCCGTGTCGCACGCATTTGGATCGAAATGAACGCGCGGTTCAACCGTGCGCTTCTTCGAACGATGGTGGGCGCCGCGGCCGCGCAGAAGCTGCTCAGTGTCCAGCCGGCCCAGGGCCACATCCTCCAGCGTTTGCCGCAAGCGGTGGTTCTCGGTGGGATTCAATTCCAGTGTGTGCGAGGGATCGGCGAATACGAAAGTGTCCAGGATCAGGCCGCGCTCGTTGGAGAAAGCTTCCGCTTTGAGGATGTCCATTCCGAAGCTGGATATGGCGCCCGCCAGGGATGCGAACAGCGCCGGCCGGTCGTTCGCGACGATGGTAGCCCGATGCACGCCGGCGCCCGATTCCATCTGAGGCTCGATCCGAACGCCCACGCCGCTTGATTTGCTCAATTCGTAAAGCTCGGCATGCGCCCGAACGTCCTCCCTGCTGTGGGTGCGAAGATAGCGCGACGGAAAACCACGGATAAAATCGGCCGGCTCCAGCACGTCACGTTGAAGATCGGCCGCAAGATCGGGTGGAAGATCGGCAATGCGCTCGGTTCCTAGGTCCTTGATTAGCTGTTGATGAGTCACCCGGTACGTTTCCCAAAGCTGCTCCAGGCGCCAGGGAGTCATCGCGGCGGGATTCACGGCCGAGATATCCGCGTAGGTCAAAAGGGTGAGAAGCTTCAGCCTCTCCAACGTTCCAATACGGGCTGCCAGGAGACGAGCGGTGGCCGGATCGTAGAGATCGCGCGAGCTCATCACGGCCGAGAGATCCAGATGATGCGCGATCAGAAACTCCACGGCGCCTTGGTCTTCGGGACGCATTTGGATGCGCTGCATCGCCTTGCGGGCCAACTCAACGGAGAGATGCGCGTGGTCGCCGCTACGGGCGCCTTTCCCCGAGTCGTGAAACAGGAGGGCGAAGCGGAGCAAGGCCAGGTCCTCCACCTCGGAAAGAATTTCAGCCAGGCGGCGCTGTGCGGGATCTTTGCTGGCCGCCAGTTCAGTCAGCTTTTCGATTGCCACCAGAGTGTGCTCGTCCACGGTGTAGCGATGGTAGAAGTCCGGAACAACCAGGCACAAAATGTTCCGCCACTCGGGGAACATGGCCTGCAGAAGTCCCGTATCGTGCATCACCCGGAGCGCTCGAGCGGCGTGCGACAGCGAGAGGATGCTATGCAGCGGAGGCCACAATGGCTGGGCACTTTCACAATAGGCCGCGAAAGCTGCATTGGCTTGCTCCAAGCGGCGCTCGGTTTCCGCCGCCAGCGGAACGCCGTGACGCGCCACGAATTCCAGCAGGCGGAGAATGATGGCCGGGTCGGCGGTTAATTGCGCGGGCGAGCGGAGATAGATGCGCTCGCCGGAAACCGTGAATTCCGAGTTGGAAAGACGCGATCGCCAATCGCGGAACTGCGTCACCAGCGAGCTTTCGCTTCTCTCGTTCAGATCCAGCGCGCGGCGGGCGTCGTTGTAGATCGCTCGCGCGTTGCGGAAGTACTCGCGCATCAAATCGGCCGGTTCGCGAAACGAAACGTAAGGCTGAGCTGTGAGCGCCTCCTGCGCATCGAAGCTGAGCAGGTTCTGATCGCGCCGCGTCTGGTAATGGAGAAAGCAACGCAGCGCGTGAACGAATTTGGTGGGCGCAATCAGGCGGGCGGCCACCTCTTCATCCGGCTTGCGCTGTTTGCCCAGCCAGTCCAGTTTGCCCAACCAATCGATCAAGTGCAGGTCGCGCAGTCCGCCGGGCGTTTCCTTGATGTTGGGCTCCAGATGGTAGAGCGTTCCTTGGAACTTTTCGTGGCGCTCGCGGGCGAGTTTGCAAAGGTGGCGAGTCAATGTGGCGCTCTGGCGCTCGAACAGCGCCAGGAGCTTGTTCTCGAGTTTGGCGTAAAGATTGACGGAACCAGATAGCATCCGGCGGTCGAGCAGGCTGATGCTCATCTCGATGTTGCCCTCGTGGATTTCGGCGCATTCGCCTATGGTGCGCACCGAATGGCTCAGCCGCAAACCGGCGTCCCACAGCAGACGGACGAATTCTGAGAGCGCATTCTTGATGCCCGCCGATTGGGACTCGCGCTCCAGCAGGATCAGCACGTCCACGTCGGAGAATGGGAACAGCTGACGTCGCCCGAAGCCACCCACGGCAAGCATCGCGACATTAGGATCGGGCAGCGCCGCCAGCGACCCTTGAAAAGCGTCGACGGTCATTTGCTCGATAAGAGCGGAAAGTCCTGCCAGGACGGGAGCGGCGTCACCCGTCGAAATAAATTGCTTTTGGATTTCGTGCCATTCAGGACGTGAGTGCAGCTTCTGCATGGGGGATTCTTGCGGCGCTTCGACTTTGATTGTATCGTCTGAAGTGTGGTCCTCACATCGCGATTCCTGGTCTTCCTAGGTGCGGCGCTGATTCTCGCGATAACACCTGGCCCGGGAATTTTCTATGTGCTGGCTCGCAGCTTGCGGGGAGGACGCCGGGAGGGCGTTTTATCGGCGGCGGGCACGTTTCTAGGAGGCTTGGTGCACGTAGCTGCCGCGGCATTCGGCCTGTCGGCGATTCTGGCGGCATCGGCGATCGCGTTTGAGACCGTCAGGTACGCGGGCGCGGCGTACCTGATTTACCTGGGATACAGGATGATTCGGACCGGGCACGAAGAAGCGGTGATGGAGGCTGCCGGCGCGGCGGGCGGCACGTTCGTTCAGGGAGTGATGACAGAAGTGTTGAATCCCAAGACCGCGCTGTTCTTTCTTTCGTTCATCCCGCAGTTTGTTTCTGTGCAACAAGGACACGTCGCAGCGCAGTTCCTGCTGCTGGGCGCGATTTCGGTGACCCTCAACACCTGCGCCGACCTTCTCGTCGCGTGTTTCGCGGGGCCGCTCGGAGCGAGAATGAAGCGCAGCGCCAAGTTACGCAGCGGGCAGCGTGCGGCATCAGGCGTGGCGATGATCGGGCTGGGCGTTTATGTTGCTACCGCGCGGGCCAGAAGTTAGCGCCTGAAAATGCCCTCCCTCACGGTCGGGGTTCAGTAGTAGGCTAGCGATTCCACACCGGCGCCGCCAGTAAAGGTGGATACCACCTTGTTCTGGGACAGATCGATCACCGAGACGGTGCCATCGCCGTGATTCGCCACCAGGACCGTCTTGCCATCGGGAGCGAACGCGAATCCCATGGGGTCCTTCCCCACGCTGAGAACCTGTTGTTTGCCGTGCGGGTCCGCTACGTCGATGATGTTCACCAGCCGCTCCGACATATTGCAGACCAGGAGTTTCGAACCGTCCGGCGAGAAGCGCGGCTTAAAGGCGGCCTTGGTATTTCCCTGCAGCGGAATGGTGACGACCACGGTATCTAGCGCCGGGTCGATGACCAGAAGTTTCGGTTCGGAGTGATCGGCGGCCACCACGAAATTCCCACTCGGCGAAGCTGCGATACCTTCTGTGCCATTCGGCGCGGGAATGCGCGCGATGATACTGCGCTTCTTCAAATCGATAACGGTAACGAACAGCTTATCGTTCTTATTCGCGACGTACGCCTTGCTCGCATCCGGCAAAACCGCGGCCCAATGACCCGTGCCTTCTGTATCCAGGGCTGCTTCAATACTACGCGTTTTGGGGTCGATCACCAGCAGCTTGCGGCTCAGATCGCAGGTCACGTATATGGTGCCAGCGTCGTCAATCTGGATGCCGTGCGGCGCCTGATAGGGCGAGACGTCGATAGTTCCAGCTAGTTTCCTTGTCTCAAGATCGATGATGGCGATGGTGTGGCCCGGGTGAGGATTTCTGCCGTAGACGCCATCGCCGTAGACGGGCACGTAGGCGGTTTTGTGATCGGGTGAAATGGCGACGTCGTGTGGAGCGACCCCCACTTCCAGGCTCGAAATTTCCTGAAAGTTCGATGGATCCAGGAATCGGACGTGCCGGCCGATTTTGTCGATGACAATCAGCCCGTGCGTGCCGGTGGGATTGTTGGGATCGACGTGGCCGGCGGCGAAGGCTAATGCGACCGCAGCGAGTCCGGTGACGGCGAGGCGCGAGGTTCTTGGGGCCATGATCGGAGATTATATACCCGGCGCGCCCTTGGCACGATTACGCGGTTCCACCACATGAGGACAC
Source organism: Bryobacterales bacterium (assembly GCA_963747945.1). Lineage (GTDB taxonomy): Bacteria > Acidobacteriota > Terriglobia > Bryobacterales > Bryobacteraceae > Palsa-89. The sequence goes on from CAVVHB010000018.1 coordinate 73,010, forward strand.
CTGTTACGAAGAGGAATGCGGGCGCCAGTCCGATGACCACCCAGATCGCTTTGCTAGGCCAGCCGCCGAAGTTGCCGAAGTGCAGATAGCTAAACCAGCGGATGATTTTGTCTCCGGCGCTGTACCGCGGCTGAAAACGCCGCCGCGGCGTCGGTGTGGCGGCCGGAATCAGCGGAATATTCGGTGCGATGGAGGCTTCCGGGATCGGGCGATAGAAATCCAGAGGCGCAATTCTGTTCACTAGAGTCTGAAATGGCGCAGGGAACCCGGCATAAACGCCGACCACTCCGAACATGAAAACGAACGGTAGCGTCCAGAGCCCGATTACGCTATGCAGCTGCCAGTTGAACAGCTTCCAATTAGACCGCGACGGCTGAATCGCCAGCGAGCGGCGCCAGGTCCGGATGCCGGGCCACCACAGCACGGCGCCGGTGAGCGAGAGGGCCAGTACGAAGACCGCGCCCGCGCCATTTACCAATCGCCCCGTTTTGCCGGCCAACAGGTTCACGTGCAGATCGAGAAGCCAGGCCATGAACTGGATCGAATAAGGGTGCGATTCGCCCAAATCGCGGCCGGTGTAGGGATCGAAGAAGCGCTGCTTCTTGTGGCCCTTGCGATCGAGCCAGATTTCTATGGCCTGATTTGGATCCCGTGCGTCCCAAACCCAGCTCACCCGGTAATCGGGATAAGCGCGGCGGGCGGCATCGCGCAATTCGTCGTGGGTGAGCCGATGGCTCAGGATCGGAACGATGCGCGGTCCGGGCCAAAGCGAAGTGTAGAGCTCATTCCGAAAGACGATGGCGCTGCCGCTGACGCTGATGACGAATATGTAGAGTCCCAGCGCGATGCCTGTCCACAGATGGACCTGAAACAGCGCTTTGCGAACCCAAAGGCTCTTGGGCCGTCGAACCCATCGTTGCCAAACGCTCGCGTGCGCGCCGGTCATCGCGCGAAGTCCGGGGCCGCTTAGCTGGCGACTTTCTGTACGATCTGCGAAGGATCTGCGCCCACGCGTCCGGAGCCGTAGGCTGCCGCGGCAGGGAGTTTGAAGTCGAACTTGATGGTGGGGAGATTCGGTATCGGCGAAGCGGGATCTTTGCTGTTCACACCCGTGACCAGTGACGCCGTCACGCCAAACACCGTGTCCGAGTCGATGTGCTCGTCACCCTGTAAATACAGCGCCGTTACTACTTCGCGATAGCCCTCCGCGCCGATGATGAAATGAATGTGCGCGGGCCGGTAGCCGTGGCGCTTTTGCGCGCGGATCATGTCGCCCACCGGGCCGTCCATCGGAATCATGTAGCCCAGCGGCGCGATGGTGCGCAGGTAGAAGCGGCCTTCGGCGTCGGTACGGAAGGTGCCGCGCAAATCCATCTCGGACGGATCGTGCTTTTGCAGATCGTAGTTGCCGGTTTCATCCGGCTGCCACACCTGCACCGTGGCGTTGGGAACACCCTCGCCGGCGGCGTTGAACACACGTCCATAGAGGCAAACTTCCTGGCCGTTGGTGGGCTTGGTGACGATGGTGTCGCCTAGCTTTAGAACAGGCGAATCCTGCCGGTAGAACGGGCCCACCAGGCTGGATTTCGTACCGGCTTCCGTGGCCCGGCGGTCATGCAGCGCGTTCACCAGGCTGCTGAGGCCAAGCGTGTCAGACAGCAGAATGAATTCCTGCCGGTACGCCGTGCATTTCTGGCCGACAGCGGTCAGGAACTTGATGGCATCCAGCCACTCTTCGGGCGTCAGGTCCACCTCGCGCGCGAAGTCATGCAGGTGCCGCGTGAGCGCGGCCATGATCTCCTTCAGACGCGGATCGGGCGTAGACGCCATCTGATCCAGCGCCGCATCTGTGATTGTGTATTCGTCAATTGCACGCATATGTACCTCCGTGGTCACCGTCAAACCGGTGAAAAATGAGTATACAGCACCATGACGGGACCGCGCTTTAAACTGGAGCCTTATGCCAAAGGTTCTGGTTACAGGCGGGGCGGGTTACATCGGTTCGGTAACTGCCTACCTTCTGAAGCGGCGCGGATATGGCGTGGTCATCGTGGACGATTTGTCGCGCGGATACGAACATAACGTCCGCGGGCTCCCATTTCACAAGCTGAATCTGCTGGAAACCAGCGCGCTGGCTGACTTGCTGGGCCGCGAACGCGTGGACGCGGTGGTTCATTTTGCCGCGCATTCCATGGTTGGAGAATCCACCAGGAAGCCCGAACTGTACTTCCTGAACAACGACGGCGGCAGCGCGTCCCTGTTCAGCGCCATGATACAGGCGGACGTCAAACGGCTGGTGTTCTCATCCACGGCGGCGGTGTATGGGACGCCGCAGCTTGTCCCCATTCCCGAGGATCTTCCGTTCGATCCGGTGAATCCCTATGGGGAGTCCAAGGTGCTGGTGGAGAAGATGCTGAAGTGGCTGGATAGCTGCAGCGGATTGCGCAGTATAGCGTTGCGCTATTTCAACGCGTGCGGAGCGGACCCGGAATCGGGACTTGGCGAGGAGCACCAGCCGGAAACGCACCTGATCCCGCTGCTGCTCCGGGCGGTTGTCTCCGGTGAGCCGATGACGATTTTCGGCGACGATTACGAGACACCCGATGGCACCTGCATCCGCGACTATATTCACGTGTCCGACCTGGCGGAAGCGCACGTGGTGGCGATCGAGAAGTTGCTGGCCGGCGGAGCTTCGGACGTGTTCAATGTGGGCACGGGAACCGGGCACTCGGTACTGGATGTGATGCGTGCGGTGGAGCAGGTCACCGGGCAAAAGGTGCCGCATCAGATGGGCCCGCGCCGGGCTGGGGATCCGCCGGTCCTGGTGGCCAATTCCGGCAAGCTGATGCGCACTTTGGGATGGAAGCCCAAGCTCCCCCAGGTACGGGACATCGTGGCGACGGCCTGGCAGTTTGAGAACACTCCTATTGACAATCTATAGGAGCGGGCCTATCTTGTCTTATAGGCTATCTATAGGACGACTTATGCCTTCCGCCGATCTGCTGCCTGGAACGCTGGATCTTCTGGTATTGAAAGCGGTGTCATCCGGCCCATTGCACGGGCTCGGGGTGGCGCGGCGGATCGAACAGTTGACCGGCGGGACGTTCCAGGTGAAACCGGGATCGCTGTTCCCCGCGCTGCATCGTATGGAGGAGCACGGCTGGCTCGCCTCGGAATGGGGCGATTCGGAGACCAATCGCAAGGCGAAATACTACCGCCTGACGCAATCCGGACGGCGGCAACTCGGAACCGAAGTGAAGCGCTGGGACCAGGTGGCGTTAGCGATGGCCCGTGTCCTGGAGGCCAAATGAAGCTGCCGCGACTTCGCCGCAAACGCAGCGAGCCGGATCTCGACGCCGAGGTGCGGGCCTACATCGACGCGCTAGTCGAAGAAAAAATCCGCTCGGGTATGACCCGGGAAGAGGCTGTGCGAGCGGCACGGATGGAGGCCGGCGGGATCGAGCAAGTGAAAGAAGAAGTGCGCCAGGCGCGCCCTGGAGCCTGGTTCGACACGCTTTTGCAGGACATTCGGTACGGCGCTCGCATGCAAGGGCGCAGCCCAGGCTACGCTGCCGCGATAGTGCTGACATTTGCCCTTGGCATCGGAGCGAACACCGCGCTGTTTAGCGTCGTAAATGGTCTTCTGCTCCATCGGCTGCCTTATCGTGATCCGGACCGGCTCTTCTACATCTCCGAATTTTGGCCGCACGAACAGGCGGTGTTCGGTGCGGCGAGTCCGGACTTCGCACATTGGCGAAAGCAAGCGCATTTGTACGAAGACCTGGAAGCGTATGGCGACGGCGCTACGCGGACGTTGACCGGCATGGGCGATCCGGAACGCATTAACGGCACCATGGTGACGCGTGGATTCTTGGATTTGCTGGGTGTACAACTCGCGCTCGGCCGAACGTTCACGTCAGAGGAGGATCGTCTGGGCGGGCCGCCGGCCGTGATCTTGAGTTATGGTTTGTGGCGTCGCAAGTTCGGGGCGTCTTTGAACGTTGTGGGACAAACCATGGATCTGGATGGTAAGAGCGCCACCATCGTTGGAGTGCTCCCCGGATCGTTCATCTTCCCCGACAACAATTTTCGCGCCGAGATACTGGTGCCGATGGCGCTGCCCGGCAATCCCACTTGGTATGACCAACAACTCCGGGTCCTGCGCGTGATGGGTCGCCCCAAGCCGGGCGTCCCGCCGGCCTCGGTTCGCGACGAATTGTATGCGATCGCACGTCGCACGGAGGGAGAGGAATCCCCTGCGTTTGCCACCATGCGCAAGGGCATGCGGGTGGCGGTGTCGCCGGTGCGAGAAAAGCTCGCGGGCGATGTGCGCCCCATCATTTTGATCCTGCAGGGCGCGGTGGCGCTGGTGCTATTGATCGGCTGCTTCAATGTTGCGAATCTTCAACTGGCGCGTTCCCTTGCACGCTGGCGGGAAATGGCATTGCGAGCGGCGCTCGGCGCCGCGCGAAAGCGTCTGATGCGGCAATTGCTAACCGAAAGCCTGCTGTTGAGTCTCATCGGTGGCGGGGCGGGGTTGCTTTTGGGCTATGTAGCGCTGCGATATTTGAAGCTTGCGCTACCGGCGAATCTCCACGCTGCTCCCTGCGGTGCAAATCGATTATACGGTTCTACTAGTGACGTTCGCGGCAACGATGTTGGTGGGTATTACTAACTGCCATTGCGCCAGTGCTGTCCGTTTCCAAGGTCGATTTGACGATGGCGCTCAAGGAAGACTCTGGCCGAAGCACCGGTCCGCGCGGCCATCATCGATTGAGGGGAGCTTTTGTGATGGCCGAGATCGCCATGGCAATCATTCTGCTCTCTGCATCGGGCTTGCTCGTGAGGAGCTTTCTTCGTTTGACGACGGCTCACTTAGGTTTCCGTCCCGCCGGCGTGTTGACCGTGCGAGTATCTCTCCCGTTTACGTTCGAGTATCCGTCGCGCGTCGACCAGTTCCTCGCCGGGTTGCTGGGACGCACGAAACAAATGCGCGACGTGGACGCGGCCGCAATCGGCGATGGACTCCCGATGGGCGATGCCCCACACGGTTTCGGCGTGTTGGTGGAGGGGCAGCCGCCACCCCCGCCGGGCGGAGCGCCGACCATCGGGGAGATTTCTGTTAGTCCCGATTATTTCCGAGCGTTAGGGATTCCCGTGCTGCGAGGCCGTTCCTTCACGGGTGCCGATGGCGCCGACGCTCCGCGCGTCCTGGTGGTAAACCAGGCGTTCGCCAGCCGATTTTTCCCTGGCCGCGACGCGATTGGCAAACGGATCACGTTTGGATCGGTGAGCCACGGTCCTTGGGAGCAAATCGTGGGCGTCGTTGGGAACGTGCGACAGCAGCGTCTTCGGGTCTCCGATGAACCGCGTATCTATACCTCATATCGCCAACTTCGGGATCCGGAAAATTTCTTGATCTTCGAAATCGCGCGCACCGCTGGCACTGGTAGGGACTGTCGCAAAAGCCGTACACGCGATCGACCCAACCGTGCCGGTCGATGACATCGCCACAATGGATCAGCGCGTGGCCGAGTCCCTGTCGAGGGACCGCACGAACATGCTGCTCATGGGCATTTTCGCCGCACTGGGATTGATCCAGGCGGCGGTTGGGATCTTCAGCGTGATCGCCTACATGGTCAGCCGGCGCTCGCACGAGATCGCGATTCGCATGGCCCTCGGCGCACAGCCGCGCGAAGCGTTCCAGCTCGTCCTTCGGCATGGCATGATTCTGACTGCATCCGGCATCGGAGCCGGCCTGGCCGGCGCCTTGGTTGCCACCCGCGCGCTTCGCACCTTGCTTTATGGCGTCACACCGTACGATCCGCTCACGCTCGGGTTGGTGGTTGCCCTGCTAGGGACCGTTGCCATGCTGGCTTGCTATCTACCCGCGCGTAGAGCCGCGCAGCTCGATCCGGCCGTCACACTGCGGCACGGTTAGTGTCTGCGGCACGGTTAGTGCCCTTCGGCTTCCAGGAACCGTTCTACTTCGATCGCAGCCATGCATCCGGCGCCCGACGCGGTGATGGCTTGCCGATAGGTCCGGTCCTGCACGTCGCCGGCATGGAAAACGCCCGTGATGTTGGTTCGCGCACCGCCATGGGAGATCACGTAGCCATCGGGGTCGAGATCGATTTGTCCGGCGAAGGGCGCGGTATTCGGAATGTGGCCGATGGCGACAAAAAATCCGTCGACGTCGCGCTCCCAGATCTCGTCCGTCAGCAGGTTGCGGAGCTTCACGCCGGTAACCACATGTTGGCTGGCGTCGTAAACGTCTTCCACCACCGTGTTGGGGAACATCTTGATCTTGGGATTGCTGCGGGCGCGCTCCAGCATGATCTTCGATGCGCGGAAGTTGTCGCGGCGATGCACCAGCGCCACCTCTTCGCCGAAGCGGGTGAGGAAATTGGCCTCTTCCATGGCTGAATCGCCACCGCCCACCACCATGATCTTCTTGCCGCGATAAAAGAAACCGTCGCAGGTGGCGCAGGAGACGCCGTGACCAATCAGCTTTTGCTCGTTCGGCAGGTTGAGCCAGCGCGCCGACGCGCCCGACGCAATGATCAGCGTCCGCGTTTCCAGCCATTCGTGGTCCACTTTGAGACGGAACGGGCGCTTGGAAAGATCGGCTTCGATAACGGTGCCGTGCAGGTACTCGGCGCCGAAATGCTCCGCCTGCTTCTTGATGTTTTCCACCAGCAGGGGGCCGTCGATCCCCTCGGGAAATCCCGGGAAATTCTCCACCAGGCGTGGTGAGCGAGAGCTGGCCGCCAGGTTCGTGTCCGGCGACGACCAATGGTTTCAGATTGGCTCGCGCCGGCGTAGATGGCGGCGGTATTTCCGGCGCAGCCGGAGCCGACGATGATCACATTATGCATGGAAGTTTTATGCTAACAAACGTTTAATGGTCACAAACGGTGCTCGCAAACGATGATGAGATGCAGCGGGGCTAGGTAAAGATGCCGGAGCGGACTACTTCGTTGGTGATCAGCGCGCACAGGTAGGCTAGGAACGTCATGTAGGCGAATTGGATGGCCGGCCATTTCCAGCCGCCAGTTTCGCGGCGCACTACGGCAATAGTCGACATGCATTGCATCGCGAAGGCGAAGAAGACCAGCAATGCAACGGCCCCGCCGGGGGTCAAGTCGCTCTTCAGGGCTTGTCTCAGGCCCTCCGATTCCGATGTGCCTTCTTTGTGGTAGATGGTGCCGAGTGTCCCGACAATCACTTCGCGCGCGGCGATGGAACTGACCAGTCCGATGCCGATCTTCCAGTTGAAGCCGAGCGGTTTGATGACCGGTTCCACGGCGTGGCCGATCATGCCCGCGAAGCTGTCGGCGATCTCGCGGCGGCTGGCCGTTCTTCACGGCAGATTTTCGAGACCCAGAGCACCACGATGACGAGCAGGATCACGGTGCCCGCGCGGCGCAGGAAAACTTTGGAGCGGTCAATGAGGCGCAGGCTGAGCGATCGCAACGTGGGCCAGCGATAAGGCGGCATTTCCAGAACGAACGGTACGCGCTCGCTTTTGAGGATGGAAGACTTCAGCAGGCGCGCGGTGGCGATGGCCGCCACGAAACCGAGAACATAGAGCCCCAGCAGCGCCGCGGCCTGCATCCCGAAGAAATGTCCAAGAATCGGACGATCGACGATGAATGCCGCGATGATCAGCGTATACACGGGCAGGCGCGCCGAGCAGGTCATGAAAGGGGCGATAAGGATGGTGGCCAGCCGATCGCGCTTGTTTTCGATGGTGCGCGTAGCCATGATCGCCGGGACCGCGCAGGCATAGGCGGAGATGAGCGGGATGAACGATTTTCCTTGCAGGCCGAACTTGGCCATGGTGCGGTCCGCAATGAGAGCGGCGCGCGCCAGGTACCCGGAATCCTCCAGAATGCCGATAAAAAGGAACAGCAGGAGAATTTGCGGCAGAAAGACGATGACAGCGCCCACGCCGCTCCACACGCCGTCCACCAGCAGCGAGCGGAAAATAGAGGGCGGCAGGATGTGCTCTATCCACTGGCCCGGACGTCTGAATCAGCGCCTGCAAGCCATCCATCAAGGGTTTCGCACCGCTGAAGATGGTCTGGAACACTCCCGCGACAACCGCGAGAAAGATCAGCGGACCGGCAATGGGGTGCAAGAAGACCGAATCCAAACGCCGCGTCCAGATGGGCGGCGCCGGGGCCTGATAAGCCGCGCCCGTGCCAATGTCATGCGCCCACTGGCGGCAGCGCGGGATATCCTGCAAAATCGGAAGCTCAACGCGTGGAGGCGCCAGTGACGACGTGCCGGCTGAAGTGCCCTCCATGAACTGGAAGACTTTGTCGATGCCTTGCCCTTTGGATGCGCTGATCAGCGCCACCGGCGAACCTAACTCAGTGGCCAGCTCGGCCGTGTCCACGTGGCCGCCGCGACTTTTTAGATCGTCCGCCATGTTGAGGATCACCAGCGTGGGCAGTTTCAGGCTGAGAATTGGCGCTGCCAGCACCAGATGGCGGCCCAGATTGGTGCAATCCAGGATCAGGAGCACGGCATCCGGCTTTGGGATGCCAGGCATGTCTCCGGCCAGCACATCACGGGTGACCTGCTCGTCCTCCGACCGGGGGTTCAAGCTGTAGACGCCGGGAAGATCCACCAGGACCACGTCGTGATGGTGCTGCATCGTTCCCTTGTGCGTCATCTTGGCTCTGCCTACGCGCTGTTCCACCGTAACGCCGGGGAAGTTCGCGACCTTTTGGCGCAAGCCGGTCAGGCGATTAAAAAGCGTCGACTTGCCCGAATTGGGCGGCCCAATGATGGCGACGACATGCGTACGCAAGCCTTTGTGCAAGGACGGCGCGTCCGTCACTGCCGCGGCAACCGCACAGCCGTCGCAACTGTGGCAATCGCTCATATTTTGGAGACCTTCCCGTTGGATGGCCGAAGGATCAGCCGCGATGCAGTTTCACGGCGCAGTGCAACTTCTGAGCCGTCCACGCGATAAACGCGCGGTTCGCCGCCGGGCGCGCTGCGGGCGGGAACAATGATGTGGCCCGGAAGAAAGCCGAGCTCCATCAGACGGCGAGCGATGTCGTCGGGGAGTTCCAGGCGGTCAAGCACTCCCGCTTCGCCCTCCGGGAGTTGAGCGAGCGTACGGCTGACCAAACCTTCCGGCACAGCGCTTTGTCCGCTGTTGACACTCATTTGCAGTAGCAATCAGTATCCGCCTCTCGGCATTAGCTCGTCAAGGACCTGAAGTTTTGGGGGTTCTAGGTCCCTCGTACAGTATAACGGACCTTTTCGGTCGTAGTTACTAAAACCGTGAAATATTTCTTCAACGCCGCTATTGACAACATAGCACTAAGATTTTATACTACAGATGGAGTTAGATAACAGGAGATAAATTGCTATGCCGATTGTAAAGTTTGCACCTTTTGCAGATACGGATGACTTTCCCACAGGTTTGAGGCTCTTCCAGGACAGTATCAATCGCCTGTTGAGCGATGAGGGAGCGAAGACGCGACCCTGGGCCCCCGCAGTGGATATCGTGGAGACCGAGAACGAGTTAATTCTCAAGGCCGACGTTCCGGGTGTGGAGCTGAAGGACATTGACATCCAGCTCGAGAACGGCACGTTGACGGTGAAGGGCGAGCGGAAGCTTGAGAAAGAAGAGAAGAACAAAGGATTCCATCGCATGGAGCGCAGCTACGGTTCGTTTGTTCGTATCTTCACCGTGCCCGATAGCGTCGATGCAGAGCATGTTAAGGCGGCCTACGAAGCCGGAGTGCTGACGATTACCCTTCCCAAGAAGGAAATCGCAAAGCCCAAAGCCATCAAAGTGCAAGTCAGTAACAACTAAGCTTTGGCTGCTGGCGAATAGCCACTGGTGTGTTAGCGAGGGGGGCGGCGTTGGCCGCCCCCGTTTGTTTTTGCGATCCAATTGGGCTACGGGATAATCAAACAGGTGACAGGCAGGTGTTATGAACGGCGTTAAAACGGTTCTTCTTCTAGGCATCCTCAGCGGTGTTCTGTTGGCTGGCGGCGAGATGTTTGGAGGGCGGCATGGTCTTTACATCGCCCTCGCTATTGCAGTGGCACTGAATTTTTTTAGCTATTTCTTCTCCGACAAGATGGCCCTTGCAATGTACTCGGCTCAGCCGGTGACGCCGCAAGAGAACCCCGACGTTTACGCCCGTGTGTTTCCGCTGGTGCAAAGTCTTACCCAGCGCATGGGATTGCCGATGCCGAAGTTGTGGTTGATTCAGGATCCATCGCCCAACGCATTCGCCACGGGCCGCAATCCCGAGCACGCATCGGTGGCATTCACGGCGGGCGTCCTGCAGTTAATGAACAATCAGGAGCTGGAGGGCGTGGTGGCGCATGAACTGGGCCACGTGAAGAACCGCGACATCCTGACCAGCTCCGTAGCCGCAACAATTGCCGCGGCGATTACGTTCCTGGCGCGGATGGCCTTCTGGTTTGGTGGAAGCAGAGATGACGAGGAACGGGGCAATCCCTTGGCCGGACTGGTCATGCTGATCCTTGCGCCGATCGCGGCGATGCTCATTCAAATGGCCATTTCGCGGACGCGCGAATATGCCGCCGACGAGACTTCGGCGCACGTGACCCACAATCCCGATGAGCTGATTTCAGCGCTCGGCAAGCTCGAGAACTGGTCCAAAAGGATTCCCATGCAGGACGTCAACCCGGCGACCGCGCATTTGTTCATCATCAAACCGTTCTCTGGTCAAAGCATGATGCGCCTGTTTTCGACACATCCGTCCACTGAAGATCGCATCGCGCGCCTGGAAGCTATGCGACGCGGTGTTTAGTTTGTTACCGCGATATAGGCTGTCGGCGAGGTGGATACCTCGTTGACCTTCAGCACAAGCGGTTGATTCCCGGTAGTAAGCCCCGAAGGCACCTTGAAGTTGATCTGATAGAGGCCGGGGTATCCCGGAGACAAGCCCGCATACGACACTTCAGCGGTTGCGCCGCCAACCGTTAGCGAATAGGAATTTGTGAGGTTCTCCGCCGCGGACGGTATTGTGCCAATGGGTTCGGCGAGAAGTGGTTGCCCCCCAGCCAACGCCAAAGGCCGTTAGCACGTCGCCTGCGTGGGCCGGTTCAAAAGCTTGCTCCGGCAACAAGCCCGGGCGTTCCAACGTAGGCGCCGTTCTGTTCGATCGGCGGCGACAGGATTCTGCCCATTGGAATTCTGAACGAAGTACAGAAATTCGGGAGCCACTGAGGCCACGGGCACATTCACTACCGCAGTGGCGATCTCATTCGCCGTTCCGCAGCCTGTGACCACTGTCACTGGAACCGTACCAGACGCGGGCACGGATCCCGCCAGCACGTTCACCTGGGTCGGCGAGGCGTAGTCTAAACTCCATTTTGTCGTGCCGCTTTCTACACAAGTTCCGCCCAAGTTAGTCGGTAGCTGATTATGGACGATATCGGTTGAGGTGAGAAACGTCTGCGCGGATGCCAGCTCACTTCCAAAAATTGTGAACAGACCGTTAGGCGAAATGCTGGTCACCGACGGAGTGCTGAAACCGGCGCCGACGACATTCGTGATGGAGGGCCCGGACACTGGAGTCAGAAGGAAGGCCCGTTGCACAGTGCCGTTGCCGGCGCCTCCTGCGCCTTCAAAAAGGCCGGTGCCGACAATTTGTCCCGCATTGTTAATTCCAGTGGCGAAGGAAAGTTGCCAACCGCCTCCATTGACCAGTTGTTTGTTCAGATCGTACATCTTGCCGCCGGTATAGAGGAATGCGTGGTAGTTGCTCGCTGGAGGGTAGAAGAGACCTGCCAATTGCAGCGTGAAGTCGGGCGGCTGATTGCTGCTAAAGCCGACTACCGATCCAGTGTTGTTGATTCCCGCGGCTAAGCTGCTGTAGTCGCCTGGGAGCACGCCCAGATCGGTGACGGCCCCATTGTTGAATAACACCGCATGAGCCGTGGCACTGTAATCGAGCAAGGACTCAAAATTCAAATTAAAGGCGATGCCGGCAGCGACCCCTGAGTCGTTGACCGCAGTGGCGATTCCCAGCGGATAACCGGAAAGCAGCGGCAGTGGCTGGGGCGTTAGATTCTGCCACAGGACCGGCGTAATGTTCGAAGCATTTTCCGCGACGCTGGCGCCGGCCACCGTTCCGCTCGAATTGATGCCGAAAGCCGCAGTGCCGCCTCCGCTGGTTGGGCCCGTGAGGTCGCTGAGCGTGCCGCCCGAAAGCGGATCGAACACTGCATGGCTATTGACGAAATAGTTTAGGGAATAATTGCCGATCTGGATGGACGTGCCGATCGTCTGGCTGGCATTGTTGATTCCCAACGCCAGCAGGGTTTCGAGCGGCCCGGAGAGGGGCTGGGCCACGCCATTTTGATAGATAAACGGCGTCGCGGATCCAGTTGAGTCCTCGATACTGATGTTCAGAGCCCCGCCCACCACGACGCCGGAGTCGTTTACTCCTGTCGGCACAGCACCGGTCGGCGGGTAAGTGATATTCAGATCGGTCATGGAGCCCTTGGAATACAGAAACACGTGCGTCGCGGTGGTGCTCGACAGCAGGTTCTGGCCAAGCATGGCGGTACAGTATCCCGCTACGTTACCGGACTGACTCAATGCCGTGGCGTTGCAGGAAGGGAGATTTGGCAATGTCCCCAAGTCCTGAATCGTGAATTGAGGCGTCTGGGCGAGGACGACGCCAGCAGCTAGCAGGTAAGCGGCAAAGGAAACCAAACTCCCGAGCACATGTTTCAAAGGCATAAGCAGAGCGTACCTCGAAAGTGGATCTGGCAGGTGCCGAGCCGTCTTTCTATGCATCAGCCGCACGCAGCCTGCAGCACTCTCGCCAGCTCGTCTTCTTCCTCCGCGAACACCGTGCGCAGATCCAGCAGCAGCCGGCCATCTTCGATCCGCGCTACCACCGGAGGGTCGCTCAAACGGCAGCGCCTTTCTGCTTCCACAACGTCTGCGCAATCGATCGCGATCAGCCAGCTATGGAGCGGCTGCCCAGGAGTGGAGCCTCCGCCAATCACCGAGCTTCCTTCAATGACCGACGCCCGCAGGCCGTCCCTACTGCCAAGCAGCCGGCCAGCCAACCGCTCCGAACGCGCGCGCAGCTCCGCGCTCGATTGCGAAATCATTCGCAACGCAGGAATCTGGTCCCAGCGCTCCAGAACCAGATTACGGAGGGTGGTTTCCAGTGCCTGGTAAATCAATTTGTCCAGGCGCAGCGCGCGAAACATCGGGTTGCGCCGCAGCCGCGCCACCAGCCCCGCGTCGCCCGCCAGAATTCCCGCCTGCGGGCCTCCCAGCAGCTTGTCGCCGCTGAAGGACACCAGGTTCACTCCCGCGCGAATGCTGTCCGCCACCAGCGGTTCCTCCACCCCAAACGCGCGCAGGTCCGTCACGCAGCCGCTGCCCAAGTCTTCGTACAGAGGAACATCCCGCTCCTTCCCGAGCGCCGCCAGCTCGCGCAGGTCGGGCTTCGCCGTAAAACCCTCCATGCGAAAGTTGCTCGGATGGACGCGCAGCAGCAGCCGCGTCCGCTCGTTAATGGCTTCGCGATAATCGTCGATATGGGTGCGGTTCGTCGTCCCTACTTCGCGCAGTATGGCGCCAGACCGCTGCATGATCTCGGGAATACGAAATCCGTCGCCGATCTCGATCAGCTCGCCGCGCGACACCACCACTTCAAACCCGGCTGCCAGCTCGTTTAACGCCAGATATATCGCCGCGGCGTTGTTGTTCACCGCGATGCCCGGCACCCCGGTTAACCGTTCTATTAATTCGGAAGCGTGGACATCCCGTTTGCCTCGCCGGCCGGCGGCAAGATCGTATTCCAGGTTTGAATACCCGAATAGCGGCTCAAAAGGCGCCAGCGGAGCACGGCCCAGATTGGTGTGCAGAACGACACCTGTCGCATTGATCACCCGACCAAGCGACGGCGCCTCCAGCTTGGCCAGGTTACGCTCCACGCGCTTCTCGATCGGAAAGGAGTTAGCGGGATGCCCGGCTCGTATCTCTTCGCGTGTTTTCTCCAGCGCCCGGCGTATTTCTTCCACCATCAACCGCCGGGGGAAACGCCCTTCCAAGTGGCCCAGCGCAGCCAGCACCTGATCCACCGCCGGCAGTTCGCGCAGTTGGGCTTCGTGCAGTCGATCCGGGGCCGCCACGCCACGATATTAGCAGCCTTGTGTGTTATCTTCCTGGTTTCATGGACCCCATCACCCTTCTCGTCATTTCGAGTCCGCACTATCCGTTCCTGCGGTTCCTGGACCGCCTCCCGCAGCCTGTCACCGTGCTCACCGGAACCGATCTCGAGTTTTTAAAATTGCACGCTCCGGAAGCCGACGTCATCCTCAACGGTTTTCACGATGGCTCTGCGCTGCGAGCCATTTTGCCGCTCGCCGCGCGTGTGAAGTGGATTCATGCCTTGTCCGCCGGCGTGGAGAAAGTTTTGTCGCCCGAGCTGATTGAATGCCCCGCCCCGCTGACCAATGGCCGAGGCGTCTTCGGTCCTGCGCTGGCCGAATTCGCCGTCGCCGCGATGTTCTATTTCGCGAAAGATCTGCGCCGGCTGGTTCGCCAGCAGGAAGCCTCGCGCTGGGAGCAATTCGATGTGGCTTTCCTTCGCGACCAGACGCTGGGCGTAATTGGATACGGTGGCATCGGACGGGAAGCGGCCCGCCTGGCCCACGGGCTGGGCATGAAAGTGCTGGCTCTTCGAAGGCGCACTCCGTCGTCAGAACCCGACTCGGTGCTGGAGCGTTCCTTTACGCGCGAGCAATTAAACGAAATGCTGAGCCTCTCCGATTACGTGCTGGCTGCCACACCGCTCACGCCCGAGACACAAGGTATGCTCGGCCCGAGCGAGTTCCACTTCATGAAGAACTCCGCCGTATTCATCAATGTGGGCCGCGGTGCGGTAGTGGACGAGCCCGCCTTGATTTCCGTGCTCAACCAAGCCCAGATTCGCGGCGCTGCGCTGGACGTCTTTGAGACCGAGCCGCTCCCCGCCGATCATCCCTTCTATCGGATGGAGAACGTCCTGCTCTCGCCCCACTGCGCCGATCACACCACCGGCTGGATGGAACTGGCCGTAAACCAGTTCATCGAAAACTTCGATCGTTTTCGCAATGGACAGCCGCTCGAATTCGTTGTGGACAAGCAGGCGGGCTACTAAACGTGGAGCGCATGTCCGAAATAAATCTGTCCGCCATTCAAGCCGCGGCCGAGCGCACGCGACATATCGTAAGCCCCACGCCAATCCTCACTTCACGCACCTTCGATGCATTGGCCGGCGCCAGCGTCTTTTTCAAGTGCGAAAACTTCCAGCGTGGCGGCGCCTTCAAGATCCGAGGTGCGGCCAACTTCCTTCTGTCGATTTCCAAAGACGATTTGCCTCGTGGGGTGGTCACCTATTCATCTGGCAATCATGGACAGGCCGTCGCCATCGCGGCCGAATCGCTCGGTGTTTCGGCCACTATCGTTATGCCCGCCGATGCGCCTGCATCCAAGCTCGCGGCCACTCGTTCCCACGGCGCTCAAATCGTCACCTATGATCGCGCCGCTGAGGATCGCGAAGCCATCGCGCTGCGCATCGCGAAAGAAACAGGCGCCACCATCGTCCCTCCCTACGATCATCCCTGGACCATCGCGGGGCAGGGTACCATCGCTCTGGAATTGCTCGCGGAAGTACCCGATCTCGACGCCCTCGTGGTCCCCATCGGCGGCGGCGGGCTGATCTCGGGTAGTGCGATCGCATCTCACGCGATTCGCCCCGCCATTCGCGTTTTCGGCGTGGAGCCGGAGCAGGGCAACGACACGCTGCTTTCCTTACGCGCCGGCGAGCGCATCGGGATTCCCTTGCCGGAAACCATCGCCGACGGGCTGCGCTCCTCCAAGCCCGGCGCGCTCACGTTTCCCATCGTTCAGAAGCATGTGGAAGATATTTTGCTCGTGAGCGATTCCGAAATCGGTGCCGCGATGAATTTCCTGCTCACGCGAATGAAGATCCTTGTGGAACCGAGCGGCGCCGCATCAGCCGCGGCCGTGATGCATGGAAAGCTTCCATCGGGTATTCGGAAGCTCGGAGTGATCCTGTCGGGCGGCAACGTGGATTGCTAACGCCGCGCGAGCCCGCTCGCCCGCTTCTACTCGCCCGTTTCTTCCAGAAAGCAGCTATCAAACGCCCGGTCTATCAGTTCGTCCGTCAATTGGAACGGCAGCTTCTCGAAATTAATCAAGTCGATGGCATGCGAGAGGACGTCCCGCGGATGGCAGCGCCGGAAAGGCCGCGGGATCTTTCGATAGTTCCTGTCGATGAAGCGCGCGATCAGTCCGTCATGGAATGGCAGGCTCTTCGATTCGCAGAAACGCTGGAAGATGGTAGTAAACTCGTGCTCGTCCGGGCTGCGCATCAGCATCTTATATTGAATGCGCCGCAGAAACGCTTCGTCGCCCAATTGTTTGGGGTTGAGGTTGGTGGAGAAGATCAGAAACGCCTCGAATGGCACGGTGATCTTGCCGCCACTGACGAACTTCAAGTAATCCACCCGTCGTTCCATGGGCACGATCCAGCGGTTCAGCACCTCGGCCGGAGTGCACTGCTGCCGGCCGAAGTCGTCGATCAGATAGATCCCGTTGTTCGCCTTTAGTTGATACGGCGCATCATAAATCTTGGACGTGGCGTTGTAATTGAGATCCAGCATTTCGAGCGTCAGCTCGCCGCCGGTCACAATGAACGGACGCCGGCACTTGATCCACCTGCGATCATGCGTTGGGCCGGTTGCGAATACCGACTGCGCCTCGGTGTCATCCACCGGCTGATGATAGAGCGGATCGAAAACCTGAATGATGGTGCCTTGGCAATCCAGCGCATGGGGAACATATACGCACGAATCATCCACGTTCATCAGCGCTTCGGCCAGGAATGTTTTCCCGTTGCCAGGCTGGCCATAAATCAGAAACGAATTCCCCGAACTGACCGCTGGACCGATTTGACCCAAAATCTGCTCTGTTACCACCATGCGGCGATAAGCATGCTTCAAGGCTTCCGGCGTTAGCCAGCCGTCGGCGCGCCGCTGCCTTCGAATAACCTGGACATATTGAGCCAGCGGGACGGGCGCCGCACCAGCGTACTGATTGCTCTCCATACACTCGCGCGCATAGTTTTTCCCGCCTTCTCCCAGCGCGAACAGCACCGTGCTGTTGCCCATGCCGAGCGACTTCTTGGCCTCAATGAAATGCTGATGTTTTAGAACGTCGATGATCTTTTCGATCAGGCTGAACTTGAGACCCAGCGCCTCCGACAACTCCCGTCCCAGCATGTCGCCCCGCGAGTAGAGCATCTTCAGAATGAGCTGCTGTACAAACGTTGCACCCAGGCCGGTATCCTCCAGCGTCTCGGGCACCGGTGGAATCACGCTTTCAGAGTCTTCTTGCGGCGCATTGCTGAGCGACCGCGAAAGAAGCTCCAAATCGCTCGGTGCGCTTGGCGCGGCGCTTGGCGCGGCGCTTGCTCCACCGCTTGTTCCACCGCTTGCTCCAAGTGTGGCGCTTGCTGCAACCTTCGAATTGGGTATGGCCGGGAATGCTACAGACATGATTGTCACTCAGTGTGGGGCTTTGACATGATCTGCGCAATAGGAACTTGGTCCCTTTCGCACTAGGTTAAATTGCGGGGTTGACAATCGTCGCCGACCAGCCAGCCGGGTCGCTCTACACTGGAGACCTTACTCCACCGCGGCTTGGGACCTTCGCGCCGTCCACTCCGCGCCTGCCAGCACCACCAGCGCCGCCAGAAAACCCCACAAAATGATCGTCACCGTGTAATAGAAGGGCCCGTATTCGGACTGTAACTTGGTCCGGAGATAAGGCCAGGTCCAAAGATTGATGTACTTCAGGACCTCCAGCAAGATTCCAACCACGATCGCGCACGGCACAATACGCGCGGGCCTGATTTTGCAATTAGGCAGCAGCCAATAAATCAGAAACAGCACCAGCATCGACATCGGAATGGCCGCGGCCTTGAAGAGCAGCAGCCCGATGAGGTTCGCCGCCGGCGCTGTCTGCCGAATCGTGAGGCCGGTCAGGAAGCGGTTATTCAAGGCCGTCAGCGTGGTCGAAAACAACATCAAAGCGCCGCATGCGAAAATCAGTCCCAGGCTGACCAGCTGATTCTTGAAATAGTTTCGATTCTTCGGGCAGTTCCAAACGCGATTCAGCGCCACTTCCAATGGCTCAAAGATTCCACTGGCGGTGAAAAACAACAACACCAGCGAAATCACTTGCACCGGCCCGCGCGACGCCACGGTGACGTCGAAATTCCGCCGGATGAATAGTCCGAAGGCATCCGGGAAATAGTCGTCCAAGGCAAAGTAGACCGCGCTCACGCCGGCTTGCCACTTCAGAACGTAGCGGCATATCGAAAGCATCACGGTGAGAAACGGAAAGAAGGAAAGCAACAATCCCGCCGACACGGCGAATGCAAATACATGCACCTCGGTTTGCATCAGGTAACGGCCGGTGGGAAGGAGCGCGCGCCCGATTCTTCTCACTTTGTCACCCCGCGATCGCCGCGGCCGCCCATCACGCGACGTCCGTCGATTCGCCAGCGTTCGGACAGAATGATCCCGATCGCCTCGCTGTAGATGCGGTGCTCTTCGATGAGAATCCGCGCGGCCAGCGTCTGCTCCGTGTCGTCGTCCAGCACCGGCACGGCGGCCTGCATAATAATCGGGCCCGCATCCAACTTTTCCTCCACGAAGTGAACCGTACAGCCGCTGATCTTGGCCCCATGTTCTAACGCCTGCCTCTGGGCGTCCATGCCTGGAAACGCGGGCAGCAGCGACGGATGTATATTCAACGCGCGCAAAGGAAATGCCCGGCAAAACTCGCCCGTGAGCAATCGCATGAAGCCAGCCAGGCAGACCAGTTCCACACCGCGGTTTTGAAGTTCGGCTACTACACGTCGGTCATATTCTTCGCGCGGCACGCCTTTCGAAGGCAGCACCACTGCGGGCAAATCGTGTTCTCTCGCGATCTCAACGCCGCGTGCCTCCGCGCAGTTTGAGACCACCACCGCGATTTCCGCGCTTAGGCTCCCGCGCTCGATGTTTTTGGCGATCGCTTCGAAATTGGAGCCCCGGCCGGAAAGCAGGATGCCCAGCCGTTTCACACATACTCCACGCGCGGGCCGCGCGATTCCACCACCTCACCCATGTGAAAGCACGCTTCACCGAGCGAACTCAATAGCGCCCGGGCCTTGCCGAGATTCCGCCGGGCGATCACCAGGATCATCCCGACACCCAGGTTGAACGTCCGCCGGTAGTCCGGCAAATCCAGGTTGCCGATGGCGCGAAGCTCCTCAAAGAACGGCGGAATGGTCCAACTGGAAATATCCACCCGCGCGGCCAGGCCCTCCGGCAAGATGCGGGGCGTGTTATCGGTGATGCCGCCGCCGGTGATGTGCGCCGCGCCTTTCAGCATGCGCGCGTCGATCAAAGCGCGGATCGGCCGCAGGTAGCTGCGATGCACCTTCAGCAGCTCATCGGCCAGTTCGCTCGTGAGCGGACGCCGCGCCGTCTCAAACAGCAGCTTGCGCGCCAGCGAATAGCCGTTGGTGTGCAGCCCGTTCGACGGCAAGCCCAGCAGGACATCGGCCGCTCGAATCCCCGCCCCGGTCAGCATCAGCTTGCGCTCCACGGCGCCCACGATAAACCCGGCCAAATCGTATTCGCCTGGCTGGTACAGCCCTGGCATCTCCGCCGTCTCGCCGCCGATCAGCGCGCAGCCATTGCCGCGGCAGCCTCGCGCCACGCCCTCAATCACCTGCCCCGCCACTTCGGCATCCAGCTTTCCTACGGCGAAATAATCCAGAAAAAACAGCGGGACCGCGCCCTGTACCGCGATGTCGTTCACGCAGTGATTCACTAAATCTTCGCCGATGGTACTGTGCCGGCCCGTCAGGAACGCGATCTTCACCTTGGTGCCAACTCCATCGGCCGAACTCACCAGCACCGGATTCTTCCAGCCGGACAGCAGGTAGCCGCCGCCGAAACTGCCGATGTCGGTTAAAACGGAGCGCGTGAAAGTGGCCCGGGCATGCTTCCGGATCAGCCCAACCGCGCGGTCCGCTTCATCGATGCTGACTCCGGCATCTTGATATGTGATTGCTTTTTTGGACGCCATTCGGTTGAGGGCCGAGCTCGAAAAGATCCCTGGTTCAATGTACGCGCGCGAAATCTCATAATACGCGATGGAGGGCCCATCAGCCGGATGATTGTCGATGCACAGGGGCTAAAATGAGCCCTTCATGCTCGATCTCGATGTGTTGGATCGCCACGCTGTTGCTGTTGGAACTCAAATCTGGAAGCGCCTGATAGCCCGAAACCCAGCTGCCGGTGAGCTCATACGACTTTGTCTAACGTCCCCCGTCGTCGTATATCACCAGGATCGCCGCCGGACCGGTACGCCGCTACCGAGGCGGGCGTGAGGCCGGTCAACTGGTTGCCGCCGTACACGTGCCGGCCGTCGTAGTTCAACCGAAATTTGAAATTCTTGTAAGGATCCAAACGTTGCGCGTTGGCGAGAGGGGTCATCGCGGGATTAACCTCCTTGCAGCACTTGGCCGCTCTAATAGACTAGGACTGGCCCCACCCTGCCGGCACCAACGGCCTGTTACGTCGCGACCACTTCCTGAGTTCGGGGTTATACTGAAAGCGAGTAAGTCTGTCTGTCCCTGGATAAAGCGATCCGGGAATGGGAAAGAGAGCCCTTTTGATGATCCCAACGCGCCGGTTGACAAGCCTCCCCTGTCTCCTGATGGTAGCTTCCACGGCCCTGACCACCGCTGCCTTCGCCCAGCAAGCTCCCGCTCCCACGCCGGCTCCGGCGCAAGCCGACAAAGCAGCCGCGTATTATGACTACTCCTTGGGCCACCTGTACGCGGAACTGGCGGCGGCCTATGGCAATCGGGGAGAGTACTTCAGCAAGGCCGCGGACGCCTACCGGGCGGCGCTGAAGGCCGACCCCAGCGCAACGTTCATCGCCGAAGAACTATCGGACTTATACATCCAATCCGGCCGGCTGCGCGAAGCGGTGCTGGACGCCGAAGACGCGCTCAAACAGAACCCCAATGATTTGAACTCGCGCCGGCTGTTGGCCCGCATCTATACTCACCTGATCGGCGATTCGCAGACCAACCAGATCGATCCCGACATGGTGAAGAAGGCCATCGAGCAATATCAGAAAATCACCGAAGCCGACCCCAAGGACGTCGAAAGTTGGATCATGCTGGGCCGCCTTCAGAAGGCCATCATGAACTCCACCGAAGCGATGGCCGCGTATAAGAAGGCCTTGGAGTTGGACGCCAGCAACGAAGACGCCATGACCGGTCTGGCCACCGTGTACGCCGATCTGGGCGACAACAAAGCCGCGGCCGAGATGCTGCGCAAGGTGGCGGAAAAGGATCCGAATCCGCGCAGTCTTACCAGCCTTGCCAGCGTGTACGAGCAGTTGAAAGATTATTCGCTGGCTGCGGAAATGCTGCGCCGCGCGATCGATCAACAGCCGGGTAATTCGGAATTGAAGGCGGCGCTGGCCGAGGATCTGCTGCTTTCCAATCAGCTGGACGACGCGTTGAAGTTGTATCAGGAAGCCGTCGCCGACGATCCGAAAGACATCAAAGCCGAACTGCGCATATCGCAGATCTACCGTCAAAAGCAGGATTTCGCGAAGGCTCGCGAAGCGGCGGATAAAGCCAAGGAGATCGATCCCAACGATCTGGAAGTCCAGTACAACGACGTAAACTTGCTGGAAGCCGAGGGCAAGGTTCCGGATGCGATCAAGACCTTGAAGGGCATCCTGGATGCCACGGCCAAGAAGACCTACAGCGCATCGGAAAAGAGCAGCCGGAGCTTCTTGCTCTCCAACTTGGGCGATTTGGAGCGCACCGTTGAACAGTACCCGGCCGCCGTTGACACCTTCCGTCAACTGGCCGATCTTGACCCGGACGGCGCGGGGCGTGCGCAGGCCGAGATCATCGAGACCTACCGGGAAGCCAAGGATTATCCCAAGGCTGAAGCGGAAGCGGACGCAGGCATCAAGAAGTTCCCGAAGGATCGCATCGTGTCGGACACGCGCGCCTCCGTGTTATCAGACATGGGAAAAACCGATGCGGCGGTTGCGGAAGCCCGCAGGCTGACCGATGGCAAGAACGATCGCGAAGTGGACCTGAACCTGGCCGACATCTATGAGAAGGGCAAGAACTTCACCGAAATGGCGAAGGCGCTGGATGCTGCCGAGGCCCTGTCCCAAACCGGCAAGGACAAGCAGGACATCGCTTTCCGTCGTGGCGCCATGTACGAACGCATGAAGAAGTATCCGGAGGCCGAAGCGGAATTTCGCAAAGTGCTGGAGATGGACCCAGACAACGACGCTGCGCTGAACTATCTCGGATACATGCTGGCGGATCGCAACATCCGGCTGGAGGAAGCGCGGGACTTGGTTAGCAAAGCCGTGGCGCACTCCCCCACCACGGGCGCTTACCTGGACAGCATGGGATGGGTCTATTTCCGCTTGAACAAGCTGCCCGAGGCCGAAGACAAGCTGCGGGAAGCGTTGCGCTACATGTCGCGCGATCCCACCGTGCACGATCATCTGGCCGAGGTTTACTTCAAAGAGGGCAAGATCCGCGAAGCCGTAGCGCAGTGGCAAAGCTCGGTGCGAGAGTATCAATCGGGTCCAGCCAGCGACATGGATCACTCCGAACTCGCCAAGGTGCAGAAGAAGCTGGAAGACGCCAAGGTTCGGCTGGCTCGCGAAACCGGCGGGGGAGCCAAACAGCAGTAAAGGCCACGCCAAGTGCGGAAGCGTTTCTTTCCGCTGCTTGTTCTCGCTTTTGCCTTTCACGCGGCGTTCGCGTTTCGCCTTAACGCCCAGAAGTTCTATACCTATGTGATGGACCTGGGTCCGGACTACGTCCAGTTGGCTTGGGGAACCACGGCCGGCGAAAATACCATTGGACGCTCATCTCCTTCCTTCGGCGACGCCAGGGTTGAAATTGCCGATCGCAAGTTGATCTCGGTAGGCAATTCCATTACGGTGGGCGATCTGGCGCCCGATCATTCCTACAAGTACAAAGTTTCGCTACACGGGACGCTACTCGGGCAGGGCGAATTCCGGACTTGGGCCGCCGAGTCGCAGAGACTCACGTTTTTTGTCGTGGGGGATTTCGGCAACGGCGAGGCTCCGCAGTACAGCATCGCGCGCGCCATGTGGGAGGAGTTCCAGCGCCGCGCCGGCACCAGTAACCCGGTCCGCTTTCTGCTTAGCTTGGGCGATAACGTCTACGGCGATATTCGAGGGCGGGTGTTCGGCTTTGTCCACACCGGATCGAGCGACCAGGACTGGGGTTCGAAGTTCTTTGAGCCCTACCAGCCGCTGCTCGCGAGCATTCCCTTCTTCCCCGCGCTAGGCAACCACGACGGCAACGAGACCGAGCGTCATCGCGATCTGGGGGCCATCTTAGACAACTTTGCGTTTCCTCAAAACAAGCCCGCCCGGTATTACGACTTCACCTACGGCGGCCTGGCGCGGTTCTTCGCGCTGGACAGCACCAGCAACACGGAATCCGGCCCCGCGCGCCCCGATTATTTGGAAAACAGCCCGCAGTTCCACTGGATGCGATCCGAATTTGCGAAGCCGCATCCGCCCTGGGTGATCCCTTACTTCCACCATCCGATGTTCACCGCCGGCCCCGATCATCCTCCCAGCCTGGAGCAGCTTCGCCACTGGTTTGCGCTGTTCGTCGCGAGCGGCGTCAAGGTGGTGTTCTCCGGGCATGAGCACAACTTCCAGGCCAGCGAAGTCAGCCCGGCTACCGGCGGCATTCGTTTCTTCGTTAGCGGCGCCGGCGGCGAGTTGCGGCGCGGCAATGTGCAAAAGAACATGCAGCGCGCTCACATTCAGGCCTGGGCCGAGCAGAACCACTTTCTGGAAGTCGACATCGACGGAAAAACGATGCAGGTGATGCCGCTTTCCTCCGAACCCCTGAACATCGTAGACAGTGCCGGCGCCGCCGTTCCCATTCCCTTCACTGTCACCCTGCCTTAGTTCCCCTGTACAATGGATTTCTCAATGGAACATTTCACCTGGGATTCGGTTCCCCTCGAAGTGATGAGCGACATGATCTCGCGGAAAGTCATCAGTGGCGAGAAAGCCATGATCGCGCAGGTCTTCTTGAAGAAGGACGCCGTGGTGCCCGAGCATCGCCACGAAAGCGAGCAGGTGACCTACATTCTGGAAGGTGCGCTGAAGTTTGAGCTGGAAGGCCGCGAAGTGGTGGTGCACAAAGGTGAAGTGTTGCGCATTCCCTCGTTCGTGCCGCATCGTGCGGTGGCGCTTGAGGATACGCTCGATCTCGACGTCTTCTCGCCTATCCGCAAGGATTGGCTGGCGAAAGACGACGCGTACTTGCGGCGTGGCGACCGTGAAGCAACATGAAAAAATGAGGCGTCCACGCGAAGAAAGAGGCGACGGTGTACCATCGAGCCTCGGATTGTGATAAATTTCCACGAATAGGAGCATCTTCATGAAAAGTTACCTTGCGGGCTTGGTATTGCTGGCAATGCCCTGCGTGTGGCCGGTTCTGGCGCAAGAAAAGCAAAGCTTTACCATCAACACCAGCACGCCCGAAGGGCAGTTGTTGCAGACTCTTGGCCAGGAAACGGACGACGCCCGGAAAGTGACCATAGCTCAGGATTTTCTCGCGAAGTATCCCAAGCATGAGGCTGCGGGCTGGGTGGCGGGCCAATTGGAAGCGGCTCTGCTGGCGCAAAAAGATAATGACAAAGTTCTGGAAGTGGCCGAAACCGCCTACGCCAACGGCCCCGATATGGATGCCGCCTATTATGCGTTGAAGGCCGCGGTTGCCAAGAACGATGTGGAGCAAACCAAGAAATGGTCCGCTCGCACGTTTGAGGCCGC
The DNA here is from genome assembly GCA_963747945.1 of Bryobacterales bacterium. Taxonomy (GTDB): domain Bacteria; phylum Acidobacteriota; class Terriglobia; order Bryobacterales; family Bryobacteraceae; genus Palsa-89. The sequence continues at coordinate 97,992 of CAVVHB010000018.1, forward strand.
GCGTAAAGTCACCGCTTCAACCAAAGCACCGGCCGATGACGACGCAAAGCATGAAATGGAGTACGCCAAAGAAGTGGAAGAGTATTCCGGATACGCGCTGTACGTGGTTGCCCTGAAGGCCCAGCCCAAGGAGGAAGTGGATCTGGTGGACGCGCTGATCAAGCAGGATCCCAAGAGCCAGTACCTGCCGCTCGTTTCGGGCAACTATTTCGCGGCGCTCGAAAAAGCTGGCGAAGGAGGCAAGGCCTGTCCTGCCGCAGATAAAATGTCGGCGGGCGGATCGAAGAACGCAGAAGCGATGCTGGTTGCCGCCAATTGCAGCATGACCGCTCAAAAGGGCGCCGGCATGGTGAGTTATGGTGGCAGGGCGCTGGAAGCCATCGAAAGCCGGACCAAACAAGAAGGAATGAGCGACGGCGAGTGGGCCGCCAAAAAAGAGGGCATCATCGGCAGCGCCAATTGGTACGTCGGCGTGGGCTACAGTCTGGAAGGAAAATATGGCCCGGCCAACAAGTCGCTGCATGCCGCGCTTCCGTTGCTCAAGGGAAACGAGCAGCTCCGTGGGATGTGCCTCTTCTACCTGGGCTTGGCCAACTACAGCTTGGGCAAAGCGATTGGGGACCGCGGCCAGATGCGCCAGGGCCTGCAATTTTTCCAGCAAGCCTCAGCGGTGGGCAATCCTATGCAGGACCAGGCCTCGCGTAACGCCAAGCTGGTTCTTGCCGAACTTGGCGGGAAGTAGCCGGCGAGCCGGGGCGCGTGATAATGAGCCGTGACCGAAGGGAGCGGTTGATCTGTTTTCACCGCGTGGCGCTGGCGATTGCAGAGCCCCCAAGCTCACGGATGCGCTCAGTCTCCTGAGGGTTGTAGAGGCGCGGACTGTCACGCAATCGATTTCCAGTTCTTTGCCAGGTGCTCGGCCGTGCGCCAGGCTAGCGCTTGCATGGTGAGCGTGGGATTGCGCGCGCCACTGGTGCCAAACACGGAACCTCCCAGCATCCCCAGATTCGGGGCTTCGTGCGAGAATCCCCAACGGTCTACGACGTTGGTGTCGGGATTATCGCCCATACGCGTCCCGCCGTAGGTGTGCGTGGATAGGGCGGGGCCGAACGGCTGGCCCTTCACCACTTCAATTGCGCCGGCTGCACGGAACCACTCTTCCATTTTGTTCTGCGCGTAAGTGGCCGCCCGCGTTTCGTTCTCCTTGGGACCGCTGGTAACGCGGCACACCGGATCGCCCAGCGGATCTTTGACCTCCGGATCGAGATCCAAATACGTGTTCTCGTACGGGAAACTATTGGTCTGCAGATACGCGCCGGTAAAGCGGTCCGCGTTCAGGTGCACGAACTGCTTCCACTTCGAGCCCCACGCGGGCGCGCGGCCGAACGTAGGCATGCTGGCTCCGGCGATGGGATGCTTCTCCATAAACGTGCACAGGCTGGCCCCTCCGATGAACCCGAGCCCCGAGTGATCGAACGTATCGTCGGCCCACTCATCCACCACCACGCCTTGCGAGAGCATCGCGCCGTACCAGGTGTTGACGTCCATCGGGAATAATGCCGTCACGCCTACGCCCGCCTGCGCGTCCCAATGCCCGAAATAGTGCTTGCCCACCTGGCCGTGATTATTCGAAAGGCCGTTCGGATACGCCTTGGATTTCGACAGCAGCAACAGACGCGTGTTTTCGTAGGTGTAGGAAGATACCAGCACCACTTTCGCGGGCTGAAAATATTCCTGCCCACCTCGGATGTACAGCACGCCGCTGACTTTGCCGTTGTTGTCGGCAACGATCCGCGTCACCTGAGCGCCGTCGAATACCGTCAGATTCTTGGTTTTTTGCGCTTCGGGAATGGTGGTGAAGCAGGTGGAATTCTTCGCGCGGACGTGGCACCCGCCGCGATCGCAATAGCCGTGATACGCGCAAGCCGCCCGCCCGCGATAAGGTTGCGAGTTGATCGCCGCGGGCGCGTGAAACGGCTTCCACCCGAGCGATAGCGCGGCCTTGTGCATGTGATCCAGAAAGTCGCACGTCCGCAGCGCGGGCATCGGATATTCGCGCTGGCGCGGGCCCTCGTAGACGTTGCCGGCCGGGTCCAGCTTGCCCTGTATATTGCCCGCCTTGCCCGAAACCCCGACCTCGTGCTCCACAATGTCGTAGTACGGCTCCAGTTCGTCGTAGCCGACGGGCCAATCTTCCAGCGTCGAACCTTTGGGAAGTAAGCTCGCGCCATAGCGCTTGAGGGTTTCCGAACGGGTTTTGAAATCCCACGGCTTCAACCGCCAGCTTTGCGCGTGATAGTGGATCGACGTGCCACCGACGGCGTTCATCATCGGATGCGCCGCAGCCTGCCGCGCCTTGGCGTCCGGGCTGGTGCGAAACGTCGGGATTTCCAGCTTGGCTTTGGGGACGGTGGTCACCAGCCCGCGGACGTTGTTGTGAATCTCATCGGGCTTAAAATCTTTGGCCGGATCCATCCACGTCCCAGCTTCGATCCCCGCCACTTTCAATCCAGCGCGCGCCAGCGGCAGCACCGCCACGCCTCCGGCCGCGCCCAATCCCACCACGGCCACGTCCACCGGCTTGAGATTAATGGCCATGATTCTCCCCCGCGGCGCCGTACGCGGAGTGGTGATACGGCTTGATCTCCACGCCCATCTTCTGTTCGTCCTGCGTGGTGGCCAGTCGCGGGCCAGGGTAACGGATCAAATCCCAACCCGCAAAGTTCTTGTTGCCGCCGTAGTAGGGATCGCCGAACATCCCTTCCATGGTCAGCCGTCGCGCGCGATTGAAGAACGCCCGGGCATTCTCAAATCCTACGGCAGTCCCGCTCTCCATGGCGGTGAGGACTGCGTCCTGTTTCTCGGGCGTTAATTCTATGAACGCTTGACTCTGCGACCGGCGCGCGAAGGCATCGGTAGCCTCCAAGCCTTCGATGAACGCAGTCTTCTCGCCGGCAAGATAATCGCCCAGCGCGCGATTGATGTAAATGGGGACGTCGCTTTCCGAGGCACTCGGGCCAAGCTCGTCTTTGGGAATGATGCGATCCACGAACGCGGCGAGAAGCCGAAGCTGGGCGTCCGACAGCGCCGTCGGCGTCGGAGTGGGCGTCGATTGTTGCGCCAGCGCCGCAACTGGAACCAGCGCGGCGCTAACGATGATGGTTCGGCGAGAAATTTCGTCCGACATTAGCGATGGAACAACCCGTTGTAAACGCCGCTCGCCAGTATGTGGCCGCTCAACGCCTTTTCCAAATCGTCGCGGCCGGCGGTGGCCGGCAGATCCAGTTTGGTATCGAGAGCGTAAATTTCCAGTGTGTAGTGGTGTGGCAGTCCGGGCGGTGGGCAAGGCCCCATGTACCCGTTCTTGCGAGCGATATTCATGCCTTGGCGCATGCCATCCGGCAAATCGGCCGTTCCAGCCACATCGGCGGGCAGGCTGGTCGCACTGGCCGGAATGTTCCAGGCAATCCAGTGCGTCACGTCATCGAACGACTTTCCGGGATGCACATCCCCATCGTGGAAAATCAAAGCCAACGACATTGTGCCTGCGGGCGCTCCGCTCCACTCGATCTGCGGGGAACCTCCCGGCGGCTTTGCGGCGCAAGTGTACTTCTCCGGAATGCTGCCGCCGTCGCTGTAGCCGGAAACCATGATTTTCAGCGGCGAAGGAATCCCGCCTCCGCCTCCCTTGTTCTGAGCGAATGCGGCGCCGGCTGTGAGTGCCAGGGCAGCCACGAAAATGGTCGAAGTTCTCATAATCCGTTTCTCCTGTTTGCTACTGCCTACTTACCTGTGTAGCTCACTCGCCAGATGGCCTTATAGCCGTCGTCAGTGAAATAAAGCGAGCCGTCTTTTGCCACCACCAAGGCCACGGGCCGGCCCCAGGCGTTGCCGTCCGGCGTGACGAATCCAGTGATGAAATCTTCGTACACGCCGCTGGCGTGGCCGTTCTCCAGCGGAACGCGCACAACTTCATAGCCCGAGCGCGCGGAGCGATTCCACGATCCATGCTCTGCGCCGAACAGATCGCCGCGATATTCCTTGGGGAATGCGGTGCCTTCGTAGAACGTGATCCCAAGCGACGCGTTGTGTGGTTGCATCAGCACATCCGGCACAATCACCTTCTCCTTCAGCTCGGGGTGTTTGCCTTCCAGCCGCGGATCCTGATTGGCGCCCATGTAGTACCAGGGCCAGCCGTAGAAGCCGCCCTCTTTCACGTGCGTAATGTAATCCGGCACCAGGTTGTCGCCCAGCTCATCGCGCTCGTTCACGGAGCACCATAGCTCGCCCGTCTGCGGATTGATGGCCAGGCCCACCGGATTGCGGATACCCGCTCCGTAGACCTGCACGAATTTGCCGTCCGGAGTGTACTCCAGAATGTCGGCGCGATGCATTTCCTTCGGATGGGTGTCCGGATCGTCCACATTGGAGCCCGAACCTACCGCCACGAACATGCGCTTGCCGTCTTTCGAGAAAACCACGTCGCGCGTCCAATGGAAACCGCCCGTGGGCAGCTCAGCGATCACCGTCTCAGACGGACCGGTCGCCTTCAAATCGCCGGTATGATAGGGAAACTTAACCACGGAATCCGTGTTGCCGATGTAGATCCATTGCGGGTTGTTGCCAACCGGATAAAACGCGATTCCGAACGGCCGCTTCAATCCAGTGGCGAAGGTGGAAACCTGCTCGGGCTTGCCATCGGCGCCGCGGCCCCGGAAAATCTTGATTTCTCCGGGCATGCTGTCGGCCACGAAGAAATCGCCATTGGGAGCCATGCGAATCTGCCGCGGCTCGGTCAGCCCTTCGTGCGTATACAGCTCTACCTTGAAGCCGGCTGGCGCCATCGGCCACATGCCTTCCGGCTTCGGCACCACTTTAGGAAAATTCTGGCTCGACTTCGTCGCGTATGGCTTCGGAAGATCGGCGGGGGTAATCTTGTGGAACAGTCCGGGCTTTTCCGTTCGATAATCGGCAAACGCCTGCTGGCCGGTGAGCAGATCCTTACTGTCGATCTTATCGCTCTTGCCTCCGGCGCCTTGTAAAATCCAACCCGCTCCCAGAATCGTCAATCCGGCGGGAATCATCCAGTACAGCTTTTTCATCTTGCCTCCCAGCGAGCCGCTTCGCCGGAACGGCGAACGCGACGGCCATTATATCAGTCGTGTCCTTTACGTCTATTTCAGTCATGGGGCGTTTAGCGGAGTGGATCGGTTACGGAGGTGGGATTGGGGTTAGGGGTTGGGCGCCACGCCGGCGCTCCGCGCTCATTCGTCAGGCGCTTCAAGAACACCTGAAGCGTCTCCACGTCATGGAGCTTGAGGTGCGCGACCGGCGTGGCTATCAAGCCCAGTACTTGTACTGACTCGGCAGAACGCCACGGACCATCTTTCAACCGTAACGGTGGCACCGATTACCTCCACAATCCGGGAAGTGCCATCGGAAGTGATATTGGATGTGGACGACGGCATGAAGGGTCAATGTGCGGTGAACCTTCACAACGCAGTAACCATCTCGCAAGAACGGTTGGGTAGGCGTGTCGCCAGCCTCAGCCATCAACGGATGCAAGAGGTTTGCGCAGCGCTCCGGTTCTCGCTTGGATGCGGTTGAGCGCCGGCTACAGGTCCGCGGTCTGGAGCCCGGTCTTCTTGGCGACCTGCGCAAGAAGTGCGGGGCCTATTTCTTCGCTGTCATGGAGTGCTTCGCCTTGACGGATTTCCAGCGGCTTATGCCACCGAAAATACTTTAGTGAACGGCTCGGGAATCTCCTCGCCATGATCGATGCAATCGGCGGCAACGCGCAACGCCAAGGCTCGGACAGCGGCAATCGCTGATCCGCGAGTGGCACCATATGCCATTACTCCTGGCATCGACTCAATGTCGGCCCACCATCGACCGTCCTCTTCCTGCCCGATCGTGATCGGAATGGATTCGACTGTGATGCTCTCTATCGATTTATCGATTACAGCATAGAGGATCGGTGATCGATTAGTAATCGGGTATTCAGTCATTTCCGCGCTTGAATTAAGAATTCTGACTTCCCCCGGCCGACGGCCCGTTCATACACCTACAGTACTAACCCCTACCCGCCGATCAGTTGAATGCAAGCTAAAGCTGGAATTGTTTCTAAAGTAGGAGACTCGCCTAGTGTTTCCGATCATCGGCATCCTCGTCGTCCTCGGCTGTATAGCCGGTGGCTATCTCATGGAAAAAGGGAACCTTCTGGTTCTCATGCAGCCCGCCGAACTGATCATTATCGGTGGAGCGGCTATCGGCACCGTGTTGATTGGTAATCCGCCTTACATTCTGAAGTCGATCATTACCAGTCTCTTGGCGGTATTCAAAGGCGGGCACTATACCGCGACCACCTATCTGGATACCCTGCGCTTTCTCAACGACTTCTTCGGCACCTCCCGCAAGAACGGCATCACGGCTCTTGAAACCGATCTGGACGAGCCCGAAAAGAGCGCGTTATTCAAGCGCCACCCGTCCTTCGCCAAAGACAAGGAGGCAATGCACTTCTTTTGCGACACCATGCGAACTCTGTTGGCGGGCGGAGTGGAAGTCCATGACCTGGACCAGATCATGGAGACCGACCTGGAAGTCCTGCACAAGCAAGCGTTACTGCCCGCCGCTGCCATTTCCACCATGGCCGACAGCCTCCCGGGACTGGGGATCGTCGCCGCCGTTTTGGGCGTTGTCATCACCATGAGCGCACTGGGAGGGCCGCCTGAAGAAATCGGGCACAAAGTTGCCGCGGCGCTGGTGGGAACCTTCCTAGGCATTCTTCTCTGCTACGGATTCCTCGGACCCATGGCAGCCAACATCAAGAAACAAACCAATGCCGAGAGCGAATATTTCCTGTGCCTTCGCATGGGATTGCTCGCATTCATGAAAGGCGTCCCCCCCATCCTGGCGTTGGAGGCCGCTCGCCGCGCTATCCCTCATCACGTTAGACCGACCTTCCAGGAAATGGATAAGGCGTGCCGGAAACCCGCCGGTGCTCCCGCGGCCGAGGCGGCTGCTTGAGCGCAAAGAAGGGCGCTGCGCCCATCATCATCATTCATAAGAAGGCCGACCATCATGATGATGAGCATGGCGGAGCGTGGAAGGTTGCCTATGCCGACTTCGTGACGGCCATGATGGCGCTCTTTATCGTTCTTTGGCTCTTGAGCGCGAGCGAAAAAGTCCAGAAGGCCGTGGGCGGTTACTTCCAGGACCCCACCGGCAAAGGCCACCAGGTAGGCTCCACCACCGCCGGCGTGGGCGAAACCCTGACGCTCTCCGAGAAACAGTTGAAGGAGATCAAAGAGAAGATCGAGCAAGCCATGAAGCAGATCCCCGCCTTCAAGGATATGCAGAATCAGATCAAAATGACTATGACAGCGGAGGGGCTTCGGATCGATCTGCTGGAGACCAAGCGCGGGCTATTCTTTGAGACCGGCAATCCCGCGCCGACAGTGGCGGGAGGCGAACTCCTGAAGGTACTGGCCGGCGAACTGATGAAACTCCCCAATAAGATCGCGATCGAGGGCCACACGGACTCCACCCCTTACGGCCGTCCAGACTATTCCAACTGGGAACTTTCGGCGGATCGCGCCAACGCAGCCCGTCGAATCCTGACCGAGTCCGGTCTCGACGACAACCGCATCAGCCAGGTGCGTGGCTTCGCCGACCAGCGTTTGCTGCTGAAAGACGATCCCACCAACCCATCCAACCGTCGCATCTCCATCATCGTGCGCAATCAGGGCATGGACATGCAAGAAGAAAAGATGGCCGGCGCCCCGCAACAGCCCGCCGCTGCACCCGCGAAATCCGCTGCGCCCGAGAAGGCTTCCGCCGTCATGCTCCCTCCCGCAAGCGCCAAAAAATAGGCCAGGCCAGACGCCCTGTCCGGTTCTCCTGTTGTATACTCTGCTTGAAATGCAATCGTGCAAGGAGACCACGTGAACCGCATACATACTTTGACCCTGATGGGAGCTTTGCTTGGCGCCGCCGCCCTCAACGCTCAAAATCCCCTTTCCAGCGATGCCAAGAACTTCTACAACGGTATCAAGGGCACCTTAACCAAAGCTGCCGATGAGATGCCGGAAGCGGACTACTCCTTCAAAGCCAGTCCGATGGAGCGCACCTATGGCGCGATGATCGGTCACATTGCCGATGTTCAATTCGCATTATGCGGCAATGCCGGCGGCGAAGAGAAAAAGAGCGATGCTGAGAAGACAAAGACCTCCAAGGCAGACCTGGTGGCTGCGCTGAAAGAGTCCTTCGAGTTTTGCGATGGCGTATACAACGGGCTGACGGACGCGGATGCCGCCAAGATGGTGCCGCTATTCGGTCCCAGAAAGGCTACCAAGCTGGCGGTACTCAATTTCAACATTGCGCACGACAACGAAATGTACGGACAGCTGGTGGTGTATCTGCGGATCAAGGGAATGGTGCCGCCGTCTAGCCAGCGCCGGCAGCCGTAGAGGTCCGCTCCCTCACGGTCGCGGCTCTGTTCGTCGCGGTTCTGTTCGTCGCGGTTCTGTTCGTCGTGATGCGATGTGGAGGTGCGGCGGCATCTGCGCGTGCGCCAGATCCATATCATCGCGGACAATCGGAACGATGATACTCACCGTTGCCGGCGCCGACGGATAGTTCTGGCTAATTGAAATCTTGAGAGCTTGCGCTGGCGTGTCCACTAACGTGACCCACCTGCTGGCGTCCGCGAAAGATCGCAGTGTCTGCGCCTGATTCGCGTCATCGCTCGTGATCAGGGCTTGTCGCAGCACGTGTTCCGCCGACGCATACGTCAACAGCGCGACCGCGTCCCCACGCGTCGGGACTTCCAGTCCTACATAGCGCGTGGTTTGTATGTCACGGCGGATCGAAAAACCGAGTAACGGGACGTAGGTGTCGAACAGGCGCTCGCCTGTCCCCAACCTGTAAACCGACCACCACCGGGTGTCTTCCAGGCCGCGCAGGATCACCAGCAGCGCGCCATCAACAGTCTTGGCTTCCATGCCGTCGGTCTTGAGCGTGTACAGCGGATTCTGTTTGAGATCCACCCCGAGTGGCCAAGCTTCGGCGGTTGTGGACGCCTCCATCCCGATTTCACCGATCACCTCTTTAGTCCGCGTTCTGGTTCGAAGCAACAACCGCTTGTCGGACGGGCCCGTCACTTCGTACGCCACGTTCGTAATTTCAACGGTCCGCTGGCCGTCTTTGTTCACTCCGTACACAACGCTCGACGGCGACTGCGATTGGAACGGCTGCGGCGTCTGAGCGATCCCAAGCCCGGCAAACAACAGGGAGATCGCGATGCGCCGCATGCTTGTTATTCGTAAAATTGCGGGGCTTTCTTTAGCTTGGCGTTCGCCGCGTAGTCATGCTGGATCCAAAGCTGGGCGCCGCTCTCTTTCAGAAACGCCTCAATCTTCTCGCGCGTCTCCACCGTCTGCTGTTGATCGGTTTCAAAGGTCGGCACGCGCTTCAGCTTGCGTTCCTCTGGGTAATGATAAAGGTCGCCGCTCAGCACGATGGGTCCCGTCTTCTTTAGTTTTAGGAACAACACCTGATGGCCCGGCGTATGCCCCGGCGCCAGCTTCATCACCACCGTTCCATCGCCGAAGACATCGTAATCGTCGGTAGGAATGATGATGGTCTTGCTGTTTTTCAGCGCCGAATAATTCGCCGGATTGACCTTGTCGGGAGGCTTCGGAGCAAACATCGCGTCGCGCTCCACCTTGCGCACCAGCCAAGTTGCGCCGGCGAACTGATTGGCGTTGGCGATGTGATCGTAGTGATAGTGCGAGAACGCCAGATACTCAATGTCGGACGGCTCGTAGCCGATCTTCTCCAATTGCGATTTCAGCGTTTCAGTGATAGTGGCGTAGCCTTCCAGCGCGGATTTTTGGCCAGGCTTCAGCGCGCTGTCCGGCACCGCGCCCACGTCCCACATCAGCGTGCCCTTGGGATGCACGATCAGAAAGCACGGCACCGAGAGATTGGTGGTGGCCAGTTCTTCCTTCTTGAAGCGGAACCGTTCCGGATCGGATATGTCCAAACTGCCGCAATTGAATACATACAACCGGAGAGATTTTGGAGGCGGAGGAGCCTTGTGCTCAGCCTGTGCCGCGAGCGGAGCAATGAGAATGGCGATGCTAAACGCGATTTTTCTGAACATGGTTCTTAATCAGCACCAATCATACTATTTCGTCTGGCGCGAGTTCCGGGCCGTGGCGTACACTCGCGACAGAATCGCGCCGCCGCGGTTCGTAAGGCCCGGAAAGTATAGCTGGGCCCGGCCGTCCCCTGCTATGATGGAAACGGAGGTTTTTGCATGGGTCCCGTGGGTGTGCAGGAGATGATGGTCATTTTCCTCGTCGCCCTTGTCTTGTTCGGTCCCAAAAAGCTGCCCGAGCTTGGCAAGACGATCGGAAAAGCGATCACGGAGTTTCGCCGCGCTCAAAGCGAACTCAAAGCCACTTTCGAAACACACATGCGCGAGTTGGAGAAGGAGAGCGATTCTATCAAGGAAGTTACTCGTAGCTTTACCAACGAGATTACCAACCACTACACCGGATACGACTCCTCCTATTACGATTCCGGCGCCTATGGCGCCAGTTCACCATCCACCGAAGCAAATCCATCCACCGTAAGCGTACCCGCAATTCAGGGCGCCGACCCCAGCGTGTCTCTCCAAGGCGCGTCTCCCAATAGTGAGGCGCCAGTCAATGGAACCGTAGCGCGGAGCAGCAGCAGCACGGAGCATCTCTCCGATCACCCTTCCGGTGACGCTGCCAGCCAGCCCGCCGCACCGGAGTCCATTAATACCTGAGAGACAGCGCAGAAAAGTTAGCTCAGCATGGAAGACGATAAGCGGGGAGTTCCGCCCCCCGAAGGGGAAGGATCGCCCGAGGTTTCGAAAACCCCCGAGGTTTCCAGCCGAAGTTGTCGCCACGCCAACCGTAGAAGTGGTGACGGAGACCGGTCTAATCCGGCGTCCGCCGCCACCTCCGCCTCCTCCTGCACCCTTAGATCCGGAAGACGAGGAAGAGGACAGAATGCTGCGGATGTCCTTCATGGAGCATCTGGAGGAATTACGCAACCGCATCATCCGAGCTCTCTATGGTCTTGGGATCGCTTTCGTCTTATCTCTTGGCTTTGCCAACAAGCTTTGGGATTTCGTCAGCGATCCCGCCATTGAGGCTCTCAAGCATCTGCATGTCAACCCTCCGCGCCTGGCGCAGCTCACGCCCATGGAAGGCTTCTCCATCATCTGGGTGGAGCTCCCGCTGTTAGCCTCGGTGTTTCTCGCCTCACCCTGGGTTGTATATCAGTTCTGGGCGTTCATTTCCCCTGGCCTCTACAAAAAAGAGCGACGCCTGGCCCTCCCCTTCGTTCTTTTGACCGCGGGCCTCTTCATCTCCGGAGGCTGCTTCGCTTACTTCCTGGCCTTCCGCTATGGTCTCGAGTTCCTGCTCGGCATCGGGATGAGCAACAATGTCCAGCCGGTAGTCTCCATCACCGAGTATTTCGATCTGTTCGTCAACGTAACGCTCGGCGTCGCCCTGGTGTTCGAACTTCCCGTGCGTTATATTTCTGTTGACCCTCCTGCGCATTCTCTCACCGCGCTTCCTGCTGCGCCATTCCCGTTACGCCGTGCTGGCCATCGTCGTCGCTGCCGCCATTATCACGCCGACCCCGGATGTCTTCAACCTGATGCTGTTCGCCATCCCGATGTGCGCTCTGTACTTCGTCGGCGTGTTTGCGGGCCTGGCTCTGGTGATGCGTCGCGAGGGCCGCACCTTGCCGTGGCGCAAGATCATCTTGATTGCATTGATCACGCTGCTCATCGCCGCCGGCGTCACCTTCGCGATGATCTATTTTCATATGCATTTCACCCACAAATGGCCATACGTCACCAAGTAGAGTCTTGAGCTATTAGTACTAGGCAGAGCGGTATACCTCATATCACCAAGAGGATGCAGGGGAACTGTGCCATCGATAATGACGACGAAATTGCTGGATTTTTCGCGCGCACTCGTCTACGATAGAGGGACCCCGAAGGCACTTTTCACGATGGATATCGCCAAAGCACTGCGAGAGCTGTACAACGAGAAAAAACGATTGGACGCGACCATCGCTTCGCTCGAAGCGCGGATAAAAGCCGCGCGCAGGGGCACCAGTGCGAAATCTGGAAAAGTACGCCGCGGTAGAAAGAGTATGAGCGCCGCCGAACGCCTGGAAGTATCCAAGAGAATGACGTTGTACTGGCAGAGTCGCCGCGCCAAGCTGCGTCCGCCGTCAGCACCCCCTACAGGCGAAAGCCAACAAGCCAGCAGCACTTCCGCGTCCTGAGAGCCGACGTCTTGCTGCGCAGCGCTTTCAGGAGCGTGGGAGGACGTTTACTTCTTAAAGAACCAAAGCCAAAAATACTGCTCTCCCGCGCCGTGTCTGTACCTTGGCTCAAAGCCGCAACGAAACGCCATGTCCATCGCTTGGCGCTCTGAAAACGGAACTCCCAACCAAGTATCGTCCGGCTTCGTTTCTAACGTGCTGTCACCCTGGACTTGAAACTTGAACAACGCGCCAGGACGGAGCAGACGGCTCACTTCCCGAACATAATTCTCGATGATCTCGCGGCTCGGAATGTGTTGGAACACGATAGAAGAAAACGCGAAGTCAAACTCCAACGGCGGTACAACCGCCAGGTCCTTTCCGTTATTCTGATACACGAACGCGGCCGGACGGTCCCGCAACGCAAGTTTTGCCTGGCGAACCATCTCGCCGCTCACATCCACGCCATGAACCTCGCCAAACAGGTTCGCCAGCGCCCGCGTTACACGGCCCGCTCCGCAGCCGATTTCCAGTACACGCATGTCTGTAGGCGATCTTCCCTGACAAATGTTTACCAGGTCCGTTAGGACCTCGTCGGCCACCGTTCTCTCTCCGGATGCGAAGAATTCCTCGTCGGTCCACTCTGTTGTCGCTGTGTTGACATAGTAGCGGGCGTTTTCCTTGGCCCTTTGGTCCCAGTCTTCCCGCATCTTTCGGAGTTGGTCTTCCGTGCTAATCTCAGTCATAAGATGTCAGCTTGTAGCCCATTGTCCCATATGGTGCTTTGCGGTCGTTGTCCACGTGAACATGGAAAAGAGTACTGGCCCAACGCCGTGTCAAAATGTTACCGAACCGCGTCTATAAGGCGCCTCCAGCTATTGACCCGTCGCTGATAACAGTTTAGAGTCTTAGAGACAGAGATGAAATGGAACAGCGAAAAGCGCAACGATTCGAATTGAAACTGCCCCTGGAGCTGATTCGCAAGGGCTCCCAGGCGCTTTCTCAACATGGCGAGACCAGGAATCTCAGTTCCGTTGGAGTACTGTTCGAAGCTGGAGCCACCCTGCGTATCGGTGAGCCCGTCGAGTACATGATCACTCTTCCCAGCACGCCCGATCAGGGCGACAAAGTTCGTCTGCACTGCCTTGGCAAGGTGGTGCGTTTCTCGCCAGAAACGGGAGTGGCCGCCACGCTCGAACGCTACGAGTTCGTCCGCTAACCCTTCGTTAACTCCAGCAGTAAACGCAACGTCGATTGCTTGCCGGTCTCGCCCACTTCTCCCACGGGGCCTACGCACGCCGGACAGCCCGCGTCACAGGTGCATCGCTCCAGTACGTCTAGTGCTCCAGCAAGCAGCTTGGCTCGCAACTGGAACAAAGGCTGGCTCTGTCCGATGCCACCGGCGTAGTTGTCGAAAAGAAACAGATCCGGCTCAAAGCTTGCCGTAGTTCCCCCGGGCGACATCGCCGAGGAGATGTCCTCGGTAATCGCGACGCCCAAGTCTCGGGGATCGCACATCAACAGCAGCGCCGCTACGGTTCGCATCAGTTGTGCCAGTCCGGTTAGCCCGCTCTGTCGTTCGGTTGGCGTCATATCCGGAAATCGTGTCAGAAAGCTTTCGGGAAGATGGAGCCAAAACGCGGTGGTGTGCAATTCCTGTTCCGGCATCGACAAATTCCCCGCGCCGATGTTCTCCATGGTGTAGAACTTCAGCTTCTTGAAGCCCACCACCTGCGTATTCACCCTCACATCGCCATGCGCCGCCCGCGCGCCATTTACATCCGCTCCTTCGAACTCTTCCAATTCCTTCACCTGCGTGTAGTCGATCGCGTCGGTGAAATAGTCGCTGTCCACGCGACGGACGTACGCCTTGCGGCCTTCGTAGTCCAGTTTCTCCACCTGAAACTGTCGACCCTCGTGCAGATAAATCGCCTTCTCGTGCAGAGTAGTCAGCGCCGCGGTGAACGATACCTCCGCGATCACCTGATGATGGCCCGTGATATCCACCACGATGAAGTTGTCGCTCGATATGGCGCGCAGGCTGACCGCGTCGGCCGGATAGGTGTCCGACGTCCAATGCCAGCAATTATTTGAGCGATGCAGGAGGCCCGCTTCCTCCGCCAAGAATCTACATAGTTCCGTAGGGTCATGCGGGCCAAACTTCTCCCCGTCCCGAATGGGCAGCTCAAACGCCGCGCACTTTAAATGATTGATCAGGATCTCCAGATTGTCCGCGTTGATGTGCGCGTGCTCGGGCGACCCTTCGAAGAAATACTCAGGATGCTCCACCACGTATTGATCCAGTGGCGCGCTGGATGCCACCATCACGGCGAGCGACGCGCTCTGCCGCCGTCCCGCCCGCCCGGCTCTCTGCCACGCCGATGCAATCGATCCCGGATAGCCCGCCATCACCACTGCGTCCAGCGATCCAATGTCCACGCCCAGCTCCAGCGCGTTGGTCGCCACCACTGCACGGATCTCGCCATCGCGCAGCTTGCGTTCAATCTCGCGACGCTCGCGCGGTAAATAGCCGCCTCGATATCCCCGCACCGCATCGGCCGGCAGCGGCCCACGCTCAATCGCGTCCCGCAAATACTTCACCAGGATTTCGGTTGCCAGGCGGCTGTTCGCGAACACCAGCGTCTGCTGATGCCGCTCGATAAATTCGATCGCGATGCGCCGGGTTTCTTGCAGATACCCACGCCGGATGCCGAGCTGCTTGTTCACCACCGGCGGATTGTAGAACACGAAATATTTCTCGCCGCTGGGCGCTCCATTGCGATCCACCAGCTCAAACGGCGCCTCAGTCAGCGCCTCCGCCAGCTCCTTGGGGTTCGCAATGGTCGCCGAACAACAAATGAACCGCGGCTTGGATCCATAGAATTCGCAGATCCTTCGCAGCCGCCGTAGCAGGTTCGCCAAATGGCTGCCGTATACGCCGCGATAGTAGTGCAGCTCATCGATCACCACATAGCGCAGGTTCTCAAAACATTTCGCCCACTTAGTGTGATGCGGCAAAATGCCGCTGTGCAGCATATCGGGATTCGTCAGCACAACGTTGGCCCGCTCCCGGATCGCGCGCCGTGCGTCCTGCGGCGTGTCGCCGTCGTAGGTGAAGGCGCGAATTTGTGAGGCGCCGGGTTGCGAGCCCATCGCGTCCACCGCCGCTTGGAATTCATGCAACTGATCCTCGGCCAGCGCCTTGGTCGGAAAAAGATACATCGCTCGCGCGCCCGGATCGTCAATCAGGCACTGCAACACAGGCAGGTTGTAGCAGAGCGTCTTGCCGCTTGCCGTCGGCGTTACCACCACCACGTTTCGGCCTGTCGCCGAGCGCTCAAACGCATCGGCTTGATGCAGATACAACTTCGGGATGCCCCGCGCTACCAGCGCATCCCGCAACGCCTGGGCCACGCTGGCGGGGATGTCCGCATACTCGCCCTCCCGCGCCTTCTGATGCCGGATGGCCCGAATCGGCGAATCAGGAGCTGCCATCCACTGCTCGAAGCGCGCCACCGAGCTCTCAATCCCCTCGCTGCGTCGCGCGATCCCAAACAGATCCGGTGATTCGGAAAGCCCCAAGGTCAAATTTGACGGGACCGGGTTCATGGTTTTTGTTCGCCTTTTCTTTGCCAGCTTACACGAACAAGATCGAGATGTCGAGACCAAATCGGGCTCGGCCTATAATTACGACCATGGGCAGTACTTCCACCGTTCGCCTGGACCGGCAGAACCCCTATCTCCGTATCGACGCCGTCAACGTGTTTGTCAAAGATCAGGATCGCAGCCTGGACTTTTACCTGAATCAGCTTGGATTCCATCTGGCTCTGGACACGCGCCTGCAATCCGGTCAACGGCTGGTGGCGGTGGCGCCGCCGGACGGCACTACCGTGCTCCGGTTGATGGCGCCCGATCCGGATTCAGAAAACTACCAGCTGATCGGACGGCATACGCCCATCGTCTTCCTGACCGAAGATGTCATCGCAAAGTACCGCGAATGGAGCAAGCGTGGAGTTCACTTTCGTTACACCCCGCGGCTGAGGCGGGTGCAGCACAATCTGCCGGGATCGCAGTCTGAACAGGCGCCCATCTGGGGCGGGGTGTTCACCCGTTTCGAAGATATCGATGGGAACACATTCTCACTGGTCGGATTCGACGACGTGAGCCGGGCGCTCGAAGAGCAGCGCCGCGCCATCGCCGAGAAACTGGAGTTGGAACGGCGGGCCGTGCAGGAGTTGGAAATTGCGCGGCTGGTCCAAGCCAGGCTGTTTCCGCAAACACTATCGCCCGCCGGACCGCTCCACTACGCGGGCGTTTGCGTGCAGGCCCGCCAAGTTGGTGGCGATTATTACGATTTTCTGAATCTCGGCCAGGAGCGGCTGGGGCTGGTGGTCGGAGACATCGCAGGCAAGGGAATCGCCGCGGCTCTCCTGATGGCGAATCTCCAGGCGAATCTGCGCAGCCAGTGCGCCATCGCCCTGGAACATCCGCAGCGATTCTTGGAATCAGTGAACCAGCTGTTCTTTGAGAACACCATCGAGAGCGCCTACGCCACGCTCTTTTTCGCCGAATATGACAACCGTGGGGGTCGGCTCCGTTACGCGAATTGCGGACATTTGCCCGGTCTGATCCTGCGCGGCGATCACACACTCGATCGGCTTGCGTCCACGTGCACCGTTCTAGGGCTCTTCGAAGACTGGCGATGTTCGATCGGCGAAAGCAATCTCTTTCCCGGGGACACGCTGGTGCTGTACACGGATGGAGTAACGGAAGCATTCAACGATGGTGGCGAGGAATTCGGCGAGCAACGGCTGGTGGAGAGCTTGCGCCGGCACAGCGGCCAGCCGCCGCGCGCGCTGATGAACTCGATTCTCGAAGACGTGATGCAGTTCAGCCCGCACGAGCAGCACGACGACATCACGCTGCTGGTGGCCAGGTGCGCCGGACAGTGACGCGGTGCACCAAAATGGTGCATAATGGTGTCTATGGGAACACCAAACAGGTCAATACGTCAAAGCGTCAGCTTACCGCTGCACATCGCAGGACAGGTTCGCAGTTTGGCAAAGGCGCGCAAGCTCAGCGCCAACCGCATGCTGGTGGAGCTCATCGAAAACGGAATGGAGGCAGAGAAGCGCAAGCAGCAGGAATTCTTCGACCTTGCAGAGCGCTTCCGCAGCGCAACCAACCCAGACGAAGTCAAACGGCTGGGCGATCAAATGGGCCGCATGGTCTTCGGCGGCTGATTGCCGAAGATCGAGAGCTGGGACAAGCTGCCCGCATCTGTCCGCCAGCATCTCATCGAGCGCATGCGCGATCGCGCTATCAGCATGGCCGACCTGAATCGAACTTCGCCTCTGGATCGAGTCGCTGCACGAGGTTCCGGCAGGTGACTGGTACAAGGACTTTGGCTCGTTCAAGATCTGCGGCAAAGATCGTTTCCGAAGACGTTTCTGCTTCAGGGCCAGGCAGCCAAGGGACACGAAGTTTAAAGTCATACCGCGATGGTCGAAATTCGCCCGAAAGCCCGTGAAGCCTCAATCAGCAGTGTCGCCGGCTTATTGCGAACCACCATTTAATCAAGTCGCCTGAGGCGTCTCCCGATCACGCTAATCCCAAGTCGCTAATCGCCAGCCCCAGTCGCCCGCTACAATTCATGTGTGCAACTCACCTCGGTCGACTGGCTGGTAGTCGCGCTCTACTTCCTGTTCAACCTCGCCATCGGCTTCTACTACAAGTCCCGCGCCGGCAAGAACGTCAATGAGTTCTTCCTCTCCGGCCGTAACGTCCCCTGGTGGCTGGCCGGAACCTCTATGGTGGCCACCACCTTCGCTGCCGACACCCCTCTGGCCGTCACTGGGATGGTGGCGGTGGGCGGCATCGCGGGCAACTGGCTGTGGTGGAATTTCATCGCCAGCGGCATGCTCACCGTCTTTTTCTACGCCCGCCTGTGGCGCCGCTCCGGCGTCATGACCGACATCGAATTCTCCGAAATCCGTTACTCCGGCAAACCCGCCGCCTTTCTACGCGGCTTCCGCGCCCTCTACCTCGGCATACCCATCAATTGCATCATCCTCGGATGGGTAAACCTGGCGATGGTCAAAATTCTGCAGTTGGTGCTGGGCGTCAACAAGGCGCAAGCCCTGGCCATCGTCATTGGAATGATCGCGCTCACGTCGTTCATCTCCACCCTTTCCGGCCTGTGGGGCGTCCTGGTCACCGACCTTTTCCAATTCGTCATCAAGATGGGCATGGTCACCGTGCTGGCGGTGTTCGCGGTGCGCGCCGTCGGCGGCATCGACGGCATGAAGGCCAAGCTGGCCCTGGTGGATCACGCGCGCGGCCCGGGGCAGGGCTCGGTCCTCAACTTCGTGCCCGATCTGCACTCCGCCTGGATGCCGATGATCACATTCCTGGTCTACATTTCCATGAACTGGTGGTCCACCTGGTATCCCGGCGCCGAGCCCGGCGGTGGAGGGTATATCGCGCAGCGCATGTTCAGCGCGAAGGACGAAAAGAATTCGCTGCTCGCGACGCTGTGGTTCAATATCGCCCATTACGCCGTGCGCCCGTGGCCATGGGTGTTGGTCGCGCTCGCTTCGCTGATTCTCTATCCCGGCTTGGCCGACCCGGAAACCGGCTACATCCGCGTGATGATCGCCTACCTTCCTCCGTCGCTCCGTGGATTGATGATTGCCGCCTTCGCCGCCGCATACATGTCCACCATCGCGACGCAACTGAACTGGGGTGCCAGCTACTTGGTCAACGATTTCTACCGCCGCTTCTTGAAGAAGAGCGAAACCGAGCGGCATTATGTCACCGCCTCGCAATGGGCCACGGTGTTTTTGACCCTCGTCTCGGCGGTAGTGACGTTCTATCTGGATTCCATCGCCGGCGCCTGGAAACTGCTGCTAGTCACCGGTGCGGGCACTGGCGGCGTCTTATTACTGCGCTGGTATTGGTGGCGCATCAACGCGTGGAGCGAAGTGTCGGCCATGATCTCCGGCTTCGTCGTCTCACTGATCATGCAGTCCGCCTTTGGCCTCGACAAAGACCAGCCCCGCGATTTCGCCTGGATCATGATCGTCACCGTTTCCATAACCACCGTGGTCTGGCTGGCCGTGACATTTCTCACGCGGCCTGAATCCAAGGACACCCTCGTCGCCTTCTATCGCCGCACCCACCCATCGAAGGCCGGCTGGCGTCCCATAGCAAAACTCGCTCCCGACGTCCGGCCCTCCACCGGCGGCCTCTCGAATCTGCTCGATTGGATTTGCGGCTGCCTGCTCATCTACGGCATCCTGTTTGGAACCGGCAAGCTGCTGCTGAAGGAATTCACCAGCGGATCGCTTCTTCTCGCCATGGGGCTGGCGGCCGGCGCGGTTATTTATTGGGACCTGTCGCGTCGCGGCTGGAGTACAGTAGTGGAGTAGGCGTGTGAAATCGCTTGTCGCAGCTTTGATTCTATGGGGATGGCTTGCTCCGGGAAGTCTTGCCTTCGCCGCCGACAAACCTCTCGCCATCGTCCACCCTGTTTTTGCGCGCAGCGAAGACGGCCCTCCCGAAGCCTCCGACGAAGAATTCGTCCCCGGCGAAACCATCTACTTCAGTTGCCAGACGGAAGGCTATCGCAAGGTGGATAAGCCCGATGACTACGGCAAGCAAAACGTCGCTCTCACATTCCAGATCGAAGTTCGCGATATGAGCGGCGCCCTGCTGAAGCCTATCAAAGAAGGCAAAGTCGAAACCACCGTCACGCAGGAAGACAAGAACTGGGAACCCAAGATCCGCGACACCATCGTGGTTCCGCCGCTGGCAGACACGGGCGAATACACGGTTCTGGTAAAGCTATCGGATGAGCTCGCCAAGGCCACGTCCGAAAAGCCCGCCGTCTTTCACATCAAAGGCCGGGACGTCGCACCCAGCGCTACTCTCGTGGTTCGCAATTTTCGGTTTCAGCGCGGTGAGGACGACGGCAAGCCCCTGCAGGTGGCCGCATATCGTCCAGGCGACATGGTTTGGGCCCGTTTCGACATGACCGGTTACAAACTGGGCGACAAAAACCAGGTGGATATCGGGTATGGCCTCACGGTGCTTCGCGAAGACGGCTCGGTGGCCTATACCCAGCCAGAAGCCGCGAATCAAAAAATCCAGACTTACTATCCGCAGCGTTATCAGCCCGGCGAGCTCAATCTGAATCTCGCAAAAGACCAGCCGCTCGGGAAATACACCATCGTACTGGCCGTTCAAGACAACATCGGCCACCAAATGTACGAAACTCGCGAGACATTTTCCGTGGAATAGCCACTCCCTAAGCGATGGCCCTTTTCCGGACCCGCAGTGCGGCTGTCTTTGGAATCGAAGCGCACCTGATTGACGTCGAAGTGGATATGTACCCCGGCGGCAACGCGCGCGATTTCATCACTGTCGGCATGCCCGATACCGCCGTGCGGGAGAGCCGGGAGCGTATCAAGTCCGCGCTGCTGAATTCGGGCTTCGGTTACCCCAACAAATCCGTGACCATTAACCTGGCGCCCGCCAACGTCCGCAAGGAAGGCGCGGGTTTCGATCTGCCCATGGCGCTCGGCATCCTGGGCGCGATGGGAACCGTCGGCCGGCCTGACGGATCTATGGATGAGTACATGCTGGTGGGCGAATTGTCGCTCGATGGCACTCTGCGGCCGGTGCGCGGCGCGCTCTCCATCGCCGTCTGTGCCCGCCGCCAGGGGATCCCGAATCTGCTTGTTCCCTTCGATAATGCCGCCGAAGCCGCGGTAACCGAAGGCGTGCGAGTGTTCGGCATGCGGCATCTGGCCGAAGTGGTGACATACCTCAATCAACCCGATCAGTTCCAGCCCACGTCGTCCGTCGCGGCGGCCACTAATCCTTCCGAAGAACCGCTCTCCGATTTTCGCGATGTCCGTGGCCAAACCAGCGCCAAGCGGGCTCTCGAAGTGGCAGCCGCCGGTGGTCACAACGTGCTGATGATCGGGCCTCCAGGCTCCGGCAAAACCATGCTCGCGAAACGATTCCCTGGAATTCTTCCGCCTCTCACCTTTCAGGAATCCATCGAGACTACGCAAATCCATAGCGTAGCGGGGCTGCTTCCGCGCGGCGTTGGATTGTTGGCTCGCAGGCCATTTCGTTCGCCGCACCACACCGTTTCGGACGCGGGGCTCATTGGCGGCGGCTCCGGAACACCGCGCCCCGGCGAAGTCAGCCTGTCGCATAATGGCGTTCTGTTCCTGGACGAGCTGCCGGAGTTTCCGCGCAACGTCCTTGAAATGTTGCGCCAACCTCTGGAGGAATCCTCGGTCACACTGGCGCGGACCAATATGACCCTTTCTTTCCCCTCGGACTTTATTCTGATCGGCGCCATGAACCCCTGCCCCTGCGGCTACTTCTCGGATCCGACGCGCGAATGCCGGTGCACCGGTGCAATCATTCAACGCTACCTGAGCAAGGTGAGCGGACCGTTGCTGGATCGCATCGATCTGCACGTAGAAGTGCCAGCCGTGGCCTACAAGGAGCTGCGCGGCAAGGACCATGGCGCCACGTCCGCTGAAATGCGTGCTCGAGTGGAGGCGGCTCGCGCCATTCAGCGCCGTCGCGGGTTCTACAACGCCCGCATTCCCGCGCGCCTGCTCCGAACCTTCTGCGCTCTCGACGAAGCCGGTGAGCGAACGCTCGAAATGGCGGTGCGCCGCATGGGCTTGAGCGCCCGCGCTCACGATCGAATCCTGAAAGCTGCCCGCACCATCGCCGATCTCGACAACTCCGAATCTGTCGCGGCCAAGCACTTAGCCGAAGCTGTGCAATACCGAAGTCTGGATCGAAGTTATTGGAGCTAAGGGCTTTCTAACTCGCGAGTAACCGTGTCTAACGAAACCCGTAGCGGAAGCTGCCGGTCTAAAAGGGCATGAGGTTATTACAAATGAACAAAATCGCTTTTGTAAGTTGTTTCAGTTTTCTTTGCGTCGGAAGTTTGAGTGCGCAAGAAGTATCCCATTTTTCGTTCGACCTTGGCGCTGGCTTCACACAGCCGGTGGGCAACACGGGAAGGTACTTGAACGACGGATGGAACGTGCAAGGCGGGGTAGGCTACAACTTCTCCAATTACATCGGCGTCATGGGCCAGCTCGATTACAATTCCATGGGCATGAACGGGGCGGCGTTAGGGAGCAGCGGGTTCTCAGGTGGCGATATCCACGTTTTTTCCGCCACCGTGGACCCAATCATCCATCTCACGCCCAGGAGCCACTTTGACCTTTACGCCATTGGTGGCGGCGGCCTTTATCACTGGTACCAGCAGTTCTCGGCGCCGACGGGCGTGGTCACGAATTCATTCGCCGGTTCTTTCCCTCTCGTTATTCCCTCTTTTGGGGACGCGTATTCGGTGAATAAGCCTGGATGGAATGCCGGCATGGGCGTAGCTTTGGGCACCAAATGGCACGGTAAGGTTTTCGCTGAGGCACGCTATGTACACATCTTTCTAAACAACGGTGAACGTGGCGACTACGTGCCAGTAACGTTCGGCTTCCGCTGGTAACTCAGTTAACTCGCAGTTACAACCCGGGCGAATAATATCCGTGACGATAATATACTCGTAAGTCGTGTAATCCCACCCGGGGAGTTACTTTAACGTTAATGTTGCGGTACTTTCCATCGCGCTCGGTCTTCAGCGGCGAGTAACCGAGCAGATATTGATTGCGAAGTTGATTGCCGATCCGGGCGCTGATGGAAGGCAGATCGTTCAGGCTGATTACCGGATATGCACGGCCGCCGGTCTCATCGGCGAGCTCCTCCAGAAGCTGGGGGCCGTGTTGTTCTTCAAGCGAATGCTTGGGCGCGTCTTCGGGGTCGAAGATACCCATCGCATAGAGTTCCAGGTCCGATTCGAGCATTGCGTTCTTGATCTCGCGTTCCGTGTGCCGGCTGCGATTGTCTCCGCCGTCGGAAACGATGATGAGCGCTTTGCGGTTATTCACGGCGTGCTTCATCTGGCCCATAGCCAGGTGAATGGCATCCAGCAGCGCGGTGCGGCCGAACGGCTTGGTGTGCGCAATCCGATCGTACACTTCGTCGGAGTCTGAAGTGAAGGGCACCGTCAATTTCGGCCGATCGCTGAATTCGATCAGGAAGAACTCGTCTTGCGGATTGGACGTCTTGAAAAAGGCCGCTGCCGCTTCGGTGGCCTTCTTGATCTTGCTTCGCATGCTGCCGCTGATATCGAACAGCAACCCGATGGACAGGGGCGCGTCCTCCTGGGAGAAGTTTGTAATCGGTTGCTCCACTCCGTCTTCGAAGACCTGGAAGTCTCCCTTATGCAAATTGGTAATCGGAGTGCCAAGGACATTGGTCACCTGAGCCGGCACCAATACCAGGGCCGAGTCGACGCGAATATCAGCCTTAGGGAAAATAGATTCGCCAGTAGAAACGGCTGGCCGGAAACGGGGAAGAATGGACACCGCGGTATCGACGCCGGACGCCTGGAACGCCCAACAGGGGGAGCACGCAAAAATGGCTACAGCGAGGCACGCCGCGTACTTTTCAGTGCGAGCCATTGGCAGATTGTATCCCAACCGGAGGGAGCCTGCGCAACGGACCTTCATCTCGGCCGGCGCATTTGTACTAGCCGGGCTACGCAACCCGCCCGTTCTTCCTGCTCGTTGTTCCCGCTCGTTGTTCCCGCTCGTTGTTCTCGCTCGTTGTTCCTTTGATACCCTTATCGGTACGTGAGGCTGTTCTTCGCGATTCTAATGTTGGCCTCGAGCGCGGCTGCTCAGGACTTCGTCAATATCCGGATTGATAAGGTAGCCACCGGCTACGTCTTCGCGGAGGGTCCGGCCTGGTCGCCCATGGGTTTCCTGATCTTCAGCGACGTTCCAAACAACAAACTGATGCAGTTCGCACCGGGCGACACGCCCAGCGTTTTCCGCGCGGACTCCACCGGGGCCATCGGCAATCGATTCGACGCACAAGGCCGTCTTTACAGCTGCGAAAGCCATTCGCGGCGCGTTACCCGCACCGACAAGAAGGGCAAAGTAGAAATCCTGGCGGAGCGCTGGCAGGGCAAACGGTTGAACGCCCCGAACGACCTGGCGGTTCGCAAGGAGGGCGATGTCTACTTTACCGACCCGGCCTTCGGTAACCAGCAGGACACTCGCGAGCTGGACTTTTTCGGCGTGTATCACATTTCCCGCAAAGGCGAATTGGAAGTGATCGCCAAACCGAAAGGCAGGCCCAATGGCATCGCGCTGGCGCCGGATGGACGGACCCTTTACGTCAGCAACTCCGACGAGCGGAATGTGCGCGCGTACGATCTGGACAAGAGCGGCGCGGCCTCGAATGAACACACCTTGATTTCCGGCATCGAGGGAGTTCCCGACGGGATTTGCATAGATGAAAAGGGCAATCTGTACGTAGCAGCAAATCGGATTCAGGTGTATTCGCCGGAAGGCAAGCCGCTAGGGACGGTTCCCACCGAAGAGACTCCGTCCAACTGCACATTCGGCGATCCGGACCTGGCATCGCTCTATATCACGGCGCGGACTTCGGTCTATCGCGCGCGATTGGACGTGAAAGGGATCTCCTATTAACCAAGCTGGCACTAGCGAGGACAGCCGGCGATATCCCTCGCGTCCGTTCCTCGGCGTAGGCGCTTTGATTTTTGAAGGCGGAAAGATCTTGCTGGTTGAGCGCGGCACCGAACCGCTCAAGGGCTACTGGTCCATCCCAGGAGGCATCGTCGAAACGGGGGAGAAACTGGAGGCTGCGATTCGCCGCGAAGTGGAGGAAGAGACCGGTCTCGATGTGGAACCGTACGCGATGTTCGAAATCTTTGAGCGGATCATGCCTGACGCCGAAGGCAAACCGGAGTATCACTATGTTTTGATCGATTATTTGTGCCGCCGGTTGAGCGGAGAGCCGGCCGCCGCCAGCGATGCCAGCCGCGTGGAATGGGTGGCGGAACAGAACCTGGGCCAGTATCGTCTTACAGAGGGAACCTTGGCAGTGATCGAGAGAGCCTTTGCAAAACTTCAGCGCTGATTTATTGGAATTCGAACCGCTGCGCGCACTGGTGGGGCGCTACGTGGGCAGCCCGCTGGGCCGGGCGGAGTTGGAAAAGCTTGAGCCGCATACGGATCGCGCGGTCTTGGAAAGCGCGCTGGCGGACGTGGCGGAGGCCATTGCCTACCTGGGAGCGTCGCGGCAGCCGCAAGCCGCGGCTCGAGGCTCGGCCATCCGGCTGCGATTCAATTCTATTCCCGATGTGTCGGCGGCGCTCACCATCCTGCGCATCGAAGGCGCAATGCTGGAGCCGAAACAGATTCTCGAGCTGGCCCGGCTGATCGAAGAGGCCGGCGAAGTCCGGGCCGCGCTGCATCTGGCGGCGGAAAAATATCCACGCTTGGCGGCTCAGATGGCGGCCACCGCTGACCCTCGGCCCATTCTGCGCGATCTACGCGGCAAAGTCCTGGCGGATGGCTCCGTGGCAGACGACGCTAGCGTGGCCCTGAATCGGTTGCGCCGGGACATCGAACGGCAGCAGAGGCAGATTCAAACCTCGCTCGAGCGATTTGTGAAGGCGCATCGCGACGACGGCACACTGCAGGAAGAATTTATCACGCTGCGAAACGATCGCTTCGTGGTACCGGTGGTGGCGGGGCAGCAACGGAAAGTCTACGGAGTGATTCATGGTGCCAGCAGCAGCGGGCACACGCTTTTCGTCGAGCCGCTCGAGACCATCGACTTGAACAACGAACTGGTGCGCCTGCGCGAAGAAGAACAGCGCGAGGTGGCGCGCATTTTGCGCGAGTTGACGGAACTGCTGAGGACCAATGGGCCGCAGATCCAGGCTCTGGTGGCGGCCATCGGGCGGCTGGATCTGCTGTTCGCAAAAGCCGAATTTGCCTCCGACTTCGCATGCGTCATTCCGCTGTTCAGCTCGGAAAAGGACCGGCGGATGATACTCCGGGACGCTCGGCATCCGTTGCTCGAAGACGTGCTTCGCCGGCAGAAAAAGCCGATCCTTCCTATTTCGCTCGCGTTGGACGACCGGCAGCGAACGCTATTGATCAGCGGGCCCAATACCGGGGGCAAAACCGTTTCCATGAAGACGGTTGGGTTGCTGGCTTTGATGGCACAAGCGGGGCTGCCGGTGCCGGCGGCGGAAGCGGAGTTCCCGCTGTTTGAGCAGGTGCTGGCGGAAATAGGCGACCAGCAATCGATTCAGGAAAGCCTCAGCAGCTTTTCGGGCCACATCGCTCGCGTGCGGGAGATGCTGGAGACTGTTACGCCGCAATCGCTGGTATTGCTGGACGAACTGGGACGCGCGACGGATCCGGAAGAAGGCGGGCCTTTGGGCGTCGCGATTCTCGAATCGTTCCGCGCGCATGGCGCATTCACTTTCGCGTCCACTCATCTTTTGGCGCTCAAAATCTATGGCGCCACCACCGAGGGTGTTGTGAATGCTTCCATGGGCTTCGATGACAAGACGCTGCAGCCGACTTACGTTTTGCAGTTGGGCGCGCCGGGGAAATCCGCGGGCCTGGAAATCGCCAGCCGGCTGGGGCTTTCCGAGGATCTGATCGCGCGGGCGCGCCAGCGCATGTCCACCAGCGAGCGCGACATCGCGGTTTTCCTGAACGAACTGCATCAACGGCTGCGTAGAACGGCGGTTGAAGAACAGGACTTGCGGGAACAGCGGCAGGCATTGGAAGCGCGCGAGCAGACGCTCGGGAAGGAATTCGAACAGCGCGAAAAGGCCAAGTTCAAAGAATTGGACGACCGGTTGCGGTCCGCGTTAGCCGAGTTCGAAACGCAGAACCAGGAGCTGATTCGCAAGGTGCTGGCTGGAGCGGAGCAGCGCAAAGCAGCCGAGCAGGCGGAACGTCGCGTGGCGAAAAGCAAGCGCGAGTTTGAGGAGAAGGCTCGAGTAGCGGTGTTTGGAGAAGCGCCCGTGCATCGGCAGCCGGTCTTGGCGATCGAGGAGGGCGCTCGGGTGCGGTTGAAAGGCGTTCGTGAGCCGGCGCGGGTGCGTCGCAAACTTTCGGGCGGATTGCTGGAGGTGGAAGCGGGCTTGATGAGGATGCAGATCACAACCGACGACGTGGAGGAAGTTTTGCCCGCGGCGCCTGAGAGCGCGCGCTTACCTAAGAATGTTTCCTATGAGGCCGGGCCGCGCTGGGATGTCACCTACCGCGAAATCAACATTATCGGAAAACGAGCCGAAGAAGCGCGCGAAGAAGTGGACAAATTTCTGGATACCGCTTCCATGGCGTCGGTGGATCGGGTGCGCATCGTGCATGGACACGGCATGGGAATTTTGAAACGAATGATTGCGGAATTACTGGCGACCAATCCGCACGTCGAAAAGTACTATCCAGCCACGCCCGCGGAGGGCGGAACGGGCGCAACGGTGGTGGAGCTAAAATAGGGTTGTGCAGCTCGTCAGCCCGCTTACCATTGACGACTTTGAAAAGCTTCCGCACGAGCTAGCGTACTACCATGAGCTGGTCGACGGAGAGCTGGTGGATGTGTCAGGAAATACTCCGAATCACAATGGTCTTCGAGACCTGCTGATTGCGATGCTTTTTCCCTTTGTTAGGGAACACAAGCTCGGCAGAGTCGTCGGTGAACAAGAATATCAATTTGGTGAGAACGCTCACGGTCCCGATGTGACGTTCTTCGGACCCAAGAAGGCAAAATTGGTCGATCCCAATCTGCGCGTTCAGCGATTCGTTCCAGACTTGGCGATTGAAATTGTTTCCCAGAACGATACCTTCGAGAATCTCGTCGGAAAAGCGCATCGCTACCGGAGGTGTGGCACCCGCGAAGTGTGGATTTTCTCTATCGATTCCCGCGAGGCATACTTTTATTCCGTCGGTGGCCGCGCCATTCTCGACGAAAGCGGCATTTTTCAATCCAGCTTAATCCCCGGCTTTTCCATCCGCCTCGGCGACCTGTTCGACCAGCTATGACGCTCACCCAGCAGCAGGATCTCGACGCGCTGGTGCAGCACGCCAAACTCGCGGGGCAGGCGCGCGATTGGCAGGGCGCCAGGCAAGCCTGGGTTAAGGCGCTGGAGCTGTTGCCGCCGGACTCCGACGAGTATCGTTTGACGAAGACGCGCATCGAAAACATCGACCTGCAGCTTTCAGACAAGAGCGCCTGGAAGAAGCGGCTTGCGAAGTTAGGGCCAATCGGCACGTTCTTATTGGTCGCCCTATCGAAATTCAAACTCTTGCTGCTGGGTCTAACCAAGATCACCACCTTGGTCAGCATGCTGGCGTTTTTCGCGGTGTATTGGTCGCTCTTCGGCTGGCGATTCGCACTCGGTTTCGTCATGTGCATCTACATCCACGAAATGGGCCACGTGATGGCGCTGCGCAAGTACAACATCGCGGCCAGCGCGCCAATGTTCATTCCGTTCATCGGCGCCATCGTGCGAATGAAGCAATATCCGGGCAACGTGGGTGAAGACGCGCGCGTCGGGCTGGCGGGTCCGATTTGGGGATTGGGTTCGGCAATTGCGGCCTGGCTGGCCGCCATCGCCACTGGACTTCCAATCTGGTACGCCATCGCGTACACAGCCGCGTGGCTAAACCTTTTCAATCTCCTTCCTATTTGGCAGTTGGATGGAGGCCGGGGTTTTCGCGCCCTCACCAGGAAGCAGCGTTTGATTGCCGGAGGCGTGGCGGTGGCGATGTGGGCCGTCACTCACCAAACGATTCTCCTCTTAATTGCCCTCGGCGCCGGCTACAGGCTCTTTAGCCGCGATTACCCGGCTGAGGACGACAACATGGTGTTGATGCAGTATGCCGGCCTCATCGTTTTGTTGGCGATGTTGATGACGATGACCCATCGAACCCTCGGCGCTTCGTACTAGCTCAACGTACTACCTCGGGTTTTTCTTCTGCAAATAGTAGTGCACGGCTGGCGTCACGATTAGAGAGAGAACAATGGAAGCGGCAATTCCACCAATGACAGCGATGGCCAGCGGCTGCAGCATCTGAGACCCGGCTCCGAACGCCAGCGCGAGCTCTTCGACGAATGCGACATAGCCTTCGGCACCTTCATGTATACGGCCGTGAATTTCAGTTGGGCCATACGCTGCAATTTTTAGCAAGTTCGGGTGACCGCTTCCCCCCAGGTTTGCAGCAAAACTTCAGGTACCAGGGTTAGCATGTAGGCATAGATCATGCAGGTGCTGGTAGTGGAGGATGAGCGTCGCATGGCGGAACTGCTGCGGCAGGGCCTGGAGGAAGAGGGCCACTCCGTGGTGCTGGCGGGCAACGGGCGCGACGGGCTGGCGATGGCCGAGTCGCACACATTCGATGCCATCGTGCTGGACGTGATGCTGCCGGGGTTGGACGGATTTTCCGTCGCCAGGAAGCTGCGCGCGGCGCGGAACCAGACGCCGATCCTGATGCTGACGGCGCGCGATGCCACGCCGGATATCGTGGAGGGCTTAAACCTCGGCGCCGACGATTACCTGGTGAAGCCGTTCTCTTTCGAAGTATTGCTGGCGCGTTTGCGAGCGGTGTCGCGGCGCGGCGCGATACCGCAGCCGCCGGTACTGCAGGTGGCCGATCTTTCGCTGAATCCAGCGGCTCGCGAGGTAACACGCGGGGGCCGGAAGATCGCTCTGACGCGCACCGAATACGGGCTGCTGGAGCTGCTGATCAAGCGCGCGGGGCGCGTGGTGACGAGGGAAAATCTGATCGAATCGGTGTGGGGATTCGACTCCGAAGTGCGCAGCAACACACTGGACGCGTTCATCCGGCTGTTGCGCGACAAGGTGGATATAGATGGCGAGATGAAGCTGATACAGACGGTGCGGGGCGTGGGCTATTGCTTGCGGGCGGAAGCGTGATGCGCTGGTCCATCGGTGCGCGGCTGACGCTATGGTATTCGGCGGTGTTGGCGGCCGGGCTGGCATTGTTCGGCGTTAGTATCTGGGTGGTGGTGAACCATCGGCTCACGGCCACGATCGACGAATCGCTGGTGGCTCAAGCTAAGGGTGTCGAGACGGTGTTGCAGGGCGAATACGAGCCATCGAATCCCGGACATCTGAAGGAAGAACTTTCCGAATATGTAGAGGCGACTCCCGAAGGCCGCTTCATCGAAGTACGGGACCCCCGAGGGGATACGGTGATCGGCAACGGTTTGCCGCGTGGCAGCAAGCTATATCGATCCTATGCGACGCACACTGTTGTGCAGGGACAACGGTACATGATCTCGGTTGCCGCGCCGATGGAAGAAGTGGAGCTGACGCTGCGGCGTTTGCGTGAAGTGCTGCTGTGGGCCGCGCCGGCCGTGCTGTTGATCGCATCGTTGGGGGGATATTGGATCAGCCGGACGGCGCTGGCTCCGGTGGATGCCATCACGCGCGCGGCGCGGACTATCGGAATCGAGAATCTTTCGCAGCGGTTGGAAGTGCCGGCGGCGGGGGACGAATTAGCGCGGCTCTCCGAAACCTGGAACGGTATGTTGGAGCGCCTGGAATCCGCGGTAAGGCGGCTGTCGCAATTCACGGCCGACGCGTCGCACGAGCTGCGTACGCCGGTCGCGTTGATTCGGGCAACGGCGGAGCTGACGTTGCGTCGCGAGCGATCTACCGAGACATATCGCCAGGCGCTCAGGCACATCATCGACGACTCGGATCGAACCACGCGGCTGATCGAGGATTTGCTGCTGCTGGCGCGGGCCGACGCGGGCCTGCCAACGCTGCCGCTGGATCGGGTGGAGCTGACGCCGCTGGTCCGCGATGTGTGCGAACAGGGGCAGATTCTGGCGCGGGAGCGGCAGCTCGCCATCTCCACCGAGGCTCCCGAACAGCCGGTATACGTGGACGGGAACGACCCGGCGCTGCGGCGGCTCTTGCTGCTTCTTGTGGATAACGCCGTGAAATATACGCCCCCGGGCGGGCATATTACGGTATCGGTGGCGATGGATTCGTCCGGCCCCACTGTAACCGTCCGCGATACGGGCATCGGGATTCCCGGCGCGGCGCTGCCCCACGTATTCGAGCGCTTCTATCGCGTGGACGAGTCGCGCAATCGGGAGGCCGGCGGCGCGGGGCTGGGGCTTTCAATCGCGCAGTGGATCGCCCAACGTCATCATGCGAGCATCGAAGCCGAGAGCGTGGAGGGACGAGGCTCGGCGTTCCGGGTGCGGTTTCCACAAACATAGGGCCCCACCTGTAAGGTAGGTACTCTACTCAAGTTGAAGGGCCGCCGGGTCGATAGAACCCATAGGTGCGTTCCTCGGCAGTCTTCATACTCTGGGTCGCGATTCTTGGGACCGTTTTGCTTTCCCCTGCCGCATGGGCCCTCACGGTGCATAATGGCCGCACGGCGGCATCGGTCAACGATCAATCCTGCGCGGAGCCGAGAGCGGTTTCGGCTTTTCAGCCGGTGGACCGGCAAGCGTTTGTGTGGTTCATTGCGTTGCAAGTGCGAGCGGGCGACCAGTTGCGGGTGGAATGGCTGGATCCCACGGGCGCGATCTCGACGACGGCAGACTATGGCGAGCTGCCCAATGCGGGCGAGTTGTGCTTCACGGCGCAGCTTCCGATCGCGGGATTCGCGACGGCGTCTCAGCCCGGCAACTGGACAGTGCGCGCGGTAGCGAATGGAGCGGTGGCGTTTTCCCGGAGTTTCACCATCGCGGGCAGTGTGGATAATGGCGGCCCCGTTATTACAAGCGTGACTTGGCCTGGTGTGACCCAGCCTGTGTGACCCAGCCTGGTGTGACCCAGCCTGGACAACCGGCACAGGAGATCGATTTCACGGTGCGCGGGAAGAATTTTCAGCCAGGTTCGAACGTCCTGATCGCACAGTACAAGCCGGCGGGCGGATGGACGTATCTGGCCAGCTTGCAGGCGCGCGAGGCGACAGCGAATCAATTAACCGTGCACTACGCGGGGTTGCCGGCCAACGAATACTGGGTCATTGTGGAGAGTCCGGACGGGCGCATGAGCCGGCCTGCGCAGTTTCTCATTGCCACCGATGGCTACAAGTTGCCCACCGCGGCGGGAGTGCCGTGGATCATCACGCAAGGACCGTACGGTACGTTCTCGCATTGGGGCAACAGCCTGCACGCTTTCGATATCGCGCCGCGCGCGGGAAATTGCGTGGTGGCGATGAAGGCCGGGATCGCCTACACGCACGATTTGGGCCTCCAGCAGGATCACCGGCATCATTCCTTTGGAAACTACATCACTATCGACCATGGCAACGGCGAATTCAGCCACTACGCGCATCTGGCCACCGGCACGTTCGTGGTGAGGAACGGCGAGCACGTGGAGCAAGGTCAGGCGCTGGCGACGGCTGGAAACAGCGGCTATACGCTGG
Organism: Bryobacterales bacterium; assembly: GCA_963747945.1. Lineage (GTDB taxonomy): Bacteria > Acidobacteriota > Terriglobia > Bryobacterales > Bryobacteraceae > Palsa-89. Next base: position 130,670 of record CAVVHB010000018.1, read on the forward strand.
GTGAAGGCGGCGGCTATCACGTTCACGTCAGCGTGACCAGGGAGCTTCCCATTTCGTCGTGGAGCGTTCCGTTCCAGTTCGAGGATTTGCCGGATTGGTCGCGAGGCGGCGGCTACCGAACCGTAGTCTCGAGCAATGCATCGCCGCTGTGCGATTGCGGTTCGCGGCGGACGGTTGCGGGCGGGGGCGCGCCGGCAGGAGCGGCGACCATGCGCTCCCCGGCAGAAGAGCAGTTTTCTGGATCGGTTTCCGTAGAGCAATGGTGGAGCGAAGTGATCGCGGTGTCGGGCAAATCGAAAGTGCTGGAGGTTGCGCTCTCATGGTCTGGCACGCCGGGCGATCTGGACCTGCATTTGATGAGCCCCAGCGGACGGCATTACGCCGCGTATGCCGACACCACGGGATATTCGGGCGAAACCAATCCGAAGAGTTTTAGGGTGCCGAATCCGGAGCCGGGCTTGTGGCGGATCTCGGTGGAAGGCATGCGCGGGCCCGGGCCAATCAATTTCGGTGTCGAAACTTCCGGTTCCAAAGCGGCCCTTACGTGCGTCGCGGTAACTTTCATCAAATCTTCAGAGCGTTGTAGTAAGATGGCCACCATGCGGAGAAGCGCCTTATTGCTGGTTGTTTTGGCCGTTGTGTTCGCGCAAAGCGGTTATCACCTCATCAAAAAGATTCCCGTTCCCGGCGACGGATTCTGGGATTACCTGACCACCGATCCTGCCACAGGCCGCATCTTCGTTTCTCACGGCAGCCAAGTGGATGTGGTGGACGGCAAGAAGGGCGAAGTCACGGGCACTATCACGGGCCTCAAGCTGGTGCACGGCATCGCCATCGTGCGCGAATTCAACCGTGGCTTCATCAGCGACGGCGGGGCGAATCAAGTGGTGGTTTTCGATCTGACCACTCTCCAGAAAGTGGGCGAGGTTGCGGCCGGGATGAATCCGGACGGGATCATTTACGATCCAGCAAGCAAGCGCGTCTTCGCGTTCAATGGCCGCGGCGCCAGCGCAACCGCCGTGGACGCCGAGAAGGGAACGCTGGCCGGAACGGTTACGCTGGAAGGGAAGCCGGAGTTTCCCGCGCCCGACGACAAGGGCCATGTCTACGTCAATATCGAAGACAAGAGCGAGGTGATGGAGATCGATTCCAAGGCTCTGAAGGTGCTCAACAAGTGGCCGCTTGCGCCGTGTGAGGAGCCGTCGGGCATGGCTATGGACACCAAGACCCGCCGCATCTTTTCCGGCTGCGATAACAAGATCATGTCGGTGATGGACGCCGATACGGGCAAGGTTGTAGCTACGGTGCCGATTGGAGCCGGAGTGGACGCGACGTGGTTCGATCCGGAAACGAAATATGTATTCGAATTCCTGCGGGCGGGACGGCGTCCTCACGGTCATCCACGAAGATTCTCCCGACAAATATACCGTGGTAGAAAACGTGAAGACGGAAGCGGGCGCGCGAACCATGGCCCTGGATCCTAAGACTCACACCGTCTATCTCTCCGTGGCGCAAGTTGAGATGCTGCCTCCCGCTGAAGGCGACGCCAAGGCTCGGCCGCGCCGTAGGGTGCAGCCGGGCTCGTTCGGACTGCTAGAATTTGGGAGGTAATGACAGGGCTTGCCGCGGATCCAATTTGTAAAGAGCATCTAACAGGTCCAGAGCATCCTGAGCAGCCTGCGCGATTCGACGCGGCGGTGGGCGCGCTACGCGGTCTGGAACTGGTACCGATGGCGCCGCGCCTGGCTAATCACGACGAACTCGCGCTGTGCCACTCGCGCCAGTACATCCAACTCGCCGAACGCGAGATCCTCGAAGGCTTGCACGAGCTGAGCACGGGCGACACCATCGTCTCCCCGAAATCCTGGGATGCGGCGTTGCGTGCCACCGGGCAGGCGTTGAACGCGGTTGATGCAATCGTCGCGAAGCGAGTTTCCAACGCCATCAGCATCGGTAGGCCGCCGGGCCATCATGCCACGCCCGTGCGCGGCATGGGCTTCTGCATATTCAACACGGTTGCGATTGCGGCACGTTACGCACAAAAGAAGCATGGCATCGGACGCGTTCTGATCGCCGATTGGGACGTCCATCACGGCAACGGGACGCAGGATATCTTCTATACCGACGGTACGGTCTTTTTCTTCAGCACGCATCAATCGCCGTGGTATCCGGGAACCGGTCCGGGAACCGACCGCGGCGAGGGCGCCGGTGAAGGCATGACGCTGAATTGCCCGTTCCCAGCGGGCTCCGGACGCAAGGAAATTCTGGGCGCGTTTCAGGAGCAGTTGATGGCCGCGGCGGAAAAAGTAAAGCCCGAGCTGGTGCTGATATCGTCGGGTTTCGATTCCAGATCCGGCGATCCGTTGGGACGATTTCTGCTTTCCGACGCCGACTTCGCGGATCTGACCCGCGTGATGCGCGAGATCGCGGACAAACATGCCGGCGGCCGTTTGCTATCGGTGCTGGAGGGTGGGTACAGCCTGACCGGGCTTGCGTCGGGGATTCGAGCGCACGTGGAGGCCTTAGCGTGAGCAATCCACTGCGCGTCGCCCCCGCCGCCGAGCGCGACGTTCCTCTTATTTTGAGCTTCATTCGCAAGCTGGCGGAGTACGAGAAGTTGTCGCACCAGGTGGTGGCCACCGAAGAGCACATTCGCGAGCATGTGTTCGGTGCCAATCCCGTGGCCGAAGTGCTGCTGGCTTACTGGGCTGAAGAGCCGGTGGGCTTCGCACTGTACTTTCGCGATTTCTCCACGTTTCTGGGAAAGGCGGGCATCTATCTGGAAGATCTTTTCGTGGAGCCTGAGTACCGGGGAAAAGGAATCGGCAAAGCGCTGCTCGCGCAACTAGCCAGGATTGCCGTGGAGCGCGGATACGGGCGGCTGCAATGGTCGGTGTTGGATTGGAACACGCCTTCCATCGAGTTTTATCGCAGCCTGGGCGCCGCCGCGTTGGACGAATGGACGGGCTACCGGCTCAGCGGTGAAGCGCTGGATCGCCTGGCGGCAGAGTAGCCGGACGAAGCTGGGCTTCTTCAAGGCGCTTGGCTTCCTGATACGTAAACACCATGCGGTGAATCACGGTGATGTTGGACAGCACGGCAATCACCCACAACACCTGCGCCATGTGATAGAACAACGCGCCGATGATCAGCAGCACCACGCGCTCTGGCCGCTCCATAAAGCCGACCTTGCAGCTGGGGATGGTATTTTCGGCGCGCGCGCGCGTGTAGCTGACCATTACCGACCCAGCCATCACAACCGCGGTCAGCACCACATAGAACGGCCGGTTGATGATGCCGTAATAAACCAGCAACCCCATCAACAGGGCGAGATCGGAGTAACGATCCAGGACCGAATCGAAAAATCCGCCGAAGCGGGTCACCTGATTGGTTTCACGCGCCACTCGCCCATCCACCATGTCGAAAAGTCCCGCGCCGATGATGACAAAACCGGCCGAACGAAACTGCCCGGCAGCCAGTAGCACGGCGGCCACGATGTTGATCACCAAGCCAAGGAAGGTCAGAACATTCGGGTGGATTTTTGAGAGAGCGAGTCCGCGGACGATGAGGAGAATTACTTTGTTGCACGAGACGCCGATCGCGCGGGTATAGGTCATGCCAGACGGCCCTTCTCGATTTTAACTCGAAAGAAGCTCATGCGGGCTCGTCGTGAATGGTGGTCAGCTTAGTGATTTCCATCTCACGGGTGCCTCCGGGAATCATAACCTTTACCGTGTCCCCCACCTGCTTGCCCAGCAGAGCCTTGCCAATCGGCGAAGTGGTTGAGATGCGGCCCTGGGCCACGTCCGCTTCTTCACTGGTGAGCAGCTGGTAGGTGACCTCTTCGTCCTTGGTAAGATCGAGCACGGTCACCCAGGAGCCGAGGCCCACTCGATCGCGCGGGATCCGTGACATGTCCACCATGGATAGCATGCGCAAACGCGCCCGGAGTTGGCCCAAGCGCGCATTTACCATGCCCTGGCGTTCTTTGGCGGCGTGATATTCGGCGTTCTCGCTTAAATCGCCATGAGCGCGTGCCTTGGAGATCTCACGAGGGAGATCTACCCGCAATTCCATATCGAGTGCGGCTATTTCTTCTTCCAACTTCTTCTTTAAATCGAGCATTCTGCCAACGCCTATATTATACGGAGGGCCGGGGGCTTGTGGGAGGTGTGGAGCGAGCCGGATGGCGTTTTTCGAACAGCTCCACCACTACGTCGCCGAACGGTCCCAATCGTTCGCGGTGCCAGGAGGAAAACTCGGGCTGAATGGAGAACCAATTGCGCCAGTAGCGAACGCTGCCAGAGCCTCCGTAAATGAAGAAGCGGCCGGACGCGGTGAGCGTGCCATCGGTCAAGCTTTGCACGTAGCGCTTGGCTTCCGGAGAGCTTTCAAACGGCAGCAGGTAGGGCTTTCCGCGGAACGGATAAACCGGTAGATGGCAATAGAGGAAACCGGGTAGCGCATAGGACGGCTGCCACACAGGCGGGCGGGCTTCGATGAAAGGACTGGTGCACAGGACGGGGGTGTTGGGATTGTTCCGGGCCCATTCATCGATGGTGTGTGCCGCCAGCCGCCAATCGGAGCCGTGATGCATCGGCCAAGCCTGGCGCCATTGGCCCAGCATGAGCAGCACGCCAACGGCGAAAACGAGGGACAGCGGCCTCCAAAAGGCTGGAGGAATAAAATACGCGGCGGCCAGGGTTGCGGCCAGCGCCGCTCCAGGCAGGCCGAGATAGAGATAACGCGCCACGAACATGCTGCTGCCCGTCACCAGAGAGACCGCAAACAATGCGAGCGGCTGCAAGAGCCACCAGGCTGCAATCAGGAGCACGGAACTGCTGAGCGTGAAGTTTGCCGCGCGAGGCCAGTGGAACCAGCGGCCCAAAAGAAAGGCGCCCACGCCGCAGATCAGGATGATTCCGAATTTAAGTTGGACGCGCAGGTCGCGCAGCGTGGGGAGCGCCACGATGACGTGCGAGGTGGCGTGCCGAAAAAGATTCAGCGCGTCCATCAGCACCGGAACGAGGGCCACGCCCAGGAGGATAAATACGGCCAGCGTCGGAAGCCAGCCGGCGCGTGTCTCGTGGCGTAGCAAACGAGCCACCGTGTAGACGAACAACACGATGTAAAACGGCCAGAACAGCAAATGGACCCGCCATAACAAGGCGGCCAGGACGATAAAGAGCGCGGCATCCCACCAGCGAGCCGAATCGAGCCACCGGATCAGGAACCAGAGGCTGGATGCGGCGATGCAGGTGCCCAGCGCGTAGGGCCGTGCGTCGGCGGCCTGATCGTTGATGCCTCGCATGGAAAGGCACACGAAGACCACGAACCACGCGGCGCCGGGGTGAATCAGCCGGGCTGCCAGACGCGCCATCAGGAAAAGAGCGATGCACATCAGCAAGACCGACGGCAATCGATAGGAAACTTCCGAAAATCCGAAAAGCGATTGGGCGGCGCGGGGCAGTTGGTAATAAATGGAATCGGGCACCTGGGGCGCCACCGCGAAGGAGGGATCATTCGCTCCGTGCTGGACCACGAAGACGGTGGCCATTTCGTCTACCCAGAAGCTGGAGGGCAACGGCATCAGCCACAGGCGCGTTATGCAGGCGGCCAGCAGAAGGCCCAGGAGAAGGGTGAGGATCCGTTCGCGCGTGAAGGCTACATGCGGGGCCAGACCCTGGGAAGGCACTTTCTAACCAGCTTACTCGAACCCGCGATTAGGTGGTTAAGTCTTTAAATGGAACACGCGAAGGCCCGAAAATGTTACAATACCTTCGAGGCACTAGCTACCCTCTATGGCATTCAAACCAGCTTTCGCGCAAGGTGCACAGATCGAGCACAACAAATACGGTCTCGGTTCCGTGGCTTCCTGCACGGAAGAGTACATCGTGATCAAATTCGACGATCACGGTGAGAAGAAATTCGTGCTGTCCATTGCGCTGCCCGCGTTGAAGAAGAGCGACCGGACACCGCCGGTGGAAAAGCGCCGCGCCGCCCGCAAGAAAGCCGCTCCCGCGGCAGCTCAGTAAGCAATCTCAATTCTGAACGGCGATTCTGAACCGCGCACGTGAGTAAGCGGCTTTGGACGCAATGGGATACAGGCTGTTGCCCGCATCCCCGCAGTCGATTTTGCGTTTAGACGGCTGCTGAAAAATGCGAAAATTCGCTTGCTGACGCGCGCGGTTCAGAATCGTGGCTCGTGTTTGCAGGTGTTTACTGAACCGCGACAGTGAGGGAGTCGTCGCCAAACCCCTTTTTCAGCATCCTGCTAGACGGTAGTGGGGGTCTTCAGCTTTTCACGCTGCTCGCGCAGCACGGCCTTCCGGCTTAGCTTGATTTTGTTGCCTTCGAGCGCCAGAACCTTCACCAGGATCTGATCGCCTTCTTTCAATTCGTCCCGCACCGCCTTGATCCGGTTTTCCGAAATTTCGCTGATGTGCAGCAGGCCGTCGGTACCGGGGAAGATCTCGACAAACGCGCCGAATTCCGCCAGCCGCACCACTTTACCCAAATAGGTTTTGCCCACTTCGGCAACCGCGCAAATATCGGTGACGCGTTGGATGGCCAGTTTGGCGGATTCGCCGTCTGAGGCGAAAATCTTGACCGATCCGTCGTCTTCGACGTCGATTTTTACACCGGTTTCGTCCACGATACTGCGGATCATTTTGCCGCCCGGCCCAATCAGATCGCGAATCTTGTCGGTCGGAATGGTGAGCGTATAAATGCGCGGCGCGTATTTCGACATTTCACCGCGCGGAACGGCGATAACGGCCACCATCTTGTCCAGGATGAAAAGCCGGGCGCCCTTGGCCTGGGCCAAAGCCTCCGTCATAATCTTGGTGGTGACGTTGGGGACCTTGATGTCCATCTGGAGGCCGGTAATGCCTTTGCGCGATCCGGCCACTTTGAAGTCCATGTCGCCGTAGTGATCTTCGGCGCCGGCGATGTCGGTGAGGATGGCGTAGTCCTTGCCTTCCATCACCAGGCCCATGGCGATGCCCGCAATGGGTTCGGCGATCGGCACGCCCGCGTCCATGAGCGCGAGAATCCCGCCGCAAACGCTGGCCATGGAGCTGGAACCGTTCGACTCCAGGATGTCGCTGACCACGCGCAACGTGTAAGGGAACTTCTTGTCATCCGGAATAACCGCCGAAATAGATCGCTCGGCCAGCGCGCCGTGTCCAATTTCGCGGCGGCCCGCGCCGCGCATGAATCCCACTTCGCCGACGCTGAACGGCGGGAAGTTGTAGTGCAACATAAAGCGCTTGGAGGTTTGGCTGAGATCGAACATTTCGATACGTTGTTCGTCGTCCTTGGTGCCCAGCGTCACGGTGACCAGAGCCTGGGTCTCACCGCGTGTGAATAGCGCCGAGCCGTGGGTGCGGGGCAGCACGCCTACCTCGCAGTCGATATTGCGGATTTCATCGAATGCCCGTCCATCCGGGCGGCGTTTCGCCTTCAGCATCTCGTCGCGGAAGATGCGCTCCTTCAAGCTGTCGAACAGTTCCTTGGCTTCGGCTTGCTGTTCCTCGGGAAGCGCTTCAATGGCCTTCTTCTTGGCTTCGTGAACGCGATGGTAGCTTTCGAGCTTGGGGTATTTCTTGGTGTCCAGCGCGTCGGTGAGCTCTTTGCGGATCTGCGACTCGATACTCGTGTAGAGCGCCTTGTTAACCGCCGGCGGGGCCACTTCCCATTTCTTCTTGCCAACCTTGGCCACCAATTCGCGGATGCCCGCAGCCACCTTCTTGCAGCAGGTATGTCCGTACTCGATAGCTTGCAACACTTCTTCTTCAGTGGCGTGCTGGGCGCCCGCTTCCACCATGACGATGCCATCTTCGGTGCCCGCCACCACGATATTGACCTTCGCCTCGCGCGTTTCGTCGTAGCTTGGGTTCGCCACCAGCTTGCCATTCACCAGGCCAACCCGCACGCCGCCCAATACATGCTGGAACGGAATGTCGGAAATGGCCAGCGCGGCGCCGGCGCCAATAATGGCCAGCGTGCTGGGATCGCGTTCGGGATCGGCCGAAAGCACCATGGCGATGACTTGGCTCTCGTTCATAAAGCCTTCCGGGAACAATGGCCGGATAGGCCGGTCAATCAACCGGCTGGTGAGGACTTCCTTCTCCGAAGGGCGTCCCTCGCGCTTGATAAAGCCGCCGGGAAATTTGCCCGCGGCGTAAGTGTATTCACGATAATCGACGGTGAGGGGGAAGAACGCCGCATTCGCCTTGGGTTCCTCATTGGCGCACGCACTCACCAAAACAACGTTGTCCCCGGAGCGTACCACGACGGCGCCATTGGCCTGTTTCGCGATTTTGCCCGTCTCCAGGGTAATCTTTTGACCATCCAGGTCAATTTCTACGGTATGTAGCATCTGAAAATTCCTTTTAATCCAGATGAGCTGTCCGCTCACCTGTTTCTACCAAACGCGCACAACGGAACCACCCGGCAGCCTTTCTGACCACCGTGTCCTGTGCGCTTCAGCGACTAAGAGGAGACTTTGGAGTGTTTGAAACTGCGGGAACGCCGCCCACCGGGGCGGTTTACCTGTACCCCGAACATCTAACGACGGATGCCCAGGCTTAGAATCAGGTTCTTGTATCTTTCCGGGTTACAGCTTTTCAGGTATTTCAAAAGGCGGCGGCGCCGCGCGACCATCGACAACAATCCCCGGCGGGAATGATGATCTTTGCGGTGCGTCTTGAAATGATCCTGGAGTTGCAAAATGCGCTGACTCAGGATCGCGACCTGAACTTCTGGCGAACCGGTATCCGTCTTGTGAACTCGGTATGTTGCAACTACTTGCTTTTTTGAATCGGTCGCCAGCGCCATTCTCGGATCGATACTCCTCGTCTTAACTTAATCTCTTTTTTGTCCTCTAAAGCATAACACACTTGGGAATCCGTAATCGACAAAGCCAAGTGTGCCTGGAGGCCAACCCCTGTACGGGGTCTAGACAATGGTATGTCCCTGTACCGCATCCAAAGCCCCTCCACCTGTGTTACATTGGGTGTCTTCGGGTTTGTGCCGGTCCGCTTTTCCCAACCTAGTATAGGAGACAGCTTATGAACCTACGTCCGCTCCATGACCGCGTGCTCGTCAAACGGCTGGAAGAGCAGGAAACCAAGCGCGGGGGCATCATCATCCCCGACAGCGCGAAAGAGAAGCCGCAACATGCCGAAGTGGTTGCCGTTGGCAACGGAAAGCTTCTGGAGGACGGAAATCGCGCGGCCCTGGACGTCAAGGCGGGCGACAAGATTCTGTTCGGAAAATACTCCGGCTCCGATATCAGGATCGATGGCGACGAGTTTTTGATCCTTCGGGAGGACGAAATCCTGGGAGTTTTTGCAAATGAATAAGCTGTTGTTCGCTGTCCTGGCCCTCGCTAGTATCGGCACGGCCAGCGCTCAGGTGAAGATTGCGGTGATCAATACGCAAAAGGCGCTGCTCGAGACCGAGGATATCAAGAAGGCGCAGGCCGACCTGGAGGCCAAATTCAAACCCCGCCAGGATCAGATGGTCAAACTGCAAAAGGAGCTGGAGGACATCCAGGCTCAGTTGAACAGCGGAAAGCTGAACGAACTGGGCACCACGGAGTTGCAGACCGAAGGCACGCGCAAGCAGCGTGAATTACAGCGCTTGCAGCAGGACTTGCAGGAAGACGTGCAAAATGAGCGCACCGAAATCCTGCAGCGGGCGGGCACCCGAATGCAAGAAGTGGTAAAGAAGCTGGCGGATGAAAAGGGGCTGGACATCGTGGTAGATAGCGCCAACACGCTCTTCTTTAAAGCCGCTCTCGATATCACCCCCGAAGCCACGGCTGCCTACAACAAAGCCTATCCTGTAACCGCCGCGAAGTAAGCCGCGCGGTAATCTTTCAGATAAAGGCGTAAAATAGAGTCAGGATGTCCAGCTACCTGGAAGCCTACGGGGCTGCCGAACAACACCGCGCTCGCATCGTCCAGATCATCAAGATTTCTTCCATCATCCTGGCTGGTTTGCTGGTTGTCGGTCTGATCCTGTACGGCGTATTCAAGAATCACGGCGAGGAACAGCGCGCCAAGAGTTTTCTAGGCTTGCTGGACGCGCACAATTATCAGGCGGCCTATGCGATGTGGGGTTGCACGGATTCGCATCCCTGTCCGGCCTACCCCTTCGCCAAGTTTCAGGAGGACTGGGGACCGAAGAGCGAGCACCCCAACGAAACGGTTGCCCACATCGGGCTTTCGCAATCCTGCGGCAGCGGTGTGTTGATCCGGCTGGATTATCGGGCCAACCAGGAACCGGTTGCGCTGTGGGTGGAGCGAGACAGCGGGACCCTGAGTTTCGCGCCGTGGCCCGAGTGTCCGGGCCGCCATCTGCATTTCGGCGCATGGCTCAAGTCTATTTTTGGCGCTTGAAGCGCGCGTCAAAAATGGGATTGGGGTTGCAGGCACAGGTTGCGCTTACTGTAGGCTCGTAGATAATCGAGGTTCGCGAAAACCGTCCTAAACGCAGCTCGTGCCTGAAGCCCTAATCCCCAGTCCCCAATCCCGTTTGACAAGCTTGCGCGCGCCAAACTACCGGTATCCGGCTGCTTGCAGCTCGAAAAGCTCCGCGTAACGGCCGCCCAGGGCCACTAACTGCTGGTGCGTGCCCTGCTCCACAAGCTCGCCGTCGGCCAAAACCAGAATTCGGTCGGCCATCCGAACGGTTGAGAAGCGATGCGAAATGAGCACGGCCATGCGGCCCCGGGTAAGGTCGGCGAAGCGCTGGAATACTCCATATTCGGCGCGGGCATCCAGGCTCGCGGTGGGTTCGTCCAGGATCAGCACTTGTGCGTCGCGCATGTAGGCGCGTCCGAGCGCCACTTTCTGCCATTGTCCGGCCGATAGATCAACGCCGTTTTCAAAACGCCGGCCGAGCATTTGATCGTAGCCGAGTTTAAACTGCGCGATCATCGCTTCGGCCAGGCTTTTCCGCGCGGCATTCTCGATGCGCGGCTGATTCGGCAACTGCTCAATGCGACCGAAGCCGATGTTCTCGCGCACCAGCATGTCGTAGCGCATGTAGTCCTGAAAAATGACGCCGATTTCGCCGCGCAGGCTGTCGACATCGTATTCGCGCAGATCGATGCCGTCCAGAAAGATCGCGCCGCCGGTGGGTTCATATAAACGCGCCAGCAGCTTGACGAGGGTGGTTTTCCCGGCTCCATTTTCGCCGATCAGCGCAATGCGCTCCCCGGCGTCGAAGTGAAAACTGACGTGGCGCAGAACCTGTCTTTGTTCGGAACCCGGATAGGCGAAGGAAACATCGCGAAACTCGAAGCCGGACTGGATCGGCCGCGGCGCCGGCAGGGCATTTGGCACTGAAACGATGCCCGGCTCCGTCTCGAAGAAATCGAAAAGGTCTTTGATGTACAGCGCTTGTTCAGCGATATTGTTGAGGCTAGAAAACAGGGTCTCGATCAGCGACCGCGAACGCGCGAACGCGCCTGCCACGAAGGTGAGGCTGCCCACCGTCATGAGGCCCGCCATGGTCCGGATCAGGATGAGAACATAAGCGCCGTAATAACCCGCCGTCGGCAGCAGGTTCAAAAGCGATCCGGTGACGGCGCGCTTGACGGCGAGCGCCTTGTTTTCTTCGTAGAATTTATCAAAAAGTTTGCGGGAACGGTCAGCCAAATACTCGCCGATACCAAAGATTTTCACTTCCTTTGCACTTTGATTGCTCGCGCCCAGAAAGCGGAGATAGTCGAGCTCGCGGCGCTCTGGCGTATGGCGATAGAGCATCGAATAGGCCAGCATGGCGAAGCGCGTCTCGCCAAGAAACGCGGGAATAACAGCCCCGACCAGAAGGAGCAGGAACCAGGGGGAAAACGACACTACGGCGGCCAACAACGACAGCAAAGTAATCAATTGCTGGCCCATCCCGGCGACGATCCCGAGCATGCCCAAGCGGGCGGTGGTCTGCCGGCGCGCGCGCTCCAGTTTGTCGTAAAACACTGGATCTTCAAAGGAAACCAGATCCAGCCGGTTGGCGTGTTCCATCAGCCGCAGGCTGACGTGATTGGTGAATTTGTCGCCCAGGAGGCTGTCAGTAAGGTTCACTGCGCGCGCCAGGAGGTCGCTCAGCACTGCCAACGCGATCTCGTAGGCTAGATAGACCCAGATCACGTGAGGGTCCGCCAGGCGGCCCTGAATCGCCCGGACCACCTGGTCAATAATCAGCTTCCCTACCCACAGCTGTGCCACCGGGAGAACCGAGGAAATCAGCCTCAAAAAAACCGTGGCCGTCGTTAGGGGTGGGCTGGTGTCCCAGACCATCCGCAACAAAGGCGGGACGTTCCGGAGCGCCCGAAGGCGTTCACGCCACGTGACGGGCGCGTCGGCGGACTTCGGAAGAGGTGGATGGGCCGGGATCAAATCCCAGTGTAACGCTCGCCGCAAACCGAAAACCGAGGATTGCAAGCCAAAAACGGGGAGTTGGAGGCCTAAAATCGGGGGTAGGAAGCTCAGAACGGGGCCCGAAGGCCCCATTCGACACCATCTGCCTGAATCTGAACAGGCCCCTTGTTTTCACAAGGGCGATGTATGGGAGAATCAGATTCGACGGAAACGCAACCGTCAAAACCTGTTTGTGATTCAGATAATAGGGCTACGCAGGTTGCGAGTCAAGTTGAAAAACTGGTTCCTGAGGCTTCGGTCCCAAGGGTCTGATCCAGAACAGCTTAGAGATTTGATTCATTTCGGAAATCTTGTGGAAAATATTGTGGATCGCGCTGCGCCGGGTAGGGCTTTGGTTTGTAAGGTGGAGAAATCGGAGGAGTTATTTGCCCTCAAGATGAAGTGTGATCATCGAACCTTCAGCACCTGAGTAGCCAAACCGGCGCGCCAGCCGCAGCATCCCCCCCACGGCGAGTCCAGATAGTAAGCAGAATGCCAGCAGCAGGCCCGCTAGGCTCAGAATGGCCAGCACCATCTTTCCAGCGCTTTCGGGCTTGAGTTCGAGCGGCTTCTCCGGTGGTTTCTCGGTATCCTCGACAAGGCCGTCGTAGGTCACCGATTCGAGCAGCTTGGCCGAGGCCGCCGGCGGTCCGATTGCAACCACCACCAAGGGACCGGTCCGCTTAGCGGTTGCACCGGTAATCTTCTCAAATTGCGGGAGTTGCTGGCGTGCCATGGATGGAAGAGGGAACGAAAAGACGGCCAAGGTGACCGGTCCGGCTGGCGTTCGGTAATGAGCGATCTCGCCCTCGGTCCCAAAATCAAAGTTGGCTGCTGAAGGTGGAATTTCGGGTACATGGGTCTTTAGACCCGTCGGCCCCAAGATATAGCGCTCCGATCGCGGAAGCTGGCCCTTGGTGGGAAGATAAGACTCCAAGTTGGGAATGGCCGCGTGTGAGACGTGGGGTAGGGACGCGTCGGCAAGCTGCGCCAAGTCCTTGGGACACTTGCCCTCACACTGGACCAAATAATTTCCCACACGAATTCCGCTGAGTTCGAGCGAGGCGGCGTAGGCGCCGGTAGTGTCCTTGAAACGCCAGGCTGCCACTTTATAGGCGCCGTAGTCGGCCCGTTCCACGGCTTCCAAGCCAATCTCTTCCCAACGAGCATGGTCATCTGGCCCGAGATCGGCTACGGAAGCCGATTTGCGTTGATACTGGCCCAACTGTTCCGGCCAGATGGCGGCGCAGGCTGAGGAAACGAAGACTGCCGCTAGTATCAGGCTCCGTGACATTTCTTATATTTTTTGCCGCTTCCGCAGGGACAAGGATCGTTACGGCCGGCCTTTTTCTCGGAAACAGCCTGCTTATTCTCGGTGGCCGTGCCGCTGCCGCCGACGAATTGCAGCGCGGCCATTTCTTTGTCTTTCTTGCGCTGGATGTTGCGCGTGAAGTCCTCGACGTTGCTCTGAGCCGCGCGACGCTGCTCGGCGCTCGCGGACACCAGCGCTTCTTCGCCTTCTTCTTCGTCCTCGTCTTCCTCATCTTCATCCGGGAAAGGAAGCAGGGGCTTGGGTCTACTCGGAAGGCCGCCCGGACCGCCTTCGCCAGATTCGCCCGGAGGCGGACCAGTTGTTACCTGCAGGAAGAACAAAAACCGGATGGTCTCGTCTTCAATCCGATCCATCATGTCCTGGAACAGATCGAAGGATTCCTTCTTGTATTCGATCAGCGGATCTTTTTGGCCGTAGCCGCGCAGCCCGATGCCTTCCTTCAAGTGGTCCATCGACAGTAGATGGTCTTTCCACTGGCTGTCGATCACATTCAGCATGATCATGCGCTCGGCCTCATGCATGTATTCCGGGCCGATCAGCTCTTCTTTTTCCTTGAAGCGGCGCTCCAGTAGATCGATGATGTGATCTTCGATCTCCTGCTTGAGCAGTCCGTTTAATTCGTCCAGATCGATCTTCACGCCGAACTGGCTCAGCACGTCGGACTGCAGGCCGGTGAGATCAAACTCCGCGACGTGCGTCTTCTCCGGACAGCGGACATCGATAAACGAAGCTACGATGCCCTGGATGATGTCTTTGATCCGCTCGCTCTGATCGGTGCCTTCCAGCAACTGGCGGCGCATGCCATAAACGGCCTGCCGCTGCTTGTTCATCACGTCGTCGTATTCGAGCAGGTGTTTGCGCGAGGCGAAGTGCTGGGCTTCCACGGCTTCCTGCGCGGCGGCAATACGCTTGGTAATCAGACCCGACTCGATGGGTACGTCTTCCTCCATGCCGAGCCGCAGCATCAGGTTCTGCATGCGCTCCCCGCCGAAGATGCGCATCAGATCGTCTTGCAGAGAGAGGTAAAAGCGCGAACTGCCGGGGTCGCCCTGGCGGCCGGCGCGTCCACGCAGCTGATTGTCGATACGGCGGGACTCGTGCCGTTCTGTGCCCAGCACGTGCAAACCGCCCGATGCGACCACTTCGTCGTGTTCGCTGGCGGTTTCCTCCCGGAAACGCGCAAAAACCTGATCCCATTCGGTGCGCTCGGGCGATCCCGCAGGGCTGGTCTGGAACAGATCGGGATCCTTGTTCTGCTTCTTCAGATACTCTTTGGTGAGGAATTCCGGATTCCCGCCCAGCAGAATATCGGTCCCACGGCCCGCCATGTTGGTGGACACCGTGACCGCGCCTTTGCGCCCGGCCTGGGCGATGATGAACGCCTCGCGCTCGTGATTCTTGGCGTTCAATACCTCATGCTTGACGCCCATTTTCTTCAGCTGACCGGCGAGCCGTTCCGACTTTTCAACCGAGATGGTGCCTACCAGAACTGGCTGACCTTTCTCATGCAGCGTCTGTATCTCTTTGGCCGCATTCCGGAATTTTTCTTCCTCGGTCCGGTAGACCATGTCCTGAAATTCCTTGCGGACCATGACACGGTTGGTGGGGATCACCATCACGTCCAGCTTGTAGGTCTTCTCGAATTCGGAGGCTTCGGTTTCAGCCGTACCGGTCATGCCGGCCAGCTTTTTGTACAGACGGAAGTAATTCTGGAAGGTGATGGTGGCAAGCGTCTGGTTTTCGCGCTCAATCTTGACGTTTTCCTTGGCTTCGATGGCCTGGTGCAGACCATCGCTCCAACGGCGGCCGGGCATCACGCGGCCGGTGAACTCATCCACGATGATCACCTGGCCATCCTGCACCAGATAATCCTTATCGCGTTGGAAAAGCACCAAGGCTTTAAGTGCCTGCTGGACATGATGGAGCGTTGACCAGTTCTCCGGCTGATAGAGGTTCCCGCAGCCCAGCAGCTTCTCCACTTTGGCGATGCCTTCTTCGGTCAGCGCCGCGCTGCGATGCTTTTCGTCCACCGTATAATCGCCCGTGGTGTAGCTCTCGCCGGGCTCCTTGCCCTTGATCTCTTCGCCGCGAATCAACTTGGGAATGATGCGGTTGATCTTGTAATATTTGTCGGTGGATTCTTCGCTTGGACCGGAAATGATCAACGGGGTCCGCGCTTCGTCCACCAAAATGGAATCCACTTCGTCCACGATCGCGAAGTTGTGGCCGCGCTGGGCGCAATCCTCCAGGCGGAACTTCATGTTGTCGCGCAGATAGTCGAAACCGTATTCGTTGTTGGTGCCGTAGGTGATGTCGGCGGCGTAGTTTTCGCGGCGCTCCTGGTCGTCCAGATCGTGCACGATGATGCCATACGAGAGCCCGAGAAACCGGTAGATGCGGCCCATCCACTCGGCGTCGCGCTTGGCCAGATAGTCGTTGACGGTGACGACGTGGACGCCCTTCCCCTCCAGCGCGTTCAGGTAGACAGGCAGCGTTGCAACCAGCGTTTTGCCTTCGCCGGTTCGCATTTCAGCGATTCGGCCGCGATGCAGAACCGTGCCGCCAATCAGCTGCACGTCGAAGTGCCGCATATTCAGGACCCGCCGGCCGGCTTCGCGGCAAACTGCGAAGGCCTCAATTAACAAGTCATCCAGCGGTTCGCCGTTGGCGATGCGCTGCTTGAAGTCTACGGTTTTCTGGGCGAGTTCGGTGTCCGATAGCTGCTGGAGCCCGGGTTCAAGATCGTTGATGGTGGCGACCATGGGACGCAGCCGCTTAATTTCGCGTTCGTTCCTGGTCCCGAAGATTTTCGCAAGAGTGGCGTCGATCATAGGCGAGGGCTCTGTTTCTATTTTAGCGGATCTTGCGAATTATGACGCGGTTTCCGGCTAACAGTATGTCACTGGCGTGGATCGCGGGCTAGAATGACTGTACGCATGTTGCTGCGACAGGTCAAGTTAGAGAATCTATTGTCTTTCCGGGACACCGAGGTTGAGCTTCGGGGACTGAATGTACTTATAGGTGCCAATGCCTCTGGGAAGAGCAATCTCATTGAGGCGATTGGTCTGCTTCAGGCGGCGCCGGTGGACTTGAACGCGGCTGTCCGGCGGCTTGGTGGCGTTCATGTGGTTTGCTCGCTAGCCGAAGAATCGCCTGCGGCAGCGATAGACTGCAACGGACTTTTAGAGTACGAGCTTCTCAGGTACCGTTTGCAATTTGGCGAGGTGGCAGATGGCTTCTCCATCTTGAAAGAACGTCTCTTCACGGAGGCGAAAGAATATTTCTTACGGGCGGCAGGTTCGGTGGCCTTCGGGCCAGAAGTGGGCGAGATCTCACCGACGCAATCCGTCTTTGAAGTCTATAAGAGTCCAACAGACCGAGGAACCCCGACAACAACGATCGGACGAGCGTTGGGCGAGATTCGAATCTATCGCGAATTCCGCACAGTGGGCGCCTCCCAAGCAAGGAGGGGCGTCTCGACCTCGAGCAGCAAAGACTTTTTGGAGGAGGGAGGAGACAATCTTGCGCTTGTTCTCCTTGATATGAATTTCAAGGGACTTCATGACCGAACTCGAACGTATCTCCGTCGATTTTGCGATCGGTTCAACGATGTAAAGGTGAACCTCGATGGCCCAATCGCAAAGGCGTATATCGAAGAAAGCGGCTTGCTGGAGCCGCTCGTCTCCTGGCGTCTCTCCGACGGCACTCTCAAATTCCTTTGCCTCCTCGCGGTTCTCCTAGATGAAGACCCTCCACCCTTGATGTGCATTGAGGAGCCGGAAGTTGGGTTGCATCCTGAAGCCATCCAAATCGTTGCCGAGGCCTTGGTCGAAGCCTCGGAGCGCACGCAGCTCATCGTGACGACTCATTCCGAGGCATTGATTGACGCACTCTCGGAACGTCCCGAAGACATACTGGTTACCGAGCGAGACGCAGATGGTGGCACGCAATTCCGTCGACTGGACAAGCAACAACTCTCACTGTGGTTGGAGCAATACAGTCTTGGCCAACTTTGGCGCATGGGCGAGATCGGCGGCACGCGCTGGTGAACGAACTTCGGATCTACTTTGAAGGGGATCCCCGGTTGCGCTCAGGATTCCGGCAGTTCTTTTCAAAGATAGCGGAGGAAGCAACTAATAATGGCTGGCGTTTTGCGCCGCCGGTAGCGACTTACGGCAGGCCGGTTCAGGCCTTTCGCATCGCTCTCCAAACTCATTCCAGCGCGTGGAACGTGCTGCTTCTGGATTGGGAAGATCCGAATGAGGCCGAGACCCGCAAGAAGCAGCTTGGTAATTGCGATCCGGGCTCCGTCTTCTGGATGGTTCGTGTAATGGAATCCTGGTTTCTGGCAGACCCCGACGCGCTGAAGACGCTATTCCGGAGCAGGCCGACAGCCGGCAACCCGAATGTCGAAGAAATTCCAAAAGAAGACGTGCTGGAGCGCTTGAAGAAAGCGGCGAATGGCGAATATCACAAGGTCAAGCACGGGACGAAGCTGCTTGAGCTGATCGATCCCGCGAAAGTCCGAAAGGTCGCTCCAAATTGCGAACGGATGTTTAGGCTTCTCCTCGCCGGGCTACGCGCAACGGGTTAGGCGTCGGCCTTCTTGGCTACCGCAGCCAGATGGATGCTCAGAAACTCCAGCGTCAGCGACCAGGCCTGTTTCGCGGCCACGGCGTTGTAACTGGCGCGGGCGTCGCAGAAGAAACCGTGATCGGCTTTGGAAAACACAACGTTCACGTAATCCTTCTTCTCCCCATTGAGCTTGGTGGTTATGGCTTCCACCGCATCCGGACCGATGTGCGTGTCTAATCCACCCCAAAAGAAGAGCACCGGCGCGTTCAGGCCCGGGAGACGGTCCAGTAGATTGGGAAACATTGGACTTGGAGCGATGCCGCCGCCGTAGTAGGAGATCGCGCAGCTCAGCGGAACCGTCAGCGCAGCCTGGATCGACGTCCGCCCACCCATACAGTATCCGGTGGATCCCACCGCTAAGTCTTTCGCCTCGCCGTTCTTGAGCCATTGATAGGCCGCTTGGATGTCGGCCGCCAGACTCGCGTCCGTCAAAGCCTGCATGTGCGGCATTACTGCGCCGAAATCGTTGTAGCCGGCCTCCAGGCCCGGAGCCGTGCGATGAAAAAGCTCGGGCGAAATCGACAGATAGCCCTCACGCGCGAATCGTTCCGTGACGTCGCGAATGTGACCATTGACGCCGAAAGCTTCCTGAAACACCAGCAGTCCAGCCCGAGGCTTGCTATCCGGATGGGCGACGTAGGCCCGCATCGAAGTGCCATCGCCGACGGAGAGATTGACGTATTCGGTCTTTGGATTCATGGTTTGCCTCCCCGATATTAGCGCAAACTTCGATGCCAAACCGCTGTCATTGAATATTCTCAAACGAAACGCTGGCGTTTTGCATCCAACGTGCAGGTGGGTTAGTCGTGAATCTTCGCGGAGGAGACTGGGAAGTCGAATTTCCGGACAGTTCGAAGGCGAGCTGGTTTGCCTGGCTGAAAAATAAACGCGTTCAGCGGATCGCCGTTGGCGCGGTAGCAGCGGTGACAATTGTTACAGCCGTTTTGCTGGAGGTGAAAAATTCCTGGATTGAATCGGGACTTTTTCGCGAGGCTGATCGCCATCTCTCCTATAGGCTTGCGGAAGGGAAAAGCGCGTCCATCCATTATCCAGGGGACGGTCCGTATGACTGGACGCTAGGCTATGCGCGCATTCCGTCGTTTCTCCCTCGGCTGGAAGCCAACGGCTATCGAGTGGAGGCGCAGGCTCACAGCTCGGAACTGTTGGCGTCGTTTTCCGGCATCGGCCTCTATCCCGTCTATCAACAAAAGGATCAAGCTGGATTGCGCATTGTCGATCGAGCCGGGCGCGATATGTATTCCTTCGATCGCCCGGAGCGAATCTACCCGAGCTACTCCAGCATTCCCCCGCTCGTGGTCCAGACGCTGTTGTTCATCGAGAATCGGCACATGCTGGATCCTCGGCACCCGACGCGCAATCCGGCAGTGGAGTGGGATCGCCTGGGCAAAGCAGTGTTCGATTACAGCGTGCACAAAGTGGATCGCAAACATCAGGTGGTAGGCGGCAGCACCCTGGCTACACAGCTCGAAAAGCTGCGGCACTCCCCGGGAGGCAGGACCAGTTCGCCGGTGGATAAGCTACGGCAGATGACGTCGGCTACTTTGGCGGCCTACCAAGACGGCCGGACGACACTTCATGCCCAACAGGACATCATCCGAGGCTACATCAATTCGATTCCCCTGGCCGCTTCTCCGGGTTATGGCGACGTACAAGGCCTGGGCGATGGGCTGTGGGCGTGGTATGGCGCCGATGTTTCGAAGATCGATCCGCTGCTTCAGGCGCCCGAAGCGTCACTCAATGCGCGTCAAATGAGGATGCGGGCGCGAGGATACCGCCAGACGCTCTCGCTGCTGCTAGCTCTGCGCTCGCCCCATGTCTATCTGGTGGAAGATCCCAAGGCGCTCCAAAAGCAGACCAATCGTTACTTGCGGGCGCTGGCGGCGCACGGAATCATTTCACATCGGCTGCGCGATCTCGCGCTCGAAGAAACCGTGGCTCCTTTGCGGCGAGCTCCCAAACAGTCTGCTGTCAACTACGTCGAGAACAAGGCCCCGGACACCATCCGGATGTCGCTGCTTCCCCTACTCGGGCTCAATAATACATACGATCTGGACCGCTTGGATTTGACGGTTCAAAGCACTGTGGATCAACCGGCTCAACAAGGGATCGCGAAGTTCTTCGAACAGATTGCCGATCCCAAGCAAGCCGCGGCGGCGAATCTTACTCAATATCAACTGCTGGAACAGAACGATCCATCGAAAGTCACTTACAGCTTCACGCTGTATGAGCGCAAGCCGGGCGTGAACGTTCTGCGCGTTCAGACGGACAACTTAAATCAGCCGCTCAATATCAATCAGAACACCCGGCTGGAGCTGGGTTCCACGGCCAAACTGCGGACGCTGATCAATTATCTGGAGATCGTGGCGGCCCTGCATCGGCAATATGCGTCGAAAAGCGCGGCCGAGTTGAAGGCCGTCCCAATCCTGCCGGACGATCATTTAACCGCTTGGGCGGTCCAGTATCTCAGCACCGCGCAGGACCGAAGTGAAAACGCCATGCTCCAAGCGGCGCTCGCACGCAAGTATTCCGGCAGCCCCGGCGAAGCGTTCTACACCGGCGGCGGAGTGCACGTGTTCGCGAACTTCGAGAAGTCTGAAGATTTCCAAAACTTCACGGTCGCCAGCGGCTTCCAAAATTCCGTAAACCTGGTGTTCGTTCGATTGATGCGCGACATTGTGAACTATTATCGGTACCGCGTGCCGGGCGCCACGCCCGCGGTGCTGGAGGATTGGGACAATCCCGCGCGCCAAAAATATCTGGCCCGATTCGCGGATGAAGAAGGCAAGGTCTACCTTTCGCGCTTCTATGCCAAGTATCGCGGTGAGAGTTCGGATCGGGCCCTTGAGACGCTGGTTCGCAGCGTGAATTTAACTCCCCTGCGGGCTGCCGTGATTTATCGTTCCATCCGGCCGCAAGCTTCCCTCGGTCAGTTCACCACTTTCATGAACAAGCACTTCGCGAAAGGCGTGCTCATCAACAAAAACGAACCGGCCGAGCTTTACGCGAAATACGGGATTGATAAGTTCAACCTGGCGGATCGCGGCTACCTGGCGCACATTCATCCGCTGGAGCTGTGGATGCTGAATTATCGCGAACGGCATCCCCAGGCCAATTTCAAGGAGCTGGCGGCACAGAGCACCCAGTTGCGCCAGGATGTGTATTGGTGGTTGTTCCGAAGTAACTCCAAACACCAGCAGGATATTCGAATTCGAACGCTCACCGAGCAAGACGCGTTTCGCGAGATCTACAAAGCCTGGAAGCGCCAAGGCTATCCGTTCGATTCGCTGGTGCCTTCTTACGCCACCACCATCGGCGTTTCGGGCGACACTCCAGCCGCGCTTGCAGATTTGATGGGCGTTCTGGTCAACAATGGCGTGCGCAATCCCAGCATCAAGATCGAGCGTCTGCATTTTGGCGCGAACACTCCAACCGAAACCGTGATGGCTCGCCAAACCGGGCCCGGCCAGCAAGTGATCGCGCCCCAGATCGCGGCGCTGGTGCGCCAACAACTCATCGGCGTGGTTGAGAACGGCACCGGACGGCGCGCGCACGGCGGCATAGCGATGCCTGGCGGCCGGATCATTCCTGTCGGCGGCAAGACCGGGACCGGCGATAATCGCCTGGAAAGCTTTTCCGCCAACGGCCAGGTAATCGGCGACAAAGTTGTCAGCCGGACCGCGACCTTCGTGTTCATGATCGGCGACCGGTTTTATGGGACCATTGTCGCCTTTGTGCCCGGATCCAAAGCAGCTTCCTACAAGTTCACCAGCGCACTGGCCGTGCAGATCTTCAAGGATCTGACGCCCCAGTTGAAGCCGCTCCTCATGAGTGGAGACCAACGTCCGGCAGTACCGCCCCTCCTTACAAGAATCGAGCGACCAAATTCCGGCTCCAGCATCCAACGCTAGTGGCCTGATAAAATTAAGGTCCCGCTTGATGCCCATCTCTATTACTACCGGGGTCACCGCCGCCCCCGTGTCTGACTCGCGCTTGGTTGCCACGAACCTGCTGCAACTCATTGGAAACACGCCCTTAATCCGTCTGGAGCGAATCGCGCGCGATTTCCCCGGCGTCGAGATTTTCGGCAAAGCCGAGTTCTTCAATCCTGGCGGATCGGTGAAGGATCGCGCCGGGTTGAACATGATCCGGGAGGGTGAGCGCAACGGGAAGTTGACCCGGGACAAGATCATCCTGGACGCTACTAGCGGAAACACGGGCATCGCCTATGCCATGATCGGCGCGTATTTGGGCTACAAGGTCAAGCTCTGCCTGCCGAAAAACATTTCCATCGAACGCAAGCATATCCTGCAGGCCTACAATGCCGAGATGGTTTTTAGCGATCCGGCCGAAGGGTCGGACGGTGCCATCCGGCTGTGCCAGGATATCTACAAGGCCGATCCGGAACGCTATTTTTATCCCGATCAATACAACAATCCCGCCAACTGGAAAGCCCACTACAACGGAACGGCGCTGGAAATCCTGGCGCAAACCGACGGCCGCATCACGCATTTCGTAGCTTCGATGGGCACCAGCGGGACATTCATGGGCAACACTCGCCGTTTGCGTGAAGAAGTTCCCGGCGTGAAATGCATTTCGGCGCAGCCATCCTCCGGTTTCCATGGGCTGGAAGGTTTGAAGCACATGCCCACCGCGATTGTTCCCGGCATCTACGATCCGGCTCTGGCGGATGAAAACATCTGGATCGAAACCGAGGACGCGTATGCAATGTGCCGCCGCCTGGCACGTGAAGAGGCACTGTTAGCCGGTATCTCTTCGGGAGCGAACCTGGTGGCAGCCACCAAAATTGCGCGAAGGCTGGCGGACGCCGGCCAGCCCGGCGTGATCGTCACGGTGCTGTGCGACGGCGCGTACAAATATCTGAGTGAGCCGTTCTGGCATGATCAAAATTAACAGGGGCGCGTGGGATACCATGGTGTCCCATGTCGAAAGCACGTTTCCTAAAGAGGGCTGCGGCCTGATGATTGGCTCAGACGGCGTGGTGGCGGAAGCCGTGCCGCTTCCGAACTCCTACACCGGCCCCCAGGAAGATTTTTTTGTGATTGATCCGAAAGACCTGCATCGTGTGGATCGCGAATCGCGCGCGAGGGGCTTGGACGTCCTGGGTGTGTTTCACTCCCATCCGGATTGCGACGCGTATTTCTCCAAGCGCGATCTGGAGCACTCCTGCCCCTGGTTCTCATACGTCGTACTATCGATAAAGAAGGGGCGTTTCGATCACGCCAATAGCTACCGCCCGGATTTCGACCAGACGGAGGCTCCCAAGGAAGAACTGATCTATGGCTAAGATTTTGATTCCCACTCCGCTTCGCCAGTTTGCCGATAAGAAGGACTCGGTACAGCTCACCGGTTCCACGGTGGGCGAAGTACTGAAGTCGCTCACCAGCGAGTACGCGGACCTGCGCCGGCACTTGTACAACGACGAAGGCAAGCTGCGCAGCTTCGTGAACGTGTACGTGAACGATGAAGACATTCGCTATCTGAACAAAGAAGCCACGCCCTTGGCGGACGGCGACACGGTGTCCATCGTGCCCAGCATCGCGGGTGGATCGGCCGGATTGGCTGCCCCGCCGGCGCCGCCCGCTACGCTATCCAAGGACGAGATTCTACGCTACAGCCGCCACCTGAT
The DNA here is from genome assembly GCA_963747945.1 of Bryobacterales bacterium. GTDB lineage: Bacteria > Acidobacteriota > Terriglobia > Bryobacterales > Bryobacteraceae > Palsa-89. Next base: position 154,740 of record CAVVHB010000018.1, read on the forward strand.
CATGCCCGAGGTCGGCATGGAAGGGCAATTGAAGCTGAAGGCCGCGAAGGTGGCGTTGATCGGCACGGGCGGATTGGGCGCGCCGCTCGGCATGTATCTCGCCGCGGCGGGCGTTGGCCGCATCGGCCTGGTGGATTTCGACGTGGTGGATTTCACCAACCTGCAGCGCCAGGTGATCCATGGGACCAAGGACGTCGGCAAGAAGAAGCTGGACTCGGCGGCCGAGACGATGCTCGACATCAATCCGTATGTCGACATTGACCGGCACGAGGTTGCGCTATCCAGCGAGAACGCGCTCGAAATTTTAAAGGATTACGACATCGTCGTCGACGGTACCGATAATTTCCCGACCCGTTACCTGGTCAATGACGCGTGCGTCCTGCTGAAGAAGCCGAACGTGTACGGATCGATCTTCCGCTTCGAAGGCCAAGCCACGATCTTCGCGTATCCGGGAGGGCCCTGCTACCGTTGCCTGTATCCCGAGCCGCCGCCTCCCGGTTTGGTTCCCAGCTGCGCCGAAGGTGGGGTGCTGGGCATTCTGCCGGGAACCGTGGGATTGATTCAGGCCACCGAAACTGTGAAATTGATCCTGGGTATAGGCGAGCCCTTGATTGGCCGGCTGGTGCTGTACGATGCGCTGGCGATGCGGTTCCGTGAACTGAAGCTGCGCCGCAATCCCGAGTGCCCGGTGTGCGGCGATCATCCGACCATTACCAAGCTCATCGATTATCAGGAGTTTTGCGGCATCCCAAATCAGACGCATCAGGAGGCGACGACGATGACGGGCGGACTGGAAGGTGATATCGAACCAACCGAAGTGAAAGCCAAGATCGATCGCGGCGACCGGTTCATTCTGATCGACGTTCGCGAGCCTCACGAATATCAGATCTGCAATATCCCGCAAGCCAAGTTGATTCCCCTCGGCGATCTTCCGAAGCGCGTGAACGAGCTCGACTCAGCCGACGAAATCGTCGCGCACTGTAAGAGCGGGATGCGCAGCGCCAAAGCGGTCGACTTTCTGAAACAGGCCGGGTTCAAGAAGGTCCGCAACATGAAGGGCGGCATTCTGGCGTGGAGCGATAAGGTGGACCCCAGCGTCCCGAAGTATTAACTCTAAGGTGGACCCCAGCGTTCCGAAGTATTAATTCTTAGGAACTGAACGGAGCGGCGCTATTTCTCGGCCGGCGGCTTCTCGGCGGGCTGGCGTGCGTCTACGCTGACCTGGTTCTTGTCGTTGTGGAAGTTCGACCACTCGCCTTGCAGCGGCGGCTGCAGCATCACTCCGTCCGCGGTGCACCCCACGCTCAGGATCGAAAAGATCGCCAGAACAATAACGGCCAAAATCCGCATACTTGGCCAATGTAGCATACGCCCGCTAGCCCGCAAAGGGTGCGGCGGCCACCCTCAGCACCCTACGAGCAACGATGCCGCCGCGCTCCGTTTTGCGGGCTGCTTCCTAGAAGTTGCGCGCCTGCTCCCGCGGATGCTTTGGGAACATCAAATCCTGCGCCGTAGTGTACATGGGAACCGCCACGTCGAAGAACCCGATCATCATCTCTTCCCAGGTTTGCTCACCGTAGTGAACCTCTTTGGTCGGGTCCGGGTTGAAACGATTGTTGGGCGAATTGTCGAAATGCGCTTCGCACTCGATCACCGTGCCCTTCGGCAACTTCTTTTCGCGCGCCAGATCGTACGTCAACTGCCAGTTGAAATCATAATGCGGAACGCTGAGCAGCACTTCTTTCTGCCCGTTCGGATAGGTGGCGCGATACTCGAAGCTGTTGCCGCGGAAGTGCATGTGGGGCAGTAAATTCACCAGGGTTGCATCCTGCTGCAGCGTCATCTTCGCGTTTACTTGCGTGTCCGGCGCACCGGGAGGAATTGAAAACGTCACGTTGGCCGTGTTGACGGTCAGCATGCGCTCGGTGGGCGGCGTTTTTGAAAATACCAGCCCGATTCTGGAAATGTCGGTGCCCCCTGTGCCATTGGCCGTGTAGTGCATTTGCAGCACCAGGTCCGATCCGGCCTTGATCAGTTTGGCGCGGCCCGGCTTGATTACTTCCGGAACAGTTCCGGGAGCGTAGGCCACCAGAAAATCGCCAGGAAACGGAATGCCTGGTAAATTGGCTTCCGCCTCTTCTTGTTTCTTTTGATCTTCGGGGCTCAACTCCGGCTCCTTCGGAACATAAGGCACGCCCGGCTTGGCATCCTTCATCCAGGGATTGCCCGGTTCGCGGACAAAAGCGATGATGTGATGAACCAGCTTGCTATTTCCGGGGCGCGCCTCGGCCAACTGCACGTATTTGTCTTCGGTAAAGCCAGTTGGGATCACTATGTACTGATAGTCGATGGTTCCAGAGGCAGGTATATGAAACTCGATCGGCATGGAAATCACTGTGTCCGGCCGACCGATGCGCCAGCCCTCCACCCAGTCGACTGGTTTGGGCGCGTCTTTGGGATCACCCGCCACAGCGCCGCCGTCCACCCACGAGACCAGAGTGTGGATGTCGGATTCAGCCAGTGATCGGTCGTTCGAGAACTTCCCATAGTGAGGATCGGCGAACCACGGCGGCATCTTCTTGGTCAGCACGGCCGTCTTGATCGATTTGGCCCAGGGCCGCGTGGTTTCGTAGGTAAGAAACGATGCTGGAGCAATTTCGCCCGGACGGTGACAAGTCTGGCAGTTTTTCTGTAAGACTGGCAACACATCTTTATAAAATGTAACGGGCGCTGATCCCGTTCCTGCGATTGCGAGAGTAACGGGACCCAGAAAGCACAACATCCCAGACATCGTCGTCCTAGACATGATCAATGAAAGGCGCATGAATCTTCTCCAGATAGGTTCTTGAACTATCATACGGAATCGTCCGGACTACGGTTCTTGGAAAAACGTTTGAGTCGAACACAAAAGACAACAAATCAGCTATCATGACCCTTACTATCACCCGATAAGGTATGTAAGGTTAGCGGTTATGCATTCATCTCTTCCTTCTTCTTCGCATCCGGCTCAGGGCTTGGAGCTGGATCTACCCATGTTTCGCAAAAGGGCGGGCGTTTCTTTGGAGCAAATTGCCCAAAGCACCAAGATCGGCTCGCGATTTCTCGAAGCCATCGAAGGCGAGCAGTTCGAACAGCTGCCTGGCGGCATCTTCAGCACCAGTTATCTTCGCCAATACGCGGAGGCGATAGGGTATGACGAAGACGCGTTGGTAGCTTACTACAACCAAAAGATGAATCCCGTGGAGCCGATTTCCAAAGGACCGGAGACGGAAACCGGCGGCCGAGGTCTGCTGGACCGGTGGTTGCGAACCGCGGCGCCAGCGTCCCGTTAGCCGGACAGGTTGCAGTGCACAGGTTGACTGCGGAAGAGCCGGGCGGCGTCCAGCCGAGTATCTCTCGCGGTCCCGAGAGAGATGCCCGCCGAAATTCTCGCCTTACTCCCTCGATTGGAAACTTCCAGAGCCCGATAAGAGGGTAGGAGGTCCACAAGCGAGCAAAGCCTGCTCTCTGAAGACGGTCACCCAAATAGAGACGGTCACCCAAATGAAGATATCCCTTCCGCATTCAAAATCAACTCCCGGACTGGACGGCCCCGCCGGCGTTGGTCCTACCGGAGCGGGCGCGAAGCAGCCAGCTGCGCAAGAGACGCTGTCCGATCAGGCGCAGCTTTCCAACCTGAGCAGTTATCTTGCTTCTGCCCTGATTGGTTCTCCGGCGCACGTGGCGAAGTTGAGCAAACTGGGAACCGCTGTGTCGAGCGAGCAGTATAAGGTGGACGCGTATGTGGTAAGCGGCAGCATCATTCAGCACGGCATCGAGTTCGGTGGTGCGAACTATCTGGCGGTGACCGACTAACGGCGGATGGGCGAACGATGATGTCGAACGGCAGCCAAGAGGTCGAGCGAGTCCGCCGAGCGCGGTGCATTCTCGAGAGGATGCGCGGGCGGATGCTGCGACCAAGCTTGCAGGTGTTGGATTCGAGCGCCGTAGAGCTAAACCTGGCCGTGGAATGCCTCCAGCAACTCGATGTCAGCTTGAAATCACCCATCTGGCAAGGGCTGGCTCGCCAAAACATCGAGACAGAAGTTGTGGCGCTACGTCGCGCAGTTCGGTCAGTGGAGGAACTGCTCAAGAACGCGGGAAAGTTTTACGCCGCTTTGGCCCGTTTGATGGCGCCAGACGATGCTCCAGCCAACTATACAGCGACGGGAACAAGCGGCGCGAGCTCGCTCGCCCGTACCGGAAACGTGGTAATTCACGGATAACTTGCATGGGTAGTTTATCCACAGCTCTGATCAATTCCGCCAACGCGCTGCAAGTGTATTCTGAAGCGCTGGAGATAGTACAGAACAACGTCACCAACGCGAATACTCCGGGATATGCCAACCAGTCGCCGACTCTTGTCGCGGAGGCGTTCGATACGACCACGGGCGCCCCCGGGGGAGTAGGCTTGGGGCCAACCCAAAGCTCGCGGAACCAATACGTCGAGCAGTTAGTACGAACCGAGCAGACCGCATACTCTTACGATCAACAACAAGTCTCCGATCTCAGCGCGGCGCAGGACTATTTCAGTCTGTCCGCCACTTCGGGCATCGCTCCGGACATCAGCGCCCTCTTCAATAGCTTTTCTCAATTGAGCGTCACCCCCAATGACACGGTGGCGAGGCAGACTGTGTTGAACGACGCCACCACGGTGGCGCAGGATTTCAATGACGCCGCCAACGGGCTGCTCAGCCAGGCCAACACTTTGCAGCAGGGCACCAGGGCCACCATCACCGCCATCAACCAACTGGCCGGCACGATCGCACAAATCAACTCGCAACACACCCTGGATTCAAACGGGGGAGTTGACGCTGGTGTGGACGCCCAACTGACCTCATCGCTAGAACAGTTGTCGCAATACGTCAACTTCTCCGTGCTGCAACAGCCGGACGGAGAAGTATCGGTGTATATAGGCGGCCAGACGCCGTTGGTGTTGGGCCAGCAATCTTATGCTATTCAGGGTGATTTCTCGACGCCCCAAACCGCCATCCTGAGTAGCTCAGGCACTGATATCACCGACCAGCTTACCGGTGGGCAGCTCGGCGCCGCACTGAACGACAACAACAATGTAATTCCGTCCTACGTGAGTGGTCTCAATAACCTGGCCCAGACGCTGGCAGATCAGGTCAACAACGCGCTCAATAACGGGATCGATGAGAACGGCGCGGCGCCCACCACCAACCTGTTCTCGTACGATGCCACCGCGGGCGCAGCGATCACCCTCAGTGTGAACCCGCTCACTCCGGATCAGATCGCCGCGGCGACGCCGGGCGCTCCCGGTGGCAATGGCAATGCCCTGGCTGTGGCCGCTCTCGCCAATGCTCCAGTTGTCGATGGATTCACCTTCGCGCAGGCCTACGGCAATCTGGGCGGCCAAGTGGGAAATGATCTTTCATCGGCCCAGAATAACTCCACCAAGGATCAATCTCTGTTGAGCCAGGCGCAGTCATTGCGTCAGCAAGTTTCGGGAGTGTCGCTCGACGGGGAGGCAGAAAACTTAATGTTATACGAACGCTCCTACGACGCTATTTCGAAGATGCTGGGGGTACTGAGTACGCTGAGCCTGGACGTGGTCAACCTGCTGCCGCCCATCAGTGGTTCGTAGAGGCACGTTAACTGGAGTTCCCTTGAAAGGAATCTCAAAATGATTAGTTCGCTTGATCCCGCATCGCAGAGCTTCCTGGCGGGGATAAGTCAGATTCAGCAAACGCTCGATAAAGCGCAGACGGAGCTGACCACCGGACTCCAGATCAACAACGTCTCGGATGCGCCTTCGGAAATTGCCGATATCTGGCAACTGAATTCGGAACTGAACCAGACTCAACAGACCGAAACCAACCTGGGCCAGGTGGCCACGGAAGTGAACACTGCGCAGTCTGCTTTGCAGTCAGCCGTTACGTTGGTCGAGCAGGCCGAGACTTACGGCACGCAAGGAGCCAGCGACACATCCACCGCCGCCACGCGGACGGATTTAGCGAACGGACTCGGCGCCATACTCCAGCAATTGGTTTCCACCGCCAACACCACAGTCCAAGGGCGCTACATCTTCGCGGGCGATACCGATCAGACGACGCCTTACTCAATCGATCTCACCCAGACCCCTCCGATAAGCGCCTACCAGGGCTCGGCTTCCAGCCGGGAAGTCCAGGGGGCGGACGGAACGGCTTTCCCGGTCGCCCTTACCGCACAGCAGATCTTTGACAATTCCAACGCGCAAGACAACGTTTTCACTTCCATCACTGCCCTGATGCAGGGGTTGCAGACCAACAACGACACTGCCATCAGCTCCGCGCTCGGCGATGTTCAGACCGCGGACACTTATCTCAACGAGCAACTGGCGTACTACGGAACGGTGCAGGACCGCGTGGCGAGCGCGCAGACCTTTGGCCAGAACTATACCGTTCAGTTGCAAACGCAATTGAGCGGAGTGCAGGATGCCAACGAGGCCGCGGACATCACCAATCTCACGCAGGCGCAAACTCAACTGCAAGCTGCGCTGCAGTCGGAAGCTCAATTGCCGAAAACCACTCTCTTCGATTTTCTGAGCTAGCGGGCACAGGAAGCGTTAGATCCGCTTGCTCACGCGCGCGGTTCCGTAAAGCGCTACTGAACCGCGCACACGCATTAGTGAACCGCGCACGAACGCACTACTGAACCGCGCACGTGAGTAAGCGGCGTTTCGTACACCTAAGGCTGCGGACGAGTGCTTTGAGCGCCAACGTGCAACGACGACGAGATCACACGGTTGGAGGCGTCCACCAGCGCCTGCGCGCCAAACGGGAATCGCCAGTCGGTCACCTCGACATCGTGTGCTCCCGCAGGGTTGTCCACCGGGGTGACGGACCACAAAGGATATTGCGCAAATCGCAAGAACACCGCTACCGGATGAGCTTGGCGGGCGGCTTCTATGGCCGGACTGGGCGCCGGTGTGAAAATGATCGTGCCCGCCGTAGGATCGAATTCCTTCAGCACGTTCATTGCGAAGTGCATCACGAAGTCCGGCCGCTCAATCCAGCCTATCCAGTCCAGCGGACTCAAGCCCGGGGCTGGAAACGCCGCGGCCAGAATCGGTGGACCGCCCCGGTAAACACGCGAGTTCAAAATCTCAACGGCCCGCTGATGCCAGAGGAACCGCCCGAAATCGTAAATCAGAAAAAACGATAGCGCGAATATCGCCAGGCCTTGCCCGCTTCCCGACTTCGCGCCCATCTCCCCGCTCACCAGCTTGCCGATCATCGGCGCCACCCAAGCCAGCAGCAACACCGCCCAGACGATGAGATCGAAAAGATTAATCAAATCCAGGTGAAACCATTGCGACGAGAAGGGGTACAGCAAGCGAATACCATAGACGTTCGTCCAGTCGAGAAGAAGATGGCTGGCAACTCCAATGAGGGCCAGGCCCCACGCGACTGCCCAGCCTCGCATGGTCCTGCCGATCGCGCAGGTGAACAGTACCGCCAACAACGCCATCACCGGGGCAGCCGCGATGGAGTGGGTAATCCCGCGATGCTGCTCGAAGTAATAAAGCGGGCCGCGCGCGATTACGGCAAAATCGATGTCCGGGATGTTCGCCGCCACAATCAGCAATAGAGTGGCGCGCGGATAAAACCGGTTCAAGCCCGCGCGGCTCAGCATCAAACCGGTCAGCGAGTGGGTGAGGTTGTCCATGCAGCGGCGTCGACATTGGTGGGGACGCTGGCAGGTCGTCGGGCGCGAAAACCGGGCGGGACCAGAAGCGTAAGGGCGTTGGGAACAATCTCCACGCGCGCGGGCGCTACGCCTGCGTACTCGCCGTCCACCTGCAAGTGGATCTTCGAATCCCCCGATGGGGAGAATACCGCCTGGCGCGTTCGCAGAATGGTGATTCCGCGCATGGTCTGCTGCTGGTGAACTACCACGGCGAGCATATATTTCAGAAACCCGAGCGAACTTTCGCCTTCAAACAGCACCATCTCGAACTCGTCGTCCAACAAAGAAATGGTGGGCGCAATTTCGAGATCGCCGCCGTAGTTGCGGACCCGGCTCAGCAGAGCAAAGCTCGCGTGGTATTCGCGCCCGTCGGCCTGGACCGCAAACTCCGGAATCCGACGGCCAACCTTGGAAAATCCGCCAATCCAGTACGCCACTTTTCCAACGGCTTCCTTCATTCGGGCGTCCAGGTGATAAACAATGTCGGCGTCCAAACCCGCGCCGGCCATAAGAAGGAAATGCCGCCGCGTGTCGGCCTGGTCGCCACTGCCACCCCCATTGGTTTCGCTCGTGATCAGCCCCAGCGCTACGCGTTCCTGCACCGAATCGGCCAGAACCGCGGCTGCCCGCTCCATGGTCTTGCCGATCCCCAGTTCGTTGGCCAGCACGTTGGCGGTTCCCGCCGGCAAAATTCCCAAGGGAACGTCCGAGTGGGCCATTCCGTTGACAGCCTCGTTGATGGTGCCGTCGCCGCCGGCCACCAGAATCAAATCCGCTCCGCGATCGACGGCGCACCGCGCGATTTCGCCCGCGTGTCCCGGTCCGGTAGTGGCAATAGAATCGACAGTGATGCCGCTCGCGTCCAGCAACTCGATCGATCGTCGAAGCGCGTGGCTTCGCCGTCTGAGTCCGCCAGCGTAAGGATTATAAATGAGTACGGTCTGCCGGTAGGTCTCGATAGTACCCTAATTATAGTAGATGCGCATGAAAGCCGTGGAAGAAAAGAAGATAGCGGAAGAAATCGAAGATCTGCGTGAGAAGCTGCATCATCACGGGCATTTGTACTACGTTCTGGATCGGCCCGAGATCACGCGACGCCGAATATGACCGGATGCTGCGGCGGCTCCAGGAGCTCGAGGCCGAGCGCCCGGATCTGGTCACGCCCGATTCGCCCTACCCAACGCGTGGGAGGCAAGGCGCGCGAGGGGTTCGTCAAGGTGCGGCACAGTTCGCCACTGCTCAGCCTGGACAACGCGCTGAATGAGGACGAAATGCGAGCCTTCGACCAGCGCGTGCGCGAACTGCTCAAGGGCGAGCCCTACGAATACGTCGCGGAGCTGAAGCTGGACGGGCTATCGATGGCGGTGCATTACGAGAATGGCCGCATGGTTCGGGCCATCACGCGCGGCGACGGCCAGGTGGGCGAAGATGTTACGGAAAACGCCCGCACCATCCGCACGCTGCCGCTGCGGGTGAAGTCCAAACTACCCACCTTCGAAGTACGCGGCGAAGCGCTCATGACTTTGCAGGCTTTCGAGCGGCTGAATGCCCGGCAATTGCAGCAAGGTTTGCCTGCCCTGGCCAACCCGCGTAACGTGGCGGCGGGTTCGCTGCGGGCGCTGGAGCCGTCACTCACTGCGTCGCGGCAGCTCGATTACTCAGCCTATTTTCTGCTCGTGGACGGCCAGTTCCTTCGCGAAAGCCATTGGGAGTCCCTGGAAGAGCTGTCCAGCATGGGATTCAAGGTGAACTCGCACCGCAAGAAATGCGCCGGCCTGGATGAAGTGCTCGAGTTTTACCGCCATTGGGGATCGAAGCGCGGCTCGCTCGGCTACGAGATCGACGGTGTGGTGGTGAAAGTGGACTCCGTCCCTCAGCAGCGCCTGCTGGGTTGGACCGCCAAGGCGCCCCGCTGGGCCATCGCGTTCAAATTCCCGGCGCATCAGGAGCAGACCGTCGTAGAAAACATCGAGGTGCAAGTGGGCCGCACCGGCACGCTCACGCCCGTTGCCCACCTGAAAGCGGTAAACCTCAGCGGCGTTACCGTGACGCGCGCCACCTTGCATAACGAGGACGAAATCGCGCGGCTGGGCGTCGAAATCGGCGACACCGTGCTGGTGGAGCGCTCGGGCGACGTGATTCCGAAGGTGGTGCGCGTAGTGAAACAGGGCGATGACCGCCGGCCGTTTCGCATGCCCAAGCATTGTCCGGTCTGCGGGGGCGAGATCGTGCGCGAAGAGGGCGAAGCGGCCAGCCGGTGCATCAACACCAATTGCCCGGCCCGGCTGAAGGAATCCGTGCTGCACTTCGCCGCCCGCGGGGTGATGGATATCGACGGCATGGGCGACGTGCTGGTGGATCAATTGGTGACACGCGGCGTAGTCAAAAGCGTGGCCGACATTTACCACCTGACCGTGGAGCAATTGATGGATCTGGAACGAATGGGGCAAAAGTCGGCCGAGAAGGTGTGGCGCAATATCGACGCCTCTCGAAAACAGCCGCTGCCGCGAGTCCTCAATGGCCTGGGGATTCCGTTCGTCGGCGAGCGCACCGCGCAGATTCTCGCGGAGACATTCGGCAGTCTGGATGCAATCGCCGGGGCGGATGAGGAGACGCTGCAGCAGGCCGATGAGGTTGGTCCGAAAGTATCGCAAAGCATCCGCCAGTTCTTCCACGAACCCAGGAATCGCGAGTTAGTGGAGAAGTTGCGCCAGGCGGGCTTGACCTTCGAGCACACCATCAAAAAGAAAATCGCCGGAAAGCTGGCGGGCAAGGTATTCGTGCTCACTGGCACGCTTCCCAACCTCACGCGTGAGGACGCTAAGGCGCGCATCGAAGCCGCCGGCGGCAAAGTCACCGGGTCGGTGAGCAAGAAAACCGACTACGTCGTAGCGGGAGAAGATCCCGGCTCCAAGCTGGACAAGGCCAATTCTTTGGGTGTTCCGGTGATTGGCGAGCCGGAGCTACTCGCCCTGTTGCAGTAGACTTGGTACGGAGCCGAACCGCCGCTGCGAAAATTTATCCAAACCAAGATGATCCCCACCCTCGTTTCGTGGGGGCCGGGCGGTGTCTTCCTGCTGGCAATTGCGGATTCCACCGGCGTTCCCATGGTCGGCGGGGTGGACGCGGTGATCGTCATCATCGCCGTTTTGAGCCGCTCGCAGGCGTATCTTGCGGCATCCACCGCGGTGGTGGGTTCCCTGCTGGGAAGCCTGATCCTGTTCTTCATCGCGCGCAAAGGCGGCGAGGAATATCATCGCCACCACACCTCCAGTGCGAGAGGAAACAGGTTGCGCTCCTGGTTTCACGAATACGGCCTGTTGACGGTGTTTGTGCCGGCCTTCGTTCCAATCATTCCGCTGCCGCTCAAAATCTTCATCATCTCGGCGGGCGCTCTCGGCGAAAGCGCCTGGAACTTCTCCATTGTACTGCTGGCCGCGCGCATTCCACGCTATTTCTTTCTGGCCTGGCTTGGATCGCGCCTTGGCGCCGACACACTTCCATTCCTGCGCCACTACATTTGGGAACTGATTCTACTCGCGTCCGCTCTGTTTGTGGCGCTTTATTTCGCGGTACGAATCATCCACGACCGCCGGCTTAATAAGTCCAACCCCAGCGTCGCCGGCTCTATTGTGAAAGAGTGAAATTTACTTCGATCGGCGCAATCACCTCCACCGGTTTGCCATTGAGCAGGGTCGGCTTGTAGACCCATTGCTGCACCGCTTCAAGCGCGGCGTGCGCCAGCATAGGATGACCGCTGACGAGTTGGAGGTTTCGAATGGTGCCGTCCTTGCCGATGGTGCCAATTAGGCGAACGACGCCGGAGATCCTGGCTGCTCTCGCGATGGGCGGATATTCTGGAATCACTTTTCGCACCAGCTTCGCCATTTGAACATCGCCACCCACTGTAAGTGGCCCAGCGGGCTGGTTCTGCACTGCTGGTGCGGGTTTGGGAGGCGGAGGTCCAGCCACAAAATTAGGAATGAATGTTCCAAGCGTGTTGGTGCTGCCTCCGCCGCCTATGCCAGGCCCGAGAGTTGGCGGCGCATCGGAAGAAAAGTCCATCGGCGAGGGTTGTGGCGATTGAAGACTCGCTGTTGGATCCAAGTGGAACAGTGGATGCCGTGCGGGGGAAAGCGTAACCCCTGTGGAGCCCGCGGATTTCACAGGTGGTGGCACAACCGCTTCCTGTAGGGGCGGCGATGCAACCGTGATGTCCTTCCAGTGAACCGCGGGTAAGTGGTCGCGATAAAGTAGCGGAATTAGCAACACCAAACTGATGATGAGTAACTCGACGCTGAGCGATGCCAGGAAATTCCAGGGCTTCCTGCTGTCGTTATCGAGAAGCAACGATTGTTCAAACACGTCTCTATAGACACCAACTGGCTACGCGAGTTCCCGGGGTGAAAATGTGCCGCCGATGGTTCGGCCAGAGCCGCTATTTCGGCAGCGGAGCTTCGGCACCCTCTCGCAATCATTTGAAAACGCAGGCGGAAACTATGGCGCACCACCTGCCCCTATGGAAAGAGGTAGTGGAATGTTGCGCATCACAATGCAAGAGAGCCCGGAAGCTCTTACGTTCCTGGTGGAAGGTAAGTTAGTGGGTGCATGGGCGAAGGAGTTGGAAGAATCGTGGAGACAGGCCGCTTCCCTGCGCGGCCATCGGGCGCTGATTATCGATCTTTCTGAAGCGCTATTCATCGACGCGGAGGGCCGGCGTATTTTGGCCAAGCTGTTCCGGGATGGCGCATGCTTTCGCACGGCGGGCCCCATGACCGAGTCGATTGTGTTGGACATTACCGGAAAATCGAATTGCGTGTTGCGAGGCGCGCTGCCATCCATACTGATGCTGATGCTGGCGACCGTCTTCGCCAAGGCCGCGCCACCGGAGCCCTTGCGCCTCACCTTGCACGATGCGGTGGAAATGGCGCTAAAGCAGAATCCTCAGGTGCAGATCGCGAATCTAAATGTGGCAGTGACCCAGGAAAACCAGATTGTGGCGCGCTCGGCGCTCTTGCCGCAGGCGAATCTCGCGGTCTCTGATTCTGTCCAGCGCGAGAACCTGCAAGCGTTCCTCGGGTTTAAAGTTGCCGGTTTCCCAGGGCATTCCGGACCGTTCTGGTTGTTCCAAGGCGGCCCCAACGGTTCCATTCCATTATTTGATCTGGCTGCCTGGCGTCTCTGGCGCCAATCCAAGGAAAACACCACCGGCGCGCGTGCCCAAGAGCTGACGGTCCGTGAGCAGGACGTGCAACTGGTGGTGTCGCAATATCTGGGAAGTTTGCGGGCGACCGCCGATGTGGCCGCCGCTGAATCGCGGGTGGAACTGGCCAAAGCGCTCTTCGATCAAGCTACGGACCTTCAGAAGAACGGCGTCGGCACCGGCATCGACACGCTGAGCGCCAATGTGCAATACCGGAACGAGCAGCAGCGGCTGATTGAAGCGCGCACCACGCTCACAACTTCACTTTTCGGGCTGGCGCGCTTGCTCAGTCTTGATCCACACCAGGGTGACGCACATCAGCCGATCGAGCTTGCGGATTCGTCTGAGTTCTTTCATACACCGGCTTTTTCGGCCGACGAGACCATGGAGCGGGCCTTTGCCGAGAGACCTGAAATGAAAGCGCTGGCCTCCCAGATTCGCGTCGCGGACCTAGAGAAGAAGACGGCGCAAGACGCGAGAATACCGCGGGTGGCTTTGAACGGCACGTGGAGCGAAGAGGGCACTTCACCGGCAGCCGCGATCCCGGTCTATAACGTCGCAGTCAGCATGGACGTCCCGCTCTACACGGGCGGCCGCATCTGGGCGCAGGTGGCCATCGACGACGTCGAGCTGAAGAAACTGGGCCAGCAGCAGACCGACCTTCGCAATCAGATCGCGCAAGAGGTGAAAACTGCCACGGCCCAACTAGACGCCGCTAAGAGTGAAGTGGACGTCGCCAACTTGGGAGTGGACTTGGCACACGAGGAAGTAACGCAGGCGCGCGCGGATCTGGCCCATGCTACCGGGCAGATGGAATTTCTGTACGCAAAGTGAGGCGAGCCTTTGGTAGTGGGGTCTTAAGACCCCATTGCCGGGAGAGTACGCGTCCGGCAAGGAAGAGAAGAGAGAATGGAATCAGAAACTGTGGATCAAGAGCGTGACCAGGAGTTGGCGCAACCCGAGCCCCGTATTACGGAAGCGCGAGTGCTGCCTCCACGGCCGAAAAGCTCATCGCGAAAGTTGGCTATCTTCGGAGCGTTAATCGTGCTCGCCGGAATAGGCGTGTACTTGTGGGTCAGTACTTTGAATCGCGTCTCAACGGACGACGCTCAGGTGGATGGGCACATCATTCCCATTTCTCCGAAGATCTACGGCAAGGTGCTGGAAGTTTTGGTGGACGACAATCAGCAGGTGAAGCAGGGCCAAGTGCTGGTGCGCATCGATCCGCTGGATTACCAGGCAAAGGTGGACCAGGCGCAGGCCGCCGTGGCCGTGGCGGAAAGCCAGGCTCTGGGAGCGAACGCCGGGGTGCCTCTCACTCGCGATACCACCGGAAGCAGCGTTACGGCGGCGGAAGCGCAGATGAGCGCCGCGCGAGCGGATTACAATCAGGCCCAGGTGGAAGCCGAGCGTGCGTCCACCGCCGATATCGCCGTGGCGCGCGCCAATGTGGAGACCGCGCAAGCCACCGCGGATCACGCGCAAGCGGATCTGGACCGCATGAAAACGTTGGTGGATAAAGAAGAGATCTCGCGCCTGGAGTACGACTCCTACGCATCGTCCACGCGCGTAGCCCTCAGCCAATTACAAGCGGCCCGGGATAAGCTGGCTTCGGTAACCAAAGACGCCGAAACCAAGAAGGCCGCCGTTCTTTCGGCGCAAGCCCGGATCGCGCAAGCGCAAGCGGGAATCGGGCAAGCGAAGGCGACTGAAAGACAGGTCGCGGTTCGAGTGGCCGATGCTTCGTCCGCCACAGCGAGCATCGCTCAGGCGCACGCCAACCTGGAAGCGGCCAAGCTGGATCTCGGCTACACCACCATCGTGGCGCCCGTGGACGGTGTGGTAACGAAGAAGAGTGTCGAAGTGGGACAAGTGGTCCAGCAGGGCCAGGGGCTGCTGATGCTGGTGCCGCTGCAGGATGTGTGGGTAACCGCCAACTTCAAAGAGACACAACTGGCCGACGTTCGAACCGGCCAAAAGGCGGAAGTGAAGGCCGACTTGAGCGGCAAAACTTACCCCGGCCATGTCGATTCGCTCGCCGCCGCCACCGGCACGCGAATGAGCCTGTTGCCGCCGGAGAATGCCACCGGCAACTACGTCAAAGTGGTCCAAAGAATCCCGGTAAAGATCGTGCTCGATCCTATTCCAGGCGGCAATCAAGTGCTGCGTCCAGGCATGAATATCGAAGCGACTATTTTCACCAAGTAGTTCCCAGCGGGAATCACATCATGCCGACCGCTCTACAAACCGAAGTAGTGGAGGTGCGCACGCACGCGCCGGCCGCCATTCGACCCGCCATAAACCCCTGGGTCATCGCGGGAACGGTGATGCTGGCCACCTTCATGGAGGTGCTGGACACCAGCGTGGCCAACGTCGCGCTGCCCCACATCGCGGGCAGCCTTTCGTCCAGCGTCGACGAAGCTACGTGGGTGCTCACGGCTTACCTGGTAGCCAACGCGGTTGTCCTTCCGCTGAGCGGATGGTTCTCCACGCTCTTCGGGCGCAAGCGATTCTACATGGGGTGCGTACTTTTGTTCACGGCCAGTTCCGCGATGTGCGGCCTGGCGCCCAGCCTCCCGATGTTGATTTTATTCCGGGTGCTGCAAGGCCTGGGCGGAGGCGCGCTGCAGCCCGTCTCGCAAGCCATCCTGCGCGAAACTTTTCCGCGCGAGAAGCAGGGCATGGCGATGGCGGTGTACGGCATGGGAGTGGTGTTCGCGCCGGTGGTTGGACCTACGCTGGGCGGTTGGATCACCGACAACTACACCTGGCGCTGGATTTTCCTGATCAATATTCCGGTCGGCGTTTGTTCTTTGCTGCTCACTTCGCTCCTCATCTTCGATCCGCCTTACCTGCTCCGCAAGACGCTGCGCGACGGATTGAAGATCGATTACATCGGCCTGGGGTTGCTGGCTACCGGCCTGGGATCGCTCGAGATCATGCTGGACGAAGGCCAGCGGAACGACTGGTTTTCATCGCACGGCATCGTCGCGGCCGCCATCATCGCCGCCATCGGATTGATCGGCGTAGTGGTCTGGGAACTGCGGCAGAAAGAGCCAGTGGTGGATTTTCGTCTGCTGAAGGACCGCACGTTCGCCATCTCCACCGCCAGCATGTTCATTCTCGGCTTTGTTCTGTATGGCAGCACTATGGCGCTGCCGCTGTTTCTGCAGACCCTGCTCGGCTACACGGCGATGCAGAGCGGCATGGCATTGTCGCCGGGCGGCCTCATGATCATGGTGATGATGCCGATTGTTGGTATCCTGCTTTCCAGGATCGAGGCGCGTTGGCTGATTATCTTTGGTTTGATCTCTTCTTCGGTGGGCCTGTTCGAAATGTCGAATTGGAACATGCAGATTAACTTCGGACACGCCGTCAGCGCGCGCGTGGTGCAAAGCTTCGGCCTGGCATTTTTGTTCGTGCCCATCAACACCGTGGCGTTTGCCTTCATCGCGAAGGCAAAAACAGGCTACGCCACGGGTTTGATCAACCTGGCGCGCAACATGGGCGGCAGCAGCGGCATCGCGATTTGCACTACATTGATCGCCCGGCGCGAACAATTCCACCAGCAGCGGATGATCGAGCATCTCTCCCCGCTCGACACCGCCTATCAATCGATGCTGCACAGTACAACGCAATTGTTTATGACCAGCGGAGCAAGCTCCACTCAGGCGGCCGCGCAAGCGCACGGTTTGATCTACAACATGGTGCAGCAGCAAGCCGCGATGCTTTCGTTCAACGAAGTTTTCTGGTTTTTGGGCGTTGCGTTTTTGGCGGTGATCCCGGTGATGTTCCTGATGAAGAAGACCGGACCGGCCAAAGGCCCTGTGGCGATCGACCACTGAGGATTCTGAATTCTGACTTCTATTTTATCTTTTCGTCTTTTTCGACTTTGCCGTCGCGAACGTGAATGATGCGGCGCGCGCGCATGGCGATGTCGGCTTCATGCGTCACCAGCACGATAGTGTTGCCCTGCTGCCACAGCCGCTCGAACAAGGTCATGATCTCGTTGCCGGTGGCCGTATCCAGCGCTCCCGTCGGCTCGTCGGCCAGCAGGATAGACGGATTGTTCACCAAGGCACGCGCCACAGCCACGCGCTGCCTTTGCCCGCCCGACAGCTCATTCGGCCGGTGATTCATGCGCGATTCGAGATCCACCGCGCGCAACGCAGCTTTCGCGCGCTCCAGCCGCTGCACTTTGGGAACCCCAGCGTAAATCAACGGCAGCTCGACATTGTGCAACCCGGAAGCGCGCGCCAGCAGGTTGAAGGTCTGGAACACGAATCCGATTTCCTTGTTGCGGATGTGCGCCAGTTCATCGTCCTGCATGTCGCTGACTAAGTTGCCGTTCAGGTAGTACAGGCCGCGTGTGGGCGAATCCAGGCAGCCAATCAAATTCATCAGCGTCGACTTACCCGAGCCGGATGGACCCATAATCGCCACATATTCGCCGCGCCGGATCTCGATGTCCACACCGGAAACCGCGTGGATTTCCTGATCGCCCATCACATACGTCTTCCAAAGATCGTAGGTGCGGATGACGATGCCTTCGCGTTTTAAGCTTTCGCCGCGATCAAGCAGGTCCTGGGTTGCAGTCGCCATGCGTTAGCTGTCCGACGGGGCTGTAAACACCGTGTTATTTATCTTCACTTTGGCAAGGTTCCGCAATGTGCGGATCACCTTATAGGAACCGACGATAATCTGGTCGCCGTCCTTCAATCCACTCATCACCTGGATATCGGTCGCACCCGTAATCCCGGTGGTTACCTGCGCAAATTGGGCCTTACCATCTCTCACCACGAATACGCCCTGCAGCTCTTCCTTATTCGCCTTCTCCGTCACCGGATCGCTATTGGCCTCCACGTTGCCGCTCTTCTTCGCTGGATCCAGGTCGCCTCTCTTGCGTACGGTGAGCGCCTGGATCGGAATGGTGAGCGCGTGCTGTACGGTGGCGGTCGTGATTTTGCCGGTGCAAGATAACCCAGGCCGAATATCCTGCGGCGGATCGTCCAAGGCAATCACTACTTTGAAGTCCTTCGCTTCCTGGTCCGAGGTGTTGCTTTGCGACGCAGCCACGCCGCTGGATCGCAGGATCGCGGTGTCGCCGATCTCGGTCACATGCCCGTGGAAAGTACGGTTGGGCATGGCGTCGATGGTCACTTCGGCCGTCTGGTTCAGGCTCACGTTCACGATGTCGGTCTCGTCCACCTTCACTTCAGCCGTGATCACCGACATGTCCGCGATGGTCATGATGGTACTAGCCGCCGAATTCTGCACGCCCGGCACCACGGTCTCACCGGCGCGAACCGGCAAATTGGTGACGATACCGTCGATCGGCGACGTAACGAAATACTGGGACAGAATGTCCTTATAGCGATCCAGCCCCGCTTGCATTTGCGCGATCTTTTTTTGCGCCGAAGCAAGCTGCTGCCGTGCTTGCGCTTCTTGCGCCCTGGCTTGATCCAGACGAGCCTGGGCTTCGCCCATCGCCGCCACCGCCGTATCGTACTCCGCCTTCTTCTGATCGAAATCCTGCTTGGCGAGAAGCTTTTCCTTGTACAACTCCAACGATCGGTCGTAATTCGCCTTGGTACGGTCCAGTTCGGCCCGGTTTTTCTCCAAAGTCGCCTGGGCGGTGGTAACACCATCCGCCTGGGATTTTAGGCCTGCTTCGGCCGCCGCTGAGTCCGCAAGCGAAGTCGCGATGCTCGCGTTCTGTGCTGTCACATCTGCGTTAGCCTGCACGGACTGCATCTTCGCCACCACCTGGCCTTTTTGGACGCGATCGCCTTCCTTGACCATGATTTCGGTAATGGGCGCCGGGCCAAGAGTGTTTGCGCCAAGGTTGATGTAGTTCTTCGGCTTGATCTCGCCGGAAGCGGTAACTGTAGCCACCAGGTCTTGCCGCGCCACGCGGCCGGTCTGGACATCCACAATGCCGCGCTGGTTGTACTTGATGCTGGCGAAGACACCGCCGGTCACTAGCACAACGATGCCAATCGTCAGCAGAATCTTTGAGTTTGCCTTCACTTGGGACGGGTCTCCCCAGCAGGTTTAGACGTAACTATCGAATGTTTTGTTCGATTTGATTTATTTTAGCATGCAGCCGTGGTATTAGGCGCTCCCTAACGGTCGCGGTTCTGTAACACGCGGAATCTACTGAACCGCGCATGTCAGAGTCTGTGTGAAAACCGTCCGCAGAGACCGCTCCCTCTGGTCGCGGTTCTGTAACACGCGGAATCTACTGAACCGCGCACGTCAGTAAGCGGCATTTTGGCACTACTACCTCCCGCTATCGGGCCTTGGGGTGAGCTTTGTCATACACCGCCATCAGGTCCGTTAGCGACACCTGGGTGTACTTCTGAGTCGTCGATAACCGGGCATGCCCGAGCAGCTCCTGGATCGCCCGCAGGTCGGCGCCGTCGCTCAGCAGGTGCGTGGCGTAGGCGTGGCGCAGGCTATGCGGGTGGATGGAAGAATCTCCCGTGATCATGCTGGCGTAAAATTTCACGATGCCGCGCGCCCCGCGATCGGTCAGCCGGCGGCCGTGATGATTCAGGAACAAGGCTTGTTCGCTTCCACTGATGGGCTGTCGCAGCCCGAGATAGCGATCCAGCGAAGCGGATGCTTTGCCCGCGTAGGGAACCTGTCTTTCTTTCTTACCCTTGCCGCGCACGCGAATCCAGCGTTCGTTGAAATCGAAATCGTCCAGGTTCAAGCCCACCAGTTCGCTGATCCGCAGCCCGCAACCATACAGCAGCTCGAAAATTGCCAGGTCGCGCGCCGGGTACGGCCGGTCGAATTGGTCCGCTGCCGGGGTGACGCCATCCACCAGCGCGTTGGTTTGTTCGGCGGTCATTACCGCTGGCAGCGTCTTGGGCGCCTTGGGCGTACGGACCATCCGCGCCACGTTCTTCTCCACCAACCCCTCGCGCAAAAGGAATTTGAAAAACGAACGCACAGCCGCCAGTTTCCGGCGCATGCTCACCGCGCTAAGCCGCTGCTGATACAGATGTCCCAGCCATTCCCGAATCGCCAGCGCGTCCATTTGGCCCACGGTGGGTTCCGGCTCGCCGGGAATGGCGAAATAAACGCGAAACTGATCCAGATCCGACGCGTAGTTTCGGACCGTGTGTTCGGAAGCGTTTTGGCGCCGTAGTTCGGCTAGAAATAGCTCGATCTGCCTGGAGATTTCAGTCATATGACAAGTCAGGCACAGCCAAGTCAGGCATAGATGCCCGGTACTCGTCCAGTTTCTCTAGCGCCCGGCGGCAGACTTCGGCGTGGCGAGCCTTCTTGTCGTTTCGAAAACGAAGCCGCGTCGCTTCATCCAGTGCGGGTAGCAGGTCAAAGGTGATGTTAGCGGGCTGGTAATCGCGCGCATCGGCGCCCGAAACGTACGCGCACAGCGATCCGATGGCGGTCTCGCGCGGGAAGGGCCGGATCTCGGCGCTCGATTGCAATTCGGCGCTGGATTGCAACTCTACGGCGTGACGCCCGGCAACCAAGCCCGTGGCGATCGATTCCACATAGCCTTCCACGCCCGAAATTTGCCCGGCGAAGAACACTCTGGGGTTGGTCCGAAGCTGGAGCGTCGAAGTCAGCAAAGCAGGGGCGTTGATATAAGTGTTGCGGTGAATCTGCCCGTAGCGCAGAAATTGGGCCTGTTCCAGACCGGGGATCATGCGAAAAACCCTCGCCTGTTCACCGAAACGCATGTGATTCTGGAACCCCACCAGGTTGTAGCTGTCCGCTCGCAGATTTTCCTGCCGCAACTGCACAACGGCATACGGACGCCGGCCGGTGCGCGGATCGGTTAGCCCCACCGGTTTCATCGGACCGAACCGCAGCGTCTCGCGTCCGCGCCGCGCCAGCTCTTCGATGGGCAGACAAGCTTCGAAAAACCGGGCATTGTCCTTGAAGTTGTGTTCCGAAATGACGTTGTCTTCCGGAATGTGCGACGGAACGGGGTCAGCGGCGAGAACGGCATCCACGAATCGCTCGTACTGCTCGCGATCGAACGGGCAATTAATGTAGTCGTCGGTGCCGTCGAGCGACTTCCCGTAACGCGAGGCGCGGAAAGCGATGGAGAGATCTATCGAATCCGCTTCCACGATGGGGCTGATCGAATCGTAGAAGAACAGCCTCTCGGTGCCGGTCAGCCTCCCGATTTCTTGCGCCAGCGCGCCACTGGTAAGCGGTCCCGTGGCAATGATCGTAATTGCGGCGCCGGTGATTGAAGTCGCCTCTTCGCGCCGCAAATCGATGCGGGGATTTTCCTCGATCGCGCGGGAAACTTCCTGAGCGAATACCTCGCGATCCACCGTCAGCGCGTGCCCGCCCGGCACCCGAGCCTTCCGAGCGGCGCCGAGCAGCAACGAGTCCAGCTTGCGAAGTTCTTCCTTTAACAGCCACGGCGCCGTGTTTTCCGATTCGCTCTTAAGCGAATTACTGCAAACCAACTCCGCCAGCCGGTCCGTCTTGTGCGCGGGCGTTGGCCGAACCGGACGCATTTCGAACAGCTGGCAATGGTACCCTGCGCGCGCAATTTGCCAGGCTGCTTCCGAGCCCGCCAAACCGCCCCCAAGAATTTGTATCGCAGTCACTAAGCTATCGGAGTACCTAAGGTTAAGGATACAGTGCTGAGCCTACGCTAGTTCTAGTTCTTTACGAACCGAGCGGCTTCGGCGAGAATAGGAACGTGCGAAAGAGAATTGTTGGTTCGGATCGGGCGGTTGGCAAACCGGGCCCGGGCCCGCGCTGGATGGATCTCGGAGAGATTGCGACCGTCGAAGTCACCTCCGAGGATCCCGGCTTTCCCATCGAATCCGTCTTTAACGCCAATGGCGGTTCGGGCTGGCGAGCAGCCCAGAAGGGTGAGCAGCAAATCCGCCTCATCTTCGATCATGCTGTCGCGGTGCATCGAATACAACTTCACTTTCTCGAGCCGACGCGCGATCGCTTGCAGGAATTCACCGTTCGATGGTCGGCGGCGGATGGCGGTCAGCCCAAGGAGATCGTGCGGCAGCAGTGGAATTTCAGTCCCGCGGGATCCACCAGCGAAATCGAAGACTATGAGGTCAATTTGGATGGCGTTTTTACCGTGGAACTGGTAATCAAGCCGGATCTGACGCACAATGAGGCGCTGGCCACTCTAGCGGCCTGGCGAGTAGCCTAGCAGCCAGTCACCATGCTCAGCAGCCAGTTCTGAACCGCGACTGTGAAGGAGCGGCCCCGTTAACGTTGCAGCCCGGCTACGCCCGCCGATGCGTTCAGCAACTCGCGGTCGGGCGCGCGGCGCTCACGCCGGCGAATCGATTCGACAATCCAGCGGCTGGCCTCGAAGGTGCGCCAATACGGGTTGGTACGCAGCAATCCGTTCCGCGCGCTCAAGATTTCGCGTCGCAAAAAGCGTTGCGCTAAATTTCCGTGTTCGGGAAGCGGCGTGGCATCCACGGTCTCGGTAGACAGCCGTGGCGCAGGACAGTCGTTCAGCTCTATCACCACCATGCGGCCATCGGTAACAACTGGATCGCCGGTGGCATTGCGAGCAAATCGTGGAAAGTCTGGCCGGTCCGTCCAATCCAGAAGGTTGCCGCAGGACGAGAATGCCAAATCATAGGCGACTTTGTCGCGCTCCTGGTCGACATACTCTTGGATTTTATGCGAAAGCTTTCTTCCCGGCCGCATATACGCGAAGTCGATATCGCGGGTAGCGGCTCCAATCCACATCTGGCGGCCGCGCCAGGTGCCGGCTGCCTTCCAAACTCGTATATGGTGACGCTTGGAAGTGTCATTCAGGCCTTTTTCCCAGGACATAGCAGGCTCTGCGCCATTCAGCAATAGGAGGGACATGGGTGCGGCGCCGTCGCCCCGTTGCTCGGCCACCGCCCGGATCCAATGGATACGGTCACGAAACGTCGACGGCCCCGCTTGAGTCCAGCCGGCGGCATCGAAAGCCGTCACAATCTGGTCGTGCGAGCCAATAAACAAAACGTTCGTAAGGTCCGAGGATCGGCCGGAGACTGGGACGTGCGTCCGATAGGGCATCACCGCGGCGATGCGCTCCAACTCCTCACGTTCGTCATCTGTAACCTGGCGGGCAGGCTGCGGGCTGGAGTGGAGCCCTGCGTCCAGAAAAAGCGGTTGGGTCAATTTCAACGTGAGCTCAACGCCGGCGGGATAGTAAATCTCCGGTTCCGGGAGTTCCATGATCAACGACCGGATGGCCCACTCGGCAAGTTCGGCGTGGATCTCCCATTGAAGCGCTGTCCTGATGTAGCCGCTGATTCTGTAGCATAGGCTGCCCGTCGAGCGTACTCCCTGAATGCGGCCGTCCCGGGTAACGTGCTCGCGGCCGTTGTCCACATCCGCTACTTGCGTGGAAATGGGAATTGTTTCTCCGTCCGGCGAAGTAACCCGGCTGAATTCCAAATCCAGCCCGGCTGTCTCGTGGCGTAGTCCAAAGCCAACCCGGGTAACGGATTTCACCCGGCCAGCCAGTGTGCTTCCGGATGGCAATACTGTTTCGCCATCGATGATGAGCGGCGCAATCAGAACCGCGCTGACCGGCGATCCCGGGGTGCTCGCATAAGAGCCAACCGGGGCAGTCAAACGGACATGAAGTTGCGTGCCCTCCGGTAGTGGGCGGAGGGTCAACGCGGCAATCGATAACAGCACACTTAAGAGCGTCGCCATCATGCCCGCAATTCTCCCCGAGCGTCAGTTTGCCGCGAGGCAGCTAACGCTATAGGGATCAAGTGTACTTTATCGTTGGCGCTGATTGTGGTCAGTTTAGCACGCTCGGTGTAATTTCTTGACCGAGCGGCGCGGGGACGGAGAGATGCGTTTTAGGGGTTTGAGAAGGCGGCGCGCATGACAGTGCTAAATAAGAAAGACCGAACCTTTATAAGGTCCGGCCTCTAGAATCAGGATCTTCGCACAGGAAGGCTGCAAACTGAAGAAGCTTTACGCCTCGTTCTTCAACGCTTCGCTCTTCCGTCGCTTGACCACCAGCCCCATCAGGAGGCCCGCAAGCACAACCAGCGAAATGGAGCGTGGTTCGGGCACCGCACTCGCTGCCACGAAAGTAGCGGAGTATGTGGTGGTGTAGGTCGGCAACATCGAGAGGTCTTCGGGGGTTTCGCCTGTGACGGTCGCGCTAAAGTTGCCCGTGACGTCGGTGACAACCGAGCCGTCGGTTGCGGTTCCTGCGACACCCAGAACGGCACTTGTCCCAGTTGAGGTAGCTGTCAGGATGATGGGCGAAAGGACCAGGGGCGCAGCGCTCACCACGGGGGAGCAGGATTCGCCCGTCGTTATCGCCACCGAGCAAGGAGTGGAGCTTCCCGGGCCAAACGAATCCAAGGTGATACTGAGGTTGGGTTCATCGGGGAACGTAAGGGCTACAGCGGGGACACCGCTCGTCAGCGTGGCTGCGGTGACCATGGCGCCGCCATTAATATTAACTGGCTCACCGGACACTAGCGCCGGGCCGCCGGCATACGTCAGGTTCGTGGCTGCACCCACCTCTGTGGAAGAGACAGAACCGGAGGTATTGGTATTATCGTTCTCGGTAAAGGTAAGCCCGGCAGGGGTCACCGTTATCGATCCGTCACCACCCAGAGTCAGAGTTCCTACAACAGTTGCAAATGACGGAACGACCGTCAAGAAAAAGAGGCCTAAACCAGACCCCAGCAGACTCAATCGAGCGAAATATTTCATTAGCTCCTCCTGGCAGAGCAGTTAAGATTACGTGGCTTCCCCTACGTTGCAACGCTCGTAAGAGTTTATTCGTCGTTCCTATTCCGACGGTAGCGGCGCTTGCTCGGAAGCACGATTCAACGTCGCGCACCGATTTACGCTCTGCCAAGAATGATATCCTGGAAACGCCCGCACTTGAAGTGACACCTCCGTGTAACGTGTACCATTAGTCACAAAAAACTGAATAGTCGCTGGAAATGAAACGAATTCGTTCATTAGACAGTCCAATCGACCGTATGGGCAGGTATGTCTGGGTCGCGGTACTGGTGTGCTTCCAGCTTGCCTGCAGTAAATCGCCGCAATCCTCCCTAGAACGGGGAAACCGCTTATCCGCGGCCGGCAAGTACGCGGACGCCGAACTCGAGTATCGCAAGAGTGTCTTAAAAGATCCCAAATTCGCCGAAGGTTATTATCGGCTGGGCCTCCTCAAATACAACCAACGGCGTGGAGCTGAAGCTCTGAAGGATCTTCAGCACGCGGCTGACATCGATCCAACCGATGAGCGCTACGCCCTGGAACTGGCCAACGTCTCCATCGAGGCCTACCAGGTGGCGCCGGGCAAGAAAAAGCTGTATGACCAGGCGGCGCAAGAGGCTGAGCGGCTGCTGAAGAAGGACCCGAACTCCTTTGATGGCCTTCGGCTCCGGGGCGACCTATCGGTAATCGACCGAAAATACGACGACGCCCTGTTTGAGCTTCGTAAAGCCAATGTTATCAAGCCAAACGATCCCAACGTAATCCTGGCAATCGCCCAGATTTTATTCGCCCAGAACCAGGATCGGGAGGGTGAAGATCTAATTCAGCAGTTCCTTGCCGTGCGGAAAGACTCTTCACCGATATACGACCTTTTGGCAATACACTATATCCGCGCCAAGCGTTTAGCGGACGCTGAGCGTCTTCTTCAACTGGAAACCGCTTTCCTCCCGAAAGATGCCCGTCCGCGATTACAGCTGGCAGGCCTGTACCGCGACTCTGGACGGTACCAGGAGATGTCCCGGATCCTGGAAAACATTGTCGGCGATCGCGCCAGCTTCCCCGCCGGGCCCGCTTTAGTCGGCGATTTCTATGCCCAGTCCCGAAAGTGGGACAGCGCTCTTGTACAATACCGCGCCGGAATCCAAGCCTCTGCCGACAAGGTTGCCTACCACCGGAGAATCGAAATAGCACTCGAGGCGCTTGGCAGGCGCAAGGAAGCTCTCGCCGAACTAAATGTAATCTTGAAGACTAATCCGACGGATCCTGACGCGCGTTTGGCGCAGGCAGTTCTTTGGCGCGACAGCCAGGACGCCAAGGAGCGGAAATCGGCAATCGAAGAGCTTAGGGGGCTTGCCGAGGAGTATCCGCGAAACGAAATCGTGCACTACAATCTCGGCTTGGCGTATCTGGACAAGGGGGATGCTGCAACCGCATCGCAGGAACTCCGGTCCAGTGCGGACTTGCGCGCGGATTATGTCGCTCCGCGGCTGTTGTTGGCGCAAATGGCGCAGACTGCTCATAACTACTCCGCGGTGCTTGAGACGGCTGGCGAGGTGCTGGCGCTGGATCCCACCAATTTTGACGCCAGGCTACTCCGGGCGGCTGCGCTGGTGGAAAAAAAGTCGTATCGGCAAGCGCAGAACGAGCTTAACGCCCTGTCGCAATTACAACCCAATTCAGAGGAAGTCGCCCTCCAGTTAGCTGCGCTGGACGCGGGCCAGAAGAATTATGCAAAGGCCGAGGCGCTGTACCGGCGCTTTTATCGGCAACGCTCCACCGATCTGCGTCCCTTGCAAGGGCTGCTTCAGCTTCGGTTTCTCGAGCGTCAGCCCGAAAAA
Organism: Bryobacterales bacterium; assembly: GCA_963747945.1. Classification (GTDB taxonomy): domain Bacteria; phylum Acidobacteriota; class Terriglobia; order Bryobacterales; family Bryobacteraceae; genus Palsa-89. Next base: position 181,251 of record CAVVHB010000018.1, read on the forward strand.
GCGCAAGCCCTGCTGGAGGAGGATCTCAAACAAGAGCCCGATTCCCGCCCGGTCCGCCTGATGCTGGCATCCGTTGCCACCGGGGAGGGTAAGTTTGATCTTGCCTCCGCGCAATACCAGTGGCTTCAATCCAAAGACCCGAGATCCGCGCAACTGTATTACGCACTTGGCGACGTGTACCAGCGTCAAGGGTCAATTCAGAACGCTCTGGCGAGCTATGAAAAAGCCCGTGATCTGGCGCCGAACGACACCAACATTTTGAACGCGATCGCAGTGCTGGAAAGCGATAGCGGCCAAGCGGAGCAGGCCGTTGCAACGCTCAACAGAGTGCTCGCGCTCGACCCCAACAACGCAGCGGCAATGAACAATCTGGCTTTCAATCTGGCCGAAACCGGCAAGAACCTCGATCGCGCGATGGCGCTGGCCCAAGTGGTGGCTCGAAAATTCCCCAATGATCCTGGGGTCCTTGACACGCTGGGGTGGGTGTATGCCAAGCGGGGCTTGAATCAGAGCGCGATGCAAGTGCTTCGCCGCCTCGTAAAGAAGCATCCCAACGAACCGGCATTCCGGTACCACTTGGCGGTGGTGCTTTTGCGGGACAAGCAAACAGCCGACGCCAAACGGGAGCTTCTCGCCGCTCTGTCGGAACACCCCCGCAATGAGTTGTCCAGCAAGATTCAAGAGAACCTCGCCCAGGTCAAATAAGCGGTTCGCTAAGAGCAGTACCGATCGACTACCAGCTCGCTGTAACAGATGCTTCCCGATCGCATCATACCTGCGAGTCAACGCCTCATTGATGGAAGCCGGGGCAATTATTTCGGAGGATTTGTCGGCTACCGCGCCGGCTTCCGTTTGTTGAGCGCCTCATTGGTTCACTTCATGAACGACCGATTTTTCCCTGGCTAGCTGGCACGCGCCATTTCATCGAGTTCCTGCATTGTGTTCTGGTCGATTCGCAGATCGGCGGCGGCGACATTTTCTTCCAGGTGTTTAACGCTGGAAGTGCCTGGAATCGGCAGAATCACTGGAGATCGCGCCAGTAGCCAGGCCAGGGCCACTTGCGACGGCGTGGCTTTCAATCGCGCCGCTACTCGATTAATAGGACTATCCGCGCCGGATAATTGACCTGCCGCCAGCGGAAACCACGGGATGAAGCCGATGCCGGCTTTTGCGCAATATTCCAGTACGTCTTCCGAACCGCGGTCCGACACGCTGTAACGATTCTGGACGCTTACCACAGGCACAATCGCTTGCGCATGCTGAATTTGGCCCACCTTCACTTCCGACAAACCGATGTGCTTGATCTTCCCTTGCGACTGCAGATCCTTTAACGTGCCGAGTTGATCCTCGGCCGGAACCTTCGGGTCGATTCGATGCAACTGAAACACGTCGATCCGGTCCAGTCGCAACCGCCGCAAGCTTCCTTCGCAAGCCGACCTTAGGTGTTCGGGCCTTCCGTTCTCGACCCATTGGTTGGGACCCGGCCGGTCAAAGCCGCCTTTCGTCGCGATCACCAAGCCCGCCGGGTAGGGGTGCAAAGCCTCGGCAATGATTTCTTCACTGACGGACGGACCGTACGAATCCGCGGTGTCGATGAAATTGATACCCAATTCCACAGCGCGCCGCAGCACCCGGATAGCCTCCGCCCGATCTGCCGGCTCGCCCCAGATCCCTTTGCCGGTGATCCGCATTGCGCCGAATCCCAGCCGTGCGATGGGAAGATCGTTTCCAATACGGAATTCGCCGGCTTTTGCGGCCAGCGTGGCCTCTTGCATGAGGTGTTCTCCTTTATCAATCCCGCTTCCCATCTGACGCCGTTGAAAGCAAAATCGTGACTGCGTTTCTGCTGCCGTTATTTCAGCGCCGCAGGTGGGATGTTTTTATACACCTTCCCGTTTTTCATCACAAACACCACCCGCCGGACCGCTGTGATGTCTTTGAGCGGATCTCCATCCACGGCGACAATGTCCGCAACCATATTTGGCATAATCGAACCCACCTTGTCTTGGAGCCGCAGAGCCTCAGCCGCCAGCGAAGTGCCGCTGACGATAGCCTCCATGGGCGGCTGGCCGCCATCCCTCACGCGATAAATAAACTCTTCCGCGTTGCGTCCGTGAGCGCCGGCTACCGCGTCGGTCCCCAGGACGATTTTCACGTGGTGCGCCATGGCGCGCTTCAATACATCGGCCATCGTAGGGATCGCCTTCTCCATGTAAGTGAATCCTTCCTCGGTGTAGTTGCCGATTCCCAGGAACTTTGGCTTGTTCTCGAGGTAATTGTGCAAAACCAGAAAGTTCGGATCGAAATACACGCCGTGGTCGGCCATCAACTGTAGGGTTTCGTCATCCAGGAACACGCCGTGCTCTATGGAGGTGCAGCCCGCCAGCACGGCAGCCCTGGCTCCGCTAGAGGCGTGTGCGTGAACTACGGATCTCAAGCCCACCGCGGTTGCCTCGCCACAGGCCGCCCGAATCTGATCGTCGGACATCGTTTGCTTGCCGCCGTCGCGGATGGAAGCGGTGGCAAACAGCTTGATGACATCGGCGCCATCCGCTTTGGCCTTGCGCACGAATTCGCGGATCTGCTCGGGAGTGCCTGTGGAATCGTGAATGGCGCGCAAGGACGTGAGGATTCTCGGGCCTGGCAGCTGACCTGCATTGATCAGGTCGCGAACGGGGCCGTCCACTTCGGCGCCTACGCTCTGAATGGTTGTGAAACCGCCCATCAGCGTGGCGTACGCTCCGGCGGCTGCATACAGCGCACTAAGCTCGGGAGCTTCCGGGGTGCCGGCGCCTTCGCTCTGTAGTCGATTTTTCGAATTGAAATGCTCGGCGAAATGCGTGTGCGTATCGATCCAGCCCGGCATCACGGTCAATCCAGAGAGATCGTACGTTGTTTTCTCTCTGTTTTCGGAGATTCGCACGATCCGTCCATCTTCGATAACGATGCTCCGATTTTTCAAAACGGCGCCCCTGCCGTCCACGAGCGTCGAAGTTTTCAGCACCACCGGCTGCGCAGCCGCCCAGGTGGCCAATAGAAAAAAGCACAGGCTTCGATTCATCCGTTGTATACTAACGCGAAAAGCCCCTTCGAGGTACCTCATGAAGACCCGTATTATCGCCCTATCCGCGCTTCTATCCTTGGCAGCCGTCACGGCCGTCTCCCAGGAGACCCCTTCTCCTAATCGTTTGACAAACGATCACTACTTTGAATTCGAGCGGGTGAGCAATGCGCAGATTTCGCCCGATGGCGCGCACATTGTATATACCCGTCAACAGGCCAACAAGATTGAGGACCGTTGGGATTCCTCGCTCTGGATCATGAACGCCGACGGCAGCCAGCATCGGTTCCTCACCAAAGGCTCAGATCCCCGCTGGTCGTCCGACGGGAAACGTATCCTCTATATCAACGATGGGGAGCCGCGCGGCCCGCAGATTTTTGTCCGCTGGATCGATGTGGATGGACCCGCAACGCAGGTAACGCACGCAACCGAAAAGGTGGCGGACGCCCGCTGGTCGCCGGACGGCAAGTCCATCGCGTTCTCCATGTTCGTGCCGGCCAAGGACACATGGAATATCAGCATGCCGCCCGCGCCCGAAGGCGCCAAATGGACAGGCTCGCCGCGTCTGGTGGAAACGCTGCACTATCGGCAGGATCGGGTTGGGTTCCTCGAGGACGGGCATACCCAGCTGTTCGTTGTCTCGGCCGATGGCGGCGCGCCCCGCCAGATCACGAGTGGCAAGTGGAGCGCGGGCGCCGGTGAACTCCGCGGCGCCGTATCTTTGGACTGGACACCCGACAGCAAAGCGATCGTCTTCGAAGCCGGGCGCGAGCGCGGCAAGCCGACCTGGAGTACGACACTTCAGAGTTGCTGGTGGCCGACGTTGCGTCCGGCGACATTCGCGAACTCGTCGCGAAACCCGGCTCCTGGAGTCGCCCGACGATTTCCCCCGATGGCAAGGCCGTGGCTTTCACCGGTTACCCGGAATCGAAGCGCACGCATTCGGTGGAGGATCTTTATGTGATCCCATTCACTGGCGGAGAAATGCGCAAGGTCAGCGGCGACTATGACCGCGATCCGTTGAATCTGCGCTGGTCGCCGGATTCGTCGGCCATTTACTTCGACGCCGAAGATCACGGCTCCCGCAACGTCCAGTTCGCCTCCGTTGCCGGGGGCGGGGTGAAATCAGTCACCACGGGCGTTCACGTTTTGACCATGGATTCAGCCTCTAGCGACCTGATGGCCGTAGGTACAGAAGCCGATCCAGACAACCCGCCCGACGTGGTGCGCTACAACCTGCGCCGGCCCGGGGAGGTGACGAAGCTGACCAGGGTAAACGCGAGCTTGTTGACTGGTATGCACCTGGCGAAAACCGAAGAGATCGATTTCACTTCCAGCGGCAACGCCAAAGTGCAGGGCTGGGTTGTGAAGCCACCGGATTTCGACGCGACGAAAAAATATCCGCTGATCCTCGAAATCCATGGCGGACCGTTTGCTATGTACAGCGTGGCATTCAACTACATGTTTCAGAATTTCGCCGCTAACGATTTCGTGGTCCTTTACCTGAACCCGCGCGGCAGCACCGGATATGGCACAGCCTTCTCCGGCGGCATCGACCACAATTATCCAGGGCCCGACTATGACGACCTGATGGCCGGCGTGGACGCCACCGTCGCCAAAGGCTTCATCGACACCACGCACATGTATGTCTCCGGCTGCAGCGGCGGCGGCGTGCTTTCGAGCTGGGTGATCGGCCATACAGATCGCTTCGCGGCGGCCGCCGTGCGCTGCCCGGTGATCGACTGGCTGAGTATGAGCGGCAACACCGATATTCCGCTGTTTACCTACAGCTTTTTCCAAAAGCCGTTCTGGGAAGACCCGAGCGACTGGCTGGCGCATTCTTCCGTGATGACCGTGGGCAAAGTGACCACGCCCACGCTCCTGATGACCGGAGTACTGGACCGCCGCACACCCATGCCGCAGACCGAAGAATACTACTCGGCACTGAAGGTTCGCGGCGTGCCGGTGGAACTGTTGCAGTTCGAGGGCGAATACCACGGGACTGGCTCGAAGCCGTCGAATTTCATTCGCACTCAGTTGTACATGATGAGCTGGTTCAAGAGGTATGGCCGCACGCCCGACGGTAAGGCAGCCGCCGTATCAACCGCCGCCTTCTAACATCATTCCTCCCCGCGGCCCCGGTACCCCGGCCCCGGTACACACGGCTTCAGCCGGGTTCTTGCCAAACTAAACGCGGGTGAAAAGCCGCGTGTACCCTATTTCGGCCCGATGCTATACTCACGCAAATAAGGAGGCTCTGCATGCGTCTCGTCAGCGTGGCGCGTCTGGCCGGCATCGTTGTGTCGTTTGCGCTCGCAGCCACGGCACAGCTGGTCCCGTTCGATCCCGAATACGTGATCCCCAAGGTAAACCCACACACGACGGCCGCCGATGTGAAAAATGGCCAGCAGCTGTTCATGGGACAATGCGCGCGATGCCACGGGTCAAAAGGTGAAGGCGGAAGGGGCGCGGTTCTGGCGCGGCCCCGATTGCGCCACGCGCCGGATGATGAATCTCTTTTCCTCGTGATCCGTGACGGCATCAAAGGGACCGAAATGCCGGCCGGCCCTGCCGTGGACACGCTTGAGACCTGGCAGCTTGCCGCGTTCGTTCGCAGCCTGGGCCGCGTGGCTCCAGAGACGGTGCCGGGAGATCCCAAGCGCGGCCGCGAGTTGTACGAAGCCAAGGGACATTGCTCTCAATGTCACATCATCGGCGGTCAAGGCGGAAGTCTCGGACCCGAACTCACCGAGATTGGCTCGCGCCGTAGCGCCGCCCACCTGCGCGCAGCCGTGCTCAACCCGGAATCCACGCTGCCCGATGGATTCTTAGAAGTGCGCCTCGAAACCAAAGAGGGCCGCCACATTACCGGCGTGCGTCTGAACGAGGACGCCTTCACTCTCCAGGTCATGGACCTGAGCGGCGGTCTGCACTCTTTCTTCAAAGACGACTTGAAAGATTTCGAGCGCGATACCGGCAAGTCCCCGATGCCGAGTTTTCGAGACAGGCTTTCGGCAACTGAAGTGGATGATTTAGTCGCCTATCTGGCTTCCCTGCGAGGTGGTCAATGAGATCCGTAATTTGCATGTTCGCGGCGGTCCTGCCGCTGGCCGCGCAGGTTTCTTACGACCGCCTGCGCCAGGCTGATTCCGACCCTGGCAACTGGCTCACCTACTCCGGCACCTATAGCGCGCAGCGCTACTCCGGCCTCAATCAGATCACGGCCGCGAACGTCCGGCATTTGCGGCCCGCTTGGGTTTATCAGATGCAGACCACCGAGAGAATAGAGGTCTCGCCGCTGGTGGCCGACGGCATCATGTATGTGAGCGAGCCAGGCGGCAGCGTTACCGCTCTGGATACTCTCACCGGACGTCCGCTGTGGAAGTACGTGCGAACCGTGGCCAAAGAAGCTCGCGGCTGCTGTGGACAAGTGAACCGCGGCGTGGCGATTCTGAACGACATGGTTTACGTCGGCACTTTCGATTCTCATGTGGTGGCGCTCGATATCAAGTCTGGAATTGTGCGCTGGGATGCGGAGGTGGCGGACCCCAAGCTGGGCCACTCTATCACCGGCGCGCCGCTGGCGCTCAAGGACAAGATCCTGATCGGCATCGCGGGTGGCGAGTATGGCGTCCGTGGCTTTGTGGATGCTTACGATGCTAAAACCGGGCAAGCGGGCGTGGCGTTTCTGGACGGTGCCGGCGGCCGGGTGAACCCGGCAGCGAAACCTGGTCCGGCGGCTCGGCGAAAATCGGCGCTGCCCCCACCTGGGTTACCGGCTCTTACGATCCCGATCAAAACACGGTCTACTGGGGAACTGGCAATCCCGGACCGGACTGGAACGGCGACGTGCGCCTGGGAGCCAATCTCTACTCCGATAGTTTGCTCGCGCTCGATGCCGACACCGGCAAACTGAAGTGGTATTTTCAGTTCACTCCGCACGACAACCCACGATTGGGACTCTACCGAGGCTCCCGGTGCTGGTGGACGCGACGGTGCGCGGCGAAGAGACACAAAGCGGTCCTGTTCGGCAATCGCAACGCCTTCTATTACGTTCTGGACGGCGCACCGGGAAAGTTCCTGGCCGGAAGACCGTTCGCGAAACAAACCTGGGCCAAGGGACTGGACGACTCGGGCAAACCGATCAAGCTTCCGAATTCGGATCGAGCGCGGAGGGAGCCAAAGTATACCCCGACCTTGGCTGGCGGCACCAACTGGTGGAGTCCCTCTTATAGTCCTCAAACCAACCTGTTCTACGTGGCCGCGCGCGACGTGGGAGGCATTTATCTGAAGGGCAACGCGGACTATAAGCCGGGCGCGCAATTCAACGGCGGGGGCCAGAGCCCTATTGTCGGCGAAGAATCCGATCGGCGCCATCCGCGCGCTAACTCCCGACACCGGGGAATTGAAATGGGAATTCAAGCTCTACTCCGACGCCGGAGCCGGCATCCTTTCCACGGCGGGGAATCTGGTATTCGCGGGCACCAATGAAGGCGACTTCTTCTCGCTGGACGCTTCTACCGGCCGCCCGCTTTGGCATTTCCAGACTGGCGCGACGATCGGCGCAAACCCGGTCAGTTATCTGAGCGCTGGCAAGCAGCAAGTGGCAATCGCCGCGGGCAATTCCATCTTCGTGTTCGCGCTTGAGGATTAGGTTATTTCCGCGTGCTGGCAAGCTTCTGGCGCACCAGGAATCGCTGGACCTTGCCGGAGGGCGTCTTCGGCAGACCGGCAGCGTAATGGATTCGCCGTGGATAAGCGTGCGCTGCATAGTGGGTCTTCACCCAGGCTTGAAGCTCTTCGGTCAGTGCGGCGGAGCCGGCGAAGCCCTCGCCCAGCACTACGACGGCTTCCAGAACTTCGCCCCGGGCATCATCCGGGACGCCCACGACGGCGCACTCGCTGATGGCTGGATGAGTCACCAGGACCGATTCAACCTCGAAGGGTCCGATTCGATAGCCGGCCATGATGATGACGTCGTCGTCACGCGACGAGAAGTAGAAGTAACCCTCATCATCCATCCGGCCCACGTCACCGGTGATGTACCAGCGGCGGTTGAAGGAAAATTTCTCCTCACTCCTGGTTGGGTCATCGATGTAGCCGTGGAACCAGGCCAGGGGACTGGCGGAAAGATCAAGCGCCACGCGGCCTACTTCGCCGGCCGGCGCGGGCTCGTCGTGATCGTGCTTTAAAATGACTGGCGTCCATCCCGGCATGGCATGGCCCATGGAGCCGGGCTTGAGCTTCCGCTGCAAAGCCGGGTGGTGATGATTGTTGATGAGCATTCCAGTCTCGGTCTGGCCGTAATGATCGTGGACCGAGATGCCGAACGCCTTTACCGCCCATTCGTTAACGTCGGGCGTTAACGGTTCGCCTGCGCTCGATGCGCGTAGCAGCTTGAGCCCGGACGGCGTTAATCCGCATGCCCGCAAGGAGCGAAACGCCGTGGGGGCCGCGGCGAAATTGGTGACGCCGTAACGGGCCATCACTTGGAAGGCTGACTCGGCTGAAAAGCGGCCCTCGAAAAAAATGCTCTCCACGCCAGTCATAAAGGTGGCAAGCACTCCGAAATATAAGCCGTAGGCCCAGCCGGGATCTGCGGCGTTCCAAAACACATCGTCGGTGCAGACTCCGAGGGCGTATTCCGTGTAGATCTGAAAGCTCGCCAGCGCACGCAGGGGAACGATGACGCCTTTGGGCTTGCCGGTTGTTCCCGACGTGTAGATCTGGATAATTGGCGCATCGCCGCCCATGGCCACGGCCTGAAGGCCCGGTGGATGAGACTCCATAATTGCCGTCGTGATCACCCGCCAGGGTGCGTCCACTGCGAGTTTTGATAGCTGATCATCATCGCAAACTACCGCCTTCGCTGCGCTACTTGCCAGACGAAGCGCGATGGCAGGCGATGCGAATGCAGTAAACAAGGGGACATGTACCGCGCCCAGCCGCCAGATTCCCAGAACAGTTACAAGATAAGCGCGGCTTTTGCCCATCAGAGTTGCTACACGGTCCCCGCTTCGTATTCCAAGGGCAAAGAGAGCCGCTGCGAAACGCTCGGATTCTTCGCGCAGTTCGCCGTAAGTTACATCGACGGATGACAAATCCGGGGCCACCACTCGATATGCGAGGGCGTTTGAATTGTGCCGATCACATAGGAGAAAAGCAGTGCTCGCTTCAGGACTCCCATAGACCCCGAGCAACTCGCGGATTCGCGCCTCCGGATTTTCGTTCGAATAGGTTGAACTCATCGATTGACAGAAGTCTTCCCACGCATCATATAGCATTGGAATTTCGAAATGGTCCAAAATGGTGCGTTAGAAGATGTTGCGTATTCTAGCCGCCGGTTTGACGATGAGCGTTGCCGCCATGGCCGGCGATGCTCCTTCACCTACCTTCAATCGCGACGTCCTGCCCATCCTGCGGAAGAACTGCCAGGGCTGTCATCGGCCGGGACAAGTGGCGCCGATGTCGCTTCTTACTTACCAAAGCGCGCGGCCTTGGGCTAAGGCCATCAAGGCAGTGGTGCTTGCCAGGAAGATGCCGCCCTGGTCCGCGGATCCGCGCTACGGCCGGTTTCTGAATGATCCCACCCTGATGCAAAGCGAGATCGATACTCTCGTTCGATGGGTGGATGCCGGCGCTCCGGAGGGGGACGCGAACGATAAACCGGCTCCGCTCTCATGGCCGGAAGGCTGGAAAATCCAGCCGGACGTCGTCGTGTCGATGAGCGAACCCATCCCCATTCCCGCCCAAGGCGTGCTCGAATTGACCGAAGTCACCATCCCGAATTGCTTTAAGAAAGATACCTGGGTCACTGCCATCGAAATCCTGCCCGGTAACCGTTCGGTGGTGCACCACGCGGACCTTTTTGTCGTACCTCATCAGCGCGGCGTAAAGTACGGCGTGCCGCGGGCGCAGGTGAAACAGCGTGACGCCCAGGGAGTGGCCGTCGAAAAAATCGAGAAGGACGACCGTCTTCGCGGCCTGCAAGGTCACGAAGCAATTTACGTTCCTGCCACTGCACCCGCGAATTATGGTCTCCACGGAGGCGCGAAGTTGATTCCGGCTGGTTCCGACTTTGTCCTCCAAATGCATTACACTCCGAACGGCACTGCTACCAGCGACCAGACCCAAGTGGGTTTCACGCTGGCCAAGGAGAGACCGAAGCACCGGTTTCTGACCATTATTCCGACTGCGCCTCGAGATGAAAAAGAATTCCACATTCCGGCCGGTGATCCGGATTGGGAGACCAGCACAGAAGTGGAATTCAAACAGGACGCCCAGTTGGTATGGTTCCTGCCCCACATGCACCTGCGAGGGAAGGACATGACTTATCGCTTGATCTCTCCAAGCGGCGAATCCCGGATTGTCTTGAGCGTCAAGTACGATTTTGACTGGCAGTTCGGTTATGAGCTTGAAAGTCCGATCGCGGTTCCGAAGGGCTCCAGGCTGCAGGTAACGGCGCACTTCGACAACTCCGCGAACAACAGATTCAATCCGAATCCGAACACCGACGTCTGGTGGGGCGATCAAACCTGGGAAGAAATGATGATTCCATTTTTCGGAGTGATCGTAGATCCGGATGTTGATCCGAATAACGTCGTAGCTTACCCGCGCGAGTTCACTGCCGCAGGCCGGAAGTGAAGGTGTTCACGCGGTTCCCATCTGCTCAGCCAAGCAGATTCGTATTGCTGAGAGTCGGCGTGATCTTGGGGTTGCTGGCCGGATTCGCGCTGTCGCCCAAGCTCTGGCTGAGCGAGCGCGTCTACCCGTTTACCCCAGTGTGGTCCTTCATCAAACCGACCGCCCCCCCGAGCGACTATATTATCTTCTTCGCACTGATCGCCTTGCTGATTGCTGCCGGCATTGCCCCGCGGAGGGAACTCTGGATCGCCATATTCGCGCTGCTGGCGCTGCTGGCCTTGCAAGACCAATCGCGATGGCAACCGTGGTTCTATCAGTACGTCGCAATGCTTCTCGCCATCGCATTGGCCGGCCGGAAACGCCCCGAGACTGCCCTCAACACCTGCTGCCTCATCGTTGCGGCAACGTATGTCTGGAGTGGATTGGCAAAGCTGAATTCCAACTTCATGGGCGACACTTTCCCTTGGCTGCTGGCGCCGTTCATTGGAGCGTGGCCGGCGTCCGCTCAGTGGTTCGTCCGCCATCTGGCTTTCGTGGCGTCCATCGTCGAGTGCGGCGCGGGAGTGGGACTGATCTTCCGACGTTTCCGTCCCGCCGCTCTGTCCTGTGCCATAGCAATGCATGTTTTCATCCTCATCACGATCGGTCCGCTGGGGCGTGATTTCAACGTCGTCGTATGGCCTTGGAATTTGGCGATGATCGCATTCTTGCTGATCCTCTTCTTCAGGCGAACTGAAGAGCCGGCGCCGCGGGATATTATTTGGGGGAATGCATTCGCGTTTCAAAAATCGCACTGCTCCTTTTCGGCTTCCTGCCGGCGCTGAGTTTCTTCAACCTGTGGGATCAATATCTGTCTTCGGCGCTTTATTCGGGGAACCGGGACTCCGGAATTGTCTATGTGAGCGACGACGTGTTCAACCGGCTGCCGGACACGATCCAGGACTACGTCTACGAAGAAGGCCCCAATCGGAATCATCTGGATATCAACAATTGGTCGTTGGGCGAACTGAACGTTCCCTCTTTTCCCGAGCTCCGGATCTACAGGAATGTGGCGAAACACATTTGTGGCTACGCCCCGGATGGATCCGGCGTCGAGCTGGTCATCCAGGGGAAACTCGCGCTGGTCAATGGCAATCGCCGGTCGGTTTACCATTGCTTGGGGCTCTAAATCGCCGCCTCCACTGCGAGCCGGTGAAGGCCGAGTTAGTTGGTAGATTTATGGTAATCTACCCTTGCCGAATTCCACGGAGGACCAAAGCGATGCCTTTACAGTCCAAGCTATTTGCCGGGGACCGCGCGCTTGAGGCTTGTTCTGCGCAAGACTCGGCCCATGTCACGCTCAACGCCAAGGGCGATCACGTTTCCAAGATTCAAACGGCACTCTTTGTTCTGGACAATGTTTCCGTGGCGCCGAACGAACTTCGAACCCAAACCTACGGGCCATCCACAGCCGCCGCAGTCCTCGCCTTCAAGCAGTTGCGCAACATCGTCAATCGCGCCTATCAGAGCCAGGCGGACAACATCGTCGGCAAGATGACCATTACCGAGATGGATTCCGAAATGCTTGTCGCGGAGAACCTCCCCCCGCTTCCCAACCCTTTCGACCAACCTGTTTCAACGTAAGTAACGGGAGGATAAAGCGGTGAACATCCTGGATGCGCAGCTCACACTCTCGGTCGATAGCAGTAAAGCCAAGCCCGACGTGTTTATCAATCCCGTGGGTCACATCATTTGTCATCTCACACAGGGTTTTGTTTCGTCCAGCTTCCCCACCGGGCAGAGTAATGCCATTACCGCGGCCGCCCACGTGCCGATCGCGCTCGGGCCAAATGAATCGGTCAGCGCCTGGAGGTTTGGATTTGTCCAGATCGGCCGCGTGAACCCTGGCCAGTCGTTCAGCGCCATCTTCTACGCCGGGCGGATGCGTAGCGAAGGCTCCATCACGGTAAATCCCAACGTCCCACCAGCCCTGGCCAGCCCCATTCTTTACGACGCAACGGGGTCGCCGCCGGACCCGTGGTTTGAAACTCCCACCGGCTCATTCACGGCGCCCAATATCAACGCTACCTGGGGAGATCATCCGGCCCTTAAGGTCCCGCTCAAGCTACGCAACTCCGGCCGTAACGTGGACAATTTTTTCTATTCCAGCTCATTTTCGACAGGGAATTCTGGACCATTTTCACAGCCACGGATCCCGCTGGCAAGATAAACTACATCGCCCACTTTCATTGGCAGGTTCGCTACGATATCGAACTCATGTGGCGCAATCAGGCTGCCGTGCTGCGCCAGAACAAATCCGTCGCGAGGGTGATTGACGCCAAGGTGAAAGGCGCGCCCACCGACGCAGGCCTGCAACCCCTGCTTACCAGCCCATCTGGCGACCGGGCAAACAAGGTATACAGCCAAGCCGTGACCCAAGCTTTCTTTGGAGCGCGCGGCGCGAACCACACCGAGAACGACAAGTGGTTCTTAACCGTTCCCAACGATTTCTGGTCCTAGGCAGTCATTGACCACGCCGTAACCATCCAGCCTTGCTCGTGCCCGAGCGTTCGTACGAATATGAAGTACAGGCATTCTGTGGCCGAATTAGCGGTACATGCGGCTTCAGCCGCGTTTCCTCCGGGCTAGTTAAAAGAAAGGTGCAGCGATGGCTTCCGAAAAGGTGGCGGTGTTCGACACCACTCTCAGAGATGGCGAGCAGGCCGCCGGGACGCGGCTCGGCAGCAAGGAAAAGCTGACCATTGCCAGGCAGCTCGCCCAGTTGAAAGTGGACATCATCGAGGCGGGCTATCCCGCTTCTTCCCCGGACGACTTTGAAGCCGTTCGCCAGATCGCGCTCGAGATCCAGGGGCCCATCGTCTGCGGTTTGTCGCGCGCCGTGCCGGAGGACATCCAGGCTTGCGGGAAAGCTCTGGCCAAAGCCAAGCGGCCGCGCATTCATACCGGAATCGGCGCATCGGACATCCACGTGATGGGCAAGTTCCGCGATGAGCGCTACGGCCGCACGCTCGCCGAGAAAAGAGCAACCATCTTGAAGATGGCCGTGGACGCGGTGAAGCTCGCCAGGACTTTCGTCGACGACGTCGAGTTCTACGCCGAAGACGCCGGACGCTCCGATCCCGTGTTCCTGTACCAGATGCTGGAGGCGGTCATCGACGCCGGAGCCACGGTGGTAAATATTCCGGACACCACCGGCTACACGGTGCCGGAACAATACGGCGCGTTGATTCGCGGCATTCGTACCAAGGTGCCGAACATCGATCGCGCAACCATCAGTGTCCACACTCACGACGATTTGGGGCTCGCCGTCGCCAACGCGCTGGCTGGCATACAAAACGGCGCCCGCCAGGTGGAGGGGACCATCAACGGAATCGGTGAAAGAGCCGGCAACGCTTCGCTCGAAGAAATTGTGATGGCCATCCGCACTCGTGCCGACTACTTCCCCGTACACACCGAAATCGATGCTCGTGAATTCTACCGCACCAGCTCCCTGGTGGCTGAAATGTTGGGCATAGCGGTTCCGCCGAACAAGGCCATTGTCGGTTCCAACGCCTTCTCGCACAGTTCCGGCATTCACGTGGACGGATTCTTGAAGGACCGGCAGACTTACGAGATCATGCTTCCCGAGGACGTCGGTCTGCGCGAGAGCCGCGTGGTGCTTACCGCGCGCACCGGGCGGGCCGGCCTGCGGGACCGTCTGGAAAAGCTGGGATTCACGCTATCGCCCGAGGAGCTGAACCAGACCTACCAGCGTTTTCTCGCCATCGCCGACAAGAAGCAGGAAGTTTTCGACGAAGACCTGCTGGCCATCGTTCATGACGAACTGCAATCGGTGGAGGAAAGCTGCCAGCTGGAATACTTGCACATCAACAGCGGCACATCGTCCATCCCGACGGCCACCATAAGGCTGCGCGTGAACGGCCAGGCCAAGGAGGCCGCGTGCATCGGCGATGGACCCATCGATGCCGTTTATAAGGCGCTCGCCAGCGTCACTGACAGTTCCGCCAAGTTGCTGCGCTACGACATTCGATCCGTCACCAGCGGCACGGAAGCCATGGGCGAAGCGATTGTGCATTTGCAACAAGGCGATCTGAAAGTGGTGGGCCGGGGCGTTTCCACCGACGTCATCGAAGCCAGCGCGAAGGCCTACGTGGATGGTTTGAACAAGCTGGCCAGCCGCAACCGGGCGCCTCAGCCGCAGGTGCCGCAGCCACAAGCGGCTCTGCCATAGAATTGAGTCAACCCCTCAGATGGCGCTCTCTGCCGGCACGAAACTCGGGCCGTACGAAATCCTTGCCCTAATAGGGGCGGGCGGCATGGGAGAAGTGTATCGGGCCCGGGACCCGCGGTTGAATCGCGCGGTGGCCATCAAGGTTTCGGCGGCGCAGTTCTCGGAGCGCTTCGAGCGCGAAGCCAAGACCATCGCGGCGATGAATCATCCCAATATTTGCCAGGTATACGACGTCGGTCCGGATTACCTGGTGATGGAGTTTATCGAGGGCGCTCCACTGGCCGGTCCTTTGAATCCCGATGTCGCGCTGCGGTATGGCGTGCAGATCGCCGACGCACTTTCGGCCGCGCACGCCAAGGGCATCACGCATCGCGATCTGAAGCCCGCCAACATCCTGGTAACGGCTTCCGGGATCAAGCTGCTCGATTTTGGCCTCGCCCTGTTGAGCCGGGACGGGGATGGCCAGGGAGCCGCGGGTGCGACGGCGACTATCGGTATGACCCAAGCCGGCACTATCCTGGGGACCGCCGCCTACATGTCTCCCGAACAGGCGGAAGCCAAGGCCGTGGATGCGCGTTCGGATGTTTTTTCGTTCGGATTGGTCCTTTACGAAATGCTGAGCGGGCGGCGCGCTTTCACCGGCGATTCCGCCATCGCCATCATGGCGGCCGTCCTGCATAAGGAGCCTGCACCGCTCTCCGTTTCCCCGCCGATACAAAGCATCCTGTCGCGTTGCTTGCAAAAGTCGCCCGCCGACCGATTCCAATCCATGGCGCACGTGAAGGAAGCTTTGCTGGCGGCAACCAGCGGGATCAGTTCGCCCGGGGCGATGCCGTTAGCGCCGCCCGAAACAACGCTGGAACGGCCGCCGTCGATCGCCGTCTTGCCTTTCGCCAACATGAGTCGCGACCAGGAGGACGAGTATTTTTCCGATGGCCTGGCCGAAGAAATCATCAACGCGCTTACCCAGGTGCCCCAGCTAAAGGTGATCGCGCGCACCTCCGCTTTCGCCTTCAAGGGCAAGAACGAAGATATTCGCAAGATCGCAGAAACCTTGGGAGTTTCGACCATTCTGGAAGGCAGCGTCCGCCGCGCCGGCCCGCGCATCCGCGTCACCGCGCAGCTCATCCGCGCCGAAGACGGCACGCACCTATGGTCGCAGCGCTATGAGAGCACGATGACCGACGTCTTCGCCATCCAGGATGAAATTTCCGCCGCCATCGTCGAACAACTGCGTTTGAACCTGACTGGCCATTCCTTGGTGAAGCGGGCCGCGACTAATGTCGCCGCGTATGAAGCCACGCTCGAAGGCCGCCACCACCTAACCAAGTTCACTCCGGCGTCTAACGATCGCGGCCGCCAATGCTTCGAGCGCGCCATTGCGCTCGATCCGCAATATGCTCAAGCTTACGCAGGCCTGGCTGAGTACCACGTGTTGCAAGGAGGCATCGGGTCCGCCGATCCCCGGCAGGCCCTGGCCCTGGGCCGGCAGGCCGCGCTGCGCGCGCTCGAGTTGGATCCTCAACTGGCCGAAGCGCACGCCGTTGCCGGGCAGATTTGCGCCGGACTCGAGTACGATTGGACCACTTCGGACCAACATTACCAGCGTGCCATTGCCTCCAATCCGGCTGCGGCAGCCGTCCGCTACTCCTATGCGTATTGGTGCCTGCGCCCTACCGGGAGAATCGCCGAGGCGCTGTCGGAAATCGATCGCGCTCGGGAACTGGATCCGCTGTCGTTATCGTACGGCGTTGTTCGCGCGTATCTGCTCTCGTTCGGCGGGCGTTATGACGAAGCCGAGAATTCTGCCAGGCGCAGTTTTGACATGGATCCGAACTTTCCCACAACGCAGTTTATTCTCAGCTACCTTCTAGCGTGCCAGGGCCGCTTCCAGGAGGCCGTCGATTTGATAGAACGCGCGCTGCAGATTCACGGGCGCTATCCTCTGTCGCTTGCGTTTGCGGGAGCGATTTTTGGTTTGGCGGGAAGCCGGGATCGTGCGCTGGGCGTCCGGACGGAACTGGAAGCGCTGGCCGCCACGACGTATTCCGCGGCGGGACCGCTCACTATCGTAAACTGCGTGCTCGGCAACCTGGATGAAGCGTTCCAATGGGCGGCCCAGGCCATCGAACAGCGCGATGCACAGGTGATCGGCTTGAAGAGCACGCCTATGTTCGAAAATCTTCGCTCCGATCCTCGCTACCCGGCCCTGCTGCGTCGAATGAACCTGGCCTAGCAGACCGTGGTATTGGTCGCTCCCTAACGGTCGCGGTTCTGTAACACGCGGAATCTACTGAACCGCGCACGTCAGTAAGCGGCATTTTGGCATTACTGCACAGGCTGCTAGATACTGTGCGGCGCTCTAACGCCCCACAATCGGACGTTCGCGGATTACACTACGCAGTCCTATCTTCCATGAGAGCGGCACCGAGACGGGGTTGTAACAGACCTTTTCGTCGCACGCCTGGTATTGGAGCGTGCCCTTGAGCGTGATCTCCTGTTTCCCGCGCAATGCCTCTTGGGCAGCCGGCGTACCGTCCAGCACCACCTCTTGAACCAGGCGAAACGCCTTTTGGAACACCGGAACGCGCTCGTTGAGTGGTTTGAAGAAGTAGATCTCCGATGCCGGATATCGCAAGGGAAGCAAGCGTACCTGCGCATTGGGCTGCATGGCAAGTGAAATGACTCGATAGCCGGACTTCTCCGCGCCGGGTGCGTAAACGTGTAACCCGGCATGCGGCGTCACATCCACCACCAATGAAAATCGATTTCCCGGAGCCACGGCCGAGTCGCTCGGATAGGTGATCAGATCTAAATGGTTCGCGGAGATTTTCGTGGCAGTGGTGGATGCGTCGTTATTGGCGCCCAGCTTGATCAGAAGGCTCGATACCGTGTTGCGCTCAATGTAGGAATCTTCAAAGAATCTTGCTGTAACCCGTCCTTGGCGGTCAACTACGAACGTTCCCGGAAACGGGACCCCAGCCATCTGGGGCCGTGCTCCAACCCCGGAAACGTACTTCTGAACGTCAGCCTGAACGCCCGGGTCGTCGCGATTTGGTCCAAGGCCCTGCTCGACCAGACTGTTCAGGATTCCGTACTTCTTAATAGTCGCCGAGCCCAAGTCCGATAGCAGTGGGAAGGTAATCCCATGCTGCTTGCTGAAGGCCGCCAGAATCTCCACGGGATCGTAGCTGATGGCTGCCAAGCCCAGCCCCTGAGTCTGAATTTCTTCGAGGCGACTTTGCAGTTCGACCAACTGCGTTTTGCAGTAGGGTCACCAGTCGGCGGAACGGACAAACACCAACATGGCGCCCTTCGGTCCCATGATGGAATTCAGGTTCCGCGTTTTTCCGTCCTGATCGCTCAAGCTGAAGCCGGGTACGTGCTCACCCACCTGCGGTCCGAGCTTGGATACGTCGATCTTTTCTACCGGCGACCGCTGTGCTGGCAGCGGAACGTCCGAAAGAGCTCCCGCGATCAGTGCGGCGCCAACGACAATCCACGTCCGGGGCATATCGTCAGTCTAAGCCTTTATCGCTACCTGCGGGATAGTAAACTAAAAAGACATTCCATGGCTTACGATGTTCCGGGAGATCTCGCCGAAAAAGCTGAGATCATGCGCGAGTTTGGACGGCGGCGAGCTGCTGGAGAGCCGGTCCCAGAAGAGCTGTATTTCAAGCACGTCAACGCAACCAACGATCGCTACGCTACGGGGCCCGATCCCGGCCAGCGCATCCCCGATTTTACGCTGCCGGATCAGAACGGCGTTTTGAGATCGCTCGCCGATCTTACCGGGCCCAACGGCTTGCTGCTGGTGTTTCATCGCAGCGCGGATTGGTGACAATACTGTCGTTCCCAACTGGTCGAGTTGGAACAATCCCGTTCGATGCTGGAAAAGAACGGCGTCCGGATTGCGGCCGTCAGTTACGATTCCCAGGAGATTCTCAAACGCTTCGGCGACGAGCGCGGCATCGGTTTTCCGTTACTCTCGGATCGAGATAGCGCTGTCATCCGCGGTTTTGGAATCTTCAATACGAACATGGCTCCGGGGCTACGCGCTCACGGTGTGCCGCATCCAGTGGACTATCTGGTGGCGCCGGACGGCATCGTCATCCGGAAGTATTTTGTGCCGAATTACCAGCACCGGGTAACGGCGTCGGCGATTGCTCTGCAAGAATATGGGACGGTAGGTGAGGACGCTGTCGTGATCACTATTCAGAGCGGCGCGCTCATTGCGGAAATCGGGCTTCCTAGCGCCAAGGCGTTCGCCGGCCAGGAAATCAGTTTCTTTGCTAACTTCAAACTGGAGCCCGGATGGCACATTTACGGCACACCGCTGCCCGACGCTTACACACCCACGTCGATTACTTTCGACGATCCGAAGATCGTCCGCCAATCCTTGGAGCTCCCGGCGGCGCGCCCGTTGGAGATCCCTTCGCTTGGTGAAACTCTCCCGGTGTACGGCGGTTCGTTCCGCGGCCTGGGTTCGCTGTTGCTTAAATTCCCGATCGATGCCGGCAAAACGATGCTATCGGGCCAGCTCCATTTTCAACAGTGCAGCGACACGGTGTGCGAACCACCGCAGACCGTCGCGTTCCAGCTGCCGCTGACCCTGGAACCGTTTATGGTTGCGCCTCGAACACCAGCTCGGTAGTGATCGCGATGGCAGGTTTCAAGGTGCGATATACCGGACAATGGTCGGCGAAGAAACCAAGGACACGGTTTGCAATCTCCCGCTGCCCTTCCTCCGCTTTCAGTTTCAGAGTGACGTGAATGCGGCGGATCACCAGCACATTATCTTCCAGCTCAACTTCGCCCACTGCTTCAGAAATCAATCGCTCATTCGAGGCGTTCACGTGACGCGCCTCCAGCGCGCCTCCAAAGGTTCCAGTGAGTCAACCGGCTGTGGCGGCGACGATGTAATCGAGCGTAGTGGCGTGCGGCTCCAGCACCGCCGGCGGAACCTTATAGTGCTCCGCTACGGCGCCGTGAACGCCGAATATTACCGGCTCCTTTTCGGCGGGAAGATACGCTCTGCGCACAGGTCCCTTCACGCGCTCAATGCGTACATGAGATCGGTAAACCACATCGGACATAATGGTGAGATCTTAACACGGGGATCGTAATACAGAGGCTTTAAAAGCTGTAACGAACGCTGAGGCTCGCAAACGAATTCCGATGGTACTGGCCAAGAAAATCGTTGTCGGATCCGCGGATCACTCCAATTTGGGGCGTGACACGCCAGTGCTGCCCGAAGGCCTGGGAATATTCGATCTTTCCGTAGAATCCATCGCCGCTTTGTTTGGCCGCTCCTTCGAAAACCAGGCTGCGGCTGGTGTCGAGGGTCCAGGATGCGCGTCCGACAATCGCTTTTGCCAGTCCGCGCTCGGGATCGAAAGTGGCTTCGTTTCGGTTGCCGGTGATGTAGTCGCCTATGTAGCCGCCCACGAACAGCCACTCGCCGTACTGGCGCTCGGCTTGTAAAACGTAAAGAACATATTGGTCCACTTGCGGAGTGTTGCTGTGGAAAAATGCCGATTCCGCCTTGATGGTGAACCAGCGCAGCGGAATGGCGGCGTCGGATCCAACGCTGTCCAGTTCCGCATAACTGCGCCGAATCGTAATGGCGCTCAAGGCTGGATCGAAACTTGTCTGCAGTAAGGGTAAGTTGTTAAACCCGTGGAAGTAGGAGAACGAGTATTCAAGGTACCTGGCGATATGGTTCCAACGGGCGCCATATTGTCCTCCGCCTGGGTAGTCTGCTCGCCCGTCGATGAGTGGAAAGCCTTCAGCTTCTTCCGGTATCACCACCCAACGTTGATTCAGCAGCGGGATGCGGCTCGGCGACATACGCGGTGTGTAAACAAGTTCGAGCGAATCGGATTGGCTTGCGATAGTCAGGCGGGCTGCGGTTACGGCCAGGACCGTAGGATCGATCACCGTGAGATAGTCGCGTGGAGCGAAATGATCGGTAGGATTCAGAATATCCGTCTTGCCCCATCGCACAAACTGCTTGCCGAGTTCGATAGTCACGGGGCCCCGGCCCCAGGAGACACTCAGACGTGAAACGTCAAAAGCCGGGCGTTGCGTCTCGCGATCCCAGTAGGATACGTCGGGAGTGCGTTCGGCCATGCGGTGCGAGTCGAATTGCGCATCGAAACCCGCGTTGAAGCGCCAATCGGACCATTTCAGCGCAGGCTCCCAGTGGAGCAATGAGCTCTCGATGAGTTGTCCACTGTCGTTCGGAGCGGTCTGCGGATATACCGTCAGCCCCGTATCCAGGTATCCTTGCTGCGTGAATGTCTGTGCCTGCGCGGCCCACGGCAGAAGCAAAGCGGCGACGGTTGCAAGCCACAGAAAGCCCCTGAAACTGGACGCTATCGTCGCACGTCCTCCACAATCTGGCCATCCCGCATTCGCACGGTGCGCTGGCAACTTCCAGCAACGCTAGGATCGTGCGTCACGAGCAACACCGTCGATCCTAAGCGGGAGTGCAAGTCCTGAAGCAAAGCTAAAATCTCGGCGCCGGTGTGTGTGTCGAGATTGCCGGTTGGCTCGTCGCCCAGCAGGATAGGGGGATAAATGGACAGTGCGCGCGCTATGGCAACACGCTGGCGCTCGCCACCCGACAGCTCATCCGGAAGATGCTCGACGCGCTTTCCCAGTCCCACCAAATCGAGCAACTCACGGGCGCGGGCCTGGGCTTTGCTTTTAGACCAGCCGCGCAGATGCAGGGGAAGACAAACATTTTCCATCGCGGTGAGGGTGGGCAGCAAGTTGAAGAACTGGAAGATGAACCCGATTTTGTCGCGCCGTACACGCGTCAGATCGTCGTCTCCGAGGCCCGCCAGGTGCTGGCCGTCGATGTAGATTTCTCCCGATGACGGCCGGTCCAACCCTCCCACCATGTTCAGAAGAGTGGATTTTCCGCAGCCAGAAGGGCCGACGATGGCAACCATCTCCCCTTTATCGATCTTCAAGGTGATCCCGCTGAGAGCGATGACCTTGCGCTTACCGTCGAACTGCTTGACCACCTCATTGAGCACAATCATTCGTCGGGCCGAGGGATGATCAGACTTTCTGGACCGCCCTCATCGCGTCAAGAATCGTCCGCACCACCGGCTCATCGCCCATACTCGAGTTGATCATCAGGTGGAAGTATTCACGCGGCGGCCACTCTACGCCGAAATGCTGTTTGATGAAGGCCGCGCGATCCAGGTCGACAGTCTCGGCCAGCTCCATGGCTTCCTGCTCGCTCTTTCCCGTCTGTCGCAGGCGGCTGACCTTCTCCTCGAACGGAGCATACACGAAGACGTGAAACACATCGGGTAAATCCTGCAGATAATACGCGGAGCCACGGCCGACGATAACACAGTTCCCTTCCTTCGCTACTCGCGTGACAATCTGTTCGGTAACGGCGCGAATGCCCTCCGCATCAGCCAGTTTCAAGCGGGACGCGTTGAGGCTTCCCTCGAAACTGCCCCGTAGAAATGCTTTGAACAGGCGGTAATGCAGCGGATCGCGGCGCTCCTCATGCCGTTCCACGTGCAGTTTGTCACATTCCAGGCGATGCGCGATTTCGGTGGTGAGCAACTGATCCCACAGTTTCCAGCCCAGCTGATCGGAGATCTTCTGGGCGATGTCGTTTGCTCCACTGCCGTATTCGCGCTCGATGGTCAATACTTTGATCATGGATCTGTCCTTCCGAAGGCGTCAGCCGACGGCAACCTCCCCGCCGGCGCCGGGATCGTTTTTCCGCACGATGAAAGCCAGCAGAAACATGACGCCCGCGGCCACCGCGAGAACCATATAGGTATCGATGTAGGCCAGCGTTTGCGATTGCACCAGAACCGATTGATATATGCGCCCATAGGCAGCGGCCTGGGCGTCGGGTGGCGTAGCGCCCGAGTGGACCAGTTGCTGAGTGAGTCCCTGGAGCTGGTTTCGGAACGCGGGGTCATAGTTAGTGGCATGATACGTCAAGACGTTTTGATGAAACTGGGCGCGGCGGGCCAGCATTGTGGTGACCATGGAAGTTCCCACGCTGCTGCCGATGTTGCGCATGAAATTCACTAACCCCGACACCGTGTTTCCCTTCTCCGGCGGAATTCCGATATAGGCCGCCAGCGTGATCGGAACGAAGAGAAATCCCAGTCCAAAAGATTGCGCCACGCGCAGCCACGCAGCCGACTTAAAACTGATCAGCAAATCGATCCGCTTGGTGGAATAATACATCCCGAGCGCCAAACATAGCCAGCCGAATGCCATGATGTACTTTGTGGGCAGCTTGGTTGTGAGCTGCCCCACGATGGGCATCTCAAACAGGAGCACCACGCCGGCGCCTGAGAGCACCAGTCCGGCCGACGTGGCGGTGTACCCCATCAAGGTTTGCAGGAATTGCGGCATCATCACCAGACTGCTGAACAGAAGCACTCCCAGGAAGAACATCATCAGGCTGGCCACGGCAAAGTTGAAGTTCTTGAACATCCGCACGTCGATGATGGGCGATTTGGTATGCCATTCCCAGATGACCAGCGTGATTAGAGAAACAGCCGAAATCGTCGCCAGAATAACGATGAAGTGCGAACCGAACCAATCGTCTTCCTGGCCTTTGTCGAGCAGTACCTGGAGAGCGCCAATTCCAAGCGCCAGCAGTGCGATGCCGATGTAATCGACGCGAACTCCAGCGCCCTTGAGGCGCCTGAGATAGGGCGGGTCTTCCACCATTCGCATCACCAGAAAGAGCGTCAGAATACCGACTGGCAAATTGATATAGAAGATCCAGCGCCAGGTATAGTTGTCGGTGATCCATCCCCCGAGCGTCGGGCCAATGGTGGGGGCCATGATGGCCGTGATGCCGTACAGTGCGAACGCCAGTCCTCGTTTCTGTGGAGGGAACGTATCGGCGAGAATGGCTTGAGCCATCGGCTGGAGTCCGCCGCCGCCGGCGCCTTGCAGAACGCGAAAAAGGATGAGCGCACCCAAACTGGGCGCTGCGCCGCATAGTAGCGAGCTAAGGGTAAACATGGAAATGCACAGCAGAAAAAATCGCTTGCGGCCGAAGAGCGTGGCCAGCCACCCGCTGATGGGAAGGACAATGGCGTTCGAAACCAGATACGAGGTGAGCACCCAGGTGCTTTCGTCGTTGCTCGCGCCAAGATTTCCCGCGATGTGCGGCAACGCTACGTTGGCGATGCTGGTGTCCAGCACTTCCATGAACGCTGCCATTGCGACCACAACCGCCACCGCCCAGGGGTTGAATTTCGGCGTCCAGGTTTCAGTTGGTGCGGCCACGGTTCATCCTATTGGACATAAGCCTAGGGTTCGACATAAGCCTAGGGTTCGACATAAACCTTGGGATCCACCGACAGGCCGGGGCGCAGACGATGATCGCTGTTTTGGCCGGGATCGAGATTGATGCGCACCGGCACCCGTTGCACCACTTTCACATAGTTTCCGGTGGCGTTTTCCGGAGGCAGCAGGCTGAAGCGGGATCCGCTGGCCCCTCCGATCTCCAGAACCTTCCCTTTGTACGTCTTGCTGTAGGCGTCCACGCTGAATTCCGCCCTTTGACCAGGTTTCATGCGGCTGAGCTGCGTCTCCTTGAAATTTGCGATCACCCAGACGTCTTCGAGCGGGACCACGGCCATCAGTTGCTGACCCGGCGAAACGTTCTCCCCAATTTCCACGGTCTTCTTTCCGACGATGCCGGTGGCTGGCGCGAAGATGGTGCAGTAACTGAGGTTCAACTTTGCTTGTTCGACCAGCGCCTTGCGCTGTGCGACTTGTGCCAATGCGGATTTGGCGCGTGTCTGGCTTGCGGCAACCTGTTCGGGCGCGGTCCGGGCGGACTCGATCGTAGCGTCCGCCTGTGTGATCCGTTGTCTGGCTTGATCGACGACACTCTGCGCCACCACGACATTCTGTTGGGCTTCGCCAACCGCTGCCTTGCGGGCGTCCAGTGTAGCTTGCGCCGCCGCTGCAGCGTCCACGGAGGTATCGTATTGCTGGCGCGGAATCTCATCCTTATCCACCAGCAGCTTGTAGCGGCGTTCGTCGTCACTGGCTTTGTTCAAGTTCGCTTGGGCCTCCCGCACGCCGGCGTTTGCGGATACCAGGCGCGCTTCGGCCGCGTTGAGCTGACGCTCAGAGCCGAGCAGGAACGCGGTTGCATCGGCACGGCCGGAATTCGCGGTCTTCAATTGGCTGGAAGTATTGATGCTGGTGATGGGGATATCGATACGAGAGGTCTCGAGCGCGGCTTCGGCGTCGGCCAAGTCGGCTTCGGCCTTGGCAAGGGCGGCCTCGTAATCCTTCGGATCGATCCGCACCAGCACGTCGCCGGCTTTTACGTATTGTTCGTCCTCCGCTTCTACGTCCATGACGTGGCCGCTGATGCGGGCGCTGATGGCGTCAATATGCCCGTCCACCTGCGCATCGTCCGTGCTTTCGTAAGTGTTGAGATACCTCCACAGAAAGAATCCGCCCACCGCCAGCAAGGCAACGATCGCGATCAGCACCAGAACGCGGCCCAGCTTTCCGGATTTGCGCGGGAGTCGTCGTTCTTTTCTTGGGTTTTCAGCTTCTTTTGGGTTTCCAGCTTCTTTTGGGTTTCCAGCTTCTTTTGGGTTTCCAGCTTCGGAGAGTTCAGCCATGCTACTTCACCTCCATCAGACGTTGCAGCCCCTGATCGGACCCGCCCAGTGCGCGCGCCAAAGCGACTTTCGCTAGGTTATGGCTGTATAGTGCGTCGATCAAACTATCGTTGGCCGTGGCCACGGACTCCTGCGCCTGCACCACCTCGATGGTGTCGCTGACGCCCGCGGAAAATCTGTCGCGCGCCTGCGTCAGGGTTTCGTTGGCAAGATCGAGATTGCTGCGCGCTACCGCCACTTGATCGGAAGCCGTACGGATGTCCAGGAAAGCCGTGCGAACCTGGTAGTCGATCTGGCCGCCAAGGTCGGCGAGTTCGTCCTGGCGCTGCTTCAACGCCGCCTTGGCCTGGATCACTTCCGCGCTGATGCGGCCGGCGTCGAAGATGTTGAAGCGCGCGGAGGCGACGAACGTGAATGTGCCATGTGAATCCGTAGGCGAAGTTCCAACGTCGCCATAGTCGGCTGTTATGGAGCCGGTGGGATAGCGTTGGCCGCGGGCCGCGCTGACGGCTTCCTCCGCCGCCAGAACCCGTGCTTTGTAACTCTGATAATCGGCGCGCTGTTCCAGCGCCGTGCGCAGCGCCTGCTCCTCGGTGATGGAGGTCAGCGGCGAAAACGGCACGGCCTCGGCGATGTTGAAATCCTGGCCGGGAGGCAATCCGATCACGCGGCCTAGCGTGAGCTTATCTTTGGCGAACTGGTTTTCCTGCGCAATCAGGCGCTGTTGCTGCTGCTTCAGCTCCACTTGCGATCGCAGAACGTCGATTCCGGCCGAAGTTCCGGCCCGCCGCTGATCGGCGGCGCGATCGTAGAGCGCCTGCGCGGTCTGCACCTGGGACCGGATGGCGTCGGTTCGCGAGGAATCGGCGATGATCGTCAGGTACGCGGCCGCCACCGCCTGCACAACCAGGTCGCGCGCATCCTGAGCCGAAAGACGCGCGGCACGCTCGTTTTGTTGAGCAGACCGATAGTTCTTTCGCGCGGAATAATCGAATGCGCTCCAGGACGCATACGCGCGGACGTCCGTGTAATGAAAGGGACCAACGATCGTCGGAATGGATACTCCGGGAAACGACAAATGAAGCCCAATCGTTGCCAGGCTGAGCTGTTCTTCGGTTTGGCTGACTTGGCCGTTGACAGACGGCAGTAAAACGCTGAGGGATTGGAGGCGCTGGCCGCGCGCGGACTCGCTAGTGGAATCGCTGACCAGCAGCCCAAGATTCGTTTTTAACCCCCGGTCAATAGCTCCCCGCAGGGTCAACGGAATAGGCGCGGGCGTTGCGGTTCCGATGGGAACACTGCCCTGGAACTGGCTCTGCTGGCCGAGGAGCCCGAGCGCCGCCATGATTCCCAGGCCAATGAGTCTGGTGATTATTGTGCCGGAGCGGACAAGAGAAACCATGCCCAATTGAATCATTTTTTCGGGCACCGATGCCTCGACTTCCGCGATGCCGGTCGCGAGTTTAGCGCCCCGCTGCCGCTCGATCCGCCAGTACGAGCGCCTGTTCCCTGCGGACCCGCCCGGCCGGAATAGATTCGTCGCCATCCAACAGACGACCGAGCATTTGCACCTTCTCGCTGCCAGTAACAACCCAAAGTACGCGACGGGCGCGATTGAGAGCCGGATACGTTAAGGTCATCCGCTGGCGGCCCTGGTACACACCGGTCACCCCGACGTCCGCGTTCATGATTTGGAGCACCGGGTCTCCAGGCACCAGCGACGCGGTATGTCCGTCCGGACCGAGGCCCAGGTGTACCAGATCAAGCACAGGCGGCGATCCAATGGTCTGTTGGAGAACAACGGCATACTGGGCGGCCGCGGACGCCAGATCGGAAGACTCCACAGGCATAGCGTGGACCTGCTCGAGGGGAAGCGGAGCATGCTGCAGCAGGCTTTCCCGTAAGTGCGTGAGATTTCGATCCGGATCTCCCGCGGGCGCAACGCGCTCATCCACCTGATAGATGTGCAGAGCCTGCCAGGGGACATCTTCATTCACCAACGCGCGCAGCATGATCCAGGGAGTGTGGCCACCGCTCACAGCCAGAGCAAATCGTCCGCGAGCGGCTACCGCTGCACGAGCGTCGGCGGCAATGGTCCCCGCGGCCGCTTGCGCAACAGAATCGGCATCATCAAGGACTTCGAGTTTCATGATCCGTCAACTAGCTCCCTTGACGCGAAAATCCTCCGGGTCCGCGGCGGTGGGGTTCTGCCACCCTCCCGGGGGAGAAACCTTCTCGGCATTCTCACCCGGCCCCCAGGAGCCTTTGTCGTATTCGTAAATCGGAGTGCCGGCTTTCAGCACGGGATCAACGATTCGCCACGCCTCCTCCACGTAGTCCTCACGTGCAAACAACGTGGTGTCGCCTGCCATGGCGTCGCCCAAGACCCGCTCGTAGGCAGCCATCTCTTCCGGACTGGGATGTTGGCTCGCAATGATTTCAACCGCTTCTCCCCCCATCTGCTCGCCGGAACTCATCACCGTGGCACCCAAGGCGATGGTCATCTCAGGGCTGATACGGAACCGCCAGTAGTTGCGGGGAAGGTTGTCCTTGAGGACCGTGGGAGGAGTTCGAAATCGCGCGACGGCCTCCGTGCAGGTCACCGGCAGATTCTTTCCGGCCCGAATGTAAAATGGCACGCCCTTCCAGCGCCAGGAATCCACCTCCAGCTTTAAGGCCGCGAACGTCTCCACTTTGGAATCCGGCGCCACTCCCTTTTCCTGCCGATAGCCCCGGAACTGTCCCCGGACCATATTATCCGGCTCAATGGACGGGATCGCTTTCAGCACCTTTACCTTCTCATCGCGGATGGATTCGCTGTCGGTGCGGACCGGAGGCTCCATGGCAAGATTGCACATGATCTGGAAGAGATGGTTTTGAATCACATCGCGAATGGCGCCGGTTTGATCGTAGAAACCGCCCCGGCCTTCGACGCCGAAATCCTCCGCCATGGTGATCTGCACGCTCTCGATGTAGTTGCGATTCCAGAACGGCTCCATGAAGGCATTGGCAAATCGAAACACCACCACGTTGTTCACCGGCCGCTTGCCAAGATAGTGATCGATGCGAAAAATTCCGGACTCGGGAAAAACTTTATGCAAAGTTGTGTTGAGCTCCTGCGCGGATGCAAGGTCATGCCCGAACGGTTTCTCGACGATGATTCGAGCGCCCTTGGCGTTGCCGGACTTAGCCAGCTGATCCACCACCGTTTCGAACAACAGCGGTGGAATGGCCAGATAAATCGCCGGCCGTTCAGCGCCATTCAGCTCTTTCCGGAGCGCCTGAAAAGTCGCCGGATCGGCATAGTCGCCGTCCACGTAGCGCAGCAGGGCGCTCAGTTTATTGAACGCTTCGGGATCTACGCCGCCGTGTTGCATCAGGCTGTCGTGAGCCCGCGCTCGAAGCTTATCCAGGTCCCAACCACCCTTCGCCACGCCGATCACCGGGACTTTCAGATGGTCGCGTTTCACCATGGCCTGCAGAGCCGGAAAAATCATCTTGTAAGCCAGATCTCCGGTTGCGCCGAAGAAGACCAGGGCGTCAGAGAGCTCCATTATGACGACGCCTTTCTGCGCTCCCGGTACCGGCGGATGAGGTTATTGGTTGAGCTGTCATGAGCGAGCGAGGGCTCTTTCGGGTTCCCAAGCTCCGGTATGATGCGCTGCGCCAGCGCCTTGCCAAGCTCCACGCCCCACTGATCGAAAGAATTGATGTTCCAGATGGCGCCCTGGGTGAACACGCTGTGCTCGTAAAGCGCCACCAGCTTCCCGAGATTCGCCGGCGTCAGCCGGTCGGCAAGAATCGTATTCGATGGCCGGTTGCCTTCGAAAACGCGGTGGGGAACCAGCCAATCCGGCGTACCCTCGGCCTTCACTTGTTCCGGCGTCTTTCCGAAGGCCAGCGCCTCCGTTTGCGCGAAAACGTTCGCCAGTAATATGTCATGATGGCGTCCGATCGGGTTCAGCGTCTGGTCGAACGCGATGAAGTCGCAAGGGATCAGCCGCGTCCCCTGATGGATCAACTGATAGAAGGAATGCTGGCCGTTGGTCCCCGGCTCGCCCCAGTAAACAGGCCCGGTGGCGTAGTTCACCTCCGTCCCCTCCAGCGTGACGTGCTTTCCGTTGCTCTCCATGGTCAACTGCTGCAAGTACGCCGGAAAGCGCTTGAGATATTGCTCGTACGGCAACACCGCCACCGTCTGCGCGCCGAAAAAGTCGTTGTACCAGATGGCCAGCAGACCCATCAGCACGGGCAGGTTGCGATCGAACGGAGCGGTTCGAAAATGCTCGTCCATCTGGTGGAATCCGTCCAGCATGGCTAGGAACTGCTCCGGCCCGATCGCGAGCATGGTGGAAAGGCCGATGGCCGAATCCATGGAATATCGTCCGCCCACCCAATCCCAGAAGCCGAACATGTTCGCGGTATCGATGCCGAACTTAGACACCTCCGCTGCGTTGGTGGATACCGCGACAAAATGCTTCGCGATGGACTTTTCGTCGCCGCCCAGGCCGGCCAGCAGCCAGGCGCGCGCCGAGTGGGCATTGGTCATGGTCTCGAGCGTGGTGAACGTTTTGGATGAAATGATAAAAAGCGTCTCCGCGGGATCCAGATCAATAACCGCTTCCGCGAAATCGGTCGAATCCACATTGGAGACGAATCGAAAGGTTTTGCTGCGATCGCTGTAATGTTTCAAAGCTTCGTAAGCCATTACGGGTCCAAGGTCGGAGCCGCCGATGCCCACGTTAATGACGTTTCGAATCGGTTTCCCGCTAAACCCCTTCCACTCTCCGCCGCGGACGCGATTGCAGAAATCCGTCATTTTGTCCAGGACGGCGTGAACTTCCGGAACTACGTTCTCGCCGTCTACCACGATGGAGGCTCCCCTCGGCGCTCGCAGGGCCACGTGCAGCACCGCGCGCTTCTCCGTCACGTTGATCTTGTCGCCGCGAAACATGGCATCGATCCGCGAGCGCAAGTCCGACTCGTCTGCCAGCTTCAACAGGAGTTGGACGGTCTCGTCCGTGATGCGGTTTTTCGAATAGTCCAGAAAGATCCCCGCAGCCTCTGCCGTCAGGCGCTTTCCGCGCTCCGTGTCGGCGGCAAATAGTTGCCGGAGGTGCACTTCGCGAATCTGTTGAAAATGGTCTTTGAGACTCTTCCAGGCAGGCCGTCCGGTGAGCGGGCGATCCGTGCCCGTGTCCACTATTGTTTCCATTGCGCTGCTCCTTTTTGTCCAGTTGCGAAGTTATTTGGACCGCGCCGGTGCGGGAGGGGAACGCCGCCCCCGCGAGCGTCCTCCCACAGGCGAAATCCTCCGATGAATGCATTGGCGTTGTCGCCCGCACGGCAGCCTGCGGGCAACTTCAAAAGATACTTCACGTTCCCGCCGCCCAGGACCACGTCCTGGGGTTCCAGCGCTGCGATAAAACGCGCGATGACATCCTCGACATCCCGCCGCCATTTGCGCTTGCCCCTACCAAGCAAGCCTCGCTCGCCAACGTAATCTTCAAACGTGGACTTTTTGTAAGGCAAATGGCCCAACTCCATCGGCACGACAACGCCATCGACAATCAGCGTGGATCCCAGGCCGGTGCCCAAGCCAAGGAAAAGCATTTTGCCGCCTTTGTAGCTCCCCAGTGCCTGCATGGCCGCGTCGTTGGACAGTTTCACGGGATGTTTAAAAGCAGCTTTAAAATTGAAGCCAACCCACCCGCGTCCTAGATTGTGCGGTTCGGCCGCCGGTTGGCTGTGGAGCACTGGCCCCGGATAGCCGATGGATACCACGTCATACTGCCAATCGCTGGTAATCTTCTGGACCTTACGGACCATGTTTGCCGGAGCCAGAGCCGGTCCGGAGTCGAACTTGCGAGACACGCTTTGCCCGGTGGCAAGAACTTTGACGTGAGTTCCACCCACATCTACAACCAACACATTCATATTGAGCGGCTCCTGGAGCTTAACTGGCCTTCTTGAGCGCGGCGCTCTTGGAGGCGATCACATCCATCAACTCGTTCCACGACTTGACAAACGACGCCGCCCCTTCTTCCTGAAGCTGGGCCGCGAGTGCATCCACATCGATACCCTTATCGGCGAACTGCGCCAGCACCTCTTCGCAGTTGCCGCCGTCCGCCGCGAGGATTGCGCTGGCTTCCCCATGGTCGGCGAGTGCTTTCAAAGTACCATCCGGCATGGTGTTCACCGTGAGTGGCGCCGCAAGATCCTTCACATATAAAGTATCGGATGCCTTGGGGTCCTTGGTTCCAGTGCTGGCCCACAGCAGCCGCTGCGGACGCGCGCCGAAGTTGAGAGCCCTCTGCCAGCGCGGTGAGTCCAGCGTTCGGCAATACGCTTTATAGGTGCGCTTGGCGATGGCGATTCCTAGTTGATCGCGGAGCGCTTCGGGGACTTTGTCCGCCACCGCGACGTCCCACCGGCTGACGAAAATCGAAGCCACCGAGCCGATGTTGGGCGGTAGCCCGCGCTCGATCCGCCGTTCCACGCCACGCAGGTATGCGTCGGCAGCATCCAGATACTGCTCGCGGGAGAACAGGAGAGTGACGTTCACCGGGATGCCGGCGAAGATGGCTTCTTCAATGGCGGGCAGACCTTCCTTGGTGCCCGGAATCTTGATGAACAGATTCGGTTGTCCCGCACGCGTGTGGAGACTCTTGGCCGCTGTAAGACTGCTGGCGGTGTCGTAGGCGAGCAACGGCGAAACTTCCAGCGAGACCCATCCGTCCACGCCATCCGTCAGGTCGTGAATCGGCCGGAACAGCGCGGCGGCGCGCGTGATGTCCTCGAGCGCGAGTTCGAAGAAAAGAGCCTCGCCCGATTTGCCGTTGCTCAGCTTTTCCCGAATGGCGCTGTCATAGGCGGTGCTGTTCTTGATGGCATGGTCGAAAATCGTCGGATTCGACGTCAGCCCCGTCACCGACCACTCGTCGATATAGCGTTTGAGCGTCCCGCTATTGAGCAGGTCGCGCGTAATGTTGTCGAGCCAGATACTTTGGCCCAAATTATGAAGCGCTTGCGTTGCTTTCATCCAGAAACCTCCAGTGCCTTCTCTGCGTTTGGAGTCTCGATCGGCCCCAAACGTTTCGAAGATTTTGTTAAACCGCCCACCCATTCGAAAGCCGGATCGTTGAGCATGTCTTCAGTGCAGCGCCAGCGCCAATTGCCTTCACTGCGGCCGGGAACGTTCATGCGAGCTTCTTTCCCGAGGTTCAACAGATCCTGGAGCGGAGCCATCGCCAGAGCGGCCTGGGACGTCCACGCCAGCCGCATCAATTCCGGCGCGGCGTCGCGCGTTGTGCCCGCGGGCCGTTTCAGAGCCTTCCACAGATTCTGCCGCTGGTCCTCCGGTAGATCTTCAAACCAGCCGCGAGTAGTGGGATTGTCATGGGTGCCGGTGTACACCACAGTGTTACTCACGTAGTTCTGAGGCAGGTGCGGGTTGTCGGAATGCCCGTCGAAAGCGAACTGCAATACCCGCATCCCGGGCAACTGGAACTGGTCGCGGAGCGCATACACGTCCCGTGTGATCATTCCCAAGTCTTCGGCGATGAACGGCAGATCGCTCAACTCCTTTTGAACGGCGTTAAAGAACTCAGCGCCAGGGCCGGGTACCCAATTTCCAACTTGTGCGGTCGCGGCGCCGGCAGGCACATGCCAGGCCGCTGCAAAGGCGCGGAAATGATCCAGGCGAATGACGTCAACGTGGGTCAGCAGCGCGCGTAAACGGCCAATCCACCAGCGATAACCAGTTTCGCGAAGGGCCTTCCAATTGTAAATAGGATTGCCCCAGAGCTGCCCCTGAGCGCTGAAATAATCGGGCGGGACACCGGCAACGAAGCGCGGACGCCGCTGCTCGTCCAAAAGAAAGAGCTCCGGGTTTGCCCACACGTCGCTGGAATCGGGAGACACGAAGAAAGGCAGGTCGCCGATCAATTTCACGCCCTTTTCCTGGGCGTGCGTTTTCAGGCGGTCGGCTTGACGATACAACAGGAACTGCACAAAGCGCGCCAGGCCGACTTGATCGGCAAGTTCTCGCCGGACGTTCTCAAGCGCCGCGGGATCACGCTGCAGCAACTCTGGCGGCCATTCCAGGTAGTACGCGCCGCGAAACTTGTCCTTGAGCGCCCGAAAGAGAGCGTAGTCATCCAACCAATGGGCCTGGTCATTCGAGAACTGTTCATAGGCCGCGCGTAAGTCGGAACGCGAGCCGGCCTGGAAGTTAGCCCAGGCTTTCTCGAGGAGCTGGTGTTTGAAAGGAATGACGACGTCGTAGTCCACTTCGCCGTCTGGGAACGAACGAGCCTGACAGTCGCTTGGCCGCAGCAGTCCATCCTCCATCAGCCAATCGGGGCTGGCGAGAAGTTCATTGCCGGCGAGAGACGACAAGGGCTGATACGGCGAATTTCCGTAACCGGTGGGGCCAAGCGGAAGCGACTGCCACCAGCTCTGGCCGGCCGCAGCCAGCCGGTCGATCCACTTGAGCGCCTCTGGTCCAACATCGCCAATGCCATAGCGGGAGGGTAGTGAAGTGACGTGCAGCAGCAAGCCGGATCCGCGGTCTTGAATCACATTCGCCCTCTCGAGGAATTCAGCGCGCTATTCACAACACCATGGTGCATGACTCAACCTTGATTATGAAACACGGTCGGATGAATATCCGCAGCGCTTGCCCAGGCTGGATCGAGGTCTGATGGATCAAGCCAGGGTGGCCGGGTGCCGGCGCGCGCAAGCCCATCGTCCCGGGTAAGAACTTCGATGACACGGCGAGGGTTTCCGAAATCCGTCCAACCGGACGCAGCATCCCGCAGGACTGCGAGCCGGCCGGGCGTCCGCGTCAGAACCTCTTTCAAAAAGTCGGCTGGCGCGATTTTGTCATAGAATCGATCGAGATGACGACTGGCGGTGGCCCCCAGCCCTCGTGTGAGGTGCGGAACAGTTGCTTGCAGCAGTTCCAGAAAAGCCGCGGCCCGGCCAATTGTGACGAACGTGTTCCAGAGGCAGCCGCGCCTTTGTAACCTTTCAGCACGTTCCAATGTCGGCTTTTCCCAGAAGCCCGACACGCGCAGCAACGGATTGGCCAACGAGTCCACCAGCGTGCGGCCCGGCTGTATCCAACCGTATTCTACTTCGGGGTAGCGTACCTTTGCGCCAACGATGAGAATGCTTTGCGGATATTCCGCCATCAGACCCAAACCGGACTCAACACATGCGCGGAATGCAGAACAGTTCGAATAGTGATGGTCGGATGGGAAGAAGGCCACTAAGGCGTCTTCGTCCCGCTCAGCGATCGCGAGCAAACAGAGCGCCATTGCGACGGCGGTACCGCGGTTAGCAGGTTGCACCACTTTGTTTAGAGCCTGAACTTCAGCAAGCTGTTGGCGATAGAAGGGCTCGTGCGCGGCTGCAAGTGCGAACAGAGTGCGATCTTCGCGGAATAAAGGAGCGATTCGCTCCCGTGTGTGGTTGAGAAGACTCTTTCCGCCAAAGAACTGACAAAACTGTTTTGGCCGTGAATCGCCGGCAATCCTTTGAGTCAGTTCCTGTAATCGCGTGCCGTCTCCTCCAGCCAGCACCACGGCCCATGGGTGGTTTTTGTCTACGCTTAAGGACATGAGTTTCGATAGCTTTCCGGTAGCTATGACCCGCTGCCGATCACATCGACCGGGCATCTCAGGTAACTCAACTCCCAGGCAACTCAACTGCCATTGGACAACCTTTGGAACGATGCGGCCTTAGCGCGCTTCGCGATTCGAAACTGACCAGGGTGTCAACTATTCGACACGTGGGTTCGACTCCCGCACTATTGTGGGATCCAGTGTACCTGCGGAGTGAATAGCCCGTCGACGAAACCAATCTGGTACACGAGAAACATGCCGAAAGCCATGCTGGCAACGCCCGAAATCGCGATCAGGTACCTATTGATCTTGAGAAACTTCTTTCCCGTATACACTAGCGGCATTGAGATCGCAGCGGTCATGAGCATCATTCCCGCCATTGTGCCGAAACCAAAAACCAGCAAGTAAGCTGTCGACCATAACGGGCTCTTGATGGTGGAGAGAACCAGCAGGGCCACCGCGGCCGAACCGGCCAAGCCATGAACCAGCCCAACCGCTAATGGCCGAATGGTCTGGTAAACGCCTAGTTGGGAGACGGGCCGGGGTTTTTTCGTCAGATTTACTGCGCCCAGCAGGATTAACATCAGGGCGACGCAAAACTCCATGGATAGCCCCAGCCGGGGAGGTATCACGACACCGAAGATAATAATCGCGGAGCCGACCAGGAAAATCGTCAGCGTGTGTCCCAATCCCCAGAGCAGCCCAATGGTTGCCGAGCTTCTGACGGATCCCTGGCGGCTCACGATGGTGGACACTGCTACGACGTGGTCCGGGTCAGTGGAATGGCGCATCCCGAGAAACAATCCCAACAGAATCACGGTGACAAAAGGCAGCAGTTTGTCACTTGAGACAAGGCTTTGTCCGATGTGCACCGATGTGAGAGCCGACGCTGTTATTCCCACTCCCAGCACCACCATGAATGCAGACGACAGAAATGGAAGATAGCGGAGGGCGGCGCTGCCAGACCGGCACACGGGAAGACAACGCCCGTTTGGCGTAGACCATGGTCAGGCCGACGATCACCAGCACGGCCGCCAGTCCGAAACTAAATGCGGTGATCAGGAATAATCCGAAGCCGATCCGGTGCAGGGAAAATGCGCTCAACAATACCACCAGGGCCGCGGGGCAGGGCACGATCCCGCCGGTGATACCCAGCATGCAAAGCTCGCGCAACGATAGTGGGCGATCAACTGCCGTCGCTCGTTCGGTGGGAGCAGAAAACCAGTGCGAATGACTCTCTCCCGGCACATGGGAATGCTCTCCGGTTTCTCCGGTCCAGTGTCTCAGGAAAATAAAAATGCCGAGTCCGGCGACGCTCAAACCGGAAATTGCTCCCAGCCACGGGTAGAGCTGCTCCGGCACGATGTACCGCGACGCATAGAGCGTGGCGGCTCCTAACAGGTATACGCCCGCCGTGTGCGCAGCGGTGACGACGATCCCGAGCAGCACCGCGTGTCTTGCCGTACCGCGCGAACCAACCAGGTAGGCAGCAACGATGGTCTTGCCGTGTCCGGGCTCGAGAGCGTGTAGTGCGCCCAACCCCGCGGCGATCAGTGCAGCCGACAACAATACCCAAAAGCTCAACTCACCCTGCGTCGAGATCAGCTGAGTAAAACGACTGCGGGGCGTCTTTTGTGATTGAAGCGCGGGGACGGGTGCCGCGACGGTTGGGGCCGGCAACCGGCTCGGGATTTCGCGCACCTTTGGTAGTTTATTGGTTTTGTTGACGATCGGCCGTTCGAAGTTATATCCGACGAGAGCTGACAGTTGCTGGGGTGGGCTGTTCAACACATCGCTGGAGTAATTAGTCAGCTCCTGGCTGCGATCCGTGCCGGGAGCGGAACTGTCCAAAATGGAAACTCCGTTGCCGAGAACTACGATTTCCTTCCAGCCGGCCCGTCCTGGAAAGTTGTCGTCGACGTAATTGACTTTATGCGGGCCCTCCACGGCGTTTGCCTTACCGCGGAATACGAATCCGATTTTCATCGTCGGAAGGCCGCCGGCACCATCGGCAAATGTCATTTGGCGAGATATCGTATCCAGCCGGACCGGGCGTCCATCGCTTTCCAAAGCGATCCCCTGTTTCAAAAATTGCCCCTCGCGGTCGAGGTATTGGGCGGCGTCGACGGTGGGGCCAATGTCGAACTGCCGCATTTCCTGAAAAGTAGGAATCTCAGCCATGTCGATCAGATACCGGACCTCGATCGACTTTTGATCGATCTTGATTTTCGAATAATGATTGATGCTGAAATTCCCCATGGGATGGGCGAAGGACGTGGAGGAGCACAACATCAGCCCAAGCATCGACCAAAGGATTTTCCACATGGTTAGAGATCTTCTATTGCTTCGCGCTTGCAGAGACCGAGCCTAATTCCTGAATCATCTTCATAGCAGTCATGGCACCCAGCGGCTCGAAGTAGGGATTTTGGCTCAGCGCCTGGTACAGCAGCTTCCGGGCCGCCCCGATGTCGCCGTCTTTCGCCAGGATCAGTCCCCTGTGGTAGAGGAACATCGCCTCTGGAGTTTCCTGGCTCAAAGCTTTGGAACTGTATTTCCTGGCCTCGGCGATTCGTCCGTTCTTGTAGTAGCACCAGCCGAGCGTATCCGCTCCGTAAACAGTGGGACGAGTCTTATAATCGTTTTCGGCCAGTTGCAGAGCCTCCGCCAAATCCCGGTCGTGATCGGCCAGGAACTGCGCCATCTGCAGATCGCCGATCACGCCATTGGCTTTGTTCAGTTTTCGTATTACATCCACCAGCGCATACTGCCGGTTGGCTTCGTCGGTGCGGCCTTGGATCGCGTACAAGTCGCCCAGCGCCACCACCACTTCATGCTGCGGCACAATGTCCTGAGCGCGTTTGTAGTATTCAATCGCGGCGGGAAAATCCTTCATGCCGGCCTTGACTTTGCCCATCGCCGCCAGCAAATGATAATTGTTCGGAGTCTCCTTCAGTCCTTCGGTCAGCATTTGCTCCGCGGGCACGTAAGCGCCTTGAGCGAAATCGAGCAGCGCCATCTGAGCGATGCACCAGGCCTTATTCTCGGGGTAAGGGCCACCCGCCCCGATCGCCTTCGTCATCAGCAGGGTGGCTTTCTTAAAGCCGCCGGTAATAAACAGAAGATGCGCGGCGCGGCTGTACGACGCAATGCCGGGCTTAAGATCGAGCATCTTCTGGTAGTGCTCGAAAGCGGAATCGTAGTCGCCCATTTCGGTAGCCGCATCGCCCAAAAGCCCGTAGGCGTCGGCCCGGTTGGGTTCCATCTTCAGGGCTTTGTTCGCCCACTCGATGCTTTGTTCAAACTGGTGGCGGCCGCTGAGGACCCACGCAATTCCAACCAGGGCATTCGCGTAATTGGGATTGAGGGCTAGCGACTTGCGATAGGCGGCTTCGGCGCGGCCATAGTAAGACAGGTCCATGGTCTCCCGCGCTTTTTGCATAAACGCATCGCCCAATCGGGACCACGCCGCATCCGTGGGATGCGCCCGCGCAGCTTCTGAAGCTTTGTCGATGTCACCATCGCTGGTGGGGATGCGCCGGTTGGGCCGGCAAAATAGCCGACCCAATCCACAACGCCACAACTAGCGGAAGACCCCTGGGTTGAAGCATGGCTGTCCTAATTCTCAGACGGGACAGACCCGATCTGATCCTTCGAATTCTTGGTGCC
Source organism: Bryobacterales bacterium (assembly GCA_963747945.1). Classification (GTDB taxonomy): domain Bacteria; phylum Acidobacteriota; class Terriglobia; order Bryobacterales; family Bryobacteraceae; genus Palsa-89. Next base: position 220,137 of record CAVVHB010000018.1, read on the forward strand.
CGCGTTCGGCGTGGCCGCATACGGAAACACGAAGTTGTACGTTTGATCGTTCGCGTTGATGTTGTCGCCCAGCAGGAAGATGGATTTGTAGGCCGGGCCGCTGGCCACCGCGGTGAGCGCGATATCCACCACATCGTCCCCCAGGCGCCGTCCGTTCGGCCAGCCGCTCCACTTCCCGCCCGTGGTGTCGCCGCCCAGGCCGCTCAGGCGATTGCCGCCCTCTCCGATCAGAGGCACCGGCTCCGGTGGTGGTGTCCACCCGAAGAACGTCGGGGATGAAAACCGCCTCCAGATCAGCGCGGCCGGAGGTAGCGAAGCTGGTCCCAAACACTGTGTTAATCAGCAGCGCCACTTCCGGCGTTGCAGCATACTTGACGTATCTGGCGGCGTCGTTGGTTGGAACATCCCGGTTGTAATTGTCCTTGTCCTGAATGGCCACCAGAACCTCGTTGAACAGGGGATTGCCAAGGCGGTTGATCTGGATCCAAGGGCCGGAGTTGGTATTGTCGCCCGACGAGCTGCGCAGCGTAATGCGCTGGCGGCTGACCGAGGCATAAATTCCCAGGCCGTGCGATACGCCGGTGAAGGCGTCGGTGTAGGCAATGGGCGCGGGCAGATTGGCCAGCGGAATCTCGATAGCGAACGTCAGGACGTTGTAACCCTTGAAGCCATCCACGCCGTTGCCGGTCTGGCCATGTCCGTCCTTACCCAGAATGCGTGGGTCGAGAAGATCGAAGATGCCAGGGGCGTCGGCGAAGAAACTGTCTTCCCGCGAACCGGCGAAGACTTTTTCGCCCGTAGCCGCCGTGAAGATGGTCTGTTGCGTGTATGTGTCCAAAGCCGCCGCTGTTGTAGCGCCTGAGACAGCAAAACCGCTGGGGCCATTGTAGGAGGGCGTGATCCTCGATCCCGTATTCGGAGGCGGCACTGTGAAATTAAAGCCAAGCGCAGTACTGTTGGAAGTCAGCGCGTCCACCGCAGTCACCGAGTAGGTTTGCGTGAAGTTCTGCTGGGGACCGCCTACCACCGAAATGGCGCCCACCGCCGTTCCAAGCCCGTAGGAGAGAATCGTATTCTTATTCTTGTAATTTCCGGCATCCGACGCCACCGGACTGAACTGGAAATTGTAGGTTTTCAACAACGCGCCGGTTACCGGATTCGCGATGTTGATGCTATAGAGCGCGTCGTCTGCAAACCGCTCGTACATGACGCCGTCGCCTGGTTCGGAAAAAGGACGACAACTGACCACGATGGTAAGCGTGTTGTTGGGCGTGATAAACCCGTACACGTCGGTGAGGTTGGTCTGCGGGTCCTGCTTACTCAACGGCGCGTCGCTGTGGCTGGAGGCGAACATTTGGCCGCACAGGAGCGAAAACGCGCCCGCCGCGGTAGCAAAACGATGTAGTGCATTCGTCATGATTGGATTTCCCTTCTTAAATATTGGATTTCCTTCTTGAATGGTTACGAGGCTTTATGGGAGGCGGGAGTCGGCAATCTCTTCCGCCAAAACAGGAGTGCCGCACCGCCCAAGACGCATAGCGCCAGCGAGCGGGCTCGGGCGTGACCACTGGATTAACGACAGGACCCTGGACGCTTCCCGATCCCGTAGAGCCGTCGAATAGGGTCACGTCAAAGGTGCTGGCGCTCGGAGCAACCGAACTGTCGAAGATAAAACCGGACTCGGGCGTGCCGGTGAATATCCCGTTGTTCTCGAGAAACGACACAAACTCCTCCGGTCCGGCAGGAGTATTCACGGTATCCACGGTGCTGCTGAAATCGAAAGAGCCGCCAGGAGCGGCCAGGCCCGAGATGTCGACACCGGGCGTAACGGCGATGTCGAGGACCGCCAATTGCCCGGTTCCGTCTGTGACCGTGTAGTCGTATTGAAACAACGGGCCAATTGAGGTAACTACGTCTGTAACGGAGATGGTTCCGTCTGGAATATTGATGGTTGCTGCCTTCGCGATGCCGAAGACGAGGAGGGGAACAGCCAACGTCCGAAGAATTCGGACCGTTCGCAGTGCTGACATGAATACCTCCGTGATCGAAAGGGTGCTCCGGATGCTCCCGGCGCGGGCAACAGCCGACAAAAAATCGGTCCGGTACTAAGGCCGATGTGCTTTCGTACTGGTGTTACGGATTCGATGCGGAAACGGATTGAGTCCAACGAAAAAAATTCCCCGCGCGTTTCAGGGCCGAAAATTTCAGCGCCTGACTTGTCGATTTTTGACCGGTCGTCCGTCGTACAGATGAGGAGAACAACACTATGCAATTTCTATTGCTGACTTACGACCAGGAAAAACGCACCACCGCGCTCAGCGATGCCGAGCAGGCCGCCGACTATCAGGAGTTCGCTGCCTTTGGGCAGGAATTCGCCGCCGCGATCAAGGGTGGAAACGCACTGCAGCCCACGCCGTCTGCCAAGACCGTCCGAGTGCGAAGCGGCAAACCCTTGATCACCGATGGGCCATTCGCCGAGACGAAAGAACAACTTGGCGGTTATTACCTGGTGGAAGCGCAGGACATCGACGCGGCCCTGGCGATTGCCGCGAAGATCCCCTGGGCGCGTTTCGGATCCATCGAGGTACGGCCGATCATGCTATTTTCCTGACCGCGGTCGATATTCCGCGGGCGTCCACATTTGAACAAACCAGACTTAAAGAAAAAGGAGCAATCTCATGTCACCTGCTACTTCAACGGCCTCGGCTGTCGCCACGCCACAGGCATTAACTTCATCGGAAATCGACCAGGCCAATCGGCACCTGGAACAAACGCGCAACGGGGTAATCGGAGCCCTGGCAGGGCTGTCGGAGGCGCAATGGAGTTTCAAACCGGCGTCGGGGGACTGGTCCATCGCCGAGAATACGGAGCACATCATCTTCGTGCAAGAGCTTTTGCTCGGCATGGTCCGCGATCAGATCCCAACAGCGCCTCTGGCTCCGGCCGAACGCAATCTTACGCTGGTGGACGCGATCGTCGTCAATCATTTCCCGAACCGGCTGAACAAGTTTACGGCTCCCGCGGCGCTCAACCCCAAAGGCGACTGCACGCTGAACGAGGCGCGCGAACGTCTGGCGGCAAATACCCGGAAGCTTTCAGCTTGCCTGGAAACGGTTCCCGATCTGCGCTGGCACGTCTTGGAATCGCCCCCTTTAAAGGCTGTTACCAAAGGCGAACACGTTCTCATGGACGGCTATCAATGGATTCTCGCGGCGTCGGCGCACACCGAGCGCCACACCAAGCAGATTCTCGAGGTGAGGGCGGATCCAACGTTCCCCTCAAATTGATTCGGGCGAACTGATTCGTGCCATGATTCAGGAAGGAGACTCGCGATGCGTTACATGATGCTGGTCTATTCGGCCGAACCCCCCGGCGGTCTGAAGCCGGAGGAAGCCGAGCGGGTTCGGGCTGGGCACTGGCGTGTAATGGACGAAGCCACTCGCAAGGGCATACTGATGGGCGCCGAGCCGCTGGCTCCCACCAGCACTGCCACCACAGTCCGGATGCAGAATGGGAGCGCGTTCGTGACCGACGGACCTTTCGCCGAAACCAAGGAGCAGCTCGCCGGCTACTACATCATGGAGTGCGAGAACCTGGACGAGGCCATCGAATGGGCAGCCAAAATCCCAACCGAGTGCCAGGGTGGCTCTGGTTGCATCGAAATCCGGCCCATGCGCGTGCTGCCGGCGCGCTCGGAATCGGAGCCGAGCGCCAGTCACGCTTCTGCTTTGGATGGATGACATCCGCGCCGCGGTGGAATCCGTTTTCCGGCTGGAATCCGGGCGAATCATCGCAGGCCTGATCCGAATTTCCGGCTCTTTCGATTGCGCCGAGGAGGCGATGCAGGAATCTCTTGCTTCTGCACTCGTCTCCTGGCCGGTGAAAGGGATTCCGGACAATCCCGCGGCCTGGATCATGACGGCGGCGCATCGCAAGATGATCGATGCCGTGCGCCGGGACCAGACGCGCCGTGTAAAGCAGGATTCGCTCCAATATCAGGCCATGCTGGCGGACGCCGCCGGCGATGCCGAGTTCGAGCTAGCCGCCATGAACTTTCCCGACGACCGGTTGCGCCTGATCTTTACCTGCTGTCATCCCGCGCTGAATGCCGAGGCCCAGGTGGCGCTGACGCTTCGGACACTCGGCGGGCTGTCCACTCCGGAAATCGCCAAGGCGTTTCTGGTGCCCGAAACGACGCTGGCGCAGCGGCTGGTACGCGCCAAACGGAAAATTCTTGAAGCCCGGATTCCGTATCAAGTGCCGTCCCCGGATCGTCTGCCGGAACGGCTGGCGGCGGCGCAGGCGGTGATTTATTTGATCTTTAACGAAGGCTATACGGCCACTTCCGGAAGCAAGCTGGTTCGCGAGGACCTGTGCGCGGAAGCGATTCGCCTGGGCCGGATGTTGTGCGAGCTGCTTCCGCAACAGGGGGAGAATATCGGACTGCTGGCCTTAATGCTGCTGCAGGATTCGCGACGGAATGCTCGCGTGGTGCAAGGAGAGATGGTTACGTTAGAAGATCAGGATCGTTCACTTTGGGACCGCGGCGCGATTGCAGAAGGCTTGATGCTGGTGGAGCAGGGCTTGAAACTGGGCCGGGCCGGACCTTATCAGATCCAGGCTGCCATCGCAGCGGTGCACGCCGAGGCTGAAAGTTCCTCGAAAACCGATTGGCCGCAAATCGCGGCCCTCTACGAAGTGTTGATGAAAATGAATCCATCCGCGGTAATCGCGTTGAATCACGCCGTGGCCGTAGCGATGAGCGGGCAGATCGAGGAAGGCTTAGAACAGATCGACGGGCTGGGTTCCGGCTCGCTGGATCAGTATTACCTATTTCACGCCGCCCGCGCCGATCTGTTGAGGCGCCTTAATCGGCACTCTGAGGCTGCCGTGGCATACCGACGGGCCCTGAGCTTAGCTACCAACCAGCTTGAAATCAATTTTCTTTCACGGCGGCTTGGTCAGATGGAAGCGCTACGGGCAACACCAGACCGTTGAAGTGAGAAAGTCTCACGTGGCGCTGATTATTTCTTGCGGGCGATATACCGATCGCCCTCTACCCAGTGCTGGATCATTGCCGTGACTGCGCCTTTTCCATCCCTGACGAAATCCACGCCTGTTCCTTCCATGGTGAAGCTGGTTTCAGAATGCGCGATGAGCGGGATCTTGCCCGCGCCGCCGCTATTGATGGTAAAGCTGCCCCCTTCCAGGGACACGACGATGTCGGGTCCGTAGGTTCCGGCATATTGAGCCAGCACCTCGGCCGGAACGTGAAACTCCTCCCCGCTCTTGCCCACCAGGTGTCGCGCATCGCGCTCGTTTTCGCAAAAGTACTCAATCAGATCTACATCCGGCATCAGATCCAACTCGACGGGAAGCGTCCACGACCTGGTGTACGTCTTGGGATCGTCCAGCGTCACCTCGAGATCGATATGGCCTACATCGCGGCGGTGGAAGCGTTCCGTCACGCGCAAAGCTTCGGTGTGGGGATGCCCACCCAGATCAATCGTGGTGCGGTCGTTATAGCCAGCGGTGGTGACTACCAAGGTATCTCCGTCCCAGTGTCCGATCGAGTAGCCCATCCAGGTGGGGTTGGGATCTTCCGGTAGTCCGCGGCCATCGGTAAAAATCTGGCGGTAAATGGTCTGATATTCGTAGAGGACCACCATCAGATTCGGTGTTTGAACGATCTTCATCGGGAGACCAAGGCCCGAAATGCCGGCTTTTGGTCCCGGCGGGAGACAAGCGATTCCGTCGGAGTCCTTGCGATAATCATCCTCGCGCTGTTTGAAGAGCGCCGCGGCCCAGGGCCGGATCTCATCCGGCTTGAGGTCCGAGGTGACGTAGGTCAGATAGGTTGTCTGCTTTACCCGCCAGACTCCGGACAGGTCCGGCTTGCCGTTCGCGGATAGTGGCGCGGGTGCCGAAAGATCGGGCTTGCCGGCGGGGGTTCGGGGCATTCCCGGGGTAGGGTGATTCGGCCACTGTGCTGTGAGAGAAACGCTCATCGCGCATAGGACTATCGCGAGTTTATGCATCTGTCCTCCTCTCATATCCAGCGGCCAATCCCGCGCCTCACATCTTATCAGGCGGCAACATAATATTGTTGGGTATGACTCATGATGAGCGGACAGCATCGTCCGGCGCAACCAAGCTTGTGATCCGCAATATCGGCCTCATTCTCAGTGGTGATTTGAAGAGGCCCATCCTGGACGGAGATACCATTGTCGCAGTCGATGGGAAGATCGTCGGCATTGGTTTAGAGAAGGACGTGGACACCGAAGGCGCCGGCACGCTTGTTGACGCGAACGGCACGGCGGTAGCTCCTGGTCTCATCGACAGCCACGTGCACCCGGTAGCGGGCGACTGGACGCCGCGCCAGAATCAACTCGGCTGGATCGACAGCGCCCTGCACGGCGGAATCACCACCATGATCTCGGCCGGAGAAGTCCACACGCCCGGCCGCCCGCGCGACATCGTTGGATTGAAGGCTATGGCGATAACCGCGCAGCGCACGTTTTCCGCGTTTCGCCCAGGCGGCGTGAAAATCCATGCGGGAGCCCCCTGCATCGAACCCGAGATGGAGGAAAACGATTTCAAGGAACTCGCGGCGGCGGGCGTGCGGTTGCTCGGCGAGGTGGGGCTCGGTGGTGTCAAGGACGGACCTACCGCCCGTAAAATGGTTGCCTGGGCACGCAAGTATGGCATCCAGTCCACCATTCATACTGGAGGCCCTTCGATCCCGGGTTCCGGTCTTATCGACAAAGACGTGGTGCTGGAAGCCGATACGGATGTCATCGGGCATATCAACGGTGGCCATACGGCATTGCCGGACGGCCAGATTCGCTGCATCTGCGAGGGCTGCAACCGCGGCCTGGAAGTCGTACACAACGGCAACGAGCGAGCCGCCCTATTCACGTTGCGGATCGCGAAGGAAATGGGCCAGCTGGATCGAATCATTCTCGGCACGGATTCGCCAGCCGGCTCGGGCGTTCAGCCGCTTGGTATTCTGCGCCTGATTTCGATGCTCTCGTCGTTGGCCGAAGTGCCTGCCGAAATCGCGTTCTGTTTCGCGACCGGCAACACCGCGCGCACCCGCTCTCTCGATTGCGGCATCGTGGAGGTTGGCCGCTCCGCCGACTTTGTGATTATGGACAAGCCGCAACACTCCGCCGGCAAGACCTTGCTCGAAAGCGTCCAACTTGGCGATCTCCCCGGCATCGGTATGACGATCATCGACGGTATTGTTCGCACCGGACGCAGCCGCAATACGCCGCCGGCCACGAGACTACCGGAGATGGTCGCTCAACGCTAATCGCAAGACTATCGTAGCTTCTTCAAAAGCTTCAGGAAGATTGAGCGCTCGGCGGCTGTCAGCGGCTGCAATGTCTCCCCGGTGATGGCCTCTGCGTTCAGGCGGGCCCGTTCAGCAACTTCTCGACCCGCAGGGGTGAGCACAACCACCAGGCGGCGAGCGTCCTCGGGATCGGGGCGCGTCTCCACAAAGCCGCGATTCGACAGACGGTCGACAACTCCCTTGATGGTGGCCGCATCCATCGCCGTCTGGCGGCCGAGCAGATTTTGCGAGCACGGCCCGCGTTCCAGGAGCTTGGCAAGCGTGGCCCACTGAGTGGGGGTGAGATCGTCGCCGATTCTTGCGGCAAAGATAGCGGTGTGGCGCTGGCTGACTTGCCGCAGGATGAAGCCGACCTGCCGCTCCAGAATGTATTGATCGACTTCCACCACGCCCTCAGCGCAATCCATCGTCGCCCTTGATTTGATCCTTCGTCAGACCGCCCACACGCGGCAAAGGCCGTCCGCTATCGGTAACCGCAACGGCCACCATGATCTCATTGGCCCGTGGCGCGTCGGGAATGCGCACCTCCATACCGTCGAAGTGGCTTCGCACGTACGCAGCGTCCTTGTGGCCGAGCGGGATATCGAGCGCCACGCCAGGCCCTCCGCGCTTTTTCGACGACGGTATCAGCGCTGCTCCCTTGCCAAGCACTTTCCGCACCGGAGCTCCCAGTTTGGGGTGGAGGATCGCGGCCGCATGCTCCAGCTCGCCGTTCTCGCCCACCACGGCGGCTTTACCGTAGCTCTCGGCCCGCGGCCCTTCAATGCCGAGGGCCTTCACGGCGTATTCTGCCAGCAAATGCCCAAGTTCCTCACCGATGTCGATGAGCTCTTGCAGGTCCTCCACGTAGCGCCCGGCGAAGGGGTTCTCAATCACGGCGATGGATGCCGCGCGCCGCGTGGGCGGATCAACCAGTCGACCCATCTCGCTGCGAGTCTCCTCGACGACGGTAACGATTTTGCGGATGTTGGCTTTCATATCAAGCACTCCTCATATCAAGCACCCCAAGGGGATCCCAATGACCTGTGTCTCGCCCTGGAGGTGAAGCGCTGCAGCCTGGATTAAGCCGGCCGCTTGAAGGCGATTCGCGCAAACCATGCCGCGGCCGAGCGCTTCTTGGATCTCAGCCGGATGCAATGGTCCCACCTCCGTGGTGACCAGCGTTCGGCCAAGATCGCTGTCGCGCTGAAGCTCTTGCGCCGGCACTCGAACGACAGCTGCGTGTCCAGGAAGATCCACTTCGTTAGCCACGATGGTTGCCGCCGCATCCGCTTGTGAAGCCGTGGCGGCCAGAATTGTCACCGCATCGGCAATGCCAAGCGAGAAGCTGCGCCCGCGCCATCCGCTGGTAGCGATCCCAGCTAATCCGTCGGCTGAGCTAAGCACCGCCTTGCCAAACAGGCTGGGCCGGTCAGGCCGATCGACCAGGCCGATGCTAAAACTTTCGCTCGGCGAAAGATGCAGCGCGATGTCGCCGCCGTTGTTCACGTATGCCTTCGCGAGACTAGCGGCAGAGGTCATGGCGGCGAGGATTTCCTCCGCGACAGAGCCGGCCACGGCGGCCATCGGTGTGATGAAACGGCCGGCAGCGAACGGCGCAACTGCGGCGTGCATGCGCTTTGCAACCGGACCGTGCAGCAGGCAACGTTCAGGATGAGCGGGCATGCGCAACAGCGGGAGTTCGTCACACAGTTCGTCGAGAAGGCCGCGGAAACGTGTGGCTGCCGCAGCGTAGGCCGCCTTTATTGCTTCCGCCGCGCCGAAAGCTTCCAGAACCAGGTCGATTGGCCCGTCTTGAAAATGCATGCGGCGCCCGTCCGGCAGCATTCGGATCTGTGGCGGCGTTCTCATACGTGGTCTAAAGGCCAGGGATTATCCGGGTGCTGCGGAACCTGCCGCTGTCCCTCCCGGTTGAGGAAAGACGCGAGGGGGCGCACCTGATCCATGTGGCCTTTGAGCGCAGCGTAGTCGGCAAGCCGCAACGTAAATTCGATGGGCGCAACCAGAGCCGGCGTGGGCACATAACCGAAGCCGTTCTCAGGCACGCGTGTAACGTCCACCATGAAGGTGATGCCGCCGCCGGGCCAGATGTAAACCGGAACGCCGCCGCACGTTACGTGGGTAAGAGCGTCTTTCACCGAGCGGGTAAGGCGTACGGGATTCTCGGTCACGCCAGAACGCAGCGACCCGCCGGCTCCGCCCATAAAAAGCACGGTGCAAAGCGCCGGCTCGCAGTTCTCTTGGATGCGCTCGACAGATTCCTTGAGCTCAGCCGGCAACTCGCGCTCCACGGGCGCCAGCGTCTTGTCCAGTTCGTAGTAAGCGAAGTGCTCGCCCGTGGTGGAGACCATGAGAAGCCTCAGGCCCGCCCACGCCTTCTCCGGGTTGAACGGCCCCAGAATCGAGAGCGGCTCACGGATGTTTGTGCCGCCCCAACCCGTCCCCGGGTCCGCCACCTGGAAGTAGCGGCCGGGCGTGGAGCGCCTTCCCTTCATCTTGATGCCGGTATCGACGATACCGAGGAACTTGCCGGCGCGGTGTTCGGAAAGGACGCCGGTGATGTGGTCGTCAACAACAACCACTTCATCCACTTTTCCATGCCACTGCTTGGCGAACATGCCGATGGTCGCCGAGCCGCAGCCAACCCGCATGCGCTCTTCGGTCACGCCATTGACAATGGGCGGTTGGCCCGCCTGTACGATGACGGTGGCGCCGCCTTCGATGCTCAGCTCCGCGGGTTTGCCGTTGCACAGGTCCAACAGCGTTTCGCAGGTGACGCGGCCTTCGCTCTTCGAACCGCCGGTGAGATGATTCACTCCACCGAGCGAAAGCATCTGCGAACCGTATTCCACCGTCGTGACGTGCCCGACGGGCTGGCCCTGCGCGAGCACGAGACTACGCTCGGCGCCCAGATGGCGGTCCGTATCGATCTTCAGCTTCACTCCGCAGTAGCTGAAAATCCCCTCTGTAACAACCGTCACCATGTCCACGCCGCGGACTTCCGATGAAACGATGAACGGTGCGGGCTTGTAGTCGGGATACGTGGTCCCTGCGCCGATGGCTGTGACGAAAGTTTCCGGCTCCCGCAGAATCGCTCCGTCCCAATCGCCGGCCTTTTGAAATGGGACGACAGCGCCACCCTGCGCCAGCGTCCGGTTCAGGATGACGTGCGGATCCACACGCACCAGCTCACCGTCGCGATTGGCGTAACGGTCGCACGCGCCCGCGCGGCCCGGCTTGATGTAGCAGATTACAGGGCAGGCATCGCATCGGACGCTGTCGTCGGCTTGCATATCAACCTCGCGACGGGTCAAGTGCGACGATTGCGGCTCGCATGCGATCCGGAGTGGCTGGTGCGCGCCGGACGCGTACGCCGGTGGCATCGTGAATGGCGTTGAAGATGGCTGGAGCGGTCGGAATCATGGAGTGCTCGCCGATGCCTTTGGCGCCGTAAGGACCGGCGGACGAGGGATCCTCGATCAGGATGGACTCGACGGGCGGCATGTCTCCCGCGGAGGGAATGAGATAGTCGTGCAGGTTCTCGCCGCGTCCGGGATGAAACTCCTCCATCAGCGCCATTCCCAGGCCTTGGGCCACACCGCCTTCGATCTGGCCTTCTACTAAAGTCGGGTTGATTGCGCGGCCAACGTCGTGCGCGGCGGTGATCTTGAGCGCCTTTACGGTACCAAGCTCGGTGTCAACTTCGATTTCGACCATGTGTGCGCCGAATCCGTACACTGCGTAGGGAATGCCCTGGCCATCCTGGTTGAGTGGGCTGGTCGGCGGATCGTACGTGACCTCGCTCGTAAGCACGTAACCGTATTCGTCGAGTGGCAGATCGTCGAGGGCGATCGAGCACAGCCGGTCGAAGTCGGAGACAGTCACGCGACCTTCCTCGAAAGCAATGCGAGCGCTATCGCCGGCGTTGGCATGATCCAGAATCGCCTTGCGCAGCTGGCGCCCGGCGAGCTCTGCCGCTTTGCCGGTTACGAACGTTTGCCGGGAGGCAGAGGTCTTCCCGCAATCGGGCGTGAGGTCAGTGTCGCCAGAGACGAGGTCAAAGCTCGCGATAGGCGCGCCCACCGCATCGGCGCAGATTTGGGTGATGATCGTGTTCGATCCCTGACCGATGTCGACTGCGCCCTGGTGCAGCGACAGCCGGCCGTCGCGCTTAAGACCGAGCCGAACGGTGGAGGGGTTGCTCAAGGATGTGTTGCCGCAGCCGTACCACGTGGCAGCAACGCCCACGCCTCGCCGTCTCGGCCCGATGCTCGCAGCATTGAAGGCTTGAGTGTCGGCGCACGCGCGCTTCCAGTGTGGGCGAAGCGCCTTCAAACAAGTGCCGATGCCGACGCCATCGTCCAGCACTTGGCCGGTAACCGTCGGTTGGCCCGCAACGAGCGCGTTCGTGATCCGGAATTCAAGGCGGTCCATGCCGAGTTTGTTGGCCAGCTCGTCATACACTTGCTCCTGCGCAATGGCAGCCTGGGGCACGCCAAAGCCACGAAAAGCACCGGCGGGCACCAGGTGCGTGTGCACCGCGCGCGTCAAGGCGCGATAGTGCGGCACATAGTAAGGTCCGGAAGCATGCACTGGCACGCGATGCGCAACCGTCGGCCCCCAAGAGGAATAGGCGCCGGTGTTAAAGTCGGCGAAAAAATCGAGCCCGACAATCTTGCCGTCGCGCGTCGCACCGGCTCGTATCCACATCCGCGCTGGATGGCGCTTGGTGGTCGCCATGATCGACTCGGTTCTGGTGTAGGCCATGCGCACCGGCCGTTTGAGATGCCAGGCGGCAATGGCGACGAAGGGCTGGATCGACAAATCGAGCTTCGCTCCAAAGCCGCCACCGAGGGCGGTGGGAATAATGCGCACATCTTCCGGCGCAATGGCGAGGATGGTCGCAATGTCGTTGCGATCCATATAAGGCGCCTGCGTACACGCCTGGATTTCGATACGGTCGCCAACACGGCGGGCGAAGCCTGCTTCCGGTTCGATGTAGGCGTGTTCGACGAAGCCAGTTTCGAACTCACCATCGACAGTGACGTCAGCCTGGGTCAGCGCGGTTTCCACGTCGCCTCGCACCACGCGACCGCGCACCAGGATGTTCCCGGGGCGGTTTTGATGCACCAGCCCAGCGCTGTCGGCCAGCGCGGCGTCGATTGTGATGTGCGCCGGAAGCTCTGTCCAAGTGACGGGAAAGTCCGCCAGATCGAGCGCCTCCATCGCGGCCGACTCGCCCACGATTGCGGCAACTGCCTCGCCCCGGAAGCGGGCTTCCTGCTCGGCGAAAACCGGCTGATCGGCGAACGGGGTGATGACGCCATAACGGTTCTCTCCGGGCACATCTTCGGCGGTGAAAACACGAACGACGCCGGGATGGGCCGCGACGAATACGTCGAGCCCGCCAAATTCGAAGAGCGCGCGATGGTAGGGGCTGCGAACCACGCGAGCGACCAGAGCATGGGCCGGCCATTCGTCAGCGCCGAAGATTTCGAACCCGCCGACCTTTTGGGCGCCATCCAGGCGGGCGATTCGCGCACCAACGGCCGGGCCTGCTTCTACTTCCAGCGGCGCGGTCTCGGTATCGAGCACCGCCGCGATGATCTTGCGATAGCCGGTGCAGCGACACAGCACTCCGCCGATAGCGTCCATCACATCGGTCTCCGTGGGCGCCGGATTGCGTTCCAGCAGCGCCGTCCCTGCAACCAACATGCCCGGCGTGCAGATACCGCATTGCGCTCCGCCATGACGCAAGAGCGCGGCCTTGAGCCGTTCGGAATGGTAAGAGTAGTTGGTCAGCCCTTCGACCGTGACAACGTTGCGCCCCTCCACTTGACCCACCGCCGTCAGGCAGGCGCAGATAGGTTCGCCATCCAGGAGCACCGTGCAGGCGCCGCAATCGCCCGCGTCGCACCCCACCTTCGTCCCCGTCTGGCCGAGTTCTTCGCGCAAGACCCTTGAGAGACGCGTCGCGGGTGCTGAGGAAACTTCTACCTCTCGGCAATTCAGAGAGAAGCCGATCGTGGACGACGTGAGCGAGGAGTTTACCTGAGCAAGCATTGTCAGGCCTCAGCCGCACACATATCCAAAGCACGCCTGATCAGCGTCAGGGTGGCATCACGGCGGTAGTCGGCCGTCCCTCGGATGTCGTCGATGGGCGATAGTACGTCGAGGTGCTCCGGCCTCGCCAGGGCGCCAAGACCGGGCCGGGCCGCCGCTCCCCTTAAGTCGCTCTCCAACGCGCGGAGCCGCTGGGCCACCGCCGAGCAAGCGCCCACCGCGATCCGGGCTTGATTCACGCTCCCCTGCGAGTCTATTTCCACGACAGCCGCCACCATTGCGATCGAGATGACAAGATAGCGTCGAACGCCGAGCTTCAGGAACGCCGAGGGACCGTCGATGGTTCGCGGCACCACAACCGCCGTGAGAATCTCGTCGGCGCGGATGAGCGTCTTGCGGTAGCTCGCGATAAAAACACCCAGCGGCAGGCGGCGATGTCCCTGCCGGGACGTGAGCTCCACTTCGGCGTCAAGGGCGAGCAGTGGGGGCACGCCATCCGCGGCTGGGGAGGCGGTGCAAAGATTGCCTCCAACGGTGCCTGTATTTTGAATTTGAATGGAGCCCACTTCGCGTGCGGCGGCTTTTAGAGCGTCGAAGGAGCGGGGTAACGAGGCCTCCGCAATGGTTCTCCAGGTAGTACAGGCTCCGATTCGAACTTCCTCGTCGCTGACGGAAATATCGGAGAGGCCGCCCAGGCGGGAGATGTCGATCACCGGTCCGGTTACCGGCTTATCACCCAGCGCCGGGAAAAAGTCGGTACCGCCGGCGAGAATCCGTCCGCCATGCGTTGCGAGGGCCTGCAACACCTCCTCAACACTTCGTGGGCGCAGATACATCGCTTGTTTGTACTCAAACAATTTTCTGCGGCCCGCGGCCCACCTGTCAAGCAGGTGCCGGGCGATCGGGTTACTCCGTCCGGAGCGCCTCCAGTGGTTCTATGGAAGCGGCGCGGCGTGCCGGAATGATGGAGGCCGCAAGTGCCAGCAGGAAGATGGAGAGAACCGCCAGTACCAGGATGAGCGGGTCCAGCGGATCCACCTCGAAAAGTAAAGAGCGCAGCAGCCGTGTGGCGAAGACGGCAGCGATGGCTCCAATGCCGCAACCCACCGCGCCGAGTTTGGCGCCGGAGACAAGAATCAACCGTATAATGCGCGAGCGCCGCGAACCGAGCGCCATTCGGATGGCCATCTCGTGGGTGCGCAGCGCGGTGGAGAAAGCAATGACGCTGTAGATGCCGAGCACAGCCAGCAACACGGCCGCACCTGCAAACGCGGAGATGAGCGTGGTGTTGAAGCGGCGCGATGCCTGGCCTTCCTCTACCACGCGGTCCATCGATTCTACCTGGGTGAGCGGAAGCTGCGGGTCGATGGAGCGGACCACGGCACGTAGGGATTCGGCCATCTGGCCGGGCGGCAGTTGGCCACGCAGCACGATGGAACCCCCATTGCCGGTGAGCATGCCGGGAGGCGCAAATACACCCGCACCGGCTTTCATTTGGCTGAAAGGAATGTAGAACTGTTCGATGGTAGGCACATCGGCTGCGTACTGTTTGACGTCGCCGATTTCTCCCACCACGGTGAGCCACGGCAAAGTAGCTTCTTTCGGGCCGCGGTGCAGACGTTTGCCGATGGGGTCCTGGCCAGGCCAGTAATGCTCGGCCAGGGTGCGGTTGACGATGGTCACGAGCGGTGCGCCGTCGCGGTCGGCTGGAGTAAAGTCGCGCCCGCGGATGATCGGAATGCCCTGAGCCTGGAAGTACTCGCCCATCACTTGAGGTATCCACGCCAGATTCAACCCCGCTCCCTTGGGAGCAATGTAGCCTTCGGGAGTGAAGGTGCCCTGGAATTCAGAACCCGAAGCCGGCAGCAGGGAAGTGACGCCTACCGCCTGCACGCCCGGCAGCTGCTCCAGTTTGGTGAGCATGCTTAGGTTGAATGCGTCTATCGCGGCCTGGCTGGAGTATTGTTGCCGGGGAAGGTTGTATGTGGCAGTGAGCGTATGATCGGCGCGGAAGCCGAGGCCCACGGAGCGCATTTTCTCGAAGCTGCGCAGCAAAAGGCCGGAGGCGGTAAGCATCACCAGAGCGACTGCGATTTCCGCGACCACCAGGGCCGAGCGCAGTTGCGCGTGACCGCCGCCGGCAGTGCCGGTGCGCCCGCCTTCTTTCAGAGCTTCATTCACTCCGGTACGGGCGGCGGCAAGGGCGGGAAGCAGTCCGCAGAACAGTCCGGTGAACACGGCCAGCGCCAGCGCAAAGGCCACTACCTGCCAGTCAAGACCAATGGAACTGACGCGGGGCAGTGTTTCAGGGAGGAAGCTGACACCCACGCGCAAGGCAACCGAGGCCAGTGCCAGCCCCAGCAATCCGCCTGAGACACTGATCATCAACGCCTCAACCAGCGATTGGCGAACCACAGCCGCTGCGCTGGCGCCCAGGGCGATGCGCACGGAGATTTCGCGGCGACGGCGAATCACTCGTACCAGCAATAGTCCGGCGAGATTGACACAGGCGATAAAGAGAACCACGATCACGGCCAAAAAGAGCGTTTGGACCAGCGGGCGGGCCTGCGCAACGGTGGTTTCATCGAGCGGTTGGACCAGCGGGTGTAGTCGACGGCTGGAGAGGCCCGCAGGAAAGTTGCGCATAATCTCCTGCGCGGCGCCGACCGAATCCTGCTGGGCCTGCGCGGGCGTGACGCCGGGCTTCAGACGTCCCACCATGAAATAGGCCCACGCTCCCGCGCCCTGAATCAGTTCAGCCTGAGTGAAACTCATCGGCACCCAAAGCTCGCTGCGGTTCAGCTGCCCGGGAACCAGGGGAAACTCGAATTCGCGCGGCATGACGCCGATAATCTCGTAGGGCTTGCGGTCGAGAAGAATCTTCCGGCCCAGTATGCCGGCATCGCCATGGAAACGGCTGCGCCAGGTCTGATAGCTCAGGACTGCCACTGGCTGGCTGCCTTCGTCCTCCTGCGGGGTAAAAGTGCGGCCCATCAGAGGCGGGACGCCGAGCACGGGAAACATGCTGGCGGTCAGCCGCGCGGCGTTGATCTGCGCCGGCTGGCCAAGGCCAGAGAGCTCATAGGTGGACGACTGGTAACCGCCCAGGCTGGAGAATGCACGGGTGTCGCGCATGTAAGTACGAACCCCCGGCGCGGTGACACCTGGCGCGTCTCCGTCATACTGGACGCCCTCCAGGATATCGCCCAGAGTAACCAGCCGGGCTTGATCGGCGAACGGCAAGGGCCGCAGCAGCACACCCTCGACGATAGAAAAGATGGCGGTTGTGGCTCCGATCCCGATGGCCAGTGTCAGCACCGCGGTCAGGGCGAATCCAGGTGACTTGCGCAATTGGCGCAACGAATAGCGCAAATCTTGAGATACGTCCATGAAGCAATCTTCTCAAATGCAGCACCTATTTTGGAACCGAAAATGATTGTCCGAATTCAAACGGGCGCTCGCACGCGCAACGAACGTGCTAGCATACCCTTCACTAACAACACAGAGAAATGTCGACGTCCGTTCCTTCCCAAGCCGATCCGTTCGATTGCTTGCCGGTAATCGATATCTCCGGGCTTTATCGACAAAACCCAGCAGCTCGGATGCATGTGGCCAACGCGCTGGGGGACGCGGCGCGGCAATCCGGGTTCTGTTACGTTACAGGCCATCGAGTATCGCCGGAACTTATCCGTCAACTGCTGCAGCAGACAACCAGCTTTTTCGCTCTGCCGCTGGAGCAGAAAATGAAGTGGTACATCGGCCACTCGCGAAACCACCGGGGTTACGTTCCGGAAGGCGAAGAGGTGTTCGCAGCTGGAACGCGCGATCGCAAGGAAGCTTTCGACCTGGGTCTCGATCTGCCTCCGGACGCCGCGGAGGTTCAGGGCGGAAACCCGATGCTCGGTCCAAATATTTGGCCGGATCTAGAGGGCTTTCGCGCCACCGCCCAAGCCTACTACGATTCCGTCCTTCAACTGGGGCGCATTTTGTTCCGCGGATTCGCTCTTGCACTCGGCCTGGAAGAAGAAAGTTTCGTGCGCTTCGTCAATCGCCCGCCTTCCCAACTGCGGCTGATCCATTACCCGTATAATCCCGACGCAGAGGACTCCATGGGTAGCGGCGCTCACACGGACTATGAATGCTTCACCATCCTGCTTCCAACAGCGCCCGGGCTGGAAGTGATGAATGGCGCCGGTGTTTGGATTGACGCTCCACCCGTTCCCGGTTGTTTTGTTGTGAACATCGGGGACATGTTCGAGACCTGGACGAACGGCGAGTTCGTGGCTACCTCCCATCGCGTCCGCCGCGTTCGTGAAGAGCGCTATTCCTTTCCTTTTTTCTGTGTCTGCGACTATGACACGCTGGTCGAGCCGCTACCGCAATTCGTTGCACCGGACAGGCCGCCCAAATACGCACCGGTGATGGCGGGCGCCCACCTGTTTGCGCAAACGGTCCAGAGTTTCCAATACCTGAAGCAGCGGCTGGCACAGGGAGAGCTTTCTCTGCCATCCTCCGCGCTTCCCCTTTCGTCTTTTGGTCAGGAGGCAAGACACAAAACCGCCCCAGGATCCGGGCAGGCATGACTATCGAGGAGCTGGCCGCGCTAACCGCTCCGCATCCCGCCGCCCCGGTTCCGGATTGGTTGATCGGATGTTTTCGCAGGCGTTCCATCACGTTCTTTCAGGGTCAATGCGATACCAGCACGGAAGTTTACTGGCTACAGACCCGGGGGATTTGCGTGGATATTCGCCTGTCTCCCCAGCGGCCGCGGGCGCGTGGCCGAACGTCGCTGGACGATTTCACCGAATTGGAACGTGCGTTGCTGGCTCGGGCGGAAGGCGGCGCGGCACGAACCGAGTGGGACGGCGCATCCCTGCACTGGCGGGATTGGAAGGCATTTCAGATTCATGACAAATGGCCCGAGCCCGGATGCCTCCGCCGCATCGGCGATTGCGTGATCGAGTTCGCGCCCAGCGGCGCGTACGTGGAGGACTGGCGGCTGCAGCCCTCTCAACCGGGACCGGTGGTGGGACTGCAACTGGTAGAGGAACGCGTCGCCGGCATCGGTAAAGTAACGCATCGCGGTGGCGCCCTCATTGTGTGCGGCGATCATGCGGCGCTGGTGCGAGGCCGCCCCAGCGGGACGCAAATTCCAGAACGCGAACTGTTCAGTTGCGAGGCCAGCTACGCGGTCCGCGATCCCGCTTCTGGTGGTTTCACAATCGCCTTGTCCACGAACCCGCTCCGTGAAGGCCAGATTCTTTGCATCCAAGATGGCTTCGAGCTGGATGACGAAACGCGGCGGGTGCGCCAGAGAGTGGACATAGACGGCGAGTTGCGCGAGCGAATCTTCACCATCGATACACTGGAACCTCAGCATCAATTCCGGCGCTCCAGCGATGTCAGCGCGGGTGTTGCGGATTGGCTGGCTTCAGAAGCGGAAACGCTGTTGGCTCATGCCGAAGGAATCCCATGCGACTAGCGGCATTGTTGGCAGCGGGATTGTCGCTGCTTCTTACCTCCTGTGCCATGACGCAAGCGCCCAAGCCAACCTTCACACTGGCATGGTCCGTTTACGTCGGCTACGATCCGTATCCCTATATGCAGAGGGCCGGAATCTTGAAGAAGTGGGCGGATAAATACAACGTCGATATCCAGCTTCGGCGTCTGGATTACGCCGCTTCCATCGACGCCTTCGTGGCAAAAACCGTGGACGCCTGCGCCATGACCAACATGGAAGCGTTGGACATGCCTGCCGCCGCGGGCGTGGACACTTCGGTGCTCTTTATCGACGATTTCTCAAACGGGAACGACATGATCCTGGCGCGCGGTGGCGCCCAGCTGCAAGATATCCCCAGCAAGAGAGTCTTGCTGATCGAGAAAACCGTCTCGCATTATTTACTGGAGCGCGCGCTGGAATTGCACGGCATGGAGTCTCAAATTCCCGGGCTGAACCTGATCAACACCACTGACGTCGACATCGCGGCCGCTTTCTTAAACGATCCGGGCATCGGAGCAGCCGTGACGTGGAAACCGATGGCCGGACAAATAGAAGCCAGCGGCAAAGCACGGCGAATCTTCGACTCATCTCAAATACCCGGTGAAATCATCGACGTTCTTGCCATTCGTAGCGAGGTTCTCAATCGGAGGGATCAATCGGGAGATCGGTTTGCGAAAGCGCTTACCGGCGCCTGGTATGAAGTAATGTCGCGCATGGCCTCAGCCACCGAGCGGGAAGAAGTATTGCAGAAAATGGCGGAAGTGTCTCAGGATACTCTGGTCTCTTTGAAGAACCAATTGGCAACCACCCAACTGTTTTTCGATCCAGCCGCGGCGTTGGCTTTCGCCAACTCGGCCGGTACTAAACAAAAAATGCAGCTTGTCCGAACGTTTTGTTTTCGCCACAAACTATTAGGAGACCGCACCCAGTTCATGGACGATGTGGCGATCCAATATCCGGATAAGACGGTACAGGGCAGGGGGGATCGCGTGCGGTTGCGCTTCGAAGAGAAATATATGCTGGCTGCCTCTCACCGGCAATTGTGAACGCGCCTCAGCAGCGTGTGTCGAAAGTCCGAAAAGACCGCTTGCTGACGCGCGCGGCTCAGCGGACTCGTCGCGTTACAGAGCCGCGACCGTTAGGGAGACGGTTTCGACACAGGCTGTTAGCCGTTTGACAATTTTTCACAAAATCTCTTCTTGCGATCAAGCAACCGAGCGCGTCCTTGCTGATAGAGGTAATCAACACATGACGCCCAACGACCAGCCCTCCTACATTCAACCTTCATCGCGACATCTGCGCGACGATCGACGCGAGCCGCGCCCCACTCACCAGGAGATCACACGCCTGGCGATCCAATTGTGGGAAAACGACGATCACCCCACCAGTTCCCCCGAAGACTATTGGTCGGAGGCGGAACGCCGGCTGCGCCGCGACAGGCAATCGACGTCCCACTAAAACAGGCCGAGACGCGGAGTGAACAGAGGCGCTCCGCGTTTGTGATCTCCAGCAACTGGAGTTTGATCCCCGGACGTCCGCAAGAAAGCCATTGACACGAATCCACTTTACGGAGACAATAATTTCACTCGATTCTTAGATCGAGTCGCGGATCCCTCCAAGTTGCGGCTGTTCGCCGGCTCAGTAGCCGCATCCTTCCCTTGTGTGGAAACCTTTTTAGGTTAACGTTCGACCTTCGGCGATTCTGATACCCCGAACTCCTTGTGGCAGTTGGTTGCATCGCGATCGCTTGGCCTACACGCAGGGTTCGTTGCAAGACTTTAGGTACTGGAGCACGAAGCGACATGCGAATTAGCACCTTCCAGGCGCGTTCATTACTGCTATTTTCCGCCTCACTGGTTTTAGCCTCAGTAGGATATGCGGCAACTAACGTTCCACAAGATCCGATACCTATCAGCGACCCGGTCGTGATCGACAAGTGCGGAGGGTGCCATCGGCCTTCCAATAACGGGGTGATGCGGCGACTTTCGTACATGCGCACAACCCCCGAGGTCTGGGAGCAGGCAATTAAGCGGATGGTACGCCTTCACGGCGTGGTGATCTCGGCCCAAGACGCGAGCCACATATTGCGCTATCTGAGCACGAATAATGGTCTGGCGCCGGAAGAGGCGAAGCCCATTTTTTGGGAGGCGGAGCACCGGCTATTCCGCGATCAGGAAGATCCGACGTTGGTGCCGGCAGCCTTGCAACACGTCTGTAATTATTGCCACACCATTGGGCGCGTCCTGGGACAGCGCCGGACCCGCGAAGATTATCAAAAGCTCGCCACTACGCATGTGGCCTTGTATCCTTACACCGACATCATGGTGTTTCGGCCATACCCTTCTACGCTCTCCGCGGATGAGATTCCTGTGACGACCACGAACGTAGGAAGTTTCGAGACGGTTCTGAACTACCCGAAGGCCCCGGAACCCGTTGATGGAAAGGCGCCAATCGATGCAGCACTGGATTATCTTGCGGATCAGCAGCCGCTGATTACGCCGGAGTGGTCGGCGTGGAAGGCTATCATGCATACGCCCAAGTTGGCGGGGACGTGGCTGATCAACGGATATCAGAAGGGGAGGGGCCGGGTATACGGAGAAATGGTGGTGGAAGCCGGGGCGTCCGCCGATGACTTTACCACCAAGCTGACTCTTCGATATGCCAGCGGCGGTCAGGAATTCCACAGGACAGGCAAGGGCATCGTCTACACGGGTTACAGTTGGCGCGGCCGGTCGAAAGTTGACGGTAGCGCTTCAACCGACCCGAGCGTCTCGCCGGCGGAAATGAAAGAGGCGCTCTTTGTAGCGCGCGATGGAAGCGCGATCGACGGCCGCTTGTATTGGGGCGGCTACGACGAGTTTGGTGTCGAAGTGCACTTGACCCGTCCGGGTACCAGTATTGTGCTGCAGGGGACGGACAAGCTCGCCGTAAGGTCGCCGTCAAACGCGCAGTTGAAGGTGTATGGCGCAAACATACCTTCGGGACTCAAACCGGGCGATTTCGATCTTGGCCCTGGAGTTAAGGTGGCGCGCATTGCTGAAAGCAAGCCGACCGAGGTGCTGTTGGATTTGACGGTCGACGCCGGAGTGGCGCCTGGAATGCACGATATCGCTCTGCGGGGCGCGACGGCCGTGAAGGCGTTTGCGGTCTACGACAAAGTCAGCTACATCAAGGTGGCGCCGGATGCGTCGTTCGCCCGCTTGGGCGGGACGATCGCAGCCAAACAGTATGCCCAATTCGAGGCTGTCGCTTTTGCCAACGGCCCGGATGGGAAGGCAGGCACCGACGACGACTTGGAACTCGGCCCTGTCACCGCAAACTGGTCGCTCGAAGAATTCTATTCCGGACCAAACGATGACGATGTGAAGTACGTTGGAAAGATCAACGACGCCGGGCTGTTTACGCCCAATATAGAGGGGCCCAATCCCGAGCGCAAGAAACAGTACAACAACTTTGGCACCGATAACTACGGCGACGTGTGGGTAGACGCCTCATATCAGCCGGAGAGTGGGCCGCCGATGAAGGCCAGGTCGTACCTGGTGGTGACGGTGCCTCAATACATCCATTTCGATCAACCGGAGGTGTCGCAATGAAAGCGTTTGTGATGAGAGCGATGGCCGCGGGTATCGCGTTCGCCACGTTCGTGGCAACTCCCTCGGTTGCACAGACCTCCGTCAACGGATTGATGTATGTCGGCACGCTAGACAAAAAGCTGTTGGTGATTGACGAAGACAAAGAGGAAGTAGTTGGCGAGATTCCGCTGGCCGGCGTGCCGCGCATGACGGAGCTGTCGGCAGACAAGAAAAAACTGTACGTAGTCAGCACCAAGATGGGGTTGGAAGTAGTGGACTTGGCCGCGCGCAAGTCTAAGACTTTGTTGAATCTGTCAGACGGCCGAAGCAGACCCGATATTTTCGGCCTTACGCCCGACCTGGTCAATCCAGGCAACTTCGATTTTGAGGCCTTCTCCGGATTGGCAGTGGATCCCGCCGGGCACTATCTCTACACCAGCATGCGAGTTACGGTGAAAGATCTTGATGAATACAGGATCGAGCCGATGAAGTTCGTAGCCATAGACCTGACTAACGGGACCATTGCCAAGTCATTTCCGTTCCCAAAGGAGATGAGTCAAGGCTTCGATGGGATGGTCAGCTTCAAGGTTTCGCCGGACGGCAAGCAGCTCTTTGTGTTCGGTAAGGACATCCTGATCTTCGACCTCGCGACATTCACCCTGGTGGACAAGATAGCGCTTTCCAAACCAACATATCCCGGCGCGTCGCCGTTGCGTCTTACCGTGACGGACGATCCCTATGACGATTCGACGAAAGTGACTTCTGTATTTACCTCCGTGGATCCCATCGTTCACAAGGGCACGCTCGGTCTGGCAACGTTGAATTTAACGACGCGCGAGGTCAGCTACTCGCCCATTGGCCCGGCCTACCCAATGCTGGGCTTCATGGTGACTCCGGACCGCAAACTCGGCTATTCGGTAATGTTCAACTACGCCGGAGGAAGCCGCCGCACCGAATGGTGGGTGTGGGACTTGCAGACGCACCAGGTGATTAAGACGCAGCCGTTTGAATCGCGGCCCACGTTCAAATTTGGAATCAGCAGCGACGGGAAGAAGCTGTATCTGTACGGTTCCGGATCGACGCTGGAGATTTTCGATGCCGCGACACTGACGTCCCGCAAGGTGATGTATCTGAACCGCGACATCACTACGAATTTGGTAACTCTCGCGCGCAACTAGCGGGACCGCCAACATGACTCAATTTCCAACAACTTACTGCCAGTCGGAGGTGGGAGTATGACCGCCAGCGCAACGCTTACCGCATCCCCATACCGGCTGCGGGAGTATCATGCTTTCGATTCGGATGGCACCCAGTTTTTGTATCTGGTGCCCAGCGGAGCGATTTTCGCACTCAACGCCATCGGCCAGGCGATCATTGACTGCGTCGGCGAGCAGGATCGGACCAGGGAGGAGCTGATTGCAACGCTCGGTGACCGCGGCTATGAGGAAGAGGAGATCGAGAGTGCATTAACTGAACTCGAACACTCCGACGTTATTTCTAGCGGTGAGGCTTTCGTAGAAAAGCCCCAGCTTCCCGCGCGCAGCTTTCCTCTGCAGCGTGTGGTGCTGCACGTCACGAACCAGTGCAATCTGGCCTGTGGCTACTGTTACGAATACAGCGGCGACAAAATTAGCGAAACCCAGGGCAAGCCGAAGTACATGGACGCGTCGGTGTCTGAGGCAGCCATCGATATGCTGATCGCCGAATCGGCTGAGCGGCCTTCCGTTCACGTCACTTTTTTTGGCGGCGAGACGCTGCTGAATTTTCCACTCCTCCGCCATACGGTGAGGTATGCCAAAACCAGGTGCGCCGAGGTTGGCAAGAGTGTCGAGTTTAGTCTCACAACCAACGCAACCTTGCTTAATGAGGAGATCGTGGAGTTCCTGGCCGAACATCGTGTGGGCGTCACGGTGAGTATCGATGGCGACCGCGAGTTGAACGATAAGATGCGCATCTTTCACGATGGACGCGGCAGCTACGACGTCATTGTGCCCAAGATCAAAATGCTTCTCCAAGGCCATCGGACCAATTCGATTGGGGCCAGAGTAACTTTGAGCGCCGGAGTAGTACACGTCCGCAAGATATACGAACACCTGACGCAGGAGGTGGGATTCCGAGCGGTTGGCTTTTCGCCGGCCACGGCCAGCCCGGAGCGGTTGTATCACATCGGAGTCCAGAAGATGAGCAGTGTTTTGGGCGGCTTTGAAGACCTGGCCTGGGAATATCGCGATTGGGCGGTGGCGGGCAAGCAACACGGGTTCACCAATGCCAACGACACACTGAAGGAATTGCACTCCGGAATTAGCAAGGCGTACCCTTGCGGCGCAGGCCTGGGTCTATTAGGCGTCGGTACAGCGGGAGATATCAGCCTGTGTCATCGTTTTGTCGATTCGCCGGTAGGCAAGATGGGCCACTTGCAGCAGGGCGGCGTGGACCATGCCGCGCGGAACAACTTCCTCGAAACGCATCATCTGGGCGCTCGGTACGACTGTCACACCTGTTGGGCCCGGCCGGTGTGCGCCGGCGGATGCTATCACGAAGCATTCGTTCACTACGGCCAAACCTCAGCTGCGAACTTGCACTACTGCGATTGGATTCGTGGCTGGAATGATCTTTGTTTGCGGATTTATGGAGAGATCAGTCTTCAGAATCCGTCGTTCTTAGACCGCTTTAGCGACAACTGAGTACCACGAAGACAGGGAGAACCTTTTCATGAATTCCATGCGACCGATGAACCGCAAGGCACGCCAGGTGGAAGACACTGTGATTGCGAAGACTGGGGACGTACACGGGCTCCAAAACCCCAAGGAACAGGGAAAGGTCTACCATCCCATGGGCTGCACTTTGAACTTTACTCCTGGCTGGGAGGTTGACATCTCGGGCGGAACGGCGGGTCTTTGCCAGCCGGTGGAGCGCGACCTGTTCGATTGTTACCTCGGGTGCGGCTGGCCGGCTCAGGTTCCCGATCACCTGAACAATGCGCCAAATTGGACCGATAAGTGCGCTTCCGCGGCCAACGATTGGCGTAATGTGGATATCGTATTTCCGTAAACTGAGCCGCCATGCGTTAGCATGCGGTTTTGATTGGTCCCGGGAATCCGCATGCTAACGCATCGCGGCTCGAAATGCTGAATCTTGCGACTCTCGGACTGTTTCTGGCAGTCCTACCTGCGGCGAAACTGCCGTTTCATATTGAAGCTACCGAAGACGCCGCTGGTGAGTTTCCAGGCGCGCCTCCTGTGCAGTCATTCTCTTTTGGCCAATGGAAAGGCCGCTGGGTTTTCATCGGCGGCCGAGTAGCGGGGTATCACAATTTCGGCGGCGGCACAGCCGAGTTCCTGCGAAGCGATGCAAACCGGGAAATATGGGTTGTGGACACTACCGTCCGCCCGGCCAAAACGTACCATGTCGCCATTGCCGCATTACCCGACGCGCTGGCTCCCGTGAAGGACGAATGGACGGCCGCCGGGCAACTTTACTATCAGGACGGATCCACTTTGTACATCGCTGGTGGTTACGGCCAGGATCACAGCGGAAATTGGGTCACCTATCCGGTAATCTCCGCGGTGGACCTGCCGCAGCTTATCGACGATGTCATGCACGGACGTGCACCGTCCGTCATCCCATTTGCCGAAACGCCCTCGGTACAATCGGCCGGCGGAGAGCTGATCAAACTCCCCGATGGCTACTTCTATCTGGTGATGGGCCATTCGTTCCAAGGTAGCTACACGGCTTTTGAGGGCCACACTGAGCACAACTCGGACTCCGCATCGCAAGAATACTTGAACGAGATCCGGCGCTTGTCCATAAAAGCTGGCCCGCACGGAAAGCTGGTGGTCCAGCTGGCCAAAACTTATCGCGACGAAACCGAGTTTCATCGGCGTGACTTGAATGTCGCGCCCATCGTTACGCCCAAAGGCCTAGGTATCGCGATCTATGGGGGAGTCTTCACACCGGAGACCCAGTTAGGCTACAGCCACCCCATCTATTTACTGCCAAGCTCCCAACTATTGCCCGGCTCCCAACCAACTGTCGACGTGAATTTCGAGCAAAAGATGAACGCTTACGCTTGCGCGAAATTGCCGATTTACGACAAGGCGAACCAAACCATGTACACGTCTTTCTTCGGAGGTATCAGCAGGTTCTGGTGGGATTCGGAAAGTCAAACGTTTCAAGAGAATTCTCGCGTCGGCGACAAGTCCTCCAAACCTTACCTGGACGGTATGCAGTGGAGCGATCAGATTTCAACTCTCCGCAGGGTGATGGCCGCCGGAAAAGAAGAAACTAGCGAAATCGTGCAGTCGCATTCCTTGCCCGGTTTCTTGGGAACCGCCGCGGTGTTTATCCCTGGGGACGAGGTTGCGCGTGCGATCCCAGGAACAGCGCTGCTTGACCTGGACGCTCTGCGAGGGAAGCGAACATTGGTTGGATACATCTATGGTGGAATTCAGGCCTTCCCCTATGCTTTCCCGTATTCGAAGAGCGGCACTCCGTACAATGCCGGTGCGGTTGCTTCCAAGCCGAGCGGAGTAATTCTCAAGGTGTATGTGGATGCCGAGCGCTAATTCCTTCGCTGAGCGATCCACGTTGCGATATCGTCGATGACGGTGGAATCCACATTGCCCTGTTTCATGTAGTCGGAAGGTCCCGGTTTGTCAGCACCGGATGTAAAGAGGTTGTTCAGCGCCGGGTACTCCTTAAAAGCCACGTTGTTGCGGCCGGCAAGAGCGGCTTTCCAAATCTCAAGGTCTTTCGAAGTGACCTGGAAATCGCGCCCACCCTGCAAGAACAGCATTGGAATCGCTAACTTTTTCGCCTGCTCGGCTGGTTCGTAGCCTTTCAGATCCATAATGTAAACGCCGGGCAGGCCCAGGAGCGACGGTGGAGGCGTAGTGCCGGGCTGCAGGTTCTTCACTTTTGCAACCTCGGCTTTCAGGGCGTCCAGCCTCTGCTGCAATTGCGGCGAGGGATCGCCATTAAGATGAGCAAGATATTCCCCCTGAGCGAGCGAAACGTCTTCGATGGGACGGGCGTTCGCTGCAAAGAAAATCAGACCGGCAAGTTTCCCGTCGCGGGCTGCGATACGTGGCACGGCGTAACCGCCCAGGCTGTGGCCCAAAAGGTAGATGCGATTCGCGGCCACTTCGGGCTGGCGCCGCAGCACACCAATCGCGCGAACCGCGTCTTCCACCGTTTCCTGATCCAGCGTGAAGGCCATCTCGCTCATCTTGTCTCCGTAGGTGAGCGTCCGCTTGTCGTACCGGAGCACCGCAATGCCGCGCGATGATAACCCTTCGGCAAGGTCGCGAAAAATGCGGTTGGAGTAAATTTCCTCGTCGCGATCGTGTGGGCCCGGACCATGCACCAGCACCACCCCAGGGAATGGTCCCTTGCCTACCGGCACGGTGAGGGTGCCGCCCAGCTTCCATTCGTCTTCGCCCACGGTCACTTCGCGCTGCGTGAACGCGTCCGGCTTGCTGTAGGACGGACGCTGCCACACTTTCGGCAAAGGTGCATTCAAGGGGCGAAGATAGAGACCAACCACCTGGAGCGAGGTGTCCAGCGTGAATTGAATATTCACTCTGGTCTCAGTCATGTGAACCGGGAAGCTGATCAGTGTGTCGTCGCCATCTTTCGCCGTCACCGGATCGCCAACTTCTTTCAACTGGCCAAAGGTGTGGATCTCGCCGCTCACCTGATCGTGCAGGAATTCAACGGTAAGACGGTCCTTCGCGGCGGGTGTCAACATGGTTCGCAGCTCCGGATATTTCTCCGCCAGCAGAAGGTCCAGCGCCTTGCGCGCAACCGCGGTGGCCTTGTCCGGAGACTCCGCGCCAAGCAGCGAAAACACGAACAGAACAGGAGCGACGGCAGCTCCCAGCTTCTTAAGAAACGACAATGATCCCTCCGCCGGTAAGTGTCATTTTGTGAATGCAGGTACGCTACGTACGGGTTGCGCGCGGCAGCTCAGCCTGGCGCCATTCCCACTCGCGAGCTGCCAACGGAGGCAGGTGCTATTAAAGTCTGCGCCAACTAACAGCTCTAGTCAAGCTGAACGTTGTTCGCAACTGCACTGTCTGGCGCTGCGCTCCGTTTTGCGCGACTTCTTCAATGCAGTAAAACCTGGAACAGAAGTTCCAGTTCTCCTGTCTCCCTTGCAATCACCTGGATGAGTTCCTGCAGTCTCCGCTCCCCGTCCTCACGATCGATCATACAGGCGTGCAGGTCGGTGCGGAACCTGTAAAGATACAAAACCGTCATCCCTATGCCAGCCTGACAGGGTAAATCACCTTTTCGTCCTGCGGCTGATCTAGTTTCATCCGGAGCATCCTGGGGTTGGTTTTGCTCTCAGTCAGGCCCCCCTGGCGGAATGCTCCCAGATCAGATGCACATTTCTCGGCCAGCGTGATCAGGCTTTCGGCTACCAGGCTATCGGGCTGAAACGCGATCAGCGGCGTGTGGGCGAGCGCGGCCCCGAGACAAATGTCTGGTTCCGGCGGAACTACGCCGAGAGCGGAAAATCCAAGCAGAGTTTCGATTTCCGGCAGGGGCATCGGGCAATTCGGCGCTGCGCGGTTCACCAGAATCATCTGGATGGGCTGTGGCATGCCATCCCACTCCTTGATGGCCTGGGTCATCAGCTTGGCCGATTGCACGCACACCGGATCCCGCTCCACCACCAAAACCAGGCGGCTGGAAACTTCGGCCGCCGCACGGTTGGCGTCCGACAACCAGGCCGGAAGATCCAGTACGACGTAGTCCGCCAGCCCAGCCAGCAATTTAACCAAGGATTTCACGCGCGCGGGCGCAAGGTCTCCGCACTCGGCGGCCCTTTGCGGACCGAACAAGACGCTCAATCCGGGAACATTCTTGCAGGGCCACAGACAAGCGCCCGCTTCCGTTGGTTCGATTTCCGCCGCGTCGGCTCGCAGCAGATGTGAGATATTTCGAACTTGCCCGTAGGGTTTCAGGTACGGCAACAAGGTTCCAAAGGCGGGCCGCAGTTCCGCGAGAATCACCTTACTGTCCCGGGCCAGAACCGAAGCCACATTGAGAGCCACCGTGGTGGCGCCCACCCCTCCCTTTGCGCCAATGAATGAGATGGTGCCGCGCTCCGGCCGCGACCCAAACCCGATCGAGTTTCGGGAGCCGGACTGCCGGCGCGCGAATTCCACGGCCGAACAAATGGCGCGGTTCATTGCCTGGCTGGACTCTTTCTTGAGCAGGCAATCGGCGGCTCCGGCGCGCATCGCTTGCAGCGCGAGTCCCTCATCGTGAGCGTCGTACAAGACGATAATCGGGACCCGCGGGGCGGCCCGCTGCACCGGCAGAAAGCCGGCTAGAGCATCCCTGGACCGCCCATCCGGCAACGAGAGGTCCAGCAGGATAACGTCCACGCCACCCCCTCCGATTCGGGCCAGCGCGATGGACATGCCTGCGACACATTGGAGCTGGAAGGCGCCACCCCCGCACTGGGCCAGAGACTGACGGATCAGGGCGGCCTCCGCGGGGTCTTTCTCAATCAGGAGCACGAATGGATTGTGGCCGTCCATCTAGAGGTTCTCCGCCGGCGAAGGGTGGGGGGCCGCGTTAGCCGCCTTTTCAATCTTCTTGGCGGAACGTTTTTCGGAAAACGAGAAAATTCGCGAAACTCTGCTCCTCGGCTGCTCGGTTTGAAGCTTGGCCATTTTCCGGGACAAATCCGCCATCCGCAGGCGGAAGCCGCTGTTTTTTCCGGGGAGTCCTCTTTGCACGCAGGCCTCGTGCAGGTCCTGTCCAGCCGGCGCAAACGTGGCGTAAACCGGCAGTCCGAACAGACGCTGCAGCTCGCTTTCGGGCATGTCCTCGTAATTGGAAAACTGATTTACAATCATCCTGATTCGGTCGCCTTGGAAGCCCGCTGCCCGCAAGCCGTCAATGGCCCGCTTGGTTTCATAAAGCGAAGGAACGGCGGTGCTGGTGACTAAGAACACCTCGGTGAGTTTATCCAGCAGCTCGAAAGAGAAACGGGACGGCGTCCCCAGGTCCACCACCACCCAGCGATACAGTTGCTGGGCTATGGTGAGCACCTGATGAAGATTTTCCATGGCCGGCACGCTGGTGCCCGGGATACTGGGAGAACGTAAGACTTCCAGGCCGCCGGGATAGTGGCCGACCAGACCTCCCCAAAACGACGCATCCAGCCGGTCGAGATTCCCCGCGGCGTCCAGAACCGTATATTCCGTTTCCGCGTTCATCAGGAACCCAACCATGCCGCAGTCCAGATCCATATCCACCAGCAACGTTTCCCGCTCCGTTTGCCGGCGTAATTCGACGGCCAGGTTGCAAGCGATAGTGGTGGCGCCCACGCCTCCCTTCACGCCCATAATGCCCACCAACGCGGCTTGTTCGAAAGCGGAGCCGGCCTTGGCGGCCGTGCGGCTGGCATTTCTTACCACGGCATATTGAATCGCTTTGGCCAGGGATTCGCCGTTGCACGAGCTCTTGACCAGGTAATCCTGCGCGCCCTCCTGCACCAGTCGAAGCGCCAGCTGTTCGCTATCTTCCCCGCTCAGCAGGATCACCGGCACTCCGGCTGCGTGCAGTTTGGTTCTTCCATACGTGTCGGCTCCACTGCTATCCGGCAGCCCGAGATCGAGCAGAATTACGTCCACGCCGCCCTGCTTCAAGCGGTACAGGCCGGCCTGCAAAGAATCGGTCCAGTGCAGAACAAAGGCGATTTCAGTCCTCACCGAAAGCCATTGCTGAACCAGCGCGGCATAGTCGGGACTGTCTTCGATCAGTAGAACCGTCAGAGTCTTGTGCATTTGCGGTGACATTCGCCGTGAACATTTCTCATCGGCTATTTCGTCGACACAAACATAGACCCGATGGAATAGCCGGTTGTATAGTCCCGTCGAATCGCTTGGAATGCACAGTTTTCTTCCCGTGTGTTCGGAAAACGTGCCGATCTGTTTGACATGGGCGACTCGCAGGAGCGCACGCAAAATCTTTTGGTTTTTCACTCGAGCGGATTGAACTGTGCTTTCCCGCTCGAAGCGGTGCGCGAAGTCGTGCCCATGGCCAGGCTCTCCTCTCCGCCGGGCCTGCCTTCGGGGTTGTTGGGTTTCCTGGATCTAAGAGGAACCGCCATTCCGATCGTTCGTCTGGATCGGCTCTTCGATCTTGCCGAGCAGAAACCGGGACTGCACACGCCGATGATTATCTTGCGCGGGGTCCTGGGCCCGATCGGCATCCTGGTGGACTTCGTTCGCGGTATTGTAGCGGCGTCGTCCGCGTCGCTGCTCGATATACCCGAAGACGGCACGTTCCAGGGTTGCGGAACGGCCGCCCTGCAACTCGACGGTGAGCTGATTCATCTGCTCGCACCGGCCGCCCTGCTCAAAGCCAGCGAAGATCGCCTGTTGGCCGATTACAGCGCCATGTCGCAGGCCCGTCTGCTGCACCTGCCCGGGAAATCCATGCCTGGGGAAACCATGCCTGGGAAAAACATGGGGGAGAGAGCGTGAAGCGTGTATTCCAGGACCCGGGCTACCGCCAGCTCAAGGAGCATCTGATCGAGTCCACCGGCTTGGCCTTCTACGCGGACCGGGATGAACCGCTGGCCGCGTTGGTTCAGGAGAGACTTGCCGTTCTGGGACTGCGCAATTGCGCTTCCTATGCTGAGTTCCTGGCCTGCGGCGAGACGGGCTGCGCGGAAATGGACGTTCTTATCGCCAGACTCACGATCGGGGAAACTTACTTCTTCCGCGACGAAGAGCAATTCGCGGCGATTCGCGACGTTGTTCTTCCGGACATCCTGGCGCGCAAGCGCTGCTCGAAGCAGTTGCTTATCTGGAGCGCCGGTTGCGCCACCGGGGCAGAACCTTACTCTCTCGCCATCTTGCTGGCGCGGGAACTGGGCGATCGGATTCGCGGCTGGCGGATCAACATTCATGCCACCGACCTAAACCGCGGTTTTCTGGCGCAGGCAGCCGAAGGCAAATTCCGTGCGGGGGCCTTGCGCTCCACTTCCGACGCGGTGAAGCGCGAATGCTTCATACAAGAAGGACTCACTTGGACCGTTCACCCGCGCTACAAACAGTGGATTTCGTTTCATCAGATGAACCTGATGAATAGCGAATTCGCGACTTCGTTTCCCGCCGGCACCGATTTCGATCTTATCCTGTGCCGCAACGTGATGATTTACTTCTCGCGCGAGGCGAATGGCCGCTTGATCGGACAATTTCACCAGGCCCTTGGGGATGGGGGGTGGCTGGTGGTAGGAGCGGCCGAGACCAACATGGACAACCTCAAACTCTTCCGCGGCGTGAATGCCACCGGGGCCCGGTTGTTTCAAAAAATGCCGTTTCCCAGCGGCCCGTTGGAAGCGGACTCGGAGGTGGCTCCTGAACCCGGATGGACGGGCCCACCGGCCGCACCAGCGCCATCCGCGGGGCACTCGCCGGCAGGCCCGCGACCGCGGATAGTTCCAGCCGATCTGAATGGTCTGCGCCAGCTGGCCGATCATGGCGACTGGCAAGGTGCAGCCGAGTATGGAAAACAATTGTTGTCCGAGCACGGATTGAATGCCGAGGTCCATTTCTATCACGCGCTGATTTACGAAAAGCTTGGAATCGCTAACGAGCCGGAGTTATCTTTGCGGCACGCTATCTACCTCGATCGGAATTTTGCGCTGGCGCACTACCACCTCGGTCTGGCTTTGAAGCGGGACGGGAACGAACGCGCGGCGGAGCGGAGCTTCGGCAATGTCGTGAAGGTCCTGGCTGGATTGCCGGATTTGGCGATCGTCACGGCTGGACCAGGGGTAACGGTCACTGGGCTGAAGGAACTCGCAAAAATGCATCTGGGAATTTCGAGCGGAGTAGGAATTTCGAGCGGAGTATGAGAGAGGCCAAGGCAGTGGAGGCGGTGTGGCGCGAGCGAGCCCTGCGGCTCTCCGAACGCCCCGTTTCCGCCGGACCCGCGCAAAACGCCTTTCCGGTGCTGGTGTTGGGGATCGGAAAGGAGCGCTACTGCATCCACCTTCCAAACGTTGTCGAGGTTTTGCCGCTTCTCGCCCCCACGCCGGTTCCCGGCGCGCCCGCGGTGTTTGCGGGAGTCATCAATGTGCATGGCGAGATCCGGCCGGTGATCGATTTGAAGCGCTTTCTGGGTATGGAGGGGGTTCCCAGTGGCGATCGGCCGCGAGTGATCCTGCTGTGCAAAGAGGGACGCCAGATGGGCCTGCAGATCGACAGCGTGGAGCAAATCCGCTGGATCGATTCGAGGGACCTGCAAATCGACGGAAATTTGGGCCGATCCCGGTATATCAAGGGATCCAACCAAGACCTTCTCATGCTTTTGAATACTGAAGCGCTGTTTGCTGAGCTACAGATTGGAGACGCACCTTGAGACTGAGCGTTGGAAAGAGGATTCTTTTCGGCTACGGCATGGCGATGCTGTTCATCGCCTTAACCGGAATGGTAGGGTACCGGAGCACATTAAAGCTGCTCGAAGCCAATTACTGGGTGCGCCACACCTACCTGGTGATCGCCGAGGCCAAGGACATCCGTGCGCTTCTGCTCCAGTTCCAAAACTCACGCCGGGGATACATCATCACCGGCGATACCAGTTACCTGGAATCGAGCCCTGGCCTGATAGCACGCCTGGCCGACAGCCAGAAGTCAATTCGAGCGCTTACCGTCGACAATCCCCGTCAACAGAGCAGGCTTGCGGTTCTCGCCCCCCTAATTGACCGCAGGCTGGCCGATATGACGCGAATCTCGAACATTCGCGAAGAAAAAGGCTTGGCGGCTTCCGTCGTGGCGGGGCGCAACGCCAATAGCGACAGCGAAGCACACACCGCCCAGATCGTGAATTTGCTTTCGGAGGTGGAAAACGAAGAACGAAGTCTCCTGGAGGGCCGGGAACAAAGGGCCCAGCTGGATGCTCAGAGCGGCAATCGGATCATCTTATTCGGAAGTCTGCTGGGCTTTGCCTTGGCGGCCCTGGTGGGGTTTGGCACGCACCGCTCCATCATCCGGCCTTTAAGCGAGTTCCAGCAGTTCGTAACTGCCGTCGGAGAGGGAGATTTGACTCAGAAATCGGCCCGGGAAGGCAGTGACGAGCTCGGAAAACTCGCTCAGGGTCTGAACCAGTTGGTGGCCCGGCTGCGGAGCACCACTACCCAGACGCGCGCCACCACCGAGGATCTCAACTCCGCGGCGGTGGAAATTCTGGCTTCCGCGCGGGAACAGTCCGCCGTCACCGGGCAACAAGTGGCCGCTTACCAGGAAACCAACGCCACCATGCAGCAGGTAAGCCAGTCGTGCCTCCAGATGGCCGAAAAAGCCAAGGAGGTTACCGCCACCGCGGAGGCCGTCTCCATCGCCAGTATCTCCGGCCTGGATGCAGTGCAGAAAGCCAACCAGAGCGTGGAAGCGATTCACGAGCAAGCCGAGGCGGTGGCCCAGAACATCGTGTCGTTGAGCGAGAAGACGCAAATGGTGGGCGACATTCTCGCGACCGTGAACGACATCGCGGAACAATCGCACCTGCTGGCCTTGAACGCCGCCATTGAAGCCGCCGCGGCCGGGGAACACGGCCGGAGCTTTGCCATCGTGGCTAGCGAAATCAAGAATCTGGCCGATCAGTCGAAGTCCGCCACCGTCCAGGTGAAGACCATCCTCGGAGACATCCAGAAAGAGATCAACACGTCGGTGATGCTCACCGAGGAAGCTGTCAAGCGAGTAGACGTGGGTAAGCAGCAGGCGGATATGGCGGCGTCGGCGATTCGCAATATGGCCGCCAACATCGGCCAGAGCGTGCAGGCCTTTCAGCAGATCGTGGCGGGGAGCAATCAGCAGTTGATCGGTTTTGAAAACGTCATGCAGGCCATGAAAGATCTCAGCCGCGGCAGCGAGCAGGCCACCAGCACCACCCGGCAGACCGAAAAGGCTGCGGCCAATCTCACCGAACTGGGGGCACAGCTGCGCACCGCGACCGAGGGGTACCGGCTTTGACCGACATTCGCCAAAAGCTGGCAGCGATTTTTCAGGGCGAGCACGCCGAGCACCTGGAACATATCCGCTCCATCCTGGCGTTGCTCGAAAATGCCTCCGGCCAAAACGACTCCAAAAAGACGGGCGGGGTTGAGCTCGACGAGGCGTTCCGCCGCGCTCACAGCTTGAAAGGCGCGGCTCGGGCGGTGGATCTGCACCCCGTGGAGGGGCTGGCCTCCGGGCTCGAGACGGTGTTTTCGCAGGTGCGCGAAGGGACCTTGGCTCTAGACCAGAGGGCCACGCGCGTGATCCATCAGGTGCTGGATGCCAGCGAGGATTGCGTGAGGGCGTTTCGAGAAAGCCGCATTCCCGAGGAACCGGCAGCGGCGTTGCGGGCCATCGAGGAGCTGCTCGGTATCCGGAAGGAAGGGGTGGTGGATCCGCCAATCAAGGCGGCTGGCCCGGTACCCACCTTGGCGGCGGCCCTGCAGCCGGTTGAGATGGTGCGGCTGCCGGCCGAGAATCTGGACCGGCTGGTGCGGTCGACGGGCCAGATCCTCAGTGAGAGTCTGCGGCAGTCGAGTGTCAGCGGAGAACTGGATGTCCTGGATCATCAGATCGCCGAAATGGCAGCGGAATGCGTCCGGTTTCGCAAGACCGCGACCGCGCCTCTGTGGCGCTTGGCGAGCCAGCCGGAGTATTCCGCGGTGATCCGGCATATCGGACTGGTGGAACAAAAGGTACGCTCCCTGGCTGTCCAGTCCAGGACCTCTCGTCTCCTGCAACAACGCAGCGCCTGGAACACGCGTCGTTCGGCGGACCAACTCCAGCGGGACGTCTGGAGCGCCCGCATGGCCCCGGCGGACGATTTATTCGAGGGCTTTCGAAAGATGGTGCGGGACTTGGCGCGGGAAGAGAACAAGGAAATCGACTTCCGCCTGAGCGGGTCCGGTGTCCGGGCGGACCGCATCGTGCTCCAGGCGCTGAAGGATCCTGTCATGCACCTGTTGCGCAACGCCATCAGTCATGGCATTGAGGCGCCCGCCGAGCGCGCCAGCAGGGGAAAATCACCGGTGGCTTCGCTGACACTGCGTCTGGACTCCCAGCGAGGGCGCCTGATCGTCGAAGTAGAAGACGATGGCCGGGGAGTAGACCTGAAGCAGGTGGACAAGGTGCTTTCCCAAGATCGAACCTGGGTCTCACTCGACCGAAGAGCTGGGACGAGCCATCTTTCGCCCGGGGTTCTCGACGTCGCCCACCGTCAATCGCTTGTCGGGGCGCGGCATGGGACTCTCGGTGGTCTATGAAACCGTGCATCGCCTCCAGGGAGATGTGAATCTGAGGCCCAAGGAGAGCCCCGGCGCTTCCTTTCTGTTGTCGGTGCCGTTGTCGGTATCCACCAGCCATTTGCTGCTGCTTTCGGCGGCGGGACAGACCTTTGGAATCCCCACGCACGGAATTGAACGGCTGTACCGGGTGGGACTGGAACAGGTGGAGACGCAGGAAGGAAAACCGGTGGTGAATCTTGAAGGGCAAGTGGTCCCCTTGTACGGACTGGCGCATCTGTTGAAAATCGGGGACGCCACCCAGGCGTTGCCGGGAGGGATGCTGCCGGTGATGCTGCTGAAATCGGGGGCCAGGCGTTTCGCGCTGTGGGTGGATGAGTTCCTGATGGAGCGAGACGCTCTGATTCAGGACCTGGGAATGCCATGCCCCGCCACCGGCAATATTTCCGGAGGCGCGCTGTTGCGGGAAGGGACGGTGTTCGTGGTTTTGAACCCGGCTGGTCTGGCGGCGAGTTGCACGCCGGCGGCAGCCTCGGCGATGCCGCAGATCAGGGTTCAGGCTCCGGTTCCAGCCAGCGCGCCCGGCATTCTGGTGGTGGACGATTCCATCACGTCCCGTTCGCTCGAGAGAAGCATCCTGGAGGCGCATGGCTACCGCGTTCGAGTGGCAGTGGACGGCCTGGAAGCTCTGGAGTTGCTGCGCGTCGAAAGGGCCGACCTGATCATCACCGATATTCAGATGCCGCGCATGGACGGCTTCGGACTGGTGGAGGCGCTGAAGGCGGACCCCGGGCTGAAGGGGATTCCAGTGATCATCGTCAGCTCGCTCGAGCAGGCCGAGGATCAGGAGCGGGGTCTGCTGCTCGGGGCGGACGCTTATGTGGTGAAGCGGAAGTTCGATCAAACGGAGTTGCTGGACGCGATCCGGCAAATGATTTGAATTTGAAAAAGAGGATATGAAAAAGATCCGGGTCATGATCGTCGAGGATTCGGCGGTGGTGAGCGCGCTGCTCGAATACAGCATCGGGCGCGACCCCAGGCTGGAGGTCTGCGCGACGGCCGCCAGCGCCGAGGATGCGCTGGGGATGCTCAACCGTATCTCGCCGGATGTCATTGCGATGGACATCCGGCTGCCCGGCATGGATGGGCTGGAAGCTACCCGGCGGATCATGTCCAAAAAGCCGGTCCCCATTGTAGTGGTCGCGTCCTCGGTCGAGTCGGGAAAGTGGAATACCATTCCCATGGAGGCGCTGCGGGCGGGCGCCTTGACGGTGCTGGAAAAGCCCGCCGGAACCAGCAACGCCGAGTACCAGGCGCTGGCCGAACGCTTGTGCACGCAGTTGGCGATCATGAGCCAGGTCAAGCTGGTTCGGCGCAACGGCCATGGCAAGCCGGATGGCGCGACGGGCCGTGTTCCGCGGTCTTGGGGCGCCCGGGCGGGCACGTTTCAGATGCTGGGAATCGTCTGTTCCACGGGCGGCCCAGGCGCGCTGGTACAGCTGCTGGGTGCGCTGGGACCGGCTTTTCCTTTGCCGATCCTGCTGGTGCAGCACATGACCGGCCAGCTTTCTGGAGGGGTTCGCTTCCTGGCTGGAAGACGTTTGTCCGTTTCCGGTCACCATAGTGAATGACGGTTGCGATTCCCGTTCCCGGGGTGTTGCACATCGCTCCGGCCGACCGGCACCTGCGGCTGGAGGCTGGGCGGCTGCGGCTGGATACCGGAAATCCGATATCGTTTCAGCGTCCCTCGGGGACGGTGCTGTTTCAATCCATGGCGCAAGCTCTGGGCGCCGATGCGCTGGGCGTGTTATTAACCGGCATGGGCGAGGATGGTGCCGCGGGGTTGCTGGACATCATGCGGTCCGGCGGATACACCATCGCCGAGGATGAATCCACCGCGGCTGTCTACGGAATGCCGGCGGCGGCGGTGCGGCTGGGCGCCGTTTGCGAGTCCTTGC
The DNA here is from genome assembly GCA_963747945.1 of Bryobacterales bacterium. GTDB lineage: Bacteria > Acidobacteriota > Terriglobia > Bryobacterales > Bryobacteraceae > Palsa-89. The sequence goes on from CAVVHB010000018.1 coordinate 258,856, forward strand.
CGTTGCCGGCTATCGCTCCCAGAGTTTTGGAACTGGTACAGGCCAAGCCAGAGCTTCACCGGGCACGAGGTTCACTGATGGAACGCGCTTTCCGCATCGTGGTGGTAGAGGACTCGGAGACGCAAGCCTTCAAGCTGCGGATGCTGCTGGAGGAGCAAGGCTGGGAGATCTCCATCGCCGGCGCGGCGGAGACGGCGCTGGCGGCATTGGGAGACCCTCTTCCCGACCTGATTTTAGTGCGACTACAACCTGCCCGGAATGCGCGGAGACGAATTCTGCCGGCGCATTCGAATGAACTTGAACACGCGGGGCATACCGATTCTGATGATGACCGCTTCGGCCCCGGATACGGCGGAGATACAAAGCCTGGAAAGCGGCGCGGACGGTTACGTTTCCAAGTCCGAGAGTCCTGAAATCCTGCTTGTGCGCATCCGCGCGCTGTTGCGCAAAGCGCCGGCGCAAGGCAGCCATTCTGAATCCCCAGGATTCCGCCTTCCGCAGCGCCCGCATATTGACCATTGACGACAGCCCCACTTACCTCGCGTTCCTCAGCGACGAACTGCGGAATCAAGGTTATGAGGTGGAGAGCGCGGCCAGCGGAGCGGAGGGGCTCGGCGCGGCTGGCGGACGAGAAATTCGATTGCGTTCTGGTGGATCTGCTGATGCCCGAGATGGACGGCATCGAAGTGTGCCGGCGGATCACCGCCATGCTTCAGAGCCTGAACAGCGCGCGGCCGTCATCATACTCACCGGCAGCGAGAACAAGGGGGAACTGAATCGCGGCCTGCGAAGCCGGCGCCGACGACTTCGTCAGCAAGTCCAGCGACCTGGCGGTTTTGCGGGCCCGTATCCAGGCGCTGATGCGCCGCGAGTTCTTTCAGGACGAGAACGGCCGCATCGTTGAGGAGCTCAAGGCCAGGGAATTGGAGACTCGCACGGCCCGCGCCGGGCGCGAGATTGCCGAGACCGCGCGTCGCGATGGCCGAAAAGCTGGTCCAGGCCAATCACGATCTGCAAGAGGCCAACCGGAAGCTGAAGGAAACCCAGGCCCAATTGATCCAGAACGAAAAGATGGCTTCGCTGGGGCAACTGGTGGCTGGAATCGCGCACGAGATCAACAATCCCCTGGCCTTCGTGTTGAACAACCTGTTTATCGTGGAAAGCGGCCTGGATAGGCTGGGCCCGGAGATGGAGCCGCACCTCTCGGAGCCTTCGCTGCTAGAAACTGCGGAAAGCCCGGGCCCGCCTGGGCGAGATGCAGGAAGGCCTGGACCGGGTGAAGGAACTGGTGCTGGATCTGCGGACGTTTTCCCGGCATGGATGAAGGAGAGTTCAAGACCGTGGACGTGGTGGAGACCATCGACGCGGTGCTGCTGCTGTTGAAGCACAAGATGAACGGGCGCATCCTGGTGGAAAAACATTATGTCCCGGAGCGCACGCTGTATTGTTCCGCGGGGCGGCTGCACCAGGTGTTGATGAACCTGATTGCCAATGCCGTGGACGCCATTGCGGGAGAGGGAAAGATCGTCATCACCACCAGCCAGACCGCCGAGGTTTTCCTGATCTCGGTTCGCGACACCGGGGCGGGCATCCCCGAAGCAATCCGAAGCAAGATCTTCGACCCGTTCTTTACCACCAAGCCGGTCGGCCAGGGAACCGGTCTCGGCCTCGCCATCTCTTACGGAATCGTCCAGGACCACGGCGGCTCCATCGAGGTTCAAAGCGAAGAAGGCGTGGGTACGGAGTTTATCGTCAAGATCCCGCTCGATCTGGAATTGCGAAGGGAAAAATGAAGGAAAAACTGCTGGTCCTGGACGATGAAACGCTCATCCTCACATCGCTGGAACATCTTGTTCGAAGACGATTACGAAGTCTTTACCACCACCGACGCCGAGACGGCCCTGGGGCTGGCGCGAGGAGCACGACTTCGCCGTAATCCTGTGCGACGAGCGCATGCCCGGGGTCAGCGGGCACGAGTTTCTGCGGCGTGTGAGAGAAGTTTCGAGAGCTACCCGCGTAATGATGTCCGGATACGCCGACATGAGCGCGCTCACCGAGGCAGTCAATAGCGGACAGATCTTCGCGTACATCGGCAAGCCCTGGGAACCCCTCCAACTCAGGGCCCAAGTCAGCGCCGCCGTGGTCCACTTCAAACTGGTCCAGGAGGTGGAGCAGGAGCGCGAATTGCTGCGCGCCCTGATGGAAAACATTCCGGACCTGATTTATTTCAAGGACCGCCAGTCCCGCTTCACCAGAGTCAACCAGGCGCACGCGCGAAATCTGGGCGCCAAAGACTCCGCGGAGTGCATTGGGAAGAGCAACGCGGACTATTTCGGAGCCGAAGACGCCCTCCGCTGGCGCCGCGACGAGGAAGAGATTGTAAGTTCGGGCCAGCCCCAGGTCGATCGGATCGAGCAGCTCGAAGACCCCGGGCGGAGCGCCTGCGTTGGTGGTCGACGACCAAGGTCCCGATGTTCAACCGGAGCGGGCAGGTTTCCGGGATCGCCGGCATATCCAGAGACATTACCGCCCTGAAGAACAGCGAGGAAATGCTGCGGGAGCAAAGCGAGCGCAACCGGATGATTCTCGAGACTGCCAACGACGCGTTCATCGGCATGGACCCGGACGGCTCGGTGACGGCCTGGAATCCGCAGGCCGAACTAACGTTCGGTTGGAGGGCGGGGGAAGTGATGGGACGCCGCTGGTACGACACGATTGTCGCTCCCTCCGACCGGGGGATCCACGCCGGCGGCGTGAAACATTTCCTGGCCGCTCAGGGACTTCCGCTCAACCGGCCGATCGAGCTGACGGCATTGCATCGCGACGGTCACGAGTTTCCGGTGGAAGCGACGATTTGGCCGGTTCAAGTGGCGGGAGCATGCAGTTTTAACGCGATTCGTCCGCGACATCAGCGAGCGGCGGCGTGCCGAGGAAGCCCGTAAGAAGGAAATGACACTGATTCAATTGCTGCAATCGGTGACGGTGGCCGCCAACCAGTCTTCGACCATCGAACATGCCGCCCAACTGTGTATCAACTTGATCTGCTCGTACACCGGGTGGCCGGTGGGCCATGTTTACTTAAGGGCCAATAACTCGCCGGAGGAACTGCTTCCGGTGGGAATCTGGCACCTGGACGATGCCGGCCGGTTCGCGGCTTTCCGCGAGAGCCAGCGAGCGCTGGCGCTTCGTCCCTGGAGCGGGATTGCCGGCCCGCATTCTGGTTTCCGCCAAACCCGAGTGGATGGTCGATTTAGCAGACCAGGAACTATCGCCGCGAGCGAACGGTGGCGGAGCAGGCCGGGCTCCGGTCGGGATTCGGGTTTCCGATTGTCGTGGAAGAGAAGGTCATCGGAGTTCTGGAGTTCTTTTCGCTTGAGACCGCCGAGGCCGATGAAGAGTTGCTGGCCATGACTGGGGCACATCGGCGCGCAACTTGGGCAGGTGGTCATACGGCAGCGCGCCGAGGAAGAATTGCAGCGCGCCAAAGGGTTCGCCGAATCCGCGAATCGCGCCAAGAGCGAATTTCTGACCACCATGAGTCATGAAATGCGAACCCCCATGAATGCCATTCTCGGAATGGCCGACCTGCTGTCGGAGAGTTCGCTCGGTGAAGAGCAGCGGGACTATGTTCGACGTTTTTCAAAAGGCCGGGGCGAACCTTCTGGACCTGATCAACAACATCCTGGATCTTTCGAAAGTGGAGTCCGGGCACGTCGAACTGGAGTCCATCGGCTTCGATCTGGAGGCTGTGCTTCAAAAAATCAGTCGAGATGTTGGATGCGCGGGCCCGCGACCGTGGTTTGCGGCTCACTCTGGAGATCCTTCCGGGCGTGCCCTTGGGACTGGTTGGGGATCCGAATCGGCTCCGGCAGATCCTCCTCAATTTGGTGGGAAACGCGCTGAAATTCACCGAACGGGGCTCAGCGTCACGCTGCGCGTGGAGCCGGAGCCCGATTTGACCGGCGGGGGTTCGATACCCGGGCCAGACACCCCGAGGTGGCTGCGATTTAGCGTGGTGGATACCGGGATTGGGATCGCAGCGGACAAAGTGAACATGATCTTCGACCGCTTCACCCAAGCCGACTCTTCCATCACGCGCAAGTACGGGGGAACGGGTCTCGGATTGGCCATCAGCAAGGGTCTGGTGCAGTTGATGGGTGGAAGCATCGGTTGCACCAGCCAGGAAGGCAAGGGAAGCACATTCTTTATTACGGCGCCATGCCGCATCCGTAAGGAGGTGGAGGCTCCGCAGGCTGCCCAACCGGCAGCGATCGCGATACCGCTGGCGGCACATGGCGAACAACAGCCGGTCTTCCGCATCCTGATCGTGGAAGACTCCGCGGACAATCTCGCTCTGGTGAGGGCCTATCTCAAGGGCGGCTGCTTCCAGCTTGATTTCGCCGAGAATGGCAAGATCGCGGTCGAGAAAGTGATCGCCGGTCCGCCCCATCTCGTGCTCATGGATCTGCAAATGCCCGTGATGGGAGGCCTGGAAGCCACGCGAGTCATCCGCCAATGGGAAGCGGAAACTCGAGCGCGTCCGATACCCATCCTGGCGCTAACGGCTCACGCCGCCGCGGACGGGGCCGGCCGGAGCCTGGAGGCTGGATGTAACGAGCACCTTACCAAACCGATCAAGAAGTCGACGCTTCTGGAGGCCATAGCCCGCCACCTCGCCCCAAGAATCCGCATCACGCCCCCCGACGGTATTGAAGGCTTGGTTCCAAAATATCTGGAAAACGTCCGGCGCGGCATCCACGAAATTCTGGCGAGCGGCGATTCGAAGGATTACAACATCGCTCGGAGGCTGGGGCATCAGTTCAAGGGATCGGGTGAAGGTTACGGGTTTCCCGAAATCACCCGCACCGGCGCGGCGGTAGAGTTGGCGGCCAAGGCTTCCGACGAGGATGAAATTCGAAGCCAGATCCTGGCGCTGGCAAGTTACCTCGATCGCGTGGAGATTGTGGTGTAGCGTGGCTCGGCCGCGCTTTTTCCGCGCGCTCCAAAGGCAGCTCGATCAGCACCTCAACCATCGCCGCCCGGTGCCGATAAGCACTCCAGATTCGCAGACCTTGGTGGCGAAGTCCGCGATCCCGTTCGGAGCATTGGCAACATGATTTCTCTGAGAACCTATCTCCTAGGCGACGCCGGTAAAGAGAGCGTAGAAACCTCCTACCGCCGTATGCTCGACCTGTTTCTCCAGGGCATCTCGTTGCACGCCGTGGAAGGCGATCAGGCCGACTATCAGCGCTTTCGCTCCGACATGGACCGCTTCGCCGGGCGGCTGGCGCCCGAAGCCTCCGTAACAGAGCGGTTCGTGGTAGTTGGCGAAGTGCTGCGAGCGCTGGAGGATTACAATCGGCACACCAGCAAATTCCTGCGGATTCAAAATACCGAACTCCAGAACATGGTCTCCATGCTCACCCAGACCGTCATCGCGGTGGGCACCAGCAGCGAGGCGTCCGTCACCGGACTACAACAGATCGAGAAGGCGCTGGAACGGACGCGCATGGTGGAAGACATTCACTCGGTAAAGGCGCAGCTCGGAGAGTGCCTCAAGAGCGTTCGGGGAGAATCTCTGCGCCAGAAGGCCGCCGGGAAAGCCGCTCTCGATAGGATCCAGCAGGAGTTGGCTCAATCGACGCAGCGCATCGGTGGTCTGTCGTTGGGTCCCAGAACAGATCCTGCAACGGGCCTTCCCGGCAAGCCGGAAGCCTGCCAGGCGCTCGAGCAGGCCATGGCGTCGCCCGATCCCGCGTTTGTCTTAATCGCCGTCATCAACCGGCTGGAAGTGGTCATCGCGCGCTTTGGCAGCGCCATCGGCGATCAAGGGCTGGCCGTGGCCGCCCAGCACTTCCGAACCGCGTTGCACGCCGGGGACAGACTCTATCGCTGGGACGGGCCCGTACTTATAGCGGTCCTGAACCGCGCCGCAGCCATCGATTCGGTCCGCGAAGAAGTCGGCCGCTTCGCCGGCAAGAAGCTCGAGAAGTCGTTCGCCATCGGCTCCCGCTCCGTCTCACTGCCGATTTCCGCTAGTTGGGCAATATTTCCCATAGCTCCTCCCTTGGACGCTCTCCTGCGGAAGGTCGAGGTCTTCATCGCCGCGCAGACATCGCCTGAGTAGGCTTTTTCCCAGCGCGGAGCGGCATATTACGGGTCATACTGGCTGGTTTTCTACCGAGAAGAGGTTGTGGAGGATTTACGACCACCCGAAACCGCGGCGGACCTCAATGGAAGCCGTATTGGCATCCTGGGTTTTCCGTCCGGGTTGGCCGACCAGCTTGGCGGCGTGCTGACAAGCGTGGGGTGCCTTTCGAGCAATCTCTCGCTCGCTTGCGACCATCCAGCCGATCCCTGGGAACTCTACGACATGCTGATTGTCTGGGCGGGAGAAGACGGCCCCGCGCCGCCGGTTGCGGAGCTGGTGGCGACTTCGCAGCGCTGGCTGCTCCTCGGACCGGAAGAGCGCATCCGCCAGAACTCTTCACTTTCCCTGCGAGCTGACGATGTAGTATTCAGCCCCTATTCCTCGAATGAGCTGCTTTTCCGCATTTATAGAACGATTCACCGCGCAAGTGCCGGAGCTCAACGATCCTCCAATGGGAGCAAACCCGTGGTGTTGGTGGCGGATGACGATCCCGCCATGCTCATGCTGCTGGAAACCGTCTTGAAAAACAGCGATTGGGAGTGCCACTTCACCACCGATGGGCGCCGTGCCCTGGTGATGGCGCACAGATTGTTGCCCGATCTCATCGTGCTGGATATCGAGATGCCGTTCCTTACGGGATTGGAAGTGCTCAGGCGAATCCGTAACACCCAGGCCGATAACGTGAAGGTACTGCTGCTCACTGCGTCCAGCGAGCTAAAACATGTCGAAGAAGGCTTGTCTCTTGGCGCCGACGACTACCTTGCCAAGCCATTCAGCCATGTCGCTCTGGTACACCGCGTCAGGAAGCTCTTGTTTGCTCCCGGCAAGGTTGGCCCACCAGCCCACCGAGCGCACACGCCCGCCTAACCTTCGACCAGTCTTATTACCCACCAGCAGTTCTATTGGGCCACCTGTCGGGCTTTCCTCAAGTCCGCCGCCGCTCCAACCACATCACCGATGGATTTTTTGGCGGCCGCCCGAACCCGGTAGGCGTTCGCATACTTCGGGTTGAGGCGGATGGCCCGGTCCAGATCCACAATCGCCGGCGCCCACTGGTGAAGAAGAACCAGGACAAAGCCGCGGGCATTCAGCGCCAGCGTAAAATCGGGTGCGATGCGAAGCGCTTCGGTCAGTTCCACTATCGCTTCCCGGTATCGGCCCGCTTTCGTGAGTTGGCGCCCGAGCATATCGTGCTGCTGTGCCGAGCCTGACACGGTACCAAGATCCTTTGCGGCGATCGGCTCCGGTTGCGCTGGTAGCGCCGTCGGCGCCGGTACAATGATCGCTTCAGGTTTCACCGCCGGCACAGGCAGGGGAAGCACCGCGGGCGCTGCCAGATCCGGCACGCCAGACCGGCTGATCCGAAAATCCACGTTTGTCAAATCCACTGGCTGGCTGCCCAGCCGAACGGTGCGCGCAGGGGTTTGCGTTTCGTTCCGAACCGATAATGTATAGGATCCCGCCGCCAGGTCGCGGAACAGATATCGTCCCTGCGGATCGGCTTTGGCCGTTGGGCCTGGCTCGTTCAGCAGGACCTCGGCCCCAATCACGGGAACATACCGCAGCTGCCTGGTGTCGTAGATGAGCACCTGCCCCGAAATGCTTCGAAGCGCTCGTGCGGTAAAGGCGGCCCTGCCCGGTGCTGCCTTCTCAACCGTTACTTTTTGCGAGTCGCCAAATCCGTCCGCCGAATAACCGGCTGGCAGCGAATCCGGGTCCGCCTGAACATCGTAATCGCCGGCCACCAGAGACGATACGAAGAAGCTGCCATCCGCCTCCGTCGTCGCGCTCCACTTCTTTCCCCTGCTTTCGATCGTCACCGTGATACCGGCCACGCCTTGCCCCGCGTCGTTCAGCACCTTGCCCGCCAAGCCGGACAACGAATAGCCGATGCCGAAATTTGTTGTGGCATCTTCGTCCACCTCCAGGCTGGATGGAGTGGTAAAGAAAAACGGATCCTTGGAGGTGAACAAGGCCTCAATCTTGTGTTTTCCCCGGTGCACATTCGGGAAGCGGTACGAACCATCGACGCCGGTCAGGGTACGCCTGAGATCGTCCAACACCACCTCCACTTCGGCCATCGGCGGCATGCCCGGTTCCCATTCTCCCTTGGACTGGTTGTCTTGAAAGACCTTTCCCGTCATGGTCCCACGCCGTTCGGGAATGATGAAATAAGGCACGTGTTCGAACTGGTGACGAAAAGCAACGAAGCAAACGGGCGCGTATTGCTGGGGGCTTCCGGGCGTCTTCAATCCCAGGACCGAACAAGACAGCGAGACATTGTTCGAAGGAGTAAGGCGCTGGATCAACGCCAGGGTGTGGACGATGTCTTCGGTACTTCCCTGCAGGGCCTGATTGTCGTTGTACTGAAAACTGTATGTCAGATCTCTCTTATGCGGGCCCTTGGTGGACCAGTCCGCGCTCCCGCCCAGCAGGCTACGCACGGGCACCACGTTAATGCTGGCCCCTTTTATAAATCCGGCCGCCATCAGGTAGGCGTCGCTCGACAAAAGCTCGTCCACCTGCTGAATGCTGGTCGCCTGGATGCCCTGTTGCTCGAGAATCTGCTGCAATCCCGAGACCTGGCCGAAGATGAAACTCAGCGTGGGGGCGTTCGTATCGCGTTCCGCATAGGCGTTGAAATTGAAACCGCCCCAACCCGTGTGTAGGTTTGCGCGAAACTGCCTGGCTCCGGTGTCATCGCCGGGCATCACCGAAAACTGGTATTGGCCATTGAGGCCAAAATGGCTGGATTGAAAGGCCAGGCCGGCGGGCAGGGTGAAGTTTCGAATGGTGGGGCCTGGCGGCGATTCGTTCCCGAACTTCGAGCCCTGCGCCCCGCCGGTAAGGGCCCAGTGCCTGGTGAGCTGATAGCGGAGATTGGCGGAGCCCGAAATGGTCGCTTCCTTTACGCCCGGCAGGATCAGGTTGCTTTTATAGAAGGACAGGTCCGTCTCGAACTTCTTTGTGACGTGGCGCACCCAAGAGAGGTCTGTAAACAGCCCCCGTAAATTGTTGGCGCCCAGTGACGCAAATTCCACCGGCATGTAGCGCGCCAAGCCAAGGATCGTATCGTGGTCGCTGATGTAGTGCAGCCGTCCAGAGCCTGCCACGCCATCGCTGAACCCGAGGTCCGCGTTGAACCAGAAGTTTTCCCGAGGTTTGTACTGGTATCGCAGGTCGCCAATACTTCCGGAACGGCCCAGCCGGTCCGAAGAATGAACCCGTACCTCATAAAAAGATCCGGTTAGCGAAGAATTCTCGGTAAGCGGATAGCGGTATCCGCCGCCCGCCACTAATTCCGGCTGGACGGGCAGGAACAGGCCCTCGAACGTCTCCACGCTGGTGTAGCCGACATGTCCAAACCAGTTGCCGTCACTGAAATGGAGTCCCCGGATAATCGATCCATTGATGGTGAGCTGGGATTGGTCCACGTACTTGTCGAGCAGCGTGATGTCGCGGGATGGCGTGGCGATTTCATAACTGGCGGAGGACAACGCAACTTTGGGCAGGCCCTGCTGGGCAGCGCCTAGCAGGTTGGTTTCCACCACGTGCATATGGGTCCAGTTGTCGCCGTTCACTTTCATGAAGTCGATCTGGTTCTGGATCTCGGCGGGATTGGAATAATACCGTCCTTCGTAAAACCCGCTCTGGGCCGCCTCCGCTCCGGTGGTCGGCGCAACATAACCGGGGGGATAAACCGGAGGCATCAAGTTCACCAGGATTTCGAAGGTCTGCGCGCCAGCGGGCGTGACCACCACTACATGGGTATCGCCGGCTACTTTGCCTTCTACCGTGACCACTCCATTTTCAGCCGTGGCCTCCGCGAAGAATTCGTCCAGCGTATAGGCCGCGGTGGCTCCGTCCACTTGAAAAGTGATGGTTTTGTTCGGATCGACCTTGTAAACCTGCCCCTGCAGCAGGAGACAACACAAAAGCAGCGCCGGGGGAGCCCGCCACAGCGCGGCACGCCTGTGACTCCTTAAGGCGCGCACAACGGAACGCGGCGGCAGTTGTTCCACGACCCGGACGGCGGACGCCGCCGCGTCCTGTGCGCTATTGCGGAACGGTGAATTCTCCGGCACTAGTGAAGACCCTGCGCTCGAACTCAAAGGATGAGAGCGTGCGATACTGGCCCGGAGCGAGTTGCGCCGGGTTGGTGGCAATAAAAACCACCCGCTCGCCAGGCAACAGGCGCTGCGTTTTAAACGGCGCTTTGGCCACCCGCTTCCCGGACGCATTCAGAATAACGATGACGCCCTTGGGCACTACTGGCTCAGTGCCGATATTGTGCAGCTCTTCGGAAAGGATCGAGTTCGCCTCCGTGGTCTGAGGTGAGGCTTCCACGGGTCCGGACTCCAGCTTGTACTCGCTCGACAGGTTAAAGGTGATCAGGGTGCCCAAGGAAGCGCCCAGGCCAACCACTCCGTTGCCGGGGGCGGTCAAGACGCCCCGGAAGAAAGTGACTACGGCGCGCAGCGCGGTCACCGGCGGAAGGGTGAACGTAACCTGGACGGACGCTGCTTCGCCGGGCTTCACCACCACGGATGCGGGCGTCTCCACGGTGGTGGCGGCAATGCTGTTAGCAACCAGCCCTGCTCGCGAAAACGATCGCTTCCCATCGCTGACCACCACATCCTCGGTCTCCAGATTGAAACGCACTTCGCGATCCGTGTTGTTCGAAATGGTCAAGGTTTGGGTGGTGCCCTGGCCCGGTTTACAGCGCACCTCGATGATGGCGGGAGAAAGGGAGATGGAAGCGCGCGGGATGTCGGTGGGGCTTGCGGTGGGGCTGGGGGCGGGCGTGTCCGGTGTCTGAGCACGGGCACTGGCCATCCACCCAAGCGCGACACAAACCACCAGTCTGGATTCGAATCTCATCGGGTTATCTGCGGAGCGTCGCCTCGAACGCGACGTTGCTTTCAATGGGTCCGGCTGGTGTGGAGACCGGAACCTCCATATCCAGCCGGTGCTCACCGAGCGACCCGCAGGGCATGGACTCCACCAAAGGCCGCGGCTCGGTCCCCAGCTTGATTCCGTCAATCGTCAGGGCGTGCGTCGCGGCCCCGTCCGTCCGTGACATGGTCACGCTCACCTGGGAAGATGACGAACCTCCCGGACAGTCGACTTTTAGGATGAACCGCGTCGAGATTACCAACGATCCGTGGGTTTTCTTGCTGCTCTCGCCCGGAGCCGAAGCTCCCCTGAAATACGAAACCCGGCCCAGATCCAGGGCGGAGTTGCCTGGCCCCTCGCTGCGCACCAACCCACCGGTTGGCGCCGAGAGGATCGTGACGATCGGCGCCGCGGTGACAGACATCGGTGACAGCGTTCGCCGCTCGCCAGACGCCTGCCCGAATGCCGGCCCATTCACAAGCGGCGCCAGCATCCACAACGAGAATAAAGTCATCTGTTGAGCGTTCATAGGAAGTCCAGACTGACTGGGAGTCGCTTCGGCCCAGCCAGTATTCGCGCGTTGCTCTGTGCGGCCGGTATTAGTTAGCGGTCGCGGTGAAGTTGAGAGAGTTGGTCAGCGAACCGCTGGTATTGGAGGCCGGTATTGTGACGGCGAAATTGTAAGGCGTCGCGGTCCCATAAGAGGCGAGAGTTACTTGAGGTGTAACGCCGGCGGCCGTAACAGCGATAGCATTGAACGACCATGAGTTGACGATGTCGGCCGTGCCGAGGTTCGCAAGCAGGCCAAAAGTGGTACTGGTGCTATTCGCCACATCCACTTCAACGTTCACTGGCGTGGTGAGAGTAAACGATGTTGTCCCGGTGAGCGTCCGGGTTACGTTGGTCGGCACCGTGCCGCCGTACATCTGCACGTTTCCAAACGGCAGGGATGCCGTCCCCGTGCCGGTGCCAGTTACCGCGAAACCGCCGGTGGCGGTGGAAAAGAGGAGGTTGATGGAACCCTCGATGTCGGCGGTGACGCCCAAGGTTCCCCCGCTAGTCACCTGGGCGTTCGCGACTCCGGCGAGTCCCAAAGCGGATATTACTGTCATAAGAACAAGTTTGTTTTTCATGTGTTGGTTGTTGCCTTCTGAATCCCTTATCGGCGCGTCTTGTAAAATATGAGGATTATTTTGAGCCGGCCAATTGGACCGAATTGCAGGTGCAGACACCCGGGAGGAAACAGCGCAGCATCTCGCTTAAACGGATCGTCCCGACAAGCCAAAAATAAGCGGTAGCGGCGAGCATGTGGCGGTCATTGTTCCACACCTCGCGCTCACCGGTAACTGTGCCATTCAGCAGCACCGTTGTACTTTGCCCGCCATCGCCCGCGGACTCGGCGAGAGCGGAGCGCGACGCCAGTGGACAAGGGCGCGAATGATCTCCCGTTTGGTTGTCCAGCATGCGTCGCTGACTTCGTTTTGCAACCGGCTCGAAATTCGGTAAGGAGGTTCCTAACCAATCGTAAGCACGCTTGCCTCATCTTATGGGTAAACGTGGACGCATTCGCACAATTCTGATGCCGAATTGGAAGCAGGTCGCGATCGACGCGTGAACTGGACCGACCGGCGTCGCTGATCGTCACATATTTCGCCCGGTCCTACGCTGCGGCTGTGTCTCGGGCGTGCGCCTTGGCGAAAAGGGCGTTTAGCATATGTTCCGGCGATAGGCATTCCCGATCCTGCGGCACATGACCTGCGCCAAACTGTGTCGGGCGGCGGGTGAAATAGGTCGGAGGATATCATCCAGGCACTTCCAAGGGATTCAGCTTATGGGGACCGTTGACTGCGGTTTCTCAAAGATACAGGTTTAACTTGAATCCGAACGCATTGATGTGAGCGGGGGTCGTGTGGCTGGCGTTTTGTCGTAGGTAGTAAGGCTCCAATATCACGTGCGGACCGATCGGAAATTCCGCGCCTATGGCATATCGGTTGGTAGTCCATCGATCGTACCGGGTATCGTAAAAAATCTCGTCGTACACGTATGGCGTGCAATTGAGCCAGCCGTATTGGACATCGCGTTCCAGCCGCAATCTGTTGCGGTAGCGCGTCGAAAACGGCTGACCCTGGATGAAGCGGAATTCTCCGCGGTTGCGGTCGGAAATCACCAGTTGCCAGGGAAGCATGTAGCGCGAGGTAAGCTCTAGAATGCCGCGGTTTTCGGACGGGGAATTAGTGTTCGTGAGGCTGGTCTGGTAGCGATAACCGGCGCGCAAGGCAAGATACTTATCCCGATACACATCAGGCCGCTCGCGGAGTTCTTGTCGAAAGACGGGCTTAAGAGCGGTCTCGATATAAAGCGCAAAATCTCCCTGCCAGTCATGGGTGCTCTGAGTTCCGCTAAAGGAATCCACGAGATCGAAGCGAATCAGCGGTCCCTGCTGGATGTACAGGCCAAGCTCTGGGCGAAACTCGCCACTGCTCTGGGCAGCCGCGGGGATTATCCATTGCCCAGCAGCAAGTAGGCAGAGGGCCAAATTGTTCATGGCTGGGCAATCCAATCGCGTCACCTGACATCTTGGTCTGCGCCTCAATTTCGTGTCGTATCTATACCGAGGTCGGAGCTGTTGCTATTGCCCGGAGCCCGTGCTCAACGGTTCCGGGCTTCTGGCGAGCGAAAATTGGATGAAGCTCGGACGGTAGTCCCCAACAATCTTCTGCGTAAGCACTACGTAGAAAGCGTCGATTAAGGGTCCTTTTTTATGTACCCGGCAAAATGCGAGAGGGACTGATTCAATCTTTAGCTCCATTGAAGGCCTTAACGCGGAGTCGCGGGCAGGCCTTGCTCAACGGTGAAGTCAACGGTCCTCGAACCAACGCGACCAAAAGGTGGCGTCTAGCAAACCACTCATTGGAACTCAAAGCCAAAGATAACTGGCGTCACTTGGGTCGCGATATATCGGCTCGCCGCGTAGACGTAGCGTGACTCCATAAAGAACTTCCATTCTTTCGAGATTTTGAATTCCACACCGATTCCTCCGTTGGCGCCGAACGAACTCGTTCCAGCGCTCACGCCGACAGTGTTGACGTATCCATCACTGCAGGTGTATCCATAATAGCCGTAGACCGGTTGGCACACGGTAGGCGTATCTACGAATACACTCCTAGAGATGTTCGCGTTCCGGTAATACCACCCGCCGCCCACGATCACGTAGGCTCCGAACGTTTTGCCAAACCCGGTCCTGTATTTGTAGTCCGCAGTCAGGCTGTCGAGATTCACGCTTTTTGAGATGCCATTCAATTGCGCAATGGCTCCGACCGTGGGAGGAAGCCCGTTCCACATGAATTGGCCCAAGATGGAGTTGTGCTTGTTGAGATTAAGTCCGCCGCTAGCCAGAAAGCTGCCACCGACGCCAGCGAACCTGGCGATGGGGTTCATTGGTATTGTGAAGCCTCCGCCCATACTGAAGTTGAACTTGCCCTCTTCGTTCTGGCTTTGCGCTAAAGCTGGAACAGCACACGATAGTCCTATTAACGCGGTCGTGATGGTAATCGTTTTTAGCATGTCCGTCCATCTCTTTCGAAGCCGGGAATAATTCAGAAGATCCGTATTTTTGTTCGGCACGATTCACAGATGCACTTGCAAACCGAACGCTTTATTTTTATAGGTGATTGATTGACTAGGCAGCATCTCGACAGTGTCTCGGGACAAGGCGAGCGCATACCAGATGGACCATCTGGAAGGTTCAATTTATTTTGAGACTCAGGCCTAACGGAAGGGTGTCGCCCTCACAGGTTCGTCACTTCTAATTTGTTGATCCAGCGGAGCCGGCCAGTTGGCGACTCCCATAAACGACGACGATAGCATCACCACTCTGAACCCCTTTTGTGGCAGATTTCGGACATTCCTGTCCAACAATTCCCACGACAAAGCGTAGAGTAATTTTTTGCGGCCGTCATGGTGAAGAAGCCTGATCGGAAATAGCCCCCAAAATAGTCGCGAGCCCGTCCGGCTGCATCAGTCAGACACAGGGAAGGAACTCTATGATGAACCGTCTGACGAATTTTCTGTGGCTGGTCGCTGGAACGGTAACTGGCTGCCTGAGTCTAATCGTTGGCCTGATCGCCGTTGGAGGTGGGCCGGCACACGCGCAAGTGGTCGGTACGCAGAAACCGAACATCCTCTTTATCATGGGTGACGACATCGGCTGGATGCAGCCAAGCATCTACCACCGCGGTTTAATGGTTGGGGAGACGCCCAACATCGACCGCATCGGGAACGAGGGCGCAATCTTCATGGACTACGTCGCCATGCAGAGCTGCACATCCGGACGTAATGCCTTCTTTACCGGCATGTATCCGTTGCGCACGGGCATGATCCCGCCGCAGCTTCCCGGCAGCCCCTCCTACTTGAGACCCGGCACCCCGGCGCTCGCCAAGTTTTTGCACGATCTTGGCTATACGACCGGCGAGTTCGGTAAGAATCACCTGGGCGACCACACAGCGGCTTTGCCGACCGCGCACGGCTTTCAGGAGTACTGGGGCTATCTTTACCACCTCGATGCGATGCAGGGAGTAAGTTTCCCGGACATCAACAGTTCCCCGTTGCAGCAGGTGGTGGCTCCGCCGTGCAAGAACACGCCAATCCCCGGCATCCCGGAGGTTCCCGGAGCCGTGGATCCCAAAACCACGACTTGCTTGACGCCACCTCGCCCGGTCCTCTGGTGCCACTCCTTGGACGGCACAGAAGAGAACCAGACATGCAAGGACGAGGGCCCGCTAACTCTCGATCGCTCGAGAACTGTGGACGAGGAAATCTCCGCCAAAGTTGTCGACTTTCTCGACCGCAACGACCCGAAGAAGACCAATAAGCCCTTCTTCGTGTGGTACAACCCGGCGCGCATGCACGTTACAACCATGCTTTCGCCGAAGTATGAAGCCATGGTCGGTACGAGGGGCGGCAAGGATTGGGGTGTCAACGAAGCCGGCATGAAGCAGCTCGACGACAACATCGGAGAGGTGCTCGCGAAGCTGGAGCAGATGGGTCAACTGGACAATACCATTGTCGTCTTCACAACTGACAACGGTGCCGAGGCGATCAGTTTCCCCGACGGTGGCGTTACGCCATTCAAAGGTCAGAAAGGCGAAGCATGGGAAGGCGGCTACCGCGCTCCATGTGTGATCCGATGGCCGGGCCACATCAAGCCCGGGACGGTCAAGAAAGAGCTGTTCGCAGCCCTCGACTGGTTGCCAACGTTGGTAGACATCGCCGGTGGGCCCAGCGGCGACGGACTCAAGAAGGAGATCGAGGCAGGTAAGTACCCAGGAATCGTCAAAACCACGCTCGATGGCGTGGACCAGCGCGCGTACCTCGAGGGCACGTCGGACAAGTCGGCACGTGAATACTTCTTCTACTTCTCGGGCGCAACGCCGTCCGCGGTCCGTTACAAAAACTGGAAGATGTACTACACCATGTCGCAGCCCGGGCCTGCCGGCTGGATCTTGCCGCTCATTCCGTTCCACTTCACTCTGGTCCAGAATATCAAGCGCGATCCCTTTGAGACATCGGTCGGCATCGAGCAGAAGTCGGCGATGGCCCTTGGAGGCGCGCTCGGCGGCCCCGTAACCGCGTTTCAGTACGACTGGAACATGCTGCCTATCGGGCAGCAGCTGTGGCTGAAACATTTGGAGTCCTATATCGCATACCCGCCCCTTCAGGAGGCAGCGTCCTACAACCTGGCTCAGGTCATCGAACAGGTCAAGAAAGCCCAATCCGTTAGTCACGCGGGCGAGTAGCTGAAAAACTCGAATGGAAGAGTCCTCGGAAGGTCCTCGCTTTCCACGTTACTTGATTGCAGCATTGATGGACTAAGCATTCACCGATCCATCAGATGACGAGGCAAAAGAAATGAGAATCCATCCGGCATTGCACACGCCACTAATTTGCTTAACCCTCATCACTTCCAGTTGCTCCACAGCGCCCACGCACTTCACTCCATTGGCGCGTTCAGCGGCCTTTACCGCTGACCCCGACCCACTGCCTTCGTGGAAGGATGGATCAGCGAAGAAGGCCATCCTCGACTTTGTCAAAACAACTACGGACAAGAAGAATTCGAAATTCGTGCCGCCGGAAGAACGCATCGCCACTTTCGATCAGGACGGCACGACGTGGGTGGAGCACCCCATATACTCCCAGGTTCTGTTTGCCTTCGACAGGGTCGCTGCCCTTGCCCCTCAGCACCCGGAATGGAAGACAACGAAACCGTTCCAAGCCATCCTTGCCGGCGACAAAGAGGCTATGGCGAAGTTCACCCTGAAGGACATCGAGGTTCTCGTTTTTGCAACCCATACCGGTATGACCACGGGTGTGTTCGAACCGATCGCAAGGGACTGGATAGCTACGGCGATGCATCCGCGTTTCCACAGACCTTATTCGCAGATGGTGTATCAGCCGATGTTGGAGGTAATGCACTATCTGCGTGACAACGGTTACAGGACATACATCGTGACCGGCGGTGGGCAAGATTTCGTCCGCGCATACGCACAGCAGGTTTACGGCATACCACCGGAACAGATCATCGGCTCCGCGCTCACGACCAAATACGAATACCAGGATGGAGTGGGCGTTCTGATGCGTGAGCCGAAGCTTCTGCTAAGCAACGATCTAGCCGGCAAGCCGGAAGACATCTACCTTTTCCTGGGGCGTCATCCCAGGGTGGCGTTCGGCAATTCCAGTGGTGACCATCAGATGCTCGAATACACCCAAGCCTGTGGTGGAGTTTCGCTGGAGATGCTTGTACTCCACGACGACGCTGTGCGCGAATATGCCTATGGCCCTGCCGAGGGCCTGCCCGACAGCAAGGTGGGGACTTTTCCGCAGACCCTGTACGACGAGGCAAAGGCGAAGGGTTGGACCGTGATTAGCATGAAGAACGATTGGAAGCGGATCTTTACCGGTCCGGCAAAGTGATTGCCTTGTCGCACCTGGCTGAATTTCTGCGCACCCATGCCTTGGCGTTGCCAACCCTGGCGATATTCGGGAACTAATCATCAAAAAAAGGCTCTGAGACAGCCGACAGCATCCTTACCTTTAGCAATAGAGTTCTCTCGCGGCCAGCGGCCCTCAACCGTGAAACACGCGGAGAAGACACATGACAGCTAGACGTCGCATAGCGTCGCTGGTGTCGGGTTGAGCCACGGCTCTGCCCTGGATGGCAAACTGCGCACAAATGGCCGCCGAACTGGAGGGGGCAAGTGATGCTGAAAGAGTTTAAGGAAGTGCTAGCGGTGGGGCTCAGCCTCGCTTTAATCACGACGTCATCGTACGGCTATCGAAACCCTGACTCAGTTGCGGAGGCCGGCGCCGGTGGCGCCACAGATGCCGCACCGATGAGCCCGAGCGAGCTGGATGGATTAGTGGCTCCAATCGCGCTCTACCCGGACGCCCTCGTCGCCCAGATCCTGGCCGCTGCTACATTTCCAGATCAGGTCGCTATTGCAGACTACTGGATCCACCAAGATCAGAGCCTGACGGGAAAATCGCTCCTCAAGGCCGTCGACAAACAATCGTGGGATTCGAGCGTGAAGGCGCTTACCGAATTTCCGTCCGTCCTCGACAATCTGGCGAAAAATCTCACCTGGACTTCCTCGCTAGGAGAGGCTTATCACAACCAGCCATCGGAGGTAATGGAAGCCGTTCAGACATTGCGGGCCAAGGCCAAGGCCGTAGGTAGTCTAAAGTCCAGTCCTGAGATCAAGGTCGTACAACAAACACCCCAGACAATCGTCATCCAGCCCGCAAACCCGCAGGTCGTGTACGTTCCGATATACGATCCAGCCGTAATTTATGGCGTGCCCTACGTGATTCCCGGATACACGGCAACAGATGTGGCGGCCGCTGGTGAGATCGGGTTCGGCGCCGGAATCGCCGTTGGTGCACTGGCCGGAGGAGGCTGTTGCGGATGGGGATGGGGTGCCTGGAATTGTAACTGGCACGGTGGCGCGGTGGTTTACAACCACAATAGCTTCTACGGAAATGCTGCCTGGCATGGCGGTTACTACAATCACGGCTACCACGGTGCCTACGGCTACCACGATGGCGATGGTTACCACAATACCTACAACAAGACCACAGTCAATAACTTCCATCGTGAGGATACGCACAACGTCAACGCCGACCGTTCGAACGCATGGGCCCACGACGATAGCTCCTTCCGAAGGTCAAGCGCATTCAGTGGCTGGGGTGATCATTCCGGCGGTTCTGGCGGCTGGGCATCGAGAGCCGACAGCTTCCGTGGCTGGGGGAGCATGCGCGCCGGCGGTTTCGGCGGTGGACGATTCGGCGGTGGCGGCTTCGGCGGGGGCGGTTTCCGCGGCGGTGGGTTTCGACGTTAAGCGGCCGCTTAAGAGGATACTTATGTCGCACTTCATTTCGAAGCACAAGATGCTGACCTTCACTCTGCTCGTCTCACTTGCCTCATGCAGCAAACCGGTCGAGCCCTCCAAGCCCTCCGTGGAAAAAGTGGGGGAAAAAGTGGTCCCCAAGAGATTCGCATCGCCTTCCGAGGCTGGCGCCGCCTTGTTGGCAGCCGCACAGTCTGGCGATCGGGCAGCTTTGCTGGAGATCTTCGGCCCGGGGGGAGAGGAGATCCTATTCACCGAAGATGCAGCGCGTGATAAGGCCAGCCTGCAGGACTTCGCCACCGCGTACATGCGAATGAATCGCTGGGGAAAGATCAGGGCCGGAGGCCAGACACTCTACGTTGGGGCGGACAACAATGCATTCCCGATTCCTTTGGGCCAGGACCCCTCCGGTCGATGGTATTTCGACACTGCGGCCGGCAAGGATGAGATATTGGCCCGTCGGATCGGCAAGAATGAGCTAACTGCCATCACGGCTTGCCAGGCCCTCGCGGACTCCGAAAAGCAATACTTCAGGCAAACACACGATGGCGGGACGGTTAAGCAGTATGCGCAGAAGTTCGTTAGTGACCCGGGTAAACAGAACGGGCTGTATTGGCTTGCTACGGAAGGCCGGCCCAGCCCCCTTGAGGAGCTCGGGGACTTCGGGCAATCCGTGGCTTCCAACACCGGCGATCACCCTCCTCTCTTTAACGGCTACTACTATCGAATCCTCACCAGGCCAACTGATTTGGTGAATGGAAAAATGACAGGGGGGTTCACCATACTCGCCTACCCCGCGAAATATAGGGACTCGGGAATCATGACATTCATCGTCGAAAAGGATGGCGTGGTTTACCAAAAAGACCTTGGTGAGCAAACAGGAGAGGTAACCAGGGCGGTGAGCGAACTTAACCTGGCCAACGGCTGGAGTCCGGCCGTACCGCACACCAACAATGCACTGCGCGCCCAACGGTAACGCGCACACTGTCGCCTAATCAGCGGGCCGGAATATGCGCTGAGCAAATCTGCCAGTTCAGCCAGCATCCAGATCGTCAGCGTCTTGTGTTGACGTCATTCATTTAAGGGCAGATCGACATCGCTTTCTTAGAAATATTGCGTCGACGAGCTAGGCCACGCATCTTACGCCTAGGCGCTATTCCTGATTTTAGGCAACAGGATACACAGGCGAGTCTTTGTGTGCATTTATGCCTGACCGAGTAAACCAACGAACTAAGAGGAATCTAGTTAGTATGCGACAGACGGTGTACTCTTGTGCTCTCGCACTGGCGGGCGCTGGTTTGATAGCAGCACAAGGAGCGCCGGATGATGACAAGGTACTGACAACCTTTCAGAACCCGGTAGGCAACCTCATCAGCGTACCATTCCAGAACAACGTCAATTTCCCCATAGGTCAGTTCAGCCGCGTCCAGGACGTATTGAACATTCAGCCGGTGATCCCGGTCAGCCTTAATGAAGACTGGTTGCTCATCACGCGCTGGATCACACCCATCGTTTATCAGCCGAATATCGCCGTTCCCACCGGAGGAGCGAATGGATTGGGTGACCTGAACCCGACTTTCTTTTTGTCGCCGGCCAGGCCCGGCAAGCTAATCTGGGGCATTGGTCCGACCTTCCTGCTACCGACGGCCACCGACCCCACTCTAGGTCAAGGCAAATGGGGAGCAGGACCTTCCATCGTTCTGCTTGTCCAGCCGGAGCATTGGACAATTGGCGTCTTGTCGAATAATATTTGGTCCATCGGCGGCGACCGGCGCCGCCCGGTAGTGAACCAGTTTCTGACCCAGTATTTCGTCACTTACAACATGAAGAAGGGCTGGTTCTTGACAGACTCGCCCATTCTGACAGCGGACTGGACGGCACCTGCTCACAACCGATGGGTGGTCCCCTTCGGCGGCGGCATCGGGAAAATTACTAGAGTGGGTAAGCAGCCCGTCGTCTGGCAAGTCAATCTGTATTACAACTTGATCCGTCCACAGGACATTCCATCTCCCAAATGGCAAGTGCGGCTACAAGTGGCGCTGCTGTACCCGAAAGAAAAGTGACATCAGTAGCTGCATGGTGGCGTGATCCGCAGCGATCATAAAGCCGATTGGTGAGGCGCTATGTCAAACCGTGATGGTTTGTGCACAACTTCCGCGTGGCCCACCGCGCACGCACAAAGCAGCTCGATCCTTTTTGCCGCCCTCATACTGCTTCAGCCCGGCGATGATCTGTTCCTGGAGGTATCCCCTCTTTGGCACGCGGACCTCCTCGTTGGTCGTTCGAGGACCTCAATTGCCTAAGATAACTGCAGTTCCAATTGGTACAGTTTTTGGGTTAGGGTCAGCTGCACGTTGGCAATGCCCAAGCTCGGTTGTTTGCAAAGAGATCAGAAAATCAGTGCTTTATCCATCCAGGCCGCCACTTCCGATTCTGGCCACCCTCTTGCTTCTGATCCGAGCGAAGGAGCGATTTATGAGACATCTGATTCTCGGGTTTGTAACGTTGACGGTCGCAGGGATGAGCAACTGCATCGCAGGGGACGGGGGTGGCTTGGCAGCAATCGGCCCCGTCCACACAGTCACAGCTGAACGGGGCGTGGTGCCTCCGGGAACATCGCTCGTGGTCCGGACAAGGGACACGGTGAACACCACGAGGGCATATCGAAGCACGGTCTACTTGGCGAGCTTCGCTGTGGACGTGATCGACCAAAACGGCGCCGTGCTCATCCCAAAGGAGTCCGCGGTTGAACTGGGAGTACGCTCTCTCGCATACCTCGGCCCGGGTGGCGCGGGGATGACGCTACTAACGCTCGATGTACACGCGATTACCGTTGGCGGAGTCCGCTACCGCGTGACCGCGGGGGATGAACTGCCGAGCGCGGGCGGCATCGGCGTTGAGCGTGGCGCTGCCAAGTGGATCGGCGGCAATGGGAAGGGCGGAAAGGTAGTTACCAGAGGCCGAAGCATCCACGTGCCCACTGACACCGTGGTGGCGTTTCAAATTCAGGACCCCATCCGGTTGCGCGGCTATCAGCGCTAACCCCTCACGCTTCGTGATGGACGAATCGGTGCCGGCTGTCTAATGCGGCAAACACTGCCAAATTCCGCAGCTGGCACCGAAGGTGGACGCTTTCCGGTTTGGGGACGATCCAGGCACTGGGGCCGGATAGCAATCTCTCGTATTCTCAAGTATGACGATCGCCGACGATCATTATCATTGGCTTCTTTGCGCTCCTCTGGGACGTGAACAACCCAGTTGATCGCAGCGGATTTTCAGCGCGTCTGCGATGTGGGAGGCACAGCTTCTGCCGTCCGCTGATAACTCCTCGTTAAGCAGGTATTTTGAGCTGTTGACCAGGACGGATCTGATTTGGATCACGCAGCTGATCACGATTCGCGTCGAAGATCTTCTGGTACTCGTTGGGGTTGGCGTACATCTCCTCGGCAATTTTTGAGAGAGTGTCGCCGGGTTTGACAGTGTAGGTCCGTTCCGCATTGCTCGACCGGACTCCGCTGCTCGCCTGTTGCTGGCTTGCCAAACGGATGTCCGCAGTCAATTCGCTTTGCCAGTTTGGGTTGACAAGTTTGATCTGGTCCCAGACTCGGTTCTTAGCGTCTTCGGAGGGCGCATCGCCCTGAACGAAGAGTTTATTGTCCTGCATATTTACATGGTTCAGTCGGATCTGTTGCTGCTGGATCATGTTGAACACAGATTGGTATTTCTGCTTCAGTTGTTCAAGCTGTTGGTCTGTAGCTGTGGGCATAGAATATCTCAGGATCTCCTAGAAAGTGGGTTTCACGACGCAGTCACCTAGACGGTGAATTGGACTTCCAGATTCATTAAATTTCAGGATCTTTACCTTGCGGCGTTCCTGTGAACCCCTGTCCTTCGGTTTTGCAAAGAACGACGGCGTCCTGAGCGCAGTTGAAAGTTGCGGCTGCGGTTCCTGGTTATTCGGGGTCCATGGCGTGTGAATAGAGGTTGGTCAATTCGAGGTCGACACGACGAGCTAATAACTCCACGCCACCCCCCGATTCCGAACAAATTTCCAGTCCGAGGTTCGAGCGGTTCATCAGCTGTAAGGGAGAGGATACTGTTTGTGAAAACACGTTCTATTCTGATGGGCATTATCGCCCTGGCCGTCACTGTCTTTGCACAGCCGGCTGAGAAAATGATCCCCGCTGGAACGATCGTCCAGGTTCGCACGAACCAAACGATCGACTCACGCAGCGCTGCTCCTGGGCATGTTTTTGCAGGTCTGATAGCACACAATGTCACCGATCGAACAGGGCGCGTGGTTATCGCCGGGGGTTCCCCGGCAGAGTTGGTCGTCAGGAATATTTCCAAGCACAAGATGGTTCTCGATCTGCAGGCCATTATGATAGGGGGCCAACGCTATCACGTGTTGTCCGATACGGTGACAGTCGAGGGCACAAATAAGAGCGGCTTGGGCGCAAATAAGCGCACAGCGAAGTTTGTGGGTGGGGGCGCACTAGGAGGGTCTGTGATCGGCGCTATTGCGGGTGGCGGAGCAGGAGCCGCAATCGGCGCGGTTGCGGGAGGAGCGGGCGGTGCTACTGCGCAGGTCTTGACCAAAGGCAAATCGGTTCAAGTTCCCGCTGAATCGCTCCTAACATTTCGGCTCACACATCCGTTCCACGCGTAGAACCGCACTCGCAACTGGGTACGCGCCGGGCTAATAATTATTTGCGACGTGACCACACCCTGCGGCGTGATCTGATTTTTGGCCGGCTTGACGTCGCGATGGATGATGAGAGACTTCCCGGGCACCAACTCCATTCCGAGTGAAAGTCCCTTGGGCGAAAGTCAAAAGATTGTGAACCAGTTATGCAAGAAGTGCATCCCCAAGCATGGGAGTCCTACGCAGTGTGGAAGGAGAAACCATGATTCTAGGAAAACTCACCTTGGCGATGTTGTTCTTGACTGCTCCTGCAGTGTGGGCGCAGTTTGGTAGAGCGGACATGATGAAGGTGGCGACGGATCGATTCGATACGGCCGCTACGACCTTGAACTTGAGTCCGGATCAAGTAGCGGCGATCAAACCGCTTGTCCAATCGAAATATGTCGATATGGGGCAGGTGAAAGACGTCTACCGGGCGAGTGACAAGAGCGATACCGCAAAGAAGGACGCGAAGGAGTCGCTAAAGGCAATTCGCGACAAATACAACACGCGGATCAACACAATTCTCACTCCGGAACAGGCGAAGGCCTGGAAGCGCATGCAGAAGGACTGGAAGGACGACCTCATCCTGCCGAAGTCCTAGCGGGTTGTCCCGGCGATTTCTTTAGCGTGAGGATGCTCCACACGCACATTCATGAACGGTGCGGCGCGTATTTAGAGCCCGGCGAGAAAAGCTCACGTTCGTTCACACGAGTGTGAACGCTGCATGCACGAGTGCTCGCGCCACGTTCAGCGTTGCCAAAGGAATGCTCGGGAGCCCCCAAAACGTACTGTTGCGGCGGAGGTTTTGTACTGGGAGTCCCCGCCGGGCCGCCTCGTCCCCATTCGATCGAGCTCGCGCTGTCTCGCAGCCACGAAGAGCGCCAGACCCGGCGACGACCCCACCGGAGTAGCAGTTCCATGGACCAACGATAGCGGAAAGGACAGCAATAGAGGCGGGCTAAAACGGTCAGAGTCAGTCAGACGGAACCGGCCAAGGTCCAGCGGCTCGCCCTTAACCAGGACAATTGTTTCAATAGCCCCTCGCACCCAGCAGCTCGTGGATCGATCGTGACCTTGTGCGCCACTGGGGTTGGACCGACTTCGCCTTGCGTGGATGGGTAAGCATGTCAAAGCAATTTCCCCGCGTGTACCTTCCCGGTGGTCGTTGGCGTCGGCAGTGGCGTGCAAGTGCCCCAAAACGGGCAGCCTCCTGCCCTTCGGTGCGGACGTGCCGCAGTTTCGCTCTGAGGCGGCTATCGGCAACATTATCATTTATTTAATATTTAGTCTGTCTAAATCGAAGCACTGCGCTGACGGCCCATCGAGTGCTATCGATACGCTCAATGTCGTCCGCTCACTCGATTCTCCTGTGCGCCCTGTGGTGGAACTGTCACGTTAGCGTCCTGACGTATCACAACGACCTGGCGCGAACCGGACAAAACCTCAACGAGCGGCTGCTCACTCCGGCAAGCGTCCGTTCCCCTCAGTTTGGCCGACTCTTCAGTTATGCCGTGGACGGCCAGGTTTACGCTCAGCCGCTCTATATGCCCGGCGTGATTATTCCCGGTAAGGGGATCCACAATGTCGTCTTTGTCGCCACCGAACACGACAGCGTTTACGCGTTCGATGCTGACAATAATCTCGGCGCGCCGCTCTGGCAAGTCAGCTTCCTCAATCCGGCGCAAGGCGTGACGGCGGCATCGGCGGCCGGCTTGCAATGCGCCTCCATCACACCCGAAGTCGGGATCACGGGAACGCCCGTGATCGACCGCGCTGCCGGCACTTTGTACGTCGTCGCGATGACCGAAGAAGGATCCGACAACTACGTGCACCGGCTGCACGCGCTCGACGTCACAACGGGCGCTGAGAAGCCTAACAGTCCGGTGGAGATCCAAGCTTCGGCGCCTGGAACAGGCGATGGCACTATCACCGTGCGGTTCGAGCCTTGGTTGTACAAAGAACGCGCCGGGTTGCTGCTGCTGAAGGGCGTGGTATACACGTCCTGGTCTTCTCATTGCGATTCGGGAAACTACCACGGCTGGATTATCGGATACGATACGAGGACGCTGCAGCAGGCCGCCTTTTATATCGACACGCCGAACTGGGAAGCGGGATCGTTCTGGCAGGGGGGAGCGGCGCCAGCGGCGGATTCGAGCGCCAACATCTATGTTGTATCGGCCAACGGAACGTTTGACGCCAACAGAGGCGGTTCAGATTGGGCCGAAAGTGTTCTCAAGCTCTCCACCGGCAACAGTCTCAGCGTGACGGACTATTTCACGCCCTATAACGCCGACGTACTGAGCAATCAGGATCTAGATCTCGGATCGAGCGGCGCGCTTTTACTACCCGACGGGACCGGAAGCCCGGCTCACCCGCACTTACTAGTAAGTGGAAGTAAGTCGGGCACGGTCTATTTGCTGGATCGCGATCACTTGGGCCATTTCCAGCCGGATAGCGACAGCCAGATTGTTCAATCGCTCGCCGGCGCGGTGGGACCAATATTCGGGCTCCCAACGTACTTCAACAACACAGTTTATTTTTCCGCGGCGCATGACCAAGTGAAGGCCTTTTCACTTCATGATGGCCTACTCTCCCCAATTCCGGTTTCAGCCAGTAGCGCGACCTTCGCCATGCCCGGGAGCGTGCCCAGCATCTCGGCCGATGTCGCTACAAACGGAATCCTCTGGACCATCGATCCCGCCGGTGAACTCGACGCCTACGACGCCGCCGATCTCAGCCGGCAGCTTTATCAGGGAGACGCCGGCCCGTACGTCAAATTTTCGACGCCCACCATCGCGAATGGCAAGGTGTACGTGGGCACGGTCGACAGCCTGGTGGTGTTTGGGTTGCAAAGCCAGGCAATTGGCGGCGTCGCTGCTGTGGTGAACGCAAATGGGTTCCACTCGGGACCAGTGGCGCCCGGTTCGGTTGTGTCTTTGTTCGGCTCGAACCTGGCGCCGCGCTCTGCGGTGGCTTCCCTTTCGCCCTGGCCGAAAGTTCTGGAGCTAACCTCGGTTTTTATCAACGGTGTCGCCGCGCCGCTGGCCTATGTAAGTCCCACGCAGATCAATGCGCAGGTCCCTTCCGATACGAAACCGGGACAAGCTACGGTAACAGTAGTTGTTGGCGACCGTATATTGCCGCCGGTCGAGTTGACCATCAGCAACGGCGCATGACCAGACCCGCAAAGTCCGAACATACACGCCGTTCACCGAGACGTAGACGTTAGCGTCGAGATTCGATACGGCTCCGGAACGTCCGGGCGCCACGAAAAGCTGTGGGAGTGCAAAATGAAACCAGTCGCGCTCTCCCTGGCACTCTGCGGATTTTGTTTTGGGCAAGACAGCCACCACGGCGCGGCAACAAAGCAGGTATCCGAGGTTGCCTGCAGCGTCAACGCCTCACACGTGCAGGGAAGCGTAAACGTGTCCTTCGATTTGGCTCCCCGGCATGGATTCGAACCACGACCTTGACAGGTTTTTGAAATACCGTAACTTGCTGATTCTAAGAAGTCGCTAAAGTCACAAAAAGCATCAAAAGCAACAAAATCGGTACAATTTGCATGCGCAGTTCATTTTATGGTCGGATGCCGCTAAACGGCTTCGATTATCGTTGGCGCATGGGAGTCCTTGGAGACAACCGGCTTTTTGAGTCCCATTTGCTGTGCGAGATAGGAGTCGAGCATCCTCGTAGGAAGAAGTCTGGGCAAAGTCCAGTTCTTGAAACGTTGCGGAACGACCGCGTAGCGTGCCTTCGGTTTCGGCGTGCTGAGTGCCACGTGGACTGCTTCGCCCAGACGCTCAGGGGGCAGGCCATTAGTACGTGCTTCGGTGACGATCCATTTCTGGAATTCTGCACCGCGTCCCAATACTCGGTCGGCTTGAACTCACTCAGATCTTCTTTTTCGCCCTTGTCGTACATCGCCGTGTTCACGGTGCCCGGTTCAATGATCACGACGTCGATGCCAAATAACATCAGTTCTATCCGCAGAGCGTCCGCCATTCCTTCGAGACCACATTTGGACGAACTATAAGCACCGATAAGCGGGATGGGAACTTTTGCGCCGCTAGAGCTGATGTTCACGATTCGGCCGGCCGGACCCTGCCTCTTCTTATCCGTTCCTAAAAGAGGAGCGAAGGCTTGGATTACGACCAGCGGGGAGATCATGTTGGTTTCCAACTGCCGCTTGTACTCGCTGGGCTTGAGATAAAGCAGTGGCCCACTCACCACAATTCCTGCATTGTTCACCAGGCCAACCAGATTCCTGTCGCCTATCATGGAGCCGACCTTCTGGGCGGCTTGATGTACAGCGTCGGCGTCCGTAATGTCCATCATGAGAGGCACGAAGCCGTTACCGAATTCGCTTTGCAAACGATCGGCGTCAGCCTGCTTGCGTACAGAGCCGAACACGCGAAATCCCTTTGAAATAAGAACCTTCGTGGTTCCCCAACCGATTCCGGTGGATACCCCGCTGACCACGACATCTTTGCTGTTCGCCATCGCATTTCTCCCTAAGATGGATCACTGTTCATCTTCAATATCTTCTGCGGCTCTCAAAGACTAGACTGGCCGTCACACTACCGGCCCATGCCAATGCTGCTGGCCATCAACTGGTTCCGCTTAACGTTTCCTGAAGCACGAGAAGGGCCTATAACCCTTTTTAGAGGAATTCCAATGCGGCTACCCGCTAAACGCCCATGCGGCGGCATGGCCCGTCATCGTTTGGGCCGCCCTCAGGCTTGCGGGGCCGGCGCCTGGTGGCCATAGCCTCCGCGCATCTTCTTAGGTTCGTCCTGCCTGCAACTTTCACCGCTTGAGGTGCACGTTTTGCACTTGGCACAGGTGGATGACGCGCGCGAAGCGCCATTGTGACCAAATGTAGTCATAAAAAGCCGTAGCTTTGCTGTTCTAGGTTGTTTACCACGCGGCGCATCAGCGCAATAATCATCGCGCGTTCCTCTTTGTTTAAGCCGGAAGTCGCTTGCTCGGCAACTTCTTCCAGCCGTTTCTTCGCCGAAGGCACACGTTTCTTCGCCTTCGCCGAGAGCGAGATCAAGCGAGCGCGTTTGTCGCTAGGGTGCGGATCTTGTTGGATCAGTCCGTCACGCTCCATACGCACGAGAAGAGCTGCCATCGTAGGTTGCTCAACGTGTGCGAGCTCGGCCAGACGCTTCTGCAAGAGCGGCCCATTCTCCTCGATTGCCATGACGACAGGGAGGTAGGCCATCCCGAAATCGAGCGGCCGTAGCTGCTGCTCGAACTCCCGCACGAGCAATCTGGACGCGTGGTTGATCCAGAAGGTCGGCTTGGATAATGGGTCCCAGTGAGGGGGCTTCTTGCATTGCATAGTATGCTATGTATATTATATCCGATCCGAGTGCAACCACGAATCCGAAGGATGGAGATCATTATGCTTGCGCCCACGAAGAGCACAGATTTCGATCGCGCGTATAGCGCCAAGTTCACTTTTTGGGGTGACATTCGTATTCCCGAGGAGGTGAAAGAATTGGTCGGGCGAGGTCATGCCCGGAGTGTTCTGGAGCTAGGATGTGGAATCGGGAGGATCTCGTGCTATCTGGCACAACGTGGGTTGCGCGTCACCGGAGTAGACTTCTCGCCCGTCGCAATCGCCAAGGCGCAGGAACGGGTCGCCCAAGACAACGAGAGGCCGCAATTCCTCGTGGGCGATGTCACTCGCCTCGACGCGCTGAGCGCCCCGTTTGACGTTTCGTTCGACGTTGGCTGCTTTCATTGTCTTGACCCTCAGGGCCAATGGGCTTACGTGTCGGAAGTCGCGCGACTTCTCAAGCCGGGAAGCACGCACCTGATTTGGGCGTTGGATTCGGCACCGAGTGATTTGCAGCTTTCACCCACAGCCGTAAGAGAGGTATTCGCCCCAGCTTTCGAATTGCAGAACTCTCGAAAAAGCCGCCGCCGACTTGCCCGGTCTTATTGGTACTGGCTGGTGCGCCGTTGATCTGAGTCGCCGTTGCGACATCATAACGAAAAGCGAGGGTGTCGGCTGCGCGGATTTAGTCGCCCGGCTTGAGTTCCGGGTAATCCGGTAATTTCCAGCCGCCCTTTTCCTTCTTCGAGCCAGGCAATTGGCAGCGTCGCTGCTGTGATGAACGCAAATGGGTTCCACTCGGGACCAGTGGCGCCCGGTTCGGTTGTGTCTTTGTTCGGCTCGAACCTGGCGCCGCGCTCTGCGGTGGCTTCCCTTTCGCCCTGGCCGAAAGTTCTGGAGCTAACCTCGGTTTTTATCAACGGTGTCGCCGCGCCGCTGGCCTATGTAAGTCCCACGCAGATCAATGCGCAGGTCCTTTCCGATACGAAACCGGGACAAGCTACGGTAACAGTAGTTGTTGGCGACCGTATATTGCCGCCGATCGAGTTGACCATCAGCAACGGCACATGACCAGACCCGCAAAGTCCGAACCTACACGCCGTTCACCGAGACGTAAAGATTCAGTACGATCCCGCCACCGTTAGGACTCCGGCAAGTTCACCGGAGAGTAGGTTGACGGTCATTCCTTCGTCTTCTGCATGGACCGGTCGAGGTTTCCCGTGGTACTCAGAGCCCGGACATTAGCGACGTAGGCGTTAGCGTCGAGAATCGATACGGCTCCGGAACGTCCGGGCGCGACGAAAAGATGTCGGAGGCAAAATGAAGCTAGTCGGGTTCTCCCTGGCACTCTGCGGATTTTGTTTTGGGCAAGACAGCCACCACGGCGCGGCAACAAAGCAGGTATCCAAGGTGCAGGAAAGCGTAAACGTGTCCTTCGATTTGGCTCCCCAAGAATGCGGTTTTGCAACCAACTCTCCGTCCGTAACATGCTGATTACGATAGGGCGATTCGCGCGAATCAGCGCCGCACTGTCCAACTGTCTCAGCTAATTGCCAGCTTGACCGGCTTGCCGATACGGCTGAGCATCTCCACTAGAGTATCGATGGTGAACTTAGCCGTTTTCTTATTCACAACGTCTGACACACGCGGGCGCGAGACCATCAAAATCTCGGCGGCCTCGGCCTGCTTCAAGTGATGTTTCGCAATCCAGATAGACAGTTCTTCCATCAGTTGTTGCTTCAGCAGCCGCGTGTCATTGATCTGTTTGCGGGACGCAGCCTGTAGACGTTTGGCCTCACTCGGCGTAAAACCAAGCTCCAGGAAGAGGTTCGCGCCCGGCTTTGTCACATGGCGGATTTCGGTGTCGATCTTCATTTCATTTCCTTCCTCGCGCTGACCACAGCGCGATAGCGCACCGCGGCAATTGCCCTGTCCTGCTTGCTAGTCGCCTGAGTCTTCTTTTGGTAGCAGTGCAGGACGTAGATGGCTTCCTCGAACTTGGCGACGTACATCACGCGGTAGATGCCGCTCGCGTCCCGGATGCGAACCTCTTTTGTACCGGCACCCACTTCATCGAACGGCTTCCAGTCAGCCGGCTCAAGCCCGGCCTGGACCTTCCCCAACTGGAAGCCGGCTTCCTTGCGGGCGTCTTTTGGGAATGCCAGCAGATCGTCGTAGGCAGATCCTACCCAACGGATCTGTTTTTCATCTTCCATGGAACCAGCATGTATAAAATTTTATACGCCCACGGCGGGGCAAGTCAAGGTGTTCCATAAACGACGCTCGACGAACGATGATCAGCAGGAGTTTGGCGGCGCTGTCAACAGAGAACGCCGAAGTTGGAAAGTGGCATTCCTGGGACCCCCAAGAATTG
>CAVVHB010000019.1:0-648314 GCA_963747945.1 Bryobacterales bacterium
ATGGCGGAGAGAGAGGGATTCGAACCCTCGATAGAGTTTCCCCTATACACGCTTTCCAAGCGTGCGCCTTCAACCGCTCGGCCATCTCTCCGGGGTCTATAAGTGAGGGTGGGCGAAGCCCCCGCGCCCATCAGTCTAACATGCGGGACTGGCTAAACCGAATGACGTTTGGTTCGTGAGAGCAGCTCTTTCGCACGCGCCAGAGCGCGAGCTTCGGCGTCCTCGCGCGTGTCGGCGACAATTCGCGCCAGCGCCGCGCCCGGCGACACGTTGTCGGCCTTGGTGTGCCATTTTTCACCGAGTTTGTACGTGGTTAGATTCACCTGCCACCCATCCACATCCACTTTGCGTTCGCTGAAGTTTTCCGGCTTCACGCTTGCCCCGCGGATTTCGCCGCGCCTTTTTCGACCGGAGCTCCCACCAGGTTGCCCCATTCGGTCCACGATCCATCGTAGTTAACCACGTTGTTGACTCCGAGCAGATACTTCAGCACAAACCAGGTATGGCTGGAACGCTCGCCAATTCGGCAATACGCGATCACCTGCCTGGATGGAACGACGCCCTCAGCGCCGTACAGTTTTTCGAGCTCGTCAACCGACTTGAACGTTCCATCGTCATTGCAAGCTTTGCCCCACGGGACGCTGCGTGCGCCTGGAATGTGGCCGCCGCGCTGGCAGGTTTCGGGCAGTCCCGGAGGCGCGAGAATTTCGCCGCTGAATTCCTGCGGACTGCGCACGTCGATCATCACCGCACTCCCGGATTTTTGCGCCTGCTGCACTTGCGGCAAAAACGCCCGCAGCGAATAATCCGGTTCACTGGCGCGGTAGGCGTGAGGAGGCGGGCGTTGCGCCGGCGGCCGTCGTTTCCAGATCCCGCCCTTCCGCCAGCCATTTCTTGCGCCCGCCATCCATGATGCGAACGTCCTTGTGGCCGTAAATTTTCATCTGCCAAAAGGCCCACGCAGCGAACCAATTGTTGTTGTCGCCGTAAAGAACCACGGTAGTGTCGTTCCCAATGCCGGACTGCGTCAACAACTCTTCAAACGCGGCCTTCGGCGCGATATCCCGAACCACGGTGTCGCAAAGTTGCGTGTTCCAGGCCCATGCAATCGCGCCCGGTACGTGGCTTTCGTCATAGGCCTTGGTATCCACATCCACTTCCACCACGCGCACGTTGGCGTCTTTGGCGTGCGACGCCACCCAATCAGTATTTACCAAGACTTCCGGATGCGCATACGAAGCGCCCATAAATCCTCCAGGGTTCAAATTCTATCGCCGGACCGGCGGCGTATCAGCCGAGGTCGAATTTCTCATGATGCAACAGCGGATCCGCCTTCACCAGCACGGGCCGGCGCAGGATTTCCTCCAGCTCCTCCAGATGTTTATTCTGGTTCGATTTGAGGAATTTCGCGACGTCGGGATGCACGCGCAGCAAGGCGTCCTTGCCTTCGATGGTGGCGGCAATCTTGCCCGCCTCCTGCAGTATCTCGTTGACGATGGTCTGCACGCTCTTCACATAGCCGGCGCCTTCGCAGTGCGGACAAGGCATGCACAGCGCGCGTTCCAGGCTTTGTTTGACACGCTTGCGCGTGATGGCCACCAATCCGAAATCGTTGAACTGCAGAATCTTGTACGGCGCGCGGTCGCTTCGCATGGCGTCCTCGAGAGCCTGCATCACCTTCTGGCGATTCTTGCGCTCGTCCATATCGATGAAGTCCACTACGATGATGCCCCCCAGGTCGCGCAAGCGGACCTGGCGCACAATCTCCTTCACCGCCTCGGTGTTGGTTTTGACGATGGTGTCTTCCAAACGATTGGACCGGCCCACGTACTTGCCGGTGTTCACGTCCACCGCGACCAGCGCCTCGGTCTGGTTGATCACGATATAACCGCCGGACTTCAGCCAGACTTTCGGCCGCAGCGCTTTTTCCAGCTCCGCAGTGATATTGAAGGCGTCGAAGATGGGCTCGGGGCGCGTGTAAAGTTTCACGCGCGTCACCAAACTGGGCTGGAAGCGCTGTACAAAGCGCAGCACGCTCTCGTAAAGCTCTTCGTTATCCACCCAGATGGCTTTGAAGTCGTCGGTAAACTGGTCGCGCAGCGTCCGTTGCACGATGTCGAGATCGTGATGCAACAGCAGCGGCGCGGGCCTCTTTTCGGCCTTCTGGCGAATGTCCAGCCAAAGGTTGAAAAGGAAGTTCATATCGGCGGCCAGATCCTCTTCGCTTTTTCCTTCGCCGGCCGTGCGGACGATGAACCCGCCGGGGATCCCGGCGTGATGGATTTGGAGGATGCGCTTCAAGCGCAGGCGCTCCTCATCGCTGGCAATCTTGCGCGAGACGCCGGTGTGCTCAAGCGTCGGCATGTAGACCACGTAACGGCCCGGCAGCGCGATGTGCGACGTGATGCGCGCGCCCTTCTGGCCGAGCGGCTCCTTGGCGATCTGGACAATGATCTCCTGGCCTTCCTTCAACAGCTCGGTGATGGATGGCAGCGGCGCCCGCTCCGGGCGGCTGAAGGTCCGCGGCTCTGGTCTGGGAGCGGCCGCTTCGATGGATTCCGGGGCCGCGGCGGTTTCCCCCGCCCGCGCCGGTTCGAATCTCGTGTCGCCCTGCCCTCCACCACGCATCTTGCGGCGCATCCGACGTGGCATGCGATGCGGGAATCGCCCGCCCTGCTCACGAACCTGGGCCGACAGCGGCGGCGTGGCGCCCGGCGCCGGCGGCTCCTGTACCTCGGCTTCACCTTCGGCTAGCTCCGTTTCCGGATCTTCCGGCGGCTCCGCATCCATCTCTTCCACGTGCTCGTCTACGAAAAGCTCCTCGGCGAGCATAATTTCGACTTCCGGTTCGGACTCCGGCTCAAACGCCAGAGGAGCGGGCACAATCTCACTCACCTCGATACTATCGGGGGCCACCGGCGCGTCGTCCGGCTCCTCAACTGCTTCCTCGGCAATCTCGGCGAGGGGCATCTCAGGCTCGGGAACGACACTGGTCTCCTGCAGAACGCGTATCTCATCTTCCTCCGCTTCATCCAGCGGCTGAATGTTGGAGCGCGTGTACTTTGCCAGGGACTCGCCGGGGAGAACCGAAAAATCCGTTGCGCCGGCACTCGCGGTGCGCGGAGCCGTTTCCATGGCTGGAACTGAGGCAATGGAGGGAGCACTCGGTTCCACCGCAGGCGCCGCTTCGCTGAAGCGAGGCGGACGGGAGGCGTCCGAAGAGGCGTACTTGGAATCCGGGAAACCACGGCCGCGGCCACGGCGGCGGCGGGAACGCCGTCCGCGATCGCCACGGTCTCCCCGATCGGAGCGTTCGGTCGATGGCGCGGCACCGGACTCGGGCGCCGCAGCCCCCGCGACGGTTGCGGGCGCGTCGCTTTCGGCCGCCTCGGGTGCCACGTCTGCCGCCTCTAGGGCAGGCGGGCGGTCGCTTGGTGGCGCTCGGCTGGGGGCGCTCGGCCGACGGGCGGTTTCCGCGCTCACCGCGCCCTGACTCGCGGCTGGATGTCTCGCGGTTGGACGACTCGCGGTTCACCGTTACGCGATCGAAGTCTTCCGTCTCGTCCGAGAAGTCCGAGACGTACAGGAACGTGTCGCGCTCCAGGCCCAAATCGACGAAGGCCGACTGCATGCCCGGCAGAACACGGGTGACGCGCCCTTTATGAATGCTGCCGGCGAGCGAGTACTCGTTGGCACGCTGGAAAAACACTTCGACCAACTGGTCGTCTTCGAGAATCCCCACTTTGATCTCGTGGCGATTCGCTGCAATCACCAATTCTTTGCTCATGAATGCTCCTACAGTTCATGGCGAGAACCTGAGCTTGAAGAAGGCGCGAGGGAGAACACTGTCAGCCCGACGCCCCGGGTGATCCACAGGATTACTCCACAGGACCGTTTGCCCAGAGCGCACGGACTCAAAATCTTTCAGCCTGCTCTTTTCAGCCTGACAGGGCGGAGACCCTAATCTCTTACGCCTTACCCGCGGTAGGCCGCCCTTCGGGCGATCCACGAAAGCGAGAAAACCCTGCAACGGCGAACCGTTACCTTAGCTGACTCGAGAGGCGCTCAACCCAACCGCTGGTCTTGGATCAAAAAATCCGGACGCGGACCAGAAACAGAAGGAATCGAACTCGCTTACCCTCAATCTTCTTAAAAGCCGGCCGTATCTCGGCCACTCAATTTATTAATCACGCACAACGCAGCGGGCCGCGTTATTCTTCACTTCCTAGCGAGCGCACCCCGCGCTGTGCGCTCTCAGTTTACAAATCGCCGGAGCCGGACATTGTTCACGAGCCCCAGCATCAAAAACATCGCTACAATATTCGATCCGCCGGAACTCATCAGCGGCAGCGGAATACCCGTGACCGGCATCCTACCCACCACCATTCCGACATTCACCAACACGTGAAACAACAACAATGCCGCAACGCCCATGCAGACGTACATCCCCGCTTTGTCCGACGCGGTCTGCGCGTTTTGAACAATCTGCATCAACAACAAAAAATACAACCCGAGCGCCACGATGACGCCCACGAACCCGTGCTCTTCGGCAAAGGCCGAAAAGATGAAATCCTTCTGTGGCACCGGCAGGAAACGCCCTTGGGTCTGTGTACCCTTGGTAACGCCACGCCCCCAGAGCGCGCCGGAACCGACCGCTATCTTCGACTGAATCACCTGGTAGCCCGATCCCTTCGGATCCTGACTTGGATCCAGGAAACTGACCACCCTCTGCCGCTGATAATCCTTCAAAACCAGCCAATAACTTATGGGCGCCACCACTGCTACGATCAGCAGGATAACCACCGCGTACTGCCAGCGAAACCCCGCCAAAAACACGCCTATGGCGAGGATCGGAACAAACGTCAACGCCGTCCCCAGATCCGGCTGAATCATTACCAGGATCATCGGCAACGCCACTAGACCGCCCAGCTTGAGCAGATCCGGCAACTCCAGCTGGTCGCCCTTCAGCTCCGACAGATATCGAGCCACTAAGAGAACTATCACCAGTTTAACGAATTCCGAGGGCTGAATATGATAGCTCGGGGTACCAATCCAGCGACGAGAGCCGAAAACCGTGGTTCCCACGGCGAACGTGGCAATCAGAGTGGCCACCGAAAGGCCGTAGAAGACCGCCACCTGCCCAAGCAAAGTGTGATAGTCGATCAGCGTTCCGATCCATAAGGCCACAAAGCCCGCCAAGATCCAGATCCCTTGCTTCCACCACGCCTCCGTAAAGTGCGTGTCGCGCGTGGCGCTGTAGATCTGGAGCACCCCGAGCGCGCAAATGGCGCACACCAGGATCAACATCAGCCAGTCGAAGTCGCGGAGCGAACGGTGGGCCGCCATATTTAGGGATTCACGGAAGCGGAAGTGGCCGGTACGGGCGGAGGCGGCCGGAACAGACCGGTGGGAATCCGCGCGATCTGCGGTTGAGGCTGGGCCAGCCGGGCTTTCTTGTCGAAGTACGCCTTGATGACATCCCGCACGATAGGCGCGGCCAGCTGGCCGTGTTCGCCGCCCTCAAAAAGCGTCGCCACCACAATCTCGGGGCTGCTGCAGGGCGCGAAGCCGACAAACCAGGCGTTGTCCTTGTGGGTTGCTCCGTACGAAGTGCCTTTCAACAAATCGTTGGAGGCCAGCTGCGCGGTTCCGGTCTTGCCGCACACGTCCACTCCGGGCAGGTGCGCGCGAACTCCGGTTCCGCCCCCTTCGTTCACCACGCCGTACATTCCGCTAACAACTCTGCCGATATTCTCGAGGTTCACTTCGGCGCGGCGCGCGGGCAACAGACGCACGGCATCCTTCACCAGGTGAGGTTGAAACCACATGCCGCCGATCGACATTCCGCCGATCGCAAAGGCCATTTGGAGCGGCGTTACGGTGGTGGCTCCCTGGCCAATCGAGACCGAGATGGTCTCGCCGGGATACCATTTCTCGCGGAAGTTGCGAATCTTCCAGCGGCTGGAGGGAACAACTCCTTCGGCTTCGTGCGGAAGATCGATGCCGGTCTTGTGTCCGTAACCTACCATCTCGGCGTACTGCGCGATTCGATCGATACCCAGCCGATTGCCTACGTTGTAGAAAAATGTGTCGCAGGAATGCACCAGCCCCTGGTGCAAGTCCACCGTTCCGTGTTTGCCCCAGCACTTGAAGTAGCGCCCATAGAAAGAGGCGCCGCCGCCGCAGCTGATGCGGAAATTGTCGTCAATCACGCCGCTCTCCAAACCCGCCAGTGCCATGATCGGCTTAAAGGTCGATCCCGGCGCCTGCTGCGCCTGAATGGCGCGATTCAAGAGCGGATGGTCGGGATTGTCGAGTAACACCTTCCAATCTTTCGATTTGATCCTGCCGGCAAAGAGATTCGGGTCGAAAGCCGGCCGGCTGACCATGGCGAGCACTTCGCCATTGCGCGGGTCCAGCGCCACCACGGCGCCGCGCCGGTTCTCGAGCGTCAGTTCGGCCACCGCCTGCAGATCGAGATCGAGGGTGAGCTGCAGATTCTTTCCGGGAATGGCTTCTTTGTCGTCCAGCACGTGGCGCTCGTTGCCGAAACTGTCCACTTCCACGCGTTTCTGGCCATCGACGCCCATCAGCTGATCGTTGTACTCGCGCTCTATGCCGTCCTTGCCGATGATATCTCCCTGGTGGAAACGCGCCAGCTCCGGCGAGTCCAATTCCGATTCGCTGATCTCGCCGACGTATCCGATGACGTGCGCGGCCATACCGTCGCGGGGGTAAAGGCGGTGCTGTACGCGTACTACTTCCAGTTCCGGAAACGTGCTGGCGTCCTTATGCGCGTCGACGAAAGCAAGCTCGCCCGGCGTCAGCTCTTCTTTGATCGGGATCGGCTCGTACTGCGGAGCGCCGCGCGACTGGAAGCGCCGCACTCGTGCTACCAGACTGTCGTAGTCCAGATTCAGTCCCTCGGCGATCGGCCGCAGGTGCTCCATCTTCAAGTTTTCGCGCGACAGGTACAAGCTAAAGGAGGAATGATTGTCGACGATCACGCGCCCGTCGCGATCCAAAATTTTGCCGCGCGGGGCAAGTACGGGAATCGACTTCACGCTGTTTTCGAGCGCGCGCTCCTGATACACCTCCGGATTGCGGATCTGCAAGTCCCAAAACCCGGTGATCAAAAACAAAAAGACGGCGATGGTAGAGTACTGAAAAAATGCGATCTTCTGCGATGCCAACTTGCGATCGTCGCGCAAAAGCGTATTAGCGGTGCTTTGATCGTCTTCGCGGGCGACGGTAAGTTTCACAATTTTCAGCTTTGTGCAGGCAACTCTATGTAGGCAACTCTAACTGCCTACTCTCAGTTTATCCAAAAGACGAAACAGGGGCAGGGCTACGGCGGCGTTCAATAGCCCAAACATCGCGGTTTGCTGTGCATCGAACCCCAGAACCTCGCCCAGCAGCGCGCGTGACAGAACCCAGTAGAAAAATTGATGGAAAAAGTAAAAGAAGAACGCAAGAATGAAGGTTACTACCGGGTTTTGGACGTCGAATCGCATGCTGACGGAGGCCGCGAAGTATCCCACCAGGGTCTTCACGATCCCATACATCCCTATCGGCTGATGCGATAAGGAGTCCTGCACCAGGCCGATGGACATCCCGTAGAACAAGGCTGGAATGGGCCCGCCGCTCGAAAGCGCGAAATGCACGGTAATGAGCAGAGGCAACTCAAGATAGGCAAGAAACGGAACAAAGCGCGGAAGATAAACCTGGGACAGCACTGCGATCAGGGGAATCAGTACCAGCCAAACAATGCGAAAGCGATCGGCCGCGTCCTTGTGCGGGGTTTCGGTCAGCAATCGCTCGGTGTACTCGGTCATTGATTGTCAGTTGGTGGGGCAGGCGCAGTCCCCGGAGCAGTGACCTGAGTGTTCGGCCGCACCACCACGGGAGGCGCAGGCTTGCGCGGAGCAGGATCAGTTGCCGAAGCCGGTTCCTCACCGGTTTCATCGCCCGAGGA
The DNA here is from genome assembly GCA_963747945.1 of Bryobacterales bacterium. Classification (GTDB taxonomy): domain Bacteria; phylum Acidobacteriota; class Terriglobia; order Bryobacterales; family Bryobacteraceae; genus Palsa-89. The sequence continues at coordinate 7,976 of CAVVHB010000019.1, forward strand.
GGGCACCTGCGTCTTTGGCTTTGCAATCACCGGGGGCTTGGCAACCACCGGCGCCGCAGGCTTCGGCGGGACGCTCCCGGATTGAGCACCCGGGGCTGGACCAGGTTGCGCCGCTTGCCCAGCTTGGGCTGCAACGGCGGGTGGCCGTGCGGCCGACGCCGATGGCTGTCCGGCATTCGGCGACGGAGCACCCTGTGGAAGTACACCATGGATGGAAGGAATCTTGGTGAAATCGGGCGGCTTTGAACCAGGCACGCCCTCCCCGTAGGTATGCTTCTGCTCTACCCCGGCTTCCTTGTAAATAGCGCGCAGGCGATCCGCGTCCGTGGCCAGAGCGCCGGGTTTCGGAGCGCCTTCGGGTGTTTGCGTGGTTTCCTTGGGCGAGGGGAGAATGGCATACGCCGGGGAGGCGACTTCCTCGCCCGGAACCTCCTGATGGACTCCCTGCAAGACGATCAGAACTTCTTCCACTCCCCCCTGCATTCCGCTGGGAGAAACATAAATCTCCTTGAATGTTTTGCCGTTGGGAGCTGCCGTCACTTGCCCCACGGGAAAGCCCTTGGGAAAGATGCGATCGTCGCCGGAAGTGTAAAACCATTCGCCGATGTCGACGTGTTCTTCATTCTGGACGTAATCCACCAGACACTCGGCGTGGCCGAGTCCCTTGAGGGTGCCGTGGACGCGATTTTTTTGCGAAACGACACCAGCGGCAAACGTGGGATCGGTAATCAGCATGACAAGCGACGCGGTGGGGTAAGCGTCCACCACTTTGCCGACGATCCCGTCGGGCGTGACCACCGCCATGCCGCTTTCCACTCCGCTGGTGGACCCGCGATCTACAAACACCACCTTCGAGTTGGCGCCGGTGCCGTTCCCGATGACGCGGGCAGCCACGGTCTTGGACGGGGAGCGGGCCTCAAACACGCTCAACGCGCTGGCGCGATCGGCAGTGGATAGCTCGGACTTCAGGTAGTTGTTCTCAATCTTGAGCTGGCCGTTTTCGCGACGCAGCTCTTCGTTCTTGCTGCGTACCCCCAGCAGGACGAAGTAATCCTCGACAAAACCCCAAGTATAGCGGCGAACTAACTCCAGGCCCTGCTCCACGGGGGTGACGGCGGTGACCGCCCACACGCGAATCAACGGAATATCGTTATTGGTTTTGACCTGATAGGCGATCAGCACCAACTGCGCCGTGATCACGATGAGCAACACCGTGAGATGGCGGTATCGGCTGAGAAAGAAATCCATACGTTACATCAGGTTAGCTCACGTAAGCGGAGCCTCACCACGCTTACCAGACAGTAACTCGACTCACTCAATTGCGACTCGACTCACTCAATTGCGACTCTCCGGAGCAATTTGAAGTCCGTCAGCATTTTGCCGGTTCCTAAGACCACGCTTGCCAGTGGATCCTCGGCGATCGAAACCGGTAAACCCGTTTCTTCACGAATGCGCTTATCTAGATTCTTCAACATCGCGCCGCCTCCGGTCAAAACAATTCCGCGGTCGCTGATGTCGGCGCTCAGTTCGGGAGGAGTCCGTTCCAAAGCCACGCGGATGGCGTTCATGATGGTTGCCACGCACTCCGACAGCGCCTCACGGATTTCGCTGTCGTCGATGGTCAGCGTTTTCGGCACGCCTTCAATCAAGTTCCTGCCTTTTATTTCCATCGTCAGAGGCTTGTCCAAAGGATAGGCTGAACCCACCTGAATCTTGATCGCTTCACCAGTTCGTTCGCCCACCAGGAGGTTGTACTTGCGCTTGAGATATTGCATGATGGCTTCGTCCATGGCGTTGCCCGCCACGCGAACCGAACGCGAGTAGACAATTCCCGACAGAGAGATTACGGCTACGTCGGTGGTTCCCCCACCGATGTCGACCACCATGTTGCCGGAGGGCTCGGTCACCGGCAGTCCAGCTCCGATGGCCGCCACCATGGCCTGTTCGACCAGATGCACCTCGCTGGCCTTGGCGCGATAAGCCGAGTCGATAACGGCGCGCTTCTCCACTTGAGTGATTTCGCTCGGCACCCCGATCACGATCCGCGGATGCACCAGAACTTTGCGGCCGTGCGCTTTCAGGATGAAGTAACTGAGCATGCGCTCGGTTACTTTGAAGTCGGCGATGACGCCGTCTTTCATCGGACGGATAGCGACGATGTTTCCAGGAGTACGGCCAAGCATGTCCTTGGCTTCCTTGCCAACCGCTTCCACTTCGCCGTTGGTCTTGTTGATAGCGACAATCGATGGCTCATTAACCACGATCCCCTTGCCCTTGGCGTAAACCAGGGTGTTGGCGGTTCCAAGATCGATGGCGAGATCTGATGAGAACAGGCTAAACAGCGAGCGAAAGTTCATGTAGAGACTTTTTGCGGCTCCTTCACCCTGAGAGGCCTAAAAACACACATATTCCAGTTTTCAGAGATATAAAGGAAAGCGCTCGACGGTACTTTCAAAGCGTATCATAATTCAATCGCTATAGGTTACAATCTATCGGCCGAAGAGAAGATAAAGACGAGATCAGAGACGAGACAGAAACACTGTGCGCATGGGGTGCTCGGCGAGCCGCACTCGCCCCGCAGCGCTCTGGATCACCAGCCAGCATGTACTACAAGCCACCGCCGGAACTGCTCGCGTCCGACGAGAAAACGACCATCCGGTCGTTGCGGGAGGCCCTAGCCGCCTACTCCGAAAACCGGATGCAGGCCATCCGAGCCATCGAGCGGCTCCAAGCCAGCGACCCTTCAGGACTGGCGCGGGCGGCGTCACAGCTTCTGGTCTCGTCTGAAGAGAATTCGCCGGGCTTGAAATACGCGGCGGAGCTGTTCATGGCCAGCAGCTTGTTGGCCGATCTGCTGCTGAACAAGAACATTCTGACGCTGGACGCAGCCGCGTCCCTGGCACGCAAAGTGACCGGGGTTGAGCCATTTCTGGACGTCCGCCTGTTCCGCCATGCAATAGCGAACGCGGCGGGTAAAGTGAGCGCGATCAAGAGCCATGAGGCCTTGTATGTTTTGGAACTGGTGGATGCGATTTCAGACTGCTCCCGCCTGGGATCCTATTTGATTCAGTTTCTGAACCACTCAAGCGACAAAGTGCGCTCCAAGGCCGCGCTCATGCTCGGGCGGACGAATTGGAATCTGCCGCGGCTGGAAACCCTGCTGGCGTCGGAAGATAGCAGGCTACGCGCCAACGCGGTGGAGTCTCTTTGGGGACGTCGCGGTGCGGATGTCACCAAGATTCTATGGAATGCCACCCGGGACCCGAACGGCCGCGTGGTGGTGAACGCATTGCTAGGTCTTTGCCAAGCGGGAGATCGCAACGCCTATTTGCGTCTGGCTGAGTTGGGCGAGACCTCCGATCCGGCGCTGCGCAGCGGAGCGGCATGGGCTATGGGCGAAATCGGCGACCTGGAATTCGAAGAAGCTCTGGAAAAGCTGGCGCAGGACGGCGACGCCAAGGTGAGGGCCAGAGCCGTCCAGAGCCGGAAGAAGCTGCGGAGGCCGGAGCCCATCGAATCTCTTCCGCCCGTGCTTCCGGCGCCCGTGGAGGAGACCGTCACCGAGTCCAGTCCGATGGAACCGGCCAGGAGCAGCCCGGAGTGAAGGATCGGATGGCTGTTGTGACAGAATCAAGAGAGATGGTTACCCGGCGCACATTCGTCAAAAGTGCCTTCGGCGCCGGCCTCGCAGGCGGCCTTGCCAACCTGACCAGTTGCGGCCGTCACGACCGGGCCACGGGATTCTCGGGCTATGCCTTCATCGCGAACCAGGAAGGTGGCGCGATAGCGGCGGTGGATCTGGAAGTGTTCGCGGTGGCGCGGCACATCCGGGTAGATGGGTCTCCCACCGCCGTGCTGGCCAATTCCCGGACGGCCCGAGTATACGCGCTCACACCGGACAGCGGATCGGTGCACGAGATCCGCACGGACAATCTCACCTTTGCTCGCAAACTGCGGGTAGCTGGGACCGCGCTGGAAATGCGACTTTCGCCTGCCGGGGACGCGTTGTATGTCCTGTGTCAAAAACCGAGGCAGTTAGTGCGCCTGACGCTGAATCCGATGCAAGTGGCTTGGACTGTTCCATTAGCGGACGATCCCGCCGACTTTGATGTCTCGCCGGACGGTGGCACAGCCGCTATCAGCTCAGGCGCCGGATGTTCCATCACTTTCGTGGATGTCGCCAACCGGCGCAGCTTTTCTCCGCTGCGTACCACGGGCGAAATTGGACTGGTTAGATTCCAGCCCCTGCACGACGCGGCCCGCGCACAATCGGATTCACGGCAACTCATCGCCGCCAATGTCAGTCAGCGCATGCTTTCCATCTTCGATGTGCCCAGGCGGCGGCTGGTTGTAAATCTGCCGCTGGCCGTGCGTCCGGATCACCTGTGCTTTAATGCGGACGGCGGGCAGGTGTTTGTCACCGGGGAAGGGATGGATGCCGTGGTGGTGGTTTATCCCTACTACACGCCGCAAATAGGGCAAACCGTGCTGGCCGGACACAGCCCCGGGGCGATGGCCGCCTCCGCCTCACCAGGGTATTTGTTCGTGGCGAATCCCCAGTCCGCCGACGTTAGTATCCTCGATATCGAAACCAGCAAGGTATTGGCGGTAACACCGGTGGGCACCCAGCCTTCCTGTATCGCCATCACGCCCGACGATCAATATGCGCTGGTACTGAACCAGGCGTCCGGGGATATGGCGGTAATTCGCATTAAAAGCGTCACTGGCGCGGCCCATTGGAAAAAAGGTCCGCTTTTCATGTTGATTCCGGTAGGATCGAAACCGGTAAGCGCGGCGGTTGTCCGGGTTTGAGAAGCGAGTTTCCGACACCGGTTGGGGCTTCAGCAAGAATACTTCTCATCAAAAACGATAGAATATGGCTTGACAACGGAAACTGATCCGGATATATTTCTCAAATCGTGCCCCGTTTTAGTTTGATTTCGACGGTTCATTTGGAACAGGATTTACACATTAACAACGGGTTCATCCGCATGCTGGCGGCCGAATCGGCGCGCCTGGGGGCGGACCTGCCGCTGGTGCCGCTGCTCGATGAAGAGGGATTCTCGGTTCGCGAGCGCTACGCGCCCATGCATCGGCTGCTGGCCGAAGACGATCAATTGTTCCTGATACAGCAAGGACTTCGCGCCGCGGCAAAAAGATTGCGGCGGGATCACCGCCGTTGTTACTTCGGCTACGTAACCAGCCTGACACACGAAATTCGCACGGCTCGAAAACTCGGCGCGTTGGCCATGGCATCCCAGGACAATTGGAGCTTCTGGACCCTTCTGGCGCGGACGGTTATCTCGGAATCTTCCTTGCTTTATCTGCGATGGCTCGGCTGCAGGCACGCCGTTGGCGTTAACGTAGCCGCGCGCGACGTAAAGGAGTGTCTCGATTTTCTGCTTGCCGGGCCGAGATTTCGCCTGGTAACGACCTAACGGTTTCTAACAGTGTGCGGTTGTAGCGCTCCACGGCTTCCACTTGGTCAAGCGAAAGCCGCCGGAAGTCGGGAGGCTCCTCTCCTGAACGGCGCATGAGGCGAAACCATGCCACAAAGCAGCCAATATCCACTGCCAGCATTGCGCAATTGATGGGCAGGAGCGCCATTCCTCCACCCGTCAATAAACCCGCCACATAAGCCGCTCCACTGGCTCCGAAGTAAATCGTCGCGATGGTCCAATGGGTCAAGACATTAGGCCGGTAGGGTTGGCGGATGCTCAGAACAAAGCGGAGGAAAATCCACGTGAGAAGGAAGGCGCCGGAAAAGATCTCGCCCTGATAGCGCAGGATAATGATCACGATAGTCTGCGGAAACGCCCACTGATGGACTAGGTTTGGACGGAACGTGAAGACCGCCAGGAAGCCGGCCATCAGAATCAGAATGCCCGCCATCCCGGCCCGAAATACTCCAATTCCAGGAAAGTGCTTGCAAATCTGCTCATAAAGTTCCGCGGCCACTCCCACGCGAAAGACAAACAAGATCAGTTCAACGATGCGGTAGGCCTGCGCGTAGCCCCGGCTTTTGATGTCGGGCAGCATCAGCACCACGCTCCCGATTACCAGAGCCACCAGGAACGCCGTAAAGAACGGATACCTCGGAATTAACCCCTCGCGGAAAAGGCGAAACAAGACCAGCGCCTCGGCCAGGACCGCAACAGCCCAGAGAGCCCGTTCGATGTAAAAAAGTACTTCCACGCCGTGCCGCCAAGTATAGCAACACGGCATGGAAGCTTGAAACTGGGTTGCGTCCTCGTGGGTTACATTCTCGAATTAGTCGGGAATCGGGCTCGGCGTCGGGAGCGCGCACGCGGGCGGGCACGTCGGCATGGGAATCTGGGATTGAATCGTCGAGGGGACCGTCCGCCGATTGGTGTCGACAGAGTTCCGGTGAGTGAGTGGGCCGGCGGATACCACCGCGGCGGCCAGGACAGCGATCGAAATGGAGAGTTTTTTCATGTGGGTTGTTCTTTCTGCCGATTGGTCCGGCGGCCACAGACTAAGCGGAGCGCCCACAGGAATTTCCCGGGATTTGGAGATTTTCGGCTTTCAGAACAGGGCTGCGCGGGCCTTTCGTGCAGCTGCGTGAAACCGGCGGATTTTCAATCGCCGGGGCACACATCTAGCGAGCGATGGATGGGGCGTGTCAGGTGAGCGAGGACGCTCGGTCGCGAAAGAAAAGTGGGGGCCTAATGGCTCCCGAAAATATTAACTACCCCAGGCCGCGTTGACGATCGCGAGAGCCGCGATGGCCGCTGTCTCAGCGCGGAGGATCTGGGAACCGAGTGAAACCGTGCGCCAATTGGAACTGGCGATCTGCTCGCGCTCGCGATCGGTCCAGCCGCCTTCCGGTCCCACCAGCACCGCTACAAGATCGCCCGGCTGGCGATGTGCAGGCAGAGCGGGAAGCATGGGTGGCGCTTCGGCTTCTTCGAGGACAAAACGACCAGCGCCGTCCATACCGGGAACGGCATCGATAGTGAGCGCGCTAGCCAAGACAACGGGAGCCGCGATTTCAGGCAACCGGGCCCGCCGGGACTGCTCACTCGCCTCCCGAACGATTCGGTTCCATCTCGCCATCCGCTTCCCCGCAGCCTGCTCCAAGCCTCTTTCGCTGCGCTCGGCTTGCACCGGCACAACTCGCTCGACGCCCAGCTCCGTGGCCTTTTCGAGCATCCACTCAAAGCGCTCAAAGCGGATCAATGAAGCCAGAAGGGCGGTACGCACCACAGGCTTTGCCGACGCCACTTTTTCGCGCACTGAAAAAGACACCAAATCCTTGCGAGCGCTCTCCACTTCCGCCAGATACACGCTGTGATTGTCGGAAATCTCGAATTGCTGGCCCGGCTCCACGCGCAGCACCCGCGTCAGGTGGTGAGCGTCCGGTCCGGTAATCCGTGCGCGGCCAGACTGGACGGCATCGACGAAGAAGCGGCGGCGGGCCATGAGTTTACTGTACGCCGATCCACTTTGCTACATCTGCTACGCTGCTCGTAGGACCTGATTGTAAACTGGGAGCTTTCGAAGCTCTCGCGGAGCGTAGTTTGCGGCGAATTCGAAGACCCGACAGGTGGTATCTTGCCGGCGCTTTATCGATTCTGATAGTGGTTAGTTTTCTCTCCTATCAGGATTGGTCAGCCTATCAGCGCAGCGCGCCCCAGGTTCAGCACAGCCGCACGCTTCTCCAACAGATCGAACAGACGTTGTCTTCGGTCCGGGACGCCGAGACCGGCCAGCGTGGGTTCGTTTTGACAGGCAATCCCGAATATCTGAACGCGTATAACGCCGCGGTGACCGCCCTTCCCGCCGAGCTGACCACGCTTGGCGCCTCTGTCGCCGATGAACCTGCGCTGCGCACCCGGGTGGCGGCACTCAGTAACCTGATCGACGAGAAGCTCGCCGAGCTAAAGGAAACCGTGGCTCTGCGCCAGAACGAAGGATTCCAGGCAGCGCTGAGCGTGGTGGAGACCAACCGTGGCAAGCGCGCCATGGAGGATATTCGCAAGATTGGAGTGGACCTGCAGAACCAGGTCTACGCCGGCTTGACGCAAGGCATTCGAGAGCGGCAAGAGCAGGGATCCAGAACACGCGTGACTACCGCTCTGGGTGCGGGATTCTGTGCTTATTTCTTCTGCTGGCAACCTTCGATATCGGGCGAGCCACGGCCCAGCGCGACCGGCTGATTGTGGACCTAGGAGCGGCTAACGACCGCACCACCGCCAGCCGCGATTTGTTACATACCACGCTCACCAGCATTGGCGACGCCGTCATCGCGACAGACCAGCAGGGAAGAGTGACCTTCATGAACGGAGTGGCCGAAAATCTGACCGGCTGGAGCGAAGCGCAGGCTGCGGGACGGAAGCTCCAAGAGATCCTCCGTATCGTGAACGAGGAAACTCGAAAAAGCGTGGACAGCCCGGTAGACAAAGCTCTACGCGAAGGAGTGATTGTCGGGCTCGCGAATCATACCGTACTGATTTCGCGCGATGGCAGTGAGCGGCCCATCGACGACAGCGCCGCGCCCGATCCGCAGCCCCCAAGGCAAGATTATCGGCGTGGTTTTGGTCTTTCGCGACGTCACTGAACGCCGTGCGTCGGAAGAACAGTTGCGCCGCCTGAACCAGGACCTGAAGGCGAACCAATCAGGATCTGCAACAGTTCTCCTACGCCGCGTCTCACGATCTAAAAGAACCGTTGCGGACCGTCACCAACTATCTGCAACTCATCCGCAGCCGTTATTTGGGAAAGGTGTTGGACCAGGAGGCTGGGCAACTCTTCGATGTGGCCGTCGCGGGCGCCCAACGAATGCATGCTTTGGTGGAAGCGCTGCTGGAATATTCGCGCTCGGGCGAAGTAGGAGATGCAACGCTCGAACCCGTACCGGTGGACAAAGTGGTCGGCGATGTGATCACCAACCTGCAGAGCGCCATTTCCGAGACCCGCGCCGAGGTCTTACTCGGTCCCCTCCCCGTGGTGACGGCCAACCCGCTGTTTCTTACGCAGGTATTCGAGAACCTGATCGGCAATGCGCTGAAGTATCGCTCCGATCAGCCTCCCCGCATCTCAGTCAGCGCGGCGGAAGCGGATCGCGACTGGGTGTTTTCCGTGGAGGACAATGGCATCGGGATTCCACCCGAATATCAGGCGCAGATCTTCGGCATCTTCAAACGCCTGCATGGCGACGAATATCCGGGCACCGGCATTGGCCTGGCTACGTGCAAGAAAATCGTCGACCGGCACGGTGGAACCATCTGGGTGGAATCGGAGCCTGGCAAAGGCGCGCGCTTCTCGTTTACGCTCCCAAGAACCGCTCATGCTCCTCATGTGAAGTCCGCCGGCGATGCCGCATAATGTTGCCGAAATGCCAGTAGATTCCGCCTGCTACAGAACCGCGACCGTTAGGGAGCGATTAATGCCACGGGCAGCGATGCCGCATAATATTCCTGAGAGATGATCGCCTTCCTGCGCGGCAAGCTGCTCGAGAAACATCCGAATCAAGTAATCGTCGATACCTCCGGCGTCGGTTACGATGTTGTGATTCCAATTTCGACTTTTTCCGCGCTTCCCGATGCGGGCGCGGAAGTGTCGCTGCGCATTCATACTCACGTGCGGGAGGATGCGCTGGCGCTGTTCGGCTTCCTGACATCGGAAGAGAAGGCGCTGTTCGAGCGGCTGATCTCGGTGAGCGGCATCGGTCCCACGCTGGCCATCAAGGTCCTGTCCGGTCTGGCGACGGCCGCCATCATCGACGCCATTCGCGGCGGACAGGTGGAGCAGCTGGTTCGCATTCCCGGCGTCGGCAAGAAGACGGCCGAACGAATGGTTCTGGAGTTGAAAGACAAGCTGGAAGGTTTAGGAGTGGGCAGCGCGCCCTCCGGAGTTTCCGCGAGGACCGAGCCTGCTCTGAACGATATCGAGCAGGATGTGCTTTCCGCCCTGGTCAATCTGGGATGCAACCGCGCGTCGGCTGAGGCTGCCGTGCGAAAAGCCAAGACTGCGGAGCCGGCTTCCGCCTTCGAGCCGATGTTCCGCAAAGCGCTGGAGCTGGTGCGATAACATGCGTGAGACCGGAATCGCATCGCCCTCGCCGCTGGAAGGCGAACGCCAATTCGAAACTGCGCTGCGTCCCACTCGGTTGGCGGATTTCACTGGCCAGCCAAAGCTGAAGGAAAACCTCGACATCGCGATTGAGGCTGCCAAGAGGCGCGGCGAGGCAATGGATCACGTCTTGCTCTACGGACCCCCTGGCTTGGGCAAAACCACCCTTGCAACCATCATCGCCGGCGAATTGGGTGTCGATTTCGAGCAGACCTCGGGCCCGATTCTACAAAAGAAGATGGACCTCACGGGAGTGCTGAGCAACATTCGCCAGCGCCAGGTTTTCTTCATCGACGAGATTCATCGCCTGCTGCCCGACATTGAAGAGATCCTCTACGCCGCGCTGGAAGATTTCCGCATGGATATTTTGATCGGCGCCGGACCGGGTGCGCGCACGCACTCCATGCCCATTCCACACTTCACCGCCATCGGCGCCACCACGCGGCAAGGCTTGGTGAGCGCTCCGCTGCGCGGACGCTTCGGCCTGGTGCTGCGGCTGAATCATTACGGCGTGGTGGAGCTCACCACCATCGTGCAGCGCTCCGCGAAGCTGCTGGGTGTGACCCTGGATCTGGATGGCGCCGAAGAAATAGCGCGCCGCAGCCGGGGTACGCCGCGCATCGCCAATCGCCTGCTGCGCCGCGTCCGGGATTATGCGCAGGTGCGCGCGGAAGGTCACATCGACCTGCGTGCCGCCACCAGTGCACTGGATCTGCTGGAAGTGGATCGCTTTGGCTTGGACGAAATCGATCAGAAGATCATGCTCACGCTGCTCGAAAAATATTCGGGCGGCCCGGTGGGCGTCAACACGATTGCCGCTTCCATTGACGAAGAGGCGGACACCATCGAAGAGGTCTACGAGCCGTATCTGATGCAGCTCGGCTTCATCGATCGGACGCCGCGCGGCCGCGTTGGCACGGACCGGGCCTTCGAATATTTCAAGATCCCGCGCAGGCCGCGGGGGATGCAGAGCGATCTTTTTTGAAAACGGCGTACCTGGCGCTCGGTTCTAACGTGGGCGATCGTGAGGCCAATCTGCGAACCGCGGTGAGTCGTCTGGAGTCGGATGAGGTCCGCATCGTACGCCGGTCATCGCTCTACGAAACCGCGCCGCGAGAAATGCTCGATCAGCCGTGGTTCCTGAACGCGGTGGTGGAAGTGGAAACCAGCTTGTTTCCGATGCAATTGCTGGCGCGAGTCCGGGAAATCGAACGCCGCATGGGCCGGCGGCGTGTCGCTCCGAAGGGTCCGCGCAATATCGACATCGATATTTTGTTCTACGGACGCAGCGTGATTGCCAGCGCGGAGTTGGAAGTGCCGCACCCCCGTATCGCGGAGCGCCGCTTCGTACTGGAGCCCCTGGCTGAGATCGCCCCGGATTTCCGGCATCCGGCGACGGGAAAGACCGCGGGCGAAATGCTGGCCGCGCTGGAGCCTCAGGGAGTGCGGCGGCTGGACGTTACGCTTTAACTCCGGCTCCCCTTTTTAACACCGGCTCCCTTACGGTCGCGGTTCTGAACCGCGCGCGTCAGCAAGCGTCGCCGGTCTTCTTCGGTCATCTTCTCGGCCGCCAGACGCAACACCAAGCGCGGAGCACGCGACCTCCAGGGATCGAGGAAATCCGACACTTCCCGCGGTTTCTTGGGATATGTTTCCTTGAGCACCCAGCCGACGCCCTTTTGCACCATGTCGTCGCTATCGTTGAGCAATAAACCGCAAACGTGAAAAATTGTCTCGGTATTGCGGCCTTGTTTGGCTTCCTGAATCAGCGAAACGGCCGCCGATCGTCGCTTCCATCGATTTTTCGATTTCGTCCAGTGGGCCAGCCGGTCCGCCAAGCCCGGACGGTTCGCAATGCAGGCCGCAATCAACCAGGTGGATACGCCGTCGCAATTGGACCAATTGGTGACGTACCGATTCACCCACTGCTCGAACATCCGAAACTCGCGTTCGTCGCACGATTTCGCGAATCGCCGGTAAAGGTGGGTCGCCACCACGCCTTCCTCCAGCATGCCGCTCTTCCACAACTCGGTTACGAACCGGTCGCGCTCGGCCACGGGCCAGTGCTTCACCTGCGCGTACGCGAGCCGCGCAAGTTCGCGCAGGAATGGCGTCCGCACTCCGTAGGGTTTTACCGGCTCTTTGAAGAACCAGCGCAATCCCGCCTCGAACTCGGGATCCGCCGCGGCTTTTAGCCGGGCCCGGATGTCTTTCAATAGCGTCGCAGCCGTCATTCCCTGCAAATGCCCCGCTCGCTGCTCTCGATAAACTTCACCAGTTGCCGGGTGTGCTCGGTGTCGAGCTCCGACGCAATCCGCGCCAGCGCGTCTTTCAATTTCAGCCCGGAACGATACAGGATTTTATACGCCGCCTTCAGCGCCGCAATCTCTTCGCGCGAAAGCCCCGCTCGCTTCAGCCCAACCAGGTTCAGCCCATTCGGCCGGACGTTGAAATCGGTATAGAGAAAGAACGGCGGAACGTCCAGGTTCACCCGCGAGTTCCCGCCGATCATCGCCAGCCGCCCTATTTTCGAAAATTGATGAATCACCACGCCGCCCGAGATGAACGCCTGATCCCCCACCTCCACGTGCCCGGCCACCAGCGCGCAGCTCGCGATCACGGTATTGTTCCCAACCCTGCAGTTGTGCGCAATGTGCCCCGACGTCATGATGTAATTGCCGTCGCCGATCTCGGTGGCACTTTCCGGTTGCGTGCCCCGCGAGATGGTGTAGTGCTCGCGAATGATGTTGCCGTCGCCGATGCGCAGATAGCTGCGGTCGCCGGTGAAGTGCTTATCCAGCGGATCGGTTCCCAGCACCGTGCCAGCCGAAATTTCGTTGCGTTCGCCCAGCGTGGTCCAGCGCTTCACATAAACATAAGGCTCGATGCGGCATTCAGCTCCGATTGCGACATCTTCTTCGACGATCGCAAACTCTCCGATCTTCACCCGCGGCCCGATGCGCGCTTGCGGATGAACGCGCGCGGTTGCGGCCACCGAGGCGGAGGGATCAACAGGCATAAGTTTGTATGATACAGGCTGGGGTGGACAGGAGTGATGCGAGTCGACGAAATCGCGCGGCACTTGAATGCCGCATGGGAGGGCCAGGGCGATGTCAACATCTCGGGAGCCGCAACCCTGGAATTGGCCGGTCCGCGCGAAATTGCCTTCGTCGCCAACCGCAAGGCCGCGGAGGAAGCTGCTCGATCCTGCGCGGGTTGCTTGCTTGTCGCCAATGATTTTTCAGTTGGCCGCACTCTGATTCGCGTCAGCGATCCCCGTTCCAGTTTGGCCACCGTGATCGGTCTTCTCTATCCGCCGCCTCCCGTCACTCCAGGCATCCATCCCAGCGCGGTAATCGCTCCGGATGCAAGCATCGCAGCGACGGCTGCAATCGGGCCCCATGCGAGTATCGGCCCGCGCGCGCGCATCGGTGAGCGCACATCCATCGGCGCGGGATGCGCCATCGGAGCTCAGGTGCAAATCGGCGCGGATTCCTGGCTGCACCCGCGCGTGACCATTTACGACAACGTCAGCATTGGCGATCGCGCGGTACTGCACTCCGGCTGCGTGCTCGGCGCCGACGGCTTCGGGTTCGTGCGAACGTCCAACGGCTACGAAAAATTTCCGCAGATCGGCCGCGTCGAGATCGGCGACGATGTCGAGATCGGCGCTAATTCATGCGTCGATCGCGCGGCCCTGGGCATCACGCGCATCGGCGACGGCGTCAAGCTCGACAACATGGTGCACATCGGGCACAACTGCAGCATCGGGAAGCACGTCGTAATCGCCGCGCAGACCGGTTTGGCGGGTGGAGTGGTGGTGGAGGACTATGCGGTTATCGGCGGGCAGGTCGGCATCGGAGACAAAGCGCGCATAGAAACTGGAGCCGTGCTTGGCTCCGGCTGCGGAGTTCTCTCTTCGAAGATCGTCCGGCAACATCAAGTAGTATGGGGCACTCCGGCGCGGCCGCTCAAAGAATACCTACAGCAGCTTGCCAGTCTGGCGCGATTGCCTGGGATGCTCAAGGAGATGCGCGACAAGATCGCCGAGACCCAAAAGCTGCTACGCGATCCGGATGAGGGCTGACTACTGAGCGCCCGCGCCGGCTGCTCTCGCGCACCTCTTGCGCTTCGGGCCCAGGGAACGCTCTAGAATCGTATTGGCGTCCGCCACCAGGCGTTGAAGCTGGGACAACATGTGCTGCCGGGCCTCGAATTGGCTAGCGGGCAACGTCATCTCCAGGTAGTAAGCGATCGCTTCGATGGAACTCAACGGCTGGCGTAAATCGTGAACCAATTCGTATAAACGCTCTTCCGGAGAAGCAATCGCGACGGAAGCTTCTATGTAAGATGGAGCCTCGCTGTAGCAAGGAGTTTCAGCAAGAACAACAGCAGCAGCGGACATCGTGTTTGGCAAGTCCCTTTCGAACGCTCACAGACCAACCCCATGACTGAGTGAGCGAACCATTCAACAAATGGGGGAAACCGTTTTATACCCCTAAAGTCTGGTACTCGTCAAGAGAATCTTGAGAAAAAATCTCATGCTAATTTTTGATCGTGAGTTGGCCGACTCTCCGGACGTTAGGAACCAGCTTGTTTTTCCCTTGCGATTGCCACCACACTCGCGTGAGTGACACGCAAATAATCGGCGGGAGCGATCAGGATCTGCGTGCCTCGAATCCCGGCCGAGATGGAGATCAGGTCGAACAGCTCGATCGTCTCATCGGCATAGACCGGATAGTACTTTTTGCCGCCCAGCGCGGTGACGCCTCCGCGAATGTAGCCGGTCAATTGTTGCACCTCTCGCAGCGGGACCAGTTCCACTTTGCGGTCTCCCGTCTCGCGCGCCAGCGCCTTGCCGTCCAATTCCATGTTGCCGGGAATGATGGTCAGATAAACGCCGCCGCGATCGCCGCGCGCTACCAGCGTTTTGAACACCTGCTCGGCGGGGAGCCCGATCTTCGACGCCACTGTCTCAGCGGTTAGATCGTCTGGATCCACTTCATAATCGCGCAGCGCGTACTCAACTCCCAGGTCGTCCAGAATACGTGTGGCATTCGTTTTCATCGCTCTTCCCAGCTTATCCGGGCCATCGCGATCCTGAGATCGGCCGTCCGAAACCCGGCACAGAATATGCGTATACTGGAATGCGATGAGGAACAGCAGTCTCATCGCTTTAGCATTCCTGGTTCTGGTTGTCATACCGGGCGCAACCTCTTGGGCGCAAGCGCAGGCGCACAAGGCTCCCTATCCCGCCATGGCTCCCCTCGGTCAGTATTTGATGCCCGACGAGAAGGCTGAAATCGCGCTGGCGCGCAGTGCTGCTCCAGCTTCCATTTCGGATGGAGCCGAAGTGATGGTGCTGGGCCGCGCGGGATACCGTACCGCGGTGAAAGGCAGCAATGGTTTTCTCTGCATAGTGGAACGATCCTGGGGCGCCGCCACGGATCATCCGGAATTCTGGAATCCCAAGATTCGCGGTGCCATTTGTTTTAATCCGCCGTCCGCAAGAACCTTTCTGCCCATCTACCTGATGAAGACCAAGCTTGTGCTGGCGGGAAAATCGAAGACCGAGATCATCCAGGCGACCGCACTGGCACTGGACAAGAAGGAACTGCCCGTGCTTGAGCCGGGTGCGATGTGCTACATGCTGTCGAAGCACCAGTATTTGAGCGATCAAGGCATGAGCTGGTATCCACATCTGATGTTTTTCATTCCGGGCGACGCGGCGAAAAGCTGGGGAGCCAATCTGTCGGGCTCGCCGGTTCTGGCGACAGACGATCCTGAAGAACGGGTGACAATTCAGATGGTTCCGGTTGGCGCATGGTCCGATGGGACGGTGGCGCCGCCGATGGCGCACTGACCCCAACAGGATCATTGAGGAGGCAGTGTGGGACCCGTGACGCTCGCCTCCCGCGCGCTCCCACCGCCTATCCGAACAAATCCCGTATACCACGGATCGATACCGAGAAACGGTGGTTGAGGAAGGGTCCTTTATGGGACATTATCGCTAGGTATCTCAAAGTAGTTTCGTGACCACCGGTATAAAGTCGGGATATTCCGTGTAACGCGAAAGCAGTTGAAGGAGCTGAGCGTGGGCACATTCCTCTACGCCGGGCTGTTCTTGATCGAAGGCACGGGCCTGTTGCTGCGAAAACACTGGGCGGAATATTTCACCATCATTACAACCGGCCTGTTCATCCCGCTCGAGGTCTACGAATTGGCGAGGCACTTCACGGTAGTAAAGCTCGCATAGTTCTGAGGCAGCAACCCGCGCTGGGCCGCCGAGCCAAAAGCTTGCCCGTTTCGCCCCGAAATTGGGGTCTCTCCCCGCTTGGCTGGCCGGAAGCGAATTAGCTTGAATTCACGCCAGAACATCAAGAAAGGGATTAATCCGGCCGATGTTTTCGGTGGGGCCTGATTCGGGCATAAGTGGCGACGATGAATGAATCCCGAGGTACGAATGACGCTGGACGGCCGCGCCAGGGAGTGGCCGGAACGAGTACTGCGCTGGGTCCGTTTTCGCGTTCTTCGCTTTGCGGCCTTGTTTTGTTGGCGAGCCTGATCGTGTGCGTTGGCTGTGTCGATTTTCTTAGCGCCCGCGAAGGCGAGATTCGGGATGCAACGCGAGCCATCGAGACGGCGCGTGACGACGGCGAGCGCGCCAAGGCATATTCAGCGCGCGGCGCCGCGTATTCGGAGAAGGCTCGTTATGGCCGCCTATTGAAGCGAATCTCGAACGATGAATACGAGCGATTGTTTGATCTCGCCATCAAGGACCACAACCAGGCTGTCGCACTCAATCCGGGCCAGGCAGAAGTTTACTTCAACCGGGCGCAGGCGTATTACGATCGGGGAACCTACGACCTGATCTACAACACGGAACCATGGATAGTGCCTCCCACTACCAAATCATGGCTCGACAAGGCCGCCTCAGATTTCGAGAGGGCCGCCGCAAAGGACCCCAAGAACCACATGGCGTTTGACCTCCTTGGCCTGGCATATCAGCAGGCTGGCGAGGAGAACGAAGCCATCCGGGCTTATACACAAGAGATGGCTCTGAATTCTTTCGGGAAGCAAAGGCTGGCTGACGCGTATTGCTTCTTCGGATTCCGGCATCAACAACTGAAAGAGTATGCTGCGGCCGCGGCGGCTTACCAGAAGTCGATCGAATTCGGTGAGGCGGACGACAAGAGCTGCCCGTACGAGCCGCTGTCATCTATGGTTGGTATCTACGTGACCGAGACCCGAGAATACGACAAGGCGTGGGAAGCGGTCCGCCGGGCCCAGAAGTGGGACCGGCTGATTGCTCCCGAGCTGATCGAGCGGCTCAAGAAAGAATCCGGGCGCACGAATTGACCTTGCGATGTCCGTCCCCAGTCCGAAATGCAGCCCGGTGAGTTGCGGATCGGGCCAAACGCGGTCCCCAACGGCCTCGCATGATATTCTAATGTGTTAGGCTCCCCAGGTATCTGCAAAGCAGTGCGCGAGCTAGAGGTTTTCACCATGTCAGGACATTCCAAATGGGCGACCATCAAGCACAAAAAGGCCGCCACCGACGCCAAGCGCGGGAAAGCGTTTACCCGCATTATTAAAGAAATTATGATTGCCGCCCGCGGCGGCGGCGGCGACCCAGACATGAACCCCCGTCTTCGCAAGGCCGTCACCGACGCTAAGGCGGCTAGCATGCCCGCCGACAACATCAAGCGCGCCATCATGCGCGGAACCGGTGAACTGGAAGGCGGCCAGATCGACGAAATAACGTTTGAGGGCTACGGGCCGGGCGGCGCAGCCGTACTGGTGCTAGTGGCGACCGACAACCGGAATCGAACGGTAAGCGAAATCCGGCACGCGTTCTCCAAGAATGGCGGGAACCTCGGAGAAGTGGGCAGTGTGGCCTGGATGTTCGAGCGTAAGGGCCAGATCATCATCGAAAAGGACAAAGCCGGCGAGGACCAGCTCATGAATCTGGTGCTGGAGGCGGGCGCCGAAGATATGCGCGACGACGGCGACGAGTGGGAAGTGATCTCGGCTCCCGAAGCGCACGATGCGGTGCTCGAAGCCATCAAAAAGGCGGGAATCGTAACCGCTTCCGACGAAATCGCCATGGTCCCCAAGAACCTGACCAAGCTGGAAGGCAAGAACGCCGCGGCCATGCTGCGGCTCAGCGAGGCATTGGAAGAACATGACGACGTGCAAAATGTTTATTCCAACTTTGACGTCGACGAAAAAGAGTTGGAAGCAATGGCGTAGGAGCGCACAGCGCGCGTTACCGAGCCGCGACCGTGAGGAAGCCGGTCATCTAAGGAATCGATTGCGCATTCTAGGCATTGACTGCGGGACTGAGCGTACCGGCTATGGCCTGATAGAAAGCGATGGCCGCTCGCATCGCATGATCGCCGCCGGAGCCATTTGTACCAGCCCCAGGCAGCCCCTGGAGATTCGCCTGCTCGTCATCGCACAAGGCCTGCGCGAAGTGATTCAAGCGCACACCCCGGAGTCCGCGGCGGTGGAAGAAGTATTTTACGCTCAAAACGTCAAGACCGCGCTGAAACTGTCGCACGTCCGCGGCGTCGTGCTGCTCACCATGGCGGAGGCCCGGCTCTCCGTTGGCGAGTACTCGCCGCTCGAGATCAAGACCAGCGTTGTGGGCTACGGCCGGGCAGAAAAGCAACAAGTGAAGTTGATGGTGCATTCGTTGCTTGCGCTCGAGACTCAGATCGAATCCGAAGATGCATGCGACGCCATCGCCGTCGCCATCTGCCACGCCACGCGCACATCCACGGACCTGCGCATGAGAGCGACGCGATGAGAGCCGTTGCCATAGCGTTGTTACTCTCGGCCAGTCTGTGCGCCGCTCCCCGGCTCTTCTATTCCAAGTATTTCAAGGGCAGCGTGCCCGAATACGTCGCCATCACCGTAGAGCAAGGCGGAGAGGTGACTTACCAGGAAGCCAAAGAAGACGACAACCCCATCAAGATTCAGTTGGACCATGCCAGCACGCAGCAGATGTTCGATCTTACCGAGAAGCTCGATCGCTTTCAGCACCCGCTGGAATCCGGGCTGAAGATCGCCAACCTGGGTCTGAAAACATTTCGCTTCGAAGATGGCGACGAGCACCACGAAATCCAGTTCAACTATTCGCAGGACCTCAACGCCCAGGCGCTGCTGGACCTGTTCGAGCGCATCACCGAAACCGAACAGCATTTCGCGGATCTGGACCGCACGGCCCATTTCGAAAAGCTGGGCGTAAACGATGTGCTGCTTCAAATGCAGGTCACTTGGGAGCACAACCGCCTGGTGGATCCTGAGCAGTTTCTGCCCCTTCTGGACCGCATCGCCAAGAACGAAAGCTATCTGCATATCTCGCGCGAGCGCGCCGCGGCCATGGCCGACGCGATTCGCAAGCCGCCTGCGTCATCCCAGGAGAAAGCGCAGTGATGAACCGCAGTGAAATCATGAAAGCGGTTGGCGCAATCTGGATCATGGCCGCTTGCGCCTTATTCCTGGTTACCCAAGCGGCCGCGCAAGCGCTGTCCCAAGACGAGCAACTGGCCCTTCAGAAAGCGCTCGCCGAGGTCGGGAACAGTCCCCGCGAGTTCCAGCGGGCGATCGAAAACCATCTGAAGCAGTACCCCAATTCGCCCCGGCGAGCCGAGCTGGAACGCGCGCTGGTAAAGCAGGCGATCGATCTCGACGATGACCACGTTCTGATTGAATTCGGCGAAAAAGTGCTGTCCCGCGAGCCCGACAACCTGCAGGTGCTGGAACATGTGACCACGGCTTTGGTGCATCAGGGCGACAAGCCCAACGCGCAGCGTGCGCTCGATCACGCGCGCCATTTGGGGGACCTGATTCAAGCCGCGTACCAGAACGATAAGTTCGAACCCGGAGGTGGACCGGAAGAGGTGAAGCGCAAGGAAGACTTCGACCGGGGCCGCGCGCGGGCGCTCTTGCTTCAGGCGCGAGCCACCGGTCTGCTCGGCCGCAACGACGATGCCGCCCAGTTGTCGGAGTCCAGCTACAACGTTTTTCCCAGCGTTGAAGCGGCGCGGGAAGCGGCGCGCTGGCTCTCGGCGGCCGGCAAGGATCAGCAGGCGCTCCAGTTTCTCGCGGACGCTTTCACCATCGGCGGTCTGCACTCCGCCGACACCGGGGGCGCCAATGATCGTGCCCGTATGGGCGAGCTGTATCGCAAGCTGCATGGCTCCGACACCGGCCTTGGCGACCTGATCCTCAAGGCTTACGACGCCACATCCTCGCAGCTTTCGGCACGCCGCGCCGAATTGCGTGAATTCGATCCCAACGCGGAGCTAAAGAATCCGATCCAGTTCACGCTTTCGGGACTCGAAGGCGACAAGCTTCAGCTTTCTTCGCTTCTCGGCAAAGTGGTGGTCATGGATTTCTGGGCCACCTGGTGCGCGCCCTGCCGCCAGCAGCATCCGCTTTACGAGCAGGTGAAAGCGAAATTCAAAGACAGCGGCGACGTGGTTTTCCTGGCCGTGGATACCGACGAAGATCACAGCCTGGTGAAGCCGTTTCTCACCCAGATCAAGTGGAGCCAGAACGTCTATTTCGAGGATGGGTTGCAGGCCTTACTGCAAGTCTCCTCCATTCCCACCACCATAATTCTTGGCAAGAACGGTGAAATCTTCACCCGCATGGTGGGATTTCTTCCGGACCGGTTCGTCGACATGTTAACGGAGCGAGTGAATGACGCCCTCGGTAAGGGGCAGGCGCAGTTGAAGTCTGCAACCCATCAACTGAATTCAACTCATCAATGACAGCCCCTCCCTTCCCTCGCGTCACGTGGATTGTACTGGACAGCGTAGGCGCCGGCGAGATGCCGGACGCCGCCTCTTATGGGGATGCGGGCAGCGATACCCTGGGGCACATCGCGCGGGCCCGCGAGTTGCACTTGCCGAATATGGCGAAGCTTGGCCTGGGTAATCTCAAGCCGCTGCCGCACGTCGGCCCCGTGGACCGGCCCACCGCGGCGTTCGGTAAATGCGCACTCGCATCGCCGGGCAAGGACACTACCACCGGCCACTGGGAGATGGTGGGCATTCATCTCTTGGAACCTTTCCCGCTGTTCTCGCACGGATTTCCGCCCGAGCTGATGCGGGAATTCGAAACCCGCATCGGGCGTGGCACTCTTGGCAATTGCGCCGCCTCCGGCACCGAGATCATCCAGCAGTTGGGCGAGGAACACGTCCGCACCGGCAAGCCGATTGTGTACACCTCCGCCGACAGCGTCTTTCAAGTGGCCGCGCACGAGGAAGTGATCCCGCTGTGGGAGTTGTACAAGATCTGTGAAACCGCGCGAGAGCTTCTGTGCGGACCTCTGGAAGTGGGCCGCGTGATTGCAAGGCCCTTCACCGGCCAACCGGGATCGTTCACCCGCACGGCGAACCGCAAGGATTACGCCATCCCTCCGCCGCGCGGGATGCTGCTGGATCAGCTTCAGGACCGCAAAGTGGAAGTCTTCAGCATCGGCAAAATCTTCGACGTGTTTCTCGGACGCGGCATTGGCGAATACGAAAAGACCAAGGACAATACCGACGGCATGGCGAAGACGCTGGCGGCGCTCGACGAGCTCGCGAGCGGGCTACTTTTTGTGAATCTGGTCGATTTCGATCAGCTCTACGGACATCGCAACGATGTGGCGGGATACGCCCGCGCGCTCGAAGAATTCGATGCCTGGCTTCCCTCTCTTTACGGGAAGCTGACCGCGGACGATTTGTTAATCATCACGGCCGACCACGGGTGCGACCCCACCACCCCATCTACCGACCACAGCCGCGAGTATGTTCCGCTGCTGGTCTACCAGCCGCGCAAGCCCGAAGGTGTTGACCTGGGCCTGCGTTCCACGCTTTCCGATATCGGCCAGACCGTAGCCGAAAACTTCGGCGCAAAAATCGTCCAAGGAACAAGTTTTCTGGGGGCCCTAACCGAACCGCGACCGCTGACTGAACCGCCGCTAACGGAACCGCGACCGCTAACAGAATCGCGACCGCTAACGGAACCGCGACCGTGAGGGAGCGTTTTTTATAAACCTATGCGACGTCCCATCATGGCAGGCAACTGGAAGATGTATAAGACGCCGTCTCAGACCGTCACGTTCTTTGAGAAATTTCTTCCGCTGGTTGCGGATGTGACGCGCCTGGAGATCGTGATTTGCCCGCCCTTCGTGAACATCCCGGCCGCCGCCGAAGCGTGCCGGGACACGCGCATCCAGATCGGCGCTCAAAATCTGTATTGGGCTACCGAAGGCGCCTTCACCGGCGAAGTCTCCGCCGGAATGCTGGTCTCAGCCGGATGCCAATGGGTGATCGTCGCGCACAGCGAGCGCCGCCAATACTTCCACGAGACCGAGCAGACCGCGCTCAAGAAAGTACGCGCGGCGCTGGAGGCCGGATTGACGCCCATCTATTGCGTGGGCGAGCAGTTGCACGAGCGCGAAGGCGACCAGACGCACGAGGTGCTCGGACGCCAGCTGCAGGGCTGCCTGGGCCAACTAACGCCGGGCGAATTCGGCAGAGTGGTCGTCGCATACGAGCCTTGTTGGGCCATCGGAACCGGCAAAGTGGCTACGCCTGAGATCGCCGCCGATACGCACTTCTTCATCCGGCGGCAGATTCGGGAGCAGTTCGGAGCCGAAGCCGCCGATGCCTGTCGCATTCTCTACGGCGGCAGCGTGAAGCCCGACAACGTGCAGGGCCTGATGGCGCAAGATGAGATTGACGGAGCGCTGGTGGGTGGCGCCAGCCTGGACCCGGTGTCGTTCGCCGCCATCGTAAACTTTTAATTTATGCGTACACCGCTTACTGACGTGCGCGGCTCCGTAGATTTCGCTCGTAACCGAGCCGCGCGCGTGAGCAAGCGGTTGTGCGTTCTGCTCCTGATTCCCGTGCTCGGCATCTCAGTTCTTTCGGGGGCCGAGCAAACGAAACTTCCGGAGCCGTTTCGCTCTATCGCCGATCTTGCCAACGCCGCGCCGCCCGAATTTGCCGCCGACGCCCTGCTGCGGATCGCCGAATCGGGCAGGCTGACCGACAAAAGCGCTCGCAAGCAACTCATCGATCAGGCCTTCCAATTGGCGGCATCCGCGAAATTGCCGGTGCGGATGCAAGGCGTGCAAGGCACCACCACGGATACCGCATCCGGATCGTTGAGCCAGGCCTACGCCTTGCAACTCGATGCGTTATCGCTCCAGAGCCGCGCGGTGCGAGCCATGCTGCCGCTCGATCCGTCCCAGACCCGCGATTTTTTTGGACAAATGGTGAAACCGACCCTCGCGCCGCTCACCTGCGATGACGCGTTAATCTACGAACCGTCCGCCTTCTATCAAGCTTTGAGCGCCGTGGTCAACGGCGCCTTCTCACCGCAGGAACGGGCGAAAGAGCAGCACGTCAACTTACTACTGGATGCGCTGGGCCAAGTAGCGTCGCCATCGCAGCTCCCGCCGCTCGCCGGAGCCATCGAAAGCGCAAGCGTCACCGCACTGCAACGTCAGATCCTGTGGGCCCGATTTAGCGGCGTGCTCGAAAACATGCAGCCGGACGACCGTTCTTTCTCCGCTTCGCTACCCGCGCTTTCTGTTCTGAGCGGGCCCGGGGTCCAGGGTTCGTTCGAAAAATACCGCCAGAAGAGCCACGGCTGCGTGACCGACGTCGTGGCTTTGCCCGCTAATTCCTCTGCCACGGCTCCCGCACCGAAACCGACCACCCCGAAGCTGGATCGTTATTGGCAATCCGCCACCGCGCAGCAACTGCTCAAAGCCGGGACAAAGCTCCGCTTTGCGTCCAGCACCCAACTGCTTTCCGACGCCGACCGCTCGACGCCCGAATGGCAGCAGCAGCTTGCCGACTATCTGAATCTGATCGCCGATTGGACGCAGGATCAGCAGGAGTCGGACGCCGCCTTCTATCACGAGAAGTGCATCGTCTATACGTCGCTGCTCGATCTGGTGCCCACTGGTTCCCAGAGCGACAGGATATTGGCCGACTACGTCGATTTCATCAGTAATTCCAGCCTCTATCAGCAAAGCCCTGTCGAATGGTTCGTGGAACCGCACACCCTGCTCGATCGCGCCCAGACGGATCGCGCGCGGTACGCTAAGGTCCTGGCGGCCTACCAGGACTCGGGCAATCCTGTTCTGATGCTGGAAGTAGCCATCGAGAAGACCTTCAATAGCAACCTTCCGAGCTGGGCGGTAAGCGCCAAGTAACGCTTTGTCGGGTGTTCCACCTATCTCACCCGCAAGTGAAATAGCCGATAGACCGTTATCCGCCGATCCCCATGGACTCTCACCAGCCCCGCAAGACGACCACGGCCTTTGAGTACTTCCTCTATGTGGCAATTGTCGCGGAAACTGGCCTCGCGGCACTCATCTACAAGGGAATCTTCCAGAGCGGCGAGCTGCCGCACTTGCGAGCATACTTCGCCATCTTCTACTTTGCGTTCCTGGCCTGGACCATCGCGCAGCTCAACCTGCTGCATCGCGATCGCAATTCAAGACCGGTCTCGCCCGTGGAACAAGAATCGGAGCCCGCGCCGCCCGAGATCGCGACAGCGGACACGCGTCCCGTTTTTGGGCTCACTGGCCCACAGTTGGTAATTGTGGTGGTGGTCTTCGCTACGGCGGTGGTGACGTTCAGCTGGGCGCTGCGCCTGGTCAACTGAACCGCGCGCGTGAGCAAGCGGCCCCGCCGGCTCTATGCAGTGACCGGTTCGGGCGCGGGAGCCGGATTCTTCTTCATCAACCGGGTCACCGTGTCGGACGGCTGCGCACCGTTCTTCATCCAATAGGCGATCCGTTCGTGGTCCAGCTTGACAACCTGCGGATGGCTGACCGGATTGTACAGGCCCACCACTTCCACCGAGCGGCTATTGCGAGCGCGCTCCTTGTCGATCACCACAACGCGGTACGAAGGCTTTTTCTTGGCGCCAAAACGCGCCATGCGAATCATTAGCATGCTTCCTACTACTGTAGCAGCTTTCTCCTACTGCATCAGCCTTTCCTACTGAATCATCGGGAGCTTGAGTTTGCCCAGCCGCTTGCCCAGAAACCCACCGCCAGTGAGGCTTTTCATCATTTTACGGGCCTGCGCATACTGCTTCAGCAGGGCATTCACTTCCTGGACGCTGGTGCCGCTGCCCTTGGCGATTCGCCGCCGCCGGGCCCCGTTGATGATCATGTGATTGGCGCGCTCCCGAGCCGTCATCGAGTCGATGATCGCCACCACGCGCGTAATCTCGTTCTCATCCACCTTCATGTTCTTCAGATCTTTCATCGCGCCGATCTGCGGCATCATCCCCAACAGCGATTCCAGCGGCCCCAGCTTGCGGATCTGCCGCAACTGATCCCGAAAGTCGGCCAGCGTAAACTCGTTGTCGATGAGCTTGCGCTGCATTTCCTCGGCATCTTTCTGATCGATATTCTCCTGTACTTTGTCGATCAGCGACAGCATGTCGCCCATGCCCAGGATGCGCTGCGCCACGCGATCCGGATGGAACGGCTCCAGCGCGTCGAACTTTTCGCCTACGCCCACGAACTTCAGCGGCTGATTGGTGATGGACCGGATAGAAAGCGCCGCGCCGCCGCGCGCATCGCCATCCATCTTGGTGAGAATCACTCCCGTGATGCCCAGGCGCTTGTGAAACTCATCCGCCGACTTCACTGCGTCCTGGCCCGTCATCGCGTCGGCCACGAACAAGACTTCCGTCGGACCGAACTCGTCCTTCAACTGCTGCAGCTCCAGCATCAATTGATCGTCGATGTGCAGCCGTCCCGCCGTATCCACCAGCACCACATCGCGGCCCGTCTGCCGGGCTTCCCGCAACGCCGATTTTGCCAATTCCAGCGGCTTGGTCTCCTCGGCCGTGCCATCGTAAATCGGGAGCTTGATGTCGCGCGCGATTACGCTCAATTGATGCCGCGCCGCGGGACGGTAAACGTCCACCGACACCATGATCGGACTATGCCCGTTCTTCGACAGCCAGCGCGCCAGCTTGCCCGTAGTGGTGGTTTTGCCCGATCCCTGCAGCCCGACGATCATGATCACCGTCGGCGGCTCGTTGCCCATGCGCAGCTTCGATTGATGGCTGCCCAGCGTCTTCACCAGCTCATCGCGGACGATCTTCACCACCTGCTGGGTGGGCGAAAGCGCGGACAGCACCTCTTCGCCCTGCGCCTTTTCCTTGATCGCTTCGATGAACTGCTTCACCACGCGGAAATGGACGTCGGCCTCGAGCAGCGCCACGCGGATCTCGCGCAACGCGGCGTCCATATTCTCGGCGGTCAATTTCCCTTCGCCGCGAAGATTCTTGAAAACCCGCTGCAGTTTGTCGGATAAGTTATCGAACATGATTTACTTCAGAGGCGGAACACCCCATTATACCCTTGTGGCGCACGCGCCCACGCCTGCCGCGTTCACACTCGTGTGAACGAAGCTTTGCGGTATAACAACATCATGTCCTCGACGACGCAACTTGTTCTCCTATCCGTTCTCTGCCTCACCCAGCTTGTAGCGCAGCCCAGATTCACACAGCCTCCGCCCGCAAAAGAGGTGACCGTCACGGCTATCCCGGGCATCATCGCCGCAGGCGCGCAGTGGAAATTGGTCTGGCAGGGCGATTCGAACGCCGATGGCATCGTGGGCTACAAAGGGGGTTTACTGTTCGCGCAGGAGCAGACCAATCACGTCAACATGCTCGACAAGAACGACAAGTTCTCCGTCTTCCTCTCGAACGGCCACGGCCCCGGCGCGGTCACCATCGGCCCCAAGGGCGCCATCATCGTGAATGAGCGAACCTGTACCGATCCGGGCGGCCACATGGGCGGCAAGCCGGCCGATTGCAAGGAGCCCACGGACGTCGCGGCCCTGACGCCCGAGCGCAAAGTTCTCGCCAGCAGCTTCATGGGCATGGGGCTCGGCCGCGTGAACGACCTGATCGCCGACAAGAAGGGCGGCGTCTATTTCACCACCAACACCGGCAGCGGCGTGTTCTACATCAAGCCCGGTGGCGACGTGATCGGCATCGGCGAAAAAGTACGCAGCAACGGCATCAACCTCAGCCCGGACGAAAAGACCCTCTACGTCACCAACGGCCCCGTGATCATGGCCTACGATGTGCAACCAGATGGCTCCGTCAAGAATCAACGGGAATTCGGCAAGCTCGAAGGCGGTGGAAACGGCGACGGCATGGCGATCGACTCCATGGGCCGCATCTTCGACACCGCCAGCGGCATTCAGATACTCAGTCCCGAAGGAAAATATCTGGGCATGATTCCAACACCCCGCACCGTCATCAGCGTGGCGTTCTCCGGCCCCGGCAAGAAGACCCTCTACGCCGCCTGCATCGGCGCGCAGGACGCCAACGGTCAGGAGATCAAGACTGCCGAAGGCGTACGGAATACCGCGATGAGCATTTACAAAATTCAAACGCTGACCCAGGGATTCAAGGGCCGCCCCAAATAATGGAATTGGGAGATACACTGTCACATAGGAGAATCCAATGGCAAACGATCCCCAAGATCCAAAAGAGAACCAATCTTCGAGCGGACTTCCGCGTCGCGACTTCATAACTTCCGTAGCGGCAGGCCTTGCCGTCGCAGGTTCGGCTTCGGCTGCGTCAGTTGTCGAGACCGATGTCGAGATCAAAACCCCCGACGGCACCTGCGACGCTGCCTTTATTCATCCGGCCTCGGGTTCCCACGCCGGCGTTTTGCTCTGGTGCGACGCCTTCGGCTTACGGCCGTCCATGCGCGAGATGGGCAAGCGCCTGGCAGCCCAAGGATATTCCGTCCTGGTGCCGAATCCCTTCTACCGCATGGGCAAAGCTCCGTTCTTCACGGATGCATCCACGGTCGATTTCGCCAAGGATCGCGGTAAGATCCAGCCGCTGATGGAATCGGTGACCGCGACTGGCCATGCCGAAAGCGACGCTGTCGCGTACATCGGGTTCCTGGACGCGCAGAAGCAGGTGAACAAGTCGAAGAAGATCGGCACGCAAGGCTACTGCATGGGTGGCCCGCTGGTGATGAAGACTTGCGCTGCGTTGCCCGATCGCGTCGGCGCCGGCGGCTCGTTCCACGGCGGCGGTTTGGTCACCGACAAGCCCGACAGTCCGCATCTCCTGGCACCCAAGATCAAGGCGAAGATGTATTTTGGCGTTGCGCATAGCGATGACGTGCGGCAACCCGACGCGAAGGACAAGCTGAAAGCGGCGTTCATAGCAGCCAACAATCCGGCGACCATCGAAGTTTACGAGACTTGCTTTCACGGCTGGTGCGTACCCGATATGCCGAAGCAGGCGGATGGAACGCCCACGTACGACAAGCCCGAAGCCGAAAAGGCCTGGGCCAAACTGCTCGTGTTGTACAAGGGCGCGCTCGCATAATCGATCGGCCTAATCGATCAACCTGGATTCGCTCCCTCTTGGGCTAGCAGCCTGTGTCGAAACCGTCTCCCTGACGGTCGCGGCTCTGTAACGCGAAGAGTCCACTGAGCCGCGCGCGTCAGCAAGCGGTCTTTTCGGACTTTCGACACAGACTGCTAAACTCTAAGAAACCCTCGAAGAGGAAGATCCGCCGTGTCTGCTGACCAATCCGGAGCAAACGACCCGATCGGAGCAAACGACCCGAGTGACGAAGGCGGCGAACGCTCGCCCAACGCAGACGACATCGAAACCCCGTTCTTCACCCGTACCCTTAGTCCGCGCCACTCCCTAGCGGGCACGGTTATCGGGCCTTATCATCTGCTCCAGCGCCTGGGCCACGGGGGCATGGGTGAAGTGTGGCTGGCCGAGCAAAAGCAGCCCGTTCGCCGCCGCGTAGCCGTCAAGCTGATCAAGGCCGGCATGGACACGCACGAAGTGGTGTCGCGCTTCGAATCTGAGCGCCAGGCGCTGGCGCTGATGGACCACCCCGCCATCGCCAAGGTGTTCGATGCCGGCTCCATGCCCGACGGCCGTCCGTACTTCGTCATGGAGTACGTCAGCGGCATTCCCATCACCAAATATTGCGACAAACACCAGCTGACCATGCGCGAGCGGCTGGAGCTCTTGGTTCGCGTCTGCGAGGGGGTGCAGCACGCGCACCAGAAGGCCATCCTGCATCGCGATCTGAAACCCTCCAACATCCTGGTTGGCGAAATTGACGGTGTACCGATGCCCAGGATCATCGATTTTGGCGTGGCCAAAGCAACCGCACAGGGGCTCTCGGACGGCACCATGTTCACACGCGTGGGAACCATTGTTGGAACCCCCGGTTACATGAGCCCCGAACAGGCCGACTCAGCCGGCGCCGACGTCGACACTCGCACCGACGTTTACTCGTTGGGAGTGGTGCTGTATGAGCTGCTGGTGGGTGCGCTGCCGCTGGACTTCAGCACCACCCCTCTCGATCAGGTTCAGCGCAAGCTGCGTGAGGAAGATGCTCCGCGGCCCAGCACCAAGCTGCGTACGCTGGCCGGAGCGTCCGGCGATGCCGCCCGGAACCGCGGTGCCGATGCTCCCACGCTGGTGCGGCAATTGCGCGGTGACCTGGACGCGATCACCCTTAAAGCTTTGGAGAAGGACCGCGCCCGCAGGTACGCGACGCCCGCCGAGCTGGCCGCCGACATCGGGCGATATCTGCGCCATGAGCCGGTGCACGCCCGCGCCGCCGGCGCCGGATATCGAGCTCGCAAGTACATTCGCCGCCACCGTGTGGCCGTCGGAGTTACAGCTACCGCCGCCGTGCTGCTCATCGCTTTTGCGGTGACACAAACCATCGAACTGCGGCGGGTCCGCCTGGAGCGCGATCGCGCGGACAGGGTCACCGCGTTCATGACCGGCATGTTCAAGGTGTCGGACCCGAGTGAAGCGCGTGGCAACGACATCCGCGCTCGCGAAATTCTCGACAAAGCATCGCAGGATATCGACACTGGCCTGGCGAAAGAACCGGAACTACAGGCCCAGATGATGCACGTCATGGGCAACGTCTACATGAGCCTGGGCCTATATTCGAAGAGCGAATCTCTGCTGCGGCACGCCATCGCCATTCGCCGCCGCGCGCTCGGCCCAGATAATCCCGATACGTTGAAATCCATGTACGATCTGGTCATTGTTCTGGACGAGGAGAGCAAATATTCAGAAGCGGAGAAATTAGCTCGCGACACGGTGGACATCCGCCGCCGTGTGCTGGGCGCTCAGAATCGCGACACTCTGGCGTCCATGTCAAAGCTGGCATTGATTACACAAAACGAGGGCCACTACGCGGAGGCGGAGAAGCTGGATCGCAACGTTCTGGACACCACGAAACGAGCATTTGGACAACAGGATCAACTCTACATAGATACTCTTCAGGATTCGGCAATTGTTTCCGCTTATCAAGGAAAATATTCCGATGCGGAGAATGCTTTTCGCGAGGTGCTGGAAATCGATCGGCGTAAACTGGCCCCGGATAGTCTGAAGACGTTGGACGATACCGGCAACCTGGCGTCGACGCTGCTTTATGAGCACCATTACGACGAGGCCGAGAAGCTATATCGCGACATACTTCCGCAGTTGCGGCGCGTGCGAGGTCCGGACCATCCTCGTACGCTATTGGTGGCGGGGAACCTGGCATTAACCCTAAAAGACGAGAATCGTTATCCCGAAGCCGAACAATTGTTCCGTGAGACGCTCGAAATCAAGCGTAAGAAACTCGGTCCGGAACATCGTTCCACGCTCGTCACCATGGGAAACCTGGCCGACACGCTGACCGACGAGGGCAAGTATTCCGAGGCCGAGCAACTGGTTCGCCAGACCCTCGCAACCGAGCAGCGAACCCTGGGGCCGGGCCATACCGACACGCTGGCCACGACGATGGGTTTGGCGGAAGTATTGAAAAAAGAAAAGCGCTATTCCGAATCGGAGATGTTTTTCGAGAAAACGCTCGACGGTTTGCGCCGGGCGGTGGGGCCCAATCATCCCGACACCGCCAGCACCGCCTATGAATTAGCTACTGTCCTTGCGCTGGAGGGCAAGCGTGACGCCGCGGTCACCAATCTGCGCTTCGCGCTGGACCACGCCCTACCAGCCGAAACTCGCCAGGGACTGGGAAAAGATCCGGATCTCAAATCGCTCGAGCGCGATCCCCGTTTCGCCTCCATGGTGACGGTAGCGCACCAGCCGCCTCTTACCGAACCGCGACCGTGAGGGAGTCGGTTTACCGAACCGCGACCGTGAGGGAGTCGTTCTTCACGGCGTCGGCAGCGCCTTCTCATAAAACTCCCCCATCGCTCCGTGCAGCGCATCCAGGCAGTTCTTCTGCGTGTACAGCATGTGGCCGGCATCGCAGTACGTCAAGTTGATGTGATTGCTCAGCCCCGGGTCCAGACCGATATGGTTCACCGTGTATTCGGTTGCAAAAAAGGGCGTCGCCAGATCGTAGTAGCCATTTGCGATCATCACCTTCAGGTTCGGATTCTGCGTCATTGCCTGGCGCAGCATCTCGGCGACATTTACGTACCGGTTTTGAAAGCGGTCATAACTCCACGGCCGCACTTTATCAGTCAGCACCTGATACGGCGCGTCGCTGTCGTATTTCAAATCCACGCGCACATAATTGTTGAACATCGCCGTAAAAACGCCTTGCACCGACGCATAGCTGGGATCGTATTCGGGCGACTCGCCGGCCGCGTCGATGTCCTCGCCCTCCAGCCGGCTATCGTATCTGCCCACCGTTTTTCGCTGATCTCGCAGCAGTTCTTTGGTGAACCGGTCTTCCGTCACACGCAGGTTAGACTCGCTGATGTACTGTTCCGACAGCCCCGTCAGGCGGGCCATCTCATGCACCACACTGGTCCGCTCGGCCGTCGTCAGCTTGTCGCCTTTCATCAGCGCCGCGTTGTATTCGTTGCCCGCGAATCGCCGCGATTCGCCCAGCGCTTTCTCCAAATCTCCCTGCAGATCTTTGGGCAGCTTCTTGTGGTACCAGGCGGTGGCCGTGTAGCTCGGCAGGAACAGCGCGTACGGCAGATCGTTGCCGCGAGCGAACGAGATAGTTTCAAAGTTGAGCACGGTGGAAATCAAGGTAATGCCGTTCAGATAGATTCCGTCGTTCTCCAGCAACCGCTGCGAAAGCGCGGCGGCGCGCGTGGTTCCGTAACTTTCGCCCGCCAGGAACTTCGGCGATCCCCATCGCTCGGAGCGGGTCAGATAAAGCCGGATGAATTCGGCCACTGAGTTCAGATCGCCGTCGAATCCATGGAATTCCGATTCTTTCACGCCCGCCGCCGCGCGGCTGAAACCGGTGGTTACCGGATCGATGAACACCAGGTCGGTGAATTGCAATGCGGTGTCCTCGTTGTCCACCAGATGATAGGGCGGTTTGGGCTGCTCGCCGTTCGGCCCCAGCACCACGCGCCTCGGCCCCAGCGCGCCCATGTGCAGCCACACCGACGAAGATCCGGGCCCGCCATTAAATGCGAAAGTGATCGGCCGCTTCGCTCCATCCGCGCCGCCGTCCACCGTATATGCGACGTAAAACATGCTGGCCCAGGGCTTGTCGTCCTTCTTCAAAAGCAATGTTCCGGCCGTCGCCGTATAGTCCAGCGTTTTTCCATTGATCTGGATGGAATGCTTGGTCTTGGAAGTTTTCTCCACGGGAGGCGGCGCTTCGGGAGCCGCTGGTCGCCGGCACCGCTCCAGCTTCACGCGGTGCGCCCGCTCCAGGACGTGGATGTTCTTGCGCGTATAACCCCGAAATCGTCAATGCCATCACAACCGCGGCCAGCCTCATGAATTCGTTCCCTGTGCTCATGGTAACGTGAAACCAAAGCCTTCCATGCTCTGGCCCTTCCTCCAAAAAATTGCCGCGCACGAGGATTTGTCGGCTCCAGAAGCTCACGAAGCCATGCTCATTATTCTGAGCGGCGCGGCCACTACGGCGCAAATATCCGCCTTTCTGATGGGCTTGCGGATGAAGGGCGAGACGCCCCAGGAACTGCTCGGTTTCGCTCGCGCCATGCGCGAAAAGACCATTCGTATCGACGCTTGCGTGGAACCCGAGCCTCTGCTCGATACCTGCGGAACGGGCGGTGGCGCCGGTTCCACATTCAACATCTCCACCATAGCCGCCTTCGTCGTGGCGGGTGCGGGAGCGCGCGTGGCCAAGCACGGCAATCGATCGTTTTCGACGCGCTGCGGCAGCGCCGATATTCTGGAACATTTGGGCGTTGAAGTGTCGCAGCCGCCCGAACGAATCGCCCAGGCCATCCGCGAAATCGGGATTGGATTCCTCTTCGCCCCTTCTGCTTCATCCGGCCATGAAACACGCGCAGCCGGCTCGGCTGGAGCTCAAGATGCGCACGGCGTTCAATCTGCTCGGCCCGCTTACCAATCCCGCCGGCGCCACCCGCCAGCTGATCGGCGCGCCTTCCGCGCACACGGCGGAGCTGATGGCCAATGCGCTGGCGGGGCTGGGACCGGAACGCGCGTTTGTTGTTCACGGCGACGGTCTGGACGAAGTCGCCACTACGGGAACAACACTCGTATTCGAGATCACGGGCAGCCAGGTGCGTTCCTTCCATTGGACCCCCGCGGACTTCGGGGTTCCGCTAGCTGACATGGAGGACCTGCGCGGTGGCGATGGCGCGCACAACGCCGAGCTGGCGATAGCGATTTTGAAAGGCCGGCCCGGTCCTCAGCGCGACATCGTTCTAGTAAATAGTGCCGCTGCTCTACTGGCCGCGGGCCTTGCCGCTAACCCGCTAGTCGCGATGGAGCGCGCCGCCGAATCCATCGACTCCGGCGCGGCATGGGCCAAACTTCAAAAGCTCGCCGATTTCACACAGGTCGCTCCCTAACAGGCTGCTGAAAAAGGCCGTTAGGGACCGACTCCCTTACGGTCGCGGCTCTGTAAACACCTGCAAACACGCTGCTGCGATTCTGAGCCGCGCGCGTAAGCAAGCGGATTTTCGCCTTTTTCAGCATCCTGCTAACGGTCGCGGTTCTGTAACACGCGGAATCTACTGAACCGCGCACGTCAGTAAGCGACATTTTGGCAGCTAGGCACCGCGCGTAAGAACGTACTCCGCCAGCTCCATCATATTGTCCACCACCAGATCCGGCGGATCCGCGATAAAAGTCTCCGGCTGAAATCCGTACGACACGCCGCAAGCCGTCACTCCGGCATTGCGCGCCGTCCGAATGTCCACGCCGCTGTCTCCCACCATGATGGTGCGCCCGCGGGGCGCTCCGCTCTCACCCAGCAGCGTTTCAATCCCGATCGGATCGGGCTTCTTTTGTTCGAAGCTGTTCCCTCCGTAAACCTGGAAGAAATGTTTCGACAGCCCCAGCCCTTCCACGATCGCGCGGCTGATCCGCACCGGCTTATTGGTGAGCACCGCCATCGTCGCGCCACTGGCCAGCAAGCGATCCAGCGCCTCCCGCACGCCAGGGTAGAGCCGCGTGTTGTCGAGCATGTGCGCGCGGTAATAGCGCAGGAAAAATTCGAGCGCCCGCGCCACGTCCGCTTCGCTCGCCTCCGGCCCCAGCGCGCGCCGCATCAACACCGGCGCACCGTTGCCCACATAGGATGAGACCAGCTCTTCTGAAATTGGTTCCAGGTTCATCAGCCCGCGGGCGGCGTTGACGGAGTGCACCAGATCGAGCTTGGAGTCGATCAGCGTTCCGTCCAGATCGAAAATCAGCAGGTTCATTCGTGCCGGAGCTCCGCCGGCTTGCGCGTGTTGTGCGCGGACCAAACCGCTTGCACTTTGTCTTTTGTGGCGTAGAACTGGTCTTTAATCTCGCGCGGTGTCAGTGCCGCCAGCACATCGGAAACGCTGATTACGTAGGGCAGGAGCTTGGAATCCACCACCGAGGGCGGTGGGGGCGAAGGCGCAAACGCGAGCAGGACCGTCACCATCGCGGCGGCGATCACGAAGCCTCGCACCACCCCAGCGGCGCCGCCGAGCAACCGGTCCAGCCACGACAGTCCGACCCATTTGAAAAATTTCGCCAGAATCGTGCCTACGATGGCGCCCACCACCAGAACCGCCGCCAGGATCACGAAAAACCCGATTAGATTCGCAATGGCGCGCGAGCTGACGTAATCGATGACGTATGCGGCCACGATGCCGTAAAACCAGAAGCCGCAAAACATCCCGACGATCATGGCGGCAAAACCCACGCCTACGCGCGCGAAGCCGGCCGCGAATCCGGCCAGCACCGAGCTTGCGATCACCAGCACCAACACCAGGTCGATCCAATTCAAGCTAACTTCTCCGGGTTCATGTTCACTTCAACGGCCTCAAAGCGCCTTCCCCGTCAAGACCTGATACGCCTCGCGGTATTTTTCGCTGGTCCGCTCCATCACTTCGGCAGGCAGCGCGGGCGCCGGAGGCCGCTTGTCCCAATGGATGGATTCCAGATAATCGCGCACGTACTGTTTATCGAACGAGGGTTGCGGCCCGCCCGGCTGGTAGCTGGCGCGCGGCCAGAAGCGGGAGGAATCCGGCGTCAGCACTTCGTCCGCCAGCACCAATTGGTCCCCGGCGAAACCAAATTCGAACTTGGTATCGGCGATGACGATCCCGCGTGTTTCGGCATATTGCGCGGCTCGCTTGTAGATCGCCAGGGTCAGATCGCGGAGCTGCGCCGCCAGAGGCTCGCCAATCTGGCGCGCCACGGTTTCAAACGAAATGTTCTCATCATGTCCGGATTGCGCCTTCGAAGCGGGCGTGAAGATGGGCTCTGGAAGCTGATCGCTCTCGATCAATCCAGTGGGCAACTCAATGCCGCAGATGCGTCCTTCACGCCGGTAGTCCTTCCATCCGGACCCCGAAACGTAACCCCGCGCCACACACTCCACCTCCACCATCCGGGCCCGGCGAACCAGCATCGATCGGCCTTCCAGTTGATTCCGATAGGCATGGAACTCACGCGGATAATCGGAGACCTCCGCCGAGACGAAGTGATTGGGAACGATATCCCGCAACAGTTCCAGCCAGAACAGCGTCAGGGCGGTAAGCACCCGGCCTTTGTCGGCAATCGGCGTCGGGAGAACGTAGTCGAATGCCGACAGGCGATCGGTTGCGACGATGACCAGGTACTCGCCGGCGGAATAAACGTCGCGCACTTTGCCGCGCGCGTACCGCTCCACGCCCGGCAGGTTAGTTTCAAAGATGGGAGCCAATCTCTACTGGTATCACGACGCGGGCAATTTTTCTATCAGGGGACTCAACAGTGACAAGCGCCGGATCGTAAGTTTTTCTTCGTTACCCGTTCGTGAATTCCCGCCGAATCAGCTCCTTACGAGACTCCGTGAGTGGCTTTGAGCGTGCTGTTCGAATGCTTGAAGGAGAATTAGACCCCTATGAATTGGGACAGAATTGAAGGCAACTGGAAACAGATGAAGGGCAAGGCCCGCGAACAGTGGGGCAAGCTCACGGACAGCGACTGGGAACAGGTTGCCGGAAAGAAAGACCAGTTGGTCGGCCGCATCCAAGAACGCTACGGCATCTCCCGGGATGAAGCGCAAAAGCAAGCCGATGAATGGGCTCGGACGCAGTCCGATATGGAGCAGCAGAGACAGCACGAAACTGTAAAGCGCTAGCGCCGAATTTCGGGTGTCGCAACTTGACCCGGCCGAAGCCGCCTTATCGCACGCTCCGGACGTGTGGAGGCGGCTTCATCAAGTCTGCAGCGGCGCCGCATATACTAAGGAAGTTGCGCCTCTCCATCCTGATTCCTGTCTACAACGAACGCACCATGGTGGAGCGCAGCCTTGCTCAGGTTTTGAACGCCCCATTGCCGGAGAACCTCGAGCGGGAGTTGATCATTATCGACGATTGCTCCACCGATGGCACTTCGGAAATCCTGGAGCGGCTGGCGGCCGAGGAACCCTGCATCCGGCTATTCCGTAAGCAGAAGAATGAGGGTAAAGGCGCCGCCCTCCGCAGCGCGATTCGCGAGGCTCAAGGCGACTTTTGCCTGGTTCAGGATGCCGATCTGGAATACGATCCGTCCGAATACCCTAGCCTGCTCCGTCCGTTGCTGGCCGGCCACGCCGACGCAGTATTCGGTTCGCGCTTCCTGGTCCGCGAACAGACCCGCATTCTGCCCTTCTGGCATTCGATGATCAACAAAACCTTGACGCTGCTCTCGAACATGTTCTGCAACCTGAATCTGACCGACATGGAGACATGCTACAAGGTGTTCCGCACCGATCTGCTGAAGAGCATTCCCATCCGGTCTGACCGGTTTGGATTCGAGCCCGAGATCACCATGAAATGCGCCAAGCGCAAGCTGCGCATTTACGAAGTCCCCATCAGCTATCACGGCCGCACTTACGAAGAGGGCAAGAAGATCGGATGGAAGGATGGCGTGAAGGCCCTGGGAGTGAT
Organism: Bryobacterales bacterium; assembly: GCA_963747945.1. Lineage (GTDB taxonomy): Bacteria > Acidobacteriota > Terriglobia > Bryobacterales > Bryobacteraceae > Palsa-89. The sequence continues at coordinate 45,451 of CAVVHB010000019.1, forward strand.
TCTACACTTCTGGCTGATCGACGATCTGTACGTCGAGCCCTACGGCCGCGCCTTCTTGAACAATCTCACCGGGACGCCGCAATATTTGAACTGGCTGGCGCGCGTGTTGCGGCCCAGCCTGGGCGACACGGTGCTCGAATTGGGGGCCGGCATCGGGAACGTCGCCAGCCATCTGATGGGCCGCCGGCTGCATTACGTGGCTGCTGAAAAAGACCCGCTTTATCTGCATGCGCTGCATAATCGATTCCTGCGCACCCCCAACGTGGCGGTGCTCCAGTTGAATCCGGAGTGCCCCAACGACTACGAGCAGGCGGGCGGCGAGTTCGACACAGTGCTCTGCGTAAATGTTCTGGAGTATGTCGAAGATCCCGCCGTCGTGATCCAGGCGGCTGCCGGCGTATTGAGGCCCGGAGGCTCGCTGATCGTGCTTGCGCCCCAGAGCCAGGCACTTTTCGGCACTCTGGACCAGGCGTTGGGACATCGGCGCCGTTTCTCGCAGGCGCAACTTCGCGCGCTATTCGAACGGCACGGGTTCACCGTACAGGACATGCGTCAATTGAACAAGATTGGCACGGTGGGTTGGTGGTTGTACGGCAAGCTGCTGCACAGAAAACGCATCAGCAAAGTTACGTTGAAGATCTTCGACAAAACCGTGTGGATCTGGCGGCACTTCGATGGCTTGTTGCCGTGGACCTCCTTATCATTGGTGGTGGTGGGCACAAAACAGGCGGCCGGAATCCAGTTCGAACGAATATGACACGCTATGTCATCACAGGCGGAGCGGGGTTTATCGGCTCCTCACTGGTGCGCGCTCTGCTCGCCGCGGGCGACAGCCAGGTGCGCGTCATCGACAATCTTCTCACCGGTCACGAAGAGAACCTGGAAGAAGTCCGTTCGCAAATTGAGTGGGACCAGTCCGACATTCGCGACGCGGCCGCCATGCTTTCCGCCATTCGCGGCGCCGATATCGTGTTCCACCTGGCCGCCATTCCTTCCGTGCCCCGTTCCATTCAGGACCCTGTGCCGTCGCACCAAGTGAACATCGATGGCACGTTCAATGTCCTGCGCGCCGCGGTGGACGCCAAGGTCCGGCGCGTGGTGTACGCGGCTTCCTCGTCGGCCTACGGTGACACCGATGTGCTTCCCAAAGTAGAGACGATGTTGCCGCGGCCCAAGTCGCCGTACGCGGTGCAAAAACTCATGGGCGAGCAGTACGCCAGCGTTTTTCATTCCTGCTTCGGATTGGAAACCGTCGCGCTGCGATTCTTCAATGTTTATGGCGAACGGCAGGATCCGGCCAGTCCTTACTCGGGGGTCATTTCGGTCTTTCTGAAAGCGTTGCTCGAACGATCTGCGCCCGTCATTTTCGGAGACGGTAAACAGACCCGCGACTTCACCTACGTGGAGGATGTTGTCGCGCTATGTTCGAAGGCAGCCGCCGTGCCAGGGGTGGCAGGCAATGTGTACAACGCCGGAAACGGCAACCGGTATTCACTGAACTACATTTGGGAACTGCTGCAGAAAATCGAAGGAATCAGTTTGGACCCCAACTACGCTCCACCGCGCGAGGGCGATGTCCGCGATTCGCAGGCCGAGACCACCGCCGCCCGCAGCGATCTGGGGCACAATCCGCAGTATTCGATCGAACATGGCCTGCGCCGGACATTGGCCTGGTATCGCGCAGCTGAATATCGCGCCCAGTAGGACGCCATGCTCGAAATCATCCGCGACACCATTCGGAAGATACCGAAAGGTAAAGTGTCCACCTACGGCGACGTCGCGCGGGCGGCGGGCTTCCCGGGCTGCGCTCGTCAGGTGGTGTGGGCGCTACGAGGCGCGTCGCGTGGGCTGCCCTGGCATCGTGTTGTAGCGGCCAAGGGAAAAATCGCGCTGCCCGGCGAAAACGGCCTGGAACAACGCTTCCGGCTGGAATCGGAGGGCGTGGTGTTCCATGGAGGCCGTGTATGGATGGAGAAGCATCAACACGAATGGCCAATTCGCCAGCGGCATGCCCCAAAGAAGTCACGTGCTCGCAAGAAGTCCAAGACTGTATCCTGAAGACATGCCCTTGCCCCGCATGCTGCCCGTGCGCCAGCACTTTCCCGATCATTCCATCCCCGACGTTCGCGGCGAGGTTTTGCGGCGGCTCGCCGCCTGCAATTTCGCCTCCCGCGTTCAGCCCGGCGCCCGTATCGCCATTGGCGTCGGCAGCCGCGGTATTTCGAACATCGCGGCCATCACGCGCGCGGCCGTAGACTACTGGAAATCGCAAGGCGCGCATCCGTTCATTTTCCCCGCCATGGGCAGCCACGGTGGCGCTACGGCCGAGGGCCAAGCCGATGTGCTGGCACATTACGGCATCCACCAAGCCACCATGGATTGTCCCATCGTCAGCTCGCTGGATGTGGTTCCCACCGGCCGCACCAGCGAAGGCATTGAGACTTTCCTGGATCGCAGGGCCTTTGAGAGCGACGGCGTCATGCTGATCGGCCGCGTCAAGTGGCATACCGATTTCTCGGGCAAGCTCGAAAGCGGCCTGTTCAAGATGACCGCCATCGGCTTGGGTAAGTTCGCCGGCGCGCAACGCTATCACTCCTATGCGTACAAGCTCGGCCTGGAGCACGTCATCCGGACAGTTGGACGGCAGGTATTAACGTCGGGCAAGATCATCGGCGGCCTGGCCATCATCGAAGACGCCAACCACAACACCGGCCGCCTGCTGGCGGTGCCCGCGGAAGAGATGGAGCGCACCGATGAGGAACTTCTGCTTCAGGTGCGTGGCTGGATGGGCCGCCTTCCCTTGCCGCTGGACGTTTTGATCGTGGACGAAATCGGCAAGAACATCAGCGGCTCCGGTATGGACACCAAGGTGGTCAACCGCAGCGTCCATGGCGAGTCCAACCCCTGGCGCGATGAGCCGCGCATGGAGCGCATCTTCATCCGCGATTTGAGCCCGGGCAGCTATGGCAACGCGATGGGCCTGGGGATGGCGGACGTGGTTCACGACCGTTTGCTTCCAAAGATCGACTGGAACACCACCATTGTGAACTCTCTCACCGCAAACACTCCCACCGAGATCCGCACGCCGATCCATTTCCCAAGCGATCGGGAGTGCCTGGAGCGCATTTCGACGGTGGTCGGCCGGTTAGACCCGTCGGAGGTGACTTATGGTTGGATTAAAAATACGATGGAACTGGGATTTCTAAGGTTAAGCGAGAATCTCAGGGACAAAATCGTCGAAAATTCGACACTGGAAATTGTGGGGCCGGCGGAGGAAATAGAAGCGGACCAAGAAGGTAACTTCACCCGGGCGGGTAATTCACGGGTAATTTCACCGGATTCGCCAACGAGGAGAATCCGGCTGGCGCGCTGGCGCACTAGTCCCGGCTTGTGGCAGGGTGCTACACTCCAGCGGGGTTAAAGTAAACAGTTTAGCTTCAGGAGGATAGGCGAGGCAGAGGGTTGTCCCCTCGCCTACCCGCCAAAAGTTTAGGTTTTAGCTGGTGGCGCTCGCCCTTAGCTGGCGGCGTTCGCCATAACACTGGTAACTTTGCTGAAGATGGTGCTGATGCTGGAAGATACGCCTGGCATGATCGCTCCCGCGGCAACCGCAACGAAGCCAGCCATCAACGCATACTCGATCAGGTCCTGGCCTCGAGTATCCTTCAACACCTTCAGTTTCAAAACCAAATTAGTAATCCGTGTCATTGTCTCTCCTCTCCCTTGCGATGGATTCGTCCTTCGCTATTGGTAAGTTATCACCCCAATCCGGTACGTTAAATCAGGGTAAGCCCCTAGAACGGACTTGAAATCGCCCCGTCGCTTGGGATTGGAGCTGGCTTGTCATAGTACTTTCTTCCTGCCTGGGTTTAAAATAGCTGACATTAGACGTTCCAGCTATCTCCATCAAATAAATGCCGAAACCGGCTATCGCCACGGTCATCAATTGAACGTGCAAGAACTCTGCAAATGACTGAGTTAGCCACGGAAGCAGATATAGCGCCAGCAGCCATCCGGCCAGCGCTGGCCGGTTCGACGCCACCGGCGCGACTCCCGCTACCAGCGCGACTCCCGCCACCAGTGCCACCGCGATCACCACGAGGACAGCGTCGTAAATCGGCGTGTACGGGTTAATCACCAGAGTGAAGCACAGCGTGGCCGCCCAAAGGGGCCTGTTCACCGCCCTGCCATCCGATCTCCACCACGCCAGCCCCAACCAGCTCACCGCGATCGCGGCCACCGCAATCGCCACCAGGTCGGCCATTCCTGGCCAACCAGTAAACAGCAAATGGCTAAAAGCAAGGATGTCGACATTCTTGGCTTGATGCCGGGCCTCACCGCTGGCGGCCACCATATTTCCGTTCATCGCCAGCGCCTGGAACCAAGCCCGGCAACCCTGCAGGCCAACGGTGGCAACGGAAAGCAGCGCCATCGCCATCCCACCTGCGGCGAACCCGCCCAACAGGCGCCAACGCCGCCCCACCACAAGCATTAGCACCGGAAGCGCCACCAGCGTCGGTTTGAACAGGCACAGCGCCAAAACGAAGCCAGCCCCATAGAAACCTAAGACTCGCCGATCGTTTTCGAGGCACCAGAAGAACAGGACCCAAATGAAGAAGACCACCACCGACATTTGTCCACCAATCCAGGTCTCGAACAAAAACGGAGTAGACGAAAGCGCCAGCAGAAAGCCGGTTTTGCGATCTTCCGCGTTTAGCCGCACCGTGCGGAACAAAAGGGCCAATGCGGCGACAAAAAGACCCGCCGAGAACCCCAGCCACACCACATACGCCCACGCGTAGGGCAGCAGAGCGAACGGCCGGAACAGCGGCGCGATGAAAGGCGCCTGGCCAAACACCAGCATCTGCGTCTCGGGCATGGTCGGAAGCGTGGCATGCTGCAGCCCGGTGGCCAGCTGAAGATCGTAGATCCTGGCCGGCGCGTAGTTGTTGAGGATCTTGCCGACGGTGTAAAACTCGACGAAGTCCCCGCCCAAGGGCCGTCCCAGGAAAGTGCGGCCCTCAAAGCCGAGAAGCACCGCAACGCCGCACAAAATCACACCGATCACGAGCGCGATCCACGCCATCGCATGCGCCTCGCGACGACGGGGCATCGGCCCGAACCAGCGCGGCTCCCGCCCTACGGATATCATTTGCACCTGGCCGGCTCCATGCACGTCAGAGTAATCCCGCCATTCTCGAACACCGTCCAGACCTCCCGATTCGGAAAGTGCCGGATCAATCCCGCGTCCTTCTCCGCACCGAGGGACCGCGCCCAGACTATCTTCGAAGCATCGATGTCGGCGTGGTTATAAACCAGTTCTTCGTAAATCTCGTGCCGCGGCCCGTAACGCACCAGCACCAGCTGGCGGCCCGGCTGCCTGCTGAGCTGCTCCTCGACCTTCGCGTGCTTGGCATTGATGAGATATTCAGCGGACCCCGACACGTACCGGTTCCCGGGCGTGAGCAGGCCCAGCCCGGTAGGAAGGGCGAAAATCACCAAGGCGCCCCACATCAGATAGGCGCCGTCAACGCCAGGCCACGCATTCCTCAGTGCGCGCAAGGCGCAGGCGGCGACAATGTAGGCCAGCACCGTTTCGGCAGCGGCGTAGTGCGGAAACAATCGCGTGTCGAGAGCCGGGCCCGCGTAGGATAGCGCCGCCAGCACCAGCGCTACCCTGGCCACCGGATCGCGCCACAGTGGCCGCGCCACCAACAGTATGCACGCAGCCAAGGGCCAGCCCAGGAAGAAGCCCGCCACCGCCGCCAGATCCCACAGGTGCGCCAAAAGAATGTTCTGGTGCGCCTTCTGCTTCTCCTTGAGATCCGCCTGCCAGAAGTCCCGCAACACTTCGTTGCTGTAAGCCGGCGCGGGACGTATTTGGGTCTGCCACAGTACCGGCTCCAGCAGCGCATATTGACGATCGTGCAGAACGTAAGGCAGCTCGAGGGCGTGCCCGGTGACGCGGACGTTGTAATATGCCATCCAGGCCCCCACCGGAATCAGCAACAGCGCCATCGGAAGAATGGCCCTGCTGCGGACCCTTCCTATCGGGACCTTCATACGCGCCCAATCAAAAACCAAATAGGCGGAGCAAACCACGGCGAACACCAGCCCCTCGAATGGCCGCGTGTTCGCGAGCACAGCCAAACCCAAGGCGAAGACCAACGCCATGGAAGCGCGCGGCCGCTCAATTAACCGAGGTAGCGCGCCAATCAACAGCGCTCCCCCGATTGCGGTGCAGGCGCCGCCCCAGTAGCTCTCGGTCCAGTAACTCACGATGCCGATATGCAGCACCGCGATCATCGCTCCCGCCAGCGCCCACACCGCGGGAAGCCAGCCCTGCAGGGCCCAGCACACGAGCGCGCACAGCACGCCCATGCTCAGCCACACACCCACCCACGGTACGCCGGTTAGCTTCTGAGCGGCTGCCATCACCAGCCCCGAAAGAGGCGGATACTTCGATGCATATACCGGCCGGATCAGCTCCTGCAGCGTCTCGAAATGGTCCGCCAGCGGGGGCGTGGGATTGGCCAGGCGTCCGGACGCGAATGTATCGCTGGCCAGAAGGTAGCTGAATTCGTCTTGAATGGCGGGCTTCGGCACCGGCAGGATGGGAAGCAGGAGCGCGCGTGCCAGCAGTGGCAACAATCCCGCCAGCATAATGGCCAGCGTTTTCTTTTCCGCGACACGCACAAATGCGCTTTCGGCCGCCGCGAGCGCGCGAGTGAGCATTATCCTAAACGCAGGTCTTTGAAATCGTCGATCAGTTGAAAGTTGGTCTGAACCGACGCGATAGTCTCGCCGCGCTGCTCGATGCGCTCCGGGTGCACATGGCCGAGATCCGCCGCCATGCGCAGGTAGCTTACTTTCTCGGGATTGATGCCCATCACACGGCAACAGGTGGAATCGACAGCCACCAGATCGCTGCCCATCACCAGCACGCCCACCGGCTTGGGTGTCCCCTGGATGGGACCGTTTCCTTCCATCCCGATCACGCCGTCCACGATCGCAAAGGCTTTTCTCCCGAACTGGCGATTGAGCGCCACTATGGATTCAGGAATGCCATAGTAGTGCAGCTTGTTCTTCGGCCATCCATACACCGACCCCGGCACCACGCCAAAGAAATTCTTCATCGAGAGCGTGGCGCCTGCCCAATGATGCGTCTTCATCTTGGCGAGCGAAACAATCAGATCCGCGCCCAGAACGGTGTTGGGGAAATAGAAGTCTTGCTCACCGCCGAAGCCTTTCACCGGCGACACATCGTCGCGATTCAAATCGGTAAAAATGCTCTCGAACTTGGGTATGGACGCGCGATACTGTGCGTCGTCCGCCATGTCGAGAGTGTCGCGCCGGTGCCCGGGTCCTTCGCCGATCTTCACTTCGGCCGCGCCTAGCTGATGAAACACAGCCAATGCCGCAGCCACCACAGCGGAATTCGTATTGATCACCGTGGCGGTGTCAAACTCCACCAGGTTGGGTTTCAGCAAGACTCGCTTGCCGCGTACGTCCAGGCCGCATTCCCGAATGCCTTCCAACATACGGCTGGCCAGGTCGTCGGAATAGGACCGTGCCCGGATAATCGCGACAGGCGATTTGCCCGCCGGCCCATCGCCCAGCTTCTGCGGCTTCTCGGACTTCTGCAGCTTGACGCTCCCGTAGGCACCCACGGCCGCGGCCCCGGCCAGCAAAGCGAATTTACGCCGGTTCATCCTTCTGCTCCCGCCTGGAACAATTTGTAGTTCCCTTCCGGATGTCCCAACGCTTCGAGCGATGCGAGCATCACGTCGTGCGATGCGAACGCGGCTTCCGCCGGTGCCGCGACGTCCTTGCCATGGCATCGCAGCGCGATCTGGAGCCAGGCCTTCCCGAGCGAAGACTGGGTCTGGGCGTGGAATCTTCGCGCAACATCGAGCGCTCCCGCGTACTCCCGTTCGCTGCGCCCCTCCAACCCCAACAACGCCAGCGCCGTCGTCTCCGGATACGAAGGCAGATCGACATACAGCATGTTCGGAGTCCCGTAGTTCCAGCCGCCATCGGTGCAACGGCGGCTCACGATGAGCTCCTCGGCGTCCCGAACGCGATGTTCCACCTCAGAGCTGCGGTAGCGATCGGCCACCTTCTTCAAAGCAACCAGAGTATGGGCTGTCGGCTCAATCCAAGTCGCATTTCCCTCGCGCCAGGGCCAGCCCTCGTGGGAGACATCCAGCCTGGCCTTGATCAGATGCAAAAACGAACCCACGCGGGTATAGATGTTGTGCTCCGCCCCCACCACGCTCAGGAGCCAATCCACTGAGGCGCGGACACTTGCGTCATCGATGCCGCGAACGCTGGCCAAAGTTACGGCGTGCGCCGTCACCCAGGTTCCGTCTTTTACTTCGCTGCTCGGCTGGTAGCTTCCGTCGGAGCGTTGCCACGAACGCACCAGTTTCCACGCTCGATCTAAAACCGGGTCCGATCCTGTACCGTGCAGCGCCAGCATGGCGTAGGTGGTGGGCTCAAGCCAGGACCCCTTGCCAGGAAAGTAGCTCCAACCGCCATCCGGGTTCTGGCTCGCGCGCAGAAACTCCAGACGAGATTCAAGATACAGTCCGCCCACGCTAGGTCAATCGGCAAGATCAGGCAAAAGCTTTAGAGAGCGTGTGAAAACCACCCGGATTGAGTCCCTCTGGTCGCGGCTCGGTTTAGTGTGGTCGTTTAACCAGCTCTCGTTTCATATAGATGGCACCGGGCGTCGGGACGCTGGAGTAAGCCTCTACCAACTCAAATCCCGCGCGTTGATACAAGCCCAGGGCGTCCACCATGCTTGGCAGCGTATCGGCATAAAGGCTCTGATACCCCATAGCGGCCGCTCGCTCCATGGCGGCTTCCAGCAGCCGACGCCCCAGCCCGTGCCCGCGATATTTTGGCCGCAAATACAGCCTCTTCAGCTCACCCGCCGTCCGGTCCAGACGCCTGAGCGCGATGGTCCCGGCAGGCTCGTCGTGGAAAGTCGCCAGCAGCAGCATCCCACCGTCCGCACCATATACCCCCGGCAAACCCTGCAGCTCTTCGCCAAAGCCCTGAAAATCCAGCGACAGGCCAAACGATTCCCAGTATTCACGCCACAGCTCCCGCACTGTGGCGATCTCGGAGTCGCTTTCCGCCTGGACAACGATCATAGCGTCGGTGGCCCCCATTCCTCGTTATCCCTAGTATTCCTCGTTTCGGGAAATCATAGCTCAGTACTAGTTCAAAACCGCATCTAGTACACCTCGTCATCTAGTCCTACCGGCTCAACAAAATCAGTACATTCGGGCCTTTGACCGATCAATAGCGGCTGGCAGAATCATGACGTGCTGAGGAGGAGAAGCTGATGACAAAAATAATCGACGCGACCTTGAGACTGAAGATCTGGAAGGATACCCATGGGCAGGACCTGGTGGAATACGCCCTCATGGCCGGATTCCTGGGTGCGGCCACCGGCTTCACGTTGCCCGCCGTGGCGACGGACATCGCCAACGTGTTTTCTAAAGTGATTTTCATGCTTTCGGGTTCCACTTCCGATACCGCTCCGGGCGCCTAAACGCCCCGGTTGGCCTAGCGCGCTCGTCCGCGAACCTCTCCCTCGCGGCGAGCCGCTAGAATCATAACGTGCGGCTGAAGATCGTTCAGGTGGGAGAGCCGGTGCTGCGGCAACGTGCCCGGCCGTTATTGCACGAAGAGATCGTGCTGCCGGAAACACAACAACTCATCGTTTGGATGCACGAGACCATGCGCGACGCTCCGGGCGTTGGCTTGGCCGCGCCTCAAGTCGGTTTGCCGCTCCAACTCGCGGTGATCGAAGACCGCCCTGAATATTCCAAGGACATCGCAGCCGACCGTCTGGCCGAACGCGAGCGCCAGGTGGTGCCTTTCCAAGTCCTCATCAATCCACACATCGTCGAGCAATCCGAGCAGCAGGTGGAGTTCTTCGAAGGCTGCCTGAGCCTGAGTGGATTCAGTGCGCTAGTGAAACGTTCGCGACAAGTAGCCGTCGAATATTGGGATGAGCGTGGAGAACCGCGGCGCATAGAGGCTCAGGGCTGGTATGCGCGCATTCTGCAGCACGAGATCGATCATCTGTACGGACGCCTGTACATCGATCGGATGGAGTCGCGATCCTTCATGAGCATCGACAATCTGAGCCGGCATTGGAAGGATATGCCGGTCCAATCGGTCCGTCTGGCCCTTGGGCCGCAAGAGACGGCCCTCGGGGTGCATGAGGGAGAATGATGCGCTTCGTACTGCTCATGCTAGCCGCCGCTTCCTGTTACGCCCAGGCCTCCGCCCGCGTAGCTCTGAGCAACGGCATCCAATTGACCATCGCAACCCGTTCCGGGAACGCGACCCCTGTAACATTGAAGAGCAGCCTTGAACCCGCCTCCGGCGACAGCTTCTATCGCATTTTTCGCGATGAAAACAACCTGGCGGTCTTCGCGTATGAGCTGGCGGTAGCGCGCACAGCGGACGGAGAAAGGTTTCGCGTAACAGCCAAACCCGCGACGGAAGACTTCGCGGCCCGCTTCCCCAATGCCGATGGCGGCAAGCCGACACCCACTCTTTCTGCGTCCCTGGAATCGCCGGTACTCAATTCAGGCGAAGGGTTCACCATCCCCGTCCCCACCAATCCCGGATTGGAGCAGAACCTGACTGATCGAGTCCAGATTCTGCTCGGCCAACGGGGAGGCGCGAACGACGGCGCGGCGAGTTCAGCCAAGATTCGGTTCTCCGGGCTGAAGGTTTCTATTCATGGACAGCCGGCCTCGCCCTCGGGCGCCGGCGCCGATGTAGCGGGGCGATACGCTATGTTCTACATTCCCGGCCGTGGCGGTTACTTCTTTTCCACCGAGCCCGTGGATCAGCCTCAGTTCAGCGACGTGGGCATTGTGGACGGCAAGCATCTCACGTTCACCATCGACAACGAGAATTACGATTGCACCGCGAACGCCCCGATTCTGGTGCAGGCCGATCGCGGGCAGTTGTGGGCGTATCACGATGCGAATTACAAACCGGCCGGCAACTGGACCAAGACCGATCCAGCAAATTACCGGGAAGAGTTTTTCACCGCTGCGTCCGATTCGATGCAGTGGTGGTTGCGGTAAAGTCCGAAAAGACCGCTTGCTGACGCGCGCGGCTCACTGCACTTATCGCGTTACAGAGCCGCGACCGTTAGGGAGACGGTTTCGATACGGGCTGCTAACGGGGCATTCACACGAGTGTGAATGCGGCACGCAAGAGTGCGTGCGCCACAATTTGGTGTTAAGCGAAAACGGTGCGCATTTGCTCGCGGCAAATCTCCAAAATCTCACCCGCCAGCTTGATCCATTCTTCCACCAATGTCGGCTTGGCCCGGTATAATCGCACGCCCAACTCGCGAACTTCCTGTTCGTCCTTGGGGCTGGCGAGAGTGGTTAGCGCCACGACATGTACGGAAGCCAGCGAGGGTTCGTCCTTGATTACCCTCAAAACCGCGGTTCCGTCGTACTTGGGAAGATGCAGGTCCAGGACGATAACGCAGGGTTCCCCGTGCGGGCCTATCAAGCGCTGCCGATTCACGAACTCGATGGCTTCCTCGCCGTCGCGAAGAACATTGAGAATATATTCTTCGGCATGCTGGTCTAAGGCGTGACGCAGCAGAAACACATCCGCGGAATTGTCTTCCACCACTACTATCTTCGCGGGACTCGGATTTTTCTCGCTCAATTCATTTCCTCCCTACGGATGACACCGTTACCAGGGGCCTCGCTTCTCACCTTAGATGCAGAACCCAGCGGATTGTTACAGGGTTGTGAGGAACCTGACCTAAATCAAGAAGCTCAATCCAAAAAGAAAGGCGTCTCTGCCTCGCCTCTGGTAACAATGTCGTAGCGGTAGACGGGAGCACCAGCGGGCGAGTTACGGCTGTCTTCGCGTCGGGCAAACATGCGCGCACGGGCCGTTAGATCGGCGACACAGTCGAGCACCGGATCGCGAACAGAATCGGGCGTTTCGCCGAAGAATACGGTGGTGACCAGGCGCCTGGTGAGGCCGATCGCCAGGATCATCAGGTTTAGATGTGGGCAACGCTGCTCCCCGTAACCGTTACCCGGGCCGTTCGCCAAAGTGACGCCGGGCATCACGGTGCGAAACGAGTAGCGGCCCTCGGCGTCGGTTCGCGCGCGCCCCCAACCGAAGAAACCCGGGTCTGCATCCTGAGCGCGGGGATCCAGCGGATGGCGAAACACTCCGTTCGCATCCGGCTGCCAGATCTCAACGATTGCATTCAAGATCGGCCGATTCCCTTCTTCCACCACGCGGCCGGCGAGCAGAATATGCTGCCCGCGCGCCTGTTTTCCTTCAAAGCTGGTCAGATCCTCGCAGCCGGTGACAAAGTCGCCCGGAAAAAACGGACCAATCGTACAGTAAGGTGCGGTTGGCAGGGTAATGCGGCTCATTGTTTGGTCTTCATGCGTTCGGTACTTAGTCCAGCGCCGGGGTGCGCTGCTTCCCGCGTAGCACGAAGTCGCGGCGGAACGTCAGAAAATTCAACGCGCCAACCACGGTGGGCGTGGTCTCAAAGATCAGCCGATCGCGCACGGCTGGATCCTGCACGGCGTTGAGCAGAAGATCGATCTCGTTCAACGGCTCACCCGGAAAGAAAATCTGCGTGATGAAGCGGTCCATCCAGCTGGGGCCGAAAATGGAGAAGTGAATGTGCGGCGGACGCCACCACCAGTCGGATTCCGTCACAGGATAAGCGCCCGGCTTGATGGAACGAAACTTGTAGCGCCCTTCGGCGTCGGTGATAAAGCGGCCCAGACCGGTGAAGTTGGGATCGACCGGCGCCTCATGGCGGTCCATCTCATGAATGTACTTGCCCGCGGAATTGGCCTGCCAGATTTCGATCATCGATCCAGCCAGCGGCGCACCGTCTTCATCCACCACGCGGCCGGTCACCTCGATGTATTGTCCGATGGCTCGCGGACCGCCCGGAGTGGCGTGGGCGATATCTTCGGGGCTGATTTTAAGCCGCTGCTCGAGCGCGACGGGCCCGGTGATCTCCGACAAGGTCACGGGCCGGTCAATCAGGGCCTGCGACGGATTGCGCGTGAAACTGCGCGGGTAGTTTTTGATATAGCGCGCCAGCTGCGTGCTTTCGTCATAGGGCGTGTATACCACCCCGGGGGGCGCGTACTCTACTCCGGAGGTTTCGACAGTATCTTGCTTGATTACATCCATGCTGAAGGAAAGCTGATTTTATCATGCTTCGGCGGCGCGGCTGGATTTGTAGCAACGGCCACTGCTGAACCTTCCGCGCGGCCGCCCAATAGTATATGATCGACGCCTGCAAGGGAGGTTCTTACCATGCCGAAGTTTTTGATTGAAGGTTCCTATTCCGCCGAGGGACTGCGCGGGTTAACGAAGGACAAGGCCTCGGGACGGCAAGCGTTGGTCAAGGAAGCGCTCACCTCGGTGGGCGGAAAGCTCGAAGGTGTCTTCTTCGCGCTCGGCGACGCCGATGTCTACGTTCTTTGCGATTGCCCCGATCATGTCAGCGTCGCCGCATTATCGTTGGCGGTATCGGCGAGCGGAATGGTCCGCACCAAGACCATTCCGCTCATGACGGTTGAAGAAACGGATCGCGCCCTCAGTATGAAGACCGGTTACCGGGCTCCCGGTGCGGGCAAGAAGGCTAAGGCGGCCAAAGCTTAGCGAATTCCAGCGTCTCATGGCCGAGCGGATCAGTGTGTTTTCGCCGGCAGGCGCTCGGCGGCTAGCGCGTGCGCCAGTTCCAGTTCCCCGGCCAGATTGCGCGAGCTGAGCAGCAGCGAATAGAAGCGCAAAATCTCATCGAGGGAATAATTCATGTTGGCGCCAGCTTCTCGCGCCTGGGCTGCCTGGTGATCGAGGGAGGCGCTCATTGCGGGCAGATCCGGCCAATCCGGATAGACCTTTCCGGCGGCTATGCTTTTCGAAAGCGAATGGAGGGCCGTGGAGACGCCGGCCTCCAGACGGTCCAGCCCGTTTTCAAAATTTCGAAAGTAACTGTTCGATGAGCTGTCACGAATGGAGAATTCCAAGGTCTCCACAGCGTGAAATATGCGCTCTACCTGATGGACCAACAAGGCGAGCGACTCGCGTTCTTTCATCGGTCCGAAGGCTTCCTGCAGCGCGTTCTGGAGTAAGTCACTATTCTTGCGGATTGCATCTGATAAGTCGGACTCGAGGGGCTGGATGGGCACAGATGGTTGACCGCGGTAATGGCCCATTACGGCCCGATACAGTTCTCCTACCTTCAGGAGAATATCCGCCAGGTCCTGCCGGACGCGGCGGCGCGCGTGATTGGGCCACAGCGTTAACGAGACGGCCAGTGCGACCAGAATTCCGAGAGCCACTTCCGTGAAGCGGTGCAGCGCGATCACCCAAGCCGCACTGGTGTGGGGGATCAACATGATAATCGCAACCGTCACCGTGGCAAGCCGCTGGCTATCCGCCAGATGCAAGAGGTCGCAAACGAAGAAGGCAATGGTTACGGCCAGCGCAAAGCCCAGGGCGCTCAGCGGGAACATCCCGACGAAGACACCGCCCACGACCGCGCCAACGGCTGTGCCTGCCAGCCGGGTGCGCGAGGCATTCACTGTAGCACCGACGTTGGATTGCATGACAATGAGCGCCGTAATCGCGGCCCAGTAGCCTTGCGGCAACTGAAAGATTGTGGTGAGGTAGAGCGAGATCACGCCGGCAACCGCAGTCTTGATGGCTTGTTTGGCACTGGCTTGTATGGCATTCTCCAGGGCCGCCGCGCGCGAGATCATGTTCTATTCTCGCGTGGCCCAAGTGAGTAACACCCAAGTGAGTAACCAAGCTGCGCCCTAAACTAACGTGATAAACTGAGAACGTATGGCTATCCCCAATGTTAAGCGCTTCCGCCCCTTCTGTCCGTCCTGCAACGAGAGCTTCACGGTGATGGCGGTCCTGCCCAAGGACGCCAATGTAGACGCCTATCTGAACGACGTCGTGGCGCGCCACGATCACAAGGCGTTCCAGGAAGCTAAGCTGCAACACTTCAAGATCCGCGTCGGCCAACAGAAACAGAAAAAGGCGAAGTAACCGGCAGCTCTGTCCGGCCCGTTTTCGCCATAGGCCGGCCCATAAACCTACGCTATGCCAACTGCCTACATTTGCCAAGGTGTCCGTACGCCCATCGGCCGTTATGCCGGGGCGCTGTCCGGAGTCCGCCCGGACGATCTGGCCGCCCACACGCTGGCGACGCTGCGCGCCAAGTTCCCGAAGAGCGACTGGGCCGCGATCGACGAAGTGGTGATGGGATGCGCCAACCAATCCGGCGAGGATAATCGCAACGTCGCGCGGATGGCGCTGCTGCTTTCCGGCATTCCGCACACGGTGCCCGGCGTGACGGTGAATCGGTTATGCGCTTCCGGTATGGAAGCGGTTGCGTTGGCGTCGCGAGCGATTGCCGCGGGCGAGATGTCGATTGCGATCGCCGGCGGTGTGGAAAGCATGAGCCGCGCGCCTTTCGTGATGGGCAAGGCGACCACTCCTTTCGCGCGCAATCCCGAGATCTTCGACACCACGCTGGGCTGGCGCTTCATCAATCCCGTTTTGCAAAAGGCTTACGGCACGGATTCGATGGCTGAAACGGGCGAGAACGTCGCCGAGGATTACAAGATCGATCGCGAGACGCAGGACAAATTCGCGTTGTGGTCGCAACAGAAGGCCGCCGCGGCGCAAAAGAGCTGGATTCTTCGCCGAAGAAATTACGCCGGTGATCATTCCCGGACCGAAAGGCACCTCCAAGACGGTCTGCGAGGATGAGCACATCCGGCCCGACACCACTCTGGAGGGTCTGGCTAAGCTGCCCACGCCGTTTCGAAAAGGCGGCACGGTGACGGCCGGCAACGCGTCCGGCATCAACGACGGCGCGTGCGCGATGTTTGTCGCAAGCGAAGAAGCCGCGGCGAAATTCGGACTTACTCCACTGGCGCGCGTGGTGGGCGCGGCGGCCGCGGGCGTGGAACCGCGGGTGATGGGCGTGGGCCCGATTCCAGCGATCCAAAAGCTGCTGGCGCGCGTGAAGATGTCGATCGACGAGATCGATTTCCTGGAACTGAACGAAGCTTTCGCCGCCCAAGCGGTGGCCGTGACGCGCGCGTTCGGATTGCCCGACGATTCCGAGAAGGTGAATCCGAATGGCGGCGCCATCGCGCTGGGCCATCCGCTGGGGATGAGCGGCGCGCGCCTGATCCTGACCGCGACGCACCAGTTGCAGAATACCGGCAAACGCTACGCGATTGCGTCCATGTGCATCGGCGTGGGGCAGGGCATGGCGACGCTGCTGGAACGCGTCTGAACCACGCGCGTTAGCAAGTGGACCCTCCCTCACGGTCGGGGTTCTGAACGGGGGGCCCTCCCTCACGGTCGGGGTTCTGAACGGGGGGTCCTCCCTCACGGTCGGGGTTCTGAAGCGGGGCCTCCCTCACGGTCGGGGTTCTGAACGGGGGGCCCTCCCTCACGGTCGGGGTTCTGAAGCGGGGGGCCCTTCCACACGGTCGGGGTTCTGAACGGGGGACCCTCCCTCACGGTCGGGGTTCTGAAGTGCCCTTCAAACCGAAGATCGACAGATCGATTGCGTCGGCCATGGCCTGGTAGCCCGCGTCGTTAGGATGCAGGTGATCGCCATTGTTGAAGCCGGGGCGAAATTGCTTGGGATGATCGGGATCGCGCGTGGCGGCTTCGAAGTCGACAACCGCATCGAAGGCGCCCGATGACCGGATCCACTGATTCACGGCCATCCGGACCTGTTCGCCGTTGTCGCTGTAATAGGCCGCGCCCTCATAAGGCGTCAGCGTGCAGCCAATCACCTGGAGGCCGTGCTCATGCGCCCGTTCGACCAGCTGCTTCAGCGCCGCGATCAGATCGTCTGAGCTCACCGCGTCGCCCGGCGGCGTATTGGGCCGCGAGCCAAGCCCGATGTCGTTGATCCCCTCCATAATCATGAGCCACTTCACGCCCGGCTGCACCAGCACGTCGCGATCGAAGCGAGCCAGCGCGCTGATGCCGGCGCCGTCGCGCAATACCCGATTGCCGGAGATGCCCTGATTCAATACGGCGATGTTCGCGCCGCCCGAAGCCGCCAGACGGCGGGCCAGAAAGCTGGGCCAGCTACGATCGGTATTGGGCGTCGACACCGCGCCATCGGTAATGGAATCTCCAAAAGTGACGATCGCCGCCGCATCCGGAGGCGCGGCCACATCGACGTTCGTCAGCCAATAATAAGACTGCGTGGTGGTGGCGTCCGGGATCGCCAATTGCGCGGTTGCGTTGCCTTCTTTGGAAATGTAAGTGGTGTGCAATCCGACGGCGTGCATGGTGTCCGCCGCGCCGGTTTCAGGGATATAGATACTTACCGCGAGGTCGCTCGAGGCCGGAACATCCATATTCACCGCGTCGCTGATCACCGTGGCACCGGCAGGAATCCAAAACGATGGCTGGCCGCCGAACCGGAGCGTTCGATCGGTGGCCGCAACGATGGCCGATTCTTTGTCGCGCAAGGCGATGTGGGCCGACCCGATGACGAGCGGCGCGCTGCCGAAGACATTTGACAGCTCGACGCGCACGCGCCGTCCGCCGATGCTGGTGTGGGCCATCATGCGCAGCGTCTGGTCGTGAAAGCTGGTGATGGGCTGCGGCCGTGGGGGCGCCGGCGTGGCCGTGGCTGTCGCCGCCGGGCCCGCTGGCGCCGCCGGACCTGTTGCCGCTGCCGGACGGGGAGGAAACGCCCGGGGCTGTTGTGGCGAAGTGGCCCATGTGGACACCCAGCGCTCGGGCGCGGGTGCGGTCTGCGCGGAAACCAACTGGGCTAGGAACAGGACAGCAACGATCGACAGTTTCATGTCTAATTACTGTATCTGAATCGTACTCAGAAAGCTGCGCGCTTCATCGATTTCTTCCTCGCTCACGATGTGCGGCCGGCCTTTGTAGATGCGGAGCTGCACAACCGCGCCGAGCTCTCGAAACACGCGAGCCGCCTCGTGGCTATTGTATTCGGGCACCCAATCGTCAACGTCGCTTCCGGTCAAAAGGATGCGTAATCCTTCGAGGGATTCGGGCGCCGTGGCTTTCCAGTCGGAGTCTGGAGCACCCATCAGCGCGCCGGTGAATACGATGAGAGACCCTACGCGTCCGGGATGGCGCAACGCGTATTCGAGCGCCAGGCATGCGCCCTGAGAGAATCCGACGATGACTAACCGTTCGGGAGTGAGGCGCCCATTTTCACCGGCTTCAAGTACAGCTGCATGACAGCGGTCCACGGCTTCAGTGAGATAGGGTTCGTTCGCTTCGCGAGAATCCCAGAAACGGCCGGGGTACCAACTGCCCGGAGTTTCGGCCTCCGGAACCACCCAGCGGAAACCTTCCAGGTTGCCGAATCGGGCGGCCAGATCGATTTTCTCTTCGGGTGTTTTGCCGCGCCCGTGCAACAATACACCCGCCGCTTGCGCCGAGCCCCGCGGTGAACCAACTGTCCGAACGCGGGGCCGCGTTACGTCAATGCCCACGATACTAATTTACTACCGCTTCCTCACGGTCGCGGCTCACTTACTTCTTCTGGGTGCTCTCGCCGCTAATAAAGACCGCTTGACGGCGCGAGGGTCCAATACCCACGGCATCGGCGGCGGACGGCGTTCCACCCGGGGTGGCCGGATGGACAGCTACGGCTTCCAGATGGGTCGGGAAGTTGTTTTCCGGGATCGTGATCGGTTCCAGCATGGCCATGATCTCGTCGCGGCGCTCTTCGAACCATGGGGGCAGCAGCATAGCATGCCCCAACGCGTCATACGGCTCGTCGCGGGCGAATCCGCCTTCGGCTGTGGCCGCGCATTCCACCAAAATTCCGCCCGGGCAGCGGCAATAGATGGAATGGAAGTAATTGCGATCTTTGATTTCCGAGCAATCGGTGTAGCCCAGCTCTTCGTAGATGCCCTTCTGCTCGGCGAGACCTTCATCGGTGCCGGCATCCATTGCGACGTGATGGGCACACCCCGCGCCGAATCCCCAGCTTCCCGAAGGACGGTCCGGTTCATGCAACAAAACGATGGTTCTGTTCGCGCCGCCGCCGTTCAGTTCCAGGCGATGATAGTTGCCCTCCACGCCAGTCTTCTTGAATCCCAACGCTTCGATGAAAAACCGCTCGGTCTCCGGAATCTCGCGAACCGACAAAACGGGGCCATGGAAACCGTGCGTGGCAACGTCGGCGCTGACTTCACCCACCGTCCAGGGCTTACGCTCGTCGGTGGAATCCTCAATCACTTCCAGTTGCAAACCGGAGGGGTGATTGAAGCGGATGAACTTCTGTCCGAAGCGCTCCTGGATGCCGGTATGCTTCACCTTGTGGTGGGTCAGGTGCTCGTCCCAGAACTTGGTGGCGCCCTTCTTCACCGTGTAGGCGGTGGACTGGATCTGGCCCGATCCCGGACGGCCCGGCACGCGCTTATAGGGGAAGGTAGTGTAAACCGATCCCGGCTCCGCACCGGCGTTGGAATAATACAGGTGGTAATGGGCATAGCGTCCGTCAAAAAGGACGGTCTGTTTGATCAGGCGCTGCCCAAAGACCTGCGTCAAGAAATCTACGTCTTCCTGGGCTCCAGATGCACAAACGGTGACGTGGTGGAAACCCGATACCAGGGACATGTTGCATTACCTCCCGCGCGATTATATCAAGAGTGCTGTAAGGGAACGAAATCGCGCGCGGTCTCAATATATCAGCCTGAGTAACCTGCATGCAATCGGCGGCTTTCAAGGAACGCGGGCAAAACGGCGTGCGGCGCGAACCTGTTCCTGGCCGACTGGGTGGTGCGCGCCGCGCCCTTTGCGCTTGTGAAATTTGCTTCGAATGCGTCACTTGAGCGAGGCGGAAGGGTGGAGGGCAGTGTCCGAATTCGGGATTGGGGTCGTTTGGTAAATTTGGGTGGGGGTGGTGGCTGGTGGTGCGCGAACAGCAAGATTTTGCCGGCGTTCATATCAAGACGAGTTTACGCCTGAGTGGGTGGACGCGACGGGGCGGGATGGGTCAAGTGGTTGTGGAGCGCCAGTAAATATTTGCAGAGGGAAGGTGAACGCGCCCTGCTACCTTCGTGGCCGCTGCTTTTCGGAGATCGAACGAATGATTAACTTGCCTCTACCTACTTCGACGAACGGCGGGTCAGCTTGCTCTTCCGCAGCGTCGAGCAATTCCTGAACTTCCCGCGTGCGTAGAGTGGCCACACCATCGAGCCTCAAAAATCGGTTCTGATTCCCGCTGCCTTGCAATATCCGATGCGGATCGGGGAGAGTGACCCCGTGAAAGAAGCTAAGACCTATTCCTTTGGAGTTTGCTGCCAACGATACGACACAATCGGAGGGGCGCTCTGTCGTGCAATAGCCGATCACGAAGAAGTTGTAGTTGTCGTACACCAGTTCGTTCGCTGTCGGGAAGCGCTTGCGCATGGCTGACCTACATTCGCGAATCTGCATGCCTACGGCGGGATCAAACTTGGCGATAAAGCCCTTTAGCCGTTGTTCGGGGGTCTGTGGCATGCATCTCATGTTAGCCAGATCGTTCACTCTCCACAAAAGCCGTTCAAGACTCTGGAGGTCCGAAAAGGCATCCGGAGGAGATTCCTCGGGTGATGCCGGCGTCAGCTGGGTTAGCTTTCGGCGGGTTCGGTGCGCGCTTGCGGCAATGGAAGCGGCCACAGCGTGCGCGACCAGCGGGCGTGGAAGCTCAACTCGCAGAAGTAGTTTGCAAGAGTCACCAGCGGTATGGCGAGCATCAACGGGGTAAGGACGAAAGTCCAGGGACGCTCGTACACCAGGCTGGACCCGATGCCCAGCACGGCGCTGGTGAGCTTGGCGTAGTTGCCCGACGCGCCAGCGACTTGTCCGCGGCCGTGCCGCACGGCCTCAAGGAAGGAACGAATGCCGTCCGTTCCCGCCACCTCCGTATAGGTGAGCGCGAGAGTGCCGAGGGTGTGCGCGTCGCTTCCGCCCACAGCGGCCTTATGCCAGTCCCGCGCCAGCCGCGTGGCGGCCCGGTTGTTGAGGGCCGGAATGTGGCCGTTTAACGTTTCCATGGCGGGGAACAGGTCTTCGAACATTTCGAAATCGAGCTCCGTACGGCGTCCTGTCAGGCTGGAGAAAACGTGGTTGATGCTGAACAGAATTTTCTGTTCGTGCAAGTACGCGGCCAGAGCCGGCACGTCGCGCCGCCGGCGCTGCAGCTCCGTGTGATGCCGCTCTTCGATGCCATAGACGCCGACATGGATTTCGGTGTTGGAGGGGGTGGTGCAGGTGACTTCCTCGCTCAGGAAGAAATCGGGATAACGGCGCAGGTGTTCAGCGGAGTCGATCGAGTCATGGTCGGTGACGGTCACCAGATCCATACCGCGCCGCTTCAAGGTCCGATAAACGGCCTCAGGATCGTTGTAGCTCTCGCGGCAGAAACGATCGAATCCGGGAATGTTGCACATACCCGAATGCCGCGTATGGACATGCAGATCGCAGCGCATGCCTCTTTGTATACTGCTATACGTTACAATCAGTTGAATTGTGGAAAAAACATTCGTGACAAAGAATGTATTTCCCTGCCGCCGAAACAATTAGGCCTGGTTTGGATCACAATAACGCGTGCGCCCGTTCGCCTGCCTGCCAGTTATCGCGTCGGTTCTAGCCCTGGCGCTGCCGTCACGCGCCCCAGCGTATTCCGTCCTCACCCACGAAGCCATTATCGACTCGGTTTGGCCCGGTACACTTCGCCCGCTGCTGCTCAAGCGCTTCCCCAATGCGACCGCGGACCAGCTGCGGGAAGCCCACGCTTACGCCTATGGCGGCGCAATCATCCAGGACATGGGCTACTATCCGTTCGGCAGCAAGTTTTTCAGCGATCTGGTTCATTACACACGGAGCGGCGACTTTGTGACGGCCCTGCTGAAGGACGCGCAGGAATCGGCGAATATCGATGACTACGCTTTCGCGCTCGGTGCGTTGGCGCATTACGCCGCGGATAATCTTGGCCATCCAGTGGCGGTGAATCGGACGGTGCCCATGGTGTATCCCAAGCTCGGCGCCAAGTTTGGTCCGGAGGTGACCTACGAAGACAATCCGGCCGCGCATCTGAAAACCGAGTTCGGCTTCGACGTGATTGAAGTGGCTCGCGGGCAATACGCCAACGACGCCTTTCATGACTTTATCGGGTTCCAAGTGGCCAAGCCCCTGCTGGAGCGTGCCTTCGAAGAGACCTATTGTGTTCCGCTCAAGAGCCTCTTCACCAACCTGGATCTCGCGCTCGGCACTTATCGCTGGTCCGTCAGCCAGGCCATTCCGGAAATGACCAAGGCGGCGTGGGCGGCCAAGAAGAAGGACATTCAACGCCTGCAGGCGGGCATGACCCGGCGCCGATACGTTTATCGCATTTCGGTTGCCGCTTATCAGAAAGACTGGGATGACAAATACGAGCGGCCCGGGCCTGGCGCGCGATTGCTGGCGTTTCTCTTCCGCCTGGTTCCCAAGATCGGCCCTTTCAAAGCCTTCGCCTTCAAAGTGCCGCCGCCTGCCGCCGAAAAGATGTTCCTGGCCAGCCTGGACGACACGGTCCGGCGCTATCAGCAACTTCTGCGGGACGCGAGTAGCAACATTCTGCAGCTCCCCAACGAAAACTTCGATACCGGACGTCCAACTCGCCTGGGTGACTATCATCTGGCGGATGACACTTACGCCAAGCTGCTGGAACGGTACGATGGCCACCTGAACGACGTCTCGGGTTCCATGCGGGCGAACATACTGATGTTCTACGGTGGCGCGGGAAATGCCGATACGGCGAAGGCCAGCGCGGTATTGGCCGTGCTGCGTACGCAGCCAGCCGATTAGGTTAGCAGGATGCTGAAAAGGGCGAAAATCCGCTTGCTCACGCGCGCGGTTCAGAATCGCAGCTGGCGATTAGCTTACTGCCGCGTTCTGGATTTTGTCGGGCACGGCGTCTGCTCGGTTCAGCGGAAGCACCACCGCAATGCGCGTCCCCTTGCCGGGTTCCGATTGAATGGACAACTGTCCGCACAGCTCCCGCACGCGCTCGGTAATGCCGAGCAAGCCCAGGCCATACGCCACGCCGCGATGCTGATCGAACCCCACGCCATCGTCCTCCACCAGCACCGAAAGCTTGCCGCTGGAATCCTCCAACTTCACGTGAATGTTCTTGGCCTGAGCGTGGCGCGCGCAGTTGGTGAGCCCTTCCTGCACGATGCGATAGAGGTAGGTTCGGTGCGGATCGGGAACGTCGCGCAGATCCCCGTCCACTTCCAACCGAATGGGCGTGTT
Source organism: Bryobacterales bacterium (assembly GCA_963747945.1). Classification (GTDB taxonomy): domain Bacteria; phylum Acidobacteriota; class Terriglobia; order Bryobacterales; family Bryobacteraceae; genus Palsa-89. The sequence goes on from CAVVHB010000019.1 coordinate 68,821, forward strand.
GTAGCGCCTTGAAAATTCCCGCGCCTGCCATTCCAGCGCCGGCCCCAGCCCCAGCACGTCCAGCATTGCCGGCCGCAATCCCATGGCGATATCGCGCGTTGTCCGCAGCGTGCTTTCGGCCAGTTTCTTGGCCTGATCCAGGTGCGGATCGGGTTCGCCACCCTGCACGCTCCGGCTGCGTTCCATGTTCCCCAGCTCCATGCGCAGAGCCGTCAACAACTGCCCGATCTCATCGTGCAACTCCCTGGATAGCGCCTTTCGCTCCTGCTCCTGGGACGAGACCAATTGTTGCGACAGATGCCGCAAACGCTCTTCGGCCAGCTCACTCACCTTTTGATGCGCAGCGGACTCCTTCTCAAGCGACGAGATACGAAACACGCTGGCCCCCGCGATGATGGCCCCCAGCACCAGAGCCGTCAGCATGGTTTCCCAAATGTCGTTCTGCAGATTCACCACGGACTGGCTCAAGGCACGGCGGCGCGATTCGAAATTCTCTTCGTTCAGCTTCCCCAACTCCTCGGCGATTGCAAAAATCGGCATGGTCTCCGATCCGAAGCCATCGTCTTTGAACAGGACTTTGGTCTGCGCGGGGGTCTGCTGGAACTCGTCCCCCACCGTCTTCAGATAAGCCTCGAGCGCGGTCTCCAACAGCTCAACAGGCCGGCTGCTGTGCTGTGGCCGCAGCGACTTCAATTGCGCCAGGCTCTGCTCGGTTTGGGCATGCAAGGCAGCTAATTTGACCGCGTACGCACTGGCTGAAGCATCCCGCTCCAGCAGCCGGTCGCGCCGCAGCACCGCCACCCGGGAAGTGTCGGAGCGGATGCTTTCCACCACATTCTCAATATGCCGGTAAGTGTCCTCCACGGCCAGGATCTGCTGGTGGATCCGGCGTGTCTCCTGGATGCTGGCCACGCCTGACAAGCCCATGATAATTAACAGGAATCCCAGGCCGAACACCGATACCGGCCAAATGCTCTGCGGGACGTTCTTCATTGCGTTGTGAGCCTCAAGACCAGTACTCCTGCCGAGCCCCGTACTGGACCCCCATGTACTATCGACCGGATTGTCCCACTCCGTTAGGCAGACGAAAATCAGCTCATCACACAAATGAGTGTGCTAAGAAAACCGCTTCAAAAAGGACTACAAATGACTTATCATCGTGCTCTTATTGTTCTGATACAGGCTTGGCGGGATCGCCGTGGCCAGGATCTCATCGAATACGCCCTCATGGCGGGTTTCGTCGCGGTGGCCGCTGGCGCGATCATGCCGGGAGTCACCAGCAGCATCAGCACCATTTTTAGCCAGGTCTCATCCGTGATGGTTAACGCGGGGAGCTAGTAGCGGTGGTATTGGTCGCTTCCTAACGGTCGCGGTTCTGTAAGACACGGAATCTACTGAACCGCGCACGTCAGTAAGCGGCATCTTTGGAGCCTTCATCCGGGGCGCACCGAACGATTGTCCCGAACTTTACGCAAGGTTGCTCGTACCATTAATATGAGCAGCTTTGCTTCGGACCTGCGCCACTCCTTTCGCGTTTTAACCTCCAATCCTGGTTTCACAACCGTCGCCGTCGCGGCTCTCGCGCTTGGCATAGGCGCGAATACGGCGATCTTCTCGGTGGTCAATGCGGTTTTGCTCGCGCCGTTGCCTTACCCGCACTCGGACCGCATCATGCGCATCGATCGCGGCTTCAAGGGCAGCCAGGGCGGGCAGTCCACCAGTTCGATCTCCATCCCCAAGTTCATGGCATGGAAAAAGGCCAACCAGACTTTCGAGTCCATGGCCATCTATGACTTCTCAGGCCCGGGCTTGAACCTCGGTTCCGGCGATCACCTGGAGCAAATTAAAGGCATTCACGTCTCTGCCGAATATTTCGGAGTGTTCGGCGTCTCGCCCTCCGTTGGACGCACGTTCTTGGCTCAAGAGGATCAACCCAACGGAGCGAAGGTTGCCGTCCTGAGCGGGGATCTGTGGCGAAGCCGCTTCGGAAGCGACCCCTCGTTGGTGGGCAAGCCGATCCTTCTTGGGGGCGATCCATACACTGTGGTCGGAATTCTCCCCGCTACCTTCCACTCCGATCCTCCCGCCGACGTTTTCATTCCCTTGCAGGCCGATCCAAACAGCACCAACCAGGGCCACTATCTGTTGGCCGCAGGCCGCCTGAAGCCGGGCGCGACTTTGGACTCGGCCAAGGCCAATATGATGGTCGCGGGCGAGCAGTTCCGCCGCGCCAATCCCAAATGGATGGACGATAGCGAAACCGTCCAGGTGGTCCCCTTACGCGATGCGGTGGTCGGCGATGTTCGGCTCGCGCTTCTGATCCTGGTAGGAGCCGTCGGCTTTGTTCTGCTGATCGCCTGCGCCAACGTTGCCAATCTATTGCTGGCGCGCGCGGCGGGCCGCCAGCGCGAAATCGCCATCCGAACCGCCGTGGGAGCCAGCCGCGGCCATTTGATCCGCCAGTTGCTCACCGAAAGCCTCCTGCTATCCACTATTGGCGGAGTCTTAGGATTGCTGATTGGAGCCTGGAGCGTGCCGCTGTTATTGGCCGTGAGCCCGGGCAATCTTCCTCGTATCAACGATGAGGGTCACGCCGCTTCGATTGTATCGACGCTCGATTGGCACGTCCTGGCTTTCACCTTCGCCATCGTGCTCGTCACCGGCGTTCTGTTCGGTCTGCTCCCGGCCCTTCGAATTTCCAAGCTCGACGTGAACCTGGTGCTCAAGGAAGCCAGTGGACGCTCGGGAACCGGGTTGCGCCACAATCGCGTCCGTAGTGTCCTGGTTGCCGCCGAGATGGCCCTGGCCGTAATCCTGGTGGCGGGCGCGGCGCTGATGATCCGTACCTTCGTGGGATTGCGCTCGGTACAGCCGGGCTTCGACCCGCGGAATGTCATCAGCATGCAGACGTCGCTCAACGGCGGCCGATACGACAGCACCGCGAGTGCGGCGAACATGATCCACCAGGTGACGGATCACATTGAATCGCTGCCTGGGGTACGTTCGGCGGCAGCCACCGTGATGCTGCCCGTGGACAGCATCGGTCTCGACCTGCCTTTCAACATCGAGGGCGTGCCGCCCGCCAAGGGTGACTTATACAACGGCGATGAACTATGGCGCTTTGTCAGCCCGCATTATTTCAGCGTGCTTCGCGTACCTCTGTTGCGGGGCCGCGCTTTCGACCAACGCGATACCGGAAACTCAGCCCGGGTGGTGCTGGTTAACAACGCATTCGCCAAGAAATATTGGCCCAAGGGCGATGCGATCGGCCAACGCCTCAACATCGGCAAAGGACTCGGCCCGCAGTTCGAAGAGCCTGCCCGTGAGATTGTAGGGGTGGTGGCGAATATCCGGGAAATGGGCCTTTCCGGCGGCGATCGACCGGTGATGTACATCCCGGAAGGCCAGACCGGCGACGGGCTGACAAAACTCGCCAACAGCGTGATTCCGCTGAGCTGGATCGTTCAGACTTCGGGCGATCCTTTGTTGCTGAGCGCCGCCATCCAACACGAATTCCAGTCAGTGGACAGCCAACTGGCGGTCTCGAAAATCCGCACCATGGATCAGGTGATTTCCGAATCCACCGCGCGGCAGAATTTCAATATGCTGCTGCTGACCATTTTCGCCGGGCTCGCGCTGCTGCTGGCCGCGATTGGAATCTACGGCCTAATGTCGTACACGGTGGAACAACGCACTCAGGAATTCGGCATCCGCATGGCGCTGGGCGCGGGCCGCAACGACATGCTCAAACTGGTTGTTCGGCAGGGCATGCTGCTGGCCGGCATCGGCCTGGGGGTCGGGCTGGCCGCTTCATTCGGCCTGAATCGCCTCTTGGCGAACTTGCTTTTCGGGGTCAAGGCCACGGACCCGATCACCTATGTGGCCGTCGCGGCGATCCTGGTTTCAGTCGCGCTGCTGGCTACGTATATTCCGGCGCGCAGGGCCACAAAAATCGACCCGTTGATAGCTTTGAGGTACGAGTGATCGAAGGGCTTGCCAGATAGCATTAACAAGTCTATTGTTGAGAGTTGCTGCTGGTGATCCGGTGCCCACCGAGGCAGGCAAGGAGTTCATAGAACTTCAAGTTCCAGGTTAATGGCGAAACTTCCTGTAATTCCCGATCACAAATCCCTTAGACCTGGAACACTGCACCAGATTCTCAAGGCTGCCGGGACATCTGTCGACGAATTATTGCGGCTTTTGTAGGATCGTGCCACCTGTTCGCCCTAGCAGCCGTGGTATTAGTCGCTCCCTAACGGTCGCGGTTCTGTAACACATGGAATCTTTAGTCGCTTCAACACCAACACCCTTAAAGTAGTATTGATGGCTTACGTTCAGGTGGCGAGTTCGATCATGCTGGCACTCGTCATAGCTCCGGCCGCGTTCGCGGCCACGTTCGGCCACGATATCGCGCCAATCATCTACGAAAAATGCGCGACGTGCCATCATCCCGGCGCAACGGCGCCATTTTCACTGCTCACTTATGAAGACGTCAGGAAGCGCGCAGCCCAGATCGCGGCGGCGACAGGGAGGGGGTTTATGCCGCCCTGGTTGCCTGAAAAAGGATACGGTGATTTCGCGGGCGAGCGCCGTCTGACAGCTGGGCAGATCGCGACCATTGCGGCCTGGGTGGGCGCCGGCGCTCCCGAGGGACCCGTCGCCGAGATTCCACCACCTCCAGTCTTTCCCGCCGATTGGCAGCTCGGTAAGCCCGACCTGGTGCTGGAAGCGGCAGGCTCGGTTCGGTTGCCGGCCTCGGGTCCGGACATTTATTGGAATGTCATTTTCACTCCCAACCTCACCGCGCGACGCTGGGTGCGCGCCATCGAGATCCGCCCCGGCCTGCCGCGCGTGGTGCATCACGCCAACCTGTTGGTGGACCGTGCGGGATCGGCGCATGTGCAGGAAGCCTCGCCGGGCAAAGGATTTCCCGGCATGGACCTGGTAATCGGCCGCAGCCCTTTTGATCCCGACGGCAATTTTCTGTTCTGGAAGCCGGGAGGAACCCCACACGTGGAGCCCTCTGGGTTTGCGTGGCGGCTGGATCCGGGCAACGAGCTGGTGCTGAACATGCATCTCCAGCCATCCGGCAAAGAGGAACAAGTGCGCCCTTCGATCGGCCTGTACTTCACCGATCAGCCCCAGACCAAGTTCCCGCTGCTGGTGGAACTGGAGAACGACGAGGCGCTCGACATCCCGGCCGGGACGCGCGACTTCGTCATTACCGACAATTTCAAGCTGCCCATGGACGCCGATGTCCTGGCGGTCTATCCACATGCGCATTACCTGGGCAAATTGCTCGAAGCCTACGCCACACTGCCGGACGGTTCCAGAAAGTGGTTGATACGCATTCCCGCCTGGGATCCGAATTGGCAGGCGGTCTACTATTACCGCGAGCCGGTTTTCTTGCCCAGGGATTCGGTGATCCATATGCGCTATCACTACGACAACTCGGGCGACAACCCGCGCAATCCGAACCATCCTGCCAAGCGCGTGCGCTCCGGCAACCAGGCCAGCGACGAGATGGGCCACTTATGGCTGCAGATACTGCCGCGCGGGCCAGGCGATCGCCGCCGCGAGCTGCAGGAAGCCGTGATGCGCCACCGCGTGGAGAAAAACCCCGAGGATGCCGTGGCCCACATGAATCTGGGCGCGATTCTGCTGTCGCGTCTGGACCCGCAGGAGGCCGTGAGCGAGCTGCAGGCGGCGGCCCGACTGGAGCCGAAGCAGCCGGAAGTTCACAATATGTTAGGCCTGGGGCTGGCCACGCTGAACCGCACTGCGGAGGCCATCCCTCAATTCGAGATGGCATTGCGGGCCCGCCCGGACTACTCGAGCGCGCGCTTTAACCTGGCCAATGCGCTGGCCAAGGCGGGGCGAGTCGACGAGGCCATCGCAAATCTCCGTCAAATCCTGGCCGCTAATCCCGACGATGCATATGCGAAGCGGCGCCTTACCGAACTGTCGGGGGTTCACCCTAGCCCCAGACCTTGAGCTAAGTGCCTGATCCCCAATCCCTAACCCCTAATCCCGCCGGTTTAGTGAACAAACCGGCCCGCCGGTTTAGTGAACAAATCGGCCCTTTCTGCCGTATACTCTGGTACAAGCGTATGAGTTTCCTTTCCAAGCAGTTCATCGATGTTATCCAGTGGACCGAACCGGAAGATGGAATCCTGGCCTATCGCTACCCGATGGAGGACATGGAGATCCAGAACGGCGGCAAGCTCACTGTTCGCGATTCCCAACTGGCCGTTTTCGTCAATGAGGGCCGCATCGCCGACGTTTTCGCGCCTGGCCTGTACACCCTGAGCACGCAGACGCTGCCCATCCTGACATACCTCATGAATTGGGACAAAGCCTTTAAGTCCCCGTTCAAATCGGACGTATATTACTTCTCCACGCGCCTGCAGACCAACCAGCGCTGGGGCACGGCCACGCCGATCACCATCCGCGACAAGGAATTTGGCGCCATCCGGATGCGCGGCTATGGGATTTACGCCTACAAGATCGCCGATCCCAAGCTGTTTTACCAAAAGGTGAGCGGCACGCGCGACATTTACCACGTGCCGGATCTGGAAGGCCAGCTGCGCAACACCATTGTCGCGCGCATGACCGATAGTTTCGCGCAGAGCTCGGTGCCGTTCCTCGACATGGCGGCGAATCAGGCCGCGCTAGGACAGAAGATCGTCGAAGCGATGAAGCCGTCGTTCGCCGAACTGGGCCTGTCACTGGAAAACTTCGTTGTCGAAAACATCTCGCTGCCCGACGAGCTGCAGAAAATGCTGGATCAGCGGATCAGCATGAACATGCTGGGCGATATGGGCAAGTACACGCAGTTCCAAGTGGCGCAGTCGTTACCGATCGCGGCGGCGAACGAAGGCGGAGGCGGTATTGCGGGCATCGGAGTTGGCCTGGGGGCCGGCCTCACCATGGCGCAAAGTGTGATGAACGCGATGAAACCGGGCGAACAAGCGCCGCCGCCCGCGGGTGGTCCCGTACCAAGCGCTGGCCCGGTGGCGCCGGCCGCTCCCGCTACTCCGGCAACCGACACGAAGTTCTGCACCAATTGCGGAAACAAGATGCCGCGCGCATCGAAATTCTGCCCGGAGTGCGGCACGGCCCAACAATAGGACGACATGAATGGTCTGGAGTGGATCGTAGAGGCGCACGGCTGCGACCCCATAGCCCTGACGAGGCAAGACCAGCTGGAAGATCTGTTCCGATTAATTATTGCCGCGATGGATCTCCATCCGCTCGGGAAAACAAGCTGGCATCGGTTTCCCAACACCGGCGGCATCACCGGGATTAGCCTTCTCACCGAATCGCATCTCGCCTGCCACACGTTTCCGGAATACGAATCGATGTGCTTGAACGTGTTCTGCTGCCGGCCGCGACCGGCCACTGATTTCGAAACGCTGCTCAAGAAGGAATTCGGCGCCGCGAGCGTCTGTGTTCGACAGGTGGAGCGGCCGTATCAGATATGAGCTCGCCGGTTGCGAACTGTCCCAACTGCGGAGCGCCGGTCAAATTCCTGTGGTCCAGCGCCGTCCAGACCACCTGCGAATTTTGCCATTCGATCCTGGTGCGCACGGATGTCGATTTGAAAAAAGTGGGTGAAGTGGCGGACCTGCCGCCCGATGCCTCGCCCATTCAGATCGGATCCGAAGGCGCTTATCAGAACAAAAGCTTCGTGGTTGTTGGCCGCATCATCTACGAATACGAGCAAGGCGGCTGGAACGAATGGCACATCGTTTATAACGATGGATCGAGCGGCTGGCTGGCGGATGCGCAGCTGGAATATGACCTATCGTGGTTGAGTACCCCCCCGCAAGCGCTGCCTCCTAACGCCGACAAGGGACAGAAGTTCGAGTGGCAAGCCAAGAACTACGAAGTCACATCCGTAACCAAGGCCCACTATAAAGGCGTGCAGGGCGAACTGCCTTTCCAGTATTGGGACAAAACGGATTTGCTCTTCGCCGATCTGAGAACTACGAGCGGCGATTTTGCGACCATCGATTACAGCGAGAACCCGCCGCTGCTGTTTCTCGGGCGGGCGGTGGAGTTCGACGATCTGCATCTGAAAAACCTGCGGGAGTTTGAGGGCTGGACCTGATGGCGGCGGTACAAGCCAAGTCGATTTCGTGTCCCAATTGCGGGGGCCCGGTGCAGTTGCGCGGCTTTGCCCACACGCTCAGCGTGGTTTGCCCGCAGTGTTTGACGGTGCTGGACGCCTCCACCCCTGAAGTCCAAATTTTGCAGACCTTCCAGGGGAAAACTCATACGCAGCCAACCATCCCGCTAGGATCGCGCGGCAAAATTGGAGGCACCCAGTACGAAGTGATCGGATATCAGATCCGACGGGTTCACTCGGGTGAGGACACCTACCAGTGGGACGAATATCTGCTGTTCAACCCGTACAAAGGTTTCCGCTATCTCACGGCGTACAACGGGCACTGGAATTTTGTCCACGTGGAAAGCGCGCTGCCTGAGCCGAGCCGGTCGGCCGGCAAGCTCGCCATGCACTACGGCGGCAAAACTTATTTGAGCTTCGACTCCATGACGGCCAGCACGGTTTATGTTCTGGGCGAATTTCCGTGGCGTGTACAAACGGGCGATTCGGTGGCTTGCCGGGATTTTGTAGCGCCGCCTTCCATGCTGTCTTCAGAATCCACGGGCGGGGAAATCACGTGGTCCCGCGCCGAGTACATGACGGGATCGCAAGTCTGGCAGGCCTTCCGGCTGCCCGGCTCTCCGCCTCCGGCCTACGGCATATTCGCCAACCAACCGTCGCCTTATGGCGGAAACGTCGGCTCCGCCTGGCGCACCTGGCTGTGGTTGAACGTGGCGCTGGCGGCGCTGCTTTTTATCTTCATGATCGTTTCACCGGGACACGTCGCGTTCAGCGACCATTACGCTTACTCGCAGGGTGTGAAGAGCGACGCCGCGTTCGTGACCTCCACCTTTCAACTGAAGGGCCGCGATTCGAACGTGGATCTCTCTATTCACACCGATCTCGATAACAATTGGGCCTATTTCAACTTCGCTTTGATCAACGATCAGACCGGCCAGACCTTCGACTTCGCCCGCGAAGTGAGTTACTATCATGACTCCGATGGCAATGAAGGGAGCCGCAGCAACAGCGTGATTATTCCGTCCGTTCCGTCGGGTCAATATTACTTGCGCGTGGAGCCGGAGATGGCCGGCGGTTCGCCCTACATGCGCTACGAACTGGAACTACGACGCAACGTACCCAATTACGGATTCTTTGGAATTGCCGCTCTGCTGTTATTGATTCCGCCGGTTTGGACCACATTTCGAAAGGGCAGTTTTGAAGCGGCGAGATGGCGCGAAAGCGATTATGCGCCCAGCGCCAGCAGCGGAGGTAACGGTTGAACACTGCATTGTTCGTGATTTACGGCGTTCTATTGCTGGGGGTGACCAGCGTGGCGGAATATCGCGGCTGGAGCTGGAACCGCATCAATCAGCAAAGGGTGCTGCCGAAATCGATCCGCGACAATCCGGGCGCGTATCGTTCGTCCTATGGCGGTTATTCCCGATACATCGGAGGTAAGTGAACGTGGACATGCATGCTCTGGCCAACGCCGTGATTTACTCGGTGCTCGGCATCCTGATCTTCGTCATCTTCTTCGTGGTCATCGACAAGATGACGCCGTACCACCTGTGGAAGGAGATCGTCGAAGACAAGAACATTGCGCTGGCGGTGTTGATCGGCGCGATGTCCATCGGGATGTGCATCATCATTGCCGCCGCGGTGCATTAAAAAGTGTGCACTAGGGTGACATAACCGGTGTCCATCGCACTCTTCCTTTCTGTCTTTCTGATCGCCGCTTGCGGGCTTATCTATGAGCTGATCGCCGGGACGCTGGCCAGTTACTTACTCGGCGATACGGTTTTTCAATTCTCCACCATCATCGGTTGCTACTTGTTCGCGATGGGCATTGGGAGTTACTTGTCGCGATTCCTTCACCGCGGATTAGTGGCGCGTTTTGTCTCCATCGAATTAATGGTGGGAGTGGTGGGCGGATTCTCATCCTCCATGCTGTTTCTGGCCTTCGCCTACACGGAGGCGTTTCGATTTGTGCTGTACGCGGTGGTGATTCTGGTGGGCACGCTGGTGGGCCTGGAAATTCCGCTGCTGATGCGTATCCTGAAAGAGCGCTTCCAGTTCCGCGAGCTGGTCTCGCACGTCCTGACTTTCGACTATCTGGGCGCGCTGGGTGCATCGCTGTTGTTTCCGATTTTGCTGGTCCCCAAACTCGGCCTGGTTCGATCGGCATTGGTGTTCGGCATTTTCAATGCCGGGGTGGCGCTATGGTCCACCTTCTTGTTTCGCGAGCAGATTGGCCGCAGTCATGCCTTGCGAGCCGGATCCCTGGTGGTGATAGCGCTGCTCGGCGTAGGTATGGTCTTTGCCGATCGTATTTCTTCCGCCGCCGACAATAGCCTATATGCCGACGAGGTTATCTTCAGCCGAAATACTCCCTATCAGCGCATCGTACTTACTAAGTGGAAGGACGACTTACGGCTCTTTCTGAATTCGCATCTCCAGTTTAGTTCTCGCGATGAATACCGTTATCACGAAGCCCTGATCCATCCGGGACTGGCCGCGCTTCCGGGCGCGCATCGCGTTTTGGTGCTGGGTGGCGGCGACGGATTGGCCGTCCGCGAGATCCTGAAATATCCTTCGGTGCAGAACATCACCCTGGTGGATCTGGATCCCGAGATGACGCATCTGTTCTCCACCCATCCGGTGATGTCGGCTTTGAATCAGCATTCGCTGACCAATCCGCGCGTGCACGTGATCAATGGCGACGCATTTCGCTGGCTGGACACCAATACCGAGCAATACGATTTCATCGTGGCCGATTTTCCCGACCCCACCAGCTACGCGCTCGGCAAGTTGTTTACCACGGCGTTTTATCGGCTGGCCGCCAAGCACCTGGCCAGCGGCGGACTGATGGTAGTCCAAAGCACCTCGCCACTGTTCGCACGCCAATCCTATTGGTGCATCGTGGAATCGGTGAAACAGGCGGGATTGCGGGTCTATCCCTATCACGTGTATGTGCCGTCGTTCGGCGAGTGGGGATATGTGATCGGCAGCTTCGCTCCTTATGAACCGCCGCGCCAGTTGCCTTCCGGACTCCGATTCCTCTCGACTTCCAATGTCGCCGAGCTTTTCATTTTTCCCGTGGACATGCAGCCCGTGCCGGCCGAACGCGAACCGGCTAAACGATCAGGTTTTGGTTCGTTATTACGAACAGGAATGGAAGGACGTGGCGCATTAATGCTTTCGCGTCGAGAGTTTTTCGGCGCGCCGGCGCTTGTCGGCTTGTGGCGCAAGACGGATCGGAGGATTACCGGTGGATTCGTCAACGATTCGTTTCCGCTGGGTCATCGCCTGCGCGATCGAGCAGCATTTCGCGCGCCAGCACAACAACAACGCGTGCCCATCGTGATTGTCGGCGGCGGCATGGCCGGGCTGAATGCCGCATGGCACTTGGACAAGCGGGGCTTCCGCGATTTCGTGCTTCTGGAAATGGAGCAGCAGGCGGGAGGCAATTCACGCTCCGGGCAAAACGAGATTTCGAAATTTCCCTGGGCCGCGCACTATGTGCCGGTGCCGGCCAAAGGCGAGTCGCTGGCGCGCAAGCTATTCGAAGAGCTTGGGTTGTTTCGCGACGGCAAGTGGGATGAACGCGTGCTGTGCTTCGACCCGCAGGAGCGGCTATTCATCAACGGCCATTGGCAGGATGGCATTGAGCCAGAAGACGGTGCGACGCCGCGGGATCGCGCGCAATTTCACCGCTTCCTGCAAACCATCAACGAGTTTCGGGCGACTGGCCAATTCACGGTTCCGATGGAGCGGGGGCTCAAGCCTTCTCCGTTAGATCGCGCGTCGATGGCCGATTGGCTCTCGCAGCAGGGCTTCGATTCCGCGCCTCTGCGGTGGTACATCAACTACGCTTGCCGCGACGATTACGGCGCGCTGGCAAAAGACACGTCGGCGTGGGCGGGGGTGCAATATTTTGCGTCGCGCGAGCCCGAGGAAAAAGGCCCGCTGACCTGGCCGGAAGGTAACGGCTGGATAGCCGCACGATTGATCGAAAAGCTGAAGCGATATTTGCGGACCGGCGACGTGGTATATCGGGTTGCGCGAAGCGGCAACAAAATCAGCGTTCTTACCGAGCAAACCGAGTATGTCGCGGATGCTGTGATCTGGGCTGCCCCAACGTTCCTCGCGTCTTACATTATCGAAGGCGCGCCGCGCGCGGAGAGGTTTCAATACTCACCGTGGCTGACCGCGAATTTGACGCTGGATCGTATTCCCGAGCAAAACAATCCCGAACCAGCTTGGGACAACGTGATTTACGATTCGCCGACACTGGGCTACGTAAACGCAACGCACATGAGCCTGGCGACGCACATCGGGCGGACGGTGTGGACGTTCTATTGGTCGCTAGCCGAGCACACACCGGAAGACGCGCGCCGATTATTGCTCGCTCAAGACTGGAATTATTGGAAAGAGGCAATCCTGAACGACCTGGCCCGCGCGCATCCGGACATCCGGCAGTGCGTGGCCCACATGGATATCATGCGCATCGGCCACGCCATGGCGCGCCCGTCGCCTGGATTCCTTTTCTCAGAAGAACGAACACGATGGTTGAAGCCTCTCGGCAACATTTTCTTCGCCAACTCGGACCTCAGCGGGTTTTCGATTTTCGAGGAAGCGCAATACCGGGGCGTGGAGGCAGCCCAGGGGCGCTCTGCGCGTCGTCGGCCGAATCTGAGCGGCGACTTACAACCCATCCGCGTGCTTACGCATGGCGGTTCAGCAAGCAGCTCTGAACCCCCACACATGCCGAGCCTTGGTGAATCAGCGGCCCGGCATCTCGTCGCCGGTGCGAGGCGGTTTTCCTCCGCGCCGTTTCATGATCCGGTCGAACGCTTTGAAATCGGCCCGGGCCTTTCGCTCCTGAAAAAAACGCGCCGTCCGCAACGCCGAAACTTTTTCCGCAACGGCCATGGCGACGAACTGGTTGATGCTAGTTCCTTCCTCTTTACTTATCCGTTCAACCTCGTCCTTGAGCGACTGCGGCAGGCGTAGCGGGTAGGTCCTGGTTTCACTCATCGTCTCATCCTTGTCATTACTTCGCCCGGAAGCAGGAGTTCCACACCGAAATGGCCAGGCGCACCTCCAAAATCCTTTGCGTTGAACGTCACCAGGGCGTCGGCCTCGCCATTGATCGCCGCCTCCAGTACCATCTCGTCGCAGGGATCTCGGAGCTGCGGCCGCCACAAAAAGTGCATTGCGACTGGCTCGGCCAACGCGACAATCGCATCTACAAAAACATTCACTTGATCTTCGCTGAGGCCTGCCGCGAGCCGATGCTCGGGTCTGCAGCAAACTGATTCATATTCCAACGCCAGGGCTACGCTGACCAATAATTTCACGCGACCCTGCCGAGCGAGCCGGACAATCGCCGCCGACGCTCCCGCCGGACTTCGCATAGCCGCTACAACCACATCCGTATCCAAAACCAGTCTCACATCGCCAGTAATATGATATCACCGACGATGCTACATGGCTAGGCGGCCATCGGCGGGCGCCGGATCGAAACGCGTGGGAGCATGGTTGAAGCCTCTCGGCAACATTTTCTTAGCGAACTCGGACCTCAGCGGGTTTTCGATTTTCGAAGAAGCGCGCGGTTCACAAGTCGAAGCGATACCCGATGATCATTTTGACGATCAGGTGATCCGTGCCTTGGGTAATGCCGACACCGACGCCGGCGTTGAATTCCCATTTGGGCGAAAGATTCAGATCGAGGGCCGGGAATAGCTGTTGCTGCTGATAGCGGAACGGATCGAAACCGGTGACGGGACCGAGTGATCCGTAATATTCGAAACCGCCCGTGATGGTCTTGTTGAAATCATAGGAGAGTTTGAAATTGGGCGAGAACACGAAGCCTTGCCTGGTGTCGGGGCCCTGCAACGCGCGATCGAAGGCGGGATTGAAAGAGAAATACCAGGGACCAAGTTGCTTGTCGACGATGGGCCGGATTTCCCAATCCCAAAGCGCGGTGGACCAATACTGCCGCTGATATCCGATTTCGTTCGAGATGCTGACACCCACCGGCCAGTGCCATTTCTCCGGGACTGAGAATCGTGGACGGATGTGATCGCCTACCCAATCCCAGCCAACGCCGCTTTGCGCGCTGGTAAAGATGTAGAACCCGCATTCGAAATAATCGGTAAATCCGTGCGTGATTTCCACCGTCTCGTGTAGTTGGTGCTCCGTGGGATAAAGGCCGCCGACGGAAGTCTTGCTGCCCTCGATGGTGAAGTTGCTGTGGAGTTCGAACATGGTGTGACCGGGCGGCACCAGTTCCGATCCGTAGACCTGGATTTCGTAATTGTTCTGGCAAAAGGCGGGAATGGAAGCAAGGATCAAAGCGAGAAACAGCTTCATGACGTGGCAACAGGCGGCCGCCGCCTGTGCCAATCGGTACGATCCTGAAATGTTTTTCCTATCGCGAGCAGCATGTTTTCAGAGAATGGCGAGCCCATGAGTTGCAGGCCCATCGGCATGCCATTCGCAAAACCACAGGGCAGAGACAGCGCCGGCAGACCGGCCAGATTGCCGGCCGGAATCAGGGCAGTAAGACCAGGCGTGGCGGGCGCAGGGCGGTCACTGGCACGACGATCCAGCGGATCGGCGATCTTGGGCGCCGGATCGAAACGCGTGGGAGCGATGAGCACATCTATGGTGGAGAGCACGTCGCGGAAGGATTCTTGAATCAGCGCACGAATGCGCATGGCCTTCAAATATTCACTGGCGGGAATTTCCAGGCCGGCTTTGAGACCGGCGATCTGATGCTGATCGGCAAGCTGATCCACCCGGCCGCTCCTGATCAGCGTCTCAAACACGGCAGAGCCTTCCGCGGAGATGATGGTGCCGATGACGGGGCCGTAGGGAAACTCGGGCATCTTGGCTTCGGTGACCTTGACACCCAGCGAGCGGATGGTGTCGAGTGCCTTGGCGTAGTCGGCACGCGCGGCGGGATCAACCCCTTCGTTGAAGTCCACGGGCGCGAAACCCACGCGGACGTCCTTGAGATCGCGCGCGAACTGCGGCGTGTAGTAGAAGTTTTTGTGGGCCGATGCTGGATCGTCGGCGTCGCCGCCCGCGATCGCTTCCAGCACCAGGCCGCAATCTTCGGCCGAACGGCAGATAGGACCAATCTTGTCGAGCGTCCATGCCAGCGACATGGCGCCGTGGCGCGAGACCAATCCATAGGTGGGGCGCAATCCGGTGACGCCGCAAAATGCGCTGGGCGTAAGAATAGAGCCGGATGTCTCCGAGCCGAGCGCGTAGGTGACCAAGCCAGCGGCCACCGCGATTGCCGAGCCGCTGGAGGAGCCGCCGGACCAGCGCGTGGTATCCCAAGGATTCAAGCCCGGGCCGGTGAGGGATGCGGCGGCAGATCGATAGCTGGGGCCGCCGGCGAGTTCCACCATCGCGAGCTTGCCCGTCAGCAAACCGCCGTGCTTCAGAAGGCGCTTGAGCGCGGTGGCGGTGTAATCGAAAACCTGATCGGCATACGGTTGCGCGCCCCACGTGGTGGGATGTTTGGCGTACGCCAGCAGATCCTTGGCGCCGAACGGAATGCCCTGTACAGGGCCGCGGAGACGCTCGCGTCCAATATCGCCGTCAACATCCTTGGCATCGCGAACGGCGTCCTTGCGCAGCAGGAGCGCGAGTGCGTTGTAGCGCGGCCCGATAGTCTCCAGACGATCGCAAAAGGCGCGGGCCAGCTCCACCGCTGAGAACTTTTTCCTGGTGAGCTTCTGATTGATTTCGGTGATGCTGGCGAAGAAGATGTCGTCTGGGAGGGAGCTCATGGCGGCGCTTAGGGCTTGAACGTTGTGGCGGGCTCGGTGGCCATGGGCAGAGGAAACTTGTCGAGTTGGGCGGCGTTGTCGCGGAGCTGGCTAAGGGACGCCTGCAGTTCGTCAGCGGCGTGCGGGGCGCGGAGGCGCCGGCGGTTGGCCTTGAGGCCGGGCAAGCAAGACTGCCGATGTGGAAGCGCGGCGGCGAGTTCACGGCGAGTGAACTTACTCATAAACTCTAGTGTAGATCAGCAACTGAACAGGCCAGCGCAAGAGCTTCTAAAGCGGCCTTCTCCATCACCGAGCGCGGGGCGGAGCCGCCGGTCCAGATCTCAAACTGGCGGGTGGCCTGCTCCAGAAACATCTGGAGACCGGAGATGACGGTTGAGCCTTGCGAGACGGCGTGCCGCAGAAGGGTGGTTTCCAGCGGGTTGTACACCATGTCGAAGACCAGTTCGGCGGGGATGGCGTCGGGGAAAAAACAAGCTTCCGGGTGCGGCGACATGCCGAGCGGCGTGGCATGGACCAGCGCGTCGAACTTGCGCGCCGTTGAGCTGTTCGCGCAACAGGGACTCGGCGCCGCAAGCGCGCGCCAGCGACCGCACGCGATCGGGATTGCGTCCGACGATGGAAATTTTCGCGCCGCTGCCGATCAGTGCATAGGCCGCGCTGCGGGCGGCTCCGCCGTTGCCCACCACCAGCACCGACGATTTCGACAGACGCAGCTTGCGGGACAACGGAATGGTAACGGCTTCGGCGTCGGTGTTGCCGCCGCGCCACTTGCCCGCCTTTTTCCAGACCGTATTCACAGCGCCGATACGGCGCGCCAGAGGATCCACCACGTCCAGGTAGCGGATGATCTTCTGCTTGTGCGGGATGGTAACGCTAAAGCCGGCCACCGGCAGCGACTCGGCCAGAATGAAAAAATCCTTCAACTGCGCGGGCTGGACGAGAAAGGGAAGATACACCGCATCGATGCGATGGGCCTGGAACGCGCGATTGTGTACCGCGGGCGAAATGGAGTGGCGCACCGGATCGGCGATCACGCCGTAGATCTTGGCGGCGCGCGAAAACTTCTCGGCGCGATAAAGATGGCGCAGCACGCGAGCGGAAACCTGTCCGGAGGCGGTTCCCTCGGCGGCATTGGGCGCGGCATAAGTGAACATTCCGCCCCAGGCGGTGGCCAGCACGCGGGTGGGAAATCCGGTTTCGCCCATGGCCAGCACGATGAGCGGTGTGCGCGAGTGGGATTTGGTGAGCGCCAGTATGCGCGAGTTATCGGAGGGCTTGCGCGCGGTGGTGACGAGCTTATATCCGTCGGCTGGAATTCGCAACATGCGCCGCAGCACCACTTCGGGGGAAGGCGTGCCATCGTAATTGTGGTAGGAAAGCAACAGCATGCCTTTGCCGCGCAGCATTTCCAGGCGCGGGACGGCGTTTTCGGCACTCTCGATTTCGATGTCCACCGCGCGCGCTCCGGCGTCCAGCGCGGCGTCCAGGACGCGGATCTGGTCTTCCACGCTGCCGTTGAATTTCCCGTGGTTCTGATGGCGGCGGCAGGTGGCCAGGATGCAGCAATCGGGGTGCCCGGCGAGAAACTTGCGGATAACGGCGATGCCTTGTTCGGGGGCAGCCAGGTAGTCCAGCCGGAATTCGAAAAAGGATTCTCCCGCGTTGACTTCGCGGCGCGCGTTTTCCATGAGCTTCTGCGCGTCGGAAAAGCCCATGGCGATACAAATCCGGGGTAGCGATGATGGATGCGACATGAGCGCGGGAGGAAACAGCATAACACACGGGGCGGGGCGGGATTGGCGGAGGTCGCTGCGCTCCTGGGGTTGGGGGTTAGGGATTAGGGGCTAGGGATGGGGACCGGCGGTGGCCGATCGGGGATTCGGTATTAGGCGATTAGCGATTGGGAGCTGGGAACGCGCGGTGGCGCGTCGACGGCTAGTTCGACGTCCGGCGCCGCTTGGCGGCTGGGGCCCCCAGCCGAGGCCCATCTCTCGCAACTGCGCTTTGGCCTTGGCGGCGATGTCGGGACGTTCCGTCAAGTAAAGCGAGTAAATGTCGCGAAACTCACGCGCCGCCGAATCGTTCCTGCCCAGTTTGACCAGGCACATTCGCTTTCAGGTAGTGCGCGTCGGGGGTCTTGGGGTTGTTGGCGAATTTCTCGAGCAGGGCGTCGGAGGCAATGCAGAGCGTTGGTGTAATCCGCTTTCCGATAATAGATATTGGCAATGGAATACTGTGCGCTCGGCGCGAAGTCCGTGTTGCTGAAACATTTCAGATAGTCGCTGAACTCCTGAAAAGCGATGTCGTATTTCCCGGCCAATTGGTCGCTATACGCGGTGGTGTAGAGCGTGCCGGCTTGAAACCCGCCGCACGCCCCGCTGGGTGCGGCAGCGGTTGTACCAAAAGGTCCGGCTCCGGGCGCGAGGCTGGAATTGGGGTCGCCTGGCTGGCCGGTTCCGCCGGCCGGCGGAGGAGGAGCGGCTGGCGCGCGTACCGTGTTAATGAGATTTTCAAGGTCGGCAATCTTGGCGTCCAGCTTACCCATGCGCGTGTTCATGTCGAGAACCGATTCCCGCACGGCGCGGAAATCCTCAGACATCTGATCCAGCTTCTGGCCGACGTTGGCGACGGGGACATTGAGGCTCAGCGCTTGCTGCTTCATGGTGTCGTTGAAACTGCTTTGCATGATAGCCACGGCGGTATTGGTGCGGTTGACACTATCCAAGGTCTGCTGCGTCAGAGCCTGGATGGCGGCCACCTTTTGATCGAGGGTGCTTTGCAGATTGCGCACCTGGTCCTGCAGCAAAGCGACGTCGCGCTGCAGTTCCATAATTTCTTTGCTCGCGCCGAAGGCGAAAGGTGACAGCGCAAAAAACACGATAGCGAGACGAGATAAGCTCATAAGCTACTCCTCTAGTTCCGCGGGGCGCCATGGAAACGCGCCCCGCAATCTCTTTCAGCTTACTGGCCGGGCGACAAATGCGCTCGGCGGTTCTTTTGCCAGCATTCCTCGGTCGCCTCCGTACATTGCGGCCGTTCCTTGCCGTAGCTGATGGTTTTCAAGCGATCCGCCGGAACGCCCAACTGCACCAGGAGATCCTTGGCGGCGGTGGCGCGGCGATCGCCCAGCGCCAGATTGTACTCGGCCGAGCCGCGCTCGTCGGAATGGCCTTCCACCACCACCGAGAAATTCGGATCCTGCTGGAAGATCTGCTTCAACAGGGCGGCGTCGTGCGTGAGAGCGTCACGCCCGTCGGATGCGAATTTCGCTCATGTCGAAATCGAAGAAGGCATCCTGCGCCTGCTGCTGCAACAGGTCCGCGCTGGAGAGACGCGGCGTGTTGACGGCCGGCGGAGGCGGCGGTGGAGCACTGGTCACTTCCACGGTAACGGAGCGCGAATCCATGCCCCCGGGTCCACGCGCGGTCAACGTGTAGTTGGCGCTGGCCCTGGGGAAAACCTGCCGCTGTCCGGTGCTCTGCACCGCGCCCACGCCATTATTGATGGACATATCGGTGGCGCCGGTGATGGACCAACGCAATGTCGAGGATTGTCCGGCTTCGATAGTAGAAGGCTCGGCGGTGAAACTGTTGATCACAGGCGCTGCCAAGGGTGGGGGGGACGTGGTGGTAGCGGTGGGAGGCGGCGGAGGTGGTGGCGGCGGGACCTTCTTCTTGCAACCCACCGCGAACAACACCAGCGCAACCAGCAGCAGTAACGTGCCCACTCGTAACGACTGAAATGACGCGTGCAATCTCGAACTATCGCTCATCCTGACAATCTCCTCTTCTGGATTCTTTCGTCTTTATTATTGTGTTGCTTTACTCCAAACAGGCTTTTCGTTATTCCCTTGCGTTGTGAGCTGCTGCACGCCGGTGCCATCCGCCAGCATGGTGTAAATCTGCGTTCTCCCTCCGCGAGTGGAGGAGAACACCAGGTGGACACCGTCGGGAGCCCAGCTCGGATTTTCGTTTCGTCCCGCGCCATGGGTCAACTGCACCACGTTGCGGCTGGCAACGTCCATGATGAAGATATTGAAATTTCCAGGTTCGAAGCCACGAGTCCATGCAAACGCGATGTGCTGGCCATCCGGGCTCCACGCGGGATTTACCGCGTCACCTTCTCCCGTAGTCAAGCGGCTCACATCTGTTCCGTCAATATTCATTCTATATATTTGCGGTGTGCCGCCGCGACCCGAGACAAATACCAGATCCATGCCGGTGCGGGGATTTACCTTAGGCTCAACTTCCAGAGAGACGGAATGAGTGATGCGGTGCAGATCGGCGCCATCCAGATCGGTCTCATAGATCTGCGAGAAACTGCCGTTCGCCGTGGAGTAAATCAGTAAGTGGCGGCTGTCGGGCAGAAAGTCGGAAGCCGCATTCATGGAAGCCTGCTGGTTATAGTAGACCAGCTTGCGCCCGGTTTCCAGTGAATGAATATAAATCTGGGGCTGACCGAGATTCTCCTGCTGTTTCCCGAATTGCGACGCGACTGCGTTGCGGGAAGAAGGGAGCACGGGGTAAGTGGTGAAGGCGATCTTGGTTCCGTCCGGGGAAATGGCTGGGGAAAGTTGTAATGGAACGGTAACTGGTGAACTGCTTTTGGTCGGAGCCGTCGTAATTCATGGACCAGATTTCTTTATGACCGGTACGGTCGGAAACAAAATAGATTCTGGTTCCGATCAGGCTGGTGGCGCCGAACTGCTTCAAGATATCAGCGGCGAATTGTTGCGCCACGCTGCGCGACCCGGCTTCATCGAGTGAGCCAACATACACTTTCCCGATCAGTTGCGCGGAACTGGGATTCGCCTGGCGGACATCGATAGAGCCATCCGTACAAAACAATCTGGTTGTTCTGCACCGCGGTATAGCCGAAAGCGAGGTAGTTGGCGTTGGGCGGCGGTCCGGACCAATCCGCCAGCCAGGGACCCTGACTCTGGCCATTCACCGGCGGCCGAAAATCCTCGGGCCGCTGCGGAACCTGGAGCGGGTAGAGCGTCTTAGCGATCATCTTCAACTGGCCGGAGCCTGACAGATCGTTGAAGAGGGTGCTATTGAAGACGCCCATGAGCTTTTCCGCATCGCCTGAGCCGCGAAAATCGGGCACCGCGATGGTGGGCTTCTCGGGGTTCTTGACCACGTCGCTCTTGATGTTTTGGGCGCCGGCGTAAGTGGCCACGGCCAACAGGATCGAACTGAGAAAAAAGATTCGTTTCATCGGTGTAGTTGAAATCTCAGCTCCACGCTGGTGGAGCTTCCGCTGTAGTTATAAGGAAGCGGCGGAAATGGTCCCGCATCCATAACGGCGCGGAGCGCCGAATAATCCAGCCCGTTGTTACCGCTGCTCTGAGCGATTTTTGAATTCCGAACGGATCCATCGCGCAGAATGTCGAACGTGATCACCGCTACCGGCACTTGCAGGCCCGCCAATCCATTGGTCTCCCATTTTTGGGTGACACGCTGCACCACTAAGTCCGCATAAGCGCCAAACTGGTTTCCAAACGCGCTATTGACTCCCACTCCCGCGCCGCCCGAGCCAGGCTTTTCGAACATCGGCGAGACCGCTGCCTGTCCTATGTGGCTGAGAAGCTGGTTTTCCGGTATCGTCTCCGGGTGATACGTCTTCGAAACCTCCGGCCGGGGCTGCTTCTTGGAAAACCGGCTGGGCAGGGGAATCGCCTTCTCAGGAACGTCAACCTGTTTCTTCGGCTCGGGCTTCGGCTTCGACTCTTGCGGGACCAGGGACTCGGTGTCGTTGGCGACCGGATTTATTTTCCCCGCGCGCGAGGGGAGCGGAATAGTTTTCACGGAGTTGATGGCAACCGCGCTGCCCGCGGCGGTGTTTGCCGATCCCCACACCTGGTGCGAATGCTCAAAGCTGATACTCGATACGATTAACGCCGCGGCAATGGCGGCGTGCAGCAGCACGGATTGAACGAACGGACCCCTCAGAGATTCCCGCTGATCGAGGATGTCGGCGTGCCCGCTCATGGTTGGGTTATCGGCGTTTGTCGGACCGGTCTTCAGGCTGGGTGACGGCGTTCACCGCCAGCTTGGCTTCGCCGAGTGTGGCGAACACCTGCGCTACCTGGTCCCACGGGGTGCGGCGGTCGGCACGCACGTAGACAGTAGACGCGTTGTGGAAGCGCTTGTGGATCTGGTCGGCCAAAAGGTTGATGTTCACCGGCTTGTCGTTCAAATACGAGGTCCCTTCCCGGGTGATCGACACTACGGGAAGATCCTGGACGTTTTCCTTCGCCGGCTTCACCTTGGGAACTTCCACTTGCAATCCGAACTCCATGACGTGCGCCGTCAGCATGAAGATGATCAGCAGCACCAGCACCACGTCCACCAGTGGAACGATGTTGATTTCGGCCAGCGCCGGAGAACCACGGAATCGCCCGCGCCCCAGTCCGCTGGAACTGTTCATAGAGAATGCCATGTCGACTCCTTAAAGTCAGCTGTCCAGATTTACCTCTCCAGCTCTACCTCTCTAAACTGCGCTCGGTCAGGTTCAGGAACTCAAGCTGAAAATCTTCCATGCGCGCGGCGAATTCCTTGATGGCGCTGCCAAAGATGTTGTAGAAAATGTACGCGGGAATGGCGGCAAACAGACCGATCGCGGTGGTGATCAGGGCTTCGGAGATCCCGGGAGCGACGGCCCGGAGACTGGCCGCGCCGGCGGTGCTCAACTGCTGAAACGCGTCGATAATGCCCCACACCGTGCCGAACAATCCGATGAACGGCGAGACGCCGGCGGTGGTTGCCAGGATACTCATGTTGCGCTCCAGGCGCGTCAGCTCTTCACTCATCCCGAGCTGCAAAGTACGCTCCAGCGACAGCGGGTTGGTGACGCTGCCGCGCGACTTCATCTGACGCGATACCTCGCTGTACCCGAAATCGAAGACCGCCACCAGCGGAGAGCGGTGGAATTGTTCGCTGGCCGCGGCGACGGTATCGAGCGCCGGAGCTTTGCGGAAAGCGCGCAGGAAAGACCGGTTGGCGGATCGCGCCTGCCGGAACGCGGCCCATTTGGATAAGATGATCGCCCAGGAGACGAGCGAGAAACAGAGCAGAATCACCATAACCGCCTTTGGTATTGGACCGGAGCTTTGTACCAGGTCCCAGACATCCAACTGCAGGAACAGCCCGCCCACCCACGAGAGTATCAACCAGGCTCCTTCCGGCTTATAACCATGCCACTCCACCCCACGATGCCATTACATTCAGCCACTAACACCATGATATCGCGCCGCCACTCTTGTCCCCGTCACAAAAAACAGAACTACAGCATTCTGTTTTAAAGGTCGCTCTGCTTTACAGTATGACTCAAACTGCCCCAGATTGTTGTGGAAACTCGACGATGGACAGTTCTCCCCTCAATTAGACGAATCAAAACCTCGTATAATTTCATCGAGTGTTGCTGGAGCTGGTGGTCGAAAACTATGCCGTGGTGGAGCGCATCCGGGTGCGGTTTCACGCCGGACTGAACCTGCTCACGGGCGAGACCGGGAGCGGCAAATCCATTGTAGTGGATGCACTTGCGCTGGTTCTGGGAGGGCGTGCGTCGGCCGAAATGGTACGTTCGGACACCGAGCGGGCCCGCGTAGCGGCCATTTTTGAAGCGCCCAAGGACGCGGCTTTGTTGCGCTTGCTGGATCAAGCGGGCGTGCCGGTGGAAGATGGCGAACTATTAATCGAGCGCGAGGTTTTGTCGAGCGGCAAGTCGCGGGCGTTTCTGGGAAACCGGCCTGTGACGATGACTTTGTTGCGCGAGATCGCGCCGTTTCTGGGCGACATTCACGGGCAGCACGAGCAGCAACAGCTATTTTCAGGCGAATCGCAATTGCAATCGCTGGACGACTTTGCGGGATTGGAGCGCCAGCGTGAGGAAGTGGGCGGCCTGTACCGGCGCTGGAGAAGCCTGGGGAGCGAACTGGAGGAGCTGAATCGCTCGGACCAGGAAAAGCTCCGCATGGCGGACCTGTGGAGTTTCCAGCGCAAGGAAATCGAGGCGGCTGCGCTGAAGCCGGGCGAAGACGCGCAGTTGGAACAGGAACGCGTGCTGCTGCGCAATGTCGCCAAGCTGCAGGAGAACGCCAACGCGGCCTACGCGGCCTTGTATGAAGAGCAGGCGAGCGTTTCCACCGAACTGCGCACGGCGCTCAAGAAGGTGGAAGAACTGGCCAGGATCGACGGCAGTTTGCAACACGTCGTGGATACGCTCCAGAACGCGGCCATCGGCGTGGACGATGCGTCGGATGCGATCCGCGACTATCTGGACAAGCTGGAAGCGGACCCCAAGCGGCTGGACGAAATCGAGTCCCGGCTGGCGTTGATGGAGCGTCTGAAGCGTAAGTACGGGGGCGGCGGCTTAGTGTCCAGCAGCCTGGACGACGTACTGGCGTTCCTGGGGGACGTGCAGGCAAAGATGGAAGCCGTTGAAACGGCCGGCGAGCGGAAGGCCAAGCTGGAGCAGGACCTCATGCAGCGCAAGTGCGGCGTTCGGAGAACGTGCCACGGCGCTGACCAACGCACGGAAGGCGGCGGCGGACAAGCTGGCGAAAAAGGTGGAGACGGAGCTGGATTCCCTGGCCCTTGAAAGCGCCGTGTTTCGCGTGGAGGTGCGGGAGGCGAACTGGTCCGGAGAGCGGCGCGGATCGCGTGGAGTTTTTGATCTCGGCAAATGCCGGCGAAGAACCACGGGCGCTGGATAAAGTGGCGTCGGGCGGCGAGCTTTCGCGTATCGCGCTGGCGCTGAAGACGTCGCTAGGAGCAGGCGGCGGCCATGCTCGCTCGAACGGCGTGGTGCGCACGCTGGTGTTCGACGAGATCGACACCGGCATCGGCGGCGGCGTGGCCGAAGCGGTGGGGCGGAGGCTGAAGAAGCTTTCTGGTTCGAATCAAGTGCTGTGCGTGACGCACCTGGCGCAAGTGGCCGGGTTCGCCGACCACCATTATTCCGTGGAAAAGCGCGAAGTGAAGGGCCGCACCGTGGCGGAGATCGAAGAGCTGACCGGCGAGGAGCGGACGCGGGAAGTGGGGCGCATGCTTTCGGGCCAACAGGTGACGCCCGAAGCTTTAAAGCATGCCGAGCAGTTGATTCGCTTAGGCGCGGTACGGCGGTGAATCAGGCGCCGATGCAGCGTGGGGCTCCTGGTGGGACAGCGCTCGCCTTACGGTCCGTAGAGTGGCTGCTGGTAATCTATTTCGGCTATGTCGCAGCCATCGCCCCGCGGTTTCCGCTGGAGCAACAGATCGTCTGGCGCCCGTTGCTGGTGGAGGTGCTGGTGTGCGCCTTATTTCTGGCGCTGGCGTATGGCGAGTCGAACGAACACGTGGAGTTGTTCAGCATGCTGCGGGACTGGGTTCCCGTGGCTCTGCTGCTGTTGGCGTATCGCGAGATGGATTGGTTCTCCTCCATGCCGCGCAATTTCGATTTTGAACTGCGCTGGGTGGAGTGGGACCGCAGCCTGCTGTACCACTGGGGATTGCAGCGTGCGGTTGAGGCGCTGGGCGCACTGGGACCGGGCTTTCTGGAGTTTGCTACTTGCTGGTGTACGCAATAGCGCCGTTCGTGGTGGCCGTTTTCTATTTCCAGCACCGTCGTCAACGCGTGAATGGCGCGCTGTTTTTGTATTTACTCGGGACGCTGGCGGCTTACGCGCTGTTTCCTTACTTTCCTTCGGATCCGCCGCGCGTCGCGTTTGGAGGGAACGACATGCCGAATATTATAACCGCGGTGCGCCAATTGAATTTGTGGCTGCTGGGCGACTTCGGCATTCACTCCAGCGTTTTTCCGAGCGCGCACGTGTCGTCGGCGTTCTCGGCGGCCTGGTCGCTGTTCGCTTTTCTCCCCGAACGCAAGCGCTACGGCTGGGGAATGCTGCTGTATGCCGTAATCGTCGCGGTAGCAGCCGTGTATGGGCGCTACCACTATGCGGCGGACGCTGTAGCGGGGATGGCGATCAGCCTGGTCCCCGGCTTTATGATTCTTCTGGCTCGGTTTGCTCGCCGTGCTCGCCTTCGCGGCCTTCTTGAACTGCCTTGAGGCGCTCTTCGCGGCGTTTGGCGCGCTCGGCGGCACGCTTCACCAGTTCGGTGCCCACCAATTCAAGCTTGGCCAGTTCAGCGCCATCGCCCTTGCGCCAGCCCAAACGTACAATCCGGGTGTAACCGCCGTTGCGCTGCCCGAACTTGGTGCCAAGCTTGTCGAACAGCTTTTTAACCGACGCGGGAGTCCGCAGGAAAGCCGCGGCCTGACGGCGCGAATGCAGCGTGTCTTCCTTGGCGAGGGTGATCATCTTGTCCACCAAGGGCCGTACCGCCTTGGCTTTGGGAACCGTGGTGATGACGAAATCGCTTTCAATGACGCTGGTCACCAGGCCGCGCAGCAGAGAATTGCGCGCCGCGACGTTGCGTTTGAGTTTATATCCGGCAACCCCGTGACGCATGATTACTCCGCTACCTCATCCAAGCCCGCCAGCTCGTCCTCGACACCGTAATGCGGCAGGGACGGCGGCGGAGCCACTAACCGGCCTTGGGCGTCGAATTTCATGCCGAAGGTGAGGCCCAGGTTGGAGAGGATTTCCTTGATTTCGTTCAGCGATTTGCGCCCGAAGTTCTTGGTGCGCAACATTTCGGCCTCGGTTTTCTGAACCAGGTCGCCAATGGTCTGGATGTTGGCATTCTTCAGGCAATTGTAGGAGCGGACGCTCAACTCCAGTTCCTCGACGGAACGGTTGAGCACTTCGTTCATCTGGCTTGCGCCGCGCTCGGCCGGCTCTTCAGCGGTCTCCGGCAGTTCTTCGAAGTTAATGAAGATGGCCATATGATCTTTGAGCAGCTTGGCTGCCTGGCCGATGGCGTCCTGCGGCGAAATTGCACCGTTGGTCCAAACTTCGAGCGTGAGCTTGTCGTAGTCGGTCATCTGGCCCAGGCGCGCGGCTTCGACGGCGAAGTTTACTTTGCGCACGGGCGAATGGACGGAATCGATCGGGATGTAACCCAAAGCCAGATCCTCGTCATAATTGCGGTCCGCGGCCACGTAACCGCGGCCGGTCTTGAGCCGCATCTCGATGTTGAGCTTGCCGCCCTCTCCCACCGTAGCGATGGGCAGGTTACGATCCAGCACTTCGACGTCGGCATCGGTCTCGATCTGACCGCTGAGTACCTGGCCGGGACGGTCCACGCGCAGACGCGCGATGCGAACCCCTTCGCCGCTCATTTTGAATGGGACTTGCTTCAGGTTGAGGATGATGTCGGTGGCATCTTCCACCACGCCTGGGATGGGACTGAATTCGTGCGCCACGCCCTCGATACGGATGGAAGTAATGGCGGCGCCCTCAATGGAACTGAGCAGGACGCGGCGCAGGCCCGTGCCAATGGTGGCTCCGAAGCCGCGCTCGAACGGCTGCGCGGTGAACATGCCGTAGCGCTCGGTGAGAGTTTCGGTGTTGGCGATCAGCCTTTTCGGCTTTTGAAAACCTTTAAACATAAATTCAATTTTCCTTTTCTCGATCCCGGACCAAATGGGATCGGCCTCTTACTTCGAGTACAATTCCACAATTAACTGTTCGTTGAGCTGGATCTGGACGAGCTCTTCTCGCTTGGGCTGCGCGATCATCCGGCCCTTGAGATTATCGCGGTCCACCTCGATCCAATTGGGCGAGGGCGCGTGCGCGGTGGCATCGCGGGCCGCCAGAATGGTGGGATTTTCCTTGCTCTTCTCGCGGACTTCGATGACGTCGTTCACCCGGACTTCAAACGATGGGATGTTGACCTTGTGGCCGTTCACCAGCAGATGTCCATGGCGAACGAGTTGCCGCGCCTGGCTGCGGCTGGTGCCGAAACCCATGCGGTAGATGACGTTGTCCAGACGGCGCTCGAGCGAATTGAGCATGTTGTCGCCGGTGACGCCTTTGGTTCGGAAGGCGCGCTCAAACAGGTTGCGGAATTGGCCTTCCATCAGGCCGTAGTAGCGGCGGGCCTTCTGCTTCTCACGCAATTGGAGGCCATAGCCGACGATTTTAGGCTTGCGATCCTTGCCGTGCTGGCCGGGAGCGAAGTTGCGCTTTTCGATGGCGCACTTTTCGGTGTGGCAGCGCTCGCCTTTGAGAAATAACTTCATGCCCTCGCGCCTACAGAGGCGGCAAACGGGGCCATTGTATCTTGCCATTCGTTCTTACCTTTCGTACTTCAAGGTGCAGTTTACGGCCGGAGCCTTCTTCCTGCTTACTTCACTCAACTTAACGCTCCCTTACGGTCGCGGTTCTGAACCGCGCGCGTTAGCAAGCGGTCTTATACTCTCCGGCGCTTGGGCGGACGGCAGCCGTTGTGCGGGATCGGCGTCCGATCCTTAATCGATTTCACTTCAATTCCGACCGTTGCCAGCGCGCGCACCGCCGATTCGCGGCCGGCGCCGGGCCCTGAGACCCGCACTTCCACCGAGCGGAGCCCATATTCCTTGGCCTTGTTGGCGGCCGTCAGCGACGCCTGCTGGGCGGCGAAGGGCGTGCCCTTGCGGGAGCCCCGAAATCCGAGCGAACCCGAACTCGACCAGGCCAGAACGTTTCCCACCAGGTCGGTAAAAGTCACGATGGTGTTGTTGAACGAAGCCTGGACATGCACCAGGCCATTCGACACAACCTTCTTTTCCTTCTTCTTGAAGGTCTTCTTCTTAGTAGTTTTTGCCGGTGCTTTTGCCATTTTGTCCTTAGGTCTTGCCGGTAGCCTTCTTCTTGTTGGCGACGGTTCCGCGGCGCGGACCCTTCCGCGTGCGGGCGTTGGTATGAGTGCGCTGTCCCCGCACCGGCAGGCCGCGGCGATGCCGCAATCCGCGATAGGAACCCATTTCGATGAGGCGCTTGATGTTCATCGACAGTTCCTTGCGGAGATCGCCTTCGACCGAGCCTTCGTTCTCAATCAGGGTTCGAACGCGGTTGATTTCGTCTTCGCCAAGATCGGCAATCTTCTTACCCGGGTCCACGTTGGCACGGTGGAGGAGGGAAAGCGCCCGGGTCCGGCCGATGCCGTAGATATAGGTCAGACCGATCTCGGCCCGCTTCTTGGCTGGTAAATCGACACCTGCAATACGCGCCATATGGTTCCTTATTATCCCTGCCGCTGCTTATGCTTCGGATTGGTGCAGATGACCCGCACCACGCCCTCGCGGTGGATCACTTTGCACTTGTCGCACATTTTTTTGACGGACGCCCGTACTTTCATTACCTTCTCCTTCGCAGGCAAGAGTGCCTACGCTACATGCGTTGCCAAGAGTGGCGACGCGGCCACAAATTATTTCAATAATCTAACTACCCGGCCGCGGCCCGGATCGTGCGGCGATAACTCCACCTGCACCCGATCGCCCGGCCGGACTCTCATAAAATTCGTCTTCACCGCCCCGGCCGCATGCGCCAGAACCACGGCTTCATTTTCCAGCTTCACTTTCACTATCGCGCTCGGCAGCAACTCAACAACAACTGCCTCTACCGATGTCACGGCCGCGTTAGAACCCACGGACCGTCGGACGTCACCGCCACGCAATGCTCAAAATGCGCCGACAGCGAATGATCCTTGGTAACCGCCGTCCACTTGTCGGACAAAACCCGCATGTCCGCGGCGCCCGCGTTGACCATCGGCTCAATGGCCAGCACCATGCCTTCTTTCAGCCTCGGATTCTCGTTGCGGCGATCCACGTAATTGGGCACTTGCGGCTCCTCATGCAGTTTGGTGCCGATACCATGCCCCACCATCTCGCGAACCACCGAAAACCCATTCTCCACCACGTGCTGTTCCACCGTTCCGCAAATATCGAACAGCCGGTTGCCCGGCCGCGCCTTGTCGATGGCCAGCTCCAGCGATTCCTTGGTCACCTCCAGCAGCTTTTTCGCCGGCTCGTTGATCTCGCCCACCGGCACCGTCACCGCCGAATCCCCAAAATAACCGTTCAACTGGACGCCCGTATCGATAGAAACGATGTCGCCCTTCTTCAGTTTCGTCTTCGCCGACGGCATGCCATGGACAATCTGGTCGTTCACCGACGTACACAGCACGTAGGGATATTTGCTGCCCGCCGACGGCGTGTAATAACCCTTGAAGGCCGGCTTCGCGCCCGCGTCCTTCATCATCTTCTCCGCCGCAACTTCCAGATCGTGGGTAGTAACGCCCTCTTCGACCATTTTCGAAAGGTCTTGCAGGATCTGCCAGACCAGCATGCCGCTTTTGCGCATCTGATCCAACTCATTGCGGTTCTTACGGATAATCATCTCCAAGAACAGGCATTCCCATCCATGGGTGCACACGCGCCCTCTGGACGGGATTGGCTGATAAATTTATTATACTGCAAAATCATCGGGTTAGGATACGCTGCTCCGACGGCCACGAATCCGGCCGGAGCGTGGAGTGAAACCTTCGTAATGCCGCATGATCAACTGAGCTTCCACCTGGTTGACCGTATCCATCGCGACGCCTACCACGATCAGCAGCGACGTGCCGCCGAAGAAAAAGTTTACGTTTAAGCCATCCAAGAGCCAGCGCGGGAAATAGGTATCGATAAAATTGCCCACCAGCGGCAGCCGCTGCAGTTTGATGCCGGCGATCATGATCTGTGGAATGAGAGACAGCACCGAAAGGTACAGGCCGCCCACCACGGTGATCTTGGTCAGAATCTTGTTCATGTAGTCGGCAGTGTTCTTGCCCGGGCGAATGCCAGGAATGAATCCACCGTACTTGCGCATGTTGTCCGCCGCTTCATTGGGATTGAAGATGATGGACACGTAGAAAAAGCAGAAGAAAATAATCAGGACGCAGAACAGCAGGTAGTACAGCGGTTGGTTGCCGCCGATAGAATCGAGCATGCCGCTCAGAATGGGGCTGTTCTTCACGATGGCCCAGTTGGTGAGCGTCTGCGGGAAGGCCAGCAGCGAGGAAGCGAAAATGACCGGGATCACGCCGCCCGCGTTCACTTTCAAGGGAAGATGCGTGGATTGCCCGCCCATCATCTTGCGGCCCTGGATGCGCTTGGCGTACTGCACCGGAATGCGGCGCTCGCCACGCTCCACCAGGACGATGAAGGCGACTACCGCGATCATAACGGCCAAAATGATGATCAGGTGGATGGGCGTCCAGTCCCGCACTTTGAAAACATGATCGTAGATATTGTCGATGGCGCGCGGGATGCCAACCACGATTCCGGCAAAAATCAGCAGCGACATCCCGTTACCGATGCCGCGCTCGGTGATCTGCTCGCCCAGCCACATGATGAAAGTGGTTCCGGCGGTCAAGGTCAGAACGGTCATGGACAGGAATGCGATTCCGGGATTCAGAACAAACCCGCCGCCCGATTTCTCGAGCGTCAGGGCGATGCCGAAAGACTGCACCACGGCCAGGATGATGGTGAGATAGCGGGTCCACTGCGTGATCTTGCGGCGTCCGAGCTCGCCTTCCTTCTGGAGCTTTTCAAGAGTTGGGACCACTACCTGCAGCAATTGCAAAATAATGGACGCGGTGATGTAGGGCATGATGCCCAGGGCGAACACGGTGAGCCTGCGGAACATGCCGCCGCTGAACAGATCGATGAAACCGAACAACGACCCGGAATTCTGTTGGAAGAACTCCGCCAGCCGGTTGGCATCGATCCCCGGAGTGGGGATGTGCCCGCCAAACCGGTACACGGCCAATAAACCCAGCGTGAAGAAGATGCGCTTCCGCAGGTCCGGAATCCGGAACATATTGGCGATGGTGTCCAAGAACTTCATCTTTGCCTACCTTTGGGCCTACCTCGATGATCGCTATTATAATGATCGCGAGCGAACTACTCGCTCCCGATCACGTTTCCACTGCCCCCGGCGTTCTGGATCTTCTCCAGGGCCGATTTCGAAAATACGTGCGCCCGCACCTCGATCTTGCGGGTGATGTCGCCCGAGCCCAGCACTTTGAGCCCGGCGCCCAGCTTTTTAATGACGCCGAGTTCGAGGAGCCGTCCTGGATCGAAGGCGCTGCCTTCCAACTGTTCCAGACGCCCTACATTCACGATGGCATACTCTTTCTTGAAAATGTTGGTGAACCCGCGCTTGGGAAGACGGCGGTGGAGCGGCATTTGGCCGCCCTCGAAACCGCGCATGATGCTGTAACCGGAAATGGATCGCGCGCCTTTGGCGCCGCGGCCGGAATACTTGCCTCGCCCGGTGCCCATGCCCTGTCCGATGCGCTGCTTCTTTTGCTTTTGCCCTTTGGGCGGGTGAAGATCGCTAAGATTCATGGATTAATCCTTTGTGGCGCACGCACTCTTGCGTGCAGCGTTCACACTCATGTGAACGCGAGCTGTTTTCTTAGAAGTGTTGGCACGAGTGCCAACACGGCACGCAAGAGTGCGTGCGCCACATATAGCACTCATTCCTTTACTATAGCCAGCAGGTGCGGGATCTTGGCCACCATACCGCGGAAAGCCGCATCGTCCGGCCGCACCACAATGCGGTTCATTTTCTTCAATCCGAGCGACCGCACGATCGCTTTATGCTTTTCAGGGCAGCAGATCGGGCTGCCGATCAGCTTAATCTTAATTGTTCCGGCCATGGCTAGACCACCTTCTCCTGCGCCAGGCCGCGCATTTCCGAGGTCTGCGCCCGGTCGCGTAGTTGTTCCAGCGCATTGATGGTGGCTTTGACGACGTTGTGCGGATTCCGCGAGCCGATGGATTTAGTGAGCACGTTGGTAATGCCGACCGCTTGAATGACCGCGCGCACCGGACCGCCGGCGATGACGCCCGTTCCTTCCGGCGCCGGCTTCAACAGCACCAGTCCGCTCCCGAAGCGCCCCAGCACCATATGCAGAATGGTGGTTTCGAGCACATTGATCTTGCGCAGATTTTTCTTCGCCGCCTCAATGCCCTTCTTAATCGCGGCCGGCACTTCCTTGGCCTTGCCGGTGCCGAAGCCGACGATCTTGGCACCCGGGTCGCCAATAACAACCAGAGCCGAAAAGCTCAGGTTCTTGCCGCCCTTGACCACTTTCGTGACGCGATTGATCGAGACCACATTCTCCTTGAGGTTCAAGGTGTTGGCATCGATCCGTTTCGCCGTGGGTATTGCCGCCATGGTTAAAACTCCAATCCTGCTTCTCGGGCCGCGTCGGCCAGGGCTTTCACGCGCCCATGATAAAGATAGCCTCCGCGATCGAACACAACTTTGACGATGCCCTTGGTCTTGGCGCGCTCGGCGATCAGCTTGCCCACTTCCTTGGCGCCGGCCAGATTGCCGCCCACCACGCTCGAGTTCTTTTCGCCAGAGGACGCGGCGGCCAGTGTTTTTCCCGCGCGGTCGTCAATCACCTGCGCGTAAATATGCTTCAAGCTGCGGAATACGGCCAGGCGCGGGCGCTCCTGGCTGCCCTTGAGTTTGAGCCGGATTCGGCTATGAACTCGAACCCGCACGTCGTTCTTGGAAGACTTAGCCATTTACTTCGCTCCTGCTCCCGCCGTTTTGCCGGCCTTCTTGCGGAGCACTTCACCGGTATAACGGACGCCCTTATTCTTGTACGGATCGGGCGGGCGCAGGGCGCGGATGTTCGCCGCCACCTGTCCCACCATTTGCTTGTCGTAGCCGCTCAAAACCAGATGCGTCTGCTTGTCCACCTTGAGGTCCACGCCATCGGGCAGGAGCAATTCAATGGGATGGGAGTAGCCGAGAGTGAACGTCGCTATCTTGCCCTTGACGTCGGCGCGATAACCGGTGCCGGTGATATCGAGCTCGCGCGTGAAGCCGGTGGAGACGCCTTGTACGGCGGCGGCGGCCAGGGCGCGGGTAAGCCCGTGCAGAGCGGCGCGCTGATCGGAATCGCGCAAAAACTCGAGATTGCCATCCGCCTGGCGCGCTTCAATGCCTTCCGGCATCGGCACATTGAGCTTGCCCTTGGGACCTTCCACCAGCAGCTCTTTGCCCATGGTGATCTTCACGCCCTTGGGCAGCGGAATAATTTTCTTACCTACTCGCGACATAGATTAAATCTCCATGCACCGGCAGGAGTGCCGGTGCGGCACGCAAGAGTGCGTGCGCCACAACGCGTGCGCCACATTTCCTACCATAACTGGCACAAAACCTCGCCACCGACGTGTTCCTTGCGCGCCGTGCTGCCGGTCATCACGCCGCGGGCCGTGGTCAAAATATTGATGCCGAGACCGCCCAGCACCTTGGGAACTTCCTGACTGCCGACATACACCCGGCACCCGGGCCTTGAGACGCGCTCAATCCGCGAGATGACCGGCACGTTGCCCGGCGTGTACTTCAGATAAATGCGGATACTGCGTTTGGCGCCCTCGTCGGCCAGCTTGAAGTTGACGATAAAGCCCTCTTCCTTCAAGATGCGCGCGATCTCCATTTTGAGCTTGGAGGCAGGCACGTCCACTTTGGGATGGCGCGCCGACTGCGCGTTTCGAATGCGCGTCAGCATGTCGGCGATGGGATCGGTGATGGCCATGTTTCTATTCCGGGGCTCCTTTCCTTACCAGCTCGCTTTGATCACGCCGGGGACCTCGCCCGCCAGAGCGAGTTGGCGGAAACAGATCCGGCACAGGTTGAACTTGCGAATGTAACCGCGCGGCCGGCCGCAACGGAAGCACCGGTTGCGCAGGCGGATCCTCACCCGCGCCGGAGTGATCTTGTTCGCCGCCTTGTCGGAGGCCATCCTGGCCCTGGTTGCATCTTCTTTCGCGATCTTCGCTGTAGTTGCCATGTATTCCCTGTATTCCTTGTCTTCCCCGTATTCCGTGCTTATTGGCGGAACGGCATCCCCATATGCTTTAACAACGCCAGCCCTTCCGCATCCGTCTTGGCGCTGGTGGTGATGGAGATATTCATACCCTTGACCTTCTCCACCTTGTTGTAATCGATCTCGGGAAAAATCAGTTGATCGCGCACGCCCAGCGTGTAATTGCCGCGCCCATCGAAGCTTTTAGACGACACGCCGCGAAAATCGCGCACGCGCGGCAGCGCCACGTTCATCAACCGGTCCAGGAATTCGTACATCCGGTCGCCGCGCAGCGTCACCATGGCGCCAATCGACATGCCTTCGCGCAGCTTGAACGCCGCGATGGACTTCTTGGCTTTGGTCACCACCGGCTTTTGTCCCGCGATTTGCCCCAACTCGTTCACCGCGCCGTCCATGAGCTTGGCGTTCTGGGTGGCTTCGCCCAAACCGATATTGACGGATACCTTCTGGATCCTGGGCACGGCCATCACGTTCTTATAGCCGAACTCCTTCACCAGCGCCGGGACCACGCTCTTCTGATAATGTTGCCTGAGTCTTGCTTCCGCCATCGCTAACCTTTCGTTGTCATCCCTTGGTGTCGAGCAGCTCGCCGCTTTTCTTGGCGATGCGAACGCGCCGGGTGGCCGTGCCGCTGGGCTCCACTTTGTAACCCACGCGCGTGGGCACGCCGCCGGAGGTGAGCACCATCACGTTCGAGATCGCGATGGAGCTTTCCTTCTCCGCGATGCCGCCCTTGATCTGCTGCTGCGGATTGGGGCGGGTGTGGCGCTTGATCATCGACACGCCTTCCACGATCAGCTTGCCGCGCCAGCGATCCACTGAAATCACCTTGCCGGTTTTGCCTTTATCGCGCCCGGCGATCACTTTCACCTGGTCGTTCTTCTTGATTCTGGTTTTGCCGAAGGTCTTTTCGACCGGCCGCTTGGGCATCAGATCACCTCCGGCGCGAGCGAAACGATCTTCATGAAGCGCTTGTCGCGCAGCTCGCGCGCCACCGGACCGAACACGCGCGTGCCCACCGGCTCGCCCACTTCATTGATCAGCACGGCGGCGTTGGAATCGAACCGGATGTACGTTCCGTCCTTGCGGCGCGACTCCTTGCGCATGCGGACGATCACGCAGCGCACCACTTTACCCTTCTTGATGGGGGATTCGGGCGTGGCTTCGCGCACGCTGGCCGTAACAATGTCACCCAGGCCGGCGCGCAATCCCAAATCTCCGCCACGAGGCAAAATGCACTGCAGCTTGCGGGCGCCGCTGTTGTCGGCCACCTCCAGGATGGTGCGCATCCCAATCATGATTTCCTCCCGCCTTTCTTCTTAGGCGATTTCGAACCGGACGTAGGTTGCGTAGTATCGAGATCCACAGCGCTCGGCTCCACCGCCACTTGCACCGCTTTGCGCAGCACTTCGCCCAGCCGCCAGCGCTTCAGCTTACTCATGGGGCGGCACTCGATGATTCGCACCGTATCGCCGATCTGCGCTCTCTGCTCTTCGTCATGGGCGTAAAACTTGCTGCGCTTATTGATGATGCGTTTGTACATGGGATGGGGAACGCGGCGCGTCACTTCCACCACAATGGTCTTGGTCATCTTGGCGGAAACCACCTCGCCGACCTTTTCGTTCTTGTTGCCTATCTTCTTTTTAGGCAATGCGTTTTTAGGTAGCGCGTTCTTCGGTACCGCGGTGTCGGCCATGGCTTACTTCCCCTTCTTCTTTTTCTTGGGCGTAGGCTCCGGCGCGGTCTCCGGATGCAGTTCGCGATCGCGCAGAATGGTGAGAATCCGCGCGCGGTCTTTGCGCATGTTCCGTACCTTCTTTAGCCCGTCGCTCTGGCCCATGCTCAACTGGAAACGAAGACGGAAATTCTGTTCCTGGATTTCCGCCACTTGCCGGCGCAGCTCATCGCTATCGAGTTCCCGTATTTTTTCTGCTCTCATTGTTGTTCTCCTGGGCCGCACATCCGGTCACTCTCCGGTGTTATCCTCGCGGCAGACCAGCTTGGTGGGCAGCGGCAGCTTGCCCGCGGCCAGCCGAAACGCCTCTTGCGCGGTCGCTTTCGGAACGCCTTCCATTTCGAACAGGATTTTGCCGGGCCGGATTACCGCTACCCACTGCTCCGGCGCGCCCTTGCCCTTACCCATACGAGTTTCAGCCGGTTTCTTCGTTATCGGCTTGTCGGGGAACAGGCGGATCCACACCTTGCCGCCGCGCTTGATGAAGCGCGTCATGGCTACGCGGGCCGCTTCAATCTGCCGGTCCGTGATCCAGCCGCAGCGCATGGCTTTCAGTCCGAACTCGCCAAAAGCGAGCGAGGAGCCGCGCCAGGCTTTGCCGGTCATGCGGCCACGCTGCTGTTTCCTGTACTTGACCTTCTTTGGCATCAACATGGCGATGTGTCTCCGCTATCCTTGTTTCGGCTCGCTGCCCGGCCCGCCATTCGATTCGGTGGCCGGCTCTTTTACTTCCTGCTTCCAGCTGGGTTGGGGCGGCGCGAGTGGCGGCAGAATGGGCGCGACGCGCGGCGTGGCGCCGGGGTCGGGAGGCGCCTGCACTACTGGACCGCTCGGTTCGGGCGTCGGCGGCGCAAAAGCGCTGCCGGGACGCCGCTCGCGACGATCGCGCAATGGCTGGCGCCGCGGCTCGGGCTCGTTCCGCATCGAATCCCGGCGGCCGCTGTCCAGAATTTCACCCTTGTACGTCCAGCACTTGATCCCGATGACGCCGTAGGTGGTGTAGGCCTGCGCGAAACCGTAATCCAGATCGGCACGCAACGTATGCAGCGGAAGCTGGCCTTGCAGATACCATTCGCTGCGTGCGATTTCGGCGCCGTTCAAGCGGCCCGATACGCGAACCTTGATGCCCTTGCAACCAAAGCGCAGCGCCGAATCGACCGCTTTTCGCATGGCCCTGCGGAACGCCACGCGCTTTTCCAGCTGCAGCGCAATGGATTCGGCCACCAGCTGCGCGTCCAGCTCCGGCTTGTGTACTTCCTGAATGTCGATAAAGACTTCGCGCTTGGTTTTCTTGGCGAGATCGCCTTTGAGCTTCTCGATTTCGGCACCCTTGCGTCCGATAATAATGCCGGGCCGCGAAGTGCGGATGGTAACGCGCAGCTTGTTGCCGGGCCGGTCCACTTCAATGGAGCTGACGCCGGCGGACTTCAGCCGCTCGCGCAGCGCGCCTTTCAGCTCCAGGTCTTCACGCAGAAGCTTGGCGTAGTCCGCTTTGGCGAACCAGCGCGATCGCCAGGTCTTGGTGACGCCCAGACGAAAGCCGTACGGATGTACTTTCTGTCCCACTATGCGTTCTCCTGGTTTGTTCCGGATGTTTCAGCCGTGGCTGCCCCGGCTTTGTCGCTGACCACCACCGCGATATGCGACGTGCGCCGCTGATAGCGATATGCCCGGCCCATCGGCGCGGGCCGGATGCGCTTCTGCCGCGGCCCCTCGTTGACGTAAGCTTCGCTCACCACCAGTTCGTCCACATCCACGTCGTTGTTGCGGTTTTCGGCGTTGGCGATGGCCGAATCCAGCACCTTTAGCACGGTGGGCGCCATGCGCTTGTTGGTCTGGCGCAAAATGATGCGCGCTTCGTTGGCCGAACGGCCGCGGATCAAATCCACCACCAGCCGCGTCTTCTGCGGCGACGATCGAATATATCGGGCTTCTGCTCTGGCTTGCATCGTAATGGCTCCTTAGGCCGGCTTGGCGCTCTTCTCCGTGGATGAGGCGGCCTTCACCGAGTGTCCCTTGAACACACGCGTGGGAGAAAACTCGCCCAACTTGTGGCCCACCATGTTTTCGGTGATGTAGACCGGAATGAACTTCTTGCCGTTGTGGACACCCAAGGTATGCCCGATGAAATCCGGAACGATGGTGGAGCGGCGCGACCAGGTTCGCAGTACTTTCTTTTCGTTCTTGGCATTCATATCCGCCACCTTTTTCGCCAGGTGGTCGTCGGTAAAAGGGCCCTTCTTTAACGATCTGCTCATTTTTTCTAATCCCTAATCCCTAACCCCGCTTCTTAGCCTTCCGGCTGACAATCCACTTGTCGGTGCTTTTGTTGTTGCGTGTCTTAAATCCGCGCGTGGGCTGGCCCCAGGGCGTCACCGGATGCCGTCCGCCGGATGTTTTGCCTTCGCCGCCGCCATGCGGATGATCCACCGGGTTCATCGAGACGCCGCGATTGTGCGGCTTTTTGCCCAGCCAGCGCGTCTTCCCGGCTTTACCGTGCGATTCGTTCTCGTGCTCCACGTTGCCCACCTGGCCAATGGTGGCCATGCATTCCACCAGCACGCGGCGTATTTCGCCCGAAGGCAGCTTCAGCAGCGCGATTCCAGCTTCGCGCGAGACCAACTGAGCCTGCGCGCCAGCCGAGCGCGCCATTTGAGCGCCTTTGCCCGGCCGCAGTTCGATATTGTGGACCACCGTGCCGGCCGGAATATTCTTGAGCGGCAGTGAATTTCCGACCAGAATGTCAGCTTCGGGACCCGAGCTCACTGTGCGGCCGACCGTCAGGCCTACCGGACAGATGATGTAGCGCTTCTCGCCGTCGGCATAATTCAGCAGCGCGATGCGCGCGGTCCGGTTCGGATCGTATTCGATGGCCGCCACCTTCGCGGGAATACCGAACTTATCGCGCTTGAAGTCGATGGCTCGATAAGACTTTTTGGCCCCTCCGCCGCGGAAGCGCGACGAGATGAGACCTTCGCTGTTGCGCCCGCCGGTCCGCTTCTTTCCCACCACCAGCGACTTCTCGGGAGTCTGCTTGGTGATTTCGTCGCGAGAAACAACGCTCATGAAGCGCCGGGACGGCGTTGTCGGATTGTAGCTTTTCATCGCCATAACGTTAACTCTCCAACCGCTTGCTTACGCGCGCGGCTCATATAGGACCTCGAATTATCGCCAATCGCAACTGAGCCGCGACCGTAAGGAAGCGATTGTTGTGCACTAAATCTCGGCATATTCGGGCACCTTTTGTCCTGGCTTCAACCGGACGTAGGCCTTTTTCCAATCCGAGCGATAGCCGGAAAACTTTCCGCGCCGCCGCAGCTTGCCGGTCTGGCTGACGGTTCGGACATCCGCCACTTTCACCTTGAACAACTGTTCCACCGCGGCCTTCACCAAAGTCTTGTTGGCATCCGGCGCCACTTCAAAGCACAGGGTGCGCTCGTTGTCCTTCTTGGCGACGCCCTTTTCGGTCACGATGGGCCGCTTGATTACTTCGTAGATGGTCATTTCGCGAGCGCCTCCGAAAGCTTCTGCGCCGCCGCTTGCGATAACAGCACTCCGGCGTGGCCGAGCAGCGAGTACACGTCAACTTCTTTGGTGGAAACCAGCGTGACGCCTTTCAGATTGCGGGCGCCCAGCGCCAGATTGCGATTTTCGCCGTTGTCGACCACCAGCACGGTCTTGGGCGCACCCAGCACATCCAGCACCGCGCGCATGGCTTTGCTCTTATGATCAGCGAGAGAAAAGTCTTGCACCACCCTCAATTCACCGTCCCGCAGCTTGGCCGATAAGGCCGACCGCAGCGCGCCCAGCATCATCTTGCGCGGCAGCTTGTAGCTATAATCGCGTGGTTGCGGACCATGCGTGGTTCCGCCATGCCGCCACAGAGGCGACCGGATGGACCCCATGCGCGCGCGGCCCGTGCCCTTTTGCCGCCACAGCTTCTTGCCCGAACCCGACACTTCGTGGCGCGTCTTGGTTTTAGCGTTCCCGCCCCGGCGCGCGGCTTGCGAATGCCGCACCGCCTCATACAGCAGGTCCTTGTTCAGGGGCGCGCCGAAAACTTCGTCGGACAATTCGAGCGTGCCTACCACTGCGTTATTTAAATCGACCACGTCTACACTCGGCATGCTTGGTCTCCGCTTACCTTTTGGCCCTTCTCACCAGCACATAGCCGCCGTTGGGACCAGGCACCGCGCCCTTGATCACCAGCACGTTGTCCTCGGCCACCACATCGACCACTTCCAGATTGCGAATGGTCACCTGCTGATCGCCAGAATGGCCGGCCATGCGAGTGCCAGGGAACACACGCGACGGAAAACTCGAGGCGCCAATGGACCCAGGCGCGCGATTAAACATCGAACCATGGCTGCCCGGCCCGCCCTTGAAATGATGGCGCTTGATGATACTGGTGAAGCCGCGGCCTTTGCTGACGCCGATCACATCCACCTTGTCGGCGGGCTTGAACTGGTCCACCAGCACGCGATCGCCCTGCTTCAGGTCGTCATCGCCCGGCCGCATGCGAACTTCGCGCAGAAACTTGACGCCGTCGGCGCTGGCCTTCTTCAAGTGCCCAGCCATGGGCTTGGTGGCGTGCGATGCCTTCGCGAACTCCACCAATCCGAGCTGCACGGCGTCGTAACCATCGGTGGTTGGGGTTTTGCGCTGCACCACCACGCACGGTCCGGCCTTCAACAGCGTGACAGGAACAACCTGCCCGTCGGCGCGGAACACCTGGCTCATCCCGATCTTTTTGCCTAAAATCCCTGGGCTCATAAACACCTTTTGGAATACCAGGAATTCAAGGAATACCGGGAATGGCGCGCATTCCTTGTCTCCCTCGTATTCCTCGTATTCATCCGATTATTTTCCCCGTCCAAACGCCTTAATTTCCACGTCCACACCCGCCGGCAGATCCAGCTTCATCAAGGCATCCACCGTGTCCTGGGTCGGCTCCAAAATGTCGAGCAGCCGCTTGTGCGTCCGGATTTCGAACTGCTCGCGCGACTTCTTATCCACGTGCGGCGACCGCAGTACGGTGTAGCGATTCTTGATGGTCGGCAGCGGAATCGGCCCCGCCACCGTCGCGCCCGTTCGCTTGGCCGTATCGACAATCTCAGTGGTCGATTGGTCCAGGATGCGATGGTCGTACGCCTTGAGGCGGATGCGAATGCGTTCTCGTAAACTCATTATTTGTTCGCTCTCTTCGATCGCGAAGAAGGAATACAGGGAATACTAGGGAGACGAGGAATGCACACCATTCCCGTATTCCCCGTCTTCCTCGTATTCCGTCTTTATTCCAGAATCTCCGTCACCGTTCCCGCGCCCACCGTCCGGCCGCCTTCGCGGATCGCAAACCGCAATCCCTTGTCCATAGCCACCGGCGTAATCAGCTCTATCACCAAGCCCACGTTGTCGCCCGGCATCACCATCTCGGTGCCTTCCGGCAATTCAGCCACGCCCGTCACGTCCGTCGTCCGGAAATAAAACTGCGGCCGGTATCCCTTGAAGAACGGCGTGTGCCGCCCGCCCTCTTCCTTGGTCAGCACCACGATCTCGCCCTTGAACCGCTTGTGCGGCTTGATCGACCCCGGCTTGGCGATCACCTGCCCGCGCTCCACGTCGTCTTTTTCGATACCGCGCAGCAACAATCCCACGTTGTCTCCCGCGCGCCCTTCATCCAGCAGCTTCTTGAACATTTCCACGCCCGTTACCACCGTCTTGCGCGTGTCCTTGAAGCCCACGATCTCCATTTCCTCGCCGACCTTGCAAATGCCCTTCTCGATGCGACCCGTCACCACCGTGCCGCGGCCCTGGATCGAGAAAATGTCTTCAATCGGCATCAGGAACGGCTTGTCGATGTCGCGCTGCGGCATCGGAATATAGCCGTCCACTTTGTCCATCAGCTCGTCCACCGACTTTTCCCACTTCTCTTCCCCGTTCAACGCTCCCAGCGCGCTCACCTTCACTACCGGCAGATCGTCGCCTGGAAACTCGTACTTACTCAACAGTTCGCGTACTTCCAGCTCCACCAGTTCCAGGAGCTCCGGATCGTCCACCATGTCCACTTTGTTCAGCGCGACAACAATCGACGGCACGCCCACCTGGCGAGCCAGCAGGATATGCTCGCGCGTTTGCGGCATCGGCCCGTCGGTGGCGGCCACCACCAGGATCGCGCCATCCATCTGCGCGGCTCCCGTGATCATGTTCTTGATGTAGTCGGCATGGCCCGGGCAATCCACGTGCGCGTAATGCCGGTTAGCCGTTTCATACTCCACGTGCGCCACCGCGATCGTGATTCCGCGCGCCTTTTCTTCCGGCGCGTTGTCGATCGAATCGAATGAACGGAACTTGTTTTTCGGATTGTGCTTGGCCAATACCTTGGTGATCGCCGCCGTCAAAGTGGTCTTGCCGTGATCGATGTGCCCGATCGTCCCGATGTTTACGTGCGGCTTGCTGCGGTCAAATTTTTCCTTCGCCATGGATGTTGAACTCTCCTAATTCCTTGAATTCCTCGTATTCCTTGAATTCCCGGTCTTCCCTTACTTAATAACCTTGCCTTGAACTTTCGCCACTATCTCTTCCGATAAATTGCGCGGAACTTCCTCGTACTGTCCGAAATGCATGGTGAAGCTGCCGCGGCCCTGCGTACGCGAGCGCAGCTCGGTTGCATACCCGAACATTTCCGACAGCGGAACCATCGCCTTGATGAGCTGCGTTGTGCCCCGAACTTCAGTGCCTTCCAAACGGCCCCGGCGCGAGCTGAGATCGCCATTGACGGTACCCATGTATTCTTCAGGCACCACCACTTCAACGCGCATCACCGGCTCCAGCAGCACCGGCTTGGCTCTCTTACAGGCTTCCTTGAAACAGATGGAGCTGCAGATCTTGAAGGCCATTTCCGACGAATCGACGTCGTGATAGGCCCCGTCGACCAGCTCGACCTTAATATCCACCATCGGATATCCGGCCAGGATGCCGCCTTCGA
The DNA here is from genome assembly GCA_963747945.1 of Bryobacterales bacterium. Lineage (GTDB taxonomy): Bacteria > Acidobacteriota > Terriglobia > Bryobacterales > Bryobacteraceae > Palsa-89. Next base: position 112,229 of record CAVVHB010000019.1, read on the forward strand.
GCGACTCGCGGACGCCCTTCTCAACCGCCGGAATAAATTCCTTCGGAACCGAACCGCCCTTGATGACGTTGTCAAACTCGAAAGCTTTGCCTGGGTTTGGCTCAACCGTGAGTCTGGTTCTCGCGTACTGGCCGCTGCCACCGGTCTGCTTCTTGTGCGTATAGTCGTACTCGGCTTTGGCGCGGATGGTTTCGCGATAGGCCACTTGCGGCTTGCCGACGTTGGCACCGACGTTAAACTCGCGCTGCATCCGGTCTACGATGATCTCCAGATGCAGTTCACCCATGCCGGCCAGGATGGTCTGTCCGGTGTCGGGGTCTGTATTCACCCGCAGGGTGGGATCTTCCTGCACCAGTTTCTGAATGGCCATGCCCAGCTTCTCCTGGTCGGCCTTGGTCTTGGGCTCGATGGCGAGTTGGATCACGGGCTCCGGGAAATCGATGTTCTCGAGCAGAATCGGGCGCTTTTCGTCGCAGATGGTGTCGCCGGTTGAGACGTTCTTCAACACCGCCGCGCAAATATCGCCGGCCAGAATCTCTTGAATGTCCTCGCGCTTGTTGGCGTGCATCTTCACCAGACGCCCCACGCGCTCACGGCGGTTTTTCGCGACGTTGAACACTGATTCTCCGGCCGCCAGGCGGCCTGAATAAACCCGGATGAACGCGAGCTGGCCGACGAATGGGTCGGTCATAATCTTAAACACCAGCGCCGAGAACGGCGCGTCATCGGCGGGGGGAAGCTCTTCGGTTATCGCGGGATTGTCGGGGAGAACACCCTGCACCGGCGGAATGTCCAACGGCGAAGGCAGGTAGTCGACCACGGCATCCAGGAGGTTCTGCACGCCCTTGTTCTTGAACGCCGAGCCGCAGATCACCGGAAAAATCTTCTGCGTGATGGTGGCTTTGCGAATGCCTTCCATGATCTCTTTTTCAGAGATCGGGGTTCCTTCCACAAACTTGGCGAACAGATGGTCGTCGGATTCTGCAATGGCTTCGATCATCTGCTCGCGATAGGACTTTGCCTTCTCGAGCAGGTCGGAGGGGATCTCCACTTCATCGAACTCAGCGCCCAGCGTCTCGTCGCGCCAGATGCGGGCTTTCATGGTCACCAGATCCACGGTGCCCTTGAATTGATCTTCGGCGCCTACAGGCAGTTGAATCGCCACGGGACGGCACTTCAGCCGGTCAACGATGGTGTCGATGGCGTGATAATAATCCGCGCCCACGCGATCCATCTTATTGATGAAGCAAATGCGCGGAACGCCGTATTTATCGGCCTGGCGCCACACGGTTTCCGATTGCGGCTGTACGCCGGCAACGGCATCGAACACCGCCACCGCGCCGTCCAGCACGCGCAGACTGCGCTCTACCTCGGCCGTGAAGTCCACATGGCCGGGAGTATCGATAATGTTGATCGTGATGTCGCGCCACTGGCACGTGGTGGCGGCTGACGTAATGGTGATACCCCGTTCCTGCTCTTGCTCCATCCAGTCCATGATGGCGGTGCCCTCATGAACCTCTCCGATCTTGTGAGTACGGCCGGTGTAATAGAGCACACGCTCGGTAGTGGTGGTTTTACCGGCATCGATGTGGGCCATGATGCCGATGTTCCTCATTTTTTCGATCGGTACAGTGCGTGCCATAAATAAAAACCTACAACTGGACTACCAGCGGTAATGCGCGAAAGCCTTGTTTGCTTCCGCCATTCTGTGAACGTCGTCCTTTTTCTTAATTGCTCCGCCGCGCATGTTCGCGGCATCCGTCAACTCATTGGCCAGCTTGTCCGGCATGCCCTTGTCGGGCCGGCTGCGGGCATTCTGCAAAATCCAGCGAATGGCCAGACTCACCCGGCGGTTCTGTGAAACCTCCACCGGCACCTGATAGTTGGCGCCGCCCACGCGCCGCGTCTTCACTTCGAGCAGCGGCTTGGCGTTCTCCACGGCCTTTTTGAAAAGCTTCAATGGATCGTCGGCGGTGCGCTCCTTGATTTTGTCCATGGCGCCGTAGAAGATCCGCTGGGAGGTGTTTTTCTTGCCGTCCCACATCATGGAGTTGATGAACTTCTCCGCCAGCGTGGAGTTGTAAATGGGATCCGGCAGGATCTCGCGAGGCTCTGGTCTGCGTCTGCGTGGCATATCTTATTTCGAGGGTCCCTTGGGCCGTTTGGCTCCGTATTTCGATCGCCCCTGTTTACGGTCGGCAACTCCGGCCGCATCCAAAGTCCCGCGCACCACGTGGTAACGAACACCCGGCAGATCCTTCACACGGCCGCCGCGGATCAACACAATGGAGTGTTCCTGCAAGTTGTGGCCGACGCCGGGTATATAAGTGGTTACTTCGATCCCGTTGGTCAGCCGCACGCGCGCCACTTTCCGCAGCGCCGAATTTGGCTTCTTGGGGGTGGTTGTGTACACGCGAGTACACACCCCGCGCTTCTGCGGGCAGGCCTGCAGCGCCGGACTGGCGGTCTTATAACGTGGCGGTTTTCGCCCTTTTCGCACGAGTTGATTAAACGTCGGCACGAATCTTCCCTTCAGAAGTTATGTTGTCGTTGACACACTGACGGCAGGCTAAAAGCCAAACCGCGAAAACTACAAGCTGCGAGGGTACATGCTTTGGACTAGCCCATATCCCGGTGGCTGAAAAACCGCTAGAACATCGGGGCCGGCCCCCGGCCGGGCTCTCTAACTAAAGAGCGGTAGCGCGGGAGCAGAAGACACAACTCGCCGAACCTTTATAGAATACTGAACCAGGCTGACGCTTGTCAAATTGCCCGAAGTACACGCGGCTTTTTAGCCGCGTCTGGTTTGGTAAGAACGCGGCTGAACCGCGTGTGGTTCGGTAAGAAGGCGGCTAAAGCAGCTTGTGCCAGCTTGACATACTGTCTATAGTATGATATGTCTAGACATATGAGAACTACGGTGAGACTTTCCGAGGGTTTGATGAACCAAGTGAAGCGAGAAGCAGAACTGCGAGGAGAAACAGTGACAACTCTCATTGAAGAAGGTCTCAGATTGGTCTTGGCACAGACGCACCAGCCGCCCCGCCGCGAACGAGTGATACTACCGGTCTCCAAATCCAGCGGCGGCGTTCTTCCCGGCGTTGACCTGAACGACAGCGCGTCCCTCGAAGACGTTATGGAAGGCCGTGGGTGATTCTTCCGGATGTGAACGTCCTGCTTTACGCGTTCCGTCCCGACGCTGAAAATCACGCGGCGTATCGAAATTGGCTGGAAAGCGTACTCAACGGAGAGACGGCGTATGGGATGTCGCCCCAAGTTCTCGCCAGCGTGATCCGGATTGCTACCCATCCGCGCATCTTTGTACACCCCGATAGTCTGGCCGACACGGTGGCATTCGCATCCGTGCTCCTGGATCAGCCACATTGTCAAATCATCGAACCCGGACCGCGCCACTGGGGCATCTTTACCAGGTTGTGCCAGAGCGCGAATGCTTACGGAAACCTGGTGCAAGATGCCTGGCTGGCAGCCCTGGCCATCGAGTCAGGCTGCGAGTGGATCACCAATGACCGCGATTACGCCCGGTTCGACGGCTTGCAGTGGCGCGTGCCGTTCTAACGAAGGCTGGCCGTGGAGGTAGCCGGTTTTTCCCCTAGCAGGCTGTCCACCTGCGCGTAAAATTCCTTGACGGCCTGATGATACAGCACGCCGCTGGCTGGCCCCGGGAATCCGGCATGGACGAAGCGGACGCGCCCATCTCGACCCAGAAAAAAGGTCGTCGGCCAGGAGTTTAGATTGACCGGCTGAGTGAGCTTGGCATCGCGTTCATCGGGCGTTCCGCCGAGCAGCACCGTATACTGGATCCCATACTCCTTCATAAAGGCGCGCAAACGTACCGGATTCGTTAGCTGATCGCCTTCCTCAAAAGACAGCGCCACAACTTCGAGCCCCTGGCTGCGATACTTGCGATACAACTCGGCCAGGAACGGCGCTTCGTCGTGGCAGTTGGGGCACCAGCTTCCGGTGATGTTCACCAGAACCACCTTGCCTTGAAAGCGCGCGTCGGTATTCGAGACGATTTTGCCGTTGAGATCGGGGAAGCTAAACCTAAACGGCTCCGAAGCGTCCTTGACCGATGTGTGATGATCCGGATCGGCGGGCGGCGCCAGTCCTTTGGCGCGCGCGACGTCGGGCCGCGTAGCCGTCATCTGGCTGGTTCCATGCAGATCTGTCATGTCGATCGCGAGCGTTCCATCGGCCGCGGGCGTCAGGACCATCAGCGCCGGACGGCCGCCGGAGAAATGGCTCAACACGAACTTGCCATCCTTATAACTTCCGGTCAACGCGCCGGTGTCGCCGTCGACGCGCAAAATCGCAGCCTCCACGTTCGAAGCGCTCTTCTGCTGCACGATCAGGCGCCAGGCCTTCTCGCCCTTGGAGCTTTTCACGGCCACTTCCCAGAGACCGTCGATCGACGGGGCGGCGGCGCTTGCGCTGGCCTCAGCCTTATGCCGGTGCGCCATCACTGGATAATTTTTCTTCAACATCGGCCCGTACTGGCCCACCAAAGCGCCATCCTGCAGTTTGGCTTCCAGCTTCGCGGCGTAGGAATCGAAGTTCAGCACGAGCGAACCGTCATGAAAGCTTGCGCTGGTGGCGACCACCTTGTCGTTTCCGTTGAAAAGCCAACCTTGAATCTTCGATCCATCGCCCGCAATTTGGAGACGAAACGGGATGTCCTGGCCATTAAAGGTGATGGTGGCGTCCCAGAGACCTGCCAACGACTGGGTCGTACTTTGAGCCAGGGCGGCGGGCGCAATGGCAAGAAGCAGAGCAGCGAAGAACTTCAATTTCATATTCGCTCCTTTCGCGAACCAAGTCCTCGTGGACAGGTTTTAGTAGCTCCTAGTATACAATTTGACAGATCATGATGCGGGCAATCGGATGGCTAGCGGCACTGTTGCCAGGCGGAATGGCGATGGCGGCGCATTCGAAAGCAGCCAAGACCTGTGACCGCGCGCGCCTGGAAGGATTTGTCAATCAATATCTGGCGGCGCTGGTGGCGCAAGATCCTTCCAAGCTGCCGCTGGCCAAGAACGCGCGCTACACCGAAAACGGGCAAGAGCTAAAGCTGGGTGAAGACCAAACCGATCTTTCATCAAGCCCTGACGCCTTCCGAGCGCCGCCCGCGCGCGGAGTTGATCCGCGTGGCGAACTCGTATTTCGAAGAGATGGAAGCGGGCACCGACAAGAACGCTCCGTTCGATAAAGATTGCCAGCGCGTCGAAAACGTCGTGATTGCGTCGAACGATCCCCCACCAGCAAGGCGGAAGCGATTCAATCTTTCCGCCATTCGATGGGGAAAAGCTGTCCCGCCTTCAGCGGGTCCAGTTCCACGCCGGCCAGCTTCGCGGCTCTGGCCAGAACCGGATCGCGTCCGGCCGCTAGGTCTGTGGCCGACGGCAGAATCAATTCGTCCGGAGTGACGCCGGTGTGCTCCAGGCTCTTGCCATCTCCCATAATGAGGTCAGCATCGGTGATGGATGCTCCATAGAAAATCTCGACGTCCGTGCCCTGCTGAAACTGGTAGCGGCGCGACTCCATGACGGAGCCCGAGCTGCGATCGCCGAGCACAGTGCCACGGTGCTCGATCTGGATGACGCGCGCGAAGAGCTCGGCCGCGGACGCCGACCGGCTGTCCACCAGCACGATCAATTTTCCGGCGTAGGCGTTGGCGCCTCGCGTTTTTGCAATCTGCGGCTTCAGATCGGACTTGCGGCCCACGCGCTGGGCAATGGTGACATCGTGATCGATAACATCGCCCACCACGCGCTCCAGAGTTTTTACCAATCCGCCGGGATTGCCGCGCAAATCCACAACGAGTGTCCGGTATTTGCGCGCGTCTTTTATCAAATGATCCACTCCATCGTCCGTCATGAAGAATTCCGGCATTTTCCAGATCAGCAGTGCATCTCCTAAACTAACCAGCCGCTGCCGATTCTCACGCTCGCCGTTCTCCTCGTCGCGCACCATTTTCCAAAAATCGTTGTCGTCGTGCAGGTCCAGGATCTGCTTCTCGCGCGTCACTTTGGGCGCGACATCCACCTTTCGCGTGGATCCATCGGGCCGGCGCACGGAGAGATTCATGGCGGGCAGCGATAACAGCGTGTTGAAAATGTAACTCATGGTCGACAGATTCTCGCGATTGGGCGCGAATCCCTGCCAATCGAGCACTTCGTCGCCGGCGGCCAATTTTTCCGAAGCATCCCGATTCGGTCGAACCGCAGTGATGTAGCAACGATCGCCGATCATCTGCTGGATATAGCCGTACTCGCGATAAGTATTGCGGGAGGGCGGCAGGAAGAACGTATGCGAGTCCTTGAGCGCATCCAGGGTCTCGGCAATGGTTGTGAGCGCGGCGCCCAGGTTGTTGACGGATTGGAGCCGGGTGTCCGCTGCTTTGAAACGCGCTTCCATGTCGATCCCGTGGTAGGTGGGATCGTAATAGTGATGCTGCAGGGCGTCGTGAAGGTCCCGCAGCATCTGCCGCGCGCGTTCGCGCTGAAGACTGTTGAATTGACCCTGAGCGGAGGCGGGCGGACGCAACAAACCGGCGGCGACGATGGCGCCAACAGCAAGCTGTTTCCACATAGGATTTGGACGATTATACAGGAGCTTCCGCTCCGCGCCGATTAATCCCGGATATTGGAGGGCGGCGCGGGCTGTTCCGACAGCAGCCGATCCACGTCGGCCCGAAACACAGACTCGCGAACCGCGCCGATGTAAGACTTGGCCGCGCGGCCATTGCGATCCACCAGCACCGAGGTGGGCAACGCGTCGATAGCGGGCGCTGACGGCGCCGCCAGATCGGGCATGAGCACCGGATAAGGCAAGTGGAATTCGCGCAGGAACGACTGGACGGCGCTCTTGCCGCCCTGATCCATCGAGACTCCGACGATGGAGAGCCCTTTGTAGCGATAGTCGCGCGCCAGGTCGATCAATCCGGGAGTCTCTTGCCGGCAAGGCGCGCACCAACTGGCCCAATAGTTGATGAGCACCACCTGGCCGCGATGATCGGAGAGGCGCCACGAGCTGCCGTTGAGCTCCGGAAATGCGAGATCAGCCATGCGCGTTCGATCCTGCACCGGCCTGACGCCGGCCTTCTGATCGCTCCAGGTTTCCAGACCGATGGCGATCCACAAGACAGCGACGCCGAAGAGCAGATACTGGATGAGCTTTCGGCGGTTTGACTTATTTCCGAACACCTATTGTTATTATATCGACCTCTACGGTCTCATCCGCCGGCAGCCACAGTCCGCGGTTGAATATTCTGGTTGCGCCGAAAGCGGTTGTCTGGATCGTAGACAGCCTTGACCATGGAAAGCCGCGCGTAATTCTGCGCATACGCCTCTGGAACGCGCGCCCCGTCATCCTGGTCCAGGCTGTTGACATAAACGGAACCGGCCGACCACGGCAGCATTGCAGAATGGAAGCTCCGCGTCCAATCGATGTGGCGCGCGTCTTCGCTCGCTTCGTTCCAAGCAGCGATCACAACCAGGTCAAAGGGATCACTCCGGGTAGGGAACGCGGTGGCATCCGGGGCCACTCGAGTGACAGCTCCGTGCGCGTGCTCAAGGACGGCAATAGTACGCGGCGAAGTGCGGGACTCGGCGAACTGCACGAAGGTGTCGATGGCCGCGTCCGGCAGGTCCCGGAGGAAACTGCTCTTCCAGTAGCTGCGGCGGCCAAATGGAGCCACGGCGTCGATCATCTGCTGCATTGAGGTGTAGGGCATGGTAGCGATCAAGTCCGCGAGGGGAGAGCCGAACTTCCGAAGTGGGTCCAGCAGACGCTCTCCTTCGGCCAGGTTGTCCCCACACCAGGCGGGGATGAGCGCGATAACCGGATGTCCGTCGGGCGTGGATAACGCGGCCGCGTATACGGTGAGTTCGTCCGGCAGTCCCGAGGTCACGAAATCACGGTAAAACCTCAGCACCGCACGGGCGTGCGCCAAGGGGTGAAGAAGCATGCCCGAGATCACGGTGGTGATGGGGTACATGCGATAGCTTATCGAGGTGACCACGCCGAAGTTGCCGCCACCCCCCTTCAAGGCCCAAAACAAGTCGGGATGCTGGTCCGCGGTTGCCCGGATCAGCTCACCGCTGGCCACGACCACGTCATACGACAGGGTGTTGTCGCACACCAGGCCGCAGCGACCCATCAGCCAACCCACGCCGCCTCCCAGAGTCAATCCAGCGATACCGGTGGTAGAGATCAATCCGCCCGTTGTGGCTAGCCCATACAAATGAGTTTCGCGGTCGAATTCACCCCATGTGAGGCCCATTTGCGCGATCGCGGTGTGGCTCGCTGGATCGACATAAATACCCTTCATCCGGGTCAGGTCCACAACCAGGCCATCGTCGACCATTGCCAGACCGGCAACATTATGCCCGCCGCCGCGGATGGCTGGATAGATATCCCGATCGTTGGCAAACTGGACGGCGGCCTGAACGTCCGCCGGCCCGCTACAGCGCGCGATGGCGGCCGGTCTCCGATCAATCATTGCGTTCCAGACTCTGCGGGACGCTTCATATTCCGACGAGCCTGGCGTAAGAATCTCGCCACGAAACTGCGCCTGGAGCGTTTTGGATGTCCATGTCAGCCTCCGGAATGGCAGATCTTATCACATGCTTGGGAGCAGGCCGCTACTGCCCGGGTGCACGGTACCGCATGTTGACTTCGAGCGCCTTGTCCACCTCCTCCACCGTCAGCAGAGGTGTCGTTCGGACCCGGACCGCGCCAGTTCCTGAAGTGGTCAAAGCCACCGCCGCCGCGGTGATGTTGTCGGGAAGGTCCAGAATGATGATCACATCTTCAGGGCCGAATGCGTAGTAAAACGCCTCCACTTTGCCGCCCACGGCCTTGACCGCCTCTTGCACATCTGCCCGCCGGCCCGAAGCGGAGTCTCCCACCAGGCCTTGAATCCCTTGCGTGGTATACGAAGCCTGGATCAAATATTTGGGCATTTTCAGCCCTCCTTTCCCGTGCAAGCTCCAGCGAAATACAGTTGACCGATTTTAGCCCAAACGAACGGCAGGTCGCGAACGACACGCTGTCCGGACATTATCTCGCCTGCGCTTCAACATATTTTTTAGCGCGGCCAGCGTCCGGTTATTTTCCTTGCGAAATCCATAGAGAAGAAGCGGCAGCGCCAGGCGGGAAAGACCAGAGAGATGGAACGTGAGCACAAGCCTCCGTTCTACGGAGGTCCCATCGCTCCTTGGATCGAAGGTGTACCGGATCTGGGCATCAATATCCGTATTTAGAAAAGCTCGCCTTAGCTGCACGGTATGGTGAAAGGAGATGCGTCGCGGGCGATCGTATTCGGTGACGGAGCCAGGTTTCTGAATTGGTCCTGCATCCACATAAGTGGTCCCAAGACGAACCGGATACGGCGTGACGTCAACGGTCCCACCAAACGCTGAAGAATTGGGCAGCCACCTGCCATAGGTCGGCATGTCCGCAACCAAATCAAAAATCGTGTCAGGTGAGCCTCCTATATAAGCGGTGAACCTCAAGTCTTCAGTGAACATTCGGCCTATTGCCGGTAGGATAACAGCAGCAGTGGGGTTCGCATGGCCCTAGGCGCGTGACGCGGACGAGGCCTTTGCCGGGAACTTTTCCAAGATATAAACGTCAAGGAGTAAAAGCGTCAAGGCATGTAATAAGGAGTATTGGCGGACATGGAAACTCTCCTGCAAGACCTGAAACACTCGCTCCGCGCTTACCGGCAGAGTCCCGGATTCACTCTCACCGCGCTGGCCACGCTGGCGCTTGGAATTGGCGCGAACACGGCAGTCTTCTCGGTTGTGAATGCGATTCTGTTGAAGCCGATTCCCTTCCCCGACCCGGACCGCATCGTGGTTTTCATGAGCACAGCGCCCGGGGGTACGTTCCCGGCGTGTTCACCGGCGAAATTCCAGCATTACCGAGAGCAGACAAGTGTGACCGAAGATGCATCGGCATTTCGCACGGGCGTAGTCAATCTCACAGGCGGCGCGTTTCCAGAACAGCTTCAGTCCGGCCAGGTGAGCGCGAACTTTTTCCACCTGTTTGGCGCTCCGATCATCCGGGGGCGCACGTTCACGGCGGAGGAGGATGCCCCGCAAGGACCGCACGTCGCCCTGATCGGCGAAGGGCTTTGGAAGCGGCGCTACGGCCGGGACCCCAACATAATCGGAAAGAGCATCTCCTTGAGCGGCGAGTCGTATGTGGTGATCGGCATCGTCGGCGCCGGCTTCGACACCAGCCAGTTTGGGCCGGCACGCGAAGTCTGGATGCCGTTCCAGCTGGATCCCAAAACCACCGACCAGGGACATTATTTCGTGGCCGCGGGTCGATTGAAACCGGGCGTGAGCATGGCGCAGGCACAAGCCAGACTGAAGCTCTCCGCGCAGGACTTCCGGCGCAAGTTTCCACGGGACGTGGACGCCAACTTCGGATTTTCCGTGTCGACGTTTCAGGAGGTTTTCGTCGGCGACGCACGCCCCATTCTGCTGGTCCTGGCGGCAGCGGTGGGCTTGGTTCTGCTCATCGCATGCGCAAATGTCGCGAATCTGTTGTTGGTGCGGGCCACTGCACGGCGCCGCGAAATTGCGATTCGAGCCGCCATTGGAGCGGGACGGGGCCGGATCATCCGGCAATTGCTGACCGAGAGCGTCCTGTTGTCGGTGGTGGGCGGCATCGCCGGATCTGGCGGCTGGGGCTGATCGGAATTCGAGCTTTACTGGCGGTGAATACGGCTGGGCTTCCGCGGCTGGGCGAGAAAGGGACGCTGGTGGGCGCGGACTGGCGCGTGCTGCTGTTTACCCTGCTGATTTCGGTTGGCACGGGAATCCTGTTCGGACTGATTCCGGCGCTTGAAAGCTCGCGAGCCGATCTGAGCGCCACGCTCAAAGAAAGCGGCGGGCGGACTGGCAGCGGGTTTCGGCAGAACAAGGTCCGATCCCTACTTGTGATCGTGGAAGTGGCGCTGGCCCTGGTGCTGCTGGTAGGATCCGCGCTGTTGATCCGCACGTCGATGGCGCTGGGCGCGGTGGAACCCGGATTCGATGCAAATAATGTTCTGACCATGCGAATGTCGCTGAGCGGTCCGCGATTTCTCAAGGCCGATGCAGTGGAGCGCTTGGTGCGCGACGGGGTGACGCGCCTCGAAGCTCTGCCCGGAGTGGAGCTGGCCACCGCAACCTGTTGCATACCACTGGAGGGCGGATACGGTTTGGGGTTCAACATCGTTGGACGGCCCACGGAAAACAATCAGCCCAGTTACAGGGGGCGCCGGATGGATAACCGTATCGCCCGGGTACTTTGAGGCGTTCAAGATTCCAGTGAAGCGCGGCAGAACTTTTGCCGAGACGGACGACAAGGCGTCGCGGCCCGTGGTGGTTATCAACGAGGCGATGGCGAAGCGCTACTGGAAGAACGGCGATCCACTGCGAGATCAAATCCTGATCGGCGGGGGCACCATGCACGAGTTAGCCACCGAGCCGGCACGGCAGATCATCGGCGTGGTAGCCGACTCGCGCGATGGCGCACTGAATCGGGAACCCGATCCGAGGATGTTTGTCCCGCAGGCGCAGATCACCGATGACATAAATGCATTGAACGTGAGGCTGACTCCGATGGCGTGGGTGGTGCGCACCCGGGTAGCGCCCTATACCTTGAGCAGCGCCATCCAAGCCCAGCTACGGCAAGTGAGCGGGCTGCCCGTTTCCGACGTACGCACGATGAATGAAGTTGTGACGCTGTCCATTTCGCGGCAGCGCTTCAATATGCTGCTGATGGCGATCTTCGGAGGCTCCGCTCTGCTTCTGGCCGCGATTGGAATTTACGGTCTGATGGCGTATTCGGTGGAGCAGCGCACGCAGGAGATCGGAATACGGCTGGCATTGGGGGCGGAGACGGGCGCGGTGCGGAATATGGTGGTGGCGCAAGGCATGCGCCTGGTGCTGATCGGGATTGCGCTCGGGATCGGCTCCGCTTTTGGCCTGACACGCTTTCTTGCTGCGTTTCTCTTCGGCGTCAACGTTCGAGATCCGATAGCCTTCACGGCGATTCCGATTGCGTTGATCTCGATCGCGCTGCTCGCCATCTGGCTGCCTGCGCTGCGGGCCAGCCGGCTGGATCCCATCCAGGCCCTGCGGTACGAATAACGCGTAACTATTTCCGACTTGCCAGTCAGCCCAAGCTGTATGGGTAATCGATGTATCGCGTTCGGGCTGGCACTCCAATTGCTCTTAGCGAATTGGGGTAGCTCGCATTCGAAGGAGGGTACATGTCGTTCGCTCTGTACATTGTCGGATTTATCGTGGTGATCGTCGGTTTGGCCTGGGGCGCGCATCTGGCGCACGTTCCGCCGCATTGGATTGGAGTTGGAGCTGTGGTTTTAGTGGGTTTGGGTCTGCTCAAGGCCGTGACCCACACCCGCCAGCGGGATCCGAATTAGCGTCCAGCGCGGGGTAGCAGTGATACACTGCGGGGACGCGCGCATGCCTGACCCCTCCGCCGCACTCTCTCATCTTTCTTATCTTTCGCCGAAAGCGGCGGTCAAAAACAGTCCGATCCACGGCCGCGGGCTATTCGCCATGGGAGAATTTCAGCCGGGCGAGATCGTCTGCGTGAAGGGTGGATACATCTTCACGCGAGCAGCGCTGAGCGAGATCGCGCCCGTCCTGGGGCCGGCGGAAATTCAGATCGCCGATCATCTTTTTATCGGACCGCGCCACGCCGAGGAGCGCGAAGGCGGCATGATTTTCAGCAATCATTCCTGCGATCCGAATATCGGGGTGCAAGGGCAGATTGTGTTTGTTGCTCTACGGCAGATTGTGATGGGCCAGGAGCTTACGCACGATTGGGCAACCACCGATGACGACGACTACACGCTGACTTGCCGTTGCGGTGCATCAGCGTGCCGCGGCGTGATCACCGGGAAGGATTGGCGGAACAAGAATCTGCAGCGGAAATATCGGGGGATGTTCTCGTGGTACCTGCAGCGGAAGATCGACGGGGGCGAGTGAATGTCCATCACAGATCTTCAGCAGAAGTTCGGGCAGATCGACATTTACCTCTTCGATCAGGTACTGCGTGGACGCATCACGCCGGGGATGCGGATCATGGACGCGGGCTGCGGGCACGGGCGCAATTTAGTCTATCTGCTGCGGGAGGGCTACGAAGTGTTTGGCGTGGACCAGGATCCGAGGGCGATTGAGGCGGTGCGGCAAATGTCTCGATCCCTTGCACCCGCTCTCCCGGCTGACAATTTTCGCGTGGAGGCCGTTGAGGCGATGTCCTTCCGCGATGCTTTTGCCGACGTGGTGCTGAGCAGCGCGGTTCTGCATTTCGCTCGGGATGACGATCAATTCGAGGCCATGCTGCGCGCAACGTGGAGAATATTGAAGCCGGGTGGGCTGTTCTTTTGCCGCCTGGCATCGTCGATCGGAATTGAAAGCCGAGTGAAGCAAATCGCGGGCCGGCGATTCCTGCTCCCCGACGGGTCAGAGCGATATCTGGTGGATGAGGCGCTGCTCATGGCGCGCACAGAGGAACTGGGCGGTCAGTTGTTGGATCCTCTGAAGACAACAGTGGTGCAGAATCAACGGTCGATGACGACGTGGGTGATGCGGAAAGACTGAGAGGACCAAGCGTCGGCACGATTGCCGACGCGGCACGCACGAGTGCATGCGCCACGACACAATAGAGCAGGACACAATAGACCCGGCTAGTTGAGCCCCTTCTTGCCCAGGAAATCGATCAAATCCACCACGCGCATCGAATAGCCCCACTCGTTGTCGTACCAGGAAACGACGTGCACCAGATTTCCATCCAGCACCTTGGTCAAGCCGGCGTCCACGATCGAGCTATTGGGATTGTGCAGCATGTCGGTGGACACCACAGGGTCTTCGGTATAGGCCAGGATGCCCTTGAGCGGGCCATTGGCCGCATCCTCCAGCGCCTTGTTCACTTCTTCGGCCGACGTGTTCTTGGACGTCAGCACCACCAGATCCACCACGGAAACATCGGGCGTGGGAACGCGCATGGCGTAACCATCCAGCTTGCCCTTGAGCTCCGGCATGACGAGCGCAATGGCCTTGGCCGCGCCGGTTGTGGTCGGGATCATATTCAGCGCCGCCGCCCGCGCGCGCCGCAGATCCTTGTGCGGAAAATCGAGCACATTCTGATCGTTGGTGTAGCTGTGGATCGTAGTCATCGACCCTTTTTGGATGCCGAACTTTTCGTGCAGCACCTTGACCACCGGCGCCAGGCAATTGGTGGTGCAGGAGGCGTTTGAGATGACGTTATCCTTGGCGGGATCGTACATGTTCTCATTGACGCCCAGCACGATGGTGATGTCCTCGTCCGTGGCGGGCGCCGAAATGATGACTTTCTTCACCGTACCGCGGAGATGCTTGGCGGCATCCTTCTTGTCGGTGAATCGGCCAGTGGACTCCACCACCACTTGCACCCCGAGTGAACTCCAATCCAATTCGGCGGGATCCTTCACGGCAAAGATTTTGATGCGCTTTCCCGCGACGACGATGGAATCGCCGTCCACCTTCACGTCTTCGGGTAGCTGGCCGAGGATGGAATCGTACTTCAGCAAGTGGGCCAGCGTCTTGGTGTCGGTTAGATCGTTCGCGGCGACAAATTCGATATTGGGATGATGCAGGCCCGCGCGCACCACATTGCGGCCGATCCGGCCGAAGCCGTTAATGCCTACCTTGATCGACATACCCCTCCATGATAGATACACCCCTCCGATGTAGTCACGTTTCGTTCTGTTGCTATTGTTAATCGCGCGCACCGCAAAGCGCGACTGGCAAGGCTTTACTTGGCCACTAACGGCGGCGCCGTAGACCCGCCGAGGTCCGCGTAGTCTTCCTTGATCCCGGTTACCTTGTCTCCCACGAAGGTCACAAAAGTAATTTTACCGGGAGGATCGCCGTAGATCCAGTCTTCGGTTTCCGTGCCGTCGTTCGAGACGTTGCGTTCCTTATGGCGGGGCTTGCCGATCGCGAGCAGAACCTCATCGTGATTCATACCCAGGATCACCTTATTTGATTTGATGGCTTTTTGCACCGGCTCAGGCAGCTTCTCGATGTAGTTGCCGGCCGCTGTGTCCTTGTCGAAGTCGAGGACGGGAGCCATGATCTTTTTGATTTCGTCCGCTTTCAATTCGGGCACAGGCCCGCCAAATAGCAGGGCGATGGAGGTGCCGCTGGGCGCGTTGGAGTTCTGCTGCCGGTTGATGGGCGACATGGTGGGACCCACGCCAACCTGCACGTGATCGCGCCAGCTTCCGCTTCCCTTCCCTTTCATGCCGTTGTTGATCTCGAGCACGATCTGGTTGTTTTCGATGGCGACGTGAGTGATTTGCACCAAATCCCCAACCCGCGCGGCGGGACCGAACTGCTGGCCGGCCTGGGCCCAGTATTGTTTATCGTATTGGCCGCTGGAATCGAAAGGAAGCGGCTTTTTCGAGCGCGGAAGATACGCCTTCACCGTGGCGTACTCGGAAAGCAAGCCACGCAGGATCTCAACGCGGTCGTCTTCGGTCAGCTTCTGGTCGTCAGCCCGCGCCGCCGGTGTGAGAACCGAAAGCAACAGACACGCCGCTGGTACCATCATGCAGTGATTTGCAAGACGTTTAGGTGTCATGAGTCTCTCCTACAGGCTGACTTCTTCCGCAGGACCTTGCTGCTGGACGGGGGCTTTCCCAACGTAAAAGAACAAGCCGATGGCGACGGCGGTGGTGAGTAAACCGCCTTCCGGCCCATAAAGGCCTCCACTCAATAGTCCGCCCACTTTGCCCGCGAGTTCCCAATGCATCGCGTACCCCGTAACATCCATTGTAAACCCGCTGAGATTGGCGCCTAGCATGGGCAAGGCCCAGTTCCAACCGAAGTGCAGGCCGATGGGCAGCCAGAGATCGCCGCTACGCAGGTAGGCATAGCCCAGCACCACGCCCCACAGGATGGTGTTGAAGAGCGCCAGCGGGCCGAAGTTGAGATTTTGCGAGTGGGCCAGGCCGAAGAGCACGGCGACGGGAAGAACGGTAGCAAAGGGGCCGATGCCTTTGACAAGAACCTGGAAGCCGTAGCCGCGGAACAGCATTTCTTCCCCCACCGCGCCGAACAAGAGCAGGATGGAAACGAAGAGCAGGGACGGCCAGCGGAGGCGCTCGTTCGGAACGGGCTCGAAATCGGCCAGACGCGTCACCAGAGGGAGCATCACTACTACCAGCGCGGCGCCGATCCCGCCCAGCACGCCAAGCGATAGATTACGGCGAGAAGCGGCGGTCCAGCCCAGGCCGATATCGGACAGGTTGCCGCGCTCGTAAATGCGCAGCGCGAGCGTATTGGCCACGGCGGCGGCGGCGAATGTACCAAGCGTTGAGATCACGAGAACAGGCGCGCCGAGAAAGGCG
Organism: Bryobacterales bacterium; assembly: GCA_963747945.1. GTDB lineage: Bacteria > Acidobacteriota > Terriglobia > Bryobacterales > Bryobacteraceae > Palsa-89. The sequence goes on from CAVVHB010000019.1 coordinate 128,670, forward strand.
ATGATCAGGGGGAAAACGAAGTAGTAGCCGAGGGCGGCGATGAGGGCGAAGACGCCGACGCGCAGGAGTACGCCGAGAAGTTTTTTGCGCTGTTCTGGAGTTGAAACCTGCGGCGAGGGTAGCAACCCTCATGTTACGCGAACAGCGATATTCCGGCGACACCGGCCGCGCCCGCCTCCATGCATCGCGGCGCATTTTCAGCCGTGACGCCGCCCAGCGCATACACCGGCAGACGGACGCTCCGGGCCGCCTCCTGAAAAACGTCGATGCCGATGGGTGTGAGAGATTTGGTGACGCTCGGAAACACCGGGCCATAGACGGCGAAATCGGCGCCTTCGCGCTCGGCCGCGCGCAGTTCGTCGACGCTGTGGCAGGACACACCGATGAGAAATCCGGCGGGCGCGATCCGGCGAATCGCGTTGGGCGCCATGGATCCGGCGGGCAAGTGGACACCGTGCGCCCCACAGGCCAGCGCAACATCGGTACGGGTATTCACCAGAATCCGGCTCCCGCGCGCACTCGCCAGGGCCCCGCGCACCAGATCTGCGAGCGCCCGCGCGGAAAGATCCTTGGCCCGAATCTGAATCATCTCCACGCCGTCGCGTGCGCAGCGGGCAGCCACTTCCAGCGAGTCGGTAATGCAATATTGCTTCACAAGATCCGCAGATCTTTACTCGGAAATTCCACCACCCACTCTTTCACGCTGCCGAATTTCTGAATCACGTCCGCCGGCACCTCGACGGCGATGTCGCCGGAAAACTCCAGCCTTAGTCGCTCGGGCTTTTCCACCGTGCGCAGCAGCGTGGCTGGGATCTGATTGAATGCCGGCCGGCCGTTGCGGGGGGCGGCCGAGAGCTGATCGGGCCGCACCAACAGCCACACCTGGTCGCCAATCAACCGGCCGGGGAAATACGGACCGGCCAGCTCAAAATCCTGATAGCGCAGGCGGCTGGCATTGCGGCTTGGATCAAGCGAGCGGATCTCCACCGGCAGAATGTTGTACACCCCGAGCAAGCGCGCCACATCCACGTTGGCCGGCTGATCGAAAATCTTGCGGGGCGATCCGCTTTGCACCGCGCGGCCCTCGCGCATTACCACCATTTCCTCCGCCAACGCGAAGCATTCTTCGGTGTCGTGAGTGACCAGCAACATGGGCGTTCCAAAGTCCTGCCGAACTTGCCGGAGCACGGCGTAAAATTCGGCCCGCAGCGGGGCGTCGAGGCCGCGCCCGGGTTCATCGAGCAACAGGATGCGCGGCGCGCCAATTAATGCGCGGGCGATGGAACAGCGCTGCTTTTGTCCGCCGGAAAGCTGATAGGGCCGGCGCCCCGCGACTTCGATTAGGCGGAATTTCTCCAGCATCTCAGTCACCTTGCGATGCCGGCCCAGGCGCGGCGCGCGTTCCACGGCGAACTCCAGGTTTTGGCGCAGCGTCATATGCGGAAATAGCGCGTAATTCTGGAAGACATATCCGCATTGGCGCACGCGCGGCGCCAGATGCACGCCCGAAGCGCCGTCGAACAGGATCTGATCGTCCAGCAGGATGCGCCCTTCATCGGGGCGAACGAATCCGGCTATGGAATCGAGGGTGAGGGTCTTGCCGGCGCCGCTAGAGCCAAACAGGACCATCACCCCCGCAGCGGCGCGAAACTCGAGATCCAGGGAAAACCCGGCGTAATCCGGCTTGGCGGCGTACTGCTTGCGAATCTTCGCTTGAATCATAGGGCCTGGATCATGGGGCTTCGATCATAACCCTCGGTGGGATCATAACGCGGTTTGGCGGGGTCCAAAGGGATTGGACGTCAGACGATTCGCCAACATCAGAATGGCCAGCGCGAGCGCTGAGACAATCAGCACCATCACGCGCGCGGCGGCGCCGTTGCTTCCTTCCACTGCGTCGAAAATCGCGATGGAAAGAGTTTGAGTGCGGCCCGGAATGTCTCCGGCGATCATCAGCGTTACGCCGAAATCCCCCAGCGACCGGGCAAAGGCGAGCGCCGCGGCCGCCAGTACGGAGCGCCGCACCAGCGGCAGCGTGACACGCCAGAACAGCCGCAGTTCCGTAGCTCCCAGATTGCGCGCGGCACGCTCGTAAGATCGATCGACACTCTCGAAAGCGGCTCGCGCGGACTTCACCAGCAACGGCGTGGAATGAAATAGCGAGGCCACCACCGCGGCCTGCCAGGTGAAGACTAGGGGCCCGCCGAAGAGCCATTCATAGAGATGACCAACCGGGCTGGCTCCGCCTAGCGCGAGCAGAAGATAGTAGCCCAAAACCGTGGGGGGAAGCACCAGCGGCAGCGTGATGGCGGCGTCCAAAACTTCCTTTCCCCGGAAGGTCCGATTCGCCAGAGTCCATGCCAGCCACAGCCCGATGGCCAGCGCGATTGCGGTGGAAATCGCCGCCACACGCAAGCTCAGCCAGAGTGGAAACCAGTCGATGGGAGGGCCGGGGGGCATGGAGATATTTCATGTTAGCGCAGGGCGCTCTGAAACATCCCACCAGGTTTACGTTCTACCTGTGGCGCACGCACTCGTGCGCGCCGCGTCGAGACTCATCTCGACGCCAAGCCGGCGGCCGCACCACATGCCGCAGCACCCCGAGCGTTCACACGAGTGTGAACGCACGAGTACGTGCGCCACAACTGCCCGTTACAGATAATGTAGAAGGGCTGATGAAACTGCTCATCGCGATACCGGCGCTGAACGAAGAAGAAAGCATTGATTCCATTATTCGGAGGTCGATCGAAGCGCGTGAGTTCATCTGCGCGAATTCGCCGGCAACGGAGGTGGAAATTACAGTCGTCAGCGACGGTTCCACGGATCGTACCGTGGAAAGAGCCAGCCAGTATACGGACTCCATCAATCTCATCGTCTTTCAGCAGAACAGAGGCTACGGCGCCGCCATCAAAGAGGCTTGGAGACAGTCCGACGCGGATTTGCTGGGGTTTCTGGATGCCGACGGAACCTGCGAGCCGAAATTCTTCGCGGCCCTGTGTAAGACCGCTGTGGCGGAAAACGCGGATGTGGTTCTGGGTTGCCGTTTGCACGCGAACAGCCGGATGCCGCTCATCCGCAGAATCGGGAATCTCATTTTTGCGGCCATCTTGAGCGTTTTTTCGACCTCGCGCGTGCGCGACACCGCCAGCGGGATGCGCGTTGTGAGAAGGTCCAGCCTGGACCGCCTGTATCCACTCCCGGATGGGTTGCACTTTACCCCTGCGATGAGCGCGCGCGCGATGCTCAGCGATGGCACCAAAATCGTGGAAGTGGATATGCCGTATCACGAACGATCCGGAGAATCAAAGCTCAGGATCGCCAAAGACGGCCTCCGTTTTCTGAAAGTGATCACCGAAGCGGCATTCCTCTATCGCCCTTCCCGGCCGCTGGGTCTCGTGGCTGTTGCTTTCGTGGTCTTCGCGGCCACGCTGATGTGGTCTCCCATTCTTTACTACCTCCGGAATCGATCTGTCGCGGAATGGATGATCTACCGTTTTCTGGTGAGCGATCTCTCCGGGATCGCAGGCTGCCTCTGCTTGTGCGCCAGTTATTTGACTGGCCGGATGTCCTCCATCGCCCTGGCCGAAGAATCCCGCGGCGCCGAGAACCGCTGGAGTGCATGGCTATTTCAAACCCGCTGGTTTTGGGCCGTACCTATTGGCTTTTGTCTGGTGGGCGGCTCGCTAGTGTTGTCCAGTCTTTTTGACCGCATCACGACGGGCATGACCTATGAGCACTGGTCCAGATATGTCGTCATGTCGTTTTGCTTCGCAGTAGCAATTATTCTTTCCATCACTCGAATAATCGATTACGTGTTGAACTTAGTTGGCAGCCGCCTGGAATATTTAAAGCTGCAGAGGTTCGGGACCACCGTCGTGCAATCGCGCATCCAAATTTCCGCGCCGGCCAAACTGGAGGCTGACAAAAATGCCGGAACAATTGTTTGATCGCGCCGCTGAATATGAAGCCATGCTCAACCAGGGCATCAGCCTGTCCGGCGAGAACCAGGAGTTCTTTATTTCCGGACGGATTCAGGATATGCGATCGCAGGTACCTCCTCATCCTCGCCGCATCTTGGATTTCGGTTGTGGGACCGGAAAGTCCTGCGCGTACCTGGCCAATGTTTTCCCGGAAGCTCAGGTAGTTGGCGCCGATCTTTCCGAGGATGCGCTGCGGCACGCCACCGCGAGTTTTGGCTCAAACCGGGTGCGATTCGTGAACATCGCCGATTTGCCGCAATTGGAGCGCTTCGACCTGTGCTACGTCAACGGAGTTTTTCACCACATTCTTCCCGGTGAACGGCAGCGGACTCTGACGATGATCAGAAAGGTCCTGATGCCCGGTGCGCACCTGGCGCTTTTTGAGAACAATCCCTGGAATCCCGGCACGCGAATGGTGATGCACCGCATTCCCTTCGATCGAGATGCGATTCCTCTGTCTTTTCTGGAGGCACGCAAAAGAATTAAGGCGGCAGGCTTCCAGTTATGCGGCACGCGATTTTTGTTTTACATGCCGAACGCTCTGGCCCCTTTCCGTTTCGTCGAGCCATTATTTGTAAAGGTGCCACTGGGAGCTCAGTATTACGTGCTGGCTAGCGTTCGAGAATCCGAATGAATGACAACGGGTTGCAGTCGGAGTATTTCGACCAGGTGGCCTATCGCGACCCGCTGCATCCCGTGGTGGGCGCCTATGCCGACCCCAAGGTTGAGTTCATCAGGCAATACGTGCCACTGAGTGGACCCGTATTAGATGTGGGGTGCGGAAACGGTATCTTTACGCTCAGGCTGGCGAAGGCGGGCGCCAAGGTTACTGGCCTGGATTACTCGCGCCATCTGCTCCGCCAAAATACACATTCGCGCCTGGTCCGCGGAGATGCCACCAAGCTTCCTTTCCCGGATGGAAGTTTCGAGGTCGTGTTCGAAGCCAACTTGCTTCACCACGTAGACGACCGCGAAAGGGTGATCAGGGAAATGGCGCGTACCAGCCGCCGCTACGTCGCACTGCTGGAACCGAACCGTTACAATCCTCTGATGTTCGCCCTGTCGCTGGCCGTTCGAGCTGAACGAGGCGTCTTAAAATCCTGCTTGTCGAGGCTGCATTCCGAAGTTGCCCACTGCGGCCTCCGGGTAATCAAGACTCTAACCACAGGAATGATTTCGCAAAACAACACACCAGCGCCGCTGGTTCCGCTGCTGAAGCGATTCGATCGTCCCATCTGGTGGGGCGAGTATTTGGTGTTAATTGCAGAAAAGCCTCGTCAGCCGGACGTGGCGCTCTAACCCTTGGCTGCTTTGGCCCGGCGCTCCATCTCTTCGGACGTAACATCTTCGAAGTGCGTGGAGATCCACCACTGATTGCCGAACGAGTCCTCCACGCCGCCGGAGCGGTCGCCATAAGGCTGGTCGGCCGGCTCGCGAAGCGACTTGGCCCCGGCTTCCAGAGCACGCTGATAAACCGCATCCACGTCCTCCAGGTAGAGGTGCAGCATGGCGGGAAATTTCTTGATATCTTGCCCTTCGCCCATCATTATGATTGAATCGCCGATCTTCACCTCGGCGTGCTGCACGGTTCCATCCGGACGTTTTGAGACGTAGACTTCGGTGGCGCCAAATGCCTGTTTGGTGAAATCAATCAGATTGGCCACGCCTGCAATCACGATGTACGGGCTCACTGTGTGATAGCCCTCGGGAACGGGTTTTACTTTAGTTGGCATGCAGCCATTGTGACCCGAAAGGTCGCCCGCCGTATTGTAAAAATTTGGCCTCAGTCCAGCACGCCACTCCAAAGGTCAGAGCAGGGGCACGTGATTGCGATGCGGCGTCCGATGTGCGAGATAGGAGGTCGGATTGATCCCGGAGAAGGCGCGAAAATCATGGATAAAGTGCGCCTGATCGAAGTAGCCGCAATCCAGCGCGACATTGGCCCACTCGATGCCGCCGGCCTCCATCAGATCCAGGGCCTGCTGAAACCGCCGGATGCGGCAAAAAACCTTGGGCGTGAATCCGGTTTGATCGCGAAAGAGCTGGATGAAGCGTTTGGGACTCAGGCCGATCTGATCCGTCACGCCCGCTACGGTCGTCACATGCGGCTCAGCCATAAACCGGCGGAGCGCGAACCCCACGGCGCCCTTCGGCTGGAAGCCGCGCGCGAGTTCGTTCAGCAAGACTCGCTCCAGAATTTCGAAGCGAGCCTGGTGCGTGGGCGCCTCCAGCAGTTGATCCCGCAGATCCACTGCCCCAGAGCCCCACAGCGTGTCGAGCGACACGGTAGTATCGCGCAATTCGCCGGCCGGCATCCGCAGGAACGGGAATGCCCCGCCCGGCCGGAAATGCACTCCGATGATCCACCTCTGCTCGGCCGTGTCGATCACCTGATACTGCGAATGCGCGCCCGAGAACAGCGAGCCGCTGAAGGTGTAACAGCGATCCGTATCGTCCGGGTCATACATGCGGGAGCTGTCTTCCAGCAAGTTAATGACGATCTGCATCTCGCCGGTGGGCAAGACGCGCTCCTTACTATGGGGCTGCGTGTAGCCTTCGTACAGCCATAGCAAGTTCACAAATTGCGCCAGAGGCTGGCTGGGAACGTGGGTCAGGTAAAGCATTTGCCGACCCTTCCAGTTTCCCATCTTGTGAAGATCGGGCTTGTGCACGCGCTCGTCACGGTGCCGCGTCGCCACTCGTCACGGTGCCGCGTCGCCACTCATGGCGCCGCCAGAGCGTTTAATTCACGGTGTTCACATGAGTGTGAACACGGCACGCAAGAGTGCGTGCGCCACAAATGGGTGAGCGGCCTGCGGGGGCGTTGTAATGCGGGACGAGGTGTGAAAGAATCTCGGGTCATGAGCAGCAACGCATTCGCGGTATTGGCCGCCCTTGGGGTGTCGATCTGGTGTGTGTCGGTGGTTGCGCAGGAGCCAACCGCGCCCAAATTCAAGTTCGATCCAGAATGGCCCAAACCTCTGCCCAACAAGTGGAAGATGGGAGGCGTCACCGGCCTGGCGGTGGATAAGGACGATAACGTCTGGGTGTTGGATCGTCCGAACGATCTTACCGATATTGAGCTGGAGGCGGAGCTAAATCCTCCGCTGGCCGATTGCTGCGTCCGGCCTCCGTCCATGATCCATATCGACAAGAACGGCGCCGTCATCGGTTCCTTCGATGCGCCACAAGGGCACGGCATGGCGGTGGACAGCAAGGGCTTCGTCTACATCGGGCAAGACACCGTCCGGAAATACGACCCGAACACCGGCAAGGTTGTCGCCGAGGTACCGCGGACACCCGAAAGGCCGCCAGGCGGTGCGGGGCCTGATGCCCTTGCTCCCCACATTCCAGGCCATGGCAGCGCCGGGCCAGTTGCGGGATTTCTTACGCCACTCGGCGGCAGGCCTCAACCCAGTCCGGCGGCTCAGGCAGCTCGTGAGAAGGCGATTGCGGCCTTCCGTGCCAAATATCCCCCGACCACGCCGATGATTGTGGGCGGACTGGAAGAGATACGCCTGGACGAACCGGCTCGCGAACTTTACGCCGCCGACAATTACCTGGGTGGGCGCGTGATGGTATTCGACCTGGACACGTTCCAGTTCAAGCGGGGATGGGGCGCCTATGGGCACACGCTCTCGGAAATCACCACCGACGACGCGGACCGCGCCTATACTCCGGGCGGGCCTGAGCCCAAGGAATTTCGGGGACACCTCACGCTGAATATTTCCCACGATGGATTGGTTTACGCCGCGGATCGGATGGCGAACCGCATCGACGTCACCACTAAACAAGGCAAGTTCGTGAAGGAATTCGTCCTGGCGAAAAACACCGGCGTGGGCGGATCCACCGGTGGCGTGATGTTCTCGCCGGATAAGAAGCAGAAGTTCCTATATATTTCCGACCTAACCAACAACCACATCTATTTCCTCAACCGCGAGGACGGCAAGATTGTGGGCCAGATGGGAAGCATGGGCGAAAACGGCGGCCAGTTCTACGGCCTGCACATGATCGCCGTGGATTCGAAAGGCGACATCTACACAGGCGAGGTGTTCGCCGGCGAGCGGGTTCAGAGGTTCTTGCCCGTGAAGTGAGCCTGGCCCCGGTAGTCGCGCACAACGCAGCGGGCCGCGATGGTTTTCTCCGCCCAGCGAGCGCGTCCCGCGCTGTGCCGCTCCCTTTTCTCAAATCAGAGGTTTACTTGCCCTAACAAAAGGAGCACCAGAAAGATTACGAGAATCGTGCCCAACACGCCCGTAGGGTAGTAGCCCCAGCCACGGCTATACGGCCACGCCGGCGTGGCGCCGATCAACAACACGATCAATATGATTAATAGGATCAACATAAAGAGGTCCTTCCTTTCCCTGCCACATCAAGGGCAGTTTTCCTTCCAACCCTACGAGGGAGTTCGCCGAATCAGGAACGAGGGCGTAACCCTATGAATCTAAATTCGTTAAACTGCCGGCCGAAAATGATACGCCACACCGGCGCCGTTTGGAGCTTCTAAAGATCCTACGTTGCGGTCCGATTTAGACTGCAAATGTTACTCGCCGATAAGGCGAACGGACAATTCCGCCGATTGTAGTTGTGAGTATATGAACGACAGGCTGTGTTACCGTAAGCATTTGGCGCCTCCCCCACCTCCCGACCATAGGCCAGGTTGCGCGCGGACGAGTAGATCCCACGCGACTTTTGCCGCCGTTTTGTGTGTCCTGGCGGGCGTGTGCCTGATCGCTTGCGGCAAGAGCGCGGTTCAATATATCGAGCGCGGAAATCAGCTTTTTGCCGCTGGAAAATACGCCGACGCCACGCTCAACTATCGCAATGCCATTAAGAAAAGCCCGAATTCAGGCGAAGCTTATTATCAGCTTGGACTGTCGCTGTTAAAACAGGGGCAGTTAGGCGAAGCCTATCAGGCTTTCAGTCACGCGGTGTCGCTCAGTCCAGAGAACGTTGCCGCCAAGATACAACTGGCGAATGCGTCACTCGCTATTTACACGCGCGATCCGAAGCATCCCGCGGTTCTCTACAAACAGGCGCAGACCATCGCCGATCAACTCCAGTTGCCGGGCGGCGATCGCGTGCAAGGGCTGCGCATCAAGGGCGCTCTGGCGCTGATCGACAACCAGCCGGGCAATGCGGTGCAAGCTCTGCGTGAAGCGGCGGGCATTGCGCCGGATAACGAGGACGTTGGGGGTGAGCTGGCGCAAGCGCTGCTGCGCGATAATCAGCCGGACGAAGCGGAGAAAACCGCGCGGCAATCCGTGCAGAAGCATCCGCGATATAACCAGGCCTATGAAGTGCTGTTCGCCATTTACGGATCGCAAAAGAACTGGAATGCAGCCGAAGCACTGTTGAAATTGTGGGGCGCGAATAATCCCAAGGAATCCAGCCCGGTTCTCCGTTTGGCGGCCTTCTACTACGGCCGGAAGCAGCCCGACGAAGCCGAGAAGACGCTGAATTCCCTGCTCGACCGGCGGGATCAGTTTCCGCAGGCGGATTTGCTGGTCGGGGATTTTCACGCCCTGACCCGCAATCTGGAAAAAGCGCTGGCGGACTACCAGCGCGGCGAGTCCCGAGATCAAGCCCGCCAGCAGGTTTACCAGGAGCGGGTAGCGAACACACTGGCCAGGCTGGGACGGCGCCCGGAAGCGCTCCAAGCGGCGGACGCCATCCTGGCAAAGGATCCTAAGAGCCAGTTCGCGGGCGTGCTCAAAGTAGAACTGCTGGATCAGATGGGCGGCTCTCAAAACCAGGCTGCCGCGGCTACCCTGGCAACCGCCATGGCCAAGGCTGCTCCGGGCAACGCGAGACTGCAACTGTTGGCCGGACAGGCCTTATTGTCGAAGGGCAGTCTGGACGAGGCGCGCGAACATCTGCTCAGCGCGGCACAGGCGGATCCGCGATCCGATACGGCGCAGGTGCTTATGGCGCGCCTGGAGCTGGCACGGAAGAACTATGCCGCGGTCCTGCAACACGCCGATGCAGCGATAGCGATCCGCCATAACGATGTAAACGCGCGGCTGCTTCGCGTGATCGGTCTTACCGGAACCCACTCCTACCCGGCGGCCAAGTCGGAAGCCGAGCAACTGGCCCACGACACCAAGGATGCGCCGCAGGTGGAGATGCAGCTGGGGGTCATCGCGCTGGGACAGGGTCACTACGCGGAAGCCGAGCAATTGTTCCGCAAGCTCTACAAGCAAGGCTCGCCAGACCTGCAGCCGCTGGCCGGGCTGGTGAATACGTTTGAAGCCGAGCACCAGCCGGATCGGGCCTTGGCGCTCATGCAGCAGGAAACACAGCATTCTCCCGAATCGAAGGGAAAAGAGGCGCTCCTGGTGGCTACCGCGGTAGCCGATGGCAAGCGGGATGTGGCGCTAGCGGAATTGCAGAAGATGGCCGCCGAGAATCCGACCTCTGCCGACGTGCAGGTACGAATTGGCGCGGTGCAGCAGTCGAACGGCAAGCTGCCCGAAGCGCTGCAGGCCTACGAGCGCGCACGCCAACTGGCGCCGGATCGCAAAGGTCTCGACCAAATGGTAGCGGGCATCGATGAGCGCTTAGGTAAGAAGTCGGAAGCCATCGCGAACTACCGCAAGGCTCTCATAAAGACGCCGGAAGATCCAATAGTACTCAACAATCTGGCATTCCTGCTGGCCAACAACAACGGCGATACCAAGGAAGCTCTCGAGATGGTGAGCACGGCCATCCGCAAAGCGCCCAAGCTTCCACAGTTGCAGGACACCTTGGCATGGGTGCAGCTCAAGCGGCACAATGACGCAGCGGCGCTTCAGATTTTGCAGACCCTGACGTCCCAGCATCCTGACGACGTGACATTCCGCTACCACTACGCCGTGGCGTTAGTCGACAGCGGCAATCCTTCGGCGGGCAAGCTGCAAGCCGAGGCCGCCCTATCCAAGAAACCGCCGGCCGAAACCGAAACCGCCCTGCGGAACCTGCTGGCGCAAGTGAAATAGGCCGTCACATTGGGTACACGCGGCTTGAAGCCGCATGTACCGATCCGACGCTCGGGTTTGTCCAGTTGGCCGGCCTTTTCCGAAAACACCCAATTTGACGCGCGCAGACAGCCTGCGCGTGGTATTTTGGTGGGTTCCCGATTATGTCCGCCAATATTCCCATCGGTATCTCGGAAACTTTGCTCTCGCAAGGACAGTAGCCGGAATGCAGCCACTGGTCGGCATAATCATGGGCAGCAAGTCCGACTGGGAGACAATGCGCGAGGCCGGCGAAACCCTGACGCGCTTTGGCGTGGCGCACGAGGCGAAGGTGGTCTCCGCTCATCGCACGCCCGCCTGGATGGTGGAGTATGCATCCGGCGCCGAGGCGCGCGGCCTGGAAGTGATCATCGCCGGAGCGGGTGGCGCGGCGCATCTTCCGGGAATGGTGGCGGCCAATACGCTGCTGCCGGTGCTGGGCGTACCGGTGGAAAGCCAGGCATTAAAAGGCATGGATTCGCTGTTGTCCATCGTTCAAATGCCCGGCGGAATTCCGGTTGGAACTTTGGCGATCGGAAAAGCCGGCGCGCAGAACGCGGCGCTGCTCGCCGTGGCAATCCTGGCCAATCACGATCCGGCGCTGCGCGAGAAGCTGCGGGTCTTTCGTGAGGAACAGGCGGCCAAAGTCCGTTCGGAAGAGTTGGCGTGATCGAACCGATATTACCGGGCTCCACGGTGGGCGTTTTGGGAAGCGGCCAGTTGGGGCGCATGTTCGCCATCGCTGCGCGGCGCATGGGCTATCGCGTCCACACTCTGTCTCCCGATGAGGACACGCCCACGGGCCAGGTGGCGGACTTGGAGATACAAGCGCCCTACGACGATCTGGATGCGGTTTCCAATTTCGCGCGTCACGTCAGCGTAGTAACGTTTGAATTTGAAAATGTTCCGGCGCCCACGGCCGAGGCGGCGGCCTGTTGCGCGCCCGTCCGTCCCAGTGGATCGGTTCTGCACACCACGCAGCAGCGCATCCGCGAAAAGTCGTTCTTAACCCATGCCGGCCTGCCCACCACCCCGTATCGCGAGGTCCGTTCGCTGGATGGCTTGAACCGTGCGCTCGCCGATCTCGGCTGCCCGGCCGTGCTGAAGACCGCCGCGTTCGGCTACGACGGGAAAGGCCAGTTTCGAATCGATTCGCTGGACCGCGCGGCCGAAGCATGGAACGCAATCGGCAAGCAGGCCGCCGTGCTTGAAGCGTTTATCGATTTCGAGTGCGAGATTTCGGTGGTTGCCGCGCGCGGCGAAGACGGCGAGTTCGTACACTATGGCGCCATCGAAAATCAGCACAGCCGGCACATCCTGGACGTCTCGATCGCCCCGGCGCGTGTGTCGCCGCGGGTGGCTCAGGAAGCAGTCGATCTTGCGCGCTGCGTGCTGGAAACGCTGGACGTGGTGGGCGTGCTGTGCGTCGAATTTTTCGTGACGCGCGACGAATCGCTGCTGATCAACGAGCTTGCACCGCGTCCGCACAACTCCGGACACCTCACCGTCGACGCCTGCATCACCAGCCAGTTTGAGCAGCAATTGCGCGCGGTGTGCGGGCTTCCGCTCGGATCGACCGAAATGCACCGTCCGGCCGCGATGGCGAATTTGCTCGGCGATCTGTGGGCGAACGGTGAACCCGATTGGGCCGCGGCATGTTCGTTCCCCGGCGTGAAACTACATCTGTACGGAAAAATGGAACCGCGTCCCGGCCGCAAAATGGGACATCTGACCGCGCTGAACAACGACCCCGAGGAGGCCTACCGGACGGTTCTGGCCGCGCGGGAATCACTCACAAAGACTTAGCGGCGGCTTCGGTCGAAGCCGAGAATCCATCATCAACGGCCGGTAGGTAGCGTCGTACCCTGTTTGCACCTGGTAACCCGCGCCTCCCGACGCATAATAGCCGGGATGAGTCACTCGAATCACATAGTCATCTCGTGGCGAGACATAGAAAAACAGAAAGCCGCCATTAGCATCGGTCTTCGTTGCACCGCAGACCTTACCCGAAGCACAAATCAGCGTCACGGTCGCGCGGGCAATGGCGTGATTCTCATCCCGTAGCACAAGGCCACTCAGATTGCCGCCGCTATGTTCGGTTCGACGCAACTCGAGGAACTCGGGCACAGGAGGCCCTCCGCAAAACCCTATGTTGAGCCGTAATGGCGGAAGCCCTTTTTGCTCCGCGTTTGCTAGTCCGATCGCTTTTACGGTCAGCGAGCTGAAGCCCTGTTGGCTCAATTTCAACGTGTATGTACCCGGCGGTAGTACCGTAAACTTGAATCTCCCTTCGTTATCGGTTCGCACGGTAAAGCGCGTGTATGGGGGATCTTCGAGCGTCAATTCGGCATCGGTCCATGGAATAACAGCGCTCGTGATATCGCGCACTTGGCCACTGACCGTCGCACTCGTGTCCTGCGCCCCTAGAACGCCCGCTGTGGCTAGGACGACAATAGATTTGATGAACAACAACGTCTTGTTGAAGCTCCTCGGCATTGAGCATCCTATCATCCAGGGCCCCATGGGCGGCGGACCGTCCACGCCGGAGTTGGTAGCCGCGGTTTCAAACGCAGGCGGCCTCGGATCGCTCGGTGCGGCTTATCTGACGCCCGACCAGATTACCGATACCATCCGGCGCATTCGCACGCTTACCTCGCGGCCGTTCAACGTGAATCTCTTCGCGGGCGGCTGGAACGCCAACCAAACTTTCGACGCCGGGCCGATGCTGGAGCACCTGAGTGAAATTCATGACAAGCTAGGCCTTCCCGCTCCCGTCGCGCCTACTTCCACGCCCGACCCGTTTCCGGCGCAATTGGAAGCGGTGCTCGACGCTCGCGCGCCCATCTTCAGCTTCACCTTCGGCATCCCCGAGAGGGACGCAATGTCGCGTCTCAAGTCGCTCGGCATCGTCATTCTCGGCACGGCCACGACGGTTGAAGAAGCGCGCTATTTGGAACAAGCCGGCGTGGACGCCATCGTCGCACAGGGTGCGGAAGCGGGGGCGCATCGCGGAACATTTCTGGGTTCATTTGAATCGTCGATGGTTCCCACGGTCGATCTGGTTCGGGCCACGGTCAGCACCGTGAGCGTTCCCGTGATTGCCACCGGCGGCATCATGGACGGACGCGACATCGTGGCTGCCCTGAACGCGGGCGCATCGGCGGCGCAGCTTGGGACAGCATTTCTCACTTGCCCGGAGTCCGGCGCGTCCGAAGTCCATAAACGCGCGATCCTCGCGGCCACCGAAGACACCACCGTGGTGACGCGAGCTTTTTCGGGGCGGGCGGCGCGCGGCCTCCGCAACGCTTTCACGGCGAATGTGGACGGGAAAGACCTCATCCTGCCATACCCTTTGCAGAATGCGCTCACTCGCCCGATGCGCACCACCGCCGCACAGCAAGGCCTCGCGGATTATCTTTCGCTCTGGGCCGGACAAGGCGTGGCCCGCGCCCGCGCCATGCCCGCTGGGGATCTGGTGGCGTGCCTGATTCGGGAGATGGCGATCTAGTGGGTTACTCTGAAATTAGTGAACGCTGTTCGCGAATGGTTGCGCGATGCCTCATCCGTTGCCGTGCTCACGGGCGCGGGCGTGTCGGCCGAGAGCGGTGTGCCTACGTTTCGCGGCGGGAACGGATTGTGGAAACAGTATCGCGCTGAAGACCTGGCCACGCCCGGCGCGTTTGCGCGCGATCCGAAATTGGTTTGGGAATGGTATAACTGGCGCCGCTCGCTGATCGCCAAAGCCAAGCCCAATCCGGGGCACTTTGCCCTCGCAGCCGCCGAGACGCGCGGCCGCAATTTCACGCTGATCACCCAAAACGTCGACGGACTGCACGAGTTGGCCGGCAGCCGCAACATTCTTCGCCTGCATGGAAGCATCTGGACGCTGCGCTGCCTGGAATGCAAACGGGAGCGCGAAGATCGTCGCAGCCCGCTTCCAGAAATTCCTCCGCGCTGCGAATGCGGCGGTATGCTGCGCCCGGGCGTGGTGTGGTTCGGCGAAGCGCTGCCGTCCCAAATCTGGCAAGACGCCGAGACCGCCGCGCGCCAAGCCGATCTGTTTCTGCTGATCGGAACCTCGGCAGTGGTTTATCCGGCCGCGGGGCTCGCCTTGATCGCAAAATCATCCGGAGCGCGAGTGGTCGAAATCAACATCGCGGAAAGCGGACTGTCGGATTCCATCGACGAGTTCCTGCAAGGGCCCTCGGGCGAGTTGCTACCCCAATTGATGGCATGAAGATCTGTTACCTAGATGCGTTCTCCGGAATCAGCGGAGACATGACGGTTGGCGCGCTCATCGATGCGGGCGCCGACAGCGCTACGCTGGTGCAGTCGCTCGAAGCTCTCGGAACGGGCGCCCGGTTCGAGGTAGAGAAAACCAAGCGGCGCGGCATCGCGGCTTCGAAGTTTCGCGTGGTCGGTGGCGACGGTAAAACCCATCGCCATCTCAAGCACATTCTCGAGATCATCGCGCAATCCGGCATCTCGGATCGCGCCAAACAAAACGCCTCGGCCGTGTTTCAGCGCCTGGGCGAGGCCGAAGCCAAAGTTCACGACGTTTCCATCGAAAAGGTCCACTTCCATGAAGTGGGCGCGGTGGATTCCATTTGCGACATTGTCGGCGCCTGCATCGCGTTCGACTTGCTCGACATCGGCGCGGTTTACAGTTCCCCGGTGAATGTCGGCAGCGGAACCGTGAAGACGGAGCACGGTATCCTGCCCGTCCCCGCTCCAGCCACCTCCGAACTCCTCGCTGGCAAGCCCATCTACGCGCGCGGTCCGAGCCTGGAGCTCACCACCCCGACGGGAGCCGCCATCGCCACCACGCTCGCCAAAGAATTCGGCGCTCTTCCGCCGATGCGCGTCATCGCCAGCGGATACGGCGCGGGCGATTACGATTTCCCCGAACATGCCAACGTGTTGCGCGTCTTGATCGGCGAAACCAGCGGCGCCGAAGAATCCACCACGGTGATGGTGCTCGAAGCCAACATTGACGACTCCAGCCCGCAAGTTCTCGGCTACGCCATGGAACGATTGCTCGAAGCCGGCGCGCTCGACGTCACGCTGGCCTCCGTGCAGATGAAGAAGGGCCGTCCCGGCACGCTGCTGAGCGTGATCGCGCGTCCCGAAGATCGCGAGGCTCTCGCGCATCTAATCTTTGAGGAGACCTCCACGCTGGGGCTGCGGATCTATTCGGCCGAGCGCCGAGTAAAGGCGCGGCATTCCGTTGAGGTCGCCACCCCGCACGGCGCAGTCCGCATGAAGATTGCCGAGAACGGGTCTTTCGCGCCAGAATACGAGGATTGCCGCAAGCTGGCGCGTGAATCCGGGGTGCCGCTCAAGCAAATCCTGGCTGATGCCAACATCGCTTATCTGAAAATCTCTCGATGAAATATTACCTGACCACTCCCATCTATTACGTGAACGCCGCGCCGCACCTGGGCACGGCTTATTCCACCTTTGTCGCGGACTTGGTGAAGCGCTTCAAGAAAATGGAAGGCTATGATCCGGTAGTCCTCACCACTGGATCCGATGAACATAGCCTGAAGGTGGAGCGCGCCGCGAACGCCGCGGGTGTCAATCCGCTGGCGTATACCACTAAGATGGCGGCCGAGTTCATCAGCCAGTGGGCCAAGCTGGGCATCGACTACGACCATTTCATCCGCACGTCGGATCCCAAGCATCATGAGACCGTCCGCTGGCTGTTCGAGCGCTGCGAAAAGAACGGCTATATCTACAAGGGATCGTATACCGGCGCTTATTGCGTCAGCGATGAGGCGTATGTCAACGATGTGAAACCGGGCGATCCCTGCCCCACCTGCGGCAATCCCACCGAGACGGTCACCGAAGAAAACTACTTCTTCAAACTCTCCGCGTTCCAAAAGCCGCTGCTTGAGCTGTACGAGAAAAACCCGGAGTTCGTGAAGCCAGATCACCGGCGCAATGAAATGATCGCGTTCGTGGAGAACGGGCTGAACGATCTTTCCATCACTCGGACAAGTATGCAGTGGGGCATTCGCGCGCCCGTGGAAGGTCATCATGTTTTCTACGTTTGGTTCGATGCGTTGATCTCCTACATGAGCGCGGTAAAAGACGACGATTTGTGGCCGGCCGATCTGCACCTGATCGGTAAAGATATTTTGCGCTTTCACGCAGTTTACTGGCCCGCTTTCTTGATGGCCGCCGATCTTCCGCTGCCCAAGCAGATCTTCGCTCACGGCTGGATTTTGCACGAAGAGAACAAGATGAGCAAGTCGCGTGGGAACGTGGTGCGGCCCGGCCCCATCGTGGACGTGGTTGGCGCCGATGCCCTGCGCTACTTCCTGCTGCGCGAAATTACTTTCGGACAGGATGGCAGCTTTAGTTACGACGCCTTGATCCAGCGCTATAACGCCGATCTCGCCAATGGGCTCGGCAATCTTGCCAGCCGCACGCTGACCCTGATTCACCAAAATCGCAATGACCTGATTCCGGATTCTCCAGGAGCGCCCGACATCGCCGAAGCCGCGCGCCACACCACCGAAATAACCATGGACGCCTTTTGCGATTTCAACTTCTCGCGGGGCCTCGAAACGCTGTGGAGTTTCATTTCGGTCATCGACAAATTCATCGTGGAACGCGCGCCCTGGAAACTCGGCAAGGACGGCTCGCCGTTCGCTCAGAAGCTGCTGGATGAAACGCTGTACACCGCCGCGGAAGCGCTCCGCATCCTGTGCGCCTGGACCTACCCGGTGATGCCGAACTCGGCTCGCAACATTTGGATCCAATTGGGCATGAAGACGCCGATTGAATCCGTAACGTTCGCCGATCTGCACTGGGGCAAGTTGCCGGCCGGCCAAAAGATCGGCTCCATCGCCGCTGTCTTCCCGCGCTTGGACGCGAGCGCCATCGCCAAGATGGAAACTCTCGAAGTGCAGGAGAAGGCGCGGCAAGCGGAGTTGTTCGGCGCCGCCAAGCCGGCCGCGAGTTCCGTTGCAACGCCTGACGCCGCCAAGATCAGCATCGACGATTTTGTAAAAGTGGATTTGCGCGTCGGCCAGGTGGTATCGGCGGAGCGCGTGAAAGGCGCCGACAAACTTCTGCACATGAAAGTGGACATCGGCGAAGAACAGCCGCGAACCATTGTGGCCGGCATTGCCGAATCCTATCCGGCTGAAGAGATGCTGGGGCGCAAAGTAGTGATCGTCGCGAATCTGCAGCCGCGAAAACTGCGCGGCATCGAATCCAACGGCATGATCGTCGCCGCGTCGCTCGAAGGCGGCAAGCCGATTCTGGCCGGGTTTCTGGAAGACGTTCCGGTTGGAGCACGCCTGAAGTGAGTCTCGTTGACTCCCACTGCCACCTGGACAGTGCGGACTTCGATGACGATCGCGACGCGGTGATCGAACGTGCGCTGGCTGCCGGCGTCGAGCACATGATGGCCATCGGCACCGGCAGCGGCCCGCCCGATCTGGAAGCGGGCCTGCGGCTGGCCGAGAAGCATTCGGCATTTTACGCCACTGTCGGCATACATCCCCACGATGCGGCGAAGGCGGCCCCGGACGATTTCAGACATCTCACAGACCTTCTGTCGCATCCCAAAGTGCTGGCCGTGGGAGAAATCGGTCTGGACTATCACTACGATTTCTCGCCCCGCGATGTCCAGAAATTGGCCTTCATCCAGCAGATGGGGGTCGCGGCTCAAGCCAGGAAGCCGATTGTCATTCACACGCGCGAGGCTTGGGACGACACACTGGCGCTCATCCAGCAACATTGGACGCCCTACGGCATCGGCGGGATCATGCACTGCTTTTCAGGCGGTGTTGAAGAAATGGACCGCGCACTCGAACTGGGTTTTTATCTGAGCTTCGGCGGCATCGTGACGTTTCCCAAGGCGCTGGCTGTTCAAGAAGCCGCAAAAACGGCGCCGCGCGATCGCATCCTGATCGAAACCGATGCGCCTTATCTCGCCCCCGTGCCCAAGCGCGGCAAGCGCAACGAACCGGCGCTGATGGTTCACACAGCGCGCAAACTCGCGGAGTTGCGCGGCGAATCCTACGAGGACGTTTGCAGCGCGACAACGGAAAATTTCAGAAGGCTCCTGCTAACGAATTCCGCTTGCTAACGCGCGCGGCTCACTCGGAGTTCGGCCTCGGCCATGCGTTTCCACTTCGCGAGTTGCCTGCGGCGGTTGGGTTGCATGGTTTCCACCGCCTCACGGCACTGCTCAAACTGCTGCCTCGCGCCGTCCAGTTGGCCTAAGGCGAGTAAACTCTTGCCGTACCAGTAGAGCCCTTCGGGATCGTAAGCCCTGCGCTCCACGTACTTGCCTAATGCAAGTCGCGCGTCTTCCAGCTTTCCGGATCGAAAATAGGCGACCCCCAAGTCTCGCCACACTTCGTGCGAGCAGCATTTGTCGTCCAGCGCAGCAGCGCGGCTCAACAGATCAGTGGCGTCATCCAAGCGATCCTCTTCCAAGGCGATCCGCCCCAGCTGGAATACCGGATCTGCGTCCGTGCCGTCGATCTCCATCGCACGCGAGAATCTTTGCCTGGCTTCGTCATATTGGTGGCGCTCCAGGTAGATCAGTCCCAGCTGATAGTGCGCATCGGCGTCCCTGGGATTGGTGGCGGCGATATCCAACTGGCGTCGCAGGTTCTGGCGCGCGCGAAGGCCGTCACCCAAGGATCGAATGTCGGAGCCGAGCAGTATATACGCGTAAAACAGCACGAACGGCGACGCCAGGTAGTACATTAGCGGGCCCAGCAGGACGAAAGCGATCAGCCCGCCAAGGGTGGCTGCGAAACCCGTTAACGCGGCGCCGAACGCCACTGCGAGGCCCGTGCCCCAGAGTGTTCGCACGCAGCACGTGATAAGAATGACCGCATAGATCGCCGACGCGCCGATCAATGCCAGGGCAGGCCGATAGTCGACGAACACAACAAATCTGGTGAATACGGTCAGCGGCAGGAAAGCGGCCGCCATCGACAGCAACACGCAATTGAGAAACGAGAGATAGTCCCTCCGCAGCGTCACCGAAAAGCTTTCGCGCCACCGGTAGATTGTCATCACCAGAATCACCGCCGGTACGAACGCCAGCGCAATCGCAGCAATGAGCTGAATGCCGCCAGGAGATATTCGGAGGCGCTGGCCGGGGAAAACCACTGTGGGGATTCCGATCAAAACCACCACCGCGGCGCACACAGCGAACCAAAACCGGCCGCGATCGATAATCCGGCTGGCCGCCCGCACCGGCCGGACGTAGAGAGTAAACAGGAGTCGAAGTTGCTCTAGAAGCATGAAGACGGCAGTTTCAAGCAACCTGCTAAACTTAATAATCCCATGGGACTCGGCAGGCTCGGGCAAACTCTAACCGCGAAGGAAATCTTCGATCTGGTCAAGAAGGATCTCGAGCGGGTGGAGCGCGAGATCAGCCTGGAATCGGTGGCCAGCGTGGACGCGGTCACCACCATTTCCCGCTACCTCCAAGATGGCGGCGGCAAACGCCTGCGGCCCATTCTGGTGCTACTTGCGTCGCAGCTGGTGGGCGGAGTCAGCGATGGCACCATTCGCATGGCCGCTGTGGTGGAAATGATCCACGCCGCAACCCTGGTGCACGACGATGTCATCGATATCGCCAAAACGCGCCGAGGCCGTCCGTCGTCGAACGCCATTTGGGGAAATCATACTTGCGTGCTGGCGGGGGACTGGCTGTATATGCAGGCCTTCCAGCTGGCCCTGCGCGAACGCAATTTTCACGTGCTGGATCTGCTGATCGCGCTCACCCAAATGATGGTGGAAGGCGAGCTGCTCCAGCTGGAGCGCATCGGCAAAATCGATGTGTCCGAAGCCGACTACATGGAATTGGTGGATCGCAAAACCGCCAGCCTGTTTTCGGCCTGCGCACGTCTGGGCGCCATCATGGCGACAGTGGGCGGAAAAACGGCAGGCGGAACAACGTCGGACGGCGCGAGCGAAGCTACCGAAACGCGGCTGGGCGAGTTCGCCTGGAACCTCGGCATAGCGTTCCAACTGGTGGATGACATGCTCGACTTCACTTCGCACGAAAAGGTGCTCGGTAAACCGGTGGGCAGCGATCTTCGCGAGGGCAAGGTCACGCTGCCGCTGATCTATGCTCTAGAAGAGGCTAGCCCGGAAGAGCGGAGTTTGGTCGCGATTGTGCTCAAAGACGGCAATTACGACCAGGTGCCGTTCCAGCGAGTTCTCCGCATGATCCAGGTTCGCCACGGGTTCGATCGCGTGCGCGAACGCGCGCAATCGTTCACCGAGCGTGCGCGCGCCATCATGAGCGAGTTTCCCGATTCACCCAACCAGCGCGCGATGTTCGCGCTCACCGAGTTGGTCACCGATCGCGATCATTAATGCCCCGACTAGTTTCCAACCCCACCCGCATTCCTGTCCCCGGCAACAAGCAGATCGACGAATATGTCGGCCGCGTGAATACCAAAGATACGGCCGTCAGCATCGCTCACATGCATAGCCCTTCGGGTTGGAGCGAGCCCGGCCAGCAGCCCGAGTTCGACGAATACACCGTGGTTTTGAAGGGTTCGCTGCACGTGGAATCGAAGAGCGGAGTCCTGGAAGTGAAAGCCGGACAAGCCGTGATCTCTCCACGTGGCGAATGGGTGCGCTACAGCACTCCGGGACCGGAGGGCGCCCAGTACATCGCCGTCTGCCTGGCCGCGTTCGACCCGGCTACGGTGCACCGCGACGATTGATTGATTTTCTGCGCGCGAGCAACAGCATTACCGCTCCGAAGATCAGCATGGAAGCGCCGCAATAGAGATTCACATTCGCCGATTCGAGCGGGGCCTGATAATCCTCCGCCAGGCCGACGGTAATCAAAATCAAACCCACCAAAGCAAAGAAGCTCCCAATCGGTATTCGTAGATCATTCATATGAGCCCGTTCATAGAAGCCCGCTCATTTACCAGAACAGCAGATTCAGCAGCACCAAAGCCACGATGACAATCACCGCCAAAGGCGCCGGCCGCTTGTACCAAGCTACGTCCTCGTGCGGAATCTTGGTGAGGCCATAGACCAGCTCGTGAAGCTCGGATTCCGCTTTTGGCGCCGACATCAGGCTGACCACCAGCGTGACCAGGAAGCACGTTGACCACGCGAAAATCGCGATCCAAAAATTCTGCGCCATGGTGGAAGGAAATGTGTGCAGCACCGTCCCCAGCCAGCCGCCCTTGCCTTCGGCCAAAGTTAATCCATGGGTCGCGGCCGCGGCTCCCGTACCGGCCAGCAAACCAGTGAATGCGGCGTGGCCGGTGGCGCGCTTCCAGAACATTCCCAAGAGAAATGTTGCGAACAGCGGCGCATTGACGAAGCCGAACACCAGCTGCAAAAAGTCCATGATGTTGTTGAAGTGGCTCGCCAGATAGGCCGTTCCTATGGACAGCGCCACGCCCACAACCGTAGTGACGCGCCCCACCCATAGGTAGTGCGAATCCGGCGCGTGCTTGCGAATATGGCCTTGATACAGATCGTAGGTCCAGACCGTGTTGAAGGCCGTCACATTGCCGGCCATGCCCGACATGAACGACGCCATCAGGGCCGTCAGCCCCAGGCCCAGCATGCCCGACGGATAAAACTGAGCCATCAACGTGGTCAGCGTTTGATCGTAGTCCGGCCCGCCGTCGGGCTTGAGCGGAATGGAATAGCCCAGCGCCATGTGCGAAAGCGCCAGCGCCGCAATGCCGGGAATAATCACGATAAACGGCATCAACATTTTGGGGAACGCAGCGATCAAAGGCGTGCGCCGCGCGGCCGACATGGAGTCCGCCGCCATGGCCCGTTGCACCACCAGAAAATCGGTGCACCAATATCCGAACGACAACACAAAACCCAGCCCGGCCACTAACCCGAACACTTCCACACCCATCGGATTTTCGGACGATTTTGCCGCATACCGCCAGGTGTGCGTCATTACTTCAGGCAGCCGAGCGGCCATGCCGCTCCAGCCGCCGGTCTTCATCACGACGAAAATCGATAGGGGCGCGAATCCCAGCACAATCAGAAAGAACTGCAAAACCTCGTTGTAAATCGCGCTGGTAAGCCCGCCGAGAAAAGTATAGACCAAAACGATGGCGGCGGAAAGGAGCACCGAAGCGGTGAAGCTCCAGTGCAATACCAGTTCAAACAAAAGCCCGAGAGCGTACATCGATATGCCGGACGAAAATACCGTCATCACCGCGAAAGTCACCGCGTTCAGCGCACGAGTCTTCTCATCGAACCGCAGCTTCAGATATTCAGGCACACTGCGAGCACGGCTTCCGTAATAGAACGGCATCATGAAAACACCCACGAACAGCATGGCAGGCACCGCGCCGATCCAATAAAAATGCGCGGTCATGATGCCGTACTTGGCGCCCGAAGCGCACATGCCGATCACTTCCTGAGCGCCCAGATTTGCGGCGATGAAAGCGAGACTGGTAATCCAAACCGGAACCGAGCGTCCGGAGGTAAGGAAATCGGCGCTGGTGGCCACTTTGCGTTTGACAATCCAGCCGATGGAAAGGACGAAGACGAAGTACAGCGCCAGGATCAGGTAGTCAACGTGGGCAAGCCTCAAACCGCCTAAAGTCTAGCATAGGAATTGCGCCGCTACTTTGTGGCGCACGTTCTCAAACGTGCGTGTCCGCACTCCTGCGGACACGGTGAATTAAAGACCCAAGCGTCGCCACGAGTGGCGACGCGGCACGCACGAGTGCGTGCGCCACAATGCGTCAGCCTTACGGACGGATTACTGGACCGTGAGAAAGCCGGTTTTGCCGCAGGCTGCTGACGCATCGTTCTACAATGAAACTGAGTGCACAAAACAATCCTAGCGGTGGTAGGGATTCTCGCGGTGGGGTCCTTGCTCGCCGCCACACCGGCCAAACCACATAAACGTCGGCACCCGGTGAAGACCGCCTCCTCCACTGCGGCGCAGAAGCGCCCGGCAGTTGCAACCAAGGCAGCTTCACCGAAGACTGCAAAGACCACCGCCCGGCGAAAAGGAAAAGCTTCTCACACCGCCGCGCGCTCTTACCAGCAGGCGCCCACGCCGGATCGCTACAGGGAAATCCAGCAAGCCCTGGCCTCCAAGGGCTACCTTCATGGCGAGCCCAATGGCGAATGGGGCGCGGACTCAGCCGACGCTCTCAAGCGCTTTCAAGCCGACCAGAACCTCATGCCCGACGGCAAAATCAATTCGCTTTCTCTGATCGCCCTGGGCCTCGGCCCCAAACGCCTGACCGCGAAATCGGACGCTACGCCGCAGGCGGGCGCGCCTGTACCACCCCCATCCAATCCTCCTCAATGATCGTCGGCGTAGCGAAAGAAATTAAGGATCACGAAACGCGCGTTGGCCTGGTTCCGAGCGGCGTAACAACGCTGCGCGAAGCCGGTCATCGGGTGCTGGTAGAGACGCAGGCGGGCACTGGCAGCTCCATACCGGACCACGAATATATCGACGCGGGCGCGGAAATCCTCCCTAGCGCCGCCGAAGTTTGGAGCAAGGCCGATCTCGTCATCAAGGTTAAGGAGCCTCAGCCTTCCGAGTACACGCACTTCCGGCCCGGCCTGATCCTTTTCACCTATCTTCACCTTGCGCCGCTGCCTGAACTGACCAACAAACTGGTGGACGCCAAGGTTAACTCATTGGGCTACGAAACTATTCGCGAAGCCGACGGTTCGCTGCCCTTGCTTACGCCCATGAGCGAAGTGGCCGGACGCATGGCGGTGCAGGTGGGCGCGGTGTATCTCGAGCGGCCCAACGGCGGCCGGGGGATTTTGCTGGGCGGCGTACCGGGCGTGGCGCCGGCGAACGTTGTAATACTGGGCGGCGGCGTGGTGGGCCACAATGCAGCCAAAATGGCGGTGGGCTTGGGCGCGGCCGTCACGATCATCGATCGCAGTCTGGATCGTCTGCGCGCTCTGGACGACATTTATAGCAGTCAAGTGGTCACGCTGGCATCCAATGTCTTCAATGTGCGTGACGCGGTGCGCCATGCCGATCTGGTGGTAGGCGCGGTGCTAATCCCGGGCGCGTCGGCGCCCAAGCTGGTTCGGCGCGAGATGTTGAAGACCATGAAGCCGGGCGCCGTGATGGTGGATGTCGCGATCGATCAGGGCGGCTGCTTTGAGACATCGCACGCCACCACGCATACCGATCCGATTTATTTCGTCGACGGCGTGCTGCACTACTGCGTATCGAACATGCCGGCCGCGGTGCCGCACACCTCCACTTACGCGCTCACCAACGCAACGTTTCCCTATCTCGCCGAGTTGTGCGCCAAAGGACTGGAGCAGGCTTGCCGGGACAACGCGGCAATCCGCGTGGGCGTTAATACGTACCAGGGAAAGATCACGCATCCGGGCGTGGCGGAATCGCAAGGGCTGGCTTGGAGCGAGCTCAGGGCTTTGCTGTAACGCCTGTCTGCGGAGCTGCAGGCGAGAAGACTTTTTCCGCCCGTTCTGTTTTCAACAAAAATCCACGCTCCTGTTCTTTCACCGTTAAGGTGGCTCGCGCCGCATCGGCTGGAACTCTCCAAAATTTGGTAATTTCGCGCTGTTCCTTCTTGTTCAGAACGAAGGCGGCCGGATGCAGAAGCGTACTCACTTTATCCCAATGGCCATTGGTCTCCGCCTGGCCGGTGACTTCAAGGGCAATGGGCACCGTGGCGCGGTCTTCGGTATTTACCACTTTCACCTTGAGGAAGATGACACCGGCGTTCGGCTTATCGAGACTCAGGCTGACGTCCAGCTTGGGCGCCTTCGCGCAACCAGTCAAAAACAGGACAACGAGCAACAGGGGAAATGTCTTCATATGAGCCTCGATGTTTTCGGAACGGCCACCCGCTTTTCCAGCCGGGCCGCGCGGCGCAGCAGTGCTTCCGAAGATTCCAACTCCAGGGCGCTGCGCGTCATCTCCAAAGCCAGGACATAATTGCGTTCACGGCGTTCATAATACTTGGCGAGTTCCACAAACGCCGCGGCGCGCCACGGATTGCGGGAAGCGGCGAGATCGGTGAGTATCGGAAGCGCGGCATGTTCGCGCCCGAGCTTTTTTTCCAGGACCGCGATATCCCACAACGTGCGAAACAGCAGATCGTCGGAAAGATTCTTCTCGACGGCCTGCCGGAAAAGCGCCAGCGCGTTTTCGTGCTGCTCCGCTTGACGCCACCAGCGCGCCAGGCCCACCATTTCAGCACCGTGCGAAAACTCAGCCTGATCCGCGGCGTTAAACGCTCGCGGAACGATAGCAGTGAGGCAGGCCAGGCTCAGAATATCGATGGCATTGTGATGAAACACCGGCATCAAACGGAAGATTTCGTGCGTTCGCACGTATTCGAAATACACATACGGGATCAGTTCCCCCGGCAGATCGCCTTGCCGTTCGACGCCGAGGATCTGATTTTCAAGCTCCACCAATCGGCAACTGTCGAATCGCAGGTTCCACAGCCGGCGTGCGCCGAAGAGCAGATCCAGATGCTCCAACGAACTGAACGGCGGCTGCTGCCGGGCCATGCGGAAGCGCGTTTCGAGCAACGGCTGATCGTAGGTACGGCCGTTGTAGGTGATCATCACTTCGAATTGCTTCAAGTGCTCCGTAAGCGCGCTTAGCTGGCTGGCTTCCTCACCAAAGTCGCGCATAAAGAACTGACGGACGCGGAAACCTTGCGGAGTAATGCGTCCCACGCCGACCAAGAACGCATAAGTACCGGACCCTCCCGCCAAGCCGGTGGTCTCGGTATCGAGGAAGCACCATTTATCGGGAGCAACCCCACGGATCTGGCCGTTCGAGATGGGATCGAGCAGATCGTGCGATAGATCTTCCAGATCCACAATGCCGACGCTGCCGTGGCGGCGCTGGCGTTCGTAGAGCCTCTCGGTTTCGTAGTGAACCCCGTGCGCGGTTGCCACTTCCGCGCCCTCAAGCCAGCTTTCAGGCGCCGGGGTTGGGGATTGGGGTTTGGGGGTTGGCGGTTTTGTCGTGGGACGTGTGTACTTTTTGTCAATTCTCGGCGATGCGTTTGCGCAGATAGGCAAGCTGTTCGTGAAAATCGCTCATGCTTCCGCCGAAACAGCTTCCCATTCTTCGATCAGAGCGTTCAACGCCGCGCGGCGCTTCTCCAGTTGCGACGCAACGCGCATGGATTCATCGGCGCTCACAAAATTCGCCAGGCTCTCCTCATCGCGTGCGATTTCGGCCTCCAGGACGGCAATCTGGGACTCCAGCTCGCGTGCCCGTTCTTGAAGCTTTTTCGTCTTCATGGGGTTCGCGCGCTTCGTGGGATTGGGACTGGGGATCGGGGGTTGGGGATTGGCGGCGGCATGCCCATTCGGTGACAACGTCAGATCGATCTGTTTGCCCTCCTTGCGCCAGATGTAGTCTTCGTAGTTGCCAGGGAAAACGTTGACCTCGCCGTTGCCCACCTCGAAAATACGCGTCGCGAGTTTGTCGATGAAATAGCGGTCGTGCGAAACGAAGACAACGGTTCCGGTGTATTTTTCGAGCGACTCCAGCAAAACATCCTTGGCGCGCATGTCCAAGTGATTGGTGGGCTCATCGAGCAACAGGAAATTCGATGGCTGCAGCAGCATGCGGGCCAGCGCGTAGCGATTGCGCTCCCCGCCCGAGAGCACGCCGATTTTCTTGAATACGTCGTCTTCGGAAAAGAGAAAACAGCCCAGCAGACTGCGCAGCTCCGTGTTGGTGGAGCGCGGAGCCTCGCCCTGCAAATCGTCCAGCATGCGAGAGTTGGGGTCGAGTTCCTTGTATTGATCCTGTGCGAAGTAATCCACCTCGAGCGTTGTGGCCGAGGCGATATTCGCCGCTCGAGAGCGGCTCGCTACCCGCCAGCAGCTTGATCAGCGTCGACTTTCCCGCCCCGTTCACGCCCACCAGTGCAATGCGGTCGCCGCGTTCGATGATAAAGTCCACGCCGCCAAAAACAAACTTGTTCCCGTAGCTCTTCGATACCTTGTGAAACTCGGCCACGATGCGGCCGCTGGGCTTGGGCTGCGGAAAAGAAAAGTGGATGGTCTTCTCTTCGTTGGGCAATTCGATGCGCTCAATCTTTTCCAGCTCCTTGATACGGCTTTGCACCTGTTTCGCCTTGGTGGCCTGGTAGCGGAAGCGGCTGATGAACGCCTCCAACTGCTCGATGCGCTCCCGCTGGTTACGATAGGCGGCTTCCAGCTGATCGGTGCGCTCCTGTTTCTGTTTCAGATATTTCTCGTAGTTGCCCGAGTAGAAATGCACGCCGCGGTTCCAGATCTCGACGATTTTGTTGACCGTGACGTCCAGGAAATAGCGGTCATGCGAGATGAGGACGTACGCGAAGGGATAATTGGCGAGGTATTGCTCCAGCCAGTTGCGAGCTTCCAGGTCCAGGTGATTGGTGGGCTCGTCCAGCAGCAGCAGGTTCGGCTTTTCGAGCAGCAGCTTAGCGAGTGCGATACGCATCTGCCAGCCGCCGGAAAATTCTTCGGTGCGCTTGTTCCACTCTTCATGCGGGAACCCGAGGCCGGAAAGCACGGTTCCCACCTGCGCTTCGATGGCGTAGCCGTCGCGGTTACGGAACTCGGTATCCAGGTAATGAAAGCGGTCGGCCACTTGCGCGTACTCCGGCCCGGCGGGATCCAGCTCGCCCATCTTGTGCGTGAGCTCTTCCATCTCCACTTCCATCTGTTGCAGCGAGGCGAAAACCGACATGCACTCGGCGAATACGCTGCGGCCGGAGAGCGAGAGGCCGTCCTGAGGCAGGTATCCGGAGCTGACGCCGCGCGTGACGCTGAGCTTGCCGTAGTCGAGCGATTCCATGCCCGACAGCACTTTGAGCAACGTGGTTTTGCCGCTGCCGTTCGCGCCCACCAGGCCGGCACGGTCCTGGGCGTGATCATCCAGTTGAGATCTTCAAACAGCAGCCTGGGGCCGAAGCGCTTACCGGCGCCGGAAAGTTGGATCATCTATTTCAAACATCGCGCACAACGCAGCGGGCCGCGATGGTCTCCTCTCTTAGCGAGCGCATCCCGCGCTGTGCGCTCTATCTCTAGTTTCTCTTTCTTCCCCTCGAATTGCTCAGTGGACCGCGCGCTTGAGAGTGTGTGGGAAAACCGTCCGCATTGACCGCTCCCTCTGGTCGCGGCTCGGTAAAGCTGGGATTTTGCTGGATCGTCGATACCGAGCCGTGACCGAAGGGAGCGGTTGATCGTACTTTTCACACCGACTCGTGAGCAAGCGGACGGGGAGCGTTGCCTCATACTACGGTTTTCCCAGCGTGCACAGCGGATCGCCGACCACGATGTTCATCCAACTGAGTACCGGAATCGAAAGATAGTAGCTCTCGGCAAGATTGCGGCCGTGATAGTAAGCCGGCAGAAGAATGTTCGGACGCGGCGTAAATGCCAGGTACGGTTCGTAGACGTGGCCGGAGGCGCCGGTGACACCGTCATGAATGTAGTCCGCAGTCAGGGTCTGCGGCGTTCCAGCGAAGGTGGCTTTGGGATCGCCCCACGCTCCGATATTCCAGCCGTCGGGAGGACGAGCGAAGCTGCGCCCGTTGGTGGATACGTATTCCGTCATGATGGCGCCGGGCAGCCAGTGGAAACCGAGATGCCGTAGTTTGCGGTCCGGGTCGTTGGAGCCCCAGGAGGCATAGGCGATGACGTCGGTTTGCTGATAAAGCACGTCGCGCGAAATATTCAGGACCAGCCGGTCGCGCGGAAGTTGCCGGGCGGCTTGTAGCAGCCAGGCATTGCCCTGGGTGTTATCGCTGCCCTTCAGGTCGATCACGAATTTTCCGCGATTGCGGGCCGCCAGCGCGCGGTCGATCATACCCTTCGACGTCGCCAAAATCAAATCCGGCCAGGCGGGTAACGAGATAAATCGGGAAGTCGGGATGACGAAAGAGTGAGATGGTCTTTCCGAAAAACGGATTGGCGACGCCAGCGGCCACCGGGTGGGCGCGGCCGTGCAAATCGAAGTAGAGCAGGGTCAGTTCCGAGTCCACGGAAGCTGCTTCACCGGACATGCCGAGATTGCCGCGGATCTTCAAAGGGACGCCATCCGTCGTGACGATGTAAAGAACCGTCTCGGTGAGATTGTGGCCGCGCAGGTAGTTTTGGATGGGACGAGAGATCTGATCGTCGAAATCGGAACGCGAGATCTCTTCGTTTGTGCTGGCGTTGAGACGGCAAATGTTGGAGGCCGGAATGTGGCGCCGCACCGCGTAATATTCGCCGATCTGGCGCGAGAGCGCGGAGGGTTGATTGACGACGATGAGGACTGAGTTGGGCGGCTGGCCGAAGAGCACGAGAGGGAAAACCAGGACCGCGAAGAATCGGAGCAGCAATTTCTATTGTACGGTCTTGGCGGGTTTGCGGCGAACGGTCTTACGCCATTCACGCCAATCTGCCGTGGTGGCCTTCACCATGGCGGTGGCGGCGACATGCAGCCAATCGGCAGGCCGTTTGGCAAGATCGCGCAGAATCAGTTTTGCGGCGCGCGGAGTTCCCAAATGGACGTTGGCGGTTTCGAATCCCATGGCGCGCAGCAGCCTGGATTCGTCGCGTTCCTTGGGCATGGAAGCCAGTTCGACACGCGAACAATCGGGCGCCAGCCGGCGGACGATCCATTTTCCGCGCAAGTGAACGAAAGGATCGAGATCGCGAACGGACCGGTCCAGCGCCTCCTGATAGCGGATGCGTTCGGATGTTCTAGCGGTGGCGGCCCAGACGCACGCCGAAGGAGCCAACGCCTTGGCTTCGCGCGCCACTCGCCCACCGCGGCACGTCGCAATGGCGACGTAGCGCTCGCGTCCCAGACTGCCCAGCCCCGCGATGCGGTGAACGATCCGGTAGTCGAGCCCGGGCTCCGGCAGTAAGCGCTCCAGGGCGCGGCGGGCGCTTTTCGGAACGCGTCCCTTCATCGTGGGCAGGCTGTCGAGCTTGGCCCAAAACTGCGTCGGATCGCGAAGAACCCCCGTCACCATGTGGCGCAACCACTCGTGCTCTTCCGCCAGGACAAAGGCAACGCCGCCCATTTGCAGGCTCTTCTTGTAACCGGTGAGGATGGCGTCGCAGGCGTCTTTGGCGAGAATCTTCAGGCGCGACTCGCGAATCGCAATATGCGCGCTGGCCGCCAGACGAACCAGATCGATAGTATAGGGCAGCTCGTAGACTTCATCAAAATCGTTGATGCCCCAGACCAGGCGGCCTTCGACGTCGCGCCAGGTGCCGAAGTTTTCGACGTGCAGATCGCCGACGGCCAGCACCTGCGGCGCGCCAGCATCGTCAGGACAAACCTTGGGCCAGAGTTGCATCCAGCGATAAAACGTGGCGCGCGAAGAAGGGAACAGATCCTGAGCCATGGCCTGATGTTTCCGCTGAAGATCGGCAGGCAGCAGGCGCAGGTGCTTACCGAGCCATGTTTCGTACGCGCGAGTGGCTTTAGCGATTCCCATGGCGGCCGTAACCATTCGAGCGGCCTATGCGCTCCTTCACAGTCGCGATTCAGAACTGGTTGCCGAAGCCGCCACGCGTAAGCGTGCGGACGCGCGGGAATCGGTGGCAGGCCATGCTTTGACCCTCCATGTTAACCTCTGTTCGCGACCATGCAGATCCTGATTGACGCCACCCCGCTGTTGCTCAGAAGCGCGGGCGTCAAGAATTACACCTATTACTGGATTCAGAATCTATGGCAGCAGGCGCAGAACGACCGGATTCTTACGTTGCCGGCGCTCGCGGGCCTGGGACCGCTGAATCACGAGCGTTCCATCGCGGGATCCGCGCGAACCTACATGCACCTGGGGCGAGTGTTCGCCGCGAATGCCGTCGCCATGGTTACCGCTGCTGCGCTGGACCATGCCCAAGGCGGACGTTTTCCACGTGTCGAATCAGATCCGATATCCACCCAAGGGCGTGAAGCTGACGGCCACCATTTACGATATGACGGTCCGTCTGATGCCGGAGCTGCACACGGCCGCCAATATTCAGGCCGATGAGAGCCTGGCGAAGAATGTGCTGGGGCGCGCGGACCGGTTGATTGCCATCTCTGAGAACTCACGGCAGGACGCCGCGCGGTTGCTGGGGCTGGATGCGGATCGAATCGAAGTGATTTATCCGGGTGTGCCGGAAGTTTACTTCGGCGCGCAGGCGCGGCCCAGCGAGCAGCCGTACGTTTTGTATCTGGGGACCATTGAGCCGCGCAAGAACGTGGACACCCTGCTGGATGCGTGGAGCGGTTTTCGTTTTCGCGGCGATTTCGATTTGATGATCGCGGGCGCGAGTGGGTGGGCGGGCGAGAAAACACTGGCGCGGCTGGCATCGCGGCCGCCCGGAGTGCGCTATCTCGGATATGTGCCGGAAGATGAACTGCCGGGTTTGATGGCGGGGGCCAGCGCGTTCGTTTATCCATCCTTATATGAAGGTTTTGGACTCCCGGTGGCGCAGGCAATGGCGGCGGGCGTTCCGGTGATCACGTCGAATACATCGTGCCTGCCGGAGGTGGCGGGTGGGGCCGCGCTGCTGGTGGATCCTCGAAGCCCGGGGGAAATTCAAGCGGCAATGGAGAAGCTGGTGACGTCGCTGGATTTGCAGCAGGAACTGCGGGCCGCCGGAGTGGCGCGGGCGAAGAGCGAATACCGGTGGGAGATTTGCGCGCGGAAGAGCTTGGAATTTTTCCGGCGCGTTTGAGACAATCCCAATATGCGCTTCTGGATCTGCCTATTGTGTTCGATAGCCCTGGCAGGGCCTGGCGACGCTGCGCCCCCGGATCGAATTCGCGACGCGGCCACCCGCGCCATCACACTGTTCCAGGCCAGCCAAAAAGGCTGGCATTCCACACAAACCTGCAATTCGTGTCACCACCAGTATCAAGCGGCGCTCGCGTTCCAATCGGCGCGGGAACACGGCATTCCGGTGGACGAGAAGATCGCGCATGCCGATGCCGTGCCGACGTTCAACTATACGGAGCTCGATAGAGCCGTCCAATATAACTGGGTGATTGAACCGGCCATGGACGATGCTTACAGGCTGGTGGCGGCGGACGCCGCTGGGATCCGTCCCAATCTGGTGACCGCGATTTATGCGCGATTGCTCGCCGCGCGGCAAGACGCGGACGGCTCCTGGACCAGTTTCCATCAACGACCGCCGTCGTCTTACAGTTTCTTTACGGAGACTGCATTGTCGCTGCGCGCAATTCAGTTGTACAGCCATCCGAGCGAGAAGGCCGACGCGTTTGTACACGTGGCGCGCGGGCGAAGGTGGCTGGCTTCGCACCAACCCGGGGACACCGAGGCGCGGACGTATCAACTATTAGGCCTGTGGTGGGCGCGGCGTGGATCGCTCAGAATTAAAGAAGCTCGCCAAGGCGCTGTTTGCGATCCAGCAACCAGATGGCGGCTGGGCATCGCTTGATGGACGCGATAGCGATGCTTATTCAACCAGCCAGGTGTTGGTGGCATTGCATGATGCAGGCAGCGTTCCGATATCGGACCCACGCTGGCAGCGAGGCATCGACTATTTGCTGAAGACGCAAGCCGCGGACGGATCGTGGCATGTGGTGTCGCGGCTGCATCCGCCGGCGTCGGTGAGTCCGCCGTATTTTGAGACCGGCTATCCTTACGGGCACGATCAGTTCCTCTCGGCATTGGCGGCGGATTGGGCCGTCGATGGCGCTGGCACGGGCGCTCGGACCGGGCAAAAGAGTAGCGCTGCCGGAGCTGAAAGAAAGCGAACCGAGCCTGCGTGGAACCGTGGGCGGAGACCGTGCTTTTCGCGAGCGTCGACCAGGTGAAGGCGCTGCTGGACGGAGGGTTCGATCCGAATTCGGCCACCAAGGCCGGAACCACCGCGCTGATGATGGCCGCGCCCAATGCCGCGAAGATGAAATTGCTGATCGATCGCGGTGCGAACGTGAACGCGCGTGCGAAGACGGGTATTCGGCGCTGATGGTGGCGGCACAGTATGGCGAGAGTGCGACACCGGCAATGAACCTGCTGCTCGACCATGGCGCGGAAGTGCGGGTTGCGGCTGGACAGCATGCTCCCATGTTCCATGCGACGCCGTTTTTCCTGGCGGCGTATTCGGGCAACACCGAAATCCTTCCCCGGCTGCGCGAAGCCGGAGACGCGCTCGACGAGCCGATGGTGCTGATTGGGACGTCGTCGGCGACGGCGATTACCGGCGCGGTGCGTTTGGGGAACCTCGCCGTGGTACGGAAGCTGCTGGACATGGGGGCACGGGCGGATGAGGCGGATCCCAGCGGCATCACTCTGCTGGATCGTGCGGTGCTCGGAAACCAGGTGGAGATCGCGCAACTGCTGATCGCGCGCGGAGCGGATGTAAACCGCGCCGACAAGATCGGATTCACTGCGCTGCTCTACGCGGCTTCGATCGATTTTGGCGATTCGGCGATGATCGATCTGCTGCTAAAGGCGGGCGCTCACGCAGACGCGCGAACCAAAGACGGGCTGACGGCGCTGGATCTGGCGCGAAAGTACAAGCACACGCATTTGATCGCAAGCCTGGAAGCGGGCGGAGCCAGCGCGGCGCGCGCCGCGAAATAACTATTGGCCGGTGCCAGGCGCGATGAAAAAATCCCACACCTGCATATCCAGCTTGTCGATCGAATACTGAACTACTGCGTACTCGCCGGGATCGAGCGGTTTTTGCGGCCAGATCTTGAACAGCCCATCGGCTACCTGCTGGCGAAACACCTCAACCAAATCCGGCTCCTGCGTCGTTTCGTTGATCACGGGCTGGATGGTTAGTTTTTCGACCACGCGATTGGCTTTGTGCTCGCTCAGGCGCACGATGCCGAAGCGCTCTTCTTCCGAGAGGCGGATATAAAACTCAGGACTGCGGTTGGCGGTGCCTTGCGAGGCGTGCAGGCCATCCAGCTCAAGCGTGGCTTTGCCCGGAACCAGCGGCACGGGGCTGATGGCCTTGAGAATACTGCGCCGTTTGTTGGTGACCACTTTCGATTCGCCCACTTTCATGGGCGTGAGCTTGGCGGGGCCCGTGGGCTGCTCTTCAATCAGGTAGACGCCCGGATCGGCGGGGACGCTGGCAACTTCCTTGCGGGCGGCGCGCTCGGCTTTTTTCTCGGCGTCTTCGGAGGCGGCGTCGGCGCGGATCGAATCGGCGCGGGCCTTGATTTCGGCCTTGGTTTTGTCCAGATCGACTAGCGAAGCGGGCACCTCTTCCCAATCCTCGCGATCGAGGCTGTAGAAGCGGACGCGGTCGTTTTCAACCTGGTACTCGCGAACCAATTGATCGCTTCCGTCCTTCATATATAGCTTGATATTTTCGGCAGTGGCCAAAAAGCAAAGAGCGAAGAACAAAAAGCAGAACTTCC
This sequence comes from Bryobacterales bacterium, assembly GCA_963747945.1. Taxonomy (GTDB): domain Bacteria; phylum Acidobacteriota; class Terriglobia; order Bryobacterales; family Bryobacteraceae; genus Palsa-89. Next base: position 164,000 of record CAVVHB010000019.1, read on the forward strand.
GCATAATTCAACCTTCCGCGGGTTGCAGACCCACGCTGCGCAGAAGCAGGAACTGGGAAAGATTTTCCGAGCTGAGCAAGCCCAGCAACCGGCCCTCCTCCATTACAAGCACGCAGGCGCCGGCGTGGGCCATGAGCGGGAGAACGTCCGCGAGATCCTGATCGGGAGGAACGCTCGGAAACTCGCGCTCCATGTAACCGGCGACATAGGAATCGGGCCCCTCCTGCGCCATTCCGCGCAGCAGCGCGTTGCGCCCCAGAAGACCGAGCACCTGATCGCCCAGCACTACCGGAAAATCCTGTTGCGAAGTGGAAAGCAAGAGATTGGCCGCGTCACGAAGGGTGGCTCCATGCGCCAGCGTGCGATAGCCGGTCATCATGGCGGCGCGAACGGGGATGCCCTGGGTGAGCGACCGGCCGCGCGAAGCGGCGCCCTCATTGGCCGCGCCCAGATAAATGAAGAAGGCGACGAAGGCCAGCATCGGCATGTAGACGAATCCGTAAAGACCCATGCTGATGGCCAGCATGCGGCCGGACCAGGTGGCGATGCGCGTGGCCTCGTATTCCGATTTCAGGTGCGAGAGAATGGCGCGCAGCATGCGTCCGCCGTCCATGGGGAATGCAGGCAGCAGATTGAAACCGGCCAGGATGAGATTGGCGACGGCAATGCGATCGGCCAGATTGGTATCGGTTGGCTGCACCAGCGCGAAGAAATTGACGGCGCGCTTCTCTGAATAGAGCAGCGCGAAGATGAAGGCGGCGATGGCAAGATTGACCGCGGGTCCGGTGAGGGCGATCCAGAATTCTTCCCTGGGCTTGGCGGGGCGTTCCAGGCGCGCGACGCCGCCAATGGGATACATGACGATCTCAATGGTACGAATGCCGTAAAGCGAGCTGACGAATGCATGGCCAAGTTCGTGCAATAGGACCGACGCCATCAGCGCCAGCACAAAAAGCGTGTAATTGCCGGGCGACTGATTGCTGCTCAGACCGATCACAACCAGACAAATGAGTAACAGAACGAAGGTGAAATGAAGGCGAATGGGAACACCCAACAAGCGAATGGAACCGACAGAGCCTGAACTGGCGGCTCTGGGAGTGCTGCCTTCCTGTGCCAAATATTCCTCTGCAATGATTTTGACACACGCCTCCCGGCGTGGGTGGCTGATCTTATGGGGCTGCGGATTTGGCCGGCTTCGCCAGGATATCGTAGACCGGTTTGTTGTCGGCGTAAACGCGAAACTCCTGGATCTGTCCGGCGCGAACCACGGCGCGCCAGGCAGCCGGAGTTTGCCACTGGTTTTCAGGGAGCAGCTTTCCATTGACGCTGATGGTTCCGCCGGCGGATCCGAACGCCGCGACGGTATTGTCGTTATGAAATATGTCTTCGTGCGAAACCCGATAATCCGGACAAAGAGTGAAGTAGCCCCTCCAACCGTTGCGCATCGTTTCGCGGCTACGCACGGATTTTCCTAGCGAGTCGATGAAGACATGATCCTCAGTAATCAAGTCGGCAAGCCTATCGGCATCGTGCCGGTTGATGGCGTCGAAAAACGCGAGAACAGTTTCGACCGGAGTCATGCTGATTTTTCCGAAGGCCTCCCCACATTATCGACCACCAGCCGAACGCCCGGCGCCTATACGTCTCCGTGGCCGGTCGCCGACTATAATCAATGTCAACCCGATGGCGCCCAAATCCAGAACCGTTCTGACGTGGTTGAGAGGCGCTCCTTTACGATCTGCGATTTTCGCTCAGGGGACTGCGGCGCGACCGGGCGTTTACTCTCGCGGCAATCGCGATGCTTGCGCTCGCTATCGGGTTGAATGCGACCGTATTCACCGTTATGAACGCGATGCTGTTTCGGGGTTTCCCCTGGTCCAAAGAAACGACCGGCTGGTTTATATGCAGGAGCACTATCCGTCGGGGTTGTGCTGCATCTCCTACCCGGATTTCGAGGATTGGCGCTCGCAGGCGCGTTCGTTTCAGGGTATGGCGTTTGTGGGGGGCGCGGCCATCGCCTTCAGCCACGGGGGTGGACGCCCCAGCCAGTTGTTCGCGGCCGCTGTCAGCACCAACGCCTTCGGGTTGCTGGGCGTGTCGCCGATTCTGGGGCGGGATTTTGTGCCAGCGGATGGAGTCCCGGGAGCGCCGCCTGTCGCACTGATCGCCTACCGCTTTTGGGTGAGCCGGTTTGACAAGCGCGCCGATATCGCCGGCTTGCCGTGCATATCAACGGCGCACCCGCCACCATCATCGGCGTGATGCCCGAAGGATTCGACTTTCCCGAGGAACACGACATATGGCTGCCCTTGGCCCACACGCCTGGGTTGGAGCAGCGAGGGGCCGGAAGCCACATGGCATTTGGGCGGCTGCGGGACGATGCCAACCTCGAAGAGGCCCGCACGGAGCTCGCAACGATCAACCGTCGCCTGGAAGCGGCCTGGCCGGCAACGAATCGCGGTGTTGTCCCCACGTTGAAAACCTATTCGCAGTTCTTTGTCGGACCGGATGCGCCGATGATCTACGGCTCGCTTTGGGCGGCTGCATGGTTCGTATTCCTAATCGCCTGCGCCAATCTGGCCAATCTCACGCTGGCGCGAACCATGGGACGATGGCGTGATTTTGCGACCCGGATTGCTCTCGGCGCGGGCCAGGGGCGGATGCTGCGCCAGATTTTCGTGGAGAGCCTGATGCTTGCCAGCGTGGCTGCGGCGCTCGGTTGGTGGATCACCAAATGGGGCGTGCGCGCCTGGGCGGTTGAAACCGCGTCTCGCTACCAGATCCTGGACTACCGGGTGGATTCCGGCACGCTGGGCTACCTGGTTGGGATCTCCCTTGCCGCGGCGATTTTGTTTTCCCTGGCCCCGATCGGCAGGGTATTACAACTCGGTGTGAACGGCGCTCTGAAAGGCGACGCTCGCGGCGTAACACCGGGGCTGCGCGGCAAACATCTCGCTGCGGTGCTGGTTGTAGGCCAGATGGCTCTTGCCATTGTGCTGCTCGCGGGGGCGGGCGTCCTGGTGCGAAGCTTGGTGAACGTCGTGAGCGCCAAGACCGGCGTTCGCGATCCCGAAAACATCCTGGTTGGAGCGATGAGATTGCCCTCCGACAAATACCCGACGCCGCAGCCAGGCTCGGGTATTTCGACCGGCTGGAAGCGCACTGAGAGACCATCCCGCGAATTGAGGATGAGTCGGTGTCCAGCATTATTCCCGTGGATAATACAAGTTTGCGGATGTTTGAGATCCAGGGACGGCCGGCAGCATGAACACGGCGAGTCTGCGCAGTTCCTGAGCGCTGGACCGGACTACTTCCGGGTGGTGGGAGCATCCACCGTCTCCGGCCGCGGCTTCAATGACGGGATCGCATGGCGGCATTGCCGGTTGCCATTGTGAACCAAAGCTTTGCCGCCACCTTCTGGCCCGGCGAACAGTCGCTCGGCAAGCGCCTCCGTATGAAAGATCGGAAGCAAACCGGGTGAGTGGCGCACCGTGGTGGGGGTGGTCCCGAATATCATGCAGGGAGATCCCACCGGCAGTCTTTCAAGCCGCTGGTCTACGTACCTTTCCGGCAAGAACCGCAGGCGCGTGGCGCGTTTTTTCTGTGCGAACGGGCGTGCCTCCGAAGCAGGTGGCACAAGCCGTTCGAGCCGAGGTGCAGAAATTGGATCCTGATGTGAGTTGGAGGATTTCACCACGTTGAAGGCCAACTTCGCATTTCGTCGCGACCCCATGGATGTGGAACATAGCGAGTTGGGCAAGCAAGCGGCGGTGTCGCCCGTCTTCGCCCTGATTGCGATGCTGCTGGCAGCCATCGGGCTATATGCCGTGATCGCGCATGCGGTGAGCCAACGCACCAGGGAAATCGGCGTTCGAATGGCGATTGGCGCGGCTGCTGAGGACATCCGAAATATGGTCCTGCGCGATGGCATGTTGCCGGTGGCGATGGGCATGACGCTCGGCCTGGCCGCGTCGCTGGCCGTGAATCGCATTTTGCAGTCGCAGTTGGTCGGGGTGTCGCCGTATGATCCCCTTACGATGACAGGCGCGCCCGTGGTCTTGATCTTAGTCGCACTGCTGGCCTGCCATGTTCCGGCACGCAGGGCCATGAATGTCGATCCCGCGGTGGCCTTGCGGCATGATTGAGGCGCCGGGCTTCTCACAATTATCGAAATATGGGCCACGCGCACCAACGAGACGGGCTATTATCGTCTTGACGGCATCGACGTTGGCCTTTGGGAGTAATACACTGCGGATTTGCTAAACAAATAAGTGAGACTGTTGTTGCGGAGAGTTCCTCGGTCTCGGTCACAGACTCCGAGCGAGCCGTCGCGCGTTATCACGATGCAGCCAAAAACGGCACTCGAGAATTCGATAACCATTCAGTGGCACCCCGATCTACTCGGACGTCTCTGTGAACTGGTCTTCAAGGATCCGAAGCCCGAGGAGCAATCCAAGGAATGCGGCGGCCTTTTGTTGGGAACGGTTCAAAGAGACGGCGGCCGCGTGCAAATCATTGTGCGGCTGTATACGCCGATCTCCTGTAGCTACGAGGACGGGCAACTCTTTCACCTCTCGGCGGGCCGACCGGGCCAGTTTGCGACAGTCCATCGCGCGTTATGAAAGCCCGTACTGGTCTTGTATCGGATTCTACCGAAGTAATTGCAGGCCGGGCCTGGAACCCGATGCGGAGGACTTGCAATTAGCGCAGGAACACCTGGGGAGCCAGCCTGGCATTTTCCTGTTGCTGTCCGCGAATGCTCCACGCGGCAGCCTTTTCCATTTTAACGGCCTTCGATTTTCGATGGACTCGGCGTTTATCCTCCCTGCTTTTCGGCCCGGCCCTGGCTCTTCGCCAGGCCCCGTTTCTTCGCCCGGCCCCGTTTCTTCGCCCGGCCCCGCTTCCTCTCCCGGGCCTGGTGCTTCGCCCGGCCATGGTTCTCCGCCTGTCGGCCGCGCTACGTTCACTTCCGAATTGCCCCGGACTCCTTCCAGAGAAATAGATCGGCCACCGGACAGCTATGATGACGACCTGGCCCCGGGGGGATTGGCGGAGTTTGCCAGCCAACTTCGGGAATTCGCGGAATGGGCGATAGAGAGAACATCGGCGGTGCTTTCCGGGTTCGTGGCCGGCCGGGCCAAAACAAGAATACCGGGATGGCTTGCGTGTACCCTGATCCTGCTGGTGATTGGACTGGTGGTGTGGATCCGGGCAGAACGGAATGTTCCGATATCGAAGCGCGAGATTAAGCACTCCGCACCGGCACTCACGCGTGGCCTCGGGCTGGTGAATTCGGTGGAACTCGACCATATCCGCATCGCCTGGAATCCGCACGCGCCCGCTGTCGTCCGCGCAACCTCCGGGACGTTGTCAGTTACAGATGGTACGGCGCACCATACCATTTCTCTCGACCAGAATGTGCTCGCCAACGGCAGCGTGGCATACTATCCGACCAGCGATGTGGCCGCCTTCGAATTGCGAATCGGAGACGTTACCGAGTCGCTTGTAGCAGTGGGACTTGACAGGGCGATAAACGCCCGGCCGGCGCCGGCCGAACAGGCGGACGACCAAAAAGCAATACCCCAGCCGCTGGTAGAAATCCCGCAGAGGTCCAGCTCGACAAGTGGAACACCGTCCAATCAATCCGCCACGGAAACCCCTCCTCCGGCTCGCGAGCAGAGATTGCCGCCGCTGGCGCGGAATTCACGGAAGGTACCATCTAAGCCCGAGGCGGCGCCAATCATCCAGCCGGCAGCTCCCGCTCCGGAACCGCCTCAGACGCGAGACGCGGACACAGCAAGGAACACGCCCTTTGACGCGACGGCTCCTCCGGCTGCCAGCACCTCGTTGCCGCCTCCGGCAGCTCAGCCGAGCCGATCTGAGACTGCCGCGGCCCGGCTTGGCAAGCGTAAGGATCTAATACCCGCGCAGCCGATCAAACGCGTTTTCCCGCAAACTTCCGCGAATTCACTGAAATTGCTGGTTGGGAGCGTCACCATTCAGGTGCAGGTCTATATCGATTCACGGGGGAGAGTGGTTCGGGCGGCGCCATTGTCGCACGGAGGTACGATGATCGAAGACCTGTCCGATCTTTCTGTAAACGCGGCTCGTCAGTGGCTTTTTGCTCCGGCTCAACGGAAGGGGCGCGATGTGGAAAGTGACACCGTGCTCCAGTTCGTTTTCGATAACAAGGGCATTGAGAAGCCCTCGGAAAACTGAGGAGCTTTCCGAAACAGCGCCATCAACTCAGGCGTTCGCGCCCGAACCCTCGAGGCCCTCCGCCTTCTAGCAGGCTGCTGAAAAGGCCGTTAGGGACCGACTCCCTTACGGTCGCGGCTCTGTAAACACGTGCAAACACGCTGCTGCGATTCTGAGCCGCGCGCGTAAGCAAGCGGATTTTCGCTTTTTTCAGCATCCTGCTAGAGGACGTGCTAGTCTGCGATCGTGATGCAGTGGTTAAAACGGTCGTTAAAACGCAAGACGGGAACGCTCGTTGTGTTGCTGGCGGGCGCCCTCATGGCTCAGGCGCCATCTTACACACCGAAGCCCTATGGCAACCTCAAGCAGGTAATGCGAAGCGTGGCTTTGCCCAATTCCAACATCATCTTCGGAGTTCAGGAAAAGCTCCCCAAGACGGATATGGAGTGGCAGGCCGTGGTGAACGCTGCCGTTGCCATCGAGGAACTGGAGAATCTGATCATGATACCGGGGCGGATCAGATCCAACGGCCAGCCGGTGCCGGTGCAGAATGCCGATTACGCCAAGTATGCCGCGGCTCTAGCGCCCGCCGGAAGGGACTGCTTGAAAGCATCGCTCCAGAAAAATAAGGACTCGGTCAGCAATTGCACTGACAGCCTCAGCCAGGCCTGCGATAACTGCCACAAAGTCTATCGGGACGCCCCTCAAAAGTAGCGCCCTAGCAGGATGCTGAAAAAGGGGTCTGGCGACGACTCCCTCACGGTCGCGGTTCAGTAAACACCTGCAAACACGAGCCACGATTCTGAACCGCGCGCGTCAGCAAGCGAATTTTCGACCAAGGAGTCGTGTTAGTCTCCAGGTAAAGGCGAAATATGCGATTTCGACGTTCCGTCATCGCCGTATTGCTCTGGGCCGTCATACTCGGGCTGATTCTGCCGGGAACTCCGAGCTACGCGCACCATTCCGTCGGCGCTGAGTTCGACCTTAGTAAGCGGATCACGTTGCTGGGCCGGGTGACGAAGATCGAATGGATGAACCCGCATGTATATTTGTATGTAGACGTAAGCGCGGGCGGCAAGACCAACAACTGGGCGTGTGAAACGGCCGGTCCAAACACGCTGGCGCGGCAAGGCTGGAGCCGGATGTCGGTGAAGATTGGCGATCGGGTAACGGTAGTCGGATACCGTGCCAGGGACGGGGCGTTCGTGGCGTCGGCACGGGAAGTGGTGCTCGCCGACGGGCGGAAGGTATTTGTCGGCTCGCCCTACGATGGCGGGCCGCGATCCTAAGCCGGCGCCGTAAGCTGGTGCTATACTCACGGCGAATGGCCTGTGAAAGGGCTGTTTGGAGGTATCGCGTATGCGACCCAAGCGACTTGTTTTGCTTGCGACCGCCGGTTTGCTGATGGCCGCCCTGCCTGTTCTCGCGCACCATTCGTTTAAGGCGCAGTACGACGAGACCCAGCCTGTTACGCTGAAGGGTACCGTCTCCAAGATCACGTGGAACAATCCCCACGTGCTGATGTTCCTGGACGTCAAGGATGACAACGGCAAGGTGGCCCGGTGGAGGCTGGAGCTTGCCAGCCCGAACGGTCTGATGAGCCAAGGCTGGAAGGTGGATTCACTCAAGCCGGGGAATCAGGTGAGCGCCAGCGGCTTCCGCGCGCGGGATGGCTCGAACATGGCGAACATCCGCAAGGTGACGCTTGAAGCGCGTTGAAAGTTGAAAACACAGAGACTTTGTTGGTCACACGCCGGTCACTGACCTCCATTGACCACTCTACCCGCGGCGGTGGCTGTTTCCTCCCTTAGACTGGATTTGTGCACTTGAAGCGAATCACGTTATTCGTCTGCGGGGCGCTCCTCTCGTCGATGTTGCCGGCGATTCTGGGGGCCGCGACCACCGGCAGCATTTCCGGCACGGTGAAGGATCCAAGCGGTGCCGTGATCCCGGGCGCCACCGTCATCGCCGCCAACACGTCAACGAATATTCAGGCCAAGACCGTCACCGACGACAAAGGCTACTACGTTTTTCCCAGCTTGTCCGTGGGACGTTACAACGTAAAGGTGGAAGAGCAAGGCTTCGGCACGCAGGGCCGGAACAACCTGGATGTGGACGCCAACGGCGCGCTGGTAGTGGATCTGACGCTGGAAATGGCGGAAAAGGTGGAAGAAGTGACGGTGCTTGAGAACGCCACGCAAGTAGAGACTTCCACGTCGCAGATGGGGCAAGTGGTGACGGGTACCCAAATGACCGCGGTGGCCCTGAACGGCCGCAGCTACACGGATTTGTTGGCGCTTCAGCCAGGCATCGTTCCCATGTCCACGCAGCTTCCCGATTCCATCGTGATGGCCGGAGCGTCGGTGGCCATCGCCCCCTCCGGCGATCTGAACCCTGGCAATCAATCGATCAGCGGGCAGCGCGAGGACGCCAACGGCTTCATGGTGAACGGCGGCGACGTTAAAGAACTGATGAACGGCGGCACAACCATTGTTCCGGATTTGGACTCCATTGCCGAATTCCGGGTGCTCACCAACAACGTCAACGCGGAATACGGCAATTATAGCGGCGGCATCGTGAATGTGGTCACCAAGGGCGGCGGCAATCAGATTCACGGAAGCGCATTCGAATTCTTGCGAAACACGGATCTGGACGCACGCAACTTCTTTTCGCCGGACCGCAGCTTCTACCGGCAAAATCAGTTCGGCGGCACCTTCGGCGGCCCGATCAAAAAGGACAAGATCTTTTACTTCGCCGACTATCAGGGGACGCGGACCGCGCAGGGAATCGACACTGGCTTGATTGCGGTTCCAACGCTCGCCGAACGTGCCGGTAACTTCGGCGACGCGACAAGTACCCTGACTGGCGCCGTTGAGCGGGCCGTACTTCGCGAATCTGTTGTCGCAGAAGCTTGGCTATGCGGTTACCGCGAACGAGCCCTACTACACGGCAGGATGCGGTTCCAGCTCGCAGTGTGTCTTTCCCGGCGCCATCATTCCGCAAAATGTCTGGTCTTCGCCGGCCCAGCACCTGCTGCAATATATTCCGCTTCCGAATGACGGGCCGTCGACGTTTACCACCGGCGCGGATGGCGAGACCGTGCGCGACGACAAGGGCAGCTTCAAAGTGGACGCCAACAACGAACGCATGGGCCTGTTGTCGGCTTACTATTTCTTCGACGACTATACCTTGAACAACCCTTACCCACGGGCCAGGGCGGCGCGAGCGTTCCCGGCTTTAACGCGCTCACATTGGGGCGTGCGCAGCTGGTCAATCTCGGTGATACCAAAACGTTCGGCCCTTCCACGGTCAACGAGCTGCGGCTGAGTTACATGCGGGATTCAAATAATGTCGGCCAGCCGGCCGGCGGCGTAGGGCCGAGTCTTGCCTCGCAAGGTTTCGTGACCGGCATCGGAACGCCGGGCATCGTTCCGCTGGCGCCGTCCATCGAAGGCGTTGAGAACGTCATCTTCAATTCTTTCGTGATGGGAACGCCGATCACAAATTTGAAACAGGCGAACAACACCTACGCTGCGAATGACAACGTGTCGAAGGTGTGGGGCGCTCACACGTTTAAGGCCGGCCTGGAGCTGAGCTTCGAGCAGGTGAACGTGAATCCGAATCCGACCTTTAATGGTTCGTTCCTGTTCTCCGGAACCGAAACCGGTAACGACTATGCGGATTTCCTGATCGGCGTCGCAAGCAATTACAACCAAGCCGACTCGCAGTCTTACTACATCCGCCACCGGTACTTCGGCGGCTTCGCGCAGGATAGCTGGCGCGCCACTTCCACTCTGACCCTCAACTACGGCCTGCGCTGGGATCGGATGGAATACTGGTCAGAGAAATACAGCCAGATTCCGACATTCATTCCGGGCGAGCAGTCGGTGGTCTATCCAAATGCGCCCGTCGGCCTGGTGTACGTCGGCGACAAAGGCGTGCCCAGCACCCTGGTGCCGTCCAGCAACCGCTTCTCGCCGCGCCTGGGTTTGGCCTACTCACCGGGCTGGAAAAACGGCCTGCTATCGAAGCTCACCGGCGGACCGGGGAAGACCAGCATCCGCGCGGGCTACGGCATCTACTATTCGGTGATCGAAGGGAACATCATGGCCATCGATGAGCCCCAGCCGCCTTACGGGTTGAGCTACACCAGCCCAGGACCGCCGCTCTTCGCTACGCCATTCATGACAGCGTCCAACGGCTCGTTCACCGGCAATCCGTTTCCGCTGACATTTCCACCGCTGGACGCCTCGCCACGGCATCCGAACTCGAGCGTCACTTTTTCGCAGTTCGAACCCATCGCCGGAATGACCGCTCCGCCACCGTGGAACACCTATCCGTATAACGAGAACTATTTTCTGTCCATCGAGCGGCAGTTCGCGGCCAACACGTGCTGAGCTTGAGCTATGTCGGATCGCAGGCGCATCATCTGCTGATGGTCTATTCCGCGAACCCTGGCAATCCGGCCCTGTGCCTGGCGTTGAGCAAGCCGAGCGCGGTGGCTCCCGGGTCGTCCACCTGTGGCCCCTTTGGCGAGGACACCACTTACATCGCCGCCGCCGGGCAGACCATTCAAGGGACGCGTGCCGGCCTGGGCCCGGCTTTCTCCAACGACGACTACGACGGCACGTGGGGAACTCCAACTACAATGCTCTCGAGATTTCCCTTCGGCATTCCGGCAAGAACCTGACCTTCCTGCTGGGGTATACCTACAGCAAATCGATTGACCAGGCGTCGAGCATTTCCGACCCCGGGAACCCCTACGCCTTGAGCGCCACTCGGGCGCTTTCGTCTTTCGATTTGCCGCAAAACTTCGTTGCGAGCTATCAATATAAGCTTCCGTTCGAGCGTTTCTTCGGGCACATTAAGGGCTTGACCAGCGGATGGGAGGTTTCCGGGATCACGCGCGCCAGCACGGGCTTTCCCGTCACGCTGGTGTCCGACGGCGACAACTCACTCATGGGAAGCATTCCCAACGGCGTGAACAACCACAGCCTGGACCTGCCGGATTACAACGGAGCGCCGCTCAACTTGAACGGCAATCCTCGCAACGGGATGCCCTATTTCAATATTTCGGCCTTTAGCACCAATGCACTGGGTACTCCTGGAAGCGCTTCGCGCCGGTCTTTCTTTGGACCCGGTGAGCTGAACTTCGATCTGGCGCTGCTGAAGTCGTTCAACTTCACCGAAGCCCGCGCGCTCCAGTTTCGCATTGAAGCCTTCAACGCGTTCAATCACACTAATTTCTTCGGGCCCGCGGCGGTAAACGGGAACATCGACAGCACGTTGTTCGGCCAGGTGGTGAACGCCGCGCCTCCCCGGTTGATGCAAGCCGCTCTGAAGTTCACTTTTTAGCGCGAACGAAACGGCGCGTTGGAGAATATATAGCTGAGGAGTTGTTTCAGATGGCGGAACCGGACTGGGCGGCGCGTTGGGAAATTGCAGCGGACGGAAAAGTGGATTGCGCACCCGCGTCTACAGCCGACGAGCAACAGGTGATTCAGCTTTTCGATGAACTGCGGAACCGGTTGCTAGGCTACTTGCTGGGCTTCGGACTGCCATCGCAAGATGGCGAGGAAGTGATTCAAGAAGTGTTCCTGGCCCTCTACCAGCATCTGCAGCGAGGCAGGTCCCGGCAAAACCTGCGGGGATGGATTTTTCGCGTGGCTCACAACTTGGGCTTGAAGCGGCGGCTGGCCGGAATGCGGGAAACCGCTCATGGCATGACATCGCAGGAGGCGCTGGCAGCGGCCCAACCCGATCCGGCTGAGAATCCCGAGGAACAGCTTTTGAGCAGCCAGAGACAGCGGCGCTTGCAGGCGGTGCTGCGCGCTCTGCCTGAGCGGGACCAATGGTGCCTCTCTCTGCGCGCGGAGGGACTGCGGTATCGCGAGATCGCCGAGGTCCTGGATATGTCGCTCGCCTCGGTGTCGGCTTCGTTGGGACGGTCGCTCGCACGGCTGAGCCGAGCGGACGAATGCTGAGCTATTCGCGAGCAGACCTTTATTGTTTCCTCTTCTATTGTTTTCTCTTGGCCGCTGCTGCGTCTTTGAGGGCCTTCAGGTGGGGAAGGTCGTGCTCCTCCTCGTGACACGCCGCCTCGATCAGCTCGAACTTTTCGCGCTTCACGGGAAAGGCGATGGTCCAGGGCCGCGTATACACCACCGGATCCATGACAGTGGCCGAGTAGTTGAGAGTGTCGGGATCCACCGGTGTGAATCGTTCCACCACGTGCTCGGCGTAGCTCATAATCTCGCCACCCTCACCCAGCCAGGTCTTGCCGTTCATGTTGGTGGTGTCGATCACCAGCGTGTCGCCCTCCCAATGTCCCACTGAATCGCCCTGCCACAAACGCATGTTGTCCGGAAGGTGTGCGCGCCCGTCCAGCGGCACGATGCGCCATTGGGTCCGCTCGAACAGAAAAACAACGTAATCGGGCGTTTGAATGAGTTCAATCCCCTGCGGGACCCACATGGTGCGAGGGGTGCCCTGCGGGAAACAGTGAGCAGTGGGATCGTCATAACCGCGTTCGGTCAGGTCCCGGCTTATCTTCTCCTCCATGGCCCAGGATTGCATCGGAAGTTTTCCGTCCGCTGGATCGACGATCAGGTTTCGTCCGGGCGGCCCGCCGTGTCTTTCGAGCGACTGATTCGCGCCACCGGCTTTGGACTCGTAGAAGCCCTGTAGGTCTGGTTTACCGTCGGGCGTGCGGCGAAGATTCGCGACCGGTTGCGCGGGAACCGGGGGCACGTAGGATGAGGCCGGCATCGCCACCGGAGGCGCCACCTTGCTACTACCGGGGTACCAGGTACGGTCTTCTCGCGTGAACGCGCCATTTACCTCTTCGACTTCAGACTCACAGGAGTACTCGAACAGCCTGTCCCGATCCATGCGCCGGCGCAAGGCGATGTTGATCGTCCAGGGCTTGGTGAAAACCTTCGAATCCTCCATGGTGGCTTGGTATTGAATGGTGTCGTGGTCCGTCATGCGGTAGCGCTCTACCACGTGCAGCGCGTCGCTGTGAAAATCCCCGGCCATGTCAAACCATGTTTTGTCATTGATATTGGCTACGTCCACAACCAGGGTGTCGCCCTCCCAATGCGCGCGCGAATCGCCCATCCAGAAATCCGCGTCGCCGGGATGAGGAGTGCCGTCGGTATAAATCAGCCGGTAGTCCAGCTCCCATTCGAACGCCATGGTGATGATCTTCGGCGTCTGGAAAATCTGAAACGGGAAATCCAGATACATGATCCGGGGAACGCCCGGCATGTAGCATTTCAAGAAGGGATCTTCCGTCTGCCGGTTCTGAAAGTTCTCGGCCCTCTTTTTGGCAGCCCACGGCTGATATGGGATTACGCCGCCCTCGACAACCGACCTGCCGGCCAGCATGTTGAGACTGGCGACGTGATCCTGAAGATCGGCTCCCGCGGTGCTGGTCGCCTGCCATATGCCTTGGAAGTCCGGCTTGCCGTCGGATGTGCGCGGCAAGGGCTGTTGGCCGGAAGAGGGCGCGCCCGGCGGAGCGGCTAGGAGCGCGGTTGAGAGGACAATTGCAGCGATGGTGGCAAGATGATGGGTGTGCATAGAGCTATCTCCGGGTTGCGCTTCGCAAATATTCTGTCCACTACCCGGTGGAGGCTTATCGTAAGCAGTATATCAATCAAGGGGCCCAGCAGCCTTGCCGCGATGGCGCACCCAAACGGCTACGGGAGCGAAAGGGTGTAAAATGGTGCCCGGCCGACATGTCAGCGGCCAGGGGAAAACCATGAAGACCAAATTGAATCGGCGATCTTTTGTGAGTGGAGCGGCGCTGGGCGCGAGCAGCATTCTGGGCGGCGCGTTGAACAAGGCGATAGCCGCGGGCGCTAAGGACAGCGCCGGGCAGGGGCCGGTGGCGAACACCACATCGGGAAAGATCCGCGGCGTGGTTCAAGAGAATAAGGTCCACGCCTTCCGCGGCATTCCTTACGGCGCCCCAACCGGCGGCGCGAACCGATTCATGCCGCCCGTGAAGCCGGAAGCGTGGACCGGTATCAAGGAGACCATTGAATGGGGCCCGGAAGCGCCCCAAGGTCCTCACACCGAGATTCCAGAAGTGGCCGCCACAATCCCGAAGCAGACCATTAGCGAGGACTGCCTGCATCTGAACGTCTGGACCAACGGTTTGGACACCCATAAGCGGCCGGTGATGGTTTGGCTGCATGGCGGCGGATTCACCAGCGGCAGCGGCAGCTATACCATGTACGACGGCGCCAACATGGCGCGCAAGCATGACGTGGTGACGGTGACGCTGAATCACCGGCTCAACTCGTTCGGTTTTCTTTACCTGGCCGATGTGGGCGGGGCCAAGTACGCAAACGCGAGCAACGCCGGAATGCTGGACGTCGTGGCGGCGCTCGAATGGGTGCGCGACAACATCGCGAATTTCGGCGGCGATCCAAACAACGTGACGATTTTCGGCCAATCCGGCGGCGCAGGTAAGGTGAGCACGCTGCTGGCGATGCCACCCGCGAAAGGCCTGTTCCACCGCGCCATCGTGCAGAGCGGCGCGAACCTCAAGGGCGTTTCCACCGAAGACGCCACGAAAACGGCCCACATGTTGATGGAGAAAGTGGGCGCCAAGACGGCCGATGAGCTGCAGCGGGTCCCGATGGATCAACTGGTTGCCGCCACGCTCTCGACGCGCGGGCTGCGGCTGGCTCCGGTGGTGGATGGCAAGACGCTGCCAGGTGGTCCGTTCGATCCCACGGCTCCCGCCATATCGGCCGACGTTCCGCTGCTGATCGGGTCCACTGAATTCGAAGTGAACTTCTTCCCGAACACTAAGCTCGATCCGATCGACGATGCCCAACTACACGCGGCCGTGAAGCAAGCCACGCGCGTGGACGATGCTGAAGTGGACAAGCTGATCGCCGTTTATCGCACGGGCCGGCCTAAGGCCAGCGACATCGATCTTTCCCAGATCATCGCGTCGGACGGTTTCCGCTCCGGGGTGATCACGGAGGCCGAGCGCAAAGCGGCACAACCTGCGCCAGTCTACATGTACTACTTCACCTGGAAATCGCCGGTTCACGAAGGAAAGCTGAAGGCGTTTCACACGCTGGAGATTCCTTTCGTGCTCGACAACGTCGATGAAGCCAAGTCGATGACCGGCTCAGGCGAAGATCGCTACCCTTTGCAGGAAAAGATGAGCGGAGCTTGGGCCGCCTTTGCGCGCACGGGCAATCCGAATCACAAGGGTCTGCCGACCTGGCCGGCATTCAAGACCGATCAGCGCGCCACCATGGTCTTCGATAACCAATGCAAAGTAGTGAACGATCCGCATGGCGAAGAGCGGCTGGCTTTGGCGGCCATCCGGCCACCGGCGCGGGGGTAACATTTGCGGGGCATCAGACGCCCTGTCTCTGATGCGTACATACTCGATCCTGTTCATCGCCGCGCTCGGAAGCGCTTTCGTTTTAGAAGCCGCGGACAATCCGCTCAGCACGGAGCTGAAACAGAATTACGACCAGCGAAAAAATGCTTTATTGGCGGAAGCCGATCGAATGACCGATGCCGATTACTCTTTTAAAGCGACGCCCGAAGTGGGCACCTTCGCTTCCCGAGTGGCCCACGTCGCCGACGCGCAGATGATGATCTGTTCCGCGGTGAAGGGTGAAAGCAAGAAGGCGGACACGGCCGGCAAGACATCCAAGGCCGACGTCATGGCGGCTTTGAAATCGTCGTTCGACTATTGCGACGGCGTTTATGACACGCTCACCGATGCGATGGCCACGCAGGAGGTAAAGATTTTCGGGCGTCCGCAAACCAAGCTCAGCGCGCTGTGGGGCAACCTGGCTCACGATAGCGAGATGTACGGTTATATGGCGGTTTACTTGCGGCTGAAGGGCCTGGTGCCGCCGACCAGCGAACGACGTCCCAAATAGCAGATCAAGCGATCGTTGTTATCTCGGCGAAGCCTTCCTCGAGCGACGGCGGAATCATCAGTCGCGCCATTTTGCGAATGGCCTCTTCAGGAACCACGCGGTCTCGCGCTTGATTGCGCGCCATGCAGATTTCGACGGGAACATCGAAAAAGAGCGCTTCCAACGTACAGCTGTAGCGTTCAGCAAGCTTCACATAGGGTTTGCGTTCCCACGGCGTCAAATGGGTGGCGTCAACGTAGGTGACCGGGCGCCCCGCGGCAATGCGCTGGCGAATCAGGTAGCGGACCACGGAGAAAATGCGCGCTTGCATGGTTTGATCGCGCGGATCGTCAGCGATGAGGCGGCGGACTTCGTCGGACGAGATGGCGTTAACTCCTCGGCGGGCCAGGTAGGTGGACTTGCCGGAGCCAGGCAGCCCGACCGTAATAATCAGTTTCACCTATGTCCTTACGCGCCGGGGGGAGAAAGACGACGTAGCGGCCGGCAGCGAGCAGGCGCTCGGCGATGCGGCGTCGCGCGGCGATGGCATTCACCGGCTCGAATTTCGTGAAGCGCTTGAGAACCGCGAGGTTTGTCCGCAAGGTGTCGCCTTCGGAGCTGGCAGCCAGCACATTGCGCGCGGAGCTCTCAACAATTTCCATCGCTTCGCGCAAAAATACGCTGGTAACGTCAGTTGCGATTTCGCCTTTGCGGAGCTTCGCCAGCTTCTGAGCGCGCAGATAGACCGATTCCATGGCGAACGCGTTCATCGCAATATCGGTGATGGCGGCGAGTACCTCTTCTTGCTCCTCGAGCGCCGTCCCGAATTTCTGATAGGCGACGCCAAGCGCGAACAGCGCGGTTTTCTTGGCATTTTCGACCAATCGCGCCTCTTCGCCGCCGCCGGCTCCCACGGCCGGGCCCGCGAGAATCTCGGCCTGCAGTTTCTTCACTGCTTCCACCAGCGGCAATTGGCCGCGCATGGCGCGCTTGAGCAGCATTCCAGTAGCCAGCAGCCGGTTGATTTCGTTCGTCCCTTCGAAGATCCGATTGATGCGCGAGTCGCGATACGCGCGTTCGACCAGGTAGTCCTGATGGTAGCCGTATCCGCCGTGGATTTGGACCGCTTCATCGGTCACGTAGTCCAGCATTTCCGACCCGAAAATCTTGATATAGGAACATTCCGCGGCGAATTCCTCCACGGCTTTCAGCTCGGTTTGAGCGGCATTGGGCTGATCCCACGAAAAGCCTTCGAGCTGGCTCTCGATGAGCCCAACCACGCGATACGTCGCCGATTCGGTGGCGAAGATCCGAATCGCCATCTCGGCCAGCTTGTGTTGGATGAGACCAAACTCGGCGATTGACTTTCCGAAAGCCTTGCGCTCCTTGGCGTAGTTCAGCGAAACGCGCAGCCCTTCCTTCGCGCCGCCGCAGCGCGAACGCGCCCAGCTTCAGGCGGCCGATGTTCAGGATGTTAAAGGCGATGATATGGCCGCGGCCGATCTCTCCCAAGACATTTTCCACCGGTACCGGCACGTTGTCGAGATAGATGGCCGTGGTGGAGCTGCCCTTGATGCCCATCTTCTTTTCTTCGGCGCCGGGCATGAGACCCGGGAACTTTCGCTCCACCAGAAACGCGGTGAACTTCTCGCCATCCACTTTCGCAAAGATGGTGTAGAGATCGGCCGCGCCGCCATTGGTGATCCACATTTTCTGGCCGTTGAGGATGTAGTGCTTGCCGTCCGGGCTTAAGTCCGCGCGAGTGCGCGCGGCCAGCGCATCCGATCCAGCTTGCGGCTCGCTCAGCGCGTAGGCGGCCACCATTTCCGCATTCGCCACTTTGGGAAGATAGCGCTGCTTTTGATCTTCGGTGCCGAAAAGCAACAACGGCAGCGCTCCAATGCCGCTTTGTCCGCCGTGCCAGGCCGCGTAGGAGCCGTCTTTCGCGATGCCCTCCGCCACCAGCATGGCGGAGGTGAGATCCATTTCCATGCCGCCGTATTTTTCCGGAAGATGCACGGAGGTGAGGCCGAGTTCACCGGCTTTGCGCAGTACCGCGACGGCGACGCCCGGCTCCTGATGCTGGATGGCGTCGACATTGGGCGCAATTTCCTTGGTCCAGAATTCTTCGGTGGTGCGAGCGATGGCCCGGTGCTCGTCGGTGAAATCTTCGGGGGAGAACAGTTGCTCAGGGGACGTAGGCTCAATGAGGAACGAGCCGCCCTTAGGCTTGGTGGGAGAGATTGTCGAGGATGCCATCGGAATTATTCCTTATCAGGTTTTCGAAAATGCCGGCAGCGCCTTGGCCGCCGCCGACACACATGGTGACCATACCGTAGCGCGTATCCTTGCGATGCATTTCGCGCAGAATGGTGGCGGTGAGTTTCGCGCCCGTGCAACCCAGCGGATGTCCGAGTGCGATGGCGCCGCCGTTGGGGTTGACGCGATCGAGATCCAGACCGGCCTTGCGAATCACCGCCAGCGCCTGGACTGCAAAGGCCTCGTTCAATTCGATGACTCCGATGTCTTCCTTCTTCAAACCCGCGAGAGCGAGCGCTTTGGGAATAGCTATCACGGGCCCGATGCCCATGATTTCCGGCGGAACACCCGCGACAGCGAAACTGACGAAACGGGCCATCGGCTTCAGCCCGAGTTCCTCCGCTTTCTTGTCGGACACGACGATGGCGGCCGCCGCGCCGTCGCTGGTTTGCGACGAATTGCCCGCGGTGACCGTGCCGTCGGATTGAAAAACGGGCTTCAGCTTCGCGAGAGCCTCGGGCGACGTATCGGCGCGCGGGCCCTCGTCCTTCGTGAACATCACGCAGCGGTGCTGTGGCGATCCGTCCTCGAGCGTGGTGGATTCAATGGGAACCGGGACGATCTCGTCATCGAACTTGCCCTCGGCCTGCGCGTGCAAAGCGTGCTGATGGCTGCGATAGGCGAATTGATCGGCATCCTCACGGCTGATGCCGTACTTCTTCTGCACCTGTTCGGCGGTGAGTCCCATGCCCATGTAGATCTGCGGCAGATGATCCACCATCCAGGGATTGGGCGCGAATTTGTTGCCCGCCATCGGGATCATACTGAGGGATTCGGTTCCGCCCGCGATAATGATTTGCGCGCTGCCGGAGCGGATGCGGTCCGCAGCCATCGCGATGGCCTGCAGTCCCGAGGAGCAGAAGCGATTGATGGTCATGCCGGGCACCGAATCGGGCAGGCCCGCGCGCAGAGCGGCGATGCGGGCAATGTTCATGCCGGATTCAGCTTCGGGCATTGCGCAGCCGAGGATCACGTCGTCGATTTCTTCCGGCGCGATGGCCGTATGTTTTTCGAGCAGACGCCGGATGACGAGGGCCGCGAGATCGTCAGGCCGGGTATTGCGCAAGCTGCCCTTGGGCGCTTTACCCACCGGCGTTCGCAGGCAATCTAGAATTACTGCTTCCATAATGTACTCAAAGCTTCAGTTTCGTAGCGGTTTGCCCGTCTTCAGCATATACTGCATCCGCTCCTGCGTCTTCGGATTGCCGCACAGGCTCAGGAAAGCCTCGCGTTCCAGATCGAGCAAATACTGCTCCGAGACGCTCTCGGAACCGGAGAGGCGGCCGCCGCTCAGGACATGCGCCAGCTTCTCGGCGATGATGACATCGTGCTCGCTGATGAAATGGCCCTGGCGAGCCGACCACGCAGCCGAGCTTCATCATCGCGTACGCGCTTTCTCCCGCAATCTTGATATCGCAGCGCGGCGCACCGGGCGAGTAGTTCGGCACCAGCGAGAGCGCCAGCGCCTTGGCATCGAAGATCAGGCGTTCGGGATTCATTGAGATGGCATCCGCGCGGTGAAGTAAGCCGAGCTTCTGCGCGTCTTCGGCACTGGAAGAAACTTTCGCGTAGCCAATCAGTTCGAAAATGCGGAGAGGATCGTGCAGCCGGACGAGAAGTTCCTTGCAGCCGCCGCCGGCCGGAATCAAGCCGACGCCCACTTCCACTAACCCGATGTAGGTTTCAGCCGAGGCCTGCGCGCGCGCGCAGTGCATCACCAGCTCGCAGCCGCCGCCCAGGGCGCGAGAGAACGGCGCCGCAACCACCGGCTTGGCCGCATACTTCAGAGCCATGTTCATCTGCTGGAAGCGCTGGACGGCGAGATTGAGATCGTCCCATTCGCCCTCCTGCGCGGCCAGCAGCACCAGCATCAGATTCGCGCCCGCGCTGAACGCTTCGCCTTCGTTGGCGATGATCATGGCGTCGAAATTGCGGTTGGTTTCTTCCAGGCCCGCATACACCATGGCGACATTGTCTTCGCCCAGCGTGTTCAGCTTGCTGTGAAATTCCAAACACAGGACGCCATCGCCCACGTCGATGAGCGAAGCGCCGGCATTCTCAAATACCACGCCGTGCGTTCGCTTGCGGTCCCGCAACGTCAGGATGCCAGGCCGGGGATCGATGGGTTGGTAGCTGTTCGAACGGAAATCGAAATACTCGGTCGTCGGCCGGCCGCGTGGCTCGGGCGGCCGGTAGAGCGCAATGATGCCCCGCGCCAACGAATCTTTGATGTTAGAGGGCAGCGCCCGCCGTTCCCTTTCCAGGCGCGAGACCACTTCGAGAAAACCAATCGCATCCCATAGTTCGAATGGACCCAGCTTGTGCCCATAGCCCCAACGCATGGCGCGATCGATTTCGACAATGCGATCCGAAATCTCGGGGACCATCGCCGCGCAATAGAGAAAATAGATCGCTCAGGACTTTCCATAGGAACCGGCCGGCGCGGTCGTCGGAGCGCAGCAGAGTCCGCACGCGTTCGCCAAGTTCCTCGATGTTGCGCGCCGTTTCGACCGACGCAAAGCGCGGCTTCTGAAGCGGCTCGATATTCGAGCGTTTTCCAATTGAGCGCCAGAATCTCGCGGTCCTTTCCGACGCGCTTGTAGAAGCCCTGGCCGGTTTTGTCGCCCAGCCATTTCCGCTCGATCATTTTCTTTTGGAAATCGAGCGGAAGAAAGCGATCGCGCCAGGGATCTTTCGGAACCAGCTCATAAAGATTTGTTCCGACGAACGCCCACACATCGAGGCCGACCAGATCGAGCAAACGGAAGCTGGCGCTATTGGGCACGCCAATCAGAGAGCCAGTGAGCGCGTCCACTTCTTCGATGGTGAAATCGTCTTCCAGCATCGCCTTGCCGATAGTTCCGCCCAGAAAACTGCCGATTCGATTGGCGATGAAATTGGGCGTGTCCTTGGTGCGCACCACGCCCTTGCCCAGGCGGCGATCGGCGAATTGCTCGACGTCGGCCAGGATGCGCGGGTCCGTCTCGGGCCCGGGAATCAGCTCCATCAAGTGCAGGTAGCGCGGCGGGTTGAAAAAGTGTGTGCCCAGGAAATGGCGGCGGAAGTCGGCCGAGAAAGCCGCGGAGATTTCGGCCAGCGGGATGCCGCTGGTATTGGTGGAAAGGATGGTGCCGGGTTTACGCGCGGCATCCACCTTGCGCCAGAGCACGCGCTTGGCGTCCAGGTTTTCGACGATAGCTTCGATAACCCAGTCGCATTCGGCGAGCTTGTCGAGATCGTCCTCGAAATTACCGGCTTGGACCAGCGCGGCTTTCTCGTCGGTAAAGAACCCGCCTGGGCGCTGTTTCAAGGCGTTCTGAATGCCTTGCAGCGCGGGAGCGTTGCGCTTGGGTTGACCGGCGAGTCCTGACCTGGGACATCCAGCAGCAGCGACGGAATGCCAGCGTTCGCGAAATGCGCGGCGATGCGCGAACCCATGGTGCCCGCGCCGAGTACGGCAACACGACGAATGGTTCGCATGATGGTTCAGCGCCAGAGCAGGGGCGCGTCCATACGAACGTCGAAGAGCAGCACTTCGCTCTCGGCGTCGAATTGGATGTCGAGCTCGGGAGCGTTGGTGATGCCGACGCCGTCGCCATGCTGAAGTTGGAGGCCCGCTACGCGGAGGCCGCCATGCACCACTTGTATCCACGCGCCCCAACCGGGCTCGAGCAAGTGCCGAACGGAATCGCCCGCGCGAAACAGCCCGGCGTAAATCCGCGCATCGGTATTGATGGGCATGCTTCCTTCCGCGCCATCGCGGGAAACGTAGAGTCGAAACCGGCCCTGCGCGCTCTTGTGGCGTGAATTTAAGCTGATGATAGGCGGAGGCAGTTCCAGGCCGGTCTGGGATCAGCCACATCTGGTAGTTGTGCTCGACCACGTTGTCCACATTTTCTTCCGAGTGGACGATGCCGCGGCTGCCCGCGCTGATATGTTGCATCTCGCCCGCCGTGATGGCCGCTTGATGGCCCATGTTATCGCGGTGCGTGAGAGTTCCCGGCGGCGACATAGGTGACGATCTCGGCGTCGCGATGGGGATGCGTGGGGAAACCGGAGCGCGGCTGGATATGATTCTCGATCATCACACGCAGGGGTCCGAAATTGTTCCAGCACCGGATCGCGATAGCCCGCGAAGGAAAAGGTCAGGTAATTATCGGTCCAGCCGAAATCCTCGAAGCCGCGTTCGTTGCTGCGTCGCAGGCGAATGGCGGGCGCCGCGCTCGCCAAGGCGGACGATTGCTGTTCAGTTTGCATACGCTAGCTATCATGATAGCACCACTTGCTCTTCACGGCGCTCATGTGCTGCTCGGGATAGCGTGTTCCGGCCGTACTGCCCTTGGGGAGCACGCGGTCGATTTCCTGCAGCTCAGCGGGAGTAAGCGTGATCTCAAGCGCCTTAACATTTTCCTCCAGGCGCGATCGCTTTTTTGTTCCGGGGATCGGCACAATGTCTTCGCCCTGCGCCATCACCCAGGCGAGAGCGATCTGCGCGGGAGTGGCGCTCTTGGCTTGCGCGAGCGCATCGATGTGGCGCACGAGATCGAGATTCTTGAAGAAATTGTCGCCCTGGAAACGCGGGTTGAAGCGGCGGAAGTCATTTTCAGGAATGTCCTCGGGCCGCTTGAATTGGCCGGTGAGAAAGCCGCGGCCGAGCGGGCTGTAGGCCACAAAGCCAATGCCGAGCTCCCGAACCGTGGCGAGGATCTCTTCCTCCGGGTCGCGAGTCCAGAGCGAATACTCAGTCTGCAGCGCGGTGATGGGATGGACTCCGTGCGCCCGGCGAATGGTACCGGCAGCGGCTTCCGACAGGCCGAGGTAACGAACTTTTCCCTGCTTCACCAGGTCCGCCATCGCGCCCACCGTATCCTCGATCGGCGTCTTGGGATCCACGCGATGCTGATAGTAAAGATCGATCACTTCCACATTCAAGCGCCTGAGCGACGCCTCGCAACACGCGCGAACGTATTCCGGGCTGCCGTTCACGCCCAGGAATTTTCCGTCGGGCGACCGCTGATTGCCGAACTTGGTAGCGAGCACCACTTCGCTGCGCCGGCCCTGAATCGCCTGGCCGACCAGCACTTCATTCTTGAACGGGCCGTACATGTCGGCGGTGTCGAGAAAATTCATCCCGCGATCGAGCGCCAGGTGGATGGTTGCGATAGATTCGGCGTCGTCGGTCGCGCCGTAGAACTCCGACATGCCCATGCACCCCAGGCCCATGCGGGAGACTTTCAGACCGAGCAAGCCTAATGCGACTTGGTTCATATGATTCCTTTCGTCCGATCCCTTTGGTAGTGGCTCTGTTTTCACTCCCTTACGGTCGTGGTTCAGTTTTTCACTCCCTCACGGTCGCGGCTCATACGGGCGCGGTTCAGTGAGTCCGGCTATCCGACGGGAATTTCGGGCTCAGGTACGTGATGGCGGCGCAGCGGCACATCGCGCAGAAGTACGTGCAGTATGACGGCAAGCGTCATGATCACCGCGCTCGCGAAGAAGATCCTCTGCAGACCGCTCAGCAGCCCGATTCGCACGTTGGCCAGAAGCATTTGCAAAACGTGGCGTCCGCTTTCCGATGCCCCGAAGGTGGCATCCAGCTTGGGGCGTATCTGGCTAAGTAGCAGCGGATTTGAAAACAATTTCAGCGCTGCAGGCGGAGTGTCGGGCGGAATTCCCTTAATCAGGTCGTGATGATAACTGGTCAGCAGCACGCTGCCGAAGATGGCCACTCCCATAGTGCTGCCGATGGAGCGAAAGAACACCGTGGAAGCGGTTGCCGCTCCCATGTACTTGCGAGGCGCGACGTTTTGCACCGCGACCGTGTAGACCGGTTGCAGCAGGCCCATGCCGAAGCCGGCTACGATCATGGCGACCACCACGTCGATGCGCTGGGTAGCTTCGCCCATGCGCGCGAACAGGATCATGCCGATGGCAACCAGGATAGATCCCGAAACCGCCGCGAGCTTATAGCTTCCCAGCCGCAGATTCAACTGGCCGGTGATGATGCTGCCCGCGACGGCGCCCATCATCAGAGGCGTAAGAAGGCTTCCGGACTGCGTGGCCGATACGCCCAGCACCCCCTGCATGAACAGCGGCAAATAAATGATGACGCCAAACATTCCCATCCCGAGCACGAACACCGCGATCGAGCACAGAACGATGATCGGATTGCGAAACAAAGTTAACGGGATGAGCGGCTCAATAGCCTTGGTTTCGGCGCGCAAAAACACCGCGAGCATCAAGACGGACAACGCGAGTAGCGCCTCCACGCGCGGCGACGCCCAGCCGTAGTCGGTCACCCAGGTGAGCGCGAGCAGCAGGGGCACGATGCAGAGGATCAGCGAGGAAACTCCGGCCCAATCGAGACGCCGCGTGACACCCTCGGGATGCAGATCGGGGAACTGGAGGTAAATGGCGGCGATGGCGAGCAGGCCTACCGGCAAATTCACGTAGAAGCAGGCGCGCCACGAGACATGATCGGTGAGCCAGCCGCCCAGCGTCGGGCCGAAGATGGAAGCCAGTCCCCACATCGCGGCGAAAAAGCCCTGGTACTTGCCGCGTTCGGCCGGCGAGAAGACGTCGCCGATGATGGTAAACGCCAGGCCCATCATCATCCCGGCGCCGATGCCTTGCAGTCCTCGAAAAACGATGAGCTGGTTCATGCCGTCGATGGGCAGAAATGTGAGGGTTCCGGAGGCGCCGCACAAGGCCGACGCGAACACGAACAGCGTCGATCCGCCGAGAAAAAACCATTTCCGGCCGTACATGTCGGAGAGCTTGGCGAAGATCGGGACCGCCAGCGTGGATGTGAGCAAATAAGTGGTGGAGACCCAGGGATAGCGGTCGAAGCCGGAGAGTTGTGCAATGATGCGCGGCTCGGCGGTGCCCACGATGGTCTGATCGAGCGCGGCTAGCAAGAGCGCCAGCATCAGCCCGGTCATGGTGGCAAACATCTGCGGGCGGGTGAGCCGGATCAGGCCGGAAGTATGGAACTTCTTCTCAAAAGACCCAGGCTCAACGGCGGAGGCGGACATTTCTAATGTTATCCTTTTTCGGGCGGGTTCTTCGATGCTAACAGAAGACGCTTACTTGCGGGCGGCCATCGAACAGGCGCGCAAGAGCTTGTCCGAAGGCGGAATTCCGATTGGTTCGGTGCTGGTGCATGAGGGCCAGATCATTGGGCGGGGCCACAATTGCCGCGTGCAAACCGGCAGCGCGATCGATCATGGCGAGATGAATTGTCTGCGCAATGCAGGGCGGCTGCCGGCACGAATTTACAGGAACAGTACCATCTATTCGACGCTGTCGCCGTGTCCCATGTGCAGCGGTGCGATCGTGCTTTATAAGATCCCGCGTGTAGTGGTGGGCGAGAACAAGACGTTTCTCGGCGCGGAGGATTACATGCGCAGCCAGGGCATTCAGGTGGAGGTGGTGCAGGATGAGGAATGCATTCGAATGATGACGGACTTTATCGCGTCGAAGCCCGAGCTGTGGAATGAGGACATAGGTGTCTAACATTCAAACCTTGAATCGCGGGTTGATCGACGAATTGATTGAGCGGGCCCGCCGCTCGCCGAGACTTCGCGTCAATCACAACTTTCACGCGTCCATGGAAGACAATCCGCATCGGTTCCTGAATGTAATGGTGAAGGGAACCTATGTTGCGCCTCATCGCCATCTGGATCCGCCGAAGGCCGAATCGTTCGTGGTTCTGGAGGGGGAAGTGGCGTTCTTTATCTTCGACGACGCGGGCAACGTGGTGCGAACGGAAGTGGTGGGTGGCGATCCCATGGGAATCGACCTGGCAGCCGGCGTGTGGCACACCTTGGCGCCGGTGTCGGCCCACGCGGTGTGTTACGAGGTGAAGCCGGGCCCGTACTCGGCGTCTAACGACAAAGACTTCGCACCGTGGGCTCCGCGAGAAGGCGATCCTGGCGTGCCCGCGTATCTCGATAGATTGATGTCGATACTCAAAAGCAAATGTGTTTGATGGTGTCGACCAGCGCGTGCAATCCAGCCGATGCGAAAATGCTGGAGCTCTTTTCGAAGACCTTGCCGTAGGCGATGCCCGCGATGGTAGCGAGTATCATGTAGCGCCAGTTGGGCAGCGGTCCGGGGCCGTTGTCGAGATGCGCGCATCCGAAGATGAACGCGGAGGCCAGTAGCGTGGATGTGCTGGCGCCAAACCTTTGCGCGATGCAATTCTGTATGAGGCCGCGGAAGAGAATTTCTTCCGGGAGCGCGGTTGCGGCCAGGATGATGAGATATTGCGTTCCGATGCGCGCCGCCGACGGGTGTGAGGGTAAGTGGAACGGCGGCAGGAAGCCGATGGCGCGGCCGAGGGGGATCAGAATGGGCGCACAAGCTGCGAAGCCGAGGAGCAAATTCACAAGGTCGCGACCCGATCGCGGCAAGTTGATCTTCATGCCCTTAAGCCGTCGAAGCAAAAGGAATATCGAGAGACCAAGCAGAATGGCAACGCCGTACGCGACCAGGTGGAGCGTGCTCTGCGCTTGCTTGGGGATGAATTGATGGCCAATCGAAAATTCGAGAGGAAACCAGAGCAGCGCGATGATGACGAAGTCGAGCCAAGTGGGAGGAGGAGTGTCGCGCACCAGATACGCGACGGCCACCGGCAAGAATGTGTAGGCCAGAATCAGGGCCGCTAAGGGAGCGCTGAACGCCCCGAGTCGGGCCGCGACTGCGAGAAACAGAGCGGATAACGCCGCCGGAATCGCAAACAAGAATGCCGGCCGCTGTTTCAGGATCAGGCGCCTAGAATCTCGATATAGCGCGCCACAGCCTCAATTCCACGGAAGAAGTTCGGCAGATACAGCTTTTCATTGGGCGCGTGCAAATTGTCGTCCGGCAAACCGAAGCCCATCATGACGCTTGGGATTCCCAGGTGCTCGTCAAAGGCCGCGACGATTGGAATGGATCCGCCCGAGCGAATGTAAACCGTCTCTTTACCGAACACCTGCTTCATTGCTTCGGCGGCGGCATGAATAAACGGATTATCCGGATTCACCAGCGACGGCGGCGCGTTGTGGATGGTGTTGTACACGGCCGTCACGCCCTTGGGGCACGCAGCCGCGACCGCTTTTTTCAACTGCGCAACGGCTTCATCGGGCTTCTGATCCGCCACCAAACGCATGCTCAATTTGGCGAGAGCCCGCGCGGGGATTACGGTCTTCGCGCCTTCGCCGATAAATCCGCCGCGAATGCCATGTACTTCCAGAGTGGGCCGGGCCCACAAGCGCTCGAACAGCGGAATCTCAGGCTCGCCCACCAACTCCTTCACTCCGACTTCCTTTTCCTTGTACTCAGTCTCGTCGAATGGAAGCCGAGCCCAGGCCGCGCGTTCCTTGTCGCTGGGCGGCACCACGCGATCGTAAAAGCCCGGAATGCGGATGTGTCCTTCGCGATCCTTCAGCGCCGACAAAATTTCAGCGATGGCCTGCAGCGGATTCGGCGCGGCTCCGCCATAGACGCCCGAGTGCAGATCGTGATTGGCGCCTTCCACCACCAGCTCGCCATAGATGATGCCGCGCAGACCGACGCAGATGGTGGGCAGCTCCGGCGCAAACATCTCGGTATCGCAAATTACCGCGGCGTCGCATTTCAGGCGCGCGGGCTTGCTGGCCACGTAAGCTTCGATGTGCTCGCCGCCCATTTCTTCTTCGCCCTCGATCAAAAACTTCACGTTGATCGGCAGGCGCCCGTGCTGCTTCAACAGACCCTCCACAGCTTTAATCAGGATGTAGGTCTGCCCTTTGTCGTCGGCCGATCCACGCGCGTAGATGTTGTTGTTGCGAATGTCGGGTTCAAACGGCGGCGTCTTCCATTCGTCCAGCGGATCGGGCGGCTGCACATCATAATGCCCGTAGAACAGAATCGTGGGTTTGCCCGGCGCGCCCAGCCACTCGGCGTACACCAGCGGATTGCCCTGGCCTTCGATCAACTGCGCCTGCTCGAGGCCGGCGCGCTCCAGCTCGCCGCGCACGAATTCGGCCGCGCGCTGGATGTCCGGCTTATGCTCGGACAGCGTGCTGATGCTCGGAATGCGGAGGAAGGTCTTCAATCCTTCCAGGTAGCTGTCGTGGTGCTGCTCGTAATAGTTCATGGCTGATTCAATTCGCTGCTTTCATCTTCACTTGGCAATCAGGCTGACCTCGCTGACGATAATGCCCAACGCGCGTTTGTCTGTCGCGGTGGGCTGCAGCGTGTGATCCAGGGTGAAATCGATGCGCACCGCATCGTTTTGCAGCTTATCGGGGGGAATGTCGCGCGTGTAGGTGTACTGGCCGGGCTTGGTGTAGATCTGCGGTTCCAGCTTGTAACCCTGGATGGCCGCCGACAACTGCACGGAGGTCAATTGCTGAATCACTGCGTCGGGGACCGCCAGCTTCATTACCAATTGCGCACCTCGCTGATCGGAGTGCAGCGGCGGCGAAAGATCCACCGAGAAGTCCTTGCCGGTCCAGCGCCAGGCGTTTTCCTCGACGTTGAAAAAGCCTTTCGCAAAATGGCTGGCGATATTGGGATCGCCCGCATAGATGCTACTGGCGAGCAACTGGGCTTGGGCGGAATTCCTGTGGCGGCGTTTGCAGCCAGCCCCCGCGAGAAGCAGCGGAATGAGAATCAAGGTCAACGAAAGTGAGCGCATGGTTTGCTTATTTTGCCGATGTGGCCGCCGGTTGGTCTTCAGTCACCACACTTGTCAGTCACCACACTTCTCGATATCCACCAGGCAACTGTAGAACGTGGGGCCGCCGCCCATATCGGTCAGCCGATCGGAGGTGAGCGCGTTGATATTGCGATGATCAGGCGCCAGTTTGTTCCAGCGCACCGATGGCGCCAGCACAACCCCAGGCCGCACCACACCGTTCACCCCCGCAACCAAAGTGCAGCTTCCGCGCTGGTTGAAGACGCGCACGCGGTCGCCATTCCCGATTCCCCGCGCGCGCGCATCCTCATCGTGCAGGAACACAGTGGACGTCTGCACTTCCGCCGCGCGCTCATTGCCGAAAGTGGAGTTCATACTGTCGTGACTCTTGGCCGAAATCAATTCCAGCGGGAAGCGCGAGCGCAATTCCGGCGCGCCGAGCCGCGATTCGATGGGCGGCTGATAATCGAGCGCCTCCGCGCCGAACTCGCACTTGCCAGACGGCGTACCGAACGCGCCAGTCGCAAAAGGCAGAAAGGGCTCCGAGCCAGGCGCGACGTTCAACCGTACGGAATGCTCGCGATCGAGCTGCTCCAGGGTTATTCCCTGTAAGAAGGGATGCCCGGAATCGAGGAGCGTCCGGATCATTTCGTCTTCCGACTCCGCGAAGCAGGGTTCGTCAAACCCCATGCGCTCGGCAAGCAGCCGGAATACTTCCACATTCGATTTGGTTTCGCCCGGCGCGGGCAGTGCGGGACGAGCAAGCTGCAAGTGATAATGCCCGTACGCCAAATAGAGGTCGGTGTGCTCCAGGAAAGTGGTGGATGGCAGCAGGACGTCGGCATGATCGGCGGTGTCGTTCTGAAACTGCTCCAGCACGACGGTGAAAAGATCCTCGCGCCGCATCCCCGCCAGCACCAGGTTCTGATTCGGAGCGATGGACGCGGGGTTCGAGTTGTACACCACCATCGCCTTCACCACCGGATCGTTTAACTGCGTCAGAGCCTTTCCCAACTCTGTCATGTTGACCATACGCGCGTCGCGTCCAAGCGGAGATCGCCGCTGCAACTCGGGCATCTCCAGCCCGGTTTTATTCAGCCGAAACGCCTGGCTGGTGGATAGCTGCAGCCCGCCGCCCACTTCACGCCAGGATCCAATCAGCGCGGGCAGAGCCGCAACCGCCCGCGTGGCCGATCCGCCCCGTTCGCTGCGCTGGACGCCATAATTCAGCCGGATAACCGCCGGCCGGGTGGTGGCGTACTCGCGCGCGAGCGAAACCACGTCTTCACGAGCAATGCCCGTCAGTTGTTCCACGCGCTCGGGAGGATACTCGCGCGCCCGTTGGGCGAGGGCTTCAAATCCATTGGTGAAATTGGCCACGTACTCGGCGTCGTGCAGAGTTCTCGCCGATGATCACGTGCATCAGCCCCAGCGCGAGGGCCAGATCGCTGCCCGGATAGATGGCGAAATGCTTGTCGGCCAGCTTGCCGGTGCGATTCAAAACCGGATCGATGGTATAGAGCCGCGCGCCCTGCCGCCGCGCCTCCACGATGAACGGCCACAAATGGACGTTGGTAGCGAGCACATTGGCGCCCCAAGCGATGATCAGCTTGGAATGGCGGAACTGCTCGGGCTCCGTGCCGTACTTAAATCCGAGGGTCCGAACCAGGCCTTCGCCTCCGGCGGCGGAGCAAATGGTGCGGTCTAGCCGCGACGCTCCCAGCCGATGAAAGAAACGTCGATCCATGCCGCCGCCGTTCAACAGCCCCATGGTGCCGGCGTAGCTGTACGGCAAAATCGCCTCAGGCCCGTACTCGTCGGAAATTTTCTGTAACCGGGTGGCGATGGTATCCAGCGCTTCGTCCCACGAAATACGCTCGAAATTGCCTTGGCCCTTTGCGCCGACGCGTTTCTGCGGGTACAGTAACCGGTCCGGAGAGTACTCGCGATCCAGGTACCGGGCCACCTTACCGCAGAGGAACCCGCGCGTCACCGGATGCGCCGGATTACCCCGCAAATGGCTGCCTTTGCCTTCTTCAACGTTGATT
This sequence comes from Bryobacterales bacterium, assembly GCA_963747945.1. Classification (GTDB taxonomy): domain Bacteria; phylum Acidobacteriota; class Terriglobia; order Bryobacterales; family Bryobacteraceae; genus Palsa-89. The sequence continues at coordinate 195,136 of CAVVHB010000019.1, forward strand.
AGCAGGGAGCAGCAGTCGGGACAATCCAGGGCACAGACGGAGTGTCGCACTTCCTGCATCTTTTGATTATAGCGGGGCGCCGGGAGGGGGAGGGAGCTTGTAACCGCGCGCATCGCTGCCGCGTCTGGCATGATACGGTTGGTACCAAAAGCACTTTCTTGAGACCGGATTTTACAATGTTGCGGCTGTTTTTGGCGTTACAATGTAGTTGAGGAGTTCAGCAATGCGTCGCCTCATCCCTGCGCTTTTATTTGTCAGCCTCAGCTTTGTCAGTATGGGGGGAATCGCGTTCGGCCAGGGACACTCGGGTGGAACGTGGTCCCTGGGCGGATTCGGCAGCATCTTGTACCCTGGAACCGGACACGCACCGACGGCCACGCCGCCCATCGGCCAATTTTCGAACGCGGGTTTTTCGCATGGCTTTGCGAATCCCGGGCGGGCATCTCATCCCCAGCATGGCTCCACGGTGATTGTGCCGTATCCGGTTTACTACGGCGGCTATTACGGCGGTGGGTATTATGGCGACCAGTCGGCCGCGGGTTATTCGAACGGGTACGCGCCCGGCTATGGCTCCGGCTACGCCGATGACGGCTCGCAATCGGGCGGTCTGCCGTCGGTGGTGATCAATCAGAACTTCGTGCCGCCGCAAGCGAATCCTCAGGTACGCGATTATTCGGGCGACCAGCAGCAGCCACAGCAGCAGCAGCAATCGCAAGATCAATCGGGGCTGAAGTTGTACCAGGCGCCGCCTTCGCATCCTTATGCCGATGCGGCCGCCGCTCAGCGCGCCACCGCGAGTGACCAGCCGACCATTTACTTGATCGCTCTGCGGGACCACACCATCGTCCAGGCTTTGGGCTATTGGATGGAAGGCGCCACGCTGCACTACGTGAGCGCCGAGCACACGCTCAATCAGCTCAGTATCGATTTAGTGGATCGCGATTTGTCGCAGCGCCTGAACGACGAGCGCAACGTGGATTTCCGGTTGCCGCAGCCGAGATGACCGCTTCCTCACGGTCGCGGCTCGGTAAGGCCGCGGCTCGGTAACTTAGGCCGTGTAGCTCTTGAGGAACTCGGCGTCGCCTTCCAGAAAATCGTAGTCGCCCAGGCGCTCGCGCGGAACCCACTGGATCTGTTCAAAGTCCAGGTTCTTCGGCTCGCCTGAAAACTCCGTCACTCGATAGAACATCAGCATAATCGGCCAACGCCCTTCATATTGGAATTCATAACGGCCAATCTCGGGGCCTACCTGTACCTGGATCGCCAGCTCTTCCTGGAGCTCGCGGACAACAGCGGCTTCCGGAGTCTCGGCTGGTTCCACCTTGCCGCCGGGAAACTCCCATTTCAAAGGATGCCGCGCCGCTCGCTTGCGTTGAGCGATCAAAACAGATCCGTCACGTTCGATTACCGCCGCTACTACCGTCGTCATTGCGCTTCACGTTGCATAATCAAGGGGAGACGCCCCATTGTACAGCGAAGCCTTCCTCGACCATTTCAAGAATCCGCGCAACGTTGGAGAACTAGGGCCGCCCGCGGTGACGATTGAGATTTCCAATCCCGCTTGCGGCGATATCCTGCGTTTGTCCGCGCGCTTTGAAGACGGACGCGCGGCCGAAGTGGGCTATAAGGTTCGCGGCTGCACGGCGTCCATCGCCAGCGGCTCCGCACTCACTGAATGGATGATCGGGAAGTCCCGCGCCGAGTTGGCCACGCTGACGGCGGCCACCATCGAATCCGCGGTGGGGGGACTGATCCCGGAATCGAAGCACGCGGCGGTGCTGTGTGTGGACGGGGTGAAGGCGCTGCTGAAGGCGAAGTAAAAGTGGTACACGCGGCTTTCTTAGCCGCGTTATGCCAAATCAATTGAGAAGGAACGCGGCTGAAGCCACGTCTACCGCCGATTGCTGTTAGAATCCTGGTAGACTCTACTTCTTGCTATGCCTGAACTACCTTCGACCCTTGGAGCCTTGAAAAGCAGCAAATTCGGCGAGCGGCACCTCGGTGAGCGGACCGTGAAAAGCGAGCTGCGCGAGAATCTGATCTGCAAACTGCAACGTGGCGACGAACTGTTCCCGGGCGTGGTGGGCTACGAGGATACCGTGGTCCCGCAGATTGTCAATGCCGTGCTGTCGCGGCACAATTTCATCCTACTGGGCCTGCGCGGCCAGGCCAAGACCCGCATCATCCGCATGCTCACGGGGTTGCTGGATGAGCACCTGCCTTACGTCGCGGGCTGCGAAATCCGGGACAATCCGCTGCACCCGATCTGCCGGCGCTGTCGCGATCTGATCGCCGAGCAAGGCGACAAAGCGCACATCGCCTGGCTGGACCGCGACCATCGCTACGTGGAGAAGCTGGCCACCCCGGATGTCACCATCGCCGACATGATCGGCGACATCGATCCTATCAAGGCCGCTCGAGGCGGACACGAACTGTCCAACGAAATGACGGTGCACTACGGCCTGCTACCGCGCGCCAACCGGGGCATCTTCGCCATCAACGAATTGCCGGACCTGGCGGGCAAGATCCAAGTGGGGTTGTTCAACATCATGCAGGAAGGCGACGTGCAGATCAAAGGCTACCCGGTACGCCTGCCGCTCGACATCATGCTGGTGTTCACCGCCAACCCGGAAGACTACACCGCGCGCGGCAAAATCATCACGCCGCTCAAGGACCGCATCGGCAGCGAGATCCGCACGCACTATCCGCTGACGGTGGAACAAGGCTTGTCGATCACCAAGCAGGAATCGTGGGTAGAACGGCCTTCGCCGATTCGGCTGGAAGTGCCGAACTATATCCGCGAGATCGTGGAGCAGTTGGCTTTCCTGGCGCGGGAGGACAAACGCGTGGACAAGCGTTCCGGCGTCTCGCAGCGGCTGCCCATTTCAGCGCTCGAAAACGTCATTTCGAACGCCGAGCGCCGGGCGCTGAAGGCCGGCGAAGACTTGGCCGTGCCCCGGGTGCTGGATATCTACGCCGCTCTGCCGTCGATTACCGGCAAGCTCGAACTGGAATACGAAGGCGAGTTGAAAGGCGGCGATAACATCGCACGCGAATTGATCAAGACTTCGGTCGGCAAGATCTACACGAACTATTTTGAAGGCGTCAATGTAGCGCAGATCGTGCAATGGTTCGAGCTAGGCGGCTCGCTCAAGATGGACGATTCGGTGGATTCCGGAGAACATCCTGAAGCAACTCGCGAAGATCCAGGGGTTGCTCGAAAAGACCGGGGCATTGGGCCTGGGCGCAAGCGAACCGGACGCGGTGCGGGCATCGGCAGCCGAGTTTATTCTGGAAGGACTCTACGCCCATCGCCGCATTAGCCGCAATGAGGAAGTAGGATTCACGGCCGGCGAACGCAAGCGTGAACCACCCGAAGGAAACGAAGGCCGGCGGCCGCCGCGGAAGCAGTTCAATTAGGGAGCGGCAGTTCAATTAGGGAAGCGGCAGTTTAATTAGCGAGCAGCAATTTAATTAACGAACCAGCAGTTTCGTTAAGGAAGCAGGCAGTTCATGAAATGGATTCATTACACCCGTTTCACCGGCGATGATTTCGGACTGAGCTCTGAAGATCTTCTCAAAGCGCTCTCGGATTTCTTCCTCGAAAGCGGCTTCCAGAACCAGTACATGGGCTTCAGCGAGTGGAACCAGCACACGCTCGAAGACCTGAAGAACGCGCTCCAGCGGGCGCTCGAGCAGGGCGACACGTTCGACCCCGAGCAGGCCCAGCGCATTCAACAAGCGCTCGAAAACATGACGCCGGAGCAGATGGACGATCTGATGAATCGCCTGGTCCAGAAGCTTGTGGACGACGGCTACATCAATACCGATCAGCAGCAGGCCAATGAAAGCGGCCCGGGCGGCACGGGCAACGCCGATCGCAAAGTGGATGTTAAGATCACCGACAAATCCGTCGACTTCCTTGGATTCAAGACGCTCAAGGATCTGCTGGGCTCGCTCGGAAAATCGAGCTTCGGCGCGCACGATACGCGCGATCTGGCCACGGGCGTGGAAACCAGCGGCGCCGCGAAGCCCTATGAATTCGGCGACACCTTGAACCTGGACATCAGCCAAACTTTGTTTTCGGCAATTCAGCGCGAGGGGGTAAAGGTCCCGCTCAATCTGGAATATTCCGATTTGCACGTGCACCAGGCCGAATACCAAAGCTCGTGCGCCACGGTGCTGATGCTGGATTGCAGCCACAGCATGATTCTGTATGGAGAGGATCGCTTCACGCCGGCCAAGAAGGTGGCGCTTGCGCTGGCGCACCTGATTCGAACGCAGTATCCCGGCGACAGCCTGCGCTGCGTGCTGTTCCACGATTCCGCCGAGGAGTTGCGGCTGGGGGATCTGGCGAGGGTGCAAGTGGGCCCCTATTACACCAACACGCGCGACGGCCTGATCCTGGCGCAGCGGCTGCTGAACCAGGAAAAGAAGGATATGAAGCAGATCATCATGATCACCGATGGCAAACCGTCGGCGTTGACGCTCGAAGACGGGCGCATGTACCGCAACGCCTTCGGGCTGGACCCGCTGGTGATCAGCCGCACGCTCGAAGAAGTGGGGCGCTGCAAGAAGCAGGGCATTCTAATCAACACCTTCATGCTCGCGAGCGATTTTGGCCTGGTGAATTTCGTCCAGAAGGTGACGGAGCTGTGCCGCGGCAAGGCGTATTTCACGACACCGTATAATCTGGGGCAATATTTGCTGATGGATTATATGAATCGCAAGACGCGGACGATACACTGAAGAGAAGTCAGAAGTCAGAATTCAGGAGTCGGAATGGACGGTCCGGTAGAAGTTTACTTAGCCGAAGTTCGCAAGGTTCCGCCGTTGACGCGAGAGCAGGAGGCGGAATGCGTACGGCACATTCGAGCGCACGACGAGCAAGCGGAAGTTGCCAAGAAGGATTTGGTGGAAGCGAACTTGGCGCTCGTGGTCGCCATCACGAAGAAGCATCCTAGCGATGACATTCACATTTTGGATTTGATCATCGTTGGACATAACGCTCTGATGCAGGCGGTTCGCGCCTTCCCCGATAGCAACACCGAAAACTTTTCCAGTTTCGCCACGCTGTACATTGAACGCGCCATCGAGCACGCGGTGCTTACCAGACGAAATTGCTGACTCTCCTCCCTAGCGCCGGTCAGGCCGCCAATCCGGCCACGGTGCATTCATTCCCATAGAGCGCGTGTATGCGATCATTTGCCCCATGTGTTCGTGCATGTGCGCGAGCGATCTCAAGTAAACACGCCGAACCGTCGTTTCCTCGCCGAAGAACTGCAGCGGGCGGTTCAACTCAGTCTCGTCCGATTCGAGAAATACTCGCCGAACAGACTGCAGGGAACGCTGCAGGAGGCCGGCTACTGAAGTTTTGTCGCGAAGGCTCTCGCCCATCTCATCGTTCTTCCGCACGAGTGCCCACAAGCGCTCCATGCCGTGCGTGTTCATCTCGCCGTAAAGATCAACGGGCAGCGCAGCGCCGGCCGCATCCAAGAGCAAGAAGTTGCCCAACGCGACGTGAACGAACACGTCGGATACCGACCGCGCCGTCGCCGCTGGCCGCCATTCGTATCGATCTTCTGGAATCGCCTGGGCAAGCGCGATTAACTGCCGCTCGACGATCTCAAATTCCCACAGGAACTCGCCGCGAAAGCCGCCCAGACGAGGACTTGGAACCATATTTGCTCACCAGCCGAAATTGCTAACCACCAAATAAACCACCGGCAGCGCGAACAGGCTGCTATCCAACCGGTCCAGCCAGCCGCCATGGCCCGGGAGCAGATTGCCGCTGTCCTTCACCCCGGCTCCGCGCTTGATGGCCGATTCGCACAGGTCGCCCAGTTGCCCGGCGATGTTGGCAATCACCGTCAGCCCCAAAGCTTCCGCCAGCGGCGCGGAGGGTAGCAGGCGCGGAAAGTAGAGAGCGCCATAAATGACCGAGGTCACGGTAGAAGCAATGGAGCCTTCCCACGACTTCGCCGGGCTGACTTCGGGGGCGAGCTTGTGCCGCCCGAGGCTTCGGCCAACGTAAAGCGCGGCGATGTCGCCCGCCCAATTGAGCGACAAGGCAAAGAAGAGCCAGTACGGCGCTGATGGCGCGCAATTCGATGCCGCAGCGCAATGAGCCAAAAACGTACACCACCCCAAGCAGCAGCGCCGCCGCGTCCGGCAAAGCTTGTGCCATCTGGCGCGATCGCAGCGCGAGCGACATCGCGAGAATCGCAATCAGAACCAGCAGCGCGCCGTCTTTGCCGGGCAGCAGCAACAACAGCAACCCGGCCACGTAGCCGAACAGCCCCTGGTTTGGCGACTCCGTGCAACGCCGCCAGCTCACTGTACTCGCGAAAGCACAGCACCGCGACCGCCGCCACCGTCACCAGAAACGCCCACTGCGGCGCCCACAGCACGATGTAGCAGAAGAACGGAATGAGGAGAAGCGCCGTGAGGACGCGCTTCATCGGGCGAGGGAGCCGGCCGCTTCCACCCAATCGTCGTTGGCGGCTGGGCCCAGGCCGCCGAAGCGGCGGTCGCGCTTCTGGTACTCCAGAATGGCGTGCAGCAGATCGGCGCGACGAAAGTCTGGCCACAACGTATCGGTTACGTACAGCTCGGCGTAGGCGATTTGCCAGAGCAGGAAATTGCTGATGCGCATTTCGCCCGAAGTCCGGATCAGAAGATCGGGATCCGGAAGACCGGCGGTGTAGAGCCGCGCCGCTATGGCCTGCTCGTCGATGCGCAAATCGCGCAGCGTTCCCTCCAGGCGCGCATCTTCGATGATGGCGTTGATCGCGTCCACCAGCTCCGCTCGGCCGCTGTAGTTGATGGCGACGTTCAGCCGCATGCCGGTGTTGCGGGAGGTAGCCTCGATGGCGGTTTCCAGCTCCTGGCGTACGGGCGCGGGAAGCTGATCCATCCGGCCCATGCACGTGAAGCGAATCCCGTTGCGGAGCAGGTCAGGCAGCTCCCGGCTCAGATACAGCCGCAGCAATCGCCAGAGCATATCCACTTCAGTGCGCGGCCGCTTCCAGTTTTCCGCCGAGAAGGCATACAGCGTTAACGCCCGTATGCCGAGCCGTGTGCAGGTCTCTATCGTGCTCCGCACCGGTTCCATGCCGGCTTTGTGCCCCGCCACACGCGGGAGGTTGCGGCGCCGGGCCCAGCGGCCGTTACCATCCATGATGATGGCGATATGCGCGGGCAAGCGGCTCGGGTCAATCGAGTTAGCCAGGATCCAATCCTTACTGCCGGGCTTGAGGACCTCGAACAGGTCTTTGATGGAACTAGATTGCATCGAGCTAAACTGCTATGGTACAACACCGGAGAATCTGGAGGTCGGAATCCAGAAGTCGGAATCCTTTCCGCTATTGGATGGGAATGGTTACGCCTGCCTGCGTTTGCTCCCCGCCGATGGCAATCGTTACCGGAACTTCGCCGCTCGCGGTTCCTGCCGGGATTCGAACGTTGAATTGATACAGTCCGCTGATGGAGCCAGGGGAGAGCCCGGCATAGAGAATGTCAGTTGACGCGAGCGTGGTGCTGCCAATGGTGACCGTAATGGAATTGGTCAAAGAGGCCGTTGCAGTGGCCAGTTGCCCTACCGGAACCGCCGGGCTCACGTCCCCAAATCCAGTGCCGAAAAGAGAGACTACGTCCCCGGGCTTGGCCGGCGATGCTCCGGCCACCACGCTGGAGTCGGCCACCAGCGATCCGGTTCCCGCCTCCTCGGCTGCGATGCTCATCGAATTTGGAAACACGAAGAACGCCGGCGAGAATGGCTGCAACGAATTGAGCGTAGCCACGGCGCTGCTCAACCCGTTCTCACTTCCCGGATCGAGTACAACCGTGAGCGTCACTGCACCAGTGCCCGTGAATTCCGGCATCTGCGCGTTAATCTGACCGAAGCTCGCGTATGCGATTGGTATTTGGACTGGTTGCGGAATGCCCGGCCCGGTAACCTCCACCCCCACGCATCCCAGTTCGGTGGGAAACGCGCCGTTCACATAATCGCCCAGGCCGGCAATCCGCTGGCGCCCTGAGGTCTGAAATCCGGACCCGAAGATGGAGACCATGGCCCCGGACGAAAAGTTCGGTTCAAACGACGCTCCGTTCAACACACTTTGGAACACCGGCTGTCCCCCTAGGGAGCAGGCTCCCGCGTTGGCAAGCGGCTGCGTGAAAGTATAGACACGGTCACCCTGAGGAGTGCCGTCTCCGTCCGCGGCAACGGCGGCGACATAGACCTGCAGCCGGCCGATCTCCTGCGAAGGCGGCGTCCACAAAACGTCAAACTCGTAGGCTGTGTCGGTCGGGCCGCGCGGGGCGTTCAGGTGCTCGGCAAACTGACGCGCAATGTTGCCGGCACAAGGCGCCGCGGACCCGAACTGCGAGCCGTCGTCGCACACTACTTGCACCGGCGCTGTGGCATTCGGCACAGCAAACGTCCCCGACGAGAGCGTCTCATCGCTCTGCTCGCGAATCGTGATTTGAAAGCCCCACCGGGACGCGTTGGGGTTCTGCACGACGATGTGAATCAGCTGCTGTACGCTCGGAACATAATCGCTCACCGTTACTTTCAGCGAGCCGGTCTTGTCGCTATTGGCTGCACCGAAGCTATTGTGACAGGTGCTACAGTCCTTACCGCCGTGATCGGTGGGGGCGCCGGTATACCCGATGCTGGGGGTTGCGCTCTCGGCAAAAAGCCCAGCCGGCATGAGCATGAGAAGGGCGAGCAGCAGAGGACGGTTCATCTCTAACATAGACTTTCTTATCGGCAGAAAGTTACGAAGGTTATTGTGCGGCGGTTCGGGCGAGAAGGATCAATGCTTTCTTAGCAATGGTACTCAGCGGCAAGTCCCCGAGCTTGTTTTTCGGCAGCCATTGAAACCCTTTGGGACGGGATAGGACTGTGGCTCGATAAACCTCTGTTAAGTATGTCGTGTTGACGATAGTGTGACGAAAACCGGCTACCTCGCCATGCACCGTCGCATTGCTTACTTGTTCGCGCTCCGGAAGCTCCCAGAACCCCGCCAGACGCCTGCTGTCGGACGGGCGTTGCCAAAGCAGAATCTTACCTGCCTTTTCTATCACGAGTAATTGTTTCTTCTGCCGGTTCGCGCTGGGACGAGCGCCTGTCAACGGCAACTGGTTCTCGATACCCTGCTGTCGCGCCTGGCAGTGCGGGCGGACGGGGCAATCGCCGCACATGGGCTGCTTCGGCACACAGACGATAGCGCCCAACTCCATCAAGGCTTGATTGAACTCGCCGGGTTTCGGGCGATCCAGCAAGGTCTGGGCCAGCGTCCGCAGTTTCTTGCGCACGGCATCGGACTTGACGTTGCCGCGCTCCGCGGTCATGCGGCTCAGCACGCGCAGAACATTTCCATCCAGCACCGCGTGCGGCATCCCGAAGGCAATGCTGGCCACTGCGGCCGCCGTGTAATCGCCCACGCCCGGCAACTCGCATAGCGCCGCATAATCGCCCGGAAACCGCGGCAACTGGACGATGGCGCGCGCGGCCTTCTGTAAATTGCGCGCACGCGTGTAGTATCCCAATCCGGCCCAAGCCGCCAGCAGCTCTGGTTCGGGGGCCGACGCTAACGCGGAAACGTCCGGGAACAAAGTCAGGAAGCGTTCATAATACGGGATCACCGCGGCCACGCGAGTTTGCTGCAGCATGATCTCGGAAATCCAGATGCGATAAGGATCTTGTGTGCGCCGCCAAGGCAAATCGCGCTTGTGCTTGTCATACCACTGCAACAATCCCCGGCGAATTGCAGCCACATCAAGCACCCCGTCTTCGGTTCTTTTCTCTCCCATTTGTGCTTGGTGAACCATCCTGGAACGAGTATACTGTCACCAGATTCCGTGAGCGGTCGCATTATTCGTAGATTCCTGTGGAGCGGCTTTGCACTGCTCGCGGCTTCGCTGCTCGGAATGGACCTGTATGTGGCGCAGCACAGCGCCGAGCTATGGCGTCCACTCCTGGGGGTCACGCTGGCAGTGTTGGCGCTGGCGGGCCTTCTCGCGTTTCTCTTTACGCGATCCTTTTCGCTCCGTGTGGCTCAGTTGCGCGCTTACGCCGAGCGCTTGCTGGACCCGCCAGTTTTCGAGCAGCCGCTGCCGGCCGGTGACGACGACCTGGGCCTGCTGGCGCGCTCGCTGCAGCGAACCGCGCCCCGTATCCGCGAGCTGGTGGAAAGTCTGAAGCTGGAAAGTGCGCGTCGCGAGGCGATTTTGTCCAGCATGCTGGAAGGCGTGCTCGCCGTCGACAAGGATCTGCGCGTAACATTCTGTAATTATTCATTCGCGCGCACGGTGGACGCGCGCCTTCCGGTAGTTCCCGGCATGCCGCTGCTGGAGCTGGTGCGCGACCCTGGGCTGCGCGAGATCATGACCAGCGTGATCTCCACTGGCGAGCGCGTGGAACAGCGCTTGACTTTGCCCGGCGCCGGCGCGCGCTCCTTCGAAGTACTGGCTGGGCCGTTGGGACCGCCAGCCACGCGCGGAGCACTCGCGATTCTGCACGATGTCACCCAACTGGAGCGCCTGGAAAGGGTCCGCCGGGATTTCGTGGCCAACGTGTCGCACGAACTGCGAACTCCGCTGGCAGCCATTCGCGGTTACGCCGAAACCCTGCTCGACGGCGCACTGGAGGACCTGGAAAACAACCGCCGCTTCGTCGAAATCATCCTGGCGCAGGCTACGCGGCTGAGCAATATCGCGTCCGATTTATTGTCGCTCTCCGAACTCGAATCCACCGCTCGCACCGCTCCGCCCCAACCGGTATCCATTCGCGCCGCGCTCGAATCCGCTTTGCGCACCGTAGAATCGACGGCGCGGGTGCAAGGCGTGCGCTTATTGTGTGAAAAACTGGACGATCTGAAAGTGGTCGGTTATGAGCTGCGGCTGGAGCAGGTTTTCGTCAACCTCTTGGATAACGCGGTAAAGTTCAATCGCCCGAACGGCGAAGTACAAGTGGAAATGCGCCGCAACAACGGCAAAGTGCGCATTCTGATCGGCGACACCGGCATCGGCATTCCGTCCGAAGATCTTCCGCGTATCTTCGAGCGTTTCTACCGCGCCGATAAGGCTCGATCACGCGCCATGGGCGGGACCGGTCTGGGCCTTTCCATCGTCAAGCACGCCGTGGAACAGATGGGTGGAACCATCCAGGTGCATAGCCGGCTGGGCGAAGGTTCCGAATTTACCATCGAGCTTCCAACAGCGTAACTCACCTTGTAACGCGATTTTAACGCAACTGTCATTTTTCACTAACGCACCGGGGCTATCCTCCGTAAGGCGGTCACAAATGTCACCGCCTCGCTTTGGAACAAAATCTTGGAAAAAACCCAATGTGGGATGGAGATGATGAAAGCTAAAACGCTAGTAAGTGTGACTCTGTGCTCCGCGATTCTGTTTGGCACATCGCTGTCGGGACAAACGCCCGCGCCTCCGGCGCCGGCAGCCTCGCAAACGACAGACAACGATGTTGCCGCTCTGAAGGCCCAACTGGCCGCGCAGCAGAAGCAGATTGATGCGCTGAAGTCGGCAATCGAAGAGGAGAGGAAGCTCATTGAAAAGGCGTCCAGCACGCCAGCGCAAAGCGGGCCGGACAGTTTTGCCTTGCCGCGCAGCAAAGCGCTCGGGGAAGTGGCCAGCACCACGCCGATCATTCCCTCGATCGCGCCTGCAATTGCTCCCGCAATTGCCCCCACAGTGAATCGGGGACAAGCAGCCGGAACGGCCGGCAATCCGTGCGACGGGCCTCCGGACACGAATTCAGTGCCGCCTTATTTGCGGTTCGGCAGCGTCTGCATTACCCCAGTCGGGTTTATGGATGCGACCTTCGTGTGGCGAGACAAGAACGCGGCATCGGGTATCGGAAGCAATTTCGGCAGCGTTCCCTACAACAATGTGGTCAACGGAAAGCTTTCCGAAAGCCGCTTCAGCCCTCAGAACAGCCGCATTGGCTTCCGCATCGATGGAGACTGGAAGGGCGTTCACTTCATCGGCTATAACGAGTTCGACTTCCTGGGCCAAAGCGGCTCAACCGGAATCACGGTCACCAATGGCGCTTTCGTCCCCCGCCTTCGTCTGTACTGGGTGGACGTGAGAAAGAACGGTTGGGAATTTCTGGCCGGCCAAAGCTGGAGTATGCTCACGCCGAACCGCATAGGCATCTCGCCGCTGCCAGGCGATCTGTTCTATTCGCAAGTCTTTGACGTGAATTACATGGCAGGCCTGACCTGGACTCGCCAGCCGGGTATGCGTGTCCTCTATCACTTCGGCAATACCGCAACGTGGGGCTTGTCGGTTGAGAACCCGGACCAGTATATTGGCGGTTCCGCGGGCGGTTCCTCCATCGTCTTGCCGGCCGCGTACACTGCGCTCTCCGGCACTCAGCTGGACGGCGCTAACCTGGTGAATGCGGCGCCCCAACTTACCCCGGACTTCATCTCGAAGTTCGCTTGGGACCCGAGCTCGCGCTTTCACGCCGAAGTCGCCGGCGTAGTTAGCACCTTCAAAATCGTCAATCCCGCAACCCTGACCAGTCCCGTCTATAACACTACCAAGGGCGCCGGCATCCAGCTCGGACTGAACGGCGAGATTTTCCCGGGCTTCCGGCTAATCACGACCAACTTCTGGGGAGATGGCGAAGGACGTTATCTGTTCGGACAAGCTCCGGATGTGGTGGTGAACGCCAACGGCGCGTTGAGCGCGCTCCACTCCGGCGGCACCGTGGATGGTTTCGAAGCCAGGGTGGGCAAGTTCCTTCTGTTCGGCTATTACGGCGGTATCTATATCGGAAAGGACCCGGTAATTGACACCAACGGAAAGCTAGTGGGTTACGGTTACTCGGGTTCGTCCAACAGCCAGAACAAGGCCATTCAGGAAATCACGTTCGGCTTCAACCAGACCATGTGGGCCAGTCCGCGGTATGGCGCTATCAACCTGATAGGCCAGTACGAATGGCTGACGCGCAACCCCTGGTATATCGGGACAGGTCCGGACGCAACTCACGACAACACAATCTACTTCGACGTCCGGTATACGCTGCCCGGCAGCATGCCAAAGTTTTAGCGCGTCAATAAGAAGCGGGGGTGACCTGAGTCGCCCCCGCCCCGAGAAAGGACTCGATTCATGAAGAAACAGATTTTTTGGATTACGTTCTTGGTGGCGGCCGCTTCGGTGGCAGCCTCGGCCGAGACCATCAATGCGGCGGGGGCCACGTTCCCCGCCCCCATTTATCAAAAGTGGTTTGAAGAATTTCACAAGATGCACTCCGATATCCAGGTCAATTATCAATCCATCGGTTCGGGCGGCGGAATCCGCCAGCTCACCGAAGGCACAGTGGACTTCGGCGCTTCCGATATGCCCATGACCAACGAACAAATTGTCGAAGGTCACCAAGTTCAAAGTGCTGCATTTCCCGACCGTGCTCGGCGGCATCGTCCCACTTATAACGTTCCGGGAGCGGCCAATCCTGAATTTCTCCGCCGCTACACTGTCCGGACATCTACCTGGGCAACATAAAGAAGTGGAACGATCGCGCGCTGGTCAAGAAGACAATCCGGGCGTAATCTCCCCAACGACAGACATCACCGTGGTCCATCGGTCCGAGGGCAGCGGCACCAGCTTCGTATTCAGCGACTATCTGTCCAAGGTGAGCCCCGAGTGGAAGATCGAAAGTCGGCGTCAACACATCCGTGAATTGGCCCGTAGGGCTGGGTGGCAAGGGTAATGAAGGGGTGGCTGGACTGGTGAAGCAGACGCCGGATTCGATCGGCTACGTCGAACTGATCTACGCGGTCCAGAACAAAATGGAATACGGTTCTCTCAAGAACAAAGCCGGCAATTTCGTGAAAGCGGATTTCAGTACGGTCACCGATGCCGCCGCGGGCGCGGCCAAGGAAATGCCGGCAGACTTCCGCGTCTCCATCACCGACGCAGCCGGTAAAAACGCCTACCCGATTTCGAGCTTCACCTGGCTGCTGATCCCGGACAAAATCGACAACGCAACCAAGAAAAAGTCGATCACGGAGTTCTTGCAGTGGATGCTCACCGCGGGCCAGGCGGATGCTCAAGGGCTGAGTTATGCGCCGCTCCCCAAACGGTCGTCGCCAAGGAGCAGAAGCAGATCGCTTTGATAAAGTGAAGTTCTGACATGGCAACCGCCGTAGTAACCGCGCCACCGCAATCGCGTCCGCGGAAGATGACCGAATCTTGGCGTGACGGGGATCAGATCGCTCACCTGGTCACGTTTATCTTTGCAGCCAGCGTGTTTCTGGTCACCGTGTTCCTGGTGTACGAACTCTGGATTCACTCCGGGCCTTCGCGCGCCAAATTCGGATTTAGCTTTCTCACGGGAAAAACTTGGGATCCCAATACCGACCAGTTCGGCGCGTTGCCCTTCATCTACGGAACCGTGCTAACGTCCTTCATCGCTCTGGTGATTTCCGTCCCGTTGGGAGTGGGCGCCGCAATCTTCCTTTCCGAGTTGGCGCCGCCGAAGCTGTCCAACGCCTGCACGTTCCTGGTGGAGTTGCTGGCCGCGGTGCCCAGCGTGATTCTCGGCATGCTGGCGTACTTTACATTGGTACCGATCATGCGCCAGTACATTGAGCCGTTCCTTAAGCACACGCTCGGCTTTCTTCCTTTGTTCCAGGGACCGGCTTATGGAGTCGGTTACCTTACGGCCGGCGTGATCCTAGCCATCATGACCTTCCCGTTCATCATCTCCATCTCCCGCGAGGCGCTGCTGGCCGTTCCTCGCGAACAACGGGAAGCTGCGCTCGCGCTGGGCGCTACCAAATGGGAGTCCACGTGGCAAGTCGTCGTGCCGTTCGCCCGCCTCGGCATTATCGGATCCATTTTCCTCGCTCTGGCTCGTGCCTTGGGAGAAACCATGGCCGTTACGATGGTCATCGGCAACGATACCGGCATTCACGCCTCCTGCTTTCGCCCGGCTACACTATCGCCGCCATGATCGCCAATAAGTTTACCGAAGCCACGGGCGATATTTTTCTCAGCTCTCTGGTCGAACTCGGTTTGGTGCTGTTCGCGCTGACTATGGTCCTCAATGCTGCCGCCCAATTATTGATCATCGCCACCACGGGAAGGGGATCCAAGCAACCCTAATGGAACGGATCGCGCGCCGCAACATCGTGAACAACGTGATGCTGACGGTCACCGGCATCTGCACCGTTATTACCGTGTCGGTTCTGTTCCTCATCCTGGGCTATCTGGTAGTCAACGGCTGGCGCTCCGTGGATTGGAATTTCTTCACCAAGCTGCCCCTGTCTCCAGGTGAAACCGGCGGAGGCATGGCAAATGCCATTCTAGGCAGCGGCATAATGATTTTGATCGCTGCGGCTATCGGCATTCCGGTGGGATTCCTGGGCGGCATCTACCTGGCGGAGTTTGGCGGCAAGGCGGTGCCGATGATGATCCGCTACACCGCCGATCTTTGAACGGCGTGCCCTCGATCGTCATCGGAATCTTCGCCTGGACCGTCATCGTGGTGCCCACCCGCCATTTCTCCGCGTGGGCCGGCGGCTTTGCCTTGAGCCTGATGATGATCCCTATCGGCCTGCGCGCCACCGAACAGTTTCTCCGCGGCGTCCCTAATTCGCTCCGCGAAGGTTCGCTCGCGCTGGGCGCGAGCAAGACCCGCACAATCATCTCGGTAATCGTACCCGCCGCCAAACAGGGCATCTTGACAGGCATGATCCTGGGTGTGGCCCGCGTGGCGGGAGAAACCGCGCCATTGCTCTTTACCAGTTTGAACAATCAATTCTGGGCCAACACACTGAACGAGCCTACGGCGTCGCTCCCGGTGATCATTTTCACTCACGCAATGTCGCCGTACGACGACTGGCATCGTCAAGCCTGGGCCGCCGGCTTGGTGCTGCTGGTGCTGGTCTTGATCGCAAACATCGCATCCCGCTGGGTGTTGTCGCGCGGAGCATCCGCGCAAAGGGGATAGTAACCTAAGAATATGGCAGCCACACCGGAATCCGCTAAAATGAGTGACACAACCGCCCCACCCAACGTGCCCTCCGGCGTGCAGCCTGAGGTAGCGGCAAGACCCAAACTGCAAGCGGTGAACCTTAATTTCTTTTACGGCGCTTTCCACGCGCTGCACGATATCTGCCTGGAAGTTCCCGAGAAGCGAATCACCGCGTTGATCGGCCCCTCCGGTTGCGGAAAGTCCACTTTCTTGCGCACGCTGAACCGAATCAACGAAACCGTGAAAAATGCGCGCTACGAAGGGCAGGTCTTGCTGGACGGGCAAAATGTGCTGGATGTGGATGTCACCAAATTGCGCCGCCGCGTGGGCATGGTGTTTCAACGCCCCAATCCGTTCCCCAAATCGATCTTTGAGAATATCGCTTACGGCGTGAAAGTGAACGGGCTGAAGGCGGGCCGCTCCATCGGCGATATCGTAGAACACAGCCTCAAGCGGGCCGCGTTGTGGGACGAAGTGAAGGACAAGCTGCATCAATCCGCATATGGTTTGTCGGGCGGCCAGCAGCAGCGTTTGTGCATCGCGCGCGCTCTGGCGGTGGATCCGGAAGTTTTGCTGCTGGACGAGCCCTGTTCGGCGCTCGATCCGATTGCCACTTCCAAGATCGAGGACTTGCTGTTCACCCTTAAAGACCAGTGCACGCAGGTGATTGTGACGCACAATATGCAGCAAGCCGCGCGCGTGGCGGAGTTCACCGGCTTCTTTCTGCTGGGCAATTTGATCGAGTTCGACAAGACTGAGATCATCTTCAAGCGCCCATCTAAACGTGAGACGGAAGATTACATCACGGGACGGTTCGGTTGATTCAGGCGGCCGCTGCAGCTGCCATCGGAAGGATGATATCGCGTTGATCCACTTCAGAGAAGAACTCGACGAAATGCAGAGCCGTCTGCTGGAAATGGCGGGCCTGGTGGAATCGGCTATCCACCAGAGTGTCGACGCGCTGGTGCAACGCGATGAGCAAGCCGCCAAAGAGGTTTTGTGGAAAGAGGCGCTCATCAATCAGAAGGACATCGAGATTGATGAATACGCCACGCGCCTGCTCGCGCTCTATCAACCGATGGCCCGGGACATGCGGTTCCTAACTGCTGTTATCAAAATTAACGGCGATCTGGAGCGCATGGGCGATCTGGCGGTGAACATCACCCAGCGCGCCATGTCGTTGATGCGCGAGCCGCCGGTCAAGCCGCTGATCGACATTCCCCAAATGGCCAACTTGGCCGAAAGCATGGTGCGCAAAAGTCTGGACGCGCTGGTCAAGCGTGACGAAGATCTGGCCCGTAGCGTCCTGCTGTCGGATGACGAAGTGGATCGCCTGCGCGACGCGGTGTACAAGGAACTGGTCGCGTTCATGCAGGAACAGAGCACCACCATCCCGCGCGCGGTGGATCTGATGTTCATCGCCCACAACCTGGAGCGGATCGCCGACCATGCCACCAACATCGCCGAGGACGTTCTGTTCCTGGTGAAGGGAATCGACGTGCGGCACCACGCCGAAGTCCGCGAGCAGACGCTGTACAGCAAGCAGTAGCCGCCGGGCACACGCGGGCTCAGCGGCCCGGCCCGTCAGTGCATTACGAGCCTACAACCGAGCCTCGTACAATAGGTGGATTGGAACCCGTCTCTCACTATTACTATTCCGATCGGCTGAAGTTGCAATTCTGGGATTGGGGGCAAGACGGCAAGCCGGCGCTACTGTTGGTGCATGGCGGCCTGGATCACGCCCGCAATTGGGATTGGGTGGCCCGCTCCCTGCGCGAGCACTTTCACGTCTACGCCATGGATTTGCGCGGGCACGGCAACAGCGCCTGGGCGCCGGGAGCCAGCTACAGCATCCCCGAGCATGTTCTCGATATCACCACCCTGGTGGACTTGCTGGGCGGCGGCCCGGTCCATCTGATCGGGCATTCGCTCGGCGGGATCCTCACCCTGCTTTACGCCGGCATCTATCCGGCGCGGGCGGGCAAAGTAATCGCCATCGAAGGCCTGGGATTTCCGGCTTCGCATCGCATCCACAATCCGGCGCCTGAACGCTTGCGGGCTTGGATTGAAGACGTCCGCAATTTAGAACGGCCCGAGACCCGCAACTACCCGACGCTCGAAGCCGCCGTCACGCGGATGAAAGAAGCAAATCCGCACCTGTCCGACGAAGTGGCGCGCCACCTCACCCTGCACGGCACCAATTGGAATGCCGACGGCTCCTTGAGCTGGAAATTCGACAACTATGTCCGCGTCCTTCCGCCGTTCGGCCACGGCATCGCCGACCTGCGCGCCATATTCTCCAGGATTACCTCGCCCGTCCTGCTCTTCTGGGGAGTGGAAAGCTGGCTGCCAGATCCGGATACCGACGACCGCGCCTCGTCCATCCAGAATCATCGCCTGGTAAAGGTTCCCGGCGCCGGGCATTGGGTGCATCATGATCGCCTGGATCTGTTCGTGGAAGAATCCAAGCGCTTCCTGCTGGAGCCGTAGCAGCCCGTGGCTGTAGTGCCAAGATGCCGCTTACTGACGTGCGCGGTTCCGTAGATTCCGCATGTTACAGAACCGCGACCGTTAGGGAGCGACTAATACTACGGGCTGTTAGCTGTCGAAACGGCGTGACAATATTCGCCCCCTGAGCTCCACCATCCATTCAGGAGCTCTAAAGACGCTGGTTGGCAATACGTCGCTTTCCGACCACGTCATGGTCTTCGGCGGCGCGCTCTCGCCGGAACATTGCCAGGCGCTCATCGATCGTTTTGACTCTTCGAGCCGTTTTGACTCTTCGAGCGATCATGACGCCTGCCAGCCATCGCGCCGGAACCGGGTAAGCTGATCGCCTTTCCTCCCCTTTGGCTGTTCCCTCACGCGGGACGGCCGCCCACATCCAGCCCCAAGTACATCCTGCACACGTATCTTTGCTATCCCTTACAAATGGCCGCCGCACCCTCTGCGGGCCGCTCCCTCACGGTCGCGGTTCTGTAACGCTCGGAATCTACTGAACCGCGCACGGAGAGCGTGTGTGAAAACCGTCCGCATTGGCCACTCCCTTTGGTCGCGGTTCTGTAACGCTCGGAATCCACTGAACCGCGCACGCGAGAGCGTGTGTGAAACCGTCCGCATTGGTCGCGGTTCTGTAACGCTCGGAATCTACTGAACCGCGCACGTGAGTAAGCGGCGCGTCCTAGCCGAGCCCCGAAACCAAATCGTTTCCATGTGCTTCAATACGGGTAGGAGCGTTTTGTGCATGCGAAAAATGTCGCTGTTCCCGACCCTGTTCACCCTCGCCGCTATAATTCTCTGCGGTCCGGCATTGGCCGATTTCAAGGCCGGGTTGGACGCGTATCAGAAGGGCGACTACGTTGGTGCCGCGAAAGAATGGCGCCCAATGGCTGAGGCAGGCGATCCAATAGCGCAGTACAATATGGGCCTGCTGTACCTGGACGGGCATGGCGTTCCGCAGAGTCCGGCGGAGGCCGCCAACTGGTTCCGGCGAGCCGCCGAGCAGGACTACACGGATGCCCAGCATAACCTGGGCGCCATGTACGGCTCCGGACAAGGCGTGAAGCGCGACTATGTGCAGGCTTACAAGTGGCTGAACATCTGCGCGGCGAAGGGCAACGACGGATGCAAGACACAGCGCGACCTCATCGCCAAGAAACTGAAGGCCGCTCAATTAGCCGATGGCCAGCGCCTTGCGACGGAATTCAAGCCGCAGAAAGAAGCCGACAAGCAATAGCTCCCCAATCATTCCACTCCGTGCCTGGCCCCCGGTCCCCAACCCCTAATCCCCAATCCGCCCCTTGACGCACCCGTTATCCTAGGGGCATGGCCTTTCATCTGGGTGTGGATTACCGCCCGCGTGGCGATCAGGCCGCCGCTATCGACCAACTCTTCCGCGGCTTGCTGGACGGCGAAAAGCATCAGGTGTTGCTGGGCGTTACCGGGTCCGGCAAGACCTACACCATGGCTCAGTTGATCGAGAAGACCGGACGGCCCGCGCTGGTCCTGGCCCACAACAAGACGCTGGCCGCGCAGCTCTATCACGAGTTCAAAACATTCTTCCCCGGCAATGCCGTCGAGTACTTCGTCAGCTACTACGACTACTATCAGCCCGAAGCCTACATGCCTTCCGGGGACATCTACATCGAAAAGGAAGCCACCATCAACGACGAACTGGACAAGCTCCGGCTTTCCGCCACGCGTTCGCTATTCGAGCGCCGGGACTGCGTCATCGTCGCCAGCGTCAGCTGCATCTACGGTCTCGGGTCGCCGGAAGCCTATTACGGAATGCTGCTGATGCTCGAAAAAGGTCAGAAGATCTCGCGCCAGCAGATTGTCTCGCGCCTGGTGGAAATCCTCTATGAGCGCAACGATCACAGCTTCACGCGCGGAACGTTTCGCGTGCGCGGCGACGTTATCGAAGTATTCCCCACTTACGACGATAACGCCTATCGCATTGAGCTGTGGGGCGATGAAGTGGAGAGCCTCAGCCAGATCGACCCGCTGCTTGGACAGGTCCGCCAGACCTATTTGCGTCTGCCGATCTACCCCAAGACTCATTACGTAATGACGCCCGAATCTCGCGAGAACGCGCTGCGCAGCATCGAGACGGAGCTGGAATGGTGGCAGAAGGAACTCGAAAAGGGCGGCAAACTGGTGGAAGCGCAACGCCTGTACCAGCGCACTATGTTCGATCTCGAGATGATCCGCCAGATCGGCTATTGCCACGGAATCGAAAATTACTCGCGGCATTTTTCCGGCCGTTTGCCCGGTGAAGCGCCGCCGACATTGCTCGACTATCTTCCCAGCGATCATCTGCTGTTTCTGGACGAGAGCCACCAAACCATCCCGCAACTGCAAGGCATGTATCATGGCGATCGTTCGCGCAAACAAGTGCTCGTCAATTACGGGTTCCGCCTGCCCAGCGCGATGGACAACCGCCCGCTCACTTTTGAAGAGTTTGAAAATCGCGTGAACCAGGTGCTCTATGTCTCCGCCACCCCCGGCCCCTATGAGCTCACCAAGTCCGCCGGCGTGGTTGTGGAGCAAATTATCCGGCCCACCGGCTTGGTGGACCCGCAAATCGACGTGCGGCCGATCAAAGGCCAGGTGGACGACCTGCTGCACGAAATCCGCCGGCGGGTGGAGCTCAACGAGCGAGTTCTGGTCACCACTTTAACCAAACGCATGGCTGAAGATCTGTCCGAATACTACACCGAAGTCGGCGTGAAGTGCGCTTATTTGCATTCCGAGATCGGAGCGCTGGACCGCATGAAGATTCTGCGCGATCTGCGCCGGGGCGAACTCGACGTGATCGTCGGTATCAACCTGTTGCGCGAAGGCTTGGACCTGCCGGAGGTTTCGCTCGTCGCCATCCTGGATGCCGATAAAGAAGGCTTCCTGCGCTCCACCGGATCGCTCATCCAGACCATGGGCCGCGCCGCGCGCCACTTGAACGGCCGCGCAGTTCTGTATGCCGACGTTTACACGGACAGTATGAAGCGGGCCATCAGCGAAACCAATCGCCGCCGCACCATTCAGGAGCAGTATAACGAGCAGAATAACATCACCCCGCAGTCCATCATCAAGCCCATTGACATGAGCCTGGTGCGGATCGCCGAAGGTGATTACGTCACAATTCCCGTGGAACCCGAAGATCCCGTCGAAGAATGGACGCCCGAGCAAAGAGATAAATTCGTGTCGGAACTGGAAGAAAGCATGCGCGATGCCGCGAAAAGATTTGAGTTTGAAAAGGCTGCTCAACTTCGCGACCGCATAAAAGTGCTAAAATCGCTCGGAATTCATGAAGAAAGTCCAGTTGGTGGGCCTGATCGGCACGGGTAGCCTCACTGACTCTCCACTGACGCGCTTCTGGTGGTTATCCGAGCGCCTCGGCCCCGTGAAATCGGCCTCGTATCGCGTAGCCAGCCGCATTGCCAATATGCTGCAGGCCGGCCATCCTGTTAAGGATTACGCGGAATTTGAATCCTGCGTTCTCATTCTGGTTTGCGTGCCGGATGAGACGGTTCCGCAAGTGGTTTCCGAGCTGGTGTCGGCCGGAATCTCGTGGCGCGGCAAAGCGGTGGTTTTGTGCAGCACCTGGCTGGACAGCGGCGACCTGCGCGAGTTGTCCGCGCGCGGCGCGTCGGTTGGATCCATCAGCCCGATTCCTGGCTTCCCGATTCAAGGCTCCAGTGACGAGCGTTATCTGGTGGAGGGCGACCCTCTCGCAATCCGCCAGGCAAAAAGCCTGGTGGAGTATCGCGAGCGGCGGGCTGTAGCCATCGAGCGGTCTCTCAAGCCGTTCTACCTGGCGGCGCTCACCTGCACCGGCGCCCTGTTGTTCGCCTTGCTCCGCGTGGCGCTCGAGTCGTTGCAACTCGCCTCGGTGCCGCCGGGTCTTTCAGCGACATTGCTGGAACGGCAGCTCACCCGCACGCTTCGTTCGTTTCTCAAAGGCGGCCGCCGCGCCTACTCCCCGCCCCGCGAACTCCCAAGACAACTGCGTGCGCTCTCCGCGGCCAATCCGGAGCTGGCAAATTACCTGGAACACAGCTGCCGTGTGGCGTCGCTGCTCATGGAGAAGCGACGAGCCGTCTGATAAAATGTTGGCGCAAGTCACTTAGGAGACGATATGGAACGGCGTGAAATATTGAGTCTGGGCGGGATCGCAGCCATTGCTGGAGCATTTGGGTCGGCGGCGGCGGAAACTTCCGCTGGCAAGAAGGTGATTCGCATCTATGCCGATGCGGACGGCAATTCGCACATCCAAGAGCTGCCCATCGCAACCAAGCCCGGCAAAACCCGCAGGACAGACACCGCGCCTGTCACCGGATTGAGCTACGCCGAATACACGTCGAGTTCCGTCGAAGACTGGCATCGGGCTCCAGGCCGCCAGTTTTCGATTTCGATGTCCGGAGAAATTGAGGTCGAGGTCTCCGACGGCAAAAAACACGCCATCCATGCCGGCGACATCGTGTTCCTCGAAGACCTGCAAGGCAAGGGGCACATCACGCGCATTTTGACGCCCGTCACCAACATTTTCATCCGCGTCGCCGAGGGCTTCGACGTCGTCGCCTGGACGCGTGGTGAAGCATGACGCACGGCCAGGTTTGATAGCTTGACCCGCCTCGCCCGCATCGGCGTCGCGCTTTCCAATTGGAGCGAACGCTGGTTTCCCGATCCTCTGGTGTTCGCACTGGTCGGGATTGTGGTTGTCTTCCTGATCGGAGTTGCGGCCGGTGAAAGGCCGGTCGACTTGGCCATCCAGGGCGGCAAAGGCTTTTGGTCTCTGATCCCTTTCACCATGCAGATGGTGATGATCATTATCGGCGGCTACGTTGTCGCATCCACTCCCTTGGTCCAGAGAGCCATGCAAAAGCTGGCCAATGTTCCTAAAAGCCCCAGGCAAGCCATCGTTTTGATCGCTGTCTTCTCCGAGCTGACTGCGCTTATTTCGTGGGGCATGAGTCCTATCTTGAGCGGGCTGTTCGTCCGTCAACTCACGCAGCGCATCAAGGGACTGGACTACCGCGCAGCAGGCGCCGCCGCGTATGTGGGCGGAGCGACGGTGTGGGCGCTCGGGCTTTCTTCCTCCGCAGCGATGCTGATGGCCACCAAGAGCGCGCTTCCTGCCAAACTATTCGGCATCAGCGGCTTGATTCCACTCACCAACACGATCTTTCTCTGGCCCAGTTTGTTGATGGCTGCCGTGCTGATTGTGACCGGCATATCGGTTGCCTACCTGTCCGCTCCAGCGGCCGAGAAGGCGCGAACCGCCGAATCTTACGGCCTCGAGTGGGAGCCGTTTCAGTTGCAACTCGAACCAAGGACGAAACCCGGCGAATGGCTCGAATATAGTCCGCTGCTGACGGTTCTGGTGGTCGCGCTGCTGTCCGTGTATCTGGTGGATCTGTTCCGCACGTCTCCCCAAGGCGCACTGGCGGCGCTGGACCTGAACACCTTCAATCTGATCTTCATCACCGCTGGGTTACTGCTGCAATGGCGTCCCAAGCGCTTTCTTCGGGCCGTAATGGAATGCGTTCCAGGCACCGCCGGCGTCATCATCCAGTTTCCTTTGTACGCCGTGATTTTCGGAATGATCGTCGGCACGGGACTTTCCGACAAAGCCGCCCGGCTTTTGACGTCCATCAGCACTCACAACACCTTTGCGCTTCTCGTCGCGCTCTACTCCGCCACGCTGGGCATCTTCATTCCATCGGGCGGCAGCAAATGGGTCATCGAAGCTCCCTATGTTCTACAGGCGGCCATCCAGCATCGGGTGAATCTGGGATGGGTGGTGCAGATCTATAACGCTTCGGAATCTCTGCCCAACTTAATCAACCCGTTCTTCATGCTGCCGCTGTTGGGGATTTTGCGCCTGCGCGCCCGGGATCTGGTGGGATATGGATTGTTGCAACTGGTGGTGCAAGCGCCCATCGTATTTTTCCTGTGCTGGCTGTTCGCACGGCATTTAGCGTTCATCCCGCCCATGAAGTAGTCCGCCCGCAATGGCCCCGACGATGAAAAACGGCTCGATCCCGGCGGCTACCTGATCGGGCAGCGGCGCGTCCGGCGATTCGTGGGAAAGATCCTGCTGGCAGGCAAAATATCGCACATAGGGCCGTCGCTTTAGGGTGACGTGTTCGCGAATGGCTCCTTGCAACACCGGATACCGGGCCTCCAGCGCATCCAGAATCGAGCGTTGCGTCACCTGACCTTGCACCTCAAGCTCGACGTCACCCTGCACTCGCGCCAGCGTACGCAGATGCGCGGGGAGGACAACCTGGATCATGGCAGGGTCTGGACCTCGACCGAAAGCACTGCGGGAAGATCGCGCACAATGGGCGCCCAACTATCTCCCGCATCAGCGGACGCATATACCTGGCCGCCGGTGGTCCCAAAATACACGCCGCACGCATCCAGCGAATCCACCGCCATGGCGTCGCGCAGCACGTTAACATAACAATCGCTCTGCGGCAGGCCTCGCGTGAGCGGCTCCCACTCGTTTCCGCCCGTCCGGCTGCGGTACACGCGCAGCTTTGCATCCGGCGGATAGTGCTCCGAATCGCTCTTGATGGGGACAACGTAAATGGTTTCGGGCTCGTGCGCGTGGACATCGATGGGGAAGCCGAAGTCGGTGGGCAGATTCCCACTCACCTCATGCCACGATTCTCCGGCGTTGTCGCTGCGCATGACATCCCAGTGTTTTTGCATGAACAGGACGCCAGGCCGGGAGGGATGCATCGCAACGCGATGAACGCAGTGGCCCACTTCGGCGGTCGGATCCGGCATCTGCTGGGAGTGCAATCCGCGGTTGATTGGCTGCCAGGTGACGCCGCCATCGTCCGTTCTAAACGCGCCCGCCGCCGAGATAGCGATGTACATCCGCTGGGGATCGCTCGGATCCAGAACGATGGTGTGCAGGCACATCCCGCCGGCGCCCGGTTGCCAATGCGGTCCCGAGCCGTGCCCGCGCAATCCCGAGAGTTCCTGCCACGTCTGCCCGCCGTCGGTAGAGCGAAACAGACCCGCGTCTTCCACGCCGGCGTACACGGTGTCCGGATCGGTGAGCGATGGTTCCAGGTGCCAGACTCGCTTGAACTCCCACGGGTGGGGCGTGCCGTCATACCACTGGTGAGTGCCGGGGATGCCGTCGTAGACAAACTTGTTCCCCACCGGCTGCCACGTTTCCCCGCCGTCATCGGAGCGCTGGATTTGTTGCCCGAACCATCCGCTGGACTGCGACGCATACAGCCGATTCGGATCGACAGGCGATCCCTTGATGTGGTACATCTCCCAACCGCCAAAGTGGGGTCCGCTGACACCCCACCGCTCTCGTTTTCCGTCGGAAGTCAGGACGAACGCGCCTTTTCGCGTGCCGACCAAAACTCGTACTTTGCTCACGTTTCACTCCTCCTCAGAGCTGGTTAAGAAAACCGTTTCAAGCCGCAAATTTCGGCAACGTCGGAGTGGAATCGCGCGTGCGCCAGCGCTGGCGAACCTGTTTTAGAACTTCGTCGCGGTTCTTCTCCATTTTCGCTATGAGCGCGCAGGGCGCCGCAGTCTCCTCATGCTTCGCTCCCCAAATTAGCAGCTCCAATAATAGCGGCGCGAGATCGATTCCTCTCTTGGTTAGCCGATAGTTCACCCTCCGGGCATCCGTCTCCTCCGGCTCGGAAGCTATGATCCGATTGGCTTCGAGCCTGCGGAGGCGAGCCGTCAGAATGTTGGTGGCAATCCCTTCACCCGCTTCCTTGAACTCCTTGAATGTTCGATGCCCGCGAACCATCAGGTCGCGGATGATGAGCAGAGACCACCGGTCTCCAAATATATCGAGAGAGATACTTACCGGGCAGCTGGAGCGGCGAATGGCGGTAAGCTTCCCGGGCACATTCGACACGCTATCAATTTCACTTGTGAAATGCAAGTGAATAACATCGCGGCAGGTTGACGGCCAGCGGACCGTAATCCGTCCATAAGGTTTCAATGCACATTGTGGCGCATGCACTCTTTGCGTGCCGCGTCGCCACTTATGGCGACGCCAGGTCTTTTATTCACGGTGCCTGCACGATTGCAGGCACGGCACGTTGAGAACGTGCGCCACAAAGTCCCTTCCACCCGGCGAGTGAATGTTGCCATGCCGTCGGAGATGGCCGTGACGATCGTCTGAAGTTAAACTAGCGACTCTTCTGGACGGATTACGGACGGACAGGGGATTCCGTGTCATCAACTCAAACCGCATTCGGAATACAATGGATACCTGGTTCAGGGAAATATGAAAAAACGTCTGCTGGATACGATATTCGGCGTTAGCACCGCGCTTGTAATTCTGTCCGTGGTTCCATCGCCCGCTGCCGCGCAGTGGCTGCATCGCCCCACCCCCGGGATACCGCGAACGAAGGACGGCAAGCCGGATCTGTCCGCGCCCGCGCCGCGGTTGGCGGATGGCAAGCCGGACCTGGGCGGAATCTGGCTGGTCCCTGGGCTCAAGTACCTGATCAATATCGCCGCCGATCTGAAGGAAGTTCCGTTCCAGCCCTGGGCCGCGGCCGAATATCAAAGGCGCATGGAAACGAAGGGAAAGGACGATCCCAACAATTTCTGCCTGCCCTCCGGGATACCTGAAAAAGATGCGGTGACGTCTCCGTGGAAGATTGTCCAAACACCCGGGCTCACCCTTATCCTCTACGAGTCGCGCACCATCTACCGGCAGATTTTCATGGACGGCCGGCCGCTTCCGACGGATCCAAATCCTACCTGGCAGGGATATTCGGTCGGCCACTGGGACGGTGACACTTTGGTTGTGGAGACCGCCGGATCCAACGGCAAAGCATGGCTGGACACCAATGGTCATCCGGTAACGGATGCGCTGAAGGTAACCGAACGCTACCATCGCAAAGATTTCGGCCACATGGATCTGCAAATTACCATCGACGACCCGAAGGCCTACACCAAGCCATGGACGATCACCGAACATCCGGTCCTGCAGGCGGACGACGAACTGATCGAATACATCTGCGAAGAGAACAACCGGGATGTGGGGCACTTCGTCGGCAAGTGACCGAACCAGGGATCGGCGCTAAGGCGCGCCGGAGCCGGGGTTTTGCTTCTGCCGCGCCCACTCTTTGCGGAACGTATCGTCACGTTCCGCGACATAGGCTTTGTATCCTTCCGGATCGATGAACGGATTCGCCGCGCCAGCCTTCATCTTCGCGTACTTCGCCTTCAGGCCGAAGTAAGCGCCGTGCGCTCCCAGGAAAATATCGCAGGGCAGGCTCTTCAGAACGGCGAAGGTTTTCACGTAATCCTCAGCGATCTGCGGATAATCCTTGTTGCCAACCAGAATATAGCCGGGGTTCACGTTCGGACTGCCGACAATGACTACGTTCAGCGTTCGCCCTCCATCGCGCACCTGCATCGTCCAGGTGGTGCACCCTCTCGTATGGCCGGGTGTGAGATGCGCCACCAGTTTGGACCCGCCGAGTTCCACCGTGTCGCCATCGTGCAGCACGCGATCCACGTGCGCCCCTGGACGCCCCGGCGCGGTGCTCTGCTCGGCGGGGACATCGGCATCCATCACCATCAACTTGGCCCCCGTTTCCTTCTTGATCACACCGGTTGCGGCGTCATGATCGCCATGGGCGTGGCTGATGAGGATTATCTTCGTGTCGCTGTATTTGAATCCGAGCTGCTCGATGCTCTTCTTAATAAGCGGCAGGTCCTGTTCAAAGTCGGAATTGATCAGGATGTTGCCCCGCGGTGTGTTGATCAGGTAGACCGCCAAATCGGCAGTCCCGACATAGTACAAATTCCCCGCGATGTGAATCGCTGGAAACTCCGTGTGCCAATCCGGATTGCCTTGCGCCAGCACCGTTGCCGCGCCTGCAAGGAACAAAAGAAGCGCTTGTCGCATCATTATCCTTTCCACCACATGGGCGAACCCTACTTCGATTCCCACAGTTCCGCATAAAACGCATCCACTTTCGGAACTCTGAGCGTCCATCCGATGTCATCCGTTTTGAGCTGGGCGAGTAACTGATCCTGGGGCACGCCCTGGCGCACCAGTTCCTTCGCTCTGGCTATCACCGTATCGAACTTTGTTTTATACGCTTGGACATCGGCTTTCGTGAGGACGCCTCCATTGCCCGGAATGGCTGCGTCGAAATCCAGCGCCAGGATGCCGGCCAGCACGTTAGTCCAATCGGTAGCGCTTCCGCCGCCCGCGTAGTCGATTAATGGACCCGTTTTGCCCGTCGTGACAACATCACTGACGTCGACGACCTTCAGATCGGGAAAATAAACAACGGTATCGCCGCCCGTATGAGCGCGGCCGAAGTGGTGTAAATCAACGCTGACATCGCCCAGGGTAAGCGTATACTTCGCGCCCGGATAAGTGATGCTCGGCGGTGCGGGTTTCGGATCGACCTGGTATGTGGCGAGATACTTCTTGAGACCTTCGCTGGCGACGACTTGCACTCCCGCGTCCAGAAACAGCTGGTTGTTGCCGCTGTGATCGGCGTGGTGGTGAGTCACGATGAGGTACTTGACCGGCTGATCGGAGACCCCTTTGATCAGCGCCATCAAAGCGTCGTAGTTGGCCTGGCCGGGAAGTTTCCCGTCCACCACAATTAATCCCTGGCTGGTCACGCGCACAGTTGTATTGCCGCCGGCGCCGGTGATCAGGTAGAGCCCGGGCTTGACCTGCTGGATGGCCTGCGGTTGAGGAGCGCGAGGTGCTCCGGGTGCTGACGCGGCCGGTGGCTGTGCCTGCGCAAGCACAGCGGCGGCGAGAATTGTGAGCGTACTTAGTGTGGTCACAGATCGATCTCCACGTCGTTCGACGGCTGCGAACAGCATATCAACACGTTGCCTTCCGCTGGTGGCTCCAGCGGGTCAGGCTGATACTTGACCGCGCCGCCGATCAAAGCGCATTCGCAGGTATGGCAGACGCCGGTACGGCACGACCACCGTGCGGGAATGTCGCACGCTTCGGCGAGTTCCAGCAAGCTAAGGAACCGTGAGTCCCACGGGACCGTCAATCCGCTTCGGGTGAACGAAATCTGAGGGCCGGTACCGGGAGGGCCCGGAGGAGGGTGCGCAGGAAGGCGGGGAGCCGGCGCGATACCAGGCGTCAGCGATTCGGTGGGCCCAAAGATCTCTTCGTGAATTTGGGTCGAGCCGGCGCCCCATGTTTTCAGCCCCGCGGTAAAGTCGCTGAGGAACGACGGTGGCCCGCACAGGTAGAAATCGGCGTTTCGAGCAACACCGAGCTGTTCGAGCAGTGGCACGTTCAGGTGGCCAAGCGAGTCATAGTCCCGCCCCAGTTGATCCTCAGGCTGGGGCTTGCTGTAAACAATGTGGCTCCGGCCGTGCTTGAGCTCTTGCACCAGATCACGCGACTCCTTTGCGAAGGGATGCTCCTCCCGGTTACGCGCTCCGTACAGCCACCAGACTTCGCGAGGGGATGCGGCCGAGGCCAGCGCGTGAAGCATCGCCAGAACGGGTGTCGCCCCGATTCCGGCGCTCACCAGCACCACCGGCCCGTCACCCGGGCTAAGCGTGAAAGCTCCCCGGGGCGCACTCACTTCCAGAACGTCCCCGGCCTTTACATGATCGTCCAGGAACGAACTGGCGGCGCCATTCACTTCGCGTTTGACGCTCACCCGATAAGCCGCTGCGCCTGGCAGCCCCGACATCGAATAGTTCCGGAGAATCGGCGGGACATCAGCCTTGATACGCAGCTTCAACACCAGGAATTGCCCGGGCAAAGCCGCAGGCAGATGCGAGCCGTCCAGTGGCTCGAAGGACAGTGAAATTACGCTGGCACTTTCCCGTTCCACGCTTGCGACTCGTAGCGAACGGAAGCCAGGCCAGGCGGGCGGCGGCCCCGTCGATGCATTCAGGCCAGGGTTTCCGGCCTTCGAGGCGTCCCGATCGAGTAGGGCTTGTAACGAGCTCTTCCAGCCGGTGCTAAGCGCCGGAATGCGCAACGAACTCTCGATTTGGTCGCGCGGGTGGCCCGGCAAGTAAAGTAGGGCGTCGATTTCGGCGACGGTAACGTGTTCGGGTCCATTGGCAACCTTCGTGATTTCGTCGCCGGCGCCGACGTCCCCTTCCTCCAGCACACGAAAGTAAAAGCCGGGCCGGTGCTGAGACACCAGCATAGCCGCCATTCCCGGCTCGTCCATCCGGATGCCCACGCGATAGCACGTCACGCGGGGTTGCGTTACTTCGAAGAGCGCGGCTCCAATCCGGTAGCGATCGCCGATGCACACCACGTTGTCGGGCAAGCCATCGACGGTAAAATTCTCGCCGAATTGCCCAAATGTAAAATCATGACGGCCGAGCTGAGTTTCCCAGTAGCTATAAGAGTCCGTCTGATAGACCATTACGGCGCGATGTTCGCCGCCGTGTCCAGCCAGGTCGCCCTGCCCATCGCCATCTACATTCAGACGGCGGACCATCCGCCTGCCTTGCACCGCCTGCTTCCAGATGCCGGTGTGCACGGTCTCTCCCCGCCAGGAGACGTCCCGGGGTAGGCCCACGTTGACTGAGATAAGCCGGCCGATAGGTTGCCTATGGCATGCGCGCGCCGGCTGCCCGGCCTGAGCCGCGAAGATGCTGGTAGTAGCCCAGATCGTCGCCGGTCAGCATCTTTGTCAGAAGAATGATTTGCCCGGTGTGTTGCGAGAAATGCTCCACAACATGGGCGATCGCTTCGAGCACGGTGACATCGTGGCCTTGCGGCGTAATGCGTTCGACCAGGCGTGCGGCAGGTACCTCGCGAATGATGCCCGCGGCTTCCGTGACCCTGGTTTTCAGAAGTTCGGACAGCTCCACGGGAGCCTTACCACCGCGTGCATCACCACCGCGTGCATCGAACTCTGCGTCGCGTTGCCGATTGTCGGGCATTCCCGCAATTCCCGAACCGATCCACTGGCGCACATTTCCGGAGAGATGCAGCACCAGATTGCCGACCGCGTTTTCGTTTTCCGAATTGCGTGTCCAGATTTGCTCGGGCGTCAAGCGTGCCAGGCAATCCTGGATGCGGCCGTGCAACTGTTCCAGCTTGTCGGCCGAGAAGCTCAGAAATATTTCGTCAGACGTCACAAAAAGGGCACCTTCAAAGCACTTCTACACCTTAAAGCACTTCTGCACTTTAGAGCACTTCTTCCGACCAGTTCTCGAGAATCGACTTCACCTTCGCGGTGAACTGATCGGCCAGCGCGCCGTCGATCAGCCTATGATCGAAGGTCAGCGCGAGATAGGCAATGGAGCGAATGGCGATGGCGTCGTCCACCACGACGGGCACTTTTTCCACGGCGCCAACCCCCAGAATGGCCACCTGCGGCTGGTTGATCACGGGCGTCGCGAAAACACTGCCGAAGCTGCCGAAATTAGTGATGGAGAATGTTCCGCCCTGCACTTCGTCGGGTTTCAGCTGGCGCGAGCGGGCGCGTGTGGACAAATCTACAATCGAGCGCTGCAGCCCCACCACGTTCTTCTCGTCGGCATTGCGGATCACGGGAACAATCAGCCCGTTCTCCAGCGCCACCGCGATGCCAATATTGATCTCGTTGTGATAGATGATGTTGGTGCCTTCGATGGACGCGTTCAGGATGGGGAAATGCCGGATGGCTTCCGCGGCCGCCTTGGCGACGAACGGCAGGAAGGTGAGCGAGTAGCCGTAACGTGCCTGGAATTCGGCCTTGTTCCGCTCGCGCATCTTGGCGATCTTGGTCATGTCGGTTTTGTGAACCGTGGTGACATGCGCCGAAATGCGCTTGCTCATCACCATGTGCTCGGCGATACGCTGCCGCATCACGCTCATCGGTTCTACGCGGGCACGCGGGGCTTCGGCGCGCGGCATGATAGCGGGAGAGATCGCGGGAGGCTGAGTCGCCGGAACCGCGGGAGCGTAGACAGTGGGCGTGGAGGGCGTGGTGGTTGCCACGGCGGTAGATGGAGCGCTCGCTTGTGCCACGCTTGCCTGTGCCATGGTCCTGGCGCCTTGCGCCGACATATACGCTTCCAGGTCCTGCTTGGTGATGCGTCCGCCCGCGCCGCTGCCCCGCACTTGCTTCAGATCGATGCCGTACTCGCGCGCCATCTTGCGAACCAGGGGCGACAACGGGCCGGCGGGTGACTCGGCTTCCACGGCCGGCGCGGGTTCTTCCACCGGAATCGGATACGGACCAGCGGAGTGGGACACGGGTTCGGGCAGAGGCTCCGGCTGTGGAGCTGGCGCCTTCGCTGCTACCGGTGCGGGAGCGGCTGGCTGTGCGGCCTTCGATGGCGGCGGTGGTGGCGCGGCATTTGATGGAGCCGCTGCTTTTGCGATCGCTGGCGCTGGAGCAGACGCGCCGTTGCCCGCGCCTTCTTCAATGCGGCCCACCACGGTGCTGATCGCCACGGTCTTGCCTTCTTCCACCAGCACTTCTTTCAATACGCCGGCGGTGGGCGATGGAATCTCGGTGTCCACCTTGTCGGTGGAAATTTCAAACAACGGCTCATCGCGATCCACGTGCTCCCCGGCCTTCTTCAGCCACTTGGTGAGGGTGCCCTCCACGATGCTTTCGCCCATTTGCGGCATTACAACGTCAGTCATGAATATGTCTCCGTATATGAAAGACCCGCTCCATCGGCCCTGAAAGAGGGCTCATGGTCGCGGTTCGGCTCGAATTGCTTCGCAAAGCTGGTCGACAACGCGGCGAGTACTTGTTCGCGGCTCGCGTCCGATCCCAGTTCCTGCATGGAAGTGACCGGCTTCGTTAGCCCACAAGGAACAATGTACTGAAAGTAGCGTAGATCGGTGGTGTGATTCAACGCAAAACCGTGCGAGGTAACCCAGCGGCTGATGTGCACGCCGATTGCGGCCACCTTCTTGTCATTTACCCACACGCCTGTGCAGCCCGGAACTCGCCCGGCTGCAATGCTGAACTCCGCGAGCGCATCCACGATTGTTTGTTCGATGGCCCGTACATAAGCGACCACGTCGCGCTTCCATTCTCGCAAATCCAGGATCGGGTAGCCGACAATCTGACCCGGACCATGATACGTGATGTCGCCCCCGCGGTTGGTGGGATAAAACTCGATGCCGGCGCTGCGCAGCGCTTCTTCGCTCGCCAGCAGGTTTTCGGCGTGGCCGTTGCGGCCTTGTGTGATCACGTGCGGATGCTCGACGAACAACAGCTGATCGGGAATCAGCCCCCGCTTGCGCTGTTCGACGAGATCTTGCTGGATAGCGAGCGCATCGCCATAGCGCATGCGCCCCAGGTCTTTTACTTCCAGCCCGAAAATCTCAGGCATTGATGGTGAGCCCGTAGACGTTGTTGAACGCCTCGCCCATCGCTTCGTACAACGTCGGATGTGCGTGGATGGTGCCCATCAGCGTCTCCACCGTGGCTTCAGCTTCCATTGCCAGCACCGCCTCGGCGACTAGCTCATACGCCTCCGGCCCAATAATGTGGACGCCCAGGATCTCTCCGTATTTCTCCTCGGCCACCACCTTCACGAAGCCGTCATGCTGTCCCAGAATGGTCGCCTTGCTGTTGGCCACGAACGGAAACTTGCCCACCTTCACGGCGAATCCCTGCGCGCGCGCCTGCGCCTCCGTGAGCCCCACGCTGCCGATACCAGGCTCCGTGTAAGTGCATCCCGGAATGCGATTGCGATTGATCGGCTTGGATGGCTTGCCCGCCATGTGCGCTACCGCGATCATGCCTTCCATCGTCGCGACATGCGCCAGTTGCGGCGTTCCAGCCACCACATCGCCGATCGCATAGACTCCCGGCTCGCCCGTGAGCTGATGTTCATCCACCTTGATGAAGCCGCGATCCAGCGCGACTTTCAGCTTATCCAGGCCGATGTTTTCCGTGTTCGGCTTGCGGCCCACGGCCACCAGCAGGGTCTCGGCTTCCAAGTCCTCGCGCTTTCCGTTGGCCAGCGCGGCGCACAGCCGCACGCCATTTTCGGTGCGCGTGATGTTCTCAGCCTTGGCGCCCTTTTCGCAGCGGATGCCGGTCTTCTTGAAATATCGCTCCAGCTCCTTGGAAACTTCTTCGTCTTCCACCGGCACCAGCCGCGGCAGCATTTCGAGCACCGTGACCTTGGTCCCGAAGCGGTTAAATATGGATGCGAATTCCACACCCACCGCACCCGCGCCGATGATCAGCATGGTCTTGGGGATATTGGGAAGATCCAGGATCTCGATGTTGGTCAGAATCGTCTTCTCGTCGGGCTCCAATCCAGGAAGCATGCGCGCTTCCGACCCGGTGGCGATAATGACATTCTTGGTCTCGAGTGTTTGAGCGCCAGTTTCGGACTTCACTTCCACCTGGAGAGGGCCGCTGCCCGAACGCGGCAGGATGGTCCCATAGCCCTTCACCCAGTCCACCTTGTTCTTCTTCATCAGGAACTCGACGCCCTTGGCGTGTTTCGAGACGATCTTGTTCTTGCGGTCCAGCACCTTGGCGTAATCCAGCCTCGGGTTTTCGCATTGGATCCCCTCGTCGCCGGGATTAACGAAATGCTCCCAAAGGTCCGCGGTGTGGAGGAGAGCCTTGGTGGGTATACAGCCTACATGGAGGCAGGTGCCGCCGAGCTTGGGGTCTTTTTCGACGATCGCGGTCTTGAGGCCATACTGGCCGGCGCGAACCGCGGCGGAGTAGCCACCCGGGCCGCTCCCAATCACAATCAGGTCGTAAGTCATTTATTTTCAGGATAACATCCGAGCCTTCGCGGACCTTGGCCCGCACTCGAACGCCAACATACTTTGATGCGGCAGCCGGCCATTCGATTCAAACGTGGATCTACTGTAACGCGAGTTCCGCAATCGTTCCCTCAGGTTGGTGGGTACCAAGCCACTAGATCGCTGGGTTGACACTAGGCGGAATATTCCGATTGGCTTCTATGGAAGATCCAGATCAGTCCCCTCAAGGAAGGACTGCGTCGGCTCCTCGTCTCCATATCGATAGGTCACAACTACATCTTTCTGAATGTCAGGGCAAGGATCCCCGGCGAGTTGATTTCCAACGTGGACGTGCAGCCGATCACCACGGATGGCCCTGTTAAGCTGATCAGTCACGTCAACTCGGGTGTCTCGATGTCCATAGAGCGCCTTGACTATTACAAGACGTTTCGTGACCGGTTGGTGTGAGAGCGGTTGGTTTATCGCCAAAGACTCGGTCCGAAGGCGATCTACAATCTGATCTATCGTCAAGGAGCTACGGATGCGAAAAAGTGCGTATACGAGCCAGATGAATGCACCGATCGTTATAAGGGAGAACAGAGCCCGCCAGTACTCTCTCGATAGGCCCAGAAAATCCTGAAATGTAGTGGTAGGAAAGACCACAATCATGGTGGCTAGAATCCCGGCTGGCGCGATCCACGCCTTCCGCTGCTCCATTCGATCTAGCGTCTGCATCAAACATAATCGAGCCTTATCGGCAGTGGTGACGATAATCTGTTGGGTGACGTTGGTGTCGACCCGCTGAATTAAGTTGTTCAGCCCAAGATCAATTGTTATCGGGCCAGCGCCCGGAGGAGGATTCTGCTCCGGTATCATCTCTAGCCGGCGAGGCCGAACACGGAGCTCTGTGGAGAATCTGCCAAACCCAGGACCCCCAGGGCGTGCTGGGAGAGGAAGCCACATCTCGCACAGGCGGTCACAACCGAAGGTACTGTCGGTCCCGATGAGAAGCCCATTGTGCCCGGCGGCGTCGTTAGATCACCTGACAGAGGTTGATTGAAGAAACCTTCGAGCAAAGTGAAATGAGCGTTGCCGCAACGCGGGCAAGGACGCGTTGCACCGCGTGACTGTAACGCCTGGATGACTTCGTTTGCCTGCTCTGACGTCATCCGCCCGCTGAGAAGATTAACAAATGCCATGGTGCCCTTCCTGCTATCTAAATTAGCACTTCAATTGGGAAGTAGCTTCGCTTCCGCTCGATGCCCTCGGGAAATCGCGTTACGGCAAATCGGTCCGATTCATCCGCCTTAGACCCCCGGGATCCGCATCAACATCCGCAGCGGCGCGTCTGCAGGTTGACCGCACGAGCAGTCTGCTGGATGTATATACGAGGCAGTTCTTGTCGACAGGCGGAATAGTCGTAGCGAATCTGGGGAAATTCTCGAACCAATTGTAACCGCATTAGTAACCGAGTCGATAACTGACCAAGTTGTCGCCGCAACAGGCGCCGCTCGCTCTTATAACTTCGCGCGCTCGGGTACTGGCAGGCATAAGTGCAGATTGTCTGAGGTGAAACTAACCTTTGGTAAAGTACTAAGCCAGAATCCGCCGGAAATTGGCGGCAAGACAGTCTGGAAAAATTTCAGCGCATCGTTTAACTTAAAGCTTCACCCATGCTACGCCGCCCGAAACACCCCGGCATCACGTCCCTGCGGCTCTACGCGTTGGGCGCGATCTTCCTGATTCCTCTTTCCATCGGCGTCGTGTTGATCACCAACAATGCCAGCCAGAGCGACCATGCTTACCAGATCAGCCACGACATCGGCAGCATGTACGCACAGGGAGTCGATTTCTCCCAGAGCGCCAATCAAAGTATCGCGTTGAGCGTGGCTGAAGGCATCGGCATCGACATACACGGGGGAACGGCGTTCTCATCCTCAGCAAGATTCGAACGGTTCATCCATCGGACTGCCCGCCGAATACCACCGAAAAGTGCAACAACAACGGATACCCCGTGGTTACCGAGCGCTACGTGCTGGGGAACCGGTCGCTACGGCCGAGTTCATTCGGTACGCCCGCCAGCCTGGATCCCGCCAGCGGCAAAGTTCGCGATTGGGCCAACGATCTTTCGGCGCGCGCCGCCAACTTTGAGTCCACCTTAAAGCCGGGCGAGGTTACCTACGCGGCTGAGTGCTACCTCACTTCACCTGAATCGCGCAGCGGAATTTATTCACGCACCATGTTCTAGCTGAAGGCCTCAGGGTTGCGGCGCCGAGATTTTTCCCGACGGCCCATAGAGGATCGGTTCCGCTCCCTCCACAACTTTGAAATCCGACGGCACCACGAATAGCGACGGATCGGGCTCCGTTCTTACGATGTTGGTGAGTTGGAAGGTTTGATCGCCCATCCGCGGATCGCTGCGCTTGCTGTAAATCACCGTTTTCAATTCCGGAGAGGTCCACACCTCGGTCACGATGTTGAGGGGGCGGTCGTTGCCAACCTGGCCCGCCG
Source organism: Bryobacterales bacterium (assembly GCA_963747945.1). Taxonomy (GTDB): domain Bacteria; phylum Acidobacteriota; class Terriglobia; order Bryobacterales; family Bryobacteraceae; genus Palsa-89. The sequence goes on from CAVVHB010000019.1 coordinate 232,851, forward strand.
CGATGGTGCGCGTTGTGCGGGTGCCCGTTACCGTCACGCCTTCCAGGGTCTTCGATCCCAAATCCTCGGTCTGGGCCTGACCTTCGTCGATGATGGCACTCCGTTGGAGAGTAATCGGCAGTGGCGGTACTGCACCGGAGATCGCTGTTCCGGCGATCGTCCTGGTAATCGCCGCACCGGTGCCAGCCATTGCACCCGACGCCGACACAAAAGTCATCGTCGACGAAAAACTGGGCCCCTTCATCGCGGTCTTTTCCGTCATGTTCAGCGTGTAAGACACCTGCGCCACCGGATCTTGAAGGAACACCAGGTGCGGCGCATCGGCCGGCGACATGTTTCCGATGGACGGCAGGGGCGCATCCTGGCGCGTCCGGCCCAGGGAGTCTCGCGCTGTCGTTCCGGTGCTGGTCTGAACGATCCGATTACCGTCCGCCAAGGTTTGCACGGATTCATTGGTGATGGTGGCGGAATAGGGCGCGCCTTGGACCGGCGCAGCGGAGATCCTTTGGAATGCGCCACCGACGACGCCCGCGGTAACCATAACCCGGTTTGTTTCGGGCTGCGCGAATACACACGATGATGCCAGCAAGGCGACAATCAATGTACGTTGCATAGGGGACGCTCCTTATATAGCGACTACTGTTGAAAACGAACTTCCGCGATAAAACTGAACCCTTGTGGAACCGCCCCGGGCGGAAACAGCGCGTCGGCCGGTAGAGCGACCTCCACCACGGGCTCTTGGGCCATCCATCGTTGGGCGATCCCTCGCGGATGAATCGGCGCTCGCGCCTGGCGTTGCGGGCGAACGGCAACGGCGGGCTCAGGCGACGGCACAGATTTCTCGAACGCCATCGCGGGTGCTTGCGGCGGAGACGGAGGCCGCATGGAAAGCTGTTCCAATCGAGGTTGGGCAAACAGGACTAGAGCCACAATCAGCGCCGCGGCAGCCACGCCGCTCGCTATCCACCACTCCATCCTCCGGCGCGGCCGGGGCGACATCGCCGCTTCGTAACAAACCAGGAAAGCCCCGCTCACTTCCTTATACACGCTGACGGCCTTCCGGCATTCGGCGCAATGCCCTACATGCCATTCCACGTTCGTGGCTTCCTGGTCCGGCAGCTCCTGATCCGACAGTTCCTGATCCGACAGTTCCTGATCCAACCATGCGATCAGCCTTCCCGAGTATTCACACATTGCATTTCTCCGCCAGCTTCTTAACGGCGCGCTCCACAATATCCGCCACCGTCGAAGTCGCGATCCCCAGCACTTCCCCGATCTCGCGATACCGCAAGCCACTCGCGCGCAGCAGCAGACATTCGCGTTCGGAGCCCGCCAACGCCCGGATCGCATTTCCGAGGCGCTTGAATTTTTCCTTCTCCAGCAGTGCGCTCTCAGGCGTGGCTTCATCCAGCACCCATTCGGCGCCGGCGTCATCCAGAGGCGCACTGAAGCGCCGGTCATAACTATTCTGGCGGTTTCGGGCCTGATTGTGCGCCACGCGAAACAGCCAGCTGCGGATGTTCTCTTGCCCGCCGCCCGACGACAAATGGCGATGCAGGCTCAAAAAGGAGTCTTGCACCACGTCCTGCGCTTCATCGGAGGAGAGCCCCAGGCACACCAGGTATCGAAGCAAAGGTTTCCGCAGCTCACGAAACAGAGTTGTAGCCTCGCGATCGCTAGTTTGAAAGCGCGCGAGCGGCAGAGCCCACGGTACGGAATCACCACTCACATTTTCCTCGGCATCGCGCTTCTAGTCATAGAACAACTCAGGCCGGCCATTTTCCGGCTGCTTGCGTTATAACAGAAGTTGGATGCTGGCAAAGTCGCTCCCTGGCTCGCGTTACTGACTTGCGCGGCCGCCGCAGGACAAACCGATCCGGTGTTCCATCTGGGGCCGGACGTCACGGCGCCCTTCGTGCTCGCTAAAGCGAATCCGGCGTACACCGCGGAAGCTCGCCTTGCCAAACTCGAAGGCAGCGTCTTGTTGTCGGTGGTGGTAGGAGCCGATGGTCATCCACGCGATATCCAGGTGGTTCGCTCTCTCGGCCTGGGCCTGGATGAAAGCGCCGTCGAAAACGTGCGCGCCTGGCACTTCAAGCCGGGCGCCAGAAGCGGAATTCCCGTGGCTGCAATGGTCAACGAGGAGGTTTTTTTCAGGCCCCAGCGGACTCTGTGGGATTGGCATGTGGGGCGCGTGGTTTTCCAGCCGCCGGCCCTGGCAGCTCGCCCAGTTCTGATGAAGGTCAAATTCCCCGCGACGGTGGACCTGGAAGAGAATGCTGCGGTAACGATTGCGTTCGATATCGGACCGAAGGGTGCGCCCGTGAATCTCCGCGTAGTGAAATCATCCGACACCAGATGGGAGAGCGAACTGCTCGCGGCTGTGCGCGATGGCTGGGGGTTTCAGCCGGGAATGGCTGATGGCAAACCGGTCATCGTGCCGGCCTGGTTTGAGTTCGTCCGCGGGTCCCACTCACCCATTCCACCCGCGGTAATTCCAACCCGCTAAGCCTGCGCCGCCGCGTTCTGAATCTGCTCCTCCACAATTCGACCGTCGAACAGCGTAATGGTGCGATCGGCGCAGGCAGCATAGCGTGGATCGTGCGTCACCATGCAAATGGTCGCGCCTTCCTGGTGCAGTTCGCTCAGCAATCCCATCACCTGCTCGCCATTCACGGAATCCAGGTTGCCGGTCGGCTCATCGGCCAGCAGGATGGAAGGGCGTCCTGCCAGCGCTCGCGCCACAGCCACGCGCTGTTGCTGGCCTCCGGACAATTGTGACGGATAATGTTTGATGCGATGCGACATGCCCACGCGCTCCAGCGCGTCCTTCACCAGCTTCTTGCGCTCCGTGGCCGGCATATTGCGATAGGTGAGCGGCAATTCGACATTTTCGTACACCGTCAGGTCGCCGATTAAATTGAATGCCTGGAAAATGAACCCGATTTCGCGATTGCGTACCCGCGCCCGCTGCGAAAGCTTCATCTGATCCACGCGCGTGTCGTTCAGCACGTAGCTGCCGTCCGAAGGCGTGTCCAGCAGGCCGAGAATCGCCAGCAACGTCGACTTCCCGCAGCCGGACGGCCCCGAAATCGAGATATATTCGCCCTTGCGAACGTGTAGCTCAATGCCCGCCAGTGCGTGCGTCTCCACCTCGTCCGTGCTGAAAACCTTGGTCACGCTCCTGAGACTAATCAGTGTCGTCGCGTCTGAATCCACAGCGTCTCCTTCCCGAGCGTCCGGAACCCTCTAACGCTCAGCTCTGATAGACGTACGCAGACGAAAGGAGTTAGGTTCACAAAAAAATAGTCAAACTGGATTGGCTGCCCCTCCGGACGTCGCGCTACCGGACCCGACCCGAGAAAGTAGCTTTTATTTCAGCTTCTGTTGCAAATTCACCGGCATCCGCCTGACGCAGCCCCTCGCGAATGTGCTCCAATTGCCAGCGATGAACACTAAGATACGCATCAATTGCTTCATTAATCACGTCGTTTCGGCGCCGGTGATGCTGCCGGAAACGTCAGCTTAGCGGCAGAACCAGCCGCGCCTCGCACCCCCGTCCCTCCGCCGCGTTCTGCAGCGTCAACGTTCCTCCGTGCGCCTCGGCGATCTGACGGCTGAGCACCAACCCAATGCCCGTCCCGCTCGGCTTGGTGGTGAAAAACGGCACAAACAGATTCGCCGTATTCGACAAACCCTGGCCTTCGTCGCGCACCCAGACCGTCAGCCGCGAGTCCTGCCGCTCCCAGCCCACCCGGACTGCGCCGCCCGTCTCGAGCGACGCATCCGCCGCGTTTCGAATCACATTGATCAGCAATTGTTCCAACTGATCGGCGTCGGCCTGGATCACGATCTCAGGGCCAGCTATTAGCTCTGGAATGATGCGCGTCTCCAGCCTTGCGACGCGCCGCACCAGCTCCGCCACTTCAACCGGAGTCATGGTCGGCCGTGGCAGCTTGGCGAGCGTGGCGTACGCGCTCATGAAGCGGCTGAGGGCTTCGCTGCGCGCCGCGATCACCGCCAGGCCCTTCCGCGTATCCGCCTCCCAGTCTTCTGGCCTGGGATCTCGCGCCAAAATGCTTTCCAAGCTTCCTGCGATGGATTTGATGGGCGTAAGGGAATTGTTCAGCTCATGCCCCAGCACGCGCACCAGCCTCTGCCACGCCTTCAGCTCTTCTTCGCGCAACGGCCGCGTCAGATCGGTCACCACCACCAACTGGTGCGGCAGCCCGCCTTCGCGAAACAAGCTGCGGCTCATGCCCCAGCGCGCCGTTCCACCGGGAAACGTCCGCTGCTCGGTCCGCTGCGCTTCGCCTTCCAGGTACTGCTCCAGTCCCAGATGCTCGGCCGACTGATCCAGCAGCCGGACGGCCGGTTGGTTCAGCAACCGCTCCCCCGCGCGATTTACCAGGCGCAACTTCCTGTCGCTGTCGAACGCAAATACCGCGACGTTGATTTCTTCCATCACCTTGCGCAGCAGCGTCGTCGCCTCCAGCGCCCCCAGCCTCTGCTCGCGTAGCGTGGCGCTCATGGCGTTCACCTGCTGCATCACCTCGCCCATGGCGTCGCCGCTTTTCGAGTGCCGCGCGCGGATGGAATAATCGCCCTCGCGCATGGCTTCCAGGAGATTGGCCAGCGTCCGCAGTGGCGACGCCACGCGTTCGCGCAACGCGAAGCAAAAGCCCAGCCACACCGCGCCGATCAGCGCGGTTAACGTCCACTGAACTCTGGACGTGTAGTCGCCCAGCCACAGCACCAGCATCGACGTGATCACGGCGGGCGCCCCGGCGATCAGCGCCATGACGAGAATCCGCTGCTCGTGCACCAGGCGAGGCTTATGCAGTTTCACATTCCGTAGCGTGTCACAATCCGTAGCGCATCATAATCCATAGCGTTGCAGGCGGCGATACAGCGCGCTACGGCTCAGCCCCAGAGCATTGGCGGCGTGGCTCACGTTCCCGTTGTACCGCGCCAGGGCTTTCTTGATGAGGAACGCTTCCACTTCCTCGATGCTCATGTCTTCCAGGCGCGGACTGACGTCGCGTCCGGAGCGCAGCGCCAGATCCGCCGGCTTGATCTGGCTGTCCTGCGCCATCAACACCGCGCGCTCAATCACGTGATTCAGCTCGCGCACGTTGCCTTGCCAGGAATGTTCCAGCATCAGCTGCAATGCGGCCCGATCGAATCCTCCGATGCGTTTGCGATAGCGCTGCGAATGCGCGGCCAGGAAGTGCGCGCCCAGCAGCGGAATATCTTCGCGCCGTTCCCGCAGCGGCGGCAGATGGATCTCGATGGTGTTCAACCGGAACAGCAGGTCCTGCCGGAAGCGCCCGGAGTTCACCTCTTCGTCCAGGTGCGCGTTGGTGGCCGAGATCACGCGCACGTCCACGCGCTTGGTCTTTGAGGACCCGACGCGTTCCATCTCGCCCACTTCCAGCACCCGCAGCATCTTCGCCTGCAGATTCATCGGGACGTTGGCGATCTCGTCCAGAAACAGCGTTCCGCTATCGGCCAGCTCAAAGCGCCCCACGCGATCCGTCTTGGCATCGGTGAACGCGCCCTTCACATGTCCGAACAGCTCGCTTTCGAAAACTCCCTCGGCCAGTCCGCCGGCGTTCACGGTCACCATGGGCTTGGCGCTGCGCGGCGAAATCGCAAATAAAGTTTTCGCCACCACCTCCTTGCCGGTACCGGGCTCGCCGGTGATCAGCACGTTGGCGTCCGATGGCCCCACGCGCGAGATCATCTGCAACACGGGCTGCATGGCCTGCGACTCCGCAATCAGGGACGGAACACCCTCCGCCCGCAGCAGGCGGTTCTCGGCTTCCAGACGCATGCCACGGCGGATGGCGTTGCTCAGATCGATCTGCGTTTTGACGATGGTCAGCAGCCGCTCGTTTTCCCACGGCTTCTGCACGAAATCGCGCGCACCGCCGCGCATCGCTTCCACCGCCAGGCCCACCGTGGCCCAGGCCGTCATCACGATCACCGGCAGCACCGAATCGATGGCTTGAATGCGCGAAAGTAAATCCAGACCTTCGCGACCCGACGTGGTGTCGCGGGTATAGTTCAGGTCCATGATCACGACGTCAAAATCGCGCGCTTCCAGCGCCCCAATCACGGCCGCCGGGGAAGTGACGGCGTCAATCTGATAGCCTTCGCTCTTCAGCAGCAGGCGCAGCGCTTCCAGCACGTCGGCCTGATCGTCGGCGATCAGGATACGCGGGGCCGCGGAACTTTGCCATTCCTTCATGGCGAGTCCCTCATTGCCTAATCTATCCAGCCGTCGGCGATGTTGATGATGCGGTGACCGTACTCCGCGTTTTTTTCGTTGTGGGTCACTTGAATAATGGTGGTGCCCGCATCGTTCAATCGCTTGAACAGCTCCATAATCTCTTTGCCCTGATTGGAATGCAGATTGCCGGTGGGCTCGTCGGCCAGAATGATCTTGGGACTTGCTACAATCGCGCGCGCGATGGCCACCAGCTGCTGCTGTCCGCCGGAAAGCTGGTTGGGGTACAGATCCTTCTTGCCCACGATCTGAAAGCGGTCCAGCACATCGCACACAATGCTGTCGCGCTCGGACTTTTTGATATTGCGATAGGAGAGCGGAATATCGAGATTTTCGTACACCGTCAGCGAATCCAACAGGTGATAGCTCTGAAACACGAAGCCAAAATACTTCTTGTACAGCTCCATGCGATCCTTCTTCGGCAGCTTGTGAATCGCGTGGTCAGCCAGATAATATTCTCCGGTCCAGGAGCTATCGTGCATGCCGAGCAAATGCAGCAGAGTCGACTTGCCGGCGCCAGAAGGCCCCATGATCGACACAAACTCGCCGTCTTTTACTTCCGCGTTGATGCGGCGCAACACAAAGGTCTTGGTCGGACCGTGCTCAAAATACTTCTCCACGTTCCGCAGAACGATCATGGGGGAACTCATAAGGTATCTATATTATGACGAGTGGCCCGCCTGCCGACCCGCGGAACAAGCGCTACCAACCCGAACATGCGCTACCAACCCGAACAAGCGCTACCGAGCCGCGACCAAAGGAAGCGGTCAGCGGAAGATCACGAAGAGATTCGACAAAACCTGCCGGGTAATCGGGCAGCGATCCACCTGGATGGCGTTTTCGATCCGAATCGAATCCGGCAAGTGCCAGTTCCGCAGCTCGGTAAACCCGAGCATCGCGAGAGCGATGAAGAACACACCGAAAAAATCTACGTTTCGTCTAAACATTACGCCACACCCACGCTTTCTTCCACGATCCGCCCGTCAAACAACCGGATAGTGCGGTCCGCGTAACTTGCATAGCGGGGATCGTGTGTCACCATGCAAATGGTCGCGCCGCCGCGATGCAACTCGCGCAGCAAATCCATCACCGCTTCGCCGTTTACTGAATCCAGGTTTCCGGTTGGTTCGTCGGCCAGCAGGATGGACGGATCGCCGCCCAAGGCCCGCGCCACCGCCACGCGCTGTTGCTGGCCGCCGGAAAGCTGCGACGGATAATGCTTGATGCGATGCGACATGCCCACGCGCTCCAACGCATCGATTACCCGTTTCTTGCGCTCGGCCGAAGGCATCCCGCGATAGGTAAGCGGAAGCTCCACGTTTTCGTACACCGTCAAATCGCCGATCAGATTGAAGGCCTGGAAAATGAATCCGATCTCGCGATTGCGAATGCGCGCGCGTTCGGACAGCTTCAGGTTCTGCACCGGCTTGGAGTTCAGCACGTAGGCGCCGTCGGACGGCGAATCCAACAGGCCCAAAATCGCCAGCAGCGTGGATTTCCCGCAGCCCGACGGACCGGCGATCGCCAAATACTCGCCTTTCTTGATGTGCAGATGAATGCCCGCCAGCGCGTGCGTCTCCACCTCGTCGGTCTGGAAGACCTTGGTCACCGCGTCCATGCTGATCAAAGCTGTTTCGTCAATCGCCATGCGCTTCTCTCTCCCCCAACGCTCCCTGACGGTCGCGGTTCTGAAGCTCGCGATCCGTGACGCGCCGCCCTTCTGAACCGCGCGCGTCAGCAAGCGGATGTTTCTAGTTGAGCCGAATTCTGTTATACGCGTCCTGCGCCGACATATCCGACAAGATCACCTGATCGCCCACCTTCAAGCCGTCCGTTACTTCAATGTTGTTCACGGAGGCGCGCCCCAGCGTCACCGGCACCCGCTGCGCTTCTTTGCCGTCCGCGTCCACCTTGAATAGCGTGATCTTCGCGCCCGGCTGGCCCACCACCGGCCGGCCCACGTACAACACATCAGTCAACCGTTCCAGCGTGATGGTTCCGTCCACGCTCAAATCCGGCCGCGCGCCCTGCGGCAGTGGACCTTCCAGCGTCACATCCACGTCCACCGTCCCGTTCACCGCCGCCGGATCGATGCGCGAGACATGGCCGGGGATAATTCCGTTGCGCGTATCGATGGAAGCCACTTGTCCGATCGCCACGTCCTTCACCTGCGTCTCTGGAATCTTCAATGTGGCTTTCAGCTTGTTCGGCTGCGCGATCTTCGCCAGGATGGTGCCCGGCGCCACACGCATGCCTACCTCTAGCGGCATAGCCGTCGTGCCCAGCTGAGTCAGCGTGCCATCGGTGGTGGATCGAATGGTCAACTGATCCACTTGCTCTTTTTTCAACTTGTAGGCCGCCTGCAGCTTTTCGATCTGCACTTTTTGTGCGTCCATTTGCGCCTGGATCGATTTGTCGCTGATGTCCAATTGCTCTTTCGACAGCGCGTAGCGGCCTTTCAGCTCTTGCCACTTGGCCACCGAAAGCTTGGTGTCCAGGTCCGACTTTAACCCTAGCTTGGTCAATTGCGAATCGCGATCCGACTGCAGTTGCGCCTGCTCCATGTCCGACTTCACCCCTTCAGTAGTGGCTTTCTGCGCCAGCTGCTGCGATTCCAGCGTAACTCGCAGGTTCTCCAGGTTGGCCTGCGCGGCCTTGATCTGCCATTCCAGGTCCGCCGCATCCAGCTCCATCTGGGGCTCGCTCAGCACCATAATCACGTCGTTGGGGTGCACCTTGGCGCCAGGAAGGAAATTGATCTTCTCCACGCGGCTCTCAAATTCCGCCGGGACCCACATGTACTGCTCCACCACCAGCGTTCCCAGGCCCCTGACGTCCCGGACCATGGGACCGCGCTTCACCGTGTCTCTCCAAACCGTTGCCCCATCCACCGAAGGCGCCGCGGGCTTCAGCCGGGAGAGCCCCCAGGTGATGAGCGGGATGGCCGCCACAAGGAGCACTATGTAAACGATTCGGCGAATCAGCTTCCGGCGAGCGACTTCTTTACCGCGTGGTACATCCATTGCCATTGGGATTTCTCCTGATGTCAGTTCGCAAATACTCTGCCAATGTCTATATTACTGAAAAATAAGGCGTGATGGGTGATTTCGGAGTGCTGGGCTCGCCCGGTGTGTCCGCTTGTGGGACTCGGTGTGCGGGTCCAGAACATAACTTCACCGGTCAAAGCGCTACGCTAGAGGAAGTTATGAGCCGAATCTGGGAGCCGCTGTGTTAGCGGCGCTCGCGACACTGCTCACCCCGGCCTCTCCTGGGCAGGAGAGGGCCTTCGAGATTCGTGGCTCCGTCCTTAGCGGCGGCCAGCCTTTAGCTGACATCGAAGTGTCGCTTCGCGCCAAAGGCACCCGGAATGAGCGCAAAACCGTCACCGATTTGAGCGGCTCATTTTCATTTGCCGGCGTGCCGCCGGGACCCTACGATCTGCGGGCTGGGCGCGAATCGATTATCGTGCCTCCTTCCCCGTATCTCCAGGTGAGCCTGAACGTAAACCGCGATTTGTCCCTCGTTCTGCCGATGGAGGGCGGCTTCTGCACCCAAATGCCGGGCGTGATTCACTACTTTCGCCGGCTTGACCCGGGCAGCAACCGGGATTTCGCTTCGCTCAGTGGAACCGCCAATGGTAAACGGGGCGCTCCGTTGGATGACGCAAGCGTTACTCTCTACGTCCCCAGGCTCGGACGCATAGCGACGACTCGCACCAAACGCGGAGGTTCTTACTCCTTCGCACGGTTAAATGTCGGTGAAAGCTATTGGATCCAAGTCCTGAGCAAAGGTTATTTCGCCGGTGAGATAACCCGATTGAAAGTGCTTGCCGGTTACCAGAGCGTCTACGATAACCTGACGCTGGAAGCGTGCGAGTCGGGGCACTGCGACCCTTCCGTTCGCAAGATGGCCATTGGTCCTACCTGCGAGTAGGGTGCTCCTTGCTGGATCGACGCGGCTGACTGGGTCATTGCCCTGTACATCATCCCGAATGCCACCACAGTCAGCGCGATACACACGCCCGCCAACGCCCGCAGGAGCGGTTCCTTCCACGTCAGGCGCGCCCGTGGCGTGCTCGCCAACAAGCCTGCCACCAGTCCGCCCGCGATTCCCCCAATGTGCGCCCAAATATCCACCCCGGGGATGAAGCTCAACACCAGTCCATAGATCACCCATCGCGTGTAGAGCGACTTCACCTGCCTCCCCAGCGCCGAGCGGTCTGTAAACCCGAACGCCAGCATCGCGCCGATTAGCCCGAAGATGCCGGCCGAGGAGCCCACCGAAGGGTAATTGCCAAAGTGTGAACTGGCCGCGAATCCGGTTACCGTGGAAAAGAAGTAGAAGATAATCAGTCGGCTGGTGCCGTATAACGTGTCCACTTCGGCGCCCAGATCGAACAGCACCCAGGAATTCATCAGTATGTGAAGATAGCCGCCGTGCAGAAAGCCGGCCGTCACCAGCCGCCACCATTGTCCGTCCATAAACGCCGCGGGAACGCTCTGACCGGCCTGCGTAATCCCCGACTGCGGGACGTAAGTCTGCACCAGGAACAGCGCCGTATTGATAAGCAGTATCATCACGGTTGTGAAGCGCGCGTGCGGGATCAGGCCGCCCAAAATCTCGCCTGGATTCCGCCGCTCCACTGCCCGAGCACCCAGCGGGGCCTGGCAATAAGGACACACCCGGTCGCTGGTTGTCACAAACGCCCGGCAGTTCGGGCACATCCGCCTAGTATCCACTGCACCCATTGTACCGGTACATGCGGCTTTCAGCCGCGTTCCGGCCGGCGATGCAAATCCCAAACCCGGCTGAAGCCGGGTGTACCTTGTCAAACTGCCGTTTCAGCCATCCGTCGGTACATGCGGCTTTCAGCCGCGTTCCGGCCGGCGATGCAAATCCCAAACCCGGCTGAAGCCGGGTGTACCTTGTCAAACTGCCGTTTCAGCCATCCGTCGGTACATGCGGCTTGAAGCCGCATCTACCCACCCGGCTCCAACACGATTGATACAATAAAAACTCTGGATGGCCAAGACGGAGCAACAGTATCGCCAGGACATCCTCGACGTCGGCAAGCTGATCTATCAAAAAGGCTGGGTCGCCGCCAACGATGGCAACATCAGTGTGCGTTTAGACGATCGACGCATTCTGTGTACCTGCACGGGTGTCAGCAAGGGCATGATGACCCCCGCCGACATCATTGTCTGCGATCTGGAAGGCAATAAAATCGATGGCGCGCGCGAGCGAACCACCGAGATTGCGATGCACCTCACCATTTACCAGATGCGCCCGGACGTCTCCGCCATCGTCCACGCGCATCCCCCGGTGGCCACCGGATTCGCCGTCGCCGGCCGTCCGCTCAACCTGGCTCTGCTCCCGGAAGTGATCGTCAGCCTGGGGTGCGTACCGCTGGCCGAATACGGGCTTCCCGGCACGCCCGCGCTCACCGATGGCATGCTGCCCTACATCCCCAACTATGACGCAATTCTCCTCGGCAATCACGGCTCGGTGTGCTACGGCGAAGACGTCTACAAGGCGTTTTTCAAGATGGAAACCGTCGAACATTTTGCGCGGGTCACGCTGGTGGCCGAGCTGCTCGGTGGGCCGAAGGTTCTTCCCAAACACGAAGTAAGCAAATTATTCGAGGCGCGCGGGCGCTATGGTGTAAAGTCCCACACCCGCATGGAACCCGGCCGGCCGGTGGTCGCCGAAGACGTGCGCGATGAAGAAGTGCGAGATGAAGATACGCACAATGAAGATGCGCGACATATCAGCGCCAAAGACGCCCAGCCCGGCCGTGACCGCCTGACGCTCACCCGCGACGAATTGATCGCTCTGATCGAGGAAGCGCTACGCTCGCGCGGCGTGCTCACTTAGTAATTCGAGGAGCCGCCTTGGACGCTACTGCTTTTCCTTCGCATCGGCGCTCTTCCTTTTAAACACCTTCAACCGGCTCCAAAATCCTCGCTTCGCCGGCGTACTAGCTTGCGGGACGCCCGGATCTACGGCGTCGGGTGGAGCCGGCTGGTCGACTTCTGGCACGTTGCCGGCCGTGGGAGCCACCATCGCGGCGCCGACTACGGGAGCCGCGGTCGCAACACTGGAAGCCGGAGCCGATGGCGCGGGATTGCTGGTGGGAACAGCGAGCGCTTTGTGCGGTGCTAACACCGCCGGATGGGACTCCAACACGCCGAAGTCAGCCGATTGCGCCGCGTACCTTATGTGCATGTGCTCGATTTCCGCGGGTTTTGCGACCGGCGGCGAGGTTGCCAGCGCGGTCTGCTGGCTGGCGGGCGTCTTATCAGTCGCAAAGCGCGGAGCGGGGATATGGAGCCGCACCCATGGCGTGGTTACAGGCGCCACGTCACGGAATTGTGGGAGTAGCGCCACGGCGCCGATCGCCAACGCCAGACCCGCAAAAGTGGCAACTCCGATCCCCAGCGTCCGCAGTTGCGGCAGTGGAAGGTCCGCCGCACCAGTGTCGACCTGAGCAATTGCGTTCAGAAACTCTTCAGCCGATTGATAGCGGTGCGCCGGATCTCTAGCCAAGGCACGCCGCAAAATCTCGTCCCACTCAGGCGAGAGGCTGGGTTCGATCTGGCTGGGCGCTTGAGGCTCGGCCTCGGAGTCGGTAAGCACCGGTGCCAGCCGCCGGTTTGCTCCGAAAGGTTTCTGTCCGGTGAGATGCTCGTACAGCACGGCTCCAGCCGAGTAAAGGTCCGATCGCCTGTCGGGCTGTGTGGTGCCCTTCAATCGCTCCGGTGCCAGGTACGGCAGATAGCCCAGCACCTCCCCGCAATTGGTTAACAAAGCATCGCCGTATGATTTCGACAATCCAAAATCGGTCAATTTAACCTGGCCGCCCGCGGTAACGAGCACGTTAGCTGGCGCGACGTTGCGATGCACTACGCCCTGTTGGTGCGCGTACCCCAGCGCCAAAAGCATTTGCTTTATGTAACCGATCCCCGTATCGAGCAGCACGCGCCCAGCGCGAAACATGCTTTCGAGCGTCTGCCCTTCGACATATTCCATCAGCAGAATTAACTCATTTTCAGCGTGAATCGCATTGTGCAGGGCCGCAATGTTGGAGTGGTTTAAACGGGCCAACGCTCGCATCTCGCGTTCAAAGCGCTTGATCTCAATGTCGGTTGCAAGCGCCACCGGAAGAACCTTCATCGACTCGGTTCGCTTGGTGAGGCAATGTTGCACCCTGTAGACCTGCCCCATCCCGCCCGCGTCCAGTGCCGCAGTGATGGAATAATCCCCGAATCTTTGCCCGACGTTAAAGCCCATGTGATCAGCGTGCCCAGGCCCTACCCGTGATGTAGCGAATACATTATTGCCTACCGCTGGATGCCAGACAATGCGTCGGTTGGATCAATTTGCCCTAAGATCGACCCTAGCAAGGTAAGGGCAAGCTCTTATAACGTCTCGCCCTCCCCTATTGACTTCTCCTTTTGTTCGCCTCACAATGATTGCATGGCTTTGACCAAGCGGCAAAAGGAAGTGCTCGACTTCATCGCGGACTTCGTCGAAGAGAATGGCTACAGCCCAAGCTACGAGGAGCTCGCCCAGGGTCTCCACTTGGCCTCTCTCGCCACCGTGCATAAGCACATTCAGGCGCTCGAGTCGCGCAATTATTTGCGCCGCCTGTTCAATCAGAGCCGGTCACTGGAGGTTTCGGCCAAGTACGTTCAGGAAAGGCGCAAGGGCCGGGTTGCGGCAAGATCTGGTGACATTCCCCTCGCTGGCCGGATCGCCGCCGGCTTCCCGGTGGAAGCCATCGAGGGACAGGACACGCTGCAATTCGCCGACTTCGCCGGCAAGGGCGACACGTTCGCGCTGCAGGTGAGCGGCGAGTCCATGATCGACGATCACATCATGAGCGGCGACTACGTGTTGGTGGAGCGCGCGCAGCAGGCGCACGATGGTGAGATCGTGGTGGCGCTCGTGGATGGCCGCGAAGCCACGCTGAAGCGTTTGTTCCATGAGCCCGACGGTCGCGTCCGTTTGCAGCCGGCCAACGCCTCCATGCAGCCCATCCTGGTGGATGCAGCCGCGGTCGAGATCCAGGGGCGCGTGCTGGCGGTCCTCCGAAAGTACAAGTAATCGGCCCAAGATTACTGCTTACATTCACTTACATTCACTGCCGAGCCGCGCAATGGCCGCATGTTAGACTGGTCTTAACATGGGTAGCCCGATCAGCGGGGTGAAGCGCTTTCTGTTCTGGGATTATCCCCGCGCCGGTTGGCAATACGACGTGATGGTCGGGCTGATTCTGGCCTTCATCTTCCTGACCCCGCGGGAGTGGTTTCGCGATCAGCCGCGCGCTAATAGCATCGTCATGCTTCCTTCCGAACATGGCGAAACCGTTTTCTGGATGGACGCCGAACAACTTTCGAATACTCCCGAAAACGCGCGCGCTGCCGAGGCCGGTACCCTGCTGCAAGCGCGCACCGGCAAGAAGTACCGTGTTGTCCGTTTAGAACCGATCGTCGATTCCGAACAGGAAATTAAAGGATTCATGGCGTTCACCACGCCCTAGCCATGAGGCTATTTTAAGGAAAGCCGCAAGGCGCTTCAGGTATCCAATAATTGATGCATACGCGACTGCGGGTATTGGTTGTGTGTCTCACGCTGGCTGGGCCGCTGGCCGCGGCCGACAACGTCCAGCAAATTCTGGCGCGAATGGACAAGGCCGCGAACGACTTTAAGTCCATGACCGCACAGGTCACCTGGATCACCCACACTGACGTTTTGAACGAAGACGACAGGGAAACTGGATCCGTCACGATGAAAAAGGTTCAGCCCGGTGAAGTGCAGGCGCTGGTGGATTTTACGTCGCCGGATCGTAAGACGATAACGTTTGAGAAACGCAAATACCAGGAGTATCTTCCGAAGTTGAAGACCGTGCAAGTGTTTGATTTAACTAAACATGGCGAGCAGATCGACAAGTTCATCATGATTGGTTTCGGCACCTCCGGCATGGAACTTGCAAAGGATTACGACGTGAGCGTTCTGGGCACGGAAAACCTCAACGGTCAAGCGGCCATACACCTGCAGTTGATTCCCAAGGCGGCGGATGCCAGGCAATATGTTCAGAAGCTCGAATTGTGGATTCCCGAGGAAGGTGATCCATATCCTTTGCGGGAGAACATTCTGGAGCCGTCGGGCGACTATCGCAAAGCCATTTATAGCGGCACGAAAATCAATCCGCCATTGCAACCGGACGCGCTCCAGCTGAAGCTGCCGCCCGGCGTGAAAATCGAACATCCAGGTCAATAAAGAATGGAAACGACGGCACAGGTAAACAATCGGGACAAGAGCAGCCGCCTGACGTTCTTGGATTGGGCGCGAGGCGCGGCAGTGGTGGTGATGCTGCAAGGCCACGTATTCCATTCCTTCAATCGTACCGAGCTGCGAACCGACGGGCCGTTCATGCTTTCGCAGTTCTTTGGTGGAATCGGACCGGCCATCTTCTTGGTCCTGACGGGTATTACGCTTTCTTTCCTCATGGATGGCCGCGAGCGCCAGGGCATCAACGCCCTGGGCCGCTGGCGGGCGGCGTTGAAACGCGCTGGTTACCTGTTCACACTGGCTTTCCTGTTTCGCCTTCAGCTTTGGACTTTCGCGTTTGGACAAAGCCCGTGGACCGATCTGTTCAAGGTGGACATCCTGAACTGCATGGGATTCGCTATCGCGGTGATGTCGGTGATGGCGATCTTCACTACCGCCGAGCGGGTACGCCTGTGCGCGGGGCTCGGCGTGGCTATCGCGGCTGCATCACCGTTGGTTTCGGCCATCGATTGGCGCTGGCTTCCCCCGCATATTTCCGCGTACTTCGTCCCCAGCTATCAGTACTTCGCATTTTTCCCGTGGGCCGCGTTCATCGCCTTCGGACTCAGCATCGGCAGCATATTGCGGCTGGTTAAGCCGGACCAGATGAATCGCGTGATGCAGTGGGGCGGCCTGCTGGGTTTCGGTTTGATCATCGGCGGGCAATATTTTTCGAACATGCCGTACTCGCTGTATCCCAAGTCCGAATTCTGGCTCGACAGTCCCGGGCTCATCGTGATCAAGCTGGGCGTGGTGATGCTGGTGATCGGCTTCGCTTATCTCTGGACAGCGTTGCCGCTTGCTGCGTCATGGAGTTGGGTGCGGCAGCTCGGCACAACGTCGCTGTTGGTCTACTGGGTGCATATCGAGCTGGTGTATGGCCGGTGGTTCGGCGGCTTCAAAGAATCGCTGAGCAACGTCCATTGCGGCATCGCGGCCATCGTCGTCATTTTGCTCATGGTTGGTCTCTCCCTGCTCCGGACGCGTTGGAGCGCCATACGCCTGGCAGTGACATCCTATTTCCCGTACAACGCACCCCGCCGGGCGTCGGGAGACTAAACGGCCTGCGCCAACAGGGCGCCCCAGTGAAATCCGGCGCCGAAACCCGCGAAACAGATCAGGTCCCCCGCGCGCGGTCCTGCGTCGCGCCACCATTCGGCCGCCGCGATGAGCATGGAGGCCGAGGATGTGTTCCCGTAACGCCGGATGTTGGAATAGAAGAGCTGGGCGTTAACCGCGAGTGCGCGAGCTACCCGATCCATCAGATTTTGATTGGCTTGATGCATCAGGAAAACTTTCACCGACGATGCCAGCTTGCCATTTCTTTCGAGCAGTTCACCGATGGCCGACGGAATTTTGCGCGAAGCCTGCAAGATGACGGACCGGCCGTTCATTTCGAGCGGGGCGTCAAATTCCAGCCGCAGATCTTCGGCGAATGCGCCGTCGGAATGCAGCACCGAATCGACGATCTTCAGCGGGCCGTCCGAACCGATCAAACACGCTCCGGCACCATCTCCAAAGAGCGGCGCAACACCGCGCTCCATTGGATCGCGCAAAGCAATCGCGGACATTTTCTCGGACGCGACAACCAGAACATTGCCATGGCTCTCACAAAGCGACGCGGCCAGCGCCATGCCGAACAGGCTGCCCGCGCTGGCCATGGGTATATCGATCGCGGGGACTCCGTCCATGTTCAAAGCGTGCGCGATCGTCGCTGCCGGTCCTGGAAACCGGCGTTGGGAGGATCCCGAGGACACCAGAATCAATCCAACATCGCCGGCTTTTACTTGCGCGTGTTGCAGGCACTCTTCGGCCGCGCTGGCGCCCATGCTGGCGACAGATTCGTTGGATTCCCCGGAAGCCGCGTAACGCCGCTCCTCGATTCCCGACACGTCCAGAATCCAGCCGGCTTCGCACTCCAATCGCGCGGCTAATTCGGCGTTGGTGACAACGCGCGACGGCAGATAGGTTCCGAAGCCCCGGATTGCCGCCACGAATTACATCCTGCTCTGCACGTAGCTTTGAATGTGAGTGATGGATTCGAACTTGCGCGGGTTCAAATCCGAATCGGGTATCTTGATGCCGAACTCGCTCTCCAGTTCGCCTACCAGATCCGGCAGCGCGAATGAATCGAGGAACCCGGAGTCGAAGAGCGACTCATCCGGATCAGGTAGCGTGGAGCTCTTGGCAACTTTCAGCACGATCGCGAGTATGCGCTCTTTAATGTCCATCTTTATCGACCATCTTTATTGAGCATGACTTCCTTCGGCGCGAATGGTGAGAAACCGATTGTACTGTGCCATCAGTTCCTCGAACAGCATGCCGCCGGCCGTGCGATAGCCGTTGCCGGTGAGGTGCGTGTAGTCGGCTTGCCCAAGCCCCGCCTGCACCCATTGCCGCACGGATCCGGGGCCACCCATGGCCGCCCGCCAATCCCAAAAGGCGCAGCCATTGGCTTGAGCGACATCGCGCTGAATCTCGATCACCTGGTCCAGGTGTGGAAACGGCAGCCGGCGGCCGCCCGTGCGATATTCACAGTCCGGAGGTCCGATGAGAAGGATGCTGGCCACGGGAACAGCCGCCCGCAGGCGGTGAACGATCTCGGTCAGAGCAGCGCGATATTCGTCGGCGGTCCAGGAGCGGCTGAGAGCTTCGTTAGTCCCATAGGCGAGTACGATCAGGGCCGGATCCCGGCTCATCAGCTCGGGCGCCAGGATGGCCGAGTTCCAATCGAGAATCAGATTGGCCTGCGCGCCGTTGATACCGAGCTCCTCATAGGTGACGCCAGCGTGATTCTCCGCTACCCAGCCGAACAGGCGTACCGGAGCGGAGCTGAGGGTGCGCAGCGTATAGTGATGCGGCCCAGCCGATGCAGCGTAGCTATACATTCCCGGTCCCACTTCACCGTCCGTGTCGACAGTTCCCATGGGCGAGCCATCCACCGAAAACTCCAGTTGGCCGCCTCCAGGCTGCCGCAGGTAATGCAATTCGAGGTGCTCGCACTCGACATCCAGGGTCACCGTCTCGCCCGCCGACTGCGATGTGAGACTCACTCCACCCAGGCCTTCGATCCCATCGCTTTTGCGGGTCACGATGCCGCTGGTGTACCATCCGCGCGAGTTGCTCCCTCGGCTGTCGAATCGGCGGTAGCCCAGAAACGGGTGGCCGGGCAGCGTGTAGCCTGGACCTCCGGCGCCGAACTTGGCTTGAAAATCCTGGCGCATCTGGTTGGCCCAATCGTCCGACGCGGTGTGCGAGTCGCCGTACTGCAGAATGTGCAGCGACATATTTTCGGGCGGATGCGAGAGCTGTTCGAAGAACGGCACCAGGGCTCCGCCGCCTTCGAGCACGCCAATGGGTTGGGCGCTCCGTTCACTGATGGCCCGCAGGGCCGCCCCCCGGATGGCCGGGGAGACATAAACCACGGGCACTCGAATATGTTTCTTGTGCGTGGTCTTCTTGCTGGTCTTTTTCGAGCTGGCGGTAACCGCCGGAGCAGGCGCCGCCGCGGCCACCGCAACGAGAAAGACCAGAAGCATGCCCACTAATGGGTCTCCTGTGTCACTTGGGTGTTCGGCTGGATCGGATGGGCGCTTGGCTGGATCGGATGGGGGCTTCGGGCCGGGCGCTGCTCGCGCGCCTTGAATTGCCGGTAGCCGGATTCGAGCGCCTGATCCAGCAGCACTCCCACCTTGCGCGCGCCCGCAGGCAACGGATGAGTGAAATCGGCGCTCACCAACCGCGGCTGGTTGTCGTACCAGCGTTCCATGGTTCCCGCGCCGCCCATGGCCTGAAATGTATTGAAGAACGCGCAGTTCAGCTCGGACGCCATCTGGCGCTGGATTTCCACCAGCCGAGGGAGCGTGGGAACCGTGGTGATGCGGGAGTTGGAGTCGCGCTGCCCGCGATCCATGGGACTCATGATCAGAACCGATGCGCGCGGAACCGCCGCCTTCACGGCTTCGATCACTTGGCGCAACTCGCCGGGATAATAACGCTCAATATAGTCGGCATAAATGCTCTCGTTGGTGCCGTAATTGATCACCACCAGATCGGGATGCTGGTGCTGCAACTCTTCGGTCCACTGCGGCTTGTCAAAATAGCGGACGACAACCTGCACTTGACCGCCATTCAACCCAAGACTATTGTAAATCACGCCCGGCGTGTTCCTTTCGAAACTGACGCCGAAGAGTCGAACCCGGCCGCGCTCGACGGTGAGATCGATGTCGCGCGCCCCAGCCGCCAATGGGAACGTTTGGTAGCCAGGCTCTATGCTGGGCCCGTCTGTCTGCACCTCGCCAAGTTTCAAGCCGCCCGCTTCCACCCCGAGCATGCCGCCGCCGGGCTGCCGCAGGAAGTGAATTTCAATCTGCGCGTGATCTTCGGCCAGCTTGAGATGCGAAGTAGCGCCGGTGGCGCCCTCGAAGCTTACACCTCCCAGGCCATGGAAACCATCGCGGGCGCGGACCTGGGTGGCGGCGTTAATCAGCCAGCCTTTCCCCTCCACCTCCACGCCGCGATGTCCATACCAGGCCCAGGGTTTGGCGATGAGTACGAAGCCATGGCCGGCGTCGCCGAAGTGCTGCTGCAAGAGCGAGCGCACGTCGGCGGTGATGGAATCGGCGGTTACCGGGGAATCGCCGTAGTGAAGCACGCGTGTGATGGCGCCCGGCGCGCCCAGTTCGGTGCGCCACAGAGCGAGATAGAAGGCCCGCAGATTGTCGTGCTGATCGATCAGATTGGGCTCGATAATCGGGCGCTTCAAGGCGGTGACCGGCGTCGTGACTACCGGCATGGGCGGCAGCGGTTCGACGTTCGGAATGTCGCGCGGGTGAAAATCGAGCACGTCGGAGAGCGTAAACGGCCGGGCCACTTTTGTAGTTTCCAGCAGCAACAAAAGCGCCCCCAGGGTTGCGATAGCGAGCGATGTCTTCTTTGGGAACATGGGGGGCAACATAGCTCAGAACCGCGAATAGATGAACGGCGCGCTGCCCGACCCAGCGACGTAGCGAATGACAACCGCCACCGCGGCGATAGCGGCGGCTTGCGCGTAATAAGGGAAACGGCAATAGAGCTCAAGCCCACCGTCGTACCAGCGCTTCGGGACGAAGTGCGCGGCGGCGGCAAAGACCAGCACCGCCAGGAACGCCGGAGTTATGTTCGCAAAAGAAACGGTGCCGGATGAGATTTGATACAGGATGTCGCGCGCGGTACCAAGGCTGGAGGCGCGAAAGAAAATCCAGCCGACCAAAACGAAGTGGAAAGTGGCCAGGCCGCACAGAAAACGCGCGCCGGGCGTGAGCGTCAATTTCGGATTGCCGTGCAATGCGAGCCACCCACGGTGGGCCGCCAGACCGATGCCGTGCCAGGCGCCCCAGACCAGAAA
Organism: Bryobacterales bacterium; assembly: GCA_963747945.1. Classification (GTDB taxonomy): domain Bacteria; phylum Acidobacteriota; class Terriglobia; order Bryobacterales; family Bryobacteraceae; genus Palsa-89. Next base: position 253,862 of record CAVVHB010000019.1, read on the forward strand.
GGTCCAGCCGGCGCCGTGCCACAGGCCGCCGATCACCATGGTGATCACCAGATTCAGATACGCGAAGATTTTCCAGCGGGAGCGCAGGCCGGGCAGCGAAAAATACAGATAATCGCGCAGCCAATTGGAGAACGAGATGTGCCAGCGACGCCAAAAGTCGGAAATGTTTTGGGCGGCGTAGGGGCGATTGAAGTTGCGCGGCAGCGTGATGCCAAGCAGAAGCGCGGAGCCGATCGCGATGTCGGTATATCCGGAGAAATCGTAGTACAACTGGAGCGCATAGCCATACACGCCCGCCAGCACTTCAGCGCCGGAGTAGAGCTTGGGCAGATCGAAGACGCGGTTCACCAGGTTCTCAGCCAGGAAATCGGCAATCAGCAGCTTCTTCACCAGGCCCAGCCCGATCAGGAACAGCGCCTTGCCTCCGTTTTGCGGACTCAGCATTTCGAGCTTGGACCACTGCGGCAATAGCGTCGAGATGCGGGTTATGGGTCCCGCCACCGTGGTAGGAAAGAAGCTGGCGGAGGCGAGATATGCCAGATAGCTTTCCGCCGGCTGCGCGTCGCGGCGATAGATGTCGATGGTGTAGGTGAGCGATTGAAAGCCGTAGAAGGAAAGCGCGAGAGGAAGCACCCAAGGCAGGACGGAAAAGTATTTGACCGATGCGATGAGCCCAACATTGAGCGCAATGCTGAGCGTTACCAGCAAGCGCCGAAGCCCGGGGCGCGTAGAGCGATGGAGCGCACGGCCGATCAGAAAATCGCACGAAGAGGCGGCTGGAATGATGGCGAGATAGGCGAGATCCCAACGGGCGTAGAAGAAGTAATTGGCAAACAGGACGACGGCAAGCGCCCCCAGCCGGTAGCGCGCGGCTAGCCAGTAGGCGAAGAAAACGGCGGCGAGAAAGGTGAAATAAGCCGCTGTGGTCAACAACATGGGCGGATGCCCCAAGTATAGCTGGGGGCGGGGATTGGGGGTTGAGGCTCAAGATTCCTCACGCGATATGTAATCGTTCGCCGTCGAGCGGCATCCTATTGCCGAGGAGAGTGTGTCTTGAGACTCGCTAAATCCGTAACACTTTTATTTACAATCGCTTTCGTCACAATCGGGGGCGTAGCGAGCGCCAAGGACAACCCGGACAGTTTTTCCGGCAAATGGGTTTTGGACAAACACAGCCCGCGGCCAGGCGATGCGCCGAACAACCTGGAAACCAAGATCAAACAGGACGATTCCGGGCTAACCATCGAATCCAGCTTCAATGAACCCAATAACGGCGTGGTTCCTCTGTTGTATCTCGGGGTGATGACCAACAAGATGCATTTGAGCACCGACGGCCAGGAGCAGCAGACGCAAATCGGCCCGTTTATGGCGGCATTTAAGACCACCATGGACGGGAAACAGTTGCAGACCGATTGGAAAGCGCAGATCAATGGCGATCCTGTGGAGGGCCATTGGGTGCACACGCTCTCCGACGATGGCAAACATATGACGCTCGAGATCAAGGAAAGCTCGACGCACGGCCAGCACGCCGAAGCGACCCTGACCTTCGTGAGGAAGTAACCCATACTGAGCGATCAGACTCGGCCAAAACCTGCGCTAGCATAAGGAGAAATGAAGCGGTTCACGCTCCTTCTCCTGGCCACCCTGCTGGCGTCTCACGCGAAACCCTCTGGTAAGTTCGCGCTTACCATCGACAACATCATGCGTGGCCCCGGATTGTACGGCTACGAGCCTTCCGAAGTGCGTTGGTCGGGCGATGGCGAGCGGATTTATTTTCAATGGAAGCAGGCCAGCGATCCACGGATCAAACCACCGGATACGTACGTCGTAGCTCGGGATGGGGCCGACCTGCGGAAATTATCCGATTCCGAAGCAAAGCTTGCACCACCTGCCGCGGGCGACAGCACACGCGATAAGAAACTCCAGGTCTATTCGCGCGATGGCGACATTTTCCTTTACGCTGCGGCCACCGGAGCCACGCGGCAAATCACCAATACCGACGACTCGGAAACGAATCCGCACTTCACGCACGACGAAAAGCGCGTAGCGTTTACGCGAGGGAACAATCTATACGTGATCGAATTGGCTACTGGCGCGACGGCGGAGCTGTCCGATATTCGCCCGGCGGGAACTCCGCCACCACCCGAGGATGAAAAGGGCACCGCCAGCCAGGAGGCGCTCAAGAAAGATCAGAAGGATCTGTTCGACGTGATCCGGGAACGCGCGGCCGAGCGGGAAGAACAAGAGGCCAAACGCAAGCGCGAGCATCCGCGAAAGCCGTTCATCCTACAGGCAGGGCAAACCGTGGCGTCGTTGCAGTTGACGCCGGACGAGAAGTACGTAATCGCAACCATTCACGAAGAAGCGAAGGGCGCCAAACGAACCGCGGTGCCGAAGTTCGTGACGGAATCGGGCTACACGGAAGATGCCGCGTCCTATGAGAAGGTGGGCGACAAGCAAAGCCTGATGCGATTGGCGATTCTGAACGTGGAGACGGGCGAAGTGAAGTGGGTTGATCATGCTCAGAAAGCAGAGGGCCAGAGAGCGCCGGTGCGGACCGCCGACGCCAAGAATGTGGATACAGGAAAGACGCCCGCGGATCGAGATGTCCGCTTATCGGAGCCGCTATGGTCGTTGGACGGGACCAAGGCGGTTGTGGTTGGGCGCGCGCTGGACAACAAGGACCGCTGGATTTTCGCGTTGGATGAAGAAACCGGTAAGACTCGCGTGGTGGCGCACGATCACGATGACGCGTGGATCGATGGGCCTGGCATCGGCGACCCGGATGAACCGGGCAGCGAAACGCTGGGCTGGATGAAGAGCGATCGGGACATCTATTTTCAATCGGAGAGAACGAGCTATTCGCATCTTTACACCGTGCCGTTCGCAGGTGGCGATGCCAAGGCGCTGACGTCGGGCAAGTGGGAAGTAGATAGTGCCAGGCTATCGCAAGATAAGAGCCGGTTTTTCCTGGTAACCAATGAAGCCGATCCGGGCGAACAAGAGGTTTACGAGATGAGTGCGGAGGGCGGAGCCAGGACCAGGTTGACGACATCGCCAGGCGGACATTCATACGTGCCGTCGCCCGATGAACGCTGGTTCGCCGATGTCTACTCGTACACCAATAAACCGCCGGAGCTGTACGCGCAGGAAGCGCGGGCGGATGTATCCGCGAAAAAGCTGACATCGTCGCCGGCGGCCGAGTTCTGGGAATATCCGTGGCTTGATACGCCCATTGTCACGTTTAGAGCGCGCGATGGCGTGCTGGTGCGGGCCCACGTTTACAAGCCGGCGAATTATCGGAAGGGCGGGCCGGCCGTGCTGTTCGTGCATGGCGCGGGTTATCTACAGAACGTGGATCGCATGTGGTCCTACTACGCGCGCGAATACATGTTCCATCAATTGCTGATGGAGCGGGGCTATTTGGTGGCGGACGTGGATTATCGCGGATCGGCTGGCTATGGGCGCGATTGGCGAACCGCAATCTATGAGCACATGGGCGGCAAGGATCTGGACGATAACATCGACGCGGCACGCTGGATGGTGTCCGAGTATGGCGCCGACCCGAAGCGTTTGGGCGTTTATGGCGGTAGCTACGGCGGCTTCATTACGCTGATGGCGATGTTCACGCAGCCCGACGTGTTCGCGGCGGGCGCGGCGCTGCGACCGGTGACCAACTGGGCGAATTACAACTACGAGTACACGTCGGACATTCTGAATCTGCCGCAGACGGATGCGGAAGCATACAAACGGTCGTCACCCATTTATTTCGCGCAGGGGTTGAAGGGCGCGCTGCTCATCTGCCACGGTATGGCGGACACCAACGTGCATTTTCAGGACACAGTGGAGCTGGTGCAGAAGCTGATCGAGCTGCGCAAGCAGAATTGGGAAGTGGCCATGTATCCGGTGGAGAACCACGGGTTCGTTGAGCCAAGCAGCTGGGCGGACGAGTACAAACGCATTCTTGATCTGTTTGAAAAAAACCTGACGCTGCATTGACCTGAACAGGCGGCGGGAATTTGATATAGTAGCCGGAAATGAGCCGCACACTGATCGTACGGATTTCCGCTGGCGTGCTGTTTCTGACAATGGGCTGGTTCGCTTATACGAAGCTCGCCTATACACAGAACCCGCCGCCCGCGAAACTCGCTCTCAACAAGGTGAAGGACGATCTGTACGAGATCGAGGGCGATGGGGGCAACGTCGCGGTGTACATCACCGACGAGGGCGTCATCCTGATCGACGACAAATTCGACCGGGATCACCAGAACATCGTGGACCAGGTGAAGAGCGTCACCAGCCAGCCGATTAAGTACGTCATCAATACGCACTATCACCAGGATCACAGCGGCGGGAACGCGCAGTTTTTGCCGACCGCGGAGATTATCTCGACCGCCATGGCGCGAACCAACATCGTGGAGCACAAGCAGCAGGGAAACGTCCAGCCACCTCCCGTTAGCCCCGCGCGGATTACCTTCACCACAGAGGCAGATGTGAACCTGGGCGGTAAGGAAGTGCGCGCGATTTATATGGGTCGCGGGCATACGAATGGCGACGCCATCATTTACTTCCCGGCGATTCGCGTTCTTCATACCGGCGATCTGATGGCGGGCACCAGTCCGTTGATCGACTACAACGGCGGCGGTAGCGTGGTGGAGTGGACCAAGACGCTAGACAACGCTTTGAAGCTCGATTTCGACACCGTGATTCCGGGGCATGGCGCGATCACCAACAAAGCCGGGCTTCAGACATATCGTGACAATGTAGAGAAAATGCGCACCCGCGTGAGTAGGCTGATCCACGAAGGTAAGAGCCAGGCTGAAGTCGCAAAGTTCATGGAGACCGAGTACAAATGGGCGCCGAACAGCATACAGCAGCAGTGGAGCGTCCCCGGAATGTATCAGGAATTGAAGTAAGCCCGGAAGAACTTTATAAACATCGCCGCGGCCATTGAAAGTCCAACGAGAATCACGATGCGCCGAACTGCTGGCCCTCCGATGCGCCTCGCGATGAGCGCGCCACCGTACCCGCCCAGGATGGCGCCAATCACCATCACGGTGAACTCGGGCCAGTAAACCATGCGCGCCCAAATAAAATAGAGAGCGGCCACGCCGTTGACACTGGCGCCGAGCAGCGCTTTCAGTCCGTTCATCTGATGGATGTCGGTGAGGCCCAGCACGCTGAGCGCCGCCAGCATCAGAATGCCGATGCCCGCGCCGAAGTAGCCGCCATACAGCGCGACGAGAAGTTGAAACAGCATCGCGCCAACAAGCCAGCGGGTCGATTTGTGAGACTCCGGATGCGAGATCTTCAACCGCCTCTGGATGGGCTCCTGAATCATGAACAGCAGCGTGGCGAAAAGGATCAGAAAGGGCACCAACGCATCGAAGACCGCGGGCGGCGTGTGATTCAGCAGCAGCGCGCCCAGAATGCCGCCGACGACGCTTGGAAAAACCAAAGCGAGCATGCGCGGGCTGGATGTCTTCAGATCCTGGCGGTAGCCCCAGATGGTGCCGACGGTGCCGGGCCAGATGGCCACCGTGCTGGTTGCATTCGCGTTGATGGAAGGCAGCCCCAGCCAGATCAGCGTGGGGAATGTGAGCAGCGTGCCGCCGCCGGCAACGGAGTTGATGGCCCCGGCGATGAAAGCGGCGCCGAACGCCACCAGCGAGGTGCGAAGATTGAGAAATACTATAAGGAAGAACATGCGCCAGAAATTCAGCCTAACATCCGAGGAAGCTCACGCGATTGTGACGGCCGCCAAACTGGAAGCGGCAAAGAACGATTGGAAGGTCAGTATCGCGGTGGTGGATGAAGGCGGTTACCTGCTGCATCTGGAGCGCATGGATGGGGCGGCGCTGCCGAGTCCGGAGATTGCGACCCTGAAGGCGCGCACCGCCGCGCTCTCCCGGGTTCCAACCAAGTTTCTTGAAGACGTGACAAAAGAACGCGCGGCCACGCTCATGTTTCCGGGCCGGTTGCCGGTACAAGGCGGACTTCCGATCCTGTATGAAGGCGAATGCCTGGGCGCGGTAGGCGTTTCGGGCGTCAAATCGCCGGAAGATGAGCAGATCGCGAGTGCCGGTCTGGCCGCCATCGCGAAGTAACTCGCCTACTTTTTCTCGAACTGGTTCAGCAGCGGAATATCTTTGGCCGGCTTGGCTTTGGCCATGGTCTGCAAGTACGCGTGGATGTCCGTCAGTTCCCGATCGGTGATCACCTTATCGGTATACGCGGGCATCGCGCCGGCGGGTGCGCGGACGTAGCGGATCAGCGCTTGCGGCGGGAGTGAAATGGTCGCGATTCGCGCGCCAGCCGCGCCGCCTTGTCCGGCGAAGCCGTGGCATTCGTAACAGCCGTCGCGAAGGAACAGCTTCTTACCGTTGGCCGCGTCTCCGCCCGGGGTTTGCGCCATCATTGTCGCTGCCGCGAAGACCGCGAGGAAAAAGAGTTGCTTCATGATTACCTCGGTTGCGTGACCACATCGATCATGGCCGGCTCGCCCTTCTTCACAACCTCAATCGCGCGCTTGATGGCCGGACCTAAATCGTTGGGATTGTCGATGGGGCCTTCGCTGAACATGCCATATGCCTTGGCCATCTGCGCGTAGTCGATGTTCGGATCTGAAATCGCGGTGCCGATCCAGGCCCGCTCCACGCCCCGGCGCGCGCGAGCAGCCATATCCTCCACATACATCAGCTCCTGATGATAGGCGCGGTTGTTGTGCATGATGTTGAGCATCGGAATACGATGATGCGCAGCCGTCCAGAGAACTCCGGGGGCGTAGTTCAGATCGCCATCGCACTGGATGTTGACGCTGATGCGTCCGTGCTTTTTGTTTGCAAGCGCAGCTCCCACCGCCGCCGGTGCGCCGTAGCCGACACCATAAGCGCCGTGTCCGCCGATGAATTGATAATGCTTGTCGAAATCCCAGAGCCGGCCGGGCCAGTTGGAGACGAACGTGAGATCGGACACCAGCGACCAGTCTTCGGTTTTGATCTGGTTCCACAGCTCCGCGGCCATGCGCGCGGTGGAAACCGGGCTGGCGTCGAAGGCCCAGGCAGCTTGTTCGATGTCACGCTCGCGATTGCGCTTGCTCACTTCAGCCAGTTTGGCGCCGCGCTGTTGCAATGCGGCTTTGCGGTCCGACGTGATTAGTTTGCGGCATTCTTCGATTAAAATCGGCAACGTCGCTTGCGCATCGGCCGCGATGGCCAAACTCACCTCGTCGTAGCGTCCGAAATCCTGGTAATTGCTCTTCCCGTAAAGGTCGCCCGCGAAAATCGTAATCACCTTCGCGTCCGGCTTGGTGATGCGCTTGGACTCCATGCCCATGCGGTTCACCGGAGTCTGGGTGTGAGTGACGAACCACATGTCGGGCACTTCCAGGCCCAGGACCACATCGGCGGAATTGACGCTGCCCGCGCCATAGAGCGGATGCGCGGTGGGAAAATTCATGCGGAAATGGCGATCGATCACCGGCGCCTGAAGCGTCTCCGCCAGTTGGATCATCAGGTCGATACCTTCCGGAGTCCGCGCCACGCGGCCCGCGACGATCACCGGATTCTCGGCGTCCACCAGCATTTTCGCGGCTTGCTTCACGGCGCCGTAATCGCCCGCGGGAGGCGAGGCCAGGGTCAGCTTGGGAATTTGCAGCCGTCGATCGGCTTCCGGAATCGGTTCTTCCTGCATCACCGCGTCGGCGACAATCACCACCGGCTCCATGGGCGGGGTCATCGCAATTTTGTACGCGCGCACCGCGGATTCGGCGAACCCTCCCAGCGACACCGGCGCGTCGTCCCACTTCGTGTAATCGCGAACCATGGAAGCGGCGTCTTGCACGCTGTGCGCCCATTCCACGTCGCTGCGTCGCCACGCTCCATCCTGAATGTTGCCGAGCAAAATGTAGACCGGCACGCGATCGGCATAGGCGTTGTAGATGGCCATGGACGCATGCTGCAAGCCGACGGTGCCGTGCGCCATGATCATCATCGGCTTGCCTTCGATCTTGGCGTAGCCATGCGCCATGGCAACTGACGATTCTTCGTGGCAGCAGGTGATCAGTTCGGGCGCCTTGTTGCCACCGTAGTTGATGAGCGATTCGTGAATACCCCGGAAACTGGAGCCCGGGTTGGCGGCGACGTACTCGAACCCCAGCGTCTTGATGACGTCCACCATGAAGTCCGATCCCGGGCGGTCCGTGGTCCACACTTCCACTCGCGGAGGCGGCGGGGCGGTTTCAGCCGCGGTTTGCTTGGCGCCAGGCAATGGATTGGGAGTGGCGGGGCGATGAACTTCCGCCGCTTCCTGCGCTTTTGCGGCCTCGGGTTTCGCAACCAGTGCGGCTGCGGCACCGGCCGCACCCGCGGCGGCGCCCTTCAAGAAGCCGCGACGGTCAACTGAAATCTTCTTGGATCTCGCCATGGTGGAGTCCTCCTGGGGTTGAAACAATCCATACTTTATCATGCCGGCCTGCAAGCCGAGGTGTGGCCTCCGATAAGTTCAGATCACTGCCGATACCTGAAGTTTATTCGGATCATCTGCCCAACCGCGATTGCTTGATTGTTTTTCGTTGCGGGAGCAAAGCGCCACTGCTTTACGGCCTGAACGGCGGACGCATCCAGGCCCGGAGCCAGATGACGGTAGATATCCACTTCGGATGGAACGCCGTTGGCGTCAACTACAACCCAGAGATCGACGGGGCCTTCTATCCGAGCACTGCGGGACGCATCGTCGTAAGGAGGCCATCGCGTCGAGAGAACTCGCGGCATAGTGATGCCCGGATCGCGAGACAAGCCCGGCACCTCCGGGACCGGAAGATCATAGATAGTCGACCTGCTTCCCGGAAGAAGTTCCAGAACAAAAACGTCGGGCGCCATGTCGATGTCCCGCTCAATCTTGCTGTAGGTATAAGTACGGACCGAATCCTTCGATTCATCTTTTTCCGAAACAACCAGATTTGTGCTCGTATCGATGCACAGTTCGCGCTTGATTTCGCCGGATAAGGGCGGCGTCGCCTGCGATTTGCCGCGGACCAGTTCGCATTCCCTTCTTTGGCCGAAGACCTCGATGGTTCGACGCCCCGCCAGGACGGGCGACTTGAGCGTGCTGGCCAGCGATTTCCAATCGCCGACGATCGGTGAGCAGAGCGTGCTTTCGGAAGCAGGTTGAGCCCTGTAGAGATTCAGAGGCGGCGAATAAACCCAGGCATTCGCCATATCGCACACGATGATCACCGGCGTGGAGCCGCCGTTTTGCCGATATCGGACCTCCGCTGGCGCACGCATATAGAGCGTGAACGTAGCGGAGTGAACGTAGCGGGAATCCTCCATCGACCCCTCGATCCGCCAGGTTTTCGTATTGTTGGCGGTGTCGGCAATCGACTGAATCAGCGTGGGGGCGTCCTTGCGACTTTGTGAAGAAGCGCAGGAAACGAGCATCAACGAAAGCAAGAGCCGCATCTCCATAGAATACCCGCAAAGATTGTCGCGGATAAAACACGGATTAACGCCGCGTTAATCAGCTTTTCAGCGGGGTTTTGCCGGCGGCATCTTCAGCCGCTCAGGATTGTCCGCCTTGCCGCTGGTTTTCGGGGTACCGATATGGTCGGCGAGCTGATCGCCGGTGAAGTTGCTGGTGGAGCTTTCATCGATTTCCGGCAGCATCGTGGCGTTCCATTCATACCACTCCGCTACGATTCGGTCATAAATATCCTTGCGCCGCGTTTTCAGATTGGCGCGCTCCATGGGGTCCTCCACAACGTTAAACAAGAAACGTGTTGTCGAGAATCTTCAGATATTTGTAGTCTCCATCTCGGGCCGCTCGCTGCGCATTCGCCTTATAACGCCAGAACAGCCTGCGTTCCACCGTCGGCGCATTCTGCGCGAGCATCGGCAGCAGGTTGATGCCATCGGGCGGGAATGCCGGATCGGTTGAAACGCCCGCTGCCGCCAAAAGCGTCGGCATCCAATCCATGCTGATCGCCACTTGATCGGTAGTTTTACCCTGCGGAATCCGCGCCGGCCAGGAGATGATGGCCGGTATTCGCAGCCCGCCTTCCAGCAGTTCGGTCTTCCGGCCGGTGAAAGGCCATGTATCCGCGAAGCGTTCCCCGCCGTTGTCGCTGGTGAAGATGACGATCGTGTTCTGTGCCAAACCATTGGCATTCAGCGCCTCAAGCACGCGGCCGATCTGCAGATCCATCTCCTGAACCATGCGCTGGTAGGTCTTTTGCGTGCCGCCGTCGAAATCAACCATGCTGCGCGCGGAGCGAAGGCGGTTGGACTCGGCTTCGTCGCCCGGCGCTTCCCACGGCCAGTGCGGCGCGTTGAAATGCAGACTCATCAGAAACGGACGGCCTGCTTTCGCGTAGCCATTGACGACGTCCACGGCACGGCTACCCAGCAGATCCGTCAGATAGCCCATCTGGTGCACTTGCACGTCGTCGTCCCACAAATCGTCTTTTTGGTTGTAAACGTGCCGGTAGTAATCAAGAGCGCCCCCGCGGAATCCGTAGAAATGATCGTACCCGCTGTGTAGAGGGCCGAATTTCGGAAGCAAACCCAGGTGCCACTTGCCGACTAGCGTGGTTCCGTAGCCGGCCTTTTTCAACAACGACGGCAATGTGGGTTGCTCCGGCGGCAGGCCCACATCGCGGCCGGCCAGCGGCTCTTCCAGGCCAATTGGCAACCGGTACTGATAGCGGCCCGTGATCAGCGCCGTGCGCGTAGCCGAACAAACCGCGGAATTGGCATAAGCTTGCAGGAACCGCGTGCCTTTCGCCGCCAGGCCGTCGATATTCGGCGTGCTGATATCGGGCCGCCCATAGCACGATACGTCGGCGTAACCGAGATCGTCGGCCATGATGTAGACGATGTTCGGAGGTGCAGCCACTGGCTGCCCGAATATATTGTCAACGGCCGATGCAAGCGCCACGGTACCGCAGGCGGCGCTACGCAAAACACTTCGACGCGTCAGTTCGCCCGCTCGATCCATGGGCTCCGCCCTAATTTTCTTTCAGCAGTTCTTGGATCAGCGGAATGTTCTTCGCGTCCGGCGACGTGGGGAGCGTCTTGATATAGGCGTAAATATCGGCCAGCTTTTCGTCCGGCAGCACCTTGGACGAATAGGACGGCATGCGGCCCGCGTTGCGAACGAAAGCGATGAACGAGGTTTGGTTCAATGGCATGGGAACCAGCCGGGCGCCCGCGCCCCCGTGGCCGTCGAAGCTGTGGCACGAGTAGCAGCCGTAGTTCAAGAAGAGCTCTTTGCCGTGCTTGGCGTCGCCTGCCGGAGCCTGGGCCAGCAGGGTTGCGGCTGCAAAGAAAGCGAGCAGGAGTAGTGGTTTCATGCGCGATCCTAGCGAGGCTGCGTCACCACATCGATCATGGCCGGCTCACCTTTCTTCACAATTTCAATGCCTCGCTTGAGCGCCGGCACCAGATCGTTCGGATCGCTGATGGGGCCTTCGCCGTGCATACCGTAGGCCTGCGCCATCTTGGCGTAGTCGATATTCGGATCCCACAGCTTGGTTCCGATGGAAGCGCGATCCGCCCCGCGATTATGCAAAGTGGCCTGCTCTTCCACGAACATCACTTCCTGGTGATAGCCGCGATTGTTGTGCATGATAGTGAGCAGCGGGATGCGATGATGCGCCGCGGTCCACAGAACGCCCGGCGCGTAGTTCAGATCGCCATCAGTCTGGATGTTGACCGACAGACGGCCGTGCTTGCGGTTAGCCAGTGCAGCGCCAACAGAGGCCGGTGCGCCGTAGCCCATGCCGCCCGCGCCCTGCCCGCCGATGTATTGATAATGTTTGTCGAACTTCCACAGGCGGTTCGGCCAATTGCCGACGAAACCTTGCGGAGAAACGAGCGACCAGTCTTCGTTCTTGATCAGCGGCCACAGCTCGGCGGTGAGCCGCGCCAGGCTAATGGGGCTGGAGTCCCAACCATACTGCGCATTCTCGATCTGCTGGTCCCAGGCCTTCTTATGCGCCTCCGCCAGCTTCGCGCCGCGTTCTTGCAGCGCTCGCTTGCGATCGGCTGTGAGCTCTTTCTTGATCTCCTCAATCAGGGCGGGCAGCGTCGCCTGGGCATCCGCGCCGATGTCGAGATCGATATCGGCATAGTGTCCGAAGTCCTGAATGTTGCTCTTATGGGAGAGCGAAACGGCGGTGATAGCGATGGTCTTGGCGCCGCGCGTGCGATCGATACGGGCCTGCGGCAGAATGTCGGCCACTTCCAGGTTCAACGTCACGTCCGGCTGATAGCCCTGCCAGCCGGTGCCCGCCAGCGGATGCCGCGTGGGAAAATTCATGCGTTCCTGGCTGTTCACGGGGGCCTGCAGCAGCTCGGCCAGCTCCACCAGCAGGGTCATCCCCTCGGGCGTGCGGGCCATGCGCTGCGCGATGATTTGGGGACGCTCAGCGTTGATCAGAAGTTTCGCGGCTGCCTGAACGGCAGCCAAATCGCCTGATGGTGGCGTGGTGAGAGTAAGTTTCGGAATGCGTGGCGTCGGGCCTTGAATCGGATCGCCTTGTATCTCGGCGTTGCAGACAATCAGAACCGGGCCGCCGGGCGGCGTCATCGCGATGTTATAAGCGCGCACCGCCGTCTCCGCAAAATGGCCGAGCGAGAGCGGCTCATCGTCCCATTTCGTGAAGTCGCGAACCAGCGCACCCAAATCCTGTGCGCTATGTAACGACTGGACGCCGGGATTGCGCCGCGCGCCATCGGAGTGGTTGCCCACAACCATATATATAGGCACCCGATCGCAATAGGCGTTATAAATGGCCATGGATGCGTGCTGCAGACCGATGTCGCCGTGGATCAGCGCCATCATCGGCTTGCCTTCGATCTTGGCGTAGCCGTGGGCCATGGCGACGGCCGATTCTTCGTGGCAGCACGTCAGAAACTCGGGCATCTTGTTGTTGCCATAGTTGATGAGCGACTCATGCAACGATTCGTAGGTGGAACCCGGATTGGCGGCCAGATAGTCGATATTGAGCGACTTAATGACATCCACCATGTAATCCGATCCAGGATGCTCGATGATCCGCGGCGATTCAGCGGGCCGTCCGCCGGTTTCGCGCGCCAGTGCCACTTGCGTAGGCGCTTGAGCGGAGCCATTGACGCCGCGATTTTGGGCTGTTTGGCCCGTTTTGCACGCCCGCCTGTTGCGCGCCGGCAGGCTCAGGTTTCGCGACCAACGCGGCCGCGCCGGCGGCGGCGCCTTTCAAAAACCCGCGACGGTCCACTGAACTTTTCTTGGATTTCGCCATGATCCGGACCCTCCTGGTATCGAGCATTTCACACTTTATCACTTCTGTTTCGATCTGAGGGCGCAGCTGACTGGTGGAAGGAATTTGTGGCGCACGTTCTCGACGTGCCGTGTTCGCACTCCTTGCGAACACCGTGAACTAAAGACCTCACCTGGCGTTCACACGAGTGTAAACGCGGCACGCAGGAGTGCGCGCGCCACACAGGCATGAGCCGCTTCACTGTATCCATTGAACAAGCTGAATGGGATTGCCATCCGGATCGGCAATCCAGGTAGCGCGCAGCTTTCCGTCCAGAAAATCATGGACAGGCGAGAGAAGAGGCGCGCCCTTGGCCACCAGGGCGTTCAATGCGGCATCGGTGTCGTCGGTCCAAAGGACGATTTCGATCCAGCGCCCTTCCCCCTCCGCTCGCAGGCCGTGGTGTTCTTGGGCAGCCTCTATGGTCGCGATTCCGAGTGTGAACCCATCCAGCTTGAGTTCAATATGCGCCGGTTCGCCTGACTCGGGAGTTCGAAAAGTCTCAACAAAGCCGAGTTCCAAATAGAATGCCGCCGCGCGGGAAAGATCGCGCGAGTAGAGATTGATCATGGGAGCTCTGAAGGTGGGCGCCATTGTCCTTCAATTATGATTCACCGTTTCTTTTGAGTAAATCTTTAGCTAATCGAAATCCAAACAGAACTCTCCTACGTATCACACTATGACGATTCGTGTTACTATCTTCCGATTAGCACGTTCGTAATTTTTGTAGCACGAATGGACGCCCTATGATCTCCCGCTTGCCGATGGCCGCTCTGCTGATTCTCCCTTGGCTGCTTCCGTCCCTGCGGGCCTCCGATGGAAGAATAGCCGGACAACTGGCCGATCCACAGGGGAAGCCCGTCGCGGGCGCGAAGCTGCGTCTGGCAGCCGTTGGAAATTCGACGCCCGCGGAAACCACCACCGATGCCGAAGGCCGGTATGTCTTCTCCCCGCTAGCGGAGGGCGCCTATGAGCTGAATGCCACAGCGGCGGGGTTTGCCGACCTCAAGAAAGCGATCCACGTGGGGAACGGCGAGGCGCTGACGTTGGATTTGCAGTTCGCCCGTTTAGCCTCGCGAACGGATACGGTCAACGTGACCGCGGACGTGAAGGATATCGACGTTCAATCGCCCGATCCCGCCGAGAAGGTCTTCGCCAGCGAGGACTTGCTGGATGCAAATCCAGGACGGCCGGGCGCGCCGATCTCCATTCCCGGCTATCCAATTGAGACGGCGTCGAGCGGCATCAAGGCTCCGCAATATTTTGCGCCGGGCGTAGCCGGAGATCATGGCGAGCCGATTGCACAGTTCATCCAGGTGGGCAGTTACCTGGTGCCCAACAACCTGTCGGCGAATGCACACGGCAATGGCTATACCGATCCGAACATTTTTATTGCGAACGTGATTGAAAGCGTCCAGGTGGACGGCGGCGCGTTCAACGTTCGCGAAGGCAATCACGCGTTAAACCTGGGAACCACTTACGCGCTGCGTTCGCATCTCGATCCATTCCTCACCTTGACAGGAGACCAACGGGACATTACAGGCACGGGAGGGCTCAGCCCATCCGGGAATTCGTGGATCGCGATGGAGGTTTCCTACGGCAATGGATTCCTGGACCGGTTGGAGCACCGCAAGCAGATTAAACTCAACGGCGGGCAGGTATTCCACGCGGGAAATCACACTGTGACGCTGTTCGGAATCGGATATTACGGCTTCTCCTACGTGGCGGGGCTAAGCCCGATTCGAGGCTTCACTGCCGTCGATGCCGCAAATGGCTGGACGCAGTTCCCGGATACGGTTGACCCCAGGCAGAAAGACCAAACGCACACCTCGCTCATCGCGTTAAACGATGTGTGGAAGCTGGGCGAAAATCAGGACCTACAGCTCTCGGGGTTCTTCCGCACCTACAATCTCTCGCTCTTCTCCGACTTCGGGGACGGATTGATCCGGCAGAGCGAATTCCGCACTGTGGCCGGCGGGAGCGTGGTCTATCGGAGGAACTTCTCGAAGAAGTTTACGCTGCTGGCAGGGACGGATTACGAGCGTGAGGCGCCGCGGCGCGACGACCTGGATCACTATAACTTCTACAATCCCCTAGACCCGACTTACTACGGACCCTTCATCAAGGTAGACGGCAACAATGTGACCATCGCTCCGGTCACGCCATACATCGCCGGGGAGGGCGAGCTGAGCCGATATCTCCACTACTACCTGGGCTGGCGGCGCGATGAGATCAGCATCGACAACCAGGACCTTGTTACTCCGGCAAACTCTTGGGGCAGGTTGGTAGGCCTGAATTCGCCGAAGGCGACGCTTACCTTCTTTCCGAAGGATTCCTGGTGGCTACCGGAGGTCGCATTCAGCTTTGGGAAATCCTTTTTCACGGAAGATCCCCGAATAGGATCGGCTGTTCAGCAGACGCCCACCGGCACGCCCGAAGCCGTCGACCCGGTGGAGACGGCACGATCGTATCAGCTGGTGGCGAGCAAACGCATCCACAACACGGATCTCAAGTTGACATTGGGGCACGAGACGCAAACGGCCGAGTACGGCAAGATTGACCCGGATACCGGATTGCAGTTCGACCTGGGACCGGGCCGCATACGCTACCTGGCCGCCACTCTGCGCCAAAACTTCGGCTACGGATCGATCCAGGCAACGTTTGAACAGGCCGACGCGCGCGACGTGGATTCAGGCCAGGTTACGCCGGAAGCTCCGAGACTGATCGGAGATTTTACCTGGACTTATCAGAAGCTGCCTTTTCATTTTCAGGCGAAGGGCGAATTCGAGTACGTCGGAAGAAAAGTGGTCGGCAACGGATGCAACGAGAGCAATCCGGACGATTTGACCTCTTACTGCCTTGGTGTGCCGAACAAGGAGTTTCGGCTGGCTTTGGCGCGGCCGTTTCTTCAGGGAAAGATCAACGTGGGCGTGAATATGATGATCGCACGCGGCTACACTGGGCAGACCACGGAAAACTTCGCCACGGACTACAAGCCGGGTTATGTGGGCTCTTTACCAGTTCCCGACAACCCGATTGCGGAGGTGGTCGGAGTGCGCATACCTTCCTACGCGAGCGTGAACTTTACCTACCGGTTCGGCCGGTGAGGTGGTCTGTTTCGGTCTACCCGTCACTTTAGCCCTTCCGCCAGAAACAAATTCGTCACCGCGCGGCGATAGCGGTATGCGAAGGTCTTGCCATCCGGCGTCGCCATCACCTCGCCGTACAGCACGCCCGCCGGATCGGCCGGCGCAAGCGTGGTGGCAAGTTGGCGTTGGCCGGTCGCTAAATCCACCGCCATGATGTGCGCTGGAAATGCGCCGTTCCAGGCATACAATTTGCCGCCCGTGCCGAATTGCACCGGCGTTTCGCCGGCCTCCAGCCCCTTCAACGGCTGCGGCGCGCCACCGTCCAGCGGATAAAGCGCGAACTCGCGTTGCGCATTTTGCGCGATCAGCGAGCGGCCGTCCTGCGCGAAAAACGGTTTGGTCACGCCTTCCGCTGTCACCGGCCGCACTTTGCCCGCCTCCACGTCCAGCACGTAGACGCGCGGCTGCTTACCAGGCTCGGCGCCCGTGAATGCCACAGACGAACCGTCGCTGGTCCAACTCCCACGCCAGTCCAGTACATGAACCGGGCTGATATCGATGTCGCGCGCATCGCCGGTGCCAGTGGGATAAAGCCTCAAGTGCGAGGTCGCGCTGGCCATGACCACCAGGATGTGCTTGCCATCCGGAGTAATTCCAATCCCCGAACCGTCCCCGATGCGGACGGGCGGCGAGCTGTCGTTCTTGACGAAATACACCGTGTAATCGGCACCCGAGTTCGCGCCGCTGTATGTGACCGAAAGCTGGGCGCCATCGGCCGAAATACCGTCCACCTCATTGCTCTCGCTGCCAGCGTCGACCGATTGGTCGATAGACCCCGACGCGGCGTGGAATGAGATGCCGCCACCCACCTGCGTGTCGCCCAACAGCACCTTACCCGAAGCGCCGATGTCTTGCAGCCACAAATAGGCCGGCGACCGCAGGATGTCGCGCAACTTTCCCTTGCGATCTACCGCCATCAGTTTTTGCGGCTGCGCATTTTCGCTGGCTGTGAACCAAATCTCTTTCCCGGAAGGCGACCATGCCAAGCCCCGCACCGATGACCATTCCTTTGTCAGTCGCTTCGATTTCCCTTGCAAGTCCGCTAGCGTGAGGTAGCCGCGATCGTCTCCCAGCAATGGGTGCTCCGCGAAAGCGATGGCATCGCCTTCTCTCGATATCCGAACGCTACTGATGAAGCCGCTGGTGCGGAAGAGCACCGTCCCGGACGGGAACTCCAGCGTCTCAGTGGCGCCAGAGCAACGCACGATCGCCATGCGCTTTCCGTCCGGCGACATATCCCCGTCGCAAACGTTTTCGAGAACAGGCCGGGGCGCGCCACCAGTCAGCGAGACTTCGGCTAGCGTGCCGCTGGTCATCCAGATCATGGTGTGATGCATGCCCAGAGAGACGGCCATCTCTCCATTCGAGCCGATGCCCAGGATGTTGGCCGGTGGCAAGCCCAGACTGCGCGACTCCAATCCATCCAGGCCCGTGGTGAAGATCTCGAAAGGCTTGCCATTCCAGGAAGCGCCATAGACCACGTTTTGTCCGTCCGGTGTGAAACGGGCGGTCTCAATGAATCCGCGTCCGAAGATCAATTGGCGGAAAGTAGGCTCGATGGGCGCGCGCAGTTTGAACCCAGCGAAGCCTCCGGCCCCGAGCGCCATGGCGGCCGCCGCAATCGCCAGCACCGGGATCCAGCGACGATTCTCCCGCGCCGGGATCGCCGCTTCCCGCGCGCTTGTCGAAGTGGGCGCCGACAAAGCCTCCAGCGCGAACGACAAATCGCGCGCCGATTGGAATCGCTCTTCCGGCGCTTTCTCCAGGCATCTGCGGATCACTCGCTCGATCGCCGGTGGAACATTTCCAGAAATCGCAGGCGGATCTTCCTTGAGGATAGCGTTCATCGTTTCCACGGACGATTCGCCGTGGAAGGCGCGCAGCCCGGCCACCATCTCGTAGAGGACGGCGCCCAGGCTGAAAATGTCCGAACGCGCATCGGCTGGTTTGCCGCGCACTTGCTCGGGCGACATGTACCCGGCGGTTCCCAGGACCACGCCAGGCTGGGTGGCAACCGCGGTGATGGTAGCGTTCTCCCCGCTCCCGTTGGTACCCGCTTGCTTTGCCAGGCCGAAGTCGAGAATCTTCGCCCGGCCGTCGCGAGTGAGGAAAATGTTGTCGGGCTTGATATCGCGATGCACGATGCCCTTCTCGTGGGCGGCCGCGAGTCCCTTGGCGATCTGCACGCCCAGATCCATGGCTTTGCGCACCGGCAGCGCGCCTTCCTCTAGCCGCTGCCGCAGGCTTTCACCTTCCAGGAGTTCGGAAACCAGAAAATGCGTACCGTTTTGCGATCCGACGTCGTGAATGGCGAGAAGGTTCGGATGACTCAAGGCTCCCAGGGCCTGCGCCTCCTGCTCGAAGCGGCGCAAGCGCTCTTCCTGCGCGCTGAATTCGGCGGGCAGAACCTTGATGGCGACGGTGCGGTCCAGCCGTGTATCCCGAGCGCGGTAAACCTCGCCCATGCCGCCCTTACCGATCAATCCGTTGATCTCGTAAGGCCCCAGGCGCTCTCCTGTGGTTAGTGGCATGTCGAAGGTTCACCTCAGTTTACGCCAAGGGACAAAGGCCACCGGGATGGCGCGATGCGTGGATGTCAGCGGATAAGCTGTTCCGCGCAGGCGAACGGACATGCTTATCGGGCGGATTTTTTCAAGCAGATGTGTTATTACAGCAACGCGGGTGAGATTGGCGGCATCGTCCCTGCCCGATCCTTTATACTTCGCCACCTTTGGATACACGCACAGCGGCCGGGTGCGGCCCATGGCGCCAGCCCTGTCCATGTGGGAGGCGCTCATCACGTCCCGAGCCGCAGCACCTTTCAAAAATAATAACGACCGGCGGGTACACCCGGTTGTGTAGAGTGTCTACGAGAATGTTCATCCTTCGCCGTTAATCGCGGGTGATCGGCGCTGCTTCTGTAGCCACCCTTCTGAGTGCCGAACCTCATCCGCACATTCCGGACCATTGAGCATCCATGGTAGGAGCCTTCGGTATTGCGGTGTCAGGGGGGCGGTGCGGAACTCATAGCTACGGAGTTTGACCGCGACTACCATTGGGTTGGCACGAACGATATATCCAGTTATACGGAGCTTCAACGGACGAACACCGTCCAGCAGGAAAGGCCATTGAATGGAAACTTCAATCTCGCTGCCAGGGAGCAAGTTGTTGTTGCATGCCAAGAGGAGACCGCCCGAACTGATGTCCAAGGTTGTGCCAACCCCTCGTCGCGCGGCTTCTCCTTTTGTCGGCAACGTAAATTCGGCAGCCAGCTCAATCGGGTACCTAGGATACTGACGATGTTCCGATGCCAAATTCCGAGGAGGCGCCGCGATGGTGTCAAAGGCGAGAACAGGGGAGGACACTTCTCTCCTTTCGTGTCATGAGAAGGTCAAGAACAGCGTTTGAACCTCTCTGGTGTTCAGAGTACGTTTTGCCAGCTAAGTCGACTGCGAAGTCGGTTCTTCCGATAGCACAGATCTCAAGCGAGAGTCTCGCGAATACTCCTGTCTTGTTTGCATTTTCTGACGTTGACATCTCTGTTTCGCAATCGAAGGATAAGAAGCACGCGCGATCAACGGTCCTCAGGCAAGTTAGGCACGGCTTAAGCTAGACGGGTAAATCTGTACCTTTTGGTTGAGTCCTATCAAGATGAGTCAGCTTGGCCCTCATCCCGATACGGCAATCTGCTCACAAATCTCCCAAGAGTTCGCTTGCCGTTTCTCCAACCTCGAATGACGACTGCAAATGACAGGTGACGAATCATTTGGAGATTCCGGAACGACATTGCAAGGTCCCCGAAGTAGCCCCTCGACGAGGTAGAAGCTATTCGAAGCACGCGCACAAATTCACAACCGAAATCCGGCCCGTAGTAGAGGAGACTACGGCCTTCGTAGGACGTGCACCGAAAGGCACGTACGAGCACAAGTCGAAAAGGCCTTTCCCAGAATCTTCTTCTCGACAGACGACTGATAAGCGACCCACACTTCGGGCATGTAAGCACGCGGCTTGGATGACAGTTCAGACTGATCAGATTGAAAATATTTCGCCGCCCCTAAACAATCCGGAAAAAGCCCAGCAGACTGAAGTCCGCCCTACGCGGGGACATCTATGTCGTTGATAGCCCGTGTAGCGTAGGCGCCCACGCCTGCGGTTCGCGAACGTGAAGGGGCTTTTTCAGCAATCTGCTAGAGCGCAAGCCCCGATTACAGCAACGCGCGGGTGAGATTGGCGGCATCGTCCGTGCTCGCCGATTCTTTATACTTCGCCGCCTTCGGATACACGCAACAGCGGCCAGTTGCGGTCCACGGCGCCGGCCCTGTCCATGTGCGAGGCGATCATCATGTCGGGCGCTGCGGCACCTTTCAAACCGACTATACTGATCTCCGATAAGCTCTCACTAATCTAATGCTCCACAATCTTTGTCCTAGCACTCGGATGAGCGTCACCGTTCCGGCCGCGCTGATCGCTGCCTGCGCCACTCTAGGCGCGCAACCGCAATCTTCGACACAGTTTCATCTTCAGGAAACTAATATCGCCGATATTCAGCGTGCAATCATGGACGAAAAGATCACGAGTACGAGTCTCGTCGAGCTCTATTTGAAGCGGATCAAAATTTACAACAACACTTGCGTAAGCCAGCCGTTGGGGATTCTCGGGCCAATCACCACGATTCCACACGCCAGGCAGGTCAACGCGCTCTCGACCCTGAACCTGCGGCCGGCTGCCCGCAAGACATGGGGCTTCGATGAGCGCAAGGCGCGCAGTATGACGGATGTGGATGACAACAATCCGAACATGCCCGACGCGCTGGAAGTGGCGGCTGTTCAGGATCGACAATTCAAGCAGACCGGGAGGCTGGTTGGACCGCTGCATGGAGTCGTCATGGCGATCAAGGACCAGTACGACACCTTCGACATGCGGACAACGTCCGGCGCCGACGTACAGTACGCGAACGACCGCCCTCCAGAGGATGCCACGTTCGTCAAGCGGCTGCGGGATGCCGGAGCGATCATTCTTGCGAAGGCAAACCTGGCCGAATATGCAACGGACGGCGCGCGTAGTTCTTTTGGAGGAACGTTCTGCAATCCGTACGACACGGAGCGCGAACCAGGCATGTCGAGTGCTGGCTCGGCGGCATCAGTAGCCGCAAACCTGGTGACCTGCGCAATCGGTGAAGAAACTGTCGTGTCCATCCGATGGCCGGCATCCGTCAACAGCCTGGTTGGGTTGGCGCCGACGGAGGAACTCGTCAGCCGGAAAGGGATGATGGGCGCGGGCCTGAGCATGCGGACGGGACCGATTTGCCGGAACGTGCAAGATGCGGCAAGGATACTCGACGTAATGGCAGGCTACGACCCGAAGGACGAGTTGACGGCATTCAGTATCGGACGGAAGCCGCGCATCCTACGTCGACATCCGCGGCTGCACAACGTCTCGACGGCCTCCGGATCGGTGTGATTCGTGAGTACATGTCGCAGAAGCTCTTCTCCAAGGCCGACGAGGAAAGCATAGACATCGTCGAGCGCGCCATAGGCGATCTTCGTAAGCTGGGTGCGACAATGGTGGATCCGGGGCCGGAAGGCGCATTGTTCCAAGGTTGCATCGCGCGTTATGCGCCGGAACTATTGAACAGCGCCTTTACGCGTCAGTATCCGGACCTGTTCCCGGTCGATGCCGCCGGCCGCCCCCAGGCAGATCTGTTGAAAACGCTTCTCGATTTGCACGCCGATCCGGCGCGAGTGCCACAGAGTCTATCGCTCCGCAGTCTTCGTACCCCCGCCGTTGAGGGCGAAGACAAATACATGATGAATAGAGTATCTGCAAGAACGTGGGGACGCCAACATCAAAACCAACGAGGACCTGATCTCGAAGGCAAGGTTTTATGAGGACCCTAACTTCCCCGATCGCAAACAGGGAAGGCAAGCTGCGGAGCGCGCAGCGGCGCTGGATACGTCCGTGCGGCTGCAGACGCGGTTTGCTTTTCAGAATCTCTTGCTCCAGTGCATGCAGGAACAGCGGCTCGACGCGCTCGTCTCCCCTATGTCCACCGTCCCGCCACGAAAGCTCACGGCGCCGCGCGAACCGAACGCAAATGGCCGCTTCCGATCGGCTGGTCGTTCATCGGGCAGCAAGGTTTTCCCGCGATCACCGTGCCTGCAGGCTTTACGACAGAGATCTGGGATCGCGTGCGCGACGGCAATGGCGGCACGCGCCTGGTCGGCCCCCTCAAAGCGAACTTGCCCGTCGGTGTCGACTTCATTGCACGTCCGTTTGACGAAGCGATGTTATTCCGCATCGCCTCGGCTTTCGAAGCGGCAACCCGCCATCGAAGACCGCCGCCAGACTTCGGACCTGTGCCCGGTGAACCGTAAGCTTTCGTTCCTCGAATGATCCCCCGTCTCGCAATCCCCGCCACGCGGGCGCCGGTCCAACTCCGCCCCGCACTTATCCAAAATATGTCTTCGGAATCCATAAATCGCCATTAATCGGCTAGCGTTTACCTCTGACCGTCAAGTTCCTTAAAGAGCAAGTCCCCGATTAAGGCAATGTGCAGGTGAAATTGGCGGCATCGTCCGTGCTGCCCGATCCTTTATACTTCGCCACCTTCGGATAGACGCACAGCGGCCGGGTACGGTCCACGGTGCCGGCCCTCTCCATGTGCGAGGCGATCATCATGTCCGGCGCCTTGCCCTGCTCAACCCACTGCTGGATGGCCGTCATCTTGTCAAAGTCGTTGGGGCCTTCCCCGCCCCCGCAGTGCGCCATTGCAGGCACCATGAAGAGCCGGATGTCGTCGGACGCCTTTTTCTCGCCGCCCAGGTTCTTCACCACGCTCTCGTAATAGTGGACGCTGTTCATCGGCGCGATGGCTTGGTCGCTCCAGCCGTGATACATGAGCAGCTTGCCTTTGTGCGCGAAGAACGGCTTCATGTTCGGGATCGGTAGCGTCGATCAACCCGGCGTACGTCTTCTCGATTTGCGTGACGTCGCTGTCCAGGTTCATGGTCTTCCAGTCCCATTTCGGATTTTTGTAGACCACGTAAGTGAAACTGTCGGTGGCCACCGACGCGGCCTGCTGGCCGGCCAGCAGGTTCCAGCCCAACTCGCTGCCCGGTTCAAAAGTCGGGAAAATTTCTTTTCCGCTCGGGCTCTTCGGGCCGGCATAGATGGCCTGCACCGCCGCCACCTGCGCGGGCATCAGGCAGGTGGACGAATCTTCGCCCTTGCACTCGATGGTTTTCGGATCGAAATGGCACTTCGTTGGATCGTTCAGCAGGCCATCCTTCACTCCGTCATTCGCGTCGCACGCGGCCACCACGGCTTTATGCAGGACAGCAAGCTTCTCGGGAGGCAAGTAGCTGCCGGGAGTCTTGTTCATTTCTTGCGCCACCCACACGGACCACACATGCAAATGCGTCTGGTAATTAGCCGGTGCGCCTGCGACGATTCCGTTGAAATCGTCCGGAAACTTTTGCGCTTCTTTCAATCCCTGCCGGCCGCCGGTGGAGCAGCCGTTCCAATAGGAATAGCGCGGAGCGGAGCCATAAAAGTTTTGGATGATGGCTTTGGAAGTAACCGTCATTTCGTGAACGGCGCGGTAGGCAAAATCGGTGAGTTTTTCCGGGTGCCCCATGGCGAAGCTCGCGCTGCCGCCCGAATGGCCCGTGTCGGTTCCCGCGGCCGCGAATCCCCGCTTCACGGCTTCGGCCAGCGGGCCGTAGCCCATGGTCCCGTTCCAGCCGCCATTGCCAATAGCTTGTAAATCGTTGTTCCAGCTGGAGTCCGGAAGCCAAACCTCGATTTTAATATCGGAGTCGCTGGACGGCGCCAGCGTAGCCATGACACGGCAGAACGCGGGCAGGCCTTTGAAGAGAGCGGTATTCGGCCGGCCCGGACCTGGGGTGGCAGGCGGCATAAAGGCCCCCGCGGCAATGCTCTGAGCCGATGTAATGGTGACGTGGGGCAGGCTGAGCCGGGAAAGACTGTCACACGTCGATCCTCCGGTGGGCGCGGCAACAAGCGAACCTGCCGGAATCATCAGTAGCGCGATCGGCAATCGAGAACTTCTTCATGGACATTCTCCTCAACACTTCGTTTGGCAACTTTACACCGGCAATTGTACACCGGGCATGGGGCGGGTGCAGGGCATGTTATGCTGAGATCGCCGATATTTGATCAGCCCAGTGCCGCTCATGCGCTTTCGTGTTATCTTCGCCTTTTGTTTCGTGGCGATCCTCTCCGCTTGGGGCGTGCTTCACGCGCAGAAGCCTTTCAAAGAATATCCCGCCATCGAGTATGAAAACTTTCCGCTTCCAACGGACTGGAATCATAAGGCGGAGTGGGTCCGCGCGCGCCTCCGTTATCCGGACATTTACGGCTATCCTGATCATCCCCGCGTTGTCAACCGCGATGGCAGCCCTTTCCCGGCTATTGGACCATGGATTATCCGCGATCGGACCGCCATTTACTGGCCGGTATCCGCCGGTTCACTCGCATCGACACACGATCGGTAGAACAAGTGGTGACGCTGGATGGCAGCGACGAAATGTACAATTGGCCCACGCTTTACGGCGTTGAGGTGGGGCACTGGCAATTGCGCGACGAGGACGCGAAACAGATGCGCGAGTATCTGCTGCGCGGCGGGTTCTTCATGTGCGACGATTTTCACGGCAACGAACCTTACCGCGGCGGTTCCCGAATGGGACACCTTCGTTGCAAGCATGAGCAAAGTGTTCCCGGACCGGAAGATCGAGGATATTCCCGACAACGATCCAATTTTTCACACGCTATTCGACTTGCAGGATCGCTTTCAGGTGCCCGGCGCGCAGTTTTTTGAGACCGGCATCACCTTAGGGGTGAAACCGGAAAGGTGCCGCACTGGCGCTGCATCCGCGACGACAAGGGCCGCATATGGTCGCGATCTGCCACAACATGGATCTGGGCGATGCCTGGGAGTGGGCCGACGATCCGCGCTATGCCGAGAAGTGGGCGTCGCTGGCATATCGCATCGCGGCGAATTATTTCGTCTACGACTTAACGCACTAACGGCCACTTCCTCACGGTCGTGGTTCAGAACCGTGCAGGCACTTCCTCACGGTCGTGGTTCAGAACCGCGCGCGTTAGCCAGCGTCTTCAGAATCCGCTGGGCCGAATCCAGAAACTTTCCGTCCAGGTTCCTCCGGACGGAACACTCTGCAAATTCTTGATCAGCCCATCGTGCGCCAGATTGAAGCCGTTGGTCAAGCCGGTCATCGGCTCAAAGCAAACCACGTCCCGCGTGGCGGGCGCATAAACGATCGCGATCGGAAATTTCGGGCCATAGCGCACCGACACCTTTCGGCCGTTTGCTTCCACCGAGAACTCGCTATTGGCGTCCACACCCCCGAATACATCGTCCAGCTCCCGGCCGGCCAGCGGCGTGGGATTCGGCAGATCCATCGGCTTGGTTTCGCCGGTAGGAATCAACTTCGGCGAAAGTACATAGTGGTCGCGCAGCGGCAAGCGCACCTTCCACTGGTCGCGCGGCGTCCCTGGAATTTGATACCAGGGATGGAAGCCGATTACGAGCGGCATGGGGTCCGTCGAGTGATTCTCGATCGTGGTGCGGACCTCGAGAATGCCGCTGGAGAGCCGGTGCGTCATTTCGATCGTGTGCGCGAAGGGAAACTGCGCCATCCATTCCGGATGCTTCCAGAACTCCAGGCGGCTGGTTACTTCGGCGGCCTTCTCGTCGGAGTTCATTCTCGCCACCTGCCAGGCAGAGGCGAAGAGCAGCAGCCCGTGAATCGGCAGACCGTTGGGATCGCGCCGGATCTCTACGGCGTCCGGGTTCAGCAGATAGCGCTTGCCGTTGGCCCAGTACGCGTCGCCTTCCAGACGATTGGCCCAGGGCGCAAGCAGCGGGACTCCGGCCTGCGAGGGCTTCTGCTTCCACTGCGAAAGCGGCGGTGGCGGGCTCATCAGAATAGATTGGCCGTGGGCCCGGATGTCGAAGGCGATGTTGCCGATGGAAGGGCAGATCGAGACTTCCATGGCGTGGCTGGAGTCGGCGAGGTGAATCGCTTCAATGGAATCGACCAGGACTTTTCGTGCGGAATATGTCTCAGACAACGTAAGCCAGTTTTCCACCCGCCAGAACGACGGTCTTCAAGTCACGCTCCTTCATTATATTCGCGACATGGTGCTGGAACCGAAAGCGGCAAACCAATAGTACCTGACAGTACGGTTCTATCCCAAAGTACCTTGTCCATACGGTCGACTACAGTTGAGACTGTAATTGCATGGAAAGAACTGACCTGGATCAGTGGCGAGGAAGAGAGGTGGCGCGCCTGCTGGCGCTGGTTGAAACGCAACGCCGTTACTACCAGGAGATCGTAGCGTCCATTCCGGTCGGCCTGTTGGTTCTGTCTTCGGATTTGAGCATTCTGCTGGCCAATGGAGCCGCGCGTAAAATCTTCGGCCTGCACACCAGTGGGTCTCCGCGCCGCATCGACGCCGTCTTGCCCGCTTCCATGCTCGATCGCATTGAAGAAGTGTTGAACACCGGCGTGCAACAGACCGGAGTGATGGTTGAAAGTGGCCGCGATAAGCGCCACCTGCGCATCGGCATTCTGGCGATTCGCAATTGGGATGACGAAGCAGCCCAGGAAGCGCTGCTGACGGTTGAAGACCTGACCGATGTGGGAGCGCCGGCGGCAGTTGTTTTGACCCTCGCTCCAGTGGCCGAAGCGCCGCCGCACGGCGAAGCGTTGCCAGCCGAAACCGAAGAAGTTAGCCCGTGAGTGAAACGGCGCCGGAGACGCGGCACCCGCCATCTCTGCTGAGAAACTCATCGAGAACGCCGAAGCAATCATTTGGGCGGTGGAACTGCCTTCCATGAATTTTGTTTTTGCCAGCCCGCAGGCCGAAAAGCTGCTGGGCTTCGCTCCCGGACATTGGACCAGCCATCCGTCATTTTGGCTGGATCGGGTGCGCGATTCCGATCGCGATTGGGTGGCCCAATCTTACCAGCGCGCCATCGAGACCGGCAGCGCGCATTCGTGCGAATTCCAGGCCATCACGGCGAGCGGGAACCAGCGTGTGGCTGCGGGAGTATGCTCGTGTTCTTCCTGCCGCGGAGGGCAGCGCCGAGGGCCAACCGCGCTACATGATCGGGGTGGCGGTGGACGTTACCGAGCGCCGCATGCTGGAAGATCAGCTACTGCAATCGGAGCGCGTGGAAGCGGTGTCGCGCCTGGCCAGCCGCATGGCGCACGATCTGAACAACATGCTGATGATCCTCACCGGCTACAGCGAGGAGTTGCTCACCAGCCTGCCCGCGGGCAGCACCCTGCGCGCCGACGTGCAGGAGATTCTGGCCGCCACGGACCGCATGAGCGGGCTCACCAGCCAATTGTTGTCTTTCGCGCGACGGCAAAGCAGCGCCGCCGTCGAGATGGATCTCGAATCAACGCTCGGAAGATTCGGCCCGCGATTGAGCGCGCTGCTCGGAACGCACGTGGGCCTGGAGCTGCGCCTCGCCGGGGAACCCAACCGGGTGCGCGCCGACATGGCGCAGTTGGAACAAGTGATCACCGCCATCGTCGAGCGAGCGCGCCAGGCCATGCACGCCGGCGAGAAGATCGTTCTCGAAACTTCGCGCATGGAAGTGACCGAGGACTTGCGCCGCCCCAATGCGCCGTTGCAACCAGGAAACTACGCGGTGATTTCGGTCATCGCTCCGGGACAGCCGCTGGATGCCGAAGCAAAAGCCGCGATGTTCGAATGCTCATTGCCGGGAAAAGAACCGTGGGACGACGTGGCGGCCACCTTGTCTCGCGCTTACGGAATCGTCCGGCAATGGAGCGGCGATATTTCGGTCTCAAATGGCCCGCGATCCGCGACGGTGTTCCGCGTCTTCCTTCCGCGCCTGGAATCGCCCGCCGGTGCAGTGGCCGCGGAACCAGCCATCGCTGTCGAACCGCCACCAGCCGCTCCCGAACCTCCCACGCCGCTTGCCACCATTCTGGTGGTGGAGGATGAAGCTGGCATTCGCGCACTGGTTCGAAAGATTCTGCGACGCCAGGGCTATGAAGTGCTGGAAGCGGCCAACGGCCAGGATGCGCTGGCGCTTTGCCGCGAACACGGCCAGCGCGTGGAGCTGCTCATCACCGATGTCTTGATGCCGCAAATGGGCGGGCGCGAGCTGGTGGAACGGCTGCAGACGCAGGGACACGATATGAAGGTGCTGTACGTCTCCGGCTACACCGACGACGCCACGGTTTATTCGGGCGATCTTCCGCCCGGCACTGCTTTCCTGCAGAAACCGTTTACATTGGGTTCGCTGCTCGACAAGGTGAAAGAAGTCCTGGCGAAGATAAGCCGCCGCTTCCTCACGGCCGCGGTTCAGAAGCGTACATCGCGCTGTAGCCCAACTGCTGCTTGACGAAATCGCGCGGGTAGGACATTTCCACCTTCGCGATTTTCCCCGTGCCGTCAAAATTCGCGGTCAAGTCGGGATTGATACCGGCCCAGTAAGTGGGTATGTTCAGCTTGCCGTATCGCTCCATCACCTGATCCCGCAAGGCGGGATCGAAATGCACAGCGTACTTGTCGATCAAGGCTTTGATCGCGTTGTAGTCGCCTTCCGCTTTGATGCGCATCAGCTCCGCCAGAAGCATCCCCACACCTTGCCGCATCTTGGCGAAGTCGCGAATTTCGAGATAGGTTTTTCCGTTGCGTTTCACTTCCGCGATCGCGTCGGTCTTATCCCGAATGTAGTTCACGATCAACTGGCGGTCCCGCTCATGATCCTCTTCGATGGTGTCGCCCTTGGGAATGCGGCGGAGTTGTGTGATGGCAACTCGAACGGCATCGTAGTACATCACCTTGGCGACGTCCAGGTTCGACAACAGTCCCAGTTCACGCGCTTTGGGATCCCACACGCTCCAGAGCGCCATCAAATCAGCGCGCCCTTCTTCCAGCGTCGAGTAGTATTCCTTCAAATAGAACCCAGGATCGTGCGTCAGCTTCGGATTCATTTTGCCTGAGCCGTGCCCAATAATTTCGTGCAGGGCTGTCATCAGTTCATCGGCTTCGTCACCGTACTTCTTGCCGAGCGCGATCTCTTCCGGCGTTGCGGCGAACTCTTCGAGCGAGCCGTAGCCTTGGGCATGAGCCAGCGCCCGCGAACTCCCCATGAAGATGAAGCTCTTGCTCCCGTACTTCTCGTGAATCTCGTCTTCGTTGGGAAGATTGTCGCCTACCGTGGTCACGTGGAAATCGCCCGTCTCACTCAACGTCTCTACCGCCTTGGCCAGCGGCGGCTTCACATTTTCCTTGCGGTATCGAGGGGCCCACGGAGCGTGGTCCTCGAAATACTGAGCGTTGGCGGCGATCTTGCGCATTAACACGTCCACGGTGTTGTCCGTCACGCTGACGAAACTCTGCGAGGTGGCCTTGGCGCCACGGGCATCGCGATACACCTCGATGAAGCCGTTGGCAAAATCGACCGGCGCATTATTCTGCACCCAGTCGATATCGAACTGCAGCCAGTCCTTCGGATCGCCGGTCTGGTAATAGCGGATCAGGTCGCGAATGGCTTTGGCTTGCGCGGGCTCAGCCAGCTCAGCGGCCTTCTCCAGAAAGGAATTCGCTTTGCCGAGATACTCGGCGTAAAGGCCGGGGGGAACGGAATGGTCCGGCGTCCCGGCCCGGTAAACCTGCTCCACCAGATGCCCATCCGTTTTCACCAAACGCGAGTTGAGTGCATAGCGCTCGGTGAAATTCTTGAGATCGGAAAGTTTTACGCCGGAGTAGAAGTTGTTGGCGCTGGCCTGGAGAATATCCAAGCCGCCGCGCGGACTCTTGGCGGTAATCATCGGCTCAAACTTAGGATCGAAGAGCGATGGTTTCAGTTCCTCGAGTTCCTTCTCGAAGGTTGCGTCGGTAAAGCCGCCGGCCCGCTCGTTCCGTGTGACACCGTGATGCACTGCCGAGAGACCAGCCGCGCGCAGCTCCTCGAAGGTAAATTCTGGAAGAAACTTCTGAGCCGTCGTTTCGTTGTGGTTCCCGCGATTGGCCCAGAAGAGCTTCGTAAACGCCAGAATCTTGGCGAAAGCGGCGCGATCTACCTCGTCGTTGGAATGCGCGACGATCATTTCCAGGACGCGCTTCTGGCGCAGTCCGAATCGCGAGACTTGATCGTAGATTATGGGGTCAATGGCGATAGAGGCCTGGGAAAGCCAGTATGCGAGCGCCTGCTGGCGCGGGGTGAGATGCCGAAAGCTATCCGCTTCCAGCTGAACGAACCCAGTGGATCCTACGCGATCCACCCGCGCTTGCGCCCAGACTGGCCGTGGCAACCATCCCAGAAACACCGCTAAGCATATCGATAATTTCAAGCTCCGCAGCATTTGCCAGGTCCCCAATCCCCAACCCCTGATCCCCACCTACCAATATACGAACGACTCCTCTTCGCAAATCAATATGAGCGGTGGACCGCCACTGGAGATACCTTGAGCGTGGGCGAACACTTCTTTCCCGCCCTCGGATTCGATGATCGTCTGCAGGTCGTTCATCGAAGGAAAATAGACTTCAGCAATTCGATAAGCCGCAATCTTGCCTTGTGGCGACCCGGTGACTTTGGTCAGAACCAATCGCGTAAGGCCCTTGAGTTTGCCCTCGACCATCGGCACGTGTTCCCCTAAGTAAGCCTTTTCAAAAGCCTGTTCGTCTTGGGGTCGTGGATAGATGATTACAACTTTTACACCGTGAGTGCCCATGGAAAATAGTCACACACATCTTAACACCTGGAAGAATGGAAACCGCGGGAGAGGTACACGGAAAGGGGAGGGTCGCTCCCTGACTAGACACGACCCATCAACATAAGGATCAGCACAATGATAAGTATTAGGCCAAGACCGCCGCTTGGGTAGTAACCCCAGCCCGCGCTGTACGGCCAAGCGGGAAGCATCCCGAGAACAAGCACGATCAAAACGATCATCAGCAGCAGTCGCATGGGGTGTCCTTACGCGACAGAAGTGTGAACCGGCAGGTGAACTGGCGCTGCGAATTTGAGCGCCCCGATCGGATTCAAAACCGCGTCCAGCCGATGCGCGCGCTGCTGCATAACCGATAGCTGTTGCAGAAATTGGACGCGCAACTGCGGCTTGCTTTTGAGACGAGGATACATCTTCTGCAAGGCCTTCTCGCTCTTCCGCAATTCCTCCAATTCGGACATCAGGGCGTTCTCAAACTCGTCCTGCAAAGGTGTTGCTCTTACTGCTTTCATAAAAATGTATAACCTCCAGAATTAAGAATGCTGCCGAGTGCGGCGACCACTTTTTGACTGAAACCTTCTGAAGCTCGTGTACCTTCTGAGCTCCTACTCTACTCTGCGAAGAGTTGAGCAATTGACGTGCCAATAGAAAGGTTTTATTGAATGTCTTAAGGATGAGTCACTTGGAGGCGAGAGAGGCAGGCTGCTTAGGGCGCCCTGCGCACCCTTCGACAGTAATTACTTCAGCAGCTTGTCAATTTCTGCGAACAGACCCGCACCTTCGAAAACATTTCGCGTAGTTTCGTCGTAGCTGAAGTCGTTGCGAATAATGCCCTTTTTATCGATGAGGAACAGGTGAGGAACGTCGATGTGCTGCATGGTGGCGGGCGTCGCATTAAAGTAAGACGCGGTCATTTGTCCCATGTCGCACACCACCGGAACAGTGACATTGTTGGTTTGAATGAACTTGGCGATGGTGTCCTGGTTGTCGGGCGGCAGCACCACTTCTATGATCGCCACCTGATCGCCGTAGCGCGTTTTCGCTTGCTCTAAGGTTGTGGACGCCAACAAGCAGTGGGGACAACGGGTGGACATGATGTCGATGATCACCACCTTGCCGGCGTAATCCTGCAAATCGTAATAGTGCTGGTAGGCGGGATCGGGCAGCGCGAAGCCCGGCGCACGGCGGTCCGATAGCTCGCCCGAGGCGCCCCACAAGAGTCCGCAGGAGAGGGCAAGAAGGCAGAAAGCGGAGCGAAGCATGATCTTAAGCTAGCAGAGCGAAAAACGGCTTGCTCATTGACCGCTCCCTCTGGTGCGGCTCTGCCAGGCGCTCCCTCACGGTCGCGGTTCTGAAGCCCGCGCGCGTCAGCCACCGTCCCCCGGCGCTCCCTCACGGTCGCGGTTCTGAACCGCGCGCATTAGCAAGCGGCTCCGGCGCGATCTGATTCGCCGTGACGAACACCGGCTGAATGTCCACCGGAATGCCATCCAACCCCTTCAGCGCCTTCTGCATGTTGGGCCGGATGACACCCAGCTGATCCAGCATCTGCTTGGCCCGGCCGTAGTCGCCCGTCGCTTCAATGGTCAGCAGGTCGTGATCCAGGTCGCGAACCGCGGCGCGAACTCGCGCGAAGTTCACTTCGAAGGCGCCGTCCGGATGCGCGATGAATCCGCCTTTATCGGTGATGTAGTTCACTTGCATCGCCATGCCCTTCCCATGCGCGTCGTTTAAGCCGAAGCGCAAGGTGCGGAAACTGGATGCCAGAAACGTCGTGTACAACTGGCGTTCTTTGTCGGGGCCGCTGGGAATCAGCTTTTTGTCGTAAAGATGTTGCAGCATAAACAGGCCGGTAACGTCCGCTTTGGCTTCTTCGATGGCGCTATAAAGCTCCTTGAGCTCCTGCCGCGGCGAGGTGGCGCGGCCGCCCACCGTTATCTGGTGCGGCCCGATGCCGTGGCTCAGCTCGTGCGCCAAAATATGCGTGAAGAACGCATCGAAGCTCAGGTCCTTCTGGCTGGCGGGAGACAGCACGCGCTTGGCGATCGGTTCCAGCGTCGAATGAAACTTGGCCTCCTGCACGTTCTTCAGCATCACGCGCTTGCTGCCCTTGAGCGTCACCACGCGTTCGTCGTTGGGCAGGTTGTAGGCGGCGGTCTGGACGCCGTGCGCCGCGTCGCCGGCGTCGAACACCTCGTTCACCACGCGAATGGGCGAACTGGAGCCCAGCTTCGGATTGCGATACTTCGGATCGATCGGCAGGTTGTTCTCCACCTCCTGCAGATGATCGGCGAAGAACCTCAGCTTGGCGGTCTCGACGTCATCGCGCACGTTGACGTAGGCTTCAAACGACGCCTTGTATCCGAAAATGTCGTCGTTGTACGTTTCATAGGGGCCGATCGTGACGTCGACGGGTGAATCCAGATCCATCCACGCGATGTCGCTGTCGTAATAATTGTTCGAGCGGAACGCAGCTGCGCGCTCCGTCAGAAACCTCTTTAGGGTGGCATTGTCGGTGAGCCCGGCTGCTTCCTCCAGCAGCTTGGCCGATTTCTCGAGATCCGCGCGATACTCTTGGGCGTAGGGAACCGCATGCAGCTTGCGGTTTGCGTCGCGATGAATCACGGTGAAGAAGCCTTCGGCCTGATCTCGCTCAGGTTTCGAAAGCGTCTTCACCCAGGCTTCGAACTCCTGGCGCGTCATGTCTTCCGGATAAAAGTTCGCGCCCGGCAGTTTCTTCGGCGGAACATCGGGCAGGAACGCTGCATGATCGTCGATCTCTGACCAGGGCGACTTGTTCAGCCAGAAATAGTCCAAACGCGCCTTGCCCAAAGGCGTTGTGTCGCGCCGCAGCTTGGCGTCGAGCGCGTGATTGCCGCTCCACATTTGGGTGAGGAAAATATCGTTCAGCACGCGTGCGGCATCAATCAACTTACCCAGCGCCTGCCGGTCGCCCGGCGAGAGCTTGGACACATCCACGCGCATCTGGGTCGGCTGGAAGCGCGCGATCATTTTTTGCAGTTGCGCAAGGTCGGGGATAGCGGCAGTGGCGGCAAGCATTGGAATCAGGACCAGAAATCTCTTCACTCTCCGCATGCTAGCGCTAAATTGGCAGCATATCCAGCGCGGCCTGCAGTTCACTCCTGGCGTGCTGGTCGCCCGTGCGCCCCGTAACCTCGACGCCCTTTTCATAGAACGCGCGAGCCTGTTCCACGTCGCCCAACTTCTCAAAAGCTTGCCCGCCGTGAAAGTATGCGGCGGCGTAATTGGGATTGTGCTCAAGCAACGCGCGGAACTCTGTCACCGCGCTCTCCAGTTGTCCGCCTTTCACCAACTCCATCGCCAGGCCATAGCGTGCAAACGTGTCTCCCGGATTCTGAGCCAGCATTGTTTTTAGAACTTCCGTGCGGTTTGTGGACATGATTTGTGTTCGAGTCTCTACGTGCTACTATACCGGGCAATGGCGTGCCCGTTTTTTTTTCCCGTGGCGCGATTCGAAACCAGCCCCTGGAGTGTGCCGCCGCGTTTGCCTTTGGGCGACGCGTTTTCCGGTGAGTGCCGGGCGCCGGGAAGCACGCAGCCGGATGAAACGCGGATGCGCGAAGTTTGCAACTCGGGTTACGGACGGCATGGTTGTGAACAATTTCCATTGAGCTCCGCGGCTGACGCGATTCGCTTCCACGTCGCGAAAGACGCGGGCCAGCTGCTCCAGATCCAATACGTTTTTGAAAAGGATTGTTGGCCTACGGAGCGCGGCACATTTGATTGGGCCGCCGGTGGAGACTTCTCTCCCAACGAAATCCTGCGCCGTCAGGCGGACGCCTTCATCGAAAGTTATCTGAGGAGGCGCGGGCAGATTTGACGCCAGAGCTGGCTGGGCGTTTCGTTCGCGAATCCGTTTCCGAGTATTCCGAATTCGCGCTCCCCATCGACGCCAACACACTCGGTAATGTTCTCGGCGGGAAGGTGATGCACCTGGTGGATCTCGCGGCTGCGCTCGCCGCGGTGCGCCACGCGCGCTGCCCGGTGGTAACAGCATCGGTGGATCAAATGAGTTTCCTCCATCCCGTTCACATTGGCCAGTTGATCATGCTGCAATCCAGCGTGAACCGCGTGTTCCGAACTTCGATGGAAGTGGGAGTGCGTGTGCAGGTGGAGGACCTGCTCACCGGACACAGGAAGCACACCTCGTCGGCATACCTTACCTTCGTGGCGATCGACGCGAGTGGCCGGCGCGTTCCCATTCCGCGCGTGATTCCAGAGACCGACGAAGAGAAACGGCGCTACCGGGAAGCTGAGGAACGCCGATCCTATCGGCTTGCGATGCGTGACAAAGCGTTGCGGAAACTGGAATAACATCGGGCAAGCCAGCGGACCGGCCGCGGCGCGTTATTCGTTTCCCGCTTTGTACATGTATTTAATGTTCGGCTTGAAAATCAGCAGGTTCGGGTGGCCGTCGCGATTCACCTTGAGGCAAGTCTTGTCGTACCACTCAATCACACCTTCCAGTGTTTCCCCATCTTTCATAACGAACACCATGGGCGTTTTGGCCTGCATTTGTTTCATGTAGTAGAAATTTTCGGCGTTAGTTTGATCCGGTGGGGCGGTTTTCTTCTGATGGTTGTTGGGGGGACGTCGGTTCATTTGGTCTTTCACTTCGTTCAAAGACGGACGAATTAGCTTACGGTTCCCGGACTCCACGGCACGCTCCACAATTCGAGATGATCCAGTCAGGCCCGAAACGCGTAAGAGAAACCGGCCGGGGCCATTCGGAGGATTAATAGAAGTTCAACTAAAATCATTGAACCACACTGCCGGGGCTGCCGCAAGAACGCGTAGTGTGTGTTAGGTACACGCGGCTTTTCAGCCGCGTCAGGTTTGGAAAGAACGCGGCCAAGCCGCGTCTACCGGAGATTCAGTTTAGTCCACGCAATTCCACTACCAGCGCGTCCAGCGCAATGGTCTTTTGAATGTTGCGCCGCACCAGAGTGGAAAGCTCGTCAGCTCGTCCAACGGCTGCGCGTATCCAGCGGAACGAGACACGGGACGCCAGGGCTTCCAGCTCGCGGCGGATATCGGCGTTGCGAATCTCGCCCGCGCCCTGGGATAGCAGCAGGACGTCCTCCAGCAGTACGTAGAGGATGCTCAGCAACGCATCCAGCTTCTCGGATTTGCGAGGCGCCATGGCCTCGGCGTACTTGGCCCATTCGGCGAAGGGCGCGCGGCCGGCCGCCACTTCCAGCAGCTTCACCATCGCGCTCCGGCGCTCATCGTACACTTCCAGATCCATCGATACCGCCAGACCGGGGCTGCCGGCCGCGAGTGCGATGCGCCGCCCGGCATCGGAAAGCCCGCGCGAGGCCGCGAACGTCTGCATCTCCGCATTCGACAACGGCGCCAGATGAAACGATACGGCGCGCGATCGGATGGTCGGCAGCAAATCGTAGGGATTTTCGGCAGCTAACAACAGGATCAAGTGCTCGGGCGGCTCTTCCAGCGTTTTCAGCAGAGAGTTCGCAGCCTGCTCGTTGGCGCGATCGATGTGGTCGATCAGGAAAACGCGGCGCGCTCCATCGAGCGGCTTGAACTGTGCGCGCTCTTTCAGCAGCCGCATTTGCTCGATGGTGATCTGCCGCAGCGGCCCGTCCGGAGGAAATGTCAGGAAGTCGGGATGCGTGGCGAAGAAAAGCGGATCTTCGTTGCGCTTGTCGGACGGCCATTTTTCCCGCTCCGCGATGACTTCCGCATTGGCTTCCAGGCTCTGATCGTCCTGCTCGATCTTGTCTCTATCGATTTTGTTTCTGTCGATCGTGTTTCTGCCACCGATCATGTTTTTACCACCAATGAGGGCCGCCGCGAAACGCCGCGCCAGCGTGGCTTTGCCCACTCCCTGGGGGCCGTCGAGCAAAATAGTCTGCGGGATGCGCTCCTGCTGCGTCAGCGCGAACAGCGTTTGGGCGACCTTACTGTTACCGTGAAATTGATCGAACGACAATCTTCAGTGTCCCACAGCGAATTCATCTGAGATGAACCCGGGAGTGAGTTACAATCGCGATTGAAGGCTTGAACTTTGGCATTGAAATCTGGTCAGCCGGTCAGACTGGGAATTGATTTCGGCACTACGCGCACCGTCGTGGCAGCGGTGGATCGCGGGAATTATCCGCTGCTTTCGTTCGAAGGTCCGGACGGAGCGCCGGTAGACTGGTTTCCGTCTCTGGTTGCGGTGCGCGGCGCCGAGCGGCTGTATGGATGGCCGGCCTGGGCGTGCCAGCAAGATCCCGAGTGGACCATCATCCGGTCCCTGAAACGCGTATTGCAGGACGCCGGACCCAACACCATCCTGGAACTGGCCGATCAGCAGGTGCCGCTGATCCAAGTGTTACGCGAAATGGCCGCGGCGCTGCGCGAACTGCTGCCGCAGGAAAACCTCGAAGTGATGTTGGGCGTGCCCGCCAACGCCAACACCAACCAGCGCTTCCTCACCGTGGAAGCGTTCCGCTCGGCGGGATGCGAAGTGATCGGACTGTTGAACGAGCCGTCCGCCGCGAGCATCGAATTCGGCCACAAAACGAAAATCAACGGCGTGATTCTGGTGTACGACCTGGGCGGCGGAACGTTCGATGCGTCGCTGGTGGAGGTGGGAGACAGGACGCACCGGCCGCTTGCCACTGAAGGCATCGCCACTTTGGGCGGCGACGATTTCGATGAGATCCTGGCGGAGCTGGCCACCACCAGCGACGAGCGCCATGGCCTGTCGCAGGCCGAGCACTTTCGGCTGCTCGAAGAATGCCGGGTTCGCAAAGAGGCGCTCAATCCGAACACGCGGCGAATTGTGGTGGATCTGGACACGGTGCGCGAAGGTTGGGGAACGGTAACCGTTCCGGTGGCCGATTATTATGAACGCTGCCGGCCCCTGGTAGACGAGACGCTGCACGTAGTGGAGGATCTGCTGGAAACGCAAGGCGGCGCCGATATTGAAGCGTTGTATGTCACCGGCGGCGGTAGCGAGTTGCCCATCGTAGGCCGCGTTCTGCGCGAGCAGTTCGGCAAACGGATCCGGCGCTCGGTGCACGCCCGATCCGCGACGGCGCTGGGCCTCGCCATACAGGCCGACGCGCAGGCCGGCTATGTCTTGCGCGAAAAGTTCACGCGCTACTTCGGCGTGTGGCGCGAAGGGGACGCGGGACGCCGCATCGTTTTCGATCCGCTGTTTCAGAAGGGCGTCGCGCTGCCGGGTCCTGGAGAACGCGCGCTCGAAATCGGCCGCCGCTACACGCCGGTGCACAATATCGGGCACTTTCGTTACCTGGAGTGCACCCACGTGGACGAGGATGGGCAGCCCTCGGGCGATGTCACGCTGTGGGACGCGATTCAGTTTCCCTTCGATCCCGCCCTGCAAGATTCCGACAGCGCGGAAGTGGTTCACTCAGCAGCAGCGCGGTCGCACCAGATCGAGGAGACCTATTCGATCGATGCCAGCGGTACGGTAACCATCACCATTGCCAACCTGACGGCCGGCTACAACCGCATCTATCGCCTGGGGCGCTGGGCTTCCAAAGACGCGCCGGTAACGCCCGCCAAGGCGCGCATGCGCCATGTTACACGGAAGCAGGCCGAGGGCCGCCGTCGTTAATCCGGATGTTAAGTGCCGGATGGCACTTACTCGGGCGCGGTGGTCCCCAGGTGCAGCAAATCTTTGTTATTTTCCAGGCACACGTACTCTTGAATTTCCCACCCCTGCCGCCACTTGACGTCGAAGCGGGTGGTCCATGGCTTGGTATAGTTCTTCGGATCCGCGATGGTGGCCTCATAGTGCAAGCTTCCGTAATTCGGCCGGCTGAATCGTTCCACCACGTGAAGCTGATCGCTGGCCGGATGCCCGACATAATCCAGCCAGGTTCGTCCGTTAAAACCGATGGTGTCCACCACCAGCGTGTCATTCCCCTCATAATGGCCGACCGATTCACCCAGCCAACTCGGGTTCGGATCCGCCGAATGCTTGGCGTTCAGCAAAATGACGCGATACATATGCGACGCGCCTTCATAAAGGATGACTACGCGATCGGGCAATTGAATAATTTGAAACGGGTAGGGGGTTCCGGTGTAGCGCGGAACGCCGGCCGGCAAGCAATAGCCTTCCGGATCGTCCTTGGAGTGGTTGGCTTGGCGCTGCTTATATAACTCCAGCCCGGCGGGCGTGAACGGGACATCAATCTTCTCTTCGACGTACTTTTTGTCCGCCCAGTCGAGAACCCAGATCGGCGCCCAGACGCCTTTTCCGCCCAGATCCACTTTGCCATCGGGCAGGCGCGGCGTTGGCTCAGCCGCCGTCTTGTCGCTCGCGGATGCGGGCTTGGCCGCGACGGTTTGTGCCCGCGCAAGCTGGGATGCGAACGGCAGCGCCGCCAGCACGGCAGCCGCCAGAATGGTGGACTTCTTGGTCAATTTCACGTTCGGCGTCCTTCGGCACCATCCTATAGAGGGAGCTTCTGATATGTCAAGGAGGTTACCTTTCCGCAAAGGCCTGGGACACAGGCTCCTAACTTGACTTCTAGCGCTTAGGCCACCGGAGCATTCCCGGCTGAATCTCGAGGTCCACTGACGTATCAGATGACACGCTAGAAATTGTTGACAGCATATTTATCACGTGTTAGCATTCCTCATGCGTTTAATACTAGCGGTACTGCTGCTTGTCCCTGTCTGCCTCAGCGCCCAGGAAAAAAAGGGTAACCCGTTTGCTTCGCCCAAGAATCTGAAGATTCTTACCAACGACACTCCGGAACAGCTCCAGATGACCATGCGTGCGTTCACGGCTGCGCTTGGTCAAAAGTGCAGCTTCTGTCACGTGCAAGGCGATTTCGCCAGCGACGACAATCCTAAGAAGGCAACGGCGCGCATGATGTTGGGCATGGCGCGCGAGATCAATGCTAAGTTTCCGGATGGAAAGCGCCACGTCTCCTGCTACACCTGCCACCGGGGCATGGAGGAGCCAGCCACCGAACCTCCCGCTGCTGAACCGAAGTAGTTAGCTACCGCGGAATCTTCGGCGCGCGGAACCAATTTTTCGATCGACAACCGGCGCTCATGGGCCATTCGAACCTGTGAGCGCCTTTCGTTTTCTAAGTCTGCTGTACCATCACTGTACCTTCACCGTTACATCTTCTGCGAACCGTTTGCATGCAACACAATCATCGGAAGCCGTGTGGCTCTGTCGATTATCCCTGATGTATAATTGCTGAGGCCGATCAGGCAAACAAAAATCCCACACATCACGTTACAACTATAAGGAGAGACGATGGTTAGTTTGGCAGATGCACGACGCGTAATCGCCGCGGCGGAGAAGAAGGCTGCGGAAATCGGACAGCCCATGAACATTGCTGTAGCCGACGAAGGTGGCAACCTTGTGTCCCATGTCCGCATGGACGGAGCATGGATCGGCAGTATCGACATTTCTCAGAAGAAAGCCTATACATCGCGCGCGTTTGACATCGCGACCAAGGACTTGGCCACCCATTCGCAGTCGGGCCAGCAGTTCTTCGGCATTCACGCTTCCAACAACGGCAAGATCATGATCTTCGCCGGTGGCATTCCACTCAAGAAAGGTGGAAAGGTTGTTGGCGCCATTGGTGTCAGCGGCGGCTCGGGCGATCAGGACCACGCCGTTGCTGAAGCGGGCGCAGCAGCATTCTAAATCAATTTGTTTTGACCAAGAAGTCGAAAGGAGATTTTTATGGCAAGTAATCATGGAGTAGTGTATCTCGCGCCGGGTAAAGTCGAGGTCCAATCCATCGACTTTCCGAAGTTGCAGAACCCCGCGGGCAAGAAGATCGATCACGGCGTCATCTTGAAGATCGTCACCACCAATATCTGTGGCAGCGATCAACACATGGTGCGCGGTCGAACGACGGCGCCGGCGGGCTTGGTGCTGGGACACGAGATCACGGGCGAAGTGCTCGAAAAGGGCAGCGACGTCGAGTTTCTAAACGTTGGCGACCTCGTCACCGTGCCGTTCAACATCGCGTGCGGCCGCTGCCGCAATTGCCGGGAAGGCAAAACCGGAATCTGCTTGACTGTGAATCCGGCGCGCCCCGGAGCCGCTTACGGCTATGTAGACATGGGCGGATGGGTGGGCGGCCAGGCGGAATATGTTCTGGTTCCGTACGCCGATTTCAATCTCATTAAGTTCCCGGACAAGCAGAAGGCGTTGGCCAAGATTAAAGATCTGACCATGCTTTCGGATATTTTCCCAACCGGGTATCACGGCGCCGTTACAGCGGGCGTTGGAACCGGCTCGGTGGTTTATGTTGCGGGCGCGGGACCGGTTGGATTGGCCTGTGCGGCCTCGTGCCACTTGCTGGGCGCGGCCGTGGTCATTGTGGGCGACATGATTCCCGAACGGCTGGCGCAAGCCAAGAGCTTCGGGTGCGAAACCATCGACCTGAAGAAAGATGCTTCGCTCGCCGACCAGATCGCGCAGATCGTCGGAACGCCGGAAGTGGATTCGGCCATCGATTGCGTCGGGTTTGAGGCTCGCGGACATGGACACGACGCGGGCAAGGAACAGCCGGCCACGGTGCTCAACTCGGTGATGGAGATCACGCGCGCCGGCGGGCAGATCGGCATCCCCGGTCTGTACGTAACCGGCGATCCGGGCGGTGTCGACGCGAACGCGAAGGTCGGCAATCTCCAGATCCGCATTGGACTCGGTTGGGCGAAATCCCATTCATTCCATACCGGCCAGTGCCCGGTGTTGAAGTACAATCGCCAGCTGATGATGGCCATTTTGCACGACAAGGTGCATATCGCCAAAGCGGTGAACGCCACCATCATTACGCTGGACAAAGCGCCGCAAGGCTATCAGGATTTCGACAAGGGCGCGGCGAAGAAGTTCGTCATCGATCCGAACGGAATCGCAGCCAAAGCGGCATAGCTAGCAGCCCGTGGTATTAGTCGCTCCCTAACGGTCGCGGTTCTGAAACACGCGGAATCTACTGAACCGCGCACGTCAGTAAGCGCATTTTGGCGCTAGAGTTATACCATTTCCGAAACGGTTGGCCGGGTGAGGCGATCCTTCATCCGGCCTTTTTATATGCTCAGCCGGCTGGCCTCGGCCGCTGCGTCTATTCGAAACGGGTCGGTTTCGGGAAGTTGCTGAAGGTTGGCCTCCACCGTTATGAGTGTCGAGCGAACAGCGCCGGCCAGAAGCCCCGCCGCAATGCCAAGGTCGGGCGCAACCACGGCGTGAATGTGCCCACTGGCCTTTTCGCAAAGTGCGATTCCGGATGCGGCCACGCGCGCTACGTTCAAAGGAACCTCGATTGTTTTTCGAATGGCTGCGCCGGTCGGCTGCTTTCGCCGCAGGCAATCCAGATATTCCTGAAAGGCTGCGACATCGTCGTCGGCCAGCTGGGACAACGTCCGGGAAGTTTCTCGCGCCGCATCCAGCAGCGCGCCTATCAGTTCGGGATCGCCGGCGAACTCCCGGTGTTTACGCGTCACCTGCAGGACTTTCGACAATAGGGCCAG
This sequence comes from Bryobacterales bacterium, assembly GCA_963747945.1. Classification (GTDB taxonomy): domain Bacteria; phylum Acidobacteriota; class Terriglobia; order Bryobacterales; family Bryobacteraceae; genus Palsa-89. The sequence continues at coordinate 296,599 of CAVVHB010000019.1, forward strand.
TGCCAGCGTGGCACTCACCGCCACCGCTGTCACTCCCGCGGGCACGGGTTCAATACTGGCCACGCGATCCCGAAATTGTTCGAGCGTAGCGGACCAGATGGAGTCTGACATTATGGGGTTACGACAAACCGATAATTCGTCCCGTTGCCGTGTCCAGATCCACGTCGTAATATCCCGGCCGCGTGGACAGGCCGGGCATAGTGGCCATAGTCCCAAGCAAGGGATAGAGAAAGCCCGCGCCCACGCTGGCGCGAATGTCGCGAACCGGCACGGTAAAGCCGCTCGGCGCGCCCTTCATATTCGGATCATGGCTTAAGCTGTATTGCGTCTTAGCCATGCAGATGGGCAGCTTGTCAAAGCCTTGCCGCGTGTAGAGCTCTACTTTCTTCTCCGCTTCGGGAGAATACTCGACGCCCGCGCCGCCGTACATCTCGCGGACGATTTTCTCGATCTTCTCCTTAATGCTCATGTCCAGCGAATAGAGGAACTGGAAATCGCTGGGCATCTCGCAAGCCGCAATCACGGCCTTGCCGAGTTCCACTGCTCCCGCGCCGCCTTCCGCCCAATGATTGGAAACCACCGCATCGGCCGCGCCCGCCTCAATGGCCAGCCGCCGCACCAGCGCCACTTCGTTATCGGTATCGTCCTTGAAGCGATTGATCCCCACCACCACCGGAATTCCGAACGAGCGTACGTTGGCAATCAGCCGCAGCAGGTTGCTGCAGCCCTTTTCAAGCAGTTCGAGATTCTCGGCCGTATATTCATGCGCCAGCGGTTTTCCGGCCACCACTTTCGGCCCGCCGCCGTGCATCTTCAGTGCGCGAATGGTGGCCACCAGAACCGCACCGTCGGGCTTGAGGCCGCTATAGCGGCACTTGATATTGCAAAATTTTTCAAAACCCATGTCTGCGCCGAAGCCGGCTTCGGTGAGCACGTAGCCATCGGGCCCCACCAGCTTCAGTGCAATCTGATCGGCGACAATCGACGAATTGCCGTGCGCGATGTTGGCGAACGGTCCGGCGTGAACAAACGCGGGCGTACCCTCGATGGTCTGCATCAGATTGGGCATGATGGCATCCTTCATCAGGACCGTAAGCGCGCCGCTGGCGCCGATGTCGTCGGCGGTAATCGGTTCGCCGGCTCGGTTGGAGCCGATCACCATGGCGCCCAGCCGGTCGCGCATGTCCGTCAGATCCGTGGCCAGCGCCAGGATCGCCATGATCTCGCTCGCCACCGCAATGTCGAAGGCTGTGGTGCGAGTGAAGCCTTTTTCCTCGGGTCCCTGGCCGATCGTGATCTGGCGCAGCATTCTGTCATTCGTATCTAATACTCGGCGCCACGTGATCGTATCCGGATCGATGTCCAGGCGCGCGAAGCGGCTGCGTTCCTCTGGCGTCAACTGGTTGGGATCGGTCTTCGAAATGCCGAGCTTGCGCAAACGGCGCAGCATGACGGGAGAAAACTTGCGGCTGCCATCTTTCGACGGCGGGCACAGGCGCTCGAACATCTGTTCATCGGTGGCGCTGGACTCATGAAACATCCGCGCATCAATCGCGGCCGCCAGCAGATTGTTCGCAGCGGTGATGGCGTGAATATCGCCGGTGAGATGGAGGTTGAACTCTTCCATCGGAATGATCTGGCTGTACCCGCCGCCGGCCGCTCCGCCCTTGATGCCGAACGTGGGGCCTTGGCTGGGCTGGCGAATACACGTGAATACTTTCTTTCCCAGATGCGCACCCAGCGCCTGGCTGAGCCCGACCGTGGTGGTGGTCTTGCCCTCACCCAGCGGCGTCGGCGTGATGGCCGTTACTACGATGTATTTTCCGTTGGGCGAATTCTTCAGCCGGTCGCGAATGGAGAGATGTACTTTGGCTTTGGTCTTGCCGTAGAGATCCAATTCTTCGGCCAGGATGCCCGCCTCGGCGGCGATCTGGTCGATGGGAAGCGGCGTGGCAGCCTGCGCGATTTCGATATCGCTGGGCACACGCGTCAGGATGTTAGTTAGCTTATGCGGCATGGCAATCCACTATTCTAGAACATGCTCCAAAAATTCCAGAACAGGGGAGCGATCGCGATCCATCCTGACCGCGGTATAACTCGAGTTATACTGGAAACATGAAGACAGCTGTTTCGCTGCCCGACGAAATCTTCCGCCAGGCGGAAGCGACGGCGAAGAAGTTGCGCATTTCCCGGAGCAAGCTCTACGCCTCCGCGATCTCTGAGTACTTGGACCGTCACCGTGCCGAGTCAGTCACGGAACGCCTGAATCAGGTGTACTCCGAGCAGGATTCTAAGCTTGACCCTGCGCTGGAACGCGCGATGTTGCAAACGCTCGCCAAAGATCCCTGGTAGTTCGAATGTCAGACGTGCAGCGCGGAGACATCTGGTGGGCGGACTTACCGGAGCCGAGCGGTTCGGAACCGGGTTTCACGCGACCGGTCCTCATCGTTCAGGCGAATGCTTTTAATCGAAGCCGCATTCGCACTGTCATCATTGCCGCGATCACAAGCAACCTGGAGCTCGCAAACGCGCCTGGCAATGTTCTGTTGCCACGCCGCGTGTCTGGACTGCGCGAGGAGTCCATTATTAACGTTTCCCAGCTCGCGGCGCTTGATCGCCGCTTCCTTACCGATCACGTCGGCAAGATTCCGCCGCAGATCCAGGCTTCGGTGGACGCCGGCTTGCGATTAGTTCTCGAGCTATAGAACTGTCACGGCTTCGGATTCGCCGGCCGAGAAGTAGGCGCAATCGGGATGATGGAACACCAGGGCGCTGACGCTGGCTTCCGGCTCCATCATCATTCCCTCGGTGAGCTGTACGCCGATTTCATCCGGCTTCAGCAGCTTCCACATGCCCTGCTGGTCATCCAGATTCGGGCAAGCCGGGTAGCCGAAGCTGTATCGCTTCCCGTGGTATCTCGACGTAAAGCGCTCCTGCATGGTCATCGAAGCCGGATCCGGAATTCCCCAATCTTCGCGGATGCGGCGGTGCAACCATTCGGCGCAGCCTTCGGCGGTCTCAATGGCCAGCGCCTGAATGGCATGCGCCTTGAAGAAATCTCCCACGTGCTTCCATTGCTCAGACCGTTCGCGGATGCCGGCTCCCGCCGTGACCACAAACATCGCCAGATGATCCCGGCGGCCGGCTACGGGATCGAGAATATAATCGCTGAGGCACAACCCGTCTTCACGCGGCTGGCGCCCGAATCGAAAGGTGTGCAACGGCGCCGACTCTCCAGGAGCGAACAGATGAATGACGTTGCCATCGCGCTCGGCTTGGAAAAACTGCCACACCGCCCGAACTTTCATGAACAGCGCGGCTTCCTGTTTCAGCTCATCCACCTGGCGATGCAGCGCAAGCGCCCTGGGATCGTGCTCCTTGAGACCTACTTCGAAGTTTCCCTTGTATCCCAAATGCCGCCCGTACAGCATGTACGGATTGATGTAGCTCCACACCTCGGCCAGGTTCGGCACCACGCGTAGTTTTCGGTCCAGATACGGGGCGGAGGGAATCGGAAGATCGGTACGCACCTTGCTACTGCGCCGATTGGTCGCGGGCGCAACAAGAGTTTCGGCCTTAGGCTCCTCCACGGGAGTTTCCGTCGCCCGGTGATGTTCCAGCACCGCCGCGCGTTCCGCGGGGTCCATGATCTGATTCATCAGACTCAAGCCAGTCATGGCGTCCTTGGCGTAGCATGTTGCTTCACCATAGGCCGGGGCGATCTTCGTGCGTGTAAACTTTTCTGAAAGCGCGGCGCCACCTACCAGCAGGGGAACTCGAATTCCGGCAGCCTTGAAGTCGCTGGCCGTGGACACCATTTGTTGCGTGCTCTTCACCAGCAGGCCGGAGAGTCCGATGGCGTCCGGCTGGTGCTCGAAATAGGCGCTGATGAGGGCCTCCGGGGGCACCCGGATGCCTAAGTTGACGACGGTGTACCCGTTATTGGCCAGGATGATCTCCACTAGGTTCTTGCCGATATCGTGCACGTCGCCCTTCACGGTGGCCAGGATGATGCTGCCGCGCGCGTTGGTCTCGCCTTTTTTCATGAAACGCTGCAAATGGTTCACCGCGGCCTTCATGGCTTCGGCCGATTGCAGCACCTCCGCCACAATCAACTCGTTGTTGTTGAACAACCGCCCCACTTCACCCATCCCGGCCATCAGCGGGCCATTGACGATATCAAGCGGATCGGCGCCTTCGGCCCGTTTGCGGTCCAGGTCGGCGATCATGCCGTCTTTGCTTCCCTCGATGATGTAGTTCGCCAGGCGCTGGTCCAAGGAGAGGTTCTCGGCGGCCTGTTTGGATCGCTTGGTGGCCTGGCGGAAATGGGCAGCGATGGCGGCGATGTGGAATTGGTTGATGGCGATTCTTTGTTCGTGTGACTGATCGCGCCAGTCTCGCTGGAGCCTGCGCGCAGCGGCAAGATCTCGTCTTCGGCGTCCGAAGGAGGCGTGTTGAAAAGCAGGTCGTGAGCCAGACGCCGTTCCAGTTCCGGAATGGACGCGAAGCGCTCCAGCTTCTCCGCATTCACAATGGCCAGATCCAAGCCGGCTTTAGTGCAGAAATAGAGAAAGACCGAATTCACCACCTCACGGGCCGCGGAGGGAAGCCCGAAGGAAATATTGGAAATCCCGAGAATGGTCCGGACGTAGGGCAGCGTCTGTTTCAAGCCACGGATAGCTTCAATCGTCTCGACGGCGCCGCCGATGTAATTCGCATCGCCGGTGGCGCAGGGAAATACCAGAGGATCGATGATAATGTCTTCGGGTGGAATTTTGTATTTTTGGGTCAGCAGCCGGTAAGACCGCTCGGCCACTTCCAGTTTGCGCTCGCGGGTGAAAGCTTGGGCCTGCACCGGGTCTTCATCGATGCAACCCACCACCAGCGCGGCCCCGTAGCGTTTGGCCAGCGGGCACACGCGCTCAAACTTCTCTTCGCCGTCCTCCAGATTCACCGAATTGATGATGCTCTTCCCTTGGCAATACGTCAGGGCCAGCTCAATAGCTTTGGGATCGGTGGTGTCGATCATGATGGGCGCGCGGACCTTGCGGATCAGTTGTTCGTAGAAGTGAGGAATATCGTGGATTTCGTCGCGGTCCGAACTTTGCAGGCACACGTCGGCAATGTAAGCGCCGTTCTTAATCTGGCGGCGTGCGATCTCGCTGGCCTCTTCCCAGTTTTCCTGGCCGATCAGGTCCTTAAAAAGTCGCGAGCCGATAACATTGGTGCGCTCGCCCACCACCAGCGGGCGATTGCTCTCCTCGGCCTCCACCAGCTCGATACCGGAATAGTAGGAACGATGCGAACGCTCCGGCATCTGGCGCGGCCGCTTGCCTTCGGCCATCTGCGCGATGGCGCGGATGTGCGCGTCGGTGGTGCCGCAGCATCCCCCCACCATGTTGAGCCAGCCGTGATCGAGGAAACGCTCCAGCTGACTGGCGAGCGACTCCGGCGTCGTCAGATACTTGCCTTCTTCATCCGGCAAACCGGCGTTGGGATAGCAGGAAACCCGGAACGGAGACATCTCGCTGATGGTGCGCAGATGATCCGTCATGAATTCGGGTCCTGTGGCGCAGTTCAGGCCGATGGAGAGCAGGTCCGCATGGGCGATGGAAGCGCAAAACGCGTCTGCAGTCTGTCCCGCCAGCATGGTGCCCATGGCCTCAATGGTGCCGGAGATCATCACGGGGACGCGCTGGCCCAGCTCGTTCCGTAGCCGCTCTATCGCAACCAGGGCGGCCTTCACGGTCCGGGTGTCCTGACAGGTTTCGAGCAGCAGAACATCCGACCCGCCTTCCCAGAGCGCGTGGGCCTGCTGATAGAAATTGTCTATCAGCTCGGGAAACGTTACGCCGCCAGTGACGCTGATCGCTTTGGTGGTTGGCCCAATGGCGCCTGCCACGAAACGGGGCTTCGCGGAGGTGGAGAATTCGTCCGCGGACTGGCGGGCAAGGCGCGCGGCCTGAACGTTCAAGGCATGGGCATCGCCATCCAGACCGTACTCGGCCAGCACCAGCTTGGTCCCACCAAATGAGTTGGTCTCGATGATATCCGCGCCCGCCCGCAGGTAAGCTCGGTGGATGTCGAGCACAACGTCAGGCCGGGTGCGCACCAGGTTTTCATTGCAGCCCTCGAGCGATGCACCGCCGAAGTCAGCCGCGGTGAGATGGCACTGCTGGAGCATGGTGCCCATGGCGCCGTCCAACACCAGGACGCGTTCGGCAATCAGTTCCTCGATGTGTTGTTGACGTATTTCCCTCTCAGGCATTTCAGCTTCCAACCGCCGCCGCCACTTCCACCGCCAATTGGTACCGCCCGAACGGCGCGCTCAGTTGCACTCCCTGCACCATAGATCGGACTTTCACCACCATTTCTTGAGCGATGGCCACGCCCTCTTCACGCGCTTTCTCCTGATTGTCGGCGCGGGCCATGCGTTCCACGAACTGGGGCGGCACGCGGACGCGCAGTTCGTTGATCATGAATTCCGCGTTGCGCAAGCTGGAGAGCGGCCAGATGCCGCAGACCACCGGAATCTTGACGCGTTCGATGCGCTTGAGAAAGACCTCCAGCAGGTCCAGGTCGAAAACCGGCTGGGTGACAACAAACTCCGCGCCGGCTTGCACCTTCCATTCGAAGCGGCGGATCTCTTCGTCCAGATTCAACGCTCCCGGGTCGGCCCCGCAGCCAATGGCGAGCGCGGTCTGCGATCCGAGCGGGTTGCCGCCGATATCCAGACCGCGATTCAGATTCTTGACGATGTTGATCAAGCCGATGGAATCGATGTCGAAGACTGCCGTCGCACCCGGATACATGCCCATGCGCGGAGGGTCGCCGGTGATGCAGATGAGATTGCGGATGCCCACGGTATGGGCACCCAGCAACTCGGATTGAATACCCAGAATGTTGCGGTCGCGGCAGCAGAAGTGGTTCACGGCTTCGATCCCGGCCTTTTCCTGGATGAGTTGGCAGGTGGCCTGAGCGCTTACGCGAGCGCTGGCCCGGGGGCCGTCCGGGACGTTGATGCAATCGATTCCGTTTTCGGCGCACAGCCGCGCGCCCGCAATTTCACGGGAGGCGTCCAAGCCACGGGGCGGAAGGATTTCCACCATGGTCACGAATTTCCCGGCGGCCAGCTTAGCGCCCAGCTTGGACTTTTCGGCGAGAGGAATCGGCGCCAGGCCCTGGGATTTGGATTCGGGTTCGTCACTCTGCCCGAGCGGCACTGGGGCGTCGCGATTTCCTTCGCGGAGCTGCAGCGAGCGGGTTTCAGAACGGATCAGCTTGATGTGCTCCGGAGTGGTGCCGCAGCAGCCTCCGATGATCTTGACTCCGGCCAACAAAAGACGCCGGGCGTATTGCGCCATATACTCCGGCGAGCACAAATAAATGTTGCGGCCCTCCACTCGCGTGGGGATGCCTGCGTTCGGCATGGCGCTCAAGGGCTTGGAGGTCAGCCGGGCCAGCTGTTCAATCACCTCAAAGGTAGTCTTTGGTCCTACCGAACAATTGACTCCAATCACGTCCACGGGCCAGGAATTCATTTCGCGGCTGAAGGTATCAACCGTAGCGCCACTGGCAAGACAGCCGAAATCGTCGACGGCTAACTGTGCGACGATCACCAGGTCGGCCCCGGCAGCCTCGCGCGCGGCTAGAACCGCTTCGCGCAGCTCGTTCAAATCGCCGAAGGTTTCTAGAATGAGCAGGTCCACGCCGGCGCCCACCAACGCCTCGGCTTGTTCACGAAAAATGGCGCGGGCTTCGGCGAACGAAGTGGGCCCCAGGGGTTCCAGGTGAACGCCCAGCGGGCCCATGGCGCCGGCCACAAACGGACCGCCACGCGCGGACTCTCGCGCCAGCCGGACTCCAGCCTCATTGATGGAGAGGAGCTTTTCGGAGAAACCAAATCCAGCCAGACGGAGGCGGTTGGCTCCGTAGGTATTGGTCTCCAAAATCTCGGCTCCGGCATCGGCGTAATCGCGATGAATCTGCCGGACCAGATCGGGCGAAGATAAGTTCAGCTCATCGAAGCATCGGTTGATGAAGATGCCGGAAGAGTACAACATGGTTGCCATCGCTCCGTCGGCAACCAGGATGCGTTGGGATAGCTGTTGTCTGAATTCGATTGCTCGGTTGGTTACTGAAGTCATCGTTCATCACAGCGTGCGAACAAAGCACCATATCTCCACTGTATCGGAAACCGCCGGGAGGGTAGTGGGTCATGTCCGTGATCCGTCCGTAAGAGTCGGTAGTTTAACTGAGACGACTGTCACGACCAGTTCCGGCGGCATGGCAATATTCACCCGCTCGGTGGAAGGGACTTCGTGGCGCACGCACTCCTGTGTGCCGTGTCGAGACTCATCTCGACACCCTGGCCGGTTCTGCGCGGAGCGCAGGGTGACCGAAACTCGCTAAAACGGAGCGTTCACACGAGTGTGAACGCGGCAGCAATGAGTGCGCGCGCCACAATGTGCATTGAAACCCTACGGACGGATTACGGTCATGTCTGAATCGCGCGGGAACTCGGGCGTCCAAGCTAGCCGTATGGGCGGGGGAGCGGCTGCGGTCGCGGTCCCCGAAATCCGATCGGTCGTTCTCAGCAGGCTTATGGCAACAAAATACGCGATCGGCCACAGCGGTGCCAAACTTGTTCGCGTTCACTTTGAAGGCGGGCAGACGCAGGTGTACGCGGCCGCCGACGAGTTAGTGAGTCGCGAGCGAGATCTATTCCCACTCGATTCGATCGCCCGGCAGCAGTGGCAAGCGCAGCGCCTTGGGATCGTTTGCATCCAGCTCCACGGGCGTAAGCCTGCCGTCGTGAAGACGTAACAGCCCTAGCTTCCCCTCTGGCTTCTTTGGATGTGTCGCGACGCTCTCCAACAGGCTGCCCCATACCACGGTGCGCGCCGCTCCGTTGACGACGATCTCGATTTCGAGCGCCACCGTGCAGGCCTCTGGAAATACGGCACAGTGCGGCGATCGGCCATCGCAAACCGCATCCGGATCCCGCATCAGCCGCGCGGCAAGAACGTCCAACTCGCCGAGGGAACTGGCCCCCAGCAGAACGGCTCCCCGCACCCCGGCCTTTTGCCGGAACACGATCTGGAAGAAGTATCGATAGTAGCCGTAATGCAATTGCGACGGTCTGATGAGCTCTTGAACCGGCGCCTGATCCGCGGGCCGTCGCGTGAGGCCAGCCTCCACCGCGATCAGGTGCAGGCTCTTGGGACGAACTTGATAGACGGCTTTTTCGGTGCCAACGAAATTGGCGATGCCGTGCTTCGGCGCGCCCTCTCGATAGTAGGCGTTTTCGATATGCAGCTCGGTGTTTGGATGCAGCAGCCAGCCTTGGCTCTCGCCCACCGCGCTGTACTGGCTGAGTAGCTCTGGAAAAGGCGTGACCGTGGCGTCGGGTGAACGAAGCACGTAATTGGGAGTCTCCGGTAAGACCCGGAAGGAACCACGCGCGTGCGGGCTCATGCAGGACCACAAGAACGGCGACACCGCGCAAGCGAATGCCAAAGCTTTCGAAGCGCAAAGGGCGCGGCGCGCAGACATTATGCGGGATTAGACACCGCGGCAGAAAGGCCGGTTCCCGCCTACCTGTGCTATGATCCCGATTAGTAATCCCCCTTCTGGCTACCCGTGCGGCGCGACGCTCGAAAGACCTTGATAGCGTTGGATTTTAAGAGCATTGTGGCCTATCTATCTAGTGTGCGCATGTGGGTTAGGGCGATACGATGATTATGTTGCGGCGCGTCTCTCCCCCTGGGTTGCTGATCGCGCTGCCGGTGTTGCTCGTCGCCGCTTTGTGCCCAGCCTCGGCTCAGATTGAGACAATTCCTCCCGCGAAGCCCACGCCTGTAGGCAGGCCGGTGCCTCAACCAAAGGCCCCGCCACAGACGCGGATCACACTGGAACAGGCCGGCTCGCGTACCGGCCGCGATCGCGTTCCCGCCTACGAAGGCAAGGATGTGGTGGTCACCGGCCAAGTCTCCACCCGGCCAATTTGGATTGCCGATGCTTACTACGTCGCCATTCAAGATGCCGCCGCATTCGGTTTGCTTCTGCGGCCGGAGATTCCGCAGTTGCCGGACCTGACGCCAGGTGATTGGGTGGAAGCGCAGGGAACCATTTTCAATAGAGCCGGCTTGCCGATTCTGGTGCCGCAGTCTCTCCGACGTTTGCGCCACATGCCGGCGCCCGCTCCCAAAGTAGTTACCCCGCTCGATTTGGCCTCCTTCCGCTACATGGGCGTGCTGGTGACAGTGGAAAGCATCATTACCGGCGAGAATCAGAATGGCGGCGGCGATCTGCTCTCGATCGGCCAGGGCGGCAACGAGCTGAACGTGTTCCTGCCCCGGACGCGGCGAGACTCCGGTCCTCAACTGAGCGGATACCGTGCGGGAGATCGCGTCCGTGTCACCGGAATCGCCAGCCAGTACTGCACGCTTCCGCCGTTTGATCGTTACTTCCAGATCTTGATTTCGAGTCCGGTGTCGGTGGTGGTGCTGGAGCGAGGTTGGGCGATTCAGCCGCCGGTGCTTCTGGCCTCGCTGATTCTGGCGTGCTCGCTGGCGTCCATCTGGTGGTTCCGGGAGCGTCGCATGGCGGCGCTTCGAAAGCAGATGCGGCTGCTCAATTTACTCGGTGAGCAGGTGATCGGCGCCACCTCTTCCACCGAGATTCTGCGCCGGCTGATGCTGAATCTTCCCGCGTTGTCGGGCGCAACGGGCGTCGGCCTCTACATCCACAGTCGCGCTACCAAGACGCTCGATGGGGTACACTCCAACAACAGCGCGGTTGAATCCATCGATCCGCAAGCCCCTTCCGGCGCCCTGGCTTCCGGTATTTCGGCGTGCTTCCGCAACCATGCGCTAATTGCCATTCCAGACGTTCGCCGCAGCCCGCACTTCCGCAAGGAAGAGACGGTGCTGGCGCCGCGCTCGGTATTACTGGTTCCGATGTTCGCGCAGAGCGAGGTGATGGGGGTGCTTGAGATTCATCACTCCGGCCACTTCCATTATTTCAGCGAAGGCGAGCAGGCGGCCATGCAGCACCTGGCCAACCAGATAGCCACCGCGCTCAAGCTGCAGGAACAGCATTCCATGCGGGAGCAGTTGTTCCGCAGTGAGAAGCTGGCGGCGGCCGGCCAGTTGATCTCCGACGTGGCCAACGAGCTCCAGTCTCCGCTGCAATCCATCGCGACGCTTGCCACCGCGCTGCTTTCACGCAACGGCGACGCGTACCATACCGAACTGGAGTCCATCACCAAAGAGGCGAGCCGCGCGTCCGAGATTGTTTCCCGCCTGGTCTCCTTCGCCAACGTGGAGCAGGCCCAGGCCGAGCCGTTGGACCTGAATGCGATTCTGTCCGGGCTATTGAAATTTCGCGCTCCGGAGTGGAAAACCAAAGGGGTGGAAATTAAATCCCAGCTCGCCGTGAAGCGCGCCATCGTGCTCGGCTCTCCGGGCCAGCTGGAACAGGTGCTGCTCAATTTGCTGGTGGACGCCGAAAAATCCGCCGCCGAGGCTCGCGACAAGGTCATCACCGTTTCGAGCAGTCTGCTGGCCAAGCGTGTGCTGGTGGAGATCTCCTATCCCCTCCGCTCGCCCGACGTCCGGGGCGACTCCACCGATGGCGATCACACCGGATCGGGCGCGCTCGGCCTGGGCGTCTGCCGCGGCATCATCGAGAGCCATGGCGGCGAATTCCGCGTGGTCCGTACGTCGCCCGCGCAGGCTCGCTTCGACATCGAGCTGCCCGTGATCGAAGCCCGGCAAGCCGGCTCGGATGCCTCCGAACTGTCCGAAGCCATTCGCCAGCTCACCGTTCTGGTGGTGGAGCCGGATGCCAAAGTACAGCGCCAATTAGTGCAAATGCTGGGCAACCGTGGCGATCGCGTGGTTCCCGTCTCCAGCGCCGAAGAGGGCCTGGACATCGTGGAGCGGCTGAGGTTCGACATGGTCATCTGCGCGGTTCGCCTGCCCAGCCTCAACTGGGTGGCGTTTTGCGAGCGCGTCCGCCTGCGCGTGGGCGGTTTCGTTCTGCTCACCGACGCCTTCAATAGCGATGTGGGCCGCGCCTTTCGCAATAGCGAAGGTTATGTGCTCAGCAAGCCGGTGGACGAAGTGGATTTGCACCGCATTTGCCGCGCGGTGGAAGATCGTACCAGCCTTCTCATTCGGGAATAAGGCCCGGGAGGGACCATGTCGTTCTCCGCTTCGTACGACCGCACTACCAAAATTGTTTCCACCATCGTGTGTCTCGGTTTGCTGGGGTTGAACTTTGCGGTTCACAGCATCGCTCTCATTTGCCTTTCGCTGTTGATCGTGTTCCTGGGCAATGCGTACTCACCGCGCAAATACGCCCTGGAAGGACGCGCCATTTTGGTGACGCGCCTGGTGGGAACGGTGCGCATACCGTTGGACGATGCTCGCGAAGCAAGAATGGCCACGCCCGACGATTTCCGAGGCTGCATTCGCCTGTGGGGCAGCGGCGGGCTGTTCGGATACTACGGCCTGTTCAGCACGGCGAAGCTCGGAAAATCCACCTGGTACGTAACCAATCGAAGCAATGCCGTGGTTTTAATTACCGCCGCGAAGACGATACTATTCAGCCCCGACGACCCGAAAGAGTTTCTGTCCACGATCCGGTCCGCGACGCCGATTCCCGAGTCACATGCCGAGCCGCTGCCCGCTCCATCGCACTCCCTAGGCTCCCTGGGAAAAATAATCGCTGTCGCCGCCGCCATTGTCGCGGTTGGCGTGGCGGTTCTAGCCACCACATACTCACCCGGCGTTCCCAGCTATATTTTGACAACCGAAACGCTCACCATTCACGACCGCTTTTATCCCGTGACCTTGCGCGCGTCGTCTGTGGATGTCCCTCACATCCGCACCGTCGATCTCAGCTTGGACGCCGGGTGGCGCCCCACCTTGCGAACCGATGGCTTCGCCAATGGCCACTATCGCTCGGGCTGGTTCCGCGTCGCGAACGGTCAGAAGGTGCGCCTGTACCAGGCCGGCGGCCGGCGTCTGGTGCTTCTGCCGCCAAAAGGCGACGGCGCGCCGGTGCTCTATCAAGCCGCGGAACCGGACAAGTTTGTCGACGAAATCCTGATGGCCTGGAGCGCCCGCGCACAAGGTAGCGCAAAAGCGGGAAAATAGATTTACTATGCGCTCAAAGGTTGCCCTCGCATTCACGATCGCCTGCTGCCTGTTCGCCGCCGAGAAATACAAAGGCCCGGTGCCCCCCAAGCCGGATATTCCTTATCTGCTGCATGCCTCCACTCTGGTTGAAACCGAAGTGGCCGATGCCCGGCAGGGCAAAAAGAACGACGAGTTCATCATCTCGGGAGCGGCTTCTTCCGCGCGCACTCCACTCGCCGAACCGATCTTCATCATCGACGCGCGAAATATACAGCCTGAGACCTTCGAACTGTACCGGCTGGACGTGAAAGGCGGCAATCGCGAAGTTTCGTTGGGCGGGAACCGGCGGCGCGGCGGATCGCACGCGTTGCATCTCGCCGTCAAGCCTCTGGGTGGCCATCTTTTCCGAGTAGAAGCGGACGAAGCGCTCGACGACGGCGAGTACGCGCTTTCGCCCAACGGCGACAATAAGGCGTACTGCTTTGAGATCTACTGAAGTTGCTGGTACTCGCGGCTTCAGCCGCGTTCTTGCCAAACAAAACGCGGCCGAAACCGCGTGTACCCATTTTGAGTGACCGCATACCCTATCTCGTAACGCAGGCGGCCGCGCCCTACCAGGGTCTGCGCCCGATACCTGTTTCCATCCTGCTGCATAATGTTCGCAGTCTATACAACGTCGGAGCTTTCTTCCGCTCGGCCGATGCCGCCGGTTGCGACAAGTTGTATTTATCCGGCATCACCGCCCGTCCGCCCCACGCTGGAATCGCCAAAACAGCGCTCGGCGCCGAAGACACGGTGGCTTGGGAGCATCACGCCGACCCCGCGGCGCTGATCCTGCGTCTCCGCGAGCAAGGCCACGAAATCGCCGCTGTTGAAACCAGTGTTCATGCTACCGACCTGTACGATTGGCAGCCGCGCTTCCCAGTCTGCGTTCTGTTCGGACATGAAGTAGATGGCTTGGCCCCGCCGCTACTGGATTTGTGCGATACCTACGTTCGCATTCCCATGCTCGGCCGCAAACATTCGCTCAATGTCGCCACCGCCGGCGGTGTGGTTATCTACGAACTGCTGAGAAAGTATCGGGCCATGCTGGAGCATGTCAGAATAATGCCATGAGGGCCAAAATGAAGGCTTTCGCTGTTGCTGCCGTTGCTTCATCCGTCCTGTGCGCGCAAAACCCCACCACCATGGCGCCGCCCGTGCGCACCACTCACAATATGGTGGCCGCAGCCAACAATTTCGAAGTGGAGGCCGGCTACCGCATCCTCACCGAAGGCGGCAACGCAGTGGATGCCGGAGTTGCCAGCGTGCTGGCTGCCAGCGTCACCGAATTGAGCCGCTTCGGACTGGGCGGCGAAATGCCGCTGCTAATCAAGATGTCCGGCCAGCCCACCATCGCAATCAGCGGCGTTGGAGTGGCGCCGGCGAAAGCTACGGTTGAGTTTTATTTGCATCGTATGCCCGAAGTTTGGGAAGAGCCGAATAGCATGCCGCCGGTGCCGGTGCAGGGCATCCTCTCCGCGATTACGCCCGGGGTATTCGATGGCCTGATACTGGCGCTCGAAAAATACGGAACCAAGTCCTTCGCCCAGGTGGTTGAACCAGCTCTCGAATACGCCGGCGAAGGATTTCCCATGCCCGAAGAGTTCGGCGGCATGCTGGTCAGCTACCAGCGCATCATTGCCCTGTGGCCGGATGCAATGAAGTTTTTCTATCCCGCCGGCGAACCCACGCCGCGCGGCGAAATTTTTCGTGAACCGTCGCTGGCGCAAACGTTTCGCGAGCTCGCCCAAGCCGAGAAGAAGGCCCATGGGAATCGATCGGCCAAGTTGCTCGCGGTGCGCGATCTTTTCTATAAGGGCGATATTGCGCGCAGGATTGCCGCGTTCTCCGAGAACAATCACGGCTTGATCGCCTACAGCGATCTGGCCAACTACCACGCCGAGATCGACGAACCTAAAGTAGGAACCTATCGCGGCTACGAGATCTACAAGCCCGGGTTTTGGACCCAAGGTCCGGTCATGATCGAAGCCTTGAACCTGTTGGAAGGTTACGATCTGAAAGCCATGGGCCACAACAGCCCGCAATATCTGCACATTGTTGTGGAGGCGGTTAAGCTGGCATTTGCCGATCGCGACGCTTACTACGGCGATCCCAAGTTCAGCAAAATTCCCGAGGACATCCTGCTCTCGAAGGAATACGCCGCCGAGCGCCGGAAACTGATCGATCCCGAGCATGCTTCCATCGAGCATCGCCCCGGATATCTCGGCATTCACATCGCGCTCCCTTCGGCATCGGCCTCGCCCTCCGGCGGAATCGTGAACGACACTACCTGCGTCAACGTGGTGGATGGCCAGGGCAACGCTTTCTCGGCGACGCCCAGCGGAGCGTGGCTGCCTTCGGTGATCGCGGGCGACACCGGCATTCCGTTCACCACGCGCTTGCAATCCTTCGTGATGACCCCCGGCCACCCCAATCGACTGCAGCCGGGGAAGCGTCCGCGCGTGACTTTGAGTCCCACGCTGGTGACGCACAATGGCAAGCTGGAAATGGTTCTTTCCACGCCCGGCGGCGACAATCAGGATCAGGCGCTGCTGCAGGTTTTATTGAACATCGTCGAGTTTCAAATGACGCCGCAGGAGGCAGTGGAAGCGCCGCGTTTTCAAACCGAGCATTTCTTCAGCTCATTCGGCGATCACGAATTCGCGCCCGGCCGGCTGAATCTGGAAGGCCGCATTCCGATCGCCACCGCCGACGCCTTGCGCTCTCTGGGGCATCGTGTCGCGCGGGGCGGCGATTGGAGCAACTCTTCGGCGCCCACCGTGATCTGGGTGCACGATGGCGTGCTCAACGGCGGCGCCGATCCACGGCGTGCCCGGTTTGTTTTTGGCCGCTAGGCCGGGCGCTCGCGGTGATAGGCCCAACCGAAGCCACTACCGGAATGGTCACGATGTTACTCGTGAACACGTTCTGCGCGATATACAGCTGCGTTAGAGGATTGGTTGGCAGCGAACTGTCGATTTGCAGCTGTACCGCATAAACGCCCGGCAGCATTCCCACCGCGAGTCCCGCGCTCAGGACGTTCGCGGTGGTTCCACCAACCTGGGCGTTATCGACATTGGTTACGGGCAGGTTCAGCACCGGCCCCGGGTAGACCTGGCCCGTGACGCTGGCCGGCGTCAAGCCATCCGCCAGCGTGGTTGGTCCAATGCCGGTTGCATAGATGGTGATCACCTCACCCGGTACAACGGGGTTGTTGGGCGTGACCAACGATCCAGCGATGTTCGCGCAGCAAGTGGAACCGCTATCCAGAGGAGATATCGTTACCGTCGCGTTCGTACTGACGCTGCCGGTAACCGCGATGCCATTGCCGGCCGGCCCTCCCACCTTCGCCGTCAGGATGATGCGGGTGAACTCGCCGGCGGGCGCCGCGGTCACCTTTTCATTCGAATTCGAGTTGATGAGAACGATCAGACCGTCGCGAATGGATTGCAAGGTGTCGGTGGCCTGAACCGTGTAGTTGTAGCTATTGCCGCCGATTGTGATGGTTGCGACATCGCCCGCGGTAGCCGATCCATCGACATCCACTACCACTACGGCGTTGCCACCCGCGTGATACGCCAACACGGGCCGCGGATCGCTCCCGCTACCGGCGAAAATGCCTGGATTCTCCTGCACTACCGGAACGCTAATGGCATTGGTGGCGGTGATGGTACCGTCGTTATGAATAGTCCGCACGTATGCGCTCACGCCATTCGCGTTGGACACCTCAAACGGAAGTTGAGTATTGATTTGCTTGGGTGACACGTACAAAATCGGCGCGCGAATGCCGTCGAAGTACACCTCCACGCCTTTGACATTGGTGGTGGGATAGTTGCCATTCTCGTCCGGACTGGGAAAAGCGGTCGTATCAGCCAGATTATTCCCAAAGATGCTGACCAGGGTCCCCGGCGCCAGTTCGGCTGCAGCCGCGCCACCGGCCAAGGTGGATCCAGCCGCCGTAGCGGCTTCAGTTGGCGTGCCCGTACTCGAAGCGGCCGCGGTGGTTGCCGAATATCCAATATTGTTGCCGTTCAACCCCGATTCCTTCGCGGTCAAGTTCACCACAAAGAGCGTTCCCGCCACAATATTCGCGCTCGCGATGACATTCGGATCGGGGGTACTCCCCTTCGCAGTCCCGTTAATCAGGTTAGCCAAAGCCTGCACGATGGTGGCTAGAGAGTCGCTGCTCAAAACCGTGTAGGTGTAGCACTCTAGACCTGTTGCCGGGCAGGTGGTGGCCGCGGTGCCGGGCGTGGTGATCATGATGGTGATGGTGTCGCCCGCCGTAATGGTTCCCGTAATGCTCACCGTGCCTACGGCATAGGTATTCAGGCTTGCTCCGTTGGTAACGCCGGTGATAGGAATGTTGGGTGTACCCAGCGTGAACACTAGTACGCGGACGTCGTAAGGATCGGAGACATAAAGATTGGTGCCGTCCCAAGCCAGCCCGTAAGGCGTGCGCGTGGTATTGGGAGCCGACTCCAGAATGTTGGCGTCCGGCCGAAATGTGTCGGTGCTGGTGGTCACCTGGTCGGTGTATTCGTCCACCTGGCCGAGGTTCCGATCATATTTCGCACCATTCGTGGTCGGAATGCTGTCATAGACCAGCACGCGATCGTTCCCCCCGTCGGCAATGAACAGGCGCTGTCCGTCCGACAAGGCGTAGCGGGGATAACTCAACGTGTACGCGCAGCGTATCGGAAAGATGGGGGTGTTATCGCTATCGGTCCCAACCGAAGGGCAAAAGGTTTGGCAGCCGGACGGAAAGGTGGGGTAACCAATGCTATCTGTTCCATTCGAGACGCAAGTTCCCGCATAATTGTTATCGCCTCCAGTGGTCATGGTCGGCTGGCCCACCACTACATCGGCGGCTTGCGCGTTCTGCGTGGGAATGGAATTCCAAATCAATACGCGGTTATTGCCAAGGTCGGTTACGTAAAGGCGCTTTCCGTCGGAGGTAACTGAAACCGGCGAGAACAAGTTGCTGGCGGTGGGAGCAAGAACGCTGGTGGTGGCCGGCGGCGCCGTGGTGAAGTTAGGCTCACCCAGCACCAGATCGGCCGGCTGATTGTTCGAGGTCGGGATGCTGTTCCATATCAATACCCGGCTATTCTGCGTGTCGGCGACAAACAGTTGCGTACCCTGCACCCATACGCCCTGCGGACCTCGCATCGAGGAGGCGCTCAGCCCCAGTGTCGCGGTGGTGAAACTTGCTTGGCCGAGCACAATGTCGGCCGGCTGATCGATGGTGGTGGGAATCGTCTTCCAGATAAGAATCCGGTTATTGTCGGTGTCGGCCAGGACTAAAATCTTTCCGTCGGTAGCAATATAAGTGGGGTTGCGGAAGCCGCTCTGGGTGAGATAAGGATTGGTGGTGGTCGTGAAATCCGGCTGGCCCAGCACCAGGCTGGCCTGGCCCACGGCCGGGGTTCCAATGCACACCGGGCAGCGGCCGCCCTGCGGGATTTCGTCCGTAGGGTTATAGATGAACTGCGAAATATTATTGTAGATCAGGACCCGATTGTTTACCGGCGGGATGAGCGCGTGGAGATTGGAATCCACGACGAACAAACTATTGTTGGCGTACGCCACTCCTTGTACCGCACCCAGCTGATAAGCCGAGGGTTGGTACTTGCCCTCGGTGGTGAAGGTGGGTTGGCCGATTACTTGTCGGGCCGCTTGTCCAGTCAAAAACTCCGTCGCCGGCTGTTGCGCAAATAGGGTCGACAGAGACACAAATAGAAAGCTAAGACGCTTCATGATATTGAATTTAAGAAAGTACCGCCCCAGTATAACAATCACCGACGAATGGGAGCCTGCGCCGGTTTCAGTTATGTCCCGGCCTCCACTTTTACTTTTTCTCTTACGTTGAACTCCAGCTTCCACCGCCGCCCATCGCGCGCCACGGACCAAAGTTGGAGCATCCCGGTTTCGGTAACAACCGTTTCCAACGTCACCGGCACGAACTCACCGGGGTGTCCGGCGGCGTCTCCCTGGCCGGCGACCACTCCCTGGGTTGCGGCGACTCCTTGGCTTGATGCGGCTCCTTGGCTTGATGCGGCTCCTTGGCTTGATGCCCCTAGAGTCACTTCCACCGGCGAAAGCTCCTCTAGTTCCTCGCCGACGTCGTCCAGCATGGTGCCCGCGGCGTCGTTCTTCCGAACAGCCGACTGAAAAAAGCGGAACTCGGCCGGCTCGCCGACAATCAGTCCAAATTCACGGCCGCTCAGCTCGATGGAGCTGCCTTCCTCCATCCCGAATGGCGCCACGGTGAGCGCCTTCACCGGAGTGCGCATGCCGGGAACCGCGGGAAGCGAGCTTTCGATGCCGACATAGTATGTACGCGGCACGCCGCCGCGAATCCGCACACCGCGGCCGCTGCGAGCCAGCCCATAATAGGCCGCGCCTCGCGCCACGGCGTGCATCAAATCTTCGCCGAGCAAGGGCGCAGCCGGACCAAGCTTTTCCTCTGCAAGCCAACCGTTCAGCACATCCAGAATTCGTTGCCGTACGATGCCGGACCGCAGCACGCCGCCGTTGAACAAAACGTGCGTGGGCGCCGCCAGTCCGCTGGCGCCACGGCGCACCGACCCATGCTCAGCCTGCGCCGCCTGTTGCCGCAGAAAACGCGCCAGATGACGCGTGATAGCCGCGTCGGCGGCGTACGGCAGCCCGATCTCCGCCAAGCCCATCCTGCGGCGCTGCGGCATCTCGTGGCTCGATACCGCCGGCAGAAAGCCTTGCTCCAGGAGACGCTCCACGTCTTCGGCCGCAAGCTTGGTCTTGATCGTTCCACCCACCAATCCGGTACCGCGCCCCAGAATCGTCACCGGCTCCTCGCGCTTCTTGTTGTCCTTCGCGAGCAGGCGCTCCTTGGCCAACCGGCACTGTTGCCAAAGCGCATGCAATTGCATTGCCTCCAGCTTGGTCCCTTTCGTTGCAAGCTGCTGCTCGACATGCCGGGCCAGCGCCAGGTCGATATTGTCGCCTCCGAGCAACAGGTGTTCACCTACGGCCACGCGCTCCAGCGCCAGTTCTCCGGCCTGCTCGGTTACCGCGATCAAAGTAAAATCCGTGGTGCCGCCGCCGATATCCACGACCAGAATTAAATCCCCTACCGCCACCCGCTCCCGCCAGTCCGGATGCCGCTCAATCCAGGCGTAGAATGCGGCTTGCGGCTCCTCCAGCAACAACAGGTTCTTGTAGCCGGCCTGTTCGGCCGCCTTGAGCGTAAGCTCGCGCGCCACGGCGTCAAACGATGCGGGCACCGTCACCAGCACCTGCTGCTCGACGAAGGGCGCGTCCGTCATTTTCGTATCCCACGCCTCACGCAGATGCTCCAGATAGCGGCGCGATGCTTCCACGGGGGAAACTCTCGCCACCCCTTCGGGTGCGTTTATCGGCAGCAGGGCCGCCATGCGATCGACGCCGGCGTGCGACAGCCAGGATTTGGCCGAAGCCACCAGACGGCTGGCCACTTCGGAACCTCGTTTCTGGGCCAGCGTTCCGGCCACGTGGGGGGCGACTCGTCCCAGGGCAGCGCAATGGAGCCGGCAGGAAAATCCGACGGCCCCGGCAAGTACAGGAATGACGGCAGCAACGGCTCGTCCCGCACTTCGCCGGGATTCACCAGCTGTGGGATTTCGAACAAGGCCACGCTAGGCTTTTCGCGCGGATCTTCGCCCGCCGGCGCATAAGCCAGCGCGCAATTCGTTGTTCCCAGATCGATTCCGACGACGTATTGAATTGGCAAAGCGGGTTGTGACAGGGCCTTGATTCTCAGGCCCGTCGCTCTCGGATTTAGTGTAACGTGTCCAACGGAGCGCGCGGGCCGGATGTTATAATCATACTTGTTCTCACCGACCGACACGTTCATCGAATCGGCCGGCCGCTGGTTCTTGCAATCCGGCATCCAGGAGGCAAGCGGTGGTGTGGCTCGGTACTACAAATCGGATCTGCGCCAAAACGCTGGCGTATCCACGGAGATTACTGGCTACTCAGTCAGTACTTTGCTGTTCCTCCACCAGCGGACGGCAGATCCAGCTTACCTGGACGCGGCACTCCGCGCGGCGCGCTTTCTGACTCGTACCGCCTGGGACGCCCGGTTGGGCACGTTTCCATTCGAGCTCTCGAACGGGGATTCGACAACTCACTTCGCCTATTTCTTCGATTGCGGCATCATCGTGCGCGGGCTCTTGTATGCGTGGCGTGTGACCCAGGACTCTGAATTCCTGGATGCGGCTGTCCGGGGCGGCCGCGCCATGCTGACCGATTTTCCGGGACACGGCGGCATCCATCCCATTCTTGCGTTGCCCGAGAAGCAGCCTCTGGCGTGGGAGCCGCGCTGGTCTGCTAGCCCGGGATGCTATCAGTTGAAATCCGCGATGGCCTGGCACGAGCTTTTCGAAGTCACGGGCGAGAGTGTGTTTCAGCGCGGCTACGAATCGGCGCTCCAGGCTGCGCTCGAAAACGATCGCGTGTTCCTGCCCGGCGACGCGGACCGGCTGCGCGTCATGGACCGGCTTCACGCATACTCGTATTTCCTGGAGGGTCTGCTGCCGGTGCTCCATCGGCCCGAGTGCGCCACGGCCTTTCGAAATGGGGTGGATCGCGACGGCCGTTATTTGCGTGAGATCGCACCTGCTTTCGCGCGTTCCGATGTTTACGCGCAGTTGCTTCGGGTCCGGCTGCTGGCGGACGCGCAGGGAGCATTGCCGCTCGATTTGTCCGCGGCCCGTTATGAGGCTGAGCAGGCAGCCAGTTTCCAAATGGACGATAAGGATCCACGGCTCAGCGGAGGATTCCTGTTCGGCCGCAAGAAGGGCGAAGCTTTGCCGTTTGCCAACCCCGTGTCGACGGCGTTTTGCGTACAGGCGCTCGCACTATGGGAAGATCGCGTGGCGGGCCGCCCGCTGATCCCGCGTCAAGCTCTGATCTGAAGAAATACCGCTTGCTGACGCGCGCGGCTCTGTAGCGTGCCCGCGAGGGAGCGGTTAGCGGTTGCAACACTCAACCCAGTTTGATCCCAAAAGCCGCGTAGTCGAGACTCCCAAAGAATTCCTTGCGAAACGCCTCCGGCAATTCGCCCAGCGACGGCATGCTCTCGATCGCGGGGTATAGCCGCTCGATCTGGATTCGCCCGAAGCCCGCTTCTTCCAGGTAAAAGCTCGCCAGCGCCGGTGGAATGGGATGCCGATGCGTGGGATCGAGATAGAAATGCGTAGCGAAGATCGCCAGGCACTCCGGGTTCGGCGTCTCGATCGCCAACAAGCCGCCCGCACGCAGCTTAGCGTGGGCCAGCCGGATCATCTCCGGTAGTCGCGCCGGCGGCAAATGCTCCACCACCTGGCAGCAGATTACGCCGCCCAGGGATGCATCCGGCAGCGCACTTAAATATGCGAATAGATCGGCTTGCTCTGCCTCCAACCCCTGAGCCAGGCATAGAGCGATCGAATCGCCGTTCGAATCGATGCCGCGCGCTGCGATGCCGGCGTCGTGAAAAACTTGCAGCATTTCGCCACGGCCACAGCCCATGTCGAGCACCGGCATGAACTCGCGAAAACGCGACGCATAAGCTGTTGGCGAGCCCGGATGTCGTCTTCAGACCCCCGAAACCTCTCGGCAAACTTCAACCAATCTACGTTCGCGAATTCGGGTGGCGCGCTTTGCGAAATTTGTCTCTACACTCGCGCGCAAGCGAGGCCCTTTGCCGCAACAGCCTCAGTTCGGAATGAATAAGGCGCTCGTACTCGGTTCGCACTTGAGCCAGATCGTTCCAGAATCGCTGCTGGATCTCGCCGGATTGGTGCACCATGGATCGTTCGAAGTCGGCGTGTTGAGCTTTCATCTGCTCGCGATAGTTGGCGTCCATCAAGGTGACGCGGTGTTGAAAGGCGGCCTGCAGTTCGGAAACGCTGCGCAGGAACTGAATTTCCGTGTGGGCGAGTTTTTGCTCCCAGCCCGTGCGCCACTCGGCCCAGTGGTCCCGAATATCTCTCAGCTCGCGCGCCTCGCCCCGCAACTCAGCACCTTGCGCCGCGATCGCGGACAGTGCCTGCTTGCATTCGTTGAGAGTCTCAATGGTGGATTGCACGCATGCCATCACACCGCGATTAAACTCCACCTGCTCGCGCACGTGCCAGTCCAGCGCCCGCGCCAGCATGCGCTTGGCGCGCTGAATGATCGAATTCTTGAGTCCGCCTCCGCGTGGGTTCACCGTGCCAATGCTGGCTACCTTGGCTTCGGCGGCATCCCGCGCGTGCAGCAGCGCTGTCAGGTCCGGAAGCGGGATGTTGCCTGCGGCCACGCCGTTGGGAGTGCGCCCGCGCACGCGCTGCCGGATTTCGGCGATTACCGCCGCGAGTTCTTCACCCTTTGGATCCATTGACCATTCGCTTCGGCTTCTTCTTGCTCCAACTGGCGGTGATTTTCGTGAACACGCCTCCGCGCGGCGTGAATTCACCCGTGAGCGTCGCTTCCATCGGCTGGCACGCCTTTACTACGTCGCGCAAAAATCGATTCACAACGTTCTCCTGGAAGATTCCCAGATTGCGATACGCGAGCATGTACATCTTGAGCGATTTGAGCTCCAGGCACGATTTGTCGGGCACGTAGCGCAGCGTCAGTTCGCCGTGATCCGGGAGACCCGTCTTGGGACAAACCGACGTGAACTCCGGCAATACGATTTCGATCTCATAACCCGGGTATTGGTTGGGCCAGGTCTCGATCTCCGGCAGCGGCGCGCGCACGCCTGCGGAGGCGTGTTCATCGGTGTATTGACGCTTCATGTTACGGACGTCATTTCGCCGGAATCAGGATGCGCGACAGAAGATCCAGGAAGAGGCCGACGTCGGTGACCACGCCTACCGCCTGCCCGGTGCCGCGATCGCTCACTTTGGTGGCCACCGCCGGATTGATATCGATGCAGACGATTTTCACCCAGCTCGGCAGCATGTTTCCCACCGCAATGGAGTGCAGCATGGAGCCCAGACAAAGCACCAGTCCCGCGCCCTTCAAAAGCTCGGCGTAAGCGTCTTGCGCGCGATTCATGTCGGTGATTGTTTCCGGCAGCGGCCCGTCGTCGCGCAGGCTGCCGGCCAGCACGAACGGCACGTTGTGCTTCACGCATTCGTACATGATGCCGCTGTGCAATCGCCCGCTCTCCACCGCGCCCCGAATGCCGCCGCAATTGTAGATGGCATTGATCGCGCGCATATGATTGCGATGCCCGTGCTCTTCCTGACGCCCGTCGCTCTGCCGGATGCCGAGCGAAGTGCCTAGCAACGCCGATTCGATGTCATGCACGCCCAGTGCGTTCCCGCTCAATAGCGCGCTAATGTAGCCTTCGCGAATCAAGCGCGACAGCGGTCCGGCGCCGCCGGTGTGAACCACCACAGGTCCAGCCACCGCGATGATTCCCTGTCCAGCCGCGCGCGCCTGCTCAATCAGCGCCGCGGTTTGTTTGACGGCCGTCTCCACCTGGCGCTCCGAAGAGATGCCGTTGCTCATGAAAGCGAACGCCAGCCGGTCGCGCTCCTTGGATTCGGGCACCACGCGAATGCCGCGCATCCCCGTGACTACCCGGTCTCCGGCTTTGATGTCGCGCAGACGCCGGCACATCGCTTGATATTCATGCGCTTGATCTTCCCCCACCACGATCAGCGCGTCCATGCGCTGGTTCTGCACTTCCACCCAATGGCCGCCATAACGCACGTAGGTTTTATGATTGGTGGTGGAATAGAAATCTTCCGGCGCGCAGCAATCGCGCTCAACTGTGAACAGGTCGGCATCCCCGGACTCCACCATGGAGCAGCCCAAGCCCAGCAACTGGGAGAGAATTTTTTCCATCGACTCGGCGTCGGCGGTGTCGATCTTCAGCCGCAGGTAGGACCCGTCGCTGTTGGTGCGGCCGATGCTAAACTGCTCCACTTCGAAACGGCCGCCGAACTCGACGACGGTGTCGAAGATCTGCTCCATGATATGGGAGTCGATGAGGTGACCCTGGGCCTCCACCCGCTCTTGCAGTGGAATCGGCTTGTCATTTGCCGGCGCGACTTGGGATTTGGTTTCCAATTTACTGATTTCCAACCTTTAGGATACCTGCTATTGGAGTGGAAACTCGACTTTGAGGCCGGGAAACCGCAGGAATTCGCGATCGTTGGTGCACAGCGTGGCGCCGTGCTCGATGGCCAGCGCTGCAAGGTGCGCGTTCGTGATGAGCGGTCCGCGCGCTTGCGATTTCGTCAACAAGTCGCTCAAGATCGCCCACTGGCGCGCGGTAGGAGAAACGAGTACACACGCAACACCTCCTTGACGGTTTCCTTGAAGGACTTGCCGGATTTACGCATCTCCTCTTCCAGGTTGGCACGTACATCCTCGTCCAAGGTCAGCGTAGTTCTTGTCGGCACATCTTGATTTTACCGCTCCGCCATCCAGGCCAGGAACAGACCGTCCGGCGCGACATCTTCCCAATAGGAAATGGGGCGGCTGGACACTTTCGTGCAATCACGGGCGAGCAACTTCTCCAGCTCCTTTCGGCCGAACCACTTTTCCCACTCGGGAGTTTTCAGCCGTCCCCACTCGCGGACGTTCTTGTCGATGATCACGATGCGCCCGCCGGGCCGGACCACGCGGCACATCTCGGCCACTGCCACGTCGATCTGGACGGCGTGTTCCAGCGATTCGGTGGCATAGACGCAATCGAATACAGCGGAGGGGAAAGGCAGCGCGGTCATCGATCCCGCGCAGGCGCTTACACTCTCAGGGACGTGCCGCAACATCGCTTCAGCCAGGTCGAACCCAACCAGCGACGCCTGGGGATAACGCCCGGCCAGCACGCGCGCGAACCGGCCCTTGCCGCATCCGACATCCAGAACACGCTTTCCGTTCAGGTCGCCGAAATAGTCGACTATCAGTTGGACGTGATAAATGCCCGGATCGATGGTGGACGGGAAATTCTCCTCGTCGGCGGCCGCTTCGTTAAAATGTTCGACGATTTCCCGTAGCGGCACATTCGCTTCGCGCGGTTTCGGCTTTTTCCAGAACATTCCGGAACATCAGCCCCGCGTCAGGAAGATGGGCAGGCCGGTCTTGTTGGCGTAATTCGGGCGATAGCGTTCTGTGTTGTACATGGTGGCGACATCCACGTGGCGGGGCCCCAGCGCGGGATCCGGAATCGGCGCCATGGCATACTTCCCGTCCACTAAAGCCGCCATCAAGCCGCTCTGGTTGTCGAGAACCGCTTCGAGCGCCATCGTGCCAAACGTGGACGCCACTAGCTTGTCCACGAAATCGGGCACGCCGCTGCGCAGATCGTAGGTCAAGTCGCTGACGATAGTCTCTTCCGATGTGCGACGCTGGATCTCTTCCGCTAGCGCCTCGGCTACGCTCGCCTTATGGCGATGGCCGAATGCGTCGGGCTCGCCGTATTCGCGGACCTGGTAGCCTTCCCACTCCGCCCCTTCCGATAGGATCACCAAACAGTAGTTGCTGGGGTTGTGCTTCTTGTCGGTCAACAGCAGATCGATCAGCTTATCGAGATTGATCTTGAACTCCGGGATGCAGCAGCGAATAGACGCTACGTAGGCCGTATAGAGCGACGTGAAACCCGCATCGCGGCCGAACACTCGAAAAATCCCGATGCGTTCATGCGAGCCCACCGTGGTCCGCTGGCGGGCGATCGCATCGGTTGCGCGCGTGATCGCGGTAGAGAAGCCGATGCAATATTCGGTGTTGCGAACATCGTTATCCATCGTCTTCGGTACGGCGATCACCTTGATGCCCATCGCGTGCAGCTTGGCGGCATAGCCCAGGGTGTCGTCACCGCCGATCGCAATCAAAGAGGTGAGCCCCAGCGCCTCTATATTCTTCAGAACCTGCGAACTGATGTCATACACCGTCGACGTCGTGCCGCCTTTGGTGATTTCCTTCTGCGGAAAATCCTTATCCTTCAGGAAATCCGGAAGCTTCGACTTCGACATCTTGGCGGGATTTGTACGGCTGCTATGGAGTACCGTGCCGCCGTAACGATCGATCGTGCGCGTGTTCTCACGGGTGAGGGGAAGGATGTAGCGCGTTCTGCTGGGTTCGTCCTCTAAATTGACGTGGGTAAGCCCCTCCCAACCGCGCCGAATACCCACAACCTCGCAGCAGTTTTCGGTCGCCCGGTAGGTGACTTCTTTGATTACCGAATTGAGGCCAGGGACATCGCCTCCGCCAGTCAAAATACCGATGCGCTGAGTGATACCAACGCGCTGAGTCTCCATGGCCTATTTTACTCGCGCGCGACGCTCACCCGCACCCGCCTCATTTACCCGCACCTCTCCGCTCATCCGCACCTCTCCGGAGGAGGCAGTCCCGAAGCAGGAGCGGATGAGCGGTGCTCGTCTAAATTAGCGGTGTCCGCATTAGCGGTGTCCGCCGCCATGTCCGCCGCCACCACGGGCTGCGCCGCCACCGCGGAACCCGCCGCCACCGCCGCGAACCGCGCCACCACGGAATCCGCCGTAGCCGCCATATCCGCGGCCACCATAATAGCCACGACCACCGTAATAGCCGCGACCATAGCCGCCCCAATAGCCGCCATAGATGCCGCCGTAATACGGATAGCCATAAGCGTATGGGTAAGCATAAGGGTAGTAACCCGGATAGCCGTAAGCATACGGATACGGGTAGCTGTAGCCATAGTTCGGTACGCCGATGCCGATACCGAAGCGCACTGCAGCGTCAGCCTTGGGTGCGCCGACAAACATCATCATTCCTGCAAGCGCGAGAATCGGGAGACCAAGTTTTTTAAGTGTTTTCTTTAACATATCAAACCTTCCCGGAAGGCTTACTCCCGTTGCCTTCCACTACATTGGATGCGGGGCACAGGTCTGGGTTGCACGTTAGGCTACATTCTCGCAGGTCTTGACTTTCGCCCTATCTTCGCCTACCATTGCCTGAGCAGTTGATTCTCCCCACAAGGAACCCTAGATGAAAATCAGCGAAACTATGTTACCTGAATTTGACCAGGAGATGGCGAACACGCGCAAGGTGCTCGAGCGCGTCCCCGCCGACAAGTTTTCCTTCAAACCGCACCCGAAGTCTTTCGCACTGGGCGCGCTGTCAGCCCATGTCGCCAACATGGCCGATTGGGCCGAGCTTACGCTCACAAGCGACTCGTTCGATTATGCTCCTCCCGGCGCACCGCCCTATGAAACGCCCAAGTTCGCCACCACGGAAGACCTGGTTGCAGCTTTCGACAAGAGTATCGCCAAGGCGCGCTCGGCGCTGGCGGCGGCCGATGACAGCCAGATGATGGCGCCCTGGAGCCTGATGGCGGGAGGGAAAACTGTGATGACGATGCCAAGGGCTGCCGTAGTCCGAACCTTTGTCATGAACCACATTATTCATCATCGCGCCCAGTTAACCGTCTATCTGCGGCTGAACGATATCCCGGTTCCCGGGCTTTACGGGCCGTCGGCCGATGAGCAATAGCTACAGCACGTCGGCGAAGCCGCGCTTCAAATGCCGGAAGAATAATCCGCCTACCACGAACGCGGTGACCGCATAGGCGGTGATGATGGCCAGGTCGTGCAGGCTGGGGATGCGGAAAGATAGAAGCCGGTCGCGATAGGCTTGTACGACGAACGCCAGCGGGTTCAGGTGCAAGGCGAATCGAAAGCGCTCCGGGATCTGTTGCTCGGTGATGAAGATCGGCGTCACCCAAAACCAGAAGACCAGGATTACCGATAGCACCTGTGCCGTGTCGCGCAGGTAAACCTGTAAACTGGCCACGATCCATCCGACGC
The DNA here is from genome assembly GCA_963747945.1 of Bryobacterales bacterium. Taxonomy (GTDB): domain Bacteria; phylum Acidobacteriota; class Terriglobia; order Bryobacterales; family Bryobacteraceae; genus Palsa-89. Next base: position 325,580 of record CAVVHB010000019.1, read on the forward strand.
CGATCGCGAACAGCCCCACCAGCACCATGTAGATGGGCAGCACCAACATCCACATACTGAAGTGGCCGTTGATGACGCCGATCCCGGTAATCACGAGCGCCACTACCATCAAGTGGCTTGCGAGCGAAGACAGGAAGATGGAAACTGGTACGATCTCAGCCGGAAACACCGTCTTGGTGATCAGGTTGGCGTTGTCGATCATCGAGTTCGCCGAGCGCATCACCGTGTCCTGGAAGAGCAACCAGGGAAGGTATCCGCAGAACAGGAACAGCGGATAATTCTGGGTCGGCTGGTTGGGCGGGACTTTCTGGTGCAGGCACACTTCGAAGACGAATACCCAGCTCACCAGTTGAACCAGCGGCAGGATCAGCCCCCACATCCAACCCGCGGTTGACCCAATGAAGCGCTGCTCGAAATCGCGCCGGACCATTTGCAGCAGGAGCGTGCGCCGGTGAATCAGGTTGCGCGCGAAGTGGTGCCCGGGGAGCGACATGCGACTCCAGGTTACTATGGTCGTAGCAGACCCGTGGTGAGCACAATGAAAGCCTGCGTTCTTCGCCACCCCGCGCCTATTGAAAGCAACCCTCTCGAATACACCGATGTTCCCAAGCCCGTGCCTGCCGGAACGCAAGTTCTGGTGCGTGTGAATGCTTGCGCGGTTTGCCGGACGGATCTGCACGTGATTGAAGGCGAACTGGCGCCGCGCAAATCGCCGATCACGCCAGGACATCAGGTAGTGGGCGTCATTGAAGCCGTGGGCGAACGCGCCAAGCAGCACGATATTGGCACGCGCGTGGGCATCGCGTGGTTGCACTCCACCGATGGCACGTGTCCGTACTGCCGCGCGGGGAATGAAAACCTCTGCGATAATCCCACGTTTACCGGCTGGACCGTCGATGGCGGTTATGCCGAGTACGCGCTCGCGGAAGAAACCTTCGTCTATCCGATTCCCGAAGGCTTCGACGATCTGAAGGCGGCTCCGCTGCTCTGCGCGGGGATCATCGGCTTCCGGGCGCTGCGGCTTTCGGGGATAAAGCGGGGCGGACGGCTGGGTTTGTACGGATTTGGCGCGGCGGCCCACGTTGCGATTCAAGTGGCGCGGCATTGGGGCGCGGAGGTCTACGCGGCTACCCGGGATGAGCGGCATCAGAAGCTGGCGCTCGAACTAGGCGCGGTATGGGCCGGTGGCACCGTGGCCGAGCCGCCGGTGAAGCTGGACAGCGCGATCATCTTCGCACCGGCGGGTGAGATTGTCCCGGCGGCTTTGAAGGCCCTGAAAAAGGGCGGAACGCTCGCGCTGGGCGGGATCCACATGAGCGCCATTCCCCCGCTCGACTACGATCTTCTTTATCAGGAGCGCGTGGTTCGCAGCGTGGCCAACAACACTCGGGCAGACGGGCACGATTTCCTGAAAGTGGCCGCCGAGATACCGGTGCATATCTCGACTCAGGTTTTCCCGCTCGAAGAAGCCAATCGGGCGCTCAATTCGCTGAAGAACGACGCCATTCGCGGCGCGGCGGTCTTGAAGGTTCGCTAACGCATATTTCGCTAGCGCATATTTCGCTAGCGCATATTCTGAGCCGCCATGCGTGAGCATGCGGTCTTGCTGGGTCCACCCGGGAATCCGCATGCTTACGCATGGCGGCTCAGATATGTTGTACAGGAATTGTATTAGTTTTTCACCACTGCCAGCTTCTGGCCGTAGAGTTTCCGATAGACTTCGGCGTTACGCAGTACGCTCTGAACGTACGCGCGCGTTTCGTTGAAAGGAATGCTTTCCACGAACTCGGCGGGCTCGCGATAATTCCCAGCCGCCAGCCACGCGTTGACGTGGCTCTTGCCTGCGTTGTAGGACGCCAGCGTCGCTTCCCATTTACCTTGCAGCTCGTCGGAAAGCTGTTTCAAGTAGTAGGTGCTCAACTTCAGATTCGTATCCGGGGTGAAGAGCATCGCGGTGCTGAAGCGATGCATCCCAAGCTTTCGGCTGAGCTGGCGTCCGGTAGCCGGCATCACTTGCGCCAGGCCCCGCGCGTTGGCCCGCGAAACCGCCTTGGGATTGAACTCGGATTCCTGACGGATCAGCGCCGCCATCAAATAAGGATCCAGGCCCTGCGCGCGGCAATATTCTTCGAGCGCCTTGCGATAAGGCAGCGGGAACGCCAGGCGCCAGAACTTGTCAGGCGCCGCATCGAGCGAAAGCGACAGATAGCCGGGAGCGTAGTGTTTGATGTAGCGGATGCCCTGGTCGGGAGCGTCGCGCTGGGTTGCCAGATCGGCCAATTCGATAGCGATCACCTGCGGCTGGCCGTCCACCTTGGCGCCGAAGCGAAGCTCGGCTTCCGACAGGTCGTCCAGGCCCGCCAGGTCCAGCAAATGGGCCCGCTCAATGCGCCGCTTGGTGAGCGGCGTAGGATCGAAGCTTTCCGGAGCGTGGCGGTTTACGATCTGAATCGCGCCCAGAAACTGCGCGATGGCGGGCGATGCCGATACGGTCAGAACGGACGGCGTCTCCAGCCGTTCGCGCGAGAGAATGGCGTAGTAATAGTTTGGGTAAGCGTTATTCACCGCGTCATAGTAGGCGCGCGCTGTGGGCCAATCGGACTTCGATTCCGCGATGCGCCCCAGGTAGTAAAGCGCGGGGCTGGTTTGATCGGAGGCCGCATAGCGCGTCAAGTGTTCGCGCAACATGCTCTCGGCTTGCGCGGGATCGCGCAGGTACGTCGACCAGGCGACCTTCCAGTGGCAGGCCGCCGACTCCGAATCGCTGGGAAACGACTCAAAGCAGGTCCGATACAGCGGCTGCGCGGCATCCGGCTGATCGTGTGCCACGTAGTAACCGGCGACTGCCACCAGCGCTTCCAGCCGCCAATGGGATTGCGGATAGCTCTGTGCCAGCTTTTCGAGTGTCGCGTTCATCTCGTCCAGCCGGTTCAAGCGGCGCTGGCATTCCAGCAGATAATACAGCCGTTCGGCCTCCGCGTCGGGAGCGGTGGCCTGGAACGAGAGCAGATACTTGTAAGCCGCCTCGTTATCACGTGCCAGATATGCCGCGGCGCCGATGCGCACGCGCGCCAGATCGAAACTCTCGCCGCTCAGGCGCGGTAATAATTCGGTGAGTTCTTTGCCGGCTCGCGTGTAGTCCCCGCCGGCTTCCAGCTTCAAGCCACGCGCAAACAGAGCTTCGGGCGGAATGCTGGGATAGCGCGTAAGGGCCGCTTCGGCGTCCGATGCTTCTTTCGACAGCGGAAACTCGACGTAAATCTTTTGATAATGCTGTGCGGCCTCAGTCCCAGTCTTTCCAGAAGTGTTCTGCGCCTCGAGCGCGCGCGCCAGGAGCAACTCGGCTTGCGGCGTGGACAAATCGGCCACATGCTCGCGGACGAGCGTAACGGCGCCTGCCGGATTGCCGCCTTGCAAATACGATTCGGCCTGCAGCAGAACCGCTTTGGTCCCTAGCGGCGATGCGGGCGTCGATTGCCATACCGGCCGCAAAGCCGGCTCGGTGTCGTTGAACTGTCTCAAGCCGGATTCGGCCACCGCGCTCAAGTACGCTACGTAATCCGCGAGTTCCGGCAAGCGTTTCGCGGCCAACTTCAAATGAGTGAGCGCGTCTCCAAACTGGCGCTGATCGTTTTCGGTGGCGCCCAAAAGCAGCAGAGCCAGCGCTCCATTCTTATCGCTGCGGTGGGCTTCGGCATAGCGCAGCACGGCCGCGCGTGTGACGGCATTGGGCGTTTTTCGATAGCGATCGGCGACTGCTTCAAGCGACTGTGCAGATACCACAACCGCGCAAGCGCATACCACCGCCGCCAATCGCCAAAAGCCGATTGCCCAGCTTTTAGACCATAGGCCCGGGATAATCTTGACCCAAAACTTCAGCGTCATCGTTTGCCAGCGTTCTCACCAGTTCGAGATGGAGATAATCCACCATCGAGTCCGATGCATTCAAAAACTCCCCACGAAAAGCCTCGCGCGCGGAATCGATCTCTACTTGAAGAGACGTATATAGATCGTGCGCGGCACGCCCATTCTTCACTTTTTCCGATTGATAAAGCCTAATCTCGGCCACCTTGACCCGCGCGAATCGCTGGGCGCGTAAGTGAAGTTCCCTATCTTCGCGGCTAAGGGAAAACCATGAGAGGATCTCAGGCTTTTGCGACGGAGCCGTCTGTATCGGGGCACTTTCCGCTGGAGGCGGTTCCACTGGAGCCGGTTCTGACTCGGCGGCTGCCGCAGCCGCGATCGTCACCAGACCATCCACGCGCGTAACGCGGGCGGGTTGGGCGGCAGGCGCAACATTCAAGACCGAGCCTGCCGTTGCAACCAGAAGCTCCAGCGCGTCCACATCCACGTCTCCTGAGTCCACATACAGAACGGCCGCAACCTCTTGCCGCGTGACTACCGGAAACAGATAGCATTTGGCATTTCCTGGCTCGGGAGCTTCACCCAAATACGCCGCCACCGGCTCCGACAATTCGCCGCTCGATCGCAGGGCAACTAGCGTGTCCCGAGTCTCGATGGCGGTAACAAACGCCGGCGCGGCATCCAGGGGCACTTCCCCGGCCAGATCGGCGTCATCGAAATTCCGCGTGGTTTCCAGGTATAGTTTTCGATCGCGAATCAAGAACAGCGCAGCGCGCCCGCAAAATCCCCGCGTGCCATCCACCAGCGTGTTGCTCCACTGTCGTTCGTCTTCAAAACTGCGCAGCCGGCGCGTCACCTGGGTTAGTTTCTGGATCAGCTCCCGGCGCGACTTTTCGGCCGAGTGATTGGCTTGTTGAATCCGGCCTTGAAGGGCGTCCTGGTGTTCCTCTTCCAGGCGCGCGGCTAATCCGGCGACGGTCTCTTCGAGCACGCGTTCCATGCGCTCGGGCCACTGCGCTTCCAGCATGTCCCGGACACGCTCGATGTGCTCGGCCCAGGCAAGCGCCAACTGCTCACGAACGATATCGTTCGCGTCGGCGAGCAGCTCGCTGGTGGTTTCATTCATGGAAAAACGCAGCTAACACCATTGTACGTGTGAAAACCAGCGATCAACCGCTCCCTTCGGTCACGGCTCTGTATCGACGTTCCAGCAAAATCACAAGTTTTCCGAGCCGCGACCAGAGGAAGCGGTCGATGCGGAGAGCTTTCACTACCTCGCCGGCACAGCGTCCGGATGCACCGGCAGCAGCATGCCCGTCAGCCGCACCTGCTTCCGGCCGCTGGCCAATTCCAGTACGATGTGGCCGTCAGGCTGGCTGGCGCCCTGGCCCACCAGAGTATCGGCGCCCTGTAAAACCTGCACGTTCGACAGCATGAGGCGGGGGACGCCGGATGAAGCTCCCACACGATAGGAACCGGAGGCCTCGCGTACCTCGGCATCGGGCGCGAGCATGATCCCGCGGCCTTCAAACGTGCCGTTGGATCGAAGATTCCCCAACAGCGCCGGGCCAATACCGCGGGTTTCGAGTTGGCCGTCGATGTCGAGCTGGCCGTTACGATAGTCGAAATTCTCGATGCTGCCGTTCAAATCGTACGACGGCTCGGCCTTGGCAAGATTCACCGACATTTTCCCGGTGGCGTGCATGCCGTCCAAATGCCACTCCATGTTGGACATGGTGATGGACGGGCCCCGCCACACCGCGCGCGCGCTCAAATCGCCCAACGGGAAATCGCCATTCATCAGCTTCACTACCTGCAGGCTGACGTCCGCATCCCGCTCCAGCAGCCATTTTGGAAGAGGGCGATCACGGCGGAATCGGGCCAGAAATCCTTCACTGCGGCTCAGAGTGGGCAGCATCAAGCCCTCCACCTCGGCGAGCTGCAACTCGGGAATCGTAAGGCGCAGCCGGTACGGACGCGCGGATGAGGCATCGTACCGATAGTCGCCCTCGAACTTTACCGCGCCGGCCCGCCCACGCATGTGAGTGAGTTGCATTGCACCGTCGTTCATCTGTACCGTTGCGGACGTTAGCCGGACCGGCGACGCCAGACCGGGAATCTCAATAACCGCATTTTGCAGATCGTACTGGCTGGACCAAACGGCGGGATCTTCGGCGGTCTTCTCAAACGAGATCCAGCCCCTCCAGACTCCTTGTTTGACCCGGTCCAGCAGCGGGATCGGGGCGACGTCCAGCAAGTGGCTGGCGCCCACCGCCAACTGCCGTGTGCTGATGCGGAACGCCGAATGGCTATTGTCGAGCGCGTATTCGCCTTCGATTTGCGCCGTCTGGCCGCCTTCCGTCACTACGTCCGTCGGCGCGAGCACAACCTTGCCATTGGAGATTTCGACTTGCGCGGAGTCCAGCTGCACCGAGCTGACCTGCGCAGAGTTGACCTGCGGGGACCCGCCCTGAGGGAACTTCACCGACGCGCTGGCGAGCGACAATTGCCCTTGCGCGCCGGACTGACTGGAGTAGCCCATGCCGCCTTCCACCTTACCCTCCACTTGCACGCCGGGCGGCAAGGGCGCGCCGAAATGCCGCGCGGTTTCGACCAGCGAGGCGGCGGGAAGATCGTGGAACTGCAGATTGCCGGACCACTTCGGAGCGGTGAGATAGTCGTCCAACTGGAATTCGACCGAGACCGGATCGGGTTGCGCGGGAGCGGCGGCCAGGGTGGCAAGTTCCAGGTGATGGCCAGTCAAATTGAGCAGGCCGCGATAGTTGAGCGTCCAGCCTTCACCGGGCGCCGGCATCAGATCCCAGCGATGCACATCGCTGATATTGAGGTTCCCGGTGATGTCGAGCTTGGAAAGCGGCCCGTCCAGCTTGGCATCGGCGAAGGCATAGCCGTGGATGCCAATGTCGCTGCCATGGAACAAGCGCGTCAGCTCGGAAATCGCGGTTCGATCCAGGTGCAGGCCCATGCTCAGCCGGCTCTCGCCGTTCAAGCCAGGCTGCAGCAGGCCGCGCGCGGACAGTTCGCCGAAGCTTTGCGACGCCTGGTCGGTGCGGGAGGGCGCGCCGGAAAAGCGGATGACCACCTGACCGTTTTCGTTGGGATAGACATCCACGTCGGCGTCGCTGATGTAGAAGACGGACTTGGTGTCGCCAAACTTGAAGTTGATGCGGCCGCCGCGAATCTGAATATCAGGCACCGCGCCGTGATGTGCCGCGCCAGGCTGCGCGTGACGGTCGAGCAGCGGCTGAATATTCCACGGGCCCGACGGCATCTTCACCACGTTGACGCTGGGCGCGTCTCCCCGTTCGCCGGCGGAAAGACGCAGGCTGGAAAACGCGAGATTACCGAAGAATAAGCTGCTCCAACGGATGCGCGCCTGCATCTGCTCGACGTGCACGAAAGGCTCGATACCGGCCGCGGGATCGTCGTCGATCTCGACATCGTCCACGGTAAAGCCGGGGCCGGTAAATAGATTCAAGTGAACGGCGCCCAGGTGCACGGGCCGGTTGAGCGCGGCTTCGAGCGCCGCCTGGATGCGCGGGCGAAAGCGATTGGCGCTGACTCGCGGCGCGGCCACGCCAAAGGCGACCACCACGAGCGGAGCGATCAGAAGCCAGCGCCAGCGGATCTTCATGGATGCCGCTGCCAGCAGATCCGCGTAAGCGGCGGGGTCGTCGACATCGGTAACCACTCCGCGGTCCGGTACATCAATGTAGCTGGTTCGCGCAACATGGCGATGAATTACGTCGCTCGCTTTGGCGCCGGGTGGCAGTGCGAGTAGTTCGTCAATCAGTGGACGTGCGATGCAAACCGGATGACCGTGCTCGCCCAGATAGACCGGAACGGTGACAGGCGCGCGATCGCGGCGAAATCGCTCCGCTATGCGTTGCACGGTGTCCAGTGCCATCTGTGGATGATCCACCGGCAAAAACATCGCGGCGTCCGCGTCCGCCGGCACCATCGCCAGGCCGCATTGCAGGGAACTGAGCATGCCGCGATCGGGATCGGGATTCACGGCAAACAGAACCTCGCTGCCGCGCGCGATGCCCGACTGAATCTGATCCGCGTGTTGGCCAACAACAACGATGACTGGATTGCAGACCGCGGAGAAGACGCGAACCAGCCGATCCAGAAACGTTTCGTCCTGAAATCGAAGCAAGGCCTTCGGCGTGCCCATGCGGCGGGAAGCGCCTCCGGAAAGAATGAGGCCGGCGATTGCCGGCGGCAAGGCAGACAGTAACGGGCCGGGCGTCACTTTAAAACGGCCCGGGAGGCCTCACTGGCAAAGATGGATTTGGCGGCGGTGCGCCATTCCGAATCGGGCGCGCGGCGGACAGCGATCATCTCGGCAACCACGGAGACGGCGATTTCTTCCGGAGTGATGGCGCCAATCTCCAGTCCCATGGGCGCGAAAACACGCTCGAAGGCGGCGCGCGCGATGCCTTCCTTCTCCAGCTCCTTCACCACGCCGATTACTTTGCGCTTGCTGCCGATCATGGCGATGTACTTGGCGTTGGTTTCCACCGCCCAGCGCAGGACGCGCATGTCGTCGCGATGCCCACGCGTGACGATAATCACGTAGCTGGTGTCGCGAATGGAGAGCTTAGGGAAGACTTCCTCGTATTCTTCGGCGTAAACTTCGTCGGCTTCCGGAAATCTGTCACGGTTGGCGAAGGCCTCGCGATTGTCCACTACGACCGATGCAAACCCGGCCAGCACGGCGACTTTGGAGATGCTTTTCGAGATGTGCCCGGCGCCAAAGATGAAGACGCGCGGCTGGGGAACCACCGGCTCGACAAACACGCTGAGTTGTCCTCCGCAGATGAGGCCGTTGTCGTACGCGGCGTCCTGGCCCAGGCTGAAGTTCATCTGGCGTGGGCGCTCGCTTTCCATCACTTCGCGCGCGGCGTTCCAGACTTCGGCTTCCACGCAACCGCCGCCGACGGTGCCGATCATGGAGCCATCCTCGCGGACCAGTAGTTTGGCGCTTTCGTAACTGGGTATGGATCCGTTCACCTGGACAATGGTCGCGAGCGCGCACTTCTGGCCTAACCGGCGCAGGCGGACCACTTCCTCGTAAATGTCCATTCGATTGAATTATAGCGTGAGGTGAGGGTGTAAGGCTCGGGATTTGGGGCTGGGGGGTGGGGGCCAGGCACTTTCCGTTACGTACCTGCCAGTTCCCCAATCCCTAACCCCAAAGAGTCGACAGACCTTCATGACCATTGAAAGCGTGCACCTTCCCGGAGAGGTACATGGCGACCCGGCAGACCGCATGCTAGCGGCTACGGCCCGCGTCTTAGGCGCAACGCTTGTGACCAAGGACGATCGGTTGATCGGATATTCCAGGCAGCGCAACGTACGAGCGCTCGAAGCTTAGGGCTACTGCGCTTTCCCAGGGTCGCCAGGGCCGCCGTCCCCAGGCGATCCGCTATAAAACGTGCGGCCATCGCTCAGCGTGATGCGTCGCGCATCCATCAAGCGCGAACCGTCCTTGGCTCCGTAGCCATCCACGGTGACGGTATCCCCGATCTTGATGTCGTTCTTCCTGAAGCCCCGGCGCGATAACGTGTTGGGAGCGCCGCCTTCGCAGGTCCAGGTGGCGAAGTTTCCCTGGTCGTCCTTCACGTCGATGTACAGGTATGAGTGCGGATTGGTCCACTCCACTTTGCTGATCAGGCCGGTGACGCGGACGGCCTTGCTGGCGTCGTATTCGGCCGCGAAGGAGTGATGCGCTTCCATAGGCAACACGCTTGCCGAAACCGCGAGCGCCAGGAATGTTGCGACGTTGATTCTCATGAGCTGTCTCCGTTTCGTTGACGAAGCTCGGTTACTTCATATACTCTAGCATCGAGATGCGATTCCTGGCGGCTGTTTGCGCGGCTCTGACGTTGGCTTGCCTGCCGGTTGCGGCTCAGGTGCCTCGCACCGCCGATGGTCACCCGGACCTGAATGGGTTCTGGAAAGGGATGAAGGAAACCAAGCCGGGCGGGAATATTGCCAAGGATCTTCCCGGACACAAACTGCCTTTGACGCCGGCCGGCGAAGCCGCGTGGAAGCACAATACTACCGCCACCGTGGATCCCGAGGCCATCTGTATTCTCGGCGGCATCCCGCGCCACAATGCCAGCGGTCTGCCGTTCATGGTTTTGCAGACTCCCCAGTTTGTTTCTTTTCTCTATTTTTACAGCTACTACCGCTTGATTCCTACCGATGGGCGCAAGCATGAGGAAGATCCGGATCCGTCGTTCTTCGGCGACGAAGTGGGCCACTGGGACGGCGATGCGTTCGTGATCGATTCGGTGGGTTTCAAAGACACGCAGGTGTGGGCCGATGAAAATGGCAGCCCGCATAGCGACGCGCTACATGTCATCGAGCGTTGGACGCGGCCGGACGCGAAACACATCCACGTGGACACTACCATTGAAGATCCGAAGTTCTACACCAAGACCTTTACGTACTCCCGCACCTGGGAAGCAGGCACGCCGGGCCAGCGACTTGCGGAGTACTCATGCGCGGAGAACCCTGTAGATCGCGATCACCTGGGATTCGGTCCGGGTCCGATTCGTCCCGATGGAGAGCGCGGGTATGTCGACGCTGTGCCGCTGCCGCCGCCTCCTCCCCCGCCCGCGCCGATAAAGAAATAGGCGCGCTAATTTTGAGGGTTGATGCTACGCCCTTGTCCGAAAGGCGGGCCGATTTCCTTCACCGTCATTCCGACGTTGGAACCTTTCACCGTCACCAGCACCTGGCCGTAAAACCATCCCTGCGCGTAGCCTTCGCCTTTCAGCTTGCCTCCCGAGCTGGGCGCTTCCAGATAAGTGACGCCATCCTGCACGGCATGCACGTACTGGTGTCCGTGGCCGCTCACAACGTAGCGCACGCCGTACTTGGCGATCAGCTGATGAAAGCGGAAGTGGCTGCTTTGCAACTTCACCGGGATGAGCCAGAAGGGTTTGTGGAAAAAGATAAACTTGGGATCGCGATCGCGGTTTTGGGCCAGATCGCGCGCCAGAAACTGCGCTTGCTGATCGGTCAGATCTAAACTCAGGTCCGGTGCCTGGCTGTTGTCGAGCACGGTAAAGTGCGCGTTTTGGTAGTTGAATCCATAAAACGCCGGATGCCTGGTTTGTTGTTCGTAGGTGACGCGGGAAGCGGCCGACCAGATGTCGTGATTGCCGGGCGTGAAGTAAATCTGGTGGCCATAGCCATCCCAGAGCGGGCGAAGCGCGCGCCACTCGGCCGCCGCGGTGGCATCGTTGCCGCCTTGAATAGTATCCCCAACGTTGATGACGAAGTCAGGATGCCATGCGTCAAGGTCCCGCCAGACCTGCTCGTAGACTCCGGGCTGAGCGTCGCCGGTGCGATCGCCCAGGATGACGAAACGAAAATCGTTCCCGGAGAAGAAGCCGGCCGTGAGGAAAGCGGCAACAGCAAGCGCCGCCCCGGCATAACGGCTCACAACGCAGCCCATGCGCGCGATTGTAGCAGTGCGCTTCCCAGCGCCGAGACTGTAGAATGAAATTATCTACCGAATGTCCCGTATTGTCCCCGTCATCTTTGGCGCGCTGCTGATCGTATGCGCGTGCGGATGCAAGCGCGCCGTGTCCGACAACGTCGCCGCCACGGTAAACGGGCGCATCATCACCTATGCGGACCTGGACAAGCAGTATCAAGCGCAGTTCATGTCGTCCGCCGAAAAACCAAGCGTGGACCAGATGGAGATTCAAAAGCTGGAAGTGCTGCGCACGCTGGTGGACAACGAAATCATGCTGCAGCGGGCCGAGAAGCTGGGCCTGATGGCCACCGATGCGGACGTGGAATCGAGGTTCGCGGAACTGAAAGCGCCGTACACGCAGGAGGAATTTCAAAAGCAGCTGGATGCCCGCAAAATGACGGTGGACGACATGAAAGCGCAGCTCAAGCGCGACCTCAGCATCACCAAGCTGTTCAACAAGGAGATCACGTCGCACATTTCGATTTCCGATAAAGACGTCACCGATTTCTACAATGCCAACAAAAGCAGCTTCAATTTTCCGGAGCCGCAGGTGCACCTGGCGCAGATCTTCGTGTCGCCGATGCCGGACCCGAACGTGCGGAATCTGAAAAATGACAAGGCGCAAAACGACGAGCAGGCACGCAAAAAGATAGAGATGCTGGTGGCGCGGCTGAAACAGGGCGAGGATTTCGTGACCCTGGCTCAGAACTTTTCCGAGGACGCAGCCACGGCGCCCAACGGCGGAGACCTGGGCTTTGTGCCGGAATCGGCGCTCGAGAAGACCAATCCGGAGATCCGCGCTACGATCCAGACGGCGCCCGCCGGTCAGGTGACGCCGGTGGTGAAAACGGCGGAAGGCTATCGCATATTCAAGATCTATTCCAAGGAGCCGGCCGGCCAGCGCGAATTGACCGATCCGCGCGTGCAGCAGAACATACGCGAGACGCTGATCAATCGCAAGGACCAGTTATTGCGCGCCGCGTATTACGAAGTGGCGCGCGACCAGGCGCAGGTGGTGAACTATCTGGCGCAGTCCGTCGCGCAGACCAAAGACGGCAAGTAGTTAAGCGATTGCACCCTCGCGACACGCTTCCACCCATTTCAGGTCTTCATCGATAAGTTCGCCTACGTGAGCATCCAGATACCGTTGCACCGTTTCTCGCACCAGAGGATGATGCAGATGACCCAATCCATGAAGAGCGCTCCATTGACAGGCTGGATGATTGAGGGCAAGTATCTTCAACAATGTTTGATACATCGCCTCAGCCGTTTGTTTAGCGTCAACCGAAAGAGCTGCATAGTCGAATTCGAGAACCCTCTTTAACATAGTTTGATAGATCGTCTGACCTGTTTGCCCAGGGACGCTCGCAAGAGCCACATAGTCGAATTTGTCAGCCATCCCCCAGAACGTGTGGAGGATCATGTCCCACCACATCCAGTAAAACGAATCGCGCTTATCGATGGAGCTGTTCGCCACTACGTCCCTGAACGGCAGGTACATGGACTCGATGCAGTGGATTCGCAAACCGAGGTCCAACGTAGGATCGAAGAGATATTGTTCGCAACTAATGCCGGCGCCGAAAACTGCCCACAAACCCTGATTCAACTCCTCGTGCGAATAGACACTCGCGACCTCAACAAAGTTCTGACACATGGCTCGGACGTGATCCACGACAACGCCTGGTTTTGAAGCAATGAAGTCGTCGATCCCGCCACGAAAGAGCTCGTATTCTTTGTCGTCGCCTACAATCGGCCGATCGAAAAAGAAATCCAGGAACTGCGGATAGCTGAGCGCGGAAAGGTCGAATTCTGCCCAGGACCCTTCGCCGCCGCTAAGTTCTTCAGTCAACCTGTTACAACCTACGGCAGGCTGGACGGTGTGGTTTTGTTCTTTGAGTCTGGCGTCACAGAAGGCTTGCCATCCGCCGGCGAAGCTTTGCTCTTCCCCGCCGGAAGCTTGCGAACCTGCGCGAAATACTGCTGCACGTATTGTTGATAGGCCAGCGGAACTTCGTCGCGGTTAATCTCGCTGCCTGCTTCCACATGCGTGGCATTCTGCTGCGAATACTGGGTTTTCAACTGCTGCTTGCCGGACGAGACTTCCACCATCACTTCGCCCGAGATGTTTGCGGCGCGCTTCCCAATAATCTCGCTGAGTTTTCCCATGGCGGCCAGCTCAGCCGCTTCACGAGCGCTCTTGTCGCCGTCCTGCTTGCCGATGCCGCTCTTGCCGTCGGGCGAATTGGGCTGATTGTTGCTGCGTCCTTCGCTCTTGCCTTGCGAGGCTTGCTGGGTGCCCCCCTGCTGCTGGTCGCCCTGGGACTGCGAATTCGCGCTGGCGTCGGCCTGTTCCTGGCCGGGCGATTTCGGATCGCCTTCCTGCTTCTCGCCTTGCTGGGAGGCGCGCGCAGATTGCGAAGATTCGTTCGGCTTTCCGCCGCCTGTCTTGGATTGCGGCTTCATTTTCGCGAGCAGATTGGACATCGCATCGCGCAGCTTGCTCGCGAGGCTGGAGTTGTCGCCCGAATTGCCGGACTGGCTCGCATCTTTGCCATCTTTGGCGTCCTTCGAGGCATTCTGCTGGCCCGATTTCGAATCAGACCCGGGCGATCCAGTAGCGTTCTCGTCGCTCGGATGCGAAGATTCTCCCTTTTCACCCGAGTCCAGCGGATTGCTTCCCGGCGGCATTTGCTCGCTGGTCTTGGCATCGGCTTTGGCCGAGCCATCCGGAGATGTACTGGCGTTGTTCGGATCCGGGTCCGCGACAGATTGCAGCGCGGCGTCGTTGGCGGGATCCTGATCGCTGGTCTTCGCTTCCCAGGGATCTACCGGAGCGCCTGGATCGCGACGGCCCGCTGCGTCAGGCCGCTGTCCGGCTCTGGCCTTGGCCACTTGCGGCGAAGTCCCGAATAAACCCTCAAAGTTGATGTGCACCAGCGGCGAGCCAAGATCCAGGCTGCGATGGATGCCGTATCGCAATCCAAACATTCCGCATGCAACCGCCACCAGAGCCAAATTGACGTAAGCGGTTCGCGGCATCAGGAACGGCACGCCACGTTCGATATCGGCCGATCGCGCCACATCCTCGGCAACGCTGCGCTGCTGCGCGACGAATTCGGGCGAGGTGGCAGCATCAGGATGCCGGCTGAAATGATAGGCGGTGGAGAGCGCGTCCTTGAAGTGGAGCTGGCCATCGATGGACTGCGCCACTTGATAAGCGGAAAGCAGCTTCCCTCGCGACCGATACGCGCTAGCTATAAAGCTTCCCGCGAATAGCAAGACCAGCCAATACCAGTTGAGGATTTGCGCCCCAACAACCAGCAGCACGATGGCGCCCGCCATTCCAACGACAGCCGCGAACGACGTGGCGTGGATCAGCAGATGCGAGGCTTGGCGGCGCCGGCCACGCCGGATCAGATCAAGCAACGCACTACGCTCGTCAGCCACTTAACAATTATTACAGACCGGAGGGGAAGTCCGTAGACCGATGTAGCCCTTGGGCAAAGTATTTCACCGCCAGAGCTTCCGTTGCACGCGAGCAAACTCGTGGACGATCTCACCGCCCATTGGATGCCGGCCGTCGCGAATGATGAATTTGCCGCCCACCGCGACGTCGCGCACCGCGGTTCGCTCGGCGGAAAACACCATCTCACTGAGCAAAGCCTCCGGGTCGGCACAGGCAATGGACGGATCATCGAGCGCAATCGTAAAGAAGTCCGCCGGGCGTCCAACCTCCAGACTGCCACCGGACGCCGCCAGACTGCGAGCGCCCGCTTCGGTGGCGCAAGCGAAGAGGCGCTTCGCCAACGTGTCGTGGGCGATTCCTTCCGCCAGGATCAGGCGCTCCAAGCGCAGCATTCGCAGATGATATTCGAGCGATCGCGCGTCTTCGAGCAGATTAATTTGCACGTTGCTGTCGGAGCCCAAAGAGATGCGAACGCCCGCATTCAAAAGCTGGTCCGCGGGCACGGTCCCGTCGCCCAGATTTCGCTCGGTGGTGGGACACGCGCAAACCGTCGCACCGGCGCGTGCGAGCGCGGAAATTTCTTCGCGAGTGACGTGAATGGCGTGCACCGCGGTGAAGCGGGAGTCGAGCAAACCGTTCTGGTCCAGCAGCTCCACGGGACGCAGGTTGTATTCAGCCAGGCAAGCGTCCACGTCCGCGGGTTGTTCGGAGACATGCATGTGCAAGGGCATTTGTTGCGCGCGAGCATAAGCGGCCACTTCACGCACATAATCGAAAGGCACGGCTCGAAGACTGTGCGGCGCAACGCCCACCCACACTCGTTCCGCGTCTTCGGAGCGCTCGACGGTGGCTCGCAGCGCCTCCGTGTCGGCAATGAAATCTTCCGCCAGCGGCGTCAGGAACCCGGCCTGCCCTGGATGAGGCGGCTTCCGCCATCCCGCCCGGACATAGGCGGTCCGCAAGAGGGCGATGCGCAGGCCAACGTCGCGCGCGGCGCGGATCACGAGCAATGAAAGCCTGTTTCGATCCTCGGAGCCGGTGAACGGGGCGCCATGCACATAGTGGAATTCGCCCACCGTAGTGATCCCGCCGAGGAGCATCTCCAGGAACGCCATGCGCGAAGCGTGGTAGAGACCGTCATCCGACAGCATGTTGGCGGCTAAGTACATGCCTTCGCGCCAGGTCCAAAATGAATCGCGTTCGGTGGCGCTGCGGTGTTCTGTGCGGCCGCGCAACACGCGCTGGAAGGCATGCGAGTGGCCGTTGATCATCCCCGGCAGCACGGCGCTTCCGGTCAGCCGCTGGGCTTTGGCGAGATCGGCCGAATCGGAAGAAAATCTCGTGATGCGGCCGCTGGCATCGGCGAACATCGCCAGTCCGGATTGGAATGCTCCGCCGGTATAAATCAGGTCCGGCAGCCAGCCGGTTTCAGAATCGGGAGTCAAGAGACCAGCGTAGCGCGGCGAAAGTTCAAGCCGCGAAGCGCAAGCTTTCGAGCGACCCTGCGTTCTTCTGGCGAATCTCCGCTATCGAACCCATCGAAATGCCGGCCAGGCGCGTAGCGCTATTCATGCGGACGTAGGAGGGAAGATCCTCCTGCGACTCCGTAATAAATTCGGCCAGATAGAGCAGCGAACTCAGCGGGAGGTCGGAGCGTTCGGGACGGTGGTGCCAGCGCACCGCCTCGATGATTTCGGGCGGAAACTTCCATTGCGTCAAAGTTTCGGCGCCAACCTCGCCGTGGCAGCGGCCGGAGAGGCACATTTCAACTTCCACGGGTGGACACCCGCCGTCGGTGAGGCGTTGGAAGCGATCCTGGAAGGCAACCGGCATGATGGCGAAGGCCAGGCGTCCGATGTCGTGAATCAAGCCTGCGAGAAACGCCTGCGAGGGATCTATTTTGACGGCGGAATGCATCGCCACCAGCTCAGCGGTCTGCGCCACGTCCAGGCTGTGGTTCCAGAGCTGGTGCGCCTGCGGGGACGAGAAGTTGCCTCGGATGGAAGCGGCCAGCAAAACCCGCCGCGCGGTCTCGGTGCCGATGTAGGAAACGGCTTGGAAAATAGTTCCGATGGGCTGTTGAGGGCTGTAATAGGCCGAGTTCGCGATTTGAATGAGCCGGCCGGCAAGCACGGGATCGAGCGATGCCACCGCCTCCATTTCGCGAGGCCCCACGTCGGGATTCGCAACCTGCCGCACCACTTCGCGAGAGGCGCGGGGAAAAACCGGCAGGCGATCGATCACCCGGCTAACATCGGCCCGGCTGGTGACCTGCAGGTAGGTCATCATGGCTTCGACTGAGGAGTTCGTGCACTGATCGAGTGACTCGCCGTCAAACAGCGCCTCCGACTCGAAGAACTGATCGAAGTCGTCGCTGATTTCAAGCACAGCCACGATCTTCCCCATGGCGGCGTCGGCGATCGGGCGCCGGCCCCATAGAGTTTCCAGAACGGATCGCACGCTGTCGGAGACAAAGGCCTGCTCGCCATTCGCTTCCAGTTGCATCTCAGCCAGCAGGCGCCGGCGCGCCTGGTCATCCAGCAGAATCTCGGGAAGATGATGGGCAATCGCGGCCTGTTCCACCAGATTTCTATCGGAGTCGGAAAGCCCGATCGCGCCTGCCAGCTCGCTGGACCAGGTTGCCACCCGCAGACAATGCGCACGAATTGCTTCGTCGCCGCATGCTTTCCTCGACTCAAGTTCGACGCTGCGGCTCGTCATGGGAATCTCATCGACCAGGGTTTCGGAAAATGTGGAACTCGGCGGTGCACCACTTTCCGTCTCCTCTCCTTCTTGCCCAGCCCAAGCCATTGAAACTTCACCCTCGCGGGACTTATCGATGATCCAGACCCACAAATTCAAGAAATCTCACCCTAGTCTCCGTACTGGAAAAGCACGGATGTGGGGGTAACCCTCTATCGCTTTTGCTTATATCTAATACGGGAAAGGGAAAGTACCCGACAACGAACAATCCAGGCCTTCCGCGCGATAGGCTTCGAGCAAGGCTCCGACAGCCGGCCCGTAAAGGGGAGCCGTTATGGGGATGCCCGCTTCCGATGCCGTCCAATCGCGGAACCGGCTCAGAAGAATGCGGCTGCCGAATACGCCGCCTGAGTACGTGACGAGTGCCGAGTCGCCGGTCCCGAACAATTGTCTATGCACGGCAACAGCCAAATGCGCCAGTTCGCGGGCCGCTGTATCCAGGATTTGCACCGCCACGGGGTCGCCAATCTCCGCGGCGTGGTTCACTAGTACGGAAAGACTAGCCACGCGCGGCCGTGGAAATTCGGCGGTGTAGCAGCGATGCAGCAAGTCATTTATGTTTCTCGCCCCGGTTGCATCCAGCAGCCTGCCGCGCAGTGACGTGGGGCCGCCCCACCCTTCCTCCAAACGGAGCGCCGCGCGGAGCGCTTGACGCGCGATCCAGAACCCGCCGCCTTCGTCTCCAAAAAGATAACCCCAACCGCCGGCCCGAGCGGTGCGGCCCTGGGAATTGCGGCCAAAAGCGATTGAGCCGGTACCTGCGATCACCACTAATCCGGGTTCACCCGCGGTAGCCCCCGAAAGCGCAATGAGGGCATCGTCGGTGACCAGGGTCCGGTCGCTCGCAAGTATTTCGCGCAGGATCGATTCCTTGTCCGCCGCTCCTCCGCTGAATCCCAGGCAGGCACTGGTGAAGCGCACGGCTCGCAGTCCTGCTTGCGTGCAGGCAGCCCGCAAGGACCCCTGAATGGCATCCACGAACTTGGCTCGCCCTTCCGAGGCTCCGGCGTGATTGCAGGGTCCGCCGCGGCCAACGCCCACCACGCGGCCATTTTCGTCGCCAATGATCGCGGTGGTGCTGGATTGTCCGCCGTCGACACCAAGAAAGTATCTGGGCATTTCTCACCGAGGCAATATTACAAACCGAATCAGCATTACTAAAAGACGCCGCATTACTGAATGTGGTAGAGCCGCGCGTCGCCGAGAGAGCCCGCCAGCATCAATCCCCACGCAGCCGGGTAGCGTCGTAGGTCGTCAGCCCCGGGGTTGTCGGGCTTGATCAGCACGTAATGGATGCCGCGCGCCTTCAGTTCCGCGGTGGCGGCCAGGCGCAGGCTGACGCGTATGGGCTGCCTGGATTCAACCGGATGATCGGACAGCGTGATCCAGGACCCATCGGCGACCATACCCTCCAGCTTCATTTTGGCTGCGCTGGAATCGCCCGAGGACTCCACCACCACCGCACTGACGCTTTGCGGGTGGCCGAAGGCAACTTCGACATACATGCCAGGAGCCGCCGGTTGCCAGCTTCTCCAGCGCGTTACGGGACTGTTGTCGAAAGCCAATTGGACTTCCCACGGGTTCGGGTGCGCGGTGAGCCGCCAGGCAGGGTCGCGCGGCAATTCGGCCGGGCCGTTCTTGCCGCTGGTGAAGACGCGCATTTCGGCCATGGACCACTGCTCGTTGGGCAGGCTGGCGGTTTGAACTACCCTCAATTTGAGCAGCTCCCGCGGCGGGAATTGGAATTCGAGCCTGCGTGTGGGCTGAAAGCCGCGGACCACCGGCGTCCACAAAATATCTTGCAGCACTTCGTTGGAGGCGCTTTCGTAGCCGATCAGCAGATTGCGCGGCAGATACGATTGCCCATTTTGGCTGATGGCGAAGATCGGCTCCTTGGGAGGTACCACGGAGCCGATCATGCGGACAATGTCGTAATCGGGATCCTGGCTGAGATAAACATCCTCCGGCTGCAGGCGAAGTGCAGCCTTCACGGGCACAGTTTCAATACGAAAAGCACCGGGAGCAACGTACAGGTTGTCGACATCCGGCCAGCAGGTAATCGAGGTCGCGACCACCAGCGTGAGCAGGAGCCAGGGAACTTCGGCGGCCACCAGCGCCAGCGCTAGCGACACGAACGGCACAATAGGGATCAGGAAGCGTGTGCCAATGTTGCTGAAGTAAATGGAGCCGAAAATTGCGGCCGCCAGCAGCACTTGACGTCCTACACGAAAACGGAGCGCCAGCAGCGCGAACGGAGTGAGTAAAAATAGCGGGCCGAGAAAACCCTCCAGCTTATCGCCTTGCACGGTGACTTGCAGCGGAATTTGCCATTTGCTGGTGAGATAGTAATTGCTCAGATAGCTGCGCCAGCTGTCTTCAAATGAAACGTGTACGTACGGGTTCGGGAAAAGGCGGTTGGCGAGCGGCGACACGGGATTCGCCACTTCGATCCAATCCTTCAGCATCCACGGCAGGATGCAAGCGGCTGCCAGGAGCGACACCACCAGCACGGGCCGCAGTACCGGTTTCCGCTCGCGCCACAGCTTCCAGGCAACGAAGCCGGCGGCGTAGGGCACGGCCACAACCGCGGTGTATTTCACTTCGTAGGCGAAACCCGCCAGGATGCCGATGGGCACCAGCATCTTAGGATCGCGGTTTTCATCCCAGATCTGCAGCAGATAGAACAAAGCGAATAGAACCGCCGCGACCGCGACATCGACGTAAGCGATGGTAGCGTCCCTGAGAACGATGGGGCTGGCATAAGTGAAGATGGCCGCCGCCACACCCACTTCGGGGCGTCCGATTCTCCGGCCATAAGACAGGATCAGAAAGGCCAGCACCACCAGGAACGCGAAGTGAACCACACTGGCGGCTGAGTGACGGCCAAAATCGAACGCCAACAAATAGAGCAGCTCCATACCTTGCGACAAGTTGGCGTAGACGTCGGTGGTAATGTGCGGGAATCCGTGAGCGCTGCGATATTTGACAACCTCATTCAAGTGATAAGCCATACCATCGGAGCTGTGCTCGGGCGCCAGAGCGTTGAAGAATCCGATGTAGGTGAAGGCCGCGAAGGCCGCTACGAAAACCCAGCGCCACAATCGCGGGAGCGGCGGGAACTTCTTTCCCGAAAGTCGCCACGCCCCGGAATATGCGGCATAGCCGATGACGGCCAATCCCAAAACCAGCAAAATTCCACGGCGCACCAGCCGCGTGGCGCTCAACACGAACATGATCCCGCTCAGGCAGGCTGATCCGGCGACAAACGCGAGCAAGCGCTCTTCCCACGCGTGAAGAGCCAGCGCCAGTCTGCGAAACAGCAGCATCCCCAGCGACCAGGCGATTGTTACGGTAAAGAGCGCGCCCAAGAGAACAGGGATCACCCGGGTCATCGCTGTCCTGTCATTGTTTGAATCCCAGGCGCGTGAGAATCACGCCAAACTTGACGCCGTCACTGGGGGCGATGTAAAGCTTGTCGACGGACATCCCGACGGTGGTGTCGCCGTCCACTGACAGCCAGTCGGGTGGAACGGCCTTTTCAAAATGCTTTAGGCCGGGGGTGGTGTAGCGGACGGTATCCAGCAGCTTGCCATTCACCAAGTACGAGATTTCCAGCGGGCCGGTGGTCTTGAAGCCATCGTCCCAAATGGCGAAGTCTACATTGAACTTGAGATTTTCGGTGGAGAACACCAGTAATTTCACCGTGGGATTCTGAGAGGTCCAGCGCCAGGAAGGGTTGGAGGCGCCGTAAATGTCTTTCACCACGTGCAGGCTCGCGTCCGGGTCGCCCATGTCCACCATCATGGCGTCGGGGCCGGGATTGTAGCCCTCCACCGGATGGCGCTGCTGTGGCGGAGGGTAGCTTTCCGGAAGCCGGTCGCAGGAGGTGACAGAGAGCGCGCAGAGCGAACCCACCAGTAAGCAGACGACCCTGTTCAAGAACATATTATGGCAGGCGGCGTCTGTCGTTGTACCGCGCTTCCGCCGGTCGGCCCAAAGTCGAAACCAAGCCGGATCCAGCGATCACCGGGTTCAAAAACCGAAGCGAGAGCGTATTCGCCAACTTTCAGGTCTGCACGCGGCTTGACGGGTCCGCTACATCTTTGGCGCTGAAATGCGCCCACTCCCGGAAATGCCTGCTGGTGGGCATCCGAAGTTCGCGGTAGTCAGCCTTGGATACGGCGCGAACCAGGTACAGTTCGGACGAAGTGATGCCACGCCGATAAAAGGTAGGCCGAGGGCCGTTGCCGATCTGCACGCCCCGTGTTCCGATCCCATGTTGAGGATCTCCAAAGCCGCCGTTCTTCCTTCCCTATCCGGCCATCGCCGGACTTCCTGCGGCGCGCGGCATCTACTATCACGCTGCGCAGGGGTGGGTGGCGCTTTCTCCCACGGTTCTTGTGCCTTCCTTGCAAACCGGCGTTGTGGGCCAGTTTGGCGCCGAAGCGTTCATGGCACTGGTTGCCGCCAACCAGGACCGGGCCGAAGCGGAGCGCAACCACTCTGTCTACTTTCAGCACGCCCGCGTGCTCTCGCGCAAAGGGACAACCGTCATGTGCGAAGGCGAAAAGAACCCGGCAAATTCCGACTCAGTAGATCGACCAGACGCCCGGTGTCGCAACCTCGACCAAATGCCGGTCTGGATCGCGGAAATAAATGCTTTGGCCTCCCGACGGCCACGCTCGTTTCTCTTCCACTGCGATTCCGTTTCCGGCGAGCCACTCTTCCCAGGCCTTCAGATCTTCGGCCCGGATCGCGAAAGCGACATGCAGTTCACCATCGCCGTAATGTGGTGTCTGAAACTCACGCGAGCCACTCTTGTTGAATAACAACAACACCTGTCGGGCGCCCGCTTCCATGGCGCAGCCGCGCTCGCCGAAATCGCTGATGACGCGAAACCCGAAGATCTCCTCGTAGAACCGGGCAGACCGCGGCACATCGTCTACGTAGAGCGAGGACTCGAGGATTCCCTCCGTTCTCGGGTGCATATCGCCCCAATACTACCGCGCCGGAATGAATTTCTCTTGACCTAGCCGACCGGTCGTGCTATTCTCCGCTTGTGGGAAACTTAGCTTCAACTCGCGAGCGCATCCTGGATCGGGGGCTGGCCTTGATGAGCCAAACGGGTTTGGACGGAGTGACGCTCGGCGTGCTGGCCGATCAAGTGGGGATGTCCAAGAGTGGCCTGTTCGCGCACTTTCGATCTAAAGAGGAAGTGCAAATTGGCCTGCTGGAGCACACCGCGGAAGTGGGCGCGGCGCACATCATCGCGCCCTCGATGAATCAGCCGGAGGGATTGCCTCGCCTGAAAGCGTTGGTCGGCAATTGGTTTGGCTGGGCCCCGCGTGCGGGCCTGCCGGGTGGGTGCCCGGTGGCGGCTGGAATGTTTGAGTTTGACGACATGCAAGGCCCGGTGAGAGACAAGCTCCTCAAGATGGAAGCTGAGTGGCGCGGCTTGCTGACGAAACTCGTCGTAGACGCAATTTCCTTAGGGCACCTGCGGCGCGGCCTGGACGCGGATCAATTCGTATGGGAGCTTTGTGGAATCTATCTCAGCCATCATGTAACGCAGCGCTTTCTGAAATCCCCAGCTGCCGATCGCCGGGCCGCGCTCGCGTTTGAGTCTCTGCTGGAGAGATCGCTCCCGGTAAGGAAGCGGCGCAAGACCAAAAGCGCAGGCGGCTGATATCAGGTCGGTTGACAATCGGTAGGAACCAAATGTCAATGAAGCAGAAACCTCTCACAATGGGGATGCTCCTGTATCCCGGATTTACGCTTCTCGATCTGGTGGGACCGCTCACCACGTTCGCGATGCATTCGAAGATTCACCTGCTCTGGAAATCGCTGGAACCTGTCGCCTCCGATAGCGGCGATATCAAAATGCTTCCGACCACGGTGCTTCGCGATTGTCCCGCAAAGCTCGACGTACTGTTTGTGCCGGGTGGTTTTGGCACATTCGAAGCTATGAAAGATCCCGAGTTGATCGGGTTTCTAAAGGGCGCAGCCTTACAGGCCGGCTACATTACGTCGGTTTGCAGTGGTTCATTAATTCTCGGCGCGGCTGGCTTGCTCCAGGGTTATCAGGCAACTACGCACTGGGCTTGTCATGACATGTTGAGCCAGTTCGGCGCGGTGCCGGTGAAGGCTCGCGTTGTTGCCGATCGAAACCGCTTCACCGGCGGAGGCGTCACGGCCGGAATTGACTTCGGCCTGACCTTACTTGCCGAGCTACGGGGAGCCGATGCGGCGAAGCAGACACAGCTTTTTATGGAATACGATCCGCAGCCGCCATTTGACGCTGGATCACCAGACCTGGCGGGGCCGGAGATTGTGCAGGCAGTTCGAGCCATACTCGATCAGGCACCACCAGCGTTCCAATAGCGGACACGGATAACCACGCCGCTGCCAATCACGCCAGTGTCTCATCCATTTGCCCTCCCACCCAACAAGCTTCACCGCTCGACCACCTTATGAATAATTTATGAACAAAACCGCAGCCACCACGTATATTAGCTTGTAGCTTAGGTAGATCATCGACTGGAGTATACTGGACCCATGCCACGGCGCGAATCTCCTCTACAAAGTGAAATGCTCCAAGGAACGCTCGACATGCTGGTCCTGCAAACTCTGGTGCTCGGCCCCGCTCACGGGCACACCATCGCGCACGCCATCGAGCACAATTCCGACGCCGTCCTCCAGATTGAACACGGCTCACTCTACCCGGCGTTGCATCGCCTGGAAGATCGCGGCTGGATCGCATCTTTCTGGGGAACGTCGGATAACAATCGCAAGGCTAAATACTACCGCCTCACTCCGGTGGGCCGCAAACAGTTGGCCGCCCAGACCACGCGCTGGGAACAACTGGTCCGTGCGATCGGCCAGATCCTTAAGCCGGCCACCGACTAACCGCCATGGGCCTCCGTCAATAACCATGAAATGGACACGCTACTTCCGGCGGGCGCACTGGGATCGAGAGCGGCTCGAAGAAGTGGATTTCTATCTGCAAGCCGAGACCGACGAGAACATCGCTCGCGGTATGGCGCCGGCTGCGGCGCGCCGGGCGGCCCGCCGAAAGCTTGGAAATAGCACCCTGATTCGCGAGGAGATTTACCGCATGAACACCATTCATTTTCTGGATGCGCTCAGCCGCAATGTGCGTTATGGGCTGCGCGCGCTGCGCCACAACCCCGCTTTCACCGCCGTGGCCCTGTTGACCATCGCCATTGGCATCGGCGCGAATACGGCCGTCTTCAGTGTTGTGAATCGCGTGCTGCTGCAACCGCTCGATTATCCGAAGTCGAATGAACTGGTGGCGCTCCGCCAGGTGGCTCCCGGAGCCGCGGGACTGGCCAGTTTCGCCGACGGCCTGCGCCTCTCGCCCTCCATGTATTTCACTTACGCCGAGCATAACCGCACATTCCAATCGTTGGGCGTGTGGGCCGCCGCGTCGGCCAATGTCACCGGCTTGGGCGAGCCGGAGCAGGTCCGCGTGCTTTTGGTGAGCGACGGCGTCCTTCAGACGCTCGGCGTTCCGCCTCTTCTCGGACGCTGGCTCAGCGCGCAAGATCAGATTCCGCAAGGTTCGGATGCCATGGGATTTCTGGGGCGCTCAACCTCCCTGATGCTCAGCTATGGCTATTGGCAGCGGCGTTTCGGAGGCGATCGCTCCGTCATCGGCCGCAACATCACAGTCGATTCAGAATCCCGGCAGGTTGTCGGCGTCATGCCTCAGCACTTTCGTTTCATCAATGCCGATGCAGACATCATCGTGCCACTTGCCTTCGATCGCTCTAAGCTGATTCTGGCTGGCTTCGGTTTTCAAGGCATTGGGAGGCTTAAGCAGGGCGTCACCATCGCGCAAGCCAATGCGGACTTGGGCCGCCTGGTTTCGGTCTGGATGGACTCCTGGTCGAACGGCCCCGGCAACAATCCGCACATTTATGACACCTGGAAAATCGCGCCGGCCATTCGGCCACTCAAGCAGGAAGTGGTCGGGAACGTGGAGAGCGTTCTTTGGGTGGTGATGGGAACCATCGGGCTGGTGATGCTGATTGCCTGCGCCAACGTGACGAACTTGCTGTTGGTGCGCACCGAAGCCCGGCAGCAGGAGCTGGCCGTTCGCGCAGCGCTGGGCGCAGGATGGGGACAAATCGTCCGCGGCCTCCTCACCGAAAGCCTGATGCTCGGCCTGATGGGGGGCGCGCTGGGAGCCGTGCTCGCGGCGGCCGGTTTGCGCTTACTCACGGCCATCGGACCGGCGAATCTGCCGCGCTTGAACGAGATCTCCATGGACGGCCGTGCGCTCGGATTCACGCTGCTGCTTGCGGTTCTGTCCGGCCTCCTGTTCGGATTGATCCCGGCGCTGAAATATTCCGGTCCGCGAATTTCCGCCGCGCTGCGCAGCGCCGGACGAAACGCCAGCGTAAGCCGGGAGCGGCATCGCGCGCGCAATCTGCTTTTGATCGCCCAGGTGGCGATGGCGCTGGTGCTGCTGGTCAGCGCCGGCTTGATGATTCGGACCTTTCAAGCTTTGCGCACTGTGGACCCCGGCTTTACGAGTCCCGGGCAACTCCAGACGCTGCGCATCTCCATTCCGGAATCTTTGATCGCGGACCCCAAGCGCGTCATCCGCACCCAAAACGACGTTGTCGACAAACTGGCCACCCTTCCGGGCGTGTCCTCTGTTGGGTTCGGGAGTGAGATGCCCATGGAAGGAATCGATCCCAACTGGGACGAGATTTTTGTTGAGGGAACCACTTATCCCGCAGGTGAAATTCAACCGCTCAGGATGTACCAGTATGTTTCACCTGGATTCTTCCAAGCCGCCGGAACCCGCATCATCGCGGGACGCGATATCACCTGGACCGAAGTCCACGGCCTGCGGCCAGTGGTGCTCCTTTCCGATAATCTGACGCGCGAGTTGTGGGGTTCCCCAGCGGCTGCCATCGGCAAGCATATTCGTGAGTCTCCGAGAATGCCTTGGAGCGAGGTGATCGGCGTAGTCCAGGACGTCTTTGAGAATGGTGTCCATGAGAAAGCGCCGGAAATTGTATATTGGCCTCCCATCTCGCTGGGTTTTTTCGGACCCAGCCCAACGGTCAACGCCGTCCGCGGCGTCACGTTCGTGGTCCGAAGCGAGCGCACGGGCGCAGAAAGTTTTCTGAGCCAGATCCGGCAGGCAGTGTGGTCGGTGAATGCCAGCCTGCCGGTGGCCTCCATGCGTACCATGCGCGACATCTACGATCAATCGCTCGCGCGAACCTCCTTCACTCTGGTGATGCTGGGCATCGCGGGCGCGATGGCGCTGGTGCTGGGCGTCATCGGCATTTACGGCGTGATCTCCTATGCCGTATCCCAGCGCAGGCGCGAGATCGGAATTCGGCTGGCGCTGGGAGCACAGCCCGGCCAGTTGAAGAAAATGTTCGTGCGCCATGGACTCAGGCTTGCGGGCGTCGGCCTGGCGATCGGCCTCGGGGCATCGTTCGTGCTGATGCGCCTGATGAAGTCGCTGCTCTTCGGTATCAGTCCGCTCGATCCGCTGACCTATGCCACCGTTCCCATCGTTTTGGCAGCGGCCGCGATGCTCGCCAGTTACTTGCCCGCCCGGCGCGCAGCGGCGGTGGATCCGGCGGAGACGCTGAAGGCCGAGTAAGTCAGCGCAAGGCCATAGCTTAACAGCGTTCGCCGGGCTCACACGGGCGCTCTCACAACCTACCCGGAGTCCAGTTGTCCCCGCGCCGCCGCCGTCGCCAGTTCGTCGCAGCGATTGTTGTCGGAATGCGAGGCGTGGCCCTTGGTCCAGGACCAGGTCGTCGTGTGGCGCGAGTTTTGCTCATCCAGCTCGTGCCACAAATCCTGATTCGCAACCGCCTTCTTGCCGCCCGTTTGCCAGCCGTTCCGCTTCCACTTATAAATCCAAGTCGTGATGCCGTTTTTCAGATAATTCGAATCGGTGACGATTTCCACTTCGCACGGCTCTTTCAACGCGCGCAGGCCTTCCACCGCGGCCTTCAGCTCCATGCGATTGTTGGTGGTCTCCGGCTCCGAACCGTACAACTCGCGTACCTTGTCCCCATAGCGCAAAATGCACGCCCAGCCGCCGGGACCGGGGTTGCCAATACAGGCCCCATCTGTGATGAGTTGGATCTTTTTCACTTCAAGCGGTCACACCGGCCAGCTCGCGTTCAAAGAACGCATCCACGTGGTCCAGTATCTCGGCCGCGTTAGTGGTTTTGTAAATCTCGACGCGCAGCTTGGACCCGTTACGCACACCATGCGTGAAGTAAGTGGCGAATTGTTTCATCTTGCCCACCGTATCCGCCTCGCCGCGTTCGCACAGCATGCCATAGTAGGTGCGCATGATGTCGTAGCGCTGTCGCTCGCTGGGCTGCTGGTAACTTCCGGTGGCCAGATACTGCTGAATCTGCCGGAAGATCCACGGATTCGACGAAGCCGTCCGGCCGATCATCACCGCGTCGCAGCCGGTCTCTTGCACCATGCGAAGCGCGTCCTCCGGCGTCACGATGTCGCCGTTGCCGATCACGGCAATGTTTTTCACCGCGGCCTTCACCTCCGCGATGCGCGTCCAATCCGCCTTGCCGCTGTAGCCTTGCTCGCGCGTGCGCGGATGCAGCGCCACGGCCTGCAGTCCGCAATCTTCGGCCAGTTGAGCCATTCTTACCGCCACCAGCTCCTGGTCGTTCCACCCCGCGCGAAACTTCATGGTAAACGGGATCGAGATAGCCGCTCGAACTTTGCGCAGGATCTGTTCCACCAGCGGCAGATCGCGCAGCAGGCCCGAGCCGCCATTGCACTTCACCACTTTGTTGACCGGGCAGCCGAAGTTGATGTCGACGATATCAAACCCAAAGTCCTGGCAAGCCTTGGCTGCGTCGGCCATCACTTGCGGATCGGAGCCGAAAAGTTGCGCCGAGATGGGGTGCTCTTCCGGCTCGAAATACAAATAGCGAAAGGTCCGCGAGCCCTTCTTGGCCTTGAGTGAGTCGCCTTTGAGCGACGCCACCACCCCGTGGGAACTGGTGAACTCGGTCATGATCAGGCCGCATCCGCCCTGGTTGCGGATCAGCCGCCGAAATACGGTATCGGTGACCCCGGCCATGGGCGCAAGCACGGTGGCGGGCGCAATGCGGGTCTGGCCGACTTGGAATTCGCTGGGAAAACCGGACATCCTAAGCTATTTTAACGGCTCGGGGTCCGAAACGTAAATCCCGCCCGCTGCGTTTATAGTAATAGCGCGGAGGGCGGTGCGTGGAGCTGAATTGGAAACTGGTGACGGCTTTCGCCGCGGGAGCCGTGCTTGCTTCCGGCATCGTGTATCTTCCGTAAAGCCGGACATGGCCAGGCAGGACCTTCCGACCCATTCGGCTGCGCCTTTGACCCAGCCCGCGCAGCGAATCGCAGCCGCGCCGCCGAGCTTCAGTGATCGAAGCCCGGCCCCGGTGAGGAACCCCACCCCGCATCCGCGTCCCAATTAGAGAAAAGCCATCGCCCATGCCGCCTCCCGTGCGGCGTCAAAAGGAAGAAGTAGTCGTCCGCAGCTCCCCGCCTCCATCGCCCGCGCCGATTGTGCCCCCGCCCGTTGAGCTCAAGCCCGGCCCGCCCAAAGTCGTTCCTCCGCCGCCAGTGCAAGTGGAAAAAGTCCCGGTTCAAAACGTATCACTTCCTCCTCCATCTCTTCCTCCTCCGGCTGTTGGCGCCCACTTTCCCCCACCGTGACGCTCGCGGCCGGAACAACGCTCGCGGTTCGCATCGGCGAAACGCTCTCGTCGGCGCGCAATCAGGTGGGTGACACGTTCCTTGCCACTCTCACGCAGCCGCTCGTCATCAATGTATGGGTAATCGCCGAACGGGGTGCTCGCGTAGAAGGCCGGATCGTGGATGCGACGCAGGGCGGCCGATTACGAGGAGTGCCGCACTTAGAAGTTTCGGTTGTCCGGGTGACACTCTCGGACGGACAAACCATCCGCGTTCGGACCGAGCCCTATGTGCGGGATGGCGACTCACCCGGCGGCATTATCGGAGCGCTAGCCGGGCGGAAACCGGCCGAGATTCCCGTGGAAACGCGGCTCACTTTCCATGTTCTCGACGCGCTCACGATAACCGAACGCGTGAACTGATCAGGGCTGCACAAAAAAAGCCGGTGCCCAGATCGAGAACTGATTCGGATAGCCAAAGGAAACGCGCTGGCGAAGTCTATCCGGATCGACTTCGTCGCCGGCCACAAAGTTGAAAACCAGTGTGACGCTCTTGCCACTGCAGGCTGTGCGGAATTTCGATGCTCGAAGCGCCTTCTCAACCGCGGGGCTGAGAAGCTGGTGCGCGCCACGCGAGAGAGTCGCTTGAATGGAACCTGTGGCATCGACGGCGACCGTAGCCGTGATGGTGCCGCCGATGCGGGCTTGCCTCGCCAGCGGCGGATACACGGGCATCTCCAGCCGCTGGACGCAAGACATGTTCGCGTCCGCGTCTCGATCGGATTGCGCGAACGCTACCCCTACACACGCGATGAACATCAACAACCGCACGGCGCACCTCCTCATTTGAAGCCGATGTCGTCCTTCACCGTCTCCATCCAGTTGTAGACGATCGGGCAGTAACCCACGCGATCGAGAAACTCCCACATGCGGCTCGCAATCGATCCAGCGCCACGCACCACGTGCGGGAAATTCACGCAATTGTGCGGGCGCGCTTCATACACGCTGCACAGATTGCCCGCCAGAAATACGCATCCATTTTCGTTACGCTTCAAGATCCGCGCGCCCCCGTCATCGAGTGCGGTGAACTGCTCCACAAACTCGCTGTGGCGTGGTACCGACAAACTTCGCCAGTTTCTCGATATCTTTCTCCGTGATGCCCACCTCGGTAACGCGGCAGCAGTTCGCGCACGCAGTGCAATCGATCTGGGCTTCAATCTCCTCGCCGAAACGGCGCAGGCGCCGATCCGAATGCCGGTGGCGTTTCAAGTAGGCCCGAAAGCGGGCATTCTCGCTTCTCTGTTGCACTTCGAGGCGGCGGATCTGGACGAGGTCGGTTAGCATTTCCTAGAATCAATTATGGCTTCATCCAATGTCGCTTCGGGTGAGGAGTTTTACCGGATCCAGAAATTGCCGCCTTACGTGTTCGCCGTCATCAACGAGATGAAGGCCAAGGCGCGCGCCGCGCAGAAGGATGTGGTGGACCTTGGCATGGGCAATCCGGACGGTTCCACGCCAGAGCCGATCGTCAAGAAATTAATTGAAGCCGTCCGCAATCCACGCAATCATCGGTATTCGCTGTCGCGCGGAATTCCCAGGCTGCGCGCGGAAATCGTGAAGCGCTATCGCACCAAGTACGGCGTGGAACTGGATTCGGAAACCGAAGCGATTGTCACCATCGGCGCCAAGGACGCCCTGGCCCATTTGCTCTTCGCGGTGATTGGACCGGGTGACGCGGTAGTTTCTCCGAACCCCGCTTATCCCATTCATCAATACGGCGTGATCATGGCCGAAGGCCACGCGTGCTTGCTTCCGATGGCGACGCCTGCGGAGTTCCTCAATCGCCTGGAACATTTGTACAACACGTCCTCGCGCAAGCCGAAGATGATCCTGATTTCGTTTCCGCATAACCCTACCACGCAGTGCGTGGACCTGCAGTTTTTCCGCGACATTGTGGCGCTTGCGGCGCGGCATGGCTCCATGATCGTGCATGATTTCGCTTACGCCGACTTGGGCTTCGACGGCTACGAGCCGCCCAGCATTCTGCAGGTGGAGGGCGCAAAGGAAATCGCGGTCGAGATTTATTCCATGTCGAAGAGCTTCAACATGGCGGGCTGGCGCGTGGGGTTCTGCCTGGGGAACAAGAAAATGATCGCGGCCCTCGCGCGCATCAAAAGCTATCTCGATTACGGCGTCTTCCAGCCCATTCAGATTGCTTCCATCATTGCATTGCGCGAGTGCGCCAAGGATACCGAGAAGATTCGCAATATTTATCAGAAGCGCCGCGATGTGCTCATCGACGGTCTGGACCGCGCGGGCTGGCCGGTGGAACCGCCCCAGGGAACCATGTTCGTGTGGGCGCCGATTCCAGAAAAGCATCGCGCCAAAGGTTCGCTCGAATTCTCAAAGCTGCTCTTGGAAAAAGCGCTGGTGGCCGTATCGCCAGGTGTCGGATTCGGGCCGCTTGGCGAGGGCTATGTGCGTTTCGCTCTTATTGAGAACCAGCACCGGACGCGGCAGGCCCTGAAGGCGATTCAACACTTCCTGAAGAAGTAATGCGGGCCGCGGCAATGCGCGCGTGCACCGCGTAAGTGCCCTGGTCGAACAGAATCAGCAAAACATCTTGGACCGGGCAATCCGGGTTACGCAGCCGCGACGCGATCGTATCCAGCGCGATCCCGGCCGCTTCTTCGAGCGGATAGCCGTACACGCCCGTGCTGATGGCCGGGAAGCTGATGGTGCGCGCGCCGTGTTGTTCCGCCAGATCAAAACAGGCGCTGTAGCAGCCGGCGAGCTGTTTGGCCTCGCCGTGCATTCCATCGCGATAGATAGGGCCCACGGCGTGAAACACATGCCGGGCAGGCAGCGACCCGGCGCCTGTGACTACCGCACTGCCGGTGGCACATCCGCCCGCGCTGGTGCGAATTAAATCCAACTCGCGCATGATGGCTGGTCCGCCCGCGCGATGGATGGCGCCGTCCACGCCGCCTCCGCCAAGCAGACCGGCATTCGCCGCATTGACTATGGCATCGACGCGAATCCTGGTGATATCGCCCACCACCAAGCGGAGCTTCTTCCCGTGCGGGAAATCAATCTCCATATTGGAATAGTACAGCCAACGCTATAGTAAAGGTTGAAACAATCCGCCGCACTTGTGCTTTTCGATATCGACGGCACGCTCATTCGCCGCGCGGGCCCGCATCACCGGGAAGCCTTGGTGGAGGCCATCCGCCGAACGGCGCATGTGGAAACCACCACCGAAGGCGTGCCGGTAGCGGGCATGCTGGATCGCGACATTCTGGCTTCGATGATGCGGACCGCGGGTATGTCGCGCGCCGCCATCCGCCGCGTAATGCCGGAAGTGATCGCTCGCGCACAATCCATCTACGTCCGCCGGGTGCCGGATATTTCGAGAAAAGTTTGCCCAGGTGTTCGAAGCTTGCTGCGGCGCTTGACCGCGCGGGGCGCCGTCATCGGACTGGTTACCGGCAATCTCTCGCGCATCGGCTGGCGAAAGATGGAACGCGCGGGGCTGCGGCCGTATTTCCGTTTCGGCGCTTTTGCCGAGCTGGCGCGCGACCGTGCCGGGCTGGTTCGAATCGCCATCCGCCGTGCCCGCCGGGAGCGCTGGATCGGACGCGATAGCGCCATCACCCTGATCGGCGATCATCCCAACGACGTGCTGGCGGCCCGTGCGAACGGCATCCGCGCCGTCGCCGTCGGCACTGGAATCATTCCCCTCGAAGAG
Source organism: Bryobacterales bacterium (assembly GCA_963747945.1). Taxonomy (GTDB): domain Bacteria; phylum Acidobacteriota; class Terriglobia; order Bryobacterales; family Bryobacteraceae; genus Palsa-89. Next base: position 358,654 of record CAVVHB010000019.1, read on the forward strand.
CTGCGTGCGCACTCGCCATTCATTGCCATTCCAGATCTACGATCGCTGGTGTTGGATGACCTGCTCTAATCTGGCCCTCGCGCTGCTGCTTCCGCTGAGCCTCTCGGCGCAGTCCAGCGACGCGCCTCCTCCCGACCCTGCGGAAAACTGGAACCTCTACTACCAGGCCACCTCCATCGGCCAGCATCACGGGACTTTCAACTCTCCTTATGCGGGTCCGCTGAGTCTCGAGAACACTTCCGAAAACGATGTCTCCATCACCACGACATTGTTTCTCGATCTTCGGCTGGGTCAGGGTACACAACTCATCTTCGATCCCGAAATAGCGGGAGGCAGAGGATTCAGCCACGTGGATGGACTCGCCAATGCTTCCAACGGCGAACTTCCCCGCGTGGCCACCGCAACTCCCAAGCCGTATCTTGCGCGGCTGTACATCTCGCACGACTTCGGTTTCGGCGACGCCAGGGAGCATGTGGACAGCGACGAAAACCAATTAGCAGGCGATCGCCCCATGACCCGCTTTACGATCACCGCCGGCCGGTTTTCCGACAGCGACTTCTTCGATGACAACAACTATTCCCACGATCCCCGAACCCAGTTCATGGCGTGGGGGATGATGTACAACGGCGCCTGGGATTATCCGGCCGACACCCGCGGTTACACCTGGGGAATCGTGAACGAGTTTCATACCAGGAACTGGTCCTTGAGATATGGAGTCGTCGCGGAACCTCGCGTCGCCAACGGCGCAAGGTTCGACCGGCGGCTGTTTGTCGATCAAGGCCAAACCTTCGAAGAAGAGCGGCGCTTTTCGATCGCGAAACACCCGGGCGCCATCCGCTGGCTTCAATATCTCAATCGCACCAGATCCGGCAGCTATGTGGAGGCGGTGCGCCTTGCTGAGCAAACCGGAACCACGCCCGACGTCCAGGCGATACGGCGCCCGGGGACCCTCAAATACGGGACCGGCATCAGCTTCGATCAGGAACTCTCTCACGACCTGGGAGTCTTCTCGCGGCTCGGCTGGAACGACGGAAAGACTGAGGACTTCGCGTTCACCGCCATTGATCGGCTGGCGGAAGGCGGATTGTCGTTGAAGGGAACGCGCTGGAAAAGAAAGGACGATGTAGTGGCCACCGCGTTTGCGGCGGCTGGAATTTCGGGCGTGCATGCGGTGTATCTCGCCGAGGGCGGGCTCGACTTCCTGATAGGCGATGGAAAACTCAACTATGCGCCCGAATATCTTTGGGAAAGTTACTATAGTGCGCATATCGTACGCGGCTTCGACGCCACCTTCGACGTGCAGCATTACAACAACCCGGCCTACAATCACGATCGCGGGCCGGTGTGGGTGGAGTCCATCCGGCTGCATATCGAGTTCGGGATCAAGCCCCTGCAGGCCAAGTAACATATAGAAATGAGCCAATCGGATCCCGCGCGTCAATTGCTGCGCCACGCCGTTGCGACCCTCGCGTATCGCGGCTGCAAAGCGGTTCGCGGAGCGCCCGATTCATTCGCGGAGTTTCACGCGTCCGAAGATTCCCGGACGCCCGGGCAAATTCTGGCTCACATCGGCGATTTGCTCGACTGGGCATTATCAACCGCGCGCGGCCAGCAGGAATGGCACGCATCGGCGACGCTTCCCTGGCGCCAGGAAGTACACCGCTTCTTTGCCGCGCTCGAAGCGCTTGACGACTATCTGGCTTCGGACAGCCCGCTTCACACTACCGCGGAGAAGCTGTTTCAAGCGCCCATCGCCGATGCACTCACGCATATCGGGCAGATCTCGCTGCTGCGGCGGCTGGCGAGTGCGCCGGTGCGCGCGGAAAATTATTACGTGGCGAAGATTGCAGTCGGGACCGTGGGAGCCGACCAGCCTGCGCCGGTGTACGAATTTTAGTTAGAGCGCTCCCGCCTAGCCTCTTCTTCCACCGCACGCATGACGCGCAGAGTATTCCCGCCGTAAATCTTGCGAATGTCTCCCTCCGAATAGCCCTTTTCGAGCAACGCGCGTGTCAGGTTGGGGAATTTGGACACGTCTTCGAGACCCGTCGGGGTGCAAGACACGCCATCGAAATCGCTGCCGATGCCCACCGCATCGATGCCGCCGACTTTCACCGCGTGATCGATATGCGCAACCACGTCTGCAAGCGTGGCGGGCGGCACTTTCTTGCGATACTCCGCGATGTCGGCGTCTTCGCCTTTGATGCCCGGCAGGGGGCTCGACTGCACATTCTTCGCGGCCGCCGCCGACTTCTCCGAAAGGAACCCGCAATTGAAGTTGATCTGAATCACGCCACCTTTCTTGCCCAAGGCCGCGATCATCTCGTCCGTCATGTTGCGCGGAACGTTGCAGAGCGCCCGGCAGGAGGAATGCGACGCGATAATCGGCGCTTTGCTTACGGCCAGCGCATCCCAAAACGTTTTGTCCGCCGTATGCGAAATATCGATCATCATTCCCAGCCGGTTCATTTCGTGCACCACTTCCTTGCCGAAAGGCGTGAGGCCGTTGTGATGCTCCACGCCAGGTTTGTCGATGTCGCCCGACGAATCCGCCCAATTGTTGGTGTTGGTGTGGGTCAGCGTCATGTAGCGGATGCCGAGATCGAAATAATCGCGCAGCAGGCCCAGGTTGTCTTCAATGGCGTGTCCGCCTTCGATGCCCATCAGCGCCGCGATCTTGCCTTGCTTATGGATGCGCTCGATATCGTCGGCGGTGGTCGCGAGCGCGAAGTCATTGGGGTAGCGTTCCACGATGCCGTGCCGAACCGTATCGATCATTTCGAGCGTCCGATGGGCGGAGCGGTTTCCATTGACGTAGGTCGACGAAACATACACCGCGAAAAATTGCGCCCCTACTCCGCCTTCCTTCAGGGCCGTGACGTTGGTATGGCCGTCGTTCTTGTTCTTGCCGATATCGTAGCCGTCCACGGTGCGGCTGGTGATGTCGTTATGAGTGTCGATGAGCAACATGCCGCGGTGTATCCGCTGGACCTCGGCATCGGTGACCGAACGCGTCTGTGCCAGGCAAACGCAGACCACGATAGAAAGAACACACAACGCTCGCATGCCCTGACTATAGCGCAACATAAAGAAATCATTGGATCCTGCCGATCTGTTCACCGGCGGAAATGGACCCGGACCACAAGAATCGGCTGGTAATTCTCATGCCCGTATTTAATGACTGGCATGCGCTGGCGCTGCTGCTCCCCGCTCTGGATGAGGCGCTCGGGAACTGCCGGCTGCCGTCGGGTGCACCGACGCAAATTGACGTTCTGCTGGTGAACGATGGCTCCACGCAGCCGCCGGAGCAGGGCTTGTTGGCGCAAAACTACCAGCATCTTCGTTCCATTCAAATTCTTCATTTGCGCCGGAACCTGGGCCATCAGCGCGCCATCGCGGTGGGTTTGGTTCACATCTACGCCAATTGGCCGTGCGTGGGAGTGGTGGTGATGGATGGCGATGGCGAGGATCGTCCGCGCGACGTGGCTCGTCTGATCGAAGAGTTCCGACGCCATGGGCAACGGACCATCATCTTCGCGGAACGCGCCAAGCGGCTGGAGAAAATTTCGTTTCGCCTCAGCTATTGGCTATACCGCACCGCGCATTTGCTGCTCACCGGGGTCCGCGTGCGCGTCGGCAACTTCAGTATCCTGCCGTGGCAGGCCGTGCAGCGCCTGGTGATTGTGTCTGAGATCTGGAACCATTACGCTGCGGCGATTTTTCGAGCCCGAGTGCCGTATCTGACCATCCCGATGGATCGCGGCCCGCGCATGACCGGAGAATCGAAGATGAATTTCGCGTCACTGCTGGTCCACGGGTTTAGTTCAATCGCGGTCTTCAGCGACATTGTCAGCACGCGGTTGCTGGTGGTGGCGTCGGCGCTCACCGCGGCGCTCGCCGTGCTGACGGGAGGCACGCTCGCGTTCAGTTGGGGCGCTCATCTCCACGTTCCCGCGTGGGCGGCCTATCTGGGAGGAGTGCTGCTGGTCATTCTCGCGCAAGCGGTGATTGGTTCGTTCCTTCTGGCTTTCTCCATTCTCAGCGCGCGCTCCAACCTGACGTTCGTCCCCTTACGTGATACGCCGCATTATCTCGACCGCGTGGAGCAAGTGTTCCCCCATGACAAGCTATCCATCCCTCGCCTCCGAGCTGAAGCAGTCTAGCAAAACGGAAGCCGTCGTCCGATTGCTCTGGCGCGCCGCCCCGTTCATCATTTTTGTTGCCACCGCGGCACTGCTGGCGTGGACATTCGGCAACCGGTTGATCCTGGGAACCAACGACGAAGGTATTTACCTGGACGCCGCCGGGCGCATCTTGCATGGGCAAAAGCCGTACGTGGACTTTTTCGGCTACATGACTCCCGGCAGCTTCTGGATGCAGGCGCTCGCGTTTCGACTACTGGGGCTGACGCAGTTTGCCGGCCGCGCGCCGGTCATCTTTTATATTGCGCTCGAGTGCGCGCTGATTTACTGGCTGGTGGAACGCTTCACATCGCGCGGCGCGGCCATCGTTACAACGCTGTTCTTTCTGGCCTTTCAAACGGCCGACGCGAGCATGGTTACCGCGCAGCATCGCTGGGACAGCAGTGCGTTCGCGCTGGCCTCCGTCGCGGCGTGTGTTGCCGCCCAATCGGGAGCGTGCCCCCGTTCAGGACGACGCCGGCTGGTGGCTTCCGGCATCCTCATCGTTTGCGCTGTATTGGCTACGCCCTCCGTCGCGCTCGTGGGGATTGCCACGCTGGCCTGGCTGGTATGGCCGGTAGCTCAACGTGCGCGGGCGGGGTGGTATCTGATGGGCATGTCGATTGCTGGAGGGATTACTGGAATTGCGCTCTGGATCACCGGTATACTTCCAGCCCTGCTGCAGCAATTGGTTTGGCTGTCGCGAAACTATTCTTCCGTGAACGTGATGCATTATGGAGCCATCATCGGCGGTTACGGCGCGTTGTTTGCAGGTACGCAAACTTGGGAACTGCCGATCCGGGTTTGCGTGGTCCTTTGCCTCGCGCTTCCCGCCGTCCTGCCGGTTGTGGCGCTCGTAGGTGGGTGGCGTTACGTAAACCACTATTTATTGATCGCGATGATTGCGCTAGTTGCGTCCACGTATCCAAGGTCGGACGTCGCGCACCTGGCTTATGTGTCGGCATTGCCTTATGCCATCGTCGGCATCCTCATTTATCGCTCGATACCGGCTTGGCCGCGCGGCTGGCTCACCGTTTCGATTGCCGTGTGGGCCGCTTTATTTGCATTGCAGGCCCAAGTCCCCGGAGCCATTCGGAGAATGCATACGCCGGTGGGCGACGTTCGCGCCGGCGCCGCGGAAGCTCCCGCGATCGCCGAACTTCTTGCCAGGGTTCGTCCCCGCCAAACTCTGTTTGTGTATCCCTATAAGCCGCTGTTCTACTTCCTGACACAAAGCGAAAACCCCACCCGCTACCCGTATCTGCAGCCCGGCCTGATGTCGGACCAGGACGTTCGGATCGCTCTTTCAGAACTGGAAGCGCGTCCGCCCGAGTGGGTGCTCTACATGAACCTGAGCCAGGCCGAGTTCGAACGCGTGTTTCCTTCCGGCAAGGGGGTCAACGCCCACTTTCCGCAACTGGAGAGTTGGATTCAGGCCAATTATCGCCCGGAGGGCGGTCTGTCCGTGGGAGGATACGTGCTGATGCACCGCGCGGTGTATAATATACATCGTGAAGCGCACTCAGCTCTACCTTGAAGACGATCTCTGGAAAACGCTCCACATTCTCGCGCGGCAGTCTGGGTCGACGATCTCGCAGTTAGCGCGCAGTGCTCTGCGCGAAAAGTATCTCGGCGACGCGGCAAAACGTAAAGAGGCGCTGCTTTCCGCCATTGGCCTATGGGGCGACAGGGACGATCTTCCGGACACTGAGACTTACGTCCGTAGTCTCAGAAAAGGCGACAGGTTGAAGCGGCTCTCGAAATGAACGGGGTGCTGGTGGACTCCGACATTTTGATCGAGGTGCTACGGGGACGAAAGCCTGAAGTCGCTCGACACTGGGCGGATGCGGTGGCCATGGGCACGCCGCTTTTCTATTCCCCCGTTACGCTGGCTGAGGTGCGCCATGGAATGCGGGAACACGAGCGAGAGCCAACGGAACGAGTATTTTCGTCCATAACGAGCGTGCCAGCGGAAGTAGAAATAGGCATGCGCGCAGGCGACTATCTTCGGAAATTTCATGCCAGTCACGCAGTCGAACTAGGCGACGCCCTGATCGCCGCTACGGCGTCGGTGCATCAACTCGAGCTGTGGACTCAAAACCGCAGGCATTTTCCGATGAAGGACGTTCGCTTCTTTAAGCAATAAAAAAGCCGCCCCAACTGCTCGGACGGCTTCTCCTCTGATCTGTTGTACTGCTTAATCCCCGAACGATCCCACCGCTTCTTCTTTGTCCGCGGCCACTTCGGGCTTGGGCGCCGGCGCGATCATCTGCACCAGGTCTGCCGGCGCGGGCTTTTCTTTCAGGATTTGCTCGCGGTACAGCTTCGCCATGCGCTCGTTCTCTTGCTGCTTCAGTTTCGCGTCGCGAGCCCGTGTCTTCTCCTCGCGGGCCGTTTTGGCGATCCCGAGATCGTCCAGGTCGTGCTGTTTCGCGTGATTCACGTCTTCCACACGCAACACCAGCGAGTGATCCTTGCTCTTCAGATTCACGGCCTTGCCGCCCGCAACGATCTCATGCCGCCCGTGCTCTTCATACCACTTGGTGAGCGTCGCGGTCATGTGCATCTTCTCGATGATGTTCCGCCAGCCCACGCCGGTGTTGTACGCGCAGAACGAAATTTCGCCTTCCTGCGTCGCGTAGGGAATGATGCACTGCTCGGTACGGCGGAAATCGTAATTGAACAGATCCTGAAACCACATGCCGGCCACAAACAGGAAGTTCCAACGGTCGTTCCGGCGCTTGGTGATGTCTTCAATAGTGCGGTCGCCTGTCACCTTTCCGTATCCGCCGCTCTGCGCCTTGGGCGTCATGCCGAAGCACTTGTCGAACTTCGCGATCAGATCGGTCAGTTTGAAATGAGTCGGCGATTTGAACGGGTTGTAATTGTGCAGCAGCGCCAAGCTGACGCCCATCACGTTCATCCACCGGCTGCTGCGCGCGGCGTCGTTGATGCGGGCGATATCCTTCGCCAGCCGGTCGGCATTCAGGAACGCGGTGACGGGCACCGCCTCTTTGGTTTCTTTGTCGCACATCACCGCCATGCCGATGCCGCAGTTGGGATGGCAGCCGCAGCTCAATTGTCCCCAATCGGCCGATGGGCCATGCACCAGGTCGGCGAAGTCGGAGAAGGTGCTCATGAAGGAGATCGGGAACCAGTCGCGAACGGGTTCGCCCAAGCCGGTTTGATTCTTCACGTCGTGTGCCAGGTGCGATAGCGTGTAACGCTGCGCTTGGCGGCGATCGTCGGTCACGGCTTCGTCGCGGCCGGTGAAGGACACGGGCTGGAAGCTCAAGAATGGGATCTTCTTCGGATTGTCGAGAGCGAAGCGCACCACCGCGCCCACCTGCTCGTTATTGATGCCGTTGATGATGGTGATCACGGGCACGATGTCGACGCCCGACTTCCACAGGTTCTCGATGGCGCGCAGCTTTACATCGAATAGGTTGCCGACGGCGCGATGAGAGTTAGCTTCATTGCCGATCCCGTCGAACTGCAGATACGCGTAGCGCAGACCGGCTTCGGCGGCCTGTTTGCAAAATTCGATGTCCTTAGCGAACTCGATGCCGTTGGTTGCGGCCTGCACGCTGTTGTAACCCACTTTGCGCGCGTAACGCACGGCGTCCAGGAAGTATGGCGAAAGCGTCGGCTCGCCGCCGGAGAATTGCACCGACATCTGGCGGCGCGGCTTGATGGAGATGGCGTTATCGAGCAGCGTCTGGATGTCTTCCCAAGTCAGCTCATGCACGAAGCCCACCTGGTTCGCGTCCATGAAACAGGGATCGCACATCATGTTGCAGCGGTTGGTGAGGTCGATGGTCAGCACCGAGCCGCGGCCGTGCTTAATGGTGCTGGTTCCGTGATTGTGCAGTTTCTCGTCAGCGTGCGCGCGGATGTCGCGGCCGGGGAAAACGTCTTCCAGATGTTTGAAGAAGGCCGGATCCATGGACATCACGTCCTCGAAGCGGCCGTGCTTGGGGCATTCCTTGACCATCAGGATCTTGCCGTCGCGCTCGATGATGGTGGCCTTGATCTCGCCCACCTTCTCGTTCAGCAGGATTTCGTGCGGCAGCTTACCGTCCACGATCTGCTGGCGAATCTCGGGGACGCAGCGCGGACACAGAGAATCGGTCTCGCGCGGCCAGCCGAGTGGCGGCTTCTGCTTCTCGTAGCTCTTCAGCAGCGGCTTGTCTGACCAGGCCGGGGTGAACGACGGGTTCTGGTTGATTTGGTTGAGTTTGTCAAACACAACCCAGGCGGCACCGGCCGCCATAGTCACGGCTTTTTCGACGTACTTGATTGGCTTATGCATAGCGCGATTGGTGACTCCGAGTATAAGCCGCCCTCCATTAAGGAGGCTACACCATTGCGTTGAACAGGCTGTTTTGCCGTCCCGATGGGGATATCGCTCATCGAACGGGTCTGTGGAAAAGCCGCCGTCCCATTGAAAATGAAAGGTTTAGCGGGAACCGGCCGCGTCGCGATGGAGCTGCGGAGCCGCTCATCTCCCTGCAATCGGGTAGCGTTCTCCATCGCGACGCTTTCGCCAAACTCCGGTGCCGTCGTCCACCCACATTTCTGGGATAACTGATCGGCAGGTCACAGGAGACGCTGGGACGAGCCGCTGATGCCGCCTGAGCCAGAGCGCATAGACTAACGGGTCCGGGGGCCGGGCCGAAGTTGACGAAAGTTTGGAATTTCTCGAACAGGCCCTGGATCGTCCTCATACGAGCGGCCTCCTCGGCCGTCAGTCCAGATGTAAAGCGGTCGAGATAGCGATCCTGAGGGTCGTCGCTCCTGCGCCCCGGGCCTTCTACGGCGTTCCAGGCGGCCAGAGAACTGGGGTAGACAATTCGTAGAATTCCGCTACATCGAGAGGCCGCAGCGGACTATGGCCGGCTCGGTTCCAACCGGTCTTGTTGGCGCGCATTCTATCGATTAAGTTGTCGAACTTCCACCCAATCCAGGCTAGCCGACGCGGGTGGCGCATACAAGCCAAGATCCTTCACAACGCCCCTGCAACCACCCCCTTGATTACTACGATCACTGGGTGTAATCTACATCCGTGATCTCTTGTAGATAATCTTGGGGAGCGCATGAGCAAGCCTACCGATCTGGTCCAGGGCACTCTCGATCTATTGATTCTCAAGACGCTGGCGATTGAGCCGATGCACGGCTGGGCGATCGCGCAGCGAATCACGCAAATGTCCAATGAAGTTCTGCAAGTCCAGCAGGGCTCGCTTTATCCGGCGCTCCACCGCCTGGAGCAACAGGGCTGGATTCAAGCCAAATGGGGCGAAAGCGACAACAATCGCCGAGCCAAATATTATTCACTCACCAGGGCGGGACGCCGGCAACTGGAGCGGGAAGCCATCAGTTGGGAGCGGCTTTCGAGCGCCATTTCCGCCATTGTACGGGCTTAGAACTCCATGCGATGGCTCCGCGTACTCCGCATGCGTTTTCGTTCGCTATTCGAGCGCGCCGCCGTAGAACGTGAGCTGGAAGAGGAACTCCGCTTCCACTTTGACCGTCAAATGGAGCAGAATCTCGCCGCCGGAATGGATCCGGGGGATGCTCGCTACGCCGCATTGCGGCAGGTAGGCCACGTCGCCCAATACAAAGACGAATGCCGGGATGCCCGGGGGACCAGCATGATTGATAGCTTTTGGGAGGATGCACGCTACGCGGCCCGCAACCTGCGCCGCGATCCGTTTCTGGCTCTGGCCGCCACACTGACGCTGGCCGTTTGCATCGGCGCCAATACCACGGTGTTTAGCGTGGCCAATTCAATTCTTATTCGCCCGCTGCCCTATCCCAATTCCGATCGAATCGATTGGATCAGCGAGAGGTCCGGACCCGCGCAACAGGATGAAGGCGCTGCTCCGGACTATTTCGCTATTCGCGAGCAAAACCGGATTTTCGAAGATGTCGCCTCGTTGGGCTCGTTGCTACCGACCACCTTGAATTGGACTGGCGTAGAGAGGCCGGAGCAGCTGGATGCCACTAGCGTTTCGCCGTCATTCTTCCGTGTGACGGGCACCGAGGCCATGCTGGGACGCTATCTCGCTCCCGATGAAGAGGGGCCGAAGGCGCCTCCAGTGGCGGTTTTGAGCTATGCCTTCTGGCGAAATCGTCTGGGCAGCGATCCTCACATCCTTGGAAAAACCATCGCGCTGGACCGCCTGCCCCGCACCATCGTTGGCGTGATGCCGCAAGGGTTCGACTTTCCCCGCGGCACTCAGCTCTGGCTGCCCTCAACGCTCGACAGAGCGACGGACGGCTTTCCAGTCTCGCCCACACGTGGCATTTTCATCGTCTTCATGATCGCGCGGCGAAAGCCTGGAGTAACGCCGGGGCAAGCCGCGACGGAAATGAATCGCCTGACGTACGCCATCCGCTCTCTCTATCCCAAGGAATTCAGGAAAAATGCTTTTCGGAGCGACCTGGTGATTGGGGCAACTCCGCTGCAAGAGCATATCACCGGACAGGTGCGTCCCGCGCTACTGATGCTGGTCGGCGCGGTTGGTCTGGTTCTGCTGATCGCCTGCGCGAACATTGCCAATTTGCTGTTAGCGCGGGCGGGAAGCCGGCAGCGCGAGTTGGCTGTCCGGCTGGCGCTCGGCTCAGGCCGCGGCCGCATCATTCGCCAAATGCTCACTGAAAGCCTGGTCCTCGCTGTACCCGGCGGATTGGCGGGAATCGGTCTCGCATGGCTGGCGGTGCATGTCCTGGATGCCATCAAGCCCGCAATTCTGGTTCGTTATCCAGCCATTTCGCTGGACTGGCGCGTGCTTGCATTTACCATCGCGCTCATGCTCGCCACCAGTCTTCTTTTTGGCATCGTTCCCGCGCTCTCCGCAGCCGGAATCAACATTCAGGGGGCGCTCAAATCCGCTGGCCTCACGCACAGCGCTGCCCGCGGCGCGGCACGTATCAGAAAAACCCTGGTGGTGGCGGAGATTGGCGTTTCCCTGGTATTGCTGATTGGCGCTGGGCTGCTGGTGCGCAGTTTCCTCCATCTTGCTCATACCGAGCTGGGTTTTCCATCCGATCATCTGCTCACCTTTCGAATGAATGCAATCGGTCCTATGGATCGCGACTACGGTCCGTTCTATGCAGAGGTGCTGGACCGCTTGCAGCATCTTCCGATGGCGCGCTCGGCAACCCTAGCGGAGGATATTCCATTGGGCGACGAGGATTTTTACCAGATCGGGCGTATTCGCGTCGTCGGGCGTCCTCTGGTAGCCTTCGCCGACCGGCCGATTATCAACAACACAATCGTTAGCCCTGAGTTCTTCCGCACCTTGGGAATCCCGCTCCAAAGCGGCCGCGTTTTCGACGCGCATGATTTCGTCCGAACGCCGGTACCGGCGAATCACGGCTTTCTTCCCTCCGAACCGGTGGTGGTGAATGAAGCGTTCGTCCGCCGGATCTTCCCCAACGAGGATCCACTGGGCCGGCGGATCGCATATGGTCCGGACAATTTCAACGCCACCTGGACCATCCTCGGCGTAGTGGGCAACGTCCGTGGCGCCTCGCTCGGCGGCGATTCGCCGTCGATGGTTTACCGCTGCACCTGCGCCGGGATTCCCGGTTACCGCTGGGCGGCGTTTCTGGTTCGCACCGCCGGCGAGCCGGGGTCTACCGTCAGGGCCATCGAACAGCAGGTTCGCGCGGTGGATCGCGATCAACCGATTTTCGACGTGAAGACCATGGATCAACGACGGGACGCGGCACTGGCGCCGGAGCGCTTTCAAGTGATGTTTCTCGGAAGCTTTGCGCTGATCGCTCTGGTTCTCGCCGCGGCCGGAGTCTACGGAACGATGTCTTATCTGGTTGCCCGCCGCACTCGCGAAATCGGCATCCGCATGGCGATGGGTGCGCGGCAGTCCGACGTCCTGCGTATGGTGCTGGGCGAAACCGGCGTGCTGGTTCTGTTGGCCATCGCGTTGGGCTTGGGAGGCGCGTGGGCGGTGACGCGCTCTATCCGCTCGATGCTGTACGGCGTGAGCGAGCTGGACCCCACGACATTCGCGCTCACCTCGGTTCTTCTTGCGTTAATCGTAATCGTCGCGTCTCTGGGGCCTGCCCGGCGTGCCGTATGCGTCGATCCGATGACGGCCCTGCGCGACGAGTGAGGAATCCGCGCTGACGTTGTTGCATCTTGCTTCGGGCGCCCGGGCCACAACGCAGCCAGCCGGGTGGCGCAAAGCGCTGATCCAAGTGACGCTCGCGTTGATCCTGGTGATTAGCCTGAGGGTGGTCGGCGTCACGGAGGGCGGACGTTTCGCCGCGGGTTCGCAATCGAGATTTGAGGCGGATACTAAAACACGATTCCGGCCGAGGGAATTCGTTACCACTCTTTACCAGCCCCCACCGGGATCGATTGGCAGGAGTGGAACCGCGGATAGGGGTTATCCGGGTGTGATCCTCCGCTGATGGCACCGCCGGCGCCAGCCCATCCAAAGCTTGGGAAAGCGCGATGTTTTATCGCGGCCAGTTGTCAAGCCGTTGGACTTGTCGGCGATTCCGGTAACCGAATTCTCGATTTCCCGGTTCCGCGGGAATCGATGATACGACAGTTCGATGCCATCCAGGTACTGTTTCATCGAGCGCTCATCCGGATCGATCGAAGCGCCAAGACCTCGATCGAAAACTTTACTCTCGATGCTCAGTAAACGTGATCCTCCCGATGGGGCGCGACCCTCAAGTCCGTGGCTCGAAAATCGCTCCCCGTCGCGAGAACCCGTTCACCACGGAGCGTGCTGAGACGCTTGCGGGTGGATTAAATACTGACGAATCCGCTGGAAGGCTCTCCGGGATACCCTGGATTGGGACTGATGGCTATGCCGAATATGACCCCGTCACCAACATTGATGTACTTGGTGACCTTGGTCAAGGTCAAAGCATTGACTTCGCCAAAAGTGACAAGTTTGGGAGCGAACCATGCTTGCTTTTGTTGAACCTCATGTTTCATGGAAACACCTCCTTTCGTGGTGGATTTTTGCATCTTCACTGGCTGCCCTAAGCGGCGTCACCAGGAATCCATAGGCCTGGATGGCGCCGGTGAGCGGCGAGCCTGCCTGAGTGGACGTACCTTCCTGCCCGTCAACGGCAAAGGCGTACAGAATATGGAAGCCCGGCTGCAAGGCCGCGACTGTACCCGTGAACGTCGGATTGCTCCCAGTGGCCGCGGTCCATGCATATTGCCATGTGTCCACTTGGAAGAACACGCCGTTCGGGACCGTGGCCGTGGTGCTGGCAGCGCTGAAAGTGAAGCTGGGGGTCGGGCTGTTGGTCTGATTGCCCGCTAGCGGGGTGATCGTTGTGGTAAGCGGGATGGGTTGCACCTGTTGTTCGACGATCGCCGCCACGTTGTTGCTGAAATAGTTGGGAACGTAGAAGGTGTTCGTCACCGGGTTCAGCGCCGCATCGCCGGAACCTAATCCCGGCCCTACGCTGGTCGTGCTGTTGGTGGCGCCATCGATGACCGTCACGAAGGCTGGGTATTCAGGCGTCGTGTAGATCTTGTTCGTAGTTGGGTTTGCGATTATAAACAAAGGGTCGTCCGCAGGCACATTCTGCGCGCTGTTGGTGGCGCCGTCAATCACCGTCACCGCGGAGCCGAAAATGTCGGCGATGTAGCTCTTGTTCGTAAACGGGTTCACCGACGACCAAACGGGGCGGTCTTCCGCTGCCACGGTTGTAGTGCTGTTGGTGACGCCATCGATTACCGTCACATTGGCGCTGCCGGCGTTGGCAACGTACATCTTGTTGGTCACTGGGTTCACCCCCACCGAATAGGGATTTGTTCCCGTAGCTACCGTCGTCGTGCTGTTAGTGGCGCCGTCGATTACAGTCACGCTGTTGGCTTGGTAGTCGGCGATGTAGATCTTGTTTGTCACCGGGTTTACCGACACTGCATTGGGGCCGAGACCCGTCGCTATCGTTGTTGTGGCGTTGGTGGCGCCGTCGATTACCGTCACCGTGCCGCCGGTACCGATGCCGTAGTTGACGACATAGATCTTGTTTGTCACCGGGTTCACCGCCACCGAGAACGGATCGTTTCCCGCCGGCACCGTCGTCGTGCTGTTAGTGGCGCCGTCGATTACGGTCACATTGCCGTTATTTTGGTTGGCGACGTAGATCTTGTTCGTCAGTGGGTTCACGTCCATCAGATAAGGGCCCGATCCCGTCGCTACGGTCGCGATCGTGGTGTTGGTGGCACCGTCGATCACCGTCACGTTGTTGCTCAAAGAGTTGGAGACGTATATCTTGTTGGTTACAGGGTTTACCGTCGCCGCCTCGCCGCCGCTTCCCACTGGCACGGTAGTCGTTCTGTTCGTGGCGCCGTCAATCACTGTCACGTTGGCGCCGCCGGAGTTGGCCACGTAGATCTTGTCCGTCACCGGGTTGATCGCCACCCCTTCGGGAGTTTTTCCAGCTGTCAAGGTTGTTGTGTTATTGCTGGCGCCGTCGATCACCGTTACCTTCCCGTTGCTGGAGTCGGCCACGTAGATCTGGTTCTTCGTCGGGTTCACCGCAACCGACTCGGGCGCCGCTCCAACCGCCACGGTTGCCGTGCTGTTGGTGGCGCCGTTGATTACCGTCACATTGGCGCTTCCGGCGTTGGCCACGTAGATCGCGTTCGTTACCGAGTTCACTACCACCGAATAAGGCTGCACGCCCGCCGCCACGCCAGTCGTGCTGTTGGTAGCGCCGTCGATCACCGTCACCTTGTTGTTGCCAAAGTTGGCGACGTAAATCTTGTCGGTCACCGGGTTGATGGCCAGCGAAAAAGGCACGGTTCCCGCCGCCACGGTGGTGGTGCCGTTTGTTGCGCCGTTAATCACCGTCACGTTGGCAGTACCAGCGTTGGCGACGTAGATCTTGTTCGTCACCGGATTTACAGCTATGGAATGAGGCTCGACGCCCGCAACCACAGTTGTCGTCATGTTCGTTGCGCCGTCGATCACTGTGACATTGTTGCTGTACTCGTTGGCGACGTAGATTTTGTTCGTCACCGGGTTCACCGCCAACGCGTAGGGGTGCGATCCAACGGCCACGGTGGCCGTGCTGTTGCTGGCCCCGTTAATCATCGTCACGGTGGAGGCCGCAGAGTTGGCGACGTAGATTTTATTCGTGATGGGATTTGTGGCCACCGCGACGGCTCCCGAGCCGGCCGCAATGGTCGCGGTCACGGTTTGACCGTACCCGACGCCCGACAGCGCGACGGCCAAAGTGGCGAGAACTTTTTGAAAATGGCAGCCCATTTGCTTCTCTCTGTGTCCTCTTGCTAAGGAGGTGTCACCAGGAACCCATAAGCCTGAATGGCGCCAGTCAGCGGCGATCCCGACTGGGTGGAAGTACCTTCCTGGCCGTCGACGGCAAAGGCGTAAAGAATATGGAAGCCCGGCTGCAATGCCGCGACCGTACCCGAGTACGTCGCGCCGTTCCCGGTGGCCGCGGTCCAGGCATTTTGCCAGGTGTCGACTTGGAAGAAGACTCCGCTCGGGACGGTAGAGGTTGTGCTGTCGGCGGTGAAGGTGAAGGTGGGAGTTGGGTTGTCGGTCTGGTTGCCCGGAAGCGGGGCGATCGTGGTGGCTGAGTGGAATCGGGCTGCACCTGCTGTTCGTCGATCACCGTTGTAGTGTTGCCTTCAAAGTTGCTGACGTAGATCTTGTTCGTCACCGGGTTCACTGCCGCAAACGTAGGCCCCTCTCCCGTCCCTACGGTAGTTGTGCTATTGGTGGCGCCGTCGATCACTGTCACATCCCCCGTATACCAGCCAAGAACGTAAATCTTGTTCGTCACTGCGTTTACCACCACGTTCAAGGGGGCCGTGGAGAGATTTTCAAAGGTCGCCGTCACACTATTGGTGGCGCCGTCGATCACCTTCGCTCCGGAGGCGAAATCGGCGACATAGATGTTGTTCGTCACAGGGTTCACCGCCACCCCAACGGGCGCATATCCCACGGCCACGGTGGCCGTGCTGTTGGTAGCGCCGTCGATCGCGGTCACCGCTTGGCCTTGCGTATGATTCACCGACATAGATCTTGTTCGTCACAGGGTTCACCGCCACCGAATAGGGACCCTCCACTACCGTATCCACGAGTGGTCGTTCCGTCAGTGGCGTTGTCGATTACAGTGATGTTGCCACCCAGGTAGTTGGCGACATAGGTCATGTTCGTCGCCGGGTCCACCGCCAGATCGAAGGGGCCGGCACCCGTCGCTATCGTCGTCGTGTTGTTGGTGGCGTCGTCGATTACCGTCACGTCGTTACCTGTTATAGTTGGCGACGTAGATCTTGTTCGTCACCGGGTTCACCGCCACCGCGAACGGCTGGTTTCCCACTGCCACCGTCGTCGTGCTGTCAGTTGCGCCGTCGATTTTCGTCACGGTCGCAGTGCCAGCGTTAGCGACGTAGATCTTGTTCGTCAGTGGGTTCACCGCCAAACACACAACCGTTTCGCAAGCCAACGTAGGTACCGGATAAGGGCTCGCTCCCGTCCCTACGGTAGTGGTGTTATTGGTGGCGCCGTCAATCACCGTCACGTAGTTGCTGCTATAGTTGCCGACGTAGATCTTGTTGGTCACCGGGTTCACCGCCACCCCGTCGGGTGCGTCTCCCGCCGGCAAAGTAGTCGTTCTGTAAGTGGCGCCGTCGATCACCGTCACATTCGCGCTGCCGGAGTTGGCCACGTAGATCTTGTTCGTCACCGGGTTCACCGCCACGGCATCCGGTGTTGTTCCCGCTGTCAAGGTTGTTGTGTTATTGCTGGCGCCGTCGATCACCGTTACCTTCCCGTTGCTGGAGTCGGCCACGTAGATCTGGTTCGTCGTCGGGTTCACCGCAACCGACTCGGGCGCCGTTCCAACCGCCACGGTTGCCGTGCTGTTGGTGGCGCCGTTGATTACCGTCACATTGGCGCTTCCGGCGTTGGCCACGTAGATCGCGTTCGTTACCGAGTTCACTACCACCGAATAAGGCTGCACGCCCGCCGCCACGCCAGTCGTGCTGTTGGTAGCGCCGTCGATCACCGTCACGTTATTGCCGATTAGGTTCGTGACGTAGATCTTGTTCGTCACCGGGTTCACGGCCACTGAGTAGGGGCTGGAGCCCACGGCTACCGAAGTTGTGCTGTTGGTAGCGCCGTCGATCACCGTCACCTTGTTGTTGCCAAAGTTGGCGACGTAAATCTTGTCGGTCACCGGGTTGATGGCCAGCGAAAACGGCACGGTTCCCGCCGCCACGGTGGTGGTGCCGTTTGTTGCGCCGTTAATCACCGTCACGTTGGCAGTACCAGCGTTGGCGACGTAGATCTTGTTCGTCACCGGATTTACAGCTATGGAATGAGGCTCGACGCCCGCAACCACAGTTGTCGTCATGTTCGTTGCGCCGTCGATCACTGTGACATTGTTGCTGTACTCGTTGGCGACGTAGATTTTGTTCGTCACCGGGTTCACCGCCAAAGCGTAGGGGTGCGAGCCCACCGCCACGGTCGCCGTGCTATTGCTGGCCCCATCGATCACCGTCACGGTGGAGGCTGCAGAGTTGGCGACGTAAATCTTATTTGTGATGGGATTTGTGGCCACTGCGACGGCTCCCGAGCCGGCCGCAATGGTCGCGGTCACGGTTTGACCGTACCCGACGCCCGACAGCGCGACGGCCAAAGTGGCGAGAACTTTTTGAAAATGGCAGCCCATTTGCTTTTCTCTGGGTCCTCTTGCTAAGGAGGTGTCACCAGGAACCCATAAGCCTGAATAGCGCCAGTCAGCGGCGATCCCGACTGAGTGGAAGTACCTTCCTGGCCGTCGACGGCAAAGGCGTAAAGAATATGGAAGCCCGGCTGCAATGCCGCGACCGTACCTGTGAACGTCGGATTACTCCCGGTGGCCGCGGTCCAGGCATTTTGCCAGGTGTCGACTTGGAAGAAGACTCCGCTCGGGACGGTAGAGGTTGTGCTGGCGGCGGTGAAGGTGAACGTGGGAGTCGGGTTGTTGGTTTGGTTGCCCGCAAGCGTGGCGATCGTGGTGGTGAGCGGAACGGGCTGCACCTGCTGTTCATCGATCACCGTTGCAGTGTTGCCTTGAGTGTTGGCGACGTAGATCTTGTTCGTCACCGGGTTCACTGCCGCAACCGTCGGCCCCGATCCCGTCCCTACGGTAGTGGTGCTGTTGGTGGCACCGTCGATCACTGTCACGGCGCTTCCGTATTCATTCAAAACGTAGATCTTGTTCGTCACTACGTTTACCACCACGTTCAAGATGAGCTCGGGGATTTCAAAGGTCGCCGTCACGCTATTGGTGGCACCGTCAATCACCTTCACTCCGGATTCGAAATCGGCGACGTAGATCTTGTTCGTAAACGGGTTCACCGCCACCCCAACGGGCGCATATCCCACAGGCACGGTGACCGTGCTGTTGGTAGCGCCGTCAATCACGGTCACGGCTTGGCCTGCGTATGAGTCAGCGACGTAGATCTTGTCCGTAAACGGGTTCACTGCCGCGAAATAGGGCCCCCCCTGTGTAGTAAACCCTCCAGAGAGTGCAACCGCAGCTACACTCGTCGTGCTGTCAGTGGCGCCGTCGATTACAGTAATGTTGCCGCCTAGGTAGTTGCCGACATAAATCGTGTTTGTCACCGGGTTCACCGCCAGTGCATCCCAGGGGCCGTCGATACTCGTCGTTACAGTCGTCGTGTTGTTGGTGGCGTCGTCGATTACAGTAACGCTGTTACCTTGGAAGTTGGTGACATAAGTCCTATTCGTCACCGGGTTTACAGCCACGCCAATGGGGTTTGAACCCGTAACTACGGTTGTCGTGCTGTTCGTCGCGCCGTCGATCACCGTCACGTTGCCGCTGTAATAGTTACCGACGTAGATCTTGTTCGTCACTGGGTTCACCGCCATGTAGGACGGATCGTTTCCCGCCCCCACGGTAGTCGTGCTGCTCGTGACGCCGTCGATCACCGTCACGCTGCCGGTAGCGTTGGACACGTATATCTTGTTGGTTGCAGGGTTTACCGCCACCCCCTGGGGTTCGTCTCCCGTTGCCAGCGTCGTCGTTCTGTAAGTGGCGCCGTCAATCACCGTTACATTCGCGCTGCCGGAGTTGGCCACGTAGATCTTGTTCGTCACCGGGTTCACCGCCACGGCATCCGGTGTTGTTCCCGCTGTCAAGGTTGTCGTGTTATTGCTGGCGCCGTCGATCACCGTTACCTTCCCGCTGCTGGAGCTGGCGACATAGATCTGGTTCGTCATCGGGTTCACGGCTACCGACTCGGGCCCCGTTCCCACCGCCACGGTTGCCGGGCTGTTGGTGGCGCCGTTGATCACCGTCACGTTGGCGCTGCCGGCATTGGCCACGTAGATCGTGTTCGTCACTGAGTTCACCGCCACCGAATAAGGCTGCACGCCCGCCGCCACCGCAGTCGTGCTGTTGCTCGCGCCGTCGATCACGGTCACGTTGTCGCCAATTAGGTTCGCGACGTAGATCTTGTTCGTTACCGGGTTCACTGCCACTGAGTAGGGGCTGGAACCCACGGCTACCGTTGTTGTACCGTTCGTAGCGCCGTCGATCACCGTCACCTTGTTGTTGCCAAAGTTGGCGACGTAAATCTTGTTGGTCACCGGGTTGATGGCCAGCGAAAAAGGCACGGTTCCCGCCGCCACGGTGGTGGTGCCGTTTGTTGCGCCGTTAATCACCGTCACGTTGGCAGTACCAGTGTTAGCGACGTAGATCTTGTTCGTCACCGGATTTACAGCTATGGAATGAGGCTCGACGCCCGCAACCACAGTTGTCGTCATGTTCGTTGCGCCGTCGATCACTGTCACATTGTTGCTGTACTCGTTGGCGACGTAGATTTTGTTCGTCACCGGGTTCACCGCCAACGCGTAGGGATGCGATCCAACGGCCACGGTGGCCGTGCTGTTGCTGGCCCCGTTAATCATCGTCACGGTGGAGGCCGCAGAGTTGGCGACGTAGATTTTATTCGTGATGGGATTTGTGGCCACCGCGACCGGTCCCGAGCCGGCCGCAATGGTCGCGGTCACGGTTTGCGCGGGCGCAGAGGACGACAGTGCCACCGCTAGGGTGCCAAAAACTGCCGCGCAACACGCAGTTCGCAAAAAGCCGGACACAAACCGGACCTTGGCCTGACCTATACTACGCCGCTTTAGGCTGATATTCCAGGAATATATTGCGGCCCATTGAGATATCTACCGATATTCCGCTGTGTAATTTAGCTCACGCCTCGCGCCTGGTTTATCTCTGACGTTATATTTTGACTTCTCGTCACAGAATATTCACTGCCCGGGCCGCCAGCAGCGCCACGGTCGCCAGTGAAATCAAAGCTTGCACCATCATCATCAGCTTGGCCCAGCGCGAGAGAACCGGAACGTCGGTGGGCGAAAAAGCGGTGCTGGTGTTGAATGCCAAAAACAGATAATCCACGAAACCGGGCCGCCAGTTTTTGTCGCTTTCCCAGGGAGTAATCATTTGAGGAAACAGGAAAGCGCCTTCTTTGTGTTCGTCCCGAAGGTCGCGCTGATTCGGACCGCCGGCGTCCAGGCGCCAATACCAGGACGCGAACACCAGAATATTTACTACCCACAACGCCACGGCGGCTCGTAACAGCTCTTGGGGAGGGTCCAGATGCAGAGGCAGGCGGCGGATCAGAAGGGCCAGGGACCAAACCATGGACGCCGTTACGGCGCTCAGCACGATGTGGCTCAGTACGCGGTTGAGAAGGTGTTTCCCAATTCGGTGCGCCACTACCGTGGGTATTAGCAGTACTGTAACAATCGCGAGCAAGAGCCATTCCTGCCCGAAGCGCAGGGGCGCGGGAATGATGAGATGCATTCCGCCCGCCGCCAGGAGCGCAAGTACGGCCGGCCACCGGGGTTCGGCGGTTCTTGGTTCGCGCGGGGCGCCGGTCCGGGGCGGGCCCTTGCTCAGCGGCATGTTGGCTTGCGGCATATGGGACAATGTACCAAGTCGCCTCCCCATGAAGGTTGTGGTTCAGAGTTCGTCATTGCTTTTTACGTTGCTCTCGATCATCCTGAACGTGCCGATCACTCGGGTAAAGCGTCGTGTGAAGCCTCGCGCCAACCCGAAAGCTGGCGACGGGGAAGAGGCTGGCCGGGAGCCTAGTAGGGTAACTGGCTAGCGTCGCCATCCTTGTGGAGAGGTAACATCGTTGGACTGAAGAAAGATAGTTATGGCCATCTCGCCACAGTTCGCATTAGTCCCAATCGACGGCCCGGAAACATCGCGCGATTCCCCCCTTTGCGTTTACTCCTTCGACCTGGACGGAAACGTCGTGGAGATGAACGCTTCCATGGCGGGGATGCTCGGGTACCCCCTCGAAGAAGCGGCAACCATGCATCTCAGCCTGTTGCTCGAAGCGGAATCCTGGATGAGTTCCCGCGAACAGATTCTCGTGCAGTTGGGAGGCGGCGGCCCGCAGCAGGTGAATGTTACGGCCATCGCCAGGGATGGCAGGCGCATGCGGCTGGCCGTGGTGAGGCGATTGTTATTCGAACGTGGGCGTCCGGTAGCGGTTCAGGATGCCGGGCAAGCGCTGGGCGATCTTACCGAACCCAGAGCGCCGCACTTCCCCGCTTCCGATAGCCAGAAACCTGGCGAATCCGGCCGCTTTGCCGAACAGCTGAAGCAACTGCACCGGCTGAGCACCACCAGCTACGTCACTCTGGAGCAGGCGCTCAAAGATCATCTGGAAACCGGCTGCCAGCTTTTTCATCTGCCCTTGGGAGTGCTGCTTCAAGTGGAGGGCAAAAACGGAGCGGTCCAAGCTTCGTATGGCCCGTTGGATCTGAACGGCGGCGCCCTGATCCCGTTGTGGCAGACACGTGCCGATACCATAACGGGCCGGCTCCGAACGGTGATGGCATCCGAGCCAACTCTGGCCGGCGGCGGCCCTCGCGCCGAATTCGAAACGTATATTGGAACGCCGGTCTGGCTGGGCTCGGAACTGTTTGCGACGCTTAGTTTTTCAGGTCCATTCGAGGGCTCCGAGCGGCTGTTTTCGCACTCCGATCGCGAATTGATCGAATTGATGGCGCGCAGCGTCGGCCGGGTCGTATTGGAGCACAGAATCCAATCCGAGCGCGACCGATTGCAAAGCCTGGAGAAGAACCGCAACCGCGTGCTCGAGATGGTGGCCGAAAACGAGAGTATCGACACCATTCTGGCGGAAGTGGTGGAACTGGTGGAGGCACAATGCCCCGAAGCGCTGTGCTCCTTGCTGCTGCTGCGGGACGAGATGCTCACCTGGGCGGTGGCGCCGGCTTTCCCCCCGAAGGGTTGCGCCTCTTAAAGCCGTTCCGCGTGTTGCGCGATACCGCGGGATTGCCGGCCGCTGAAGTGGCTCGTGGTACGGTGTTCTGGGACGACGTACGCGGCTGTCCATTTTGGGCGGACCGCGCGCACTTCGCCGGACAGCTCGGGATTGAATCCTGCCGTTCCACGCCCATTTTGTCCGCCGACGGCATTCTTCTCGGAATGCTGGCGCTGCACTACAAAACCAGGCAACCGCGTGACGATGGCGATGCCGAGCTGCTGCAGGCCGCCAGCCGTCTGGCCGCGCGGGCCCTGGAGCAACGCGGATTCACCGAGCGGCTGGAGTTTCAGGCCCGGCATGACTCGCTCACCGGCCTGCCGAATCGGTCCTACTTCATGGAGCTGCTGGAGTCTGCGCTCGTGGACGCGAGCGACCGGTCCGGCAGCCTGGCCGTTCTTTTCATCGATCTCGATCGCTTCAAACAGATCAACGACATCCTGGGCCACGCCATGGGCGACCGGTTGCTGAAGGAAGTAGGCCAGCGTCTGAAACTGTTGCTCACCGAAGACGATCTGGCCGGTCGCATGGGCGGCGACGAGTTCACTATTGTGCTCACGCGCCAGCCGGATGAGCAAGCCGCGGTGCTGGCATCCCAGGAATTTTTGAACGCTTTTCGAGTGCCCCACCAGATTGAGGACAACGAGCTGTTTGTTACCGCCAGCATCGGCGTGGCCCTCTTCCCCCGACACGGCCAGACTGTTGCGGAGCTGCTGCGGAATGCGGACTTGGCCATGTACCATGCCAAGAATAGCGGAAAGAACGATGTGGTCTTGTTTCGCGACAAAGACCATACCGCCAGCCTGGAGCGGCTACGCCTGGAAAACGCGCTGCGCCGCGCGCTGGAGCACCAGGAGTTCGAGCTGCTCTACCAGCCCGTGGTCAGTATGAACGGGAGAGTGCAGGGGCTG
Source organism: Bryobacterales bacterium (assembly GCA_963747945.1). Lineage (GTDB taxonomy): Bacteria > Acidobacteriota > Terriglobia > Bryobacterales > Bryobacteraceae > Palsa-89. Next base: position 382,107 of record CAVVHB010000019.1, read on the forward strand.
GAGGCGCTGCTCACCTGGCGGCATCCCATTTACGGGAGCATCTCGCCGAAGCAGTTTATTCCCATCGCCGAAGAGACCGGCCTCATTATCGACATCGGATCGTGGGTCATCCAGCGGGCCTGTCTGGAAGCCGCCAGCTGGCACAAAGCCGGCCATCGCGCCGCCCGCATTTCCGTCAACGTGTCCGCTTTGCAGTTTGAGCGGCGGGATTTTCTCGAAACGGTGGCTGCCGCGCTGGCGCTGAGCAAGCTGCCTCCGGACCGCCTGGAGCTGGAGCTGACCGAAAGCTACATCATGAAGGACCTTCCCCAAGCGGCTGCCCGCTTGACGCAGATCCGGAATCTGGGCGTCAGCATCGCGATCGACGATTTCGGCACCGGCTATTCGTCCTTGAGCTATCTGAACATGCTGCCGGTGGATTCACTCAAGATCGACCAGTCGTTCCTGCGCAACCTGCATGAGCCCGAAGGGTCGCTCGCCGTGATCCAAAGTATTGTTCGAATGGCGCACAGCATGAACCTGAGCGTAGTGGCCGAAGGCGTGGAAACACGCGCCGAGCTGGACCTGGTTCGAGTGCTGGGCTGCGACAAGGTGCAAGGTCATGTATACGGCCCCGCGCGCAGACGCGAAGAGACTGAGGCGCTACTGGCCACCAACGATTCTTTGCGGCCGGTTGAGCCGTAGCCGAAGTTACGCGATTGTCAATCGCGAACCAAGTTTTTACCTCCGAGAAAAAATGACCAACCTTTTGCCGGGATTCGGTCTAACCACCAGGAGTGAACACTCCAATCCTACTTAAGGAGCGTCATTATGAAAATCGAAACCATGGAAGATCTGTTTTTGGAACAGGTGGAGGACCTTTACGATGCTGAGCGCCGCCTGGTAAAGGCTCTGCCAAAAATGGCCGAAGCCGCCACTTCGCAGTCTCTCCGCCAGGCGTTCGAATCCCATTTGCTCGAGACCGAAGGCCACGTCAGCCGCCTGGAGACCGTCTTCCGAACGCTGGGTCAAGAGCCCAAGACCCACACCTGCGACGCAATGAAGGGGCTGGTCAGTGAAGGGGAAGACGTTGTCAGCGACATCGACCAATCGTCCTTGCGCGATGCGGGGCTGATCGCCGCCGCCAACCGCGTGGAGCACTACGAGATCGCCGCCTATGGATCGGCTCGGACATTCGCGCAAACCCTCGGCATGACCGAAGCGGCGTCGCTGCTGGAGCAAACGCTGCAGGAGGAAAAGAGGGCCGATCAGAAGCTCACCCAGTTGGCCGAGAGCATGATCAACGACGAGGCTCTGCGAAGTCCGCTCGTGCAACGTTAACGACGTTTACATAAAAGAAGGCGGGGGCTTCGCGAGAGGCCCCACTTCTCAACATGGGACCAAAACAACGCCGGCTGATCCTCTGGGTAGGGGTGTGTCTTGTTGCGGCGTGCCTGGTGCTCGTGCTGGGAGCCTACGTCTTTGCACCCGCGCTGAAGAATGCCATACGGGTCCGCGCAGCGGAAATGCTGCATGACCAGTTCGGAGCCGAGGCACGGTTTCAGAGCTTCGAGGTAACATTCTTACCTCGAGTTCACGTGCAGGCGCGCGGCATGTTGGTGGGAAACGATAGCGCCCACCCTTTGGTCCAAGCAACCGCGGTGGACGCACAGTCCGATGTGCTGCCGTGGCATATACGGACGCTCGTGCTGGAAGGCCTGTCGTTGCAGATTCCAACGGTGAGCGGATCCACAATCGCCGCGCCCAAGCAGGCATGGACAGTTAGTATCCCCCCCACAGTCAGCATCGGTGAAATTGTCTCGGAACACGCACAGGTAGCGATTCTGCCGGCGCTCCATTTTGAGCTCGCTCACCTGCGCGTAAAGAATTTCCATCCAGGCCACGCTGCCGACTTCAGCGCGATTCTGGTCAGTTCCCAGCCGCGGGCGGATATTGACGCTGCCGGCCGCCTGGGTCCGTGGAATGCGCGCGATCCCAGCTTTACTCCGTTGCAAGGAACCTACACGATGGCGAGTTGCGATCTGGCGACGTTGCCCGGCCTGAAGGGCATTCTCTCGTCACAAGGCCGGTTTCAAGGAGTTCTGCAGCGCGTCGAAATCGCGGGCGATGCGAATGTCGCCCAGTTCAGCTTAAGCGTGAGCGGGCGTCCGGAGCCGTTGCACGCAAGTTTACAGGCAGTGGTGGATGCATCGAATGGCTCAGTCGCCATCGAGCATATGAATGGCATGTTGCAGAGCTCCTCTTTGGTTGCCAGTGGGGTGGTGCACAACGTTCAAGACGATCGCCTCCGAGACATCGCGTTGGATGTCTCCGTCGACCGCGGACGGCTGGAAGATATCGTGCCGCTGGTGGTGAAGTCCAAAACATCGCCGATCAGCGGTGCTTTACGTTGGCGAGGAAAGCTCGGGATTCTACCGGGCGCCGAGGACATCCTCAACCGTCTCCGGCTGGACGGGGATTTCGCCACTCCCGACGCTCGCTTCTCATCGCTGGACTTGCGCGAGCGGCTGCGAAGTGCGAGCCGAAAAGCGCAGGGGCATCCCAACAACGCGGCTTCCGGCAGCTCCCTATCGAGTATTCAAGGCCATGTGCAGCTCGCTAACGGCGTAGCCCAATTCTCCGAACTGGCCTTCGACCTGGAAGGCGCCTCCGCGCGCTTGCAAGGGTCGTACCAGCTGGCGACCGAGCGCCTGGATCTTCACGGCGACGTTTGGATTGACGCCAAACTCTCGCAAACGGCCAGCGGAGCGAAGGCAATATTGCTGAAAGTGGCGGAGCCCTTTTTCGGAGCAAGGGCGGTGGCTCGCGCATACCGATCAAGATCACCGGAACCCGGTCCGATCCTCAGTTTGCGCTCGACCTCGGGGCGAAAACGCCGACGGCGAAACCGGCGCCGTCCGGTTCCGATGGTCGCGGGGTGCTATTCTCGCACTAGGTGCGATGACTCTTCGAAGTGCGCTGTGTCTGGGCGCGGCAATATCGTTTGCGGCGGCGTTGTATGGCTTCCAGCGTCCCTGGCGTCTCTATCGAAGCATGGAACCTTACGACAACGTGGAAATGCCGCCAGACTGGCAGGATAAGACCGAATGGGTCTTTGCCCGATTGATGTATCCGCAGCATCCCCGCGCGCGTTTCGGACGCTTCTACGGCTATGGCGCGGGAACCACGTGGCTGGAAGGCGGCACCAGTTGGACACAGGATTATCCGCGGGCCGACCGGCATTTCTCGCTGGCGCTGCGCCGCTTGACTCGCATATCGGTGCGGTCCGTCGAACAGCCCGTGAACCTCGATGATGGCGACGACGTCTACAATTGGCCCTGGCTCTGCGCAGGCGAAATGGGCGATTGGAAGCTGACCAATAACCAGGTCCAAAAGCTGCGCGATTACCTGCTGCGCGGCGGTTTCCTGATGCTGGACGATTTTTGGGGTACGGAAGAATGGGATCGATTTTACGAGAGCATGCGGCTAGTTTTTCCCGACCGGCCCGTGGTTGAAATTGCCGATGGCGATTCGATCTTTCACACCGTGTACGATCTGGACGATCGCTATCAAGTGCCCGGGGAGTGGGCCCTCAGGCGCGGCATCACCTATCGCAACGGCACGCAGGGCGGCATGGTTGCCCACTGGCGCGGCATTATGGACGACAAGGGCCGCGTTATGGTGGCGATGTCATACAATTCCGATATCGGAGACTCCTGGGAGTGGGCCGACGATCCGGAGTATCCGGAAAAATACTCGGCTCTCGGAATCCGCATCGGCGTGAATTACGTCATTTACTCACTGACTCACTGACACTAGTTCCCGCCGGGCCTGATTCGGCTGCCCGCGCTTCCTCACCCATCCATTCCGGATTCTGCGCCGTGCCGTCGTACAACGAAGTAATCTTGAACGGCTCGCACCTTCCCGCCTCCGCCATCGGTTTGGTTCTCGCCAGCAGCTGAGTTACCTGTTCGTTGGTGAGCGGCCGGAAAGTTTCCACGGCCTGAATTGCCTGGTCCAGCCGCTCCATGTCCTCGCAACCGGTGATCACCACAGAGGTGGGGAGAGTAAGCGCGTAGTGCAGGCATTCGATGGCCGTTACATCGCTGCACTTCAATACGTGACCGTCTCCCAGCGGTTTCATCCCCAGCACGCCTATGCCTTGCTCCACCAGCTTGGGCAAAACGTGACGGCCGAAGCTGCGAAAATGCGCGTCCATCACGTTGAGCGGCATTTGGCAGGTATCGAAACGGAACTTGTGCTGCGCGGCCACTTCCAGCATTCTCAAATGGACCAGGGGATCTTTGTGTCCGGTGAATCCGATGAAGCGGATCTTACCGGCTTTCTTGGCTTCCAGCAAAGCTTCCAGCGGTCCATCCGGCGCAAAGAAACGGTCCGGATCCTCCAGGCGGATATTTTCATGGAACTGTATCAGGTCCACGTGATCGGTTTCCAGGCGCTGCAGCGACTCATCGATCTGACGGGCGGCCGATTTCTTGGTGCGCCCGTCGAACTTCGTCATCAAAAAGACCTGATCGCGATAACCGTCACGTAGCGCCGCGCCCATGCGCCGCTCGCTTTCGCCTAAGTGATAATCCCAACAATTATCGAGGAAGTTAATGCCGCGGCCAACGGCGCTGCGGATAACGCGCACTGCCTGGTTGAGATCCTTGGCCAAGCCGAGATGAAAGCCGCCCAGCCCGATCGCGGAGACTCGTTCGCCTGTTCTGCCCAACTTACGATAGATCATGGTAATCCAAATTACCGCGACTTACAGTCCCGCTTTCTCACCCCACGGGGCGGCAATGGTTAGACCTGTGGCGGGAGATTCAGTTACGTCGCTTACTCTAACGCAAATTGAACTTCTTCATTTTGTAACGCAGAGTATCGCGTGTGATGCCAAGCAGCACTGCCGCGCGCGTTTGATTGCCGCTGGCCTTGTGTAGCGCCTTCATTACCAGGTTCTTCTCGGCCTCCGCTAGGCTGGCTTGAAACGGAGCCTCCGGCGTCTCCGCCTGCAGCCCGCTGGTGCGTCCGGAGCCGGCGCCGTTGGATGCAATATACAGGCTGGAACTCTGGATGCGCTCGGATTCCTCCAGCACCATGGCCCGTTCCACAACGTTGCGCAACTCGCGGACGTTTCCCGGCCAGGGGTGGGACATCAGCGCGGCCGCCGCAGTTTGCGAGATCCCCTGGATGTTGCGCTTGAACTTCACGTTGTAAACCTGGATGAAATGCTGCGCGAGCGGCAGAATATCTTCCTTGCGTTCTCGCAATGCCGGCAGCGACACTTGAATCACGTTCAACCGGTAGTACAGATCCAGCCTGAATTTGCCTTCCTCAATCGCGTCGGTCAGCCTTCGGTTGGTGGCCGCCACTACGCGCACATCCACTTGAATGTCCCGCACGCCGCCCAGCCGCCGGAAACACTGCTCCTCTAGAACCCGCAACAGCTTGGCTTGCACGGTGAGCGGCATTTCTCCAATTTCGTCCAGGAAAATGGACCCGCTCGAGGCCATCTCCAGGATACCGGCCTTGGACGCTCTAGCGTCGGTGAATGCCCCCTTCTCGTAGCCGAAGAGCTCGCTTTCGAGCAGCGTTTCTGGAATGGCCGCGCAGTTGAGGGGTACGAACGGTCCCTCATGCCTGCGGCCGTAGTAATGCAGAAACTGCGCCAGAACATCCTTGCCGGTTCCACTTTCGCCCTCCAGCAAAACGGTGGACACTTCACTCTGAGCCACGCGGCGCGCGAACGCGAGCACTTGTTTCATGGCGGGCGACGCGGCGATCATCTTAAAGTTGCCGAGGTTGATTCCGTTGTCCGTGGGCGTGGCGCCAACCGCCGGACGGTTCGGTGGGGCATGCTCGCTGGCTCGTCCAAAAACCAGCACTGCGCCTGCAATGTCGCCATTGTGATCGCGAATGGGAGCGACACTGCCGCTGATGGCCCGCTTCTCGCTGTGGCTGGAGACGCTCCCCATTACTCCCTTACCGCTACCGGGTGGCTTGGATACCACGAGCGCCGTGCCGTCAGGCAGGTTCTGCAGCGAACCGTCGGAAAGCACCCGCTCCCACGACTTCCTAACTTTGTCTCCGTTCGGCCCCGCCATTGTCTGGAAGATCTCATCCACTCGCTGGCCCAGCGCTTCACGGCTGCTCCTGCCGGTCCACGCTTCGGCCGCGGGATTGAAGAGCGTGACTTTTCCTTGGCGATCCATGGAGATCACACCTTCCGAGATGGCCCTCAAGGTGGAAGCCAGCAGCTCCTCTTTCTTCCGAGCCTTCAGTTCCTCACGATGCCTGTGTAGCGCGATCTCGATACTGGCGTGGAGCGCCACTTCTTGAAATGGCTTGGTGATGTAACCGAGAGGTGCGGCATCTTTGGCGCGCGTCACGGTGGGGCCGTCGGCGTGGGCCGTTAAATAGATCACCGGGATGTTGAAGCGCTCCCGCAGAACCAGGGCCGCCTCCGTGCCATCCATTTCTCCCTGGATGCGGATGTCCATCAAAGCGATGTCCGGCGGGTTCTGGGCGGCCTGCGCAATTGCCTCTGCGCCGCTGGACACCGACGCAGTCACGCTATAGCCGAGGTCCGTTAGGGTGTCGCGCAGATCTTCGGCCGTGACCCGTTCATCTTCTACAATCAGAATGCGTGCAGACATGCTTTTTCCGGGCCCATCCTTTCTTGACTTCAACAAGTCGGCGAAGTCAACAAGGCACAGCGGCCAGGTATGAGCAGAACAACGTTGGATTCGATCTTGATCAGGATCGAAGGTGCAACTCCCAGCGCAGCGGCTGCAGCGAGTTGCAGTGGAGTCGATTTAGACTACCCTTCAGTGTAGATCATTTGCGCGATTGTCAATCACCCGCGGCCGGAATTAACTCCTGCAAAACGGGGTGCGGCGCGCGCCATCGCGTGAAGGTGCCAAAAAATATTTTCTTACTGTGTACTGAATAGCTTCCACGTACCTGGGATGGAAATCCCTTGTGGAAATGGTAATACTAGTACATCGCGTTTTGAAGGACTAGAAGCAATAGCCCAGTGCGGCAGGTGACAGTTCGCCTGCCGGGTTGCTGGTGTGCGCTGTTAACGGTTATTGAAGACCGGAGCAAAGTCGGCCTTTGGGGTTGGGCCGGTGATGAGAGGGAACCTATGCGAGCGAGAGTAGGGATCCAATGAAATCACCCCTGAGCCGTAACGAAATAGAAATCCTCGACCACCAGGTGGCCACGCTGAGCTATCAGCTCTCCCAGATCGCCGGCTTGCTCGAATCGCGTCTGGGCGAGACCAACGAACTCGCCACTTCGGCGCGCAACGCCCAGCAGGAATTCGCCCAATTCGCTCAGCGCGTACGCCGCCGGGTGGCGTTGCCCGAGCTTGGACGCCCCGAATCCGATGCCCAAAGCGCGTGACTGAGCCGCGCGCGTAAGCAAGCTGGCTTTTCGGGCTTTCGCCAATGGCTTCTCAGCATGCAAAACTGAAGCGATGGACTTAAGCTTGGACGCCGATGAGGTGCGGGTGCTGGGATCGCTTCTCGAAAAAGAGATCACTACTCCGGAGTACTATCCGCTCTCCCTCAACGCTCTGCTCAATGCGTGCAATCAGAAATCGAACCGCGATCCCGTGGTGCATTTCGATGAAGAGACCATCGAGCGCGTCCTGAACGTGCTGCGCGATAAGGGATGGTTGCTGAACATTACAGGCGCCGGCAGCCGGGTGCCCAAATACGGCCACCGCCTGGCGGAAAAGCTGAACCTGGGCCGCCGCGAGCTGGCCGTTCTTTGCGAACTCATGGTGCGCGGTCCCCAGACGCTGGGTGAGCTGCGCACGCGGGCCGAGCGGATGCATCACTTTGACGACGTTGCGGAAGTAGAGTCGGTGCTCGATCGTATGTCCGAGCTAGTCACCAAACTGCCGCGCCGGCCGGGCGAGAAAGAGGCCCGCTACGCGCATTTGCTGTCGGGTGCGCCGGAGCCTCCGGCTCCATTGTCTGACCACGCTGCGCCCGCTCCCCGTTCCGATCGTTTGGCTGAACTGGAAACAGAAGTGGCCGAGTTGCGGCGCGCGCTGGAAGATCTGAAGCAGCAGTTCGCCGGATTCCAAAAGCAGTTCGAATGAGGTGGTGAGGCGGACTTATGCCCGCCTCGGCCGTTTCTTCAGGCCGTACGCTGACTGGGGAGCGCCACCTGGCGTAATCCAAGGCGGCGGATGGGCACCACGTGCGTTTCCAGGCAACTGGAAACGTTCTTCGATGGGCCGTGGAAATAATCGTCCACCGGGAAGAGCGAATAGGGTTCCAGTTCCCGAAACACCCGGCCCAGCTTCTGTTCGATACGGTAGACCGCGTGGAAAAAGTTCCCGCGGTCCATTTGCAGCCTGGCGCAGCACAGTTTCCAGTCCGCGCCGAGCAAAAAGTGATATTTGAAAATGCGATTCTCGGGCTCTGTCAGAGTCCGTTTGCTCACCAGACAAAAGTCGGCCGCGAACTCTTCATCCTTGCGGCCCCAGGAACCCCTGCGGTCCTTGCCAGGCAACGGATCCAGCGTTACCCGGCTGATGTACTTCTCCCTGCTCACGCACTCGCGGAAGCGATCAAAACATGCCCGGAAAATAGCTCTTAACACGCAATTGCACGGATGCGTCGCCCCATGGCGGCCGATTCGCAATCCTAAGCCCAGGCAGATGTTGCACGCCGGCGCAGCTAGCGCCAGCGTTTCGGACCGTGTCCATTCCATTTCGTCTCTCCCTTGCAAAAACTCGGAATAACAAGCGAGTTGTAATCGATCGACGTGATTTCTAGTCTTAGGGCCCTTACGAGTCACGTCAACGCAAAGTTCGCTAGTACTAAGGAATAATTCCTTCCTTGCCTAAGGGGAGAGTCTGCTAAGGCCAAGGCTGTCATCTGCTTATGTAGATCCGCCTATCGGCCGCATTAATGCTTAGAGGTTATTCAGTCTTCCGCTGTTTGCCTTATTACTGCTGGAGCCTATTTCAGACTGATATACGGGGAGACGGCAACTTGACGTACCGGGACGTTCGCCAAAAGCTTTTGGCTTACGTTCGAAATCAAGTTCGCAACGGCGAGCTTACGGAGAGAGGATTCGCTCGTCTCATTGGCATTTCCCAACCTCATGCCCATAATGTGCTCAAAGGTGCCAGAACTCTCTCACCCGAGATTTTCGATCTAGCATTAAAATATCTTCATTTATCTCTGCTCGATCTGGCCTCCCTGGAGGAGCTGGAAGCTCAGTTCCAGCGCCGCCGAAGGCGTGAGCGAATCGCTGAAGTTGCTCTCCTGCAACGACCTATCGGGCCAGGCAGACCATGGCCCGCCGGCGTGAACTGGCGCAAGAGCTTCCCGCTCCCGTTTCCCGCGGCCACCGTTCCCACCGAACTGGTTATGGCGAAAGTGGCCCCCGATCCAGGGATGATGGCCACTCTGGCGTCTTATGACGTCGCCCTTTTGGATATTTCCGAGCGGCGCCGGTCTGTTATCTCGCCCCAAGGACTCTATGTTGTTGAACGCAATGGGGAGGCCGTACTGCGCTACATTCGTTCCGGCGCGCGTTGTTACTATCTGGTCACGGACGCAGACTTGGACAGCCCTACGGCCTGGGAGCCTCTGGCGCTCGATGGCGCGCAACTCAGCGATGCGGTAAGAGGCCTCGTCATCTGGCTGGGCCGCGAGCGGGATCGGGATGCGCTGCCTCAGCGGGGCCGTTTCTTATACGATCCGATCTCCTCGTAGGCGTCCAGCACCTGTTGCGCGGTGCGCTCCCAACTGAATCGCCGGGCTTGTTCGAAGCCGCGTTCCACCAGCAGATTGCGGCGTGGCCGATCCAGCAGTACCTCGCGCATGCCGCGCGCGATATCGAAAACATTTTCCGGATTCACGATTTCCGCGGCGTCTCCCACCACCTCCGGCAGCGAACTGACATTTGAGCAAACCACTGGCGTTCCGCAGGCCATGGCTTCGAGCGGCGGCAGCCCGAAGCCTTCGTAGAGCGAGGGGAAAACGAATGCCGACGCCGCCTGGTAGAACGCCCGCAGGGTGTCGATTGGCACGAATCCGAGAAACCGAACCGTATCCTCCACGCGGCTATGGATGACGGCATGTCGCAGCGCCGGATAGCGTGAGATTTCATCCCCGATGATGAGCAGCCGCAAGTCCCGATACACGGGATGGTCCCGAATTTCGCCCCGCAGGACCGCAAACGCCTCCACCAGCCGGGGAATGTTTTTCTGCGGATTCGTTCGCCCGACGTACAACAGGAACGGGTAGTGGATGCGGTAGCGGTCCAGCACGCGCTGGATCTCCGGCGGATAGTTCGCCGGATAATTCGATGCATGGCTATCTTCCTCGTTGACTCGCTCCACGGCCGGAGCGCCGGAGGCATGAAAGGTAGGATCGGGGGCGTTGTACACCACGCGCATCCGGCTCATGGGGATGCCCAGCACCGACTCCACGTCGCGGCAGGTGGCCATGGACACCGCCATCACGCGATCGGCCCTGAGCAGCCCGCGCCGCAGATAGAAGTGCCGCAGACGGTTCCGGTAGCCCAGCTGGCTCGAAAACAGCAGCGTGCTCATGTCGTGGATGGTCACCATGTAAGGTTTCGGCATCAGCAGCGGTACGGCGTTCAGCGGGATATGGAAAAGGTCGGCCTCCAGCTTGCGCAGGAACAATCCATAGCGAATCTGCGCCAGACCGCTCGGGGTGGTTCCTCGCTTGCCAGGCGCGGCAAAGATCGCCGTTTCGAAATTCGGCGGAAGATCGGCGAACTCCGGCACCGGCCGCCCGGTGGTGATGAGTTTATATTGATTGCGATCGTCTACACGAGCGAGAGCGCGAACCAGATTCCGGATGTAAGTTCCAATGCCAAAGTCCGCCACGCGGCGGGTGTCGAGTGCAATCCGGAGTGGCATCGGAAGCGACTGGATCGTTATGCCGTGGTGCGCGCCAGCTTCCAGGGATAGAGCGGGAAACGGTCCGCCAGCTCCGTCACGCGACGCCGCACTGCCATAAGATTTTCCTTGGATTGCACGTTGTTCAACGCCTCGGCGATCAGTGCGGCAACTTGCCGCATTTCCGGTTCCCGGAACCCGCGCGTGGTCACCGCCGGACTGCCCAGCCGGACGCCGCTCGGATTCAGCGGCGGATTCACGTCGAAGGGTATCGCATTCTTGTTTACGGTGATGTAGGCTTCGTCCAGCGCCAGCTCGGCCTCTTTGCCGCGCACGCCCTTCGCGAATACGTCCACCAGGAGCAAGTGCGTGTCCGTTCCTCCAGAGACCACGCGATAGCCCTGTTGCCGCAGGCTCTCGGCCAGCACCTTCGCATTGTCGATCACCTGCTGTGAATAAGTCCGGAATTCCGGCGTCATTGCCTCCAGGAAGCAGACTGCCTTGGCCGCGATCACGTGCACCAGGGGACCGCCCTGAATTCCGGGGAACAGGGCCTTGTCGATGGCAGCTCCATACTGCGCCTTGGCTAGAATCATGCCGGAGCGCGGCCCGCGCAGAGTTTTGTGCGTCGTCGACGTTACGATGTCCGCGTATTCGCACGGATTGGGGTATAGCCCCGCGGCCACCAGCCCGGAGAAATGCGCCATGTCGACCACCAGAATGGCGCCCACCGCATCGGCGATCTTGCGGAAGCGGGGGAAATCGATGATCCGCGGATAGGCGCTGCCGCCCGCGATGATCATCTTCGGCTTGTTCTCTTCGGCCAGCCGCGACAGCTCCGTGTAGTCGATCTGCTCGTCTTCTTTAGCCACGCCGTAGGGGACCACATGGTAAGTCTTGCCCGAAAAATTCAGCGGATGACCGTGCGTGAGGTGTCCGCCGTGCGCCAGGTTCATGCCGAGAATCACATCGCCCGGCTGAATCACCGCGGCGTAGGCCGCCTGATTGGCTTGCGAACCCGAATGCGGCTGAACGTTGACATATTCAGCTCCGAAGAGTTTCTTGGCCCGTTCACGAGCCAGAGTCTCTACGATATCGGTGAATTCGCATCCCCCGTAATAGCGCTTGCCGGGATATCCCTCGGCGTACTTGTTGGTAAACACGGAGCCGGTGGCCTGCAGGACGGCTTCGGAAGTGAAGTTTTCGCTTGCAATCAGTTCCAGACGGCTATTCTGGCGTTCAACTTCATGTTGAATCGCTTCGTAGATGTCCGGGTCGACGGCGGAAAGCGGGCGCGCCATGCGCTCGGTATCGTTCATAAGTTCTAGTGTAGTGTACCGGGCAAGAATCGTAGCCAACGGAACTGGGCTTGCTCACTTGCGGTAGGGCTACGACCAGCCGAACTACACCCGCGCGTCATTCCGGGAGTAAGATCATTTTCCGATATACCCTGCCCTCTTTCTGCCGATGGAAAAGCGTCGGAGGTATACGCTCATTCTCAACGCCACTAGTATCGCTGTTGCTGTTCCGGTGTCCCGCGATTTTATGCCCAGAGTCCTGTGCATTGCCGAGCAGCCCGGCGAAATCGCGAGTGGAATTCTTCTCTCGTCCACGGTGATGGCCGGGAGTGCCGTGGAGGGTCTGGGGATTCTTCGCGGGCAGGATTTTGACGTGGTGCTGGTAAGTCTTCCGCTCGGCGATTGCAATACGGCGCCGGACTCCGCCTTCAGCCCCGCCGGTTTGCTCGAAGATCTGCAGCGCTCCCAGCCGGGCACGCCGGTGGTTCTGCACGCGCCTGGCGCCACTGCCACCGAGGTGGTGCGTCTGCTGCATTTGGGAGCTTTCCATGTGTACGCGCACGGCGATGCCACCAGCCTGCTTTTCCTGGCGGCAAATTCTAAATGGGCACTGGAAGTACATCCGGTGTCCGTCGAAACCCAGCCTGGGCCCGGGGGTGTGCCCTTGCCGCGTTTTCTTATTGGCGACAGCCGTCCGATGCAGCAAATCGCTCAACAGATCCGGCTGGTTGCTCCGCGGCGCTCCACCATTCTGATCACTGGGGAAACAGGCACCGGCAAAGAGCTGGTTGCCCGCTCCATCCATGCGGCCAGCGGCCGCAACCAGTCCTCGCTGGTGGCCGTCAACTGCAGCGCGCTTCCGGAGGCTTTGCTCGAGGCCGAACTGTTCGGTCACGTCAAGGGCGCCTTCACCGGCGCGGTGGGACATCGTATCGGGCGTTTTGAAGAAGCCCATCGCGGCACTATCTTCCTGGATGAAATCGGCGACATGCCCTTCCCTCTGCAGGCCAAGTTGTTGCGAGTGATCCAGGAGCGCGAATTCCAGCGGCTGGGCAGTTCGGAGACCATCCGCGTGGACGTGCGCGTCATCGCCGCCACCCATACCGATCTGGGGGCCTTGATTAGAGAAGGCAAATTTCGCGAGGATTTATTTTACCGGCTCAATGTGGTGCCACTTACTTTGCCGCCGCTGCGGGAGCATCCCTCCGATGTGCCCCCGCTGGTCCTGCATTTTATCGAGAGGATCTGCCGGGAGGAGGATCTTGCCACGAAGCAAATCTCCCACGAGACGCTCGGCCGCCTGGCCGGGCATGACTGGCCCGGCAACGTTCGTCAACTGGAGAACGCGGTGGAAAAGGCGATCGTCCTGAGTGGCGAGCGTACCGTCCTTTTTCCGGGCGATTTCCCGCTTCCGCCGCGACGGCATCCGGTGGCTTATCAGCCGGGCACACAGCCGATGATCGCGGTTCCCGATCAGGGGCTCGATTTCGAACGTACCGTCGGTAGTATCGAGTTGAATATTCTGGAGCAGGCCCTGCGTAAAACTCGCGGCAACAAGAAACTCGCCGCCCAGATGCTTGGCCTGAAACGAACCACGCTGACCGCGAAACTTAAGAGCCTGGCAGCGGTTGGCGCCGCGGGTTAGCTCCGGTTTCGGAAGCTTCGTGGACGTCTGGAGCTTTGTCTAAGTGAAGCTTTGTCTAGGTCGGAAGCTTTGTCTACGAGTGCCGCGTGCACGATGAAACGCTTCGGCGCCGATCCTACGTAATAAAACGGGTAGCAAGTCACCAGCGTCAGCGTTTCGCCCCCGGACGCATTGAGCACGCTAACGTCGCGCGGCGTAACGATGCGAGTGGATTTCACGACATAGCGATAGGTCCCGCCGGTGGTCTGTAGTTCGATGATGTCGTCCGAGCGAATATTCCGCAGCGCACGAAAGAAGGTATCGCGATGCCCGGCTAACCCAATATTGCCGATGTTCCCCGGCAACGCCGTCCCCGGGATGTGCCCCACGGCTCGGCTCAGGGTGCCTTCATCCGCGCCCTCCCGCACCATCACTCCGATCCGGAGGCGCGGGATTTCAAGCCGTCCGATGACCGATTCTCTGGCCGGCGGGTTTCCCAGCTGATTGGGTGCTTCACCTGGCAACGGCGTAGCCTTAGACGCATCCGCGATCGAGGCTTTTTCGCGCTCCCTGCCGAACAACCAACGCGTTTCGTCGCTGATGAATCCGCCCACGTCCGGCGTTAATCCCCGCAGCGTCTGATCGAAAGCCCAGTCTTCATAGGCTTGGTACAAGACACTGCTGGTATTTACCCACACGAAGCAATCGATTGCTAACAGTCCCACAATCAGGAACGCCCATTCGAGCACCCGCAGGCCGTTTCGTCGGGATCTGGACGGCACCTCGCCCTTATCCGGCACCGGCCTTTCGCGCCACGTCATCTCCTTGTCGTTCCAAGTCAGGCGCGCTTTCATCTGGCTCCCATCACTTCTCTCTTATCACTTGTCGGAAAACCTTATCACTTCTCGGAAAACACGTACTTCGTTCGGGTTCGCACAATCATCTTCGGATGATCCGCCGATGATGCTTCCACTTTGATATGGCGCACCATCTTTCCCTCCACCGATGGAATGTATCCGATGGTATAACGTGCCCGGATGTCCTTGGCAATCTGGCGGCAGATGGGAACAATCTCTTCCAAACTCTTGGGATGGAAGAATACGCCACCACTCACCTGGGCCAAGCTTTTGAGCACGCCTTCATTCCTTTCAGGATCGTCCTCGTCGTAAATGCCAACCGTGTAAATGGTCGTGAGCGACGACAGCACGTCCTGCATCACTTCCTGCTGCGTGTGCGTACTGTGATTGTCGCCGCCGTCGCTGATCACCACCAGCGTCTTTTTAGCTTGCCTTGCAAACTCCAGCTGATGCAGCGACATCTCAATTGCGTCATACAATGCCGTCCGGCCCTCGGGATTGCCTTGCCATAGCGCAGCCCGCAGTTGTTTCGGGTTGTCGGAAAACAGAACATCGTCCGGCAAACCCAGCCGCGGCTTTTCATTAAAGTTGACGACGAAAATTTCGTCCATCGGATTGCTGGCTTGAATAAAAATCCACGCCGCGGTGATCACCTGCGGGCGTTTCGGCCGCATGCTGCCGCTTTCATCCACGGCAATCCCCACCGTGACGGGATTGTCCGCGTTGGAGAATTGATTGATTTGTTCCAGCTTGCCGTTCTCAAAAACTTTGAAATTGTCCTTGGTCAGTCCGGAAACAAAGCCTCCGGAGCCATCTTTCACGCTCACATCCAAAAGAACAAGCCGCGAGGTGGTCTGGATCGTGAAATTCCCCTGTTCGGGGGCCTTAGCGGTGGTGACGGGAGCTCTTGACTGGCCCCGCCCACCAACGCTAACCGCCGTCCACAGCAGAACACCAATACCCAGACGCACTACGCGGCCGCGGATCATAAGCTCTCCGTTCGTTCTGATATTACGACAAACGGAAAGCGCGAACCATAGCAAACAGGCCCAGCGACAACAGGCCGGCCAGACCAATCAATGGATACGGGCTGGCAGTTTTCGGCAGTTCCTGAGGAGCAGGCTCAGGAGCGGGAGCCGGCGCGGGTGCCGGGGCAGCTTCCTGGGGTGGCGGTGGCGGAGTGTTCTGGGCTTCCTGCTGAGGCTCAGGCTGTGTTTGAGTTACCTCAGCCTTCGGCAATTCGGCCGGTTGAGTGGCTTCGGTGGTTGGTACAGGCTGATGCGACACAGCCGCGATTTGGACGGCGGCCGACTTCGGATAAGCAAACTCCTGACCGAAGTTATCGCCCGGGTAGAACCACGCTCTCAGAGCCTTGGGTTGTCCGGGAGGCGTTTCCCAGAATGTAAATACGGTCTTACCGGTGGGTTGGATCCGGTAGTTCGGGATCGCGAGAATCGTCGTGTAAAGATGATTTTCGTCTTTGTTGAAGATCTGCACGATGTGCCGATCCGACTGCGAATCGAGCAGTTTGATCACGTAGGTTCCGGCAGGCAGTACCTGGTTGGGAACCTGGATCGGTTCGCTCACAGTCATAATTGTCTTCTTGTTCCATTCGTCCGCGCGGGCGCTCGGCGCGAGCGCAATTCCGAGCAATCCGACGGATGCCATTGCAACAACTAAACGGGTCATATAATCTACTCCTTCTTTGGTTAATTGCCGCTTCGCGATCGCATCACGCAACCGCACGGTTTATATTAGGCCGGCCAACGCCGTTCACCTGCGAATGCATATCGCAGCTTTGCTGCCAAAGAGGAAGTGGCGTCGATTCAGCGTATTCTGATGAAACCGGGTGACGAACCAGCAAATTTTACAGCGAGTGGTTGAATTCTGGACTTTGAGTGTCCACCCACAGACTCAAATTTTGTTGGGGTTAACGGCTTATCTTGACTATCTCTGCAGCGGATCTTCCACCCACGGCGGCGTCGCTTCCATCAGGCGGCCGAGCTCGGGCTCCAGCAAACTCATCTTTTGCTTCATTTCCCATGCAATTTTGCGGTAGCTGAAGTGCCCCTTTACTCCCGAACGTAGCCGCGCTATGTATTCGGCCTCCGCAAAATCCATCTTGAAGAGAAAACGCGAGCGCGCAGCGAAGGGCAGGAGATAGTGACCACCAGGCGTCGGCAATGTCACCGCAACGTTACAGGTACGTGATAACAATTCGGTGTAACGTTCGCTCAGGCCTGCTTCCATTATCAGAGCAGGGGTCTCGAACCCGAGCTTCGTCGAGTAACCCTGCCGAACCTGTTGACAACGCCGGTGCCTGTGAAGGTCGCGATAGGCGCCAATATCCATGAGGATGTCGAAAGCGTAGGGAGCGCTGCGGAAATTTCGCAGCAACTCATCGCGCTTGGTCCTGGATTGAAGCGCCACATCGATCACTTCATTGCGTCGCGCTGCGCTCCACCCGGACACCATTTCATACAACACCCGATACGGCAGATTGGTAACAGGATAAAGCAACGTCGCCACGATATCGGCCAGTGTGTCGCTGGGTTTCATCAGGTCGACGTGATCGCTGAAGGCTCCGCTGTATGCGTAAGTCATGTTCTGTTCCGCCCAAGTCTGGACATCCTGGCGGCTGCGTCGCAGGTGTTCATCCGCATCCAGATGGCGCGCCAGTGTAGGAGCCACGGGCTCACCCATCGGTTCACCCCCTGTCGCGCCCCATGCAAGAGACGGCTCAGCGGCGCACGCTTCCGCAATTTCATCCCCCAGTTCGCGCAACTCCGCGTACTCCGACGCCTTGAACCGCCGGACCTGCCGTTCCAGTGTACGAATGCTCGTCACTTGCCCGACACCTGTCGGGATTCCGAAGCACAACAGGTAGCGCGCCACGTCGAACGCCCGCGCTTTGACGTTCCGTTCGTAGGCGGCCGGCGTCATTGTCTCCGGCCGCGGGAGTTTCGCGGTCAGGTGATCGAAAATCTTCGCGTGAATCTCGTTGTATCCGGCCAATAATTCCGACGCTGCCGATTGATAGACAGCCGCTTGCGGCGCGTCAAACTCCGGCGGAATCACAAATCCGGACTTTGAGAAATCCTGATAGCGGGAAGAGCGCGCCTGCCCGTCCCACAACTGCTCGTCCTCAATCTCAGTCGCAGCCAGTTCTGAGACACCCTCGAAGCACAACACCACGTGACCCAGATCGGCAATCGATGCATGCCCATATTGAAAGTAGAAGCTCTCGAGAAACTTGGATGAGTCGTGCGTGCGTACCCATTCGATGGAATCGCGAATCGAATCGGGCGACCGGCTGTAGCGCGCCAGAGCGAACGCGCATTTCTCCGGCGGCATCGGCGACAACGTGAGAACGCGCCGGGGCGTTGAACTTTGCATCAACCTTTGAACTCGCCCGCCAACCGGCTTGCGAGCGGACGCGTTTGCCCCGCATACTTGCTGCCGGCCTTTTTGCCGTAGGGCATGGACGAAGCGGTAGAGAGCTGCTCGAAGGTGAACGAGCAAATGCGCATGCCTGGATACAACGCCACCGGCATGCGGCCCAGATTGCTTAGCTCGAGCGTCGCCTTGCCCGCCCAGCCCGGATCGAACAAACCTGCCGTGCCATGCACGATGATGCCGATGCGTCCCAGGCTGGACCGTCCCTCCAGCCTTCCCAGCACGTCGTCATCCAGTTCCAGCGTTTCTTCGGTGATGGCCAGCACAAACTCGCGCGGCTGCAGGATGAACGATTCGCCGGCCGGCACCATGACGCTCTTCATCAATCCGTCGATGCCTTTGTTTTCGCGCAGATCGATATAGGCGTTGCGGCTGTGTTCGAAGACGTTGAACTCGTTGCCCAGCTTAAAATCCACCGAGCAGCTGCCGAACTGTTCCGGCGGCAAGTCGGGCGAAATTTTTATCTTCCCCTGCGCGATGTAGCGGCGAATGTCCACGTCGGACAAAACCATAGAGATTCAAAATAACACACGGCGCTTTCGCTTTCCCGACAAGTTAAGATCGTGAGTTGCGGCAATTCGTCTCCCATCGCCTCGCTGCCTCTGCACTCTCCCTTGTCGCTATGGTCTTCGTGGCGTTCTGGCAATGGGCTACTGTGAGCGCAAACTACGGTGGCAATTGGAGCGCGTTGTTCCAGACGGGCGCTCTGCAGCGGCATCCCCCATTAGTTCAACTGGAGCACACCTACCTGTTCGCAAAGTCGAAAGGTTTCGATGGGCAGTTCTACCATTACATGGCGCACGATCCATTCCTGCGCTCCGATTTGAAGGATTACATCGACGATCCCGGAATGCGCTACCGGCGCATATTTGTCCCGCTATTGGCATATGGGCTGGCCCTGGGCCACCCGGACCGGATCGATCGGGCCTACATAGTGGTCTGCCTGTTGAGCATCGGTCTCGGAGTGTATTGGAGTTGCCGGGTTGCGCAAAACGCCGGACTTGCCGCTTCGTGGGGATTGCTGTTTCTGGCCATGCCGGCCGTTTCCATCAGCATCGATCGCCTGGTTGTGGACGGAGCGCTGGCCGCGCTCACTGCGGCGTTTGTGTACTACAGCCCGTCGCCATCCTGGAAATTATTTGTGGTGTTGGCCTGCGCGGTTCTCACCCGCGACTTCGGGGTTCTGTTGGTGCTGGCCTACTGCGCATACCTGGCATGGCGTCGCGAGTTTAGGATGGCCGGCGTATTTCTGTTGAGTGCCGCTCCCGCCGTGGCCTGGTTCGCCTACGTTCAGGCCATCGCCAAGGGCAAGTCTTATAGCCCTTCGATGATTCCTTTCCGGTCCATCCTGCAGGCCCTGGGACATCCCTGGAAATACCCGCCCGGGACTCCGATCGCGGGCGCCGTGGTTGCCGCGGATTACCTCGCGCTGGCCGGAGTGTTGCTGGCCTTTGGGTTGGCGCTGGTCTGGTTCGCCCGCGGCCCGAGTGACCCGCTGCGCATTGCCGCGGCGCTGTTCGCCGCCATGGCGTTGTTGCTGGATATTAACGCTCAATGGCAGACCATATACAATTTCGGCCGGTACTATACGCCTATGTTGCTGTGCCTATCAGGCGTAGCGGCCGGGGCTCGAAACCCCTGGGTGCTGATTCCGCTCGCCATGATGCTGCCCAGGATCGCGATCCAGTTCACGCCGCAGGTGCTGGGAATAATCCACTGGATCGCTTAGCGGGGTGGAAGCTTGGCATTCGCCAAGCGGGGTTGGGGGTTGGCGGCCTGGCACAGTATCCGTTCGCGTCGGGTCGGCAGTCTACGCAGGTATTTGGCAAGCCCCCCCAAACGCAGTTCGTGCCTGGGCCCCAATCCCTAACCCCCAATCGCATTAGCTCAGTGAACCGTGCATCACGAAATAACACCCTTTCTCACGGCGTACAAAATCAATTCCGCGAAGCTATGCAGGTTCAATTTCTCCTGCAGGTTTCTGCGATGCGTCTCCACCGTGTACAGACTGAGATTGAGACGCTGCGCGATCTCCTTGTTCGACTTCAGTTCCGCCAAAAGCTGCAGGATCTCCCGTTCGCGCGGGGTAAGCAGGTCGTAGCTATCCTCGGCGCCGCGCGTCCGGATTTCGCGGACGTAGTCTTCCATCAACATCCTGGTAATTTCCGGACTGAAGAACGTTTTGCCTGCATGCACCGATTTGATCGCGTCGATGAGATCCCCCTCCGCGGAGTCTTTCAGCAGGTAGCCTTTGGCTCCCGCTTTCAGCGCTCGCAGAACGTAACCCTCGTCTGAGTGCATGCTTAGAATCACGATCGCGATTTGTGGCAAAGCGGCGTTGATGCGCTGCGCTGCTTCGATCCCGCTCAGATTGGGCATCGCGATATCGAGAACCGCGACGTCCGGCTGGGTAGTCTCCGCTTGTTCCACCGCTTGCCGGCCATCCGACGCTTCCGCCACTACGCCGAATTCGGGACGGCTCTCCAGCAGAAGCCGCAAGCCCCGCCGCATCACGGTGTGATCGTCAGCCAACAGGATGCGAATCTGTTTCATGTACACTCGCGATCCCGTTCTGCATGGTCAAAGGCAACTCGATGAACAGCTCCGTGCCATTGCCGGGCCGAGAACGAATCTTGCATGCTCCTCCCAGCCGCGTAACGCGTTCCTGAATCCCGAGCAGCCCTAAGCCCTTGGTGTTCTGGACGTCGAATCCACGGCCGTCATCCTGAATGGATAAAAGTAAGCGGTCCCGCGCCTGTTCCACGCGAATACGCACCGAAGTGGCGTGAGAATGCCGCGCGCAATTATGCAGCGCCTCTTGAACCACGCGATAGACGCAGGTTTTGTACTCGTCCGGAAGCTCATCGGAATCGAGTTCGGCTGCCACGCTGACATCGATCGCGGTGCTCTTGGACGTCTCCCGGGCTTGCCACTTCAAAGCTGGAATCAAACCCAGGTCATCCAACATGGACGGCCGCAATAAGAGCGCCATGTTGCGAACCACGCCCACCGTACCTTCCACCAGGCCTTTGATGGTTTCCACATGCCGTCGCGATTGTTCTTCGCTGCGGATGGCGAGCCCGGTGGAAAGATTGCGCAGCTCAATCAACACCGCCGAGAGCGCTTGCCCCACTTCATCGTGCAACTCGCGCGAGAGGGACCGGCGTTCTTCCTCCTGCGCCTGAACCAGACGCGCCGACAGTTCCTTCAGCTGCGTGCGCGCTTCGGCCACCTCCGCATATTGCAAGCGGGCCTGGCCTTCCAAACCCAGGATCTTGCGCATGGTGAAGAGCGCCAGACCTAAGCCCAGCGCCAGCGCCGCCAGCAGCGTCAGCAGCAGCCGGGTTTGGAAACCGACCAGAAGAGCAACTACCTGTTGATTTCCGGCATCCAGTTGCTGCTCGTTCAGGTCCGCGATCTGGCCCGCCAGCGCGAGCATGTTTTGCCGCCGGGGGAACACCTCATCCCGCAAAAAGGAATATCCGGAGCGGCGTCGTTCGGCCGCGTCCCATTCGAAGATGGGAGACAAAATCCCCCAGTAACCCGCCAATTCCATGCGCAGCGCCGTGTAGTGTTGCAGGCCTGCCGGAGGTACCTCGCGACCGTAGGAATCGAGCGCCGCTTGCATGTGCTTGCGAACTTGTTCCAGGTTCGCGCGGTAGACGTCGGCACGCTGTGGTTCGGGTTCGAGCAGGTAGTCCCGGACATAGGTGCCCGACACATAAACATCGGACCGTATATCGTTGAGTACGTGATTTTCGGCTAAATAACGCCGCCGGATTTGATCGTCGCTGCTGCGGAAATGCCCCAGGACGCGCAGGGCGTCGATTCCGGCCAGAGCCATGATCGACAACAGCCCGCCGAAACCAACCGCGAGTGCGATGCGCGAGCGAAAAAACACTGTCTGAGGGAGCTTGTTCCGAACCCATGGTATCACTGGATGTACATCTGGGAGGAGAACTGCCTATGCAACCTGCTCACATTGGTCTCGATCAGTTGAAACAGCGCATGCGCGCCAGTTGGATGGCGGGAGATTTTGGACAGATCGCGCGCTATTCAGCCAGGAGCGCGGAGGAATTTGTCGACCTGCTGGCGATCCAGCCCGGTACGCGCGTGCTGGATGTCGCTTGCGGCACGGGCAATCTGGCGATCCCCGCGGCCCGGAAGGGCGCCCAGGTGTGGGGCCTCGACATCGCTCCGAATCTTCTGGAGCAGGCCCGCGAAAGGGCTTCCGCCGAACAATTGCCGGCTACTTTCGAAGAGGGCGACGCGGAACAGTTGCCTTATCCCGATGCTCATTTCGATGTGGTGATGAGCATGTTCGGGGCGATGTTCGCACCGCGCCCGGAGGTGGTTGCAGCGGAGTTGTCCCGCGTCTGCCGGCCCGGGGGCGCCGTCGCTATGGCGAACTGGACGCCGGAGAGTTTTGTTGCCAGGCAATTCGCCGTGGGTAATCGTTATCTTCCGCCGCCGGACGGAATTCCAGCGCCGGTATTGTGGGGCGATGAGCAAGTGGTGCGGCAGCGGCTGGGCGCATACGCAACAACCGTTCGCACCGAGCGGCGCATGGTCGATTTCGACTATCCGTTCTCACCTCGCGAAGTAGTCGAGTTCTTCCGGAAGAATTTCGGACCCACTCAAGTCGCGTTTTCCAGGCTGCCGGCCGATGCCCAGGCTGCTTATGCCGCTGAGCTGGAAAGCCTGTGGCGCGAGCACAACGAAGCCACGGACGGGCGTTCGTTCATACGCGCCGAATATTTGGCCGTGATTGCCACTCGGGCCTGAGTGCAGGCACCCTGATGAAAAGCCAACAGCTGGAGCTAGTGCGCGGCAGCGGAAATGTGTTCCGTGACCTCGGTCGCGAGAATGCCGACGTCGAGCAGTTGAAAGCGCTGCTGGCGGTCGCGATCATCAAGGCGCTCGACCGTGACGAGATGACTGTCCGCGCCGCTCATGCCCGTACTGGCTTCGCCGCGGCCGACTTCTCGCGTATTCGCAATGCCGACCTCGCCAGGTTCACGGTTGATCGACTGATGTCGATTCTAAACCGACTCGGCTCGCGGGTCGAGGTCAAGATCCGAGTTCGGCCGCTCAAACCGGTTCACGATGTCGCCGCAGCTCCTAGATGACCCTGCTGGCGCGAAGCAACATCTGGGAATCGGAATTTGGGAGTGATTTTGGTGGACGGCGGGGGGATCGAACCCCCGACCTCTGCATTGCGAACGCAGCGCTCTCCCAGCTGAGCTAGCCGCCCACTTCGGTTGCAACACCATTTTACTCTAAGTTCCCGTGCTTCTCGATTTCGCTGAGTGACGCGGCTCGCGCTCTCGTTTCTTCTGGCCCGTCAACCGCCAATCCCCAACCCCTAATCCCTAACTTGCTAAACTGGAATTCTCCCCGCGAAAATGCTCAAGCGCATCACCGTGCACGGCGCCCGCCAGC
Organism: Bryobacterales bacterium; assembly: GCA_963747945.1. Taxonomy (GTDB): domain Bacteria; phylum Acidobacteriota; class Terriglobia; order Bryobacterales; family Bryobacteraceae; genus Palsa-89. The sequence continues at coordinate 405,669 of CAVVHB010000019.1, forward strand.
ACAACCTCAAAAACATCGACGTGGAGATCCCTCGCAATACTTTCACGGTGATCACCGGGCTGAGCGGCTCCGGCAAATCGTCGCTGGCTTTCGACACCATCTACGCCGAGGGGCAGCGACGTTATGTTGAAACCCTCTCGCCTTATGCGCGCCAGTTTCTGGATCAAATGGAGCGCCCCGAAGTGGATTCCATCGACGGCCTCAGCCCCGCTATTTCCATCGAGCAGAAAACCACTAACCGCAGCCCGCGCTCTACGGTGGGCACCATCACGGAAATCTACGACTACCTGCGCGTACTGTACGCGTCGATTGGCATCCCGCATTGCCCCACCTGCGGCATCGAAATTTCGCGCCAGAGCACCGAGCAGATTCTGCAGCAGATACTAGCGTTGCCGGAAGGCGAGCGCATCATGATCCTCGCGCCCATCGTGCGCGGCCGCAAAGGCGAATACAAAAAGGATCTCGAAAAACTTTTCCGCCAGGGCTTCGTGCGCGCTCGCGTGGATGGCGTGCTTCGCTCGCTCGATGAAGAGATCCCCCTCGACAAGCGCAAAAATCACACCATCGAGATCGTGGTGGATCGCCTCCCGTTGAAGGCCGGCTCGGAAAAGCGCCTCGAAGCTTCCATCGAAACCGCGGCCAAGCTTGCCAATGGACTGGTTACGGTCTCGGTGGTCAACGGCGAGGAGAAGCTGTATTCGCAAAAACTGGCGTGCCCCAATTGCGGCACCAGTATTCCGCAGCTGGAGCCGCGGTCGTTCTCCTTCAATAGCCCTTTCGGCGCTTGCGAAACCTGCCATGGGTTGGGCAACACCTGGAGCTTCGATCCCGCGAAGGTCATCGTCGATTCTTCGAAGCCCTTGCTCGACGGCGGCCTCGGACCCGGCGCCAGTTCCTCCTACATGCAACAGCAGCTCACCGACGGCGCCGCGCTTCTGCGCATCAAAATCAACAAGCCGTTTGAAGAGCTGCCCCGCAAGACGCAAGCACTGCTGCTCGAAGGCGGCAATGGATTCGACGGCATTATCAAAATCCTAACCGACACCTACGAAGAGGCCGGCCCGGGTTATCGCGAGTGGCTGATGGACTATATGTCGCCGGCGCTTTGTCCCGATTGCCATGGCCGCCGCTTGCGCCCTGGCAGTCTTGCGGTCCGCGTCAAAGGCCTGGGGCTGGCCGAACTTACCGAGATGTCCATCGATCGCGCGGTGGTTACTGTAAAAGCCTGGAAGCTCAACGGGCGCGAACAGCAGATTGCAGCGCGCGTGGTGGAAGAGATTCGCAACCGGCTGGAGTTTCTCACCGCCGTCGGCCTCAATTATCTAAGCCTGGCACGTTCCGCCGCTACACTATCGGGCGGCGAAGCCCAGCGCATCCGCCTGGCGACGCAAATCGGCTCGAAACTTCGCGGCGTTCTGTATGTCCTGGACGAGCCTTCCATCGGGCTGCACCCCCGCGATAACGACCGTCTGCTTGACACGCTTACCCGTCTGCGCGATCTCGGCAACACGGTGCTGGTGGTGGAACACGACGCCGAAACTATCGAACGAGCCGATTACGTGATCGATCTTGGACCCGGCGCCGGACGCCTGGGTGGCCACCTGGTGGCCGCGGGCACGCCCCGCGAAATCAAAAAGAATCCGGCCTCGCTCACCGGGCAATATCTATCCGGAGCCGTTCGTATCGACCCTCCCGCCGGCCGTCGCCATGGCAACGGAAAGCAGCTCATCGTGCGGGGCGCGCGAGAACACAATCTCAAGAACGTGACCGTGGAATTTCCGCTGGGCTGCTTTATCGCGATTACCGGCGTCTCGGGAAGCGGCAAATCGACGCTGGTCAACGATATTCTCTATCGCGCACTGGCGAAGGAGATTTACGGATCCCACGACGCACCGGGCGCGCACGATTCCATCGAAGGCCTGGAGCATATCGACAAGGTGGTGGAGATCGATCAATCGCCCATCGGCCGCACCCCGCGCTCCAACCCGGCCACTTACACCGGCCTCTTCACGCCCATCCGCGAACTCTACGCCATGCTGCCGGAATCGCGCGAGCGCGGATACAAGGCTGGCCGCTTCAGCTTCAACGTCAAGGGCGGGCGCTGCGAAGCCTGCCAGGGCGACGGGCTCAAGCGTATCGAGATGAATTTCCTGCCGGATGTTTACGTCACCTGCGATGTCTGTCATGGCCGCCGCTACAACAGCGAAACGCTCCAGGTGAAGTACAAGGGCCTTTCGGTGGCCGATCTGCTGGCCTCCACGGTGGAAGACGCCGTCCCCATTCTCGAGAACATCCCTCAGATCAATGTCAAGCTGCGCACGCTGCACGACGTCGGGCTCGGCTACATCCACCTGGGCCAGTCTTCCACCACGCTCTCGGGCGGCGAAGCGCAGCGCATCAAACTGGCGCGGGAGCTAAGCAAGCGCCAGACCGGCCGGACTCTTTATATCCTGGATGAGCCCACCACCGGCCTGCATTTTGAAGACGTCAAGCGGCTGCTTGAAGTGCTCCAGCGCCTGGTGGATCTGGGCAATACTGTCATTGTGATCGAACATCAGCTGGACGTGATCAAATCGGCCGACTGGATCATCGACATGGGCCCGGAAGGCGGTGAAAAGGGCGGCAGTATTGTGGCGTCTGGAACGCCCGAGCAGATCCTGCGATTCAAGAAAAGCCACACCGCTCAGGCTCTCGAAAAAGCGCTACGCTCCGGCAAGGTCGCATGAGATATTTCGCATGAGCAAGTATGCGCACCAGCCTTTGAGCTTTCAAGGCCTGAAGACCGTTCCCATTTCGTCGCGCGATGCCAAGGTTCGTGTTGAGCATTTTGGAAAACCGTACTCGGGTGGCGGCGTTTCGGCGTTGATCGATTCCCTTCCGCACATTCTCGCCGCCGACTCTTTTCGTTCCGTGGTCGACGCATTGGCCAACGCCCGCGCTCGCAAGAAAATGATCCTTTGGGGACTGGGCGGCCATGTGATCAAGTGCGGTCTGGCGCCCATTTTGATCGATCTCATGCGCCGGGGCTACGCCACCGCTTTCGCGTTGAACGGCGCGTCCGCGATTCACGATTTCGAAATCGCCATCGCCGGACAAACCAGCGAAGATGTGGAAGCCGTGCTGCCCGATGGCAGCTTCGGCGCGGCCGAAGAAACTGGCCGTGAGTTCAACCAAGCTTTGAATCAAAGCGCTTGAGTTTCGAGCAGGGTTTTGGGGAATCGTTGGGGCGCCATCTCCAAAAGATCGCCGATGCGCGCTTCGCTGCTTCCAGCCTGTTGTTCGAATCGTACCGCAACTCGACGCCGGTGACAGTGCACGTCGCTATCGGGACGGACACGCCGCACACGCATCCCACAGCGAGCGGTGAGGCCATCGGCCGTGCCACGCATCATGATTTTCGTCTGCTCTGTTCGCTGGTCAAAGATATCAACGATGGCGGCGTCTACCTGAATATTGGATCTGCCGTCGTTTTGCCGGAAGTTTTCTTAAAGGCCGTCTCCGTAGTTCGCAATCTCGGCCATCCGCTGGCCAACTTCACCACGGCCAACTTCGACTTCCTGCAGCACTATCGGCCCAAAGTCAATGTGGTGGATCGTCCGCATGCGCAAGCCGGCGGACATGGCTACTCCATCACCGGTCATCATGAGATCATGATCCCGTTACTGGCTGCCGCGCTGATTGAGCGTTCCGCATGACTCCCTTCGACCCCTCAAGCGACGCCGTTCATCTCGAGCCAACCCCCAATCCCCAACCCCTAACCCCCAGGGTCCCCTTCTTCGACTACACGGATCTCTTCTTTTTCGTCGGCTTCTGCATTCCGAGCATTTTCGTCGCCCTCCTGCTGGTCCGCGCTGTTCGAATCTTCGCTCCCATGCCGATGGGGATTCAATTGCTGCTGGTCCAGACCGTCTGGTATTTCCTGGTGTTCGGATCCCTCGCCGCGCTGTTTCGAATCCGTTATGATCAGCCCTTCTGGCGATCTCTCGGATGGCGGCCGCTTTCCTTCGGCGTGATTGCGGGCGCGATACTGGCCGGTCCGTTGCTCGCGGTGTCGGTGGGGCTGTTGGGTTCTGCTTTGCGCACTCCGGAAATCAATCTTCCGTTTGAAGAAATGCTCGGTTCTCCCGCCACAAAAGTCTTGCTCGGCCTTCTCGTGGTGATTCTCGGTCCGGTAGCGGAGGAACTCGCTTTCCGCGGATTCCTGATGCCCCTGCTCGTTCGCAGCCTCGGAGCGGCCGGAGGCATCGTGCTCACGGGCGTCATCTTTGGAAGCGTGCATGGCTATGAATATCAATGGGCCTGGCAGTACATGCTGCTCATCTCGCTGGTGGGCTGTATCTTCGGCTGGGCCAAGTACAAAACCGGATCCACCATTGCCGGCGCGCTGATGCACGCCACCTTCAATCTGGCGCAATTCGCCGCGTTCCTGATGCAGCAGCGCACCATATGATTGAGACCACGCATGATTGAAACAATACAGTGGACCGATTCAGGCGTGGTGATGATCGATCAGACACGCCTGCCGCGCGAAGAAGTGTACGTCACTTGTACCGATCACCTGCAGGTGGCCGATGCCATCCGATCGATGGTGATCCGGGGCGCACCGGCCATCGGTGTTGCGGCTGCCATGGGAATCGCGCTGGGCATGCAGCAGGCCGAATCCGCCGATCAGTTCGATGAGATTTGCGAAATTATCCGCATGACGCGGCCCACCGCCGTCAATCTGTTCTGGGCCATTGAACGCATGCGCCGGGTGTTCCACACCATGGCCGGACGCAGCCTGCCAGAAATGCGCGAGAAGCTGGTGGCCGAAGCCATTCAGATTCGTCTGGAAGACATTGCCATCAATGAGTGCATCGGGAAAAACGGCGCCGCGCTGATTCCCGATGGCAAGACCGTGCTCACGCATTGCAACGCGGGTGCGCTCGCAACGGCGGGCTATGGCACCGCGCTCGGCGTGATCCGCGCGGCAGTGGCTTCCGGCAAGAAGATCGACGTTTTTGCCGATGAAACCCGGCCGTTCCTGCAGGGCGCGCGCCTCACCATTTGGGAACTACAGCACGATAACATCCCGGCTACGCTGATCACCGACAATATGGCCGGCCACTTCCTGCACTCGGGCCGCATCGGGTGCGTGGTGGTGGGGGCAGACCGCATCGCGGCCAACGGCGACGTGGCCAACAAGATCGGTACATACTCGGTGGCCGTGCTTGCCAAGGAGAACAATGTCCCTTTCTACGTCGCCGCGCCCATCTCTACTCTGGACCTGAGCCTTGCCTCGGGCCTTGAGATTCCCATCGAGCAGCGCGCGGCCTCTGAAGTAACGCACGTTCAGGGCGTGCCCACGGCGCCTGAAGGCACCCAGGTTGAGAATCCCGCGTTCGACGTAACGCCCAATCGATACGTCACTGCCATCATCACCGAGCGCGGTGTGGCTCGCGCGCCCTATTCGGACACGCTCAGGAAGCTGTGAGAACTACGAACAACCGCTCCCTTCGGTCACGGCTCTGTAGGGGACACCGGAGCCGCTTGCTGACGCGCGCGGTTCAGAACCACGACAGGGGGGGAGCGCCTGGCCGGATGCCGCTTGCTAACGCGCGCGCTTCAGAACCACGACAGCGGGGGAGCGCTCAGCCGGATGCCGCTTGCTAACGCGCGCGCTTCAGAACCACGACAGCGGGGGAGCGCCTGGCCGGATGCCGCTTGCTAACGCGCGCGCTTCAGAACCGCGACCGTGAGGGAGCGCTCAGCCGGATGCCGCTTGCTAACGCGCGCGCTTCAGAACCACGACAGCGGGGGAGTGCCTGGCCGGATGCCGCTTGCTGACGCGCGCGCTTCAGAACCGCAACCGTGAGGGAGCGCTCAGCCAGCAAGTTTGGAGATGTCATTGTAGATCACGAAGGCGACAATGGCCATGATGAAGACAAAACCAAGCCGGAACGCGGCTTCCTTTACCCGCAGGCTGAGATCGCGCCGCATCAGCATCTCCACCAGCAGCATGAAGATAGAGGCGCCGTCCAGGATCGGGATGGGCAGCAGATTGACCACTGCCAGATTCAAACTGAGAGCGGCCATGAGCCCCAGAAAGGGAATAGGTCCTTCGCGCGCTTCCTCACCCGATATCTGCACGATGCCGATTGGACCGTACACGGACTTCGGCGACATGCGCCGCTCGGCTATGCCGCGCAGCAATTGATAGATGAACCCCGCGCTCTTCACGTTCTCGCGGACGGATTCGGAAAGCGCCTGCGGAAATGGCAGGCTGACGAAAACGACGTTCTGCTGTAAACTTACGCCGACCATCCATTCTTTCACGCCGGCATTTTTCGCCAGGGTGGGCGTCAGGTGCGCGGTCATGAGCTTTCCATTGCGCGAGAATACGACGTCCACCGGCTTGCCACCATTACCACTGATAATGTCGTGAACCTTGGGCGTGGAATGGATCGGCTGGCCGTCTACGCTCACCATAATGTCTCCGGGCTTGAGCCCAGCCGCGGCGGCAGGCGAACCGGCGAGCGTGCTGGCGATCTCAATTTCGCTCTGCTCGCCCCAGCCCGCGAATCCGGCGCCGGTTTTGGTATCAAGCACTGGAGTGACAGTGAACAGCTTGCGCTCTCCATTGCGAACAATCCAGACGCTCAGAGGGTGGCCCGCGCTGGCGACTTCTTTCAGATTGATGTCTTCCCAGGTGGGATTGGCAGAGTCGCCGATCTGTACGATGCGGTCGCCTTCGCGCAAGCCGGCTTTGGCGGCGGCGCTGTTGGGTACGATGTAGCCGATCTCGGGCGACGGGCGGGAAGGAATCTTAGGGAACCTTACCATGAACAGCCCGGTGAGCACCCCCACAGCCAGGATGATGTTCATCGCGGGCCCGGCGAAAACAATAATCAAACGCTGCCAGCGAGGCTTGCTCTGGAAACTCCGCGGATCGGCGGACTGCTCGTCTCCCGGTTGCTCGCCCACCATTTTGACGTAGCCGCCCAGCAGAATGGCGGAAAAACGAAAATCGGTTTCGCCCTTCTTGAAACCGAACAGGCGTGGCCCGAACCCGAAGCTGAAGGTGTCCACCTTGACGTCAAAGAAGCGCGCCGCCCAATAATGGCCGAGCTCGTGAATCAGGATCATGACGCCGATCATGATCAGGAACCAAAAAATGTTCTGCAGAATGACGAAGCTCATAAAGTTCAGGCCTCTATTGAATACTGGCGCCGCTCCCGCGCAGCGCCGCTAGCGTGCTCACAAACCCGGCGCCATCGGCGCGGTCACGAACAAGGTTACGCGCCACGGTGCGCGATTGTTCGTCTATTTCCAGTATCTCCTGAACCGAGCCGGCTTCGCGATTGGGTACGCGCGCGAGCGTGTCTTCCACCACCCCGGCGATGGATGGAAACGAGATCTGACCAGCGAGAAAAGCTTCGACGGCAATTTCGTCCGCCGCGTTAAGCGTGCAGGCCGCCGATCCGCCCGCCCGCAAGGCCTGATAGGCCAACCGCAGCGCCGGAAATTTCTTGAGGTCAGGCGGCGAAAAAGTCCAGTTGCGCGACTCGCTCCAGTCCAGACGAGGAACAGCCCCCGGATCGCGGGCCGGGTACGTCAGCGCATACTGGATGGGCATGCGCATATCCGTAGCTGAAATCTGCGCGATAACGCTGCCGTCGGTGTACTCGACCATGGCATGCACGGAGGACTGAGGGTGGATCACGACGTCTACTTCATCGGCAGAAAGGCCGAACAACCAGCAGGCCTCAATCACTTCAAAGCCTTTATTCATCAAGGTAGCCGAATCGATGGTGATGCGACGGCCCATCTTCCAGGTGGGGTGGTGGAGGGCGTCGGCTGGCGTAACCGTAGCGAACTTTTCGGCGGGAGTCTCGCGAAAAGGCCCTCCCGAGGCTGTCAGGATTAGCCGGGCTACTTCGCTCCGCTGGCCTGCCCTGAGGCATTGATGCGCGCCGTTATGTTCGCTATCCACCGGAATCAACTCGGTACCCGACTTTTTCGCGGCTTCGATCACCAGCTTACCGCTCGCCACCAGCACTTCCTTATTGGCAAGTCCCACGCGTTTGCCGCGACGAATGGCCTCGTATGTCGCCTCCAGGCCGGCCACCCCGACAATTGCGGACATTACGAAATCGGCCTCAGGAGCGATGGCCGCCTCCACGCGCGCCCTGGAGCCCCAGGAAAGGTCCGGCCAGGACTGACGGGGAAGCCCGGCATCCGTCAGCCTATTGATTAGATTCCGGTGGGACTCTTCGGTTGCCGTGACGGCGACTTGGGGACGAAATCGCTCAATCTGCTGAACCAGCAGATCTACGTTGGCCCCTGCGACCAAACCGTAAATGCGATACTTTTCTGGATGCCGTCCGACCACGTCTAAAGTGCTGACACCAATAGACCCAGTGGATCCTAGGAGAGTGAGCGTTTTCAATCGCCCCATTATAGCGTTAAAATGTTTGGAAAACCTTGCACCCTGGATACGTCCCCCCGCGTCCAACTTCCCAGTAAATCCTGAGGGGTTGCAGTATACCTTGAGGCATCTTGTGGATACACCAGACCCTTTCGGGCGCCGGGGAGGATTGCTTCAGGGGTCTTTAATGAGGTTAGTCTCGCTTTGGTGGGAGTTGCCTCCCCGGCTTGATTCCAATACTAATATATGATTTCTTGGAACGCAACAGTTTTTTGTATTTTTATTTTCCCTTAACCTCCACGCCAGCCCAATGCTCCATCACCCTAATGGTGGCACATAGGTCATCTTCCCCGTAACCCTCTGCAATTGCAGCTTGAAACATCTGTTCGGTCTGGCTGGTCAGCGGCATAGGTAATCCTAGCTCCTGGGCGGATCCGAGCGCCAGCCCGATGTCCTTGTGCATCCACTTTGTGGAAAAGTTGGTTGTGAAGTCTCTTCTAAAAACGAAAGGCGCCTTGAACGAGATCAATCCGGACTTGGCCGCGCTGTTATCGAGGATGTCCAACATGAGTTCCGGTTGAATACCGCCCTTGGTGCTCAGCACCATCCCTTCGTTGAATGCTTGCATCAAGTTGGCGAGGATCAGGTTCTGTGTGAGCTTGGCTTGCAGCCCCAGGCCCGGCCCGCCACAATAGTAAAACTTCTTGCCCATCGTTTCCAGATATGGCTTCGTTTTCTCGTAGACGCCCTGATCGCCACCAATCATGAAGGTGAGAGTGGCGTTGATCGCCCCGGGAGTGGATCCGGTGCATGGCGCATCCAGGAAGTGGATTCCCTTCGCGGCGAGCTTTTCGCCGATGCCCCGGCTGGCGCTAGGAGAGATAGTACTGGCGTCGGCGGCAACTGTTCCCGCCTTCGCGCCCTCCAGCACGCCATTTGGGCCGGTGAACACTTCCTCCGACATGCGCGTATCGCCCACGCAGGCGAAGACGAAATCAGCCTGTTCGGCCACCTGCTTGGGGGATGCGCAGGCGATCGCTTTTTCCTCCGATGCCAGCTGCCGAGCTTTGCTCCCTGTGTGCGACCACACGGCCACCTGGTGACCGGCGCGCGCCAGGTTGCGTGCCATCGGATAACCCATGAGACCCAATCCAAGAAATCCAAGCTTTGCCATACCCAAGCATATTAACAGTTGGCCGCGCTGATTAACCGCTCGACAGGCAAGCAGGCTCATCCAGTGGAGGAGGCGCGGAGGCCTGCGAGAAGTATCACATCAACTGCGATCAACTAACTTCGCGAAGCGCTCGTTCGACGGCATTGGGCTCATGCGCAATAACCGCAAGCAGAATCCGGGCGGGACCATCGGGAACCCGACGCCCTTGTTCCCAGTTCTGAATCGAATCCAGCGAAAATCCGAACCGCTCGGCGAATCCCCTCTGGCTGAGCTTCATGCGCGCACGGATCTTTTGGACGTCATAGGCTGCGGGAATGTGAACGCGAATGCCGGGAACATCCTTCCCTTCCGCGAAATCAACGGCTTGCTTCATCGCATCGACGAGCCGATCGCCGAGAGGCTTTCTCGCCCGCTTGCTTTTCTTCATGCCAATCTCCCGTGTTTCTTAACGAAGGCTCCCGCTATTCTCCTAAGCTGCTTCTTCTGTTCCTCCGTCAGATCTTCCTGGACATTCTTAGCGTAGATGTCGAGAGCAAGCAATGGAGAGGAATCGTTGTGGAAGTAGTAGATCACCCGCGCCCCGCTGCGCTTGCCTCGCCCCGGAACGGCCCATCGCAATTTCCGTACTCCGCCCGTACCTGGCACAACCACTCCCGCGGTTGGGTTCAGTCCCAAGAAAGCGATCAGTTGCGCGTGCACGATATTCCCGAGAAGGCGGTCAGCTTCGTGGGCGAACTCCGGCAGCTCCTGAACTGTCATAGGAACGCGGAGTTCATCCACCCGCGCCAAGTATGCGCCAATGGCGTACTATTGTCAAGAGATCGCGGAATTCAGCGCGCCAGCGAGACAGCAGAATCGCCTTCTGTTCGAAAAGTTGAGCCGGGAAGAGCTAGTCGGTGGGCTCGGAGGGCCGAAGTTCGGCACTTTGTCCGCCGAGAATCTTGAGAATGAGAAGATCCGAGGGATGGAACGTCGCGATGGCGATGTAGTTCAGATCTTCGTCGCTATGCGCGATGTGCTTGCGAATCAAGACGCGAAGCTGCTCCACCGTCACACCCAGCTCCTGAGCCGCTTCACCCTCGGAGTATTGAGTCTTGTTTTGCTTAGACGGTAGAGTACTTGCGTTCATGATCCTAATGCATTCTAAGGCGGGGGTTTGCGCAGTCCCAATCGGGTGGAGAACCTATATGCATTCTTAGTATCCCTGATAGACTCTCGTACTAAGGCTCGACTTCACTGTCCGGTCAAGACTGCAGGCGGATTTGGCTGAAAACAAACCCACTGGTGGTTATGGGCCATCGTCCATACCTCACGATCGCTCGCAACTTACACATTTCACATGTGATCGCCATTGGCACGGTGCATGCCTTGTTCAGGCGCGTGAGGAGAACAGATCAATGAAAACCAAATTATTAGCGCTCTTGTTCCTGGTTGGAAGTGCGGCATTCGCTGCGCCACGCGTTGTGGTTGGAGTAGGGGTTGGCCCGGTTGGAGTGGGTGTTGGAGTTGCTCCGGCTTACGGCTATTATGCCCCGCCGGCACCGGCAGCTGCTTACGTTGCGCCCGTGTATTGGGGGCCGCGTGCCTATTACGGCCCTCGCTGGGTGGCTCCCCGCTACTACGGACCTCGTTACTACGGCCGTGGTTATTACGGACGCGGTTATTACGGTCGCGGTTGGAGGCGGTAATTACCCCGGCCTGTGGCCGACCATCATTGAGCCGGTCTGCGACCTTCGAAGGCGTCCTGCAGCAATGCCCGGATGCCTTCGCGCGTAATGGGGCGCGGATTATAGTAAGGGTTCTCCACCGCGATGTCGGCGGCTTTGTCCAGGTCCTCTGCTTTGACCCCGAGTGAGGCGAGCGAGGTTGGCGCACCGAGTGAAGCCGCGAGATCGTAGAGCCCTTGAGAGGCTGACGAAGCGCCCAGCGCTCGCGCAATCCGAGACATCGCGTCAGGAGCGGCCGGCGCCGTATACGCCGTCGCATGCGGCAACACCACGGTGTGCGTTTCGGCATGCGGCAGATTGAAGCTTCCGCCCAGCGTGTGGCACAGCTTGTGATGCAGCGCCATGCCCACGGCGCCAAGCGAAACGCCGCCCAACCACGCGCCGTAGAGGGCATTGGAACGAGCTTCCAGATTGGCCGGCTCCTTGACCACCACGGGCAGCCCCGCCGCAAGCGCCCGGATGCCTTCTTCGGCAAGCATCGAGATGATGGGATTCGCGTCCTTGGAATACAGCGCCTCCACGCAATGCGCGATGGAGTTCATGCCGCTGGTGGCCGTAAGCATGGGCGGCATGCTGACGGTGAGCGTGGGGTCATAGAGCACGGTCTTCGGAAGCACGCGCGGATCGCGGCCGGTCTTCTTCAATCCGCTCTCGGTAATGCCCCAGATGGGCGTCATCTCGGACCCCGCGTAGGTGGTGGGGATGGACAAGATCGGCAGCGTAGATACCAGCGCGATGGCTTTCGCCAGCCCTGTTGTGGAACCACCACCTACGGCGACGCAACAATCCGCGCCGAGCGCCTTAGCTTGTTCCCGCGCCTGTTCGGCGATTTCGATTGGGACGTGCATCACGGCTTGGTGGAACAACCCGGCGGCGCGCGAGCCCAGGCGATCCACCATACGCTGACCTTCTTTGCGCTGCTCGGGCGTGGAGAGCACCAAAGCGCGATGTGCGCCCAGCCGCTCAATCTCCTCCGGTAACTTGTCCAGGCAGCCGACGCCAAATACGACGCGCGACGGCAGCATGTCGTATGCGAACGACAGCATCACTCCGGGCATTAGGCCTGTCCGGCGTGAGCGCGAGCAGTCCGTTCGTTCAGATCGCGAAGGACGCGCAGCTCGGTTTCCGTAGGCGGCTCCGTAGTGGTGAGTTTCGGCGCCACCTTCAGCGCCCAGCCAGTGGACTCGATCACCTTTTCGACGGTCACCCCGGAGTGAAGGCTGGTCAGCGTCAGCTCCTTGGTGGTCTCGTCCGGGGTCATGATACCGAGATCGGTGATCACGGCCGTGGGACCTTTGCCAGGCAGATTCATTTTCGCGCGGCTGTCACCACCGGTGAAGTAGCCGCCGGAAGTGACGAAATCCAGCTTCTCGATAAACGCGCGCTTGTTCTGCCGCAGCGTGATGAGCACTTCTTTGGACGACGCCGCGATCTCAGGCGCTCCGCCCGCTCCCGGCAAACGCACCGAAGGCTTGTAATAGTCACCGATCACCGTGGTGTTGATGTTGGCGAAGCGGTCAATCTGCGCGGCGCCGAGAAATCCCAGGTCGATGCGGCCGCCTTGCAGCCAATAGGCGAAAATTTCCGGGATGGAAACCACGGCATCGGCGGTTTCGGAAAGCTCGCCATCGCCGATGGAGAGCGGCAGTACTGTCGGCTTGGTGCCGATGCATCCCGATTCGTAAATCAGAATCGTGTCGGGCGCATGCGTCAGACGGGCCAGGTTCGCCGCCGCGCTGGGCAGCCCGATTCCCACAAAACAGGACGCGCCGTTGCGAATCATGCGCGCCGCCGCGATGGTCATCATTTCGTCGGCGGTGTATTTCGTATCAGGCATGAGTTACCGCCTGTTCCAGGCTGCGCTTGAATTCATCAAAATCCTTAGTGCCCAGCACATGCTTTTGCATCCACGCTTGAAAAGTCTCGCGCTCGCGCGCGATCGGGTCCCATTGCTTGTAGAAAGCGTTGTTGCGCGGATAATACCCCTGCGCGTAGGACGGAAATGCCCCGCCTTTCACCTGACTGACCGCGCCCACCACCCACGACGGCAGCACCACGGCATTGGGCGGCGCATTGAGCTGGTCGACGATCTCTTCCACGGTGACGATGACGCGCTTGGCGGCAAGCACCGCTTCCTTTTGCACGCCGACCACGCCCCACATCAGCACGTTGCCCTTGCTATCGGCCTTCTGTGCATGGATGACCGTTACATCGGGGCGAATGGCGGGCACGGCGGCCAGCCGCTCGCCGGTGAACGGGCATTCGATAAATTTCACGTGGTTGTATTTCGGCAGGTCCGTTCCCAGATATCCGCGCAGCAAGCCGAACGGCAGGTGCGCCGCGCCGGCAGCGTAAGCGGCCGCCATACCGGCATGCGCGTTCTCTTCGAGCGCGAGCGGAGCGGGCCAACCTTGCTCCACGGCGTCGCGCAATCGATGCAAGGAGCCGACTCCCGGATTGCCGCCCCAGGAGAAAATCAGTTTCGACGCGCAGCCCGAGCCGATCAACTGATCGTAGATCAAGTCCGGCGTCATCCGGATGAGCGTCAAATTGCGGCGCCCTTGCCGGATGATCTCGTGCCCCGCAGCGAACGGAATCAGGTGTGTGAAGCCTTCAAGAGCCACCACATCACCGTCGCGAACCATTTCCTGGATGGCTTGTTGGAGTGGAAGAATGTGCGCCAACTTGTGATTATGGCATGGCGCGGGCGACCCGGCTGGAGACATGCCACGGGCAAGAGACAGGAGAAACGCGGCTGAAGCCGCATGTACCTCCGGAAAAACAATTGACTTGACTGGCACCGGGCGCGTAGGATGGCGTCGGACAGTCCTCATGCGCGCCTCTGCGCTTTTCCTTGTATTCCTCGCATTCCTTGTCTTCCTTGTCTTCCCTTCATCCGCTCACCACTCCACCGCCGAATATGACCTGAAACATCCCGCCGTGGCCACCGGCATCGTTACTCGCTTCGAGTGGTCCAATCCGCACGCGCACATTTACATGGACGCGACCGGTCAAGACGGCACGGTGGAGCATTGGCTGATCGAAATCGACAGCCCGAACGCGCTGCGTCGCCTGGGCTGGTCGAAAGACAGTTTGAAGCCGGGCGACAAAGTTACGTGCTCCGGCGCGCGGGCAAAAGACGGGTCTCCGCGGATGCGGTGTACTCAAGTGGAACTGGCGAATGGCACTGTGATGCAGTCGTTTTGAGAATCCGATAGCATGATTTTGTTAGGAATCTTCATGAAGATATGGTGGGTTTCTGCTGTGGTGGGATTAGGGTTGTCGGTAGCGCCAGTGATGGCGCATCATTCCTTCGCCGCTGAGTTTGACGGCGCCAAGCCGGTAGATCTTATGGGTACGGTCACCAAAGTGGATTGGGTGAATCCACACTCCTGGATTTATATCGATGTCAAAGGCGAGGATGGCACGGTAGTGAATTGGGGTTTGGAAACGGGTCCGCCGAACGTGCTGTATCGCGGCGGCTGGCGCAGGGACACGGTAAAGCCGGGCGACGCCATCTCCGTGCATGGATTTGTCGCCAAGGACGGCTCGCATACTTTGGCCGCGCGCCAAATCACGACGCCAGACGGACGCAAGCTGTTCGCGGGCTCGCCGGATAACGGCCCCAAGCAGTAAATTCGGGCTCAGGCTCCGCGCGAAAGTTGTCCAGCAGCGCGCAATAAAGGTTTCATCGTCAGGCCCTGCGCGAAGATCGAAAAAGCCACGACGGCGAAGCTGATGGTGACGATGGCCTCCCGCTCGGGAACTTCGGCCGGAAGGGCCAGAGCGAGCGCAAGAGCCAGAGCGCCGCGCAGGCCGCCCCAAAACAGAAGATGCTGGTAGCGCGCGGGCACGGGTTTTTCGGATCCCGCGAAGAGTGCGCAACAAGGGTAAACCGCGGCAGCGCGCCCCAGCGTGACGAGCATGATCGCGATCGCGGCCGGCACCCACACCGCGCGGAAATCCTGCATCGCCACGCGCATGCCGATCAGCAGGAACACCAGAGAATTTGCCACGAACGCGGCATATTCCCAAAAATCCTGCACCACTTCCTTGCCGCGGTCCGATATTCTTCCGCGCGACCCGAGGTTGCCCAACGTCAGCCCCGCGCTGAGCGTGGCCAGGACTCCCGACATTTGAAATCGCTCGGCAATCAGAAAGGAACCGTAGGCGGCTACCGTGGTGAGCGCCAGTTCCACCAGGTGATCCTGCGTATTTCCGACCAATAGCAAAGCGGCACCCGCCACAGCCGCGCCAACCAACAACCCGCCGCCGGCCATTCGCAGCAGTTGCCCAGCGGCCTGGAGCGGAGTTGGAGAGTGACCTTGGATGAGATCCAGAACCATGGCGAAAGCCACCGCGGCCGTACCGTCGTTAAACAAACTTTCGGCCTCCACCAGCAGCGGAAGACGGCCCCGCGCGCCCGCTTCCTGAAATGTAGCGATCACCGACACCGGGTCTGTGGCCGCAATGAGTACGCCAAAAATGAGCGCGCCTTCCCACTGCCAACTGGCCAGATAGTGCATCCCAATGGTGGTGATGCCGGCCGAGAGAACGACGCCCAGGGTAGCGAGCACGACGATGATTCCGAGATCGCGGCGCAGGCGTCGCCACTGAATATAGAAAGCGGCCTGGAAAATGAGCGGCGGAAGCAGGACGGTGAAAAGGAGGTCCTTGGTGAGGCTGATCGCCGGTGAGAATCTTGAGAATGCAAGAGCAATTCCGGCCGCCACCAGCCCGGCGCTATAGGGCAGATTGAGCTTCTGCGTCAGCATCGCGACCACAACCGCGATCAGGAGCAGGAAGGCGCCGTTTTGGACCGTTAGTTCCATGGGCAGTTGGGAAACCGATAACATTGACCTTCGGAGAAGCTTTGAAGGTAATCCTTAGTGTAGCGGCGTTGAGTTTAATGCAGCTATTTGCCGCGAAACCGATTTTCGCTCAAGTGGACGAGGCACCCATCCGGGTGGACGTGGATGTGGTCAACGTCCTGTGCACGGTGTCGGACAAGCGGGGCGCGCTTGTGACCGATCTGCGCCAGAAAGATTTTGAGATCCGCGAGAATGGCCGTAAGCAAGAGATTCGATATTTTGCCCGCGATACGGATTTACCGCTGACGGTGGCTATGTTGATGGACGTCAGCGGCAGCGTGCGCCAAGCCATTGAAGCGGAGCGTGTGGCCGCCGGGAGGTTCTTCGACGCCGTCCTCCGGCCAACCGATCACGCGCTGCTGCTGGGCTTCTCGAGCACGCTGGTGTTGTGGCAGGATTTTACATCGTCCACCGCGCTTCTCAACCATGCGCTTGCCCAACTCCACGCGATTCCGTTCCGCGGTCTTCCCGCCGACGGGCAACCGATGCCTGGCACGCTGCTCTATGACGCCGTGTATCAAACTGCTGCCGGAAAGCTGAAGGGCGTACCTGGGCGCAAGGCCATGCTCATTATTTCCGACGGCCTGGACAACGGCAGCCGGATGCACCTGGAGGAGGCGCTCCAAGCCGTTCAGGCCACCAACACGATCGTGTATGGAATCTGCTACGACCAGAAATTCTTCGGTTGCGATTTCCTGAAAGGCCTGGCGGAACCCACTGGCGGACGCATGTTCGACGCGGGCAAGAAAAGGAAATCGCTGGGTGAGATTTATCAGACCATTGAGGACGAACTGCGCAGCCAATATGCAATTGGATATGTGCCCACCAATCAGGACCACGACGGCAAATTCCGCAAGCTGGCGGTGAAGGTGGACACGCCCGGCTTACGCGTATCGGTGCGTCGCGGTTACTACGCGCCGGGTGGCCCCCAGAGTGGCGGTGAAAAAAAGTGATCCGGACCAGCAACAAATTGGAAGACGCCGGCCCGGATCAAGGATGCTTTTCCGCGGCCATCACAATATGAACTTGGCGCCGATCTGAATATTCCGGTTCTCGTACAACTGCGGAGTGGTGTTGGGTATAAGCCCGTAACTGGCGGTTATATTGCCAGCGCCTCCCACCGTGTACGCTGAACCGATATTCACATACTCGTTCGAATGATTGAAAGCGTTGTACGCTTCCAGGCGAAGTTGCAGCGACATACGCTCGGTGAACCGGACGCTTTTGTAAATGCCGACATCGATATTGTAAGCGCCTGGGGTATGGAAATAGTCGCGCCCCGTCATGTTGGCCGGAAAGGGACCGAAGTCGGAATCGCCGGTGGTCGGGTTAATGTACTCGGAGACGGCGATCTTGCTGAAGTCCAGGATGTTATAGGTATTCGGACCTGTATTGACAAACTCGTTGCCGTTCACGGGTATCACTTGATTCGCCGCGACGCGAGTGTATACGTAGTTGGTATTCGTAAGGTCGTAAATGTTATACGGGGCTCCGGTTCGGGCCGTAAAGACCGGCGCAATTTCCCACCCGTCTAAAAGATACTTGGCAGGTCCCGTCAGCCCATGCGCGAAGGGAGGGGCGTAAATCGCGCTGAGGGCAATGCGATGCCGCTTGTCGGACTCGGAGTTTCCATAATCGACCATGGGATGGACGAAATCGGTGTAACCCAGATTGAATTGATTGTAAGAACTGCTAAACGTATCGCTCAAATCGTCCAGGGAGTGCGCCCAGGTGTAATTGAGGCGTAAGGTAAGTCCGCTGTTCTTGATGTTCTGGATATCATAGCGGACATTCATGGCGTTATAAGTGGAGTAGCCACCGGCGCCACGCCGATTGATACCGGCATATTGGTTATTGAGCGTGGCATCGCACGGATCCGGGCCGCCGGTCAGCGTGTCGCCGGGAGTGCAGGGGACGCCCAGATAATAGTTGCCGGTTCCGGGAAAGTTGACGTAAGCGATGTCATATTGGTTTTCGCCGATGGAAGCGGAGTAGTCCACCTCAAGATGCATGCTATTGCCGAACTGGTGCTCAAGCGAAGCGCTAATCAAGTGCGCGTAGGCTTGTGGAATATTGGGTTGGATGTAGCGAAGTTCGGCTGGGGCAGGGCTATGGATCCGTTGGCGCCGGCCAGCGGTCCGGCATTGGCGGTGGTGGCGGCAATGTTGCCCACACCGCACGTCTGAATGCAGTCCACGATCTCGAAGTTGGGGGGATTGAACAGCACGTTGTATGTGACGTTGCCGAAATTGCGCTCATAACCGATACCGTAACCGCCGCGGAAAGCCGTCTTGCCGTCGCCGAAAACATCCCATGCGAAGCCGACGCGAGGCGCGAAATTTTTCTTGCTCGGCTGCCACAGCTCGCCGATCGGACTGTTGGGGGTGATGTCGACCATGCCGTTTTCAACGCCTACAAATTGATTCGGAGCGCTGGTCTGGGGATAGAAGTTGGAGTCGAGGGCGGGATTAACATTATGTTGCACTCCGAAGTACTCCCAGCGCAGGCCGAGGTTGAAGGTTAGGCGCTTGTTGAACTTCCAGGAATCCTGGAAATAGAGCGCACCCTCGTGATAGCGATTACTGCGCTCGAAGTCCGGGGGACCCACCGGAAGAGTGACGGTGCAAGCCGCGGTCTGGACTCCGTTCACGCAAGGATACTTGCGTTGCGGGTCGATAGCCGCTTCATATTCGTAAAGATTGCCGGCCAGGAAATTGTCAATGCCCGAGCCGACCGTGCTGCCGAAGATCTGGAGTCCGGAATTGTAGGCCCCGTAGCTGCGATTGTCGCGCAGATATTCGATATCGCCTCCGAAGCGCAATTCGTGCTTGCCGACGGTAGAGCTGAAGTCCTGATATGCCTCGCCGAAGTTTTGCGGGCCTCCAAAGGGAGTTCCGCCCGAGCCCGGGGGAAAACGGATTCTGCCCAGGCAATGCGACGCTGTAAGGTCCAATAGCGGTAGTGGACTCATAACTTCCCAGGTAATAAGTGGGAATCACGCCCCCGGACGGCACGGGCTGCTCGCTGTTAAACCGGTTGAAATCGAGTTTAGACTGCGACACAAAGCGCGGCGAGAAGGTGTGAGTCATGGACACGATCAAGCTATTGATGAAATTCACGTTGCTGACGTTATAGCCGATGTAGGGACTGTTTGCTACGCTACCTGCTTGATCGACCTCACTTTGCACCGGTAGCGGGTATAAATTGTCGTTCTGTCGCTGAGGTTGTAATCCACCCGATTGACGTTGGACCAGGCGTTTTGCGGAAGCCCGGCACCGGAGTTGGCGGGTACGTTGTAACTGACCAGGTCAAACATCGGTGCGGCGGGATTGTAGGCTTGGCATCCACCGGTAGCCGAGGCGCCGGTGCAGGGATCCGAGCCCAGAGCAGTCAACTGGTTCCGGCTCAATGTATTCAGGATGGTCGTGGTAGGAGCGAGTTTTCCGTAAGCTGAAAATATGGCCTGGACGTTCGGAGCAGTGGCCCCAATGAAGGCCGGGTCCGGTACTATGGCAGTCAGGTTGGCGGCGCTTCGCACGCGAGTCCATTCGGTGTTACTGAAGAAGAACAGCTTGTTTTTCTTGACCGGCCCACCGATCGAAAAGCCGAACTGATTGCGCACGAAGATGGGCTTGTCTATGCCGTAGGCGTTGTTATTGAAGGTGTTGGAAGCCAGATCCGATACACGGTTGAACTCGTACGCGGAGCCGTGAAATTCGTTAGTTCCGGATTTGGTGGTGACGTTAATGATGCCGCCCGAGGCGCGGCCATATTCGGCGGTGAAGTTGTTGGTTATGATGCCAAGTTCCTGGACCGAATCGAGCGGAACGGTCTGGCCCACTGCAGCGTTGAATTCATCGTTATTTGCGACGCCATCCAGCAGAATGTTGGTTGAGGACGAACGGAGGCCATTCATCGTTACGCCGGCCCCTCGTCCCGTCCCTCCGCCGCCGGTGGGATCGTCTTCACTGACATTCCCCGATGTGACGACCAGCGAATACGGATTGCGGGTGAGTGTTGGCAGCTCGAGAAGCTGCTGAGTGTTGAGCACCTGACTGATGGTCTGGGTCTCGGTATTGACGGAGATCGCGGCACTCACACCGGTTACCTCCACGACGGTTTCCGTCTTGCCAACCTCAAGCTTGAGATCCAACCCTACCTTGGTGCCAACAGCAACTGTAGCGCGCTCCCGGAGGGTGCTAAAACCTTGCGCCGCGGCACTTACTTCGTACGTGTCGGGCAGCAGATTCGGGAACGTAAAGGCGCCCGTATCGGAAACAGCCTGCGAACGCTCGGCGCCAGTGGCCACAGACTTCACCGTCACTTTGGCGCCGGGGATGGATGCCCCGGAGGGATCGGACACGGTACCCACGATTTGGCCGGTTTCGGCTTGAGGAAAGAGATTGACCGCGCTCAGAGCCAGCAGCGCGCATAAAAGCGAGGGCATCCACAGCGCCTTGGTTTGAGGGGCGGCAATATGTCCCGGAAGCAGGCACTTCTCGCGTCCTAAGTTTGTTTTCATGTTAGTTTCTCCTCTCCTGGCAGTGCACCAAATCGACAGACACACCTGTAGCTCTCGATCGGCGGCATCCTTTTACGGAAGCCGCAAAACGAATCGGGCTGATCAAAAGCCTAAGAAGCTGACGTGGCGTTCCGAACTCAACGGGCGAACCCTGCGAGAAAGCAAGGTGATGGGGTTCCAATGTTGCACTTATATTTCCACCCTAACTGGCTAAGGAAATCATAATCTGGTTAATTTAGAAACATAAACTTACGTCTGAGCAGGGAAATGTAAACATATGCGTCTTAATAGAACAGCTAGATGCGCCTTCTAGAAATGGGAACAATACGGGGCCGGGACGGGGAAAGGGAGTACGAAGTAACCGTTACTGCGCGCGACTTTGCAGCGCCGAGAGCGTTGCATTCCCGGGGTAAATCCCGAGACCGGCTGCAATCACGCTACGTGCCTGATCGGCGTCGCCACTTTGACGGAAGCTGAGCGCGATCTGGGCCAGCGTGACCGGAGACGCTTTGAAAGCAGCGATTCCGAGGCGCTTGTAGAGATCGGCGATAGGCGCGTATTTGCGCTGGCTAAAATAGAGCTGCACCAGATCCTGACCGGCAAAAGTGTTGGACGGGTTTTGTTCCAGAGCCTGGCGGAAATAATCCGTGGCCGCCGGGTCGTTCTTTTGCGAGCTTGCTTCGAGCGCCCGCATGTAAGCCACGATGCCTGGCCGGCCCAAAGCCTGAATATCGGAATCGAAGTAGAGCGGAAGGTCGCTTTTGTCGGGTGAAATCCGCAATGGCATGTTGGCCGATGCAACAACCTCGCTGGAACCGGCCTGGCGCAAGTTTATGATCAGCCTATAATCGCCGTTTTCAAGGTCGTTCACCGCAATGGTTTTGGACTTGAGCAAACGGTTGTCCTTAAACTCCGTCTGCGGAATCGCTTCGGTGGACGATCGGCGCCCATCTTTGTCCAAAAGATGGGTAACAATATATTCCATCTCGTAGTTGGTGGTTGACCCCGCCGGCTGGTGCAACTCAAACAGCAGCCGCAGTGGATCGGGATGACTGATTTCGTGGCGTGCAGCGGGATGGAATTGTATGCCGAAGTATTCGAACGGCTGGAACGGATTCGGCCGCGCCACCTTGTCTACCGACGTTGTAACCAGTGGTCCCGCGAACGAGGGCCTGCTCACCGGTCCCGCTGCCACGTCGGTTTCGCCTTTATAGGTTTGCTGGGCCTGCCGGTTGGTGACTTCCACCATGAGCTTGTAGGCGCCTGGCTCGATGGGAATACGATTGGCGACCAGGAAAGGCGAAAATTTCTTCAAGCTGGAAGGTCCGTCGTCAAAGGCGGCATAGGCGCGCTCCTCGGCGTTTTCCATGACGGTTTCCCCGGATTGCGTAGTTAGCCGGTAGCTGATACTGACCTTTAACTGGGAGCCCTCGCGCTGCCCCAACTTCGGATCGTCGATCAAAACCCCGTAATCCAGCCAATATTTCCCCGTGGGATCGGCCAGAACGAGCGAGTTGATTTCAACCGGCCTGTCCTGATTTACCAGGAAGTACGAATCCACCCGGGCATGCAGGGAACGCATTTCGCGAAGTTTACTCACATTGGATGGAACGTTGGCGAAGTTCTCGATTCTCGCGAGCAGCATGTCGCTGGACATGTCGGGCGTGTAGTTGACGGTGTCTACCGGTTCGCTTGGCACCAGCGACAAAACAGCGTGCGCCACGTCTCCGCCCATGGGTTGGAGAAACTTGTAGACGTCTCTGTTGGAATTGAATTGTGACCCGCGCACCAGCTTCATGGGTCCGTCCAGGAACGGGCGGTAAAACTTGTAATCGCCGATGTCGCCGTAGATGTAGAACAGCAAATAGAAGTACGAGGGAAGGGCTGGGGAGCTGGTGTTGTTCTGATAAAACCAGAGCTCCATGGGATAAATCTGACTGTACCCGACAAACGGATGGCGTGAAGTGGGCTCGCCAAAAAGAATGTAGGCCCGCCCCATATCGGTCATCCAGCCGGGGGTGGTGGACTCGCGTCCGAAGTGCTGGTTGGCGTATGCAATGCGCCTGTAGTGCTCTTCTTTATATGGATTGCGATCGGAACTATGCAGAGGATTGCGGATGGTCCAGAAGGTTTCCTCGAACTTGTCGCGCTCGTCGTCGCTTGTCAGCGCGAGGAAGGCTTTACGCTCTTCATCGCTGATGATGTAGACCACATCTTGTTCGAGCCACTTTTTGTACTGTGCGGGAAGCTGGGGCTTTTTTGTGGCGGCGGAAAGGTGCAGGCAGCAGAATAGCGCCATCACGGCGAAAGCAGTACGTTGCATGTTGCTGTTTCTATTTTCTTACAAAAGGGAGCGGAATAAAGAAAGGGAGGTCCCAGGTTGCATAGCTGACCTGAGACCTCCCCGATGGATCGAGAGTTGGTTTAGAACTCGAAGCGGACTGCTAAACGGGCGTTAAAGGGATTCTCGTACGGATCGGCGAACTGTTGGAGACCTGGCTTCAGGAAATCCGGGTTGGTTGCGCCGCCATCCAGCTGCTCCCACTGGTTGACACGAATGATCTTCTGTTCATTGAAGATATTGAACAGATCGGCCACGAACTTGATGCGCGCACGCTCGCCCAATTTGATGGTGTAGTCGCCGTGCAGGTTGAAGTCGAAGGTCCAGGCAGTGCGGCCTTCGGCGCCACGAGGCCCTCCGGGGCAGCTGTAACCCCCGTCGGGGCAAACCGGGATTTCGCCGGCGTTCACATAAGCAGGATGAGCCAGCAACTCGGTAATCGGAGTACCCGAGGTGGGCAGCCAGCTGGCGCCGACGTTGAAGTTGTGCCACATGTAGTTGCCAAACAGCTTGAACTGGTTCCTGCGGTCGCTGTTCAGAACACCCGGGATGTCCTGGCCGGTCAGTACTCCATCCGAGTTGGTGAAATCGAACATGGAGCTGATGTTAGGATCCTGCTGGCCATTGTCGCTGCGGAAGTTGCCCTGGTAGTTGCCATACAGTTTGGACAGGACATAGCTTCCGTAGAACTGGACATTCGAGAAGCGCTTGTTGACGATAAACTCACCGGACTTATAAATCCGGCTTGGATTCGGGAAGCCGTCCGGGATACCGTCGGGACCATTCGGGGTCCCATTGGCGAAATTGGTATAGCCGGTGGAAGTGTTGCAGTTCGCCCCGGAAGTGCACGGGAAGGTGTTCTGGAAGATGTCCAGATGAGCCGACGGATTCCCAACCACATACTCCTGCAGCACGCCGTGCAGGGCTTCTGTCACGTTGGTACCCGACATGTCCTCGATGATCCGGCGAAGGTCGCGATAAACGAACCGGCCGGTGAACGTGAGGTTGTGAGCGAATTCGTGCTCGTAGCCCGCCGTGATTTCATCCTGGTACTGCGCGCCGGTTCCGGCCGCGACATACTCCAGGTTGGCCGCCCCGCCCTGAAATGCAATGTTGCCTCCAGGCACGTAGTTGCTGGGCGACAAATTAGGTTGAGCGCCCGGGCCGGGATCCGCGTACCACGCCCCCGTGAGGCTTAGCTGGGAGGACAAGGCGCGGACAGCGATATCGGAGGGAACCTTCTCGAAGAAGCGGCCAAAGCTGAGGTCGATCTTGCTCTTGTGATCGTTGAACGGATCGATGATCAGGCCAAGGCGCGGCGCCCAGTTGTGAGTAAGATCGTAATGCGTCAGGTTACCGATCAGACTTTGTTGCTCCAATCGGAGGCCGGGTTTGAATGTGAACCGGCCAAACGTCCAGGAATCCTGGATGTACCCGCTGTCATAACGCGTGTCGGTAGACGTATAAGGCGGCGAATACAGCCCGCGAGTGTACTCCAGCACGATGGGAAGGCTTGGATCATTGTTTTCGTGCGTGCGAATGAACTGTCCGCCGTAGGATGTTAGTCC
This sequence comes from Bryobacterales bacterium, assembly GCA_963747945.1. Taxonomy (GTDB): domain Bacteria; phylum Acidobacteriota; class Terriglobia; order Bryobacterales; family Bryobacteraceae; genus Palsa-89. Next base: position 430,279 of record CAVVHB010000019.1, read on the forward strand.
GGCTGCCTGGCCAAATGCTGGCAGGTTGGGGAACGTGAAGTTAGCGCCGGTGTAAAGTCCAAAAGCGTCGTTGTACACATCGTCCTCGAACTGGAAGCCGTAGGTAACGGTGTGGCCTCCGAAGAAACGGAAGATGTGGGTGCTGGCTACGGCCAGCTGGTTGACTTTCGCCTCGCTCAGCTCGTTGAAGCCGACGCCGCCATAGGTGATCTGGCCGCCGGTGCCCTCCTGAGCCGCAGTTTCGTCAATAATCTGATAGCCGTTTAAGAGCGGCGTGTTCGTGAAGCTGTTGTAGTAATTGCTATAGTTCACCGTGACGGCCCAATTGGGGCTCAGGGTTCCGTTGTAGCGTCCGGTCCAGGTGCGAGTGCCAAAATTCAGCTTGCTCTCCACGGTGTTATCCGTGGGACCGGGGGCCGGAACGGTGCTGACGGGCTGGTTGTAAGTCATCGGCGTGTGCGAGGGATCGCCGAAAACCGAACCCTCGAACTGATGCCTGGTGCCCAGGTTCCAGTCGATTTTGCCTGTGTAGTCGATAGTGTGAATTGGCCTGTCGATCACGCCCAGGGCGTTATTCGCATAGAACGGGTCAGCTTCCTTGTAGGTGCTGTTGGTGAGCGGATTGATACCGCCGTAAAAGAACAGCTTGTCCTTGATGATGTAGCCGCCGAAGTCACCGCCGTAGTCGAGCGACGCTTGGTGAACCAGATAGTCGAACTTGCTGACCAGCAGGGGATTGGCATCCGTGCGGTTGGCTTCAAACTGCTGCGGCTGGAAATAGCCATAACCGTCACCATGAAATTTATTGGTGCCGCTCTTGGTGACCACATTGATGACGCCGCCGAGCGCTTCTCCGTACTGTGCCTCAAAGCCGCCGGTCTGCACCTGAACCTCTTGGACAAAGTCGAAATTGATGCCATTACCGAGGGGGCCGTAGGCGCGGCTGTAGGTGCCAAAGCCGCCAAAGCCTGGGTCGGTGGTGTTGGCGCCATTGACAATATATTCGTTCTCCAGGCCCGAAGCGCCATTGATGGACGGATTCGCTGAGCCAGCTCCCACGCTATCGGACACGCCCGGAGCCATTGCCATGACGGCTGAAATATTACGTCCGACGGGCACCTGCCTGAACAGATTTTCGTCGATATTGGCGCCGATGTTCGTGGTGCTCAGATCGATGGCAGTGCTATCGGCCGTAACATCCACCGATTGGGCCGCGGTTCCTACTTCCAGGTTGATGTCGGCAGTCACCGTTCCATTGATTCCCACCTTTATGTCCCCTTGTGACGCGGTTGAAAACCCCGGCTGGCTCACTGTCACGGCGTAGCCGGGCCCCGCCACCAGGTTGTGAAAAGCGTACTCGCCTCCACTGTTCGTGGTGGTGGAGTGGTCGCCGTACGGCGACGACAGTTTAACCGTAGCGCCCGGAACTACCGCGCCGCTCGCATCGCGGACTGCGCCGGTAATGGATCCCTTGGTGATGTCTTGCGCCTGCAGACAAGTAAGCGCAAGAAGCGCCAGGATCACAGCCCTGTTTATCCAATTCATCTTAATTTTCTCCCCTTTGGCGGTGCACCAGTTCGGCACACACATATTCTTTGATCAGCGGGCATCCCCTGTTATGGGAAGCCGCAAAACGACGGAGGTCGAATTACGACCTCAAAAGCAGACGTGGCGCTTCGGAACCCAACAAACCAAGCTCAGCTACGTACTAATGTCTTATTAGAAAATTAACTTGCATTCCCCTTGCCACAAGTTAACGCCGCCGAGTAACAAACTCGTTAATTATATACCAAGGCTTTACGCTCTGCTAGGGTTTTTTCAAATATGTCTTCCCGTAGCAAGGCAGGGGTATCTTCCAAAAATGGGAACGAACGTCAGCGTGGGGAAGCTACTGAATCAAAAAGAAAAAGGGAGCCCGCGGGCTCCCTAGAAACACCTAAGATGAGGGTCGGTTCAGTGGCAGATATCTTTAGAAGTAGATCTTCGCGCCGAGCTGAACTACCCGTCCCAGGGCGGCTGTAGTAACTCGGCCAAAAGTACTCGGGGAGTTGAGGTCTTCCCAAGCGGTAATGTTCTGGCTAAATTCAAACTGCGTATGGTTGAAGACGTTGAACGCCTCCAGCCGCAGCTGCACCGACCGCGACTCGGTAAACCGGATGTTTTTCATGAGAGCCAAATCGGTGTTGTTGACGCCGGGCGCATGGAAGTTGCCCCTGCCTTCATTGCCAATTACCCCGGGAGTCTCCTGCCCGAAGGCATTTGGATTGAAGTAGTAGTTTGGCAAGGGCGAATTGCTTCCGAAACTAACGGTAGCGTTGCGCGGATCGTAGATGCCCGGATACCCCACCACGTTCGGCGCATCCCAGCAGCCATAGTAAGCAATACCAGCGCCCGGACATTGCAGCGACAGATCGGCGGTATCGCCCACGGTGATGGGGAATCCGGTCTGCAGGGTTGTGATACCGGTGATCTGCCAACCGTCGACCACATATTTTCCGATCGCATTGTTCCACTTTGGAAACGGAAGCTGGTAGCTATAATTGACTACGAACCGGTTCCTTGCGTCGAAGGTGGTATCACCGTAGTCATCCCTAAAGTTGAAGGGATCGGCGATACGGGTGGCTCCAGGAGCGGCGCCACTGCCTTCATAGCCGGACGTATCGCCCAGCGAATGCGCCCAGGTGTAAGACGCCTGGAACGCCAGCCCATGACTGAACGCCTTCCTGAGCTCCACCTGGAGCGAATTGTAGTTGGAAACACCTACGCTGTCCTGGAGGCCTACAGAGGCAAAGATATCACCCGGAGCGTACATCGAGTTGTTCGGAAAATAGAGAGCCTGGAACGTACGTTCCTGAACGCAGGTCGGGTTGGCGGCACAGGCGGCGGTACCGGCCGGCGAAATCGGATTGGCTTCAGTAACCAACTCCAGGTGCCGGCCTTGCGAGCCCACATAACCCACCTGCAGGATCATAGACCCAGGCAACTGGCGCTGAACGGTCAAGTTAAAGTTCATCGCGTACGGATCGGTGAAGTTCGGATTGATGGTGTTGAAGTCAAACGGCTCAAGCGCCGCGAAGTTCACGTTCGACCCCGGCTTTGGGGGAGTGTACGGGAATGGGTTGGTACTTAATTGGCCGGTGGAAATATCCTGGAACGGATTTGCAAAGCTGCTGGTGGCGCCAAAAAATTCCGTCAGGAAGGGCGAAGCGCTGAGCTGCTGCAGAGAGAGTTCTTCCTCCGTTTTGTTGAAGTAGATCCCGAAACCGCCCCGTATAGATAGCTTCTTGGACTTGCCGCCGCTCAGTGGTCCCCAATCGGGAGCATAGGCAAATCCGAAGCGAGGACCGACGTTATCCCAATGCTGATGGTACCCGGACGCGGTACAGCCGGGATCGCCCGGAAATGCCAGGCCGGCGGGCGCCGTGGGGAAGATCTTAGACTGCTCGCCGGGGATGAAGCAATTGAGGTCCTCGTTATTGAACCGATGATCGACCAGTGGCGTATCGATCTGCCACCCCGCGCCAAAGTTGATGGTCAGGTTGCTGGTAGCTTTCCAGCTATCCTGCGCGTACAGGTAGTACTCGTAGCTACGGAAAGTCTGCACGCCGCCGCTCTCCTGAAGGTAGGAGTCCGGAATTCCGAGCAGAAAATCGGCGGCTGGGTCGCCAGTGCTGTATTGGCCGGTTCCGCCGAAAGAATAATCGCCGTTGTTAAATGCTTCGTAGGGATTATCCACTTCGTACCGTCTACCGTCGAAGCCGACTTTTATGGTGTGGCTGCCCACCACTTTTGAGAAGTTGTCGTCGAGTTGATAAGTGTTCTCCACTACCGGTTGAGGGCCGTAGGGGCTGAAACCGAGATTGAAGTACCCGGTCAGATCAACGGCCGGCATGCTCGAGTTGTTCGTGAACTGGGGCGTAATACCGGTGAAGCCAAAGGAGGCTGGAGACGCCGAGTTTGTGGGGGAAACTGCCTGATAATTGAATCTCAGGTACGCAACGCGGAATTCGTTCAGCGTGGTGGGATTGAAAGTATGGGTCCACTGCGAGATGTATTGCTTGTTGGTGTCGGGATCGGTCTCGCCGAAACCAGGCAGAGTGGAGCCGCCGAAGGGCAGGGTGTGAAGGTTGCTGTCGTCCTGAAAGAACACGCTCACCCACATGCTGTCTTTGTTCCCGAAGGTGTGATCCACGCGCGCGATCCCTTGTTCGTGATCCACCGTCTGAATGGGATTAAACGAATACTGGCTGATACCGAAATTGGGAAGCGGAACGTATTTGTTGAGCAAACTCAGGGCCAGGGGGTTGAAATTCGCCGCCGGGATCTGGCCGTTCGGAAAGAGAACATTGTAGGGAGTTCCAGCCGCCATGGTGGCGCCGCTCTCGCTGATCATGGGGAAGGGCGAGGCCGTGGTGGAACTCGCGATATCCGGAAAAGCCCCGCCGCGTTGAGCCGCTGTGAAAACGTTGACCGTATTTGATACTGAATCGGTGTCAGGCGACCGGTTGCGCGTTCCCTGGTAGGACAGGAAAAAGAAAGTGTGGTCTTTCCAGATAGGGCCGCCCACGGTGCCGCCGTACTGGTTCTGATGAAAGACCGGCGGCGACACCTGGAAAAAGTTTCGGGCGTTCAGAAATGTGTCGCGATAGAATTCAAACGCGCTGCCGTGAAATTGGTTGGTGCCCGACTTGATCACCGCGTTCAGAACGCCGCCCGAGTTCCGGCCATATTCGGGATTAATCGTGCTGTCGATCAGGTTGAACTGATCGATCGAATCCGGGCTGGGAACGATCAGCGGCGCGTTGAGGCGCAGATCCATGGTGTCGGCGCCGTTAATGAGAAACGAATTCTGCTGGCTCTCGTTGCCGTTGGTGGCATAGTTACCGGCGCCGAAACGGTCGCTCGCACTCACCACCCCTGGGGCTAGCTGTTGCAGGCTGGTCCAGTTCCTTCCCAGCAGCGGCAGATCCACGATCTGCTTGGAATCGATGATGGTGCCCAGTTGCGTTGTTACGGTCTCCACCTGTACCGGATTCGCTTCCACTTGTACGGATTCGGTGACTTCGCCAACTTCGAGCGAGATCGGCAAGTTGTAAATCTGGTTGAGCGTCAGGGTGATGTTGTGAGCCGTGGAGGTACGGAACCCGGCCTTGGTGGCTGTCACGTCGTAAGTGCCGGTGGGCAAGCTCAAGAACTCATAGGTTCCATCGTCTTTGGAAGGGACCGTAAAAGCCACCTTGGTTTGGGTGTTGGTGGCGGTCACCGTTGCGCCGGGAACTCCGGCTCCCGATGGATCGGCTACCGTGCCTCGAATATGCGCGACCACTTCCTGCGCTGGAAGATTCCAAAGCGTTGCCATGGAGAGCATGAGCACTCCCCATCCAATGAGTGTGAGTTTTCGCATTTTTCCCCTTCTCTTTTCGTCCTGGGTGCCGATTCGCGCCGCAGCAGTTTGCACGAAGGCTAGCAGCCTGTGTCGAAACGTCTCCCTAACGGTCGCGGCTCCGTAGCGCGAAGAGTCCACTGAGCCGCGCGCGTGAGCAAGCGATCTTTTCGGACTTTCGACACAGGCTGCGTAACGTCTGTTGAAACTATCTTTAGGTCGTAGGTAGCTATTCTCTGAAAGCATGACTTACGGAGAAAACATCCAACGCTCTACGGCTTCGAGGCAGGCATACATCACCCCAGGTCTCGGACCTCGAGTAATAGCACCCACGGTACCAAACCGCCGGTTCGCGGGCGAACAAAACTAGTTATTATGCGGCATAGACTTAGCTCCTAGCACGCATTTAGCGGATATGTTTTCTAATAGATCGCCCTCCCGGCTTACAGGAATCGGGAGGGGCACCAACCGCCAAGTGGGTTTCGTCGACCCGGCCTCCTGGCTGGGCTCTTCGGTCGTGAGGTAATGTGTCTGACGCCCGACTCTCGCGCTCCAGCGCCCCAACTCTTATAATTCGTACAGGGCCGGTTTTAGCAATTCATGCGAAAGCGAGTTATGTTCGGGTCGGCAGTGGTGCTGCTTAGCATCCTGGCGAGTCTCGTCGTGTGGCAGGGGTCCTTCAACCTAGGAACTTTCGCGCCGGCGCCATCTATCCAGCAGACTTATCTGTTTTGGGCCGTTTCCACGCTGATCTTTATCTTCACGGTAACGCTCGGCTTTATGCTGTTCCGCACGGTGGTGAAGTTGTATATCGAGCGGCATAGCAACCGGCCGGGATCGCATATTAAATCGAAACTGATCGGCGGCGCCCTGGCGCTCAGTGTGCTCCCCATCATCTTCCTGGTGCTGTGGAGCGTCTCGGTTCTGAATCTGAACTTGGACAAGTGGTTCAGCCGACCGGCCCGCACCATGAATATCGATCTGGTGCAGATCGCCAACGCACTGAATCAGGAAGTGGGCGACAAACTCACGGCGCAGGCTCATTGGCTGGCTTCGCAGCCGGCGCAGAGCGCCGATTTCTACGAACGTTTCTGCCAGGAGAACCAGATCGAAAAGGCCGAAATCCAGCACCCCGGGGGCGGCGGCAGGATGCTTTGCTCGGTTTCGGAATCGCGCCAGGGCGATCTTTACAAAGCCAGCATCCAGACGGACGAGGGAAAACTGGTTCTCTCGGCGCGGATGCCGCTGGAGCTGGCGGCCAAGCAGCGTGAGATCAATCAAGCGGTGGCCGACTATAACCGATTGTCGGTGGAACGCAAAGGTGTACGCCGGACCTATTTGCTGCTGCTGTCTCTGATCACACTGTTTATTCTTTTCTTCGCCATTTGGATCGCGCGCTACATGGCCGGACAAATCAGCACGCCCATTGCCGCGCTGCTGCGGGCGGCCGAGCAAATCCGCAAAGGCAATCTGAGCTATCGCGTCCGGGTGGACGCCATCGATGAAATGGCCACGCTGGTGCGCGCTTTCAATGAAATGACGGAGGCGCTGGAAACCAACAGCAAGGAACTGGAAGCCCGGCGGCGATTCACCGAGGCGATTCTGGAAAGTATTCCCACCGGCGTCATCTCGCTTACTTCGGACGGACGCATCCAGCGAGTGAACCGCGCTCTCATGGGAATCTTCCCCGAAGAGCAGGTGGCGCGCGCGGCCCGCTTGAGCGACCTGTTCTCGCGCGAAGATACAGCGGAGATCCGTTACCTGATGAATCGCGCCCGCCGCACCGCCGTGGCTGGCACGCAAATCGAGTACAAGGCCGAGCGGCGCGTGCTGCATCTGTCGCTCACCGTGGCCGCGCTCGATGAGCGGCGCAGCTCCGGTTTTGTCCTGGTGGTGGAGGATACCAGCGAGTTGTTGCGCGCCCAGAAGGCCGCGGCCTGGCATGAGGTGGCGCGCCGCGTGGCCCACGAGATCAAAAATCCGCTGACCCCCATATCCTTGTGCGCGGACCGCATCGCCCGGCAGCTGGCGCGTCCCGAGCAGACCGCCGAGACGCGGCGCATCTTGATGGAGTGCTCGGCTACCATCGCGCGCGAGGTGGAAAGCGTGCGCACGCTGGTGGACGAATTCTCGCAGTTCACGCGCTTCCCGGCGGCGCAGCCGGTGCCCTCCGATCTGAATCAAATCGTGGACAACGCCGTTGCGGTGTTCGAGGGGCGCCTGGACGGTATCCGCGTGGATAAGGACTTGGGGGTTGAGTTGCCTTTGGTGCAGGCCGATCGCGAGCAATTCAAGCGCGTTGTGGTGAACCTGGTGGACAACGCGGCGGAGGCGATGCAGGACGCGCTGGTGAAACGTCTCTACATCGGTACGCGCTCCACCGAAGCCGATTCGGTGGAGTTGATCATCGCCGATACCGGCTGCGGCGTCTCGCGCGAAGACAAAGAAAAGCTCTTCCTGCCGTATTTCTCCACTAAGGGACGCGGAACAGGGCTGGGGCTCGCGATTGTAAATCGCATCCTGGCGGATCACGAAGCCACCATCCGCGTGGAGGACAACGTGCCTACCGGGGCTCGTTTCATCGTGGAACTCCCCATCCGAACGGTCGCCGAGATCAAGGCTAAAGTTGAAGCCCAAGCCCAGGTAGCGAGCAAGGCGGCGGAAGCGGCCCCGGCGGAGAGCCGTTCTTGAAGCCGGCGCGCATTCTGATCGTCGACGACGAGCCACTGATCCGGCAGTCCCTGGCCGGCGTACTGGAAGACGAAGGCTATCAGACGCATGCCGTGGCCACCGGCGAGGAGTGCTTCGCCGAGATCACGCGCAGCGCCTATGATCTGATCCTCCTGGACGTGTGGTTGCCGGGGATGGATGGATTAGAGACGCTGGCCCGGTTGCAGGAGATCGCCTTCGCCAATCGTCCGGTGGTGGTGATCGTCTCCGGCCATGGAACAATTGAAACCGCGGTACGGGCCACCAAGCTGGGCGCATTCGATTTCCTGGAGAAACCGCTCACCATTGAAAAAGTAACCGTGGTAGTGAAGAACGCGCTGCAACAGCGCAAGCTCGAGTTGGAAGTGGAGCGCCTCAAGGAAGAAGGGCGGCGCGAGCTGCAGATCATCGGCGAAAGCGTTCCGATGAAGGCGCTGCGGCAGCAGCTGGCGCTGATGGCCGCGACTAATGGACGGGTTCTGATCTATGGGGAGAGCGGCAGCGGCAAGGAATTGGTGGCGCACGCCATTCACAACAGCAGCGCGCGCGGAGCCGAAGCGTTCGTCGAAGTCAATTGCGCGGCCATCCCCGAAGACCTGATTGAGAGCGAGCTGTTCGGACATCGCAAGGGCAGCTTTCCCCGCGCCACTGAAGATAAGACCGGCAAGCTGCAGAAAGCCGACGGCGGAACGCTCTTTTTGGATGAAGTGGGCGACATGAGTTTGAAGACTCAGGCCAAGGTGCTGCGGTCGCTGGAGGAGCAGCGCTTCGAGCCGGTGGGCGCCGAGACGTCCATACGAGTGGATGTGCGCGTGGTGGCGGCTACCAACAAAAACCTGGAAGAGGAAATCGAGCGGGGGAATTTTCGCGAGGACCTGTTCTATCGCCTGAATGTAATTCCGTTCTATGTTCCGCCGCTGCGCGAACGAGTGGAAGACATTCCCCTGCTGGCCGAACACTTTCTGAAGGAGTTCACCACCGCGTACGGACGCCGCCCCAAGGAGCTTACGCCGGAAGCCTATGAAGTGCTGAAAGAGCACCGCTGGCCGGGCAACGTGCGGGAGCTGAGAAATCTGATGGAACGCATCGTCATCATGAGCCCGCAGATACGCATCGACGCGCGGCACATTCCGCTCATTCCAGGCAAGCGCGCGGTCTTTGAACGGTCCGCGGACCGGCTGGGGAGCCTGCATGAAGTTCGCGCCGCGGCCGAGCGCGAGTACATCCTCAAGACCCTGGATGAAACTAAGGGAAATGTAACCAAGACCGCCGAGTTACTGGGGCTGGAGCGCAGCAATCTTTACAGAAAGATGAAAGCGCTGGGAATCGGCCCGAAAGAGTAGGTAGCGTCTGGCTGCAAAAGTCTTAAAAACCCGCTTGCTGACGCGCGCGGCTCAGTAGGTTCACAGCGTTACAGAGCCGCGACCGTGAGGGAGCCGGTTTCGACACAGCGTGTTCAGACAGACTCTTACATTGATGGGGGTAACGTGCGCTTCTTCCGCTCGTCTTAGTGAGTGCAAGGAGATTTTGAAAAACATGACCGGAAAATCATTATTTATGGTCGGCGCATTGGTGCTCTCCAGCCTGGGCATCGCCAGTGCAAAATCGTACGACATTGTTCTGCAAGCACCCGCCATGGCGGGAGCCAACGAGTTGAAACCTGGCGATTACAAGCTCAAGGTGGAGGGCTCGCAAGCTGTTTTCACGGCTGAGAACGCGAAGTCCTTCAGCGTTCCCGTCAAAGTTGAGAACAGCGACAAAAAGTTCGCCGATACTTCCGTGGAGACAACCAATCAGGGAGGCATGGATAACATCCAGGCGATCGACCTGGGCGGCTCCAACACGCGGCTCAGGTTAGGGCAATAGCTGGCGGCGCTCTCGCACATCAGGTTCCAGCCCCGCGCTTTCTAAGGTTTTACCCTTCGCCTCCCTCAGGTTCGCGGCTCTGAGGGAGCAAATTTCCATCCCATGGCGAAACGGTGGCGGACGCTGAAACGTCGCACTGAACAGCGCCCTCTGGTGGCGCAGAATCGGCAACGCCCGCCCGCGTCCTTCTATTGCTTCAATAGGAACTAATGTGCACGAAGTATCTTAACGTTTGGACCGCTATCCTCCCGCTGACGTTCTGTGCTGCCAGCGCTATGGCGCAGGACAACATTGCGCAAGCCCGCGCCACACCGGCCCGCATTACTCAGGCCATCGACAATCGGCAACGCCTGGTCCTGGCTGGGAACATTCATCCCAAAGCCTCGGCCGCCGCCCTGGCTGGAAATGATCGGGGACGAGTGGCGCCCTCGCTGGAGTTGCCTTACATCACCTTGACGCTCGCGCCGTCAGCGAGCCAACAGGCCGATCTCGAAAAACTGCTGGTGGAACAGCAGACGCCCGGCTCACCGAATTATCATCGTTGGCTGACGCCGGAAGAATACGGGCAGCGCTTCGGCGTGAACGACGCCGATCTGAGCAAAATCAAGCAATGGCTTCAGCAGCAGGGCTTGCAAATCGTCGCGGTGGCGCGCGGGCGGAGTTGGATCGCAGTAAGCGGAACGGCGGCGCAGGTGGAGACGGCGTTTCAGACCGAAATCCACAATTACTTAGTCGACGGCGAAACACACTACGCAAACGCGTTGGCGCCATCGGTACCCGCGGCGTTCGATTCGGTGGTGAAAGGCATTCGTGGCATGAACGATTTCCGCATGAAGCCTCACCTGCGCGCCCGGCCCGCCAAACCAAATTCGATCAAGCCGAATTACACGGACGGGGAGGGTAATCACTATATCGCTCCCGGCGATTTCGCTACCATCTACGACGTTACGCCGCTGTACGCCGCCGGAATCAACGGAACCGGTGAGAAGATCGCGATCGCCGGACAGATCGAGGTGAATCTTTCCGACATCCAACAATTCCAAAGCATGTTCAATCTGCCGGCCAACGCTCCGCAGATGCTGCTGGTCCCAGGGTCGAGAAACCCGGGCAACAGTTCGAGCTCGGGCGATCTTGCGGAGTCGGACCTGGATCTGGAATGGTCCGGCGCGGTGGCCCGCAACGCGAGCATCATTTTTGTGTATTCCAACGACGTGATGACGTCGCTGCAATATGCGATCGACCAGCATCTTGCGCCGGTAGTCAGTGTGAGCTACGGCTCGTGCGAGCAGGAGACGCCGGCTTCGGAGTACAACGCGTTCGTCCAGTGGGGCGAGCAAGCCAACGCGCAGGGAATGACGTGGTTCGCCGCCTCAGGCGACGATGGCGCCGCCGATTGTGACGATTCGCAAAATCCGGGGCTGGCCGTCGACCTGCCCGGCGCTGTGCCGGAAGTGACCAGCGTAGGCGGCACGGAATACGTTGAGGGGACGGGCACGTATTGGGGCGCCTCCAACAACGGCAGCGGAGGTTCGGCGCTGTCTTACATTCCGGAGACGACGTGGAACGATAGCGCCGCAGACGGAGAGCCGTCGGCGAGTGGCGGCGGCGCCAGTATTCTGTTTTCGAAACCGTCGTGGCAAACCGGTCCGGGCGTGCCGGCCGACAACGCGCGCGACGTTCCCGACGTGGCGCTGAACGCGTCCGACGATCATGATGGCCATCTGGTCTACACCAGCGGGAGCCTTCAGATCTACGGAGGGACGTCGGTATCCGCGCCTTCTTTTGCAGGGTTGACAGTGCTTCTGAATCAAAAGCTCGGGTCGGGCGGGGTGGGCAACATCAATCCGAAGCTGTACTCGCTGGCGCAGTCGAACGGAAGCATCTTTCACGACGTCACGACGGGCAACAACAGGGTCACCGTTACTTGCTCGCGCAGACAGCCGGACTGCTCGGCTACCGCGGTGGGATATTACGCGGGCGTGGGCTACGATCAGGCCACGGGCTTGGGGTCGGTAGACGCCTACAAGCTGGTGATGGGATGGGACGGCGGGAGCACCACCACGCCGCCGCAGAACCCGGTCACCAACGTAACGCTGCTCAGCAATTTGAGCACCGTAGGCTCGAACGATGTAGCGTACTTGACGGCCACTGTCACCGCTACCAATGGGACCACTCCGTCCGGGTCGGTCTCCTTCTCGATCTCAGGGACTTCTTTGGGATCGGCAGCATTGACCGGGTCGGCTGGCACGGCAACGGCCACCCTGGTGGTGAACGGCTTGCAGTTGCCACTGGGTGATGGAACGATTACGGCTACCTTTAACGGCAGCAACAGCGCCGCAGTGTCGGTTAGTGTGACGTCGTCCGGGTCTGGATCCGCCGCCACTCCGGCCATCTCAAGCGTCGCCAATGGAGCCAGCTTCAAGCAAAGCTTCGCCCCGGGATCGGTCATGAGTGTGTTCGGATCTGAGCTATCGGCCCTGACAAAGAGCGCCTCCAGCGTGCCGCTGCCACTCTCCATGTCTGGGGTGGCGGTGCTGGTCAACGGAGTGGCCGCGCCGCTCTATTACGCCGCTTCGGGCCAATTGAACGTACAGATTCCCTACGAGACGACGGTCAACAGTCCAGCGGTGCTCAGCATCAATAACAATGGGCAGGTAACCACGCAAACGTTCGAGGTGGCTGCGGCGGCTCCCGGCATTTTCACGAATTCCAGCGGCGCGCTGGTTCCAACGCCGAGTGCGGTGTTAGGGCAAGAGGTGGCCTTCTACGTCACCGGGGTAGGGGCTGTTTCACCGGCCATCTCCGATGGCGCGGCGCCCGCGGCCTCCACCTTGCTCGCCGATCTTCCGAAGCCGCTGCAGAAGACCACCATCACAATTGGCGGAGCCGAGGCGAACATCGATTTCATCGGTATTCCATCCGGCCTGGTAGGCGTGACGCAGATCAACGTGCAAGTTCCGAACGGGATTGCCGCGGGCGCTCAGCAAGTGGTGGTGACGGTGGATGGAGTGGCCAGTCCACCGGCGACCATCACGATTACAAACTGACCGGGCACAATTACAAACTGACCGGCACGATTACAAGCTTGCGGCGGGCACTCCGAGAAATACCCGCCGCGCCATGGTGTTTAGCGTTTCGCTACGTGGCCGCGCCCGTCGCGCATTTCATTTCCCTTGAAGTGGGAGATTTTATCTAAATGGTTTGCCGGTACAGGTTTGTCGCCGGCATGTGGCATGGGGCCTTTGTACCCATGGTCCGGGTGGAAATGGTTATTCACATGACCACGGAAGTTGGCGGCGCCATGGAACCACGGGCCGGCGCCGATAAAAACGCCACCCGTAAACCACTCCGGGCCGTAGTAGCCGTAAGGAGCGCAAGCATAAGGAGGGACGTCATAGTACCCATACGGGCAGACCGGGGCGACTCCAACGTTGACGGCGACCTGAGCGTCCATTTTTGGCGTAGTCACCATTAAGAAGATTCCAGCAACAGCGGCTAATGCAAGACACTTGAATGTTTTCATATATTGTCCTCAGATATGGTTTTGGGGTTCGCCAGTCACGGCCCCCCAAAAGTTGGATTCAATTGATGAGCCGCTGTTTCCTGATTGTGACGAGATACCAGGCTGGGATGGGCTGTTGCAACGGTGACAACACGGTTGGATTGTAATTCACCTGCAATCGCCGCCGGCTGGGATGAGGACTCCTCACGTTCTGCGATCCTCCGGGGATTGAACTCGGAACCGTCCAGCCACGCAAAGGCCAGGCTCCCTCCAACCAAGGGGTGCAGCATAGCCAGGGAAACAAGCGGCACGGCATACCCTTTGGAAATTGAACCCGTTCCGATGGTGTCGAATCGAGGGGAATACTGATCCGGCCGAAAGGGCAATCCGGCGCTCAAGAGAGCGAATAGCGTTCGATATCAGCGCGCCAGGAGTTACTGTTCGGCGCCGCAAAGGGCGTCCGGCGTTCGTTACTTCGTTCCGCCGGGTGCCAGTTGGCCCGGCTGGGCGGGTGTGGCGTTCTGTGCCTGTGCCTTCTGCGCGGCTTGGGCATTCTGCGCAGCTTGCGCATCCCAGGCGGCCTGATTGCGCTTTGTCCTCCAAACCTTGTCGCCCCACCATTCATTGGATGCCGCGGCAGCCGCAAAGGACGAAACGGGCGACTTCTTGGCCGCGATGGTCTCCTGCGCGTCGACAGCCCGATATTCGGGCAATTCGAAATTCAGCGCTCCCGCGGCGCCGGCGGCGTCCGTGTAATTGATCACCAGCGTCTGTTTGCGATGGCTGGCGATAGGCGACATAGCCGGAAAGATGTGAAAGACACGCCGCACGTCCGCCTTCTCGATGTCGGTGGTAGTGATCCGGTCGTAGGGCAGCTTGAACATCGACCCGTTGTAGTTGAAGCGGAATTCCTTGGCATCCTCAAAATTGAACGTGCCGGTGGAATTCACCGGGATCGACTTCACGGTTCCGCCAACGTATTGAACGCTGTCGGGAGCGGCGAGAACCGCAGCCGGTGGCACGGCCGCGAAGACTAGGGCGGAAATAAGGATTTGGCGGGTTGCGAACATTTGGATCTGTACCTTTCCTAGGAGGTACTATCGGTCGCGATGCTCCAGGACTTTAGGCCTCCCGCCACGGCTTTTTGCCACTGCGCCACTACAATGGAAGCACCATGTCCGTTTACGACGAGCGCCGCGAAGAGCTGGAACAGCAAGAGTTTATGATGGGCGCCGAGCGCGGACGCCTTTCCGTCACCCTGGATTTATTGACCGACGCACTGGTCCTAGTGGGCCAACACGGCGTTTATTGCCAGAGCGCGCGCCAGCCCGGGAAACCCGCCATGGACATACAAATGATCTCGAAATGCCTGACTGACGCTAAGGAATTGGTAGCGGACGTGATGGGCGAGCTAAAGCGGAAATCCAGCGAGGCGCGTGGCAACGGCTAACAGACGGAGCTAGTGCGGGCGGCTGGTGAAGTAATAATAGGTCCAGACGAAGATCAGGCCCGCGATGCACAGTCCCATCATGAACAGCTTGCGACCGGTGGAGGGTTGATAACCCGGCGGTTTGTCGGGATCGGGGGGCGATGGCGGGTGGCTTTGGACAGGTTCTGAGGCCATGACTCGATTCAAGTATAGCGTTGCGGGCGAGCCGCTATGGCAGAGGGTAAAGAGCAAGTTGTGGCATTGGAAAATCTTTGCGATTATCAGTCATTAGCACGAGGTTATGAGCTAGCGCAGTGGCCGCGATGATCAGATCGGCTACCCCAAGCGTCCGGCCCTTCTTGGTCCATTCATTCTTGAGCAAACCCGCCTGACGCGCCAACTGCGAGTTCAAGCTGTAATGTTCCAGACCGGCTAAAAAGCGCTCAGTGAGCGCGAGTTCGTTCCCCCGAATACCAGCGTAGATCTCGGTGAGCGTTACCACTGAACAAGCGAGCGTATCGCCCGCCTCAACCAACGATGCAAGCAACTGCCAACGTTCGCGCTTTTGATTTAACGCGTCAATTTTGATTTAACCCTCAATAATGACTGACGTGTCGAGGAGGTAAATCGACATTACCCACGATCGCGCCGCTTTTGAAGCCTTCCGAAACGCTCTTCGCTTTCAGCACGCACTTTCCGCACCCAGGCCGCGGCTCCCTGCTTGAGTTCCGGATGATCTTCGTCCTTCCAAAAAGGTTCCTTGCATTTGAAGAGCTGCAGCAGTTGCTGGCGTTTGATTTCACGTCTCGCCAAGTCAGCGAGAAAGGCACTCCTGCCTCTGGAACCAGCAATCTTGTCAATTTCTCGGACAAGATCTTCAGGCAGAACGACGTGAGTTCGTTTGGTGGATGGCATCGGAGCTCCAGTTAACCATGGGTGCTTCCAGTTAACAACGATGTCCCACTCCATTGTGACGTGCCCGTGGCGCCACTATCTCAACGCGCGTACCCTACCAGGATCCGCCGCCAGGGCGAACGTTTCTTGCATTTTTATAAGCCCTGCAAGAATGGGTTCCGCCTGCGCTCACGGCCAATAGTCGTGCTCTGCCCGTGTCCTGGAATCACCACCACCGCGTCGTCCAGCGGCAGCAGCTTGTCGTGGATCGATCGCAGAATCCGGCGCGGGTCCCCACCCGGCAAATCCGTGCGTCCGATGCTGTCCAGGAACAGCGTGTCGCCCGCCAGCAGCTTGTTCTCCGCCGGAATCCACACGCTGATGCTGCCCTGGGTGTGCCCTGGAGTGTCGAGCACAAGAAACTCCGCCTGGCCCAGCTTCAGGCTCTCACCCTCGCGGGCATTCACGTCGATGTCCGTCTTGGCGGGCGTCGCCACTCCCAGCCATTGGGCCTGCTCATCGATCTGGTCGTACAACTCCCGATCGTTGAAATTCATGTAGACCGGAGCGCCGGTGAGAGCCTTCAGCTTCTGCGCGCCGCCGATGTGATCGATGTGGGCGTGCGTGACGATGATGGCCTTTACGCGCAGATGATGCCGCTCAAGAATCGCCGTAATGCGCCCAATCTCGTCACCTGGATCGATCACCAAGGCTTCGCCGCTGGTCTCATCGCCGAAAATCGAACAATTGCACTGCAGCGCTCCGACAGGCAGTATTTCATGAATCATGCAAGAGCCTCGAGGATCATGATCGTATACTCGAATTATGGACCCTGCTGTTAGCGCCGTGCTGGGAGTGTGCATGCGATGGATTCACATTGCGTCAGTGGTGGCGCTCATCGGCGGGTTCATATACGCGCGTTTCGTTCTGGCCCCCGCGCTGGCTTCGCTGCCCGCGGCGGATCGCGAAAGGGTGGGTTCCAGGGCGGTGGATAGCTTCCGGCCTTTGTTGATCGTGGTCCTGATCACGGTGTTAGGGTCCGGAATGTATAACTACGCCACCAAGAGCAGCTACCCGCCGACCTATCACATGTGGATGGGAATTAAGCTGCTGCTGGTGCTGCATATCGCCGCTTCGGCCATTTTCTACTCGGTGCGCCAGTCGAATGAAGCCAAACGCAATCGAACAGCGCTCAGCATCACGATTTCGGGTTTGATCGTGATTGGCATCGCTGATTACTTGAGGTACTTGTCACTTCGATGAACGGCTACGACGCACTCCGCAATCGCGCCGCCTGGATAGACCTCTCCGCGCGCGGCAAAATCAAACTCACCGGCGAGGATCGCGCGCGCCTTTTGCACGCCATGACCACCAATCACATCCAGCAGCTGACGCCGGGTTCCGGCTGCTACGCGTTCTTCTTGAACGACAAGGGCCGCGTCCTGGCCGATGCGAATGTCTTATCCCGTCCCGATTACTTTTTGCTGGATGTGGAGCCCGAGACGCGCGAGCCTCTTTACCAACACTTGGACCGCTTCATTATCGCCGACGATGTGACGCTCGAGGACGCAACCGACGCCGTCGCGACCATCGCAATCGAAGGTCCACTGGCTGGGGAGACTTTAGCGCGTGCCGGCGCGCCAATTCCTGGGCCGGATTATTCAACAGTGGATTGGGACGAATCCATCGTCGCGCGTCTTAGTTCCACCGGCAATCTGGGCTCCACCGGCAGTCCGGGTTTCTTTATCTTCGTGCCAGTGGCGGAGAAGGCTGCTCTGACCGCGCGCCTGGAAGCCGCCGGAGCCGAGCGGGCCGACGCCGAGGCTGCTCGCGTGGTGCGCCTGGAGCACGGCAAGCCCCGTTACAGCGAGGATATTAGCGAACGCTTCCTGGCCCAGGAGGCGAACCAGCCGCACGCGCTGCACTTCAGCAAAGGCTGCTATTTGGGACAGGAGATCGTGGAGCGTGTCCGCTCGCGTGGCCAGATCCATCGCGTACTGATGCCGCTGATTCTGGAAACGACGGAACCGCCGGCTCCCGGCGCCAAGCTCGAATTCAACGGTGCCGGTGCAGCTGAAATCACTTCGGCCGCCTATTCACCGGCTCTTGGTAAGGTTGTCGCTCTGGCTTATGTGCGAACCGAACATGCCCGCCCGCATGAGCACATGATGCTGGGCGATATTCACGCCGAAGTGGCCGGTTAATTCCGTTAGTTCCTGGTATTCAGCACTTTCGGAATCGACAGATACCCCACGATGGTGTCCTTCTTCACATCGTTCACCACCAGCTCGTAAGGCTGCTTGGCTTTCGAGGTCATGAACTGCAGCGGCTCGTTAATGGCGCGATCCTTCTTCTCAACCGTCTTGTCGTCGGCGGTGAGCTCGATGGTAAAGCGGTTTTTCTTGGGGTCGGCCTTCTTCAAAAGAATCGCCACGTCTCCCACCTTTTGCGCTTGTTTGCTCTTTGCAATAGTGAATTGGACGTAGTTGCGTTCCCCAAGCGCCTGCAGGGCCGCCAGTTCCTTGCCGTTGGTGGCAATCAGTACGCTATGACCGTCAAGTTCACCGGTGGCCCGCCTCAGATCGGCGACGGTTTTCTCCAGTTGCGATTTCGTCGACGCCACGTCGGTTTTCACCGAAGTCACTTCCGTACCAACTTGTGAGAACTGGGTATCGGCCGACTCCTTCACTTTGGAGATATCGGAGGAGAGCTGCTGCCTGGACCTTTCCTGCGCTGCTTCGAGCGCGGCCCGCGTCTCGTCTACTCTCTTCAGCGCCTCATCCTTCGCCTGCCCCGCGGCGAGGCTCGCTTGCCGCCGTGCGCGTTCCAGTTGGTCGCGAAGCTCGTCAACAGTCCGCCGGTTGCTGCGCGTGCTTAGCGACGCAGCTTCTTCCAGCTTGTCGATCCTGGCCTGCGCGGTGTCACTGGCAGCCGTAAGATCCTTCTTTACTTTGTCCAGTTGCATGTACAGGTACACGTTGGCGGCGATGAGCGCAATCACCAAACCGGCCAGGATCCCGAGCTTCCACCCCAATCCGCTGCTGGCAGGAGCCGGCGGGGGTGGTGGTGCATAATACTGTGGCGGCGGTGCATAGTAGGCGGGAGCTCCCGGGGGTGGCGCTGAGGGAGGCGCGGGAGGAGGCGCTTGCGGAGGAGAATACGGTGGTTCGGAGCCTGATCCTGGGCTGGGATTGGGGAAAATGGACATTTGACCTCTGATCCGTAGAGTACCAGTTATATAATCCTTTGGATGGATGGCGGTTGCTTCCGGTTTCGTCAAGAGCTGCCGATATCCGGTGGGGGGGGTGCCCATGGCGAACTTGACTGTGGAGGTGCCGGAAGTGGTGGCGCGACGCCTGGAAGCGCTGGGGAACGTTTGGGGCAAGAGCGTGGAAGAGGTGGCGCTGGAGGCTCTGGACTCGTACGCGGGTTCTCACGCGTCGAGAAGGGCGATAGTGAAGGCCTGGCGCAAAACGGCGACCGTCGCCGGAACCGGCTACTCGCTGGCGGATCTGGGGTGGGTGCAAGGGTACGCGGGTCAAACGGTGGACGAATTACTTGCATTTGAAGGTAAGGAAGGCTTCCATTTCCTGTTGTCTGCCCTGGAAGAGGCGATTCAGGAGAAGGTGAAGGCAACCGGCCCAGGCAAATTGACCGGTGTGGAGAGGATGGTTCTTGCCGTGATGGCTTTGATGCGGGAGGTGAACAACGGCGGATATGGCCAATTCTTCCGCAACTCGTCTTC
This sequence comes from Bryobacterales bacterium, assembly GCA_963747945.1. Classification (GTDB taxonomy): domain Bacteria; phylum Acidobacteriota; class Terriglobia; order Bryobacterales; family Bryobacteraceae; genus Palsa-89. Next base: position 449,807 of record CAVVHB010000019.1, read on the forward strand.
TTCGGCAAATTTTTCGCGGCTATTCGCTTTGGGTATCGTGAGCGACCTGGTTAGGATTGGCTGCCCGGAAATCGCCGACATCACGCAGCGGGCCTTGGATTCGCTGGGGCTTCCAAAGGTGGGCGCGGCGGAAATCGAGGCTGCCATGGCGCGGGAAGATGTCGAGCGGGATCGGGCGCTACAGCGCTGCAATATCGCATTTTACGAGCGAACCGAACTTCTTGAAGCCCGGCTCTTCGTCTATGTCAAGGCGCATCCGGAGGGAATTCGGATTTAGCCCGCTCCCTTGGAGGGCTTCGGTTTGACCACCGCGAATTCCAAGTTCGTCTGTTTGGGCATGCCCGGCTCAAAGCAGCGGCGGCAGCGCGCCTCGTACATTCCGCTGGCGCCCACCACAATCAGGTCGCTCGACTCCACCAGCCTCTGCGTATGCTTGGCGGGATTGCCGCAGCGCATGCAAATGGCCAGCGTCTTGGTGATCGATTCAGCCAGGCTGAGCAGGTCCGGCATGGGCGGAAACGGCCGGCCCATATAATCGGTGTCCAGGCCGGCGATGATCACCTGCTTCCCGCTGTCGGCCAGATGCGTGGCGACATCCACCAAAGCGGGGCCGAAGAAATTCGATTCGTCGATGCCCACCACTTCCGTCCGCGATTCCAGATGCGGCAGAATGCCGGCGGCGCTCTCTACTGCCTGCGATTTCATTCGCAGATCGCTGTGCGAAACAATTTCGTCGTTCGAATAGCGATTGTCGATCAGCGGTTTGAAAACCTGGACGCGTTTTCGGGCGATGATGGAACGCCGGAGCCGCCGCATCAGCTCCTCGCTCTTGCCTGAAAACATCGGACCGCAAATCGCTTCGATCCAGCCTAGATTACCGGTGACAATATCCATCCACTAACTGCCGCATCTTATCATGAGAGGGTGCCAGCGGCCGGTAGTCCCTTAAGTGAGCGTGTTATCGAGCCGGAGATGCTGGATCACGCGCCGCCCGACGTGACGCGAGCCAGCCTGCGAGACCTGGCGCGCATCAACCGCTATCTCGGCGGCTACTACGTCCTCGGACGGCTGTTTGACGGCATCGCGAAACCGGGCGACAGGTTTTCGGCGCTCGATATCGGCGCCGCTTCGGGCGACATGGGCGCGGCCATCCGGCGGCGTTACCCGCGTGCGCAAGTGACGTCGCTCGATTACAAAGCCGATCACCTGGCTCAGGCAGCCGATCCCAAGCTGGTGGCCGACGCATTTTGTTTGCCCTTTCGCCCGGCCAGTTTCGATTTCGTGTTCAGCTCGTTGTTCCTGCATCACTTCACCAATGACCAGGTAGTGGCGCTTCTTCGCAGTTTCCGTTGCGTAGCCCGCCGCGCGGTGCTGGCCATCGATCTGGAGCGCGGTCCGCTGGCCTATCATTTTCTTCCCAACACCCGCTGGCTCTTTGGATGGCATGACATCACCGTCAACGACGGCCAGATTTCGGTGGCGGCGGCGTTGAAGAAAGACGAACTGCTGGCGCTGGCGCGGAGCGCGGGTTTGAACGGCGCTCGAGTTCAGGTGCATCGGCCCTGGTCGCGCTTGTCGATGGTGGCACCAGTCTAGGGTCGCGCTAGTCTAACTCCCCGCTTTGGCGGTTCGGATGCTAGTCTGATATTTGCGTAGCCGGAGGCTAGCATGTCGACTGCAACTGTAATTCGTGGTGCGCTTCAGGAACGCCTGGATTCCGCTCGCCAACTAACCGACTCCATCTTCAAGCTTCTTAAGCCTGAAGCACTCTATTCGCGTCCTATTCCGGAGCGGCACCGTCTGGTCTTCTATTTGGGACATCTGGAAGCGTTCGATTGGAATCTGATCGGACGGAAGACGATGGGTTCCGTCTCATTTAGTCCGCAGTTCGACACGCTGTTCGAATTCGGCATTGACCCGCCGGTGGGCCAGGCGGCGACGGACCAACCCTCGGATTGGCCCAGGGTGGAAGAGATCCAGGCTTACAACCGACGCGTTCGCGAGCGTATCGACGAGTTCTTCGATCAAGTGCCCGAGCAAATGGTTCAAGTGGCGCTGGAACATCGGCTCATGCATGCCGAAACCCTGGCATACCTGCTGCACAATCTGGCTTATGACCAGAAGGTGCCGGCCGGCGCGGCCGTGGTTCATAGAACCGCGCCTTTGACCAATTCCATGATCGAGATCGCGCCGGGCGTCGCTACGCTAGGACAAAAGCGCGGCGAGTTCGGTTGGGACAATGAGTTCGCCGAGCATTCGGTAAATGTTCCCGGCTTCCACGTCAGCAAGTACAAAATTACGAACGGCGAGTATCTCGATTTCGTGCGCGAGGGAGCTGCCGCGCCGCACTTCTGGACTCAACGGGGCGATTCCTGGTTCTATCGCGGGATGTTTTCCGAAGTCTCGTTGCCGTTGAACGCGCCGGTATACGTTACGCACGCTGAGGCCAGCGCCTATGCGCGGTGGTGCGGCAAGCACTTACCCGGCGAGGAACAATTTCATAGAGCTGGTTACGAAACAAGTGACGGCTCCGAGCGTCCTTACCCGTGGGGAAACGCTGCGCCCGATCGAGATCGGGGCAATTTTAATTTTCATCATTGGGATCCCGTCGACGTAAACGCGAATCCAGCGGGCGACAGCGCCTCTGGAGTATCGCAGCTGGTGGGAAACGGGTGGGAGTGGACCGCGACTAAATTCGGTCCCTTTCCTGGATTTCAGCCCATGCCTTTCTATCCAGGCTACTCGCAAAATTTCTTCGATGAAGAACATTACGTAATGAAAGGCGGGTCGCCCGTTACGGCTGCCTGCATGCTGCGCCACTCTTTCCGCAACTGGTTCCGTCCCAACTATCCCTATGTCTACGCAAGTTTTCGGTTGGTCGAAGGCTAGAACCGAGGACAACGCCCGAGTGCGCGAATTCGCGTCCGACGTGCGCAATGGCCTCGCAAAGCCCCAAAAAGAGCTGCATTCAAAGTATCTTTACGATGAGTTGGGCAGCTCGCTCTTTGAGGCCATAACGCATCTTCCCGAATACGGGCTGACGCGCGCGGACGAGCGCTTGTTGCGGCTCCATTCGAGCGACATCGCGAGTCTTCTTCCATCTCCGGTCGCCGTGATCGAGCTGGGCAGCGGGGTAGGCCAAAAAACGCGGCATCTGCTGCAGGCCCTTCGCGGGGAGTCTCTCCGCTACTACCCCATTGACGTCTCCGCGGACGCTCTGGCTCGCTGCGAGCGCGATTTATCCGACATCGCCGAAGTGCATCCTCTGGTGCAGTCCTATCTCGACGGCATGGCGCGCGCCACCGCCGAGCGGCAAGCCGGTGAATCGTTCCTGGTGATGTTCCTGGGCAGCACCATCGGCAACTTCGAGCGCAAATGCGCCATCGAATTTCTGCGCGATCTGCGCCGCGCGCTGCTTCCCGGCGACATGCTGCTGATCGGGGCGGACCTGGTAAAGGATCGCGATCGCATGCTGGTGGCTTACGACGATCCCACCGGCGTCACCGGCGCCTTCAATCTCAATCTGCTGGGGCGCATTAATCGCGAGCTGGGCGGCGATTTCCAACTGCGCGACTTTGAGCATCAGGCCCGCTGGAACGAAGAACAGCGCCGCATCGAGATGCATCTGCGCTCGCGTTTGAATCAGACCGCGTTCATCGCCGAAGCCGATCTCACCGTGGCCTTCCGCGAAGGTGAGACCATTTGGACCGAGTCCTCGCATAAATTTCAGCTCCTGGAGCTGGACGCGATGGCGGAGCAGACCGGATTTCAGGTCGAAGATCAGTGGATCGATCGAGACTGGCCGTTCGCGGAAAATCTTTGGACGGTGGCTTGAGCGCGGAGGACGCGTCCGCCGCCCTGGAATTCCGCCAAGTCTCGTACCGCATCGGCGGCAATCTCATCCTCGACAATTTGAGCTTCCACATCGACCCTGGCCGCACGCTGGTCCTGCTCGGCCGCAGCGGGTCCGGGAAAACCACGGCGCTGAAAATGCTGAATGGTCTTCTCTTTCCCTCGGGCGGCAAGGTGCTGGTGGAAGACCGCGCAACCACCGATTGGGATCTCATCCAGCTTCGCCGCAGCATCGGATATGTGATTCAGGAAGTCGGCCTCTTTCCGCATTTCACTATCGGCGAAAATGTCGGCCTTGTTCCGCGATTAAAGGGCTGGCCGCCGGACCGCGTCACCGCGCGCGTGGCCGAACTGCTTGCTCAAGTGGGCCTGGAACCGGCTCAATATCTCCATCGTTATCCCCGCCAGCTATCGGGCGGTCAACGCCAGCGCGTGGGCGTGGCGCGGGCACTGGCGGCGGAGCCAAAGCTGCTGCTTTTCGACGAACCGTTCGGCGCGCTGGATCCGGTAACGCGCGTCGAGCTGCAGGACCAATTCCTCGAACTGCGGGACCGATTGCGGAAGACGTCGATCTTCGTCACCCATGATGTGCGCGAAGCGCTGCGCCTGGGCACCGAAATCGCGCTCCTGCATCGTGGCAGACTGGAGGTGCTGACCACCCCGGACGAATTCGTGAAATCCGACGGCCCGGAGGCGCGCGCGTTCTTGTCGACATTATGAAATCGAAGCCATGATCCCCCCGTATCTGCTGCAGGAGATGGCGCAACTCACCGGTGAGCATCTCATCCTGGTGCTGAGCTCCATGGCCATCGCTGTCGGAGGTGGACTCCCACTGGGCGTGCTGCTGACGCGCCGGGCATCGCTGCGCACACCCCTGCTCGGGTTCGCCAACGTGATGCAGACCATCCCCAGCCTCGCGCTGTTCGGATTTCTGATCCCTATTCCATTCATCGGCGGCATCGGCAAACGAACCGCCATCGTCGCCCTGGTGCTTTACGCGCTGCTTCCGATTCTTCGCAATACGCTGGCTGGAATTTTGGGCGTGGACGCCGCGGTTCGCGAATCGGCCGTCGCCATGGGCATGACCGGCCGGCAATTGCTGTGGGAAGTGGAACTGCCGTTGGCGGCACCGACCATCATCGCCGGCGTTCGCATCGCCACTGTCACCACCATCGGCACGGCAACCATCGCGGCGGCCATCGGAGGCGGCGGACTCGGCGTCTTCATTTTCCGCGGCATTGCATCGGTGGACACCACACAGATCCTGGCCGGCGCCATTCCCGCGGCCCTGCTCGCGCTGCTCTCGGACGGAGGATTCAGTTGGATCGAACGACGATTCTCTGTTGCCTGACCGCGCTCCTCACCGGCTGCGGCGCGCGCACTCACATCGTGGTCGGCTCCAAGAATTTCACCGAACAACTGATCCTGGGCGAGATCATCGCGCAGCATATTGAGGCGCGAACCCATCAGCCGGTGGAGCGCAAGCTCGATCTCGGTGGCACGCTGCTGGCCCATCAGGCGCTGCTGGCTGGAGATATCGACATGTATCCGGAATATACCGGCACCGCGTTCACCAATGTCCTGAAACGAAGCGGCGTCACCGATCCGGCAGTGGTTCTGGAGCAGGTTCGCGCCGCCTATTCGAGCGGCTTCCAGCTCGACTGGCTGGATCCGCTCGGCTTCGACAACTCGTTCGCGATGACCATCCGGGGCGAAGATGCGCGCGCCCGGCACTTGCAAACCTTGAGCGACGCCGCGGCCGATCCTATGGGTTTCACGCTTGGCGCCGGCTACGAATTCCTGACGCGCCCGGATGCGTATGGCGCGCTAAATCGAGCCTATTCCATCAAATGGAACGCGCCTCCCAAGAGTATGGACCTGGGCCTGCTCTACCAGGCGCTTGAACAAAAACAGGTCAGCATGGCTGCCGCCAACACCACCGACGGGTTGTTGAACAAGCTGGACGTGACGGTTCTTCAGGACGACAAGCATGTGTTCCCGCCGTATCAGGCCTGCATTGTGATTCGCCAAGCGACGCTGGCGGCGTATCCGAATCTGCGCGGGATTCTGGAGGAACTCTCGGGCAAAATCTCCGACACCGAGATGCGCAACATGAATTATGCGGTGGATGCGCAGCATCGCCCGGCGCGCGATGTGGCGCGAGACTTCCTTCAGAACCACGACCGTTAGGGAGTGGATGCATCTGCGTTCGCCTTCTGGCTCACCCGCGAAATCGCCCGCACCAGCTTACGATACGGCGCTTGATCCAGCCCTGGAAATCCGATCCACTCACCATCGCTCCAGCTGGAATAGTGCCAGCGCGCAAGCAACGCCAGATGCTCCTGCTTCTCCGCGAGCGGCGGCATTACCGGTTGGATCGCTGCCACCAATTCCCGTAGCCGATGATCCAGAGAAACGAACGAGGTTAGCGGAAACCGCACCGGCGCTTGCCAAGCCCCCTGACAAACGAACCATAGCAGCACGCTGTCAACCGCCAGGCACGGCGCCACGGCGACACCATATAGACGATCGATATCGCCTACCAGATCGCCGCGCAGCGCGAGCACGGACTGGATTCGCTCCAAACGCTTGTGCTGGCGCGCCGCCTCTTCAAAGTTCATCTCCACGCTCAGACGGTCGCGCGCGGCGGATGCGACGCTGATCAGCGCGGCGCCGTTGCCGATGAGGAACCCCTCCACGCGCTCCACCTCGCTCAGGTATTCTTCGCGGCTCACCACTTGCTGGCACGGCCGCAGGCACCGGTTCATCTCGCCGTAGATGCAGCCCGGATGCTGCGGGCTGGGCTCCAGATTCTCCTGGCAGCGGCGTATCTGGAATAAATCCAGAAACTGTTCTTCGAACAACTCCGCCGCGGCTCGCGATTGGAACGGCCCGTAATGAATGGCGCGGCTGGCGCTGAGGCGCGCGCTCACCTGCGTGCGTGGAAATTCGTTCGCCAGGATCAGCTTCACGTAAGCCGGCATGCGCAGCTTCACCAGGCGCAGGTAATCGTCCGGGAAATAGCGGCGCGCCAGCGCGTAGTGCAGCAGCATCGATTCCAGCCGCGACCCTGTGGGCCAATACTCCACGCGCGTGGCAACGCTGCGCAGATTCAGCGACCGGCGGGGTGTGGCGTCCTGTTTATCGGCGGGTTTAAAGATGCGCAGCAAGCGCCGCCGCAGCATGCTGGTCTTGGCCAGGTACGCCGACCGATCGCCGGCCCAAACCACAAACACTGCGTCCGCGTTGGGCACTTCGCCGATGCTCGCATCGAGATTTTCGCGCTCGACGATGGCTGGGTCCGGGACCTGCATCCGTACTTAAGTGTCGCGCATGTACCCCGATTGTTCTTAAGACGGCGCGTCTCGCGTCTCCCGCGCGATTCGAGCCGCAAGTCCTGGTTTCAGACTCTTGCCGCCGTGCATGGGGATCGAAATGATTTGCCGTTCGCAATCGAGTACACCTGCGATGGCTTCGCGGATGTTGTACTTGGGTTCGTCAATCGTCTCACCCTGTGAATAACAGCCTGGCAGCGCTGGAACTTCGCCCCAAAAACCGCCCGCTGGATCCTCATGAATGACGACGGCGTAGGTACGCACGTCTAAATTTTCGCATAAGACCTGCCGAGGAGGCGCATGATCGGGCGGGTGCGCCAGAGCCCGCGCCGCCACTCCTGGTTAGTCCAGGTGCGACGCAAGGTCTTGATTCATGGTGTTCACACGATTGTGAACACGGCATGAGTGCGCGCGCCACGTGAGTGCTGTCAACCACGAACTGGTTATGACAGGCGTCTCAGCTGGACTACCGTCGTATATTGAAAAGCAGGATCGCATGGAAGACCACCCCGTCGTCTCCCCGCAGGAATGGCTGGTCGCGCGCAAGGCGCTATTGGTTAAAGAGAAGGAAGCTACCCGTCTGCGCGACAAGCTCAACGCCGAGCGCATGGCACTGCCCTGGGTCACGATCGACAAGGAGTATACGTTCGACACACCACAGGGAAAGAAAACTCTCGCCGATCTCTTCGATGGTCGCAGCCAGCTGGTTATTTATCACTTCATGTTCGGCCCCGGCTGGGGCGCCGGTTGCCCCGGCTGTTCTCACATGTCCGATCACTTTGCCGGCCCACTGCCGCACCTGGAACACCACGACGTCAGCCTGGCCGTGGTTTCACGCGCGCCCATGACCGAGATCGAAGCCTACAAAAAGCGCATGGGCTGGGATTTTCCGTGGGTCTCCTCTTTTGGCACGGATTTCAATTACGATTTTCAAGTCTTCCTCCCGAAAGAAGACCTGGCGAACGGCACGGCATTCTACAACTTCGCCAACTTACCCGCCCAAGCCGACGCCGCCGACGTAGAAGCGCACGGGATCAGCGCTTTCTACAAGGACGAAAGCGGTCAGGTGTTCCACACCTATTCCACGTACGCGCGAGGGGTGGAGGAATGGGTCGGCACGTTGATGATCCTGGACCGCGCACCCAAAGGACGCAACGAGAAAACCGCCGGGGATTTTGTGCGCCGTCACGACGAATACGAAAAAGCTCAGGCGGCCCCGGTAATGGGGTCTTAAGCCCCCACTACCCTCGCGTGGTGTGTTACCTATAGGAGCAACAGCTCCCCCGATTAAGGCCGTTCGCAAGAACATGGATTTCGCCGAGCAAGTTAAGTCATCCGTCGACATCGTCTCAGTCATCGAACAATACGTTCGCCTGAAGAAGGCCGGCGCTTCGGCGCGCTATACCGGGCTGTGTCCGTTCCACACTGAAAAAACGCCATCGTTCTCTGTCCATTCCGGCCATCAGTTTTACCATTGCTTCGGATGCCACGTCAGTGGCGACATGTTTAAGTTCGTCATGGAAATTGAGCGCATCAGCTTCTTTGAAGCGCTCAAACTGGTGGCCGAACGTAACGGCATCGCCGTTCCGAAGCGCGAATATTCGGATCCGGATGCCAAGCTCCGCGGCGCCCTCGCGGAGATGCACGAGACCGCGGCGCGCGTGTTTCAAAGCAATTTAAATGGCCCAGCGGGCGCCCAGGCGCGCCAGTATCTGGCTAGCCGCAACGTAACGGCGGAGCAGATCGCCGAGTTCGGGCTCGGCTTCTCAGACCCTTCGGGCAATCAATTGGTCCGGCAATTTGAATCGCGCTTCGCGCAGGAGCATCTGGAACAATCGGGGCTGGTTGCCAAGCGTCAAGAGGGCACAGGCTACTACGATCGTTTCCGAGGCCGGCTGATGTTCCCCATCCACAATGAATTGGGCAAGGTGATCGGCTTCGGAGGCCGGGCGCTACGTCCGGGCGAAGAGCCCAAATACCTGAACTCGCCCGAGACCGCGCTGTATCACAAGAGCTACGTGCTGTATAACCTGCATCGCGCCAAGGAAGGGATCCGCAAGGCGGACTACTCGGTACTGGTAGAAGGCTACATGGATGTGATCGGGGTCTATTCGGCGGGCGTTCACAACGTGGTGGCGAGCTGCGGCACGTCGCTTACCAACACGCAGGTGCGCGCGCTGAAGCGTCACTCCGAATCCATCGTGGTGAATTTCGATCCCGACACGGCGGGAGCCGACGCCGTCGAGAAGTCGATTAAGTTGCTGTTGGACGAGAACGTGCGGGTACGGGTGCTGGAACTGGGCGGCGATCTGGATCCCGACGAGTATGTGAAGGCCTCCGGCTCCGATGCTTATCGCCAACGGTTGGAAAAAGCTCCGGCCTATTACCACTGGCTGGCCGACCGCGCGCGTCAAAAATTCGACATGCGTACGGTGGAAGGGCGAATGGATGCGTTTAAGTTCCTGGCGCCAGCCATTCAGCGCATTGCCGACCGTCTGGAGCGCTTCGCCGTAGCCAACGACGTGGCAGACTATCTGGGCGTGGACGAGAAGCTGGTGCGGGATCATTTCAGTAAGGGCGCGGTGGAACATCCCCCGACGCCCCGGCGTCCCCAGCTGCCCGCCACCGAGCGTCTGCTGCTGCAATCGTTACTCGCCAGTGACTTGGCACGGACGCGGGTGATCCCGGAATTGAGCGGCCTGGCGGCGGTGGACCACTTCGTGTCCCGGAATCTGTTTCAGGCCCTGTTTGCAATGCATTCCGACGGGGCGCCCTTCCGGTTTTCGGATCTCGAAGGCCGGCTTTCGGAGGCCGACCGGGACCTATTGTCGTCCGCCGTTTTTGCCGATGAAACACTACAGGAGGAGAAGGCCGCCGAACAGGCTATGAGATGCTTGCGCAGCCTGACTGCCCCGGACCCCAAGTTCGCGTTGGCCGATTTGCGTGCTCAAATCAAAGTCGCCGAACGGCAGGGCGACAGCCAGGAGGCCATCCGTCTCGCAGAGGAGGTGGCAAGGCTGGCACACGGGATTCAGGTGAAGTATCAGGAGTCCCGGCGGGCAGCTCACTCACCGCAGAATGCGAGCGAGGATGTTGTACACTGAATGGGATCAGGGCTGAGAATCGCTGGTTAGCGGGGCGCCAGTGGCAACTGATGAAAAGTACGGCCGGTTAAAGCATCTCATGGAAGTGGGCAAAGAAAAAGGATTCGTTTTGTACGACGAAGTCAATGACTTGCTGGCCGAAGAATTCCCCTCTGGCCGTGAGTTTGAGGATCTGCTTACCGATCTCGACAGCGCCGGCGTTGAGATTCTGGAAGAGCCCAAACTCGATTTCGAGAAATCCAAGGAAGAACCGGACGACTTTGGCGACCTGGAACTGGTCCAGGAAACCGGCGACAAAACCAACGATCCCGTTCGCATGTATTTGCGCGAAATGGGCACCGTGCCGCTGCTCACGCGCGAAGGCGAAATTGAGCTGGCCAAGCGCAACGAACGCGGACAATGGGCCGTGCGCAAGGCACTCTCGCGCTCGGCGCTGGTCATCCGCGAGATTATCCAGCTGGGCGAGGATCTGCAGCGCGGCGTTACCAGCGTCCGCGATGTCCTGGTGCTGCCTGAATTCGTCATCACCGACGAGGACTTCACCGGCCAATTAAACGATCTGCTGGCTCAGATCGCTGAAATTGAAAAATATTACAAGAAGAGCCAGCAATTCCGCCAGAAGCTGCAAGCCGTCTCACGGCAGATGAAGCCCAAACAGCACCGTGGCCTGCGTTATGGCCTGGCGCGCAACATGGTGCAGATCTCCCGTATCATCCGCAATATCGGGTTCAGCACCTCGGTCCGCCGCAGCCTGGCCGGACGCCTGCGCTGCTCGGTGGAAGAGCTGAAACCGCTGGAACGGGAAATCGCGAAAATCCAGCGCAAGCTCGAAGAACCCGCCAACGGCACCCATCCGGCACGCGATCTGCGCAAGGAGCTCCGCCAGTCTGGCCAGCGCATTCAGCAACTGGAGGAAGATTGCGGGGCCAGCGCCACTGAGCTCAGGCGTACGCTGCAAATCGTAGAGCGCGGCGAGCAGGAAGCAGAAACTGCCAAGAAGCAGCTCATCGAAGCGAACCTGCGGCTGGTGGTTTCCATCGCCAAACGCTACACCAATCGCGGACTGCAGTTTCTCGATTTAATCCAGGAAGGCAATATCGGCCTGATGAAGGCCGTCGATAAGTTCGACTACCGGCGCGGCTATAAGTTCTCCACCTACGCCACCTGGTGGGTGCGGCAGGCCATCACGCGCGCTATCGCAGACCAGGCCCGCACCATTCGCATCCCGGTGCACATGATTGAAACCATCAACAAGCTGGTGCGCACTCAGCGCATGCTGCAGCAGGAACTGGGGCGCGAACCAACCACCGAAGAGCTTTCGGTGAAAATGGAGTTGCCGGTGGGCAAGGTTCGCAAGGTCTTACGCATCGCCCAGGAGCCCATCTCGCTGGAAACGCCGGTGGGTGAAGAGGAAGAGTCGCATCTCGGCGACTTCATTGTGGACCGCCGCGTAGTGTCGCCATCGGAAGCAGTGATCAACCTCAACCTGCGCGAGCAAACCGCGGAGGTGCTCAAGACACTCAGCCCGCGCGAAGAAAAAATTATCAAAATGCGGTTCGGCCTGCAAGATGGCAGCGAGCACACGCTGGAGGAAGTGGGCCAGCATTTCGCCGTGACGCGCGAGCGCATCCGCCAGATTGAAGCCAAGGCGCTGCGAAAATTGCGGCATCCCAGCCGCAGTCACCGCTTACGCGCGTTCCTCGACACGTCTTTACACGAATAGATTTCCCGCACCCGCTCCCGAATCTTCTCCGGCACCAACTGTTCCCAGGGCTCGCCCCTCGCAATTCGTTCCCGCACTTCGCTGGACGAGACTTCTTCGTATCCGCTCACATTCAGGGTATGAATTCTGTGCCGATATTCCTCCGGCGGTGAAAAATGGCCTCCCCGCGGCGCTACGAGAAGTTCGAACTCGCGCAGCATCTCTTCCACGACGCCCGGGCGCCCATAGTCCCAGTGCAGAATCCGCTCGGCCGCGTCGCGCCCGCAGATGAAGGACAGCCGTGCCTGGGCGCCATAATGATCGCGGCACTCACGCGCAATGTCGATAAATAATCCTTGGCTAGTGGACGCGATGGAGTGTGGGATCGCGAGTCCGGCAGCGTCCAGCATTTCGACCCGCTGCTCGAGCGTTGCACCGGAATACTCCTTATGGGGGAATACCCGAGGGACGACGAAAAGGATCAGATCCGCGTATGCGCTAGCGGCCTTAGCCAGCTCAAGATGCGCCACCGTAGGCGGGTTAAAGCTTCCTGGCAGTATCCCGACCTTATTTGGCCGGGAATTGTTCGGACCAACCTTGGTCGGCCTTACAGAAGGCTGGCGGTAGAACTCCAAGCCCTTCCAGTATAGTGTCTTACGCGGCAATGCCTTTTAGGTGCCGTGATCTGGCAACCTAAGGCCCCTCTTAGAAGAAGCTAGGGTGAGTCACCGACAGATATAAAAGCACTTTGGTCCTAGAGTGAATATATATGCTGTACTGGATTTGTCCTGAGTGCGGGCACGAGTGCTCGCCGGCCATCCGGGAATGTCCTACGTGTACGGCGTCCCCAGAGAGCACTGCCCGCAATTCGGCTATCCACCAGCGAACCGGCCCCAGCAAGGAGCTGCTTTCGTTCGCCCAGAACTTTCCGTCTTCATCGTCAGTGGGTGTGCTCTCGCCCGCGGCAACGGTCGCGGTGGCCGAACCGGTGGAACCGGCTCCAGCAAAAGAACCGGAGCTGTCTGAAACTCTGGCGTCACTGGACGGCCTGGCCCTCACGCCGGCACGCCCGTGCGGCGCCGAACCAGTTAAGCCGGTCCCGGCCCCCGTCCCTGCACGCATCTCTGCTCCCGCTGCCCCGCCCTCCGAACATCCCCATGCGGAACACGGCCTCCAGGCCGCAGGCCCCACGCCGGCAGGTGAAATCACCTTTCGATCCGCGCCGGGTGGCCGACGCAAGGTGTTTGAGCAGTCTGCGGAACCGCTGCCCTCGCGGCGTCAATCCGTCGCTTTTGTGCGGGTTGAATTGCCCGGAGCCGATCACGGCGGGATGGCGTTCACGAATCTGGCCGAGCGTGTTGGCCAGCCTGCCGACGTACGGCTGAAGGCGGCGATTCCTTATCAGAACGGCCAGCCTCAGAACGGTCAATCAAGCAACGGGGTTTCCACGCCCCTGGCCTACCAAGCGGGCGAGCCGTCGTTGGTGTGTTCCCGGTTGAAACTGGATGGCGAATCCGTGGCCGAACTTCTTACTGCGTTAAAGGAGGGGGCCGAGGATCTGGACCGGTCCACCATTAACGCCATTCAGGAATCTTTTAGCGAACAACCAGCGATGGGCCTGCTGTCGGCTCCCGAGGAAATCGTGACGGCGCCGGCGCCTCCCGCCGCGCAATGGCTGCGTTCGCAGAAACCGAAATTCACGGCAATAGCGCCGGAGCATGCGGGACGGGCAACCGTGATTGCCGGGCCACAGGCCCCTCCGCTGGCTGGTCCCAGCCTTCCGCCACAGCTTCTCAACTTCGGGCAACGGAATTCCAGTTTGCGGGGGAATCGCAGGCGATCGTCCATATGGCCGATCGGCCTGCTGATAGCTACCGTCGTCATTTTAGGCGCGGGAGGGTTCCTTCAGTACACGATGCAGGATCGCGACGCCAAGACGGCTTCCGCGGCTGCGCCCGTGCAACATACCAAGGCCGCGCCGGCGCCTCGTGTACGCGTGGTGGAGGAGCATCCGGCCGCCAGATCGGTGGAAGTGGCCGGCATCCGCATTGTCATGGGACCCAATAAGAAGCCCCAACTTCAGTACGACGTGATCAATCACTCCGCGAGCGAAATCATGGGCTTGAATATTCACATCGCGGTTCGCTCGGTGGAGGCTCTGGGGGATGCGCCGCTGTGCAGCGTCTCAAGCGTGGTTGCATCTCTGGGTCCCAACCAATCGAAAGAGATCCATACGGACCTGGATTCCTCCGTGGTACCCTCGGCCATTCCCGACTGGCATTCTCTACGCACGGAAATTCTGATCGCGCGCCAGTAAGCCCGCGCTTTCTTCATGCCCAGCGCTTTCTTCATGCCCCGCGCTTTCTTCATGCGATGATAGCGGCGTGACCCAGAAAGCCACGCCCCAGAAGCTGGTGCCCCATCCCAAGACTGCCGCCGAACGCGCCGCGCGCGTGCGCAAGATCCAGAAGATCCTGGACCAAATGTATCCTCATCCCACAGTGCCTTTGCAACACCGCAACTGCTGGGAGTTGCTGGTAGCCACCATCCTGTCGGCGCAATGCACCGACAAGCGCGTGAATGAAGTAACCCCCGGCCTGTTTGAGAAATATCCAACCATCCAGGACTTCGCGTCGGCCAACCAGGCAGAGCTCGCCCTCGCCATCCGTTCCACGGGCTTCTTCAACAACAAGGCTAAGTCCTTGCTGGGCGCCGCTCGCAAGATACTCAGCGATTTTAGCGGCGAGATTCCCAAGACCATGGACCAGATGCTGACCATCCCGGGAGTGGCGCGGAAAACGGCCAATGTCGTCCTGGGAGCTTGTTACAACGTCCATGAGGGGATCGTCGTGGACACCCACGTTCAGCGCAACTCTCAGCGGCTGGACATGACGAAGAACACCAACCCGGTGAAGATCGAACAGGATTTGATGAAAATCGTCCCGCGCGAGAAGTGGTTTGAGTTTCCGTTGCAGCTCATCTATCATGGCCGCGCGCTGTGCGTGGCGCGCAAGCCGAAATGCGCGGAGTGCAAACTGGATCCTCTGTGCTACGCGAAAGACAAGGTTACGGAACCGCGACCGTGAGGGAGCGACGGTTCAGCTACGGAACCGCGACCGTGAGGGAACGACGGCCGCTTACTGACGTGCGCGGTTCAGCTACGGAACCGCGACCGTGAGGGAGCGACGGCCGCTTACTGACGTGCGCGGTTCAGCTACGGAACCGCGACCGTGAGGGAGCGACGGCCGCTTACGGACGTGCGCGGTTCAGTTACGGAACCGCGACCGTGAGGGAGCGTTCTACAGATGTCGCTTCAAATACGAGCAGATATGATAGCCGTCGATGAACTTGAACGGCGTCTCGCCCAGCGTGTAGTGGCCGCACGGTAGCACCACCACTTTGTGATCCACGGAGTGTTCCTTCATTTTCTCCACGACGGCGCGTGAAAGCTCCGGCGGAAACGTCGTGTCATAGGCCGTATAAATAAACAACGACTTCTGCTTCCTGGCGACGAATTTGTCCAGGTAGTTCACCGGTGCCACCACCATCCACGCGCGCCGCAGCCGGTCCAGATCGATGTGTTCCTCCAGGCTCTGGCGAATATGCTGCGTCGAAAGACCGGCCCATACCACGTCGGCCGGGTGCGTGGAGCAGTGGTTGAACACATTTACCGAAATCCGCTGATCGTGGACAGTGGTCAAGTAGGCGTAAGCCGAGCCCAGGCTGGTTCCGACGATTCCCAAGCGCTCGTAGCCTTGCTGCTCCAGCCAATCCAGCCCGCAGCGCACATCGATGACGGCTTGGCGCGTCGCGTCCACGGTCCGGCAGATGTTGGAGGAAACCGCATAGTCGGCGCGTTTCAGCTCGGCCGGCATGCGGTAATCGTGATAAGGCAAGCTGATGCGCAGCGCCGAGATGCCCAGGCGGGCCAGACCCCGGCAAAGCGCATTGTGGCCGTCCACGGGAGCGTTCCAGTGCGGCAGAAGAACCACGGCCCTTTTCGATCCGCCTTTGGAATTGGCGGCTGGAAACCATTGCGCGTGAACCAGGTTGTTCTCCGGGTAGGGCGTGCGGACGGGCGAATGAAAGCGGAGAATGCCATCTTGAAGCTTAAAATCGCGCGGCACTTCATAAGCGAAGAATTCGTCGCTGGCTTGCATGGCCAGGTGATTCAGATGAGCCACGTAGTCTTCCGGCGAGCCGCCGTTCTTGGGATGTAGCCGGGCGCACGGCCAATCGCGCGTCCATTCCAACCCCCATTCAAAACTCCGGACGACGCGGTTCGTAGCGCGAAAACAAAGGGCTTCCTCGCGCGCGCGAATCCAGCGCTCATACCGGCTTGTGATTGCTTTTACCATGCAGCCTCTTCAGGATAACCAGCCGGATGGCGATAATGGAAGTAAGCGCGAACGGGCGAGGAACATTTGCGCGACCGATAGCGGCCTGATAGCATCTCCTAAAGTGGAAGCCGGTATATGACGTCTGCCGAATTTGTCGATTGCAAGAGCCTGATGCGCGGGTCCTTGATCGACGTCGAGACCAAAAGCCGTCATTACAAGATCGAGTGCCTGGGCGGATATGCGATCCGAATTTCCGGCCACCCGGAGTACTGCCCGGATCCGGTGACGGCGCAATTGCAGGGTTCCGTAACTAAAGAAGGCGCGTTGGAACCGGGCCTGATCGGGCGCGGAATGCGCCTGATTTTTCTGCTAGACGAGCATCATCCTGTCACCACCTCGAGGGTTTTGCACGTTCACGTGGATCAGCCCAAAGCCGGCCAGCCCAAGTCATCCCCAAGCGTTCACTAAAACAGCGTAAACAGCGGCCCTGCCCGCGTGGGAACGATGCTAGCGTAATAATGGAAGTAACCCATGCCCAGCGCGATGCGACGCCGCAGCCCGGAAGAACTGCTGCAACAGCTCCAGGCCGAAGAAGATTACGAGCGCCGGGGCCGGTTGAAGGTATTTCTGGGTTACGCCTCGGGAGTGGGCAAGTCCTTTCGAATGCTGGACGAAGGGCGACGGCGTAGCGAACGCGGCCAGGACGTGGTGGTGGGCGCCATCCAGCCCAAGACGCCGCCGGAGATTGAGGCGGTCCTGAGCAAGCTGGAAGTGATTCCGTTGCGCGAAGTGGACGGGGTCCTGGTGATGGACACGCCCGCCATTCTGAAGCGCCATCCAAGCGTTTGTCTGGTGGACGGACTGGCGTACGACAACCCGCCCGGATTGGCCCATGCCAGCCGATGGGAAGACGTAAACGAACTTCTGGACGCGGGCATCTCCGTCATCACTTCCGTTAACGTTCAATACATCGACGATCTGCGGGAGCGCGTGCAGCGCATTACCGGCAAGAGCGTGACCCAAACGGTGCCGCGCAGCTTTTTGAATTCTGCCGACGAGATCGTGGTTGTGGATGCGCCCCCTGAAATGTGCATCGCCAAAGACGGCCAGCTCGGAACAGGTTTATCGGGACCGGCGCAAAAGCTCTCCGAACTGCGCGAGATCGCGTTGTTGCTGGCGGCCGACGTAGTTGACAAACAACTGGAAGCTTACTTGCGCCGCAATGGACTGCCGCAGACGTTCGGCGCGCAGGAGCGCATTCTGGTCTGCATCACGCCCCGCGCCAACGCCGCGCCCATGATCGCGAGCGGGAAACGCAATGCCGATCGTTTTCATGGCGATCTCACCGTGGCATACGTGCGTCAGGCGGAAATATCCGCCAGGGATCAGGAGGCCCTGGAACATAATCTTGCCATCGCGCGAGCGGCCCAGGCCCGCATCGAGATTCTGGATGGGCAGGATCCCATCGAGACGCTGCTGAAGTTCGCTCACGAACACGGCGTCACCCAGATTTTTGTCGGCCACAGTACGCGCGAGCAATGGTGGGAGCGCTTCACCGGAACACCGCTGGACCGGCTGATCCGGGGCGCCAACGACATCGATGTGCGGGTGTTCCCCCACTGAAGTTATCCAAAAATAAACCATGGCCGATCGTCCTCCTCCGGGAAAACTGAAGATCTTTCTAGGCTACGCCGCGGGCGTCGGCAAGACCTATCAGATGCTGGAAGAGGCGCAGGCAGCCAAGCGCCAAGGCGTGGACGTGGTGATCGGGTATTTCGAGCCGCACGCGCGCAAGGATACCATCGCCAAGACCGAGGGCCTGGAGCTGATTCCGCGCCGCAAGATCGACTACCGGGGCGGGCTCTTCGAGGAGATGGACACCGAGGCCATACTTCGCCGCCGTCCCCAACTCGCGGTGGTTGACGAATTTCCGCATACCAACGTGCCGGGCTCCGAGCGCCTGAAGCGCTGGCAGGACGTACAGGTACTGTTGGAAGCCGGCATCGACGTTCTGACCACCATGAACATCCAGCATCTGGAAAGTCTGAACGATCAGATCTGGAACGTCACCGGGATTCGCGTTCGCGAGACGGTCCCGGACTGGGTGATGCAGCAGGCCGACCAGGTGGTGATGGTGGATTTAACTCCGCGGGCGCTGCTGAATCGTCTGGCGCGCGGGGTGGTGTATTCGCAGGAGAAGGCTCAAAAGGCGCTCGAAAACTTTTTTCAGGAATCCACCCTGGTGGTTTTACGCGAGCTGGCGCTCAGGCAAACCGCGCACGAAGTCGAAATCCGGCAAGTGGATTACGATGCACCAGGATTTGAGCCGGAGCCCGGTTATCAGGACGAGGCCGAAGGATCCTCCGCCAATGCCGACCGTATCTTGATTCTGGTGACGCCGGAGCCTGCTACGGCTATGCTGATTCGCCGGGGCAAGCGCGTGGCGGATTACCTGCACGCCGACTGTTTCGCCGTGGCGGTCTCGCGCGAAATCGATTTGCATGACATGCCGGCTCGCGATCGGGAGATGGTAGAACGCCATCTGAACTTCGCGCGCAACCTGCACATTGAGACCCGTGTACTGCAGGGGCAGGACGTGGCGAAGACGCTGGTTGAGTTTGCGCACCTCAACGGCGTCACGCACTTGTTTCTGGGCCGGCCCCAACCCAGCCAATGGCCGGCTTTGTCCCGAAGAAGCCTGGTGCAGCAGGTGGTACACCTGGCGCGCGACATGCAGGTGACCATCGCGGCCGATCGCGCCAACCGACAGCAGCCCCAATTAGTGTAGGAGGACAATTGTAAAGACCAGATGCCGGAAAACAATACCGTTTTTCTCTTCGATGTGGATAACACGCTGCTCGACAACGATCACGTTACCGCGGACTTGAAGCGGCATCTGGCGACGCACGTCGGCTTAGAGCGGTCGCAACGATACTGGCAACGATTCGAGGAGATCCGCTCGGAACTCGGATACGCCGACTACCTGGGAGCGCTGCAGCGCTATCGCCTGGACTATCCGCACGATCCAAATCTGCTCGCGGTGTCGTATTTCTTGATGGGCTATCCTTTCGCGAACCGCCTGTTTCCGAATTCCGTGGACGCCGTGCAACACGTCGCGCAATGGGGGCAGCCGGTGATTTTGTCGGACGGCGATGTTGTTTTTCAACCGCACAAGGTGTTTCGCTCCGGGCTGTTCGAGCTGTTCGACGGCGGTGTGCTGATCTACATTCACAAGGAACAGGAACTCAAAGACGTGGAAGAGCGCTATCCAGCCGATCACTACGTACTGATAGACGACAAGCTGCGAATCCTGCACGCGATTAAAGAGACTTGGGGGGCGCGCGTCACCACCGTCTTCGTGCGGCAAGGACATTACGCGCACGATCCCGAGGTTTTTAAGAAGTATCCGCCTGCCGACATCAGCCTGGAACGAATCGGCGACCTGCTGAATTATGGCGCGGAGAGTTTTAACGTGCCCGCGCTGGCGGCGAAATAAGACGCTTGCTTACGCGCGCGGTTCAGAAACGGTGACGCGCGGTTCAGAAACGGTGACGCGCGGTTCAGAAACGGTGACGCGCGGTTCAGAAACGGTGACGCGCGGTTCAGAAACGCTGATGCACGTTTCAGAACCACGACCGTAAGGGAGTGCTTCACGCGACCACCGCTCCCAAAACCGCGCCCACCATGGCCTGAGCTTCTTCCTGGATCTTTTTCAGATGGTCGGTACCGCGAAAGCTTTCGGCGTAGACCTTGTAGACATCTTCGGTGCCGGATGGACGGGCGGCGAACCAGCCGCTTTCGGCGATCACTTTGATCCCCCCGATGGGATTGCCATCGCCAGGCGCGGTGGTAAGGATCTTCTGGATTTTTTCGCCCGCGAGTTCGGTGACTGTAATATCCTGGGGCGACAGTTTGGCTAGAGCGGCGCGTTGCCCGGCGTTGGCCGGCGCGTCGATACGTTCGTATGCCGACACCCCGTTTTCGCGCTCCAACTGCGCATAGATCTCGCCGGGATCGCGACCCATGCGAGCAGTGATCTCGGCGGCGAGCAGTGCCGCGATGAGGCCGTCCTTGTCCGTGGTCCAGGCAGACCCGTCGCGGCAGAGGAAGGAAGCGCCGGCGCTCTCCTCGCCCCCATACCCGAGCGATCCACGCAGCAGCCCGTCCACGAACCATTTGAATCCGACGGGAACCTCGTACAATTTCCGGCCGAGCTTCGCGGCCACGCGATCGATCATGCTGCTCGATACAACGGTCTTGCCCACTGCGGCATCCTTGCGCCAGCCGGTGCGATTGGCGAAAAGATAGTGCGCGCATACCGCGAGGTAGTGGTTGGGTGGCAGCAAGCCGGAGCTGCGCGTGACAACCCCGTGACGATCTGCGTCGGTGTCGCAGGCAAACGCCACATCGAACTTGTCCTTCAAACCGATCAATCGCCGCATGGCGTAGGGAGACGACGGATCCATGCGGATGCGGCCATCCCAATCGAGCGTCATGAAGCGGAAGGTGGGGTCGACGGCGTCGTTCACCACGGTGAGATTCAATCCATAGAGATCCCGGATGGGGCCCCAATAATGCACGCTGGCGCCGCCCAGCGGATCCACTCCCAGATTCAACTTCGCCCCGCGAATGACATCAAAATCGATCACCTGGCTAAGATCCGCAACATACTCGGCCATGAAATCGTGCGTGTCGGTGGTGGATGCGCGGAGGGCCTTGCTGAACAGGGTTCGCTTGACGCCATCCAGACCGCTTTCGAGCAACTGGTTCGCGCGCGCCTGGATGAAACCGGTGATGTCGCCGGCCGCCGGTCCGCCATGCGGCGGATCGTATTTGAAGCCTCCATCCTCGGGCGGATTATGCGAAGGGGTGACAACGATGCCGTCGGCCAGCCCCATGGTTCGGTCTCGATTGAAATTGAGAATGGCTCGGGAGACCGCGGGCGTGGGCGTGTACCCGCCCTTGGGCGCGATGCGGACGTGAACTTCGTTGGCCGCAAGCACCTCCAGAGCTGTCGCAAAAGCGGGCTCGGAAAGCGCGTGAGTATCGATGCCAAGAAACAGCGGCCCATCGATGCCCTTCTCTTTCCGATACTCGCAAATCGCCTGTGTGACCGCTAGAATGTGCCACTCGTTGAAAGCACGATTGAGCGCTGAGCCGCGATGGCCGGATGTTCCAAACGTGACGCGCTGCTCGGGAATCTTGGGATCGGGACGATCCGCGAAAAACGCCGTCACCAGTCGAGGGATGTTGACGAGATTGGATGGTTGCGCGGGTTGGCCCGCCGCCGGATTGATGGCCATCGTGAGCTCCTCTAAACACCAGAGTGCCACACCTTCCGCTAACGATCGGCGCTGGGCGTGCCGTTCCGTTCGACTACCGCTTCCACGGCGTCGCGAACCGCTTGCTTCACCGCCTGTTTGACTGCGTCCTCCACGCTGTCTTCGACGACGGCGGTGTCGAGCTCCCGGTTCCCGTTCTCACCCACCAACTCCCTCACCACGACGCGAAGCACAGGCGCTACGGGCGGCAGGTCCTTGGTGACGGCCTTGGCCACTTTCTTTGCGACCTTGGCAGCATCCGCGACGTCCTCCCGCTCCGCCGCGCCTTCCTGGTCGATCTGCCGACGGGGCTGCTCACCGGCCCGTTCGATGGCGTCCCAATCGTCACGGAAAGTCTTGGCGAGCTTGTTGACGATTTTCTTGTCGCGAAAGATTATGCCCACTTCGCGCCGGGAGCCGAGTTCCATCTCCCGCAGACTCTGGCTTCCAATAAAGGCCTGGACGCCATCCCGGATGATGGTGCGGGTGTGAAGGCGCATGGTGGACAGTTTTCGAACCGCGAGCTTTGAGCTGCCGCGGCTGACACGACCGATCACTTTGATGTCGACGCCTGATTGCGCGCTTGTATCGAGCAACTGGAGCATGGCGGGATCGCTGATTTCAGGGTCGTATATCAACAATTCCTTCTTGGCGCCCCGGAGTAAGGCGGTGAGCTGCTTACGGGCATTTTCCGGACTGACGATGAAGTTTGGCAATCCGGGCACGTAAGGTTGGCGTTTGGTGTCGGCCTCGAAGAGCTTCACCGCCTCGGCGACCAGCTTAGGGTTGGTAGTCACCAGTCCAAAGCAGCGGCTGTGGTCGATGTCCAGGTAGGTGAAATTGAAGGACAGCAGAAACAGCTCTCGACGGTCGATAATCAGAAACTTGTCGTGGTAGCGAATCAGATCGTCCGCCGTGCGCGCCACCGTGATGCCGGCCTCTAGCAACCGCATCTCTAGCTTCCGAAGATTCCGCTCGCCCCCGCGATTGGTGTAGGCGATCAAGGCGTGCACAAACACACCCCGGGCGGCGGCGTTCGCCAATGCTTTTTCGATTTCACCGCGATCGAACCGGAAGATGGCGATCTCCACGCGGCTTTTCGCGCCGTTGATGGCATCCACCAGCGGCGCAACCCCGTCGCCGGGCTGAATGAGAAGTTTCAAGCGCCCTCCGCTGAAGGGACCGTGGTTACGCGTGGCATCGCTATTGCTTAATCAAGATGAGGGCCATATCGGAGGAAGGTGTCTATGCGCATCAATGGAAAGAGACTTACGATCATTTGTGTTCTTGCTGCCGTGGGTGGCTCAACGGCCGCTATCGCGCAAAAAGGTTACGTCGCGCCGGACTTGGGAGGAGAATTTACACAGCCTGCCCGACCGCCTATTACCTATTTGTGGCGCCAGCCCCAAGACATTTCCTTTGAAAACCTGTTCTACGGACGGGGTGGCCAGGAACACGAACCGCATGGCCCCTTCACTTTCGAAAAGGAGGACCTGGAGGGTACCAATCCCAAGTACGACGTTCGCGACCAGGACGGCGTGAAATGGAAGATCAAGCTGGGCGCCGAGGCGCGTCCCGAGACAGTGGCTACCCGTTTTGTTTGGGCCGTCGGTTACCACGCCGATGAGGATTATTTCCTGGCCGTCGCTCAGGTGAACGGCTTGCCGGCCCATGTCCATCGCGGCGGAGACTTGATTGAGCCGAGTGGCGTAATGCGCAATGTGCGTCTGAAGCGCGCGGACTTCGGCAAAAAAGTGGGGAACTGGAGCTGGAAAGACAACCCGTTCGCTGGCACGCGCGAGATGGATGGCTTGCGGGTGATGATGGCGGTGATCAACAATTGGGACCTCAAGGACGAGAACAATGCCATCCGCGATTTTAAGAAGGGCGACGAGAACAGCGATACGCGCGAATACGAAGTGAGCGATCTGGGCGCGACCTTCGGCACTACAGGACGGAAGCTTTCACACACCAAATCCAAGGGCAATCTGCACCAGTATGCTATTTCCAACTTCATCACCAGAGAACGGCCGGACTCAGTGGATTTCAATGTGCCCAGCCGGCCACCCCTGGTGCTGGCGTTCGATCCGCACGAGTATGTGGACCGCTTGGATATGCGTTGGATTGGCGACGATATTCCTCGTCAAAACGCCCGCTGGATCGGCGATCTGCTGGGTCAACTGTCGCAGGATCAGATTCGGGATGCGTTCCGCGCCGGGGGGTATGAGGGCGAGGAATTGAACGAATTCGTGGTCGAATTTCAGAAGCGGATCGCGGCGTTGAAGGGGTTGTAACACTCCCTCACGGTCGTGGTTCAGTAAGGACCGGTTCTTCGTGGGCAAACTGGATGTCGTGGAGCTCGGCGTAGAGTCCGCCGGCACGCATCAGCTCCTCGTGGTTGCCGCGCTCGATGATGGCGCCGTCGTTCAGCACGAAGATACAGTTGGCACGGCGGATAGTGGAGAGCCGGTGTGCAATTACGATGGACGTCTTGCCTTCCATCAAACGATCCAGAGCTTCGAAGACCAGCCGCTCGGACGCCGCGTCCAGGCCGGAGCTAGGCTCGTCCAGGATCAGGATGGGCGTATTGCGGATGATGGCCCGGGCAATGGCGATGCGCTGCCGCTGTCCACCGGAGAGCGTGACGCCGCGTTCACCGAGAATGGTGTTGTAACCGTCGGGCAGCTTATCGATAAACTCGTTCGCGTTAGCCATTTCCGCGGCGCGCAAAATCTCGGCCCGGGTTGCTTCCGGCTTTCCGTACGCGATGTTGTTCCAGATCGGCCCGTGGAACAGCAGCGTTTCCTGCAGGACGAAGCTGATCTGCTGGCGCACGGATTTTTGCTGGAATCGGCGCACGTCCTGGCCGTCGATTTTGACCACGCCGGAGTTGGGATCGTAGAAGCGCGGGATCAGGCTGATAATGGTGCTCTTGCCGGCACCGGTGGGCCCGACGAGCGCGGCCACTTGCCCCGGCTCAATTTGGAAACTGACATTCTTCAGGACCAGAGCCGGCGGCTCATATCCGAAACTCACGTCTTCAAATGAGATTCCGCCTTTGAATTTCGGCGCGCGGCGCGCTCCCGGCAGATCTTTGATCTCGTTATCCGTCTCGAAGATTTCACGGATGCGCTCGTACCCAACTACGGCTTTGGAATAGGAGTCGGTCATTTTGGAGAGCTGTTGCATGGGCTTGTACATCTTGCCGAGGTACAAAATGAAGACCACCAGCGATCCGGCGGAGAGCGCTCCGCTGAGCACCATGCGCGCGCCAAACCACAGCACGAGACAAGTGCCGACGGCAACGATTACTTCCACCAGCGGTGACAGCTTGGCCTTGAGCGAACGGGCCCGCAGCCCGATCTCGACGCCTTCCAGGCTCTCTTCCTCTAAGCGTTTTTGCTCGTAATCTTCGCGAGCGAACGCCTTCACCACGTGGATGGAGGAAAGCACCTCCTGCATAACGGAAACGATTTCACCCTCCTTCTTGCGGACCTCGCGCGAGGCTTTCTTAATCCGGCGAGTATAGGAAAACACCACCAGAAACAAAAACGGCGCCACCGAGAGCGCGATCAGGGTGAATTGCCAATTCAGATAAAGCATTACCCCCAGCATGCCCACCAACGTGAGGCTGTTGATCATGGAGTCCAACAGGCCCGAGACAATGAAGCTTTGAATGGCGTCGATGTCGCCGGTAACGCGGGTGATGAGATCGCCCGTTTGTTTGTGATCGTGATAAGCCAGCGAAAGACGCTGGATGTGCGAGTAGAGCGTGCGCCGCAGATCGTGCGTCACCCATTGTCCGACGGTGGTGGTGACGTATTTCTCGACGTAGGAACAGCCGGCGCCGACAATCGCGATGGCGAGCACCGCGAGGGCGGCGAATTTCAGCACGCCAAGCTTGTCATTGCCGAACGAAGAGAGAATCCAGGAGTTCAGCCAGCCTTGCGTGGACTTCGACTTCAGCACATTGTCGAGCACGATTTTGAGCGGCCAGGGCTCAAGGAGATTGGCTACTCCCTCCCCGGCAACGGCTACGAAACCGATGACTAACAACTTCAGGTGAGGCCGGAGCAAACCGGTGATCTTGAAACCCTTGGGACTGCGAGTGCTTTTGTCCATACCTGATCGTTGCCTCCGGCCCCTCCATTTGGATAGATGCACGGCGGGGACGGAACTCTACTTGGATTCCTGAAACCGTGAGAACCGGGAAGAATTTTCAGCGGGTAGCGTCCAACAATGTATTTTCTATACGGTACTTGAACGCACTCTTGTTGGCTTATGTGCGGCCATCCGCTTGCTCAAGATGAAGCGGAATTAAGAAGTGTGCCGGGAACCGCGTCCCTGGTGAGAGGGCGTGGTGTCAGTGTACACACGCATAAATTTCGCCAAGGAGGGAAGGAGCCCGTCATGTCGGCAAAGAATAGAGCGGTTTTTGGCATTTATATCAGCCAGTTGGATGCGGAGAACGCGGTACACGGACTGAAGCTGGCTGGCTTTCGCAGCACCGATATATCCATCCTGTTCCCGGACAATACGGGCACCAAGGATCTGGCCCTGGAACGGAATTCGAAGGCTCCCGAAGGCACGGCCGCAGGTGCGGGAGGCGGCGCGGTGGTGGGCGGAATACTGGGGTGGCTGGCTGGAGTTGGCCTGCTGGCGATCCCCGGTTTAGGTATGTTCGTTGCGGCCGGTCCGATCATGGCGATGCTCAGCGGTATCGGCGTCGGCGGTGTGTTGGGCGGGGTGGGCGGCGCGCTGGTGGGGTTGGGAACGCCGGAGTACGAAGCCAAACGTTATGAAGGCCGCATTCGCAAGGGCGGCATTTTGCTCTCCGTGCATTGCGACGATCGGGAGTGGGCGAAGACGGCGCGCGAGATTCTGGATCAGACCGGCGCGGAAGACGTCTCCGCGACCACTGAAGCGAAGGCCGATTTCGCCGCGAGCGATCGCCCGCGCAATCGGACGATTGCTTCGAAGGCCTAGCGGCCTCCAGGGGTTGGGGACTGGGGGTTAGCAGCCTGTGTCGAAACCGTCTCCCTAACGGTCGCGGCTCTGTAACGATGAGTCCAGTGAGCCGCGCGCCTAAGCAAGCGGTCTTTTCGGACTTTCGACACAGGCTGTTAGGGGTTGGCGAGGTAAAGCGACGCGCTGCACGCTGGGACGATGCCAGACTCGCGAACGAGGGCAGCGGTGGTCAGGGTTAGATCGAGCGGGTCGCGAGGCGCAATATCGCAATCCGAGAAATTGCAGAACAAAACAGCTCGGCAGCCGGAGGGATCGGCGCGTTCCATACGGAGCCATCGGGCAGCATCGTCAAAGTCGACGGTCGTTAAGTCCTTGCGGCCATTGTGGAGGCACGGCCAGCGTTTGCGCAGTGCGATGAGCTCGCAGTATAGATTGACAAGGGCGCGGTGCCGCGGTTCCTGGAGCAGGTTCCAGGTGATCTTGGAACGTTCAAATGCTTCCGGCGATTGAGGATCCACGAAGTCACCGGCGACGGTGAACTCTTCAAATTCTTTCCAACGGCCTTCGCTCACCAGCCGCGATAGCCCAGGGTCGCCGTGACTAGTGAAATATAAGAAGGGATTGGTCTCCACGAACTCCTCCCCCATAAAGAGCAGCGGCAAGCAGGGCGAACATAACAGCAGCGCAACGGCGATCTTGTAATGCTCCATCGACGTGAGGTGAGACAAACGGGCGCCCTGGCCGGTGTTCGCAATCTGATCGTGATTTTGAATGAACGCGACAAAGCGATGGCCTGACAGGCCGAGCGACGAACTCCCGAAATGGCGTTTGCGAAAAGTTGAGTAGCATCCGTCGTAGACAAACCCTGCGGTAACGGCTTTCTGAATTTGCCCTAACTCGCCGAACCCGGCAAGGTAGGCGCGATTCGCACCGGGAACCAAATATCCCCGTATTGCGTGATGAAATTCATCCAGCCACTGGGCATCCAGGGCATGACCGCCCGTGGTATGCGGATTGAGAACGCGAACGTCGTTTAGATCGCTTTCGGCAATGATCCAGGCCTGACGGCCCAAGCGCTCGGCTTGTTCGTGAAACCGGTC
Organism: Bryobacterales bacterium; assembly: GCA_963747945.1. GTDB lineage: Bacteria > Acidobacteriota > Terriglobia > Bryobacterales > Bryobacteraceae > Palsa-89. The sequence continues at coordinate 477,529 of CAVVHB010000019.1, forward strand.
GCGAAGTTCGGACAAGATGTGCCGAACGCCGAAATCGAAAATTCCGTGGATGGCGTCCAGCCTGAGGGCATCGATGTGATACTCGGTGAGCCAATAGAGCGCATTGTCGATCGCGAAGCGGCGGACACCATCGCTGAGAGAGCCATCGTAGTTCATGGCGCGTCCCCAGGGCGTGCGGTAGCGATCGGTAAAGTACGGCCCGAATTCGGCCAGGTAGTTACCTTCCGGGCCCAGGTGGTTGTAAACAACATCGAGCACCACTGCCAGGCCCGCTTGATGGCAAGCATCCACGAAGCTTTTCAAGCCGTCGGGACCGCCGTAGGCCGAGTGCGGCGCGTACAGATCCACTTGGTCGTAGCCCCAATTTCGCGCGCCGGGAAATTCGCCCACCGGCATTAACTCAACCGCCGTGATGCCAAGCTCCTTCAGGTGATCCAGCTTTGAGATGGCGCTCGCGAATGTACCTTCGGGCGTGAAGGCGCCGATGTGCAGCTCATACAAAATGTAATCCGCGAGCGCGACGCCCTTCCAGTAATGATCGGACCAAATGAAAGCATCCGGATCCACCACCTGCGACGGGCCGTGCACTCCATGGGGTTGCGAGCGCGAAACCGGATCGGGGCGAAGGCGGCCGTCTTCAAAAAGGAACGAATACGTGTCTCCCGGTTGCGCATCGGGGACCAGCAGCTCATAGTCTTCCCCATCTCGCTGCATGGCAAGCGGAGGACGCTGGGACAACTGCAAGGACAACGAGCCCACGTCCGGCGCCCAGACGCGAAACCATACGCCTTGGTCGCCCAGCGGGGTTGCTCCATAAGCCAGGCGCCAGGGCGAGGCATGCATTAACCCGCGCTCTCCGCGAGCAGGAGTGCGACAGGGCAGCGTGAAAACACTTTGTTCATTGAGAGAAACAGGCCGCCTTCACGATCTTCCGCGGCAATGGTTTCGCCGGTGAAAATATCGCGAAATTTCCGGTGTTCGATCTTCTTGGGGAGCGCGATGGTGGTGTTGCCCCACACGTCTCCGATCGGCTTGCTGTGCGAATTGCACAATTTGAGGAAGAAGCGCCCGGTGACCGCAACCAACGTTTGATCCGGTGTCGCGCGGCAGAATGCCACAGTGTGCCTGGCGCGGTTTCCTTCCGCGGCGAGGGCGGTGTAGGAGCCTTGTGCGAAAAGATCGCGATGATCCCGCCGGAAGCGCAACGCTTCACTGGTGACGTAGAGCTTGAGAGCGCCGTCACAGGGGTTCTCGCGCAGCCGGTCGACCAATGCCGCCCGATCGCGCTCCCCCTGCTGGTGCAAGCTCTTCAGCATTTGCCGCCGCACGTCATAATTCACGGCGCGCCGGTTGTCGGGGTCCACCAGATCGAATGCCCAAAGGTCGTTGCCCTGATAGAAATCCGGCACGCCGGGCGACGCGATTTTCACCACCAGCTGCGCGATGGAATTCCACATTCCGGCCCGGGCAATCGGCGCTTGAAACTGGCGCAGCTCCTGCAGGAATACGTTGTCAGGCGAGGGATCCAGAACGCGCTGCACGAACTTTGTTACGGCTTGCTCATACTCGCTGTTTGGATTCACCCAGCTGGTGTGGACCTTGGCTTCATGCAGCGCCTTCTGCATATAGCCGTCGATTCTCCCTATGTAGGCGGTGTGTTCCTCCGGATTCATAGGATACAGGGGCCATGTGCCCACCAGCGTTTGATACAGCAGGTACTCTTCGTTGGCGTCCGGCGCGTGACGATCGTCCACCTTGGTTTTGGCCCCTCGATTTAGTTCCCGCCACCTACGAATTGCCCGATACCATTCACCAGGAGTCTCGGAAAGGACATTGATGCGCGCGCGGACGTCTTCACCGCGCTTGGTATCGTGCGTGGAGCTGGCGCTCATGCTGTTGGGCCACACCTCGCGACGGATCAGATTCCTGCGATGAAACGCACTCACTGAGACGCCGAAGCGCGCCGGATCGCCACCCACTTCGTTCAGAGACGCAAGCGGATAGTAGCGATAGAAAGCCGTGTCCTCCATTCCCTTGGCCATGACCGGCGAGGAGAGCTGCTGGAACCGCATGGTGAACATTTGCCGCTCGGCACGCTGGGCATCGTCGATACCATTGGGATGCTCCAGCAACAGAACGCTTTGAATGAAGTCGAACACGGATTCGCTGATGGCGGGATTCCGCAGCTTGGCTTCCCGGATGGCAATCAGCACCTGCCGCCGGTCCTGCGCGTCCACCTCGCCTTGATCGCTGCGAACGTAAGTACGATACACCGGAAACGCCGCCAGCACCTCGCGCAGAGCGTCACGCAGGCTTTCCAGCGTGAAATCGCGGGACCAGCGATGATGTTCGGAAATGTGGTCCAGCCTGCGCGCCAGGACATTCAGCTCGCTCGACATGGCCACTTGCAGGATGAGCCGCTTGCTGTCGGAGACCAGATCGTCGAATGCCTGGGTCCAGCCGGTGAAGCGGCGATACAGCTGCTGAAACGCTTTCTCCTTGGTGCGATCCACAAATAAGCCATTCACCAGGTTCAAAAAGCCGTAGCCAGTGGTGCCTTCCACGGCCCACTCCGTGCGTAGAGGCTCATTCCCGGTCAGGATCTTCTCGGCCACGATGTAAAACATCCGATTGGAGACGTCTGGTTTGGCGTGCCCATTCCCGGTGTGACCATTTCCGGTGTGCCCATTTCCGGTGTGACCATTTCCGGTGTGACCATTTAAAGACGCGCTCCAGGCTCTACAGGCATCCTGCAGGAAGCGGAAATACTTTTCAGGTTCAAACAGTCCATCCGGGTGATCTACGCGCAGCCCGCGAATGTGGCCTTGGCGGACGAGATCGAAAATCAGCGCGTGAACGGCGGAGAACACCTCGGGATCTTCCACGCGGATTGCCGCCAGATCGTTGATGTCGAAGAAGCGCCGGTAATTGATCTCATCCATGGCGACGCGCCAGAAGCTGACGCGATAGGCTTCACTCTCGAGCAGCCTTTCCAGGCGGTCGAAACTACGGGGCTCGCCGCGCCGGCCGTTGATTTCGATCAGCGATGCGTCAATCGCCTCCACCGCCTCCGCGCTCGCGGTTAAGAGCTGAGACAGCCTGCGCTTGACAATCTCCTTCTCCCGCAGGCGCTCCCGCACCTTGGCATCGTCGGTTTCCATGGGGCCAGGCAAATGGCCCAGCGCGGTGACAATGCTTTCCATTTCTGCGACGTGCTCATTTTCGGGTCCCAGCTTCTCGCGCAGCCTGGCCACCGCCGGTTCCAAAATCATGGTCCAGGTTCGGGGCGCGAGCGGCAGCGGCGTTTCATAAACCGATACATGAAATTGGCCGTCGCCGTAGACAATCTGGATCTCCTGATTCTCCAGCACGCGGCCGTATTGATCCCCCAATACGGGCAGCAGAACCTTGTTCACCAGTTCTTCTTTGGGCGGATGCCAATCGATATCGAAGTAGCGCGCGAAGGGGCTGCTGGGGCCGTTCTCCAATACGTCCCACCACCAGACGTTGGAGGGATGAGTGATGCACATGTGGTTGGGAACCACGTCGGCAATCAAACCCATTTTGTGCCGCTGCAGGGTCGTTGAAAGCCGCAGGAAAGAGGCCTCATCACCGATCTCCGGATTGAAACGCGATTGATCGGTGACGTCGTAGCCATGGACGCTGCCAGGCCGAGCCATGAGGAATGGAGAGGCGTAGATATCGGTGATTCCGAGTTCATCCAGGTAGTCCACCAGACCGGCCGCGTCTTCAAACGTGAACGACTTGTTGAGCTGGAGGCGATAAGTGGCTGAAGGTGTGTAGACCGGCTGTGTCTCTCTGCGCTTCATGGGTAACGACGGCTGCGCTCCCTAACGGTCGCTGTCCTGAACCGCGCGCGTTAGCAAGCGGCCACCAAGTTTGACTCCGGCGGGCGGATAAGATTTCACACAAGTTACGCTGAGGTTACTGGCGCTGGGGATTGGATAATTCGCAGCAGCATTCCGATGGGCACCCGCGCCCAATCCGGCCGCTTGCGCAGCTCCCCGCTCGCTCCTTCGAGCGACTGTTCGAGAAGACAATGGTCCAGCAGCAATCGAAGATCGGCTTCATTCTGTGGAATCAGGGGGCTGGGGCCAAGAACGTCGAGATACCCTTTCAGAAAGGTAGCGGACACCCAATCGGACCAGTAGCGCGCCCAGAACTCCAGCGCGTTGGTGGTTTCGGGGCGGTTTGTCACGCCAGGAAGCTGATCCAGGAAGACGGACTGGGCGGCATACTGGAACGATACCAGCAGGCTTGCGACATCACGCAGCGGCGAGCGCTTGATCCTGCGGCCGCTCAAGGTGCGGTCTGGGGGCCCATCGAAACCGACGAACACGAAATCCTTGCCGGTGTGCAGCACGCGGTTTAGGCCGAGGTCGTCGTGGATGCGGGCGCGCAGTGAGTAGATGCGGTTTTCCGAGATGCTGCGCGCGCGAGCGCGAATATCCTCCCGCGCGTCCAACACCTTTTGCGCGTCGATCTGCAACGAGGCCGGCAGCGATTTCAGGCGCTGCCGCAAGAGCTGAAAAGTTTCGGCCGCGAGACCCATCAAGCCATGAAATATCGCATGGCGGTAATGGTCCGTGAACGGCTCCGGCGCAAACTGCGGATCTACGTTGTCCGAACTCAGCACCAGATGCAGCTCGGCCACGCGGCGCCCGAGTAGATGAGCGGAGTCGAGATAGGTGCCGATCAATTCGTGCGCGGGCGCCGGAATCTCGACTTTGCGAAGGTCCAGCGGATGATGGCTGCCGTCGGGACCGGAGAAGTCATCTTCTTTGCGAGCCAGCGCCGCTTCGAAGAACTGGCTGAGAGAATCCAGCGCATAGTTCCAGGCGTCGCCCTGGTTTTGCACGAATGCGTGCAGGGATGCGATGGTAATGGTTTCCTGGCCATTGCTCCGGTATTCGATGACGCCGGTAAGCGGCGCGCTGTTGGGAAAGTTTCTCTCGGCGAGGAACGCACCGATCTCCACTTCCGGATTGATACCGGGCTCCACCCGGCGATAGATCTTGAGGATGAAACGATTTCCAAAGGCAATCGACGTGTTGGATTGCTCGGCCTTCAACACGGCGGGTCCAAGATCGGGATGGCTCTCACCCCAGGCGGCGCGAAAGGCGCGCGTGTGCGAGCCCACCAGTTCGCCGGAGCGTCCGCGGAAACGGCGCCGCCGAAGAATGGCGCTGAAGAGCGCATTGCCGAACGCGGGATCGAAAATCGCGCTGTAAAGGACGCCACGCGTTCCGTCCTCGGCGTGCAATTGCGCCACGGAGACGTCCAGCAGGTTGGCCTTCACCTGCTCGGCAGCTTCGCCCACGGCAACTGAGCCGGGCAATACGTAAATCTGGGGATCGCCGTCGGTGTATTCTATGTGTCCCAAGAGCAGTTGAGCCGACGTGTCGGGGATGGGAACGGCGTCCATCAAATCGATAGAGCGGATGCTGCGGTCCTTGCCCTGAAACCAGCGGCGTGTTATGAGATACGCCGGCATGCGGCGTATGAGAATCGCCAGGCTGCGGCCTTGAAACACGGTGGCCCAGCTTTCCACGACAATGAGGGGCAAACCGGATGGCGTGGCCGGCGTGTCGATTGATTCCTGATGAGCCTGCTTGGCCTGGAATGCGAACCAATAGAAGCCCAGCGACCCGAGCGTCACCTGATAGGGCACGTCGCCCACCGGCGGGAATTCCGCTCGTCCGAAAATCTCGATCGGAGTCATGCCCTTTACTTCCGCAAGATCGAGCTCCACGTGCTGTGGAAAGCGAGACAGATTCGCGATCACGAGCACGATTTCATCCTCATGGCGCCGAAAGAACGCCAGCACCTTGCGATTCGAGGGCCGCAGAAATTCGAGCATTCCCCGGCCCAGGGCTTTGAACTGCTTACGCTGCTCGATCAAGTGTTTGGTCCACCACAGCAGCGAGTGCGGATTGTTCTGCTGGCCTTCGACGTTAATGGCTTCGTAATGATACGCCGGGTCGATGGTGATCGGCATGTAAAGCTTCTGCGGATTGGCGCGTGAGAACCCGGCGTTGCGATCGGCGCTCCACTGCATCGGGGTACGCACTCCGTTGCGATCGCCCAGATAGATGTTGTCGCCCATGCCGATCTCGTCGCCGTAGTAGATGACGGGCGTGCCGGGCAATGAAAACAGGAGCGCGTTCATCAGCTCAATCTTGCGGCGGTCATTCTCGAGCAGCGGCGCCAGGCGCCGGCGAATCCCGAGATTGATGCGCATCCGCCGGTCGTGCGCGTACACCCGGTACATGTAGTCGCGCTCTTCGTCGGTCACCATTTCAAGCGTCAGCTCATCGTGATTGCGCAGGAACAGCGCCCACTGGCAGTTGGGCGGAATGGGCGGAGTCTCTTGCAGGATCTCCATCACCGGGAAGCGATCCTCCATGCGAATGGCCATGAACAGGCGCGGCATCAATGGGAAATGAAACGCCATATGGCATTCCGTGCCATTGGCAAAATACGCGACCGCGTCTTCGGGCCACTGGTTCGCTTCGGCCAGCAGGATACGATCTTTGTATTTCGAATCCACGTGCTTGCGAAGCTGCTGGAGAAACGCATGCGTTTCGGGCAGGTTCTCGCAGTTGGTGCGCTCGCGCTCGTATAGATAAGGCACCGCGTCCAGGCGAAATCCGTCCACCCCCAGGTCGAACCAAAAATCGATTACCTCCAGGACGGCTTCCTGAACGTGTGGATTGTCGAAGTTGAGGTCGGGCTGGTGCGAATAGAAGCGGTGCCAGTAATACGCTTTGGCGACGGGGTCCCAAGTCCAATTGGAAGTTTCAAAATCCTTGAAGATGATGCGCGCGTCCTGATATTTCTCCGCCGTGTCGCTCCAGACATAAAAATCGCGCCAGCGTGTTCCGGGCGCCGCGCGGCGAGAGCGCTGGAACCAGGGATGCTGGTCGGAGGTGTGGTTCAGAACCACTTCCGTAAGGACGCGGATGCCACGGCGATGCGCCTGTTTCAGAAAATTCTGGAAATCCCGGAGCGTCCCGTAAGAGGGATGAACGTCGTTGTAGTCGGAGATATCGTAACCATCGTCGCGCCAGGGGGAGGGGAAAAACGGCAACAGCCAGATGGCTGTGATGCCCAGGTCCTGCAAATAGTCGAGCTTCTTGGTAAGACCGCGAAAATCGCCCATCCCGTCCTCGTCGCTGTCGTAGAACGCGCGTACGTGGACTTCGTAGATGACTGCGTCCTTGTACCAGAGCGGGTCGGACTCAGGGATCGTCGTAGAATTGTCGCTCGCCACCGTTTCCAGTGTGACCGATTAGGTGAGGAAGATGTTTCATGGGCCATCCCGCAAAAACGCGGCTGAAGCCGCATTTACCACATTTGGCAAAAACACGGCTGAAGCCGCGAGTACCAGGGAGGTTACGGAGTGACGCTGACGTTCGCCGAGTTGCTGCTTTGCCCGCCAACGGTTACGATCAACGGGAAATTGCCCTTGGCCAGTCCGGTTGGCACCACGATATTCGCCTGCCACAGACCGACGAAGCCGGGAGCAAGCCCAGCGAACGACACTGTAGCGGTTTGCCCGCCGATCGTGGCCGTTACCAGAGAGGTGACGGTGGAGAGATCGGACCCGGAACCGGCCGCCGCGCCATCGGCAGGCTGATTGCTCACCGCGCCCGCGCCGGTGAGATAAGCCATGATTGTGTCCCCAACTTTGGCCGGATTGCCTGACGAGTTGAGACTGAAATCCGAGTTCTGCACTATTGCGTGCGTACCTTGCACGAATAATTCTGGCGCCGCCGCCTGCACGGTAATGTTGACCGCGGAACCCGCGATGCCGCCGGTGCTCACCACCACGGTGGCCGAGCCCGTCTTTATTTCCCAGGGTATCTGAAAGTTGATCTGACCCGAGCTTTCGTACAGCACGGGAGCGGCAATGCCATTCACGAGAACGGAGACGCCACCCAAACTGGACTGCAACGGCAGGGAACCGATGGCGTCCAAACCGGCGCCGGTGAAGTTGGATCCAAACACAGTGGCCAGTGCGCCCGGAGAAAGCTTCGCGGTGAAACTGGCTGCATTGACCACCCCGCCATTGGCGATGGTGGGCGTTTGGGGCTTCAGCTCGCGAATGATGTTGTTGTCCGTATCGGAGACGTACACGTTCCCGGACCCGTCCACGACTATCCCGTTCGGAAAGGACAGCAGGGCATTGGTTGCAAAACCGCCGTCGCCATAATAGCCGGGAGTAGGCAGTCCGCCGATGGTGGTTCCTGCGATGGTGGTAATCGTCCCCTGCGGCGAGATCTTGCGAATCAAGCTGTTATTCGTGTCGCAAACGTAGACATAGCCCTTCGAGTCCACAGCGATGGCGGTGGGGTCGTCGAGTGCGGCCTTGATGGCGGGTCCATTGTCGCCAGAGTAGCCGATGTACCCGTTCCCGGCGATGAGAGTCAAATTTCCATGTGAAAACTTCGAGATCCGCACGCCGTTTTGCTCGGAGATGTAGAGGTTGCCGGAGGCATCCACCGCTACAGTTTCTGGATCGTACAATTGCTGGACTGTGGCAGTGCCGCCAACGATAGTGTTGATGATGCCGTTGGAGGCGGTGATCTCGCGTATGACGTTGTTACCGGAGTCGGCAATGTAGACATTGCCTTCGGCATCCACGGCCACGCTGGTCGGAAAATCCAGGGCCGCCAGACCGGATAAGCCTCCGTCGCCGCTATAGCCGCCGGCGTTGGTGCCTGCGACGGTGATGATGTCGCCGGCCGTGACGCCGGCGTTGGTGGCAGCCGTTCCCGTCACCACCTCCCGGATTACGTGATTGGACGTGTCCGCAATGAAGATATTCCCGCTGGAATCCACGGCCACCCCCGAGGGCCCCAGCAACTCGGCGCTAGTGGCTACGCCTTTATCACCGGAATAACCTCCTGTGCCGTCACCCGCGACGGTGGTAACAGTCCCGCCGGATATCTTGCGAATGCGCTGATTCACCGAATCGGCAATATACAGATTGCCGGAGGAATCAAACGTCAAGCCCAACGGCAAGTCGAACTGGGCGCTAGTGGGAGCACCACTGTCGCCGGCAAAACCAGCGCTCCTGGTACCAGCGTACGTATTGATGATGTACTGCTGGCCCCAAGCACAACTCAAGGAAAAAACCCCTAACGTGAGGGGTAGAAAAAATTGCCGAATTGTCATAATGCTAATTAGAAACAAACCCGCGCGAAACAAGTAAGTTCTGCGGATACCTTAGGATGCCATACTGGAGTGGCTGCTGGCACGTTTCGAAAAGCGTGCTTTTTCGGCACAGTGGGCGCACACTAGCGCGAAGATCGGCAGCGGAAGCTTTGACGCGCAAGGTCAAATCGCGCGAAGATTCTTGGAAGGAGAAAAGGGAACATGATTTCAAAGATTGCGATTGTTGCAGCGGCCGCACTGGCGGCAGTTTCGCTACAGGCGGCCAGCAAGACCGTCACCGTCCAATTGAAGGACGCCAAGGGAGGGAGCGTCGGCATGGCGGTGCTCAGCGATAGCAAAGGCGGCGTGAAGATCAAGCTGGATCTCAAAAACCTGCCTCCGGGCGAGCACGCCATCCACTTTCATGCTGTAGCGAAGTGCGAGCCTCCCTTCACTACGGCGGGCGGCCACTTCAATCCCGACATGAAAAAACATGGGTTGGAAAATCCGGACGGACCGCACGCCGGCGATATGAAGAATTTCATGGTGAAAGCCAACGGCACCGCGAAAACAACGGTGATGGATGAACGCGTCAATCTGGATGACAACGCCCACTCCGTGTTCGCCAACGGTGGAACCGCGCTGATGATCCACGAAAAGGCGGATGACATGAAGAGCGACCCGGCGGGAAACGCTGGCGCGCGCATCGCTTGCGGGATGATTACCAAGTAGCTTGCAGCGTTGCCTTGCCGCCCGCGACAGGCACGCCGGGGGTGAGTTGCAATCCAATATTGATCGGGGCGCAACGATGCTGTAATGCGGGGATGCAACTCTATCTGTTTCCCGTCGACGTTTCACATCGACACGCTTCACATAGACAAAAGCGCCATGGAAAAAAAGACAGCGGCGGACACCCCGCGAAAGCGCAAGAAAGCCGCGCGCGCCCCGTCCGATCCGCCGCCACTCGAACCAGGGGTGGCGCGTCTGCCAGGTGCAACTCATCTGTCGGGTGCAACTCATCTGGACGACCCGAGCCTTTACATCAATCGGGAGCTCAGCCTGCTGGCTTTTCAGCGGCGCGTTCTGGAAGAGGCCGAGGACCTAAGGAATCCGCTGCTGGAGCGCGTTAAGTTCCTGGCCATTCTGGGCTCCAATCTGAACGAGTTTTTTATGGTGCGGGTAGCGGGCCTGGTGAGCCAACTGGAGGCGGGCATCGTGGACGCTGGTCCGGACGGAATGCCGCCCCGCGCACAGTTGATCGCCATCCGCCGGGAGATGAAGCGGCTGGTAGCGGACGCCTACAAGTGTCTGGCCGGCTTGGACACGCAGTTGGATCAGGCGGGCATTCGAATCCTCAGTTACTCCGATCTCAACGAAGTCCAGCTGCGCGTGGCCGCCAATTACTTCACGGAATCGGCCTTTCCCGTTCTCACTCCGCTGGCGTTCGATCCCGGCCGTCCGTTCCCGCACATTTCCAACCTCAGCTTGAACCTGGCCGCGCTCATCCGCGACGCGGGGGGCAACGAGCGCTTTGCGCGCATCAAGGTTCCCGATTCGTTGCCTCCGCTGGTTCCGGTAAACCGCGCCGCGGCGCCCAAACAAAAGCGCCGGCGCTCCCAATCCCATCTGGAATTCGTGTGGCTGGAGCAAGTGATCTCGGCTCACCTTGGTTCGTTGTTTCCGGGAATGCAGATACTGGAAACGCATCCGTTTCACGTTACGCGCGACGCGGACATGGCGATCAAAGAGCTGGAGGCGGAGGACCTGCTCGAAAGCATCGAAGCAGGCGTGCGGCAGAGGCGCTTCGGGGACGTCGTTCGCCTGATGGTGGCCGAAGACATGCCGCAGCACATTCTCAAAATCCTCATGAACAATCTGGAGGTGGAGGCCAGCGAGATCTATCGCATCGACGGGCCGCTTTCCCTTAGCCGCTTGATGCACCTGTACAATCTTGACCGGCCCGATCTGAAAGAAGCTCCGTTTGTTCCGGCTCTTCCGGCCGCATTGGCACAGGCAGGGCCAGACGAGGATATGTTCGCTCTCATCAAGCAGCAGGATATTCTTCTGCACCATCCCTACGAATCGTTTCAGCCGGTGGTTGATTTCCTGAAGAAGGCCGCGCACGATCCCAACGTGCTTGCGATCAAAATCTGCCTTTATAGGACAGGCCGGAATTCGCCCATCGTGAAGGCGCTGCTGGAAGCGATTGAAGAAGAAAAGCAGGTGGCCACGCTGGTGGAGCTGAAAGCCCGCTTCGACGAAGAGAGCAACATTGAATGGGCGAGGGCGCTGGAAGCCGAGGGCGTGCACGTGGTGTACGGGCTGATCGGCCTCAAGATCCATTGCAAAGTTGCCATGGTGGTGCGGCGCGAGGGCGACCGTATCGCGCGTTACGTGCACCTCTCCACCGGCAATTACAATGCCGTCACGGCGCACCTTTACACCGACCTGGGGATGTTCACCGCCAGCGAGGAAGTGGCCGATGACGTCACGCACCTGTTCAATTATTTGACTGGCTACTCGGCCAAGGCCGATTACAAACGGCTGCTGATCTCGCCGGTGAATCTGCGGGCGCGCATGGAAGCCATGATCGAGCGGGAAATCGAACATCAGAAGCAGGGACGTAAGGGCCATATCATTTTCAAGACCAACGCACTGGTGGATCCTGAAGTGATTCGATTGCTATACCGGGCGTCGCAAGCCGGCGTGCGAGTCCAATTGCTGGTGCGGGGAATCTGTTGTTTGCGCCCGGGCTTGAAGGACATCAGCGAGAACATCGAAGTGACCAGTATTATCGGGCGGTTTCTGGAACATAGCCGCGTCTATTATTTCCACAACGACGGAGACGAGCAGGTTTACCTGGGCAGCGCGGACCTGATGCCGCGCAATCTGGATCATCGGGTGGAGATTTTGTTCCCGCTAGCCGATGACAAAATCGTCGCGCGCGTTCGCGACGAATTGTTGAAATGCTATCTCAGCGATACCGAGAACGCGCGGCACATGCTTTCCGACGGCGCCTATATGCGCAAGAAGCCCGCCGGTGGAAAGCACGCGGTGAATTGCCAGGATAGCTGGATCCCCAAGCGGCGCACGGCGGAATCGCACGAGAGCGCCGAGGTTCAAGCGTTAAAGCAGCGTCCCGACGACGACTGACACGCGAGATTTGCTGCCGGCGTCGCCACTCGTCACTTTTACCAGCTTTACCTGCTGCCCGCCGTGTCACATGTGCGTCACGCTCTCTAAGTTTCTGTAGCTCCTACAGCCATTTTCGGCCACGAATTTGCTCCTTTCGAGCCTGATGGAGGTGCAGGCATGAAAGCTATACTCTGTGCTGGTTTGGGCGCCGGGATGCTGATGGGCGTAGCGTCCGGGCAGGCACCGGTGCCTACCGACCCGCAGCCGATTTATCGGGTCACAGTAATTTCGCGCAATTTGGAGGCGGTGAACTACGGGCATCGGGACGGCCCCACGCCGATCGATTTTCAAGGCACTGTGCTGCTTCCCCACGCCAAGGGTACAGCGATTGTGGAAAGCCATCGCGGCAGCGTAGCGATCGACGCGAAGTTCGAACACCTGGACGCGCCCACGCGCTTTGGGCGCGAATACCTGACCTACGTGCTGTGGGCCATTTCACCGGAGGGACGCCCTAAGAACCTGGGCGAGGTGCTGGTGGATTCATCCAACAAAGCGCACATTAAAGTGACCACGGATATGCAGGCCTTCGGACTGATGGTTACGGCCGAGCCTTATTACTCTGTGAGCTTGCCGAGCGATGTCGTGGTAGCGGAGAATCTCGTTCGGCCCGACACAGTGGGAGCGCGCGAAGAAGTGACCGCCAAGTATGAACTGCTGCCTCGCGGCCAGTACACAATGACCATCGAACCATCGCAACTCCACTCGATAACCGCGCAGCCGGAAGGGCTGCCTTACGACCGGTACGAGGCTCTTCTGGAGCTGTATCAAGCCGAAAATGCGCTGCAGATCGCGCAGTCGCTCGGCGCCGACCGGTATGCCCCGGACTCATTCAACAAAGCGGCGGCTCTGCTGTCGGAAGCGCAGGATATGAACGCACGACGGGTGGATGCCCATGCCATCGTGTCCAACGCGCGCGAAGCCGCGCAGCTGGCGGAAGATGCACGCACCATCGCGGTAAAGCGGCGCGAGGAAGAACGGCACTTAAAGGAAATCCAACGCTCGCAGGATCAGAGCGAGCTTCGCCGCAAGGCGGAGGAAGATGCGGCTCAGGCGCGCGCCCAGGCTGAAGCAGAAGCCCAGCAAGCCGCCGCTGCACGCCAGCAGGCTCGGGAAGCCCGGGAAGAGGCGGCACGTACCCAAGTCGCGGAACAAGCCGCACTAGCTCCTCCGCCTCCGCCGCCAGTAGTAACCTTTCGCAGTGACACTCCGGACGCAGCGCAAAGACGTTATCGCGCGCTACTTCTTGCCGAGTTAAACGGCAGGTTCGCGACGCGAGATACGCCCAGAGGCCTGGTGGTAACGGTGACCGACGTGATGTTCGCGCCAGGCGATGACGGCTTGCGTCCCGACGCCGACCAGCGTGTCGGCAACATCGCCGCCATTTTGTCGTCGCATCCCGAACTGAGCATGCGCGTGGAAGGCTACGGGGAATCGGAGGCGCAAGCGGAACAGCGTGCGCAGGTTGTGCGTGCCGCGCTTGTCGCGCGCGGTGCACGTCCGGACCGAGTGGCAGCTATGGGATACGGCAACGTGCGGCCCATCGCATCGAACGCCACGGCAGCCGGGCGCGAGCAGAACCGCCGCGTGGAAGTGATCATCTACGGAAATAGCATCGGGAACAAGGCGCTCTGGGATCACCCTTATTCGTTACGCTCGGAGCGCTAGTCACTCTGAATTCTGGATGCTTGTCGTACCTATTCGTACCTTAACGCCCGCATGGCATCGATACGGCTGGCGCGCAGTGCTGGAACATAGCCCGCGGCGCAGGCCACGGCCGCAAGACCAAGCGCGGCCACAACCACCGTGACCGGGTCGTGCCCGGTGACTCCGTACAGTTGAGTCTCAACCAATTTCACCAGCACGAACGCGCCGACTAATCCAGTTGCCAATCCCACTGACACCAGCACCAGAACCTCCCGCATCACCATCCAGATCACATCGCCTTGAAACGCACCCAGGGCTATGCGGATTCCGATTTCACGGGTGCGGCGGGCCACGGTGTACGCCATGACGCCGTACAGCCCGATGACCGCCAACAACGTAGCCAGAAAACCGAACACCGCCGACAAACTAGCGATCAAGCGCTCCGTCAGAAGCGAGTTTGAGATCTGATCGTCCATGCTGCGCATGGCGTACAACGGAAGCTTCGCGTCCAGTTCGCGCACTTTCGAGCGCACCACCGGAAAAAACTGATCGGGCGGCAGGTTCGTGCGGGCATATACAGTCATGCCGCCACTCACAAAGTTGTTCGCCAGATACGGCTCGAACATCTGAGGGGGCACTTCATCGCGCAAGCTGGTGTATTTGATATCTTTGACGACTCCGACGATCTCCATATCGGTCTTGGTTCCGGGATCGATTCCAAAACCGGCGTGGCGTCCGATCGCATTTCCAGTGGAACCAAAAAAACGCTTGGCAAACTTTTCGTTGACGATTACGACCCGTGGGGCGGTATCGTCCGGCTTATCTCCGTGCTGCTGTGCCTGGGTGTCCTTATCCGTGAAGTCGCGTCCCGCCAGGACCGGCACGCCAAGCGTCGTAAAATAGCCGGGCCCGATCCAGTTCATAAAGGCATCCGGTGTCTCGGTGGGCTTCGGATGATAACCCTCAATAGTCAGCCAGCTATCCGATTCGTTGTTTTCGAGGATTCTAACGGCGGCCAGCCCAACCGAGCGAACGCCGGGAATGGCGCCCAGGTCGGTCGTGAGCTGGCGATAGAAAATTTTGGAGCGGTCGGCATTGTAGCCGTTGAGCGAGGGATCTATTTCGAAAGCCACCAGATTCCCGGTGGTGAATCCGGGCCCCATATCGCGCAGGTTTTGCAAGCTCCGGATGAACAATCCCGCGCCGATCAGCAGTAACAACGACAGCATCACCTGCGCCGCCACCAGAGCCTTGCGGACGCGAACGTGCGTTCCCCCGCCCACGATGCCGCCCACCGTGTCCTTCAAAGTGGGCGCCACGTCCGGTTTGGTGGATTGCAAGGCCGGCACAAGACCGAAAATCAGTCCGGTAAGCAGCGAGACAACGGTGGCAAACATCAGGATTCGCAGATCGGGCGTAGTGGACACCTTGAACGCCATCATGTTCGGAGGCTGGAAGGCCAGCAGGGCGTCGTCGGTCCAAACGGCGAGTATCAATCCTAAAACTCCACCGGCTAGAGACAGCAGCAGGCTCTCCACCAGCAACTGGCGAACGATGCGGAAGCGTCCAGCGCCGATGGCAAGCCGGATTGCGATCTCTTTCTGCCGTGAAGCCGCCCGTGCGATCAGCAGACTGGCCACGTTCGCGCAGGCAATCAGCAATACACCGCCCGTCAACGCCATCAGCACCCACAGAGGAGTGGCCAGCATCTTGCGGAAATAAGGCTGCCCCTGGGAACCGGGAAACAATTCAATCACGTTTTGCAGGAAGCGCGCGCGCACCTCGTCCGATGCTTTGTTGAAGGCCGCCTCCTTCACTTCCATCTCCAGCACGCCGTTGAAGAATGGCTGCAACGACGCCTGGGCCTGCTGGCGTGACACGCCGGGTTTCAACCGCCCGAACACGTTCACCCACCGCGTACGCCGATTGTGAAAATCGAACTGCTCGTTGAGTTCCGGCATCAATTGCGGCCGCATCATTATAGGGACAAAGATTTGGCTGGGGTTGGCCAGATCCATTCCGTTAAATCCTTTTTGGGCCACTCCGATCAGGGTAAAATTGTGCCCGTTGACGAGGACATTCTTTCCGAGGATGGAGCGGTCGCCCGCGAATCGCGATTGCCAGTAGGAATAACTGAGAATGGCCAAGGGATGGCCGTCGGGAACCCGGTCGTCAGCCGGCGTGAACGCACGGCCGATGGCGGCGCCCACGCCCAGCACTGGAAAATACGTTCCCGAAACCATTTCGCCGCGCGCACGCTCTGTCTGCCCTTGAAAACCGAAGCTGAAATCCTGCTGGCGGCGGCAAAACATGCCGATGAAGACCGAATTGTGGTCCTCGAAATCGCGATACATCGGATATGAGAGCGAGTTGTAACCCCAGTTGCTGCCATAGTGAAAACCCTCCATATGGAGCAAGACCAGCTCCTGTGGACTCTTCACCGGCATTAGCCGCAATAACACCTGATCCAGCAGGGTAAAGATGGCGGTATTCGCCCCGATGCCGAGCGCCAGTGATAAAAGAGCTACACAGGTGAACAAGGGTGACTTACGAAATGCGCGCAGGGCAAATTGAATATCTTTCCCGATAGATCGCATGGCTAATAAGACTACGCTGGACGGATTTGGTTAGTTCGCAACGATTCCTGGTATCCTCAGAAATCATGACCCGTCGAACTGTGTTAGCTCTCCTGTTCGCGGCCAGTCTCCCCGTCGCCAGCCTGTTCGCCGCCCCCGCCCGTGTAACTCAATCCGATTCCCGGCTCAGCAAGGCATTTCGCAAACCGGATTTGAATGGGTGGATTTTCGTTCATTTGGAAGGGACGCCATCCGAAATCGGATTTCAGCACGGATATTTGCTGGCGCCGGAAATCGAAGACGCTCATAAAGTGATTGAGCTGGGCTTGACGCACGACAGCCACAAGCCCTACAGCTTCTTCCGCACGGCCGCCGAGAAGGTGTTGTGGCCGCGCGTGGAGCCGCAGTATCGAGAAGAGTTGAAGGGGATCGCGGAAGGCCTAAAGGCTCGCGGCGTGGCGCTGGACCTGTGGGACGTGGTGGTGATGAACGGATCGCTAGAGCTTTCGCCCTATTACACCGGCTGGTACGACCAGCAGCATCAGCGCTCATTCCTGCAACGGCCGGCGCCCGAACATTGCAGCGCCTTTGTCGCAGTGGGCAGCTATACGCGCGACGGCAAGGTAGTGATCGCGCACAACAACTGGACCGAATATAAGGACGGCTCGCGCTGGAACGTCATTTTCGACATCGTGCCATCGGAAGGCTATCGCTTCCTGATGGACGGCATGCCCGGGCTGATACACAGCGGCGACGACTTTGGCGTCAACACCGCCGGCCTGGCGA
Organism: Bryobacterales bacterium; assembly: GCA_963747945.1. GTDB lineage: Bacteria > Acidobacteriota > Terriglobia > Bryobacterales > Bryobacteraceae > Palsa-89. The sequence continues at coordinate 494,910 of CAVVHB010000019.1, forward strand.
TCACCGAAACCACCATCGGACATTTCACGGGCTTCGATCCGAACGGGATTCCCGAGTTCGAACGCGCGCGCAAAGCCATGCAATACGCCGCCAACATCGACGATTTCGCCCGCATCATGGAAGACGGCAACAACGGAGGCTATGCCAATACCTGGCTGCTTGCCGACACGCACAACAATGAAATCGCGAACCTGGAGCTGGGGCTGAAGCACGTGACCTTGAAACGCTCGCATGACGGCTATTTCGTCGGGTCGAACTTTCCGGAGAATCCGGAACTGATTCGCGATGAGGCCAGCGATTACCCGGTGAACGATCTCAGCATCAGCGCCAATGCGCGCCACGTCCGGTGGGAGCAGCTGATGGCGGAGAACAAGGGCAAGATCGACGTGGCGGCGGCGCAGAAATTTATGGCCGATCACTACGACACGTTCTTGCACAAAGACCAGCCAGACGAGCGCACGTTGTGCGGCCACATCGACCTTTCGACGCGCGGTTCCAGCCCGTGGCAGCCTCCGTTCGGGCCCGCCGGCACCGTGCAGAATAAGGCGGCCGACGCGGCGATGATCGCGCAGATGTCCTTCACCGCAGCCATGGGCCATGCCGATGGAATCGACTTCAAGGCTGCTCAGCATTTGAAGGAACATCCGGAATTCGCGTGGGAGAAAAGCGTACTACGCGATCTGGATTCGCATCCCTGGACCACCTTCCGCGTCGCCCAGTAGTCGTGGCGCACGCGCTCCTGCGTGCCGCGTCCCCACTCGCGGGGACGCTGAATTGCCGGAAGCTGAACGAAGGCGTTCAGATGAGTCTGAACGCGGCACGCGGGAGTGCGTGCGCCACATTTCACTGCCGACGATTGTCCCTATAATCGTAGTACCATCTCGCGAAATGCTACGCATTGTTGGGAGGGCTGTTTGAACGGATGCTCAAGAAGGGAGCCGCTTGCTGACGCGCGCGGTTCAGAACCACGACCGTCAGGGAGTGTTTGCCGTTGGATGCTCGCCCTGGTTTTGCTTACTATGCCCGCTGAGGGCGCAGGTGAGCGCGGCCATTTCAGGAAGAATCCTGGATCCCTCCGGCGCAGTCGTGGCTGGCGCAACGGTGACAGTGAAGAGCCTGGAAACGGGAGCCTCAAGAACGGCGACCACCAATGACTCAGGCGATTACACAGTCCTTGGGCTGCCGCTAGGCGCGCAAGAAGTAACGGCGGAGAAGCCCGGCTTCAGCACGTCGGGCCCCTTCAAAGTCACCCTCGTAGTTGGGCAGGACGCCGTCGTGAACGTCGTTCTTCTCGTTGGCCGTCCCGACACCGTGGCCATCGTCACGGACTCAACACCGCTGGTCAACACCACCACAGCACAAGTCTCCGGCGTCGTCGGCGAACAACAAATCAAAGACCTGCCGCTCAACGGCCGCAGCTTCGACAATCTCATCACTCTGAACCCCGGCGCGGTGAACTACAGCGCCATGAAGAGCGCCGGAACCAGCACCAGTAACGGCAACACGTTTTCCGTCGACGGCCGCCGGACCTACGAAAATTTGATCCTGCTCAACGGCATCGAATACACCGGATCAAGCCAGCTTGCCATCAGCGCCGGCGGCGTCAGCGGCGAACTGCTGGGCATCGATGCCATCCGCGAGTTCAACGCGCTCACCAACACCTATGGCGCCGAGTACGGAAAACGAGCGGGCGCTCAAATCAGCGTGGTCACTCAATCGGGGACCAATCAGTTGCACGGCTCGCTATTCGAGTTCCTGCGCAACAGCGATCTGGACGCTCGCAATTTCTTCGACCAGGCCTCGGTTCCACCCTTCCGTCGAAACCAGTTCGGAGGCGCGCTGGGAGGGCCGCTCAAGAAAAACAAATGGTTTCTGTTCGGCAACTATGAAGGTTTCCGGCAGGTGCTGGCGGAGAGCAACGTGACCGTGGTTCCAGACGCAAGCGCCCGCCAGCTTGCCACTCCTGCCATGCTTCCTTACCTGCAACTTTGGCCGCAACCGAACGGACGGGAATTAGGCGGCCACACTGCGCTCTCCTACAACAATCCCAGGCAAAGCGTTCGGGAAGATTTCGGGACCCTGCGAACGGACTACATCCTCAGCGATCGCGATACCTTTTCGGCCGCCTACACCATCGACGACGGAGACAGCACCATTCCCCAAGCCGACCCGCTATTCGGATCGTACGAAACGTTGCGCAGCCAGGTGGCAAGCATCGAAGAGACACATGTTATTTCGCCCGAAATCCTCAACACGTTTCGCGCCGGTTTTTCGCGCGCCGCCTTCGCTTACGATCCGGTAGATTTCGTCTCGTTTCCAGCCAGTACCGCATTTGTGACCGGATTAGGCCCCGGCGGCATCGTGATTGGCGGCGGCGTCACCACCACGGGCGGCGGAACCATCACTTCGGCCGGCCCGAACAACGCGGCCAACGTCTGGAACCGTAGAAATCTGTTCACTTACACCGACGGCGTGCAGATTATCAAAGGACGCCACCAGATCAGCGCCGGCGTTTGGTTCCAGCGGGTCCAGGACAATGAAAACGCCGCTTCCCGTCAACTGGGGCAAGCTAGCTTTGCCAGCTTGCAGACCTTTCTGCAAGGCACGGTAACGTCGTTTCAAGTGGTGCCGGACCCCAACGAGCTCGGCTGGCGAAGCCTTTTCGGCGCCGCTTACTTTCAAGACGCGATCAAGATATTTCCGAATCTCACGTTGGAAGTCGGGCTGCGCTACGAATTCACCACGGGATGGAACGAAGAGTCGGGGCGAGCCGCGAACTATCTCACCGGATCGAACGGTATCCTGATCACCGCTCCGCAAGTGGGCAGTTCGGTCTTCACGCAAAACAACGCCACCCATCTCTTCGGCCCAAGAGCGGGCTTGGCGTGGGATGTGTTCGGCAACGGAAAGACCGCGGTTCGCGCCGGGTACGGCACTTATTATTCCTTGATCGACGACTTGAGCTTCCTGCTCAACTCCATCCCGCCCTACAATGGTTCGGTTTCAAAAACAGGATTGCTGCCAACGCTGGTTCCAATTACTCCCGGCTCGCCTCCCGCGCCCGGCACCATCTTCGCTCCGCAGGGTGTGCAGCCCAACGCCAAGACGCCAACCGTGCAGCAATGGAATTTTACAGTGGAGCAACAATTGAGCCACAACACGGTGCTGCGCGTGGCCTACGTCGGCGAATTCGGATACCACGGCTTCGTGAGTGTCGATCCCAACACCATTCCCGCGCAGATTTGTTCCAGCCCGAGCGGATGTTCCGCGGGCGGCGATGCCACGGCCGCCAGCCTGGCCAGCATTCCCCACATCGTGCCCCAGGGAGCGCAATACATTCCCGGCCCCGGCACCGCGCGCCCCAATCCCAATCTGGGCGCGGGATTCTTCTGGTACACCGAAGGCAACAGCAGCTACAACGCTCTGCAGGTGGACGTGTTCCATCGTTTCAGCAATGGTCTGCAGTTCCGCGGAAACTACACCTGGTCGAAGGATCTGGATATGAATTCCGCGCTCACCGGCGCGCAGGCCAACAATCAGGCGCAGATGATTTTAGACCGCAACGATCTGCATCGGGACTGGGGACCCTCGGCCTACAACATTCCCAGTCAGGCCAGCATTTCGGGCACCTACGAGCTGCCATTCGGCAAGGGTAAGGCGTGGGGCAACAACTTCGGTGGATTTGGAAACCGGCTGGTGAGCGGATGGCAGCTGAATACCATTGTCTCGCTCGCGAGCGGTTTTCCGTTTACGCCGCAAATCGGCTCGAATCGATCCGGCGACGGTGACACCCGAAACCCAGACCGCCCTTCGCTCAATCCCGCGTTCTCGGGCCCGGTGGTGTTGGGCAGTCCCAATCAGTGGTTCAATCCAAGTGCGTTCAAGCTGCCCACCGCGGGCACATACGGGAATTTAGGGCGCGGCGTGTACAGCGGACCGGGACTCGCCGACGTCGACGCCTCGCTCTTCAAAAGCACCGCCATCACCGAGCGGACCACACTGCAATTTCGCGCGGAGGTTTTCAACGTGGGGAACCATGTCAACTTTGGGACGCCCAACGCTACTGTATTTTCGAGCGGCGCCATCAGCCCTTCGGCGGGGTTGATCACCACCACGGCCACGACATCGCGGCAGATCCAATTCGGCTTAAAGTTGATTTTCTAAACGGTCTCTTTGTTCGCGCCATCGGGAGGCAGTTCAATTTCCTTCTCCTCCACTATGTAAATGTAGTGAGGCTCCAATGTGCTGCCGGCCATCGCGCTGTTACGTTCTGTTTCTGTCTTGAACCATTTTTCACTAGCGATCGTGTTCGATGGCTTATGAATGGTCTTCAGGCCGTACTGTTTAGTAATCATAGGCGCCTCCAGTGGTTTCTATCAACTTCACGCTCCCTAACGGTGGCGGCTCAGTTCGCCAGGCGATGGCCGAAGACCTGCACGTCGATATCGGAGCTTTTGTCCCAGCCGGCACCTTTGCCATCGAAGGTGCTCTTGAACTTGCCTCCGGACGTGAACAGCAGCATCTCGCCGTCGGCGCCGTCCTGCTTGGCGATGGCGAGCGGAGCATTCGATGCGGCATTGAACCACGCATACGTCTTGTCAACCTTGCCGGGCACCGGCCGGCCCAGGCCCCAGGCGCCGAAACGAACCTTCACGCCGCCTGCCACGGTTAGATTCAACTTCGTGAAATCAATTTGCCAGACGCGCATGTTGCTTCCGAAATCCTCATAAGGAACCACGCCCGTCCCCGTGGCGTCGGCGATCAGGATGTTGGGATTGCTGGTCTGATCGCTGCCGGGCTTAAGAAGCCCCGTGATCGACGGGGTGACGCCGCCCTCCTCGTTACCTACGTATAACCGGACATCCTGATAGAAATCGCCCAGGTGCTCGGGATCGGTTGCATTGACGCCGGGCACGGTCCAGACGCGGATGGCGTCGATCACCCAGGATTCTCCAACCGTTCCGACCGTGAAATCATCGCCGAGAAACCCGCTGTCGTATAGACTCCAGCGGATGTTGCTGCGGTAATCGCCCGAGGCGCTATTCAGATTCGCCTGCGGCAAGCCGCGATCCACTACCAGCGCCGGCTCTGCCGCGAATACGGGCCACGTCAACGCGAGACCCAGCAGCAACCCATGAGAGCATACCCTGCATCGATTGAGAGCGTTCATGGGCTCTATTTTAGCCCAGCCGGCACATCGACAGACTCCGGCTCGGGCATCAGCAGGCGCATGTTGCTTCCGTTCAGCTCCCATCCCGCTTCGGCCAGCCGCTCGGGAGACGCGGTAAACACAATCTGGAACACGTTCCGATCATGCGATACCGCCAGCCGCCTGCCTTGCCGCGGAGACACGATCGCCAGATACTTCAGGATGGTGTAAACATCCGCCTCCTCGGGAAGCTGCCAGTCTACATCCTGCGTGCAAAAACGGATTCGGGAACCGCGCTGGGACAGGTTCCAGGCAAGAAAAGCGCAGCGGTCCACGGCGGATTCGAACCATTCAAATTGTGAGCTGGGAATGTCGAGATCGAGAAAAAAAGCTACGGCCTGTTCTCGTTCACGCGCAAATTCGCGGACCTGCAGGTCACCGGTGTGAGCGGTGGCCTTCCAATCCACATGATGGGCGCTTTCGAGCACCTCGTAAGGCCGGATGCGATAGAAGTCGTTTCCCTGGCCGCGATAAAAGGATGCAATCTCACCCTGCAACGAGATCAGCAGCTCCTCGAAACCGGCCTGAGAATCGATGGACGGATATACGATGATGTCGCGCACGAGACGTACGTTGATGCGCCGCTCGGCGAATCCAAAGGGGAAGCGGGTGGAAAATCGAAAGCTGTTCTGCCGGTAGGCGCCCCGCCGGGCGAAGAAAAGCTCCACCGGCGCCTCAATGCGGGCTCTGCCCGGAATCACGGGGAAATAGAGCGGCTGCGAGAGCCCGCTATCGCTCGATCCGGCCACATGGATGGAGAAGGAAGGCACCCAGCGCTTGGTGTTGCGGATTACGACGCGGCCCATCAATTTTCGGCCCGCGCACAGATGCTCGGGCAACAGAAAATCCAGTTCCAGGCCGGCCAGCGAAAGGCGCCCGATAAATCCCGACACCATCCAGGTGGCCAGCAACAGCGCCAGAATCAGGAAAAGCAGATTGTTGGCCGAGACGAAAGCCGCCAGCGACACCAGGACGCAGGTCAGGGTGAACAGGAGTCCCAGGCGCGTCACCTGTTGGCGCGTGCCATGGTCGAGCGCGGAGCGGAGCCAGGACCAGGGTTTCAGCACTCTCTCCAAGATCCCATACCAGGGGCTCCGGGTAGTGGCGTCGTACATCGGACAGCCCTAAAGTCCGGCCTAAGGCCGGCCGATTTCCTATAGACAGTATCGATCCATGTGCTTTAGATCCAGGCGCTTCAGATCCATTAAGACACGCGCAACACGGCCGGTCGGCCGTCGCCAGTAATGGAAACCTCACTAGCATCGTTGGCACAGGGTCTGGAAGCGTCCCATGCAAAACTCGGGCGGTTGGAATCGCTGGTCAACGCCAGCCCGATTGCGATGTTCACCTGCCAGGCCGGGGGTGATTTTGCCTTCACTTTTGCCACGGAGGGCGTTCGGACGCTTTGGGGATATGCGCCCGAGGAATTCTTGCGTCAACCCGGATTCTGGCCTGACCGCATCCATCCCGACGACGTAATTGCGGTCCATGACCATCTGGCCCACGTGCTGGAGCGCGGTACAGACAGCTACGATTATCGTCTTCGCACCAAGAGCGGCGAGTACCGTTGGATTCACGATGAACTTCGGCTGGTAAACGACGCGGCCGGCAATCCTCTGGAGATCGCCGGTTACTGTTTCGATATCACGGAACACAAACTCGCCGAAGCGGCCCTGCGCGAAAGTGAAGCGCGGCAGAAGCTGATTTTCAATTCCACCTCGGATATGCAGGCGCTTTTCCGGGTAGAGGCCGGCGGCTTCGTCACCGAGTCTGTGAATCGCGCCCTGATTGAAAATTTTCAACTGCGAATGGGGAAAACCGCGGCGGACTTCCTGGGCAAGGACTGCGGGGATCTTCTCGCTGCGACTGGTTTGTCCACCGAGGAAATCGACGCTCGCCGCTCGATCTATCGCCGGGCTGTCCAAGAGATGACGATGCTACGGTTCGATGCCCCACCATCCGAACTACGGGACCCGCTGGAGGTCTCCATCTATCCGGTAAAGGATCAGCTAGGGGATTGCACCCATCTTCTATGGAATGGCCGCAACATCTCCAAGCGCGTCCGGGCTGAAGCGGGAAGGCGTGAAAGCGAGGAACGTTATACGTTGGTGACGGAGGCTATCCACGAAGGCATTTTCGACTGGAACATTCTGACCGGCGCTTACTACCTTTCGCCGCGCTACAAAGAAATTCTGGGATATCGAGATGACGAGCTGCCCAACCACGCGGACTCGTTCTTCGGGCGTATCCATCCCGACGACAGCGTTCGCATGGCCGAAACGGTGGATCGCTACAACCGCGACCTTACCAAGGACAGATTCACCGACGAACTCAGGCTCAAGCACCGGGACGGCACTTATCGCTGGGTGGTTTCGCGCGGCCGCATTGTCCGAAATGATTCGGGCGAGCCGATTCGTATTGTCGGCGCCATCGGCGACATGACAGACCGTTTGGAGTCGGCGGATAAGCTGGCCGCCAGCGAAAAACGGCTCCGCGACATTCTCGATTCCCTCTTCGGGTTTGTAGGACTGTTCACGCTGGACGGCAAGCTGATCGATTGCAACGGCGCGTCCATCCGGGCCGCCGGACTCCGGCTAGAGGATGTTTTGGGCCAACTCTTCTGGGAAACTCCGGGCTGGACTCACGATCCCGGCGAGCAAGCCCGGGTGAGAAATATGATGATGCGCGCGGCGCAAGGTGAAGTGGTGCGTTTCGAGACCAGCATTCTGGATCTTGATCGACAGCAGATGATCATCGATTTCACCTTTGGGCCGCTACGCGACTCGGGCGGCGCCGTCTGCAACATCGTCGGCCATGCGGTGGACATCACGGCGCGCAAACAAGCCGAAGCGGAGTTGCTGAAAGCCAAGGAAGCCGCCGAAGCCGCCAGCCGCGCCAAGAGCGAATTCCTGGCTAACACCAGCCATGAGATTCGCACTCCGATGAACGGGATTATCGGCCTGACGGAAGTTTTGCTCGATACGCATCTGGACAGCGAACAGCGCGAGTATCTGACGCTTGTCCAGGGCTCCGCGGCATCGCTTCTCACCATCATCAACGACATCCTGGACGTCTCGAAAATCGAAGCCGGCAAACTGCTTCTCGAAATACAGGAGCTCGATTTGCGCGATGTAGTTCTCGACACCCTGAAAGGGCTGAAAGTGTCGGCGGAAGCCAAGGGGCTGAGTCTCACATACGACGTGGAGCCGGACGTGTCGGCACGGGTCCGGGGCGACCCTGGACGGCTGCGGCAGGTTTTGGTCAACCTGGTTGGGAACGCGATCAAATTTACGGACCGGGGTGAAGTCTTGGTCACAATTGAGCGCTCGCCCGATAACCCCGATGCCTTGCTATTCTCAGTGCGCGACACAGGAATCGGTATCGCCGCCGAAAAGCAGGCGCTTATTTTTGAGGCATTCACTCAGGTGGATGGCTCATTCACCAGGAAATTTGGCGGCACCGGGCTCGGTTTGACCATCGCCAGCAGTCTTGTCCATATGATGGGCGGGCGCATTTGGGTGGAGAGCAAAAAGGATCAAGGTAGTACGTTCCGGTTCACCGCTCGCCTGGAGGCGGTTTCGATTGGGCCTGCCGGACTGTAAGCCGGTTTCTGTACCCCGCAGGGGCTGCTGAAAAAGGCCGATGGAAGCCGACTCCCTTACGGTCGCGGTTCTGATCCGCGCGCGTGAGCAAGCGGTCCCCGGTCTTTTTCAGCAGCCCCCGAAGAGCGGCGGTCATTCCTCTGGGCGAGGCATTGCTGCCAAGCTCTAGCAACCTACCCGGAAGTCGAACGGAGCGGGCCGCTCCTCCTCCCCTATTTGGTCTTGCTCCGCATGGGGTTTGCCCTGCCGGACGGATCGCTCCATCCGCGGTGCGCTCTTACCGCACCTTTTCACCCTTACCGAAAATCGAATTTGCACCCGACCTTCCGGCGGTATATTTTCTGTGGCACTTTCCGTGAAATCCGCTTTGAGCGAACCCCCCCGGCCGTTAGCCGGCATGCTGCCCTGTGGAGACCGGACTTTCCTCCCGCCAGCCAGTAAACCGGCCAGCGAGCGACCACCCGTACGACAGGCCCGACCTAATTCTCGCAGAAACTCCCTCAATCTTGCACCCGGGTCTGATCGGTAATCCAATTCACTTCCCAAGTTTTGCCTCCATCGTCGGAGAACGACTGTTCGAAATGGGGCGTACCCGTGGTGGTGTTCGTCCAAACAAATCGAACAAAGATGCTTTTTCCATTCAGCGTGTCCTGGGCGTAAAACTCACCCCGTCCATTCTTGAACTCGCCAATCTGAGGCGGGTCGATTGGGCCTCCCTTGCTGTTGGCCCAATAGAGGCTCCACTGGTGGGATTGGGGATTGTATAGACGGAGAGTCAATCCTTCGATGTGGCCGGCAACAGCGCTATCCGTCTCGAACTCTTCCAGTTGCGCCCGGCCATCCCAAACCTTGCGGGTGACGGAAGTGCCATCAAACTCCACCCAACTGGTGAAACCCGTCAAGGGATGCAGGAGGCGCTTGAGATGAATTTTGAAACTGCCCACCTCAAAGTCAAAATCGTGTTGCCCATCGCGAGTGGCGGGAGCCTGCTGAGGGCTGGTTGTCGATGCGTCATAGTTCGACTGCGCGAGCCCCCGCGAAGCCAGCGGGACCAGAACCAGGCTGCCAGCCAGCAAATACGTCCATGTGTGTTTGAGCGTGTTCATGCAGCAAGGTTAGCCCGCATTGTGGCCTATCGAAATAGCCACTTTACCGTGATATGATATGTCCACTTCAAGGTTGGGCCAATCGCGATGAAACGAATCTCCGCCAGCTTTCTGCCTCCGATTGCATTGGATTCGAGTGGCAAAATTCCGATGTACCGCCAATTGTACGAATGGTTTCTCCGCGCGATTCTTGCGGGACAATTGAGGCCGGGACAAAGAGTGCCGTCCACGAGAAACCTTGCGGCGGAACTGAAGATCTCGCGCATCCCGGTCTCCATCGCCTACGAACAATTGCGCGCCGAAGGGTACCTCGAGACATTTGTGGGGGCCGGCACGTGCGTGGTCGGGTCGATACCGGCCGACACGCTAAAACCGGCGTTCGGAAAAATACGGGATGTGTCGCGGCAGGTGTCCACAAGCAAAGCTCCTCGTATGGTTTCGCGCCGCGTGGCGTTGATGCGCGCGCCGGCACAAAGCTGGTCCAGCAAACTGGTTGCCTTTCGAGTGAACCTCCCGGCGCTGGAGCATTTCCCAAACGGAGTGTGGTCGACGCTGATCAATCGCCATTCGCGAAGACCCACCAGACAGTCGATGGCTTATGGCGACGCTATGGGATATATGCCGCTCCGTGAATCTATTGCCGAATATTTGGGCGCAGTTCGCGCGCTGCGTTGCAAGCCGTCGCAGATTCTGGTGACCACCGGATCGCAACAGGGTTTACAACTTTCGGCGCAAGTTTTGTTGGATCCAAATGAGCGTGTATGGATCGAAGAGCCTGGATATCCCGGTGCGCGCCAAGCCCTTATAATAGCGGGGGCACAGTTGGTCCCTGTGCCGGTGGATCATGAGGGACTAAACGTAGCCGAAGGAATACGCCGCGCCCGCGGCGCGCATGCCGTGTACATCACACCGTCGCATCAATATCCGCTGGGTGTGACTATGACCGCCACGCGACGAATGCTGCTGCTCAATTGGGCCGCGCGAAGCGGCGCCTGGATTATCGAAGACGATTACGATAGCGAGTACAGATTGGGAGGCCGTCCTATCCCCTCGCTGCAAGGCTTGGATACGGGCGAGCGGGTGATTTACGTCGGCACGTTTAGTAAAGTAATGTTCCCGGCGCTGCGCCTGGGCTACGTGGTTGTTCCCGAGGACTTGGTGGATGCCTTCTCCGCCGCGCGCGAAGCTACCGACCAATTTTCATCCACTCTATATCAGGCGGTGATGACGGATTTCATCGGCGACGGACACTTCGCCCGGCATATTCGCAGGATGCGAATGCTTTACCTGGAGCGGCGGACTGCGCTGGTAGAGGCGATTCAAAATCAGATGGGCGACAAGCTGGAGGTGATCGGCGCCGAAGCGGGTATGCATCTGGTGGCGCTGCTGCCGCCGGGTGTGAGTGATGTAGCGCTCTCAAAGAAGGCCGCCGAGATGGGGATTTCGGTCATGCCCTTGTCCTCCTGCTATTTGAAACCGCCCGCGAGGGGTGGTTTGATCCTGGGTTATGGCGGCACGGATGCGCAGCAGATCCACGAGGGCATGCGGAAGCTCAAGATGCTGATTTGACTGGACGCTCAGGAAACCGCGGTAGCGGCGCGCTCCTGGCCGGCGTCGGCAGGTGCGTCGGCGCGGGACTCGTGATAGTCCATCTCCGTGTTCACCGCCCAGATGTTGGCTTTGTCGCGTCTGCCTTCCACGATGTTGTCCACCGCGGTCATCGCCGTGAGCATGGAATGGTCCTGATTGTTGTATTTGTGCATGCCATTGCGGCCCACCAGAAACAAGTTGTGAAAGCGATCCACATATTCGCGAACCACCGGGAATCGATCGTAAGTCCCGAAGTACGCGGGATAGGTCTTCTCCATGCGGATCACCGTGGCATCCAGGTACTCCGCGCTGGAGGCAATGCCCATCTTTTCGATTTCGTGCAGTGCCAGCGCGATCATATCCTCATCGGACTTGTGCCACAGCTCATCGGTGTCGTTGCAGAAATATTCCAGTCCGATCCACACTTTTTCGGGGTCGCCCACCATGTAGGGGCTCCAATTGTTGAAGATCTGCATCCGGCCTACCAGCACGTCTGGCTCCTGGATGTAAATCCAATTGTCCTTTAATAGCTTTTCGCCCTGCTCTCGAATGCTGAGCCGGTTGAGCAGCAAGCCCACCGTGATGAAGTCGCGATACATCAGACCGTCGCTCACTTCCGATACTTCCGGCGGCGCCGGTGAATCGAAGGCCTGGACCAGTTCCTTGACGGGCATTGTTGAGAACACATATTGCCCGGGAAAGAAGAACTGCTCGCCCGCATCGCTACGCGCGGTAACGCCAGTCACGCGTTCTCCGGCAGTGTGAATACCGGTTACTGTCCAGCCGGTGAGAATTTCGCCCCCGCCGGCGCAGACCCGGCCAGCTACTTCTTCCCACAATTGCCCAGGGCCTAACTTTGGATAGAGAAATTTTTCGATCAGCGAAGTTTCCGTGTCTTTTTGGCCGATCTCCGTGGAACGGCTGCGCAGCAGAATTTTGAAATGATGGGCCAGAGCCTTCCGCAGAGAAAGGCCCTTAATACGTTGCGCCCCCCATTCCGCGCTGATTTGATCGCAAGGCACGCCCCACACTTTTTCCGTATAACTCTTGAAGAAGGTTTGATACAAATGCCGTCCAAAACGATTAATGAGAAAATCCTCGAGCGTTTTCTCGGGCCGGATGGGCCGAATCGAACTGGCCATATAGCTCAATCCGGCTTTCATCGTGCGCACCGCGCCTAAATTTCGCAGCGTTGCAAGATTCAGTTTGAGCGGATAATCGAAAAGCTTGCGCAGATAAAAGATGCGCGACTTGCGGGGCCTCACCAGCATCACCAGATCTTCGAACTCGGGGTTTGGGGCGGACCCATTGGCAGCCAGCGCGGCGGCCGTCTTAGCGGAAAGCGAGCGCTCCTGGTTTTGATAAACCAACCGGTGGTCCGCGTCGCTGGTTTGTTCCACCGGCAGCAGGGACGTCCACCAATCCATGACGCGATCCGACTTGGAAAAAAATCGGTGACCGCCGATGTCAATGCGGTTGCCCTTGTAGTTAACCGTCCGCGAGATGCCGCCCATATAGGCGCTTTTTTCGAGCACCAGTGGTTTAATGCGAGTCCGCCGCAAAAGCTCCAGCGCAGCCGTCAAACCGGCCGGACCCGCTCCAATGATTACGGCAGTTCCTCGGGAAGGTTCGGTCATAAGATAGAGTGAGACCCAGGGTTCGGAGGCAAACCGGATACTTTGTTATCTCACCATAGAGGCAGGCGGGAATGCAAAAGTTTCCCGATTTTTCGTTCACCCCTTGGCCTGCTTGGAGCCTAGAATTAGTACCAGAACGGATGGAGAAAGTTACACCACGTGACACCCCGCTAACGATGTTGGCGTTAGTCGGCTATGGGATCCTCGTCCTAGCCGCAGTCCATCGTCATGAGCCGTGGGCGGACGAAGCCCAGTCCTGGTTGCTCGCCCGCGACGCGAGCCTGCTGCATTTGTGGGGCACCCTGCTGCACTACGAAGGAACGCCCGGCCTCTGGCAGACTTTAGTGCACGTATTGATTGGGCTGGGCCTGCCTTACTCAGCTTACGGTTTTGTTTCCGCCAGTCTTGGATTCGCCGCTGTATATTTTTTACTTCGATATGCGCCTCTTCCATTTTATATCAGGCTATTGCTGCCCTTCACTTACTATCTCTGTTACCAATATGCAGTTATTGCGCGCAGTTATGCTTTGATCGCGCCTTTGCTGTTTGCGATCGCAGCCATTTATCCTTATGCGAGAAGCAGGCCGGCTTTGACGACGGCCTTATTAGCTCTACTGGCGGGCGTCAGCGTACATGGCTTTCTGATATCCGCGTGCATCTGGGTAAGTATTTATGTTTCTGAGCCACGCGCGTTAGCAAGCGGGAAGCTCCTGATCGCAGGCTTAACTTATTGGCTGGTCCTCATCGTGCTCTTGCTATGTGCATGGCCCGCGAAGGACGTGGCCTTCGCCGAGCACCGCGGGCTCTCGAACCTGCACCTGCTTCCCGATGTAGTCAAGGCGGGACTGGGGGCAGCTTTTACCGGTTATTGGGTCATATCGGCGGCATTGATCGCTCTGTCGTTGCCCTTCCTGTGGCGCGGCGGCGGATGGCTCTTTTTCCTGCTGGCGACCTGTGCTTTCTTGCTCTTCGGCACCATCGTCTACGCGCAGTTATGGCACTTCGGCATTCTGTTCTTGTGTTGGCTGTTCGCGATCTGGATTTCAGCGTATAAGACCCGAGTAACTGCACCCACACTCTTAGCCCTGATAGCCGCCATCGGCTTTCAATGTTACTGGACGGCCGCCGCGGTCCGGTACGACTGGAGTCATGCTTACTCCGGCAGCCTAGCTGCCGCGCAATATCTGCGGCAAAACGGCTTACCATCCGGGGGACTCTACGCCATCGGTTATCCAACCACAGCGGTTCAGCCATATTTTTCCGCGAATATCTATTCCGATTTTCACGACGGAGCGTACTGGGATTGGTCCAAAAGGAACACTGGGGACGATCCGGCCGCGTTGTTTGCGTCGGCACGGCGCGAGCTAGTGCTGGTGGGCTATAAGAATCTGTCCGAGAAGCGGCGATGGGCCGATCTTCTCGCCCTGCTTGGGTACGGGATCAGGCAGCATTTCGACGGCGGCACCTTCTGGCAGACGAGAGTCTTTGAATTCGAGTCTTACGATCTGTACGGCCAGACATCCAGCCCGCGTGCCGCCAGCAGCGTGAATATGGCCGATCCGGCGCAGGCGGCCCAACTGCTGGACGGCTTCTACGGTATCGAAGGCGGTAAGTCGCGCTGGACTGCCAGAAACTTTTCCGCCCTGCTCAAGGTTCCACCGGGCAACACCGCGGCATCCACTCTCAAAGTGGCGCTCTCTCTCAAACTTTACGTTCCCGACGTCCAGATCCGAAACCTGGGTCCGATAACCATCAGCGCGGAGGTCGCTGGCCAGGAGCTCCCGGGTCTCATTTTGTCAAAACCGACGGAATACACTTATTCGGCTAGCGTCCCCACCACGGCGCTCCAATCCGGATATGTGGTGGTAAATTTTCATTTGGACAAGTCTTCGACCGGCCTGAACGGCGACGCGCGCGAACTAGGCGTGGTGGTTACCGAAGTTGGTCTCGGACCACCGTCCCCGGCGCGATAGAGCCTTCGGGCCGCCGGCTGGATTTCTTCGACAGCAGGAAGAATCCTCCAGCCAGTTCGGACGCCGTGTGAGTTGCCGCTGCGGCGGCGATGGCGGTATCTCGCAAAGATTCGGGAATCATAAAATCGCGGTCCGGGCTGCAGCGGATCACCTCGGCCAAATTAGAGCCGGTCACAAGGGTCGCTTCCGGGTGCAAGCTCTCCGGCAACTTCCACGCCCGCAGCCGCTGTTCATACACCGGGAATAAACTGTCCAGGGAGCAGAATTCTTCGCTCGTCACGATCATTCCGAGCCGAAAAAAGAACTCCGAAGTTTTAGTGGCGTCCAAGGGAGTGAGATAGACGTAGCGGACCTTCGGCAGATCGACAACCGAGGCATAAAAATCATCGTCGGGCGAGACGATCAGCAACTCGTTGGATCGGCGCAACTGGGAGTATTTATCAAGCGCCAGAGCCGGCGGCACCGTCTTTGCGCCATGCACTTGCCCCCACAGCGCGCCGTACACCACCACCAACAGCGCGCACGCGATCCAAGCCAAACGGCCGCGCCACAGAGGCGAAAATTGCACGCTCATCAGCACCAGCGCAGGCAGCAACGGCAGCAAATAATATGCGGCCCGCGTTCCAAAGACCCCGAGACAGAGACCTGAAGTGATGAACCACGCAGCGAGCAAGCGGACCTGATTTGATCGCTTCCACGAGATCGCGATCCAAGGAATGCTCGTCAGCCACAACACCAGCAGAATAGGATCGGTGCGGAATAGCGTTCGCAGATAGAACCAGAAGTTTGTGTCGCTGGTGTAACGCGAAGGCGCGGTCACGCCGGATCCGAGCAACTGAAATCGGATGTACTCCGCAATGAACCAGTCCCGGTGAACCACGAATTCGTAGATGTGCCAGGGCGCTGCGACGATCGCCGCCACCAGGAACGCCACTAATACCTTTCGCAAAGGCGGCCGTTCCTTTGCTCCCGCGATTGCCCAGTAGAGCGTCAATATCAACAACGGCAGCAATCCGGCCGCGCTCTTGGTCATCACCGCCGCTCCCGACAATGCGCCGAACGCGATGGCTGTCCAGCGCCGTTCGCAATGTGGGTCGACTGCAAGTGCGAACATCGCCGCCACGACGAACAGCGTCAGCAGGCCGTCCGTCATAAATGTTCGGTTCATGTCATGGAATAACGGCGTTCCGAGCAAGAGCACCACTCCCGAGATCGCAATGGCCACCGATTGCGATCGCCGGAGCCACCAGTAGATCAACACGCAGCACAGAACGCCCGCGGCCAGCACCGGCAAACGCAACGCCAGCGGACTGATCCCGAATAAACGCATGCTGGCGGCGCCCGTCCACATCAGCAAGGGCGGCTTGTTAAGCATGAATCGATCCAGGAAGATCGGCGTCATCCAATGGCCCGTGCGAACCATCCTCGCGGCCGCATGCCCATAGACGGCTTCATCCTGCGCACCGGCGTGAAGAATCGGATCGACAGTACCGCTCGCCATGCCCACGCTATGGATGCCGAAGCTCAACGAACTGGCGGCAATGATAGCGACAGCAGCGAGTTCAAACCCGATCCGGCTCCGAGTGCCCACAGATTTGATATCGTAACTCTGCGGAGGCTACTGTGACACGATTCTTTATCCCAGCGCTAGCATGTTTCACCCTTGTGTCTCTAACCGGCGTCGCGTTCGGCGATGATGTGGGAGGAACACAGGTCCCCGAAATCCCCTTCGATTCGGTACCCAATTTTCTGAAGCTTCCGCCCGACCTGTACCTGGGTGAGGCCTCCGGCGTGGCTGTCAACTCCAAGAAACACGTCTTCGTCTTCTCGCGCGGCAACACTACCGGACCAGCTTACGGCGCCACCGCCGCCCAGATTCTGGAGTTCGGACCGGACGGAAAATACATCCGCGAGATCGGCCACAACCTGTATGCGTGGTCCTTCGCGCACGCCATTCGCTTCGACCAGGACGATAACCTCTGGGCCGTGGACAAAGGATCGGACATGGTGATCAAGTTCAATCCCGAGGGCCGCGTGGTGATGGTGTTCGGACGCAAGAAGGAAGCTTCCGACGAAGGGGCGGAGCCATGGAAGCGCTTGCCCCCGGGTTCAAAACCACGCCCCGCCGTCGACGGCCAGTTCCGGCAGCCCACCGACGTTACGTGGGATCCGCAGGGCGACATTTTCATCAGCGATGGCTACGTGAATTCGCGCGTCGCTAAGTTCGATAAGAACGGCGATTGGGTGAAGCAGTGGGGCACTTTCGGGAGCGAGACCGGCGAGTTCAACACGCCGCACAGTATCGCTTCGGACGCCAAAGGCAACATCTACGTGGCCGATCGCGGAAATCGGCGCATCCAGGTTTTCAACTCTGACGGAACATTCGAGCGCGCGATCACCATCGATGTGCCTCTCCCACCCGTGGTACACATGTGGATGGGCAGTCCTCCGGCCGCTGCTCCGGTTGTCGCTACGGTGGGCGCGGCTCCGCTCAATGGGACCATGCAACCCGGATCGCCGTGGGCCATCTGCATCACACCCGGGCCGACGCAGTATCTGTATAGCGCCGACGCTTATCCGGGCCGCATATACAAGCTAACGCTGGACGGCAAAGTCGTCGGCGTTTTTGGCAGCATGGGGCACCAGCTGAAGCAGTTCGGCTGGGTTCACGAGATGGCCTGCCCATCGGAAAACGAAATTTACACCGCCGAAATCTTGAACTGGCGCGTGCAAAAGCTGATTCTGCATCCGGCCAAGTAGGCTCCCGGCAGCCCGTGACGGTAGTGCCAAAATGCCGCTTACTCACGTGCGCGGTTCAGTAGATTCCGTGTGTTACAGAACCGCGACCGTAAGGGAGCGACTAAAACCACGGGCTGCTTAAGTAGGCTCCCGGTGCTAAGGTGAATCCCGGAGCGTGGCGCGGCTCCTGGACCTTATGGTTTCGAACCGGCTGATCTATTGTTTCACCACGCTCGAAGTGGCAAGTTCGAGTAGTGGCCGCAATCATCGTTACCGAGCAGAATTCCGCACGCACCAGCGGAGCTCTCGTAGCTCCCACCCCGGGAGCCCTTCCCATCCGGGTATCGGAAGTTATTTCGTCTCTGTCGTTCGCCCTGGATCTCACAGAAGGCCAGCCTCTGGGCCACTCCATCCGAAGTTGCGTCTTCGGGATGCATATCGCCAAGGAAATCGGCCTGCCTCTGGATGCGCAGGGCGACCTGTACTATGCCCTGCTGATGAAGGACGCGGGGTGCAGCACCAACGCATCCCGAATGTTTCAGATTCTCGGCACCGATGATATTCAGGCCAAGCGTGACGTAAAGACCACGGATTGGACGCGCGTGGGCTGGGAGTCGCTCGAATACGCGCTTTCCCACGTGCGTACCGGCGCGCCGTTCCTGGAGCGGGTGCGGGCGTTGTTCGATCTCGCGCTCCATCACAAACAAAACTCCCGGCAGATGGTTCAGATTCGCTGCGAGCGTGGAGCGGCAATCGCCCGGAGAATCGGTTTGTCCAACGCCACCGCGTCGGCGATTCACAGCCTGGACGAGCTGTGGAACGGGGCCGGTCACCCCAACGGCCTGCGGGGCAAAGAGATCCCGTTGCTGGCGAGAATCCTCAGCCTGGCACAAACCGTGGACGTGTTCTACAGCGCGTACGATGCCGCGGCGGCCGTGAAGATAGCTCAAGATCGGAGCGGCCGATGGTTTGATCCGGACCTCGTCAAGGCCTTTTGCTCAGTCTCCAAGAACGAATCTGTGTGGACGGATGTCGAAGACGCCAGGACCAAGGTGCTCGACCTTGAGCCGCGCCACGATCTGCTCGCAAGCGACGAAACCACCCTCGACAACATCTGCCTGGCCTTTGCGGACGTGATTGACGCGAAGTCGCCGTTTACCTACCGGCACTCGACCGGTGTCGCCGGCGCCGCCGTCGCCATTGCACGGACGTTGTCCATGAGCGAGCCCGAGGTAACGTTGATTCGCCGCTCCGCGCTGCTGCACGACATTGGAAAACTGAGCGTGTCGAACGCAATTCTCGACAAGCCCGATAAGCTAAGCGAGGCTGAATGGGAAGTGGTCCGCAAACATCCCGCTTATTCGTACGAGATTCTGAGGCGCATTCCCAACTTTCAGGACTTGAGCGAGATCGCCGCCTCGCACCACGAAAAACTCGACGGCACGGGTTACTTTCGAGGCATCACGGCCGACAGGCTTTCGCTGCCCGCGCGAATTTTAGTTGTTTCGGATATCTACGACGCCCTGGCAGCCAAACGGCCTTATCGCGACGCGCTTCCACTCGAAGCGGTCCTCGACATCATGCAGCGTGACTCACCGCGCGCGCTGGATGGCACTTGCTTCGAGGCTCTGAAGTGCTCGGTTGCCGCCGCGAACTCGGTTGCGTCGGACTTGTACCACTTGTCTCTGAATTTTCAGCAATCCGCTAACGATAGCCCAGCAACGACAGAACAACCTTCGGGTCTGCCAACTGAAAGGCACCCGTAGACGCACACAGCGGGCACATTTGGTCGGGATCTTGCGAGTACTGCGGCTCTGCCGGCGTCGGCAGCGGATAGAAATCGCAGCGTCAACGCGGGTTTGCCGCTTCCCATTCGGGGCTGTTCAAGAAATAGGTATCGTAAAGATCCTGCACTTCGCGCAGGCTCTCGGGGCGTTCCTTACCTTGCGCAATGCGAGTAAGCTGCCGGAAGTATTCGAAGCGCTCCACGCCCGGTGCAATCACGATCAAAATTTCGGCCCCCGAACCACGCTCGGCCGAGAACGCATGCGCCAGGCCTGGCGGCACCACGATGACATCGCCCTCCTCGGCCCGCACGATCTCGGGTGCCGGAGAGGACCTGCACAACGCCGTCGAGCACGTAGAACATCTCAGCCGCACGGTCGTGCCGGTGTGGCCGTGCGCCGTCGGCGCCTTTTTCGAGCGTGACGTGCACTGTGGAGAGCGCACCCCCCGTGGCGCTGCTGTCCGCCAGAAGCTTTACCTTCGCCGTTGGAGCGCCAACCACCTCGGCGGCAGCGCCGCGGATTACGACGGAGCGATCAAATCTCGGAATCGCGATTGACATACCTCCATTGTGATCATTGATCCGGGTGTGATCACAAATCCAAGCTTCTCTGAGAGTGCCTGGCCCCCAACCCCAGAACCCCCAGTCCCCAATCCCCAATCCCCAGCCCCCAATCCCCAACCGTGGGCTATACTGAGCGTGAACATGAGAAATACTTTCTTCGCAGCTCTCACCATCGGGGTGTGGCTGCTCGCCGCGTCGGCTGCGGCGTTCGCCCAGGATCCGCACCAACTCCAAATCGACGACACGGGAAAAGTGCTGCCCCAGCACCAGCAGCACCATGCCAAGATGGGCGACAAAATCTCATGGAGCCGTCAATCGGGCGCCAGCAAAACCTGGTACGTAAAATTCACCGGCGCCAGCCCGTGCGCTGAGGGAAAGCAGTTTGGCTCCGCCCGTGGCCGGGCTTGCACCGTAAAGGTGGTCTGTAATAAAGCCGGCGATCCTGGCTGCAAGTCGTATCACTATCAAAGCGCCACTGCGCGCCAGGCGCAGTTGAACGATCCTGAGATCATCATCGATCCAAGGTAAAGGCGGCAACACCAACCCGCTTGCCCCGGGACATCGACATGGTTGGCCGGACCATTTCGCATTTCGAAATCCTGGAAAAACTGGGCGAAGGAGGCATGGGCGTCGTCTACTGCGCCCGGGACCTGAAGCTCGATCGTTTGGTTGCGCTCAAAATCCTCCCACCGGAACAGAAGTCCAACCCGCGCCGCCGCGCCCGGTTCGCCGACGAAGCTAAGGCCGCTTCAGCGCTAAATCATCCCAACATTATTACGATTTACGAAATCGAAACGTCCGATGGCGTCGACTATATTGCCATGGAGTACGTGCGAGGCGTCACGCTTCATGACCTCATTCGAGGTCCGCGGGCTGAGCTGGCAACCATTCTCGATTACGCCGCGCAGATCGCATCCGCGCTATCGGCCGCGCACGCCGCCGGGATTGTCCATCGGGACATCAAGCCGGGCAACATTATGGTCACCAAATCCGGCGCCGTGAAGCTGCTCGATTTCGGTCTGGCTCAGATCGAACAACCGGACGTCAATCCCGAAGCGGACACGGCGACCATGGCGTTCCTCACGCGGCCCGGCACCGTGGTGGGCACGGTGGCCTATATGTCGCCCGAGCAAGCTCACGGTGGGGGCATCGGCCCGCGGTCCGATATTTTCTCTTTTGGAGTCGTGCTCTATCAAGTACTCACCGGGATGCTGCCGTTTCAAGCCGGATCCGACATCGGACTGCTCTATGAAATCGTCAACACGCCTGCCCCGCAGTTGAATAAAATGCGGCCCGATCTTCCGCCGGTTGTGGGCGCCATCGTGGAAAAAGCTCTTGAAAAGGATCCGGAGCGGCGTTATCAGAGCGCGGAGGATTTGGCGAGCGACCTGAAAGAGATCACGCGCCAGTTGGAAAGTGGTGTCCCGTCTCGCAAAATCTCGGTCGAGTCGCTGGCGCGCGGCCGATCGCTACGCCGCCGGTTCGGGCCGCTAGCCGCCGTTATCGCGAGCCTGCTGCTTCTGATCGGAGTGCTCGCCTGGCGATTCGCGCCGCGCTGGCTGAACCCCGTGCCCGCGGAAAAAAAAATCGCCGTGCTGCCGTTTCGGAACATTGGCGGCAGCCGCGATAACGAAGCGTTTTGCGACGGCATGATGGAGGCCGCTTACCAGCGAGCTCACGGAGCTCTCGCAGTTTCACGGATCGCTGTGGGTTGTCCCGGCCAGCGAGGTGCGTCGCGAAGGCCTGGCCAGTCCCGGCGAAGCGCGCCGCGCCTTAGGCGCGAACCTGGTGATCACCGGCAGCGTGCAGCGCGATCAGGATCAAGTTCGTCTCACCGCCAATCTGGTGGACGCCGGCAGCATGCGCCAGCTTCGCTCGCGCGAGATTGAGCGGCCGCTGGGCGAAGAGGCCGAATTGCAGGACTCCGTGGTGCGGGAGATCGCTGGAATGTTGCAACTGGAACTTGGAGCGAACGAGCGTCAGGCGCTGTCCGCCGGGGAAACGGGTACATCCAGCGCGTACGATTTCTATCTCCAGGCCCGCGGCCATTTGCAGCGGCGCGGCCGGGACGACATCGATCAAGCCATTCAAATGTTCCAGCAAGCCAAAACGCTCGACCCGAAATATGCTTTGGCCTATGCCGGGCTGGGCGAAGCCTATTGGCGCAAATACCGCGAGACTCGCGACACCCAGTGGGTGGCTCCGGCGCGCGAGAACTGCCAGCTTGCGCTTAAACTCAACAACCAGCTGGCGCCCGTCTACGTCACCCTGGGAATTATCGAGGAAGGCGCGGGCCGGCACGCCGAAGCGCTGGACGCTCTGGAGAAGGCCCGCCAACTGGAGCCTGCCAATCCCAGCGTCTTCAGTGAGCTTGGTGCGGTGGAAGAAGCCATGGGAAAGCTGGACGACGCGGAATCAAGGTATAAAGCGGCGGCTCAGTTGCGCCCCAGCGACTGGACCAGTTTGAACGCCTTGGGCGGCTTCTATTACCGGCGTGGCCGCTACCAGGACGCCATTCCACTTTTTCAGACCATCACTCAACTCGCGCCCGGCAACAGCCAGGGCTATACGAACCTGGGCGCGACGTACGCCATGGCCGGCCAATACGAGAGCGCCGCGGTCAGTTTCAACCAGTCGCTAACGTTGCGGCCAACCGCATCAGCCTATTCCAACCTTGGCACGGTCTACTTCTTCCTGGGGCGCTGCGCGGAAGCGTTGCCCCTGATGGAACGCGCATCGCAACTCACACCCAAGAGCGAACAGGTTTGGGGAAACTTGGGCGATGCCTACGCCTGCGTGCCGGGCAGGAAAGGCGACGCAAATCTTGCTTACCGGCGCGCCGTTCAATTGGGACGCGATCGCCTGGCGGTCAATGCGAACGATGGCGAGACGATGAGCGTTGTGGCACTGTATGAAGCTAAACTCGGCGACAAAACGAAGGCGCTGCAGAACATCGAGAAGGCCCGGCGGCTAGCACCTGGTAGCCGCAAGGTTCACTGGGAAGCGGCGTTGATCTATGAGCTGGCGGGCCAACGCGATCGCGCTCTGGAGTCGCTCGGGGCCGCTATTCACGGCGGCCAGCCGCTGGACGAGGTGCGTGGCGAACCGGCCCTGCGGAATCTGCGTGCCGATCCGCGTTACCAGCAATTGATGGCGGGCGTCATACCGAAATAATGGGCGCGAAATGACCGATGCAACTCACGATCCGGGCCTCAAAAGTTGGGTGGAATCCGCCAATCGTCCCGACAACGATTTCCCGATTCAAAATCTGCCCTTCGCCAGTTTTCGAAAACATGGTGAGGAGCGAATCCGAGTTGGGGTTGCTATTGGCGACAGGGTGTTGGACGCAACGCAGGCCCTCGCCATCCCCTCCCTGATCGCCGTTATGGCGATGACTCGGCGCGAGCGCACTGGCCTGCGCCGCCGCTTGAGTGAATTATTGACGAAGTATTCGCACGACGCGGAGGGGGCGATCCTGCCTAGATCCGAAGTCGAACCGCTGCTGCCGTGCGATATTCCCGATTACACCGATTTCTTCGCGTCCATCGATCACGCCACCAACGTCGGAAGCCTGTTTCGCCCCGGCAAGCCGCTCTCGCCGAATTATAAGTGGATACCGATTGCTTATCACGGCAGAGCGTCGTCCATCGTTTTGAGCGGCACGCTCGTGCATCGTCCACGCGGCCAGATCCTGGTGAACGACACGCCCGTATTTGCGCCCTCGCAAATGCTCGATTACGAACTGGAGCTCGGCGCGTTCCTGGGTCCCGGCAATGCGATGGGACATCCGATTCCATTAGCCGACGCCGAAGATCATTTGTTGGGAGTGTGCCTGTTAAACGACTGGTCGGCGCGCGACATCCAGAGCTGGGAATACCAGCCACTGGGCCCGTTCCTTGCCAAGAATTTCGCGACGTCCATATCGCCTTGGATTGTGACGCTCGACGCCCTGGAGCCCTTCCGGACAGCTGCCCCGCCCCGCCCGGCTGGCGACCCGCAACCGTTGCCGCACCTGAGAGGCTCTAGTGACGGCGCGTTTCGAATCACCTTGGAGGTTTGGCTCCGCTCCGCGAAAATGCAGACACCCGTGCGCGTCAGCCACAGCGATTTCGCATCTTTATATTGGACGCTCGGCCAGATGGTCGCACATCACTCGAGCAACGGCTGTCCGCTGCGCCCGGGCGACCTCATCGGCAGCGGGACGGTCTCCGGTCCGGAAAAACAAAATCTGGGCTGCTTGTTGGAGCTGACCCGTCGCGGCGCCGATCCGCTCCCACTTCCTAGCGGCGAAACGCGTGGCTTCCTGGAAGACGGCGACGAAGTCATATTCAAGGGCTGGTGCGAAGCGTCGGGATTTCGTCGCATCGGTCTGGGCGAGTGCCGCGGTCGCGTTCTCCCGGCCATACAGCCTTAAACACGCCCCGGGCGAGAAAAAATCACGGCTCCGCACCGTCGAAATTTTGTCACTTTTCAATTTTGCTGATACATGAGGTCAATGACTTCCGATTGGACCTCCGGATGCTGAAACCTCGTTGAAAATGGCCACAACGCAAGCGGCACTGAGTGAAGAAGTTCGCGCATACAAAGCCCTGGACCATTCTCGGCCGCGCCGCCGCATCGATTTGTTTTTTGTGCTGGGTCTGGCGGTCGCGCTGGGAGCGATCCTCGCCGGGGTCTCTGCCGCCGGCATTTCAGTCACCTATTTCCTTCAGCCAGCCGGCGCGCTGATCGTAATTGGAGGCACGTTGGGAGTTATGCTCATCACCACTCCCAGGACGTCACTGGTCCATTCGTTCCGCCGCGTCATGGACCTGATCTCATCCGAGGAAGTGAACCGCGAAGCGCTGATTGAAGAGATCATCTTTTATGCGCGAGTGGCGCGCCGCAGCAGCTTGCTAGCCCTGGAGCCTTTGGTCCCCCAGGCCGCGCATCCGTTTTTCGGGCAGGCGCTGCAGCTTGCCTTGGATGTCGGCAGCCGCACGGAATTGCAGGCCATACTCGAAAACGAACTGCGTATGCGCGAGCGCCAGGGCGAAACTGACGCCAAGACCTTGGAAGTGGCCGGCGGATTTGCGCCTACCATCGGAATCATCGGGACTGTGGTGGGCCTGATCGAGGTGCTGCGGCACTTTGCCAACCTGCAGTCGGTCGGCTTTGGCATCGGCACCGCGTTCGTCTCCACCATCTATGGCTTGGCGCTGGCGAATCTGCTCCTGCTGCCGGCCGCACATCGTATTCGCGCGCGCGTAGCCGAGAACTTCGAGATTCAGGAGCTCATCATTGAAGGAGTCCTCGCATTGTCCGACAATCTGCACCCCGCGCTGATTCGCTTACGTTTGAGCGCATATCTGCGCCAGCAACAACCGGATGAGCAGATTCGTGATGCAGGCGCCCAGGCGGCCCATGAAGTGTAGTTCCAAGTATGAAGCGTAGGCCCAAACCCAAGTATCTGGAAGCCACACAGGGAGGCCAGCGGGAGTCCTGGCTGATCAGCTACACCGATTTCGTCACCGTTTTGCTGATCCTGTTCGTCGCAATCGCAGCGCAAGGCCTTCACCCGGCCCAGCCGCCGCGCGAGCTGCAGCCTCAGGCGAAGCCACGCCAAAAAAGCGCTGCGCCAATCCAATCTGTGCCAATCCAGGCTGCTCTCATCCAATCTGCACCAAATCTGGCCGCAACCACGCCACCACCGACGGAGTCACACCTGGCTCTGGTACGCGCCGATGAGAAACTACGGTCGCAAGGGTTGGACTCGCGGCTGGAGGCGCGCGGGCTTGTCATCAGCCTGCCCCAGGCCGTTTTGTTTCCCTCGGGTGAAGACCATGTCATGCCCACCGCGCTGCCCATCGTTTCCCAGATTGCGGAAGTTCTGAACAGCGTTCCGAACAAAGTGGCGTTGGTGGGACATGCCGATTCCATCCCCATCCACAACAAGCGCTTCCAGAGCAATTGGGAGCTGTCGGCAGCGCGCAGCGTAAGCCTGCTGGAGGTGCTCAGCCGCCGCTACGGCATCGCCGAGTCACGTCTCTCGGTGCAAAGCTACGGATCCATCGATCCTAAGAATTCCAACGATACCGCGGCCGGGCGCGCCGAAAATCGTCGCGTTGAAATTTTGCTGCTCGACGAAACCTCCCAGTAAAATAAGCCCCCGTTCTGGTATCGTTTACCTTTGAGCGTCCTGGAAATTCCTCGTGAAGGTGCGCTGGGCCTGCTATCTCTAGGTGCGTTGGTGTATCGCCTGGACCCCGGCGTCATCCCGTTCCGCAAAGCCACCGAGTGCAAAATTCACGTGAGCGGCGGCGAGTTCAACGTCGCAGCCAATCTGTCCGACTGTTTCGGCATCCCCACCGGCCTTGCGACCGCGATGGTGGACTATCCCATTGGCGACTTGATCGCCGAACGCGTCCGCGCCATGGGTGTTCAACCCATCTACAGGCGCTTTGAACATAACGGGGTCACCGGCCCGAACATGGCGACGGTGTACAGCGATCGTGGGTACGGCCCGCGCCCGCCGGTGGTCTTTTACAATCGCGCGAACGAAGCCGCCGCGCTGCTGAAGCCCGGCGATTTTGATTGGAAGGCCATTTTCGCTCGCGGGGTGCGCTGGTTCCACAGCGGCGGAATTTTCGCCGCGCTCTCCGCCAGCACGGGCGACCTGATCGTCGACGCCATGCAGGCCGCCAGGGGCGCCGGCGCGGTGGTTTCGTTCGACCTCAACTTTCGCGAGAAACTTTGGAATATCTGGGGTGGCGCCGATCGCGGGGTGACTGTGCTGCGCCGTATCGTTCAAAATGTCGACGTGCTGGTGGGCAACGAGGAAGACCTCCAAAAGGGGCTTGGACTGGCCGGAGCCGCCGAAGCCGCCAAGACCTATCCGCAAATAAAGATTGTGGCTACTAGTCTGCGCGAGGTGCATTCCGCCAACCGTCACACCTGGAGCGCGACGGCATGGGTGAGCGGGCGGGAGCCCAACGGCAAAACTTATTCCGCACCGAAATGCGAATTGGATGTCTACGATCGCGTGGGTGGCGGGGATGGATTCTCGGCTGGATTCTTTTACGGCCTGCTGGCGGGCGAATCCCCCGAGGATGCCCTGAAGCTCGGTTGGGCGCACGGCGCCCTGCTAACCAGCTTTCCCGGAGACACCACCATGGCGACGCTCCATCAAGTGCGCGCGTTCGCCCAGGGCGGCTCGGCCCGGATTCAGCGTTAACGGCCGGTGGGAGCCGCGCGCGTCAGCAAGGGGTATGCTGGGAGCAGTGCTGCAGAGCGCGATTTTCTTTGAGACACCCGAAGAGATATTCACGCGCGTCTTCTCCGAGTTGAAGCCCCGGACGCCGATCCCAGCCGTTCGGCTGAAATTCTGCAAGTTCGCCAACGCAAATAGTTCGGTGCGGTGGGACAGCTCAGGGCTCGATTTCCGCATCACCGACGTGCTGGAAGGCGCGCCCGCCGCGATCCTGGAATCGCTGGCGAATATTCTGATGTCCAAGCTATTGCGCCGGCCGCAGCCGCGAACTCATGCGGAGCGCTACCGCCGGTATCTGAACCGCAAAGAGATGCGCCGCAGCCTGCAATTGGTAAAGCAGGCGCGGGGGCGCAAGTTCGTGTCAGGCCCTAAAGGCGAGTCCTACGATCTGCAAGCGATCTTCGAAGAACTCAATCAAACGCACTTCCATGGCCTGATGGCGCAACCGCTGTTGGGCTGGAGCCGCCGGCCCTCGCGCGTGATGTTGGGGCACTACGATCCGTCGCACAACGCCATTATCTTGAGCCGATTGTTGGACAGGCCGAGCGTTCCCAGGCTGGCCGTGGAATACATTTTGTTCCACGAAATGCTCCACTTGCGGTTTCCTGTGGAGCACCGGGGCGCGCGGCGATGCGTCCATACCCGGGAGTTCAAAGAAGCCGAGAAGCAATTCCCACTGCTCAAAGAAGCCAAACAGCATCTCAAGAATATTTGTCGATAATCCACGTCCTCAGCTACGACATCTCGAACTGGGCTTCGCTCGGTGACGACAACATCACCACCTGATTGCACATAGCCATCACAGCCGCCAGCAAACGATGTGCATCTGCCCCGCTCCACCCCAAAGGATTGAGCGCGAGTTGGATCCACACCGAACAAACTCCGGCGTAAAAGCGCATCTGTTGGCGCCACAACCGTCGCGCGAACTCCCGCTGATCCTGGGTGGAATAGACAATCATGAGTTTGCCAATTCCGACCAACTGATTGAAGTCGCGCACCAGATGTCCGAGATACGCGGCAAAAATCCTACGCCGCTCAGCCATCAGGCGTTGCGCGATTTCCGGGCGATATCCCGGCTGCGATGCCAGAAACCCGCGATCGGCGTTTCCCAGCAAGCGCTCCATGGGCGCATAGCTTTCCAGAGAAAAGGCGTCCAGCCATTCAGTTGTACATTGCCGAGGGTCATAACGGGACGCAAGTTTCCAGTATAGACCGGCAAAACCAACTGCCAGTAATGTGAGGATAATTGCAATCGGAAGGATTAACTGCAAATATACAATTTCTCCGTATGCTTCGCTAAATCATATCGGATGATTTCAGCCCGCGCAATGCATTTAAATATTGCCGGGGCAAGATGGTGCGCTGGACGGCGCGTCGCGCAATGGGAGCATAATCCCCAGTACTCTACCTTGCCGGATTGTCTTTCCTTCTGCGAAGATCCGGTGTATGATTTCAGGTGTTTGGTATGAAAGGTGAAAGAGTTGCGGGCGTTGCGTTCGACCGGAGTGCCGCGGCCGACCTGTGGCGCAACACAATCTCGCAGATCCCCTCGGTCTTCGGGAAGTTAGTCTACCTCGCGTCGTTGCGCAATCCCAACAACGGCTCCTACGAACATCACGGGCTGGCCCTGGTTTTCGGGGAAGACGAGGCGAATAAAGCTCTAAAGAATAGCCACAACAGGGTATTCGCCGAGTGGCTGTCTTTCAACCTGGAGCAACAGAAGGCCGATCTAGATCTCTATATCTCGGGCCTGTTCGAGGACAAACGGGTGGTGGTAGAGACATGGATCCGGCTGGCGCCCTATCGGAACTTACTTCCAGCCTCCGTCCGTGGGCCGGAGAGACGTCTCTATATCGCTGACTTTACCGCACTTCTGGAAATGTTCAAAGCCGCGTACGGCGTCGCCGTGCCTGATCCAGACGCATAGCGATCCCGGAAACCTGGCCAATCAAATCGACATCGGTCGGGTATTTGTAAACCTGCGGGCTGCAGCCCGACAAGGGATGGGGAATCAAAATCAGCTGGTCCCCGTTTAAGCTGGCCCAGCCGCACGCAAAACCTTGCCGATGCTCGAAGAAGTAAATGGGCCGTTCGAATTCATTGTTCCAACCTGAGTTCGCTATTTTTTGTTGTGTTTCGTCTATCGAAACAAAAGTCCCCGGCTGTAAGAGGGGATACATAAACCAATCCTCGGTTCCCATTAAAGCGTAGCGCTGTTCCTTGAGGTTCAGCGATTCCAGAAACAGGAGAGGCAGCTTACCCCAGCGTTGGATCATGCGAGTAAGATAAGTTGTGCGGCGAGGGTCGAGGCCGGGGTCGAGCGCCAACGGCAGTAGCACCTCACTCGAAACGCTACCGTGAGAGGTATCGCCACGAAAAGAAAGCAGGTGCGTTTGCGGAACATCCACCGCGGCGGCATCGGCGGGAAGGGCCCCCAGCGAGATCCCGTACCATTCAAGAACCTCTTGAAAATCAAGGCGATAGATGGCACACAGGGAGTACAGTTTGTGGACGGTGGGAACTAGATTTCGATTCTCGATCTCCGAGACCCGATTAATGAGAACTGCGAAGTCGTCGTTATGGTATTTATCTGCGATCTTAAGACTGGCCTGTTCCACGTCGCGAACCCGTAAGCTGAGCCGTTCTCTGACGCGCCGTAGTTTTTGTCCAGGGTCCTCCATGGTATGATGCTTTCCCGGCGCCTACAGAAAACGCCGGGTCGCCGTTTCGGAATTGAGCAGTCTTGTAAGACGTTCTACAGGGTCGAATTATAGCGGTCACAGCAGCAAAGAGCAAGACAAGAAGGAATCTTTTGTTCGGTTTTCCGAACAGGCGTTCGTCATTTCAATGGTTTATCGTTAGCAGAAAGGCTCGTGGAATGCCGCTTGTGATCGGTTTTGGGGGAAATACAGGGAACTGGTGAGAGGTGAATGTGAGCTTGAAATTACAGCGTGCCGGCGGCCATCGTGCAGGCATCCATCGTGCAGGCATTCAGGGTGAGTTGGGGGCTTTCAGCCAGGAGGCGGCCCGGCAATTGTTGGGTCCCAAGGCCGAAGCTGTTCCCTATCCTACATTCGAATCCGTTTTCGCGGCTTTGCGCGCCGGGAAGATCGACTCGGCGGTGATTCCGATGGAAAATACCCTGGCTGGATCGGTCCACGAGAATTACGATCACCTGCTCCATTTCGATGTTCGGATCGCCGCCGAGACCAATGTCCGCATCGTGCATAATCTCATCGTGCCGCCAGGCGTCCGCTTCCGCGATCTACGACACGTTTACTCCCATCCGGTGGCGTTGAACCAGTGCCTGAAATTTTTCGCCCGGTATCCGAAGCTGGAGCGGGTCCCTTTCTATGACACCGCCGGGAGCGTGAAGATGGTGATGGAGAAAAATGGCCCGGATGCCGCCGCCATTGCCTCCGACGTGGCCGCCAGCATTTACGGCGGAGATATTCTGAAGCGCTCGATCGAAGACGACCGGCGAAATTTCACGCGCTTCTTTTTGCTCTATCCCTCGAAGAAACTGCCGCCGGCGCGGCACTCCAAGGAATGGAAAACTTCGCTGGTATTCACCACGCGCAACATCCCGGGAGCTCTGTTCCGCGGCTTGAGCGCGTTCGCGTTGCGCGATTTGAATCTGACCAAAATCGAATCCCGGCCGCTGCGCGGCAAGCCGTGGGAATATTTGTTTTACCTGGATCTGTTGGGCCGCGAAAACGAGCCGCGAGTGCAAAACGCGCTGCGGCACTTGGCCGAGATCGCGGATTTTCTGCGCGTGCTGGGGAGTTATCCGCCGGGGCGCTGAACGGCGCCCCTTGACAAGGATATTTAAACCCGGATAATATAATTATGCCCGGATAAAATATGACTGGTCCCCTGGTGAAATCCTGCACCGCCTTTCACGGCGTGAAACGCATCGCGGCGGGCGGCGTTGCAGAGGTTGCGCTGAAGACCAAAGCCCTGCTGGATCGAGATAAGCAAGCGCAGGTGCTGATCTTCGACGACTTTACTGGCGAGGTGGTGGAGTTGGACTTTCGCGGGACTTCAAAGCAGGTTTTACAACGAATCGCCGCGCTCGCGCCCCCTGGCGCCGCAACCAGCGAACTGATACCGCCGAACGCGGGAACACGGGGACCGGGCCGCCCGAAATTGGGCGTGGTGGCACGCGAAGTGACCCTGCTGCCCCGGCACTGGGACTGGCTGGCGACGCAGCCGGGAGGCGCGTCGGTGGCTCTCCGCAAGCTGGTGGAGCACGCGCGGATAGCGAATCAGGGCAAAGATCGTTTGCGGCGCGCGCAAGAAGCGGCATACCGGTTTCTTTCGGCCCTGGCCGGAAACGAACCTGGGTTTGAGGAGGCCATCCGAGCTCTGTTCGCAGCGAAGCAGAAGCGCTTCCACCAGATGGTGGAACCTTGGCCCAGGGATATCCGGACCCATGCGAAGAAACTAGCCGCCGTTGTGTTCGCGGAATCGAATGCACCGGCACCGCATCTCCCCACCCGTGCCTGATTCGGTAGAATTGCTGGAACTCATCATAATGGCGCTTTCCGCCGCAAGCCCGAAAAGAGTATGCGGCCTTGAAATAACCTAGTATTCTAGTGAGTGATTGCTCCGCAGCCTGCTCTTGGTGCTTTCCCGCCAGCCGTGGCTTCGTCACTGGATGGAAACGTCACCGGCTGCCGACAAGCTGACGTCGCGCTTCGTCGCCGGCTCCACCATCGAACGCGAAGTCGCGGTTTGCCAAAAGCTGAACGCCGACGGATACCTTGCCACCCTCGATCATCTGGGCGAGAGCGTCAACTCGCTCGCCGAAGCCCAACAATCGCGCGACGCATACTTAGCTGCTCTGGATCAAATCGCAAAGCTCAACCTCGACGCCACGGTGTCGGTCAAACTCACGCAGCTCGGCCTCGATTTCTCGGAACAGGACTGCCAGGCCAATGTCGAATGCCTGGTAACACGGGCGAAATCGATTGGCCGGATGGTGGAAGTGGACATGGAGTCGAGCGCCTACGTCGACCGCACGCTGGCGCTGGTCTACAAGTTACACGCCCACTGCGGCAGCGTTCGCGCAGTGATTCAGGCGTACTTATATCGCAGCGAGGGCGACATTCAAAGGATGTGCCAGGAATCGATTCCGGTCCGGCTGTGCAAGGGCGCGTATCGCGAATCGTCCGATGTGGCGTTTCCGCGCAAGAAGGACGTGGACGCCAACTATGTCCGCTTGATGCTCGAATTATTCGATCACGGGGCTTATCCCGCCATCGCGACGCACGATGAGAAGATACTGGATCGCGCGATGAGCTATATTCGGGAACGAAAGATCGCGGCGGATCGTTTTGAATTTCAGATGCTGTATGGCGTTCGTCGGGACCTGCAGCGTCGCTTGGTGGCGGCTGGTTTTCGTTTGAGGCTCTATGTTCCGTATGGCAATGCGTGGTATCCCTATTTTATGAGGAGACTCGCGGAGCGTCCGGCAAATGTAATATTTTTGGCACGTAATCTGCTGAAGAGTTGATCGCTAGCCGATTAAGATGATGAGAAGCGGGAACCAGAAGCAGGCGAAAGGAATCCAATGATCATGAAGTATTGGGGGTTTTTGCTGCTGAAGCTGGCAGCTGCCGCCTTGGTGATGCGCTTCGTCTGGGGCGTCATCGTGGTGAGCTTCCGTGGCTCCTTGGCGTTCGGCTTCGAGCAAAAGCCGTTCGGTCACGATCTTGGCTTTACCTCCGCAATGCTTCTTTACTTCCTGGCTTGCTTCGGCGTGCTTCACCTCATCATCTGGGACCAGCGTTATCGTTGCCGCACTTGCCTGCGCCGGCTGCGCATGCCGGTGAGCGCCGGGTCCTGGCCCAACATGCTGCTATTCGGACAGCCGCGCACCGAATACATTTGCCTCTATGGCCATGGCACCCTCAAGGTGCCGGAGTTCCGTGTTACCACTACCACTCCCGATTGGGAACGCCACGATGACGATATCTGGAAGGAACTCGAGGCGCTCGAGGAAAGCAAACGGTGAGTGAGCCCGTCTCCCTTATATAGACTTGCGGGCTTAAATAGACGCGCGCGGCTGATCGCGGGCGCTGCCGTACTATTAATCCTGATAATTTTGTGCGTGCTTTTAGTTCCGCCGTACGCGGCGAATTGGCGCCTGCAAAGCTACGTCAACGATCTGGTGGAGGACCCGGGGACAGCCAAACTGCCCCCTGAAGCTGTGCGGACGCGCATTCTCAATCAGGCGGCCAGCCTGGGTTTGCCCGTGCACGGCGAAGACGTCCAAGTAGGCGTTACTGACGGCGCTGTGAAGATCGACGTGCTTTACATCGTGCACGTGGATATAGCGGGCTACACGGTGGATCTGCATTTCCGGCCGGCAGCGGGGAGCTAGGCGGCGATATTCAATAGTTCAAACAGCCGTTTCCACCGGCTCGAATTCCTCAACCCCGATCGAAAGCACTTGGACGCGTTGTCCTTCCCGCAGTTGCTGCAGGAGGGCCTGGCGGCAGTTCTTGAAGCGTACGGCATCCCGATAAGTGTTCACTTCGGCCGTGGTCTCGACGAACTGAACTTCTTCTACTTCGCCGATGCCCAGCTCGCGTTGTAAATTCTTGGGAATGTCGCGGAGAACCAGGCGGGCGCCGGGCGGAATGCACACGGCCGGAACGCGTTTCTCCGCTTCCCATTTCGGGTTTCGCCCTTGGAACCAAGCCTTGACTTGGGTCCACAATGTACCGCGAGCAGTTTTGCTCGCCGAAATTACCGGGGTTAGGTCCGCCGGAGATGCCAATCCGAGCGAGCCAGCACCGAACCGGTGAACCACCAGCTCTTCTCCATCGGCCGCCAGCCGATTTGGGTATGTATGCAGGGAATAGTCACACATGTGTTGTTTCTCCCAGTGACTAAGACGTTTTCAGGAATCGCTTCAGCGCGCCAAGTAACGGTGATAATCCGACCCGGGGTCGTTATGTCCTTCGTAGCGAGGGACTGCGGGAAGTCGAGTTCGTGATTATCAACCTGTTCGACTCGGACCGGATTACTCGGTTTCGGTTTTCGAGCCGGAAGCGAAGAAGTTGTTGTCCAAAGCGGAACCTATCGCGATGCATTACGAAGTGCGCGCCAACACAGTGATCGCGACGTAGCTGGGAATGCGCGGAGCCGCCAGAAAAAACTAAACCCGCCCCATCCCGAAAGGAATGAGGCGGGCATCGGATAGCCCTCGGAGGAGTGAGCTAGTTCCTTAAGTAGTTTCGCTCTTCTCGTACTAAGTTGCAACCTATTTGCTAGGGTCTATCACCTAAAGAATTGTAAAGATACTGAGATTCTAGCGCCCGAAAAGCGCTTCCAGTGCCCCGATAACGATGCAAACGACTGCAAACCCAACAGTTCCATATTGAATCCAGGATCGCGTAGCACGGACGATCTGTATCCCCGTATCGTCGGTCCAGACTGACGCGGGAATGTTCCGCTCGACGGTAACCTCTTCAGCAGACGGGGGTTGCTCATTCGAATCAGCTTCTCCGGCGGTTCTTGTGCGAGGGTCCCCCGTAAGCTCGGAAACGGGTTCAAACGCCGGTATGAAGACGATCCGAGATGCGGGATGGCCGACGGGTGGCTCCAAAGCGCTCCTATCTTGGAGCAGGAGCTGAATGCAGCTAATAGGAAATTGGAGCTTTTGTACCGGTACAGGCCGGGCCGCAGTACTAGTCAAGGGCCAGCGATTTGCTTCAATTTTGACGAGGCCGCCGTTACGCTAATTCAGAAGCGCGCTTCTTGCCGTACAAGAAGTAGATAAACAACCCGATGATCAGCCAGACGAAGAACCGCAGCCAGGTTTCGAGCGGCAGGCTAAGCATCAGCACCATACAGCAGAAGATTGAAATCCCCGGCAGTAGCGGAACCAGGGGCACGCGAAAGCCCCGTTTGCGCTCCGGCTGCTTCTTGCGCAGGACGATTACCCCGACCGAGACCAAAATGAACGCGAACAACGTTCCGATATTCGAGAGATCGGCGAACCAACTAATATCGAAGATCCCGGCGGGAATTCCGACCACGAAGCCCGCCACCCAGGTGCTGATGTACGGCGTCCGGTAACGCGGATGCACGCGGGAGAATAGGTCGGGCAACAGGCGATCGCGGGACATGGCGAACCAGATGCGCGCCTGTCCGTATTGGAACACCAGAAGCGAAGAGAGCATGCCGAGCAGCGCACCAACCGTCACGATGAGCCGCAGCCGGTTCATGCCAATCATCTTGAGGGCATTGGCTACCGGCGCATCGTTGTTCAAGGTGGTCCAATTCGCGATGCCGGTGAGCACCAGCGCCACCGATGCGTAGAGCAGCGCGCAAACCACAAGCGTCGCGAAAATTCCTATCGGCATGTCGCGCTGCGGACGCCCGCATTCTTCGGCGGCGGTAGAGACCGAATCGAATCCGATATAGGTGAAGAAGACGATGGCGCCGCCCGAAAGCACGCCCGAGTAACCGTTGGGCATAAACGGATGCCAGTTGCCGGTGTTCACCGCGTGCGCGGCGCCAAAAACGAACAGCAGGATGGCGACAATCTTGATGACGACCATGGTGTTGTTGGTCTCAGCGCTTTCGCGGACTCCGCGCACCAGCACGTAGCTCAGCGCCAACAGCACGATGAGCGCGGGCACATTGAACCACGCGCCGGTACGCTGGCCTTCCTCAAACATCGGCTGCGAGATCTGCATCGGCAGATGAAAGTGGAACAGATTGTCCAGCAGATCGTTCAAATAGGCCGAGAATCCAACCGCAACGCTCATGTTGGAAAATGCGTATTCGAGGATCAGATCCCAACCGATAATCCAGGCGAAGATCTCTCCCAACGTCGCGTATGAATAGGTATACGCGCTGCCCGCAATGGGGATCATGGAGGCCAACTCGGCGTAACAAATGGCGGCGAATCCGCACGCGATAGCCACTAACACGAAGGACAAGGATATGGCTGGGCCCGCGCCGAGCCGGCCGCTGAGCGAAGTTGCCTGGCCGCCGTTCAACAGCAGATCGAGAACCGGCGCCTTAAAAATCGACTTGGCCAGGAAATGCTCGCCCGCCGCGGCGGTTCCCGTAACGGTGAAAATGCCAGATCCGATGACTGCTCCCACGCCGAGCGCGATGAGGCTCCAGATACCGAGCGACTTTTTCAATCGCCGGTCGGGCTCTTCGGAAGCCGCAATCAAAGCGTCGATGCTCTTGGTGCGAAGGAGCTGGTTCATCGGTCGGCCGCTCCTTACGGTCGCGGTTCAGAACCGCGCGCGTTAGCCGAAGCGGGTAGTGTTAGCACTAGCGCTTCCTCTGGCCCTTCGTCATATGCTGCACTTTTTTCTTCATGGAGCCACGAGCGACTCCGGATGCCCGCTTGGCCTTGGGGGCCGCTTTCTTGCGGGCTGCGCGCTTTAGCTTCTTGCGCTCTGCTCTGTCTGTAATGGACTTTGTGTTCATTCTTTTGAGTGTTCAATCCTCTTGGATTCCTGCGTACTTTTCCACCAGCTTCTTCAAACCGTAGCCGGGAAAGCTTACCGTGAGCTTAGCATCCTCGCCATCGCCTTCGCGACGCAGCACTGTGCCCCGTCCATATTTGGGATGCCGGATCATGGCGCCGGCGCGGAAACCGCGCCGGCCGGCCGGAGGCCGCGACGCCTGCGGCGGCGCGGGAGGTTTAGGGGTTGGGGGCTGGCAACTTGGGGTTGGCGGGCCGTTGGGGGATAGCAGGCGCTTTACCGCGCTCGGTGAAGAACTGTTGGATGTTGTCGACGGAGTTGTACGTTTTGCCGGTGTAGAGATTGGGCCTGGCAGTCTCGCGCTCCACTTGCGGCGCGCGAAGAGGCGCTCTGTCGCGACTGACCGAGATCTTCCACCAGCGTCTTGGGAACTTCGCGCAGGAACCGCGAGGGGATGGTGGCTTCCTGCTGCCCGCCCCCGAATCGCCGCCGATAGCGCGCGGAAGTCAGGAACAGGCGCTTCTCGGAACGCGTCATGCCCACGTAACAAAGGCGCCGCTCCTCTTCCATGGCGGCTTTGGAATCGAGCGAGCGCATGTGCGGGAACAGGCCCTCTTCCATTCCGGCCAGAAACACGATGGGAAATTCCAGTCCTTTGGCGTTGTGCAGCGTGAGCAGGGAAATGGTGGCGCGTTCATCCAGGCCGTCGGTGTCCGAGACCAGAGCCGCATGATCCAGAAATTCCGCGATGTTCTCGCCGCGCTCGGCCGCTTCCGAGGCCGCGTTCACCAGTTCGTTCAGATTGCCCAGGCGCGATTCCGATTCCGGATCGTTATCGGCCTGAAGCATTTTGGCGTAACCGGTGCGCTCCAGGATTTGCCGCAGCAGATCGTCCACTTTTCCTTCTCCCGCCGCGGCGCCCAATCCTCCAGCATGCCCTTAAAGCTGCGCAGAGCCGATTCGGCGCGCGCCGGGAACAGGTTTTCCTCCAGCATGCGGCCAATGGCCGACCACACGCTCAACTCATGCTGCAATGCGTACTGTTCGATCTGCTCGATGGTGCTTTTGCCGATGCCGCGCGCGGGCGTGTTGATGATGCGCAGCAAACTAACCGAATCCTGCGGGCTGATCACCGCTTTGAGATACGACAGCGCGTCTTTCACTTCAGCGCGCTGATAGAAACTGAATCCGCCCAGCACCACATAATCGCGGTTGTAGCGGCGCAGCGCTTCCTCGATCTGTCGCGACTGGAAGTTGGTGCGATAAAGCACTGCCGCGCGGTCCCCGGGCTGGCCGTCAGCAGCTTGTCGATGGTGTCGGCGATAAAGAGCGCCTCCTGCTCGCCGTCGAAGGCTTCGAACCGGCCGATCTTTTCGCCCGCGCCCGCCTCGGTCCATAGCCACTTGCCTTTACGTTCCGTATTGTTGGCCACCACGGCGCTGGCGGCTTCGAGGATGTTTTTGGTGGACCGGTAATTCTGCTCCAGCCGGATCACCGCGGCGTTCGGAAAGTCGCGCTCGAAATCCAGAATGTTGCGGATGTCGGCCCCGCGCCAGCCGTAAATGGACTGATCCTCGTCGCCCACGACGCAGATGTTTTTATGCGCTTCGGTGAGCAGGCGCATCAGCTCATACTGGCTGCGATTGGTGTCCTGATACTCGTCGATCATGACGAATTCGAAACGGCGATTCACCTGGAAGCGCAGATCGGCGTCGTGAGCAAGCAGGCGCACGGATTCCAGCAGCAGGTCGTCAAAATCGAGAGCGTTGGCCTGGCGCAGGCGGCCTTCGTACTGTTCGTAGATGGAGGCCAGCTGCGTGGTTTTCTGATCGGTTGCAGCGCCATAGACGTCTTGTGGCGATTCCTTGCGGCTCTTGTTGTGGCTGATCCATGAGCACACGGCACGGTACTGCATGAATTTTTCGTCCAGGCCCAGCCCCCGGAAGATGGATTTGATCACGGCCACCTGATCGTCGGCGTCGTAAATGGTGAACTGGCGGGTAAATCCGTTGCGGATTTCGGATAAACTTGCCCCGTCTCGGCGCAGTAATCGAACGCAAAAGGAATGGAAAGTGGAGACCAGCGGGCCGCCCTTAACGCCGCCCAGAAGGTTGTTCACCCGCGAGCGCATCTCTTCAGCCGCCTTGTTCGTGAAGGTGACCGCAAGTATGCAAGCGCCGGGAACCCGATGCACTTCCATCAGGTGCGCCATGCGATGCGTGATGACGCGTGTCTTGCCGCTGCCGGCGCCGGCCAGCAATAGGAGGGGACCTTCGACGTGGGACGCGGCGGCCTGTTGTTGCGGATTTAAGCCCTGGAGAAAATCCATCTGCTCACTTTGCGTCAACTCATTCTGCGTGCGACGCAGTGCGGGGGGAGACACAGCGATTTTAGCATGGGCCAGCACGGCGCCCTAGCACCCACCGCAAACGATTGATCCTGCTGAAATTGTGTTACTCGGTCTCCTCTATCGGCTGTTCCGAAAACCATTGCTGCGAAAGGCTTTGCTTTCCGCCGCAAGCCCTTGTAACCTAACAATTTGCTGGTACGCCTCTAATTTCGAGTAGGCGGCTGGCATTCTAGAGCCGCATGCTGGTTGAATTTGAGCTAATTCAGAAGGCCCAGAAGGGTGATGATGCCGCGTTCAACCAAGTGGTGGTTGCATACAGGAAGCGGATTTTAGGCACGATCGCCCGGCTGATCGGGAGGCCGGAAGATGTGGAGGACGTGGCCCAGGAGGTCTTTCTTAGGCTCTACTACTCGCTCGATCAACTCAGGACCCCGGAAGTTTTTGAGCCCTGGCTGTACCGGCTCACGGTGAATGCTTCGTATGACTATCTGCGAAAGCAGCGCCGGAGGAATGAATCGCGCATGTCGGACCTGAGCGAGCAGCAGGTGATGATGGCGGACGCTGCGGCCGGCGGGAAAGCTTCTGGTGAGGAGCAGCGTCAAAAGCAGGTCAAGGAATTGGTGGACTCGCTCTTGCAGTCGGTTTCTGAGCAGGATCGAATTCTTCTGACGCTGAAAGAAGTGGAAGGGTTGTCGCTGAAAGAACTTGAAAAGATTTACTCCGTGAACGAAAATGCCTTAAAGGTTCGGCTCTTCCGGGCGCGTCAAAGAGTATTGAACGCCTATCAAGCCTCCCGTAAGGGCAAGGGCGGGAAGACCGGAGAGCAATAAAGCCCCTAGGCGGGGTGGCCTCTAAACGGGGGTGGCCCCTGAGCGGGGTGCCGCAGGGGTAGAATAGTCGAGTCGAGATTAGCGAGGAGGCGCCGAGACGCGCATGGAACAGAACAAAGACCTGGATAATCTGTTCGAACATTACAGAATGGCTGTGCCTGATCCCGAGGCAAGCGCCAACTTCATGCCCGAACTGTGGCGGAAGATAGAATCCCGGCAGTTCTTCCTGGTGAAGCTGAAGAAGCTGACACAAGTGTTTGTGGTGGCAGCTGCCGCGATCTGCTTGCTATTGGGGATCGTGCTCCAAGTACCTGTTTCGACGGACCGGACAGTGGTGAGCGGGAATTACGTCGATGTATTGGCTAGCGCCAATCCCACCGAGAATCTTTCCGCTGTGGGGATCAGGATCGACTACACTGAACCGAACGGAAGATGACGCGTAAGATAATCTTTTACTTTCTGCTCGTGTTCGTGAGCGGAGCGTTGGTAGGTGCGCTTGGCTACCGCACGTACAATCCACCCATCGCCCGTTCGGTAAATGCGCCAGCTCCTCCCGGCGATTGGCGAAAGCAGTACATGGAAGAGAGCAAGGCGCGGCTGGACCTGACCGACGATCAGGTCTCGAAGCTGACTACCATCATGAACGATACGGAGGCGCGATTCCGTCAAGCGCGAGAGCGGGAAAACCAGGAGATTCGCCAAATTCGTGATGAACACATCGCGAAGGTGAAAATGATGTTGAGCTCGGACCAACTCCCCAAATACCTAAAGCTGCACGCCGAGCGTGAAGCGAAAAGCAAGCAGCAGGGTCCGCAGCAGCACTAACGCCGTTAGCGCGCGGCCACCGGCTGCTTTTTGCTCTTCAGTTCCTTTTTGTCCTTCATATCCTTGGACTTTGCCATCATCTTTTGGAAGCGGTCGACGCGGCCCTCGGTGTCAACCAGCTTTTGCCGGCCGGTGAAGAAGGGATGGCAGCTGGAGCAGATTTCTACTCGGATGTCGCCTTTGTGGGTGGAACGTGTCTTGAAGGTGCTCCCGCAGGCGCAGACGACGTTGATTTCTTCGTAGGCGGGGTGAATGGCGGCTTTCATTGCAACAGAATCCTTTCGAAACTTCAGTGTAGCGCACCCGTCAAGCGGGCGGCTCTAGGAAAATACAAACCCGGGAAAATACAAACCCCCGCACGGCCATGGCAGGCAATGCGGGGGCAGGTAGCCCAGGGCTAATCCTAGGCGTTACTTAAGTATCGCGCAGCGAAACGGCCGTTCCACAGGAGCAGCGGCTTCGTCACTAACGAAACCTGAACATTCGCAGGTCGACTTTAAGAGTCGGCCACCTCGCGCGTGATAATAAAGCTACAGTCACTACATATACCCATGTTAGACTGGACCACCTCCTTTCTCAGTGATGCAACCATCATAAAACCGAGATCGAAGGTCTGTCAAACACTTTCTAGGGCAACCCAACATCTGGGATAGCCGTGCTTTGTGGGGTACTATGGGTGGGCTCGTGCGGACAAAAATGCCCCGCATCTCTGCGGGGCATTGACGAAAACCAAGAGGCAACTCCCGTAGCCTTGACCGTCACACTTTGGAAGATCAGCCCTACCTGAGACGGGAACTGCAATTGGCGCTCCAAGCAGAAGACATGTGTCAAGTACTTCATAATGCAGCCTCCAGCGGAACGCGCGATCCTATTTCTGGAAGATGTCAGGGGTGTGGCGCTACGGGAATCAGTAGATCTAGGGGTACAATGAACTTCTGATGTCGAGCGTCGCTCAGCCGCAGCTTGACCCGGACGGCGAGAAATCGGGGGCACCCGACGCATGGCGCTCCATGGCCGCGTTCCTGGTCTCTGGAATACTCATGTCGTTCCTGGGGGCGATCCTGCCAGCCTGGGGCTACCATCTGCGCCCGAGTTTCACTGAGGTAGGGGACTATTTTCTCGTCCTCGCGCTCGGGCTGCTCTCGTCCGTGGGAGCCGCTCACTTTCTGCTTCCCCGACGCGGCCTGAAATTCGTTTTGATTCTTTCCAGCCTGCTGGCCTGCGGTGGTTTTCTCTTCCTGGCGATTTCTTCACCGCCTGCACCGGCGGCATGGCGACTGTGGGGCGTGCTGTGCATTGGATTCAGTGCCGGGTTGCTCAACGCCGGCGTCTTCCACGCCATATCTCCGATCTATCAGGT
Source organism: Bryobacterales bacterium (assembly GCA_963747945.1). Taxonomy (GTDB): domain Bacteria; phylum Acidobacteriota; class Terriglobia; order Bryobacterales; family Bryobacteraceae; genus Palsa-89. The sequence goes on from CAVVHB010000019.1 coordinate 537,194, forward strand.
AGATCGCGCCGCCACTGTAAATTTCGCGGGTCTATTGTTCGGATCGGGCAGCTTGCTGACGGCGCTGCTGGTAGCAGGCACCTATTACGTTTACACAGTTCCCAGCATTCTGGTACTTTTTGCGGCTCTCCCCGGTCTGTACGCGGTGGCTTGCTCGAAAGGAAATTTTGCCCGCAGCCCCACACGTGACACTCTGCCGCTGGCGCTTCATAGTCTGCCGCTGGCGCAAGTGCTGCGCGATTTTCGGAATCCCGGAGCGGTGCTGTTCAGCCTGCTGCTATTTTTTCAGTTTGGCAATGAATGGTCCATGGCGGGATGGCTACCGCTATTTCTCATTCGCAGGCTCGGCATCAGCCCCCAGGATTCTTTACTGCTGCTAGCGCTCTATTGGGCGTCGCTGCTGGTGGGACGCATCATTTCGCAATTTATCCTGAAGCGCGTGAACCGCGCCTTGCTGCTGATCGGATCCATCATGTCGGCGCTGCTGGGCATGATTGTGCTGGCGTCCACCAACAATCTGTTTGGCGCGGTGATGGGCATCCTGTTTGTGGGCGCCGGCTTTGCTTCCATCTACCCGGTGGTGGTGGAGAAAATCGCGCATCGCTTTCCGTATTACCATCCGGGCTTTTACAACGGACTTTTTTCGCTGGCCATGACGGGCGGCTTCCTGGCGCCGTGGGTGCTCGGATACTTCGCCGAAGCCTGGGGAATTCAAGCGGTGATGATTCTTCCGCTGCTCGGTACGTTTATGGTGTTCCTGCTGCTGCTGCTGATCATGCTGGAAGCGAAGCTGAGCAGTTTGTCGCAGATCGCGCGCGAAGGATCGTAACCTGGCACGACGCTGGCTGGCGCGGAGCACTTCGGCATTTGCCGTCCTCACGCAGCTCCTTTTCGCCGATACCGAACCTCGCTGGATGTGCTGAATCACGCGGCGCACGTTGCCGTCGTGGCGAAAGATTATCGCAAGCTGCGCGAGGTGTTGCTAGAGCTGAAAACGTTGCTGCCGGGGAATCCTCGCATCGTTTACGATCTTGCTGCCGCGGACGCCATGCTGGGTAACTCCGGAGCTGCGCTGGCCGGGCTGCGCAATCATCAGGCAGGTGGATGAAAACAAGAAGCCGATGAGTTATTCGACCCCAGCGTTCACGCTTCGCGAGCGCGATCTGATTCCCGAGGACATCGCCGTCGATCCCGCGACGCGCGACTTTTTCGTAAGCGGCGTTCGCAAATCGAAGATCGTTAGGATCGACCGCGCCGGAATGAGCACGGACTTCGCGAAGGCCGACGGCCGGTTCTCGCGCTGCGAGTGGACCCTCGACGCCGCATCCTTTGGGCCGCAAACGGCTGGCTGCCGCACTGTGAGCACGTTCGATCTGGATTCGGGTGCGCTTCGCCAACGCATCCAGTCGCCGGTCAAAGGCCCGCTCGGCGACTTGACCATCAGCACTGCGGGCGAAATTTTCGTATCCGAAGGAATGCGCGGCGCCGTTCTCCGCCTGCGGCCGGGAGACAGGAATGGGTTGTACATGTATCGCGACTCGTTCCTTGCGGTGCAAAACGGAACCAGGCCGGAACGCATCATTCGATTTTCGTTGGACCTTCGGAAACAGGAAATACTGGAAGCCAACACACCGGAGCTGGGCGAGCCGACTCATGGCTACGCTGGTGGCAGACACCTTCTACTGCGTAGGATCCTTCTGCATCCTGATATCCTTCTACCATCCTGATATCCCTCTACAATGACAGTAAATGCGCGGACTCTTCGCCCTGCCGCTCGCGTTAGCGTTCATTGCCCCGCCTGCGGCGGCGGCCGACCTGGCATCGAGGCTCGACCATATCATTGACGCTTCCCCCGCCCTCTCGCACGCGATTGTTGGGATGAGGGTGGTGCGGCTGAACGACGGGCGCGTGTTGTATGTTCACAATTCCGAGCGCTTGTTTGTGCCTGCGTCCAACATGAAGCTGTTCACTACGGCGCTTGCTCTTTCCAAGCTCGGCGACGAATACCGGCTGACGACGCAGATCGGCGCGGACGTCCCGATCGATGCCGAAGGCACGCTGGCCGGCGATCTGGAACTCGTTGGCGGAGGCGATCCAAGTTTATCGGGGCGCGAATATCCCTATCGCAGTCACGCGGCCCAGGCAGCGCGCTTTTCCTTCCGTGCCATCGATGAAATGGCCGATCAGCTGATTGCCGCGCACGGGTTGAAACGGATTGAGGGCAATATCGCAGGCGACGACACGCGCTACGTTTGGGAGCCGCAACCCGGCCCATGGTCCTCCGACAGCGCGACACGAGAATACGGCGCGCCAGTGAGCGCTCTCATTGTCAACGACAATACCTTCGCACTGACGCTTCGCCCGGCTGAGCGTGCGGGTGACTTGGCGCGGATAATACTCACGCCGCCGTTTGAAAACTTCGCCATCGACAATCGCGTGGTGACTATCGAGCGCGGCCAGCGCAAGATCGAGTTCTATCGCAGCGCCTCCGGCGATGAACTGCATGTGTGGGGCACCATTCCGAAAAGCGACGCCGGATACACGCAAGAACTCGCGATTGGCGATCCGGCCCTGTACGCGGCCGAGGTATTGCGAGACGCACTGCTGAGGCGCGGCATAACGCTCGGTGGCAAGGCGGTGGCCCGGCATCGCTTCCCCGACGAAACGACATCCGGGATTCCGAAACTAGAGGTTGTGTTGGCGGAACACCGCTCGCCGCCGCTGTTCGAGCTTTTGCAAGTGGTGGACAAAGTGAGCCAGAACCTGCATGCGGAAATGTTTCTGCGGGAAGTAGCCGTGGCCTCCGGGCGCGTGGGTAGTCGCGAAGCCGGGCTTGGAGCGATGGCTGATTTCCTTACCGGCATGGGCATTTCAAGCGAAGAATACCAGTTCACCGATGGGTCCGGACTCTCGCGCGACACGCTGGTGTCGCCCGCGGCCGTCACTCAACTGTTGACGCACATGAACCAATCCCCTCATCGTGAGGAGTGGTTGAACCTGCTGCCGATCGGCGGCGAGGATGGAACCTTGGGCTCGCGGTTCGCGGGGCATCCGGAAGCGCGCGCCATTCACGCCAAGACCGGCACGCTGGATCATGTGAAGGCGATCTCGGGCTACGCCGATACAACCGCGAACGGCCGCGTTGCGTTCTCATTGCTGGTAAACAATTTCGAAGAGCCCGGTCCGGGTGTCACCAGAACCATCGACGAACTGGTGCTGGCGCTGCTCGATTAGCTTCCGTTTCACCGAACGCCAACACTAGCGACCAGCATCAGGAACGCTATAACCAGTCCAGAGGTTCTAAACCAGTGGTACAGATCCCAGCGGTGCTCCAACGTTCTCCAATCGTCCGGAAGCGATCCGATGGTCCATTTGGCAATCCGGTTGTTGATGGGTACGGGACCGGCCAGCGAAAACACGACAGCCAAGACTTGAATAGCAAAGGCAATGGCAGCCAGGTGCCACGCGGAATTGTTGAGATGCTCGAAAGGTAAGAGCAACAAAAGGTTCAGCAGGGTGGAAGCCGACATCCAAAACGGCATAACACGACCAAATAAGACGGCGAACCAGGAGCGCATGGGCACATGTACTTCCAGTGATTGGCGGTTGAACGCAGGATGGGCGAACGCCGCTACATTCAACTCGCTTCCGGTCATCAACCCTAGTACCAGAACGGCAAAGATCTGAAGCGTCATCGGATAATCCTCCCTGGGGATAGGCCCCGACGTTTTAGATGTTGCTCAAAAGCGCAGCGAAGCGTGAAACCTACCCGCCAAACTTCCGCTAGGGCGCCGATGCGCTAGAATTAATGAAACGCACGTGCCGGGAGCCCTCTAGAACATGCCTATTTACGAATATATCTGTGACGACTGTGGAACCAAATTCGAGAAGCTGGTGCGCCGCAATCAGGACGCCACCGCCTGCCCCAGTTGCGGCGAGTCGCACCTGAAAACCGCTCTCTCAACCTTCGCCGCTCATTCGTCCAACGGAAAAACCCAGGCGTCCAGTAGAGAAGCCGAGTTTCCCTCGTGCGCCGGAGGAATGTGTCAGACGCCGGATCTGTGCGGACGGAATTAGCAGCCCGCCAAGCGCGCCTCAAGGCGACGCCTGGCTACTTGATTGGTTGACTTCCGCCAACGGCTCCGCTATAGTGCTGAAGTGCTGATGTATCAACGGTTTGTCGGCTGATAGAGCTGTTGGGGACGTCCGAGTTGGTTAACCCTGTCGTTTTAAATTCTGGCGTACTTACTCGTCTATGGGTTCGCACCCGTCGTAGTTGCAGGAATCGGGAGTTTGGCCATGGCCAGCAAAGCAGATGAGCAAAATCTGAATCCGGCAGTGTCGGACGAAACGGATTACGAGCAGCTCATAGACGATTACACTCATTTTGCTCCGCCGCACGACGGCGAATTGCTGCAGGGCCGCGTGGTGAAACTCCACGACAAAGACGTCATCGTCGATTTTGGCTACAAGTCCGAAGGTTTAGTGCCGATCGAGCAATTCGCCCAGCCGGACGGCAGCATCCACGTGCAGGTGGGCGATCAGATCGATGTGATGGTGGACCGGCAGGGCCTGCAACCGGAAGGTTACATCCTGCTGTCACACCAGAAGGCCAGCCGCTTGCGCTCCTGGGAAAACCTGGAGAAGGCGCAACGCGACGGTCTGGTGGTTTCCGGCCGCGTGACGGGGCGCATTAAAGGCGGACTCTCGGTGGATGTGGGCGTTCCCGCCTTCATGCCCGGCTCGCAGATCGACACACGCCCTACGCATAATCTGGATTCGCTGCTCGGCCAGGACATTCCGGTAAAAATCGTCAAGCTGAACCGGCGCCGGGGCAACGTGGTGGTGTCGCGCAAGATGGCGGTGGAAGAAGAGCAGCACTCCCGCAAGAGCGCGGCGCTGCAGGTGCTGGAAGAGGGCGCGGTTGTGACCGGAGTGGTGAAGAATCTAACGGACTACGGGGCCTTCATCGATTTGGGCGGCATCGATGGGCTGCTGCACGTAAGCGATATGTCTTACGGCCGTGTGAACCATCCTTCGGAAGTGGTCACGGCCGGCGACGAGATCACCGTCAAGGTGCTGAAGTTCGACAAAGACAAGGAACGTATTTCCCTCGGTCTGAGGCAGCTGGTTCCCGATCCGTGGGAAACCATTTCGGAACGATATCCACAGGGTGCGCGCGTGATTGGGCGCGTGGTCAGCGTCACCGACTATGGCGCCTTCATCGAATTGGAGCCGGGCGTGGAAGGATTGATCCACATATCCGAGATGACATGGAGCCGCCGGATGAAGCATCCGAGCAAAGTGGTGAAGGTGGGCGATCAAGTGGAATCCGTGGTACTGGATGTGAAACCCAGGGACCGCCGGGTTTCGCTCGGCATCAAGCAGTTGGAAGCGGATCCATGGACCACTGTGGCGGACCGGTACTCGCCCGGGTCGGTGGTGGAAGGGCGGGTTCGCAAGCTTACCGATTTTGGCGCGTTCATCGAGATCGAAGAAGGCATCGACGGCCTGGTGCATATTTCCGATTTGTCGTGGACCAAGCGCGTGAAGCATCCTTCCGAAGTGGTGAAGAAGGGCCAATTAGTGCAGGCCGTGATTTTGCAAATTGACGCCCCCAACCGCCGGCTGTCGCTGGGAGTAAAACAATTGCAGCCGGACGCTTGGGAATCGTTTTTCCGCGCGCATCAAGTGGGAGATGTGGTGCGCGGAAGGGTGTGCCGGGCCGCGAATTTCGGGGTATTCGTGGAGTTGGCTCCGGGAGTGGAAGGGTTGTGCCACCGTTCCGAGATTCCCGGAACATCGGAGCACCGGCACGACGAATCGCCGCTGCCCATCGGCGAGGAGATGGATTTCAAGGTGGTGAGGCTGAATGAAGCCGAGAAGAAGATCGGGCTCAGCGTTCGAGCCCTGACCGATGATGAAGAACGAACGCGGCTGGAGGATTATCAGCGCCATGCCGCCGCTGCCACGATGACCATCGAAGAAGTAATGAACATCAGAGTAAAGGGTGAAGGCCGGTAGAAACCGGACTCAAAGGGAGAGAAAGCACACATGACGAAGGCTGAATTAATCGAGGAAGTCTCCCGGGTCGTGGAAATGACCCGTAAGGATTCCGAGGTAATCGTGGAAGCCATCTTCGACAGCATCGTAAAATCTCTGCGTTCCGGGGATAAGATCGAAATCCGAGGGTTCGGCAGCTTTCGCACGCGGCAGAGGCAACCGCGCGTGGGACGCAATCCGAAAACAGGCACTCGCGTGGAAGTGCCCTCCAAGCGCATTCCCTACTTCAAGCCCAGCAAAGAACTCAAGGATCTGGTAAATACCTCAGCCGCGGGCGATGGCCAACCGCCGTCGGCGCCTGCTTCCGCCGAACCTGCATCCGGCGGAGAAAACTCTCACACATAACCGCAGTCCCCGATTTATGGACCACCTGTGGAGTCCGTGGCGCTACCAGTACGTTCAAACCAAGAAAACTGCCGGCAGCTGCGTATTTTGCCACATCGCCGCGGCGCCCGATCGAGACGAAGAGAATCTGGTGGTCTACCGGGGTGGCAAGAACTTTATCGTTCTGAACCTTTATCCCTACAGCACGGGCCATCTGATGGTGGTTCCCTACGAGCATGTGGATACGTTGCAGGAAGCATCGCAAGGGACTCTCGAAGAGATGATCCTGCTGGTACAACGATCACAGCGCCACCTGGAGGAGATCTACGCTCCGCCAGGACTGAATATCGGGATGAATCTAGGGGAAAGCGCGGGGGCTGGAATAGCCGAGCACATTCACATGCATGTGCTGCCGCGCTGGCCAAACGACACAAATTTCATGACCACCATCGCGGAAACCCGCATCTTGCCGGAAGATCTTGGGGTCACCTGGCGAAGGGTACGCGACGCGTTTTCAAAACGCCATTAACACGCACGTAGCGCCGCGGACCTCACTTGGCCGGAAGTAATGCCTGAATCCACGTGATGACGACGGTTTCCAGTGCGATTCGGTGATCGCTCCAGGAATGATCTGTGGCCACGTGGCGCTCGGTAACGTTTTTGCCACCTCGCTCGCGAATCGCTTTCACCAGAGCATCCGTATCGGGAGCCAAGCCGTCGTCGGCTGTGAGCGCCAGCAGCGGCACGCTCACCAAACCGGCCGCCGCATTCGTCATCCGCCACGCCTTGGCATTCTTGATCACCTGATCCGCCATGCTTTCCGCCGTGACACCAGCCAGGGACTCCATGTTGTCGGCCATGTCCGCAACCACGGCGGCGCGCGGTTGCTCTCCGGCATGGCCCATGTCACCGGCGGAAATGAGAATGGCGCCCATCAGGGAATGATCGTGGGCCGCGGTGTGGGCTACCACCCAGCCTCCCATGCTGTGCCCGGCAATGGCGATGTGCCTGGTATCGATGCCCAGAGGTCCGGCGTGCGCGGGATCGCGCAGGAAAGCGAGCACGGCGTCGGCATCCTCCAGGTTTTGTGAAAAGCTAAAGTTTCCGGGGCTGCCCCAGGAGCCGCGATAGTTGAACGTCACCGCGTTCCAGCCGCTTCGCCTCACCGCCTGCGCCAGGTCAAGATTCTTTTCGTTGCCGGGCAAGCCATGGCAGATCACAAGCGTAGGGTGAGGCCCCGCACCGGAAGGCTGGTACAAGAGGCCGTTGATCGAAACGCCGTGGCTGGGGATATGGAGCACGGTCATTTTCGCTGGGTGGAGGCGATCCGGCTTTGGATCGGTGGAGATAGCGGACGGAACATTTTGCCCGAGGGCAGCAAACGCGACGAGTGCTGAACAGAAACCAAAAGCGCCGCGCTTTATCATGAGTCTTGTATTCTAGCGGATGCGGCGCACGGGTTTATTCGGCGCGTAACGCCCGCATCGGTTCAATGGAAGCCGCACGCTGTGCGGGAAGAGCGGAGGCGGTCAGAGCCAGCAGAAGCACGGCAATCGCCGCTAGTGTCAGCACCAAGGGATCGAAAGGGCTCACGTTAAATAGAAACGAGCGCAGCAGGCCGGAAGCCGCGATCGCGCCCAGAAGGCCGATGACGCAACCGATGGCCGCGAGTTTCGCGCCGGAGACGAGAATCAGCCGCATGATCCCGGAGCGCTGAGAGCCGAGGGCCATGCGGATGGCCATCTCCTGCGCACGCGAGGCGACCGAAAATGCAACCACGCTATAGATACCCAGAACCGCCAGAAGCAGGGCCGCGGCGGCGAAGCCGGTGATCACGGCTGTGTTGAAGCGCCGGGGCGCTTCGCTGTCCGAAATCGCTTGCTCCATGGTGGTCACTTGCGTCAGCGGTAGCTGTTGGTCAATGGAGCGAACCGTGGCGCGAAGAACATTCTGCATGTTTGCCGCGGGGAGCGTGCCGCGGAATGCGATGAAGCCGAAGTTGCCGTTTATATCCGAGGGCGAGCCCAGTGGGCCAATGGCTGCTTCCAGCTGTTCCACGGGCTGGTAGAACTGTTCTCTCGCATCGCTATCGGGCGAGCTCAGTTTCACGTCCGCGATTTCGCCGGTAACCGTGAGCCAAGGTGTTTGTAGTTGCTGCGTGCCGATGCGGAACCGCTTCCCCAGTGGATCCTGGTTGGGCCAGTAGTGTTGCGCGAACTTGCGATTCACGATGGCAACCAATTGGGCATTGCCCTGATCCGCTGCTGTGAAAAAGCGCCCCCGCAGTAAGGGAATGTCCAGGGTGCGGAAGTAGTCTCCGTTTACCGCGATGGCAGTTGCCAGGTTCAGTCCGGCGCCTTTGGGTGGAACATATCCTTCGACGATGAAAGTTTCCGACGAGTTGGAATTCGATGCCGGCAGCAAGCTAGTGAGTCCCACGGCAACGGCGCCGGGCGTTTGTTGCAGGCGCAGCAGCAGTTCCCTATTGAAGCTATCCACGGAGGACTGCGTTGCGTATTGCTTTTGCGGTAGCGAAAACGACGCCGTGGTAACGTTCTGGGGGCGGAAGCCAAGTTCGGTAGACCGCATCTTCTCAAAGCTGCGCAGCAAAAGACCAGAGGCCGTAAGCAACACCAGTGCGACCGCAATCTCCGCGACAACCAAGGCTGAACGCAGGCGAGCATGTCTCCCGCCCGCCAATCCACTACGGCCGCCCTCTTTCAGCGTGTCGTTCAAGCCGGTGCGGAGTGCGGCAAATGCGGGCGCCAGTCCGCAGAGCAATCCGGTGACGACCGCCAGCAACAGGGCAAATCCAATCACGGTCCAGTTCAGTCCGATTTCGTCGATGCGCGGCAAACTCTCCGGCAGCATGCTCTTCCCCACGCGCAGGGCGACGGTAGCGAGCATGATTCCGAGCAGACCTCCGCTTACGCTGAGGATGAGGCTCTCCAGAAACGCCGTGCGTAAGAGCGCCGATGAAGGGGCACCCAGGGCCTGGCGAACAGCCCTTTCGCGCTGGCCACGAATGGCGCGCACCAGCAGCAGCCCGGCCAGGTTGGCGCAGGCGATCAACAGCACAACGGCCACAGCCAGGAACAGCGTTCGCACCAGCGGGCGCGCCTGCTCTATCGTTTCCTCCTGGAGAGGGCGAACCACTGGGCTGATCCGCAAACTCGCCATGAATGGGGGATAGCCGCGCATTATTTCCTGTGCGACACGGTCCGCATCGGTCCTGGCCTGCGCGGCGTTGACGCCGTCCTTCAGACGCCCAACCATCTGGAGGTTCCAGGCTGCGGCGCCCTGCGTCAGCTCCTGTTGAGTAAAGCTCATCGGCACCCACAGTTCCGTGCGGTTCAAGTGGCCGGGAACCAAAGGAAACTCGAAGTTCTTCGGCATCACTCCAATCACGAGATAGGGTTTTCGGTCGAGCAGGATCTTGGAGCCCAATATTTGCGGGTTCCCCTGAAAACGGCCTTGCCACGTTGCATAGCTCAACAGCGTTACCTGCCCACCTTGCTGATCTTCCTGGGGAGTGAACCAGCGGCCAAGCAGAGGATTGATCCTGAGGGCCGGGAAGACTCCGCTGGTCATGCGCGAGGCGTTGATCTGAGCCGGCTCTCCCACTCCAGAAAGCTCATACGGCAGGGAGATATAGCCGCCGAGGTTTTCGAAAGAGCGGGTGTCGCGCGTGTAGGCGCGGATGTCCGGCGCGGTGACTCCAGCCTCACCGTTTCCGCCAACATCCGCCCCTTGTAACTTGTCCGCCAGCACAACCAGGCGGTCGGAATCAGGGAACGGCAAAGGCCGCAACAGCACCCCTTCCACCAGGGAGAAAATCGCGGTGCTTGCGCCGATACCAAATGCCAACATGGATATGGCAGTCGCCGTAAACCCCGCCGACTTGCGCAACTGGCGAAACGCAAACCTCAAATCGAATGAAAGATTCATACCCATGCAAGCTCCTCGCAAATAGCCTAGCCGACTTCCAGCGCAGTTGGCTTTCCAACCCTCGTCTTCCTTCTAAGCACTTGATTTGAGTAACTTGTACATATCGATTCCGTCTCCGACGTATCGGGGCTGTTCAGAATCGCCTTGCGATGTTCGAAAATGAACTATCAAAACAGGCGAGAATAAGAGGAAACGATGTCGAACCGCAACGGACGAACGCTCCAGGCCGTGCTCCTTGGGGCATTCTGTTGCGTCATGTCCGGCGGCCAGGCGCCGGCGCCCACACCCGATGCCCCTGAAGTGAGCGCCCACGAAGCTCCCCTCACCTTTAGCAGCCGAGTGAATCTGATATCGGTGCCTGTAGTGGTTCGGGATCGTGAAGGCCGGGCCATCGGAAACCTGCAAAAGGAAGACTTTCAGGTTTTCGATAAGGGCAAGCCGCAAGTAGTCACGAAATTTTCGATCGAGAAGAGCAGTTCATTGCTCGAGGTCAAGCCCGGGCCCTCAGGTGCACGGCGCGAAACGACACCGGCTCCGATTTCTTCGCCGCCCGTCCTGCCGGATCGGTACGTCGCCTATCTGGTAGACGACGTCCACCTGGATTCCGGCGATCTTCTGAATACGCGGCAGGCCATGCATCGGCATCTGAACGAATCGCTCGAACCCACCAGCCGCGCTGCGATCCTCACCACCAGCGGCATAGCTCTCGCCAATTTCACCGCCGACCGCGAGAAGCTTCACGACGCCGTGAACAGACTTCAGCCCTATACCAGCGGCATCGATCGGCAAATGGGTTGTCCGTATATCAGCTACTACATGGCCGATCAGTTTGTGAACCAGAAGTTGTACTTGGATGGACGTTTGTTCCCGGACCCACAGCTCTATCAAGTTATTACCAGCGGCACGGAGCCGGCCCTGACCGCAGCCTATGGAGAAGCGTCCGGGTGCAGCGGTTGCGTAGGAGGCAGCATCGACCAATTGACCGGCCTGCCCATGTGCGTTGTCCAAAACCTAATCAAGCTGAGAGACGCGGCCCGGCAGGCCCTGCTCTTCGGCGATCACGAGACCTCTATGGTTCTGGGAGCGCTGAACGACGTTATCCGCAAACTTTCGATCATGCCTGGAAACAAGAACCTGGTTCTGGTTTCACCTGGATTCCTGCTGACCAGAGATCACAGGACGCCAGAATACGATATTCTGGAACGCGCGATTCGCGCCAACGTGGTAGTCAACACCATCGATATGCGGGGCCTGTTCACCGTCATTCCGGGAGGCCATGCGAGCGAGCCGTATAGCGGTCTGGAGCAGTATGAGCAAGGAGCCGCGACGCAAGCCGACGATGTGCTCGCGGAACTGGCCAGCGGAACCGGCGGCACGTTCTTCCACAACGATAACGGCCTGAAGCAAGGACTGAACCTTATCGCGGCGCGGCCCGAATATGTTTACGTGTTGGGATTCTCCCCGCAAGATCTGAAATACAATGGCGCCTATCATGCTTTGAAGGTGGGCCTGAAGTTGACCGTGAAGACTTCGGCAAATCTGACCATCCAAGCCCGCCGCGGCTATTGGGCCCCTACGCATGCCGTCGACTCGGCCGAAGCGGCTAAAGAAGAAATTCAGGAGACCGTCTTCTCGCGTGAAGAGGTCCAGTCGATTCCGTTGGACATTCAGACCGAATTTTTCGAATCCGGCGACCAGAAATACCAACTGACCGTAACAGCCCAGCTGGATGTAAAAGCTTTCCGGTTCAATAAGGATAAGGACCGCAACGACGATACGGTAACGGTGGTGGCGGGCCTGTTCGATCCCAACGGGAACTATATCGCCGGGGTGGAGAAAGTGGTGGCGCTCCATCTACGCGACCAGACCTTGCAGGCCCTGGAGAACGCGGGCATTAATGTGAAAGAGAACTTCAACGTGGCTCCGGGCCGTTACCTGGTTCGCGTGGTGGTGCAGGACTCCGGAGGGAAGAGTATTACGGCGCGCAATGGAGGAGTTGAGATTCCATGAGATTCATAGCCATGCTGCTCTTTTTTGCCGGCATGTTGGGCGCTCAACCCCCTACCAACGTGATTCAGACCGAGACACGCGAAGTGCTGGTGGATGCGATCGTCACCACTAAGAACGGCGCCTACGTCCCCGATCTTACCGCCAAGGATTTTCGCATCACGCAAGATGGCAAGGAACAAACCATCAAGGGTTTCGCGCTGGAATCGGCATCCGCCAACGAGCAAACGCGCTCGCTGGTTCTGTTTTTCGATGAGACCAGCATGGAGGCGCGGGATCAGATTGCTGTCCGCAAGGCGGCCGCCAGTTTTATCGACGCGGAAGCTGGGCCGAACCATCGGATGGCCGTCGTCACGTTCAACGGTTCCGCGCGTATTGCGCAAAGCTTCACCGACAATGCCGGCCGTCTCAAGGACGCGTTGAATCAACCAGGCTTCCGCGGCCTGGCGCCAAGCGCCGCAGACTCCGACAGGTCGCACGACCCGAGCCGGCTGGAGGAAGACCGGCTGGCCGGACGCCCTAACGGCAACCTGCTGGCCAACTCATTTGGAGCGCGCAATATGATTCGGTCCCTCAGCGACCTGGGTACGAATCTGCGCGTACTTCCGGGCCGGAAGATCGTGATCCTGTTCACTGGCGCGCTTCCGTCCGGTAACGACCAGCGAACCGAAGTCCGCGAAGCAATCGACATTGCCAATAAATCCGGCGTCGCCTTTTATCCCGTGGATGTCCGCCCGGTATTCGCTCAAACCGACCCCGGCGCCCCCCCGATACCCGAACCATCGGGCGGCTACAGACGAACGGGAGGAGGTGAGGGCCAGGGACCCCGCGGCGATGTGGACGATTTGAACTCGCCGGTTCCCGATTCAGGCTCCAGTGGCCAGTCGATCCTGTTTAGCCTGGCGAATGGCACCGGGGGATTCGTGGTGCGCAACACGACCGATCTGCTGGGAGGATTGCAGAACATCGGAAAAGAGCAGGACGAGTATTACGTCCTCACCTACGCGGCTCCTGAATCGAAGGAGGGGACCTGTCACTCGCTCAAAGTGAAGGTGGATCGAAAACAGACCACGGTGCGTGCGCGCAACAGCTACTGCACCGAGAAGCCTTTGGATCTGCTGGCGGGAACGACGGCGGGCAAGGACTTGGAGCAGCGCGCGGCAGCGACGCAAACAGGCGACGTCGCCGGCTCCATCGAGCTTCCGTATTTTTACATCGGACCCAATGTGGTCCGGGTGGATCTGGCGCTGGAGGCCCCGCCCGACGCGCTGAAATTCGAGAAGCAGAAGGGCAAGCTGCACGCGGAAATGGATTTGCTGGGTATCGCTACCGAGCCGGATGGGCGCGTGGGAGCGCGCTTCAGCGATACCGTGAAGTTCGATTTCGATACTCAGGCCGAGATTGAGAAGCTGAAGGAAAAGCCTCTGCAATACGCCAAGGAGTTCAAAATCGCTCCGGGCCAGTACCGCTTTACACTGGCGTTCAGCTCCGGCGGACAGAGTTTCGGAAAACTGGAAGCACCGCTGGACGTGGCGCCGCGGAAAGAAGGGGAACTGGCACTCAGCAGCCTGGTTCTCAGCAAAGAGGTGCACCCGGCGTCCGATGTCGGCCTAAGTCTCGGCGTTTCGCTGACTGGGGACCGGACTCCGCTGGTGGCGCAAGGCATGCAGGTGATACCGACCGCCTCCAATCAATTCACGAAATCGCAACAGGCGTTTTTTTACTTTGAAGTTTACGACGCCAATCCCGCCTCTGTTAGCGCTCAGATCAGAATCCTGGATCGTGCCAGCCGGGCGCCGAAGTGGGACTCAGGACTGATGAAGCTCAGCGTTCCGCAGCAGGGCGGAACCCTCCCGTTGAATTCGCTGGCCCCGGGAGCGTATCAACTCGAAGTAATGGGCGTGGATTCGTCCGGGAAAAAGGTCACGCGGACGACCGATTTCGAGGTCAAGTAATGCTTAGGTACGCGGCCCTCTCGTTACTTATCGCGGCATCTGCGCTTGCGCAAACGGCTGCGGCGCGCGTAGTGGCCGTCTCTATCAACGGCGAGATCTCTCCCATTACGGTCGAAATCGTCGGCAACGCGATTGCGCAGGCGCAAATGGAAAACGCCGCGATGCTGTTGGTGCGGATCAATACTCCAGGCGGCTTGCTGGATGCCACGCGCGAGCTCATCCAGAAGCTGGATGCGTGCACGGTTCCGGTGGTGACGTATGTGGAGCCGAGCGGAGCGCGGGCGGCCTCGGCTGGATTTTTCGTGCTGGAAGCGGGCGATATTGCCGCCATGGCGCCGGGAACGAACGCTGGGGCATCGTCGCCGGTCCTGCTGGTGGGGCAAATGGACCAGGTGATGCGAAACAAGGTGGAAAACGACGCGGCCGCGATGCTGCGCAGCATGATGTCGCGGCGCGGGCGCAACAGCGAAGTAGGCGAACAGACCATCCGGCAAGCCAAGTCGTTCACCGAGATGGAAGCGCTGGATCAAAAGCTGATCGAACTGATCGCGAGCAGCGAGCAACAGCTCCTTCAGCAGTTGAACGGCCGTGAGATCACGCGCTGGGATGGGCGCAAGCTGACCCTGCATCTGGCGGGAGCCAGCGTAACGGAGGCGCCACTCAGCTTGCGTGAGAGGGTGATCGTCGCCATCGCGGATCCCAACATCGGATTCATTCTCCTGGTGCTGGGCGCTCTGGGAATCTACGTTGAATTCACTTCACCGGGATTGATCTTCCCTGGAATCGCCGGCGCAATTCTTTTGCTTCTGGGGCTTTCCTCGCTCTCCGTTCTTCCGATTAACTGGGTGGGTGTCGGGTTATTGGTGCTGGCGCTCGCACTCTTCGTACTCGAAGCTAAGTTCGCTTCGCACGGCATGCTGGGCATCGGCGGCACGGTTTCGATGGTGCTGGGCGCATTGCTGCTGATCAATGGACCGCCGGAAATGCGCATTCATCTTCCCACCGCGCTTGCTGTGGCGCTCCCATTCGCGGCCATTACGATGTTCCTGGTTTCGATGGTCATCAAGGCTCGGCACAATAAGGTCCTCACCGGCGCGGAGGGGATGATCGGACAGCTCGGCGTCGCGCAGACGGCGCTGGAGCCGGAGGGTCAAGTGCTGGTCCGGGGTGAAATTTGGACCGCGGTTGCGCCATCGAGCATTCCTGCAGGCGCCCAAGTGCGGGTCAAGGACGTGGCGGGCTTGAAGTTGCAGGTCGAAAAGACCGCGGCAACACTGTGAGCGGAAGATTTACCCGATAAGCCGCGCTGGCGCCGTTGAGATCGAACGTGCCTCCGACGCTGGGAGGACCATCCTGACCGCCCAAGAAAGTCACCGATCGCGCGGAGACAGTGCCATTCAGCAAGCGGCCGGGCCGCGACCATTGCCAGGTGCCGGATGCGAGCGTAGTCGGCGAGCCAATCGCGAAATGCAGATCGAGCGTCAGGATGGACGAGCTATCGCTGATCAAGACTTGCGCGTTCAACCGGTCGCCATCGCGCACGCCGCGCACCGATTGAATGGTGAAGCGAGAAAGATCCTCGTGTCCCGACGGGTCCTCAAGCGGCCTGCGGTCGCGATGCGTGCAGCCCACCATCACGAAGCACAAAATCAAAAGAAACGTGAGCCGGCTCTTACTTCTCGGCAATATGCGGCTGGTCCTTTTCGTTTTCGTTGCAGAAATACTCCGTGACGTCGCTATCCGGCTGTAGAAGCTCAGCGAATTTAACGGAGAACGGCTTGGTATAAACCTTGGGATCGTCGATAGTGACCTCGACATCCAGATGTCCGAAATCGCGCCGGTGGAAGCGCTCCACCACGTGCAGAGCTTCGCTGCGCGGGTGACCCATACCATCCAACCAGCCCTTATTGTTGAACCCCACCGTGTCCACCACTAGCGTATTTCCTTCCCATTTTCCAACCGAATATCCCAACCACAGCGGCTCCGGATCGGCCGGAACTTTGCGGCCATCCAGATAAATCTGGCGAAAGGTGTTTTCGTACTCGTTGCGTACCAGGATTAGTTGGGGCGTTTGAATGATCTTGAAAGGACCGGGCAGCACGTCGTCACCCGGTATTCCGAGCGGCAGGCAGCGTGTCAATGGATACACCTCTTTCGACCTTTGTCGAACTACGTCGGCGAATTCGGGCCGGAGGGGCGCATCGTTGGGAGGGAAGTCGACGAGAATATCGACCAGATATTTTGAGTAGGCGGCCGAAGTGTCTCCCAGCACGTTCTCGACACTCAAGTCGCCGAAGAGGCGCTTCAATTCACTGGCAGGCGTGGGTTCCACTTGCCAGACGCCGGCCAGATCCGGCTTACCATTGGTCGCGTGCGGAGCGGGAGCGGAGAGGTTCGGTTTGCCGTCAGGCGTGCGCGGAGTTCCAGGCGTGGGGTAATTCAGCCACTGGGAGTGCGCGCTGAAACACGCTGCCATTGGCAGGATCATCAGGTACACAGATCGACGGAAACCTCATGTGACATCGATGTTAGCTCAAAGGCGGAATCAGCGCGGGGAGGGCCAATCATCTAAAATCAAGAGTGTTGCCAAAGGTTTTTTTCGCCGTCCTGGCGCTAGGCGCGCTGCTTCAACCCGCGTCCGCCCTGAACCCCCGCCGCGCGTTGACGCAATATACGCGCACCGTGTGGACCCAGGAACACGGGTTGCCGCAAGACACCGTTCGCGCCATCGCACAAACCAAGGACGGCTATCTGTGGCTGGGCACCGATGAAGGCCTGGCGCAATTTGACGGCTACGACTTTGTGGTCTTCAACAAAGAGAACGGCGCACTCCCGAGCAACAGCGTTGGGGCGCTGTGGGCGGCCAAAGATGGAAGCCTGTGGATCGGAACGCTGGCCGGGCTCACGCGCTATCGCAACGGAAAGTTCACCACCTTTACGAAAAAAGATGGCTTGAGCGACTCGTCCATCAACTCCATCACGGAAGATCCATCCGGCGCCATCTGGGTAGTGGCCGGGCTATACGTGAACCGTTTCCAGGATGGAAAGTTCGACAATTACAGTCCGCGCCAGGGACTCCCCATTCAGGCGGTGCGCACCATTTATTGCGGACCGGACGGGAGCATCTACGTGGCCGGTTTTGGCGGAGTGGTTCGCCATGAGGGCAATCGCTTTGTGTCTGTGCTTGGTCCGGTGGGCGACATTGTTGTCTCGCTTCTGCAGGACCGGCACGGCGATCTTTGGGTAGGTGGCAGCTTCGGTCTACTCAGCCGGAGTCCAGGGGGTGTTCTGCGGCATTACACAGTGGACAACGGGCTGCCGGACAACTTCGTTCGCGCCGTATGGGAAGACCGCGACGGGAACCTGTGGGCAGGCACCGACGGTGGACTGGCCCGGCTGGAGAACGGGCGCTTTATCAGCAGCCCGCTGGCGAGTTCGCACGAGCGCGAGTGGGTGCGCTGCATTTACGAAGATACCGAGGGCAACCTCTGGGTGGGGATGAACAGCGGTCTCAATCGGCTGCGGAACGATCTGTTTAGCATGTACGGCGAATCGGAAGGCCTGCCGAGCGATGAGCCCACCACCGTTTATCAGGACCACCGCGGCAGGATTTGGGTCGGCTTTCACGATCGCGGCCTGATGCAGATGGAGGACGGAAAGCCGGCGCGATTTTATACCCAGAAAGACGGCCTGCCGAGCAACGAGATTTTCTCCATCCGTGAGAGCCAGGACGGCGACTTGCTGATTGCGGCGCGTGGCGGACCAAGCCGCTTGCACGACGGCCATTTCGTGAATCCGGTCTGGAACGATCCGCTCAACCGAAGAGTGGCGTTCGATTTCCTTCAGGACCGTGGCGGCAAATTGTGGGTGGCAACTCCCGCCGGCGTTCTGGAACTGGGGGACGGCAAGCCGAGCATCGCGATTCCCGGCGGATCCCAGCTCAACAACGATGCCGTGGTGTTGTGCGGTACGCGCGATGGCAGTTTGTGGGCCGGTACGTACGGCGACGGCCTATGGCGGATGAACAACGGTCAGTTGCGCCTTTACACCGTCGCCGACGGTCTTTCGAGCAATGAGATTCGGTCGCTGGAGGAAGGCACGGACGGCACGCTGTGGATCGGCACGTTCGGCGGAGGATTGGACGCGCTGCGGAACGGCGAGTTCTTCCACGTCACGGCTCGGGACGGCCTGTTGAGCGACAACGTTTCGCACATCGAGGATGATGGCCACGGCTCGCTTTGGTTGAGCACGACGCGCGGGATCTGCCGCGTCCGCAAACAGGAACTTTGGGATTTGGTCAATGGCAAGATCCGAAAAGTTCAGCCGGTAAACTATGGCGTGGCGGACGGGCTGCGTAGCGCGCAGTGCGCTCCGGGTTATCCCACCAGCGGCGGTGGCGACAGAAGCAGCGATGGACGCCTGTGGTTTCCCACCAGCCGAGGCTTGGCCGTGCTGGACCCCAACGATCGGCCGATGGCCCTCGCGGCCCCCGTTGTTCATCTGCTGGAGGTGACGGTGGACGGGCATCCCATCTCAGTGGCGGAAACGGCCAAACTTGCGCCCGGCAATGGCCGTATGCAGTTCCGATACACAGGCATCTATCTCAGCGCTCCCGAGCGCGTGCGTTATTCCTATCGGCTGGAGGGTCTGGATGGCGAGTGGATCAGCTCGGTTGCGCGGCGCGTGACCAATTACAACAGCCTGCCGCACGGCAAATACCGATTCACGGTTCGCGCCGTGGTGCCGAACGGCCCGTCGGGCGAAGCGTCGTTCGCCTTCGAGCTGCTGCCGCATTTCTATGAGACCGCCTGGTTCCGATATTTTTGCGCCGCCCTGGCTGCCGCGAGTATTTGGGGTTTATACAACTTGCGGCTTCGTCAAATCCGCCAACGATTTTCGCTGGTTCTGGAAGAGCGCGGGCGTCTGGCGCGCGAGATTCACGACACGCTGGCGCAAGGATTCGTGGGGATCTCATCGCAACTGGACGCCGTGGCGCTGACGCTGAACGCGCACGTGGACCTGGCGCGCAAACACCTGGAGCTGGCGCGCAAAATGGTGCGGCACAGTTTGACCGAGGCTCGCCGGTCTGTGATGGATCTGCGCGCTTCGGCACTGGAAGGGCAAGACCTGCCGGCCGCGCTGTCGGAAGCCGCTCACCAGTGGACGGCGGGCTCCGCGGTCGAAATTCACGTGGATGTCGAAGGCGAGAACCGCCCGCTGCCGGAAGAGACCGAGCAGCATCTGCTGCGCATCGCGCAAGAGGCAGTCACCAATGCCGTGAAACATGCGCGCGCCAGCCACGTGCGCATCCATCTGGAAATGGCCGGCCGGACATTGAGTTTGCGAGTAGCCGACGACGGCCGTGGCTTCGAGCAGGATGAAGCATTTTCGGAAGTGGGCGGCCACTTCGGCCTGCTAGGGATGCGCGAGCGCGCCGAGCGGCTGGGCGGCGAGCTTCAATTGCACAGCGAACCAGGCCAGGGCACGGAAGTAGCCGTGACAGTGCCGCTCTCGTAATGACGGGTCCTGTCCAGTCGGATCAAGCGGCAGATCAAGCCATCCGCCTCCTCATCGCGGAGGATCATCTGATTGCGCGCGTGGGCGTGAAGACCATCATCAACGCTCAACCGGATATGCAGGTGGTGGCCGAAGCGGGGAACGGTCTGCAAGCCGTGGAGCTGTTCCGTAAGCATCGTCCCGACGTCAGCCTCATGGACGTACGCATGCCCGAGATGAACGGCGTGGAAGCGACACGAGCCATCCGGGCTGAGTTTCCGCAGGCGCACATTATCGCGCTCAGCACCTACGGCGGCGATGAGGACGTTCGGCGCGCCCTGCAGGCCGGCGCCCGGGCGTATTTGACGAAAGACGTGCTGCACGACGAGCTGATTCGCGCCATCCACGCCGTGCATTCGGGAGAAAATTATCTCCCCGCCGGAGTGGCGGCCGCGCTCGAGTCGAGTGCCCTGCCCGCCGGATTGAGCGCGCGCGAAGCGGAAGTACTCTCGCTGATCGTGAAGGGCTACGGCAATAAGCAGATTGCATACGCGCTGGGCATCGCGGAGCACACCGTCAAAAACCACGTTAAGAGCATCCTGAGCAAGCTGAGCGTGGATGATCGGACACAGGCCGCGACGGCGGCGATCCAGCGCGGGATTATTCATTTGTAGCGTGCGCTAATTGTGTACCGCATCAAGGCGCTGTCGATCCGTTTTACGACTTGAAATATGACGTAAAATAGCAGGTACGCCAAGGCCGGTGGAACTAGAACAAACCCTGCGGTCCACATGAACTTGGTGGTCCACCGCGCCTGATGATGTGACCAGTGAAAGTGAATTCCAAAGACGACAATGGCGGTCCAGCAAACCGAGAACAAGATGTATAGCTGTCGCAAGGCGCGACGTTCGTTCGTGGGTCCAGCGGCCCTAGTTTTTAGGGCACTTTCCAGCATTAAACGTCCATGATCTCTATCGCTTGACTCAGCGCCTGCACTCCATCCCTGCCCGGACTCAGCTTGTATTCGTGCGCGATGTAGCCGGTGAAGCCGAGTTCGGCGATGGTTTGCGCCACGAAGTGGTAGTTCAGCTCCTGCGTGCCGTCGATCTCATGGCGCCCCGGCACGCCGCCGGTGTGGAAATGCGCGATCCACTGGAAATTGTCCCGGATGGTTCGGCAGATGTCGCCTTCCATGATCTGCATATGATAAATGTCGAACAGCAGCTTCACGCGGGGTGAGTTCACGCGGCGGCAAACCTCCACGCCCCAGGCGGTGTGATCGCACATCTGGTCCTTGTGATCGATCTTGCTGTTGAGCAGCTCTAGACAAATGGTGACGCCTTTGTCCTCGGCCTGCGCCTTCACGCGATTCAGAAACGCGACGGAATTGTCGGCCCCCTCGGCGTCGGACATGCCCCGGCGGCTGCCGGAGACGGTGATCAGGTTGGGACATCCGCCTGCCGCGCACTCATCGATCGCCGGGCCCATCGATTTTACCAGCGCATCTTGCACGTCCTTGCGATTGATGCCATCCGGAATGCTGACGCCGGTGTTGGGAAAACGCATGGTGGGGATCAGGCCGTATTTCTTCAGGATCGGCCAGTTTTGCGCGGGAACCAGGTCGAAGCCCTGGCAGCCCAGCCGCGCAGCCTCACGGCACACGTCTTCGAACGGCATTTTGGGATCGAAGACGCCGCGCGTGAGACATTGCTTTAACCGCCCCTTGCGCGGGACGGGAGGGGACGGAGGCTGGGCGGAAGCAACCGAAGTTGCAGCGGCCAGGCCGGTGACGAAATCTCTACGTCGCATGAGCGGATTATATCGGACCTGGTGCCGAGCTAACGCCAGGCCGCTGTTAGCGCCGTCCACCGCCTTGCGACGCTATAGAATAGTGTGAGGAAGCACAATGGCGGAAGTCCGGAGTTCATTGTTGGATCGGATAACAATCGATCCCGAAGTGCGATTCGGTAAGCCGTGCATTCGCGGGCATCGCATTACAGTTCAGGAGCTTTTGGAGTGGCTCTCAGGCGGGGCATCCCAGCAACAAATCCTGTCCGATTACCCTCAATTGGAGCCTGATGACTTCCTGGCCGTTTATGCCTATGCCGCCGAATTGGCAGCAAGGGGCAAGGCCTCCATGGGATGAAACTTCTTTTCGACGAAAGCCTTTCACCAAGGCTGGTCGAATTGTTACGTGATCTCTTTCCCGATTCCGAAAGCGCTCTACGAAACGGGCTTGCTGGCGTGGGCGATCTCAGGATTCTCGAATACGCCTCGGCCCGGGATTTCATTCTGGTCTCCACGGACAGCGATTTCGAAGATCTGCTGAGCCGGGTCCCAGGAGTTGACGTCGTTATTCTCCGTTCCTGCAATTATCCGACCGAGATTGCAGCCGAGGTGCTCCGGCGCAATGCGATCCGTATCGCTGCAATGCCCGGTTCCAACGATCATCTGGTTATCCTTGCTCGGTAGCTACAGTTGAGTTCGGTCCCACGGATGTGCCGGGTCCTTCGGAAGCGCAATCCATCCGCATCCGGCCAAAGCGAACTTGAGCAACCAAGTTTTTACGAATGAATTAGTTACGGGGCAACATCCGGCCGGCAGGTAGCTCCAAAGGGCCACTAACCTGGCGGCTCGAAGAATCATCTTTACTAACATATAGCTTGAGCTGTGTATGTGGATAGTCCGTTTAGCCCTCCGCCGCCCTTATACCTTCGTTGTGATGTCCGTGGCCATTCTGCTGCTCGGAGTGGTCTCAATCATCACGATGCCGATCGACATTTTCCCCTACATCGACATCCCTGTCGTCAGCATTGTCTGGAACTACAGTGGCATGTCGCCGTCGGAGATGGAAAGCCGAATTCTCACGGTCTTCGAACGGGGCATGACCACCACGGTCAATGACATCGAGCACATCGAGTCGCAATCTTATTACGGCGTCTCGGTGGTTCGCGTATTTTTTCAGCCCAACGTCAAGGTCGAGATGGCGATGGCGCAGATCTCGGCGATTGCGAACGTCGTGACGCGCGCCATGCCGCCCGGGATTTTCCCGCCCAACGTGCTGAAGTACGACGCTTCCAGTGTGCCGATTCTGCAATTGGGGCTGGAAAGCAAGACCTTGAGCGAGCAGGAAATCTACGATCTGGCCCAGAACTTCATCCGCACTCCACTCGCCACGGTGCAAGGCGCCGCGGTGCCCGGCGCATACGGCGGCAAGCAGCGACAGGTGGTGGTGGATCTGGACCCGAACGCGCTTTACGCCAAGCAGTTGTCGGCCATCGATGTCTCGAACGCGTTCAATCTACAGAACCTGATCCTGCCGGCCGGCACCATCAAGGTGGGCGACACTGAGTACGCGGTTCGCATCAACAGCAGTCCCGAGATCATTAGCGACATGAACGATCTGCCGGTCAAGACGGTGAACGGCGCAACCGTTTATCTGAAGGACGTTGCCACGGTGCGGGACGGATTCGCGGTTCAACAGAACATTGTGCGGACCAATGGAACCCGCGGCGCGATGCTGACGATCCTGCGCAACGGGCAGGCTTCCACGCTCGACATCGTGAACAAAGTGAAGGCGGCGCTTCCCAGAATTGAAGCGGCCATCCCGCCGGCCTTGAAGGTGCGGCAGCTCTTCGATCAATCGTTGTTTGTAAGAGCGGCCATCAATGGCGTGGTGAGGGAAGGCATCATCGCGGCTTTATTGACCGGCCTGATGATCCTGTTGTTCCTGGGAAGCTGGCGCAGCACGGTGATCGTTTGCATCTCGATTCCTCTGTCCATCTTGACCTCCCTGATCATCCTGAAGCTAATGGGCCAAACCATCAACGTAATGACTTTGGGCGGGCTGGCTCTTGCGGTGGGCATTTTGGTGGATGACGCCACCGTGGAAATTGAGAACACGCACCGTAATCTCGCGATGAAGAAGCCGCTGGTGCGAGCGGTGCTGGACGGCGCGCAACAGATCGCGATCCCGGCGTTTGTCTCCACGCTCTCAATCTGCATTGTGTTCGCGCCAGTTCTGCTCTTAACGGGCGCGGCCAAGTTTCTGTTTACACCGCTGGCGCTGGCGGTGGTTTTCGCGATGCTGGCGTCATATATGTTGTCCCG
This sequence comes from Bryobacterales bacterium, assembly GCA_963747945.1. Lineage (GTDB taxonomy): Bacteria > Acidobacteriota > Terriglobia > Bryobacterales > Bryobacteraceae > Palsa-89. The sequence continues at coordinate 561,097 of CAVVHB010000019.1, forward strand.
CACGCTGATTCCCACTATGGTGCACTACTTATTGAAGCCGGAAGTGGACATGTATCGATCCGGCGAGCACGGCGAGGGCGGGACGGCCGAAGGGCACCCGCTGATCTGGCGCATCCATTTCGCATTCAATCGCAAATTCGAGCGCTTTCGCGCCTCCTATACGGGATTGCTCGACTGGGCGCTCGATCATCGCGCCGCCGTTCTCACGGTGTTCCTGCTTTTTTCGGTAGGCTCACTGGGTTTGGTCTACCTGGTGGGAAGGGATTTCTTCCCCACGGTAGATTCCGGACAGATTCGCCTGCACGCACAGGCGCCGGCGGGAACGCGCATCGAGAAAACGGAGCTGATCTTCGCCGAGATTGAAAGGGAGATTCGCAATGTGATCCCGGCGGGGGAGCTGGACACCATTCTCGACAATATTGGCGTGCCTCCGGGCGGATTCAATCTCGCCTTTGGAGACAGCACGGTAATCGGCAGCAACGACGGCGATATTCTCATTTCGATGACCCCGGACCACGCGCCCACCGAAATCACGACGGAACGCTTACGCAAGCGGCTGAACGAAAAGTTCCCCAACATTGTCTTCTTCTTCGAAGCAGCCAATATCACCAATCAAATTCTCAACTCCGGGCTGCCAGCGCCCATCGACGTGCAAGTGACCGGCCGCGACGCCAACGTTAATTATGCAATCGCCCAGGGCTTGGAAGAGAAAATCGCGCGCGTTCCGGGCGCCGCCGACGTTCATATTCACCAGGTGGTGGATGCACCAGAGCTGCGCGTGAACGTAGATCGCATCAAGGCCGGGCAGCTGGGTCTGACGCAAAGAGATGTCGCGAGCAGTTTGCTAATTTCCCTCAGCGGCAGCAGCCAGGTAGCCCCGAATTTCTGGCTGAACTGGAAGAACGGCGTCAGCTACAACATCCTGATCCAGACGCCGCAGTACAAGATCGACTCGGTAGATAAGCTAATGCGAACTCCCGTCTCGGCAGCCGGTTCCGCGGTGGCGTTCAACACTCCCGGCTCCATGGCCGGCGTGGCGAACCAGGCGGATGGTTCCACTGGAGCGTCGCCGAATCAGAACTCGGCGGCCTACGGAAACCCGGGTGCGCTGCCGTATCAAACACAATTGCTGTCGAACCTGGCCACCGTAGAACATATCACGGGCCCCGAGATCCTAAATCATTACAATGTGCAACCGGTCTTCGACGTGTATGCGAACATCGACCGCCGGGACCTGGGCGGCGTGGCTTCGCAAGTGGAAAAAATAATAGCGAACACCAAGATTCCCAAGACAACCGAAATCTTTTTGCGCGGGCAGGCCGCCACCATGCAGAGTTCTTTCTATCGCCTGGGCCTGGGCCTGCTGGCCGCCATCGTTCTGGTATACCTGTTGATGGCGGTCAATTTTCAATCCTGGGTGGATCCGTTCATCATTCTGAGCGCCCTGCCCGGCGCCTTGGCCGGCATCCTGTGGATGCTCTATGTAACGCAAACCACCCTGAATGTTCCGTCGTTGATGGGCGCCATCATGTGCATCGGAGTGGCCACGGCCAATAGCATTCTAATGGTAGTGTTCGCTAACGACGAAAGAATGGAGGGAAAGGGAGCGCGCGCGGCGGCTCTTTCGGCCGGTTACACGCGCTTGCGGCCGGTGCTGATGACCGCGCTGGCCATGATACTCGGCATGCTGCCGATGGCGCTCGGGATCGGCGAGGGCGCGGAGCAGAACTCACCCTTGGGCCGGGCTGTGATCGGGGGTTTGCTCATGGCCACCGTGACCACGTTGCTCATTGTGCCGATCGTTTACAGCTACATGCGAAAACAGCCGCCCGTCGATCACGACAAACAGATCGAAGAAGAAGAGCGCGAGGGGTTGTCTGAATCCGCATTTTTATTGAAGTCGTATTAATTCAAAATGCCTGAGCTACTGCAACGATGACATCATCGACCATTGACGAACCTGATAATCCCGCACGATGGCGCGCTGGAGCGTCCCGCGCCGGCCACCGAGTTGGAGCTGCGCGCTGAAATCGAACGTCTGACGCGTCAACTGGCGCAAAAAAATTCGCACGGCGCGCACTCGGCGCTGGAACATCCCGAGCGGCCTTCCGGCGGCAAGATCGCGATGCTGCTTTTGCTGGTGGCCGCGGTCTTTGTGGCGGCGTTCTTTTTGGGTTATATCCCGCATCACCGGCGCGATCTGCAGATCACCGCCGAAGCTAGCGTGCAAAGTGACGCGCTGCCCAATGTAACCGTGGTTGCGGCGAAGAGAGCATCGGGCATGGGCGATCTGCTGCTGCCCGGCAATATCCAGGCGGTGACGGAAGCTCCGATTCTGGCGCGGGCGGAAGGCTACGTGCAGCGCCGTTACGTGGACATTGGCGACCGTGTTACCGCCGGCCAGCTTCTGGCTGAAATGGAGGCGCCGGATCTGGATCAGCAGGTGCGTCAGGCGCAAGCCTCGGTGGAGCAGTCGCAGGCGGACCTGGCGCGCGCCAGCGCGGCTCTGGAAGAGGGCAAAGCCAACGAATCGATCGCGAAGGTGACGGCCACTCGCTGGGACAATCTGGTGCGGCGCGGCGCCGTTTCCAAGCAGGATAACGATCAGTACCAGGCGCAGTATCAGGCCCAGGCCGCCAACGTGAAGGCGCTGGAGCGGGCCGTGGACGCCGCCAAAGGAAATATCTCGGCCATGCAAGCCAATGTCGGACGGTTGACGGACATGCAGGGGTATTTGAAGGTGCGCGCGCCGTTTGCCGGCGTGGTCACGTTGCGCAACGTGGATGTCGGAACGCTGGTGAACACGGGCAGCACGATGCTGTTTCGCATCGCGCAAACCAATCTTCTGCGCACCTACCTGAACGTGCCGCAATCCAGCGCCTCCGATGTGCATGTTGGACAGATGGCGTCGCTGGCAACACCCGAGCTTCCCGAGCGCAAATTCTCGGGAGCCGTCACGCGCACGGCGAACGCTTTGGATCCCGCCAGCCGCACGCTGCTGGTGGAGGTCCAGGTGCCGAATCCGGAGGGTAAGCTGCTGCCCGGCATGTACGTGGAAGTGGACTTGCATCTTCCGCGCAAAGATCCACCGCTCCTGCTTCCGAGCGACACGCTTTCGGTGCGCCCGCAAGGGACCATGGTGGCCGTGCTGGACTCAGGCGACGCCGTTCACTTCCAGCGCGTGGTTGTCGGCCGGGACTACGGAAGCAATATCGAAATTCTATCGGGGCTGAGCGACGGGCAGCGCGTGATCGCGAATCCGAACGACGCCGTCCAGGAAGGTGTGAAGGTTCATCCGGTCCTGGTGACGGCGGGCGACGGAAGCGTATCCAAGCGCCCCCACTAGCTTGTGCCCACTCCCTCACGGCCGTGGTTCAGAATCCGCGGTCACTCACAATCACCGCTCCTGAGCCGCGCGCATAAGCAAGCGGTACCGTTGGCCGTGTACCCTAAACCAAATCCATGATGAAAAAGATTAGCGCCGTATTTCTCTGTTTGTTCCTGCTCGAGCCGGAGGGGTTTCCCGCCGAACTGTTCAACTGGTTGAAGGAGCCCTACGTAGAGCATCCCGTCGCGCCGGTGGATCTGTCGAACACGCCTCTCATCCGGCAGCTGCTGCGCTCCGGCAACATCTATCTTTCGCTGCCGGACGCGATCACGCTGGCCATTCAAAACAATCTCGACATTCAACTCGAGCGTTATGCGATTCCCGCGGCCGACACGGAATTGCTGCGCGCCAAGGGCGGCGGCGTGGTGCGAGGGCTAACCTATAACGTGTTTGAAGTGCCGGTGGGCGTCGGCGGACCAGCCAGCCCACTGGTGACATCGGCGGCGACGCCTTCCGTGGGTGCAGCCGGATCGGTGCCGACCAACCCTTCCGAACTCGGGGCTCTCTCCGAGCAGCTGGACAATCTTTCCCTGCTTCAGTCGGTTCCACTTTCGTTGGGCCCGGCGATTCCGCAATTCGACCCGGCGCTAACCGGGCAACTCAACTGGACGCATACCACCACGCCCGATACGGATCCGCTGGCGTACGGCGTCAACGCGCTTTCCGGCAACACCACCAACGCCAACGCAGCCTACACGCAGGGGTTCGGCACGGGCACGGAACTGAACGCAAGTTTCGACAACGCGCGCTACACCACCAACTCTCTGCAGAGCGCTTTTAGCCCCTACACCGCCTCCAGTGCCGGATTCACCATAACCCAGCCGCTGCTGCGCGGCTTCGGATTGGCGGTAAATCGGCGCTTCATTCGCATTTCGAAGAACGAGCAGAAAATCGCGGGGTTGCTAGTGCAGCAGCAGCTCATCGCCACCGTCTACGGCGTGGTGCGCCTCTACACGGATCTGGTGGCGCTCTATGAAGACGTCAAAGTGAAAGAAGAGACACTGGCTTCGGCCGAGAAGCTGTACACCGATACCAAAGCGGAGGTGGATGAGGGAACACAGGCGCCCGTTGAGCTGACGCGCGCCAATGCGCAGGTGTACACCATCCGCCAGGATCTGATCGACTCGCGGGGGTTGCTGGAGGAGCAGGAAGCGATCGTGAAGAACGTGATCACGCGCCGCACGGACAACGACCCCGACGTGCTGAACGCGCGCATCATTCCCACTGACACCATCGAAGTTCCCGGGACCGACGAAACCCGGCCGCTCCAGGATTTGGTGGCACTTGCATTCGCCAACCGGCCGGACTTACGGCAGGCTGGCGTCCAACTGGAAAACACACAGATCAGCCTGCAGGGGTCGCGCAACGGTTTGCGGCCGGAGGTGGATCTGGTGGGCACGGCTCAAAACAGCGCGCTGGCAGCTCAAACAAATCCCTTGATACCCGCTATCAATTCACCACTGATCGGCGGTTATGGCAATGCACTGGAACAGCTTGCCACGCGCAAGTACCCCACCTACGGAATTGGCCTCAATGTTACCTTGCCGCTGCGCAATCGGATCGCCCAGGCGGACGTCACGCGCGACGAGATTCTGCTCCGCCAGAGCCAGGTTCTTGAAGAACAGCTGCGCAAGCAGGCCCAACTGGAAGTGGAAGACGCCCTGATCGCCATGCGGCGGGCGCGGGCGTCCTATCAGGCAGCGGTCGAGACCCAGAAGCTGCAGCAGGAGTCTCTCGATACCGAGCAGGCTAAGTTTGACGTGGGGGCGTCCACTGCCTTCTTTATCATTCAGTATCAAAGCTTTCTGGCGCAGGCCAGGTCCACGGTGGTGGTTGCCAAGAGCGCCTATCTGAAGGCTCGCGCGGCTTTGGAGCGCGCCACCGGCACGATACTGGATGACAACCATGTCTCGCTGGTGGACGCGATTCGCGGCCGCTGACCAGCGCCCAGGCAGAACCGGAATGCCCCATCCCGAACGAGCGTGCCGCGATTGCCAACCCCCAACCCCTAGCCCCTGATTTGCATTGCATACAACCGCCCGATTACAATGAGGGACTAGAACCAAAGTTACGAAGGGGCGTCAGGGATGGACCCCCGGTTTCATTGACCGGGATGATTCTGAAGCGATAGACTTTCCTCTTGGTTCTTGGTCGGAAAATCTCGACCGCCCAATTTCTTAGAAGGAAGCTTGAGGAGGCTTAATCGGTGTCAGAAAAATTACGGCATATTTTTACGTCGGAATCCGTTAGCGAGGGACATCCCGACAAGATGGCGGACCAGATTTCCGACGCGGTGCTGGACGCCGCGTTGGCGGTTGACCCAATGAGCCGCGTGGCTTGCGAAACGCTGGTCACTACGGGCATCTGCGTTGTGGCGGGCGAAATCACCACCAAGGCGATCCTGGACGTTCCGAAACTGGCTCGCGAGGTGATTGCCGACATCGGGTTCACGGATGCGAAAATGGGCTTCGATGCCAAAACGTGCGGCATCCTCAACGTTGTCCAGACGCAGTCACCCGACATCGCCATGGGCGTGGACACGGGCGGCGCGGGCGATCAGGGTTTGATGTTCGGCTTTGCGACCGATGAAACCCCTGAGCTGATGCCGCTGCCGATCATGCTGGCCCACAAGCTGGTTCGCCAGCAGAGCGAGATCCGCCGGACGGGCAAGCTCACCTATCTGCGTCCTGACGCCAAGAGCCAGGTTTCGGTGGAGTATCACGGCAATAAGCCGGTGCGCATCGATGCGGTTGTTCTATCCACGCAACATGACGACGATGTGACCACAGAGCAGCTCCGCGAAGACGTGAAGAAGTTCATCATCGATCCGGTGGTAGGCGGGAGTCTGGTGGATTCAGGCACCAAGTATCACGTCAACCCGACCGGCCGCTTCGTCATCGGCGGACCGCACGGCGACACCGGTCTCACCGGCCGCAAGATCATCGTCGACACCTACGGCGGCATGGGCCGTCACGGCGGTGGCGCGTTCTCGGGCAAGGATCCGACGAAGGTGGACCGTTCGGCCTGCTACATGGCGCGTTACGTGGCGAAGAACATTGTCGCGTCGGGTCTGGCGTCGCGTTGCGAAGTACAACTGGCTTATGCCATCGGCGTGGCCGAACCGGTTTCCATTATGGTGGATACCTTCGGAACCGGCAAGGTGGATCAACAGCACCTGGTGGAATTGGTCCGCCAGAACTTCAAGCTTACGCCCAAGGGGATGATCGAGACCCTGAAGCTGCGCCGGCCGATTTATCGCAAGACGTCCTACTACGGCCACTTCGGCCGCGCGGAGGACACCTTCACTTGGGAAGCCACCGACAAGGCCGAGGCGCTCAAGGAAGGCGCCAAGCTCACCGCCGTCGCTAAGTAAAGACGACAAGTAGCCATTGCCTCCACAGGGGCCTCGATGCTTCAATATAAGCAGGGGCCCCAAGAACCCCGTCCGTTTCCACTCCTAATGTTAGTCGAAGGTTGCAAGCACGAAATTGAAGTTACTGTCCCCGTGGATGAAATCGCACGGGAGACAGATCGCGTTGTGGCGAACATCCAGCAGAAGGCTAAACTGCCGGGCTTCCGTCCAGGCAAGGCGCCAGCCAGCCTGATCCGCACCAAATTCTCCAAGCAGGTGCGAGACGACGTTCTGGAAAATCTTCTGCCAAAATACTTCCGGCAAAAGGTGGAAGAAGAGCACCTGGAAGTGGTGGGGCGTCCGAATGTGAAGGACGTTCATTTCCATGATGGCGAACCCCTGCGCTTTAAAGCCGAGTTCGAAGTAGCGCCGGAGATAGAGCTGAAAGATTACCGCGGCGTAACGGTTCACTACAGTGAGCCGGAAGTAAGCGATGAAGACATCGCGAAGCGGCTGGACGAGATCCGCGAGCAGAAATCGCAGTTCGTAAATGTTGAGCCGCGCGCCGTGGCCGACGGCGACTACGCGGTGGTTACTCTCGACAGCCTGTCGGGCGTGGATCAGCCGGTCCATCAGGACGAGGTGGTGCTGCACGTTGGGGATCCCGATACCATGGCGGGCTTTTCCGAAGCATTGCGGGGCATGTCGCCGGAGGAAGAGAAAGAGTTTGAAGTCACCTATCCGGAGGACTTCGGGCAAGAACGGCTGGCCGGCAAAACGGTGCGCTTTCGCGCGAAGCTGACTACCATCCGCACCAAGGAATTGCCGGAGTTGAACGACGAATTCGCGCAGGATCTGGGCGATTATCCAACCCTCGGCGATCTGCGGGAGGCCGTGCGCAAAGCCATATTTCATGAGCGCGAATACGCCTCGCAACAGAAGGCGAAAGAACAGCTGATCGACAAGCTCATCGAGACGCACGAATTCCCGGTGCCCGAAGCGTATATTGAGCGCCAGATCGAATCGCAAGTCGAAAATCAGTTCCGCGAGTTAGCCGAGCGCGGCATCGATCCCACCAAGCTGAAGATCGATTGGGGAAAGCTGAAAGATGCGCAGCGGCCCAAGGCCCTGCACGATGTGAAGGCCTCGCTGTTGGTGGATAAAATCGCCGAGCGAGAGGCCATTGCGCCCACCAACGACGAAGTGGACGCCGAGGTTCAGCGCATTGCCAAGCAGCAGCGCGAGCCGGTAGCCGCCGTGCGCAAAAAGCTGCAAAAGGATGGCGTCCTGAGCCGGATCGCGTATCAAATCCGCAGCAACAAGACGCTGAACTTCCTGTTCGAGCACGCGCGCAAAGAAGCCGGTGAGCCGGAGCCGCAGCCTTCCGAAGAAGAAGCAGCCGAATAGCCACATCGTTCATCGAATTCATCGAGTGAGCGATTCCAACAACAACGTTCCCGTGCGTCTAATGGCGCTGAGCGTCGGCGTCATCGTCGCGAACATTTACTACGTGCAGCCCTTGCTGGCCACGATGGCGCGGACGTTTTCTGTAAGCGTCGGCATGATCGGGCTGGTGGCGATGCTCACCCAAGTGGGCACTGCCATCGGGATGCTGATCTTCGTTCCGCTGGGCGATAGTCGCGACCGGCGGGCGCTGCTCACCGCCCTGCTGTTGGGGGCTTGCCTAGCGTTGTGCGCCGTGGCTACGGCCCGGAATCTGATCTGGGTTTCGATCGCGAGTTTCGCCGTCGGAGCGTGTGGCGCTGCCGTGCACGTGATTGTGCCTTTTGCCGCGCAGCTTGCTCCCGAAAACAGCCGTGGACGCGTGTTGGGCACGGTTTTCAGCGGGCTGCTGATCGGAATTCTCCTGGCCCGCACGTTAGTGGCGTAGTTGCGTCGTTCTTTGGATGGCGTTCGGTATATGTAATCGCCGCGCTCGCCATGCTGGCATTGATGTTGCTTCTTCGCGCGCGATTGCCAAGGCTTCCGCCCCAGAACTCGCTGGGATGGCCGGCGCTGATGCGGTCTCTGGTGGACCTGGTGCGCGACCATCCGGCCCTGCGTGAATCGGCCTTCCTGGGCGCAGCGCTGCTGTGCGTGTTTAGCGCGTTTTGGACTACGCTGGTGTTCCTGCTCCAGACGCCACCGTATCATTACGGAATGTCGGTAGCCGGACTGTTCGGCTTGGTGGGCGCAGCAGGTGCTTTGTGCGCCCCCCTGGTAGGGCGACTCGCCGATCGGCGCGGACCGCAGTTCACAATTCTCCTAGCGCTGCTGACCACATTGGCGTCGTTTCTCCTGCTGGGCGCTGTCGGGAAAGTAATGGCCGGGCTGATCGTTGGCGTGATTTTGCTCGACATCGGCGTGCAATCGGGCCACGTCGCCAATCAAACGCGGATTTATGCGCTGGATCCTAACGCGCGCAGCCGGCTGAACACGGTGTACATGTTCTGCTACTTCAGCGGCGGATCCATCGGCTCGTGGTTGGGAGCCCTCTGCTGGGCATACAAAGGCTGGCCGGCCGTTTGCGCCTTTGGCATCGCGGTGCTGGCGATCGCGCTCATCGTTTTCGCGCGGAACTTCAAAACGCGCGGCGCGCTACTGGTCGCCGACAGCCAGTAGATGCGATTTCGGACAGTTGCATCCCGCTAGTGGACAGGCTGGCGACGCGGCCATACGCTTTTGGTATACGTTCGGGCTGGCCCATCAATTGCGCTCAGCCGGTTCAATGTTTACGCTTACCAAGGCACTTTCAGGGTTCACATTCTTCGCCGCGGCCCTTTCCGCGTATGCCAATCCGATGACTCAGGCGGAGCGCGAGCACCTGGTCGCCCACCTGGAGATGACCCAGGCCTGGCTAACCGACGAAGTTTCTTCGCTCTCCGCCGCGCAGCTCAATTTTCGCCCGGAGCCGGATCGATGGACGGTCGCCGAGGTAGTGCAGCATCTCGTCGTCGCGGAGCCGAACTATTGGAAGTTGCTCCAGAATGCGTTGAAACAACCGCCCAAGAAATTGAACGAATCGGCGACTGACGCAGATGTCCTTTGGTACGGAATCGATCGAACAAGACACGAGAAAACGTCGCAAGACCAGAATCCGAAAGACCAGCACATCGACGCTGCGCAAGCGCTTAATAAGTTTCTGGCCATGCACGCCCAGTTGCTCGCGATGGCTCGATCATCTGCTGAGGATCTTCGGGGGCATGCGGTGCCTGAGTGGGGAGTGGACGCCTACCAATGCCTGCTCGAGATTTCGACGCATGAACAGCGTCACATTCTTCAAATCCGCGAAATCAAGGCGAGTGCAGGATTCCCGAAGAAGTGACGACCAGGCGGACTATTTATCGCCGACTGCTAAGAGCGTCTCAAAGTGCGGGGCGTCTTCTTCGCTGTGTACAACCGAAGTTTCGATGTTCTTGAAACCAGCTTGGCGCAAGAACCGTGTGACTTCCACTTCGGTGAAGCCGAGCCATAAGTCGGCATACAGTTCACGCGCCTCTTCATAGCTGTGGCGAAGTAAATCCAGAACCACGATGCGGCCGCCGGGTTTCAAAATGCGCGCCGCCTCCGCCACCGCTCGCTCGGGATGTTGCGCGTGATGCAGCGCCTGGCTGAAAAACGCCAGATCCACGGTAGCGTCGCGGATGGGCACTTCTTCGAGGTCGCCTTTGCGGTATTCAAGATTCTTGACGCCGTGCTTGCGCGCCAGCTCGAGGCCGTACTCCACCATCTTTTCCGAGTTGTCGACGGCAATTACCTTCTTCGATCGCCGGGCCAGCAATTGCGAGAACGTCCCTTCGCCGGCGCCCAAGTCGGCGATCACCATCGGCGGCATTAACGTCAGGAGGGTTTCCGCCAGCCCCTGCCAGGACCGGCCCGGCACATAGTTTCGCCCGAACTTGCCCGCCAATTCGTCGAAATACGAGCGCATCTTGTCTTGCCTGCGGCGCAAAGCCAGCCGCAACGCCTCGGAGTCCTGCTCGGCTTCCGGAATTTCTGCCGCGGCTTGCCGAAGAACGCCCAGCATGTCGGAGAATCCATTCGATTGCACGCCGCGCTTCAACCGGTAGAGGATGCTCTTTCCGTGGCGCCGATCCTCCACCAGTCCGGCATTCTTGAGTTGGGCCAAATGGGTCGATATGCGACTTTGCCCCATGCCGAGGATCTCCTGCAGCTCGGCCACCGACAGCTCTTCGCGCTCTACCAGCAACAAGATACGGAGCCGGCTGGGATCGGCCAGCAATCTCAGGTTTTTGAGGATTGACGCCATGGGGTGAGCTGTACTATTATATCAACATATCTAGATTGGTAGATATAAAATTTCAGCAGGAGATCGAATGAGCACAGCAACCATTAACAACGTCGCCACCGAGTACAAAGTGGCGGATATGAGCCTGGCGGAATGGGGCCGCAAGGAAATTTCCATTGCCGAGTTTGAGATGCCCGGCCTGATGTCCATCCGGAAAAAGTACGCGCCGGCAAGCCGCTCAAAGGCGTCCGCGTCACGGGCTCCTTGCACATGACTATTCAAACCGCGGTGCTCATCGAGACCCTGGTCGACCTGGGCGCGAGCGTCCGCTGGGCCAGCTGCAACATTTTCTCGACGCAGGATCACGCCGCGGCCGCCATCGCCGCCGCCGGAGTACCGGTGTTTGCCTGGAAAGGTGAGTCGCTCGAAGAATACTGGGAGTGCACCTACAAAGCCATCAGCCATCCGGACGGCAAGGGTCCCGAGCTGGTTGTCGACGACGGGGGCGACGTCACGCTTCTGCTGCACAAGGGCTACGAGCTGGAGAATGGCGATCCGTGGGTGAACTCGCCATCGTCGGGCCACGAAGAAATGGTGATCAAAAACCTGCTCAAGAAAGTCCACGCAGAAAATCCCAAGCACTGGCACAACATCGTGAAGGATTGGCGCGGAGTCTCGGAGGAGACCACCACGGGCGTGCATCGGCTGTACAAGATGCAGGAACAGGGCAAGCTGCTGGTTCCCGCCATCAACGTGAATGACTCGGTGACCAAGTCGAAGTTCGACAATCTGTATGGCTGCCGCGAGTCGCTGGCCGACGGAATCAAGCGCGCCACTGACGTGATGGTAGCGGGCAAGGTGGCCGTCATTTGCGGCTATGGCGATGTGGGCAAGGGCTCCGCCCACTCGCTGCGTGGCATGGGCGCACGCGTGGTGGTGACAGAGATCGATCCGATCAACGCTCTGCAGGCCGCCATGGAAGGCTTCGAAGTGACCACGGTGGAAGATACGCTCGGCCGCGGCGACATCTACGTCACCTGCACCGGCAATTTGGACATCATCACGCTGGAACACATGAAGCACATGAAGGACCAGGCCATCGTCTGCAACATCGGCCATTTCGACAACGAGATCCAGGTGGACGCGTTGAATGGCGCGCCGGGCGTGAAGCGGACCAACATCAAGCCGCAGGTGGACATGTACAACTTCCCGGACGGGCACGCCATCTTCATGTTGGCCGAAGGACGCCTGGTGAACCTGGGATGCGCCACGGGCCATCCGAGCTTTGTGATGAGCAACAGCTTCTCGAACCAGACGCTAGCGCAACTGGACCTGTGGAAGAACAAGGACACCTACAAAGTGGGTGTCTACACGCTGCCGAAGAAGCTGGACGAGGAAGTGGCCCGGCTGCACCTGGACAAGATCGGCGTGAAGCTGACCACGCTGACCAAGCCGCAGGCGGATTATTTGGGAGTGGCTTTGGAAGGTCCGTACAAGCCGGATCACTACCGGTACTAAGTAGTTTCAGTCGGAAAGATGAAGGCCGGTCTCATCACGAGACCGGCTTTGTTATTTAGCTTTTCGAAAGAGATCAATAACTGAACACGATGTGACCGCTCTTGTTGATATACGCGAAACCATCGGACAGCCTGACGTTCGCCAGACCCTTGAAGAACGGGCTCGCGGCCCTGAACTTACGTTGGAACGGTTGATTTCCGTGCTGATCAATGTACCAATACCCCCAATCATCACCCACCACGGCGAGTCCATCGCTGAAGCTCTCGGCGTATTTGTACTGCGGCTTCACGACAATCTCGCCGGACTTATCGGCGTACCCGTACAAGCCGTCCATTCGAATGCGTGATAGTCCGGAATGGAACGATTCGGCGTCCTCGAACCTGGGCGGGATCGCCATCAAGCCTGCCTTATCGATAAAACCCCAAAGGGCGCCGAAACGAACAGGCGCAAGGCCGTCAGAAAAATCGCGGGCTGAGTCAAACCGCGCCTTTGTAATGACGGCGCCCGTCTTATCGATATAGGTGAATTTGCACGAAGGATGGTTACTACCCTCGCTGCCGCCAACGAGTTCCGGGTTGAAGGCGCCGCACGGGCCGTCAGGGAAATAGACACATGGCCCCTCCGTCACGACCCTCGCCATACCGTCGTTGAAGTCGATTGCATCGAGGAGTTGAGGCTGGATCACAAACGCTCCGGAGTGATCGATGAAGCCAAACTTATTTTTCACCTTGATCCGGGCGAGGCCGTCTGCGAAAGACCAAACATAGTCCGATAGCGACCACTCGAAGCGAGGGCTAATGGCAAATTCTCCCGAAGTGTTGATGTACCCCCAGAGATGTTCATCATTTCGCGCGGCGACCGCCAGCCCTTCCGAGAAGTCCCAGCCCCGGTAAAGGTCCCTGTCAATGACCAGTTTTCCGGTCCGGTCAACATACTTGCCGTCGCTTACCGCAACCTCAAGTAGGCCATCGTGAAACTCAGACCCGGAGTTGCCCCAAGGTGTCAGTTTCGGCGGAACTACTACATGTCCGTTTGCGTCGATATACCCAGCCTTTCCATTCTTGATGAAGCGATAAAGTGCATCCGCCGTGCTGCTTCGCGGTATCCAGATCGGATAATCCGCGTCGCAACCGAACGCGATGCTCACGGTAACCAGGCAGGCAAGTAATCTCACCATGGTCAGATTCTACTCCCATCAACGCCGGACGTAGGGCCTCCCAGCGGATTCACAAAGCACCGAGGTAGTCACAAATGCTGGGGCGGAGTTCCATTGCAAAAGCCTGACCTGCGTGCTACAAACGAGACGTATGGATAAGACCCTTCGCAAATACACCAGCTTTGATGACGCGAAGGCCGACGAATACCGATATTGGCAAAGCCGGCCAGCGCATGAGCGGATGGCTGCGATTTCTGAAATTACTCAAGAATTGTATGCGATGAAGGGCGCGGTACCTGATGTACCCAGACTTCAAAGAACTCTTGTCCACCTTAAACGCCCACGGAGCTAAGTATTTGATTGTTGGCGGCTACGCAGTAGGATTCCATGCGCAGCCACGCGCGACAAAAGACCTTGATATCCTGATCAGGCCCGACGAACAGAACGCGAGTGCGGTTTACGAAGCTCTGGCCAAGTTTGGCGCACCGCTTCAGGACTTGACTGCCCACGATCTTCTCGACCCGGATGGATTTTATCGGATGGGCCATGCCCCGGTGATGATTGAGATTTTGCCGAAGATCGACGGGGTCGAGTTTGACGACGCCTGGCAAGGCCGCGTGGAGATTGTGGTTGACGCCGAAGCTGGGCTAAACGCCTTTATGATTTCGCGCGAGGATCTGATAACGTCCAAGCTAGCCGCCGGACGGCCCCAGGATTTGGCAGACGTCGATGCAATCCGCAAGGCAGAGGAGGCCGGGACCAGGGTGCCAGGGTGATGCACGCCTCTCCGCCCGGTACCATGAGTACCGACGTTCCGTTGACTTCGGTTTTTGACAGGGGCGGATTTGCCGGGCTTCTGTTATAATCGTATTTCAGAGAGTAGGTCAGAACACTGGTAGTGTATAGTCTTAGTCGACGGGAGATTCCCTGTGAAACGTGCTGGTTCTGATGATGCCCTGCGTTGCTCCTTTTGCCATAAAAGCCAGGACGTAGTCGGCAAATTAATCTCCTCCCCCAACGATTACCCCCGCGCTTACATCTGCGACGAATGCATCGCTGTATGCAATTCGATTTTAGAGGACGATCGGCACGATCAACCTTATGGGGCGCCCCACAAGCTTCCCAAGCCGTTGGAATTGAAAGAATATCTGGATCAATACGTCATCGGTCAGGACGGTACAAAAAAGAAGCTTGCGGTCGCGGTATACAACCACTACAAGCGCATCCAGATGAACAAGCAGCGTGGCGCCGAAGTGGAACTCTCAAAATCCAACATTCTGCTGATCGGACCCACCGGCACCGGAAAGACGCTCTTAGCCCAGACCCTGGCTCGCATCCTGGATGTCCCGTTTGCCATCGTCGACGCCACCACGCTTACCGAAGCTGGCTACGTGGGCGAAGACGTTGAGAACATTATCCTAAGATTGCTGCAGAATTCCGATTGGGATGTGCAACGCTGCCAGCAAGGTATCATTTACATCGACGAAATCGATAAAATTGGGCGCAAGGACGAGAATCCCTCCATTACCCGCGACGTCTCCGGCGAAGGCGTGCAGCAAGCGCTGCTCAAGATCCTGGAGGGTACGGTTGCTAACGTTCCCCCGCAAGGCGGCCGCAAGCATCCGCATCAGGAATTCACGCCGGTGGACACCACCAACATTCTTTTCATCTGCGGTGGCGCGTTCGTCGGTTTGGAGAAGGTGATTTCCAAGCGCGTCGGCACCAAGAGCATGGGGTTCGTTCAACAGGAAGAGCATCGTCCGGAAGGTGCGCCGGCGCGCACGGCCTCCAACCGCCGCGACGTGGATCTGCTTGAAAACGTTCAGCCGGTGGATCTCATCAAGTTTGGTTTCATTCCGGAATTCATTGGCCGTATGCCGGTGGTGGCGGTTCTCGAAGATCTGAGCAAGGAAGCTTTGGTCCAGATCCTGACCAAGCCCAAGAATGCTATCGTCCGCCAGTACCAGAAGCTTTTTGAATTCGAAAATGTTAGACTGAAGTTTAGCGACGACGCGCTCGAAGCCATCGCTGCCCTGGCAATGGAGCGAAAGGTTGGCGCGCGCGGTCTGAGGATGATCCTGGAGGATCTGATGTTGGACCTCATGTATTATCTTCCGTCCTATAAGAAAGTCCGCGAGTTCCTGGTGACCAAGGAGATGGTCATGACGCAGAAGATCAATATGGCCTTGTTGGAAAAGGCCGGCTAAAGTCCCCGTTCGCCGCTAGCGTTTTTTTGGTTCGAGTGTAAGGAGCGAAGGACCAAGCCCCCTCACAACTCATCGTCAAGATTACCACCCCCGATATGATGACCGATCCTCAGAGCCGAATCTCAGATGCTAACTTCTAAAGAGAAATCCGACACACGACGCCTGCCCATGATGCCCATTCGGGACGTCGTGATATTTCCGTACATGATGACCCCTTTCGTGGTGGGGCGCGATTCGAGCGTACGGGCACTCGAAGAAGCTTTGGCATCGGATAAGAAGATTTTTCTCGCGACGCAACACGACGCTTCCGTCGATGAGCCTCGCCCCGACGAAATCTACAGCGTGGGCACGGTTGCAAACATCGTGCAAAGCCTGAAACTGCCTGACGGCAACATCAAGGTACTGGTGGAAGGCGTGGAGCGCGGCAAGATCATCTCGGTGAGTGAAGATGAAGGATACTTCCGGTCGGTGGTGAAGACTTTCAACTTCAAAGTGGATGCAGGCGCGCAATTGGAAGCCTTAGTAGGACGCGTTACGGGCCTGTTCGAGCAGTACGTCAAGCTGAGCCAGAACCTGAACTACGAAACCATGATCGCGGCCATACGCGTGGACGAGCCGGGGAAACTGGCCGACACCGTGGGCGCCAATCTGCAGTTGACCATCGAAGAAAAGCAGGAACTGCTCGAAATCTTCGATCCGGTGGACCGGCTGACGCGCGTGGCGGAAATGCTCGACATCGAGATCGAAAAGCTCAATGTCGACCGGACCATCCAGGGCCGCGTGAAGCGCCAGATGGAAAAGGCGCAAAAAGAGTATTACCTGAACGAGAAGATCAAGGCCATCCAGAAGGAACTCGGACGCGGCGAAAAGAGCGAGTTCGACGAACTGAAGCGCAAAATCGACACCGCGGGCATGACCAAGGACGCCCACGAGAAAGCCATTGCGGAGTTGCGTCGGCTGGAGAACATGCCGCCGATGTCGGCCGAATCCACAGTGTCGCGCAATTATCTGGACTGGCTGCTGGCCGTGCCGTGGAAGAAGAAGTCGAAGGAGATTCGCGACCTGAACCACGCCCAAGAAGTGCTGGAATCCGATCACTACGGCCTGGAGAAGATCAAAGAGCGCATCCTCGAATTCTTGGCGGTGCGCCGGCTGGTGCAGAGCCCCAAAGGATCCATCCTGTGCTTTGTCGGACCTCCGGGCGTTGGTAAAACCTCGCTCGGAATGTCGATCGCCAAGGCCACTGGACGCAAGTTCATCCGTCTTTCGCTGGGTGGCGTACGGGACGAAGCCGAAATCCGCGGCCATCGCAGGACCTACATCGGAGCGCTGCCCGGCCAGGTGCTGCAGATGATGAAAAAAGCCGGAACCAAGAATCCGGTGTTCATGCTGGATGAAATCGACAAGATGTCGATGGACTTCCGGGGCGATCCGTCGGCCGCGCTGCTCGAAGTGCTGGATCCGGAACAGAACTACATGTTCATGGATCACTATCTGGACGTGGAGTACGATCTAAGCCAGGTATTTTTCATCGCCACGGCGAACGTGTTGCACACCGTGCCTCCCGCGCTGCAGGACCGCATGGAAGTGATCCGGCTGTCGGGTTATACCGAACTCGAAAAGTTGGAGATTGCGAAGCGTTTTCTGGTTCCGAAGCAAATGAAACAGACCGGGCTCAGAGCGGGCGACCTGGAATTCACCGATGACGGCCTGCAAAGCTTAGTCCAGTTCTATACACGCGAGGCTGGGGTAAGGAATCTGGAACGCGAGATCGGTAACGTCAGCCGCAAAGTGGTGCGTAAGGTGGTGAATGCGCAGAACGGCGGAAAGCGAGTGGATACCAAGAAAGCCGATAAGGCGGTGCTCAGCGGCGATACGGTGTCGGGATATCTGGGGCCGCACAAATTCCGCGATCTGCAAGCCGACAAGAAGAACGAAGTGGGCGCGACGGTGGGATTGGCGTGGACTGAAGTGGGCGGCACCATTCTTACCACCGAAGCGGCCGTGATGGAAGGTAAAGGCAAGCTGCAAACCACCGGCAAGCTGGGCGATGTGATGCAGGAGTCGGCCCACGCGGCGATGAGCTACGTGCGATCGCGAGCGCATCTATTGGGGCTGCCGCGCGACTTCTACCGGAACGTCGATATTCACGTGCACGTGCCCGAAGGCGCCATTCCCAAGGACGGTCCTTCGGCCGGCATCACCATCGCTACCAGCATCTGTAGCGCCCTCACCAATATTCCCGTTCGTTGCGATCTCGCCATGACGGGAGAAATTACGGTGCGCGGCCGGGTGCTGCCCATCGGCGGATTGAAAGAAAAAGTTTTGGCGGCGCACCGCCAGGGAATCTATGAACTGGTGCTGCCGAAGGACAACGAAAAAGATCTTCCCGATATTCCTGAGAGCATCCGCAAGGAGATGAAACTCCAGTTTGTGACCTCCATGGATGAGGTGCTGAAGATTGCACTGGAACGGGAGCTGGTTGCACTGCCGCTCGCGGCCACTACGCCGCCAGTGGAGTTGGTGCGGGGCGGATCGGCAGAAGAACGGATTTCGATATAGGACGGGATGGGATGCCTTCGCCGCCGGTGAGTTGGACCGGGCGAGGGACCGGATGGACACCCAGTTTGTAACCAGTGCAGCGCGGCCGGAACAATTTCCGGCTGAATCGCTCCCGGAGATTGCTTTTCTGGGGCGTAGCAACGTCGGCAAGTCGAGTTTGCTGAATTGCCTCACTGGCCAAAAGGGACTGGCATTTACGAGCGCCCGGCCCGGATGCACGCAGTTAGTTAATTTTTATCGGATCGACGGCCAATTCCACTTCGTCGATCTGCCGGGATATGGATACGCCCGTGTCCCGAAAGACATTGTATTCCAGTGGAAACAGCTCATCGAACAATACCTGTTACAGCGACAGTCGTTGCAGCTCTGTTTCTTGATCCTCGACGCGCGTCGGGGCTGGATGGATAAGGACCTGGAACTCAAACAGTGGTTGGAGTTCCACAACCGGCGATACCAGGTGATCGCCACCAAGACAGACAAGTTGAAAAGTCAAAGCGATCAGCGGCAAGGCATAGCGGCCATCCGGAGCCAGTCTCCCGAGGCCGAGCCTCTGCCGTTCTCGGCGATAGGTTGCCGAGGAGCGAGGGAAATTTGGCAAGCGATCAAGACAATCAAGACCCAGCGGCAATAGCCGCTCCCACCCCCGAGGAATCCGAACCCAAAACGGACGGCAAGGCCAGCGCCAAAGGCGACTCAAAAGCGTTTGACAAAGGCGATGGCAAAGCGGCGGACCCCAAATCCGCCGGCGATCCTAAGTCAGGTGACGCCAAAGCAGCTGACGCGCAACCCTCGGCCGACAAAGCGCCGGATCCAAACGGCAAGGCGGACAAGGCCACCGGCCAGCCGGGTGGACGTAAGCGCCACGGCGGCGCAGGTGCGCCCCAGGCCAATCCCAAGAATGGCACGCTCGATCTGGTGGAGCTCAAGGACATGAGCATCCAGAACCTCAACCAGATCGCCAAGGATCTGAACGTAACCGGCATCGCCGGGCTGCGCAAGCAGGAGCTGATCTTCAAGATCCTGCAGACGCAGGCCGAGAAGAGCGGGCTCATCTTCTCCGAAGGCGTGCTGGAATGCCTGCCCGACGGTTTCGGATTCCTGCGCGCGCCGGAGTACAACTATTTGCCCGGCCCGGATGACGTGTATGTCTCGCCTTCGCAGATCCGCCGTTTCGACCTGCGCACCGGCGACACCATCTCGGGCCAGATCCGGCCGCCGAAGGAAGGCGAGCGCTATTTCGCGCTCATCAAGGTAGACGCAATCAACTTCGAGCCGCCGGAGGAAGCGCGCAACAAGATCTTCTTCGACAACCTGACGCCGCTCTATCCCGACGAACGGCTGAAGCTCGAAACTACGCGCGACAGTGCTTCGGGCCGCGTGATGGATCTGCTCACGCCTATCGGCAAGGGGCAGCGCGGGTTGATTGTCGCTGCGCCTCGCACCGGCAAGACCATGCTGCTGCAGTCCATCGCCAACTCCATCACGGCCAATCATCCGGAAGTCAGCTTGATTGTGCTGCTGATTGACGAGCGCCCCGAAGAAGTCACCGACATGCAGCGGTCTGTCAAGGGCGAGGTGATCAGCTCGACGTTCGATGAACCCGCTTCGCGGCACGTGCAAGTGGCCGAAATGGTGATCGAAAAAGCCAAACGATTAGTTGAGCATAAGCGCGACGTCGTGATCCTGCTGGATTCCATCACGCGGCTGGCGCGGGCTTACAACACGGTTGTGCCGCCGTCGGGCAAAGTGCTCTCGGGCGGCGTGGACTCCAATGCCCTGCAGCGTCCCAAGCGCTTTTTCGGCGCTGCTCGCAATATCGAAGAAGGCGGTTCGCTGACCATTGTGGCGTCGGCGCTGATCGACACCGGCAGCCGCATGGATGACGTGATCTTTGAAGAGTTCAAAGGCACCGGCAACATGGAAATCCATCTGGATCGCAAGCTGATGGACAAACGCGTCTTCCCCGCCATCGACATCACCAAGAGCGGCACGCGCAAGGAGGAGCTGCTGGTCCCCAAGGAAGAGCTCAACCGCATCTTTGTGCTGCGCCGGGTGCTGAATCCGCTGTCTCCCGTGGAGAGCATGGAGTTGCTGCTCGACAAACTGGGCAAGACCCGCAGCAACGCCGAGTTTTTGTCGTCCATGAGCGGCTAAACACAAACCTTGGTACACGCGACTTTAGTCGCGTCTCCGCCATACGGAACAAATGCGGCTGAAGCCGCGTGTACCTTGGGAATGGGGTTTAACCAATGGGCAGAATCCGCGTCCTCTCCGACAACGTCGCCAATAAAATCGCGGCCGGAGAGGTGGTTGAACGGCCCGCGTCGGTTGTCAAAGAACTTATCGAAAACTCGCTCGACGCCGGGGCCACCGATCTTCGCATCGATATCGACAGCGGCGGCCGCCGCTTAATCCGTGTGGCCGACAACGGCAGCGGCATGTTGCGCGACGACGCCCTGCTCGCATTTGAGCGCCACGCTACCAGCAAGCTGAGCGACGTGAAGGATCTGCTTTCCATCGCGACACTGGGATTCCGGGGAGAAGCGCTGCCCTCCATCGCTTCGGTGTCGCGGCTGCTGCTGGAAACGCGCGCGGCCGAAGAGACCACGGGAGCGGCGGTTGAAATCGCGGGCGGCAAGGTCCTGCGATGCGATGAGCTTTCGCGCCCCGCGGGAACCACGATCTCGGTGCGCGACTTGTTTTATAACGTTCCGGCGCGCAAAAAATTTCTGCGGTCCGATCAAACCGAGCTGGCGCACATCGCTTCCCTGGCTACGCACTACAGCTTGGCGCATCCCAAAAAATCCTTTCAGCTGAGCCACGGCCCAACTCAATTGTTGGACGTCACGCCGGTGGAAACGCTGCAGGAGCGTGTCTACCAGGTGTTCGGTAATCAAACGCTCGAAGACCTGATCGACTTGGACATGGTGGAGCGCGAACTGGAAGTAGTGGAGGCCGACGACCGGGCCACGCGCGTCTTCGCCTTGCGCGGCTTCGTTTCCGGGCCGCAAGTACAGAAGATGAACCGGAATTCGATCTTCCTGTTTGTGAATGGCCGCCTGATTCGCGATCGTTTATTGCTGCACGCGCTGTCCTCGGCTTATCACAACCTGATGCCGCCGGCCTGCTATCCTTTCGCGCTCTTGTTCGTGGATTGCGATTGCGAGGAGGTAGACGTCAACGTTCATCCGTCGAAGACCGAGGTTCGCTTCCGGCATGGCAACTTTGTGCATGATTTCGTTCGCGATTCGATTCGCGAACGGTTGATCGCGTCGCGTCCGGCCTCCAGTATTCCGCTCTCACAGCAGCCCCAGGCCGTGGCCGATTTGCCGTTCTCCGATTTCACCCAGCGCATCGAGAATCAACGCTTCGAGCCAATGCCCGGCGTCGAGATTGAAACTGAGCGAATCGAAGATTTGCCGGTGTTTACTCTGAACACCACCGTCGCGCCAGAACCGAGATTTGATTTTCAAAACTCCGTGGCACCCAAAGCGCCGGACACCCACGGAACAATGCCTTACGTAGACGCGCCGCAGAGTTTGACTGCTCTCTCCGATCTTCGGCCCCTCGGCCAGATTCACGAAAGCTTCATCATCGCGGCTGGACGAGATGGCCTGTGGATCATCGATCAGCATGTCGCGCATGAGCGCATTCTGTTCGAGAAAGTGCTGCGGCAGCAGGCGCGGGGCAACGTGGAACGGCAGCAGCTCCTCATGCCTCTACTGCTGGAGCTGACGGCGGCTCAGCAAATCGAATATGCGCGCATCGCCGATGAACTGGAGCGTTCCGGTTTCGATGCTGAGCCTTTCGGTAACCGCACCATCGCGGTGAAAGGCGCGCCGGCGGGCGTGGGTCCGGCCGAAATCGAAAAGCTGGTATTTGAGATTCTCGAAATGGCCGAGGGCGAGCCGGGCAAAGTTTCACTAGACGATCTGCGCCGCGGGATGGCAGCCAGCATCGCCTGCCGCGCTGCAATCAAGATCAACATGCGGCTGGACCATACAAAAATGGAGTGGCTGCTGCACGAGCTAGCCGCTACCGATTGTCCGATGAGCTGCCCGCACGGCCGGCCCATCGCGCTGCGGTATTCAACGCGCGATATTTTGAAGAGCTTTCACCGGATTTGAAGGCGCCGCTCGCTCATGCGCGCGGTTCAGTAGATGCCGTTACGGAACCGCGACCGTAAGGGAGCGTTTTCATTCCCACTCGATGGTGCCGGGCGGTTTGTGGGTCAGATCGTAAAAGACGCCGCAGACGCCGTTCACCGACATCAGTTCATGCGTCATGCGGTGCAGCAGTTCGCGCGGCATACGGACCACCTGCGCGGTCATCCCGTCCACCGAATGAATGGGCCGCAGCACCACTGAATCCGGATGGCCTTCTACGCCGATCGGAATCAGCACCACTGGAAATTGCCAGACTTCGCGCTCGAATCCGCTTTCTTCCGACCATTGGCGCACTATAGCATCCAAGTGCCGTAGGCGCTTTAGGCGCTCACGAGTGAGCGTGGCGCGGCTGGATTTCATCTCCGCGACGGGGACTCGCGCGTGAACCAATCCGACCACGCGGTTGATGTCCGGCCTGCCATTCACTAACTCCGTGGCGATTTCATCCTCCGGCAAGCTTTCGAGCGCGAGCACAGAATGATAACTGCGCGAATCGCCTTTCACACCCACCGATCGAATGGGCAGCAGCCAGCCAGGGTCGCTGCGCGTGACCGGAGCAGCCGTTTCCGAACATAGGCAACGGATGGCCAGGCCCGGGCCGGGAAAAGGATGGCGGTTCAGAAACTCACTGGGGATACCCAGCTCATGGCCGATCTCGCGGACTTCATCTTTATAAAAAGACGCTAGTGGTTCAATGATGCGGCCGGTTTCGATCAGCTTTTGAATGCCCGCAACGCGATTGTGGTGAGTCTTGATAACGTCGGCCTTCGCGGTGCCGCCCGATTCGATGGTGTCGGGATAAATGGTGCCCTGGCCCAGGATCCAATTTCCGTCCAGAAAGTGGCCGGTGCTCAAGATGCGCTCTTGCACCGCGACGAATTGCTCGCCGATGATGTGGCGTTTGGTCTCCGGATCCGACACGCCTTCGAGCGCCTTCAGAAATTCCGCTTCCGCCTCTTCCACGCGAAAGTCGCGAGCGCCCAATTGCTCAAAAAGCCGCCGTACGTAAGCGGTTTCGCCCTCCCGCATCAAACCCGTGTCGACGTAGATGCCGAAGACTCGATCGGTTCCGAGCGCTCGCAGGCAAAGCGTAAATGCGACGGTGGAATCCACGCCGCCGCTGACGAAGAAAAATACGTTGCGGTCCTTGGCAATGGCTCGAATCTCTTTCTCAATGGGTCCGATACGATCCTTGGGGTCCCAATCCTTGACGCAGCCGCAGACGCCGAATACGAAGTTCCCGAGGATCTGGCTGCCCTGCTCGGTGTGCGCCACCTCCGGATGAAACTGCACCGCCATTAAGGGCTGGGTGCGATGCGCCATGGCGGCCACCGCGCAAGTGGATGTGCCTCCGAGCACTTCAAAACCTTCGGGAACCGATTGCACCTGGTCGCGATGGTTCATCCAAACTTGCAGCTCGCCATTCAGATTGGCGAACAGGGCATGCGGCCCGCCGTTCCCATGCCTGGTCTGAAAGCGAGCAAACCCGTACTCGCCCTTTTCGCCTTTACGGACGCCGCCGCCCAGCACGTACGTCATGAGTTGCTGGCCGTAGCAGATACCGAGCACGGCGCTCCCGGAAGCGAGAATCTGAGGATCGATTTGCGGACTTCCAGCCTCGTAGACGCTATCGGGGCCACCCGAGATGATGATGCCTTTGCGGCCGGTCAGCTCGGAAGCGGGCGTCTCGCTCGGTTTGACGTCGGCATAAACGCCCAGGTCGCGAATCTTTCTGGCGATGAGATGACAATATTGGCCGCCTGCGTCCAGGACGGTGATCTGTGGTGTGTTCAAACTTTTAACTGCCGCTTCCTCACGGTCGCGGTTCAGTAGGTCGCGGTTCTGAAAACCAACTGCTAGCGGAGCGGATCCCTTTGGATGCGCTCGACAATGAGCTTCTTCGATTTATCCAGCAAGGCTCTTGCATCGGGCATCGCGTCAATCGCCTTCAGCACCTCCGGATCCGTTTCGATGGCCACCTTCTGCGAGTCCTCATAGCTGAACGCCGTGGCGTACATTTCGCGCTTGAGCTGCTGTTGAATCCAGGTGCGATTGTCGTTCCAGTCTGCTTCGGTAAACGGCAGGTTCTGCTGCATGATGTACTGGCGGAACTCGCCCACCACCGCGGCATCGGGCTCCCAGCCCTTCACCAAATGGGCCTGCGGATGCGATCCGAACCATTTCGCCGTGAAATTGAAGAACTCGTACTTGGTTAGCAGATCGGTCTGGAACTTGTTGTACTTCGGCGGTTCGTACTTTTGGTCGGGCGTAATGCCACCGCCGCCGTACACCGTTCGACCGCTGTCGGTGCTCTTCACGTCCTGCAGATTCTTGGTCTCGGTACGCTTGCCGTAGTAGTAATCCAGGAACGAAATGTTGGAGTAGTCACGCTGGATCAACCGGCCACTGGGCGTGTAATAGTGCGCCGTGGTGAGCGCCAAACCAGTATTATCGTCGAGAGGATAAACAGTCTGGACCAAGCCCTTTCCGAATGTCGTCTCACCCAGGATCCAGCCGCGATCATGATCCTGCAGGGCGCCCGAAACGATCTCAGCCGCCGAGGCCGAGTAACGATTTACTAAGACCACGATCGGGTAGTTCTGGCCCAAAGCGCTGCCGCGGGCCAGGTAGGGCTTCTCAGCGGACGCTCGACCGCGATGGGAAACCACCACTTCACCCTTGCGGAGGTAATGTCCAGCCACCGCCACGCCTTCGTTCAGAAGGCCGCCCGGATTCTCTCTCAAATCGAGAACCAGGCCTTTAATATTGGCCTCGCCCAGGCGCTTGAAATTATCTTCCATTTCCTCGCTGGTGTTCTCATTGAACTGCGTGATCTTCATGTACATGATTCCGGGCCGAAGCCAGAAAGCGTCTTCCACGCTGTTGCGGGAAATCTCATCACGCACGATATCGAATACCAGCGGTTTGTCCGAACCTTCGCGGCCGACGGTCACTTGTACGTGTGTGGCGCGCGGACCCTTCAACAGATCAGCCACCTCGGTAGTGCTGAGCGCGTCCGTCTTCTTATCGTTCACTGCCAGGATCACGTCGCCTGGTCGAAGCCCCGCTTTGTAGGCGGGCGATCCGCCAAAAGGCGCCACCACGATGGTCTTGCCATTGCGCGGAGCCACCTGCATGCCCACGCCATAGTAGTGGCCGCTTTGATCGTCACGGAGCGACTGAAATTCCTTAGGATCGAAGAAGTTGGAGTGCGGATCGAGCGTCCGCAGCATACCAGGGATTGCACCTTTATAGATGCCCTTGTCGGAGGTGACCTTGTCGGCGAAGTTGTTCTCCACCAATTCGTACACCTTAGTGAACTGCTTGATATTGGTCTTGAGATCTTCTTCAGGACCGTTGGAGGCCGCTGAAACACCGGCCACGCCCGGTCCAAACACTCCACCCAGGACCGAACAAAGAACGATGAAGAAAGCGGCAAAAAGGACTGACCGTACCCGACGCGGCATCGACACCTCGCAATTTCAGTATACCGGAGTTTTGCCAGGCGCACCGGCTACCTTACAACACCCGCTTGCTTACGCGCGCGGCTCGCTAGGTTCACGGCGTTTCAGAGCCGCGACCGCGAGCCCTCCTAGGGCCGAGGGAGCCGGTCTTGCTCAGGATTAAGCGCTGCGAGCCGAGCGGCGTGCCCCGGCGGATGCCGCTTCCGCTTTCACCGGCTTGCGCGGCGATTCGTCCAGGCGGCGCACTTGATCGCTCACGCAGACCAGGAACATGGGTTGCTTGGCGTTCTTGAGAATATCGATGATCCGCTCCTGCTGGTCCTCCAGATAAATCGACTTCCCGTCGGTGACCAGATGGAGATCGGAGTTCGATTGCATGACCTCGCTTAGCCGTTTGCCCATTTCACGCTGCAGGAACCGCAGGACGCGACGGATCTTCTGAAGCGAAAATCCCTTGCGGCGCAGTTCGGCGATGACCGTAATTTCGATTACTTCCTCGGGTTGATAGACGCGCTTATGCCCCTCGTGCCGCGGGGACACCACTTTCCGCTCGTCCCACCATTGCAGTTGCCGCAAGCTGACCTGGGCAATGCGCGAGACATCGCTTGAGGCAAACGTGCGTGTGTTATCTTCCGCTTCAGAACGACTTTTCTTTGTTTTGAACATGTTCCCCCGTTAACGTTTGCAACAAGAGCGCATCTAAAATTTTACCCGGTTGGTGGCGACTGTCAATAGGCAAGTGGAACGCTTTCGTTTTTCGACTAACGGGAGTCGAAGGGGTACTAGCCCTCAGCCGCCGCCGACAAACTGTACGATCTCTAACGCTGCGCCAGGTCCGACCGTGGTTTGATCCCACGCCTGGCGCTGCACAATAGACCGATTCAGCTCCACCGCCACTCGCTCCAGATCAACTTCCAGCCACACCAGCAGTTCCTTGAGAGTGCAGCCCGAAGGTGCAAGCCGAGCCTGACCATTTACAACAATTTCGATCTGTTCTGTTGTGGCTGCCGCCATGGCGCGTGAACCAATTCCAGAAACCAAAGTTGCGGCCCGAGGCCGGATCTCATTATAGTCGAATGTTAGGGCTTTGAGTCCACAATCCAACGAATCGAATGCCGACCTCCTATCCTGAAACCTACTTCCCGGTGCTGGTGCAAGTAGTGATCGCCATCGTTATCGCGGCGGCCCTGGTAGCCATCTCCTTTCTGCTGGGCAAACGCGTCAAGAACCGGGTGAAGGATTCTCCCTACGAATCCGGCATCGCGCCCACCGGCTCGGCACGCGAGCGCTTCAGCGTCAAATTCTATCTGGTGGCCATCGTCTTCATCCTGTTCGACATCGAAGCAGTATTTCTCTACCCTTGGGCCGTGGTGTACCGCGAGCTGAAGATGTTTGGGTTCTTCGAAATGTTGATTTTCGTGGCACTGGTCTTGTCCGGATTCTTTTACATTTGGAAGAAGGGCGCGTTGGATTGGTCGCAGGATGCGTCGGAAGGCAGTCCTTATGACGCCGAGGGGGCACGGGTGACCAAAAGAAATGCTGCCTGACGTATTGAAAGATCACGGGGTAGTGGCGGCGCTCGAAACCGCGCTGCCCGATGCTATTACCGGCGGCCACGCCGAGCGCAACGAGCCGACGTTGTGGATTGAACCCGCGCGTATCGTCGATGTTTGCCGCTTCCTCAAAGATCAGCAACAGTTTGTTCGTTTAAGCGCCATCACCGCCGTGGATTGGTTGCCGGCCGATCCTCGTTTTGAAGTGGTGTACCTGCTGCATTCGTTGAATCGCAATCAGCGGCTTCGGCTGAAGTGCTGGCTCGGGGAAGCCGAACCGGAGATCGATTCGGTGTTCAGCGTGTGGCGCACCGCGGATTGGTACGAACGCGAAGTGTTCGACATGTTCGGCGTCCGTTTCCGTAACCACCCCGACCTAACCCGGATCCTGATGCCGAGCGACTGGGAAGGCCACCCGCTGCGCAAGGATTATCCGGTACACGGGTACAAGTACAGTTACCAGGACGAATAGAGCCGAGATGAATAAGAGCCCCCATGCGTGAATCCACACTTCATACCGATTCGATAACCGCCACCGACGCGACCCACGAAACCGTGGACCAGATCGCCACTCCCAGCCGCACCAAGCGCATGGTGTTGAACATGGGCCCGCAGCATCCGTCCACGCACGGCGTCCTGCGCATCGTGCTGGAGTTGGACGGAGAGACCATTCTTAAGGCGGTGCCCGACATCGGGTTCCTGCACACCGGCATCGAAAAGGAATGCGAGGTCAAAACCTGGCAGCAGGTGGTGACGCTGACCGATCGCGTGGATTATCTCTCCAATCTTTCGAACAATCTGGTCTACGCGTTGTCGGTGGAAAAGCTGATCGGCGATATCGAAATCCCGCCCAAGGCGCAATGGATGCGCGTGATGCTGGCCGAATTTCAGCGCCTGAACAGCCACCTGGTATGGCTGGGAACCCACGCGCTGGACATCGGGGCGATGACCGTGTTTTTCTACTGCTTCCGCGAGCGCGAGGACATTCTGCGGATCTTTGAGATGTTCTCCGGGCAGCGCATGATGACCAGCTACATTCGCATCGGCGGCCTGGCGCTGGAGCCTCCGCGCGGCTGGCAACAGGTGGTTAGCAAGTTCATCAACGGTTTTCCGAGCAAGGTGGACGAGTACGAAAATCTGCTGAACAGCAATCCGATCTGGAAGATCCGCACGCAGGGCGTCGGATTTGTGCCGCTCGAGGACCTGCTGGATCTGGGCGTCACCGGACCGATGATTCGCGCGGCCGGCTTGAAATGGGACGTTCGCAAGGACGAGCCGTATTCGAGCTACGATCAGTTCGATTTTGAAATCCCGGTGCACACGGAAAACGATGTGTTCGCGCGCTACCGCGTGCGCCTGGAAGAGATGCGCCAGAGCGCTCGAATCATCAAGCAGGCTTTGGAAGGCATGCCGGAGGGCGCATGGCAGGCCAGCGCGCCCAAGATCGTGCTTCCCGAGCGCGAAAAGATGAAGACGCAGATGGAAGCGCTGATCTACCACTTCAAGATTGTGACCGAGGGTTTCCGCGTGCCGGCCGGCGAAGCATATCAAGTGGTGGAATCGCCGCGCGGCGAGATCGGCTACTACGTAGTGAGCAACGGAACGTCCAAGCCTTATCGCGTGTACATGCGGACGCCGAGCTTCGGCAATCTGCAAGCATTGGCGCCCTGCTGGAAGGACGGCTGTTGGCGGACTCCATTGCTTCGCTCGGGAGCATGGACTTCGTTTTGGGAGACGTGGACCGTTAATGGTGCATAGCCGATGACTTTTTCACCGGAACTGGAAGCCAGATTCGCCAAAATGCTGGAAAGCTATCCGCCTGGACGGACGCGTTCGGCGGTGGTGCCGATGCTGCTGTACGCACAGGACGAGGTGGGCCACATTTCCAATGAGCTGATTGAGGAAGTGGCCCGCCGCTGCCAGGTAAAGCCCCTGCAGGTGGACGAGGTGGTGGGCTATTATTCGATGCTCCATCGCAAGCCGCTGGGCAAGTGCCACGTGCAAGTGTGCACCAACATCAGTTGCCTGATTTTAGGCGGGGAAGAGTTGTACGACTACGCCTCCAAGAAGCTCGGGATCGGCAACAAAGAAGTGACGCCGGACGGGCAGTTTTCGCTTGAAGAAGTGGAATGCATGGGCGCGTGCAGTTGGGCGCCGGCCATCCAGCTCAATTACGATTTCCATCACCACGTGACGCCGGAGAAGCTGGATCAACTGCTCGCGGACGTGAGAAAGGCGTACTAAGATGCGGCAAAAACCACTCCCTCACGGTCGCGGCTCAGTTCTCTAATCCGATGCTATATAACGAACCCAGCCCGCTCGAAGTCAAAATCCTGACCAAACGCTTTGGTCTCAGGAATTCGGAATCGCTCGATACCTATCTCGCCACCGACGGCTACAAAGCCTTTCTCAAGGCGATTGAGATGACGCCGGAGCAGATCGTCGAGGAAGTAAAAGTTTCGGCCCTGCGCGGCCGCGGCGGCGCCGGATTTCCAACCGGCCTGAAGTGGAGCTTCGTTCCACGCAAGTCGCCCAAGCCCAAGTACATCATCATCAACGCCGACGAGAGTGAGCCGGGCACTTGCAAGGACCGGCTGTTGATGGAGAACGATCCGCACCAGTTGATCGAGGGCATTCTGATTGCCGGCCGCGCCGTCGATTCGCACCATGGCTACATTTATATTCGCGGCGAGTATCGCTACCTGATCGAAGCCATGGATCGCGCCATCGCCGAAGCGTATTCGCGCGGTTACCTGGGCAAGAACATTCAAGGAACGGGGTTCGATTTCGATCTCTACACGCATTCAGGCGCCGGCGCGTACGAATGCGGCGAAGAAACCGCGCTACTGGATTCCATCGAAGGCAAACGCGGCGTTCCTCGCTTGAAGCCGCCGTTCCCGGCGGTGGTTGGCGCCTGGCAATCGCCCACGCTGTTGAACAATGTTGAGACGCTCTCGGCGATCCCGGCTATAATCAACGACGGCGGTGCGGCGTTCGCCGCGCTGGGACCTCCCAAGAACGGTGGAACCCATCTGGTATGCCTCTCCGGGCACATCAATAAGCCGGGCGTCTACGAGCTTCCGATGGGTTTCAACCTGCTGCGCATGATTTACGAAGTGGGCGGCGGCATGCGCAACGGCAAGAAACTGAAAGCGGTGGTGCCGGGCGGTTCTTCCTGCCCGCTGTTGAAAGCCGACGAGTGCGATATCCCCATGGATTACGACTCTCTGGCCAAGGTGAAGAGCATGCTGGGTTCGGGCGGCACCGTGATTCTGGACGAAGAGACCTGCATGGTGAAGTTCGCGCAGCGCATCATGAAGTTTTATGCCCACGAAAGCTGCGGCTGGTGCATCCCGTGCCGCGAGGGCACCACGTGGCTGAAAAAGATGCTGGACCGTTTCCATAGCGGCGCGGGACAAAAAGAGCGACATTCCGCTGCTGGGCGAGTTGTCGAAGAACATGCTGGGCCGGACTTTCTGCGCCCTGGGCGACGCGGCCGCCATGCCGACCATTTCCATCGTCGAAAAATTCACCGACGACTTCGAAGCGCATCTAAACGGCAAGCCGTGCCCTTATCAGCACGCATCGGAATTGGTGACGGCATGAGCTGCCGCTTGCTAACGCGCGCGTTCTGAATTGCGAACGACGGTTGCAGCGACCAAGGGAGCAACGCGCGCGGCTCGAAATCGAGCAGTGCCCTTTCAGAACCGCAGTGAGCCGAAAAACAATGAGCGACCCAATACATCTCACGATCGACGGCCGGGCAGTGACGGCCGCGCCGGGAACCCTGCTGATCAACGCCGCCAAGGCCGTCGGCATCGAAGTCCCGTCGTTTTGCTACTACGACGGCCTGTCGCAGCCGGCCGCCTGCCGCATGTGTCTGGTGGAAGTGGAGAAAACACCCAAGCTCCAGGTCGCCTGCACGCTGCCGGTGGCCGAGGGCATGGTGGTTCACACCGGCTCGCCGCAAGTGCATGAGGCGCGCAAGGGCACCATCGAGTTCCTGCTGACCAACCATCCGCTGGATTGCCCGGTGTGCGACAAAGGCGGCGAGTGCGAGTTGCAGGACATGACCTTCCGATACGGAATGGGCGAGAGCCGATTCCTGGAGCAGAAGCTGCATTCGGATGAACAACAATGGTCGCCCGTTGTGTTTTACGATAAGCCGCGCTGCATCCTGTGTTACCGCTGCGTCCGTATCTGCGACGAGGGCATGGGCGTGAAGGCGCTGGGCGTCGGCAATCGTGGCGCGGTGTCGGTAATCGAGCCCAATTTTTTCGATCACCTGGAATGCGACGAATGCGGCATGTGCATCGATATTTGCCCGGTGGGCGCGCTTACCAGCGGCACGTATCGTTATAAAACGCGGCCTTGGGAAATGAAGCACGTCGGCACCATCTGCACGCATTGCGCCGATGGCTGCAAGACCACGCTGGGCGTTCGCAACAACGAAATCATCCGCGGCAACAATCGCGACCGTTCGGGCATCAACGGCGAATTCCTGTGCATCAAGGGACGCTACGCGGCGGATTTCGTGAATAGCCCGGAACGCCTGCAATCGCCGATGATACGCCGGAATGGGAGCTTGGAGCCGGTATCCTGGTCCGAAGCCTTGGCGGCCGCCGCTCGTAAACTCAGCGAAGTGAAGGCGCGCGATGGCAAATTCGCGGTGATCGGCTCCAACCACACCAGCAACGAAGAAAATTATTACCTGCAGAAGTTCGCCCGCCAGGCGCTGGGCACCAACCATATCGACCACCATCGCACCGGCGACATCGCAACCCTGCTGGACGCCTTAAGCGGCAAGCAGGGAGCGCTGGCCACCACGGCCGATCTGTACGATCGCAAGGCGATCCTGGTGGTATCAAGCGACCTTTCGCAGCAGCATCCGTTTCTAGCTTTCCAGATCCGCGCCAACTACCGGCATCACGACGCGCATGTTTACACCGTTACGCCGGGCCCGGTCCGCGAGCAAAGCATGGCCGTGCGCAGCGTTATCACGGTTCCGGGCCACCAGCTGGCGGATGTAGAATCGCTTCGCGGCGAGCTCCAAAAAGAGCCGGAGCTGGTGATTCTGTTCGGCGACGCGATCAAAGGCGATCTGATTCGCGAACTGGTGGCGTTCGGCGATTCGCTCGGCATCCCGGTGAAGTATGTTTGCCTGTTGGATTATTCGAATTCGCGCGGTGCTTCCGATATGGGGCTGAGCCCGGACTCCGGCCCCGGCTATCAGACGGTAAATGTTCCCGGGCTGGCCTACGACGAAATTCTCGCGGCCAACGATCTCGATGTCCTGTGGGTGGTAGGCGCCAATCCATTGAAGGATGCCGCGCTTTCCTCGCAGAATGCTTTCGTGATTGTGCAGGATCTGTTCCTGACCGAAACCGCGGCGCGCGCCAACATCTTGTTCCCGGCGGCTTCGGCTTATGAGAAACACGGCACGGTCACCAACGTCTGCGGCGAAGTGCAGCGTCTCAAGGGCGGCGTGCAGGTGATGGGCGCTAAGCCCGATCTCGAAATTCTCGGCCTGCTCTCCAAAGAGATGGGCGTCAACCTCGGCATGTGGTCCGCCGAGAAGGTGTTTGAAGAGATTCGCAAGAACGTGCATGGTTATAATGTTCCTTTGCCCGTACTCGCAACAGGTGGAGCAGCGCAAACCGCACCGGTGAATGGCCGCGTGCCGGTGAGTTCGCGGCCGGAGCTGATACAGTCCGCGCGAGACACGCTGTTCACGTCTGGAACCTTGGGCCGTTACTGCAAGAAACTGAATTCGACACTCGAGGCGCCGGGCGGGTTGTACCTAGAGCCACGCCCGTAAAGTCTCCATGAACTTTTTCAATTTCTATATAGTCAGCCTCATCAAGGTGGCGGTGGTCGCCTTCGTGCTTCTTACCACGCTCGCGTATTTGCAATGGATCGAGCGCAAGGTGATCGCGCATGTCCAGCTTCGCGTGGGTCCGTACCGCGTGGGCCCGCACGGATTACTGCAGCCACTGGCCGACGTGGTGAAGCTGATTACCAAAGAGGGCTTGATCCCATCGCACGTTAACAAGCTCTTCTACCTGATGGCGCCTTTTGTAGCGGTGACGCTGGCGCTGATCTCGATCTCCGTCCTTCCGTTCGGCCCGGAAATCAAAATCGGCCCGGTGGACACGTGGATGC
The DNA here is from genome assembly GCA_963747945.1 of Bryobacterales bacterium. GTDB lineage: Bacteria > Acidobacteriota > Terriglobia > Bryobacterales > Bryobacteraceae > Palsa-89. The sequence goes on from CAVVHB010000019.1 coordinate 594,874, forward strand.
AGCTTACCGATCTCAGCATCGGGATACTCTTCGTGCTGGCGGTCTCCTCCATCGGCGTCTATGGCGTGGCACTGGGCGGCTGGGCATCCAACAACAAGTACTCGCTGCTGGGCGGCCTGCGCAGTTCGGCGCAGATGATCAGCTATGAGCTGCCGATGGCGCTCGCGGTGGCCGCGCCGCTGCTGCTGGCCAACACGCTCAGCTTTCGCGCTATGGTGAATTACCAAAGCGGTTACTGGCTGGGCTTCATCCCGCGCTGGAACCTTTTTCCCGAGATTCTCGGCTTCATCGTTTTCATCATCGCCGGGTTCGCCGAAACCAATCGCGTTCCATTCGATCTTCCGGAAGCGGAGAACGAGCTGGTGGCTGGATTCCACACCGAATACAGCAGCATGAATTTCGCAGCGTTCTTCATGGCCGAGTACGCCAACATGGTGACCGTAACAGCCGTGGCGACACTGCTATTCCTGGGTGGCTGGCAGCCGGCGTTTCCCGCTCCCTACTCCGATGTTGTGCCCATCCTCATCTTTGCAGTCGCCGGCTTAATTGCGCTTTATCACGGCCTCAATCCAGCGCGGCGCATGGACAAATTCACGTTGCCGGCCACCGCCCTGGTCTTCCTGGGGATCGCCGCCATCTTCGGGCTGTCGCTCTTCGTGCCGGTGCTGAACACCATTCTCATGGCGCTGTTTTGGTTCTGCGGCAAAGTCCTGTTCCTGTTGTTTGTCTTTATCTGGGTTCGAGCGACGCTCCCGCGCTTTCGATATGACCAACTGATGCGTTTCGCCTGGATCGGACTCTTCCCGCTTGCAATGTTCAACCTGCTGGCCACCGGCTTGATCGTGGCTTTAACCACAAAATGACGCTTTGACTACGAAATAGCCTATGATTGTCTTCTTTCTCGTCTTTGCCGCCTTCGCCGTCTTTTGCGCCATCAATCTGGTGGTGCAGACGCACCCCATCGCCAGCGCGCTATCGCTGATCGGCGTCATGGGGTCGCTCGCGGTTCTGTACCTTCAGCTGGGTGGCGAATTCATCGCGGCGGCTCAGGTGATCGTTTACGCCGGCGCCATCATGGTGCTGTTTGTCTTCGTGATCATGCTGCTGAACGCGGGGGCGGAAACCGCCACGTTTCAGGTCTCGCGCTTCGCCAAATATTTTGGCCCAATCCTTCTGACCGCTTTCCTCGCATTGATCGCCTACATCATTCAAGCGGCGCTACCGAAGGGCGAGGGCGTGGTCTTCGGCGCCTTCCAGGGTGGCACGGCATTAGACATAGGCCGCAAACTTTTCACCAGCTATTTGCTGCCTTTTGAAGTGACCTCCGTCCTCATCCTCATCGCGATTGTAGGCGCGATCGTACTCGCCCGAAAGGAAGTCTGACCATGCCGAATGCCGTCCCGTTGAGCTGGTACCTGATCCTGAGTGCAATTTTATTTACGCTGGGCGTGGCCGGTTTCATTCGCCGGCGCAACATTATCACCGTGTTTATGTCCATCGAGCTCATGCTCAACGCGGTGAACTTGAGCTTTATCGCGTTCTCCTACCAATTCAGGCAAGTGGATGGGCACATCTACAGTTTCTTTGTGATGGTGGTGGCCGCCGCAGAAGCCGCCGTAGGGCTGGCCATTATTCTCACGGTCTTCAAGAATCGCGCCACGCTGATGATCGACGAAGTGAATTCGATGAAGTACTGATGCACTCAAAATGAGTCATTCCAAATGAACCTCTGGCTGATTCCCATCTTTCCGCTGCTCGGGTTCCTCGCGAACGGGCTCTTCGGCCGGCGCATTCCGAAAGCGCTGATCAATACCTTCGCCGTCGGCTCGGTGGCGCTCTCGTTCGCCTGGGTGGTGAAGACCTTGCTGGGCTTGAGCCCGCTTGAAACCAAATACGTCGAGCACTACTTCACCTGGATCCAAAGTGGAACGCTGAATATCGGAGTCGATTTCGCAGTGGACCGCCTCACTGCCATCATGCTGATGGTGGTGACGGGCGTGGGGACGTTGATTCACATCTACGCCGTCGGCTACATGGAGCATGAAGGCGGCTACTACCGCTTCTTCGCCTACCTGAACCTCTTCATGTTTTTCATGCTGGTGCTGGTCCTGGCGCAGAATTACCTGCTGCTGTTCGTCGGCTGGGAAGGCGTGGGGTTGTGCAGCTATTTGCTGATCGGGTTCTACTTCACCGAGCAATTCGCTACTACCGCTGGCAACAAGGCATTTATCGTCAATCGCATTGGCGACTTCGGATTTTCGCTCGCCATCTTTCTGATCTTCCGGCAGTTTGGCACGCTCGATTTCTCGAAAGTATTTGATGCGGCCAACAGCTTGCCAGTGGAAGCGAGCATTGGAATTCTCTCCACCATCACGCTGCTGCTGTTGGTTGGCGCAACCGGAAAATCGGCTCAGATTCCGCTCTATGTCTGGCTCCCCGACGCCATGGCCGGCCCCACTCCGGTGTCCGCTCTCATCCACGCTGCCACCATGGTCACCGCGGGCGTTTACATGATCGCGCGCTCAGCCACGCTGTTTATGAAGGCCCCCATCACCATGGATACGGTGGCGGTCATCGGTCTCGCGACGGCGTTCTTCGCTGCCACTATCGGCATGACGCAGATGGACATCAAGAAAGTGTATCGCGTACTCCACCGTCTCGCAACTCGGCTACATGTTCCTGGGCGTTGGCGTGGGGGCGTTTTCGGCCGGCATATTCCACCTGATGACGCACGCATTCTTCAAAGGCCTGCTGTTCCTGGGCGCCGGCGCTGTGATCCATGGTCTGCACGGCGAGCAGGATTTGCGCCAGATGGGCGGCCTGTTCAAGCATATGAAGATCACGGCGCTTACGCTGCTCTGCGCGTCGGTGGCGATCTCGGGCTTCCCCTTTACGTCGGGCTTCTTCAGCAAGGACGCGATCTTGGTGGCCGCATACGGGCGCGCGCCATGGATGTACTGGGTGGGCGTGATCACCGCGGGCATGACGGCCTTCTATGTATTCCGCGCCTGGTTTATGGCGTTCCTGGGGGACTATCAGGGACACGCGCATCCGCACGAATCGCCTCTGGTGATGACCGGCCCGCTGATGATTCTGGCCGTTTTGTCGCTCGGGGGCGGCTTCATCAATGTGCCGCATATTCTGGAGCCGATGTTCGCCGAGAAGCCGGAAAATCAAGAGCTTGGCGTGGCTTTCGGCCGCCGTCGGATTGCTGGGTATTTTTCTCGCGTACCTCTTCTATGTCGCAAAGCGCGGCTTGGCGGATTCGTTCACGAAATCCATCGGCGGCCTTTATACATTGGTCTATAACAAATACTTCGTGGATGAAGCCTACGACGCCGCCGTGGTTGAGCCCCTGATCGAAGGTTCCCGAACGGTGCTGTGGCGTGGGATTGACGCGGGATTGATCGACGGCACCGTCAACGGCGTTGGCAGGCGCTCGCGCGGCATCGGCTCCATCCTGCGCCTGATCCAATCGGGCAACATTCGCAGCTATGCCGCCTGGGTGGTGCTCGGTTCCATCGTCTTGCTGATCGCGATCGGCTTCGCGGGAGGCTTGCGATGACGCTGCTGGACGCGGTCATCTTTCTTCCGCTGCTGGCGTTCCTGGTCATCATGGCGCTGCCCAAGGAACACCATGGCGCGATTCGCATGTTCAGCCTGATCTCATCGCTGGCTGTTTTCGTGGTTTCGCTCGGCCTGATCGGCCCGGTCTGGTCCGCCGCGCCAGGCAAGTTCGCGCTCGAAACCAACCACCCCTGGATGCAGACACCGGCTATCAACTATCACACCGGCCTGGATGGCATCAGCCTGTGGCTGGTGATGCTCTCCACGCTCCTGACGCCGCTCTGCGTGCTGGTGTCATGGAAGTCCATCGACAAACACGTCAAACAATTCTATGGGTTCCTGTTGTTGCTCGAATTCGGGCTCATCGGGGTATTTTGCTCCCTCGATTTCTTCCTGTTCTTCGTCTTCTGGGAAGTTTCGCTGGTCCCGATGTACTTTCTGATCGGAATCTGGGGCCATGAGCGCCGTATTTACGCCGCGCTCAAATTCTTCGTTTACACCATGGCTGGGTCGGCGTTGATGCTGATCGCCATGATCTATCTGTACAACCAGTCCGGCACATTCGACTATACGAAGATCCTGGCCGGCCTGCAAAGCGGGGCCATCTCACTTACTTCGGGCGAGCAATTGCTGTTGTTCCTGGGCTTCTTCATTGCCTTCGCCATCAAGGTTCCGCTGTTCCCGTTGCACACCTGGCTGCCCGACGCGCACGTGGAAGCTCCCACCGCCGGCTCTGTGATGCTGGCCTCCGTGATGCTGAAGATGGGCACCTACGGTCTGCTGCGTTTTTGTGTTCCGTTGTTTCCGAACGCGGCTCGCATATGCGCCGGTTGGATCGTCACCCTGGCCATTATCGGCATCGTCTACGGCGCGCTGGTGGCGATGGTGCAGCCCAACATGAAGAAGCTGGTGGCCTATTCGTCGGTGAGCCACCTGGGGTTCGTCGTGCTTGGGATCTTCTCGTTCACCCAGCAAGGTTTTGATGGCGCGGTGTACCAGATGCTGGCCCACGGCATCTCCACCGGGGCGTTGTTCCTTATAGTCGGGTTCCTCTACGATCGCCGGCATTCGCTCGAAATCTCAGCCTATGGAGGCGTGGCGACGCCCGCTCCGTGGCTTTCTACAGCTTTCATGATCACCATGCTGGCCAGCATCGGCTTGCCCATGCTTTGCAATTTCATCGGCGAGTACCTGGTGTTGCAAGGCTCGTCCCTGGTCTACTTCCGCTGGACCGTGTTCGCGGCGCTGGGCGCGATTCTCGCGGCTTGCTACATGCTGTGGCTTTACCAGCGCGTGTTCTTCGGCAAGGCGTCCGAGGATTTGACCCACCACATGCCCGATCTCAACTTCCGCGAGTACGCCCTCATCGTTCCTCTCATCGTTTTGATGCTCTGGATGGGCACCTACACGCAGAGTTTTCTTCCACCGATTTCTGCATCCAACGCCGTGCTGCTGGGGCCTATAGACGCGCGGCGCGAAATTCATGTTCAAGCTACACCACCTCCCAGAATGACAGCACAACCGGAGCTAGCCAATGCCCGTTAACTTCATGCCAACGGGCACGGATTACCTCCGCATCCTACCCGAAATCATCATGACCATCGCCGGCACCCTGATCATGCTGATCGAGGGCTGGCTGGGAGAAAACAAAAAGCGCAATCTTTCGGCGCTCACCTTTGTGGCATTCGCCGCGGCTCTGGTAGCCGCTGTGGCGGCCAATGCGAATCCCGGTCTATCGTTTTCGAACATGTTCATTGTGGATGGCTTCGCGACGTTCTTCCGCGTGCTGGTGATCGCGGTTGGCATCCTGAGCCTGTTTTCCGCCGTGCAGTATCTGAAACTTGAGCACGCCGAATCGGCCGAATATTACGCGCTGCTTCTGTTCTCGGTAACCGGACAGTGCATCATGGCCACGGCCAACGAGCTGATCATGATCTTCATTGGCCTGGAGATCTCTTCCATCGCCACTTACATCCTGGCCGGATACCTGCGCGACGACAAGCGCAACAACGAAGCAGCGCTCAAGTATTTCCTGCTGGGATCGTTCGCCACCGCGTTTCTGCTGTACGGAATTGCGTGGATTTACGGAACCACCGGCAGCACCAATCTGGAGGTTATTCGGACCGCGCTGCTGTCGGGCGGTTCCGGGCGCAACATGATCCTGGCCGGCACTGCCGCGGCGCTGATGTTCGTGGGATTTGCTTTCAAGGTCTCGGCTGCCCCGTTCCAGATCTGGGCGCCCGACGTCTATCAGGGCGCGCCCGCGCCTGTAACGCTGTTCATGTCCGCCGGCCCCAAGGCAGTAGCGTTCGCGGTTTTCCTCAGAGTTTTCATCACCGCCTTCGGCCCGATCACCAACCGCTGGGAGCCGTTCGTATGGTCGTCGGCTCTGCTCACCATGATCATTGGAAATTTCGCGGCGCTGATGCAGACCAACATCAAGCGGCTGCTCGCCTACAGCTCCATCGCACACGCGGGCTACGTGATGGTGGCCATCGCGGCGCACAATCAGATCGGCGTTGCGGCTGCCATGTTCTATCTGGCCGCCTACGCGCTGATGAACATCGGCGCCTTCGCCGTCATCACCCATTTCTCGCGGCAAGGCGAAAAGTTCGTGAACATAGAAGATCTCGCCGGGCTCGGCTGGAAGCAGCCGGTAACCGCCGGGTTGTTCGCTATCTTCCTGCTGTCGCTGATTGGCGTGCCGCTCACCGGCGGATTCTTCGGAAAGTTTTACATTTTCCGGGCCGCCATCGATGCGAACCTGGTGTGGCTGGCCGTGCTCGGTATGTTGAACAGCGCGGTAGGGGCGTACTACTATCTGCGCGTCCTGGTGGTGATGTACATGAACGAGCCGGGGGAGGCGACGATGTCGATCCAACCGGTGGGTGCGGGCATCGGAGCTACGTTGTGGGTGGCGGCGGTTGGGACGCTGGTGCTGGGCATCTTCCCGTCGGTGCTGCTGAACTTTGCGACCAGTTCCAGCGCGCTGGTAAAGTGACCAACGCTCCCTTACGGTCGCGGTTCCGAAACGCTCAGATCTACTGAACGGCGCACGTGAGTAAGCGGTCCGTCTCCCCTACGGGACCACCTTCAACAGCGTCTGGGTCATCTCGTCGCCGACTTTCAGCGCCGCGGTATTCGCTTCAAAGCTGTTCTTGGCCTGGATCAAAGCTACAGCCTGCGCGCTCAAGTCCACCGTGTCGCCCTCCGGCCCCGCCGATGAGGACGGCCCCTGAGCAATGTTCTGAGCTACTTGATTGAGCTGAGTTTCGGCTCTTTGCATCCCCTGGAGGGAGGATGTCATTCCAATAGTCATAGGAACCTGGAACCTCGTTGCTATTGCTGCTTAAGTTCCTCTTCGACCGTTTTGGAAAGAAATTGAGCCATATTGTACTTAAGGTCTTCGATGCCCTGCCCGGTGACACTGGATATCGCGTAGAAAGGCAGGTGCTTCTCGGCGGCCAGAGCCCTGATTGACTCGATTCTGGCCTTATCCTGCGCCACATCCACCTTAGACGCCACCACAAACATCGGCTTCCGGACCAGATCGGGGCTAAAACCTTCCAGCTCCTGCATCACCACCTGGAAGTCATCCACCGGATCGCGTCCCGCGGCTTCGGACACATCCACCAGATGAACCAGCAGACGCGTGCGCTCGATATGCCGTAGAAACTGGACACCCAGGCCATGTCCCAGGTGCGCGCCTGCGATCAATCCCGGGATGTCGGCCACGACGAAGGTCTCATCGCCCGCGCTAACTACGCCCAGATTCGGCTCCAGCGTAGTGAACGGATAATCCGCGATCTTGGGCCGCGCGGCCGAGATCCGCGATATGAGCGTGGATTTGCCGGCGTTCGGAAACCCTACCAGGCCCACGTCGGCCAGCAGTTTCAGCTTCAGTTGCAGCCGCTTTTCTTCGCCGGGCCGTCCGGGCTCGTGCTCAGTGGGCGCCTGGTGCGTGGCCGTTGCGAAGTGCTGATTGCCCCGCCCGCCCTTACCGCCGTGCGCAATGACAAACCGCTCGCCGGCCTGCGTAAAATCGTGCAGCACCTCGCCGGTTTCATCGTCATAAACGATAGTCCCTACCGGCACCGGAACGTCTTTGGACGCTCCCTCGCGGCCCGTGCGCTGGCTGCCTTCGCCATGCCGTCCGCGTTCTGCCTCGTGCTCGGGATTGAAGCGGAAATGCAGCAGCGTGTTGTGGTGCTCGCTGGCCACAAAAACCACGTCGCCTCCGCGCCCGCCATCGCCGCCGCTGGGGCCGCCGCGCGGGACATACTTCTCCCGCCGGAACGCAAGGCAACCATTGCCGCCATCGCCCGCCTTCACGCGGATTCGTACTTCATCAATAAACATTGGGGTTTGGGCTAGTTCAGGTTAACCTGATTCAGCCCGGAGGACAGGAGAGAGCTATTCGCTCGCTTCGATGCTGATGAACTTGCCGAAACGGCCGCGATCGCGAAACACCACGATGCCCGGAACTTTGGCAAACAAGGTATCGTCCTTGCCGCGCCCGACGTTCTCGCCCGGTTTGAAGATGGTGCCACGCTGCCGCACCAGAATGGATCCACCGGTTACCGTTTCTCCACCGAAGCGCTTCACGCCCAGGCGTTGGGCGTTGGAATCGCGCCCGTTCTTGGAACTGCCTAATCCTTTTTTATGAGCCATATGAATCTATCCGAGGCCTATGCCAGGATCTCGCTCACCGTCACCTGCGTGTAGTTTTGCCGGTGGCCGATGGTGCGCTTGTATTGCTTCTTGCGTTTGAATTTGAACACGATCACTTTGTCGCCGCGTCCGTGTTCGGAAATGGTGGCCTTCACGCGGGCCTCGGCCAGCGCCGCCCCAACGGTTACTTCGTTCGAATCGTTCACCACGGCCAGGACACGGCCGAACTCCACCTCCGAGCCAACGTCGCCCGGTAGCGTTTCCACCCGGACCACATCGCCCGGGGCCACGCGATACTGTTTCCCGCCCGTTTCAATTACTGCGTACATAGCTATCCTTCATCAGTCTTAAGAACGTGAGTCGTCAGGCGTCAGTTCACCTGAAGCCGCAAACTTCAATGATACAGCAGGTTGCGCCTGCTCCGCAAATGCCACGACCCTACCAATTGACCCGTCGCTCACCGGTATGCCGCGAGCGCATTCTGAACCGCCTTAGGATCCTTTGCGATAACTGCTAACAGCACCTTCGCCGGACCCTCCGGGGAGCGATGTCCCTGCTCCCAGTTTTTGACCGAATCCAGCGATAGCCCGAAAGCAGCGGCGAACTCGGCCTGGCTGAGTTTCATACGTCGGCGGACTTCGGCTACATCAACTCGGGGAATCGTTTGCTTGCGACCGGCGGTCTTGTCCCCGCTCATGGCCGCCAACACTTCTTTGGCGCCCTGGATGATTTCCTGCCCCACAGTCGTCCGTTTCGTTCTTGGCATGTGCTTAGTTCCTCTTTCGATACTCATCACGAATGGATTTGACCAGCACCTTCAATTCCGCTTTTTCCCTCTGAGTTAAATCGTCCCTGCGACCCTTCTTGTGAACGGAAAACAACACGAGAAGTGCGTTCTAACCTCCGAAATAGTAGACCACTCGGACTCCGCCACGCTTACCTTTCGAGCCAACCGCCCAACGGAGCTTTCGGACGCCGCCGGTGTCTGGAATCAGGTCCCCAGCTTCGGGCTGAAGCCCCAGGTAGAACTTCAAGGCGCTATTTTCCTCCGCGCTCATCAACTCTTCCGCCTGTCGGATGAAGGTCCTCGATTCCCACATCGTCATGGGCGCCTTCACGCTTTGATTGTACGTCAATGACGCATCCAGTGGTTTCACCTCACGCTTCAGCGGGGGCTTGGGCAGGACCCGTGACCGGGAGGATCGCTAGAATGAGCTATAGCGCGGACGGAGGCGCCTCGGGTGATCATCGAAATGCGTACCTATAAAACCAAGCCCGGCATGCGCACCCAGTTCCTCGAGATATTCCGCTCCAGGTCCATTCCGGCACACGCGGAAATCGGGATGAAAATCCTGGGTCCATTTCTTTCCGTCGAAGATCCCGATACTTTCTTTTTTATGCGCGGATTCCCGGATCTTGCTTCGCGCGAGCCGATGAAAGCAAAGTTTTATGAAGGGGAACTTTGGAAACGCGAACTGGAGAACATTCTGATGCCGATGTTGGAAAAATATGACGTAGTGCTGGTGGAAGATCCTGAGCGTTTAGTTCATTGGTAGCCGATCAGCACTTTTAATAGGCAATTTAAGCCCGGCATGGTGTAGAATCTGGTGTGGATCGGAGGGTCCTCCGGCGCTCCTTCCGCCAACCTGTTGCAACGAATGAACCTGGACGGTATCCGCGTCTTACTGGTAGAAGACAACCCAGGCGATGCCCGCCTGTTCACCGAGTTGCTTCGCGATACCGGAGCGGGCCAGTGGAAGCTGGTGCACGTGGACCGGTTGTCAGCCGCGCTAAGCCGGCTGAGCCGCGAACCTTTCGATGTCATGCTGCTGGACCTGTCGCTGCCTGACGCTGATGGCCTCGACACCCTGCTTCGCGCCCACGCCGAAGCGCCCAAGATTCCTATCGTCGTGCTGACCGGCCACGATGACGAAGCGCTGGCTGTCCGGGCCGTGCGCGCCGGCGCTCAGGACTACCTGGTGAAGGGCCGCATGGACGGAGACCGCCTGCTCCGCTCGATACGATACGCCTCCGAGCGCGGCCGGGCCGTCGAAGCTTTGGAGCGGCGCGAGGAGCATTATCGATCGCTCATCGAGAACTCGATGGATCTGATCAGCATCCTCAACCTGGACGGCACCATCCGCTATGCCAGCCCGTCCCACGAGCGGCTGCTGGGCTATCCTCTCGACGAGCTGGTGGGCAGAAATGTCTTGTCGTTTGTGCACGCCGAGGACAAGCCGCGCGTTCAAACGGCTCTGGTGAGAGGTAACAACGGACGTCCGGTAGAGTGCCGCGTCCGCCACAGTGACGGATCGTGGCGCGTTCTCGAATCGTTTTCCCGCGATCTTTCGCACGTTGCGGGAGTGAATGGGATGGTGGTAAACGCGCGCGACATCACCGAGCGAAAGCATCTGGAAGAGCAACTGCATCATTCGCAGCGGTTGGAGGCGGTGGGCCGTCTGGCGGGCGGCGTGGCGCATGACTTTAACAATCTGCTCATGGTAATCACTGGTTATTCGCACATGCTGCTGGACGCCATGCATCCGAGCGATCCCGCGCGCCAGGACCTGGAGCAGGTGGTCAAGGCGTCCGAGCGCGCTACCGATCTGACTCGCCAGTTGCTGGCCTTCAGCCGCCGCCAGGGCGTGCGCGCGTCGCTGGTCAATCTCAACGTGCTGGTGCAGGAAATGGATCGCATGCTGCGGCGGGTGTTGGGGGAGGAGATCGAATTGGTCGTCGACCTCGCCCCGGAACTGAAAACCGTACGAGCGGATCCGGGTCAGATCGAACAGGTGATCCTGAATATCGTAGTGAATGCCCGCGACGCGATGCCGTCTGGCGGTCGGCTGTTGATCGAAACCAGGAACGCCGCACAGCCGGGCTGGGACCGCGTAACCGTCTCCATCAGCGATACCGGGGTGGGAATGGATTCGCAGGTGCTTTCGCGCGTCTTCGAGCCGTTCTTCACCACCAAGGAGCATGGCACTGGGCTTGGCTTGGCCACCAGCTACGGCATCATTATGGAAAACGGCGGGGACTTGCGCGTGGATTCAACCCCCGCCAAAGGAACCACCTTCGTCATCGAGTTGCCGGTTGCCGAACCGGCGCCTGAAGACCTGGAGCTGCCAAACGAAAAGCGCGCGCCGCGCGGCACCGAAACCATTTTGTTGGTGGAGGACGAAGATCCTGTACGGCGCGTGGTGGAAGCCATGCTGAAGCGGCACGGCTACCAGGTGCTGGCTTCGGCTTCATCCAAGGAAGCATTGGCGGCCGCTGAACGGCATCGCGGTGAGATTCATCTATTGATTACCGATATGGTAATGCCGGGAATGAGCGGAAACAAAATGGCTGAGTGCCTGGTGGCCAGTCGGCCGGAGATGAAGGTGCTGTATGTTTCAGGCTACGGCGACGCCAAGGCCCAAAACGACGCACATTTTCTGCAGAAACCCTTCTCCACCGAAGAATTGGCCACCAAGATCCGCGAAATGCTCAAGTGACCTTTCCTGTGGAAGCGTGCCGCGTTCAGCTGGCGGCGCGGCGGGTCCTGCAATTTCGGCCGGGGATGACGGGCAACGTTTTGCGTGGCGCGCTTGGATACGCTTTGCTGGAGGTTGCGGGCCCGCAAGACTACGCGCGGATCTTTGAGCCGGAGTCGGCCGGTAGGGGGCCCAGCGGGCTCTCGAATTGGCCACGTCCGTTCGTGCTTCGGGCTGCGTCCCTGGACGGGCGAACGTTCCAGCCGGGGGAACGGTTTTGCTTCGGCCTCAATTTATTCGACACGCGCAACCCGGTGCTTCCCTACTTGACCCAGGCCTTCGCGCAATGGGCCGACGTGGTGTCAGTGCAGCAAACTTCGGTAGCGGTGGAAATGAGCCCTTCGAGCGATCGCGTTTCTGGCATCCGCGTTGAGTTTCAAACACCGACGGAATTGAAGACCGCCCGCGGCGTAGCGCCCGCCGATTTTTCCGTATTGCTCGCGCGCGCTCGCGATCGAGTGAGCACCTTGCTCAGCTTATATGGCGGGGGACCGCTTGAAATCGATTTCCGCGGGCTTACCGAACGCGCGCGATCCGTAAAAACCGTCCGGAGTGAATTGCGGCGCGTCGTTGTGGACCGTCGCAGCAGCCGAACGGGACAGCGTCACGGTATTGGCGGCTTAGTGGGATCGGCCGTTTACGAGGGCAATCTCGCCGAATTCCTGCCATATCTCGAAGCGGCCCATTGGACCGGCGTCGGCCGCCACTGCACCTGGGGCAACGGGCAGATCACTACCGAGATTCTGAATTTCTGACTTCTGACTTGCCTGCATTCCTCGTCTTCCCTGTATTCCTTGTCTTCCCTGTATTCCTCGTCTTCCTTGCACTCCTCGTATTCTTTAGTTATGCACGCCGTCGCCGTCTTCCCCGCCCAGCATGACGTCCGCGTGATCGATCATCCCGAACCTAAAATCACAACGGACACCCAGGCCAAGATGCGCGTCCTGGACGTTGGCGTTTGCGGTACCGATCGCGACATCGTCTCGTTCCAATACGGCACGCCGCCCGACGGTTCCGATTACTTGATCATCGGCCACGAATCGCTCAGCGAAGTGGTGGAAGCCGGCTCGAAAGTTTCCCAGGTGAAAGCCGGCGATCTGGTGGTGATCACGGTCCGTCGCCCGTGCCCGCACCCGTCCTGCATAGCTTGCCGCCAAGGCCGTCAGGATTTCTGCTACACCGGCGATTTCACCGAGCGTGGCATCAAACAGAGCCACGGATACATGACGGAATTCGTGGTGGAAGAAGAACGCTATCTGAACGTTGTTCCGCGCGAGTTGCGCGACGTCGGCGTGCTGGTGGAACCGTTGACCATCGCTGAAAAGTCTCTGGAGCAGATTTGGACCGTACAAAGCCGGCTCCCGTGGAACCGGCAGCGCCGTGCTGTTGTGCTGGGCGCCGGACCTGTGGGAATCCTGGGTGCGATGGCTTTGCAGGTGGAAGGTTTCGAGGTTACAGTCTACTCGCGATCGCAAAACCACGCGGAGAAGAATCACATTTTGTGCTCGATTGGTGTTCAATACCTCGCGGCTGAAACGCATTCCACCGAAGATCTGGCCAAGGTGGCTGGGCCCATTGATGTCGTGTACGAGGCCACTGGCGCCTCCAGTCTGGCATTCGATGTGCTGAAACATCTGGGGCCAAATGCAGTTTGCGTGTTCACCGGCGTGCCAGGTCACCAGGGGCCAATCCCCGTGGATACGGACGAACTTATGCGCAACATGGTGCTGAACAACCAGCTCGTATTAGGCAGCGTGAATGCGCCGCCGCAAGCTTTTCAATCGGCCATCGGGCATCTCGGGATCTTCGCGCAACGCTGGCCCGACACTTCGCGTTCTGTGATTACGGGCCGTTTTCCGATGGAGCACGCGCTCGATGCGCTCAAGATCCATCCGGGTGGCGTCAAGAACGTCGTCGCGATTGGCGCGTAAGAAATGAATGAATGGATCGATATTTCGGTGCCTCTTCGCGACGGCATGGTCACTTGGCCCGGCGACGCGAAGTTCGAGCGGACCAGCACGCTCGAAATCGCGAAGGGAGATCCGTGCAATTTGTCGCAGATTTCCACCACCGCGCACATCGGAACTCACATGGATGCTCCGCGCCATTACCTCGCCGGCGGCGCTGGAATGGAGAGCATGCCGATCGCGGCTTCCATCGGACTGGCGCGCGTAGTCGAGATCCAGGATCCCGAAGCGATAAGGAGGTCGGAGCTGAAACCGCATCACCTGGCGAAGGGCGAACGCGTGCTGTTCAAGACCTGGAATTCCGGGCATTGCTGGAAGACCGATCACTTCCAAAAGAAATTTATTTACATCGAACCGAGCGCAGCCCAGTACCTGGCTGAGGTGGGAGTGCAGACCGTGGGAGTGGATTACCTTTCCGTGGGCGGGTTCGAGCGCGGAGGTCCGGAAACTCACCGGATCTTGCTCCAATCAGGCATCTGGATCATCGAAGGCCTCAACCTGGAGCATGTCGAACCGGGCGATTATGAACTGGTCTGCCTGCCGCTAAAGATTATCGGCGGTGACGGCGCACCCGCGCGAGCCGTTCTTCGGAAACTCACCCTGTAGCTGGTACACTTCAAACGCAAACAGAATGCGGTCGCCGGGCACAGCCTGTCTTGTAGGACTGTGCTTGCTCGCAAATTGCCTTCGCGCGCAGCAGTTCCAATCCCGTGGCCAATACTCGGTGAGTTTCAAGATCGTGGGCGGCAAGCTGGCCGTCGATCGAGACGCGTTTCAGGTTGCACCATCTTTCGTCAAATTCGAGCCCGCGATTCGGCTCACCGTGCAACAGGCGATTGCCGCCATAACCGATCCTCTCGCCCCAACCATCGGTGGCGACTTCGCATGGGCGGAGTACATCGTCGCCTACGGAGCGTGGTCCGCCGCCAATCCCGATCGTCTGGATCTCGGGACACTTTTTTCCTCGGACTTTCTTTTTTCTCGCCTCTTGCAACAGACGCCGGACTCAGGTCTGATTTTGAACGAAGATGAGATCGATCCGCTCAACGGAACTATTTCGTTCTCGATCGTGCCGCTATTCGATTCAAGCACCGTGCCCATCCTGTTGCCCGCGATGCTGGAATCCCGGCGGCTGGTCCGCATCCCACAACTGCGAAAACACCTCGCTCGGCTCAACGGCACTCTGTGGTCTTCGGCCGGCATCCGAAAGGCTCTCGCGCCGTTGTACACGAATCTTGGGCTGACGCCAGAAATCATAGTGCTTCCGATAAACCAGTCGATTCAGATCGTGGAGGGCCCAAGGATCGCTTCCATTGTTTTGCCGGCCGATCAGGTTCCAGCCCGAGATCTGAACCGGCTGCTCTGGGATCTGCTCCCGACCGCTCAATTTCGGAGAGTTAGGGGCAAGCGCATTATCGATTTCGATCAGGACCTGGGTTACGCACCAGGCGACGAGCCGTATGCCATTCAGTTCCAGATTCAGGCGATGCAGCTTCTGATTTCGCCGCTCGGCTACACCTTAGCCACCGAAGCGAGCACACGGACGGGCGCCAGCCAGTACGTCGATCTGCGCGTGCAGGCAGCGTCGAATGCGAAAACGAAGAAGAAATTGCGCCACATTGCCGGAGGCTTCGAATACAAACCGGGCCAGGGTTTCAGCGCCCTCGGCAATCTTCAATCGCCTTCCTTGAATCTCTCCGGCGGCGGACCATCCGGGACTTTGGGAGCGGCCAGCTACTCCGCCAACTTCGTCGGTGGCTCGGCCAGCATCAATGCAGGCGCGTCCGAAGAGCGCAATCGTGTGCTGGATGGCGTTGAAGTAAACCAGCAGAGCACCACGGAATCGGCGACGCTTAGCTGGGAGCCTTGGCGCGGCCTGGACGGAAATATAGTCTTGCTCCAGCTGGTTCCAAGCCACGCTATCGTTCTGAACCGAACCCTCAATACGACTGAGCCTAGTATCCAGTTCGTACATCCGCATACGATCATCGAACCCCGAGCTTTAATCGCACTTCGCTTTGCCGATTGCATCGTCACGGCCAACACGCATCGCACTTTCGACGATTGGGAGTACGACCTGAGCGGCCGCTTTGAAAATGCCGCCGGTGACCCTCCGATCTTCGAGCTTCCATCGTTTGGAGGCGCGGACACGGTTCGTGGATTTCGCGCCGATGACGCCATCGGACGGCGGCTTTGGAGCAGCCAGAACGAACTATGGTGGCACGTGACCCAGCACCTGCCGCCGCTCAAGATCGCTACATTCTTCGATCTCGGTGGAGCGTATCAGACCACCGGATCGCACGCGGGGCTACGCGCCGGACCAGGAACGGGGCTCCGGCTGGACCTGCGTGTCGCCGTTCTGAAATTCGATTGGGCCTATGGCTTCGGACAGGCCGCCACCGGGGGTAGCCGGGGAAAGTTCTATTTCAATGTCGTATTTCCAACTCACTAGCGGGGCCAGCACCTACGCATTCGATACCGGGGGTGGTGTTTCCGTAGACGGCACTTCCGTAGGATTGTGGACCACGAACGCCACAAACCAAATTGTCACCGGCTCACTTGCCTTCGACGTTTCGTGGGTCTTCAACGCCAAGAACCAACTCACCGTTCAATTGAATGGCGTGGAGATTTTCAACTTCTCCGCCGCCGGGCTGTACAACTCCTTCACGACGCGCGACACCGTACTGGTGGTCAAACCAGACCGTGCGGCGGCATTTAGCTTCACGCTTCAGGGCGATTGGGCGCTGAGCCCGGATCACAACCTCACATTCACCGTGGGCGGCATCGCGTCCACGCTGGACGGTTTCATCAGCGATCCGCTCGGCCGCTTCATTTTTCATTTCGCAAACCAGGACAACATTCTCGAAACCAACGCTCTCGGGTTCACCGGTTCCTGGCAAAGCAGGGTGGACGCTAGCGGAGCACCCCTGCTGGACTTTCATTACCAGACGTCCAGCGGCGAAAAAATCTTCGAGCTTCCGAATGCGGTGGCCGTGAATCGCAGTTCCAACCAGCTGACCTACAGCTACACCAAGAGCAACAAAAACCTCAGCATCGATTTTCAGGGAACCTTGATGATCGGCGCGAATTTCGAGATCACTTACGTCGTCCAGCCGCAGGTTTCGAGTTCCGGCGCCCAAATGGTCGCCTCCACCACGCTCTCGTTCAATACCTCGCTCGCGCAACCGAATCTTCGTGGCGACCTGCAGCTCGCAGCCGGCACATCCACCCTCAGCATCGGCGGGCAAAGCCAAGGCGTGCTCGGAAAGACAAGCTTACAGCTGGGTTTTACGTTCACGCAGACGTTTGCCGGCGCGGGAAACCAGATCACGAGAACTGCCGCGTTTAGCGGAACTCTCGCCTTCAATGGCGGTCAGGTCCAATGGACCTTCAGCGCCACGGGAACAACCATCAATCTGGCGGTGGGCGTGGACATCAAGCTCGGTGGCGTTCAACTGGATGCGCGGCTCAATCTGCCCATGGATGGGGGACAGACGGCGGGTGTTACGTTCCTGTTGGGCGTGTCGTTTTGATTCTTGACACGCGCGGCTCCGGAATCATCCGCAGTCCGTTTTTCACGCGCAGCGTAATCAAGGGCAGCGGTTCCACATGCTGGCCCGGCACCAGCCTCAGTCGCCATTTTTGCGCAATCGCCGCCAGAACGATCACGCCTTCCATCCAGGCGAAGCGCTCGCCGATGCAAACACGGGCGCCGCCGCCGAATGGAAAGTACGAGAACTTGGGACGCGAATCGCGAGCCTCCATCCTCCAGCGCTCGGGGTCGAACCTTTCAGGATCCAGATACCAGCGTGGATCGCGCTGCACCACGAATGGGCTGATGATACAGATCGAACCGGCCGGGATCTCGAAATCCCCGAGCCGGAACGCGCCTAGCGCCTTGCGGCCGATGGCCCAGGCCGGCGGATACAATCGCAAAGCCTCCGACAGCACCATTTCCGCGTAGCGCAATTCGGGAACATCCGCCAATTCCGGCGCGCGATCGCCCAGCACCGCATCGATCTCCTGGTGCAAACGGCGCTCCACTTCCGGATGTTGCGATAGCAGATACCAGGTCCAGGTCAGCGCGTTCGCCGTAGTCTCGTGCCCCGCCAGGAACAGCGTGAGCGCTTCATCACGCACCTGCTCATCGGTCATCCCACCGCTGTTTTTCTCCTCGTCCTGCGCCAGCAGGAGCATCGAGAGCAGATCGCCAGTGTCCGCCCCGCTCTTCCGGCGCTCGCGAATCAGCCCATAAATGGTTGCATCCAGCCGTGCCCGCGCCTTTTCAAAACGGCGCACGTGGGGCAGCGGCAGCTTCTCCAGATATTCGGAGAATGGCATCAGCAGCAAGCGGAACATTTGGAGGACAGTGGTCATCGCCTCGCCGATTTCCGACGCCTCCGATTCGACATTCGCGCTAAACAAAGTTTTCGCCACGATGGAGAGCGTCAAGTGCGGCATCTCGGTAGAAATATCGAGCGTTCCACCGGCCTGCCAGCGTTGGGGCCAGCGGACCGCGCATTCGCTCATCGCAGCGGCATAAGCCGCTAGCCGGTCACGATGAAACGCAGGCTGAACCAAGCGGCGCTGCCGCAGGTGAGGCTGCCCTTCGCTGGTAAGCAATCCCTCGCCTAACAAAACTTTCGCACGCTGCAACGCGCGGCTCTTCATGAAATTGCCCTGGTTGTTCACCAGAATTTCGCGCACGTAGTCGGGATGATTCACCAGATACATGTGCTGGCGCGCCACTCGGAAGTACACCAGGTCGCCATACTGGCGCGCCGCATTGGTCAGGAAGCCGAGCGGATTGGAGCGGAAGGCGTACAGGTTCCCGAGAATCGGGAGGTTTTTCGGCCCGGGCGGACGTGCGACTATTCCCGCCACAGCAGCACCACGGCCTGCGCCTCAGCCGACAGCCCTTCGCCCACCGGCCCCAGGCGCTCGGCGGTTTTGAATTTTACCGAGACCCGATCGGCGGAAAGCTCAAGAGCCTCGGCCAACCTCGCGCGAATGGCTGCGCGATGATCTTTTAGTTTAGGCCGCTCCAGGATCACCGTGGAATCGACGTTCGCTATTTGATAACCGTTTCCGGCCACCAGCTCGCGTGCGTGCCGCAGGAACAGCAGGCTGTCGCCATCCTTCCAGCGCGGATCCGTATCGGGGAAGTGCATGCCGATATCGCCCAATGCAAGCGCGCCCAGCAGCGCGTCCGTAATGGCGTGCGAAAGGATATCCGCGTCCGAATGCCCTTCCAAACCGAATTCGGAAGGAATTACCACGCCGCCCAGAATCATCGGCCGGCCGGATACGATGCGATGTACGTCCCAGCCCTGGCCAATTCGAAAATCAAGAACCGTCACGCCTCAGGAACCGTCACTTATGATCCAACCTTGGCCGTCATTTCTTCCGCCAGGAACAAGCGCGCCAGGTCCATGTCGGACGGCTTGGTGATCTTCAAATTGCGATCGCTTCCCGGAACAACGCTGACCTCCACTTGATCCAGGCGTTCCACCAAACTGGATTCATCGGTGCCCGCGAATCCGTCCTCGCGCGCCTTGGCGAACGCGCTCTTGAGCAGATCGAAGCGGAACACCTGCGGAGTCTGCGCCAAAATAAGGCGCTCGCGCGGAATCGTCTGGCGGATCTTGTTGCGATGCACCTGCTTCACCGTGTCGACGGGCACAATCCCGACAATCGCGGCGCCGTTTTCCTCGGCTTCGGCGAACACCTTGTCCAGCACCGTGTGCTCGATGAACGGCCGCACGGCGTCATGCACCGCCACCAGTTCGGTAGTGGCATCCAGCGTCGCCAAAGCATGCTCGACGGATTCCTGCCGGCTATCGCCGCCTTCCACCAAACTCACCGGCTTGCCGAACTTTTCCACGCCCAGCAGCTCGCGCACCCACTCGATGTCTTCGGGCCGCAGTGCAACCACGATCTGGGACACGGCGGGCGTAGAGGCGAATTTCCGGATGGTATGAAGCAGGATGGGCGACCCTTCCAGCAGCATGAACTGTTTCCGGCTGGTGCCTGCCTTCTCCGGGACGGCTCGCCCCATGCGTGTTCCCAGCCCGGCGGCTGGGAGAATAACGGTGACTTTCATAGAGATTCCTCAGCGCGCTCATGCCAATTGCCTAGCCGGCAGCTCCGACGCCTGAACCTCGAGCCTCCGCCGCCTGTGGCCCGGGGGCCGGCGAGGGATGCTCGCGCGAACCGCCCTGCGGGCGCTCGGTATGGCTCGGACTTTTGTCGTGCACGGTGTGCATACGGTCGTCAAAACGGCCAAAGATCATTTTACCGGCAGTGGTCTGCAACACGCTGGTCACGGCAATGTCGATGGTGCGGGAGATCATCTTCTTGGCATTGTCCACTACCACCATCGTGCCGTCGTCCAAATACGCGACGCCCTGGTTGAACTCCTTGCCTTCTTTGAGGATAAAGACGCGCATCGTCTCGCCGGGGAGTACCACGGGTTTCAGCGCGTTGGCCAGCTCATTAATGTTCAGTACTTCCACGCCGTGCAGTTGCGCCACTTTATTGAGGTTGAAATCGTTGGTGACGATCTTGCAGGTATAAACCTTGGCCAGTTCGATCAGCTTCATGTCCACTTCAGGTACATTGGGGAAATCGTCTTCCAGGATTTGCACGGTCAACTGCGTCATTTTTTGGATGCGCTGCAGGACGTCTAAACCGCGCCGGCCTCGGTTGCGCTTGAGCGAATCGGCCGAATCGGCCACCAATTGCAACTCGCGCAGCACGAATTGCGGGATCACGAGCGTACCGTCCAAGAAGCCCGTCTCGACAATGTCGGAAATGCGGCCGTCGATGATCACGCTGGTGTCCAGGATCTTGAACGATTGACTGGATGTTTTCTCGCCGCCGAACAGCCCGCCCAGCGCACCCAGGTTCAACATGTCGCCTTTGTTTGCGCCCACCATCAGGCCGACATAGCCCATCCAGAGCAACAGCAAAATCTCGAGAAAAGAAATCGTCGACGAACCTGCCGGAAAGGCGTGTCCGAGAATGAGCGCGATGATATACGCACCCAGGATTCCCAACAACGATCCGAAAGCGGCGCCGAACAAACGCTTCAGAGTCGTCTTGCGAACCTGGATCTCAAACAGAACGATGGCGCCGCCGGCCAGAAAACCGGCCACTGCGCTGTAGGGAGCAGGGAAATCGAATGGATGCAGGAACCATGCGGCTGCTGCCAACAACACCGCAAATAGGAAACGGATGATGAGCAGATTACTCACGAAACCACCCCCGGCGCACGCGGATTGTGGATCTAAGCGGCACCCCTGTGTTACACAGGTGCCATTGAGTATAGCACTGAAAATAGAGGCGATGTGCGAACTACAATTTGGGGGTTACAAGAGGGAGCAAGAAAGAAGAGGAAAGGGCCCGCGCGAGGTTCGGCTCGCGAGAGCCTTAGAGAGCTTTGGCAAGTTCTTCCGCAAACGCGCTGGGCGGGCCCTGCGGACCACTCGGCTGCGGAGGACGCTTATGCTTTTTTCCGCCCCGCTCCCGGCGTGGGGGAGCAGCGCTGGTGCGATTCACTTGACCAGCCGGCCCGGTAGGCCCAGGACCTTTTGATCGTGGCGGCTGCGCTTGATTCGCACGCAGCAACCGATCTTCGAGGGGCGCGCGGTCAAAGCGTCGGATGATCGAGTTCATTTCTTCCGAGTTGGGGGTATCGATGAAGGCGAATCCCTTGGACTCTTGCGTCTCAGGGTTGCGGATCACCTTGACATCGTCGTAGACGAGGTTTTCTGCGTTAAGCCAGGACTTGATATCGTCCTTAGTAACCCAGACAGGCAAGTTTCCGAGGAATACTGTAAAGCTCATTCGAGGTCTGTCGTTAACTCCGTTGTTGGGGATTTTGAGGAACTGCTTCGCGGATGCGATCCATGCAAACTAACCTATCGTATCACAGCGTGCAGCCCCCGGTAAACCCGTAGTTTTTCCTAACCTGCTTGTTTGGAAGGAGAACGACTTCCCTCATTGCTGTGAAGTCTTTTGCGGTGGAGCAACGGCGGAAGCTTCATCCTGCATCTTGGGCTCGATGGAGGCCAGCGTTTCGCTGCGGGGCAGAAGGTACACAATGTAAATGGACCCTGCTTCCAATGCCCGATAAGCGGCCAGATTGACCGGCATGTTTAAGAAACGCAAGGAAAAATAATATTTCTCGATAGGGTCGCGCCCATTCGCCCGGTTGATCTGCTCTTCGCGCGCCACCACGCGACCTTCCCGGGCTTCCACCTTGCCGGCCAGCAGATCGAAGTAGAGTGACAGCGGCACACGCATGGCCATGAACATTGCAAGACCCAATGAAATCACAATGGACCCCAGCATCGTAATTCCGCCCATCTTTCCATGAGCCTCTAACAAATCGTTGACGTGGGCCAGTTCGGTGAGCAGCGCTGGAAACGCATTCCCCAAGGGAAGCTGCTGGCGCTGGGCCGTGATCCAGGTCCAAATCGCGAAGGGCGCAACAGCCAAAATAGCGGCCAGGATGGCTGGTTGAGCAAACTGGGGGGCAAGGCCCTTGATCTGTTCCTTGGAGAGCCGCCCCTTCCGATTCGCCTCCAGTGTCTCCGGCGAAAAATGCAGTGCCTTGGACAGGTCGTACAAGACCTGTTCCTTCGAGCGGTATATTGTGGAGTCTTCGATCGGCACTACTGTGCGGATATCGGCTGGGGACACACCGTACTTTAGCGGCTCCAATTTTGGGAGAATTGCATTTGATTCATGTGCGATCAACGGCGCAGTGCGTTATCGTTCTTCTGCTGGCTGCGGCGCTTCACGCGAAGGCCCCTCTCGACGACTTCGGCGCGCGCCGTGCCGCGTTGCGTCAATCGCTGGATGGCGGCGTGCTCTTGCTCAGGGGAAGAGCCGAAGCCTTTGACCAGACCTTCCGATTTGAACAGGAGCCAAACTTTTACTACCTGACAGGTTGGTCTGAGCCTGGGGCGGCACTGCTGCTGACGCCGTCCGACGAGATCCTCTTCTTGCCGCGTCACGATGAACGCGCGGAACGATACTCGGGCAAGCGCACGTCGGCCGAGGATGCCGATGCGCACAAGGTCACCGGTTTTGAAAAGGTACTGCCGATCGAGAAGCTCGAAACGGAACTCGACCAGGCGCTCAGTTCCCATGCGCGCATTTACGCGCCATGGACCGAATCCTATGCCGGCCAGTTGCGATCGCGCTATCCCTTTCGCGACGTCGCCGATGCCTCGCCGCTGATCGCGAAGCTGCGCGTGAAGAAGTCCGCGGCCGAGATCGCGGCCATTCAACACGCGACCGATGTCAGCATGGAAGCACATCGCGCGGCGTGGAAACGCCTGGCAGCCGGACAGTACGAATACCAGGTGGCCGCCACGCTCCTCGATTCCTTCCTCGATCAGGGCTGCGAAGGTCCAGCCTATTCGCCGATTGTAGGGTCGGGCCCCAACGGCGCCATCCTGCACTACATGTCGAACCAGCGGCGCATGGATCGCGGCGAGCTGGTGGTCATCGATGCGGCCGCGCAATGCGATTCCTACGCGAGCGACATAACACGCACCCTTCCAGTGAGCGGCAAGTTCACTCCCCGCCAGCGCGAGTTGTACCAGATTGTGCTGGGCGCCCAGAAAGCAGCCATCGCCGCGGTGAGGCCCGGAGCTTTCCTGTCTGGTTCCGGACCCGCTGGGCCGGGCGAATCGCTCACCACCGGGGCATCACTCACGAAGGTGGCGCGCGACTACATCAACGCCCACGGAAAAGACTTGCATGGCGAGCCACTGGGCAAGTATTTTATCCATGACATTGGACATCAGGTTGGATTGGAAGTGCATGACCCGCGCTTCGACGGCCCTCTCGAATCCGGCATGGTGATCACTATCGAGCCGGGCGTCTACATCGCCGAGGAGCGGCTCGGTATTCGCATCGAAGACGTGGTGCTGGTGACGTCCAACGGCGCGAAGGTCCTGAGCGCGGCGCTGCCCAAGGAGCCGGACGAGATTGAACAAGCCGTCCTTGTTTCCAAGTAAACGCACGCTCGGCTATCTCGCCATCCTGGCGGCGACCCTCGCGTTCGCGATCGCCCTGGGATGGACGTCGCTCGGGGGGCAGATCGACAACGACGCTTACGACGTGATGTTCCGCCTGCATCCGCCGGCGCCCTTCCAGACGCACTGCATCATCCTTGCCATCGATGACGCCACCTTTAATTCGATGGGCGGCGTGGGCGGCTATCGCGCCATGTGGACCAAGGCGTTCGAACTGATGAAGCGCGCGAATCCGAAAGCGGCTGCTCTGGACGTGGTTCTGTCGGACCCCTGGAAGGATCCGGTCGAAGACCAGCGCCTCAGCCAAGCCATGCGGGACATCCCGAACCTTGTTTTGGCTACCCACTTGGACAACGGCAGCGGCCGCTGGGAGGATCCGCTCCCGATGTTCCGCCAGCATGCCGCCGCAATCGGTCACGACGGCGCTGACGAGCTGTCGGCGGACGGTGTCACCCGCGTAATTCCGCTCGAAGAACGCACCGCCACCGAGCGCCACTGGTCGCTGGCTCTGGAAGCGTTCCGGCTAGCCAAGGGCGCGCCGATACTGGAGTCCCCCGACGATCTGCAAATCGGCGACGAAGTAATACCGGCCGCGCGATCCGGCGGCATTAGCCGCCCGCTACGCGTCTTGTACACGCGCCAGCCGGTGCCCAGCGTTTCCCTGAAGGACTTAGTGGACAACCCCCAATTGGCGGCCCGATTCAACGGACAGGTGGTGTTCATCGGCGTGACTTCCATTTCAGCCACCTATGACCGCGTGGCCACGCCCTACGGCCAGGGCCGCATCCCCGGCGTCGAGGTTCACGCTCAGCTTTTTGAAACCTTGGAACGCGGTAAGTTCCTGTCGGACGCCTCCAATCTGTCGGTCCTGAGCTTCTGCGTCCTGGTTGGTGTGCTTGCCGGGATGATCTTTGCGTTCCTCTCCGGCTGGCCGGCCTACACCGCCGCTGGAGTCTTGCTGGTGGCCGTGCCCATCACCCCGTTCCTCTTTTTCCGCCAAGGCATCGTGTTCCCCTTCTTCGCGCCGTTCGCCTCGGCCTGGCTGACGGCCATCGCCGCCGCCAGCTACCAGCATTTCGTGGTGCGGCGTGCTCTTCGACTTGCGGAGACGGAGAAGCACCACTACCAACAGGCCATTCACTTCGTCACGCACGAGATGCGCACCCCGCTCACCGCCATTCAGGGATCGAGCGAGCTGATGGGCCGCTACAATCTGAGCGAAGAAAAACGCAAGCAGATTGCTGAAATGATCAATCAGGAGTCCAAGCGGTTGGCGCGTATGATCCAAACGTTCCTGGATGTCGAACGCCTGTCGGATGGCCAGATAGAGCTGAAGGGCGAAGCGTTCCCGGTCCGCGAGGTTGTAGAAGCCTGCGTGGCCCGCGCGCGGCCTCTTGCGGATCGAAAGAGGATTGGCATCGTCGCCGAACCGCTGGATGGAACGCTCGAAGGCGATCGCGAGTTGATGGAATACGCTGTCTACAATCTGCTCACCAACGCGGTGAAATACTCGCCGCCCGACACTCAGGTCACCGTGGCCTGCCGCTTGGTGGCAAGTGGCAAAGGCCTCGGAGGGAAAGACGCCGGGAAAGATGCCGGCCAGTTGCGCCTTTCCGTGCAGGACCAAGGTATGGGAATGGACGCCAAGGA
The DNA here is from genome assembly GCA_963747945.1 of Bryobacterales bacterium. Lineage (GTDB taxonomy): Bacteria > Acidobacteriota > Terriglobia > Bryobacterales > Bryobacteraceae > Palsa-89. The sequence goes on from CAVVHB010000019.1 coordinate 620,317, forward strand.
GCTGCGGCAAATCTTCCGGAAATTTTACCGAACCAAGCGGGCCGAGACATCGGGGGAGGCGGGTACCGGCATCGGGCTCTCCATCGTCGAGCAGATCGTCCAGCATCACGGCGGAAAGATGGAAGTGACCAGCCAGCCGGGCCAGGGCTCCTGTTTCACCGTGGTGTTCGCCGCGCGCGCCCGACCTCCGCTGGCTCACGCGCGCAGCTCACAACCGCGACCCTAAGCCGAACGCCGCTTGCTCACGCGCGCGGTTCAGAAGGGACTACGACCCTTCTCCCGCTTAGAAGCGCGACTTATGCCGAACGCCGCTGGCTCACGCGCGCTGTTCAGAACCGCGACCTTCAGAACCGCGACCGTAAGGGAGCGCTCCCCTGCTAGTCTAATAGCATAGGGCGTAATAAGTGCAAAGATTGCTCGTTGTTGAAGACGATAATTCTGTCCGAAATACAATCCAGACTTTTCTGGAATTGGAAGGCTATACAGTAGACGCCGTATCTTCCACCCGTGAAGCGCTGGAACGCTTGCGGGACGACGCCTACCCGATTGTCATTTCGGACATTTACGTCGACGAGCGCACCGGGCTGGACGTCCTGGAGACGGCGCGCAAGAAAAATCCCAACTGCGCCGTGATTCTCATGACCGCGCGCGGAACCATCGAAACGGTTATGAAGGCCACCCAGGGCGGCGCGTTCGACTATATCGCCAAGCCCTTCGAGCTGGACCGCATGCTGGACACCGTGAAGCGCGCCGAGGCCTCGGTCGGCCAGCATCCGGAAGACAAGGATTCCGAGATCGAAGATCTGCCCGAGAGCGAAATGATCGGCAGCTCTCCCCGGATGATCGACATCTATAAGACCGTGTCGCTGGTGGCGCCTACCAATGCCACGGTGCTGCTGGAAGGCGAAACCGGTACCGGCAAGGAAATGATCGCGCGCATGGTCCACAACAACAGTTCGCGCGCCAATCAGCCGTTCGTGCCGGTGGATTGCGGGTCTATTGCGCCATCGTTGCTCGAAAGCGAGTTGTTCGGCGCGCTGAAAGGGGCATACACCGGCGCCGATCGTGATCGTATGGGCGTGTTCGAAGCCGCCAACAACGGAACCGTCTTCCTGGATGAGATCGGCGATCTGGAACTCGGCTTCCAATTAAACTTGCTGCGATTCTTGCAAGAGAAAGAGATTCGCCCCCTCGGCTCGCCGCGCGGGAGGAAAGTGGACGTGCGCGTGGTGGCTGCTACCAATCGCGATTTACAGAAGATGGTAGAACAGGGCAAGTTTCGCGAGGACCTGTGGTATCGCCTCAACGTAGTGCGCATCATTCTTCCGCCGCTGGTGGAACGCCGTGGCGACGTTCCTCTGCTGGCGCATTATTTCTTGAAAAAATACAACGAGCGCTACCACCAGCAGGCCCGCCTTACCGAGTCCGCGCTTCGGGTTTTGGAAGACTACAGCTGGCCGGGCAATGTGCGCCAACTGCAGCACATGATCGAACGGCTGACCATAGTGACTCCGCAAGGCCGCATCGACGACGCGGCGATTCGCGAAGCCATCGAACTCACCGAGCCGCGCGATACAGCGAGCGAGACACTGGCCGATACCGAAGCCGACCAGATCCGGCGCGTGCTGGCGGCCACCGGCGGGAACAAGAGCCGCGCAGCCAAGATTCTCGGGATCGAACGTAAGACGCTTTACCGAAAGCTCGAACGCATGGCATTGTAAAGCTTCGTCATCGCTGGCCAAGCCACACTAAACAAGACAACGAATATCCTGTCATTTCCCTCGCATGGGGCATATAATTACTGTGGCTCGCATCTTAACCGGACTCATGTTATAACCGGCCGGACTCACGTAAGAACCGGACTCCTAGGGAGGTTGTCTATGTTTGAAAGCCTCGACGAGCAATTGAAGTTGGACGCGCATAAAAGCATGTCCAACACCGAGCGGACCATCCGCTGGGTTTTAGGCATTGGGATTGCGCTGATCGTCTTCGCTGCACTTTACTGGGGCGTTCAGATGATGCAGGGCAGCTAGGCCGCGCTCCAGTACGTAGTACAAAGCCGAATGCCTGGATAGCGGTGTGTCCGTTGGTTTACATAGAAGGTTAGTCCGGCGGCTAAAGTTGTCAATCCGCAGTTAACAGTCGCGGCTGAGAGCAGGACCCAATGGCGCGCATCACCGCCTTCACACGTTGGGAGTATTCTGGCAGGGGATTGTACATCTGCAACTTGGTATCGATACTTTTGCCCTTGTATCGTCTTGATTTCCCAAGCTGCGCAGCCACGTAATGGATTCCAGCCCGAACCGAAGTGAACCTCTCCTTACAGGAAGCCCACCCAAAGACGTTGTTGTTTCTGTAGTCCTTGCCGCCGCTAGACTCGATGATTGAAATGCTGGGTAACAATCGCCAATCCAGCTGATTCTGATCGGCCGCAATCAGAAAATCCTTGGCCGAATCGCGAAGTGGGCAATCGCGGTCTCCGAAGTACTTCTGTAGCTGGGATAATCTGGGGTCGTTCTGCTTCACTGTCGGCGATGCCGCGTACTGCTGGACGCTAACGGTAGCGGGCGCTGCCAACAAGCCGGCAACTAATAGAAAATCCTTCATGGGGTGTCCTCCCTATCCGCTTTTTGCTGAAAACTGCTCGTTCTTGGAAGTACTTGAAAACTAAGAGATTCAGACGTTTCGTCGAGGTTAGTGCTTTAAAATCAATAACTTAGCAGGATCACGAGCTTCAAATGAGTCCCCAGTATAGCATGTCGAGAGCATGTCAAGGGGCGGGCTGGATACTACGCCCGCCGGCGGCTGTACCCATGGCCGACCGTGCCCAAATCCACCAGCGCGGCAATCAACAGCCAAACCAAATTGATGCCAGCGATCGGCAAGCCGCTATTGACCAGCCAGGCATAGACCAGCGTTGTGAACGGCAAGAAGATGAAGCCAAGAATGAGGAGCAGGATGCTGTGGAAGGCCCGGTCCAGATAGTGTGTGAAAAGGAACAGGAGCGCTATCGCGAGGCGCGGGAACGCGAGGATCAGGATCAGGAATAAGCAGGGCATGTGTAGGGGTTACCGTCCAATGGTGGACGCGCGCGAGCCTGGCAAGTTTCAACCTCCGGCGCGAACACGGCTGAGTATGGCCGGTTCGGCCCTTCCCGGCCTCAGCCTGGATCCAATCCATACTGTGGCCGCAAAGATCTGGTCCGTCAGAACCACCAGGATTCCGACCGCGGCATACCCGGCTAAAACCGCCGCTGCGATACGCACCATTTGGATGTCATAAATCTATAGCGCATTTCCGCGCCGGGCGCTAGCGGGGGCGCTTCTGGCCACCCGCGCGGTGTTGTTCGTAAGGAACACTCTTTTCCTTCCGGCGCGATTCGGACACCAGACCGTCCCAGATCTCTTCCCAAATTGCCCCGTGCTTTTTCAGGTCGATTTGAACGGCCACTCTGCGACCTTTCTCATCGACGACAAAGCGGATTCCGGTCATGGCTTCATTGTCTTTCACGGGAAGCTTACGCCCGAGACGAGCTCGGCCAGCGTCCAGCAGAAACAAAGTGCAGCACCCAACGCCGCTAGGCCGCCGGACCTGCGATGAAGAAGTTTGGTCCACACGGGATACACGAATAGGCACGAGATGCCGAACATTAGCGGAACGTACAGGAATGTGGCTTCGACTGAGAGGCGGAGCGTTTGTGCGAACAACGCCAGTACAAGCGCTGTTCCCGCGAGAAATATGCACCGACTCCCGAACTTCTTGTCTCGGCTTAACTCGGCGAATGGTCTCTCACCAAACATTGGACCGTCGGTTAGGCCCTTGACTGAGGGCTCGGCTGAAAACCGTCCGTGAAAGCGGCTCAACTGGTTCAACAATTCCAGAGACGCACTTTCCATCTCATGATCGAAGGTTTGCAGCCTGCCCTCCAGATATCGGTAGCACCACAGTGCCACTATTCCGACGACAAGGCCAAATGCTGTGGGCCACATTGATTCCGACAGACGCTTGGTAAGGGCCGCCATTCCTGCGGCCTGGCTGGTGCCAAGACCTTGAAACGAGTTCACAATGCCCAAGACGTTGCCGAACAACCCAACCCATGGAGCAACGCAAGCAATCGTCGCAACGCTGTACAGCCCCTGTTTCATCTCTTCGTGTGCCAGGCGCGAGGAACGCCTCGAAGCGCGAGCGACGGCTTGAGAGATCGCCGGATCGCGTAGCCCCAACATGGTGTGATTCTAGATCATCTTTCCGGCCAACGGAAGCCTGACATCAAATCGTAAACATTCCCACCTCTCAAAAGCTGAGTTCCCACACCCCGCGCCGCTACAATAAAGGGAGACGATGGTCAAGGACGGAATCTATTACGGGATCGCCTTCTCGGCAGCCGGCGCTCTGCTTTGGTATTTGATCCAACCCGCGTTCGCCGCTCCCTTGTTCCTGCTCGCCCTCTTCTGCCTCTATTTCTTCCGCGACCCCGATCGCGCCATCCCGGACGGCCCCGTGGCGGTTTCGCCGGCCGACGGCAAAGTGGTGGCCATTGTCGGGGATGGGACTGGCGCCGAATGCACGCGCATCAGCATTTTCCTGAACATTTTCGATGTTCACGTGAACCGCGCGCCCATCGCCGGCAAGATCGCGAGCGTCGAATACACCAAGGGCCAGTTCCTGGTGGCCAGCCGCGAAGTGGCCAGCTCCCAGAATGAACGCAACATAGTGACCATCGTGGGAAGCAGCGCGGGCGATTCCACCAGCGTCCGCTTCGCGCAGATTGCGGGACTCATCGCGCGCCGCATCGTGTTCTACAAGAAGCTGGGCGATACCGTGGCCAAGGGCGAACGCGTGGGTCTCATCAAGTTCGGCTCGCGAGTGGATATCTTCTTAGGCCCCGAATGGGAAATCAAGGTGCGATCCGGCGAGCGCGTCTCGGGCGGCTCCAGCATCCTGGCGCAACGCCGGGAACTGACCGGGCGGAGCTGATGGCGAGGCTCACTCTGAAAGAACGGTTCTTCGATCCGCGCCCTGCCTCGCGGCGGCCCAGGCGAGCGGCCTACGCTCTTCCCACACTGTTTACCGCGGGCAATATTTTCCTGGGATTCATCGCCATTCTTCGCTCAGTGGAAGGCGCGCTTCTGGCGTCCACCGGGCAACTCGGTCCCAATCCGCACTTCGAGGTAGCAGCCAAGGCGATCGGCGCAGCCGTGGTGCTGGACGGGCTGGATGGCCGCATCGCACGCATGACGAACACGGTCAGCGCTTTCGGCCGCGAGATGGATTCGCTCGCCGATGTGATCACCTTCGGAATCGCTCCCGCCGTTCTCGCATACACCTGGGGCGTGCAGTTCGTCGCGCCCGGCGGTTTCCTGATGGATCACCGCGCCGGCTATTTCCTGGCCTTCCTGTTCCTGCTGTGCGGCGCCGCGCGGCTGGCCCGTTTCAACGTGCAGACCAACCCGGTGCCCAAGAATCCAGGCCGGCCGGATCGCAAGTACTTCGTCGGGCTGCCGATTCCAGCCGCGGCAGGCTTGGTGGCAGCCATCGTTTATGCCAACGATAGCGTGCCGGTACAGTGGTGGATACTGTCGGCCTTGTGGCTCGGCGTGCTCGCTTTACTCTCGTTCCTGATGGTTAGCACCTGGCGATATCCAAGCTTCAAGGAGATTCAGCTGACAGGTCCACGGTCGCCGCTCACCGTCATCCTTTTTGGCGCGCTCATCTATCTGATCTGGAATTATTCCCAGCCCGTCCTGCTGGCGCTCGCCACCCTATATGTCAGCACCGGGATGCTGATTCGCGCCGCCGGTATCATCCGGCGCAAATTCCGCCCTCAACCCCCATCGCCGCTGCCGGAGCATCAAACTGGATAGTATGCATGCTCATCGCAGTGGCCGGCGGACTTCCATAGCAATTGTCGGCGGAGAGACGCTCCTCGGAAAAGAGGTTCACGAACTTCTGGAAGCGAGGAAGATTCCGGCGAACATCCAGTTGGTGGCTTCCTTCGACGCCGACGAGGCCGGCAAACCTACTAGTATTCTTACGGCAGGCAAGGAAGAGCCGCTCGTAATGACGTCCATCCAGGCGGCCGACCTCGGCTCGGCGCAAATCGTCATCCTGGCTGCCTCTAAGGAATCCGGCCAGAAGGTCTACGAGAAACTCCAGGCCGCGAAACCAGCGCCAGTATTGATCGATCTTACCGGAGGGCTGGAGGATTTGGCCGAATCACGCCTGCGCGCGCCCATGGTAGAGCCTGCCGGCTTCGACGCCAAGGGACCGGTTCAAACCATCGCGCACCCAGCCGCCATCGCAATCGCGCTCCTGCTCACGCACCTTCGGAAAGCCCGCCCGATCCGCCGGTCCGTGATCGAAATCTTCGAGCCGGTGAGCGAGCGAGGTAAGGCCGGAATCGACGAACTGCAAAAGCAGGCGGTCGCGTTGCTCTCCTTTAAGCCCCTGCCGAAAGCTGTATTCGATGCCCAGGTCAGCTTCAACATGTTGTCGCAATATGGTTCCGAGGCGCCGCTTTCGCTGGAAGAGATCGAGCTGAAGATCGACCGGCATTTGGCCAGCCTGCTGGCGGCATTTCACAAAGACGGGGGGGACAAAGACGGGGGAACGCCCATGCCCTCGTTGCGACTTATTCAAGCGCCGGTGTTTCATGGTTACAGCATCTCTGTCTGGGTAGAATTTGAAGAGAACCCCGGAATGAATAGCATCTTCCAGGCTCTGGGATCGAGCCACGTGGACGTGCGCACCGAAGACCACGAGGCGCCCACCAACGTGGGAGTCGCCGGACAGGGCGGCATCACCGTAGGCTCCATCGCGCAGGATCGCAATCAGCCGCGCGCCTGGTGGCTCTGGATGGTGGTGGACAACCTGCAAATCGTCGCCGAAAACGCTGGGGAGGTTGTACGTGAGTATCTGGAATAAACCAGGCGCATGGTTAATTAGCTTGGGTGTCGCGCTCAGCGGATGCGGCTACCATGTGGCCGGACAAGCCAACCTGGTGCCAAAAACGGTCCACACGATCGCCGTTACCCCCTTCGGCAATGCCACGGTGCGCTACAAACTGAGCGACCTTCTCCCGGAGGCCCTCAGCCGCGAACTGATCTCGCGCACGCATTACCAGATGGTCAACGATCCCACCCAGGCCGACGCAGTTCTGCGCGGCACGGTGCTGAACTACGTCGCCTATCCGACGTTGATCGATCAAAGCACTGGCAGAACCAGCGGCCTCCAGATAACCGTGAGATTGGCGGTGAGCCTGGAGGATCGCTCCACGGGCAAACCTATCTTCTCGCGCCCGAATTTTGAGGCGCACGAACGCTACGAGTTGTCCGTAACCAACAACATCCAATATTTCGACGAGAGCGGCGCCGCGCTGCAACGCTTGAGCAAGGATGTAGCACGCGACCTGGTGACCGCAATTCTGGACAATTTTTGAGCCCCGAACAATTTCTTCAACGCGTCCAAAAAGCGCCCCCCGCGCCGGTGTATCTGTTCCTCGGTTCGGAGGTGTATCAACTCAGCGCTTGCCGCCGCGCGCTGGTGGAGAAGGCGCTGGCGCCGGAAGATCGTGAGACCGGTTTGAGCCGGCACGATCTGGAAGAAACCACGCTCGCCAATGTGCTGGACGACGCCCGTTCGTTGTCGCTCTTTGCGCCGAACCGTGTGGTGTGGGTTTCGGGAGCCGAGAACGTGCTTCCGCGTGGCCGGGCGGCGAGTGACGCCGAAAACTCCGCCGCGGCCGAGCTGGCCGCCTATCTGAAGAGCCCCACTCCCGGTACCGTGCTGGTCCTGGAAGCCAGCCGCTACGATTTTGAGGGCGAAGACCGTGCCAAGCTGGAACGTGTGCAAAAGTTTTACTCCGCGATTCGGGAGGTAGTGGAACTGCGGCCTTACACGCTGGAATCGGCGCGCCGCCTGGCCCAGGATCTTGCGAAGGAGGCTGGCCTGCAAATTGGTCTCGCTGAAATCGGTTTGCTGGTGGAATCGCTCGCCTGCGACGCCGGACGCATTGCGAACGAGATCGAGAAGCTGCGGCTTTATACTGGTGGTACGCGCAAGGTGACGGCTGACGATCTGCTGCGCCTGGTTCCGAATGCGCAGGCGTCCACTATTTTCGCTTTAGTGGGAGCGCTGGGAAGCGGCAATCGCAAACGCGCGCTGGATAGCCTGGACACGCTATTCCGGGAAGGCGAATATCTCCCGCTGGCTTTGACCTTCCTGGCCACGCAATTCCGGTTAGCGATGGCGGCACGCGATTCCGGACTGAAAACCGCGCAGCAAATCCAGGCGCAGTTCTCGGCGCAAGGAATCCGCATCTGGCGTGAGCCCGCGGAACGGGTCTATCAAACGATGGGCGCATTCCCCGGGGACCAACTGGGGCGCGCCATGGAAAAAATCTTCTGGGCCGACAAAGCGCTTCGAGACACGCGGCCCGATGACCGGGTGGTAATGGAATCGCTGGTCCTCAGTTTGACGAAGTGAAGCGATACCGCGTCCGCATGCTTACGCATGGCGGTTCTGAACCGCGACTGTGAAGGAGCGGACCCGCCTTTGGAATTAGTGGCCCGAGCAGCCCGGCTTCTCTTGAACGGTCTGGTCTTGCGCGGCCTGGCTTAAATGGACAGAGTCTCCGCCACTTTCAGAGGACTGCGGTTTCAACTGTCACCGACGATATTGCGCTAACCACGTTGTAACTCCTCGGCTATGCATATCGGCCAGATTGAGACAAGTTTGAGCCGGTGGATTTCGGCTGTTTATCCACTAGGGCGCTTCCGCAATGTTCCTAAGCACAACTGCTCCTTTCAAGTAAGCTGCCGCGGCGTAATCGCCACCCAGCCGCCAGCCGATTCTACTGTTGCGGCACCAAATGCCGGGGAGTACAAGTTTGTATCTGGCACAATTACTTCGCGCCAATCCGGTAATGGCGCTGGCACTCCTCGTTTGCCTCGCTACCATTCTCTGGTGCATCCTCTTAACCCGGCGGCAGCGCAACGGTCTCGACAAGATTCTCACCGGCCTGCTGGGTTTGATCGCGATCTATGAGTCTCTGCGCATCTTGAAAGATTCGGGTTTTAACCCCTTCACACACTTTCGAATCGTGGAAGGTTGGGTGGATCTGATCAGTGCCTGCCTGTACTTGTTGGCAGCCTTGATCCTGAAAACTTCCAGTATCGATCGCGCCGCCACCAGGGTTCATCTGAGGTTGGTGGAGGCCGATGAAAAGCCAGCGGATCTGAGCAGCGCGGTAATGGCGGCGGTGCCGGAATTAGGACACCCGTTGGTGGACTCCTTGCCCCTGGCCATCTTTGCCATCGACGCCCAGGGCACGGTTGTCTATTGGAACCCCGCCGCCGAAAACATGATTGGCTGGACACGCAATGAACTGCTCGGTCACGATCTTCCGTTCGATCCGCATGGTCCGATTCAAGGTAAGAACGGAAACTTCATGGAGGCTGCCATCTGGACGTCGCCCATCCGTTCGCCCAATGGCCAGCAGCGTGGCACGGTGATCGTCGCCGCTGGAATCGCCGCGCTGCATGACGCCGGCGTGGAACTCTCGGCGCCGGGGAAGCCGCACATCGTGGTCCCCAGCTAGTCTCACCAGCTAGTCCGGCCAGCTAGGCCAACCTGGCTGACGTCAATCGCCGAGCAGGCTGCGCAATCTCTCATAACCGGCCCGGCTCACCGGGAGTTGCGCGCCATCCGACAGCACCGCTACCCGGCTGTCCTTGGCATAAGGCTCGATCTTCGCGACGCGCTCCAGATTGACGATGACGGAACGGTGTATCCGCACAAAACGCTCGGGATCGAGAGCCGACTCGAGACTCGAAATAGTCTGTTCTTTTAAATAGCTCTTGCCTTGGCTATGCAGCGAAACGTAGTCGTCTTGGGATTCGGCATAATCCAGCCGCTCCACGGGAATGATATGGACCCGCGCACCATCCTTCACCACAATGCGCTGTAGAAATTCCTGCGGAGGCCGCGCGGCGCGAGCCAACTCGGTTGCCGCGGGCTTGGCCACCGGACCCGGCGCCGCTCCTTTTTCACCCAACCGCTGCCGGGCGCGTTCCAGCGCCTTTTGAAATCGCTCCAAGCTGAACGGCTTCAACAGATAATCCACCGCGTGTTCGTCGAACGCGCGCATAGCGTACTGATCGTACGCAGTGACGAAAATAACTGCGACGTCCTGCCCGATCAGCTCCAGCACCTCGAACCCGTCCAGCTTCGGCATTTGCACGTCGAGGAACACCAGGTCTGGTTTCTTCTCGGCGATCGCCTTCACCGCTTCGAAACCATTGGCGCATTCGGCCAGAATTTCGATGTCCGGGCTGGATCCGATATACTCCCGCAACAGCGCGCGAGCCAGCTCTTCATCGTCGACAAGCAGAGCCCCCAACTTGCGCTGCGCACCGCCCGCCACGCCGGTGCCCGGCGATTGCCTCTCGCTTGAATCGCGCTCCAGGTTTTTCAGATCCACCTGCAACTCGCGCGCCGATTGATATCGGCGCTCGCGATCCTTCTCCAGGCACTTCCGCACTACGCGATCCAGCCCCTCGGGAACGTCGTAATTAAAGCGGGCGATGGCGTCGGGTTGCGAGCCGAGAATTCGGGCCATGGTTTCCGACGGCGTGTTTCCCGGGAAAGGAAGGCGCGCGGTGGCCATCTCATAAAGCACCACGCCCAGGCTGAACAGATCGGTGCGATGGTCCATCTCTCGGCCGAGCGCCTGCTCCGGACTCATGTAAGCCACGGTGCCCATCACCACTCCGGTGCTGGTCATCACTTGAGTCTCTTCGCCTTTTCTGGGAGCTTCCAGCTTGGCGAGACCGAAATCCAGCACCTTCACGTAGCCGCGCGGCGTCAGCATCAGGTTGGACGGCTTGATGTCGCGATGCACAATGCCCTTGGAATGCGCGTCGTCCAGCGCGTCGGCCACCTGGACGCCAACCGAGAGCAAGTCGGTAAACGCGAGCGGGCCGCGGCCCAGCCGGACGCTCAGTGGCTCGCCCTCCACATATTCCATCGCCAAAAATCGGAGCCCGCCGTCTTCTCCGCCGAGTTCATAAATATACGCGACATTGGGATGAGTGAGCGCCGATGCCAGCTTGGCTTCCTGCACAAAGCGGTGCATGCGCTCCGGGTCCGCGGCCACATTGGCGGGCAATACCTTCAGAGCGACGCGCCGGCCCAGCCGGGTGTCGTCGGCCAAATAGACGGCGCCCATGCCGCCTTCGCCCAGGCGTGAGACCACGCGATAATGCGCGATGTTTGAGCCAACTGCCAGCGGGTCGGCCATGACCTCATCATTACATGGGTTCATTCTCCTGTTGACGCTCCAATGCAGGGGATCTCCATCTCCACTACAAAATGATCGCTGGTCGCGGTGGTGTCCAAACGTGCGGTATTTTCATACAGCGCCCGCAGCCGGTCACGAACATTTCTTAGCCCCAGCCCATGCCGGCTGGACGCCGGCGAGTCGAGGTCAAACTGGTTCTCAATCTTGAGTTGCAGCAACCCATCGATGCAATGCGCTTCCAGGCGAATGGTGCCGCCATCCACTAATCCCGCGATTCCGTGTTTCACGGCGTTCTCCACCAGAGGCTGTAGCACCAGGGACGGCACAACGCACTGGTCGCAATCGGCGTCGGCGTGAATCTCCACGCGCAGGCGCGCACCGAATCGCACCTGCTCCACTTCCAGATAAGCCTTGGCGAGCGCCAGTTCGTCGGCGAAGGTGATCCTCTGCTTCTCGCCAAGTTTCAGGGTGGTGCGCAAAAAATCGGACAGCTTGATGCACATGTCCCTGGCCCGCTGGCCGTCCACGGTAGCCAGGGCGCTGATCGAGTTCAGGCTGTTGAACAGAAAATGCGGATTGATCTGCGCCTTAAGAGCCTTCAATTCCGATACGCGGGCCAGCATCAGGGCTTCCTGTTCGCGCGTCTCGGCTTCCTTGGACGATTCCATCGAGAACAGCACGTAGTGCAGCGCCACCGACAGCAGGTAGATGAGCACGCCGATGCCGAACAACAATGGAAGCTGTGGGCTGAGCCTTTCGTTCATCCGCGCGAAGAAGTAATGCCCCAGCGCGAGCCCCAGCCCTTTGGCCAGCACGATCCAGGTCAGCCCCGCAACGATCGCGGCGGTCAGATGGTTTCCGAGAATCTTGAAAATTGGCGAGGAACCAACCGGCAGTACGCGGCACATGTACCACGGCGCCAGGCAAATGAGCGCGTAGAACAGCGCCAGCGGCAGGCCCAGCGCCACAGCCTCCAGCCATCCCAACCGGCCCATCATGACCATCAGATAGGCCAGCAGCAGGGCCAGCGGGCTCCACGCCAGCAAATACAGCAGCAGCCTGCCTGGTCTGGCAATCAACGGATGCATGGTTGAATGGTCCGGGGTGCGAAGCTAATTACGCAGGTTGATGCCGCCGAAGATCACCGCGCCGGTGATTACCAGGCGGGGAGTCTTGACGTTGGGATCGGGCTTAGGATGGATTGTTTTGTCGTTGACACCGGCGAAAACGACGCTAGCTCTGTTGATCACGCTCCAGTTTTCGGGAACCCGAACTTCAACTTCACCGAACACCACGTTGACATCGATGCGCGCCTCGTCAATTGTCATAGAGGCATTGCGCAAATCGAACCGGGCCGCGCCGAAGACGGCAGTCGCTTCCCCGCCATGGAAATCCTGGGTCTCCGTGCCCCTTCTGGTTTCGCTGAAAATGGCAGTGGTGCCCACCACCGGAGATTCCGACAGCGGCGTACCCGGAGCGTATCGATTGCGTTCCAGAGCACGCACCAACACGCTCACGCCGAAGGCGATCAAAATGACCGGCCAGACCACAGCGAAGTTGAAAACGATAATGTCCAACGTGTCCAGCAACAGAAACGCGCCAATGAGCGCGATGACGCCACCCCAGACATAGCCGGAGGGCGTCCGGGAATCGACGATGCGCGAGACGCCATAGGCAACCAGCAGAACGGGCCAGTACTGCCAGACGTCATGAAACCGTACGATTCCCAGGTTGTCCAACAGGAGCAGGCAGCCGACGGCCACCACGATGGCGCCAAAGAAGAGGCCATGGGTGCCGGAGCGATTTGGGTGCCGCGCCATGCGGTCTTCCCAGCGGGCCCGCCGCGCCTCCTGCCTCTGCTCCCAGCGCTGCCGTCGTTCTTCCCAGCGATCCGTATCCATGCTTCGAGCGTATCAGCGGGGCTCCACGGACTCGACAGCGGATCGGCGAATGGCGGCTGGGAATCGGCGAATGGCGGTAGAATCACGATAATAATGGAGCCCTACGAACAGGAACAGTGGAAGGAGCTCGACCAGCGGCTCGCCGAAGCCGAAAAGAAGCTCCTGGCTACGGCCAATTCAGTGCGGGTTGGTGCGTTTGGCAGAGGCGCAGCAGCGAACCGATGAAACGGTAGGACGCCTTGAGGAATCGGTTCAAAAGTTCGTCGATTCGATGAAATCCGGCGGCAACGGCGTCCACTGATCGTCGGACTCATGGCGCCCGGCGACCGAATCGTCCAGCGGCCGTCCGCTTGGCGTAAATACCGTTACCGGTCGTGCCGAACCCATGGGCTGGGGGTCACAGACGTCGGGGAACGACGTTTGGCGCGTCGATCCCAAATCGACGCATCGTTTCCGGCCGTGTCGGCGACCCATCGAATAATGTGGTCCGGTTTACGCTATAGCGAACGCAGGAAATTCAAAATATCCTGCTTTTGCGAAGACCCCAGCCCATTGAAGTTTCCGATCACCTGGTTGGCCTCCGAACCGCACGTGCGGTTTTGTGAGGACGTCTGGAATGACTCGCTGTTCGCATTGAACTGCTGGGCGCTTTGCGTAATCACGCACGAAGAGCCCTGACTCTGGTGCGCTTCAATAGCTTGCAGCAGATCGGAAGTTCGCCCGTCGTGCAGGAAGAACAAGCGCTGCCCCACGCCCCACAGGGGAGCGGTGCGAAATTGATCCGGACCGGCCTGCCCTTGCACAACCCCATCTGCCAGGTTGGAGCCCATATGGTGCACGGCAAAATCGGAATATGGCTGGTAAGCGACGTTGGACATGCCGGTGAAGGGCGAAGCCGCGGTGGTCAGCGACGGCGAATGACAAAGCGCGCATCCGACGCTCGAAAACAACCTTTGGCCGTTCTTCTCCGAAAATGATGCCGTAGTGGGAGCGGCCGGCGCCGACATCCGCATGAACGCGGCGAAGTTCACCACGTCGGACGACATCTCGGATACGGTTCCCGACTGGCTGCCGTTGTACATAATCACCGAGGCGTCCTCAGGCGTTGCGTTGAACACACAGCCAGGCACTGCCGAGCGCTCGTTCATGAAGACTTCGTTGGCCACGCCTTGCTCAACGTTGTAGGCTTCGCCGGCAAAGATCATGAGCGACTTGTTTTGCGCCTTCCAACCGAAGCGCGTCACCGTCCCGTCGTTGCCGGAAGTGTTGAGCACACCAGCGATGCCCATCGCGTTCTTCTGTCCGGTATTGGCCGCGAGATTGGCCGCCAGCGTCGAGTCCGGCGTATTTTCCACCAGGCCCAATCCGAAAACAGGAGTGGGAATGCGAAAAATGACGTTGTGATTCGCGAGCTCCTGCGTAAAGCTTGGCTGAGCGATGGTACACCCCACGGCATCTTGCCTGCCTTTGATGGTGTAAAGTCCATGTACGCCACCGTCCAGCGGCCCGTTGCTTTGCCCGTTGACCGTGATGAAGCGCGCCTCACGCACCGGCCCGTTGGCCGAGATAAACGGCGGCACCGTATTGGTGGCGCCATCCAATGTTGCGAGCGCGACCTGCGGATTAGCGATTGGATTTTGCGGGCTCTTCAAGCCGGGACTGCTACCGCCGATGGTGGGCTGGGCATGGCACATGGCACAGCTATTGCCATTAAACGTCGGCCCCAGACCCGATCCCGTTTCTCCCGGCATGGTTCCGGAAACGGAATCGACTTCTTGAAAACGCAACTGCGCCTGAGTGAAAAACAGTTGCTCGTTCACATTGAGGGTGGAGTAGTAGCTTCCCCCTCCCGGGGCGCCGCTACGCGGTCCAGGATCTACCTGTGCATACACAATTCCGGCCGCGAAAAAGATTGCCGTAATGTGAGAAACTCGGCAAGAAATACACATGATAATTTCCTTTCCAGCCAGGTACTTTGGTTTCGGCTCAGGAGAAAATTATCACCGTCAGCGAGGTCCTTCAATTAGGGAATGCCACTATGCGCTATGCCGATTGTCATACGCCAGCCACTTGTGTTTTCGGAATAATCGGCGGGTCAAAACGGATTTGTTGGGTTCCCGCCGTTGACAATTTCGTCGCGCATGTTTTGGGGAGTTGAATAAGCCGGCGGCCTATCCAACCATTCCATGCCTGTATCACCGCCGATCGGCGCTCCCGGCGGCGCATCGGCAGCGACAATTGGTTTGAGCTGCTCGCCCGGACGATCCAGGTACCGCCGGATGTCGGCGGCCAGCAACGCTCGCTGTGCCTGCTCGGCTTCCCCTGGCGCGGACCCGGCCTTCAGCCGCGCGGCCAGCCCGGTGAGCTTCAGCGTGGCGATAGCACGGACCTGTGTATTGGGCGAGCCGCTGGCGAGCCAGATCAGCCGATCCACCAACACGCGTTCCTCCGAACGCCGGATCTCAGCCTCGTAAGGGTTCGCTGTGGCCGCGTCAAAGGTGGCCTTCGTTAGCCGGTCGATCACTTCATCCAGGCCCGGCAGAGACGGGTCTTCCGCATGCTGCGCGATCATGCGTGCCGCACGATCCAGCTGCAAGACAAAGCCGATGGTAACGTCGGCCGCGATGGTTCCCGGGCTTAGCGGATCGAATACGCTGCCGGTGGTGCGCGGAAACAACTCGCGATTCCGAGGAAATTCCAAGGGCCGGGGCGGAATGGCTTCGAGCACCTTCTCCGGCACTGTAAGCTCGGACGGCTTGAGCGTTGCTACCATCGCTTCCAACGCCTTCCGTTGATCGGCCGCGCTCACCCAGTTCACCGGTTTGCGGCCGTCCCCGCGCAGGGCATAAATATAATCCTGCCCCGCGATGCTGGCCGCGGCCGATTCCACCGAATACCGGTGATACATAAAAATCGGCACCAGAGCTTCCTCAATGGTCGCCATTGGAGCGCCGTTTCGTATGGTGTGCTCGCCCATGCGATTCAACGCCGCCCGCCGAATCTTCATCAGCCGATTCAGCTCCTCGGCCTGATTCACTCCGTTGGACCACTGATCCACCTTGGGATGAACGCCCAGATCCTGATTGGTCATGAAGCGCAGATCCCGCGCCCAGGCGTCGTCCAGGATCTTCGCGAGGCCCGCCGTTTCCTCCCCGTCATTGGCAAACTGGCGGTAGCCGTAGTCGATGGTCACTTTATCCCAATCTCCGATATGCGCTGCATAGGCGCTCGATAAATCGACCGTGCCATCCTCGCGCAGCTTTTCGGCGGGGTGCGGATAATCCATCACGGAAATCCATCCCTGCTTGCTGTCGTAATAGTTGTGCTCGAGGCCGAGCGTATGTCCCACTTCGTGCGCGGCGAGTTGGCGGACGCGTGCCAGCGCCGTCTGATAAAGGATGTCCGGTTTCTCATCGCCCCTGGTGTAGGGAGAAAGCAGTCCTTCGAAAATCAGGAAATCCTGCCGGTCGCGGAGTGACCCCAGCGTCACCGTGGCTTTGATAATTTCGCCGGTGCGTGGATCGACAATCGATGCGCCGGTGCTCCAGCCGCGCGTGGAGCGATGCACCCAGTTGATCACGTTGTAGCGGATGTCCATGGGGTCCGCTCCCTCCGGCAGCACGGCCACCTGGAATGCATTGCGAAAACCCGCCGCTTCAAAGGCCTGGCTCCACCAACTGGCTCCGTCAATGAGAGCCTTTTTCACATCGTCGGGCGCGCCGAGGTCCACGTAATAGCGCAACGGCTCCACGGGGTCGCTCACGGCGGCCGTAGGATCTTTCTTCTCCAGACGATGGCGAATGATATAGCGCTGCACCATTGGCTCGCCAATTGGAACGCTGTAGTCGACGAAAACGTTGGCGCCAAATCCACTGCGCGGATCAAAGCGCCGAGGCTTGAAATTGCCGTCCGGCAGCTCCACCAGCGAATAATGCTCGCGCAGCGTCACGGCCTGGGCATCCGGCGCGACGCTGGCCACGGTTCCCGACAACAGGCTGCCGTTTACGGCCATGGCGCGGCCGCCGCCTTGGCCGATGGGCGTGGGACCCTGGACGGGAAATCCAGGGTCAAAACCGGCATCGCCATCCCTGACAAAGGTGAGCGTAGTTTCAATCTCGGTATTTTTCGGAAAAGCCTTCGTTTGGGGAAGGTAAACCGCGCTTCGACTTCCATCCACGCGATACTTACCCGGCTGCAGAGCCTGCGCCGCGCCGTATCCATCGCGCAGGAAGAAATCCGTGGCGTTTACCAGGACTTGTCCATTGCTTTCCGCCGCGACCGTGAAGCCCTGCAGTATCGACTTCCCAAACGAATCCTCCACCGAACGGCGTTCGGCCGCATTTGGACTTGTGGACCGGAAGTTCTCATTGCGCCGGACCAGAAAAACCTTGGGCCCAACCCGCTCGAAATAGACCACTGCCGTGTCCCCCGCTTGTCCGCGGTCGAGGCCGATATCGTTCGATCCCAAGCCCGCCGCCAAACCCGTGACGTACAGAAAATCCGTATCGAAGCGCGGGATTTCCAACCAGAGATTTCCTGCCGCGGGATCCCAATAGAGTGGAAAATAACCGTTGAGTTTCGTCATCCCTTCGGTCTTTTTCTCAATGCCGGGGGTGACTGCGGCGGTGGTCGTTTGCGCTCGCAAACCCAAAGAAGCCGTTAGTAGAAGACCCATCAGAAGGCCTATCGGAAACTCAGGGCAGAGGCTTGTTTTAGTGCGCATGTTCTCTTGAGTGTAAATCGCATTGGTGCAGTCCGGGCAGCTTCGTGCTGCAATGAGAATGAGGCCGCGATTCTTCCATCGGCCATTCAAACCCTCATGCAGGCAATCGTAAAGAGCAAACGCGAGCCCGGTTTGTGGCTCGAAGAAATTCCTACGCCAACCATAGGCATCAACGACGTTTTGATCCGCGTACGGCGCGCTGGCATTTGCGGCACCGACGTTCACATTTATAACTGGGACGAATGGGCGCAGCGCACTATTCCAGTGCCGATGGCCATCGGCCACGAATTTGTCGGAGAGATTGTGGAGGTAGGCTCGAACGTCGGCGATTTCCGTCCGGGCGATCTGGTGAGCGGCGAAGGTCACGTGGTGTGCGGCCGATGCCGCAACTGCCTGGCGGGCCGTCGGCATTTGTGCGCGCACATCCAAGGCGTGGGCGTGAACCGTCCGGGAGCGTTTGCCGACTACATCGCGATGCCGGTGACGAACCTATGGCGGCACAAGGAGGGTATTGACCTCGATGTCGCCGCGATCTTCGATCCCTTCGGCAATGCCGTCCACACCGCGCTGTCGTTTCCCGTGCTGGGCGAGGATGTGGTGATTACCGGCGCGGGGCCCATCGGAATCATGGCTGCGGCCGTGGTGCGGCACGCGGCCGCCCGTTACGTGGTGATCACCGACAAGAATCCGTACCGGCTGGATCTGGCGCGCAAGATGGGCGTGAGCCGCGCTGTAGATACAGCTCAAACACCGCTGGCACAGGTGCAGAAAGAGCTGGGGATGCAAGAGGGCTTCGACGTGGGGCTGGAAATGTCCGGCAACGCATCGGCCTTGCGCGAAATGATCGCCAACATGAGCCACGGAGCCAAGATTGCGATGCTCGGGATTCCTACTCAGGAGATTGCGATCGATTGGACCACCATTGTGTTCAACATGCTCACCATCAAAGGCATCTATGGGCGCGAGATGTACGAGACCTGGTACAAGATGGGCATCATGCTCGAAACCGGGCTCGATATCCGGCCGGTGATCACACATCGGTTCCCCTATCGCGATTACGAGCAGGCGTTTGAAGTTATGCGCTCAGGCAACGCCGGGAAGGTTATCCTCGAATGGTCCTGATGGGCGCCGACTCCCTCACGGTCGCGGTTCTGTAAATTACTCCGCGGCGCAGACGAAATTCGCCGCGTCGTCGGTGCTGCCCGATCCTTTGTAATGCGCGGTCTCAGGGTACGGGCACAGCGGACGCGTTCGATCGATGGCGCCCTTGGTTTTATGGGCCGCCGGAATATGATCGGGCGCTTTGTTGGTTTCCACCCAAGTGGCTAGCGTGCCGATTTTGTCGAAATCGTCGGTTCCGTCGCCGCCGCGGCAGTGGCCCATGCCGGGAACCATGAACAGGCGAATGGAATTGGCTGCCTTCAATTTGCCGCCCAGCGTGTCTTCCACGCTGGTGAAATAATTCACGCTGTTTTCCGGAGCGATACCTGGGTCGGCCCAGCCGTGATACATGAGCAGCTTTCCCCCATGCTTGAAAAAAGGCTTGAGATTGGGATCGATGGAATTCATGGTGGCGCCGATTTCCTTATCCGCGGTCGCGATGTCACGCGCCGGATCGAATTTGAGGTAATCCCAATTCGGATCGTGGAAAACCAGGTATTGGTAGGTTTCAGCCGCCAGCGCCATGGGTTTGGGTCCGGAGAGCGTCGCCCAGCCAAGTTCGCTGCCGCGTTCCAGGCCTGGAAAAATGGACGCGCCAGGCCCGGCATAAATTTTTCGCGCCACTCCCACCTGCGCGGCGGTGAGGCACGTGGGCGAGTCTCCGCCTTGGCCAGGACCCTTGCACTCGACCGTCTCCGGATCGAAGTGGCAGCGGCGTGGATCCTCCAGCACGCCGTCTTTCACTCCATCCAGAGCATCACAGGTTGCCAGCACCGCTTTGTGGATGAGCTGATACTTGGCGGGCGAGATATAGCCATCGCTTTGATTGGTGATTTCAGTGGTCCAAACCTGCGCGCCTTGCAGGTGCGTTGGATAATTCGCGGCGGCTCCCGCGATGATGCCGTCGTAATCGTCGGGGTAACGTTGCGCTTCTGCCAGCGCCTGGCGGCCGCCTGTGGAGCAACCGTTGAAATAGGCGCGCGCCGGCTTTTTCCCGTAATACGCCGTGGTGATGGCTTTCGAAGCCAACGTCATTTCGTGGACCGCGCGATAGGCGAAATCGATCAGCTTTTCCGGATGTCCCACGACAAACGCCGCCGTGGTTTCGGTGTGGCCGGTGTCGGTGCTGGCGGCAGCCCAGCCGTCGGCCACCGCGGTGGCAAGGTCGCGATAGCCAACGCTTCCGGCCCACGCTCCGTTGCCGACCGATTCAAGCTTTCCGTTCCATTTCGATGCGGGTCCAGACGCTGGCATCCAGACCTCGATCTTGATGTCGGAATCGCTGGTGGGTTTCAGAGTGGCGGCCACGCGGCAAAGGGCAGGGAGGTTTGCGAAAGTGGGCGGCGGAGCGCCCGGAAACGCAGGCACCGATCTCGCCGGCAGGGCGAGTTGTCCGGCAGGCACGGCCTGCGCCAAAGTGACGGCGGCATGTGGCAGGGCCAGCTTCGCCAGGCTCTCACAGGTGCTGGCGGCCGCGGGCCAGGAAAGCGCGATTACAAGCACGAGGTATCGCATACGTACTGTCATATTATTAGAATCGCCTTGCGGGCTGCATGCAACGTTCGATATGCTGTGGGATCGTGAAGGAATCACTATGAAAACGCATTTTCGCCTCGTCGCGCTCGCGGCTCTCGCCATGCCCGTCTGTTTGCTCCGTGCACAGCAGCCCGCGCGGCCGAACGTGCAATCCGCTGGGACCGAATCCGGGTTCGCAGTTTTCCAAACCAAATGTATGGGCTGCCACGGCAACCCAACTATGGCCGGACGCGTCCCCGATCCCGCAACGCTGCGGCAATTGTCTCCCGAAAAGATTTATGAAGCGCTCACCACTGGTCCGATGAAGACTCAGGGCTCAAGCCTGGCGGACGATCAGAAGCGCATGCTCGCGGTATTCATGAGCGGCCGGACGTTTGGGAGCGCCGAGCAGGGCGACGCGAAGAACATGCCCAACCATTGTGAAGCGAATCCGCCGATGGGCAACCCAAGCGTTGATGGCGCTGAGTGGAACGGCTGGAGCCCGGATGTCACCAACAGCCGCTTTCAGACGGCGAAGGGCGCGGGACTCACGGCCGAGCAGGTGCCGCATCTGAAGCTGAAGTGGGCCTTCGGTTATCCCACCGGCGTGTCGGCGTTTGGGCAGCCGGCGGTGGCCGCGGGGCGTGTTTTCGTAGGCAGCGATATTGGATACGTTTATTCGCTGGATGCCAAAACCGGGTGCGTTTATTGGTCCTATCTAGCCAAGGGCAATGTGCGCGGCGGCCCAAGCGTTGGGCCGGTGAAGGGCCACGGGGACACCAAATACGCGGTCTTCTTCGGCGATGCGCACGCCAACGTTTATGCGGTGGATGCACAGACCGGACAGGAGCTGTGGACCAAGAAAGTAGACGATCACTTCGTGGCGCGCATCACGGCGTCGCCGAAGTTGTATGACGGCTACCTTTACGTGCCAGTGTCGTCGTCGGAAGAATTCGCCGCCGCGAATCTGGATTACCCCTGCTGCACTTCGCGCGGCAGCGTGGTGAAGTTGAACGCCAGCACGGGTGTGCAGGCCTGGAAGACTTACGTTGTTGCCGAAACGCCCAAGCCCACGCGGAAAAATTCGAGGGGCGTGCAGCAATACGCGCCGGCCGGGGCATCGGTGTGGAATTCGCCCACCATCGACGCCAAGCGCCACGCGGTTTATTTCGGCACGGGCGATTCGGAAACCGAGCCTGCGGCGAAAATGTCAGACTCCGTGATGGCGGTGGATATGAAGAGCGGCAAGGTGCTGTGGCATTACCAGGCGCAGGCGGGCGACGCATTCCTGGGCGGCTGCATGGGTCCGGAGAAGACCGACAATTGCCCGAAGGAGAACGGGCCGGATCTGGACATCGGCAATTCTCCCGTGCTGCGCCAGCTGCCGGACGGCAAGAGCATCGTGGTGGCCGGAACAAAAGACGGAAAAGTGTTTGCGCTGGATCCGGACAAAAAGGGCGCGGTGGTGTGGCAGGCGAAAGTTGCCGACAACCCGCCGGGAACGCCGTTTTTCCGCATGAGCGGTATCGTCTGGGGTGGCGCGTTCGACGAGAAGGCCGCCTACTATGGCGCCACCGGCGGCGGCATCACTGCCATTCAATTGACCACCGGCGAGAAGCTGTGGCACAAAGATCTGGCTGAGCCGGGCAAGCGCGTAAACAACGCGGCGGCCGCTACCGCCATGCCAGGCGTGGTCTTCATCGCTGGAACCGACGGCAAGCTGCACGCGCTCAACACCGCTGACGGATCCGAGCTTTGGTCCTATAACACCACCCGCTCGTTCGACACCGTGAACAAGGTGGACGCCAAAGGCGGATCCATCGCGTCCATTGGTCCCACCATCGCCAACGGTATGTTGTTCATCGGATCGGGCTACGGCGTGACCTCGGGCAACACCGGTAACGTGCTTCTCGCATTCGGCGTCGAATAACTGAGCCGCGACGTTCAGAACCGCGACCGTGAGGGAGCGTTGCTTCCAAAAATCGAATTACATCTGCACCTGGATTGCTCGTTGAGCTTCGCCGCTGTGTCGCAGCTCGATACATCTGTTTCGCTCGAAGAGTACCAACGTGAGTTCATCGCGCCACGGCGCTGCACCAGTCTGGCGGATTTCCTGACGCGCGCGCCGCGCGGCTTCCAACTGATGCAGAATGAAGCTGCGCTGGCGCTGGTAGTCGAAGACCTGTTTGAGCAGCTGGCGGCCGATGGCGTGTTCTACGCGGAGATTCGCTTCGCTCCGCTGCTGCACCTGGAGCGCGGTTTGACGCCGGAGCAAGTGGTGGCTGCGGTGGATCGCGCAACGGAGGCTTCTATCCGATCCAGCGGCATCGAAGCCCGGCTCATTCTGTGTACTCTGCGCCATTTCGACCAGGAGCAGGGTTTGGTGACTGCTCGCCTGGTGGAACAATTCCGAGGGACCCGAGTGGCCGCTCTCGATATTGCCGGTGACGAAGCTGGTTATCCGATTGGTCCGAACATCCCTGCGTTTCATTACGCGATCGAGCACGGCCTCTATCGCACCGCTCATGCCGGCGAGGCGCGGGGGCCAGACAGCGTCTGGGAAACGCTGCGCGAGTTTCAACCGTCCAGAATCGGCCACGGCGTGCGAAGCATCGAAGATCCGGTTTTGATTGAGCACCTCAAGCGCGAGGGCATCCACTTGGAGGTTTGCCCCACCAGCAACCTCCAGACGGGCATAAAGCAGGAGTTTGCCGAGCACGCCGTCGACGAGCTATACCGCGCGGGCGTGCCGCTCAGCATCAGCACCGACACGCGCACTATTACGAACATCACGTTGACGGAAGAATATCGGAACCTTGAGGAACATTTCGGGTGGACAGACACCGACCTCGCGGCCTGCAATCAAGCCGCGATCGACGCGGCCTTCGTCGACGAATCCGTGAAAAGCAGGGTGAGATCCGCGCTCACGGCCGCCTACAAATAAAATTCGCCGCGTCATCCGTGCTTCCGCTGCCTTTGTAGCTTGCGATCTCAGGATACGCGCACAACGGACGCGTGCGGACTTGCTTGCCGTTCTCGATACGCGCGGCGACGATCTGCCCCGGCGCCTGCTTCTGCTCCACCCACTGTTGCAGCGCGGGGAACAGATCGAAATGGTCCGTACCCTCGCCTCCGCCGCAGTGTCCCATACCAGGGACCATGTATAAGCGCACCGCGCTCATCGCGCTCTTGGCCCCGATGGTCTTCACCACATTGTTGTAGTAGTTCACCACTTCGAGCGGCGGTACGCCCGCGTCGTTCCAACCGTCGCTGAGCATCATTTTGCCGCCGCGTGCCACAAACTTCTTGATGTCTGGATCGATAGCGTTCACCGGCTGGTTGCCCGGCTTATCGGCCAACGCGACGTCGGAATCAAAATTGATCGGCCGCGTTTTATAGTCCCAGTTGGCGTCTTTGAATACGTAGTAGCGGAAGAAGTCCACCGGAATGCCGAGCGGCACATCGCCGGTAAGTTGGCCCCATCCCAGTTCGCTGCCCGGATAGAGCGGCGAATAAATCTGCTCGCCGGTGCGCGGATTTCTCGGACCCGCGTAGAGCTTGCGCGCAGCTTCCACTTGCGGAGCGGTGAGGCACGCATTGCTGTCAGCGCCTTTGCATTCGATGACGCCAGGATCGAACTTGCACGCAGTCGGGTTCTCGATTACGCCATCCTTCACCCCATCCTTGGCGTCGCAGGCCGCAAGCGCAGCGTTGTGAATGGCCGGAAACTTCGCCGGCGGGATCACGCTGGCGGCATCCTGGTGCGTGGACTGCCAGATCCACATCTGCGCGAACGTGTGGTGCGTCAGGTGCGCGGCGAATCCGCCCACCACCACCCCGTTATAATCGTCCGGATATTTCTGCGCTTCCTTCAGCGCGGCGATACTGCCGCCGCCGCATTCGTCCATGTACGAAAACTGCGGCGCGCTGCCATAGAACGCGGCGATGGCCGCTTTCGCGATGATGGTCATTTCGTGCGCCGCGCGATCGCCAAAGTCCACAATCTTTTCCGGATGCGATAGCGCGTAGCTGGAGCCGCCCTCGTGACCGGTATTCTCCGCGGCTGTTGCGAAGCCCCCGTGCATGGCGCTAACCATGCCGCCGAAGCTGAGGTTGCCGCCAAGTCCGCCGTTGCCGGTGCCGCGGAACTTACCGTTCCACCCTGACGTTGGCATCCAGACTTCGATTTTGATTTCCGAATCGCTGGTGGGCGTCGAGGTGGCCGAGATGCGGCAGAAGGCCGGAAGGTCCTTGAAATTTGGCCCGGGCGCGCCGGGGAAAGGCGGCGTAGCGCCGGCCGGGAGTGTGAATTGGCCCGCGGGCACGGACTGCGCGAGCGTGATGGTGGTGTGCGGGATCGCAAGCGACGTCAGGCTTTCGCACGTTGCCGCGGCCAGTGGCAATTGAGCGAGTAAAAGAAAGATCCCGAATAAGACGTTACGCATGGTCCTCTCCTGAACCCTGAACATTGTATCCGAGCGCCGCGTCCAGAGAGAAGCGATTATAGCTGCGATTCACCAGCAGCAGATAGTATGTAATCGCGTAAATCATCTGCACACCCACCGTGTTCCAATCGCTTCGCATGGCAGTGCCGAAGACCAGAACGGTGATCAGCAGGCCGCCTAAGGCCAGAGCCCAGCGCGTGAACAAGCCCAAAGTTGTCAGCACACCCAGCACCAATTCGGCGAACGGCACAACCACCAGGAATGCGTGCACCATGACAGACGGCAAGGCCGTTTTGGTAAACTCCGCGGCCGTCGTCGAGGCGAAGGCTTCCGCGCCGGGCCCGAAGATGCGCCCCGCACCGTGTACCAGAATATTGATGCCGAGCGTGAGGCGAAACACGGCGTAGGCGAGCTGCCGGTCAAGAGTGGTGGAATGGGTGGCTGGTCTCATGGCGTCTGATTTCAATTTCGCATGGGCGGTGTTGATGACCGGGCGCGGTATACGATAGTTATATACTCAGATTGTGCCCGGCAAAGACCCATTGGAGGGGTGTTCCGGATTTGAATGGGACGAATCCAATGCGCAAAAGAACTGGGAGCGGCATGCGGCAAGGCCCGAGGAAGCGGAGGAAATATTCTTCCATGAACCCCTCGTGGTCCGCAGCGACGTGCGCCATGGAAAAACTGAGAAGCGGTACTACGCGTTGGGACAGACGATTTCCGGGAGATTTCTCTTTGCCGCCTTCACCATTCGTCGCAAGCTGATCCGCGTTATCTCATGCCGGGACATGAACCGGAATGAAGAGGAGGTCTATCGAAACCATGAAAGAAATTCCTAAGTTCAGAAGCGAGGAAGAAGAACGGAAATTCTGGGAAACCGCCGACTCGACAAAATACCTCGATTGGCCGCAAGCACAACGGAAGAACCTGATCAAGTTGAAGCCTTCATTGCGGACGATATCGCTTCGCTTACCGGTGGCGATGATCGAAGATCTGAAGATGCTCGCCAACCAACGCGACGTGCCTTATCAGTCGTTGCTGAAGGTGTTTTTAGCCGAGAGGTTGGCGAAAGAGCGGCCGGGAAGAGCCTCCTCCCGATAGACACATCTCGTCTCGCGCTACTGCTTCCTCAGCGGCTACACCCGACGAAACCAACATGCCCGCCAGGACCGTCATAATGAGGAAGATCTGCATGATCGCCTGCGAGGTTAGCACAATGCGCCGGCTCAGATGGCCGCTTGCGATTGCGATTGCACTCGCAGGGGCGTATGGGCAACAGATCTCCATCCAACCTCGGCAACGTCCCACGGTGGAGCAGAAACAGGAAGAGCCCAGACCCGGCCGCCTGCGCATCGACACCACTCTGGTGCTGGTGCCGGTGGAAGTGAGCGATGGCTTGAATCGCCCGGTCAGCGGCCTGGAAAAGCAAAACTTCCACGTGTTCGACGACAAGGTGGAGCAGAAGATCCATTCTTTTGCGATGGAGGACGAGCCCATCGCCGTGGGCCTGGTGTTCGACGTCAGTGGAAGCATGGGAAACGATCTGCGGGAAATGCGGGGCGCGGCATCGCGATTTTTCAAGACCTCCAATCCCGGCGACGAGTTCTGCCTGGTGGAGCTGGCAAGCGACGCTCACGTGGCCGTGCCGCTGACGCAAAACGCCGGCGACGTCGACAACAAACTGATGTTCAGTAAAGGCGGCGGATCTACCGCGCTGCTGGATGGCGTCTATCTGGGATTGAACGAAGTAAGAAAGTCGAAGAATTTGCGCAAGGCGCTCGTCATCATTTCCGACGGCGGCGAGAATAACAGCCGCTACACGCCCGGCGAGGTGAAGAACGCGATTGTGGAAAGCGACGTGCTGATCTACGCCATCGGCACGTTCGGAACCGGAGCGGGCGCGCTTTACAGCGACCAGGTGCTTCTGAAGAAGTTGACCGAACAAACTGGAGGACGGATGTATGCCGCTGTCGGGATGTCGCTCGGCGATTTCGCCGACAAGATCGTCATCGATCTGCGTAATCGGTACGTGTTGGGATATACCCCAACCGACGCGGCTCGGGATGGGCGGTATCACCATATCCGCGTAACGCTGGACGCGCCGCGCGGATTGCCTAAATTGCAAGCGCACTGGAGAACCGGTTACTACG
This sequence comes from Bryobacterales bacterium, assembly GCA_963747945.1. GTDB lineage: Bacteria > Acidobacteriota > Terriglobia > Bryobacterales > Bryobacteraceae > Palsa-89. The sequence goes on from CAVVHB010000019.1 coordinate 647,511, forward strand.
CTCCCAGCGAATGAGCGCCGTTGTGGCCGCACTCCTGCGTGCCGTTTTCGCACTCCTGCGAACACGGTGAATTTAAGGCGTTCACACGAGTGTGAACGCGGCATAGGTGGTCCCCATGGGTGAGACACGAGCGGGTTTGAACACTCGCCGTTCGCTGCAAATTGATTGTCTCAGAGTTGGGTTTCATGAATGATGGTCGCATCGGTGAAGCGGAGGCGAGCTCTGCTGGAGAGCAACTCGCCAAGGAATAGCCGGCCGGAGACCACTCGCAGACGATGGGCTCGGGGGAGGCGGGTTCTCTCCCCTCCAGACTGCCGGTTGGGCCGACCAACGGGAGGCGCACAGCCGTTCATTTAACATGTTTTGAACGCCCTATCGGATCGATAGATCTCCGCATGCCTGGAAAAACTCAAACCAGCCGCCGGTAAGGGAGCGGCCGGGCCGGGAACGTGACTTCGTTCGAACTGTTCAGGAGTCCGATAGCCCAACGCGGAATGTAGGCGCTGGCGATTGTAATATTCATCGATAAAGTGCTCCATGTGAGTGCGCAAATCCTCCAGATCGCGGTACTGCCGGCAGTGAATCTCTTCTTGTTTCAGGGTTCTGATGAATCGCTCACACGCGGCATTGTCGTAGGATGGATCGTTGGCTCATGCTGGGAATCAAGCCATGCGCCTACCCCACGCTTCAACATCTGCACCACCACAATCCGGATCGTGCACCAGGCCCCCGGGGGTCACGCAGCCTCCAGCGGCTCACAATACTCGTGTGTGTAGCGTACTTCGTTCGGTTACGGTCCTGTTC
>CAVVHB010000020.1:0-171743 GCA_963747945.1 Bryobacterales bacterium
CGGACATTGGCTGCTGGTTCATCTGGAGGGCACCAAAACCAATCGTTCGGCCTATGGGAGCGTGGTGGAGCTGGTTCGAAAGGATGGCACATCGGTTCGGCGCTGGGTTCGAGGGGATGGAAGTTACCTGGCTGCCAATGACCCCCGTGCGCATTTCGGTTTGGGGAAGGACACCGAGGTAAATCGCATCCAGGTTTATTGGCTGGCCGGGGAATGCGAGTCGTGGAAGCAGACTGCGGTGGATACGATCGTGAATTTGAAGGAAGGCGGCGGGGCAGCCTTGCGTCGCGGCGCCGTCACCGTAGGAAGGCTTCGGCCAAGATCGTGGAGCGGATTTCCACCGTGCCGAACGAACTTGCAGCCCGCTTCTTCCAGCGTGCGGATCAAGTCCGTTCGCTTCATCCGAGCGTCAGTTCAGCGACCCGGCGGATGCCCGGAATCTCGCCACTGGTCAGATCCCCATACCGATCCCGAAGATTGTCCTCAAGTTCCGCTACGGTCTCGCCTTGAGTCAAGCAGTCTGGAAACTCCTCAAAGTAGCCGAGCCACATGCCTTGGTCTTGCCAATGGACGTACCGGGCACTCCTCATAGAACCCATTTTAGCGCTGGCTGCGATTAAGAAGTGGATGTATCTTTGGTCGCGATCGACGGCTAAGCCCCGAACTCTTGGAGAATGGCATTCCACTTCGACCTTACAAAACCAATTGAAAACACGCCGATTGATACCGCGTTACGTCGATGCGTCTTGCCGCAGTGAACCCGCCATCCGCGCGGTCGCTCACCCGTTCTAAGCGAAGGCAAGTTTCCAAACCAGCTCGATGCGCGGATCACGGCCGATAGCGTGTGCCGCGCGCGTTAGGGTTTGCTGCGTGACCGAGGCATTGCGAGGATCGAGAAGACGATCCAGCGCCACGCGGCTTGTGTTCATACGCCGCGCCATTTCTGCCTTGCTGATTTTGTCCTTCTCCATCGCTTGCCGAACTTGCCAGGCCAGCGTCTCTTTTAAGGGCGACCGCGCGGGTCTCTTCGAGGACGCAGCCAAATCTTAGGCGAGACGTCTCCGGCTTGTCGGCTTTGGCCTCGGATCATCTTCGGCAATGCCGGACAGAACCACTGGCGCACGGTCGGGAAACTCGGCGACCAGCGAAAGGTTCCCGCCCATGGCCTCGACCGTTTTTCGGAGCGTGGACAGCAAGAGATCGCTCCGCTTTTCAAGGCGCGAAACACTATCCTGGGTGACCCCGAGCGTCTTGGCCAACTTTACCTGCGTGAGCTTGCGCGCGTGCCGCAGTTCGCGCAAGGTCATCTCCTGGCAATCAGCTCGGCGGCGCGGGCCTCGACCTTCTTGCGTTGGGCGGCGCTCAGTTCCTTCATTTTGTCCTTCAGCGTGATTGGCATGGCTATCTCCCCTTCTTCTTCGTTCGTGACAGGTGCTCATCGAATCTTTCGTCGGCCTTTGCAATGAGCTGACGATAAAATCTCTTCTCGCCACCGCCCAATTTGTCTCCCGCGATCGAAGGACCGCGTTGCGTTTCGGGTCGAACACGAAGGCCACCCGCCAGACACCGCCCGCCGCGTCAAAGCGCAATTCCTTCATATTCGCGTGGCGCGAACCTTTGAGCGTATCGACCCGTGGCCTGCCGAGTGCGGTCCAAACCCTCCAGCAGCAGGGCATGACGCGTAATTCATTCCGCACGTCATCCCAGCGCCTAATTCGGGTTCGAAGTCCTCATGGAATTCGACTTCCCACTTCACTCTTTATAGTATGTCATACAGATCATATGTTGTTAAGAACATATTGTGCTCTGGAGCTATTTCACCAAGCCAGTGAAGCTCAAGAAGAAGCCTGCCGAGCAGGCATAATTCTCACCGGGTGCAAACCGGCAGAGACGGGCTTTCTTCAGCCCAGAAACTTGCTGGTCACATTCACCGGCTCTTCTAAGGAACTCGCGCAAAACGGAGTGCGGCGGCCTTGTTGCTCGGACGTATTGAGTCGAGAAGACGATCCGGCGCCGCGCAGTAGCCTTGCCCCGCCGTGCCGTCCAATTCTGATCAATAAAAGGCCATCGGTTTCAAATTCAAGTTGTGTCAAATCTTCACAAAATTTGACAAATTTTTTACAATTTGTGAATAAGCTTCACCCCGGGTGATGCGGGGTGTAGCGGTGATGCGGGGTGTGATTGTAGTCTTTTTCTTGCTCGTGCTGTCTGCGTGCAAATACACGTCTCCTCATAAAACGTTCCCTTTTGAGGACGTGGCGCAACAGACGGGGCTCGACTTCTGGCAGTTTTCCGGCGCCACGGGAGACTTCCTGATGCCGGAGCTGATGGGATCGGGCGCGGCCCTGATCGACTATGATAACGACGGCGATCTCGACGTATTTTTAATCCAGGGCTCGCCAACCTATCCGCACGGCACGCCGTTGGTGCCGATACCGGCCGGATGGAAACCCGGCAATCGCCTGTTCCGCAATAACCTTCGCGAAACCGGGAAGCTTTCGTTCACCGACGTTACGGAATCTTCGGGCCTGGGCCTGGCCGATCAAGGCATGGGTGTGGCGGCGGGCGATTATGACAACGATGGGTACACCGATCTCTATGTCACCAATTACGGCCACAACGTTCTGTATCACAACAACGGCAACGGCACATTCACGGACGTGACCGCGGCGGCGGGAGTGGCGTCGTCGGGATGGTCCACGAGCGCCGCATTCATCGACTATGACAAGGACGGGCTGCTGGATCTGGTGGTGGTTCATTATCTGGAATTTTATCGCCGGCCTTGTTACACGCCGCAGGGATCGCCGAATTATTGCGGACCGCAGCCGTTCAAAGGGACGGTCACGGAGCTTACCACAACCTGGGGCAGGGGCGGTTCAAGAACGTCACGGATGAAGTGGGGTTGAACTCGAAACCGGGACCTGGGCTGGGCATCCTCACCGGGACGTTCGGCAAGAGCGGATATCCCGATTTTCTGGTGGCCGACGATGGGGCGGCGAATCATCTTTGGATCAACGAGCGCAGAAGCCCGCAATCGAAGGAAAGCGATCGGGTGTTTCATGAGGAGGGCCTGAGCCGCGGGCTGGCCTACGCTCCGACGGAAAGGCGCGGGCCGGCATGGGGATTGCGTCGGGAGACTTATTCGGCGACGGCGGTCAGGCCATTGTGTTTACCAATATTCCCACCGAGGCATTCACGATGTTCCAACGGCAGCCGAACGGGGATTTCACCGATGCCACCGAGCAAAGCGGCCTGGCGCACATTTCCCTGTCCTATACGGGGTTCGGCGTGGGTTTGATCGATATGGAGAATCGTGGCCTGCTCGATCTGTTCGTCGCCAATGGCGCGGTAAACGTGGCGATGGTGCGGACGGGGGATAGGTTTCCCTACCGTGAGAAGAAGCTGTTGCTGAAAAATATGGGCAAGGGGAAGCCGTTTGAAGATATTACGGCGTCGGCCGGTCCCGTTTTCCAGATTCCCGAGGTGAGCCGGGCCGCTGCCTTCGGGGACGTGAATAATGACGGCGGAATGGACATCCTGGTGACCAATAATAATGGCCCCGCGCGGCTGATGCTGAACACCGTGCCCAAGCGCGGCCATTGGCTGCTAGTACATCTCGAAGGCACGAAAACCAATCGTTCGGCTTACGGGAGCGTGGTGGAACTGGTGCGTCTGGATGGCACGTCGGTGAAGCGGTGGGTGAGAGGCGATGGCAGTTATCTGGCGGCCAACGACCCACGGGTTCATTTCGGCCTGGGAGAGGCGAAAGCTGTGGACCGCATTCAGGTTTATTGGCTGGCCGGCGAATGCGAGTCGTGGAAACAGAACGCGGTGGACTTAATCGTGAATCTCAAGGAAGGCACGGGTCACCCGTGCGAGAGCCTGTCCGCCCACGCCAGCCGCTGAGACGCATTCCTCAAAAGGAAAACTGATATAGAATTTACTCGTGCATTTCCGCGCTGCTTTCCGGCTGATACTGACCTTTTCCGGATGTGCGGTTTTGATTTGTCCGGCGCAAACCGGTGGCCAGCAGCAAACGGGGACCAGCGCTGAAGTTACCCAGCGCGACACCCCGTTCACCTTCAGCACCGGCGTAAATCTGGTGCTGGTGCCCGTGGTAGTTCGCGACCGCGAGGGGCACGCCATCGGCACGCTGAAGAAGGAAGACTTCCAGCTCTTCGACAAGGGCAAACTTCAGGAAATATCCAAATTTTCCATTGAGAAGGCCGAGGCGCCGCCCACTTTGCCCGACACCTCCGTCGAAACCGACGCCAACGGAAATCCCCAGGCGAAACCGGCCGGGCCGGCCGCGCAACCCATCGCCGGGCATTTCATCATGTGGCTCTTTGACGATATGCATCTGAGCTTCGGCGATCTGGGGCAAACGCGCGAAGCGGCGAAACGCGTATTGAAGGAGTCCTTCGAGCCCGGCACCCGCGCTGCTATTTATACGACGTCCAACCACACCTCGCTCGATTTCACAGACGACGTCGACAAACTGAACGCGACGCTAGACCAGATCAAGCCGTGGCCCACCCTGCCGAAGGACCTGAAGCCGTGTCCAGACATCAGCTTCTACCAGTCGGACCGGATGATCAACGGGAACGATTCAGACGCGCTGGCCGTGGCGGAGAACGACTTACTGGGCTGTCCGGACGCCATGGAAGCGTCGAGTTCCGGAGGGCCGCCGGGGCAAGGCCAACCCGATCCAGCGAAGCTTGCCTCGTTGGCGCGAATGGATGCCATCAAGGAACTCGCGACAGGCTTCCAGGACACAAGGAACACGCTGCTGATTGTGAAGGGTCTGGTGCGGCGCATGTCGGCTATGCCGGGCAGCCGCAACATCGTACTGGTATCGCCCGGGTTCTACCTCATTACCGATCATCGAACCGATGAAATGGACCTCATCAACAGCGCCATCCGCAATAATGTCGTGCTCAGTTCGCTCGATGCACGCGGCCTGTATGCGCTGACTCCGGGAGACAGAGCGGAGGACGGTCCGCAAGCCAACCCCACTGGCGATCCGCGCGAGTCGACGCTGAAAAGAGGCTGGGCGGTCCAGACCGTACGTGCCGATCAGGACATCCTGGAAGAGGTGGCCAGCGCCACCGGCGGGAATTATTTTCACGATAATAACGACTTCTACGCCGGTCTGAAACGGGTGGCCACGCAGCCGGAATACATTTATGTCCTCGGTTTCGCACTGCAGAAACTGAAGTTCGACGGCAGCTACCACAAGCTAAACATCGTCTTGAAGAACAACGCCGGACTCCAGATGCAGGCGCGCCGCGGGTATTTCGAGCGCAATCATCTGGAAGATCCCGCCCAGCAGGAGAAGGAAGAACTCACCGAAGCGTTCTTCTCGCGCGAGGAAATGCGCGAACTGCCGGTAGAATTGAAGACGCAGTTCTTCAAGACCGGCGGTCTCAAGGCCAGGCTTTCGATCCTGGCGCGCATCGATGCGAAGCACCTGCGCTACAGGAAAGCCGACGGCCGCAACGACAATACGTTGACGGTGGTGGGAGGAGTGTTCGACCAGAATGGGAAGTATATTGTGGGCACCGAGAAAGTCGTAGAACTAAAGTTCAGGGACCAGACGCTCAATGCGCTCCCTGAGGGCGGCATAACGGTGAAGGAGAATCTGGACGTGGACAGCGGCAGCTATGTCGTGCGACTGGTGGTGAGAGATTCTGAAGGCAAAGTGATGTCGGCGCTGAATAGTTCCGTGGTTATTCCGTAGCGGCCCAACCTTACAGCGGCTCTAGTTCCGGCTCCGTACCCGCGTTTTCCGGCTTCCCCAAGCCCAGCATGTGCGCCTGCACGGCTTCGGCATCTTTGGCGGTCGGCTCCAGGTCGAGGTACTTCTGCATATGCTCGCGGGCGGCGTTGATGTCGCCTTGGGCCTCGAGAGTCCGGCCCAGCACGTACTCCGCACGCGGCCATTTGTGCCTGGAATCCAACCGGATGGCTTCCTGAGCGCTCTCCCGGGCGGCGGGAAGGTCCTTCAGCTCATATTGGGCCACCGCGCGATGGACGTAAATCTCCGGGTAGATGTGCTTCGTATCCAACTTAATCAGGCTGTCGGCGTTCTGCACGGCACACTGCCAGTCTTTGGTCTTAATGCATAACCGAGTGATGGTCACATAGGAAGATAGTTGTTTGGGATCGGCTTCAATGGCACTCGTATAGGCGGCCCGCGCCTCGGCCGGCATTTCCTTCGTGTCGTACACCACGCCAAGAGCATGCCAGCCGTCCGCGAACTTCGGCACGGCCGCCACCGACGCCTGTAGCTCACGGATTGCCTCGTCATAATTGCGAGCGTCGATAGCCTTGATAGCTTTCCCAAAGGGGCCTTTGGCACGCCCGGGAATATCATCGCCGGCCAGGTGGATGGTGTAGGGATCGGCGGTAACGGCGGCGATCACCAGAGGGGCAACTTTGAGCGTGGTATCGTGCATTTCGACGTTCAGATGAGAGGCGTCTATGGTCGTCGAAACATATCCGGCATGCGAAGCGCGGAACACGCAGGAGCGCTGCGCGAAAGCATCCACTTGGATGCGCCACACCCACTCTCCCTTCTTGTTTGTCAGCGGGCCCGGCGCGTCGCCGAACGAGGGGGTGCAGACTCGCTCGATGGAAACAATAAAGGGAGGCGGTGATCCATCCTCCATGGTCACAGTGCCCATCACGATGACCGGGTAAGTATCGGCGGTTGCCATCCGGGCGGCGCAAAAAAATGCAGCAACCACCGGGATAAAGAGGAGCGCGCCCGCGCGATTCATAACACCTCCAACGATCTCCAGATTAAATCCGCCGGTTCCGGCAGTCAACCCAGCGGCGGCCCTCAGGCGGCGGATCGGTGGCGCGCGGGGACTTTCAGCCAACCTCCGGCGTGGCGGCTCGGGACAATCCGGATGTTAACCGATGAACAAGCCACTTGATCGGCTACACTGGTCTGAATCTTCTGTATTTCTGGCTTCAGCCGAAGGCTCAAAGGAAATCGCATGCTGAAACTAGTGTTGACCTTGTCGCTCTTCGCCGCGGCCGCGCCCTCCCAATGGCTGAACTACCCGGTGCCCGGAGTGCCTCGCACCCGCAGCGGCAAACCCGACCTGACTGCCCGCGCCCCCCGCATTAACGGGAAACCCGATCTTTCCGGAGCCTGGCACGTTGAGCCTACCTCTCTAAAGGAAATGAAGCGCCTCTACGGGGCCGACGTTGACGACCTTAGCCCTGCTGGCATGGAAGCCGACACCATCTCCAAGTACGCCCTTAACATTCTGGTCGACTTCACACCCGCCGAGTCCCCCATCCGCCCGGAAGCGGCCGCTATCTTGAGCAGCCGTAAACCCGACTCTTTCCCGGGCAACAGCTGTTTACCCTTGGGAATTCCGTCAGCCACTTTGGTATCGGAGCCCATACACATCGTGCAAAGCCGTGGGTTAATCGCCATCCTGTTCGAATCCGCCGACAGCCACCGCCGCATCTACACTGACGGCCGGCCTCTTCCTCAGGACCCCGAACCAACTTGGCTTGGCTACTCGATCGGCAAATGGGAGGGTGACACTCTGGTAGTCCAGACCGGCGGCTTCAATAACAAGTCGTGGCTCGATGTCATGGGCCACCCGCATAGCGAAGCTCTGCACATCACGGAGCGCTACCACCGCCGCGACTTCGGCCACCTGGATGTCGAGACGACTTTGGACGATCCCAAGATGTACACCCGGGCGTTCACCATCAGGTTCACCTACCGCCTCCTGGCGGACTCGGACATTCTTGAATTCTTCTGCAACGAAAACGAGAAGGACCGCCCGCATGACGCTAAGAATTAGAACACTTGCGGCTTGACACGGCTGCGGTTACTTGGCACGATCACGAAATGCACGGCATGTCTGATCCTGGCAAGAGGCGGTCCGTGGGCGGAGGACTGCACCCTTCTCCGTTCGCATCACTTGTGTTCACCTCAGTTGTGTTCACATCGGTTGTGTTCACATCAGTTGTGTTCACATCAGTCACGGCCACTCGCGCGACTGCTCAGAGCAGCATCCCGCGCCGGACCGTCTGGGACGGTGTGTACACGGAGGCTCAAGCCACTGGTGGCATAACGGCCTTCGGCACAAGCTGCGCGGGGTGTCATGCGCTCTCGGCAAATGGCAAGGCGCCTCTGGTCGGCGACGCGTTCTGGAAGAGTTTCGCGCAAAAAACCGTCGGCGATCTGCTCGAATTCGTGAGCGCCAACATGCCGAATGGCACGCCCGGCTCCCTGGACGAAACCACTTACCGGGACATCGTCGCTCTCATGTTGAAATCCAACGGCTTTCCCGCGGGAACCAGCGAGCTTGGGCGCGATACCGGCGCCAATGTGCAGATTGTTCAGAAGGACGGAAGTACAGAGCTCCCGGCCAATGCGCTGGCTCGCGTCGTGGGCTGTCTGGCCCGAAGCGGAGCCGACTGGGTGGTAACCAGAGCGACCACCCCGGAGCGTGCGGAACGCGCTGTTCCAGGCCGGGAAGACGCCACAAGATCGCTCGGCAACCGCACCATCCCGCTCAAGTTCGTTGTAACGCGATTGGATCCGCTGGCCGGTGCACGGGTCGCCGTCAGTGGCCTCCTGATCGGCGCAGGCGGCGCAGACGGCATCAACGTGACCACCGTGACCCGCGTCGCCCAAAAATGCCCGTAACCGAACCGCGACCGTGAGGGAGCGTTAGTTTCTACAGATCGATTCGGCCGGTACTCGCTCCAAGCTTATCGATCTCCGCGCCGCCTAAGTGGGCCATGGCCAGCAGCAAGTTCGCGGTCGGCGTATCCTCGGCGACGATGTGCCGGTTGCCCTTGAGCCGGCCCTGTGCGCCGCCAACGATCACCGCAGGCGGGCTGTTCCGATCATGCGCGTTGCCGTTGCTCATGCCGCTGCCCCAGTAGAGAAGGGCGTGATCCAGCAGCGTTCCGTCGCCCTCTTTGGTGGCCTTCAGCTTGTCGAGGAAATCGGCGAACTTCTGGATTTGGTACGTAGCAATCTTGGCGTACTTGGCGAGCTTCTCCGGATCGCCGCCATGATGCGAGATCGTGTGATGCTGTTCGGGAATCCCGATGTGGGCGTATGCGCGGTCGCTTGCTTCGTGACCGGTCATGAATGTGAACACGCGGCTGATGTCGCCCTGGTACGCCAGGTGCATCAGGTTATAGGTAATGGTCATGTGATCGTCGAACGCTTCCGGCAAGCCCACCGGCGCCTCCGGATTGCCGGTGATGGTTCCGAGCCGGGCCTCCATGCGCTGGAGTTGGTTCTCCACGTCGCGGATGTTGCCGAGATACTCGTCCAGGATGGCGCGATCGGGCGCTCCGAGCGACCGTTTCAGTTTCGCGGTTTCCTCGCTCACCGAGTCCAGCAGGCTCTGCTTCTCTTTGAGGCGGGCAAAGCGCCGCTCGGTGGAATCCGTTTCGCCGAACATCCGCTCGAAGGTCACGCGCGGATTAATGCCCACCGGCAGCGGGTTCGAATCGTCGCGCCAGGAGAGCGTATTGAAGAAGGTGCAAGCGAAACCGTCGCAGGCCCCCACCGCGGTTCCCATGTCCTCGGTGCCGACTTCGATGGACCGCAATGGCGTATCGCCCGCCACTTGATCGGCAACAAACTGGTCGACGGTCTTCTTCGAATGGATTTCTCCGTAAGCCGATGTGTTGCCGTCGCGCTGCACCACCGGCCCGACGCCATTCAGAAACGCTGAGCTGGCGCCCAGATGGATGGAGGAGCCCCACGGCGCCTTCATCTTGCTGACCGTGACAAGCTGATTGCGGAACTGCTCCAGCGGCTGCATCACCGGCTTGAAGACGAAGTCGCTTCCCGCCGCGTCGGGATGCCACGTAGTGGGAAACACGCCGCATGGGAAGTAGACCGCACCGAAGCGGAACGGCGATTTCGGCGACGCGGAGAGCGCCGGCGCCATGGCGTCCAGAAATGGCAGCGCAATCGTTGCGCCCAGAGTTCCACGCATGAATGTGCGGCGCGAGAGATGCTTCTTCGTGATGAACATAGCTACTCCTTTTTACTTGATCGTGCAACGTTGCTTGCAACTTTAAGCGTATTCGTCGATCCGGTCTCGGCCGGTTCCAACTTGGTGCGCATCTGGAAGGGTGCGCTTTCGACAATTCCCAGGACGACGGAAGATAGCCGGTAATCGTTCTGCGCGGCTTTCTTTACGATGCGTCGAACCACCGGCATGTCGTCAGGCTCCAGCCCGCGGCCTAACGCGTACGTCAGCATTTTTTCGGTGACCACGGTCACAAAGGCGTCCGGCCGGCTGAGAATGGCCTCCCGGAGCGCCACCGGACCGTTGACCTGCTCTCCGTCCGCGAGCGTACCCGCCACGTCGAGCGGCGCGCCATCGGGACCTTTATCGCGCCACTGCCCCACCGAATCGAAGTTCTCGAGCGCAAACCCGGGCGGATCGATCACGCGATGGCAGCTCGCACAGGGCTGGTTCTTGCGGTGTAATTCCAGTTGGGCGCGCACCGTCTTGGGAATTTTCGAGTCCTTATTGCTTTCGTCGAGCGTAGGAACATTCGGCGGCGCTGGAGGCGGCGGCGTATTCAAGAAAGTGGTCAGCACGTACTTTCCGCGGTAAACCGGTGAGGTTCGGGTGGCGACGGAAGTCATCGACAGGATGCTTCCTTGCCCCAGCAGGCCGCGGCGATTGGGATCGGTGAGCTTCACGCGCCGGAATTGCGGGCCGTACACGCCCTTCATTCCGTAATGCCGGGCCAGCCGCTCGTCTACGAAAGTGTAGTCCGCGTTCAAAAGATCAAGAGCGCTGTGGTCCTGCCGCAAAATGTAGCCGAAGAACATCTGCGTCTCGGTGCGGAATGCTTTGCGCATATTATCGTCGAAATCCGGGAACATCAATATGTCCGGAACCACCTTCGCTTCCAGATTCCGAAGCTGCAACCACTGGCCGGTGAAATTGTCCACCAGGGCGTCGGAGCGATCGTCTGCGAGCATGCGGTGCACCTGCGCGGTGAGCGTTTCCGGCTCCCGCAGTCGCCCCACGGCCGCCAGGTCCAGCAGTTTTTCATCGGGGATGCTGCTCCACAAGAAGAACGACAAGCGCGAGGCAAGCTCGACGTCCGAGACCGGATGGGCGACGCCGGCGCGGGCGCCAGCCGGGTCGGTCTCGATTCGATACAAAAAGTATGGGCTGGAAATAACGCGCGCGACGCCGGCGCGAATCCCATCGTCGAAACTGCCGCCGCTTTGGCGCGCCCGCTTGTAAAACGACATCGGCGCCTCGACGTCCGCGGAAGTGACAGGACGCCGATAGGCGCGGCGCGCGAGATTGGTGAGGATCTTCGTCGCGCACGTAGCTTCGTCCAAGCTCGCACCCGGGGACGGCGCGCTCAGCGCAACGCGATTGGCCGCCAGACGGTCGACGCCCACGCCAGACGCTGGATGGCACACAAACAGCCGTCGCCGGCTGGGTCCCTCGCTCAGGCCGTATACCTTGTACGGGCCGTCGATCGAAACGGTCCTCAGCCTCGGCATGCCCGCCACCATGTGAACTTCCTGGCTGTCGCGCGGCGACGGCTCCCAGACGTCTTGCAGCTTGGCCGGCCGCTCTCTCCATGTGAAGCCGACGTCGTGAGGACCGGCAGCCACCCGCACGCGTCCCGTCATCCTTTTGTCGATAATGGGCTGTGCCGCGGCCAAATCCTTGGACTGAATCTCGTCGTCCTTGGGACCGCCAATCGGCGCCGAATACACTTCAGCTCCATCCACGGTGATGACGAAGATGTACGGCGTGTCGTTTCCTTCCACGCCCGCATAGCCTTCCTGAACACCGCGGACCAGCCGGCCCGACAGTTTATACTCCGCGTCAGCCGGAAAAACATGATGAACAACCGTGCCGCCGGTTGTTCCGAGCGGCAATCCTTCGATGTATCCGTTCTGGCTGAATTCGCGGCTAATGGAATGCTCGGTGGTACCGGGCGTGACTTGCGGATCGCCCACCGCCATGGCGCTGACGCGCTCGGCCGCGTTCACGTAGCCCTCCAGCAGCAGGGGCGACGTTTTCAGAGCCGTCGCGATGTTGTCGAACCCGAATTCGGCGCCGTCGGTGGGCAGCAGGTCGGTCACGTCAATGTCCACCGCCAGCAGGTCACGGACGGCGTTCGCGTATTCGGCGCGATTCAGACGATGCACCACGTAGCGGCCCGGAGTGCTATGGCCTTCCCAGGCACGATCGAGCGAAGCAGCCAGCCAGCTCGTAAAACCCGCGTACTCGGCCTCGGACGGACGGGGCACGCCCGGGGGCGGCATGGCCCGCACGCTCAGTTTCCGCAGGACTCTTTCCCACGTCGCCGCGTGGCCCAAGAGATCGTCGAAGCCCGCCGACTCCAGATTGACGGGACCCTCCGTCGGATTCGCCGCGCGGTTGCTGTGACACGCAACGCAGTATTTATTCAAGAAAGCGCGGTTTTTCACCGCTTCCGGGCCCGCGGCGGCTTTGGACGGCGCGCTCGCGGTTTGTGCCCCTAGCGGCGCGGTTATTCCAAAGGAAACCAGCGCCGTTGTAAACACGATGCTCTTCAGGCTTCTCATGGAGCGCTTGTCACCGCCGTCGCTTTGGGAGCGTCTTTCTTGTCCTTATCATCTGCTTTCTTGTCGGCCGCGGGCGGCAGCGGCGGAGGCTGAGGCGCCGGATCGTTGGCGCCAAGGTGCATCAGATCCCTCAGTGTCGCGACCACTTCCGCGCGCGAATCTTTCTTCGGATGATACGCCTCGGGATTGTCACCCATGGCGTTGGGGTCCTTTTTCTTGGGCTTTTCGGCCAGAAGCAGGGGTGTCAGATTGTCCTTATTGACAGCGTCCAGCTTTGCGCCGGCCGCGACAAGGGCACGAATCATCGCCACGTGCTGCTCTTCGACGGCCTGGTGCAGGGGCGTTGAGCCGTCGGGCGCCTTGGCATTCGGATTGGCTCCGGCGGCCAGCAACAGATTGAGCGCCTCCAGCGCATCGCGGCTGCCGGGCTCACGGAACGGCGGCGGCCCCAACCGGTCGAACCCCGGTCCCGCAGCAAACGATGCGCCAAGTCCGCCTTTCAGGACTGCCATCACCGGTGTCTTGCCGATGGTCGGATTCGGACGGCCAGGAGCAGGTTTACCCTCCTTCTTGATCTCGCTCGGCCTCCACTCGATCTGCGCGCCTTTGGCCAGCATCAGCTTCAGGACCTCTACGTCGGCTGCCGTCACCGCGCGGTAAAACGGCGAGCTGTTGACCGACGCGCCGCAGCACAGAGTAGTTGAATGTAGAGCGCCGACGAATGGCTTGTTCACGTCCGCGCTCAGGTCAAGGAGCGCCTTCACCAGCCCCAAGGCTGTCAGATTATTGGGATGCGTGGGTTGCAGCCGTGAGCCGTCGTGCGCGCGCATGTCGGTGGTGGCGTCGTGCATGTCGACGGCCCAGTACAAGGATCCGTCGTTGGGATCGGCGCCCAGGTCAAGCAGCTCCTTGGCCAGATCGAACCGGTCGTTGACGATGGCGACGACAGTCGCCGACGCACCATCGGCGTTGGTTAGCTTCGGATCGGCGCCACCCTTGATCAGCGCCTCGACAACGTCGGCGTGTCCGTTTCGAGCGGCGAACATCAATGCCGTAAAGCCGCCTGAAGGATGATCAGCGTCCTTGCGGTCCGTCAGCGTGGAAACGTGCGCCTTGAGGTTCGGATCCGCACCCGCGGCCAACAGCGCCTTCACCACCTCCACATGACCTTCGGCGGACGCCCACATGAGCGCAGTCTCTTCCTGATACGGATCCGCGGCGTTGACCAACGAGCCACGCGAAAGCAGTAACTGAACGGCGTCCACACGGCCCGTGCGCGAAGCAGCCATCAGCGGCGTCTCGCCCTCGGGATGCCAACGCGTCGGGTCTGCTCCGGCCTCGAGCAAGGCCCGCATGACCTCGACGTCGCCGTTGCGGCTGGCTTGCAGAAGAGGGGTCACGCCGTAATGGTTCGGTGTGTCCACCCAGGCTCCGGCCGCAAGCAGCGCCTTAGTCATTTCCGCGTCCGAGTGGAAAGCCGCCCACAGGAGCGCGGAAGAGCCGTCATTGGCCGGACCATTTACGTCCACGTGCTCCTTGATTAGCCTGCGGACCTCGGGCAGATCGTCGGTCCTGGCCGCGTCGGCCACGACACTAATGTTGGAAGCAGCTTGCAGAGGGACGTTGGGTCTCCCAAGCATGAACCCGACGATAATTGGCAAGGTCCACCATACCTGCCGCGCGGGTCTCGCAGTCGCTCTTTTCGCCAATTGCATCGCTATGCCTCCCCCGGTGCATTTGCATGCGACAGATGCACTTGCATGCAACATAAGATATATCGCCGCGACGACAACTGCAAGGCCCACCCTGGAGCCCTCGCCTTTGGCCCATTTCTTGGGCATGTCGAACAGCCGGACGAGTTACTTTATCGGCGGAAGTTCCGGCTTGCCTTCGGGAGAGCGCTCATCCACGGCGATGGCAAAATAACCGCTCGCCGCGTAAGCGCTCATGACAGCCACCATATCCATGGCACCGCGCTTACCCCAGAATTCGACGGCCTTCGCGAAAGTGGCGGAATCGACCTTCTTGTCGTGGAACATCTGGCGGCCGAAACGGATGACGGTGGCGTCTTTTTCAGTCAAACCGGCTAGCGGGCGGTTGTGTCGAACGACGTCGATCAACTTGGCGTCGATCCCGGCTTTGAGACCGCTGGCCTCGTGCCCGTTCCACTCCAGGTTGTAATTGGTTTCGCGGCAGGCGACCAGAATCGCGAGCTCACGCGTGCGCGGATCCAGCGTTCCGCCAGGCACGGCGGCGTCGTGGAGATCGTGCAAGGCCTGTGCGACGGCGGGATTATAGGCCGCGAAGGCCAGGGGACCGCGAAGGATGTCATCCTTGCCGGCGCCCGGCAAGGTGTCGAAGATCTTCTGACCCTTCGCGTCCATATCGGACTTCTTCAAATACGGCAGGCGGGCGCGCGATTGAGGATCAAGGTCGGCAGGGAGTTTCGATTGACCATAGGCCATAAAGGATGCCGAGACTGCGAGTAGAATCGCGGCCCAGCAACGCGAAGATGGGGCAAGAGTCATATGTGTTTTCGTCCTCCGTTGATTCTACTTCCTGCATTGATTTTGGCCAACTTTCCGATCCACCAGGACGCAATGCAGAGGAGCTCGCAGGAAGGGATCTGGATGCAGTTTTGATGCGTTTTCTAGCTTTGGGACAGGCTGGGATGTCGGGGACGAAGCTCGGATGGTGATTTCAAAAGTTGGTACGCCCGGTAAGATTCGAACTTACGACCTTTTGCTCCGGAGGCAAACGCTCTATCCAGACTGAGCTACGGGCGCACTGTCGCTATTATAGCCGTCGCGCGTGTCCGAAACCATTCGGCGCGCGAATCAATCCGCGTTTGGGCGGTTTTATTTGGACGCGACGTGGTGCGCCGCAGCCGCGGTGGAATGATGGACCGGCGTCGCCGGCTCTTTCAGCAACGTCTCGATCATGTTCCGCCAGTAGCCCTCGGCATAGGTGTTCGGATCGTACTTCGGATCGTTGTCATTCACCCCGGTTTGCGATCGGATATTCCCTTTGCGGTCGATCCAGACTATCTGTGGTACTGAGTACCGCACAGTGATCGGGTATTCAAGATACGCCATCACTTCTTCGGGGGTGCTGAAACCCACCGGATAGTTGACGTTGTTTTGCTTGATGAAATCCGGCACCAGCATGTTGGCCATGGTGTTGAACGCCGCATCTACCGGCTGAAAACCGCGCGGCCCGTACTCGCTATAAAGCTGGCTGAAAACCTGCGACGTGTGCTGGCAATGCGGGCAAGTAGTGTGGACCATCAGCAGCGCCACCACCTTGCCTTTCAAGCTGCTCAGCAGCATCTGATGGCCATCCACGAACTTGATGACAAACTCAGGCGATTTCCGAAGTACCGGGGGAGCTTCCGTTTTCGGGGCTTCCGCTTTGGGGGTCGCCGCATTCAATAAGACCCCGCCGAATAGTAAGAGGGCTGCACAGGCCAAGCGCATCCAGGGACTCCTTCCAGTTCTAGTTTACGCAAAGATTATATCGCAATGCTGGAAGTCGCCTTTTGAGGACCCCGCTTTTAGCCACCATGCATCTCCGCTACGATGCATGTATGGCCTTTCACTTGGCCCAGTTAAACGTAGCCCGTCTGCTCCATTCCCAAAACAGAGAGTTGGTCGACGGCCTGGCGGTTTCGGCCGCACCGCTTTAACGTATGCGCGCAGCCTTCATCTTTACGCTGCTCGCTTGCGTCCCGGCCGTCGCGCAAGAGGAATCCATCCCCGTCTTCGGCACCACGGTGGTCATCCCTTCAGGTCTGCGCGGCCTGGTCTATCACATCCACCACAACGCGACTCACCTTCCCGATTTCGACAAGCTGAAACCGGCCGGCCCGGCCATCTATACGGCTTCTCTCAACGTGCCGGCGCAGGACTTCCGGCAGGGCTTTCCGGGCGTCACCAAGCGCATCGAATGGTTCGCCATCGACTATACGGGAAGGTTCTGGATCGCCCAGCCCGGGACCTACCGGTTTAATATGATGTCCGACGACGGCGCGAAACTCTACATCGACGATGAGGTGGTCATCGATAACGACGGGCTGCATGCGCCGCTGTGGAAGGCCGGGACCGTGGAACTGGCGGGCGGCCTCCATCGCATTCGCGTCTCGTATTTTCAGGGACCCAAGTGGGCTATTGCGCTGGTTTTGAAAGTCGCTGGTCCCGGCCAGCAATTGCGCGTCTTCAGCACCGACGAGTTCAAGCCCCCGCCCGATCCGGGGCAGTGGCGTTTCCCCCATAAGGCCGGCACACCGCCAAACTAGCGGACTGTCCATGGATCGCGCGCGCGATCGAATATAGCCATTGACAATATACCCATTGATAATATAGCCATAGTGGATATACTAGGGCACATGGCACAGAAATCCCCTCAGCCCGACGCGTTCCTCCCATTGCCCGCCGCCACATTTCACATTTTGATGGCGGTGGCCGAAGAAGACCGCCACGGTTACGCCATCATTCAGGATGTCGCCACCCGAACCGGCGGCGAGCTCAAGCTGAGCGCCGGGACGCTCTACCGTTCCATCCAGCGCATGCTGGATCAGGGCCTGGTGGTCGAAACCGAGGACCGCCCGGCTCCCGAGTTCGATGACGAGCGCCGCCGCTATTACCGCATCACGCCGCTCGGAGCCGCGGTGGCCAAAGCGGAGGTCACGCGCATGGCGAAACTGGTCAAATGGGCGCGCGCCATCGGTTTCGCTCCCGGAAAGGCTTAAGCGAAAATGCGGTTCTATCGAGCTCTGTTGCATCTCTATCCTTCGTCCTTCCGCGCGGAATACGGCGAAGAGATGTGCGCGGTGTTCCACAGGCGCCAGACTTCGACGCTCGCGGCCGTATTTGAGGTGCTTCGCAACGCTCCAGCCGTGCATTGGGATGTTCTTCGGCAGGATCTGCGCTACACCGCACGCACACTGGCCCGCGCTCCCGGATTCACAGCAGTCGCGATCCTGGTGCTGGCTTTGGGAATCGGCGCCAATACCGCCGTGTTCTCGGTTACCGATTACGTCCTGATTCGCCCGTTGCCGTTTCCTTCCCCGGATCGGCTGGTTTCGTTGTGGGAGACTTTGCCCGGCTACCGGCACATGGAACTTTCCCCCGCCGACTATCGCGACTGGAAGCGCATGAACACCGTATTCGAAGACCTGGGCGCGATCAACACGCAGGAGGTAAACCTCGTCGGGCAGGGCGCACCGGAGCGACTCAAGGCTGCCAACGTGACCGGGAATCTATTGGCCGTTTTGGGCGTGGAACCGCTGCTGGGGCGTTCCATCACTCCGGCTGACGATCGTGAGAGCGCGCCCCTCACCGCGGTATTGAGCTACGGCCTCTGGCAGAGGGCATTCGGTGGCGAGGCGGGAGTGCTGGGACGAAAGGTGGATTTGGACGGGACGCCGTACGTGGTGATTGGGGTTATGCCACCTCAGTTTCGCTTCCCCAATCAGGAAGTGGAGCTTTGGAAGCCGTTTGAGTTTAATGAGAACGCGTTTGCGGATCGGAATAACAACTATATCGAGGGCGTCGGCAGGCTCCGCCCGGGAGTTTCCGTCCAACAGGCCAGCGCCGAAATGGACGTGATTACAGCGCAGTTAAGACGCCGGTATCCAAAAGAGCTGGAGCGCACCGGCGCCCAGGTGGACCGCATACGGGACCAGATCTCTCAACAGCGGCGTCTGTTGCTGATGGCGCTGGCCGGAGCGGCACTTTGCGTCCTACTGATCGCTTGCAGTAATCTGGCGAATCTCCTGCTGGTGCGAGCCCTGTCTCGCCAGAAGGAACTGGCGGTGAAAACCGCCCTGGGCGCCGGGCGTGAGCGGCTCATCCGGCAACTGGCGACGGAGAGCATGGTCTTGGCGCTGGCCGGCGGGCTCTTCGGTATCGCGCTAGCGGATGTGGCCCTGCCGCTGCTGACCAAGCTTGTTCCTTCGTTGCCCGCGTCGGGCGTGCCTTCCATCGACTTCCGAGTTTTGGGATTCGCCGCCATCCTGACGGCGCTAACGGGCATCGGATTCGGAACCGTGCCGGCGCTGCGCGCTGGCCGGGGCGACCTTAGTGGCCTGCGCGAAGGATCGCGCTCCGGAGGCGGACGAAAGGCGGGCCTACGGTCCGCGCTCATCCTGGCGGAAATAACGCTTTCCGTAGTTCTCTTGATCTCGGCCGGTCTCTTGCTGCGAGCTTTGATCAGGGTCCAGTCCGTCGACCCCGGATTTCGTACCGACGGAGTTCTGACGCTGGAAACCGCGCTTCCCATGCCGAAGTACCAAACCGTTGCCAGACGCGCGGCCTTCTACCAGCGGGTGCTGTCGGGGGTTCAAGCTTTACCGGGCGTCTCGGATGCGGCTTTCATCAGTTATCTCCCTATGGTGATGGGCGGCGGCATCTGGCCGGTGGAGGTCGACGGGAAAACATTGGACCGTTCGGAAGGCCACTCGGCCAGCTTGCGGTACGTTACGCCCGGATTCTTTTCGGCCTTGAGAATCCCCCTGCAAGCGGGGCGCAACATCAGTGACTCCGATGCGCGCGACAAACCATTCGTCGCGGTTGTCAGCGAATCTTTGACGAGGCGATATTGGCCCGGTCAAAGCCCCTTGGGCCGGCACTTCAAATTCGGACTCTTCGACCGCACGGTGGTTGGGGTGGTGGGAGACATCCGCGTGCGGGGCCTCGAGAAGAATAGCGAGCCCCAGGTATATCTTCCTTATCAGCAGGTGCCGGACGGCTGGCTCACGTTCTACACTCCCAAGGATTTGGTGATCCGCGCCTCGGGAAATCCTCTGCTGCTGGTGCCCGCTCTGCGGCGAATCATCCAGAATGCCGACCCCGAGCAACCCATCTCCGATATTCGTACGCTGTCCGAGATCGTGCAGGACGATACGGCGCCGCGCGCCATTCAAGTACGGATCATTGGCGCCTTCGCCGCGCTCGCGTGCCTGCTGGCCGGCCTCGGCATTCATGGTCTGCTGTCCTTTACGGTATCGAATCGTTCGTCCGAAATCGCGGTCCGCATCGCGCTGGGGGCCCAGCCGCGCGACATCTTGAGGATCGTGCTCGCAGAAAGCTTCCTGCTGGCTATCGCCGGGGTGGTTCTAGGGGTCGCACTGGCCTATGCGGCCGGCCGCGCTATGCAGGCCCTGCTTGCGGGACTGGCTCCCGCGGATGCCGCCACCGTCCTGTCGGCCGCCGGCTTATGTTTTCTAATGACGCTGGCTGGTAGCCTGGCGCCATCGCTGCGCGCGCTGAGAGTGGACGCGATTACGGCAATTCGTTCGGAATAGGCGTTTTCCATCCTTCCATCTGGTTCACCGTGGCCCCTTCCATCCACACCCGGAAATAGCCTGAATCGCCGCGCCCTTCCACCAGCTCCGGCATTTCCTTGGCGATCTCCAGCTTCTTCCATTTGCCCTGCATCACTTTGCGATATTGCTCGAAATAGTTCCGCGCCGATTCGGGCGAGTCCCATGTCGACGCTACTCCCAGCACCGGAAACGTCTCGCGCTTGTGCTCGAATAATTCATACGATCCGCCCGCCAGATGGGCAGCCAAAGCCTCGCCCTCGGCCGCGGTGGTGTATTGCGAGAGCAACACCCGAAAATCCAGCTCCCCCAGCGTGCCATCCGCCAGCTTGCGAAACTCGTGCGATTCCGGCAAGGGCGGAGGTTTCGGAATCACCACGCCACCATGTCCCAGGTACCGCTCCGGATGCAGGATCTGTCCGCTACTCAACGGCGGCCGAAGGAAAACTTCCGAGAACGCCTCTTTCCCCATCTTGCGAAACACCGCGTCCTGAAAAGTAAGCCCTTCGCCGTAAGGAAACACCAGCGACTCCCGAATATAGAGCGGCGCCTGCGAAAATACCGGGTATTGCTGCGCGGCGGAGCCCTGGATGCTCTGCTTCATCAGCTGCAAAATCCCCTCGGGGACTTCGGGCTTCCCCCCGCCTTCGAGCGAAATGTAGGCGGCCATCAGCCACGTCGCCTGCCCCTCCATTACTGCCTGGCGAGCCGTGGCGCTATCGTCGCTGCGCATCCCTTCGCGGATATATTTCGCGAGATGAAAATGCTGATCCGCCAGGGCGTGCGCCAATTCGTGAACCAATGCGATGCGCTCCTCGTCATTTCCGCCCGACCCCTCCAGCACGAACAGTTTCTTCTGGTTGTAATCGTAGAACGCGGCGGCTTGCTCGGTGAGCAAATCGAGCGTGTTCTTCCGCAGGTCGAAATTGGCCGGCACCAGGCCGAGCATCTTCAGCGTCAACTCTTCGGCCCGCGCATCGTCCGGCTTCATGGTCTCGCGAAGCCGCTTCTCGAGGTACAAATGCAATTGGTCCTTGGTGATGAGGGCGTACGGAACGTCGTGCTTGAACTTGAGCCCCGTGATGGCGGACAACCCCTGCTTGATGTGGCCGATGTTGGTAAAAAGGTCTTGCGCCGGCGCAGGCGCTACCAGCACGCACGCGGTCAGGAGTGAGAATAAGCGTTTCATGCGACAATGAACCTTTATGGTAGACGAGAAACTGTATTCAGCCGAAGCCCACGGTAGCGGGACTTTCATCATCAGCAAGCCCAAGCGCAAGCGTCCCAAGCTTCGGCAGTCGAGACTAAAGAAACCGCAGCGGGGCGCGCGGAAGTAGTACCGGGTCGTATCCCCAGTACTTTTCCCGGTACGCCAAAACGCCGCGCGGCTTTAGACTATAGCTGTCGAAATGGCGGTCATGCGTAAAATAGCGCTCGGTCTCCTGCTGGCGGCTGCGGCCGGAGTGCTGCTCATGGCAGTTTTGGAACTGTGGAATTACCGCCAGTGGGCTTATTTCCCGCTGAACATAACTGGCTTAGCCACCGGCGAACATTTACGCATTCTGCAGGACCGCATGGATCTGCTTACCAGGCGCGTCGGCGACATGGAACTGCTGGTCCTGATTCTGCTCGGCGCTTCCAGTCTTTACGCCATCGTGCTGGTTTTATCCTCCTATTTCAGCGCCACCAGCTTCGCCCGGCAGGCCGACCAGACCATCAGCCATATCCAGGACCAGATCGGCCTGGCGATGGGGGACCTGCGCGAGCTGCAGGAGGAAACGGAGCAAAAGTTGAGCCAAATGACGGCTGCGCCAGCCCCGCCGCAGACGCTGGACCAGCCCGCGCCAGGCGCCCAACCGGCCGTCTGGGAGGCTCAGATCGCCGAGATTACCATGCGGCTGGCCGCGTGGCAAGACCTCCCGCTCGGCGAGCACGCCAGGCTGGCGCTGCTGCAGGACGAAAACACCACGGCCTATCTGGAGGTTGTCGCCGGCACGCGGGCCGCTTCAGCGTTGGCGGGCTTGTACTTCGGGTTTGGGCGGATCTATGCGTCTTCCGACGCCGCCCGGTCACGCTTCTACCTGGAGCGCGCGCTGCGCCAGGCCACGCCCCAATCGCCCCTGGCTTCTGAGATCCACTATCAGTTAGCCTGCCGTTTCGCGGCTTCCCACGAGTTCGCGCGCGCCATGCGCGAATTGGCCGCGGCCTTCGAGCATCAGTTCAAGACGCTCGACGAACGGCTGGCCAGCGATATCGAGGAGGGCGGCAAGCTTTATGAGCTGGCCTCCACTCCGCCGTTCGACAAAGCGGTGAACGACCTGCTGCTCAACATGAGCATTGGCATCGGCTGAGTGGGGCGGATTGACCGCTCCCTATGGTCGCGGCTCGGTTACCGTCGACACTGAGCCGTGACCGAAGGGAGTGGTTGTTGTTTAAAAAATGAAGCTCAGTCCGCCGCGCAGCGCACGTGGCGACTGTACCAGTGTCACCCGCTGCCCGCCTTCCGTCACGGGCAGATAGCCCTGGGCCAAGCCGTTCTGCAGCTCGGCAGTAGCCTCCAGGCGCCCAGGCATCCCCAGCACCGACGGAATCGGCTGCCGCACGCGGACATTCAAACCCGGCTCAGTGTAGGGGCTCTGCGTCAGGTAGAAGTGATCCGGCATGATGGTGTTCTTGTAATCCATCCACTGGTAACTGCCGGTGATGATGGTACCTGTCAACGGAAGTTTGGCGGACGCCCGTGCCGACGCCCAGAAGCGCTGTGTGGTCTGAAGCCGGGAGCGCAATGCTTCCGCTGAATCTGCCGTCAGATCCTGATCGGTAGGGGCCAAAGCGCCGCCGCTTCCAAACGACGAACCGATTTGAACGCGATCTCCCAACGCTTGCGATACCGAGGCCGCAAAGCCTAACCGCCGGTAGCTGCCGGCATCGAAAACGCTGTTCTGAGACGAAATGTCTGGCAGCAGATCGCCGGGCGCAAAAGCTCCCTCGGGGGCCACCACCGTCATCGCGGCGTTGTTGACCTTCTCGTGATAGGCGCTCAAGTTAAACGTAGTTGTGCGAATCTGCTTTTCGTAGCCGATCTCGGCATCCTGGGATCGTTGGATGGCCGCATGCCCGTCCAGCAACGACAAACGCGGCAGCATCGCCAGCGCCGCCAGATCCTGCGCCAACGCTTCCGAGTCCCCGGGAATACGCCCCTCGGCATCGCGCGGCTGCATGGCCAATTCAGTAGGAGGCGCGCCCGAACTGTAAGCAATTTTCAGCTTGCCCGCCGCACCCAGATCGTAGGTTAGACGCGCAAATTTGTTCAGCGAGTTCACATGGTCCATGAAGCTCACCGAATCGAACGAGCTGCCATAATCGAGCCGAAGATGCTCTGCCACCAAGACGCTATCGTGCATGGAGACCGACATCGTTCGCAAAGCCGGCGCGCCGTCCGGTTGTCCGGTAACGCTTGCCAAACTACCGCGGACCGGCAAATAAATCTGTTGCACCGTCACCGCGACTTCCGGCCCCATGCCGTCCCGGCTGAAACTGGTGCGGAAGCCGGCCGTGGGTAAACCCGCATGCGCGCTGTAGCCCACGTTGCCGCTCAACTGCAGCTCATTGTGACCGAATACGGAAGTAGCCACCGCGAAGGCCGTTCCCAAATCGGCTTGCGAGGAAGTGGAACCAAGGGATCCAGGATCGCCTCCGGAGAGGTTCAGCATGCCCCGCGTATCGGAGAAAACGCTCGCGGACGCCGCTTGATTTTGCGTTTGGCTCTGCTGCGGATCCAAACCGAGGTCGGCAGGCAGCATTCGCAAAACCGGCCGTGTCGAAGCGGAGCCCTTCAGCACCCACTTCCAATCGTCACTCATGAGAGCGCCCTCGCCAGGCTTGGCATACACCAGCTCGATGGAGCTTAAGACGCTTGCCAGATCGACATACAGCAGGCTTTGCATGCCCGGCTGCACGGCAATCTTTTGCTTCACCGCCGGGACGAAGCTGGCCAATGACACCCGCACTGAATAAAGGTCGGGAGTGAGCAGGCCAAAACCGAACAGCCCGCGCTCGTTGGTGATGACCCGCTGCATCAGCTTTTCCGAGCGATTGAACAGGAACACCGTCGCGCCCATCTGCGGCACACCACTGGAATTCCGCACCACGCCTGCGATACTTCCGGCGCGCGGAGTGTCGGTTGCCGGCAATGCCATGGGCGCTGACAAGATCAACGCGGCAATCACGCTGGCAGCGAGTTTAGGCCGACCCGTCATATTTTCCGTACAGGCCTCATTTTTTGTACAGGCCCCGGGTACTCCGTACAGGCTTCAGGGGACGGAATTTACCACGCCGTCCGCCTAAGTCTTACTTTACCGTAAAATTGGCGCTTGGGGTTAACACCTGATTACTGTTGTTGTCGGTGACCTTCATCTTTAAGGTGTATTGCCCTGGCTCCAGGGATTGCAGCGGCAGAAGCTTCTCTACCGTCACCTGCTGCGAGGACGCCCCCGGGATGGAGTTTACTTGTTCCGTATAGTGCAAAACCGGATCTTTGGCGCCGCTCTTGGTGATGTTGTATTCAATTGAGCCGTTGGGCTTGTTGGTCTTTTCGTCGGGCGAGAAGTTGTAAAACTGAGTGTAGATTCCCAGCTTCTCGTCGCGATCGAACGTGTCGGTGAGGCGGGGCCGGACCTTCGTATCGCCGATCACGAACTGACCGGTCCCAATACTCTTGGTCGGTACCTTTTCAATGAGGTCCGCCAGGATCAGGCTGCTGGACGCCAGTTTCTCGTCGTCGAAATGAGGAACGTTGAGCGCCATCGGATAGGTAGTCATGTTTCCGCCCGTGACGTCCTTGCAGACGATGTTCAGCCGGTACATCCCCGGCGCCAGCGGAATCTCTTTCTGATAGATGGACGCGCCGTCCAGCGCCTTTTGCAGCAGATCCGCGGGCACCTCGATGGTAACGGGATCTTCAAAAGTATTCACCACCCGCCCGGTGATGGAAGTGATGCGCCCAAAGATGTTCACCGTGGCTTTCGAGATGTTGTCTTTTTGCTGGAACTGCAGGTCGCGACGCTGGAATTGGATGGTCACCGTGGTCAGGATGGTGGAATCGGTGATCCGGATGTAATCCGCGCGAGCCTTGAACGGCAGATTGTTGTACCGGATGCTGGAGCTGACCACTGCTTGCAGGTCCTTGAACTTCACCTGCGGAGCCTTTTGCAGATTCGCGAACTGCGACAAGCGGGTGAACTCGTTCATGCTCTCCGGCAGCGGCTGGTTGCCTACGCCGAGCGTCGTACCGTCGGTGCGGGTGAAACGTTGCGACTGATCCGCCAGGCCCATTTGCTCATATAGCGTCAAACCAGCTCCGGGAACATAGGTCAACGCGTCTTTCTCCGACGGGTCCATGGTCATGCGGAATTCACCGCTCATGGTGGGATCCACAAATTCGATCTTGATGTTGGTGCCCACGCCTTCGATATAGCGGTAGGTCCAATCCACAAACGGAAACGTCGATGTCGTTCCGCCGCCCTCTTCGATAGGACGGTCATAGGTGCCGCCGGAAGAATGGTCGTCGATTTCGTCGGGGGGCCCGTAAACGATGTAGATCCGGCCACGGTCTGTCTTCCATCCCGGAATGCCGGAAGCGAAGCGCTCATTGGCATAGGCAATACGCCGGTAGTGCTCTTCCTTGTACTCGTTCTCTTCGGTGTCCGGCGTCGGATCGCGCCGCAGCCAGAACTGCTCGATGAACTCCTCGCGCTCGTCGTCGGTGCTCAACCTCTTAAATGCCTTGCGCTCCTCGTCGGTGATGATGTAGGCGACATCCTCGTTCAGCCACTTCCTGTAGGGCGTTTCCAGCTCTTTGCGAAGCTTGTCTTCCTGCTTTTTCTTCTGCTTCGCGGTCATTGGCTTCGCCACCGTGTCTCGATCGGAAACAGCAGGCTTTTGGCCGTCTTTATCCGACGGCGAGGTCGCCTGAGTGGCGGTTTGCGGCGCGGCCAGCAGGTAAGAGGCGGCTAAAAACACCGCAGCCATCCCGGGCCAAACCAAGAAGTGCTTTATTTTCATACAATTCACCGCCAGACGAGAATCAAATCTTCTATCATTCTAGGCCCTAAGCGAGAATCGGTCAAGGGACGCTTTGCCGAATGGTGACGCGCTATAGTTCCCGTGGGTTTCCGGAAACGCTCTCAAGGGTTATAGCGCGCCAGCCACGCCGCCACTTCGCGGAACACATCGCGGCGCTGTTCCCACAGTGTTGGGAAATGAGGCGACCCGGGGTACGTCACCATCCGGGTGGTCTTCCCGTTCGCTCGGAGCGCCTCGAAGAATTCGCGCCCCTGAAACGTTGGCACGCGAGCGTCCGCCGCTCCATGCAAGATTAGAATTGGCGTGGTTACCTGGCTGGCGCGGGCAGTGGCGGAGAATTGGGCAAACGCCAACGGGTCCTTTTCAGGCCAGCGGGCATCGTAGTCGGTCTGCTGAATGTCGCTGGTCCACAGAAAAGACGCCCAGTCGGTGATCCCGGCGCCTTCAATCGCCGCGCGGTAGCGCTGCGTCTGCGTCACGGTCCACGAGGTCATGAAGCCGCCGGCGCTCCAGCCGAAGATCGCAAGCTTGTGGGGGTCGGCCCAGCCCTGCGCGATGGCGAAGTCCGTGGCGCTATCCACATCGCGGTACGCGCGGTCGCCGAAATGCTGGTAAATGGCATCCAGAAAATCGGAGCCATAGCCGGTGGAACCGCGGTACTCAGGCTGGAGAACCACATATCCCAGACCAGCGATGATCCTCGTGAAAGCATCCAACGCCGGCACGTCGTTGTCCTCCGGCCCCCCATGCGGAAGCACCAGAAACGGATAGCCACGGCCTTCGGCATAACCAGCTGGAAACGTGGCGATGCCCTCCAGCGCGATCCCCTCCTTGCTGGTCCAATGCACCAGGCGGACCGGGCCCAGGTCTATTTTCGCGATCTGTTCATCTCCTTCGGCGGTGATCTTCCGAAGCTCGCTGCCAGATGGGACCGCGATGTTCCGGCTGTGCGCAGGGTCGCCAACGTCGACGGCAAACTGAGCGGGGGCACTGGCAAGTTGGGAAAACACCGGAGTGGAGACGATATAGCCTGCCGGCCAGCGGAATGCCGGGGTAAGCGCGCCGTCCTGGAATGAATCGATCTCATTCTGAACTCCACGGTCCACCAGCACCCACACCTTGCCTCGTGGATCTTGAACCAGCGACACCGCAGACCCGTCCAGCTTGGGCGTCCGGTCCACGGGCGTTCCACCGCTCGATGGGACCGACCAGACGTGGTCCGGGGTCAAGACGGACGTGGTGGTGCTGAGAAACACCAGGTCGCGGCCGCCGTTGCTCCAGGCGATGCCTGAGGCCACGGTGGGCATCTGGGCGACGCGGCGGCTGCTTTCCGCCGTGCAAACATCCAGAAACGCACGCACGTCATGGTATCCGATCTTGGGAGTAGTGGAGAGCACTGCCAGCCCGGCGCCGCCGGGTTCCCACGCAATCATCCCATCCGAGATGTTCTTCAGTTCCGGACACCACCATCGGCCTCCAGTGCCATCCGAGCCGACCACATAGACACTGGTAAGCTGTGGCTCAACCACCGAGTGGACGTCGGACAGATCGTCCGGCGGCGTCGGGCTGGCCAGGATGGCGAAGCGCGATCCATCGGGCGAAATATGAGCCGAGTGGATGCCGGCGGGAAGCGCCACCAGAAGCGAGGGGGCGCTGCTCTTCTTGATTGCCGCCAGCGGGAAGGCAGCGAGTTGTGGAAGGTTGTTGACCTGATAGGAACCATACAGCGACGCACCATCTTTCGTGAAGCCGTACGGTGTGAAGTGCTCGGGGAGATCCAGCTTGCGCGAATTGGTCCCGTCGGCCCCTATCAGGCGCCATTCCTGGTTGGTTGGCCCCTTTTCGCCGCCCCAGCTGACTTTCAATAGAATGGTGGCCCCATCGGGCGCCAGAGCAACCGAAGAGGCGGAATGCAAAGCGGCCCAGTCGTCTACAGTGAACGGATGTTTGCCCGTCTGCCCCCATGCCATCGACATAGCCAACAGGCAGCTTGCAACCGCCGAACAGGGACTTCTCATATTACTTGGCGGTCGATTTGTAAACCTTGGTGAACTTGTTGCGCTGGTTCCACACGGTGAACGATCCGTTCCCCTCGGCGGTCAGTTTGATGTACCGCCCGGTATCCTGATCCTCGACGTTGGCTATGAACGAATCCGGCACATTGTGTTCCTTGCCGCCTTCGACGGCGAAGTGCAGCTGCCACAGGTCTTCCAAGCCCGGTGAATCCTTCACGATCTGCCACGCGTCCGGGCTGCCTCCCTTGCGCGCTCCGTTGTTCATGATGGCCACGCGCGGATGGACCGCGTCCACCAGCGCCGGTGAATTGGATTGATTCAGCCCGTGATGCGACACCAGCAGCACATCCACGGTCCCAATCGGATTGTTGGGGCACATCAGCTGCAGCTCTTTGTTCCACGTCAGATCGCCCATGTCGAGGAACCGAAATCTATCGAACGTCACCACTACACCCACCGATTGCGAATTCTCGGAGGGATCGGGATCTCGCTTGGGCGTCGTTGCGCAATAGGGATTGGGCTGCCCCGCGCCCTCGAGCGGCGCCTGGATGCGATCGCCGGCCGCGGTCAGCACTTTCACCGAGAGGCCCTTGATCGGCACCGTCTCGCCCGGCTTCAATACCGTGTGCTCGCCCCGCTGGATCGCCTTGACGTAATCGCTGTAGTCTTCCTTGGTTGCCTTGGAGTCTTCCGTATTCGGCCCGTGATCCAGGAAATTCACGATCTTCATCTGATCGGCGAGTTGCTGGACGCCGCCCACATGGTCGCGATGGTAGTGCGTGATGAGCAGATAATCGATCTGCTTAATTTTGGCGGCCTTCGCGGCTTCGACGATCCGGTCCGCGTCGCGCCCCTCGAATCCCCGCCATCCCGTATCAATCAGCAGCGATTGCCCGGATGGACTGACGATCAATGTGGACTGCCCGCCCTCCACGTCAATGAAGAAAATCTCGAGCGGCCGGGCCGCGGCTGGTAGAACCGCGAAGACTGCCGCGACAAGGACTGGCAACAGCGTGAAACAAGCGCGGAGCAGTTTCTGGATACGCATTTGTCGCATCGTATCACACGCCTGTCACGTTGCCGGAACATAACACGAAATCGTAACGTAGTAATAATCAGGAAGCCCGGAAGAGGCGAAGAAGAACAAGCGATGCCTTACTGTTGCCATTGCGGAAAGTCCGTCGGGAATCGCGACGCCTATTGCGGCGTTTGCGGCGCCCCCCAACCCGCTGTATCCGGCGCGCCCGCGATGGACTACATGCACGGCATCAGCCCGCGCACCGCTTCCCTGCTGTGCTACATCCCGATTCTCGGCTGGATCGTCTCCATCGTGGTGCTGGCTTCGGCGCGCTTTCGCTCCGACGGCCGCGTCCGCTTCCATGCCTTCCAGGGCCTCTACTTATTTGTCGCCTGGCTCCTGGTGGACTGGGTGCTCGGCCCCATGTTTGGCTTCGCATTTTGGGGCCCGCCGTTCCACAACTTCTTCCCCGGGCTCATGAAGGCCGTCATCTTCGGCGCCTGGATCTTCATGATCATCAAGACCTCACACGACGAGATGTATAAGCTGCCGATCCTGGGCGAGCTGGCCGAAAAATCCGTCTCCGAGCAGCGCTAATACCCGCTCCCTCACCATTCGGGCGCATGTGCCCGTTCTGAACCGCGCGCGTGAGCAAGCGGCAAGCTAATCCCAACGTTTCACGCGCGGCCAGAACTCGGCAAGCGGCGGGTGCATTCCCTGGCAATAAAAAACATCGAAGTGCTCATATGGCATGGAGTAGGGATGGTCAACGTGCGCCACCTTCCGCACCCTGTTGAACAGCCGCTCGAGATTTTCCTGGTTGTCGTCCATCACGATCATGCTTTCTCCGGTGTAGCCCCGGGGGCCCCAAAGAAAATAGTTCTGATGTCCGCTGATGGCGGGCGGCAAACCGTACTTGGGACCGAACAGGTCGATTGCCCCCGCCTGGCCGTAGGTTTGGCCAAAGATCGCGGTGCGCGCGCGAACCTCCTGCGGCAGGCCGTTGTAGACGCGCGCCACCGTCGCAGCCATGTCTCCCCATCCGAATTGATCCGCGAAAATCTGCGGCAGCGGTCCCAGCTTGTGGGTCTCAATGGCCGGCTGTTGCAGGCCGATCGCCTTGGTATATCGAATGTACGTCTCCGGCGGCAACAGCGGTATCGCAAGCGGCGCCAGCAACGCGCCGCTCAGGAGCATCACCACAGGGTA
The DNA here is from genome assembly GCA_963747945.1 of Bryobacterales bacterium. Lineage (GTDB taxonomy): Bacteria > Acidobacteriota > Terriglobia > Bryobacterales > Bryobacteraceae > Palsa-89. The sequence continues at coordinate 30,246 of CAVVHB010000020.1, forward strand.
CGCGAATTTGAGCCACGCCAGCCTGGGCCGCGCCAGCAACTGCTCCCACAGCACGCCGCCAGCCGCGAACAGCATGGGGAACGCGGGAAACAAGTAGTACACTCGCGGGCTAAGAATGACGATCACGGCCGCCGCGAAAATCCAGGCCCATCCGATCGCGCGGAAAGGCTTTCCAGCGTTGGTACCGAAGTAAAACCACAATCCTGCCACCCAGATGGGCAGCGTCAGCGGATGCATCAAGAGGACCTCTTGTTTGAAGAAGGCCACCGGTCCCAGCGGTACGTCGCGGCCGCTCGCTCGAATATTGGCCTGCAGCTCCAGGAACGGAAAATGATGCTGGACATTCCATAGCAGGTTGGGCAGGAAGATCAGAAATGCTATGGCTCCGCCCACCCACAGCCACCGGTTACTGAGTAAGCGCCGCTCGGCCGTTAGCGCCAGTCCCAGCACCAACCCAGCGCCGAAGATCAGCATGGAGTACTTGTTTTCCAACCCGAATCCCGCCAAAACTCCAAACCAGATCCACAGTTTTGTGTTTTCTGTTTTGATCATGCGGATCAGCAGGTACGCGCAGCCCATCCAGAACAGCGGCTCGAACGCGTTCATCGTCAGCAGCCCGTCGGCGCCCAATATTCCCGGCGCGACGAGCGCTGCCAGGGCCGCCAACGCCTGCGCAAACCGCTTGCCCCCAAGCTCGCGGGCGATTAGCGCCGTAAGAACCACTTCGGCCACTCCCGCCAAGGCCGGCAACAAGCGAATCGCCGGCAACGACTGGCCGAGCACCAACCGCACCACCCAAGTGAGCAGCGCGATCAGTGGCGGCTGGTCCACGTATCCCCAGTCCAGATGCCGGCTACAGGCAAGATAGTAAAGCTCGTCGACGAAGTAGCCGTAGTGGCGGCCCGCGTATAGGTAGACCAGGAGCTTCGAGGCCGCAATCGCGAGTACGATTCCACTCAGTCCCGCGGCAATCGGTTTGCTAGAAGAAGACACCACCACAGGGTAACGTTAGAGCAGCGCCGAGGGCTGCGCGGAGGCTCGCGCCTTAAGGGACTCGATTTGCTGTTGGGCCAAAATATACATGAGGTAGCGATCGTTGAAGTGCAGCGACTTTAGCTCCGCCGGCGGTGGCACCAGCTCGGGACTCGTGAGCGGGAACGGGTCGATGAACGCGATGCCCTTGGCGCGCAGCCCCATCCGCCACTCGCGGCCAACCCACTCGGATCGCGAAGCTGCGCTCGACCAGAAGAGGTACAGAATATCGCTTGTTGAAATGTAAGCGGAAAGCTTGCGTTGCCAATCGTCGCCAGAGCGCAGGGTATCGACATCCACGAAGATATCGAGGCTGGGCGCGCCCTTCGCGATCCCTTGCACGCTGCGCATTACTTCCATTCGGTCATCACTGGCATAGGACGCGAAGGCCGTTCGCGGGCTGCTGGCCGTCTGCGCCACCGCCTCGCGATCCTCCACCGGCGCTCTGTCCGAACGGAGCTCGAACTGAACTTCCGTTATGAGCAGACCTTGAAGCGCAATAACCACGGTGCCCGGGATGCGGAAGCCCGCATAAGGTATTTCTCCTCGCAGGCTACAATCAAACGACTCGACAGTTTCTTGCCCGAACCAGGTGAGCGGTTTGACCGGCAGCGGAATGTCGAGATAGGGAGAGTGGACGAAGACGGAGAGCCTATCGGTTGGCGCCAATCTGCCTTCGGCCTCATTTCCGGCACGCCCCTCGCCCATGCGCGTAGCAAGATCTTCAACCTTCGCGCGCTGCTGGTCTAAAAGGCCCATACGTCCAGCGTGAAGGGCTTGCCGGCTCCGATGCTGTGAGGTGCGAAGACGGCGAAACGGACTGGATCAGGCACCGTCACGCCCGGCCCCGCCGGCTCAGGGACCGCAACCGGTCCCGACACTTCCTCGACGACCTTCAACGTCTGGCGCGTGCGGTCCAAATCTTGCCGGACGGGCGCTAACCGGACGCGGAGCCGGCCGTAGAGATCCTTGAGGAGCGACGGTACCTGCGGCAGCTGTTGTTGCTGTTGCTGTTGCTCTTGTACGGCGCCGAGGATGTCGTCCAGATGCTGAAACAGGTACTGCTTCCACTCCTCTGGCCAGGATCTCACGCGCGATTCGACAAAAGTACCGATCTCGAGCTGCGAAATATATCGCTGTTGAGATTGGAAACGACCGCCGGACTCGGTGAGTTCAGCGCCGAGTTCCCGCTCGAAAATTTCCGCAAGCTTCGTGACCACAGCGTGGCGGAGTTCGGCTTCCGCTGCTTCCTCGCGCGCCCGATTGACATGGGCGCACGAACGTGGCGCGACAGGAGTGCTCACAATTGGACACCGATTGTACTATGCGGTGGAGGGCGATCAAAGGGGTACAAGGCCCGCTGTCCTAAAGGCAACGCTGGCGCCAATTACGTCCGGCCGCCCGCCGATGGGCCGGACGTGCGAGGTTCCGCTGAGATCAGAGCAGCGCCGAGGGCCGCCGCGTCCAGGATTTGCCTTTCTCTTTGGACACCGCCTCGACGTCTTTGACGTAGGCGCCCGCCTGCGTAAGGACATGATGCAGATCGTTTCCGACGCTGATGAACGGGAAACCCTTCTCGAGGAATTCGCCTACGCGCGAAGTCCCGAACAGGAACAGGCCCAGGATCACGTTATTCTTCTTCGCCGCGGCGCGCAGCTTGTCGGTGGCCGCCTGCAGCTCGGGCGAGGTGTACATGAGCGGAAATTCGTATTTTTCGAAGAGGCCCATCGACATGCACAAGTCGTTTTGGCCGAGGAACAGCATATCGACACCCGGGACGGCCGCGATCTCATCGATGTTCTTGATGCAATCGGCTGTCTCCACCTGCAACGCCAGGATGATGTTCTCGTTCGCTTTGCCCGCGTAGCCGAGCAACCCGGCTTTATTCATGCTGCGCTGCGGGAAATAAACCGACCGGGTGCCGGCGGTGGGATAGCGCGCGCAACTGACGGCCTGGCGGGCTTCTTCGGCCGTGTTGATATAAGGAACCAGAACGCCGTCGGCGCCCATGTCGAGGGATTGCTGGATTCCGCCGCGATCGTGGTATCCGGCCACGCGCACCATGGACTTGGCGCCGCCGCTGGAAATTCCGGCCAGCATCGCCGACAGCTCCTGGAATCCCATCGGCCCGTGCTGCGTGTCCACCAGCAGCCAGTCATAGCCGCTATGGGCCAATTGCTCGGCCACTGTCGGACTGTGCGAGTTGAGGAACAGGCCGAGCTTGGGGCACCCTTCGCGCAGTTGTTTCTTAAACTCAGCTCCACTGAGTACTTCACTCATTCGTTCATGTCTCCTGCTTTTATCTTCGCGCTTTTATCTTTGTGGATTCGCGGCGGGCCTAAAGACGAGCCGGTCATGCACAGTCTCCGGAGCGCGATCCTCGCTAAGGTGGAGGGCGTCCGGTCTCCATGCAGTATACAACGGAGCGATCCAGTTCGCCCCCGAGTAAGTTTTCCTATGATCGGCGACCGAAATTGATTTTAACGTTGCGGGAATCGGAGAGTGGGCAACCATCTCAGAATAAGAGCTTTAGAGCAAACTGGCACAAAATATTCCTAGTGCAAAACTAAGAAATCTAGGGGCTCTTACCGATAGAAGAGGGATGCTATCAGCACTGGCCATTGGAGCGCTTTGTCTCGCGTTCGCAGCCTGCGCGGTGGCTTATCTGCAAACCAGGCGCCTGGCCGAGAGCCAGCGGGACCAGGAGAAGCTGGAGCGCTCTTCCCGAGTGATCGAGGAAGAACGGCGGGTTCTGGAGCTGATCGCCAAGGGCTGTTCGCTCAAAGAGGTCCTGAATGCGCTCACGGCCGCGATTGAGCGCATGGCCCCGGAATGCTATTGCACGGTCCTTTTGCTGGACGAGGATGGGAAGCGCCTTTTAGAGGGATCGGGAGGAAGTCTGCCGCCCACGTATATGCAAGGCGTGAACGGGCTCGAAATTGGCCCTGAAGTCGGCGCCTGCGGTTCGGCGGCGTTTCGGAACGAAACCACCATTATCGAAGACATCGCCAACGACCACCGCTTTGGCGCTGCCAGAGAGTTCGTATTGAGCTTCGGGTTGCGGGCCTGCTGGAGCGTACCCATCCGCGATTCCAACAAGAAGGTGTTAGGCACCTTTGCCATGTATCACAAGCATCCCGCCACACCGCACGACCGCGACCTCAGGGTGGTGGAAGCGGGCGCCCACCTGGCTGGGAACGCCATCGAAAGGCTGCGCGCCGAGGAGAAGCTGCGGGAGCACGCCGCCCGCATCGCCATGGCGGAAAAGGCCGCGGCGTTCGGGATCTGGCAGACCGACGTCGCGACGGACATGTTATCGTTCTCCGAAGGCTTCGCGGTACTGATGGGCTTAACTGGAAAGCCGGGCTTAACTGGAAAGCCGGGCTTAACTGGAAAGAGCCGGGCTTGACGGAAGAGCCGGGCTTGACGGAAGAGCCGGGCTTGACGGAAGAGCCGGGCTTGACTGGAAAGCCCCTGCGCATGCACCTGGACGAATGGCGCAAAATGGTCCACCCCGACGACCTGCCTGCACTCAATGTGACAGCAGAGAAGGCGATGGTGGTCAACGGGGCGTTTAATGCGGAATTCCGTGCGGTACTCCCGGATGGATCGGTGCGCTGGATGCGCAGCCAATCCCGCGTACAAGGGACGCCGGGGCACCCGGAGCTGGTCAGCGGCGCCATGATCGACATCACCCGAGAAAAGGAAATGCTGCTGGGGCTGGAGCAGGCGCGCATAGCCGCGGACGCCGCCAATCGGGCCAAATCGGAGTTCCTGGCCAATATGAGCCATGAGATTCGCACGCCCATGAACGGGATCATCGGCATGACCGAACTGGCGCTTGAAACGGAACTGGATCTCACGCAGCGCGAGTACCTGAATGCGGTGAAATACTCCGCGGATTCCCTGTTGAGCGTCATCAACGAAATTCTGGATTTCTCCAAAATCGAAGTGGGCAAGCTGGCACTGGATCCGATCGAGTTCAACCTGCGGGATCATCTAGGCCATGCCATGAAATCTCTGGCCGTTGGCGCGCACCAGAAGGACTTAGAACTGGCCTGCTTTATTCCGCCCGAACTACCGGAGTTCGTAATCGGGGACCCGGCGCGCTTGCGGCAGGTGGTGCTGAATCTGGCGGGGAATGCCATCAAGTTCACCGACCAGGGCGAGGTAGTGTTGCGCGTAGAAGGCGAACAGAGCGGTCCGGACGGTCTGACTCTGCACTTTACAGTAACGGACACCGGCATCGGCATTCCGCAGGAGAAGCAGCAGCTGGTTTTCGAGCCCTTCACCCAGGCGGATACGTCCACCACGCGGCGGTATGGCGGAACCGGACTCGGGCTTTCCATTTCTATGCGCCTGATCGAGATGATGGGCGGCCGGATTTGGCTCGAAAGCGAAGTGGCCAAGGGATCTACTTTCCACTTCACAGCCCACTTCGGAGCGGCAAAAAACGCAGTCGCGCGGCCAACGTTGCAAGGTCCGGAAGTTCTCGAAAACATGCGGGTGCTGGTGGTGGACGACAACGCGACGAATCGCCACATTTTGGAGAAGACGCTCAGCTACTGGCGGATGCGGCCCACAGCCGTATCAAGCGCCATGGCGGCACTCAACTTGCTTCGCGACGCGAAGGCCGCGGGCGTGCCGTTCAGCTTGCTGGTGGCGGACTGTCACATGCCCGACGTGGATGGATTCACACTGGTGGAACAGATTCAGCAATCGCCCGATTTGTCCAACCTGGTCACCATCATGCTTACCTCGGGCGGCCAACGGGGCGATGGCGTGCGCTGCAAAGAACTCGGCATTGCGGCCTACCTGATCAAGCCCGTACTGCAGGCGGACTTGCTGGACGCGATACTGCAGGTGCTGGCTTCCCGCGACGGCGTTTTCCAGCCCGCTCAGGTGATCACGCGGCACACACTGCGCGAGGGCCGGCTACCCCTCCGCATCCTGCTGGCCGAAGATAACCTGGTGAATCAGAAACTGGCTTCGCGCTTGCTTGAAAATCAAGGCCACCTGGTTGTCGTGGCGGCCGACGGCGCTCAGGCACTGGACACCTTGGAGAAGCAGAGCTTCGACCTGGTTCTCATGGACGCCCAAATGCCGGTAATGGACGGCTTTGAAGCCACGGCGGCTATTCGACGCCTGGAGGAAAATACGCGCGCGCACATTCCGATCATCGCCATGACGGCGCACGCCATGGTGGGCGACCGCCAGCGCTGTCTGCAGGCTGGCATGGACGGCTACATCGCCAAGCCGGTCCACGCGCACGAGCTGTTCGAAACCATCGAAACGGTGCTCGCGCAGGCCGAACGGGGCGCGGCCTAGGAAATCCGATGGTACACGCGGCTTGAGCCGCGTCTTTGCGACATAAAGGAAAAACGCGGCTGAAGCCACATGTACCAGCAGCTAAACTGAAGTAACCATGACGCGCACAGCCGTGCAGTCCCGAGTGCGCGTCGATGGCATCGAGATCGCGCTGTGGGAGTGGCCGGGCGTTGGACCGCCGGTTTTCTTTTGTCACGCCACCGGATTTCACGCGCACATCTGGGATCAGGTGATCGCGCAGCTCCCCGAACGCCATTGCATCGCTTTCGATGCCCGCGGCCATGGGCGTAGCAGTAAGCCCGCGCCGCCTTACCCTTGGCGAGAGTTCGGCGCCGATGTGGCGGCGCTCGCTGAATCCCTGGGGCTCACCAGTGCCATAGGCGTAGGACATTCGCTGGGCGGCCATGCCGTCACACTGGGCGCGGCCCTCCGGCCCGCCGCCTTCTCCGCGCTGGTGCTGTTCGATCCGGTAATCCGCGCGAGAAACGAATACGTTGGGCCTTGGAAGAAGACCGAGTTCGTCGCCAAGCGTCGCAACCAATGGGCGTCGGCGCAAGAGATGTTCGAGCGGTTTGAAAATCGGCCGCCTTTCGAATCCTGGAACCGGCAAGTGCTGCGGGACTACTGCGAGCATGCTCTTCAGGCGGACGGCGACGGCTACATCCTGGCGTGCCCACCGGCCATCGAAGCCCCCATTTACGATGGCAGCACAGCGGTGGAATCGAACATTTATGCCGAGATCGCGACCATTCAGATTCCCGTGCAGGTGGTGCGCGCCGGCCGCAATCGCAACCCCGGCGATGTCATGGGACCATCGCTCACTACGCCCGATCTGGCGTCGAGCTTCACGCGCGGCCGGGATACTTGTCTTGCCGAGCACTCGCACTTCATCCCCATGGAAGCGCCGGAAGCGGCGGCGAAAATCGTCGCAAAGATGCTCACCCTGCTTTAATAAAGGTGGTGTCCATCGAAGAACAGTTGACTTACTTGAAGAAAGGCCTGGCCGACCTGATTAAGGAAGAGGACTTGCGCGAGCGCCTGGTTCAGGCGGAAAAGACTGGCCGTCCGTTGCGCGTGAAAGCGGGGTTCGATCCCACGGCTCCCGACCTGCACCTGGGCCACACGGTGCTGCTACGCAAGATGAAACATTTCCAGGATCTGGGGCATCGCGTGATTTTTCTGATCGGCGATAACACCGGCCTGATCGGCGATCCTACCGGCCGCAACGTCACGCGCCCTCCCATGACGCGTGAAGAGATCGACAAGAACGCCGAGACCTACAAAACACAGGTGTTCAAAATCTTAGATCCCGACAAGACCGAGGTGCGGTTCAACAGCGAATGGCTGGAGCCGATGAAGTTCGCCGACATCATCAAGCTGTGCTCTAAATACACCGTGGCGCAGATAATGGAGCGGGATGAATTTGCCAAGCGATACAAAGACGGCATTCCGATTTCAGTACACGAACTGCTGTATCCGCTGGCGCAGGGCTACGATTCGGTGATGCTGGAATGCGATGTGGAGATGGGAGGCACGGACCAGCGGTTTAATTTGCTGGTGGGGCGCGAGCTGCAGCGCGATTCCGGGCAGCCGCCGCAGATTGTCGCGACGGTGCCGTTGCTGGAGGGGACGGACGGCGTGGAGAAGATGTCGAAATCCAAGGGCAACTACATTGGGATCACGGAGCCGCCCAAGGTGATGTTCCGCAAAGTGATGGGAATCAGCGACACGCTGATGTGGCGCTACTGGGAGCTGCTCACCGACAAGAGCTTGGCCGAAATCGCCGTGATGAAAAAAGAAGAACCGATGCAAGTAAAGATGTGCCTGGCGCGTCAGATTGTGTCGGATTTTCATTCGGCCGAAGCGGCGGCGCAGGCGCAGTCGGACTTCCATCACGAGGTGCGGGAGGGCGCTGCTCCCACGGACATTGAGACGGTCGAAGTTCCAGATTTCGCTATCGTTGACGCACCGCAGGGCGCCCTGGTCCGCGACGTGCATCCACTGAATGCCCCCGCGGAGAAAATTGTCAACGTCGACAAACTCGTCGCCGGCGATCGGCTTGGCGGAATCGGTCACAGACGCGGCCCGAAGGAGAAAGGCTGGGGCCGTCAGGATCGATCGAGAACGAGCCGACGGAAGCCTGGAGGAAGACTTATCGTCAACCTTCTGGTAGGCAGAAGTCTATTACGTCCGCGTTGGCAAGAAGTGGAAGCGAGTGCGGGTTTCTTAAATGCCGCAGCACCTCAGAGCCCGGGACGGGGACCCAAGAATACCGCTTCCTGACAGTCGCGGCTCGGTAACTTCCGATCACTACCGAGCCGCGCGCGTGAGCGAGCGGTTCTACCTGGCCAAGACCAGGAGCCAGGTGCTTTAAATGGAAAAACGACATTTTGTCTGGAAGCTGGCCGGCCGCGAATTGCTGCTGGGCGAGCGCACCCTCCTGATGGGCGTTTTGAACGTCACGCCCGATTCTTTCTCCGACGGCGGGAAATATCTCGATCCGGACCGTGCATTCGCGCGCGCTATTGAGTTGGAAGAGCAAGGCGCGGACATCATCGACATCGGAGCGGAATCCACCAAGCCGGGTTCCGAGCGTGTCTCTGAAGCCGAAGAGCTGCGCCGTCTGGTTCCGGTGCTGAAGCGCCTCAACGGCAAACTGAGCATTCCGATCTCGGTGGACACGTACAAATCGGCTGTCGCGGAGAAGGCGCTGGAGCATGGCGCCGCGCTGATCAACGATCCCTCCGGCTTGACGTTGGATGCGCAGCTCGCGCGCGTGGCGGCCCAGCATGACGCGGGGCTGATCATCAACCACATGCGCGGCACGCCGGACACCTGGGCCAAGCTCGCGCCCATCAAGGATGTGATGGGGACCATCCGGCTGGATCTGGAAGCGTCCACGCATCGCGCGGTGCGGGCGGGTGTGGATCGCGCGCGGATTGCCATCGATCCCGGCCTCGGCTTCGGCAAACGCAAAGAGCAGAACGCCGAGATACTGGCGCACCTCAACGCTTTTGTATCTCTCGAATTTCCGTTAGTGGTGGCCCCCTCACGAAAATCGTTCTTGCCGCAACTGGAGAAACCTTCCGAGGGATTTCTGCGCTGCGCCACGGCCGCGGCGGTGACGGCAGCCATCCTGGGCGGCGCGCATGTGGTGCGGGTGCACGATGTGTTGGAGATGAAGGCCGCGGCGCTGGTGGCAGACCAGATATTTAGTTACTCTGGCCCTAGCTTCGCTGGCACTTCGGACAATAGTGCGTCCCGCGCTGCCCCACCACGATCCGGCGGATCGGCGTTCCGCAAGTAGGACACGCGTCGCCAGCGCGGCCGTACACCTGATGCTGTTGCTGAAAGCTGCCGCGCTGGCCGTCGGCATCGACGTAATCGGAAATGGAGGAGCCTTTGAGGCGAATGGCGTTGGTTAGAATATCCACCATCGCGGAGTGCAGCCGTCCGGCGCGCTCCTTGCTCAAGCTCGCGGCAATGGCGCGGGGATGGATGCGCGCTTCAAACAACGCCTCGTCGGTGTAGATGTTGCCCATGCCGCGCAGGAATCGTTGATTGAGCAGCAGCGGCTTGATGGCCGAGCGTCGCGTCTTGAGCAGCTTGCGAAAATCGTCGAGGGAAATGCCCAGCGCGTCGGGACCGAGCGCCGCGGCGCGTTCGGGCAATTGCTCGCTCCACTCAATGCGCCCAAAATGGCGGATATCATCGTAAACCAGCAGGCCGTGATCGAGCTGGAAGATGGCGCGGGCGTACGGGCCGGGCTCGGAATCGAGCAGCAGCTTCCCGGTCATTCCCAAGTGGATGACGAGTACTCCTCGATCGAGCGTGAGAACGATGAACTTGCCGTGGCGCTCCACCGATTTTATGAGCTGACCGCGAACTCGTTTGCGCAGCGCCGGGAATTTCTGGCGGACCACGTGGTGCGAGAGGAACTGTGCGTCGACGATGCGCCGGCCGGGGAGCCTGGGCGCGAGCGAGCGAACTACGGTCTCGACTTCAGGGAGTTCGGGCACAGGACGCTTAGGCCCGAACTTGCGGATCGATCAGAATATCGTCTCCGTCGGCTTTCACCGGGAAGCAATCCAGCTTCACCGCTGGATCGAAATCGTTTTCTCCGGTGCGGCAATCGTAGGCCCACTCGTGCCAGGGACAGATCACCATGTTGTCCTGCACGTTTCCCTGCCCGATGGGTCCACCAGCGTGCGGACAGATGCCGGTCAGCGCGTGCAGCTCACCATTGACGTTGCAGACCGCGTAGGATTCTTCTCCCAGAGTCACTTCGGTTACCGAGCCGGGCGGCAGAGAAGAGAGCGATCCGACTTTTACGAATGCCATTACAAATGTTCTACCACGTTCCCTAACACCGCTTCCTCTGGGCGCGGCTCAGAATCGGCGCTCAACGCTCACAGCCGCTTGCCGAGCCGCGACCAAAGGGAGCGGAATGCGTCCGTTGGGAGCTGACAAAACTGAGCCACGCATCCATGCCGTCTCCGGTTTTCGCGGAGACACGCAGGATCTGGATGCCGGGGCGGACGGCCTGCAGGTTCTTCGACGCCGTGGGCCAGTCGAACTCGACGGCGTCCGAAAGATCGGTCTTGGTAATCACGGCGACGTCGGCGCTATTGACGATCGTGGGATATTTGAGCGGCTTGTCTTCGCCCTCGGTGACCGACATTAACACCACGCGAAGGCTCTCGCCCAAATCGTAGGACGACGGGCACACCAAATTTCCAACGTTCTCGATGAAGAGAAAATCCAGCTGGTTGAGGTTCCAGTCTTGCAGGTTGCTCTCAATCATCGCCGCTTCCAGGTGACACACCGTGCCCGTGATGATCTGGCGTACGGGAACCTGGCTGCGAGCCAAACGGTTGGCGTCGTTCTCGGTGGCCAGATCCCCGACCAGGGCCGCGACACGGAACTCAGAGCGCATTCTCGTCAATGTGGATTCCAGAAACGCCGTTTTTCCCGAGCCGGGGCTGGAGACCAGGTTCACCACAAAGACGCCGGCGTCCTCGAAGCGAGTTCGCAGCGCGTGCGCGATTTCGTCGTTCTGCTTGAGGATGTTTTTTCGGACTTCCAGAATTCGTGGCGAGGCGATTGGTGGCGGAGTCATGAACGCAGCTCCAGTGCGACCACTTGTAATTCGCGGCCTTGCAGAATTTCGGACGAGGGGGTTTCGCACTCGCTGCAAGATATTTGCTGGATGGAAGGAACGCTGCGAGGGGCCTGGCAGCGCGGGCAGTAAATCATCACCGGCACCTCCTCAATGATCAATTGTGCGGTGGGGAGCGTGGTTTCTGTACGCGCGAGATCATAGGCCGACAGCAGCGCTTCTTTCGCTATGCCGGAGAGCGCCCCCAGCCTGACGTAAATCGCATCCACTTCAGCGCTCCTGCGGCCAGCTTCTTCTTCGGCCATGTCGAGGATGCTCATCGCGATGGAGAGTTCATGCATGAGAACCTCCGCCCACGACACAGCCCCGGCCCTGCCAGCCGATCTGGGTCACCTTGCCATCGTCGAGCAGTACGGGAACGGTGCGCTGGCCAGTGATTTCGCGCAAACGAGCGAAGGCGGCGGCGTCCCGGTCCACGTCGAATTCGACAAATTCGCGGCGCGAAAATTCCAGCCATTCGCGCATTTCCTGCGTGTAAGGGCAGCCGGAAGAGCCGAACAGTTCAAGCACGGCCGGCCCCTTCATTCGCCCCGTGCATCGCCCAATTCACGGAATGATAAATAGAAGCCTGAACCTCCTGAATGCGCGGAATGTAGTCGCAGCGAACAATCAGAGGAAAGTCGGCCAGGCCGCGGCGCAGAATTTCGCCGCCATCGTAGCCGAGCAACGCAACGGTAAGCAGTCCGCGTTTGCGAGCCTCTTCCAGCGCGACGACGATGTTCCGCGATCCGCCGCTGGTAGAGATTCCGACGGCCACATCCTGGGGCCGCGCGTGCGCGATCAACTGGCGCAGAAATACCACTTCGGTACCCACATCATTGGCGATGGCGCTGATGTTGGCGGGTTCCATCGAGAGCGAAATCGCGGGCACTGGGCGCCAGCCGTTGGGCGGAGCGATACAATCGAGCGCCCAATCGTTGGCGTCGGTCGCGGAGCCCCCGTTGCCGAACAGAATCAGCCTGCCGCCGCGCCGCACGCGATCGCCGATAGCCGCCGCAGTGGCCGCGATCCGCTCAGCCTGTTCCTCAGCCACCTGCTCCCGCAAACGGGCGTCGTCCTGGACCTTCATCAGGATGGATTCGGCCACTTCCTTTCGCAAGGATGCGCTGTCATGTTTGTTCTGTCCCAGGAAAGGATAGAGAAAACCGGCCGGGCCGGCATCCTGCCCAAGTTCGCGGTGTTCCAGGAACACGTGCACAGTCTCCCACAGCGTGTGATAGAGAATCTCTATCGCCTCCTGATTGATGAAGGCGTCATGGGTGACGGTGGGAAGGTGGATCGCCATGGCGTCCCGCGCACGCGCCGCATCCAGCGCGGCTTCCACCTCGGAATCGCCCTCGGGAGGCGCGAATCCCATCACGATGTCTTCGGGCCGCACCAACGCTTCGAGCCAAAGGGCGAATTCAGCGGAAAGATCGAGCGCCGGGAGCGCGCGCTTGCCGACAATCACCGGATGCACGAACTCAACCGACACGTGCTGCGCATCCGTGGCACAGGGGCCACGCCCGAACGCGAGCAATCGGCCGCCGCGCAGGAAACGTTCCGCCATCTCCTGAGAGACGGCGGCTAGCCGGGGAGCTTCGAGCGCAAAAAAATCCTCGAAGATGCGATTGCGCTCCCCCAGCCGGTCCGCAATTTGATGTGCGAGCGTGGATTGCGTGGAGGTCATGTTAGCAGATGCGCGGCAGCGGATCGCCCACCAGCATGTCGATCACGCGTGTTCCGCCGTAGGACGCGATGCCGAGCACGGTAGCCGCGGGGGCGTGCCGTACTTCGCCGATGATGGCGGCATTTTCACCGCCCGGAGTGCGCTGCAGCGCATCCAACGCGAGTTCGGCAAATTCGGGCGCGAGCACCGCGACGAACTGGCCCTCGTTCGCGATATGCAACGGGTCTAGGCCCAGCAGTTCGCAAGCGCCCCGAACCGCATCGGCCACGGGAATTAAGTCTTCGTGCAGCGCTATCCCCAGGCCGCAATCGCGCGCCAACTCGTTCAGGGAGGTGGCGAGGCCGCCCCGCGTGGGATCGCGCATCCAGCGCAGGCCTGGCGAGGCGACCTCCACAAGCGCTTCCACGAAGGGGAGCACCGGCCGGGTATCGGAGCGGACATCGGATTCGAGATCCAGATCGCCCCGCGCCAAAAGAATAGTAATGCCGTGGTCGCCGATGGGCCCGCTGAGGAGCACCTGATCGCCCGGCCGGACCGATTGCGGCGACAATCGGAGTCCAGGAATGGCGCGGCCAATGCCGGCGGTGGTGATATACATGCCGTCCGCCCTCCCGTGCTCTACCACCTTCGTGTCGCCGCTCACGATCGCGACCCCTGCTTTGCGCGCAGCATCGCCCATGGCGCGCACTTCAGCTTCGAGAATTGGCGTGGGCAAGCCGGCTTCGAGAATATAACTGACTACCAGGGCCTCCGCGCGAACGCCCGACACAGCCAGATCGTTCACGGTGCCGTTGACCGCCAGCTCACCGATGGATCCGCCGGGAAAGCGCAGCGGGCGGACGACAAAACTATCGGTGGTAAATCCGATGCGCGTTCCGTTGAAATCGAGCTGAGCGGCGTCGCCCAGAGGCTCTGAACCCGTTCCAAATAACAGCGGAGCGAACAATCCTTCCACCAGGCGGCGGCTGGCTATTCCACCGGCTCCGTGGGCCATCACCACTTGCTCGTCGCGGAAACGAACCTCACCAGGTGGTTTGGTCCTTGGCATGACTGCTATCGTAACTTATGCTCCTATTCCGACGAGCTCCGAATTCTTGCGGTGCTCGTAATTGAAGTAGGCCGCGCAGGACCCTTCCGAAGAAACCATGAGCGCGCCGATGGGATGTTCGGGCGTGCACTCTTTAGCGAACAGTTTGCACTGCGAAGGCTTCAGCACACCCTTAAGAACTTCGCCGCATTGCGCGGCCTTGGGATCGGTGACGCGCACACCGGGAACGTGGAAACGGCGCTCAGCGTCCCACTCGGCGAATTCGTCTTTTATGCGCAGCGCGGATTGCGAGATGAATCCCAGGCCGCGCCATTCGAAATACGGGCGCAGTTCGAATACCTGGGCCATGGCGCGAAGAGCGGCCCGATTGCCATCCCACGGAACTACGCGCTGGTATTGATTCTCCACTTCCGCGCGGCCCGCGTTGAGCTGGCGCAGGGCCATGACGATGGATTGCAAAAGGTCTAGAGGTTCGAACCCGGAGACGGCGATGGGCTTGTGCTCGTTCTCGGCGATCCACGTGTAGGGGCGGCATCCGATCACGGTGGAGACGTGGCCGGGACCGAGAAACGCGTCTATACGCATGTCCGGCGAATCCAGGATCGCGCGGATAGCGGGAATGATGGTGACGTGATTGCAGAAGATCGAAAAATTATGCACGCCTTGGTCGCGCGCGCGCAGCAACGTCAAAGCGGTTGAAGGGGCCGTGGTTTCAAACCCGATGGCGAAGAACATCACATGCTTGTCGGGATTGTTCCCGGCCAGCTTCAACGCGTCGGCGGGTGAGTAGACGATGCGGACGTCCATGCCGCGCGCTTTGTGATCCAGCGGGCTGCCGTGGGCGCCAGGTACCCGCATCATGTCGCCGAAGGCGGTAAAGATCACATCGGGTTGCGCGGCGATGGCCAGGCCGTCGTCAATGCGGCCCATGGGAAGCACGCACACCGGGCAGCCTGGACCATGCACCAGTTCCACATTATCGGGAAGCAAATCCTTGAGACCGAAGCGGTAGATGGCGTGCGTGTGGCCGCCGCACACTTCCATCAGGCGATAGTGGCGGTGTGGATCGGCTATGCGCCGGATCTCTTCCGCGGTGTGCGTGATAGCCGTTGGATCGCGAAACTCGTCCACGAATTTCATGGCGATTTTTGTTCTCCTTGGACAGCATTTCCGGTGAGGCCGTAGCCGCTCACTTCTTCCATGGCCGCCATGTCCTCACCCAGCATGCGCAGCATCTGCATCTGCTCGTGCGCGCCTTGCTCGCTGATCTTGCTCATGGCGAAGCCCACGTGGATCAGCACCCAATCGCCCGGTACGGGATTCTCGTCCTCCAGCAATCCGAGGTCAACTTTGCGGCGCACGCCGGTAACGTCCACCACGGCCAGCAGGGGCGGACCGGGAATCAGTTCCAGGATCTGTCCGGGAATGGCGAGGCACATAATTACGATCCCTTCTTTCTTGCCACCAGATCGAACGTGAGCTTTACGTCGTCTTTGACCTTCAATGTTCCTCCTGCCACCGACACCAGTTTGATTCCAAAACTCGATTGGCGAACAGTGAGCTCGCCATTGGCGCGAAGCTGGGAATCGTTGATCGTAACCTGCGCGCTGACCTGCTGCGGCTGCGTTACTCCGTGGAGCGTCAATTTCCCGTTAATGTTCGCCCAATAAAAGCCCTCGCCCCCTTTAGACAGGGAAGGTTTGGAGGCTTCGAAGACCATTTCGGGAAACCTGGATGTCTCAAGCACGTCGTTGCACATGGTCCTTTCGATCTCACGGCGGTCCTTCTCGCTCACTTCATCCGACAGTTCGAGCGATCGGGATTGCACCACGATCCGCACTGACGCTTGCTCCGGCGCATCTGCCGCGAACTTCGCTTCGCCGGTGAATTGGCGAATGGCGAAGGACGGGTTGTGGCCCATGGAGGCGAGCAGACCCGCTGCGAAAGCCTTGGCCGTGAATCTGCTTAAACCGGGATCGAGCACGTAAACCGTCGTGGTGGCCGCGTCGGTGGGATTAGGATTGGTCACATCGCCTTGAGTTTCAGGTAACGCTGGAAATCAGGCCCCGCGGCCTGCAGAAGACTTCCGATTCCGACGCCGCCCAAAAGTTTTCGGACAGCCGGGGTTGTCAATACTAATCCAGCGCCGAAAATTACCAGCGCTACGCCACTGAGCAGCATCAGGGTGTCCCGCGTGTCATTGTTTTGGTCATCGCTGGAGTTCTCCAGACGTTGACTTTGCATTCGATCGGCTAGTTGCATTCACTTATCTCCTTGATAATTTGTTCTACTGCTGATCTGTTCTCCATTCGATATACGCGTGACCAGCGATTCCACTACTGTCACGGCGCGGTCCGCCGCCGCATTCACGGTCTCGCTCAGACCGAGTTGGCCGTCGTCGCCACCTAGCGTTTGCACCTCGCAGGCCACCACCAGGACCTGGCTGGGAAGCGGGCCGAAGGTTCGAGCCATCCGCAGCACGGTGTCCGGATTCATCGCATGGGCGTTGGCCGGAGCTGGCTCCTGCGATTGATCCAGTTCCTGGGCTAACAGGGGAGACAAAACATAAAGGTCCCCCGGAGCGCCACCGCGCGTGGTGGCGTCCACCAGAATGGCTGCGTCGTAGCGTCCGCTCGTGAGCGCGTAAGCCAGATCGTAGCTGCGTATTCCGAAGTCGATCACTTGAGCGCCCGCCGGAATTCTGCTCGCGCCTAAACGCATGGCGACTTCCACGCCAAACCCGTCGTCGCCGAAAAATACGTTGCCTAAACCGGCTACCAGGATTCGCGCCGGCGCGGGACCGATTTCGGAATCCGAAAGCGCCTCAACCTCTTCCACCCGAAAGAAGAAGCGATGCCCGGGTTGCCGCATGTGCCCAATGTCGGACCCCGGGTCGTCATCCACCACGACGCTTACGTGAATGGCGCCTTCGTAATCCTGTTCGATGGATTCAATCACCGCGATTTTGCCATTGAGCGCCAGATCCATCACGTCGCCGCCGGGACGGGGGCGCAAGCGTACACGTCCGCCTTTGCGCAACTCGGATTGGTCCGCCAAGGTAATGGACTCTAACGGCGCCTTGTCTTCGAGCAGCCGGAATTCGAGCTCGTTCATCTGGTTCTCTCCGGCCCGTGTGGATCGCGCATCACGCCGTGCAGTGCCATCCATTGTTCGGCGTCGAGCGCCTCGGTTCGCTCCAGAAGGCTACGGGTTTTCGGATCGGTCTCACGCATTTCGCGCTTCTCGTCGTCGGTGAGCGTGAGAATGCGCAGCGATAGAATTTCGTCGATCTCGGTGCCATCGAACAGAGCTCCGGCGCTCTCGGGTGCAATTTGCGGGTGGTCGTAGAGGATGATGGGCGAAGCGAGCATGGTGTCCGGCGGCGCTGCGTCACCAGCCAATACCGGCCACAGCCCGACGTTGGAGCATTCAGCCGATAACTGACGCAGTTCCTCCGGCGGATCGAGCAGCGACGCGAATTCCCCGCCCGGCACGCGCAGAATCGCGTGCGTCGAAACCAATGAACGGCGCAGAGCGGATTCCCTGGTGGGCCACGCGGCGGAATCCTCAGCGGGAACTTCGAAGGCGCCGCAATTTGAGATGCGCACCGAGACGCGTGACCATCCGTCGCGGAGGGGCCGAACATCCACTTCGATTGACCCTTCGATCTTTTCCTGGCGCCGAACGATTCCGGCGGCATCGCGATCCTCGCAAGCGGGAAAGGCAAACGAGTGCAGGCCGGGCGCATGCGTATTGACCTGGCGCGTTATGGCCTCCTGCCAGGCGTCACGCGTCAGAAGCTGCAGGAATCGTACGGTGACGCTGAGGTTGTGGCCCCGCGCCAGACATTCGCACTGCATCGTCGACGCATCGGATCCTCGTTGCGCCGCGGCATAGGCAGGCGGATAGAGCACGCCGAAGTTCCATCGCTGGCCGTTCTTGAGCGCGGAGGCGCGATAAGGATAGAGGATGTAGCCCTCGTACAGTATTGCGTCGGCGATCTGCTCGACAGTCGTTACGCGTTCACTGGCAGTCATGCGTTTACCGGCTCCAGTAGCGACTCCAAAGCTTCTTCCCACGTCGCCAACCCGGCCTGCATCTTATATTGATGCAGGCGGTCAAACACGTCCTGGCGAATCTGCAACCAGGCCGAGTTCGGGTAATGACTCGCCATCGTTTCCCGCCACAAGCGAACCGGAAGACGAAAGCGGGTTTCCTTGCTCCAGGGGATGGGCGCCACTTCCAGACCGCCATTCGCGCCGGCGTAAAAGCAGCTTCCGCTAAACAGGAAAATCAGGGGAATATCGCCGTCGGTGAGTCCGTGGAAATATTTGGTGGCCGCCAGGTTGAAATCGAACGAGCAGGGCACGCACAGATCCACTCCGATTGCGTCCGAAAACGCGGGCACGGTTACGTTCGCGTGAGTCCACAACATCGGGCGCAGCGTCTGGCCCCAGCGCTGGGGCTCACCAAACAGATCGAGCAAACGCTCCTGCTCGGCGGTGGAATAGCGGCGCTTGGGAGTCTCGATCTGGATTTGCGTGTGCAACGCGATGGAATGAATTCCTTCCGCCCGCGAGCTGTCTTCCACGTGCAAGCGAAACGCAAGCATGGGTACCGCCGCAAAGGGCACGCATTCGGCGGATTCGATCTGGAACTGAAGATCAGGCATGCGACCGGCTTTTCATTTCCTGAAAAAACAATTGAATCTCACGCCACACTTCGTTGCCGCCCGACAAACCTTTCCAGTACGTGCGCATCAATCCCACCAAGCGATAACATTCGTCGATTGGCAGAACGAAAGACTCGCCCGCGGCGCGGTTCACCAGCAGCGCTTGAGTGTCTGGCTCCAGCCGGTCCACCGCCGGGTGCACATCTTCGAGAGACAGCAAGGATTCCACCGGCCCGGCCGGGCTTGGATAATAGGCGGCAACACGCGAGCCCCTGTCTCCATCCAAGCTTTGCTTCACAAAAAAGGCGATGCCGATGGGGATCATCATCGCGTCCCACTCCGTGTCGCTGATTTCGCAATCGGGCAGGAATCTTACGCGCTTAGGAACCCGTTTGTATTGGGCCGCGGGATTGTTAAAGAGAATCGCGCACGCCTGGCAGGAGCAGAGCAGCCGCCGCGTGCGCGGGTCGATCAGGTGATCGTGCTGGGGTGCGAGAGCCTGGCGGCACAGCCCGCAATGTTCGGCCGCGTCCGCTTGAGGAACCAGACGGCGCAGTGTCTGAAAGGCCGCCACCGGATTCATGCACGCGCCCCGAGGAGCGCCTCAAGCGGAACGAAACCGCTCTGAGCGGTGCCCTCGATAATCAGGTCAACCAAATCCGGCGCGGCGACGGCAACGGCCTGCCGTAATGCCGATTCCGAGCGATCGCCTGACTCCATTCGCAGTACGATGCGGCCGTCTTCAATAGAGATCATTTTCACGCCCTCAAAGTTTTTGAGAGCGCCTCGGACGCGAGTCTCGAAATCCTGCGGGTGAAGGCCGTAGAGGATCAGGAGACTCGAAACCGCTTCATCGCGAATCAGCCCATCGATCAAACGTGAGCCTGCATCGCCGTAGCGCGCCGCCACCTGCACCACGCGCTCGAAAGCCGCCGCGTTCAGGTCCATGACGCAGGCAATCAATTCTTTGGCAGCGGCTTTGACCGCTGGGTCCGAAATGGCTTCCATCTCGGCGACCAGCGTTTCGATACGCCCGATTCTTTCCTGAAACGATCGATCTTGCATGTCAGGAGTGCGCCCCAAACATTGGTGAGTGATGCGTCTCCAGCGTCTTGCCGTTGCCGAGGTACATGTGCACACCGCAGGGCAGGCAAGGGTCGAAACTGCGCACCGCGCGCATGATGTCGATGCCCTTGAAGTTCTCCGGCCCGTTTTCCTCGAAGATGGGCGTGTTTTGGACCGCATCTTCATAGGGCCCCGGCGTGCCGTAGACGTCCCGTGGATTCGCGTTCCACGGTGTCGGCGGATAAGGATGATAGTTCGCGATTTTGCCATCGCGAATCACCACGTGGTGCGAGAGTACCCCGCGTACGGCTTCGTGGAATCCGCACCCGATAGCATCGTCGGGTACTTTGAAATCGCTCCAGGTCTTGGTGCGGCCGGCGTGCAGTTCCTTCATCGCTTGCTCGACGAAATGCAGAGCGCAGGCGGCCGAATAAGCCTGGAAGTAAGTGCGGGCGCGATCGCGCTCAATGGCGTTGCTCCACTTCGGAATCTTCCACTCGAATTCCACCTCGGGCAGCGACGCCGTCTTGGGCAGATAAATTTTGACGCTGTGGCCGGTGGCTTTGACGTAGCCGAAGTCCACCAAACCCGCCAGCGCCGTAGACCAGAAGCGCGCGATGGGCCCGCCCCCGGTATCCAGAGCCAAGTGATCGCCAGTGCGTTTGTCATACCAGCGCGGCGACATCACCCAGGTGTAGTTGTGCTTGAAGTCTCGCCTCTGCGGCCTCGGGATTGTGGTCTGATTCCAGGGATGGTGCTGATCCACCGGGTTGCCCAAAGGATCTTCGCGCACGAAGGTTTCCGAGTGCTCCCAATCGTCGTAATACGAGCTGCCTAGCAGAATGCGTATGTTGAGATTGATGTCCACCAGATCGTGCGTCACAGCCTTGCCATCCACGATCACGCCCGGGGTAACGAACATTTTCTTGCCCCAGTGGTCCATGTTCTTGTATGTGTAGTCGCAGTGGGCAGGATCGTTGAAGGACCCCCAGCAACCGAGCAGAATGCGGCGCTGGCCAACTTTCTCGTAGCCGGGCAGAGCGTCATAGAAGAAATCGAAAAGGTCGTCGTGGAGCGGCACCACCTTCTTCATGAACTCGACGTACTTCATCAGGCGAACCAGATAGTCGGTGAATAGCTGTACGGTGGGAACGGTTCCCACGCCGCCCGGATAAAGCGTGGAGGGATGGACGTGGCGGCCTTCCATCAGGCAGAACATCTCGCGCGTCATGCGGCTCATCTGCAGAGCTTCCCGATAGAACGAGCCGGTGAACGGGTTGAGCGCCGTCATGATGTCTGAGATGTTTCGGAAGCCGTGCAGGTTGGAATGGTTGGCCGCGGTCTTCTGCGCCTTGGCCCACACGCTGGGATTGGTTTCCTTCACCATTTGCTCGCAGAAATCCACGCCCACCAGATTGTCCTGGAAGATGTTGTGATCGAACATGTACTCGGCGGCCTCGCCCAGGTTCACGATCCACTCGCCGATGGGTGGCGGGCGGACTCCGAACGCCATATTCTGCGCGTAATTGGCGCAGGTGGCGTGGTTGTCCCCGCAGATGCCGCAAATGCGGCTGGTGATGAAGTGGGCGTCGCGCGGATCTTTCCCCTTCATGAAAATGCTGTAGCCACGGAAGATGGACGAGGTGCTGTGACACTCGGCCACCTGGCGATTTTCGAAGTCGATCTTGGTAAAGATGCCGAGACTCCCGACAATGCGGGTAATGGGGTCCCAGTTCATCTCCACCAGGTTTCTCTTCGGGACGTCAGTGTGGGAAGCTTGATCGGTTATGGTTGCCATGAAGATTGTCCTTTAATACGATCTGGCCCTAGTAAGACCTCGGATGATACCCGGTGGTGAGTTCCGGTCCGCGATGCCGCCACTTGGGTTCCTTGTTGACTGTGTGGTTTGTGAATGACCGCAATGCGGTAATGGCACGGCCATAAACTGCTATGGAATTCGAAGACACTTTGGCGCCCGGCGGCTCGTCCATAAAGGGCATGAATTTGTCGGGGAAGCCCGGCATGGTGCAGCCGATACAAATCCCGCCTACATTGGGGCAGCCACCGATCCCCGCCATCCAGCCACGCTTAGGGACGTTGCAATTGACCACCGGGCCCCAGCAGCCGAGCCTGACGATACATTTGGGCGAGCCGTACTCCTCGGCGAAGTCGCCCTGCTCGTAGTAACCGGCGCGATCGCAACCCTCATGCACGGTTTTGCCGAACAGCCAGGTGGGACGCAGCTGGTCGTCGAGCGGGATCATCGGCGCCAATCCGGCCACCTGGTACAGCAGGTACAACAAGGTCTCCATGAAGTTGTCCGGCTGTACGGGGCAACCGGGGACGTTCACGATGGGCAGGCCGGCTTTCGATTTCCAGTCCCAGCCAAGGTAGTCGGCCAGTCCCATGCATCCGGTAGGATTGCCGGCCATGGCGTGGATTCCGCCGTAGGTAGCACAGGTTCCAGCGCCCACAACCGCGATCGCCTTCGGCGCCAGGCGATCGATCCACTCGTTGGTGGTGATGGGCTGGCCCGTTTTCGCGTCGGTGCCAAGAGCGGCCCAATAGCCTTCGCTCTTGATCTTTTCGTTGGGGATGGATCCTTCCAACACCAGAACGAACGGCTCCAGTTTCCCCTCCGCCGCCATGTGCCAGTACTTGAGAAAATCGGAGCCGGTTTCGTACGCAATCACCGGATTGTGCACGTGAACTTTCGGCAGGCCGGGGATAGCGGACATGACGATGTCCTCAATGCTCGGCTGTGTGGCTGCTGTTATGGAAACCGAATCTCCATCGCAGCCCAGGCCTGAGGTCATCCATAGGATGTGAATTTCTGGGACCGGCGAGGGTCTTTGCGTAACACGCCCGTAGGGTGTGGCTTCCGCCATGATTGGGTGCTCCTTTCCCGGATGTTTGCGGGGGCCGGCAGTTTGCACCTCGAAGCGAGAGGCGAATCCAGTCGTACCGATTATTATTAAGCCAGAGCGTGGAAGCGCATACAATCGGAGGTCTTCCGATTTGGAGGGTCGGGGAATCTCTGACAGCCGCGGGACAGGGAAGAAAGTGGTGGGGTGTGCCGTGGCACCGCACGGCGTCGGTTAGTCCAATATAGACAGCTTTAGGAGACGATCAGTTTTCGATTTCGCCGGTGTGGCTGCCGGAGAGGAAGATGTCCAGGAAGATGCTGATGACGTAGCCAAGCGCCGCGCCGGCTGCGCCGCATCCGAGCAGGGCCTGAACCGGCCCAAATCCAAACCGGTCTCCCAGCGGAAGCGCCACCGCAAGACCCGCCGCACCAAAAACCCCAGCTACCAGTAGCCGTTTTCTCATTTGTTATTCACCTGAATTTGCCAACGGGGTTAGTATGCAGCAAACAGGGGATTGAAACCAGGGGGAGTTACTGTAAGGGTGCTCTGGCTCTCACCTGAGGCCGAGTAGTGTTTTTCTGTAGTACCACTACTAGCAAGAGTTCTAATCCAATGGGTTTCTCGGGTCCCGGCGGCCCTCGCCTCGGCCTAGTCGAAGTCGAAAGGTCTCTTAGGCTGAGGAGCGTCGGGCTTCTCCTTGGCCTGCTTGAGCAATTCGTCGAATTTCCGCTCCAGCACCTTTTGATGGCCCTTGTGCTGCTCAAACGACTTCTGGAACACCTCGTCCCGCCGCGCTTCTTCGCCCTTCAGCTTTTGGACGGCGGCGCCAATGTCTTCGATCGCCGGTGGCCTCTTATGCTCCTCGAAGCTGATCACCGCTTTGAGATCCGGATCGATCTGCAGCGTAGCTTCGCAGCACGGACAGCGCACTTCCACAAGCTGACGTTTGCCTTTGGCCATAGGACAGATCTAGGGTAACTGCTACTAGCGTACCTGCGCGCGGGACTTGGCGCAATGGTCACGGGAGCGTGCGCACGTGGGCCGCGGCTTCAATGCTGCGGTTCCTGATAGGGGATCTCGCGCGGACCTTCGTCCAACCCCTCAATCCGAATCATCGCAGGCTTGTCTGTCGCCGCTTTGTCTGGGGCAGGCGTGTTCGGCGCCGGCGCCGCGCTCTCCAGTGCCCTGCCAGCCTTGTATCCCGCCGCAAACGCCTCCACGCTCTTGTCCAGGTCCTGCTGCGTCAGGCGCAAGCTGATCTTGGTGGCGGAGCCATCCAAATTGAATTTCAGCTTCTTTGCGATGCCCTGCGCTTCGGCGCTGGAGCTCTTGTCCCTCGCTGCCAGATTAATCGCGCGCGTCAGCTCCGCGGTCACGCGCTTGGCAGTTTCGTCAGACGAGAAGCGGACGGTGATATCGGCACTCAAGCCCGCCCGCAGATTGAGACCCACTTCGAAACCCTGCGCCTCCGACGCCCATTCACCGCCCTGAAAGAGTGCCGCGATCTGATCGTTCGCCATCACTTCGGTCGCGTCCATGATCGCCCAGAGCTCGTAGTTCGCGTCCAGCTCCGTAGCGCGCGCCACGAGTGAGCTGCTCTCCAGGGGAGGCGACAGAAACCGGCTTCGGTCCAGAGCCGAGAAGATGGACGGCGCGTCTCCATATAAGATGGTCCCGGCATCGAAGAACACCCACGCTGTCTCCTTGGCATTCTTGCCCTGTGGCCGGTAGACCTGGAAGGAGTTGTACGACTGCGGCTTGGCGCCAAAGCGAGTGAAGACCTGGTGGACCTGGGCCGCATCGAAGTGTCCACGGATGGCAACCAGAATGGGCGACCCCGCGGAATCGTCATCGGCCGTGGTCTTGCCTGGCGACGAAATTTGAACGCGATCGATATCGTTCAGCAGCTCCAGGCCTGGAATGGCCGGCAGAGCACCAGGGGCGAGCCACTTCTCGCGAATCGTCGCGCCAGCCGGCGACTGCCGGATCCGTGCCCAGTCGATACTGATCAGCGCCCGGGCATTGGGATAAACGAATCGCCACGGCGAGGGGTCGGACTGGGCGAGGGTCTGGCCGCTTGCGCGACCTCCAACAACGACCGGCGCGAGCAGAACGGTGAGAACCCCGGCCACAACACCTGCAACAGGGCCCGCGAAAGCGGAAGATGCGCGAAGACGGAGCATACCTATATATCTATCGGCAGAATTGGGCGCCGCGTGCAGGGGAAGGGGAAGGTTGGAATTTGAGGAATACAAGGGAGACAAGGAATACAAGGAAGACGAGGAATGACTGGAATGATATATTAGGAATGCTTTCCTTTGCTGTCCTCCGGGCCCGTAGCTCAGTTGGTTAGAGCGCTACCTTGACACGGTAGAGGTCACAGATTCGAGTTCTGTCGGGCCCACCACGTTTTCAACCTACCCTGCATGCAGAACTTGGAGTAGACTTCTTCTAGGGATGCCGAAGCGTACCATTGTGATCGGGCTGTGGGTGCTGGCTGCCAGTTTTGCGTTCGCAGACCCGGGGTACCGCGCAACCATCGACAAATACTGCGTCACCTGTCACAATCAACGGCTCAAGACCGGCGGGCTCTCGCTCGAAGCTCTGGACCTTGCTAACGTCGCGGCGCGGGCCGAGACCTGGGAAAAAGTGATCGGCAAATTACGCTCGGGAACCATGCCCCCGGCAGGAATGCCGCGGCCGGACGCGGCTACCTACAGCGCTCTCGCCGGTTGGCTCGAGACCCAGATCGATCGCGCTTCCGAGCCTTACGCGGGCAGGCCCATCCTCCACCGTCTCAACCGTTCTGAATACGCCAACGCGATCCGGGATTTGCTGGCCTTGGATGTCGACGCATCCGCGCTGCTTCCTCCCGACGACTCGGCGTTCGGGTTTGATAACATTTCCGACGCATTGGGTTTGTCGCCATCATTGCAGGAGCATTACCTCGACGCTGCATTGAAAATCGGCGCACTGGCGGTGGGCGATCCGAAGATCCCGCCCGGTAGCGAAACATGGCGAATCCGGCAGGATCTTTCGCAGGATGAGCACGTGAACGGTCTGCCTCTGGGCACTTTCGGAGGAACGCTGGTCCATTACAACTTTCCGCTCGACGGCGAGTATACGTTCCAAGCCAAACTGTTCCGCACCAACCTGAATATCATGCGCGGCCTCGAATCGCCGCATCAGGTGGAACTCGCGCTGGACGGCCACAGGATTCATCTGGCATCGCTCGGCGGCCAGGAAGATCTGACCTCACTGTTCGAAAAACCAACCGATACTGGAGACGCGGTGGACGCCCGCCTGCGCGTTCGTGTTCCAGTGAAAGCCGGTCCGCATGTTGTGACGGTGGCGTTTCTTGCCGACCCGGACGCCGTGGAGCCCGCGCGTCTGCAACCGTACATCCGCAGCTCCGTGGATAATTTCGATTGGTCGGGCTCGCCGCACCTGCAATCGCTGACCATTGCCGGTCCATTTCATCCGAGCGCCGCGAGCAACACAAGTGCCGCCAGCGACACGCCGAGCCGGGAACGTATTTTCGTTTGTCATCCGGGCCCCCACATCAACGACGAGAATTGCGCCCGGCTAATCCTTTCCACGCTCGGTCGCCACGCTTATCGGGAGCCGGTTACTGACGCCGACTTACAGACGCTGATGAGCTTTTATGAATCTGGAAAGCGTAAGGCCGGCAATGGCGATGCAGGCTTCGAGAGTGGAATCGAACTAGGGATCGAACGAATCCTGGCGAGCCCGAAATTTTTGTTCCGCGTGGAGCGCGACCCGGTGGACGCGAGCGCGGGTAAAAACTATCGCATCGACGACTTCGAATTGGCCTCGCGTCTGTCATTCTTCTTATGGAGCAGTATCCCCGACGACGAAT
The DNA here is from genome assembly GCA_963747945.1 of Bryobacterales bacterium. GTDB lineage: Bacteria > Acidobacteriota > Terriglobia > Bryobacterales > Bryobacteraceae > Palsa-89. Next base: position 56,986 of record CAVVHB010000020.1, read on the forward strand.
TGCTGCATCTGGCGAGTGCCGGCAAGCTGAAGAACCCCGACGTATTCGAACGCCAGGTCCGCCGCATGCTGGCCGATCCGAAATCGCAGTCCCTGGTCTCTAACTTCGCCGGCCAGTGGTTACAGCTTCGGAACCTTCGCAACGTGCAGCCCAATTCCGATCTGTTCCCCGATTTCGACGACAACCTGCGGCAGTCCTTCCGCCGCGAGACGGAACTGCTGTTTGAAAGCATCGTCCAGGAAGACCGCAGCGTGTTGGATCTTCTGACGGCCGACTACACCTTCGTCAACGAGCGCCTGGCGCGCCATTACGGCATTCCGGACATCTACGGCAGCCGTTTCCGCCGCGTGGCGATCACCGATGACGCGCGCCGCGGTTTGCTGGGACAAGGGAGCATTCTCGCGCTGACTTCGCACGCCGAGCGGACCTCGCCTGTGGTGCGCGGCAAGTGGATTCTCGAAAACATTTTGGGCACTCCCGTACCGCCGCCTCCTCCCGATGTGCCCGCGCTCAAAGGCAATCAGGAAGGGCAAAAGCCGCGAACCATGCGCGAGCAGATGGCCGAGCATCGCGCCAATCCGGTGTGTGCAAGCTGCCACAAGACCATGGATTCCATCGGTTTCGCGATGGAGAATTTCGACGCCGTCGGCGCCTGGCGCACGCGCGATTCCGGGCTCCCTATCGACGCCACGGGCGAACTTGCCGACGGCGCCAAAGTGGACGGCGTCGTGACATTGCGCAATGCGCTGGTTAGCCGCCCTGATGTCTTTGCGGGAACGCTCACCCGCAAACTTCTGATTTACGCGCTGGGGCGGGGGCTCGACTATCGCGACATGCCCGCGGTTCGCACGATTTTGCGCGATGCGTCGCGCGACAACTATCGTTTCTCGGCACTCATTCTGGGCGTGGTCGAGAGTACGCCCTTTCAAATGCGATCGGCGGCCAACACTGAGCCTCCGGCAATAAGCACGGCGCAAAATCGGCAGGAAAGGTAGAACATGTTTCTCACCAAGAAATCACTATCCCGGAGGACGATGTTGCGCGGCGTTGGCGCTGCCGTGTCCTTGCCGCTGCTGGACGCCATGCTTCCCGCGTTCGTGCCGCTGGCCAAAGCCGACGCGAAACCGAAGATGCGATTCGGCGCGGTTTATTTTCCGAACGGCGCAATCATGCAACAGCTTACTCCCAAGACGGCCGGCGCCGGTTTTGAGTTCACGCCGATTCTGAAGCCGCTGGAGCCGTTTCGCGACTCGCTGATCGTGGTGACCAATTTAACCCGCCCGCACCCCGGCAGCCAATTCGGGGATCATGCCGTCAGCGCCGCTGGATTCTTAACCGGAGTCTGGCCCAAGCGGACGGAAGCTGAAGACGTGCTTGCGAGCACCACGATAGATCAGGTGGTGGCGCGCCAGATCGGACAGGATACTCCGCTGCCGTCGCTCGAAGTGGCCACCGAGGATTTTACCGGTTACGTGGGAGGCTGCTCACCCGGCTTTAGCTGTGCCTATTTGAACACCATTTCCTGGAGCACGCCATCCACGCCGCTGCCCATGGAGATTAATCCGCGCGCGGTTTTCGAGCGTCTTTTCGGCGCCGCGGGCACCGCTGCCGATCGCCGGGCGCGCATCGAAACGGAGCGCAGCATTCTCGACTCGGTGGTCGATGAAGCCAACGGCATCGGACATGGCCTGGGCGTGCGCGATCGCACACGGCTCACCGATTATCTGGACAATCTGACGGGAGATCGAGCGGCGCATCCAGCGGCAGGAAGCGCGCGGCGCGGCTACTGTAGAAACCCCGGATGCTCCCATCGGCGTCCCGGACTCATTCGACGAGCATGTCGCGCTGCTGTTCGATCTGCTCGCCGTGGCCTGGCAGTCCGACACCACGCGTGTGTTCACGTTCATGATGTCGCGCGAGCTGAGCCAGCGCACCTACCCGCAAATCGGCGTCACCGAGCAGCACCATTCGGTTTCCCATCACCAGAACAATCCCGCCAAGATGGCGCAAGTGGTGAAGATCAACACCTACTACGTCGGGATGTACGCTAAATTCCTGGAGAAACTGCGGACCACTCCGGATGGCGACGGCAGCTTGCTGGATCATTCGCTGATCGTCTATGGCGCGGGCATGGCCGATTCTAATGCGCACGCCACGGATCCGCTGCCGGTGATCGCCATTGGTGGAGGCGTAGGCACGGGACATCGGCACATCGAATTGCCCACGCGGACGCCGGTTGGAAATTTCTGGTCGAACGTAGCCGAAAAGTTTGGTAAGCCCATGGACCGCTTTGGCGACAGCACTGGAAAAACCGATGTTCTGGTCTAGTATGCGGTTCAGCCGTGATTCGGCTCTCCAAAACACTCAAACCCCGAGCCGACGGGGGCGTCGGCCGCAGTCCGGGGGGACCGCCCCACATCCGAGGCACAAACGCGCTGCCGCGATTCTGAACCGTGCGTGTAAGCAAGCGGATTTTCGACTTCTGATCGGATTGCTATCTATCGCCGCCGCTTTTGCCGGCCAAAAACGCGCGGCTGCCGTGAACCCGCCCGACGCCGACGGAACCACGCCCCTCGAGTGGGCCGTCTATAACGACGATCTGCAGGCGGCGCAGCGATTGCTTCACGCGGGCGCCGACGCCAAGGCCGCCAATCGGTACGGTGTGACGCCCCTGTCGTTGGCAGCCACCAACAGGAACGCCGCAATGGCCAAATTGTTGTTGGATGCCGGCGCGGATGCCACCGCGAAGGCGCCCGACGGAGACACTATTCTGATGACCGCGGCCCGCACGGGCAATCCTGAAATCGTGCGGCTTCTCATCGAACATGGCGCGGACGTCAACGCGAAGGGCAATGCGTACGGCGAGACTGCGCTCGATTGGGCGGCCCAGGAAAACCATGCGGAAGCGGCACAGATATTGATCGCGCACGGCGCCGATGTAAACGCGCGCACGAACCCCCTGGAGCGTCCCAAGGATCGCTTCGGGCTGGAGGGAGTGCTGACCATTCTTCCGCACGGCAGCTGGACCCCGCTCATGTACGCGGCGCGGCAGGGATCGCTCGAAGCAGCCCGCACGCTGGTGGACGCTGGAGCGAATCTGACTCTGACGGATCACGAGAACACCACGGCGCTGCTTCTGGCGATTATCAATAGTCATTACGATACTGCGGCGATGCTGGTGGAAAAGGGAGCCGATCCCAATTTCGCCGACACGTCTGGAATGGCCGCGCTCTACGCTGCGGTGGACATGAATACGCTGGGCGAAGTCTACGGGCGGCCCGCGCGCCCTGCAACCAGCAAAGTGACGGCGCTCGAGCTGATGAAGGTTCTGCTGGACCACGGAGCGAATCCTAACGCGCGGCTCAAAACTCCCACGCTGATGCGCGCTCATACGCCAGGCGAGCCAACTCTGGCTGAAGGATCGACGCCGCTGATGCGTGCCGCCAAGAACGGCGATTCAGCTACCATTCGCCTGCTCCTGGAGCATGGCGCCGACGTCAATGCGCGTCAGAAAAACGGCACAACGCCGCTCATGTTCGCCGCCGGTATCGGATACGGCACCGGTACCTTTGCGACGGACTACGCGACACCGGCGGAGCTTCTGGAGTCCGTGAAAGTTCTGGTAGCCGCCGGCGCCGACGTGAACGCCGTCAGCGAAGCAGGCCAAACCCCGCTGCATTTCGGCGCTCAGGCTTCGGACGACATCGTCAAATACCTGGCCGCTAGCGGGGCGAAGTTGGACGTCAAGGACAACAAAGGACGAACTCCGGTGGAGATGGCCTTGGGCGTCGGCCTGCACGGCCATGCCGGTGGCCCGCCCACGGTGCGCGAAGGCACTGCCAATCTGCTGCGGCAGTTGATGGCAGCCGAGGCCGCCAAGAATACCTCCGGGTCCGAAACGCGATAGCCCGAAACACGATAGAATGACGCGGTCATGAGGGGGATTATGCGAATCGTTCCAGCGATCTTATTGGCAGGCGTCGCCTTCGCACAGACCAGCACGGTTCCGTCCGATGCGCCAGTGGTTGGCCCAGTGGTAGGAATGCTGAACTATATCCACGCCACCAACAATCTGGAACAGACGCTGGCGTTTTATCACGAAGTGTTCGGCTTGGACGGACCCGCGCCGCGTCCGCTGACTAGTCCGGGCATACCCGCCTTGACCAATTCCCCGGGCGTGAAGCTCCGGCTCAGCACGATCCATTTTCCGAACACCGTATTCGGTTTTGAGTTGACCGAGTTTTCGAATATAGACCGCAAGCCTGGCCAGGCGCGCCACACCGATCCCGGCGCGGCTTTGATCGCATTGCGCGTGAAGGACATGGAACCCGTGCTCGCTGCGGTCAAGAAACTGAACACGCCGATCATCACTACTTCGGGCGGACCGGTGACCATCGAAACTCCCAACGGCAAGATCCGCGCCATGTTAATCCGCGATCCCGACGGCTATGTCGTCGAAGTGGCGGAGTCCAAGCCCGGCGAAGGCGTGAAGGCGGACGGCAACGTTTTCGGCGCCACCATGGGCCTCACCGTCGGCGACATGGAGTCGACCAAGAAGTTCTATGACGGCCTGCTCGGTTTCGAGCTCAAAGGCGATATGAAGTTTTCGAGCAACCCAACCATCCTGGATCTCACGGGCGCGCCGCATGCCAAGAATCGCGAGATGACCGCGATCGTCCCCGGCACCAAGGCGCTCATCGCGTTCTACGAGTATCAAGGCATTCCGCGTACGCCCTTCCATCTAAGCGTGCCCGATCCGGGCGCACCCGCCATTGCCTTGCGCGTGAAAGATCTGGATGGCCTGCTGAAGCGGATGCGCGCAGCGGGCGTTATAGTCACTTCAGCGCACGGCGAAGTTGCCCAGTTCAGCCCGACGGTCCGGAATATTTTTGTCGAGGATCCCAACGGGCTCAACATCGAGCTGTTCGAGTCCACGCAGTAGCGCCTGCCCGTCCGGAGCCCGCTGGCCGGCGGCCCTCAGAGCTTGATATCATCGTTGCGGAAAGAGAATAGATTCATGGCAAAATCACCCAAGAATTCCGTTGGCCGTCGCGGCTTCCTGAAAAACGCAGCGGCTGGGGCAGCTGGAGCCGCGGCGCTGGTTACCTCGACGCCGCTGGTGGAAGCGCAGACTCCGGGTAATCGACCCAAGCCAGCGTCCCCGGCCGGCGCGCCAGCTCCGACGGAGGCGCAACTTTTCCGCGAGGCGGGGAACATACGGCCGCCTGCTGTGGAAGTGCGCAAGATCACGCGGCCTGGATCGGATCTCATGGTCCAGACGCTGCGCGACCTCGGGATCGAATACGCGGCGGCGAATCCGGGATCGAGTTTCGAAGGTTTCCAGGAATCCGTCATCAACTACGGGAATCCGCCGAATGTGATGCCGGAGTGGATCACCGCGCTGCATGAAGAGTCGGCCGTCACCATGGCGCACGGCTACGCCAAGGCCGAAGGCAAGCCAATGCTGGCCGCCCTGCATGGCACCATCGGAATCCAGCACGCGGCCATGTCCATTTACCAGGCCTATTACGATCGCGTCCCGGTGGTGATGGTGGCGGGCAACGACGCCGATTTCATTCCAGCCCACACCGCCATCGACATGGCGGGAATGGTTCGGAGCTATACCAAATGGGACGCGCAGCCAGAGACGGTAGAGGACGCTCTGGTGGCAATCCAGCGCGCCTACAACGAAGCGATTACGCCGCCGATGGGGCCGACGCTGGTGGTTTTGAGTTCGGAGATCCAAAAACTAAACTCCCCGAACGTGCAAATTCCAACCTATAAGCCGCCGCAGATGCCGACCATCGACGCCACCACGGCCGGCGAGATCGCCAAAGGGCTGCTGGCCGCGCAGAATCCCCGCATCGCGGTTGGACGCTTGCGAACCCCGGAAGGGGTGAAGCGGTCGGTGGAACTCGCCGAACTGGTGGGAGCATGCACCAGCACGGCCGCCACCAGCGGTCCCATGAGCTTCCCGCAGCGTCATCCGCTGTGCGGGCCGGGAGCGGACACCACTTACGACTACACGCTCGGCCTGGAGGCCGGCGGGGCGCAAATTTCGATCAACGGCCCGGGCTTGGCGAAGATCGCCGAAGCGCGCGACGTTACTCACATCGATTTCAAGGGCGTCCGCACACCCAGTAACTTCGGGCGGGGCAACCGCGAGAAATCGGCGATGCCCGTCGAGGCCGATGCCGAGGCCAGCCTTCCGCTCATTATCGATGCGGTGAAGCGCCAGCTAACGCCGGACCAAAAGACGCGCATTCAGGAGCGTTCCGCCAAGCATGCCCGCGCCAATTATGACGCACATGTCGCCGCGCTGGAAGTGGCGGTAGAGAAGGCCAGAGCCGGATGGAACGGTTCTCCCATCAGCACTGCGCGCATCTATGCCGAACTGTGGCCGCTGATCATGCATGAAGACTGGTGCCTTGCTTCGCCCAGCAGTTTCTCGGGCGGCCACAACGTCCAGCTTTGGGAGCACAACAAGCCGTACAGCTACCTGGGAGGCCAAGGCGCCGGCGGTATGGGCTACGGTGCGCCGGCATCCATGGGCGCGGGCCTGGCAGCCAAAGCCCGCAACCGGATCGTGATCAATGTCCAGACCGATGGCGATTTGAACTATGCCCCCGGTGTTCTCTGGTCGGCCGTGCATCACAAGCTTCCCGTGCTCACCGTGATGCACAACAATCGCGCCTGGCACCAGGAATACATGTTTGTTCAATATATGGCGGGCACGCGCGGGCGCGGTCCGGAACGGGCCACCATCGGAAACGTGCTGCGGGATCCATTCATCGACTATACGAAGATGGCCGCGGGCTACGGCATGGCGGGTGAAAAAGCGCCTATTTCCGATCCCACGCAGTTATCGGCTGCGCTGAAGCGCGGCGTGGCCTCCGTAAAGCGCGGCGAGCCATACATGATCGACGTGATTACGGAGCCGCGTTAAGGACTCATTGGCATGCAGAAAAATGTGAATTGCTATTGGCTATTGGCGGCGGCGCTGGCGCTGCCCTTGGCCACGCTCCACGGCCAGCAGGCCAAGATCATGCCGGCGCCCACTAGCCCGGTTACCGGGAGTGCGGTGACTGGAAAGAAGCTGTTTTACTCCTATGGCTGCTACGCCTGCCATGGCTACAACGGCGAGACCGGGTATCGCGCTTTCGTGGGAAATTGGGGGCACCTCGGAACGGACCAGGAGTTTATTACGTTCTTGCGCGCCCGTGTGAATGTGGCGCCCGTTGTTCCATCGGATAGAATGCCGAATTTCAGCGCAGCCGTTTTGTCCGACCAGGGGGCGAAGGATATTTACGCCTATATCCGGACCTTCAAAAGTTCGGCTCCCCCCTTGAAGGATATTCCTACCCTGAACGAGATCGTCACGGCAGCCAAGCAGGAGAAGAATTAAGCGGCATAGCCGCGAGGCCCGAAGTTAGAATAGCGGCCAGTGTCCGGTCTGCGATTTGCGGCTCGGCTGCGGGCCCGGCCCATCGCTCGATTGCGCGCGCGGCATGGAGTTGTGGAAGTCGATCTCCTCCGTGTTGAACTGCAACGGCCGGTCGAGCACCATCTCCATGGTGGTCCCTTTGGCGAGAATCGCGTCGGGACCTCGCGTCAGCAGAACTCCGAGCAATCCAGCCGTGGCTCCGGCAGCGGCGCCAAGGCCCGCTCCCATTCCCGCATGACCCGCCGCGGCGCCCGCCAATCCGCCAATGGTAGCGCCCGCGCCCGCGGATTCCCCAACCGTCTTCACGTCGCCCACTTTGTCGCCCTCGCCCTTGATTACGCCTTCGGATTTGTCCAGCGTTTCTGGCGCCCGCCCATCCAGGCTACCCATGCGCGCGCGGAAATCTCGCGTCACGCCATTGGGCAACGTAAGCGAATCAAATCGGACGAACAGCTCGCCGCGGCCCTTCACCCGGCCCGGGCGCTTCACCTCGGTGACGGTGCCGGCCACGTAGCTTCCCGGAGGAATGACGACATGCCCGTTGACGAGAATCGGAAATACGCTCTCCAGATACACCCGCTCGCCACTCACAGCGGTTTTGGTGCTGACGCTGTTGATCATGCTCAGGGGGATGCGGGTGCCCACTGAGACCACGAACTCACCCGGGTTGGCTGGTGCGGTTCTTTGCGCCGGGGACGTAGCCGGAGCCGGGGCGGCCGGAGCAGGCGCTGGGACTGGGACTGGAGCCGGCTCTTGCGCCCCAAGTAGGAGCGAGCCCGCGAAAACGAGTAAGGCCGAGCGAAGGTACATCTGGAAATACCCTTTCCCAGTTTAAACGCAGGGCGCGCCTAACGGGTTTCCGCCACCCGGCGAGCGGGCTTGTGGGTCTTCTTCGGGCGCTTGGTTACCACCAGCCGCAACGGACCAGAGGCCAGGAAGAACATCAGTAATGCAGCCGGCCATAACTGGAGCAAAATGCGTTCCAGCGAAGCGCCCATCTCGAGCGGGAGGTTGTTCTCATAAAGTATGTCCCACAGCAATTGCGTCACAATCGTAAGAGGGAGCGCAATTTTGGCGGTTGCCAGCGCAGGGCGGTCGCGCGCGTCGACACGAAATCGAACCAGGTACCAATACAGCGTGAGCGCCAGGGCAATCGGAATCAGGAATCGCCCGAAATTGAAGAGCATGACCACCAAACTCTCCAGCATGTAGATCCAACGCGCGGGATCGGCCAGATGCTTCAGGATCGTGGATGCCGGCACCGGCATCAGGTCGCTGGGGCCCCCCACGCGCAGCTTGAAGAAGATCACCACCGCCAACGGCGCCGCCAAACCCAGCACCAACCGAAGCAGTTGGGAGCGCCCGGATATCGAAGCGATAGGCTGCTTCCCGTCGCGATAGCGGAGCAACGCGATCGCGCGAGCCACAATCACGGCCGCCAGGAAGATCATCCCTTCGTTTCTGCTCCAGGCCGCGAACCCGGCCGTCAATCCCGCCAGCACGCTGAAGCGTAGATCATCCGGATGCCGGCCCTGCAGGCAAAGCAGCGCGATCGTCGCCAGGATGTAGAAACTCAGCGGCACGTCGGCATAGAGTGCGGCGCTGAGCGCGACAAAGCTGGCAGTCCCGAGCAAGAGCGTCCCGGCGAGCAAAGCGTGCGCTTTGCCCCGCAAGGCTCCGAGCGTGCTCACCAGCAGACCCGTGGTTCCGAGGGCGAAAAGAAAAGCGATCGCAATCGGGGCGTCGGTGGAATCCTGCCGGCTTAGACTCCAACACAGGGCCACCAGCCCCGGCAGCAGCAGCGGATAATCCGGATGGGTCCACGCGAGATCGCTCGAGAAAGCGTTCCGCCAGAACGCCCCCCCGCGAAACAGGAATCGCGCTCTCATGTTCCAGATGGACCACGCGCCTTCCTCGCCATGTGGATTATAGGCAACCGCGCCCAGGAACATCGTGACGGCCAGTACGATGGCGAGAACGAATAGCGCTGTCAGGTACCAGGGGACAGGCGGGTTCCCCTCCGGATCGATGGCCCAATCGAGCAGCGTGCCCCGCCGCCTGGCCAGCAGCCCCAAGGCGAGCGCGATCGTAACGGCCCCGCCCGTTACCGACGCCAGGACGATGACACTGGGCCCGGCCAGCACCAGCGTCAGAAAATACAAAAAGGATGCAATGCCCGCGCCCATACCGGTGCCGAGTGAAAACATCCAGATGTTATGCAGCGACCAGCGCAGCGGCTGCGGAAACATCGAGCGTACCAAGCCGAATCCGGCCAGCCACATCAAGGCCAGGCAAAGCAACGTCATCGTTGAGCCCGCCGGCACAGTGCCACGCCGTTCCCGAAGTCCTGGACCAGAGCCAGACGATGGGCCCTTAGCAATCTCACGTCCAATTGCTTGCTGTGATAGTTCACAATCACGAGACCCTCATCGGCAGACTGTTTGACGATGGCCGGCGCGAGCGTGTACTGCGTGAGATGGAACTCAGCCAAGGCGCTCGGATCGGTGGGTGGATTATCCGAAACGTAGCCATACACGCCGTACGGTTGATAGGCTTTGCGGAAATCGTTGAAACGGTTTTCGTAAGCCGCGACGCCAAAGGCCTTGGTGCTGTGGGTAGCAGTTCCCAAAACGTCCAGCAGGAACCAAAAACTGGAAACGAGTGCGATGGCCGCGAGCGACAGAACTGCGAATTGATGGCGCGCCAAGCCGATCAGTTTAACACTAACAGGATGCTGTACAGAGCCGCGACCGTGAGGGAGTCGGTCACCCCAGCCTCCTACGGGCTCACTGGAAGGTGAACGCCGGGGATGCTGGACGCACCATCCAGGCGCAGGCGGATCTCCGGATTCGAAGCGGTGGAGACGGGCAGGGTCAGGTTGATCTGATACAGGCCGGCGAAGCCCGGCGCGACGCCCGCATAGTCAATCGCGCTCGGGTTCACCGCCACTCCGTCAAGCAGGATGGACAGGTTCGCGCCGGCGATCAGCGGTGCCGCTGCGATGGGGATCTGGAAGCCATCCGCGGCCGGCGTGGTTTCACCGAGACCGGTGGCCCACAAGCTGACGATTTCACCGGGCTTGGCGGGCGAAGACGGCGTAAACACGGATCCATCGACAGCCGTCGCAACCGCGTTTTGAAGATCGAGTTGGAAGAGACCGGGCGCGGCGCGGGCCAGTGTCAGTTGAATCAGCGGTCCGCGCAGGCTGTCCACATCAACGTAGAGCAACGCCGGCCCAGGTAGCAAATTCGGTGGAACCAGGAAGTTGATCTGCGTCGGCGAAACGTAATATAAGGCGGCGGGAGAATAGTTGATAATAACGCTGGTTTCGCTGGCGCCCAGCACGATAGGCAGGACGCCCCCGTTAATATCGCTGCCGGTAACCGCCGCGGTGCTGTACGCCAGGTTCGCTCCGTAGATGGTGCCGATGGCGTTGGGAGCAAGCGACCCAGATTGGTTGTCGGCGGCGTTGACAATGCTGGCGGCGCTGTAAACTGACGCAACTCGGGGCGCGGGTTTCTCGGCCCCGAGCATGCACCAGACAGCCAGGAGGGCCAAGGGGAAACGAACCGATGGCATTGATCCAATAGTTCATAACGCCGCGAGAAAATCTCAGGAATATCGCGGCCAATTAGTAGCGGGGAACGCCCGGGTCGATCTCCAGGCTCCATCGGTCGATGCCGCCGGCCATGCTCTGGCACGCGTCCACGCCTTGTTCGCGCAGCCAGTGAACAACGTTCAAGCTTCGGACGCCGTGATGGCAAAACACGATCAGCGGCGTTTCGCCGGCCTGCGCGTCCAGCCGCGAGAGCTCCGCCGGTACGGTTCGCATCGGGATGAGCTCGGCGGTGCCAATCCTGGCGAGCTGGAATTCGCCCGGTTCACGAACATCGATCAGCGCGAGTTTCTCACCCGCCTGCAATCGCCGCTCGACTTCCAGAGGCGTGATTTCAAGCGGTAGCGCGGTTTCGGTCATTGAACCAGTTGGCCGCCGGCGGGATTGGGGTCTGACGTCATCTTAAAATCGTGGGTTCCGTTTGGGTCCACAAATTCGATCTTCACATTGGTGCCAACGCCGTCGATATAACGGTACGTCCAATCGATAAACGGGACCTGGCCCGGCCGAAGGTGCTCGCTCGAGGAATGCTCGTCGATTTCATCGGGCGGACCATACACAATGTAGATTCGTCCCCGATCCGTCTTCCTGCCGGCCTTCCCGAGCGCGGTCGGAAAATGCAGATTCGCAACTGCGATGCGACGGTAATGCTCGTCCTTGAACTCGTTCTCGGGCGTACCAGGCGTAGGATCGCGGCGCTTCCAGAATTGCTCAATAAAATGTTCCCGCTCGGCGTCGGTCTGCAGGGCCAGGAACGCCGCGCGCTCTTCGGGCATGATGATATAGACCACCTCTTCTTCGAGCCACTTGGTATAGGGAGACACCTTCGACGGCGCCTCTGGCGGGGCTTGACCAACCGGCGCCGGTGCGAAGAACCTCTGGGGGGTGGCTTGCCACGCGGTGAGGCCGACGGCGGCCGCGATCATCAAAATTCCAGCCGAAACGAAGGGCGTCAGCGCGGAGCTGGGACCGTCCTCGGGAATAAGCAGACGGCGAATTCGTCTCACGAGATTTCCTCCTGTAGCCGCAAGAGCCGTTTCCGATGAGCCCCAGCGGCACTGTTCCAAGGCAGCCAGCGCCACGGCGTATTCGTACGCGTCGCCACCGAGCGAGACCGCCAGATCGTCGCAGCAATGTTCGCGTTCGGTACGGACCACTCCGGAGATCCACCAGACCACCGGGTGAAAGAACAACAAGCTCTCCACGCAGGTTTGGAGCATGTTGACGAGATAGTCGCAGCGGCGGATATGCGCCAGCTCATGCAGCAAGATGGATTCGATCTGCGCGGAAGGCAGGCCCGTGAGCAGACCCACCGGCATAAGAATCACGGGCCGCACATGCCCCATCACCACAGGAACTCCGGCCAGGCAGGATTCAAACAGCACAACCGGCCGCGAGAGCCGGAGGCGGCGGCGCAGCACACTCAACCGTTCCTGCCAGAGATCCGGAGCCAAACAGATGCCCATCCGGCGCAGACGCAGCGTCAGCGCCCAGCTAGCTAAATGCCGTAGGTAAAAGCAGACAACGCCCACCATCCAGAAGGGAACCAGCCACGGAAGGAAGTCTGCAATGCGGCGCATTGGTACGGAGGGAACATCGGCCAGGGTCACACGATCGTTCCAGCTCAGCGCCATGGAATTTCTGGCGGCGTCAGAGGTTGGATGCCCCGGCGCCAGCCGCAGCAGCGTGACGCCAAAGCACAGAAGTATGGCGCACATCGCCAGACACGCCGCCATGTAGCGTGAGCGGGCGGAGCGAGTTATCGCGAGAGTGGCTCCGAGCGCCATCGCTATAATCGCGCCCTCCCAAAGGGAATGAAAAAGCGCCCAACCCAACGCGATGGCCAGCGGAGTTTGCAGCCAGATTTCGAGGTGGGTCATTGGGCCCCCTTTTCGTATTCATCCTTCTCATACTCGTCGAGAATGCTGCGCAGTTCATCCAGTTCTTGTTTCGAAGCCTTGCGCGCGGAAAGGGCGCCCATCAACAGGTTCTTGGCCGAGCCCCCGAAAGCCCGCTGCAACAGGTCGCCAGCCAACCGCTGCTGCGTCCATTCGCGAGGCTGTGCGGCATCATAAATGTGGGCGCGCTGCTTTTCATTTCTCAGCACCAAACCCTTTTCAGCCATGATCTGCATGAACTTCAGCACCGTGCTGTACTGCGTCGGCTTGCGCTGGCTGATGGTTTCGTGTACGTCGCGCACGGTTGAAGGGCCGCGGCACCAGAGAACAGTGAGGATTTCGAGTTCGGCTTCGGTGGGGCGGGGCGGCTGGCGTGACATACGAAAACATTACTACGAAATGTTTACTATGTCAACAGGGCGCTCTTAGACTAGTCCGCCGCGGGATGGGTGAGATGAGTGACAGGTAGTGGAGCGGGCCGCTCGCAGGCGCGGCCCGGCAGTGGTTAGCGAAAAACCGAACGCTTATTTTACGCTGGCGACAGTGAGCGTGTCACCCTTGAGCTTGCCCATCACGGTGACGTTCTCGCCGGCCATGGCCACAATCTTGGCCTGGTTGGCGATCTTATAGATTTTCCCGTCTTCGGTCACCAGAACCGCCGGTGAACCACCTTTGATGCACTTCTTTGCGCAGTCGGCATCGCCCTTCATAGCGGGTATTGTGGAGCACTTTGTGTCTTCGACGAAGCCTTTGTATTCCGCAGCCATACCGACGGCGGTAAGTCCCATGGTCATCAAAACTACGGCGCTGATCTTATTCATTGCATCTCCTTGTTCTGGGCGCTGTTAGACGCTCAAAACAACTATACGCCTATTTATAGCTCCGCGCAGTGGGTGGGGCGCCACAAGGCGTTCCACTCCCTTTGATTGCGGCCCGGCAAGCAGCAAGAAATGCGAGGCGTGCGATCAGAAGAAGCGCGGCCATGCCAAACCATCCGCGCTCGTCTTGCCATCCCCGAAGCAGTGTGTTGGAAGAAGCCCCAGCTTGGGCGTAATCCAGTCGATAAAACGACTGCCGCTCGTTTCGATTCTGTGCCACGATCCTGATATCCCGGTCGCGCGGAACCAGGCAATTCACAAGGTAGGCCGCGATCCCGCTTCGATGATGGTTTTCAAAGATAAGCCTTCGGTTCGGCCCGCTACGGGGCAAGTCCGCGCTGAACTCGATTTGAATTTCCCCCAGTCCTTCTTTCATTTCTTCGACTCCAGGAAATTCTACCGAGATCACCTGAGGTCTCAGAATATGCCCGTCAATCTTGAGCGACACATCGCGCAGCACCTGCTCGGCGTAGGCCCGTCGCTCCGCCTCGGAGATCACGCCGTCGTCGTTGGTGTCGATGCCCCTCAGTACGAATGAAGAGACCGCCTCACCAGGAGTGAGACGCATCGCTGCTTGCACGCGATCTTTCTCAACCGAGATGATCGTGGCCTGCAGATACTCATCCAGCCTGTGCGCGGAGGCCGGCGCTTCCAGGGACAGAAGAACCGCCGCCGCGATACCCAGCCGTATCAGATTCATTTCGCTCTATTCATTTCGCTCTATCGAAGGCGAGCTTCCGGCCGTAATCGTTCGTGGGATCCCGGTACATGGTGTGGATGTGCATCGCGGGATCGCCGCCCATCTGCTGCGGCGCGTACTCAATCACCAGATGCGGCCCCTGAATCCGGTAGTACGCCGTAATATTGCTTCCCGGAACAGCGCTGGTTGGGCCGCTCCATGCAAGCCACGTCTCGTTCATATCTGCTTTCAGTTCCGACATCCGCGCCGCCGCCGCGCTGTCGTGAACGATACCCGCCCATTCCGCTATAACGTCGAGCAGCATCGCGCGTTGCTCCTGGTTCATATTCGAAGCCTTTAGACCCTCGGGTAAAATCGTTTTCCCGTCTTGCCCGGGACCAAGCACAAGATCTGCCACACGATAATTCAGAATGGCTTGTTTCCGCTGGTTCCCGTCCAGCGAAGTGAGCAACGCGAGCGCCTTGTCGCTCTCCGGTCCGAGCGGTCGCACGGTTTTCCCGTTCACTTTATAGAGAGCCGGTTGGGCGCCTGTAAGCGTTGGGGTAAGAATGCCATTCTCCCCAGCGATCGTAATATTGAGGGCCAGGTGGTGCCCCCCAAATTGCAACATCCACGGATTCTTCTCGGACGGCGTCCCCAGAATAGAGACGTAGTAGAGATCCTTGCCGAACATTTGGCCTCCGTTACCAAACGGCGGCCGGTTGCCCCCAGGGCCGTTCCCATTTCCAAACGGCGGGCCTCCTGCGCCGGGTGGTGGACTCCCTCCGCCAGGTGGTGGGCTGCCAGGCCCTCTACCGAACGGCGGTCCGTTACCTTCGGTCGCCTTGTTGACTTCGTCGCCCTCCATAATTTGCTGAACCTTCTCAAAACCATGGTGGCTGAGCGCTGAGGCGACCAGCGCCAGCGCGGCGGAACGCTGGGCTGGAGTCATCTCCTTCAGGCTGATGCCGCCCCGGGGAACGAACCCGGTCGGTAGATTCGACCAGCGTTTGCGCTGTTGTTCGTCATCGAACGCGAACATCACCTTCTGCCGCTGCTTCTCATCGAGGGTCGAAATGAACGCGTTCGCGGCGCTCACGATGCGAGAGGTGGCCGTCTGCGCCACAGCGGTGCATACCGATAAACAAATCAGAGCCACAGCGTGGATGTAACGGATCGATATCGTCGAACGGGAAGTCATGCCGTCTTTCCTTTAAGCCGAACTCATGCGAAAGCTACGGTGTGTAGACGAGGGTAACGTCCCGGGAGTTTACTGGCTAGAAAAATACTAGCCGATTGGCTGGAGCACTTGGATATGCCGCGTCTCTTTCCGCGTCTGGGCCGCTTGTGTTATCGTCATATCCGCTGGGACTTCCAACATGACTCGATCCATCACTCTAAACATCAATGGAGCCAAGCGCACCGACACCGTCGAGCCGCGCCTGCTCCTCATCCACTACCTGCGCGAAGTGGCCGGTTTGACGGGACCGCATATCGGGTGCGAGACCTCGCTGTGCGGCGCTTGCACGGTACACGTCGATGGCAAAGCCATCAAAAGCTGCACCATGTTCGCCGTCCAGGCCGACGGCCGCAACGTGCTGACCATCGAAGGGCTGGTATCGGGCGACCAGCTTGACCCCATGCAGGAGGCCTTCTGGAACGAGCACGGCCTGCAGTGCGGATTTTGCACGCCGGGAATGATCATGACGGCCAAGCAAATCATCGAGCGCAATCCCAGCCCAACGGACGAAGAGATTCGAGAAGGTCTGGAAGGTAATTTGTGCCGCTGCACCGGCTACCAGCACATCGTAAATGCCGTGAGGGCTGTGGCGGCGAAAGCGTAACCGAGGACTTATGGCCATCACCACAACGAAAACGGAACTCCTGGTTGGAAAGCGTATCCGCCGCCGCGAAGATCCCCGCCTGATTACCGGCACCGCCACTTACGTGGACGACATTCAGTTGCCGGGCATGCAGCACGCCTGCATCGTGCGCAGCCCGCACGGGGCGGCCAGGATTAAATCGATCGACATCAAACCGGCGCTCGAGTTTCCCGGCGTCAGCGCGGTTTTCATCGGCAAAGACACGGAGAAAGTGGGACCGGTACCGTGCGGCGCTTCCCTGCCCGGCCTAAGGGTTCCACATCATCACATACTCGCGCTGGATCGCGTCTATTACGTCGGGCATCCGGTGGCGGTAGTAGTGGCTTCCGATCGCTACATCGCGCGCGACGCCGCCGAGGCGGTGGTCGTGGACTACGATCCGCTGCCCGCTGTAACCGATCCAGAGAAGGCCGTCGCGCCCGGCGCGCCCGCGGTGCATCCGGAATGGCCCGACAACACTGCTTTTACCTTTCACCAGGAAGGTGGCGAGGTGGACAAGGCTTTCGCCGCCGCCGATGTGGTGGTGAAGGAGCGCATCACCAGCCAGCGGCTGATCCCCTCTTCCATGGAGACGCGCGGCTGCGTGGCGGACTGGCGTTCGGGCGACAAATCGATGACCATCCACCTCACAACGCAGGCCCCGCACCTGGCGCGCACGCTGCTGGCAGCCATGCTGGGGCTGCCGGAAAACCACATGCGCGTTGTGACGCCCGAAATCGGGGGCGGCTTCGGAAGCAAGATGCAGGTGTATGCCGAAGAGGCGCTCATGGGTTTCGTCGCGATGAGGATCGGCAAACCGGTCAAATGGATCGAGAGCCGGCGTGAAAACTTCACCGGCACCATTCATGGCCGCGGGCACGTGGACTTCTACGAAATTGCGGCCAAGCGCGATGGAACCATTCTCGCCATCAAACTGAAGCTGATTCAGGATCTCGGCGCGTTTTTTACGCTGCTTACGCCGGCCATTCCCACGCTGTCGGTCCTGATGATGCCCGGCCTTTATAAGTGCCAGAATATCCGCGCCGACATTGTCGGTGCGTTTACCAATTGCATGGCCACGGATGCCTATCGTGGCGCGGGCCGGCCAGAGGCTACTCACGGGATCGAGCGCATGGTGGACATTCTGGCGGCGGAATTGAAAATGGATCCGGCCGAGATTCGCTTCAAGAATTTCATCGGCAAAGACGAATTCCCGTACGCTACCGCAACCGGACTCAGCTACGATAGTGGCAACTACGCGGCGCCGCTCCAAAAGGCGATGGATACCG
The DNA here is from genome assembly GCA_963747945.1 of Bryobacterales bacterium. GTDB lineage: Bacteria > Acidobacteriota > Terriglobia > Bryobacterales > Bryobacteraceae > Palsa-89. Next base: position 74,652 of record CAVVHB010000020.1, read on the forward strand.
CCGGTTACACGAAGCTAAGAGAGGAACAGAAGAGCGCGCGGGCGGAAGGCCGTCTGTTCGGCATCGGCATGTCTGCCTATGGCGAGATTTGCGCCTTTGGCCCATCGCCCGCAACCCCCGCCGGCGGCTGGGAGAGCGCCACGGTGAAGATCGAGCCGGGCGGCACCGTCACCGTGATGACTGGCTGCTCGCCGCACGGACAGGGCGAAGAGACCACCTTCGCTCAGATCGCCGCCGACGAGTTGGGCGTGAGTATCGACGATGTGGTGGTGTTGCATGGCGACACCGCCATCGTCCAATACGGCATCGGAACGTTTGGCAGCCGGGGCACCGCCATCGGCGGCTCCGCCATGTACTTCGCCATCCAGGAGCTGAAAGAAAAGGTCAAGAAATACGGCGCGATGCTGCTCGATTCGGACGACGTCACCTTGGCCAATGGCGCCTGCACCTGCAACAAGACCGGCAAGTCGATGCCGTTCTCTGAGATCGCCTCAGCCACCTACCGCGCGATGAAGCTGCCGCCCAACACGGAGCCCGGCCTGGTGGCCACTTATTTTTGGGAGCCGCCCAACTTCACATTCCCGTTCGGGGCTCACATTGTCGTAACCGAAGTGGATCGCGAGACCGGCGCGATTGCGCTGGAGCGCTACGTGGCTGTGGACGACTGTGGCAACATCATCAACCCGCTGGTGGTGGACGGCCAGGTCCACGGCGGCGTGGTTCAAGGGCTGGGCCAGGCGCTTTGGGAACAGGCCGTTTATGATGACAGCGGCCAGTTGGTCACAGGCGAGTTCATGGACTACGCGCTGCCCAAGGCCAGCAACATTCCCTGGATCGAGACCGGCCACACCATCACCCCATCGCCGGTGAATCCGCTGGGGGTAAAGGGCGTGGGCGAAGCCGGCACCATCGGCTGTTCACCGGCCGTCGTCAATTCGGTGGTGGATGCGTTGAGCCCGCTCGGGGTGCGGCATATCGACATGCCCTTGACGCCCGAGAAAATCTGGAATTTGATTCAGGCGGGAGGCCGCGCATGATCGCCCAGAATTTCGAATACATCGCGCCGGCGAATTTGAGCGAAGCTCTCCGGCTGTTGGGTAACGATGGCGAAGCAAAAGCGCTGGCGGGCGGAATGAGTTTGATCCCGCTGATGAAGCTGCGCCTGGCAACGCCTGAGCAAATCGTCGACATCAGCCGCATTCCCGATCTCAGCTACATTCGCCGGGACCAGGACAGCCAGGACAGAGCCATTATCCGCATCGGCGCCACCACCACGCACTACGAGGTGGAAAGCTCCACCCTCCTCCGCGCCAATTGTCCGCTCCTGGCCGAAGCCGCCGCCAACATCGGCGATATTCAGGTTCGCAACCGCGGCACCATCGGCGGAAGCGTCGCGCATGCCGATCCGGCAGCCGATTACCCGGCGTCGCTGCTGGCGCTCGAGGCTCGCGTCGTGTTGGTCACCGCCAAGGCGGAGCGGGAAATGCCGATCGCCGATTTCTTCGTCGATACCTTCACCACCGCGCTCGAACCAGGTGAACTGATCCGCGAGGTGATCGTCCCGGTGGAAGATAAAACCGCTGGAACCAGCTATCAGAAAGTGGTCCAGCCCGCGTCCGGATTCGCCATCGTCGGCATCGCCGCACGCATCCGGAAAGCCGGGGGCATGGTGACTTTCGCGCGCGTCGGCGTCACCGGACTCGCCGGGAAGCCATACCGGGCCATCAACGTCGAGCAAGCGCTGGAAGGGACAGCCGGTGCGCCAGCCGACATCCAGAAAGCCGCCGCGCTGGTTGCCGCCGACCTTGAGAAACTTGGACTGGAAGCCAATTCCGATCTCAACGCGTCGGCTGCCTACCGTAAGCACCTCGCTACCGTTTACACCATGCGCGCGCTGGCGATCGCGAGCTCGAGGACTGCTTGACGATTAGCGGTTCTTATATTGTTCCGGCCAGTCGCGAACGAACCTATCAGTTGCTGCAAGACCCGGCGGTCCTCGCCAAGTGCATGCCGGGTACCGACCATCTGGACAAAATCGCCGAAGACGAATACGAAATGAAGATGAAGATGGCGATTGCCAGCATCGGCGGCCTCTTCACCGGCAAGGTTCGTTTGGCGGATCAGAATCCGCCCGAAAGCTTTCGACTGATGGTGGAAGGCACGGGTAAAATTGGATTTCTCAAAGGCGCAGGGTTGCTCAACCTAATCGGACAAGCGGAATCAACCGAAGTAAAGTATGAAGGCGACGTGCAGGTTGGTGGAACGATCGCGAGTGTGGGTCAGAGGCTGCTGGACACCACTTCCAAGATGATCATCAAGAAATTCTTTGAAAAATTGGCAGAAGCCGCAGTAGAATAAGCTTTTAGCGGGACAAAGTGGCGCGGTCTGTCTCTACTGCACCGCGCCAGAATCAGAGGAGGAGAAGGTAGATGACTCACGCTTCTCTGTGTAAGAAGACGTACAAAAGCATCGAAAGGTTCCATTCAACGAAGTCTCGTAGAATGGCCGAGATACGCTCTCTCGCAATCGCGATCTTATTCTCTCTGGCGTCTGTATGCGTGCTCTCGGCGCAGTGTACCAACAACATCACACCAACATCGGTGGCGAGCGGAACCGTCGGAACCCCGTATTCTGTCAACCTTACGGAGAACGAGTCATTCGGGATGTTCCCGGTCACCTGGGGCCTGATGGCGGGCAGCTTGCCGCCCGGGTTGACCCTGGATACGGCCACGACGTCTACCACCACCAGCATCACCGGCACACCGATTGCAGCGGGCATATATCCTTTCGAGGTTGAAGCGGAGTACAATTCTTCCGCGCAGACCTTAAGCTGTCAGTCCTACACGATCGTCGTGGTCGCCGCCTGCTCGCCCACGCTTTCTCCCGATCCGTCCTCTCCCCTTCCTCCTGGCGACGTGAACGTTCCTTACCCTCAACTCACCTTCATGGTTTCCGGCTGTACCGGAGGAAGCTTCACGTTTAGTGTAGAGCCCGTGGATCCGTTCAGTCAGAATTCTTTGCCTCCGGGTCTCAGCCTGAACAGCGGCAGGTACGCTGAAAGGAACACCCACCGCCGCTGGAACCTTCGGTTTTCTGGTCATAGTTACTGACGAAAACGGGATACAAACCCAGTTCCAGTACAGCCTCACAATCAACCCGAAGCTCACCATCACCACCAGTTCGCCGCTGCCGAATGGACCGGTGGGCGTGGCCTACTCTCAACAGATTGCCGCCGGCGGCGGAACTCCGCCCTACATCTTTTCCATGAACAATAATCCGCCGGGGATTACCATCACTCCAAGCGGCGTGCTCAACGGCACTCCCACCAAGGCGGGGACATACAGCTTCAACATTGGGGTAACCGATAGCCTTCGCGCCCAGACCGTGATGCCGTTCCAGGTCACTTTTGCCACGGCGGTTTCTCAAATTCAAGTGGCGCCGCTGAGTCTCACGTTCAATGCCAATCTGAACGGCGCTGCTCCGCCCACGCAAGGAATCACCATCGTGCCGGCCAACGGAGCGACACCGCCTATCAGCTTCAGCGCTGTCGTTAATGGCGGACAGAGCGGTACGGCGGCGCCTTCGTGGATCACCGTCACTCCAGCCAGCGGCGCCGTACCTGCCGGGCTGGTGGTGAGCGTCGATCAAGGCACCCTGCCGGCGGGAGCGTATGCCGCGCGGTATCCAGGTTCTAGATACCAATGGACTTGCTACCGAAATTGCAGTGACACTCAATGTTACGGGCACGCCCCAGCAAGTGACGGTAGCTCCAGCGATGCTGAATTTCGCCGCCCGTTCGGCCACCCCCGGGAAACTTACCGAAGAACTGCTGGTATCGAATAACGGCGCCGGATCGTTAAACTTCACCGCGTCCGCGGTGGGCAATAGCCCCTGGATCGCCAGCATCACGGCCAGCTCCAACACCACTACGCGCAACGCTCCGGTCTTTGTTCAAGTTGAAGTAAACACCACCGGCCTGTCGGTAGGCGCCTACCACGACATGATCCTGGTCTCCTCCTCTGCGGGCGGAAATGTCGAAACGCCTATATCGCTCTTCGTTGCAGCCAATGGCCCCATTCTCGCGTTGAACACCACAGGTGTATTATTCCAAGCGGTGGAAGGCGGCGGATCCACCGCGACGCAGATCGTCAATGTCCTCAACCTGGGGGATCCGAGTTCCACTGTCCATTGGAACGCCAACTTGTCTACTGGCTCCAACTGGCTGAGCTTGGTTTCCTCGAGCGGAAGCGCGGCCAGCAGTACTCCGGGCCTGCTCACCCTGGCGCTCGCTCCCAACGCCACCGAGCTTCCTGCCGGTCCATACTACGCGATCGTTGAAATTACCGATCCAAATTCACTGAATTCGCCGCAGTATGTTACGGCGGTTTTGAACCTGCAGCCAAGCGGCTCGGCTCCGTCGCCCAATCTGTCTCCTGGCGGCCTGTTCTTCACCACGGTTGCCGGCGGCGCCGCGCCCGCCCCTCAGCAAGTCCAGATCAATACCAGCAGCGCCTCAGCGGTGGATTTCACCGCGGCGGCCTCAACCTCCGACAATGGCACCTGGCTTATCACTCCCGTCGCCGGTCCGGTGAGCGGGCAGACCGCCGGTTTGATTTCTGTATCGGTGGACCCCACCGGCCTTGCCGCGGGCATCTACTCGGGGGACGTGAACATATCCATCGGTTCGTTGCTTCAATCGGTCAACGTTACGTTCGTTGTGCAGCCAACCGCTTCGTCGAAGCTTCAGCCTCGGCGGGCTACAAGCCCCGCGCGGCCGGTTGCGCCGCGAGTAAACTGGCGATCACGGAGACCGGCCTGGCCAATAATTTTGCAGTTCCCGCTGGATGGCCCGCCACTTTGATCGTCCAGCTTAATGACGACTGCGGGGCGCCTGTCGCCAACGGCAACGTGGTGGCGAGTTTCTCCAATGGCGATGCGCCGCTCAACATGGCCGGCGACACGCTCGGGAATTACTCCACAACCTGGCAGCCGGGCGGCATCAACGCGAACATGGTGGTCACCCTCAACGCCAACTCGGGCGCCTTGCAACCCGCCACCGCCAAGCTCTACGGGGGTATCGCGCAGAACCAGACGCCGCCCCCAACCATCTATCCAGGTGGTACCGCCAACAACCTGAATCCGGTGGTTGGAGCGCCTCTATCGCCCGGAACCATCGCGGCAGTGTACGGCACTGGTCTCGGCACCGCGCCCGTCTCTACCGGCAAACTTCCTCTGCCCACGAATTTCAACAACACGTACGCGTTGATCGGGCCCTTGCAAGCTCCGCTCTATTTCTTAAGCAGCGGACAGATCAACCTGCAAATTCCCAATGAAGTCACAGCCACCCAACAGATTCCCGTCGTCCTCAGCGTCAACAACGCGCTGACGCTGCCTCAAATGATCGATATCGTTCCCGTCGCGCCTGGAGTAGCAGCCACTTCGGGCGGCCAAATCATCGCACAGCACTCGGTGGACTACTCGCTCGTTACCAGCGCCAATCCCGCCAAGCCCGGCGAGTATTTGATCATCTATCTGGTGGGGATGGGCGCCACCAAACCCGCCGTTCAGTCCGGAGCCGTATCGCCGGGACCACCGACATTCGCCAATGTCACAGTGCAGCCAAAGGTCACTGTGGGATCGCAAACCGCCAACGTCGTCTTCGCCGGACTCACACCCGGCTCCGTCGGCCTCTATCAGATCGACTTCCAGGTGCCCGCCGGCACGCCTTCCGGCAATCCGACTGTTGTCGTGACGCAAAACGGAATTGCCGCTAATTCGGCTACGTTACCGGTTTCGAATTAGGCGTTAATCGGCGAACCGCGACGGTCTGTACGGCTCCAGCAAGCTGACTTGTGCGCCGTCCAAAATCTCGAGCGCCGCCAGTTGCCCGATTAACGGCGCCAGAGTTACCCCGCTGTGCATGGCTGCGACATAAAGGTTCGGGCACGCGTCACAGAATCCTACAATTGGATACTCGTCCACCGGCATCACCCGAAGCCCCACCGTCACGCGTTCCACCGCGACGCCACGAACCCCCGGCAGCACCCGCGCCGCCTCCCGCAGTATGCGCTGGCCGTTATCGGCTGGATCTGGCGCCTCGCCATCGGCGGTGCCGACGCCCGCCACAATCTGGCCCCCCACCACCACCCGTCCATCCAGCTTCTGCTTGCAGTGCACGCCGGGCGCCAGCACCACCCGATCGATCAGCTTCGGCTGTGGCCGTGTGTGGACCAGCACGCCCTGCGACTCCTTCAGAGGAATGCTCACCTTCGCCATTTCCGCCAGCCGTTGGGTAGCTACGCCGGACGCCAGCACCACGACGTCGGCGTCGATGGTACTCTCGCCGGCGCGAATCGCCTTCACGCGGCCGCCCTCCAGTTTCAACCCGTCCGCCTGGAACGGATACCGCACTTCTCCGCCCAACTCGCGTACCTGGCGCAGCAGCGCCTTCAACGCATCCACCGGATCCACCGCGCCCTCGAACTCGCAATGGCAAGCCGCATCGAATTCACCCGGCGTGACGTTCGGCAATAGCCGGCGGAACTCCTCTTCGTTGATCAAATGGGTGGCGTAGCCCCACTCCTGGTGCCTGCGCACATTTTCCCGCAAGTCTTCCGCTGTCCCGTTCGCGGGCGTCGCCGCAACCGACCATGCCACACTCCCGCCCCACTGCACTTTCAGCTCGCCGCCCAGTTCAATCTCCAGCCTTCGCCAGCCGGCCAGGCCCAATTGATTCAAATCGAAATACGCGCGCGGGCGTTTGGAGAACGTCGCGTTGATCCAACCGAACGATTTTTCGGTGGCGCCGCCGCCGGGACGGACGGCTTCCACGATCACGACGTTTGCGCCGCGCTTCACCAGGTGATAGGCAATGGATGCGCCGATGACTCCAGCGCCAACCACGACGATACGATTTGCGGCCATGTTCGATTGGTAACACACCAGAGTGCGTTACAGAATTTTTACTCCCTTATCACGTTGTCCGTCTATCGGCACACGTCGGATAAAGCAGGAGACTAGCTCACATGCTCTTCACGTGGATGTGCCTCATGGCGGCTACCATCGCCGTCAATACTATTTTCGTCTTAAGTCTGCTCGGGACGTTCACTTGGGAGCAGCGCGCGATGTTCCTGTTCGCCGGCTTGGTGCTCGCGGGAGGCCTGTTCTTCACCATCCGAACCATGCGGCGCTTGGGGTGAACCCAACTGAAACCTCATGAATGCTAAAATTGAGTTCGGTCCGAATGGAACGAGCCGGCAAGGCCCTCGCCAAACTCAAATTTTCCGATACCATCTCACCCGACCAGCTGGCGTTTGCCGCTTGGCCGGCAGCGGTGGGGAAACGCATTGCCGTGCACGCCTGCCCAAAAGCGCTGGTGCGCGGGTCTCTGGTGATTGAAACCGACGACGCCATCTGGCAGAAGCAGCTCTTTCATCTCCGTTTCGATATTCTGGCCAAACTCGCCGAAGTTCTTGGCGGCGGCGTGGTCACCGATCTGGAGTTTCGCATCGCCCGAAGCGCGCTACGGCGTCCGCCGCAATCGGCGCAAAGTCACAGTGAGAACGTCTCGCCCGACGACGCCGATAGTATCCAAGACCCCGTTCTGCGCATCTTATACAAGCAGGCGCGCACCAGAGCCCTCGGCGAATCAAGACCTCGGACGAAAAAGGCCTCCGCGTGAAAATTACCGAGTCCGAGGTCCGCTATGTTGCCGACCTCGCGAATCTGAAGCTGACCGATCCCGAGATCGCTCGCCTTGCCAAAGACATGGACGAGATCCTCACGCACATGGACGCGCTCAACGGGATCGACACCTCCGGGGTTGAGCCCATGGCCCAAGTGCTGTATCAGAGTGAAGAGACCGCCACGCTGCGCGCCGATGAAATAATCCCGCCCATCGGCAATGCGGCGGCTCTTGCCAACGCACCGCTGGCCGGCGCCGGTTACTACAAAGTTCCGAAGGTAATTGAGCGATGATCGAATCTTCCGTCGCCTCGCTCACCGTCGAACAAATTCAGGCCGGTCTCGCCGCGCGCAAATTCAGCGCCGTGGAGCTGGCAGAATCCGCGCTTCAGTTCGCCCAGAGCGAAAATCGGAAGACCAACGCATATCTGCATTTTTGCCCGGAACGCGCACTGGCGGCGGCCGAACGCGTGGACAGGAAACTTGCCTCGGGCGAAAATGCCGGGCCGCTGGCGGGTGTCCCGCTGGCGGTGAAGGACGTCATCGTTACCGAAGGCGTCCGGACCACGTGCGGCTCGCGGCTGCTCGAACGCTACATCCCGCCGTACAACGCAACGGCGGTGACGCGCCTGGAAGAAGCGGGCGCCGTGGTTCTCGGGAAAACGAATTGCGACGAGTTCGCCATGGGCTCATCCACCGAAAACTCCGCGTTCGGGCCGGTGCGCAACCCCGTCGCGCTCGATCGCGTGCCGGGTGGTTCGAGCGGCGGCTCGGCAGCGGCGGTAGCGCAGGGAACCGCTGTCGCGGCGCTTGGCTCGGACACGGGCGGGTCAGTTAGACAGCCGGCCTCCTTCTGCGGCGTCGTCGGGGTTACTCCGACTTATGGACGCGTGTCTCGCCACGGCCTGGTGGCATTCGCCAGCTCGCTCGATCACATTGGACCTTTCGCCCGCACGGTCCGGGACGCGGCTCTGGTGCTTGAGACCATGGCCGGCCGCGACGAATGCGACGCAACATCCGCCTTTGCCCCAGTTCCCCGCTACACGGCGCAGCTGGATGGCGAGGTGGCGGGCACCAGGATCGGCCTGCCTCGCGAATACTTCGAAGGACTGGCGAGCGAATCGGGCGATCGCATCCAGCAGGCGGTTGAAGTGCTGAAAAAACTGGGCTGCGAAATCCGCGACATCAGCCTGCCCGCCACCAAGTACGCCGTGCCTTGTTACTACATCATCGCCACCGCGGAGGCCAGTTCGAATCTGGCGCGCTACGACGGCGTGCGCTATACGACGCGCGCGAACGAAGAAACGCTCAGCGGCATGTATCGCGCCACGCGCGGCCAGGGTTTTGGCGCCGAGTGCAAACGCCGCATCATGCTGGGTACCTACGTGCTGAGCCACGGCTATTACGACGCGTATTATTTGAAGGCGCAAAAGGTGCGCGCGCTGATCGCTCAGGATTTCCGCAAAGCTTTCACTGAAGTAGACGCGATTATCGCTCCGGTCTCGCCGTCGCCCGCGTTCAAGATTGGCGAGAAGGTGGACGATCCGCTGGAAATGTATTTGTCCGACATTTACACCATCACCGGCGACCTGGCCGGCATTCCCTGCATGAGTGTGCCCTGCGGCGGCACTTCGGAAGGCCTGCCTGTGGGCATGCAGATACTCACCAGGCACTTCGACGAAACAGGCATGTTCCGCCTGGCGGACGCTTTTGAAAAGGCCGGCGGTTTCGCCGGTTCACATTAAAACATCGAGAGGAGAATTACTGTGGCATTTACCGTTCCCCCGCTTCCTTACGCGTTTGACGCGCTGGAGCCTTACATCGACGCCAAGACGATGGAGATTCATCACGACAAACACCATGGCGCTTACGTCACCAATTTGAACAAGGCGCTCGAATCGGCGCCCGATTTGCAAAGTAAAACCGTGGAGGAGTTGCTGGCGAATAATTGCGCCATCGTGCCCGACAGTATCAAGACCGCGGTGCGCAACAACGGCGGCGGCCACATCAACCACTCCATGTTCTGGCAGATTCTCGCGCCCAGCGCCGGGGGCAGCCCTTCCGGCAACGTGGCCGGCGCCATCCAATCCGCGTTCGGCAGCTTCGACACATTCAAGGAAAAATTCGGCGCCGCGGCCACCACCCGTTTTGGCTCCGGTTGGGCCTGGCTCATCAAGAACAGCAAGGGCGTCGAGATTATTTCCACCGCCAATCAGGACAGCCCCGTGATGGAAGGAAACTCCCCCATCATGGGCCTGGATGTCTGGGAGCACGCCTACTATCTCAAGTATCAGAACCGCCGCCCGGAGTACATCGCCGCCTGGTGGAGCGTGGTGAACTGGCCGGAGATCGAGAAGCGCTTCAACGCCGCGAAGTAGTCCATTCGCCATTATTCGCGCTGGGCCGCCGGGCGGTCAATTCGCCTAAGCTTTTCGAATCCTAAAGTGATAGACCGCCGCGCCAGCCGCCACGGTAAGCATCGCGATGGCTGAAATACCAGGGCGAAGCATCACGCCCAGGATCGTCATCCACACCCCCACCGCCACAAAGAACACGGGCAACAGCGGATAGGCGAAACTCACTACGCCCAGCTTCTGCCAGCCCGGCCGCCGGCGGAAGATGAAGAGCGAGCCTACGGAGAGCACGGCAAAAAAGTTGAGTAGCAGTCCGATATAGAGCAGCAGATTCAGAAACGGCGCGACGGTCATGAGAATGGCGCAGACACCCTGGCAGACGATCGCGACGAGGGGGGTGTGCCAGCGCGGGTCCACTTTCGCGGCCATACTGAAAAATGCACCGTTCTTGGCCATTGCGTAGTAAAGGCGCGGGCCGACGGTGACTTCCGCATTCACGGTGGCAAGCAGGGAAAGCGCCATCGCGGCGGCGAAGATGCCCCCCACCGCGGGTCCGAAGAGATGCTGGGCCGCCAGCGCGCCCACCGCTACCACCCCTTTCATCGACTCGAGCGGCACCGCGTAGATGAACAAAACGTTGAGACCGATAAACAGCGCCGCAACCAACGCAGTTCCGTAAGCCAACGAGAGCGGGAGCGTGCGAGCCGGATGTTGCAACTCCTCGGCTACATAGGTTGCCGCGTTCCATCCGCTATAGGCAACATAAATGTAAAACAGGCTCACGAAAAATTGCGCGAACAGGGGCGTGACGGAGGTGCGAATCGCCGGATGCAGGAAGTTCTCCCAGCTTCCCCGCCCAAAGGCGAATCCCGCGACCAGGAAGGTCAGAATGATCAGAATCTTCAAAGAGGTGAGCACGTTTTGAACCCGCGACGTGCGGCGAATCCCCAGGCAATTGATGAAGGTAAAGAGCGCGATGATCGCGCCGGCCAGAATCTGCGCCTCGCCCAGCTTCAGTTCCCACGAGCCCGATCCGATGACATGTCGGGCGCTATCCAGTCTCAAGCCGGCGGAGAAATGTCCGAGATAATCGGAAAATGCCAGTGCCGCCGCGGCAATGGGCGCGGAGAATCCGGCGAAGAAAGAAATCCAGCCGGTCATGAAGCCCCAAGTGGGCCCGAAGGCCTCCGTGAGATAAACGTACTCGCCCCCAGAGCTGGGGAAGTTGACACCCAATTCGGAGTAGCAAAACGCGCCCGCCAGCGCACACACCGCGCCAACACCCCAAATCAACAGCACCCACTGCGCCGAGCCAAGTTGGGCGGCGAGAAAACCGGAGGTGGTGAGGATGCCCGTGCCAATCATGTTCGAGATCACCAGCGCCGTCGCGCTGCCAATGCCGAGCTGGCGAAGGAGAGTGGTGGCTCTGGGGCTCACTGCTGTTTCGCCTTTAGCGCATTTGCTTTGGCTTTTCCGCGCCAGGGCCGCAGAATCCGATATTCCGGCGTCGCGGTGGCGGATTCCCGCTGGACGCTCACCAGGCGCCGGCGCACCAGCCTGCGCATGCCAACCTGTGCGGCGCTCTTGGACAAACCGGTGGCGCTGGCCACCATTTGATGACTCAGGCGCGCGGTTTTGGCGCGGCGGCCGACGGTCTGGCTCCAGAGATGCAGGTATACCAGATAGGCGGAAGGTGAACGGTCGTGCCCCACCAGGTCGCGCATCAGCACATCCAAAACGTAATCGTCGATCCGCGCCACTATACTTTTAAATGCTATAGCAAGCGAAATCGGATTGCAAACGCCGCGTCTCTCGCTTAGTCTGATTGCATGATCAAAGCGGTCAAATTCGTGAGCATTCCGGTGAAGAACCAGGACCAGGCGCTGGATTTCTACACCCAGAAGCTAGGATTCCAGATCCTGACCGATCAGCCTTTCGACGGGGCGCAAAGGTGGCTGGAGCTTTCCATTCCCGGCGGCGAAACCACAGTGGTTCTGTTCACACCGCCGGGGCATGAAGCGCGCATCGGAACATTTTCGAATATTACATTCATGAGCGACAACGTGGATAAAACCTACGAAGAGATGTCCGGTCGCGGCGTGGAGTTCCAGCAGCCGCCCAAGAAGGAACATTGGGGCACGTCGGCGATCTTCAAAGACCTGGATGGCAATGTGTTCGTGCTTTCATCCAAGTAGTCACTACTAAGACGTTTTCGACGTGAGAGCCTTCGGGTAGACCATGACACCCGATTCGGTATCGCGAAATATCTTGTAGAGGATCTGATTGGTGGGGAGCTGGCTTTCCAGGAAATCGACACCCTCCGCAGCGATGATAAAGCTGCTGCGATCGTCCTGCAGCACAAAGCGCTTCGCGCGGAGGTACCACAGCGCGAACAACAGCCGCTCGCGCGGAAAGGCCATGATGTTCTCCATGTCGAGCAGGGAGAGCGCGGCGTAATCCGGATTTGCGCGGCGCTTGCTGTAGAGTAAACACAGTACGCCGACGCGGATCTTGGCCTCAGCATCGATTCCATCGGTGAACTCTTTTCCCAGAAAGATCGGGAGCGGCCCCGCCGGGTTCACTTCAAATTGCCGGTCATACTCCTGGCGCTTCAGCGGATCGCGCAAAATCTGGTACGCCTGGTTCAGCATCCGAAACCTTTCGGCGTCGCCGGTCTGTTGGTTTTCGGGCCGATATCGCGCCGCCATAATTCGATACACGCGCTCGATGGTTTCGATTTCCGCGCGCGGATTGATCTGCAGAAGATCGTAGTAATTGACCGGTGGTTGAACGAGCATCCTACATAGTTATCGGCAAGAATCGCGGCCTGACGGATAGGGCTTGTCACTTAGGACCGCGTTCTTTACCGAGCCGCGCACGTCAGTAAGCGGTCCGTCAGCCCAGTTGTTGCAGGGCCTGTTCCAGCGCTTCCACAAAGAAGTATTCGCCCCAGATCACCGATTCGTCGACGCCCAATTCCTTGGGCAGATGGTAAACGCCGCCCTTCAGAATGCCCTCCCACTTTTTGTCCTTCTTCGCTACGTGCTGCTCGCACAGCGTGCGCAGGATTCGAATGGCCAGCGACCAATAATGATGCCCCTTGACGGGATCCTGGAGAAGGCGGCAGAGGCGCAACAATCCGGAGGCGGCAATGGCTGCGGCGGAAGTGTCGAGCAAACGGCGCGACTCAGGCGGCGCATTAAAGTCCCAGGGCGGAACGCCATCGGTGTTGCAATGGGTGATGAAGTAGTCGGCGCAGGATTCGGCCGTCTCCAGAAACCGCGGATCGCGGCTGTACTCGTACGAAAGGCTGAAGCCGTACAGCGCCCAGCCTGCGCCGCGCGACCAACAAGAATCGCTCCGGTAACCCTGTTGCGTGCTCTGACGAAGGAATTCGCCGCTCTGCAGATCGAAAATCCCTTCCTGCGCCGTGGAGCCATCGCCGCGAACCAAATTGCGGCGCGTCGTCAGGCAGTGCCGCAAAGCGATGTCGCGCAACCGGCGATCGCCCGTTTCCCGCGCGGCATAAAAGATGATCCCGACATTCATCATGATGTCGATAAAGATCGAATTCTCGCCGACAAACGAGCGCAGGTATTGCCCGTTCTCTTTGAACCGCAACGATTCGGTTTTGCCCGCCTGAATCAGCGCGTCTTTCAGCTTGGGATCTTGTGTCATGCGATACCACCGGTAATAGGTGGACATGAAGATGAATCCAAGATCGTGAACATCGCGGTCGTGCTGGCGCGGCGCGAGCGGGAGTGGTGTAGCGAATGGCCTGCTCTAGCCAGAATTTGTCACCGCCTCCAGAGGCGAGGTTCCATTTGTGGAAGATCCACATCATTCCGGGGAAAAAACCGTCGCACCAATTGGTCCATACCTGACCTTCGTGCTTCCATTTTCCTTCGACGGTGTACATCGGATAGAAGCCGGGATGAGCCTCTACCAGCTTCCGGGTCTGTTGCTGCGCAAACCGCATGGTGTCTTCAAACAGCGCGCGGTCCGTTTCCAGGACGAATTGGATCATGCTTTTCCCGATTCTACCAGCCGAGAAGAGTCAAGAGGAGGCAATCTGTTACCATCGCAAGCATGGCGTCAACGAAAGTAACAGTGAACAACAACGGTTCGATTCGCATCGAAGGCGATTTCAGTATGCATGACGCCGAAGGTAAAGAGTTCGGGCTCGGCGGCCGCACCATCATTTCGCTGTGCCGCTGCGGGCATTCCGCGAACAAACCATTCTGCGATGGGAGCCATAAGACGAGCGAATTCGCGTCCGTCTGCGCGGCCCGCGATCTGCCACCCAAAGTCTAGGGATTGGGGGTTAGGGTTTGGGGACTAGGTTTTGTCGTTGGCAGCTTGGAGCGGATCGAGGAATGAAGCCGGTTCAGTTTTTTGCCAAGCACTTCACTCTGAGTCCTGGCAGCGTGCAAATCGGAATCCGTGTAATCAAGGCGTATTGCGAGTTCGAGCTGGGTTTCCAACTCTGCCAGAGACCCACGCGAAATGGCAAGGAAATGCAAGTATTCCCTGGTTGAATCGCGAGCTCGCCCTTCTGCGATGTTAGAAGGTATCGAAACGGCTGCTCGTCTCATTTGAGCGGTTAGCGCGAAGAGCTCAGCCTTGGGAAATCGCGCAGTGATGCGATAAACGGTCTCCGCAAGTTCTACCCCCAAGTGCCACACGTCCAGATCCCGAAAGCTCTTTACCATTCACCCAATAGTGTTCGAACGGCGAAGCTTTTCTCACCCGTGCCTGGTCCCTAACCCCCAACCCCTAATCCCGCGACATCTGCGTCCTCCGTCAGGACGCAAATGTCGCTCAAGTTCCGGTAGTCCTCGGCGAAATCCAGCCCGTAGCCGACCACAAATTCGTCAGGGATCTGAAAACCGACATAGGCTACCTGCACGGCACGCAGGCGCTTCTCGGGCTTGTCCAGCAACGTCGCGATCGCCAGGGACTTGGGACGCCGCTGCTCCAGCAGATTCATCAGGTAGGTCAGCGTCACGCCGCTATCGACAATGTCTTCCACGATCAGCACGTGATGCCCTTCGATGGAGACATCCAGATCCTTGGTGACCTTCACTTCGCCCGACGATGTTTTGCCGCGCCCATAACTCGAAATCCCCATGAACTCGATGCGCGACGGCGTCTTAATGTGGCGCGACAAGTCCGCCATGAAGATAAAAGCGCCTTTGAGGACCGAGATGAGATAGAGCGGACCTTCCGGATAGTTGGCGCTGATCTGCTCGCCCATTTCGCGCACGCGCTTCTGGATCTGTTCGGCGGTGAGAAAAACGCGCGGGGCCAGGGCCATTCGCTAGTCGGCGCTATGCGTGCGAGTGCCGGTACGTTTGCTCAACCGGGTGGTGGCCTGACTGGCCAGGCGTGTGCTTCCCGGACCAATGTGGATGTGGGCGGCTGTGGCCTTGCCGGGGATAGCGTGAGAAAAAGCGTAGTAAGGAATCCTTCGCGATTGAAGATACTGCCGCAGCCAAACGCCTTCCGGCGCGTCGGGAACGAGGGCGACGTCTACGCGTCCACGATGATCGAACCCCAGCGCGCGATGCACCTCCGTCTCCCCTTCCGCGCTAATCGGAAGCGGACGGTTGAACTTGCCGGTAAAGGCTAATTCCAATGGCGGCAGGTCTCGAAACTCATTGAACGCGCCGTCGCCCTCATAATGCTCCATGCCCTCAGCGAACAAATCGGAGTCATCCGGAGGCGCCGGCACGATCACTGGCGGCACTGCCGGTGGTTGATTCATGGCTGCCCGGTCCGCCATCAGATGTGCACGCAGGTGAGCCAGATCAAGACTGGTTTGACGGGCCGTCAACTCCGCTTCGAATGGCGCCAGATAGAAACGCGCCGCAACGCCGGCGTCAACCATTTTCCGGGCGTCATCCAGGCGCGCCTGCTGGCGATCCACACGGCGCTGGGCCGCAGCGATCATTTCAGCCGAGGCCTCTT
Organism: Bryobacterales bacterium; assembly: GCA_963747945.1. Classification (GTDB taxonomy): domain Bacteria; phylum Acidobacteriota; class Terriglobia; order Bryobacterales; family Bryobacteraceae; genus Palsa-89. The sequence goes on from CAVVHB010000020.1 coordinate 90,659, forward strand.
CGCTTGCGCCTTTATCGGGAAGGTCCCCGTACAAATCGTGCGCGAGAACCACTTCGTCCTTCGCGTCCTCCACATTCGCTTCCGCTTGCTGTACACGGACGCGCGGAAGGGCTCCCATGGCCACCAGTTCCACCACGCGGGCAAGTTCCTGTTGAGCCAGTGCGATTCCCTTGTTGGCCGAGGTGCCGGCCGAGGTGCCGGCCGAGGTGTCCGGCGCTGCTTCAGCCGGACGGGCGGGCGTTCCCGCCAAGAGAATGAGGGCTCCAAGGGACAAAAAGAGCGCTAGCAATTGTCGCATTGGAAATTTCAGTGTACCATACAGGTAGGAGAACCCCTTAGCTATCCGACAGCAACACAACACGGCCCTGCATCCGGTTGCACCGCCCATCACCACTCCTCTCTGGCTCACTGCCGTTCGAGCCGCCGAATCCAAAAAAGCCCTCGACATCCGCGTTTTAGACCTGCGCGAGGTAACCACCTTTGCGGATTTTTTTGTGATCTGCAGCGGAAGCAATCCCAAGCAGATCCAGGCCATTGTGGAAGAAGTTGGCCAGCAGCTAGAAAGGCGCGGCGAATATCCCGTCAGCGTGGAAGGCTTCGCAAACGCCGAATGGATCCTGGCGGATTACGGCGACTATCTGATTCACGTCTTCTCGCCTAAGTCGCGAACGTTCTATGAACTGGAGCGGCTGTGGCGGCACGCTAAAGTGGTGCCGATTCCCGAAGACACGACACCGCTTTCTGACGTGCGCGGCTCAGAATCGAAATTCGCAGCCGAGCCGTGATACTAAGACGAGCTCTTGCCCTTGGCGCAACAGTTCGCGCCATTCTTCGACACGATGGGGTCCAGAATGCCCGTGATCTCTTCGAAAATATAGCTGGGTGAGCGATCGCCCCGGATCTGGTGATACTTGCGATCCTGATAGTAGGCCAGAACCGGCCGCGTCACTTCGTCATAAGTGCGAATGCGTTCGGTGACCACTTCTTCGCTATCGTCCTTGCGAGTAATCAACGGCGTGCCATCGTCGTCGCAAATGCCGGGCTCGCGAGGCGGCTGGTGCAACAGGTTGTAGATCCGCTTGCACTGCGGGCATTGGCGGCGGGAAGTGAGCCGGCCCACCAGCGCATCCATCGGAACATCCAGATGCAGCACGATAGGGGTGTGAAACTGCCGCTGCGCCAGTAAACGATCCAAGTACTCCGCTTGCTCCACGGTGCGCGGATAGCCGTCCAACAGAAAGCCGTGGGTGCTATCGGGTGAAGACACACGTTCAGCCAGCATTCGGTTGACTAGGTCGTCACCCACCAATCCCCCACTGGCCATGATGGACTTTGCGGCGTTCCCCAGCGCCGATCCGGACTTAATCTCCTCCCGCAGCATATCGCCCGTAGAGATTGCCGGAACGCCCAACCAGTTTGAGATTCTTCCTGCCTGCGTTCCTTTGCCGCTTCCGGGCGGTCCAAAGAGCAGAAGGACCAAACCACCCTCCGTTCCTGTTCAGACTGCTGAACTCTTTCTGACTAGGTCGAACTACCCCGCTCGAACTAACAAGGATGAGCCAAAGCCAATGAAAAGACTATCACCATTTTGGCCGAACCGTACCAGTGTGGTTCCAGTACCACCCCGACCTAACAGGTGGTCACTTTTTGCAGGCGAGCGTCAAGCCGTCCCGCACCGGCAGCATGCTCAACCACACTCGATCGTCGTTCTTGATCTGCTCGTTGAAAGCGCGAATGGCCCGCGTATCCGGATCGTCGAAGGACGCATCAATCACTCGACCATACCAGAGTACGTTATCCACGCCGATCAATCCACCTGGCCGCAGCAGCACCAGGGCGCGCTCATAGTAGTTGGCATAATTGGTCTTGTCGGCATCGATGAACACAAAATCGAACTGGTTTCCCTGGCCGCTGGCGATCAGGCCATCCAGGGTGGCGAGAGCGGGTCCCAGGCGCAAGTCGATTTTCCTGTCCACGCCCGCTTCTCGCCAGTAACGCCGCCCAACCGAAGTCCACTCGTCATTGATGTCGCACGCGACAAGCCGGCCGTCGTCGGGGAGCGCCAGCGCAACCGCCAGCGCGCTGTAGCCGGTATAGACACCGATCTCGATGGTGCGCCGCGCGCCAATCAGGTGCATGAGGAGCGCCATGAGCTGTCCTTGTTCGGCCGAAATCTGAAAACTGGATTTTGGATGTAACGCGGTCTCCTCGCGGAGACGCCTTAAGATGGCCGGCTCGCGCAGAGTGACGCGCCGTATGTAGTCCCATAATTCATTCGTGATGGTGAGATCTTCGGACATTACACTCTATTGAACACCAGTTGGAACTCCAGGCAGCACGTAGCCCGTGGTATTCGTCGCTCCCTAACGGTCGCGGTTCTGCAACACGCAGAATCTACTGAACCGCGCACGTCAGTAAGCGGCATTGGCACTACTGCCACGGGTTGGCTAGGTCAGAGAGTGATAATATGCATTCCAGTAAAACAATGAAGCGAATTCTTACGAACCCGAGAAGATGTCGGACCCTGCCCGCCGCTCTTGCCCTTGCTGCCACGTTCGTAGTGCTAGCGTGCAGCGCGGTCTCCATCTACGCCGCGGAGCAGGAGCAGGGCGACCTTGATATTGTACGGGTTCGCCCGAACTTCTACATGATCGCCGGGGCCGGCGGAAACATCGGGGTTCAGATCGGCTCGGACGGCGTGGTGCTGGTGGATGCGGGCACCGCCAACGCCTCGGCGCGGGTTTTGGCCGCGCTCCGCAAAATAACTGAGCTACCGATTCGATACGTCATCGACACGAACGCGGAGCCGGATTTCGTGGGCGGCAACGCGAATCTAGCCAAAGCCGGAAAAACCATTTTCACCAATGTACTCGGCAATCCGGCACTGGCAGAAGCGATGACGAACGGGGGCGCCGCGGCGATTCTCGCTCATGACAGCATCCTGCAGAGAATGAGCGCCCCCACCGGCAAGAAGTCGCCCTATCCGGATGACGCCTTGCCGACCGAAGCTTTCTACCCCAAGCGCTACACCCTGCGCATGAACGACGAGGGGATCGAAGTCCTGTACCAACCGGCGGCCCACAGCGACGCCGACAGCATCGTATTTTTCCGCGGCTCCGACGTGGTGTTGGCTGGGGACATCCTGGACAAAACCCGATTTCCGGTGATCGATATTGAGCACGGCGGCAGCATCCAGGGAGAGATCAACGCCCTGAACAAGTTGATTGAACTGGCCATTCCGCCCACGCCTTTTATCTACAAAGGGGTCGGGACATATGTAATACCAGGTCACGGCCGGCTCTGTGAACAGATGGAGGTTGTGGACTACCGCGACATGGTGGTGACCGTCCGCGATGTGATCGCGGACATGATCAAGCGGGGAATGACGCTGGATCAGATAAAAGCTGCGTCTCCCGCCAAGCCTTATGAGACGCAGTACGGTACTGAAGAGGGTTCCACCAGCGCATTTGTGGAGGCTATTTACAAAGGCCTGACGGTGAAGAAATAAAGAGCATGCGACATTTACAGAAATTCCTTGGAATTACGATTGCCATGGCGCTGACGCTTGCGGCCCTCCCGCTCGCGGCACAACCTCCGGGAGGCGGGCGAGGTGGTCCGCCACAGAAGCCAAAAGCCGCGGCGCCCATCGACTTAACTGGCTATTGGGTCTCGATAGTTACCGAGGACTGGCGCTATCGCATGGTGACGCCGGCGCCTGGCGATTACGAGAGTGTTCCGATGACGCGAGCGGCGGTCAAAGTGGCGGATGCCTGGGACCCCGCCAAGGATGAAGCGGCCGGGGAGCAGTGCAAGTCATACGGAGCGCCGGCGATCCTGCGCGTACCGGAACACCTTCACATCACCTGGCAGGACGATGAAACCCTGCGCATGGACACCGACGCGGGCAAGCAGACCCGTCTTTTTCATTTTGGGGATTGGAAGGACGCCGAGAGCTCGCCGACGTTGCAGGGAGATTCCGTGGCCCAGTGGGAAATACAGCGCGCCGGTCCCCGGCCGGTAAATGGATCGCTCAAGGTGACGACATCCCATTTAAAGGCTGGTTATTTGCGCAAGAACGGTGTTCCATATAGCGAGAACACGGCTCTCACGGAATATTACGATCTGGTTAAAGAGCGCAACGGGGACGTGTTGATGGTGGTGACCATCGTGGTAACGGACCCCATGTATCTGCGCGAGCCTTTCATAATCAGTTCCCATTTCAAGAAACTGGCGGACGACACCGGGTGGAAACCCTCGGACTGTTCGTCAAGATGGTAGAGGTAAACATGACGTCCCATAAGACATTTCTCACCCTGACGACGTTGTTTTGCGTAGCCTTCCCGGCGCTGGCCGAGATCGATCTGTCGGGATCCTGGGCTTCCAAGAATCACGAGGACAGCCTGGAGCGCGGCGCCGGTCCGCGCCCCGACGATTGGGCAGGGCTTCCCTTCAACGAAGCAGGCCGTGCGAAAGCCTTGAGTTTTTCGCAATCCACCATCTCCATGCCGGAGCGCACCTGCTGGTTTCAGACGCAGTGGCATATCGCGGCCGGTCCGTTCAGTCTGAAAATCTGGAGTGAAAACGATCCCCTGACGGGCAAAATCCAAGCGTGGGTGCTGGGCGGTTGGGAAACTCGCGCGCCCATGACTATCTGGATGGACGGGCGTCCGCACCCCTCCAAAAATGCTCCGCACGATCAGACCGGTTTTACCACCGGCACCTGGAATGGCGACGTGTTGACTGCCTACACCACGCACATCAAGACCGGGTATATTCGCCGGAATGGCGCGGCCAGCAGCGACCAGGCCACCATTACCACTACTTTTTTTCGTCACGGAGACATGCTGACGCTGGCGTTAGTGATGGAAGATCCCACCTATCTGACCGAGCCGTATATTCTAACGCGGTCTTATATCTCAACTCCCACGCCCGTGGCCGTCGCGGGGCCGCCCTGCATCGTCGGATACGAAGGGGTGGAGGAGGGCCGCGTCCCGCACTATCTTCCGGGGAAGAATCCTTTCGTCGATGAGATGGACAAGATCTACCATATCCCGAGAGAAGCCTCGCTAGGCGGAGCGGAAACAATGTATCCGGCTTTCCGCGAAAAGATCAAGGATAAGTTCACAATTCCGCCCAAGTGCGTACGAGACTGCGGAGCGCCGCCGTTGGGGACGAATTAAAACGTGGCGCACGCACTCCTGCGTGCAGCGTTCACACTCGTGTGAACGGGTGTTGGCACGAGTGCCAACACGGCACGCAAGAGTGCGTGCGCCACACAGCCCATCAGCGTTTCTTCCAACGATCCGCCAGCGCGGCCATTTTATCGTCCATGCTGGGCGACTTCGGCGCTGCACCGGGGGTCTTCATCGATAACGCGATGCGTTGGGTCTTCGCGTCTGCGCTGAGTACGTGCACCTTCACTATCTGCCCAACCTTCACCACATCGCCCGGTTCCTTGACGTAGCGGTCCGCGAGTTCGCTGATGTGCACCAGCCCATCCTGGTGAACGCCGACGTCGACGAAAGCTCCAAACTTCGTGACGTTGGTGACAACGCCTTCCAGCGTCATGCCCGCCTGCAGGTCTCCGATCTCCTTCACATTGTCCTGAAAGCTGGGCGCAAGAAACTTGTCGCGTGGGTCGCGTCCGGGTTTGCGGAGCTCTTCCAGAATGTCGTTCAGGGTGAAGACCCCGGCGGCGAGGCCGCTCTTGTCGAGCTTGTCGAGCAGCGCAGGCTGCGCAATTACCTGTGAGACCAGCTGCTCGATGGGAACGTTTAATCTGTTAGCGATCTGCTCCACCACCGGATAGGACTCGGGATGAACGGCGGTGATGTCCAGCGGATGATCGCCGTCGCGGATTCGCAGGAAGCCGGCGGCCTGCTCAAAAGTCTTGGGACCGATGCCGGGCACGGCGGTCAATTGAACCCGAGAGCGGAAACGGCCGTGTTCATTGCGGAACTCGACGATTTTCTGGGCGGTGCGTTCGTTGATGCCGGCCACGTAGCGCAGCAGAGCCCAGGAAGCGGTGTTGAGGTCCACGCCGACGCGATTGACGCAGCTTTCAATTACCGTCTCGAGCGATTTGTGAAGATGGCTCTGATCCACGTCGTGCTGATACTGGCCGACGCCGATGGACTTGGGGTCCAGCTTCACCAGCTCGGCCAGTGGATCCTGCAAACGACGCGCGATGGAGATGGCGCCGCGGACAGTGAGGTCCAGATCGGGGAACTCCTGCCGCGCGATTTCCGACGCCGAGTAAACGGAGGCGCCGGACTCGTTCACCATCACGCAGAAAATTGAAGTCAGACCCTCCTTCTTCAAAAAATCGCGGACCAGGGCATCGGTCTCGCGCGAAGCAGTGCCGTTTCCAATTGCGATGGCCCGGACGTTGTATTTCTCAATCAGGGCTTTCAGCGTTCGTTCCGCGCCGGCGACATCGTTCTTAGGCTGGAACGGGTAGATGACATCGTGATCGAGAAATTTGCCGGTGTCGTTCACGACGGCGATCTTGCAGCCGGTGCGGATGCCGGGGTCGAGTCCGAGCACCGCGAGTTGGCCCGCCGGAGGGGCGAGCAGCAGGTTCTGGAGATTCTCGCGGAATACCTGGATGGCATCGCGGTCGGCACGCTGCTTGAGCTCCAGCCGAACCTCCGAAGTGATGGAACTATTGAGCAGACGCTTCCAGGCATCTTCCGCCGCGAGGTTCAATTGAGAAGTCCAGTCGCCCGGCTGCTTGTGGATCTTGCTCTTGATGAGATCGAGTGGGCGTTGCGGCTCGAGCTCGATGACGAAGTAGAGTACGTTTTCCGTTTCGCCGCGGCGGATGGCGAGCATGCGATGCGAGGGAATCTGCTTGGCCCGTTCGCGGTAGTCGTAATACATCTTGAATTTCTGCTGTTCGTCGCGGGCGTCGGTCGTTTTCTTGCTGACGATGACGCCTTCCTCAAACATGGCGTCGCGCAGCATCTTGCGAATGTCCGCGTTGTCGCTGATGGTCTCAGCCAGGATGTGGCGCGCCCCTTCGAGCGCATCTTCCACGCTGGCGACGCCCTTCTCAGCGTCGACGAAAGACGCGGCAAATGTTGCCAGCGGAGTACCCGTCGGCTTTTGATTCCAGAGATAATCCGCGAGCGGTCCCAGACCCTTTTCCCGCGCGATCATGGCCTTGGTGCGGCGCTTGGGCTTGTAGGGAAGATATAAATCTTCTAGCTCGCTCTTGTTCAACGTTCGATGGATACGCTCCTTCAACTCGTCGGTCAGCTTGCCTTGTTCCTGGATGGACGCGAGGATGGTGTCTTTGCGCGAGACCAGCTCGCGAAAATAGAGGAGACTTTCTTCGATGGCGCGGATCTGGACCTCATCCAGGTTGCCGGTTGCCTCCTTGCGGTAGCGCGCGATGAAGGGGACAGTGGAGCCTTCGTCGAGAAGCTCGATGGTGGCCACCAGTCCTTTCATGGGCACCTGGAGTGTGCCGGCGATGTGAATCAGAAGATCGGGAGAGAGAGCCTGAAGGTCCGACATTGATGACTTATCCAACATGGATGACTATGAGGTGCCTGACTTATATATCATATGATTCGGCATGAAACGACACACCTTGGCAACCCTCGCCTGTCTGATGTTGGGGGCGATTGCTTCCCTCTCCGCGCAGGACCTCACCATCACCAATGCCCGTATCATCGGTCCTAACGGTACCGTGATTGAGCGCGGATCCATTGTGGTGCGCGCGGGAAAAATCGCTTCGGTGTCGCCCGGTGCGCCCCCCGCGGCAAGTGGTAAGACCATCGATGCCAAGGGAATGACCGCCATGCCCGGGTTCATCGACGGACACCGGCACATCAACACCGGACCCAACGAGAAGGCGCAGATGCAGGCGCTTCTCGAAGCCGGCTACACCACTGTCCTGTCCGGAGGCGGGCCGGCGGAAGGCAATATCGCGCTTCGCGATCACATTGACAAGGGCGTCATCAACGGTCCACGCATCATCCCCTCCGGCAGCTTGCGGCTGGCCAATAATACGCCGGAAATGGCTCGCGCCGAGGTGCGGAAGATGGCTGAAATGGGAATCAAGTTTACGGGCGAAATAGCCCTCACTCCCATCCCGGGGCCGTCCGAAAAGGAATTGGAAATTCTCAGAGCCGTGGTGGACGAAGCCAAGAAGGTTGGCATTATGGTCCAGGTACATGCCGTGAGTTCCACCGCGATGGTGGCTGCCGTGGAGGCCGGCGTGCCGCTGCTGGTTCACCTCCCGAACAAAGATTGGGTAAGTAAAGAGGACGCGAGAAAGGTGGCTGCCGCCGGCGTGAAGGTGTTGGGGACCGTCAGCTTCGGCTCGCCTGTGTTCGGGGTGTTTGCCAATGACAACAAGCCGCGTTTCAGGGACGGCAAGCCGTGGCCGGAAGGGATCGTCGACGGCGTCCGCCTGGGCGAGGAAGCTGGATATATGCCGGTGAATGCGCGGACCATCTGGGATGCCGGGGTCGTCCTCGGTTACTGCACCGACACAAACTACGACCCGAAGGCCGGGCTGGACCACGAGCTGAAAATGCTCAACGTGATGTTCTCTATGCAGGACCTGATCAAGATGATGGGGCCGAATACGGCGTCCTACATCCAGATGAGCGATCAACTCGGCACACTGGAACCGGGCAAGTTGGCCGACATTATTCTTCTGGACGGCGATCCGCTGGAAGGTTATTGGAATTGGCTGAAAACCAAACTGGTGCTCAAGGGCGGCGTCATCGTGGTGGATAAACGCTAGTACATTGTACAGAAAGTACTTTCTAGAACCACCCACACAGCGTCGTTCTGAGCCGCCGTGCGTCAGCATGCGGTTTTGCTGGGTACCCCTGCGAATCCGCATGCTTACGCATGGCGGCTCGGATACGCTAAATACGAATTTTCTGGACGATGTACCAGCTGCGCGCCGACGCCGGCGCATTTGATAGCCTAAGTACATCCGGCTTCCGCAGGAACAACCTGGCAGTTGTCTGTTTATTCGAAGCAGGCGTCCTTTCGAAGGAGATGAATCATGGGTAGGTTAAAACATGAGGGGATGATTGTCGGCGCTATCGCCGCGCTCGTCGTCTTTACAACGATCGGCGTCACCGACATCAGCGCGCAGCAGCCGGCAACCGTCGTCGATGCGAAGGTGTTGAACAACGCCGGCACGTCCCATGATTCCTTGCCGGGCGACTGGCTCAGCTATGGAAGATCGCAAGGCGAAACCCGCTATAGCCCCCTGAACAAGATCAACACCTCCAACGTCAATCGGCTGGGCCTCTCTTGGACTTATGCGCTCGGCGCCGGCGGCGGGAATCAGGAAGCCACCCCGCTGGTCTGGAATAACACCATCTTCGGCATCACCAATTGGAGCGTCGTGTTCGCCGTGGATGCCCGCACCGGCAAAGAGCTCTGGCGCTGGGATCCGGAGGTGAACCAGACGGCTGTTCGCCCCAAGATCTGCTGCGGCATCGTCAACCGCGGGCTGGCGATCTATAACGGCATGATCTTCGCGCCCATCATCGACGGCCGGCTGGAGGCTTTGAATGCGTCCACCGGCAAAGTGATCTGGGAATCGCGCGTGGCTTTTCCGCAGGATTACTACGCCATCACAATGGCTCCACGCGTCGCGAACGGAAAAGTGCTGATCGGCGTGGCCGGAGGCGACCATCCCATCCGCGGCTTCTTCGATGCCTATGACGCAGCCACCGGTCATCGTGCGTGGCGCTTCTACACGGTTCCCGGAAACCCGGCGCTTCCCTATGAAAATGAGGCCATGCGCAAAGCCGCGAAAACCTGGGGCGGCGATTTCTACAAAATGGGCGGCGGTGGATCGGTGTGGGACGGCATGGCGTACGATCCCGAAGCCGACCTGATTTATGTCGGCACCGGAAACGCCGAACCGTGGGTCCAGAAGTTTCGCGGCGCACAGAACGTGGACAATCTTTACACGGCCTCCATTCTTGCCGTAAAAGTCTCTACCGGCGAGCTCAAGTGGCACTATCAGGCGGTGCCCAACGATAACTGGGATTACGACAACGTCCAGCAGATGATTCTGGCCGACCTTACCATCAACGGCAGTCCGCGCAAGGTGCTGATGCAGGCGGCCAAGGACGGCATCTTCTATGTGCTGGATCGCATCACCGGCCAGTTTATCTCCGGGCAAGCTTACACCCAGGTGAACTGGATGCACGGCTTCGATGAGTCCGGCCGCCCCATGATCAACAAGGACGCCTTCTACGACAAGGAACCCATCACCATTTATCCCACCGCGGGCGGCGCCCACAACTGGTCGCCGATGTCTTTTGACCCGGCCACTGGCCTGGTCTATGTTCCCACCACTTACGGAAACTGGACTTACGCCGCGGGCGACAAAGTGGTTCCCCATCCTTATGGCGACACCGGACTCGCGGAAGCTTTTCTTACCGAACGTCCGAATTCCATGCCCTTCATCGGGCCTCAGCCGCTGGGCAAGGAGCGCGGTGTGCTGCAAGCGTGGGATCCTGTGACGCAGAAGCTGGTCTGGCGCACGCCGGGAGGCGGCGGCATCGGCGGCGGCGTGGTGACAACGGCCGGAAATTTGGCCTTCCAAGTTGTTAACGATGGCCGGCTGCTTGCTTATAGCGCCGACAAGGGCGAGAAACTGTTTGAGCTTCAAACTGGGCGCACGGGCATGGGACCGCCCATTACATACCAAGTGGACGGGAAGCAGTATGTCGCCTTGATGGGCGGGCTGGGCGGTCCTGCGCGGGACACGCCGCCACTGCTGTTCGTCTTCGAGTTGGACGGAAAGACGCCGATGCCCAAGGCGGCCGCTCCGCCGCCTGCGTTTGGGGCGCCGCCGCCTCCGCCGCCAACGGAGCTGCATAAGTAACCGAGCCGCGACTTACCGAGCCGCGACCGCGACTTACTGAACCGCGACCGTGAGGGAGCGCTAAATAAATGAAACCTACTCAAACCCCCAAGAACCCCTGTTTCTCCTCCGGACCCTGTGCCAAGCGGCCGGGTTGGAGCCTGGACGCGCTCAAGGACGCGGCGCTGGGGCGCTCGCATCGCGCGAAAACCGGCAAGAACAAGCTCGCCGAAGTCATCCATCGCAGTAAGAAGGTGCTGGGCATTCCCGACGCATATTTACTCGGCATTGTTCCCGCTTCCGACACCGGCGCGGTGGAAATGGCGTTGTGGTCGCTTCTCGGGGAACGTGGAGTGGACGTTCTGGCTTGGGAGGCCTTCAGCGGCGGTTGGGCGGCCGACTGCAAGAATCAGCTTCAGTTGAAAGACCTCCGCGTCTTCCAAGCCGGCTACGGCCGGCTCCCGAGCCTCAATGCAGTGGACTGGGCCCGCGATGTCGTCTTCGCCTGGAACGGAACCACTTCCGGCGTCCGGATTCCGAACGGCGACTGGATCGCCGCGGATCGCGCCGGGCTCACCATCTGCGACGCCACATCGGCGGTCTTCGCGATGGACATTCCGTGGGACAAGCTGGACGTGGTCACCTGGTCCTGGCAGAAGGTGCTGGGCGGGGAAGGCGCGCATGGAATGATCTCGCTCAGTCCCAGAGCGGTGGCGCGGCTGGAGACTTTCACACCGCCTCGCCCGCTGCCGAAGATTTTTCAGATGACTAAAGGCGGCAAATTAATCGCGGGCATTTTCGAGGGCGAGACCATCAATACGCCTTCGATGTTGTGCGTGGAGGATGCTCTGGACGGATTGCAGTGGGCGGAATCCATCGGCGGATTGCCGGCGCTGATCTCCCGATCGGAAGCGAATCTAAAATGCATGGAAGACTGGGTTGCCCAGTCCTCGTGGGCCGCATTCCTGGCCGAAGAAAAGTGCTACCGGTCGAGCACTTCCATGTGCTTCACCATCAAAGACCCGGCCTTCACCGCGCTCTCTGCCGACGATCAAAACGCGCGCGTCAAATCCATCGTGTCGATTCTGGAGAAAGAGCGCGCTGCCTACGACATCGGCGCATACCGCGATGCGCCCGTGGGACTGCGGGTTTGGGGCGGGGCGACGGTTGAGACCTCCGACATCCAGGGTCTGCTTCCGTGGCTCGATTGGGCCTACGCCACTTGCTAACGCGCGTGGTTCTGAACCACTGTCTCTGAACCACGACCGTCAGCGAGTGGCCAGAATCCAGCTCGCCGCTTTGCTGGCTAACCGATCCAGAGCCTGCACCGACATTTCCAGGTGCTCTTCGGTAGTGTCTTCGATCTTGTTGTGGCTGATCCCACGCAGGGATTGTACAAACATCATCACCGTAGGGATGCCGGCGCGCGCCACTTCCGCGGCGTCATGCAACGGCCCGGAGGGCAAACGATGCGCCGTGCCTGCAACCTCGCGCACGGCCTCCTCGCAAAATCCCAATAGCGCCGGGTGGAACGCGATCGGCTCAATGCTCCAGATGCGCGACCATTCCACCGTACACTTCTCCTCTTGCGCAAAACGCTGACTCGCCTCTTGCGCCTCGCGGTACATACCGGCCAGAATCTGCGCGTCCAAGTCGCGCTGATCGAGCGTAGTTTCACACCGTCCCACCACCGCGGTCACAATTCCGGGAAATGTTTTGACGCTTCCCATGGTACAAACGGCGTCCTTGTGTTTGCGGGCGATAGTGCGAATTTCAAGCGCCAGCTTCGCGGCCGCGGCTAACGCATCGTGGCGCGCGTCCATGGGTGTCGATCCCGAATGCGCCTCCTGGCCGAAGAACGTGATGGCGTGCCGCTCCACGCCCTTCGTGCCCAGCACGACGCCCAGCGGCAATTGCATTTTTTCGAGCACTGGTCCTTGTTCGATGTGCAATTCGATGTAGGCCGCGGCATTCTTCTGCTCGCGCGTCGCTTCGGGAAAACGATCGATGGGAAACCCGCAGCGAGCGACGGCTTCTTCCAGGCGAACGCCGGCTTTGTCCATGCGGCCGCGATCGGCGTCGATGCTAGAAGTTCCTGCGAACGCCGACGACCCTAGCAGACTGCGTCCAAAACGCGCACCTTCCTCGTCGGCCCAGTCAACCAGACGCACGGTAACGGGTGGGCGGCCACTAGATTCTTCCGCAAATCGGCGTAGGACCTCGAGACCCGCCAAAAAATCCAGGCACCCGTCCAGCCATCCACCATTCGGAACCGAATCCAGATGGCCGCCGATAATCAGGGTTTTCTCCGAAGCCCCCGCCAGCGTGGTCCAGCTATTGCCCGCGGCGTCGTAGTGGTGCTCCACCGGAAGGCTTTTGATCTTGGACTGAAACCATTCACGCGCCTTAAGCCATGTATCCGTCCACGCGACACGCTGCGCTCCGTTGTCGTCCGCGGTCAGTTCGCGCAGTTCCTTCAGTTCCGAGACCGTTCGCTTGGGGTGGAGACTCACCAAAAGCATTGTAACGGGTACGCGTGGCTTCAGCCACGTTCTAGGTGATGCACATAGCCCGGCTGAAGCCGGGTGTACCTTAATTGGACGAGACGGCCATTCGTTTGGTAGACCTAGAGGATGGGCGCGCTGGTTCCTTTTGCATTTCAGGACAATGCGGAGATCGCACGCCGCTTTCCCGATCTGCATCCCGCCTTCGACAGGCAAGAGGCGCTGACGGAAGCCAACCGATGTTTGAATTGCTTTGACGCGCCTTGCGCGGCGGCGTGCCCGACTCACATCGATGTACCGCGCTTCATCAAGAAAATCTCGACAGAAAACCTGATGGGGTCGGCGCGGACCATCCTGGACGCGAACATCCTGGGTGCAAGTTGTTCGCGTGTCTGCCCGGTGGAAGTGCTGTGCGAGGGCGCCTGTGTGATGCTGCAGTACAACAAACAGCCCATTGCCATCGGACGGCTGCAGAGACACGCCATGGGACATTTTCTGGAACAGGGTGGGCGCCTGGCAAAGAAATCGAGTGAGCGGCGGAGCCAGAGAATCGTGTGCATCGGCGCGGGCCCGGCCTCTCTGGCTTGTGCGGCGGAACTTGCGCAAGAGGGATTTTCTGTCACCGTGCTGGAGCGGCGTCCACTGCCCGGCGGCTTGAACACCTACGGCGTGGCCGAGTACAAGCTGCGGGCGCCCGACAGTCTGCGCGAAGTGGCGATGATCGGCGAACTGGGCGTGGAATTCCGCTTCGGCGTTCCGATCGAGGATGAGAGCGACCTCGCGGCCCTGGAACAGGAATACGATGCGATCTTCTTGGGGATCGGGCTGGGCGCGATGCGTGAGTTGCACATTCCGGGAGCGGATCATCCCGACGTTGTCGACGCGCTGGAGTTCATCGCAAGATACAAGACGGCCGGCAAGCTCAATGTTGGAAACAACGTTGTGGTGGTGGGCGCGGGCAACACGGCTATCGATGCTGCCAATGCAGCGCGTAGGTTGGGAGCGGCTCATGTCACGATTGTTTATCGTCGGACGGAGCTGGACCTCCCGGCTTTCGACTTCGAGTATGAGCATGCGAAGCAGGAGGGCGTCAGTTTTGAATGGCTCACGCAGCCCGTGGCTATCCACACCTATCCCGCGGGCCACATTGCTTCCGTGGAATGCGTCCGCATGCATGAAGAGGGCGGTGATTTGCCCACGCCGGTTCCCGACTCCAATTTTCATTTGCTTTGCGACATGGTGATCCCAGCCATCGGGCAAGCGCCGCTAGTGTCGCTGATCGAGCAATGCCGCGGAGTTGCAGTGGTGGCCGGCCGCGTACAAGTGGATCGCGCCAGCGGCCGCACCAGCCATCCAAAATATTACGCGGGCGGCGACTGCACGAATGGAGGCCGCGAGGTGGTGGATGCGGTAGCGGATGGAAAGCGCGCCGGCGCGGCCATCGCCTTCGAGGTGGTGCATGTCCGATAAACGCAGGCCGGATATTTCCACCACGTTCGCGGGCGGCATCCGATCGCCTAATCCTTTTTGGCTGGCTTCCGCACCCCCGGCAAATTGTAGCGAACAGGTGATGCGCGCGTTCGACGCCGGCTGGGGAGGAGCTGTGTGGAAGACCATCGGCGAGCCCATCACCAACGTGTCTTCGCGCTACTCTTCGGTCGATTGGAACGGCCAGCGCATGATGGGTCTGAACAATATCGAGCTGATCTCGGACCGGCCCATCGAAACCAATTTGCGCGAGATCGCCGAGGTGAAGAAGCGCTATCCCAGGCACGCGGTGATCGCGTCGTTGATGGTGGAATCGAAGCGCGAAACGTGGCACGACATCGTGCAGCGCACCGAGGACGCGGGCGCCGACGGCCTGGAGCTGAACTTCGGCTGTCCGCATGGAATGAGCGAACGCGGCATGGGTAGCGCCGTCGGGCAGGTGCCGGAGTATACCGAAATGATCACGGGCTGGGTGAAGGAGAAAGCCCGCACGCCCGTGCTGGTAAAGCTGACGCCCAACATCACCGACATCCGCCAGATTGCGCGCGCGGCCAAGCGAGCCGGCGCCGATGGGCTCTCGGCCATCAACACCATCAACTCCATCACCGGCATCGATCTGGATACTTTCGAGCCGCGGCCCAATGTGGACGGGCTCTCTTCGCACGGCGGCTATTGCGGACCCGCGGTGAAGCCGATCGCTCTGAACATGGTGCATCAGCTTCAGAACGACGAAGCTTCGCGGCTGCCGATTTCGGGCATCGGCGGCATCGGCACCTGGCGCGACGCGGCGGAGTTCATCTTGCTGGGCTGCGGTACGGTGCAAGTTTGCACGGCCGCGATGCATTACGGCTATCGCATCGTCGAAGACATGATCGACGGCCTGGAAAACTGGATGCGCGGGAAAGGCTTCGCCAGTATCGAGGATTTCCGTGGGCTGAGCGCGCCCAAGGTTACCGACTGGAACCATCTGAACTTGAATTTCAAGATCGTGGCGCGCATTCACGAAGAGAAGTGCATCGGCTGCAAGCTATGCTACATCGCGTGCTGGGATGGCGCCCATCAGTGTATTCACCTCGACCGGGGTATTCACGTAAATGGTGCGCGTGCCACACCCCCTGAGGTGGAAGCTGCCAGTCGGGCGCGCATCTCCGTCACGCCCATCCCGAAGCTGGATCGCGGTGTCGAATCACCTACCGCTCATACGCGCGTTCCACGCGTCGACGAACACGAGTGCGTGGGTTGCAATCTTTGTGCGCTGGTTTGTCCGGTCGAGAATTGCATCACGATGGAGCGCGTTGAAAATCACTTGCCTCGCATCACTTGGGAAGATTTGGTGAATGGGAATCCTCATTAAGAACGGCTCGGTTGTGTCGGCCGAAAAGACCTTCGGCGCGGACGTATTGGTTGACGGCGGCACCATCAAAGAAGTTCGCCCGGGCATTCCCGCCGAACCAGGCCATGAAGTGCTGGACGCCACCGGCATGCTGCTGCTTCCCGGCGGCATCGACGCGCATACGCATCTCGACATGCCGTTCGGCGGCACAACGTCGAGTGACGATTTTGAAACCGGAACGCGCGCGGCGGCTATCGGCGGCACAACAACCCTGGTCGATTTCGCCATTCAAGCCCGCGGCACCAAGATGCGCGATGCTCTGGACACCTGGTGGAAGAAGGCCGAATCGAAGGCCTGCATCGATTATGGGCTGCACATGATCGTCACCGATCTTCCCGAAGCGGGCTTGGAAGACATGGACGACATGGTGCGCGAAGGCGTGGCCAGCTTCAAACTCTTCATGGCGTATCCGAACGTCCTGATGGTGGACGACGCCACTATTTTTCGCGCCCTGCAGCAGACGTCGAAAAACGGCGCGCTCATCTGTATGCATGCGGAGAACGGCAGCGTGATCGACGTTATCGTGCGGCAGGCGCTGGCGGAAGGCAAAACCGCTCCCATCCATCACGCGCTCACGCGCCCCACGCTGGCGGAAGCCGAAGCCGTGCATCGCGCCATTGCCCTGGCCGAGATGGCGGGCGTGCCCATTTACATCGTGCATCTGTCGTCCGAAGATGCTCTGAACCAGGTGCGCGAAGCGCGCGACCGCGGCTTGCCGGCGTTTGCTGAAACCTGCCCGCAATACCTGTTGCTATCCATCGACAACATGAATCTTCCGGGCTTCGAGGGTGCGAAGTACGTATTCACGCCGCCGCTGCGCGAAAAACAAAATCTTCCGAAACTGTGGGATGGGCTTAAAAGCGACAACCTGCAAGTGGTCTCTACCGACCATTGCCCGTTCTGTTTTGAAGATCAAAAGGCGCTGGGCAAAGACGATTTCACCAAGATTCCCAATGGCGGCCCGGGCATCGAGAACCGCCTGCAACTGCTGCATCATTACGGAGTGAATGCGGGCAAGATCACGCTGAACCGGTTTGTCGAGATCACCTCCACCGCGCCCGCGCGCATCTTCGGTATGTATCCCAAGAAAGGCGCCATCGCACCGGGCAGCGACGCTGACATCGTGGTGTGGGATCCCAAAGCAGAGCATGTCATCAGCGCGAAGACGCATCACATGCGCGTGGATTACTCCATGTTCGAAGGCTTTCAGGTACAGGGCAACGCCAGGCAGGTATTCTCGCGCGGGGAACTGATTGTCGAAAATGGAGAATACATCGGACGCGTTGGCCGCGGCCAATACTTGCGCCGCGCGGCGCGAGGAGGAGCATGGACCTAGCGGAACGCGGACCCAAAAATGTAGAAGAGCGCGAATCGTCGTTATACAACAAGGACCTTGCTCCAGTCCCGATGGAGAAGCGCACCTGGGGCATCTACAACTACGCGTCGCTGTGGGTCGCCATGAGCGTCTGCATTCCCACCTACATGCTGGCGTCGGGATTAATCGCCGGCGGCATGAGCTGGAAGCAGGCCATTGGAACAATTTTGCTCGGCAATGTCATCGTCCTGATTCCGATGATTTTGAACGCTCACGCGGGCGCCAAGTACGGCATTCCGTTCCCGGTCCTGGTGCGCGCTTCGTTCGGAACGCGGGGCGCCAACGTTCCCGCCGTTCTGCGCGCGTTAGTGGCGTGCGGATGGTTCGGCATTCAATCCTGGATCGGCGGCCAAGCCATTTATTCGATGCTCCAGGTGCTATGGCCACGGGCGGCTTCCAGCGTGTGGACGCCCTGGATCTGTTTCTATTTGTTTTGGCTGCTGACTATGGCGGTGATCTGGCGCGGCATCGAAACCATCAAGTACCTGGAAGGCATCGGCGCGCCATTCATGCTGGCCGTGGGACTGCTGTTGTTGTGGTGGATCGCGCGCAAAGCCGGCGGACTCGGGCCCGTGCTACATACCCCGAGCAAGTTCCAAACCACGGCCGAGTTCATGCACTTCTTCATTCCATCGTTGACTGGCATGGTGGGTTTCTGGGCAACGGTGGCGCTGAACATTCCCGACTTCACCCGCTACGCGCGATCCCAAAAGGCGCAGATGATCGGCCAGGCGCTGGGACTTCCCGCGTCCATGACCATCTATTCGTTCATCGGCGTGGCGGTGACGTCGGCGTCGGTGATCCTTTTTGGCCAGGCCATCTGGGACCCGGTGGCGCTGCTGGCGCGCTTTCATGAGCCGGTAATCGCATCCATCGCCCTGGTGGCGCTCTTGGTGGCCACCTTGAACACCAACGTTGCAGCCAACGTCGTCTCACCGTCCAACGATTTTTCGAACCTGAATCCGCGGCTGATTTCTTTCCGCACCGGCGGCCTCATCACGGGCGTGGTGGGCGTGATGATGATGCCGTGGAAACTGCTGACGGACTTCCAGAGCTACATTTTCGGCTGGCTGGTTGGTTACTCGGGGCTGCTCGGTCCCGTCGCCGGAATTATGATCACGGATTATTTTCTGCTGCGCCACACCTACCTCGACGTTGGCGAGCTCTACAATCCCACCGGCATTTACCGCTACGGCGGCGGGGTGAATTACAGAGCGCTGGCCGCGCTCGGGGCCGGGATCATAGTCGCGTTGATTGGCCTTGTGGTGCCGCCGCTGCGGTGGCTGTACGACTATGCGTGGTTTGTCGGATTCCTGGTGGCTTCGGTGACCTATTGGCTTTCGATGCGGAGCAGAGTGAGACAGCCCGCTCCCGCCTTAACAGGCTACTGAAACAGGCCGTTAGGGACCGACTCCCTCACGGTCGCGGCTCTAAAAACACTTTGCGAACCCGCTGCCGCGATTCTGAGCCGCGCGCGTGAGCAAGCGGACCTGTTAAGCGTAAACGTTCACAGTTGAGCTGCTATTGCTCGAACTATAGCTGTTGGTGGCCGAGGACGAACTCGAGCTCTGGCTGCTGAAACCGCCTCCCACGCCATGACGATGGTGGTGGTGTTCCTCCGCCCGGAACCCTTGCGGGGGGTCTTGGGAATGTTGGGCGCTCTGAATATCCTGATTGAGTTGTGTGAACGCGCTCTGCGCCTGGGTCAAATTGCCGGAGGAAAGCGCCTGGCCCAGCGCATTCAGGTCGTTCGCGATAGGGTCGTTGCTGTTGGTGGAAGACGTAGCGGGGGCCGTGCTCGTATTGGTCCCGCTCTGCGTCTGCAGCGCCTGCTCCAGGGCCGCAAATGCAGACTGCGCGCCGGTCAGACTACCGGATTGAAGCGCACTGGCGAGTTGCAGGTAGTCTTGCCGAACCTGCTGGATGGGATTCGGCGTTGGAGTAGCCGTGGACGCAGCCGGTATCTGGGCACTTGCGGCTCTTCCGTTGGCCGGTACTATAGCAGCCTGTATATCGCTCTGCAATTGCGAAAACGCACTTTGCGAATCGGCCAGGCTACCGGCCTGCAGATCCTGCCCGAGCGTCGCGAAATCGGTCTGAACAGCGGTAGGAGTGCTGGAGTTCGTACTCGAAGAACCCGGATAAGCCTGCACCAGCTGCTGTAGGTTGGAGTAAGCCGTTTGCGCGTCGGCCAGGTCGCCGGCCTGAAGATCCTTGCCGATCTGACTATAGTCATGCCAAGCTTCCTGGAACGGATTCTGCCCTTGAGACGCGCTGGACACGTACTGGTCTTCTTGACCTTGAGCCGCAGGACCCTGACTCGACGTCTGGGCATTATCGAACCTGGATTGACGGGCGGCCTGGACATCGCTCTGCAACTGGGAGAACGCACTCTGCGCCGTGCTCAGGTCGCCGGACTGGAGAGCCTGGCCGAGCGCGGCAAAATCAGTTTGCAGCGTGCTTGAACCGCTGGCGCTCGTGTTCGGAGAGGCCGTGTTCGAAGAGGTTGTGTTCGAAGACGACCCTGAATTGGCTCCCAGTAGCTGCTGGATGTTCGAATAGGCCGACTGCGCGCCCGACAAATCGCCCGATTGAAGCGCGCTGGCGAGCTGCTGGAAGTCCTGCTTGATTTCCTGGAACGGATTCTGCCGCTGCTGCGACACGTCGGCGATCAAGCTGGACGATAAAGCTGAAATCGACATGCTAAATCAATCTCCACACCAATACGTATCGCCGATGAGGGGCCGAAATTGAGACATTCTTGCAGTCTTTGCAAATATTGACAATAGGGCACTTAGGCCCCTTTCGGCCAGAGCGGAACCCCTCCTATGCCGCCAAAATCACTGCCGGGGTATCACGTCTTCGAGCGAGATTTGAGGGAAATACAATCCCTTGGGCAAGCGCTGCCACCAGTTGCCGCTCGCCCGGCGAGTCGCGAAATCGGTAAAGGAATAGTCGAATAGCTCCGCGCGCACATACCTCGGGGGCGCGTGCGGAAATGGGTTCGTTTTGAGTAATCCCAATACATCCGGCGAGCCCTGGAGCAAACGCACCATGAAATTGGTAAACCACGGCGATCCACGATAATCCGAGAGCGCCGCAAACCACATCTGCCAATCGAGCCGGGGTTGATACGGCGCTACCCAGTGTGGAGGTTGTCCCAAGGCGCCGGGCTTATACGGGAATTCGTAGTCGAGCCAAGTGATACCGTCGCTCGAACCTTGCACGATGATCTCCGGCCGCGTGGTGGTCATGGACGCGAAGAGGCCATAGGTATTCGCGACCTGAAACGGACCCGCAATCCGCACCAATGCGTTTTCCGGCGAGGGCGACGTGTCGAAAAACATCTCTTCAAGCTCGGAGGCGCTTAGCGTCAGAATGACGATTGCCGCGGCCCCAACAGCAATCGCGCTGGTCTGAGCGGATCGCGCCGGCCATCGCAGGTGGTCCAAGAACCGGTTATCAAAGACCCGATCATCAAAGAGAAACACGCATAGCGACATGGTGAGCAAATTGAAAAACGTGTAATTGCCGGTGAGAAAGATCAAAGCTTGCAGGAGCAGCGCGATGCCCGCGCCCCAGAACCGCCATACACGTGGGGCGAAGAATAGAAAAGGAATCGCGAGTTCGACGCACAACGTAAAGGCCGTCGAAAAGCGTTGGAAGGCGAGCGGCAACTGGTACATGTACCAGGCCAGCGGCGTGGGCAGCGGCTGGGTCATGTAGTGAAACGCCAGCGCGGTAAAATCGCGCCATACCGGGTCGTGGCTGGTCAGTTTCACGACGCCCGAGAGAAACATCAGGCGGAACAGGAGCCACCGAAACAGCATCACCACCAACTTGGAGTTGCCGAGAAAGATCGCGAGGAACCCGGTTTCTAGCAGCAGCGAGTCCCACTGGAACGACAGGAAATCCTGACCGGCGGTCGACAGCGAGAGATACAGCACGTATAAACAGACCAGCAGCAGCCGCTCCCAGGGTGCCTTCAGTATCCCCAGCAGCAGCAGGATTGCCAGGGCCGCGCCCGCGATCGCTACCCCTTGGATAAACCCATCGCCGTGCGCCAGCCAGAAGATGGTTGGCATGGTCCAGTAGCCGCGCACTCCCAGCGCCTTCGTAACAGCCGCTAAATATCCGCCCAGCGGCAAAATGCCGTGAGCGCCGATCAATCCCGTGATTTGTAAGGCGAGTGACGCAAAGGCAATCAAATAGATGGCCGCCAGGAGCCGCAGGAAGAGCCATTCCACTTTGGCGAATTTCAGGGGTAAGATGCGCTTGCCGAATGTCAGGCGCGTCAAGTGGTAAAAAAAGGTGCGATGCCCGGCAATCAGCCGGTAGGCCGCCTCGGTAACCCCCTCAACGCCTGGAACGCGATTGTAAGCCCAAAGCGGCCAGGCCATGCCTGCATAAGTCAGAGTCACGAATACAGCCCGGGCGCCGCTGAGCACTTCCCCGCCCGGCGTAACTAACTGCACGGATTCACTAAAGTTGTTCGCCGGGATCTGAGGATATCGATGGCCCACATCCTGCGACGCCGCATAAGCCACCCGTCCACCGGTAAGCGCCTTCCAGTACTCCATCCAGATCCGGCAAAAACCGCAATGTCCGTCGAAGATCAGTAGCGGTTCCTCGGGCATGTATCCTCTACAGTTTTCCATAGATCGTCTGTTGAGAAGTGGGAAGTGCTAGAATTGACGATGAGTGTCAGTGCAACTTTTGTGTAGCTTGGAAACGTCTACCATCTGAGCGTGCCAGAAGCCTGAGCACGATGAGGCGCAGTAGAAGACTATGTCTGCTCACGATGAACCAATGCCCTTCCCGGGGGCAACTCCTTCAGTAAATCCCGAACCGGAAGTCAACTTCTTGTTGCCCACCGAAGTAGAGGAGCCGTTTTTCAGGTCTCTCACTCGGAACATCAAAGAACTCATTCATCCGCCCAAGCTTCCACCTTTAGAGGTAACTTCCAAGCCGGTCGCAGTGAGGGATATCTGGGGATCCTACGGCGGCCAAGGCCGACGCGCCGGCTTGACGTCGTTCCTGGTTCACGTCGGAGTGATCGCGCTGTTATTTTTACTGGGAACCAATAAAGTGGTTCAGCAGGTGGTGAAGCAGCAGATCGACCTGATCGCACCCGATATCGCTCCGTATAAGCCAACCATCAAGAAGGACGCCATGCACGGCGGCGGCGGCGGTGGAGACCGTTCTCCCACGCCGGTGAGCAAGGGCAATCTGCCGAAGCTCGCCAAGCGACAGTTCGTGCCTCCCATGGTCAAGCCGCCGGACAATCCCAAGCTGGTGATGGATCCCACGCTGATCATCCAACCGGACGCCAACATTCCGAAGATCAATTCGCCCGATTTGGGCGATCCGCTGTCGAAATCCGGCCTTGCCTCGAATGGCTTTGGCGCGGGCGGCGGCATGGGCAGTGGACGTGGCGGAGGTGTTGGGCCGGGTTCGGGGCCGGGATTTGGCCCGGGATCGGGCGGCGGCATGGGCGGCGGTGCATACCGGATCGGTGGCGGCGTGTCTCCACCCAGCATTATCTACAAGGTAGAACCGGAGTATTCCGAAGAAGCGCGCAAAGCCAAGTTCCAGGGCACCGTCCTTTTGTTTGTCATC
The DNA here is from genome assembly GCA_963747945.1 of Bryobacterales bacterium. Classification (GTDB taxonomy): domain Bacteria; phylum Acidobacteriota; class Terriglobia; order Bryobacterales; family Bryobacteraceae; genus Palsa-89. The sequence goes on from CAVVHB010000020.1 coordinate 113,893, forward strand.
GTGGACGAAAAGGGCAACCCGCGCGACATCAAGATTATTCGGCCGCTCGGCTTGGGCCTGGACCAAAAGGCCGTCGAAGCGGTAGAGAAGTGGAAGTTCAGCCCCGGCAAAAAGGACGGCAAGCCCGTTCCAGTGCAGGCGCAGATCGAAGTCAACTTCCGTTTGCTCTAACAGGCTCCCGACTCCCTTACGGTCGCGGCTCTGTAAGCACCCACAGACACGCAGTCACGAGTCTGAGCCACGCGCGTAAGCAAGTGGTACTTGGCTCCTCGCATGCGAGAATAAGGTCCTGCCTCCACGGAGGGGCCAGCGACGAAATTCCGAAATCGCGTCCTGGGACTTTTGTCCCTGTTGATGATCATCACCTACCTGGACCGGGTGTGTATTTCCGTGGCTGGGCCGCGCATGCAGGAAGCCCTGCACATCGGTCCTGTTGGCTGGGGTTGGGTGACGGCGATCTTCACGCTGTCTTATGCGCTGTTTGAGATCCCCGGCGGCGCATTGGGAGACCGCATTGGACCGCGCCGCGTGCTCACGCGCATCGTGTTGTGGTGGTCCGTTTTTACTTCGCTGACTGGTCTGGCCACCAGCTTTTATCCGCTATTATTGATCCGTTTTCTTTTTGGAGCAGGCGAAGCGGGTGCGTTTCCCAATGCTTCCATCGCTGTGGCGCGTTGGTTCCCGGTGCATGAGCGCGGCCGGGCATGTGGATTTTTTTTGATGGCGGGCCAGTTGGGCGGCGCTTTTGCTCCCTTGCTGGTAGTGCCTATCCAGGTTCATTACGGATGGCGAGCATCTTTCTACGTGTTTGGAATTTTTGGCGTGGCCTGGAGCGTGGTTTGGTACCGCTGGTTTCGCGATTCACCGGCGGAGAAGCCAGGTGTCACTCACGCGGAGTTAGCTGAGACCCGTGGAATCGTTACCAAGGCGAACCATGCCCTGCCCTGGACGATCGCGTTACGCTCCGCGAATTTGTGGGCCGTAATGGGCGTGGCGGGTTGCTATATGTACACTTACTATTTTTTCCAATCCTGGTTCCACACCTACCTGGTAAAGGCTCGTGGCTTTAGCGAGAACGAACTGCTGTTGTCGTCTCTGCCGTTTCTGGTGGGCGCCAGTGCGAACCTGGGCGGTGGACTCGCCAGCAATGCGCTGGTGAAAAGAGTGGGGCTCAAGTGGGGACGCCGTTCCATCGGAGCGGTGGGCCTGGGGAGCGCTGCGTTATGTGCTGTCGCCGTCATGCTTATACACCAGCGGATTGGCACGCTGGTCCTGCTGTCTCTCGTCTATGGCGGAATCACTTTTCAGCAGCCCACGATGTTTGCGGTCTGCCTGGATATTGGCGGCGCGTATGCCGGGGCAGTGGTTGGCGCGATGAATACCGCCGCGCAGATCGGCTCGCTTGTGTCGTCCCTGGCGTTCGGATATCTGGTGGGCCGCTATGGCAATTACGATCTGCCCTTCATCCCCATGGCTGCATTACTGCTCCTGGGCGCCTGGTTGTGGCTGAAAGTCGATCCCACCGAGCGGCTGATCCCTGGAACACGAGGGGCGTCCACAATCGCCACTCCGATCCATGTCACATGAGTTATTCGGTGCGAAGGGCCAACAACGGGTCGGTCTTAATGGCGCGGCGCGCAGGCACCCAGCACGCGACGAATGCCACCACCGCCATCAGTGCAATGGCGCAGAGGTATGTCAAAGGATCGTGCGCGCTGATGCCGTAGAGGATCTGGGCGAAGAATTGTCCTGCCGCGAACGACAGCGCGAAACCAATTGTTATCCCTACAGCCAGCAGTATTGCCGTTCGCATCAGCACCACCCGCGCCACTTGCGATGGAGCGGCGCCCAGAGCCATTCGGATCCCGATTTCCCGGGTTCTTCTGGACACCGCGTAGGCCATGATTCCGTAGACGCCAGTGGCGGCCAGCACCACCGCGAGCAATCCAAACGAAGCCAGCACCACTGCTACCAGCTTGGCGGGGAACAACGCCAGTCCGAGTGCGCTGGTGAGGCTGCCATCGCTGAAGATGGTGAGTGACGGGTCCAATTCGGTGACCGTTCGGCGCAGCAGGCGGACGGTCTCGGTTTCAGGCAATGGCGAGCGCACCACTAGCGTCTGGCCGCCGGTCCAAGTCTGCTCGATCGATTCAAAGACCGTGGGCGACGGCGATTCGCCGAGAGAGCGGTATTTTCCGTCCTCCACCACGCCGGCAATCTGGATCCATTTCGAGTCCGGCCTATGGCGGAATCGCCTACCAACGGGATCTTCGCCGGGCAGGAGTTGGCGGACGAAAGCTTCGTTTACTATCGCTACCAGCGGCGCGTCTTTGGTATCGCGCTGATTGAGGTCACGCCCGGCGATCAGACGTGTACCCATGGCTTGCAGATAGCCGGGAGTAATGTAGTACATGTTCGCGATGGGGACGTCGCCCGCGCGCGGCTCCGGCTTGCCTTCCATATGAATGCCGCTGTTGGAAATATTTAGAGTGAGAGGCAGACCGTCGATCACTCCGGCAGACTGAATTCCCGGCAAAGCGCGGACCTTAGCAAGCAACAGGCGCTGGAACTGCCGGCCGCGCTGCTCGTCGTAGCCTTGTGCGGTGAAGTCGTAGGACAGGACAGCGGCGTGCCGCGGATCGAATCCAAGATTCAGGCTGAGCGCGTGCTGTAAGCTGCGCACCACGAGAATGCTTCCAATCAGCAACACAACGGATAGAGCCACCTGCGTTGTGACCAGAATATCGCGCAGGTTGAGACGCCGAAGCCTTTCCGAGGGTGCTTCATTCTTGATGGCCCCAACCAGGCTGGCTCGCGTGGATTGCAGCGCAGGGGCCAGGCCAAACAGAAGCCCGGTAAGCAGGGTTACCAGCGCGGTGAAAATTAGCACGTGCGTGTCCATCACAACGTGGGGAATCACCGGAATGTCGACAGGCGGGCGCCAGGCGTTCACCAGATCGTTCAGCCACCAGGCGAGCAGGATTCCGGCCGCGCCGCCCGCGATGGAGAGCATCAGGCTTTCGGTGAGAAGCTGGCGGAGCAACTGACCGCGGCTGGCGCCTAAGGCGAGACGGATTGCGGTTTCTTTTCTACGGTCGCTGGCACGCGCCAGCAACAGGCTGGCGAGATTCACGCAGGCAATGAGCAGCACCAGGCCGGCCACCACCATCAGCACAGCGGAAAATCCGGTAATGGCTCCGCGCAAAAAGTTGCCGGCCATGCCGGGCGGCGACAGGACGATGGAGACGCCCGCGTCGTCTTTGGGATGTTCGTGCGCCAACTGGCCGGCGATGATATTGAGGGCGGCCTGAGCACTCTTCAAAGAAACGCCTGGTTTTAAGCGGCCCACCACCAGGGCGTTGCCGTCGTCCCGGTCGTCCAGCCATTTATATTGCTCAATTTGTTCCGCCATCGCGATGGGAACAAAGATTTCGGGAGTATAAACCAGCTCGGTCCCAATAAATGCCCGGGGAGTGACGCCGACGATGGTGTACTCCAGGCCGCCGATCTTCACTTTCTTGCCCGCGATATCGGGGTCGCCACTGAACCGGTTCTGCCAGCAACTGTAGCTGATCACAGCCAGTGGATGCCCACCCCTTTTGACATCGTCGCCGGGATGCAGCACGCGGCCCCGGATGGGTTGGATGCCCAGCATGTCGAAGTAATTCCCGCTGACCTCATAACCCCACAAGCGCACATTCGAACCCCCGCTGCGGCTCATGCTGATGGCAATGAATCGGTAGATCGCCATTCCGCTCAACACAGTGTTACGGTCGCGATAGTCTTTATAATCCGGATAGGAAAGCGTCGGGAACTGCGCCTTGGAGGTGCGGATGTTGAAGGACACCAGCTCGCTTTGGCGTTCGACACCGAAAGGCCGGAAGACGACCGCGTTGACCAGCGAGAAAATAGTGGTGTTGGCGCCGATGCCAAGCGCCAGCGTTACAATCGCGGCGGCAGTAAACCCAGGGCTCAAACGGAGCCGCCGAAACGCAAAGGTCAGATTGTGGCGCAGCATGGCCCCCTAGCAGGATGCTGAAAAAGGCGAAAATCCGCTTGCTTACGCGCGCGGCTCAGAATCGCAGCAGCGTGTTTGCACGTGTTTACAGAGCCGCGACCGTAAGGGAGTCGGTCCCTAACGGCCTTTTTCAGCAGCCTGCTAGGGGGCACGTTTGTAGCCGCAAATAATCCCCAGATTCTCAATCAGATCAAAGGATCGCGTGCCCGATTTTGGGACGAATCCGCTCACGTGCGGTCACTTGGGAGGTCCTTGCGTACCGGTATCCGGGGTCTCCACTCTCATGGCGACGCAAGGTCTTTGTTCATGGTGTTCACACGATTGTGAACACGGCACGCAGGAGTGCGCGCGCCACGAGTGCTTTCACCAGTCGGTGAATCGAACTAGTCATGACAGGCGTCGCAGCGATCAGAACACCAGCTTCACGCTGAACTGCGTCTGACGGGCCACATCGGGAATGCCGCCGCTTCCAACAAGTGAAGTGATCGCGGCGCCTGTGGCGACAAAGCAGGGTGAGGTGGGGCTATACGTTGTTGTTGGCCCGCAGCCCGAGCCCGCGTTGATGATCGACGCGGCCGGAGGCGCGAAGTTGGGATGATTGAAGATGTTAAAGATCTCTCCCCTGAGCTGGACGGTCATCCTCTCGTTGATCCTGGTGAGCTTCGTCACGGAAATATCCGTCTCCGCATACCCGGGCCCAACCAGCACGTTCCTTCCCAGATTGCCGGCCGTGCCATACTGCGAGGGAACAAAGCAGGATTCATTGAACCATTGCGTCACGCTCTTGTTCGCATAAAGATTGCAGCCACCCACGTAATTTGGGCGCTCGCTGTCGAAGGTGTTCCCGGTGTCCATCTGGTCGCCTTCACCAATCGAGAACGGAACTCCGGTGTGCCATGACGTAATTCCGCTCAATTGCCAGCCTTCTATCCATCGGCTGCCCTTGAATGGAAACATATAAACTGCGTTGGCGGAGATGTTGTGGCGCAGATCGAAGCTGCAATTGCCTTTGTCTGCATTCCAGTCATAGGGGTTGGTGATGGAGGAGGTCACGTTGTTGAAACCGAGACCGCCATACGAGTACGCGCTGTCAATGCAGTGCGACCAGGTATAGGAGAACTGGTAGACCAGATCCTTGGACGCTCGGTGCGTGAGCCCCACCTGCAGCGCGTTGTAACTGGAATAGCTGCTGGGGTCAAGCAGATCCTGGGTTCCCAGGGCCGGAGATGGCCGCGGGTTCTGGGTGCAGGCGCCTGTAAGGGGGCACGGGGCGCCATTGTTGGTGGCGAGGTAGTCGACTCCGCCGATTACGGTCGGTATCGGCGAGTTGAAGTCGTGGAAGGCCAGCAGGTGAACGCCGCGCGTCCCCTGATAGCCCACGGTTAAGAGGTTATTCCAGGGAAGTTCCCTTTGGATGCTGAGAGTGTATTCGAGCGAATACGGAGTGGTGTTGGTCCCATAATATGTGCCCGTTGTCTGACTGTAAGATGGAATCGCGGAGCCGACAAAAGGCTTCGGCCAGTTCGGATCGCCAGCGAAGAACAGCTGGATCTGAGTGTCAAACGGCGGGGTGGACACGTAGGCCGAAGAGAAATCGTAGGTCGTATACGGATCGTGGAAAATCCCGAAACCGCCGCGCACGGCAGTCTTGTGGTCGCCGAAGACATCCCAGGCAAAACCGATCCGCGGGTCGAAGTTCTTATTGGCGGGATTGTTGGCGTAAGCGTGCGGAACGTTCACGAAACTATCGCCGAAGGGCGGCCCTACAACGTTGGTGAAAAGGTTGTGGATCTCGATCGGATTGGTTTCCCAGTCGTAGCGCAGACCGAAATTAATGGTCAGCCTCTTGGAAACTTTCCAGTCGTCCGCGAAGTAGGGCTGCACCGCATCGTAGCGCTCGGCCCGATAGCTGTTCGTCCCACCGTTCGGCGCGCCTTCCAACAGGAATGGATTGCCCGTCAGGAAGCATTGAGCAGCGGACGCGCATCCGGCAATCCCGCTCTGGAATATATAGAAGCCATTCCAGAAAACCTGGACAAAAGGATTGAGCTGTTGCCGCTGGAACATGCCGCCGATGTGCAGCGTGTGGGAACCCTTGGTCCAGGTCAGGTCATCCTTTTCGGTGAACTTGTTCTGCAGATACTGGAAGGGGTTCACGAAACCTGCGCCCAGCGCGGTGAGGTTCGGCACGCCCACATAAGCGTCCTCTCGCGCGGGAGAAAAAATCTGCAGCGCAGGGTGTTCAGCCGGCTGGCTCTCCGACGTCACGGGCCGGGAGTAAGACGCAGTGAACTGGTTGATCAACGTGGGCGAAAAGATATGACGTTCACCCACCGTTAGGAACTGGTTGTGCGTGATGTCATAGAGCGGCCAAAGGCCCAGGCCCTCATTCGTGGTGCGGTTGCCGAAATCGGCCTCGTAACGTGCGAACATCGCGTCTTTGTCGGAAATATTCCAATCGACGCGAGTCACGCCGAAATTCTCGGGTGATGTTTGCGTACCCACAAAGTTATAGACGCCAATGTCTGGGTTGCCATTGAACAATCCTCCGTTGGCAGCCGGGTAAAGGGCCAGCATCGCTGCAGAAGCCGGATTAACCACGCAGGGGGCGCTGCAATTGTCCGTTACATATCTTGGCGTAGGCACGTAATTGATATACGTCGTATTCAGCACCTGCTGAATTCCCTCATAGTTCATGAAGAAAAACACCTTGTTTTTCTTGATCGGGCCGCCCAAAGTTCCGCCGTACTGGTTTCTGTGGAACGGTGGCGCGGAACCGACATCGAAAAAGCCGCGGGAGTCGAGATCGCTGTTGCGGAAGAACTCGTAGAGCGAGCCGTGGAATTCGTTGGTGCCCGATTTCGTCACTGCGACGATGGCGCCGCCGTTGCCCGCATACTGCGCGCTGTAAGTGCCTGTCAGCGTTTGAAACTCTGCAATGGCGTCGATACCGAGCGAAGTCCCGTTCACGTCGCCGCCGGCGTTCCGTTGCCACCAGTTCAGCATGTCTTCGCCATCCAGCATGTTGGAATAGCCTTCCGGCCGTGTACCCGAAATCGAATAAGCATTGGCGACCGAGGTCAGCGCGCTCGATCCGCCGGACGGATAGCTGGCAACCCCGGGCGCGAGCAGAATCAGTTGTTCCCAATCGCGGCCGTTCAAAGGCAGCTCGCGCATCTGGGTCTGATTCACCAGCGACGAGACCGCGGAGGTGGTAGTTTCCACTTGAGCCGCTTCGGCGTTGACACTGACCGTTTCACTGGCTTGGCCTACCGTCATCTGAATATCCAGAACCGGAGCGCTGCCGACGGTGAGCGTCAAGCCGGTACGAGCTGCGTTCTGGAAGCCGGTCTTGGAAACGGTGAGGTCGTAAGGGCCGATGGGCAGGTCGAGTAGCGCGTAGCGGCCCTGTTCATCGGTATTTGCCGTTTGTGTGGCCGAAGTAGCCGTATTCTTGATGCTGATGGCTGCCCCTGGAACCGCGGCGCCCGAGGAGTCCGTGACGCGCCCCGATATGGACGCCGTGGCCGCCTGCCCGAAAACATTCACGGGGAGGATGGCAAGCCAAAAACACAAAACTCCGCTAAGATGCGGAACTGCTAGGTTCCGAAAACCTCTCATTGTTAGTTCCTTTTTTCGACTGACCCTTGAATTAAAGACCGACGCTTAATGAAACATACACCAGTTCGCCATCATTGACTAGATTGATGCGGTGATAAACCAGATCATCCTGAATGATGCGGCGTGCAGGGTGCGATCGGAATATTCTTATGCCTGGAGAGGCGTTGCGCGATGAACACGCGCTATTTAAGCAGCGGAGCTGACTTTACCCCACAGCTTCTGGGAGGCCAGATCGGCTCCATCGGACAACGCGCGAAGCTTCAGCCAACAGAAGTCGGGGTAAACCGGGCCGAAACCTGCGAAGGTTCCAAAGCCGCAATCGGTTCCCGCGATGATGCGTTCGCCGTCCAACCAGGTCGGCGTAACGGACGATCCGTTGCGAGATCAATTCGGGATGCTCGATGTAGTTGGAACTGGATGCGACAACGCCGGGAACCAGGATCTTGTCGTCAGGAAGCTTCTGATCGGACCATACTTCCCATTCGTGGTCGTGACGCGGATTCGCTCCTTCCAGCAGCAGCGCCTGCGGCTTGGCCTTGAGCACCACGGGAAGAATCTTCGCCAACGGTAAATCGTGCGTGTGGGGGCCCTGATAGTTACCCCAACAGACATGCATACGAACCCGGTCCGCGGGTACATTTGCCAGCGCGTGATTCAGAGCCTCTACTTGAACAGTGGCCGCTTGTAAGAACTCATCGTCGGTCATGTCGCGAAATCTGCTGTGCCGTCCCATGGCCAAGTCCGGACAATCCACCTGCAGCAGCAATCCCGAATTGACGATCGCTTCGTACTCGGACTGCATTGCGTCCGCCAGCGCCTGCATGTAGGCGGCGTGCGTCGGATAATATTCGTTCGGTTGGAAGACGGCGATGGTGCCCGGCGACACGGCATTCATGAAGCCTTCGGTGCGCTTTTACATGACCTAAGCCGTCTTTCATTCGAGCGATGTCGTTGCTTCAGCGGTTCCATATCCTTCACGGCAATCGGCCCCTTGCAGACTGGTCGCTGATATTTGGCGGACGCCCCGGCGGAAACCAACTTGTCGCGGTAGCCGGGAAAATCCTCAAGATCCTGCGGCGTCGGTCGCGCCGAATCGCCCTCGAATCCGGTCAGCCGGTGCCGGATATAGGTGGCATAGCTGATCTTGCCCATCTCTCCGTCGCTCACGACATCGATACCGCACTCCACCTGCTTCTGGAGCGCGTTCAGGACTCCCGACCGGATCGCCTGGTCGAATTTCACGGGATCGTAATTCTCGCCTCGATCTTGCGCAAAAAGGTAATCAACAACCTCCTGCGGGCGCGGCAAGCTGCCGACATGGGTAGTAAGGATGCGATCGCTACTCAGCTTCATGTATAAAGTTCTCTCCTAACAGCATATTGAGTTTGCCGCAAATTTTGTGGTCCGGCGGGCTAACTGCAAAAAGCAGATTGGCGGGATCACTTGCCGTGATACTGGTTCCAAAGAGCGTGAACCGCGTGACAATGTTATAGGGAGGGTAGGTCCCTCCGGAGAATCGAAGTGAAGACCACAATTTTTGGGGGCCTGGCCGTTATCTTGGGCCTTCTTGCCGCCACTGTTCCTGTTTTCGCACACCACTCGTTCGCTGCCGAGTTTGACGGGAACAAACAAGTGACACTCACCGGTGTCGTAACCAAAGTGGATTGGGTAAATCCACACGCGTACATATATGTGGACGTCAAGGGCGACGATGGCGCCGTGGTCAATTGGGCCATCGAAACCGGGGCGCCCAACGTGCTTTACCGTCAGGGCTGGCGGAAGGCTGACCTCAACGACCGGGGACACCGTCACCCTGGATGCCTTCCTTGCAAAGGACGGATCGCACACCGCCGCCGCGCGGAACGTGAAGCTGCCGGACGGACGAAGGGTCTTCGCCGGCACCCCCAACAGCACCCCGGAACACAAGTAAGAAAGTGGGACTGGCGCGAATTCTGGGGCTGACGGCATGGTCCGGAGCCGCTGTGCCTTCGAGCAGCTCCCGATCGCTTCGCAAACTGCTTTCCCTTTGTCAGACCGTGTTGTCGGAGCGCGGCGCGCTGGCCGGCGTTCCTTTGGCAACTGAAATTCTGGGAATGTATCAATCGCTCAGCCAGCCTGGCCGGCGAGCTTTTCTCGATATTCTGAACCGGGACTTTTCTCCCAACCCGGAAGAGGTTGGCAGGGCCGCCGATGCCTATCGCCGCGATCCGTCTTCGGATAACCTCCTCCACTTGCAGGGCGTTGTGGAGCCGCCCCGGCAGGAATTATTTCGCCGGTTAAACCTGGCGCCCGAGGGCACACGCGCGTTGGTGCAGATGCGAAGCCACGTGCTGCGCGAGATAGACGGTGGCGCCGGATTGGAGACTCTGGCCGCCGATCTCGGTCATCTACTGATTTCCTGGTTTAACCGCGGCTTTCTAACACTGCAACGAATCGACTGGCGTTCCTCCGCGGCAGTGCTGCAAAAGCTGATTGAATACGAGGCAGTGCATCAGATCCAGGGTTGGCACGATCTTCGCCGCCGCCTGGAAGAGGACCGGCGCTGCTACGCATTCTTCCATTCCGCTTTGGCCGAGGAGCCGCTGATTTTTATCGAAGCGGCCTTGACGCGGGGAGTGAGCGATCGGGTGCAGCCATTGCTGGACCCAGACTCGGCGGTGACCGACCCCCAATTGGCCGATAGCGCCATCTTTTACTCCATCACCAACTGCCAGGAAGGCCTGCGCGGGGTGCCGTTCGGCAGTCTGCTGATCAAGCAAGTGGTGGAGGATCTGAAGAAGAGCTTGCCGAAAATTCGCACCTTCGCAACGCTCTCGCCGATTCCCGGTTTTCGAAAGTGGCTGGCAGGCGCATGTAGCGACATAGACCCAGGCAAGTTGGACACTGCTCCGATGAGGCGGCGGCTGCTGGCGTTGTGCGCCCATTACCTGGTGCGTGAAAAACGCGGCAAGGAACCACTCGATTCTGTGGCTCGCTTTCATTTGAAGAATGGCGCGCGACTCGATAGAATCAATTGGCTCGCCGACACGTCCGCAACCGGCATCCAGCAGTCGGGTGGGTTGATGGCAAATTATGTTTACGATGTGGCGAATCTGGAGCGAAATCACGAATTGTATGCCCGATCCGGTCAGGTTGTTTGCTCCCGCCGAGTCCAGCTGATGGCTAAAGAGGCCGGGTTGGCGAATCACAGGAACTGATGACAACTATCAAGCGGGCGCGCTCGACATTCCCGGAGGCACCGGTCATGCTTCTGGATGGAATTAGGACTACTGGAGACGAACGATGAAGTACAACGTATCAGGTATCCACCACATCACCGCCTGTGCTGGTGGAGCACAACAGGACATCGATTTTTTCACGCAGATCGTCGGCTTGCGGATGGTGAAGCAAACCGTTCTCATGGACGGTACCATCCCTGTCTACCATCTGTATTACGCCAACGCGAACGCGGAGCCGGGCTCGGTGATGACCACCTTCCCCTATGGCCAGAAAACCGGGCGGCAGGGGTCTGGTCAGATCTCTGCCACGGGATATTCGGCGCCAAAGGGATCGCTGCCGTTCTGGAAGGAACACTTCGATAAGCACAAGATTCAGCACGCAGGCATCCAGGAGCGCTTCGGTCAAAAGTACATCCGATTCCAGCATCCTGCCGGCCTGGCGTTCGAAATCATCGAGGACCCCAACGATTCGCGCAAGGGATGGATAACCGAAGAGATCGGCGCGGGTGAAACGGTGCGCGGCTTCTACGGCACTGTTCTTTCGATGCGAGAGGTGGCCGAAAGCGAGCGCTTCTTCACCGAAGCTCTGGGCTTCCGCAAGACCGGCCATGAGGGCAAGTTTCACCGCTTCGAAGTGGGCACCGGCGGTCCGGGAAAGACGTTGATCTTTGAACACGATCCCGACCGTCCGGCCGGAAGCTGGGGCTTCGGCGCCGGGACAGTGCACCACGTTGCGTTGGCGGTGAACAGCCACGAAGAACTGGAAGAGCAGAAAGCCATCTACGAGGAACTCGGATTTACCGATGCTTCCGACATCAAGGACCGGTATTACTTTTATTCGATGTACACCCGGTCTCCCGGCGGGATTCTCGTGGAGTGCGCCTGCAGCCAGGCGGGCGGCTTTTACCGCGACGAGGACGAAGAACATCTCGGTGGCAAAATCCATCTGCCGCCCTGGTGGGAACACCGGACGCAAGAAATGCTAGCGCAGTTGGAACCGATTCACGCTCCCGAGAACAGTCGAACGGTGCGGGCATAGAGGCGGAGCGGTGAGAACGTTCACGCTCACGAATGTTCTATGTCTGGCCGCGGGGCTGTGTGGGGTAGCGCAATTAGCGCCGGCGCAATTCGGGCGGCCGCACGACCCGAAAGACGATAAACCGGCGCCTTTCAAGCGGATGGCGGACGGAAAACCGGACCTGGATGGCGTGTGGCTGGCGGACACGCTGGCGCCGTTTGACGTGGAGGACCATGAAGCCGTCTACGGCATCCCAGCCGGAAAAGGCGTTGTCGTGGATCCGCCGGACCACAAGATTCCCTACCAGCCCTGGGCTCTGGCCAAGAAAAACGAGCTATTCAAAGATGCTTCCAACGATCCTCAAGCGCATTGTCATTTGCCCGGCGTACCGCGCGCGGTGTACACTCCGTTTCCTTGGGAGGTATACAGAAGCCTGGCTTGGTGGTCTTCCTGTATGAGTACCCGCATGCCATTCGGATTGTCCATACGGATGGATCGCATCAGCATCCGCAAGGACGCGACGTTTTGAACACCTGGATGGGCGATTCAGTCGGCCATTGGGAAGCGGACACGCTGGTGGTGGACGTCAACGGCTTTAACGACCAGACGTGGCTGGATATGGCTGCTAATTTTCATAGCGACCAACTGCACCTCGTCGAGCGCTACACCATGATCAACCCGAAGACCATCCAGTACGAAGCCACTCTCGACGACCCCAAGGTTTATACCAAACCTTGGACCATGAAATTCTTCATACGCGCGCAAAAAGCCGGAACCGACATCATGGAGTTCGAGTGCAACGAAGGGGAACGCGACCTTCAGCACTACGTCAAGTGAGGAATTAGCCGGAACGGGCTGTAATGACGCTGTACATGCCGGGTGCGCGCCGGACAATCAGCGGCGAGTGAAGGACAATCCGCCAAAAATTCGGCCTTCCTACGCCGGCCACGTCGCACAGTGTTTGCAGACGTTCGACAGACAGCTCATTGGCATTGCGGTGGAGTATTCGACAAACCAGACGCTCGGCGTCGCTGATCAAATTGCCAGCCTCCAGGGGCGCAACCAGCTCTACGCATCCGTTTGCCACGCGGCAGAACGGCGTCTGCTCGCAAAACCTGGCCAAAAGCCGGGGGCTGAGGGTTGGCCGGTGCTTCGCCGGCAGGCGGCTTATGGCTCGATGAAGGTCCAAAAGAGTTACGGGACTCGCATAACAAATTACTTTCTTTAAGCACCGGACCATCGGATTCCAAGGTACGGACGCCAGCCAGAAGGTTTCTTCCGCGTCTAACCAACGGATATCGGAACGTGTGTTTAACACTTGCCTGATAAAGAGACGGTCGTGACGGCGCCGGTGAAGCTCAGGTATAGCGGAGCACAGCGCTGAGGTATTCTGAATTCCCCAAGTTGCGCTCGATCTCAGGGCGGCCCTGATAATCGACGGGACCAGGCCGGGGGCGGCCACTACAAACCACTTCCCACCGGTGTCCTCCAGGGTAAAGGCCGGGACGCGCCCAAATACTTGAGCCGTCTTCAGCAGGGCGCGGATCGCAAACGGATACTGCGTGAAGCGTCGCCGATGCAATTCGGCCTCGATATCGTCCGCCGCTCTGTTGGACATGCGGTGCACGAACGCAAGCACCTCATCGAGCGCGGAACTGAGCCCGGCAGTATGAATCCGCGCGATCGCGTGATCGTAAATTTGGCGCGCGCGCTCGCGCGTGATCCCGAATTCCTCCCCCGCATGTTTCAAACAACATCCCCGCTTGCCGTCCCATCCCAGAACACGCCGCACCAGGCGGCAATCGCGGGCGCTGGGAACATTGGCCTCCAGCACACGCGTGAGCTCATCCTCTAAAGGTGTTCGTTCGGGCAAAGGCGTTCGTTCGCGGGAAACACTCATGAGCACGCCTGATTCTAGGAGGCTCCCTTTTCGTCGTCAATAGACGCGGCATAGACGCGAGCGGATATTCCCATATATGACTCCTGATACGAACGTTTTCGCCATAACTTGGATGGCGGACATCACCGATAGTGATAGTGACGATCCGGAGTTCTCTATCGACCGCTGGCGGGCGCGAACGGTATCCTTGGGATGGTATCCATCTTTCATCAAACCGGTTGATCGATCCTCACCAATTTCATGAAACGCAGCGAACAGCGTATATTGACAACCCACGTAGGAAGTCTGGTCCGGCCCAAGGAACTCCGCGATCTGGCCCCGCCCGGAGAAGCGCCGAACGACTTGGCGCAGTACAACGCTGTACTTTGCCAGCAGACTCTGGACGTCGTCCGCAAGCAGGCGGAAGTAGGCATCGACATCGTGAGCGACGGCGAATATGGCAAGCAAAGCTGGTCGAACTATATTCTGAAGCGCATCAGCGGATTCGAAATTCGCCCCGACCAATTGCGTCCGGTAATCTGGCTTGGCCGGGACCGGGAGCGGTTTGCCGAAGCCATCTTTCAGGAGTTTCCGCGGCTTGCGGGGGGGACCATTACCGAGGCCTGTGTCGGGCCGATCCGCTATCTGGATCATTCGGCTATCGATCGCGCGCTGACTAATTTCCAAGCCGCTTTGCAGCAGGTGGAAGTTGAAGAGGCTTTCTTTACGGCCGTGGCGCCGGCCAGCACGGCGTATGACGGCGTGAACGAATATTATCCGAACGAACACGATTACGTTTACGCCATCGCGGACGCGCTCCGCGAAGAGTATCGCGCCATTTACGATGCCGGTCTGCTGCTCCAGGTGGACGATGCAGTGCTAGCCAACATGTACGATCACCTGGTTCAGCAGAGTCCCGAGAAATATCGCGAGTGGGCCAATCTGCGCGTTGAAGCGCTGAACCACGCGCTTACGGGGATCCCGGAGGAGCGCATTCGATATCACGTGTGCTTCGGCAGCTGGCACGTGCCGCATGTCGCCGATGCACCGCTCGAAGCGATCGTCGATTTGATTCTCAAGGTGCGAGCTGGGGCGTACTCCATCGAAGCGGCTAATGTCCGGCACGAACATGAATGGCGGATCTGGGAGAACAAGAAACTGCCCGCGGGCAAGATCCTGATTCCAGGAGTAATCAGCCACCACACCGTCACCGTGGAACATCCCCAATTGGTGGCTGACCGGATTGTGCGCTATGCGGGCTTGGTGGGCCGCGAAAACGTGATTGCCGGCAGCGATTGCGGGTTTGCGCAATCTGAGGCGATTCAGCGCGTGCATCCAACGGTGATGTGGGCGAAATTTGAGAGTCTGGCGGAAGGCGCGCGCCTGGCCACCAAGATGTTGTGGTGACTGGATTATGTTTTACAGCGTACGCCGGTTTCAAGTGCTTTTCTTACTCTGCGGAGGCCTGGCGCAATTCGCGTCTGCCATCGAGAGCTCCATAGCGGACGCGGCGATGAACGGCGATCGCGCAGCCGTACAATTGCTGTTACAGAAGAAGGCCGACGTAAATGCACCGCAGGCCGATGGCGCCACCGCGATCCAATGGGCGGCTTACCGTGACGATCTTGAACTTGCCGAGCTGCTGATCGCCGCCGGCGCAAACCCGAAAACTCCAAATCGTGAAGGCGCTACGGCCATGCAATTGGCCTCTTTACGCGGCAGCGCGCCAATGATCGAGACACTGCTCAACGCGGGCGCCGCCGTGAATGAGCGCGGAGTCAACGGCGAGACGCCGCTGATGTTCGCCGCCCGCAGCGGGAGCCTCCCGGCTCTGAACTTGCTGCTTCAGCGCGGCGCCGATATGAATGCGAAGGAATCGCTCCGCGGCACAACGGCTCTGCTGTGGGCCGTGGACCAGAAACATACGGACGCGGTGAAACTGCTGATCGAGCACGGCGCCGATGTGAGTGTTGCATCCAGCCCGGATTCCAAGGGTGGTACCGCGTACCTGGCGCCCACCATCCAGCAGCGAGAGCAACAAGAGCAGTTCATCCGCCAGCGGAGGGCGCTCGCGGCTAAAGTGGCGGCTAAGGATCCAGCCAGGGACCTTGCCGCCTCCGATGCAGCCGCTGCCGCCGCTGCTTTCGGGGTGGCTGAAAATAGCAAGGGCGGCGGATTGACCGCGCTGGTGTTGGCGGCCCGCGAAGATTGCATCGAATGTGCGCGGATCCTGGTGGACGCTCACGCTCGCGTGAACCAAACCACTCGATATGGATGGACAGCGCTGCTAACCGCGGTTCAAAACAGGCATTACAAGCTCGCGGCTTATCTGCTGGATCATGGCGCCGACCCCAACATCGCGAATAACGGCGGCTGGACACCGCTGTACATCGCTGTCGATAACCGGAACATCGAGGGCGGCGACTATCCGGTACGTGAGCCCGATATGGATCATCTGGAGCTGATCAAGCTGCTGATCAGCCACGGCGCTAACGTCAATGCGCGAATCTGCGGCGTGGAGTCCACCGCCAAGCGATGCGAAGGCGACAGCACCGAAACACGGACTATTTTCACCATGCAGTGGCTTTATGAAGACGGCGCAACCCCGTTTCTGCGGGCTGCGCAATCCGGCGATGTAACCGTAATGAAGCTGCTTCTGGAGCACGGAGCGGATCCCAAAATCGCCACCGCGAACGGCGACACCGCGTTAATGGTTGCATCCGGCATTGGATGGGTCGAAGGTGTGACGTTCGAGTGGTCTGAAGCCGACAATCTGGAGGCGGTGAAGATGTGCCTTGATCTCGGCATTGATCCAAACGCCGCCGACGGCGATGGGCGAACGGCGCTGCATGGCGCGGCCCACAAAGGACGCAACGACGTGATTCGTCTCCTGGTAGAGCGTGGCGCCAGGCTGGACGCCCGCGATAAGGGAAGCCGCGATACCTTCACCGGTGCGCTCGAAGGCCACACCTGGATGCCGATCGATTACTCACGAGGACTGGTCCGCGTTGGCGTTCAGTCCGCCATCCCCCATCCCGACACGGAAGCGCTTTTAAAGAAGCTCATGGAATCGCGCGGCATACCGGTTCCCGCGCCTACCGGCGGTTCCATCTGCATTACCGATCTTTGTAAGGGAAGCGCCGGGCACTGAAGCCGCCTGTGCCAATTTGGCAAAAACGCGGCTGAAGCCGCGCGTACCTGGCTGCGATCATGGTTTTTGATAGGCGCGATAGCGCCAACCTGAGCTCAATGCATGCACTCCGATCCGATCCGGTCCTAGCCGGAAAAGGTTCGATGTGGCATGCGCAGTAATACTGACGGCTATTTGACACCGCCTTCGCCCCGGAGATAGACTGTCCCCATGCATGCAAACAAGTTATCAAATGCATGCAGCATGGTTAGGCTCGATGAAGCGGCGGAACATGACGAATATCGATCTGAGACTCCTAACAATAGTCAACGAACTCAATAAGACCCGCAGCGTCTCGCAAGCTGCCGAGAATCTAGAGCTAAGCCAGTCGGCCGTCAGTATGAGTCTTGCCAGGCTACGGAAGCACTTCAAAGATCCGCTATTCGTCAGGACGCCGGACGGCATGGAGCCGACGCCGCAGATGAGCGAACTGATCGAGCTGCTGGAAAAGGCGGAGGGGTTGCTTGAGACCGCTCTCGTGCACCGCATTGCCTTTCACCCGTCCACGTCGGACCGCTCGTTCCGACTGGGGGCTACCGATATCACCAGAGTCACTATACTGCCGTCACTGATGAAGCGGTTACACGCCACAGCCCGGGGCGTCGGCGTCGAGCTACAGGACATCTCGGAAGAGACGCCGCGGCTTCTGCACGCCGGACGGCTGGATGTGGCTGTAGGCTATATGCCGTCCACCGGATCAGGGTTTTGCCAGCAGAGGCTATTTAAGGACCGGTTCGTTTGTGCCGTGCGGACGAATCATTCACGAATCGAGAACTCGGTTAGCCTGGAGCAATTCGAGAGCGAACCCCACGTCGTGCTTACCATGCCCGGCAGCGGTGTGGAGGTGGTGGAGAAGGCGCTGGAGGCCAATCGAATCCACCGCAAGGTGCGTTTGCGCCTGCCGGGGTGTTTCGGAATATCAAGTATGATCACCGGCGCCGACTGCTTAGCCATTGTTCCGGAACAACTGGGGAAGCTGATCGCCAGCGCCGGGCGCATCAAGCTTCTGCCCCTTCCGTTCGTGCTCCCGCCCTACTACGTAATGCAACATTGGCACGAGCGATATACGCAGGACCCGGCAAGCAAGTGGCTCCGCTCCGTCATTGCAGAGCTGTTCCGCGAAAAAGGTTTGTCCTCCGGCGATACGGACCCTGGCGTTGCTCGCGGGAATGGCGGACAAAATCACCAGGAATGATATCTTGGGTCAACCGGACATTATCGACTTACATGGTTGTTAGGCGTATTCTTGCAGATCGGGGATGGAGTTGAGCACCCATTTATGAATCAAAGTTCGGCGGTTGGAATTTTAGCGGGAGACACCAGAGTGGGTAACGAATCTTTGCAGGACTTACTGCAGGCCGCGGGGAATCCGGCGGATATGCTCCGCGATTCAAAGGTGGGGGCTTACGTCTATCCGGTAGTTCCCTCTGAGTATACGAACTGGCGCGATGAGCAACGTGCCTGGCGCGAGACCTGCGTTCTTTTCGATCAGTCGCATCACATGGTGGAGCAATATGTGGAGGGTCCGGACGCCCTGAAGCTGCTATCGCATCTGGGGACCAACAGTTTTGCCAAATTCCCCACCAGCAAAGCCAAGCAATACGCGCCATGCAACTACGATGGCTATGTCATTGGCGACGGCATTCTTTTTCATCCGGAGGAAACCAAGTTTACTTTCGTCGGACGCGCTCCAGCCGCGAATTGGATCCAATTCCACGCCGAGACGGGCGGTTACGATGTCACGACGAAAAAAGACGACCGATCGCCCTCTCGCCCAGACGGGAAACCGGTGGTTCGAAAACACTACCGGTATCAGATTCAAGGGCCGATGGCGGCCCAGGTGATCGAGAAATTAACCGGCGGACCGGCTCCCGACATCAAGTTCTTCACCGTGGGAGTCGTTAACATCGCTGGTCGCAAGGTGGCGGCATTGCGCCACGGCATGGCCGGTGAACCGGGACTGGAGATTTGGGGACCGTACGAGGAAGGCGAGGAGATTCGAGCCGCGATCATCGAGGCCGGCAAGGACTTTGGTCTGGCGCAGGTTGGAGCGCGAGCTTACTCCACCAATGCGCTTGAATCGGGCTGGATTCCGTCGCCACTTCCGGCGATTTACACCGGCGAGAAGATGAAGCCCTACCGGCAGTGGCTGCCTGCCTCAAGCTATGAAGGCAAGGGTGGTTCCCTGGGCGGAAGCTTTTACTCCAATAACATTGAAGACTATTACGTGACGCCGTACGAGATGGGTTATGGAGCATTCGTAAAGTTCGACCATGACTTCATCGGGTCTGAGGCTTTGAAGAAGATCGCCGACAAGCCGCACCGCAGGAAGGTGACGTATGCCTGGAACAAGGAAGATTTGGGCAAGGTTTTCCTTTCTATGTTCGAGCGGGACAACTATAAGTACGTCGATTTTCCGAACGCGAATTATACGTCGGCGACCTATGACCGGGTGATGCACGATGGAAAGCTGGTCGGACTGTCGATGTTCAGCGGCTACAGTTTCAACGAACGCTGCATGTTGTCGCTCGGCATTGTCGACCCTGACATTGAGATCGGGAACGAGGTCACGCTGGTGTGGGGCGAAGAGGCGGGAGGGTCCGGGAAAACGACTGTGGAACGCCATAAGCAAACGAGAATCCGGGCGGTGGTCAGTCCCGCTCCTTACTCGGAAGTGGTTCGCACCACCTACGCCGCGGGTTGGCGAACCGCACAGAAGGTGTAGTCAAAATCTCCAAAGATTTGGAGCAGGACCAAAACCCTCAGCCAGGAACTGCCATGAGGGTAGGGAAACTGATGTCGAGAATGTCCGAGCAACGTTGGAACCAACTCCAGCGCGAATTTCGGCGAGCTGTCTGGGCCGAGTACCCAAATCCAGCGCGCAAGGATTGCCCTGGCACAGACGCTCTGCGGGACTTAGCGGAGCGATCGGTGGTGCGCGAGGATCTGCGCGGGGACCACCGCTGGAAGCACGCCATTCAATGCGGGCCATGCTACGCAGAGTACATTGCCTTGAGAGACACCTGCGTCGCAGGGCCTAATACCGGGTCGCGCCAGCACTACGACTGAGCCACGCGCGCGCCTTCACCTGCATCGGGAAAAAGTTGGGGCTCAGCGCGATCGCGCCAAGCCCCGACATGTCAGAACAACAGCTTTAGGGCAAACTGGATCTGCCGCGAAGAAGTTGTGGTGTATGTGATCTGCCCGAACGTCGAGTTGGGGATGCCGGTACCGGCCGGACCCTGTGAGAAAGCGCTTCCGGTAGGCAACCCAAAATTTGAATGGTTGGCAATGTTGAAGAACTCGGCGCGGAACTGAAGGCGGACCTGTTCGTGAATCCGAGTGTCCTTCAGCAACGCCATGTCCAGGTCTACGAGACCCGGACCCGACAGATAGTCTCTCTGAAGGTCGCCGAGCGTACCTACCGCCGGCACGGAGAAGGCCGCCGGGTTGGCGTAACCGTTGACCCCGCCGATAATGGGGTTGACGCCCGAAACGATGTTGGGCCGCTCTTCGCCGCTATTTCCGTTTCCGGCTTGATCAAACCCAAGCAGCACGTTCCACGGCGCACCGCTTGAGTACGTAAAGTTGCCGCTCAGTTGCCACCCGCTTACCAGCAGGTTGCCTCTAAAGGGAAATGAGTAGACGCTGCTGAACTTCACAAATTGCGACCGGTCGAACTGGCAGCGGCCTTCATCGTAGTTGCCGGCCAGCGGATCAGTCCAGGGCGCACCGCCCTCGAGGCCGGAGGTGCCGGAGGTGTTGTCCAAGCATTTCGACCAGGTGTAGGAAAGCTGGCCTTGTAAGTTGTGCGAGAAGCGCCGGTTCAGGCCCACCTGCAGAGAGTTATAATGCGAGTCCCCCACGGGAGCCTCGCTGCTGAGAGAGCCGAGAGCGGGATTCTCACGCGGGTTACCAACGATCGCACCAGTCGGCGATAGATGACCAAAGACCGGGACGCCGTTCACGTAGTCAGGCACCACGGGATTGATGTCGCGGCCCTCATACAAGTGTAGGCCCCGCGAGCCGACATAGCCCACCGTCAAAGTAGTGTTTTCGAACAATTCGCGTTGGATATTGATATTCCACTGGTACATATGCGGCGAATTGTTGATGTTGTAATCGATGCCAACGATCTCGGATGGAGTTGAATAGCCTCTCGAGAACGCGTTCGGGAACGGGGGAAATATCTCGAAGGCCAGCTCGTACGGCTTATTGAAGTAATAACCGGAAGCGTAGGTGCGGGCGCGAATGGGATCGTAGAAAATTCCGGCGCCTACGCGAATCGAGGTCTTGTGATCTTTAAATGGGTCAAACGCCAAGCCGATTCGCGGATCCCAGTTGTGGGTGGAGGGGTTTGACGCGAAAACGTGCGGGACAGGAACGAAGGTTCCAAACGGGGGATTGACTATGTTATTGAGGGGTTGCTGGTGGGTATTAGGATTGGTGATGAACTCATACCGGACCCCGATGTTGACCGTCAACCTGGAAGTGGCCTTCCACTCATCCTGAGCGTATCCGTCGACCTCAATTTCGCGGAAGTCGCGAGAGGAGTCCGTATAAGGGGGGATGGGTCCAATAAAGAGGAACGGGTTCCCTTGGAGAAAGTTAGGGATGCTGGTAAAGGTATAGGAGCCGCCCCACCATCCGTCTTGCGTGAAGTTGCTCTGTACCCGGCTGAATAATCCGCCAAACTTGAAGCTGTGAGAGCCCTTGTTCCAGATCACGTCGTCGGCCACGGGGAATTTGTTTTGCACTTGGCTCAGCGGAGCGAAGATGCTGGTGCCGAGCAAGGAAAGGCCGGTGACGGAGACTCCGCCGTTTTGGTGCCCGGTGTAGAAATTGAGCGCGGGCGTTGGATCCAGATTGACTTGATTGTCGGCCTCTTTGGTTCGCGTGAAGCTGAAGCGGGCCAGGTTCACCAGGCTTGGCGTAATCAACCGGCGCCACTCCACTGTTGCGAAGTGGTTGCCCGTTATGCCCTGTTCCGGCCAGCGGGGCGGTAACGGCGAACCAAGGAACGGCAAAACGGTGCTGGCGCCATCGTGCACGTAGCGCACAAAGAACGAATTCTTGTCGTCCATCGTGTAATCGATACGCGTCAAAAGGTAATTTTCATCGCCGGTCTGGCTAGCTACCTCCGGCACCTCCAGGATGCCAGTGGGTGATACCGCCGTTGTCTGGGGATAAAGAGCTAAGATCGGCGCCGCCGCTGCACTGACTCCGACGTTCGCCAATCCGCCCGAGCATGCAAGATTTGGAGCCAGGCTGCACGGCACCAGCCCCTTGAGCACATTGGCATCGGGGATAAACGAGGGGACGGTTGAGCCCTGTGACTTCCTCAACTCCTCGTCGTTGAAGAAGAAAAACAACTTGTCCTTCTTGATGGGCCCGCCAATGCTGCCGCCAAACTGATTTTGGTTGAAAGCAGGTTTGGTCGAACCGTCAAAGAAGTTGCGCGCGTCCAAGTCGCTGTTGCGGAAGTATTCGTACGCGGAGCCGTGAAAACTGTTGGTGCCGGATTTGCTGGCCGTATTCACCACCGCGCCATTGCCGCCGAATTGAGCGCTGTACGTGTTGGTGAGTACCTCGAATTCGGCGATGGCCTCAATGCCGAGGGTGGTGCCCAACACGCCCGAACCCGACCCGTGGGCCCAGAAGCCTTGAATGTCGACGTCGTCCAGAAGATATGCCTGGCCTTCCGACCTTGCGCCGGAAACGCTGAAGTTAGCCTCCAGGCCGTACAGCAAGTTCGCGCCCCCGGATGGGGCTCCCACCCCATTTCCGGTTGTAATTCCTGGCGCCAGCGCGATGAGGTCCGTAAAGTTGCGGCCGTTCAACGGCAGGTCCGCAATTTGTTTCTGTTCCACTACCGAGGAAAGAGTAGACGAAACTACGTCCACCTGGGAGGCCTGTGCGTCGACGGTGACCGTTTGCTGCTGCTGGCCGGGCGAAAGCGCAATGTCCACGACCAACTGGCTGCCGACGGTGGGCGTTATGCCCCTGCGGACGACGGTCTGAAATCCCATGGCCGATGCCTGCACTTCATAGTTACCCACGATCAAATCCACCACCGTGTAGCGGCCCTGCGAATCGGTTTTCACGGTCTGCCTGACACCTGTGGCAACATTTGTCACTTGCACCGACGCGCCGGGCAGAACCGCTCCTGATACATCCGTTACGGTGCCCAACAGCGTCGCGTTTGCTCCCTGTCCATTTACCAGGTTCGGCAGCGCGAACGCCAGCAGCAGGCCGAAAACCATTGCAGTGAAAACGCACTTGCCACGACGTGGTTCTAGATGTGCCATTTTCCTAATCCCCCTTTTTACGCGACCCCAAAAACGTCCCGCCCCAAAGCTCGATCCGATCCGATACATACCCCGGGCAACCGCGGCACCCTATGACAACTGGGCGTGCGCGTCAATCGATATGAAAATTTTGTTCTGAGCGCAGGGAAAAGCGCGCAGCGGAGGACGACTCGTCCGCGAAGGTGCAATCGTGTCAGCATACTCGGCTAACCCCCGGTTGTTAAAGCCCCACTCGGTGCATGGCGTACCGCGACCCCTAACAAGCGGCGTTTGCATGCATACCGGGCGAGTATATCTTCGACAGTGCTGTTAGTCGAGAGGCTCAGGCTGATATAGCGAATCACCGCTGCTGATAAGCAACGGGCCGGACAGAGGCCTTAACGCGCGGTCGATGGGCGAACCGAAGCCGGCAACTCGATCAATCTAGCGCCGGCCATGTCGGGTGGAAGTTCCGAGTTTCTGAGGGCATCTTCCAGATTCCTCCGCGCCACGCGGGCATGTTCCCGCGTCAGGATTTCGGCGCGCATGGCGTCACGATTGACGATAGCGTCCACGATCCCGCAATGTTGATCCGCCGAAATCAGGAACAGCTCCCACAAATCGCTGGAAACATATTGCCGCTTTAAGAACGCGCTGGGAGAGGCGAAGGGGAGCGTGCATGCCTGCTGTATGGCGCGGCGCAACATCCGGCTGTGAGATAAATCCAGCAAGCCGGAGTGAAAACGGGCGTTCAGGTCAATGTAGAGATTGAACGTCTCCATCGTCAGTTTCTTGGCGCGCCGCACCAGGGTCAGGATTTCATAGCTGGTGGCCTGCAGGCCAGCGAGCTCACTGGGGTGGTTAAATCGCTCGGCCGCAAGTCTCGCCGCGGCGCCTTCGAGCAAACCACGCAGTTCGATGGCGTCATAAATATCCTCGGTCGAAAATCTTTGAACCACAAATCCACGAGTGGGCCGGATCTCGAGAAACCCCTCGTGCGCCAAACGCTCTAGAGCGAGATGTAGCGGAATACGGGAAACCTTGAGCTCGGCGGCAAGCGGCACTTCTCGAATGCGCTCGCCAGGCCGGAAGCGTCCCTGTACTAACATTTCGCGGAGCGAGAGGACGGCTCGGGCCGTTTGCGACGACGCTTTGGACTCACCTGCCGGTTTTTTCGGGTTCTGCTTCATTCGTTCCATTCCGCTACCATCACACAATTATATTCGTTCATAGCGATGCATGCATTCACGCAACCGGCTGCATGCAGTTTATTTTTGCAATATCATTCGCACGCAGAGCCGGCATGCGTTGACAAGCATTCCTGCAGGAATATATACTAAAACCGCTTTCGTGGAATGCATGCATTACATCAATTGTAAAATCGCTGTCCCGATCGCCGGGTTTCTGGCACTCTCGCTGTGTGCTCCCATTCGGGCGCAGACGCCGAATGCGAACGCGCTAACAGCTCCGGCAGGCTCGCAAGCGTATCCTCCCTCGTCGACAGAATCGAAGCCGGGAGCGGCCAAGCCCGCGTGGCCGCCAGTGGGCCCGACGCCCCACACGGCGGACGGTAAACCGGACCTTTCCGGCGCCTGGGCGCCGAATGCGATCCGTCAGAATGTCGACATGGTGGCTACCGGAGTTCAAGTTCCTTTTCAGCCCTGGGCCGAAAAGCTCTATAAGGAACGCAAGGAAAGCCACGCCAAAGACGATCCGGAAGCGCGCTGCCTGCCTCCTGGGGTTCCGCGCATGACGACGACCCCCTATCCGTTTCGCATCATGCAGACGCCGGCGTTGACGTTGATCGTCTATGAAGGTGGCGCGCACGTGTGGCGGCAAATCTTCACGGATGGACGCGCACATTCGGCGGATCCGAACCCCTCCTGGCTCGGAGAATCCATCGGCCATTGGGAAGGCGACACGTTTGTGATCGATACGATCGGGCTGAACGGGCTCACCTGGCTGGACGAATCAGGTTTACCCACCACGGACGCGCTGCATGTGACTGAGCGCATTCGCCGGCCGGACTATGGCCATCTGGAGATCGAGAGCATCGTGGACGATCCTAAGGCCTACACCAAGCCGTGGTCTTTCACCACTCATCCGGTGATGCTGAAAGGTGAACTGATGGAGTACATCTGCCAGGAAAATAACCGGGATGTGGAACATCTGGTCGGGAAGTAACTCTCCGGGAGACACGCGATGTCTCCTGAACGTTTACTGACGACAGCCGGTGTCGAAACCCGCCAAGTTACGCCCATGTCATGGCGTATACTGACACTGTAAACAATTCACGCGGGACAACCGGGTTGGCGCAGCGGCTAAGAGGAAGACTATGAACGGAGGCTCGGAGAAAAATCACGCGCACGAACTCATCGAACGGCTGCCGGATTCACAGATCCCGACCGCAGTTCGCTTTCTGGAGTTCATGCTGCTCGATCCCGTCCGGCGCGCCCTTGCTACGGCGCCACCCGACGACGAATCCGTAACCGAGCAAGACCGCCAGCGCCTTCACAACGGCCAGGCCTGGTTTGAACACCTCGGCAGCGGTATTCCGATGGAGGAAGTGCTGGCCGAGTTCGGACTGAAGTCCGAGGATTTTCACCTCGACAAGTAAATGCCGCCGTGCCGGATCGAGTGGCTCGATGAAGCCAAGGCCGACGTTCGCGCGGTGGACCAGGCTACCGCCATGCGCTTGTTTGAAGGGATTCTCCGCTTCGCCCGCATTGGCGCAGGCGATGTGAATGCACTGCACGGCGATTTGGCCGGAGCGTTTCGGCTCAGGCTCGGTGATTACCGTGTCCTGTTCACTCTTGAAGACGACGCCATGCGCATCTTTGGCGTCCGACATCGCTCCCAGGCTTACCGCTGAAGGATCCCACGCAAAGGCGCGTCCAGTGCCCGTTCTCGGCACATGCTAACAATGGCGATCAGATCTGATCGAACAACAGGATAGGCTACGTGCCCGTCGCCAGGGTAGGCAAGGGCTCGGGTTTGCTGGGCGAGCCGGTCGAGGGCCGCTAAATCTGGATCGCTGCAACTTGCGGCACCGACAACGAGTACATGTTCGCATGCACCCGGCGAGAAAACTGACTGCGGCTGCAAGAGGGAGAATCCGGCCCGCCCGACAGCACGTGGAAACAGCGGACGTCCAATTTCGGTCCGGGCACACCAGCGGGTCGCCTCGTCCGGCGCCTCTGTTACCGCACGCCGTAATTCGGCGGAGAAATCAAAAAAACTCACGGGACAGCGCCCAGCATCTCTCACTTCTTTGGCAGCGTGAAGACCATGTACGCATTCGGCGGCGGAGCGCTTGGCGTGTCGCGCCTGCCTCCCAGGTTCAGACCATCTCCAGCTGCCACGCAAAACGCAATATACTCGCGCCCGCCAACCTCGTAGACCGCGGGAACACCATCAGAACCGGTCGGCAGCTCGTACTCCCAGAGAACTTTGCCGTTATCCTCGTCGTACGCTCGGACCTTATGATCTGAAGCGGTGGCGGCGAAGATCAGACCACCAGCCGTTACCACCGGTCCTCCGCGCGGAGCCCTGGCGCCGGTGTCACTGTGACCCTCCTTTTCCAGCGCCAGCACTCCTCCGTTGGGAACCTGCCAGCGGATGGTTCCGGAGTTGAGATCGTAGGCGGTGAGATTGGACCATGGCGGCCCCATCGCGGAAAGGCCGCCGCTCTGCGTGATGAAATTGACCGGTGAGGTATATCGGATGAAGCCATCTGCGGGAGCTGTGGGAGGCGCCGCCGAAGCTGCGGTTGGGGCCACCGGTTCGGGTGCGGCGGGCGGTGCGCCTTGCCCGCCTGGCCTGCGGCCCTGCCCTGGAAGCACCAACTTGTCAAGCGTGGGATGTTCCTTCGTGATCACGTACAAGAATCCCTTGGTTGGATTCACGGCCACCATGCCCCAGTTGGCGCCGCCATTGTGCCCCGGCGCGGAAATCGAGCCGCGAAAGCTGGGCGGCGTGAATAACCCTTCGTTGCGCGAATTCTTCAACAGGTCCCGAATCGCGGCCTGCTCGGCTTCGGTCGCGAAAGGATCGATGTCCTTTTCGGTGAACGACTGTCGTGCGAATGGCGGCGGGCTGGTCGGGAAGGGCTGTGTGGGTGAGCTCCATTCCCCGGGAACGTCGGATTGCGGCACCGGACGCTCCACGATGGGCCACAATGGCTCGCCTGTCACCCGATCGAAGACAAACAGGAAACCGAACTTAGTGGCCTGCGCCACCACGTCCACATTCTTTCCATTGTGCTTGACGGTGAGCAGTTTCGGTGCAACCGGAAGATCGTAATCCCACAAATCATGATGGACCAATTGATAGTGCCACAGCCGTTTGCCAGTACGCGCGTCCAGCGCGAGGAGCGAATTCCCAAACAGGTCGTTACCTTTGCGATTCGCGCCGTAGAAATCATATCGAGCGGTACCCAGCGGGATGTAAGCGATGCCGCGCTTCTCATCGACGGTCATCTCGTTCCAGTTGTGAACGCCGCCCACCGTTTTCCAGGCGTCCGGAGGCCAGGTGTCGTAACCGAATTCACCGGGATGCGGGATCACGTGGAACGTCCACACCAGCTTCCCGGTGAGGACATCGTAGGCGTGAATATCGGCGGGCGTCGAGTCGTAGCTGGCGTTGCCGGCAGGCAGCGGTGTGATGATCAGGTTTTCGAAGATGCGCCCGGGGTTGCTGGTTTGAAGCGCACGGCCAGGATCGCGGTCGAGTCCTATTCGTAGATCCGTGCGGCCGTTGTCGCCGAAGCTGTTAATGGTCTGGCCTGTACGGGCGTCGATAGCGGTGAGGAATCCGGCGTTGATATAGAAAAGGCGCCGGTCCGACCGGTCTTTGTTTTCCCAATAGTTCATACCTCGGGTGCCTACCGCCCCCATATTGGGATGAACCCACAGCTGCTTGCCAGTGGCGGCATCCAGCGCGACCAAAGTATTCTTCTCCGCCAACACATACATCACCCCGTCGACGACTACAGGATCGAAGGTGTACGTTCCCGGTCCTGTTTGGTACGTCCAGGCAACCTCGATCTGTTTGACGTTCGATTTGTTGATCTGCTTGAGAGAGGAGTACTGCGAAGAATCCGCACCGCCCAAGTATTGGCCCCAGGTAGCGAAAGACCGATCGGCCGCCGAGACCAGCGTTGCGCACACGCAGAGAAATACTGGGAGCATAAAACCCGGCGCTGATTTGCGCTTCATCGAGGTACCTCCAACCGGTAAGTTTATAACGACCTGGCGATCGCCGATCAGTTTTGTCTATTGCGGGGCGAAGGCCAGCAAAACGTTTCCCGGAATTCCCGAAGTCACGCTGTATCCAGAACCGATGAAAACCATGCCGCCGGCGATGGTGGGCCCGATAGAACCGATGGATCCTCCGTGTGCTGGAACCTGGTTTACGGTGCTGAAGTCGCGAGCGGTATTGAAGCTCCACAGTTCGTGACCGTCGGAGGATGAAAGTGCATGAACCTTACCGTCCGTTCCTCCGATAAAGACCGCCCCTGGGATCGCACTGCTCGCCGCGGCATAGGAAACGCGGCTTCCCGGCTGCGCCAGGCGCGTGGTCCAAAGCTTTTCGCCGGTGGCCAACTGAACAGCCGTTATCGCACCGGTTACCAGGCCTACATAAAGATTCTGCCGGTCCGCCGCGCCGCCCCAAACAAGGTTGGTATTGCGTGTTCCTGGTTTTTCGGACACATCGGTCTTCCAGATCACGGCGCCCTTGCGATCGGGATCGAGTGCAAAGATGATGCCGCTCTTGTTCGGAGCCAGCAGCAGATCGCGGCCGCCTACTGTCTTCAAAATCGGCGACGCGCCAAAATCCCAATCGGGGCCGGGATTGTCCGGGCAGTTTTCGGTCTTATTCTTGCCAAAACAGCCGCCCAGGGTTGCGTCATTCGGCTCGGCTTGAAAATGCCACTTGAGCTTGCCGCTGTCCATATCGACAGCCAAAATAGAATCCGACGTTTCGGGCGCGGGCTCGGTGGCCGAGTCGCCGTCTCCGAAGTAGATGGCGTGGCGCTTGGCATCCACTGTCGGAGAATTCCACACGGCGACGCCGGAGGGCGCGAACAACTGGGTCCCGATGGAGTTTTTCTTGGTTGGCTTCGGCTCCGGAATCGTGTAGGCCTTCCAAACTTGATCGCCAGTCTGCGCGTTCAGAGCGACCACGCTGCCACGAAAGGTGCAGCATGGATAATCCAGCGTGGACGCGGAGAATCCCTCGGAAGTGGAGACGGGCACGTAGAGCCGTCCCTGATAGAGCGTGGGAGCCGCGGTGATGCGAGCGCTGAAATGATCCTCGACGCGCCTGGTCCACAGCAGAGCGCCCGACGCGGCGTCCAGTGCATACACATTGGCCTGCATGTCACCAACATAAACGGCGTATCGCGACGCGTTGCCCGCATCGGTCCGGCCGATCGTAACCGCCGTGCGGACCGCGGCTTTGGTTTGATACGACCAGTAGACGCAGCCGGTGTGCATGTCGAGCGAGTACACATAACCAATGTCGGAGCCGACGAATACACGTCCGCCGGCCACAGAAGGCTGGCTAAAAGCGGAGACGCCCAAAGGAAAGCCGAAGGCCCATTTCAGCTTGAGGTTCGGGATCTGCGCCGGCGTGATTCCCGCGCCCTCGGCATCTTGAAATCGCGAGTTGTGGACATCGACGCCCCAGCCATTCCACTCCGGACTCTTGGCTGGATCCGGCAGCGTGGCATCAAGCGCGCAATGATTGGGCATTTGGCTCGCGTCGCCGAGTGCCGCGCTTCCGAGCGGCCGCCCTCCCATGTATTCCGCCAGCCGGCGCTTTTGCTCGTCACTCAAGTTCGCCGCCTGAGTTTTCATGACCCCTGTAGTGAGCGCGGTGTATATCCGTTCCGGCGGCATCTGCCGGATGGCGGCAGGAGTGGGGGCGCGCTCCACCGCGGCGTTGCCATGGCACTTGGTGCATTCGCGTTCGAACGCAGAGATGCCGAACTCGGTGCCGAGCCTCTGTTTCTGCCCTGGATCTTGCGCCATGCAGAGTAAAGCCGAAAGCAGTAACAGAGGGCCTGCACAATAACTGATAAGTTTCATCAAAATGATTGGTATCCCGAGTTTGAATTTCTCGAACGCGATTGTATCGTAAGTATGTCGCAAGCGTGTCTGCGATAGAATCACTCGGACAGGAGATGGAATGCCATTGAGGATATGTTTGGGTCTTTTAGCGGCGCTCGCGTTCGCCGGCGCGCAACCCGGCACTCAACCCACCGCCCCTCCCCTCGCGACGTGCGGTGTCCACGGCGATATCGAAGTGCTGTGCGGAACTCGGTCGCCTGAGGATCTTGAACTCACGCCGGATGGCAAATACTTAATCGCCACCCAGTTTGTTAATCAGGGCCGCAAAGGTTCCGCGGGCGCCGGCATGGCGCTGTACGATCTGGCGAACAAGACGTTCAGCAAAATGGCAGTGACCGACGGGCCGGATAAATCCTGGGGCGATTCCGCCTGCCCCGGTCCCATTGGCGACGCGCTGGTCTCGCACGGCGAGTCCCTTGCAAAACGGCGCAACGGCACTTGGGCGCTCTATGTGGTCAACCATGGCGGCCGGCAATCCATCGAGATGTTTGAATTGAAGAAGGCGGCCGGCAGTTGGGCGCTGGTGTGGCGCGGCTGCGAAGTGGCAGCTCATGAATACAATGACCTTGCCATCCTTCCGGACGGCGGTTTTGCCGGCACCTATCCGACGGCCCTATCCTCCGGGGGCGCCGGTGGGCCGTTCGGCGGTGACGTCACGGGCTATGTCGTGCGCTGGACTCCTGGCAAGGGCGAGTCCGAACTGCCCGCCACGCGGATGCGCTATCCCAACGGCGTAGTGGCCAGCACCGACGGCCGGTATCTCTATATAAACGAATTCTCCGGCCGGCAGGTGTTCAAGTACGACCTGAAGAACGAGAAGGTGATCGGCTCGGCGAAGGTCGATTTCCTGCCCGATAACCTGACTTGGACCAAAGAGGGGAAGCTATTAGCGGCAGGAGTGAAGGGCGGGCGAGGCGACTGTCCCGAAGGGAGCGGCAGGCCTTGTATCCAAGGCTTCGGAGTCGCCGAGATCGACCCCGCGAAAATGACAGCTCGCGCCATCTTCGATTCCGCAACCCACGAGCCGTTGATCGGCGGTGTCTCGGTAGCGTTGGAAGTTGGCAATTCTATTTATCTGGGTGCGTTCCAGGGCGATCGTCTGGTGAAGATTCCCTATCCAAAGTAGCGCGCGGCCAACTATGATTTCGGCGCCTTCTCGAAAACGAGGTGTTTCGAGAAAAACGGCAGCACTTTTGTTTCGAAGTTCACACCCACCTGGCCATTGTGATCGCCTTCGAACGTTTCGAAACGATGGGGAACGCCGGCGTCGGTCAAGGCCTCATCCATATCGCGATTAGCTTGAAGTAATGGATCCTGAAGACCCACGCTCATTTCAATTGCGGTCATTTTCTTAAGATTCGGCGCGTACTCCTGAAGCATCACCATCAGCGAGTTCGCCATCCATTTCGCCGCGATCACTGGCCGCTGCTTGCCGTCTTTCAGCGGAAGGTCGATGTAGAGGGGCGGGTTGGCGGGATTGGAAGACCATGCCGCAGCCCGCGCAAACGGCGATTTCCGACCAAACGGAAGCTTGAGAGCCTCTTCCTTGGTTTTGATTGCTTCCAACTCCACCATGGCGGGCGTCACCTCGGCCGTATCCAGCGCGCAGCACGCTGACATCGCGTAAAGGCTGGAGAATACTTCCGGATGCTTCATGCCGATGCGGAAGGTTCCATAGCCGCCCATCGAATGACCCGTAAGACCACGACTCATTCGATTCGGAATGGTGCGGTAGTGGTTATCGATATAGTTCACCAGTTCCACGGCGATGAACGTTTCCCAGTCGCCCGTTGTTTTGGAGCTGGAATAGAAGCTGCCGTTGTGGAGAGTGCGCGCATCCGGGCTGACCAGAATCATTTCCTGGGAGGCGCCCGCTTCGATGCCTTTTTCCAGCCCTGACACATTCGCAAATCCGACCCATTGTTCGGCGTGCAAACCGAAGCCATGTAATGTGTACACCACCGGATATCGGCGAGCGAGTTCTCGGCCATAACTGGGCGGCAGATAAACGAACACGTCGCGGTCGGCAGAATCGCCTTCCAGATTCCCTTCGAGCGATTTGCCGTGAACCACAATCCGCTCCAGCTTCCCCTTGAGATCCTTTTGGAGATCGGCAAGAGGCTGGATGAGGCTGTTGCCCTTGGATTGAGCCTTGCTGATATTCAAGGAACACAGCAACGCCGCCGAAAAGAGTGCGGAACGAGAGAACCGGAGCAAGGGCATGGCCTCGAGGCTATTCCGCTTTCGCTTGTGCCGAATTCAGACCGGCTAGGATTTTCGTGTACTGCTCGTTGTACGGGTTCAAGACATCTGGACCGGGATACTCATTGACCTCGCCCAGGACGTGCGGCGGCATGTCAGCGGTTTTGAAAGGAGCCCATTCCGGAAGATTCTTGCCGTTCGGGTCACCCTTCTTGGCGAAATTCACCCAATAAGACGAGATCATGTCGGCCATAGCCTTGTCCTTCTCGGACGCTGCCGCCAGCCGGGGCGAACTGGTATCCGGGATGGAACGCGGCGCGCTGAGATTATCGAAGACGTAGGGGATTTCGGCGGCATGTGTCGCTTTCAGAGCACGAACACCCGGCTCAACCGGCGGCTCGTGTGTGAAAAAATACCAATAGGCATGTTTCCCGATCGCTGTCTGGCGCTCGGCGAATAGCCGCATGGACCACATCAGCGTGTCGCGGAACGCAACCCTCCCGCCCATCGCCAAATGCTCGTCCTTGTTGGAACCAACGATCACATCCACAGGATTCTGCTTGCCTTGAGCAAAGGTGATCGACAGATCTTCGGGAACGATCCAGCCGTCGATGATCATGCCCGCGCCGCGGATGGTCTTCATGACGTCTTCGGTAGACAGGCCGCGTAGCTCAGCCAGCGCAGGAAGGGGCTTGTCCGGTTCTGGCGCGGGGCGCGCTCCAGGTGGTCCAAAACGAGGCGGACCGAGGGCAGCGAACTTTTCGGCTCGCGCGAGAGGCATCATTGGACCCATGCCCAGGCCCATCCACTGGCCGCTCTCCGAAATCGCGCGATGAAACAGGCCCTTGGCCACGGGCGATCCAACCAGCGCGGCAACCATGCAGGCGCCGGCCGACTGGCCGAAAATCGTGACGTTGTTCGGATCGCCTCCGAACGCACGAATATTCTGCTGCACCCATTGAAGCGTCGCGATAGAGTCGCCGAGCGCTTGATTGCCGGAAGCGTCATGGCCGGACTCCTTGGTCAGCTCCGGATGCGAAAAGAAGCCAAAAGGTCCCAGCCGATAATTAAACGTAACCAGCACCACGCCTTTGCGAGCCAGCGCCTCGCCGTCGTTGTGCGGGCTGGATCCGGCACCCTCGGTGTATGCGCCGCCGTAAATCCAGACCATCACCGGCAGCCGCGCCCCTGCGCGCTTGGCGTCCGTCCAGACGTTTAAGTACAGGCAGTCCTCACTCATCTTGGGTGAGTCAGGCAGATCGGTGGCCACGTTATTTGGAACGCGCTTAGGCGCCGGCCGCTGCACGCACACATCTCCGAACGCCTCGGCTTTGCGAACACCCTGCCAGTGCGCTGCCGGCTGCGGCTGTTTCCAACGCAAGTCGCCCACCGGGGGCGCGGCAAACGGGATGCCCTTGAAGGCGCGAACGCCGGAAGCCAGCGTGACGCCCGACATCAGTCCGTCGGTTGTTTTGACTGGATCCGAGATCGCGGCCTGAGTTTTCGACGGGGAAATGGCGGCTAAAGCTGCCGCAATACCGAGGGCAACGCAAGTGTTACTCCGGATTCTCATCAATGTTGTTCCTTTGCGGCGCCCGCCTTCTCCCGTTCTGATTCCGACACACTGATCCAATGAGGAATCATGTTGTTGTCCTCGGTACAGGCATATTCCAAAATCTGGAAACTGTTATCGAGCTTCAAGGGAAATCGCGCGGTCCAGGAATGCGTGAGCACCACGGGGTCGTCCACCGTGATGGTGTAAATCAGAAAATTGTTGTTCAGGCGCGTGAAACGCTCCGTCATCTTCATCTGATCGCTGATCGGAAAACGGTTCCCGGGGGGCGAGCCCATCACGCCGGTATTGGTGGCGGATGCGCCCGGCTTGAAGTTCGTCGTTTCCACCACCAGGGTGTTGCCCTCCCAATGCCCGTTCGAAATGCCCAGCCACTCCTTAATAGCAGGAGATACCGGGGCCGCATTGAGCTTGATGATGCGAGACTCGTGGATCATTTCCATGCGGAGAGCCACATAGCCCGGCGCCTGGACGATCTGCAGCCCGTTGTTATAGCGGAAAGGGAACATGGATGCCGGCAACCCGCGCGTAATGCAGCGATCCCAGCTATCGAAATCCTTGTAGGAATTGAACATCAGCTTTTCACCCGGCAGCGGCCAGCTGCTTTTCATCAGGCTGGAGAGCCGCTTGCCTTCCGGGGTCATCTCAGGCAGCTTGCCGTCGGGCGGATCCATGATTAGCGATGTTTGACGCTGAGGAGTAAAAACGTCCATGATCCCGGCGAGAAATGCCCGGCCGGCTTCGCCGTTCTTGACGTCTTCCTTATACCGGTCAGGCTGCTTGGCGGCCCTCTCCTGAATAGCGTCAAATTCCGTCGCTGTCAGAAAAGCCTTGTGCTGATCGCAGGGCGGAGCGTCGGGCCGGCGCGGACCGAAACCACCGGCGCAGCGCTGCAGCGACACGGTACCAACGTAGGAGATCGGCCAGATCCCCTGTAGATCCGGATCGCCCCAAGGCGTCTTGGGCTGCACCCAGCCGGGCGGCGTCGCGATAAAGAAATTCGCCTCGTCCGGCGTTGGGCCTGGCTTCACGGGTGGCAATTGCGCGTTCAAGGCAGAACCGAGTGGGAACAGCGCGAGAGCGCCGCCGATCAGAATGCTGGCTGAGGAGAGTTGAATGACACGCATGGGTTCACTCCTTTTCCTTACTTCGCGTCGGGCGGCGGGCCTTCCGGACCCGACGAGCCCAGGAAGATCTTCTTTCCGCCTGGGAAAGTGATGTCACGGCCGTTGGCGCGATGCGATCCGTCTTTGGCCTGGTAGCCCTCAAAGATGACCTCCGTTCCTACGGGGATGGAGCTCTTGGTAAAGCCGTGACGGATGAGCGCGTTCGGCGAGCCCCCTTCGATCGCCCATTCCGTGGTGGTCCCGTCCGGGTTCTTCACGGCGACATGAAACCAGGCGTGAGGATTGACCATTTCAATCTTCACAACGGTGCCTTCCAATTTGACGGGTTTGTTGGCGTCGAATTCGGCGGCGAAGGCGTGATGCGCGAATAGTGGGACTGCCGGAACGAGCAATCCAATGGCAGCCAACGTGAGACAGACTGACTTTGTCATGGCACCCCTGATTATATTGCTTCGCCGCGGCAAATTCACGGGCAGGGGGGCTTCCAGCCGCGTTTTAGCCCAACCGCCGGTACCCGCGGCTTCAGATCTGTGTGAAAACCATTGGAAGCCGTGACCGAAGGGAGCGGTTGATCGTAGTTCTCACACGACTCTTCAGCCGCGTTCCGGCCGGCGATGCAAATCCCAAACCCGGCTGAAGCCGGGTGTACCTTGTCAAACCGCCGTTACAGCCATCCCGAACGCGGTTGCCGCATGTACCGCGGCCTGCACTTTTTATGTCGCGCACCCGTGGTTCAGCGCCCGTGATAGTTGAAATCAACAGCGACCCGCGCATTGCATGCAGCCCAGCGATACAATGACTAGTCAGGTCCCAGTGAGACAACTTCGCGATCTCGGGCTTTGGTTGGCAACCGTCGTTGCAAGCGTGGCGATCGCGCTTGCTCAACAGGATTCGCCTTCCGCCCAGCAGGCCGTCATCGGCAAATACTGCGTTACATGCCATAGCGCAAAACTCCGCACGGGCGGCCTTTCGCTGCAAGATGCCGACCTGAACAACGTTCCCGCCGCCGCCGAGACCTGGGAGAAAGTAATTCGCAAACTGCGCACCGGCTCCATGCCGCCGCAGGGACTGCCCCGCCCCGACGCGGCAACCGTGAACACTCTGGCGGCCTTCCTGGAAGTCTCGCTCGATCGTGCGGCCGCGGCGAAACCCAATCCCGGACACGCCGCAATGCACCGGCTGAACCGCTCCGAGTACGCCAACGCAATCCGCGACTTGCTGGCATTGGATGTGGACGCCACCGGTCTATTGCCGCCGGACGATGAAAGCAGCGGTTTTGACAATATCGCCGACGTTCTCCGGATGTCGCCCTCGCTGATGGAGCGGTATCTGTCGGCGTCCTGGAACATCAGCCGCCAGGCCATCGGGAACATGAACATCGCTCCCGAGACCGCCACGTACCGCGTTCGACCCGATCTTTCTCAGGATCAGCACATCGAAGGGTTGCCGCTCGGTACGCGCGGCGGAATTCTCGTGCATCATTATGCGCCCTTGGACGCCGAATATGTGATCAAGCTCCGCCTGTGGCGCAATACCTTCGATTTGATGCGCGGCATGGAGGATGCCCATCAGATCGAGATCAGCGTGGATGGAAAACAGGTGCGCCTGGTCACGGCGGGCGGGCATGACGAATTTCTCAAGATGACAGCCAATCCGGGCACCTTCGGGGCCGATCTCGACAAACAGCTAACGGTCCGCATTCCGCTGAAAGCCGGGCCCCATATCATCGCCGCCTCCACCATTCTGAGAAGCCACGCCGAGAAAGACGATCTGATCAAGCCATTTCTCCGGACGACCGTCGATGGATTGGACATCATGGGCGATCCTTCGGTGGACAGGCTCACGATTGAGGGGCCGGACAATCCTACGGGTCCCGGCCAGACGCCATCGCGCGCCAAGATCTTTGTTTGCACTCCTCAAAATGAGAAGGAAGAGCTAGCGTGCGCGCGCAAGATTATCGCGGCGCTGCTCCGCCGGGCATATCGACGGCCAATCCAGGATGCCGATCTGGAAACACCCTTGAGCTTCTATCAGCGGCGGCGCAACGGCCATGGCAGTTTCGAAGCTGGAATTGAATCGGCACTGCAATTCATCCTGGCCAGCCCCGAGTTTCTGTTCCGTTTTGAGCCCGATCCCAGCAATTTACCAGTAGACGCGGCGTATCAACTCAGCGATCTCGCGCTGGCGTCACGCCTGTCGTTCTTCTTGTGGAGCAGTCCGCCCGACAACCAATTGATCGACCTGGCAAGCCGAGGAAAACTGCACGAGCAAGCCGTTCTGGATCAACAAGTGAAGCGGATGCTTGCCGATGAACGCGCCGACGCACTGGTGGACAACTTCGCCGAGCAATGGCTGTTCCTGCGAAACCTGAAGAACTCGTCACCCGATCCACAGATCTTCCCGGATTTCGACGACAATCTGCGCCAGGCCATGCGGGAGGAAACGAAGCTTTTCTTCCAGAGCATCGTTCGCGAAGACCGCAGCGTGATGGACCTGCTGAACGCCGACTACACCTTCGTCAATGAGCGTCTGGCCCGCCACTACGGTATTCCAAACGTATACGGAAGCCAGTTCCGCCGTGTCACGCTAACATCCGAAGCCCGGCGCGGTTTGCTTGGCCAAGGCAGCATCCTTACTGTGACCTCCTACCCCAATAGGACTTCGCCAGTGCAGCGCGGCAAATGGATTCTGACCAACCTGCTCGGAATTCCGCCCACTCCGCCGCCACCCAATGTTCCCGCCCTCAAGGAGAACGGCGACGGGAAACCGCTGTCGCTGCGCGAACGCATGGAACAGCACCGCGCCGATGCGGTTTGCGCGGGCTGCCATAAAGTGATGGACCCGAT
The DNA here is from genome assembly GCA_963747945.1 of Bryobacterales bacterium. GTDB lineage: Bacteria > Acidobacteriota > Terriglobia > Bryobacterales > Bryobacteraceae > Palsa-89. The sequence goes on from CAVVHB010000020.1 coordinate 152,005, forward strand.
CGGATTCGCGCTCGAGAATTTTGATGCCGTCGGGCAGTGGCGCGCCATGGACGACGGTTCGCCGATCGACCCCTCAGGAACGCTTTACAACGGGGCGAAGGTGGATGGCCCGGTGGCGCTGCGCAACATGCTGACCAGCCATCCCGATGTATTCGCCGGCGTGATGACCGAAAAGCTTCTGACGTATGCATTGGGACGTGGCGTTCAGTATTACGATATGCCAGCGGTTCGCAAGATCGTGCAGCAAGCCCGGGCGAACAACTTCCGCTTTTCATCGCTGGTGCTTGGGACGGTGGAAAGCGTGCCCTTCGAAATGAAGATCAAGACGGCAGTGCCGTCCCCGGATAGTTCCCGCTAGAGGAGATTGAACAGGATGACGTTCATCACGAAACAACATCTTTCCCGCCGGACGTTGTTGCAAGGTTTAGGAACGGCGGTATCGCTTCCGCTGCTGGATTCGATGCTGCCCGCGCAGACTCCGTTGGCGAAAACCGCGGCCAATCCGGAAATCAGGCTGGGGATGTGTTTCATTCCTCATGGCGCGGTAATGGCGAACTGGACTCCGGCCGCTGAGGGTGCGGACTTCAAACTTTCGCGGACGCTGGCGCCCGTGGAGCCATTCAAGGACCAGGTGGTGGTGGTGACGAATCTGGCGCATAAGATGGCTGCGCCCGGGGGCCCGGGAGACAATGGCGGCGATCATACACGCTCCCCCGCGGTTTTCTTGAACGGCGTTCATCCCAAGCGGACCGATGGCGCGGATATTCAGGCGGGCGTGACCATCGATCAGATAGCAGCGCAGAAGATCGGCCAGCAGACGCCGCTGCCGTCGTTAGAATTGGCGACGGAGGATTTCAGCGGGCTGGTGGGATCGTGCGACGTGGGCTTCAGTTGCGCGTACATGAACACCATTTCGTGGCGCACACCGACCACACCGCTGCCGATGGAGATCAATCCCCGAGTCGTCTTCACTCGCCTGTTCGGCGACGGCGCGAACGCCGACGAACGCCTGGAGCGGATCGATGAACAGCGCAGTATTCTGGACGCCGTGATGGGGCAGGTAAAGCATCTGGAAGGGCGCCTGGGCCCGAGCGACCGCAATCGAATCGCCGACTACCTGGATACGGTTCGCGAGATCGAGCGGCGCATTCAGCTAGCCGAAAAACAAAACGCCAACTCCACTCTGGCCGTGCCAGCGTCTCCGACTGGAATTCCCGACGATCACCAGGAACATACCAAGCTTATGTTCGATCTGATGACCCTGGCGTTCCAAGCCAACATCACGCGCATCTCCACCTTCATGATGGCGCGCGAGGTAAGCTATCGCACTTTCCCGATGCTCGGAATTTCGGAAGGGTTTCATCCCGCCTCCCACCACCAGAACAATCCTGAGCGTTTGGAGAATCTGACCAAGATCAACACCTACCACGTGGGTTTGATGGCGTATTTTTTGGGCAAGTTGAAAGCGACACCGGATGGCGACGGCAATCTGTTGGATCATTCGCTGATCCTTTTTGGAAGCGGCATGAGCAACAGCAACGTTCACAATCACGCGCCGCTGCCGGTTTTCGTGGCAGGCGGAGCCGCTGGACGAATGAAAGGCGGGCGTCACCTGAAGTATCCGGACGGCACTCCGATGTCGAACCTGCTGCTGACCATCCTGGATAAAGCCGGCGTGCCGCAGGACCGGGTAGGAGATAGCAGCGGGATGTTGACCGAGCTGTGATCGGAGGAAGACGATGAAGACACTTTGCGGCATTATGTTGTTGTCGAGTGTTGCGGCCTTCGCCGCGAGCAGCCCGGTGGCGGACGCGGTACAGAACCGGGATCTGCCAACGCTGCGGACGCTGCTCAAGCAGCACGCGGAAGTGAATGCAGCGCAGCCGGACGGGACCACGGCTCTGCATTGGGCCGCGCACTGGAACGACACTGAAACCATCGGCGTGCTGCTCCAGGCGGGCGCGAATGCGAAGGCTGTCAACCAATATGGCGCCACGCCGCTGTCGGAAGCCGCTGCGCTCGGCAACGCCACCATCATCGAGCAATTGTTGAAGGCGGGTGCCGACCCCAACACGCGCACCACCTCCGACGGCGAGACCGTTTTGATGACCTCGGCGCGCGTCGGTAATCTAGACGCCGTGAAGGCTCTGCTGGAACATGGCGCGGACGTGAATGCCAAGGAGACCTATCGCGGCCAAACCGCCTTAATGTGGGCCGCCGCTGAACGTCATGCCGACGTTGTAGGGCTGCTGTTGGACCACGGCGCCGACTGGAAGGTTCAATCTTCTTTTCGCGAAACAAAGATCCCCAAACTGAGCACCGCTTCTTCCATCTCGCCCATTTCCCGCGGCGGTTTGACGGCCTTCCTGTTTGCGGCGCGCGAGGGCGATATCGAGACCGCGAAGGCGATGCTCGATCACCAAGTGGACATCAATCAAACCGACGTCGACGGCACCAGCGGGTTGGTTATCTCCATCATGAACAAGAAATATACATTCGCCAAGTTCCTGCTGGACCGGGGTGCGGACCCGAACGTGACGGATGTAAAGGGGCGCGCCGCGCTCTATGCCGCCATCGATATGCGCAACGAGGACTGGTCTGCTTTGCCGATGCGCAAAGAGCTGGACCCGCTGCCGAGCATGGAGCTGATCAAGGCGATTCTCGCTCACGGCGCGAATCCCAATGCCGCGCTGACGCACAATCTGCCCGGACGAAGCGGAATGGATTACGGCGACGTGGCGCTGGACGCAGGAACCACGCCGTTCATGCGCGCTGCCCGGTCCGGCGACGCGGCCACCATGCGAGTATTGCTCGCGGCTGGAGCCGATCCCAAGGTGGTCACCAAGGACGGCAACAACGCGCTGCTCTTCGCCGCCGGCATCGGCTATCGCGACAAGAACACCCGAGGAACCGATGCCGAGGCTTTGGAAGCGCTGCAGCTATGCATGGATCAGGGTCTGGATATGAGCCAGACCAACGCCAAAGGCGAAACCGCCCTGCATGGAGCGGCAAACCGGGGCTCCGATCTGTTGGTCAAATTTCTGGTGGAACATGGCGCGAAGCTGGATGCGAAGTCCAAGGCAGGGTTCACACCCCTGGACATCGCGCTAGGTAAAGACAGCTTCGGCCTCCCGGTTCCTCACGACAGCACCGTAGCGCTGCTGCGAACTTTGGGGGGCGCAGAAGGAACTCGGTGATAAGATAGACCCTTCATGGGATGCGGATTCACCAGAACGGCTGCCGCTATTGGAATCTTCGCGATTGCCGGTCTGCTATTCGCGCAGAAGAACCAGTTCCCCTGGGACGACTATCGCGTAGAGGGCGACCTCACAACCATACACGTTCAGGGCAACGTTTATATGATCCATGGACTGGGAGGGAACGTCGCAGTCCAGATCGGCGACACAGGCGTTCTGGTGGTAGATACCGGTTTGGAGCAAAACTCCGAGAAACTGATCGCCGCGATTCGTAAATTGTCGGACAAACCCCTGCAATACATTATCAACACGTGTTTCCATCCCGACCAGACTGGCGGTAACGATGCGTTGCGCAAAATTGGAGTGACCATCACCGGCGCGAACGTCACCGGCGACATCGCCGACGCCGGGCAGGGAGCGCAGATCATTGCGCACGAAAATGTTTTGAACCGGCTGAGCGCTCCCACCGGCCAGAAAGCGGCGGCGGCAGGCGGGGCGTGGCCTACGGATACCTATGTGTCGGGTCAAAAGGAAGTCTTCTTCAACGAGGAGCCGGTGGAAGTTCGTTGGCAACCGGCTGCGCATACCGATGGCGATAGCCTGGTGATCTTTCGCCGCTCCGACGTGGTAGCCACCGGCGATGTTTTCAACACGGACAGTTATCCTTTTATCGATGTGGAACGTGGCGGCGGCGTTCAAGGCGAGATCGACGCTTTGAACAATATTATCGATATCGCGATTCCCAAGCACGAGGAAGAAGGCGGAACGTACATCATCCCTGGCCACGGCCGGATCTGCGACGAATTCGACGTCGTCGAATATCGCGATATGGTGACGATCGTGCGCGATCGCGTTCAGAACGCCATCAAAAAGCACATGACGCTGGAGCAGGTCAAGGCGGCCGGTTTCACCAAGGATTACGACGCCCGCTGGAGCGCCAAGGACGGCCCTGGGACGGCCGACAACTTCGTTAGTTCCATTTATCGAAGCCTGACAGCTTCGGAGAGCAAGTAAGGCCGCATCATGAGGCAAACTTCTTTACTAATAGCGATCGTTGCGGGCTTGGCCCACGCACCTGGAGCACTCGCGCAATTTTCCGGTTCGTTCAACGGGCAACCGGGCATCGATCTCAGCGGCGCCTGGGCGCCGGAGCCACACGAGGAAAGTATCGGTAATCCAGCAATCGCGGATTTCCTTGGGATTCCGATCACCGAAGGTGCGCGCGCCGTAGGCCTGGCGTGGAGCCCATCTCGGGTTACTGTCCCAGAACATCAATGCCAGGTTCACGTCGCTCCCTACATCATGGGCGGCCCTCTCAACCTGCGAGTCTGGGAAGAGCGTGACGGTCAGTCGCAAAAGCTGCAAGATATCCGCATGTACATCAGCACCTACGAACAGAACCGTACCATCTGGATGGATGATCGGCCCCACCCTCCCGAAGCCGCGGCTCATACCTGGATGGGGTTCTCCACCGGGAAATGGGAGGGCAACACACTGACGGTTTACACAACTCATTTAAAGGCGGGGTACTTACGACGCAACGGCCTTCCGGAGAGCGATCAGGCAACTTTGATCGAGCACTTTATGAGGCACGGAGATTTCATGGTGCACGTGAGCGAAGTAACCGATCCGGTGACTTTGACCGAACCGTTTGTGAGAACCCAGGTTTTTCACCGCATCAGTGAAGAGGGGCAAAATTGGCTGTATCCATGTGAATCCGTGGTCGAAATTGCAAACCAGCCGCGCGGGCGCCGTACCGAATTTCCTTCCCGATCAAAATCCATTTGTCGCGGAATTTGCGAAAAAATACAAAATCCCGGTGGCCGCAACATTGGGCGGCGCCGAGACAATGTACCCGGAGTTTGAGCGGGAGATGAAAAAGATGAAAGAGACGGCATCGCCCAGAAATGACGTATCTGCACAACCGATTCACCCTCACAATCATCGCGGTAGCAGCGATATTGTTGGCTGCAACGCCGCTCCAGCGCAGCAACTGGATCGTCCGGCCACCATTTCGGGGCATCCGAACTTCAACGGAATCTGGCAGGCTCTGAACACGGCCTATTGGAACCTGGAAAGCCATTCGGTGGAAGGATTGAGCAAAGATTTCTGGCAGCTCGGCGCGATCGCCGTCATCCCGGCGGGGAAAAGCGTTCTGCACGGAGGGGGCACCATTCCGTACCTGCCTGAAGCGCTAAGAAGCGCGACGAAAACCGGTCCAAATGGCCGGAGGCGGACCCGGAGGCGAAGTGCTATATGCTGGGGGTTCCGCGCGTCACCTACCAGAATTTTCCGTTCCAGATTTTCCAGGGCGACGGCGATCTTCTCATGGTTTACCCGTTCGCCGCCACGAACAGAATCATTTATATGAAGGATCATTCCGACCTGCCGGTGGATTCGTGGATGGGCAGGTCCAACGGAACTTGGGAAGGCGACGTTCTGGTGGTCACAACCACGTCGCAAAACGGCCAGTCGTGGCTCGATCGCGCTGGAAATTTCGCCACCAACCAGTTGAAGGTCACCGAGCGCTTCAAGCTTCTGGACGTCAACCATATCTGGTATGAGGCCACGCTGGAGGATCCGCAGACATTCTCCAGGCCTTGGACAATCGAGATGCCGTTATATCGCCTGATCGACAACAATGCGCAATTGCTGGAGCACAAGTGCGTGCCGTTCACCGATATGCTGCTGTATCATGACTTGCTTCAGACGAAACAGGATGGCGTAAAGTAAGGAGAGAAGGAGTCGGGGCTAATGAACAGCAGATTGCTCAACGTTCTCATGAGTGCCGGCATGTTGATGGCGGCGGCATTGCCCGTGGCGGCGCATCACTCTTTTTCCGCGGAGTTCGACCGGAACAAGGAGGTCACACTCGATGGGAAAGTGGTCCAGATGGAATGGGTGAATCCGCACTCCTGGCTGACGATCGACGTGACCAAGGCGGACGGCACGGTGGAACGGTGGCGAATTGAGGGTGGATCGCCATCCGTTTTGCTCCGCCTGGGCTGGAACAGGAATTCGCTTCCTGCCGGAACGCGGATCAAAGTAATCGCCTTCCAGGCGAAGGATGGCTCACTGCGCGGGAGCTCGCGGGACATCGTATTTCCAGACGGCCGGAAATTGGATATGGGCGGTTCGGGAACCAAGGACGGGCAGGACAAGCAGGAGAAGTAGTCGTCAGTCGTCTGGAGCCGGTGACTGCCGCAACGCCGACCCCTTGCGCTACAATCGGCGAATGAAAAATACGACGCGGACGTTCTGGTCGCCTGCGCTCATCCTGCTGCTTCCCTGCTTGGCCTTGGCACAAAGCGCGCCCCGGCAAACACCGACGCCCCAGACTCCGGTTGATACCACTACAACCGCTCCCGCCGTTACCCGGGATTTCATCCGGGCTAACTACACAAAATTCGAATACCGCATCCCCATGCGCGACGGCGTCAAGTTGTTCACCTCCGTTTACATTCCGAAGGACGTGTTCGCAGACGCGCGCAAGTACCCTATTGTGATGGAGCGAACCCCCTACAACGTCGCCCCCTATGGGATCGAGGAGTACCGCGCCAACCTGGGACCTTCCGAGCTATTTGCCCGCGAGAAATTCATTTTCGTCTACCAGGACGTCCGGGGCCGCTTCATGAGCGAGGGCAAGTACGTGCTAATCCGGCCTCGCAACACGGCCGCGAAGACCTCTCCGGCCTGGGGCAGCAAAGAGATTGACGAGAGCACGGATACCTGGGACACCGTCGACTGGCTGGTTAAGAATGTCCCGGGAAACACGGGAAAGGTCGGGATGTGGGGCATTTCTCAGCCCGGTTTTTATGCCACGGCAGGCATGATCGATGCGCATCCCGCGCTGGTTGCCGTGTCCCCGCAGGCGCCTGTGACCGATTATTACCTGGGCGATGACGTTTATCACAATGGCGCCTTCATGCTGGCCCACCGCTTCAGCTTTTATATGGCTTTTCGCGATCGTGAAGGCGACCCAACGCCTCCTCCCCTTGCACTTCCATTTCAGTACGGCACTCCGAACGGGTACGATTTCTACCTGCAGATGGGTTCTCTGGCCAATGCGGACGAAAAGTACTTCAAACATCAGCAGCCTCTGTGGAACCTCAATGTCGACCATCCCGCCTACGACGAGGTCTGGCAGTCCCGCTCCATTTGGAAATACCTGGACGACATCAAACCCGCTGTCATGCTGGTCGGGGGCTGGTACGACAACGAGGACCCCCAGGGCCTTCTCCGTCAGTACTACTTTATGGAGAAGCACAGTCCGCCGAAAGCCGAGATGCTAGTCATGGGGCCATGGGACCACGGCGGTTTCTCGAAAGGCGATGGCGACCGTCTGGGTAAGGTCAACTTCGGATCGAAGACTGCCCTCTATTATCGGGAGAACATCGAGTTCCCGTTCTTCCTTTATCAGCTCAAAGGGGTGGGGCAGCCGAAAGTTCCGAAGGCTTATGTTTTCCAAACCGGTTTAAATGAGTGGCGCAAATTCGACAACTGGCCGCCCGCGGAAGCCAAGGCCGCGTCCATTTACCTGGATGGCCATGGCAAGCTCGCGTGGGAGCAACCTGCGGCAGCCGCATTTGACGAGTACCTTTCGGACCCCACCAAGCCTGTGCCCTATATCGACTCCATCAACACCGGCGTCCTGAACAGCTATATGACGGAGGATCAGCGCTTCGCGGCAACTCGCCCGGATGTACTGGTTTATAGGTCAGAAGTGCTGGATCACGACGTGACGATTTTCGGGCCGATCGATGTCGATCTGAAAGTCTCCACTTCGGGCACCGATTCCGATTTCGACGTTAAAGTCATCGACGTCTACCCAAACGATACGCCGGACTACAATGCGCCGGCACCCCCGCCTCCCGCAAACGACGGGAATCCAATTTTGCCTATTCTTTCGCCGATGGGCGGATACCAGCAGTTGATCCGCGGCGAACCGTTCCGCGGCAAATACCGCAAGAGTTTCGAGAAGCCTCTACCGTTTGAGCCGGGAAAGCCCGATCATATTGTCTTCGCGCTCCCCGACGTGGCTCATACTTTTCGCGCAGGACATCGCGTCATGATCCAGATTCAGAGTTCCTGGTTCCCGCTTACCGATCGGAATCCTCAGAAGTTCATGGATATCGGCAAGGCCGTGAACGCCGATTTTGTCAAAGTCACGGAACGCGTCTATTTCGGGGGCGCCGATGGGTCTAAGATCACGTTCAAGATGGGAGAATAGAACACCAAGCTTACTTGGCCGTTTTATGCGCTCGCTCGTAACGGGACGTCTCGATGTAGCCCCGGATGGCCGTGTTTCCTTCGTGGCAGGCGTATTCGAACATTTGATACTTGTTATCCAGCTTCAACGGAAACTCCACTGCCCACGGGCTGACCACGATCTCAGGGTCCTCGATCCTCATTTGATACTCGATCGTATCGTCGGCGGTTCGTGTGAAGCGTTCCGTGATCCGCATGTTCACCGACGTGGGGTTGAGCGGTGGAGAACCGGGAACGCCCGCATTGGTCATGTCTGTCTTGCCGTTGAAGTTTGTCGTTTCCACGACCAGCGTATTGCCTTCCCAGTGCCCGCGCGATTCGCCTAACCACTCTTTAACGGACTTGTCGAGCGCCGGCCGTCCGTCGGTTGGAATGATGCGAACCTCGTGGGCCATTTCGAGCACAATCAGAACATAGCCCGGAGACTGCATAATCCGGATGCCGTTGTTGTAGTTGCGCGGCAACATGGACACAGGCATGCCGCGCGTAATGCAGCGGTCCCAGCTATCGAAGTCGTCCGGGCTATCGAATACAGTTTGGCCCGGCTTATAGCTGCCGTGCATCTTCTCGTACAGCTCCTGGCCCTTGGGCGTGAGCGCGGGGAAACGCCCATTAGCCGGTTCACTGATCAACGACGTCAGCCGCATCACCTGAGTGCCGGAGTCGGCCTGCGGTATCGCGCCAGACTCGAACCGTTTGTTGCGGGCATCCGCGCTCTTCTGCGCGGCGGCGAATTCCTCATCGGTCATCAACCGGCGGTCACCGTACTTCTCCGGCCGCTGGAGTGGTGTGGCGATCAGATGGTTGAGGGGCCAAATACCTTCGAGGTCAGGCTCTCCCCAGGGAGTTTTGGGCGGCGTCCATTTCGACTGTTGGGCTGTGGCAGCGGGACAACATCAAGGCGATGCCGATTCCACCCAGAGCCAAAATCCGTTTCATCATCTGAACACGAATCATATCATGGTAATCTCATCCTTTCGGCCGCAACCACAAGGAGGTATATGAGGATCGCTCTCGGCTTACTGCTGGCCCTGTCAACTGTATCGGCTCAGGATACTCCCGAGGCGCACATAGCTGCCGCGAAAGCCGCCGCGGGCGATGATTTCAGAACCTGTTCCAGTTCCAATGCAACGGGCCGGGCCCCGGAGGACCGCGCGCAGCGGCGGGAGCGCCTCTTGGACCAAGTGGCGGCCCGGGTGGTGGACCACGAGCAGGCGGGCAGCGGCCGCCGGGACCGCCGGATCGATCCACGTGGCATCTCGAACCGGTGAAGGTCTTCGACAACCTGTATTTTTTCGGCCAGTCCGAGTACGCCGTGTGGGCCATCACGACGTCTGAAGGCATCATCGTGCTCGACACCATCTTTGACTATTCAGTGGAAGATGAGGTTGCCGGCGGGATGAAGAAGATGGGTTTAGACCCGGCCAATATCAAATATGCCGTCGTGAGTCATGCTCACCCCGATCACGACGGCGGCGCCAGATTCCTGCAGGATCATTACGGCACGCGAGTCATCATGTCCCCGGCGGACTGGGACGTGCTGGATAAGAGAACCATCGGCACCAAGCCCAAGCGAGACATCGAAGCCACCGACGGCCAGAAACTCACGCTCGGCGACACCACGCTGACGCTCTATATCACGCCCGGTCATACGCCCGGCACCATCTCCACTTTGTTCCCGGTAAAGGACAACGGGACGCCACACCTGGCGGCTCTGTGGGGCGGCGTGGGGCTCAATCCAGACCGGGAACGCGTTCAGCTCTACATCCGCTCGGCGCAGCGATTCAGCGACATCGTGAAGCAGGCGGGAGCGGACATCATCCTAGCCAACCACACCGATTGGGACCGGTCTAAAATCAATCTGCCGATGCTCGCCAAACGCGCCCCCGGTAGTCCGAATCCTTACATCGTGGGCAATGCGAAGGTCCTGAACTTTCTCAAGGTCGCCGAGGAATGCGCCACGGCCCGTATAGAGGGAGCGAACTGAGGGAAACACCGGCATGCCGTCGACTCCTGAGACAGTGGTGCACGCTTGCTGATCTGGAACTCGCTTCTTCTCGCCTTCACAGCCCTGATGCCGCTGATCAATCCCATCGGCTCGGCACTCGTATTTCTCGGACTGGTAGGCGAGGAACCTGCGCCCGTTTATCGCCAGCTGGCGCGACGAATAGCAATTGCAACCTTCGGCTTTCTGATTGTCATCCAGTTTCTTGGATCCCTCATCCTCAGCTTCTTCGGCGTTTCGCTTCCGATTGTCCAGGTGGCCGGGGGCCTGGTGATTGCCGCCACCGCCTGGTCTCTTCTTTTCGAGAAAGACGCTGGCGCAGACGCTAGAAACAAGAACCGGGAAATCGCGGGGTCCATGACAGGGGAGCCGGATGAGGATCTCAGCGGTAAGATTTTCTATCCCTTCACGTTTCCCATCACGGCTGGGCCCGGGACGCTGGTAGTGATGCTCACTTTGAGTGCGCATGCCGGACAGAACATGCTGGCCGCAAGGATACAAGCGCACGCTGGAATCGCGATCGCATCCGCCGTGTTGAGTGCGTTCGTCTACCTATGTTACGGCTACGCACCGAGGCTGACCCACAGCGTTTCGCCTTCCACCGTGCATGGGATCCTGCGAGTGATTGCATTCATCCTGATGTGTATCGGCGTGCAGATTGCATGGAACGGCTTGTCGATGCTCGCAACCGGACTGCTGACCCACAAATGAAAGACATTGAAACAGCTATCAATTCCATCTTCAAAGAATGGGCCGCGTATGACGGACGTCCGCGTGGCTCAATTGAGATGACCTCGCCGGAATGGCAGACAAGTTTCTGTTCTCGCCTTTCCCCACCGGGGCGCGCCGTGAGCAAGCCCATCCACACGTCCGGCCTCGACCACGAATTCAGGAGCAAACCGCGTCGTGGACGCTCCTATGGGAGCATCTTGAGGGCCACGACATTGGTTCGCAGGTGGGTCTGCATCCCGTCCTCGCCGGCTTGAGGGTCAACCTCAATCGCTTTCTGAGAGCCTAATTTTCCAACGAGGAAGTCTCTCGCGTCATTATTATCGGCGCCCCCTTCTGTGAAGACGTAAGTGGTCTTGCCGGCATGAGCATTTACAAAGTGCTTGTAGAAGTTCGGCATGAATGTAGAGGGATGTTTTCTTCCCAATCCCATCCATATATCAACAAGAAAAATCGACAAGAAGCGGTCGGCTCCCGTGCTGTCCAGAAGCTGGGTCCCGGGCGCTCCGCCGCCCGAAAACAGATACAGGATCTCGGAGGGGTGCGTAATTTCCTTCTCCTTCATTTTCTTGATCAGCGAGTTATAAGCGGCGTTACCACCGACGTCGTTGCTGGCTGAAACGAATATGTGGAACCGATCTTTGAGGTTGTTCATGAAATTCCACATGTAGTCGCCACTCGGTTTGTAAATCGGTTTCTTGCGCTTGATGCCGTCAAATTCCATCTCATCCACCGGGATTCCGCCAAAGACCACGAGCAGCGTGGCGTTCTTTGATGTGCCGTCGTTGTTGGACGCGATCGAAAGCTTGCCTAAGCCGGAAACGTCGATAAGATCACTCATATCTATCCTTCCTACTTTAATGCGGCCAGCCGTCTCGCCCTTTCCGGCCTCTGACTCGGCGCTCTAACCGCATCCCTGCGTTCCTTGAAAATGGGATCGTATCACACCTCTTCGGCGTTTCGCTTCATGACAGGGGAGCCGGACGAGGATCTCAGCAGTAAGATTTTCTATCCCTTCACGTTTCCCATCACGGCTGGGCCTGGGACGCTGGAATCGCGATCGCATCCACCGTGTTGAGTGCGTTCGTCTATCTCTGTTATGGCTACGCACCGAGGCTGACCCACAGATGAGGCCCCTGCGGACGTATGGCGGAAGCTAGCGGGAATCGATTTAAGAGGCCGGCGCAAGCGGATGCGGCCGGGAGTATAATTAGCGGTACCGAAACCCAACATAGGAATGCCGGGTAAGTCGACTAGGAAAGGAGGTATATGATGGCAGATCAGATTACACCGAAACAATCGTGGATCCAACCGAAACTGATTGTCTTCGGCGATGTTAATTCGTTGACGGCGGTAGTGTTTAAGACGTACGGCTCGAGCGACGGGTTCACCTTTAATGGGCAGCCCATCGGAATTAGCCACTAAATTGAGGTCCTGCGCCGACTAGCTGTTCGCCTGCGCAAGACCGGGGCGAGAAGACAAGCTCGCCCTTTTTCTTGAAAAGTCGGCGTTTTTCGATCTCGCGCAAACAGCAAGTATTGGCGGAAGCTAGTGGGAGTCGAACCCACCCGCGACACAAAGTGCCGCACAACTGGTTTTGAAGACCAGGCCCAGCACCGGCCAAGACTAGCTTCCAGCCGTGATTCTAGCATCCAACTCACTGCTCACTATTGCGCCCGCTCCCCAATCCCGTTAATGCGAGCCGCTTTCGTTCCGCACCGGACTCCCGGGTTCAGCAGCCACGGCCGCCGGCATCGCTCCCTTCAACACATCGTTGGCGAAAAAGAATTTGCCATCGCTCGGCACCATCATAATCTGCACCTTGTCCGAAAGCTTCTCGGCGATGATCTTCTGGATCAGCAGCGGATTCTCTTTCAGCGCCACTCCTTCCAGGTGCATTTTGTCGGCGTCGGCCTTCGACAGCAACTGCACGCGGTCCAGATCGGCCTCGTTCATCAGTTTGCGCCTCTGCAGTTCGGCTTTGCCGTCGATCACCTTAGCTTCCGCCTGCGCTTCAGCCTGCTGCACCGTTGCTTCCTTGCGTGCCGCCGATTCCAGACGGGTCTGCTCAATCTGCTTCTGTTTGAGTGGAAGCGTGTACTGCATGGCGTCGGACTGCGCCTTGGCCTGCAGCACCGTCACCTGAGCCTGTGCCTCGGCTGCCTTCACGTCGCGCGCCTCCTGCGCTTCGGCCTCCAGCTCCGCTTCCCGAACTTCCTTCTGTTTGACATCCAGTTCCACGCCCAGCTTCTCGTTTTCCTGCTCCTTGAGCAGCACGCCTTCCAACCCCTTGGCGTATTCGGACGGCAATTGAATGTCGCGTAACATCACCTCTTTCACGATCACCGCGTCGGGAGCCAGTTTTTGTGCGATCGCAACACCAGCTTCGCGGCGGATCTCATCGCGCTTGGTGGCGAACAGTTCGCGCACCAGGTAGCGCGGCGTGAGGTCGCGAAACGCGGTGGCAACCACGGGCGGCACCAATTCCTTTTCCACTGGTTGCGGCAAATTGGCGTGAATATAGGCCAGGCGATGGGGATCCAAGCGAAATCGGACCGTCACTGCCAGACCCAGTTCCAGGCCTTCCTTGGTTTGGACCTTGAGATACTCACCCTTCTTGATGTCCGGGACGATAGTGGTCTCATAAATTTGGTCGCGCAGATCATAGGTCTCCACCGACTGAACCAGCGGGACCACCAGATGGAGCCCCGGATACAGCGTTTCCGGCAAAGTCCCCGAAACTTGACTGACGCGAACGGCCGCCATGCCGGCCGGAACCACTTCGATGCTCACACCGGCCAGCAGCGGGATCAAGCCGAGCAAGGCGACGCGCGCCGGAAGGCACCACTGCACACGTCTGCCATGATTGACAAAATCGGCCGTCACCAAGGCCGCTGCAACGGCGAACATGGCGAAGCCGGCAAATTCGAACAGATACTTCAGTACGATCATCGAGCTCTCCTCTTGCTCCCGCTTACGCAGGTGGAATGCCACCGGGGAAAGACGGAAAAATGGAGATATTGCGGATAGTTTCGTGTCAGTTTTGAGGCGAGGCGTGTTGCGCCGTAGACAGCGGCTCGGCACCGCCCAAGCCTAACTCGGCCGCGCGATCTTTCATCGCTTCGATGCAGAATTCGATGTGTTGATCGAGATCCACGTGCAGCTCGGCCGCCCCGTTCGTAATGTCGTCCCGATTCACCGACCGTGCGAATGCCTTGTCCTTGAGCTTCTTTCGCACCGACTTCACGTCCACCTCGTGGATGCTTCGGCCCGGCTTCACATAGGAGCAGGCGGTGAGGAATCCCGCCAGCTCATCGCAGGCAAACAGCGTCTTCTCGAGCATCGATTCGCGCGGCACACCGCTGAAATCGGCATGCGACAAAATCGCCCGGCGGATCTCAGCTTCCACGCCGCGTTCGGCCAGGATCGGCTCGCCCTTCATCGGATGATCGGGCACCGTAGGATGGATCTCCCAGTCGAAATCATGCAACAGCGCCGTGATCGACCATTTGCTTTCGTCTTCGCCGAACTTCCGCGCATAGGCCACCACGCACGCTTCTACCGCCAGCGCGTGCCGCCGCAGACCGTCCGATTTGGTGAACTCGCAGAGCAGATCCCAAGCTTTTTCGCGCGTCATTGCGATTCGCACTCCGATATGACCATGTTAGCGGACCGCATGATATATTGAAATCGTCTCGCCGGGTTGGGCCTGTGGCGCAGTTGGGAGCGCGCTTCCATGGCATGGAAGAGGTCGTGAGTTCGAATCTCACCAGGTCCACCAATCGCTTAGCCCCATTCTTAGCCGGGCCATAACGGGGCCATGTCCATTAGTGAAATTCCGAATCCGATAATCGTGCAAACCGCTCGAAGAGCAATTCAGCCTTGCGAGGATTTGAGCACAGGCTACTCGATGGTAACTGATGCGTTAGGATCCATGTCGGCATGAAACTCTGGCAACTGGACATTCGGATTACCGTACATCAGGTTGAAGGCCTTAATAACCTTGAGCGCAGCCAAACCGAAAACCAGTCGACAATCTCGCATGATGAGGCAAGACCTTAGCGCGAAGAGACCGTTTTCGGTATATAGAGTGCAATTGCTAAAACAGCAGTTGGTGAACGTGTAACCGTCCAAATGGATTACTTCCTCTTTATAAACCCGGTCTTGAGGATTCTTGGCGATCGAATCCAGGACCGCTGCGATATTAATTGAGCTAGTAGCACTGATCCCCGGCGTCCCAACGACAGTGGCTACGGAGCCAGCGCTAAGATTTATGGGATCTTGATTCTGTTCCGACGACCCCACGCCGAGGAGGGCCGCAATTTCCCTGACCGCATCGGACATTGATCTCGTTCTTACAGCATTTTTTCTCATATCCGCCTCCTTGTTCACTCCCGCTTTAATCTCCGCTGCCATGGCTTCGAAGAAGTCATGAGTTCGAATTCACCGGCATCGTTTTCGGCACCGATCAGCCGACCGACAACGGGCGCGAGATCATCAACCGATAGCGCGAGTAATTATTTCCAGCTTGCAATCCACTGATTCGCGCAACATATGCTCCGGCCCGCATCATAGTCGCGGGGCCGAACAGCACGTGCATGGTCGTGAGGCTGTAAGCCCTTCCGCGGGCCTTCAGCGAATAGGTGGCCATCACAATCTGCCCGGTGTGTTTTTCGGCCAATTCGATCCGCAGATTACGGTATTCGGCGGATGTCCGGGGGGTCTCCAAAACCAATCGAGCCATCCCCGTGTGCGGAAGAAGGATTTCCTGTTCAGGAGCCACTGGCGCCGAGACAAGAATGTCATTTTGGTTACCCTTCATCACCGTCGCAGCGCACCAAACAATCCCGATGGCAAGCAGCAAGAGTATCGAGCTCGAAAAAACGAAAAAAGCCTTTGATAGGATCATGATCGCGACTCCGTTTCTTGAGCGGCTATCACCTTCTACTGAAACAAGCGCAAGAGCGTGCCGATTCTTTCACGCCATCGGGACAGAACCGAACCTGTCAAGTCGTTTAACCCGCTTCATGCCCTGAAAGCTCCGGAGCCCGATTCCGCTGGTATAGGCAGGATGAGAAAATGGGACACTGTCGATCAGCTCGACCTTTGGCTCGGATTGCGACTTTCATTGCGTTATTCGCGGCCGCTCCAGTGTTCGGCAGCACAATCGTTTCCATCAACGGCGACGGGAGCTTCTTTGAGTCCGGCGACTCCGATGAATGGGGAGCTCAAGCCTGGACGCAAACCGCATCCTATACCGACGTCACAATTAAAGGGATGTTCGGTTACGGCTACTATCAAGGAACCGGTAGCGCTTTTCTGGAAGAGGAGGTGGGAAATCACGCGATCGAGATCGCTTCGGCCGACTTTGTATTTCCCCAGGACCCAACGGAAATCACCCTATTCACGGATCTCTCTCTGGGTCCGGGAACCTACTGTCTTGCGACTTTCGGACAAGGTTCCTGGATTTCGGATCCGATCGAGGATAATCCGACAATCACCGCCGCATCGGACGTCTCCGACGTGACCGATACCCTGGTTTCTCTGAATCACGGACACACATTCGTCGACTCAAACAATGGAATATATCAGGAGTTCCGCGTCACCGGTACCGAAGTGCGGGTGAACGATACACCGGAACCATCTACCGCCCTCATGCTGGGCGGCGCCCTAATGTCCGGCGTTGTTATCAGACGCAGCGCCGGAAGAATCTGAAGTTTGTTTCGTTTAAGTCTTTCCCGATGCCTCGGTTCAGCAGTCTTCGGAGACTTCACGGCGCCACTGGATCCCTGCAAGCCGCAGCTCACTTTCTACGACACCCTCGGCCGGACCCTTTCTTGATGCGCGGCACACACTGCGGACCCGACATGGGCCCGGAAGTCCTAAAACCAATATCCACATGTGCCTTTCCAACGCGGAGCCGCCGCGCTCGATACCTCTGGAACCTGTATACTTTTCTATTAGCTCCGGAAGAGGCCGCTGGTGACCGGCGAAATACAAGGGCAGATTACGCAACTCCTGGCCCGCTGGGCCGAAGGCGATCGCTCTGCGCTCGACTTACTGACACCGGTGGTGTATGGCGAACTTCGAAAGATCGCGGAGGGCTATCTCCGGGGGGAGCGCGAAGGCCACACGTTGCAACCAACCGCCCTGGTCAACGAGGCTTGGCTACGGCTTGCGAAACCCACCCAATTAAGCTTCGGAAACCGCCAACAGTTTTTCGGCCTGGCAGCGCAGGTCATGCGGCGTGTGTTGGTCGACTACGCACGTGCCACGCGCGCGTGCAAACGGGGTGGAGGAGAGACATCTCTTCCGCTCAACGGGTTGGAAGTTGGCGCTTCCGACGACTTGGACCAGTTTCTGGCGCTCGATCAAGCAATTGAGCGGCTGGCAACCTTCAGCCCCAGACAGGCTCGGATCGTCGAACTTCGGTATTTCGCCGGCTTGAATGGCGACGAGATGGCGGAACTGCTGGCCGTTTCACCCGCCACCATCAGCCGGGAACAAAAGTCCGCCGAAGCCTGGCTGAGCCGGGCGATAACATCGCCGGAAGTCTGAAAGATCGCACTTGGATTATGGCTTCTATGAGAGAGACCCCACGACCGGAGCTAACCGCGGACCGCTGGCGCCGCCTGGAGGCGGTCTTCCACACCGCTCTTAATCTGCAACCGGACGATCGGGAAGATTTCATCGAACGTACCACCGTCGAGGATCCTTATTTCCGGCGCGAATTGCGAGAGATGCTGCTGCACTCCGGTACCGCCGAACAGCAGATTGCAGGGGCGATTGAGCGGATTGCGCGGCGGGCCGTTGAAGCCCCTAATTGGGTCGGGCGGCGCTTCGGCCCCTACCGGGTGGTTCGGGAAATCGGGCGCGGCGGGATGGGTCTGGTTTTCGAAGCATCGCGCGACGATGCCGAGTACGACAAAACCGTCGCCCTGAAAGTAGCGCCCGATTGGCGTGACATGGACCGCTTGCGCGAGCGCTTTCGGAATGAACGTCAGATCCTGGCGCGTCTTGAACATCCCAACATTGCGCGTTTTCTTGACGGAGGCACCGAGAATGGCGTTCCGTATTTCGCTATGGAATACATCCATGGCAAACCCGTCACGGAGTGGCTCAGGAACGGAAGCTGGGTGTTCGCGAGCAAATCAACCTGTTTCGGCAAATCTGCGCGGCGGTGGACTACGCGCACGAAAACCTGGTGGTCCATCGCGACTTGAAGCCGCCCAATATCCTGGTGGACCAGAACAAAACGCCTAAGCTTCTCGATTTCGGAATCGCAACGCTGCTTGATCCGGTTGGCGACGAGGCCGTGACGACAACAGGGGTTCGCCTCTGGACGCCCAACTACACCAGTCCTGAGCAGGTGCGCGGGGGCGCGGTGACGGTCCGCACTGACATTTATTCGCTCGGCCTGATTCTTTATGAACTGCTGTGCGGGGAACGCGCTCAAACCGCGGATCTATCTTCGCCGCTGGCGCTAGACTGGTCGATTTGCGAAACCGAGCCGGCTCTCCCTAGTGTCCGCGCCGCCTCTCGCGGCGACAAGAGCTTAAGCCGCGAGCTGCGCGGCGACCTCGACACCATTGTCGCGATGGCTATCCGCAAGGAACCGCAACGCCGCTATGGTTCAGTGGCCGCATTGGGCGCGGACTTGACCCGCTTTCTGGACGGCCGTACTGTGGAAGCGCGCCCGAACACGGCCCGCTACCGGGTCTCAAAGTGGATGCGACGCCACTGGCTGGCTGCCTCCGCGGCCTCGCTGGTGATGGTAAGCGTTGCGGGCGGTATCGCGTCCACAGCCTACCAGGCGCGGCGCGCCGAGCAGCATTTTCAGGAAGTCCGGACTCTCGCCAATGCCTTCGTGTTCGACGTTCACGACCGTATTCAGTATCTTCCCGGCTCCGCGGACGCGCGAAGAGTGATCGTCTCCACGGCGCTCCGCTATCTCGAGAATTTAAGGCGCGATGCCGGAAACGATACCGTCCTGCTGCGGGAGCTTGCCGCGGCTTACGAAGGATTCGGCGATGTTCAAGGCAATCCCACCGCCAGCAACCTGGGCGATTCTCAAGGCGCCCTGGCGAGCTATCGGCGGGCCCGGTCCATATTGCAACCGATGGCCGCCCGTGGAGATCCGGACGCAGCGCTCGCGGTGAAGTCGACAGTCTTCAAACTCGGAAGTTTGTGAGCATGTCCTGGGAGACCCCGCTGGGCGCAAGAACTGGAGCGCACACGGGAGATGGTTCGTCCCCTGGTGGCGAAGCGGCCCAACGACCTGGCGACGTTGGGTCTTGCCGCCAATATTAATGCGGATGTGACTCGCCTCTCCTCCGACGCCCGTGCGCCCCAGCGCGCGCGCGAGGCGGCTCAGGAGGCAGCCGCGCTGGCCGAGCGGATGGTCGCGGTCAACCCAGCCAACCAGGACAGCCTCGATTTTCTGGCTTTGTCCAAAAACAGCCTTGCTTCGGCCTACCGTTCGGCCGGTGATCTTGAACTCGCGGCGAAAAACTACCGCGAAGGTCTGTCCATCCGCGAAC
>CAVVHB010000021.1:0-29053 GCA_963747945.1 Bryobacterales bacterium
GGAAGCTAGTGGGAGTCGAACCCACCCGCGACACAAAGTGCCGCACAACTGGTTTTGAAGACCAGGCCCAGCACCGGCCAAGACTAGCTTCCAGCCGTGATTCTAGCATCCAACTCACTGCTCACTATTGCGCCCGCTCCCGAATCCCGTTAATGCGAGCCGCTTTCGTTCCGCACCGGACTCCCGGGTTCAGCAGCCACGGCCGCCGGCATCGCTCCCTTCAACACATCGTTGGCGAAAAAGAATTTGCCATCGCTCGGCACCATCATAATCTGCACCTTGTCCGAAAGCTTCTCGCGATGATCTTCTGGATCAGCAGCGGATTCTCTTTCAGCGCCACTCCTTCCAGGTGCATTTTGTCGGCGTCGGCCTTCGACAGCAACTGCACGCGGTCCAGATCGGCCTCGTTCATCAGTTTGCGCCTCTGCAGTTCGGCTTTGCCGTCGATCACCTTAGCTTCCGCCTGCGCTTCAGCCTGCTGCACCGTTGCTTCCTTGCGTGCCGCCGATTCCAGACGGGTCTGCTCAATCTGCTTCTGTTTGAGTGGAAGCGTGTCCTGCATGGCGTCGGACTGCGCCTTGGCCTGCAGCACCGTCACCTGAGCCTGTGCCTCGGCTGCCTTCACGTCGCGCGCCTCCTGCGCTTCGGCCTCCAGCTCCGCTTCCCGAACTTCCTTCTGTTTGACATCCAGTTCCACGCCCAGCTTCTCGTTTTCCTGCTCCTTGAGCAGCACGCCTTCCAACCCCTTGGCGTATTCGGACGGCAATTGAATGTCGCGTAACATCACCTCTTTCACGATCACCGCGTCGGGAGCCAGTTTCGTGCGATCGCAACACCAGCTTCGCGGCGGATCTCATCGCGCTTGGTGGCGAACAGTTCGCGCACCAGGTAGCGCGGCGTGAGGTCGCGAAACGCGGTGGCAACCACGGGCGGCACCAATTCCTTTTCCACTGGTTGCGGCAAATTGGCGTGAATATAGGCCAGGCGATGGGGATCCAAGCGAAATCGGACCGTCACTGCCAGACCCAGTTCCAGGCCTTCCTTGGTTTGGACCTTGAGATACTCACCCTTCTTGATGTCCGGGACGATAGTGGTCTCATAAATTTGGTCGCGCAGATCATAGGTCTCCACCGACTCAACCAGCGGGACCACCAGATGGAGCCCCGGATACAGCGTTTCCGGCAAAGTCCCCGAAACTTGACTGACGCGAACGGCCGCCATGCCGGCCGGAACCACTTCGATGCTCACACCGGCCAGCAGCGGGATCAAGCCGAGCAAGGCGACGCGCGCCGGAAGGCGCCACTGCACACGTCTGCCATGATTGACAAAATCGGCCGTCACCAAGGCCGCTGCAACGGCGAACATGGCGAAGCCGGCAAATTCGAACAGATACTTCAGTACGATCATCGAGCTCTCCTCTTGCTCCCGCTTACGCAGGTGGAATGCCACCGGGGAAAGACGGAAAAATGGAGATATTGCGGATAGTTTCGTGTCAGTTTTGAGGCGAGGCGTGTTGCGCCGTAGACAGCGGCTCGGCACCGCCCAAGCCTAACTCGGCCGCGCGATCTTTCATCGCTTCGATGCAGAATTCGATGTGTTGATCGAGATCCACGTGCAGCTCGGCCGCCCCGTTCGTAATGTCGTCCCGATTCACCGACCGTGCGAATGCCTTGTCCTTGAGCTTCTTTCGCACCGACTTCACGTCCACCTCGTGGATGCTTCGGCCCGGCTTCACATAGGAGCAGGCGGTGAGGAATCCCGCCAGCTCATCGCAGGCAAACAGCGTCTTCTCGAGCATCGATTCGCGCGGCACACCGCTGAAATCGGCATGCGACAAAATCGCCCGGCGGATCTCAGCTTCCACGCCGCGTTCGGCCAGGATCGGCTCGCCCTTCATCGGATGATCGGGCACCGTAGGATGGATCTCCCAGTCGAAATCATGCAACAGCGCCGTGATCGACCATTTGCTTTCGTCTTCGCCGAACTTCCGCGCATAGGCCACCACGCACGCTTCTACCGCCAGCGCGTGCCGCCGCAGACCGTCCGATTTGGTGAACTCGCAGAGCAGATCCCAAGCTTTTTCGCGCGTCATTGCGATTCGCACTCCGATATGACCATGTTAGCGGACCGCATGATATATTGAAATCGTCTCGCCGGGTTGGGCCTGTGGCGCAGTTGGGAGCGCGCTTCCATGGCATGGAAGAGGTCGTGAGTTCGAATCTCACCAGGTCCACCAATCGCTTAGCCCCATTCTTAGCGGGCCTCCGGGCCATATCGGGGCCATGTCCACTAGTAAAATCCCGAATCCGATAATCGTGCAAACCGCTCGAAGAGCAATTCAGCCTTGCGAGGATTTGAGCACAGGCTACTCGATGGTAACTGATGCGTTAGGATCCATGTCGGCATGAAACTCTGGCAACTGGACATTCGGATTACCGTACATCAGGTTGAAGGCCTTAATAACCTTGAGCGCAGCCAAACCGAAAACCAGTCGACAATCTCGCATGATGAGGCAAGACCTTAGCGCGAAGAGACCGTTTTCGGTATATAGAGTGCAATTGCTAAAACAGCAGTTGGTGAACGTGTAACCGTCCAAATGGATTACTTCCTCTTTATAAACCCGGTCTTGAGGATTCTTGGCGATCGAATCCAGGACCGCTGCGATATTAATTGAGCTAGTAGCACTGATCCCCGGCGTCCCAACGACAGTGGCTACGGAGCCAGCGCTAAGATTTATGGGATCTTGATTCTGTTCCGACGACCCCACGCCGAGGAGGGCCGCAATTTCCCTGACCGCATCGGACATTGATCTCGTTCTTATAGCATTTTTTCTCATATCCGCCTCCTTGTTCACTCCCGCTTTAATCTCCGCTGCCATGGCTTCGAAGAAGTCATGAGTTCGAATTCACCGGCATCGTGTTCGGCACCGATCAGCCGACCGACAACGGGCGCGAGATCATCAACCGATAGCGCGAGTAATTATTTCCAGCTTGCAATCCACTGATTCGCGCAACATATGCTCCGGCCCGCATCATAGTCGCGGGGCCGAACAGCACGTGCATGGTCGTGAGGCTGTAAGCCCTTCCGCGGGCCTTCAGCGAATAGGTGGCCATCACAATCTGCCCGGTGTGTTTTTCGGCCAATTCGATCCGCAGATTACGGTATTCGGCGGATGTCCGGGGGGTCTCCAAAACCAATCGAGCCATCCCCGTGTGCGGAAGAAGGATTTCCTGTTCAGGAGCCACTGGCGCCGAGACAAGAATGTCATTTTGGTTACCCTTCATCACCGTCGCAGCGCACCAAACAATCCCGATGGCAAGCAGCAAGAGTATCGAGCTCGAAAAAACGAAAAAAGCCTTTGATAGGATCATGATCGCGACTCCGTTTCTTGAGCGGCTATCACCTTCTACTGAAACAAGCGCAAGAGCGTGCCGATTCTTTCACGCCATCGGGACAGAACCGAACCTGTCAAGTCGTTTAACCCGCTTCATGCCCTGAAAGCTCCGGAGCCCGATTCCGCTGGTATAGGCAGGATGAGAAAATGGGACACTGTCGATCAGCTCGACCTTTGGCTCTGATTGCGACTTTCATTGCGTTATTCGCGGCCGCTCCAGTGTTCGGCAGCACAATCGTTTCCATCAACGGCGACGGGAGCTTCTTTGAGTCCGGCGACTCCGATGAATGGGGAGCTCAAGCCTGGACGCAAACCGCATCCTATACCGACGTCACAATTAAAGGGATGTTCGGTTACGGCTACTATCAAGGAACCGGTAGCGCTTTTCTGGAAGAGGAGGTGGGAAATCACGCGATCGAGATCGCTTCGGCCGACTTTGTATTTCCCCAGGACCCAACGGAAATCACCCTATTCACGGATCTCTCTCTGGGTCCGGGAACCTACTGTCTTGCGACTTTCGGACAAGGTTCCTGGATTTCGGATCCGATCGAGGATAATCCGACAATCACCGCCGCATCGGACGTCTCCGACGTGACCGATACCCTGGTTTCTCTGAATCACGGACACACATTCGTCGACTCAAACAATGGAATATATCAGGAGTTCCGCGTCACCGGTACCGAAGTGCGGGTGAACGATACACCGGAACCATCTACCGCCCTCATGCTGGGCGGCGCCCTAATGTCCGGCGTTGTTATCAGACGCAGCGCCGGAAGAATCTGAAGTTTGTTTCGTTTAAGTCTTTCCCGATGCCTCGGTTCAGCAGTCTTCGGAGACTTCACGGCGCCACTGGATCCCTGCAAGCCGCAGCTCACTTTCTACGACACCCTCGGCCGGACCCTTTCTTGATGCGCGGCACACACTGCGGACCCGACATGGGCCCGGAAGTCCTAAAACCAATATCCACATGTGCCTTTCCAACGCGGAGCCGCCGCGCTCGATACCTCTGGAACCTGTATACTTTTCTATTAGCTCCGGAAGAGGCCGCTGGTGACCGGCGAAATACAAGGGCAGATTACGCAACTCCTGGCCCGCTGGGCCGAAGGCGATCGCTCTGCGCTCGACTTACTGACACCGGTGGTGTATGGCGAACTTCGAAAGATCGCGGAGGGCTATCTCCGGGGGGAGCGCGAAGGCCACACGTTGCAACCAACCGCCCTGGTCAACGAGGCTTGGCTACGGCTTGCGAAACCCACCCAATTAAGCTTCGGAAACCGCCAACAGTTTTTCGGCCTGGCAGCGCAGGTCATGCGGCGTGTGTTGGTCGACTACGCACGTGCCACGCGCGCGTGCAAACGGGGTGGAGGAGAGACATCTCTTCCGCTCAACGGGTTGGAAGTTGGCGCTTCCGACGACTTGGACCAGTTTCTGGCGCTCGATCAAGCAATTGAGCGGCTGGCAACCTTCAGCCCCAGACAGGCTCGGATCGTCGAACTTCGGTATTTCGCCGGCTTGAATGGCGACGAGATGGCGGAACTGCTGGCCGTTTCACCCGCCACCATCAGCCGGGAACAAAAGTCCGCCGAAGCCTGGCTGAGCCGGGCGATAACATCGCCGGAAGTCTGAAAGATCGCACTTGGATTATGGCTTCTATGAGAGAGACCCCACGACCGGAGCTAACCGCGGACCGCTGGCGCCGCCTGGAGGCGGTCTTCCACACCGCTCTTAATCTGCAACCGGACGATCGGGAAGATTTCATCGAACGTACCACCGTCGAGGATCCTTATTTCCGGCGCGAATTGCGAGAGATGCTGCTGCACTCCGGTACCGCCGAACAGCAGATTGCAGGGGCGATTGAGCGGATTGCGCGGCGGGCCGTTGAAGCCCCTAATTGGGTCGGGCGGCGCTTCGGCCCCTACCGGGTGGTTCGGGAAATCGGGCGCGGCGGGATGGGTCTGGTTTTCGAAGCATCGCGCGACGATGCCGAGTACGACAAAACCGTCGCCCTGAAAGTAGCGCCCGATTGGCGTGACATGGACCGCTTGCGCGAGCGCTTTCGGAATGAACGTCAGATCCTGGCGCGTCTTGAACATCCCAACATTGCGCGTTTTCTTGACGGAGGCACCGAGAATGGCGTTCCGTATTTCGCTATGGAATACATCCATGGCAAACCCGTCACGGAGTGGGCTCAGGAACGGAAGCTGGGTGTTCGCGAGCGAATCAACCTGTTTCGGCAAATCTGCGCGGCGGTGGACTACGCGCACGAAAACCTGGTGGTCCATCGCGACTTGAAGCCGCCCAATATCCTGGTGGACCAGAACAAAACGCCTAAGCTTCTCGATTTCGGAATCGCAACGCTGCTTGATCCGGTTGGCGACGAGGCCGTGACGACAACAGGGGTTCGCCTCTGGACGCCCAACTACACCAGTCCTGAGCAGGTGCGCGGGGGCGCGGTGACGGTCCGCACTGACATTTATTCGCTCGGCCTGATTCTTTATGAACTGCTGTGCGGGGAACGCGCTCAAACCGCGGATCTATCTTCGCCGCTGGCGCTAGACTGGTCGATTTGCGAAACCGAGCCGGCTCTCCCTAGTGTCCGCGCCGCCTCTCGCGGCGACAAGAGCTTAAGCCGCGAGCTGCGCGGCGACCTCGACACCATTGTCGCGATGGCTATCCGCAAGGAACCGCAACGCCGCTATGGTTCAGTGGCCGCATTGGGCGCGGACTTGACCCGCTTTCTGGACGGCCGTACTGTGGAAGCGCGCCCGAACACGGCCCGCTACCGGGTCTCAAAGTGGATGCGACGCCACTGGCTGGCTGCCTCCGCGGCCGCGCTGGTGATGGTAAGCGTTGCGGGCGGTATTGCGTCCACGGCTTACCAGGCGCGGCGCGCCGAGCGGCGTTTTCAGGAAGTCCGGACTCTCGCCAATGCCTTCGTGTTCGACGTTCACGACCGTATTCAGTATCTTCCCGGCTCCACGGACGCGCGAAGAGTGATCGTCTCCACGGCGCTCCGCTATCTCGAGAATTTAAGGCGCGATGCCGGAAACGATACCGTCCTGCTGCGGGAGCTTGCCGCGGCTTACGAAAAGATCGGCGATGTTCAAGGCAATCCCACCGCCAGCAACCTGGGCGATTCTCAAGGCGCCCTGGCGAGCTATCGGCGGGCTCGGTCCATATTGCAACCGATGGCCGCCCGTGGAGATCCGGACGCAGCGCTCGCGCTGACATCGACAGTCTTCAAACTCGGAAGTTTGGAGCATGTCCTGGGAGACCCCGCTGGGGCGCAAGAACTGGAGCGCGCACGGGAGATGGTTCGTCCCCTGGTGGCGAAGCGGCCCAACGACCTGGCGACGTTGGGTCTTGCCGCCAATATTAATGCGGATGTGACTCGCCTCTCCTCCGATGCCCGTGCGCCCCAGCGCGCGCGCGAGGCGGCTCAGGAGGCAGCCGCGCTGGCCGAGCGGATGGTCGCGGTCAACCCAGCCAACCAGGACAGCCTCGACTTTCTGGCTTTGTCGAAAAACAGCCTTGCTTCGGCCTACCGTTCGGCCGGTGATCTTGAACTCGCGGCGAAAAACTACCGCGAAGGTCTGTCCATCCGCGAACAGCTGGTGAGGGATCATCCGGAAAACACCGGGTACCGCCGGCTGCTACTGATTACTTATGGTCATCTCGGCGACACCCTCGGTCCGCCGCAGTCGAACGGGTTAGGTCAACTTCCAGAGTCCGTGGAGGCATTCAAAAAAGCCGCTGGAATTGCCGAGTGGATCTCTCAACACGATCCGGCAGACCGCATGTCATTATTCGATTTGACGGCCGCCAATATGAGGACTGCAGCCTCCCTGCTGGAGGAACCTTATGGTGCTCCCGAGGCCATGGGTATTTTGACGAAGGAAGAGTTGCGCCTAACGCGGCTCACACATGGAGATCCGTCCAACCAGCGTTACCGCTTTTATGCCCTGATGCTCGATTGCCATATGGGAAAAGCGCTCATGGCTCTTGGACGGGATCGCGAGGCAGCGCGACGGCTGGAACGAGCCCGTGTGGAGGTAAACAATTTTCACGGGGGACCCAACGAGGCCAATGCCAAGAATTGGGGACTCGGCGCCTCTCTCAGGCTGGGCCTGCTGAAGGCCAAAAGCAGCGATTCCGCGGCGCTGGCTCTCGCTAATGAGACGGCCGCGGAACTTGCGCACGTCGGCCCCAACGTGCTCAGCAATCGATGGAGCCAGGCTTCCTTTTACAGTCAGCTCGGATCGTTGTACCGGAAGTTGGGACAAATGAAACTCGCCACGCTGTGGCTCCAAAAGAGCGCCGCCTTGTGGCGCGACATGACAGTATCGGCTCCTCTGGAAGAGCAGCGCAAGAAAGCTTTGGCCGCGGTGGAACACGATCTGGGATCGTAAAGCCAAGCGCGGCCAGATCGAAACTATTGAGCGGGTAGAGTGGCCTGCACGGCGGGAATTAAGATCGGGAGAATGAACTGGCTGGTCCGTCCCGAGACCGTTTCGTAGACCTCCGCCGACATTACAACGCGGCACGGGCCGGGTGGAAGTACTGTAATCACTGGGCGAAGCACCTGACGCTGCGCTGGAGCCGCGGCGGCTGTCACATTGGCTTGGCTGGCTTCGAGAAAGTTAACCGTCGCCCACCCGATGTGGCCGACATCCACGCTGATGTTGGAAGTTTTCACCGTCAGACCGTCGGTATTTACGAACGTGACTCCCACATTGCATGGGTCTGGGGGGAACGTCGGGTCCCCGAGGTTCACTATGTTTACACGCAAAGTCTCGCCCAGCACGATGTTGGCGGCGCTGAACACGGCCGGCGGGTTCACCTGAGAATCGTCTGCGTTCGCCGAGACTACGGCGCCGCCAAAAAGCCCTACGAACATCACTACTCGAACGAAGTTGCTGACAGAACTAAGTCGTGGATAAAACATTATCTTTCTCCTCCTGTAACTACCAGCGAAATTCTGACAAGCTTTTTTCATTGGAATGACGATTCGTGGCTATCGGAGTTCCCCACCTAAACCCAGGTCCAGAGCGGGGTCTTTCGTTTCTTGGCCATAATGTCTGTAAGCGATTGACATTTCTTAAATGGCAAGGAAGAGGTTGTGAGTCTAATGTGGGGCGCTCCATTGACTTGCCTATAACAGCCGAGCGTTCACTCTGGCGCTTAGGGCAGGAGGAGACAAATTCATGAATCTTAGCCGGTGCCTTACATTCGGCGTGTTGCTAGCGAACCTTGTTTTGACCGCGCAGGCGCAGCGCACAGCGCCCTCGGTGACTCCGGCGCCTCCTTTAGTGGGATCGCTTGCTGGCCACCCCACATGGCCCGCGGCGAAGAGGGCAAGCGATGTGGACACGGTAGGCCATCTGTTGACGTCGCTCTACGATGTGATCTCTGGACCGGCGGGGAAAGCTCGCGACTGGGATCGCTTCCGCTCCCTGTTTCTGCCCGATGGACGGCTCGGCGTGCTTCGTCCGGGCACTTCCGAGCGCACCAGCGACGCTGCTTTCTTGACCCCCGGCATGTATGTCGAACGGGACGACCCGTACTTCAAAACACACGGGTTCTTCGAGCGCGGCATCGCGAACCGCATGGAGGAGTTCGGCAACCTGGTGCAAGTGTGGAGCACATATGAGAGCCGTCACGCCGAGAATGATCAGCAGCCATTCGCACGAGGCGTTAACGCGATCCAGATCGTGCACGCCCAGGGACGCTTTTGGGTTGCCAGCATCCTGTGGGACGAGGAACGGCCTGGGCTCACGCTGCCGGAGAAGTACTTGAAGTGAAGCGGACGCCGGCGCTGTTACTGCGCGGGTTCTATTCGCAGAAGCGCGCCGTCGTCTTCGTCCGTCAGCAGATAAAGGTACCCATCCGGGCCCTGCCGGACCTCACGAATCCTTTGCCTTAATTCGCCCAGCAGCGATTCACGCCGTAACTCCTCGGTACTCTCATTGAAAACGATACGCTCCAGATGACCGGTGCCAGGGATCTCGCCAGTGCGCATCGATCCAACAAAGACGTTGCCCTTCCACTTAGGAAAACGGTCGCCCGTATAAACAGTCATTCCGGCGACGGCTATGGAGGGTATCCACACCACGAGAGGAGACTCCATGCCTTCCCGCGTCGGATTATCCGAAATGCGGGGCCCGGCGTAATCGCGCCCAAAGCTGATCACGGGCCAACCGTAATTTCGGCCGGGGAGAATAATATTGATCTCGTCGCCCCCGTTGGGGCCGTTTTCGTTGTTCCACAAAGCGCCAGTCTCCGGATTGACAATCAGACCTAACGAATTGCGGTGCCCCAGCGAATAGATTTCGGGCCTGTAACCGGCACGGCCCACGAAGGGATTGTCTGGCGGCGGCGAGCCATCATCGCGCACGCGGAGAATCTTACCCCTCAGGCTGCCGGGTGATTGCGCCACCCAGCCCACGTTCCCGCCAGTGGCCATGTAGAGCATCCCGTCACGCCCAAACGCAATGCGCCCGCTCAGGCCTCCGTTACCTTCATAAGCGTCCGTCACCAGGATGTCGCGCACATCTGCAAGCGTGCCGCCTTCCAATCTTCCCCGCGCTACCGTTGGAGCGCCTTTGTCGTTTTCGACGGGCTTGTCGTAGGTGAAATAGACGAGATGATTCTCGGCGAACTTGGGATGTAGTGCGATATCCATCAGGCCGCCGTTTCCCTTCGTTCTTGCAACCGGCACGCCGCTGATCGGCTTCGGGTCCAGCACGCCATCGCGAATCACCCGCAGCCGGCCAGGACGCTCCGTGACGAGCATGCTGCCATCGGGAAGAAATACCAGGCCCCAAGGGTGCTCCAGTCCCTTGGTCAAGACCGTGACTCGAATCTTATGTTGCTCCGCCGTATCAAGAACGAAGGGACCCGCGCCCAAGGCAGGCACCGGGACGCCAATGGGCGGTTGCTGGGCTAGGGCCGGCAACAGCGCGGTCAACAGCAGTAGTAGCGATTGCTGCATGAACGTCAGTATACCCGCTTGATGGCGTACCCAGCCGCGGCCGTTAGGGGGCCGGTGCTAAGTATTGCGCCGACAGGGCAAAACCCGCGTAGCCTTTTTCAGCAACCGCGTTGCATTTGTCGCTATAGACTCCGAATCCGCCGATGTAGGGCAGAAATACGCGCGGTTTGCCAGGGACATTGGCTCCCATGTACCAGGAGTTGGCGCGCGGATACAGCGTATAGTTGGCCACCTCGTTGACGTGCGCTACCCATTCGTTTTCGGCCTCCTCCGTCGCTTCAATGTTCGCGAGCTGTTGACCGCGCAAATAAGTAAGGCAGTCGGCGATCCAGTCGCAGTGCTGTTCAATGGCTACCACCATGTTGCTCAGCACAGACGGGCTGCCCGGACCGGTGATGGTGAACAGGTTGGGGAAGCCGGCCGTCATAATGCCCAGGTAGGTGCGCGGACCCGCGGACCATTTTTCCTTCAGCGCCGCACCGGCTCTGCCGCGGATATCGATATTAGCCAGGGCGCCGGTCATGGCGTCGAAGCCGGTGGCGAATACAATGCTGTCCACCTCATAGCTGGTCTCACCGGTCTTTATCCCCTCTGGCATGATGAGCTCAATCGGTGTGGACCGTAAGTCGACAAGCGTGACGTTCTCGCGATTAAATGTGGCGTAATAGCCGGTATCGACGCAGAGCCGCTTCGTGGCAAACGGGTAGTCCCTCGGCGCGAGTTTTTCGGCAACGGCGGGATCGCGGACGATCTCGCGGATCTTGGAGCGCACGAACTCAGCCGCGGTGTCGTTGGCCTCCTGGTTGACAATGAGGTCCGAAAATGTTCCCGCCAGCGAAACTCCGCCACGTTGCCAGCGCTCCTGGTAAGCGCACTCGCGTTCCTCCGGCGGCGTTGCCAGGGCCGATCGCTCCGACATATCGATGCTAAGGATGGGAAATGGCGAGGTCCGTGCCCGTTCGCGGTAGCGGGCGCGGTTGGCACTCCAATCTTCCAGCACGTCGGGAGCGAGCGGTCCATTGCGCGCCGGCACGCTGAAATTCGGGGTTCTCTGGAGGACAAAAAGGTGCGACGCTTGTTCAGCGATCATCGGGATCGCCTGGATGGCCGACGAGCCGGTGCCAATCACCGCAACCCGCTGACCGCTGAAATCAACTCCTTCGTGGGGCCAGTGGCTGGTTTGGTACCACTTGCCACGGAAAGTCTCCAGCCCCTTGAATTCGGGCTTCTTCGCAGCCGACAAGCAGCCGGTGGCCATGATGCAAAACGTCGCCGAGATCCGTTCGCCGCCGCTGGTTCCAACGTTCCAGGCGTTTTTCGTTTCGTCTAATACCGCCGATGTCACTCTCGTTTCAAATTGAATATCGCGCCGCAGATCGAAACGGTCCGCGACGTGATTGAGATACCGCAGGATCTCGGGCTGCGATGCGTATCGCTCGGTCCAACGCCATTCCCGGTCGAGTTCCTCGGAGAAGGAATAGGAGTACTCCAGACTCTCGACATCGCAGCGCGCGCCGGGATAACGGTTCCAATACCACGTACCCCCAACGCCGCTGGCGGCCTCATAAACTCGCGCCGAGAAGCCCAGTGCGCGCAGCCGGTGCAGCATATATAGCCCCGCGAAGCCTGCACCTACGATCACGGCATCCACTTGCACCGGATATGGGGATGATGTTTCTGACATGAATGTTTTCTGATCCATCTCACCATATAACAGATCGGATGGGCGTAAGATAGGCAGTTGTTGTCAATCTAACTGATGAGAGGAAACGCCATGCGTCTTATCTACGTTTCTACGATCGCCGCCTCACTATGCATCCTCGTGGCACCGGCACTGCATGCGCAGGGCGAGGCGTCTCGCGCCGTAACGGGCGGCGGTATTTCCGTCCCGCAGTGGACCGGCAAGGTGGACGCCAACGAAGAGCGGAACGGGCGAAGTTTGAACGATGCGAAGCTCACCAAAGAAGGCGACACATTCCACGTAACTACGGGCCCTGCCGTGGCTTATTGGAGTTCAGCCAACAAGGCGATGGGCGACTACACGGTGAAGGCCACCTTTACAGAGCCGAAATACATGAACCTGAACAGCCATCCGCATCCCTACGGTATTTTCATTGGCGGCAACGAAATGGGATCTGCCGGTCAGAGCTACCTTTACTGCGCCGCGTACGGCAACGGAAGATTCATCGTGCGCGGCTTCGGTCCCGGCCCGTTCCAGATGAACGGCTTCCAAGGGGACGCGAACGCGGCAGTGCACCAGGCTGCCGGCGTAGGACAACCCGTGACGCAGGAGATCGCTCTTTCCGTGAAGGGTGACCGTGTTGATTGCTCCATCAACGGAACGGTGGTTGCCAGTTACAACAAGCCTGCGTTGGTCACAGCGGGAAAGCTTAAGTCCACGGATGGCATTTATGGCCTGCGCCTCGCCCACAACACGGAGGTCAACGTTACGGGATTTAGCATGTCGAAAAACTAGCGCCGCGCGCGGCAGCGAGTCTTACTTGCTGCAACCCTTCTTGGCTTCTTCAAATCCGTCGAATAAACGCCCGGCATTGGCGCCCGCCAGCGTTTCCATCCGGTGCGGCTGCCCCTTCTCGACGGTATAGTGGGCCACCGTCCCCATAGAACGCAGCACTTCGGCTTCCCTCTTCATCTCCGGGTGCCACATGTATTCGTCGTTCTCGCCGACGTACATGAAGACGCACATCTTCGAAATAGCCTGGAGTTTAGCCGGAGTGGGCTCCCACATATATCCGGGAAAAGCAGTGACGGACAAAAAATATTGAGGATTCGCGGCCGCGACATGGAATGCCGCGATTCCACCATTGGATGGCCCGGCGATATGGAACTTGTTGTCTTGTATCTTGTAATCGGCCAGGATCAACTTGAGAAACTCTGGAAAAATGCGAGCCCCCTCCTCGAAGAACAACTGACCGTCCGGCGCGGCTGGAGCCACCACGATGTAGCCCCGTTTTTCAGCCTCCGCGCGGAGGTTGCGACTGAGAACGCCATCTACGGTGTTCATTGTCTGCGGACCTCCGCCGAAGGCCAGAATCGCTGGATAAGCCTTCGCCGGATCATAGGCGTCGGGAAGGACCACTTTATAGTGGACTGTGGTGCCAGCCACCTTCTTGCTCTTCTCTAGCAGCTCCGCCCGGACGGGCTGGGTGGCGAACATCGCGAGAACAACTGCCACGGCAAACAACGGCATCCAGTTCGACTTCGGTTTGTTCATGTAGAAAGGCTCCATGTTTCGGGACGGCAACATCGATTCTATCCAAAGATTGCCATTTTGAACACAGCGCCTACTCGTCCTGACCTTCGGTTGGAGTCGCAGCGCTAAACCGCGACTGCAACGCCATGCCGACCAATGTCGCGATAAGGATTGCAGGGTACAGCTGCCCGATGAGCGCTTCCGCAGTGGTCAGCGATCGTGCAATGCGATGTACCGGATATACATCACCGAAAGATACAGTTGTGAGTGTCTCAAAGCTAAAGTAGATCAAACGGGCCGGTTCACCTGTGGGAACGCCCACGGCGAGCGGTGTTTGGAAGTGGATTGCATCGGGAATTTCCTCCATGAGCAGCTTGTACGCGAACGCCCAAGTTACGCCGATCAGTAAATAAGCCGCCACGCCGCCCATCACCCGGTGCACGCTAACCGGGCCAGGAAGAAAAGTCTGCTTCAACGTCATAACGACGAGTATGGCCATGCAAAACACCTTGAGCGCTGTGTCCCAGCCCCGTGGGCTGAAAGAAGGGTTGAATTCGACAATCAAGTCCGCGGTGAATTCCACAATGGTCAGCGCGATTATCAGATACATCAGCATCCGCTTGTAGACGGTAGCTATTGCGCCGGAGAGAAGCATGAGCGCGAAAGTCAGGTCTATGGCAACTCGCCCCGCGCGGGAGAGGCCGATCATCGGAACGAAAATAGTGATGAGCACCAGGAATGCGAGGAAGAAGCTCAGGAGCCGTTCCTCACGCCAGAAGCCGGGCAACCGCCTGTCGATATCAGCCACGTAATTTCCTCCTTTGGTATCCGGGCCGCTGATCGCTTTTTGAAAAACGAATTTTCGAGTTGCCAACCCAACAAAAAATGCCACGGGACTCGCCTCCCTTTTCCGAGGCGAAATGGTCTATAAAGCCGTTACCGGTATCTTTAGTCTTAAGGTTTTGGTTTACGTCGGGATCGGGGCTGGGCTTTGCTTTTCTTTACTGCCACCGGTAAGGAGCGGCTCGCGGGGGCGTTATTCGCGGCCGTCGCCCTATTTTGCTTCTTGTCAAACGTCAGTTTCCCAGCCTTCACCTTGGCGCCGTCCGTTAGCCTCGCCTCGATATCCTGGGCGCCCATCTGTGCAACCCGGTCGGCGGTCCATTCAGCGTCCTGAAGCGCAGATTGCCGTTTCAGATCTGCTTGGGTTACCGGTTTCGCCCATCTGGCGGCGGCGGCCGTTCTGGCGACTGCCGCGCGTTGTTCTGGCGTGAGCTTCTCCATGCGGGCCTTGCCGCTGGCTTTCCCACCTTTGCGGCCGATCTCAGCCAAGTATTTCGATACTGCCGTCTTGCGAGCCATTACCGATTCTAAAGCGGCTTCAGGAAAGTTTCAATGGGCCCCTTGACAATGCTGAAGCGGAATCAGCATAATCAATGGTAGGGAATGCTGAACCGGAGTCAGCATTGCAACGGCTGCGCCTGTCCTGCTTCCTGTGATGGGAAGCGGCCATCTTCTGGCGCTGGTTTAAAAAGGCGGTCTTGGGTGAACGACACCGAGTTCATGGAATTGCACGCCAACTCTGTAGCATTGATGCGATCCTACTTCGCTGAGGTCGAGAAATCGTCCGCGATGCTTGCAGAATGCACTGCTGAGCCGCTGCCCGTGAAAAAGCGCTTGGCGCTGACGTCTCAGGGCGTCATCGAGCATGAAGCCCACATGAGGTACCTGGAGGCCAAGAGTCTTCTACTCAATGCGGCGCGGCTCGGGTACCGTTTCATTTAGCGGCTCGGAATCCGCTCTCCATGCCCATAGCCACTTACGGAGCCCTGACCAAAGGGAGCGGGAGTTAAGCGTCTTTCCCCCTCGATCTGCCGCCAGGCGTTCCGTGGGGCCGGCGAGTCACAGGAAACGGATCATTTTCCATGATCACGAATTGATCGTGCAGGACAACGTTGAGCAGGGAGTTGTTAATTTGCAATTCACCGTTGTAGTCGATGAATCCCAGTTTGCGGAACTTCTTCATAAAATAGCGCACTCGTGAAATGGTGGTGCCAACCATCTGCGCCAAGGTCTCAAAACTCATCCTCGGAACAACGCTCTTTGGTCTGCCTTCTTTCCCGAAGTCGGCCAGTAGAAGAAGCGCGCGCGCCAGCCGCTTCTCCTGGGAGTTTAAAACCTGGGAAATCATATCCTCTTCCATGCTGAGGTTGCGGGAGAGCATATGCTGGAGAAACAGCTCGGAAAAGGCCAAGTGTGTGTTTAATAGACGCAGCACGCTCGCCTTATCCAGCCGCATGATCGAAGACTTAACCATGACGGTGGCCGTTACCGCATGCTCCTGTCCACTCAAACATCTTTCGCCAAGAAAGCTACCTGCGCCCAAAATGCCCGTGACCGCTTTCTTACCGAATTTGGAAGCGACCGTGAGCTTGACTTTGCCTTTCTGAATGTAAAAGACGGCATCCCCGGAATCCCCTTGCGCAAAAATCACTTGGCCCGAACGGTAGTCTGAAACTGTGATTCCAGCACCCAGCGCGGGCAGCATCTTGGGATCCAAAGGCGGTGGGCCGCGCCATCCCATTTCTTTCATCACGATGTCGTAGTTCTCCATTATAAGAGCGCGAGCTTCGACGAATTGTTCACCAGTTAGTCTGAGGGTGAGATCGGCAAGCGCTGCATCAAGAGCAGCAATACAATCAGGGAAGCTGAGCTTGTGGTCGCGGAAGCGTCTAATCGCCTTCTTGGTTTCGCGCTTGTATACTTCCACGCAGTGTTGATTATAGATGAAAACCTGGGCTGCGGTCGACGCTGCCATTGGTCCTGGATTGCCGCGCGTCCGGAAACTATCCGTCGATTGAACGCCGGTACGCTGGTACCGGCCCAGAACCTTGTCGCCGGGCCCCGTGGGACAGTTGCGGCAGTGATATCTTTAACTGGTACAGCGAAATAACAAGATTCAGGATCTGAGAGAATGCAACAGCGTCGAGCGAGCCGGCGGCAAGCCATTCAATGGCTGGGAGCATGCGCTATTCCTTTATTTGCGCCTGGCAGTCGCGCGCGCCGATGATCTGCCGCTCAATTCACACCACCGGAATCGAGCATTTCGGATTCACTGTGCCCGACCCTGAGGCGACGGCGAAATTCTACGGCCGTATTTTCGACGGCCAATTGTTTCAGGAAAAGGACCCGCCGCCCAGGTTCTATGTAAAGCTCGGCACCGGCTACATCGCGTTCGGCGGAAATGCAGACCGTATCTCCCAGCATCGACCACTTCTGCGCGCTCGTCGAGAATTATCAGCCGCAGGAAATGCGCAAGAACCTGGAAGCCGCAGGGGTAACAATGTCGCCCGGGCCGTTTGGAATGGCGCTCGATCCCGATGGTCTGCGGCTGCAATTGTTGCGCGTGCCCGGCGGCTTGGCGAAGACCATCATCCCCGCGTACCGGCTCTCTCAGGACGA
Organism: Bryobacterales bacterium; assembly: GCA_963747945.1. Taxonomy (GTDB): domain Bacteria; phylum Acidobacteriota; class Terriglobia; order Bryobacterales; family Bryobacteraceae; genus Palsa-89. The sequence continues at coordinate 17,062 of CAVVHB010000021.1, forward strand.
AGCCCTGTTTGAGGCCGTGGCGCCGGACCATGTGATGCTGCATGTTTCCGATCTGGATCGCTCGGCGGAACATTATAAGAAGCTGTTCGGACCCGAAGTGTCGCGCACCAAGAAGCCGGAGCGCGTCTGGTTTGGCGCGGCCAGGACGAAGCTCGGTTTGGAACTCGTGGCCGCGGGCGAAAAGCCCAGCATTCATCATATTTGCGTGCGCGTGGCTGGTTTTGACAAGAAATCGGCCGCGCTGGAAAAGCTCAAGCGCGCCGACATCGAGAGCACGTCTCGGCAACGAGGGATTGGTCCGTTTCCGCGACCCGAACGGGATTGTGATGGAATTAAAAGGCGAGGCCTAGCAGAGGCCATGCGAGGCGGAATCATCGTCGCAGTCGCGGTCACAGTTGCGCCGTTAGCGGTTGGCAGCTGGCATTGGCGGCAGGCGATCTTCGGCTTGTCCAGGCTGCCATAAACGACGATGCAATCACGGTGCGTGCGTTGATCCAGCAAAAGGCCGACGTCAACGCGCGCATCAGCGGACGGCACCACGGCGCTGCATTGGGCCGTTCGCGCGAACGATCTTGCCGATGGTGGAATCGCTGCTCGCCGCCGGCGCCGAACGCGAAAGCCGCAGGATCGTTATGGGCTCACGCCCGTCTCGCTCGCCTGCTCGAACGCCAACGCCGCATATCTGAAGCGGCTTTTAGACGCGGGCGCCGATCCGAATTCGCCCGATCCGCAGGGCACCACCGCGCTGATGATCGCCGCGCGTACCGATGGCGGAACGGAAGCCGTGAAGCTGCTCCTGGAACGAGGCGCCGCACGTGAACGCCAAGGACTCCGTGCAATCCACCGCGCTGATGTGGGCCGTGCGGAGCAACCACCCGGAAGTGGCTGGACCTGCTCATTCACCATGACGCCGAAATCAACGCGCGCACCCGCAAAGGCGACCCTCCGGCGCGGCGGGCTCCGGACTCTGGCGGAGGATCGCACGGACTTGGCATCGTGCGCAGCGGCTGGCCGGAACGCGGATATCAGGAGCCCACGCCCGGCGAAATGACCGCGCTGCTCTATGCCGCTCGCGACGGCCGGATCGAAATCGCGCGCACGCTGATCGCCGCAAATGCCAATGTGAACCAGGTGGAGGCGAACGGCGTCTCGCCGCTGCTGATGGCGATCGCGAACAATCACATCGATGTCGCCCGCTTGCTGCTCGACCATGGCGCCGACGTGAACGCGGCGGATTGGTGGGGCCGCACGCCGCTCTGGACCGCCGTGGACCTTCGCGATCTGGAAGTGAACAAGACCGACGACAACGGCGTGGACCGGCCGGCCGCATTGCAATTGATCCAAGCGCTGCTCGATCGCGGCGCCAACGTCAACGCGCGAACCAAAGAAGTAGCCTCCGCTGCGGCGCTGGCTCATGCCGATCAGCGATATTTCCTGGGTGGATTTCACCGGTCAAACTCCGTTCCTGCGCGCCGCGTTATCGGCCGACCTCACCGTGATGCGCCTGCTTCTGGATAAAGGCGCGGATCCCAACATCGCGACCTTCGCCGGAACAACTCCGATGATGGCGGCCGCGGGAGTGAATTGGGTGGGCGGACAAACCTATAGCGAATCGAAGCAGTTTTTGGAGGCCGTGGAGCTCTGTCTCGAAAAGGGCGCGGATGTGAACGCCGTGAACTCCATGGGGATCACCGCCGTGATCGGCGCGGCGAATCGCGGATCGGACGACATCCTGGAGCTTCTGGTGAAGAAGGGCGCTGCGCTGGATGTGAAGGACAAACAAGGCCGCACGCCGATGGTGTGGGCCGAAGGCGTTTTCCTCGCCACCAATCCGCCGGAGAAGAAGCCGAGCACCATGGCGCTGATTCAAAAACTGACGTCGCAATGAGAGACGCTGCTCACATTCCTGATTGGTTTCGCGGCTGCTGGCTCCGCGGCTCAGGATCACGCGCTGCTGGATCGCTATTGCGTCGGCTGTCACAACGAAAAGACCCGCGCCGGCGGCCTGGCGATCGACAAATTGGATCTCGCACATCCCGGCAACAATGCGGAGACGTGGGAAAAAGTGGTTCGAAAGATTCGCGCCGGAATGATGCCGCCGGCCGGGATGCCGCGCCCGGACCGCGCCACGCTGGACGATTTTGCAACCAAATTGGAGACTGGCGCTGGATAGCGCCGCGGCGGCCAAGCCAAATCCCGGAACCACCGGGCTGCATCGCCTGAATCGCACCGAATATGCCAATTCCATTCGCGATCTGCTGGATCTGGAGATCGATCCCACGCACGCTGCTTCCGGCCGACGATTCGAGCGAAGGCTTCGACAATATCGCGGATGCGCTGGCCATCTCGCCCGCGCTGCTGGAACGCTACGTCGCCACGGCCACCAAACTCAGCCGGCTGGCGGTAGGCGATCCCGGCACCACTCCGTCCACGGTCACCTATCGCGTGCCCTCCGACTTATCGCAGAGCGATCATATCGAAGGGTTGCCGCTCGGCACGCGCGGCGGAATTCTGGTGCGCAACGTTTTTCCGCTGGACGCCGAGTACGCGATCAAGATTCATGCCAAGGCCGCGAACATCGGGCTGGGTTCGCCCGGCTTCCTCGACAACGAGCTGGAAGTGACGCTCAACGGCGAACGCGTGAAACTGGCGAAGGCCGCCGCGACCCTGGATCTGCGGCTCCCGATCAAAGCCGGGCCGCAAGAGCTGGGCGTCGCGTTCATTCGACAAGAATCCTCCGGGCGCCGACGATATATGGCAGATCTTTCCCGAACAATTCCGGAGTGCAGAGCGTAGCCATCACGGGCCCATTCAATCCCACCGGCGCGGGCGACACACCCAGCCGGCGTCGCATTTTCGTCTGCCGGCCGGCACGTCTACAGACGAAGACGAACTGGCGTGCGCGAAAAAGATCTTGTCAACGCTGGCGACGGCGGGCTTACCGGCGTCCGCTCTCCGATTCCGATCTCGAGACGCTGATCGGCTTTTATCAATCCGGGCGGCGCAATGCAAGTTTCGATGCCGGCATCGAGCAAGCTGTGGCCCGCGTGCTCATCGATCCGCGATTCGTCTTCCGCTTCGAGCGCGAGCCGGCAAGATATTGCCGCCGGGCGCCGCCTATCGAATCAGCGATCTGGAACTCGCCTCGCGCCTTTCGTTTTTCCTTTGGAGCAGCATTCCGGACGACGAACTTCTGGATCTTGCGATTCAGAACAAACTGCATCAGCCCGCGGTCCTGGAGCGCCAGACGCGGCGCATGCTGGCGGACCCGCGCTCGGAAACGCTGGCGACGAACTTCGCCGACCAATGGCTGTATTTGCGGGAGCTGAAGAATCAGCGGCCACTGTCGCCGGCGTTCAACGAGAACCTGCGCGAGGCCTTCCGCCGCGAGACTGAGTTGTTGTTCGAGAGCATCGTGCGGGAAGATCGCAACGTAGTGGACCTGCTGAACGCCGACTACACGTTCGTCGACGAGCGCCTGGCCGCGCACTACGGAATGCCTGGCGTTCACGGCAGCCAGTTCCGCCGCGTCGCAATACAAGACGACGCACGCCGCGGGCTGCTGGGACAGTCCAGTTTTCTTCTGGTCACCTCGGTGGCCAACCGGACGTCGCCGGTGGCGCGCGGCAAATGGATTCTGGAAAACATTCTCGGATTCGCCCGCTCCGCTGCCTCCGCCCAACGTGCCGCCACTCAAAGGGGACGAAGGCGCTCCGCAAGCCACTTCGCTACGCCAGCGCATGGAAGACCACCGCAAGAATCCAATCTGCGCGGCCTGCCACAAAATCATGGATCCCATCGGATTTTCGCTCGACAACTTCGATCTGATCGGGACTTGGCGTGCCTCCGACAGCGGCGAGCCAATCGACGCGACCGGCAACTGGTGGACGGAACCAAATTGGACGGGCCAGCGAGTTTGCGAAATGCGCTTCTGAGCCGCTCCGACGTGTTCGTCCGCACCGTAACCGAAAAACTGTTGACCTACGCCACCGGCCGCGCACTCAAATACTACGATATGCCGGTGGTTCGCTCCATCGACCGGGAAGCCGCAAGGAACGACAATCGTTTTTCGGCGCTCATCCAGGGCATAGTGAAAAGCGATCCATTTCAGATGAGAATGAAGCAATCCGGGTCTCTCATCCCCAGGAGGACAGCCATGAGATTCATCACGAAAAAACATTTGCCGCGCCGGACGTTTCTGCGCGGCGTGGGCGTCACGGTGGCTTTGCCGCTGCTCGATTCCATGGTGCCCGCGCAAACGCCGCTGGCGCGACCGCCGCCAATCCAGCCAGCCGCTTGAGCTGTATCTATGTGCCGCACGGCGCCACGATGTACAAGTGGACTCCGGCGACGGAGGGCTCCGGATTCACGTTTACCGAAACCCTCGCGCCGCTCGAAAAATTGCGCGATCGCGTCAACGTGGTCTCAAATCTGGCGCATCCGGCCGCTGGCGGAGCGGGTTCCGACGCGGGCGCCGATCACGCCCGATCGGCCGCCGTGTTTCTGAGCGGAGTTCATCCGGAAAGGGAAAACATCCGGGTGGGCCCAACCATCGATCAGATCGTCGCGCAGCACATTGGGCCAGGACACGCCGCTTCCGTCTCTGGAACTGTCCATCGAAGACGTGGCGCTGAGCTGCGGTTCCGGCTATGCCTGCGCATACTCGAACACCATTTCCTGGAAGACGCCCACCACGCCTCTTCCCATGGAAAACAATCCGCAGGTAGTGTTCGAAAAGCTTTTTGGCGACGGCAGCAACAATGCCGACCGGCAAGCCAGAAAACAATTGAGCCGCAGCCTGCTCGATTCCGTAATGGAAGAAGCGGCTTCCCTGCAACGCGACCTGCCGCCGGCCGATCGCACGCGGCTGGCCGAATATCTGGATGACATACGCGAGATCGAGCGCCGCATCCAAAAGGCCGAGCAGCAGGCCCGCACCGACGTGAAATTGCCGGACTCGCCGACCGGTGTGCCGGAATCCTTCGACGAACATTTCAAAATCATGTTCGAATGCAAGTGCTCGCCTTCCGCGCCAATATCACGCGCGTCTCCACCATGATGTTCGCCCGCGATACCAGCGGCGCGGTCTATCCGCAGAGCGGCGTTCGCGAAGGCTTCCACGTCGCGTCGCATCACGCCAACAATCGCGCCAACATGGATAAGTATGCGCTGATCAACAAATATCACGTGCAGATGCTGGCCTACTTCCTGGACAAATTAAAGGCCACGCCCGATGGCGACGGCAACCTGCTGGATCACTCCCTGGTGCTTTACGGCAGCAGCATGAGCAACGGCAATCAGCACGATCACGACCCGCTGCCCGTGGTGCTGGCGGGCGGCGCTTCCGGCCACCTGAAAGGCGGGCGGCACATGCAGTATCCGCAGCACACGCCGATGTCGAATCTGCTGCTGACCATGCTCGACAAGCTCGGCGTCCAGGCGGATCACCACGGCGACAGTACCGGGAAGCTGGAGATTTAGCCCGTCGTCCAATCCATGACGCATCTTCTCAGTTAAAGAAGATACCGCTGACAACTGCGTTCACGCTGCCCGTCTTGGTTACCTGAATGATGACGTTCCCGGTTACGTTCCAGACCGCATATTCACCTTGGGTGAAGCTGGAAAACGTCTGCGTGGAAAGCACCGCATTGTTGGCCGCATTCAGGACGGAGATAGTCTCAGCTCGTCCCGAGCTGGTGTAATCGAGCAAATACAGGGATATCTGGTGGGTGTTCCCATCCGTCAGATTCAGGTTGATATTGAAGCTGGTGCCCGAATAGTAACAGGAAGCAATGCGGCTGGAAGAGCCGCTGGAAACCTGCAACGCGCTCGTTGAAGTGGTTGTGGTGCTCCACGTAAACAACGTGTCCCCAGTGAAGCTGAGCGTGGCGTAAGCAGGAACAGTATTGGTCGCATCGCTGGCAATGGAGTAGCCGTTGGACCCGTACTTGCCGGTCCAGGTACCCTGCGTCGTGGTGTCCAGACCAGTGTATGTCGCCGAGGGCCACCGGACGCCGCACCGGTCGACACCACCAGATTCACCGCTGATCCTGCAGCGACCGACGTTCCCGCCACCGGGCTTTCGCTGATCACATCGCCGGACGGCACTGTGCTGCTCGACGCCGTGGTCACCGTTCCAACCACCAGTCCAGCATTTTGAATAGCCGTCGTCGCCGCAGCCTGCGTATCGCCCACTACGTTCGGCACCGACGCTCCCGGGAGAGGATCAAAAAAGATACCGCTGACAACTGCGTTCGCGCTGCCCGTCTTGGTTACTTGAATGATAACGTTCCCGGTTATGTTCCAGACAGCATATTCACCTTGGGTAAAGCTGGAAAACGTCTGTGTGGAAAGCACCGCATTGTTGGCCGCATTCAGGATGGAGATGGTCTCAGCTCGACCCGAGCTGGTGTAATCGAGCAAATACAGGGATATCTGGTGGGTGTTCCCATCCGTCAGATTCAGGTTGATATTGAAACTGGTGCCCGAATAGTAACAGGAAGCAAGGCGGCTGGATGAGCCGCTGGAAACCTGCAACGCGCTCGTTGAAGTGGTCGTGGTGCTCCACGTAAACAGCGAGTCCCCGGTGAAACTGAGCGTGGCGTAAGAAGGAACAGTATTGGTCGCATCGCTGGCGATGGAGTAGCCGTTGGACCCGTACTTGCCGGTCCAGGTACCCAGCGTCTTGGTGTCCAGACCACTGTATGTCGCCGAGGCCCCGCCGCTCGCCGCACCGGTCGACACCACCAGATTCACTGCTGATCCAACGGCCACCCTTGTGCCCGCCACCGGGCTCTCGCTGATCACCTCGCCGGACGGCACAGTGCTGCTCGACTGCATCGTCACCGTGCCGGCCACCAGGCCAGCGCTAGTAATCGCGGCCGTCGCCGCGGACTGCGTATCGCCTACCACGTTGGGCACCGACACCTGAGCAATGATCGTGGTAGTGAATCGGATGCAGTCGCGGTAGATGCTCCGCCGCCGGTTGACGTGAAAACGCTCGCGGTATTCACTTGCGGGGAAGTGGCGCCGGCCGGCGACGTTGACAGTCACGGTGATCGCCCCGTAGCTCATTCCAGCAGCCAATGGGGCTCGACTACGTGCAGGTAGACGTGCTAAGAGTACAAGTCCATCCCGATCCAGTCATCGAAACCAGCGTTTCGCCTGACGGCACGGTCTCGGTCACCGTCACTGGATCGACGGTAGGATCCAGCGCCCGCGTTGCTGACCAGAATCGTGTATTGCGCTTCTGTTTGGCCCTGGTTGAAATTCCCGGTGTGGGACTTGGTGATGCCGAGCACCGGCGGGCCAGTCGGATTTAGTGACCACGAAAGCGGCGGGTTCGGCTGGGGTTGCAGCGTGTGGTGGCTTCCGAGGTTCAGGACAGTAATCTGGTAATACCCGGGAGTCGCAATGTCACCGGCATTGAGACTCATCGTCAGTTGCGTTGAACTAATGGGCGTATTCGATCAGATACAAACCCGACGGGCCGAAATAGGTGTACAGCAACGAAGGATTGGTCGAGAATCCGGTACCAGTAATTGTGAGGTTGACGGCGCCAGAGGTGACTGTGGGAGTATTTGAAATGCTCGTAAATTGATAGAGAAAGCGATCCCGCTGAGATTGAAGTTAGACCATCCCCCAGCGTTTTTGGCCCATCAGTGAGAACGGAAACGAGGCGGTGGTCCCCCCGGCGGCCAAATCCTGCGTCCATCCGACGAAACTCAGTCCGCTCGCCCCGGCGGACGCCGTGAAAGTAACCGTGCCGATGTTGAAAAACGCGTCCGCGTTTTCCCGAATGTCCCGCTCTCATCGGTCCCCGCGGGTGAGGCTAACACCGTGAGTTCGTTACCGCCCATGCCATTCGGACAGTATGTTGCCGTTCCTATTGCCGGGTCCACGATAGAACGGAAGCTGGGCGTGAAGTTTAAGATGCAGATGTACTTATGCCGGAAGCCGGCACGGTCACACCGAGAGAAGCCCCGCTGGGGGTGCCCGATCCTGACCAGTCATTGAACGAGTAGCTGATGTTGGTGGTCACCGGTGATTCGACGCTGCGCGGTAAAAGTTAGGTTCTTTCTCGCCGCGAAACCCGAACCGTTGAAGGATGCGTCAAAATTCACCGGAGTATACGCCGTAGAAGGGTTCCCGTTTCCATCCGTGACGCCGATAGCGAAGCCCGGGAAACCGCCCAAGCCGGTGCCGGAAGGTCCGGCGAAGCCGCCGTGATGGTCGTCATAGCATCGGAAACAATTGAGCCGTCATCGATTAAGATCGTCGGTCACCTCGAAGGTATAGGGATTTGAGTACAGATTGAGGAATGGCGAGGATACCAGGTGTAAAAGTAGACCCGTTATTCGGAGCTATCGTGAGCGTGACCACCTGGCGGTCTAGATAAGATTTCGCGCCATGGACCGTGAGGCGGTGCTCGGCGGAGGCGAGGGTGTGATCATGCCGTGGCCGGTCGGAGAGACTGCGGGCTATAAGGATGAACGGGAATAAAGCTCGCCAGATAATTCGTGATCGCGGGCGCCGTCGAGGGCGCAACAGGCGCCGTCTCCGAGTGCGATTCATAACCGTGACGGTTTGGACATTGGCCGATCCCGCGTTCCAGCGGCCAAAAATATAGTTCTGTCCGTTAAGCGTTTGCAACGTTTGATTGGCCGGCGGGACGTCGAGGGTGTGCGAGGAGCCGATGGTCCAGGTGGTGAAGACGCAGGGGGCCGTGCATGGCGTGCTATCGACTATGGCTGCAGTCCGCTGGGATTCGTGTCGATGGTGACCGAGCTCGGCGCATGCGCGTAGATGCGCAGGATTCCGTCCAGGTCGCCAGTGGTGTATTTCGGCAAGCTCGTGCTAAGCACCATGCCGGCCGGGATGGTATCCAGGCCTGGCGAGACACCGTCCTTTCGAAAGTTGAACGCGCCGTATTCCATGATCGACGCATAGTTTAAAGACCAGAGCCGACGCTGTCGGGGATGATGTCGAAATTGCCGTGGTGGGGCTTGTCAATGTTCTGCTCCATGTAATTCACGTAGTGTCGCGATCGGCTCGCGACTGCTCATGGAAGAGCCCCAGCGCATGCCCCATCTCGTGCAGGATCGTTGTTTCCGTGCACGCGCCCGACCCGCCAATCGGCTGTGGAACCCCGTTTCCCTGCATTCCCACCACGGCCTCACAGACTCCGTTGGTGTTACTCGTGTCGAAATCGAAATCCACGTAGTTCCCGCTACTGATGTCGCTAGAGGTGGCCTGGGCACCGACTGAACTACACCGGTCAGTTGCGTGTTGGACTCCATGATCGCGTTGTTGATAAGAGGATAGATGGGGTCAGTGGAGACATTCGTGATCGTGTATGGCACCCGGCCGACGCCGCTCACTAAGGGCCACAGGTTGGTGGTCGCTGAAATACCGGGTGTGATCGTCAACGAGTTAGAGTGAAGTCCCTTGCCGCTCTTGCCTCCGGTCACGGGGCCAGCAGCCGCGGCCGCAGCCACGTCGGCAGCCTTGCCGAGAATGATATCGCTCTGATAAATCGCGAACCCATCTCGCACCTCGTAGGTAATCTGTTTTCCATGAAAGGTTGTCGTCTTTTAGCACTGACGCGGGCAGCGGCGATTTCGGCGCGTAGTAGATGTTCACAGACGTCGCCGCGCCAGCTTCTCCCAGCGCTTTGATCCGCACATGGTTGACGCCCAGACGCAGGGGGAACCGGCGCCGAGGAGTTCCAAAGAATGGTCTTCCCGTCATCCGCCAGACCGAACGCTCGCTAGATCGCTGAAGCCGCGATTGCTCTCCCACAATACACGCTTGTCCCTGCCCGTCGAGAGCAGAGTTCCCTTGAAGATCGATCGCAGGTTCACTGGTCACGATGGTCCCGTCCTTCGAAGGTGCCGGTTCTGTGACACGCAGGGCACCGTTCTGGCTGAAAGCCAAACTGCAGAAAAGCAATGGGGCAAGCCAAGATAAACGTGTGGAAATAGGTGTGTGCAGACGGGTCACTTTGAAGCTCCGGTGAGGTATGAGTTTGCGAGACAGTCCAGAGTACGATGGAATCTTTCGTGCGTCAACGCACTTGTCCAAGGCGCAATAGCGTGAAAGGATCAGGACGTTCAGTACCCTTCCAACCTGCTTCGGCCCAACCTTGTAACGGTTCGATAACTTGACCGTTCGCGCACATAACTCCGAGCCGTCTGACGGCGCGCCAGCCCGCAAATGCCGTAGCCCAGTTGCATGCAAGTGTTATAAACTGGGCACTTCGCCCGGAATCCCATGCAACACCATCACAAATTGAAACACCTTTTGATCCCTGCCGCCCTGTTCGCCAGTCGCTGTCCCAGCCACGCGCAGAGCCAGGGAGCGGTAACTTTCACGGCCGCTCAAGCCACCGAAGGCCAATCGGCTTACGCGCAAAACTGCGCTGGATGCCACGGCCAGGGTTTGGATGACGGTGAGTTCGCGCCGCCCGTGAAAGGCACGGCCTTCACAGCACAATGGGGCGGCAAGAGCGTTGGCGAGCTCCTCACTTTCATCATGCACCAAGATGCCGCCCAGTAATGCCGGCGCGCTGGGCGATGCAACGTATCTTCAGATCACCGCCTTCATTCTCCAATCGAATGGTGTCTCGGCTGGATGCCAAGAACCTTCCCGGCTGGGATGCGGGCAGCGCCGACGGAAGGCCCAGAACTCCAGCTTCCGCCAGTCCAGGCGGCGGACTGTCGCCCTTCGCTAGCCTGATTCCCGCGGCTCCCCAGGCGAATCCGCTCGACAAACTCACGCCTGTCACCGACGCACTGTTGCAAAATCCACCAGCCGGCGAATGGCTCACATGGCGCCGCACTTACGACGACCAGGGGTTTAGCCCGCTCAAGCAGATCAACAAATCGAACGTCGGCCAGTTGCGCTCCACCTGGAGTTGGTCCCTGTTTCCGGGTCGCCAACGAAGCCACGCCGCTGGTCCACGATGGCGTCATCTTCGTGCACTCCTCCGGCGACCACGTCCAGGCTCTGAACGCAGTCACAGGCGACCTGCTCTGGGAATATTCCCGGCAACTTCCCAAGCCAAAAACTGGCTTCCTCAATCTGGTAAAACGCGACATCGCCATTTATGGCAACCACATCTTGCTGGAAACATCGGACCTGCACGTGGTTGCGCTCGACATAAAAACCGGAGACGTGGCCTGGGACCACGAGATCGTGGATCGCGACAAGAACCCGCGCGTCATGATGACCGGCGGCCCGTTGGTCGCCAAAGGCAAGGTGATGGTGGGAACCGTGGGCCAGGCCCCGGGCGGCAACATGATCGTCGCACTGGATGCCGGCACCGGCAAGGAGGCTTGGCGCTTCTACACCATCGCGCGGCCCGGCGAGCCAGGCGGCAATAGTTGGAACGGACTTCCGCTGGATAAACGCAACGGCGCTTCGGTGTGGACTGCCGGCAGCTATGATCCCGCCTTGAACCTGGTCTTCTTTGGAGCCGCGCAAACTTACGACACCGGCCCGCTAGTGCATCCGTCGAAGGAACCCGGCGTCACCAACGATGGGCTTTACACCGACACCACGCTCGCGTTCGATCCCGATACCGGCAAGCTGGTGTGGCATTTCCAGCACGTCGCCAACGATCAGTGGGATCTCGATTGGGCCTTCGAGCGCCAGTTGATCAATCTCCCCGTTAAGGGCGAGACCAAGCGTGTAGTGGTAACTTCCGGCAAGGAAGCGTACTACGATGTGCTGGACGCGGCCACCGGCAAGTACGATTTCTCCATGGATCTAGGCGTGCAAAACGTGATCGAATCGGTGGATCCAGTTACCGGCGCGAAAACAATCAACCATAAAGTTATCGTTGGCGACGGGTGAAACCAAGACCGTCTGCCCGCACGCCGGCGGCGCCAAGAGCTGGATCCCGGCGTCGGTCAATCCCGCAACCAAGATCCTCTACGTGCCGTTGGTGGAGTCCTGCATGGATCTGATCCCGGTTGCTCCCGGCGAGCGC
>CAVVHB010000022.1:0-878567 GCA_963747945.1 Bryobacterales bacterium
GCCTACAGGATAGCGTGAACACCGCCGCTAATCCGGCGTTACGTCAACTGCGCCGTCTCTTCCCCTGGTCCCGCCGCTAATGGGGCGTTATGTCAATAGCTTCGGGCGTGTGACGCGCCATTCGGAGAATGGTTGGATTTGGGTGCCCCGGGCCGGAAGTCCGCTTAGCTGAAGTTGCTGTTCGTTCCCAACCAGAGCTGATGTCCTGCATTGCTTCGGACGCAGGAAAAGTCTCAATCGGTTTTTGTGGCGCACGATTTCCAGGCCGCACCCGAAAGATTCCTACTGCCGGGATTTCGCCGGCCCCGGCGGTGGGGTGAGCGTGAAACGCCCGTTGACGATCGGATTGCGCTCCTCACCTTCGCAGTCCTCGTAGACCATGCGGTGTATGTGCGCCACTCGTTCATAGGTGCGGTTCATGTGCCACGGCGCGGTGAGATTGGTCGGATCGATAACGGTCATCTGATCCTCCAGATGGTCCTTGTCGGGCATGCGGATTCGTTCGATGAAGTGCGCCTGCGGACTCAACATGGTGATCGTCTGTTCGCCCTCGACATCTCCAAACGCCACGACAGAGACGCCTTCCGACTCCGAAGAACCAAAAGCAGATTTGACCGCGATGGTATCGATGACCAGAGTCTGCCCCTCCCAGTGGCCAATCGAATCACCCCAGGGCGTCGCCCACAGCTCGTCTTTCGGCGTGTGCTGCCGTCCATCCGTGTAAACGTGCCGGATTTCCCGGCTCGAGAAGATTAGTGCGGTCTCCTTCGGCGTCGGCAAAACTTCGAACATCAGCGGTGAATCGAGCATAATCGTCGGAAAGCCGAATGTGCACGCGCGCGCGGCTCCGCCGGGATCTTCTCCGCGGGCGATCGCCTCCAGCCTCCGGTGCTCCATCGTGACGATCCTGTCCACCCGCGCTTGCACCTCGGGTTTGTTCGGCGGTCCCCACTGCAACGTCTTGAGAACCCGATCGAGCGACTGATTGAATCCCCCGGTCGCGTCCGGTGTCGCCCCAACGTTTTCCCACTGGCCGCTCCAATCCGGCAATCCCGCCTGCGTGGAGCCTACAGTCCCCAGGCTACCCAGCAGGATCATCGTCGGTATTGAGAGTCTGCGGAGAATCATTTTCCCTCGCCCTGCGACGCTTGTGGTGAGCCTATCAGGGGTCCGCCCGGTCCCGTTCCCGAGAGATACTGGCCGCCCTTGACGCCATCGCGCATGGGATGGATGACCAAAGTCACCTTGTCACCCGGCTTCAGCGTCCCGGGCTTCCACCCGACTCGCGCCAGATGCTCCGGGCTGGTCATCTCAATGCTCCACTCCTCATCGTCGCTGCCCTCTTTCGTGACCACCAGTTGGATGAAGACGTGGGGATTGCTCCATCGAAAACTTTTGACGGTGCCTCGCAGTTCGACCGATTTCGACTGGTCGAACATCGCAAAGGAATGGTGCGCAAGCAACGAACTTGTCGTCAACATCGCGGCGATGGCGATGACGGCGAAATTCAGCGGCCGATTCATCTGTAGCTTCATAGATAAGAGACCCTGTGCTTTCCTCTCCCGGAGAGTGCGGCGAAGCCATCATATCCACTTCGGTCGCTCCGTTTCCAGTCGGCGAGCCCCCGGCTTCCCCTCAACCGAAAAAGCACAACCGCGTCCGTTGAATCTAGGACCACGCCCGCGAAGTCTGGTTCTGGGAAGTTGAGGCAGGAAGGGCCACGTTCGTTTGCTGTTTTTGATTGACGACGAAGTATGTTGTAGCCTACCAGTCGATCGGCGCACCCGAACATGAAGCGCGCAAGGGCGTCGATCCGACCGTGGTCAACTTCGCGAAAGATCCAGTTGGCGCTGCGGCTCGCGCTTTAGTCCCGGCGAGTCTAACCGGCGCCGCTATTGCTCTTTCAATAGCTCCACTAGTTCGGTCACTTCCGCTCGAATCGCGCCCTTGATGGTCGGCTCGCGGTCCGGAGCCCACTCGGGAGAATGTGGTGCCGGCCCTGGAATTCCCGTTCTCTGGATTTCCGCGAACTTCGCCGCGTTCACTGCGCCGATGTGCAGCAGCGCGGACGGGACCTTGCCGATCGTCCAATATTCGGCGAAATCTTCCGACGTCATTTTCGCAGGCATCTCCACCACCGTCTTCTCGCCAAGATTGGCCTGCAAGGCTTTTGCCAGACGCATGGTCAGCGCCGGGTCGTTGTAGACCACCGAACTGGCGGTGGCATTGCCGCCGGTGATCACATCAGGCTCGCGCGGCGCACCCGCCGATATGGCTTCGCCTCGGGCAACGCGCCGGATAGCGGCCAGGGTCTTCTCGCGAACCTCCGGCGTGTAAGTGCGAACCGAGAGCTGCATTTGCACTTCGTCCGGGATAACATTCCCCCTGGTACCTCCGTGAATGGATCCGACGGTGATCACCACAGGATCGGTAGGATTGTTCTCGCGCGACACGATGGTTTGCAGCGCCAGTACGATGCGCGCGGCCAGAACAATCGGATCAACGGTATTCATCGGCATGGCGGCATGTCCTCCACGCCCGTGGACTACGATAGTGACGCCGTCCGACATGGCGCGGAAAGGGCCCGGATGGTAGCCGATGGTGCCTGCCGGCATGGTGTCGTCGTCATGCAGAGAGAGCGCAAAATCGGGGCGCGGGAAGCGGGTAAACAGACCGTCTTTCAGCATCGCGGAGGCGCCTGAGCCGCTTTCTTCCGCGGGCTGACCCACCATCACCAACGTCCCGTGCCAGCGGTCCTTGTGTTCCGCCATCAAACGCGCGGTACCAGCCCACGCCGCCATATGGATGTCGTGGCCGCAGGCGTGCATCACGGGAATCGACTGTCCGCTAGCGTTTTTCACGACGACTTTGCTCGCAAATGGAAGGCCCGTTTTCTCTTCCACCGGCAGGGCGTCCAGTTCGGTCCGCAACATCACGGTGGGTCCAGGTCCATTTCTCATTACTGCCACAATGCCGGTTCGCCCGACGCCCGTGGTGACCTGGTAGCCGAGGGCCTTCACGCGCGCAGCAAGTTTGGCCGCCGTTTGCACCTCCTGGAATGCCAGCTCCGGATTTTGGTGAAGGTCAATATACAAGGCTTCGATGTCGGGATAGATGGCATCCACTTCGGCTGTGGTAGGCGTAGTCCAGGCAGTCTCGCTCGCTCCGCTTCCGGCGAAGGCGAGCCCGAGAAGCATCACAGCAAGCAGAAGGAGACGCATATGGTGTCGAGGATAACAACAAACGACGCACTGCGGCGCCCAACTCGGCAGATCCGTGGGGGGCTTTGGCGTGTCATCTTATAGGGATGAAAGGTCGGCTGCGGCATGAGTTACAACGTGACGGTTATCGGCGCGGGACGCATGGGATCCGCTCTCGCGACCGCGCTGTTCCATAAGGGATTTGCCACGACGGTGTGGAACCGGACTGGAGCGAAAACGGAGACCCTGTCAAGGCTCGGTATCAGCGTAGCCCACAGCGTCGAGGATTCGGTTCGAGAGGCGGATATCGTCGTTGTTAGCCTCAGCGATTACAGTTCAACGCAACAGCTGTTGCGACAACCTGAAATTGAAACCGCCCTCCGCGGCAAGATCGTCGTGCAACTGAGCAGCGGCACGCCCAAAGAAGCCAGGGAAATGGACTCCTGGGCTCGGCGATGCGGAATAGCCTATCTTGACGGCGCCATTCTGGGCAGTCCGGGATGGGTCGGAACACCAGCCTGCACGATCTTCTATTCGGGCCCAGAGGAAGTCTTCAACCACGCGAAGCCGGTTCTGATGGCCTTTGGCGAGAGGACGGTGTTCGTAGGGCATGAAATCGGTCATGCCTCGGCGTTCGATGTTGCTGTCCTCACCTTCGGCGTAAGTGCGATGTTGGGCTTTCTGCAGGGGCAGGTTGTTTGGGAGAGTGAAAACCTACCCGCCGGCGGATTTCTGGAGACGATCAAGGGGATGATGCCGGCCATGGAATCGATCTTCACCGACATGTCGCGGAGAGTTTCGTCAAAAAATTACAGCGGCGATCAAGCTTCGCTCGAAGCGTATTCCGGGGTCACCAAGCAGCTTGTCAGCTGGTGCCGGGATCGTGGATCGGACCACACCATTCCCGATGCGTACATTAACCTCATGGAGCGAGCGATCCAGGCGGGCCAAAGTCAGGCTGATTTCGCATGCCTGTTTGAGATTCTCTCCGACACTCCGCGGTAGTGCGTGCTCGCACTGCGTCGCGCGTTTCGGCGCTTCCGAGCCGCGCCCAGAGGAAGCGGTCTTATCAGGGTTTGCGCGCTTTCGCCAGCCAGTGCGGCAACGGCGCGGGCAGCGGACCAACCTCGAAATTCACAAAGCCCGCTTCTTCCAGCCAGCCCTTTAATTCATCCGACGAAAACACCCAGCCATTCTCGGTTGTCAGCGCCATGGTGACGGCGAACAGGGCGGAGAACTGCGGCGCGGTGTGAGTGGGATCGGTCATCATGTCCATCACATGCACCACGCCACCGGGTTTCAAGGCTGCAAACGCCTTGCGCGCCAGCTTCCGGATATCGTCGGGCGATTCCTGATGCAGCATGCCGAAGAAATTGACGGCGTCCACTTCGCCGGGAAAAACAGTGCTGTGATAATCGCCCGGCAGCACATCCACTCGCGACGACGCGCCTTGCTTCGCGATCAGCTCGGCTGCCACCTTCACCACTTCCGGCAGGTCGAGCACCGTGCAGTGGATCTCAGGGAAGGCGTGGGAGATCAGCACGGAAAATGTGCCGGGCCCTCCGCCCACGTCGAGCAGTTTCTTTCGGCCCGCCAGGTCGAGCAGCGGAATCACGCCGCGGCCGATTCCCATAGCGCGGCCATGCATCGACATCACGAAAGTGCGCGTGCGCTGCTCATCCTCGCCCAGATGGATCTCCGGCCGTTCCACCGGCTTTCCGGTTTTCGCCAGCTCCGCCAGTTTGCCCCACGCGCCATAGATATCGCGGTTGTAACGAATGGCAGTGGAAAGATCCGCGGGGCTTCCTGGAACCAGAAAGACGCGCGTCGCCGGAGCGTTGCTGTAGGCGCTGCCGCTTTTCGTTAAGAGGCCTTCGGCCACGCAGGCATCCAGAAGCAGCTGTAAACCGCGCGGGCTGCAATTCAGATCCTCGGCCAGCGCGACCGCGTCTAGACCATCCTTTTCAGCGAGACGTTTGAAGATGCCGACGTCAGAAGCGACAAACAAAACGCACGAACCGAAGAACGCGTTGGCGAGATCCAGGATTGGTGCAGGATTGGGCATATTTCCAGGCACGTTTTGCGGCGGAGGCATAGAGTTGTCTTAGAGTGTCCTTAAGAATGCGATAAGAGCGGCCCGGTCTTCAGGCGCGAGTTTGAGACCGAACGGGTGACCCTCCACCGCGTGCGGTTTGGTGATGGGCGCCCAGTTGGATGACCGGAAATCCGGCTTCAGGCGCGTGGGATCGAACATTTCCTCAAGAGTTCCGATGGATCCGTCATGCAGCAGGGCCGCTTCCAGCCAGACCATGCGCAGCGACGGGACGCGGTAGAAGCCGGTGCCCTTGCGCGTCTTGAGCGCCAGATTGGGGTCCGTTCCCACCGAAGTATTCATCGCGCCCGTCAATCGCATGACGGATTCGGACGGATGATAGCCCTCCGCCAGCGTGAGCCGGTTGTTGGTATACAAAGGCGCCGTATGGCAGTTTCCGCAGCCCTGTTTTTGGAACACCGCTTGCCCGCGCTCGGACGCCGCGCCTGGCTGATTCGGATTGGGCGGCGGCCGCAGCGACTCGATGAAAAGTGCCAGCGCGTACAACAGCGCGTCGGGCGTCCGGTGGATTCCGTCCTTGAGGCCCAGTTTCGCGGGATCCAGCTTGCCGTCGGGACCGTCGCCGTATTCGGTAAGAGCATCGCTGACGTCGGCGATGGAGCCTGAGTAGCGCATCAGGTCCGCAATGCTCCGGTTTCGGCCGGTGCCGGTGCGGTCGAAGAATTTCATGTCGCCGATACCGATCAGGTTCGCAATCTTGACGGGATACAAAAGGCTGGTGTTGGTCCGCGGGTGAACTCCCAGCGGATTCTCGTCATACAGGCGCGCGATCTCCTCAGCCGGCAGATCGGCCGACGCGAGATTCGGATCCGGATGCAGGAAGGGAACCCGATAATCCTCGCGCATCTGGCGCCGCCGGCGTTCTTCCAGAAACTGTGCGCCGAAGCCCGCGTAACGGCGCGTCAAATCGCCCATCAAAAGCCCAAACGGAGTGTGGACATTGGCGGGTCCTTCGATCACCGAACCATCAGGCTGAACGCGCGTATGGCACATGGCGCAGGTGTCGGTACCAAGCTCCACCTTGCCTTTTTCCCGCACCAGATAGCGCAGCCCGAGCAGGACGCCGTCTTTGGTGGTCTGGAGCTTGTAGGCTTCGATAACGCGAGGGTCGCGAATCAGCTTGAGATTGTCCTCGCTGCCGCTGTAGCGGGGAAGTTCGCGTTCATAGAACACTTCGCGGCCGGCCGCGATCCAATCGGCGCGTGTGTGCAGCTCGCCGACGTCGACCATTGGCTCCGGGTCCCGCGACTGGAGCCATTCCAGATAGCCCTTCGGTTCTTTGTCGGGCGTGTAAACCGGATAAGTTTTCAGGTTGACTTCGGGAAGCGCATAATAGGCGGCTCCGGAAACCATCTTCGGCGCGCGGCCCAGGCCCGCGAGGGGCAACCGGTACCCGGCCATGGAGGCGTCGCTCCAGGGCGAAGGCACTTCCTCGGCGGACAGCGAAGCAGCGATTGCCAGAGTAACCAGCAACAGAAAGCGGGCCAATTTGTCTCCTGAAACCTATGGTCTCATGCCCAGGATCGGCCGATGGATGCCGTAGAATTAGGATTATCTTTATGACGCGTTGGTCTCTAGTAACCCTGGCGGCGCTTGTGTCGGTCGGGGCCTCATTCGCCGCATCGAATGCCAGCGACGAATTCTACAGCGCCATTCGCAATAACGACCTTGCCCGGCTGGAGAGCCTGATCCGGGGCGGGGCGGACGTGAACACTCGCGACCGTCATTCCGAGACCCCGTTGATGTATGCGGCCTATGTTGGCTCGCTGGACGCGATGAAGCTGCTGCTCAAGGACGGCGCCAGCATCGACGCGCAAAGCCAGTCCGGGGCCACGGCGCTCATTTGGTCGGCTACCGACCTGGCGAAAGTGCGGCTGCTGATCGACCATGGCGCCAACGTCAACCTGGCCACGAAACGGCGGCGTACGGCGCTTCTGGTAGCGGCCATGAGCGATCCGTCGGCGGAAATCGTGAAGCTGCTCATCGAAAAAGGCGCGGATCCGAAAGCGGTGGACTTTCTTAAGACGACGGCCCTGCGTGCGGCCACGCTCGGCAACGATACACAGACGATTCGGATCCTGATCGACGCTGGCGTGGACGTCAATGCGGCCGATTTGCCGGGGATCTCGCCCCTGATGATGGCGGCAGGCTGGAACGGCAATACGCCCGCCGTCGAAATGCTGCTGGCAAAAGGCGCCAACGCGAAGGCGGCGAGCCGGCCGGTAATGGGATTGCCTGCCAGGAACGGCGCATCGGAGTTTGGATCGCTAACGGCTCTGATCATGGCGGCTCCTTTCGGTCCTCCGCAACTGATTGGCGATCTTCTGGCCGGCGGTTCGGATGTGAACGCGAAGGACGTTCGGGGCATGACGCCGATTATGCTGGCGGTGGCGACGGACCATCAGGATCCGGCCGTCATCCAGATGCTGCTGGAGCACGGTGCGGACCCCTCGGCCAAGAGTGGGATTGGCGACTCGGCCGTGGATTGGGCTCGCAGGGCGGCATTGCCGTCAGGACTGGATTTGCTGAAGGCCGCCGGCCCAAATACTGACGTTGCGCCGCATTCCGCACCGTCGGAGGCTGCCCACATTCTGGACCCGAAGGCCGCGGTTCAAAAGACCCTGGGGCTAATCGAGAAGTCGAGCTGGACATTCTTCGCTCAAAGCGGCTGCGTGTCGTGCCATGCGCAGAGCATGACGGACCTGGTGGTGGGCCACGCGCGAGCCAAGGGTCTGCAGGTGGACGAAAAGGCCGCTGCTGAGCGGGTGAAAATGCTGGAGGCGGTTTATCCGCCGGAGCCGCTGTTGGAGCGGATGGACGCTGCAGGCGCCATGGAGCAGCTAGCATACCCACTGATGGGGCTGGCGGCGAACAACCATCCGGGAGATCGCCTCACCGATGGCATGGTGGCGAATATAGCGGCATCGCAGCGGTCCGACGGATCCTGGCATGTGGGCGCGGCAGCCAGGCCTCCGGCTGAAGAGGGGGATATTTTCCGCACCGCCGTTTGCATGCGGGCGCTGAAGGTTTACGGTCCTCCCGGGCGGGGACCGGAGATGGCGGCGCGAGTGGCGAAGGCGCGGCAATGGCTGCAGGCTGCCAAGCCGGTGACAGCGGAAGACCGGAACATGCAGTTGATGGGGCTCTATTGGGCCGGAGCCGGGGCAAGCGTCCTGAAGCCGCTTGCGAAGGCGATTCTGGCCGCACAGCAGCGCGATGGAGGATGGGTGCAGCATGCGGGCCTTGCGACGGACGCTTACGCCACCGGCGAGTCGCTCTACGCACTCGCAATGGCGGAGCAGACTCGGCCTTCCAACGCGGCTTGGAAGCGCGGCGCGCAATATTTGCTAAACACTCAGCGCGCCGACGGATCGTGGTTCGTAGCCAGCCATTCGGCCCGGATTCAGGCCTATTTCGATGGCGGATTTCCTTACGGGCACGACCAGTGGATCAGTAACTGGGGCACCTCCTGGTCCGCGCTGGCCTTGACAGCGGGCATCGATGCCCCCGCGATTCGTGCCGCCAAGTAAGTGCTGAACCCGATCGCGGCGTACAACCGGATCGCGCCCGTATACGCAACCCTTTCGGCCGAGCGGCGGGCGTATCTGGATGGAGTGGATGCTCTGGTCATCTCCGAGATCCCATCGGGCAGCCGGTCGCTCCTGGATGTTGGGGCGGGAGATGGCGCGCGCTCGCGCCGCATCGCTCAGGCTGCCGGTTTGAACGAAGTCACGCTGCTTGAACCCAGCCCGGAAATGCAGCGTCACTGGCCTGCGGGCGCGAATGGTTGGACCATGTGCGCCGAAGACCTGCACTCAGCGGCGGGCGAGTTCGACGTGATCATCTGCCTGTGGAATGTTCTGGGACACATCTTTCCGGCGGCGAACCGAACGGAGGCGCTGCATCAGTTGGCTCGATTGGTGTCCGCGCGAGGCAAGGTGTTCGTCGACTTGAACCACCGCTACAATGCCGCACATTATGGAGCGTTGCCGACATTGGGCCGGTTCATGTACGACAAAATGTTCCCGCGCGATGAGAACGGAGACGTAGCCGTCGCCTGGGATGTTTCCGGAATCCAGTGTACAACTGCCGGGCATGTTTTCACGCATCCGGAGTTCCGCCGGATGGCTCAGACCGCCGGCCTGGCGATCGAGAAGCGCTATGTGGTCGATTACTCCAGCGGCGAACGAAGGCGGCGGAGTTTTCAAGGTCACCTGCTGTATGTTTTGCGTCGCGCTTGACTCCCTGCAGGCATCGGTTCCGCCCGGATGATTCCGTGGCCTTCGCGAATCACAATCAGCCGATCCGCGGGAACATTCTCGAAGTTATCTGAGCTGCCACCGAGCCACCGCACGCTGACCTTAACGCTCGCCGTCTCGCCGAGACCAAAATGGAGCCGGGAATC
Source organism: Bryobacterales bacterium (assembly GCA_963747945.1). Lineage (GTDB taxonomy): Bacteria > Acidobacteriota > Terriglobia > Bryobacterales > Bryobacteraceae > Palsa-89. The sequence goes on from CAVVHB010000022.1 coordinate 9,719, forward strand.
ATTCACGGAATAATAGCTCGACTGCGCGGTTAGTTCCTGGGCCTGTTGCCGGCCGCCGTAAAAAACGGTGACACGTGAGCCGATGGCGCTGCGATTGCATTTTGAACCGATCAATTTCACCTTGAGCCAATGACGAGGCCCCCCGGACCGGCGAAGGTCGTTGCGCAGCAGCGATGGAGGCTCATTCATGTTTACGATCACAATGTCCATGTCGCCATCGTTATCGAAGTCGCCGAAAGCGCATCCGCGGCTGGAGTGGACTGCTGCCACTCCTGAACCAGCCTCCTCAATCAGTTCTTCAAAGCGGCCGTTACCCAGGTTCCGGAATACCAGGCGCGGCGTTTTGTAAGGTATATGGGCGGCACTCTTTTCCAGACCCGGATAGGGGCTCCCGGTGACCATGAATATATCCGGCAGGCCGTCATTGTCGAGATCCACGATACCAGCGCCCCAGCCGATGTAGCGAGTTTCGACAGCCAGGCCGGCTTGGGAAGTCACAATATCGAAGTTACCCTTACCGTCGTTGATATACAGATCGTTCGTGTCGTCCCTGAAATGCGTCTTAAACAGATCGATATTGCCATCCAGATTCAAATCCCCGATACCTACTCCCATGCCCGCCTGCACCATGCCATCCGCGCTCAAGCCTACGCCGCGTCCCAGTGCTTCTTCCCGAAAAGTTCCATCGCCGTTATTCCGGAAAAAGAAGCTCGGCGTAGAGTCGCACGCCACGAAGATGTCCGGCCAGCCATCGTTGTCGAAATCGGCGGCTACGGCCGTCATAGCGTAGCTGCCATTGGCGCGCGCGATCCCCGAAGCTACGCTCACGTCGGTAAACGTGCCGTCGCCATTGTTGCGATACAGGAACTGGTGAGCGGCGGGCGCTAACCCGCGCGGCCCGCACATTACCGGAGCGCCGGCATAGGTACAATTCCCATTGTCGCCAGGTTTCGGCGTGTGGGCTGCATCGAACTCCAGATAATTCGCCACGAATAGGTCCAGATGCCCGTCGCGGTTGTAGTCGACAAAGGTGCACCCGGACCCCCAGCGAGTTCCCGCATGTAACAACCCGGCCTCCTTGGTGACATCGGTAAACGTGCCGTTGCCGTTGTTGCGATAAAGCACGTTCTGGCCCCAGTAGGTGATAAACAGATCCTCGTTGCCGTCGTTGTTATAGTCGCCCACGGTCACGCCCGCCGCCCAACCGGTGCGAAAAAGGCCGGCGTCGCGGGTGACATCGGTAAAGGTGCCATCGCGGTTATTCCGGTAGAGCCGGTTGGACGTGCCCGGGGGCGGTCCATTCAGACGGCTGCCGTTTAGTACCAGGATGTCGAGCCAGCCGTCATTGTCGTAATCGAAAAAGGCCGCGCCGCAGCCGGTAGTTTCGACAATATAGTCGGCTTTTTCGCGAGATCCGTAAAGAACCGGAAAATGTAATCCAGCGCTGGCCGAAATATCGGTAAATTGGACCAGAAATGGGATGCCGGAGGGTTTGCCCCGCGGAGCGGGCCGCACACCCCGAGTCGCGATACCCTGAGCGAACAGTTGCGTGGACAAGCCCGCCAGCAGAGCTCTACGGGAAATCGCAGGAGCCCTCACTTGACCGGCTCCACCAGCGGGAGCCACTGGTTTGACTTTACGTTCTCCAATACCTGCACGGCGCCGCTCGGCCAGCGCGCTTCAATCAGCTTCACCGAGTTGTCCGCGCCCAGGCCGATCAGCAGGCGGCGGTCGCTTGCCGAGAGATAACTCCCGGCCGTATTCACCGTGTAGAATTGCGTGAGACCGGACGCCGACACCACCTTCACCCGGCAACCGATTCCGTCGCGGTTCGATCGTGTCCCGCGTGGCACCAATCCGATCCAGTGATTGCGCGCGCCCACGTTGTTATGGAGCACGTACGCGTTCTGTCCGATATTCGAGGTGACGATATCGACGGCGCCATCGTTATCAAGATCTCCGACGGCAACGCCCCGGCCAACCCAAGCAGAAACGAAGGTACGGCCAGGGTCGGCCGGCCAGGGAATCAGGCGGTGGCCTTGGTCGTTTCTCAGCAGCAGGGGTTTCTCACGGTAAGTGAGAATTCGCGACGGCCCATAGAATTCATCGTCCGTGTGGCCCTGGGCTACAAACAAATCCTTCCAGCCGTCGTTATCGAAATCAACCCATTTTGCTCCCCATCCCGTGAAGGTCATGCTGGCGCGCGCAAGGCCCGAAGATTCGGTCTGCGCCGTGAACGTGCCGTCGCCGGCGTTCTCAAAGAGCATATACTTCTGGGACGACAGATCGGTGACCACCAGATCGGGCAGCCCGTCATTGTTGTAATCGGCGAAGTCGACACCCATGCCGGCAAATGCGTTTCCATCCTCGTCGTAGCCCACCCCAGCGGCGATTCCTTTCTCGGTGAACGTACCGTTGCCGTTATTGCGGAACAGGAAGGACTGCATGGAGTCGTTGGCGACATAAATATCGGTCCAGCCATCGTGGTCGTAGTCGGCGAACGCAACGCCCAGGCCGCGGCCGATCATGCGGGAGATGCCGGCCTTGGCCGATACGTCGGTGAAGGTGCCATCGCCGTTATTGTGATACAGGACGCTGGTGGTCCCGTGGAAAACCAGCGGATGACAGTAATGCCGCCGGTTGGCCGCGTCCGCGCACCGTACGTTGCCGGCAAAGGACCAATCGACATATCGGTCCACGAACAAATCGAGCTTGCCGTCGTTGTCGTAATCGAAAAAACCAGCGCTGGTGGACCAGCCGTTGGTGGCGGTTCCCGACTTCGCCGTTACGTCGGTGAACGTCCCATTGCCGTTGTTATGGTAAAGCGTCGCACGGTCCAGGCCCGTTACGAATAAATCCTCAAACCCATCGTTGTCGTAATCGCCCACCGCCACGCCCATGCTGTAACCGGTCCCGGCCAAACCGGCTTTCCCGGTCACGTCTGTGAATGTTCCGTCCGGGTTCTGATGAAACAGCCGGTTGCTGTAACGCGCATCGGATTTCTCCGGCTTCTTCCCATCGGGCATGGGGTCGTCGATGCGAGCGCCGTTGGTGAAGAAGATGTCGAGACGCCCGTCGTTGTCGAAGTCGAAGACGGCCACGCCCCCGCACATGGTCTCGGGAAGGTACTTTTGCGTAGTGGGGGAATTCTCCAGGCGAAAGTTGATTCCCATCACCCGGGCGACGTCTGTAAATTCTTCCTGGCTGGCGGCGGAGCAGAGCAAAAGGTGTCCGAAAACCAGATAGGCGAAAATGAGGGTTCGGCGGGACACGCGCGGTAGGCCTTTGGCCCGCACCCAAAATCGTCGGACGTGTTCTACTGGCTCGCGGAAGCGGTGGTTGGTTCCACCTTCAGCGGCGCAGGCTTGAACGTCCACGAATTGCCCTGGTCCTTGATAAGAGTGTTCTTGGGGAACATGAAGGTGGCGGCTGACGTCATGGCCATGGCATTCAGCTGAAGGATCCTGTCTGGCGCGGGGTTAAGGTAAGCCCAAGCCATGAGATGCAGGAATTGCGAAGCGTTCACCCGTAGGGCGCCCACCTGAACCGCCGCGGGAACCGCATTATCCGGAATCGGCTTCCAGGCATCGTTGCTGAGGGGCGGAGCGAGTTGCGCCGCGGCATGTAGCACCTCGGCGACAGTAACCGACCCCTTGGTCGGGCCCATATCTTCGGGAGCTTCCAAAGGTCCGTAGATCTGCGTCAGCTTCACGGAAGCCGGCGCCGAACCGGTCTTGCTATCCAGCCCTGCCAGCGCTTCCGCCAGCAACTCGAACGCCTCGGCGTCGGAGAAATACCGGTCGCCGGCATGCACAAACCTTGGCATCTGCATAGGCAACTCTTTAAAGCGGGCGTCGATATCGGCCGCAATTGCCCGGACGTCATCTTTGCCGATTTCGGACCCGGAGGTGTTTTCCGCCATCTTCGCCAGTTCATGTACCGATAGGAACCGGCTGCCAGGATTGGCCGGCAGAAAACCCGTGAGCAGCCAGTTGAGAACCGCCTGCTCGTTCTGGTAGCCTGCCTCTACGACACCCTGAGTGACCAAGGGCTTCATGGTAGCCGGGAATGTCGGTTGATCGGGGTGAAAGTACATCCACTCCATGGGGTCGTAAACTACAGATCCGTCCGCCCGCTTCCTCAAGTAACGTGTATAACTCGAAACCTCAAGTTTGATCACCCGCACGTGGCTGCGATCCAGCGCAGTGAACATCTTTTTCAGCGCTTCGACGCTTTCATCGGTGGAGTGCGGAGTGTGGTCTTCCAGAGTCTGGTCGGAGAGGCGCAGCATGCCATCTTCCCAGAAGACCTCGGGTGAAGTCTGTGGAGCCGGGCTCATGTACTTCGAAAAGCTTGCCGCCGAAATACGGAAGCCCTCGATACCGCGCCTCGGATCGGTTGCCGGAATTCCCAGCATGACCGCAGTCGGGTCGTATTTGCGGAGCTCGTGCGTTAAGGGTGAATCGCCGCCCAGCGTAGTGGTGATGCCGGTAACGAATGCCGCCGGACCAAAAACCTCTTGCGTGCGTTTGAGGCCGCCAGAAAGGCCGGGGAACGGTTTGCCGGTCACCGGATTCTTAAAGTCCGTCAGGAAGCGTTCCTCCGCCTCCCCCTGCGCAACCCAACGCTTGGCCGGAGTATCGGCGAGCAATAAATCGGGTTGTGGCCGGTAGAGATAGGAGGGCTCCTCCTCACCGGTGTAACCGATATCGACTAAGCCACGCCGCGAATAATCTTTCAATGCGTCGACGAGGTGCAATCCGGGGTTCTCTTCCGACATCACCTCGCTGACTGTGCCGGAAAACTGCAGCAAGGCTGAGATTCCAGACTGTGGGTACTTCTCGTGTATGCGGTCCAGCATCGGTAGCAGGCGCTGCAGCCTCTCGTCGGTCGTATGCTGATGGCTGTGATCGTAAAAACGGGAATAAAGTACGATGAACACCGGCTGTGGAGATGTTTCGGAAGTTGCAAAAGCCGCGAAAACACCCAGCACAAACAATAACAGAACGGCTAATCTGCACATAACAATATTCCTTCGGATGCTCGCACCAATAAGATTAGGACATTATAGCACGGGGAGTTATTACGTCCGCAGGGTTCCCTACGGTGACGAGGAGCTATGTATGCATGCAAACAACCGGCGGGCCCACAGGGGCCGCGCCGGAACAGTCTAAAACCGATAGAGCGCTACTACTTCAGCTGTGTGAAAACAAAGTTTACAACCATGCCAGTGGCAGAGGTCATGGTTCCCACCAACTGACTGCCATTGGCCGTCAAAGCCCCAGTCCCTATTCCGTTGCCAACGACTATGTTGATCTGACTCCCCGTAACAGTACCGGAGGTGATTGTAACCAGCGGTCCGTTACCCAGTTTGAACGTGCCCGTGACGGAACTGCCAGCCTGCAGCAGAGTCATTTGCGAGGTCTGGGGTACCGTTCCGTACCTGGCGCTGGCGATGCCACCCGACCCGTTCCAGATGCCGGAAAAACTTGTTTGCGCCCCGAGGGAAGCGACAAACAGAAACGCCATGATTGAAAGTTTTTTCATAGTCTCTACTCCTTCGTTTTTATAGGTTCCGTCGCGCGCTCCGGAGAACTGTTTCCGGAGCGCGCGGACTGATTCTTCCCTATCGGCCCTTGGCAATCGCCTGGGTGAGCGTGAGGTTACCCTGGCAAGTTTCCGTGTTGTTCGCGGTCGCCGGAGAAACGCGGTAATAGTACGTCGTTCCGCCGACCACGTTGTTGTCTTGGAAATACACCGTTTTACCACCGGGGAAGGCCTGCGCCTGCACGGCCGGGAGGAACGGGGTTGAGCTCGATCCGGCGATCTGAGTAAACGGATTAAAGGTCGGGGATGTACTACGGTAAACGTTGTAGTGATCAATCGGGAACGCCTGCGAGGTATTGGTGTCGATCCAGTAAAGCTGGATGTTTCCAGCTACACCCGGTGTAGGAGCCTTGGAAAGCCCTTGGAGACTCTGGACGCAATGTGTGCAGGACTCGTCGGTTGTGTTGTGAATCGTAACCTGTGCCGATGCCACGCTCGACAAACCAGCTGGCAGGCCGGCGCTTGGGAACGACAGGTTGTCGTTGTTGGTGACTTGGAGGCAAACGTTAAAGGTCGTACCAAAATCGGCCGGTTTGTCAAAGGCCGCTGTCGCGTTTACCTGAGCGCCGCTGGCGGAATTGAAAGCTCCTGAGCAAGAGTAATCCCAGAGATAGGAAACGATGGTGCTCGGTGGAGCTCCAGGTGTACCGTCGGTCTTACCCTGATCCGGATTGGTCGATTGCGACCCGTCCAAAAGGAACGGCTGGTATATCAGCGCTCCAGCGACGTTGGTATTCGGACAGAAGTTATACGGACCGCCCGCGTTGGCGTTCGGTGGATTCGGCGGGGACGAGATGATCACATCGCCTATTACGGTAGATGTGAGGCCGCCGCTATCGGTGAGTAGCAGTTTCACAGGGAAGCTGTAAGGCAGCATGGCGCCCATCGGAAGTTTAAAGTTAGCTTGCACCGTAACGCAACTGGGCTTAGTGGTGCACTGGGGATTTCCAGGCCCACCCAGCATCGTTGGCCCGAGTGTGTAGCCGGCGCCGGTGCCGCTGATGTCCCACTGCCAGCTCACCAGATGGTTCGCCGGGTTCTGCTCCACGGAGCAGTTACCATTCAGGGTCACTGAACCGCCCGAAGCGATGTGCGTTGGATTGACAGTAAAGCAAGCCACGGGAACTGGGTTGAAAACGGTCTTGTTGAGCATGATGATCGCGACGGCGGTCTGGAAGTAATCCTGGGCGCCGGTGTAATTCTGCCCAAACCACGAACCATCCGCAAGCTCATTCCCGACAATTGTGCGCGCGACGCCGTCCGTAGGATCCGCGCCGCCAAAAGCCGCCGACTGCGCGGCATACCAGTCGATGGGCGGATAGCAAGGCCCTCCCCCGCTGCCTGGAGCGCTCAGAGGCACTGGCGACGAGCAGGTACCCGGATCGTCGAGCGATTGAAGAAGCTCGAGAGGCGTGTTCCCGAGTCCGGTACCCGAGTTGTCGTGCAACAGCATGGCCTTGGTGAAAGAGAACATCCCATAGTAGTAGTCTTTCAAAGAACCTCCCGCACCGTCGGCTTGAGGATTCCCGAAATTGTCCCGGATGAAAGTTTCGGCGCTGTCCCACAGGTTGTTGCCGCCCGGTGATGTGGTGCCGCGCCCTAACCCGCTCATTGCTAATTGAACCAACCCGGAAGGTGTGTCCGCGTAGGGTCCCCAGATGGGGCTGTTGCTGGTGTAGCCGAAGTATCCGTTCGTGGCATTCTGGCGGGTGAACGACGAGTCCAGCCAACCTTGGTCCGAAAGGAGCACTGCTGAGTTAAGCGCAGAGCCCACACTTCGCCTGGCAGGAATGATCCCGATCGCCGCCCATTGACTCACCGAGTTATCCCCTTGCAGCTCTTGACATGTGTAATGCCACCCGCCAGAGACATAGAATCCCGATTCCCCCGGATTCAAACAATAGGAATAATCGTCCACCATGTCGAAAATAGCGTCTTTGTAAGTGTAGGCTTTGGCCGGGCCGCTGCCGAGACCAGCCGTGGAACTGGCCAGGTTCGTTCCGGCCGGTATTACAGAATTGGGTATCCCAGCCGCCACCAGCGAATCGAGCATCATACCGGTCTGGTAATTCACGTCGCCGCCATTTTTCTCCACGCCGATGCCATTTGCGTTTTGATCCGGAGTGTAGGCGGGAAAGCCTAGTGCGGTAATCGAGGCAACGGGGATGGTTGCCAGTTGATCGAAGACTCCCGCGAGGCAAAGCGCGACGTCAGCCGAATACGGATTCGCCGGGGTGTTCGTGGTGAGAAAACCGCTGTCTTCGAACGCCGAGCAATCCAGAGAATTCGGCCCGCTGTCCCCAGCGCCGTTGGTGTCGGCGTTGCCGGCTATTCCGCCAGTCCAGTTGCCGATCGGCGTGCCGCCTGCCGAATTGAGGTGGTTCATGTGCGTGTGCAGATACCACAGCCCGTTATCGATGGAGTTGTTGACTTCCACCGGCAGGTTGGGCGGCGGGACGTTAAGTGACGTATAGTAGCAGCCGCCCTGCGTAATTGCAGGCGGGCAGTTTAAAGCCGGGCTTACTTGACCCGACGTCGTGTCGGTGATGAGCAAGACTGCGGTAAACACGGTACCGACCGATCCGGCATAGGTGTGAGCACAGGGGATATTCCACTGATTCGTGACCGTGCCCGCGCAATGCGCTCCACCGTCGCCGGGATTCCAGTCGTAGGTAAAGGTGTCCGCCGGGAAAGACGCGCTGAGCAGCGTACCTTTCAGCGTCACCGGGTTGCCGCTCCAACTGGTATGCGGCGAACTTGGATTCGACGCAATAAAGGGTACTGTCATGGCAGTGGGTGGTGCTGCCAGCAATCCCCCAGTAAAAAGCGCTGGTGCAACTGCGGTTGCCGCAACCACCATGAAACGAGCGAGAACTTTCTTCGTCATCGAGAGACCTCCGAGTGCAGTTATCATAAGGACCGTGGTTCCAGGCACAATACTGAACTGCTTATAAAGCCTGCTGCTTCTTTTTCCTTACAGCGATGAAAATGATGGATAGTACAACAAGCAAGAGAGCCTCTTGCCGCGGTTCAGGGACACCCGGTGTGCCGCCGCCCCCTCCGCACGAACCGACGCAGGCAGCGCTCTCGCTCAAATAGATCTTTTCCCCGGTTGTCTGGTTGATCTGCTCCAAGTAGAATCCGGCGGGAGCCGTGGTTCCAACCGTGAAGGTAACGACTTCGGTGTCGCCCGCATCCACGTCGATTCCGCCCAAACCGAGCGCCCAGGCAACATCGCAGCACTGATTGGGAGGTCCACCGGGGGTGACAACGTTATCGGTATCAGGCAAGGGAGTGCCGGTCGCAAAATCGCCGAAGATGTTCGAGGTGTTCGGATCGTCCAATTCGTAGCTAACGTTCGCTGGCGCGCTTCCGGGGGTCGGCGCGGAATCGTCGAATGATCCCAAGTTGGGATAATCCAGGTCGTAGTCCATGTACACCAGCGCGGACTGGTCCGTGCCAGGGCCCAACGTGATGGTTATGGTGCCAAGATTATTCGTGGAGGGTTCCAGCGTCGTATCGAACGCCGACAAATCTATGATGCTTCCATCGGCGGCGGTCCCACCCATACCCAAACCACCTGTGCCGCCCGTGCCACCATTGCAAGCGGTGTTGATATCGCCGTTTACATTGACGCACCAATCAGCAAGTCCAATATCGCTGGCCGAAGCCGCCAGGCAAAAGCCTGAAATAAGCGCAGTTATCGCCAAGACTCGTATCATCGGAACTCCTCCTAGTAAAGCTGTCCTTCGCGCCGTTTCGGACCGGGCATCGGTGTGCCATCCACCGATGCGGATCACTATACCTGGCGTTGAATCTCCCAGGAGTATACACTGAGTCACCAAAAGGAAATAAACAGCAAACTGCGGTTTCGCTAATGGAAAAGTACTATGTTTCGGACCCACCTTCCAGTACCGGAACCTGGCACGCAAGCCCTCATTGGAGCGGCTGTGGGTTGCAAGGAAGGCGCTGAAAACAAGCGCAGAACATCGCTTTGAGTGGCATCGAGCTGCCGGGATTATGGGCTGGCCGTGCTACCTTCCCGCACTTCAAGAATCCGATCCACCGGGACGTTTTCGAGCGTCTGATCCAAACCGTCCGGCCAAGTGACCCGAAGTTCCTTCACGCGAGTTTGCTTTCCAAGGCCAAAGCGAGCCAGTGGTTCGCTCGCCGAAGCGTACCCTACGCTGGTTGTGACGTGATTGTACAGAACCCGCCCATCCGATAGCGATGCTTGGAGTTGGGCGCCGATGCCGTCGCGATTACTTTTGGTTCCCACCAACCTTACTGCCAGCCAATGGCCCGCCGCCGGGGTCACGTTTCGATAGAGGCGGGCCGGCTCGTTCAGCGCGGTGACTACGACGTCGACTCTGCCATCGCCATCGAAGTCGGCGAACGCCGCTCCGCGATAGAACGCCTGGTACTGAAACGATTCCCCGGCCTGAACGCTGACGTCGTCGAAACGCTTACCGGTGTTCCGAAAGATGCGGCAAGCCAGACGCGTGGGCACTCCCAGCAGCTTTTCGAGGTTGGGAAAATGCGAGTTTGCGAAGAACAGGTCCTTCCAGCCGTCGTTATCGAAATCAAAGGCGCCCATCCCCCAGCCGGTTAGCTGGCGGGTTGCGGCCGATAGTCCCGACGCCAGGGTATGGTCCTCGAAAAAAGACGGCTTACCCAGATTCCGGAAAACCAGGAACGAGTCGTTGATCATTCCGGTAAGCACGATATCGGGCAGGCCGTCGTTGTCGATGTCCCGAAAATCGGCGCCCATGCCCGCCACGGGCCGGCCGCTTTCGCCGAGCGAAACGCCCATTTCCAATCCAACTTCCCGGAACTTGCCGCCGCCCTGGTTCTCGAACAGAAAATTGCGGACCGAATCGTTGGCGACGAAGACATCCATGCGGCCGTCGTGGTTGAAGTCCCCGAAAACGACGCCCATGCCCTTTCCGATGGATTTAGCGATTCCAGAACTTTGCGAGATGTCGGTAAAGGTTCCGTCGTGATTGTTGCGAAAAAGCTGATTCGGCCGGCCAGGATAGGCGTCCGGATGACAATAGAAACGGTTGGTGGTCAGGCCGCACGCTGGTTCCCGCTTCGGATCCCAACCCACGTAATTGGATACGAAAAGATCGAGCCAGCCGTCATTGTCCGCGTCAAACCAGCCCGCCGAGACCGACCACATTTTGCCGTAGGTGGGATCGATGCCTTCCAGCCCCGCCTCATGCGTGACGTCCTTGAAAGTCCCATTGCCAAGATTGTGGTACAGGATGTTACGATCCACGCCCGCTACGAAAATGTCCGGGAAACCATCGTTGTCGTAGTCGGCAATCGCAACGGCCATGGAATAACCCATTCCGGCCAGCCCGGCGTGATCGGTGACGTCGGTGAAGTGGCCCTTGCAGTCGTTTTGGAATAACCGGTTGTGAAACTCGGGCTTGCTTTTGTCCATGGACGGAGAAGCAGCGCCGTTGGTAAAGAAGACGTCCATGCACCCGTCGCGATTGAAGTCGATCGCTCCCACGCCGCCGGGCATCAGCTCAATCTGATGAAATCCTCCGCTGGCCCCGTTGTTCAGCGTGAACTTCAAGCCGGCTTTCTGAGCTACATCCTCGAAGCGAATCTGCGCCGCGGCCGGCAGCAGCAGCAAGCTGAACAGAAGCGCCCAACGGATCATCTCGGTTGCGCCCCGGAAGGCGTGTGCGGCGCTTGCCCGGTCATCCGGTCGTTGTACTCACGAAGCCAGTCCGCCTGGCGCTGCGCGTCTTCGGTCCGGCCCTGCCTGCGGTAGATTTGCACCAGAAGGTTTCGCGCCAGCGGCAGACCGGGGGCAAAGGTAACACTCTGCTCAGCCTCCTTGGCGGCCTCTTCCAGGCGTCCCGATTGGAGCAAAAGGCGGGCCTTCCAAAAGAGCGCAATGGGATTCTGGGGCAGCGATTGAAGCACTTTGTCTACGTAGGTCATAGCGTCGCTCGGACGGTGCGTCTCGTCCAGAATCTCTACATAGGTGAGCGAGACATCCAAGTCCCAATCCGCCGGTGGTTTCGCGAGCAGCCGCAGGCAGGCCGCTTCGGCTTCCGCGGTGCGCCCCACTTTCGCCAGAGAGACGGCGTACATGTTCTGGGCCGTGGCATTGCCGGGACGAAGCGCCAAAGATGGACCGAGCAACTGCGCGGCTCGTTGGTAAAACCCTCCGCGATACATCGCTTCGCCCAGCAGGGAAAGTGCTTCTGAGTCTTTCGGATCCTGTTCGGTGAGCGGCTCCAGCAAAGCGACGGCCCCCGACACATTGCCGGCTTCCAGATAGGAGCGCGCGATGGTCCGCTCGAGGGCCGGATCGCCGGGCTTCAGTTGAAGTGCGCGGTCAAAAGCGGGGATTGCCGCGGGATTGTGCAATTTGAGCAGGCTTTTGCCCAGCCCGGCCCAGGCATCGGCAGAGGCGGGATCGCTTCGGGTGAGATCACGGTAGGCGATGGCAGCGTCGGCGTACCGGCCTTCTTCATACATCCGGAACGCATCGGGACTTCCCGCCTGCATCAGAAACAGGAAGAAGACCAGGCTGCCCACCAAGCCAGCGTATCAGAAGCAGGGCGCGTTGCCTTTCGCAAATCAGGTTTGCCCGAACCCTGTCATCACAAGTAGCCTTGAGAATATGAATTCCAGTGGTTTAGACTGGCGCCGCTTTCTCGCCCAGCCGGATAGCGACACAGCTATTTCCAATTTCGCCCATGCCGGGCAATGTGTACTCATAACCGGGGCTGGCGGGTCCATTGGCTCGGCATTGGCAAAGGCCATCGCTGGGGCCGGAGTGCGACGGCTACTTCTGCTGGATTCATCTGAAATCAGTTTGTTCGAGCTTCAGGGACAAATCGCCAGAACTTGTGGAGATGTGCCGTTTGAAATTGTGTTGGGCAGCGTGGACGATGGCGACCTTTTAAGTTCGCTGTTCAGCCGCCACCGTGTAGACGTGGTGTATCACGCGGCCGCGTGGAAACAAGTCGCTTTACTCGAAAGTAATCCTTTTTCCGCCGTCCGGAATAACGGCGTTGGCACTCATACCCTGGCGCAAGCAGCAATGCGCGGCGGCGTCCCGAAGCTGGTTCTGGTTTCCACCGACAAGGCCGTGAATCCGCGCAGCATCATGGGCGCATCCAAAAGAATCGCCGAGCTGGTAGTTGCGTCACTGAGCAGCGCCCGGTGCCGGATGAACGCGATTCGTTTGTGCAACGTGATCGGCTCCAGCGGTAGCGTGGTTCCGATGTTCCTGCGGCAGATCGAGCGACGGGAGCCGGTTACTGTTACCGACCCGGAAGTGAGCCGTTGGTTTCTCACGATCGGCCAGACGGTGGAAGCGATTCTGGCCTGCGGAGCGTCGTCTCAAGAGGGAAAAATCCTGCTCCCTACGGTGGGCGAGCCGGTGCGCATTGCGGACCTGGCCCGCTTTCTGATCCACTCGGCGGGAGCCGGCTGGCCAGGGGAAGTAGCGTATATTGGCCTGCGCCCCGGTGAGAAGCTCACCGAAGAATTGATGTTTGAAAGCGAGCGCAAGCTGCAGATCGAGAATTGCCTTACCGTGGTGGAAACGCCCAGCCTGAGTGTAGGGGAGCTCAGTGCGTTCATCGACGAACTCGGCCAGCGGATCAAGCTTTGCGATTTGCCCGGGATGCTTCGGGCCATCCATTCCGCGATACCTGAATATGTGCCTGGCGCGGAGCTGTTAGAACGGGCCACCAGTTGGAAATGAGAATTCCGCTTTCCTCGCCCGACATCACGGAAGCCGATATTGAAGCCGTCGTAAGCGTGCTGCGGACTCCCCGATTGAGTATCGGCCCGCGGATGAGGGAATTTGAGCGCGCCGTGGCAGACTACGTGGGTGTGCGGCACGGCGTGGCGGTGAGCTCAGGAACAGCCGGTCTGCATCTCAGCCTGCGGGCCTTGGGCGTCGGCGAGGGTGATGAGGTGATTCTCCCCTCCTTCACTTTCATTGCGGTGGCGCACGCCGTTCGGTACGAGAAGGCGATTCCGGTATTTGCCGATATCGATCCCCTCACGCTCAATCTGAATCCGCAAGAGATTGAACAGCGCATCACGCCCCGCACACGCGCCATCGTGGTGGTGCACACGTTCGGGTATCCGGCGGACATGGAACCAATTCTGGATATCGCGGCCCGTCACGATTTGCCGGTGATTGAAGATGCCTGTGAAGCGCTGGGAGCGGAATATCGCGGGCGCAAGACTGGCGGGATCGGCAGGATCGGAATTTTCGCCTTCTATCCGAACAAGCCGATCACCACCGGGGAAGGCGGCATGTTGGTTACCGGCGATGCCGCGCTGGCGGACACGTTCCGTGCCCTGCGCAATCAGGGCCGCAGGGATACCGACGGTTGGCTGGATCATTGCTTGCTGGGCTACAACTACCGATTGTCCGAACTCAATTGTGCGTTGGGGCTATCGCAGATGCGGCGGCTGAACGAGATTCTCGCTCGCCGGCGAGACCGGGCGCTCCAATATCTGCGCGAGCTCGACGGCCTCCCCGAGGTAATTTGCCCGCCGCTTGGGTCTCGCGACAACCGCGTATGCTGGTTCGCTTTCGTCGTCCGTCTGAACGATGATTTCACGCAGGCCCAGCGCGACTTCATCCTGGAGGAGATGGCAAAACGCGGCATTGGTTGCGCGCGCTACTTCGCCCCGATACACCGGCAGCCGCTGTACACGCGATTTGCCGCCGGAGAGAAAAGCGATCTGCCATTTACCGACCAAGCGTCCGCGCGTACGCTAGCGCTCCCGTTTTTTAACACGTTGACGGACGGACAAATCGCGGAGGTGTGCGCCGCTTTGCGTGAGGCGATCTCCCGTCTTACAGAGCCGCGCGCGTGAGCAAGCGGTCTATTTAGACCATGCCTCTTCGGTCAGCGGGCGCAGCAGCCTCAGAGCCGGCCGCGTGTTGTATTCGCGCCGGTACTGCTCGTGCACGGCATCGTTGGGGAAATGTTCCGCCGGCCCGTAAGGATAGCGGGTCATCTGGTGGAATGGCAAAGGCTCCACGGTTCCCGAGAACGCCGTATTGGGATCGCGGTCTTTCGCCCACCCATCCACCTTGATCAGGAAATCACGCGTCCAGCCCGGGCGAAGAGGCGGCAGGGAATTGGCCGAGAACAAGAGGCGCAGCTCGTCGCCCGAACCCATGATCACCAGACGGTCGTCCGGCGTCAGCAGCAGGTCGCGCACGTCGCCATAGCGCGTGTACAGCCCCTGAGTGGGATTCCAGAAGGACGTTGGCGAAACGGTTCCGTAATAGTAAGTGTCGGGCTGTTTTCGTTCCGCGTCGATTCGCGCTTCGGAAAATCCACGGAAGTGCAGGTCCGCGGAATTGAGGGGCAAAATGATTGGCCGCTCCGCCGCAGCAGACTCCCCTTCGTTGAGGAATATTTCGTCCCAGTAGACGCACAGGCTGGTCACGATGCGGAGCTTGCGGCTGGATGACGGAAAGCGCAGATCCACCGCGATTGTTTTCGGTTTTCCCGACGGCATCCCCATGTCCTGGTTGACCGTTACCCAATGGCCGGCCGCGTCCTGCATCTGAAGGTAGGGCATAACCAGGGTTTTATGATTGTTTTGGGATGCCGCTCGGAAGGTGCTGCCATCTGGCCAGTCCACCCAGCCGTTGAGAAAGAGCACGGCGTGCCCCGACGGGGCTGCTTGGCCGAAATCGAGCTCGATCATGTGGGACTTTGCAATACCCAGGCTATCTCTTTGAAACTGGTCAGGATATCGGCTGTCCTTCGCCAGCAGCGCGGACAGAACATCCCGGCCCTGGTCATCGCGCGCGGTGGATGGGTAAATCCGGTTCTTTACTTCAAACAAGCGGAAATCGGGATAAGGCGGCCCTTTGAACTTGTCATTAGTGAAGATCTCGGTGCCCGAGGGATGATCTACCGCGGTTAGTTCCACCTGGTCCAGGTAGGAGACTTCGCTCAATTCTTCGCTAATCCGGATTTCATATTGGCCATCAGTTTCCACCAGCCGGGAGCCTGGAATCCGGGCATGCTCCTCATGATTGACAGGGAAGTAGCTGCCATCTCCGTCAGCTTGCGCCGAGGGGTGCGACACCCAGGATGTCGGTGATGAACTGAAATTCGTGGCCGTCCCAGGTCCAGATCATCGGGCAGGAGCCGGACAGTCTCTGGGCTTCTTTATAAAGATAGGCCTGGTTGGTCCGCTGGTTCACTTCGTTCTGAATCAAGCCATTCGGCCAGGTAATTCGAACCGTATCCACCACGGGATAACTGCCCACCTGGAACAAGACAGGAACTCCCGTATACCATTCCTTCCGATACAGTTCGCCGGCCTTAATTTCCACTTCGGCGTCCTGGGCCAGCTTCAAACTTTTCACGCCCGTCAGTTGGACCCGAAGCCAACGCTCGCTCGAAACGGTCCGGTTGAGCAACAGGTGGACCTTGCCGTCGGCGTCGATGCGAGCCAGGTCGGGCCGCCCGTCGGCATCGAAATCGCCCTCGACCTGCGAATCCACCCGAGGTTTCCCGGTGTAGCTTTCCACCGTGTATTTGCCGCCCAGCTGGTCGCGATAGAGAACCGGGGCATGATCCTGGTAGAACACCGCAAGATCGAAGGCCTTGCTATCGGGCACGACACGGAGCTTGAAAGCGCTTTGCGGCCGGGCGTTGACGAACGGAAAATCCTTGGTGAAGTCGGCAAAGCCGGAAGCGCCCTGATTGCGCAGGAGCGCGGGCCGCTCGCCAAGTAACACCAGGTCCAGGTCGTAATCGTGATCGTAGTCGATCCAAACCGCTCGTTCGAAGCGTCTTTTCGGCAAAGGCGCTTCTACCGGCGTGAACTTTCCTCCTGTGTTTCGATAAAGCCGAGGGCCGGATTCGGTGAGGACGCACAGATCCATCAGACCGTCGTTGTCGAAATCACCGGGAGCCACGAAAAGGACGCCGGTAAGACTCTGCAAGCCCGATTCTTTCACCGGCTCCACTCCGCGCCGGTAAACCTGGACGCCGTTGGACGACCATATAAGAAGATCCACCGAGCCTTTTCCAAAGAGATCGATTGTGGTCAATCCGAACGGTTTCGCGCCCGGGACGATTTCGAGAACCGTGTCTTCAAAGCTTTTGAGGCTGGCTGCGGCAATCGGGGTGGGAGTGCGGGGCGGATCGTAGATTTCGGCGAAAAAGCACCAATCCACGTCATCCGGAATGGCGGCGTCCTTCTGCTCCGCCTTCAGGCGCTGGAAGACGTCCAACTGCTTGGCGGCATCTTCCTTGCGTCCGGCCTGCCGGTAAAGGTTAAAAAGCTGGAAATGCGCGGCCGCGAGCAGAGGGTTCAGTTCCGATGCGCGCTGGAATTGGGCGATTGCATCGGCGGTGCGTCCTGACAGCCGGTAAAGCGTGCCCAGTTGGTAGTGGCCGATGGGTTCGTTTGGAACCAGTTCGATCATGCGCTGGAACTGGGCCAGGGCCTGGTCTGTCTCGCCTCCTTTTTTGTAAAACAAACCCAAGTTAAACCAGGTATGGGGTAACGAGGGGTCCTGCTTCTGGACGGTCTTCAATAAAGCGACGCCCTCGGCGATTCTGCCGCCGTGCAGCAATGCCAGCCCGTAGTTCAGCTTCTCAGGCACCGAATTCGGCGCCAAATCCAGCGCCTTCTTGAATTCCACAATGGCTTCGTTTTGGGTGGTGGGATTCTCGAAGAAGGCTTTTCCCAGATTTCGATGACGCTGGATAACTTCCGACTTGGTTTCAACGGCGCCGGCGCCGGTCATCAGAACGAAGCCAATTGCCGTTGCAACCCCGACGGCCCAGTACTGGATTCGCCTTCCCATAGGGACGATTATGTCACAACGGTACTAACAAAAGCCTACTGTTTCAGTCCACAACGTCAAGATAATACAGGCCTAGAGACGAGCGGAACAATGGAAAATCGGGTCGTTGGCGCGCCTTGGCTTTCCATCTGAACTGGAATACAATTGCTCAATACGCAGGAGTCATAAGGTGAAACTGATGAAGCGAGCTTTTCCATGTGGCCCCTTTGCGCTCCTCGCGGGATTCTTACTGACTGTAGTGCCCCCGGCCGCGCGCTCCCAGTCTGCCCCGACGCCGCGGGAAGTCTCTCTGCAAAAGGAAGTTGACGAGCTCAAAGGCGAAGTGAAGGCGTTGCGAAGCGACCTGGATCAGCTGAAGCAGACCATTCACGATTTGACCGCTCCCCGGACCGTCACTTTCGATATTGGCGGCGCGCCCATTATGGGAAATGAGAAAGCGAAACTAGTGTTGGTCGAGTTCTCCGACTACCAATGTCCTTACTGCATGGATTATTTCAGCCACACTTACAGCCAGGTGGTGGCCGATTATGTGAAGACCGGGAAGATGAGATACGTGGCGCGCGATTTTCCCGGCGAAAGCATCCACCCCAACGCATTGCAGGCCGCCGAAGCTGCCCGGTGCGCCACCGAGCAGGGCAAGTTTTGGGTCATGCACGACAACCTGTTCGCCAACCAAAAGACGCTTGGATCCACCGGCATATCCGACAGCGCGATGGCGTCGGGTTTGGACATGGCGAAATTCCAAGCCTGCTTGGACAGCAGCAAGTACCTGGATGCTATCCGTAAAGACGAAGACGAAACTTTGAAGTTGGGAGTGAAGGGGACGCCGGCCTTTTTCCTGGGTACACCCGATCCAGCCAATCCCTCCAAAATCAAACTCAGCAAAGCTCTCATCGGTTCGCAGCCTTTGTCGACCTTCCAGCAGACCATCGACAGCTTACTCGGGAAATGAAAACCCGGCGCGAGATGCTGGCGCTGCTGGCTTCGAGCGTGCCTTGCGCCTGGGCGCAGTCGTCGGGCATGGCTACGCGCGGCGTAGCGCCGCAACCGCGCGGCAAATCGTCCGGTCTGCCTTTTCACGCCAAGTTCACCGATGTTGCGGCCCAGGCGGGTTTGCGCCATCCGGTGATCTATGGGCCTGAGGGCCGCGCTGACTACATTCTGGAATCCATGGGATGCGGGGTTGCATTTCTGGATTACGACAACGACGGTTGGCTGGATATATTCGTGCTTTCGGGTACCCGGCGCGATGGCCCGGTGGCGGGCGCGTCCAATCGGTTATACAAGAATAATCGCGATGGAAGCTTCACGGATGTGACCGAGATGGCGGGCCTGACGCGGCAGGATTGGGCCAACGGCGTGACGATCGGCGATTACAACAACGACGGCTATGACGATATTTTCATAACCCAATGGGGCCAAAATGTTTTGTATCGCAATAATGGCAACGGGACCTTCACCGATGTGACCGAGTCCGCCGGCCTGGCGGACCCCGGGGGCCTGGCTAACAAGGTCAAACGCTGGGGCACGGGATGTACGTGGGTGGACTATAACCGGGACGGTCTGCTGGATTTGTTCGTGTCGCATTACGTGGTATTCGACTTCCATTCCGTGCCGGCCACCGGCGTAAACCCGGATTGCAAGTTCAAAGGCGTTCCGGTATATTACGGTCCGCGCGGGCTCACTCCCGAGAAGTGCCAGCTCTTTCGCAACAATGGCGACGGCACTTTTACGGATGTGACCAAATCCTCGGGAATCGATCGCGCCATGCCCACCTACGGCCTGACAGCTGTTGCGGCGGATTATCTCGGAAGCGGTTCGCAGGATATTTATGTCGCGTCCGACTCCACTCCCAGCCTGCTATTCCAAGGC
The DNA here is from genome assembly GCA_963747945.1 of Bryobacterales bacterium. Classification (GTDB taxonomy): domain Bacteria; phylum Acidobacteriota; class Terriglobia; order Bryobacterales; family Bryobacteraceae; genus Palsa-89. The sequence goes on from CAVVHB010000022.1 coordinate 29,040, forward strand.
AAGCCGGACGGTTCGTTTATCGAACATGGCCTGGAGTTGGGAGTGGCCGTGAACGAGGATGGCAAAGAGCAGGCCGGAATGGGATTGGGAGTGGGAGACTTCAACACCGACGGCGCTCTGGATCTTTTGAAAACGCATTTCAGCGAAGATACCGCGGTGCTGTATCGAAATTTGGGCCACGGCGGTTTCGAAGACGCCACTCTGCACGCTGGCCTGGGTGTGGAAACCCGCTACGTGGGCTGGGGCGCGGGCATTCAGGACTTCGACAACGACGGACTGCCCGATCTTTTCTGGGTGACCGGCAGCGTCTATCCGGAAGTGGAAAAATCGCATCCCGATTATCCGTACAAGACCCCGCGCGTGTTGTTCCGGAATCTGGGCAACGGCAAGTTCGAGGAGTTGACAGCCGCCGGCCCTGGAATCGGCGAGGCCCACTCCAGCCGTGGCGCGGCATTCGGAGATTTCGATAACGACGGCGACGTGGACATCCTGATCATGAACATGAACGAACCTCCGACGCTGTTGCGGAACGATGTGCTGCCGCCGGCCGCCGGTGGCGGGCATTGGCTGAAGTTGAAGCTGATTGGGGTGAAATCGAATCGCAGTGCAATCGGAGCTACGGTGATCGCCAGTTATGGAGGGCGCAAGCAGGCTCAGGCTGTGGTTGCGCAATCCAGCTATTTGTCGGTGAACGACCCGCGCCTCCACTTCGGCCTGGGCAGCGCGCAGGCGGCCGATATCGAAATTCGCTGGCCGAACGGATCGCGGGAGTCCGTGAAAGCGGTTTCCGCCGACAGATTGATTACGATCCGTGAAGGCGAGGGTGTGGTAAGAACCGAGGCGATGGGTTCCGCGCGATGAGAACCTGCCTCGCACTTCTGCTCTTGACCCAACTTGCGGAAGGCCAGGGGACCGCGGTGCCGGCCGAGGTGACGGCCCACGTTGGCAGCGCGACGCAGCTGATGCAGGACCGGCATTACGACGAAGCGGCGGCAGAGTTAGAGAAGGCGCTGGCGGTTGATCCGAATAACGACGCCGTGCGCATCCAATATGCAACCTGCCTGTTTGCACAAGAGCGCAACGACGAGGCGCGCAAGCAATTCGAAATCGAGCAGCGGCGGCTGGGAGATCGAGTGGGCCTCATTTATTTTCTGGGGCTGTTGGATGTTCGATCCGAAAACTTCACGGAAGCGATCCGGAAATTGCAACCTTTGGTGTCGAATTCGGCGTTTCCCAAAGCGCCTTTCTATCTTGGTTTGGCATACCAGGGGATGGGAAAAACGACGGAAGCGCTCGCATATCTGGAACAGGCCGCCCAGGCTGATCCACGCGACGCCGAGGTCCATTACAGGCTGGCCCGAATCTACACAGTGGCCAACCGCACGAACGACGCAGACCGCGAGTTTAAGCTCTACCGGCAATGGCGTGAAAGCCAGCGGATCGCCGAAGAGGATGGCCAGAAATGCATGGATGCGCTGCACTCGCAAACCATCCAGCAAGCCCGCCAGGTCTGTAATCAGATCGCCGACGCGGCCGATTCTCGCCGGCTGATTCTGTTAGGGCAACTGTACAGCGACGCCGGCGCGTTCACCGATGCCGTGGATCCGTTACAGCGGGCCGTAAAGCTGGACCCAAATTCGTTTGAGGCTTGGCATTATCTGGGAGTGAGCCTCTACGGGCTGCATCGCTACCAGGAGGCCGTGAAACCGTTACAAAATGCCGCCTCCATCAACCCGCGATTTTTCGATACATTGAATCTGCTGGCGAAGACTTTCCATCTGCTCGGAAACGATGCCGCGGCCCTGCCGTACCTGGAACGAGCGCACCAACTGAATCCGGGCGATACTAACTTAACGAAAGTCCTGGAACGAATGCGGGCGTCGCTAAAGGGAAAACCTTAATTTTGCGGGGCTAGCAGTACTCGGCGGCAGTACCGGCGAGGGTTGTACAAAGCATCCCAGGCTTCTATACTAGCTATACAAATTAATCTCGGCTGGCCCCTTGCGGCCTGCGACCTTGCAAAAGGGAACCAAATGATTGTTGCGCTAAGCATTTACGTTCTTCTTGCCCAAGCCATGACGCCGGAAGCAATCGAGCATACTCAGGCCGGCATGGAAGCGCAAAAGCAGGGTCATTTCGACCAGGCAATCGAAGAATTTAAAAAGGTGATCGCTGCAGCGCCCGAAATGCCTTCGGCTTACGCGAATCTCGGAATCGCCTATTTCAAGATGGGAAATTACGAACAGGCCATTCCGGCGCTGGAACAATCGCTGAAACTGAATCCCAAGCTGTTGGGTGTCCATCAGGCGCTGGGCGTCGCGCTTCTCATTCGGGGAGACGCAGCGGGAGCCCTGCCGCACCTGGAAACAGCGCGCGAACCAACATTGCTGGGGATGGCTTACCTGGAAACGGGACGATTGAACGACGCGATCGCGGCATTGCAGGTGGCATTGCAAGCGAAGCCTAACGACCCAGACGTGCTTTATTATTTTGGCCGGGCGACGGAGCTTGCTTCCAAGAAAGCGTACGATCGAATCGCGGAAACGAATCCGGGTTCAGCGCGCGCTCACCAGGCGGCGGGGGACGAGAACTTCGAGTTGGGCAAGCTGCCGGAAGCGGCCAAAGAGTACCTGGCGTCGATTCAAATCAAACCGTACTCAGAGGGCGTCCATCTTGCGCTCGGTCACGTCCTGGCCGCGGCAGGCAAGTGGCCCGAGGCGGTCGTCGAGTTCCGGGCCGAACTGAAGCTGCGGCCGGCCAGTGCGCAGGCAACTTACGATTTGGGATCGGCGCTTCTGGAACAGGGGCAAGCGCGCGACGCGCTGGCCGAGCTTGCGCACGCCAACGAACTCGAGCCGAACATGCCGCCTACTCTGCTGGCTTTGGGCAAAGCCGCGCTCGCCGCCAACGATCCGGCGCGGGCCGAAAAATCGTGGACGAAATTGCTCGAGATCCAACATGACGGCGAAGTAGCCGCTCAAGCCCACTTCGAATTGGCGGCGTTGGATCGGAAGGCCGGCAAAATTTCGGAAGCGGACCGTGAAATGAAGGAATATCAAAGGCTGAAAGGCGGCGCGACCAAGTAAGTCCGCTTTGCAAGGAGTAAATCGTGAACTCAAGAGTTATTCATTGGATCGCGGCTGGACTTTTTATTGCGACCGGTTTCGTTGCTTTACACAGTTACGGCAACGCTGCATCGGCGAGCCGGGAAGTACAATATCCAGCCGAAGATACCACCGCTTTGCTGGCCGCACGCAAGCAACGGCAGATGAAAACGGTGGATCAGTTCAAGGTTTTCTACCAGTTTCAATTCAGCGACCAACTGAAGCAGAGCGGGATCAGCTTCGTGAACCACATCGTGGACGATGCCGGAAAGGATTATCACCTGGCTCATTACGATCACGGCAACGGCATCGCAGTGGCTGACGTGGATGGGGACGGGCTCTACGACATCTATTTCGTCTCGCAAACCGGCGGCAACGAGCTTTGGAAAAACCTGGGCGGGGGAAAATTCAAGAACATTACGGCCGAAGCGGGCGTGGGCGTGCCCGGACGCATCAGCGTGACGGCTGCCTTTGCGGATATCGACAACGATGGCGATCCGGATCTGTTCGTCACAACCGTGCGCGGCGGCGATCTGCTGTTTGAAAACGACGGCCACGGACACTTTCGGGACATCACCAAGGAAAGCGGCATCGACGTGGTGGAGCATTCGTCGGGAGCCATGTTCTTCGATTACGACCGCGACGGACTGCTGGATCTTCTGGTAACCAACGTTGGAAAATACACTAGCGATCAGAAGGGTCCGCAAGGCGAGTACATCGCGCTTTCGGACGCGTTTTCAGGGCACATGTTTCCCGAGCGTTACGAATTTCCGGTGTTATATAAGAACCTGGGACACAATAAATTCAAAAATGTAACCGCCGAATCCGGGTTGAAACCCGTGGGTTGGGGAGGCGATGCAACCTTCGCCGACCTGAACGGCGACGGCTGGCCGCAGGTTTACGTTCTCAACATGATGGGCGCGAACCATTTCTTTGAGAATCATCAGGGCAAATTCTCCGAGCAGACCAAGAAGTATTTTCCGAAAACATCGTGGGGCGCGATGGGAGTGAAGTTTTTCGATTACGACAACGACGGCCGGATGGATTTGTTGGTCACCGACATGCATACGGATATGTGGTGGGATGCGGCTCCGGAAGATGAAAAGAAGAAAGCGCCGCGGCATGAACCCGAGAGTTTTATGATGGGCCCGGCCGATAGCTTTGTATTCGGAAATTCCCTGTATCACAACCTGGGCGGCGGTAAATTCGAGGAAGTCTCGGATCGCATGGGGGCGGAAAACTTCTGGCCGTGGGGGCCCAGCATCGGCGACATCAACGCCGACGGATGGGATGACGTCTTCATCGCTTCTTCGATGAATTTTCCGTTCCGCTACGGAATCAATTCCATGTTGTTGAACAACGAGGGGAAGAAATTTCTGGATGCGGAATTTCTGCTGGGGATTGAACCGAGGCGAGACGGGCAAACGCACACACCTTGGTATGAAATCGATTGCTCCAAGTCGGCGGCAGATCCGCAGGCGTACGTGCAAAAGCCATGCAAGGGGCAAACCGGGAAAATCACCGTGATGGCGTCGTTGGGAACCCGGTCAGCCGCGATATTCGACCTGGACAACGACGGCGACATGGATATCGTCACCAATGAATTTAACTCGGCGCCGCAGGTCCTGGTCAGCAATCTGTCCGACCGGCATGCCATTCATTGGCTGAAAGTAAAGCTGGTCGGGACTGCCAGCAACCGCGATGGGCTGGGCGCTACCGTCCACGTAACCGCCGGCGGCCGGACTGTGACCAGGTATAACGATGGCAAATCCGGTTATCTGTCGCAGAGCTCGCTGCCGCTGTATTTCGGCCTGGGAGAAGCTCAGAAAATCGATCGTGTGGACGTCGATTGGCCTTCGGGACGCAAGCAGACCTTGACCCAGAATCTCCGCGAGAACGGCGTGCTTCAGATCACGGAAACAAGATGAACGGCAATTCTCTTTTTCTCACGGCTGTTACGTTAGCGATCGGATCGGCCTGCTGTAACGCGCAGGTCGCCACATCACCGGACGCAGCCCCACATCCTGCCCTCCACCCGGCCGCACGTCCCCAGAAACAGATCGACATCGGCGCGGCTGAAGCGCCTCTTAGCGATGCCCAGCGAGCCGATCTCGATAAAGCCGTCCGGAAGCACGACTATGCCGCCGAGAAGGCCGTCATCGATCAGGCCATGGCGGAACATCCGAAATCTTTCGAGCTGCTGGTTATGGCGGGACGGTTGGGCGTATCTCGAAAAACACCCGGAGGATTCGGCCGATGCGCTGGAAAGAGCGGACAAAATCAAGCCGCTCTCAGAGACCGATCGCGCTACCCTGGCGCTGGCGTTCGCGTTCACAAAGAAACCCACCCAGGCCCGGGTCCAGATGCAGATGCTGATGAGGGCCGCGCCGGGAAACGCCGAGTATCCATATTTGCTGGGCCGTGTTGAATTCCAGAACCAGCAGGTAGAGGCGGCTGTCGCGGATTTCAAGAAAGCAATTCAGGTCAACCCTGATTTGGTTCGGGCCTATGAAGATCTCGGACAGGCTCAGGAGAATCTCGGTCTTGTGGAAGACGCCCGGAAGACTTACGAGGCGGGTGCTGAACGCAATCGGGAAAACGGCATTCATTGGGAATGGTCGCCACTCGACCTCGGGGTGGTGATGCTGAAGGCCAATGAGCTGGATGGGGCGGAGAAGTTGTTCGCCGAATCGCTGAAATATAATTACCGCTTTGGCTGGGCACACTATTACATGGGCCAGCTGTTCCAGGCGCGAGGCAACAGCGCGCGGGCGATCGCCGAGTATCAGGAGGCCGTGGTCGATCAGCCGACGCTGCGGCAGGCGTGGCTGGCGCTGGGACGTGAGTTCACTCGAGAGGGCCGGACAGCGGACGCCGAGAAGTCGCTCGGGATCTTCAAACGGCTTGAGAGCGAGGAAGACGCAAGGAAGGGCAAAAAGAACTAAACGCCTGTAGCGGCCCAGATACGGTAACCGCCGCGTCAGGCCAGCCGCGGAGCTTTCCATCCCCCGAGCGCTTCCTCCAGCCGTTTGGCAACCGCCAGCGCGATATCTTCCCGATACGGCCGCGCCACTACTTGGACCGCGATAGGCAGGCCATGCGCCGATTCGCCGCAACGTACCACCGCGGCCGGCCATCCCGTCACGTTGTAGGCCATGGTATGGCTGAAACCGCGGAAGTTCTCGTCCAGGATCGAAGTTCCGTGGAGCAGCGCGGGTTGCGTGTAAACCGGGCACACAATTACGTCGTACTTTCGCAGAAATGCGAGCATGTCGGCGCGATAGAGGTCCAATTCGGACCAATAACGCGCGAATCCGCGCAAATCCACCCGGTAAGGTTCCAGCTTATCCAACCAGCCGGCCAGCAACGGGTGCAGGCGCTGGGATCCCAGATGCCGCAGGTACTCGCGGAGGCTGTCGCCGCCATCGGCTCCAAGTAGCTTCATTTCCAGATCGTATGCCTGGGCCAGACTTGCGGGCCGGTCCTCCTCCACGGCCGCAACATCAGGGGCCAACGCCAGCGCCGCCGCGCGCACCACGCTGCAAACTTCGGCTGTTGGAACGGCGATTCCGTTGTCGGTGTAAAAGGCCACGCGTAGGGAGGCAAGCTTGACGTTCTCCGGATCTTCAAACGGAACATCGATCACGGAGCAATCCCTGCCCTCGCCAGAAATCAGCAGCGGCATCAGCGCGCACAGGTCCTCCACATGCCGCGCCATGGGACCGATCTGCCACAGCGCCTCGATCCATCCGCCGGCTGGAGGGAAATGGCCGGTCCGCGGCAAACGGCCGGAGGTGGGCTTGATGCTTGCGATACCGCAGAATGCCGCCGGCAAGCGCACGCTCCCTGCGGCATCGCTGCCCAGACCAAAGGGCGACCCGCAAGACGCAATCAACGCGGCTTCTCCGCCGCTGCTGCCGCCGGAAGTTCGCCTCAGATCATACGGGTTGTTGGTGGCGCCAAACAGCAGGTTGTCGCTTTCAAAGGCGAACAGCAAATCCGGAAGATTGGTTTTGGCGATCGGAATGGCGCCGGCGCGCCGCAATCGCGCAACTAGAACCGCATCTTCAGTGGACATGGGTGCTCCGCGCCGCCCCAACGTGCCCGCGGTGCATACTGTTCCTTCCAGTTCCAGCGAGTCTTTGACGCTGAAGGGAACGCCGTGAAACGGACCGAAGTTTTCGCCGCGCGCCAACGCGTCGTCCGCTTGCCCGGCCTGCATTAATGCCCGGTCAGCGAGCAACTCCACTACCGCGTTGATGTGCGGATTCACTTGCGCCACCTGCCGCAGATGGGCTTGGATGAGCTCCCGCGAGGAGATTTTTCGCGCCTGGATGAGCGAGGCTTGCCGCGTGGCCGAAAGTGCGAGCAGTGCGTCCATCATTCTTATGATCCCGGGACGGGCGCACGCTTTATCAGAAGTTCCTCTGTGAGCGGAACCGACGCTATTACTTCGGCGATTCTCTCCGACGCGCGTCCATCGCCATATGGGTTTTCCATTCCAGCCAGGGAGCACCGAAATTCCGGGCTCCTGGCCGTGCATAACCGATCCAGGATGGACGATTCAGTGGCCTCAGCATCCAATACGTTCGGTCCGTGTTCCCTGCCTCGTTGGCGAATCCCGACGTTGACCGCGGGCAGGGCGAAAGATGCCGCCTCCATGATTCCGCTGCTTGAATTACCGATCAGCAGATCCGTGCAACGTAACAAGCTCCAGTAAGACACGGGATTGAGGTTGACAAAGATTCGCGCGTTCCCATGCTCTTCTACAAAAAGCTGGGGGCGCGATCCAGCAACTCTCTGCTTCCGGCATCGGCGTTGGGATAACAAAACAGGAGCTGCTCAGGAACAGTGGCGAGCGCGGAAAACAGAGCGTCGGCTTCGCGCGTGGTGTCGCGGGCGATGGTGGCCGGATGAAACGCAACCAGAATGTTCGGCCGGTTCAGGTCGACACCCAGGCTCTTTTTCGAGCCCTTCACGAGTCTCGAGCGTGCCGCGGCGAAGATGATCGAGAGAAGGCGCGCCGACGCGGTGGACACGCCACTCTTCCTCGCCCATGGCGATGACGCGCGACGCGTGCCAGTTGCGTGGAGGTGAAGTGAATATGGCTGAGCTTGGTGAGCGCGTTTCGAACCGCATCGTCGATGGCTCCTTCGCTGCATCTCGCCGCCTTCGATGTGAGCCAGCGGGATGCGGAGGGCCAGCGCGACGGAGGCGGGCGCCAGCATTTCATACCGGTCCGCGATCAGCAAGAGCAGATCCGGCCGCATTTGCCGCCAGAGCAGTCCGCCAGGCTCAAGGTGGCCACGCCAATGGTTTTCGCCATGCCCACGTCGCTGTCGGAGCTGAGCAGGCACTCGATCTGCGCGGCTACGGCAAAGCCGTCCTTCTCGATCTCCGCCACCGTGCAGCCGAATTCCGGCGAGAGATGCGGCCCCATCGCGATGAGTTTCAGATCCAACTGGGGGTGCGCGGCCAGCTCACGCAGGGGCCAGTACAAGTGGCTATAGTCGGCGCGGGAGCTGGTTACTACGGCAATCCTTCGTTTCACGCGTTCACTCGCATGCGATTATAGCGGAGCCTGCCCTGGCTTCAGCCGGGTTCTTGGACGCGGCTGAAAAGCCGCGTGTACCTCATTCCTGTTTATCATTAAAGGATAGAGCAACATTCCGCTTGACCATGCGACCTCCCACATTGCGCCTTTTGGCTGGTCTGGCGATCACGCTTCTGGCGGTCGGCGTTTATTCCGGTTACACCATCGTTCAGCTGCGCAACCTGCGAGAGTTGCAGACGCGGACCATCGACCGCAACCGCACCGATTCACTGCTGCTGCTGCGCATTCAAAACGGGCTGAATTTGCTGGCCCTGTCGATGCGGGACATGCTCGATTCCGACGAGCCTTATCCTCTCACCGCCTGGCAACCTCAGTTGCGCCGGATTCGGGACGACCTGGAAGACGCGCTGTCGCGCGAGGAGAAGTTCTCCCTGGTTGACAGGTCGCCCAGCCAACGCCGATACATGGCAGACTCCTTTCGCCAGTTCTGGGATGCTTTCGATCGAATCTTCGACCTGGCGCGCAATGGCCAGGCCGACGAAGCCCGCACCAGAATTCGAATGTCCCTGCAGGCGCGGCAAGCGGCGCTGAGCACCGCGGTCTCGCGCTTTCTGATCGCGAACAATGCCAGTGAACAGACGGCGGCTGCGCGTACGCAGGAACTGTATGCCGTGGCGGAGCGCAACGTCTACATCTTTCTGGCCGCCATGCTGGTGGTAATTGTGCTCACCAGCCTGTATCTGGTCCAATACAATCGCCGGCTGTTCAAACAAGTGGCGACTCTATCGGAGCGGCGCAGCGAATTGGCGCAACAGCTGATCTCGATGCAGGAAAGCACTTTCCGTTCCATTTCGCTCGAGCTGCATGACGACTTAGGCCAGGTTCTGACGGCGGTGGGCGCCATGCTGGCGCGGGCCGATCGGAAGGCCGGCGATCTTCTCGAGGTGCGCGAGATTGTGCAGACCACGCTCGACAAGGTTCGATCGCTGTCGCACGCTTTGCATCCCGTGGTGCTGGATGAGGCGGGCCTCGAAAGCGCCGTGCGATGTGTATTTGCCCGCATTCGAAAAGCAGACGGGAATTGAAGTAAGGTACGAGAAGACCGGCCAGGGCCGCGAACTGGACCGCGAGCTGTCCATCCATCTCTACCGCGTGATGCAGGAAGCCTTGAACAATGTCGCCCGACACTCCAATTCGAAGAGCGCGGCGGTGCGGCTGCGCTTCCTGCCGGAAGCCGTGGTTCTCGAAGTACAAGACGAAGGCATAGGATTTCAAGCCAAGCAGACTCGCGGGTTGGGACTGGTTTCCATGCGCGAACGAGCCGAGTTGGTGAATGGCACCATCGAGTTTGCCAGCGGAGAAAGTGTGGGAGTTCTGGTTCGCGTGACGGTTCCCCTGCCGGCCGAGGCGGCCCATGCCCGAACCTGAAATTTCCGTGCTCTTGGTCGACGATCATAGCCTGGTGCGCAAGGGATTTCGGCGCATGCTGGAGGATGAGCCCGGCATTCGCGTGGTGGGTGAGGCCAGCGACGGACATGAGGCGGTGACTGCGGTGGGCGTCCTGAAGCCGCGGGTGGTGGTGATGGATTTTTCGCTGCCCAGCATGAACGGCGCGGTGGCTACCCGGCGCATTCGCGAGCTGCACCCGGAGACGGAAGTATTGATTCTTAGCATGCACGCTGAGCCGAGCTACGTACGCACGTGTCTGGAGGCGGGAGCGCGCGGCTATCTGCTGAAAAATGCGATGGACCTGGAACTGGTGTCGGCGGTGCGCAAGGTAGCGGCGGGCGAGCAGACGCTGGATCGGCGGCTGGGCAAGCTGGCGGAACCAACCGAAGGGCTGCCCAAACTCTCGACGCGCGAGCTGGAGGTTCTGCAGTTGATCGTGCATGGCAAATCGAACAAGGAGATTGCGGTTGTTTTTGAACCTGAGCGTGAACACCGTGGCGGTGCATCGCGCCAACATCATGCAGACGTTCGATATTCACAATACGGCCGAGCTGGTTGTTTACGCGATTCGTACCGGCCTGGTGAGCATCGCGTGACCCGCAGGACGTTTGTTCTGGGCGCTGTTCCGCTGGCCGGACTTGGCTCTGCCGCAGCGGATCCTGGTTTTCGATTGGCCGATGTCACCGCCCAGGCCGGCATCGCCTTCCACCACAACAACGGCGCTTTCGGAGCCAAGTATCTTCCGGAAACGCTCGGCCCGGGCTGCGCCTTTCTGGATTATGACGGCGATGGCTGGCTGGACATTCTGCTGGTGAACGGCTGGGTTGGCCGGGGCCATATAAAGGCGGCCCTCCACGCTGGGTTTGTATCGCAACAATCGCAACGGAACGTTTCACCGATGTCACGCGCAGCGCCGGGCTGGGGGTGGAAATGTACGGGATGGGCGCAGCCGTGGCAGACTACAACAACGATGGCTTCCCCGATATCCTCATCACGGCCGTGGGCCAGAACCGCCTGTTTCAGAACACCGGCACGGGGCACGTTCGTCGACGTGACGGAAAAGTCGGGCTTGGGGGACAGCAGTGGCTTCAGCACGTCCGCTCTGTGGTTCGATTATGATCGCGATGGCCTGCTGGATCTGTTCGTCTGCAACTACGTGCAATGGTCGCCCGAGCACGATGTCTTCTGCAGCGTGGACGGCAAGAACAAGTCGTACTGCACGCCGGAGGCTTATCACGGGGCCACCTGCTGGCTGTTCCGCAATCGAGGCAACGGCACGTTTGAAGACGTGACGGCGAAAAGTGGAATCTTCGATAGCACGTCGAAGTCGCTCGGCGTGGCCATGCTCGATTACGATCGCGATGGCTGGCCGGACCTGTTTGTCGCCAACGATACCCAACCGAATAAGCTTTACCGCAACCGGCGAGATGGCACATTCGAAGATGTGGGGGTTCGCGCGGGAGTGGCTTTCAGCGAGGATGGCAGGGCGCGCGCCGGCATGGGCGCGGATGCGGCCGACTTCGACAACTCAGGCGTGGCCGGCATTGCCATCACCAACTTCGACGATGAGATGATCGCGCTCTATCGCCCTCGGCGCCGACGGCACCTATGAAGACGCGGCCATTGCGGCCGGAGTGGGACGCCCGTCGCGAATGCGGCTCGGCTTCGGATGCACATTCCTGGACGCCAATCTGGATGGACATCTCGATCTGGCGGCGGTGAACGGACACATCGATGAGACGGTTCGTAATATCAGCGGCAATCACGGCTATGCACAGCCGCCCCATCTGTTTCTGAGCGACGGAAAGGGCGGGTTCAACGACGTCGCTGCGCAGCTGGGCGGTGGCTTTCGCCGCACCCAAAGTGGGGCGCGGGCTGGCCTACGGCGATTTCGATCGCGACGGGGATCTGGACCTTCTTCTCACCACCAATCATGGACCCGCATACCTGTATCGCAACGATGTCACATCGGGCAATCGATCGCTGCGTTTTTGTCTTCAGGGGACCAAGTCCAACCGAGACGGGATCGGCGCTGTGGTGCGCGTCAGCACTGGGGACGGAACGCAGTCGCGCATGGTGAAGACGGGCTCCAGCTACTTGTCGCAATCGGAGCTCACGGTCACATTCGGGCTGGCCAGACGCGATAAGGCGGACCGCGTGGTGATCGAATGGCCCAGCGGCCAGGTCCAGGAGTTCAGGAACGTGAACGCCGGCGAGTACCAATGCACCGAGGGCAAGAATCCGGCGCATTCACGGTAGTAGTTTCGTACTATTGTTGCCGCCCGGCCCCGGCCCTAGACTGGAGGCTCTGTAGCTAAGCCTGATGGCGTGGTGTGTCTGGGTAGGTCCGCTTGCTGACGCGCGCGGCTCAGTCAGCCGCCACCGTTAGGGAGTCGGTTTTGATCGGCCGGGGGGATTGCGAATGAAGAACAGGGGTCTCGAGTACTGGATAGCCGTACTGTTTCTCGTGCTGCTGGTGAACACGGGCTACATCGCGGCGTTCGCCTCCGCCACCATCTTCTACATGGCGAACGTGCTGGGGCACGTCGTTCTAGGGGCGGCTCTGGCAATCGCCCTGCTCTTCGTACTGCGCAGGAGCGGGCTGCTGCGCGGTGCGCCGGCTGCGGTTGGATTCCTGCTGGTCGCCTTCGCCTTGGGCGCCACCCTCACGTACGCCGGCAACGTGCACGCCAACGCGTGGATACTTTGGTCGCATGTTGGGGCGGCGGCGCTCGGGGTAGCAGCACTCATTCCGTTCGTTTGGAAAAGGGCGTCGCAGGAAGGCGGCGGATGGTTAAAATTCCGCAAGGGCCTCGAAGTTTCCCTGATTATATTGGTCGCGCTGCCCATCATCGGGCATGGCTATAAGCGATTTTTCCCCAATCCCAACAATCGCATCGTGAATCCGGCGAGTCCTCCTCTAACAATGGATGGCGAAGGTGGCGGTCCGAAATCGCCCTTCTTTCCCGCTTCGGCGCAAACCAACGTCGGCGGCATCATTCCGTCGAACTTTTTCATGGATTCGGAAACCTGCGGACAGTGCCACAAAAAGATTTACGACGAATGGAACTCTTCCTCCCATCATTTTGCCTCATTCAACAACCAGTTTTACCGTAAGGCCATCGAATACATGCAGGACACGCAGGGCTCGCCACAGGGCAGCAAGTGGTGCGCCGGCTGCCATGACCACGCGGTCTTCTTTAATGGACGCTTCGACAAGCCGATCAAGTCCCAGATCGATACGCCGGAGGCTCACGCGGGGCTGGCCTGCACGTCTGCCATGCCATCGTCCACGTGGACAGCACCATGGGCAATAACGGATTCACTGTCGAGTACCCGGCATTGCATCAGTTGATGACCAGCAAGAACAAAGCGTCCGCGGCGTCGGTGGACTTCATGACCTATCTGAATCCGGAGCCGCATCGGCGAGACATTTCATGAAGCCGTTCATGCGGCAGGATGCTTCCGAATTTTGCGCGGCGTGCCACAAAGTACACCTGGACGTGCCGGTGAATAACTATCGCTGGTTCCGCGGCTTCAACGATTACGATAACTGGCAGGCCTGCGGGATCCGGCCAGGGCGCGCGATCGTTTTACTATCCGCCAAAGGCCAGACCTGCGTGGATTGCCATATGCCGCTGGTGGCCTTCGGAGGAACCGGGAAATCAAGGCGGCCAGATGCACTCGCACCGGTTCCCGGCGGCCAATACCGCGGTCCCCTACGCGAATCAGGACGAGGCGCAGCTTGCGCATCGAGCAGAAATTTCTCACCTCCGGTTTTATCTCGGTGGATATCTTTGCGGCCTCGCCGGTGAGAGAAGCGGGAAGCAGACAGCGATGATCCGGCGCGCCGGCTACCGGCCCGCAGACTGACTCGGGTTCGCCGTCGGGAGAGGAAGCCGAGCAGCCGGGCGATACGTTCATACGCGAGGTGGGCAAGTTGCCGCGCCACTCGATCAGGCGCAGCCGAAGTTCACCCGGGGTCTACGGCCCGTGTGGACGTGGTTGTCAGAACGCGCAAGATCGGGCATTTCTTCCCCGGCGGCACGGTTGATTCTTTCGATATCTGGCTGGAGCTTCAGGCCACCGATGCCACCGGCAAAGTGATCTTCTGGAGCGGCCAGGTGGAAGACGGCGGCAAAGGCCCGGTTGAGCCTGGAGCGCATTTCTACAAGGCGTATCAACTTGATGCCGATGGGAATCAGGTGGACAAGCGCAATGCCTGGCAGGCGCGCAGCGTGCTCTATGTGCATGCGATTCCGCCTGGCGCGGCCGACACGGTTCACTACCTGCTGAATATTCCGAAAGATGCGAAAGGGCCGATTCAGCTGACCGCGAAGCTGAATCATCGCAAGTTCTCGTGGTATTACACGCAGTTCGCTTATGCCGGAAAGCCGAAGCCGGTGAAGGATCGAAGATCGATATCAATCACAATGCCGCCGAATACAGCTTCGACAAGGCCAACATTCCGGCGAATGTCTCGGGCGAAATGAAGGGCGAAGTTCCAGTGACACCCATCACGGTCCTGGCAAAGGCCGAATCCAGTATCGATCTGACCAACAACGCGGCTGAAACAAAATGGCGGCAGATGACCAATAAGAAGACGCGAGAGCGCTGGAACGACTGGGGCATCGGCCTGCTGCTGCAGGGCGACGTGAAGGGCGCCGAGTACGCTTTCACCAAAGTGACCGAGGCCGAGCCGGGTTATGCCGACGGCTGGTTAAATGTCGCGCGGGCGCTGATCCAGGAAGGTGAAACGGAACGGGCCAAGCCATTTATTCAGAAGTCGCTGGCAGTGAATCCGGATCTGGGCCGCACCTATTACTTCCGCGCGCTGATCGAAAAGGCGGATGGCGAATATGACGCTGCGTTGAAGGATCCTCGCCATCGTGGATGCCAAATATCCACGCGATCGCGTGGTGTGGAACCAGGTGGCCCGGCTCCAGTTCCTGAAGCGAAACTACGAAGAGTCCATCGATGCTTTGAAGAAAGTTGCCGAGATCGATCCGGAGGACCTGCAGATGCACTACACGGCCATGCTGGCCTACCGCGGTATTGGCGACATTGCTTCCGCCGAGCGGGAGCAGAAGCTGTTCCAGCGTTTCAAAGCCGACGAATCCTCGCAGGCCATTACGGCCAAGCGCCGGTGCATCAGTCCCGAAGACAACAACGAGCGACAGCAGATTCACGACCATGAGAGCGTGGATTTGAACGGCCCGCGCGACCATCGCGTTCGACGCCGGCGGGGCGGCGGAAGTGAACCGGAAACTTATAGCTTGGGCGCTGCCGCGATTCTGGCTGCCCTGGGAATTGCGCCGCGTCCACATCCGCCATCGCCGGCGAACAAGTTCAGTTTACTGATATAACGGCTCAGGCCGGGATCAAGTTCGTCCACAACACCGGAAAGTCCGGAAAGAAATATCTGCCTGAGACACTCGGCTCCGGCGCTGCGTTTTTCGATGCCGACGGCGACGGCTGGATCGACATCCTGCTGGTGAACAGAAAAGACTGGATGCCGCGCGGCAGGCGCAGCACTGCCGCCCTTTATCGCAACAACCATAACGGCACGTTCACCGATATTACGCGCGGCAGCGGCCTGGATGTGGAAATGTATGGCATCGGCGTAGCCGTGGCGGACTATGATAACGACGGACGCGACGACGTCTACATCACCGCTCTCGGAGGCGACCATCTCTTTCATAACGAGGGCAACGGCAAATTCAAAGACGTGACCGCGGCATCCGGAATCAAGAACGCCAGCTTCGGCACCAGCGCCGCGTGGGTGGATTACGATCGCGACGGAAAGCTGGACCTGTTCGTCGCCAATTATGTTCAATGGACCGAGAAGGGCGACCTGTGGTGCTCGCTGGACGGCAGCGATCAAGTCGTACTGCACGCCCGAATCGTACAAAGGAACTTCGAGCAAATTGTTTCACAACCTGGGCGGCGGCCGCTTCGAAGATGTAACGAACAAGGCGGGGTTGGGCGATCCCACCAGCAAGTCTCTCGGCGTCACGATCATCGATTTCGATAACGACGGATGGCCCGATATCTTCGTCACAAACGATACGCAACCGAACAAGCTTTATCACAACAATAAGAACGGCACATTCGGCGAAAAGGGCATGTCGGCCGGAGTCGCATTCGGCGAAGACGGCGTGGCGCGTGGAGCCATGGGCGTGGACTGGGCCGATTACGACCGCACGGGGCATCCCGATCTGTTGATTGGCAATTTTTCCAACCAGATGCTCGGGCTTTATCACAACGAGGGCAACGGCTTGTTTGTGGACGAAGCCCCTATGTCCAGCGTGGGGCGCGATAGCCTGCTATCGCTGACATTCGGCGTATTCTTCTTCGACTACGATCTGGACGGGTATCCGGACATCCTCACCGCCAATGGACACATCGAAGAAGAGATTGGGCGCGTGCAGCCGAAGATCAAATACCAGGAACCGCCGCTGCTGTTTCGCAATCTCGGCTCGAAGAAATTCGAAGATGTATCGAGCGCGGTGGGCCCGGACTTCACCAAACCGCTGGTAGCGCGCGGCGCCATTTATGGCGACTTCGATCACGATGGCGACCTGGACGTCCTGATCACTTCCAACAGCGGACCCGCGCACCTGTACCGCAATGACGGTGGAAACAAAAACAAGTGGATTTCCATTCGCACCATTGGGACCAAATCCAATAGAGATGGAATCGGCGCTTCCGTCACCATCGCTTCCGCGTCCGGCAAGCAATGGAATGTGGTGCGCAGCGGCTCCAGCTACGCTTCGCAGAGCGATCTGGCATTGGTTTTCGGTCTGGGCCAGGATCCAGTGGTTACTTCGATCGACGTGACCTGGCCCAGTGGAACGAAGCAGAAGTTCGCCAACGTGGCCGCGAATCAATTCATCACGATCGACGAAACGCGCGGCATTCTCAAGTAGCCTAGCCTTCTGGTCCTCGAGAACGGCCAGGTTATTGATCGCGTTAACGGTCGGTCGCTCTGTATTGGTTCGGGCCGAGGAACTGCAAACACCGGTGCCTGGATGCTCGCAAACGCGGACCCAATGGTAGATTCCCGATGCAATCCCCGACCCGAGTTTTAGACATTCTTAATGCCGCTTGCAGCACGTCGAGTCCGTTTGTAGACGTACTAGGCCTGTGAACTTGAAACATCTCTCGCGCTTCCACCACGAGCTAAACGCAGCGCCGGCCGCTGGAGTTCGATCAGAAACGGATGTTGGTTTCCAGAAACGCGAAGTGTCCGTCTTTTCCCTTGGGATAAATTGACTCGATCACTGATTTTCCCTGCGCGTAGCCATAGTAAGGCGAAATGGAAATATGGGAGTTGATGGGGACGTCCACATTTACGTCGTACAAGTTGGCAAGGCTGGTGGACCCGTTGCCCGCGCGGCCCTGGTATCCGAAAGTCCAGGGCTGAAAAACTCCGCCACCGGCGTACCACAAGTCGGAGCCGCTGGCCAGCCGGAGAAAATGGGCTTCGGTGTGGACGGTGAAGCGCGGGTGCGGATGCAGTGTGAGGATGCCGAACCGGTCGACGTTGTTCTCCATGTTGAAAAAGGGAAAGCGCGCATAGGCGCGAGCGGTGGGCATGAGCTGAAAAAACGTGCCGTGTACGTTGTCCTTCGCGTTGCCGTCGCCGGATCCGTAGTAATAGCCGCCTTGAATCCATGGTTTCAAACGGCCCAGAACGTTCGGCTGAAAGCCCGCTTCCAGGTCCGCCATCGCGGAGCGCTGCTTCTGGACGCCCCAATCGCCAAACTGGAACGCGCCCTCGCCCAGA
Organism: Bryobacterales bacterium; assembly: GCA_963747945.1. GTDB lineage: Bacteria > Acidobacteriota > Terriglobia > Bryobacterales > Bryobacteraceae > Palsa-89. The sequence continues at coordinate 46,936 of CAVVHB010000022.1, forward strand.
ACATCGAAGATACCGGCGGACGTTTTCAAAGCGTTGACATAATGCCCGCCCAGGGTCCAGATACGGATGTCGGCGTGATCGGCGGCCCGCACCGCCGCCGGCCGGTTGTCGGTTTTAGTGACCGAGCGGAAATCGTCGTAATAAATGCCGAACAGGCGGAATTCACCCGTGGTGGACCTGGTGTGTAACTGGCGCGTCATAGCCGCGTAACTGAACGCGACATCGTTCCAGCCCCATCCGTCCACTTGATAAACTCCGCGCGTGGGTACGGCGCCCACCCAGGTGTAGTTTACCGACGGATTATCGTACGCATAGTGAAAACCGTCGAAGGCGCGCAGGACGTCGGTAAACGAAAAAGTTCCGATCAGCCGCTGCTGGATGCGGTCGCGCTTCAGGGCCGCGATGGTTGGGTCGGCGGACTTGACCTCGGCCCCGTCGAAAAATTCGAACCGGCCGAGTTGCAGGGTACTGCCTGCCGTCCCAAACACGTTATGAAAACGCAGGAAAACTTGTTTTGGAAATAGCATCGCCGCATTCGATTCTTTGCCGTTGGCGACGTAATAGCCGGCGCCCAACCCGAGCTGACCCTGAGTCCCGGGGGCAACGGCGTTGGTGGGCAAGTCCAGCAAAATAGGAATTTCGACCTCGAACATCCAATCGAGGGACTCCAGATTCTGGGAAATTCCCAGTCGAATTGTGGCGTCGTCGAAGGTGTATTTGGGATTGCCGGAATTGGGTGTGAACCATTGCCAGTTCTCAACGCGGTCGCGAACGCTGCCCGTAAACGTCAGCGGCCCAAGTTGGAGGGGATCGAACGTCTGCTGCCCCGGCAGCGACGGAACGATCGCTAGCGCCGCAACCAGGGGCGCCCAGAAAAGGTTTCTACGCATTGGCCCATCATGGACCGATATTCGAAAGCCGTCGATAGTAGTTTCGCATTAGGTAGGCGTGAATTTCCCCGGATTAGCGGGTTTGCACTGGCTCGGCAGCCGGCGCCGAATGCGGCAGGACTACGGACACAGTAGTACCGTGCCCGGGGTCACTTGCAATCTGGACATCGCCGCCGTGCAGGAGCACGATCTGTTTAACGATCGCCAGACCCAATCCGGCTCCCCCGAATTGCGCGAACGCGCCGGGTCCGCGCGATAGAAACGGTCGAACACGCGGGGCAGGGCATCCGCTGAGATTCCCGAGCCGGTGTCGCGAATCTCCAGGCGAATCGTTCCGTCCTGAAGCTGTGCGGTTAGCCAAATGCCATCCCCCGCCGAACAGTGCGCTAACGCGTTCGATACCAGATTTCCAAGAGCGCGCTGCAGCAACGCGCGGTCGACGTTGGCCACGATGCTGTCTGGTGCGCTGGCCGTCAAGGTAACGCCCATCTCGGCAGCCGTCGCCTCGTAATAGTCGCGCAGGTCCGTGAGCAGCCGGTCGAGATGTTCCGGCGTCCGCTTGAGGTGAGCGCCCGGGCTTTCTGAACGCGCCAGAAACAGCAGGGACTCCACCAGTTCGGAGAGCCGCACCGATTCTTCCAGACAGGAGCCCAGCACCTCGATGTATTCCTCAGGAGTGCGAGCGCGCGCCAAGGTCACCTCCGCTTCACCGCGAATGTTGTTTACCGGAGTCCGCAGCTCGTGAGCGATGTCCGCCGAGAAGCGCGACAGGCGCGCGAAGGATTCTTCCAGCCGCTCCAGCATGGCATTGAAAGCAAGTGCCAGCACACGAATTTCCACTGGATAACCCTCGGCGTGAATGCGCTCGTTCAGAGTACTGGAGCCGATGCGCCGGGCGGTTTCGGCCACTTCCTTCAGAGGCCGTGTGCCCCGGCGAGCGATTGCGAAGCCCACCGCCGGACAAAAGATGAGAGCGGCCGCCAGTACGGCCGCCATCCACACTCGTTGCCGCCCCAGGATGATCTGTTCCTGGGTGAGGTCCACCGCGGCCTGAACGGTCCAGACGTCCTTTCCAGAGGGGTCGCGCGGTACCGCGGCCACAATGGCGCGATACGTTTCGCCGCTCGGCGAGTCGATCCAGAAAATACCCCGGTGCCGCGACGCTTCTTCTGTAATGCGCGACGAACTTAGATCCCGGTTCATGCCGGGCGTGGTGGATAGCGGCGCGCCGCCCGAATCCAGCACCCGGACATAGAACTTCTGGTATCGCCGGACCGCGGAGTCGATTTCCACTTCTTCATGCAGCGCGTGGGAATCGCCGGCACGCTCCAGGACCAGGGCCCGGCACACATCCAATTCGTCCAGCAGCGCTTGCTCCGAGATTTTTCTGAGATTGTTCGCCAGCACCAGATACAGCGAACCGATGGTCACTGCCACCACGACGAAAGACGCCGTCGTGTACCAGGCTGTCAGCAGCACCGCGAGCGACGTGCCGCCCCATGCGCCCGACTGCGGGTTACGTCCTTTCGGGGTTTTCGAGAACATAGCCCACTCCCCGGACGGTGCGCAGCAACTTCCGTGGAAAGGGATCATCCACCTTGCCACGCAGGCGCCGGACGTTGACATCGACAACATTGGTGTCGCCGTCGAAGTTGATGGCCCACACGGATTCTGCGATCAGCGTTCGCGTCAGCACTTCCCCGGCGCGGCGCACCAGAAGCGACAGCAGCGTGAATTCCCGCGCTGTCAGGTCCAGCCGCTGACCTGCCCGGGTAGCTTTGTGGCCGGTAAGATCCAGTTCCAGGTCGGCCACCCGAAGCGTAGTGGATTCCCGCAGCGGGGGCCGGCGCAAAATGGTCCGTACCCGCGCCAGAAGTTCAGAGAAGGCGAACGGCTTCACCAGGTAGTCGTCGGCTCCGAGCTCCAGCCCGCGAACCCTGTCCTGCACCTCGTCACGCGCCGTCAGAATTAAGACGGGCGTCTGTAATCCGGTGCCGCGCAACCAGGTAAGAATGTGCCAGCCGTCCACAACCGGCAGCATAATGTCCAGCACGATCAGATCGAAAGCTCCACCCTCGATTAGCCGCATGCCTTCCGGTCCATCCACCGCCACGCTCACCAGATAACCCGCTTCGCTGAGTCCTTTCTTCAGGAAACTGGCTGTCTTTACTTCGTCTTCCACAATCAGCAACTTCATTCGGCCACCAAGGACTTCATTGTACAGTTCTTTGTCGAGTTCCATCCCCCGCAAGGAGTACTGGAACTAAAGAGTCTGACAAAATCCGCACAAATTATTGACAAAATGCCGGGTTGGCCGTAAGCTGTTGTTCTACATAAGTTAGACTGCCAAGTTCCTGGGTACGCAGGGGGTTGGAGAGCCGTCATTGGTCGGAGGATCGAGATTGTACCTTCTTGCGCTTCGGCTAATGAACCTGTGCCAGTTGGTGTGCCTGGCGGCTAGCAGTCCGTGGCAGTAGTGCCAAAATGCCGCTTACTGACGTGCGCGGTTCAGTAGGTTCCGCGTGTTACAGAACCGCGACCGTGAGGGAGCGACTAATACCACGGGCGGCTAGGAGCTATGGTACTCGGTGGAAGTGAATTTACTTGTTAAAGTTAACGGCTCAGGTTTCGATATTGGGAGGGGGACGGGAATGGGACGGATGGTTACTGATGGCTGGGTGGGGAGATCCCAACTGGCCGCTTTGTTTGTGCTGACGCTGCTATGCATTCAGCCCATGTGGGGGACTCTGGGCGGCAGCATTTCGGGAACTGTGAACGATCCGAACGGCCTGGCAGTGGCGGGCGCAAAAGTGACGGCCATCAACACCGCCACCAACGTCCACCAAACCGTTACCACCAACTCCCTCGGTGTTTATTCGTTTCCCGAGCTGGAGGTGGGGACCTATGAAGTTGAAGTGGAGGCCAATTCGTTCCGAACCTATCACCACATCGGTCTGGTAGTGGACACCGATAGCAAGCTGCGCGTGGATACGCCATTGATGCTGGGCGACCAGCGCGAAACCATCACTGTGACGGCGGCGGCGGAAAGAGTCGACACGGTGAATACCCAACTAGGCGAAGTGGTCACCGGTACCAAGATCGTCTCCGTTCCATTAAACGGGCGAAGTTTTACCGATCTGTTGGCTTTGCAGCCGGGCGTGGCTCCCACCACTACCATCACCGGCAATTCCATCCAGGCGGCGGGTGCGGCGATTCTGGCGCCGTCGGGCGATCTCAATCCCGGCACGATGTCCATCAACGGCCAGCGCGAATACGCGAACGGCTTCACGGTGAACGACTCGGACGTGGTGGAGCGTTTCACCATGGGCGCCGCTATCATCCCGAATCTGGATTCGATCGCGGAGTTTCGCGTTCTGACCGGCAACTTCGACGCTCAATACGGCAATTACGCGGGCGGTCGGATCAACGTCATCACGAAATCGGGAACGAATCAGTTTCATGGGTCGGCTTTCGAATTCCTGCGTAACACAGACTTTGACTCCCGCAACTTTTTCTCGCCGGAACGAGCGGTTTATCAACAGAACCAAGCGGGTGGAGGGGTTGGCGGACCAATACTGAAGAATAAGCTTTTCTTTTATGCCGACTACCAGGCCACAATCCTCACCGAAGGCGCCGATACTGGATTAATCCAGGTGCCGTCGCTGCTGAACCGCGGCGGAAATTTTTCCGATGCTGCCAGTCAATTAACTGGAACGGTGTCGGGGCCGTATTGGGCCAATCAACTGAGCGGCAAACTGGGCTACGCAGTTTCGCCAGGCGAGCCTTATTACACTCCCGGATGCGGCAGTTCGTCGCAGTGCGTGTTTCCCGGCGCAATCATTCCACAACAGGTGTGGTCGGGCCCCGCGCAGAAGCTGCTCCAATATATACCGACACCCAACCTCTCCAACAACTACTTCTCCACTTCGGCGGTGGATGAGACGCTGCGGGACGACAAGGGCGCCGTGCGGGTGGACGCCAGCACGCGCTTCGGGACGCTGACGGGCTATTATTTCGCCGACAATTACACGCAAGTGAACCCTTATCCGACCCTGCAGGGCGGAGCGAATGTTCCGGGCTTCGGCGCATTGAACCAAGGCCGCTCGCAGCTGGCCACCATCGGCCTCACATCCAGTTTCGGATCGCGCAGTGTCAACGAATTTCACTTTTCCTATGTGCGCGACGTGAACGATGTCGGCACCCCCCAGGGAACGGTAGGCACCAGCTTGACCTCGCAGGGCTTTGTTACGCCTACGGGGCAGCCCAGCATTCTGCCGCAACGGCCTAACATCGTGGGCGTCGAGAACGTGATTTTCAATAACTTCATCATCGGATCGACGATCACCGGGCTCAATCAGTACGACAACACGTTTGAGTATCGCGATAGCTTCTCGCACGTCGTTGGATCGCACACGTTGATGTTCGGCGGCGAACTGATGTTCAGCCAGGTGAATGCCGCCGCGGATGTGCAGTCCAACGGTACCTTTTCGTTCTTCGGCTCGGAAACCGGCATCGATTTCGCGGACTTCCTGATTGGCGTCCCCAGCTTCTATAAGCAGGGCGACGCGCAGCCGTTCTATATGCGGAATCATTATGGATCGCTGTTTGTGCAGGACAGCTGGCGGGTGCGTCCGCGGCTGACGTTCAATTTCGGTCTGCGATGGGACGCGATCATGCCCTGGTACGAGAAATACAACCAGATTCAAACGCTGGTTCCGGGCGAACAGTCGGTAATCTATCCCGGCGCGCCAACCGGGTTGGTTTTCCCCGGCGATCCGGGAGTATCGCGGGCGCTCGCCCCAGTGCGATGGAACGATTTCTCACCGCGCTTGGGCCTGGCATGGGCTCCACGCGGAAATAGCGGTCTGGCACACTGGCTGTTCGGAGATTCGGACAAGACCAGCATTCGGGTTGGATTTGGCCGCTTCTTTTCGGCCATCGAAGGAGTTTCAGCCGGCGTGATGGCGGGCGATCCGCCGTATGGCAGCACTTACTCCAGCCCGGCGCCGCCGCTGTTTGCCGATCCCTTCGTTACGGCTTCCACCGGTGTCGATAACCTGCAGCGCTTTCCAATTCACTTTCCGGCGCTGAACGCGTCCGCCAGTAACCCGAATGACACCGTCAATTGGACGCCTTTTCTGCCGATATCCGGTCTGCCCGGTTACAAGCCGGATGGCGTTACGCCTTATACCGACCAGTACACTTTGTCCATTCAGCGCCAGTTGGGCAGCAGCACGCTGGTAACCGCCAGTTACGTAGGCAGCGAGTCCCACCACTTGCTGACCCTGGTAGAAGCCAACCCTGGCAACCCAGGGCTGTGTCTCAGCCTGAGCCAGGTAAACGAGGTGGCGGCCGGAAGCCCGACCTGCGGCCCCTTCGGCGAGTCCAATGTATTCACCACGCCTGGTGGCCAGGTGATCAACGGAACGCGGCAGGCTTTGGGAGCCAACTTCGGCAGTGTCGACTGGCTCACCACCATTGGCAACGGCAATTATAACGCGCTCCAGCTGAGCGTCCGGCACACCACCCGGCGCCTGGAGCTGTCGGCCGGCTACACCTATAGCAAGTCGCTCGACAACTCGTCCAGCATTTCGGAGCAGTTGAATCCCTACAACTACCGGGCCACTTATGCTCCGTCCGCGTTCGACCTCAAGCACAACTTCGTGGCCAGCTATCGCTATGAACTGCCTTTCGACGTTTTGTTCCACGCGCGCAACAGGCTGACCGAGGGCTGGATATTGTCGGGCATTACCCGGTTCTCCACGGGTTTTCCGGTTACGTTCACCAACGCCGGCGACACTTCGCTGCTGGGCACGCAACCGAACGGGGTGAATTCTTATGGTGCCGATCTCCCGGATATGGCCCCCGGACCTCTCGACATTAACCACAATCCGCGGAATGCTGAGCCGTATTTTAATACCTCGTTATTCAGTGTGCCCGCGCTGGGAACGCCCGGCACGGCCCCGCACCGGCTGTTCTATGGGCCTGGAATAGAGAACTTCGACATCGCGCTTTCCAAGGACATACGGTTGCGCGAATCCAGCTCTTTGCAGATCCGGCTGGAGACGTTTAACACCTTCAATCATGCGCAGTTTTTCGGCCCGGCTTCGGTGAACGGAGAGATCACCAGCTCGGCGTTCGGGCAGGTGGTGAGCGCGGACGCGCCGCGGTTGGTGCAACTGGCTGCGAAGATCAGGTTCTAACGGGGCGTTACTGAACCGCGACCGTAAGGGAGCGTTTGCGCGTTACTGTGCCGCGACCGTAAGGGAGTCGGGCCGGTCGCTGTTCTCGCGCCCCTTGGCGGCAAACCAGATTGCCCCAATCACTCCAAAGGCGAAGGCTGTCATGAAATTCGCTTCGGGGCCCGCCTTCCACAGAAATGCGCCGGCGAAAGCGGACAGGCAAACGATGGTGTCGCGACACAGATAGTATGCTCCGAAAGCCGCGGCCTTCCTGTTCTCCGGCGCTAAATGCATGATCAGCGCCTTGCGCGTGGGCTCTCCGAATTCCTTCAAGCCGCGCACGATGAACGCCAAGATGAGGGCGCCAAACGAATGGCAGAAGTAAAGCACCAGCGGGAAGCAGGCGAAGTTGATAAAAGTGATTACAACGAACGGCTTTTTGCCCACCCGATCCGCGGATCTGGCTACGGGAATGTAACACAGGACGGCGGTCAGCATCTCGATGCTGGTCAGTTCGCCGAACTGGAGCGCGCTGATATGAGCAGTGGCTTTTCCGGGCACGCTGGCCATGCACCAGAGCACCACGTAGGCGTAGGGAATCTGCTCGCAGAAACGGATCAGGATGTCGGAAACCAGTAGGTTTCGAAGTGCCGGAGCGAATCCGGCCACCAACTTCAGCGGGTTGTTCTCCAGCTCGTGGCGTAGCCGATGGCTTTTCGTCTTTTTCAATTAGAATTTGCTGCGCCACCAGCGCCACGATGGCCATGATAATGGCGGCGCCGAACGCCATGCGCACGCCGGTGATGGGGCCATATCGATCGATAAAGAGACCGCCCACGATGGGCCCCAGGGCCATGGGAAAGCGTCTGACGAGTGAATGCCACGTGACGCCCATCACGTGTTTTTGCTTGGGCAGCGTTTTCGAGACCAGTCCCATGGTTCCGGGCAGTGAAATCGCGGACCAGGACAGAAAGAGGAACGAACCGGCCACCACAGCCTGCCACTTGGGAATGGCCGCCACCAGGGCGAAGCCGGCGATCGCCATCAAATTGAAAACCAGCAGCGACCGTTTTGGTCCTATCCGCTCGGCAAGCCATCCGCCAGGGAATGAGTACAGAGCCGACACCAGGTTGTTAATGGCGTTGAGAAACCCCGGCCAGAGCATCCCGCTACCCAGCGCTATCAGGTATATGGGTAGAAATCGCTCCGACATTCTTTCGCCCATCCCCACCAGCACGGCCATGCACAAAATGCCGACGATGCTGCGGCGCAGGCCCATGGCCTCCGCCAGTTTTACGGGCGATTTACGCGCGGATCTGGCGGTCCACCGGCAGGGCCGGAGGGTGTGACGAGCAGGCTCTCCGATGGCGCTTTTTGGAGACGGGGACTCATCTGAAACTGGTATGTTAATACATTCGAGACCGAGTGGCCATAGTACGAGGCCGCGGTGACCAACTCCATTAAGAAGAAAGGTTCTATGAGGTTAGTTAGCTCGTTGATACTGGTACTACCACTGGCTTTCGCATTACTTTCCGGATGCTCGAAACCTGCGGCGGAGCAACCCAAGACCTTGGTTATCTTCCATCACGGCTCGCCCACTCCGGCCATTGAGGCGGCCGAGAAGGTGTTCAAGGAAAAATACCCGGGCACGACCGTCTTGCGCGAGAAGGACGACGCGCTTCCCAATATGCGCAAGGTCACCGACCTTGGAAAGCTCGCCGACCTGGTTTACACTGACGATTACTCGATTATTCCTCCGGTGATGTTCCCGAAATACGCCAATTTCTGGATCCGCTACGCCCATGATGAGATGACCATCGCGTATGCGGCCAACTCCAAGTACGCCAACGAAATCAACGGCGACAACTGGTACAAGATACTGCAGCGGCCGGACGTAAAATGGGGCATTGCCGATCCCAACGCCGGGCCCGACGGCTATTTCTCGCTTGGCCAGATCATGTTGTCGAACATTTATTACAAGGACAACAGCATTTTCAAGAATTTGATCGCCGACAACACCGCCATCACAGTCACCGAATCCGGTGGGCGCTACACGCTGGATTGTCCCGAGAACCTGAACCCGAAGTCCGCGAGAGTGATCATCCGGCCGGACCCGGAGACCTTGTACCCGATGATCCTGGCCGGAGACATCGATTACGCATTCGGATACATGGGCTCGGTGATCGGTGAGGGTCCCGCGGGCATTAAAACGGTGAAGCTGCCCGCGCAGGTAAATCTCTCCGATATGTCGCTGGTATCCAGCGTCTACAATCGCGTATCCATCAACTTATTCAGCGACAAGCCGGAGCGCAAAATAAGCGTCACTTTGGGCGCCAAAGCCAACGGGCTGACCATCCCGCTGAATGCACCCAACCCGCAAGCGGCCGCTGATTATCTTCAGATATTTCTCGGTCCGGTGGGGCAGGCAGCCCTCCAGGGAGTTCACATCACGCCTTTGAATCCGGCTGAAACCAACGATCTCTCGAAGGTGCCCGAGAGTTTGCGTCCACTTCTCAAACAGGCGCAGTGAACGCACCGGGCGGACAGCTACGGGCCGGTGAAATCGGCCCTGAAGTGTTGGTCGAGCCTCGCGAAGTAGCCAGGCGTGGCGGCGTTTCCTCGGTCTCCTGGCTACTGGTCTTCATTCCTTTCGTCGTTGTCTTTCTCCTGATTGGCCGCTATCTGATCGCCGGCGTGGTCCTGGTGGTCACCCTGTTGTGGGCGGTGAAAGACCGGAAATCGAAGCGGCTGCCGCTGGCGCCATTAGCCGTTTTCTCAGTAGCCGGCGGCCTGCTGATTTTTTTCATCATCCTTCCCATCCTGAACCTGCTATTCACAACTGAGCCGGCACGCGTGGTGACCACGGCGCTTGACCCCGCGGTCCAGAGCGCTCTGGTCATCACCCTGAGCGCGGCGCTTGATCGCCACTCTCATCTCGCTCCTGTTCGGCATTCCTCTCGGGTACGTTCTCGCACGGGAGCAGTTTACCGGAAAGTCCGCTGTGGAGGGGATCGTCGACATGCCGGTGGTGATTCCGCACACCATCGTCGGTATTTCGCTGCTTTTTATTTTTGGCGCGCGGCGGCATTCTCGGCTCTCCTTTGAAAACACACTTCAACGTTTTGCTGAGCGACAACTATTGGGGAATCGTGCTGGCGATGCTCTTCGTCGGGCTGCCCTTTGTTGTGAACCACTGCCGCGATGGATTTCTCAAGGTTGACCCGAGAATGGAACACGTCGCCCGCAGCCTGGGCGCCAGCTGGCTGCAGGCTTTCTTCCAGGTAACCATTCCGCTGACGCGCCGCGATCTACTCTCGGGCGCCATCATGACCTGGGCGCGCGCCATCAGCGAATTCGGCTCAGTGGCTATCATCGCCTATTACCCGAAAACCATCAACACGCTGCTGTTCGAGTGGTACAACTTTTTCGGATACACGTATACCAAGCCCCTTTCGGCGCTGCTGCTGCTGGTGGCTCTCGCGATATTTATCAGCCTCCGGGCGGTTGCTACCGTTAAGCGAGCGGAATTTTGATCAAACTCGACGGAGTGAGCCGGGTTTGGCCGGAATTCGCGATTCGGGACGTCACGCTGCACGTGAGTGAGGGCCAATATCTGGTCATCGTGGGACCAACGGGCGCGGGCAAGACACTCCTGCTCGAGCTTCTGCTCGGAGTTCACCATCCCGATGCGGGCCGGATTTTCGTCGGCGAGAAAGAAGTAACGGGACTGCCGCCGGAGAAACGGGGCATCGGCATGGTTTACCAGGACTACCTGCTGTTCCCCCACCTGGACGTGGCACGCAATCTCGCATTCGGATTGCGTTATCAACCGTGCGACCGCGAGCACGCCCGGCGCCGGGTAAATGAAATTGCGGAGTTGCTTGGCATCCAACACCTGCTGCACCGCTATCCCTACACGCTCAGTGGCGGAGAAAAGCAGCGCGTGGCCATCGGAAGGGCGCTGGTTACAGAGCCTCGCGTTCTTCTTCTCGATGAACCCCTGAGCGCTTTGGATCGCGGTACGGCCGCCAGGTTGCGCAGTGAACTGAAGTCCCTGCACGCGACGAAGAAGCTCACTATCCTGCACGTTACGCACGACCTGTCGGAGGCCAGGTACATGGCCGGGCCGATAGCTCTCATAAAGGAAGGACGGCTGGATGCGCTGGGGACCGCGGACGATCTGCTTCGGCGCCCTCCCACCGTGTTCGCCGCCACGTTTTTCGGCGCGGTGAATCTGTACAAAGCCGATATCGGCGAAATGGCGGACGGGCGTCGCGTGGTGGCTGGTCCCGTTGTTGCCGAGTCGGTTCTCGAAGGCAACGGGCTTCATCTGATGATTCATCCGGATGAGGTGGTTCTGGTTCCGTCTGAGTCCGCGGAACGGCCGAACCACTTGTGTGGCGAAGTCACGGCGCTGACCGATGAAGGGAATTACGTTGCCGTTCAGCTTCGAGTAGCTGGACTGCCGGCCCCGCTCGTCGCCTATGTGAGCCGCCACTTTATCCGGTCGCAAAAACTGGAATTGGGCAGCCTGGTTACCGCGGACGTAACGAGAGCGATCCACGTACTGAAGGATTGAGCGCGCTCATGTGGCGCACGCACTCGTGCGTGCCGTGTTCACACTCCTGTGAACACCTTGAACAAGAACCTGGCATTCACACGAGTGTGAATGCGGCACGCACGAGTGCGTGCGCCACAGCTTACGGGTGCGGGCCCTTTTCCGCCAGGACGCATTCAATCGCGTATTGAACCAGCTCGCGCGAGGTGCGGAGCGACAGTTTTTCTTTCAGCCGCGCCTGGTGAGTTTCAATCGTCTTTACGCTCAAATGAAGCTCTTCGGCAATTTGCCGCGTGGACTGGCCTTCGCCCATGCGCCGGAAGACCTCCAGTTCCCGGTCCGAAAGAACGTCCATCGGCGAGCGCCCACTGTCATGAACACCCACCATGTGGCGAAGCATGCGGTTGCCTATCTCTTCGCTCACATAGATCTCGCGGTTCAAGATGCGGCGGATGGCCACCAGCACCTTATCGGTAGCCTCCTGCTTCATGATGTAGCCGTTGGCTCCCGCACGCAGGGCGCGTTCGGCATACGTCGTCTCGCCGTGCATGGAAAGAATAAGAACGGGCATTTGCGGATCTTTAGCGCGAATCATTTTAAGGAGCTCAAGACCGTCGCGGCCGGGCAGCGAGATGTCGACGATGGCCAGGTCGGGCCGCAGGCTTTCGATGGCATCGAGCGCCGCGTTTGATTCCTCGGCGGCGGCGCAGACCGTCAAATCGGGTTCCCGATTAATGAGCAGCGCCATGCCCTCTCGCACGATGGGATGGTCGTCCACTACCAGCACCTTGCGTTTGGCTGCGCACGAGAGCGCGGGAATCGACATAGATTCAGTCCTCCTCGCTACGGTGTTCCCCGGCCACTTAGTGTTCCATGGCCACGGGGAAGTGGCAAGTCACCGTAGTGCCTTGTCCGTTGGACCCGATGACAAGGGCCCCGCCAATCATGGTTGCGCGATGCTTCATAATATCAAGGCCCATTCCCGAATGTTCCCGCGGTCCGGGGGTAATTCCGCAACCGGTGTCCCGCACCATGAGTACGCCCGACGCGCTCCTGCTGCGAAGATGAATCTCGATATGTTTCGCCTGGCCGTGCTTGATCGCGTTGCTGACGGCTTCCTGGGCGATGTGGTACAGATGGCTGGCGACCGTGGCATCGTGGACCAGCAGCGGTTCTTCCGAATAAAAGTGGCACGAGACACCAAACACTTCCTCCACTTCGTGAGCCATCTGCTCCAGACAGGACATCAGGCCGTTGGGCTTGGCCAGCCCCGGCATCAATCCGCGCGACAGCTCGCGCGCCTTATGGATCGCTTCGTTCACCAAACGCACTATTTTGGACGTTTCAACGGCTTCCGGCGCGCCCTTTTCCGCCAGCTTCTGCTCTTGAACCTTGCTCATAAAAGCGATACCGGTGAGCAACTGTCCCAGGCCATCGTGAAGATCCTGTCCTATGCGGCGCTGTTCCCTCCCGCTCACTTCCATGACAGCCGTTTCCAGCCGCTTGCGAACGGTGATATCGGTTCCGGTGGCGATGAAATATTGCGGCGCTCCCTTGGCTCCACGCAAAACGGTGAGTGACCAGGAGATCAGGCGGCGCGCCCCGCCGCGGCTCTCCCAGGCGACTTCGAAATCCTGGACCGGCCGTCCGTCCTGCACTTCCTGCATGGCATTGCGAAAACGTTCGGCCTGTTCCGGAACCGTCATCAGATCCCAGATGAAGCGGCTGCGGACGTCGGCGAACGAATAACCTGTGGTTTCCTCGCACACGCGGTTGAATCGCACGATGCGCATCCGCGGATCCAGCACCACCACCAGGCTGCCCACCGAATCCAGGATCGCGGAGGCGACGTTGCGCTCCTCTTGCAGCGCTTCCTCCGTGCGTTTCAACTCCGTAATGTCGAAGGCGATGCCGTGAATAAACCACGGGCGTCCGTCGTCGTGCATCATGACTTTGGCTTCGCACTGAAACCAGACCACGTGTCCGTCGCGCGCCAGGACGCGATAGCAGGACCGGATGGCTTTGCCGGTGAGAAACACTTCGGCGGCCTCCACCGCCCAGCGATCCTTATCGTCGGGATGGATTTGCTGGTACCAACGGATGGGATCCTCCAGCCATTCGTCTCGAGCGAATCCCAGCGTGTCTTCAATGTGAGGGCTGATGTAGGCCTGCCCGATGCATTGGTCCAGATCGGCCGTGAACACCACCGCGGGTATCTGCTCCACGAGCGCGCGGTATCGGGCTTCCACGTCGGGCGTGGTCTCGGCGCGATGCGGAGATTTGACCGGCGGATATCGATCTTTAGAAGTTCCACGATCGGCTGCAAACCCACGGGCCAGCTCGGCCAGCAGCGCTTGTGCCTGGGCCACCTCTGGGTTCTCTTCGAACAGCGGATTCATCGGCTCACCACGCCGCCCACCAAGTTACTGTAGCGCATAGTTCCGCTCTGGAAGTTAGAATCAGAGTGGTGGAAACTGTTTCCCGGAAAGCGGGTCTAACGGTTGAAATGGGGAGTATGCTCAAAGTTCTGAAGTACGCTGCGGTTCTCGCGGTAGTCGCGGGTGTCATCGTAAATCTGCCCGATATTAAGCGTTACATCAAAATAAGCACTATGTAGGGCGCGCAAACGGCGGCCCTTCATGCGTTACGCCGAGGGCGCCTGCACGCTCGGCATGCTTAGAAACGCCCGCATAGCGTGCCAAAATAGCTGCCGGTTCAATCCGGAAACAACCGAGTGCGCCATGCCTGGAAGAATCACAAACTGGCGGTCGCCAGTGGGTAGGCGCTTGTAGAAATCGAGCAAATCTTCCACCGTCGCTATTCCGTCGTATTCGCCGCGGATGAGCAGCACGGACGACAGCACTTTGGCCGGATCCACCACGGGCAGATGCGCCGTCATGTCGAGATAGGTGCCGGTGGGAACCTGATCGCCGAACTTCAGCTCCTGATCGGCAACGAACTCGGCCAGCGCTGGATCGGACGTGCCCGCCTTATCGCGCGTATAAATGCTGCGGATCATAGCGCGGTCTCGCAGGCGCCGGTTGTGGGTGCGGTAGTAGTCCAGCTGCTTGGCTCGCTCGGTCAAGGTGGGCGAGCCTTCTCCTTTATACGTGAAGGCGGCAAGCACCAGGCGGTCCACACGCTCCGGCCGCGCCATGGCATACGCGCCTGCCCTAAGGCCGCCCGAAGACTCGCCAAAGATGTGAATCTTTGACTGTCCGGTCTCCCGCACAATCAACTCCACTCCTGCTTTCAGGTCCTCAACGCCGCTGGCGATATCGGAGTTGCTGTCCGTGCGGCTGGATCGCCCGTAGTTTTCGTGATCCATCGTCCACACATCGAAGCCGTATTGCGCAAACGTGTTCATGACGGAGTATTCGCCGTGCCCGGGAACCGTAAGATCGAAACTCGGCCGCGACGATACCGACGAGCCATGCACCAAGAGCAAGACCGGGAGTGGGGGCTGCCCGGAACGCGGAGCGGCGGCGCGTTTTCGAAACATGTAGAGCGAGACGTCGCCCTTTTTGGCCCAATACTCGCTACTCGAGATCTTGGCTGGCGTCTCAGCCCGCGCGGCGGGGGCCGATCCAGCTAGCAGACTCGTGCCTAGACCGATACCGGCGCCGGTAACGATTGTGCGGCGCGTGGGGGACTCGTTTCGGATGGCCATATAGTCAACGAGCCTATCACCGCGATCTGGCGCGAGCAAACCCCGGCATGTGGCGCGCGCACTCGTGCGTGCCGCATTCACACTCGTGTGAATGCCAGGTCGTTGTTCACGCATGAGTGCGTGCGCCACAAACTCGATTGACAGTTATCGGAAAAAGTGGCTAAACTCTCCACACATGAAGAACCTCGCAGAGCCGTTCCCGATGCCGGTGGACGCGTTGCAGTACCCGCGATTTGCCGGTATTTCAACCTTCTTTCGACTGCCCAACATTGCCGACCCGAATCGTTTGGACGTCGCGCTGCTGGGCGTTCCATTCGATGGAGGCACCAGCTATCGCACCGGACCCCGCATGGGTCCGCGCCACGTGCGCGATCAGTCGGCTATCATTCGTCCCTACAATCCGGTGCTGAAGGTGAGTCCCTTCTCGAGTCTGCGCGTAGCCGACTCCGGCGATCTTTCCGTGAATCCCATTTCTATTGAAGACACCTACCGACAGGATTACGAACGGCCTCAAACCCGTCCTGGACGCAGGGACCATTCCGATGTGCGTAGGAGGAGATCATTCCATCCTGCTTCCCATACTTCGGGCGATTCACGCCGCTCACGGACCAGTTGCATTAATTCAACTGGATGCCCACTCCGACACTTGGGATCAGTATTGGGGCATGAAGTATTCGCATGGAACGCCTGTCAGACGAGCCATCGAGGAGAATCTTCTCGACGAGTCCCATATCTTGCAAATCGGACTGCGCGGACAACTTTATAGCGCCGAGGATATGGACTATTCGAATGAACACGGCATCCAGATGATCACCGCGGAAGAATTTCACGACCATGGCCTGGGTCTGGTGCGAGAGAAGTTGAAGGGCTTCGGCGACGTGAAAACCTACCTGACGCTCGACATCGACGTGGTGGATCCAGCCTTTGCGCCCGGAACGGGAACCCCGCAAGTGGGCGGACTATCGAGCGACCAGATTCTGAAACTGGTGAGAGCTCTGAAGGGGCTGAATCTGGTGGGTTGCGACCTGGTGGAGGTTTCTCCGCAATACGACTCGGCGGAGCTCACCTCGCTGCTGGCGGCGAATCTGCTCTTCGAACAACTTTGCCTGTTTTGTTTCCTCCCGGGCGAGCCTTCCTAGATTGCCGGGTAGCAGCCCGTGGTATCAGTCGCTCCCTAACGGTCGCGGTTCTACTGAACCGCGCACGTCAGTAAGCGGTATTTTGGCACTACTGCCACGGGCTGCTAGGTAAGTTCGGCGATGGCCGCGCGATATTCCGCAACCAGGCGCTGGCACAACTCGGCCGCCGGTGGAATATCGTGAATATCGCCGACTCCTTGTCCCGCCGACCACACATCCCGCCAAGCCTTCGCCTCATCGTCGGAGGAAATGTTCAGTTTTACCGATGATTGCAAACGCTCCGGATCGGCTCCCGCGGCAATGATGCTCGCGCGCAGAAAATTCGCATGCACGCCGCTGATGGCGGGCGTGTACACAATGTCTTTCGCTGCCGACTCCAGGATCATCTCTTTGTGCGCGGCGGGCGCCAGGGATTCGCGCGTATTGATGAAGCGAGTGCCCAGATAAGCGAGATCGGCGCCCATTACCTGCGCTGCCGCGATGTGGCGGCCGTGAGTGATCGCGCCGGAAAGAATCACGGTTTTGTCGAAGAACTGGCGGATCTCCGCAATAAACGCGAATGGATTCAGCAAACCGGCATGTCCTCCAGCTCCCGCACACACTGCGATCAGTCCGTCTACGCCCGCGTCGGCGGCCTTTTGTGCATGACGAAGATTGATGACATCGTGGAACACCAGGCCGCCATAGGAATGGATGGTATCTACCACGTCACGCACGGCGCCTAACGACGTGATCACGATCGGCACTCGATGTTGCACGGTGATCTCGAGATCGCGACCCAACCGATCGTTGGACTTGTGGACGATCAGATTGACGCCGAACGGGCTGGGAGGGACGCCGGTAGCGGCCTCGATCCCATGCAGCCGTTCCTGTATCTCGTCGAGCCACGCCCCGTATCCTTCACTGGTCCTCTGATTGAGCGCCGGAAACGTGCCCATGATTCCAGACCGGCAGGTCTCGACCACCAGATCGGGACCCGAAACGAGGAACATCGGAGCGGCGATCGCGGGAATTACTAGCTTCTCCCGCCAGGAGTTCTTGCTGAAAGGCGTCATCTATCTTGGTTGAATCACCTGTTGTGAGGAAGAGGCCGTCCCCCCGGTAACCTCCCGCACCACCGCGCCCAGCTTCAGAAATTCATCCAGGTCGGACGGCTTTTTGAAGTAATAGGCGATTCCGAGTTGTGCCATGCGGTCCCGGTCCCGGTAGGCATCGGACGACGTGATCACAATTACCGGCGTGTCGCCGCACTGCGGGTGTTTGCGAAACTCAGTAAGGATTTCCTCCCCTTCAACCTTGGGTAAGTTCACATCCAGAAGCAGGATATCGGGGCAGGGGACACCAGCCGGTTCGCCCATATTTCGGATGAAAGTCAGAGCTTCTTCGCCATCCCGCACCACATGCAAGTCATGCGGAACCTGATATTCCTCAAGCGCCTTTCGCACCAGCAGAATATCCGCAAGATTGTCCTCGGCCAGGAGTATCTTCAGCGTATTCATTGCTCAGCTAATTGTATTCATGGCTCAGCAAGCGCGGGAGCGAGAAGTAAATTGTCGCGCCGGCGCCTACCCTGCCTTCTGCCCAAATGCGCCCACCGTACCGCTCGACGATACGTTTGCAGATGGCCAACCCCAGGCCCGTACCTTCATATTCATCCTTGTGCAAACGTTTGAAAAGCCCGAAAATGCGTTCGGCATACTTCGGATCAAAACCTATGCCATTGTCTTCGATGGAGATGATCCATAAATCCCCATCCTGCTTGGCGGAGACCAGAATCTCGGGACGCACGTCCTTGTTTCGATACTTGAGCGCATTCGAAAGCACGTTTTGGAAAACATGCGTGAATTGAGACGCGTCTCCGCTCACCACCGGCAAGGTTGACGCTTGGATGACTGCCCCAACTTCTTCGATGCGACCCTTCAGCACGGACAAGGCGTCGGCGAAAGAGATCGAAAGGTCAGCGGCGCCAATTGGCGAATCGTCGATTTGGACGCTGCGCGAGAACGTGAGCAGATCGTGAATCAACGTCTCCATGCGCGTTACGCCCTCCCGTACGTAGCCCGCATACAACGCCAGTTGTTCTCTTTCGTTCTCGGGGTTCTTGAGAATGAGCTGCGTGTATATATTGACCATTCGAAGCGGTTCCTGCAGGTCGTGGCTGGCCACATAGGCGAACTCCTCCAGTTCGCGATTCATCCGCCGAAGCTCTTGTTCGATCTTTCTCTGATCGGTAATGTCGGTATTGGTGCCGAACCATCGTACGACTCGCCCTTCCATGTCCTTGACTGGTTCCACGCGCGTGAGGAAGGAACGAGATGAACCGTCGGTGGCTTTCAGGGGATCCACCATCTCAAAAGGCTCGCCGGACCCCAGCGCAACTCTCCAACGTTCCCGCACTGCCGGCCGGACCGCTGGCTCATGAACCATCAGCCAGCCCCAGTTTTTCACTTCGTCGAAAGTGGTTCCGGTGTAATCGTACCAGCGACGGTTGTACCAGAGGCGATTTCCAGTTTCATCCGCCATCCAGGCCAGATGCGGAATGGTTTCGGCCAGTGTTCGAAATTGGCGCTCGCTCTCCTCCACCCGCTTGCGCGCCTCCACCATATCGGTAACATCGATCACGTGGACGAAGATTCCGTCAATCTCACCCGCCGGGTCGCGCGTTGCCGCGTTCACAAAATTAATATAGAGATCCTGTAAAACGCCGTCGCCGCGGTCTAAACGTAGCAGCGTCTCACGCCCCGTGTAGGGCTTTCCCGTCTGGTAGACCGAATTGAGCAGGTCGACGTAGATCTGCCCCTCTAAGTCGGGGAAAGCCTCCTGCACACTCTTTCCAACTAGAAATTCCGCGGAGCGGGCCACTAAACGCACATAGTCGGAGTTCACCCACTGAAATGTGTGCTCTGGTCCGCGAAGCACGGCGATGGCGGCGGGGGTTTGAGAAAACAGCTCGCGCCAGCGTCTACGGTCGTCTTCGATTTGCTGCGCCACCAGGGTTTGCTCGGTGATATCGCGCGTGGAGCCGGCCACCGCCCGCACGCGGCCTTTGGCATCCAGCACCGGAACGAAAATGTATTCATAGTAGCCGGTCTCGCCGGCCGCCCCGGTATAGGGTGTCTGGTCCCGCACCAGATGCTTCGTATCGATTACCTGTTGAATCTGGAGTTGCAGGCGTGCCGCGAGTTCCGGCGGATAGTCGAGCTCAAAAAAGTTTTTCCCGAGAGCTTGTTCGAGCGTTTTTTGCCAGAGCGCGAGAAGGGCGCGATTGACATAGGTGAAGCGGCCCTCCAGGTCGAAGGTGTAGATGAAGTCCGGCGTATTGGAAAGCGCGGTGTCGAAGGCGCTCCACTGTTGATGCAGTTTTGAGTCGGCTTGCCTCTGATCCTCGATGTCGGTGCAAGTGCCGAACCATTCCACTAAGTTTCCGTTGTCACCAAACAGCGGAAGGGCGCGTACCAGGTGCCAGCGCCAGCTTGCGTCGCTGCCGCGCTTCAACCGGAACGAAGTCTCATAAGGTTCGCCCGTGTCGAGTGAGCGCTTCCAACGCTCCACCGCGCTCTCTTGTTCCTCCGGATGAACCCAAGCCAGCCAGCCGGCTCCGAGCAAGGCTTCTTGTGGAACTCCGAAATACTCAGACCCCTGTTTGTTCACGTAATCCAGCATCCCGTCCGGTGTCGCGGTCCACACCATCTGGGGGATGCTCTCGGCTAGAAAACGGTAACGCGCTTCGGCGCGCTTGCGCTCCGTGATGTCTTCGACGATCGCGATCACCTGGGCTGGCTTTCCCAGTGCATCGCGCCGCATGGTGGCTGAGGCGCGAGCCCACACCAGCCCACCATCCTTACGGAAATAGCGCTTTTCGATGCTGCCGGTTTTGTGGGGACCCGCTTGCAGGGACTTGAAGTAATTCCTGGTCAACTCGTTGTCGTCCGCATGCGTATACGACGACGAGTCCCGCAAGACTAATTCTTCCGCCGTGTAACCGAGCATATCCGCGAACGCCTGGTTCGCCTCTACGATTAGTCCCTCGGGCGTCAAGAGGACCATTCCGATGGGGGCCTGCGCGAACGCCAGACTGAAAAGCGCCTCTCGCGCCCGCAGTTTTTCCTCGACTAATTCCCCCCGGCCAGCCTCCAATCGCCGCAGCCGAACCAGTTCGGTCACGTCCTCAGCGCGATGGATGATGAATTGAATGTCGCCATCCTGGCCCAGGAGCGGCGTGTTTACCGGACTCCAGTAGCACTCTTCGAACCCGCCGCCACGGTCCTGCGGCCGGCGGATGTCGTACCTTTGAACCGCCATTGTATGTGCTGATTTGGTCGCGATCACCTGGCGAAGCGAAGCGTGCAGACCTGGGGCTCTGTCAGGGAACACCTCGAACAAACTGCGGCCAATAATTTCGTCGTGGTCGGTTAGCGTGGCCTGTGCGTAAGCTTTGTTGGCGGTGACAATGGTATAGATCGGATCGTTGGGAAGGAGTACCAGGTAGAGGCCGGGAACAGCATCGAGCAGCGCACGAAAGTCGACCCCGGACAACTCAGCGCTCCGTTTCTCTTCAAGCATTCGAGCTGCTTCTATTGTGCATCCTCCCGCGTCCTCGTTAATACCGCTTCCTCTGGGCGCGGCTCAGAATGGGCGCTCAATGCCTACAGCCACTTCACCGAGCCGCGACCAAAGGAAGCGGTATTAGCTAGTGTCCGTGCGCGCTGTCGGACGAGATGAGCACCACGCTGACCAGCGCGCAGGCAACGCCCACGGCCTGCAGGCCCGTAATGGATTCGTGGAATATGGCGGGAGCCACCAGCACCACAAGCAGCGGGTACATCGCCGTAATCGGCATCACGAGCGAAGCTTTGCCGCCGGCGGCCATGGCGGCCATCAGCGTCCAGGCCCCCAAGCCATTGAACACGCCATTCAAAAGCGCCCAGCCCAAACTGCCGGATGTGTAGTGAAACGGCAACGGACCACTATATAAGATGGGCTGTAGCAGCATGAAGCCGATGACGGACCATACCAGGGCGCTCTCCGCCGAAATGAGGTTGGTGGTCACCTTTTGCACCACTACCGAAAGTGCCCCAGGAGAGCAATACCAGAAGGGAAAACCACAACCAGGAGCGTGCATGGGGCTATAGAGACAGGATCACGATCGCGGCTACCGCAAAAGCCATCCCAACAGACTGGCGGAAGGTGATCCGCTCGCGCAGAAAGAGAACCGCCAACAGTACGGTGAACGGAGTAGTAAGGATGTCGCCGTTGTCACAACCGCGGTATTTGAGCCACCCCGGTACGCGGCGTAAAGCGCCAGCCCGCCCCCAGCCAACAGCACTCCCGCGATGGTTCCATAGAGCGCGCCTCGCTTACTAGGCTCCAGGCGGAATCCTCGCGTCGCAAATAAGACAATTCCAAACGCCAGAAAGCCGAACGCCGCCACGAAGAACTGCATCATGTTGGCCGGCAGCTCCGTCAATACGAACCTTGCGCTAATCGCAAAACCCGCCCAACAAAATGCCGAGGCAATGGAAAACCAGAACCATTTTTGCTTGAGAGTCTTCACGCCAGCCTCTCCCTCTTGGTATGAAACCTGAAAAGTAAGGCTCATTGTGGCGCACGCACTCTTGCGTGCCGCGTCGCCACTCCTGGCGACGCCCGGAGGTGTTTCTGTGTGGAGGGCTAATGTCCGAGCCCCGCGTCGTGCCTCAGGCTCCGAGCCGGCGCGCCCGGTTGAGCTACTGTCTCGCCGCCCGTGCCTTCTGTTTGTCCACCGTTACCGCTTTAGGGGTGCTGATGACGGCGGGATAGTTGTTTCTTAACCACTTCTCCACCGATTCTCGTTGCGTTATCGCAGCCACTCGTTGCCAGCTGGTGCGACCCGTCCGAATGGTGTACTCGGCCATCAGGTAGTTGTTGGAATTGTAGACATGGACTACTTCGCCAGAGTGCGAGCGCTTGCAGTGAAAGGTGTCGGAGATATCGGCGCGGTGATGGTGTTCCATTAGATTCATTTTAGCATCTTTTTGTTTTTCGGGCTACCGGACTCGGTAATGCGCTGAATCCGGGCGCCTGCGCCAGCACAAAAAACTCAAGGTTCGCTCCCGCCATCCGATGGGACTCAGTATGGAACTAACCCTGACCGAACCAGTGGATGTGCCTTTGGGCGCTATCTCGCCCATCCGGGTACTGCTGGTGGAAGACGATCCTGACGGTGCGGCGTTGACCAGCGCCCAACTGAGCGAAGGCAAGGATAGTCTGTTCCGCATTGAATGGAAAGACAATATTTTGAACGCAATCAGTAGGTTAGCCAAGCCGGGAATCGATGTGGTTCTACTCGATCTGGGACTGCCTGAATTGAAAGGCTACAAGACTCATCTTGCAATAACCACCGTGACTAAGAAAACGCCGGTCGTGGTTTTCACCTCCGACGACACGGATGTCTCGCGTGAGATTACGAAGGCCCAGGGTGCGTTCACCTACTTAGTGAAGCGCGAGACCTCGCCAATCGAACTGAAGCAAGCTTTGCACGACGCGGTGCTTTCCGCTCCCCTTTAGCAGCCTGTGTCGAAACTGTCTCCCTTACGGTCGCGCCTCCGTAACGCGATGAGTCCAGTGAGCCGCGCGCCAGCATCACACCTGGAGACGACCGGAAGTCGTGCACTGGAGAACATCGACTCGAAGAACACCGGGCGGGTGGCGCGTCAGCAAGCGGTCTTTGGACTTTCGACACAGGCTGTTAGGGTTGCCCGTCACTTGGTTAGGCGTTCGTGCCGCCATCCACCGTCAGGTTCGCGCCGGTGATGTACGACGCCTCCGGACCAGCCACGAACGCGACCAGAGCGGCAACGTCCTCTACGTGCCCGTAACGCCCCAGCGCCGTGTTGGCGATCTGCGGTGTCGCCCAATCGCCCGCTGCCGGATTCAACTCCGTATCGATCGGCCCGGGCTGGATGTTATTCACCGTGATGCCTCGGCCCCCCACCTCTCTCGCCAGCCCCTGCGTGAACATCTTCAGTGCGCCCTTCGTCGCGGCGTATGGCGTCAGTCCGGGCGTCATGTTGCGCTCGCCCACGCACGAGCCGATGGTGATAATGCGTCCGCCGCTCTTCATGTGCCGCAGCGCCTCTTGCGTTGCCACGAACGTGCCGCGGATATTGATATCGATCACGCGGTCCATCTCCTCCAGCGTGGTCTCCTCGAACGGCTTCGGAATGGCCGTTCCGGCGTTGTTCACCAGCACATCCAGCCGGCCGAAGGTCTTTGCGGCCTTTTCCACCGCGCCTCTCACCGCTTCGGCGTTGGAGGCCTCCGCCTGAATCGCCAATGCTTTGCCGCCCGCGCGTTCAATCGCCTCCACCACGGCGGAGGCTGCGTTAGCGTCCTTCGCATACGTGATGGCGACGTTTGCCCCGTCGGCGGCCAGGCGCTTCGCGATCGCGGCGCCAATGCCCCGCGAACCGCCAGTAACGAGCGCGGCCTTTCCCTCTAGTTTCTCAGACATGGTTCGCCCTTTCCTTCAGTCTTCGTCTCTCTTCGGAAATCCTTGCTCCTAAAGATTGTGAAGCAAGGGGCTCATTCTCGAAACCCCAGAAGAGGGGATCTTAGACTACCACCGTCGCGTGACGGTTCACCGCGCTCGCTCCCGAGACCGAAATTGAGTGGAAGATGGGAGGAGCCTAGCGCGTTTAGCGGGACCAATCCCTTGACGCTACCTAAGGGCTGCATCGATCACGAGTGATTCGACGGTCCGCTGGTCATCAGATAGCTTCGCGGCCTGTTGTTGAAATTGGCATCGCGCCTGTTGAATGGAGATCGACGGTGTTTGCCTTCGACGAGAATCAGTCGGGTCCCACTGCGGGCAGATGAACCACCCAACAAGGTACATGCCATAGCGAATCCCACTGTCGGCCATATACCTTTCCGCCAGCTGAGTGCGCATGGCATGTTCGATGTCAGGGTTCCAACAACCCTTCACTTCGATGACCGCCGAAAGCCTTTCTGATTCGGTGGGTTGAGCTCCTGGGATCAGAACGTCGATGAAGATGTCGGTATCTTCTCCCTTCTTCCCGCCCATAGGTGGGCGTATTTGTACTTCGCGATTCAAGATCAGGCCTCGTTGGCGCAGATCACGATCTAAGTGGCGCTTGATATAGTTCGAGAGGAAATTCTCATCCTTCGGTCTGAAGAGACGTGGCGCGCCTTTGAGACTTCGGCATCTCGCTCCACAAGTCCTCCGCTGATGGTTGAATGCCCTGTAGGTCGGATTGAAGACGGTCCAGGGATTCGGCCATGACATCGAGAAGCTCCCGACCATTTCGGACCAATCGTATATCTGCCGCTGAGACGAGGGCAAGCACCTCGTCCGGGTGCGGCGGTATCCAAGTGGCGCGCCGCATTCTCTCTTGTGCTTCCCGGAGACTCCATTTGAGGCCTTCGTATTGTGGCAGCGCGGCCATTAGTTTCCGAATGGAATCACAGGCGCGAACCGTTCCCTTGTAGGTGAGGAAATTAATGAGGCTGTTCCACCAATGCGGGAGCGCTACTGTTCCCGCGACCAAGTCCCCTTTGTCTTGGTCACGCTGATCAGTTTCCTTGTCGTATCCCAATTTGGAAATCCATAGACAGATATCCGCGATTTCATCTTCGCTAAGCTTGGTGGCAAAGCTGGTGAATTCGTGCTCGCTGGCCACTAGCCCTAACACTTCGAGGCCTAGCGGAGGATTCGCCTGAAAGATAGGCCATATGGTTTTCCAATGGTGTGGATGGTGCGCGAGCAACTCCGCGATTGAATAAAACACACGCTGGCGCGCGTCGGCGTCGCTAGGGAATGGTGCGGTCGCGAGTTGGAGAGCGAAAGCCTCCGCGCCGGCGTCCTTCTTTCGTAGTAAGTGTCCGAGGACATCTCTAAATGATCCCGGCTTCAAACGCTTCTCCCAAAGTTTTGGTCGCAATTCGGCAGCGAGATCGGCGCTCCATATGTCGCCAATGTTCGAGAAGACAAAGGTTCGTCCATTGGTCTCGTCATCGCCGTGAAGCAGGTCTTCAAGTGTGGCAACAAAGGTGGCCCTAGCGCGTTGGTAAGCCTTAGCGATGAGGAGAAGTCGAGTTGAGGCCTCGGCTCCGTTCGGCATGTAACTGAACACAAGCCTCGTCCAGAATTCCCAATCGCTGTCCGCTAGCTCATCTAGCGCACCCGGCGATTCTGTGGCAATCAGGTGCAACGCCATGTACCCGGCCATTAGTCCATACGTGTACGTCCGCCGCTTCCACCATTCGCCGTCGGCTCCTCGTGGTCTAGTTCTAACGTACGAGCGCGCTGCGATTAGGATTTCCGACTTGAGGCTCTCATCGAGTCTCGACCATCCGAGGACCGGTTCCGTCGGTTCGGGATCTCCCTTCTGAGTGCGAAACACGATGTAGATACCCAGGAAACTCTGTTCGCCGCTATTGTCAAGCGCTTCCCTTAGGCTAGTTTCAATCGGGGTCGCCGGAGGAGGCTTAGGTCCGGGCTGCTGATATTGCACCTGAAGCTTGTGGTGTTCCTTCAATTGCTGAGCTAACGGACCGTCTAACCGGATCGCGGCCACCCTTGGTCCAATCGCGATCTCTAGCGTCTGGTCATCTCGCGTACGGGTAAGCACGGCGTCGAGGATGTCTGGATCACTCCCATCGATTAACCAGGCAATCACCTCCGCGACTAGCTTCTTGAACTTTTGATCGGAAGCTCTCAGAAACTCCTCAAAGAGCCAAGGCACGTCATTGGCGCTCAGAGCACATACGTCGATAATGGTGAGTTTGCCATGTTCGGCCACCGAGGCCTTCGCGAACATCGCTCCGGCAATGGCACGTCTCGCGGAGTCTCCGGCAGATCGAATCTTAGCTGTCGCACGCTGACAATCGGTATACGCTTGGCCCCGTGCAAAAAGCGTCGTAGCGAGGAGGTCCAACACGCCTGGTTGATCAATGTGGTCCACTGCTCGCTCCAGCACTTCAGAAGCAAGCCTGTGCATCGCGTCGAGTTCATCCCTGCCGCGTATGTAGGTTTGAGCCCATCGCAAAGCTGTCTCCATGTCCTTAGGATCGAGCCGGGCAGCGATGTCCGATTGTAAGAATCGGCGATATGATCCGATGTGGCTGGGTTCTTTAACGGGAGAAAGCGCTGCGAAGAGTTCCTCTGCGTTAATGTGATCCGGCCAGGTGGAAGCGAGCCCGTAGCCCTTTAGATCGTCCCTGGGGTCCTCGCCGGCTGTACCCAGGGCAAGCGGCCGAAGCTTCTCGCGGTCTGCCGATTTCCCGATTTCAGTTATCGTGGATGCGGCATGGATACGAACCTCTAGCGCTTCATTCGAGCTGAGCGCAACAGTAACAAGCTGTTCCAGCAAAGCGGTAAGGCGACAAGCCCTTATCATCTCGACAGCCGCCCCCCGCGCGTCTCTAGGACGGCTTGCGTCGCGGATGTAGGGTTCAACGATCGTCACGAGATCGGGATTATCTAGTCGCGAGAAATCTGCTCTCAACTCCCACAGTGTTTGTGTTGCATCGTCGAGCTCGAACGCCTTCAGCAAGGCCGATGCGAGTTGCGCTCGATTGGAGTCACTGGCCGCAGTCACATCGCTACGGAGCAGTACTTCAGGGTCGGTTTTGACGAGCATCTCGAACACTTGAGTGTCCATTCCAGCGAGCCAAGCGGCGGTTTCACGCAGCTGCGGAATCACCTTGCCAGATCCGTCAGAGTGCAGAATTAGTTGGCGCAGACGCTCGGGGCCGAGCTTATGATTGTTTAAGTATCGCGCCGCCAGATACTCCGCATACGTTAGGTGTCGCCATCCATGCTTGTAAAGGCCTCGTGACGAGAAGAGTCCGGTATCGAGTACCTCTCGCGCAGCCGATAGATCGACCTCAACGCCGTTTTCAGCACCGCCGACCAAGGATTCCAGCTCGATATCTTCTGCCTCGATCCCGTTCGTCGCGCCGGTCCAAATTGAGGCGCGATTAGAAAGTTGAGTCACCCCGGCAAATCTTGTTGCAATCGATAACCTTTGGTCAGCAGTCAACGAGGGGCGAGTGATGCGAGACTCCCTTCTCTCGGCGTCCGGCTCCTCGCACAATCGCCTCAAGCCTTCCGCGTAAAGGGTTGCGCGGTCCGCGTTGAGCGAGCCGCCTTTCGCGAAGGCTGCAATCAAGAAGTCTAAGGTTACTGGCTTAATTGCCAAAGGAACAACGTCGCTACGTACAATAGCGTCCACGAACAGGTTCGCATCGACATTGGATAGCTTCGCGGCGGTGGCAACGTCAATCTCGCGAAGAGGGGCCAGTTCGAAAACCTTCACTTTGTCTGGCGCGCGCCATAGTCCGAGGAATCCGGCTTCGAGCGTTCCAGGCCAGTCAGCCGGCCGCGATGCAATGCGAAGACGGAGCCTGCCAATGGGAAGGTCTTCCAGACCCGAGAGCAGAACGCGGGAGATGTTGTCGATGCGAAGAAGACCTTCATCGAGGCTGTCCAGAAATAGGTCAAGGGTCTGCTTACCTTCTCGCCATTTCAAAACCTCATCACAGCTGAAGAGTTTCCGTTCAAGCCTCTCCTCTGAAGAAAAATCCCGCAAGTCAAACCACAGGGCCGTGTCGCCACGATCACGAGCCGGCTCAACGAGGCGGTCAAATTCTGCTTTGAGTGTGATCGATTTGCCGATTCCGGGTTCGCCCAGGAATACACCGCACTGGACCCCGCTGGCTTCCTCAAATGTGACAAGATCGCTTGCGTAGTACTTCGCGTATTTCGATTCCGGGTCCAACAAGAAGCCGTCCGTTGTGTATGCGACTTGACCGCCTCGCGGATACCAAAATCGCTTCCAGGGGTACACGATCTGTGCCACTGTTTTGATGTTATCTCAGAGATTGCGGCGAACTAAGGCTTAACTGTCCGAGCAACCATTCGGATACAGATGGAAACGCCATAAGGACCGATAAGTCGGCTAGTGTCCCTGGACCGTCCGCACCCCTTCGCGAAATTCGTCCCGTGAAACGCCGCTCGCTCAAATCACATGAGCGCATAGTCGGCGTGTTGTCGAGTGACCCCACTCCCTCATCGATCTTCGCCTCCTAACCAACAACATCCACCGCCACTTGCGCAAAATCGCCGACCTCGCATGCTAAGAACACATCGGAGGCCTTTTGTTATGACCAACCCGATTCCGGCGCCAGTCCCCAACCCTCAATCCCCAATCCCAGAGCCGCGCGATCTCGCGAACCGCGCGAACGCGCGCCTCTCCACCGGCCCCCGCACAGCCGCCGGCAAAGAGCGTTCTTCCATGAACGCGGTCACCCATGGCCTCACCAGCCGCTCGCCCGTCCTCGCTACCGAGGATGCAGCCGAATACCAGCGGCACTGCAGCCAGTTCCTCGACGAATACAAACCCGCCACTCCCACCGAGACCCATCTCGCCCAAGAGGTCGCCGATACCGCCTGGCGTCTCAACCGCATCCCGCACCTCGAAGCCGCCCTGCTCGATCGCGCCGCAAACCCGCCCAATGACCAGGCTGCGATCGACTTTGACATCGTCGACGCTCACCGCGCCCTCGCCACTCTAGGCCTCCACTACACGCGGCTCTCGCGCCAGTTCCAAAAAGCGGTCGACAAGCTCCGCGAAATCCAATCCGAGCGCGCCGAGCGCGAGCGTCGCGACCTGAAAGAAGCCGCGGCTCTTTTGGAATTCCATAAACACAAAGGACTTCCGTGGGAGCCCGCCGACCATGGGTTCGTTTTTTCAAAGGACCGGGTCGAAGCCTTCTCCGAGCGGCTGATCCGCCTGAACGAATCCCGCCAGCTGCCCGCCCATGCGGCTAGCACTTCTTTCTGAGCCGCGCGCGTCAGCAAGCGGAGTTTAGCACTGAGCGAACCATCGCCCGGCAATGCTATTCTGAACCACAAGCTTGCGATAGCTGAACAAAGTTCCGTCAGCATCCACGTCGTAGTTCGCGGGCGCAAAAACACGGCCACTATGGCAACGCCCTCCGCCACCCCGGATTCCACCGTCAATTCGCTGGTGCGGACGCTTGGCGTGAGCGATCTCACCTGGCTCTACTTGGTCGCGGTGGTCAACCTGAACGTCGTGCCGGTGATTGCCGCCGGAGGCTTTCAGGTGATGTGGCTTTACGCCGCGGCCATTGTCCTGTTTTTCGTGCCGCAAGGGATTGGCGTCATCGAACTGGCGGAGCACATGCCCGGTGAGGGCGGCCTTTATCTATGGACCAAGGAAAGCTACGGCGATTTCCACGGCTTCCTGTGCGGCTGGTGCTATTGGATGACCAACATGTTTTTCGTGCCGTCGTTGCTGTTTTACGTCACCGGCGTTACGAGCTACATTGTGAGCGGCAGCGCCGCCGCGAAGCTGAACGATAGCCGCTTCTTTTTCTTTTTTCTTCCCGTGGCGCTGCTCTGGATCACCGTGTTCGCCAATGTTCGCGGGCTGGGCGTGGGCAAGTGGGTAAATAATATCGGCGGCATCGGCGCACTGACCATTGTCGTCGCGATGGTGATCATGGGCGTAGCCGTGGT
This sequence comes from Bryobacterales bacterium, assembly GCA_963747945.1. Classification (GTDB taxonomy): domain Bacteria; phylum Acidobacteriota; class Terriglobia; order Bryobacterales; family Bryobacteraceae; genus Palsa-89. Next base: position 76,921 of record CAVVHB010000022.1, read on the forward strand.
CGCGGACCATCGCGGGCTGCTCCATTGGAAGGATCTCGCGGCCGGCGGTTTCCGCGATCTGCCTTTCTCGTCGTTTGGCGTCCTTTGCCTGGCGCTGGTAGGAATGGAGTTGGGGCCCATCATGGGCGACGAAGTGCGCGATCCGCGCCGGACCATCCCGCGTAGCGTCTTTCTCGGCGGGACGCTGTGCGTTTTGCTGTACGTCGGTTGCACGCTGGCGCTGCTCACTGCGATGCCGCAATCGCAGATGGCCGTGGTGCAGGGTCTGCTGCAAGCTATCGACAAAATGAGCGCGTCGTTCGGCCTCAGTTGGCTGCTGGTTCCGCTCGCCGTGCTGATGGCTGCCTCCATCGCCGGATCGACATCGGCTTGGGTGAGCGGCTCTGCGCGCATTCTATTTGTTTGCGGGCTGGACCGCTATTTGCCCAAGGCCCTTGGCAAAATCCATCCGCGTCATCATTCTCCCTATGTCGCGCTGATCATGTTCGGGCTGCTGGCATCGTCGATTATCGCCATGAGTTTCATTGGCGCCTCCGTGCAGGAGGCCTACTTGACCATGTTGGATCTGGCGGTCGCGCTCCAGATGATTTCCTACATCTATCTGTTCCTCTCGCTTCTCAAGCGCGCGTTCTCCAAATCGTGCGAGCCTCGATACTTTCGCCGGCCGGTGTTGCAAATTGCTTCCGTGGCGGGCCTGACGATGGCGACTCTGGGATTCGCAATGGCATTCGTGCCGTCGCGCCAGATCGCATCCATTGGATCATTTGAATTGAAAATGTTCGTGACCCTCGGGTTGATTCTGGGCCTGGCGAGCGTACTGTTTTTCTACTATTCGCGGCTTCGGCCGGGGGCGGAACCAGAGGCGGAACTTTCCCGGGTTTGATCGATCAGTTTGCGCTATCGAGCTTAATCTCCTGGCCGTTTGCCATCCGGATCTTGGTCACCCATAGGGAAGGCGAACCGTTCTTCGCGCGATAGCCGGTGATGGCAAGCTCGTCCCCAGCCTGCACGGTAGCCTCGCTCCAGCCTTTCGGAGCCAAGTGGTTAGCGCTGGTCAGCTCGGCTTTCCAGTTCCGCACTTGCCCTTGGTCGTCCTTCACGTCGAATTCCACCACGCAGTGGGGATTGGTGAAGTGGAAATCCGTGACGGTTCCTTTTAGTGTGACTTCGGCTGTTGTGTCGAAAGCCGCATATCCGTGGTGCGCGCTGGCCGAACCCGGTGCCGCGAGAAAGCCGGCCGCGATTGCTAGAAGCGGAATAAAGATATTTTTCATTGTGCTGGCCCGTCATCCACCCAGCGGTCGAGATCGCGAACATACCTGTGCCCATTGAGCGTGTACATGGGAACGGTAACTACCAGGTAGGCCTTGCCAACCAGCGGCCGGCCGTTCTTGCCTTTGTCGATCTTGCCCTCGCTCTTGGCGGTTGCGACCACCCAGACATCGAAGTTGTTGTTCGGGCTGTCGACCGCCGGCGTAAAGAATCCTGTCGGGCTCACTTGGCCAACAAAGACCGTGCTCTTACCAGGGGACTCGTAAAAAACTTCCATCGACCAGGTGACGTCATCGGGAGTGAGGCGCCCGAGTTCCACGTCGTCGGCGGTGTGCGGTTTGCCGTCGGGGCCGCGTTGATATGCAATCGCCTCGAACTGCTGATAGCCCCGCGCGTGGGTCTGGTCTCCGAACGCCGCCAGGGCCGAATCCGGCATCACCTTGATGTAGTCCACCCGATCGTAAATTGCAATGGCGCCAGGCGCCACGGAACTGTCCAAGGCAACATCGCGTTTGCCGAGCGCCGCACCGGAGGCTACGTCCACTTCGGCGATCAGCTCGCCTGGAGTGCTGGAAACAATGCGCCGCACCGTTACGCCGGGCCCGAGATTGAGATCGGCCGGCTTCACGTTGGCGGACAGATGATCGCCAATCAGTCGAACTCGGTTGGCTTCAGAACCTGCCTTCAACGACGGCGGATCAACCGTGATCAACGTTGGCTCGGAGGATGGCCGCCGCAACTTCACGTCGAAGCCGAATTCCTGATACTGTCCCCAAAACCAGCGGCCCTCCGCGGTCGATTGATCGGGCGCCACCCACAGGACCTCGCGCGCTTGGCTATTCGGATCGTCTGGAGCGGAATCCGGCTTCAACGAGCCGCCCTGGGAACGTCCGCGCCACGCGTACGCTCCATAAATCACGCCGCGTCCGGAGCGGGTGATCGTCGAGCCATCCCTCACCGACGTCAGATGCACGCTGGTGTTGAACTCGTCGCCGGTTCCATCCACCTGCATCTCGCCGTAGTACATGCCGCGGCCCTGCATGGTGGCAGTCACCAGCCAGCGGCCAGCCAAATTCGGCGTGAGGGCACGGGCGCTCCAGGCATCCCATGCGGGCGTGTGAAGCGGAGCGGTCTTCGCGAGAAACGCGATGGCGTCCTGGTTCACCGCAAGCTTGTAGCGTGTGAGGTGCATATCGCCGAGCTGCTTCCAATCGTCGGGCGAGCGCCGCCAGGAAAGCGACCGGGCAAACGAGTGGCACCTCGCGCAGGCGTGTCCAATGGCGTCGTTCGGAATGCTGGTTTCCGTGTGCATCCGGCGTTCCACGTCGTACATCACAGGTTTGGCTTCCTCAGGCGCCAGGCCATGCCGCAGGCTGAGATACTTGACGATGTCGCGGGCTTCGGGCTGGGTGAGCGATACGCCATCCAGCAGGATCATTCGTTTCAGCGCTTCCTGCCAGCCTTCGGGCGTAGTCCGCTCCCAGGAAATACGCTGCATGATTCCGCGCTCATCCCGCGTGTGGCAGCTGCCGCATTTGGCAATCACCAACGGATCGTTAACAGGGATGCCCGCATCGGGCGAGCTGGACTGAGCAAAGACGACGCCGGCGAACAGCAGACAGGCGGGGAGGAGAGTTATGCCACGCATCAGGCGACCCGACTCGTCATCACGGGCGCGTGTAACGGCACCGCTTGAAAGGCCGATTGACAGGGCGGCCCGTCCGTTACGTACAACATGCGCGCGTTCAGATCGATGGCGGCCGCGGCAACCGAGGTCACTCGCTTCGGCACGGGCAGCGTCATGTCCGGATGGCGGCAGATGGAGGCCGGCGCGCTGAAGTGGTCTGACAGAAGGGTTTGAATGGTATCTATTCCGATCTCGCCGCTGCGTTGGCGCAACAAGCGTTCCAGCCGGTTCGCGCGATACAACGAATGCGGCGCAATGCGCTCGAACTGGGAAGCGATGCGCGTCTCGCGCACCAGATGATTGGCATGGGTAACCACGCCATTCTCAGGATAAATATAGGAGCAGTAATCCGGAGTGGCTTCGATGTCGATGATTTCCCCGTCCGCGTGCCCGATCAGAAAGTTCGTGGAGCAGCAACGGTCCGTCTGCACTACCGGTAACAGGGCCTTGTCGAAGGTCCAGGCATCCAGGATTTCGCGGCAGCGAACATGGAAAGGCTTGCGGAATCCATTGGCGCCGTCCCGGTTCGTTACCAGCCCGTTCACGCACAAGCCGATTCCCGCGGCATTCACTCCCATCTTGCAACCGACGATTCCGGCTTCAGTGAAACCCACGAAATCCGGCTTGTTCTTTCCCGATTCAGAGGAGCGCTGAACGCGCATCACAAAGACGTGGCCTTGCACTTTTTGCAGCCAGTCCCAATTCTGGCCGATCAGCGTATGGCCACTCGCCGTCATTTCCGGCATCAGCCCGAAAGCTGTGCAGCCTTCCTGCTCCTGAGTCGGCGGGCCGTTGAGCGTCTGAGCTTCGGCGCCGAATACGCAGTACGCCAACTCGTAACGCGCATTCAACAGAGCGATTTCTGTCAACGAGAGTTCGGCTCCGGCCGCGATGCCGGCCATCTCTTCGGCGTACTCGGGATTATCCCGGGCAATGAACGCACCCCAGGCATCGCTCTGCTCAAGCACGAAAGGCAGCTTTGCGCCGCCAGCTTCGAAGCGCTCGACATAGGTTGTGTAGTTGTCGCGAATTTCCGCGCGCATGCCGTGCCCATGCACTCGCCCGCGCTCTCGCGGATCCGAACCAAGATCGAGGACCGTCAATTCTGGCATAGGAGCGACTCCCTCACGGTCGCGGTTCCGTAACGGTTTTGTGTTGCTCTTCGTTGTAAGCTTTCCACGACTGCTCGATAACGTAGGCGTGAATCGCGTCAGCTTCTTTCGCGCTCATCTTCCGCACGACGATCGGGTAGCCGGGAGGATTGCCAAAGCCAGGCATGCCGTTCTTCTGGTGACTGCCGCCTAGAACGGTTGCGTCCCATAGTCGATGCGATTCGGCAGGCAAGTAACGCAGATCGGGAATCGCGCCATCTTCGGTGAAGGCGCCGCTGCCATCCGCGCCGGGGCCGTGACAGTCGAAGCAAATGCGCTTGGTGTAAAGCTCCGCGCCTATTTCTATCATTTCTTTACTGTAGGTCTGCGCGGGCGGTTTTGGCACCGGCGGTATTCGCACGGTCACATCCGGGAAAGGCGTCTTCGCGCCCAGTTTGAAGGCCAACAGCCTGGCCGGTCCTCGCTTGGCTTCCGGCGTCGCCATGGAACTGCCACGGCTGAAAAGTCTGGAGCCGGAGCCCCATCCAACTGGTACCAGGATGTACTGCTCGCCCCGGACCGCGAAGCTGACTGGTACGGAGTGAATCGCCGAGCCTGTTTTTATGGACCAGACTTTGTGCCCGCTGTCGGCTGCGTAGGCCGCGAACTCGCCCGTGCCCTGGCCTTGAAAGACCAGGTTGCCCGCGGTAGAAAGGACCGCGCCATTGGTCGCGATGGGTTCGGTGACGGACCAGCGGGCCGATTGGCTTCGCGGATCCCAGGCGAGTAGCTTGCCTTCCTCCGGAAACTCGTCTGCTGTGAGCGGCCGCTCTTTGGGATCGTGCAGGGGAAGATAGACCAGGCCGGTGATTGGGCTGTAGCTCATGGGCCACCAGTTATGGCCACCTGTGATGGACCGCCTGCCGCCCGAGGATGCCGGCACTTCTACGGGCCGCCCGGTTTTCAGATCGATGGACGTGGCCCAACTCACCTTGGCGATGGGCTTGGCCTCCAGCAGAGATCCGGTCTTTTCATCCAATACGTAGATGAAGCCGTTCTTCGGCGCCGTAATTGCCACGCGCCGATTCTGTCCATTGATGGCCACGTCGGCCAGCAGGATGTGCATGTTCTCGGTGTGATAGTCCTGCGCGCTGGTTTGAAAATGCCAGACGTACTCGCCCGTGTCCACATTCACGGCGATCACGCATCCGGCGTAGAGCCGGTCTCCGCCCACTTTCTTGTCCGCCTTGTCGCCGAACAACTCCTCAGGCTCCGCTCCGGCGGTTCCGAAGATCACCAGGCCCATGGCAGGATCGTAAGTGATGGGGTCCCACACATCGCCGCCGCCGACATCCCACCATTTGTCGCCGGACCAGGTTTTGGCGGCCGTCTCGAGAGCTTTCGATTCAAAACCCTTGGCGGGATCGCCGGGAACGGTCCAGAAGCGCCAGGCTTCTTTACCGGTTGTCGCGTCGAAGGCCACCAGCGATCCGCGCACTCCGGTGTCCGAGCCGTTGTAGCCGATGAACACCTTGCCCTTGCCGACATGCGGCGCTCCGGTGATGCCGGTTTGAGAACCGTCGCATACCGGCGACTCCCAGGCCTGGTGGCCGGAAGCAGCGTCGATTGCGACCAGACGGCAATCGCCGGTTCCCACGTACACTTTGCCGGCCCACACGGCGAGTCCGCGATTACTATGCGCCGCCCAGGAATTGCGCATCCGGTCCAGACGCACCTTGGGATCGAATCGCCACAGCACTTTGCCGGAGAGAGCATCGACGGCGTATACGCGGGATTGCGGCGCGCTTACATAAATGACACCATCCACGACGATCGGTTCGGTGGCCAGCCCCATCGCGCTCTCGATGTCGGTGGCCCAAGCCAGGCCCAGATTCCCGATGTTCTGGTCGGTAATCTGCTTCAAAGGACTGAAATGCTGCTCATCGAAAGTGCGTCCGCCCACCAGCCAGTTGTTGCCCGTGGATGCCTCGGCGATGACCCTTGCTTCGGTAACATCGCCCGGCTTGGTCGCGGCGGCGGCGATCATGATACCGGCCGCGGTCAAGATGCCGCCTGCGGCGATTGAGAAAACGTGCCACTTCTTTGGGCTGAATCGCATGCTTTCGTTGAAGCTTGCTTGATTTTAACAATCTTGTCAAGTCGGCGGCTAGAATGGTCTGGTGCTGACATCAATCTCAGGCCGTTCGGTTATCGTTACCGGCGCGAGCAAAGGCATAGGGAAGGGAATTGCGCGCGTCTTTGCCAGTAAAGGCGCCAAGGTTCTTCTCGTCGCGCGGGACTTGGCACAGGCCCAGGCAGCCGCTTCCGAGATTTGCTCCGCGGGAGGGACGGCGAGCGCGGTGGCCGCGGATGTTTCCAGCTCCGAAGATTGCGCCAGAATGGCGGCGACCGCGGTGGAGCGCCACGGCGGCATCGACATCGTCTGTTGCAACGCCGGAATCTTTCCGGCCGCGAGGCTGGGGGAGATGAGCGTCGCCGATTGGGATCAAGTGCTCGACATCAATCTCAAAGGCACTTTTCTTACTGTGAACGCGTGCCTGCAGGGATTGAGGGCTGCCGGGAAGGGGCGCATTATCGTTACGTCGTCGATCACCGGACCGATAACCGGATATCCCGGCTGGAGCCATTACGCGGCGAGCAAAGCCGGCCAACTTGGTTTCGTCCGCACCGCCGCGATCGAACTGGCGCCGCACCAGATCACGGTGAACGCCGTACTGCCGGGAAATATTCTCACGGAGGGCGTGGAAGCGCTGGGCCCGGAGTACATTGCGCGGATGACGTCGGCGATTCCGCAAAAGCGGCTTGGTTCCGTAGACGACATCGCTTACGCCGCTTTGTTTCTGGCGAGCGACGAGGCGGGATTTATCTCCGGCCAAACCATGGTGGTGGATGGAGGACAGGTGCTTCCGGAATCGCACATGGCGCTTGAGGATCTTTAGGCTAACGGGTTGACAAGGTACACGCGGCTTCAGCCGCGTTTGGTTTGGCGCGGGAAAAACGCGGCTGAAAGCCGCGTGTACCGGCTCTGTTAGCCGCGGGAGATGCCCAGCAGATCGTCCACCGCGCGATAGGCTTCGTCGATTGCCGCGTCGGTATACGAGTACGCCGCGGCATCCGCGTTGGCGATCGCTATTCTTCCGAAAGGCTGGCGCGCCACGACACAGGGTTGCTCGCCGCCATCCAGCCAGAAGGGATCGAACAGCGAGTTGTATTCGTACGCGTAGCCATGCGGCCAGCGATTGACGGTGATGGCAGCGATATCGCGTGCGGGATCGAAGCCGCCCTTGGAAAGAGCGCGGGCAAACTCATCGCGGATATTGCGCTCGAACGTTTCGAAGGTCGTTCCATACAACTCAGCGCGGCCGGCGAGATGCTGATCGCGCGCGGGGAGGCCTGGATGGCAGGGCGTCTTCATGAGGTGCACAACGATGGGTTCCTCAGGCGTTCGAGGGCATTTGTAATCGCCCATGCTCACCGCCAAGTCCAGTTGAACGGCCTCGAAATAGCTGCCGGGCGCGTAGACCGAGTTCACGCCTGCCTTTTGAAACGCGGTCCAGTTGTTCAGCACCACGTTGGTGTATACGATGGGCACCTTGGCGGCCGATGCCAGCGCCTTACGCTGACGGTCGGATAGCTCATCGGAGAGATATGGAATCATGCCGTGCCAGCACGCCAGGATGCAGCGTCCGGCGCGAACCGATTGCAGCTTGCCATCCTTGACGTAAGCCACTTCCACTTCCTTCGCCGTATCCACGTCGCCCAGATGGCGCACGCGCGCCACCGTGCTATTTAAGCGGATGCGAGTGCTGGAGCTGGCTTCGTCCAACCGCGCATAATCGGCGCGAGCGGTTACGACGTCGTCGACCGAATTTCCAGGAATCGCGGCAGGCAGCAGTTTCCGCACCAGCAGGCGCGCGATGGACGCATTGCCGTCAGGGAAATGAAACCAATACTTCTCGGCCTCTTCACTTTGAATGGAGTCGTGACTGATGCCGGGGCCAGGCTCCGTACCCAGGTTCAGGCCCGAGAAGCCGGGAAGTCCGAAGCCCCACGCGTCTTGAGCCGAGACGGCGTCGATGCCCACGCCGAAGTAGGCGTGCGGGCGCGTCTGGAAGTATTTCAGTACGGACGGATCGGCTCCCACGATGTCGGTGAGGTACTTGGCGTAAGTCATCCGCGCCAGGCGAGCTTTCTTCTCCTCCGGCGACAGGCCGGGCATGTAGTCCTTGGTGCCCTCGTAGATACGCTGGATGTCCTTCTTCGCTTCCGCCGACAGGGGCGCCTGCTCGTGGAACTCCTGCCAATGCGTTTGTGTAGTGCCAGGATCGCCGAAATCGGCGTCCTTCTCGGGCTTTGGATCGGGCAGCAGCAGGTCCGCGCCAAAAGTTGCTTTGTCGAAAAAGACGCCGGGGCCCATGCCGAGCGACGAATAGAGTTTGGTGTCCCTTACACGCGCGTCGGCGGTAACGTCAATGCCCAGATCGGCGATCACGCTCTTCGCGATGGGACTGTAGGGGCTGGGGCTCTCGATCGCGTAGGTGCCGCCGTAGCCCAGCAGGTTGCGGCCGTTGACATCGAACTCATTGCGCTTGGCGTGGCCCCCAAAATCGTCCAAAACGTCCAGGATCAAGATGCGTGCGTTGTCGCCGGCCGCCTTTCGATAAAAGTATGCGGCGCTCAAACCACTGATGCCTCCGCCGACGATTACCAGATCGTAGTGCTCACCAGTGTCGGCCGGCTTGTCGGCATTTTTCCAGAAGGTATGATCGCGCAGGGAATGGGCAGTGTTGAAGGAGCCGGGATACAGGCCGCGCATTCCGGTGAGCGAGGGCGGATAGGCGCTGGTTGGCTGCTGCGCGGACGCCGGGGACGATCCCAGGAGAGATGCTCCAATTGCGACAGCAACGCCGTTTAAGAAATCCCGCCGTTGGATTGGGCGGTCCATGCCGAGTTCACGATCAATCGGTTTCATTGGGAAGAGCGCCTGAAGGGATTTGAGCCGCAAGCGAGGGCGACCGGGCGATCCAAATTGTCGACCATGCGAAACCGGTCAGTAACAGCACAGCATAAAGGTAGGGCATATACGAGTACGGCGCCTCGGGAACCGGATAAAGGTTGCCCAGCAGCGCAGCTCCCATCGCCAGAATAGCCAGAACGGAAATGCCGATGGCCTGTGGCGTCAAGCAGCCCCGCGAGCGCAGGAAGATGGGCGCCGCCGCGGAGACCAGGATATACGCCGTGACGAAACCAAATGTAGAGACGGTCCCGATGAGTCCGTAAATCTCGAAGAGATTCATCCCGAGCAACGTCATGATACCGGCAGGGAGAAAGGCGGCGATGGAGCTGAGCAATACAGCGCGATGCGGGGTTTGATTCTCTTCGTGCGCTTCGCCCAGCACGGAGTGTAGCGCGCCATGGCGTCCCATGAGAAAGAGCACACGGGCGGACGCGGTAATGCAGGCCAGGAAGCAGGAGAAGAACGTCACCACGGCGCCCAGATCGGTGAGGGTGCCCATGATGGGCGGCAGGCCAATCTGTTGCACAAGTACGTGTAACGGAGCGGGACTCTGACCCAGGCTTTGCGGTTGGCCCCGAAACGCCAGCACTTCCGCGTAGGCGCACAGGAAAAAGAAAAGGCCGGCCAGGATGGCGCTCCATTTCACCGCGCGCGGGATGCTGACCAGAGGATCCCTGGCTTCCGAACCGAGCGAAGTTGCGCTTTCAAATCCAACCGAGCTGAATATCGCGAGCACCAGACCCAGCCGAAGCTTTTCCGGAGTAACGCCTTGTAAGGTGAGCTGCTGCATATCGGGGCGCCATCCGTGCTTGGCGATCACAGCAATGGCGATGCCGGAAATTAAAGCCACCGAGACGGCTTGCAGCCACAGCATCAGGCGCGCGGAGATTTGCACGTCGCGATAGGCCAAATAGCATGCGATTGCGGTAACCAGGCCGGTGAGCAGCAAGGGAAACGCCTGAACGCCAAAGCGGTCCCGCAGCACCACGTTGACGTAATTGGTGACGCCGGCGCTTACCGCCGCGGCCGTTCCGAGATATGCGATCAATAAGGCCCAGCCGGCCAAAATGCCCCAGCGAGGGTGCATATGGTCCGTGATGTAGGTATATAAAGAACCGGGCGAGGACGAAATTCGAGCGAATTGATTGACATTGAGCGCCACCAGCAGCACGCCCAAAGTGGAAATCAGGAAAGCGATGGCTGCGCCCTGGCCCGCTAAAGCAAATACGAGCGGTATGGTCATTACCGGAGCGCCGGTGGGTGCGATTACGGCGACAGACTGAGCCAAAGTCTCGAGCGGCGACAGCGATCCGGACTTTAGCCCATAAGAAGGGGATGTTGGAGACTCTGGCGCGGACGGGGCGGCAGGGTTTTCCAACCTTACCGAAGTATTGCCAAGTTCCATCCACTTATACTAGCATCAGACTTAAGCGAACCACGTCTCGTTCGCGGCACGTTTATCCGTAGCAAGAGAGGCGGCAATATGGCGATTCCCACTGACATCCAGCAAGAGATTCCGGAGCACGCGGCGGCTCCTGACGCGAGGCATCCACTCGATTCGTTGTATTCCGCCGAACTAGAGGAGGCGGTACGGATCCTGGGGCGGGAAAAATATCTGGGCGACAATGTTCGGATTGCTTCTATCAATCTGATAGAACCCGCGAAGAGCCTGGTGGAGCGGCACCATCCTGGAAGCCCGTTTGAACGGAAGGCGCTGGCTGTTCTATTGGACCGCGGCAAGCGCGCATCCTACGAAGCAGTGGTGGATCTGGTGAGTAAGGCCGTTACATCGGTCACGCAGCTTCCCTCCGGCGTTCAGCCTTCGGTGATCCTGGATGAGTTCGGCGAATGCGAAGAAGCGGTGCGCCGCTCGCCGCTGTTTCAAGCTGCGCTGAAGAAGCGCGGTGTGACGGATGCCGATCTGGTGATGGTGGACCCGTGGTCGGCCGGCATGTACGGTACCGAATTGCTGGACGAGCAAGGCTTGCGTAGATTGCGGGCCCTGTGTTTCCTGCGGTCTGAGCCGAAAGACAACGGATACGCACGCCCCATCGACAGCATGGTGGTGGTGGTGGATCTCTACACGATGGAAGTGATGCGCATCGAAGAATATCCCATCGCGCCGATTCCTACGGAGGCCGGCAATTGGGCGCGCGAATACATTCCCAACGTGCGGAAAGATCTGAAGCCGGTGGACATCGTGCAGCCGGAAGGCCCCAGCTTCACCGTGGAAGGCAACCAGGTGGAGTGGCAGAAATGGAAATTTCGCGTGGGCTTCACCTCGCGCGAAGGTTTGGTGCTGCACACCATCAGCTACAACGACGATGGGGTGGAACGGCCCATTCTGTATCGCGCGTCGATTTGCGAGATGGTGGTCCCGTATGGCGATCCGGGCGAGCAGTATTATCGCAAGAACGCGTTTGATATCGGCGAATACGGGCTGGGCATGCTGGCCAACTCGCTGGCGCTCGGTTGCGACTGTCTGGGCGTGATCCACTACTTCGATTTTCCTCTGGTGGACAGCCACGGCAACGTCACGCCGCTGAAGAACGCGGTGTGTCTGCACGAAGAAGACTTCGGCATTTTGTGGAAGCACACGGATTGGCGCACGGGCCAATCGGAAGTGCGCAGGTCGAGGCGGCTGTCGGTTTCCTTCATCGCCACCGTCGGCAATTATGAATACGGATATTACTGGTATTTCTATCAGGACGGGTCCATTCAGTGCGAGATCAAGCTGACGGGCATCGTGAATACTACCGCGCTGGCGCCTGGCGAGCAGTCAAAACATGGCACCGAAATCGCGCCGGGGTTGAACGCGCCATATCATCAACACATTTTTGCGGCACGGCTGGTTCCAAGCGTAGATGGTCCGAACAATTCGGTGGTGGAAGTGAACAGCAGGGGCGTGCCTACCGGCGAGAGCAATCCGCACGGCAACGCGATTGTCGCTGAAGAGACGCTGTTTACTACCGAGCAGGAGGCGCAGCGCCGGGTGAATTCGGCGAGCGCGCGTTTCTGGCGCGTGGTGAACCCGGGCAAGAAGAATCGGCTTGGCCGGCCGGTGGGATATCGGTTGGTTCCGGGCGAAAATTGCCCGATGTTCGCACAGCCGGACGCGCCCATCATGCGCCGCGCTGGGTTCGCGCAGAATCATGTCTGGGTGACGCCCTATAATCCGCAGGAGCGGTACGCGGCTGGGGAATATCCGAACCAGCATCCTACCGGAGACGGTCTGCCGGCCTGGACCAAAGCGAATCGAAAAGTGGACGACACCGAAATCACGCTGTGGTATGTCTTCGGCGCACAATCACGTTCCGCGGCCGGAAGACTGGCCGGTGATGCCGGTGGCGATGCTTGGGTTCGGGTTCCGTCCGGATGGATTCTTCGAGCGCAGTCCCGCGATGGACGTGCCTCCACCGCCGGCGAAAGAGCACTGCTGCCACTGATGGCGGTGGCGCGAAACGGAATAACTGGCGTTCACACGAGTGTGAACGCGGCACGCAAGAGTGCGTGCGCCACGTCTGCATTAGGCGATGGCTGGTCTGCGGCGCGAGCCGGGCGTGGCTTGCTCGAACGCGTGCGCTAACTGCAGAACGCTCCACTCGTCGCGATGACGGCCGACAATCTGCAGGCCGACCGGCAAGCCTTCGGCCGTGAAGCCGCACGGCATCGAGATGGAAGGATTTTCAAGCGCCGAAATCATCATGCACACATCCATCCACTGGATGTAAGTGGACATTTTGACGCCGGCGATTTCGGTGGGATAAGGCTGCGTTACGTCGAAGGGCGGCACTTGGGTGGTGGGCGTGATGAAGTATTCGTACTTCTGCTGAAAGACGCGCATGTTGTCCCACGCCTTGCTGCGTAAACTGTGCGCGCGCCCAATGTCAGCGGCGGTGAGCTTGGAGCCGCGCTCGGCTTCCCATTGGATGGTGTCCTTCACCAGGTCGCGATGCAGCCGGATGTTTTCCGCCTGCGAGTCGGCATAGCCCCAGGCGCGCAGAGTATCGTAAGCGGCTAGCGCACCGGTCCAATCGGGCTCTGCTTCTTCGACGATGCATCCGAGGCTCTCAAAAACCTTGCGCTGCGCGTTTACCAGGCTGAGGACGCGCGGGTCGAACGGAATGCCACCCATATCCTTGAACCAGGCAACGCGGACGCCTTTGAAGTTGCGTTCCAGATTTCCCGCGAAGCGAGAGCCGGGCTCAGTGATCGAGATAGGACAGCGCGGATCGGGGCCGGCCATTACACTGAGCAGCAACGCCACGTCGGGAACGTTGCGCGCCATGGGGCCGGAAACGGCGATGGTGGACCACGCATCTCCGCTGGCGGCGTGCGCCACGCGGCCGGGCGCGGTACGGAATCCAACCACGTCGCAAAACGCCGCGGGGTTTCGCAGAGAGCCGCCGCTGTCGCTGCCGTCGGCGATCGGAATCATTCCGCACGCCAGGCTCACCGCCGCGCCGCCGCTGCTGCCACCGCAGGTCTTGGTCAAATCGTGCGGATTTTTCGTGGCGCCAAAGACGGCGTTGAAGGTCTGCGATCCGGCGCCAAATTCCGGCGCGTTGGTCTTGCCTAGGCAGATTGCCCCGGCATTCCTGATCCGCTCCACCAGGATCGCGTCGTGCTTGGGAACATAGTCCTTGAAAATTCGCGAGCCGAAGGTGGTGCGAATTCCCGCCGTCTCCACCAGGTCCTTATGGGCGATGGGTAAACCGTGCAGGGGCCCGAGTGCGGCGCCGTGAGCCTGGGCTTCGTCCGCTTTGCGGGCGTTTTCCCGCGCCTGCTCGGCGACCAGCGTGACGATGGCATTTACCTTCGGATTGACGCGTTCGATCTGCTTGAGGTGAGCGTCCAGCGTTTCGCGCGCGCTCAGCTTCTTGCGGCGGATTAGACCCGCCATTTCGGTTGCGGTGAGAAAACAGACGTCCTGGCCTGATGCGGCCAGCAATTGGGTGGCTGCCGCGGCCCCCAATAATTGCGCGGCTTCGCGGCGGGTGACTAGTGGATTCGGTGACGGATCGGGAAGCGGATCGGGCATGTTGCGAGTTTATCTGTGTTTACCGTGGCATTGCAACGAAATAGGGGATTGCAACGAATCGATGAGGCGTTCACACGAGTGTGAACGCGGCACGCATGAGTGCGTGCGCCACACGGCTGATTTACTATGTAGCGCAGACCTGTTGATTTATCGTAACCTTATTTCTTAGGGTTTATGAAACGTTTGTTTCCGCTTCTGGCGTTGTTCGCGGCCGTTGCGAGTGCGGGTACGTTGTACCTTCCCGCCTACCCGGCTGCCGTCCTGGTGTTCGATGAGGCCAAGGGCCAAATCGTGGACCGCATTCCTCTCGAGACCGGCACACCCATGTCGATGCGGCTGGCGTCCGACCATAAGAAAATCTACGTCACGACCGTGGATCACAACGGCATCGAGGTCATCGATGTCGCCACGCGCAAGGTGACGAATCATTTCGAGCTCAACACGCCGACCAAGCAATTCCGCTTCCGGGGCGGCGCGGTGGATCCGGAAGGCAAGTTCTTCTACACCGTGACCCGGGAGATCGACAAACTTCCAGAACACTTCGACGTAAAGAAGGCTAAGTATACCGTAATCGATCTCGAGCAGCAGAAGATCGTCAGGACAGCGGACATGCCGCTGGAGGACGAACGGACCAACCGTCTTTCTTTTGAGGTTTCACCGGACGGAAAGTATCTGTACCAGTTCGGGCCCAAGATTAAGATACTCCAGACGTCGGACTTCAAGCTGGTGGATACATTGGATCTGGAGCAACCGGATTTCAACGCTCTGGATAATGTCCACCTGGGAAGCGATCTGGACCTGATCAGCCAGCCCGGCATACACACATCCATCTTCAACTCCTCCGATCCGATAGTTCACAACCGGGTGTTCGGACTGGCGCGTTTGGATCTGGCCACGCGGCGGGTGGACTACGATCCGATCGGCCCGGCGCCAAGCGGGATGGCGGGCCTGCAGGTTACTCCGGACAAAAAGACCGCTTACACGATTGTCGCCAACGGCGCCAACGGGAATAAGCGCTGCGAATTCTGGGCGTTTGATTTGACCAGCGATCGGGTGACGAAGAAAGTTGAGGTTCCCTGCCGGACGCGCTTCAGCTTGGGCATGTCGAGCGACGGGAAGAAGCTTTACATCTACGGCGCCGGTTTTGAGATTGAGGTTTACGACACCGCCACTCTGAAACTGGAAAAGACCTGGGACCTGAACAACGACGTCACCTTCGCGGGAATTGCAGTGCTTCCCTAGTGAAGAAGAATTCTGACTTCTGGATTCTGACTTCTGCCTTCTCAGCCTTGCTGGGCCCGATGGTAGAGGATTCGGCCGCCTACGATGGTCATGTCCACCTTCAGGCCCAGGATCTTGTCGGGCGAGATCTGTAGCAGGTCCTCGGGAAGCACGATCATGTCGGCCAGCTTGCCCGCTTCGAGCGTGCCTTTGAGCTTCTCTTCGCGCGTTAAGAAAGCTCCGTTGCGCGTGTACATCGTGACGGCGTCTTTGATACTGACAGCCTCGCCAGGGCCGTACACTTTGCCGCTTTCGCCTTTGCGCGTGACCGCCGCGTAAAGGCCTACCATGGGTCCGATGGGGAGATTGTCGCTGCCGAACGCCATGTAAATCCCGCGCTTGATGGGCGTCGTAATGGAGTTGTTGGTCGCCAGGCGCTTACCTTCCAGCGTCTCCACGTAACGCCCTTCCAGGTTGTACGTGAAGTTGGGCTGCTGCGCGATCAGGATCTTGTCCTTCTCCATGAGATCGAGCGTGCGCTCGGGAGGAAGAACGGTGAAGTGGCAGAGATAATGCCGATGGTCGTTGCGCGGGTAATCGTGCAGCACGGTGTTGAGCGCCTCAACCGTCATGGCGATGGCGGCGTCGCCGATGGCGTGAATGCCGAATTGCCAGCCGAGCTTGTGGCCCTCTTCGATATTGGCGTGGATCTGCTCGGGCGTGAAGAACGCACGGCCGCGGAATCCCGGCTGCCCCTTGTAATCGACCAGCGACCAGGCGGTTGGACCGGTGAAGCCGCCGTCGGCGGGCATTTCGCCAATGGATCCGATGCGCAGGCGATCGTTGCCGTCGCCGGTCTTGCGGCCGAACTCCTTCAGTTTCGCGGCGCCCTCTTTGGCTTTCCCGGCTTCTGAAGGGTATCCAATTTGAATGGAAGCGCGCGGCAATTCCGCGCCGTGCTTCGCGTAGAGAATCTCCCACTCGGCCCACGAGCCGGCGACGTCCGGCCGCAGCGTAGCGCCGGCTTCAATCACACTGGTGATGCCGAGTTTGAGCTGCTCGCGCACGTCCTCAAACAGGCTGTCGCGCACGTCTTGCGGTTTGTCCGGGGGAACCAGACGGGTGTAAAGATCGCTTCGTTCGCGGATCACGCCGTTGGGTTCGCCGCTGGCATCCTTCTCGATCAGGCCGCGGTCCGGATTCGGCGTGGCTTTGTTGATGTCGGCCAGCTCTAGCGCTTTGGTATTGCCGACCGAGCTGTGACCGCCGGCGCGCGTAAGCACCACCGGGTTGTTGGGCGCGGCGGCGTCCAGATCGGACCGCACAGGCTTACGCTGCTCGGTGAAATGGTATTCGTCCCAGTCGCCGCCGGTGATCCATTCGCCCGGACCCAGTTCCTTGGCCTTGTCGCTCACCTGCTGCTTCAACTCGGCCAGCGATTTGGTCTCGCGAAAATCGAGGTAGCGGCGGGAGTGGCCGTGCAGGTGGATGTGAGTGTCCATGAATCCCGGCAAGACGGTGCGGCCGCCCAGATCGATGGAGCGGGCGGCGGTGTAGCGATTGCGAAGCTCGTTCCCACCCACTGCAAGAATCCGCCCGTCTTTGATGACGATGGCTTGGCGGATGGAAAACGCGTCGTCGACGGTGACGATTTTGCCGTTGAACAGAATCAGGTCGGCGGTTTCACCCTGCCCACTTGCCAGCTGGCTTAAGGTGAGTGCGCCTGCCGCGCCGAGAAATTTGCGTCGCGATAAATCCATTTAACAACCTTACAATAATATTGAAGGCTTTTCCAGAGTGGTGAATTAACGATCTGGCGTTCACACGAGTGTGAACGCACGCACGAGTGCGTGCGCCACATCGCGGTCTTGACTGGTATACTCAGAAAGCAAATAAGCGTCGAGACATCCTTGTCCAAGCCTTCAGCTAGTTCTACCAAGAAAGTTGGCGAAGCGCTGAAAGTTGGCGCGGTGGCTCAACGTTTGGGTGTATCGGCGTCCATGGTGCGGTCGTGGGAAAAGCTGGGACTGGCCAGGCCGGCGCGGAGCCAAAGCAAATATCGGCTGTACACCAACGACGACTTGCGGGTACTGCGGCGAGCCATTTATTTGCGGCGGGTACAGGGGTTGAACGCGCCCGCGATCCTGAATCAACTCAGGCAAGAGGGTCTGCTGAACCATCGGGCAGCTGGGCCGGCGGAACAACAGTCGTCGATCGGCCCGCAGTTCCGCAAGCTCCGGCTTCATCGTGGAGAGTCGCTGGCCACCGTTGCCAACGCGGTGGGCGTGTCCATTGGTTTTCTCAGCAACCTGGAGCGCTCGCAGAGCGGCGCGTCCATCAGCATCATGCGCAAGCTGGCGCAGTATTACGGTCTTAACATTCTGGACCTTTTCAATCCGATCGATGGCACCGGGCCGCTGGTGAGGCCGGCGGATCGCAAGACGCTGGAGGGCGGACCGGGCGTTCAGATGCAACTGCTGGCATCCGGGAAGATTACGATGGAGCCGCATCTGTTTCGCCTTGCTCCGGGCGCGGGCAGCGGCGAATCGTACTCGCATGAGGGCGAGGAGTTTCTCTATCTGGTGCGTGGCCGGCTGGACATCGAATTGGCGGGCGAACAATTCCAGCTGCGCGAGGGTGACAGTTTCTATTTCAGCAGCAAGACTCAGCATCGCTGGGTGAATCCTGGGAAAACGGAAACGATTATCCTCTGGATCAATACTCCGCCTACGTTTTAACCTGAAGCGAACGTGAAACCCTCCTCTCTTAACCTCATGGACGCCACGGCGCAAGCCGAGCTGGTTCGCCGGCGTGAGGCGTCGCCACTGGAACTGGTGGACGCTGCGATCCAGCGGATCCAGAATGTGAATCCCCAATTGAACGCGGTGGTGTGGGAGCGCTTCGAAAAAGCTCGGCAGGAGGCGCGTTCGGCTGACTTGCCGGAGGGTCCGTTCCAGGGTGTTCCGTTCCTCACCAAGGACCTGGGCTGCACGACGGCGGGTGAGCCGGATTCCGGCGGCTCGCGATTTCTCAAGGAAAATGGCAACGTCGCGAGCGTGACCACGGAGCTGGCGCGCCGCATCCATGCCGCCGGCTTCATCAACCTGGGCCGGACCAACACGCCGGAGTTCGGCGCGGTGGCCAACACCGAACCGCTGGCCTGGGGCGCCACGCGAAATCCCTGGGATCCGACGCGGACGGCCGGAGGGTCGAGCGGTGGTTCCTGCGCCGCGGTAGCCGCTCTGATGGTTCCAGTGGCTCACGGCAGCGATGGCGGTGGGTCCATTCGCGTGCCCGCGTCGGCGTGCGGCCTGGTGGGATTGAAGCCCACGCGCGGTCGCGTCAATATGTGGCCTTCCACCGAGTGGCTCAGTCCTGTGAGTGTTCAGGGGTTCCAGACACGAACCGTTCGCGATCTGGCGGCCTGCATGGATTTTGCTTCGGGAGCGCTGGCTGGCGACGCCATGCCGCCGCCGGCTCCTGCTCGATCCTACGCCAGTGAGGTTGGTGCGAATGCCGGCAAACTTCGAATCGGCCTGTGGAATCGATTGCCGGCCGGCATCGATGGCACTCTTGATCCGGAATGCCAGGAAGCAGTGGAGCAAACGGGAAAATTGCTTCAATCGCTGGGCCACTCGGTGGATCTGGCGCACCCTCCGATTCTGGACGATCCAAAAACGCCGACCATCTTCCATCGCATCTGGCCGGTTCGTTTGCTGGCCGCGCTCCAATCCTTCGAACGCAAACTGGAAAAGAAGGCCGGTCCGGACAATCTGGATCCCGACACGTTGTACTGGCTGGAGCGCGCGCGCGGCGTCAGCGCGTCGGATTACCTGCTTGCGCTGGAGGACATGGACACGTTCACACGTGCGTTCGCCGGTTGGTGGGCCAATGGCAACGGTAGCGGCTACGACGTGCTGCTTTCGCCGGTGACCGGCACCATTACACCCAAGCTGGGAACGCTCGGCATGGATTCGGCCCGCTTGAAGACCTCTATGCTGTGGTGGCCTTACACGCCGTTTTTCAACATGTCGGGACAGCCGGCGATCAGCTTGCCATTACATTGGTCCCGAGAAGGTTTACCGGTGGGCGTCCAATTAGGAGCGGCTTACGGGCGCGAGGACGTATTGATCCGGCTGGCAGCGCAACTGGAACAGGCGCGGCCTTGGAGCGCACGCATACCTGCGATTCACGCCTAGCGCCACACGCGGGCGATTTACTTCGCCAGGGCCGGGACCAGCCCGCTCTCAATCAGGCCACGTTCCCGGACCATCGCTAATGTGTCGTCGAGGGCGAGCGCGAACCTCTCGAACATCAAATCCAGTTCCGATTCCTTGATGATGAGCGGCGGACAAAACGCGATGGAATCGCCCAGGGCCCGGAGAATCAGTCCATGATGATGTGCGCGTTTGATGAGGAACGGACCCACTCCTTCGGCCGGTTTGAACGATGTTTTGGATGCTTTGTCGGCAACCAGCTCCACCGCGCCGATCAACCCGATGCCCCGGACTTCGCCGACGAGCGGATGATCCGCGAAGCGGCGCAGGCTAGCCTGCATGCGCGGCGCGATGCTGCGCACATGCGAGAGCACGTCGTCCTTTTCGTAGATGTTCAACGTCTCCAGAGCCACCGCTGAAGTGGTGGGATGTCCGCTGTAGGTAAATCCGTGACTGAAGACGCCGATTTTTTCGGACTGCTTCACCAGCGCACTGTAAATGGTGTCCGAAATCATGACGGCGCCGATGGGCATGTAGCCGGAGGACAGCGCCTTGGCGCAGCTGATCATATCGGGCTTCAGGCCGTAGGTGGTGGTTCCCCACATATCGCCGGTGCGGCCGAAAGCGCAAATAACTTCGTCGGCAATGAGCAGGATGTCGTATTTTTTCAGAACAGCCTGGACTTTCTCCCAATAAGTGGCGGGAGGCAACAGCACGCCGCCGGCGCCCATAATCGGTTCGGCGATCATGGCAGCCACGGTGTCCGGGCCCTCGCTCAGAATGCGCTGCTCCAGAGAATCGGCCATGCGGGTGGAAAATGCTTCCTCGGTTTCGCCCGGCAGCCCGAAACGATAGAAGTGCGGGCACTCGACATGGAAGATCTCGTCGAGCGGCAGGTCGAAATCGCGATGATTGTTCGGGAGCCCGGTGAGACTGGCGCTGGCTACGGTTACTCCGTGGTATGCCTTGGTTCGGCTGATGATCTTCTTCTTGAGCGGCCGGCCGAGGGCGTTGTTGTAATACCAGACCAATTTGACAACCGTGTCGTTGGCTTCCGAACCGGAGTTCACAAAAAACACCTTGGTCATCGGAGCCGGCGCGATGCTGAGGAGTTTTTCGGCGAGTTCGATACCGATATCGGTGGCTTTATGAGCAAACGTGTGATAAATAGGCAGCTTTAGCATCTGGCGGTAGGCGGCCTCCGCCAGACGCCGCTCGGAAAAGCCCAGGCTGACGCACCACAGCCCGGAGAGCCCCTCCAGATAAGTCTTGCCGTCTTCATCACGGACGAAAACCCCATCGCCCTCGGTAATCACCAGCGGACCTTCGGTCTCGTGGGTCTTCAGATTGGTGTAGGGATGAATCGAGGACGCAATATCGCGGTTGGCTGAGTCGGCTTTTGCCATAGTGTTGTTCCAATTAGCCTAGCATAAACATTGCACAAAAATGGATAAGGTTGTGAGAAGTGGGTGTCCGAGAAGCAGCTTGGCAATACATGGCTGAAGCCACGGGTACCAGGTTTAGGGTCCGAGAAGCAGCGGGAGAAATGGTACACGCGGCTTCCAGCCGCGTCAACGCGGAATCACGGGCAAAACGTGGCTGAAGCCACGTCTACCGCTTCTCCATTTCCTGCGCAGCCACCGGTTCCAGTACATCAGAAGTCCGGTTACCGCCAGGAGCGGGATGGCCAGCCCGGCGGCCGCCCAGACTAGCTTGACGCCCAGCCCCCAATACGTGCCGAAGTGCCAGGGGACCTGCGACCAGATGATCCAATCGCCGAGGCTTTGATTCACTCCGTAGCGCCAAGTGGAAATGTATTCGCCGCTATAGGGATTGAAGTAGACGGTGTCGACGTACTCCCGGCCGACGCTGTTGCCCCGGCGCATGAGCACAGCGAGCGGCGCTCTGCGACTGTAAGGAAACTCGATGCCGCCGAGGGTGGTGCCAGGATCAACGGCGTAGGCCTGCTTGACCAACGAGCGGAGGTCGGGTTCGGGAGCGATGCTCTCCGGTGCAACGCTGACTGACGGCACCCGCGCGGTGATCACTGGGGAAAGCGAGTTCACGAATCGAAATATCTCGCGCGGCCATGCGAAATAGATGGCGCTGAAGGCCCAAAAGGAAGCGATCAGAATGGTCCAGAAGCCCACCGATACGTGCAGATCGAAGTTGATTCGCCGCCAGCTTCTTTGGAAATCGACCATCAGGGCACGTTTCCAATTTCGTACGCCCGGCCACCAGATCACCATTCCCGTGAGGTTCAACAAGAGCAGAAGCGCGCCGCCTATGCCGTTCAGCACCCGACCGGTTCGATGAATCGGAATCAGCAGGCTCTCGTGGAGGTCCAGAATCACATCCAGCCAGGTGCGCCGTCTTGGAAATACGCCGAGAACCTTGCCATCTGCCGGGCTGCAGGCCACTTTGATGCGCCCACGTCCTTCCAGTACGGCAACGAAAGTGGCGTCGTTCTCCGACGGAGCGTCCACCGAAACGATGCGGAGCCGGGGATACGCGGTTTTCAAATTCTCGACGACGGTTGCGATATCAGGTAGCGGCCCGCTGGAGTGGATTCCTTGCCAAGGTTTGAAGCCGCAGAGCCGCTCCAATTCCGGGCGGAATACCAGAATGGACCCGCTGACTCCGATCACGATCATATACAGGGTGAGCACAATGCCAACCCAGAGGTGCACCTGGAAATTCAACCGGCGCGCCCAGAGTTGCTGCGGCCGGTGGAGATAGCGCTGGAAGAACTTCACGTCGCACAGCTAATAGCGCGAGAAGAGCTGCTTGGAATGGATGGAACGGCCGGACGGGTCCGGCCTGCACGGTGTTCTGTTCGCTGGTCAGGGTTTTCCCATCCGCCGAGACCATGAGCCTGCCGGAACTTTCGGGCCCGTTGGGTCTTTTCAAGATGAGTTTGTATTCCGATGGGCCGCTGGGAGTGATTTGGACGGTGCCCACCGTGTCCCCTTTCGCATTCTTTACATCTGCCTCACTGCCGTCCAGCTTCACAGTGTACGTGGCACTGACGAAGTAGACATTGTTTACTGGCACCGAGAACGCAAACGCCACCTTATCGCCGGCTTGAGAGATTTTCAACGTGAGCGCCTCGGAATCGCTCTTTTGACCATTCACTTCCTGGCTATCGAGACGCCAAGTTCCGAGCAGCGGGTCGGGAGCGGCATAGACGGCCATGGCAAGAAGAACCACGCCCGCGGACATGAAGAGTGCTCGTTTCATTTGCTCTTATTATCTTTCACCCAGAAGATGTCGTAGGTGCGATCAAAGGTTACAAACATCACGCAGGGCGTTTTGGACTGGCACGAGAACTGGTGCTTCACCTTCCCGGGCATGGTTGCGAACCCGCCCGGGCCTAACGCATGCGCCGGCACGCCGTCCATTTCGGTCCGCACGTTTCCCTCGGTCACGATGAGCTGTTCCTGCGCCGTGTGAAAGTGCCACGGGACCAAGCAATTCGGCGGCGCCTTCAAGATGATGGTGGATGGTCCGGTGGCGGGGTTCCCGGTCTCAACCGCCGACAACAGGCACTTTACGTCGTCGTCGGGATCGAATTTGACTTCGGACAGCGAACGGATCGCAGCGGGGTTTTTCGTTTGAGCGGGGAAAGGCTCGCGATCCCCAGTAGGAAGATCGCGAGCCGAAGTCGAGGCAAATGGTGCAATTCTTAGAAGGTCAGGCGTCCGGTTAACTGGATCTGACGCGGTCCGGCGCTGTCGGCATTGTAACCGCCGCCGCCCTGTAGCCCGGTGAGCTGGCCGAATCCGGCGACACCCACGATCAGGGAGCTTGGCGGAGCGTAGTTGGGATGGTTGAAAGCGTTGGATACTTGCATTCCAACCTCGGCTCGCATCCGCTCCCTGATGGTAAAGCGCTTGATCAGCGACAGCGATACCGATTGCGTGCCAGGCCCAACGATGGAGCCGGAACCCTCATCACCAAACCGGCCGATAGCGGCCGGGTAGCCCGGTAGACCGCAATTCGCGCAGGGATCGGTGAAGGCATTCGCATTGATGTAGTACGAGCTGCTCCAGTTATGTGTGGTTTGTCCCGCATAGGGGCTCACTCCCGGTACCGTGTCGGCACGTCCGCCGACTCCGTACAGATTGCCGTAGATGTTATAGCCAGTGCCGGACGGATCGCTCAATAGCGTGGTGGAGAGGAACGGACCGCTCTGGAAGAGTAGCAGGCCACCCAGCTGCCAACCGCCTACAATCTTGTCGAGAAAGCCGTTGTTATTCAACCAAGTCTGGCCTTTTCCGACGGGCAGGGTATAAAGGAAACTCGCAACAACGCGCTCACGACGAGCATAGGGCACATTGCCGTAGTCGAGACCTGGATGGTAGGGATCCGATAAAGTGCTCCCCAGCTCGTTCGCGTAGGCGGAAGCGGACGCAGTGGGCGCTCCGTTGACGTTCGACAGATCGCGCGTAAAGGTGTAACTCAGTTCGAACTGGAGGTTCGCCGCGCGCTTCTTCAACGAAATGGTTCCGGCGTTGTAATTGGAAAAGCCGAGAGTGTTGGTGGTCGCGATATACGACAGCAATGGGAACGGAATGGCGGCTTGCGTTGCCGGATCGTTGAAGCCCAACGTGTTTGCAGGCGGCTGGTTCGCATTCGTTGCCGTGGGAATGTTGTAGCCATGGTTTCCATCGTAGGAAACGCGCAGCCCAACGCCTTTGCCCAGATCCTGCTCCAAAGTGAGATCCCATTCCTCAACGATCGGATCTTTGAATTTAACCTCAACAGCCAAATCGAAGAACTGGCTGCCCTGTATCGCGATGTTGGATGGGTAAGAGTAGGGCGCCTTAAATGTTGGCATCCCATTGGAGCCAAAAGTCTGGGAGAAGTTTGCGACGTCGCTGGCTCCCACCGACCAACCGTCGATCGCGTTGCCGCTCAACAACGATTCAATAAATCTGCCGTATCCGCCGCGAAGGACGGTTCTATTGTTGTTGAAAACACGCCAGGCGAAGCCGACGCGAGGAGCGAAATCTCTATGCGAGGCATCGCGCAAGGACTGACCAATACCGGCTTGCGATGCAAGGATGATAGGAGTTGGGGAAACTGACGTTACAAACCCCGGGTTGAGGTTGGTGGTTAGGGCAGTTTGATTTTCCGCGATGACCGCACCGGTATTCTTGCCGTTCACGATGTTTTGATAGTACGGATCGAAATTCACCATGTCGCCATTGAGGTCATGGAAGCCGGGATGATATTCCCAGCGCAAGCCGTAATTGATGGTCAGGGATTGCGAAAGCTTGAAGTCGTCTTGCCCATAAATGGCGTAGGCGCCTGCGCGAGAATCGGTGTTCGGGTTGATCACGGTGGCGATGGTAGTCAGATCCGGATATCCCAACAGGAACGAGGCGAGCGGCACGGCGGCACCGCTCCCCAACAGACCGCTCATGACGGAGCCGTTGAATTGATACTGGCCCATGCGGTAATCGTTGAAAACCTGCGTATTGAGGCTGCTGAGATAGCGGAAGTCACCGCCGAACTTGAAAGTGTGTTTGCCTTTGGTCCAAGTCATACTATCGGTGACTTCGTAGGTGCCTTCATGCGGATTTAAGTCGTTGGATTGGGCCTGAAATCCCATGAATCCGGCCAGGATGATGGTCGGGAGTGTCATAACCGGGCGGAAGCGGGCCTGGCAGGGCGCCGGGTCCGCTGGTGAGGCCCAGGTCGGCTGCCGATTGCGGAGACGTGAGACCACCGGTAACGTTCCGAGAGATGACGCTAAAGCCGCCGCGCAACTCGTTCACCAGCGTGGGGGAAATTACCCAGTTGTAGGATGTCGCCAAAGAATTATAGATTTCGGGCCTCGAAACACCGCCGAGCGCTGGCGTGCTTGGGTTGCTGGGATAAAACCCTTGTCCTTGCGGGGTTGTGATTCTTCGATTCTTGTGGGTCCACCGGACAAAGATCAGGTGCTTGGGGCCGAGGCTTTGATCCATGCGGACGTCGCCCTGGGTGCTGTTGATGGGAGACGGGTATATGCCGAGATAGTTATTTGCGATGGCACCGGGCGGCCCAAAATTCGGTAATGGATAGAGCAAATTCAAGAGACTCTGGGTGTAGGGATTCAACTGGCTCTTCGGAATCTGATTGTTTGGGTAGCCGGTCAACTGGACGCCGTCGCCACCAAGGTTGGGGTCCAGGTATGCGGAAAGATCGCCGTTTCGCATGGCCTCCGTGGGAACGCTGTTCACGAAAGGTCTGCGACTTCGGCAATCGAAGGACTTCGAAGCTTCCGAAGAAAAATGTCTTGTTCCTGCCGTTGTACAGTTTCGGCAGGACCACCGGGCCGCCCAAATAAATACCGAAGTTGTTCAGCTTGTCTTCGGTGACTGTGTTGGCAAAAGTGTCGGCGGCATTGAAGTCGGTGTTCTGAACGTTCTCGAAAACGCCACCGTGGATGCTATTGGTTCCCGATTTGGAAACGGTGGTCACGTCGGCCACCCCTCCGAATTCGGCTGGGTTGAGGTTTTCGCTGATCTTGATTTCTTCGATGGAGTTGAAGGACGGGAATATTTCCTGGAGCGCGCCGAGTGATCCCGGTCCAACGGAACTAATGCCATCGATACTGAAGGAAAGCTGCGAAGGGCCCGCGCCGGCGACCTCGATGTTATTGTTGGAGTCGAACTGCACGCCAGGCTGCGCACCCAATGTGGCGTAGGCGCTGGTGGAACCAGAGGAACGTGTGCTGATCGCCACGGGAAGATCCGTCAATTCCTGGCTGCCTTTGGTCTCCGCGATGTTGGAGGCATCGGTCTGTACCACCGCCACAGCCTCGACGGTTACCGAAGTAACTTGTGAAGCGACCTTGAGATCCACGTCGACGCGCACGGTGGCTCGGGCGGCCAGGTCGAACGCCTGGTACTCAGTTTTTTGAAACCCGGGCGCGTCTACCGTGAGTTTGTAATTTCCGATTTCGACGTTGACGAACTCATACCCTCCGTTCGAGTTGGTGGTCGCGGTATGCTCCGCGCCGGTACCCGTGTTCATGAGTGTGACTGTGGCCATGGCAACCACGCTGCCCGAGGGATCCTTCACGGTGCCGAGCACGGTGCCAAATGTGGACTGGCTGTAGCTCATCTGACAGAACGCAAGAACACAAGAAATCGTCAGAGCCAAATGGCAGATGGAACGCAGCCATCTTAAACCAAGCGGGCGGTCACGAGGCACGAAAGAAACCGGGTATGTTCGAGAACTTGCAGAGGACATCAAATCTCTCCTTGTGAATTTAGAGCAGTCCTGCCTTGTCGCGGGCGGACATGAAACGCCATCGAACGCCTATGAACTACATCCATCAAAGTTTTCGATGGACCTTATACCGACCATATTCGGCTGCTCTCCTGGGAGCTCTGGCCGACTCCATCACGGCTGGGTCACTTGTCCGCGAGCGGAAAAAAACCGCATCGGAAAGTGATTGCACCAGCCGGATGCATTTATATTGCAACCAGTTGGAAGAACATTTCAGCTTTCAAAATCGAGAGCTCACGGTGCATCCGCCGCCCCTGGTATTAAGAAAAAAACCGACGTGGGTTTGATGAAATTTGGAGACGAGTATAACCAACCGTTTCAATCGTGTCAAGGTTAAACCTTGTGCAAGTTGCGCAAAGTTGCGCTGGACCCGTTTCGGAAATCGGGCTATACTCCGAGCTAACGAGAGCGCTATGTCAATTCGTCTAGCCGCGGTTTTGAGGAGTTCGCGCAAAACGGAGCGCGGGGCGGGTAAGTTCCTGATAAGTAGAGTGGTGCGCGCCGTTTCCTTTGCGCTCTTTTTGACCCTGGCCCTGGCGCCGGCCTTTTGTGCCGACTGGAACGCGCAACTGGCCGAGCGATACATGGATGGCCGTCAGAAGGAATGGGTGGCGTGGCCAATGGCGATGCACTCGGGCGTAGCATGCGTCTCTTGCCATACCGGCTTGACCTATCTCCTCACACGGCCCGCGCTGCGGAAGTCATTAGGCGAGAAGACCGGCCCTACGCTGTATGAAGGCGTGCTGGATGCCAGCATGCGGGCCACGGTGATCCGCACCGACGCCAACGATCTGTTTGCCGGCCTGAAGGGACCCATCGTGGGACAGGTGTATGGCGCGCAGGTAGTGCTGGCTTCCCTGGTGCTGGCGATGGACGACACACCGCGTGGAAAATTGAGCCCGGAAGGGGAAAAGGCATTCGATCGCATGTGGTCGCTGCAATTGAAGAGCGATCCCGATAAGGGCGCATGGCCGTGGTCCGATTTCGATCTCGATCCCTGGGAAACGAAAGACGCAGCGTTCTATGGAGCGGCGCTGGCGGCTTTGGCCACCGGGCTGGCGCCGGCGGATTATCAAGCTCGTCCGGCGATCCAAGAGAACATCGCGGCCATGCGCGAGTATCTGCGCGAGGGTCAAAAGACAACGCCATTGCACAACCGGGTGTTCCTGCTGTGGGCTTCGTCCAAGCTGCGAGATTTGTTGCCGGGCGCCGACAAGCAGGCGCTCCTGGAT
Organism: Bryobacterales bacterium; assembly: GCA_963747945.1. Classification (GTDB taxonomy): domain Bacteria; phylum Acidobacteriota; class Terriglobia; order Bryobacterales; family Bryobacteraceae; genus Palsa-89. Next base: position 105,004 of record CAVVHB010000022.1, read on the forward strand.
GAGCTGTGGCGCAAGCAACAAGCCGATGGCGGATGGAGCATCCAATCGCTGGGCCCGTGGAAAGAGCGTGCTAAGGCTGAGCCGGTGGCGGTTGGTTCGAACGCTTACGCCACTGCGCTGGTTGCATACGCTACGGTTGAGGCCGGAGTGCCGCCGACGCAGCCGAATCTGGCGAAGGCGCTGGCGTGGCTGAAAGCGCACCAGGATCCGCAAGGTGGTTTCTGGACCGCGGAATCCATGAACCACAAGCACTCGGCCTACGGAGTCATGGCGGAGAAATTCATGAGCGACGCCGCCACCGGGTACGCCACGGCAGCTTTGCTGGCCGCGGGCGACGAAGGAATTCAGCGGACCGCTTCCAGTTCAAAGCCGCGCAATTGATAACGGAAACTGGGGTGAGCGCTTAGCTTGGCCTCGCACCATTGGATGCCGCGATGGATGGCGTCCAGCTCCGCCCTCCAGAGCCCTTCGGTGCCGCCGGTGGAGTAAAACTGCCCGCACAGCATCAGGTGACGCCGGAATCCGGCTGTGAGGCGCGCCTCATAATGCGACAGCAAATCGTCGACGTCGCCGTCCTTGGCCAGCGCGCGAACCACCGCCGCGGCGAGGATGGCCTCCCGGATCGCATGCGCCGTTCCGTCACCGCAGATGGGATCGAAAGCCATCGCCGCAGTCCCGCAGGCCAGCCACCCGGGCGCGCATAGGGGCGAGGCGATGCGCGCGTAAGCCGGGAATTCGCCTGAACTCCCAGCAATGTTCGTAATCTGGGCAGCCACCACGCGGCTAGCGGCGAGTAATGTTTCCGCCGGCGCCCCGACGGAGAGCAGCCAGCCCGAAACCAGAAATAACCAACCGTTCTCGAGCGATTCGATCCAGCACGCGGCGGGATCGGAGCTTTCCTTCAACGTAACGGGCGATGCCGAAGCCACTCGCGATCCAAAATGATGTTGGACGACAGGGGAGGGAAGAGGCGGCGCGGCGAAAATCGTCCAACCGGAATCGCCGTTGGGAACAAGGGTTGGCCGAATGCTTCGCAAGAGCAACTCTTCGGACACAACGACGGCCGAATGCTCCAGTTCGATCGGCTTGGCTCCGGGGCCCCAGGCCACTACCCGCTTTCGGATTCGAGGCAGATCCGCGAACAAGCCAGGCTGGTCGAAGATATCGCGGATGAGCGCGAGCGACTGGTCCCCCAGCAGAATTACCGGCAATCGGGGGCGGGCTAGCGGTTGTGGATCAATTCGAAAGCCGGCTTTGGTGAGCAGGTACGCGCAGCAAGACGCCGCCACGCCGTCGCCTCGGATAATCACATTCGGGATCCGGAGCTAGAACACCGCTTCCTTTGGGCGCGGCTCAGAATCGGCATTCCATATCCTGCTACGGGACAACTGCAATGCCGGCGTAGGTTACGTCATTGTTGAGGTCCCAGGTCTTCTCGTACTTGAGCGTCGCCGCATCGTAGACTTCGATATCAAAGCCGGCCCCGTAGATGTAGAGCTTCTTGCCGTCGGCTGAAATTCCGAGTGTGAAGCGCGTGCGGCAGGGAACCTCGGCCTTCTGCGTGATCCGGTCGCTCCCAAGGTCGAACGCCCAGAACTCGCAGCGCTTGTTCCCGTTCTTTCCGTTAGCCACTACCGTATAAGCCCACTTCTTGTCGGGCGTCACCTGGATTCCCGCCATGCCGGCTGGAGCCGGTCCAATCGGATTGAAATCGATGTGCCTGGTGGTCAGGTCGAAACGAGCCAGGCCAAAAACGTGGTTGTGAACAATGGGGTCCGACCAAACGAATACCGCAGTGTGCACTCCAGGCGAATTGACGAGATCGAGATCGGTGCCGAATTGAGCGTTCTCCATCCCGGGTGAGTCCGGTCTGGTCAGGTCGATGTGATCCACCACTTTGAAGTCGCTGGTTTGAAGGATGCTGATCTTCTGGCCAAACTGGTACAGATACTTGCCGTCGGGCGAAACTTCGAGCGCCCCTACTCCGTAGTCGCCCTGATTCTGCGGCTCTTCTTCCTTGGTAATGTCCACTGTCTTGACGATCTTCTGCTGTTCCAGATCGACGACTGTGTACTTGGGCTTGGCTACTTCGTAATGCTCCGGAAATTTTGTGATCTCTCTGGTTACGGCGTAAAAGAGCTTACCGTCGGGGTCCGGTGCTCCCGTGTAGAAGCGATATTGCTTGGTGGATGTGTTGAGTACAAAGTGATTGATCACCTTGCGCGTCGCGACGTCAATCACTTCGATGCCGTTGTGATCAATGGTGGTGACGTAGATCTTCTTGTGATCCGGCGACAGGTGGATCGACATCGGCGTGCCGGTTTCGAGTGGAATACGGTCGACAATTTGAGCCTTCGCTTCGTCAAAGACAAGAACGGCCGCAGGGTACGCGGGAAGGTACAAAGTGCCGGCGCGAGCGAAACCAGCGAAAGCCGCGCAACTAGCGGCGAGCAGGGTCAGTCTTGAAATGGCCATTAGGGAAACACCAACTCAGCGGAACATCGGGTAAATGAAAACACCAGCGTTACTTCGACCACCGGCTATGGGAACACCAGGTCGAGATTTCGCCAGTCCTTCGTGGCGCTGGCGCATTTGGACGTCCAGTCGGGCGCGTTGTTCAAATGATCGGGAACCTGCGCCGGCCAATAGCAACTGACAAAACAGTCGTAGATGTCGCGCTCGACGGGCTGACACAGTCCGGCGGTGCCGCCAGCCGCGTCAACTTCCCAGCCGGGCGTGAACATCAGCGCGCAACCGGCTGGAACGTGGGGGCGCTGCTGGGGGGTGGGCGCCTGCAGGCCGACCACATCCTCAGTGCGTGAAGTTACGTAATCGTCAATGCGCCCGGCTTTCTTGTTCAGCGCTCGCATGTGTTTCATTCTGGTGCTTTCCTTTCGGCAAACTGCTGCAAAAATCCCGGGTTCTTGGCCGCGATCGCGCCATAGACTTTCAGGCACGTGTCGGTCCAGTCCCGGATCCAATCGCAATAGTGAAGATTGGGATGACCTGTGTCCCCGTAGCGCACAAATGCTTCGTGGTGGCAGCCGCCGGCGCATAAGGGACGCGCCCAGCAGGTGTGGCAATCGTATTTGGAATCGATGTGGCCGCGGTTGAGGAAATCAGCCTGCTTGGCCTTGTCGATACCGGTGGAAATGTGTCCCAGCGAGTGCGCATCGGAGTCGACAAAGCGATGGCACGGCGCGATGTCCCCGGAAGGACCTACACCTAACAGGCCCAGGCCGGCGCCGCATGGATGCGACTTGTTCACGCCCTGGCACAGCTCGGCCAAAGTGTCGCTGACGTTCGAGAATCCGTGCGATTCGCCGCGCAAGGCATACTCCAAATATTCGTCGGCTAGCACGTGAAACTGATCCAATACGCTATCCATGCCGGTTGCGTTGATGGAGTAAAGCTGGTTGGGCGACGAGGTGACGGGCGCGAAACCCACTTCGGCAAACCCCAGGTCCTGCTTCAGGTGGCGGAAGATGCGGACCACGTCCGAGACGCCCGCGGTGAGCGTGACGCGCGCCGTGATGGGCCGGGTGCGGTGGTTTTGGATCAGTGCGCGCACCTTCGGCTCGATGATGTCGTAGCTGCCCTTGCCGTTAGCGAAGACCCGCAGATGATCGTGCATCTCCTTGGGGCCATCCATGCTCACGGTGACGCCGATGTTGTTCTCGGAGAGAAACTCGATAATGGCCGGCGTCAGCAAGGTGCCGTTGGTGGTGAGGCTGAAGTCGATGTGCCGTCCCTGTTCGGCGGCGCGCTGGTTGGCGTACGCCACCACTTGTTTCAACAGCGGAAAATTCATCAGCGTTTCGCCGCCGAAGAACGTGATGTGAATGGAACGCCGGTCGCCCGATTGGTCCAGCAGAAAATCCACCGAGGTCTTGGCTGTTTCCACGTCCATGAACTTCGGCTTGCCGTCGGGCGTGGCCACTTTATCGGCGCCAAACTCGTAGCAGTATTGGCAGGACAGGTTGCACTGGTTGGTGAGGTTCATCACCAGCGTCTGAATAGGAAAAACCTCGGGCAGCTTGGACGGCGGGTCCGGCGTGGACTCACGGCTGAGGATCACGTTGGCGAGGTACATCTCGCCGATCAATTCCTCCGCATCTGCAAGGGCGACGCCGCTCGCGGTGAGACCATCCACCAATTGTTCGTGCGACAATTCGCCAGTAGCCAGGCAATCGATGAGCTTCTGGACGGCCGTGTCCACGGCGAAGATCGCGCCGGCTGGGACCAAGTACAGGAAATTTGCCCCGGCTGCTTCAAAGCGGTGAAACTCTCCCAAACGGTAAGCTCGGGTTTGCGTAGCGATGGAGGCAGCGCTCAATTTCCCACCTCTGGCTGATCCCACTTGATATACGTCGGAACTGTTACAACCAAATACGACTTGCCGGCGAGCGGCCTGCCCTCCTTGTCTTTTTCGTCTTTCGCAGTGGCCACCACCCAAACGTCGCCGTAATTGTTCCGGCTGAATTTGCGCTGCGGATTGGGGCCATCGGAGGCCGGAGTGAAGAGGCCGGAGTTACTGAGAGAACCGACGAACTCCTTGTCGTCGTCGCCGTAGACTGAGTAAAACTCTTCCACCGTCCAATTGACGTCGATGGGTCCGAGTTCGACATCGTCGGCGGTGTGCGATTTGCCGTCCGCGCCGCGCTGGTAGGCGACCGCTTCAAACTGCTGGTAGCCCTTGGGATGCACTGGGCTGCCGAGATGCGCCAGGGCCGAGTCCGGCGTCACCGCGACGTAGTCGATGTGGTCATAAACCGCGATCGCGCTTTGCAACACCGAGCGGCGGAAAGCGACGTCGCGCTTGCCCGAAATGGCGTCCGCGGCCACGTCCACTTCCGCGACGATTTCGGTAGGGGTGTGAGAAACAATGCGGCGTACCGTGACACCGGTTCCAAAGTCCAGATCCGCGGGTGCGATCTGGGCGGGCAAGCTCTCCGCGACCACGCGGACACGCGTCCCTTGCGTGCCAGCCTTGAGCAATGTCCGGTCGACGCCGATCAAAGTAGGATCGGCGGAGGCGCGCTGCATTTTCACATCGAACCCGAACTCCTGATATTCGCCCCAGAACCAGCGGCCTTGCGCGGTGGACTGATCGGGCGAAACCCACATCACTTCGCGCATAGCGCTTCCCAGATCCTCGGGTGCGGCATTGGCCGCAGGCGTTCCCTTAGACCGTCCGCGCCAGGCATAACCGGCATAGACCAAACTGTGCCCGGTGCGCGAGATGGTTGTACCGTCCTTGATCGAAGTCAGCTTGACGCGCGTGTTGAACTCGTCGTCGGTACCGCTGGCCGCTTCCACTTCCATGTCTCCATAAAACCTGCCGCGTCCCGGAAGGTAGGCCGAAACGATCCACCGTCCTGCCAGCTTCGGCGCACGCATCCGAGCGCGCCAGGCGGCCCACTCAGGAGTGTCGAGCGGAGCGGTTTTGCTGAGATAGGCCAGCGCGATGTCCACCGGCAGGGGCGCTCCGGGTTCCGCGTGGTGACGCTCTTCATCGAAACCACCGGCACCCAGGCCCAAGCGGAATGCTTCGTCGGCCTGCGGGTAGAGAGCGATATGCAGGTTGGCGAGATCTTTCCAATCCTCCGGCGTGCGCCGCCACGACAGCGGCCTGGCTAACACATGGCAGTTCGCGCACGCGCCCTTCACGTTGTCGTTGGGGATGTTGGTCTCGTCCTGAACCCGATGCTCGGCGTAGTACATGATCGGCTTGGCCTCTTCGGGCGCCAGGCCGTGATCGGTTGCCAGATATTTCAAGATGGAACGCGCTTCGTCGGGCGTCAGGCTGACGCCGCGCAAACGTACCATGCGCTTGATGGCCTCTTCCCAACCTTCGGGCGTGGCGCGCTCCCAGGAAATGCGCAGCATGTCGCCTTTCGCGTCTCTGGTGTGGCATGCTCCGCACTTGGAGATGACCAACTGATTTGTGACCGGAATGCCCTGAACGGGGGCTGTCATGGCCGGCTCTGCGGACGGGGCAGCTTGCGGCTTCTGAGCCTGGGCCAGCAGGGGCAACATCAGAACCGATGCAAGCAGAATTTTCATAACCTTATTGGAATATCATACACCGTTGTGAAGCTGACGGGAATAGAAGTTCTTTATAGGAGTCATGTCGTAATGAAGGAATTTGTGGCTCCTGTGAACACCTTGAACAACCACCTGGCATTCACACGAGTGTGAATGCGGCACGCACGAGTGCGTCGCGCTAAAGCGTACGCCACAACTGCGCATGCGATGTGCTATTAACAAAGTGACTCATGCCGGAGCAAAGAATTCTGCTGGATGGTTATCGCCGCGCGTTGCGATTCATCGTCCCTTACTGGCCCCGCCTGGTTTTTGTGCTTCTGGCCGGCATCGCGTCCACCGGATTCGGCCTGCTGCAACCGTACATCTCGAAACTTCTGATTGACGACGCGCTGTTGAAGCGCAATCTGCGCATGCTGCTGATTGTCAGCGGGCTGATGTTCGGCGTTACGGTGCTGGGATTCGTGCTGAATATCTTCTCCAGCTATCAGTATGTCCGGGTCTCGGCTTCGGTGCTTTTTGATATGCGGGTAGCTCTGTACCAGCACCTGCAAACGCTTTCGCCCCGCTTCTGGGCGCAGCGAAAGCTGGGCGATGTGGTCTCGCGCATTAATAATGATATCGCCGAGGTGCAGCGCGTCTCATCCGACAGCTTGTTGAGCGTGCTGTCCAACGTTGTTTTTCTCATCGGCAGCGCCGCCATCATGCTGGCGCTCAGTCCGCGGCTGTTTCTGGTAAGCGTGGCGGCGGTTCCCGCCAGCGTCTGGGCGTTGCAACATTACCAACATCGTCTGGCCGCGCGCGTGCGAACGGTCCGCGAGCGCAGTTCCGACATCGGAAGCTTTCTGCTGGAAACGTTGCTGGGCATCCGCCTGGTTGTGTCGGCGCAAGCTGAAACGCGCGAGGTGGAGCGGTTTCGCGCGCGCAATCAGAGCTTCCTTGACGCGCTCATGCGCATGCAGCTCATGTCGTTCCTCTCCGGCGCGGTTCCCGGGACCATCCTGACGCTGTCGACGGCCGCGATCTTCCTTTACGGCGGAAAGCTGGTGATCGACGGTTCGCTAAAACTTGGCTCTCTGGTCGCCATCATGGCTTACCATCTTCGCCTGCTCTCGCCAGTGCAGAACCTGATGGGCCTGTATAGCAATCTGATAACGGGCGGCGTCTCTCTTTCGCGAGTGTGGGAGCTGTTCGACACACGCGCCGAGATAGTGGACCGGCCCGGGGCGCGGCCCTTCAGCAATGCTCGGGGGGAAATTGAGTTCGATCGCGTGTCGTTTGGTTATGGCGGCGAGCGAGTGTTGGAGGATCTCTCGTTTCGGGTGGCGCCGGGAACCATCTGCGCGATCCTTGGCCCGAGCGGCGTGGGCAAGTCGACGCTGGCGGATCTTCTCGTCCGATTTTACGACCCGGGCGCGGGCGCGATCCGCATCGACGGGCAGGATCTGCGCGATCTTCGGCTGGCCGATGTGCGTCACGCAATGATGCTGGTGGATCAGGCGCCTTATCTATTTCACGCCAGCGTCCGGGAGAATATCGCCTACGCACGGCCCGAAGCCACTCAGGATGAGATCGTGAGCGCTGCCCAGGCCGCGTCGGTTCACGAGCGGATTCTGGCGCTGCCCGATGGCTACGAAACCATCATCGCCGAACGCGGGCAAACTCTTTCAGCAGGCGAGCGCCAACGCGTTGCGCTGGCCCGGGCTTTGTTGGCCAATCCAAAAGTCTTGATCCTGGACGAACCCACCTCCGCGCTGGACGAAGCCAACGAGCGTGCTATCGCGGAAACGCTGGTTCGCGTGGCCGAGGGCCGCACGGCGATCCTGATTACGCATCGTACGTCGCTGGCGCGCATTGCTCACCAGACCATTTTCCTCAATCCAGCCAGAGCGGCGGGTCTCGAAGCTATTGCGGGGGATTAGGCGGAAGCCTTTTCGTCCCCGACAGCTCTTGCGCGGTTTGTTCGATGCCCGGGCCGGCGTAGTCGCTGAAGAAGGCCCATTTTCCATAGCTGGCCTTCAGGCCTGGCAGTAGCGCCTGCACCAGCGAGTTGCCGGACTTCCCGGCAGATTGCTCGCGCCGGACGCCGTCGCGCAAGTCGGCGAGATACTTTCGAAAGGTCAGAACGTCCTGAGCAGTAGCGACACCGCCGTGCCCGGGAACCCAAATGGATGGACCGTAATCCTTTTGCATAGCGTCCAGCGATTCAATCCACGGCTTAGTGGAGGAATCGATCAGGTTCGGAACGTGCTGCTTCCACAACATGTCGCCGCAGAAAACCACATGCGCGTCGGGCACTGAGACAACCGAATCGCCGCCGGTGTGGCCGGGATAATAGCGAACGTTAATCCGGCGCGAGCCTAAGTAGAGTTCAATGTGGCTATCGTAGACCACGGTCGGCAAGGTGAGCGATTCGACGCGCGCTTTCTTCTCCGGCGTCACCGGAGGGTCCAACATCTTTATATTCTCGGTGCGCATCCAGGCACGCACGTTGCGATGCGCCACAATGGTGGCTCCCGCGGCGGCAAACACGTCATTGCCGTTGACATGGTCCAGATGATAATGAGTATTGACGACAAAACGGATGGGCAAAGGCGTTAGCTTGCGAATTTCGGCCAGCAGCGCCTTGGCGGGCCGGGGATCTTGAAAGGTATCGATCACCAGGACGCCGTCGTCGCCGATCACAAATCCCGCGTTTCCGCCGGCCAGCCCTTCGTCATTCACGATCGCGGCCCAAATTCCATTTCCGATCTTCTGGAGGCGGAAATCGGGCACTGCGGCCAAGGAGGGCCATGCCCCCAAGGCGAGCAGGATCGCCAAAGCTGACTTGGATTTGGGAGTCACCCTGCCAACCTACCATGCCGGTCTAGTTGAACTGTGCAAAGTCGGTTAAACTGGGGGTTAACCTGACAAGCTATGGGCGACTGGAAAACGAACGGGGTGAAGGTGATCCCCAAGGATTCTCTGGACACCAACACGGCGCAAACGCTGGGAATGAGCCGCGCCGCGGCGATCAACAGCGCCCGTGTTGGAGCGCAGAAGATCTGGGCGGGAACCGTCAGCATTTTCGCTAATGCCAAGACCGGCGCACATCATCATGGTGCGCTCGAGAGCGTGATCTATGTAGTTCGCGGCCGCGCCCGCATGCGCTGGGGCGATCGACTCGAATTTGTCGCCGAGGCTGGGCCTGGCGATTTTATCTATGTCCCACCCTACGTACCGCACCAGGAGATCAATGCGTCCAGCGACGAGACGCTGGAGTGTGTGCTGGTGCGAAGCGACAACGAAGCCGTGGTAGTGAACCTGAATATCGAACCTGTGGAGGAGCCGAGCCCTGTGCGCTGGGTTGATCCGATCCACGCTCAAAAAGAGGAATGAGCATGATTCAACTCACCGTGAATGGATTAGTGAAAGAGTATGATGGCGATCCCGCAATGCCGGTCTTATGGTATTTGCGCGATCTGCTGGAACTGACCGGCGCAAAGTTCGGTTGCGGGATGGGCCTGTGCGGCGCCTGCACTGTACATGTGGAAGGCAAAGCGATGCGAAGCTGCGTCACTAATATGAGCGACGTGGCCGGCAAGCGCATCACGACCATTGAAGGGCTCAGTCCCAAGGGCGACCATCCGCTGCAGAAAGCCTGGCGAACCCTGAACGTACCGCAGTGTGGATACTGCCAGGGCGGCCAGATCATGCAGGCGGCATCATTGCTGACAGAAAAGCCGAAGCCGACCGATCGCGAGATCGACGAAGCCATGCAGGGCAACATCTGCCGGTGTGGAACGTATCAAAGGATTCGGCAGGCGGTGAAGATGGCAGCGGGGGTGAAAGCATGAACGCTAAGAATTTGAGCAACGAATCAATTGCGGTGGTCAGCCGGCGCAACTTCATGGGCGGCGTTTTCTCCGCGGGCGCTCTTGTTCTAGGAGCGGGCGTTCTTCCCCTGCAATCGTTAGCGGCCCCGACCGCCGATGCCAGCTGGCAACCCAGCGTCTACCTGGGCCTGGAACCGGATGGACGGGTGATCATCGTCGCGCATCGCTCGGAAATGGGAACGGGAATCCGCACGGCTTTGCCGATGATTGTGGCGGAGGAGCTGGATGCCGACTGGGCACGGGTCAAGATTGAGCAGGCCATCGGCGACAAGAAATACGGCAGCCAGGACACGGACGGCTCCGAGTCGATCCGCGATTTTTATGATGCTATGCGAGAGGCCGGCGCCAGTGCGCGCATGATGCTCGAAAGCGCGGCTTCATCCAAGTGGGGCGTGCCGGCATCGGAATGCCAGGCCAAAAATCATGAGGTGCTGCATTCGAAGACGGGCCGCAAATTGGGATTCGGCGAACTGGTGTCGGCGGCCTCAAAACAGCCCGTGCCCAAGAAAGAGCAGCTCAAGTTCAAGTCCCCGGCCGAGTATCGTTATGTCGGCAAGAACGTGCCCATTGTGGACCTGGATAACATTCTCGCCGGCAGCGCGGTTTTTGGAATGGATGCGCGGATGCCGGGGATGGTGTATGCGTCCATTGAACATCCGCCGGTGTTCGGAGGGAAGCTGAAGAGTTATGACGACGCCGAAGCACGCAAGGTGCGCGGCGTTTCAAAGACGCTGACTATCCCGCCCTTCAAGCCGCCTTATGCATTTCAACCTCTGGGCGGTGTCGCAGTGATCGCCGACAATACCTGGGCCGCGATGCAAGGCCGCCGGAAGCTCAAAATCGATTGGGAGCATGGCCCTAACGCGAATTACGATTCCGTTGCATATAAGAAGACGCTGCGAGACACGGCGCGGCAAGCTTGCAAATCCGCTCGCAACGACGGCGATGTAGATGCTGCGTTCAAGAAAGCCACCAAAGTCCACGAAGCCGAATATTATGTGCCGCTTCTTGCGCACGCGTCCATGGAACCGCCGGTGGCGGTGGCTGAATTCAAGAACGGAAAAGTTGAGCTGTGGGCGTCCACTCAGAATCCACAAGCGGTGCAAGATACGGTGGCGAAGGCTGTGGGCCTCAAGCCGGCGGACGTCACTTGCCACGTGACGCTGTTAGGCGGCGGCTTCGGACGCAAATCAAAACCGGACTACTGCGCCGAAGCGGCCATTCTCTCCAAGCAACTGGGAAAACCGGTGAAAGTTGTATGGACCCGCGAAGACGATATCCGTTTCGACTTTTATCATGCGGTTGCGGCCATGTACATCAAGGCGGCCACGGACGAGAAAGGCCGTCCCACGGCCTGGCTACAGCGGAGCGTTTTCCCGCCCATCGAATCGCAGGACGATGTCAACGCCAAGTACGGCATGGGCGAGCTGGACATGGGCTGGACCGACGTTCCGTACGATCTGCCCAATTTCCGCGCTGAGTGCGGACCGGCGGACACACACATTCGAATTGGTTGGATGCGGTCGGTTGCGAACATCCCGCACGCATTCGCGGTGCAATCCTTCACCGATGAGCTTGCGGCCGCCGCGGGTCGCGATCGCGTGGAGTATTTGCTCGACCTTTTAGGCAAACCGCGCAAGATCGATCTGCGTGCGCCGGCGGATCGCAAGGGTCCCGATCCATACATGCTCGACATCGGGCGCATGCGTCGCGTCATCGAAATCGCAGCCGAGCAATCCGGTTGGGCGAAGAAGAAGGCGGGCAACGGGCGCGCGTTGGGCATCGCGGTTCACCGCAGCTTCCTTACTTATGTTGCGACGGTGGTGGAAGTGGAAGTGGACAGGGGCAAGATTCGGATTCCGCGTGTGGACATCGCGCTCGACACCGGCAAGGTGATTCATCCCGATCGCGTACACGCACAGCTGGAAGGCGCTTCCGTATTTGGGACCAGTATCGCGCTGATGGGCGAAATCACGGCAGCCAACGGCCGCGTCCAGCAGGGGAACTTCGATAAGTATCCGGTGGCGCGCATCAATGAAGCGCCGCTCGAAACGCACATTCACATCGTGCCCAGCACCGCTCCACCCGCGGGCGTGGGCGAACCCGGTGTTCCGCCCATGTCGCCGGCCATCTGCAACGCGATCTTCGCGGCCACTGGCAAGCGCATCCGCGACCTGCCGATCAATAAGCAACTGGCGTAGCCGAATACTATTTTCGAATAGTGATCGGCGAGGCGGCATCTCGATAAACGATGCGGCCGGCGAAGAGGGTAAGTTCGCACTTGAGGTTCTTGATGTCCGGCGCGGGCATCGTATAAAGGTCGTGATCCCAGACCGCGATGTCGGCGTCCTTACCGGGCTCAATGGTTCCGATTTTGTCCTCGAGAAACAACTGGCGCGCTGCCCATGAGCTGTAGGAGCGTAGCGCGGTGTGGACGTCGATATCTTCGGCGGTGCCGAAAGGATGCAGTCCGTAAAGACCTTTGAGCGTCTCGCGTTCCATCGACGCCCAGATGCCGTAGCGCGCTGCAAAGGGAGTGACATCGTAATCGGACCCTCCCGCCCAATGCACGCCCTTCGCGAGCCACGTCTTGAAAGGTTCCAGGCGTAGGGAACGCTGAGGGCCGAAATTGCCCGCGTAGGTATCGCCGATCCACCACATAAAAGGCGCTTGCGCCTCGGGGTAACCGGCGTCGTACTCTTTTTGCAGCGACGCCATCACGGCGATGGCGTGATCGGTAGGGATGTTGCAGTGAATAATGCTGTGCCGCAGCCCGCGCGTGGGCTTCTCTTTCAGAACTTCAGCGTAGGTATCCACTACCCAGTCAATGGCGCGGTCTCCGATAGCGTGCGTGCCCACGTGAACGCCGGCCTGGTGGAACAAGCGGACCATCTGGCGATAGATTTCTGGATCGGTGGCTGGGTAGCCAACGTTCGTTCCGTCGATTTCCGTACGGTTCTTATTCCACGGTTGATACATCCAGGCGGTGCGCGCGCCCCCGCTGCCGTCCATGTAAATTTTTGCGCCGCCGGATAGCAACAGGCCATCGCCCAGCGAGCCGGGAGGTTTGGGTAGCGCGGAAATCTGCGCCAGAGCCTGCCGCGCGGACTCCATGGTGCTGCCCGCGTGCCACAGCACGAAGACGTGTTCGTCCAGCTTATGCTCATTCAGCAACTCGCGGTAGGCGTCCCACATGGGCTGGGTATCATCGGGGTCCTTCACCGCAGTCATGCCCTCGCGATGCAATCCCTCGATACTGTGCAGGATTCCACGGCGCCACTGCTCCGGCGTAGGGGCGGGAGTCAGATTCACCATCATGTCCTTCGCCGATTCTTTCAACACCCCGGTTGGGTTGCCGTGGGCGTCGCGGTCAATGGTGCCCGCGGGCGGGTCCGGCGTCGCAGCGGTGATGTGCGCGAGCTTCAACGCATAACTGTTGGCGACTCCGTAGTGGCCGGTGGTGTGCATCAGCCATACCGGATTATTGGGCGTGATTTTGTCCAGATCGGATGCCACCAGGTACCGTCGTTCAGCCAGCTTGCTCTCGTCCCATCCCGCGCCCACCAGCCATTCGCCGGGCTTTAGCTGAGCAACTTTCGCGCGGATTTTGGCCTGCACGTCGCTTACTCGTTGGGCGTCGTTCAGCACTACGCTGAATAGCTCGTCGACGCCGCTGGCGGCAAAGTGGCCGTGGGTGTCGATCAAACCGGGAGTAGCCGTAAGGCCGTGAAGATCGATGACCTGCGTGGCCGGCCCGGCTCGCCGCTGGATCTCCACGCTCGACCCCACTGCGACAATCTTGCCCTTGGCGATGGCGACAGCCTCAACAATGGAGTCCTTCGCGTCGACGGTCAGGATTTTGCCGTCGATTAGGATCAGGTCTGGAGTCTGCGCGGCAGCGGTTCCTGCCAAGGCGAATAGCAGTCCCACTGCTGTGTAAAGGAATGAATGCGATCGAGCGCTCATGACAAACCATCATAAGGGACGTCAACGGGTTCGCTTCACGCGCACTACTGGTCGCGTGGCTCGGCCATTTGCTAAAATCAGACACGGGAACCAGGGGAGAAGGCCAGTCTATTTTCCCGCGGGTCTCAAGTAAGTGGTTGACGCAGACCAAGCCACCCTAGCTCAGCTGGTAGAGCGGCTGATTCGTAATCAGCAGGTCGCCGGTTCGATCCCGGCGGGTGGCTCCAACCTCTTAAATCGGCTGTATGCAATTAATGGGCGCAGCCGGCTATCATCACCCAGCAACAGAGCGCGCGATCGATGTAGAGTTGGCGGACGCAAGTGATAGAATAAACCAAATCCTCTAGACCCCTGCTGCCACGCCGCACATACAGGCATTTCATTGAGGTGACCTTATGACGGCAACGACGCTCCACCATATCCAGAGAGGCTTGCGGAGCACTTCTCGAGCGCGGCTCGTATGGTAGCCGTAGCCACGGCAGGCCGGCTTCACCGCAGCATGAAGGTGCTTGGCACCTTGCTGATTACTCTTTCGAATTCCACACCGGCGTCTTCTGTTTTCACTGTTGTGCCGGGTCTGTTTCTAGCCAGCGGGTCGGGCGCCTTCCTCAGTATGGCTTTAGGAGCGCTGGTCGGACTATTCATGGCGTTTGTCTATGCCGAGCTTTCGTCAGCCTATCCGCTCGCAGGCGGCGAATATGCAATCGTTGGCCGCCTCATGGGCGCACTGCCGGGATTCATCGTAATGGGAGTGTACCTGGTGATCAGCTTGCTGATTCCAGCGGTGATGGCGTTGGCCATTTCCACCTATCTCGGGGTGCTGATTCCGAACCTGCCGATCATCCCGACAGCGATCGCCACCGTTGCATTGGCTACGTTGATCGCTATTCTGAACATCCGCACCAACGCCGCGCTAACAGGCGTTTTTCTCCTGGTAGAGATACTCGCGCTCACCGCGATGGCCGCGCTTGGCTTCTTGCACGTCAGCCGGCCCCTCACGGACCTGATCCTGCATCCGGTGTTGCTGAGCGGCGGTTCGCTGGTGCATGTGCCGATCGCGGTAATCGGCATGACAACCTCCATCGCGATTTTCGCTTACAACGGGTTCGGGGGCGCAGTGAATTTTAGCGAGGAAATGCACGAGCCGGAGCGGCATGTTGCGCGCGCAATCCTGTGGGCGCTGGCAATCACGGTAATTGCAGAGCTATTGCCGGTGACAGGCGTGCTCCTGGGAGCACCGGACCTGAAGGCGTTGTTCGGGGCCCGAAACATGTTCGGCGAATTCATCTTGGCGCGTGGCGGCGCGGCCCTCAACACCGGTATCAGCCTGGGCGTGGCGCTGGCGATTTTCAATGCAACCATCGCGGTGCTGCTGGTGGCCGCGCGTGTGGCGTTTAGCACAGGCCGCGATCGAGTGTGGCCTCGGCCGATCAGCCAAGCTCTTGCATGTACCCACGGCCGCTTCCACTCGCCCTGGGTAGCCACTCTTTTGTGTGGCGTACTGACGGCTCTTGCGTGCCTTATAAACCTCAACGTGCTTTTAGTGCTGACCGGCACTGGACTGATCCTGGTGTATTCCGCCCTCTGCGTGGCGGCTCTCGTGGGGCGTTGGCGGGGCGGAACGGCGCACGGGCACTACCGGATGCCGTGGTTTCCACTGGCTCCCATCGCGGCGCTCGCGGTTATGGTTTATGTGGTGTGGACCAGTTGGTTCGACCCTGTGATTGGACGTCCCAGCCTGTTTGCGACGCTCGGGATTGTAATCGTATCGGCCTGCTATTACGCGCTAGTGCTGCGCCGGCGGGGCGTGTGGAAGCTACGTGGGCCCCAGGATTCTTGATTAGCATCGCACGCGCGTCGACTCGCGTATCACCAGTCGAGAAGCAAAACGAATTCCGATTTGTTCGATAGGAGGCCGGTCCTCCACCATTCGGATCAGCAGCGTGGTGGATAGTGCCAGCATCTCGTACCAAGGCATCTCCACAGCGGTGAGCGGAGGGTTGGTGAAGACAGTCTCGTAGGTTCCGTCCAGCGACAGTAGCCCGATATCAGCCGGAACTTTGATGCGGAGATCGCGCATCGCCTTCAGTGCACCGATTGCGGACCGGTCGCTCGGAACGATCAGCGCATCGGGCCGCTTACGCTGCTTCATCAAGCGCTCCGTGCCGGCGTAACCCTCTTCCGCGTTCAGCTCGATGGTTGCCATCAGCGAGGGATCTACCTTCAGGCCGGCTTCGGCGTGAGCCTCTGCATAGCCACTCGAATACAATTGATGACTAATATAATGCGTGTCGCCCAACAGGATTCCGATGCGCCGGTAGCCGTTCTGGATTAGAAAAGCCGTCGCTCGGCGGCTTACCTCGCAATGGTCGACACCGACATAATGTATGGCACTTCCTGGAAGCAGACGATTGACAACGACATAGGGAATGTTGTGATCGCGAAACGGCTTGGAATCCTGCTCCTCATCGCGCGTGCGGAACAGCAGGACGCCTGCGAACTCGCGGTCCAGGATCATGCGATCTTCCGCGCGGCCGCCCAAATCGGGACTGAAGGCTCCCACCATGGTGATGTAATTCGATTGGCGTCCGATGTCGGTGACCGCCTGCAGGCCTTCGCGGATGAAATTGGAGTGCAAGCCCCAGTGCTGGGCGGCTTCCGGCACTAACACCCCGATGACGCGATTGGCGCGCGCGGAGGTTACTGTGTTCGCCGTTCCGTAATTGGCGCCCTTCAGAATGGAAAGCACGCGGCGGCGCGTTCCTTCGTTGACGCCTTTCTTGCCGTTGAGAACACGGGAAACCGTACTAATGGAAACTTGGGCTTTTTCAGCCAACTGCTCCAAGGTCGTTTTCGTCACTCACGCCACCTTTTCCCGCCGTGTCTGTGTTGTGCTGTCTATTTAGTGCATCCTGCTGAGCCCACACTCGTGTCACACGAGTGTGAACCCGGCACGCAGGAGTGCGTGCGCCACACGTGCGTGCGTTACGTTTGGCGGTAAAGATTGTCGGCAGGCAGCCCACTAGTAGCCTAGAGCAGCCGCGTCGGGGTTGCGCGGATCCGAAGCGCCCCAGCGCATGCCGCTTTCCTGGTCGATCATAACGGCCTCGGCATCGCCCATATATCCCGCTCGGGCCGCAAATTGATGTCCCATTTTCTCCAGCGCTCGCCGCGTGTCCTCAGGAATTCCGAATGGCTCGAAGCCTACAGTATCCGGAATCCACTGATGATGCAAGCGCGGCGCATTCACTGCCTGCTGGATATTCATGTGATAATCGAAAACATTCAGGATTATCTGCAATACAGTATTAATGATAGTGGGTCCGCCAGGGCTTCCCAGAGCGAGAACCAGTTTTTGGTCCTTGAGCACCAGCGTAGGTGTCATCGCGGAAAGCGGGCGCTTGCCGGGAGCGACGGAATTCGCCTCGCCTTGAATCAGCCCGAACATGTTCGGAACGCCGGGCTTGGCCGCGAAATCGTCCATTTCGTCGTTCATGAAAAACCCCGCGCCGCGCACCACCACGCCGCTGCCGTAGCTTCCGTTCAGAGTGTACGTATTCACTACCACGTTGCCATCGGCGTCCACTACGGTGAAGTGCGTGGTTTGCGGAGGCTCATCGCCGGCGGGTTGGCCGTGCCCGATCACGGTACTGGGAGTGGCGCGAGCAGGGTCGATGGTTTTCACCAATTCGGCGGCGTATTTCTTGGAAATGAGACCCGAGACGGGAACACGAACGAAATCGGTGTCGCCCAAAAACTCAGCGCGGTCGGCAAAAGCACGGCGCATCGCTTCGATCATTATGTGGTCTTTCTGGGAGGAATCGAACCCCAGAGAGGCCATGGGAAATCGTTCCAAGATATTCAGCATCTCGAATAAAGCAATGCCTCCCGAACTGGGAGGCGGCATGCTGAGCAACTCGTAACCGCGATAGCTGCCTTTTAGGGGTTCCCGCGAAACGGCGTGATAATTCTTCAGATCCTCGGCGGTAATCAGGCCACCATGCTCGCGCATGTCGGCGGCAATCAACTGGGCGGTGCGGCCATCATAGAATTCCTGCGGGCCGTGGGACTGCAGGCGCTGCAGCGTGGCGGCCAACTCGGGTTGCCTGAGAATCTCGCCTTCCTGATAAAACTTTCCGTCGCGCTGGAAAATACGCTTGCCTTCGGCAAACGCGCCAACAGCATGAGAGCTCCGCAGGCTGGCAGCCAGCGAGTAACTGACTGGGAATCCCTCTAGGGCGAGCTTACGGGCGGGTTCGATTGCATCGGCCCAACTCGATCTTGCCGAACTTCGACAGAGCCAGCGAGAGTCCGCTTACGGTGCCCGGCACTCCCGAGGACAAGTAACCGTCCGTTGAAAGCTTCGGCACCAGCTTTCCGTCCGGACCGAGATACATGTCGTGCGATGCTTTCCGAGGAGCGGTTTCCCGGTAATCGATGGCGGCTGCCCGCCCGTCCGCCATGCGAATCAGCATGAAACCGCCGCCGCCCAGATTGCCCGCGCTCGGATGCGTTACAGCCAGAGCAAGAGCCACCGCGACGGCTGCGTCCACCGCGTTTCCGCCGCGCTTCAGCACATCCAGCCCGGCGCTGGTTGCAATTCCGCTGGACGAAGCCACCATGCCGTGCTGGCCGTGAGCTGGCAGCGGATAACCGATGTCCTTGGGCCTCTTCGCGCCGGAGGGTTGTTGCGCCCATCCGATGATCGCTAGAGCAGCAATAAGAGCAGATTTCAGGGCGATCCGCATCATAGGATTTATTCCTTCGTGCCTTGGATAGTTCGACTGAGAGCTTGCAAGTCCTTGCCATCTCTTGCAAGATAAGAAGAGTAGCCGACTTTCCAACGAGTTGTCAAATGCGGCGGCGAACGATTTGCGAAGCGAGATTGGCAATAAGACGGCTCAGGTCTTGACGGGGCCGCACGCCGTTTGTATAATCCAATTTCAGTTTTTTGCATGCTTTGCAAGCCGCTGGCTTGGCGCATGCTCCTCCAGCGTCTTCGTTGACGTCTACTCCCGTCGCCGCGCTTTGTGATTAGGAACGACTGACAGAGAGGGTTTGTGCAATGAAGCTTATCTCCATCGCTGTTTTACTGGCGCTTTCGCTTGCTTCGATGCAGGCACAATCGACTTCATCTTTGACCGGACTTGTGACCGATGCCTCAGGCGGTGTCGTTCCCGGAGCCGAGATTACGGTGGTCAACTCAGACACCAATCAGAAGCGCACGGCCACCACCGATTCCCAAGGCCGTTACTCGTTGCCTCAGATGCAGCCCAGCACCTACCAGGTGACCGCTCGCGCGACCGGTTTTTCCGACGCCGTGGTCAACAATGTTCAGTTGCTGGTGAATACGCCGTCGACGGTAGACATTCATTTCACTGTAGGTGCGGTGCAACAAACCGTTTCCGTGAACGCCAGCACCACCCAGGTGAATACGGCAGACGCCACTATCGGTAATGCCATCGGCACACGTCCTATTCTCGAGCTGCCCTTCGATGCCAGAAACGTCATCGGCCTGCTCTCCATTCAGCCCGGCGTCACTTATTTCGGCGATCCAAGCCAGCGCGACGATTATCGCAGCGGCTCCGTCAATGGCGGCAAGAGCGATCAGGGCAACGTTACGCTGGATGGCGTAGATGTGAATGACGAACAGTTTCGGACCGCGTTTACTAGCGTGCTCCGAACGACACTCGATTCGGTCCAGGAGTTTCGAACCACAACTACCAACGGCGGTGCCGACGTGGGACGCACCTCCGGCGCACAGGTAGCATTGGTGACCAAGTCGGGAACAAACTCATTGAACGGTTCGCTGTATGAGTACACCAGGAACACCGACACTTCGGCCAATTCCTTCTTCAACAATCAGGACGGCATCGCGCGCCAGAAGCTGATTCGCAACGTTTTCGGCGCGTCGATCGGTGGCCCCATCAAGAAGAACAGGCTGTTCTACTTCCTCAACTACGAAGGGCGAAGGGATGCCAGCGACGCTACCGCGGTGCGCGTGGTTCCGAACATGCTTTTCCGCCAGGGCATCTTTACCTACTCGACAACCGACGGATCGCTGGCACAGCTGACCCCCGCGCAAATCCAGCAGATCGATCCACAGCATATCGGCGAAAGCGCTGCCGTGCTGAAAATTCTTCAGTCATACCCGGCCCCGAACGACAATACCGTTGGGGATGGACTGAACACCGCGGGATATCGATTTAACGCTTCCGTACCACTCAAGTACGACACCTACATCGCCCGGACAGACTATCAACTGGATTCCGACGGAAAACAGACTCTCTTCTTCCGAGGGCAGCTTCAAAACGACCACTACGTTCCTTCCACCAGCACTTCAAGCGGCGTTCCACAATTTCCCGGACAGGCCGATTCAACGGTCACTCTCCAAAATGCCAAAGGGGTCGCGGTGGGGCACACCTGGATTATCACGCCGGCCCTGGTGAATAGCCTGCGGTACGGTTTCACCCGGCAATCGTACGACAACACGGGGGTGCAGACTCAGCCGATTGTCGGGTTCTCCGATCTTGATAATCCCGTCGCCTCCACCACTCCGCTCAGCGCGACTATTCCGGTGCACGATATTGAAGAGAATCTCACCTGGACGCACGGCGCTCACACCGTAGTAGCGGGAGGATCGCTGCGATTTATCCGGACCCGGCGTCTGTCTTTTGCCAATTCCTATAGCGATGCCACGATGACGCCCGGATGGTTTGTCGACAATGCGCGGTACCTGCTGGAGCCTAATGTAAATCCCGACACGCTAAGCGACTATACCAACCAGATGGTGAATCTGCTCGGGTTGGTGGCGCAAGGTACCGGGAACTACAACTACAACAAGCAAGGAGCGCTCCTGCCGCAAGGCCAGGGGATTAAGCGCGACTTTGCCGACAACGAGTTTGAGTTCTTCTTGATGGATACCTGGAAGGTGACTCGCGGGTTCACGGTTTCCGCCGGGGCGCACGTGAACCTGGATCCGCCGATCTACGAAGTAAATGGATATCAGACTTCCACCAATATTCCACTGGGCGTGTGGGCCAATGATCGAGCAGGACTGGCGGAGCAGGGACTGCCGCAATCGATGGTTACTCCGCTTAGCTTCCAACTGGCCAACGCACCAGGGGGTCACTCGCTGTATCCGTTTCAAAGCCACATCGCTCCGCGCGTCGGTTTGGCTTACTCCCCGCAAGCCGATTCCGGCTGGCTGAAGACTCTATTCGGCGGGGCGGGCAAAACATCGATTCGCGCCGGCTTCGGCATGTACTACGACGAGTTTGGCCAAAGCCTCATCCGCATTGCGGACGCGACTTCGTTAGGCTTCTCCGCCACGCTGCAAAACGCCGGTACGCAGACCTATCAGACCGTGCCGCGCTTCATTAGCCTGAACCAAATCCCCGCGGGGCTGTTGCCATGCCGCCCCGACCGGGGGCTTTCCACAAGTTGCCCCCGATGTGTTTGCCGCCACTTCCGGTGTAGACAGCAGCATCCGGAGCCCCTACACCATGAATATCGATTTCAGCATTGGCCGGGATTTACCCCATGGATTCCATATTGAAACTTCTTACATCGGGCGCCTGTCCCGACGTTCTCTGGTTGCAGACGACGTGGGGATGTATACCAACCTGGTCGACAACAAATCCGGACAAACCTACTTCCAGGCAGCGACCATAATGCAGCAGTATGTGCGCGAAAATTTGCCGGCGAATAAAGTTCCTTCCATTCCGTTCTTTCAGGATCTTTATCCGGGATATGCTGGAGGAGGATTGACGGCTACGCAGAACATCTACCAAAACGCCTGGGCCCAGAATCCGGACAGCGACACTACCGCGCTGCAAGTCATCGACGCCAGCGCCACCGGTTGCTCACCCTGCAGCATCCTGGGGCCGAACGCAATGTATAACCCTCAATATGTCGCCCTTACTGCTTTTCGCTCCATCGGGGCAGGGGATTACCATGCGTTTGAAGCTACCGTTCGCAAGCAATTTAGCAGTGGTATCCAGTTCGATGTGAACTACACCTTGTCTAAGTGCATCGACTTCGGTTCTACGCGTGAGTCCGATGGACCCAATGGCCCCCAGGGTTCCGGTCTCGGGCTCATTCAGAATCCCTGGAATCCCGGTCAGGAACGGGCGGTGTGCGATTATGACGTGCGCAACCTGGTAAGCGCATTCATGGTTGCCGAACTGCCTTTCGGGCGCGGACGTCTTGTAGGCGGGACCGTGAATAAGTTTTGGAACGCTGTAATTGGTGGGTGGCAGGTCAGCACCATCTGGCGTCAATCCTCAGGGCTGCCGGTGGGGGTGAGCAACGGCGGCTACTGGCCAACCAACTGGAATTATCCCCCGTTTGCCACACAAATCGCCCCGGTCCAACAAGGCAGCGTCAGCAACTCCCCATCGGGCGGCCCCAATATTTTCCCGAACCCAACGGCCGCGTTTAATGACTTTGAGCTCACCTTTCCGGGTCAAAGCGGCAGCCGCAACGTACTTCGCGGCGATGGATTCTTTACCATCGACACAGCGCTGTCCAAGCGCTTCCGTATGTTTTACAACGAGAAACATAGTTTTCAAATCCGCGCAGAGGCGTTCAACGTAACCAATTCGGTGCGCTTCGACGTGAACCAGATGTCGTTGAGCATGAGCAACTCCGTTGCGTTCGGTAAATACAACGGAACTCTCAATACTCCTCGCGTTATCCAGTTTGGAGGACGTTATGAGTTCTGACGACTTGACGCGACGCACACTGCTGGCCGGCGCAGCGGCGATCGCCGCCGTTTCGAGCGCGCGCGCTGCTACTGATCCGCTGGATTGGTCGCTCACGGAAGCCTCGCAGGCGCTGGCCAAGGGCACGGTATCGTCGGAAGAACTGACGAAGCTGTGCCTGGCGCGAATCCACAAGTTGGATCCCTCTCTCAACGCCTTCATCACGCTGACTGAGGAATCCGCTCTGCAACAAGCGCGGGAATGCGATAGTCAGCGGAAAGCCGGTCGGGTAGCAAGCCGCTTGCATGGGGTTCCCATCGCCTTGAAGGACAATATCGACACTGCCGGCATCAAGACCACCGCGGCGGCGGGCGTTTTCAAGAACCGCGTTCCGACGGAAGACGCCGAAGTGACGCGGCGATTAAAGGCGGCGGGGCCGGTCTTCCTGGGTAAACTCAACCTGGATGAGATGGCTTTCGAAGGAACCGGCACCACGGGCTGTTTCGGCGTAGTCCACAATCCTTGGAATCTGGAAAGAATCACCGGCGGGTCCTCGGCTGGCTCGGCTGCGGCCGTATCGGCCGGACTTTGCTTCGGCTCGGTGGGAAGCGACGATGGAGGTTCGGTACGTATTCCGGGTGCGTTCTGTGGTGTGGTGGGCTTCAAAACCTCGTACGGCCGCGTCAGCACCCGCGGAGTGGTTCCCTCCGCTTACTCCATGGACACCATCGGCCCGATTGTCCGAACGGTGGAAGACGCAGCTGCGCTGCTCCAGGTACTTGCCGGATACGATCCGAACGACGCGATCACGCTGGCAGAACCGGTGCCGGACTACTCGCAGGCGCTGCGCGTTCCGATCGCGAAATTGCGGATAGGGATCCCGCGCGACTATTTCTTTGAAGATCTGCATCCGGATGTTGCGTCGGCGGTGGAAGAGGCAATTCGACATTTGAAGGGCCAGGTCCGGGAGGTCATAGACGTTACTCTCCCGCGCCTGCATGTTGCCGAGAACGGCACCTATGATGTGGAGCTGTATCACTATCAGAAGCCTTTCTTCGACAAGTCTCCCGAGTTGTATCACCCGTGGTCGCAGCGTCAAATGAATCGGCTAAAGCTGGTACAAACGGTTCCGTACGTGGAGACGCTGAAACGGGTGCGTGAATGCCGGCGCGATATCCGTCGCATCTTTGAGCAGGTGGATATTCTGGCGCTACCAACCATGCGAGAACCAGCGCCGCTGATTTCAGAGACCGTGAGTGAAACGCATCAACGTCCACACAGCAATACGGGCGCGTTCAACCAGTTCGGCACACCGTCGATGACCGTGCCGTGCGGGTTCTCGAAGGACGGGCTACCTATCGGGCTGCAGCTGGTGGGCCCGGCGTTTCACGAACCTGTGGTTCTATCCATTGCCTATGCCTACCAGCAGTCTACCGATTGGCATCGGCGCAAACCGCCCCTATTGCAGGGATGACCACTCGCTCCGGCGTCGCAGCTATTTCGGCGTAAGCCGCGAAAGGCCAGCGCTAGTGAGCAAGTAGATAGCGCCGTCGGGGCCCTGGCGGATATCGCGAACTCGCAGCTTACGGTCTGTGAGCAGCCGCTCTTCGGCGACGACGCGATCGCCATTCAAGACCAGCCGAACCAACGCCTGGCCCTCCAACGCGCCAACGAACAAGTTCCCTTTCCACTGGGGAAACAGATCGCCTGTATAGAAGAGCATCCCCGACGGAGCGATATCGGGCACCCAGAAATACGCCGGCTCTTCCACGCCCGGCATGGACGTGCGGCCGTTCCCCACCGGAACATTCTTCCGGCCATCCGTTCTTTGAAAATCGTACTGCACGCCGTAGGACACATCCGGCCAGCCGTAGTTTAGTCCTGGCCGTACGATGTCGATCTCATCGCCGCCCTGCGGTCCGTGATCGGTGACCCAGAGCTGTCCGGTGGCAGGATTGATGGCCGCGCCCTCAGGATCGCGAAGGCCGTGGGCAAAGGTCTCCGGCGGCACCGTCGCGCGGTTGAGCCACGGATTGTCTCCGGGAATGGAGCCATCCCGGTTGATCCGAAGAACGCGACCGGAAAAGTTGCGGCCGATATCGGGGTTGTCCGTGAAATCATGTTCCACGCCGTCGTACTTTGAATCGTAGAACCGGAAACGGTCTGCACCCGTGACGTAGATGGTTCCATCGGGAGCCAACACGATCCGGCGCTCCGCACCTTCCACCAGGGTTTGAACATCTTGCAGACTCTTGTAGTCGTCGCTCAGCCGGGCGCGCGCCATGCGTTCGGTTCCGATCCTCATGGTGCGCCGTTCGGCCAGGGATTTGGTCCATACCTTCTGGTAGAAGAACTCGACTGGCCAGATGGCAGGATCTTCACCGGGAGGTGGCGCAAAATAGCAAAAGTAAAGCAGACGATTCTGGGCGAATCCAGGATCGAGCACCACGTCATGGAGACCCTGCGCGGCCACCACTTTCACGCCCGGCACCCCAGCCAGCGGAGCAGAAACCGAGCCGTCGCGCCGAACGATGCGCATGGTGCCGATGCTCTCGGTGACCAGAAAGTCGCCATCGGGCAGAAGGGCCATCGACCATGGAGTGGTGAGTCTCGCGGTTAGCGTCTCTACCTTGATTTCGGGCGACGGTTTTGACGGCGGCGGTGCGTCGGTCTGCCCGGGGAATGCAGGTTTTGGCTTCCGAGGCACGTCGCCCGCGTACGTATTTCTCTGCGCATGCGCCAGCGTCAAGGTGGCCGTGACGAATGCAGACAGCACCACCGTTTTCATTAGTCTTCTCATGAACCCATTCCTTTGGTTGATATTAGGGTGATTCTACGACAAAGCGTGGACGGCAGAGGGCGTGCGACTATCGGCCCCATGGCCGGCACGCTACCCTTAGTTAAGAAGCCCATGCCGTTCGCCAAGAAACCCGAAGTGATGAGTCCCGTGGGACATTGGCCGCAGCTCAACGCGGCAATCGAAGCGGGCGCGGATTCCTGCTATTTCGGTCTCAAACACTTCAGCGCCCGTGCCAAGGTTGGCTTTGAACTGAGCGAGCTACCCGAAGTAATGCGAACGCTGCACCGCCGGGGCGTGCGGGGTTGTCTGACGTTCAACACATTGGTCTTCGAACATGAACTCGCCGAAGCCGCGCGAGCGATCGGTTCCATTGCGGAAGCCGGTGTCGACGCGCTCATCGTCCAGGATATCGGCGTGCTCAAACTGGCGCGCCAGATCGCTCCCGACCTGGAACTCCATGCCTCTACGCAAACCAGCATCACCAGCGCGGAGGGCGTCGAGTTCGCGCGGTCGCAAGGGGCGCACCGCGTGACGTTGGCTCGCGAATTGTCTTTGGAAGAAGTCGCCGCAATCTACGAGAAGACCAAAGCCGATCTCGAAATCTTCGTGCATGGCGCGTTATGTGTCGCCTACTCCGGCCAATGCTTTTCGTCGGAAGCATGGGGTGGACGAAGCGCCAATCGAGGCCAATGCGCACAGGCCTGCCGGTTGCCTTACGAAATGTTGGTGGATGGCGAGCGCAAGCCACTAGCCGACGCGCGTTATCTCCTCTCTCCCGGCGATCTGTCGGCGCTGCAGCACCTTCCGCGAGATCATTGCCACCGGAGTGAGGTGCCTGAAAATTGAAGGGCGCTACAAAGCCGCCGATTACGTCGCCTTGACCACGCGGGCTTACCGCCAGGCCGTGGATGACGCGTGGGCGGGCCGGTGCATTGTCTGTCACGCCGCGCCAGGAATTGGAACTCGAGCAGGTTTACTCACGCGGCCTGGGGCCATATTTCATCTCCGGCGTGAACCATCAGAATGTGGTGAAAGGCCGCAGCCCGCGCCATCGCGGTGTGCATATCGGCACCGTCACCGCCGTGCACGATACAAGCGTGTGCGTGCATCCGGCAGCGGCGCACGAAATTGCTCCGCTCAAAGCGGGCGATGGCGTGGTGTTCGACGCGGCCGATTGGCGCAGCCCGCAGGAAGACGAGGAAGGCGGCCGCGTGTTATCATGTTGCGCCGCAGCTGGACGGCACCCTGGAGCTGAGCTTCGCCAATAACGCAGTGAACGGCCGGCGCATCCGCGCGGGCGATCTGCTATGGCGCACGCACGATCCCGAAATTGGACCGGGCAGCGCGTCCGTTTCTTGATCCCGCGGCGCCAGTCGCAAAGCAGCCGCTCACCGTACACGCGACGGCGGCAGAGAACCAGCCGCTGCATACTCGCTGGACCTTGCCAAGCGGACTTTCAGTCACAGTGGAGTCATCTGCCCCGCTGAGCCTCGCGCAGAATCGCGGGCTCACGGAAGATGACGCTGAAAGAACAATTCGGCAGACTCGGCAACACGCCGTATGAACTCGCCGCACTCAGCGCTGAAATCACCGGCTCCGTTTTCGCGCCCGTGTCGCTCTTGAATCGAATGCGGCGGGAAGCCGTCGAGGAACTCGAGGAGCTCCAATCGCGTCCCCTGGCACGCGTCGATTCACCCCGCGCCGGACTTGAGCCGGGAAACGCGCACGCCAGAAGCCGCTGCGGATCGAATTCACTTGCTGGTGCGCAACCCCGAGCAAATGGAGGCCGCGATCGCAGCCAAACCCGATAGCATCACCTTGGATTACTTGGATCTTTACGGGTTGCGTCCTTCCGTGCAGCGCATAAAGACGGCCGGAGATACAGGTTCGGGTAGCCAGCCCGCGCATCCTGAAACCTGGCGAGAGCCGCATCGTGGATTTCCTGGTTAGCCTGCAATGCCCGATTCTCGTTCGCAGTTCCGGCATCCTCCATACCCTACGCAGGGATGGCGCCAGCCAACAACTGATCGGCGATTTCAGCCTCAACGCCGCCAACACACTTACCGCCGAAGCGTATTTTGAATTGGGTCTCGAGCGGCTCACCCCGACGCACGACCTAAACGCCGCCCAAATAGCCGCACTGGCCGGAACCATCGGCCCGGAGCGGCTGGAAGCGATAGCCTATCAACATCTGCCCGTGTTCCACACCGAGCATTGCGTCTTCTGCCGATTCCTTTCCACCGGCACTACTTATCGCGATTGCGGCCGGCCATGCGAACAGCATCGGGTGGCACTGCGAGATCCACAAGGCCGTGCGCATCCCGTAATCGCTGACGTTGGCTGCCGAAATACGGTCTTCGGCGCGGAGGCGCAGGAGGCAAGTGCGCACATTGATTCCTGGCGCCGGGCGGGTATTCGCCATTTCCGTCTGGAATTCGTGCACGAATCGGCGCATGAGGTTGAACACGTCACGTCCGCGTTCCAGGAATATCTTCGGCGGCAGAATCAACGCGGGGCAACTCGGCGCTGAACTGAAGCGATATGCTCCTGCTGGAGTAACGGAAGGAAGCCTTTTCGTAGCCAGGACTTCGAGCGCTTCCCCATTTTGCAATAAGCATAAAGATGGCGGACTACCACAAAGCTGGATTGCTGCACTTGAAAGACGGCCACGTCCTGCTGTGCCGCAAAAAGCACACTACCTCGCTGCTGATCCTTCCTGGCGGAACTTTGGAACCAGGGGAGATGCGGAAGAATGCCTGAGGCGCGAGTGCCGTGAAGAATTGGGCGACGTGGAAGTCTCCAACCTTCATTACGTCGGCGATTACGAAAGCCCTGCTGCCGGTGAAGGTGCCAAGACAGTAAGAATTGAGCTGTACGCGGGTGAAATGGAGGGCACGCCTGCCGCGCACTCAGAAATACGGGAACTGGTCTGGTTCGGCCCTCGGGACGATGCTGCGCTGCTTGCTCCCAGTCTTCGCAACGTCATCTTTCCCGACCTTCGCCGGCGTGGTCTTCTGCCGCCCGCGTCACACGAAGCCGCCGCGTCATACTAATAGGTTGTCGGAATCACTGAACCCCAACGCTTCGGGAGGCCTGGGCGAAATGGATCTCTCCGGAAACGCTGCTGTCCCAGGTCTACAACACCGCGCCATATCTCCAGGATCGTGTGCCGGCGCCGGAGTCCGGCAGGCTGATCGAAATGGGCGGAACGCCGGATGGGTTCCTCCGCGTCCTGGCGAGCTGGGAGAATATTCGCCGCCCCGATCTTAACCACGCTGAACAGCTGCAGGACTATTTCGCACTGTGTCTGGCATGTCATCATGCCACCGTCGCCACGTTCGTGCCCACGGATGTAGACACGAAAATCCGTGGCATGGCTTGGCGCGAAACGTCCGACGTGGAAGCGCTGAAGCCGATGATGCGTTTCGCGCTCGATGCGCGCGGGTGGACGGAAGAAGGCATCTCGACACGTTCCGTTCGCGGCGTCAGCGGCCACAACGGCGAACATTGGAGCGCCATCGCGGGCGGGTTGGGTCGCATGTTGGAACTGGGCGACACCGCATCGGCAGGAAGAAGCACAGGCTGCCATCGAAGCTGAAATTGTCCGCGAACAGTCTGTTTTCGATCAGGTAGCCGATGAGCGCGACGGTGAGCTCGACTTGCTGCGTCTGGCGATGACGCTGGCCCACAATCGCGGCGACCTCACGCAGGGCATGGGCTTCTGGAAGAAGACGCCTGCGACGCTCCCGCTGATGGAGCACTTCACGGCTCGCGGCCGCTTCCGACTGGCGGTTCGCATGTACCAGGACACAGGGCTTTCGGCCGAAGGCCACCGGCACTATCCGCTCCGCCCGGTGAAGGCGCTCAGACGCTCGCCCGCCACACTGCTGCCACTGTGCCCTTTCCTGGACGATTGGGGCGCAGTTGTCGCCGGGCTAGAAGAGAATCACGAAGTGCTTGCCGCGCTGGTGATTGGCTGCCAAAAGTTGACAGGACAGCAGGGTTACTACCGTGCGATTGCAGGCATGTACGAGGCATCGCCTGGCGCCTTCGAGCGTGCCGCTGCGCGCATGCCAAACGCTACTCAACGCCTGCTGCGAAGCGCCGAAATGCGCAAGCTGATCAACGTCCCACGCGTTTCATTCGAATCCATGATGCGGAAGCGGGCGCGCGCGTCGCTGGCTAAGCTACGCGATTCGAAATTCGCCTAGCGGTTTCTTGATATCTTGGACTACGGTGAAAACGGCTGGTCGCCGCTTTGTTCCGAGGAGGTGACTTTATGAGAATGATCCGATGGTGCGTCCTGCTGCTTGCTGCGCTTCCGCTGGTTCCTCAGGACAAGAATTCGCTTCCACGAGACATCGACCCGGTGACGCTCTCGCGTCTGCCCCCGGTCAGCGCGGCGGACCTGGACGAAGAGGGGAAGCGTCTTCTGGCCGCAAGGACTAACTACAAGCCAGGGCCGGGACCGGGCCACGTCTCGATCTACAGCCCAAGGGAGCTCGATCTGGGCATTCCTTCAGGTGCGAAGAGCCCGGTAGGTCCGCGATACTTTCAGATCGCCGTGCTGATCACTGCAAGGGAGATCGACCAGCAGTATGAATGGACCGCGCACGAGCTGGCGGGCCGTCGCCAGGGCTTGGAGCAATCCGTCATTGATGTCGTCAAATACAACAGGGATGTGGCCACGCTATCCGACAAAGACGCGACGCTGATCACTTTCGGGCGCGCCCTGTTTCGCGAACACCGGGTCAGCAGCGAACTTTGGGAAAAGATGGTGACTGATTTCGGGCGTCAGCGTACGGTCCAGCTCATGATGATCATGGGTGAATACTTCAAGGCAGGCTTCATGATGAATGCCGTCGATCAGCATCTTCCGCCGGGGCGCGAGGCGCTGCTGCCGCGATTAGACAGATAGTACGTCGTTTAAAGCCTCAGGCCTTCTGTGCCTGGCCCGGCTGATATAATCGGCTCGCTGTAGGGAGGGTCGAGATGAAAACTTACTGGTTGGGATTCCTGCTGATTCCGGTGGCCTACGCGCAAACGTCGAGCAAGTGCGCGGACCTGGTCAAATTCAAAATTCCAGGCGTGCCGATGGTGATCACCAAGGCCGCAACAATTCCCGCATCCTCTGGCAGCGGAACATCTACCGCCGAAACATCGGCCACATCGGCCACCATCCCGTCGCACTGTCAGGCCGACGGCATGATCAATGAGCGCACCGGTGCGGACGGAAAAACCTATGGCATCGGCTTCTCCCTTGCGCTGCCCGACAACTGGAATAACCGCTTCCTGTTCCAGGGCGGCGGGGGATATAACGGTAGTGTCCGGCCGCCGGTGGGCGCTGCCGCCGCCGGGAACAACCCTGGACTGGCGCGCGGATTTGCCGTCGTCTCAACCGACACGGGCCACAAAGGCGCCACGTTTGACAGGACCTATGATGTAGATCAACAGGCCAGTCTCGATTTTGCGGAGGTGGCGGTGGACCGCGTGGCGGAAATAGCCAAACAGATTATCGCCGACTATTACGGACAATCGGCCCGATATTCCTACTTTGCGGGTTGCTCCACGGGCGGGCGCGAAGCCATGCTGATGACGCAACGCTATCCCGCCGAGTTCGACGGCGTCATTTCCGGAGATCCCGCCATGCGCACGGGCTTTTCACAGATCGGAAACAACTGGTCCGCGGTGGCCTTCAACCAAATTGCTCCCAAGGACGATTCCGGAAGGCCACAGCCGAACAAAGTGTTTTCCGAGAGCGACATCAAGTTGATAGTCGACGGAGTCCTGAACGCCTGCGATGCCAATGATGGATTAAAGGACAGCATGGTGTTCAACACTCGGGCCTGCAAGTTCGATCCGGAGGTCTTAACGTGCAAGGCCGGTAAGAACGATTCCTGCCTGACCTCAGAGCAGACGGCAGCGATCAAGAAAGCTTTCGCCGGGCCGGTGAATTCCAAGGGCGAGCTGGTCTACCCGATGAACGCTTATGACGCGGGCATCGCCAATCTCCTGCCCAGTCCGAAACCGTCCGCTAATCCGCGCGCGGCCGGCGCTCCGGCGCCGCCGGTAAGCATCGACGTCGACCAGCGCCTTTTTTCGCTGCTGGGAAATCCGCTGGAGGCGGTGACCGATACCACCTGGACCAATCTCAGCAGCTTCACAGCGCACGGCGGCAAGCTGCTGTTTTATCACGGAATGAGCGATCAGGCATTCTCCGCGATGGACACCCTCGCTTATTACCAGCGGATGGCGAAGGCCAACGGTGGCATGGACAAAGTGCAGAACTGGAGCCGCATGTTTCTAGTGCCGGGCATGTATCACTGCCGGGGCGGCGAGTTCGCACTCGACAATTTCGACCTGCTGACGAGCCGCGGTCGCTTGGGTGGAGAAGGGCACTGCTCCAGATTCCGTGGTCGCAACGGGAAAAGCTTTTCCTGGCCGGAGCCGGCCATTGTGCGCATATCCCAAGTATGCGTATTACAAGGGCCAAGGCGACCCGGAAGATGCGAAGAACTTCGAGTGCCGCGAATAGCGGTTCGGTCTGACCAGCGCCGCGATTCTAACAACCATCAGCGCCTCTGCTTCGTCCGCAACGCACTCCGCACTCGGATGAATCCGGCCGCCCATCGGGACGGTGGTCTGTAGGTGAGGTCTCCGAGGTGCGCGATACTTGGTCCGGCGGTCATGCGTGCCTGAACTCCTACTCTCGTGGTAGCCTCTGGATTCAAAGAGCGAAACAGTATGAATCGTCCTGTCCTCGCGGCAGTATTGCTGCCCTTGCTCGCACTTCCCACATATTCGCAAAGCCCGCGCACATCTTTGCGGGGGCTTGTCTCATATCCCGACGGCTCGCCTGTTCCCAATGCGCCGATTCAGCTAAAGCGCCAGATAGACGGGGCAGTGGCGCGAACGCGGTCTGATGCGAACGGCCATTACGAGTTCAGCGCACTCGCCGATGGCAAGTGGGATTTCACCATCCAGATGCCTTGCTGCGCGTATAGGGCAGTCGCGAGCGAAGTTGTCGTAGCGCTTGACAAGACGCAACCGTTCAACGTCAGGCTGGTAGAGACGCTCAATGGCAGCACTCTCGGCGACGACCCCGCCCGAAATGCGGAGGCGATGCGAAAGCGCCAGCGTGTTCCTTCGAGACCGGCGCCTCGTACCGCCGCTGGTGTGCCGGATCTAAGTGGTGTCTGGCTGCTCACCGACGACCCATACCCTGAAGTGCCTCAGCTTCTCCCGGCGATGGAGGCGCGCAGAGCGACGCTGGCGAAGGACCCTCGGAATGCCCCGCACAACCGCTGTCTGCCGGGGCCTCCTCCCCTCCCTGGAGCTTCTTCGCCGTTCATCGCCAAATTTGTGCAGAGCTCCTCCGTGTTGGTCGCTCTCTTCGAGGACTATCCGGGCTTCCGTCAAATTTTTCTCGATGGTCGCAAACACCCTCCAGAATTTAACCCTTCATGGATGGGCCACTCGATCGGAAGATGGCAGAAAGATACGCTGGTTGTCGACACCGTCGGATTTAACGATGTGAGTCTGCTCGGGGGCATCGGCGGCGGCCCGTTTCCGCACACAGAGGCGCTGCATATGACGGAGCGCTATCGGCGCACCGATTACGGTCACATGGAGCTCAATGTGACCTTCGAGGACACACAGGCCTTCGCAAAGCCCTACCACGAAAATCTAACGTTGACGCTTGCTCCGCAGGAGGAATTGATCGAATTCGTTTGCGAAAACAACAAGCCGGAACACCTGGTGACGAACCCTTAGCAGGCGGCCCGCACGTCGGCAGAGGGAAGGACACGGGAGCCGCCTCCAAATCTGCCGGTAGAAATGCAGATGACCGAGCGGGATCGAAGCCAATGAAACTTGCTCCGTCCCTCTTCGTCCTCTGGGTTTGAGTGGAGATAAAGTTGCAAGACAATCCAAGCCGTTTTCCAAAGCTTTGGCGGCACAGCTTTGGCATCATAAAGACACCTTCGCGAGTAAAATGAGAGCCAGATGTCTCTTGAGAGATCTGAAGCATAGGGAGAGCGAATGACAGAACTAGAGTTTGCGCACGTGGGAGATAGCACGTTATCCCCCTCTTCGACAGCTCAGATTACGCTGCACATCAATGGCGTAGCACACAGCTTGCGAATTGAGCCACGCGTTTCGCTGCTGGACGCGCTGCGGGAGCGTCTGGGCCTAACGGGAACCAAGAAGGGCTGTAATCAAGGCGCCTGCGGAGCTTGTACCGTTCTCGTCGACGGCGAACGGACCCTTTCGTGTCTGGGACTTGCCGTGCAGTACGAAGGCACGGAGATTCAGACCATCGAAGGCTTAGACGTAGACGGGGCGTTGCATCCCATGCAGGCCGCATTTGTCGAGCACGACGGATTTCAATGCGGCTACTGTACGCCCGGGCAGATCTGCTCGGCGATAGGAATGATTCGAGAGTTTCAAAACGGTTTGCCAAGCGCTGTGACAAACGACGTTTCCGCTCCCGTTGTGGAGCTTTCGGACGAGGAAATCAAAGAACGAATGAGCGGTAATCTATGCCGTTGCGGCGCTTACGTGGGAATCTGTGATGCCATCCGCGAAGCGCTCGCGTCGAGGTAGCGCTCGAGGCGACAACAATGAAAAACTTTGCCTATTCACGCGCCGAGACCGTGGAGGCAGCGGTTGGTCTCCTCTCCGGCCATGCGAATTCGAAATTTCTAGGCGGCGGTACGAACCTGGTGGACCTCATGCGTGAAAACATTGAGCAGCCCGATGTGCTGATTGATGTCACCCGCCTCTCATCCTCCAGCACGATTGACGGCGGGATTCACGAACTTCCCGACGGCGGGCTCAGCATCGGCGCGGCGGTGAGGAACAGCGCGGTGGCAAATCATCGCTTGGTCCGGGAGCGTTATCCGGTATTGTCACAGGCTATATTATTCGGCGCGTCCGGGCAGATCAGAAATATGGCGACTACGGGCGGCAACTTAATGCAGCGCACCCGCTGTTACTACTTCTACGACCAAGCTGCGCGTTGCAATAAACGGACGCCGGGCGCGGGATGCGATGCAATCGGCGGGTTTAATCGCATGCACGCGATTTTGGGCGCCTCCGATAGCTGTATTGCCACGCATCCATCGGATATGTGCGTTGCCTTAGCGGCACTCGATGCCACCGTGCACGTCCAAGGTGCCGGCGGTGAGCGCAGCATTCCGATGAATGAGTTTCATCATTTGCCGGGAGACACGCCGCATGTGGAGACAAGTCTTGGGCGCGACGAATTGATCACGGCGATTCGCCTTCCCCCGCTGGCGTTCGCGAAACACTCGCGGTATCGGAAAGTTCGCGACCGGGCCAGCTACGCATTCGCTTTGGTGAGCGTGGCGGCGGCCATGGAAACCGAGCTGACGGTGTGATCCGAAACATCCGCCTGGCGCTGGGAGGCGTAGCTCACAAACCCTGGCGCGCCTATAAGGCGGAGAAAGCGATGATCGGCGCGAAGGCCACCAGGGAAACTTTTGAGCGCGCGGCCAAGGCAGAGCTGTCCGATGCCCGCGGATACGGCCATAACGACTTCAAGATCGAGTTGGCGAAGCGAACTATTGTGAGCGTGTTGACGGAGTTGGCGGAAACAGGAGGTGTTCGATGAGCGTGATGCAAAGCATCATGGAGACCATTGCGAAGGTCCTTCCCGACAAGGAAGAGATCCGCTCATTGCCCATGACGGCTATGTTGGCAAGCCTTTGGATCGCGTTGACGGTCAGGCCAAAGTCCAAGGCGAGGCGCGCTTCACCGCCGAATTCAAGGTGGACAACATGGCTTACGCGGTGCCGGTCTACAGCACCATCGCCAAAGGGAAAATTCGCAAGATCCATGCCGGACCAGCGGAAGCGGCGCCAGGGGTACTGGCCGTGATCACGCACGAAAATATACCCCGGATGAAAGCTCCTCCGATTGTGGATTTCCACAACATCGGCAAGGGCTTTGCGTTGAGCGATCTTCCGATCATGCAAAACGCCGATGTGCATTGGGATGGCGAACCCGTGGCCATCGTCGTCGCCGAAACACTGGAAAGAGCGGAGCATGCGGCGTCGCTCGTCTCGGTGGAGTACGACGCCCAGACGCCGGAGGTTTCCTTCGAAGGCGCGAAACCCAAAGCAGTGGTGCCGAAAGATATTATGGGCGAACCGCCGGAACTGAAGATCGGCGACGCGCACAAAGCTTTCGCGGAGGCTGAAGTGAGTGTCGGTCATGTTTACCGCGCGCCGCGCTACAACCACAACGCGATTGAGCCCCACGCCACCATCGCCGTTTGGGACGAACGCGGCGGCGTCACGGTGTACGATGCCACGCAGTCCGTTAACCTGACCGCCCATACGCTGTCCTACATCTTCGATCTCAAAGTGGAAGATGTTCGGGTGATCGCGCCCTTTCTCGGCGGCGGTTTCGGCGGCAAAATCGGCTGGAGCAATACTCCGCTTTGCGTGGCTGCGGCAAAGGCAGTGAATCGTCCGGTGAAACTGGTGTTGTCGCGTGAAGGGACTTTTCGAATGGTCGGCGGCCGCACCATTTCAGAACAGCATGTCGCGCTGGGGGCGGGTAAGGACGGCAAGCTCACGGCCCTCATCCATACTGGATTGACAGCCACTACGTTGAGCGGGCGTTACGCCGAGCAATGTACCTTTCCTCCGCGGCATCTTTATGCGTCGCCCAATCTCTTTGTTGGCCAGAAGATCGTTTACCTCGATACCGTCGCCAACACGTGGATGCGTGCTCCCGGCGAATCCATCGGCACGTTCGCTCTGGAATCGGCCATGGACGAACTCGCCCATGAATTGCGGATGGATCCGATTGAAGTGCGGAGACTGAACGAGCCCGAGCGAGATCCCACCAAGGACACCGAGTTCTCCAGCCGGCATCTGACGGAAGCTTACCGGAGTGGCGCGGAGAAGTTCGGATGGTATGGCGCGCAACCGGGAGCCGCGCTCCCAACGGGATGGAAAATGGCTGGTCGGGCAGGGTGTTGCAACGGCTTATTATCCTTTCCTCCGTTTTCCAGCCAAAGCTCGCGTGCGGATGTGCGCGGACGGATCGGCGATAGTGCAGGCGCCGGCGAGCGAAATGGGGATGGGGACGGCGACGGTACAGATTCAGCAGGCTGCCGATCGCCTCGGCTTGCCGCTACATCGGGTCACGTTTCAATATGGTGATTCCAGCTTGCCCGATACCCCGATGATGGCCGGCGGCTCGAATCAGACCGCGACTACTTTCGCCGCGGTGCGAGCGGCAGTGGAGCAAGTCCACCGAGAACTGCTGAAGCTGGCGCAGAAGCGTTCCGATTCTCCGCTCCACGGCGCGAAGTACGAAGACGTGGAAGCGCGTGACGGCGGAATGTTTCGCTCCGGCGACGCGGCGGCGGAGAGAACTATTCATATATTCTGCGACAGGCTGGGCAGGCGTCGGTGGAAGCTGAAGCGTCGTCCGGCCCCCCGATGGAGATGATGAAATATTCGATGGCATCCTACGGCGCGCAGTTTTGCGAGGTCCGGGTCCATGAAGAGACGGGCGAAGTACGCGTGTCCCGATGGCTCGGCTCCTTCGATTGCGGCACGGTTGTGAATCCAAAGACCGCGGCCAGCCAGCTGCGCGGCGGGATCGTCATGGGAATCGGCATGGCGCTGACGGAAGAGACTCTATTTGACGAGCGCCGCGGCCGAATCATGAATCCATCGCTCGCCGAGTATCATGTTCCGGTGAATCTGGACGTGCCGCACATCGAAATCATTTATACCGGCATACCCGGATGAACATGCGCCTTTGGGTGCGCGTGGAATTGGCGAAATCGGTATCACCGGCGTCGCTGCGGCGATTGCTAACGCGGTCTTCCACGCGACGGGGAAGCGCAGTTCGGGACCTGCCCATCACACTCGACAAATTGTTGTAAAGCAGCCTGGCCCAAGTGCGATCACCGCGCAGGTTGCGATGGAAGGGTGAGCATCGTTTCAGTAGGCTCCTAGCCTAGGAGCCCGTGGCAGTAGTGCCAAAATGCCGCTTACTGACGTGCGCGGTTCAGTAGATTCCGCGTGTTACAGAACCGCGACCGTTAGGGAGACGATTTCGACACAGGCTGCTACCCTGCTCCTGAACGAGCCACCGTGTCCTGCCGCTTCTGGCAACCACCGGACCTATTCTAAGCGCTTTTAAGATAGAATCACCTAGCGGAACTCACAGGAGCATCACATGAAGCGCAAGGTGACTGTTTTTTCAGCTTGTCTGGGCCTGGCTTTCCTGGGCGCAACGACAGGGCCCGCATCGGCACAGCCGGTGAAGGATGTCCGCTCCGTTTTGGAAGCTTCTCTCAAGGCCATGGGCGGCGCCAATCTCAAGACAATCCGATATTCCGGCAGCGGCTGGTCCTCGCGAATCGGCCAGACCTACGGGCTTGCCGAGGATTGGCCGCGCTACGAAGTTGCCGATTACACGCGTGCCATCGATTACGATGCCAAGTGGTCGCGCGAGGATTACACGCGCAGGCAGGGCAAATATCCACTGCTCGGCAGGCCGCCGATGGCTGAGCAGCGCGTCACGTCCATTCTCAGTGGCAACTACGCCTGGGACATGCAGGGCGACAAACCAGTACCCCTTACCAGCCTGTATCTGGATGGCGTGCCGTACGCAGATCTACGGCAGCTTGAGCTTGCGATTACTCCCCACGGATTTCTCAAAGCTGGCGCTGGCGGCTGAAGGCGCGACGGCCATTACGCTGCCGATCGTCGGTTCGTCGGACGCCGGCCTCTCGCAGAATGGCCGCAAAGTGACGATCGTATCCTTCACGATGGGGAAGTACCGGGTAAACGGAACCATCAACGACCAGAATCTGGTGGAGCTGACCGACACCTGGTTTCCCAACCCCGTTTACGGCGACATGGATTACGAGATGCGCTACACGAAGTACAAGAATTTCGACGGCGTGCAAGTTCCCCACATTGGTGCATGTGCATCAGGGCGATCCGAGATTGAACCCCGCGCACAACTACTACGAGTACACCGTGACAGAGGTGAAGGCCAACGTGCCGGTGGCCACCATGCCCGTGCCGGAGGTGGTGCGGACGGCGACGGCGCCGCCGGTGAAAGTGGAGAGCCAGAAACTCGCCGATGGCGTCTGGCTGCTGGGCGGAGGCACTCACAACAGCGTGCTCGTTGAGTTTAAGGACTTCGCCGCGGTGGTGGAGGCGCCCCAAAATGAAGCACGGTCACTGGCCGTTATCGAGGAGGTAAACCGGCTGGTGCCCAACAAGCCGATTAAATATGTCGTCAATACCCACCATCATTTCGATCATGCCGGAGGCCTGCGGACGTATCTTTCCCAGGGCACTACCGTGATTACACATGAATCCAACAAGCAGTATTACCTCGACATCATGTTCTACCCGGCAGCCCGCGAATTGCAGCCGGACCGCATGTCCTTTTACAGCCCGATGTACATGATCAGCCGGCGCCCCGCTCCGATAGAGACGGTTGTCAAGCCAGCTGGGCGGCCCGGGCGGCGGCGCCGACAGATATGCCATCACCGATGGCGAGCGCATATTGGAGATCTTTCACGTGCAGGATATGGCCTACGAGTTGGAAGATCAGTCCTACGCGCAAGGCAACCACAGCGCCGATATGCTGATGGCTTACCTGCCGAAAGAAAAGATCTTGATCAACGCGGACCTCTACTCGCCGCCGGCGCCGGGCGCGCCCATGCCCGCTCCAACGGCCGGCATGCGGACGCTCTACCAGAATATGCGAAAGCAGAAGCTGGACGTGGCGCAGCACGTGCCCATACACGGACGCGTGGGAACCAACGCTGAATTTCTGAAAATTGTGGGCCAGACCGCCGGTGCCCAGTGACCGGCGCCTTGCGAACGAACAACGCAGCCTTAATTGTCCGCTTGCTGACGCGCGCGGCTCGGCTTTGCCCGCACGAGTCAGCAAGCGATGGGGTGTTTGGATCCGCTTAGCGGGCCGCGCCCACCAGCGTCCCAGTTGAGACGTCGCTGGTTGCGGCGCCTTTGAAGAATGCCAAAAGATCGGCGTTGATTTGGTCCGCGTTGGTGGTGGGCATGCCATGCGGAAATCCCGGATAGACCTTCAACGTCGCGTTCTTCAGTATCTTCGCGGACAGCAGACCCGCGGCGACGATCGGCACAATCTGATCGTCATCGCCATGCATCACGAGCAC
The DNA here is from genome assembly GCA_963747945.1 of Bryobacterales bacterium. Lineage (GTDB taxonomy): Bacteria > Acidobacteriota > Terriglobia > Bryobacterales > Bryobacteraceae > Palsa-89. The sequence continues at coordinate 144,604 of CAVVHB010000022.1, forward strand.
CGGAATATCGATCTTCTTCAGGTCTTCGGTGAAGTCGGTCTCAGAGAACGCCTTGATGCAGTCGTAATGGGCCTTCACGCTTCCCAACATGCCCTGCAGCCACCAATGCTCGCGGATGCCCTCCGAAATCTTTGCGCCCGGGCGGTTGTATCCGTAAAACGGCAGAGTGATGTCCCTGTAGAACTCCGGCCGGTTGGCCGCGAGCGCTGTCCGAAGGGCGTCGAAAGCCTCGATGGGCAGGCCGGTCGGATTTTTTTCCGTTTTCAACATGAGCGGCGGCACGGAGCTGATCAACACCGCCTTGGAGACACGCTTGGCGCCGTGACGCCCCAGGTAGCGTGCCACTTCGCCGCCTCCGGTGGAGTGTCCAACCATGATCGCGTCCTTCAGATCCAGCTTTTCAAATAACGCCGCCAGGTCGTCCGCGTAGGTATCCATTTCGTTGCCATCCCACGTCTGGTCGGAGCGCCCATGACCCCGCCGGTCGTGCGCGATCACGCGATAGCCGCGTTGGCCGAAGAAGAGCATCTGCCCGTCCCAGTCGTCCGCGCTCAGCGGCCAGCCGTGCGAGAAAACGATGGGCTGTCCGGTGCCCCAGTCCTTGTAGAAAATCTGCGTTCCGTCTTTGGTCGTAACAAACGCCATAAGAAATCTCCTTTGTTGTGTTATGTAGCTCTAGCGTCCCGCCTGCGCGTGAACGGCTCTGATTGGTACATCATGAAACTTGACGACGGCCAGAACTCCGAGCGCTATGAAGATCACCAGAACCGCCAGTTGCGTCACCTTAAAAGGCGCCTCGGTCTGTGTCGGCGCCAGCGCTTTCAGTGCCGGCACCTTCTCGAAGGCCTGTACCACTGCGACGAACACGTTGAAATAGAGCGCCGTTACGCTGGTAGCTACATAAGTTGTGCGCCAATGGCCCGCCAGACGATAACGGTAACGCGCCAGAATCGCAAACGCCAAAATAACCAGCGACAGGATGCCGACGACGATCCCGGGTGTAATCCCGTGAAACGGGAAAAGAAAGCCCGTGACGCTGGTAGCAACCGTGGTTGTGAGAAAGGTCGCGGTCCATCCGTCGAATCGCTTGGATTCAAGCAGGCCGTACACCACAATCAAGCCGGAACCGATGCCCACCAAGCTCAGTGCCACGTGAAATAACGTGAATGCAGTCAAAATCATGATGCTCTCCTTTAGCCGCGTTGCGGAACCCGATGTTGCACTTGCCTAACCAATTCGTATTCCGACGCCCACAAAGCATTTAGTCGATGGCAACAGCGCCCGCTGACGACTAGGTTGGACACTGTGTCCTTTCGCCGTCATATTCAGCGAGAATGGATCTCCGCGATGTAGCCGCCGGGGAACTTCACCAGCGCGGCATTCCTTTCATCCGCGGCGTAGGGACCGGCAAGAAGCGTAACTCCTGCCGTTTTGCCCCTGGCTAGGGTATCGGCGACATTCGCGACTTCATACCCGTCGTCTCTCGGCCATAAGGATAAGGAAGATGACCGTCCGTTACAAGTACGGTCAGTTTGCCGAAGTTCGACTCGATCCGAATGCGCCGATAATTGTCGCCGGGCCGTCCGATTTCAATGCCGGGCGCATGTGGATCGTCGGACACCGTTTTTCCGTGAGGAAGTTAGAAAGCCGTTCGCGAAGGCCGTCACCCGATCGGGCGACACGTAGACTCGGTTCTCTGGAACGGTTTGAAGCGCCGCGTACGAGGGCGGCTGTGGTATGCCAGTACAACTGCATATTCACACCCCCGGGCCACTGGATGATGGCGTCCCGTCCGATTGGATCGTGAACGGACTAACCAGCACCTCCGCGCCGGCTGCGCGCGCGGCCCGGATGGCCGCGTCCAGGTCGGCCACCAGATAACCGGTTCGCTCCGCGCCAAAAGGGTAGGGGATCGGCGTCTTGAACCCGAACACCGAAAAGGTGCCTTCAGGTGTCAACACCAACTGCGACATCGTGCTACTCGGGGTTGGCGTCACGGTGACGACGCCTGGCTTGTTTGCCGTGCCTCCAAAAACGGCCAGAAGGCTGGCCACAAAGCGCTCGAAATCTTGCGGCGCCACGTACACGTGGGTGGAATCGTATTGCGGCGCCACCGCGACTCTCGGTCCTGCCGCGGCGTAGAGAGCCAGACCAACGAATAGGGCGGCCGTTACGGGTAGGACCTTATGCACAGGTCTCTGCAAAATCTCCTGGAGCAGAAATTTCGACTTCGGTACCGCAGCCGGGCTTACTCCAAATCCGGAGTCTGGCCCCGACGTTTCCCGCTCGCTCGCGCATTCCCGTCAGTCCCCAGTGGCCATCCCGTCCGGACCGTACAACCTCAGGATCGATGCCGCAGCCGTTGTCACGCACCACCACGCGCAACCGGTGAGGTAGATATTCAATTTCAACTTCGATGCTGCTTGCCTCCGAATGGCGGACCGCGTTGACCACCGCCTCACGCCCGATCAGGTAGATCTGTTCCTGGACGTCCGGCTTCAGCGTCCGTGACTTTCCGGTGACAAAGATTCGGAACAGCGGCCCACCAGGGAGTTCGTCACGAAAGTTGGACAGCGCTTCCTCGAGCGTCTCCGGTGCCACGCCGGAGGAGCGCAGCCCTTGTAGCGCCAGGCGGCCTTCGTCCAAGACGCGTTGAATCAGCCGCAGGGCGCGGCTGAGCGAAGGTTTATTGGGCGAATCCGGAGGCATTTGCTCCACTGCGTTATGCAGCTGCATGGAGGCTCCGAGAAAGCCTTGAAACAAAGTATCGTGCAACTCGCGCGCAATGCGTGCACGCTCTTTCTGCCGCTCTTCCAGACGAAGGTTCATTTCCCGGTTCAACCGCTCCTGATCGGCGCGATGTAACCAGGTTTGGATTCGCAGGGTCGTTCGGGCGACCACTTCGTGGGCACATACGGTTCCTCCAGCGATTGCGTTCCCCAGTTCCAAGACATCATCGTTCATGGCTGATATCGCTCCCTGTTTCAATCCATTCGCGGATATATGGTGGACAGCCCCTTAGCGTAATGCCACGAGTCTCGCAGGCCGCCAGAAATTTTACGGCTTCCCGATCCACGAGCCGCACCTCTTGTAAGTCGAGCGTTATGGCCGCCACTTCTGCTTCCGCTTCCATGAGCTTTTGCAACTCCGGCACGTCCCGTTCCTCAATTCGACCGCTGAGGGCGAAGATCGCGGGACCGGGGCCTTCGGATCTTCGAATCTTCAGCAACTTGTCGTTGTTATAGGCAATACCCTGGCCTTCGCTAAGGTTATGAAAAACATATGCGTATTGAAAGGAATCGCCTCACGACAACCGTGATTTCACGAACTTCGTGATTGGGATCGTGAGAACCGGGCCGCAGCCAGGTGCCCTGTTAAGGGCCAAGGGAGCGGTCAGACCGTCTTGAAACGGTGCTTATTGATCCTCAGCGCTCTGATCTTCGAGTCCAGTGTAGAGGGTGGAATGCCAAGCTTAGCAGCCGCGCCGGTTGGCCCCGAAATCCGGCCCTGAGCATCGGCCAATGCGGCCTCGATGGTCTGCTTTTCCTGTGAGGGCGGCATTCTGAACAGCGGCCGGCTGGCTTGCTCGGTCTCCTCTGGACTGCGCGAGAGCCAGCTTTCGTCGACGGTGAAATTCTCGGTTTCGCAGACGATGATAGACCGCTCAATCACGTTCTGAAGTTCACGAACGTTACCGGGCCAATCGTAGGACCGGAGCCTTTGCAGCGTGGTCCGGTTGATGCCTCGTATCTCTTTTCCCGATTTTCGGATGAAGCGATCGATGAAGTATTCCACCAGCAACGGGATGTCTTCTCTTCTCTGCCGCAGCGGTGGCATCTCAATGGGAAAAACGTTGAGCCGGTAGTACAGATCGCTGCGGAACGTGCCGGCGTCAATGGATCTCTCCAAATCCCGATTGGTGGCGGCGATCACTCGCACGTTTGCCCGAATCGGTCTGGAGCCGCCCACACGCTCGAACTCCCGTTCCTGGAGGACGCGCAGCAGAGCGATCTGGGTCTCAGGCAGAAGCTCGCCGATTTCATCCAGGAAAAGAGTGCCCCCTTCGGCCAGCTCAAAGCGACCCAGGCGGCGTTGCATCGCGCCCGTGAAGGCTCCCTTCTCATGGCCAAACAATTCCGAACTGATTAAGGAGGGCGGGACAGCGGCGCAGTTGACACTTACAAAAGCGCGCTCGGCACGTTTCGACCGTTTGTGGATGGCGCGGGCAATCAGCTCCTTGCCGGTTCCTGTCTCGCCCGTGATAAGAACGGTGGAGTCCGTCGGCGCCACCTTCGCCACGCGAGCCAGCACGGCTTGCAAAGCTTGCGACTCGCCGACGATCTCTTCAAACATCGACGCCTTATCGATCTCTTCCCGGAGTGCGACGTTTTCTTCGTAAAGCTGATCCTTCAACTTCTTGATTTCCAGCAGAGCGTTTTGAAGATCGCCTTCCGCGCGCTTGCGATCGGTGATGTCCGCCGAGATACCGTTGATTCGGGAAGGGCGTCCCGCTTCGTCTAACGAGAGAACACCCCGGTCGTGAACCCAGCGCGTAGCGCCATCGGGCCGCAGAATACGATACTCGACGTCGTAATAGCCGGCGCTCTCGCCCGCAATCCACTTCGCGAACTGGCAGCGGACGCGTTCCCGATCCTCTGGATAAATGACATTCTCCCAAAGGTGGGGGTTTCCATACAGGTCCTCCAAGGGAAGGCCCCAGATCCGCTCAAAGCTCGGACTCACATACAGAACTTCCCGGGGCTGGATGGTTCCGATCCAGATCCCCTCAGGAAGGGTGTCCGCCATGGTGCGAAAGCGTTCCTCGCTCTCGCGCAGCGCTTCGTTAGCAAGCTTGCGCTCGGTAATGTCGGTGATCGCGCCGATAAATACCAACTCGTCGCCTTGAACCTCGGAGTCGTCGCCAGTAGCAGGATGTGCCACTACTCGAATAAACTTCACTGAGCCATCCGGCATCAGCAGACGATGTTCATTGTCGAAATCGAGCCGCTCGGCCGCTGCGTGATCGATGACCTGACGGACAGCCGCCCGCTCTTCCGGGTGAGTTCGTCCAATTACCAGCTCCACCGTGGGCTTTGTCCCGGGATCGAATCCGAAGATCCGAAAAGTTTCATCGGACCAGTAGATATCTCCGCTCACGACATTCCAGCCGAAACTCCCAGTGAGGCTCAACCGCTGCGCCTCCGCCAGGTAGGTCTCACTCCGTCGAAGCGCCTCTTCTGCCCGCTTGCGTTCGGATCTTTCCGTGGCCTCGCGAAGCGCGCGGTGTACCGACGGCACAAGCCTCGATATCCTGGTCTTCAGAATATAGTCGGTAGCGCCAATCTTAAGCGCTTCAATCGCCACTTCTTCGCCCAGGGTTCCAGATACAAAAATGAACGGCACGTCCGGGCGCGCGGCAATCGCCAGCTTCAATGCCGAAAGCCCGTCGAACGACGGAAGGGTGTAATCCGCCAGGATCAGGTCAATGCCGCCCCGTTCAAGAGCCGCCAGAAACCCGGCTCGATCCTCCACGCGCGTTATTTCACACGCAAACTCTTCCACCTCAAGCAGCTCTTGAACAAGCTCCGCGTCTCTTGCGTCATCTTCCAACAACAGAATTTGCAAAGGGGAGCCGGGGATCACTTCTTCATGCTCCCTGGCGGAGGCTCATTGATAATCGCCCAGAAAACACCCAGTTCCCGGATCGCGTTCACAAACTCGTGGAAGTTCACGGGTTTTACCACATAGCCGTTCACCCCCAGTTTGTAGCTCGCCACCATATCCTTTTCCTCGCGGGACGATGTGAGCACCACTACCGGTATCAGCCTGAATTTCTCGTCGGACTTGACTTGCTGCAAAACTTCCAATCCATCCACCTTGGGCAGTTTGAGATCCAGCAACATGACGGCGGGATTATCGCCGGTACGCGTTGCGTAAGCGCCCCGGCAATGCAGATAATCCATCGCCTCTTCACCGTCGCCGACAACGACAACTTCATTGGCGAGGTTATATTCCTCAAGGGCCGTCATCGTCAGCTCCACATCCTTTGGGTCGTCCTCAACCATCAAAATACGTCCTAGTTTGTCCATGATTCCTCTATCTTAAGGGTTAGGAGCTGAGGTAGGTTTAGGAGCTGAAATATAGAAAGTCGCGCCTTGATCGACCGTGCCTTCGGCCCAGACCTTGCCTCCGTGCCGCTGCACAATGCGCTGCACCGTTGCCAGTCCAATGCCGGTGCCTTCAAATGTCTGGGAGGTATGCAGGCGTTGAAAAACGCCAAACAGTTTACTCACGTACTTCATATCAAAGCCTACACCGTTGTCCCGAACGAACAGCACCATTTCATCCTTGTTCGCTTCGTCGCATCCGACCGCGATTTCCGCTTGCGGGCGCGTCCGTGTAAACTTCACCGCGTTGGAGAGCAGGTTAACAAAAACCAGACGCAACATGGAGCGGTCTCCGTAGAAATTGGGCAGTTTGCCGATGTTCCAGACGATGTTGCGGCCGTCCGTCTCCTGCCGTACCTCACTGACGGCTTCCCTGACCAGTTGCTCCAGATTGACCAGGCTCTTCTGGGTCTCGGTCCGTCCGATTCTCGAAAATGCCAGCAGGTCGTCAATCAGGTCTCCCATCCGCTTGGCCGACTCCTGAATCATCAGCATGTATCGCTGGCTTTTCGCGTCGAGCACATCGGAGGCCTTCTTCTGAAGCAGCTCCGCAAAGCCGGACATATGGCGCAGCGGCGCGCGCAGGTCGTGCGATATGGAATAGGCAAATGCTTCCAGCTCTTTGTTCTTGGCTTCCAGCTCCGTGGATCGGCCCGCCAGTTCACGGTTGAGGCCACGAATCTCATCCTCCCGGTGCTTCCGGTCCGTGATATCGTTGTTCGTCTCCATGATGGCTGACGGCTGGCCATGCTCGCCGCGCCGCAGCGACCATCGGCTGGACACCACTACCTGGGCCCCATCCGCTTTGGTGTGCTTGAGCTCACCCTCCCAGCGGCCCGCCCGCAGCAACTCCGCGTTGATGTCCTCCAGCGGCGCTGGAAAAATGGTGTGCAGAAATTCGTGAGAGCGCTTCCCGGTGGCTTCGTCCGCGGTAAACCCATACAACTCTTGAGCTCCCCGGTTCCAGTACGTAATGACGTTATCCAAGTGACGGACGAAAATGGAGTCGTGCGTAAGGTTGAGCAGGCTGGCTTGTTGGGTTCGTTCCAGCACTTCGATTTCAAGCTTGTCACGAGCCTGGCGAAGCTCTTCTTCAGCCCGGCGTCGAACGGTGCTAAACCAGCTGACCAGCGTTGCGAACGCTGTGAAAACGATGAAGTAAGGGATATCGGCGCGCGTGACGTAGAAAGTGAAACGGGGCTCCAGGAAGAAGTAGTCGAAGCTGATGCAGGAGAGTAGAAGGGCCAGGATGGCGGGCCCGGCCCCTCCATACCAGGCGGTCACCGCGACGGCGAACAGGTAGAACGGAACTTCCACGTTGCGGACCTCGAAGTGTCCCATGAGAAGCGATCCGCCGACTGCCGCCAAAATGGAAAGAATGGCAAGGCCATAGCCTTGCATCGCCGAGAGTGTCGACGATTGGGGTCTCCATTGCACCATGGCGTGGCTCAGTTGGGAGCCGTGGCTCAGTTGATTGGATGCCTCGTTCATTCTACGGCAACGAAACGAACCATCATAACGCCTTGGCCGGCGTGGCGGAGAACAGCACCACCAGCCCCTCGGCCATGGTAGGGTGCGTGAAAATGGAATCACGGAGCGCAGTGTAAGGAAGCCCGGCGCCTATGGCAAGTTGAACCGTCGCCATGGTCTCTCCGGCGTTCACGCCGAATGCGGCGAATCCAAGGATACGATCGCTGTCGGTGGCGATGAGTGCCTTCAGGAAGCCGCGCGTTTCCGATAGTGTTTGCGTCCGCAAGACCATTCCCAGGGGAATCTTCGCCAGCCGGTACGCGATGCCTCTCGCCTTCGCTTCGGTTTCGTTCAACCCAATCCGCGCAAATTCAGGATCGGTGAACAGGCAATAGGGTACCTGCCGGCCCGTTGTCACGCGATGGCCGCCGGCCAGATTGTCGCGAACAATACGGAAGTCATCAAAGGCGATGTGCGTGAAGTGCGGGCTGCCCGCGCAGTCGCCCACGGCCCAGACATTGGGTGCGGTAGTTTCCAGCCGCTCGTTCACTTTGACGTCGCCGCGATCAGTTCGCTCGATACCAGCCAGATCCAGGCCGATACCATCGGTGTTCGAGGTTCTGCCGGTGGCAACCAGGAGATCCGTGCCTTGGATCAGGATCTCAGATGCGCCGCGCGTCCCATGCAGGATAACCGACTCGCCCGATTTTCCCTCAACGCGCGTCAGCGAGGCTCCCGTGACCACCTCAATCCCTTCGTCACGGCTGAGTTGCTCCAGCGCTTCCGATACGTCTTCGTCTTCCAGGTGCGCCAGGCGATCGCTTTTCTCGACGATTGTCACCCGGCTTCCAAAACGGCGCATGGCATGCGCCAACTCCAGACCAACGTAGCCGCCGCCCAGGACTACCAGATGTTCCGGGACATAATCTAATTCCAGAGCCTCGACATGCGTCAGGGGTCGTGCTTCCGGGAGGCCGGGAATACGATCGATGGTGGCGCGGGACCCGGTGCTGATGAAGACGCGCTCGCCGTAAAGAATGCGAGTTCCGCCGTCCACCAGCGTCACTTCGATCGTCTTCGGTTCCAGGAAGCGCCCTCGCCCCATCACGAGTTCGGTTCCGCTGCCGCGATACCGATCCAAATGAACCTTCACCAGCGCATCCACCATTTTGCGCTTGCGATCACGGACCCTGGGCATCTGGACGGTCCAGTTGTCTTTGGTAATCCCAAACTCTTCGCTTCTGCGAAAGTAGGAAGCTACCTGGGCGCTGTGAATGACGTTCTTGCTCGGAAGACAAGCGATGTTGGGACAAGATCCGCCAATGTATTGGCGTTCAATCATGGCCGTACGCTGGCCGGATTTCGCCAGGTGCCAGGCCAGGTACTTGCCCGCCTCACCGCTGCCAAGCACCAGCGCATCGTACCGCTCGACGTTCATGCGCCAAGCCATTCCTTCGCGGCCGCAATGTCGTCGGCGCCAAGCTCATGCCCGCCCGGATGCCAATGAATGGTGACCCGCGCGCCCGCCGCCGTGAGGATCCCGGAGAGCTCCGAAGTCTGTTGGGGAGGAACGATCTGGTCGCGCCTGGCAGCCGCAAGCAGAACCGGCAAGTCTTTTAGGTCTGGAATGATTTGTGGCCGGAAGGGAACCATGGGCCGAATCAGCACGGCGCCGGAGAGAAGTTTTGGGTGCGTCAAGAGCAGGCTGGCCGCAATGTTGGCGCCGTTGGAATAACCAACCGCGATGATCTTATTGTCAGCCAGTCCGTATTTGCCAGCGGCGGCGGCGATGAACCGCGCCAGTGCGTCGGTTTGCAACTTCAGATCGTCCAGGTCGAAAACGCCCTCGCCGCAGGCGGCGAAAGAATCGGGGCATGCCGTGCTCCAGCACCCGCCCTCGAGGGCTGAGCAGCGCGGCGCCGGGCAGAAGCTCCTGGCCCAGCGGGATCAGGTCCTGTTCATCGCCGCCAGTGCCGTGCAGGAGCAGTAAGGTGGTTTTGGGACCGGATGCCGCGGGCGCCACGAAGCGGTGAATGAAACCGGATTCGGCCGCGGTCACGGTGTGGCTTTCTGCTGCCGTAAATGAATGGGCGGCAGCGCAGCTTCGATTCTGGAACGCTGGGCCTCCATCCAAGGCGGCAACTGGAGCGTCTCGCCCAGCCTCTCCACCGGCTCATCAACGGCAAACCCCGGCGAGTCCGTTGCAATTTCGAACAGAATACCGCCGGGCTCGCGATAGTAGATGGAGTGGAAATAGACGCGGTCCATGACCGGCGAAATGTTGTAGCCCAACCCGCCGATCTTAGCCAGCCACTGGCATTGCTGAGCGTCGTTGGGAGTCCGAAACGCAATGTGGTGCACGGTGCCGACAGCTATTCTTCCTTCCGGCCCGGCCGGAGTGCAGATCACGTCAATGGTTCGGCCCGTTTCGGAATGCTCCGAATGGGGCGCGTGCGGGCGGCCGGCATTCGCTTGAGGCGCCTCGTAGCGAAAACGATTTTGCTCCTGGCCCAACAAACGAAATCCCATCGTCTCGGTGAGCAAGGCCGCCGTTCGCTCATAACCGGTTTCTGAAAGGGTGGCGCCGTGAAAGCCGTGAACGGCGAAGGCCGTTGGAATGCCGCCGCCGTCCCATGCATGTGTGCTGTTCGTCAGCCGTGTTTCCACCAGTTCGAGACGCATACCGTCGCCATCGGCGAAGGAAAGCACGCGCTGTCCGAATCGTTGCGGGAGCTGTTCAAAAGCGATACCCCGCGCGGCCAACCGCTCCGTCCAATAAACCAACGAATCCTTCGGCACCGCGAACGATGCGGCGGTCACCTGGCTATTTCCTTGGCGGCCACGCTGGGCGCCGGGCCAGGCGAAGAACGTCAGTATGGTGCCCGGACGGCCGTGGCCATCGCCGTAGTAAAGATGATAGGCCTCCGGATCGTCGAAATTGACGGTGACCTTCACCAGCCGCAGGCCGAGTAGGCCCGTGTAGAAGTCGACGTTCTGCCGCGGATCGCCCGCAATGGCGGTGATGTGGTGAATACCGGGAATCCAATTCATTGCCAACCTCCGCCGAGACTCTTGTAAAGCTGCACCACTGTCAGCAATTCGCCCAGCCTGATCTGCGCCAGCTGCAGTTCAGCCGAGAACAGATCGCGATCGGCGTCCAGCGCATCCAGCTGGGTGTCCACGCCGCCCCGATAACGAATATATGCCAGGCGCGTCCGGTCCTGTAAGGCGACGACCAGCGCCTCCTGTTTTTCGCGGCTCTCGCGCGTGCGTTGATGGGCAATCAGGCTGTTCGATACTTCCGCGAAGGCGGTCTGAATGGTCTTTTCATATTGCACCAGCGCATCCTCGCGTTGCGCCTCGGTCAGCCTGACGTTCGATTTTAAGCGTCCGGCAGTGAAGATTGGTTGCGGCCAGCTGCGGCGCGAGAGTCCAGGCGCGGTTCGTCGCGGTAAACAGGCTGGCGAGCTGCGTGCTTTGCCCGCCTAGAAATCCGCTCAAGCTCAATTGCGGGAAGTAAGCGGCCCGGGCGACGCCGATCTCGGCGTTGGCGGCGATCAGGTTCTGCTCCGCCGCTCGTATGTCGGGGCGGCGCTCGAGTAGTTCCGAAGGCAGTCCCGCAGGAACCTCGGGAGGGAGATCCTGTGCCGTGAGGATCCGTCCGCGCACCACTCCACCAGGGGGCTCCCCCAGCAAAAGGTGGATCTGATTTTCAGTCTGCTCGATTTGCTGCTGGATCACCGGGATCATTTGGGCCGCGGTATCCACTAGTTGCTCGGCCTGGCGCATGTCCAAACGTGTCGCCACGCCGCCCGATTGCCGGCTCTTCACTCAGATTGAGCGATTCTTGCCGCGTCTCCAGGGTCTCGTTGGAGAGCTCCAGCTCGTAGTCCAGCTCGCGCATGGACAGATAGGCAGTGGCCACATCGCTCACCAGCGTGGTGATCACGGTCTTGCGGTTCTCCTCCGCGCTCAGAAGATTCGCCCGGGCGGCTTCGGTGGCGCGGCGCAGCTTGCCCCACAGATCCACTTCGAACGAGAGCAGGTTCAACGACGCACTTCCGAAGTTGCGATCTTGGTCGGGCAGAAGGATCGGGGGCAGTGGCGTGGCGCCGTCGCGAGAGAAACGGTTCAGAGCGACGCCGCCGCTTGCGCCGAATTGAGGAAACTGGTCCGATCGCGTAATCCCCAAATTCGCCCGCGCTGCCTCCACCCGCGGCGGCTGCGTCGCGAAGATCGTAGTTTTGCATTAAAGCCGTGCGGATCAGAGCCTGCAGTTGTTCGTCCTTGAAAACTTCAAACCATTTCAGATCGGCGATGGAGGCGGCCTGCGGCGGGGGGAGCGGCTCCGGCGCGCGAAACTGCGCGGGTGTCGCCAGCTTGGGACGCTGATAATTGGGGCCAACGGTACAGCCACAGAGGATCCAAAGCGCGAGCGCGGCGATAGCGGTTTTCCGAAACATGCAATCAATCTCCCTGCGCAGGCGCCGGGGGCGGCACCATTTTGAGATTGCCTGGCGCCAGATCCCGAGAGGTGCTGGCGCCGGAGAGTCTCTCGACAATGTAGAACGCCGAAGGAATAATGAAGATGCCGAGAAAGCTGGCAGCCACCATCCCGCCAATCACCGTGGTTCCCATGATTTGGCGCGACACCGCTCCAGCGCCCGTGGCGATCCACAGTGGCACGCATCCCAGGATGAAGGCGAACGACGTCATTAGAATGGGGCGCAGACGAAGCCGCGCGCCTTCGAGCGCCGCATCCATCAAAGGTTTACCCTTCTCGAGTTCGTCCTTCGCGAATTCAACAATCAGGATCGCGTTCTTCGCCGCCAGCCCGATCAGCATCACCAGTCCGATTTGCGAGTAAACGTCGCTCTCGATCTGGACCATATATGCCGGCAGAAAATGTCCCAGCAACGCGCGCCGCAGCCACAGCACCCCCAAGGCTCCAAACACCGCAACCGGCGTGCTCAGCAACACGCTGAACGGCAGGCTCCAGCTTTCGTAGAGCGCGGCCAGAATCAGGAAGACAAACATCAGCGAGAACCCGAAGATCACGGACGGCGGCACGCCTTCCTGCGCCTTTTTTTCCTGGAACGACATGCCCGAATAGTCGTAGCCCATTTCCGGCGGCATGGTTTGTGCGAAAACTTCTTCGAGCGCCTTCATGCCCTGGTTAGTGCTGTAGCCGGGCGCCGCCGCGCCGTTCAATTGCGCGGATCGATATTCGTTGAAGCGCATCGTGAATTCGGGGCCGGTGCCCGACTGGAAGCTCGTCAATGCGGACAGCGGCACCATCTCGCCGTTGCTGCTTCGCACATAGAATTGCCCGACGTTTTCAGATTTGGTGCGGTACTCATTCTCGGCTTCCACATAGACCTGCCACTGCCGGCCGAATCGATTAAAGTAGTTGACGAACAGCCCGCCCATGAAAGCCTGGATGGTCCGGTAAACGTCGTTGATCTGCACTCCCTGCTTGATTACTTTGTCGCGATCCACCGTGACGAATTGCTGCGGTACGCTCGGCAGGAAAGTGGTGGTCAGGTTTCCGATCTCCGGACGCTTGCGCGCCGCGGCCACAAACTTGTTCAGGTTATCGGACAAGAATTGAACGTCCTTGCCGGCGCGGTCTTCCAGGATGAACGTGAATCCGCCCGAAGTTCCCACCCCAGGAATCGCCGGCGGCGAGAAGCTGAACGCCACACCTTCGGGGAGCGCTGCCAGCTCGCTGGTTCAAGCGAGCCTTGATGACCTGGAACTGCTCGGCTCTGGTCTTCCGATCGTCCCAGTCCTTCATGGTCACAAAGATGAACGCGTTGTAGCTGGTCCGCACCAGGCTGAGGAGGCTGAACCCCAGAATGGCGGTGGTGTACCGCACGCCTGGCGTTTTCGCCAGAATATCTTCCACCTTGGCTGTTACCAGCTCGGTTCGCTGCAGCGAAGCGGCGTTGGGAAGCTGGATGTTCAGGTAAAAATAGCCTTGATCCTCGTCGGGAACGAAGCTGGTGGGCAGTTTGTCGCTGATGAAATAGCTCGCCACGCCGGCACCCAGCCAGCAGAATCACCGCCACCACGCTCTTTCGGATGAGCACGCCCGACAGCCGGACATAGCCATCCGTCGCATGTCCGAACATCTTGTTGAACCAGGCGAAAAATCTCGCCAGCAGGCCCCTGCTCTCTACCTTCGGTTTCAAGATGAGAGCTGCCAGCGCGGGACTCAGTGACAGCGCATTGAACGCGGAGAGGATCACGGAGATGGCGATCGTTACCGCGAACTGTTGATACAGCTTCCCGGTGATCCCGGGGATGAAGGCGGTGGGCACGAAAACCGCGGAGAGCACCAGCGCAATACCGATCACTGGGCCCGAAATCTCCTCCATTGCTTTCAGCGCGGCCTGCTTCGGAGCAAGCCCGTCTTCGATGTGCCGCTCTACCGATTCCACTACCACGATGGCGTCGTCCACCACCAGTCCGATCGCCAGCACCAGGCCGAACAAGGACAGTGTGTTGATGCTGAAGCCGAACAACGGGAAGACCAGGAACGTGCCCACCAGCGATACCGGCACCGCCAGCAGCGGAATCAGCGTCGCTCGCCAGCCTTGCAGAAACAGGTAAACCACCGCGATCACGAGCACCAGCGCGATCACGAGCGTCTCGACGATTTCCTTCATGCCCGCGGTTACGGCCAGCGTAGTGTCGACCGGGACGACATAGTCCACGTCGTCCGGAAACCGGGTCTTCGATTCCGTCATCATCTTTCTTACCGCGGCTGCGGTCTCGACCGCGTTCGATCCCGGCAACTGGTAGACCGCGATCACCGCGCTTGGCTTGCCGTTCAGGTGCCCTTCCACGCTGTAGTCTTGCGAGCCCAATTCCACTCGCGCAACGTCCTTCACGCGCACGATCCCGGTGTCGGGCGTTTCGCGGACCACGATGTTCTCGAACTCCTCCGGCGAAGTCAGCCGGCCCTGGGCGCGCACCGAATAAGTGAACTCCTGCCCCTTCGGAGCGGGTTCGCTGCCCACTTGTCCGGCCGGATTCACGGTATTTTGCGTCTGCAGGGCCGAGACGATTTCGGGCACCGTGATCTGCAACTTGGCCAATTGGTCGGGCTTTACCCACAGGCGCATCGCGTATTGACCCGCGCCAAATATTTGCACCGTGCCAACACCTTTCACGCGGGTCAACGGGTCGTTCAAATTGATGTACGCGTAGTTGGCCAGGAAGCGTGCGTCGTAGGTGCCCTTCGGCGAATAGAGCGCCACCAGCATCAAGCGGCGCGAGCGTCGACTTTTGTACGGTAACGCCGTAGTTGGTGACGTCTACCGGCAGCTGCGGCGCCGCCTGCGTTTCACGGCTCTGCGCCAGGATCAGATCCGTGTTCGGGTCCGTATTCACGTCAAAATCGACGATCATTCTCATCTGGCCGTTGGCGGTGGCATTCAACGAATACATGTAGTTCATGTTGTCGACGCCGCTCATCTGCTGTTCGATGGGCGTGGCCACCGATTGCTCGATGGTCTGAGCGTCCGCGCCAACGTAGATTGCCGAGACCTGAACCTCCGGCGGTGCGATGGCCGGGAATTGCGCGACGGGCAGGCTCAGGATTACAACCGCGCCCACGATTACAGTCAGGATAGCGATGACCATCGCCACAATTGGCCGGTTGATGAAAAATTTGGACATGGGCGCTTAATTCGCTGCGAACGGCTTGGGAGTTCACTTGCATTCCCTGGCGAACCTTCTGTAGACCTTCGGCTACCACGCGCTCGCCTGGCTTGAGGCCTTCGCTGATAAGCCAGTCGCTTCCAATGCGGTCGCCCACTTTGACTGTCCGGATATTCACTTTGTTCTGAGCATCCACCACGGCAATCTGATAGCTGCCCTGAAGCTCGTTAACCGCGCGCTGAGGAACCAGAAGAGCGCCGGGTTGCACGCGCAGCGCGGTGCGAACCCTGCCGTACTGGCCGGGCCGCAAAGCGTTTCCCGGATTCGGGAACAATCCCGCTACCCGAATGGCGCCGGTCCTGACGTCCACCTGGCGATCTGCAAAGTAGAACGTCCCTTTTTGCGGATAGACGGTGCCATCCGCCAAAATGAGCTCCAGCACCAACTCTTTCCTCTTAGCGTCCAGGGTGGCGGGCGTCGAGTAGCGCCGATGAAAGTCGAGATATTGCTGCTCGGCGACCGTGAAATAAACCCGGATTGGATCGAGCGTCGACACGGTGGTGATGGTCGGGCTGGCTGGACTCACCAGCGACCCTACTTGCTGCTGCGCAATGCCGGGGATGCCGTCGATAGGCGATGTGAGCCTCGTAAATCCCAGGTTGATCTGGGCCGTTTCGGCGTTGGCCCTTGCCGACTCAACCGCGGCGTTGGCGGCAATGATTTGCGCCCGCGCGGTTGCCACTTGAGCCTGCGCGGACTGCACCTGCGCCTTCGCCGCGAGATTATTTTGCGTGGCGTTATCGAGGTCCTGCTGCGTGATGGCCTGCTGCTGCGCCAGCGGAGTATAACGATCCACATCCAATTGAGTGCGGCGCTGATTCGCGGTCGCTACCGCCACCTGCGCTTCGGCCTGCGCCAACTCGGCTCGCGCTTGAGCGAGCTGTCCTTCCGATTGGGCCAGCTGGCCTTTCGCCAGATCCAAAGCAGCTTGAAACGTACGCGGGTCGATCTGAAACAGCAGTTGGCCCTTCTTTACGAACGTACCTTCCTGGTAGGCCTGCTCAAGCAGATACCCGGTCACTTGCGCCTTGATATCCGCGTTTACAAAACCATCCAACGTCCCGATCCATTCGCTATAAATGGGTACGTCGCGCTGCTGCACGTTGGCAACTTCCACGGTCAGCGGGGCGGCAGCGCCTGCGCTCCGCTGGTTTGATTGGAGCAACTGGTGGCCGTGAACAATATCGCGACCAAGGCGATCAGCTGGAAGGCTGCGATTTTCAAGCTAAGCATGAGCCGATTGCCGAGCTTCTTCGGGAACGATCCCCAGTTTGTGCATCCGATGCAGTAGCGTGGTGCGCGGCAGGCCCAGACGAACCGCGGCGCCGCGATGTCCACCCACCACCCAATCCACTTGCCGCAACACTTCCAGAATATGAGCGCGCTCCGCGTCGGCAAGTGTGAGCTTGGCCGGCGGCGCCTGCGCTTCCGTGAAGTGTTTGAGATCGTGCAGCGGCGCGGACAGCACGGGCCCCGAGGTTAAGATCGTGGAACGCTCGATGAAATTCTGCAGCTCACGGATGTTCCCGGGCCAACTGTGATGTTTGAGCGCCTCCATCACCTCCTCCGGAATGCTGTGAATCTGCTTGTTCATGCGGTCCGCGTACTTTTCTACAAAGTGCCTCACCAAAAGCGGGATGTCTTCCTGGCGTTCACGCAGAGGGGGCAGGGAAATGGGAAACACATGCAGCCGGTAAAACAAATCTGCCCGAAAGCGGCGTTCCTGGACCATCGCTGAAAGATCGCGATTGGTTGCAGCCACAATCCGAACGTCAACCCGAATGGTGCGCGTGCTGCCCAGTCTTTCGAATTCCTGTTCCTGGAGTACGCGTAACAACTTGGGCTGCAATTCGAGCGGCATGTCGCCGATCTCATCCAGAAACAACGTTCCCTGATGCGCCAGTTGAAAACGCCCTGTGGCCGAGTTGAGCGCTCCGGTGTAAGCGCCGCGCTCGTGGCCGAACAGCTCGCTCTCGAGCAGCCCGCTCGGAATCGCGGCGCAGTTTACCGTCACGAATGGTTCGTGCCTGCGTGGGCTCTGATCGTGAACGGACCTGGCAATGAGTTCCTTGCCCGTTCCCGTTTCGCCCTGGATCAACACAGCCGAGTCGGTTGGAGCCACCATGCGGACAGCGTTCAACACCCTTCGCATGCCTTGGCTCGAACCGATCAGTTGATGTTCGGATAGCAAGGCCTCCCGCCGCGGGGTGAACATTGTGCTTGCCAAAGTTGCCATGATTCAGTGCCTCCTTTTTGGTTTCGGTACTTTACACTTTGCGGCAACGGGGCCGGAGAATCATCACGAGATCGGAGGCTTTTGTACTACCACTGTCGGCAAGGACGCGGCTACCTCGATTGGGTTATTGAAAATCATGGAAACGTTTACGACTCGGGTCGCCGGGGAGCCTGAGGAATGATGATTTCACGGCGCCCGAACAAGCGGGCGTCGAGCGAAAATGCCCCTGGTCCCAGGAAGACGATGGCTGCGGCCATGATCGCCGCCAAAATGGCCGACAGCCTGGCATCAAACAGATTCGGCGTAGGCTCCGGTAAAACCGAAAACCCGACGCCCAGCGCGCCCAAACCGACGATCACGCCCGCGGCTGGGGTTCCGAAACCGGCCAGTAGCGCGCCACCGGCCGCCAATCCAAGGAGACCGGCTAGCCAGGTGCCAGGAGTCGACCCAGTGTTTTGCGCGAGATAGAATGCGCCCTCGATGAGTGCTACCAGGCCGACGGCTGCCCGGAGCAGCAGCAGACCGACTCCAGGCCATCCACCTGGGAACGCGGAAAATAGACGTTGCAGGTGGCCTTTCCTCCGTTTCTTTGTGCTTTCCGAAACGCAACTGTACGTAGGGTAAGGGATACAGCCGCAAAAGGAATCCCAATAGCATGGAATTTTTGCATACCACTATTGAGTTATTAGTATCAATCGGATCAGGGCAACCCGTGGTATTAGTCGCTCCCTAACGGTCGCGGTTCTGTAACATACGGAATCTACTGAACCGCGCACGTTTACGGTCGCGATTCTGTAAACACACGGAATCTACTGAACCGCGCACGTTTACGGTCGCGGTTCTGTAACATACGGAATCTACTGAACCGCGCACGTCAGTAAGCGGCATTTTGGCTTTACTGCCAAGGGCTGCTAAAGCTGGATGATGCCCCGGCGAACGGCAATGGCCACCGCCTGCGTGCGATCGCTGGCTCCAAGCTTCTCCATAATGTGTTTGACGTGAACCTTGACGGTTTCTTCTGAGATGAACAGCCGCTCCGCGATGTCGCGATTCCGGTTGCCGCCCGCAATATGCCGCAAAACGTCCACCTCCCGGGCGGTCAGGGCTTCGTCGCTCAGGTGCTCCGCAAGGTGGCTGGCCACTTCAGCGGGCACGCGCTTCTTTCCGGCGTGGACGTGGCGAATTACTTCGACCAATTCTCGGGGACGCATGCTCTTGAGCATGTAGCCTCGGGCGCCCGCCTCCATGGCGCGCTGGATCTCCACGTCGCCCTCGAAGGTGGTTAGCATGATGATGCGAGCGTCCGCGAATTCGGCATGGATGGCGATCATGGTATCGATGCCGCTGAGGTCGGGAAGCCGGAGGTCCATCAACGTGATGTCAGGCCGATGCTCCCGAAACTTCAGCACGGCTTCTTTACCGCTGGCTGCGTCTGCCACCATCAACATGTCCGGCTCATTGTTAATGATGGCGGCGATCCCTTCTCGCAGCAGAGGATGGTCATCGACGCTCAAGACACGGATGCGGGCTGGGTCGGTCATTTGTCGTTACTATTTCCGGTGTCGTTACTATTTACGGATGACCTGGGCGCTCCGTTCGATTCACGTGAATGGAACCGCGCGAACCATCCGCGGGCGCGGCCCGATTCCGATTGAAAGGCAACGTGGCTGGGAACCAGGAGTTCCACCTCAGTGCCGGCGGTGGGACGGCTCCAGACGTGAAGTTTAGCACCGATTCTCTCGGCGCGTTCGCGCATGCCGGACAAGCCCCAGTGTCCCTCGCGTCCCGACAGAAGCATTTGAGGATCGATTCCGCAGCCATTGTCGCGCACCAGTACACGCAACTGCCGGGCAGCGTATTCCAGCTCGATTTCGATGCTTCTCGCATGCGAATGCTGGAAAGCGTTGACCAAAGCTTCCCGCCCGATGCGATAGACCTCATCGCGCAACAGCGGGTGCAATGGCCGTGGCTGGCCATCCACAATCACGCGAAATCCGACGTCTTCCTGGATGGCGAGGTCCTGCTGGATTCTCGAAAACGCCTGTCCCAGATCCAGGGAAATGCTGTCGGACGAGCGCAGCCCTCGCACCGCGTTCCGGCCTTCCTCGATCACTTGCTCGATCAATTGAAGGACGCGGCCGAGCGCCGATTTGGACGGCGAATCGGGGGGCAGGCGGGCCACCGCGACATGCAACTGCATGGATGCGCTGAGGAAGCCTTGCAGCAGGGTATCGTGAAGTTCCTGCGCGATGCGCGTCCGTTCCGAGAGCCGTTCTTCAAAGCGCACGTTGAGCTGCCTGGTGAGGCCAAGCAGCCGCAGACGATAAAGGGCCACGATCCCAAGTGCGCAAGCCAGCACGATGCAGGTACGGAACCACCAGGTCTGCCAGAATGCCGGCTCGATATCGAATGCAATGCTGGCTTCCGCGCTATTCCAAACGCCGTCGGGGTTGCTCGCGATCACGTGGAAACGATAGGGGCCCGGGCCGAGGTTGGTGTAGTTGGCTTCGCGGGTTGCCACCGGCTCGCTCCAGCCGCGGTCGAAGCCGTCGAGCATGTATTTGAATCGTACGCGGCTGGGGATGGAGAGGCTGAGGCCGGTGTAGTTGAAGGTGAGCCTCTGACGGCCCGATGGAACGCGAACCTGACCCTCCAGATCACTTGGGTGCAAATCACCCTGGTGCAAATCACTTGGGTGCAGATCAATCGGGCTGCCGTCGGCGGATACGGTTTGAATGTGAACGATGGCTGGAGCGGAGGTTGCCGCCGCACGCGCCGGGTCCACAACGGATAGCCCGCGATTCAAAGAGAACCAGATGTGCCCGAACGGATCGGCCACCACCGAACGCTCGCGCTTGACGCCTTCCACGCCGTGCAGGCCATCCGCAAGCCCATACTCGCGCACGTCCCCGCCTCCTAGGGCACCCGCCAGCAGCCTGTCGCGATTCACTCGCAGCACGCGGTTCGAAGTCGCAATCCAGAGATTGCCGTTGTGGTCTTCGGCCAGGCCTAAAATTTGTTCCTGAAGCAGGCCCGGGGCGCCGATCGCGATTTGGATATGGCCGGAACCGCGAAACGCCAGGCCTTGTGCGGTGCCGATCCAAAGCACGCCGGTGGAATCCTCCAGCAGGCAGTTGACGTTCTCGGAAGGCAAGCCGTCCCGGAGGGAGTAGGCGATCCACCGGCCGTTCCACAGCGCGCTTAAGCCATTGGGTGTTCCGAACCACATGGTCCCATCGGAAGTTTCGAGTATCGAGGCGACGGTATTGGATGCCAACCCGTTATCGATGGTGTAGGTTTTGAACTTGCCGCCGCTGAACTTACTCACACCACCGCTAAGCGTCCCGGCCCAAACGGTACCGTCGCGGGATTGATAAACGGAATAGACGCTGTTCTGCGCCAGGCCCTGCGCCTGAGTGTAGGTCTCCGACGAGAAAGCGCCACCGTTTGGAACCAGATGCGTGAGCCCTCCGCGCTGCCTGCCAACCCACAATTCGTCTTTCCGGCCCGCGATGGAATAGACGACATCTCTGCTCAACCCGGCTTCCTTCACGCTTCCCACCTTGCCGTGATCCAACCAATGCAATCCCCCGCTTAAGGGAGCGAACCAGGTTCGATCGTCCGCATCCACATAGACCGGGCCATTGCTTTCCGACGGCAGGCCATCACCGGCGCCATAGGTAACGAAAGCGGTATCGCGAAGGCGCTCGATGCCGTGCTCGCCTCCGGTCCAGAGGTTTCCCTCCCGATCTTCAAATAGCGCGAGCACCGCTTCGCCTGAGGCTTGCCCCGAAGCTTGCCCCAAGTGAAGCCGGCCAGTCTGCGCGCCCTCAGCCGTCAGCCGCGCCAAGCCGTTCGAGGTTCCCACCCAGATGTTCGATTCGCGGTCCTGGATCATGGTAAGCACCTGGGCGCGGTCCAGCGGCCGCGAAAGGAAGCCGCGTGTAACACGGCTGCCATCCCAACGTGCCACTCCATCGTCGGTGCCGATCCAGAGTTGCCGATTACTTGCCGGCAGCAGACAGTTGATCTTCGTGTCGCGCAATTCCGGCGCAGCGCGTGAGATGTGGCCGCCGCTCAGCGTGAACAGTCCGGAGTCTCGCGTGCCGATCCAGATGGTGCCGTCCGCCGCCTCGGCGAGCGAAATCACAAGGACGTTCGAGAGCCAGCTTGCTGGGGCCAGTAGCGTGAATTTTCCTTGGCTGTATCGCACAATGCCGTTCGCGAGCGACGCCAGCAGAACGCCGCCGTCTTTCCCAAGGCACATCGCCGTCACCTCAGTCTCCGGCGCCGCCATGCGCGGCATAACATTGCGGAAGGTTCCGTCGCGGTAGGACATCAGGCTGGGGCTTTCCGGCCGGATCCAAAGGTTGCCCGAAGCGTCCGCGGTGAGTCCCAGCACCGGGCCCACGGGGAGCAGCGTCGAGTTTTGTTCCTGAATCAGGCGGAAAGTGAACCCGTCGAAGCGAACCAAACCATTGGCCGTGCCGATCCACAGATAGCCGTCCGTTTGGGTGATGGCATAAGCAGGTCCGCCTGGATATCCCTGTTCGGCGTTCCATTCGTCGTGGATGTACCACGACATCGCTTCGTTCGGATCCAGCGCGAGGGCGGCTTGTGCGAAAAACAAGACGGCAAAAAACACCCTGGCCGGTACGGCCCGGCGCGGCCGGCGTCGCCAATGATCAGGGGAGGTATTCGAACTTATCAATTACCACCTCAGACTCTTTGGTCAAAGGGCTTTTGCCCCGGCCGTAGACATACAGGTCCATATGCACCGATTCGCCGCCAGGCATGGGAACGCCGGACGTGAAGGCGGATTCGGAGACCGGAACAGCGGCACCCTGCGCGGACTTGCGAACAGTCCGAAAGATCACGCGCCCCGGCTCCCATCGAAACGAATAAGTGAGTGGGCCGCCAGGCGCGGTGAATCGCACCACGTTCGCGGGAACGTAGTAGGGCTGAATCACGTATTGGGCGTTCTTGTTGACGGGCTCGCCCCAACGGCTGATCTCGGTGTCCAGCTCGCGATGCTCCGGGTCCGTGGATGCGTCGTCCCAGGTGAACATGCTGAAAACCGCGGACGGCTCCAAATGAGAGACATCGCGCACGTCGAACAAATACGATCCGTATCCCAAACTGCGCGTGAGGTTCACTTCAGCGCAAGTCCACTGGCCCAAACCTTGCGCGATGCGCAGGTGCAGCCCTCCGTTCTCGTCGGTCCACGCGTTAGCGGGATCGTAGGTGTTCGCTGTGCCGCCGCGGGTGCTGGGCAGTCCGCGAATTTCCCACTCGTATCCGCTGAAGTGAAGCGTCCTCGACACTGGCCGGAGGGAAGCTTCGCCATTCGCGGTCGCTACCGCCACTACTCCTCCTCCCTTGGCCGGCAGTTTGTCGGTGGTCTCCGGCGGCCGATATCCGGGCGCCACAAGCAGCGCCGCGTATTGCGTTCCCAGGTGCGTGGAGTTCTCCCATCTGGACTCGGTTTCAATGGCCGTGAACGGTTGGTTGGCGAAGGGTTGCACCCACCAGACTCCTGCCCCGCTCCTGGCGAATAAGACAATTCGCTCTCCAGGGCGGGCACCGGTTACGCGCCCCTCGATGATGGCCCGGCTTTCCGATCCGCCTTCATCGGCTTTTGGAAGACGGCTGAATTGGATCGATGGTTCGACGCCGGATTGCGGCGCGCGGCAGCCGCCCAGAAACGCGCAAGCGTATACTAGCGCGGCCAGTTTTGAATAGAGGCGTTGTCTGCGTTGCCGGTGCGCCAAAGAAAAAACCTCGGCTCTCCACTTCGAGGCTGGGGTGATAGATTTCAGTTTATCGCCACCCTGCGGTGCGTGGTGGAGAGAGCATCCGACTGGTGATAGCACTCACGTGGCACACCCGTGTGAACGGGTGTTGGCATGAGTGCCAACACGGCACGCAGGAGTGCGTGCGCCACAAATTGCACAACAGGATCTTACCGCGCCGCCGGGCTGCGCCACGCTCAGTAATACAGTTTTAACCCGATTTGCACCTGCCTTGGCTGATTCGCTTGGCCGGTGATCTGGCCGAAGGTGGCGTCTCCAACGTTGGCATCGGGCGCCGCGAACTGGACACGGTTGAGTACATTGAACGCCTCCAGCCGGATCTCAAGCCGGGTTCCTTCGCGAAATCCCAGCGGCACCTCTTTGAACAACGACGCCGTCAGATTATCGCTTCCCGGTATGCGCGCATTCGGCAGAACGCGCGGCGCATTGCCATCGCTGTAGGGTGCGGGCTTCACCGCCACTTGCGGATTGGCGAAATACTGATTCAGGTTGCCGGTTCCAGCCACCTTCAGCGGAGCCAATAGGTTCGGATATTGATTGCCGTAGGTTGGCAGACTGACGCTGCAGCCGCCGCAGAGGAAGAGCTGAACGGGAAGCCCGTTATCCACGCGATAAATGCCATTGATTTGCCAACCGCCCACCAGCGCGTCGGCCCATGCATTGATGTTCGCTCCGAACTTGCGGTGACGTCCAAAGGGCAATTGCGCAACGAAACTCAGTTGAGCGATTTGCGGAATACTGAAAACCGAGAGCGAGCGGTCCAGCCGTAGGTTATTCGGATCGCGGGCGGTGGATTCGCTCGTTGTGGAACCGCCTGTCAGAAACGAATAGCCGCTTGATCCGAGTGAAGAATCGTCGATGCTTTTCTGGAAGCTGTACACGAACAGGAATTGCACTCCGCTCGAGAAGCGCTTTTCAATCCGGAGCTGCGCCGCGTTGTAAATCGAATTGGCCCAAGGAACGAAGCTGCTGCTGATTCCCGACGCAGTTCCGGAGCTGTATTGCGGATACGGCACCAATAACTTCCAGCGCGGAATGGTCGGGCCGGATAAATCCGCACTGTTCGGAAGCAGCGCCTGGAACGGATTGGGAACTTGCGCCAGATAATAGGACGGGTTGGCGCGAAACGCAGCGGCGACGCTCCCAGGAAGCGCGTCAAACTGATCTGCGTAGCCCATGGCATAGAGATGCGTTCCCTTTCTTCCTATATATTCGGCGTCCACTAAGATGGACCACGGAAGCTGGTGCTGGATTCCGAAACTCCAGGCTTGCTCCTGCGGCGTCTGATTCAGGTTTCGAATCGGGATGTTGCTCAACGCCTGGCCCAACAGCGTTGACGTTCCCTGCTTGTTGCCGACGGCCTGCTGGATTCCAAACGGAAACGGATCGCGCAGGAACTCGAGTGGAAGCCAGGGCTCTGAAGGGACGTTATTCACCCCCGTTGTCACCGCATCATATCCGAGAAAGCCGCCAGTGACAGCGTTGCCCACCACGCCGACATCGGAAGGATCGTAGTACATGCCGTAGCCGCCGCGCAGTGTCGTGTGGCTGTGAACCTGGTAGGCGAAACCGAACCTTGGACCAACTTCGCCCCAGTAGGTGTTGAACTCGGTCCTCGGATTTCCGCCCACGCCCACGTACTGCACTGCGCCATGCAGATTCAGACCCTGGGACCGAAATGGGCGACGCCGCCGACGGATCGAAGTAGCTCATCTGGTTGTAGCGTTCGGTGCGCGGGGTTTCGACGTCGTAACGGAATCCGAGGTTCAGTGTAAGTTTCGCGGTCACGCGCCAGTTGTCCTGAATGAATCCGCCCATCTGGTAATTCTGCGTGGAAGTGAAAGGAGGGATCTCGTATTCGGTAAAACCATTGTCGACGTAGCCTGTCATCAACTCGGCTAGCGTGTCGCCACCCACGCCGTTGGTCCCCGATGCCGTGCCGTTGCTGGTAAAGGCAAAGAGACCGTTGGGCGCTCCCGCTTGCAGAAAATTGAGACGGTGCCGCCGCAATTCTCCACCGGCCTTGATCTCATGCTTGCCGATGACATGATCCACGGACCCCACCAAATGCCCGGTTTCACTGGCGAATTTGAGAATGGAATAGGCCTGGCCGCCGATACATCCGTTGAAGCCGTTGCAACCGTAGGCGCTGAAGAGCCAGATCGAGGGCGGGGTCAGAAATCCCGAATCATCTATATAGGAAGGCATCCCCAGAACCTTCGCTGGGTCAAATCCGCCAAACGATGCCGCCACGCCGTCGGTAGGGTACCAGTTATGCGCGTATCCCAACGAGACGCTTGCCAGCGTCGCAGGGCTGAAGGTGTGCAGATAATTGAGGTCGCCCACCAGAGCGGAATGCTTCGTAAGCCCCTGCGTATTGGTGTCGTAGACGCTCCCAAAGAAGTTCGGATTTTCGCCCGCGTCCCATTCGTGCGAGAACCGAACGCTCGCCAGGTTCTTGTCGCTGAAGTGTTGGTCCAACTTGATGTCGAACGATTGCTGATTGAAAGGGCTGGACGCGGTGGCAACCCAATTGTGATACGGGTCATAAGCGGACGTTCCGACGTTCAAATTGGGCAGCGGAAAAGCGTTAATCAGCCTGGCGCCGACTGGATCGATCAGGTTGCCGGGCGTTGCGGGTAAATTTCCAAGGCCGAAAGGGATGTTGGGATTTCCCGGACTGATGTAGGTTGCCAGGTTGTCGAACGGAATGGGCGCGCGGCCAATGGCATTGTTTTCCGCATCCGGTTTGCTGGTGTAAGGATCGTAGATCTGGCCCGCGGGGTTGGAGCAAATACCGCCGGAGTTGAACGTGCCTCCCACGCGCGGGCACAATTCGCCGAAGTTGCCCGTGCGCTCGGCTGCATCCGGAACTCCTGCCAGCGACGACGTTGCCCCGGTCAGCGCGCGGATGCCGTTGAAATCGAAAAAGAAGAACGTCTTGTTCTTGAAGATGGGTCCTCCGGCGGTCACTCCGAAATCGTTGCGAGTCAGGTGCGCCTCGGCCAGGCCGGCGGCATTGGCGAAAAACGAATTGGCGTTGAGATCGTTGTTGCGGAAGTATTCAAACAATTCGCCATGATATTGATTCGTTCCCGATCGCGTCACGACGTTCACAATATTGCCGCCACTATTGCCGAATTCGGCGCTGAAGTTGCCCTGCTGGATCTTGAACTCCTCAATCGCTTCTACCGGGGGCACATACAGCGCCTTCTGCACTCCGGGATTGTTATCGCTGTTCATGATGCTGACGCCGTCCAGCAGCATGTCCGCCTGGGCGTTGCGGCTGCCGTCCGATACGAAATTGGTGACGAATCCGGGAGTGCTCACGCCATTGCCATAGGCGCTGCCGGGGGTTTGCGAGACGCCCGGGGCAAGAAACGCGAGGTCGAACGGATTCCGATCCACCAGCGGCAGATCGTTGATGAGCTCATGCGTCAGGGTTTGGCTGATGGTGGCGTCGTCGGATAGAAGAGATGCTTGCGCTTCCACCGCGACTTCTATCTGCCGGCCGGGCAACTGCAGGTATCCATTGGCGGTCACCGTTGCGTTGACGTCCAGCGCGATCTTTGGGAACTCGTAAGGCTTCAGGCCTGGAGCGCTCACCTTCACTGAATAGTCGCCTGGCGATAGCGACCGGAAAAGATAGCGGCCCTCGCCGTCGGTTTTTACCGTGCTGTGCGTATCGCGATCGATATCGGTGAGCCTGACCTCGGCCCCCGGCACCACTGCGCCTGAGGGATCCGTCACGATGCCGGTCACTGAACCAGTGTAGAGTTGAGACCAGGAAAGCACGCCTGAGCAAACCAAGAGCAATAGTGTTCGGATAGTCGACGTAAGCGGACCCTTCTGATACAGTTCATCGTGCCTTCAGAATCTGAAGCTGTCAACTATGATTTGGGACACACAGCGCAGACAGGGTGGTGTCCTGACCCTGAAGTTACTGCAATAACTCCCCACACCTGCACTTCTCCAAGAGAAGTCTTTACTAATGTGTGGCGCACGCACTCCTGCGTGCAGCGTTCACACTCGTGTGAACGGGTGTTGGCACGAGTGCCAACACGGCACGCAGGAGTGCGTGGGCCACGTTTAGTGGTAAAGATTGTCCGCAGACAGCCCACTAGTGGCTTGTCGCAAGCGGGACATTAGTACCGTGACCAAAGGGAGCTGTTGCCTCGTGCTAACGAACTCGCTGCGACGGGCCACTAGCGGCCGCATAGGAAATTGACGAGCGCCGCGGTGGTCTCCTGCGGCCGTTCTTCCATGAGCCAATGCCCCGTGTCCTTCAGCACGACTACGGTAACGTCCGAACCAACCAGCTTCGCCTGCCGGCCGAGAGCGTCTCCATTTCCCTTGTCGCCGCCGATGGAAAGAACCGGCATGGGAAGTTTCGTGCGCGCTAAGACCGCGAAATCTTTGGCTGCTTTTTGGAACGAAACGAAGTAAGCCCAGCCTGCCCGCATGCGCCCCGGGCGTGCGTAAGCCGCAGCATACGCCTGGCGGTCCGCTTCGGGAATGGAACGCGTCTTATCAGCCGCGAAGTCGTTCCAGAAATGCTCGAAGTAGATGCGCTCGCGCCCTTCGACCAGCGCCTCAGGCGTGGGTCCGTTGAATCGGAAATGCCAGATGCCGGGATTGTTGTAAATGGGCTCCCACCCTTCAACGCCTGGAAGAAAGGCGTCCATGAGCGCCAGCTTTTTAACCTCTGCCGGGAACTGCGCCGCATAAGCAAAGGCGACCATCAGGCCGATGTCGTGCCCAACCACCTCCGCGTTCTCAATACCAAGCGAAGCCACCAGCGCGTGAATGCGGATGGCGGCCGTTGTCATATCCAGTCCGTCGGCTGGAATGGCAGAATCTCCAATGCCGGGAAGATCGGGAGCGATCACAGTGAACCGCTCAGCAAGCGTTGGAATAATCGGCTTCCACATCAAGCTGGTCTCGGCGTACCCATGCAGCAGGACCACAGCCGGCCCGTCTCCGGCGGTCAGGTAATGCAACTGGACGCCCGCAATGTTGGCGGAGCGAGAAGATATTGTCTCGGTATTCATTCTGAAATCACTTCCAACGAGTCTCTCATGGCAGCACCGCCGAGCGCTGGGAAAGTAAATACTCCGCGCGGCTTTGAGCGTCGAGATCCGTCGGCGAAGAGGTTTTTCGAAGCGGCCAGCCCTGGTAGTTTTCGTAAGAATACGAAGGTTGATTGTTCGATCCAGCGGTCACGGTCACAAACTCCACCGATTTCACTTGCCGTGGGATTCTTGCTCCGAACCAGTGTGGATCTTCCTTTTCTGTCCAGGTGACAAGCGATAGCACGGCGCCGGCAGGATAGTCGTGTTGCGGATTGCCACGGGCGAATCGCCCGGCAATATCGTTGCCGTATAAGGTGCTCATGGTGGAAGCCTCCTGATTGACTGAGGATGTGATTACGTCCCACTGCAGCGGATTCCAGGGCAAACTCCCGGTAAGAGCGGCGCCTTCATTGATGGGCGAAGCCCCGCGGGCATTGATGGGCGAAGCCCGCGGGCGGAACTGTTGCCAGACCCGATTGCCGCTAGCGGCAGTGGCATGGTGAAGACGTAATCGTCTGCGCGCAGCGGTGTGTGGCATCCTACGCACTCGGCGGCGAACCCAGCGTCCTCGCCGTACGGAGTGAGCCCGGCGCCTCGCCATCGCGCCCATCCCCACCCCTTCGTCGCCGCGTATTTCCGGCTGTCCTTGATCATGAATTCGACCTGGAAAAACGCTCCCGTCTGGACGCGGCGCTGGCCGTTATCCCGTGCGAACCAGGCGACCTTCGCGAAAGTGGTGCCGTCGGGCCACGGGTTGACCTGATTTTCAGCGATCGCTTTGGTGGCAGTATCGTTGCCGAGAATTACGCGCAAGGTCCGATTGTCGAAACGGTCGGTAGTGCTAATCGCCTTCCAGTTTTTGTAGCCGGAAGGGAATTCGATACCGTTGGGCGCGCGCATGACAGCAGGCGTCAAACTACCGTCACGAATCCATTTTTGATACTGCTGGTCGTCTGCCGCGAGGTCGTTTGCCGTGGCGGCGCTGGGCGCTATCGGAGGATTCAGGTAATTCTTCAGCACGTTCAATTGTTCCGGCGCGACAACCGCGCCGCGATGGAGGTGCGTGTACGCGGGCAGGGGCATTGCATTCACTTGAATCTGATTCACCGCTTCGTACAGGGTGGCTTTCTGCTGCGCCAGCGGAAGCTTTCCGATGTTTGAAAAGTTCAGATGTTGGCGTGCTTCCTTTACGTCGCTCGCCACCAGCCAGTATCCAGGAACGATCTCATCAAACCAGGCAAGTTTGGTTTCGTTGGAATGGCAGTCGTAGCAGGAAGTCCTCAGAATCTGCTTAACGTCGGGCGGCGCCACAAGATCCGCGGTCACCGGTGGATGCGATATGTCGGGCCGGATGAACTGGATTGCGACGAAGGCTACGAACCCGGCGGCACAGACGGTGGCCCATATCCGCGCCGCCCCCGCTGTTTTCCAACTCACTGTCGTATCACCCGTGTAGGTTCCTGGCAGTTGGCGTTCCACTCTACTGGCTGGGCGCACCCTGTGGGCTCAAACTCTTGGGGGGCTAACATCGATCGGGAACTTCGAACGGAAGCGGCGTGTCGAATATAACGGACACGTTGACCGCCGCTGGTCACCAAGGACTGCGGGTTGA
Organism: Bryobacterales bacterium; assembly: GCA_963747945.1. Taxonomy (GTDB): domain Bacteria; phylum Acidobacteriota; class Terriglobia; order Bryobacterales; family Bryobacteraceae; genus Palsa-89. Next base: position 174,702 of record CAVVHB010000022.1, read on the forward strand.
TGGCTCAGGAATTTTGATTCCAGATGTCAACGTGCCATTTCCAGCGGGCGTCCTCTTGGCGCCAGTAGACGACGTATTTCAATTCCAGTTCGGTTACGCGTTGCCCTTCAGGCTCGATGATCAGCTTCGCGCCGCCAATCTCGACTATGCCGTCGCCCGAGGGCATGACATCGATGGAAGAGAGCACCGCGGATTTCGCGTTCGCCGCTGCAATCAGGTTAGACCAAAACTCTTTGATAGCCGGCCGGCCCGAAATCAAAGGTGCGCCCGGCGGAAGGATACTTGCATCCACCGTGTAGATCTGGTCCAGAGCGGCGAAGTTCCGGTTTTGAAAGACCTGGGTATTGAAGAGGTCGTTTGTGCTCGCCATCGCGAGTTTTATCTGATCGAGCGCCTGCGCCGGGGTTGCCATGCGTATGAACTTATCACACTCTCGCGCAAATGGTGTAGAGATTTTCCATTTCGCGCGCGAAACGGACCGTATCGCAAACGGGCGAAGCGGACAGGCGCGATCGCATCGTGCGACGGAGTTCGCCGAGCCGGGCTCGAGTGTCGGGCTCAGATGCCCAACGGGCAGCTAAAGCGACATAGTCTTCAAGATCGCGAGCCACGAATCCCCCGAGACCGCCTTCACGCAGAATAGAGGCGCTGGTGCGCGACGCCCAGCGATCTCCGTGGAAAGCGATCACCGGAACACCTTGCCAGATGGCCTCCGTGGTGCTCGTGCCACCGTTATACGGAAACGTGTCGAGCACGATATCGATTCGGTCGTAAGCCTTCAGGAACTCATAATGCTCTTCCGGCCCTTCCAGCAGAACTTGTTCCGGGCCTATGCCATGCTTCGCGAAGAGTCCGTGAACAAAATCGCGCGTAACCGCCGACGCCAGGTGCGCATTCTTCACGACGAGGGAACTATTCGGACTCTGCTCCAGAATGCGACTCCAGCCGGCGACTACTTCGTTCGTGATTTTGTACTGAGAGGCGAGGGAGCCAAATGTTATCCCGCTATTGGTAAGGCAAGGCGGCTGGGCCACCGGCGGTACGGGATAATTCACCTCGAAAGTCAAATAACTTCCTGGGACTCGGAGAATCTTTTCCGAATAAAAGCGCTCCTCCTCGGCCGGAATTACGTGTTCGTCGCCGATCAAATAGTCGAAGCCGCTCATATCGGTGGTCGCGTGCATCCCGGTAGTCGCATAGAAATTGAACCACCCGATCGCGATTGGAGACGGCCGCAGCGCAAATAGCGGGAGGCGCCGCATGTTGCTGTACCCATTCAGATCGATCAGAACGTCGATCCCGGCTTGCCGGATCAGGGCAGCCAGCGCCTGGTTCCCCAGATTCGTGGTGTCGAAAAACCGATCCTGCGGATGCGGCAGGTAACCATATTGAATGGAGGCAGCCGCCGAGTCCGAAAACAGGTTCAGCTCTACGACATTCCGATCGTGCCGATTGATCAGGCCCCAAACTGGCTTCATCCAGTTCTGGCGATGAAAGAAAGAAGAAACGTACCCGATTCGCAGACGCCGCCCGCCGGCCGCTCCGGGTACAGGTTTGGCTTCCACCGTCGGTCGAACAAGATCCCGTTCCGCCCAGCTCCTTCGCGCTTCCAGCACCGCCTGGTTGTCCGCTTCCCCAACACCGGGAATAATCACTGCAATCATGGCCCGCGCTTGAGCACTGGCGTCTTGCGGCTGGGCGGCGCAGAATCGAAAATGATCCAGGGCCGCGCTCACCTGGCCCAGTTCATACAGCGCGCGAGCCAGGTTATGCCGGGCTTCCAGCCAATCGGGATAGAGCTCAACCGCCTTCTCGAAGCACAGGATCGCCGAAAAATATTCCCGGCGCGTCATCTCTACACAGCCGCACGAATACCAGGCCCGCGCCAACCGCGGATTCGTTCGGAGTGCGCGCCGATATAACGCGACGGCTTGCTCCAAATCGCCTGACTCTTGCAGGACGTCCCCGAAGTCGCAGAGCAAGTCAGTGTCTTGAGGTTGCAGGGCCAGGGCCATTTCGAAATACTCCGCGGCTTCCGCGTTGCGGCCCGCCGCATGCATCGTCTGCCCGAGAGCGGCCAGGGAATGAAAGTGGCTGCCGTTCAGCTCCAACGCTTGGCGAAAACTTTGAAGCGCTTCTTCGGTGTCGCCCTTGGCTCGAAAAGCGTTGCCGAGATTGTAATGCGTGTCAGCGGCGCCGGAATCCAGACGCAGCGCTTCTCGAAAAGCAGCTATGGCTTCGGGCAAGCGATTTTGCCTTTTCCGCAGGATGCCGAGGCTGCTGTGAAATTCTGCTCGATTGTCCAGAGCGATAGCGCGCTCGAGACTTCGTTCCGCGTCTTCAAACTTGCCCAAGCGTGTCAACGCACAGCCGAGGGCGTTGTGGTAATCGCCGGCTTGTGGCGCGGCGAGGATGGCCTGGTGCAAAAGCTCGATAGCTGCGGCGTTGTTTCCGCTTTGATATTCCAGGCAACCGAACAGATACAAACCGTGTGGATGCCCTGGATTCTCCCGCAGGAAGCTTCGATAGCAGTTCGCCGCGTCGCTGAGATTCCCGGAACGATGGTGATCTAAACCTTGTTTCAGCAGAGAATCCCGGTCACTCACGACATTTCACCTCTGTGGAACATGCTTTCTACCAGATATCTCGGATATTCAATCAATATGGTGCCAAAGATCTTGCTCCACTCCGAGAAGAACAGTTTTCGCGAACTGGCATCTTCCCACCAACCATCCGGATGGTAAAGAAAGTCGGGCGCCGCTATCGTGATGAACTGAATGCCCGGGCAGAAGAGCCGGAAAACGATGGCGGCTCTGCGCGAATGGTATGAGCTGGTCACCAAAAGAACTCGCTTTACGCCGCGCCGGATCAGTTCCGGGCGAAGCGCGATGGCTTCCCCAATGGTGGAAGGGGCATGGTGGAGGAAGCTTTGGAATAGGCGCTTTGGATAGCCCCGCGCGACCAGGAATTCGATGGCGGCTTGCCCTTCCGGGCGGCCTGCATAGGGAACGCCGCTGATCAATACCAGGGGCGCATAACCCTGTTTGCCGAGATCTGCTCCGGTCACCACTCGCTGTCCCCAAAAGTTGCCGCCCAGGACGAGAATGAGGTCGGCGGGCCGCGGAGCTTGATGTGAAACCAGACAGCCGCCCAAATAAGATAAGGTCGCTTTCCAGTTGGCGAACAACAACGCCGACAGGGCTAATACCAAAATGAGGGGCGAGCGAAGGAACCAACGACGCGGAGCCGAGCGAGGGGTACGAACGACGATAACCTCATCATATCGTACCCACGCTCTCGCGGCAGTCAGTCTTGGCCCATGCGTGGCGCACGCACTCCTGCGTGCAGCGTTCACACTCGTGTGAACGGGTGTTGGCCATGTGAACGGGTGTTGGCACGAGTGCCAACACGGCACGCAGGAGTGCGTGCGCCACAAGTGACATCGATGCCACCGGCGACTTGACCCCAGATTCGGCGGACCGCCCTCACTGCCGCAATGCATGGACCGGGTCAGTGCGCGCTGCGCGCCAAGCCGGCAGGAAACAAGCCGCTAACGCTGCTGCCGCCATCACCACGAAGGCCGACCCGAACGCCTGTGGATCTCGCGGGCTCACGTTGTAGAGCAGGTTTCCCATCAGGCGCGTCAAACTGAGTGCGGCGGCCGCGCCAAGCACCACACCACCCGCTGTCAACGCGAGTCCATGGGACAATACGAACCCCAATAGATTCGATGTACTGGCGCCCAGTGCCATCCGCAGCCCCAACTCCCGGGTCCTCTGCGAAACCGTGTACGACATTACCCCGTACAATCCGATGGCGGCGAGCAGCAACGCTAATCCGCCAAATACGCCCAGCATCGTCACCGCTACGCGTTGCACCGCCGTCGTCCGGACCACCTGCTCCTGCATCGTGATCACTTCGCCGGGTGCAAGGTTCGCGTCCAGCGCATGAATCTCGTGGACTAAAGCCTTGGTCGCGGCCTCTGGCGAGAGCGATGTTCGGATATTCAGATTCAGGCCATTGATATTCTGGCGCATGGCCACGTAGAAGAATGGCTTCTGCGCCTCCGCCAAATTCCGGTACTTTGACATTTTTGCGACGCCCACCACCTGCATCCAGCGTCCTTTCACTTGCAGGCGGCTGCCCACCGGACTACGCCCGCGCCAGTATTTGGCTGCCATAAACTCGTTCACCACCGCAGCCAGGGGCGCGCTTTCATTGTCCGCGCGGGTGAACTCGCGGCCCTCTACTAAAGGGATGCCCATGGTAGCGAAATATCTGGGACCCACTTCGTCGTATTCCACCGTGGGGTCCTCGTCCGGGGCGATTACATAACCGTCCACTGCGATGGGAGCGGAAGAGTAGCCGTTATAACTGAAGGGCGTCACTCGCGCAAACGCGATCGATTGCACACCGCCCAACGATTCCAGGCGATCCGTCAACGCGTCCTGAAAATTCCTGGCGCGCTCGGTATCGTATCCAGCCGCCGTCAAATCCACCGAGGTAGTCAACACCCCATGAGTAGTGAACCCCGGGCTCGTATTTTGAATCGCACGCAGGCTCTTGAACAGGAGTCCCGCGCCCACCAACAGAACGAAGCTCAGCGATACCTGCAGCACGATTAGGCCGCCGCGCAATAGCGCTCGCCGGCTTCCGCCCATAACCCCGCCCGATTCCGCCTTCAGCGCGGAGACGAGATCGATTTTGCCGCTCTGGATCGCGGGCACCAGCCCGAAGAAAACAGCCGAGATCAGGCAAACGCCCGTGCTCAAGACAAGCACGCGCCAATCGATCTCACCAGGCAGTCTCATCGAGACACCACCTCGCGACGGGAGCAAAAGAGGCAGCAGATTGCGGCACCAGTTTGCGACCAGGAGTCCACACGCCGCCGCGATTGCCGCCAGGATCAGTCCCTCCGTGAGCAGTTGTTTCAGCAGCCGTCCGCGTCCGGCGCCGACGGCGAGCCGCACCGTCATCTCATGCCGCCGCCCGAATGCTTTTACCAGCAGCAGGTTTCCGACGTTCGCGCAAGCGATCAGGAGCACGAAGCACACCACCGCCAGCGCAACCGAGAGCGTTGGGAACAGAGTGCCCGCGTTGTTGAAGGGAGTCTTCCACAAGGGGAACAGTCTCACGCCTCGGCCGCGGTTTGTCGCCGGATAATCGTTCTCCAATCGCGCCGCCACCGCGGATATCTCCGCCTGCGCTTGCTCCCCGCTCACGCCCGGCTTGAGCCGCACGAAACCCTCAATCCAGGGCGCACCTCGGTCTTCGAGCTGGTATCCATCTCGAGTGAATCGTTCCTGCATGGATACAGGGACCCAGAACTGCATCGCCCATCCGACGAAAGTGCCATAGAAACCTTCCGGCGCTACGCCGATGACCGTGTGCGGCATACCGTTGAGCATCTGGGTTTTGCCGATGATCGCCGGGTCGCCGCGGAAACGCTCCTTCCACATCTGATAACTGATCACAACCACGGGATGAGCATTACGGCCGAAATTTTCAGGGGGTTCGAACCCTCGCCCCAGAACAGGACGGACTCCTAGCGCATCGAAATAGTTGGCGGAAACAATGCTCCCTGTCGTACGATCAGCCCGGTCGCCAATAGCTAACGTAACCCCGGTGATTCGATCCACGATGAAAGCATCGAAAAGCTTGCAGTTCCTCTGAAAATCCTGGAAATCCGGCCAGGATAAATCGGTTGAGTCCCCCGGCGCGCCTGCCACGCCCCGATAAGTTCCAGCCACGGCCATCATTCGCTCCTGGTGCGCTACTCCCGGAAACGGACGAAGCAGAACTCCCTCGATCCAACTGAACACCGCCGTGGTTGCGCCAATGCCGATAGTCAGACAGAGGATGGCGAGAACCGCAAAGCCCGGATTGCGCCGGAGCATGCGGAAACCGAAGCGCAGATCTTGCCCCAGCACTTGCAAGTACGGCAGGGAGCGAGTTTCCCGGTAGGCCTCTTTCATTTGGGCAACGCCGCCAAAGCGGCGCCGGGCGGCTGCCAACGCCTCCTCTGAGCTCATGCCGCGGCGGAGGTTCTCGGCGACTTCGTTTTGCAGGTGAAAATCGAATTCTTCATCCATGTCGCGCTCCAGGCGCTTCGTTCGAAAGAGACCGGAGAGCCGGCTCAAGAACACACGGATGGCTGTCATACGGATTCCTTGGACGGTTTGAGAGAACGTGCCGGCTTGAGAAAACGGCCGAGAATATCGGAGGTCCTCTCCCAGTTCTTGGCTTCAGCGGCAAGCTGTTTCTTGCCGGCCCGCGTGATGGAGTAGAATTTCGCGCGGCGGTTATTGTCGGACGTGCCCCATTTCGAGGCCACCCATCCCATTTGTTCCAGGCGCAGTAGCGACGGGTAGAGCGTACCTTGATTCAGCGCCAGCGCATCCCCGCTGATCTGCTCGATGCGGCGCGCGATTCCCCACCCGTGTTGCGGGCCCAAGGTATCCAAGGTCCGAAGCACCATCAGTCCGAGGGAGCCATGGAGCACATCAGACTTCTCATTATCCATGCAATGACCTTTTGGTAGCCTACAGGAGTTTATTACGAAGCCTCGTCTCGCGTCAAGGAGCAGGTCGATCGGAGGGCAAGATTCACGGTGGAGCGGTGTGTCACGGGGAGCAGTGTGATTGATCTTGGAGGGGATGTGATATATTTCATGGCGCCCAGGTGGGACCGCTGCCATTTGTGAATTCACTCGCCGGGCGGGGCCAGGGCGAACCAGTGCACTCAGGAGGGGACGACAATGAGCTTTCGTATCGTGGGTTTGGTGTTGGCGGCAGTTAGCGCCATCACGCCGAGCGGCGTGGCGCTGGCTCAAATCGTGCCGGAGCAATTCGTCGTGAGCGGCAAAGCCGCCGAAAAAATTCAGGATTTCACCACCATCAATCTGGCTACCGCGGAGCGCATTGCCGAGGCATGCGAGAAGGCCGCCACCGCCGACGGCGTTCAGATTAGCATCATGGTGCTCGACAATGACGGCAACCATGTCTATATGGATCGCATGGATGGCCAAGGCTATCTCAACATCGTGACGGCCGAGATGAAGGCGCGAACCGCCTTAATGGCACGGGAGCCCAGCAAGAGCCGCATGAATCGCGTGATCCAGGATCCCACCCAGGAATTGCAGCAAATTCAGCTCGGCTTCTTTGCGAATTCCGGCGGGCTGCCCATCGTGGTCAACAAACAGTTGATCGGCGCCGTGGGCGTGGGTGGTTCCGCGCCGCACCCGCCCGTGTGGAGCGACGAGATTTGCGCGCGCAAGGCTCTCACGGAAGTGATCGGACCCTCGGTTGCCCCGCTGCTGGAGGACCTTCCCCCGCGCCCGAACCCCAATCCGGGCAATGCGCCGGTTCCACGCTTTGTTGCCGCCACGCCGCCCAAATCGAATCTGCCGGCGGAATTCGTGGTCGGCGGCAAGGGTGCGAGCAACGTCTTCGACGGCAATCAGATTTCGCTTGGGGCGGCTAAGAAGATCGCCCGCGTCTGTCGCGACTGGGCGGCGTCCAAGGGCGGCACGATGTCGCTCTACATTATCGATAATGCCGGCGAATTCGTACACATGGAGCGCGGGGATGGCCAGGTGAGCACCAACATCCGCGCTGCACTGTTGAAGGCGCAGACGTCGCTGAAGACGCGCCAGCCCACCTCCATCAATGCGGCGCAGCTCAAAAACAATCCGGCCGGCATTCCGCGTTCCACCGCCTATTTTAATTTGTTCACCAACTCGGGCGGTATCCCGATCGTGGTGGACGGACAGATGATCGGCGCCGTGGGTGTGGGCGGCGGCGCTGGTGGTAGCGAGGAGAATTGCGCCGTCGAAGGTCTGAAGGCCACATTCGGCGAGCACGTTACGCTGCCGGTGTATCCGCGTTGAACCTGGTGCGGTCCGCTTGGGCGCAATCAGACATGCTCTTTGGTTGCTACAGTGAGACCAATGTCCACTGTCGACCTGCGATACCCGATCGGTCCATTTCAATTCGGCCTTCCGGTCGCCGCGCAAGAACGCTCGCTGTACCTTGCGCAGGTTGAAGAAGCGCCGGCGAAGCTACGGGTCGCGGTGGCGAACCTTTCAGATGCCCAACTCGACACTCCATATCGCGACGGCGGCTGGACCGTCCGTCAAGTGGTCCACCACCTTCCGGACTCGCACCTCAATTGGTATGTCCGCGCCAAGCTCGCGCTCACCGAAGACGAACCGACGATCCAGCCTTTCTCCGAAAATCTGTGGGCCGAACTGCGTGACGGCCGTACCGGCGATATCGAACCGTCGCTCCGGATCCTGGAAGGGATTCACGCTCGCACCGTGCTGTTCTTTGAAGCGCTGCCGTCGCAGGAGTGGACGCGAAAGTTCTTTCATCCGGAACGTGGCAGCTTGACTATCGAAGATATTCTTCCCGCGCTGGCTTGGCATTCGAGGCACCACACCGCGCACATTAGCGAGTTGAGGAAGCGTATGGGCTGGGGCGCGACTGCATAGAAGTCGTCGTGCGCCGGGCCTGGTCTTTTTGGGCAGGCTCCAGCCGGGCATGCTCCAGACTATTCTTCATCGTGCTGGCCAGAACTTTCACGTAGGGCTCCTGGAACATTCCATCATGCCCGCCGGCGATATCGTAACTCTCAAATGGCCCGCGAATTAGCTTGTTCCAGACTTGCCGCATATCCCAATGCCGCCCGGATGGTCTCTCCACCGGCTGGAAGAGCGCCACCGCGCCGGAATAGGGCTGGGGAACATAGTGGTTGCAGGCCTGGAACAAAGCCACGTCTATATTCGTCTCTACAGGCGCGCCGGCAGCGTGTGCCTGGCGAACGTCGCCCAGGGGTTGCCCAAACCTCGCAACTTTGTTGTACAGGATCTTGATGCGCCGCAATACATACGCCGGGATGTCCGCCGCCGTGGATTTTCCCGGCAAAGTCGCTCGATAGGCCCATTTTTGCAGGGCAACCAGCATGCGCGTGAAGAACGGCAGCGTGGCATTTTGTGTCAGGATCGGGCTGTCGATCATGACCACGAGCGCTACTTCGCCGCCATCGGCGACGATCTGCCGAGCGGCTTCATACATCAGGACGCCGTACAGGCAAAACCCTCCCAGATAATAAGGGCCATGGGGCTGGAACTCGCGGATGGCTTTTACGACGTACGCGCCAAGATCCTGCAGCCGGACCGGCACGGGGAACTTGCTGGTATCCAGTTGATCCAGATCTACCCCGAGTGTGGGTTGATCGCTTCCGAGATTGTGCGCCAGCGGAAGAAAAAACGGTCCCGCGCCCAGGCAAAAGAAGGGCGGCAGCGTCCCTTCCGGCTGAATCGGAAAAACGCGGCAGGTTTCAGGCAAGGTTTCCACTTCACGAAGAAGATCGGCCAGTTGCGCGGCCATTAGTCTGATGGTTGGCCTTTGAAATACGGTGGCCATCGACAAGGTCTTGTGAAACGTTTGCTCCACTTGCAGGATCAATTTCGCCAGCAACATCGAATGGCCGCCCAACGCGAAAAAGTTCTGATTCACGCCGATGGGGCGCTTGTCCAGCAGCGCTTCCCAGATGTCCACGAGCTGACGTTCAATAGAATCGCTGGGTGCGGTGTAGCGTTCAGCGTCGCGCGAGATACCGCTCTCGATTTCGACGGGCGCAGTGCGGACGTCACGCGATACGGCCTGGTCGGGATTTAAAACCAGCGCTTCGAGCAGCGCTTCGAAATTCGCGAGCAATTGCTGGATGGTGGCCCGGTCGAAAAGATCGGTGCTATACACGAAGCGTCCGGCCAAGCCATCGGCCTGCTCGAAGTATTCAACGAAAAGCTCGAAAGCGGAGGCGCCGCTGTGGACCTCCATGTCGGTGAGGCCCCAGCCGTCCACGAAATCGGCGAAGGGCGCCCGCATCGAGAACAGAACCTGGAACAGCGGGTGACGGTTGGAGTCACTCTGGGGCGCGAGTTCGCGCGCAACATCGGCGAACGGAATCTCACTATGAGCCAGGGCGCCGAGCACGGTGCTTTTGACGCGTCCCAGGAACTCCCGGAATGAAAGTTCGGGCTCGATGTGGTTGCGGAGAACGATCGTATTCACGAAAGATCCCAGTAGGGACTCAAACTCGGGACGAGTGCGAGCGTTGGTCTTGCCGCCCAGGATGATTTCCCGCTGTCCGGAATAGCGATGGAGCAAAACTTGAAACGCAGCCAGAAGCGTCATGTACAGCGTTGTGCCCTCACCGAGGCTCAAATTCTTGAGCTGCTCGATCACCGTCGCTGGTATCGCGCACGTTTCCATTGCACTCCGCCAGGTACGTTCGGCCGGACGCGGCCGGTCGGCAGGGAGCTGTAACGGCGCCAGATCGCCTGCAAGGTTTTGCCGCCAATATTCCATTTGGGCGCCGTGATTGCCGGCATTCTGACGCAGCTTCCACGCGGCGTAATCGCTAAATTGGAATGCGACTTCAGGGAGTGGCGACGGCCGTCCGGCGGAATATGCGCTGTACAGCGCTGCCAACTCCTCAATCAACACATGATCGATGGATGCGCAATCGAATACCAGACGATGCACTGTGAGATAAACCCGGTGATCATCGGGAGCCAATCGAACCAGGCGCACGCGAAATAGGGGCGCAACGCTAACGTCGAAGGGACGGCAGGCGTCCTCAGTCGCGATACGAACGGCCTCCGCGTCTCGCTCCTCGAGGGGAAGATGGGTGAGGTCCACCAGCGGCAAGGGTACCCGAACATTAGAATCGATCTGCTGAACCACCTTCCCGGCGGTTTTAGCGAATGCGGATCGCCAGATCTCGTGCCGCCGGACAATTTCGTTGAAACAACGTTCCAGGACCGCCGGGTCCAACGGTCCACGTCTGTGAATGGTGTACGATTCGTTGTTTATAGGCGCGCCGGCGGCCAAGTGGTCTTGAAGCCAAACCTGCTCCAGGTCCGGCGAGATCGGAGCCTCGGCATCGGGCGACCTGGGGATCAAAGCAGCAGGCGATTCGCTCGACGCTGGCAATTCTCCGCGCCGAAATTTTTCGAGCAGTTGGCGGCGGGCTTCGGAGATTGTGTCGGGCGTCGTCATTAGTTCACCCGCTCCGCGGCATTTCTTGGCTCCGCGGCTTCAAAGCGAACCGGCAGAGCGCTGAGTCCCCGCAAACCGAAATTTTCGCGCCAAACGAAATCTTCAGTCGCCAGCTCTAGATTCTTCAGGCGTCGCAAAAGTGCGCTGAAGGCAATCTGTCCTTCGATGCGGGCAAGCGGAGCGCCGAAGCAAAAATGGGCCGCCCAGCCAAACGCCAGATGCCCCTTGTCGCCGCGTTTCACGTCCAGCAGGTCCGGATTCGCAAAGCGGTCCGGATCGCGATTCCCGGCCGCCAGAACCGCCACCACCGTTTGACCGCGGCGAATGGTCTTGCCGCCCAGCAAAAAGTCTTCCTGCGCAACGCGCGCCGTATGTTGGATGGGGCTCTCGTAGCGCAGCAATTCCTCCACGGCCAAGGGGATGAGCGACGGGTCGTCCACCAGCATCCGCATCTGGTCGGGGTGCCGCAGCAGCGTCAATAACCCGCTGCTGATCAGATTCGTGGTTGTCTCCTGTCCGCCGATCATCGTCAGTATGCAGTTGGCGATGATTTCTTCTTCGCTAAGGCGGATTCCGTCCACTTCGGCCTGAACGAGCGAATGCACCAGCCCTTCGTGGGGATTGACCTTCTGCTCCTGGATGGCCGCGCGGAAATATTCAGTCATGTCGCGGACGCTGGCGGCCACACGTGCAACGCGATCCGGATGGTGTTGAAAATTCCCCAGGATCTCCGCGAAATCGATGGACCATTGTTTCAGCTTCTCGTGATCGCTCACCGGAACGCCCAACATCTCGGCGGTGACGATCGCCGGCATTGGCGACGCCAGATCAGCCACGATATCGGCGCTTCCCTTGTGGATGAAACCGTCGATCAATTTGTGCGCGATGTCCTGAATATGTTCTCGCAGAACCGCGACCCGCGCCGGAGTGAACGCCGCGGCGCACAGGTTTCTCAGGCGAGTGTGATCGGGAGGATCCCGGAATAGCATCTGCCGGGACATGACCTCGATGATCGGTTTTAGGGCGGTGAGCCCCATGTGGTCCAGCTTCTCGGGCGTCAGTGTGCGGTCCGCCGAAAGACGCGCCAGGACTGTCACGATGTCGGCGTGGCGCGTGACTACCCAGGCATGCAGGAAGGGATCCCAGTACACCGGATCGGCTTCACGCAACTCCCGATACAACCGGTACGGGGACGCCATGACGTCCGGCTCGGTGAGCTGACACAGACTGATGGCGGCATCCATTCGTTCCGCCGTTAGCTGGCTAGGTACCGAGCGACCTCTTGATCGCTCATCGAATTGAGCTTTTCGATCAGCTGGCGATCCACTTCGGCGGCCAGGCGCGCCACCGTTTTGGCCTCGAACAGATTCCGAAGGCTGAGCTGAATTCCGAATCGCTCGTAGACTCGGGTGGCCACCTGAGTTGCGAGCAGGGAGTGAAACCCGAGCAGGAAAAAATTGTCGTCCGCGCCTACGCGATCCACGCCCAGCAGCGTAGCCAGAATCTCCACCAGCCGCTCTTCGGTAGGCGTACCTGGCGCCCGATAACCGGCGTCATCGATGCGATTCCCGGCGCTCGGTTCGGGAAGCGCGCCGCGGTCCAGTTTACCGTTCGAGTTAAAGGGTAGAGCCGAAATCTTAACGAACGTAGAAGGAACCATGTAATGCGGCAGTGTGGCTGAAAGGAATTCGCGCAAACCGGACGCCGACACCGCGAAGCTTTCACGGGGCACCACGTAGGCCACCAGGCTTTTGGCGCTGGCATGACCACGCGCGATCACGGCGCTCGCAGCCACCGAGGGGTGATGGTTCAGTGCGCAGACGATCTCATCGGGCTCGACGCGGTAACCGTGGATCTGTTCCTGGCTATCCGCGCGGCCGCGGAACGCAATTTGACCGTCCGGAAGAAAGCAGCCCAGGTCGCCGGTTCGATACATCCGTGAGCCGGCGATGGGATTCGACAAATCAGGCAGGAAGCGCTCCGCCGTGGTGGCGGGATTATTGCGATATCCGCGCGCGACACTGCGCCCGGCGATGTAGATTTCTCCTACTTGGCCGGGCGCAACGGGATGCCCGGCGCCATCGAGAATTCGGATTTGGGTATTAGCGATCGGCTTACCGATGGACGGTGGCAACGATTCCGCGAGTGCGGTTGCGGGAACCACGCCGGACGTCGCCACCACGGTGCATTCCGTTGGGCCGTAGTTGTTGACCACGGTGAAGGGAAGTCCGGCTGGGGGATGGCGATGCAACGCTTCGCCGCCTGTCAGCAAATACCTCAGTGACGTCCCTGAGGGCCCCGTCCCGGAGGGCCATTGATGAGCCAAAAGGGGTTCGGCGAATATAGTCGGAACGAACGCTATGGTAATGCGCTCCTTGACCAGCCATTCGCACAGAAGGTCGGCCGAAGTGCGCGCCTGCTCGTCCACCAGGACCAAGGTCGCTCGCGCCGTCAAATGCGGCCAGATCTCCCACACAGCGGCGTCGAAACCCACTCCCGCCAGGTGGCTCGCCCGATCGCCGGCTGTGATCCCGAAGGTGTTCCGATGCCAGAAGATCAGATTTAAAAGATTGTCATGGGTGACTTCCACACCCTTGGGTTCACCCGTCGAACCCGACGTGTAGATGATGTAAGCCACTTGGTGTTGCGTCACTGGAATGGGCTGGGCCAGTGAGTCGTAGCGCTCAATGGTGCCGGCGTCCGCATCGAGATCGATGGTGAGTGCCCCGCTCCCAGCGGCGAGTTCGGCCAGCGAACCGCGCGAGATGAAGAGGGGCGCCCGGGCGCCGTCCAGGATGGTACGCAAACGCGCAGCCGGCCAAGTGGGGTCTAAAGGGAGATATGCCGCGCCCGACACCAGCACCGCCAGCGCCGAAACGATGAAATCGAATGAGCGCTCCAGGCACAGGCCAACCGGCACGCCCGGCCCGGCGCCCAGCGCCCTGAGATAGCTGGCCAGACGCGTGGATCGCGCAAGCAGTTGGGCGAACGTCATACTGTCCGCGCCACAGGTTAGCGCTATAGCTTCCGGAGAAGACGTGGCAGCTTCTATTACAAGGTCCACCACGCTGGTGCACCGCCGGTCAACTCCTGACCCGATCGACCAAGGGAAGGCTCCACGGTGCGACCTGCGATCGCCATTAAGCGTGATCGGCTGAGGTGAAATGGACATAAGAAAGTAAGTTCAGTATGCTCGCGCCTCCACCGGAATCATATGACTCTTCAGTACTGCGACCTATGCCTTCATGCTGGTACTGGTAGGTCGTAAGAGAAACTAATCCCCGAGTCAAGAGTCGCGCTTTCCATCAGAAACCATTCGTGGGCGAAAAGTGTGGCTTGGAAACAGAGACACCCGTGCCTTCTGTGCACGATTCCAAAGACCAGACTCGACGGAAACCCCCTCAGGCTTCTCCCGTAAGATTTATGTTAGGTAACGATCTTAACATTGTTTCTGGTTACTTAAGGGTGATTTTGTAGTTTTGGGGATCTAGCACTACTAGTAAGTGGCCGCCGGCTAAGATAGATGTAAACCTGCATGCAATAGAGAAGTTGAAGACTTGGCGTTCGCGAGCGCGTGCGCCACGCCGCAGAAACGAAAGTACCGAAAAGAAGGTACACGCGATCCATGGACCCCTCATCGCTTTCCGACTCTAATTGGACATGGCCCGATGCAATGAGTGCAACAGCGTCATTACCAAGCTGGATTCGGAGTGTTATATCTGCGCCCAGCCGGTTCCTGGAGCCAAGCAACGTCGTTGGCAGCGCGAGCAGCTGAAGCCACCCGTGCCAGTAACCCCCATGAGCAACCTGCTCTTTATCGCTTCGCTGGTCCTGACGGTGGTTTCGTTTCTTTGCGGTGAGAAAATGTCGCTGTCGTTCAGCGTGACGTTATCCGGTGTTTTACTGATTGCACGCGTCTTGTCGGACCGCATGGCCGCCCGGCAGCAGCTAGCGCTGCGCCCAGTAACGGTCACGCGCCTGCACTATTAGATCCTTACGCCTGGCGGTCAATTGCAGATTACGGAATTCCGAGATCCGAACCGGTTGATCGGAGACGAACCCCAAGTTATATTGGCTGCGCAGCTCCTGCTCGATAATTCCGAAGATCTGGCCGATGCTCTGCTTCTTCGATACCTCGAAAAAGGTGCCGCCGGTCTCCTTTGCCAGGCGCATCATGGCGGTCTTGCCCCCGGGATCTCCAAAACCTCCATAGAACGTTGCGTCCGAGAATAGGATCGAATAAATAATCGTGTCGGCGCGCTGCGCGGCTTCAATCGCGGAAGTCAGCGTCTCGTCGCTGCCGTTGTCGCCGCCGTCCGACAGGATAATCATGGCCTTGCGATTCTGCTGGCTGCTCATGATCTCTCGCGACGCTTTCACTACGGCATCGAATAACAGCGTCCCTCCGCCGCGTTGCGTTTCCAGTTCGCTCTTGCTGGGCGTATCAACGTAAGGCAGGGATTCCTCCAGATCGCGGCGCTTCGATGTCGGCTTCTGGCGCGTCATCACCGCCA
Source organism: Bryobacterales bacterium (assembly GCA_963747945.1). GTDB lineage: Bacteria > Acidobacteriota > Terriglobia > Bryobacterales > Bryobacteraceae > Palsa-89. The sequence continues at coordinate 190,282 of CAVVHB010000022.1, forward strand.
TGTCGAATTGTGTGACGAACACCTTGTCTTTGCCCTCGCGCAGAACCTGATCCACGAATTGAAAGCTGGCGCTGCGCTCGCTCTCGAGCACGCGGGCCTGGCTCATGCTGGTGTCCACCATGAGACCGATGGTCAGCGGCAAGTCCGATTCGCGCGAAAAATAGCGAATTTCTTCGGGCCGCTTGTTCTCGGTCAGCGAGAAGTCGTCCTTGCTCAGATCGTTGATGATTTGACCCGATTTGGTTCGTACGGTAGCCAGTATATTGACCACTTTTACGTCCGTGGAAAAGGTGGGTTGGTCTGGAGTAGAGGGTTGATCGCCAGGCGGCTGAGCGGCAACCGGCAGCAGAAGAATCAATACAATGGCAAACTGGCGACCGAAGGAGTACATCTATAACTGAATTATCTCAGGTTTGAATTTGCGATTGCCGTTCCTGTCCAAGAGCGGACACACGGGGTCATACGCAGGGGGAGCTACCGAGCGTGCGAGCCGGAGCACTTGATGCGCGCTTGTGTTGAAGCGAGCGAAAGATGCTATTCCTCGTCCGATGGCAAGGCGCTCCGGGTAGTACCGGGGTCCGCGGAATTACGAAATCGGTAGCCCACCCAGGGTTCCGTAAGCAGGTACTCAGGACGCGCCGGGTCATCTTCAATTTTCTTGCGCAGCATTCGCACGTAGGATCGTAGATATTCGAGTTCGTTGCCGTATTCCGGGCCCCAGACCGCGCGCAGCAGGCGCGCGTGAGTTAGCGGCGCGCCCTGATTTTTCATCAGGAACGCGATTAAATCAAATTCCTTTCGCGACAGATGAATCTCTTTGCTGCCTTTCCACAGCATCCGGAGGCCCACGTCGATTCGCAGATTTCCGATGGAAAGAATGGCCGGCTCGGCCCCGCCAAGCGCATGAGTGCGGCGGAACACGGCGCCCATCCGGGCCACCAGTTCACGCAAGCGGAAAGGCTTGGTCACGTAATCGTCCGCGCCAGCCTCCAAGGCCAGCACCTTATCTTCCTCGGCATCGCGCACGGTAACCATGAGTATGCCGGTGCTAGGCGCCAACACTCGGATCTTACGGCAGGTCTCAATGCCGCTCATTTCAGGCATGTTCAGGTCCAGCAACACCAAATCGAAGGGATGGCGCTGCACTACGCCTAACGCCTCCTTCCCGCTGGCGCATTCCTCCACTCGAAAGCCGCTGGCCGTCAGAGACGCGCGAATCACTTTGCGGAGCGCCGGCTCATCGTCCACAACCAGCACGCGAATCGTCTCCGGCATTTGCATCCTCATCTTTGTATCTGGGGAATGGATAGGCTGAAACCCGCTGAACTGAGTTTAATGCCCGGCCATGAAAAAGGTATAAAAAAAGCGTTCTTCTGGCGGACAAACGCGACAGGAACAACTTCCGCTAGGGCAGGCCTGCACTTCATTAAGCAATTCTTAATGCCTTCGAGTGATTTGCCGTCCTATAATTTCATGTATACGGACGGAGCACCGAAAGCTTCCCCGTCTGGCCCCGTAGCTAACTTTTCCCCTGTCTTTGAGGATTTCTTGAACCACGCAGGACTCCCATCTCGAGTTCGGAGGCGGCCGTCTACCCTTTGGCCGGTATTAGGCATCTCGCTGGCCGGAGTGGCAGTCTGTACTTGGTTGTCCTTTCGCCTTGGCCTGGAGTTGGCCACGGTCGGATTCTTGTATCTGGTGATTGTGCTGCTCACCGCTGTTTATCACGGGTTCTGGGCCGCGACCACCGTTTCTTTGGCGGCAGTCACATGTCTGAACTATTTCTTCGTTGATCCCGTTTTCACGTTTCGTATTAATTCCTTCGAAGACCTGGTCGCCCTTTGTGCCTTCGAATTTACGGCGCTGGTAGTCAGCCGGCTTTCTCATATGTCGAGGCAGCGCGCTGCCGAGGCATTGGCTGAGCGCCACGAAAGCGATAGGCTGCACCAGACGGCACGACGGATCTTGCTATTTGGCGCGTCCGGCCAGCCAGGTGGCCCCTTAACGTCGGTCATTCGAGAGATTTTTGACTTGGACGGAGTCATTCTGTTCGATGCTAAGTCCGTCACAACCCATATTAGCGGCGCGCCTCCGCAAGGCGCCGAGGAACGCACCCGGTCTGCCTATCTTCGGGACAAAACCACCTTTGATCCGGAGACGAGATCCTGGTATTGCGTATTGCACGCTGATGCCCGCCCGACGGGAGGCTTGGCATTGTGCGGCGGCGCGCTGTCGAGCCTGGCCGCGAATGCCTTGGGATCCTTGTGCGCAACCGCCCTGGAGCGCGCGCGCTCGGTGGAGCGAGAATGCCGTGCCGAAGCGGCGCGCCAGGGCGAACAGTTGCGGGCCGCTGTGCTCGACGCTTTGGGGCATGAATTCAAAACGCCTGTGACTGCCATCTGGACAGCCAGCTCCGGCCTGCTCGAATTGGGCGGCCTATCCGAATTGCAGTACGAACTTGTCGCAGTGATCGACGAACAATCCAAGATATTGAACGATCTGGCATCGCGCCTTCTCACCACGGCGAAACTCGATCACAGCGATTTCCAGCCACGCTGCACGCCGGTCCTGTGCTCCTCTGTCGTTCATTCCATCATCCAGAGTCTCGGCCCGCGCTACGCCATGGAACGAATTCGCGTGTTGACGTCCTCGAACGAAGAGCCTAGTTGGGCCGACTCCAAATTATTGGCCGCCGCTTTAACCCAGCTCCTCGACAACGCAATCAAGTACTCCACACCACGTTCGCCAATCGAAGTGGGTTTTGACTCCAGCGACGGTAGAACCATCGTCAGTGTCTGCAGCCACGGCGCGTTGATTCCGCCATCCGACCGGGAAAGAATTTTCGAGCGCTTCTATCGCGTTCATGCCTCTGAGGATGGCCCGGCCGGCACGGGCCTGGGGCTTTCGATCGTGAAGAGAATCGCAGAGGCGCACAAGGGCCGGGTGTGGGTGGAAAGCGAACCGGCTCGCGGAACACGATTTTTCCTGGCATTGCCAGTGGCTCCACCAGGGTTGGCCGATGATTCGGGTCTGCTGCGGCTCTAACTCCGCGACGCGCCGGTAGCCAGCGATCAGAAGTCGAGGCGCAAGGCGATTTGTCCCGTACGGTTGCCTCCCAGGCCCTGTGGGAGTGCGGCCTGCAAAACGCCGAACGCAGAAGGATTGCCGACGTTCAGTGCCGGCGGCGCGAAATTTGTGTGATTCAGAACATTGGTGAACGAAGCCTCGAAGCGGAGATGGAACCGCTCGCCGAGGTTGAAGCGCTTGGCCAGACCCGCATCCACGTCGATCATACCGGGCCCCTGCAAAATCCCAACCCCGCAATTCCCAAACCGGCCTGCGTCGGTGGGCGGCAGGGCGAAAGCGCTCAGGCTGTAGAAATTTTGAGTCGTCTGATTGGCATAAGGATTTCCCACGCAGTCCGGACGCGCAATTGCCCCGCCGGTGTTTCGCACGATCATATTGGTGTTCGATTGATCGTCGGCGGCGGGCATTGTGGGCGTCAGCCACTGGCCGGTTTGAATCGTCGTCACCGTGCTGAGAATCCAGCCTCCGATCACTGGGTTCAGGAAGTGAGGGCCCTCGAAAGCCTGTCCCTTTCCGAACGGCAATTGGTAAGTGCCTGTCAGCATGAAGCGTTGGCGCGGCATCCCCACCACGTTGCCGCGGTCGTACTTCATGTTATAAGCATTGGCAATTTCCACGGCATAGGGCTCTTCGCCTGCATAGGCGGAGGGTGCATCGCTGCTTTGCGCGTTGCTGATATTTTTCGCGAAAGTGTAGTTCGCCTGGAAGGTGAGGCCATGTGAGGCGCGCTGAGTGAATTCGACAATGCCCGACTGAAAGCTTTGATTGCCGATGCTTTCACACTCCATCAGCAAATTCCAGTTCTGGAAGGGCGCCCGGGGATCCACCACTGAGTATCCATTGTTCGGAATGGTGTAGGGGGTCGTACTCGCCGGAATTTGGTTCCGGTCAATAGTGATGGGAAGATGGTAGGCGCCTTGGCCGGTGTAGCTCAACCGGAGGGTCGTGTTGGGCGTCAGTTCCCGTTCCACGGTCAAGTTCCATTGCGCTGAGGAGGGATCCTTCCAGTGCGGATTGTTTGCCTCCTCGAAATCGCCGCCGCCTAAAGACGCCGGGGCGCCTGCAGGAGACGTTTGTGGAAACTGGAACGCCGCAACACCGTTCTTGACGGAATTGTTGTAGGTGAGTAGATCCGACAGGGCGATGATGCCGCTGTTGAAAGACATGGGGCCAAGAGTCGTCATGGTATAAATGCCAAAGCCGGCGCGAATCACCGTCTTGTTGTCGTTGAACGGCCGGTAGGCGATGCTCACGCGTGGGTCGAAATCACGCCAATTCCAATCCCGAAGGCCTTGAGGAATCCCCGCGTGGCTGGCCGTTTCGATGTTCGAACACGGCAGCGACCCGGTCTTACCCGAAAGCGAACACGCGTTGAAACTTTGCAGAAAGCCCGTGTATATCTGCTGGAGGAGAGGATTGTTTCCGATGAACTTGTAGAATTTGTCCGGAACGACGACGGTCAAGCTATTCCCTGTCGTAAGATAGGTCGCTATATCGCCATTGGTTTCTTGAAACGGCGGGAGCAATTCCCACCGCATTCCGAAATTGACCGTGAGATGGTTGTTCACCTGCCATGCGTCTTGACCGTATGCGCCCCATTGCACGGTGCGCGCGTCCATTTGTGGGCCCGTGACCGCGAAGTAAGACGGGTTCGCCAGGCCCAGCAGCATGTCGCCGATGGAGTACCCGGTCAAGGAACCGCTAAAGGTGAAGTTGCCATAATCGTCGGACGGGAGGAAGTACATCAGGGCGTTGTAATGCTCTCTGCGTGCATCGATTCCGAATCGGAGCGTATGCTTGCCCATAATCTTGGTGAGATTGTCGGTGAATTGCATGTTTCCGGAGATGGTCTGCCCAACCCGGTCCTGCCCGATGTTGGTAACGGAGCCGTCGGAGAAATTGAAGGTCGGGAAGGCATCCACCGTGGGATGCGAGGCAATGTTTACTGCGTGATTGAAGACCAGCCCGAGTTGAGAAATGGCCGCGGCCCCCTGGATGGGGAACGTATCGTTTTCATTGAAATTTGTGAATCCAAAGCGAAATTCGTTCAGCAGCGTCGGAGTGACCGAATAATTGTAGGAAACCACCAGGCTGCGATTTTTCTCGTTCGCGCCGTCGTTGGGCAGAAAGTTGTTGGCGGGCGCAACGACACCGGCGTTGTTGTACTCGTTATAGAACGCGTTCTTGAAGCTGTAGCGCACATAGAGCTGTTGCTTCGAATTGAAGTTGTGGTCCACCCGGATATCGAAGCCATTGGAATTCGACGGGTTCGGAACCAGAGTCTGATAGTTGTAGGACGGGTTGACGGCACCGAAGTTCGCGTTGGGTGAGGGATAGTAGTTCAACAGAGCCTGAGCCACCGGATTAATGCAGGCCGGGCACGACCCGGCCGGGATGGTATTGTTCGGAAACGCAGCGCCCGTGAAGGGATTGATGACCGGGCCCAGTCCCAACTGCTGGACTAGACCGTTTAAGTTGCCGCTTCTTTCCGCGGCCGTCGGCACCAGGAGCTGCTCGGGATAGGACTGAGTCTTGCGATTCCCTTCATAATCTATGAAGAAGAACGTCTTGTCGCGTCCGTTGTAGAGTTTAGGAATCGTAACAGGGCCGCCCAGGCTACCGCCGAAAGTGTTAAAAGTCCGGGGGGCCTTGACGGAGAAATTCAGAACGGTGGCATCCAGAGCGCTGTCCTGAAAATATTCAAACGCGCTGCCATGCGGTTGATTGGTTCCGCTCTTGGTAACGAAGGTTACGTCCCCGATCTGGGCAAACTCGGCGTTGTTGTTGAATGCCGTGACCTTCATCTCGGCTATATTTTCCATGGACGGGTAGGCGTCTTGCAAAGAGCCGTTGAAACGAACGCTGGCGGTCGAAATTCCATCCACCGAAAAGCCAGTCTGCGACGATGTCGCGCCCCCGACCGCGATATTGCCTTGCGAGTCCCTGGTCACCTCGGGCGATACCGCGAGCGCTGCGAGAGGACTACTGGATACGGTTCGGGAGTTGATCGGCAACTGGGTGATCGCGCTGTTTTCCTTGGAATCGCTCAGCGTGGCGTTCTCGGTGTTCACCACCACGGCAGAGGCGTTCACTTCAACCGACTGCGCTTGACCCGCCACTGGCAAACTCACATCCACCCTGAGGTTTTCGCGGGCCGCTAATTCGACTTGGTTGACAACTGCTCGTGCAAAACCTTCCTTGGCGGCGGTAATGGAATAGTGCCCGGGCTTGAGGTTCTCGAATACGAAATTGCCGCTGCTATCGCTGATGCTGGATGCATTGCTGTTCTCGTCCAGGCTGTGCAAAGTTACTGTCGCCCCTGGAATTGACGCGCCGCTTTGGTCAGTTGTGCTCCCACGCAAACTGCCAAAGGTAGACTGAGCACTAAGCGTCGCCGGCAGACTTACTGCCACAATTGCAAGTAGCGTCAGGATCGTACTTCTTTTAACTTGCGTCATCTGTAAAGCCCTTTCCGCGTTACGTGGACACACGTAACCTGTCTAAGTTGAGTTATTCAGTTCAGGGAATTTTCGCAGGCCTCAGACGCGGAGGGTCGGTCTCAGTCAGAAATTATATGCGGGGGCGCCTAGGTAAGGCATAAAAACTTTCTAAAAAGTACCCACGAAAACGAAGAAAACCGAAATTGTTCCAGTTGCCGTGAGGAAATTACCCGGCCCGACTTTGATTGCAGGCCCCACCCAGGAGAATCGATACAATGGCAAACTGGCGCCCGCAGGAGTACATCTTTGCTGGAATTATCCCCGGTTTGAATGCGACTCATTGCCCGCGTATTTGCAATTGGAGCGCGCAAGTGAAATAACCTCCGGGCCTCACAAAATGGTCACTGGCCGTTGGTTGCTCTTTCCGTGCGCCGTCCTATGCGCTGTTTCCATGTTTCGGCCGCGCTGGTTTCTCCGGAATGCCCGTTCTTTCAAATGCCGGTCTACGGCAGCTTGGCGTATTCGGCGTTGGCCTGCTTGAAAATGGGTACAGCGGGGTCGGCGTCCTTCCAAAGCGTGAGAAAATCGTGGTACGCCGCCTTCGCCTTGGCGGTGTCGCCTTGCAAAGCGTACGCGCGGCCCAAGCCAAGGTGCGCAAGAGCACCTGTGATCGAGCTGAGGACGAAGCCGGAATGATCCAGAATCATCTGGAACTGAGCGGCCGCCTCCGCCCCTCGATGAGCCGCAAGATAAGTTTGTCCCCGGACGTAAACCGGGAGCATGAACGGCAAGGAGTACGGACGAGTCCAGGCATACAATAGCTCACGTGAGGAGACCGGACTTAGCGCCTCGATGGCATCATCGGGCTTACCTCGGTGCAGCGCGGCAAGAGCCTGAACGGTGGGCAGCGCGCCGAAGCGAAGATAGGTATTTTGCGGATACTGCTTGTAGAGATCACCGGCCAGCTTTTGAGCCTCCGAAATATCGCCTAGCAGTACCAGCGTGATCGCCATGTTGCCTTTGACGAAAGGGTCGACGGAAGAATTGCCAGCTTGATTCAGAGTCTTTCTTGCTTCCGGGGAATTGCCGAGCAGAGCCTCCGTCAAGGCATCGCTGGTTGTGTAGGCTGCGGCTACGTTGGCGCTTCCTTGCTGCTTGGCGGCGGTGATCGCTCGTTCCATCAGTTCGCGACTGCGGCGAAGTTGGCCGTGGTAGGCTGCGGTGTTCGATCGAGCAGCATCAGGCGCCCCTGGGGGAAAAAAGGGCCAAGGTCCTGAGGACGCGCGGTCCATCGCCGCTGAGTTGTTGCCTAGGAAGGCGATTCCATACAATATGTCATCGAACACCGCAGGATCGAGATGGTTTGCTTCCGCCTGTTGAATGGTCGCACGCGCCTCGTCTAGGCGACCCAGGTGAAGGTAACCTAACGCAATTAGCCAGTAGCCAATCGGCATCGGATCGAGACGAACGTACTCGCGGGCCGTCACCAGGGCTTGCTCAAATTGGCCGGCCAGGTACTGTGCGCTGGTCAGGCCAAGATAGGCCGGCGCGTCGCGTGGAAAGACTTTAGCCCACCGCTCCCCGATTCGAGCCTCTTCATCCGTGTCTCCCGTGACCACCTCGGCATAATTCATGGAGATGGAGAATTGCTCGCGTTCGCTCGCCCGGTCTCTCAGACTATATGCCTTAGACACGTACTCAGCGGCGGGGACGCTTTCTCCAGTTATGCGATAAGCGATGCCCAGAAGCGAATATGCTGTGGCGAAGTTCGGATCGATAGTTACGGCACGTCGCAAAAAGGAAATCGAAGAGGGAAGGTCGCCCTGCATGAGGGCGTCCGTGCCGCGGGTATAAGCCTGCAGGGCGTCGAGCGATGAGGTGGTGATGGCCTGATCGAACGGCACATCGTAGGCCTGAAGTGAGGTGGCCGACTCGCCGAGCTTCTTGCGAATCTCAGACGCGGCGGTTCCCAACGCAGCCAGAACCCTCTCCTTACTGTCTGCGGTTACCTGTTTCGACGCCAGAGTGTCACCGTTCGCGCAATTGACGGCGTTGAGGCCGAGTACGTACTGAGTCCCGAGGGCGGCGATCGAGCCTTCGATTTCCGTGGTCGCATTGGCACGCTGGCAGACTTCGCGGGCCACTGCGGGAGTCAGCCGCGTATCGGGCCGCTTTTCCATGAGGCGCAATGTCTGGCCGATTCGATCGTCCGATATCACTTGGAGGAACGGCGTTTGTTCTAGCTGCGCGGAAAGTCCCTGGCGGAGCGTGCCGTCGAACACCGAATCGCCGGTGGTGTTGGTGAAATCAGCGAGAACAATGGTGTCTTTGTCCGTCAGTTTTGGTTTGCGGTGGAAATAAAGGTAGCTTGCCGCGACCAGCAACGCCAATACAGCCGCAGCGGCGGGAACGATGATTTTCCTGCGTTTCGCGACACCGGCTGAGCCTCCGGGCTTGGCGGATGTTGCGGCGCGGCCCGATTCCGTGTCCCGTTTCAGGCGCTGGAGATCGGCGCGAATCTCGGCCGCGCTCTGGTAGCGCAGATCGCGATCCTTCTCCAGGCATTTCTGGATGATGCGCTCCAATTCCGGCGGCACGTCGGGATTCAGGCGCATGGGTGGCACGGGAGCGCGGTTGAGAATGGATTCAAACGTAGTTCCCAAGCTCTCCCCCCGAAATGGCAACGTTCCCGTGGCCATTTCATAAAGCACCACCCCGAACGAGAATAAATCCGTACGCGCGTCCAACGGCTTGGCACGGACTTGCTCCGGCGACATGTAGGAGACCGTCCCCATGGCCCTTCCCGGGTCCGTCAGTCGGTCGTCGACCGTGAGCATAGGCGACGCCGTTGCCGCGGCATGAGGGCTAAAGATGCGACGGACGGTCGCCAATCCGAAATCGAGAACCTTCGCGTGATTGCGGGTAGTGACGAGGATGTTCGCCGGTTTGATGTCGCGATGCACGATGCCGGCGGAGTGAGCCGCATCTAAGCCATCGGCGATCTCGCCGGCTAACGAAAGGAGCGTTTCGACCTCGAGCGGAGTCCCCCTGATTCGATTCCTGAGGGTTGTTCCATCTAGAAACTCCATGACGAGAAAGGAGCGGCCGTCCTGCTCGCCAATGTCGTGAATTGTGCAGATATTCGGATGATTCAAGGCGGAAGCGGTTCGCGCTTCGCGCTCGAAACGACTGAGAGCCTCCGGGTCTTGGGCGAGCTCATCCGACAAGAATTTCAACGCGACGAAACGGTGAAGGCGTGAATCCTCGGCTTTGTAGACCACTCCCATTCCGCCGCCCCCGAGCTTTTCGACAATGCGGTAATGGGAGATAATCCGGCCTATCGGGAGGTCGAATGGTTCGTGCTGGTCAGCGTAGGCACGGGCGGCCAGCTCTATCGCCGGACGCGCCAGGAAATTTCCGTCTTGCGACCATTGCGCCAGCAGAGACCGGACTTCGCGTTCCAGAGCCTGGTCACTCGCGCCTACCTGGCGCAGAAACGCGTCGCGCTCTTCGGGTGCGCGGTTCAGGACCAACTGCAGCAGGTCGTCAACTTGTTTCCATCGTTCCGGGTGCATCGGTAATTACGCCAGTCAGTTACCGGTACAGCCACGCCTGGGCCGTCCTCCAGTCCCGCTTCACCGTGACAGTGGATACTTTGAGGACTTGGGCGATCTCTTCGGCACTGAGTCCGCCAAAGAAGCGCATCATGCAGGCTTCGTTTTCCAGCGCCGTGGTTTCGAGGCCCCAGACCCGCAGGAGCGGACTTACTTGACCCACCGCCGGTGGACCGGGTTGTGCCGCTTTCTGCATTGTCTATGGGTTGGATTATACCGCCCCGCAGGGGATAGCCTCGCCCCTTACTCAGTAGTACTTTGCACCGCTGAGTACCGCCTTAGTACCAACCCCCTGAAGTACGGGTGTTCTATCGACGCTGTCTAGGGTGACCGCCTTAAATGTGGGTATGGGCAGATGCGTATATTGTCACAGCGTGATGACACGCGATGAAGAGCAGTGTTACATCTGCGGCGACAGCTCCCCCAAGCCGAAGGTGGCAGTGAAGCAGCGGCCGGTATCGGCTTTAACCAACCTGGTGTTCCTTGTCTCGCTGGCCTTCACCGCCTACTGCTTCTTTGCGGAACACAAGCTCTCGTTGCCCATGACGCTGGCCATTTCCGCCAGCCTGCTGCTGATCAGAATCTTCGCCGAAAAGGCCGTGAATAGAAACTCGCATTGACTCAACTGCCCGCGCGGCGCGACAATGCGTGTTCCGGTCCACGATGACAACACGTTACCGCGCTGAACAGGTAGGCAGTCTGCTGCGTCCGCCAGAATTGTTGGCAGCCCGATCCGCGCATGCCGCGGGAAAAATCTCATTGGATGAGCTGCGCCGCCGCGAAGACCAGGCGATTTTGGCCGCGCTCGACAAGCAGCGGGCCATCGGCTTGGAGATAGTTTCGGATGGCGAGCTGCGCCGCGGCTCCTGGCTCACCGATATGGCCGACGCCGTGGACGGCTTCGTTCCCGAGAAAGTAACGCTCGAATGGAAAGGTCCGGGCGGGGGCGCCGAGGGCAGCACCGCACAGGCGGCCGGCGCGAAGTTGCGCAAGGTTCGCAAACTCACCGGGCTTGAGCTTCCGTTGCTGAAACAGTGGGTGCTGAAACAATCGCCGCCCACCGCGTTCAAGGTCACCCTCCCGGCGCCATCCAACTTCGTGCTGGCCAGCTACAAGCCGGGCGTGACGGATCCTTTTTATGCCACGCATGCCGATCTGCTGCGAGACCTGGTAAATATTGTGCGCGATGAAGTACGCTGGCTGGTTTCTGAAGGCGTGCGCTACATCCAGTTCGACGCGCCCTACTATTCGCATTATCTGGATCCTCATCAGCGCGAGCGATTACAAGCGTTGGGTTTCGACCCCGATCAGGAGCTGGAACGCGCCATCGCCGGCGATAAAGCCGCGCTGCACGAGGTCCCGCGAGGCAAGGTCACCGTGGCGTTGCACATTTGCCGGGGGAACAGCCGCAGCCGCTGGTACACCGAGGGCGGCTACGACGCCATTGCCGAGAAAGTTTTCGGACTGTTGGATGTCGACAATTTCCTACTGGAATACGATACCGAGCGCGCGGGTGGTTTTGAGCCGCTGCGCCTGGTGCCGCGCAACAAGACGGTGGTGCTGGGCTTGGTGACCACCAAGGAAGCGAAGCTTGAATCGCAGGACGAGTTGCGGCGGCGCATCGATGAGGCGGCCCGCTATATTCCGCTCGAAAATCTCGCGCTCAGCCCGCAGTGCGGGTTCGCGTCCGTGGCGGCCGGCAATCTGTTGTCGATCGACGATCAGTGGCGCAAGCTGGAGCTGGTGGTGGAGACAGCGCGGAAGGTGTGGGGGAGCAGATAAGAGCCGCTTGCTGACGCGCGCCTGTTCAGAACCGCGACCGTGAGGGAGCGCCTCAGGCCCCGGCTGTCTTCAGGCATTCCGCGATTTGTTTTTCCGAAATCGCCCCTTCTCGGATCACTTTCCAGTAAGGCTCCGTAATGTCCACCGTGGTAGCGCCTTCACCGGCCAGCGGCCCGGCGTCCAGCACCAGGTCCACGCTGCCATCCATGACGCCGAATACGTCAATACCACTGCGGCAAGTGGGCTGCCCGGAAATATTGGCGCTGGTGGCGATCAAAGGCTGATCCAGCCAGTCCAGCAGCGCCTGGGCCACTCGCGAGCGCGATTGCCTGATGGCCAGGCGGCCGGTATTGCCTGTCACCTTCAGCGGCACTTTCGCCGATGAGGGAACGATCATCGTAAGCGGCCCGGGCCAGAAGTGTCGCGCCAATACATAAAAGCGGGTAGACAGGTCTTTCGCCAGCTCCTCCGCCATGAAAGTCCCGTTGATCAACATCGGCAAGGATCGATGGATCTCGCGGCCCTTGGCGGCGAACACGCGGCCCACCGCATGGAGGTTCAGCGGATCGGCCACCAGCACGTAGAGCGCTTCCGTGGGAATAGCGACGATGTCGCCACGCCGCAGGTGTGCCGCCGCGCGCTCAATCGCCTCCGGTAGCGGATGGTCCTGGTCGATTTGTATGAGATCAGTCGCCAATGCTTATTCTCGTGAGCAAATTTGGCTCGGGAACTCCCTCGACTTGGATTGGCGGGGAAAGAGCAAACGTTACAAGGGCTAGTGTACCGCATCGGATTCGGGGGTACCAAGATCTTTCGATAGAGCGCTCGCTGCCGCTATAATCGATATGTGATTCGCCCGACTCTCATCGCGGTCGCCGCCCTGAGCATCGTTTGCCTTGCCGGCTGCAAGAAAGACATTCAGAACCAGGACGCCGTGCGACAGGGTGTCATGTCCTACCTGTCCAAGCGTTCGGATTTACTCGCGATGGACGTGAGCGTCAGCTCGGTCGCATTTCGCGAGGACGAAGCCACCGCGCAAGTGCATTTTCAGGCCAAGGGAAACGACTCGCCGGCGGCCGGAATGACGATGCAGTATGTGCTGGAGCGCAAGGATGGCCAGTGGGTGGTGAAGGGGCGGACGGGAGCGAATTCAGCTCATGGCGCGAACGCGCCACCTGGCCAAGGAGCAATGCCTGGACAGCTGGACGGAATGCCGCGCATCCCCGCGCCGGCCGGAGATGGATCTTCCACCAGTTTGCCGCCCGGGCATCCCGCGGTTGGTTCGCAAAAGTGAGACTACCTCAATGAAACGAGTTGCCGTCCTCGGCGGCGGTCCGGCTGGAGCTTTCGCGGCGGAGCGATTAGCGCGGGCGGGTCTGGAAACCGTGGTCCTGGACGAAAAGCTGGCTTGGGAAAAACCCTGCGGCGGAGGACTTACTTACAAAGCTTATTCGCGGTATCCGTTCCTGCTCGAGAACAACGTTCCGAAAAAGATCATTCATCAGACCAGCCTGGCGGCGCACCCGGCCGGAATCGTCCACATGGATCTGAGCAGTCCACTGTTGATCTATTCGCGCATGGATCTGAACCGCATGCTGCTGGAGCGCGCCGAGCAGGCGGGCGCGCAACTCGAAAAGACGCGTGTGCTGGGCCTGGAGCGCGGTGGCCGCGGATGGCGCTTGAAGACTCGGCAAGGCACGCTCGAAGCGGATTTTTGCGTGGTCGCCACCGGCGCGCGTAATTCACTGCGCAACGTGGGAACGGAGTGGACGGCGGCCGACACGATGTACGCGCTCGGCTACTATGTGCCGTCCGCGCAGGATCATATCGATATCCAGTTTCTGCCGAACCTGGAAGGCTACATCTGGGTGTTCCCGCGCTGCGGGCATCTTTCGGTGGGAATCTGCGGCAAAGGCGAGCCGGCGCAGGCATTGCGGGCGCGGCTGGAACGATATATGAATGAGAGGAGCATCTCCTACAAGGACGCGTCCTTCTACGGCCACATGCTTCCGTCGCTCGAACACTCCGGTTGGAAAAATAATCGCCTGGCGGGCGAAGGCTGGCTGGCGGTGGGCGACGCTGGCGGCCTGGTGGACCCCATCACTGGCGAAGGCCTGTATTACGCGATGCGATCGGGCGATCTGGCCAGCGAAGTGATCTTGAACGACTCGCAATCGCTCGCCGAGCGGGCGCAAGCCTATCGAACCCTGCTGCGTCGCGACTTCACGGCCGACCTGGAGTTTGGCGCCACGCTCGCCAAGCGCGTTTTCCTGGGACGATTCCTGTTCAGCGCGGTGCCCTCGCGCATGGTGGATTTCATTCGCCGCAGCCCGCGATTTCGCGTATTGATTCAGGATCTGTTCGCCGGCACGCAGCCCTATCTTGGATTGAAAAGCCGGCTGTTTCGCAATTTGAACGGCACGCTGCAGGAAGTTTTGATGAACGTGTTCCTGCAAAGAGTGATTCCCGAAGAGACATAAATGTCGATGCAGCCCCAACAGGGTGTCGACACGAGTGTCGACACGGCACGCAAGAGTGCGTGCGCCACGAGATCTGAGGAGCTGTTTGCCGAAGCCCGGAAGCTGATTCCTGGCGGCGTGAATTCCCCCGTGCGGGCCTTTCGCGGCGTCGGTGGCACGCCCCCGTTCATCGCGCGCGGCGAAGGATCGCATATCTATGACGTCGACGGAAACGAGTACATCGACTATGTCGGTTCCTGGGGGCCGCTGATCCTGGGCCACTGTTTTCCGCCCGTGATGGAGGCGTTGCGCGAGGTTCTCGCCATCGGAACCAGCTTCGGCGCTCCCACCGAGCGGGAAGTGGAGCTGGCTCGGCTGATCTGCGAATGCGTGCCGTCCATCCAGATGGTGCGGCTGGTCAGTTCCGGGACCGAAGCCACCATGAGCGCGCTCCGTGTGGCGCGGGGGTTCACGGGGCGCGACCTGACCATCAAATTCGAAGGCTGCTATCACGGGCACGTCGATTCGCTGCTGGTGAAGGCTGGATCGGGAATGGCTACGCTTGGAATCGCCGATACGGCCGGCGTACCGGAGGCATTCGCGGCTACTACCATTGCGCTTCCGTTCAATTCGATCGCCGCTGTCGAGTCCGCTTTCCGCGACCATCCCAATAAGATCGCGGCGGTAATTGTCGAGCCGGTGGTGGGCAATATGGGCTGCGTGCCTCCGCGCGAGGGATTTCTCGAAGGGCTGCGCGAGATCACCGCCCGTCACGGCGCGCTGCTGATCTTCGACGAAGTGATGACCGGTTTCCGCCTGGCGCTGGGCGGGGCGCAGGAGCGCTTTGGAATCCGGCCGGACATGACGACCCTGGGCAAGATCGTCGGTGGCGGGATGCCGCTGGCGGCCTACGGTGGACGCGCCGACATCATGAGCAGGGTGGCTCCCACGGGGCCGATTTATCAGGCTGGAACACTATCGGGCAATCCGATGGCGGTAAGCGCCGGGATCGCGATGCTACGGTACTTGCAGTCCCATCCCGAGGTGTATGAAATCGTGGAAAACCGGGCCGCTCAGCTTACCGCGAACGTGCCGGCGGGAGTTACGGTGAACCGCGTCGGGTCCATGTTCACCTTTTTCTTTACACCGGACCCGGTGACGGACTGGGAATCGGCCAAACGCGCCGATACCGGTCGTTTTGGCAAGTTCTTCCACTGGATGCTGGACCGGGGCGTCTATCTGGCGCCTTCACAATTCGAGGCCGGTTTCGTATCGGCGGCCCATACCCAGGCGGACATCGCCCAGACGGTGGAAACCGCCCAGGAGTTCTTCGCAGCTTCCTTGGCAACCAGCTTGACAGCCAGCTCGAAAAGCGGGGCTGCGATCTAAGGTCCCGCCAAATTCGGTAAAATGGGGAATATATGTCTGACACAACAGCGAACCCGGCCCACGTTGGCCTGGATCTCGTGAGTTTCGATTTGCCTGCGTGGAAAAAAGCCATCGGTGGTGTTTGCGCCGTTCTTCTGGCGATTCTGTTCTTTGTCTCTGGAGCGTGGAAGCTCACCGATCCGTTCGTCTGGTCCCAGGCCTTGACCGAGTTCCGCGTGATGCCGGCGCTCACACTGCCGGGCACGCTGGCGCTGGGGGTGGGAGAAATGGTGGGCGCGGTGCTGATCCTGGTGCCGCGGTTTCGCCGTTGGGGAGCCTGGCTGCTCGGGCTGCTGTTGGTCGTATTCATTGTTTACATCGGAGCGAACTACACCACGCTGGTGGGCAAGGATTGCACCTGTTTCCCGCTGGTGAAGCGCGCCGTTGGACCGGCGTTTTTCCTCGAAGACGGAGCCATGCTTCTGATGGCCGTCCTGGCCGGGACGTGGGCTCGTGCCTCGGAAAACCTGCGCGCCGCGCTGGTCATTTTAGGCGCGGTAGTGGTATTCGCCGGAGCCTCCTTTGGCGTGAATGTGGCGCGGGAGTCCGGTTTGAAGGCTCCGGCATCCATCACCGTGGATGGCAAGCCATTCTCGCTGCAACAGGGGAACACGTTCCTGTTTTTCTACGATCCCACCTGCACGCATTGCGAAGCGGCTGCCCGCAAAATGTCGAAGTTGCACTGGAAGGACGCCAATATCGTGGCTGTTCCCATCGACACCCCGCAGTTCGCCGCGTCATTCCTGCATGACACGGGCCTCAAGGCTGGAACATCGAACGATCTGGACTTGCTAAAGGGGACCTTTAAGTTTGCCACCGCGCCCTACGGCGTCGCGCTGGTCCGGGGCCACCAGAAGGCCACCGTCGATGTCGGCACTTTTGAGACGGATGGCCAACCGGCGGCGCTGCTGCATGGCTTGGGCTTCGTCGAATAGCAAGCGCTCCCTCACGGTCGCGGTTCTGAACCGCGCGCGTGAGCAAGCGGATTTCGCTCCCTTACGGTCGCGGTTCTGAAGGTCGCGGTTCTGAAAGGGCCATATCCGGTATTTCCGGTTCCACCAGCGCCCGCGTCGCGGTCTCCAGCAGCTCGGGAGCCAGCCACGTAAAGTCCGTGCCGGGATACATCCTGCGAAGCTGGTATCTCCACTTCTTTTCAAACAAAGCCATGCGGCGAGCCTGCTGCTTTATGGGAAGATTTCCCAGGCCGGCCAAATCGATCAGCGTCGTCACCAGCCCGCTTTCGGCGCGGATCAAAACGTACAGGCACTTGCGGCTTTTACTCAATCTCTGCACCGATTCAAGGATGGAGTTGGCGCGGCTTGGCTCATAGAGCGGAGCCAGATCGCCCAATCCCTCGGCGTGCAGCCCGGCCCTCACTTCTTCCAATACCTCGCCAAAAGCGGGCCGCACCGTCCGGAAGAACGCAGCCACGGTTTTCGGATTCAGTACGTCGTAGGTCAGCTCCGTGCGCATCTTGCCGTGGAATGGCCGGCTGGCCCGGTACACCAGCATTGGATATGCGGTTTTCAGGTTACGGTAAGCGCGCCGATCCACGAAAAAGTGTGAGGGCACACGTTCCCTGAGCAGGGTCTGGAGGGCTATCGACACGCGGGCGAAGGCGGGGAAAAACCCCGGCGTGCGTTCATCGGGCGCCTCAAGCCAGCCCAGTCCCGGCTTGGGAAAACTGGCTCGGGATTCAAGCTCAAGCAAACTGGTTGAGCATACCCTGCGCGCGGCGAGAATTTGAGACTGAACCAAGCGACACGATCAGTCAAGTCAAACGCAAGTGAAAGGAAAGACAAGCGATGAGGGGCCAGAACCTTTTACCGTTAGGAATGTGACTCGGCCGCAAAGCTACCCGCATCCGTACCCAACTGAAGGGATCCACCCAGCAGGTCCCCGGCCTCAGGCCGCAGGAAGCGAACAGAGAAGTGGAATGTGCTGCCCTTTCCAGGCTCGCTGGCCAGCCACATTCTGCCGCCCATCAATTCCACCAGACGCATGGAGATGCTTAAGCCCAGGCCGGTGCCACCATATTTTCGGGTCATCGATCCGTCGGCTTGCGCGAAGGGCTGAAAAATGACGCTTTGCTTTTCCCGGGGAATGCCGATGCCGGTATCTGTTACCGCGAAGCGTATCCGAATCTCGTCGGAGTCGCTGGATTCCACGATAGCCTGTACCAGGACGCTACCGGCGGGCGTAAACTTAAGCGCGTTTCCAAGCAAATTCACCAGGATCTGCCGTAAGCGCGCTGGATCTCCCGTCACTTCGGAGGGGATGCCGGGCGAAATCTCGCAGTGGAACGACAAGCCCTTCTGTTGAGCGAGATTCTCAAACATCCGGGCGGTTTCGGCCACCAACTTCGCAGGATCGAATTTAGCGCTCGCAAGCTGAACGCTCTTGGCTTCCATGTTGGAGAAATCCAGTACATCGTTCAGCAGGTACAGCAGCGAGATGGCGGAGTTGCGCGAGGTTTCGAGCAGATCGCGTTGTTCAGAGCTGAGTTCGGTATCGAGCGCCAGTTCAGTCATTCCGATAATGCCGTTCATCGGAGTGCGCAGCTCATGACTGATGTTCGCCAGGAAGTGACCCTTGGCTTCGTTTGCCGCTTCGGCCATTTTCTTGGCCGATTCCAGCAGTCGCCGGTCTTCGAAAGTCTTACGGTATTGGGCGCTCAACTGCCTTCCTTGCGCCAGCAGGAAAGCCAGGCAAACCAGGTTAATGAGAGCCATTCTGTAGCCGTTGCCGCCCAGCGACAGGTCAACCACAATCGGCGGGATCAGCAGAGGTAAGACGTGGCAATACAAATACAAGGGCCTGGGAGTGAGCGAGACAATCGCGCCAAAACTGATGCCCAGGACGCAAAACGTCAGCAATAAAGAATTCCAATGGGAAAAACCGTTCGTGATGTAGCTGTCACAGCTCAGCAATCCCCAGGCGCTCGAAAAGCACACCAGTGTCGCACAGAACGCCAGTCGCCATCCTCGCGCGTTGTTGGGATAGATCTCGCTTTTGCGGATTATCAGGAAAAGTCGCGCCAAATAGGCGCTCATGGTTGTGACGGCGAAGAGCGTCACCGCCAGCACGTGAACGCTCGAATAGGCCCCCGCCAACAAGGCGAACTGCACCAGCCCCAGACCGGCCCAAATGCCGGCCAGCGAGCGACGCGCAATATCGGCATCCTGTTGAAGCGCAAAGGGCGCGGCGTGCTCCGTTTTGCGCGACTCCATCCGCAGGCTCAGGTCAGCGCGCTGAGCCCATTCACCGCTTGTGTCTGGCACGCAACCGTACTATCGGGCGAGTGAAATCAAAAGTTTACGAAGTGCTCTCTCCACCCGGCTAATTGGCAGTAAGCTGAACGCTTTGTTGTTCCGCTTGATCGACGGTGACGCTGGAACCTTGAGCCTGGCAAGCCGGCAAATCCTCCGGATTGTAGACATCGCAGGGCGGCGAATCCAGCCAGCCTACAACAACATATTTTCCGGGCGGCAGGCCGCGCAGGATGAAGTTGCCGTACTCGTCGGCGTGGGTGGTTTGGTAGGCTTGGACGCGCCCGGCAGGCGGGTCCGGAATCAAGGCAATGGTGGCGCCGCTGGCGACGACTTTCGGATCGGCCGTCACCGCTCTACCGATCACTTGGCCGCCCTGCGAGGCCAGCCGAACGTCCAGGGCAGGCGGCGGATCGCCGGCCGACGCCTCCAGGCCCTGGCCAAGCCGCTCCGAGTTTGCGATGCGGACCGATTTGAGATAGGAATTGTCCGGCCCGTTCAGCACGTACAGATCGTAGGTTTCGTCGGGAACAACTGGAACGGAGAATTCGCCGTTCTCCGAGACTTCGGCGCGCGCGGGAGCGGCTGTGGCGCGACGTGGCTGCAGCAAGATCGTCAAGCCTTTGGGGAGAGTGCTGTCGTCGTCATCCATGTGGACTTTGCCGGTCCACAGGCTTTCCGCGCCCACCACCACGTCCGCATTCGCAACGTCGGCGTCTCCGATATTGATCGGAACGCGGCCCGTCAGTGCGACGCCGTCTTCGCTGCCTGAGGCCATCAATAGATAGGGGCCGGCAGTGACGCCCTGGATGTCGAAATTCTGATCCTTGTCGACAACGACACTGATGGGAGCGGTTACCGAGGCGGTGTTGTCGGAATCGTTCATTCGCAATGTGACGCTCGGGCTGGCAATCACGCCTCCCTTTCCGGCGCTGAGCACGCGCCCGCGAACGTGCACCGTGTGCACCAGGGTCAGAAAAATATCGATGCCGGCCACTTCATCGCCGGGCGCGATCTTCACGGGAACCGCGTCGGACATTTTTTGAACCTGGGGGAAAAATGTTACCGCGTAGCTCAACTCGGGCAGGGGATTGCCGAACGCGTCCTTGCGTGTCTGTTCTTCGGCGCCGGATGGACGCGGCGGCGCCTGATACAAGGCCGCGACGTAGTACGTGCCCGGTTCCAGCCCATGCACGCGATACTCGCCGCGATCGTCGGTGCGGGTGCTCGCAGCCGCGGCGTAGCCATGACGCCCGCGCTCGTAATAGGAGCGATAAAGCTGAACGGCGACGTTGACGGCGGGCTCGGCGTCGTCGAATTTCACTTTTCCGCTGACCACGCCCGCGGGCGTCATGCGATAGACGAACGAGCCGATAGTCTGGCCCGAGCCGACAGAAAAGACAGGCGGCATTTTGTAGTCGCCAACGCGGCCGGCCGAGAGCGTCAAATAGCCTTCGCGTTGAACGGTGATCTGGTAGCTTCCGGGCGCCACCTTGGGAAATGAGAAGCCACCGCTATCATCGGTGGTTTGATACAACGGGGTGCCTTTGGAGTCGGCGGGCTTCAGCAGCACTTGCGCGCGCCGCAGCGGCCCTCCTGTCGCGCCGCTCAGGACGGTTCCTTCGATCACGCCGGGCGCTTCGGCTTCCGGGGGTTGTGTAGTGGGCGGTGGAGATATCGCAGGCAGCGCCGAGGGCACATCGCTGGGGGGCAAACTCTGGGGAAGGGCGCAAGCCAGACAGCAAACCGTAAGCAGGCAAATTTTCAGCATGCGTGGCGAGAGGACCACTCAAGTTTGACGTAATCGAGGGCGATTGCGTTGGAGTGTCGAACCAACGCCAGAAACCGGCACAGCAAATAGTGCCATCAAACGATTGGCGCCGGGGCCGGCGTTAGTTGAGTATCTCGGAAATTGCCGCCGCTGCTGTGGCGCACTGCTGCCGCGATACATCGAAATGCGTGACGGCGCGCATCTGGCGCGGATTGATGCCGTTCATCAGGACTCCGCGGGGTTTAAGCGCGGTAGTCAACTCCGTGGTGGCAAGGCCGGTGGCGCTGATGTCGAAGATCACAATGTTGGTTTGAACGCGCGCCGGGTCAATCCCGATTCCAGACAATTTCGACAGCTCACCCGCCAGAAAACGCGCGTTGGCGTGGTCTTCGCCCAGCCGGTGCGGCATTTCTTCCAGCGCGATCAGCCCGGCGGCCGCCAGCACGCCTGCCTGGCGCATTCCGCCGCCCAAACGTTTGCGATAGCCGCGCGCGCGATCGATGGCTTCGGCGGTTCCTACCAGCATGGAGCCCACTGGCGCACCCAGGCCTTTCGATAAACAGAACATCACCGAATCGGCTGGAGCGGCAAGGTCGCGAACCGGGCGATTCAGATGACAAGCGGCGTTGAAGATGCGCGCGCCGTCCAGATGCACCTTGATGCCGCGGTTGTGCGCGTTCGCGCAGATGTCTTCGAACACATCCATGGGATAAACAGCGCCGCCCGCCATGTTGTGCGTGTTCTCGATTTCGATAAGCGTGGTGGGGGCGCAATGCGCGCTGGTTGGGCGGATAGCCGCCTCAATTTCCTTCCAGTGCAGAATGCCATCGCTCGATGGAACCGCCCGGACCAGGCAGCCGGAGAACCACGCGAGCATGGAAAGCTCCCAATCCAGCAAATGCGCGCGCGATTCGCAAATTACTTCCTGGCCGTGATCGGTATGCATCTTCACCGCGATGGTGTTGCCCATGGTGCCGGTGGGGACAAAGAGGCCCGCCTCCTTGCCCATGATTTCAGCCGCCCGTTTTTCCAGTCGATTGACGGTGGGGTCTTCGCGATAAACGTCGTCGCCCACTTCGGCTTCGGCCATGGCGCGCCGCATCTGGGGCGTGGGGCGTGTAACTGTGTCACTTCGCAGATCGATCATGGTTTGTAGTTAGGTGATGAACTCAGCAAAAACCTCGTTCGAAAATAGCACGCCGCGGTCTGTAAGCCGCAGCCGTCCGCCGTCGCGCGCCAGCAGGCCTTCATCCACAAAGCGCCGGATGGGTTGCTCAAACTTGACCCACTCTTCGGCTAGCGGCTGGATGCCTTGCGTGAGGCGCAGTCCGACAAAGAAGCGTTCTTCGGCTGCATTGGCGGGCGTGCAGTCGATGCGCGCAGATTGGCCGCTCTCAAGTCTTTCCGCGTAATCGCGAGGCGATTCGATATTTTGAGTTCGCAATAGACCGTCAAACGAGTGGGCATCCGCGCCGAACCCGGCGTAAGGTTCCAATTGCCAGTACTTCAGATTGTGCAGTGATTCGAATCCCGGCCGGGCGAAGTTCGAAATCTCATAACGATGAATCCCCATGCGGCTCAGCCGTTCCACTGCCTCTGCATAGAGTTCGGCCGTAAGCTCGTCGCCAGGGACATCGGGGGCGCCATAGCGTTTTCCGTTGAGCAGGACCTCATTGCCGAGGCGGCTGTCTTCGTCAATTTCGAGCATATAGACCGAGACGTGCGGCGGCTGTAGCCTTTCGATCCACGATAGCGATTCGGACCACGAAGCGTGCGTTTGGCCCGGCAGGCCGGCGATTAAATCGACGTTGATGTTGGCCAGACCGGCCGCGCGCAGCTCGGAAATTTCGTGCTCTACAATTTGAGCTGTGTGCTTGCGCCCGGTGCGAGCCAATTCACCCTGTACGAAGGACTGCACGCCCAGGCTGACGCGATTGATTCCGGCGCTAATCCATGCGGCCGCGCTTTCCGCGGTAATCGTGCCCGGCGCAACTTCGATGGTCGCTTCCATCCAGCGCCGGCCGCTTGCTGACGCGCGCGGTTCTGAAGCACCACCGCCTGCCGACGCGCGTGTTTCAGAACCACGACCGTCAGGGAGTGCCCTTAGCGGTTCAGAACCACGACCGTCAGGGAGTGCTCTTAAAATTCGTTCCAGATCGCCCGTCGCCATCCCGCTCGGCGTTCCGCCGCCCAGGTAAATCGTCTCCGGCTGCCACGCCCACTCATGCGACCCAATCTCTGAAACCAGCGCGTCCACATATCTCGGCTCCAACTCCCGCGGAAAAACTCCCGAGGCGAAGTTGCAGTAGGTGCACTTCTGCGCACAAAAAGGATAAGAGATGTATACGCCCGCCATCTAGTTTATGTGAGGCACCTACAACGAAACTTCTTCGCCCAGCTGCTTGGCAATCGCGTCCTGGATCAGTTCCGTTATCGTTTGGCCGCTGGACAAAAGAACGAAATCGTTTGCGACGCCATCCCAATCCAGCTTGTAGCTCTTGGAATGCGCCGACACCCAGATCTGGTGAACTGGCGCGTTGGGGCTAATGACAAACTTGCCGGGCGGTTCTTCAAACTCGATGGCGAGCGCGCCGCCATTGAAATCCACCTCGAAGTCCGCATCGTCGGTAGCGGCCGCCAGCCGGCGATAGAGCGCTTCCAGCGATTGATCGGATCGGTTCTTAAACTCCTGATCGTCCATGAGGTGGGGTTGGCCCGAACCTTGATTCTAACCGAAACATCGCGGCCACCACCCCAGTACTTTTGGATGGTCTAAATAACTTCGATACTTTGGGCCGGCTTGCCGCATCTGCTACGCTTGGAAAGTTGCTCATGATGGAGTCGGCCTGTCTTCGACACACTGAGATCCCGCATAGCTCGGCGCTCTTCACCGACTTCCAGTACCATTTCGACAAGGTTGCCCGGTTCTACGCCCACAATCCCCACGATGCCAGGAGCTATCCCGCTGCTGCCAAAGAGATTGCCTATCCCGACGATCGCCGGGCGGCACTGGTAGCGGCGCTACGTGCCAGCAACAAAGAAACCGCGTCGCTGGATCTGTTGGCGCGCCCGGGCACGGTGGCGGTGGTGACCGGGCAGCAGGTGGGTTTGTTCTCGGGACCGGCCTATACCATTTACAAGGCTCTGACTGCCGTCCGATTAGCTGCTGAATTGAGGGAGCAAGGCATTCCGGCGGTGCCCATGTTCTGGCTGGCGACCGAGGATCACGACGTCGCCGAAGTCAATCACACGTTCGTCTTTGGGCCGGATCATCGGCCAATCCAGCTCAGTGTGGACGCCAACGGGAAATCCGAGCGGCCCGTGGGCGGGATCCCGATTGCGGCGCCTCCGGTGGATCGCCTGCGCGAGGTGCTGGCTCACTTCCCCTACGGCGAGGAGGTGGCCGAGACGGTGCGCGCCGCTTATCCGGCCGGTGTCACTTTCGGCGCGGCTTTCCGCACGCTGATCGAGAGATTGCTGGCGGGACGGGGCCTGCTGTTCGTCGATCCTCTGGATGAATCCGTACGGCGCCTGGCCGCGCCGATACTGCAAGAGACGGTCCGCCAGGACGAAGCCTTGCACGCCAGGCTGATGGATCGCGCCAAGGAACTGGAAGCGGCGGGGTATCACGCGCAGGTGCACGTGGAGGCGAAAACATCGCTTGTGTTTCTGCTCGATAGCGAGCGGCGCGCTACCTTGCGGCGGCAAAACGGCGAGTACGCGTCCAAAGAAAAACATGCCGGCGAGCGGAAATATTCGGCGGCAGAGCTGATCGGCCGCGCGGAACAATTGTCACCGAATGCATTGCTGCGGCCGGTGGTGCAGGATTACGTACTGCCTACCGTTGCCTACGTGGGCGGGCCCGCGGAACTGGCGTATATGGCGCAATCGCAGGTGCTGTATCGCGAGCTGCTGGGCCGGATGCCGGTGATGGTATCGCGCAGCGGATTCACGCTGCTGGACGCTCGTACCGCCAAATTGGTGGCGCGTTATGGACTCACGGTCCCGGCGTTTTTCCACGGCGAGGACGGCGTACGCAGCGCGATCGCAGAGCGGCTGGTGCCTCCCGCATTGACGGCGGAGTTCAGCGTGGCGCGTCGCACGGTTTCTGAGTCTGTAGAGCGGCTGCGCGACGATCTCACCGCGTTCGATGCCACCTTGGCCGCGGCCGCCAACAAGAGCCTCGCAAAAATCACCTACCAGCTTTCGAAGATGGAGCACAAGACCGCCCGCGAAACTTTGAAGCGCAACGAGCGCGCCGGCGCCGATGCCGACTACATGTCCGGGCTGATCTTTCCAGACAAGCACCTGCAGGAGCGCTATTACTCGATCCTGCCATTTCTCGCCCGGCACGGAGTGGCCGATCTGATGGCCACGCTGTACGCGCATGTGCGGCTGGAGTGTCCGGATCACCAGGTGCTGCTGGTCTGAGGTTTTTTTCTATTGGAAAGTTTCCCTATTCGTACAGCACTTCCAGGCTGAGCGCGTCCAGGCAAGCGTAACCCTTTCCGTTAGTCAGACACGATTTGGTTCCGTTTGGTTCAGTTGTCGGTACGACATTCGTTGGTGGTGCTCCGCCAACGCCCCCTACCTCATAGTCGTACCATTCCGGATACGGGGCGCCCGTCATGGAAGGATGGAGATGGCTGGATTGCGTGGTAACAACGATATATCCGCTGCTGATTTGCGCTGCCGCCGGATACCAGCTCTCTATGGGCACCGAGAACTGGCAAGTTCCACTGGACCCGCCGCCGCTAGAAAGGGACCACTGACAGGTTACGGGAGCATCTGTGCCGGGATCGAGGAGACTGACGTTAAAATCTGAGCCACTTCTAATCGCCTGATATTTGTACTGATAAGTCCCCGCCGCGTTGGGAGCCACACTCGTAATGGTGGCCGTCGCCACCGGCGATTGCACCTGGTGGCCATTTATATCCCAACACCCGTAGTCGAGATTGCAATTTGCGAATTTCGTGTAATAAAATACCAAAGAATTTGGCGGCATATCGCCGGAATAAGAGTTGGCGACCATGCGATACCAGCCATATTCAGTCCCTGCGTCACTGCATTCCCGGTCCGTGAAGTACACAGCTTCAATGAAAAAATGTGTGTTGTCCCCCGACGTAGGCGAAGACATCGGCTTGGCCTGTCCCGCAAACTCCCCGTTGAAGACAAAGCCGGCCGGGTTGGCGCCACTCATCGGACCGAATTTCGCGGTTTCTAAGTACTCTCCGGTCACCGCCAACGGTTCGGCCCCGGTGGCCGGCGGCCAGGTGCCGCTTCCACCCGGAACCGGAAATCGAAACCATCCGAAGTTCGCATGGTCGTAGGGCGCTCCGTTTACTTGTTGCAATGCGCAACGCGTCCTGAGCGTCGTGGGCGGTGGGCTGGCGCCTACAGTGGCGTAATAAAACCGCCACGGCAAGCCGGTGTGATCCTGGCCGTCGTAGGTGAAGGAACGGTTGAACAGATAGTGATCGTGTAACAAGGTGTGTGGAACCAACACGGGGACTGGCGTCTGGGCCCAGAGAGCTGAGGCGCCGACCAAGAATGCAGAAAGGAACCCGCCTCGCATGGCCTCAATCTTACACCCAGCGCTGTCCGCGGCTGGTCAAGGTGCGTAATGCGTAAACACGAAGTCGTGCCAAAATGGACACTCCCTTCATCGCACGGCCTCATTAACAACGCCTGCACGTCCTACGATGTTAGGCGGCAACTGGCCTGACGATGGAGACCTGGATATCGGCGGCCGGAACGGTTGGGGCGTTGCCGGGCGTGGCGTGCAGATGAAGTCCGAAGGCCCCCGCGGCTACTAGGCGGCAAGAACGCTGCGCCATAACTGCGACGGAGACACCGCGTAGACGTTCATTCTTTTTCGCGGAAGAGCGAGGCTTGCCGCGGGCGGATGGTTCTCAGGACCATTGCCAGCCGAAAACGGAACGTTCCCTCGGACACGGTACTGGAGGGCATTTGAGATGCACTGCACTTTCCCGAGGTCTGTCTTCGTGATGTTTTCTGCTCGTGATCCCATCTGAATATTGTTCTTCCCCTGAGTTGTCGCTCTCGAAAAAGTCTCCATGAGCTAATCATGCAGGATGCAGGCATCGCGGGCCATCACGCGATGGAGTGTTTTATTGCTACCCCCTTCGGCGACGAACCCGTAACACCATCGTGGTAGCGTTTTATTGCCCGCGGCGGTGCGCGATCAATTCCACAAAGAACGTGCGCCCGGGTTGGGGCATGGTGTCCACAATGGGCGAGAGCGCGATCGGGTCCGAGTAGCCGGTGTTAAACGCATTGCGAAGGCCCAGCCGAACGTCAAGGTCCGGCAGCAGGTGTTTGGAGGTGAGCGTAAAGTCGGCCAGGTAGAGCGGCTTCAAGGAAGCTTGCGCCAGCGTCCAGCGCGAGGATTCGTACTGCATGCTGCTGCTGAGGTCGAATTTTCGCCCCAGCGGCGCCGCAAAGCGCAGCTTAGCCAGTTGCTCCGGGGAATTTTCCAGGATGCCGCCATTGTCGCGTGACCGCTGCCAAGCATAGCTGGCTGTCGCTTCCAGCCATTTCGCAGGACGGCCGTTGATTTCTACTTCCACACCCTCGGCTCGAATCCCGGCGCTGTTCTGATATTGAAGCAGACCATTGGAAAGGTACACGCCCAGGAGAAAATCGTGCAGCTGATAGCCATACGCGGAGGCCTGCAGGTTCATACGCTTTCCAAGCTTCCGCTCCGCATCAACCTCCACCGTGTCGGCCGATTCCGGGCGCAAGGCGGGATTGGCTGCGTCGGCGATCCCATCGCCGTAGAACAACTGAAACGCGCTGGGGCTGCGAAAACTGCGACCGTACAGAAACTTGTACGTCCACGCCGAGCGTTGATAGATCAGCGCCCCCCGCGGGGAGACGAAATCGGGATGGATCGCGGATATGTCGACACGAAGCCCCACATCCAGCCTCCAGCGCTCGGACAGCTTCTTTTCATCTTGCAGGAACAAAGCCAGGGAGCGGTCCGGGTGGTTGGTGCTCAGGTACTGGATGGGAACAGGGGACACGTCGTAGTCCGTCAGGAAGGCCCGGATATCAATGCTGCTGTCCACGCCCAAGGTGATGTCGCCGGCGAAGAAAGGACGGGTGCGATACGTGACTTCGGTCCCGATCCAATTTCCGAGCTCGCTTTGCCGGTTATCTTCCACGGCGCCCCCGGGGAGCGCGTAGTCGCCCCGACCCTCGTAATGAAACGAGTCGTAGTAGGTACGCCACCGCAGGGTGCCTCCGCCGATCTCACGCTGATAAGCCGCGTCGATGAGATTTCGCTGATCGTCGTTCCTGGTTCCCCGATCGTTAAAGATGGTGGGGCCCCAGGATATCGGCTGAATGTTGCTGTCGCCGGCGAATGCGGCCGTGATGGTCCAGTTCCGCCAGGCCAGAGTGGAGAAGAAATGGTAGCCTTTTTCGCCGGTCATATGGACGGCTTCTCCATAATTGTTCTGCGGATTGTCGTATTCGGGAAAGAATAACGGGCTCTCTCCACCGATGTTGTACACCGATCCAGAGAAGAGAACCTTGGCCCCCCCGAAGGATGCGGTCTCCACGACCTGGGCTTTCTTTTCGCCGAAGCTTCCAAAGTCGGCGGTAACCGCGAGCGGTCCGGCTTCCTCCGGCGACTTGGTGATGATATTGATGGTGGCGAAAATGGCATTGCTCCCATACAGAGCCGAAGAGGGCCCGCGAATGATCTCGATCTGTTTAATCAGGTTCATGTCGATCGGAAAATTGTCGCCCATGTAGAGCATGTAGTCGAAGATATTGTCGGCCATGTTGTGGCCGTTGACCATCACCAGCAAATGGCTGTCGTAGTCGCCCGGCAGGCTAAAGCCGCGCACCCCGATGGTCTGGTAGCTCCGGTCGTTGCTCAGATAGAATCCACGCACTCCCGACAGCGCCTCGCCCAGCGTGCGGTAGCCATATTTGCGGATATCCTCGGCGGTGATGATGGTCACGCTCGCGGGGGCGTCCTGCAGGGTCTGAGGATGAAGCGCCGCGCCTTCCACCTTGACCTGCATCAGCTGTTCCAGGCTCAGCGAATCCAGGTTCCCACTCGGCGGGGCCGGTGGTTGTGGGTCTTGCGCCGGCGCACCAGAGGACAGCAATAACAGCGCGCCGAAGAGCTGAGTCATACGGCTCATAGGTCGCTTATCGTTCGCTAAAGAAAAAACGTGACCACTCCAGGACAGATGCCACTCACAGAGCGCCCCTGGGAGCCGATTAGGTCTTCGAGGGCCTTTGTTTTGGTGATCGAGCCGATGACGGTGATCGCGACGTGACAACCCGGCGTAGCTGCATAATCGCTCTGGGACTTCTACTCAGCAGCGCCATGCGCGCCCAGTCGGCGGAGGAGTATCGCATCAAGGCGGCATTTCTGTACAACTTTGCCAAGTTCGTGGATTGGCCTCCCAAGGCCTTCAAGGGTCCGTCCGACCCGATTGTGATTGGAGTGCTGGGCAAGAATCCTTTCGGCGACTCCTTGAATGAGGCGGTGGCCGGGAAAACGTTCGGCGGCCGGGCGTTTCAGGTGCGTGAGGTGGCAGATGCCCAGCAGGCCGCTGCTTGCCAGATCGTTTTTATCAGCTCCTCGGAGCGAAAGCGTCTGGCGACTCTGTTCTCCCAGCTCGGGAACTCCGCGGTGCTGACAGTGGGAGACACGGACAATTTCGCCGCGCTGGGAGGGATTATCAATTTCAAGATCGAAGGCGGAAACGTTCGTTTGCAAATCAACACGGAGGCGGCGCGGAAGGAGCAGCTTCACATTAGCGCCAAACTGCTAAGCCTGGCTGAAATTGTGGATAAATAGAATGACTATACTGACGCGCTACCGGAATCTGGCGATCAAACATAAGCTGAGGCTCATCATCCTGTTCGCGGTGGTGGCTGCCCTGATTCCCGCCAGCATTGCGGTTGTCACCTACGACCAGATTGCAGTCCGGCGCGAGATGCGCAGCGACCTGGACGTGCTGGCGGAGATTGTGGGCTCCAACAGTACCGCCGCGATCACATTTGGGGATCGCAGCGCGGCCGCCGATTTGCTCTCGGGGTTGAAAGCGAATAAACGCATCGTCACCGCGGTGATCTATTCGGGCGACGGCAAACCGTTTGCCAGTTACCGCCGCCACGCCGCGCCGCAAGCGCCGCTGCCCGCTCTTCGACCCAGCGGGAGCCGGTTTGAAGGAAACCGTTTGATCGTATACCGGGACATCCAGCTCGCCAGCCAGGTCATCGGAGTGATCTATCTGGAGTCCGAACTGGGAGAGTTGCATCAGCGCCTGGCGAACTTTGCCTGGGCCGTGTTCCTGATCCTGCTGATCAGCTCTTCGCTCGCCATGGCGCTATCTTCGAAGCTCCAGCGGGCCGTCTCCGGGCCGATCGCGCACCTGGCGCGGGTGGCGAAAAGAGTTTCCGGCCAGAAAGACTATACCGTCCGCGCGGTGAAGCAGTCCGACGACGATCTGGGACAGCTCATCGATTCCTTCAACGGAATGCTGGCCGAAATTGAAGCGCGCGACGCGGTGCTCTTGAGCCGGCGCGACGTACTGGAGAGAGAGGTGGCGGCCCGAACCGCGGAGCTGCTTCTGGCCAAGGACCGCGCGGAGGCGTCCAGCCGCGCCAAGAGCGAATTCCTCGCCAACATGAGCCACGAAATCCGCACGCCGATGAACGGCGTCCTGGGCATGACGGAGCTGGTGCTCGACACCGAACTCACGGTCGAGCAGCGAGACTACCTTTCCACCGTCAAGAGCTCAGCCGATTCTCTTTTGACCATCATCAACGATATTCTGGATTTCTCTAAAATCGAGGCGGGCCGGCTGGAATTGGACCCGGTCTGTTTCAACCTCCGGGAAAACATGGAGGAGACGGCACACGCACTGGCCGTGCGCGCCCACGAAAAAAACCTGGAAGTGATCTGCCAGGTGCCGGAAGAGGTGCCGGACTTCGTGGTGGGCGATCCGGTTCGTGTCCGCCAAATAATTGTCAATCTGTTGGGGAACGCCATCAAGTTCACCCCACGCGGCGAAATAAAGCTGATGGTTCGCGTAGAGTCGCAATCCGCGGACCGGCTTCGGCTGCACTTCAGCGTACGCGATACCGGTATTGGCATTCCGCTCGCC
Organism: Bryobacterales bacterium; assembly: GCA_963747945.1. Classification (GTDB taxonomy): domain Bacteria; phylum Acidobacteriota; class Terriglobia; order Bryobacterales; family Bryobacteraceae; genus Palsa-89. Next base: position 221,289 of record CAVVHB010000022.1, read on the forward strand.
AAGCAGGACGTGATTTTTGAAGCATTCTCCCAGGGAGACGGAAGCACCACGCGGAGGTATGGCGGAACCGGTTTAGGATTGACCATCTCATCGCGGTTGGTGGAGGCCATGGGCGGCAAAATTTGGGTGGAGAGCGATCCGGGCCACGGAAGTTGCTTCCACTTTACGGCTGATTTTGGAGTCACCGGGGAACACCTCCCGGTGCCGCCGGCAGCTGACGTTCTGCGCGGAATGTCGGTGCTCGTGGTGGACGACAACGCCACCAACCGTACCGTGCTGATGGAGACGCTGGGTGCCTGGCACATGCAGCCGGAGGCAGCTTCGAGCGCCCAGCAGGCTCTTTCCTTGATGCAGGACGCCTTCGAACGCGGCCAGCCTTTCCGCCTGATCGTAACCGACGTTCACATGCCCGATATGGACGGTTTTGAGCTGGTCGAAAGTATCCGGCGCGCTCCCTATTTGAGCGGCGCCATCATCCTCATGCTTACATCTGGCGATCACCTGGGCGATATCGATCGCTGCCGCAAGCTGGGCGTGGCGTCCTTCTTAACAAAACCAGTGCGTACCTCGGACCTTCGGGCGGCGTTCGACACGGCGCTTGCCAGCCGGGATCCGGGAGCGCGGGAGCAAAGGCAGGAGCCACGGCTGGAGTCGAAAACAGTGCAGCCGGAGTCGGCGGCGCAGAAGAAGCGGCTGACCGGCTCGCCATTACGAATATTACTCGCCGAGGATAATTCCGTAAACCAGCGTGTCGCCAAGCGCATGCTGGAGAAGTGGGGACATCGAGTGGTGGTGGCCGGAAACGGGAGCGAGGCCATGCAGGCACTCGAGCGGGAATCCTTCGATTTAGTGCTCATGGATGTCCAGATGCCGGAGATGGACGGCTTTGAAGCCACCGCGGCAATCCGTGAAAAAGAGAAGGGCACGGGCCGGCACCTTCCAATCGTCGCCATGACCGCGCACGCCATGAAGGGGGATGCGGAACGTTGCTTGGATGCGGGCATGGACGCCTACATTTCTAAGCCCATTGTGGGAGCCGATCTGTTCGACGTTGTGGAGAAATCGGGACGCAGTGAAATTGCGGCGCGTTAGCACTTTCCGCTCCGCTCCATCCCCGGTGCGGGCTTTGCTTCGGAGCGGGTACACTGGATCCCGCGCCCGCCCTCAAACGATGAGCACGCTGCTCGGAGTTGGAATGCCGTCGGCCCAACGCGACCAGGTGCGGCCGGTGTCGGCTGAAACGTAGAGGTTTCCTCCCATGTCGGCGACCGCTACCGCCGGGCCAAGCGCGGCCATGCAACCACTGTGGGCAATCCTGTCGAGCCATGCGGGCAGGCCGCCGGCAACCTTAACCAGTGGGCCATGTTCATCCAACCTCCGGCGATAGATCGCGCCTTGTGGGGCGAAGGGGTCCGCCGCTGCGGATACGAGTATGTCGTCGCCCGCAAACGCGACCGCTGAGCAGTGCAAGGCGTGAAGGCCCCTCTGTTCAATCTCCCATGTCGCCCCACCGTCGCTGCTGGTGCAGAGCCCTACCGCGGCGGCGGCCACCACGGCGCCCGGACGATTCGGGTGCGCGCGAACCTCATGGACGTCGCTATCGACGTCGATCGTGGGCTGCCAGGTTACGCCACCGTCCAACGATCGCGGAATGCCGCCGACATGGACATTGGCCAGGAGCACGGTCCCATCCGAAGTTGCGGTTATGGAACGGATCCCGAGCGGCGGCCCGACCAGCTTACCGTCCATCATTGCAGTGCCCGCGTACCATTGATCGCGTCCGGCCACGCGGTCGAAGCCGCGGAGTTGCTCCATCTCTCCGTCCGCGCTGACGCACAATACGTGCGCATCGTCGGTCCCGGCGTACACAACATCGCCGACCGTCACACAACACGCGAGATCAAACTCCGCGGTGGCGATCGTGCTCCATACGCCGTCGGGCATGCGCCGGCAAAGCGAGCGTCCGTCGACGATAGCCAGGGCGCCCCCACGACCGTCCGGGGCGAGCGCTCTCACCGAGCGATTGCCGAGCTCCTGGTCGCGCTTCCCACCGGAGACCACGAACAGCCCGTCGCGCCATGTAGCCACAAGTATTGTCGAAGACGTCACGCGATTATTCGCACCCCTCCTTCTGCACGACCCTCCAACGTCTGAGCATAGTCAAAAGATCTGAGATTCCGCAATGGGCGGCAAAGTAAGGCTCGCACGGCCATATGCACGCCTCGCTCGAAGTCAATATCCCAAACTACGCCGGCGCCATTGTGACAACCTATGAAATCGTCGCCGCAATCGCTGGTCCGAAACACCTAAACTCAGTTGAGGAGGTCAAGAATGAGATCGACATCTGAAGTCCTTGCTCACCATCTCCAGTGCTTCGGAGCGCGGGATCTCGATGGCACCATGGCGGACTACTCAGCCGACGCGCTGTTCTTCAGTGCGGACGGAGCGCTGCGCGGGCCGGACGCGATCCGAGCCGTACTTGAAAAATTGTTTAGCGAGTTCGCACAACCAGGCGCGTCGCTTGCGTCGAAGGTGCGACTAGTCGAAGGAGATTACGTATTCCTCGTCTGGACCGCGGAGACGCCGGACAATTCCTATGAGCTTGCAAGCGACACCTTTGTAATTCGGAATGGGAGCATCCAAATGCAAGCGCTCACCGCGAAGATTCGGCCGAAGCACTGATCCCGGTGGCCGAGAGCGCTTGAATCCAGTCGAATACCCATCCCGGATTCTTGTGGAACAAACGTACGAAAGTCTCGGGATGCTCCGCGCCGCTTGCAAACGAATCCAGTGGGTTCACGACCCGTTTATGGATGTGTAGCTCGCGGTCGTATTGAAAACCCAACTAAGCACAAGAGCACAACAACAGGGATGAGGAGAGTCATGCGCGGCTCGGGAACTTCAGATTCCCCCGCAGGAACTACGACAACGTCGTCAGCCCCGAATTGGCCCAGGAACACTTCCAGTGTTAACGCGTCGTGGCCGGTGCCAACAAAACTCAATGTTCCTCCGCTGTCAGGAAAAACAGGACCACCATCGATTAGAACCTCGAAGTAACCGGGATCCACGCTGACGCCCGATATATCGTAAGTGACGCCGGGGACATCGGTCAGCGACTGGCTCAACGCCGCCGATTGTCCAAATGGACCGGTGCCTATTGCGAGGGCATCCGTCCCAGTCGTCGGATCTGTCACAACGGTGTCAGTGGCCCCCAGCGTATTAAGGTAACCCTCGATAAAGCCGGGGTCAGCAAACCAGAGGTTCGGCACACCAGGGTCAGTGAAGTAGGGGGAAGGGAAGTTGGGGTCTTCGGCACTGTACGTGCCGTCTTCGAACCCGCAATTTGCGACGAGATTGCCGGGAATCGTCTCACAAGTGCTGTCGGCCAGCCCAGGTAGCACGAGACACAGGGGCACCCCAATAAGCAGTGCGAGAGTAGAGAGTCTCACGTGGACCTCCTGCGATGGGACGGTAATATTACCTCAATAGTTACTAAACGCGGCGATAATAGCCACTTATTGTTTTGTTAGCAGGATTGCTATTCGGGCAATTGGAGGCGAGTTGATCCGCGCCCTTGGGCGCCGTCCGCACACGTCCAACTCGGACCCGGGCAAAGCACTACGGTGTGTCCGGGGGCTTCGGCAGGTGCTGTTGCAGCGTCCTGACATTGCCCGAGGTGGCGGAAGCTACTGCCACCCGCACTGGCGCAGATGGCGTCGTTTACCTGATCGATTCCCATGTGCGTTTTTTCCGGCTGCCAGGCGGCCATTTAGGACCGTTCGTCCTGTTCAATGGCCAGCGGTCATTGTTTGTTTTGTGAGCAAAAGATCAACCCCACCGGTTGCTGGGGTTGGTGCGCTTTTGCTTAGATCTACCCAAAAGGACCCAAAAAACAGGGGTATTTCGGCGGCTATCAACTACGTTGATGGGCTGACTGAGCCATGGGTTCTTTCGGGGTAACCGCACTCGAACTTATGGTCGGCGCGCGGGATAAGCAGGACCTCGGCATGATCGACGGGTTCTTGTCGCTTTATTCGGTTGTATCGCTCACCGTTGGGATTGGAACGAGAGCTTATGGACTCCTGAAGACCTAGCAAAATCACATGGACTTCACGTTTTCGACTCGCTCATCGCCGCGACCGCCATGGAGAACGCCTTCACCTTAGTCACGTTGAATCGAAGACTTCCAGATGATTGTCGGGCTAAAACTCCAATTGCCCGATTATTGGTCGTTCAATAGCTGCCACATCTGCATTGACCATTCGGTGGTGTTCACACTTGCCAGGGTCAAGGAACCCGGGGGATATGCAGTTCCCGTCCACTACCGTTCACCTCGAAATTAGAAATCTTTGAAAGCTGTTGTCCGCTGATGGTGTTCATGGACGGGTCGGCTCCCGCGAAAGTTGTATTCAATACTAAATGCGGGCCCGAAGAACAAAGTGACTGTCGATCCGCTACTTGAAACTTCACCCTCAGCCTTGAATCCCAACAACACTTCGGTTCTCGATCCCAAGTCGAATCCACCGCCCGCGAAGAATCGGGCATCGGTGAAAGTCACGTGGGAGTACGAAGGTTGCGAGAACTGCAGGATAGCTTCCTGATACAAACCGAGGTATGGTTTGCCTAGCTTTGACCCGCCTTCTCCAAGATACAGGTTTTGACCGACACGGAAGCGAACTCTTGGGAGATGCTGTACCACTCCGTGGCTGTCATGGAAGTTCAGCAATTCGCCACGAATCTGTTCATATATCGAACCTCCGTGCAATGGTTGTTTCAGCGTGCCCATTACGGTGTCCCGCCACTCCGGATGTTTGTCATAGCTGGTCCCCGGTACGGTGAAATTGTAGATGTAGCTCACTGAACCCGTGAGAGTGGTGTTCGTAATGCCGTCGTAATGAAACCATGACCGAAATTGCAGCGCGTGACAGTAAGCGAGTGGGTCTTCGTTAGTGGAGTTTCCTTGACTACCGATCTGGATCTGTTGCTCAAAGCTAAACTGATCGGAGATGGGGAATTGCCCTGAGAGATCCTGGATGAAGCCCGGAACCGGATTCACGGTCTGCCCGTTCAGCGCAGAAACGAAATACAAAAGCAATGCAAGCGAGGGCACGAAGGGCCGAGTTTTGCGTCGTACGTCCCTGGTGTGCACAAGATCGATGGATTCGCGCGCACACAACAAGACTTAAACATTTTCCACTAGTTCCGGCATTGGGATGAGGTGGTTATTCAAAGGGTCGGTTCTCGACTTTTGAAAAACAAATCGCCCGTTGCTTGCCGGGCATCCATGCCATTTCGGGGCTTCGGCTACCTGGCCCAAAGAAATGTCCCATTCCGCGAACCAAGAGGAATGACGTCGCCCGCCCGGGCGTACTCGGGTGCCGACAACGGCTGGACGATGGCAATTGCTCCTCCGCTGGTCGGGCAGGTCAGCGAGACGTTCAAGAAGTACCCGAACATCCCGACAATTCCCTTCGGGGGCTTCGCTGGGAGCCGACCTGCCGGAGTTCACACTGCCGAACCTCGTGGCCCAGCCCGAGGCCACCTCGACCGGGGGCGGCGGTGGGCAGGCGGCGCGCGTCAGGAGTAAGAATCTCAACTGACCCCCAACTGGCTGCCAGCGCCGGTTGGGAAATTCTAGATTTGGCTCCGTGCCTATTGGCCTGACCAGGCCATCCTAGTTGGCACTGGAAACCGCCCGGCGAGCCGCTTGCCGGAAGGTGACAGCGTCCAGGTGAGGTGACCGTCGCACCGAATCCGGCCAGCTGATAAGCAGTCTGAAGGTGACCAGTTCCGCGCGGATCGAGCCGCCTTGTTTTGAATGCTCGGACTCCCGCACGCAAAACAAGCCACTTGGCCCTACGTCAGCATCTCGGACTTTGGCCGGACAGGGGTCCCGAACACTTCTGTTCTGAGCACATAAATCCTACCTGGCAAGTGTTTACCAAGAGCGTGATAAACGGCGCTACCGGAAGGTGTGACGCTATCCTATCTGCCCGGACGCGTTCCGGACGAGTGACGGTGTTCGCGGAGATAACTCCTGCGCCCGGCGTTTACCAATCGAGGTCGTCCAAGCGCCAACGTTTCCGCTAGCCAACTCAGGTCGTGAATGGCAAAGGACTTGAACTAAGCCGCGAGCGGCAGTTTGAGAAGCCCACGACCCTAACATGCTATGGCCGCGTGATCGCCGAGTTTGCTCGATACTTCAACAAGCCGCCCTATACTTCTTCGATGGCAACCAGATCTTTGCTCTGGTGCGTGTGCCGGTCGCCGCGTTTAGTGCTGGATAAGTAGTTGAAAGCATGACGAAGCGTTTTGCGACCAGGTAACCGATACACTACCAAATACGCTACCAGCAAGCTCGCTCCGGAGCGCGCCGTTTGCTTCATAAGTCTTTTAGTTTCTTGGTGGCCGAGGTGGGGGTCGAACCCACACGAAGCTTACGCCTCGCCAGATTTTGAGTCTGGTGCGTCTGCCAGTTCCGCCACTCGGCCACTACTGGCACCCTGCTAGTTTAACATCCCGCCGCGCCTGTGCTTACATAGAACGAATGTCTTTCCTTGACCTGCTCCTCGGCAAGCCGCTCGCCAACTGGGAAGAATCCGGCGAACGCATTGGTCCGGCCGCGGGCATCCCCATCTTCGGACTCGACGCGCTGAGTTCCGCCGCATACGGTCCTGAAGCGGCGCTCACGATGCTGATCGCGCTCGGCGCGCTGGGCGTGGCGTACATCGTGCCGATCACCACCGCCATCGTCATCCTGCTGGTCATTGTTTATTTTTCCTATCGCCAGACGATCGACGCGTACCCGGGCGGCGGCGGGTCCTACACCGTTGCGCGCGAGAACATTGGCGCGGGCGCGGGTCTGCTGGCCGCGGCCGCGCTGCTCATCGATTACGTGCTCACCGCGGCCGTTGGAATCTCGGCCGGCGTAGGCGCGCTGGTGTCGGCCATTCCTTCGCTACTGCCGCATACGCTCGCGATGTGTCTCGGAATTCTCCTGCTCATCACCATCGTGAACCTGCGCGGTGTCAAGGAGGCTGGCGGCATCTTCATGATTCCGACCTACCTTTTTCTCGGCACCCTGCTGATCACGATCCTGCTTGGGGTCTTCAAGGCTCTCACGGCGCACGGGCATCCCATGCCTGTGATTGCCCCTCCTCCCATGCCGGCGGCCAGCGCGATGGTGGGCGCATGGCTGGTGCTGAAAGCGTTCGCCAGCGGCTGTACCGCGCTCACCGGAGTAGAAGCAGTCAGCAACGGAGTCCGGGCGTTTCGCGACCCGACAAACGAGAACGCCAAAAAAACGCTCACCGTGATCATTGGGCTGTTGATTATTTTGCTGGCGGGCATCGCGTGGCTGGTGAGGGCGTATCAAATCGCCGCTACCGATCCCGGCGCGCCGGGCTACCAGAGTTTGCTGTCGATGCTGATAGCGGCAGTGGCGGGGAAGGGCGTGTTTTACTACGTCACCATTGCCTCCATTTTGCTGGTCCTCTCGCTTTCCGCCAACACCGCGTTCGCGGATCTACCGCGCTTATGCCGCATCATCGCGCTCGACGGCTATTTGCCTAGGTCGCTCGCCAACCGCGGACGCCGCTTGGTGTTTTCCGAAGGGATTTATGCCCTGGCTGTGCTCACCGGCGTGCTCCTCACCCTGTTTGGCGGCGTTACAGACCGGTTGATTCCGCTCTACGCGGTGGGCGCGTTCCTCGCCTTCACGCTCTCGCAATTGGGCATGGTGTTTCACTGGAAACGGACAGGCGGCGCTCACGCCGGACGCAATATTTTCATCAACGGCCTGGGCGCGTTCGTCACGGGCATCACGGTTGTGGTGGTGTTGGTTGCCAAGTTCGTCCAGGGCGCCTGGATCACGATGCTGCTAATTCCCGCGCTCCTGCTGCTGATGTACGCCGTTCATCGGCACTACCAACGCGTCAGCCAGGAAGTTGCCGATTCTTCGCCGCTCGATTTGACCCACTTTCGCCCGGCCGTGGTGGTGCTTCCGCTCGAACGCTGGAGCGCGGTGGCGAAGAAAGCGCTCATGCTCGGATTATCCATTTCGCCGGAGGTCACGGGCCTGCACGTGGAGTGCGAATGGACGGAGGAGTTAAAGAAGGAGTGGCAGGAGTTCGTTGAGAAGCCCGTGCAGGAAATTGGAATGGCGGCGCCCCGGCTGATCATTGTGCCGTCCCCCTTCCGTTACGTCAGTAGCCCGATCGTCGACTATGTGCTGGAGCTGCAGAAGAAGGATCCAACGCGCCAGCTTGCGGTATTGATTCCCGAAGTGGTGGAGCGGCACTGGTATTACTATTTCCTCCACAACCAGCGCGCGGCGGTGCTCAAAACATTGTTGTATGTCAAAGGCAATCAGAAGATCGCAGTGGTCAACGTGCCCTGGTATATCGAGTAATTGGGGAGTCGTGCCAAAATAGATTTACCGCCCGCGTCCCCTTTGAGGAGCCCCTTGTCCATGATCCGAACATTACTGCTGGCCGTGTTTTGCCTCAGCCACGTTTTCGGCGCAACCGCGCTCGATCATCCACTGTATTTCGAAGAGCGGTCAAGCGGAGTCCTCGAGACCCGAGCCGCCGGGCAAACCATCACGATTCAGTCCGATCGCATTGCGCTCGACGGCGTGACTCTGCGCTTTGTTCACCCGTTTGCCAGTGCCCGGCTGAAGGGCATTGGTACGCCCGCGCCCAGCAGTTACATCACGCTCGGCCAGACCCTCAGATTCCGGGCCTACCCCAAAGCCCAAATCCAGCGGCTTTATCCGGGAATCGATGTCGCGTTCTATGGACACCCCGGGCAGCTGGAATACGATCTGGATCTCGCCCGCGGCGCCAAACCGGACCGCATCCGAATCGCCGTGCAGGGCTTGCGCGGCATGCACCTAGATGAAAAAGGTAACCTCGTCGTCGAAACTCGATCCGGCCAGCTGCGGCAACTTGCACCACGCGTATTTCAAACCTCTCACGGCGTTCGTCGGGAAATCGCTGCCAACTATGTCCTGCTCTCTTCGAACGAGATCGGTTTTGAGCTTGGCGAACACGATCGGACAATGCCGCTGACCATCGATCCGGTGATCGTCTACACGAAATATTTCGGCGGAAGCGCCTTGAATTCTGGAGGCCCCGTGGCCACCGATGCACAGGGCAACGTCTACGTCACGGGCAGCACCAACTCCATTAATTTTCCGTCCACTAATGGAACTAAGTCCAGGCTCCAATCGCCGCTCCTCGCATACTCCAATGCCGGCCAGAAGGTGACGCCGCTGCCGGCGGGGACCGCGACGTCCGTCACTGTGATTGCCGGCACCGCTGACGGCAGTGTCCTCTACGTGGCCACGCCCGATGGCATCTATTACAGCGGCAACCATGGCGCCAGTTTCACCCAGACCGTGCCGTTGATCAATGCCTACGGCAACCTCGCCGGGACCGTCCAAGCTATCTCAGTTGACGCCGTCGATCCCTCGCGCGCTTTCGTCGCAACTACACAGGGTCTCTTTTTTCTGGGCTCAAACGGCCAGAGTGCGGGCGAGGCTGATCCCGGCATGGCATCCACAGGCAACGGCACGGTGAACGCGACGGCGGTGCAGATCAGCGCCGTGAATCACGAAGTGATGTATGCAACCACGGCCTTTCCCAGCAATTTCCTCTACGCCAGCACGGATGCCGGCGCCACCTGGCAGCAGCTATATCCGTCATTTCCCGGTGAACCAGCGGTCGGGCCATACACCGGTAACTCCATCACGTTCACCTTGGCGCCGGGCGGCAGCGACCTTTACGTGATCGACGGTAATGGCATCTTTTTCAAGAGCTCTGACGGCGGCATGACCTGGCAGAAACTCTCGAGGCAGTATCTTCTTGCGTCGACGTCGATCACCATCGATCCCAACAATCTATCCAATATTTATGTCGTCGACGGCGCCGGCCTGCAACTAAGCACCGACGGCGGAAACACCTTCACCACCATTTCGCCCACCCTTCCGCCAGGCGATCACGTCCAGACTTTCGCGATCGATTCTTCCACCGGCGACCTTTACTTCGCCGACTACACCAACATCGAAGTGAGCGTAGATCACGGCGCAACCTGGAAAATTCTCACGCGGAGGCTAAATCCTCACGTGCTGATCGGCTTGGGGAATCGGGTCTTGGCGGGAGTGGATTCTCCCTCCGTTCCGTTTGTGGTGAAGTGGAGTCCCGACGGCTCCCGGATGCTCTACTCCACGTTTTTCGGGGGCAGTTATTCGGACGCGATCACCGGCATCACCGTGGACGCGCAAGGAGAGGCCATCATCGCCGGCAATACGGCTTCATCCGATTTTCCGGTTAGCGTGAACATCTCCGCAGCTTCTCCCGCCGGGTCAGACTCTGGCTTTGTGGCGAAGCTGAGCGCGGACGGATCGAAAGCAATTTATTCGAGCATTATCGGCACATCTCTGGGCGTGACGATTAATGGAGTAGCCATCGATTCCACGGGAGCGCCCTACGTGACAGGCGCCACGCCTTCGCCCGACTTTCCCACCACCGCCGGTGTCCCGCAGACCAAGCTGCCCACTGCCATGTGCCAGCGCACGAACAACGACCCTTTCGAGCTCAATGGAAACTTGGGGACTTATGCGTTCGTGAGTAAGTTGAGCGCGTACGGAAGAGGTTTGGTTTATTCCACATTCCTTACTGGCGCGTGCGGGAGCATCGGGCAGGGCATTGCCGTCAATTCAGCGGACGAGGCTGTAGTGGTAGGCACAACCACCTCGCCCGATTTTCCTGTTTCGGCGAATGCGTATCAATCCACGTTTCCAGGCGGAGGTCCGTTCAATGTCGGATTCGTCACCAAGTTGAGCGCCCTGGCGGACAAGGCGATCGCCAGCTCGTTTATCGGCGGCGGCTATCTGACGGAGGCCAACGCGCTGGCGCTGGATTCGTCGGGTGACGTTTACATCACCGGCTCCACTTGGGGCATCACTCCAGGCGCAACGCCTGGCACATATCAGACCGCGGTGAAAACCGGTTGCCCTCCAACGATCAATATTGGTCCGGGTCCCGAGTACCCCACGGGCGGCTCCGATGTTTTTGTGTTGAAGCTCGATCCCGCGCTTGCGACCGCGCAATACCTGACTTACCTGGGCAGCATATGCGACGATTCCGGAAGCACCATCGCAGTGGAGCCCAATGGCAATGTGTGGGTGGGCGGCTATGCGTCCCAAGGCTTCCCGCTCGTGACGCCGTTTGAATTGACTGGATCGTTTGTCAGCGAACTCAGCGCCAGCCTGTCTCAATTGCTTTACTCCAGCTATAGCGATGGGCCCAGCCTGGCTGTGGACCCATCGGGCGCGGTCTACCTGTCGGGCTCCAGTAATGGCCAAGCTTCTCTGGTCAAAATAGATCCTACTGGCACTCCGCCGGTGATTATTAGTTCCATTGGAATGGATTCCACCATCCAGCCGCCTTCGGCCTACATCCCGTTTTACGTCGCGCCGGGGGAACTGATCAATATCGTGGGACAGAATCTGGGGCCGAGTTCCACCGTGATGGCGAAACTGGACTCGACGGGTCAACTGCCCTTTGTGGTGGGATCAACCAGCGTATCGTTTGGCGATTATTCGGCGCCGATCGTCTCGATCCAAGACAACTTGATCGTCTGCGTCACGCCGTTTGAGATTTCGGGCTCTACGAAGATATCTGTCAAGGTGGATGGACAAACTTCGAACTCGGTGCAGGTGGGTGTTTTTCCCAGCGCACCGTACATCTTGACGATCGTGAATCAGGACGGAAGCATCAACTCGGCGAATCATCCCGCACCGCAAGGCTCGGTACTGATGATCTATGTGACCGGGCTGGGCCTCACTTCGCCCCTGAGTCAAGATGGCAGCGTGAGCGCACCACCTCTTCCCGTGCCGGCGGCGGGAGTATCGGTTTATCTCAACGAAAATCCGGTGCAGCCGCAGTTCCTAGCAGCGGCGGACGGTCTGATCGCAGGCATCACGCAAGTGAACGTGCAGATACCAGTTGGGACATATTCATCGAATCCGATCGGCGTCAGCGTGAACAACGCGTTCGCGCAAGTCTATATTGTCCAGTAACGATGATCAAGCCGCGTGGGGCCTGGGGTGTTTTCCCACATATTCCGCCACCATAAATAAGCCGGCGACTGTGACCGTCACAATGATGGCGTCCTGCCACCATACCAGGCTCACATCCGGCCCAGCGCCGATCCCAAGGAAGAGGAAACAAAACACCAGGTGGGCTGAGAACACTTCCAGCGAAGCTCGTCCCAGCGTAGCCAGGCGCGCTCCCAACCAGGTGTCCGCCAGGGGCGAACCGAACTTCACCAGCAGGATGCCGATGGCCGCCGCGTCGATGAGCCGAAAAATCCCCAGCCGCCATTTATTGACCAAAGCATCAAAGAGTGTGGGTCCGGCCAACACGTCGAAAGCCGTATGCCGGCAGATGAACAGCACGGCGGCAATGGTGGCGCTCAGCAGAACTACCCATCTGGGAATGCCGGTTTTGGAAAAGAGCGAAGCCACTCTGGCACTGCCCAGGCACAAACCGATGGTCCACAGAAACTGCCATCCCAACCAGTCGAACGCGCCCATTTCGTTGAGCGGAATTGGAAATCCAAAGTGAGCCGCAGCAGCATAGATCCATCCACGCAAGCCAAACTGCGCCAGTACCCAAATGGAGCCACTCGCCAGTAACACCCGGCGCCATCCCCATCGTTCAACGCTCCCGAGGATCAACGGAGTGATCAGCATGAACACGACATACATCGGAAGGATGTCCAGCAGCGGCGGGTTATACAGCAATACCGGCGCGGCAATGAGTGCCGGTGTGGGGTGTTGGAAGTAATAGTCCAGCAGATTCTGCAATGGCACGCTGTGCAAATAGGTTGCCGCTACCGCCCCGATGGAGAATGCAAATGCGAGCAGGGCCAGATGGTAACTATAGATCCGCAAGACACGGCGCCATAGTTTTTCGTGCGCCACCGAACTCCCGTACTTTTCCGTGGCGCCCTGCTGGATCCGCCCCACCAGGATGGCAGCCAGAAGAATGAATCCCTCGGCGGCGGAAACATACCCCACTACTTGATTCGAGTATGGGCTCACATGGGTGGGGAGATGCGTTAGAGTCATCCAAAGCAACAGGAAACCGCGCAGCGTGTCCAGTTGTGGCAGCCGTTGAACGCTATTACCTAACTTTATCGGCGCGAGAGAAAACGACTTCTCGCCAGCGACGGATTCTTCCGCCCCAATCCCGGTAGACAACGCGGCCGACCTTAACGGATCCAAATTTACGGCTCCCCATCTAAGAGATTAGCGCCACTGGCTTCGGGTTTCGCAATTGATTGTCACCGCCTCTCGTGACTAGTACATCGTACAGAAAGTTCTTTCTAGAACGGCCTACAGAGCGTCGTTCTGAGCCGCCATGCGTGAGCATGCGGTTTTGCTGGGTGCACGGGCGAATCCGCATGCTTACGCATCGCGGCTCGGATACGCTAAACCTGACTTTTTAGTTAAACGAACTTTCTGTACGATGTACTAGTTCGTCTAGTATGGCAACATTCACCCGACTGGTGACAGCACTTACGTGGCGCGCGCACTTATGCTGAGGTGGTCACACCCGTGTGAACGCTATGAACAAAGACCGTGCGTCGCACCTGGAGTAACCAGGAGTGGCGACGCGGCACGCGCCAGAGGGCACCCCGTGCGTGCGCCACGAGTGAGCCTTACTGACGGATTACGGGCTCGATGATGTATCAGTCAGATGAACGGCACGCACTGCATGGCGCTGCTATGCTGGATCGTATATGCAACTGGGCATGATCGGTTTAGGACGAATGGGCGCAAACATGGTACGCCGGTTGATAAAAGCCGGGCATGAGTGCGTCGTTTTCGACAGGAATCCGGGCAACGTCGCCGAGCTTGGTAAAGACGGCGCGGCGGGGTCGAGTTCGCTGGATGAATTCTTGAGCAAGTTGAAACCTCCGCGCGCGGTTTGGCTGATGGTGCCTGCCGCGGTTGTGGACCAGACGCTGGAGCAGCTGGCTGCGCGCATGGCAAAGGGCGACATCATCATCGATGGCGGCAACTCGTATTACATCGACGACATTCGCCGCGCCAAGGAACTACAGCCGAAAGGCATTCATTACGCCGATGTCGGCACCAGCGGCGGCGTGTGGGGCCTGGAGCGCGGGTACTGTCTCATGATCGGCGGTGAACCGGACATCGTGAAACATCTGGATCCGATCTTCAAGACTCTGGCGCCCGGGCGCGGCACTATCGATCGCACGCCGGGCCGTGAAAAAGTCGGCGGAACAGCGGAAGATGGCTACTTGCATTGCGGACCCGTGGGCGGCGGCCATTTCGTAAAGATGGTTCACAACGGCATCGAATACGGCATCATGGCCGCTTACGCCGAGGGCTTGAATGTTTTGCATCACGCCAATGTCGGCAAGACGTCGCGGGAAGAGGACGCCGAAACCACTCCGCTGCGCAGTCCCGAACATTACCAGTACGATTTCAACCTGGCCGATGTTGCAGAAGTATGGCGTCGGGGAAGCGTGGTGGCATCTTGGCTGCTGGATCTTACCGCGATTTCGTTGCTGGACCAGAAGTCGTTCGAGAAATTCTCCGGGCGCGTTTCCGATTCGGGCGAAGGTCGCTGGACCATTAACGCGGCCATCGATGAGGGGACGCCGGTTCCCGTTTTGAGCGCCGCTCTATTCCAACGCTTCGACTCGCGCGGCGAAAGCGACTTCGCCAACAAGCTGCTCTCGGCGATGCGCTTCCAATTTGGCGGACACGTCGAGCGCACGTCTTAATGAGCCGCGACCGTGAGGGAGTCGTAGTCGTTTATTTGTCACCCGCAAATTCGCCGCCGAACTTGACGGTGGAATCCACGCTATAAACTTTAATGCCGGCTGCAATCGGGTGCAGCATTTGCAACACAACGGACTCGCCTTGCGTCTTGATGCCGAAGTGCGTGCTGTCGTCGCGCTGCACCGGGAACTGGCGGGACGCGTAGGGCGGTATCAGGACGTCGTACGCCTTGGAACAAACCAGCGTCAGCTGTGGGTTAGGATGGGCATCGGTGGGGACGGAGTACAGATTGCCCTGCGAGTAGCACAGCGATGCTAGCGCCGCGCGTTCCGATGTGTTCACCACCGAAATCATATTGCCTTGCATCTCCTCCACGTCGCCGGAGAACCAGGGATTGCGCGTGGGATAGGAGAGTTGGCGCGGCGTGCTGCGCAATAGGTTCTCCACTGTGCATTCGCTCAAACCGGACACGGCGACCACTGGCGAAAGCTTGGGGGAGGGAATTCGCTCCCGGACCTTGATCCAACCTGCTCCCGATTCATCGCCGATTTCCAGGCGGTGTGAGATGCGCTCGCCGGGGTTCAGGTGCACAACCATGTCGTTCAACCCGGCCAGCCCAACCAATCCGCCACTCGCGCGATGCGCCTCCAATTCGGCCGTTACCACCCGATCGCCGAGATTCGTCAGCGTCACGCTGGACCAGCAGGAAGGGCCGTAGTCGAGCGAAGGCAAGATGCTAGTGACTACGCGACCCTGATCGGCGGCGTGTGCCGCTGCGGCCAGTGAGACCAGAAGCAAAATCCGAGTCACACCTTACTTTTCGGCTGTTTTGCTAAGAAACTGCAGAATGGCTTCCTGGGCCTGCCGCATACGCTCCTCGCTGGGATGCGCCTGGCGTGGCCAGAAGAAGCCTCGCAGACCGTCCTTCTTGCGGCGTGGAACAATGTGCACATGCAAGTGTGGAACGCTCTGGCTGACGCGATTGTTGATGGCGACAAACGTTCCCTCGGCCGCCATGGCCTGCTCCACGGCGCGCGCCAGCAACTGGACGTTCGAAAAGAAGGGTCCAACTAAATCGGACGGCAAATCGCCCAGCGTTTCATAGTGCGCCTTCGGAATAAGTAACGTGTGGCCGACAAAGAGCGGCTTATAGTCCAGGAACGCAATCGAGAGGTCGTCTTCGAACACAACGTAATTGGCGTGCGAGGCGATCTGGCAGAACCGGCAACCGCTAACGGCCATTAATTTTCAACCGGGCCCTCGCCGCTGCTCAAAGCGCCGATAATTTGTTCACGCCGATCGGACGCGGCCTTCAACGCCGTCTGCATGGAGTAAATGTACGCCAACACTCCCACCACGCCGTCGAAGAACAGGACGCCAAAGAACGCCCACTCGGTGTCGAACGCGTAGCGGGCCAGGTATGCCAGCGCCACGGGTAACAGCGTGAGCGGGAACGCCAGCATCAATAGTGCTTGCGAGCGGCTCTGCGCGGCCGTCTTCATGGCTTTTACGGGATTTACCGCGCGCGGATTATAGAGCGAGCTTAAGTTCCCAACGGCCAGGATGAACAGCGTAATGACGCAGGTGACAGCGAACGCTTCCAGAATCTGGAGCGAGCTCAACGGCAGCCTTAGCACAGCGCATACCAGAGCGATGGCGGTGATTTCCAGCAGAACCAGAAGCACCGCAGCCAGATTCTTCCCGGCCAGAACGGTGGACATTTTCACGGGCACCAGAAAATAGACTTGCGCGGCGCTACGATCGAACCCGAAGCAATTCCAAAATAGCGCGTCACTCAACAACAGTAGCGCGTAAATGCTGACCATGGTCAGATAGTTGTCGGTGATAAAGCTGCGCTCGGTGCTCACGCGGCCGAACGCGATGGGCGCCCAGATCAGCAGCCCGAACGAAAATCCCATCAGGAACACCAGGCGGAAACGCGGCGCGCGGCTCAGGAATCGCAGCTCCTTTTCGATCAGCGCGGCCAGCGGATCCCGCAACAGCGAATTGGGCAACTGATACAGCCACTCCAGGCGGCTGACGCGGCGTCTGGTCGACCAGCCCCTGGCGGATGCTTCGGCGGCGTCGAACCGCAGCCCGCGCTCAAACTGAGTGCGTCCGAACACGTAGGCGGCTAGCGTCCAGGCCAGCATCACGCCCAGGCTTTTCCAGGAGAATTCGCCCAGCGCCAGGCGGGCCGTCGCCGTCCACGGAAGAATGGCGGAAGGTTCGGCGCCGAAAAACTGCCGCATGCGCCCTTGGGAGCCCCGAAACAGCATCAACTGGGGCAGGGCCGCGGCGATAACCACCAAAAATACGAAGATCTCGCGCACCCGTTTGTGGGCCAGCAGGCGGACCAGGAGATCGCGAATACCAGTGGAACAAAACAGGTTGAAGATGACAAAGAGCGCCAGCGTGAATGGCGCCCAGTGGGGGACTGCGGGATTCCAGAATAAGCCCAGCGCCGCGCCCGTCAATATCAGCATCATCTCCACGCCGGTTGAGATGCGCAGTATCACTTCAATCGCGAACAGGGCGCGCTTCGGGATGGGATAGACCAGCAGCTTGCGCAAGTCGAGCGAAGCTCCCATGGAAGTGAGCAGCACCGGAATGACCTGCCAATAGAGAAAACACAGCAGCAGGGCGGCCGGGAGGATTTTGTGGAATACATCCAATTCGCTGGGGCTGGAAAGCAGGATGCCGGCGAGAATCGCCAGATATGCAAAAATTCCGTACCAGGCTGCGGCTAAGACGCTGGTGAAAATGAGTCCGCCTAAACTGGCGCGCGGAAAGTGATTACGCGTACTGCGCCATTGCGCCCACACGATGGCGCTGGTCTGGTTCCACATTACTTCTTAGTCTCCTCTTCGGCGGGTGGACTTGGCAATGGGCGGGCGAGGGCGCACCAGTGGCGCCCAAAGGTCCCCTTCCTCGGCCAAAATTATTGCAGTAGATTAGTGGTCAGGATTCGGCTCTGTCGTTGGGCATCGGCCCGGCGCGAGCGTAATGGAGGGGCGGTGTTTCTCGTTTCTATGCGAATTCCACGAGTGACGCTCGCGATTCTACTGACGCCACCCAGTTCACAAGGTGCATGGAACGTTTCTCCGACCGCCAGATTGTCGCCCAGCAATTTCTGGACTCAACCTCTCCCGCCGCGCTCGGCGATGCCATGCAGCAAGTGGCTCTAAAGCTGGAGCCGCGCAAAGCGCCGCTCGACGTGTTGGTCATCGATGATGCGCTGAAGACACCGACCCCCAATTAATGTTGGTGGTACCAGCCTCCGGTCTGCCGCCGGGTGCTGCGGGGCGCAAATATTTTCCCGTGATGATAGTTTCCCGATGCCTTCCACGCCTATTCAATTGGAAGCAGTCAAAGTTGAAAAAGGAGATTCGAATATGAAAAAGCTACTATTTGTCGCTACGTACATTGCCCTTTCCGCAGGGGCACTTTCGTCTGTCGCGTCGGCTCAGGAGAACCCAGCTGCAATCTCGAGTAAGCTGATTCAGATCGTTCGCGCTGCGACGGCCCAGTACCAAGCCGTCGCCAACGCCACTGCGGCGGGATACGGCCCGTTCCTCGGCTGCGTCAGCGGTTCAGACCACGGAGCCATGGGCATCCACTACGTCAAACCCGCCCTGCTCGGCGCTACGACCCTTGATGCCACGCAGCCCCAAGCCCTAATCTATGAGCCGTCGAACGGTCAAATGAATCTGGTGGGCGTCGAATTCATCCTGGACGCAGCCACATGGCTGAAAGCTAACCCCAATCCGCCCGTTCTGGAGGGTCAGACTTTTCTGTTCGTCGATGCCCCCAACCGATTCAACATACCGGCGTTCTTCGAACTGCACGTCTGGGCGTGGCGGAGCAACCCGGTGGGTTCGTTTATGGATTGGAACGACAATGTGACTTGCACAGGTCAATAGGGTGCCAATCCCAGCCGACGGATGTGTCAACAAAACTCAACCAGTTCCGCAATTCCGGGCCACCGCGAAACTCGGCGCGTTCCTGGAGGCGCGCCCGGCGTGCGTAAAACGCGGCACATCCCGCAACAAAGCCAATCCCGAAGCCACCCTTCACCGGGTGGCTCTCTTTTTGTCGCAAACCCGCACGAGCGCTATCGATTGAGGCTTGTTCAGTAATCGGTAGACGCCGCCAATGCCCGCCACTTTTCGGTCTCAGCCTGGACAAAGGCGTGGCGCGATGCCTTACTTTAGATGCCGGCAGAAAAACGGGTGGATCTATTTCTGACCTCCAAGTGATCGGCGTATACTGACTAGATCGCTGACACAAGCGAGAACAATTAACTAAATTGAGAGCAGGAGGAAACAGAATCAGATGCCGCCAGTGAACTCGATGGATCCGTCGACCCAGGCCTTGGAAAGCCGCGTCGCCGTGTTGGAGAAAGCGCTACAGATCAGTTCCGGCGCCAGTCAAATCGTTCTGACGGCCGGAGGAAGCAAAATCACCATTACCAACAGCGGAATCATCTTGGAGACCGACGGAACACTCGAAATTGACGCCAGAAACATCAACTTGGTCGGAATGGCCAATATTCAGCTGACCGCCGGGCAGCACACTTTGGTGACATCTGGGGCGAATGTTCAGATGACTTGCGGCGCCAGCACGGTGATCACCTCCGGCAAGGATACCCTGATCAAATCCGGGCGGAATCTGAATCTGTCCGCATCGAGCGCCACGCTCGCCACGGGTGCAAATACCCAGATCACCGCCGGCGCCGACTTCGTTACTTCAGTCGCCCGCAACTCCACTACTTCAGTCGGCGGCGACACCACTACTTCAGCCGGCGCCAACACCACGGTGACCAGTGGGAGTAACATGCAGATCAAGGCCAACGGCAACCTGACAATGAAGGCCAGTAGGATTTTGCAAAATTAGCACGGCGAAGGCGGTGGCGCATGTGGGTTGGGCGCATTCTCGGTGATCTCGACAAGCAACCACCGATCTGTCCAATCGCTACTCCTATCCGGCCTAAAAGTGGAACCCGATCGTTCCAGTGATCGCCCGTGGCGAAACATAGTGCGTTCCGCTGAACGTGGAAAGAAAGTTGTATAGCACATAGGAGTTAGCCAGGTTCACCACCGTCACGCGCGCGCTCAACTTGTACTTATCGCCATGGAGGATGTTGTCGTGTCCAACGCCAATATCGAACAGATTGCGGGGCGCGATGCGGGGCGGGTTGTGGTCGTCGTCTTCCGTGCCCGCGGCTGGGATCGATACCAGGTTGGACCCGTATAAGTTTGCTGGACAG
Organism: Bryobacterales bacterium; assembly: GCA_963747945.1. Classification (GTDB taxonomy): domain Bacteria; phylum Acidobacteriota; class Terriglobia; order Bryobacterales; family Bryobacteraceae; genus Palsa-89. The sequence continues at coordinate 241,382 of CAVVHB010000022.1, forward strand.
AGACCCGTGGGACTGATCGGCATGGTTGGCGTCGCATGGACAGGCCCACAGTAGAGCCCGCCTTCGAACTGTTGATCGGGCGTGATGCCGGAGACATCCACGATGGAATCGGTCCCATTCGGCCCATTGCCGCAATTTCCGCCGGCGCAGGGAACCGGACCAGCCACCAGCCCGCTGTCGTAGCGCCAGTTGAAGCTGATCCACGGAAGCTTCTTGGACGGCTGGTATTGCAGGTGCCCGGTTGCATTGTAAAGCTCGTCATGATCGATACGAAATACACTGATTGCGCCCGGAGTAGAGCCAATCCCTGAGATCTGCGGGCCGAAGAAACGCGCCGCCACGCTGGACGTCACCAGAAACGCCGTCAACCCATGGAAGTTCGGCATCGTGAGACGGATTGCGTATCCTGGAATCTTCGAGCTGGCCCATTCGATCGGATAAGTGATGGGTGTGTTACCGAGGACGCTGAAATCGAATGCCTCGTGAGTGTACTTCCAGATGTATTCGCCATCCAGAACCAGGTACTTGCCAAACGCCTGCGATAGGCCGGCATGGAACTCATTGCGGTGGCCGGGGCTGAGCGGCGTCGTAGTGTCGCATTGGGCGCCCGCGACAAAGCTCTGGAAGGCGACGATTGCGGGTTGGAGACATCCCAGGCTCGCCAGCACCAGGTTCTCATTGAACGGGGTTTCCATGGTTCGGGCGTAGGAAACCCGCAAAACCGTGTTGGTTGGTTTGATGTTATAGGCGATGCCAAGGCGTGGCTCCCCTTGCGCCGCCTTGGTGATGCCATCGTATTGGTCCACGCGCAGACCGAGATTGAACGTCCAGTTGTGGACGTTAATTGCGTCCTGAATGTAGAACGCGAACTCCCGGATGTCGGCGTGACCAAAATATCCGTACTGAGTGCTGGTGCTGTTCGGACAGCCGTCGGAAGAAGGCAGCGGCGAGGTTCTGGTTAGATCGTAACAGGCCAGGGTCGGATTAAAGTTAGGATTCTGTTGCAGCGTTCCCGAACAATTATTAGGGTTGGTCAGCGTAGGGTCTGTGTCGGGGCTCCCGTCGGCGTTCAGGCAAGGGGCGTTCAACGTTGGATCGACGAGGCCGAACGAGTCCCTTTCCGTAAGAAGAGTTTGCTCATACTGTACGCCGACCTTGATGTTGTGAATGCCACTCACATAAGACACGCTCGCGCGGGCGCCGGCATTTGTGAGCCGGCGGCTTTGGCCGTCGGTCGCGGACTGGAGATCGGGGGTAAGGTCGGAGAAGGGGTTAGCGCTCGGATAATAGTTATATTGGTCCTGCCTCACAAAAGCGCCGAAGGTAAATACAGTCTTGGGATTCAGGAGATGAGTCCAGACCGGAGCGATATTAAACGTCCTGATCTTCGAACGTTGATCCGCGGAGCCGACCAGTACGCCATTGGGCCCGAGGCCGCCATTATTTACCAGCAGGCCGTTCCAGGCCGTGGCATTCTGGGCGTCGTAAGAATTGGGAGTCTGGAACCAGGAGCGGGTGAATTGAAGGTTGAAGTTGATGGTGTCCTTGTCGGAAAGCTTCAAATCCACCCGGTCGAATATGTTCTCTTCGTTGCCGTGATCGTGGAAAACCTGAAACTCCGGGCCGTCCAGGAAACGACCGGTATTCAAACCGTTCGCGGAGATGAAATTGCCCCACTTTTGCCCCCCATAGGTAAAGTCGAACCCGTCGTTGGTGGTTCCAAAAGTGCCATAGGAGGAATAAATATCGCCGTGCGGCATGGTGGCCCCAAGACCCGAACGGGTTGTCACTACCAGCACCAAACTGGTCTTTCCGCCATATTCGGCGGGCGGCGCGCCTTCGATGACTTCCATCGACTGCACGGCGTCGACGGGGAGCTGATTCGAGAACACCTTGCTTTGTTGGTCCGTAATCGGCTGGCCGTCGATGGAGAAAGAGTTGGAGGCGTGATCGCCAAATCCGTGGAAAAGGCCGTTGGAATCAGCCGAAACGCCTGGAGAAGCGAGGGTCGCCAGCGAGCTCAGCGACGAGGACTGGCTTTCAAGAGGCAGCTTGTCGAAAAGTTCCCGATCCACGTCCGTATGAGTCGTCGTATCGGCCTCCACCAGATCGGTTCCTGAGGTCACTGTCACACTTGTCTTCGCAGTGCCGATCGTCATGGAGATCTTGGCTTCAACCGCCAGAGGCGAACGCACGTTGACATCCTGTTCGCCGCCCTGGAATCCATTCGCCGAGGCGCTCAAATGGTAGTTGTTGAAAGGAACGTTGTCGAACTCGAAGTTCCCCTGTGCGTCGGTCTGGACGCTCTTGTCATAGCGGGAAACGGGATTCTGGATTTCCACGGTCGCGCCCTTGATGACCGCACCAGACGGATCGAGCACGGATCCGCGGACCGTTCCGGCGTTGGCGCTGGTCGATTGCGCATACGTCGTGACAGGCGAAGCAAGGCAGACTACAAGGAAAACCAGAGAGGTTGCAAGACGGCTCATTCTCATATTTTTCGATTGTCAGTGCTTGGTACTAAAGCGCCTAGAACAATTTCATGGTCGGCCTGATTGCCAAGATCAACGATCTAATTCAAGCTGTGAGCGGACAGAACCATCGAGCAGCTCCGCGGATGATCGATCAAATCAGTGAAAACGCGAGTGGAAGGGCGCACAGTGCCAGCCAGTGGCTCACGCTCCCAAAAAGTACCGCAAAGTCGAGATCATCCGGCGGCATCTCGGTGTGGCGAGTGCGGAAGATCACCACGATCATGGACGAAGCCCACAGCACCGCGATGGCGAAGAAACCGAATTGCAACCCGATGCCCCCTGAACCTTGGTCAGCGGCAAGTATCGTTTTCAAGAGCAAGAACCAAACGATTGGCGCCGGAAGGAGAGCCGTTGCCCACATCCAGTCGTAACTCTGGGTCTGCTTGACCCAAATGGATACGACACTCGCCACGGCGTGGAATGCGATCACGAGAAATAGGATTGCCGGCGATTGAATTTGCCGGGCAAAGTCCCAGAACCCTGTTCTTGCCGCCAGGGTCCAAAGAAACATGGCCGTAAGAAGGATGGCAGCCCCATAAGCCACGGCACGGCGAGTTGCCTTGCGACTCGGGCTCATGCGCAGGGACATGTAGTCGCGAAACCAGAAGGCAAGAAGCACGAATGCGGCCACGATGGGCATTGATTAGAAACCGGGGCGCCGCGCTTCAAAGCGCTTGACTAATGAGCTGAAAATCCCCTCTCGTCAATTTTATGGATTTCGCGTGGAAGGTCCAGATAAAAATGCGATCGGGCTTAAGTCCACGACGAGCGGTCTTGAATTTCCGGCGAGCGGCTTGAACCAATCGATAACCGCGCAGCCTAACCGTTCAGAAGCTGGCGAATACTTCCCGCCTGCCTTTTGCTCGCGATAAACTCCTGATCGTTGCTCAGGGTGATCAGCCATCTCTGGCTACTGAGCGCACTCATCTTCCGGACGTGATCGACATTCACTATCGCGCTCCTATGAATTCTCCGAAAGCTCGTGTTCTTGAGGCGCTGGTCCAAGACTTTCAGGGTCTGGGTAGCAAGGTATCTCTTCTTCGCGGTGATGATCCACACAATCTCACCGTCGGCTTGGAACGCGTAGATCTCGTCGGCGCTGAGAAGAAAGTATTCTTCGCCAACTTTTCCCACGATGCGTCTGGCCTGAAGAACCGCTGGCTTGTCGGTGATCTCCTGAATCTGCGCCAGTCTCTCGGCGGCTTCCCTTTCAGTAAGTCGCTTCGCCCGCTCCACCGCCTTCGCCAGGCGCTCCCCGCCTACCGGTTTAAGAAGATAGTCGATCGCGCCCGCTTCGAACGCCTGAAGGGCGTACTTGTCGTAAGCGGTGACAATTACTATTACCGGCATGTGCGTGCCGCGCTTCAGATTTCGAACTACTTCAAGCCCGCCCATCTCGGGCATTTGAAGATCCAGCAGCACAAGGTCGGGTTGGTCGGCGGATATTCTTTCCAGAGCGAGAGCGCCGTTGTCTGCCTCTCCGATGATCTCGATGTCCTGGAACGAAGCAAGCTCCTCACGCAATACTTTTCGCGCCATCGGTTCGTCGTCCACGATCAGCGTTCTCAAGGGCATACCTGAGCCAAAGCTCAGATACTTTTAGCATGCTGGAGTCGATCGCCGAACAGGTTTCCTATGGACGGGCTCCACAGAGCGATCAGTGAGCTGAAGGTCTTAATGAACGGACGGTCGCGCCGGGCTCCCAGGCGCGGGCAAGAGCTGGCAACATTAACGTCTCGTGGAGAGGGATCGCATTTTGGGGATCGCAATCAGTAGGCCGCCGCTAATGCCAATGGAGCGCTCGTGCCCTCGCCCAAAATTGTAGTCGTAGCCTGGTTCGAGATACCAGCCCAATCTATGCTTCCCGGAGGGCCAGAACATAAAATCCAGCACGACTTCGCCGCCGAGCGAGTTCTTTGTCATGCCGTATTCGCTCGTATGAATCCACTCCGGGCCAACACCGAACATGAACTCCACTTTTTCGGAGAGAGTCCACGGCTTTTTGAACAGAAGGTCGGTATCCCATTCCGTCGAGTGACGGCTGAAGAACGGCGTTGTGCCCGCCTCAATTTCTAACCAGTTCTCTATCGGCGTAACTTCAACCGCGAAGTCGGGGCCGAAGCTCGATGCGGCGTCTTTGAGATTCCAGCCCGCGGCTCCACCAAGCTCGACGACTGCCGCAGGCTCGTCAAGGACCGGCTGCGCGAAGGCGCCTCCCCAGGAGAGAGGCAGTAATGCCAGCAACAGGGATCTCGTGGCGCTCACTTGATGGGAGTGTAACAGCTTTCCCAACTATAATCCGCGTTATCGCAATCGATCGGCGATCTGTGCGACCTGCGCATCCAGACCGGCGACGAAGACCGTGTGCGAACAGGTCCAGGCTTTCGGTCTGAATCATGGTGATTTTGTTCTTGACACGAACAACGCCCGACGTGCCACAAGGGCTTTGCGAGCCGGAGGTGGAGTAATCCCGCATGGATCCTCAAGTCTTGTATCGTCTTCGCGTGTATATACGCCATCGGTAAGCTAGAATCAGGTCACACTCCAATGACTTTAGCTCCCGGCGCTCGTCTGGGCCCTTATGAGATCCTTGCGCCCATTGGCGCGGGCGGCATGGGCGAGGTTTATAAAGCGCGCGACACAAAGCTGGATCGGCAGGTAGCGATCAAGGTACTGCCCGCGACTTTGGCGAACGACCCCGAGCGCCTGGCCCGGTTTGAGCGCGAAGCCAAGGTGTTAGCTTCGCTGAACCATCCCAACATCGCTCAGATTTATGGGATCGAAGAGTCCGACGGCGTGCGAGCGCTGGTGATGGAGTTAGTTCCCGGCGAACCCATCAAAGGCCCGCTCGCAACGGAAACCGCAGTCAACTATGCCAAGCAGATCGCGGAAGCACTGGAGGCCGCGCACGATAAAGGTATCGTCCATCGAGACCTGAAACCGGCCAACATTCTTGTGACGCCCGCCGGTGTCGTCAAAGTGCTCGACTTCGGCCTGGCGGCGGTGATTGAAGGCCCGGCCTCCGCCAGCGGGAACGTCGCGGATTCGCCCACGCTCACCACTTCGCCAACACGAGCGGGAATGATTTTGGGGACTGCCGCGTATATGAGTCCGGAGCAGGCGCGCGGGAAGACGGTGGATAAACGCGCTGACATTTGGGCCTTCGGCGCGGTGCTGTTCGAGATGGTTACCGGGAGAGCCTTGTTCCAGGGTGAAACCGTATCGGACATTTTGGTGGAAGTCCTCGGGAAGGAACCGGATCTCTCGCCTTTGCCGCCGCACATCCGGTATGTCGTGGAGCGGTGTTTGCGCAAAGACGCTCGCAAGCGCTGGCAGGCCATCGGCGACGTGCGGATCGCTTTGGAGGAGGGCCCGCCCGTATCGGATGTTTTGGCGCCCGGCGCGGATGCGAAGCGGAATGTGCTGCCTTGGGCCATCGCCGGTGCGCTTCTGCTGGTTGCGGCGGCGACATCGCTGATGCTTTGGCGCGCCACGCGGCCGGCGTCTGAAGCCGCGGATTCGCCTCTGATGCGCTTCGACGCCGATATCGGCTTGGACGCCATCGTGGGCACTACATATGCGGCCTCGTTCGTGACCATTTCACCGGACGGCACCAGGCTGTTGTACAGCGCCCGTGGTCCCGATGGTAAACCAATGTTAGCTTCCCGGCTTCTGAGCCAACCCCGTGGAAGCGTGCTGGCGGGCACCGAAAATGGTTTCGACGCGTTCTTTTCGCCGGATGGCCAGTGGATCGGATTCTTCGCCGACGGCAAGTTGAAAAAAACTTCGGTCAACGGCAGCGCTCCAGTGACGTTGTGCGACGCCTCCGTACCCAGGGGTGCGAGTTGGGGCGACGACGGTACCATCGTCGCCGCGCTTAGCAATACCGAGGGGCTGCTGCGCATTCCTGCCTCGGGGGGTACGCCGCAAGTATTGACGCACCTTCGCGCCGGCGAATCTACCCACCGTTGGCCGCAAGTTCTCCCCGGAGGACAGGCGGTGCTGTTCACGTCCAGCACCAGCCTGAGTAACTATGAGAACGCCAGCATCGAATTGCTGAACTACAAGACCGGCGCTAGAACGACCCTGCAGTCCGGAGGCTATTTCGGCCGCTATCTGCCCAGCGGCCACCTGCTCTATATGCACGAGGGTGTACTGTTTGCCGAACCCGTGAGTGCTTCTCGCCTGAAACCGCAAGGCGGCGCGATACCTGTTTTGGAAGACGTCGCAAGCATCACGACTTCAGGGGCCGGGCAATTTGATTTTTCGCGAAACGGAATCTTCGTCTACCGTAGCGGCAAGGCAGGCGCGGCCAGTTGGTCGCTGGCTGCGTTGGATGGCGGCGGCCAAAGCTCCTCGAAAACGTGGCCGTTATTGGCTAAACCGGGTGCCTACTATACTCCTCGTTTTTCGCCCGATGGCCGGAGGCTGGCGCTGGGAATCGAATCGGGGAACGGAGTAGATATCTCCATTTACGACGTTCAGAATGACACCCTCTCGCGTCTCACCTTCTCAGGGCAGGTTAGCTTCAATCCTGTCTGGGCGCCCGACGGCAAGCACCTGGCGTTCCAGGCGAGAAGCGGCGGCCGCAACAACATTTCATGGATACGAAGCGACGGGGCCGGCGGCGTGCAAAAGCTGCTGGAGGGGAATCTCGTGACTCCTTACTCCATCTCTCCCGATAGCCGACACCTGGCCTATTACGACCAAAGCCCCACATCTCAATTTCAAATTTGGACCCTGCCTTTGGACGTAACGGATCCGGATCGTCCCAAGCCGGGGAAGCCCGAGTTGTTTGCGAGCTCGCGAGCGAATGAAATGCATCCATGCTTCTCGCCGGACGGACGCTGGATCGCTTACTCGTCCGATGAATCGGGCTCCTTTGAAGTGTATGTCCGGCCCTTTCCGGAAACCGCTGGCGGGGGCAAGTGGCAGGTTTCCTCCGGCGGGGGCCAAATGCCAGTCTGGTCCCGCGATGGAAAGAATCTGTTCTTTGAGAGTCTGGACAATCGGATCGTGGTGGCGGGCTACACGGCAAAGGCCGATACATTTGTGGCCAGCAAACCCCGGGTCTGGTCCGACAAAAACCTTTATGCTCCCACCAGCGACGAGAATTTTGACCTATTGGGGGATGGAGCCAGGATTGCGGCCGTGCTGCCGCAGCAATCCACGGACGAAACTACAGGCTCCGTGCATGTCACGTTTCTGCTGAATTTCTTCGACGAACTGCGGCGGCGGGCGCCGGTGGGGAAGTGAAGTCGGAAAAGACCGCTTGCTGACGCGCGCGGCTCACTGTGCTCATCCGGTTACAGAACCGCGACCGTCAGGGAGCGACTACCACATGCTGTCTACTCGATCGTGAACGCGTTCACTCCGGAAGTAACGATCACCACGTATTGTTTGCCATTGTTTCCCATGTAGGTCACGGGCATGGTGTGACCCTGGGAATCCAGTTTGGTCTCCCACAACATTTTCCCGGAACTTGTTTCAAACGCACGGAAGCGATTGTCCCTGGTACCAGCGATAAACACCAAGCCCCCGGCAGTGACCATCGGGCCGCCTTGCCCGAACGCCCCGGTGTTGTGGATGCCCACCGCCTCCAGTTCGTCGGTTACGCCCAGCGGCACGCGCCATACGATATCCCCGCTGTCCCCGTTCACTGCCATCAGTTCGGCCCAGGGCGGCTGTTGGCACGGAAGTTCTTTCTTCGGATTCCAAAAGCGTGCGTTCGCCGATCCGGGACCCAACGGGCTAGACCTCCGGTAGGAAACCGGGTCCCCGTCCTTCGATTTATCCATGCGGCCCATACCCGCGACGTTGCGCACATTCAAAATGACGTAATCGCGCTTGGGATCCACCGCCACGCCGCCATAGTTGGGTCCGCCTTGCTGGCCCGGGAAAATGATACGAAACTCCTTGGCGCTGTACGGTGTGTAGGAACCCAGATTATGAATGCCGCCGATTTTCTCCACCAGATCGCGGCAAAATGCCTCATGCTCGGGCTCTCCCTTGAAGATTTCGTCGGGCGTCATGCTCTGCCTGGCTAGCGGCGGCGGTTTCAGCGGGAATGGTTGAGTGGGCGAGGATTGCTCTCCGGGGACGTCGCTTTGCGGCACCGCGCGCTCCTCAATTGGATAGATCGATTTTCCAGTCTCGCGATCGAGAAAAAACATCAGGCCCGGCTTGGACACGGCCACTACCACGGGTATCTTTTTCCCGTCGCGCACAATATCCATCAACGCCGGCGCAGCTTCGGCGTCGTAGTCCCAAAGGTCGTGATGGGTCAGTTGAAAGGACCAGCGCACCTTGCCCGTCATCGCATCCAGCGCAACGATGGACGACGAATAGAGATTCCGGCCCGGCCGTGCGCCACCGTAGTATTGCGCAGCCGGTTGACCGATGGGCAAGAAGATCAACCCGCGTTTTTCGTCTACCGTCGCGGCGCCCCAGTAGGCAGGCGAGCCCGCGTTCATCCAATAGTCCCTGGGCCACGTCTCATAGCCGGCCTCGCCCGGGTGCGGGATGGGATGAAACGTCCAGACCAATTTCCCAGTGCGCAGGTCCCACGCGCGCACGTCCATATCGGGCCCTCCTGGATCGTCTTCCTTCCCTTGCGCTCCCGTGACGATCAGGTTGCGAAAAATGGTGCCTGGCGACCCCATGTGATACGGCGACTTGGGATACTTGTCGGCGACACCCGCACGTAGATCGACGGCGCCTTCATCGCCAAAACCAGGAACCAGCTTTCCTGTCTTGGCATTGATCGCAAGCAGGCGGCCGTCCATGGTTCCGGCCAGAATCTGGGCTGGATGTGTGGGATCGCCTTGCCAGTAGGCCACGCCTCGCAGCGGAGCACTCACTTTCCCGAGGTCATACTTCCAGACTTCTTTTCCCGTCTCCGGCTCCAGAGCGACGATGGTCTTCTGCCGCGTGGGGAGAAACAAGACTCCGTGCACGATCAAGGGCACGGCTTCGGAACCGGTTTCTGCACGCGCTGCCGCATTGCTGAAATCGACGCCACCACCCACGCCGTATTGCCAGGCGGGTTTCAGCTTCGCAACGTTGTTTGCGTTGATCTGCTTGAGTTGGCTGTAGCGCTGTCCGCCTGGGTCTCCACCATAAAAGGCCCAGTCCTTTGGTTGAGCGTATAAAGCAGGAAGTAGGAAAAATGTGAGGGCTACAAGTTTCATGCGATTCTCCCGGGAAGCTACCCCATGCACGCCTGCAGGCGAATGATATCACTTGCACGTAGCCTCTCACCCTAGTGGGCTACGGCCAAGCCCCGAAGCGCCAATCAAAAGCTCAGCAATCGAGCCGATTTACCGATTTCGATAATAAGGGCTTGTGGTAAATGAGAAAAGCCAGTCTGGGACTTACGTGCTTCCTCGTTGGACTTGGCGGAGCTGCCATCAGCCCAGCCCAAACGGCGTCTGGCGACCTTACCGACGTCAGCCTGGAAGATCTGATGAACATCCAGGTCACTTCGGTCTCCAGGAAAGAACAGAGCTTGTCGAAAGTAGGAGCCGCTGTTTTCGTCATCACGGAAGAAGACATCCGACGTTCGGGGGCAACCAACATTCCCGATCTTCTTCGCTTGGCTCCGGGGGTGGACGTGGCGCGCATCGACGCGAATCAATGGGCCATCAGCATTCGCGGGTTCAGCGATCAATTTGCCAACAAGGTGCTGGTGCTCATTGACGGCCGAACGGTTTATAATCTCACCTTCTCGGGAGTGTATTGGGATATGCAGGACGTGCCGCTGGAGGATATTGAGCGCATCGAGATTATTCGAGGGCCCGGAGGCACGGTTTGGGGCGCGAATGCGGTGAACGGAGTAATCAACATCATCACGAAGGGCGCCACCGCCACTCAGGGTGGTCTCATCTCCGCCGGCGCGGGTACACAGGATCATGCGGATGGGTTGCTTCAATATGGAGGCACCCTCGGCCAGGATGGCACTTACAGGGTCTTTGGAAGATACTTCAATACCGCCAATGCGGTGCTCCCCGATGGCCGGGAAGCGGCGGACGGGTGGCAGGGCGGTCACGCCGGTTTTCGCTCGGATTGGAACCTGTCGGGACGCGACACGCTCACTGTGCAGGGAGATTTCTCGAAAACCAGTGAGGGCGAAACGATAACTACCCTTTTCACCAACGCACTGCCTCTGGCCGAAACGTTCCACGATCCGCTCACGACCACCGGAAGCAATATCCTGGGGCGCTGGAATCACACTCTGGCGAACGGATCGCAAATGTCACTGCAAGTGTATGAGGATTACTCGCGGCATCTGGCAACTGGATTTTTGGATTCTGAAAACACCGTGGACCTCGACTTTCAATATCACATGACACTCGGGTCTCGGAACGACTTGGTGTGGGGCCTGGGAGCGCGCGCGATCGACAGTAACTATAACTCCGGGTATTCTTTCACAATTCTACCGAATCACCGATTCGACAAGCTCTTCAGCATCTTCCTGCAGGACGAAATAAGACTCTCGGATTCGCTGTCACTGACGATAGGGTCTAAGGGCGAGCACAACGACTTCACCGGATTTGAGTTCGAGCCCAGTGTGCAGCTGGTATGGTCGCCCACCAAGAACCAGGCCCTCTGGTTGTCCGCGTCGCGAGCGATTCGGGAGCCCAGCACCTTTGAGGATGGACTTCAGGATGTCGTACAAAGCACCCCGCTTGGTAATACCTTCGCTATTGTCCAGGTTTTAGGCAACCCGGATACGCATGCCGAGGAGCTACGCGACTTCGAGGCCGGCTACCGTGCCCTGCCAAGAAAGCAGCTCTCCCTGGACATTGCCGCTTTTGGAAGCCTCTATAAATCCTTGGCGTATTTCAACGCGCTGGCGCCATATTACACCAGTCCGCAGGGAATTCCGTATCTGATCCTGCCGGAACAATTTGTGAATGGTCCGCCGGCCCATACCTATGGCCTGGAGTTCTATGCAAATTGGACCGCGACGAATCACTGGCGGATCAGCCCCGGCTATTCCTACCTTCATATGGACTTGGCTGGGGATCCAGCTCAGTTTTATACCCAACCGGGCATCTCGCCGAACCATCAATTTCAGGTAAGATCGCTTCTCGACCTTGCCCATCATCTCGAATGGGACAACACGCTCGGATACGTAAGCAAGCTGGCGGTTGGAAATATTCCCCAATATGCGCGTCTGGACAGCCGCTTTGGCTGGCGAGTGGGCGAGGCAGTTGAATTGAGCCTGGTGGGACAGAATCTATTGGCGCCCCGGCACGCTGAGTTTTTCAATCCCGTTTATCCCGTGAACCATACGCTGGTGGAGCGCAGCGTGTTCGCCAAAGTGACTTGGCGCTTTTGATTGCTGTCGCACTCATATAGCAGTGTGGGTAGTCACGGTGCTGCTTTCGACGGCGCGCCTCCGTGCCGCGACCATTCGGAGCGTCTTGCCGAGACCGCGCCATCGCCAGCGAACCGGGGCCGGGTCATCCAGCCGTTCACAGAAGATGAGAACGGAAGCGGCAGCCATCGCCACCATGTGCCCGCTCGGTAGCAGCAGCGGCACAAGCATCCACGCCCAGCACGATCCGGCGCACCACACGCCCTGAGTGGCTCCGAAAACTACGGCATCGGTATCCGCCGCGCGGCCAAAGGCGGCCAATGCCCGGAGCCCATGGCACCCATTCAAACAGGCCTGTTTCGCGGGCGAGCACTGCCAGGCGAGGGCGACGGACAAGACCGCCGCCACTCGGACGTAGAGCGGGAGTCCGGATGATCCCAGCGCCGCGGCGAGCAACAGTATCCAGGCGCCCGCAAACATCCACACCGCTGTGTAACCTGCCACGAACAGCAGTGTCGAGCGCGTACGCCGGCGCGCGAGGCTGCTGCCCCGAACGAACTGAATAGGCTGGATGAGGAGTGGCGTCATCATGGCGGCCAGCATCAACAACCAGTTTGCGGCCGCACCCACCGAGACGCCGCTCGTCATGCCCAGATGGTGGGCATGGATGCCCGACAAATCCTGCGGCCCGATCGATGCAGTCCACACCAATAAAATCCAGGCGAGTGTCGTGACCGCCAGCACCCCATTGCGGACCCTGACGCGATCCCGGTCGTCGTAAATCACAACCTAACGGCCTTCACGGTAGATACTGACCCGTCCAACCGAGATTTCCGCGCCATCCGGGACCGGCCGGTTGGGGACGATCGTGATTCGCAGCGTATTCGTATTCAGCGCGTTATCCATATGCATCCGGTCGACGATGGGGCTGATGTCGAGAAGGAAGCTCAGTCCGCCGCCCAGGTGCTTGCCGTCGGCCAGACTGGCGCGGCGCAGGCCGAAGAGCCCGACGGTTCCGGCCAGCAACTCGGGGTGATCGGAGGGATTGGAGCCTTCCGGAAGGTTGACGAAGATGCTGAGCGCGGTGGCGTCGTGGGTACCGCGCACATTCTCCAGGTTGAGATAGACGCGGTCCGGAGCCGAGGTTTCCGACGCCACAGCCAGGCTGCGTACAACCTTTTGCCGGACCTCGGTATCCAGTTGCACCGTCGTGTAGGCGCCTGAGCCCCTGATAGGCAAGGGCGCGCTGTTGGCTCCCACAAGTTCCACGGCATTCCTTTCCGGCTGGGCAGCGGCGGCGGGCGCTCGGCCGGTCACGCCTAAGCGGCTTAGTCTTAGCGCCAGCAGGTCCACGTGCGGAACCTGTTTCAGGTTCTCATACGTGTAGTCCATCTGGCTCAGACTGTTCACGTCTTGCGGTGCGTAGCGCCACGACTTTTTCCCGGGCATGGGCATGATGAACTCGCGTTCGCCGCTCGCCGCGGGTCCTTTCAGCCAGTTCGGATCGGAGGGATTACCGTGAGACGAATTCGAGTTCCAGATGGCCCACATCCGGTCGATATTGGCGTGGTGCAGATAAAATATCGGATCGAGGGCGGCCAGGCCCGGGTCGGTCATCAGCCCGTAGACGGTATCGGAGACGGAGCCTCCCACGAATACGTGGGTCAGATTATGGGGATCCTGTTCGAGATTTCCGGACGGGTAAAGATCGCCGTGCCAGAAACCCGTCAGCGGGCCGCCGAAACCCGGCAGCGGCGTATTGCTGTCGGAACCCGTATAGGCGGTGTTGGAGAGGCACTTTTCCGTAACCATTCCGTGGAAATCGGGAGGGGGCGGATGCTTCTTCAGTGCCATTGCCGTGGGGTTGAAAACGATGTTGTTGCCGTAAGGGCCGTAGCGGGCGGTGACGAAGAGCGCATTGGCGCTGCCGTCGGGCATTTTCTGCTGAGTAAAGGCCGGAGGGATGTCGAATTCGTTCGCGGGTCCGAAATAATCCCAGTAGGGAAGAGCCCACGTGGAAGGGCCCTTCTGCTGGACGATGTCCTCCCGGAGTTGCGCCTCTAGTGCGAGCAGGTAGCCTCGATGCCAGGGGGCAAAGAACCAGCTTTGATGCTGGCATTGATCCCAATACGTTTTGACAACGTTGGACGCCGGCAGCGGCGTGGTTGGGACTTTGGGTACGCCGGGAAGGTATCCCCACCCTGGGAACTTTCCCGGGTCGTTATCGGGCGTTACATACTCGCCGTGGATCGCGGCGAAAAACCACCAACTCGCCGGGTCGTTCAGAGCCCGGGCCATCATGGCGCGGACGCCGATGGCGTACCAATGCAGATCTTGATTATCGAAAGTTCCGGCATGTTTCCAGGCGTCAGAGCGTGTATAAGTCGCCATTTGTCCCTTTCAGGCCGGCATATCGCTCTATTTTACAGGAGTGGCCGGCGGGATTTTCCTGCGATATTCCGGATAAAGCGTCTCCGGCTTTCCGATGGCGGCGTCGCGCGGGACGCCGTATTTGGTGGTCATCTCATCCACGAAGGGGTTCTTCTCAGGCAAGTAATGCGGAGCGGTTGGCCCAACACTGCCCTCATAGGCGGTGATGCACGGCGGACCGATGGGAGGCTGAGGCGTCGCGCTCAGTTGAAAGCTTCTCGACAGGATCCACGGTTCGGCCAGGTAAATTGGATCCTCGATGATCTCCAGAATGGTCAGGAGATCGCCGTGGCGGTAAAAGCGCATAGTGGTGGTGGCTTCGTCGCTGGAGGGCGCACCGGTCTTGCGAAGGAACCCGGCCTTCATGTGGGTGGTGTAAGTGACCAGTGTGTTGCCTTCCCAAGTGCCGGTGGTGAATCCGGAGCGCGTGTGCAAAGCATATTCCGACGGGTGCGGCCGTCCGTCCATCCAGATGGTCATCGGCGCCCGATCTTCCCAGCCCCCGATGGTGTACGAAATCACGTTTCCTTTGAGCGGATCCGTTTCGCTCCAGATCCTCAAACCAAATGGTCCTTGGACCAGATAAAAGGCCGGCCACCCTTGGCACTGGTGCTCCACCATCTCCAGTTGGGACTCGGAATAGCTCAGTGCTCGAATCCGCCCTTCTTCGCTCAGGGGGATTCCAGTGAAGTCCACCGGCAGCCCGTCGCCCGTAAGGAACTCATGGTTTCTTGGGGTCCAGGAGCCGGTAAGCTCCACCTGTGCGGAGGCGGGCCGGCACATCGACAGGCATCCGAATAGGGCGGCGAAGATTACTTGGCGGCGCACGGCGTGGGATCCCATTTCGATCCGTCAGCCTCCTTCTTGAATTGCGAACTGGTTGTAAACGGCTGACGGAGGTACTGCGGATCGTCGACGATGGCGGTCACCAGCAGCGCTTGGCCGCCACTGGGGATCGGCGCGAGATCGAAGTATTCCGTAACGGCGGCGTTCTCGCTGTAGGGAACGCCATTCTTTCGCAAATAACCCGAGCGCAGGTTGCCGGTGGTTACCTTCAGAGATGCCGGCCTTTCCCATTGTGCGTTCGAATAACCTTGCCAGGTACGCTCACCCAGCGATGAGGGTGGCGGGTTGAAATGAAGGAGCCGCGTCTGCATGCCGTAATCGCTGTCGATGCGTAGCGTATTGTCGTCCTGCCACGTAATGTGGAACCGGGCAGCCAGCCGCATGATGGCGGCCGCGCCGTACGCTTTGCATTGATTGCCCGAAGCTTCGTCGGCGGCGGGGTCCCACGCGTCGGCCACCTTGCGCGCCTCGGGAGTCATGGGCACTGGTTGGTAGTCGCCTTTGCGCGGCGTGATCATCCGGAAACGCCAGTCTTCGGTGACGAGAGCGACCCAATAACCCGTGATATCGATAGGTGCGGAGGCCTTTGCGGTTGGCCCCTGGCCAAGGGCACGCTGCTGTGCAAGAAACGGAAGTGCGGCCAGGACGGCGATGCAGGCGATTCTCATTGCGCTTTCTCGCTGATGCCGCGGCCCATAGTTTGATATATGGCTTCGACGAAATCGTTCGTGGTCCAGGAACCCGTGTCGGATCCGTAGCGGCGTGTGTAGCCCCGGGCCGGCGAGGCCGCTTTGACTTGTTCCAACGTCAGGCCCTGCTTCATCAAATCGCGGATGCGGTCGCGAACGATGGTCACCATGTCGCGGTAATCGACGACATCGAGTTGATCGCAGATGCGGCCGTGGCCGGGAATGATCAGCGTACCCTCCTCGCGAGATACGATCGGGCACGGACGGAATGGCCGTATCCACCAGTTTCTGCAAGGCTGCGATTTCGCCCTGAATGGTTCCGCCTTTGGCGACGTCGATTACAGGGAACCGCCTGGTGTCAAAGACATCGCCGGCCACGATGACATCGGAACGACGAAAGAAGACTATCGCATCGCCATCGGTATGCGCGGCGGCCTCATGGAAGACTTCAATGCCCTCGCCGTTGAGGTACATGTATTTCCGCGGCTGGTTGAACGATTCGGTGGGCCACGCCTCAACCGGATACGGTGAAGGCTTCCCGCTCGGTCCGCTCATTCGGGTCAAGACCTGTTCCGCGGAAAGTATCGACGCGCCGCCTCCCAGGAAATTGGTGGCGAGACCGGCTCCGCCGTTTCCCGTGAATAACGTCTGCCCGGCTTTTGCGACTTTGGCGTTGCCGCCCACGTGGTCGGGATCGGCGCTGGTGTCGATCAAGTAACGGATGGGTTGTGAGGTGACCTTCTTAATGGCAGCGACAACCGCATCGGCGCTCGACGCGGAACCTGAGTCGACAACCACGACGCCATCCACTCCAACCTGAAATCCGATGTTCCCTCCAGCGCCCGCAATCATATAGAAGTTGGGGCGCAGTTGAAGCACCTCAAGTTTTGTGCCGGGCGCCGGCTGTGCCGCCAAACCGCCGACGGCGACTAAGACGCCGGCTATCGCGCACAATCCGCTGGAAAGGGGCATACGTCTCGAACGATTCTACTCCAGCGGCAGCCTGCGCGGTCCCCGGTATCTGGAGTTGCGGAAGGCGGGCACGTTCGGCGGTATACTTTTGGCTAATCATAGGGGCAGAATGGCAAACCTCAATCCGACCGATGCACAACTTCTGCAAATGGTGAGTTCTGCTGCGCCAGCCACGATTACCGATGTTATTTCCGTAATGCAGAGTATCGATGGGTTATTGCCGGGCAGCGACGGTCTGAAGTGGTTCAATAAACTCTATTGGATGGTGACGCAGCGAATCGACGATCAGCCCCAGTCCAACGGCTGGCAAGATGCGGCATGGCTGACGCGTCTCGACGTCGTTTTTGCGGGCTTCTACTTTGCGGCGATTGCCGGTACGCTGCAGCAGAACCTTGATGTCCCCAGTTCGTGGGAGGCTTTGTTTGAGGCGAGGAACAGAGCCGGTGTCGACCGGATACAGTTTGCATTGGCGGGGATGAATGCTCATATCAATCACGATCTGGCCTTGGCCCTTCTACAAACTGATAATGAGCTGCATATGACGCCCGAGCTGCAAAGTCCCGAGCATGACGATTATGAGCGCGTGAACGATTTGCTGGAGCATGTGCTTCCGTCGGCACTAGACTTTCTGGCAACTGGGATCGTTGGTGAACTGGCGCAAGACACGGGAAAGGTGGGGCGGCTGCTGGCAATCTGGAACATCCGCGCTGCGCGCGACCTGGCGTGGAACTTCGCCGATCAACTTCGGAACCTGGAAGGCTTGAGCCGCGACGCGGCACTGGACGCTCAAGACCAGCTCACGGGCGTGATTGGGCGCAGTTTGCTGCTCCCTCTCTAGCAGGATGCTGAAAAAGGCGAAAATCCGCTTGCTTACGCGCGCGGCTCAGAATCGCAGCAGCATGTTTGCAGGTGTTTACAGGGCCGCGACCGTAAGGGAGTCGGTCCCTAACGGCCTTTTTCAGCAGCCTGCTAGAGCGGCAATCGCCGGCGTGGTCCGTTCTCAAACTGCGGCTGTCTTCGTGTTCCCTTGGGGCTGGCGGTCCGGCCAGAGAGAGGAGCCGGGGGCGTAATAGGCCGGGTTCAGATGAATGAGGTGCTGTGCGTGGGTCTCGATTTGTTCCTTTGAAAAAACGAAGCCAGCTTCGCGTGAAAAAGCCGCGGGGTCCCAGGGAAGTCCTTTGCGCTGATGGCGAATGAGGATTTCGGCGACTTCGTTGAGATGGCGGCGCTCCTGGCGGCGACGTTCTTGCTGAATGTCGCGGAGCTGCTCGGTGGCTTTTTGGAACTGGCGGGAGAGGCGCGAGCCGTGGAGGCCCAGTCTGGCGAGGAGCGTGATTTGGGTTTGGGGGTCGGAGGGTTGGGTGAGCAGGTCGGCTTCGAGGAAGGGGATGCGGTTGAGGCGCCAGGCGGTGTCGGCGATTTCGTGGACGAGTTGAGTTTCGGTGGCGTTGGCGGGGGCGTACTCGTCGAGAAATTGCTGGAGGTGGCGCTGGTAGGCTTCGGGGTCCTCGGTGGGCAGGACAGCGGTGCGGGCCGTGAGGCCATGGCTGAGAGCGTTCTGCGACGAGCGCTGTTTGCCGGCGTCGGTGCGAGGACCGGTGGAGTGGGCCGAGTTGGCGCGGTTGGTAAGGGCGCGTGGTGTGCCCATTTTTTCTGGATCGGGCTGGGGGCACGAGCTTCTGCGGGATAGCCATAATTCGACGGGATCGGTTGTTGTTGGGGTTGTTGGAGCTTGGGCTGCTGTTGCCATTTGTAGACCTCGGTCCTTAATAAACTCGCGCAAAACGGAGTGCAGCGCGGGTAAGTTCCTCATCCCATTCGTGGTGCGCGCCGCACCCTTTGCCCTAATGGGATAACACGGGCGGGGATGGGGCTGAGGGACGGGCCGGTGTGGTTTGTTGCAGGAGAAGCGGAAAGAACGGGTGGAGGGTGGTGATTGGAGAAGCGGAGGCGACCCGTAACTCGCCGGGTGGCGATGCCGGGATGCTGGAGCGGCGGTGTTTCGTCGTGCTGGCATCCGGTCCGAATGATCGCCGGACCCAGGCGCGTTCTCAGTACCGATCCTGCGAAACCTCCTCCAACGAGTCTTCTGGGGAGCGTCTCGTAGAGTAAGATAGGAACTCATCCTTCTCAGTTAAGTCCGTCGGAGGTGCCATGCGTACACTGCACGTGAGCGTGATCCTGTGGGCTTACCTGTGCTGTGATTTGCTGGTGGCTCAGAGCACAGAGAAGGTTGATTTTGAGCGCGATGTTCAGCCCATCCTGCGCGAGCATTGCTTGGGTTGTCATGGGCCTTCACAACAGATGCGAGGTCTTCGTCTTGACGAGCGGCGCGTCGCAATGCCCAATCGAGTGGGGGCGAACGGAGCAAGCATCATACCGGGGAACAGCGCGGCAAGCCCGCTCTATCTCAAATTGACGACTCCGCGACAGGGTCTTCAGATGCCCCCAGCCGGTCCTCTGAACGCGGCGCAAGTCAACACGATCCGGAACTGGATCGACGAAGGAGCCGATTGGCCCGATGCGCTGGCCGGAGAAGCGCAAGCTCCGGCCCCGGATCCGCAGGCCATCCGCATGATGGAAGCTCTGCGAAACGGGGAGCGTCAGGTTTTCACCAAGCTACTGCGAGAGCATCCGGAAACCGTGAATCGCAGCGGAACCAGCGGCTTCACACCCCTGATGTATGCGGTGCTATATGGAGACGCAAATTGTGTCCGGCTGCTTTTGGAGGCGGGAGCCGATCCCAATCTGCGCAACCTTGGCAACGCCAGCGCGCTCATGTACGCTAGCGACGATCCCGGCAAGACTCGGCTTCTGCTCGATCGCGGCGCAGACGCCAATGCACGCTCGGACGAAGGCCAGACACCACTATTGATCGCGGCAGCAGGCCATGCCAATGCGAGTGCCGTGGTTCAACTGCTGCTCGACCACGGAGCGGACGTCAAGACGACAAGTCCGGCCGGCAGTACCGTGCTGGCCACGGCTGGATTCTCCGGCAGTAAGCATCTCCTGGAACTTCTTTTGGAACGGGGAGCCGAAAAGAGGCCTCTTCCCCTGGCCCGCGCCGTCCAAACCGCTTGCTTACCCTGTGTTGACCTCCTGATGAAATTCGCCGGGCAAGAGGACCTGAATGCAGCGCTTACCAGTGCAATCCGTTCCGGAGATGTGCCACTCGCCAGAATGTTGCTCGGTCGCGGCGCCAAGGCCGCGGCCAACATGGTCTCTATTTTGGCGCTGGTTCCGGACTTGCCTCCGCTGGACCTGGTGAAGGCTCTTTTGGAGCGGGGAGCAGACATTCACGCCAGCACAGACGCAGGCGGGACTGTGCTCGATCTGGCACGGCGGCAGGGGAAAACCAAACTCGTTGAAATCCTCGAAGAGGCCGGCGCGAAATCCGGGCCCGATTCCGTGCCATCGAAATTTAAGCCAAGCCCTGCCAGTTCGCCACGCGCGGCGATTGAGCGGAGCCTGCCGGCGTTGCAGCGCGCAGATGCTGCCTTCCTGAGCAAAGCAGGTTGCGTCTCGTGCCATAGCAACTCCCTGACCGCAATGGCGATAGCGGCAGCGCGAAAGAGCAAGCTGCCCGTGAACGAACGGATCGCCCAGGCGCAATTACGACAGATCGCTGCTTTTCTCGATAGCAATCGCGAGCGCGCACTGCAAGGGCTGGGGGTGCCCGGAGCAACCGATACCGCCGGATACACGCTGCTGGGGATGGCTGCGGAGAATTATCCGGCGGATGCCACAACCGACGTTTGGGCGCGTTACTTGAAGAACTCCCAGGAGAACGACGGACACTGGAGGATTCAGGCCCTCCGCCCTCCTATTGAGAGTAGCGACATCCAGGCAACGGCTACGGCCTTGCGGGCGATCCAAATCTACGGCCCTAAGAGCAAGCGGGACGAATATGATAAATCGGTCCAGCTAGCCGCGCGTTGGATCGAACTGGCTCAGCCCTTAACCACCGAAGATCGGGCCTTCCGGATTCTCGGGTTGCAATGGGCAGGTGGTAGGCGGGAGACGATCAAGAAGGCCGCGGCCGATTTGCTGGCGTCGCAACGCCCGGACGGCGGATGGGGGCAGTTATCGACTCTCGCGAGCGATGCTTATGCTACAGGTCAGGCATTGGTGGCGCTTAACGCGTCCGGGAGCCTGAGGCCTGCTAGCTCGGTTTATCAGAATGGAATCGGGTTCCTGATGAAGTCCCAGCTCACGGACGGCTCCTGGTATGTTCGAACCCGAACATTGCCTGCCCAGCGGTATTTCGACGGTGAGTTTCCGCATGAGCGCGATCAGTTCATTTCAGCCGCGGCTACAAATTGGGCCGTCATGGCTCTCGCACCTTCCGCCAGGTAGCTTCCGACTACGGCCGGAACGAGCGTTCGAGGAAGCATGGTAGGGATCGGTACCGACAAATCGGCCAGTGTCCGGGAGCCAGGGCAAACGATACATGGAAGGGTCCCGGTTGCGCGACATGGCAAGCTGTGGAGGGTGATTCGCTTCACGATCGCCAATGGGAGGATTGTTGAGGCCGACATCATCGCCGAGCCTGGGCGCTGCATGGCTGAAGCCATCAGACGTAAAACTTTTTGGCGAGCTCACGGGGAAATAGCGGGGAGTGGGGCAAGCCCGTTTTAGGAAATGCCGACTGGTATTGCAGGTTCATCTGCCGGATGATCCAACCGCCTAAGGCCGCTGGATTCCCAACCGGCGAGTCCACAATGGCGAGCGGCCGTTTCACCAGGTTTCCGTTGTCGTACATCGGCGTTTGATTGTTTGCGTCCGCGAACTGTTTGATATAGGCGCCGGTGAGATCGCTATAGGCGCCGCTGATGACAAGGTCATGGCTGCCCGGCGGGCGATAGCGCTTATCTTTGTCGGATAAGACGCGCAGGAAAAACTGGACCAGCAGCACGTCGTCCCTATGGTTCACGGCGTTGGGGCCCACCGGATACTCGACGATATAGTAGATATCGGGGTCATCGTCCGGACTGACCATTACGCGCGCCATAGATTGCTCCTTTGGAAATCGATCCGCTCAACATCGGGGTCCGCTCCAGCTGCTTTCATCTTGTCGATAGAGGCGTTTTTCGGGTAGGCCGGCATAACTACTCAACTTTCGTGAAAGTCATCGTGGTCGGATTGGCAGCCGGGGTTTCGCGATTTCGTATGCGTGTTAGCGTGAGGGTGTTCTTTTCGATTTTAAACGTGTTGACTTGAAAGTTTCCAGGAGCCATGACCTGGGGATTCTTTGCGACGCTCGGCCGCGTCGTCAAAGTACTACCCGATATTTCATAAGTACCGGAGGCGGCGGTAAATGGTCCCCATGTCGCCAGCAATTCGTCGGCGGTCGGTTTCTTTACTTGGGAATTCTGGACGCCAGCCCTGGGCTGGTCGGAATCAATGATCATGAGGCTGTAATGGTTGCCAGTGAAGATCAACAGCCCTGGTTGGGGATGGCTGAACGTCCGGGCGTCGGGCCCCGTGGTCTTAATTTCCGTCACGCTCCAGGTGCCGGTCAACGGTGTCGCTTTGAATTGAGCATTCGCCGTGACAGCCAGTACTGCGATGGCGAAGAGCTGGACGCAGTGTTTCATGGGATAAGCCTTAGGAGGAAAGTGTATCAAAAAGCCGATAACCGACTCCCTATAACCAATCCAACGTCTCGGCCGGATGGTCCGCGCCCACTACACGAACGAACACGTCTTCCAGCGTCTCGGAGCCGGTTCGCAGCTCGGCCATGGTGCCCAGTTTTACCAGCTTCCCATCGTGGATAATGGCCACGCGGTCGCACAGGCGCTCCACCACCTCCAGCACGTGCGAGGTCAGAAACATGGTGGCGCCGCGGCGGACCTGATCGAGCAGAATATCCTTCATGAGCCTGGCGCCCACCGCGTCGACGCCTTCGAAGGGCTCGTCCAGCAGGAACAGCTCCGGCCGATGGATGAGCGCGGCTGCCATGGCCACGCGTTTCCGCATGCCCTTGGAATAGTCGCCGATCAGCTTGCCGGGCTCCCCGTCCAGCTCAAACAGCGCCAGCAGCTCACGGGACCGCTCGCGCGCCACCGGGCGTTCCAGGCCGTACATTCTACCCACGAACTCGGTGAACTCCAGGCCCGTGAGATGGTCGAACAACAGAGTTTCATCGGGAACCAGCCCGATCTTGCCCTTGACCTCCAGCGCCTGCTCGGGCATGGGCAGGCCCAAAAGCTCGATGGTACCGGAAGTGGGGGGCGCCAGGCCCATCAGCATCCGAATGGTGGTGGTTTTGCCCGCTCCATTGGGCCCTAGAAAACCGAAGAAGCAGCCGCGGGGCACCTCCAGGTCGAGCCCGTCCACAGCCGCCTTGTTTCCATACACCTTGCGGAGGTCGTGAACCGCAATCGCGGCGCTGGAGCTCATGTCTTACATGTTACAAAAGCGCGGTACTCAAGCTCTCAGGCTCAAGCTTTTCACAACAAGTGACGATAATCCAAAGGTGACAGTTTCCGCCAGTACGCCGACGGCCGG
This sequence comes from Bryobacterales bacterium, assembly GCA_963747945.1. Classification (GTDB taxonomy): domain Bacteria; phylum Acidobacteriota; class Terriglobia; order Bryobacterales; family Bryobacteraceae; genus Palsa-89. Next base: position 264,685 of record CAVVHB010000022.1, read on the forward strand.
GACGCCCACGGTTCGCGAGCGATCTTTGATTGCATTGGGGCAACTTCCGCCCTTCTCCCCGATCCTGAATCGCCTGATGGCCAGCCTGGCGAGTGAGGATGTGTCGTTTGCCAAGATTGCCGATCTCATCGAAAAAGATACCGTGCTCGCGGGCAACATTCTGAAGTTGGTGAATTCGGCGCTGTACGGTCTGGCCGGAACCGTCAACTCGATCCGTCATGCGGTTTCGTTGCTCGGAATCACCAAGCTGCGCAACGCCGCTCTCAGCATGTCGGTGTCGCGAATGTGGAACCAGGTGAAGACTCCGCCGGGATGGTCCACGAGTAACTTCAACCAGCACTCGGTGGGTGTGGGAATCCTTTCGGACCTGCTTGCCCAGCGCCTGAACGTGGCCTACGCCGAAGGCGCATTCGCGGCTGGATTGTTCCATGACCTGGGGCTGCTGCTGGTAGCCATCGGGATGCACGACGAATATAAGCAGCTGTCACTGCTCTGCCAGCAGAGCCACAAGTGGGAGCCTGAATATGAAACCCAAGTGCTGGGTCTGACGCATGCCGAGCTTTCCGCCGAAGCGCTGGCGCAGTGGAATCTGCCGGAGGAAATCCAGGCCGCGGTGCGCTATCACGGGTCGCCCGAGTTGGATCCAACCAAGCTGGAATCCGGGCAAATGACACTGAGCCGCGTCTTGAACGCCGCCGACCGGTACGTGAAGGGCACCGGAGTGTTTGTCAGCCTCTTCGAAAGCCCCAGCGAAGACCCTCAGGCGGTGCTGGACCAACTCGGCCTGGGCGAGCGCCTGCCGGTGATCCTGCGTGAGTTCGACAACGAATTTACGGCGATCAAGGCGTATTTCTGAGGGCCGCTCCCTTACGGTCGCGGTTCTGAAGCGTAAGCCGTTCTGAAGCGTAAGCCGTTCTGAAGCGTAAGCCGTTCTGAACCGCGCGCGTTAGCAAGCGGATCCTAGGCGTAGAATTCGCCGGCTGCGATTATTTCCGCCGGACCCGTCAAATAGACCGAGTCATCCCAGCGCAGTTGCAACGATTCGCCAGCCGGAGTGTGGACTGTAACGGGGCTGGCCGCCACTTTTCGCAGTATCGCGGCTACCGCGGCGCCTGTAGATCCGGTGCCTGAGCTGAGCGTCACTCCCGCGCCGCGCTCGTAGAACCGGGTCTCGATGGTATGCGCGTCGATGACGCGGACGAACGATACATTGGTCCGCTTCGGAAAGCGCGAGTGGCCTTCGATCTCCACTCCCAGCGCCTCCCAATTGGGGGGAATGCTTTCGACGAACACCGCGCACTGGGGATTGCCGACATCGAGAATCGTGACCTCCTGCGCGCCGTGTTTCAGGGGAATATCGCAGCGGATCTCGCGGTCATCTACGACGGGCGAGCCCATGTTCATTTCGAACCAGAAGCGGCGGCCGTCGCGCCGCAGCAGGCGTAGATGCTTCGGCCCCGCGCCAGTGAGGATGGTGACTTCATTCTGTTCAGCATCGATGAGCAACGTAGCCGCGCAGCGTGTCCCGTTGCCCGACAACTCACCCTCGCTACCATCGGCGTTGAACAGCCGGATGGTCCTGCCGCGGATTAAGATCCAGCCATCGGCGCCGACGCCGGTGTGGCGATCGCAGATGGCGCGAGCGGTGGAAGCAAGATCCACCTCGGGAACCTGGTCCGCCCAAGTGAGCAGAAAATCATTTCCAGCGCCGTGCGCTTTGGTGAAGGGAATCGGCATATGTTCAGTCTCGTTTGTAGATTTCGATGACAGGAGCGCCTCTCACTTTCACCGTTTGTACCAAGTGATAGTGGGGTCCCGTTTTCAGTGACGCTCGCTGGATGGCCGTTGCCACGGTGTCGCCCGCAATCGCAACCGCCCACTCCTCGTGCAGAAACAAATCCGGCCGCGTGGTGGCCGCCATCCAGGCCGGCTCATCGCCGTCGTAAAGGGCCTCATGCAATGGGATACCGGCCGCGCGCAGGATTCCGGTTAAATCGCTGAAGCTGGTTAGGATGCCCTGGCCAGAATGGTAGGAGCCGGCCAGGGACGACGCAGCGGCCTTCGTCCAGGCCCGACGCGCGGTGGAGTTGACTTGCGATTCTTTCCAGGTTACCCAGTTGCCGGGCTGGGGCCGTATGATCCACGGGACGGCGGCCGCGAGTACGACCGCTACCGCGATCCACGGCCGGAAGCGCTGCGGCCCAAGCAGCACCAGGCCTCCCCCGCCGATGGCGAGCAGCGGCAGCGCGGTGAGTGCGTAACGCGTGTTGTAGTACGAAAAGGGCCAGAGCGTGGGAACGTAGATTGGGGCGTTGCCCGAGTGCATGCTCCAGATGTAAAACAGCGGGGGAAGGGCGGTGAGCAGCAACGGCCAGTACATGCGCTTTGCCAGCGCGGCGGCGAGACCCGCGATCCCGATGGCAACCACTCCCCAGCCGGCGCAGAAACGCACGGCTGTGAGGTAGTAGAACACGGCCGCTCGCCAGTCGTGATCGCCAGGATAAGGCGTCATGTGGAGCGCGAGCGCCCGCCGATAGATACTCATGGGCGCATAGTATCCGTTGAAGAACTCGAGCGTGTTGGAATAAAGCCACCAATTGTGGCCGAACCAGTAGAGCGGGGCTAGGGCGGCGATGGCGGAGAAGAGCAGGGCGGCCGCGAACCTGTGCTTGCGTCCGGCAACATTCTTATGAGCTGCAACATTCTTATGTGCTGCAACGAAGAAATAGATGGCGACGAACGGGATGACGAACCAGCCCTCGTAGCGGGCCAGCGACGCGGCAATGCTCGCAAGCCCCGCGCCAGCCACCGCGGCGAACGATTGTGTTTCGCGAAACAGCACGGTGAAGTACAGCAGAGCCATCAACGCCGCCAGCGCCACCGTTTCCGTCATGGGAGTGGCCTGCAGATACAAGAGATTCGGATTGAAAGCCATTAGGCCGAGCGATGCCAGGGCAACGGCTGAAGAATGCGTCGCGCGCAACAATGCGGCATAGAGGAAGACGCCCGCGATAACGAAGCACGCAGAAGAAGGGATGGCGCCTGCCAGGCCGCTGCGCCATAGCGCCAGGTTCCGTACCAATGGCAGCATCAGCAGATGTGGCAGCGGCAGCCACACGGTCCCGATCTGGTCGTAGCCCGGCTTTCGCGAATCGACGATACGGCGCGCGATGTCCAGATGCGACTCCGCGTCGCCATAATACAAAGTCCAGCCTGAATGGTTTACGTACACGGTAGCCAGACCGCTGAGCGCGGCCAACGCAATGAAAACCAGGGCGAGTTCAATCCAGATGTGCTTCAAAATTCCGTGAAGTCCCGGAACTCCTGGAAGCGGGCGTCTATATCTTTACGGGTGAGAGTGCGGAAGCGATCCACGCCGAATTTCTCGACGCAGAAGCTGCCCATGACGGAGCCATAGATGACGGCGCGGCTGATCTCCTTGGCGTCGACGTGGCCGGCTTTGAGATCCACGCCTTTTTCGGCCAGATAGCCGATGAAGCCGCCAGCGAAGCAGTCGCCCGCGCCCGTGGGATCGAAAACCTCTTCGAGCAAATAGGCGGGAACCATGAAGTGCGAGTTGCCGTGAAACAGAATGGCGCCATACTCGCCGCGCTTGATCACCAGCGTCTTGGGTCCCATCTCCATGACCTTGGCGGCTGCTCGTCTGAGGTTGTTTTCGCCGGAGAGCATGCGGGCTTCGCTGTCGTTGATGAGCAGAAAATCCCAATCCTTGATGGTCTTGAGCAGCTCAGCGCGAAAATCCTGGATCCAATAATTCATGGTGTCGCCGCCCGCCAGGCGGAGACCGTTCATCTGCTCGCGCACGCTGCGCTGCAGAGTGGGCTGAATGTTGCCGAGCAACAGGTAGGGCGATTTCTTGTAGCTTTCCGGCAGCTTGGGATTGAAGTCGGCGAACACGTTGAGATCGGTTCGCAGCGTGGTGCGATCGTTCATATCCTGCGAATAAACGCCGGCCCAGAAGAAGGTCTTGCCTCCCTTCACGCGTTCCAATCCTTCCAGATCGATCCCGCGGTCTGAGAGCAGCTTCTCATCTTCAGCGGCGAAGTCATCGCCGACAACCGCGACGATCTTGGTTTTGGCGAAATAGCTGGCGGCTAAACAAATGTAAGTGCATGCGCCACCCAGCATGCGGTCAACTTTGCCGTGCGGAGTCTCAACTCCGTCATAGGCCACGGAACCAACTACGACAATGGACATAGTTTTGATTCTAGCTGAGCAAATGACCTGGCGTTCACACGAGTGTGAACGCGGCACGCAGGAGTGCGTGCGCCACAAATGTTAGCGCAGATCCAGCACGTTTGCGCCTGTGATGTGGTGCGTGTCGCGCTCTTGTACGAACACCACCGCGCGCAAATTCTCGCGCTTCCATTCGTGAGGCAGGCGCAGGGTGGATACCAGTTGGCCGCCCTTCGCGCCTTCCGGCTTTACGCGTCCGATGACGCCGAAACTTCGAACGACCGCGGAATGTCGCAATTTTCGGCCGCTGTTCTCACCACCTTGAACAAGCGTGGTCAAACCGTTCTCGGTCACGGCGAGGTAAACGTTGGAATCGTGCCATTTGCCGGATTTTGCATTGGTCACCTGGACAGAAAGATCCAGCAGGTCCGGATCGCGCGGGTTGGCGGTGGACGCAAGACCAACCACCGTGGTCGCAGTTTGGGACGCCAGCTCGATTTCGTGATAGGCGCGGCTGTTGTCGCTGCCGACGAACTCGCTTTCCCCATTCACCACCATTTGTGGCGTGTAGATGTTGCCGGCCCGGAAGGCCATGGCGTAATCGTTCTGCCGCGCGCGATATTGTGGAGAAGAGAACGGATCGGTCCACCCCAGCTGATTCCAATAATCGACATGCTCCTCGAGCGCGACCACTTGTGCGCCGGGTACGGGCTGCATATGGTCCAGGTAGGAGAGCAGGCGGTCCGCGGCGGGACAGCTGGAGCAACCTTCGCTGGTGAACAGCTCGACAATGACGGGGACTGGCCGGTCGGCCGCCACCGCAAGAGGCACGCAAATCGCGAACCCAAGAACACCCAAATACCGCATAACATCTAGCATATTACGCAATTAAGCCGGCTGCGGAGCGGGCGAGAATCCCACGTACTGCACTTCTTCCTCGAGTTCCAGGCCGAACTGCTCCCGCACGCGCGATTTCAGCTCGCCGATCAATTCGCACAGTTCACGCGCGGTGCCGTCTCCGGTGTTGTAAATCAGGTTGGCATGATAGTCCGCCACCCGAATACCGCCCCGCCGCATTCCCTTGGCGCCTGCTTCTTCCAGGAAATATGCCGATGGCGCCTTGCCTTCCCGGGCCACCCGGTCGGGAATCTGGCGCCGCACCGATTCCGGCAGTTCGGCCAGAATCAGGTTCTTAAAGATGCTGCCCGCGCACTTCATGGTCGGCGGATATTTCGCGAGGCGAATTGCGAAAATCTTATCGGCGGTCTCGCGCAGTTCCGTGGCGGGCGCCGGCGTCATGCCCAGCTCGACATCCAGAATGATCCAGTCCTTGTGCTCCTTGAAGATGCTCTCGCGGTAATGAAATTGGCATTCGGCCGGACCGAACGCTCGTATTGCGGAGCCGTCCAGAAACCGTACCAGCCGTACCCGCTCGTCGATGGAATGGCCATACGCGCCCGCATTCCCATAAACGGCCGCGCCAACCGAACCCGGAATGCCGGTCATCGTTTCCAGGCCGCGCAGGCCTTGATCGATCGAATAATCCACCAGCGCCTGTAGCTCGGCGCCAGCCTCAGCGCGTAGGATCGTCCCGTCGCGATCGATCGCCTTCGCAGCCAATCGCAACACGATTCCGTCGAAGCCCTCGTCCGATACGATCAGGTTGGTGCCGTCGCCGATCACGCTGTAAGACGCTCCGCTGGCCTGCGCCACTCCGAACGCCTCGGCGAACGCATCTTGCGATGCCGCCTCGACGAAGACCTCGGCCGGGCCTCCGATTCCAAAGCGGGTTTCGGCGCTGAGCAAAATTCCCTTCGAGACGGATACATTGGGTATATTGGCAAGCCGATCGATGGTCTCTTGGGGGACGGTCATCTTGTCAAATTATAAAGGAGTCTTTCGTGCAATCTGCCTTTACTGGCTTTCCGCCGGAGATGGTCCGGTTTTTTCGCAGCTTGAAGCGCAACAACCGCCGTGAGTGGTTCCAGCCTCGCAAGCATCTTTTCGACCAGCACATTAAAGCGCCGATGTTGGATTTGGTGACTGCGATTAACACGGACCTGGCGAAGTTTGCGCCCGAATATGTCACCGAGCCCAAGAACGCGATCTTCCGGATCTATCGGGATACGCGCTTCAGCGGGGACAAAACGCCTTATAAAACGCATGCGGCGGCGTCTTTTTCGCGGCGGGGTACTGGACGCATGGGAACAGGTGGTTTCTATTTCAGCGTCTCACACGAGGCGATCGAAGTTGCCGCCGGCATTTGGCACCCTGAACGCGACGTGATGCTCGCGGTTCGCAACCACATCGCCGAAACACATGAGGAGTTGAACCGGCTTCTGGCTGACAAGAAGGCGCGGAAGTTGGCCGGGGATCTAAAAGGAGACGCGCTCAGCCGCTCGCCCAAAGGCTTCGACCCCGCTCATCCGGCGGCTGGATTCATCAAAATGAAAGATTGGGTTATGGACGTAACACTCGACGCTAAGCTCCTTACAAAGCCCCAGCTGCATGGCGCGATCGTCGAGCGATTTCGAGCCATGGCGCCGCTGCTCAGTTACTTGAATCGTCCACTGATTGCGCGCAAGCCGGCTAGGGACTTACTAGCAGATCATTGGTGACGGAGAAAACGCCAGACACGGTGTTAGCGGCTATTCCGGCGCGCTCCTTATCGCCCTGATTGCCAACGGCGCCGGTCAGAGTAACTTGCCCGTTCTTCACGATAATGTGGATGGTGGGAACCGCGCGCAGGCTGTACATATCCAAGCCCGGCTGCCGATAAATGGCCTGGTAGACCGCCCTACGAATTCGATCATCCATGGGCGAGAGCGGCAGTACCTGGATGTTGTTGACAACCTGTTCCACGCCCTCAATTTTCTTAACGGCTCTTTCGGCGTCGCTTTTTAGCGTGGGTCTCGTTACCTGGCCTTCCAATGTGACTGTATAACCGTTAACTTTATAAGCCAAATTATCAAACACGCTGTAATAAGGAAGTGTAACCAGCTCGTGGCGGACCTCTCGCACGATTCTGTCCTCGGCCTTGTTGGTTTCCCGCAGATTGCCGCTCTGCGCGGACGCCGATGGTACCAATGTAACTACCAGAAAAAGTGAAGCAGCTAACACGTCATTAAACTTCATGAGTCGCCCCGAACGTTAGATGCCGTGACAGCAGAATTATCGACAGGGAATTAGAAATAATGGAAGTCCCCGTGCGGGTTTGGTTTGTTGGGGAAAGGGTTCCGCACGGAGACGTAGCTGCTTAGTTACTTTTCTAGACGAATTTCGCGTCTAGCAGGTTCCCAGAAATTATGAAAACCCAACAAAAGGGCCAGCGGGCGCCTGGCCGCCAACGATGAGTTGCGCCAAACAACGAGGAGTTACGCCCGAACAAACGCTGAGTTGCGCCCAACCGGAATACTTGACGAGCATCTTCCTTGCCCGATACTGTGTTGCATGTACAGAATATCGATCGCCCTGGCCTTTTGCGCCGGTCTTGCGCTGCCGTCGGGATTTCAGTCGTCGGATTTCTTGAAGCTCCGCGCCGTGGGTACGGTGCAGTTCTCCCCGGATGGCGCGCGGATCGCTTACTCGATCACCCGAAACGACTCGCCACGGCGCCCATTCGGTCAACTCTGGATCATGACCCTGGCCGACGGGAAATCTATCTGTCTGAGCTCCGGCAAAGACCCTTCCGGCAACCCCGAATGGTCGCCGGACGGAAAATGGATCTCGTATTCCGGGCGAATCGGCGATAAATCCGGATTGATTGTCGCCCGGCCCGACGGCAGCGATAAACGATATCTTGGTCCGCTGGAAGAAACCAACGCTCCGCTGCCCACCACCGGCCGGACCACTGTCTGGTCGCCCGATAGCAAACAGATTGCCTATGTGTCGGCGACGCCGGGACCTGAAAGCGCCGATGCCACCGGCGACCCCATCGTCATCACCCGTTACCTCTACAAGCCGACGGCCGCGGAAGGGAACACGCATTTCAACGACAACAAGCGCCTGCATATTTTCGTCGTCGATGTTGCCACTGGAAAATCGCGCCAGCTTACCAACGGCGTGCATTACGAGCATTCCATCGATTGGTCGCCCGACGGACGGGAGATCGCATACGTCTCCAATCGCGCGCAGGACGACGATCAGTTCTTCAACTACGATCTGTTCACTCTCGATCCGACCACTGGTGAAAGCCGCCAGCTTACCGCCACCGAAAGCGCCGAATATCGCCCGCATTATTCTCCCGACGGGAAATCCATTATCTATGAAGCCACTAAACGCGGCCTTACCGATCGCGAAACCACCATGGAGGACACGCACGTCTGGGTGATGGACGGGGATGGAAAGAATCGCCGCGAAGTGGGGCAGGAGCTGGACGCCCGCCAGGGAGAACCTCAGTATTCAAGCGACGGCCGCTGGATTTATTTCACCGCGCAGGAACGCGGGGACGTGCATCTTTATCGGGTGCCGGCCTCGGGAGGCAAGGCGGAAGAAGTGGTAAAAGAGCGCGGAAGTGTAGGATCGTTTTCCGCGCATGGCGACCTGCTCGCCTATACTTTGTCGACGCCATCGGACCAGGCCGAGCTGTACCTGAAATCGGGCGACGGCGCGGCCAAGCAACTTACCGACGTGAATCACGATGCGCTGGCAGGCAAAACGATCGAAACTGTCGAACCGTTCACCTTCATCAGCAACGACAATAAATGGACCGTCGAAGCATTCCTTACTTACCCCGCCGATTTTCGCGCCGACCGAAAATATCCTCTGATCGTCAATATTCACGGCGGTCCGCACGGACAGCAGGGACCCGCGTTCAACTTCAGGAATCAGGTGTATGCGTCCCTGGGATGGGCGACTATCATGATCAACTATCGTGGATCCACTGGCTACGGACAGGCCTTCACCGATGCGATCTTCGCCGATCAGGACGGAAACGAGGGGATGGATGTGCTCTACGGCGTGAACGCCGCGCTACGCCGTTATCCCTGGATCGATCCAAACCGGCTGGGTATCGAAGGCACCAGCTACGGCGGCCAGCTGAGCGCCTGGCTGATAACGCAGACGCACATGTTCAAGGCTGCCATTCCCAACGCCGCCATCACCAACATTATTAGCTACAACTACATGACGTATTACAACCAATACGAAGCCATGGAATGGGGCGCGTATCCGCATCAGGGCAACCTGATGGACGTGCTGTGGGAGCGCTCCGCGCTGAAGCACGTCGCCAATGTCGTAACGCCGACCATGATGGTTCACGGGGAAAACGATCCCGATGTGCCGATCGCCGAAGCCGAACAATACTACATCGCACTCAAAGACGTCGGCGTCGAGACGATCATGGTCCGGTATCCTCGCGAAGGCCACGGCGTACGCGAGTCGAAGCACAACGTGGATTTTCTCGATCGCTCCATTCGCTGGTATGAGCAGCACTTTCCCAAGGCGAATTGAACTAAATCGCGTGGGCGTCAAAGTCGGAAATTTCGTCGCCTTCAACGCTGTAGCGAACTTCGATCGGTTGGCAGCATACTTCGCAGTCTTCGATATATGTTTGTCTCTTCACGGAGGTGTCGAGCACCATGGATATGCGCTCCGAGCAATAGGGGCACGCGAAGAAGTACTCCATCTCGCCAGGATAAGTGAAACGATATCCCGTCCGCATGCTCACGCATGGCGGTTCAGAAACACGTGTCAGCGGGATGTCAGGGGCTCCAGGCCACTCCTGGTGATTGCGGGAAGGGCAGCCGGCGAGGCGAGGAATTTGATCAGCGCCCTGGCCGCATCGGGTTTCTTTGCGCCCACCACAACGCCAGCCGAAAACATGGTGACTTTCTGAACTTCGGGCGGCAGCGGACCGACGAAAACGATGCCCGGTACGGGAAGCAGCTCGCTGATCTGCTGGAAGCCGATCTCGGCGTCTCCGCGCGCGACCACGGCGCCCACCGGCTCGCTTTGGATTCTCTGGCACTTTGCTGCGATCTGGTCCGCGATCCCAAGGTGCTCAAACATTTGCTTGGAGAGATAGACGCCGCTGGCGGAGTCCGAATATGCGATCGACTTGGCTTGGAGCAGCGTGCGCTTGAGTGCTTCCACGGTGCCAATGTCGGGCTTCGGAGCGCCGGCTCGGACGGCCATGCCGATGCTGGACCGTACCAGGTCGACACGGCTGCCGGAGACAACCCTGCCTTGCTTGATGAGTTCGTCCAGCGCGGCGGCGGCCAGGATCACTACGTCCACGGGCTCGCCCCGCTGCAGCCTGCTTGGAATGGAGTCCGGTGCGTTGCCCATGGAGGCTCCGTAGGCAGTGAGCACGTTGTCGTGGGTGGTGCGTTCGAACTCCGGGACGAGTTGGAGATACGCCGCCGTGAAGGCTCCGGAAGTCATCACTCTGATTTCGGCGCCGTAGGTTGCACTTACAAAGAAAAGAATGCTACCAACGGCGAGCGCGCGTCTTCGAGTGATCATCGCAGATCATGCCTAATCACTTTTCCGCCCTTCATTACAAACTTCACCCGCTGAAGTTCGGTAATGTCAGCCAGCGGATTGCCAGCGACGGCGATGAGGTCGGCATACTTACCCTGATCGATGGAGCCAATCTGGTCCTGCCATCCCAGCACTTCGGCGTTGATTGTGGTGGCGGCTTGAATCGCGCGCGTGGGACTGATGCCGGAGCGCTTCACCAGCGCTTCAAAGTCCAGCGCCTGCGTTCCGTGCGCGTAGGTTGAGCCATCGGCCCCACTGCCCAGCATAATTTTCATACCCTTGGTGGCCGCGGCCATGGTTACAGCTTTTTCGAAGATAGGAATCATGCGGTATTTTCCGCCCGTATTCTTGGCGTCGTTGTCGTCCATATACGGCTCCAGGTATCGAACAAAAGTGGGATCGTAATAGAGCCCCTTCCGTACCATCATGTCGGCCTGCTCCTGATCCAGCCCGAACGCGTGCTCGATGGTGTCGCAGCCGGCGATGATGGCGTTCTTTTGGCCCTCGCCTCCATAAACGTGACAGGCCGCCTTCTTTCCCAGACGATGCGTCTCATCGATTAACGCCTGTAACACCGGCATCGGATAGGTGAGCTGATACTGGGCGACGCCCGTCGGCGTGAACGAATAAGCGCCCGTTGGAAACAGCTTGATCCAATCCGCCCCGCGCGCAATCTGGTCACGCACTGCCGCGCGAGCGTCATCGACGGATCGAACTACCGCGCTCGCCAATGGATTGTCGGGTGAAGCCGGGTTCGGCGGCGTTGCGCCCCAAACAATGCCCCGCGTGGACACCTGATAGCGAGGGCCGTCAATGCGCCCCTGGTTAATGGCATCGCGGATGGCCACGTCGCCGTACCCGTTACCGTGCGTGCTCATGTCTCGCGCTGCGGTAAAACCAGCCCGCAAGTCTGCCTGGACGTTCTGTACAGCGATCAGCATGGACGCTTCGGTGGTGCCGTTGGGGCCGCGCGTATTGAACATGTGGGTGTGCGCGTCGATCAAGCCGGGTAGGACAGTGGACTGGCTCAGGTCGATCACCTGGGCGCCTTCCGGAATCTTGATTTGGCCTTGAGCTCCAACTTGAATGATTCGCTCACCGGAAAGAATCACCACCTGGCTGGTCAACATCTGGCCGGTCTTGCTGTCGAACAAGCGGCCCGCGCGGATCGCGATTACATGTGCAGGCGGGGGGCATTTGAAAACGCCGCCGTCCGAGCCAACGCACGGGGCCGGCCCTGCGCCCCGCCAACGATCCGGATGCTGCTGAACCTGCGCGACAGTGCCCAAGGCGGAGCCGAGTAATATCGCTAATGTTGTGGTCAAAACAGAATTGAACCGCATGATGCGTCCTCCTTAGGTGGCAACGATGATTGTATGCTTGCCGGGTGGTGGGCCGCTAGCGGCCGGTCTCTCGTGAATTAAAGGCCCATGCGTTCACACGAGTGTGAACGCGGCACGCACGAGTGCGCGCGCCACGGTCTTTGTTATGATGAGCAAAACCCGAAAGCCCCGGTAATGGACGATAGCGCGGACCCAACGCGGGATCTCACGCAGCCTCCCAAGGCGCCCGCGGGCAAATTCACGCAGCAGCTTCAACCTGGCGACGTACTGGGCGGCCGTTTTGTCATCGTGCGTTTTCTCGCGCGAGGCGGGATTGGCGAAGTATACGAAGCCGAGGACCGTGAACTCCGCGGTAAACATATTGCGCTCAAAACGCTTCGGCCGGAGCGCGCGGGGGAGGCGGGTGCGTCGGAGAGCATCGAACACGAGGTGTTGATGGCTCGTGAAGTGTTGCATCCGAACGTATGCCCAACGTACGACCTGTTCCGCATGGAAGGACCGCGCGGCCCCGTAATATTCCTGACCATGAAGCTGCTACGGGGGGAGTCTCTCGCTGCTCGCTTACGGCGGGTGAAACGGCTGAATGCGGACGATGCCGCTCGCCTGGCCAGACAAATGGCCGGCGCGCTGGACGCAGCGCATCGTTTTGGCGTGATTCACCGCGACTTCAAACCGGGCAATGTGATGCTGACCGGGGCTGCCGACAATACTACAGTTTCGATCACAGACTTTGGCTTGGCGCGCCTGCACGAAACCGATGTAACTGTGGCCGAAGCGCAACTCTTAGCGGGAACGCACGGATATATGGCGCCCGAACTGTACCGCGGGACGCCGGCGTCTCCGGCGAGCGATGTGTACGCGTTCGGAGTGGTACTGCGGGAGATGCTCACGGGTGAGCGGCCCGAGAGATTGCCCACGGCGGTCTCGGCGTCAAAATCGCTGGGCGAACTGCCGCCGGGGTGGGCGGCTGTCATCCAGGGGTGTCTCGAAGAAGATCCCGCGGATCGCTTTCAGTCGGCTGGGGAAGCGCTGCTGGCGCTGAAAGACCCGGGTGGGCCGAGGCAACCGGCTGCTTCCCATGTCGCGCTTTCTCGACGAGCGGCGGTGGGAATTGGATTAGGTGTCGCCGGAGCGGCCACCTGGTTCGGCTGGCCGTCCATCGAATCGTCCCTTCATCCCTTGCCTGACAAACGGTTCGTGGCTTTAATCGCCTGGCCGGGAGAGCCCGCTGAGCAGGTTCGCGCGATCTTAGCCAACGTCCTGGACGCCATCGCGGCTCGTCTGGTTCGAGCGGAATCGGTGGTCAAGAACCTACTGGTGATCCGGCCTTCGGATGTATCCAGGCAGATCACCATTGAGCCAAGCCAGACAGTCTCTTTGCTGGGCGCGAATTTGGTGCTGGCCGCGTCTCTCCAACCGGCACAAGACGGCTTGACTCTTCGGCTGCGACTGCTGGAAGCCACAACCGGGCGTGCGTTGCGCGACCGCAGCCTGAAGGTACCCCCCGCCGAAGCTAGACAGCTTCCCGAACGAGCTTCCACCGCGGCTGCTGCCTTGCTTCAAGTTTCGGGCGTGAAGGCGGCCGGCAACAGCCGCGAGGCTCTTGACCGGGTGAGCCCGGTCGCTTATCAGGACTTCGCCTTGGCCGAAGAACTCCGGCGACAACCGAACGACGCGGATCTCGATCAGGCGATCGCGCATTACCAACAGGCGCTGGACGCGGACCCCACGTTTGCGCTCGCTTACGCGCGCATAGCGATGGCGTATATCAGGAAATTCCAGATCGCCCATGAGCCGGCGGCGCTGACCCTGGCCCAGAGGAATGCCGACCGGGCGCTGCAACTGAACCCGGATTTAGCCCAGAGCGTTCTGAGCCGCGCCTTGGTGGACTTGTACGGAGGTAAAACGCAGGAGGCGATGGCCGCCATGTCGCGCGCGCAACGCATCGACCCCGGAAACGCGGAGATCCTGATGTATGAGGCGCGGGCCTTCGGAGATCTGGGCAAATACGCGGAAGAAGAGGCAAGATATCGCAGCGTCTTAGAACAGCGCCCCAATTTCTGGCCGGCGTACAACGAATTGGGGCGAGTGCTGTACGGGCAGGGAAAACTGGAAGAAGCACTCAAAGCTTTTCAGGAAGCCTGCACCGTGGCGCCGCAAGTTGCACTTCCCTTTGCGAACGCGGGCTCCATCTGCCTGAGGTTAGGGCGCAGAAATGACGCGATTGAGATGTTTCAGAAAAGCCTTCGCGCCGCGCCCAACGAAATGGCTTACCTAAACCTGGGCGGAATGGCATTCGAGGATCGGGCTTATGCCAAAGCACTTGACTATTACGAAAAGGCGCGCGATTTAAATCCGCGAAGCGACACCACTTTCCGAAATATCGGCGATTGCTATGACGCGATGGGAAAGCCCGCTCTGGTGAAAGACAGCTACGCTCACGCCGCCGATCTAATGGTGGAGGAGCTGAAGACCAATCCACGCAGAGGAGGCGGATGGATGAGGCTGGCTTTTTACGACGCCAAGGCGGGGCGGCGGGACCGCGTGGACGCAGACATAAAGGCCGCCGAAGAGCGTGGCGCCGATAATGTGGGATCGCAGTTCATGAAGGCGCAGGCCGTGGCGGTGATGGGCCGGAAGGAGGAGGCGGTGCAGTTGGTGTTGATGTGTCTCGCCCGCGGCCTGTCTCCCGTTGAGGTTGAACTCGCGCTCGATCTAGAGGAAGTCCGGGCGGACCCGCGGTATCGAAAGCGCGCGGGAAGGGTGAGCCGAGCCAGTCCAATAAATATTGAGCAATTATGATACAGTACAGATCCTGAAAGTGAGGAATATGAAAAAGTCGGCGCTGATCGTTTGCTTTCTGGCCGCGGTAACGGCAACGTCCGTCCTGACCTCCTGCGGACACACCCTGGATATCGTGGTCGTTCCTGGTCTCAACAAACCTGCTCCCGTGGTCAATAAAGGCGATGTCGTCAAATGGATCGGCCTGAACGGGAATTCGATGCAGGTGCAGTTCACGGTCTTTTCGCCTTGCACGGAAGGATTAGGGCTAATTAATACTTGCCACGTCAACACGGACAAGGGTAAGTTCATTTACAGCTGCGAAAACGGTCAATGCGACGATCCGGAACTTCCGGTGGGTGGAGTTTACGGTCCTCCCGCACGCCCCAAAGGTCCTACTGTGACCCCGTCCGGTTTCAGCAGCTACGTGGGAGTTTACTGCGACCCAGCGTCCCACGCCGCCGCTGCTCAACCCCAGACGGCAGCCAAGGGCCAAACCTTTCAGTGGGACGGTATCGGCTCACCGGCTCCGGCCGCGTGGTGGGTGACAGTCGATTCTAAAACTTGCACGTCGGGCAGCACTGAATTCGGCACCCGCAACAACGACCCTCTCACGTGCACGGTGGGAATGAACGCGACCAGTCAGAACAACTATGCTGTACACGTGGATGGATGCACGACGCCCGATAGTATGACGGGCATGCTGACGATTCAGTGAGGCGCGTGAACAAAAGAACTGGCGTCGCCATGAGTGGCGACGCGGCACGCAAGAGTGCGTGCGCCACAATGTGCATCCTGATTCTCGGCGCGGCGTCCATGCAAGCCCAGTGGACCATTCAGCAGTCCCACACCACGGCGGGCCTGCGCGGTATCCACAATGCCGGTGGCGGCGTGGTTTGGGCCAGCGGTACACAGGGGACGGTGATCCATACCACCAACGACGGCCGGACGTGGCAAACCTGCGCTGTTCCTCCCGGCGCCGAAAAATTGGACTTCCGTGGTATTCAGGCGTTCGACGGAAACACCGCGATCGTTATGTCGGCTGGCCCCGGCGCTCTCTCGCGTCTCTACAAGACCACGGACGCATGCCGAACGTGGAAGCTTGTTTTCACGAATCCGGATGCGAGCGGCTTTTGGGATGCCCTCCAGTTCTCAGTCCTACTTTCGGCGTATGATCGGGGATCAGGTAAACGGCCACTTCCCCGCATTTTTCAGTACAGACGCTGGCGAAACATGGAAGCAGTTCGATCCGAAGGTGTTCGCCGTGGCCGACAAAACTCAATCGTTTTTCGCTGCGAGTAACACCTCACTACTGGTGGACGCAAAAAGGGATCAGCTCTATATGATTACCGGTGGCGGAACTACTTCGCTGTTCACAATGGATGGGTATTTCACAACCCGGCCCAAGTTTTCCCACACGCATCTCAATCTGGCGGCTGGTGTCAACGGCCGGAGGATTTTCTTTGGCCTCAAGAATGGATGGATCGAAACTCATCCTGATGGCTGTGGGAGGCGACTTCAAGGCGCCTGAGCGCAGGACTGGGAACAGCGACATTCTTCAGCGGCGGGAAATGGCAAGTTCCCGATGTGCCGCCCAGCGGTTATCGCAGCGCCGTGGCTTATGATGCGCCGCAGCAAAGCGTGGATCACCGTAGGACCGAACGGAACGGATATTTCCACGGACGATGGCCGCAACTGGAGAGCAGTGAGACCCGGCAGCGGGGACGCGCCCGATGCCAACAAGAACTGGAACGCGCTTTCGCTCCCTTTCGTGGCAGGGCCGAACGGCCGAATCGGAAAACTCAACCGTAGCCCGGACGCTCCCTCACGGTCGCGGTTCTGAACCGCGCGACGTCAGTAAGCGGCATTTGCTTTCAGCTGGCCGTTGGTGTCGAACACCTGCACGGTGCCGTACTTGTCGAGCACCGGTTTCAATTTCACCGCATCCCCCACAGCGACGATCTGCAGATCGTCCGGCACAATGTATTTGCGCGCCACTCGTTGCACCTGTTCGGCGGTGATGGCGGCGATCTTGGCTGGATAAGTGTCCCAGTAATCGGCCGGGAGGTTGTAGACTTTCAGCGCGATTGCGTAATCCAGCAACTCGCTTGGCTGCTCCAGCGTGAGCGCGAAACCCGCGACGATGGATCGCTTGCTTTCTTCCAGCTCCTTCTCAGGGACGGCGGTATCGCGAATGCGGTTGATCTCGTTCATGAACTCGGTCATCGCGCCGCCGGTAGCGTCGGTACGCATGCTGCCTTGCGCAGCCAGGGCCCCGCATAGCGCCGCGCAACCAGCGCGCTGTAGGCGCCGTACGTGTAGCCGTGAACTTCGCGCAGGTTCATGAACAGACGAGCGGACGCTCCGCCCCCTACGATGCGGTCCATCACCACCATCGGAATGTAGTCCGGATCCAGCCGGCTAATGGCGATGTTGCCGATCTCGACATCGGTCTGCACGGAGCCAGGCCGGTCCACCAGGAAAATCCTGCGCCCACTGGCGGGCTTGGTCGCTGTCGGCAGGCCGGCCTTGCCTGGGCCCGCTTTCCATCCGGGCAGCGCGCGAGAACATCTTCGTCACTTCGGCGGGCGTGATGTCGCCGGCTACTCCGAGAACGGCGTTCTGGGGTAGGTATCGAGTGGCGTGCCATTCGGCCAGCATCGCCGGTGTGATCTTGTCGAGAGCCTGCAGCGTGGGTGACGTAACGGCAGCGGGATGATTGCCATAAACCGCCCGATTGAAGCGCTCCCGCAACAGGAATCCCGGCCGTGGAGCGCTGCT
Source organism: Bryobacterales bacterium (assembly GCA_963747945.1). Lineage (GTDB taxonomy): Bacteria > Acidobacteriota > Terriglobia > Bryobacterales > Bryobacteraceae > Palsa-89. Next base: position 282,270 of record CAVVHB010000022.1, read on the forward strand.
GCTGCAGTTGGATTTTCAGGCGCTGCTTCAGCTTGTCCAACTCGCTTTCGGGAAACGAAGGATGCAGCAAAATGTCGGACGCGAGCGCGATCCACTGGCCGGCGTTGTCGCTCAACCCCGATGCGGTGAACGTGGCCGTCTCCGATCCAAACGGCGCCTGCGCTCCGATGGTGGCCCCCAGTTCTTCGGTCTGCTCCGCGATCTGCTTGCTCGAGCGCGTCCTGGTGCCTTCCTTCAACATGGTGGCCGTGATGTCGGCCAGCCCGGGGACATCGGCAGGATCGTTCAATGAGCCCGCGCCAAGGATAGTCAGACGCGCGGTCACGAGCGGCAGCCGGTGATCCTCCAGCACCAATACCGTGAGACCGTTGGGGAGCTTGATCTCGGTGGGCCTGGGAATTTTGACGCGCAGAATCTCGTCTGATACCGGCGCCTTGTTCATGCGTTCCACCTTGCTGAGCGGAATCGCTTTGGAGCCGGGGTCCTGCGGAACTTGGGCCATGCAAGAACGACCGCGGCTGCGGCAATCAGCGCGATGGACGAACGGAGAGGGGATTGGGTTGTCATCGGATGCTCCTAGTTGCTGTTCTGAACCACCCTGCGTCAGCGTTCGGATGCGGTATCGGTTCCACTGCGGCGCGGCCGCAGTAGTTCGGCGCCACAGCTCGCTTAATTCCGCCTTAGGCTTGGGCAGCGTGGTCACAACCGTGCGATTTTCTTCGGTCAAATATGTTTTCGCCACCCGCTGGATGTCTTCCTTGCCGACGTTCTGGATCTTATCGAAACGCGTGTTGATCAGGTTCGGGTCGCCGTAGATCACCGCCATCTCCCCAATCACGTAAGCGCGGTACAGCGTGCTCTGCAGCTCCTGCGCGGTTTGACGGCGCTCCATCATGTGCGCCTTCTGCAGTTCCCAATCGGCGACGGGTTCCGCCTTGGCACGGTCCAGTTCCGCGTACACGGCCTTCTCCACGTCCTTCAAATCTTTGCCGGGCCGGGTCTGCACCACGACATTAAACGTCGAGGGTCCCTTATGCTCTTCGATATAGCAGTAGACATTCACGGCCAGTTCCTTGTCCTTCACCAGGCTCTGATAGAGCCGTGAGGACTGGCCGCCGCCCAGCGCCGTGGAAAGGACGTCCAGCGCGTAGTCGTCGGGCGTGTTGCCGGGAGGAATCTTGAAAACGATATCCAGCTGCGGCACCCGCGCGAACGGATCTTCTATCGTCTTCCGCCGCTCGCCGTTTTGCTTGGGCTCCGCCAGATCGGGAACCGGGGGCGTGGGCTGCGAGGGGATCTCGCCGAAATACTTCTTGATCTTGGCCAGCGCCTCGGCGGGCTGGAAATCGCCCACCAGCGTCAGCACCGCATTGTTCGGCGCATAGTAGATGCGGAAAAACTCCTGCACATCCTGGATGGTGGCCGCGTTCAGATCCGTCCATGGAGCCGATTACCGAATGCTTGTTGGCGAAGTTATCGAAGACCAGGCCTTGCACCACTTCCGAAGTCTCGCCGTAGGGCTGGTTGTCGACGCCCAGCCGGCGCTCTTCCTGCACCGCGTTGCGCTGATTGTCCAGGTTCGCCTGGTTCACCGCGAGCGAGCGCATGCGGTCCGCTTCAAGGAACAAGCCCAGATCGAGCTGGTTGGAGGCGAAGGATTCGAAATAATTGGTACGATCCTCGGTCGTAGTGCCGTTCATGTTGCCGCCATTGTCTTCCACCAGAATCATGTGCTCGCCCTTGCCCACGTTCTGGGAGCCTTCGAACATCATGTGCTCGAAAAGGTGCGCGAATCCGGTATGGCCCACTCGCTCGCTGTGCGAGCCGACGTTGTAGGTGATGGAGATGGCGTAAGTGGGCGCGGAGTGATCCACGGACATGACGATGCGGAGCCCGTTGTCGAGCTTGTATTGCTCGATGGGAATTCGCAGAGGCTTCGGTGCGGTTTGACCTTGTAACAAGAGGGAACCAGCCAAAAACACGGCAGTTGCGGCGGTGCGCATATGTGACACTATTTTACCCACACCTTACAGACGTGCCAGAACTGCAATTGTTAAGCTAATTCTGTTATGCGATTTTCGGAACTGCAGCCTCCGCAGCGACTTTTGTTTGGTCCGGGGCCGACGATGGTGGAGCCGGGCGTGTATGAAGCGCTGGGGAAGCCCCTGGTTGGACATCTGGATCCTTATTTTATTGAGGTTTTATGCCAGGTGAGGCAAATGCTGCGCTTGGCTTTTGGCACCAGCAACTCGCTCACCTGGGCCATTTCCGGCACCGGTTCGTCGGGAATGGAAACCGCTATCGCGAATTTTGTGGAGCCGGGTTCCAAGTTCGCAGTGCTCGGGTGCGGATTCTTCGGCGGCCGGATGGCCGAGATGGGACGGCGGCAAGGCGCGCGCGTGGTGAGCCTGGAAAAGCCCTGGGGCGAGGTGTTCGGCTACGACGAAGTGGCGGAGTTCGTACAGCGCGAGAGGCCCGCGGTGGTGGCGTTTGTGCACGCCGAGACTTCGACCGGCGCTTTGCAGGACCCTCGGCCGATCACCAAAGCCGCGCGGGAGGTGGACGCGCTCACCATCGCCGATTGCGTGACGTCGCTTGGCGGCGTGCCTGTTTCGATCGACGAGGCGGGCATCGACATCGCCTACAGCTGCTCGCAGAAAGGCTTGAGCTGTCCTCCGGGTCTGGCGCCTTTCACGGCCTCGCCGCGCGCCGTAGAGCGATTGAACGCGCGCAAGACACCGGTGCCTGAGTGGTATCTCGATCTGCGGCTGCTGGGCGAATATTTCGATGGGCACAAGTATCACCACACCGCGTCGGCCACGCTGTTTTATGCGCTGCACGAATCGTTGCGATTGATCCACGAAGAAGGCCTGGAGAACCGCTTCACTCGTCACGCCCGAGCGCATCGGGCGCTGATGCGGGGTTTTGAAGAGTTGGGAGTGAAGATGCATGTGCCAGAAACTCACCGGATCCCGCATCTGAACACGCCGCGTGTTCCGGAAGGCGTGGACGACGCCAAAGTCCGCCAGCACCTGATCGAAAAGCACGGCATCGAGATCGCGGGAGGGTTTGGGCCGCTCGCGGGCAAGATCTTCCGGATCGGCTTGATGGGGCCGATGGCAAAACAGGAGCGCGTTGAAATGTTTCTCGGCAAATTCGGCGAGGCGCTCCAGGTGGCGTCGTGAGCGGCATGCGCGTCGCGGTTACTTTTGGGAAGGAAACCCGGGTGGGACCCTATGAAGCGGCGCTCGGTGAGGTTGGCCTGGAGCCGGTTCGGAATCCGGAGTCGCTCGCTTCGCTGGATGGCTTGCTGCTGAGTGGCGGCTCCGACATCAACCCGGCGCGTTACGGGCAGACGAACGCCGGGAGCGATGAAGTGGACGATGCGCGGGATGAACTGGAGATCCGCCTGCTTCGAGAGGCGTTGGCGGCCGATGTTCCGGTGCTCGCCATTTGCCGTGGGCTGCAACTGTTGAACGTGGTCTGCGGCGGAACGCTGGTGCAGCATTTAGCCTCCACGGACGTGCATCGCCAGCGGCCAAAAAACGCGGAGCCTGGGAAGCATCCTTCGGCCCACAGGATTTGGGTGGGCCCCGATACCCGATTGGCCGCGATCATCGGCGCCGGCGGACACGATGTGAATTCACGGCACCACCAGGCGATCGAGATCATCGGCCAGGGTCTGATTGTGTCTGCTATCTCCGAAGACGGTGTGATCGAGGCGATCGAAAAGCCTGGCGCTAAGTTTGCGGTTGCCGTGCAGTGGCACCCGGAAGATCGGATTTTGGTGAGCGCCGACGATCGCAAGCTGTTTGAAGCCTTTGCAGCAGCGGTGGTCAATAAGTCGGGGGCTGCTTCGCTGGCCGGACATCGCGCAACACCGCCGCCCAGTTAGCGAATCCGCGGTCTGCGCCGTACTGGTCTTCTTCCACCGAAAAAACGGCGTCGATGGGCCCGCTCGCCGAGAAATCCGCGGCACGGTCCGCGAAATTCCAGGCCTTCGGGAACAGGCTGCGGCCGCCTTGCCGGAGGTGGATGCGCAGGTGCTTTTCTTTCATTACCACCGGCGCTCCTGCCACCTCGGCTCCCAGGATGGCCAGCACTGGCGCGGGATTTCCAAATCCGAACGGGGCCATCCCGAGCAGTTCTTCGACCGCCGGACCGGTGGTCAGCTCCCGCAACGTTACCGTCGCGTCGATCGCCAACTGCGGCTGAAAATCCGCGGGCGTTAGCCGAGTGCCGGCGTACGTGTTCATGCGGCGGCGAAACTCGGGAACCAATTCGGCCGCTAGACTCACACCGGCCGCCTGCCGATGCCCGCCGAAACGCGAAAACAGGTCCGGCATGGACTCAAGAGCGTCCAGCAAGTGAAATGGCGCGATGCTGCGGCCCGAGCCTTGCGCCTGGCCGTCTTCTTCGCTCAATACGAATACCGGACGGTAGAAGCGCTCTACCAGGCGGCTGGCCACGATCCCCACCACGCCGCGATGCCAGTTGAGTCCGGAAAACACCAGCACCGTCTGATCATCAGTCACCGGCACGCCCGCGCATTCCTCCAGCACCAGGCGCACGATCTCGGCCTCGGTATCGCGCCGCTCCTGATTGAGCGAATGCAGTTGAGACGCTAGCTGCCGGGCCTGGTCCACATCGTCTGTCAGGAACATACGAATCACGTTCTGGGCGTCGTCCATGCGCCCGGCGGCGTTAATGCGCGGAGCGATCTGGAAAGCCACCTGCCGCGCGCTGGGGGACCGGCCATTCATCAAACCGGAAAGCTCCAGGATGGCCCGCAATCCCGGGTTCTTCGATTGGTTCAGCCCTTCCAGCCCGTGCTTGACGATCACGCGATTCTCGCCCACCAGCGGCACCACGTCGGCCACGGTCGCGATTGCCACCAGTTTCAGGAACGACTTCATCACGCGCGCCAGCTTCTCCGCCGGCCACTCGAGCGTGGCGAGCAGCGCGTGGACCAGCTTGAACGCAACGCCCGCACCGCACAGATTCTTGTCGGGATATCCGCAATCCCGGCGATTCGGATTCAACACCGCCAGCGCCGGTGGAAGCTCGGCGTCCGGCAAATGATGATCGGTAACGATTACGTCGATGCCGCGCTCGCGCGCTTCCCGCACTACCTGGGATGCCCGAATGCCGGTGTCCACGCTAATGATCAGGGCGATGCCCATCGCCGCGGCGCGTTCGATGACGTCCGCGCGCATCCCGTAACCTTCCTTCAGGCGATGTGGAACGTGGAAGCTGGCTTGGCCGCCGGCCATCTCGATGGCTTTCTTCAGAATGACCACCGAGACGGTGCCGTCCACGTCGTAATCGCCGTAAATCAGGATCTTCTCTTTCGTCTGGATGGCGTTCTTTATGCGCGCGACGGCTTGCCGCATATCGGTAAGCAGGAGCGGATCGTGCAGATGCCCCAGGTCCGGCGTAAGGAAGCGGCGCGCGAAGTCTACATCGCTCAGGCCGCGGCTGAGCAAGACGCTGGCGGTGACCAATTGGACTCCCAGGGCGCTAGCTAGTTCCTTGGCGCCTGTGGGATCAGTCTCGGGGATGAGCCAGCGGGACTTTGGCATATAAAGGCCGCTCCCTCACGGTCGCGGTTCAGAAACGTCGCGGTTCAGAGCGTCGCGGTTCAGAAGCGTCGGTCAGTTGCGGGAAAAATAGCCGCCGATGGGCGAGTCGTCATCGCCTTCGTCGGGATCCGGAACCAGGAGCAGGATCTCGTCCAGCATTTCGGAAAATTCGTCAAACCACTCCGTGCGGAGATCAAACAGAAAGACGCGCCCCTCATGATCGAAGGACAGCTCGATGGCGCAAATTGAGCCTTCATGCGCGCGCAGATCGTTCAGGCGCTCTTCGAAATGGCGCGATTCCTGAGGAGGCAATTGGCAAGAACGCAGCTTCTCAACCGCCTCGTCGATCTGCTCGGAGAAAAACTCGCGCTGATGAAAGACGATGAGTTTCGCGCCGGCTGCCCGCGCGGATTGAACGAATAGCCGATAGTCCGGATACTGCTCGCAATCCCAATAGACCGCCGGGGCGGATTCGAGCGGCCGGGAGTAGCCGTAAAACACGGCCAGCCCCGTTTCTTCCAGGTAGAGTTCAATTTCGGGCTTCAGAATATCCAGGTTCGGTTTCATCGATGCAGGGTACGCTATCAAACCCTACACGGTATCACATGGAGCCGAAAAAGGGTCACAAATGTTGCGCTCCCTGTGGTCGCGGCTCGGTTACAGCAAGGCGCGAATGCCGGAGCCGACGCTCGCAAGAAACTCGGGCAATGTGGGCGGTTTAGCGATGTATGCGTCGGCGCCCAGCTCGGTGGCGCGCGCGATCGGTCTTCGATTGGGAAGAACTAAGAATCACCAGCGGCACGCCGTCCAATTGCTTTAGCAGGTTGCTGAAAAAGGCGAAAATCCGCTTGCTTACGCGCGCGGCTCAGAATCGCAGCAGCGTGTTTGCACGTGTTTACAGAGCCGCGACCGTAAGGGAGTCGGTCCCTAACGGCCTTTTTTCAGCAGCCTGTTAGGCTGAGGCCCGACAGCTTGGGAAGATTCAGGTCGACGATGATAACGTCCGGTAAGCCTGCCTGGCCGATTTGGGAAAGCGCCCGGATGGCTTCCTCGCCGTCGCGACAATGCTGAATCTCGGGTGAGATGCCGTGCGAGCGCAGAGCTTCCCGCACCAGAAACACGTCGGGATCGTTGTCTTCGACGATGAAGATCCGCACGGAATTGCGTGGGCTTGCCATCAAGCATATGCGGTGCCAGTTACCGCGCGAGCCGATCATAGCATGTCCGCTATTTCCAATCGGGAAATGGATTGACGCGGCCGCGGCGTGAATCGCGGATCAGATCGGGCACGCGACGGCGGCGCGACATCAGCTTTTCGAGGATCGCCTGGAGCGCAGCCGCGTCCTCGGCCAGCCACTCCGGCGGAATCTGCTTTTGCGCCGTGTCGATGACTTCCTCGGGAAAGTACACTACGCGGTCCAGCCACGGCTGAAAGTCGTCCCAGCCTCGAACTTTTTGATAGACCGTCGGCCGGAAGTAAAGGCCCTGCAGCGGCGAATCTGGAAACTTCCAATGCGGGCCGTCGAACACGTAGCCGTGGTCCACCATTTGAGCAACAAAGCCCGCTCGCGGCGGGGCCGCGCTCCCAGGCGGCCATGGCCGCAATTTTGCTCGGAAGAAGATGGACTGACGGGCGTCCGCGTTGCCCATCCATTTGTCGAAAACAAGCGCGCCCAGAAACTCGCCGGCGTTGACCACCTTATCGAGCAGAACATCCGGCAAAAAGTCGTAGACCATCACTTTGCCGGGATCGCCTGGATAGCGCGATCCGAAGTGCCAACCGGGCTGCACCGCCTGGTGATGGGAGCCCAGTTGGATGTAGATCTCGGGATTGCCTTCCAGAAATCCGGCCGAAAGACTGACAATGGCAGCCTCCGGCGTCGAGATTTGCAAGTAATTCAGGAAAACCGAAGCGATCCATTCATTGATGAGAACCCGGCGATGCTGCGGGTTATTGAGAAATTTGACCACGTAGAAATGGCCGTCGTCGCATTCCAGCAGATGCGCCTGCGCGCCGCCGCGCATCTTCCGGATCAGACGTGTGGCTTGAACCAGCATGTCACCTGAACATTCTATGTGTTGTCGGCGCGTGTCCGCTTACTGCGTGCGCGGCTCGGTTAGCCTACACTGGAGATTCGCCGCTAGTGCGGCGACGAAACCAATTCAAGGACGAATGACTGATGCCAGAAGATAGTTCCAACGCCGCTCCTGCCGCGCGCAACACCGATGAAGTGGCCCTGGAGATGATGAAGTTCGTAGCCGTGACGACGGGTTACGGCAAGGGGGGCAGCGCGGCGGGCTTCGCCGGAAAGGGATCCAAGACCCCGGAAGAGTACGCTGAGGCTCTTCTGCAACTGTTTGAGCGTTGCCGGACGGTAGTTAACAAAGAGAAGGCTTAAGAACCGATCCACCGATATCAGACCGTCCGCGGCGATTGTCGATCCGCGGGCGGCCTGACGTGGGATCTTTTAGCCGCCTTACTTTTTCTTCTTGGCGGCCTTTTTCGCCGGCTTCTTGGGCGCCGACTTTTTAGCAGCTTTCTTGGCGGGCGCTTTCTTCTTCGCTGGGGCCTTCTTCTTGGCGGGCGCTTTCTTGGCAGCCTTGGCTGCCGTCTTCTTCACCACGGCTTTTTTCACCGCAGCTTTTTTCACCGCGGCTTTCTTGACGGCGGCTTTCTTGACGGCGGTTTTTTTCACTGTTTTCGCGGCAGCAGCTTTCTTCACCGGTGCCGGAGCAGACTTCACCGGGGCTGCAGCCGGCTTGGCCGTGGCCTTCTTTACGGGTTTCTTTTGCGGCGGTGCCTCGCCGGCCGGGGACATAGGAGCTGGGGCGGGAGGGGGGATGGTGTGAACCGGCTCGGGAACCGGCCTTGTCAAATCGTCGTCGTCTTCATCCTCCGGACCGTACTCGCCGACCTCGGTGGTTACGTCGATCTGTTCCTCTTCGTATCCGAAATCGTCGTCGTCATCCGCGGTGAAGCGCAAGCTATCAACCATTATTCGTGCCTCCTGTTGGGCTAACCACACCCTAGAATAACTCGTTTTCATCGGAAGGCAAGACCCAACTGCGCACTTTTTAGCAATAGTAATTAGCGGACTTTCGCGAGCGATTGCGGGCCTTCGAAGGAGCAGCGATAACGGCGCTGACGGCCGCTGTTAGTTCACCGCGGCGCGATGTTTGGATGCGAGGCTTGCGGTATGGTAGGCGGCGGCATGAGCCCGTCGCGCGGGTTTATTCACGGGCGTCCGGCGTGCCACCGTACCGCTCTTTGCCGAGGCTGTGCGCGACAGCTTGCCGCGAGCGCTGGAAACCGCGGGCACACGTGCCAGCCGCGTCGCAACGGGAACCACCAGCAGATCTCCAGCTACCGGCGCGTCGGCTGCTGCCGCGTCAGCTCCAGCGGCACCATCTCTCGCCGTGCCCAGGTTGGCGCGCTGATTAGCAGAGGCCAGCGCGGACAGCGGTGTGGCATAACGGCGTGCTATCTCCGCCAACGTTTCACCGGGCACCACCCGATGGATTCGCCAGTTTTCCCGATGAGTGGTCGGCACCAGATCCAGAGCCATCATCACTGGCGCCAGCGTTCCCTTGGGCACTCTCAACTGATATCCCGCGGGGGCCGACGATCTGAGCAGCGCAGGGTTCAGATCCTGGATCTCCGAAACCGGACGGTCGGCGGCGTCGGCTATCAGGGCCAGGCTGGTTGGGGTGTCCAGATCCACCGTGTCGTATTCCACCGGGCGGTCAGTTTCCAGGTTCTCCAGATCGTAGTCCTTGGGATTTTTGGCCATGATGGTGAGAGCCACGATGACCGGGACATAGTTGGCGGTCTCTTTGGGAAGCACGTTGAGGCGCGCCAGATCCCAGAAATCCGCGTAGCCAGTCCGTTCTACCGCGCGCTGGACGCAACCAGGACCGCAATTGTACGCGGCCATCGCCAGATACCAGTCCCCAAACATGGCGTACAGATCGTGCAGATGCTTGGCGGCCGCACGGGTGGCCTTCTCGGGATCCAAACGATCGTCGGTGCCGGGAGTCTGCATCAGCCCGTACTGGCGGCCCCGGAACTGAACAAACTGCCACATCCCTACCGCCTGCTTATTGGACCGAGCGCGGGGCAGAAAGCCCGACTCCACCTGCGCCAGGTAGATCAATTCCCGCGGCACGCCTTCGTCGTCGAGAATGCGCTGGACCAATGCACGATAGCGTCCCGAACGGCGGAGGCCATTCAACAGCACTTTTCGGCCGCGCTCGCTGGAAAAGTAATGGACGTAGCTCAAAACCGCATCGTTTTCCTGAAGCGGGAGCTGGGAAACCGTGGCTTCGATTTCCTCCTTCACCTTGGGCCGCAGGTTCGGATCGGTAGGAAACGTCATGTCGAGAATGCTATCGAGCGGGGATTTGTCGTAGATTACTTCCTGCTGCTTGGCCGCCCCCCCTAAGCCTTCCAGATCGTAGTGGTAAATGGTGTCGGTGATCTGATCGAGCTCGCTTTCCAAACGTGGCCGGTTCGGAAGGCTGTCGGGAGCCGAAAGCAGCACGTCGAGAGCGGCATCGAATTCGCGCCTGGCTTGCACCACATCGCCTAGTTGGTAGAACCGCTTGCCCGCTTCCAGATGCGTTCGCGCCAACGCCACCCGGCCGTCCACTTCCTGTTGGTGCGAAGCCGAGGCTAGGGCCCGCTGGACTAAGTCGGGAGAGTCGCTCGCATAGAACGTGGTTTTGAATTGTGGAGGCGCTTCGAAGCTTGGTTCAACCGGGGCGGGAGTGGAGGGCAGGAAGGATAGTTTGAAGGCAGGTTGTTTCGTAGCGCAACTGCTTGTCAGCAGTAGGACCAAGATGCTGAATCCGGCCACGCGGTGACTTGGGATCATCAATATCCGTATTCTTGTAACGCTCTATTAAAAGTCAGAACTCTGAATCTACAATACACCGGCGCCAGCGTCAAGGTCATTCTTCTCACTGGGATAGTAATATACATAACACAACAAGACGATCCGAGCTACTTTCTTGATCGGCGGGTACCGCCAATACTGTAGCGCGAAATTCCCGGCCCGTGCTTGAGCGGCAATACTGGTTACTTTATGAGACGGCCGTACACGCGACTTTCTTAGTCGCGTCTCTTCCATACCGAACGCGGCTGAGAAGCCACGTCTACCTTGGCGCCGCATTTCCATTAAATGGATTTCATCGCGCTACCGGCGTTCGCTGACGGTCCCCCAGGCGCGCTGGTGCGCTACGATTCTACTGAATGGCTTTCATCGCGGTATCGGGTGAACCGGGCTGCCGGCACGTGGAACTGGCTGGCTTGGCCGCGCAGCGCTTGCAATGGGAGCTAATCACGGAAGCGGACCTGGAAAAGATGATCGCCGCCCAGTTCGGCGAATCGAACCAGATGCTCCCCGATAAAGCCTGGCGGGCGCTGGCGGCTTCCGTTCTGTCCAGCCTGGGATTGGAGCGCCATCTGGTATTTTGCTGTGCGGGCGCCGAGGTCCTCTCGCGGGACCTGCCGGCGGTCTTCCGCTTTCACGTTGTGGCGCCCGAATCCATTCGGTTGGAGAACCTGGCGGGGGATTGCCGTCTCAGCCGCGCGGCAGCCAGAACGCGCCTGCGAAAGATGGCAGCTGCCCAGTCCCTCACTCGCAAGCGTCGTTTTGGACTGAAGATAAACCCGCTCACCAGCTTCGACCTGGTGGTCAACGCCCAGGCGCTGGCGCCCCCCGAGATGGCGGATTTGCTGGTCTCGGCCGTCAAATCGCAAGGACTGTCGGAGACTGGTTTCCTTTCGACGCAGGCTGTGGCGAAAGTCCAGTTCGACGTCCGGCTGCAGCTGGCTAAGTATGGCATTGTGCCGCCCGATGCGGTCCGCGTAGAGCGCAAGCCGTTTGGGCATCCGAGCGAGGAGGTATTCGCGAATTTGCTCGATTTTTACCGTATCGCCTGGGACTATGAGCCGCGCAGCTTTCCGCTGCAGTGGGACAAGGACGGCAAGGTTTCCGAAGCTTTCACACCGGACTTCTACCTGCCGGAATTCGATCTTTACGTGGAACTGACCACTATGCGGCAAGCCAACGTAACCAGGAAGAATCGCAAGATCCGGCTGTTGAGGGCCATTTATCCTCATGTAAACATCCAGGTCTTCTATCAAAAAGACGTTCAGGATCTGGTGATGAAATACCGTTTGCCGGAGCGGCTGGCACCCATCAGCAACGAACGATGATTGGGAAGGCGCTCCCTCACGGTCGCGGTTCCGAAAGAAGAATCGGTCGCGGTTCCGAAAGAAGAATCGGTCGGGGTTCCGAAAGAAGAATCGGTCGCGGTTCCGAAAGAATCACCGTGGCGGTTCCGTAAGAAGAATGATGATGAGAGAACAATGACCAGCCCCGCGATTGAACGTGTTCTCTTCACCGAAGAGGAGATCCGGCGAAGGATCCGGCAGGTGGCTGGGGAGATCTCGGCGCAATACTCGGGCCGCGAGCTAAAGCTGGTCGGGGTGCTCAAGGGGTCGGTATTTTTTCTGACGGCGCTGGCGTTTGAGTTGACGGTGCCGGTGACGGTAGATTTCCTGGGTATTTCCAGCTTCGCCCACCCGCAGGCCGCGCCAGGGATGGTGCGGATCTCCAAGGACTTGGACGAAAGCATCGAAGGCGAGGACGTCCTGCTGGTGGAAGATATCATCGATACCGGTTTCACCACCCGCTATCTGCTCCAGCACCTGTCCGGGCGCGCTCCCAAATCGCTGGCGGTTTGCACGCTGCTCGATCGCACTCCGCGCCGCATCGTCCAAATTCCGCTGGACTACCGGTGTTTTGAGATTCCGGATCGGTTTGTGGTGGGTTTCGGACTCGACTACCGGCAGCTTTACCGCAATTTGAAGTACGTCGCGGTGCTCAATCCGGAGCTTTAGCTTGATCAGGCAGGGAACCTTGGCAGACGCAGAAACCGTCGTCGTGCATCGGCGAGCGATGTTTCACGAAATGGGATATCACGACGAGCAGATACTCGACGCGATGTGCCAGGCATTCCGCCCGTGGCTCGAGGGGAAGATGCGGGACAACCAATACCTGGCGTGGTTCGCTGTGGAGGCCGACGGCACGATTGCAGCGGGCCTGGGATTGTGGCTGATGGATTGGCCGCCGCATATGATCGGACCCGGCGCTCCTCGCGGGAACATCCTGAATGTCTACACGCGGCCCGCAACGCGGCGGATGGGGCTGGCTAGGGCACTGATGGAAACGGCGCTGGCGTGGTGCCGCGCCAACGGCGTCAGCGCGGTGATACTGCATGCGAGCAACGAGGGCCGGCGCCTTTACGAATCGATGGGATTCCGATCCACCAATGAGATGCGGATACTGTTGGAGCTGGATTAGTGCGCTGAAAGGACGCTTGCTGACGCGCGCGGTTCAGAATCGGCGCGGCTCATTATTCCTCACGCAGCGCCACGGTGCAATCGACAGCGGTGGCACGGCGCAGCGGAACGTACAGCGCTACAGGCGAAACGACCAGAATCGCGATGGCTGCGGCGGCCAGCGTCAGCGGATCGTGCGGCGGCACGTGGAACAGCAGGGCTTGCAGGAACTGGCTCAACGCGAAGGTTCCGGCTAAACCGATGGCGAGTCCGATCCCTACCGGGATCAGGCTTTGCCGCAATATCAAGCGCCCGATCTCGGCCGGCGACGCTCCGATGGCCATGCGAATTCCGATTTCACGGACGCGCGAGGTCACCAGGTTGGAGAGCACTCCATAAATTCCGAACATGGCGAGCAGCAGCGCCAGCGCCGCGAAAATCCCGATCAGCAGCGTGTTGAATTTGCGCTGGGCGAGAAGATCGTTGCTGTAGTAGTCCATGGTCAGTGGTTTATCGGCGGGAAGGTCGCGATCGAGCGACCAAACAGCGCTTTGGAGCGCCTTGCCGAAGGACTCCGGCGCGCCCCGCGTTCGCACCAACAAGGTGGCCCGATTGACCTTGAGACTGGACGAGAAGATCTCTGGGCGCTTTCCATTCTCCGCGCCGATGGGAGTAAAGTCGGATACCACGCCGACGATTTCCGTGGTGTACTGCCTGGTTCTCCTACTTCCGCTCAGAAGCCGCTGGCCCACAGGATTTTCGTTGGGGAAGAACTTGTGAACAAAGGTCTCATTGACGATGGCGACGCCATCCTGCTCCTTTTCGGTTTGCGCCATATCGGCGTCCGTTAAGAAGCGTCCCGCAATTAGCCGTAGCCCAAGAACGCGGAAGAATTGGGGATCTACGTCGGCGACATCCGCCAGCGGCAGCGCGTCGTTATTATCGGCAACGCCAGGCGGCGCGGGGCGTCCCGCGAACTTAAACGAGGTCAGGCTGATTTGATGCAGCGGCAGATTATCCACCATGGTGGCCATGGTGACCCCCGGAAGCGCGCGCGCCCGATCGAGCAGTTGGTGGAAGAAGCGCGATTGAGTGTCGCTATTCGGGTAGCGCTGTTGCGGAAGGTCCACCTCCAGAGTGAGCAAGTGCTCCGTGTCGAAACCGACGCCTTCCTGCACCAGTTCGTAAAAGCTGCGCAACATCAGCCCGGCGCCTGCCACCAGCATCAGCGCCAATGCCACTTCGATGGTGATCAGGAACTGGCGGCTGCGCAGACGAGCGGCCGATCCGCCACGGCCTCCAGCCGCCTTGAGGGTTGCATTGAGATCGGCACCCGAAGCCGCGATGGATGGCGCCAGGCCGAACAGCAAAGTGGTGAGCAGGCTTAATGCGGCCGCGAAGGCGAACACGGTCCAATTGATGTCGATCAGCTCCGGGCGCTGGATGTCCGGGGGCTTTAGCGCTAGCATTCCCTGGACGCACCAGTACGCCAGTATCAGCCCAGCGCCGGCGCCAGCGATCGAAACAACCAACGATTCGGTTACCAGCTGACGAATGACGCGGGCACGCGTGGCGCCGAGCGCGAGCCGAATCGAAATTTCGCGGGCCCGTAGCGTGGCGCGGGCCAGAGTGAGGTTGGCCAGGTTGGCGCAGGCGATGAGCAATAGCATCCCCACCGCGGCCAGCAGCACGTAAAGCGCGCGATGCAGGGTGGGCGAAGTGTCTTCCACTTCGAACGGGTAAACGGAGGCCTTCCAGCCTTTGTTGTAATTGGGATTCGAAGCGGCAAGCCGTTGCTCGATGCTATCCATCTGGGTGCGAGCTTGGGCGAGCGTGGCCCCCGGCCGAACACGCGCGGCGACATAAAGCTGGTGTTCTGTTTCGTCTTCGGCGCTTTTCCATAAGCGCGAGAGCGGCACCCACACATCCGGCTTCATTTGATCCATGCCCTGCGCCACGGCCGGCAGGTGAAAGCGCGGCGGCAGCACGCCGATAATCGCGTAACTGACGCCGTCGAGCGTGATGGAACGGCCCAGCGCAGCGCGGTCGCGATGGTAATGCGACTCGAAAAAGGCGTCGCTGAGCTCCACCACGTGGTCGTTCCCTGGGCGCTCCTCGCTGCTCAAGAACAGCCGGCCAATCCGCGCGCGAACCCCGAGCATTGGCAACAGATTGGCGGAGGCGAAGCCCGTATCCACATGGTCTGGCCGTTCGACGCCGGTTTCGTTCAGGCTGATGTCGCGGAAGGCCGCCATGTCGCTGAACACCGTGTTCTCGCGTCGCCACCCCAGGTAGGTGTAGTGCGTGGACTGCAGGCGGCTGCCCGGCGGGTCGGGCATGTTGGGGAAGCGTTCCCAGACCATGACCAGGCGCGAGGGGTCGGGGTAGGGAAGCGGCTTCAAGATGACGGAATAGATGACGCTGAAGATGGCGGCATTGGCGCCGATGCCCAGCGCCAGAACGGCGATGCAGGTCAGGGTGTAGCCGGGGCTGCGACGCAGCATGCGCAGGGCGGCAGCCAGGTCGTGAAGAAGCACAAATTCAGGGTATCAGGTAGGCAGTCCAGATCGATCCTACTTAGTACTTTCGGCGTACTAAACCTCCTGATCCTCATTGCCGAACTAACAGGGGATCTTCCTATCGCGCCATGAGAGTAATTTTCCTCACCTTTTTGGTACTGGCGGTGGCCCCACGGGCTGCCAGAGCCGGCGACGCCGAAGGCTGCGTGGATCTGAAGCTGTTCCCCAGGCTGGAAGGATGCGTGATTGTCGAGTGTTCGGCCAAGCACCACGATCCTTTCGATGCCGGCAGCGGCGCGTCATCGAATGCCGGTAGCGCTGCGTCATCGGGTGCCGGTAGCGCCGCTCCCTTGGATGCCGACAAAAATGCGCTTTCGTACTCCTGCCCGGTTGGCAATCTCCAGAAGATGCAGCACGACTTTGACGCCCAGCTTCGCAAGGCGGGTTATCAAAGCATCACGCCGGACTTGAGCGATCCCGCCAGCCCGGTGTTGACCGCGCGCAAGGGCTCGCAATGGATCCACTGGAACGCGAATAGCGAAGATGGGGCCGCTTCGTACACCCTGACCACGGCCAGCGGCGCCGCGGAGAAATTCAAAGCGGAAGCCTGCGCCCAGGCGCCGTTGTTCTCAGCCTTGAAGCAGTGCGAAGTGGAGGAATGCACGTCGAAATCCGAGGATTCCGTCGCCATGCGGATCGCGCGGCAGGAACAAACATCGCTCACCGGGAACGTGCAAACGGTGACGCTCGCGTGTCCCTCCATCAGCCCGGCGCAGGCCTTTGCGACGGTGGAAAGCGAATTGAAAAAGTCCGGCTTCGAGATTCTCTTCAGCGATCGCGAGCAACCCGAGAGCGCCTGGGTGACGGCGCGAACAGGCCGGCACTGGGTGGAACTGGCGAGTTCGCCGGACGGCGAATCGATCTCCTATTTACTGACAGTGGTTCCGTCGGCGGAAGTTTTATCGGCGGCGTTGCCTGAGCCGAAGCCCGCCGCCCTGCCGGCGCCAACGCCCTTGCCGGAGCCGATTGTGGCTCCAGCGGAAACCGTTGTTCAAGCGTCAACCGTTGCTCTACCGTCAAGTGCCGCTCCAGCGCCCGCGCCCAGGCCGGTTGAGGCTGCAGTGGTCCCCTCGGTGCAAGTCCCGCTGACGCCCGCTCCGGCGGCTCCCCCACTGGCTGCGCGCCCCCTCGTGCTCGGCTTCGTTCCGCCCAAACCCATTTTGCAGGTGCCCATCGAGGCCACCACCGACCGGATTTATAGCGTCGTAGGCGATGTTGTGATCAACCTGCTGGTGGATGTTGGCGTAGACGGTTCGGTGAGTAATGCCATGCTGACCGGCCGCATCACGAAAGACGTGCGCAAGCTGGAGAGCGCGGCTTTGGCCGCCGTGTCGCACTGGCGTTTTGAACCGGCTCACCAGGACGGCCGCATCGTGCCCGCGGTCAGGATCGCCGTCCAGATGCATTTCCACGGCCGGCCGTGGCGGTTTTGAATTCTGACTCCTGACTTCTGAATTCTTTTTCTATTCAATCAGCTTCAGGCTAGCCACCTTGATCATGTCGCCCTGGATCTCGCCGGTGACTTCTACCTTAAGATCGTCTTCCTTTTTCGACGCTCGCAGCGCCGCCAGGGCCTTGCGGCTGCCAGCCGGGTCGAATTTCAGGAACTTGTTGTCGTAAGTGAACACGCCATAACCGCTTCTCTCGCAGGCGGGCATGAGCGCGCACTGGCGCGTGTGAGCTTCGGCGACGATCATGCCGCCTTCCAGACGCGGACCGGAAACGATGCGCACCTCAGCCTTGGAAGAGCACATCTCGTCAATGAGAATCCCTTGAACTTGAGCGGCGGATGCCACTGCGGCGAAGCTGGCCAACAAAGCCGGAACGCACAGAGACAATCGAACTGACACGTATACCCTCCTGGGGTGAAAAATTGCGGCGAATGCCGCCTCTCTTGAATTTTTTCACGTTCAGGAGGAGCCGTCAATCCCGCCGCTCCTGTAGCTGCCTGAAACGCAGCCTACTTCAGTTTGTCGGCTACCTTGGCCAGCGCGGCATTCGCGCAGGCGGCGTCTTTGTCTCCACCCGGAGCGCCGCTGACGGAAACCGCGCCGATGAGCTGATTGCCAACTTTAATCGGTACGCCGCCCATGGCGTTGATGGTTCCAGGTAATACGGGCGCTGGAACAGGAGCACCGGCAGGCAGATTGGCCGGTGGACCCGACGGCCGTCCAAAAGCCATCACGCTATTGGCTTTCATGCGGCCCACTTCCACTGTAGCCATGCTTGCGCCGTCGTCCCGCAGAAATGCTTTCATAATGTTGGCTCCGTCGACAACCGTGACGGTGACTTTGTAGCCGTCGGCGCGGCATTGGGCCATGGCGCCCTGGGCGATGGCTTCCGCCACGTCGATGGTGAGGACCTTTTGCGTGGGCAGGCCTTCCTGGGCGAAGGCGCAGAGAGCGAAAGCGCTGAAGGTAAGACCCGCGGCGCGGGCTAGAAGACGTGTGAGTGTCATGGTGGGAATCCTCCTGACTGGGATCGCTAGCTACACCTGAATTGCAAACCACGATACCACGCGCTAGAGGTACGTGACTGTGGCGTGCCCAACACCTACGCGGTTACGAGGGACGTTTCAAATTTGGTTCGGAACTCTACAGGGCGAAGCGCATCATATAACTAGGTGCGCGTGTTAAAGGCCCAAGGAGGCCGCAAGCATGAAAACCCTCAGGCTGGCCGCCGCTATTAGTTTGCCAATATTTCTAGCGGCCGCCTTATTTGCTCAGGAGCCGCCCGCTCCCAACCCTTCAGAAGCTCCAGACCAGGGAGCGCCGCCCGGACAACTTCCGCCGCCGGCGCCACCGCTCAATCCGCAGCAGCTTCAAGACCTGGTGGCGCCGATCGCGCTTTATCCAGATACTTTGCTAAGCCAGATCCTGGTGGCGAGCACTTATCCCATCGAGGTTGTGGAGGCTCAACAGTGGTTGCAACAAAACCGCAAACTCAAAGGGCAGAAGTTGATGGACGCGGCGAAGGAGCAAAACTGGGATCCCAGCGTCCAGGCGTTAGTTGCATTTCCCGATGTCTTGACTCGGCTGAACCAGGATATTCGCTGGACCACGGATTTGGGCAACGCTTTCCTGGCGCAACAGCCGGACGTTATGAATGCCGTACAACAGTTGCGCGCCAAGGCGGAGGCAAACGGCAAACTGAAGTCGACGCCACAGATGAACGTGGCCACTGAAACTGACAACGGGCAGAGCGCTATCCAAATCCTGCCTCCGGAACCGGGCGTGGTCTACGTCCCGGAATATAATCCCGAATGGGTTTGGGGCCCTCCGCTTTACGGCTACTATCCTCCTCTCTTCTATCCGGGGCTCGACGTGGGTTTTTCATTTTTCCCCGGCGTCGATCTGGGGTTCTATTTCGGCGGCGGATGGGGGCTCTGGGGTGGCTACGGATGGGGCTGGGGACCCAACTGGTTTGGGGGTTCGATTATTTTGAACGGCAATTTCTTCCACCGCTATGGATTTAACGATTACCATCCGGGCTTAGGCGGCGTGTGGGCGCACAATCCGGCGCATCGCCTGGGAGTGCCGTATGGCAGCCGCGCCGTGGCCAATCGGTTCGGTGGTGCGGCAGGATTTCGCGGGGCCGCGGCGGCTCGGGGCGGAGAGGGCTTCCGGGGTGGAGAGGCATCCAGAGGAGGCAGTGCATTTCGCGGAGGAGCAGAATCTCGCGGAGGAGAAGCATCTCGCGGCGCAGACCGGGGCTTCGCGGCGCCCGAGCGGGGCTTCAGCGGCGGTCATAGCGCCTTTGGCGGGATCCAAGGCGGGGGCGTGACGCGGATGCAAAGCGATCACGGGTTTTCCAGCATGGGACACGCCGGCTTTGGGGGCGGCGGAGGATTCCGAGGGGCGGCGGTTTCGGCGGCGGCGGCGGGTTCCACGGGGGTGGTGGCGGAGGCCGGAGGTAACATGATCACAAGAACATTCAGCATGATTTTTGTTGTTGCCGCGGGCACTGCATTTGCGCAGGCGCCGGCCACCACAGCACCCAAGACGGCGCGTCCGGCTGCCGCGAAGATCCCGCAACAGACTTTTGAATCGCCCGACGCGGCGACTCAGGCGCTGATCGACGCTGCATCGAAAAACGATACAGCGACGCTGCGGACCATCCTGGGATCGTCGGCTAAAGGCATTCTCACCTCCGGCGACGCCAAGCAGGATGCAGCCGAGCGGCAGGAATTCGCGAAGATCGCCGGCCAGAAACATCATCTGGTGCAATCGTCGATGAATTCGCACGTGAAGGTTCTCCTGATCGGGGACCAGGAATGGCCCTTTCCCATACCGCTGCTGCATGAAGGCGAGCGGTGGCGCTTTGATCCGCAACGGGGCGCGGTGGAAGTTCAGTGCGCGTGAAATCGGCGCCAACGAGCTGGACGCCATCCAGGCTTGTGCCGCGTTCGTCGGCGCTCAGCAGGCTTATGCGATTAAAAAACGGTCTGCCGCCGGGACGCTCGAGTATGCTGAAACCGTCGCAGAGCTCGCCGGTTCCGAAGGAATTCGCGGAGGCGGCCGGCGAGAACCCCACGCACCCCTATCACGGCTATTATTTCCGCGTGCTCAAGGCGCAAGGCCCCGACGCGCCCGGCGGACCGCATCCCTACGTGATGGGCAAAACCATGATCGGCGGGTTCGCGCTGGTTGCTTGGCCGGCCAACTACGGCCTTACCGGAATTCACACATTCATCGTGAATCAGGACGGCGTGGTATATGAGAAAGATCGCGGAGCACGCACCGCCACGCCGCCGCCGACTTACGATCCCGGGCCCACCTGGTCGCCCGTGGAGTAAAGCACTCGACTAAAATAGGCGGAGAATGTCGGCTCGCAAGCTGCTGCGCCTGGTGCTTCTGGTTGTCTTCGCCGTCCTGCTGTGGCGACGCTTGCCGCTGCTTTCCGTGCCTCGCATTGGTGGCTCGTTATTGCCCTGCGTAGCGCTCGTGTTGCTGGTATTGGTCGCGTGGTCACGCATTTTGCAGCGTACGTTTCGCAAGCCCCGCAATCTCCGCGACGAAGTTCCCAAGCGTCCTCTTGGACTGGAATAACTTGAGGTAGCGTCTCCGCTAGAATTGGAGGAGCTAATGCTGGCGAAAGAGCACAGGCGCAAGAGGGCATCGCTGCTGGTCCCAAGCCTACTGGTGTCAACGAGCATATTGAACGTGTGGCCCACCTGCCGGACCGCAGCCTTCGTTTTCTTACTGATCCTGATCCTAGGCTGGGTCCTTAACCTGACCGTTTTTTCACCAAATCGAAAGCTTCCGCGCGACAAAGTGCCCAAGCACCCGCTGGGGTTGGATTCTTGAGCGCGCTAAAGTTATTAGCGACTTCTGTTTGCCGTCTCTATTTTCCTTCTCGCCTGGCCGCCTTCGCCCAACCGGTTTCGATCGGCATTCGCGGCGGCGTTCCCTTTACCGGCGCTTTCTCCGATGTGACAGTGAACATCGGGAAATGAGTTTGTTCGGGAGTTTTCGGGCTCCAATGAATATCTGATCGGTGCGATGGTGGAACTCCATCTGCCCCTGGGCTTTTCGCTGGAGGCCGACGCGCTGTATCATCCATTGGACCTCACACAGGAGATCAACAATGGAACATCCACTGCCCGCAATTCCACGATAATCAACTCCTGGGAGTTTCCGATCTTGGCAAAATATCACTTTTTGCCGCTGCCGCTGTTGAAGCCCTATGCGGAAGCCGGACCTAGCTTCCGCGCCTCCGGATCGGCGGTGAGTGCCTACCTTTCAAAGGCCGGCTTCACGATTGGCGCGGGTGTGGAAATCAAATTGAGACGGTTGCGCCTGGAGCCCGAGTTGCGGTACATACGATGGGGTTCGGACGCGAACCTTACCTACGGCCAAACGCCGAGCGGATCCCCTGCGCCGGTCACCAACCTGGCGGCATCCAGGCTCAACCAGATTCAGTTTCTGGTGGGGATTGCGTTTTAGCGTTCTAAACTGAACACACGGGTTGCTGAAAAGCTCGCTACCGCTTCCTTTGGGCGCGGCTCGGAATCTAGGGCAGAGCTTCGATCACGCGTTCGATGTCGTCCGGGCTGAGGTAGAAATGCGGCGAGCAGCGGACCCAACCCTGACGGGGTGCGGCCAGGATGCCCTTCTGCTTCAGGTCATACACCACTTTGCGGCTGTCCAAGCCCGGCTTCTGAATCGCGATGATGCCCGCGCCATTCTCGGGTGTGCGATCGCCTAAGAGCTGATAGCCCTTGCCGATGGCACCTGCGGCAAGTTGGTCCGTCAGGGCCTGAACCGCCGGCGCGATACGCTGGACATCGGCCTCTAGCAATAGTTCAATTGATGTGCGTAAGCCATAGCAACCAATCGTGTTCAGACGTTCCGCACTCATAACGTCCGGCGTCCTGCCGCAGCGCCATATCGCGAGACGCGTAATCGTTGTACCCCGCCACGGTGGTCCAGCCGAACTCTTCGGGAAAAATGGAATCCTGGCGCGACTTTCGAACGTACAGAATGCCGCATCCTTCCGGACCGAGCAGCCATTTGTGCCCATCCGCGGCCAGTGCGTCGATATGCGCGGCTTCCACGTCGAGCGGAAATGCGCCCATGCCTTGGATGGCGTCCACGAAAAAGAAGCACTTGTGCCGCTTGCAGATTGCACCAATCGCGTTCAAATCGGCCCGGAATCCGTTGAGATACTGGACGAAACTGATGGACAGCAGCTTTGCGCCGGTGCAGGCAATCTCGATCTTCTCCAACGGATCAGTCACGGAAAGCCACTCGACGTAACACCTTTTGGCCTCTAAGCGTAGCCATGGGTAGTAGTTTGCAGGGAACTCCTCGCGGAAGGCGACGATGCGGTCGCCCGGGTGCCAATCGAGACCCAGTGCCACGGTGGAGATACCCTCCGACGTATTCTTGACGATCGCGATTTCGCTGCGGTTCGCGCCAATGAGACGGGCGGCCGCAACCCTCAGGCCTTCATAGGCATCCAACCATTTGTCGTAATGGAGCGAGCCGAATTGGTGAGCGTCCTCGGCCAAGCCCTGCATGGCGCTGGCAGACCGTCGGGGCAATGGCGCCACTGCGGCGTGGTTCAGGTAGATCAGGTTTTGGGTAACCGGGAACTCGTCCCGGTACTGCTTCCAAAGTGGTTGGAAATCCTGCTCGAAACCCATAATGACCACTATACGTATAAAGCGTGAGGGTTTATACTCGACTGTAGGAGTTTGTGGATGAAACGCCTGTTGTCCGCTAGCCTGAGTTTTTCGCTTGCTCTGGCGTTGGTTGCGCCGGGTCGCGTCTTCGCGGAGGATCCGGAGAAAGACCCTGACCAGATCGGCAATCGGAACGTGAGCGGGAAGGTCAACTTCTACTCGCTCGAGAAAGAGATTGCGCTGGGCAAGCAGCTGGCTTCCGAAGTAGAGCGTCAAGCCAAGATCATCAACGACCCGGTGATTGCCGAATACGTCAATCGTGTGGGCCAGAACCTGGTGCGGAATTCCGACGCGAAGGTGCCATTCACCATCAAGGTCATCGACAGCGAGGAAGTGAACGCCTTCGCGCTGCCGGGCGGATTCTTCTTTGTGAACTCCGGTCTGATTATGAAGGCGGACAACGAAGCGGAGCTGGCGGGTGTGATGGCGCATGAAATCGGGCACGTTGCCGCACGCCACGGAACGCGGCAGGCGACGCGCGGCGAGATCGCGCAAATCGGGATGATCCCGCTGATCTTCATGGGCGGCTGGACCGGTTATGGGATCTATCAGGCGGCCAGCGTGCTGGTGCCGGTGGGCTTCCTGAAGTTTTCGCGCTCCATGGAATCCGAGGCTGACTTGCTGGGTCTGGAATACATGTACAAGACCGGCTACGACCCGGAGGCCTTTGTGGACTTCTTTGAGAAAATCGAGACCCTGGAGAAACGTAAGCCGGGAACAATCGCCAAGGTTTTCTCCACGCACCCCATGACGGACGACCGTATTCGCGCCGCTCAGAAAAACATTCAGGAGTATCTCAAGGCCAAGCCCGAGTATGTGGTGACGACGTCCGAGTTTAACGACGTGAAAGCGCGCTTGATGGCGATGCACAACAAGCGCAAGATCGATAACCCGGCAGACCCGAATCGTCCCACTCTCAGGCGCGCGCCCGGATCGGGCACCGGCACCGTAGACGACGGCAATAGTAACGGCGGCACCACCAATACCGATGATGACGACCGTCCGACTTTAAAGCGCCGGCCTGCGTCTGAATAGCAGATACCTTCTCCTCCTTGAAGCGCAAAGTGCGCGGTGTGGACCGTTAATTAAGCCAGTTAGCGATTACGCCGCGCTCCGTTTTGCGCGAGTCCTTTAACTCCGCCCACGGCGCGCGCCAAGTTCCGTGGGCTTCTTCTTTTGGGATCCGTGTTTATCTGCGGTCAACGCGGATAAACGCGGATGAAACAACGCCACTCGTGCAGGGATAGAGTCTCCTGCGGGACAAAGCCTTCGGGAAGGTCCCACTCCGGAAAGCCGGAAACGATGAGCGTGGACCCGGGATTGCGCACTCGTTCCAATTCGGGCGCGATCCGCTCCAGCGTCGCGGCGTCGATGTTGGCGACGATCACGTCGGCCCATTCGGAACGCACCGCTTCCGCCGAGCCGACGAACATGGGCACAGCGACGCGTTCGCGCGCGATGCGAACCGCATCGGGATCGATATCGCAGCCGATCACACAAGCCGCGCCGACGAGCACGCTGGCATCCGACAAAATGCCCGATCCGCACCCTACGTCCAGCACTCGATCGCCCGGCCTGACGTAACGCTCGATCGCCTGCAAACAAAGTTGTGTCGCCGGATGACGGCCCGTTCCGCAAGCCATGCCGGGATAAATTTCCAATCGCACGCGGCCCGGAGGAGTGGGCGCTTCTTTATCCCAGGGCGCCACCAAGTAGAACCGCTCCCCCACCGAGAGTGGAGGCCACGCATCGCGAGTAACTCGCTCCCAATCGGTGGGTTCTTCCTGGCGAAGCTCCGGAGAAAATTCGGCGAAGCGATCGAGGAATGACACAGCATCCTCATCGCGTTCAAAAAAAGCCCGCAGCCCGTCAACCTCCTCGGCCACGCCCGCCGTCCCGCACTCCTGAAGTTCAGCAATCAGAATATCTTCGCGGTCGTGTGAGGGGTGAAGAAGCAGGGAAAACAATCTTCAGTTTACGCAATTGTGATAATCTGAATTACACCTTCCCAGTCTGAAGCTGGCCTGCAATTTTAGTGCTCATGGCTACCCCTGGATTCGACGAACCCCGCATCGCTTCCGGTCCCTTTGCAAGCTACGTTTTAGACGACGCGTTCGACGAAATGTTCGACGCCGAGCGCCAGCCGCGCAAGCATTATCGGGCGCTGTATGAGCTCTTGCTAGGCTTGCCCGCCGAACAGATGAGACGCAAAAAGCAGGCCGCCGATGTGGCGTTTCTGCATCAGGGCATCACGTTCACCGTTTACGGCCGCGATGAAGGCACCGAACGCATTTTTCCGCACGACTTGTTGCCGCGCATCATCACCAGCGCCGAATGGCAGACCATCGAAAAAGGGCTGACGCAGCGCATCACGGCGCTCAATATGTTTTTGCGCGACATCTACAACGAAGGCCGCTGCCTGGCTGACGGGGTGGTGCCGCGCGAGATGGTTTATAGCTGTAAACATTTTCGGCGGCAGATGCGCGGAGTGACGGCGCCCAAGAATATTTATGTCGCGGTCATGGGTACGGACCTGATCCGCCTGCCCGACGGGCGATTTGTTGTCCTGGAAGATAATCTCCGCGTGCCGAGCGGCGTTTCCTACATGCTGACCTCGCGCCAGGTCATGAAGCGGATCTTCCCGGAATTATTCCAGCACACCGACATTCGTCCGATCGATCATTATCCCGAAGCTCTGCTGACTACGCTGCGCGCGCTCGCTCCCGAAGGGCGCGGCGAGCCGAACATCGTGCTGCTCACACCCGGCGTGTACAACTCGGCGTACTTCGAACACACCTATCTGGCCCGCCAGATGGGCATCGAGCTGGTGGAGGGCCGCGACCTGGTGGTGCACGACAACGTCGTCTACATGCGCACCACGGGCGGCTTGCGGCGCGTCGACGTCATCTACCGGCGCGTGGATGACGACTTTATCGATCCACTGGCGTTTCGATCGGACTCGATCCTGGGCGTGGCCGGATTATTCAATGCTTATCGCGCGGGCAACGTGACGCTGGCCAATGCGCTCGGCACCGGCGTGGCCGACGACAAGGCGCTGTACGCCTACGTCCCAAAGCTGATCAAATATTTTCTCGGCGAAGATCCGATTCTGGACAACGTCGAGACATTTTTGCTTACCGAGCCGGCTCAGCGCCAACACGTGCTGGCGAATCTGGAGAAGTATGTGGTGAAAGCAGTGGGCGAATCGGGCGGCTATGGGATGCTGATCGGGCCGCACTCCACCGCCGAGCAGCGCGAAGAGTTTCGCGAGCGCATTGAAGCCGATCCGCGCAATTACATCGCTCAGCCCACCATCATGCTATCGCGCGCGCCGTGCTTCTTCGATGGCCGCGTGGAGCCCAGGCATGTCGATCTGCGCCCGTACATCCTGTGCGGCGACAAGGTGACCATCGTGCCGGGCGGATTGACGCGCGTGGCCTTGCGCTCGGGATCGCTGGTGGTAAATTCATCGCAAGGCGGTGGCAGCAAGGACACCTGGGTGTTGCAGTAAGCTTAGCCGCGACCGTACTGAGCCGCGACCGTAAGAGGGACGGAAAACGGAATCGATGTTATCAAGAGTCGCTGAAAGCATGTATTGGATGAGCCGCTACCTGGAACGGGCGGAACATACCGCGCGTGTGCTGGGCGTCCAGTTGAACCTGATGCTGGAGCAGGACCCCAAGTCATCCGACCGCCGCTGGCTGCGGGTGTTGGCCAGCCTGGGCCATCCCGGCTCCGTTACCGAGAACAGCGATCCGTTCACCCGCGCTCAGACCTACGCGCTGCGCGTCATTACGGGCGGCATCGCGTCGGCGCGCGAAAACGCGCGGCAGGTTCGCGAGCAGATCAGCTCGGAGATGTGGGAACAGCTCAACCGCCTGTTCCATGAAGTCAGGCGCATGGAATCGGCTGGTTTATGGATGTCGCAGCCGCTGGATTTTCTGGCCGTGATTCTCGAAAGCTCGCACCTGGTGCAGGGCGTCACCGACTCCACCATGAATCACGGCGAAGGCTGGCAATTCATCCAGGTTGGCCGTTTCATCGAACGCGCGGCGGCCATCGCGCGTCTGCTCGACATTTACTTCCACGAGTTTCCGGCCGGGCAACCGATGGACTCCGGCGAGCACATGGAATGGATCGGCCTGCTGCGCAGCTGCACCGCCTTTGAAGCCTATTGCAAGGTCTACACGGCCGATCTGCGTCCGGAGCGTGTGGCCGAGTTCCTGCTGCTGAACAACGAATTTCCGCATTCGGTTCGTTTTGCGGCCGATCACTTACAGCGCTCGCTCGAAGCCATCAATCAGGCGGCGGCCAGCAATCGATCGCCGCGCGTGGCCAAGATTGCAGGCCGTCTCAGCGCCGGGCTGATGTTTACGCCGCTCGAAGAAGTGGTCGCGGGTCTGGCCGAGTTTTTCGCCGATATCCAGAAACAGTGCGCGCGCATCCACACCGCTATTTACGAGGTGTATATCACTTATCCCGTGGAAGCGGCGATCGAGGCGTAACAGCAAAAGAGGGCTTAATGTATTATTCCATTCGCCACCTGACCAAATTCCGCTACAGTGCGCACGTGAGCGAAAGCTTGATGGAGGCTCGGATGCAGCCGCGTTCGGATGGTCCGCAGCGCTGCCTTTCCTTCCAACTGATGGTGCAGCCCAAGGCCCGCGTGCAGTATTACCGGGACTACCTGGGTAACACGGTGCATCACTTCGATGTGCCTGGCAGGCATAAGCAGCTCTCCATCGTTGCCGACGCCCTGGTGGACGTGCAGCCGGCGCTGGCCTTGCCGAAAACGCTCGGCGAGAGCGCCTGGGACGAACTGGATGACATGATCGCCGCCGGGGACTATATCGAGATGCTGATGCCCAGCCATTTCGGCCAGTCCACAGAGCTGCTGGAGCAGTTCGCGCACGAGCTGGAGGTGGAATCGCGCGAGAAGGCGCGCCAGCGCGATCCTCTGGAGTTCGTGCTGAACCTCAACGCGCTGCTCTATAGCAAGATCGCCTATGTTCCCAAGAGCACCAGCGTGGATTCGCCCATCGACCACGCGCTTGAAAGCCGGCAGGGCGTTTGCCAGGACTTCGCCCATATTATGATCGGCTTGACGCGGCGCATCGGAATTCCTTGCCGCTACGTCAGTGGCTACTTATTTCACAAGGCGGGCGACAAGACACGGTCGGCCGAGGGCGCGACACATGCCTGGGTGGAGACGCTGCTTCCGGGCTTAGGCTGGGTGGGCCTGGATCCAACCAATAATGTTCTTGCCGGCGAGCGGCATGTGCGCACGTCGGTAGGGCGCGATTATGCCGACGTCCCTCCCACCAAAGGCATCTTCAAGGGGTCGGCCGATAGCCAGTTGCTGGTATCGGTTCACGTTGCGCCATCCGATGCCCCGCCGCTTGAGCCGGAACTGGGTATCGAAGACTGGTCCCAGGCGCTGCGTGAAGATGGCCTGGACCCGGACCTGGCCGCTCATCATCAACAACAACAGCAGCAACAGCAGTGATCTGGCGGTTTATTTCGTCCCGCTGGCAGCAGGCGCGGCAGATGCCGGAGGCGCGGGAGCGGGCGCCGGAGCGTCATTGGAGGCGCTCTTCGCGGCACTAGTAGCAACCAGGGTCTCCTTGTCCTTCGCCTCGTCGATGTTGATATAAACGGGCTGCTCCAGCAGCATGGGCTCTTTACCGGCGGTCTTGACGAGAAGCTGCAAACGGCCGGGTTTGACGAAGGGTGGGATGCGGAACTCGATGGAGTCTTCCGTCTGATCCAGCACCTTCACCTTCATGTCGAAGGTGTGGTCGGTCAGATAGACCTCGTCCACCCGGGTCTTTCCGAGAAAGACGCCCTGGATCCGCAGGACCGATCCGATTTGGCCGTTTTCGGGTAGTACCTTGTGCATCACAGGCACTTGAGCCGGGAGCGTAGCCGCTCCAGCGAGGCAAAGCAACGATAGTACGAGCGTAATTCGCATGTCTGGTAGCTCCGTACCAAGGACTTTATTCCCATGCCGGTATAGCCCGCAATGGGTGGAAAGTACCAAAAGATGCGGGGAAAAAGGCTGAGGCTGACACGGTAGGAGAAGCTAAGGGTGACGGCGCTCGAACAGACGGCGCTGGAGGTGACGGTGTAGCAGGGGCGGTGCGGCAGGGGGCGGTGCGGGGGAGAAAGCGAGCTGGCAAATTCGCCAGCCCGCGCAGGAGAGAAAATGATTGAAGACCGCTTCAGCGTTCGGCGGCCAAGTGAAGACCTTTGTGGATGGCGTAGAGGGCCAGTTCCAGGCGATCTGAGACACCCAGCTTGTCAAAGATGTTGTGCAGGTGGTTTTTGACCGTCTGCTCGCTAATGAACATCTTTTCGGCCATTTCCTTGTTCTTATAACCCTGGGCTACCAGTTGGACGATCTCGCGTTCGCGCTGACTGAGAGGGGAGCGCTCGCGGGTTTTGCCCGAGCCGCCGCCGCTACCAACTTCTCCGGGCGCGGCGAACTGCCGCATCACGGCCGCCGTTGTATGCGAATCCAGCCAGATTTCACCACCGTGAACTTTGCGGATGCTCTTCACGATCAACTCGGGCGCGGTCTGTTTCAGCACGATGCCGGAGCATCCCAGCTTCATGGCCTGCACGAATTCGTTCTTATCTTCCGATGCCGTGAGTACGATCACTCGCGTACGTTTGTTGGTCTGCTGCAGGGCTTGCAATGCGGAAAGGCCGTCCAGGTTGGGCATGCGCAGATCCAGCAGAAGAACGTCGGGATCCAGCTCCTGCACCCGGTCCAGCACCTCGCAGCCGTCCGAAGCTTCGCCCACGACTTGGAAGTCCTCTTCGAGGCTGAGAAGTTTCTTGAGCCCGTCACGGACGATCGGATGATCGTCGGCAATGAGTACCCGAATCATGCCCTTCCTAGGCTCCGCAGGGGTGTGGCGTACTCCATTATCTTCCACTGTCGTGAAGGTTTCGTTCATATATAGTGTATCGACCATCCGCATCTAGATTCTACAGGGGTACTGGTACGTAATCAATTTCAGGTAACGCTTAAACTAACCCCGCGAAACTACCTAGTTCCAGGTTCCGAACAGCTTTAGAAGCCGTTTTGTAGTGCTCTGAACTAGTACCTAGTCTAGTACTATTTCTGTCAACGTGGAGGCCGAAATTAGTTGTTGTTTCGCCGCTGAAACGCTAGTTCGGTTGGCACCGCCAGGATTTTGGCGCGCCAATCCACTGTGGAGCGGGCGATGGTGGAACACAAGTGGCTGATAAAGCAGAGCGAGTGATTTGGCCGGACGGGTGCACAGATCGATGCGTGGTAGTAGCAGACACGATCACCAATAATATCGAGCGCTATATGGACTTGCTAAGCAGCCGGCAGAAGCTGGTGGTTTCTAATATAGCCAATATCGATACCCCGGGCTATAAGTCCAAAGACATAGACTTCGAGTTCGAGTACACCAGTTTGTCCTCCGAAAGCGCGGGACAAGCCAGCGGTGGACAGGCAAGCCCGGCTCCCAACGTCATGGACACTCCCGGGTTGGTGGTGAAGAGCGATGGCAACAATGTCAGCCTGGACCGCGAAACGCGGCTGTTGGCCGAAACCGCTCTGCGGTTCAATGTCGCCTCCAACTTGATGCGGGCCCAGCTCAAGATTGTGGAGTCGGCGATCAAAGAAGGTCAAGCCTGATGAGTTTGTTCGGGGTGCTGTCGGTCAGCGAATCCGGGATGGCCGCGCAGCGCACACGAGCGGAACTTCTGGTGCAGAACCTGGCGAATTCAGAGACTACGCGCACCCCCGAAGGCGGCCCCTACCGTCGACAGGACGCGGTATTTCAAAGCGCGCCTCAAACCTCGCCGTTTTCCTCGGTTTTCCAGAGCGAGATGACCAACGGGGTCACGGGCGTAGAAGTGGCGGCCGTCATCGAAGACAGCACCGAAGGAGAGAAGCGATACCAGCCGGGAAATCCCGACGCGGATAAGGATGGTTACGTAGCGTATCCCAACGTGAACCCGGCTGAGGATATGGTGGACCTGCTGAGCGCGCAGCGCGGCTTCGAGGGAAACGTCGCGGCCATGTCGGCGATCAAGGACATGATCCAGCATTCTATCGATCTTTTAAGGTGATCCTGTGTCTCTACCCATCACCTCCATCCGGGCTCCGGCGGCGATTCCGCTCCCGTCCGTCAGTTCAACGGCCAGCGCGACATCCAGTTCAGCGGGGTCGTCCGGCGCCGGATTCAGCTCCGTCCTGGCAGATGCCATCGGCCGCGTGGACCAGTTCCAGCAGAATGCGCAATCGAGTATCGGTAAATTTCTCGGCGGCGAGGACGAAGAGGTACATAAGGTGGCTCTGGCGACTCAAGAGGCAGCCATGTCGTTCGACCTGTTCCTGCAAATGCGCAACAAGGTGGTATCGGCCTACCAGGAAGTAATGCGCATGCAGATGTAGGAGCTCATGAAGCGAAGCGGCTTTTATCAGGCCGGGGATTGGGGGTTGGGGATTAGGGGTTGGTAACCGGGCATCGCGAAATATCTCAAAGATGGATGAAATCAAACGACTGCTGGGGAGCCTGAACTGGAAGCAGATACTCTCGCTCGTTCTGGCGGCAGCGGCAGTGATCGGGGGCCTGGCGCTCTTGTCGCACTGGAATCGCGAGCGCGACTTCCGCCCGCTGTACAGCTCGCTGGCGCCGGAGGACGCCGGGGCCGTGGTGGCGAAACTGCGCGAGAGCGGAACCGAATTTCGATTGTCGGAAAACGGCTCCGTCGTGCTGGTGCCGGCGGAGCGCGTGGCCGAACTGCGGCTGCAGATGGCTGCGGCGGGACTCCCCAAGAGCGGGCATGTCGGGTTCGAGCTGTTCGACAAGACGACTTTCGGGATGAGCGACTTCACCGAACAGGTGAACTATCACCGGGCGCTCGAGGGCGAGTTGGAGCGGTCCATCATCTTGCTGGCGGCGGTAGAGCAGGCGCGCGTCGCCATTACTTTTCCCAAGGACTCTCTCTTCCTGGACACGCGGCAGCCCGCGAAAGCCAGCGTGCTGGTCAAACTGCGTCCGGGCATGCAATTGTCGCGGCAGAACGTAGCAGCTATTTGCCAACTGGTAGCAAGCGCGGTGGACGGCCTGCTTCCCGAGGCGGTTTCGGTGGTCGACACCCGCGGCGACTTGCTGAACCGGGCGCTCAAAGCTGCTTCGACTGACGATCCCCAGCCGTCCGAGGAGTCGCTCGAATACCAGCAGAAGCTGGAGCGCGATCTTCTCGCCAAAATCAATCACACCCTCGATCCTTTGCTCGGCGCCAACAATTTCCGCGCTACAACGCTGGTGGAGTGCGACTTTTCGAGCGCCGACCAGAGCCAGGAGACCTTCGACCCGACCAAATCGGTGATGGTCAATTCCCAAAAGACCGAAGACACCAGCGTTGGAGCGATGGCCTCGGGCATTCCGGGTACGCCATCCACCCTGCCGCGGCCCACCGCTCGGGCGGGCGTGGGCGGCAACAGCGTGAGCAGGCGCACCGAGAACATCAGTTACCAGACCAGTCACACGGTGCGTCACGTGCGTGAGCCACAGGGCGCCATCAAGCGCATGTCGGTCTCGCTTCTGGTGGATTCCACGGTGCGCTACGAAGGTAGCGGGGCGAAGGCCAAACGGATTGTAGAGGCGCCCTCGGCGGAAAAACTGACAGCCATTCACGATCTGGTGGCGGGCGTCATCGGATTATCCACCGCGCGGGGAGACCAGCTGGTGGTAGAGACGCTGCCGTTCGAATTGACGCTGAATCCCGAGCAGCTCCCGCCGGCCAATCCGTCGCCCCCCCGGCCATTGACCTGGCAGGAGCAATTTGTCAAGAACAGGGTTCTCGCGATCGGCGTGGGATTGGGAGCGGTGCTGTTGCTGGCTCTGCTTCTGGTTGTTCTGCGAGCGACGCGGAAGAAATCGCCCAGTGGGTCGATTGCGCTGCCCGGCGAGCTCCCCGCGGGATCCGCCGCCGACCCCAGCATCGAAAGCCATTTGGCGGATCAGGTGGCGCAGCGGCAAAAGCAGGAATCGGACGCTCTGAATTCCTTGAAGCTGCCGCCCGTTACCAAGAAAGCCGCGGTGCTGACCAAACACATCAGCGAACAGGCCAAGAAAGACGCTGCCGGGATGGCGCACGTCCTGCGGGCCTGGATGGCCGAATCTGGCGACGAAGGGAAGCGATGAAGCGAAGCGGGTTTACCAAGCAATGACCGCAGCGGCCCGGTGAAGAAATGATTCAAAACCTCGAGTCCGCCAGCCCGCCCAATGTGCCCGGCATCCGCAAGGCCGCCATTCTCATGATCATTCTGGGAGACCAGGTCACAGCCGATATCCTGCGGCAGATGGACGAGGAAGAAGTGCAGGCCATCGGCCACGAAGTGGCGCGCATCACCTCCATCAGTAACGACCAGGCCGAGGGGGTTCTCGAAGAGTTCTACCAGATGTCGATGGCCCACGACTATGTTCTCAAGGGCGGCATCGACTACGCGAAAAAAATGCTGAATAGCGCGTTCGGGCCGGAGCACGCGAGAAGACTGGTGGACCGGCTCGTCAAGACGCTGGGCTCCGAGCTGGCCAATTTCGATACGCTGCAAAAGGCCGATCCACAGCAGCTCGCCAAGTTTATCCATAACGAGCATCCGCAGACCATCGCGTTGATCCTCTCGCATCTGAACGCCTCCCAGGCGGCCGGTTTGCTCACCTCGCTCCCGCAGGAGCTGCGGGCGGATGTGGCGCTGCGGATGGCGCATCTGGACCAGATCTCGCCCCTCATTGTCTCCAAGATCGCCGCGATCATCGGGCAGCGGCTCAAATCGCTGGGCGAACTGAACCGCGAGTCCTACGGAGGGGTGCGCGCGGTGTCGGAGATGTTCAATCGCCTGGATTCGGGCAGCAGCAAGGACATTTTGGAAGCCATCGAGCAGAACGATCCGAAGCTGGTGGAGACCATCCGGCATATGATGTTCGTCTTTGAAGACCTGCTGCTGCTGAGCCAGGAGGCCATCAAGGAAATGCTGGGCAAGGTGGACCGCAAGGTCCTGACCACGGCGCTGAAGGGCACGAGCGAACAACTGAAGAATCACATTCTGCAGCTCATGTCCCAGCGCGGGGCCGACATGCTGAAGGAGGACCTGGAGTCGCTCGGGCCGATCAAGATCAAAGAAGTGGAAGCGGCGCAGCAGCAGATCATTGCCGTGATCCGGCAGTTGGAAGCCGAGGGAACGATCAGTCTCAAGGGCACGGTGGGAGAGCAGTATGTGGTCTGAAGACTGTTGCTGGTCCGGTGCTTCCGGTGAAGTGAGGAGCGGCATGTCGTCTAGCGAGCGGTATGTCCTCTAAATTGATGCGCGGCCAGGAAATTGTGACCGAGCCGATGGCCTGGCGCCGGGTCACTTCGGCTGAGGCCATCTCCGGCGCCATTACCAGCGACGGACAATCGGGTAGCGCTATCCCGGAAGCGGGCCTGCCGGGCGCCGCCAGAGAGCCGGTCGACATCGAACAGCTTCTCGCCGCCGCCCATCGGGAAGGTTTCGAGGAAGGCCAAGCCGGAATCCGCCAAACTTTCGCCGCGCAGGTAGAAGCGATGCAGATGACGTTGGCTCGCAGCATTGAGGAGCTCACCGGGTTCCGTGCGCGCTCCCGGCGCGAAGCGGAGCAGGATGTCGTTGCGCTGGCTTTGGCGGTTGCACGCCGCGTACTGCATCGCGAGCTGACGATGGCGCCCGAGGCATTGCTCGGTCTGGTGAAGGCGGCGTTGGAAAAAATTGAAGCGCGCGAAGTACATCAAGTGCGGGTTTCGCGTCAGGACGCCGTCATGGTGCGGCAATTCTTCGAGCAAATGGGTCTGCCGCACCGCGTGGAGGTGATTGGAGATGCGAACCTGGCGCCGGGCGGCGTGATTATCGAGTCCGGCCGCGGGCTGCTGGATGCATCGGTCGACACGCAGCTCGCCGAGATCGAGCGCGGCTTCGCGGATCTGGTCCGGAGCTCGCATTGAGGGAAGCCGCTTGAACCTGAAACCTTATTACGAGAAGCTGGCGCTCATCGAGACCTGCCGTTGGACGGGCAGCGTTACGGAGCTGGTGGGCTTGCTGGTGGAATCGAAAGGGCCGGAAGCGGCGGTGGGCGATTTCTGCGAGATCGCGACGCGCAACGGGCGCTTGATTCGCACCCAGGTGATCGGCTTCCGCGATGGGCACCTGCTGTCGATGCCGCTGGAGGAGACGGATGGCTTGCACCTGGGCGATCCAATCGTGGGGCGCAAGGAAGATTCGAAAATGGAGGCCGGGCCGCAACTGCTCGGCCGCGTGATCGACGGATTTGGAAAACCTATGGACGGTCTGGGGCCGATCTTTTTGGGGCAGAGCTCCGGCGGCTTGGGGCAGAGCTCCGGCGGCGAACCGTATGAGCTTTACGCGTCGCCGCCGGGGCCGCTCGACCGTGAACCGATCGCCGACGCGCTGGCTACTGGAATTCGAGCGATCGACAGCCTGTTGACGTGCGGCAAGGGGCAGAGAATTGGAATTTTTGGCGGCTCGGGCGTGGGTAAGAGCACGCTGCTGGGAGCGATGGCGCGCACCAGTTCGGCTGACGTCAGCGTGATCGCGCTGATTGGCGAGCGCAATCGGGAGGTGCGGGATTTCATCGAGCAGGAGTTGGGCCCCCAGGGCTTGAAAAAATCGGTGATAGTGGTGGCAACTTCCGACCGGCCGGCGCCTTTGCGGATTCGCGCCGCGTTTGTCGCGCTCGCGGTGGCTGAATACTTTCGCGATCAAGGCAAAGATGTGCTGCTGGTAATGGATTCGGTGACGCGGCTGGCCATGGCGCAGCGCGAGATTGGCCTGGCCGCCGGTGAGCCGCCCAGCCAGAAGGGCTACACGCCGTCGGTCTTCCACCTGCTGCCGAAGATCTTCGAACGGGCGGGGAGGTTTCGACGCGGGTCGATCACCGGGTTTTTCACGGTGCTGGTGGAAGGCGACGATTTCAACGAACCCATCTGCGACGCGGTGCGGGCCATTCTGGACGGCCACATCGTCTTGTCGCGCGAGCTGGGCGCGGCGGGACATTATCCGGCCATTGATATATTGCAGTCCGTCAGCCGGCTTGCGCCGCGCCTGTGTACGCCTGAGCAAAAGGAAGCCGCGAGCAAGATCCGGGAGGCGCTGGCCACGCACGAGCGCTCGGCGGACCTGATCAACCTGGGAGCCTACTTGAGCGGCGCCAATCCGAAGCTGGACGCGGCCATCCGTGTGCGGCCGCTGCTGCTCGATTTTCTGAAACAAGCCAGCAATGAAGAGAGCCCGTTCGAAAAAACCATGGCTGGATTGCGGGAGCTGGCCAAGCGGGCGGAAGCAACCTAAAGCCGGCGGAGCTAGTTAAAGAATGAAACGTTTTCAATTCTCGTTGGACCGCGGGCGGAAGCAACCTAAAGCCGGCGGAGCTAGTTAAAGAATGAAACGTTTTCAATTCTCGTTGGACCGCGTGCGTCGCTGGCGGGCCGGGCAAGCCACGCTCGAAGAGGCCAAGCTGGAGCACCTGCGAGGAAATCTGCAGGCACTCCGGGAAGAAAAACAGAACATCGAAACCGAGCGTGGCCGCAGCGAACGGGAAGTACTGGGGCAGGCCTCCATCAAGGCGACGGACCTGGCGTCGCTGGATGCCTACCGGCTACACGCGCGGAGCAGAATTCGGGATATCGAAAACCGGCAACGGCAAGCGGAAGTGCAAGTGGAACAGCAGCGCCAGCGGGTTATCGAAGCGCGGAGAAGCGCGGAGCTGCTAGAGCGATTGCTCGAAAAAGCTCGTGAGGCATGGCAGGCCGCGAGCGACCGGGAACAAGAGAGCTTCGCGGCGGAGTTGTACCTGGCAAAGTGGAGGCGACGCCGGTAGCGCGGGTTTTCAGAAACGTGACAAATTCCGCGGGTTTGCGT
Source organism: Bryobacterales bacterium (assembly GCA_963747945.1). Lineage (GTDB taxonomy): Bacteria > Acidobacteriota > Terriglobia > Bryobacterales > Bryobacteraceae > Palsa-89. The sequence continues at coordinate 318,907 of CAVVHB010000022.1, forward strand.
GTCAGGCCCGGGAACGTAGCGATGGTGCGCTCGCCGGGATCGAGAATGGCGTAGAACGGAATGGCCACGGTTCCGAAGCGCTTTTCTTCCAGCTGCTGGTTTTGCTCGGACTCGGCGTCGGTGCCATCGGTATATAGATCCACCAGCACGAAGTCCTTCAACAGGCCGGTGATTTCCGGACGCGGAAACATATTGGCCTTCATCCAGTGGCAGTTGGTGCAGGCATAGCCGGTGAAGTTGATAAAGACCAGCTTGTTTTCGGCGCGCGCTTTGGAGAGCGCTTCCTTGTACTGGTTCTTCAGCCACACGGGCGCTCCCGGTTCGCCGCCCCCGCCTAATAAGGCGATGCCTTTGGCTTGCACGGGAATAAACGCTTCCACATTGCCGAGCGAGGCGCCAAACAATCCGGGCAATAAGCTGATGGAGAACGTCAGGAAAAGCGCGGCCACCAGCACCCGGCCCACGCCCAAAGGATCCTCCGGTTTGATTCCCTCCAGGCGCAGAAAGCCGAGCAGATAAAGACCCGGCAGGGCAAAAAGCACCACCCAGGAAGCTAGAAAGATCTCGCGCGAGATGAACTCGGTTTGCAGGATTTGATCGGCCGAGCTCAGGTACTTCATGGCGATGGCGAGCACCACGAATCCCAGCACCACTTTCACTCGCAGCAGCCAGCCGCCGCTCTTGGGCATCCTTTGCAGGAACGATGGAAAAAGCGCGAGCAGGAAGAAGGGCGCGGCCAGGCCAGTGGCAAAGGCGGCCATGCCAGCGATCGGCTGCAATCCTCCGCTCTGAACCGAACCGGCCAGCAGCGATCCCATGAACGGCCCGATACAAGCGAACGACGTCAGCGTGAAGGTGAGGCCCATCAGCAGCGACCCGAAATAACCGCCGCCTTCCGACGCCCGATTCAATTTCGTGAGCAGGCCCGAGGGAAGCGCCAGCTCATACGCGCCGAGAAGGCTCAAACCAAACACGACGAACAACGCTCCGATGAACCCGTTCACCCAAGGGCTGTTGCCGAGTTGCACCACTCCCGCGGCACCCACCAGTACCTTGAGCAACGCACCGATCCCGGTGAAGAAGACGATAATGCCCAGGCAAAAGGCGATGGCTTGCAACACCCCGTTCTTCCTGCTGCCCGTCTGGCGATTCAAGAAATACGAGACAGTGAAAGGGATCATGGGGAAAACGCACGGGGTGAAGATCGCGGCGATGCCCGCGCCAAAGGCCGCCAGGAGGAAAAACAAGCCAACGCCGGAGGCCGACGCCGGCGTCGGAGCGGGAGGCAAGGCAGAAGACGTTGATTGCGCTCCAGGCACAGGGGTTGGCACCAAGGTATATTCAGCAGGGATCACGATGGCCGCAGCCTGGGCCGACGGGTCGATCATGATAGAGGCAGCGGCAGATTTCTTTTTGGGCGGCAGGCAGATCGTATCGTTGCAGGATTGGTAGCGTACGTTGGCGGCGATATCCACCGGTCCGGCGGCCGCGGCCTTCTTCAGCTCGATGTCAAACAAAAGCACATACTGCTCGGAAAATGTTTCGGTATCGATGCCGAAGCTGGGGTCCAGCTTGCGTACGGGCTTGGCCTGATAGATCTTGAATCCGGCGACCGCCGGATTGTCCGCGATACTCGCCTTGGTCGGGTTCGGCCCCCCCGCCGGCGTGGTCATCGAATAAACGTGCCAGTGCGGTTGAATGGTTCCGGTGAGCTTGCCGGCGACGTGCGAGCCCGGCGCTGCCGATTTCGTGTCGAACGTCAGCGTCCACTGCACCGGGTCTTCCGCGGCCCCGGCAATAGAAGCTAGCGCGAAGAAGCAAACCAGAAGTGGCCGAAACATATTTAGTCAGCCTTTGCAGCGGCGGAGGCGCCCACCAGTTGTCCGTTGGCCAGCTCCGCCTCAATCTGTTCGTTGATGTTCCCTTCGGCGAACTCGGCGGCCACGCGAATGGCGTTCTTGATCGCGTTGGCGTTGGGGCGGCCGTGAGTGACGATGCAAACACCTTTGACTCCGAGCAGCGGCGCACCGCCGTACTCGGCATAATCCACGCGCTTTTTGAATTCGTTAAAGGCCCTGCGCGCCAGCAGCGAGCCGATCTTGCGCGTGATGGTGGCTTCCAGCGACTCGCGCAACATCTTGGACACCATTTCCACCAGGCCTTCGCTGACCTTCAATGCGACGTTGCCAATAAAGCCATCGCACACGATCACGTCCGTCTCGCCGGCATAAATATCGCGGCCTTCCACGTTGCCGATGAAATGGATGGGGAGCGCTTTGAGCAGCGGCGTGGCGGCGCGCGTCAGCTCGTTGCCCTTGTGTTCTTCCTCGCCGATGGAAAGCAGCCCGACGCGCGGCCGGTAGGTGTGAAAGATCACGCGCGAGTAGATATCGCCCATGACCGCGAACTGAGCCAGCATGCGCGGCGAAGAGTCGACATTGGCGCCGACATCGACGACGATCACGGGTGTCCCCTTTAGCGTCGGAAAAGCCGCCGCCATGGCCGGGCGATCCACACCGGGGAGCATGCCTTGCACCTGCTTGGCGGTGGCCATCACGGCGCCGGTGTTGCCGGCTGAAACCAGGCCGTCGGCGATACCGTCGCGCACCAGCCGGGCGGCTACGCGGATGGAGCTGTCGCGTTTGTTGCGCACCACTTTCACGCTGTCGTCCATCGTGACCTGTTCACTGGCATGATGAACTTCGATGGCCAGCCCGTCGATGTCTTCGTGCTTGTCCAACTCGGCGCGCACGACGTCCCGCTTACCAACCAAAATGACTTTGACGCCTAGCGAACGGACAGCGCGAATGGCTCCCTCTACTTCAGCCTTCGGGGCGTCATCGCCGCCCATTGCATCAACCGCGATGGTCACCATGGAATGACGATTCTCGGAACGTTATTCTTCCGCAACCTCGATCACTTCGCGGCCCTTGTAGCGGCCGCAATGCGGACAGGCGCGGTGCGGGAGCTTTGGTTCGTGACAACTGGGGCACTCGGCGTGGCCGAGGGCGCGCAAATGGTCGTGGGACCGGCGGGTGGAGGTACGCTCCTTGGAGTGTCGTCTTTTCGGATTTGGCATCTGTATGTCCCTCTATTACTTAACTACTTCTATGTACCTTTCACTTGAACTTTCTTGAGAGCGGACCAGCGGTCGTCCACGAGTTTAGGTTCGCATCCGCAGTTTATCAGGTTACGATTCTGACCGCAGGTGGGGCACATCCCCTGGCAATCCTCACGGCACAGGCGCTGCATCGGCATGGTCAGCAGAACCTGCTCGCGCAAAACATCTTCCAACTGGATGCCGCCGCCTTCATAAAAAGCGATTTCCGCTTCTCCCTCATCGATTTCGATTTCCGGCTCGTCCCGCGCGACTTCGGCGGGATGATAAAACAGATCGAAGCTGGAATCGATCGGAAACTCCGCTGGCTCCAGGCAGCGATTGCAATCGCAACGCATTCTGACTGCCAGATGCCCGCGCACTCGAATTTCCCCAAGCATATGCGGAAGAAGCTCCGCGGAACCTTCCGCCTGGAGCGGAGTAGCCTGACTCAGCCGGTCACCGTCATCTTGAAACTCGATTTCACCGGGTGGGAAGGCCACATCAAAAAGGACCTTCTTAAGTTCCAGCTCCTGGACGCTGATAAACACACTGACACCTCGCCGTAACGGAGCGTTAAGCCACTAGTATAGCAGGACTTGGTTAGCTTTTGCGAGCCGTCACCGTGATTTCAATGTGCGCGCCCGGAGCCGCCAATTTGGAAATACCAACGGTAGTACGGGTGGGCCGCGGCTCCTTGAAGACCCCGGTATAGACCGCGTTCATGCGCTGAAACAGATCCATGTCGGTGAGATAAACCTGGACCGATACGACGTCGGCGAAGTCCATTTTGTCCGCGTGCAAAACCTCTCCGATGTTGGCCAGGCACTGCTTCACTTCCTCTTCGAAACTGTCCGGCAGCTTTTGCGTTTTTGGATCCGTGCCGGTCTGGCCGGAGACATAGAGGGTGTCGCCCACGTGCAATCCCGCGCTGTAGTTCGGGCTGGGGCGTTGGCCCTGGGGAGTGACGACGTATTTTTTCGAGTCTTGAGCCGACGCGCCAAGCGCTGTGGAGACGAGAAGGGCGCACACCGAGAACGTGGAAGTGAAGATAGACATCGGAAGATTGTAACGCACTCGGACCACGCCAGGTCTGTTACGGCAACAATCCGGCTCTGCACGGCGACCTGGTTCTCATCGTCATAAGGCGCAGGAGGCTTCGATGCTTCGAGTGGCCGTTGGCGCCGTCATTCTTCTCCGAGCGGCAGCTGCGCAAACAACCGCCCAGTCCGAACCTCCGCAATTCGTGGCTGCCTCCATTCATCCGACGGATCCCAAGGATCTTGACGGACCCTCCGGCTGCCTCACCACCACCGGCCTGATGAGGTGCTCGAATGTCACGCTGAAGCGCTGCATCGTGAGCGCCTACGGAGTTGGGCCGGATCGCGTACACGGTGGCCCGGATTGGATCGACAGGGACCGCTTTCAAATCACCGCGCGGTCCGATCAACCCGTTCGCGATAAAGGCTTGATGGCGATGCTACAGACTCTGCTCGCCGAGAGATTCAAGCTGGTTCTTCATCGAGAGTCGCGAACCGGCGACGGCATGGTTCTCCAAGTGGGCAAGAACGGAGGCAAGCTGCAGCCGGACGACGGTGGACGCGCCTCCTATAAGAACATGCACGACCACCTGGAAGCCACGAAGATGACCATGGGCGAGTTCGCCGGGATTCTTACTCGTAACCTCAACCTGCCGGTGGTGGATCGCACTGGTCTTACGGGCGCATTTAGCTTCACGCTGCGATGGAATACGGAAGAGGCGGACGGGCTCCGGCACGACGACGCTGCCGTTGCGCTCCGGCCGCAAGTGTCGGCTGCGGTGGCGCGGCAGTTGGGATTAACTCTTACCGTCGAGAAAATGCCGATCGAGATCTTGGTCATCGATCACGCGGAAAAACCCTCGGACAACTAGGCGTCGGCATGAGTGCCGACGCGGCACGCTGAAGCGTGCGCCACAGATCCAATGCATCGTGGCGCAAGCACTCGTGCTTGCAGCGTTCACACTCGTGTGAACGGGTGTTGGCACGAGTGCCAACACGGCACGCAAGAGTGCGTGCGCTACATTTTCTCTTCAGAGCCGCGTTCCGTTCCTCAGGATCGACGCTCTGCCAACCAGCGCGATGGATGGCGTCCCGAGCTGCCGCATGGTGAGGGTCAGTTCGGCGCGCAAGATGTCGAGTACTTGCTCCACGCCTTCTTGCCCGAACGCCGACAGGCCGTAGATGTAAGGCCGACCGATGCCCACGCCACGTGCGCCGATGGCGAGAGCCTTATACACGTCGGAGCCGCGGCGAAAGCCGCCATCCACGAAAACGGGAAACTCGGGACCCACGGCGTCCACTACTTCGGGAAGTATGTCGATGGTGCCTCGGCCGGTTTCGGCGGCGCGGCCTCCATGATTCGACACCACCACGCCATCGGCGCCGTAATCGCGCGCGAGCTTGGCGTCCTCGGCCGTATCGATGCCTTTCAGCACCAGCTTCATCCGGGTCATCTTTTTCAATCGCTCGACGTAGCTCCAGGTGGCGCCCGGCGGATTCATTTCGCCTGAAAGACCCGCGAACATCGGCTTCCCCTGGTTGCGCTGTGTGTTCGCGCCGGCGGTCGGCGAGGTGGTGTGGCAGGTCAAGCAATCCCGCTGGTCGGCCCGTGCGAAGCGCGTCGCGGTTTCCGTGTTGCGCCCGGCCAGCAAATCGATAGTCCACGCCAACACGGGGCATCCAGCGGCCTCCGCCCGCTTCACCATTTTTTCAGTGTCGCCCCAAGTGGTGGGCATGTAGAGCTGATACCAGGGGGCCGTGCCTAGCGCCTTCGCCACTTCTTCGAGCGGGACAGAAGTGACCGTGGAAAGCATCTGCATGGTCTTCTTGGCCTTGGCAGCTCGCGCCGTGGCGATTTCGCCTTCCGGATGAAACGCCTTCTGGCTGCCCACCGCACTCACGTAGATGGGCGTGTCCCACATCGCGCCGAAAACTTCGGTCTTCAGATCGGCGTGTGTGACGTCCACCAAGCGGCGCGCGCGGAGCTGGTAGTGATCGAAGGCCTCGCGATTGATGCGCAGGGTCTTGTTGTCGTCCACGCCGGTGGCCATATAACCCCAATGCGCCGGCGGAAGAGCCTTGCGGGCCAGCGGCTCGAAATCCATGACGTCCAGTGCGTCCTTGGGGCGTGCGATGGTGAGGACGGGGTCTTGAGCCCAAGCTCGGGCGGCTAAAGGACTGGCGGCTAGAAAGCGCAAGAACCGGCGGCGATCGGGAGTCATTGCTCCATTCTAGCCACGCTCGCTTCACTGGTTACTTCAGCGCCACGTTTAGAGGAGCGCTGGTTGCGCCGCCTATCTTCAGAATCACGGGCTGGTTGCCCGGCGCCAGATTGGCCGGGACCAGCGCATTCACCTGTAAGAAACCGGCGAACGAATCCGGAGCCGTTCCAGCGTAACTGTAGGTCGCGGGTGCGCCTCCGATGGTGAGCGAGAACGCCGCCACCGGCCGAGGCAGATTCGCCAAAGCTTCGTAGGCGAATTGTCCGTCCACGCTGCCTGGATTGGTCTGGCCTTCACCGGTTCCGTAGATCTGAATATAAGACCCGCGAGCCGCCGGATTTCCCGGGCCGTTCACGCTCCCGTCCTGATTCAGGATCGCGCCTTGTCCATTGCCCAGCGAGAAGATGGCTGGCGCGGTTGCCACCACCCCTACATCCACCTGGTTGCTGTATACACCGTTGTCGTCTACCTGCACCACTACATTCTGCCCAACCTTGTTCGCGATCTCGTAAGGCGCGACGGCATTGATTTGATTCGCGCCAACGTAGAGCAGAGGCGCCGGCGTGCCGTTGACCACCACCGAGACGCCGGCCAGGTTGTTGGACACGTTTCCGCTTTGATCCAGTTGCAGACCCAGGCCGTTCACCAGGCCGAGACCCGAGCCGAATATCGTGAAGATCAGCCCGGGCGAAAGACCGCTATGCGTGAGGCTGGCCCCATTGACAACGGATGAGACCTGGGGCCGCGCCGCACCCGTGTTCCACTGTAAAAACATCTGGGCGGCATCTACCGAGCCCAGTCCGGTGGCTGGATCCCAACCCGGCCCTGCGTTATATCCGAATGCGAAGGTGGATCCGCAATTCGGAGTGGCCGTAGCGCAGGGAACTCCGTTCCAGCCGGTGTTGATGTCGTGAAATACGCCGGTTGTGGTTTGCGCCATCCAGTACAGGCTGGGGTTTATATTTCCGAGTCCGTTGGTTCCCAGATATTGATTGAGCAAAACGATCATCCCAGCGAAGGTAGGAGTGGAGGCCGAAGTGCCCCCGAAGCCTCCAGGCTGGCCCTCCTCGACGGCCGCGTAGGGATCCACATTGACGCCGGATGTGAGGGAAACATCCGGCACTCCGCGCGCCGTCCCGGCTGGAATTCCGGGACCAACCTGCCACGCGGGGCGAGAATAGTAAATGCTGTAGCCACCGCCGCTGGCCGAAAGCCGGGTGTCTGTAGACTCATTCCACACCGTTTCTGGAATATAAGACAGCACCGACGATCCGTTGATATTGTTTTCCGAGCTCCAGTAGTTGCTGCCTCCAGTGAACATCGTGCCGCCCACTCCGGTGGCCTCAGGCAGCGCCGCTTCCAGGCTGACGGCTGCGCCGTGCGTGGCGAGCTTGGTATCGCACATGGCCGCGCCATCGTCGCCCGACGCCACCAGCCAGGTGATGCCCTCCGCATTGGCCTGCTGCGCCAGGCTCTGAAGGGATTGGGCGCCGGCGCTGGACACATTCGGCTCGCAGCCTGCGTAGCTATAGCTGATTACGGGCGCCAGCTGCTGATCGATGGCGTAGCTGACGGACGATATCACGCTGGTGGAATAAACGAAAACAACCTGGGCGTCCGGCGCCATCCCGCCCGCATATTCGAGATCCAGGTCCGATTCGCCCTCGTCGCCGGCGACTAGGCCAGGATCCAGGGAGCCGGGAACCAGGACCATTTTCGGGAGATTCGAGGACAGGCCAAAGTCGGACCGAAATGCCGCGATATCGGAGAGCTGAATGTTGCTTTGGCCAATGACTGCAATGGTCTGGCCTTGTCCCGTGTAGCCCGCTTGATAGATGGGAAGCACATCGTAGATGATCGCGAGATCGCCGGGGGAAACATAGTGGCCCCCGGCGGAGCCGGTGTACTGCGGCTTCGGTGCCGGGCTGGCTTTGGATTGGGGCTTGGGCTCGAAATCGTCCAGACCCATAAAACCGAGAACCAGCGGCTGGATAGCCGATGGAACCGAGGGTGCGGTAGCGTTCGCGAAATGCTCTATGCCGTTGACCCGATAGTGACGAATTTCGGTTCCGAGAGCGCTTTGAATCTGCCGCGCCGTGGCGTTAAAGGCGATAAACTTCCGGCTTCGGGCAACGGTGATGATGTCGAATCCCTGGGACCGCATCCAGGCGGTGATCTTCGCAATGTCCGCCGGGCTGACGCCGAACTGGTCGGCAAACTGCTCAGGCGTGAGCCATTTCCTGAAATTTGGCGAACCCGGCGTCTGTTGATCGCGCAGCAACTGGTTGAGCTCGGCTTGTTGCGCTGCGGAGGGCTTGAGCATCAGGCGGACGTAGTTCAGCTTCATCGCCGGATCCACCGGGCCAATGTCCGACGCCGGAGTGGCTTGCGGGCTGGTGTTTCCCGTCAGCTTCAGAACGCGGCTGGCATCCACCTTGCTTAAGATGCGATCCGGTTGCGCCACGAGCGCTAAGGGAATTGCGAGGAGGAGGAGCGCGCCGAATGGGCCGCGGCGGATTAGTAGTGATTGAAAATGCACAGATTTCGCCTTGGCGTGTATATCGGTTGCGGAACCCGGTAAGTTGAAGCTTTCTTTTGAGGAACCGCGCAAAACGGAGCGCGGCGCGGGTAAGTAGCTGATCCTTTTGGTGGTGCGCGCCGCTCCCCTTTGCGCTTGGAATTCAGTGGCTCACAGGCCTGCGGAATGGGATAAAAGCCCTATTTCCGAATTGGTCGATTACATGCTCGCACGCTTTGGCGCGGGAGGAGCGAGCCGGTGTTATGATGGCTCTAGATGTCAATGCTTTCGCCCAGACTGCAGCTCAAGGTCTCGCAGAAGCAGATCCTTACTCCCGGGCTCGTGCAGATGGTCACGGTGCTCCAGTTGAACCGGCTGGAGCTGAAAGACATGATCACGCAGGAGATTGCCGAGAATCCGGTACTCGAAGAATCGGTGGACGGCATTGAAGAGCTTTCGGCCGAGGAAATGCAGTCGATCCTCGAGAGGGAGCGGGTTTCCGAGCCCTCCGACCAGGTGATCCTGGAGACCGTGAACGGCACGGGCTCAGAGCCCGAGATTGCCGCCGGAATTCCAGAGGCTTCGCCGGTGGAGTTCGAATTCGATGCGTCGGCGCCTCCGTCGGTGGACGGCGCGTCACTCGATGGCGGCTCCGCGGCGCCGGTGGAAGGCGAGATCACCGAACCGAAAACCGAGAAGGACCCCTTCGACGAGATCGATTTCGGAACCTTTTTCGACGATTATCTGGATCCTGGATACAAGAGTCCCGCTTCCGAGACGGTGGAGAAGCCGTCGTTTGAGACGTTTCTTTCATCGCCGGTTACCCTGGCCGATCATCTGCACTCCCAATTGGCCGTGCTGGTGATGTCGGAGGACGTGCGCGACGCCGCCGACAACATCATCGGCAACCTGAACGAGAACGGTTACCTTACGGCTACGCTCGAGGAAATTGCCGACTCCGGACAGCATTCGATGGCCGAAGTTCAAGAGGGGCTGCGGATCGTCCAGTCGCTCGATCCGGCGGGCGTGGGTGCCAAGGATGTTCGCGAATGCCTGCTGTTGCAGATCGAGAGCCGCAATGGCAAGGATGGCGTGGCGTGGAACATCGTGGCGAATCATTTGAAGCTGCTCGAAATGCGGCAGATCAAGGAAATTGCCAAGCAACTGGGCCGGCCGTTGGAACATGTCCAGATCGCGCTCGATGTGATCCGGCATCTGGACCCCTATCCGGGCCTGCGCTATTCGGACCAGGGCGCACGGCAGGTGGAGCCGGACGTCTATATCTTCAAAGAAGGCGACGAGTACATCATCCAATTGAACGATGACGACCTGCCGCAGCTCAGGCTGAATGCCCAGTATCGAAAGATGCTGGATCGCGATCAGGAGCCGAGCAAAGAGATCCGCAACTACGTGAAAGACCGGTATGCGGCGGCCATTCAACTCATCAAGAACATCGAACAGCGCAAGCAGACCATTCTGAAGGTTTGCCAGTCCATCGTGCGGCGGCAGCTGGAATTTCTGGAGCACGGCATCGATACCCTGAAGCCCATGATGATCAAGGAAGTGGCCGAAGAGATTGGCGTGCATCCATCCACGGTGAGCCGCGCGGTGGCCAGCAAGTACGCCGATACACCGCAAGGAGTTTTCGAGCTTCGCTATTTCTTCTCCGAAGCCGTGCAAGGCTCCGCCGGAAGCGCCACCCCGTTGTTGATCCTGAAACGCCGGGTGAAGAAGATGATCGAAGAGGAAGATACTCAGCATCCTTTGACCGATGAGCAGATTACGGCTCGGCTGAAGAGCGAAGGCATCGACGTGACGCGAAGAACAGTGGCCAAATACAGAGAAGACATGAAAATCCCTTCCACTCACCAGCGCCGGGTCCGCGCCTAAACTGGGCACGGTATTGGCGAGATTCCGAACGAGCTCCTCATGAAAATCAGCTACACAGGCAAGTCCGAAGAAATTCCCACGCGGCAGCGCACCAAGTTGGAGGCCAGGCTGCAGAAACTTTCGAAAGTTTTGGAGCAGCGGGGCGAGAAGGAAGCGCACGTTGTTCTGACTAAGCAGCGATTTCTGCATAAGGTGGAAATCACCACCAACGCCTGGGACCATGCGCTGGTCGGCATCGCGACCGACGCCGATATTTCGGTGGCCGCGCACGAAGCGTTCGATCGGCTGGAGAAGCAGCTCTTAAAACTGCGGGCGCGCTGGCTCGACACCCGGCGCGTGCGCGACAAAGAGGCCGACGGAGAGAAGGCCAGCGCCAGCTTGCAGGCGGCGGCGCCCGTATCGGCGAGTTCCAGGAAAGCCAAGCCGGCCAAGGCTGCCAATAGCGTGAAAAATTCCGCCGGCGCCAAGAAGGCCACGCGCAAGCAGGTGTTTCGCGTCGATCCCTCGGACGGCAAGCCGATGACGCTCGAAGAAGCGATGCTCGAAATGGAGGCAGCGCAGGATTACCTGGTTTACCGCGACGCGCAAACTGACCGCGTCACCGTTCTCATGCGCCGTTCCGACGGCCACTTCGACCTCATCGAGAGCTAGTGTTCGACGCGAACATGTTCGTCGGCCGGTTTGTGGCGCACGTTCTTAACGTGCCGTGTTCACACTCGTGTGAACATCTTGAACAAAGGCTAGGCATTCACACGAGTGTGAATGCGGCACGCAAGAGTGCGTGCGCCACGGGTGCGTGCGCCGCCTCCGGGACAGGACGCTAGTGGCCAAACGAGTCGCTCGGAAACCCGACCCGCAGGACGCGGAGCTGGTTGTCATCACCGGTTTGAGCGGGTCGGGGAAGGCCACGGTGCTCAAGGCTTTCGAAGATCTCGGCTACTACGCGGTGGACAACATGCCGATCGAGCTGATTCCGAAGTTTGCCGAGCTGGCCAAGGATTCAGCGCAGGTGCGGCGCGCAGCGCTGGTGATCGACATTCGCGAGGGCGAGCAACTCTCGGAATTTCCGGCGCTGCTGAAGCGGCTGCGCAAGCGCATTCCGGCTACGCTGGTTTTTCTCGAGGCCGACGATGGCACGCTGGCGCGCAGATTCAGCGAGACGCGCCGCCCGCACCCGCTCGGCACCGAGGCCACCATGCAGAAAAGCCTGCGGAGGGAGCGCGAGCTTCTGGCGCCGATCCGCAGCGTGGCGGATCATATCATCGAAACGTCGAAGTTCAACGTGCACGAGCTGCGCGAGGTGATTGGGGAAAAGTTCAGCGGCGGCCGCAACGAATCCAGCATCCGGATCGACATCAACAGCTTCGGATACCGGCACGGAGTCCCGCCGGACAGCGACCTGGTGTTCGACGTCCGTTTCCTGCCCAATCCCAACTATATTCCGGAGTTCAAGAAGCTCACCGGCCGGCATCCCAGCGTGGCGCGGTATATCCGCTCGTTCCCGCAGACAGCGGAGTTTATCGACCGCATTTCGGAGCTGCTGATTTATCTCATCCCGCACTATATTCGCGAAGGCAAGAGCTATCTGACCATCGGGTTCGGCTGCACCGGCGGGCACCACCGCTCCGTGATGATTGCGACTGAAATCCGCAAGCGGCTGGCCAAGGCCGGGTATAAAGTGAAAGAAACTCACCGGGATATCGGTAAATAAGCGGACTAATCGACTGGTCTGACGCCCTCGATCACTTTATAAAAGCCAGGGATATCGCCTTCGCGGCCGTAGATCGAAGCATGGAAGCTTGGTTGCCGCACGGTGGCGGGTGTTTGGCAATCAACCCTCCACATAGTCCCGACTTCCATCCGAAACATGTTTCTGCGCGGAACGTACTGCCGGCACGAGACCACCAGATCGCCCATTCCGAAATCTCTGCGAATCACTTGCGTCGCGGCATCGCGCACCGCTAGCCCGGCATAGTCAGGGGTGCTGCTATCGACGTCTGTCCTTTCCCAAAAGCGCATCGACGATAACAGCGCTGTCTCTGGATCCCAAAATGTAGTAACAGCGAATCTTCCTTTACCGCTCCTGCTTACCAGCGCCTCCACCAGGTCGCTTCCCCGCTGGTATTGCGGAAGGACCGTAGCCGTCCACGGGATTGGGACCCGGTAATGTCGCAAATAATGCGAATTCGGACAGGCTAGGTGGGAGGCGATCGGGAAGAAGAACACCACCAGCGCGGCGATCGCGCTCGGCAACCAAATCGCCGTGCGGAAAAACACCCGTTTCAACTTGGCACGACGGGGATACAGTTTGCGCTCAGCCTTTTCAAACGGATAATTGGTGGCGTCGTATTCGATTTTCCAGGCCTGAGTCTTTCGGCGAGTGAGCATGAGCGCGGCCAAAGTAAGAAGGAAGCAAACGAAAAGGACTGCTTCAGCGACGCCATTGGCCGGTGGGCCGAAGAACGCGGCAAGGGGAACCGTGAGCGCGAGATAGAAGATCAGTCCAACTAAGAGGACAGAAGCTTCGAGGGTGAAAAGCAGAAATCTCTTGAGTAGCCGAATTGGTAGCTCCAGCAAGTTAGACAGTTGAAGGCCGCAAGAATGTTCCCGGAACGGAAACTAAATCAGGAGCTATACCGTCAAATCCTCATCTCGCTCGTCTTATGAGGTAACGAACCGGAGGTAACGGGTTATGACGCGAGCGTTGGCTTTCTTAAGTATCGCGGCGGCTCTTTTCGGCCAGACCCCCGAAACCAAACCTACATTCGAACTCGCGGACGTCCATGTGAGCCCTCCCGTCCGCAATCCGTTCCTGCGCGGTCCCATGGTGCTCCACGGCGTCTATGAACTTCGCTTCGCGACCATGCTGGATCTGATTCGAACGGCCTACGGAGTGGAAGCCGAGAGGGTTGTGGGCGGTCCGAATTGGCTCGAAAGCGACACCTTCGACGTCATTGCCATGCTGCCTGAGGGAGTCACGCAGGAGACCGCCAAACCTATGCTGCAGGCGCTTTTGGCGGATCGTTTCCATCTGACCGTGCACAACGACAACAAGCCTGTTCCCGCCTATGCGATCAAGGTCACGGGTAAGCGCCCGCAACTGAAGCAGTCCGAAGGCTCGGGCGACGCTGGATGCAAGTTAGGCATGCCCCCGCCCCCGCCGCCTCCAGGCGGACCTCCTCCCCCGGCGCCGCTCTTCTCATACGCTTGCACCAATATGTCCATGGCCAAGTTTGCGGAGGCGTTGACCACCACGATCTTCCTTGCCCCACAGTATCTGAACGACCGCGTGGTGGTGGACGAAACCGAGCTGAAGGGAGCATGGGACTTCGATTTGAAATTCACGCCGCGGGGCTTGATCACTCCAGCTGGCCCCATGCCAGGCACCATTTCGCTTTTCGATGCCATGGAAAAGCTCGGTCTGAAGCTTGACCCGGTAGAGGTTCCGATGCCGGTGATTGTTGTCGACAGTGTGACTGAAAAGCCCAGCGCGAATGCGCCGGAAATCGCCGAGAAACTACACCTTCCCCCGCCTCCCACGGAGTTTGAAGTGGCCGACCTGAAGCCCACCGCGCCGGATTTCCGGAATGGCATGATCCAGATTCAGCGCGGGGGGCGCGTCAACATCGCCGGCATAGCTCTCAAGTTTCTCATCGAACAGGCGTGGAACGTGACGGACGACATGCTGGTTGGCGTGCCGAAATGGATGGAAACGGATCGCTATGACGTCGTCGCGAAGGCGCCTGTGGCGGACGTCGATATCGATGAGCTTTGGATGATGGTTCGCGCGCTTCTCGTCGAACGCTTCAAGCTGGTCACGCACACCGAGGATCGCCCGACGACTGCTTATACATTGGTGGCCATCAAGCCTAAAATGCAAAAAGCCGATCCGAACAGCCGCACGAAATACAAGGAGGGCCCGGGCGCCGACGGTAAGGATCCGAGAAATAAAACGCCTATATTATCCAGGCTGGTGACGTGCCAGAACATGACCATGGCCCAATTTGCAGGAAAGCTGATGAACATTGCGTCGGGTTATATTCATGCTCCGGTTCTGGATGCCACCGGGCTGGAAGGCGGTTACGATTTCACCCTGAGCTTCAGCGCCGTGGGGCTAACGCGCGCGCCATCGAACGGGCCTATGGGACTGGGCCCGGGATTGCCAGGTGCGGCGCCGTCAGACGCTGGCCCGATAGCATCCGATCCAACCGGTGCGGTCACGCTGTTCGAAGCCGTCGAAAAGCAACTCGGGCTCAAGCTGGAAGCGACCAAGCGTCCGGTGCAGGTGCTGGTGATCGATCACGCCGAGCAGAAGCCGACGGACAATTAACGGGCTCTCAAAGCAGCGCCTGCTCCATCACTGCGCCTAGTCCGGCGAGCGGCTTCACTACGTCGCCGCTCAAACCGAAGCGGTGCTGGATGTACGCTGCGTCGTTGTAACTGAGCCAGACCTGGCCGTCCGGATCCTGCCAGGCCAGCGCTTTCCAGGGCAGGTCGATCGCCGCGGTGGGAGCTGCCAGCATCACCGGAGTGCCGCCTTTCGGATTGCCGAAAATAAGCAATTGCGTGGGCGGCATTTTCAAGCCGGCCTTTTCGGCCTCGCCGCTGTGATCCACCAGCGCGAAAACCTGGATGCCCTTCGCGGTCAGAATTGTCTCCAGCCGATGGAGTGTTTCCGGCACTGAATACTTGCTCGGTTTGCTGACGATTCCGTCTCCTGCGTTCATTTCGTAACCAACTCCTTGCTTAAGTAAAGCGCCATCGTCAGTCCCGCGGCCGCCAGCACCAGTGCGACGACGATGGCCATTGTGGAAGGTTTCGTCGTAACCGGGACGCCGGAGTTCAGCGCGCGGACGATGCGCACGTGACGTACCGACGACAGAATATTCACCACCACTCCGGCCACCAGCAGCGCCACCCCGAGCGGCACCGAGAGCGCCGATGTCTCAAATGTCGGAAGCGCTTTGATGGACGCCAGCTCGCGCAGGAACAATCCAAAGCGCGCCACTACAAAACCAAAACCCATCAGCGCGATGCCGGTGCGAATCCAAGCCAGGAAGGTGCGTTCTTCCGCGAAATAGGTTCGCGGATCGGATTGAGCAGGGTCGATCGGCATTCTGAATTCTGGCTTCTTTTTCTAAACTTTCACCTGCATCCATTTTCCACGGCGGAACAGAACGATTCCAAACACCGCGAGCAGGGAATCGGAAACCACCACCGCCACGTACACGCCGTTCGGTCCCAGTCCCGAGTGGAACGCGAGCGCCCAGGCGAGGGGGATCTGGCACACCCAGAAACAGATCAGGTTCAGGATGGTGGGAGTCAGCGTGTCGCCCGCGCCATTGAATGCCGCGGTGATCACCATGCCGTAAGAATAGGAAATGTTGCCGTAACTGAACAGCCGCAGAGCGCTCACGGCGAGCGGAGCTACCGCGGGATCTGAAGTGAACAGGCCAATGATCTGCGGCGCGAACACAATGAACGCCAGGCCGATGACGCCCAGGAACAGCATGTTGTACAATCCCGTGCGCCACACCGATGTCTCCGCGCGCTGGGGCTTGCCCGCGCCGAGATTCTGACCCACCAGCGTGGCAGCGGCGTTGCTCATGCCCCACGACGGAAGAATGGCGAAGATGATCACCTTGATCGCCACCGTGTAAGCCGCGGTTGCGTCGCTGCCGAAGCTGGCGATGATCCGCACCATTCCGATCCAACTGGCCATCTGCACCAGGTACTGCAACATGGCGTTCAACGACAGCCGGATGAGGCGCCACATGATCAGAAAGTCCGCCCGCAGCTGCGAAGCGCGGACGGCCAGCCGCCCGCGGCCCGAAGTGAGCACGTAGAGTTGCAATAGAACGCCGACGCCGCGCCCGATGGTGGTGCCAACTGCCGAGCCGGTTACGCCCAAACGCGGAAACGGCCCCAGCCCAAAGATCAAACACGGATTGAGGCAAATGTTCACGATGTTTGCGATCCACAGGACACGCATCGCAATGGCCGCGTCGCCCGCGCCGCGAAAAACGGCATTGATCAGGAACAACAGGAAGATGGTTGTGCTGCCGCTCAGAATCATGCGCGTATACCCGGAGCCGAGCTTCACCACGCTGGCCGAGCCGCCCATGATATGCAGCAGGTTCGGCGCGAAGAAATAGCCGAAAATGGCGGTGGCGCCCGAAACCACCACCCCGATGATGATGGCCTGCACCGCCACCAGGCCGGCCGCCTGTTCGTCCTTCTCGCCCATCCGCCGCGCCACCAGTGCAGTGGCGCCCATGCTGAGACCGAGCGCGATGACGAAGATCAGCGTGAGAGCGGTTTCGGTGAGACCCACGGTTGCAACGGCGTCGGCGCCGAGACGCGAGACCCAAAATACGTCCACCACGCCGAACAGCGATTCCATGCACATCTCGAGCACCATCGGCACGGCCAGCAGAATGATGGCGCGGGTGATGCTGCCTTCGGTGAAGTCCTGGCTGGACCCCATCACCGCTTCTCGCAGCGAGGACCAGATGCTGGGTGTACGATCCTGGATTATGCTACTGCTCTCACTCATAAGAGAACCTCAAAAGACATTTCGAAAACCCTGTGGACTCGGCGGGGCTGCGCCGGAGGCGCGACCCAAAAAGTGCGTCAGAGTGCGATTGGGGATTTCACGGTTGTCTATGACCTCGAGTGAAACAGTCTTTACAGTGTAGCGCGATCTGCGGATCAATACAAAGTGAGTTCTACGGGCGACCCGGCGCCGCAACCCAGCAGCTTCGCAGCCGACCCTTCGCTCGCGGCCACTTCCAGATAGCCGGAGCTTCCCACGATGGCGAACAGCTGGTCCGGCGGGCATTCGGAAAACGTAAGCGCCAGACGCGCGATCGCCTGCGAGCCGGTCTTCAGCGAGAAAGCATGCGTGCGAATGGAGGGAAATTGATCGATGTGGAAATTGGTGGCGAGATTTCCGAAATGATCGGCCTTGAGGATGGTCCCGGTCCAGGTTTGGGAACCAGTCTGTGTGGGCTTGTCGAAGGACGCGCGCAGATAATCCTCGATGCGCTGGCCGAATTGAGCGGGCGTCACTCCGGCCGCCAGGTGCGCGGCAACGGGCGAAAAAACGTCGCGGCCATGAAATGTTCGGCTCACCGGGTGCAGAAAATAGCGGTCGCTGGTGATGTGCCGGACTTTCGGTTTTTCCCGAGCGAATACCATCGAAAGCACGCCGTTGTCGGGAGCGATGAAGTATTGGCCGGCCATTTCAGCGAGCAACGGCCGCCGCGCGGAGCCGACGCCGGGGTCCACCACGACGACGTGAATGGTCTTCTTTGGAAAGTAACGATAAGCTTGCGCGATGGTGTACGCGCCGTCGACGATCTCGAAGGGCCGAACACCATGACTGATGTCGATCACCTGCGCGGAAGGTTGGATCCCAAGAATGACTCCCTTCATGACGCCGACGAAATGATCGGAGAGGCCGAAGTCGGTGGTGAGAGTAATGATGGGTCGGTTCATTCGCCGTTGCGGACCGTCAACTCGATTGGCGGCAGCACACGGTCGCCAACAACTACTGTAACCGTAGCTTGTCCCGGTTTCGTCTCGGAAGGGACCTGCGCATTGATTTGCGTGGGGCTGACATAGGCCAGCGGCACGGCGACACCGTTGATGAAGACCGAGGTTAGCTCCAGAACTTTCGGCCAGGGCGAACTTGACGCCACCGCGGCGCGCGGCGCCATGTTCGATCCGAACAATGACACAACGGTACCCGGCGCCACCGGCCCCGGCTGGAATCCATTTGCATTGACGACCGCTGCTACGCTACCCAGAGCCTGGCTTTGCATCCCAAACACCGCCAGGCTGTCGACCGTGCCCACGTACACTTTCCCGTTCGCGATGGTGGGAGTCGAAAATTTGACGTACGAACCGGCGCTACCTTGATAAAGCTGCTGGCTCAGATCGGCCGCGTCGTACGCGTGGAGCTGGCCGGCAGGATCGATGGTCCAGAGGATCCCGTTTTCGCCGCCGTTGGCTGAGATAGTGGGCACGGTCCCGAGCATGGCAAACGTCGCGCTACTGGCGGAAACCGGAAGCGTGGACAGAAGACCATCGTGGAGCGAAAAAGCCTTCATCTGGTCGTGCGCGCCGGAAAAATAGACCGTGTTATTGAAGTACGTTGGGATGCCGAACAGCGGCCCCACCACACCGGCCAGAGATTGAACAATCTGGGTATCGCCGCCCGGCTGGAAGTGCCCCAGGTGATCGCGATCCAGCAGATAAATTGTGCCGTCCTTACTTCCGCTCACTAATAAGTGGGGATGAGCGGCGCTTCCGGTCCCCTCCGGCAGCAACAGCGCGCCGCTTGACCCGAGATCCAGATCCTGATCGCTCAGCGCGTCGGCGTTGTAGGGCGTGAAGTAGTCGGTGGCCGCGAGGAGGCCCTTGGCGGTGGAAAGCCGGAGAACGCTTTCTGCTATATCCGAGCCGCCCATGTTCGCGTCAAAGGTGCCGTTGGCTGAAACCACATAGATGTTGGCGTTCGCGTCTGCCGCCGGCGCCGCTCCGGCCTGCCAGAACGATCCTGCGTTCCAGTTGGGCGTGTTGGTATAGACGGCGGTTTGCTGCAAGGTGCGCGCATCGTAGGCGATAATCCAGCCGTGGTAATTTCCCGAATCGCAATGCGAAGCCCAGGCTGTGTATACCACGCCATTCAGCAGCAGCAATCCCGCTCGTTCTTTGTACAGCCAGGGCTCGAACTGCACCGTCGTGTTGCCGTCTCCTGTCCCTTGCGCCGAAGCTTGGATTTCCACGGGACTGCCGGGCTTTTCAGCGCCCGTTGCGACGTCCAACGCATGTAGGCGGTGCACGTAGTTATCGGCCGATCCCTCTTCGGTCATCGCGACGACGTATAAAGTGGCGGTAGCGGGATCGATAACCGGCGTTCCGGTAATACCGACTTCGGGCGCGATGGAGGCGCATGCCAGCCCGGCCGCCGATGCTGTCGTCACGCCCTGCGCTGGATTGAGGAAGCTGACTTGCCACAGCGGCGCGGCGAGCTTATTGTCGGCGTCAAACGCGTAGACGCTGTCGTGCTCGGTGACGACAAAGACGACATTGTGGATCCCCTTGCCAGGGACGATCACGCCGGGCATGTAGAGCGGCTGCGCGTAGATCTGGCCGTCCACTGGATAACTGAAAAGCTGGCCAAACTGAGGGGAACCAACGCTGGCCGGGGTGAGCAGCGATTCTCTGAGGTTTTGACCGGTTCGCGCAAGGTCGTTGTGATAAGTCAACACGCTCACGTGGCAGTTCCACCAGAGAGCGCATGCGAGCATCGAGATGGTGGGACGCATCCGTCGGTTAGATCCCTGAAGTTACCGTAATGTTACTGGCCCGAGCGGCAAGGCAGTCCTATAGGGCAGGGCCTATTGAATTCCAAACTGAGCGTTCAACGCCACAACAAGCCGTTGGACGGTCATGCCGGCCAGAGTAGAAGGGATGTGCGGACTGGTCGAAAAATTTGCCTTCACGACGCCGTCCGTCAGATCCCAGGTTTTGCCCAAACGATAGAAATCGCCTTCAGGCTCGAAG
This sequence comes from Bryobacterales bacterium, assembly GCA_963747945.1. Lineage (GTDB taxonomy): Bacteria > Acidobacteriota > Terriglobia > Bryobacterales > Bryobacteraceae > Palsa-89. Next base: position 339,247 of record CAVVHB010000022.1, read on the forward strand.
GAAACAGCTAACAGGTATGTCCTTCCAACATGCACGGACACCGCGCGGGGCTGCGTCAGAAAGGACAGTACAACTCCCTCCTCGGTCTGGACTGTCCCTCCGTTGATGATCACAACCAAATGCGCGCCAGGCCTGACGTCACCCGCGGCGTCCTGGAAAACGTTGCTTACAAAAGCAGTCGCTTCCGTGTAGATGGCCCGGCCAGATTTGCTGAGCACAGGCTGATAGGAGTCAAAGGTTCCAATCACCACCGTCCTGTTGGCGAGTTGTGGAATCTCCTGTTGGTTGGGAGCTGGCACGCCCTCAGAAAAACCCCGGCTTCTTTACGTTCCCGGGCGTGAGCGGAACCGGGAGACCAATCAGCTGGTCGAAGTAGTTGTCCCGTTGTTGCCGCACGGAGCCTGGAACTGGATCGGTCCCTGGCGCCCAGGCAATCGGGTTTGTCATCCAAAGATTCGCAGGCGGACACGGGCCCGTGGTTTGGGAGTTCTGCGCATAAGCGTGAACGCAGCACATCACTGCGTTTGCAACAGAGCAGAATGCCAACAACTTAGCAACGGCAACCACTAGCGTCCCGCCATCTATTCTACAGCTCGCTCAACGCCGCCACCAACGCGCCCCGCGCGGTGGAAACCATCGGGTTCGACGCCATCCGCACCTCCGCGATCGCCACCGGAAGCTCGGTCTCGCGGAGGGTTTTCTCGAACCGATCTCGAAAACCCGGCGGCATCACGCTCCCTCCGCTCAGCACCAGCGGGATGGGCCGGTTGAGCTTCGGCATGCTCTGGACGCTGGCGAATTGATCCTTCAGCGCCGCCACCAAGGCCTGGATCATGTCCTCGTAATAGGTACTCAATGCCTGGTGGATCTTGTTCACGAAATGGCCATTGAAGTGGAACGATTCCTCTTTGATGGTCCGAATTCGCGTGGCCGGCTCGCCCCTCAGTTGTGACGCGCTGGCGTCGATAAAATCGCCCGCTTTGGGAATGCTGAAGCTGAAAACGGGCACCGACAGGTACGCCAGACAAACGTTGCACAGGCCGCCGCCACAACTGATCCCGATGCCGGTGTAGTTGGAGCTTTCCAACTCGCCATAAACCACCGCCAGCCCCTCGGAAATGGGATGCGCGTCGTATCCAAGCCGCGAAAGCATGTTCTTCAGCCCGGCCTCGTGTTCGTTCACTTCGTCGGCCGCGCCCAAGGGTGCCGCCGGGACGCTGAAGCAGAGCCTGCGGCCTTGCCCCTCGCCTTCACCCATCACCAGCCCGACAATCTGGCGGACCAGCGCCAAACTTCCGGTCTCCTCCGGATTGAGCACCCCCCGCAGCATGGGCCGACGCGTTTCTTTGTGGAACAGATTGGCGAAGCGTTCGCTCTCGTCGCCATAGACCGTGATCTCGGAATCCTGCACCAGATGCGGGATGCGCTCCTTCTTGAGGACGCTCTGGGTCAGCTTGGAAAAAGGGATGGTGACGAAGGCGTTCAGTTGCGTATCGAACTGAATGTCCTTGTCCTGGCGCTGGGCGGCGACAATGCGGCTGGTGCCGACGTCGAGCCCCAGAGCCGTAACAGGTTGCGTGTTGATCGGGGGTAGCATATGAGAAGAATTCATCAGTTGTACTCCTGGTAGGCGTCTTTTCCGCGCAGCGCCTGGACTGCGTCCCGGTATCGTTTCTGCAGTTTTTCTCGATAGCGTCCCAGCGTCAGGTTTTGGGCGGCTCCATCGGCGCGCAGCTCAAGTTCCGCGGCATTCAAGCCTTGCGCAATGGACGAGGCGCCGGAATCCCTGAGGGCGTCCGGGGGCACGAAACCGAACAGCTTCACGCTCGGCAAAGCCAGCTTGTAGTTGTTGGTCAACCCGAGTTGGGCAAAGGGCAGATCCGCCGCCCAGTCCAGGTGATAGCCCACGCCATGGTTCGCCGGGTTGACGGACACTTGGGCGTGCGCCACGCAGTTGGAGACCGGGATGCCGTAACGGGCCCGCAGCATTTCCGTCAGGATTCGCCCGGCGTAGACCTGCGCGGCGTTGACGGCCGGCTTCAGGCCACCGGGCTTGCTGCGCGCCTCAAACGCCACGCCAAAGAAGCTCTGGTTGAGATTGATATAGATCCAGAACCGGTCCGCCCACACGGAGTTCCCCGCGTGATTGGCGTAGTCGCTCTCCCGCACCACGCGGAAAACGCGGCCAAACCGGTCGATCACGAAATGATAGGAGCGGCGGCGGCTCACGTATTCGAGCAGCCCCTCGCCGGCCCGCCGTAACGACCGATTTTGGTTCTCCTCAAAAGGTGCCAGGTGGCTTTCGGTGGTGTGGTAGACGATCCCGGCCGGTTCTGTGCGCCATTTGGCTGCCGCCGCGATCGGGCCAGTGAAGTTGCTGGCGAAAGCTAGATAGCCTCGCGGCTCCGTGGACGTGGCGTACCTCTCTTCGATCCGCAGCCCATTGCTATAAAGATCGAATTGCGGCGTTGTCTGGACCAGCCAGACCTGGCTCTTGACTGCCGGCTTTTTAGGCGCGAGATTGGGCAATACCGCCGTCGTATTCATGTTCGTCAACGCGACCAGAAAAATGCTCGTCACGGACAATCTGCGCAGATGACCGATATACCCGTGTCGCACGCGGTTCTGCCGCCGCCCGGCTTCGGCGGCTTTGCGCCGCAGAAACTGCAGCCGTTTTGCGGGATCGGAAAACCGTCGAGCACGCCACTCGAGGGTACGCACCAGGGCACCTCGCATCACCATAAGAGGTAGTTCTACGTGAGCAATAGTGCCGGCAACCGGGAAACACTCTCAGCTGGAGTGCCAATTATGAGCCGCGACCATAAGGGAGTCGGTCTTGCCACCGGTTGCTAGGACACCTAGGAATGCTGGTACCACTACTTTGATTAAACCTGAGCATTTATTCGGCCTGCTCGCACCTCATTGTGTTAGTATTATGCAACCACCTTCGCAACAAGGGGAGGGATCATGTTTAGGAAGTTGTTACAGGCTTCCTCGCCGGAGGCTCGTTTCGACGCTCCGGCAGAAGAACGGAATGACTCGCCTGCCAGGCCGCCATCGCCCGGTATCAGTGAACTGATTCGGAACGACTCGTTTGATAATGCGAAGCTGTCATCCTTCGAAGATATTTACCACAAATCAACCTTCAGAGCCTCTACGTCCACCGCTGCGTGGGACATCATGAAAGTGGCGTCTATGATCGGCAGCGAGCATCTGCACGGTCTGTCGCCGGCTGGCAAACACAGCGCCTTGATGATGGCACTGGAAGCGGCGGGAGTCGCGGTGGAGGATATGCTGCAGGATGCGGTCCAGCGGCAGCGTGTGCTGAACGAATACGAGGATAAGCAGCGGAGGCGTCTGGACGAGTTCGAAAGGACCAAGCTCGGCGAGAACGAGCGTCTGGGTGAGGAGATGGAAACCATCTGCGCCCAATACCGGACGCGAATCGCCACTGGCGTGCAGGAAATCGAACGCGAACGAGCGACGTTTCGGGAGTGGCAGGAGCGCAAAGAGAGGGAACAGCGCCGGATCTCCGAGGCTGCATCGGCATGTGTGTCCGGCGAGTTGTCTGGATCCAGCGACGTGAGCATCTCACGCCTGCTGGAGAAAAATTCCGGGCGGCTAAGAGAGTTAGCGTAGGTTAGGATTTTCCGACAGTTGTTCTGGCATCGATGGCACGATGCGGACCAGGTTGAGTTTAAGCTTTCTGGAGGTGCGCCACCACCGCAGGGAAAGAGGGGCAATCATAATCTTACATTGACTGACGGATTCAGGGGAATCGTTTCTTGTCATTGAAACGTAGTCCTTGCGCCATCAGGGCCTAACGGCCATATGCGAAGAATGGTAAACCGCCATGCAACCTGAATCTAGCGCTGCTGCTTTTGAACGGAGGTCCAAGTCCAGATTTCCGCTGCACTTAGGTGTTCGATATCGTATTCTTTCTGGCGGTCCATCGCTGATCGGTGAAGGCCGAACCGTGAACATGAGCAGCCGCGGTTTGTTGATCGCGACGGAAGAGGCCAAAGTAAACACCGGCGCGCGATTGCAATTAACGGTGGATTGGCCGTCCCTTTTGCACGGAATTACCCCGCTGCAGCTCATCGTCTCCTGCCGTGTAACTCGCTGCATGCCGGAGGAGTTCGCCGTGGAGCTGGATCAATACCAGTTCAAGACCAAGAAGCGCTAGCAAAGGTACCCGCGACTTTCCGGTACACGCGGCTTTCCGGTACACGCGGCTTCAGCCGCGTTCCGGCCGGTGATGCAAATCCCAAAGCCGGGTGTACCGACGGTTTTCACACAGACTCTTCAGCCGCGCCTTCGAGTTCCGGCAAGAACGTGGCTGAAAGCCACGTGTACCAGGGTATAAGCTGGAATGGATGGTTCAAACCAAAACTCCACCCTTCCGCGCCGACCATGTCGGCAGCCTGCTTCGCCCGCCAGAGTTGCTGCAAGCTCGCGATGATGAAAAGAACGGCCGCATCGGCAAAGCGGACTTGCGCCGCGTTGAAGACCAGGCCATCCGCGACGTTGTCCGGCGGCAAGAGGATCTGGGCCTGGAAGGCGTCACCGACGGCGAGTTCCGCCGCGCTTCCTGGCACATGGATTTCCTGTACCAGGTAGGCGGCACGGCCAAGGTGCAGGACAACCTGAAAGTGCAATTTCGGAACGATCAGGGCGTGATCGAATTCACCCCGGCGGCGTTGCGCATCAAGGGCAAGCTGGCCCTCGACAAGTGCATCTTCGGCGACGACTTTGCGTTCCTGAAGTCGGTGGCGCACTCGACGCCGAAGCTCACCATTCCATCGCCCAGTATGATGCACTACCGCAGCGGCCGCGCGGCCATCGATCCCGCGATTTATCCGAATATCGACGAGTTCTGGCACGATCTGGCGCAGGTCTACGCGCGAGAGATCGCCGAGCTCGCGAAGCTGGGCTGCACCTATCTCCAGCTGGACGATATCAGCCTGGCGTACTTGAACGATCCGGCGCAGCGCGAGCAAGTGAACCAGATGGGCGAGGACGGCGAACACGCGCATATCCGGCACATTCGCACGCTCAATGAGGCGCTGGCGAATAAGCCCGCCGGCATGTCGGTCTGCACGCACCTTTGCCGTGGCAATTTCCGGTCGTCCTGGGCCGCTTCGGGAGGCTATGATCACGTGGCGGAAGCCCTGTTCGGCGAACTGAACGTGGATGGCTACTTCCTGGAGTTCGACGACGCGCGCTCGGGCACTTTCGCGCCGCTGCGCTTTGTGCCGAAGGGCAAGAAAGTTGTGCTAGGGTTGCTGACGTCTAAGCGCGGCGAGTTGGAGAAGAAAGACGACATCAAGCGCCGCATCGACGAAGCCGCCAAGTATGTGCCGTTCGATCAGATTTGCCTGAGCCCGCAGTGCGGCTTCTCGTCCACCAGCGAAGGGAATGCTTTGACCGTGGACCAGCAGTTTCAAAAGCTCAAGCTAGTGGTTGAGACCGCGCGCGAAATCTGGCCCGACTAATCGTTTCTACCGAACGCGACTAACCGAGCCGCGACCAAAGGAAGCGGTTCAATTGCGCACCACCGCCAGCGTAATCGCCGATGGATGTTCCGGGCCGTGCAGAATCCGGTAGTGGGCGACAACCATCGTGGTCCCGTCGCCTAAAGGCTCTCCACTACCCGGATTCCGCGAGTAGCGGGGATGCGCCCCGGCGGCGACAATGATGCGTATCCGATGCCCCCTCTTGAAGCGATATGCGGTGGGCCAAAATTCGATGCTCACCCTGCGAGCGTCGCCTTCCGACACCGCGTCCGGGCGCAAGCGCCGGTAGCCATCGCACACATTCGTGGAACGGCCTTCCGGCGTTACGTCGCACAGGCACAGGTACAGATCGGTGTGCTCCGTATTCGAGCGCAGGAAGATCTCGGCCGAAACCGGCCCAATAGCGTCCAGGTCCGACGCAACCGGCTCGGCTGTAAAAAGCAGGACATCCGCCCGGCGTTCCAGTTCGGCCATGTCGCCCGAGCCTTTCCGCGATTCGAGATTCGCGCCATAAAACGCGGGGGTCGGCTGGGCCGGATCGTAATCGAAAGCGCTCTCGCCTTCCGATGCTGGTGCAACCACGGCCAAGCCTCCACTTTGGTGCGGATCACCCGGATTCAGATAAAGAGGCTGCGAGACCGCGTTGGGGGGCGGCCAGCACGGATATTCGCGCCATTTGTTGGCGCCCATTAGGAAAAGGCGAACGCGCGGCTTCCCATCGGCCTTCGCCGAGTCTGCCGAGGCTATACCAAATCTTTCCTGAAACAGCGTCATGCTCTGGCGAAGCGATTCAACCAGACCGGAAACGGCCACGTGGGTCCAAGGTCCGATGGTGATGCGAACATCCCGGCCGGCGCGTTGGGCGTTCGCGAAATCGCGCAGTTGCCAGGGCAGGAAAATGTCATACCAGCCGGCCACCATCACGGTGGGCGGTAGCGTTTGGGCCGCCGCGCCATAGTCGATCGCGTCCCACCACGGGTCGCGCGGCTCGGCGTGATCCATCCAATCCTGCCACCAGGTAACACCGTCGGGCGTGATAACGCGGTCAGCCTTCCGCAACGGAATGGCAGCCACCGCGCGCTCCGAGAGCACGTTCATTTTTCGCCGGCCAAGCATGGACGCGAGCGGGTTCCCTCCGCCAGCCCGAATTATCTGCACCATCGTGGCAGTCCATCCGGCGCAGCTCATCAATGTAAATCCGTCGAACGCGTAGGTGCGATCGCGGAAATTGGTGAGCGTAACGTGCAGGCCGAGCGCCCCCACTTTCGACGCGGCTCGCGATGCGGCGACGGCCCAGGCGGTATTGCCGAGATAACTGATCCCCCACAGCGCCAGGTGGCCTGAAAACCAAGGCTGGCGCGCCATCCACTCCACCGTGTCCTCGCCGTCGTTCAACTCGTCGAAGAAGGGGCGAAAAGTTCCTTGCGATCCGAACGTTCCGCGGCAGCTTTCGATGACAACCTGCATTCCCCGCTCAGCGAAGAATATCGCGAAAAGTTTAAACGTGCTGCGTCCATAGCAGCTTCGGATGAGCACGGTGGGCGCTTGCGCCGCCTTGCGGGAATAGTAGCGATCCGCTAACAGTTCAACGCCGTCGCGCATGGGGATGCGGAGCGGCTCGGACGTAACGTCATGAGTAATCGCAGCGGGGAACTTCCAAAAGCGGCCTAGCAATCGGCTGGCAAGGCTCATTTGAGCTCGGCGATCATGGCATCCACCTGCTGGATCGCCAGCCCACCCGCGGCCCAGTGATAATCGCCCACCAGCACTTTCGAAATCTCGTCTTTGCTCGCGCCCGAGTGCAGCATGCCCTGGATGCGATCGCGCATGGCCTGGAAAGCGTCGCGAAATTTTATGATGCCCGCGCGGTCGGAAACCGGGCCGTGCCCCGGAATGGCAACGTCGAAATCGAGCTTCAGTGCTGCGTCCAGCGTCCTGGTCCATTCGAGCGCGCTGCCGCCGTTGGCGTAATCGATAAACGGCTGCGGCGGGAAGGTGAGGAACAAGTCGCCCGTGTGAATCACTTTATCGGCGGGGAAATACATCACGGCGTCGCCGCCGGTGTGGCCGCGTCCATAGTGGTGGGCGCGAACCTCTTTGCCGCCCAGATACACTGACATCTCGTCGGAGAATGTCACGCGCGCCAAGCCGGGTTGTTTGAGCAGCGCCATGTTCGCGCGGGCAACGCGATGCGAGATCACCTCGGCATTCATCGCGAGCATCTTGGCGTTGCCACCCGAATGATCGTCGTGCTGGTGGGTGTTCAGCACATACTTGATCGGCTTGTCGGTCACCGTCCGCAGCTTTTCGAGGATCTCGTCGTGATTGCGGTCGAACATATCGTCCACCAGAATCACGCCTTCATCGGTCACCTGCACCGCGACGTTCCCTGCGCCTACGCCCTTGGTCACGCCGATGACGTACAAATCGTCTTTTAGCTTCTGAATGCCGATGGGCGGCGCCGGCGGGTTCTGCGTGTAGGTGAGCCACGCGCCACCGAGCAGCAGGCCCAAGGCGGAGACGCGAAGAAGAATCGTCCGGAGCATGCGGGGCACTGTATCACATTTTCCGGATACTCTTAAGTTATGCGCTTGTCCCTCCTCTTGCTTCTGTTCGTCGCCGCGTCGGTGTGGGCTCAGTCGCCCGCCTGGGTGCAAAAGAGCAACCAGAATGCTCAGTTGCTGATCGCGATCATGGCGCGCTATTCGCCGGAGAGCGCCGGAGCGGAAGGCGTCGAAGGCCTGGACGACCAGATTACCGCGCTGCCGCCGGAGCAGGCCTTGCGCTTCCGCAAGGACACCGCAATTGCCCGTTTCGAATTGCAGAAGCGGTTAGCGGCCGAGAAGGATCCGCTGGTGCGTCAGGATCTTGAAATTCTGATAGCCCAGGCGGATCGGGACATCCGGGCCTCGGAAGCGTCGGAGCGCAATCTTCTGCCGTACGAAGACGTCGCCGGTACCATCTTCTATGGCGTGAAGAGCCTGCTGGACGATCAGGTCACAGCCGATCGTCGTCCCGCCGCCGTGGTCCGGCTGCGCAAGTACACTGGCCTGGAGGCCAACTACCAGCCCCTGACGATTCAGGCCGAGGAACGCTTTCGCGAGAAGCTCGAAACTCCCGGGCTGCTCGGGCCGCCCAAATTGGAAGTTGAAAAGAATCTGGAAAACACGCATGCATACATCACCGGCATCGGCCTGCTTCTCGAAAAGTACAAGCTGGCGGGCTCTCAGGATGCTTTTGCGAAGCTCAAGGAACAGCTAGCAGCGTACGACAAGTTTGTGCGCGCGGAAGTGCTTCCGAAAGCGCGTAGCGACTTTCGGCTTCCACCGGAGCTCTACACCATCCGGCTTGAAAACTACGGGATCGATTACGCGCCTGACGAGTTGACGCGCCTGGCTCATCAAACTTTCTCCCAGTTGCAAACCGAGATGGCGCCCATCGCCGCTAAGATCGCGGAAGAGCGCCACCTGCCGTCTTCCGACTATCGAGACGTGATTCGCGATTTGAAGAAGGACCAGATTCCAGGCGACGAGGTGCTGCCGCATTATCAGAAGCGGCTGGCGGAAATCGAAGGCATCCTGCGTAGCCAGCATCTGATCACGCTGCCGGATCGCCCGGCCATCATTCGGCTGGCTTCCGCTGCCGAGACCGCGCAGCAGCCCGCGCCTCATATGCAGCCGCCGGCGTTGATCAACAATCATGGGGAGCGCGGAGCGTTTGTGTTGCCGCTCGAAACCACCGGCAAGGGCGGCGCAACATTGAAATACGACGATTTCACTTTCGCCGCTGCCTCCTGGACGCTCACCGCGCACGAAGCAAGGCCGGGCCACGAGCTGCAGTTCGATGCGATGGTGGAGCGTGGAGTGTCGCTGGCCCGTGCGCTGTTCGCGTTCAACAGCACTAACGTCGAAGGCTGGGGACTTTATTCGGAATGGTTCATGCTCCCTTACATGCCGGACGACGCCAAGCTGGTTTCGCTCGATTATCGCTTGCTGCGCGCCGCGCGAGCGTTTCTCGATCCCGAATTGCAGCAGGGCAAAATTACGCCCGAGCAAGCCATGCAGATCCTGGAGCACGACGTGGTTTGCTCACCCGCCTTCGCCACCGAGGAAGTGGAGCGCTTCACGTTCCGCATGCCCGGCCAGGCGCCTTCGTATTTCGACGGATTCACGCGCCTGCTCGAAATTCGCAAGGCGGCCGAGCAAGCCCTTGGCCCGAAGTTCAACGTGCAGCACTTCCACGACTTCATCTTGTCGCAAGGCCTGTTGCCGCCGGATCTGTTGCGGAAAGCGGTGATGGAAGATTTCGTAAAATCAACGACGGCGTCTAACTGAACCGCGCACGTCTTCTGAACCGCTCCGTCTTTCTGAACCGCGCACGTCTTCTGAACCGCGCACGTCAGTAAGCGTCAGTAAGCGGAACGGGCCAACCCCAACCCCCGTTATAATGTTGGGCGATGGAAAAACAGATGTTCGATAAAGGCCTGAGCCTCCGCGGCGAAATGTTCGGAGCCGATCTTGCCCAGAAGGCCTGGGCCGCGGCTGACGACTTCAACCGTCCGTTCGAAGAGCTGGTGAATCAGTATTGCTTCGGCGAAATCTGGGGACGGCCCGGCCTGGATCGCAAAACGCGCAGCATCGTCACGCTTTCGATGCTCACCGGATTGAACCGGCCCAACCAGATTCGCGCGCACGTGAAAGGCGCCATCGCCAACGGCGTCAGCAAAGAAGAACTCAAGGAATTATTCCTGCAAGCCGCCATCTACTGCGGCGTGCCCGCGGCCGTGGATAGCTTCCGCATCGCCCGGGAAGTGTTTCAGGAGATGGGCATCTGAACCAGTGCGTCAACGCCGTTTACGGTGTTGCTCTCAACTTTCGCGCCGAGCTTGAATCACTAAGCGAACAGTTCCATCGCGACCCGTACAAGAAGCCGCCCATCGCGCCGGTGCTCTATCTGCGTCCGCGCAACACCTGGAACACGAGCGGCGCCGCCATTCGATTGCCGGCGGATGCGAAAGAACTGAAGGTCGCTGGAACCGTCGGTGTAGTGATCGGTAGCGGCTATGTCGCAGTCAACGACGTCAGCATTCCACACGCGTCGTACTATCGCCCCGCGATCCGGCAACGCTGCCGCGACGGGTTCTGCGTTATTGGTTCTGAGAAAACCGATCGCCAGCCGCGCGAGATTCGAATCTCGATCAACGGTGAACTCCGTTGTCGCGTCAGCATCGCCGATCTGGTCCGCCCTATCGACCGGCTGATCGCCGACATCAGCGAATTTCTCACGCTTCAACCCGGCGACATCGTCCTGGTCGGCGAGCCGCCCGACGCGCCACTAGCGCAGGCCGGCGATCGGGTGCGGGTGGAAATGGACGGTTTGCCACCCATCGAAAATGAGGTCGTTCCCGAATGAAGCGCGCCCGTGTCGCTTATGCAGGTGCCATCCATGAAATGAACGAGGGCGATTCCCGCCTGCTCTCTGGAAATCCGGTGGTCTGGCTTCCGCCCATCCAGCCTGGAACCATTTTCGCCCTCGGGCTCAACTACGCCGATCACGCCAAAGAACTGGCGTTCAAAGCGCCCGACGAACCCCTGGTCTTCCTGAAAGGACCGCAAAGCGTCTGCGGACATCGCGGCCAAACCCTCCGCCCACGCGGCGTCGCGTACATGCATTATGAATGTGAACTGGCGGTGGTGATCGGGAAAACGGCTCGAAAAGTGACCAAAGCAAACGCATATGATTATGTCTCGGGTTACACCGTAGCGAACGATTATGCCATTCGCGATTACCTCGAAAACTACTATCGTCCGAACTTCCGGGTGAAGAGCCGGGACTGCGCCACGCCGCTTGGCCCCTGGCTGGTGGATGCCGCCGATATCGCGGATCCCATGAATTTGCAATTGCGAACCCTGGTCAACGGCAAGGTCACGCAGGAAGGCAACACGCGCGACATGATCTTCGATATTCCCGCGCTGATCGCCTATCTGAGCGAATTTATGACTCTGTCGCCCGGGGACATCATCTTGACCGGAACGCCCGAGGGTCTCACCAACGTGGTGGCCGGTGACGAGGTGGTCACGGAGATCGACGGTATCGGCAGTTTGAGGAATACAATTATTGACGGCCCGGAGGAGCCCACCCATGTTGGATGAAATCAGTATTCGCGACGCAGCCAAACGGCTGGACGAGTCCGAGCGCGCGCGCACGCAGATCCGCCAGCTTTCTATCCAGCATCCGGCCATGAACATCGACGATGCCTACGCCGTGCAGAAGGCCTGGATCGCGCTGAAGACCAGTGCCGGCCGCGTGGTGAAAGGTCACAAGATCGGCCTCACATCGAAGGCCATGCAGTATTCCTCGAACATCAACGAGCCGGATTACGGGGCGCTGCTCGACGACATGTTCTTCGCCGATGGCTCCAGCATTCCCACCGAGCGTTTTATCGTGCCGCGCTTGGAAGTGGAACTGGCATTCGTGCTGGGAAAGCCGCTCCAAGGTCCGAACTGCACCATCTTCGATGTGCTGAGCGCCACCGAATATGTCACGCCCGCGGTTGAGATCATCGACGCGCGCATCCAACAGGTAGATCCCGAAACAAAAGCCACGCGCAAGGTTTTCGACACCATCTCGGACAACGCCGCGGGCGCGGCGCTGGTGGCTGGCGGGCGCCCGTTTCGTCCGCTCGATACCGATTTACGCTGGGTCTCGGCGGTCTGTTATCGCAATGGCGTGATCGAAGAGTCCGGCGTGGCGGCGGCGGTGCTCAATCATCCCGCCAACGGCGTGGCGTGGCTGGCGAACAAATTTGCCGCGCACAACGTAAGCCTTGCGGCGGGCGAACTGATCCTGGGTGGATCTTTCACGCGGCCGGTGCCCGCGCGGCGCGGCGACACGTTCCACATCGACTACGGACCGTTCGGCTGCATCTCCTGTCACTTCGAGTAAACCGCGATGCAGATCAAGACCAACACATTCAAGGCCGCGCTCAAGAGCGGCGAGCGCGCACAGATCGGTTTGTGGCTGGGGTTAACCGATTCCATCTGCGCCGAAATCTGCGCGGGCGCCGGGTTCGATTGGGTGCTCATCGATGGCGAGCACGCGCCGAACGATGTCCGCTCTACCCTCACTCTGCTGCAAGCGGTGGCGCCCCATCCCGCGCATCCCATCGTGCGGCCGGTGTCGGGCGACGTCCAGCTCATCAAACAATTGCTCGATATCGGCGCTCAGACGTTGCTGGTGCCCATGGTCGAGAGCGCGGAGCAAGCGAAGCTAATGGTCTCGGCGATGCGCTACCCGCCGGCGGGAATTCGCGGTGTCGGCGCGGCGCTGGCGCGTGCGTCGCAATGGAGCCGTGTCACGAACTACCTGCACGAAGCGAACGATCAGATGTGCCTGCTGGTCCAGGTGGAGACGCGCTTGGGACTCGAGAATCTGGATGCAATCGCCGCTGTCGAAGGTGTGGACGGCGTGTTCATCGGCCCATCCGATCTGTCGGCCGCGCTCGGGCACTTGGGCAAGCCCGGACATGCCGACGTGCAACAAGCCATCGAAGATGCCATCCGGCGAATTCGCGCTGCCGGCCGCGCCGCGGGCATCCTGACTGTCGACGAAGCGCAGGCGCGCCATTATTTATCGCTCGGCTGTACTTTCGTCGCCGTCGGTCTGGACGGCAATCTGTTGATGCGCGCTACGCAGGAGCTGGCCAGCAAGTTTAATGGCTCGCGCCTGGTTAATGGCTAACGGAGGCTTTTTGTTTCCAAACGTCCCACGCGCGCACGTATCCATCCTGCGGCGCGGTTTTTTTGGCTTCTTCGGGCTCGAAATAAGTGACTTTCCCGCCCAGCAGGATAGCTTGTTCCTGCAGCCTGGCGTTGAGGTCCAGATAGTAAGCGCGTCCCACCGCTTCCTTCACCGTCGCGCCCACCACTACCGCGCCATGTCCTCGCAGCAGCGCCGCCGGACGATCTCCCAGCACCTTCGCCAGCGCTTGCCCGCGTTTCTGGTTCGATACCAACATGTCGGTCATGCCGTCCACGTCGCGAATCTCGAACACCGGAATGCCAACGCCGATGAACGCCGCCATGTGCGATACCGCGCGCAGCGGCACCGAACTCACGCCGAACGGAATTACGGCGGGCGAATGATCGTGAACGATGGCGATCACATCCGGCCGCGCCTTGTAAATCTCGCCATGAATGAATCGTTCGCGATAGCTCAGGCGAGTGTCGGCAATCGGATTGCTGTCGAGATCGTACTCGATAATGTCGGCCGCGGTTACCAATCCAGGAGCGAGCGAGCGCGAAAGAAAATAGTGATTGGGATTCGCTGGGTCGCGCACGCTCACGTGCCCGTATCCATCCAGAATGCCCTCGTTGGCCAGTATGTGATTGGCGGTCACCAGGTCGTTAATCAATGCCTGATCGCGTGAGGGCTTTGTTTGTGATAGCGCCGCGCCCGCGATTACCAACAGGAGTGCGAATTTCATGCCTGGGATTCTATCAATAATGGAACTGGATGCCGCGTGACACGCTGCTCGATTTCTTTCACGACTTCGCCGGGCTGGATGACGAGTTCCTGATCTACGACGATGGTTTTCAAGCGCGCCATTACCGCTATCGCGAGATTGCGGCGCGGGCACGGGCGTTCGCCGCGAAGCTGCGGGAGCAGGGCATTGGCAAAAACGACAAAGTAATTCTCTATGGCGAGAACCGGCCCGAATGGATCGTGGCGTTGTGGGGATGCCTGCTCGAAGGCGTGATCGCGGTTCCCATCGACTATCGGGCATCGAAGGAATTTGTCGATCGCGTTTATGCCATTGTCGATGCGCGGGCGGTTTTCACGGGCGACGAGCCAGGCCTGTACGATGGCCAGGCGCCCTCTCAGCCGGTAGCGGTCACCAAAGATCAAACCGCCGAGATCATCTTCACCTCCGGCGCCACGGCCGAGCCCAAGGGCGTCATCATCACGCACCGCAACATTCTTGCCAATATTGTTCCGGTCGAAAACGAGGTGAAAAAGTACCTCCGCTACGCCCGGCCGTTCTCGCCGATTCGTTTTCTCAATCTGCTGCCTCTAAGCCACATGTTCGGGCAAGCCATGGCCACGTTTATTCCGCCGATGTTGCCGGGCGTTGTGGTCTTCATGCGCGGATTCACGCCCCATGAAATTCTGCGGCAGATTCGCACCCGGCGCGTCTCGGTGCTGGTGTCGGTACCGCAGATTCTCGAAATCTTGCGGACGCATCTGATTCAAACGTTTCCGGAACTGCGCTACCGCAAGCCTCGCAAAGGCCATTGGGTCCGCCGCTGGTGGCGCTACCGCAAAGTGCATCGCCTGTTTGGCTGGAAGTTCTGGAGCTTTATTGTCGGCGCGGCGCCGTTGCCCGCGGATCTGGAAGCCTTCTTCTCGGAACTCGGATTTCTCGTGATCCAGGGCTATGGGCTCACCGAAACGGCGCCCATCGTGACTCTGAATCATCCATTCCACGCGCGTCAGGGAAGCGTCGGCAAGCCCATCGGCGGCGTGGAAGTGAAAATTGCCCCGGACGGCGAAATCCTGGTGCGCGGCGACAACGTGACCAGCGGTTATTTCCAGCATCCGGAGGAGACGGCGCGCGCGTTTGAAGACGGCTGGTTCCACACCGGCGACATCGGGGAATTAAAGAATGACGGCGAACTGTCAATCCTGGGCCGCAAGAAGGAAATGATCGTGACGCCCGAGGGCCTCAACGTTTTCCCCGAGGACGTAGAGGAGGCGCTGAAAAAGCAGCCGGGCGTGCGCGATGCCGCGGTAATCGGATCGGATCGCGTGCATGCCATGCTCATACTGGAGCCTGGAACGAACGCCGACGAGATTGTGCGACGCGCAAACGCACGCCTTTCCGATTATCAGCGCGTTCGCAGCTACTCCATTTGGCCGCAGGCGGAGTTTCCGCGCACGGAGGGAACCTCCAAACTCAAGCGTCACGAGATTGCGAAAGGCGCACCTCTGCCGGAGGCCTCGGCTGATCTCGACATTCCGCTCGAGAACCTGACATCGCTCGAACGAGTGGAGCGAATGGTGGAGCTCGGGCTGGACGAATCCGAGGTTTCAAGTTCAGAGGAGGTTCAGGTTGACGATTTCCCCACTTGGAATCGAAGCGCGCTGGCCCGCGCGGCGCGGCGCATTTTTCTGCCCGGATTCCTGCTCCCGCTCAATCGGATCTTCGCCCATGTGCGCGCTCACGGCTTGCAGAACCTGGACGGTCTGGAGCCGCCGGTCATCTTCGCCTCCACTCATCAGAGCTACATGGACGTGCCCGGAATTCTCGACGCGCTGCCCGCAAAGTGGCGCTACCTGGTGACACCAGCGATGCGCAAAGAATTCTTCCAGGAACATTTTCACGGCCACAGCTTCACCAACAGCCTGAATTATTATTTGTCTTCGCTGTTTTTCAATGCTTTTCCCATCCCGCAGCGCGAGCCCGGCGCGCTGGCTACGCTGCGCTATATCGGCGAGCTTGCCCACGACAAATGGTGTCTGCTCATTTTCCCCGAAGGCAGAATGACCCGGGCCGGTGAAATTGCGCCGTTCCAGCCGGGTGTCGGGATGATTGCATCGAAGCTCGGAATTCCGGTGATTCCCATCCGCATTGAAGGCATGGACAAGGTTCTTCACGAAGGCTGGAAGATGGCGAGGCCCGGCCGCGTCGACATCAAATTCGGACCCCCGCTGCACCTTTCGGGCGACGATTACCTGGCGCTGGCGCGGCAAGTGGAAGACGCCGTCAGGAAACTTTAAGCACTCCCTCACTGTCGTGGTTCAGAACCGCGCGCGTCAGCAAGCGGCATCCGGGACACCACACGGTTCAGAACAGCTCGATCTGCTCCTTCGGCACCGGCTTGGGTTTGCGCGGCGTGCGTAGCGGGCTGCCCACCACGCCCAGCACTTCCATGCGCGACAACGCCGCTTTCGGGACAAATATGCGCTGGTTCTGGAATCCAGGATCGGGCGGCACCACCGAAAAACCGAAGGTGTCCAGTTGCAAAAGGTTGTTCGATAGGATCCCGTCCATCGCGTCGCCGTCGCGAAAATACATCCGCAGCCACAGTCCTTCCAATTTGGGCCGCGTAGTAAACAGGCGCAGCTCCTTGCGCGGCTCGCCTTGCTGGAAGTCGCGCACAAAGCACACCAGTTTCACCTCGTCATAAGGCAGGATGGTGACCGATCCGGCCTGCGTCATCAGCTCCAGGCCCTGGGCCAGCAGATAGCCTTGTGGATTGACGAAACCTGACAGGGTGTCGCGGTCAAAACGCGAGATCAGAACCTTCTTGTGGGTTGAGACCCCCAAATTGCTCCTTTTAGGACGCTTGCTGCTGGCGCGCGGCTCAGAAACACTTTTCTTCCAAACAAATTTGCGAATATTGTATCATTGGCAGAATGCGATCCGTTGACGGGATCTCGGCTCATATCGCGTCCTTTCTCGACTTTTGCCGCATCGAGAAGGGTCTGTCGAGAACCACGATCGAAGCGTATCATGCTGATTTAAAACGGTTTTCCGCTTCGCTTCGTACGGGCGATCCCCTAGCCGGTCCAGAGCCTGTCCGAAGGTATGTCGATTCGCTCTACCAGGCCCGCATGGCCAGCCGATCCATCGCCCGGCATATCACCACGCTTCGGAACTTTTATGCGCACCTGATCGAGAAAGGCGTGCTGGACGCCGATCCAACCGCTCACCTGGGGGCGCCCAGGCAGTGGCAAAGTCTTCCTAAATACCTTAATAAGCAACAGATCGACGATCTGATGGCGTCCTGCGACAGTTCCAAGCCGCAGGGCCTGCGCGATCGCGCCATGCTCGAATTCCTCTATGCTACCGGACTTCGTGTCTCTGAGTTGTGCGGAGTTCGGGTGTCGGAACTAGAACGGAACATGGGCGTGGTGCGGGTAGTGGGCAAGGGCAACAAGCATCGGATTGTTCCGGTGGGCAAGTCGGCACTGTTGGCCGTAGAACAGTATCTGGGGAGCGGAAGGCCGCAGCTGCTGAAGGGCCGTTCCAGCCCCTACCTGTTCGTAACTAATCGCGCGGGCGCGATGTCGCGCCAGGCTTTCTGGCTGCTGCTGGCGGCCTACGGAAAAAAGGCGGGAATCTTCCATGATTTGACGCCGCATGTCCTGCGTCATACATTCGCCACGCACCTGCTGGAAGGTGGAGCCGATCTGAGAAGCCTGCAAAGCATGTTGGGGCACTCCGATATCTCGACCACCCAGATTTATACCCATGTAGTGCGTTCCCGGTTGCGGAGGACCGTGGACGAGCATCATCCGAGAGCTTGAACCGATTTTTTCGAAAGTCAGAGCGTACCGGCCGCCGTGGCGATCCCACGGACGGTCCAGGCGGGTTCCCAGGAATTCCGCTGGTGCGCGTTCCCTGAGGAGAGGGAAGCGATGAGCGATTACATGTTTATGCTCGAGAGCCACCTGAGCGCCGACCAGAGCCGGGCGGTCTCCGAGATCCAGGCAGCCGCGACCAGCGCCAACCTGAACGTGTTTTTGACGGGCGGGGCGATGCGCGACATGTTGGGCGGCTTTCCGATGCTCGATATCGATTTCACCATCGAGGGCAACGCGATCAAGGTGGCGCAGGCGGTAGCCAAGAAGAGCGGTGGCAAAATTCTATCCGAGGACGACAACCGGAAGCTCGCGCATTTGGTTTTCCCAAGTGGCGTGCATGCCACCACCGGGATGGCGCGCCAGGAGAAGTACGCCAAGCCGGGCGCCAAGCCCACCGTTAAGCCGGCCACCATTCACGAGGACCTGCGGGGGCGCGATTTCACCATCAACTCCATTGCACTGTCGCTGAATCCGGCGTCGCGCGGTTTACTGCTCGATCCCAACAACGGCGTGGGCGACCTGGAGCGCAAGGAGCTGCGCGCGGTGAGCAATTACACGCTCTACGACGATCCCATTCGCCTGTTAAGGCTGCTCCGGTTCAAGGTGCGGCTGGGATTCACCATCGAAGAACGCACCAAGATGCAGTACGACAACGCGAGAGAAGCGCAACTGGAAACGCGTATCACGCCCGAGGATCTTCTCGAAGAGCTGCGCCACATCGCCAACGAACCCAACTGCGCGGACATCGTCAAGGTGCTGGAAGAAGAGAAGCTGCTGCATCTGTTCTCGCCCGATCTGGCGGGCGCCAAGCTGAATCACGCGGGACTTCAGAAACTGCAAAAGGCCCGGCAATTGGTGCCGTTCGGCATCGATATTCATCTGGAGAGCATGGGCCTGTTCCTTTATTTCCTCACCGAGAAGCTGCCCGCCAAGGACCGCGCCGCTTTTATCAAGAACATCGGGTTGAGCAGGCGGGAAGTGGACCAGTGGCAGAAGCTGGAAGCGAAAGGCAAGAAGCTCGAAAAGGACTTGAAGTCGGCGAAGCTGCAGAAACCGTCGAAGGTTTATCAGGTTCTCTCCGCGGCTCCGGGCGAGCAGATGTTGTTCCTGCTGGCGCACTCTACGGAAAGACTGGTGCATGACCGCATCAAGAATTATCTAGCGAAATACCTGCCGACCGCGCAGGAGGTAACCGACCGCGACGTGATCGCGACTGGCGTTAAATTGGGCACGCCGAAGTTCCAAAAGGCGCGTGAAGAGCTGATTCTGACGCGCCTGGATGCTCGTCCCAAGAAGATTCCGCCACCCGAGGAAACGCCTGTCCCCGGCGGACATCCTACGGGCGGACACGCGCCTGGGGCCCACGCGCCCGGTGGGCACGGCGCTGGTGGGCACGCTTCTGGACCAGCCATGGTCCGAAAGTCCATGTAAGCGCGCGTGCTGATTCTTGCGCCCGTTCTGGTGCTTGCTTCGAAATCTCCCCGCCGGCAACAGATCTTGCGCGATGCGGGGATTCCATTTATAGTGCGGGCAGCCGATGTCCCCGAAGAGCGGCAGCCGGGCGAGTCACCGACAGATTATGTGCGGCGTCTGGCGGAGCAGAAAGCGTTCGCGGTGCCGAAGCTTCCGGGTGAAGTAGTGTTGGGCGCCGACACCACCGTGGCGATCGACGATCATGTGCTCGAAAAGCCGCGCGATACCGCCGATGCCATGCGAATGCTCACGCTGTTGTCCGGCCGCGAGCACGCAGTGATCACCGGCATCTGCCTGCGGGCTCAGGGGCGCAAGATTGTCGACACCGTCACTACGCGAGTTCGTTTCGTCCCGCTGACGCCTGAGGAACTGGAAGCGTACGCGGCGAGTGGCGAGCCGATGGACAAAGCGGGCGCCTATGGGATCCAGGGCCTGGCATCCAAATTCATCGATCGCATCGAGGGCGATTATTTCAATGTGGTCGGGTTGCCGGTGGCGCTGGTGTACCGGCGGCTGAAAGAGATTGCTGGCTAGCGTCCAGCGGCAACTTGAGCCGCTGAAGCAGCGATTGGAACCTGGGCTGATTCCGCAGCGTGTCCCACTTGGGTTCGACGGCCAAGAAAGTCAGACGTACGTCGCGTGTCTCGTAGGCTTTCTCCAGCCAACCAAGCGCGGCATCAATTTCACCCAAGCCGGCATGAACGATCGCTATATTGTACGGCGGCACATATCTTTGCTTCGATAATTCCGTCAGGATTCGAATGGTCTCTTCGGCCGCGGCGCGTTGGCCCAGCTGTGCCATGATATGGCCCCGAAAAGCGATGGTTTCCGTGTTAGAGCCCGAAAGCTCGAACGCTCTCTGATATTCGGCTTTGGCCTGATCGAACTTCTGGAGGCGCTCATAAACTCCTCCCAGAAAGGTGTGGACCACCCACAGTTCCGGATTGATGGCCAGCGCATTCTTTAAGTGCTCCAGCGCCGCATCGTACTGTCGAGCCTGATACATCAGGCGGCCGGAGAGCGCGTGCATGATGGGGGACAGCGGGTCCACTTCGCGAGCCCGCCGCATCTGGTCCGCCGACGCGGCATGCCGGCCGAGATTAGAAAGCAAATGGCCGTAGTAGCGATGCGCCGTGACGTAGTTCGAGTTCAGCTCGATGGCGCGTTCAAAAGCCAGCTCCGCTCCTTTCCAGTCCCATTCCATCCAAAGCTTGATGCTTCCCACGGCGCTGTGCGCCTCCGCCAGCCGGTGGTCCAATTGCACGGCCCGGTTCGCAGCCCCTATGGCTGGGGGAAGAATGTCGAGCGCCGGCGCATCGCAAGTGATGGGCAGCATCATGTAGCAATCCGCCAGACCGGCGTATGCTAGAGCATAACCGGGATCTCTGCTTACAGCTTCCTGAAAGTATTCGATGGCCCGCTGGATACCGGGCGGAGTTAATTGGTTCCAATAGTAGCGGCCGCGAAGATACAGATCATAGGCGCCCGAATCTTGAGTCCCCGCTACCGGCCCGACATCGGAGCGCGGAATCAGACTGATCTTCACCTGATCCGCGATGGCACTCCCCAGTTCACCCTGCACGCCCAGAAAGCTCGCGGCATCGCGATCGTACGTGGAGGCCCATAGATGGGTCTCATCTTTCACACGGATCAACTGCGACGTGATACGAACCCGTTGGCCCTCGCGGCGCACGCTGCTTTCCAGGACATAATCCACTCCCAGCTCTCGACCGATCTCGGAGATTCTCTTCGAGGCGCCCTTGTACGCCATGCTCGAAGTCCGTGCAATCACACCCATTTGTTCGGGGTTGATCTGGCCGAGCCGGCTGACGGTCTCTTCGGTGAGTCCGTCGCTGAAATACTCCTGGTCCGGATTGTTCGAGAGGTTTTCAAAGGGCAGGACCGCCAGCATCGCGCGGCGTTGGGCGACGCCCGATCGCGCATTCGTTGGTTGAATCACCTCACTGATGGGAGCGACAAACCGGTAACCTTTTCCAGTGACGGTCAAAATAAAGGTAGGACGCCGGTGATTGTCCCGAAGAATTCCACGAAGTTTGCGAATAGCAGTATTGATGCTGTTGTCGATGTCCAGGAAGATGTCGGCTCCCCACAGCTTCTCGACAATTTGACTGCGAGTGACAAGCTGGCCCCGGCCCTCCAGAAGCAGCATCAGAAGCTCCATTGGGATACGTTCCAGTTTGATTGGGCGACCGCGGCGAGTAAGTTGGTAGCTTTGTGCGTTCAGCTCATAAGCACCGAACTTCAAACGGGCCGCGTCCATCGGACCAAGCCTATCAAAATGCCCTCATCGCGGCTGGGACTGGCCCGCCGGTGGCCAATAAAGCGCGCACCCTCAGCGCGTTAGGTGTACAGGCGACATTCAGCTCTTCTACAGGCCGTGTCCATGGTGAATTTCGGCGGTTGCGGGCATGATCTTGAGGTGCGGATCATCACACAACGTTCCACCCAGGAGATTCTTATGAAACGAATTGCGATATTTAGCGCGTTGGCTATCGTGTCGTTTACGGTCGAGATGCGCGCCCAGGCGCCGGCCGAAACTACCTGCAGCAACGCAATATTGAGCGGGGCCTATGGCGTCAATATCAGTGGCACCCGGCCAGCGCCCTCGGTACCGCCGAACAGTCTTTTCTTGCCGGGTTACATCGAGCAGGCGATCGGAGTTGTCATTCAAATCTTCGATGGCCAGGGAAGCTTTTCGCAGACCGACAATGTGAAAGGCTCCATCAGCGGAATCATTCCTAATCGGCCGGGTTCGGGCATCTATAGCGTCAACTCCGATTGCACCGGGACGTACACGGTCAACAATCATGGCGTACCTTTCCCGATTGTGACGCAGATGGTGATCGTGAACGGCGGCGCTGAGTTCCGGGGAGTGGTGGTGTCGCCGCAAGCTGTGATGATCAGCGCTAACGGCCGCAAGATGTGAGAAAAACGGGACGGGGACCGCTGCTCAGGGAGCAAAGTAACCGGAGATGTCGAGAATCAGATGCGTGGCTTGGGAGGCGAAGGCGTCGATCGATCCATTGCTGGTCGGTACGATTGCCATATTCGACGTGATCGCCCCGTCGGGCGCGTTCAGCGTGGACGCCAGCGGCTGGGGCTGCCCATCCGGCCATAACGTAAGGAAGCCGAGGGGTCCTACGGGAACTACGGTGGCATTAAAGACGTAAGCTTTGGCGTTCGCGGGCACTCCGCACGAACTGGCCAGCACATTCACCGTTAGCAGGGATATTGGCGTACCTGGCGATTGCCGCGTGTCCAGAACGCGGCACGGCTGCATTGTGTAAAGTGACAGACCGCCGGGCCCCGGGGGCGCGAAATAGCCGTTGCTATCGATCACCAAATTGGTCTCATCGGTGGTAAACACATTGGCTGATCCGCTGGTTCCCGCGGGCAAAATTACGGCGTTCGCCGTGATAGTCCCGGTAGGATCGTTGAGCGAGGACACATAGGGCTGAGTTTGGCCGGAGGGCCACGCCGTCAGGTATCCCAAACTGCCATAGGGCACGGCTGTAAAGTTGAGCGAGTATGCTTGTGCAGCGGACGGCACATCGCAGGGGCTGCTGAGAATGGGGAACGTCCGGGAGCTCGCGGCCGCGAGACTTGGCCCTCCCAACACGCCGGCGGAATTGCGCGTATCGGCAATACGGCATGGTGTGAGCGGGTACAGAACCAGCGCTCCGGAACTCCCTTCAGGTACGAAATAGCCGTTGATGTCCAAAACCACATCCGTTGTGTTGGTTGCGTAGACGCTCACCGCGCCGTTCGAACCCGCCGGCACGATTGCCGCGTTGGCCTTGATTCGGCCGTCCGAGTTGAGGGTAGAGGCCAGCGGTTGAGACTGCCCCGTGGGCCAGATGGTTAAATAACCGAGCGGCCCCCGAGGAACCGCTGTGACGTTGAGCGAATAGGCCGTAGCAGTGCCAGGAATGCCGCAAGGCCCCTTCGGAATCGCGAAATCGCGTGACGTGCCGCCTGTGATCGACGGCCCACCGAGCGCGCCCACGGCATTTCTTGTATCGACAACACGGCATGGAGTCAGTGGCACAAAAGAGCTACCGGTCGAAGTTGGAGCTGACGTTGTGAGAGTGAAGTTCAACGTGAACAACGGTGTGGTGGACCCATCCCAGAAAACCTGCACCGTCCAGGTTCCCGGATACGAAGCAGCCGGTTGTCCACTAATACCAATGAAGTAGGCGAAGCACTCGTTCTTGTACGAGACGGACGGATTATAAGTCTCGTAGACCACCCCGTCGGGACGAATAAAATTGATGATGGCAGCAGCCCCTGGGGTGGCGCCAGTCACAGAGAAGTAAGCCCAGACCTGCTGCGAGGACGTCGTAAAGCTGCTGACGGACGGGGGTGTCACGCAGCCGCCGCTGACCACCCCGTTGGCAGTCGAAGTGAGGTACGTCACAAGCGTCACAGCGGCCGCATTGATTGGAAACGAGACGGAATTTGAGGTCTGTCCGCCGCTGGATACGGTAACGGCCGCGGTGCCAGCGGAGGCAATCAGGCTCGCACTCACCGAGGCGCGTAATTGGGTGGAGTTCACGAATGTGGTAGGAAGGCTGGTTCCGTTCCATCTGGTAACGGAGCCCGCGGTGAAGTTGATCCCGTTCACCGTGAGTGTGAACGCCGGGCCCCCGGCGGTTGCGCTGGTCGGAGACAAACTGGAAATGGTCGGGATCGTGGGCGCTGAGAAGGCATACCTCCAGTTCGTGACCAGCGCGTTGGCGTCCACCGAACCAAGTCCCGTCACCGGATCCCATCCAAGGCCGGCGCTATATCCTAAAAGTCCTTTCGTGCAATTGGGACTTGACGACTTGCAGGGCACAATATTGTTTCCTTGCGTAATATCGTGGAATATCACGCCGAGGTCGCTTTGCGCAGCCAAAGCATACAGCGTGGCGTTCACACTCCCTTGTGGCTCACCTGTAGCCTGGATCACGAGGGCGATCATAGCGGCGAACGTCGGAGCCGCGGCGGAAGTTCCATCCGCGAGCCAGAGGTTGCCGGACGCAAAGCAATTGGACGGCTCAGTGCAAATGCGATAACTATCGTGTGCTGCTGCGCTTAAGGCGAGGTCTGGAACGCCACGGAATTTGGTGGGATTTCCGGCTTGCCAACTCGGTGTGGCTGTGAAGGTACTGTAGCCGCCCCCCGATGACCACAGATCCGCGCCGCCATTCGCGGCACTCTCGTTCCACGCCACCGCCGGAATGTAACCCAGGGCCTCTCCGGATGACGACCAATAAGAGGCAGGGTTCGATGAGTCCGCAAATTCGGTTCCGCCCACACAAACGACATATTCCGAGTTGCAATATCCACTGATCGACAATCCATTAGCCGCAGCCTTGGCAGTGTTGTCGTCGCAACCGGCGGGGCCCGAATCACCCGAAGAGACTATTCCGGCAATGCCACTGCTGTGGGCCTGCTGCCAAAGATCCAACCACACCTGGTTCTGCTGCTGCGATTCGCAAACGGAATAGCTCATGGTGATGACAGGTGTAAACTGATTGTTCACAACGCCGGTAACCGCGTCGAGAAGCCTGGTGGTCTCATCGGAAGCACCTGAGCTGACTAACCAGATTTTCGCTTGGGGCGCCACCGCTCCAGACCACTCGTAATCCAAGTAGACCTCTGTAAAGTCGCTCGCACTGCACTGGGGAGGCGACCCGTAATCCCAATACCAGTTGCTGGTTTGCGACAGCCCCTCGATACCCCAAAACGTACCTGCCAACGAGACGTCCATCGTGCACCACTCGATGACGGAAATGCCCACTCCGCTGCCATTGATGCCGGCGGCATAGAGAGGGTTCAGATCGTAAATGGTAGCGAAGTCGGAAGGATCCATATAGTGCCCGCCATTACTGAGCACTCCATTTGACTTAGGCGCCCGCGCCGCGGGCTTGGGCGGAAAGTCGTGCAATCCTGAAATGCTGTAAGCCACTCCGGCCAGCGCCGCCGGAACCTGGGGATCGTCAACGTTAGCGTAATGCGTCGCGTTCCCGACCCTGAAATAGTGGATGGAAGTGTGAAATGCCGACTGCGCCTGCGCAACCGTGCCACTGAAGATGATCATCCAGTGTCCGGCCGGAACGTCATCGATGGTGAAACCTCCACGCTTCAACCAACTCGTCACCTGGTCCAAGTCATTTTGCGAAAGTCCGAAATGAGCGCCGTATTCCTGCGGCGCCAGCCAGCGATGGAACAGCGGAGACTTGGGATCCTGTTGCGAATGAGACAGGGCATCGAGCGCAGCCTGTTGGTCGCCGGACCGCTTTAATGCGAGAATCATGCGCCGCAGCGGACGGTCGCCTTCCACGGGCCCCGCGTCCAAAGCCGTCCGCATCTGCGGGGGGATATTTTCCGGAAGCCTCACCGTTCTGGTGTCGTCAATTGGCCCTGCAATCCGATCCTGGGGGAGAACCGCCAGAGGGTCGGCTATATTTCGCTGTTGCCCCTGCGCGGCGAAGGGCGCAATCAGCAGAAGCAAGATCGCCGAAAACCGACGAGTTGGGAGACGCGTTGGAAGCATAATCTGTCCAAGAATGTTCGTTGCGGCCCGAGTATTCTAGCACGCCGAGGTGAGGTACACGCGGCTGAAGAGTCTGTGTGAAAACTACGATCAACCGCTCCCTTTGGTCCCATCTCATATCGACGGTCCAGCAAAATCACAGCAGTTACCGAGATGGGATAAGAGGAAGCGGTCAATGCGGACGGTTTTCAGACACACTCTGAAGCCTGGTGTACCGAATCCACCTAAAGACGACAGGCGCGCGTGCCGATCACTGAAATGGGCGGTATCGCATTGAAAATGGATGAGCTTCGGGAAGTACAAGGCCAGTTTCTGGCCAGCCTGAATCACGAGATTCGAACGCCGCTGAGCGGAATCCTCGGGATGACGGATCTGCTGCTCGAAACGCGGCTAACTGAAGACCAGCGCGAATACGTGGACGCGGCGCGCGTCTGTGCCGAAAACCTGCTCGAAATTCTGAATGTGACGCTCGAATACTCGGCGCTCTCCGCCAACACCGTGTTGCGAGAGGAGACCGAGTTCTCGCTTCGGGAGGCGCTGGAGGGCGTGCTGGGTGAATTTGCAGCCAAGGCCGAAGCGAAGGGACTACGCCTGGTCCGCGCGCTAGACCAAAGCCTGCCGGAGACGGTGCTGGGCGACCCGTTGCGGCTGCGGCAGATTCTCTACCAGCTGGTTGCCAATGCCATCAAGTTCACTCGGGAAGGGCAGGTGGAGGTGGCTGCCTCGGCCGTTCCGAGCAAGGACCGGCAGGTTAGCGTGAGCCTCCTGGTTCGTGACACCGGCATCGGGATCGCTCCCGATCAACTGGCGGAGATCTTTGAGAGCTTCCGGCAACTGGAGACCGGGCTTTCGAGAAACCATGGCGGGCTGGGGCTAGGCTTGGCGGTGTCGCAAAAACTGATCGCTTTGCTGGACGGGTCGATTTCCGTGAATAGCGAATTGGGGAAGGGCAGCGTATTCACCGTCAACTTGCCGTTCAAGCTGCCCATGGAATCGGGCTCGCGAGTGGTAGAGGTCAGGAAAAGCCGCGGCCGGGTGCTGGTGGTGGACGACAATTCGATAGCCCAGACCATTGCGAGCCACGCCTTGCGCCGACAGTTCTTCGAAGTGGAATGCGCCGGGGATGGAAGGCTAGCGCTTCGGGCAGCTTCCAAGGCGCAGTTCGATGTAATCCTGATGGATCTGCAGATGCCTGGTTGGGACGGCTTTGAAACTGTCGAACAGATTCGTCAATTGACCGGCTATCGGGAGACGCCGATTATCGCAGTTACGGCCAATTGCTCCGAAGAAAATCGCGCCCGCTCGGTCCGCTGCGGAATGCAGGATTTTCTAGCCAAGCCAGTCCGTACTCGGGACCTGGTGCTTGCGGTGGAAAAGCAGTTGGTGGAATCCTCGCCAGCTT
Source organism: Bryobacterales bacterium (assembly GCA_963747945.1). Classification (GTDB taxonomy): domain Bacteria; phylum Acidobacteriota; class Terriglobia; order Bryobacterales; family Bryobacteraceae; genus Palsa-89. The sequence goes on from CAVVHB010000022.1 coordinate 366,569, forward strand.
CTACGTAACAGCCCGCAAAACGGAGCGCGGCGGCCTCGTTGCTCGGACGTATGGAGGGTGCCGCCGCACCCTTTGCGGGCTAGCTCGGCTTAGATTCGTCCTTGATTGCATCTTTGAAGTTGCGAATCCCCTGGCCCAAGCCTTTGGCGAGTTCCGGGATCTTACTGCCGCCGAACAAAAGCACGGCTACCACCAGGATCACCAATAGCTCCGGCATTCCAATACTTTCAAGCATTTGACGCGCTCCTTCCTTCTACTCTACCGTAACGACGGCTAGCGTGTGTGGGCGGGTTACAATAAGCTTTGTTCCGGCTCGACAGAGACGAAGTTTTTCGAGAGGAAGTACTCGACGGTTTACCCTGGGTCCAGCACGGATTCGGGACTCGCCTGAGCACGGGGTGGCCGAATACCACCGGCCTGGCCACAGCCAAGCAGATTCACTCCAACCGGGTTCTGCTGGTGAAGTCGCCGGGACCTCAAGACGAGGGCGACGCGATGATCTCGAACGTGCCGGGTATCGCGCTCTCGATCCGAACCGCCGATTGTCTCCCCATCCTCATCGCCGACCCCAGAAATCGGGCGGTGGCTGCAATTCACGCCGGATGGCGCGGCGTGGTGTCTGAAATTGCGCCGAAAACGATGGAAGCCATGAGTGTACAGTTCGACAGCAAACCGGAGGAGCTTGTCATCGCGATTGGACCGGGAATAGGCGCGTGCTGCTTCGAGGTGGGACCCGACGTCGCCGTTCAGTTTCAGCTTTCCGGGAGGAGCAAAGTCGATTTAGTCGAGACGGTGTGTCGGCAGCTGGGACGAAATGGCGTCACCGCCAGACAGATTAACGCTGCAAAGCTTTGCTCGAAATGTAATCCTGAACTTTTTGAGTCGTACCGGAGAGATCGAGAAGCAGCGGGCAGGATGGTGGCAGTGATCAGGCTGGCAGAAGATATCCGAAGGGGGTAATCGTACCCCCTTCCGCAATACCTGGTTCCCAGCGGTTAAGCTGCGTGAACGAGAATGTCGTCAAGCGAATCGGAACCTTCTTCCTGGTTCCGGTCAGCGATTTCCTGGCACTGGATGCAGTACGCGGCCCAGGGCACGGCGTGCAAACGCTTGATGCTAATGTCCTCTTCGCAGTGCAGACACACCCCGAAGGTTCCTTCGTCGATGCGGTGCAGCGCCGCGCGAACATTACGCAAAAGGTTAGATTCCCGATCCAAATTGCGAATTGCCAGCTCCCGTTCCGCGGCGTTCTGGACTTCATCCAGCGCGTCCGGGCTCTTCTCGATCGCAATACCGTCACGGTTCCTTAATACCTGTGCCAACTCAGCCTGTTTAGTTTCCAGGACTTCTTTGAATTTGTTTAGCTCGGTCTTCGTCATGGGGTCAACTCTCCTTCTTCTTATTGTTTACTTCACTTTACTTGCTTACTTCCGCTTTCAACACGTTTAGACGCGGGAGCCTCTCGAAAGGTTCAAGTCGTTACAGCAAATTACTGAACTAGGGTGAACTCTGGAGCTTAACGGACCTTTTGAGTCACGATCGGCCGGATGGCAGCGCCCATCAGCCGGAGAGGTTCTCAGCAGTTTTGCTCTCAAGATCATACCACATCCTCTGAGCAATTCAAGTGCCAGGATGAAATTTTGCAATCCCACCGGGTTTCGGCGGCTTAACACCGGTCCGTATTGCTCTTCCACGGACGAACTCGCCCAAGACGGAGCTCGGCGCGGGGAAGTCCCTGATCCTTTTGGTGGTGCCAGCCGCACCCTTTGCGCTTCCGAACCTGACATTTGCCTCATATCGACCGGGCGCATCGAAACATTTATGCTTCACCCGCAGAAAGACGTGTCCGGCGCCCTACTGGTAACTTCCAGGAACGCTTCTGATAACCCTTGGGGCGCCTCCGCCAGCCAATGATGTATACTCATTACCTTCTGGCTAGTAATTATTCCCCGGCCCTGCGGCACCTTCCACAGGTGACTTTGTTTCCAGGAAGAATCTATTGCCTAGAAAATTGTTTTCGTGAGGTGACTGCGCCAGCCTTGGACGTGTTTAGGGTGCCGCACCCTTTGCAGGGCTAGCAGTCCCTGGCTTTACGGATGTCGGGATCGGTCCCAAAATGACGGCCTCGCCCAACTTCAAGCTACATAGGTGGCCCGCCGCAATTCTTCCTCTCCTATTTTTTGGCCTAGGGCTACCCTTTCTGCCGCTCGTGGGGATACAAGACGACGAAGTTCTCTTTGCAACGGCTGTTTTTCACGTGCCTGGAGCTGCAATATTCAACGCCCGCGCTTTTCACCGCGAGGTTCCTTTGATGCTGCTTTCGTACCTGGGGGCTCTAAAAACTTGGATCTACTTTCCAATCCTGACGCTGATCCATCCGTCGTACCTGACTATACGCCTGCCCGCGCTACTGATTGGCGCCGTATCGATCTGGCTTTTCACCTGGTTTCTCGAAAGAGCGCATGGCCGGAGGGTGGCTTGGGTGGGCGGTGTGTTGCTAGCCACAGACACTGTGTATCTTTTGACAACGTGCTTTGACTGGGGGCCGGTGGCGCTGCAGCACGTTCTTGCTCTGGCAGGCATGGCGTTGCTGCTCAAGTTTGTCTCCACCGGCAAACGCTCCACGCTGTTCTGGGGGTTCGTCTGGTTTGGACTGGCTCTTTGGGACAAGGCGCTCTTCGTGTGGCTCTTCAGTGGACTCGCCGTGGCCACCGTGGCCGTGTTCCCGAGGGAACTGTGGTGGCGCTGCACGCCCAAGAATCTGGGGTTGGCCGCCGCTGGATTGTGCCTGGGCGCGCTGCCGCTGGTGGTCTACAACGCGGTCTCGAACTTTGATACCTTTCGCTCGAACTCGTCGTTTTCGCTGTCCCAATTTCCCTCCCGGCTGCACGCGCTGCACATTACCTGGGATGGCGAGATTTTGTGGGAGTACATGGTCCACGCGCCTTGGGCGCCCGGTGAAACACACGCACCTGACACGGCATTGGTCCACATTTCCGGCGAAGTACACTCCCTGGTGGGCTTCCGCCACCACTATCAAAATAAAATGGAGCCCGCTTTCTGGGTTGCGCTTGCACTGGTGCCGCTGCTTTGGTTCATTCCTGGATCAGGCGGCCAGGGTGACCGAGGGCCGGCGCGCAAAACTATGTTGTTCTGCCTGATCGCGATGGCGGTGGCCTGGCTTCAGATGGCCTTCACCAAGGATGCCGGATTGGGCGCGCACCACGTTGTTCTGCTGTGGCCTCTGCCGCATTGGTTCCTGGCGGTGGTGTTCGTGCAGGCAACGGCGTGGCGGCCGCCGCGGTGGAAGCGGGCCGGTACCATCCTGCTGGCCAGCGGGGTTCTGTTCCTGTGCGTCGAAAACCTGCTGGTGACCAACGAGTACTTCTTCCAATTGGCTTCCTACGGGCCAACCAAGAGCTGGAACGATGCCATTTTCCAGCTCTCGAGGGAAGTAGGGCACATCCAAGCCGACTACCTGGTATTGGACGACTGGGGAATCCTGACCCCGCTGATCGTGCTGAACGGCAACCGGCTCCCGCTCCTTTTCGCCGATCAAACGTTTCTCGCGCCAATCGGCGACCAGCACCGCCGCGATTGGTCTATGAAACGTTTGTCGGAGGATGTTTGGATTGGCCATACGCCACAGTTCCAGCAGTGGGCCGGCGAGAATGAAAGGATCAGCGGAGTGGCGCGGGCCGCTGGTTTTGAAAAGCGCATCATCGAAACGGTGCCGGATCGGAGCGGCCGGCCAGTGTTTGAGATTTTTCGATTTGTGCGAAGCGGCGGAGCGTCGAATTAAAAGCCCGCTCCCTCTGGTCGCGGTTCAGAAAGAGCGACTCCCTTACGGTCGCGGTTCAGTTAACTAACGCGCGGCTCAGTTAATCTGCAGCGAGGCTTTCCGGGCGTGAGGCTGGGCGCTATTCAGCAGTTGCTCCAGCTGCACTTCGGGGATGGCCAGCGAAATGGTGGTGGTGTTGCCGCTGGCGCTGGTTTGCAGCGTGTCCAGCAAGGTGGCTACTTGACCGGCCGCCCCGTTGTTCTGTTTATTCAACTGGACCAGGCCGGCGAAGAATTTCACTACGTCCACCAGCGCCTGGGCGTCTTTTTCCGAGCGCGTGATTGCTTCAGCCGAGATGGTTACCGTATCGCCGAAACGGACGCCGCCGCTGGCCTGATTGATGGCCGCAAACAGGTTGCCTTGCATGGCGCCGCTCAGATTGGAATCGGGGATGGCTCCGGCGAAATTCGACAGCGGCACTAGCGTTACGAACCAGAAATCGTTATTCGCGCTCACCTGCTGGGCCTTGCTGAGCACCGTGCCGTCGGTGGGAGCGTTGCTCTGCTTGCGATCGATGGCCGCCTTCACGGATGCAATGTCGCCCGCCAGCGCGGTGGTAGTTCCCAAGAACGCGAACGCGGTGGGCGCCTGGGTGCCCGACGCCGCGGCGTGCGTCACCAGATTGACGCCTTGATAAGTGGTGGGAACGGCGCCGTTAGCCTGGGCGGCAGAAGTGATCTTTGACACGTTGAACGTACCGTCCGCGAGCACCAGCCAGTGCTTGGCGGGAGCAGTTTGCATAAAATTGGACGCAATCACGATCTCGCTCACGTCCTGGGTTGGATCGAAGCCGGTTTGCGCCGTAAACTGCTGGAGCTGGCTGTCGTTGACCGACAGATGCGAGAGCACATATTGGCCAAACAGCGAGTTCTTGGCTTGCGTCACCTGGAGGCCGGCCAGCACCTGCGAGTCGGGCATCACCATTTGGAGGAGCGCCGGATCGGCGGCGAAAGCGCCCAGCGGCAGGGCGGCGAAAACTACAGCAAGACGGCGGAGCTTGGTAATGGAGAACATCCTGAAAACCTCTCTGCTGACACTACGAGGGTAGCATGCGGGAAGTTCCCCGAACTGGGGATTGGGGACTAGGGATTGGGGGTCAGGCACGCTCTCGTAGCCCCGAAGGGCGACTCCGTTACACCGGGACTTGTTCGGTGATCTGAATGCCGTAGGCGTCCAGGCCGACGATCTTGCGCGGGTGGTTGGTGAGCAGGCGGATGGTGTGCAGCCCCAGGTCCGAGAGAATCTGCGCGCCCAGGCCGCTTTCATGCTGCGACTGCCTTTGGCCGTCGGGCGTTCCATACGCCGCGTGGTTGCGAAATCCGGGGCCGCTCTGATGCAGGTAGACGAGCACGCCCGCGCCCTCCTCGGTGATTCGCTCCATGGATCGGCGGATCAGCAGATGGCATTCGCAATCGGTGGATCCGAACACGTCGCCGTAGATGCAATGGGAATGCATGCGCACCAGCACATTGGATTTTCCCTCGATCTCGCCATGAATCAGAGCGAGATGCCGTTCCGGAACGATGGTGCTGGCGTAAACGATGGTCTTGAAGTCGCCAAATTCGGTGTGGAGGCAGCTCTCTGACTGGCGCTGTACAAATCTCTCGGTTTGCAAGCGGTAGCGGATCAGATCGGCTACCGAGATCATGCGCACGCCGTGCAGCTTGCAGAACTCGGTAAGCTGCGGAACGCGCGCCATGCTCCCGTCGTCGTTCATGATTTCGCAGACCACGCCGCCCTGCCGCAGACCCGCCAGCCGGGCCAGGTCCACGACTGCTTCGGTTTGCCCCGCACGCACCAGCACGCCGCCCTGGCTGGCACGCAAGGGGAAAACGTGACCGGGCCGGGCCAAATCGCTCGGCTTGCTGGCCGGATCGATGGCCACGCGGATGGTATGGGCGCGATCGGCCGCGGAGATGCCGGTGGTGACGCCCTCCGCCGCTTCGATGGATTCGCAAAACGCCGTGCCGAACCGCGAGTTGTTCCGCGAGGACATGGGCGGCAGTTGCAAGGCGTCGCAGATTTCGGGGCTGAGCGGAAGGCAGATCAGACCGCGGGCGTGGCGCGCCATGAAATTGATAATGTCGGGCGTGACCATCTCGGCGGCAACGGTAACGTCGCCTTCGTTTTCGCGATCTTCATCGTCGACGATGACGAGCATCCGGCCGGCCCGGAAGTCTTCAATGGCTTCAGGAATGGAAGCAAAAGGCATGGGTTAAGTAACAGGATAGCGCGGCTGGCATGGCTCGCCGCGCCGGGGTTGGAGATTGGGAATCGGGGATTGGCACCGCGCTCCCGACGGTCGCGGTTCGAACCGCGTTAGAGGCCGAGCTTCGCGTCCAAGTCCGCGGTGATGCGGGGCAAGGTCTCAGGATTGGCCAGGATATTGCGAATCCCATAGCTGGCGTAGTTGTCGTAGAGCGCGTCGGCGGCTGCCAGCGCCAGGCTGTACGCCGCGAGCGCGTTTTGCGTATTCATCCGCGACCAGTCCTGACGCAGGTTCTCCAGCTTCGGAATGGCGTGAGTTTGCGCCAGTTGCCGCAGTTGCTCGTGGACCGCGGCGGGCAACGTGTCGCCCGAAAGCTTTTGGGCGAGACCCTCCTGCAACCAGGCCGGCCAAGGCCTGGAGCCCGATGGAATGCTGGTGAGGCAGGCATGCACCAGTTCATGGGCCAGGGCGCGCTGCATTTGGGGGCCTATTTGATCTCCATCAGTCCACGCTATATGAATGCGTCCGTCGTATTGGCCGCCGCTCCATTCCGCGGCGCCCGTGCTCCGCAGGTAAGCCTCGCGGCTTTGCACGATGGCGACGATGCGCTCGTCCGAGGTGCATCCCAACTGAGTGGCGATGGTGGTGTAATCGCCGTCCAGCGTCGCCAGAATGGCGCGCGCGGTATCGGCCGGGAGCGCTTCGCCTTCATAGCGTAGCGCCACGTGCACGCCAAAGAGCTTGTTGCCGCTGCGGTCCGAATCGGCCTCACGTTTCACGCGCTCATAGACGGCGGCCAGCCTTTCATCCGGGGCGATATCCAGCGCCTGCTTCCAATAGTCGAGAGCGGCGCGGAGCTGGTCCGAACGATAGGCGGCCAGGCCGGCCAGCACCAGAACGTTAGGATCGCGCGGATGCCTCTGAATGGCGCTTTGCATTTGATCCAGCGCCTGGGCGGGCTGATTGGCCTCCAGCAGTTGTTGGGCGCGATCGAGAGCCGGGTCGCCAGTGAGCGCTACGGCCTTTTTCGTTTCGGTCACCACTGGGCTAAGCGCGCGCAGTGTGTCCACCGATGCGGCGGCCGACCCGGACAAAGACAGTTCCTGCTCGTACCGCTCCAAACCGGTAAGCGCCGAGGCGGGAACATAGCCCAAAACATCTTTGCCGTCGATTGTAGCGGCCACCTTAAAGCAATCCGAGCCGTCCGACAGACGGAAGCGGACTTCAACCGCGGTGCCCGCGGGAAGGCTGGCGACAACCGTGTCGTCAGAGTCGCAGCCCGAGCGCAGTGGAGTCTGGTCCGTGCGAACCGCCATCGCCGCGACAAAAAAGAGCACCGGGAGCGCCATAGCCGCACCCTCATGCTATGGCTTTTCGTTGGCAGAGTCGCTCGGGTGAAAACCTCAGCCTGGCGTCGTACCGCGACGCCGGCGCCACTGTCGATGGCCGAGGAGCAGGCCACAGAAACCCGCTAAGAGCAACCAGGTGTACCGAGGCTCCGGCACAATCGCCACCGGCGGAATCGGTGGAATGACCGGCGCGCCCGGGGTGGTTGGAGTGGAGGGCGAGTGCGAGGGATGGTGGTGGATCGGAGGAATGATGGGAAGAATCGGAAACCAGAACCCGCCCGTCTTTCCAACCGTTGAAACCAACGCCGGGACGATGGGTGGAACGATCGGCGTGAGTTCGCCCGGCGGCATGGGGAGCTCCGGCGCCAACACTGGAAGCTTCGGAAATGCATAGACGGTCATCGGTACTTCCGCTGGGGTATCGAAAGCTTTTTCGGTAGGCTCAGTAGGCCGAATCGGCAGCATGGGGTGGGCGGAGTAACAGTTCAAACAACGTCCGCGAACGATGTGCGTGCCGTCGGTAAAGATGGTTTCCCCGGCCCGCAGCGTAAGGGCTTTCTTGGTCCAATAGATATGGTCGCCCCAGCGATACGAAACGTATCCCGAGAGGTTGCTGGTCAGCTTCACTTGCTTCAATTGGGTGAGCTCCACGTCGGCGTAGTTTGCTTTGACCTCCGGATCGGTCATAGCCTGCTTCGCTTCGCGCAGATCTGCCGCGCCGCCCGGGACGATGGAATAGGGGTACACCTTGCGTTTCACGTGTGCTTCCACCATCGCGGTCACGTAAGCGATCGGAGTGGAAAGGACGTGGCTTGCGAGGTGACGCGGCGGCAGCGTGGGAGGCGAGAAAACAGACGGGCCGACCAAACCAGCGGCGATGCCCAACAACCCAATCGTGACTCCGGCGAATGAACTGGCCCGGAGGCAGGAGCTGACCCCCAGCGGGGAGCCTTGCGGAACCTTAAAATCGGGAGGATCTTTCCGAGCCGCTCGCCTGCAAAGGTGACACACTCCGCCACGATCGGCACGAAGCCTTTCACATACCCAACACAGCATTTTTTGCGTAAGGGAGATTATCCCTTAGAAAGGCCTTAGTACTCAAGTCCCAAGGTAGGACCTAACGGTTAGAAGTACCAGGGAACAGTACCTAGAAGGACTCTGCAGCCTCAGAGCCCGAGCTTGGCGTCGAGGTAGGAAGTGACGCGGGGAAGCGTCTCGGGGTTGGTGAGGATCTTGCGAATGCCGGAATCGGCGTAATCGTCGTAGAGCGCATCCACGGCTGCAAGTGAAAGATTATACGCAGCTACCGCGTCCTGCCTGTTCATGGCGAACCAATCCAGGCCGAGATTTTCCAGGCGTGGGATCTTGTGTGTTACGGCAAATTGCCGCAAATGCTCGCGGACGGAGGGCTGTAGGGTGTCGCCTGAGAGTTTCTGTGCCAGCCCTTCCTGCAGCCAGGCCGGCCATGGACTGGAACCGGATGGCAGGGTCACCAGACAGGCGTGTACCAATTCGTGCGCCAGGGCGCGTTGCATCTCCGCTCCCTGGTTCCCCAGCGCGGTCTCCGATTTGTCGGATAGGGCGACATGAATGCGTCCATCATAATGTCCACCGCTCCATTCCGCGGCGGCGGTACCGCGCATGTACTGGTCGCGGCTTTGGACGATGGCGATAATCCGTTCGTTGGCGGTGCACCCCAGCTCGACCGATATACGCGCGTAGTCCTGTTCCAGCGTGGCCAGGACAGCGCGCGCGGCGCCAGCCGGCAGGGCGCCGTCTTCATATCGCAAGGCAATGTGCCGGCTGTAGAGTTTGTCGTTGCTGCGGTCTGCCGCTGCCTCGCGCTGCGCGTCCTGATAGATGGAGTTCAGTGCATCGTTGGGCGCCAGAGCAAGGGACTGCCTCCAGTACTTGAGTGCGGCGCGCAGTTGATCCGAGCGATAAGCCGCCAGTCCGGCCAGCATCAGGACGCTGGGGTCTTGCGGATGGCGTTCGAGGGCGGGCTCCAGTATTTCGAGCGCCTGGGAGGGCTGGCTTGAATTCAGCAATTGGCCCGCGCGATCGACGGCCGGATCGGCGCTGTAAACGACGTATTCATTCGTCCCGCCGACAGCCAATAATGCGAACAGGAATAGCAGGGGCAGCGCCATGCTAGCCCGATGCTAAGGCCTATCTGGGCGCCAAGTCGCTCGGGGGAAGACCCTAAGTAGGCTCTAAATAATGCGGCTAGCAACGACGCGAAGGCGCCGATAATCCACTGTCCAAACGCCGCCGCGATAAAGCGCCGGACGAAGTTGTTCCACCACCTGGCGCACGATGTCGTCCACCCGCTGCGGTGAAAACTGGCGCAGGTAGGTCTGGGTGAACATCCGGAGCCAGTGGTCCAGGCCGCTTTCGCCATCGAGCTCGGTGGGGCGGTGGAACAGGCTGGCGTTCTGAACCTCCAAGCCGTGGCGTTCTAAGATTGGCGCATATTGGCCGATGCTGGGGTAATACCAGGGGGATTCTTCATCGGCCATGGGGCCGAGCACAACGCGCAGAGCAGCCTGAACCGACGCGATGTTGCCCTGGCCGCCGAACTCGGCGATGAAACGTCCACCGGGGCGCAGGGCGCGCGCGATGGACGACACCGCACCCTCGGCGTTCTTTACCCAGTGCAGCGCGGCGTTGGAAAACACGGCGTCGAACGGTTCGGGAAAATCGAAGCTTGCGGCATCGGCCAAAACAAACGTGAGATCGGGAAAGTTATTGCGAGCGTCGGCCAGCATGTCCGGGGAATTATCGAGACCGACCACATAAGCGCCGGCTTTCGCGATTTCGGCCGTGAGCTGGCCGGTGCCACAGCCGAGATCGAGAATCCGCTCGCCGGGCTGAGGGTTCAAAAGCTCCAGAAGATTCGCGCCGTAGCGCCACACGAAAGAATGCTGGTCCTGATAGCGGGCCGCGTCCCACGGAGTGGCGGCCGGACGGTTGCCGACGCCGGCGTCGCTCACGCCTTTTTGCCGCGCGTAGCAACTTTCTTGATGGCTTTCGCGGGTGGTTCCAAATCGGCCGGCGGATCTTCGATGGCGTCTTGAACGACCGCGCCCGGAGCGGCAGCGGCGAGAACTTCCTTGAACAGCTCGGCCTTCTTCAGGTCTTTCTTGGAGGGCGGAGCCTGCTCGTGCCGGTAATCATGATCGTGATAGCAGGTGCGGCACCGGACTTTGGCGGGTTCGGCGCTGACTAGCGAAACGATGGCGTGATTGGTTACCCGACGACACTTGATGCAGTGATCGTCGATGATGTCGCCTAAACGGAAATCCCGCATAGAAAAAGAAAATGCACAGTTAGGCCGAGTATATCAGAACTGGAACGCGATTACTCCCACGAGGGCCGCGCCGAGCATGACCCAAAGCGAATCCACACGCGCGCTTGCGATGAGCAGGAAGCTGACCACGAAGATCCCGAGAGACAATGGATTGGCGATGGCGTCGCGAGCCAGGGGCACGGCGGCTGAGACCATGAGTCCGGCCCCGGCAAAAAGAACCGCGCGAGCCACCGCTCTGGCGCGCCGGTGTTCGGCACGGGCCCTCAGGAAGCGCAGCATCGGGATGATCAGGAACGCGGGCGTGATCATCGCCAGCCACCCGGCGCAGGCGCCGGACACACCGTCCACCAGGTATCCGACGCTGACGACGTAGATACCGAGCGGACCGGGGCCGATGCGTCCCGCCGCAACCGCGGTGTTCAACTGGCGATCCGTGAGTACGTGGCGGCGCACCACAAAATCATTCTGAACCATGGGCAGCGAGGCCAGGCCGCTGAAGGATGTCAGCGTGGCTTTCACCAGCAGCAGATACAAGACGACAACGTTCATGACCCGGCACTCTGATCAACCCAAAAGAATCCGACGACCGCAGCTACTGCGATCACCTGTAGCGGCGATAGCTTGGCGAGGAAGGCCAGGAGGAACGCGCCGCTCGAAATGATCACGGGCTTGAGCCAGCGGCCCGGTTTGCATTGCGAGCGGACCAGCAGCAGCGCCGCGCCGATCATGGTGCCAACGGCCGCTGCAAGCAGGGCGGTCGCAACCGATTGCGCGAGCTTTGAATGAGCGGTGAGATCGTAGGCGCGGGTGAGCCAGACCACCAGCACGGAGGCCGGAATGGTGATGGCGAGCACCGCCGCCAGCGCGCCGGCGAGTCCGAGGATGTACCAGCCCGCGGCCGCGCAAAACGCAAGCACGTTGGTGCCGGGTGTGAGACGAGCCAGTCCGAAGGCGATAGCGAATTTTTCGGGGCTCAACCAATCGCGCCGGTAGAACTCGCGCTGCAGAATCGCGATGGTGGGGTCGCCTCCGCCGAAGACGGTGACGCCTACGCGGAAGAAGAGGCGTGTGACGTCGGTGAGGTGCGGGCGGCGCATTCCATGTCACTGTAACTCATCGAAGCCACTGTAACGCATCGAAGCAACTGTAGCAGGGCAGCTACTGAGCGATCAGCTTCAGCACGTTGTCGGTTGTGTCCCTTTCACCCAGCCGGGGAAAAATCTTTTCCACGCTGTTACGATGCGTATCGGCGTCCCGGTCCGTCATCGCGTCCACGACCAGCGCGACGTTGTAGCCGAGATCGTAAGCGCTGCGCGCCGTAGACTCCACGCCGGCACTGGTTGAGATGCCCGTCAAGACTACTTGGGTTACGCCGCGCTGCCGCAAGTAATCATCCAATGAGGTGCCAAGGAACGCGCCCCAGCGTTGCTTACTCACGGTGTGATCGTCTGGGTGCTGCTCCAATTCAGCAACAAGTTCGGTCCAACCCGGCGGAAACGAAAGCTTGCGAGGTCCGGCGTCGGTACGGCCCGGCGGCGCACCAGTCACGTTGACGAGAACCACGGGCAGGCCTCGCTGGCGGAAAGCGCGAGCGAGCTGCGCCGCTCGGCCGATGATGTCGCCGGCAGGATGGACGGTTGGCAACCCGGCGATGAATTTTTACAGGTCGATGACGATTAAGGCGGCGATGCTATCGAGTTTGGCGATGGCCATAGTTACTCGGCGCTTTTCTTTGCAAATTGCACGCTGGCCATCGTGCTGATGGCAGCGATGCCCGCGAAGAAGATCAGCAGCGCTAAATCGTCTCCGCTCGAAACTTTTCCGATCCGAAACAAGATGTAACCGATAACCAGATTAAATAACGCCCAGACGACGTTCACCGTGGGCGACGACAATCCTTTGCCGGGAGGGTGAGCGAACGGTGTGGGAAAACGATCGCCAGAAATGCCGTGCACGAAATGAGGCACGACATTCGCGAGAAACATCCCGGCGAAGAAACCAGCGACGTAGTCATACCAGCTCATGGTGCTTTATCCTTTCTGTTCAGGGAGTGGGTGAGGCTGGGTCGAGCGGAGGCAGCAGGCCCATCTCCCGGTAGATGGGCCGCATGATGGCCCGGATCTTCGGCAGGTCGAGCGTGAACCAAAGCGAGCCGGCCAGGCAGAACGTCCCGGTAAGGATGACGGTATGTGGCGCGCCGATACGGTGAGCCAGGGCGCCGGCCAGCAGGCTGCCAAAGGGCACGGAGCCGAAGAAGGCCATGGTGTAAAAGCTCATCGCGCGGGCGCGTTTGTCTTCCGGCACCAGCGACTGGATGATGGTATTGCTGGCGGCCGCGCCCTGCATCATGCCGAAGCCCACCAGGACCATCAGGGCCAGCGACAGCCACAAGGTATGCGACAGCCCAAAGAGAATCAGCGCCCCTCCCAGCATTGCGGCCGCAATTTGCAGCATGCGCGTCAGCCCGACCACCGACTTGCGGACAGCGAGCGAAACGCCCGACACCAGCGCGCCAACGCCCGAGGCCGCGGTTAGCCAGCCGAGCGTATATGCGCCGCCATGCAGCACCTGGCCGGCAAAGACCGGCAGAAGCACAGAGTAGGAATAGCCCATCAGGCTGAGCAGCGCAAAGAGCAGAAGGATGGTGCGGATGGGCCGGAAGGTCCGGACGTAGTCCCAACCCTCGCGCATCTGTTCCAGCATGCTGAGAGCGTTGCGGCGGATATTCAAGGGCTGGACCCGCATCAGCAGCAACGATGCGATCACGGCGAAGTAACTGACGCCGTCGATCAGAAAGCACCAGCCTTCGCCGAAGGCTCCGATTACCAGGCCGGCGATGGCCGGGCCAATCAGCCTGCCCCCATTGGCCATGGACGAGTTGATGGCGATGGCGTTCCCAAGATCGTTCCGATCCTCGACCATCTGGACGAGGAAGGATTGGCGCCCCGGCATGTCGAAAGCGTTAATCAAACCCTGCAACGCGGTAAGAGCGATGATTTCCCATAAGGTGATGACATGCGCCAGGGTAAGCGCGGCCATGGCGAGCGACTGGACAGCCGCGGCGGCTTGGGTCCACACCAGTAGCTGGCGGCGATTGAGACGCTCCACCCAGACGCCCGCAAATGGCGCGACCGCGAAAGTGAGAATCTGCCCAGCGAAGCCTACGATGCCCAACAGCAGCGCCGAGTGAGTGAGATGATAAACCAGCCAACTGGTGGCCAGGCGCGTCATCCAGGTGCCGATCAGCGAAATGCTCTGGCCAAAGACGAAGAGCTTGAAGTTGCGGTGCCTGAGCGCTCGCCAGGCGTGCGACAGGGAACCTTCCGCGAGAGACGTCCGTGGGGGGTGGAACCAACGGCGGGCCGGCTCATAATTCCGCTCTCATGATTCAGCGAGCCGTTTGATGAGCGCGGTAACGGCGGGCAGGTTCCTTTGCTCTTTGGGGTCCAGCTTCGCGATGGCCTGGGCAAGCCACGTTCGCTTGGCGATCCCGGCATCCTTGCGCACCCGCGCGCCTTTGGCGGTTAAGGCGATATTCATCTGGCGGCGATCGGTGGGATGCGGTTTCCGCTCGACGATGCCCATTTCTTCGAGCGCGGCCACGGTAGCCCCCATGGACTGCGGCTTTACGCCCTCCGCGCGCGCCAGCTCCGCGGTAGTGGCGGGTCCTTCGGTGTCCAGCCGCAGCATGACGGCCTTCTGGGTCCAGGAAAGTTCATGCGATTCCGAGGGTGTGGCCGAACGAATTCGCCGCATGAGCAGTCCTAATGCCAGTGCAAGTTCGGTAGGGCTGGTTTCCGAAGGTTTGCGCGGCATCTTTTAACAGCTTAGGACATAGACAGGCAAACTTGCAAGTTTAGCTTCCTATTGCGCCGACAGGCCTAGCAGCCCATTGGTATTAGTCGCTCCCTCACGGTCGCGGTTCTGTAATACGCGGAATCTACTGAACCGCGCACGTCAGTAAGCGGGCATTTTGGCGCCAGCCGCTTCCTCCGGGCGCGGCTCGGAATCGGCGCTCGTTATGGAAGGTGCACGGGCGGCGTCACTGGCGCGGAAGCGGCCGGCGAGGGCGGCGCCGATTTCCCGATCCACTCGCCCAGCCATTCGAGAAACGTGTTGTACCACAGCAGCGAATTTTGCGGTTTCAGTATCCAGTGCCCTTCGTCGGGGAAAAGCAGGAGCTTGGATGGGACCTTCTGCAGTTGCAGAGCGGTGTAAAGCTGCAGACCCTGGGTGTAAGGCACGCGGAAATCCTGCTCGCCGTCGATCACCAGCGTAGGCGTGTGAAAGTCCTTCACAAAGTAACTGGGCGACCACTTGGCGTAGGAATCCGGATTGTCCCAGGGCGTGCCGGCGAATTCCCACAGCGGAAACCACAGCTCCTCTGTCGCGCCGAATTCGCTGCGCAGATCGTACACGCCGGCATGCGAAATGAGCGCCTTGAAACGCTGCGTGTGGCCCAGCATCCAGTCGATCATGTAGCCGCCATAGGAGCCGCCGGCCGCCACCATCCGATCCGCGTCGGCATAGGGCAGGGTGACCACATGATCGACGACGGTCATGATGTCGTCGAACGGTTTGCCACCCCAATCGTCCCGGATGTCTTCGGTGAACTTCTGGCCATAGCCGGTGGAACCGCGTGGATTCGGCATGATCACCACATATCCGGCCGATGCGAACACCTGCGCGTTCCAGCGATAGGTCCAGCTCTCGCCCCACGCGCCTTCCGGGCCGCCGTGAATCAAAAACATCACGGGATATTTCCGATTTGGATCGAAGTTCGGCGGCTTCACCACGAAACTTTGGATGCGGGTTTTGTCGGCGGCTTCCACCCAGAAATCCTCCAGCGGCGTCAACGCGCTTTGCACGAGTAACGCATCGTTCAAATGCGTGAGCGCGACGGGCGTCCCTCCGCCGGAACTGGCGCGATAAATTTCGGTGGGGGCCGATCCGCTTTGGCCAGTGTAGATCATGGTTTTGGCGTCGCTCGAGAGCTTCATGTCGTCCACCGTGCTGGCCCCACTAACCACCACGCGGGTGGCGCCGCCGGCGGCTGGAATCATTTCGATGCTCTGCCTTCCGCGATCCTCCACGGTGAAGAACAGAGCGTTCGAATCGGGCGACCAGGTGAAACTGTTCACATAGCGGTCCAGCGAATCGGTGAGCACATTGACGCGCCCGCTAGCGCGATCGAGCACAATCAGACGCCAGCGATCGCTCTCATAACCGGCGCGCGCCTGGCTGCGATAGGCCAGCCACCTGCCATCGGGCGAATACTGCGGGCTTGCATCGGCGCCGGGATTACTGGTGATCTTGATGGAATCGCCACCGACGATCGGGACTACGAACAGGTCCGAATTGGTGCTGATGGCGGGCACCGGGTCGGCATTCATCGAATAGCAAACTTCTTTGGAATCCGCGGAAATAGTGTAATCGTCCGGGCCGCCGAGTGAAAACGGCGGGACGTCGCGATCGCCGGGCGTTAGATCCTTGGCGGGACCGCCGGCAACATCCACCACCAGCAGATGCGAGCGCCGCTTGGTTTCCCATTCGGTCCAATGACGGAAGAGCAGGGTAGTGTAGCTGCGGGCTTTCACCTTGCTGTTCTTCTCGGCATCCAGCCGGCTCTTGTTGCAGGCGTCATCCGGACAATCGGGAAATACGCTGCTGGTGAACAACAGCTTCTTGCCGTCGGGCGAGAACAGCACGCCGCCCGCTTCGGTTGAGAGATTGGTGATCTGCCGGGATTCGTCCCGTCGCGTTCATGATCCAAACTCTGACCGAACCCGCTGGACCCAAGCCGGCGCGATCCGAGATGAAGGCAATCTGCTTGGAATCGGGCGACCACTCGGGGCGTTCATTGTCGGTTCCCTGGTTGTAATCTGGCGCGGCGATCCTCCGTTAATCGGGACCGTGTAGATCTGTTTGGGCTTGGTGTTCTGCGCAAGATCGACGGTTTGGACTGTGAACGCGACGGTTTGGCCGTCGGGGGAAAGCTGCGGTTCTTCAATCCGCGCGATCTTCAGCAGCGCCTGGACATCGAAGGGCTGCTTCTGGGCCACCAGGCTGGCGGAGAACAACAAGACCATGCAGCAGGGACGGGCAAGCGGCATATGACTCGATTGTGCCACAGGGCCCAAGGCAATCACTGGGGATCGGATGTAGTGGTACACGCGGCTTTCCAGCCACGTCTACCATCATTCAGAGAATCACTTCTTCCAGGCGTCCCGCTCCCTTATCGGAACGCCGGCCCAGGTGAAATCGACCGTTCCTTCCCGTTGGCGCGCTTTAGGACGGACGAAGACAAAAGTGATCTGCAAGCGCCAGGAAGGTCCGACATGATTGAGCGGAACGCTGAAAAGCAGGTCTGTTTTAGGCTGTATCTCGACCGTTTTGGCCGGATTGACCGGTGAGTAACGCGAGGGCGGGGAAATCCAGCCGGATTGCGGCTTTGCAGGTCCAGAATCTTCTAGGATCTCGTGGACTACTTCCAGGCCGTCCGCGCCTTCTTCGGCAGGGCTGGCCAGAACCCGGATGGGATCGGGGCTGTTGTTCTTTAATCGCAGGAACAGCAAGCCTGTATCGCTGTCTTGCCGAGACGCTGGCGGACGAACAACGCGATCAAAAGATACGAAGACTTCGGCTTGGCCTTGCGGAAACGCTGAACTCGCCGCCAGGGCGGACACCAAAAGCACATTGCGGCGCGTCAAAGACGACTATAGCGCGAGCTTGCCCTCGTATTGCATGTCGCTCAGTTTGAACTTCTCGTCGACCTTGATGCGGCGGATGTTGAGAATGAATTCAACTTCCTTATCGTTGGCGCTGATGGGATTGTTGCGCGGGAACAGGAAACGCACGCCGTCGATTCCGCCCGGCCCTACGATCTGGACGTCCTGAGCATAGATGGAGCTTTTGCCCTTGGGCGCCAACTGCGCGGCGTCCAGCAGTTGCGAACGCAAAGCATCGTTGCTCCGATTCCGGGTGCTGTGCTGGCCATTGTCATCGCCAGAGTTGTTACGGCCGTTATTGCCATTGTTGTTGCCGTTATCATCCGGGTCGTCTGCATCCACGGTGCTGCTGTGGGGGCGCGGCATGCGCAGACCCAGGACGGTGATGACGTAATACTTCTCGGTGGAAGCCGACACCGCTTTCAGCTCGTCCGAAGCTGCGGCGCCCTGGCGCATAAGCGCCGCCTGAATGGGCGCGGCACTCGCCCAGCGGATCGTGAGATTCATCGGTTCGTTCAGCGACGGGTCACCGTTGGACGTTCCGCCATTAGGATAGCCGCCGCCTTGTTGCGGGTAGCCGCCTCCGCCGCCGGGATATCCGCCACCGCCGCCCGGGTATCCGCCGCCGGGATAACCACCTCCGCCGCCCGGGTATCCGCCAGCGCCGGGAAATCCAAAACCGCCTCGGCGGCCCATGCCGCGACGCTGCATTTGGGATTGTTGAGGCTGAACCGTCTTTTCTTTCGCCCAGGGCGAGTCACTCAGCACTTTGCTGATCTCGTCGTCATTCCACTGGCTGGAATCTTTGGTCTTCCAAAAGTCGGCGGCGAAGAGCATCACGGCGCACGCCGAGCCTGCAATGCCGATTTGCGCGAGTGTAGTGAGACGCATTCTTAATTCGCGAGACGCTATGCGGGACCGCTCCGTTACGATAAACTCGTTGTCAGTGCTTACAAACATTGTCAACTTTTGTAACCGATCCTCTTGTGGGGCGGACGCCCTCGTCCGCGCCGAACCCCCTGGTTCGGCTCTCCAAAGCACTGAAGACGGAGGCCGACGATTGCGTCGGCCGCGGTCCGGGGGGACCGCCCCACATACGGTCGGGTACATTTTTCCGTTAACCTCTTGGGCCGTGGATACGTCGTTAGCGTCATTCGTCTCGACATGCAATTAAACCTTCGTTTTCCCTTCCTATGCATGGCGGCCTGCGCCTGTCTCGCGGCCGCTGAATCCAATCCCGCGCGGGTGCTGGCTACGGCGCCGCTGCGCTTTGAACCTTCTGAAACGGCATCCGCGGGCAATCCCGCGACCTTTATCGCTCGGGGATCCGGCTTTCGTTTCGAATTCAGCTCCCATCAGGCCGTTTTGCGCAGCGAAAAGAAAGACTTTCGCCTGAGCTTTGATGGCGCCAACCCATCCTCCCGGATTCAGGGCGCGGAGTTAATGCGTTCCACAACCAATCTGTACCTTGGCAACGATCCGACGAAATGGCGCCGCGCGATTCCCAACTTCGGGCGCCTCGAAGTGCAAGGACTCTACCGAGGCATCGATCTGGCTTACTATGGCAACGGCGGACAACTGGAATACGATCTCACTGTTAATCCGGGCGCCGACCCGCAGCGTATCCGGTTGCGCCTGAAGGGCACCGATGGAAGCTTGGATAGCCATGGCGATCTGGTTGCGGGCCTGATCCAGAAGCATCCGGTGGCTTATCAAATCGATGCCGGGGGAATGCGCCGATCTGTTGAAAGCGGCTATCGCAAGAATGCCGACGGGTCCTATGGATTCCGGCTGGGTGCCTACGATCGCTCGCGAGCGCTGGTGATCGATCCGGTGATTGTCGCGCAGTACATTGGAGGATCATATTCGGACATTGCGTATGCCATCGGTCACGACTCGAATGGGCTAGTCTATGTGGGCGGTAATACGTTTTCGCCGGACGTGCCGCTGGTGGGCAGCTCCTATCAGACTACGCTCGCGGGAACGGAGAACGTTTTTCTGGCAGTCATTAATCCAGGGTTGCCGGAGAGCTCCCAGATCATTTACGTGACTTACATCGGCGGAGACGCCACCGATATCATGAACGCAATGACGGTGGATTCGAAAGGCAACGTCTATATGACCGGCACGACAACGTCGGGCACCTTCCCCATGGCGAATGCCGCGCAGGCTACCATCGGCGGGTCTACGGGAGCGGCGGACGCCTTTGTCCTGTGGATGACTCCGACACAGACGTTGAAATATTCAACTTTTTTCGGGGGCAGCGGGACGGACAGCGGCCAGGCGGTCGCGGTGGCTTCCAACGGTTGGATCTGGGTTGCAGGCGATACCCAATCCACCGATCTGCCGATTTCGGGTGGTTTCCAGGGCTCGCTCATCGGCGTACAAAACATGTTCGTTGCGGGTTTCGACGCGGCTCTATCGGGCTCCGCGACTGAAATTTATTCCATCTACATCGGCGGGACCCATTGGGACGAGGCTTACGGCGTTGCGGTGGCGCCGGACGGATCCATCTGGCTGGCGGGCGGCACGTACTCTTCCGACATCTGGATTCAAGGCAATCCCTATCAAGGCCTTTATGGCGGCGACGGCGATGCCTATGTGGCTCACATCAGTCCCGGATTGGGCGCGAAGGGTTTGCTGTACGCGAGCTTCCTGGGCGGCCACGGCATCGACGAGGCAACCAGCCTGGTGCTGGATCCGTCCGGCAAGATTATCTTGAGCGGATACACGCTGTCTTCGAATTTTCCAGTGACGAGCAACGCGTTTCAAACCAAATACGGCGGTGATACCGATGCCTTTGTCGCGGTTTTGGACACGGCAAATCGGAAGTTGGTTTATTCCACTTACTTCGGCGGCCCGGAACCCGACGCAGCGATGGATTTGAAGGAAGACAGCAACGGTGTTTTGTATCTGTGCGGTTATACTGAGTCGGCAGGACTGCCATCTACCGCCAATGCTCTGCAGGCCGCTTATGACGGCAGCGTGGACGCGTTCGGGTTGAAATTGGATCCTTCCAAGGACGGGGCGGCGGGAATCGATTACTTTACTTACTTGGGAACCGACGGTATCCAGGTGGCCTATGCGGTGGATGTCGACAAAAGCGGCAACATGTATCTGGCGGGTTACTCGAGTTACGCGATTCTGGCTAAGCTAGGCGGACCGGAACGGGCCACCCTGGCGGGAAACATCGACACTTTTGTGGTCGGCTTCGGGGTGGGATCCTCCACGCCTGCCGCGGTAACCTGGACTTCGGGCGTGCGGAGACGGCTGCCCTGGCGTGTTTCGCCGCATCGCTGATGTCCTGTATATCCAGAACAGTTCGATTTGCACTATAGTTACTGCCAGGAGGTTTTCACATGCGCAATGCTGCTGCTCTACTGGCCTGTTCCGCGCTTGCTGTCGTAAGTCTGCCGTTACTTGGACAAGATCGGCCCAATCTTTCCGGGACCTGGCAGTTTGACAGTTCCAAGAGTGAACTGCACACGGTGAAGGTGGGTGGTGCAACTTGGGTGATCAGCGAAGACGACAGCTCCATTCAGATCACCGAGAGCGAGGATGGCGCCAGTAAGAAGATCGAAATGAAGTGCACCACCGACGGCAAACAATGCAAGGTCGCCGGCGATAAAGCGACTGCGTCATTCTGGTATAACGGTCCGATGCTGGTGGAAATGGAAACCAAAGGCGACAAAGTGATGCGGTACAGAATGAAGCTAAGCGACGACGGCAAGACGCTGACCGTGGCCACCACGTCGATTGTTCCGCAGTCGACGCAAGATGATGTTCTGGTGTTCCGGAAGCAGGCGTAATGGCCGCTTGCTGACGCGCGCGGCTCTGTAGCTGCCGCTTGCTGACGCGCGCGGTTCTGAACCACGACCGCGAGGGAGTGCCCCCTTCCGCTTGCTGACGCGCGCGGTTCTGAACCACGACCGTAAGGGAGTGCCCTCTTCCGCTTGCCGACGCGCGCGGTTCAGAAGGAGCGGCGCGTATTAGTGGTTATGGCTGAAATGCCGCTTCAGGTCCGGGTAGAATTCCTTCAGTACGTTAAACAGCGAGTCATACCCGATTTCGACGCTCATGCGCGTGAACACCCCGCTGACGCTGCGTTCGCTTTGCGGATAATAGGTCATCGACAGCGCGCCGGAGGTGATGTTACCGAGAAACTCGGAGGAGTTGAAGCGCGCCGCCCCCGAATCGCCGTGCGTAATCAGGATGCGCGAGAGGGCGTAGGCCGTACGTTTCAGGGCGCTCCCGCGTCCCAGCCGGTAATAACGGGGGTCCTCATGCATCAGGGTAGGGAAGACCCCGGTGACGAATAGCTCGTTGGTAAAGCCATCCGTGAAATCGGCCCCATAGCGCTTGGCGTAGCCCATCGCACCTTGTCCGTAGCCGGCCTTTTCGTTGGTGCCCTGCTCGATACCGGCCGTGATGCTGGTGAACACGAACGTAAACGGATCGAAGTAATGCTTCACCAGCCCGAACTTCTCTCCCGCACTCATGGCAATCACCGGCTGCTCGGGATCGTTCACGGTTTTGTAGTTCGGAAGAACTTTGAACATGCGGTGATCGTCAACCGCGTTATCTACTGGTGAGGAAGGGGAAACGGATGGAACAGCGGCTGGAGCGACTTCCTGACATGGAGCGCTCCTCGACAGCGCGCACAGCAGCGCTGCGCAAAGAACAGCGTGTAATTTCAGTTTATATCTCCTGAGTGTTCTTATTCTACTTGATTTGAGCTTGGCCCGCCTTCACGGCCGCAGCGTCAGTGGCCGCGGCATCGGCAGCATCGGGCAGCCGCTCGATTTTCACACGCGCGATGCGATTGTGCTCCATGGCTAAAATGGTGAACTTGCGGTGTCCGTATTCCACCGAATCCATCGGCTTGGGAATGTAGCCCAACTGAAAGAGCAGGAAGCCGGCCAGTGTTTCAAAGCCGGCGTCGCCGGGCAACTCCAGCCCATATTGTGTGTCCAGGTCGCGGATGGTGGTGGTGCCATCCACCTCGATACTGGGAGCTTCGGTGGCAGGGCGGGGGCGCTTGACGTCGTGCTCGTCGCCAATTTCGCCAAAGATCTGCTCGAGAGCATCCTCGAGCGTAACCAGGCCGGCGATGGTTCCGAACTCATCCACCACCATCGCCATGTGGCTATGGGTTTCGCGAAATTCATCAATGAGATCGTTCAGCGCCTTGGTTTCGGGAACCACCAGCGGCTTGCGCAGCACGCGCGACAGGTGAAACGGCGGCAGCGGACGCCGCTTGGAATTCGCCAGGTGGCGTTCTTCCCAAATCCGCATCATATCCTTATAGTGAACGTAGCCGATGATATGCTCCGGGCTGCCGTCATACACCGGCAGGCGTGAGTATTCGTGCTCGCGCATCCGCCGCAGGACCTGATCTAAGGTGGCGTCAACGGAAATGGAGACGATGGCGTTACGCGGCACCATAATTTCACGGGCGTAATAGTCGGAAAGCTCCAGCAGCGCCTGAATGGCATCTTCTTCGAAGCGATGGAGATGCCCTTCGCGGCGGCTGGAGCTGACAATAAATTTCAGCTCCTCTGGCGAGTGTCCTCCGCCTCCGTGGCCGGCGCGCAATCCAATCCAGCGCGAGACGGCGGCGGCCGATCCTTCGGCGAAGAACGTGAAGGGCGCCAGCACCCGGGACAGGACCACCAATACGGGAGCAACTAAGACCGCGAGCCGGTCGGCCTTTTCGATGGCCAGATTCTTCGGCACCACCTCGCCGAAAACGATGTGCGCGTAGCTGATGAGCAGGAAGGCGATGGCAAAGCTCACCACGTGCCACTCCGGTTCCCAGCGAGGCGCCATGATGGGGCGAATGAGCGCCTGGAGCAGTTGATAAACGGTGTTCTCTCCGGCCCATCCCAAGCCGAGGCTAGCCAGCGTGACGCCAGCCTGGGTGAGCGAAAGCAGCCGGGAGGGATTCGCCAGCAAATTGAGCGCGGCCTGTGCGCCCGCTTGACCTTCCTCCGCCAGGGTGCGCAAGCGGCTCTTGCGGACCGAAATCAGCGCCACTTCCGAGGTAGCAAAGAAGGCGTTGAGCACCAGCACGGCGGCCAGGATTACGAAGCGATAAGCCATGGGCCTCTTAGGACACGGCGCTGAAAGAACGGTAGGGTAGAATCGAGCGAGTGCGCCTCAATCCAATAGGTCACCTCTTAGCAAATCCTGGAAGAGCCGTGAAGTTCATCAACTTGAGCATAGCGGTTTTGCTCCTGCTGCTTCTCGGCGTCATATACTGGATCGCTTATCGCCCCTTGCCGCAGACCTCCGGGCATGTTTATGCACCGGTCTCCGCGCAGGCCACCATCGCACGAGACCAGTTGGGTGTTCCGCATATCGACGCCGGCCAGTGGGAAGATGCGATTTTCCTCCAAGGCTACGCGACGGCGCAGGATCGCTTGTGGCAAATGGATGTGCTGCGGCGGCTGGCAGCCGGAGAGTTATCCGAAGTTTTCGGGCCATCCACGCTGGAGTTGGATCGCGAATCGCGGCGCATGCGGATGCGGCGCATCGCGGAAGATCATGAGGGCACCCTTCCGCCGGCGGATCGCGCGATCTTCGCCGCCTATGCCCGCGGAGTGAACTACTTCATCGAGACGCATCGCGGCACGCTGCCGCTCGAGTTCACGCTGCTCGGCTACGATCCGCGCCCTTGGACCATCGCGGACGGCCTGCTGTGCGGCCTACAGATGTATCGCAGCCTGACTAGCACGTGGCGTGAGGAAATTCGCAAGGCGACCATGCTGGCGAGCGGCGATCCCGCGAAAGTGGCGCTGCTGTATCCGGCGCGCGCCGGGACCGAGTTCCAGCCGGGCTCCAATGCGTGGGTGGTGTCGGGCAAACTTACGTCGAGCGGCAAGCCGATTCTCGCGAACGATCCACACCTGGAGTGGTCGATCCCGGCGGCCTGGTATCAGGTGCATCTCAAAGCGCCTGGCCTGGACGTGACCGGCGTATCGCTGCCAGGCGTCCCTGGCGTGATTATCGGGCACAACCAGCGAATCGCCTGGGGAGTGACCAATCTCGGGTTCAACGTTCAAGATCTTTACATCGAAAAAATCGATCCGCAGAACGGGCGTTATCTATTTCGCGGGCAGGTGCAACAGGGGCGAGCAGAATCGGAGTGGATTCGCGTAAAAGGCGCACGGCCGTTGGACTTCCGGCAGTGGGTGACGCGGCACGGCCCGGTGGCCATCTCTGAGAACGGCCATTACTTCGCATTGCGGTGGGCGGCGGCGGAGCGGGATGGTTTCGCGTTCCCTTTTCTCGACTTGGATCGCGCGAGTAACTGGAAGGAGTTCACCGCTGCGCTGGGACGCTATCCCGGCCCAGGGCAGAACTTCGTTTACGCGGACGTGGACGGCAATATCGGATATCAGGCGGCTGGCATGCTTCCGATCCGCAAGAATTACGACGGCGACGTTCCGGTGGATGGCGCGAGCGGCGACTTCGAATGGGACGGCTACATTCCTTTCGATCAATTGCCGTCATTCTATAATCCGCCGCGCGGCTGGATCGTGACCGCCAATCAGAACCCATTCCCGGAGAACTTCCCCTTCCGGGTGAGCGGCGATTTTGGCGCGCCGTATCGCTCGGGCGAGATTCGGGACCGGTTGCTCGCGCGCACTGGTTGGAAGCCGCAAGATATGTTGGCTGTGCAGAAGGACGTTTACT
Source organism: Bryobacterales bacterium (assembly GCA_963747945.1). GTDB lineage: Bacteria > Acidobacteriota > Terriglobia > Bryobacterales > Bryobacteraceae > Palsa-89. The sequence goes on from CAVVHB010000022.1 coordinate 391,704, forward strand.
CCGGGTTTTCGAGCTTCCTGGCCGCGCGGATTGTAGCGGCCTACGATCGCAAGAAGGCGTCCGAGCCGGCATTGGCTAAACCGGAAGTGAGCGACGCGGTGAAGTTGCTTCGATCCTGGAATGGGCAGATGGAGAAGCGGACCGCCGCGCCGCTGCTGATCACGCTGGCGTACAACCAATTGCGGGACGCGGCGGTACACGCGGCATGGCCTGGCGCTAAAGTCACTGACATTTACCAACCCTACATGGCGCCCGTGGCGATTCAAAGAATTCTCGAATCGGGTGGCCGCGGCTTTTTTCGCGATCAGGACGATGCGTTGTTAGCGGCGCTGACCGACGCCATCCAGGAAGGCAGGCGGACGCAAGGCGGCGATGTCTCGCGATGGGATTACGGGCACTACAACTTGCTCACCATCAAACATCCGGTGGGCAGCCGTTTGCCTGTGTTCGGAAGCTACTTCAATATCGGGCCAGTGGAGATGAGCGGTTCGTCGACAACCATCAAACAGACTTCGGCGTTGCTGGGACCATCCATGCGATTCGTCGCGGATTTGGCGAATTGGGAAGGATCGTTGAACAACATCGATATTGGGGAGAGCGGACAGATTCTGTCGGGGCATTATAAGGACCAGTGGGACGCTTACTATGTGGGGCGGAGCTTTCCGATGCAGTTTGAGAAAGTGGATGTGAAAGACACGCTGGTGGTGTTGCCGAAATAGACTTGTTGCTCTCCACCAGAGCCCACCGGAGCAAAAAAACATTGTGGCGCACGCACTCATGCAGCGTTCACACTCGTGTGAACGGGTGTTGGCACGAGTGCCAACACGGCACGCACGAGTGCGTGCGCCACAGGTGCGTGCGGCACCGGGCAAATGTTAGGCGATGGTGGGTTCGGGCAGGGCTTGTTTCGCGCGCTGCTTGTGCCGCTGGATCTTTTCGAGCACGGCCGCCATGTAGGTGTAGAACACCGGCGTCAGGTAGAGCGTCACTAACTGCGAGAAGAGCAGGCCGCCAACCACCACCAGCCCGAGTGGCTGACGAGCCTCGCCGCCCGCGCCATAACCCAGAGCGATGGGCACCGCGCCCAGCAGCGCCGCCATGGTGGTCATCATGATGGGGCGGAAACGAATGAGGCAGCCTTCATAGATCGCCTTCGTCGGCGTGAAACCCTGGTTGCGCTCGGCCTCGAGAGCGAAGTCGATCTGCATGATCGCGTTCTTCTCCACGATTCCGATCAGCATGATGAGCCCCACAAACGCGTAGATGTTCAAATCCATGTGGAACAGATACAGCGTGATCAGTGCGCCGAAGCCGGCCGAAGGCAGTCCGGAAAGAATGGTGAGCGGGTGGATGTAGCTTTCATACAGGATGCCGAGCACGATGTACACCACCATGATCGCGACGATCAGCAGCACCCACAGGTTGCCTAAAGAGCTCTCGAAAGCCTTGGCCGCCCCTTCGAAGTCCGTAGTGATTCCGGCCGGCAATGTTCGACTGGCGAGGTCCTCCACTTTGGAGACCACGTTCCCGAGTGACGCGCCGGGCTTCAGATCGAACGAAATCGTCACGGCGTTGAGCTGCCCGTAGTGGTTGATGGTCTGCGGTCCAGTGTCCTGATGCAGCTTGGCCAGCGTGTCGAGCGGGATCAGCGGGCCATTGGACGATTTAAAATACAGCAGCGAGAGCGCGTGCGGATCGGCCTGATATTGCGGCTTCAATTCCAGCAGCACCTTATATTCATTAATTGCCGCGTAGATGGTGGAGACCCAGCGCGGGCCGTAGGCATCGTAAAACGCGTTCTCGATGGCGTCGGCGTTCACTTGCAGCGACGCGGCTTTGTCGCGATCGATATTCACGTTTACCTGCGGCGCCAGGATCGCCAGGTCGCTCGTCACGTCTTCCACGTCGGGCAGTTTCTCGATCTCGTGTTGCAACTTGGTGGCGCCGGCGTACAGTTCCTCTTTGTCGGGCGACTGCATGGAGAACTGGTACAGGCTCTTCGTGACCTGCCCGCCGATCCGAATGGTGGGAGGATTCTGCAAGTACACTCGCATGCCGGGGAAGTTTGCCAGCTTGGGCCGTAAATTCGCGATAATGTCGTTCACCAGCAGCTTGCGGTCCGAGCGCGGCTTGAGATGCACCACCAGCTCTCCGTAGTTGGGCCCTCCCAGCGTTGAAGCCGACGTGCCGCCCACGGTGGACATCAGGGCCTGTACGTCGGGATCGGTGCGAAATACTTCGGCGACGCGCTTCTGATAATCCACCATCTGGTAGTAAGAAGTGCCTTGCGCGGCCTCGGTAACGGCGTGGATCTGATCCGTATCCTGGTCGGGAATGAAGCCTTTCGGGATCTGGATGAACATGTACACGGTGCCGGCCAGAACCAGCAGCGAGGCCGTCATGGTGACCGCGCGATGCCGCAGTACGATTTGCAGCGTGGCGTCGTAGACGCGCAGCAGAGCTTCAAAGAATTGCTCCGTGATGCGGTAGAACCACGATCGTTTTTGCTCTTCTGGCGAGCGCAGGAAGCGGGAGCACAGCATGGGCGTGAGTGTCACCGACACAATGCCCGAAATCAAGATCGCGACGCAGATGGTGACGGCAAACTCGCGGAATAACCGGCCCAGAATTCCGCCCAGAAACAGGACCGGGATGAAGACGGCCGCGAGCGATAGCGTCATCGAAACGATGGTGAAGCCGATTTCCTTGGACCCCGCCAGGGCCGCGTACAAAGGCTTCTCGCCCATCTCCATGTGGCGGAAAATATTTTCGAGCATCACAATGGCGTCGTCCACCACGAAGCCGACGGAGAGAATCAGCGCCATCATTGACAGGTTGTCCAGACTGTAGTGCAGCAGGTACATGACTGCGAAGGTGCCGATGATGGAGAAGGGCAGCGCGAGCGCCGGGATTACGGTGGCCGAGACATTGCGCAGGAACAGGAAGATCACCATCACCACCAGGCCGAGGGTTAGCAGCATGGTGAACTGCACGTCTTTATACGACTCACGGATGGTGTCGGAACGGTCGTACAAAATGTCCATCTTCACCGACGCTGGGATTTCGGAGCGGAACTTCGGGAGCAGGTTCTTCACGGCGTCGGTAACGGCGATGGTGTTGGTGCCGGGCTGGCGCTGCACGCCCAGGATGATGGCGCGCTGCGTGCCTAGCTTGGTGTAAAACCAGGAGCCGGTTTTATCGTCCTCCACGCTGTCGATGACGTTGCCGAGCTGCTCCAGCCGCACTGGCGACCCATTGCGATACGCGACAATCAACGGACGGTACTGCGCGGCGCTCATCAATTGGCCCGTGGCTTGGAGCGTGAAAGCGCGTTCGGGTCCGATGATGCTCCCGGTGGGCAGGTTGACGTTCCAACTGGACAGCGCCGTCTGCACTTCGTTGATGCCTATTTGGCGCGATGCCAGAAGGTGTGGATCCAACTGCACGTGCACCGCGTACTTCTGCGCGCCCAGCACCTGCACTTGCGCGACGCCGCTGACCATGGAGATGCGCTGGGCGATGCGCGTTTCCGCGTATTCATCCAGCGTCCACAGCGGCAGCGTTTGCGAGGTGATGGCCAGATAGAGGATGGGCTGATCGGCCGGATTCACCTTGGTGAAGGTGGGCGGCGTCGGCATTCCCGTCGGCAACAAGCGCGCGGCCTGCGTGATGGCCGATTGCACATCCACCGCCGCGCCGTCCAGGCTCTTGCTCAGCACGAATTCGAGCGTCACTTGCGTGGAGCCGAGCGAATTGGTGGACGTCATCGAATCCAGACCCGAGATGTTCGAGAACTGGTTCTCGAGCGGCGTGGCCACTGCCGACGCCATGGTCTCAGGGCTTGCGCCGGGCAGGCTGGCGGTGACCAGCAGGGTGGGAAAATCGACGTTCGGCAGGTCGCTGACGGGCAGCGAGCGATACGCCACCAGGCCGAACAGCGCGATGGCGGCCATCATCAGGCTGGTGGCAATAGGACGCCGTATGAATGATTCCGAGAAGTTCATTTAGGGTATTTGTGTGTGGCGCACGCACTCCTGCGTGCCGTGTTCACACTCGTGTGAACACTATAAACAAAGATCTGGCGTCGCCATGAGTGGCGACGCGGCACGCAAGAGTGCGTGCGCCACAAAAGAATACTGGATTTAGTCGGCGCCAACTTGCGCTCCCACGGGAAGTTCCACAGCCTGGTATTTGCGCCGCCGGCTCCATTCGAGCACCCCGGCCATATAGGTGTAAACTACCGGCGTCAAATACAGCGTGATCAATTGCGAAAACAGCAGCCCGCCGACCACGGCTAATCCCAGGGGACGGCGTGATTCGCCGCCCGCGCCGTAACCGAGGGCTACCGGAACCGCGCCCAGCATCGCCGCCATGGTGGTCATCATGATGGGGCGGAAACGGATCAGGCAGCCTTCATAAATGGCTTCGAGCGGCGTCATGCCTTCCTTGCGCTCGGCTTCGAGAGCGAAGTCGATCTGCATGATCGCGTTTTTCTTTACGATGCCGATCAGCATCATCAGTCCGACGAACGAATAGATATTGAGGTCGACGTGAAAGACCATGAGCGTCAGCAACGCGCCCACGCCGGCCGATGGCAGCCCCGAAAGAATAGTCAGCGGATGAATGTAGCTTTCATACAGCACGCCGAGCACGATGTAGACCACAAGAATCGCGATCACCAGCAGCAGCGTCAGGTTCTTGAGCGAACTCTGGAAGGCCTGGGCCGTGCCTTCGAAGTTGGCTGTCATGTTGGCGGGCAGCACGCGCCGCGCGGTGGCTTGCACCATGTTCACGGCATCGCCCAGCGCCACGCCCGGCTTCGCGTTGAACGAAACGGTGACGGAGGGGAACTGGCCGGAGTGGTTGATGCTTTGCGCGCTGGCGGATTCCTTCAGCGAAGCGAAATTACTGAGAGGGATCAGTTGGCCGCTGGAAGCCTTGAAGAAAAGCTTGGACAGATAATCGGAGAACTCCTGGTATTTCGGCGAAACCTCCAGCAGGACCTTGTATTGATTGGTGGGTGCGTAGATGGTGGACGACCAGCGCGGGCCAAAGGCGCTGTAGAGCGCCGATTCAATCTGAGTCGCGTCCAGGCCAAGCGCGGCCGCGCGATCCCGGTCGATATTCAGGTTCACTTGCGGATTCTTCACCTGCAGATCCGTGGTCACATCCACCAGGCCCGGGAGTTTTTCGATTTCCCGCTGCAGCTTCTGCGCTTGCGCGTAAAGCTCTACCGTGTCGGGCCCTTGCAGCGTAAAATCGTATGCGGACTTGGTTTGATGGCCTCCGAAGCGCAAGCTCGGCGGAGCCACCAGGAAGACCTTGACCCCCGGGAATCCGGATAATTTGGGGCGTAGCTCGGAAATGACCTGCGTCAATGACAATGCACGCATTTTGCGCGGCTTCAACTGCGTCCAGAAGCGGGGCGTATTGGTGGTGTCGGCCTGCGCCATGAATGAGTCGATGTTGGGGTCGTGGCGCAGGACGGCGGACACTCGCTGCACGTAGTCCACCATCTTGTAGTAGGAAGTGCCTTGCGCGGCCTCCAGCGTCACCATCATGGAATCGTTGTCTTCGTCCGGGATGAAGCCCTTGGAGACTGCGCCAAACAGGTAGACGGTGGCGCCGATCAGGACGAAGAACACCGTGGCCATCACGTAGCGATGTATCAGAACAACGCGCAGGCTGCGTTTGTAGCCGTTCAACAATAAGTTGAAGAAGCCTTCCATCTTTCGGCTGAACCAGGACTGCTTCCGCGCGCGCGGATCCTTCAAGAACCGGCTGCACAGCATGGGCGTCAGCGTGATGGAGACCAGGCCAGAGATGAAGATGGCCGTGCAAAGGGTGACCGCAAACTCCTTAAACAGGCGGCCGATAATGCCGCCCATAAACAGCACCGGAATGAACACCGCGCCCAATGAGACCGTCATGGACACGATGGTGAATCCGATCTCGCGCGATCCTCGCAAGGAAGCCTGGAACGCCGTCTCGCCCTTTTCCATGTGCCGGACGATGTTTTCCAGCATCACGATGGCGTCGTCCACCACGAAGCCGATGCACAGAATGAGCGCCATCATCGAGATGTTGTCCAGGCTGTAGTTGAGCAGATACATCACGGCGAAAGTGCCCAGGATGGAGAAGGGCAGCGCCATGCTTGGGATCAGCGTGGCCGAAGCGTTGCGAAGGAACAGGAAGATCACCGCGATCACCAGGCCCAGCGTGATCGCCATAGTGAACTGGATGTCCCGGAATGCCTGGCGAATGTTGGTCGAACGGTCGCCCCGCACCTTGAGCGTTACCGACGGTGGCAGATGGGCTTGCAGAGATGGCAGCACGCGCTTGATATCGTCGCAGATCTTGATGGTATTGCTGCCGGCCTGGTGCATGACGCCCAGTTGGACCGCGCGTTCCGCTCCCTTCGACGTGTTCGCCCAGGACGCATTCTTGTCGTTTTCGATGCTATCGATCACGTTGGCTACTTCATCCAGGCGTATCGGCGCGCCATTGCGCCAAGCCACCACCAGCGGCCGATAGTCCTCCGCGTGCATGAGCTGGCCGTTGGCCTGAATGTTGTAGGCGGTGTGCGCTCCGTATAGCGTGCCGACGGGAGTATTGACGTTCCAGCCGTTCAGCGCGGTGTCGATTTCGTTCAGCCCCAGTCCCTTGGCATTCAGCTTGTCGGGATCCACCTGCACCCGCACCGCGTACTTGGCGCTGCCCCATACTTGTACCTGCGCCACACCGGACACCATCGACAGGCGCTGAGCGACCAAAGTTTCGGCGTACTCGTCGATGGCCCACAGCGGCAGCGTCGCGCTGGTGAGCGCCAGATACATGATGGGCTGGTCGGCTGGATTGCTCTTGCGGAACGACGGGGGTGCGGGCAATCCGGCGGGCAGCAACGGCGTGGCTTCCGAGATGGCGGTTTGCACGTCCACCGCGGCGCCGTCGATGTCACGGTCCAGATCGAACTGAAGGGTGATTTGAGTATTGCCGGTGGAACTGGTGGAAGTCATCGAATCCAGGCCGGCGATGCTGGTGAATTGCCGTTCGAGAGGCGTTGCCACGGCCGACGCCATGGTGGTGGGATCCGCACCCGGCAGCCCAACTGAGACTTGGATGGTCGGAAAGTCGACGCTCGGCAGGTCGCTCACGGCCAGGCCTCGATAAGCCACCACGCCGAACAGCGCGATGCCCGCCATCAGCAAGCTGGTGGCAATGGGCCGGCGAATGAAGACCTCTGAGATATTCAATCGCGCAGTCTCCTAGCTGGTTTTGGTGGGTGGCGGAACGCCGACCGCGGGCGATTCGTGGCTGTCCTGCACTTGCACGTGGCTGCCGGGAGTAAGCCGGAGCTGGCCCTCGGTGACCACAGTTTCGCCGGGCGTGAGGCCCCGGTCAATCACCAATTCCTGATCTACGCGGGTGCCCGTCACCACCGGGCGCATTTCCACCGTTCGGTCTCCCTTAACCACGTATACGAATTGGCCGTCCTGGCCGGTTTGCACGGCTTGATTGGGTACCACGGTGGCGTGCGGACGCGTAGTCAGCCCCAAACTCACGCGCACAAATTCGCCCGGCCAAAGGCGATTGGCGGCATTCTTAAAAGTGCCCTTGAGTTTGATGGTGCCAGTGGTGGCGTCGACGGAATTGTCGATGAACGTCAACACTCCCGATTCCTGGCTGCTGGTGTCGGACTGGGGAGAAGCTAGCACCGGCAATGGCCCTTGCCCCATATAGCGTTTAATCTCGCTCAACTGCGCTTCGGGCACGGAGAACGTCACGTAGATGGGCTGCACTTCGGTGATGGTCATCAGGTCGCTAGTGTTGGCGGCCACCACGTTGCCCTGTTTCACGGCGATGCTGCCCGTGCGCCCGTCAATGGGCGAAGTGATGGTGGTGTAGCTCATCTGAACCGAAGCAGTATCCACAGCGGCCTTCGACGCTACGATCTGGGCTTTCGCGCTCTCGATGGCGGCTCTGTCGGCCAGCACCGTTTGCGAAAGCGCATCGGCGCTGGACTGCATCTGGTCGGCCTGTTCCCGCGAGACCACACCCTGGTCGAACAGCCCGCGATATCTTTTGGTCTGGTCCTGAGCGTATTTTTCGTTGGCGATGTCGCGCGCCAGGTTGGCTTGCGCCTGGCTAAGCGCCGCTGTATCGCGCGCCAGGTTGGCTTGCGCCTGGCTGAGCTGAGCTTGGAACGGCCGCGCGTCGATGGTGAAGAGCAGATCGCCCTTTTTCACGGAGTCGCCTTCATGGAAGGAGACTTTGGTCAGCTCTCCGCCCACCTGGGCTTTCACCGTGATGGTGGAGTACGCTTCCACGTTTCCGATGACATCCACATTGATGGGGACATCGCGCTGGGACACCGTTGCAACCACCACGGGAACGGGTCCGCCGTCGCCAGGCCGGCCACGGCCGCCTGCCTTCACACTTGAATTGGTACAGCCACCTATAGCCAGCAAGAGGGCGAAGGTCAGGGCCGCTACAGCCAGCTGAGGAAGTGTTTTGCCGATGTTCATGAATATTGCCACGCCAATCCGGGGCGCCTGCATACAGGATTGAACAAAGGGCGTCCCCTAAGCCCGCAAGGTTACCGGGCAAACAGAATTATGTACAAGTATACCTGTATCTTACGAGGGTTCTGGGCCGCCCCGATGGCTACGCGATGCGGTCTAGGGAGGCGAGAAGGTCTGAGACCACTTTTTCGGAGTGAAGAGCCCGGCGTCGGGCTATTTCGTACAGGTCGCGGAGGGGCTCCCAGTTTGCGTGGCCCGACGGCGACTTCCCGGCGCCATTGAAGGGCGCAAGGACCCCTTCGATAGCCCTACCAGTACGGTCCAGGATCTGGAAGCTGTAGCCCCCATACACGTCCGAACCGCCTTTGTTGATAGTCACCACGAACTCATCGACCCGTGCGAGATACGTGTTGAGGTTCGCCGTCTCCTGCCAATCGACCTTGTCTTTGACAGTCAGTTCCGTGAGTTTCGCAACCAGCTTGTCGATCTGATCGGAAAAGGTCATGTCTCGGCCCTCTCAATAGCTATTCGCGCTCTCTCGAGTTCGTCGATCTGTGTCGACAGGAAGCGGTTAATTCTCACGATATCTAATTGCGCTTGATCCGGATGGATACGAGCCGTCTCTATGTCTGCAACTATAAGTACGCAGAATTCCGACGGCCGTTATGATTGACTCACGCTGCGCCCCTGGCGCTCCTGGCGCCTGCTCGGCCGCGGTCTTGGCCTGAAACGCGAACCAAATAGTGACGGCGAGCCCCAGCGCACCCGCCAGGTCGCCCCAGTGTTTGGCGAAGAAATCCAAAGGCTTTGGAGTATTCTACTCCGTCACGGCTTTGGTGTCGATCAGCCGCTGGATGGAAGCCACGAACTCTTCCACCTTCTGCGCCCCTTGATCGGCATGCTTGCGATTGCGTACCGAAACAGTTCCCTCCTGCGCTTCGCGATCGCCCACCACCAGCATGTAGGGGATCTTCTGGAGCTGCGCTTCGCGGATTTTGAGGTTCACCTTTTCCTTGCGATCGTCCAGTTCCACGCGCAGATTGGCGGCTTTCAACTGATCGACCACCTTTTGCGCGTACTCCGCATGGCGATCGGTGATCGGCATCACTACCGCTTGCACCGGCGCCAGCCAGACCGGAAACGCACCGGCGTAGTGCTCAATCAGAATGCCGAAGAATCGCTCGATGGAACCGTACAATGCCCGATGCACCATCAGCGGCTGATGACGCTTGCCGTCGTCGGCGACGTATTCGAGCTCGAAGCGCCTGGGTAGCGTGAAATCGAACTGGACCGTGGAAAGCTGCCACAATCGCCCGATGGCGTCCACCAGCTTCACATCGATTTTTGGCCCATAGAACGCCGCCTCATCGGGCATCACCTTCACCTTCATATTCAGACGTTCGGTGGCGCGCTTCAGCGCCTTCTCGGCCAGTTCCCACTGTTCGGCCGTCCCGTCGTACTTGCCGCTTGCGCCGCCGTCCCAGGTGGAAAGCTCCGCTTCGTAATCGTCGAAGCCATAGGTTTTCAGGGTATCGATCGCGAATTGGAGACAGCTCACCACTTCGTCTTCAATCTGCTCCGGCGTGCAAAAGATGTGCGCGTCGTCCTGCGTGAATCCGCGCACGCGCATCAACCCGTGCATGACACCCGACCGCTCATAGCGATACACCGTTCCCAGTTCGCCTAACCTCACCGGCAGTTCGCGGTAGCTGCGCAGCTTGTCCTTGTAGATGAGAATATGGCCCGGGCAGTTCATGGGCTTGAGCTGATACTCGGCGTCGTCCAGCTCCATGGGCTTGAACATGTTGTCGCTATAAAAATTGGCGTGCCCGGAAATCTTCCATAGATCGCGCCGCATCACGTGCGGCGTGTAGACCAGCGAGTAGCCGCGCGCGAGGTATTGATCGCGCATCCAGTCCTCAATGATCTTGCGGATGCGTCCGCCCTTGGGGTGCCAGAAAATCAAACCGGGTCCGGCAACGTCCTGGATGCTGAACAGATCCAGCTCCTGGCCCAGTTTGCGGTGATCGCGCTTCTTGGCTTCTTCCAATCGTTGAAGATAGGCGTCCTGATCCTTTTTGCTAAAAAACGCGGTGCCGTAGATGCGTTGCAGGCGCGGGTTGTGCTCGTCACCTTTCCAATAGGCGCCCGCGATGGATAGCAATTTAAAAGCTTTGAGGCGCGACGTGGAAGGCACGTGCGGCCCGCGGCAAAAGTCGATGAAATGCGGCCCCAGCGTGTATTCGGAGAAGACATCGCCGGCGCGTTCTTCGATCAGCTGGTGCTTCATCCAATCGTCGGCGTATTTCGTCAGCCCCACTTCTTTGGGCGTCATCGTGCGCTCGAACGTCAGGTTCTTGGCCTGCAATTCCTGCATGCGCGCTTCGATTTTTTCGAGATCCTCGGGCGTGAACGGAGTCTCGCGCTGAAAATCGTAATAGAAACCGGTGTCGGTTGGCGGGCCGATGCCGAGCTGGGTCTCGGGAAACAGTTCCAGAACCGCGGCGGCCAGCAAATGCGCCGTCGAGTGCCGGTAAACTTGCAGCGCCTCCGGATGCTTCGAGGTCAGGATCTCCAGCTTGGCGTCTTTCTCAAACGGGCGCGTCAGGTCCCAAAGCTGATCGTCCACGCGCGCGACCACGGCGTCATCGGCCAATCGCTGTCCGATGGATTTCGCCAGGTCCAAGGGACTGCTGCCGGCTGGAACGCTCTTCTGGCTCCCGTCGGGCAGAGTAATGGTAAGGCTTTCGCTCATGTAAATCCCAGGTTATCAGGTATCATTGCTCTTATCGTGCCTCCTGTTGCAATGCGAACGCGCCAACTTTTCACCACCATTGCAATACTGCTTTTCGATTCTTGCGCCCTGGGCGCGCGGCGCGAAAAACGAACCGGTGGCTATGCAGGTCGTCGGCCTGAAACAAGACGCTGAGATTCTGGTGGACCGCTGGGGAGTGCCGCACATTTATGCCAAGAATGTCGACGACGCGTTCTTCGTACAGGGTTTCAACGCAGGGCGCGACCGGCTATTCCAGATTGACCTTTGGCGCAGGCGTGGATTGGGACGTCTGGCGGAGGTTTTGGGTCCGGCGTACGTGGAACAGGACAGGGCGGCGCGGCTCTTTCTTTATCGCGGAGACATGAGCCAAGGAGTGGGCGGCTTACGGCCCCGATGCAAAGCCGATAGCGACGGCTTTTGTGGCCGGCGTCAACGCTTACGTCGACTGGCTAGGGACGCACCCCGATCAGACGCCGCTCGAATTCAAGCTGCTTGGATACGGCCCGTCCAAGTGGGAGGCGAGCGATGTGGTCCGCATCCGCAGCCACGGGTTGACGCGCAATCTCACCAGCGAAGTGGCTCGCGCGAACACGGTGTGCAAAACCGATCCGCGGAATGGACCGAAGTACGATCAAATCCGCTACGGCCTGCAACCTCCGTGGGAGACCAAGGTTCCCGAGGGGCTGGACCCTTGCTTGCCCAAAGATATTCTGAAAGTATTCACGCTGGCAACGGAAGAGGTACACATTACGAAAGAGGGCTTGAACAGAGCCGCGACCGTGAGGGAGCCGGAGCCAAATAACTCGGAGGGTAGCAACAACTGGGTAATCGCGCCGTCGAAATCGGCCACAGGCCGGCCAATCTTAGCGAACGATCCGCATCGCGCCTACAGCACGCCGAGCCTGCGCTACATCGTACATGTCAGCGCTCCGGGAATGAACATTGTTGGAGCCGGCGAACCTGCGTTACCCGGAATCTCGATCGGTCACAATGGCACCATTGCGTTTGGCCTGACGATATTCGACGTCGACCAGGAAGATTTGTACGTTTACGATGTCAACCCATCGAATGCGCGCGAATATCGCTACAAAGGTGGTTGGGAGCCCATGCGCGTGCTGCACGAGACCATCGCTGTGAAGGGCGCAGCGCCCGTCTCCGCGGAACTTGTGTTCACGCGGCACGGGCCAGTGATCTACGAAGATGCCGCGAAACATCGCGCGTACGCTGTTCGCACCTGCTGGCTTGAACCTGGCATGTCGCCTTACTTCGGCAGTATTTCATATATGCGCGCCACCAACTTCGCTGAGTTCAAGCACGCCATGCTGCATTGGGGAGCGCCCACGGAGAATCAGATTTATGCGGACGTGAGCGGCAATGTCGGCTGGGCTCCGGGAGGGTTGGCGCCCATTCGGCCCAATTGGGACGGGCTGATGCCGGTGCCTGGCGACGGCCGCTATGAATGGGCGGGATTTTGGCCAGGCGACAAACTGCCTTCTTCGTACAATCCTTCGAGTGGGTACGTGACCACTTCGAACGAAATGAATCTGCCGGCCGATTATCCGTACAAAGAGCGTAAGCTCAGCTTCGAGTGGACCAACGGCTCTCGCCATGCTCGTATCGACGAGGTTTTGAAGGCGCTGCCCAAAGTTTCGATTGACGATTCAATGAAGTTGCAAAACGACGTCACGTCGATTCCCGCGCGGCGACTTGTCGCGTTACTTGCCCCGCTTAAGTCGGATGATCAGAAAGCGAAAGCTGCCCTCGATCTTCTGCGTGGCTGGGATGCTCGCGAGACTACGGATTCGCCGCAAGCGGCATTGATGGAGGTGTGGATTTCGCGGCATCTCGGTCGGGCATTTATTGACGCTGTGTTGCCCCCGAATGCCGCGCACGCGATCGGGTACCCAGATATGGCCGTGATGCTCGACATGCTGGAAAAGCCCGGCGCAGTATCGAACCGCAGCGCTCTGCTTGAGACGACGTTAGCCGCAGCCTATACCGAGATGGAAAAGCTGCAGGGCGCCGATCCTCACGCCTGGCAATGGGGCAGGCTGCATCATTCCTTGCCCGAGCATCCGCTATTAGAAGCCGTCAACAATGAGCTGCGGGCCCGTCTTCAGCCCGGACCGTTTCCAACGCCGGGCGGCCCCTACACGCCGAATGCATCGGGGTATCGCGTGAGCGATTTTCAGTTGACGGTGGGCCCGTCGTTTCGAATGGTGCTGGACGTCGGTAATTGGGACAACTCGCGAGCGATGAATTATCCGGGTGAGTCGGGCAATCCGGACGATCCGCATTATCGCGATTTAACGGAAATGTGGTTGACGGGGAAGTATTTCCCGCTGCTCTACACACGAGAGGCTGTAGAAAAGGCCACAGTGACGCGCATCGTATTGAAGCCGGCAAACTGAGCAGCGCGCGTCATCCGCTCCTCTTTCGATCGCGACAGGTAACGCCGTATACTTTATAAAAGCATCCAACTGTCATAAAAGCACCCACTGCCGGAGGCCTGAATGCCCTTCTTGAACGACCTGAAATTCGCGGTTCGCTCGCTCATGCGAAGCAAAGGGTTGACCGTTACCGTCATACTCACCCTGGCGCTTGGAATCGGCGCGAACGCGGCGATTTTCACGCTGGTACGCGGCGTGCTGCTGCGGCCGCTGGTCAATCGCGACGAAAACCGGCTCATCTACATTCGCCAAAGCGCGCGCGGCTTGGGCGTCGACAACATGAATTTTTCGGTTCCGGAGATCCAGGACCTGCGATCTCGCGTAAAAACTTTGACCGCTATCGGCGACTTCTCCACCATCGACTTTTCCCTGGTGGGGCTGGGCGAACCGCGGGAAGTGCGCGCCGGCGTGGTTGGCGGTTCGTATTTCGAAGTGATGGGTTTGCGTCCCGTGCTGGGCCGCCTGCTCGACATGCGGGACGACGGACCGAACGCGGCCGGCGCTATGGTGCTCACTTATCGTTTCTGGACTACGCAGCTCAAGAGCGATCCAGCGGTGCTCGGAAAAACCGTCCGGCTGGGTTCACAGGGTACGCGGTCGGCCACCATTGTGGGCGTGCTGGAACCGTCCATTCCGTATCCGGCGGAGACGGAAATCATCGCCAACGTGGTCACCAGCCCGCATCATCTGTCGGCGACGATGGTCACCGGACGGGTGCATCGTATGACCGAATTGTTCGGTAGGCTGGCGCCTGGCGCCACTCTAGAGCAAGCTCGCGCGGAGCTTCGCACTATACACGGGGCCATGCTGAGGGAACATCCCGACGTGTACTCGCCCAGAGCGGACTTTCGGATCGACGCCGTTCGTCTGCGCGATCAGATCACGTCGCGCGCCCGGACCGTGTTGCTGGTGCTGCTGGCGGCGTCGGTGCTGGTGTTCATTATCGCTTGCTCGAATGTAGCCAATTTGATTCTCGCGCGGACGGTTCGCAGGGAAGGCGAACTGGCCATCCGTGCCGCTCTGGGCGCAAGCACGGGCGCGCTGCGTCGAACGCTGCTGGCCGAAAGCCTCCTGCTGTGCGGTGCGGGCGCGGCCTTGGGCGTGCTGATCGCGGGTCCGATGGTAGCGGTACTGGCTCGCTACGCTGCGCGCTTCTCGGTGCGCGCGCTCGATCTAACGGTGGATTCGAGCATGCTCTGGATCGGCGCGCTATTGGCTGTCATCGCAGCCGTGCTTCTGGCGTTTGTGCCGCGGCTGCCCTTAGCTGATGCGTCGCGCGCCTTCAGTCTCACCAGCGGCAGCACGCGAGTCACCGGCAGCGCCAACCGGAGGCAACGGGTGTTCGTGGTGACGCAGATCGCCGCCTGCTTCTTGTTATTGGCCGGCGCCAGCATGCTGCTCAAGACGTTGCTCGCGCTGCAAGCCGCCCAGTCCGGCTTCGATACGCATCACGTGCTGGCCATCAATGTGCCTGTGATGTCGTACGGCAAGACGCCCGAGCAGGTGGCGGGTTTCTACCAGGAAGCCATCCGGCACATCACCGCGCTTCCCGGCGTGGATCGTGTGGCGCTGGGCAGCGCTGTTCCCTGGCGCGACGCGGACAGCTCAATTTTGGCTTGCAGTTCTCGACGGAAGGGCATGTCCGCGCGCCGGGTGAAGACGATCCACGCGCCCTAATCCGGAGCGTGTCGCCCGGATTCTTCGCCGCGCTGGGCGTTCCGTTGCTGGCCGGCCGCGATTTTGACGCGCGCGATCGCGAGAAAAGCGAACCGGTGGTGATGGTCAGCCAGAGCGTGGCGCAGCGCATGTTCCCCAATCAGGACGCTGTGAACCATCATCTGATGTGGACCGATCCGGTGATGAAGTTTGTCGACATGCCCAGGCGCCGAGGCGCATTATCGGAGTCGTGGCCGACATGGACGATGAGAACGTGATACCCGGTCCGATGCTCACCGTGTATCATCCATTGGACCAATCGCTGCAGATGTTCGGAGGCCGGCTGTTCATTCATGCTCATGGCAACCTGTACGCGCTGGTGTCGCCAGTGACGAAGATCATCCGCCAAATGTCCGCGGACCAGGTAGTGGAGCGCGCGGCGACGCTCGACGATGTGCGCGCCGAAGTGCTTACGCCGGATCGGCTGAACACTCTGGTGTTCGGCGTCTTCGCGGCGGTTGCGCTATTGATCGCCGTGGTGGGCGTGGCTGGCGTGCTGGCGTTTTCGGTGAGCGGGCGCACGCGCGAGTTCGGAATCCGCCTGGCGGTTGGATCGGAGCCGCGGCGTCTGGTGACCGGTGTCATCGCCGAAGGCGCCTTCATGGCGGCGCTGGGCATCGTGGCGGGCGCGGTTTGTGGATTCGCCCTCGCGCGCCTGGCGGGTAGCTATTTCGAGGACGTGCGCACACCCGGTCTTCTGCCGATCATTGGTTCCACTCTGGTGCTGCTCATCGCCGCGGTGGTTGCGTCCGTTGTCCCTGCGGCCCGAGCCGCGCGTGTGGATGTCATGCAGGCGCTCCGGTCGGATTGAAACATGCGATGGAGATTCTGCGCTGGAGTGCTTTTGGTTGCGGCCTGCGCGTCGGCTGCTGACACTCGCGAGTTGCAACAACGCCGCCAGCGCGCCGCAGCCGCCTTCAGCGACGGCATTCTCCTGCTTCACGCAAGATTCGTGCCGGACTACACTTCCGATGGGTTTCGCCAGGACCCGGGGTTTTACTACTTCACCGGCCTGGCAAACACCGTCGGAGCCATACTGGCCATCGACGGCCGGTCCCGCGAGATCTGGCTCTTTCTCCCGACGCACGCTCCGCTCGGGTCGCTCGAAGGATCGAGCACCTCGGATGCTGTGAAGCACACAGGAATCGAACACGTGTCCGATTGGTCCGAACTCGCGAGTTTTCTCCAAAAATATGGATCCGCTTCTACCACCCTTTATTACGCGGCCGTGGCTTATTCGGTACCAGACTTGCCGCCCAACATCATCGGCGACACCAGCCATCCGCAGAGCGCGCCGGCTTGGGCCCTCGCCTTGGCCCAGAAATGGCCCTCGTTTCACCTTCAGGAGGCTCGCGAACGAGTGAATGCGCTCATGGATGTGCAGAGCCTATCGGAATTGGCCGACGTCCGATCCGCCGCAAAAGCCACCGTTGCGGCTGTAATGGCCGGGATCCGGGCGATCCGTCCGGGCGTGTCGCAACGAAGCGTGGAAGCCGCCGTCGAGGACACCTGTTGGAAAGAAGGGGCGCACGGCTCTTCATTCTGGCCCTGGGCCATGGCTGGGATCAACAGCGTTTTTCCGAAGCCATTCGCCTCCATGACTCGTTATGACCATCTGAACGGCATCATGAACGCCGGGGACCTGGTGCGGCTGGACGTCGGCTGCGAATGGAACTACTACAGGGGGCGATCTGGCCGACGAGTCCGGTGTCGGGCCACTACAATGCCGACCAGCGCGAGATCTGGAACATCTTTGTCTCCGCGTATCATGCGGGCGCGAAATTCTTGCGGGAAGGAACCACCGTAGATCAGGTCTTTGCGGCCTGGCGCGGTGAGTTGTTGCGCCAGCGCCAATTTGCCAGGAGTTCTCTCGCGAAACAGGCCATCGATGAGTGGTCCAAGCGAGAGAAGGTTCCCTATTGGCAAATTCACACCATCAACCTCGACGCTGGCCGTGTCCTAGGCCCACTGCGCGCGGGCGAAACTATTGCGTTTGAGCCGATCACTTCTATTGGAGGACAAGGGTACTACTTGGAAGACATGTTTCTGGTAACCAAGGTGGGCGCCGACCTCCTGACCCCGGGTGTCCCCTATTCGGCGGACGAGATCGAAGCCGCGATGCGTCACTAGGACATCGTCGTTCAGAGCCGCCATGCGTGAGCATGCGGTTTTGCTGGGTGCAACCCGCGAATCCGCATGCTTACGCATGGCGGCTCCGATACGCTAAATCCGAAGTCCTTGTTAAAGGAATTTCTGGACGATGTACTAGTAGACCAATTTGGTCCGAGTGGTACTATTGAAAAGAATGCCTGCCACCACTGAAGCAGGGGTGTTCGACGAGTCCGGGTTGCTGGCGAAGGCTCGCGAGGGCGATGTTGCGGCCTTCAATGAGCTGGTGAACCGGTACTCACGTAAGATCTACCGCCTGGCCAAACACATTACGCAAAACGATACCGACGCCGAAGACGTGCTTCAAGAGACGTTTATGAAGGCGTTTGAGCACTTAGGGGATTTCCAAGGGCAATCTAAGTTTTACACCTGGATTGTGCGCATCGGCGTTAACGAATCCCTGATGAAACTTCGCAAGCGGAAGTCCGATCGGACTGTACCGCTGGATGAGCCCCTGGATACCGGGGAAGATACGGTAGTCCGTGAAATCGCCGTCTGGGACGAAAATCCCGAACAGCAGTACTCCCGCGAGGAGCTGGGTAAAATCCTGGACGACGCGGTTGAAGGCTTAAAGCCAGACTTCCGAACCGTTTTTGTACTGCGAGACATCGAAGAACTGAGCACCGAAGAGACTGCCCAAGCGCTGGGAATATCGGTGCCGGCCGTAAAGAGCCGACTATTGCGCGCGCGTCTGCAATTGCGTGAAAAGTTGACGCGTTTCTTCCGACGGAAAGGGGATGACGTCTTTGCTTACCTGTAAGGAGTTTTTGCAGGAGCTCACCGACTATCTGGATTCAACCGTGGACGCGGAACTGCGCCGCAAACTGGAGGCCCATATTAACGAGTGCCCCAACTGTTTTGTTATTCTCGACACTACCCAGAAGACCATTAAGGTCTACAAGGGAATGCAGCCGCAGGATATTCCCGAAGCAGTCCACGTCCGGTTGATGAAAGCGGTGGAGCGTAAAATGGCTGCCGGCAAAACAGCCGCCGGGAAAACTGGCGTTTAAGCGGACTTCGTCGTTAGCCGGCCTGCTCTTAACCCACTTGGGCGCGGGCCAGCGGGCGGGACACTTGAATGCCGCCGTCGAAGCCCTGTCCCAGCAGCGCTTGGCGCACCTGCTCCACTTGGCGCGAATACGCCGGAAACTCCACCAACACTTGCGCCGGCCGGTGATAAAGCTGGGGATTGACCGGGAAATCGAGTGAGGCTAAAGCCTCCAAAAGATCCTCTAGTAGTTTTGGTTCCGTTGCAATACTGAGGGAAACGAGTTCGCCCTGCTGCCCAAAGAGAGCGGCTTCGGGAGGTGGAGACGCCGTCATACAATGATCCTCTCCGGCGACCCGGTCCCAAAATAAAAATCCCCTGGGCATGTGCCACAGGGGGTTTAGTTTCGTGAAGACCGACTCACCTTTAGCACTTTTTAGCGTGGTTGCAATTAGCCAGCTCCACCTTGCGGTAGAACCTAAATCAATCCACGATGCAATTTAAGATTACCACCAGCCCAAGCGGAATGCAATGGCTAAGGCGCAGGTTGCGGCAATTCCAATCGATTTATGCATCCTCAGCGAGGTCGCCCCAGTCTAAGTAATTCGCACCGAGGAGGTAATCCGCCCCGAGGAGATATTTCGGAGGGGTGGAGAAAGAATTGACAGGCACAAAATGATGCGCGTAAAAGAAATCTGGCGTTACCCTGTAAAATCCATGGCAGGCGAGCGGTTGCAGCGCGCACGTGTGTCTTCCTCAGGGATCGCGGGAGACCGCGTGGTCCAGGTCCGTAATGCACTTGGACGGATTGTGACGGCGCGTACTCATCCCGGCCTTTTGGGACATCGCGCCACGCTCGACACTGGCGAGCCCATGGTCGACGGGCGCCCCTGGACGGATCCCGAGGTTCTGGCCGAGGTCAGGCAAATTGCAGGCGCCGGAGCTCAGTTGGTGCGCTTCGACGGAGTGGAGCGGTTCGATGTGCTGCCGCTCCTGGTGGCGACCGATGGGTCAATTGATGCGTTTGGACAAGATAGCCGGCGATTGCGGCCCAATATCGTTATCAGCGGAGTGGATGGCCTTGCGGAACGAACGTGGCCGGGACGCCAGCTCCGCATCGGCGAAACGATCATCCAGGTGCAGGATCTCAGAGGGCGTTGTGTGATGACCACTTTCGACCCCGACACGCTCACGCCTTCGCCTCAGGTGCTGCGGGACATCGTAAAACGGTTCGACGGGAAGCTTGCGCTCAACTGCGATGTCCTGGAGGGCGGCGTTATTCGAGTGGGGCAGGAAGTGGAACTTGTTCCTGCGCTGGAGGAAATCCATGCCTAAGATCATGCCAGCGGATTCGGCCAGGGCCGAGCTCCAGGCGCGACGCAGGCGGGAACTACTTCGGCGCCGCTATCGTCCCGCTGATTTGCGGCTGCTCTTCATTGGGGAAGCTCCGCCCGCGTCCGGAAGGTTCTTCTATCAACGGGACTCGGGGTTATATCGGGCGATTCGCGATGCTTTTCTTGCTATCGATCCGTCGCTAACAGACGAAAGTTTCCTGGACGCCTTTCAAGCGGCGGGTTGTTATTTGATCGATGCGTGCGCGCATCCCGTGGATCAACTGGATTCCAGGTCGCGCCGCACGGCCTGCGCCGCCAGTGAAGCTTCACTTTGCCGGCACATCCGGAGGCTCCAGCCGCGAGCGATTGTGACGCTGCTACGGTCCATTCGCGAGAACGTGGATCGCGCAGCTTCCCGCGCTGGTTGGCATGGTCTACGGATTGACGTACCTTATCCGGGCAGATGGTCCGGGCACCGGGAGATTTTTCTGGCGGCGCTGACGCCGCAACTGAAGGCTATTGCGAGGGAAGGTCGTTCGAAAGCTGCTCGAAACGCTTGCGCTGCTCGGGTGTGAGCATTTGCACAATCCGGTTGCGCCCAGTGGCGCGGACGTCTTCAATCTGCGCTTCCAGATCCTCGTGATACTTCACAAAATCGTCCAGGATCGTTTTTAGACGTTCGGACTGATCCGGCGTAAGCTTCAACTCTCGTTTGAGCTGATCGTAGGAGAACTCGGCCTTTTCGCCTCTCCAATAGACCGCGTTGCGGTGTAGCTGTTCATGCAGGCCGGCTCGCATTCCGATGGCTCCCACCATGGCGCCGACGAGAAACACCAGGACCAACGTCGTCAGGATACGCGGATTTTGCCAGGTTGGCTGATCCGAGGCGAACATGGCCCTACTGGTGGTAACTGGCAAGATCCACCAGCACGGCGTCGCGCTGCCGTTGCTGCCGCAGGCCGTCTTCTCGATTAACTGCCCCGGGTTGATCAACTGACGCGGGTTGATTAACGGGTTGACTTACTGCCGCCGGTTGATTTACCGCGGGTGGATTTGCTTCCAGTTGATTTAGCTCCGGCCGATTGCTCGCTTCGGTAGCTTGCTGGGGGTCCGTCAGAACCACCGCCGGCGAGGACGCGAATTCCGGCCCGCTTGGCTCCGAGGTCACCAGATACGTTCCGAGCAGCGCTATCAACGCGGCCGACGCAACCGCCAACCGCAATCCGAATTTTCGGTCCAGAAACACCGACCAGATGGATGCTGGTTGCGCCTCGATCCGCTCCATTACGCGGGCATAAAAGCCGGCGTGCGGTTCCACGTCGGTGGGGCTCCGCAGGGATCGCAGCAGTCGCGATTGCTTCTCGAGCGAGCGAAGTTCGGCGGAGCACTCACCACACTCTCCCAAGTGCGTGTGAAACTCCGCGGGCAGCTTCGAACTCTTTAGATCGTCGCCCTTGAGAAATTCTCAAGGTTGTGCCTGATTTCCTGATGCATGACTTCTTCCCTCAAAAAAGACCAACTTTGACTCTTACGGATCGATTCGTCCGTTTCGCTTTCGACCTTTAGGTCGCCAATGTTTAGATCACCAATATTCCAACTGTTCTATCACACTTTGCTTATGACGATCTGGCTAATGACGATCAGGCCCACGACCATCACGCCAGCGATTGCGCACCGCGCGTCAACCGCTGGGCCACCTTCAATAGCTTCTGCCTGGCCCGAAACAATTTCACCTTAATGGTATTTTCATTCATGCCGGTCATCTGCGATAACTCTTCCACCGAATGCCCTTCTACTTCCTTGAGCAGCAGCAGACTCCGGTCCTGCTCGGAGAGCTTCGCCAACAGTTTCAGAACCAGATCCTTCCGCGCCAGTTGCGTATCCACGGCTGGGGCTTGTCCCGTGGCGGTTTCGCTGTTCTGCATGCGCTGGGCGTCTTCTTCTGAAAAATCGCTTTCGTATACCAGCTTCCGGACGCGCTTCTTGCGCAGATAGTCGTAGCACTCGTTGACCGTGATCTTATAGATCCAGGTCAGCAGCGAGCTGCGAAAGTCAAAACTCTGGATGGAAAAGTAAATCTTCGCGAATACCTGCTGCGCGATGTCCTCGGCGTCGTTATGATTGCGCAGAATCCCATAGATGATGGAGAACACCTTGGCCTGATATCGCTCCACGATGTCACGAAAGGCCATTTCATCCCTGGCTTGAACGCGCCTCACCAGGGCGGCTTCTTCAGAATTCCGGTGATCCACTCTGGTTTTGGCCTGAACCCGGGCGCCGCTGGCCCGGACGCCGCCAACGGGCAATGGAAGTGTGCCAGCAAGACCGTTCATACACCCTGCCAGACGTATGCCAACCGCTTGCGGTTGCAGTCAGTTGGAGGGCAATTGCGGAAATCGAACGGGATCGCATCCTGTCATCGCACCCTAATCAAGGAGTTTAGCATCTAACGGTTGTATAGCCTGACGCCTTGCGCGTGGAAGACGTTCAGGCGATAATAGCTCTGAGAGAGTTCAGCCAACAGGAGATCTTAGGAAATGGTTCAACTGACCGAGACCGCCGTAAGCAAAGTGAAGGAGATTCTGGGGTCGCAGGATCCCAAGCCAGCCGGGCTCCGCATCGCAGTAGTGGGCGGTGGATGCTCCGGATTCAGCTATTCCATGGCTTTCGAAAACACCCCTAACATGCTCGATAAGACCTATAAGTTCGAAGACTTGCAGGTGTTCATCGATCAGGCCAGCCTGTTGTATCTGGAC
Organism: Bryobacterales bacterium; assembly: GCA_963747945.1. Lineage (GTDB taxonomy): Bacteria > Acidobacteriota > Terriglobia > Bryobacterales > Bryobacteraceae > Palsa-89. The sequence continues at coordinate 414,415 of CAVVHB010000022.1, forward strand.
GGCGCCGAAGTGGACTATGTGGAAACCATGGAAGGTTCCGGTTTTAAGTTCAACAATCCTAACGTGAAGAGCACCTGCGGGTGCGGCAGCTCCTTCAGCGCTTAAAGGCAACTATCTAAAGAATAAGGGGCGTCGGGAGGCTATCAGCCGCCGGCGCCCTTGTCGTATGCACCCGAATCTGGAGCGCCTCCTCACCGAACAATCCAACCCCGCATCGGCGCACATAGACACCTTACCGGCCGCCGACGCGCTGGCCATCATCAACCAGGAAGATCAGAAGGTCGCTCCAGCGGTGGCCGCGGAGATTCCGCGAATTGCCGAGGCGGTGGAGCGTATCGTGGAGCGGTTTCGGGCCGGCGGCCGGCTGTTCTACATCGGCGCTGGCACCAGCGGGCGGCTGGGAGTCCTGGACGCCGCCGAATGTCCGCCGACATTTCAAGTGCCGCCAGAGCTGGTTCAGGGCGTGATTGCCGGCGGCGAAGCGGCTTTGGCTCGGGCGACCGAGGCTTCTGAAGACGATCCCGACGCCGGGCGGCGCGATCTCGCCGATCGGGGGTTCACCGCTAGGGACGCCCTGGCGGGAATAGCCGCTAGTGGGCGCACGCCTTACGTGCTGGGAGCGGTGGAGGCCGCAAATAAGCTGGGCGCGCTGACCATCGGAATCAGTTGCACGCCGGATTCGCCGCTGTCGCGTGGCGTGCAAATTGCAATCACACCTCTGGTTGGGCCGGAGGTCATCGCCGGATCAACGCGAATGAAGGCAGGTACGGCGACAAAGCTTGTGCTGAACATGATCAGCACGGCGGTGATGATTCGGATGGGTTATGTATTTGGCAATCTGATGGTGAATGTTCAACCGCGCAACAGCAAGTTGCGTGACCGCGCGACACGGATCTTGGTGTCAAATACGACACTGAGTTACCAACGTGCCGGCGAGCTTCTTGTGGAGGCGGGTGACCGCGTGCCGGTTGCCATTGTGATGGCGCGGTTGTCGCTCGATCGCGGCTCGGCCGAAGCGCGGCTGGCTGGCGCGGCCGCCGAGGCACGGAGCTTCCGAGGCATTAAAACTATAACCCGAGGCATTAACATTACAAATGGACAAGTTTCGGATTCATGGCGGCGTGCCGCTCCAGGGCGAGATCGCAATCAGCGGTTCGAAGAATTCCGCCCTGCCCGCTCTGGCGGCCTGTTTGCTCACCAGCGAACCGGTGAAGTTGCAGCGCATCCCACCCGTGCGCGACATCGGGACCATGCAACAGTTGTTGCGGCACGCGGGCGCCGAGGTGGACGTCGACGGCGGAGACGTCACCGTTCGGGCGACGCATCTGGTCCGTCCCGAAGCGCCGTACGACCTGGTGAAAACCATGCGGGCATCCAGCCTGGTGTTGGGTCCGTTGGTTGCGCGCACCGGGCGTGCGCGCGTCTCCATGCCGGGCGGCTGTGCCATCGGCGCGCGGCCCATTAATCTGCACGTGGCCGCACTGGAGCAACTGGGCGCTGAGATTCACCATTCGCACGGTTATGTCGAGGCCCAGGCGCCGCGAGGCTTGCGGGGCGCACAAGTGCATTTCGATCGCATTACCGTGACCGGCACCGAAGACGTCTTGATGGCCGCGGTTCTGGCGGAGGGCGAAACGGTGATCAGCAATGCCGCGCGCGAACCCGAAGTGCAGGACCTGGCGCTGTTGCTGAATAAGATGGGCGCCAGGGTGGAAGGCGCGGGCACGTCCACCATTCGCGTAATGGGCGTTGCCGGTTTGCGTGGAACCGAGCATGCCATCATCCCCGATCGCATCGAAGCAGGCACCTTCCTGATCGCCGGAGCGATTACGCGTGGCGACCTGGTGGTTTCGGGATTTATTCCCGAACACGTCGATGCACTGGCGTCGAAGATGCGCCAGGCAGGTGTCGATGTGACGGAAGCCGGGCGGGGGGCTCTGCGGGTCCGAGGGTCCTCCAGGCTGCGTGCCACCGACATCACGACGGAAGAATATCCCGGGTTCGCTACCGACCTGCAGGCGCAATACATGGCGCTGATGACGCTGGCCGAGGGGATTTCGTTCGTCAGCGAGACTATCTTTGAAAACCGCTTCATGCATACGCAGGAATTGGCGCGGATGGGAGCGAATATCCGCGTGGAAGGGCGGCAGGCCATTGTGGCGGGTGTGGCTGAGCTGACCGGAGCGCAAGTGATTGCGTCCGATCTGAGAGCCAGCGCGTCGCTGGTGCTGGCAGGTTTGGTGGCGCGCGGGGAAACGGTGGTGGATCGCGTCTACCACATCGACCGGGGCTATGAGAGAATCGAGGAAAAGTTGGCGCGCGTGGGCGCGCGGATCGAGCGGGTAAACCAAGCGAGTTGAATGAACATGAGCGCACCTAAATCTCACAACCCGGGTTTTTTGGCGTTGGTGAACGCGGCCAAGAGTAAAATTCGAGAAATCGACATCGCTGAGTATCAGCGTATGCGCGCCGCCGGGGAGGACCACGTCTTGATCGACACCCGCGAGAATGACGAGTGGGCAGCCGGACATGCCGCCGGAGCGGTTCACTTGGGGAAGGGAATCATCGAGCGCGACATCGAGGCGCAAGTTCCGGCCAAGGAAACGAAGCTGGTTTTGTATTGCGGCGGAGGTTATCGCTCCGCGCTGGCTGCCGATGCGCTACGGCAAATGGGCTACACTGACGCTATTTCGCTGGATGGCGGATGGCGGGCTTACCAGGCCTCCGGGTTGCCGACCGAGAAGTGATCAGATTGGAGAAGTAATCAAGGTGGAAAAGTAGTCGTCCTCAGAAACGTATCAGCATCGTGGTCGACATGTAGAGCATGACGCCCAGGGCGCCGATTTCGAGAAACTTCACTACCCGCGTCAAGCCGGTGTTCATAAATTCGAAACGCAGTATCAGTGCCAGGCCGAAGCCCAGGCAGATCAGCCAGAACGGCACCACGCCGTCGACGGATCTCATGAAGCCGAAGAAAACCACGTAAAAAATCAGAGGGAGGTTGCTGTCAAACCAGTTCTTCCACTGGGTGTACATGGTGAATACACCAAAGGCGATGATCAAAACCGCCGTCACCGAAGAAGCGTTTGAAAGATTCATGAGTCACTGCCCGCAACTTGGATACGAAACCAGCCGGATGGGCTCAACGTGGAGCGCAGAGCCGGCTGGCTTAAAGGTTGAGGAATTTAGAAGCCGAAGCTAAGGCCGGCCGACACGACGAAGTCTTGCAGCCAGCCGCCAACGCTCGACCCCGTCACCGGTGCGATTAAAGAACTGGGAAACGGAGTCAGGTAGTCATGCACCTCTAGACGCAGGAGGGCTGCTTTGGCGATGTTGAATTTCACGCCAGCCCCCACCGAAACCATCGGTCTCATGTCGCGGACGTCGCTGAACACCGCGATGTTGGAGAGCGGCTGGTAAACCTGCTCGCTTCCTGTGCCCGAATACCATTTCACTCCGCCGCCAGCCAACACCAAGGGTCGCACGGCCGCTTCAGAGGAAGTGAAGTTATAGAGGAAATCGTAGTGAATGGCGTTGCTTTGACTTCCGAACTTGACCGTGGTGCCACCGGAGGAAAGCTTCAGATCGCCGTTCTCATGATCGTAGCGCAGCTCTCCGCCGAACAGCCCGCTGCCAATGGTGTTGTCCAGAAAGGCGCTCAGCGCCAAACCAGGGTCGCGGGTGGCATCGGCGTTCCCCGCTGGATTGGTGATGGTTTCCGACGTTAGAAAACTTCCGCCGGCTGCAAAACCGACCTCCCACTTCTGAGCGAATGCCAGCGGAGTACTTACGGCAATCGCCAAAAACGTTAGCGACAGAAAATGTTTCATATTGTCTCTCATTCTAGTTAGGTTCTGCGGTTAATCCACTACTCGTTCCGGGACCGAAGTCGAGACCGTTCCCTGGGTGATCACGAGAGGGACAGACATTCCGTCGGGCACGGTGAAAGGAACCGAGACGTTGATCTGATCCACGCCGACCAGGCCAGGAGCCAAGCCGGAGAACAGCACCGGCAAGTTCACGCCTCCGAGGGTAACTTCCGGCTGGAGCACTGAGATGGCCAACGGCTTGGAAGGCGCCGCTTGCCCGGTGCCGACATTGGGCGAAGTTGAACCAAGGCCGGTGAGGTAAATCACCAGCGCCGTATTGGATTTCCTGTGAATGGGATGGGAAGGAGTCACCAGTTCGTTGTCGTCGTTCCGGACCACGGTGGGAATGTTGGTTTCCGAACCAACCGAAGCCAGGAATACGCTGGGGGCATTGGGCTCAATCACCAGGTTGTAGTTGTCGCTCTGACCGCCCGGCGTCCGCAGAATCAGGGTTACATCGCCGATCGCCTGGTACGGCATCTGCGCGTTCACCTGATTGGGCGAAACGTACAAAATAGGCACGGGCAGGCCGTTGACGCTAAGACAACTATTGGCTAGCGCGGTGGGCAATGGAAGTTCGGCAGTGGCCATGTTGACCGGGCTCAACTGACTTCCGTACACCGAGATCAGGCCGCCCGGCGCGATATCGGTCCCTGAATCGCCGGCGTTCACGACGTTGTTGATCTTGGGCGGCGCAACCGCGGCGTCGTAGTTCCAGGGGAGAATGGTGACACCCGACACAGTCAGGTTCGCGATGGCGGTTTGGCTGGCGAGTGGCGCGACGGTTCGCGTAAAGGGTGAAGCGGTGGTGCCGAGCAGCGGAGCTTCCACCATCGCGGTCGCACTGCTGACGGAGCTGGACGGGTTGGCCATATTGATCCGTTGGATGACGCCGGGCGCCGTGCTTTGAGTGCTCGTGGTGGTGGTCGTGGTGGTCGTCGTGCTTGAAGAGGTGCTCGAGACCGGGGGCGGCGCATTGGTGCGGAACCCGCTCTCATTCACGAAGGCGAATCCGGACGGAGTACCTGTACCGGTCTCAAACTGCATCTCCGGAACCAGCGAAGAGTCCAGAAGATTGTTGCCGACCACATATTGATTGAAGGCCGACGCCGCATACGGTCCTCCCAATGCCGTGAAATCTTTCCGCGACACCGTAAACGAGTTCGAACTGGCGTTGTACAAATACACGGTCCCGTCGGCCTGCGCGATCAGTATCGTCGAGCCGTTCTGCGAGGCAGTTAAAACCGTGTTGGCATTGGTCAGGTTGGTGAACACGCCGAGTGAGGGCAACTCAATTCCCGAACGGGACGGAATATCGAGCTGCAGGATATGAAACGTGCCATCGTAGAAGCCGCCCTGCGCCAATGTGGCATTCGCAGAAGACGCGATGGAGTACGCAAGGAAGCCGGAAGGCAGAACGATCGGTGTGTCTGGTTGCAAGGTATCGAGATCGAATACGTTGACGAGCTGGGAACCGAGGTTGCCTACCAACAGATACCGCTGGTCGAAGGAGATGGCCATGGTGGTGGGCTGGTTGCCGGTTGGCAGCGTGGCGATTTGAGAGTAGTTGCTCCCGTCAAAGGCCAGTACTTCATTTTTGTCGCTGCGCACGACAAAGAACTGGTTGCGGACCGGGTCGGCGACGATGTCGGTAAGCGTGCCCGGGACGTCGATGAAGCTGCCCACCTGGTTGGGCCCGGCGTTATTCACCAGTACCCGAACGCTCGGTATGACATTAATGGCAGGACCAGATTGAATCGTCAGCGTAGCGGCCACGGTCCCGGTCTGGTTGAGGAACGCCGAAGGATCCACTGAAACCGTCACTACTGCTGGTGTGACGCCGCCTCCGCTCGAGACCGAAACCCCGGGCGTGTCGGAGCTGATGGTGAAAGGCGTGTTGTTTCCACCTGGATCGACGATAGTGACCTGCTGGGTCGAAATTCCCTGATTGCAGAAACTTCCCCGGAAAACCAGATCTTCCTGCTGGGCCGTTACCTGGGGCTGGCCCGCGAGGTTGCCGACCGGCATTACTGTGACGCCGCTCTCTGAAATGGCGTAGAGAGTGTTGGAGTCGCTCGAGAGCACGCTTTTGCCGGTCAGGTTCTCGGGCAGCTGCAAACGCTCCTGCAGAGTCAGGTTGCTGGAGGTGACCACTTGCAGGGTGGGCGCTTCGCCTTGCACCACCGGAATCTGCGCGTAAAGCAAACCGCGGCTATCGTCGAACGCCGTGCTCCCGACGCTGAACTGGTTGGTGTGTTGTGGGAAATAGTTGACGAATGCGCCCTGCCCGATCATCACCCAACCGGCCATGACGAGCGAGCCATCATGATTCAGGCTGACCACGCGGGGCCCGAGAATTCCAGTGCTGGTTACGATGCCGCCCGGGAAAATCGCCTTGGCGTTTACGTCGTAACGGAAGGTAACGGTGCTGGTGGAGCCGCCTAATCCGTAAACTTGCAGTCCGTCCGCCGACGCAGCCACCGACGCCGAGGTAATATCGGGCCGGGAAGTCGGCGGGAGCCACCGGCAGCGTGTTGGCAACCACGTTTGCGAGCGTATCGAGTTCTTGTGTGGCGCCAGTGGTCGGATCGAAGAGCAGGAAGTCGGTGGTGGTAACGACCAGCGCGATGCCATCGGCCCCGAAGGCCACGCCGATCGGCGGGTTGCCGAGTGAAAAGGTCTGGGTTCCCTGGTTGGTCAGATCGATCACCGTTAGCGCATTGGATGGCGAGCCGGGAGCCGCCGCGTTCCCGAAGTTGGTGGCCACCAGATAGCGGCCATCAGGCGACAAAGCGATCGAGCTGGGCTGCGCAGCCACGTTGATCGAAGTTTGCACGGTATTGCTGGCGAGCGACATCACGTCGATCCGGTTCGCAGTGAAGTTAGCGATGTACAGCACTCCTCGCGTCTGATCCAGCGCCAGGTCCGAGGCCTCGCCTCCGATAGACACTACTGTCCCGAAGGTTCCGCCCCAGGCCGTCGCCGCCAGCAAAGCGGCCAACACGGTCTTCCACCAATATGACTTCAGCATAGCGATTCACTCCAAAAAAACATCAGATTTTCAACTCTTCAACTCAGTTACAGGCTTTGCGCGGCCTGGCCCGCGATAGCGGCCCGTCCCGCACTCAATTTCCAGCCACACGAAAATTCGTCCCGGCGCCAGGAAACGCAGCGGGTCGTGGCGCGCCAGGGAGCTGGTTCCCTGACGCCCCGCGCGCGGATGCCGCCAGCCCGGTATTACTCGGGGGTCTTTTTGCGCCGCAGAACGATCAGCCCCAGAAACAGGACTGCGAGCACCGCGCAAACGATGCGAATCATCGAACTATCCATCATCGCTTTCTCCTTTCCCGCGAAAAAATGATTCCGCTACATGTTATTCATCATGGGGATCAGTTCCCGTATGATTTTCATCACCATCGGCCCAACCGTGACCACGAACAAAGACGGCAAAATACAAAAAAAGATGGGGAAGATCAGTTTTACGCCCAGCTTGGCGGCCTTCTCTTCAGCGATCTGGCGCGCTTGTACACGCATGTAATCGGAGTGGGCGCGCAAACTCTGGGCCACGCCGGTACCGAAGCGGTCGGCTTGAATCAATACCGCCACTAGCTTTTTCAGGTCTTCTACGGCCGTACGGTCGGCCAAGTTTCGCAAAGCCTCGGCGCGCCGCTTTCCGGCCTTCAACTCGAGGTTCACTATGGCCAATTCCTCGCTGATCTCCGGATGGGCGTGCTCCAATTCCTTGGCCACCTGCATGATGGCTTGATCCAGGCCCAATCCCGATTCGACGCATACCACCATTAAGTCGAGCGAGTTGGCCAGCCCCCGCTGGATCTGTTTCTGGCGGCGCTTGGCCGCCATGCGCACGTACTCGTTGGGGCCGAAGAAACCGGCCGCCACCGCCACCAGAATCGCGACGATCTTGTTGCTTTGCTGCGCCGACGAATTCAGAACCGCGAGGGTCATCACCACCGGCAGCAAAACGCCGAAAATAGCCTTCGCTCCGTACAGAACCTTCAGCGCATTTGGGTTCCGGTAGCCCGCGCGGATCAGCCGGCGCTGCATCACCGTCACGTCTTTGGGCGAGGCCGGAACCAGGTTGCCCAGCCGCTTCACCAGGTCGTGGAACAGCAGGCTGGGATGAACCGGCGCCGAATCATGAGCGCTCATGCCGGTGCCGGCGACGCGCTCGATAGCCTCCTTCGGCTTGACGTACATCTTGACGCCGGCAAAGGAAAGTCCCGCCGCGAACAATAGGAAAATCACGAAGCTGAATACAAATGCCATGGCCTTAAACCTCGATATTCGTGATGTGCTTCATGATGAAGAATCCAACTAGCTGCAAGGCCACCGCGCAGCCCAGCATGATATTGCCGACGTCGTCCAGAAAGAAGAACCTCACATAGTCCGGGTTGGTGTAGAAGGTGAGCACCGCCACGCCGATGGGAATGCAACTCAGAGCGATGCCCGTCATCCGGCCATGCGCGCTGATGGCCTTGATGCGGCCCCGCAACTTGAAGCGCTCGCGGATCACATAGGCGAGTTTGTCCAGGATCTCGGCCAGGTTGCCTCCGGTGCGCTTCTGCAGCAACACCGCGGAAACGAAAAAGTGCACGTCGAGCGAGGGCACGCGCTTGGCCAGTTTCTGCAGTGCCACATCCAGCGGCAAACCCAGGTTGTGCTCTTCGAAGGTGCGCCGGAATTCACCCGCCAACGGTTCTTGAAACTCGCGATGAATCATTTCGAGCGACACCGAGAATGCATGCCCGGCGCGCATCGAGCGCGATACGAACTCCAGGCTGTCGGGAAACAACTCTTCGAAGCGGTGCAGGCGCGCCTTGCGCTTGCGGATCACATAAAACACCGGCAGCGCGCCGGCCAGCAGCGCGGGTATATAGGAATAGCGCCGGAACTGGTCGGGAATCAGAACCCAACCGAGCGCCCAGACCGCCACCACCGCGAGCAGGGAAGTGTTCACCAGCCGGTGCGTGCTCCATTTCATCCCAGCCTGGTCGATCATCTCCTGCAACTTGCTTTGAAGCTGGAATCGCCGCAGGAACTTGGTAGCGAGCAGGACATTCCTTTGCTCGGTGTGAATGAGGGAACCGCCGCCACCTGAGGAGGCCTTGACCACCTTGGCCTTGCTCGTGCCGATCAACCGGCTCTTGAGCTTGTCAAGGTCGGAGTGGCGGAACGCGTTCGAGCAGATCCACCAGACCACCATGGCACAGGCCCATACGGCAATGAGGATCATTACAAACATGGCGTCAAACCTCCACCACCTCGTCGAACAAGTCCGCTCGGAGCCGGATGCCGGCCGCCAGCAGCTTTTCGTAAAATTTGGGCCGAATGCCGGTGGCCGCAAACCGCCCCACCACGCGGCCGTCCGGATTCAGACCGCGCTTTTCGAAAACGAAGATGTCCTGCAAGGTGATCACGTCGCCTTCCATCCCGGTGACTTCGGTGAGATTGATCACCCGGCGCGAGCCGTCGCTCAGGCGCGAGGCCTGCACCAGCAGGTGCACCGCGCTTGCGATCTGCTGCCGCACCGAGACCAGCTGCATATTGGCGCTGGCCAGCGACACCATCACCTCCAGGCGTGAAATCGCGTCGCGCGGGCTGTTGGCGTGGACGGTGGTGAGCGATCCGTCATGACCCGTGTTCATGGCCTGCAGCATGTCCAGCGCTTCCTCGCCGCGGACTTCGCCCACCACGATGCGGTCCGGGCGCATACGCAAGCTGTTTACCAGCAACTCGCGCTGACGCACCGCGCCGTTGCCTTCCAGGTTCGGAGGCCGGGTTTCCAGACGCGCCACGTGCGGCTGCTTCAACTGCAATTCGGCTGCGTCTTCAATGGTGACAATGCGTTCCTTGGGAGAGATGAATGCCGACAGAGCGTTCAGCAGCGTGGTTTTACCGGCGCCGGTTCCCCCCGCGATGATGATGTTCATCTTGGCTTTGACGGCCGCCTCGAGCAGCTCCATCATGCCGGGCGTCATGGCTCGCCGATCCACCAGGTCGGGCGGCATCAGCTTGTCGGTCGAAAAACGGCGGATCGACAACAGCGGGCCGTCCACGGCCAGCGGTGGAATGATGGCGTTTACGCGCGAGCCGTCGCTCAAGCGCGCGTCCACCATGGGATTGGATTCGTCCACGCGGCGTCCGACCTGCGACACGATCTTGTCGATGATGCGCAGCAGGTGCTGAGCGTCGCGAAAGGTTACGGTGGTCAATTCGAGCAGGCCCTTACGCTCGATGTAGACCTGCTTGTGGGTGTTGACCAGAATGTCGGAGATGCTGGGATCTTGCAACAGGGGCTCAAGCGGACCAAGCCCAAAGACCTCGTCCAGGACCTCATCGCAGATCTGCTGCTTTTCGAGTGAACTCAGCAGTGTCGGCTCGGAATCGATGAGTGAAATCAGCGCCTGGCGGACTTCGCTTCGCACCCGCTGGTTATCAATGGTGGCGAGCGCCTCCAGATTGATCTTGTCCACCAGCTTGCGGTGCAGGGTGAACTTCAGCTCCTGGTACTCCGGCTTCAGAGCGCCCTTGGATTTGCCGCCGTTTTTTAGCAGGCGCTGCTCCCAGCTGATTTGCGGCGCCGATTTGGTGTCGAGGTTAGGAAACATAAGTCTTCGCTACACAGTCCTTCACTTTTACAGGCCTCACTACAGGGCTCCTCACTCCAGGGCTCCTCACTACAGGGCTCCTCACCACACGGCTCTTCACTACACTGCGGTCGCCACCCGCAGGTCCGGGAACGCCGCCCGTTTGCGATCCTGGCCTCCGCCGCCAGACAGGCGGTTGGCCAAGTCCTCGACCGCCTTGCCGAGCTCGGAATGCGAATCCACCGGCTGGCCCAGCGTGACCGCGCGGTGGAGCGAGAAATAATCGTTCGGAATCCGCGCGTCGATCGCGCAGTTAAATAACCGCTCGATGTCGGATCCGGCGATCTCGTCGCGCCGGTCGATGCGGTTCATCACAATCTGAAAGCGTTCCTTGGGGAAGCCCAAATGGTCCAGAAGATTGACGGCTTTGCGCGCCAGGTGCAGGCTCGGCAGCTCGGGGGTGGAGACCAGAAAGGCACGGTCGGATTCGGAAATCGTCATTAAGCTCAACCGTTGAAAAACCACCGGCAGGTCGATCACTACCCACTCGTAGTTCATGCGGGCGTATTCCATCACCGCGTGCAGCCGCGCCGCGTCGATGGGACCCGCATAGGGGGTCTCGGGCGCCGGCAGAATGTCCACGCCATCGGCCATCGACACACACGAAGCCCATCCGCCATCCTGCAGCCGATCGGCTATTTGTAGAGCGTCCAGCAGGGACTTGGTGTTGGTGAGCTTTAAGTAAAAACCGATCATGCCCCCCATGAGGTCGAAATCGGCCAGCAAAACGCGTTGCGAGGTGGTGCGATGCAACGCAAAGGCGGCTTGCGCAGCCAGCGTGGAAGCGCCCGAGCCCGGCTTGGCGCTGGAGAAAGCGACGATAGAACCCGGTTCTGCCTGTTCCATTGGGACGGGCTGCAGCAGACGGTGCAGCCGGGCCACAGCGTCGTTTTGTGTTTGCACGTCGAAAGGCGCGTACAAAAACTCGCTCGCGCCGCTCCGCAGGCAGCGCAGAATCGCATCCGAATCGTTCCGAACATGCAGCCCGACCACATGCGCCCGCAGGTTGAGGGACGTGACGCAGCGAATCAACTCGCAGGCCTGATCGAGGTCCGACGCCAGATCGAGCAGGATGACGTCCGGCTTGGTCTGACGCACCCGGATCTCGAGTGTCTGGAGCGAAGGATAGGACTTGAACTCGGAGAGGATTTGAAAGGAGCGGGTGCGCTCGAGAGCGGAGGCGAACTGGGCCGCCAGCTCGCGATCGGGAATGATCGCAAGCGCGGTCAAAACCGGTGCCCGGCCCGTCATCGCGCTGTCCTGCCGTTTCTCATCCTGTTTCTCATCCTGTTTCGCACCCAGTTCTCATCGATCGGAGACGCTCCTACTTGGAGGGCTTACCTTTGGCCGGGAAGGCATCGCTCGAACCGGGCGTCACCGGCACGAGGAAGGGCCGCGGCATCGCGGGACTGGGCTTGGCGTCGCCCGGCTGAAGCGGCAGTGTGATCTCGGGCGTGACCATCACGATCAGCTCGGAATCGTTGCGATCGAACTCCTTGCTCTTAAACAGGTTTCCCAGGATCGGCAGGCTGGACAATACAGGAATCTTGGACAGCGTTTCTGTCACCTGTTTGTCGATCAGACCGGCGATGACAAAACTCTGTCCTTCACCCAGCTCGATATTGGTTTCCATCTTGCGCGAGGAAAGGGCGGGAATGGTAAAGCCATTGAATGACAATGCATTGGTGTAATCGAGCGCCGATACTTCCGGCTTGACGTGCAAGCGAATGTTGTTGTTCCCGGTGATCTTCGGAGTGAAAGTCAGCCGGACGCCGTATTCTCGAAACTGAATCGTCACGGCGCCGGAATTCGCTCCCCCCTGCAGGATGGGGATGGGAAACTCGCCGCCCACCAGAAAGCTGGCCTCCTTGCCATCGCTCGTCACCAGAGTGGGTTCGTCCAGGGTCTGCAGAATGTTGCGTTGTTCCAGGGCCTGGATCAGCGCGCCCAGATTCAGGTCCGGCCGGAAAGCGAAAATATTCAGTGCATTCGAAATGCTGAAAGTCGAGTTGGTCGCACCGCCGCCCGACTGTATGCTGGTCGGGGAAGGCGCCGGAAACTGCCCGGTAGTGACGCGGCCAATCGTATTGGTTGCGCCCGTGGAAATCAAGTTGACTGCGAACTGGTTGGATGCGGAACGGTCCAGTTCGGCGAACTTGATGCGCAACAGGATCTGCTTTTCCACCGGGGGCTCGGCCACCTGCAGATCGTTGACCACGGTTTTCGCGAAGGGCGAAGCGAGCGCGGCCGCGCGTTCGAAAGTATCTTTATCCGCTACCCGTCCGGTGAGCGAAAGCGAATCGCGCGAGGATTGAACCTGGATATCCTGCCCGGGGAAGGTCTCTTTGAGAAGTCTGCGCAACGGGTCTAAGTTCTGCTCGACGGTGATGTTATAAAAGTTGCGCTGGCCGGCCTTGCTCCAGACCACCAGGGTGGCGGTTCCAAACGATTTACCCTGCACCAGAACTTCGCGTCCAGTAACTGGCGCTGCATCCACGACGTCCGCGTTGCTGGTCGAAATCCGCGCGATCTCAGCCGGATAGTCGATGACGATGCTCTTTCCGATCGTCAAGCGAATCTCTTCGGGCCCCCCCTGTGCGAAAAGCCCACTGGTGACGCCGAAAGCCAGCAGCCCAGACAGGATGTACAGCTGTTTTGTTTGTCGCATGGTTTACTTTCCCCCGCCGACACCGAGCCCAACCACTTCCACGGTCTTCTGCGTTCCGCGAATCACCACGATCTGATCGGGCGGCGGAGGAGGCGGCGGAGGAGCCGCGGCCACTACCGCAGGGCGGGCTCGTTGCCTTGGGGGTGGGTTGTTTTCAACGCTCTTCTTATGCACCGCGCGCTCGCCGTACAATTCGGAAACATCGCGCCCAGGCGTCTTTTCGATGCTTTGATCGCTGCCATTTCTCAAGACCAATTGAATGTGTGCATCGTCGCTCGCCAAGGTGAGCGTCTCGGCTTGCTCCGGGGTCCCGAGCAAAGTAACGGTCTGAGCGGGCATGGCCTGCCCTTTGGCATCCGGCTGCATTACGGTCCCGGCGGAAAGCACCAGCAGATTTTGTAACTGGACCGGTGTAGCGGTAACCTGGCTGTCGGAATTGGGAGGATGGCCGGTGACCAGTACGTCGACTCGCATTCCCGGCAGCACAAACCCGGCGATGCCTGTGACGTCATTCACCCGCAACGTGACCGCGCGCATTCCAACCGGAATGACCGGGGCCAGGCCGATTCCGCTACCCCGAGCCGCCAATCGCCCTTCGAGGACCGGCTCGTCCATCAGAATGTTGCTGATCAGGGGGCGATCAATCACCTCCTCCGGCTTGGCAAACGCGCCTTTGGGAAAAGCGGACGATGGGATTTTGCCCAGCTTGATGTCAGCCGGCTTGATCGTCGTTCCCACCGCGAGCGGCCTGGCGGCCAAGACGACGTCCTTGAGATCAGTGGTCTCAGCGGCCTTCTTCGGGCTGCCAGCGTGAGCCGCCATCTGGTAGAACACGCTCGATATCACCAGCGCGAACAGCAGACTCACGCCTAATACCGTCAGAAATCTACGATCCATATCCTTCTCTCCCGCGTTCCGTCATTAACTGGAATTTCACTTGAATCCCGTTCACATTGCAGCGTGCTGTCGCCCCGTCACTCCCACCAAACTCAACCGAAACTCAGCCACCCACTAAACTCAACCAGACTCCGGCGGCGATCGCCGGAGCGTACGGGATGCTGTCCGCTCTCCGGGTTGGCTGGCCAGACGACGCGCTAGCTTCGCTTCCCGAAGAAACTTGGCTTCCCGAGGATTTCCGCCGATCCCAGAGGTCTCGAACGAGACCAGCGGCGATTACGGCCAGCGCCATCACGCCGCCGCATCCCGCCGTCCACAAAGCAGCCTCGAAGAGCCGCTTCACACCCAGCAGGGCGCCGAAGCCCGCCATCAGCTTCACGTCTCCTCCACCCATTCCGCCCAATAAATAAAAAATCAGGAACACACCCGCGCCAGCCAGCGTGCCGAGCAATGCCGAGCTGGCGCCACGCCAGCCATGCTGGACAGTTTGCAAAACCAAACCGCTGGCGAAGGCCGAAGCAGGAATCCAATTTGAAATCTGTCGACGGCGTAGATCGTCGATGCAGGCCGCGATCCCGACTCCTCCCGCCAACAAGGCCTGTGCCGTCACCGGCCGTCCCCCTTGCCAAACTGTTTACCGCGCGCCGTGCTGCCACTGTCGGTGATTTCACTTCCGGTGATTCCCGACGACCCCTTAGGGGCACGCTTGCCAAACCGGTCCGCCCGAAACAGCAGCGGTGCAAGGAACCCGGCTTGCAGCGCAAATTCCGCCAGCGCCTTACCCGAAGGCAGCCGCCAGCTTCCCGAATCCAGCCACTCCACGGGCATTTGCGGCATGCTTAACTTACCCACGACACCGCGCGTCACCCCGCTGCGAGCTACGGCATTCCGGTCCCCCACACTCCGGGTGACTGAGGGTGGCGGGTTTTGATTGCTTCTCATGCCGGTCACTTCTCCCTGCCTATTAGCTTCGGCAAACTGGGAGGTTTTCATTAGCCTGAACACGACGTTTTCTTTAGTACGCGCGACGGCGGAGTGGGTGTCGAACTACCTAGTTCCGTGGGGTTTGGCGACTTAGCCGCCGAAACAGTATGACCCTGGTATCGTCTTGTACCACTTGCCACGACGGGTCCGTCTTCAGCATGGATGACAATGGCCAATCCACCGGCAGCAAAGCCACATTGAAGCCGTTTCGGTCCAGGATCGCTCTCCAGTCGTACGCTCCTTGCATCAGGTGGATATACTCCTGGCCGAGTTTCTCTCCGTAAAAATCACTACGACCATCCACATAGACCTTCTGCCGAGGGTAAAAGCTGTAGATGATGTAGTCCCCCCATTGGTCTGGGGTAAGCAAACGACCCGATCCGATCAGCCCGGCATGCTGGTGGACCATCGCCGTCGGGAACATCTCGCTCGGGAAATCGCGCGGCCACTTCAGAGGCGCGTCCAACGCGGCCAGGGTCAGCAGGAACACGGCCGGCCAGACGCTGGTCCGTCGAAAGCCGGGCGTCAGGTCCGCGCCTAGCTGGTAAAGAATCCGCCAAGCCGCCGATTTTTTCATGCCCGCCACTCCAACTCTCCACCACTCGCTGATCTCACAGGCAATCAGCGGCGCGGCCACAGCGGCATAAAGCGGGGCGTGCCTCACGCTGATGAGCGACGAGTGCGCCAGGAACAGAACCCACAACGCTTCCGGGTAGAGCCGTCTGCGGAGCAAGAAACCGATGGCGATCAAGCCCGCAAGCAGCAGGCCTTCGAATTGCAGCTGGCCTTCGGAGCGAAACGTGGGCGCTTGAAACTCCTGCACGATGTTCTTGATCCAATCGGCGCGCAGGTAGTCATAGATGTGCACATGCAACTGGACGCCATATGGATTCACGAGCGAAGCCAGCGAGCATCCAAACAGCAGCGCGGAGTACCGGCGGATCCGGGGCCAGAGCGTGTCCCTCATTTCGCTCCTCAGCGCCGCTTCCATCGCGCACGCCAGCACCAGCAGGCCAAGGCAGGCCAGGAAAACAACGAAGCCCCCATGCAGGTTAGTCCAGAGCGCGGTCACGGGAATAAGCGCCCACAGCCAGCGCGTGTTTTCGCGTCGGTCCGCTTCCACCACCCACAGGCAGATCGGCAGCAAAAGCAGCGTGAACAGATGCGGCCGCGCCAGGAAATGCATCGAGGAAGCGCCCATCGCAAGCAGCGTGGTGAATGCGGCCACCAATGCGCCGGCTCCCCGCCACAGCGTGTAGCGCAGAATCACAGTGGCATAGAGAGCGATCATCGCTCCGGACATCAGCACGATGGCCTTCAGCCCGGCCAGCTGGAATGCCAGAGCATAGATCACGTCGGTCAGCCATTCCCAGGCGAACCACGGAGCGCCGGGGCGCGAGAACGAGAACAAATCCTGGGTTGGTACTTTGTGATGTTCCAGAATGTACTGGCCCGTGCGAATGTGCCAGCCTGTATCGCCGTCTCCCAGCAGCGATATCCAGCCGCTGGCGCCCGAGATGAACAGCCAGACAATCAGCGCTACAAAGAAACAGTCGGAAAGCGACGGTGTGAGAACTCGCGCGAATCCGCGTCCGGCAGCCGCGCGAAACCTACCGGAATGGGAGGAATCTGCCTGCGCCTCAGGAGACTGAGCGGGGGACGGTGGCGGAGATTGCGTGGAGGTTGCCAAAGGTGACCGATGTTCACTCGGGACGCCTGGTCCCTTCGAATGTGATCGACCTCCGAGGCCACTGGCATTAGGGAAGCCTCTGGCGTTAGAGAGGCCACTTGCATTAGCGCCCCTTGGGAGATCAGCCGCCGGCGGCGTCGCTGGCGGGTGCTTCCACGCCCGCCAGGTCGCGGCCATGCACTGCTAGCGCGAGACGATCTTTGAGGCCCGTTTTTTCGAAAATGTGCATCAAGTGCACCTTTACTGTTCCTGCGGTAATATGCAGATTCTCAGCGATTTGCTTGTTGCGCAGCCCGCGGCAAATCAAACGCACTACTTCCTTCTCCCGCGGCGTCAGGCGGGAGGTGTCCTTGCGCTGCAGGAAGTCCGCAACCTGCTCGGATTCCTGCATCCAGATTTGCCCGTTCCCTACCAATCTCAAGCACTCCACCAGAGTGGCCGTAGGCAGAGTTTTCTTGACGATGCCGCGCGCGCCCATTTGCAGCGCCCGGAACGCATCCATCTCCGGCAAATCAACAACCCATAGGACCGGATAAATTGGGCCGGCTGCCTTCAGATTGCCGAGCAAGCGGAGCGCGCCTGTCAACCCCGCGCTTCCGTCGATCAGGACGATATTCGGATGAATGCGCTGGATGGCTTCCAGCGCGTCGGCCGGCCTGGACACTGCGCCCGCGAACACCAGATCGTTGGTCTCGGCGAGCACCTTCTGCAGTCCTTCGATAACGATCGGCTGGGGCTCACATATGAGAATGGAGATACTACTCAATAGTCCTCACAGTCGTCAGTTGTCTATCCTCCATCCCTCATCGGCGGTAGAGTACCCGCAAGATAGGTACTAAGGCAATTACGTGGATACATGAGCCCCCATGTGAGGATGCGGTTTTACCCGGTTCAGGCGGAAATCCGCACCCTAACAGGTTGCTGAAAAAGCCCTTTCACATTCGCGAACTGCAGGCGTGGGCGCCTACGCTACACGGGTTATCAACGGCATAGATGTCCCCGCGTAGGGCGGACTTCAGTCTGCTAGGCCTTTTCAGTACCCTAAGGCATGGCGGCTCAGAGAAGTGCGAGAATAATCCAAAAGGAGAACCAACGATTTGCGACGATCACGCCACGATATCTCCCTTTGCGCCGGCGCCCTGATCCTTTTCGCCGCGCCGCTTGCACACGGCCAGCAAATCCCCACTCCCGCTCCTCCGGTGAACCCCGCCAATCTGGAAAAGCCCCTGGTGCCCATCCCGCCGGTGAAGAATTCAGTCACCGAGCACGAGCTTTCACTCGGCGGAAAGGTGATTCGCTACACAGCCACTGCCGGAAACCTTCTGATCGGAGGCGAAGACGAGCAACCCAACGCCAGTGTCTTTTATGTGGCCTACACGCTCGCCGGTGTTACTGACCTGCGTAACAGGCCGGTTACGTTCCTCTACAATGGCGGCCCGGGTTCGGCCAGCATGTGGCTGCACATGGGTTCGGTAGGGCCCGTCCGAGTGGTGACGTCGAGTCCTGAAAATACCGGGCCGGGACCATACCAGATCGCTCCCAACCAGTACAGTCTGCTAGACACCTCTGACCTGGTCTTCGTGGATGCGGTCGGCGCCGGCTATTCCCGCCCCGTGGGGAAAGGCGCCATCAAAGATTTTGCCGGCACCGATCAGGACGTGCGCGCATTCCAGAAATTCATCTATGAATACGTCAGCCTCAATCACCGCTGGAACTCGCCGAAGTTCCTGTTCGGCGAATCCTATGGGACCACTCGCTCGGCGGCCCTGGTGGACGCCCTGCAAGATAGCGGGATGTACTTCAACGGCGTGATTCTGATGTCTTCGATCCTCAATTACTTCGTCCAGGCTCCCGGATCGGACGCGCTTTTCATCGGCAACCTGCCCTCTTATGCCGCGATCGCGTGGCACTACGAGAAGGTGGCGCACAAGAGCAAGGACCAGAAAGCATTCCTGGATGAAGTTCGCGCCTTTGCTCGCGGGCCCTATTCCGAAGCGCTCGCGCAGGGACAAAACCTGCCGCAGCCGCAGGTGGATGCCGTCGCGGCTAAGCTCTCCAGCTATACCGGCCTGAGCGCGGAGTACATCAAAGACGCAAATCTGCGGGTGAGTCCGGCGCGATTTCGCAAGGAGCTGCTGCGCGACAAGCGCGCTATTCTAGGCCGTTACGACGCGCGCTTTGAAGGCACCGATGTGGATGCCGCCGGTGAAACCCCGGGCTACGATCCATCGGACGCGGGCATCACTGGAGCCTTTGTCTCGGCCTTGCATGAGTATCTGGACCGCGAGCTGAATTACCGGTCCTCCGAGACTTATCTGCCGAGCGGACCGGGAATCAATCAAGCCTGGGATCACTCTCATCGCCTTGGATCCGCTCTTCCGGTAGGCGCCGGAGCGGGCAGGCCGATGCGGGATGCTTACGTTGCCGGCGATCTCGCGGATGCCATGCGGAAAAATCCGCGCCTTAAGGTGTTCTCCGTGAATGGGCTGTTCGATCTCGCCACGCCGTTCTTCATTACCGAATACGATCTGGGGCACATGGAACTCGAACCGAAATTGCGCGGCAACATCGAATTTGCATATTATCCGTCCGGCCACATGATCTACCTCAACGTGGATGCTCTGAAGCAGTTGAAGAGCGATCTTGCCAGCTTCTACTCGCGAGCCGTTGATAACGGGGAAGTGAAATCGACACGATAAGGACGTGCTATTATCGCGGTGAATGAGCGCATCGCGTGTCCAGGTAGTCGCCCTGCTCATTGTGGCGCTGGTCTTTGGCGCCGCGCAGTGTATGGCAACCTGCACCGCTAAGAGCTGTAGCTCTCCTGTGCCGCCCTGTCATCAGCATTCAACCCCGGATCACAAAACATCCGCCCCGTGCGCTCCCGATTCGCTGGTTCCCGATGCGCATGGATCGTCGTTGCCGCAGGTCGTCGCCGTCGGATTTGTTGTGCCTGCCATTGATGGAACGCCATCCTTCGTCGTTGCCGCGACATTGTCAGTGCCGGCTTTTTCACCACCCGATCCATCGCTCTCCTCGTCAACCATCTTAAGAATCTGACGTCCTTCCGTCTCTGTATTTTTTTGAGCCCCGCGCGTGAGCAAGCGGAAGGAGTCCCATGCATTTACGAACAATCGCTCTCATTCTATTGGCTATTCCCGCATTCGGACAAAACTCCATGCCGGGCATGAAAATGCCGGGCATGAATATGACGAACATGAATCCAGCCGGTATGGACCTGATGCATGTCGCCTCGGGAACGTCCGTCAATCCGGACTCGTGGCCGATGCCCATGATCATGACCCATCTTGGATCGTGGAACACAATGTTCATGGGAGATGCGTTTATTGTGGACACCCAGCAATCGGGGCCGCGCGGAGGCGACAAGCTCTATTCCACCAACTGGTTCATGGCGTCAGCGGAGCATAAGGCAGGCAAGAACGGCGCCTTCCAGGTGGATCTCATGCTGAGCCTGGAACCGGCCACGGTAGCCGATCGCCGCTATCCGCTGCTCTTCCAGACCGGCGAAACCGCTTATGGCCTAGCCATCGTGGATGGACAGCATCCGCACAATCTCATCATGGGGCTCGGCTTCCACTATGTTCGCGAGCTTGCCGCCAACACCTTGCTCGAAGTCTATTTCGCTCCGGTGGGCGACCCCGCGCTCGGGCCGGTGGCGTATCCTCATCGCGCATCGGCCGCCGAGTTGCCTGAGGCGCCCCTGTCCCATCACTGGCAGGATTCGACGCACATCTCAGACGATGTGGTAACGGTTGGGCTGGCGTACAAGAAAGTGAAACTCGAAGCCAGCGGCTTCCACGGTGCGGAGCCCGGCGAGAACCGGTGGATCATTCAGCAAGGCGCCATCGATTCCTGGTCTTCGCGATTGTGGTTTTTCCCCACGAAGAATTGGGCCGCGCAGGTGTCGCTAGGCCGGCTCGATCATCCCGAAGCGCTGGAAGCCGGCGATCAAGTGCGCGGTACGGCGTCACTCGAGTACACCAGACCTATGCCGGGCGGAAGTTGGGCGTCGAGTTTCATCTGGGGACGCAATCACGAAACTGCGACGGGGCGGAACGTGAATTCGTACCTGGTTGAGTCGCTTCTGCCGATTCGCCGCGAGAACTTTCTGACCGGACGCATCGAACTGGTAGACAAGGACGAGTTGTTCGAAGACCAGCCGGAGATAC
The DNA here is from genome assembly GCA_963747945.1 of Bryobacterales bacterium. Lineage (GTDB taxonomy): Bacteria > Acidobacteriota > Terriglobia > Bryobacterales > Bryobacteraceae > Palsa-89. The sequence continues at coordinate 435,381 of CAVVHB010000022.1, forward strand.
AACAGAATCTGGACCTTTTGTATGGAAGTACTTTCCGGATTGGTGCGTATACCATCGGGTACACGCGCGACATCGACCTGTTCCGGGGCTTGCTCACAAAAATCGAAACCGGCGTGGGCGCCAACTTCACGGCCTATTCGCTGCCGGACGCGATCAAGCCCTACTATGGTAGTCGGCCCATCGGCGGAAACATTTTTATCCGTTTCCGGCTCAGGCCATCTGAGAAATAATAGGTCCTTATGCATAAGCTGAGCCACTTTCTCGCGGGCGTTTTATCGGTGATCATCGTCGCGCTGATTGCGGGCGCGATCTACGTAGTGGGTGAGCGCGGCTTCAGCGCCCGCGAACGCCCCAGCGCGTTGGAGCGGTGGACGGCTCGCCGCGTCCGCGACATGGCTGCGCCCGGCGATGCGAAAGAGCGCCCTAATCCGGTTCCGAATTCGCCTGAGGTATTGGCCGACGCGCGCGCCCATTGGGCCGATCACTGCGCCGTCTGTCATGCCAATAACGGCAGCGGCGATACGGAGATGGGCAAGCACATGTACCCGCCTGCGCCCGATATGCGGCAACCAGAGACACAGCAGATGACGGACGGCGAGCTGTTCTTCGTCATCCAGAACGGCATTCGGATGACCGGCATGCCGGCCTGGGGCAGTGGATCGCATAACGACGAACAGGATTCCTGGAAACTGGTGCGCTTCATCCGGCATCTGCCGCAAGTCACGGCCGAGGAAGAACACCAGATGCAGGGCTTGAATCCGAAAAGTCCGGACGAGATCGAAGAAGAGCAAGAGGAAAAACAATTCTTGAATGGAGAGGAACCACATGAACATACCGAACAGGAACACCATCACTAGGCGGGTATTGCTGATTGCGCTCGCCCTGGCACCCATAGTTGCACTGGCGCACGGTGGACTGGAGCACGTCCGCGGCACAGTGGCGAAGGTTTCCGATCAATCCGTTACCGTCACCACTACCGCGGGCAAGACCGTGGAAGTGCTGCTCGACGCACAGACCACTTACGCGCGCGCGGACAAGCCTATCCAGAAGAGCGACCTCAAAGTCGGCGATCGTGTTGTGATCCACGCGGCCGAAAAAGGAGAAATCCTGACTGCGCACACCGTCGAAGTGGGCGTGTCCGCGTCCAAGAAACCTTAAACGAAGAAGCCTCACTGCTGGGCTTCGTGGCGCGCGCACCGGGTGCCCTCTGGGCGCGTGCCGCATTCACACTCGTGTGAATGCCAGTCCCTGTTCACGCACGAGTCCAGTGTGCGCTCCGCAATGCGTGAGGCTTACGGACGGATTACGGCTGGACCGGTTTCGAGAGCTTTGGATATTATCGCCGTCAGCGTTTTGGGCGTGAACGGCTTTTGCAGAAAGAGCGCGCCCTCGGCGAAGGTTTTGATATGGCCCGCGTCATGCCCGGACATAAACACCACGCGAAGCGGCCCGGATTGCTCGCGAAGCGGCCCAGACTGCGCGCGAAGCTGCCCGGACTGCTCGCGCAGCCGTTGAATCAGAGCGGGACCGCTCATATCAGGCAGGTTGACATCGGTGAGCACCATGTCGGCTCCCTGAGCCAGGCCGAGGGCTTCGGCTCCGTTCGCAGCCTCCAGTACCTGATAGCCGGCGTCGTTCAGAACCGTCGCGATCAGCTCTCGTAACGGAGCGTGATCTTCCACAACTAAAATGCTTCTCGTCGTCGTAGCCCGCTCCATACGCCGGCCGTGCAAGGGACCGACTCCTCCAGGATTGCACACCCTCAGTGGCCGGAGATATTGGACATATCGGTCGATATTCCGGAAGACCGAGGAATCGAAAGATAGTTTCGAGTTTGCCTGTATCTCTGTGACAGGGTTGTATAATAGGGTCGATGCATGGGGCGATACTTGCCATCAACGTTCTCGGATTTACCGCCACTCACCATCAGCGCCGCGATTGACATCGTCATTGTCGCGATTCTCGTTTATCAGTTCCTGTTGATCATCCGCGGCCGGCGCGCGGTCCACGTTTTGCTTGGGCTGTGCGTGCTCGGGCTCATCTATGCCGCCGCTGTATGGGCGAAGTTGGAGCTGCTGCACACAATTCTGGCAACCCTTGCGCCCTACACGGCCATTGCTCTGATCGTCATGTTTCAGTCCGAACTCAGGCGCGCTCTGGCGCGGCTGGGCCGCAGACCGTTCCTTGGCATCAGCCAGCTGGAACGCCGTGAACTCAGCCAGGAAGTGGTGCTGGCCGTGGGCCGGTTGGCGCTGAACAAAGTGGGCGCTTTGATCGTGATCGAACGCAAGATTGGCCTGCGAACGTTCATCGAAAGCGGCGTGGGTCTGGACGCGCTGGTCTCGCGCGATCTGCTGTGCTCCATTTTTCACCCCGGTGGCTCGCTGCACGATGGAGCGGTGATCATCCAGGGCGACCGGATTTCCGCCGCGGCCTGCTTCCTGCCCCTGACCACCAATCCTTTGCTGGTCACAGAACTCGGGACGCGTCACCGCGCGGCGCTCGGGATCAGCGAGGAATCGGACTGTATCGCGATCGTGGTCTCCGAAGAAACCGGCAAGGTATCGGTGGCGACATTTGGGGAGATTGAGATCGATGTCCCGCTGGAGCGCGTGGAACATTTACTCTCCGAGCGCCTGGATCGCGATGAGAAGCGCAGCGCGGCGTTGCATCCCGCGCCGGTGCGCCAGTCCAGCCTGGATCGTCCATGATGAATGCACCGCTTGCTAACGCGCGCGGCTCACTGCCGGTTTGCGACCAACCGAGCCGCGACCGTGAGGGAGCGTTTTCCCCATGAGACAGCTCTTCATCGGTAACCTCGGTTGGAAACTGCTCTCGCTGCTGATCGCCGTTGCCCTGTGGATCGCGGTGGCGCGTGAGCCGGAAGTCGCTACCTCGCTGTCGGTTCCCGTGGACTTCAAGAATATGCGGGACGATCTGGATATCGAAGGCAACCTGCCCGATCGTGTTCGCCTGGAGGTTCGCGGTCCCTCCGGCAGCCTCACGCGCGACAGTCTCTCGACGGTGGCCGTGGTGCTGGACCTGGCCGACGCACATGCCGGCGAGCGAACCTACAGCATCCGCGGCCGGAATCTCAATCTTCCCACCGGCGTGGTTTTTTATCGCGCGGTTCCTTCGCAACTGACGCTGCACTTCGATCAACTGGTCTTCAAGGATGAGCCCGTCCAGCCTTCCTACGTGAACATCCCTCCTTTCTATCGCATCGCGAGCCAGGAACTCATTCCGGCCAAGGTCCGCATTCGAGGCGCCCAGGATCGTGTACAGGCAATCAATCAGATCAGAACCGACCCCATGGATTTGAGCGGTGTCACCGCGGAGAAAGTCTTTCACACCCACCTGAACATCGGCGATGCGCAGGTAAGGTTAGTGGAGACGCCGGCCGATGTAACAGTGCGGGTGAAACTCGAAAAAAATTCGGATGGGGGTGCCCCTTAAGTGGCACGTGCTCTATTTGGAACGGACGGTATTCGCGGGGTGGCTGGCCAGCCGCCTCTGGATCCGAAGACCGCGCAGGCGGTGGGCGCGGCGCTGGGCCGCTGGGTGATTGAATCGGGGCAGGCGCGCCAGGTAGTTATCGGAATGGACACCCGCGAGTCGGGCCCGTGGCTGGCGGCGGAAGTGGCTGCCGGGTTGGCACGGCATCAAGTGACGGTAGCTTTTGCCGGTGTCACTACCACCCCGGGCGTTGCCTACCTCGCCAAGAACGGTCCGTTCGCGGCCGGCGTGATGATTTCCGCGTCGCACAATCCGTATCGGGATAACGGCATCAAGCTGATCGGTCACGCGGGCTATAAGCTGCCCGATGAGCAGGAAGAGTTGCTGGAGAAAGAGATTTTTTCACTCCTCGATCAAGCTGCCTACTCGGCGCCGGCGCCGCTCGCGGTAAACAGCGGGCTCGATCGCACCTATGTGGATCATCTGGCTGCAACGATGACCGGAGGGCTGGAAGGTTTGACGATCGTTGCGGACTGCGCCAACGGTTCGGCTTCGGTTCTGGCGCCGGAGCTCTTCGAACGCCTGGGCGCGCGTTTACATGCGATCCATTGCTCGCCCGACGGCCGCAATATCAACCTGAACTGCGGCTCGCTCCACCTGGAAGTTTTGCAGCGGGCCATGCTCGATCGAAAGGCGGATGTCGGTGTGGCCTTCGATGGCGACGCCGATCGCGCGTTGTTCGTGGCGCGGTCCGGAAAGATCATCGACGGCGACGCCGTGCTTTTCGTGACGGGCCGGTATCTGAAGGATCATGGACAGCTCACCGTGAACGGGCATCCGCCGCTGGTGGTGGCGACGGTGATGTCCAATCTGGGATTGGAAAGGGCGCTCGGCGCGCACGGAATCGGAATGATCCGAACGCCGGTGGGCGATAAATATGTGCTGGAAGAGATGCTGCGCCGTGGCGCGGTGCTCGGAGGCGAGCAATCCGGTCACATCATATTTCATCGCTACGCAACCACGGGAGACGGTATGCTGACGGCCTTGCGGGTGTTTGAAGTCATGCGTCAGTCTAAGGCCGGACTCGATGAATTAACCCAGGAGATTCAGGTATATCCGCAACGTCTTATCAACGTTCGCATTAAGGAGCGCAAGCGCCTGGAGGACCTGCCCGCTGTCGCCGCCGAGATCCGCGCCGCCGAGGATTCGTTCGGCGATTCAGGCCGCGTGCTGGTCAGGTTCTCTGGCACCGAACCGCTGGCTCGAGTGATGGTGGAAGGGCCGGAGTTGGATCGCGTGGAGGCCTTCGCCAACCGGATCGCCTCGCGCATTCAGGCCGAGCTGGGTGGCGATGACGTTGCTCCAGTGTCGCATTAAGTCGTCTAGCTTAAGTTGATAACAATAAGTCCTTAGTACGACCGGCACAGTCGGCCTGTTCAAGCCAGAAATCCCGGAAATCTCTCGCTTTGCCTGGGGACCTCTGCTATCATTGCGCAAGGAGCGTTTCTGCTCAGTTTGGGAATTGGTTTCCTTAAATTGATCCGACAGTCAATTGTCTAGGGGTCCGTCTCGGTTTATGCGTTGGTGTGCAAGCTCCGGCGGTGTAAAAGCTGCCATTGGAGAAGCCTAAAGACGCTCGGAGGGCTCCGCCCTGGTCTCTGGGGTCAAAGACGGGAGCTGATTCCGCTGGTTGGTTGCGCTCCTCTTTTTCTTTCTTGGGCCGCAGTCGCTGTCTCTCTTGTTTCGCGCTAACGCGACGGGCCAGCCTTCATTTTGATGAACATTTTATTCATTGGCGACATCTTTGCGTCGCCCGGCCGCGCTCTTGTCGCCCGATACCTACAAGAGATCATCAGCGAGGAAAAGATCCAGCTCGCCATCGCCAACGCTGAGAATTCAGCGGGCGGATTCGGTGTCACGCCGCTGATCGCCGACGAGCTCTTCTCGCTGGGGCTGGATGTCCTCACGTCCGGCAATCACATCTGGGACAAGAAGGAGATCTTCGATTATCTGCCGCGCACGCCGCGCCTGCTGCGTCCGGCCAATTATCCGGGGGATTTGCCGGGAAGCGGGTTGCTCGTGACCAAAGCGCGCGACGGCGTTCCAGTGGCCATCATCAATTTGCAAGGCCGCGTGCATCTGCCCGCGATTGAAGATCCGTTTCGCATGGCCGATGGCATTCTGAAATCGCTCGACGCTTTGCCTGGTGCCGCGGTCAAAGTGCGCTTTGTGGATTTTCACGCCGAGCTCACCAGCGAAAAGATGGCGATGGGTTGGTATCTGGACGGCCGCGTTTCCGCGATGGTGGGTACGCACACGCACATCCCGACCGCCGATGAACGCATCTTAGCGGGCGGCACTGCCTATCAAACCGACGTTGGCATGACGGGACCGTACGATTCCGTGATTGGCTCGGAGAAAAGTCTTGCGATCCGCCGTTTCCTGACCGGACTGCCGATCCGGCTGGACAACGCGAAGTCGGGCGCCGAGCTGCACGCCGTCATTGTTACCGTCGATGCCAATACCGGGCATGCCACCGCGATCCGCCGCTACACTCGTAGCGGGTAAGAAAACCCGGAGGCGGTAGAATCAGCTCGAATTAACGCCCCCAATTCTGCGCAGCCGCCGGAAGACCTCGAAGCCGCGCGAGCATCCAGCTTAAGATGTTTCTTTCTAATCTGACCGTTGGGCTTGCGTGGGCGGTAAGCGAAGGGCTTGGCCAGACGATTGCTTAGCTTTCCGTGAGGAGAATTACTATGCGCCGTTTCCTGAACGCCGCGCTGCTGAGCGCTGCCCTGATCGCCCCCATCGCCCTATCCCCCACAGTGTTGCAGGCCAACGATCGGGTGTACCACGACAAGGATCATAACGACGACCATCATTGGGATCGCCATGAAGATCGCGCCTATCGTATGTGGGTAAAAGAGAACCACCGCAAATACCGAGATTTCAACCGGATCAATGAGAGCGATCAGCAGGCGTATTGGGGTTGGCGGCACGAGCATTCAAACGCCATTCTGAAGATCGATATCCGCTAAGAACTGCCATCCTGAGCGCGGAGGGGCAGGGTTCCCTTCCGCCTCGATATGCTGTGCATAGCGGCTCTGAACCGCGACTGTGAAGGAGCGGACCGCCTTTGGGACTTTGCGACCGTGGAGGCGGATGGGGACCGCCTTAGCGTAGGTACGAAAATCTGCGTCACCGGTAAAAACTTGCCAACCACGAGAAATTGCCACGCCACAGATCAGGAAATCGACTCCAGATCCACGAATGCGCGCAGCTTTTCAAATTGCGCTCGGCGCGCGGATGCCTGAGAGCAATTCCCGACGAATCGGTTCGATCAGCCGCGCGTGGCCATCCCGAATCAGCTCACCGAGCGATCTACACGTTCGGCCCGGTTTGGATCGACGTCTTCCATTCCTGTCCATTCCTTCATGACGCGCCTACCAGTTACTATGAAAGCTCGGTCTTTCGTGTCCATCGCTATCCAGCCATATCTTGTCATCGGCACGCCCTGTTACGGCAGGCTGGTGACCGACCTTTATGCCGCGTCGCTCGTGAAGCTGGTGCTTGCTTGCCAGAAACGCGACATCCGCATTGGCGTCCAGATGGCCGGCAGCGACGCGCTGATCACGCGGGCACGGCAGAATATCGTGGCCAATTTTCTCGAGAATGAAGCCGCGACCCACTTGCTTTTCATCGATGCCGACATCGGGTTTGAACCCCAACAGGTCTTCCGCGTGATGGATTTCGACGCCCCGATGACGGCCGCCATTTATCCGATCAAGCACATCGATTGGGGCAAAGTCGCCGCCACCGTGCATGCCGGACGCACGCCGCTCGAGTCCGCGGCCCTTTCCTACATGGTGGATTTTGAGAATGCCCAGGAGATAGCGATGCGCGACGGTTTTGCGCAGGTGAGCTTCGCCGGGAGCGGATTTCTGATGATCCGGCGAGAGGCCCTGCTGGCCATGATCGAACGCTATCCCGAATTGCGATATGCGCACGACCACAAGCCCAACGACAACCTGAGCGGAAGCCCATGGCGCTACGCGCTATTCAACTGCATCATCGACGAGAAAACCGGGACCTACCTGAGCGAGGATTTCAGCTTCTGCCGCCGATGGACCGCGATGGGCGGCGAAATCTGGGCCGATTTGCAAAGCCGGCTCACGCATGTTGGCACGGTCAGCTTTACCGGCGATGTGTCCACTCAGTTTTTGTCACCGGCGCCGGCTGAGGCCGACAGGGTCAAGTAAGAGGACGGCGTCTCAGGGAGCGGAGTTTAGCAGCTTCTTTTTCGCCTGCTTCTTCGCCTTGCGAGGCAAGCGCGCCCGGGTCTTCTTGACTAGCTTTCCGATCTTTTTCTTCGGCGGCGTGGCGGGGTGCGCGAGACCGGTCTTCACGGCCGCGGTCCCAAGCGCGGACCCGATGGCCTTGGCGGCTTTTTGCAGGATGTCGTTTTGCGGTGCACCCCCGCCGGCCGCCTCCTTGGGTTGTTTCTTCTCTTGTTTAACTTCCTCAGGTTCAGCTTTCTTTCGTGTAGCCATTGCTTCCAAGCATACGACAGAAGCGATGCGGACGCAGCGGCCGTCGCAACAGTAGTAGACAATCTATGGCTATTGTAGTAGAGTGTCTACGGCACGTCGTTTGCAACCACCCATGGCGACTAAGGGTACCTACAAGAACCGCGTTGAGCTTTTACAGGGAACTCTCGACATGCTCATTCTCACCACGCTGCAGGGGGGCCCACAGCACGGGCACGGGATCAGCCAACAAATCCGCGCGGGCTCGGGAGAGCTGCTCCAGGTAGAGACTGGGTCCCTGTATCCGGCGCTGCATCGCCTGGAACGGCAGGGTTGGCTGTCTGCCGAATGGAAGGTTTCCGACAAAAACCAGCGAGCCAAGTACTATCGCCTCACCGCGGCCGGGAAGAAGCAACTACTTGCCGAGGAGTCCAAGTGGAAGCGTTTGGTAGGGGCGATTGCCGGGGTAATGAAGCCGGCGCATTGAGGACAAAATGGCGTTCCGCCCTTTCCAGTTTCTGCTTCAACGCCGCCGATTGGAGCGCGAGCTCGACGAGGAAATTCGCGCGCATCTCGCCATCGACAAACAGGAGCGTATGGAGCGGGGAGAGGTTCCCGGCATGGCGGAAGAAAACGCCCGCAGGACCTTCGGGAACCAGCTGCTGATCAAGGAGGTCACGCGCGAGATGTGGGGCTGGACGACGGTGGAAAGAATCTATCGCGACCTGATGTATGCGCTCCGGCAACTGAAACGCAGCCCGGGTTTTGCGGCCGTCGCCATTCTTTCATTGACGCTGGGCATTGGCGCGAACACGGCTATCTTCTCGGTCTTGAATGCGACGCTGCTCAGGCCGTTGCCGGTCCGCGCGCCCGAGGAGCTGTTCGTCCTTCGCCAGCAGGGGCATATGACACTCCCGCAACGCTTTTCCTACCCCATGTTTTTGCGGCTGCGCGATGGCGGCTCCGGAGCCGCTGGCGTTGCGGCGATGAGCCATGTGGCGCGCGCCCAAGCATCGCTCGAGACCGCGGCACAATCCGAGGTCGCGACGGTCCAACTCGTCTCCGGCGAATTTTTCGAACTGCTCGGACTCTCTCCGGCTCTGGGACGGCTGCTCGCACCCAGCGATAACGAGAACACGGGCGCACATCCGGTGGCTGTGATCAGCACTGGTTATTGGCGGCGAACTTTCGCAGATTCGATGGATGTGGTGGGGCGGAAGATCCGGCTCAACGGAGTCTCTTTCACGATTGTGGGCGTTGCGCCCGACGGTTTCCGTGGCGTGTGGCTGGAAGCGCCCACCGATGTCTGGATTCCGCTGGTGATGCAGAACGACGTTCACTACTCGCAGAACTTCAGCAGCCACGAAAATGCCGATCCCGAAAAGCCCTGGACTCCGCAGGAATTTGTGGAGTGGCTGGATGTCATCGTCAGGGCGAAGCCGGGGTCTGCCGCCACGGTCCGCAATGTGCTGAACGGCACTTTCCTGCGGTTCCAGGGAAATTTAGTGGGGCAGCTTCCGCCGGACACGCGGGGCTATTTCCTGGACCGAAGTCTCACTCTGGAACCCTTCGCTCGCGGGGCTTCGAATCTACGTCAGCGATGGACTTCGCCGCTGTTTGCGATGATGGCCATGGTGGGTCTGGTTCTTGCGATCGCGTGCGCCAACGCCGCCAATCTGTTGCTGGCCCGCGCCGAAGGACGCCGCCGCGAAATCGCCGTGCGATTATCCATTGGCGCCAGCCGCGGACGCCTGATCCAGCAACTGCTCACGGAAAGTTTCCTGCTGGTGGCAGTAGCCACCGGACTGGGTCTGCTCTTGGCCGGTTGGGTGAGCGATGCTTTGGTGCGCATGGCGCTTGGCGCTGTCACAGGTCCCACACCATTCCTTACCGGTGTCGATCGACATGTCCTGATGTTTGCGATCGGCATCTCGGTCCTCACCGGGCTTCTCTTTGGCCTGGCGCCCGCATTGCGCGCCACACGGCTGGAACTCGGCGCGGCGATGAAGACCGCCCGTGGAAGCGCGTTCACCGGTTCGCGATTTAGCGCGGCGAAGCTTCTGGTGGCCACGCAGGTGGCGCTCTGCTTGCTGGTGGTGTGCGGAGCCGGACTGTTCGCTCGCAGCCTTCGCAATCTCGCTGAACAGGACCTCGGATTCGACCGCGAGCATGTTTTGACGGTGTGGATGGATCCGCGCTCCGCGGGTTACGATGCCGCACAATTGTCCGGCTTATACCGCCGGCTGGTGGAACGCGCAAAAACCGTTCCCGGAGTTCGCTCAGCGGCCGTATCGATGTGCGCCCTGGTGGACGAATGCCGCTCAATCACGGGCGGCGTCAAAATCTCCGGCTATCAACCGGCCCCCGGCGAAGACGTCAGAATTCAATATAATTACGCCGGCCCAGGCTATTTTTCCACTGTTGGAATGCATCTGCTGAATGGCCGCGACTTTAATCCGCGCGATAAAGGCGGCCAGTTCGTGATCATTAACCAGGCAACGGTGCGGCGATACTTCGCGAATCGCAACCCGCTCGGGCAGAGGTTCGGTGAGAACCTGGAATCGGAAATCATCGGCGTGGTGGAAGATGCGCGCGTGAATCGGGTACGCGAGCCTGCGGTCCCTATGGCGTACCACCCGTTGGAGGGGAATCTGGTCTACGCCGAAAGCCTGGAAATCCGTGCTGCTGGTAATCCAGCCGCTATCGCCGCTGACGTTCGCAAAGCGCTCCGCGATGTTGTGCCCGATCTCCCTATCCAGCGTATTACTCCGCTCGCGCTGCAAGTGGATCGCAGCTTGAATCTGGAGCGGATGGGCAGTGCTGTTACGAGTGCGTTCGGAATTTTGGCACTTGGCCTGGCCTGTTTCGGGCTCTATGGCGTGATGTCCTACGCTGTTTCGCGGCGAACATCTGAGATCGGAGTGCGCATGGCTCTGGGTGCACGTCCGGGGAACGTGTTGTGGGCGATTCTCAAAGAGGCGCTGGTTCTCATCGCGTTGGGCCTGGCCGTAGGGGCGCCGTTAGTGGTTTTTGCTTCACGCTCCATCGCAGCCCTGCTCTATGGGATCCAGCCCAACGATCCGGTCACGCTTTTGTCGACGATCGCCATCTTGACCAGCGTCGCGGTGTTTGCCGCGCTCTGGCCCGCTTGGCGGGCATCACGAGTGAATCCGGTGGCGGCTCTAAGGCACGAGTAAGACTATTTGGGCCCCGGCCTATCGGTCTCAACGGCTGCATCGTAAGCGGCTCTCGCGATACGGGCAATGATGGAATCTCGCGTCACAGCATCTGCCGTTGAGTCGGTAACAAAAATAGCGATGGCCAGACGGCGTCCATCGGGCAGTGTGATGAGACCGATGTCATTGGTGGCCGGCGTAAGGCCGTGGTCGGTATCCGAGGTGCCGGCCTTATGCATGACCATGGTTCCCGCCGGAAGACGCCCGTGGATACGTTGATTGCCTCGCGGCGTCTCGCGCATCCAGCCCAGCAGGAGCGCAGCGTGCTCGGCCGTCAGCGGCGGATGGTCGTTCAGCAGACGCAGAAATTCCACCGCTCCCGCCGGCTCAAACCAATTACGATATTGTGCCGAGGAGTCGCGATGGAGAACCGCCTCGTTATCTTGAAGGTGAAAGCCCACGATACCCACGTCTTTCATATAACGGTCGACAACCGCTGGGCCGCCGATAACGCGCAGAACAATGTCGGCCGCGATATTGTCGCTGAGCGACACTGCCATGCTGAGAAGCTGTCGCAAAGGAACGTCCACTCCGGCTGCGGGGTATTGGTCCTGCAATGGGCTGTAGACCGAGGGAAGGATTCGATCGCTCGCCAGGAAGCGAATCGGAGCATCGAGCGAAATTTTGCCCTGTTCCACCAGATGGAGCGCCGTTAGTGCGAGCGGAACTTTGAAGACGGATTGCATGGGCGGATGCGCGTGCGCATTGAAATCGCAATTGAAGGCGGATCCCGGAAGCGAGCACGCAACGGATACCTTGCCGCGAGCTTTAGCGGCAATCGCTGCGATCTGTTGTTTCAGAGCCGCTTGAGCAAAAAGCGTGGCGGAGGTTGAAAGAGCAACTAGAATCGCGATAAATCGTATGCGAAATCGTCTGCGTTCCCTCACACTGGCATTTTGCCAGATCGACGCCTATAGCAGGAAGTTCAAACTGGACCGCTGAGCGCTGGAGGTGTCAGCGTTGGATATCTCCGGGAAACTGCGGCGGAGCTGCCAGTCCGGGACCCCGGCCCAGCGGGCCAACGCCTCGTGATACTGAGCTTTCGCGACGCCGGGAATCCAGATGCCGGTTTTGCCTGCATCGTCGGGACCGCCCAGCGTGAAATTCGGGAAGCTGCCATAAATCTGCGCGCCAAGGACAGAACCGCCCATCACCAATTGGTGACCGCCCCAGGCGGGTGTCGCGCGGCGGCGTGGCGTGGGAGCCATGGTCCGGTTAAAAACGCCATCGGTATAGGTGGTAACGCTTCGCGAGATGCCCAGTTCCTCGGTGGCATCGAAAAATGCCGCCATGGCCTGGCTCAGGCCGCGCATCGCGGCTGCGTGAGTTTCTAATTGATTTGCGCCCGAGCCGAAACCGGATGCCGGCACGAAAAAGAATTGCGCCTCGTTCGGACTTTGCACCAGGGCAGCCAGTACTTTTTGTAGTTGCGCTCCCAATGCCGTGTTCGGGAACCGCGCGGACAATCGGATAGCGCCAGGCTTGGCCGCGCCCGTGGCTCCCGATGCCAGCCGCACAATCCCGCCTCCACGGCTCAAGCCCGCGGAACCAGTTGTGATTTCCGCCCTGCTGATGGCGCCGGACCTGGTGAATGCCGCCGCCCATTGCGGAGCGGAAAATGCACCGGGCACATATTTCAAATCGGGATCGAGAAGCGACACAGGCGGCCGGCTCGCGGGGATGCCGATGTTTGCCACCACCGCCAGGCGCTGCCTGCTGAAAAGATCGCGCATTTCGGGCATCGCTGGATGGAAGCCGATTTCAGCGCCGCTGTTAGTTTGCGCAGTCAAAAGCGAATCCCGATCGAGGGCCAGTTGGCCGCGGGCTCGGGCGTAGTCGGCGTAGCGGCCGGACTGAGAGGCACGACCAGATTATTGCTGTCGTTGCCGTCGAAATGATAAATACAAACCAGCGCTCGATTTCCGTTGACGCTCTGGGCGCGCAAGGTTGGCAATAACGACTCCACCAAACTAACGCCCGCCAAGGCGCTCAATAAACCTCTTCTGGTTGGAAATCCGGTTGTTTCCGGCATGCTCCTCCTCACGCCAGCAGGCTTTGATAAGCACCTTACTGAACGATGAAGGGTAGTATATTCACACTCGCCTTAGCAGTCAAGTATTTGGTCTTGTGTAGTCGTAATTTGCTTTGCAATAAGCGTACTAGTACAAAATAGGGTTGTGAAGTTCCTGAAAACTGTGACCGCCGGCAGCCGTTCAGTGTAAGCTATCTAGAATTCAAAGAGTGGAAAATGGAAGTTTGATTTGTTGCGGAACAGATTCCGTTCGGAGAGTGTCAATGTTTTCATCCAGGCATCTTTTTTTGCCCCTGCTCGCGGCGTTGATCCTTTTGCCGCGCCAAAGTTTCGCGTCATCGATACTCTACGGAATTACGCTCGATGACAATCTGCTCCAGATCACCATCAGCCCATCGAGCGTGAGCGCTACCTTAATTGGCCAGTTGTCTACGGTTCCCGATGGCGGCTCCAGTTCTTTGGGCATCGGCGAACTGGGTGGCAACCTGTACGTGTACGATCAAAACCAGCAGGCGCTGCTGGAGGTAAGTTCCACCGACGCCTCCACTCTCGCCACTACTAACCTTGGGATCACAAATACCGGCGAGGGCGACCTCGCTTTTGCCCCGAATGGCACCGGCTACCTTGTGAGTACGGTTGACGCCGAAGGCGATTTCGGTTCCACCGGCGCGATGTACTCGTTTAACACCACGCCATTGAGTGCAAATCTGATCACCGACAACTTGAGCGCGCAGCTGGATGGCCTGGCTTTCGATTCCAGTGGAGACGGCTTTGCTCTGGAACAAGGTGGCGCGACGCTGGATTCGATCACCACGGGCGGGGTCATCACGGAAATCGGAGCGACCGGCATCACTACCGACTGCGGGGGCTTCCAGTGCTATAGCCTGGGTGGTCTGGCGTTCGATGACGGGACGCTCTACGCGGCCCTGACCAATTTCTCGAACTCCACTTCGGATTTTTACACGATCGATCCCACCACCGGCGCGGCTACGTTTATCGGGGACATTCCGTTTGACCAGATCAGTGGAATTACCGCTGCTCCGTCGGTTACGCCGCCGGTCCCCGAACCTTCCACTTTCGTTGTGATGGCCGGTGGATTCCTGGCCATCGTGTCGCGCCGCCGTTGGAGTCGACGTCGTGATCACGGCTTGAAGTAGTCAAACCAATTCAGAGGAGAATAATCGTATGGCCGAACCATATCTTGGTCAGTTAATGCTGGTACCGTACAACTTTGCACCCCGCGGCTGGGCTTTTTGCAATGGTCAGCTTCTGTCGATAGCTCAAAACACGGCCCTTTTTTCGCTCATTGGAACTTTTTACGGAGGCGACGGGATACAGACCTTCGCGCTGCCGGATATGCGTGGGCGCGTACCGATTCACCAGGGCCAGGGCCCGGGACTTTCGCCTTACGTACTTGCCGAGACCCTTGGAGTCGAGTCTGTTACATTGCTCGAGGGCCAAATACCAGCGCATAGCCATGGAGTGAACGCGACCGCAAATAAAGGGAACAAAGCAAGTCCCATTGGCAGTTATCCCGCGGCCGATGCGGCAGGCGTAACGGCGGAATACAACAACGGCGCTCCGACGGGCGTGATGAATGCTGGCGTGATCGCCGCTACTGGCGGAGGCCAGCCCCACGAAAACCGGCAGCCGTCGTTGGTTCTATCCTGGGTCATCGCCCTGGAGGGAATCTTTCCATCGCGAAATTAGTGGTGCGCGAAGCGACCCGTACCACGCTCCGCGCGGTGCTGGACACCGACGAGACTTTCCTTCGCGAGTTGTATGCGAGTACCAGGCAAGCCGAGATGGCGCTTATGCCTTGGCCCGAGGAAGCGAAGGAAGGGTTTCTGCGCATGCAGTTTGAGGCGCAGCGACGCCACTATCTTTCGTTTTACCCGAAAGCGGATCATTCGGTTGTCTTAGCCGACGGCGCGCCGGCGGGCCGGCTGTATGTGGATCGCCAGGATTCTCAGATACTGATTGTCGACATCACGTTGTTGCCGGACTTTCACCGGCGCGGCATTGGACGTGTTCTGGTATCAGAGCTGCAATCCGAAGCGGCGTCGTTGGGAAAAGGACTCAGCGGCCATGTAGAACGGTGGAATCCGGCTGCTGCTTTTTGGCGGCACATGGGTTTTCACGTGGCGGACGGAGACGAGTTGTACTCTCCAATTTCATGGGGCGCGAAGAATAGCGCAAACTAGAGCAGCCGTAATAAACTGGAAATCCGATGCCGGAATCAGCGCGGCTGGCAGTCCGATTCGACCCTGACCGTTTGCAGGCCGACCTGCGCCGGCTGGCCTCCGGGACTTGGACACCTCACTTCAACGCCAGCTTCTTCGAAGGCGATTGGAGCGGCATCGTACTCCGCGCTTCCCCTTCCGATCGCGGACTCTACGCGGGAGGCAACATAGCCTCCGAATCGTTCGCCACTACCGAAGCTCTGGAAGCCTGCCCTTACTTCCAGGAGGTGCTGGCCGCGTTCCAATGCCCGTTGAAATCGGTGCGGCTGCTTCGTCTGGCCTCCGGTTCGATCATCCGCGAACATTCCGATTCCGATCTCGGAGAGGATCTGGGCGACGTTCGCCTTCACATTCCTATCGTGACCAATCCCCAGGTGGAGTTCTACCTGGCGGGCAAGCGTGTGGCCATGGACGCCGGGGAGTGCTGGTATCTCGACCTCTCCCACCCGCACCGCGTCCAGAACCGGGGATCGAGCGAACGTGTCCATCTGGTGATCGACTGCGTGTTGAACGATTGGCTGCGCTATCTGATCCGCAAGGCTGAGCCTGAGCCCTCACCAGACCCCGCTGCCACCGGCGCCGCTGCTTTTCAGCAGTTCGTACAGATCGTGTTTGCCGATCCTGCGCTCCAGACGGCGCTGCGCGACATCACGGAACTGGAAGAGTTTCTGCGCCAGACGGTTCGTCGCGGCGAGGAACACGGCATGCTTTTCACAAGCGAGGACGTTCGTGCCGCTTGGCGGGCGGGGAAGTCCCAGCGGGCGAGATACGCCTGATGGGTTCCTGCGAACCTGCTCCCGGAGAAGATTGGATTCCCTGCCGTGTCGCTTGGGAAAAACAGCGCCCAATGGTGGACTGGTGTTACCTGGGCGGCGTGCGATTCAATGAGCCGTTTTTCCAAGACAGCATCGTGCGCGCCCTGCGCAGGCCGTTCTCGGCGGCCTTCCTCCGCCGCACACCGCTCGAAGCATGGGATGCTGACGCGTGGCCCGATCCGGCGGGCTTGATCTTCCACATGTCGCGCTGTGGTTCCACCTTGCTTTCGCAAATGCTAAAGGCGCTCCCCGGCGTGACAGTGTTTTCCGAAGCCCCGCCGGTGGACAGCATCGTGCGCGCCCCCGAATTCGGCATTGATGTAAGCCAAGAACGGCATTCCGTCTGGCTACGGGCGATGGCGCGAGCGCTCGCATGCGGCGGGGCTCCCGGACAACGCGCTTACATCCTCAAGCTGGATTGCTGGCATGCCGTAGATCTGGCTCTGTTCCGCCGGGCTTTCCCTTCTGTGCCGTGGATCTTTCTGTACCGCGATCCCATCGAAGTTCTCGCTTCACATGCTTTGCAGCCAGGAGAATGGACCCTTCCGGGCTACCTCAAGGCCGAACACTTTGGATTCGATGCAGCCATAGTTCCGCCCGCGGCGTTGGGGGAATACAGGACCCGTTTGTTGGCTGGGATATTGCGTAGTGTCCTCGAATACGGCGACCAATCGCAGGGCTGCCTGGTCAATTATTCGCAGCTCCCCGATTGGGGATGGTCGGAGCTGCCGCGCCTGTTCGGGCTGGATCTGAGTTCGGCGGAAACCGCTGCGATGCGGGAGGTAGCCGCCTGCGACGTCAAGCGATCCGGCGTCGCATTCGCCTCCGATGCCGAGCGGAAGCGCGCTAACGCTACGCCGGAGCTTCGCGAGTTAAGCGAGGCACACTTGTATCCCCTTTACCGGAAACTGGAAGCGCGCAGGGAGGCGTGAGAGCACGTCAATAGCTGGCGCCCAAGACCTTTCTGACGCTGGCGGGATCTTCGACGGCCTTGATCATGCAATCCGCCACGTCGGCGCGCGAAATAGAAAAACCGAAGCGAGGCAGATGACCTTCCCGGACACGATATTTCCCCGTGTGGGGTTTGTCTGTCAGCCGCGGCGGGCGAACGATGGTCCAATCGACCCCGCTCTCCCGAAAGACTTGTTCCATCGCGGATGCATCGCGAACGATGCCGGCAAAAAACAACCGGCCCACCAGATAAGTTGGCGGCACGATGGCGTCCTTGAACAGGAAAGCGCTGGACTCCACCACCACGCGCCGCACTCGGGCGCGCAGCATGGCGCTGGCCAGCGCAATCGCGAATCGCTGTAAAAGGTGTTCGTCGGCTTCCGATATGGGGAGCCGTGGACCGAATCCGGATAGAACCGCGTCATGACCTTGAATAACCCGTTCCAGCTGGGCGCTATTCAGCAGATCTCCCTGCTCAATGGCAATGCGATCCACAAACGGCTTGAGCCGATCTCGGGAGCGAACAAATGCCGTGACGGAATGGCCGCGCTCCGTGGCCTGTCGAACGATCTCGATGCCCGTGCCTCCGGTGGCGCCCAACACAACCAGTTTCATACTTCGTTTTGCAACAGGCGGCTCGCGAGGAAACTGCGAACTCGCGTTCAACTCTGCCAGGAGTTTGGATCCGGAACCCAAGGAACGCGCTGCTCATCCCCAATCCGCATGTAGCCGCGTTGATCCAGGCGCCATAGCCGATTGCACATCATGGCCAGGGTGGAGACTCTTCCGCTTTTGAAACTGGTCTCCAAGGCGATCGAACTGGCGCTGGGCAAGGGGTCGATGATGCCGTCGGCTTTGATGTTTCTCGGGTAAAACTTCTGGAACGCGAGAATCCATTGGGCCAGCGTGTTGTCGAAGCCGCCGGGAACGCTCATATTGCTCGCTTGGGGAGGAATGCTCGCGAGCCAATCCTGCATGGACTCCACGCGCGCAAGTTGAGTAAAGATGGCCCGAACAAGTCGAACATCATCGGCCTGGTTTGGCTTCCCCGGTCCTACCGGAGCAGTGATGTTGTACAGCGGAAAATATCTAGACGCCATTTGAGAATATCTTACTGCAAGAATCCGCCAACGCAACCCAGGCTAGGATGACAGCGGTACTGGGTCGGTTCCTTCTCGGCCTCTCGGTTGAAGAAGAACCGGGCTTGCGAGCGGGTTCGGGGTTATGGCTCTGGCTCCTCACAACCACCTTCGTCAATCAGCTAGAATGGTCTGTAACGTCTTTGTAATGTGTAAGGTATAAAATGCTTCCCATGGACGAAATCCAAATCCAGCGGAGCCCCGGTTCCGCAAGCGACGTCACCATCCTGAGCCTCACGGGTCCGCTCACCATCGCGACGTTGTTCGATTTTCAAACCGCCATTCGCAGGCCTGATTTGAAGAGCACGATCATCGATTTTTCGGGTGTGCCTTACATCGATTCCGCCGGGTTGGGAATCGTACTCAGCCATTGGGCACACACCCAGCGAATTGGCGTGAAATTCGCCGCAGTGGGGATTTCAGAGCGCGTTGGAGTGCTCCTGGCAATGACCGGGGTCAGCAAACTCCTGCCATCTTTTCCCACCGTCGCCGACGCCGAGCATGCATTTTCGAATACCACCAAATCGGGTTCGGTAGCATCCGTTTAGCCGGAAGATGTCGCCCGTTTGCCACC
This sequence comes from Bryobacterales bacterium, assembly GCA_963747945.1. Lineage (GTDB taxonomy): Bacteria > Acidobacteriota > Terriglobia > Bryobacterales > Bryobacteraceae > Palsa-89. Next base: position 454,353 of record CAVVHB010000022.1, read on the forward strand.
CGGTCCGGCCCGCCCGCTTTGCGCTTAGACCGTAAAATATATTGCCTGACCGCTAGCCGCTTGTGGTACCTTAAGAACTTAAGCTCGGGAGTGAAGTCTCTCCTTGATGAAGGACTACATCGCTTTAACCAAGCCGCGAATCACATGGCTCATCCTGATGAGCACCGGCGTTGGATACTTTTTCGGCGCTCAAAAAGGGCTGCCCGGCTGGCACTGGCTGACGCTGCTGCACACCATCATCGGCACGGGACTCATTGCCTCCGGAACCGCCGCTCTCAATCAATGGTATGAGCGCGTGGCGGACGGCAAGATGCGGCGCACGCAGGCTCGCCCGTTACCGTCGGGCCGTTTGAATGCTGGTCCAGCCCTGGTATTCGCGATCGCCATTTCAATCGCGGGATTCGTGGATCTGTGGTTCGGCGCGAATCCGTTGGCGGCTTCGCTTGGGCTGATCACGCTGCTCACTTACCTGTTCGTTTATACGCCGCTGAAGCAGCGCTCGCCGCATTCCACAACCATCGGGTCCATCCCCGGCGCCATGCCGCCACTGATCGGATTCGCCGCGGCCAGCGGCACGCTGACCTGGGAAGCGTGGGTTCTATTCGCGATTCTGTTCCTGTGGCAGTTCCCGCATTTTTACGCCATCGCGTGGATGTATAAAGAGGATTACGCGCGGGCCGGCATTCGGATGCTGCCGGTGGTGGAGCCCGACGGCAAGTCCACCGCGCGCCGCATTCTGCTGTACTCCATCGCGCTGATTCCCATCAGCCTCATGCCCAAGTTCTTTGCGATGGCCGGCAATGTTTATCTGTATGGTGCGCTGGCACTGGGCCTGGCGTTCCTTTACTACGGCCTGCGCATCCGCGCGGATCGCACGCGGCAGCAGGCGCGGCGTGTGTTGCTGGCATCGGTGGTTTATCTGCCGGTGTTGTTCAGCCTGATGTTGTTCGACCGTCCCCAATGAAGCTGTTGGCTGTTTTCGCGTTGCTGTGCGCCCTGGCGGCGTGTACACAGCGTAGCCCTCCTCTTGAAATCCTCGGCGATGTTCCCCCCTTTGAGCTGACCGCCCAGGATGGCCAGCCGTTCCACAGCCAGGTGCTGGCGGGCAAAATCTGGGTGGCCGATTTCATCTACACCACTTGCCCTGGGCCTTGTCCGCGCATGACGTCGCAGATGCGCGAGGTGCAGGACGCCCTTCTGAAGGTGCCGGACGTGCGAATGGTTTCCTTCACCATCGATCCGGCCAACGACACGCCGCCGGTGCTGGCGGCCTATGCGAAAACGCACGGGGCCAGGTCTTCGCTGTGGTATTTTCTCACTGGTCCAGTGGCTACGATACAAATGCTGGATCGCGATGCGTTCAAGCTTGGCAACATCGACGGAACGCTGCAGCATAGCACGCGCTTCGTGCTGGTGGATCGCCAGGGACACATTCGCGGCTACTACGACACGTCGGATGCCTCGTCGATTCCGAAGGTGATTTCGGACATTCGCGCATTGGCGCGGGAACGTGCCTGATGGACATCAGCGCGCTTCCGGCTGTTAACGCCATGCTGAACGGCATCGCGGCCGTGTTGCTCGCGATCGGCTACACGCTGATCCGCAAGAAACGGATTCAGGCGCATAAACGCGTGATGCTGACCGCGTTCAGTGTGTCGGTGGTGTTCCTGGCCTGCTACCTCGTCTACCATTTCAATGCCGGGATCGTTTATTACCAAAAGACCGGATTTCTCCGCTACCTCTACTTAACCATCCTGACCACGCATACGATTCTCGCGGTGATCACGCCAGTACTAGCCATCATCACGCTGCGGCGCGGCCTGCGCATGGACGTCCTGCGGCATCGTGCCATTGCCCGCTGGACATTTCCGATTTGGATGTATGTGAGTGTGACAGGGGTGGTGGTGTACCTTATGTTGTACCGTTGGTAGCTGGGGAGGAATACGAGGGAGACGGGGAATACAAGGAATGGCAGTAGTTGTCGAGAAAGCGACTGGTCTCATCCAACAGCTGCAACAGCGAAGTCGTATCCGCGTATTTCAGGTCTTGCGACAGAATGAGAAAATAGCGGCATTCTTCCAAAGACGCTTGCGCAATATTCATGAAGCGAGCCTTGTCGGCGCGTCCCTTGCGTTTGAAGCCCTCGGCGATGTTGGCCGCAACTGAAACGGCGGCTCGTCGCATCTGGGATGACAGGCCGAACAGTTCATGTTTGGGAAAGCTCCCCGTCATCCCATAGACGCCGAGCACCAATGCATGCGCCTTTTGCCAGACCAACAGGTCTCTAAAGCTCCGCGCCGGGGGTTGCACGTAAAGGAGTGCATTCCTGGTATTCCTTGTCTCCCTCGTATTCCTTGTATTCTTAAATTGTGCCCCCTACGAAAAACCGGCTCACCGCCCACACTTCCGCGGCCGGTTGAGCTTCAAAATTGAGTCCAAAGGTTTTGGACCAAGTGCTCGCCCGGATCCCACGCTGGGCGAACGAAAACGTGCTGGTCGGGTTTGATACCGCCGACGATGCCGGCGTCTACAAACTGACGCCGGAGCTTGCCCTGGTGCAGACCGTCGATTTCTTCACGCCCATCGTGGATGACGCGTACACATTCGGCGCCATTGCGGCAGCCAACGCGTTGAGCGACGTTTACGCCATGGGCGGCAAGCCGATCTCGGCGCTTTCCATCCTCGCGTGGCCGGCCAAAGGCGATCTGGATGAGCTGACAGAAATCCTCCGGGGCGGGGCAGAGAAGATGCAGGAGGCCGGTTGCGCGCTGCTGGGCGGGCACAGCGTCAGCGACAACGAAGTGAAGTTCGGTTACGCCGTGACAGGCATTATCCATCCAGATCGCATCAAGGCCAACGCGGGCGCACGGCCCGGAGACGCGCTGGTGTTCACCAAACACATTGGCACGGGCGTGATTTCGACCGCGTTGAAGCAGGGCATCGCCAAGGAGCAAGACGTGGACGCGGCCGTGCAATCCATGTTGCAGCTGAATCGCGCGGCCTGCGAGGCGATGCTCGCCTTCGACGTGCATGGCTGTACGGACGTGACGGGGTTCGGCCTGATCGGTCACGCGCGCGAGATGGCGTTGGCGAGTAAGGTGACAATCGAGATCGATCCGCGGGCGGTTCGGTTCCTGCCGGGAGCCATAGAATACGCGCGGCAAGGCGCCATCCCGGGCGGGCTCAAGAACAATCGCGAATTTGCGTCTTCGTGCGTGGAAGGGAACTCGGAGTTCGATGACTTGCTGTACGATCCGCAGACTTCGGGAGGGCTCCTGATTGCGTTACCGGAGCCGGACGCGGCGTTACTGGAAGGAAAACTACCTGAGGCTTATCGGATAGGGCGCGTAACAGAAAAGCGGAGCAAGCCCATTCACTTGCTCCGCCCATTCTGAATTCCGACTGCTGAATTCTGACCGCTGACTACTTGGCGTCTTCGGCGGGGGCCTGGATACCGCCGGCCGCGGCCGCCGCATCCGCCGCCTTTTTGGCCTTCATCTTCTTGGTGTCCAGCGCCTTCTGGACCCACTTGTCGGCGGTGTCGGTGTCGGCTTTGTATTGCTCGGGCGTGTCATCCAGATCCGCCTTCTCGCGGATCAGAAGGTTCATGTACGCCATGGCATCGTCGTAGTTGGGATCGATGTCCAAGGCCTTCTGAAGATTCTTGATGCCATCGTCGATGACGGCACTGTACTGCATCTGCAGTTCTTCTTTCACCTTCTTGTCCTTCAGTGGACCGGGTTCCTCGGGCTTCAGCCCTAAGTCCGCCCGCGCCCTCATCCATGCCGCGTACCACTTCACCCAGTCGATGACGGCCAGGCTGTAGAAGCCCTCCTTGTTCTGAGGATCGGCGGCGATGAGCTTCAGATACCATTCCTTGGCCTCATCCAGCTTCTTGAGCTTCTGATCCAGGTCCGGCATGCCTTGAGCTTGCTGATAGCTGAGCGATGCCAGCGAAGCGAGCGCGGTAGTATCGGATGGATTCTTCTCCAAAACCTGCTGGAATTCCTCTTTGGCTTGCTTGGCGAGTTGCATGTTCTCGGGCGAGTCGGCGCCGGGAATGTACTGGCTCATGTATGCGGTCGCCAGGTACAAGCGCGGCATCGTGTTCTGCGGATCCAGCTGAACCGCGGTCTTGAAGTAATCCACGGCTTCCGTATAATGCGCGCCCTTATAGGCCTGGACCCCGTGATTCAGGGCATCGCGCGACCTGAGTTTGTCGCAGCCCGTTCCAAAGAGAATCAGCAGTCCGACTCCGGCTACCAGTATTGTGCTCTTCATGACGTTTACCTTGAACATCTGGATTCTTGTATTCTGAATTCTCGAATTCTTCGGTTAATTACCCGATTCCAACTTGGGTGTCATCAGACCGACCTTATCGATCTGCGCGCCCTTAGCGATATCGATAGCCCGAGCTACGGTCTGATACTCGAGATCGGGATCGCCCTTCACGAAGACCACTCGCTCGGCGCGAGTTTTGAAGATCTGCTCGAGCCGAGGCCCCAGCTTGTCCATGTCCGTGTCTTCGTTGTTAATGTGCATGCTCTTGTCTTTGTCGATGACGATCACCACCGTACGATCCTGATCGGGCGGCGGCTGATTCTTCTTGTCGGGTGGTTCCGGCGCCAATGCTTCCAACCCGTGCGGCGTCAGCGGCGTGATGACCATGAAGATGATCAGCAGCACCAGCAGAATGTCGATCATAGGCGTCATGTTGATGTCGCATCTTGGTCCGCTCTTGGGACCGCCTACTGCCATTGCCATAGTTCGTTACCTCGTTCCGTGCCTAAATCTTATGAAACAGCTCAAATCTTACTTTGCCGTCGCGGCTGCGGCTGCAGCCTGTTGCGGCGTCTTGTTCTCGTGCGGCTCTTCGGTAATGAGACCGATTTCGCTTACGCCGGCCGCGCGCAAATTATCCACCACGTCCTCCACCACCGAATACTTGGCGCGGGCATCGGCTACGATATAACACGTTTTGTCTACTCGGTTCGTGAGCAAATCCCGGACCCGTTCAGGGAGTTGATCGGCCCCGGAGAGTTTCAGGTTGCCTGGGCTCAGGTACACAGCGCCATTGCGGGTGACCGAGATAAGGATCGCGTCCTCCTTGTCGGCCGCCTGCATGGTGATGGGATTCTTCGTCTTCACCTTATCTACACTGACGCCTTTGGTGAGCATGGGCGTGATGACCATGAAAATGATGAGCAGCACTAGCATGACGTCCACCATGGGAGTCACGTTGATGTCGGCTACTGGCGGAGGCGCTTTTTTCTTTTCCATTTCCAAACTCCTTTCGGTAGAGAGGCGCGGCGGCGTTTACAGTTACCCCGCGCCCCTTCCCGAATTCAACTCGCAATCACTCTCAAAACTACAAAGACCGCTGGCTAACGCGCGCGGCGCTACTTGGCCGCGGCGGCGCCGCGTTGTACGCGCTTCAGGAAGTAATCCAGAAGCTCGGAGCTGGAGTTACCCATCTCCACGTCAAACGCGTCGATGCGGTTGGTGAAGTAGTTGAACGCCCACACCGCGGGAACGGCCACGAACAGACCGATAGCGGTGGTGACCAGGGCTTCGGAAATACCGCCGGCCACGGCGCCCAGGCCGGTGGCTTTTTGGGTGGCGATCCCCTGGAACGCGTGAATGATGCCGACCACCGTGCCGAACAAGCCCACAAAGGGAGCAGTCGATCCGATAGTTGCCAAGCCGCTGACGCCGCGCTTCAGTTCGGCGTGCACGATGGCTTCCGAGCGCTCCAATGCGCGCTTGGAGGCTTCAATATCCTCGCCTGGAATGTCCGCGCTCAGCTGATGGGCCCGGAATTCCTGTAAACCAGCCACGACAACCTTGGCCAGGTGGCTCTTGTTGTAGCGGTCGGCGATCTTGATGGCTTCGTCCAGCTTGCCTTCGCGCAACGCTCCCGCCACGGCGGGGGCAAATTGGCGCGATTGCTTACGGGCTCCGTTATATGCGATGGCGCGATCGATCATTACGCCAATCGACCATGCGGACATAAAGAAAAGCAGGATGACGACGAGTTTGGCCGCCCATCCCATGTTTTCCCACATGCCGCGCACGTCGAAACTAGTGGACGCTTCCTGCAAAAGCATAAACGCCCATACGTGTAATTGTAAAAACATCTGATTCTCCTGCGAGTTGAATTTAAACTTCTATTGGCTCAAGGTAAAATTGACTTCAATCGTGGTGACGACTTCCACCGGGTCCCCGTTCAGGAGTGTCGGTTTATACTGCCATTGCGAAACGGCTTGTTTAGCCGCTTCCACCAGGAGCGGATGGCCGCTCACCAATTGCAGATTCTGAATGGTGCCGTCCTTGCCGATAATGGCGGTGAAACGGACGACGCCTTGGATACGGGCTTGCTTGGCCAGTGCCGGGTACTGCGGGGTAACCTTGCGGATCAAGTTGGCTTGCTGCACGTTGCCGCCTACGCGAATACGCGACGGGGTGGGCGGCTTTTCTTTGACGGGAGGCGGCGGCGGGGCCGCGTTGGGGATTGCACCGAGGACGCCACCGAGAACTCCACCGGGCGCTCCGCCGGGAACTCCACCAACCACTCCACCCACCACGCCGGCGCTCGACGGGGGAGGCAGCTCCTCTTCCTTAATGTTCGCGATCTCTTTGGGGATGGTCTTGGGAGCCATCAGCTTCCCGGCGTCGAACTGGCGCGGGATGATCTTAACCACCTTGGGCGGCGCTGGGGGCGGCGGCGGGGGTGGTGGAGGAGGTGGCGGAGGCGCCACCAGGAAACTGGTTAGCTGAGCTCGCGGCAGCGTATCGGTGTAAATGAGCGGGATCAGGATCGCCAGTATGATCACCAGGATCTGCGCCGCGAATGACAAGAACACCGACCACGACTTATGCGTTTTCCCGGTGCCTGTAAAACTTTGCTCAAACATGCCTCACCTCATCCCAAAGTGTTTTTCTTCCTGCCGGTGCAGAAATCATAATACAAACTCTTGCCGCTTATTTCACCTTGGCGGTCCCTCGCCGCGCGCGATCTTTGGGCGCAGTCGATGTTTTGGCCGCTGCCGCGGCCACTGGGGCAACCGGCCCCATACGAGGGGCGACCACGCCTCTCGCACTCCGCTTCCTTCCCTCCAGGAAATTACGCCAGAAGATCAGGATCGGACTAGCAACAAAAACCGACGAATAGGTACCAACGATAATGCCACAAGTCAGGGCGAAGGCAAAACCATTTAGTACTTGGCCACCGAAAAAAAGCAGGGCTAGAGCGGTCAGCAGGGTCAGGCCCGAGGTCAGCACGGTACGGCTCAGGGTCTGGTTTACGCTCTTGTTGATCAGGGTCTCGAACTCCTCGCGGCGCAGGATTTTGAGGTTCTCGCGGATACGGTCGAAGGTCACGATGGTATCGTTCATCGAGTATCCGACCAGGGTGAGCAGCGCGGCCACCACGGTCAGCGTAATCTCTTTGTTGAACAACGAGAATAGACCGATGGTAATGATAGTATCGTGGAATACCGCGATCACCGCCGCCGCGCCGTAGATCCATTCGAACCGGAACCAGATATAGATCAGCATCCCGCCCAGCGCGTACAATACGGCGAGAACAGCCTTGCGCTGCAGCTCCGAGCCGATTTTCGGACCCACTACCTCGGTGCCTATCACGGCGATGGAATCGGGGTACGTTTGCTGTTTCAGTACGTTCAGCACCGGCGGGGTTACTCCTGGTACCGAGCCCAATTCGTCCAGGTTTTTGATCAACCCCGAATGCTGCTTGCGATAGTCCATGATGCTCGAGACCAGGGTTTGCAGCTGCTGATCCGACATGGGCACGCTGGCCGCCGCCAAGGCGTCGCGCAAATGGTCCGCCAGTGCGGCCGCGCCCCCGGAATTAATGTTGTACTTGCCGTTGGACGGCTGCCCGAATGCAGCATCCAGGCTGTCGACGATTTTTTGGCGGGAAGCCTGCAGCGCCGCATCCTGCAGCGCATCGATGCCAATGATATCCTCCGACCGGCCGGAAACTTCCTGCACTTCCACGGGAAGCTTGCCTGATAGCGCGGCGCGGACTTTGTCCACCGGCGGGCGATTGGCGAAACTGACGGTGATCAGCGCCCCACCTCGAAAATCAATGCCATAGCGGGGGCCACCTTTAACGAACAAGCTGATAAGGCCCGCCGCCGTAAGGACCAAGGAAAGGTTGATGAAGAACCACTTCTTGCCGAGAAAGTCAAAATCTGAGTGCTTGAAAAATTCCATGTCACCAGTCGCAGCGCCAGCATCCGATAAAGTTAGACACCAGCTTGGGGGAAACGGTTCCCGCCTGTAAAAATTCTCTTGATGCCGGCTCCCTGACGGTCGCGGCTCGGTAGCGTTCCGGAGCCGCGCGCCTGAGCAAGCGGATTTTCGCTTCTTCCAGCATCTTGCTAAATACTCAGGACCGCTACCTGCCGCTTGCCGGATAGTTCCGCGTCGAAAATCGTCCGGGATACAAAGACGGCTGTAAAAAGGTTAGCGCCTAAACCGATCATCAGGGTTACCGCAAAGCCCTTCACCGGGCCGGTCCCGAAGATGAACAGAAACGCACAAGATACCATGGTCGTAATATGCGTGTCTATGATAGTCAGGAAAGCTTTGGAAAAGCCCGCGTCCACGGCGGCCACCACGGCCTTGCCCGCGCGCAATTCTTCCCGTATACGCTCAAAGATCAGAACGTTGCTATCCACCGCCATACCAATGGTAAGAATGATGCCCGCGATGCCGGGCAGGGTCAAAGTAGCGTCGAAATACGCCAGCGCGGCAATCAGAATTACCGCATTCAAAACAAGCGCCAGAGTGGCGTTGATTCCCGACCGTCTGTAGTACACCAGCATGAACAGCACTACCGCCACCACGCCTGCAATGCCTGCCGCGAAACCATCCCGGATGGAATCGGCCCCAAGCGAGGGACCCACGGTCCGCTCTTCTTCGATAGTCAGCGCTGCGGGAAGCGATCCCGCGCGCAGGTTCAGCGCCAGGTCCGCCGCCTCTTCCTGGCTGGAAGCGCCCGTGATTCTGCCTGTGTCTGTGATCTTGCTCTGGATGGTGGGCGCGCTGATTACCACTCCATCCACCACAATGGCGGCCCGCTGGCCGATATTGGACTCGGTGTAAGCGCCGAACTTCTTGGCGGCGTCCTGGGTCAGGACGAAATTCGTCTCCCAGCGATTCAACTCGCCGGCGGCCGCGCTGGCGTCCCGAATGTCGGAGCCACGCACCACCGGGATGCGTGAAACCAGATACCAGGTGGCCTGGCCGCCGTGCACCGCCGTCGGCACCAGCTTACTGTTCAAGGGCAGAACCCCACCCTTCTTAGAGAACGCTTCTTCCTTGGAGTTGAACGGCCCATCGATCACTTTGTCCCATTCCAGCTGGGCCTGGGTCTGCAACAGTTGCTTCACGTGCGCCGAATCGTCGACGCCGGGCAACTGGATCAACAGTTCCGCTTCGGCATCGCTACGCCCGGTGGGTTGCACGGACGATTCGGCCAGGCCCAGGGCGTTGATCTTGCGCTCGATGGTGGCCATCGTCTGGCTCATGGTGTCCTGCCTCAGCTTGAGGGCTTCGCTCGGTTTCATGGTGAGCTTATAGTCGGTGGAGTTGAGAGCGGTGGGAATCCAGACGCCGAACTGATCGTTGATAATGCTTCGGAACTGGCTGCTCTTGTCGCCCGGAACGCCCTTGACGTCAATCTCGACTTTGTCGGCGTCATCGATGCTGTTCGGGTCGTTGCGGGTGATGCCGCCGGCCGCTGTGATACTGTCCTTTTGCAACTCCTGCATCAGCCCTTGGATCACATTGTCGGCGGACGCCTTAAAGGCATCCTGGAGCTGAACCTGCATCACCAATTGGGTGCCGCCGCTCAAGTCCAGCCCCAGATGGATATTCTTTTTCCAGTTGGCCAGCAGTTCGTCCTTGGACTTGGGGATGCCGATCACGCCATACACGCAGACCAGGATCACCGCGATGATAATGCCGAATCGAATTTTAGTGTTGCTTGTCATTTTTGCCTATAACGCTCCCTTACGGTCGCGGTTCTGAACGGTGCCGGTCAGGTGCTGGACCGCGCCGATCCGGTGCCGGACCGCGCTGGTCCGGTTCTGAACCGCGCGCGTCAGCAAGCGGACTTTCATTCTCACTTCTCCGCCTTCTTTTCTTCGGTAATCAAGCTGGCAACCGCGCTGCGCGCCACCTGCAATTTCAGGTTGTCGGGCTTAACGCGCAATGTCAGCGTATCATCGGGATTCACACTGATAATGGTACCTATGATGCCGCCCGTGGTCAGCACCTGGCTGCCATTCTCGAGCGTCTTCAGCATCTGCTGTTGCTGCTTCTTCTGGCGCTGCATCGGCATAAACACCAGCAGGTAGAAAATCGCCACCAAAGCCAGGGGAAGAAGCAGGCCCATGACAGGGCTACTTCCGCTGGACTGTTGAAGGATAAGGAACGCGAAGGTTGTCATGTTCACGGACGATTGTTCCGTTTCCGAGTATCACACAAGCCCATCGTCATTGGAATATCGGAAATGAATTCAAGGACTACAGCGGCGGAACAACTCTAAGTTGATTCTACCGCCGAATTGCGGGCGCTGTCCAAGTAGGCGCGAAATCTCCCAAGCAGTATAGACTGCCTCATTTGGCGCATCATGTCAAGGTAGTACTTCAGATTGTGGATGGTGGCGAGAGTGGAAAATAACATCTCTCCAGCCTGGAAGAGATGCCGGAGGTAGGCACGCGAGTAAGTGCGGCAGGTAAGGCACTGGCAGTTGGCGTCCAAAGGACCGGCATCGTCCTTGTACCGGGCTTGCTTGATAATCACTCGTCCAGAAGCCGTAAACAGGCAGCCATTACGGGCGTTGCGCGAAGGCAACACGCAGTCCATCATGTCCACGCCACGGGCCACATACTCGGGCAGCTCTTCCGGCATGCCGACGCCCATGACGTAGCGCGGCCCCTCGCGCGGGAGCAGAGGCGTGGTGGCCTCGGTCATTTCGAGACTCAGGGAACGTGGTTCGCCGACCGAAAGCCCGCCGATCGCGTAGCCGGGCGCGTTGAGCTCCAGAAGTTCAGTGGCGCAGTCGCGGCGCAGGTCGGCAAACATGGAGCCTTGAACGATAGGGAACAGCGCCGAGGTCGAGCTCGTTTCCTCACGGCGGCACAAAAAATGGCGGTAGGCCGAATGCGCCCATCGGACGGTGCGCCGCATGGCCTGGTTCGCTGCTTCGTGGCTGGCGGGATATTCCAGGCACTCATCGAGCGGCATCATGATATCGCTCCCGAGCGCCAGTTGCACATCGACGGTGGATTCGGGCGTAAACAGGTGCGCGTCGCCATCCAGGTGCGAACGGAACAGGACGCCGTCTTCTGAGATCTTGCGCAGGTGGCTCAGGCTGAAGACCTGGAAGCCGCCCGAGTCTGTGAGGATGGCGCGCGGCCAGGACATGAAGCGATGCAGCCCCCCGAGTTTGCGGATCAGCTCGTGGCCGGGACGCAGGAACAAGTGATAGGTGTTGGCCAGGATGATGTGGGCGTCGAGTTCGATTTCCAGATCGCGCTGCATCACGCCTTTGACCGAGGCGTGGGTGCCCACCGGCATGAAGACGGGAGTTTCTATAATGCCGTGCGCGGTGTGGATGCGGCCAGCGCGGGCGCCGGTGTCGGGGCACTCGGCGATGAGTTCGAAATGCACTATTTCACTGTAAGGGAGGAGTGCGCAGCCGCGCCGCGTGAGCCAGCGGTACACTTTAAAGAAATCGCACCGAAATGCAGAGGGATGACAACCTGCGCAGCGGGATGACACCCGAAGAAGGGGATCGAGCCGCAAAGATTCGGCTTGGCAGTATCGAGTCCGTTCTCCAGGATCTCCGTTACGCGCTGCGGGGTATGGGCCGTTCGCCTGGATTCACAGCAGTCGCCGTGATGACCCTGGCAGTCGCCATCGGCATCAACGCGGCTGTTTTCACGATCGCTAAGGGCATGCCTTATTCTCTGCCCCTCAGGATTGCCGCCATGACGCGAGGATTGCGGTGCCCGTGCATCACCGCTACAACCCACAACGGTTTTTCATCTGGCGCATAGGCAAGCAGATATTCGTGAACGGAAATGAAGCGGAGAGGACGGGAGGTAAGGTCGGGACGGCGGTGGCCTCGATGCGGAAAAGGCCACGAGTCTGCGAATGCGATCAAGTATGTCCTCTCGAACACGACGAGCGGCTTGAGCGCTATCGCTTGCGATATTTCTCCAAATGTCCGTGATGTCTTTGGCCGCGAGGGGATGAAGGTCGAATCCCTGCGCCACGTTTACGGTTTCTTCAACAATTCCTCTTCCCGTTGGCGAAGGCTTTCAAAGAACGCTTCGCCATCGACGGGTTTCACCCTGCCGCTCTTCAAATCGTCATAACGGCTGTCAAGCATTTCCCGCGTCCGTGCAAGTTCGGGAACGTATCCGGCCAAGGCGTCCTTGATCAGCTTTTCGACCGGACATCCAGTCTCGATGACCAACTGGTCGATCTTGGCTTGCAGCTCGGGCGCGAGATGTACTTCCATAGCTTTGAGGTTACGTTGCGAGCCGGACAAAGGCAACCTTGGCACGTCACGCGAGCTTAATCACCGCTTGCTCAGGATGCGCCGCACATTTCTCTTTCCATGCAGAACCGCGACGACTTGAACCGGTACCGTCGCTGGCCGATAAACAACGGTGTAATTGGGATATCGCGTCAACGTCCAGAAACGAAGCGAACGGCTTGTAAGGTCAGGCCTTGAGTGGCCGCGCGAGGGTGTTTCGGAAACAAATGCGCAAGCATCGTAGACAGCCTGTTCGAGGCGGTCGGCGGCGGCCTCGTTATCCGCCGCTATATAACACCAAATTTGCAAAAATATCCGCTTTAGCAAGCGGCGTGAGCGCATAAGCACTCATCGTTTGGGGAAGCGCCAATCCTCTTTCATCGCCTGAATCTCACGGCGCGCCTGTGCGTGGTCGATCAGTTCGCCACGCTCAGATTGTTGATAGCCTTCCTCGATATGAGCCGCCAACGCGCTGCGCTCCTCATCGGTCCAGCTTTCCTCGGCGTCCTGAGCTTCGAGGGCGCGACGCAGCACATCCTCAACGCTCTCAAAACCGCCGCTGGAAAGGCGTTTGTTGATCAGCGTCTCAAGGTCGGGCGGGACGTTTAATTGCACGGCGATTCTCCCTTGCGCCTTCATCTTACCCTTTTAGACTTAGTCTCATGCCGGTCCAACAGCAAGCCTGGGGTACCATGAGAGTTCCAACTCATAATGGCCCTTCGTTTTTACAACACCCTCACCCAGCAACTGGAGCCTTTTCAGCCGCTCGAAGGCAATACGGTGCGCATGTACACGTGCGGACCCACGGTCTATAACTTCGCCCACATCGGCAACCTGCGGACGTTTACGTTCGAGGACATTTTGCGCCGCTGGCTGCTCTATCGCGGCTACAAAATGGACCACGTCATGAACATCACCGACGTGGATGACAAGATCATCCGCAATGCGGCGGCCGAGGGCAAGACTCTCGCCGAGTACACCGCCAAGTACACCGAAGCTTTCCTGGAGGACATGGCCGCGCTGCGTTTGCAAACTCCCGAGCGGATGGTCAAAGCAACGGAGCACATTCCTGAGATGGTGGGCGCCATCGAGAAGCTGGCCGATCTCGGATTCACCTATGAGAGCGACGGGTCGATCTACTATCGCATCGCGAAGTTCCCCGGTTACGGCAAGCTCTCGCACAACGATTTCTCCGGTATTCGCGCCGGCGCGCGCGTGGATGTCGACGAATACGACAAAGCCAATGCCCGCGATTTTGTCTTGTGGAAAGCGCCCAAGGATGGCGAGGTGTTCTGGGAGAGCGAGATCGGTCCGGGCGTCCCGGGTGGCACATCGAGTGTTCCGCCATGGCCATGAAGTATCTGGGAGAAACGCTGGACATCCACGCGGGCGGCGTGGATCTGATCTTTCCGCATCACGAAAACGAGATCGCACAGTCGGAGGCCATCACGTCCAAGCCTTTCGCGCGCTTTTGGCTGCATTCGGAATTCCTCAACGTCGAGTCGCAGAAGATGGCGAAGTCGGCGGGAAATTTCTATACGCTGCGTGACCTGCAGAGCGAGGGCTATCAGCCGGAAGTGGTGCGGTATTTGCTCGCTTCGGTGCCGTATCGCAAGAAACTCAACTTCACTTTCGACGGATTGAAGGCCGCGGCTACCGCTATCGACCGGCTGCGGAATTTCAAGCTGCGCCTGGAGACCGACAAGTATCCCGAGGGTCTCGACGAAAAAATCCTGGAACGAACTCATGCGGCGGCCCGCCAGTTCGAAGAAAGCCTGGATGACGACCTGAACACCGCCGAAGCGCTGGCTGCGCTGTTTGAATTCGTGCGCGATGCCAACACCGCCATGGATGCGGGCGAGTTTCGCGCGGGCAACACGGCCGCGGCGCTCGATGTTCTGGCGCGCTTCGACCAGATCTTCGCGGTGCTGGAGCCGACGCAGGCCGCTGGCGGATGGTCCGACGAGCGCGTGGAGACGCTGATCGCAGAACGCGACGCAGCCAAGAAGGGCCGTAACTTCGCGCGATCCGATCAAATCCGGCAGGAGCTCCTCGACGCCGGGATTATCTTGGAGGACACTAAAGAAGGAACGCGCTGGAAAAGGAAATAGCTATGAAAATCGAGACCAAAGCTGTACACGCGGGCGACCGGAAGAGAAATCCCGACGCGCCGGGAGCTTTCGTTCCATCGTCGACGCCCATCTATACCGCCACCACTTACCTCTACGAAGACACCGCCAAGCTGGATCGCGTGCTGGGCCGCGAAGAGCCGGGATTCTGTTACGGCCGCTACGACAACCCCACGCGCTCGGGCCTGGAAGAATTACTGACCGAGCTGGAGTCCGGACATAGCGCGCAGGTCTGCTCGTCGGGCATGATGGCTCTACACATGGCGTTGCTGGCGGCGCTGACCGATCGGCGCAAGTCGGTACTGGCGTCGAACGCGCTCTACGGCGCCACGACAACGCTGCTGACGCAGGTGCTGGAACCCATGGGAGTGTCGGTCGATTTCGTCGACGTCTGCGATCTGCCGGCCGTGGAGCACAAGATCGCGGAAACTAAGCCCGGGTGCATCGTGATGGAGACCATCTCGAATCCATTGCTGCGCGTGGGCGATTTGGATCTCATCGCGGAACTGGCGGCCGAGGCTGGAGCAGCGTTGATCGTGGATAATACCTTCGCCACCCCGCTGCTGGTTCGTCCGCTCGAACACGGCGCGAATTTTTCCGTTCACAGCTTGACGAAGTTTCTGGCCGGACACGGCGACGTTCTCGGCGGCGTGGTGGTGACAGACGAAGCGCACTCCAATGTGGTGCGAACGCTTTCGCGCACCATGGGCCCGGTGCTGGGACCATTCGAGAGTTATTTGACGATGCGCGGCATCAAAACCTTCGCGCTGCGCGTGGAGCGCCAGTGCTCGAATGCCTGTCGCATTGCCACCTGGCTGCAATCGCATCCACGAGTCTCGCGGGTACACTATCTGGCCGATCCAAACCATCCCGACGCCGCGGTCATCCGCCGTTTGCTGCCCGAAGGACTTTACGGCGCGCTGGTCCCGTTTGAAATCAAGGACGCGGCCAAGGAAGACGTGTTCCGCTTCATGGACAAGCTGAAGCTGGTGGTGCGCGGCACCTCGCTTGGCGACGTCCACAGCCTGCTGCTCTATCCGGCTATTGCGTCGCATCGTGAAATCGCGCCAAAGCAACGTGAGCGCATGGGCATCGGCGACGGCCTGGTGCGATTGTGCGCGGGCATCGAAGCGGTGGAAGACATCATCGCCGACCTGGATCAAGCGCTAAGCTGACGTGGCGCCAAACGCACAAGCGCTCCAACTTCTCCGGCAGGCACTTGGCGACGATACAGCGACATTCCGCGACGGGCAGTGGCAAGGGGGATCTCCGCTGTGGTTCAACGAAAGGCCCGGCTCCTGGTGGTCCAGCAGGACAGGATGGGGCAAGAGTCTTGTGTACTTCTCTCGCCACGAAATTACTTCGCGATCGGGAGCAGGCTGCTCGAATTCTGATCTCGCCGCTCCTTTCGCTCATAACTCGTGATCGACGCAGCACTGGCGCTTCTGAAGGCGCCACAGTCCGATGAGTGGCTCGCGGACAAAGTTTGCGTGCGCACTGCACAGATGAAGGACTGGCTGGATAGAGGCGTCGTGAAGGCCGCATTCTCAAGCTGAAAGAGCCTGTACGTTACGTGGCGCATACGCCCACTCTTTTTAGCGAGCGAGCCATCGGGCTAGTTTCCGCTGGATTGAATCTGCACCAGCGGCTCGTGCTCCGTGGTCGACGGCGCGGTGCTCGCGATGGTCTGCGGATCGCGCCAGAAATCGAAATACGAGATCTGACGCACGCAGGAAATAGTGCACATCGGCGCGCAGCTCTTTTCGGTCAGGTATTCGCGGCGGATGTCCTCTACCGTGTATTCGGCCAGCGGCTTGGCGGGAAAGCCGCGCTGCTGCGAGCAGTAGTGCACCAGGCCGTCTTCGCAGATATACAAGATAGCGCGAGCCCGCGCGGCAGCGCCAGTGGCTGGGGCGCCCGTTCGCGATGTCGTCCTGATAGTAATTGATCTGCGAGAAGTTCTTCTTCTCGAAGTTTTTCATCGCCAGGAACACCTTGCGCTCGCGCTCGCCGATGGGCCGCAATTGCCCGCTCGCCATCGTGAATGATCCCGACGGTGGAGGTGAATCCCAGCTCCAGCGCGCGTTTTCCCACCACCAGCGCATCTTCCGGATTGTGAATGCCGCCGCCCAGCACCGAATTGATGTTCACGTGAAAGAGCGCGTACTCGGACAGGATCTGCAGCTTCTTGTCCAGCACCTTCAGGCTCTTCTTCGACACCTCGTCCGGCATCACGTTGTCGATGCTGATCTGCATGTGATCCAGGCCGGCGTCGTTCAATTGATTCACGCGCTGCGGCGTCAGCAGATAGCCGTTGGTGATCATCCCGGCGATCATGCCGCGGCTGCGCACGTGCGCAATCAGCTGGTCCAGTTCGGGATGCAGCAACGGTTCGCCGCCGCTGAAGGTGACAATGGTGGTGCCCAGATCGGCCAGCTGATCCAGCCGCTCGGTCATGGTTTCAACGGCCACGGGCTTCGAGAAATCGTCGTACTCATTGCAGTACGTACAGGACAAATTGCAGCGGCGGATGGGAATGATATGCGCCATCACGGGATGATCCGTCGAGGCCACTCCGTGCAGCAATCATGCGCCATTCCCGCGCCCGGCGGTTCAGCGCCCGGAGGTCTCTGCGAAATTTAAATCCCCAATTAGGCCATGGAACGACTTAACTCCATTGAATCATACTCATGCAAGAATGGCATGGATTTCGAATCGAACGGGGCGGCATCCATTCCAACGGCGCTTTCGGACGCAGAAGCTCGAACAGATGCCAGTTCCGACCGCGGACGTGCGTCGGCGATTCTGGCGCTGCATCTGAATCGGATTCGAGATTCTTTTCATGTAACCGAACTTGCTGCGCAAGGACACCTAACTTAAGTAGCATGATATGCTGAGATCGCTGGAAAACCTGTAGCGCCCCGGTCCGATGTTTGAGTTTCTTTTTAAATATCCGCGCACTGTCTTCGCCAAAGGCAGCTTCGTGCTTCTCGGCCAGTGGCCAGTGTGGACGCTGGCGGCGTTGTTGCTGGTCGCCGCGGCCGGCCTCGGCTGGGTGATCTGGAGCCGCCGGCGCGCTAATCGCGCCCACCATGCGCGGCCCGCGCAGCGCCGTGGTTTGGATTCTCCAAAGCTTGCTGGTCTGCCTGCTGCTGTTCCTGCTGTGGCAGCCGGCGTTGAGTATCGCCACTCTTCGGCCGCAGCAAAACATCGTCGCGGTGGTGATTGACGACAGCAAGAGCATGTCCACCCAGGAAGATGGCCACTCCCGCAAGGATCAGGTTCTTGCGACGCTTAACGGCGGTCTTCTCAATAGCTTAAAGAGGAAATTTCAAGTACGACTTTACCGCCTGGGCGACCATTTGGAGCGCATCGAAAGCTGGACAAGCTGAACGCCTCCGCGCCCGCCACGCACATCGGCGAGGGCCTCAAAGAAGTGCTGGCGGATTCGGCCACGCTGCCCATCGGCGCGGTGGTTCTGATGAGCGACGGCGCCGACAACAGCGGCGGCATCGACCTGGACACCATCTCCGACATCAAGCGGCAGCGGATTCCCATCCACACCGTTGGATTTGGCCGCGAGCGCATGGCGCACGACATCGAGGTGACCGATGTCCAGTTGCCCGCGCGCTCGCTCGCGAAATCGCGCCTGGAGGCCCAGGTGACGTTTCCATCAGTGGGGACTCAAGGGCGAGAAAGCGCGATCTGGTGGTCCGCGATGCGGGAAAGATTTTGACGTCCCGTGACATTGTTCTGCAGGGCGGACGGCGCCGCGCAAACCGAAACCGTGCTGTTCAATGCGGGAGATGCCGGGGTGAAGAACCTGCAATTCGCCATCGACGCGTTGCCGGAAGAAGAGAACAAGAACAACAATGCGCTGACGCGCGTGCTGTACGTCGACAATGCCAAGCCCAAGATCCTGTATATGGAAGGCGAGCCGCGCTGGGACTACAAGTTCATCCGGCGCGCCGTCGAAGACGACAAGAATATCTCGCTCTATACGCGTGGTCCGCACCACGCAGAACAAGCTATACGCGCAGGTGCCCACCGGCGCCCAGACGGGCGAGTTGAAGGACGGCTTCCCCACCAAAGTGGAGACTTGTTCAGACTACCAGGGCATCATTCTGGGCACGCGTCGAGGCGAATTATTTCACTCCCGCGCAGCAGGATCTGATCCAGCAGTTCGTCGATCGGCGCGGCGGCGGTTTGCTGTTCCTGGGCGGCCGGGCGTCGCTGGCCGACGGTGGCTACGAGAAAGCTCCGTTTTCCGACCTGCTGCCGGTGCGCTTGCCGGATCACAAGAACACGTTTCATCGCGATCCCGCGACGGCGGAACTGACCGCCGGCCGGCCGCGAAAGCCTGATCACGCGCATTGAAGATAATCCCGACGCCAATGTGGAGCGCTGGAAGAAGCTGCCTTACCTGATGGATTTTCAGGAAGCCGGGCAGCCCAAACCGGGCGCGCTGGTGCTGGCGGACATGAGCGCTTCGGGTCACAAGCTGCCGCTGCTGATCACGCAAAAGTACGGCCGCGGCCGCACCGCCGTGTTCGCCACCGGCGGCGACTGGCGCTGGCAGATGCTGCAGCCGGTGCAGGACATGAGCCACGAGATATTCTGGCGGCAATTGCTGCGCTGGCTGGTGAGCGACACGCCCGACTCGCGTGGTAACATCGGTCACTCGCCCCGTGCTCTACGACGATGGCCGCGTGCATTTGCGCGCCGAGGTTCGCGACACCACCTATCTGCCCACCAGCGACGCACAGATCCAGGCGCGCATCGTCGGTCCGGACGGCAGCTGCGCAAAGCGTGGACCTGCATCCCGATTCGCTGGAGCAGGGCGTGTACTCGGCCGACTGGGATGCCGGGCAAGCCGGCTCTTACGTGGCCGAAATAACCGCCACGCGCGGCCAGCAGGAGCTGGGACGCGACGTGATCACGTTCCGCCGCGAAGACGGCGTGGCCGAGAATTTCCATCTGGAGCAAAATCGCGATCTGCTGGAAAAGCTTTCCTCGCAAACCGGCGGCAGATACTATCGTCCGAACGAAGTCAGCCGGCTGGGCGAAGACATTTCTTATTCCGACGCCGGCATCACGGTTCGCGAAACGAGAGATCTGTGGGACATGCCGATCGTATTCTTCCTGGTGTTGCTGCTGTGCTGCACCGAATGGGTGCTGCGCCGAAGATGGGGCGTGGTATGAGGAGTTCCGGCTTCTTTCTGATTCGCCTGTGGCTGTGCGGCGCATCGCTGCACGCGCGCCACGTTCTATGTCACCGTCGCGGGACTGGGCGGCGAGCCCGATTACGAGCAGCGCTTCGCATCGCAGGCGCAGGAGATCGACAAGCTGCTGCACGCTTCCAGCTCGGACGCCAAAGTGACCACGCTGTACGGCCCGCAAGCCACCAAAGCCAACGTGCAGAACGCGCTCGCGCAAGTGGCGCGCGACGCCAAGCCGAACGACGCGTTTGTGCTGATGCTGATCGGCCACGGCAGCTTCGACGGCTACGATTACAAGATGAACCTGCCCGGTCCCGACATTTCGGGCGTCGAGTTGGGCGCGCTGCTCGATCGCATCGGCTGCACGCGCCAGTTGGTGGTGAACATGACCAGCGCCAGCGGCGGGTCGCGCGCCGCGCTGGAGAAAGCCAATCGCGTGGTGATCACCGCCACCAAGAGCGGCAACGAAAAGAACGCCACCGTCTTCGCCCGCTTCTGGGTGGAGGCGCTGCGCGATCCCTCCGCCGACACCGACAAGAACGAAACGGTCTCGGCGCTCGAAGCCTTCATCTACGCCGAGCACCAAGACCGCGCAGTTCTACGAAACGCAAAAGCGCCTGGCCACCGAGCATCCGATGCTCGAAGACACCGGCCAAGGCGACGGCGAGCGCAAGCCATCGCCCGAAAATGGCGAAGGCCTGAAAGCGGCGCAGTTTGCGCTGCTGCGGATCGGCACCGCGCAAGTGGCCGCCAATACGCCCGAAAAGAAAGCGCTGCTCGCCAAGCGCGACGAGCTGGAAGAGCAGATCGACAAACTGAAGTACGAAAAGGCCGCCATGCCGGCCGACGACTACAAGAAGCAGCTTCAGGATCTGCTGATCCAGTTGGCGAAAACGCAGGCGGAGCTGGACAAGTGAAGTGCACGACAATGCCAGCTGTGAGGCAGTCCCCTGGACTGCGCCGACGCCCGCGTCGGCACAGGCCTCAGAGTTCGGCCAGTCGTCGCACTGCTGTTGCGCTCATCGGCTTTCGCCTCTCGCCGCCCAGACACTCGACGAATGCCGCGCCCTGCGCCATCACGGCAAACTGGCCGAAGCGCAGACCTGCTTCACCAAGCTTCCGCCAGCTCCAATCCCTACCTGCGCGCCGAGGGACTCTGGGGCATCGAGCGCTACCAGGAAGCCAACGACCAGTTTCGCGATCTGATCAAGCAGAATCCCAAGAACGCCGACTACCGCGTCCGCTGGGGCCATCTGTTCCTCGAGCGCTTCAACAATGAAGAAGCGCACGGCCTGTTTCAAGAGGCGCTGAAGATCGACGACAACAACGCGCAAGCCTACCTGGGCATCGCGGAAGTGGAAGCCGAAGGTTATAGCCAGCGACGCCGTGGAAGCCGCGCAAAAGGCCGCCGATCTGGATCCGAAGCTGTACGAGGCGCACGAGCAGCTGGCGTATCTCGCGCTCGAAGACAACGACGAAGAGACGGCCGCCAAGCAAGCCGACCTGGCGCTCGGCGATCTCCGGCGAAGCGCTGGACGCCATGGCGATTCATCTGTCCATCGATTTGCTGCACGACAAGAAAGACTCGCCCTGGGCCGATCGCATTCTCAAAGTGAATCCGGCGTACGGCGAAGCTTACTCCACGGCTGGACATTTCTATCGTCATCAATCGGCGCTATCGACGAAGGCATCCTGGCTTATCGCAAGGCGCTGGAATTGAATCCGCGCCTGTGGGAAGCGCGCGCGCAGTTGGGCGTCAACCTGATGCGCCTGGGCAAGGAGACCGAAGCCCGCCAGCAGCTGGAAGAATGCTACAACGCGAACTACAAAAGCTACGAGACGGTGAATTCGCTGCGCCTGCTCGACAGATATAAAGATTTCGTCACATATCAAAACTCCCACCACCATTCTTCGACTGAATAAGAAGGAAGCGGATCTGCTGCGCCCGTATTTCGAAGTCCGAAATGAAGCGCGACATCGCGGCTTACAACGAAAAGTATCAGATGAAGCTGAACGGCCCGGTGCAGGTGGAAGTTTATCCCGATCACGAAGACTTCGCCGTTCGCACCATCGGCATGCCGGGCCTGGGCGCGTTGGGCGTTACGTTTGAACTCCGTGATCGCCATGGATAGCCCGTCCGGCCGCCCGCCTGGAAGCTTTCCATTGGGCCAGCACCCTGCGGCACGAGATGAGCCACGTGTTACGTGCTGCAAGCCACCAACAGCCGCGTGCCGCGCTGGTTCACCGAGGGCCTGGCGGTATACGAAGAAACTGCCGCTTCGCCCGATTGGGGCGACCGCCTGGATCCCGAAGCGATCCACGCCATCCAGAAAAAGCTGCTGCTGCCGGTGGCCGAACTCGACCGCGGATTCATCCGGCCCAGCTATCCGTCGCAAGTGATCGTGTCCTATTTTCAGGGCGGCAAAATCTGCAGCTACATCGCCGAGAAGTGGGGCTATTCGAAGCTGCTGGACATGGTTCATGTCGTATCGCCAAGCTGGAATCCACGCCCGAAGTCTTTCAAAAGGACCTGGGCATTTCCACACCGATTTCGACAAGCAGTTCCTGGCGTGGCTGGACGCGCAGACCAAAATCACCGCCGATCATTTCGACGAATGGCGCGAAAAGCTGAAAACCATGGTGGCCGACGAGCGCGCCAAGAAGTACGACGAAGTGATTCAAGACCGGCAACGCCATTCGCGATTGGTATCCCGATTACGTGGAAGTGGGCAGCGTCTACGAACTGCTGGCCGACGCTTATACCGCCAAAGGCGACAAGGACGACGCGCGCAAACAGCTCGAGAAATACAATGACGTGGGCGGCCGGGATTCCAAGCTGGTGGAACGGCTGGCCACGCTCGAAGAAGAAGCCGGCCAACCCAAGAAAGCCGCCGCCGCGCTCGATCGTCTAAACTACATTTATCCTGAGGACCAGGAGCTGCACAAACGATTGGGCGATTTATGGCTCGCACAAAACAACGTGCCCGGCGCGATTCGCGAGTATCAGGCGTTGCTCGCGATGAAACCGCTGGATCAAGCGACGTCGCATTACCAGTTGGCCGAGGCTTATCGCAAGGCCAACCGACTGGATCAGGCGCGCGACGAAGTGCTGCTTGCTCTGGAGGCCGCGCCTGGATTTAAGCCGGCTCAAAAACTACTTTTAGAGATTGCGAAATAATCAAACATGTCCACCCCAACCATAGCGATCAACGATTCGGCGGAATTAAAGGAACGGATCGACCGTTTCCAGGAGGTGCAGCGCAGCATCGTGCGCGAAGTCCGCAAGGTGATTGTCGGACAGGAAGAGGTCATCGAACAGGTGATGATCTCATTGTTCGTGGGCGGCCACTGCTTGATCACCGGCCTTCCCGGAACGGCCAAGACGCTGCTGGTGCGCACGCTGGCCCAAACGCTCGGCCTGGTCTTCAAGCGCATCCAGTTCACGCCGGACCTGATGCCGTCCGACATCACCGGCACCGACATCATTGAAGAGGATCCCACCACCGGGCGCCGCACCTGGACGTTCGTGCCGGGGCCGATTTTCTCCAACATCCTGCTGGCCGACGAAATCAACCGCACGCCTCCCAAGACGCAGTCCGCGCTGCTCGAAGCCATGCAGGAGCTGTCGTGCACCGTGCGCGGGCATCAATACAAAATCGAAGCGCCGTTTTTTGTGCTGGCCACGCAAAACCCCATCGAGCTGGAAGGCACTTATCCGCTGCCCGAAGCGCAGCTCGATCGCTTCCTGTTCAACACGGTGCTCGATTATCTGTCGGCCGACGACGAAGTGAAAGTGGTGGACCTCACCACCACCACCCGTGGCCGCAGCCGACACGGTCACCAACGCCGACGGAGATCCTGGTCGTTCCAGCAACTGGTCCGCATGGTGCCGATCGCCGACACAGTGGCGCGTTACGCGGTAGAGCTGGTCCGCGCCACCCGTCCCAACGACGCCAGCGCGCCGGATTTCGTCAAGAACTACGTGAATTTCGGCGCCAGCGTGCGCGCCGCGCAATTTGTCGTGCTGGCTTCCAAGGCCCGCGCCCTGCTGCGCAACCGCTACCACGTCGCTTACGAGGATGTCCGCGCGCTGGCCGCGCCCATCCTGCGCCATCGCATTCTGCTGAATTTCCACGCCGAATCCGAGCGCCTGGATTCGGACGCGATACTGAAGCGCCTGCTGGAGTGGAAACCGGAACCGAAATAAATAGCCGCAGATAGACGCAGATGAACACGGATACTCTGCAGATGTCTTATCCGCGTTCATACTGTGTTGATCGCGGCTCAATTACCATGCAACCCCGCACTCCAACCCGCTTCATCGACCCGGCGCTCCTGGCCGGCATCTCGCACCTGGACCTGGTTGCTAAAACGGTTGTGGACGGTTTTGTCGCGGGTCTGCATCGCTCCCCCGACTTCGGATTCAGCCAGGAATTCGCCGAGTATCGCGCTTATTCGCCCGGCGACGACCTGCGCCACGTGGATTGGAACGTTTTCGCGCGCACCGAGCGAATGTACCTCAAGCGCTATCGCGGCGAAACCAATTCGCAGCTGGCGCTGATGCTCGATACCAGCGCCTCTATGGGCTATAGCTCGCACGGAACCACCAAACTGGACTACGGCCGCTATCTGGCCGTGTCGCTGGCCTATTTAGCCAATCAGCAGCGCGACGCCGCGGGCGTGATCATCTTCGACGACGAAGTGCGCAGCTACGTCCAGCCCTCCACGCGCCAGGGCCAGTTCATGCGCGTGGCGCACGCCATCGAAAAGGCGCAAATCGGCACGCATACTAATTTCGCTAAACCGTTTATACATTTTCAGCAGTTCCTGCGCCGCCGCGGCATCGTGGTGGTGATCTCGGATTTCTACGAGCAGCCCGAGATCGTCATTAAGACCGTGGAACCGCTGCGCTATCGCGGCAACGATCTGATCCTGTTTCACGTCTTAGATCCACAGGAGATCCGGCCGAAACTGAAACAGCCGTCGCTGCTGGTGGACATGGAAACCGAAGACGCCATCGAAGTTTCCCCCGAGTACGCCAAGGAAGAGTACGGCGCGAAGATCGATGCGCATATCGCCGCGCTCAAGTCCAAGGCCGCCGCTGCCGGTATCGATTATCAGCTTCTTCCCACGGACCGGCCGCTCGACGACGCGCATGCGCGAGTATTTCCTGATCCGAAAGGGGAGAATGTAGCGTGGGTTTTCTGGCCCCCTGGTTTTTGGCCGGCGCGGTGGCCGTCGGTCTGCCGTTTTGGATCCATCTGCTGCGCCAATACCGCAGCACGCCGCATCCCTTCAGCTCGCTGATGTTCTTCGAGCGGCGCACGCAAAGCTCCATCAAGCATCGCCGCCTGCGCTATCTGCTGCTGCTCTCGCTCCGCGTCGCCTTGCTGCTGCTGATCGCGCTCGCCTTCGCCAATCCGTTTATCGATCGCACCGGCGGCGCCAGCCGGCGGCCGCAAGATGCTGATGATCGCGGTAGACAATTCGTTCAGCATGCGCTACGACGATCATCTGGCCCGCGCCAAACAAGCCGCCATGAACGCGGTCTCGCAACTCAATCCAGGCGAGCGAGGGCAAGTGCTGGCGGTCGGATCGCGCGTGCATTTCCTGACGCAGCCGGTGGAAGAAGCCGATCAGCTGAAGGCCGCCATCCAAGGCATTCAGCCCTCGGATGAACAAAGCTCTTATGGCGAACTGGCGCGCGCGCTGCGAACCATTTCGCAGACGTCGCACATTCCGCTCGAAGTGCATTTCGCGAGCGATCATGCAGAAATCGTCCATGCCGCCGGCTTTCGCCGATTTGCGCCTGGCCAGCGACACCAAGCTGGTGTTTCATTCGGTGGCCGATTCGCAGCGATCCCAACTGGATGGTGGAAAGCGTTACCGCGCCCGCCAAGATTTACGATCCGAAGAAGGTTCGCGTCCAGGCCGTCGTTGCGGGCGTCAACACACCGGCCAGACCAAACGCACCGTATCGCTGGCGCTGGACGGCAAGGTGCTCGACAGCAAGTCCGTGGACGTTCCCGCCAACGGCCGCGTCTCCGTCGAATTCCTGTCGCTGGATTCTCCGCACGGTTTCCACAAGGGCGAGATCCGGATCGAGCCCGGCGATTCGCTGCATGAAGACGACCGCTTCGATTTCGCCATCGAACGTACCGACCCGCATCCGGTGCTTGTTCTTGCATCCGGCGGGACAGGATCGCGATGAGCTGTACTATCGCTCCGCGCTCGAATCGGTCTCCGAAGCCGGCTTTACCCTGGAGCCCCTGGCCGTGGAGCAGGCCGGCAATCAATCGCTCTCCAAATACGCCTTCGTGGTTCTGTCCGATGTAGGCGCCATGCCGGCGGGTTTGGAAAACAGCTTGCGAGCTTACGTCGCCGGCGGCGGCTCGCTGTTGATCGCTCTCGGGCCCTTATCGGCCGCGCTCCCTCGCGTTCCGGTCTCGAACGAAACCATTCAGGGATCCGCCTACGCCGCGCGTACGGACTCGCGCTTTGAAACCGTGGCAGCGGCCGACGCCGAGCATCCCACGCTGCGCCGCGCCAACAAGCTGGATGGCGTCAAGTTTTATCAGGTGATCCGGGTGGATCCCGGCCAGTCCCACGTCATCGCCCGCCTTACCAACCAGGCCCCGCTGCTGCTCGAAAAGCAGATCGGCGAAGGCCGCGTCATCGTTTTCACCTCCACTTTCGACAACATCGGTAACGACCTGCCGCTGCACGCTTCCTTTGTTCCGTTCGTCGAAGAGACGGCGCGCTATCTGGGCGGCCAGCAGGATCGTTCCACTAACGTGGCTGTCGATTCCTACATCGAACTGCGCTCCGCCAAAGAGCGCGGCGCGGCTATCGATGTAACCGAACCCGACGGGTCTCATCCCTTGTCGCTCAAGGACGCCACCACGGCCCAAACCTTCCAGGTAACTCGCGAAGGCTTCTACGATATTCACCGCGCCAATGGCCGCGAAGAATTGGTTGCCGTGCATGCCGACCGGCGCGAGTCCGATTTGACGCCCATCCCGCAAGAGACGCTGGTCTTGTGGAAGAACACCGGACTCGGCCCCGACGCGCCTTCCGGCGACGGCTCGGCCCCTGACACCCAGGCGCGGCCCTGGAGCCTGTGGCGCTACGCTTTGCTACTGGTCCTCATAACGGCGATAATCGAATCAGTATTTGCGAGCCGATATCTTTCGGTGGAGAAGGAGGTCGCTTGAACGCTCTCGACCAACTGAATACTTACCTTCAGCGGCTGGAAAAGCGCCTGCGTTTCCTGGCGGTGTCCAAGGGAACTTCGCTCGTCACCGTTTCAGCCCTGGTGATCACGGTTCTGCTCGTCTGGATCATCAACCGCTACGCCTTCTCGCCCGCCAGCCTGTTGTGCGGCGCGCATCCTCCTGTTTCTGTCCGTCGCCGTGGCCATCGCCTTTGGCCTGGTCATCCCGCTGCTCAACCTGAACCGCCGCAATACGGCGCGCAAGGCCGAAGAGAAATTCCCGGATTTCCAGGAGCGTCTGCTCACGCTGGCCGAGAAGCCGAGCGCGTCGGACCCGTTCCTGCAATTGCTGGCGGCCGACACCATGCGCGTGGCCGAATCCAGCGAGCCGGAGCGCCTGGCCTCGAGCGGCCCCATCTTCGGATTCCTGGCTTCGGCTGCTATCGCGGTCGCGGTGCTTTTGTGGCTGATCCACGCGGGCCCGGGTTATCTGGGCTACGGAACTTCTTTACTGTGGGCCGGCGCGCCAAAATCCGGCGAGCACGCCTTCTACGACATCGCGGTGACTCCCGGAGATCGCACCGTGCGCCGCAAGGCTGACCAATTGGTCACCGCGCAGCTCCTCGGATTCGATTCGCCCAAGGTGCGCCTGTTCGCGCAATACCGCGGCACTTCAAAATGGGAGCAAGTGGACATGCTGCCGTCGCCCGGCGCATCCACCTACGAGTTTCTGTTCAGCAGCCTGGCCGACAACGTCGAGTATTACGTGGAAGCCGGCGCGGTGGAATCCAAGCATTACAATCTGCGCGTGGTCGATCTTCCCGCCATTAAGAAGATCCGGGTCACTTATCATTACCCATCCTGGACGGGAATGAAGGACTCGGTGGAGGATCCCGGCGGCGATCTGCGCGCCGTGGAGGGCACCGAGGCCGAAGTTGCCATCCTCACGGATCGCCCACTTGACTAAAGGCGTACTGATGCTGGGTGACGACCGGCAGATCGAGCTGAAACCGACCGGGAATCGCGACGGGAACTGGGTCACCGCTCAAGTAACGCTGGATAAAGACGGCCTCTATCACATCGCCGCCATCGACCGTGGCGAGAACGTCCGTCTGAGCGAAGACTTTTTCATCGAAGCGCGCAAGGATTCCCCGCCGACGGTGAAGATCGACCGGCCTGGCCGCGACGCGAAAGTCAATCCGATCGAAGAAGTCACCATCACCGTCAACGCCGACGACGACTTCGCGCTGAACGAAGTGGCGCTGCATTACTCCGTCAACGGTGGCGCGGAAAAAACCGTGCAGTTGCTGCCGCAAAAAGGCGTGAAAACAGCCAGCGGCAAATATGTCTTGCGCTCGAAGATTACAAGCTCGCGCCCGGCGATCTGGTCAGCCTCTATGCCGAAGCCAAGGACGCGCGCAATACCACCAAGACCGATATCTACTTCATCCAGGCGGAGCCTTTCGAACGCAATTACTCGCAGGCGCAGTCCGGCGGAGGTGGCGGCGGCATGGGCGGCGGCGACAACGATCAGCAGATCTCGCAGCGCCAGAAGGACATCATCGCCGCCACCTGGAACGAGTACAAGAACGGTTCCAAGGACCCGTCGGTCGCGGCCGACGACGCCAAGTTTCTGGCCGAACAGGAAGAGAAGCTAGGCCGCGCAGGCCAAATCGCTGGCCGATCGCATGAAGGCGCGCGAACTGGCCGACGCCAATCCGCAATTCCAGGCCTATACCAAGGAAATGACGGAAGCTTCGCAGAGCATGATCGAGTCGGCGAAAAAAGTCCGCGGCCAAAAATGGAACGATGCGATGCCCGCCGAGCAGAAAGCTCTGCAAGCAGCCCAGCGCGCCGAGGCCACCTTCCGCGATATCCAGGTTGCCTTTGGAACGCAGGGCGGTGGTGGGGGCGCGTGGTGGCGCTGGCCGCGATCTGGAAAACCTGGCCGATCTGGAACTCGATCGCGAAAAGAATCAGTACGAAACCGGACAGCAGTCCGCTTCCGACAGCCGCGCCCAGGAGATCGACAAGGCATTGCAGAAGCTGGCTGAGCTGGCCCGCCGTCAGCAGGAGCTGGCTGCCAACAAAAATCAACAGCAAGGATTCCGCCAACGCTGGGAACAGGAAATGTTGCGGCGCGAGGCCGAGCAGCTGAAGAAACAGATGGAGCAGATGCAGCGCGGCGATTCGTCCCAGCAACAGAGCAGCCAGGGTCAGCAAGGTCAACAGGGTCAACAGGGTCAGCAAGGTCAGCAAGGCCAGCAGGGTCAACAAGGTCAGCAAGGCCAGCAGGGTCAACAAGGCCAGCAATCCGGGCAATCGGGCAGCGCAGGCCGCGTTGGTTCCATCGCCTCGCCGCAGTTGCAGCAAGCGCTGGACCGGTTGAAAAAAGCGACTGAGGACATGCAGAACGCCGAAAGCCAGCAGAACGGCAGTCCCGAGCAAACCGCCGCGGGACAGCGCCGCGCGGCCGACAGTCTGCAGGAAGCTCGCGACATCTTGAATGGGATGCAGCACCAGAACTCCACGCAGCAGCTCGACGATCTGGCGCAACAAGCCAATCAGCTGGCGCAGCAGGAAGCCGATTCGCAGAATCGTCTGCGGAAAATGATCGGCTCTTCGGCGTAGCGACAGTTCGCGCTTCGGCTCACAGGGGCTCCAGAATCAGCAGGAGGCCGAGCGTCTGGCCGGCGAAAAGAACGCCATGGCCGACAAGCTCAAGAACCTGGAGCAGGGAATCTCGGACACGGCTCGCAGCATGTCCGGGGCGCAGAATCCGGCCGGAAACAAACTGCGTGAAGCACTGGGTGAGGCGCAGCAGAATGAGCTCGAGATGCACATGCGGCAGAACGCGCAGTTCATCCGGCAAGGCTACGGATCCCAGGCGTGGCTGCGCGAAAACAACGTCGGTCTGGGGCTGAACAATCTGCGCGATCAGCTGCAGCAGGCGCAGGCTGCCAATCAGCAGCAGGGCGGCAAACCAGGGCAAGGTCCCGGTGGCGACAACAGCGATCTTGAAAAGGCGCTGGCCCGCGTGGAGGCCATGCGAAGCCGGATGCAGCAGCTTGCCCAAAGCCAGCAGGGTAAGGGTCAGCAGCCCGGCCAGGGCCGCGAATCCAATCCACTGCAGCGCGGCAACCAGGCGGGCCAACAGCCTGGCGGACAGCCGGGACAAAACGGACAACCGGGACAGAACGGACAGCCAGGACAGAACGGGCAACAGGGACAACAAGGACAAAGTGGCCAGCAAGGGCAAGGCGGGCAGCAGGGCCAAAGCGGCCAGTCCGCACAGAACGGGAACGGCCAGGCCGGCGGAAATGCCTCCGGCTACGCACCCCTCGGCGGCGGTGGTCCAGTGACGCCAGGCAACGGCTACGCAGGCGGCGGAGATATTAACCAGGTTTATCGCGAGTCGCTGCGCGATCTGAACCAGATCCGCGACTTCGTCCGTCAAAACCCCGACATCCAGGGCGACTATTCCAACCTGTCGCGAGCGCTGAACCCGGGATACGTCAGCAACGACGCCGAACTGTCGCAACGGCTGAGTCACGAGGTGCTACCGGAGATGGAGCGCCTGGAGCTGGAGTTGCGCCGCAAGCTGGAAGATAAGAACTCCGATCAGGTGCGCAGCGCTGGATCGGAGACCGTACCGCCGGGCTACTCCGATGCGGTGGCCGACTACTTCCGGAAGCTAAGTCAAGGTAGTAAATAGGCGCTGGTACACCCGGCTTTAGCCGGGTTTGGGATTTGCTTCGCCGGCCGGAACGCGGCTGAAAGCCGCGTGTACCTTTGCCACCACCGGCTATAACGATTGTTCCACCAGGAACTGCTCGTACTGGTCGTCCGTGGTGACGTAGACGTTGAGCAGCACCGTCTTCTTCTCATACTGCGCGCGGTAGCTGCGATGCGTCATTCCGCCGCGCAATTGCTCGTTCGTTCTCGTGATGTCTTGTAGCTTCCCTAGCGGTGCCAGCGACGCCGCGTAATCCTTCAGCGCAACATCGTTGAAGTAGGCATTCGCATCCGGAGTGAAGATCGCACGATCGATGTGCCCTTCGCGCAGCCCTTCCAGAATCCCGCGCACCTGCACCAGCTCTTTCTCCGGCGCTCCGCCCAGCGCCAGCTCGGCGATTTGCCTCGAAAGCGGACCGATCAGGCTGATCCCGTCCTCGTTCGAACACACCACCACCGCCACGCCCTTGCCTGGAAACACCGCGTTCGACGCCAGGAATCCGGAGACTTCGCCGGTGTGCGAGATCATCGGCGTACCGTTCAGGTCGCCCAGGCTCAAGCCCAGCGCGTAATGAGTCTCCTTGCCGTCTTTCAATTTCACTTC
Organism: Bryobacterales bacterium; assembly: GCA_963747945.1. GTDB lineage: Bacteria > Acidobacteriota > Terriglobia > Bryobacterales > Bryobacteraceae > Palsa-89. Next base: position 485,833 of record CAVVHB010000022.1, read on the forward strand.
GCGCGTGAACTCGTCATAGGATCGCGCCGAGAGGATTTTCTTCTGCAGAAAAGCGATGTCCCAGCGCACCAGATCGGACGGCGTCATGGCCAGCTCGCCGGCTCCGGACATCCAACCTGGACCCTCCCGGGCAACCGGGCGCGGCGGACCCAACGCATAGCGCGTATACGCGGAAGCGTCCCCTGGTTGGTGTTCGGAAATGTCGCCGGGCGTCGTCATTTCGAGCGGCTGAAAGATCTTCTCGCGCAGAAACGCCAACAGCGGCTGGCCAGTCACTTTCTCAAAAATCTGCGCTGCGATCACATAGTTCGTATTGCTGTACTGCCAGCGTGTGCCCGGAGTGAAATTGAGCGGCTTCTTGGCCCATTGGTCCATTATTGCGCCCGGGGTGGTGGGACGCGTCCAGTCCGGGATGATGTAGTCCTGCGGCGCATAATCCTCGTAGCCGGAGGTATGCGAGAGCAGCTCGCGAATGGTGACCTCGCGGGCCTGCGTCAGGTCGGGAAAATATTTGGCTACTTTATCGTCCAGCGAGACCTTCCCGCGCTCGGCGAGAAGCAGCAGAGCCGCCGCCGTGAACTGCTTGCTCACCGATCCAATGGCGTAGCGCGTGGACACATCGGCCGGCCGGTCTTCGGCGATGTTCGCTTTGCCAAAAGCCTTGGCGTAAACGATGTCGCCATTTTGAAATACCGCCACCGAGACGCTGGGCGCGCCGCTCGCGCTGAGGGCGGACGAGATTCGCTCATCTAATTCGGCGCTGAGAGTGGAGCTTTGCCCTCTCAGGAGCTCGCAGTGGAAGAGCAGTCCGTAGGAAAAGAGTAGCCCACAAGAAAGGAGCCCGCAACCCGGCAGGAGTCTGAACATCGGTGCTTTCTATTGTCGCGCCTACTCTTTGTGGCGTCTACTGCGGGGAGTTGGTGGTGGTGATTTGCGAGCCCACGGCCTGTGAAATCATTTCCAAGCCGGTTGTCACAGTGATGTTCGCGGAGCTGATGCTGACGTTGGGCGTCACAGTGACCTTCATATGAATCGGGCTGATCACGTCGATCTGGTTCACCTGGACGTCGCTGGTTCCAAATCCCACCGTCGTCGAATCTTGAAAGCTTGTGTTGGTGCCTTCCACGTCCACCGTCACGGCGCCGCCGGCGGGGATGACGCTCGGGCTCACCACCAGGCTTGGGCCGGAGGCGAGGGCCGCGGGTGTCGCACCCGCGACGTAGGTATAAGCGTTGGCTGCTGGATTCACGAGCAGCGAACTCTGTCCATCGGAATTGAACGCGGTAACCGCCGCCGTGTAACCAGCCGGAGCAAAGGGCGGAGTGACGATCAGCAAATTGCTGGTCTGCGACTGAATGGTCGCGGGCACGCCATCAAACCAGATTTGCGTGCTGGACGTGAACTGCTGGCCCGCAATGGCTACATTGCCGCTTCCGTTTCCGGCCGGAGCCAGCGCGCTGATCACAGGCGGAGGCGCGTCCACCACCGAAAATCCCGAAGGCAGCACGTAGACATTGCCGGGGGTGCTGAACAGCAGATGCATTGCTCCGCTTCTGGCAGTGAAGTTCGGCATCACATTCACCGCGATGTATGGATTGCCCGCCGGATAAGCTCTCAGATTCGTGATTTGCGCTGCCGTGCCGAGCATGCCGACGCTCAAGCCGGGAGTGAGCGCATTATTCTGTTGCAGCAGACCGACGCTGCCGAAGCCGCCCGCCGCGATGGTGGTGGTTGCGCCCAACAGGACCGGCGCGCCGAACATGTAGGTATTTTGCACATAGCTATAAGTTCGCACCGAAGCCACACCCGGCGAACCGAGCGGGGTGACGTTGAAATTAATCTGTGGGTCGACGTTGCCGGCCTTTACCGTAATCAAAGATCCCTGATTTACCGACGGGCTCAAGGTATTGGGATAAAACTGCGTGACGAATCCGGTGTTGGGCAGAAAATAAGTCCCGGCCGAATTGTGAGGAGGGTAAATGTTGTCCGGGCTGCTTTCGCCTTCGAGCGGCGGAGGCAGCGGATGCACATAAACGTAATACTGTCCCGGAGGAATTCCGTTGATCTGATACGTGCCGTCCGGGTTGGTCAGGGTGGAAATCGCCGGATTGCTGGGCGAAATCACCACCACCGACGCCAGGTTCACGCCTTGTCCGTTCATGGTCACGACGCCGGAGATGCTGCCCACCGTGGACAGATAATTGCCGGAAGGGTAGAGCAGGGAAATGCCCGCGATGTCGTCGGCGCCCAGCGGATTCGCCTTGGTTGACGCGCTGGTTGTGATGGTGGACATCACGCTCGACGCCAGCGTATGTTGCAGGCCCAGGCTGTGCCCGAATTCGTGAACCAACGTCACGAAAAACTCCTCGCTGTAGCTCGGCCCGGTAAAGGTATTGCTGGCCGCGCTCAGATCGCTCGGCAACTCCACCAGCGAAAGATAGATCGGCAGAAACTTCGTGCCGTTGGGGCCGCTAGCAAGGTTGCCAACCACGGTGGGAATGGTGAAGGCCAGCAAACCGGGCGGAATGTCGTCGGAAAACTCGATCTGAATCCCAGGCGCGGCTTCACTTGTTCCCGGGCTGAACAAGCCCCCGTACGCCAGCCGGATGCTGGAGGTGCCAACACTGTTCCATACGTTGGCGGCGGCGCTCATCTGGCTGATGAGAGCAGGGAAACTATCACCCGGATACATCGCCGACGGGCCGGTCGCGGAAACAAAGAAGGGGACCGTATTGTGCGATAGCGTATTCAGATCGAACCGGGCGACGATCGGCGTGTAGGGCGCCCCGACACTGTTGAAGTAGGTGTAATAGTAATACGCCGAACCGGTGTTCGCGAGCAAAAAGCCGCTTGCCACAACCGCCGCAAGGCGACCAATCCAGCGCCTGGTCATTGCGCGCCGCCTCCGGTGAGGACCGCCTGGATCTTAGCGGCAAGCTGCGCCAACGGCATCTGGAGATTGGAATCGGCGACGCTTTGCCCCGACGAATTCACCATCGGCTCGCTCGCCGCGCCGCGCGAAACAATGAACTGGCCCTGGGCGTTCGTTGTGACGTTGAATAAGCCCTGCGACAGCCCGATCACTTGTGTCAGCCCGGCCTTGCTGGTCCACAAAAAGAATACGTAGTCTTGTCCAGGGGCGAACGTGGGCGCTCCCGCCACTGGCTGCTGCATCCCGTTGAGCACGCCACCAGGAACGGCAACGTCCACCACCGGCCCGGGCGTTCCTTTGTAGGCAGTTGTCACTGACAATTGATAGTGCGTGTAGATGATCGCGCCCCGGAGTATCGGCAATGTTCCCGGCTGTACGGTACCCCGAACGATCATGGTCGACTTCTGGATCATATCGGTCAGGCTGAGCCGCTGGAGAGTTGAAGCGGGTAGAGAGGATAGGCAGGCAGCCGCCAAGGCCAAGATGATCAGTTTCCGCATCATCAGTAAGCTATCCTATATGCAAGTCTTCCGCCAATGCTGTGCTAATTCAGGGCGCTGAAAACAATAGGGTTCTAATTCGCTCTTGGCTCGTTGTGTATACCTTCGACACAACCCCTGCCGAATATTAGCTCGCTATAGCCTAGCCCTCACTTCGTTCCACGAACGATCAGCAGGGGCACCTTCAATTTATGACGGACTGCATTAATTGTAGTCCCGAACACGATGTCTTTCAAGCCCTTGTGGCCGTGCGCGCCCATGACTACCAGATCCGGTTTTAGCTCCTCGGCGTAGCGCACTATCTCCTTGGTCGGAGTGCGTGCATGCCGGACCACCATCTCCACTGGAATCTGCTGGCTCTCCAGGTCCCTGACGATCTGGTGCAGATAATGATCGCCGGCCTCCACCTCAGCGGTGGAAGAGAGCGGTCCGAAAAGCTGGCTGGTCACGCCTTCTTCCACATGCAGCAGGTAGAGTTTGGCGTTTTGTTGCTTCGCCATGGCCGCAGCATGTGCGATGGCGTCCCGATCCCGGCTGGTGTGATCGAGCGGAACCAGGATTTTCCGGTAGGTTGGGATCGGCAGATTCTCAGCGATGTCGACGGGGAGCTCGCCGGCAAGGTCTCCAGCAACTTCAACCGACGCGCTAGCCACTTCGCGCATCCAGCGCGGCAGGACTGGATGAAAGGTCACCCACAGCAGCAATAAGGCTAAGCCGGTAAGTATCGGCAAGAGCCCCAGTTCCAGCCGTACTCGCCACACTCCGACATCGGCGGACCAGTCCCTGACCGACAGCATCACCAACCAGACGTTCAGAACAACGATCAAAATCGCAGTCAGCCACGCCAGCACCTTAACCCATAAGCGATTGGCGAGTTCCCCCATGCGCTCTTTGTTGTTCGTGAAATGGATGAGGGGGATCACCGCGAACGGCAACTGCATGCTTAGGATAATCTGGCTTAAAATCAGTAGCTTGTATGTTCCATTCTCACCTGCCAGATAAACCGTAAACGCGGCTGGGATGATGGCCAAAGTTCGGGTCAGCAAACGCCGCAACCAGGGCCGCATGCGAATATTGAGGAACCCTTCCATCACGATTTGCCCGGCCATAGTGCCGGTGAGAGTTGAAGATTGCCCTGAGGATAGTAGAGCTACTCCGAAGAAAATACTGGCAAACGTTGTTCCAAGCAAGGGCGTCAAAAGATGGCTGGCTTGTTGGATCTCTGTGACCACAATGCCCCGGCGAAAGAACACCATCGCAGCCAGGACTAAGATAGCTGCGTTCACGAGTAAAGCGGCGTTGAGCGCGATTGTCGAGTCGATAAGATTGAAGCGGCAGGCGATGCGCTTCTCCTGCTCGCTCTTCCCGATACGCCGTGTTTGTACAAGCGCCGAATGAAGGTACAGGTTGTGCGGCATCACGGTGGCGCCTAAGATACCGATGGAGATGTAGAGCGTCCGCGCGGACAGATGCGGGACAATCCCGCGGGCGACGTCGGAGAGAATCGGCGTTCCGGCCCAGAAAATTTCGATGGCAAAACAGACCGCGATAATCGCAATGAGGGAAAGTACGAACGCTTCAATGACGCGGATTCCCAGCCGCGTGAACCACAGTAATAAGAGCGTGTCCGCGGCCGTCAGCAGCACTCCCGTAAGCAGAGGAATGTGGAACAGCAGGTTCAAAGCGATGGCCGCGCCCAGCACTTCCGCCAGATCGCAGGCCGCGATCGCGATTTCGCACAGTACCCACAGCGCGTAGGAGACCGCACGCGGATAGGTTTCTCGGCAGGCCTGCGCCAGGTCGCGCTGGCTGACGATCCCCAGTCGGGCGCTCAAGGTCTGGAGCAGAATCGCCATAAGATTCGATAGCACCAGCACCCAAAGCAACTGGTAGCCGAAGCGCGCGCCGCCTTCCAGATCGGTTGCCCAATTGCCGGGATCCATGTAGCCGACGCTTACCAGGTAGGCCGGCCCGGCGAACGCCAGCATGCGCCGCCACGCCGAAATCTGAGTGGTGGGGACGCTCGAATGCACCTCGGGCAGGGAACTATTGACTGTAGTTGAGGCCCACAAATTAACTATAGTTTACTCGAATTGTCCCGACGATACAAGAAGGTTGGGTACATGCGGCTTCAGCCGCATTTTAAGGCTCATCCCAAGCACTGCTGGTGGTTTTCGGCCAGGCGGCCTTCCCGACAAATTTCCTCAAACCTTTCATTCCTAAGCGATAAGTACTTGGCATTGGGATTGCCTTTTCGAAGCCTGAATGTTCGGCGGCCCCATGAAACGACTTCTTCCGGCGCTCCTTTCTGTTTTAGCCGTGATGGCGCAGGTTTCTTTGCGCGCGCAGGACAATCCCGATCCTAATCCCAACCCCGATCCCGACGGCCAATACGAGCCCGGACGCGCCGTAGCGCGTATCAGCGTGGTGAATGGCGACGTTTCGGTCCGCCGCGGGGATTCGGGCGACGTGGTGGCTGCGGCGCTGAACGCTCCGCTCCAGGCTGACGACCGGTTGCTCACCAGTTCCTCCGGACGCGCGGAAGTGCAGTTGGATTCCTCCAACATGATTCGCGTCGGTCCGAATTCGGAAGTTCGGTTTACCGCCATGGACGTGAGAAGCTTCCAGATACAGATTGCCACCGGAACGGTGACGTTCCGCACGCTCCGCCCCAGCCAGGTGCAAGTGGAAGTGGACACTCCGAGCGTGGCCGTTCGTCCTCTGCGTCCGGGTGCGTATCGCGTGACAGTCCATGAGGACGGCACTTCGGAAATCAGCGTGCGATCCGGCGAGGCTGAAATCGACAGCCAGCGCGGCGGAGAGCGCCTGGAGGCCGGCCAGACAATGGATGCGCGCGGGGCGGCCGCCGACGCCGAGTTCCAGGTGGTGCAGGGCACTCCTTTGGATCCCTTCGACCGCTGGAATGACGAGCGCGACCGGTATATCGAAAATTCGCAGAGCGCCCGGCACATGAGCCCCGCGATCAGCGGCGGCGAGGATCTGGATCAGAACGGCCAGTGGGTGAACGATCCGAATTACGGGTCGGTGTGGCAACCCACGGTGGGCCCGAATTGGGCGCCTTATCAAAACGGCCAGTGGGTTTGGGAAGACTACTATGGATGGACTTGGGTGAGCGCCGATCCGTGGGGCTGGGCGCCGTATCACTATGGCCGTTGGTTCTGGGGCGCGGGCGGATGGGCCTGGTATCCGGGACCAGTCTTTGCGCGGCCTTTCTGGGCGCCGGCCTATGTGGGTTTCTTTGGTTACGGTGGGGGTTTGGGCATCGGGGTTGGATTCGGATTTGGAGGAGTGGGCTGGGTAGCCCTGGCGCCGTTTGAAGTGTTCCACCCCTGGTGGGGACGAGGCTTCTACGGCGGATTCGGTGGCGGCTACCTCGGGAATCATACCGCCATCATCAACAATGTGAATATCGCCAATTCGTTCCGCAACGCTCGCATTACGGGCGGCGCGATTGGTGTGAACGCTAGCGGATTCGGGCGCGGCGGCCAGATCGGCGCGCTGAATCGTTCCCAGCTTGCGTCGGCTGGTGTGGTGCACGGAGTGTTGCCGGTGACGCCGGATCGCTCTAGCTTGCGCTTTTCCAATCGCGCGGTGAGCGGAAGGTATCCGCAGACGCGATCGCAAAGCTTCGCCAGCCGCATGCAGGCGCCGCGCGTGGCGCACACCAGTTTCGAGCAGCAGCAGCGCGGAATGCAGCAGATGTCGCGCGGGAATTTCAGCTCGCCGGCAGGGAACTCGCGGGGCGCGGGTGAATCCGCCGCGCATGGTTGGAACCACTTTGGTGAGCCGATTCACGGCACTAGTGGCGCTGGCACCGGCGCATCGTATGCCAGGGGCGAGTCTCAGTTCAATCGCAGCTACAGCCCCTCAGCCTCCAGTCGCGAAGGCGGCGCGGTCCGGATCAGCCCGCCCATCGTCCAACAACGCGGGTACTCGGGCGGCTCTTCTTCACAAGGCAATTATTCGCAGCCGCGCAGTTTTGGCGGGGCACGGAGTGGTCCCACTTCCAGCGGCGGCCGAAGCAGCGGCGGCACACCGCACGCAAGCGGCGGCGGACATGCGGGTGGTGGTGGAGGCCATCACCGCTAGAAATAGCACCGCAAGATTTTTCGATTTCTTCCCTCAGGCCCGGACAAGCGCCTCCCAGCGAGTTCGGGCCCTCTTTTTTTAGCTTCAGGTCGGTTCGGTGAACTTCCGGCCTACGGCACACCCCAGGCACGGGCGGAAAGTAACGTAAACTATCTAGAAACAAATCAATGACACCGGAGGTTTGGCGCCAGATCGAAGATCTGTATCATGCGGCGCGCCAGCGTAATCCCGACGAGCGCTCGGTTCTGCTGGAATGTACGGATCCCGAAATCCGCACTCGGGTAGAACGCATGCTTGACCTCGATTCCGGCGGTCAGATCCTCGATCAGCCGGCTGCCGGGCTTCTGGACAACGCTACCGAAACTGTTATGGCCGCCGGGGCGCAGTTGGGCCCTTACCAGATCGAGAGGGCCATCGGCGCAGGCGGGATGGGCACCGTTTATCGCGCCGTCGATACCAGGCTGGGGCGTGTGGTTGCCATCAAGATTGCGGCAGAGCGCTATAGCGAGCGATTTCAACTCGAAGCCCGGGCGATTTCCACGCTGAATCATCCGCACATCTGCACGCTTTTTGACGTGGGCCCCAATTACCTCGTCATGGAGTTGCTCGAAGGCCAGACCTTGAAGGAGCGGATCGCGTCTGGCCGCTTCTCAAACCAGGAATTGTGCTCCATCGCCATTCCGGTCAGCGAGGCGCTCGATGCTGCTCACTCCCGCGGGGTTGTACACCGCGACATCAAGCCCGGCAACATCTTCGTTACCAGCCAAGGGATGGTGAAGATTCTCGACTTCGGGCTGGCCAAGACGGTTGGACTACCCGACTCCGATCCGTCGGACAAAGAAGCTCTGACTAAGACTGGTAGCACTGTTGGCACAGTATCCTATATGTCGCCGGAGCAAGCGCGCGGCAAGGAGGTTGATGCGCGCACGGACTTGTTCTCGTTCGGCGTTGTGCTGTATGAGATGTCCACCGGGTCGCTGCCATTCACCGGCAACAGTTGGACGGACATCTGTGACGCTCTGCTGAATAAAGATCCTCAGCCGGCGCGCGAACTGAATCCGGAGCTTACGCCAGAGCTTGGGCGAATCATCGAGAGGGCATTAGAAAAGGACCGGAACTTGCGGCACCAAACCGCGGCCGACCTGCACGCCGATCTGCTGCGCGCCCAACGTCGATTGGAATCGGAGACTGCGCCGGCGCCGGAAAAAAGGCGGGTGGCCGCCGCCGCGCCGCGCCGCATACTTCCCTGGGCCGCCGCGGCCGCAATCCTTACCGTGATCGCTGGCGTCGCGCTGTGGGCCTTGTGGCGATCTACCAGACCGGTGTTGCAGCCGCTGGTTCGGGTGGACATGGATTTGGGGCCCGACGTCAGCTTGCGGAACGTCATCGGCCATGAACTCCTCTCGCCGGACGGCACGCGATTGGTCTACTTTTCTGGCAATCCTACCAAGCTCTACACCCGGCGGTTGGATCAAGCTAATGCTGAAGAGCTCCCGGGCACAGAGCCGTCCGGGCACCCTTTTTTTTCACCGGACGGCCGGTGGGTGGGGTTTTTCAACGACGGTGGCAGAAGGCTGAACAAGGTTTCGGTGGAAGGCGGCATCGTGGTGTCGCTCGCGGATGTCCCCTCGGAATACGGGGCAAGCTGGGGTACCGACGGTACCATCATCATCGGAGGAGGGTTCACACACGGACTGTTGCGAGTCCCGGAAAACGGTGGAGCGCCCACGACGGTTCTCGACCTCGGGCCAGGAGATATTCTTTATCGAACTCCACAAATCTTGCCCGGCGGCAAAGCAGTCTTGTTTATTGACTACCGGGAGCCAAGCGAAACTCCAGGCAACGTTGAGGTCTTCTCCTTTGCCGATCGGCGCCGGAAGACGTTGGTGCGCGGGACCGATTTCGCCCGCTATCTGCCGAGCGGCCACTTGGTGTATACACACGATCGAACGTTGTTCGCGATCCCGTTTGACGTGAACCGGCTGGAGACCCGCGGAGCAGCTGTCCCGGTTCTCACTGACCTCCAGCCCGGTAACGACCTGGATTTCTCTGGGAACGGCACGCTGGTCTATCGCAAGAGTGGTGGGGAGGGCAAGGCTCGACTGGGGTATATCGAATGGGTGGACAGCGCGGGCAAGAGAGAAACGATACTTGCCAGGCCCGACGTATATGCAAGCCTCTACCTCTCGCCCGACGGCAAACGGTTAACGTTTGTGTTGCCCCAGCCAACGAGCCAGGATCTGTGGGTGTACGACACCGAGCGCGATGCCATGACGAGACTGACGTTTGGCGGGGGAAGGTACTATTCGCCGCTTTGGAGTCTGGACGGGCATTACATCGTTTTCGGCGCCCAGGGGAAGGGGCTCTATTGGACCCGCTCCGACGGAGCCAGCCAGCCGCGGCAGTTGATCCAGAGCACCCATGGTCTGGACCCTTCCGGATTCACATCCGATGGGAAGCGGCTGGCCTATGCCGAGAAGTTTGGTAACGATCAGATTTGGACCGTTCCCCTGGTGGATCAAGCCGGACAACTGAAGGCCGGCAAGCCCGAGCAGTTCCTCAAGGATCAGTTCAACGACACTGGTCCAGACTTTCGCCCGACGGGCACTGGCTGGCCTATACCTCGAACGAGTCGGGTAGGAACGAGATATATGTGCGGCCGTTTCCACTGCCCACCTCAGGGCCAGGCGCCAAGTGGCAGATCTCAAACGGCGGCGGGATCGGCCCGTGGTGGCTGCGCAATGGCCGCGAGCTAGGCTACGTAGCGGAAGGCCAGGTCATGATGGTGAACTACTCCCTGAATGGCGGCTCATTCGTACCGGAGAAGCCGCGGGTTGTGATCGACAAGCTAGGTAGCCAGGACTTTATTCCGTCCCCGGATGGAAAGCGCATGGCCGTGATCACGCCGGTGAAAACTTCCCAGGCACCGGCGAACGATCACGAACTGACACTTTTGTTCAACTTCTTTGATGAGTTGCGCCGCCGGGTGCCGCGCTGACTTGTGGCATTGAAGCACCCGATTTCTCATCTCAAACTGACCCACTACCCCGTTACTTGACATAATACCTGTTATCGGAAGTAACGAACACAAAGCCCTTTTGAGCTACAACCTGCCCGCATCCAGTCACACGATCTACCACGATGCCTTACCCGCCCTGGTCAATCCTGCTAAAGCGTTCTGCCTGCTCGCTCACGCCTACTCGTGGCGGCGCGCTCTTCAGCCGGCGGACTTGCGGCAGCCTGGGAGCCGAGCCCTAAACTCGGTGCATGGCAAGAAACCTTATCAGATTCAGCGGCGGCGAACACGCCGTCGTTGATCAAACCACCACGCCGCCCAACTGGAGCGGCTTTCTGACCGAGTCGCCGTACGAAGCAACGCCAGCCGCCGCGCTGAGCACGTATACACTCACGCCTTGCACCTCAATTGAAGATCAGAAAGCCATCGCAACAGCTACCATCCTGCTCACGCAATGAAGAGCCCGGCCAGCCGCGCGACGACGACGGCGAATGCGCGAAGCCGCCGAATGGCCGGCCGGCACCCCCTCAACCCCACCATCGGAGAGCGCTGCCGATTTCGGGTTTCAACCCCGGCCTAAGGGACTAACGGGAGCCTCGAAATCCCGGTGCCCGCGGCTGCTGAATTCCCTAAATAGACGTGCGTGACTCCGGTTGCATCGTCATAGGTTTCGAGCGAGAAGACCAGCGCGCACGAAGTTGTCAACGGCAACAACCTACCAGTCAACTGGATACTCGCCACGAACTCGCCCCGCGTGCCCGCCGCTCCCAGCTGGTTGAAAGTGAGCTGGGTCGAAAAGATCTGCGATCCCGAAGTCGCGAAGCTCACCGGGTTGCCGACGGCTTTGCCGCTGGCGTTGGCAAAGGTGATTGTTCCGGAACAGGACGGGGCTGCCGCGCCCGCTGTGGTGATCGTCGACACACTGTTCAGCACGTTGACTTGCGCGGTTTCCGAACTGGCGAGCCCGACTGGCGGAAAATTGTATTCTCGGGTAACGGAAGTTCCGATCTGGCCAAAAGCGCAGGCTGCCGACCCGCACATGAGAAACAGTCTGAAGATTTTCATTGTCACTCCTTGTTCACTCCTCAAAAATGTTCACGCCTGAAAGTCTGACCACTGTGACGCGTCGGAAATTAGCAGTACTAGAGCGGTAAATGAGTGCTTGCACCACCGTTCCAATTCGGATAATATCGCTGGAACAAAGTTAACACGGCAAAATCATTTGCCTTTGTCTGGCGAGCCGGCTCCGCGCGGGGACGAACAAATGCGGCGCACCGGCTCGATGTTGTTCCACTTAGTTACGCAAAAGGAGGATCCCATGACCACGTTTCGCTTTTCTAGCAACATCTCTATCCTATGCCTGCTGGCTGCCTCAGCAAACGCAGCCACGCCGAATGCAATCGATCGCGGCCCCTTGGATGCCCGGGCCGCAACCACTCCGATGTCGGTCACCATCGCGCTGAAGCTGCCCAACCTGGAGGAAGCTGAAAAGCTGCACGAGGCGCTGTACCGGCAGGGCGATCCGCAGTATCACCAATTTCTCACCGCTGAACAGTTCGCTGCGCGCTTTGCGCCCACCGGCGCCGACGTAGCCAAGGTGGTTGCGGCCCTGGCCAAATATGGGCTGAAGGCTGAGAAAACCACCGCGACCACTCTCAAGGTGACGGGCCTGCCGTCCGATTTCGAGCGCACCTTCCAGATCAGCCTGCACAGTTTTGAAGTTGCCGCGCAAGGCAACGCGGCACGCTACACCTATCGTGCCGCCACCGGCCGCGCCATCGTTCCCGCGGAAATCTCCTCGGCTGTGGCGTCTGTAGCGGGGCTCGATACCAGTCCCATAATGCACCCCGACTATAAGGTCGCTCCGCCGGCGATCAGGTCAGCGGAAGCGAACGCGGAATCCAAAACGAAGACGACCACGAATCCTCCCGGACTCCTAACCGTGGCTGATTTCGCGCAGCTCTATGATGTGAACCCTCTGTATAAGCAAGGTTTGACGGGAGCCGGCCGCACCATTGGAATCCTGACGTTTGCTTCCTTCACACCGAGCGACGCTTTTGCGTACTGGAACGCTCTCGGCCTCAAGGTCAATCCGAACCGCATCCAGATCGTCAATGTCGACGGTGGGCCCGGGGCGCCCAGCGACGCCTCCGGCTCCCTCGAGACCACGCTCGATGTGGAGCAGTCTGGCGGAATAGCGCCAGGCGCGAACATTATTGTTTATCAAGCGCCCAATTCCCTGGCCAACTTCGTCGACATTTTCGCCAAGGCCGTGGATGACAACAAAGCAGACAGTCTCTCCATGAGCTGGGGTTCCTGGGAGTGGTTCTTCAATCTTGAGAACACTCCGGTCACGGATCCAATCACGGGGAAAACCGTGGGCGCTTCCCAAGCCACTCACGAGCTTCTTCTTCGCGCGTCCATCCAGGGACAGACGGCTTTTACTTCGTCGGGCGACGGGGGTGCGTACGAAGTGAATTACATTCTCGGCTGCTTCGGCCCGTACTCGCCGTCCACCCCGGGAAGTTGCAGCCAGCCCTTGAGCGTCGGCTATCCGGCTAGCGACTCTTACATCACCGCCGCGGGCGGCACCACGCTGCCCGGCCCTCAGGAGTTTTGCCTCACAGCGGCCTGCACCGGCTCCGGCATTTTCACAGTCAATGTCCCGCACGAGCGGGTGTGGGGCTGGGACTATCTGGAACCGCTGTGCCAGGCCCTCGGTGTGCCAAATCCCATAGCCTGCGGAATCTTTCCAACCGGCAGCGGCGGCGGGGTCAGCATCATGTTCCCGGTTCCTCTTTATCAGTTCGGTGTCTTTGGAGCTCAACTGAGCCAACCCGGCCAGAACCTTTACTATCAGGGTCTGGGGCTGGTGTACGCTTTGCCGCCGTTCTATCCGGGCCGCAATGTGCCGGATATTTCTTTCAATGCCGATCCGGACACTGGATACCAAATCTACTACACCTCCGATGTATCCGGGTTCGGTATTCAAATCTATTACGGCGGCACCAGCTTCGTTGCGCCGCAATTGAACGGGGTCACCGCTTTGCTGGGCCAGAACATGAGAACCCGGCTCGGATTGCTCAACAACTCGCTTTACCCGTTGGTTCGCACCGGTCTGGGCTACTTCGGGCGTAACGCTCCGTTTAACGCTATCCCCTATGGCGACAACTGGTTTTATAACGGCAGCAACGGTTACAACCCGGGCGACGGAATAGGTACGCTGGACGTCGCCAATTTTGCCCAGACCCTGCGCGGCCTGTTTTAGACCGCTCACGATAGAATAGGCCGTTGGGCCAAATATACTCGCGGGAACAGTTGATCGCGGTGCGCGCTGAATGGAGACGCGCGGGCCGGAAGGTGGTCTTCACCAACGGGTGCTATGACATTCTGCATCCCGGCCACATCCGGCTACTCGAAGCCGCCCGGTCGCTTGGCGACATTTTGATCCTGGCGCTGAACACCGATGCCAGCGTGCAACGGCTGAAGGGTCCCACGCGCCCGCTCATATCGCAAGACCAGCGCGCCGAACTCGCCGCCGCGCTCGCCGCCGTAGACGCCGTCACGTTCTTCGACGAAGACACGCCGCGCGACTTGATCGCCGCCGTGCTTCCCGATGTCTTGATCAAAGGCGCCGATTGGACGCATTTCATCGCCGGCCGCGAAGAGGTGGAAGCCGCCGGCGGCCAGGTGCTCGCGTTGCCGCTCGAGCCAGGCTACTCCACCACCGGCATTCTGGAAGAAGTGCTCACGCGCGCCAACTGACCAGGGGCTCGCGCCGGGCATTCAACTCTTCCCTGCCTTGCCAACCCAATATAATTGTCTGTGATCCCTCGCGCGCTGCTTCACGCCCGGTCCAACGCCACGCTGCTCCAGCGCGCCGCCGCGTTCCTGGCCGAAAAACCCGAGCACTCGCAAATTCTCGTCATCGCTCCCACGCGCGCCGCCGCCAACGAACTTGCCGCCCGCGCTTTTCCATCCGGCTGCCAAGGCGTTCACGCGCTCACCCTCACGCAACTCGCCGTCCATCTGGCTGCACAGCCCATGGGCCGCCTCGCGCTTGCGCCCATCTCCAGGCTTGGCATGGAGGCGCTGGCCGCGCGCATTATTCACGCCGCCGCAGCCGCGAACCAACTGCCCTATTTCGCCCCGGTGGCTCAAACACCGGGCTTCGCTCGCGCCCTTGCCAAGACCATCACCGAACTTCGCCTGCAAAACGTGGTTCCTCCGGGCGACCTTGCTCACCTGCTCGCGCTCTACGAACAGGAGCTCGCCGCGCGCTCTGTGGCTGACCTGCCGATGCTGCTTCGTCTTGCAGCTGAAGAAGCGGAACAGAGCCAGCATCGTTTCATCCGCCTTCCCCTGGTTCTGCTCGGCATCGACGTGGAATCGGCGTCTCATGAGCGGCTCCTGGCCGCGCTGGCGCAACGATCTCCCAGCGTTCTTGCCACTGCGACAACCGGCGACGACGCCATCCCATCGCTCGCGCGCATGCTTGGCGTCACGGCGGAGAACATCGACATCACGCCGCCCACCGCAACGCTCGACCGCGTCCGCACCTTTCTCTTCTCTTCCGATCCACCGCCTACCGCGCCGCCGGACCCTGCGTTGCTGTTCTCCGCCCCCGGCGAAAGTTTCGAGTGCGTCGAGATTGCGCGCCGCATCCGCGCGCTCGCCGAACAAGGCGCTCCCTTCGACCGCATCGCGATTCTGTTGCGTAACGTCGTTGCTTACCAGCCGCTGGTGGAAGAGGCGCTTCGCCGCGCCGGCGTTGAACAGTATGTGAGCCGTGGCGCCGCGCGTCCCGACCCCGCCGGCCGCGCCTTTCTCGCGTTGCTGGCCTGCGCGAGCGATGGCTGCTCCGCGTCGCGTTTCGCCGAATATCTTTCGCTGGGCCAGACGCCGCCTCTGAATCCCGACGGCTCTCCGCGCATTGGTCCCGCGCAATGGGTTCCCGCCGATGACGAAGTCCTGGCAACGTTCCAAGGGGCCCCCCTGGCGTTACCCCCGCAGGGGCCGGAGCCCGAAGCCCCCGCACCGCTGGATGTCCCTATGGGATGGGAAAAGCTGCTTGTGGATGCCGCGGTCATCGGCGGCCGCGACCGTTGGGCTCGCCGTCTGCGCGGCCTTCGCGCCGAATTACAAACCCAGCTGCGCGATCTGGAAAAGGACGACGATTCGCGCCGCGCCCATATCGACCTTCGCATACAACAGCTGGAACGTTTGGAACATTTTGCCCTTCCACTGATTGATGCGCTGGCATCCCTGCCATCCGCGGAAAAGTGGGAAGTCTGGTTGGACCGCCTGAGCGAGCTGGCGCAAATGTCGCTGCGCCGCCCCGAGTCCGTGCTCAGCGTTCTGAGCGAGCTGGAACCGATGCGAGAGGTGGGCCCAGCTTCGCTGGACGAAGTCCATGATGTTCTGTCCGAACGCCTTGGATTCCTCCGCGCCGAACCTCCCAAGCGCCGCTACGGCCGCGTCTTTGTCGGCTCCATCCAGGAAGCGCGCGCCCGCAGTTTTGAGGTCGTCTTTCTGCCTGGACTCGCGGAGGGACTTTTCCCGCGCCGTGCTCTCGAAGACCCGCTTTTGCTGGACGAGCAGCGTGTCACGCTTGCGGCGGATCTAGACACACAAGACCAACGTATCGCCCGAGAACGCATGTTGCTGCGCTCCGCTGCCGCTGCCGCGTCAGAAAGTCTGGTGGTCTCTTATCCGCGCATGGACGTCGCGCAATCCCGAGCCCGGGTGCCGTCTTTCTACGCGCTCGAAGTGGTGCGCGCCGCCGAAGGCCGCTTGCCTTCTTTGCGCGAGTTCGAGAAGCGCGCCGCCCGTGCCGCTTCTTCGCGCCTGGATTGGCCCGCGCCCGCCAATCCTCGCGACGCCATCGACGACGCCGAATACGATCTGGCTTCGCTGCAGGCCTCGCTCCAGCTGCGCGGCGCGGCCGCTAGTGGAAGCGCGCGCTACCTGATGCAATCGAACCAGGCCCTGGCCCGATCGCTGCGCACTCGCGGACGGCGTTGGCGCGGCCGCTGGTTTGACGCCGACGGCATCGTGGATCCCGATCCCGCCACGCTTGCAGCGTTGCAAGCGCACCGCTTGGCCAACCTCGGTTATTCGCCATCCTCGCTCCAGCAGTTCGCCGCCTGTCCCTATCGCTTCGCGCTTCAGGCGGTCTTTCATTTTCGCCCCCGCGAAGAGCCCGCGCGCCTGGAACAAATGGATCCGCTCACGCGCGGCGCGCTCTTTCACTCGGTCCAGTTCGAGCTCTTCCGGGAACTGAGCCGCGCGATTCCGCCTCGCATACTCGACCTTGCGGACCAAGTGCTGGACCGCGTCGCGGCCCGATACGAAGAGGATTTAGCGCCGGCCATCCCGCGCGTCTGGAAGAGCGAAATCGAAAACCTCCGAACTGACTTGCGTGGCTGGCTGCAACACGTGGCGGCATTTCAATCCAGCGGGGACTCCGGCGGGGAGTCCGGTTGGCGGCCGGCCCATTTTGAATTCGGTTTCGGTCTTGCTCCCAATCCCGATCGCGACCCCGCCAGCACCAGCCAGGAGGCCGTCATTCTGGATGGCGTTCGTTTGCGCGGCTCCATCGATTTGATCGAGCGCCACTCCACCAGCAATGCCCTGCGCGTGACAGATCACAAAACCGGCAAGGCGCCCAAGGACCGTCCGCAATATGTGGGCGGCGGCGCCATCCTGCAGCCTTTGCTGTATGCGCTGGCGGCCGAAACATTACTGGGCGAATCCGTGCAGTCGGGCCGGCTCTTTTACTGTACCCAGCGCGGCGATTTCTCGGACGTCGATATTCCGGTCAACGACGAATCGCGCGCCCGCCTGGGCCGCGTACTCGAAACCATCGACCAATCCATCGAGCAGGGTTTCCTGCCAGCCGCACCGCAAACAGGCGCCTGCGCGATGTGCGACTACTCCATGGTCTGCGGTCCTTACGAAGAAGTCCGCGTCAAACGCAAACAATCCGATCGTCTGGAGCCGCTGATCGAGATCCGGAATTCGCCATGATTTGGGTTGAGCAATCATGACAACACCCGCGATCCGGCCACAACTCGATGACCATGCCGCACGCGAGCGCATTCGGAACTCGCTGGCCGAAAGCCTTCTCGTCGAAGCCTCCGCCGGCACCGGCAAAACCACGGAGCTGATTGCGCGCATTGTCGCCGTGCTCGCTGGCGGCCTCACCACCATCAACCGCATCGTCGCTGTCACGTTCACCAACAAAGCGGCCGGCGAGTTGAAGCTGCGCCTTCGCCAGGAACTCGACCGCGCGCGCGTTACAGCGACAATTCCGGGCGAACGGTCGAACATCGAACACGCTCTGGAACATCTGGAAGAAGCCTCCATCGGAACCATCCATTCCTTTTGCGCCCAAATCCTGCGCGAACGTCCCGTGGAAGCCGTGGTGGATCCGGCGTTTGAGGAACTTTCCGAGCAGCAGGCGGCCCGCATTTACGAACGGGCTTTCCGCGCCTGGATGCAGCGCAAGTTGGGCGCGGGCGCACCCGGCCTCCGCCGCGCGTTGGTCCGTCTGGCTTCGCGCGACTCCTATGATGGCGCTTCCCCTATCGAACAATTGCAATACGCGGCCTGGAAACTGATCGAATGGCGCGACCATCCAGCGCCCTGGCGGACAAAAGAATTCAACCGTGAGAACGAAATCGACCTTCTCGTCGAGCAAGTGCAGCTTATCTCGGAAGCCGCTTCGCGCTGCACCAGACGCAACGACAATCTGGTGAAATCGCTCGGGCCCGCCCGGGCGCTGGTCACCTGGATTGAACGCGCGGAAGCCGCACGCGCCCGCGATTATGATTCGCTCGAAAGCCTCCTCATCAAACTGATCCGGGACATCAAGAAGAACCCGCAGAAGGGTTCGGGCTTCTTCGCGGAGGGCGTCCCACGCGAGCAAGTGGTGCAGGCCCGCCAACATTTGCTGGATCGGCTGGAAGGCTTTCAGCAAGCCGCCGACGCCGACCTGGCTGCCATTCTTCGCGGCGAAATGTGGGATCTTGTCACCCATTACGATCAACTGAAACGGCGCGCGGGCAAACTGGATTTTGTCGATCTGCTGCTGCTGGCGCGCGATCTGGTTCGCGATCGAGAGGACGTTCGCGGCTACTTGCAAAATCGTTTCACGCACATCTTCATCGACGAATTTCAAGACACCGATCCGCTCCAGGCTGAAATCCTGCTCCTGCTGGCCGCGGACAATCCCGCCGAATCAGACTGGCTGAAGGTGGCGCCGAAGGCGGGGAAGCTGTTCGTGGTTGGCGACCCCAAACAGTCCGTCTACAAATTCCGCCGCGCCGACGTTGTGCTGTATCGGGCAATCCGCGACGCGCTGCAACAACGCGGCGTTGGCGTCGTTCAACTGACCACCAGCTTCCGGGCACTGCGGCCGATCCAACAATTAGTCAATGCCGCGTTTGAAACAGAGATGCAGGACGACGCCGCTTCCGGCCAGGCCGCTTACTCGCCTCTTTATGGAGAGATGGCCGCCATTCCCGAGCAACCCAGCATCATTGCCCTGCCCGCTCCCAAGCCTTACGGAAGCATGCGCATCTCGCGCGCGGCCATCGATCAATGCTTGCCCGAAACCATTGTGGCGTTTATCGAATGGCTGGTGAGGGAGAGCGGCTGGAAGGTGCGCGATCCGGAAAAAGGGGACCAACTTCTGCCCATTTCACCGCGACACGTCTGCCTGTTGTTTCGCCGCTTTACAAACTTCGGGAAAGACATTACTCGCGATTACGTTCGCAGCCTGGAAGCTCGCGAGATCCCGCATCTTTTGGTTGGATCGAAATCGTTTCATAGCCGCGAAGAAGTGGAAACGTTGCGCGCCGCCCTCACCGCCATCGAATGGCCCGAAGATGAACTTTCCGTTTTCGCCACTCTCAAAGGGTCGCTGTTTGCGATCCCGGACAATTTGCTGCTGCGCTTCCATCACGAAATCGGAAAGCTGCACCCGTTTCGCGCTCTGCCGGAGGCTCTCGACCAGGACTTTCAGCCGATCGCCGAAGCGCTGCACCTGCTCGCCGATCTGAATCGCGGACGCAATCGAAGGCCGATCGCCGATACCGTGAATTCGCTGCTGGAAGCTACACGGGCGCACGCCGGGTTCGCACTGCGGCCTGCCGGCCATCAGGTACTCGCCAATGTTTATCGGGTTGCCGACCTGGCCCGCAGTTTCGAACTGTCGGGTGGAGTGTCGTTCCGCGGATTCGTGGAAGAGCTGGATGCGCAATCGGAGAAGGCCGAATCGGCGGAAGCTCCGGTGCTTGAGGAAGGCGCCGAGGGAGTCCGGCTGATGACTGTGCACGCAGCGAAGGGCCTGGAATTCCCGATCGTGATTCTGGCCGATATGACCGCCAACATTGCGGCCCACGATCCCGACCGTTACGTGGACGCCCGAGAACGCCTGTGCGCTACTCGGCTTCTGCGCTGCGCGCCCTGGGAACTTCGCGAGCACGAAGACAAAGAGCGATTGCGGGAACGCGCCGAAGGAGTTCGGATAGCTTATGTAGCGGCCACCCGCGCCCGCGATCTGCTGGTGATTCCGAGCGTCGGCGATGAAGAGCTGGATGGCTGGCTGGCGCCGCTGAACAAAGCCATTTATCCGGCGCACGACCGGTATCGCAATGCAACACGGGCCGAAGGCTGCCCGAAATTCGGCGACGCTTCGGTAGTGGACCGGCCGTTTTTCGCGCATGAAGAACCCTCGGTGCAACCCGGATTGCATTCGCCGCAACAGGGAACGCAGGAAGTGGTTTGGTGGGATCCGAGGATTTTGAAACTGGCTCCGCCGGCCAATCTGGGGTTGCGGCAGGAAGAAATACTGCGGGGCGATTCGAACGACGACGAATCGGCGAGCCTGACCGCTTACCGCGAGTGGAAATCGCAGCGCGAGAAAGTGAACGCGTCGGGACAGAAAAAAGAGTTCGATGTTTTCACCGCGACCGAAGCGGCGGAAGCGCCCAGCGATTTCTCCATCACGGTGAAGTTCGAGGCGATCGGAAAAAGCATCGGCCGATCGGTGGGCCCGCGATTTGGCACCTTGGTTCATACCATCCTGCGCGACGTGTCATTGGACAGTGAAGGGGACGGGGAAGGTATCGGCGATCTGGCGAAAGTTCACGGCCGAGTGTTGGGCGCAACGGACCGGGAAATCGAACACGCCACCGAAGCCGCGGCGGCGGCCTTGAAACATCCGCTGCTGGAGCGAGCGCGCAAGTCGAAACTTTGCCGGAGGGAATTACCGATCCTGTTGAAGCTCGACGGTAACCGGATCCTGGAAGGCGTGATCGATCTGGCCTTTGAAGAAAACGGATGCTGGCACGTGGTCGATTTTAAGACAGACGCGGAAATCGGACCTAACCGTAAGAGTTACGAAAAACAAATTCGCTGGTATTGTTTGGCGCTGGCGCGCTTGAACAAAACGCCCGTGGAAGCGCATTTATTAAGCGTTTGACTCTATTAATCTAGCGAGAGAACATTCAACTCGCCGTTGGAATCGCCCAAAGAATCGATGTGGACCCCCACGCGGTCCAGCAGGGCCAGGTGAAGATTGTTCATGGGCGTTTCAGCGGGATAAGTGATGTGCCGCCCTCCGGTTTTGCCGGCGGCTTTTCCTGCAAGCAGGACAGGCAGATTATTGTGCTCGTGCCGGTTGCCATCGCTCAGACCGCTGCCGTAGACGATCAGCGAATGATCGAGCAGCGTGCCGTCGCCATCGGGAGTCGATTTTAGCTTGCCGAGAAAATACGCGAACTGCTCGACGTGATAGGTGTTGATGGAGACCACCTTTTCGATCAGATCCGGTCTGCCGGAATGATGGGTTACGGGATGATGAGAATCGGAAATGCCGATTTCGCGATAGGCGCGCAGGCTGCCTTCGCGGCCGATCATAAAGGTTGAAACGCGCGTTGTGCCGGTCTGGAAAGCCACCAGCATGAGATCGAACATCAATCTCGCGTAGCCGGCGAAATCTGCCGGAACGCCGGTTGGCTTTGCGAACGATGGCGGAAGCTGCTGATCATCTTTCTCAGCGAATTGGATGCGGCGCTCGATCTCACGGACGGATGTCAAATACTCGTCAATTTTCCGCTGGTCGGAGCGGCCCAACTGGCGGGTGAGGCGGCACGTGTCGTCCAAGACATAATCGAGGATGCTTGTTTCATCGCGCTGGCGCTTCCGGCGGTCCGCTGGATTTTCGTCCAGGGATCCGAACAATCGCTCGAAGACCACGCGGGGATTCACTTCGGACGGCAAAGGCGTGTTCGGCGTACGCCAGGATAGCGTGTTGCTGTATGCACAGCTATAGCCGGAATCGCAGTTGCCAACCAGGCGGCCGTCTTCGCACGCAAGTTCGAGCGAAGGCAGTTTTGACGCCATACCGATCTGGCTGGCGGCCACCTGATCGACGGAGATGCCGGCGCAAATACCCGCGCCATCGGTTTTCTTGGGATGCACGCCTGTCAAATAGGTTGCCGACGCGCGCGCGTGATCGCCGTTGTTATCGCCCAACGCGCGGCCGGTATTTTGCGTGAGACCGGACAAAACGAGAACGTTGTCGCGGTGCGGCGCGAGCGGCGCAAGGATGCGGGGAAGCTCGAAATCGGCGCCATCGGACGCGGGCGTCCACCGATTCATCATGATGCCGTTCGGAACGTAGATGAAGGCCAGGCGCAGCGGCGCGGCTGCGGGAGTCATCGCGTCAAGAAGCGGCAGCGAGATAGCCGCCCCAAGGCCTTGGAGGAGAGTGCGACGGGTGAGCCTAGGGGGCATTGGTTATGATCTCTTCGACGAGTTGGGAGAAGGTTTCGTTACCCTTGGCCGATGCGAACGAGCATTTGCGGCCGAGTGCGTAAGTCGCGAGCTTCGAAGCCAGACAGCGCGCGAATCTATCTTGATCCTTGAGCAGAAGCTGCTTCAGGGCGTCGGGGCCGTCACCCGCGTCGATCGGCAAATCGCCTTCGTGAGTGCGCCAGTGTCCGATGGCGTCGTAGTTCTCCAGGCTGAAGCCAAGAGTGTCCATGCGGGCGTGGCAACCTTTACAGGCTGGATTGGCGCGGTGTTGCTCCAGCCGCTGGCGGACAGTGGCTGCTGTTCCGAGAGCCGTTTCATCGAGCTTCGGCACGTTGGGCGGCGGAGGAGGCGGAGCCGAATCGAGCAAGTTTTCGAGGATCCATTTTCCACGGAGGACGGGCGAAGTGCGCGCCGGATACGATGACACGGTGAGGACGCTGGCTTGGGTGAGAATACCGCCGCGGTGGGAATCGGCCGGAAGATCGACGCGTCGAAATTGCGAGCCTTCGATGTTCGGGACACCGTAGAAAGCGGCCAGGCGCTGGTTCAAGAACGTGTAGTTCGCCGATAGGAAATCGGAGATGGGACGGTCATCGCGGATGATGGATCGAAAGAAAAGCTGCGTCTCCTGCTGCATGTCGCGGCGCAGGGCGCTGGTGAATTCGGGGAATTCGACGGGATCGGGCCGGAGGCTTTCTAAGTTGCGCGTTTGGAGCCACTGGCCAGCGAAGTTTTCCACCAGAGCGCGCGATTTGGGATCGAGGAGCATGCGGTGGATTTGGGCGCGTAGAGTTTCAGGGTCGCGGAGCCGGTGCTGTTGCGCGAGTTGAAAGAGCTCGTCGTCGGGCAGGCTGCTCCACAGGAAATAAGAGAGGCGCGAGGCGAATTGGAAATCGTCGAGAGCGCCGGAGGGCTCAATGCGGAAGAGGAATCGCGGCGAGACCAGGATGGCTTCCAGCGCGAGTTGCATCCCTTGATCGATTGAGTCCCCGCCTGCTTGCGCTTGTTCGACGAAGTGCATCAGACCATCCACTTCTTCGTTCGTCACTGGCCGGCGGTAAGCACGGCGCGCGAGATCGGCGAGGTTGGCGCGGGCGCAGGCGAGAGTGTGATGCCCGGGCGCGTGACCACAGCGGAAGACGCGCCGATAGCTTTCTGAAAGCGGCGGTGCTGCCGGATTGTAGGGGCCGCGTAGCTCGACATGAGCAAGGTTCGGTGAATCGACGAACAGCCTTGGGTTACCACGGCCGAGATGGACGCGAAATTCGTTGGCATCGGTATCCAAGGGGACGCCGTCGATGGAGAACGTGACCGGATTCGAACCATGGCGGAGTGCGATCAGGACGTCGTAATCGCCTTCGAAGTCGACCTTGAAGTGGAAGTCGCTGGCGGCGAAGCGCTGGACGGAGGGTTGTGGAGCGATGGGAGGAACGACGGCGGCCCGGGCGATTTTTTCCGCGGCGGCGAGGTACTTTTCCATCAGCGCGGGCGACAGAGAAAGCACGTCGGCGATGTTGTCGAAGCCGTAGCCGGAGTCATCGACAGGAAAGTCGGCAGCGGGCTGGAAGGGGGTGGCGAGGAGATCGCGCACGGTGGCGTTGTATTCGTAACGGCTTAGCCGCCGAAAGCCAGCGGACGCGGGCTGCTGGGCGGCAAGCGGGATCGAGAGCAGAAGGAGTGCGGTTAGACGCACGATTTCAGTGTAACCGCGCTGGGGTTGGGGGTCGGGGACCAGGCACTTTGCGGCGTAATTTTGGCGATGGGACGGCCATTAGGCGTGCTGGGGAGGGTGGCGCGGGGTGCGATGGCGCGGAGTTGAGCGAGGCACCCACATGGAATCGGGATCGGAAACGGCGTCGACGATGGCCGCGGGATCGAGGCCCAGAACCGGAGAGGCTGCGGCAGCCCACGCGACGGAATCCGGGAAGCGGGCGACGTGGCCGGGGTCGATATCGCGCACGTGGCGCAGAGCGGAGGAAACAGCATCGGCGAGCGCAGCCAAGGCGGGCGCGCGCAGAGCTTCCAGTTCGGACCACACGACGGCTTCGGGGCGTGGGGCGGCGATGGCCGCCAGGTCGACGGTGATGCTGCGGTTGGAAAGCGAGCGGGTGGGGGTCCAGGGGTGTTGGGCCCCGGCTTCGGCCCCGTCCAGCGGCGCGACTAAGATGATGGGTCGCGCGATTTCGGCCAGGGCATTGTCGCGGTAATCGGTCTGCGCGGTTTCGATGGCTTCTCCGGACGAGATGGCGCACAGGGCCTCGGAGATTTTGATTGGGATGCGATGGACCTGGTCGAACACGAGAATCCAGTTGTGCGGGGCGAAGTGCAGCAGCTCGCGCTCGTGATTGGGAAGCAAGCGGAGCGGAGCGGCGGACGGATCGATCAGAGTTCGCAGGGCGCGTGCAAGGACGGATTTGCCGCTGGCCGGGGGTCCACGGAGAACGAGGATGGGATAGGGGCCGGTTGGACGGAGGGCGGCGGTCAACCAAGTGAAAACGAGGGTCCGGGCGATAGAAGACAGATTGAAGAGCGCGGCGAAACCGGATAGGGGGTTGGGGATTAGGGGTTGGGGATGCGGGAGCGGGAGCATGCCAGGGGAGTGGCGGAAGGACTGGCGCAGATTATCGGTAATGGTCCAGCCTTGCGCGGTGATTTCGAGGATTTCGCCGTCGGCGTTGGCCAGATCTACGAAGATTTTGGAAGGGGCGAAGGGGTCGCCTTCGAAGCTGACACGGTGGTCGACTTTTTGGGCGCGCGAATCCCCGTTTTGGGCGCGGGCTTCCAGGGTGCGAAGAACGACGCGGAGGGCGAGCGCGGAGGGGGCGGTCTCGAATTCAGAATAGAAGTTGGCAGTGAGCCAGTCGCGAAAATCAGCGGAGCGGAGGGGGAGGACGCGGCGGGAATCAGGAGTCGAAGGGACGCTGGCGCAGGGCTGGCCGCCATGAGAGAAGAACGGCGTGGCAGTAGCGGGCGTGGTAGAGGAGGGCGAGCGCCTGATCGGATGGATTGAGCCGCGTGGGCATGCCGTTGGTTCGAGCGTAGCGCCGGGAGCGGGGCCAGTGGGCGCGGGTTTGGGGAAATGGTTGAGAGGGCGGAGGAAAAGATGGGGGTCGGGCGGTTACCGGGAGAGTTGCTTCACGCTTTCCGCAGCATTTCGGTCCGGTACTTGGGAGCAAGCGCCAGCACTTTCGCCAGGAACGCGGCTTGTGCCGCTTCGTCGAGTTTGGGCGGCGGCGTGGTGCGGGTGGCGACGGGAACGCCAACTTCGAGAAAAAATTCTTCCTGGCCGGCCGGCGAGCAAATGCACAGCAGCCGCGCCGCCTGGGCGGAGGAGTTTCGAAACTGGTGCGGCGCGTTCGCCGGGATATGTATGGTTTCGCCAGCATGTACCACCACCGTTGTGCCACGGAAAGTTGCTTCGATTTCGCCTTCGAGCACGCTGAACGTCTCCTCGAAATCGTGCCGGTGCGGAGGCGGTCCGCCGCCCGGCGGAATATGCATATCGATCAGGCAGAATTGGCCCGCGGTCTCTTTTCCCGTAAGGAGAAGCGAATACGTATCGCCCACCAGTCCGATGTGTCGAACGTCGCCAGAGGCCGCGCTGGCCAGTGCAAGTTTTCGGCGGAGATCATCAGGAGGAATAGTCTGGCGCGAGACGGTCATTTGTATTTGTTCCAGTGGGTGGTGATTTCCTGGACCACGGTGTTGCCGACGCGCCAGGCGGATTCGAGAGCGGGCAGGTAGCCGACGTATTGTCGTCCGGTGTTGCGGGCTAGATTCTCCGCGGCGGTCACGCCGGGCGGGGGTTGATCGAAGTCGCTGGCGGTGCGCAGAACCAGGATGCGATTCCAATCCACGCGGCCAGCCTTGGCCAGCATCTGCAGCGAGGACAGCGTGCCGGTATCCTCCATCGCGGTGGTAACGTAGTTGCCTTTGTTTCCGGTGTGATACTTCACCCACTGGTTGGCCCAGTCGCTCATCTTGACGCCGGTGAAAAAAGTGCTGGAGGAGATGGTATCGCCTTTCAGCACGAAAGGAGGACGGCGAGCGTTGGCCGAAGCGTACGGGGCGCGGTCCTTCTGCATTTCGGGGGTGTCGCCCAGGTCCACGTGCTCGGTGAGATGGAAGGCCCAATCGACCAGCGTGGGATTCAGATGATACATCTCGCCCCAGTCCGCGCGCGGGGTTTGATAGGGCTTGGACTTGCCGAGCGGCACGAAGCCGGTGGGCCAATCGGCGGGGATCTCGCGGCCGTCGATTTCGTAGCCCAGGTCGCCGTCCACCACCCATTCGGCCCAAGCGGCGGAGCCGAGCGACCCATCCTTGGGATCGATGCCGGCGATGCCCGCGACGATCCAATAGGACTTGCGCAGATCGAAGCGGGGGTCCAGCCCGAGGGCCATGATGCTACCGGCGGCTTTGGCTGTCCCCATGCCAGTGAGCACGGCCAGCACTCCGTCGCGATTCATGCGGAGATCGTGGTAGGCCTGGGGAAACGGAAGGGTCTGGTCCAGGTGATTGCGTTCCACCCAATGCTGCAGTTCGCCGGGGCGGTCGCCGGTGTCGGCGCCCGCCTCGAACATGGTGACGACGACGACTTTGATCGGGATCGGCGGGGCGTTTTTTGAGCCGGCGGTTGAATTGGCGGCCAGGCCGGGAGCGGATGCGGAAAGGGCCCCTAGGGCGCCGATGAGCAGGGTTACCGCTGCTACATTACTTGGCATGAGCCATGGTAGCTAGGTGGGCGGTGCGGTGCCAAATGTCAGCTGCGGCGGGGCTAACCACTACAGGGCAAGGGGCCCGTGGGGCTGGTTTAAGGGAAATGGTTGGGAGGATTGGAAAAAGTCGGGGATGGTACGGTCACCGGGAGTACCAGTGAGCTACCAAACGGTCAGCCGAATTAAGACGATTCCCATGTCTTTATCGAGGGTTTCCCTAATTCCACGTACCCCCTTCAAGGGATAGTCTAGAAACATGAAGAAGGTACAGAAGTTAAAATTTACGTGCCTGAGCGTGATTTGCCGCCTGCAGATTTGGCGAGACGATCACGGGCAGGACCTGATCGAGTACGCATTGATGGCTGGTTTTGTCGCGGTTGCGGCTGGGGCGATTATGCCGGGAGTATCCAGCAGCATCAGCAAGATCTTCAGCAAAGTGTCGAGTGTGATGGCCCAAGCGGCGAGCTAACCGAAATAGCGTCTGAGTTCGTGAGGAAGGCAGGATTGCCGCCGGGCACGTGCGCCTCAAACAAAACCGCAATTTAATGTTAGCTTGGATGGGACAGGTATTCTTGTATGTCGCCATCGTCCGGCAAGACCGGAGCGTCGGAAAAGGCCGGCACGCCGGAAAAGGCCGGAGCGCCCGCGAACATCGAAGGTCAGCAGCTGGCGGCGGAGCATACCCAAGCTACTTCTCAGAACCCTGGCGGACGCGGCCTTCAAATGGAGGCGCGAGTCACCTCTACAACCTGGGAAATCGGCCTTTCGGCCGTGGTGCAGGACTTCACGCCCGGTGAAGTGATCCTACTCCTGGACGATCAGGTGGGCGAAGGGACTCACGTCACGGTTCAATTGAACACCTGCTCGTTTGACGGCGTTATCCTGTTCTGCTCCCCGAGCGGCGGCCGTTACGAAGCTCATGTCTCGTTTGACGATGTGGACGCGACGGGGCTGCGCCGGACGCCCCGATTTCCAGTGAGCATCCCAGCCAAAGTGTTCTCGAGCACCAGCGAGGTTCCGCTGCAGGGCCAGATAGTCGACGTTTCCGGCGAAGGGCTGGGAATCGAGCTGGCAGTGCCGCTACCGAAGCAAACCAATATCGCGGTGCAAAGCGAGGAAAACACCGCGCTCGGCGTGGTCCGCCATTGCCGGGAACTATCCGCGGGAGTTTTTCGGACGGGTGTGCAATTGCATCACATCGTGCGGAAGGATCCCGAGCTGGAGAAGGCGGAATCGGGCTGGATGAACAAATTGGGCGTTCGATTTGGCCGCAAGAAGGCGGAGCGTCCGAAGGGCTGGAGTTAGCGGCCAGCGTCAACAGGGGACTTCCCTGCCCTGATAAGATAGCATCCTGTGAACATTACGGAACTGTTCATACGGCGTCCGGTGATGACCTGCCTGGTCATGATGGGGATTTTGTTGTTCGGCGTGGTGGGCTACCGCTCGCTACCGGTGAGCGACCTTCCAAACATCGATTTCCCGACGCTGCAGGTGCAGGCGCAACTGCCGGGCGCGAGTCCGGAGACCATGGCCGCTTCGGTGGCCACGATATTGGAGCGGCAGTTTTCCACCGTTCCGGGCCTGGATAGCATGTCGTCCTCCAGCGTGCGCGGCAACGTGGGCATCACCATGCAGTTCACGCTGGACCGGAATATCGATGCCGCGGCACAGGATACGCAGTCGGCCATTGCGGCAGTAACCCGCCGTCTGCCGCCAAACATGCCCGCGCCGCCCAGCGTGTCGAAGGTGAATCCGGCCGATCAGCCCATTCTCTTTATGGGCCTTAATTCGAAGACAATTTCGGCGCGCACTGTGGACGAATACGCGGAAACGTTGATCGCTCCGGCGATTTCGAGCATCAACGGCGTATCACAGGTCAACGTTTTCGGGACGGCGAAGTTCGCTGTACACGTGCAGTTGGATCCCAGCCAACTGGCCGCGCGTGGCATCGGCATCGACGAGGTGGAGACCTCCATCGAGAGCCACAACGTCAATCTGCCGTCTGGAACCTTGTGGGGGCCGCGCCAGGCTTTTACCGTGGAAGCGAACGGCCAGGTAATGAACGCGGCCGCCTACCGTCCTTTGGTGGTCGCCTACCGCAACGGATCGCCAGTGCGGCTGGAAGACCTGGGCAAAGTGATCGACGGCGTGCAGAACGACAAAATCATCACCTGGCTGAACGACACGCCATCCATCATGTTCCAGGTGATGAAACAGCCCGGCAGCAATACGGTGGAAGTGGTGGACAAAGTGCGCGCGCTGTTTCCGCAGTTTCGAAAGCAGCTTCCGCCGGCCATCAACATGGACACGCTGTACGACCGGTCCGAATCGATTCGCCAGTCGGTGGACGACGTGAAGTTTTCGCTCGAGCTGGCGGTGGTGCTGGTGGTCATCGTGATTTTCCTGTTCCTGCGCAACATCTCGGCCACGCTGATCCCAAGCCTGGCGCTGCCGCTCTCGGTGATCGGGACATTCGCCGCGATGTCGCTGCTGGGCTACACGCTGGACAATCTCTCGCTGATGGCGCTGACGCTGGCGGTGGGATTCGTAGTGGACGACGCCATCGTAGTGCTGGAAAATATCGTGCGGCACATGGAGATGGGCAAGTCGCGCCTGGTGGCGGCGCTCGATGGCGGGCGCGAAATCGGGTTCACGATTGTCTCCATGACGCTGTCGCTCGCGGCGGTGTTCATTCCGGTGTTTTTCATGGGCGGCATTTTGGGCCGGCTGTTTCACGAATTCGCCGCGGTGATCATCGTTGCGATCATGATCTCCGGTTTTGTCTCGCTCAGCCTGACGCCCATGCTGTGCAGCCGCTTCATGAAGCCGCCGAGCGAGAAGCACAACGCGTTTTATCGAGGGTCGGAGAGATTTTTCGACGGCATGCGCAATCTATACGAGTGGACCCTGCGCGGCGCGATCCGCCATCGCCTTGTGATGTTGATGGTGGCGGCGGGTACGGTGGTGGCGACGGTGTTGTTGTATGAAGTTTCTCCCAAAGGCTTCATCCCGAACCAGGACACCGATCAACTGGCCGGCGTTACCGAAATGCCACAGGAGGCGTCCTTCCAGTCCATGGTACGGCTGGAATTAAAGGCGGCTGCGGTGATCGGCGCCGATCCGAACGTGGATGCGTACTTTTCGCTGGTCAACGCGCAGGGAGGGCCGCAGGGCACGGGCAACTCCGGACGGTTGCAGTTGCGCCTGAAGCCGCGCGCGGAACGCAAACTTACGCCGGAACAGATTATCGAAGAGCTGCGGCCCAAGCTGGATCGAATTCCGGGCATCCGGACGTATCTGCAGAATCCGCCGCTGATTCGCGTGGGCGGGCAACAAACGCGTACGGTCTATCAATACACGCTACAGGCGCAGGACCTGGATGAGCTTTATCGCGTGGCGGGGGTGTTCGAAAAACGCCTGAAAGAAGTGCCGGGCTTGTTCGACGTGAACAGCGATCTGCAGATTGCGAGTCCCACAGTGAAGGTGGAGATCGATCGCGATCGCGCGTCCACGATGGGGGTGACGGCGGACAAGATCGAGAATGCGCTGTACGATGCCTTCGGACAGCGGCAGGTGTCCGATATTTACACGCCCACTAACGATTATCAGGTGCTGCTGGAGCTGGCGCCGCGCTTCCAGCTGGATCCGGCGGCGCTGCACATGCTGTATGTTCGATCGGACGTGGGCAAGCTGGTGCCACTGGACGCCGTGACGAAGCCATACAACACGGTGGGACCGTTGTCGGTGGCGCACCTGGGACAATTTCCGTCGGTGACCATGTCGTTCAATCTTGCGCCGGGCGTTTCGCTGGGCGACGCCGTGGGGAGGATCGAGACGGCCGCGCGCGACGTGCTGCCCGCCGATATCCAGACCTCATTTCAAGGCGTGGCGGCGGCGTTTCAATCGTCCTTGCAAGGCATGGGATTGTTGCTGGTGATGGCAATCCTGGTGATCTACATGGTGCTGGGGATTTTGTATGAGAGCTTCATTCATCCACTGACCATTCTTTCGGGGTTGCCGTCGGCCGGCCTGGGCGCGCTGGCCACGCTGCTCATCTTCCATGACGAGCTGAACATTTACTCGTTTGTTGGGATCATCATGCTGATCGGCATTGTGAAGAAGAACGCGATCATGATGATCGACTTCGCGCTGGAAGCGCAGCGCACGCAGAACCTGGAGCCCGCCGAAGCGATTTCCGAAGCATGCCTGGTGCGATTCCGGCCCATCATGATGACCACCATGGCCGCGCTGGTGGGAACGCTGCCGATTGCGCTGGGATTGGGCGCGGGATCGGAGGCGCGGCGTCCACTGGGATTGGCGGTAGTGGGCGGACTGGTGGTTTCGCAATTGCTGACGCTGTACATCACGCCGGTGTTCTACATTTACATGGAGCGCTTCCGCGGGAGTTTCGGAAACATGCGCAAGCCGAAGAAGAAGTTTGAAGGCGTGCCGGAGCCGGCGGCAGCGGTTGGCCGTTAGCGGCAACCTTCCGCATGCTGACGCATGGCCGTTCAGAACCGCGACTGTGAAGGAGCGCCTTTTAGCGCAGGATCTCTACCAGCAGCACCCAGGCGCTGACGATACCGGCCAAAAACGAAAATACGAAGCCCGGCACCAGCCAATACAACGCGTCCGGCGCTCCCAGTAGCAGCCTGATTCCCGCCACTAGGAACGGGACTGCCGCGAATTCGCTGAGTATGGCGCGGTGCAAGAACCACCACCTTGGGTGGCCGGTCCTCAGTATCAGATAGCGAATTTGCTCGACAATCACCGCGGCCCACACGATAGTGCCGATCACGAGCAATTCAACGGCAAGCGTCTCGGCAGACTGCTTTGGGACCAGCGCAACTGTCGCTACGAGAAATACTTCCAGGAATTGCAGGAGGGACTCCATCGCTCGTCCCGGCAATCCGGGATACTCCATGATTTTGCTTTGATTGATGGAGAACGCGACAAATACCAAGCCGGTAAGCGTGGCCGCGGCACCTGCCTGAACCGCGAGCAAGGTGTTCCATTCGGAGATCGATCCCAAGCTCAACTACTCAGCCGGCTCGATGCGAAGCACGGCGCCTTCTTTCTCGTCAGTGAGCAGGTACAACAAGCCGTCGGGGCCCTGGCGAACGTCGCGGATGCGCTGGCGAAGTTCGGTAAGGAGAGCCTCTCGGCGTAGCTCCTCCATCTTGTCGTTAAACAGGATGCGTTCCAGATGGCCGGTGCCGGGAATCTCACCGGTGCGCAGCGAGCCGACGAAAGCGTCGCCTTTCCACTTGGGAAATTTGTCGCCGGTGTAAAACGTCATGCCGGAAACCGCGATGGCCGGGATCCAGATGACCACCGGCGGTTCGAAGCCGGCGTGGCTGGGAGGAGAAACCTGCCAAGGGCCCTGATACGTCCGGCCGTAGCTCACGAGCGGCCAGCCATAATTGCGGCCGGGCTTTAGGATGTTAACTTCGTCGCCGCCGTTGGGTCCATTTTCGTTCTGCCACATCTCGCCGGTGGCGGGATTCACGGCGAGACCCAGCGCGCTGCGGTGTCCCAGCGTGTACACTTCGGGCCGATGGCCGGTCTGCCCAACGAACGGATTGTCGGGCGGGACAGAGCCGTCGTCACGCAGGCGCAGCACTTTGCCGCCGAGCGTGTTGGGATCCTGCGGATCTTTGCCGGTGGTGGTCATGTACAGCATGCCGTCGGCGCCGAAAGCGATGCGCGAGGTGCTGGCTTCTGGCAAAACGAAAATGTCTTTCACGTCGGTGAGCGCGCTGCCATCCCAGCGGCCGCGTGCGATAGCGGTGGTCCTTTTTCCTCCATCCAGCGGCTTGGTATAGGTGAGGTACAAGAGATGGTTCTCGGCGAATCGCGGATGGAGCGCGATGTCCATGTAGCCGTGGATGGCGCCCGGGTCGCCCGATTTTCCGCCCCAAATGGAGGCGGGTGCGCCGGCGATGGGCTTGGGATCGAGAACGCCCTTGCGAATAATGCGCAGGCGGCCGGGGCGCTCGGTAACGAGCATGCTGCCGTCGGGAAGAAAGGCGAGACAAAAGGGATATTCGAGCGCCTTGGTGACCACCACGACGCGGATGTTCTGTCCTTCGGCGGTGTCGAAGACCACAGGGTGATCGGGCAGCGGACGATGGGCCAGGCCGGTGGGCGCGACGGGAATGTTGAACTTGCTGTCCCACTGGACCTTTTGCTGGGCGGAAGCGGCGGCTGTGATTAGCGCAAGGCCAAGCAGGGCGAGCGAACGTGGATTCTGCATGTCGATACCTTTCCGATGAATCGTGTCAATTGTACTTCAAACGCGATTGATGTCGACGGTCTCGAGCACACGCTTCAGCCAGCCAAGCTTCGCGACCTTCAGCATCGCACGGCCAATCTGTTCGGTGGTGGTTACGTACTTGGGGAAGCGTCCTTTCAACAGTGGGAGCAGAGGCCCTAATAGCACGTAAAACAAGCGATAGAGCCTGGTTCTCGATTGGATGCCATGCAGCGGAACGATCAGCGCGGGGCGGAAGATGTAGGTGGCCTGGAAAGGCAGGCGCAGCAGCTCATTCTCGGTCTTGCCCTTCACGCGAGCCCACATGGAGCTGCCGTGCTCGGAACTGTCGGCGCCGGCGCCTGAAATATAGATGAAAGTCATCTTCGGATTCAGCTTCGCGAGCGGACGCGCCGCGGCCAGGGTGAAATCGTAGGTGATGCGCTGGTAGTTTTCCTCGCTCATGCCGGTGGAGGAGACGCCCAGGCAGAAGAAGCAGGCGTCGAATCCGGAGAGTTGGCTTTCGATGTGGGAGAAATCGAGAAAATCCTTGTGCAGAAGCTCGCGCAGTCTCCGATGTTGCTGGCCGGTTGGGACTGCGCAGGACAGCCACCACGCTTTCGACGTCGGGATCGAGCAGGCATTCACGCAGAACGCCCTGGCCGATCATCCCAGTGGCGCCGAAGAGCAAAACGCGCATGTATTCATTAGAACCCGATTGGAATTTGCCGATCAGACATTATGGCCATGCGTCTCGCCTTCCTCCAGCTGTACCCATGCCTCACGCTGCTGGGGCAACAGTTGTTGCAATCAGCGCCGGCAGCACTGTTGAAAAGCAGCCAGCCGGTGGACTGGTGGTTTGTTTTCAAGT
The DNA here is from genome assembly GCA_963747945.1 of Bryobacterales bacterium. Lineage (GTDB taxonomy): Bacteria > Acidobacteriota > Terriglobia > Bryobacterales > Bryobacteraceae > Palsa-89. The sequence continues at coordinate 520,059 of CAVVHB010000022.1, forward strand.
TCAACGCGGAGTCGTTTCCCGATTGTGGCGGCGCGCAGCGGATGTGTGCCTTTGGCGGCACGGTGGAGCGATACAAAAGTTACAGCCAGCAGTTTGCGTTCGGCAGCAGCGCGGATGCGTCCTTACAGCAAGGTGGTGGATGCATTGGCGACACCACTGCCGATCCGTTGGGCGCGACCTTCGACCAGATTTATAACGGCACGTTCTTTTATGTGATCTGGAACGATCAATTCTACGGCGATCCACTGGCTAACAAGGACGCGCCGTGGGGCCACTCCAAGGGCCTGCTGGCATGGAACAGCGATGGGAGTGGAATGGTGCTGCAGGTATCGACGTCGTCCTGGCCGGGTTCGGGGAGTTCGTCGGAGCCGCGTAAAACGGACGGAAATACGCTGGGTTGCGTGGCGGACAACGATGTTTTGGTGAGCCAGCATTTTTTCGCCCTGACACTCAACAAGGCCGATGTCGTGGCCGTATTGAAGGCGCTCACAAATGCGAGCGTGGTAACGGACCCGACCAAACTTCAAATCGTAAACAACGGAGGGCCGGAGGATATTCAGGCACTGGTGAATGGTCTGGGGAAGAGGTCGAAGAACAAGACGGCGACGCAAGCTACGCTATCGAGCGGCGTGTTGCTGATCTCGAAGCCGTCGGATCTGTATGTTCCGCCATGGCAGATCGTTTCCGCGCTGCTGGGTGACAAGCCGCTGGTTGGCGAGCCGCTGCGCGTGGCGACGTGGTGGGCGAATCCCGAAATTCCGAGCACCACCGCAAGCACGCCGGTGGGATGTTGGGACCCGTCGCTTGGCACGCCGGGAGCGGTGGAGATTGCGACCACGGGAATGTGGGAGGGCAAAACACTGGGATTGGAAGGTGTCGGGGAGCCGGACGGGAATCACGCCAAGATCGGCGTGTCGTCCCTGGATCAAGGCGGCAAGCACAGCTACGTCATTTTCGGCGATCTGAATCAGCAGGGAACGCTTGCGGGGCCGCGTTGCGACAGCAGCCAAAACGGCCAGGGCGGGCTGTTCTTCGTACTCAAGGACGCGCAGTTATTCTCTAGCGTTTGGGATTTGATTCGGGGCGAGACAGCGCCACAATAGACCTCGGAGCCATAATAGTGGCCAATGTCAGCGCCATCTTCTCAACCAAGCATAGTCCGACGATTCCGGCTCGCCGCGCGGCCAACCGGGCTGCCGAAAGAATCCGATTTCCAACTGGAGGAGGCGCCGCTCCCAGCGCCCAAAACGGGGGAGGTGCTGGTCAAGACCGTTTATCTCTCTGTGGATCCATACATGCGCGGCCGCATTACGGGCGTGCGCACCTATGCCGACCCGGTCCACGTCGGCGACGTCATGGTGGGTGGAGCCGTTGGACAAGTGATCGACTCGCACGAACCGAATCTTCAGGCCGGCGATTTCGTGGTTGGATATTGGGGCTGGCAGGACCACGTAGTGACAGCCGCCCGTTGGCTGCAGAAACTGGATCCGAAACTCGCGCCCGTGTCGACCGCGTTGGGCGTTCTGGGCATGCCGGGGATGACGGCCTACTTCGGTTTCCTCGATATCTGCCAGCCGAAAGCGGGCGAAACGGTGGTGGTATCCGGAGCAGCGGGTGCGGTTGGGTCGCTGGTGGGGCAGATCGCGAAGATCCACGGCTGCCGCGCGGTTGGCATCGCGGGCGGCGACGATAAGATCCGGCACGTCGTGGATGACCTGGGATTCGATGCGGCGTTCAACTATAAGAGCACTTCCGACTACGTGGCGAAGCTGAAGGAACTGTGCCCCAGAGGGATCGATTGCTATTTCGACAACGTTGGAGGGACCATCAGCGACGCGGTTTTCACGCTATTGAATCCGTTCGCGCGCGTTTCGGTGTGCGGGCAGATCTCGCAATACAACCTGCCACAGCCCGAGCCCGGGCCGCGGGTGCTGGGCCAGATCCTGGTGCGGCAGCTCAAAGTGGAGGGTTTCATCGTTACGCGCTTTCAAGATCGATGGCCGCAGGGCATGGCGCAGATGGCGCGGTGGATTCAGGAAGGCAAGATCCGATATCGCGAAGACATCGTCGAAGGCTTCGAGAAGACGCCACGCGTATTCATCGACATGCTGGAAGGCAAGAACACCGGCAAGATGCTGGTGAAGGCTTAGTGCCGGCAGAAGACGCTTCCTCACGGTCGCGGTTCTGAAGCGCCAGTCACGGTTCGGTAAAGTTGTGGGTTCGTTCATCGAAAGAGAACGCGATCTTCACCGTATTCTAAAATTGCGCCTGTAGACTGCTGGAGGTTGTTCGATTTTCATCTCAATCCAAGGGAGGCACCACCTCAATGGCTCATCAGGGAGCAGAACATCATCTCAAGGCGGCGGAGCATCATGAGCACGCGGCCAAACATCACCGGGAAGCGGCCGAGCACCATCAATCGGGCGATCACGAGAAGTCCGAGCACCACGCTCACATCGCGCACGGACACGCGCTGCATGCCACCGATCATGCGGAGGAAGCGGTGAAGCACCACGCCGACCAGCCGGAATGGCGCACGCCGCCTGAGAACGGGCGGATAAATCAGGACGCGGATATCGGCCAGAATACTTCCGTCTTCCAGTCCTTCGGATCGGGATAATCGGCCGGATCGGTGGTATAAACCTCCCAGGGCGCACCCGCCGCCGTGAAACCTTCGGCTTCGATCCATTGCTGTAAAGCGGCGTGGGCCTCGCTGAGTTTGTCGTAGGCGCCAGCGTGAGTCGCAGTAGCCACCAATCCGCCCGGGAGCATTTCGGCGAGAACGTCTCCGTGCGCAGGCGTCGAGATATGGGCCGTCACCGGCATTCCGGCTTCGACGGTCCACAATCCCGGTCCCCATTCCAGATACCGCGTGAGCGGCGCCCCGGCCAGTGCGAAGCCGTTCTGCTGCGCGTACATGAAGACCTTGCCGAGCACTTCGGCGAGCGTCGCTGCCACGTCCGATGGCTTGATGCGCCGCCTAACCACCAGGACGGGCTGGGGTGACAGTTCTTTCTTCGTGATGGAATACGCCATTTTGTTTTTCTGTGATCTCCCGTCTTGATGGTGGTGAAAAAGTCCGATGCATGGTGCAATGTCGTCGACCAACGACCGGTGCGTGATGGCATGCGAGGTGTCGCCACCTGCGAAGCCGCGAGCGCGATAGGCGCTGGGTGTCGTGCTGAAACCCTTGCGAAATGCCCGGCAGAACACCTCGTGACTTTGGAAGCCGCAGGCCAGCGCGATATCGAGCACCGAATCGGGGGTGGTGAGGAGCATCGCGGCAGCGCGGGCGAGCCGGAGGCGCAGCGTGAACTGCTTGGGTGTTTCCCCGGCAGCGGCGGAAAAAACGCGATGCAAATGAAAAGCCGAGAGGCCCCCTTGGCCGGCCAACGTGGTGAGCGAAAGGTCTTGATCCAGGTGCTCGGTGGCGAAAGCAATCACCGGCTGCACTTGCTGGAGCGGCGTCGGCATGTCCCTATGAATTTAACTCGGACGCAAGGCAGCTTGCTTGATCTTTCTTGCTAATCGGCTCGCAGAGTTTCCATGATGTCCAGCCGGGAGATGCGCCGTGTTGCGGTCCACACGCCGGTGGCGGCGAGGGCGGCAATGAAAAGGACGGAGACCACACACGCGCTCAGACTGACGGACCGGGCGCCGGCGATCAGGCTTTCCAGGTATCGTCCGCCGAGCAGCGCACCAGCGACTCCCGGAATGGCGCCCGCCGCGACGGTGATCAATCCCTGAACGAGCAGGCCGGATCGAAGCCTGCCGGCTGTGCTGCCAAGCGCCAACCGCACACCCATTTCGTGACTCCTTTGCGAGACGGCGTAAGAAACGGTGCCGTAGATCCCGATGACAGCCAACAGCACCGCGAAGGCGGCGAAGAACACCAGAGCGGTGCTATAGAATTTGGGACGGGCAAGGGCCTCGTCCAGCCGTTGCTCCATGGTCTGACGGCGAACACGGGAACTTGCGGATCGATGGACCGGATAGTGTCGCGAACCATCGACAGATGATCTTTGGCATTGTCATCCACGCGCACCACGATGGTGGGAAAAAAGCTGCCGGGCGTATGGTTGGGAACAAAGATCTGCCCTGGATTTGGGTCATCGGCCATATAGTCCATGTTTCGCACAACACCGATAATTTTCCTGGCTTGGGCTGTCCCAATTCGGATGTCGCGGCCGAGTGCGTCGTAAGAGTGGCCAAATTCGGCCACGAAACGCTGATTGACCACGGCCACTGGCGCATCGGACTTTATTTCGGCGTCGGTGAAGCCGCGCCCGTAAAGAATACGGTCGCCCATGGTCTTGAAGTAGTGCGGCAACACGGGAACGATCATCGAAAACTCACTCGGTTGGCGGCCGTCCATCCCAAATGGAGCACCCAGGAAAACGCTGACGCCCAGAGGTAGAAACCCGGTGGCGCTGGCGTCCTTGACTCCCCTCAGCTGGCGGACCCGGCGCAGGGCTTCCTCGAAATATTCCAGTTGACCGTCCCGGCGTTGGTGGATGGTGCCGTCCAGCGACACGCTCGCCGAGATCAGCCCCTGGGTGTCGAAACCGCGGTCGGCATGCATCAGATGAAGAAAAGCGCGTCCAATCGAAACACAACCTGCCAGCAGGACAATGGTAAGCGCTATCTGAGCGCCCACCAGGACATCGCGCGTGAGCCGCGAGCTTTCGAACAAAGACGGCATGATCCCGAAAAGAAGGCCCGTGAGAATCGAAACAACGATGCAAAAGCCGAGCACGCGCGCGTCGAGAATCGAGTAGGCCTGCGATCCCAAAGGCGGTGGCTGCACTTGCGCGGCAATCGAGATGGTCCAGCGCGCGACCAGAAGCCCGGCGGCCGCCGCGGTAACCGACAGCAGCAGGCTCTCAGTAAGCAACTGCTGCGCAAGCCGGGCGCGGCTGGCGCCGAGCGCGGATCGGATAGCCAGCTCACCGGTTCGATCGGAAGTTCGAGCCAGCATCAGATTCGCAACGTTGCTGCATGCGATCAAAAGAATCAGAAGCACGCCTGCCATCAATATCAGAGAAGCCTTTTTCACCGGCCCAGTGAGCCGGTCCTGCACACCCGTCAACTGGCGAGGGTAGTTCTTGTTATGAGCTGCGCTGTGGGCCCCTTCAAAACGGTCGGCATCGGCGGTAAACGCTACCATGGCTTGCGCCGAGGTAACGCCGGGTTTCAGGCGCCCTACTAATTCCGGCAGAAAGCCGCTCTTGGGAATAAAGCTCGCGGGAGAAGGCGGTGGGAGTCCAGAGAGCCGTTCTGGCTGGATAATCGAAATCGGGCGCCGCCACTCCAATGATGGTGAGGGGCGTTCCGTTGGCTCGAATTGTGGACCCAAGCGCGGCCGCGTTGCCCGCAAAAAGTTGCTGCCATAGACCATAACTAATAACGGCGACCCCGCTCTTACCTGGCGTATCCTCCTGGGGAGCGAAGCCGCGGCCAATCCAAAGGATGTGGGCCGAGGGTTGTGCGCCGAGCAACGTGAAAAAGTTCCAGGACGTTTCGGTGAGATGGGCTCGGGCCGATTCCCGAGTGCCACCCAAATTGACGTCGCCGTTGTAGGTAATCGCGGCATCCTCCAGGTAGGTGCTCTGTTTGGCCCAATCGTGAAATTGCTTCTCGCTTTGATTCGACGGCAGGAACGAATGCGTGGCGATGAGCCGATCGGGATCGCGAAACGGCAGGGAGCGCAGCAGCAGCGCATTCACCACGCTGAACACCCCGGTATTGGCGCCGATCCCAATGGCGAGCGCGGAAATTGCGAATCCGGTGTGGAGGGGACGGCGGCTCCACAGGCGTAGGGCGTGCCGGCCATCCTGCCTTATATCGCGAGCGAACTTGGGCGGGTACGGGATCGCAGTGCCGCAGTATACGAATCCACAGCGTCGCCAGCGCGAACCACCCGCGCGATTCCGACGTCTAACATCCAGAAACTGGCGCTCCATCGACCCAGCGTAGTTTTCCCGAAAGCCAACGGGATAAAGCACAGAAGCTACAGCGATACAGCTTGAGCGATACCCGGGCATCAGGCATGGCGCGGGACCCCGAATTTTGCGGCGGCCAAATGGACCAGTTCGCGCATTCGCTCCGGCTTCGGCCTGAGCCACTTTTCGGCCGTAGGGAGTGATGCGATAATAGCGGCGGCGCTGGTCGTCCAGATGCGCGTCCGGGCGCTCGTCGGACTCCTCAATCAGGCCCTGCTCGAGCATCTTGTTGATGGATCCGAACAGCACGCCGGGCCCAAGCTTCATCTTGCCGGCGGTTCTGAGGGCGATTCGCGCTTCAGCGCGTAGCCGTGGCGTTCGCCTTCACCGAGCGACAAAAGGATGTGGAAGACCACGGGCGGGAGGGGCGCCGAGCGGGCGGAGGTGGAATGATCTCTAGAAGGCATACTAGTACAATATCCGACCTATTCTTACCCATTCCGACTACCCTGTCAAGCACTTTCGCCGATGTGAAACAATATGCAGTGACCGACCCGAAGGAGACGCTCCATGAGAATCTCGACCTTCCCTGATCCAGCTTATCCGCCAGTTTGTGCGGGGATGGCTACCTTGTTCGCCCAGACCCCTTGCGAAAACCTCAAGTCGCTTTCGATCCCGGGCGTAGAGTTCACCGCGGTTGAAACCGTGGCAGCCGGAGCGTATCAACCTCCCGCAGGCGCGGGACGAGGAGCAGGTGGGCCCGCCGCTCTGAACAACCCAAGGCCGGCCGGTGCGCGCCCCGCAGCTCCACCCCAAATGCTTCCGGCCCATTGCCGGGTAGCTGTGACGCTGCGGCCCTCGGCGGACTCCGACATCAAGATGGAACTGTGGCTGCCGGTCGAAAATTGGAATGGCAAGTTCGAAATGGTAGGCAATGGCGGCTGGGCCGGCATCGTCAGCTTCCCGCAGATGGCCGCGGCGCTGCGGGACGGCTATGCCACCGCTTCCACCGACACGGGCACCAGGGCGGCAACGGTATGTTCGCGCTGGGGCATCCGGAAAAGATCGTCGATTTCGGCTGGCGCGCGGTGCATGACACCGTGGTCCAGTCCAAGGCTCTGATCAAGGCCTATTACTGGCCAAAGCTTGAAGTAGCCGTTGGAACGGCTGCTCCACGGGCGGCCGGCAAGCACTGGTGGAAGTGACAAATTTCCCTGACGATTTTGATGGCGTGCTGGCCGGAGCGCCGGCGAATCCTCACATCCATCTGCACGCGGCCGGGGTGGAACGATCCATCGAGTTGATGAAGAACCCTGGCGGGGCGCTGTCCCAAGCCAACGTAGAGGCGCTGCACAAAGCGGTGCTCGCGAAATGCGACGCGCTGGACGGCGTGAAGGACGGGCTGATCGGCGATCCTACCAAGTGCCATTTCGATCCGGCTTCCCTGCTCTGCAAAGGCGAGGAATTGGACGGCTGCCTCACTCCCGCGCAAGTGGAAGGGTGAAGATATGTTACGCCGATGTGAAGACCAAAAAGGGCGAGATCGTCTGGACCGGATACGAGCCCGGCGGCGAGCTGCAATACGCGGCCCTGAAGCGCGCCCGACGCAGCCCGGCGGAGGGTGGGACAGCATCCGGATCCTGGGGCACCAGGACGCCGATTACGATTTTCACAAATTCGATCTGGAGAGCGATGTGGCGCTGGCGGACAAGTCCGGCATCGACCCGCACGCCGCCAATATAGCGCCCTTCAAGAGCCCATGGCGGAAGCTGCTGCTGTATCACGGCTGGGCGGATAAGGCGATCCCGCCGGGAAACACGGTGAACTTTTACAGCGCGGTTTTGGACAAGATGGGCCCGGACCAGGAGTGACTGGCTTCGGCTGTTCATGATTCCCGGAATGCAACATTGCTCCGGCGGCCAGGGTACGGACCAGTTCAACAAGATGGCGGTGATGGAACGCTGGCGCGAAGACGGCAAGGCTCCCGCACAGATTGTCGCGTCGCACGTGCAGCAACGGGCAGGTCGATATGACTCGTCCGTTGTGCCCTTATCCGCAGGTGGCCGTCTATAACGGCAGCGGGCTAACAACCGACGCGGGTAATTTCACGTGCAAAGGTACCGGCGGCAGCCGCTGATGGACGCGGAAAAGCGATCTAGACCTGCGACTTTTCGCCGCGGCGTTCATCTCTAGTGGCATGCCTAAGATAGTTCGCTCCATAGTATCGGCGGTCCTGAAGATCTGAAGCTAGAAGAAATACCTTTGCGCGACCCTGGCGAAGGCGAGGTGAAGCTGCGGGTGCAAGCGGTGGGGTTGAATCGGAGCGAAGCGGGGTTCATGCGCGGGCGATACTGCGGAACTCCCGAATTGCCCTCGCGAATCGGCTACGAAGCCGCCGGTATCGTCGAAGCGGTGGGCCCAGGCGTCGATCCGAGCTGGGTGGGAAAGCAAATCGCCACTGTTCCCGGCTACTCGATGAGCAAGAACGGAGTATTGGGCGAAGAAGCCATCGTGCCGGCCGATTCACTAGGCGAATATACGGCCAAGCTTTCGCCCGTGGAGGGCGCGGCCATCTGGATGCAATATTTGACGGCCTACGGCGCGCTGGTCACCTTCGGCGGCGTAGAAGCCCGGGGATTTCGTGCTGATTACGGCGGCGTCGAGCAGCGTTGGTCTGGCAGCGATCCAGATAGTGAACGCGGAAGGCGCGATACCGATTGCCAGCGACGCGAAGATCCAACAAGAGCGCTGAACTCCTGGCGCTGGGCGCCGCCCACGTGGTTGCCACGGGAGGAAGAAGACGTAGTAACGAAGGTCAATGAGATCACGGGCGGTATTGGCGCGCGCCTGGTCTTCGATCCATCGCTGGACCCGGCGTGGAGAAGCTGGCGGGGAGCCGGCGGCATATCATGGAACCCTCTTCCGTGTATGGCTGCCTTTCGCTCGAATCGACGCCGTTTCCCCCGCAGCTTGGTTTGGCAAAGGTATCAGCATGCGAGCGTACTCGCTCATGGAACTCCGCCGGGATGCTCAGCTATTGAAGACCGCAACAATATGTTTTCGATCGTCTTCAAGACGGGCGCTTTCACCCCAAGATTGCCAAGACATTTCCGCTGGCACAGTCAGGAGAGGCTTATCAATATCTGGAATCCAACCAGCAGGTGGGTAAAGTTGTGATCACCGTATAGTCCGCTGTGGACCGTCTTGGCGACCCGGGCTGATACGTCTCGGGTTAAACCTACATTCTGTGTGGCAAAGTGGTGTTGGACGCGCTTCTCGATGCCATCGTTCTTGATCCCGCCATGGATGCCATGATCGACAGCACGAAAACGACTACGCCCGCGCACAAGCTATTGATAAAGCGGTCTGCATTGGCAGTGTAGCTGAAGATCAGGGCGAGAAGAAAACCCAGACCGCCAAAACGACTGAGCGAGTTCAGGCTGGCCGCATTGCGGGGATGTGCCGAAGCAGATGGCTGCAACAATCGCAGGGACGGCGCCAATGAGCCAAGCGTTCCAAGCGTTCGCCATGTGGTATGTCCCATACACCCAGGGCGATACGCAAACCATAGGGCGACCAGAGGTTCAATCCTCCGGCCATCCTGATGACGCCCGTCGAACAATGTTGAATTTGATTCGGTACCATGCATCTACTCCTCGACATTTGGATGTCCTTCAGGGACGGTATTTCGAAGGAAAGTAACGGTGATGACCTTCCAAGTTCAATTGGCGGTGGTGCCGATCGGCGTCGCGGAATTCTGGAATGTCCACCCGGGTGAGGGAGTTCCCTTCAGGATACGGCGCGCACGAACAAGGTCCTGTTGATGATTCTGGCGGCCGCGGTGTCCGCGTTTTCGCAGACGCTGCCCCAAGGCGTAGAGAAAAAAGCAACCGTCGGAGGGATCACCGAATACGACTACTCCAACGGTCTGCGCGTGCTCCTTTTCCCCGATCCTTCCAGCCCGAAAGTAACCGTCAACATGACCTATCTGGTGGGCTCGCGTTTCGAAGGCTATGGCGAGACGGGGATGGCCCACCTGCTGGAGCACATGAACTTTATCCTGACCACCGACGGCAGAAGCATCAAGAAAGAGCTGACCGACCACGGCGCGCAATGGAACGGGACCACGGATTACGACCGCACCAATTACTTTGAAACCGTCACCGCGAGCGACGAAAATCTGAAGTGGGCGCTGGGCCTGGAAGCCGAGCGCATGGTGAAGATGCGCATCGAAAAACCGCTGCTGGATACCGAAATGACGGTGGTCCGGAACGAATTCGAAAGGGGCGAAAATAACCCGCAGGAGATTCTGGAGGAACGAGTGGTGGCAACGGCGTACCTCTGGCACAACTACGGGAAATCGGTGATTGGCTCGCGCGCCGACATAGAGAAGGTTCCCATCGACAAGCTGGCCGCGTTTTATAGGAAATACTATCAGCCGGATAACGCCGTGCTGGTGATTGCAGGCCAGTTCGATCAGTCGAAAGCCTTGGCGTACGTGGCCGAAACGTGCGGTCCATTCCAAGGCCCACGCGCAAACTGGACGAACCTTACACGGTGGAACCGGCCCAGGATGGCGAGCGATACGTCGCATTGCGCCGGGTGGGGGAAAATCCAGCCATCACCATCGGCTGGCACGCGCCGGCGTTGTCGCAGCCGGATTCCGCGGCTTTGGAGGTGCTGGACGGCGTGCTGGCCGGCGGCGGGCGCGGGGGCACGGGACGGCTTTACAACGCGCTGGTGGACAACAAGAAGGCTCTCTCGGTGAGGATGGAATATGAGGAACTGCACGATCCGGGGTTCGTGCTGGCTCGGCGAATCTGAGCAAAGATCAGTCGCTCGAAGAGGCGCGCAAGGCTATCCTGGACACCATTGCGGGCATCGCCACCGAACCGCCGACCAAAGAAGAGGTCGAAAAAGAAAAGGCCCGAATCCTGCACTCCATGGAACTGCGGATGGCCAACTCGCAGTCCGCCGCGCTGGGATTATCCGAAATGATCGCAAGCGGGGACTGGCGACTGTTCTTCCTGAATTACGATCAGATCAAGAGCGTAACGCCGGAAGATGTGGTCCGGGTGGCGAAGCTCTATTTCAAAGAATCGAATCGCACGGTGGGTGAATTTATTCCCACGGCCGCGCCGGACCGCACGGAAGTGCCCACCTCCTCCGATCTGGCAGCCGTTTTCAAAGACTACAAGACCGGCATGGCGGTTTCGCAGGGAGAGGCTTTCGATCCCGCGCCCGCCAACATCGAGAAACACGTGACCCGTTTGAAGCTCTCCGATGGCCTGAAGTTGGCGATGCTGCCCAAAACAAGCCGCGGTGGAACTGTTTCGGCAACGCTTGAGCTCGACTTCGGCGATGAGACGGCGCTGGCCGGAAAGAAGGCCATCGGCAGCATGACCGGCGCGTTGCTGATGCGCGGGACCAAGAATCGGACGCGCCAGCAGATTCAGGATGAGATGGTGAAGCTGGACGCCCAGATCAGCGTTTTCGGCGGTGTTTCCGAAGCCGGCGCCACCGTCCAGACCACCGAAGCGAATCTGATTCCAGCGCTGCGGCTGGCCGCCGAGATGCTGCGTGAGCCGTCGTTTCCGGATTCCGAATTCGAGTCCGCTAAGAAGCAGCGAATCGCCGGACTCCAGAACCGAAAAACCGAGCCCGGCGCCCTGGCTCCGCTCGCCTTGGAACGCGCGCTGAATCCGTATCCGAAGAACGACATCCGGTACGTGGGAACCATCGACGAGCAGATCGAAGATGCGGCGAAGGTGACGCTGGAGGATGTGAAGAAGTTCCACCAGCAGTTTTATGGCGCCTCCCACGGCGAACTGGTGATCGTGGGGCAGTTCGATCCAGCCGCGTTGAGCAAGACCGCGGCGGAGTTGTTTGGAAACTGGGCCAGCCCAGCTCCCTATCGGCGAATCACCGAGACCTTCGCGAAGACAGCGCCCGTGAACATGAAGATTGAAACGCCCGACAAGCAGAACGCCAGTTTCGCCGCGGCTCTCCGGTTGCCGATGTCGGACACCGATCCCGACTATCCCGCCATGGTGCTGGCGAACTACATATTTGGCGGATCGATTACGGGGCGGGTGCCGGATCGCATTCGGAATCGCGAAGGCCTGAGCTACAGCGTCAATTCAAATTTCCAGGCGCCTGCGCCCGCCGACGGCAATGCGGCGAGGTTCGGAGGGGCAGCCATCAGCAATCCTAAGAATTCCCCGAAGGTGGAGGCTAGTTTTCGGGATGAATTGGCGAAGACGCTGGCCGGCGGATTCACAGCGGAGGAAGTGGCGGCGGCGAAGAAGGCGCTCCGGGACGCGCGCACGATGGGCCGCTCGCAGGATCAGGGGCTGCTCCGATTGATCGCAACACGGGAAGATGCCGAGCGGACGCTTGCGTGGGATGAACAAATGGACGCGAAACTGGAAGCGGTAACGGTGGAGCAAGTGAACGCGGCGTTCCGGCGGCACGTGGACCCGTCGATGCTCTCCATCGTGAAGGCTGGGGATTTCAAAGCCGCCGACGTTTATCAGCAGTAGGTTCTGAACCGCCGTGCGTGAGCCTGCGGTTTTGCTCGTTCGGGTCCGCGCGGAACATCGCGTGATTGCGACGGTGCGATACTTCGGAGATGGAAGTCGGGCTCTTTCCCAACCCGTACAGGCCCGGAATTGGCCTGCGACCGCGCCGCGAAGCCCAGCGCCCCCTCCTGCCACAGCACGCACGCCACTGTCCCGTGCTCGAAGCCGGAAGCTCTGTAGGCTTTCTTGTCCATCCTCCGCTCGCTGAAAAAGAGAACTTTCAAATCGGGTATGAGGGGGAGGGCCGCTATCAGTTGATTTACTCGGTGAACACCAAAGGAAGCAAGTGGGAGCCGATCTTTACGGTGACGTATCTGCTGCCGATGGGCGGGATCGGCGCCACGAAACGAGAAATCAAGATGCACATCCAGGACACTCCGCAAACCCGTGAGATCGCCCACTTGATGCCTGCCATGTTCATCTCCGAAGATGACATAGGGACACCGGCGGGTGCCGTAACTCTGCGCGGAGCTTGGAATTTCCAGACTCCGCAGGGCTGGGACGCGGTCTACACTCCGGTCTTCAACATGATCGAGCGGCCCCTCGCCCCGATGCTGGTGATCCGCGTCGAGACCGATTGGTACGTTCACGACTCCGAGTTCCGCTACGTCCTTCAGCCGGGCGAAACGATTTCTGCGTCACACAGCATGCCGATCGGGCAGGTGATCTTCGTGCCACGAGAGGAGATCACGTTCCGCGATGGCACGGAAGAAGAGATCGCGGCGCGACACCAATCCGCTCTGGCGTTCTACGACGAAAAGGCGAAGATGAAGGTGAAGACGCCATACGGATTGGAATACAGCTCGCACTATCAGAGCACCAGTCGCCAGAAGAAGGTGACCACCAAAACGCGCGGCGGGGACGCGGTGGGCGATCCCACTGATTAGGCGCACTCGGAAGTGAGCGCACTCTGACGGATCAATCCGGCGGAAGCGTGCGCGGAATAATGGAACACGCTACTCTCGGGTACAGGAGGCCAAATTGTCCATTCGACCAGTAAAGCGGCTCATCAAGTCCAAGCCGACGCTTGAGGGAGCCGGGGTGCATCTGAGGCGCGCGTTCGGTTTCGGCAATACCAGCGACTTCGATCCTTTTCTGCTCTTGGATGACTTTCGTAATGACGTCCCAGACGATTATCTGGCGGGCTTCCCGTGGCATCCGCATCGCGGCATCGAGACCATCACTTACGTGCTGGCGGGAACCGTGGATCACGGCGATAGCATGGGGAACCAAGGCAGCATCGCGGCCGGCGACGTCCAATGGATGACGGCGGGGCGAGGCATTATCCATCAGGAGATGCCCAAGGGCGATCAAAGCGGACGAATGCATGGCTTCCAGCTGTGGGCGAACCTTCCCTCGGCTTTGAAAATGACGGCGCCGCGATATCAGGAGGTGAAGGCCGCCGAGATTCCGCTGGTGACCGATGACGACGGCACCGGAGTGCGCATCGTTTGCGGAAGCTTTTGGGGCAAGCGCGGCCCGGTGGACGGCATCGCCGCCGATCCGATGTACCTGGATGTTTCGGTGCCGCCGGGAAAGCGCAAGGTGCTCCCGGTGGAGACCACGCGCCACGCCTTCGCGTATGTTTTCGCGGGCGACGGGAAGTTCGGCAATGCCTCCGGGCCGCTGGCCGTGCCTACTGAAAGCGTGGGATGGCTGGATACGACCCCGCCGCCCGACGCGGACAATCGGTCGCTGGTGTTGTTCGACCAGGGCGACGAGTTGACCGTGCAGGCCGGCGAGGAAGGCATCCGGTTCCTGCTGGTTTCTGGAAAACCGATCGAGGAGCCAGTGGCGTGGTACGGGCCCATCGTAATGAACACGCAAGATCAGCTACGGAAGGCCTTCGACGAGCTGGAACAGGGGACGTTCTTGAAGGCAGCAGGAGCCTAGGCGATGCGCAAAACCAGTCTTCTCCTGGCGGCAGTCCTGGCAATAGCCGCGCTGCTCCCGCTGCCGGCCGCCGATCCAACCATGCCCGTGTATTGGAGTGCGGCTCAGACCGTGGAACTCGATAAGACCGCCGCTTCACGGCTGAACAAAAAGGCCGGGCTAGGAACATCGCGCTTGATGGATTCGGCATTCATCCTTTACCGCGAAGGAAATTCCCAAGCGGAGATCCACACCGAGCTGGCAGACTTCATCTTCTTTCGCGAAGGCGAGGGCGCGGTGATTATCGGCGGCAAGATCGTCAATGCGAAGCCAACAGGCGCGGGAGAATTACGGGGCGACTCGATTGACGGCGGCACCAGGTATCCGGTAAAGGCCGGCGATTCGATCTATGTTCCCAAGGGTGCGCCACACCAGTTCTGGTTGGAAGCGGGCCAACACTTCACCGCGACGATTGTCAAGATTACCCCGACCGTGATCCGCCCGTAAGGCTCACTCATTTGTGGCGCACGCACTCCCTGCGTGCCGCGTTCACACTCGTGTGAACGCCCGCATGAGAACGTGCGCCACAAATTCCTACTCACGTCCGTTGGCAAGCGGTAACCTCATCCGACGGGCGCCTCAACCTATGTCCTGGGACAATCTACGCACGAACAGGAACGCCTGACGCTGCAAGCCCGCGTCCTGCGTCCTTATCTCGATCGCGACGCAATCGGACTTGAGCGCGCCTGGAACACGGCTGCTCGTCGTGGGTGTCTTTTCAGGCAACCAGCTTGGAGGATTTTTCTACCACCCAACAATTCGACGCGGTGGTCGGCCGCTTCATCCTGCTCTATCAAGAGGACGCCGCCGCTACGCTCCGCCAGATGAAGAACTTTCTCAAGCCCGGCGGCATCGTGGTGTTTCATGAGATGGATTTCTCGTTGGTGGATTCCAGTTTCGCCGCCTGCCAACTGTGGGACCAAGTGGTGGCTTGATACCCGCGACCTTTTCGTCGCAGCGGATTACTGCCGGATTTCGGGCGACGCCTCGCTTCGCCGATCTTGGCCTCGCGCTGTCACCCGGAGTGGCGGCCGATTACACGCTGGCGGCAAGACTGGAGGACGCTGTAGTGGCGCAGGGATGCCAGGTGAACACCGCTTCCTCTGGGCGCGGCTCAGAATGGGCGCTCAACGCATACAGCCACTCACCGAGCCGCGACCGAATGGAGTGGAAGAACATTCGGCGGGCCGGTAGAATGGACGCCATGCCAACGCTAGATCTCTCGAAACTGTGGGAAGAGCACACCAATCACGAATTCGCGACGCGTGATACGGAGGCCACACTGGCCACCATGGTGGACGATGCCTACGTCAATCACATTCCGGTGATGACCGGAGGGAACGGCAAAGCCGCTCTGCGCGAGTTTTATTCACGGCAGTTTATCCCGAGCATGCCGCCCGATACCACGCTTACGCCAATTTCACGGACCGTGGGTGACGACCAATTAGTGGACGAGATGATTTTCTCTTTCACCCATACCCAGGAGATGCCGTGGATGTTGCCGGGGGTTCCGCCCACGCATCGTCGCGTGGAAGTGGCGTTGGTGGCGATTGTGCGCTTTCGCGACGGCAAGCTCGCGCACGAACATATCTATTGGGACCAAGCCTCGGTGCTCAAACAAATTGGCTTGCTTGCCGATCCAACGCTACCGGTGTGCGGCGCCGAAGCGGCTCGAAAAGTGTCTTCTGGGCGGTGAAGAGCTCGGGCCTATTTCGGAGAATCGTATTCGTTGACGAACAGATTCGCCACCGGGTTGATGTGCGCTTCCACCAGATGGCCGCCGTGGACGGTTCCATCCACCAGCACGAAAACTACATGAGCGTGGAAGACCGGCTTGCCCTTTTGTACCGTAATCTCACCCTGCAATGAGACCAGTTCGCCTTTCTGATCGATATTGAAGCGTTTGAATGCGCCCTTTTCGGGATCGTAAGCGGAAACAACGGCCGAGCTGATGCCACCCAGGCCGCTCACTTCGCTGATCTTGAGGTTATTTTTCTCGGCGAAGTCTGTCATGCCCGACATCAATTCATCGCCCGTGCTGAAGGTGACGCGGAAGGTGCGCGAGGGCACCGCCGGCAACGGCTCGACATTCATCTTCGGCGCCATGCCGGGCTTGATGGGAGTGACGCGCGGAAGATAGTTGGGGTCGTCGATTGGCGCGCGCTCGGGCGGGGCCGCCGATTGACCGCTCAGACCAAACGCCAGCGCAACTAAGCAGAAAACGGTTTTCATTTTGTCACTCCCATGTTTTCGTAATACTTCACGGAATTCCCGCTGATAGCAACGATGTCGGGGCGGCCGTCGCCATTGATGTCGGCCATTACTACCCCCGATCCGGCCATCATGTTCTCGTCGAGCAGCTCGTGACGCCACGCGGTGCCCGCGTCGTTCTCCGAGTAAAAGATGTGCACGCTGGCCGGCGTCGGCCGTCCGCGGTTGGTCACATCCACGGCGACGATGTCGTCGCGTCCGTCACCGTTGAGATCGCCGACCGCCATTTCATGTCCCTGAATGAGGCCCTTGAAGATCACATTGCGCTGCCACTTACCGCCTTTGTTGGTGTAAACCACCATTTCGTCGCCGTGCCAGGGTTCCTGTGCCGCGAGAAAGCGCTTGCCTTTGATGTACAGCGGATAGACGTCGTTGCTTCCCTTTGTCATGCCGCCCGCGCCGGGCACGTCCCTGGGTTCGTCGCCAGTGGCGAGCACCTTGCGGTCGAACTTCAGCTTGTCGCCGCGGCCGGATGGGGTGTACAGAACAATACCGTCGAAGCCCGCGACGATCAAGTCATCGCGCTTGCCGGGGCTCCATTTGATCGCATGCAGGTGATGGACCACGCCATAGAGCGTGTCATCCACGGTCTCGCGCTTCCATTGGTCGTCCAGCTTGGCGGGAACGCGCCAGTACAGAAGCGGCACGTTGTCGTGATACTTGGGATCCTCCCAACCCTTCAATCCGACGAAGGGCGCCATGACGATTTCCTTTTTCCCGTCCCCGTCCAGATCGGCCCAGGTGACGCGATGCGCGGTGGGGACGGCGTCCACCGGGTACGACTTCCACATTTCCTTGGGGTCGCCCTGGCTCTTGAGCAGCCAGACGGAACCCTTGCTGGTTTTGGGATCCTGGCCGAAGTCGCTGAGTAGCGCGAATTCCGGGATGCCGTCGCCGTCGATGTCCGCAGCCGAGGCCCAAAGCATGGCCCGCTTGTCGTTCAGCATCACATGCTTGTCCCAACCCGGATTTTCATACCAGGCAAGTTCCGAGCCCCCGGCGGCCACCGGGATGATATCGAGCTTGCCGTCGTGATTGACGTCGGCGATCGCCACGCTATAGCCGCCCCGCAGCTTGTCGCTGATGAGATGAGTGGTGAACTGCACCGAAGAGGACGGCGTGGTGGAGGCGGCCAGGGCGATGGTGAGGAGGATGGCCGCGCCGACGACAACGGCTGTGATGCGAGTGGGATGGATATTCACAACGCATCCATCATACACAAGGCTCCGATCACATAAGAAGACAAGGAATACGAGGAAGACAAGGAATAGCGGGAATTTCAAGAATGTTGCGAACCGATTCCGGATTGGTGCGTATTACATCTACATAGGAGGCCGCCGCCGTGATCCGTTTGCTTATCGTCGCGCTCGCCTGCGCCTCGTTTTTGCTTGCCGTCGACGCGGGGGACCGCATCCGGAAGTCGGAACCCGTTGCTTCAGCCACCCGGCTGGTACTAACCGCTGACGTGGGCACCATTCGCGTGCAGCCAGGTAACGGAAGGAACGTCGAGGTGGAAGTATACTTCCATGGGACTCCGCCCTCGCAAGCAGAATTCAGGCGGATGCTCCACGATTTCAGCCTGGATATAGCATCGCAAGGCTCCGACATCCGCGTGAACGGCGCGTTTCACGACGGTTGGGAGCCGATCCTGGCGTTCTTTCCGTTCTTTGGCGTCCACACGATGTGTCGCAACTGGCAGTGTCTGGAATATGCAACCTGGCTGCGCGAGGTGGAATATCGCGTCATGGTGCCGGAGAAATTCAACGCGGACGTGTCCACTTCGGCAGGTCCGATTTCCATCAGCAACCTGAAGGGCGAGGTGAAGGCCCACACTTCGGGCGGTTCGCTGAATTTCGATGGCGTGGAAGGCCAGGTCGACGGGAGCACCTCGGGTGGCGGCATCACCATGGAGGGTGGCAAGGGGCGGGCGGTGGTGCGTACCTCCGGTGGTCCAATCCGCATCAGCGAAGTTGCCGGGGACGTGGACGCATCCACGAGCGGCGGTGGGATTTCGATTGACCGGAACTCAGGACGGGTGAGAGCCCGAACGTCGGGCGGCGGTATCGAGATCCGTGATGCAACGGGGGCCATCAATGCCTCCACGTCGGGAGGCGGAGTGGTCGCCTCACTGATAGGACAGCCCAAGGAGGAATGCCGTCTGTCCACATCCGGAGGCAGCATCCACGTGAGCTTGAGCAAGGACATTCACGTGGATCTGGACGCCTCCGCCAGCGGCGGGAGAGTGTGGACCGACTTTCCCGTGCCCAGCAGGAGTGACCGCGAGCAACGCGAAATACGCGCGCCTTTGAACGGCGGCGGCCCGCTGCTCTATCTCCACACGTCCGGCGGTGGCATCACCGTGCGTCACACGGATTGACATTTAGCTAGTGGTGGCTCATCAGAAACCAGATCACGATTACGATTCCGGGCACACCCAGCATCCAC
This sequence comes from Bryobacterales bacterium, assembly GCA_963747945.1. Taxonomy (GTDB): domain Bacteria; phylum Acidobacteriota; class Terriglobia; order Bryobacterales; family Bryobacteraceae; genus Palsa-89. Next base: position 539,230 of record CAVVHB010000022.1, read on the forward strand.
GCGAATAGATACTTCATTTTGTACTCCTCCCGGCTCGCCAAGGAAGCACTTCAATGGCCTTTGCCCTTTTTCTCGGTTCGGCGTTCCAAGTGCACTGAATGTAGCGGAAAAGGAGAACCCAATGAAGGACAGTACAAAAGATCAGTTGCAGGGCAAGCTGCATGAAGCCAAGGGCAAGGTCAAAGAAAAGGCGGGGATACTCACTAACAACCCGAACCTGCAGGCGGAAGGACAGGACGAGAAACTGGGCGGTAAGATCCAGAAGAAAATTGGACAGGTAGAGAAGGTGTTCGAGAAGTAAGTTTTACACTCGTAAGAATAAAGTGCTTCTTAACTTATGGCGGACCTGAGCGCATTCCCGAACGGGTTAGACCGCAAGAAACGCCAGTGTTGCGCCATCATTGAAACACCCAAGAACCGCCGGAATAAATTCGATTATGACCCGGAGTCGAACTTGTTCAAACTCGGCGGGCTGCTTCCGGAGGGGATGATGTTCCCCTTCGATTTCGGTTTCATTCCGAGCACGCTGGGCGGGGACGGCGATCCTCTGGACGTGATGGTCCTCATGGACGAGCCAGCCCACGTTGGTTGTCTTGTCGACGTGAGGATCATCGGCGCCATTGAGGCAAAGCAAACTCAGGAAGACGGCAAAACGGAAACTAACGATCGGCTGCTGGCGGTGTCGGTTCATTCCTACCAGCACGAGCAAATTGCTTCCATCGAAGAACTCAATCCGGCGATTCTCGATCAACTCGAGCAGTTCTTTGTCTCCTACAATAAGCTGCGCGGCAAGAAGTTCAAGCTGAAAAACCAGGCGGGCCCTAAGCGCGCAATAGCGATCATCGGCAAAGGGATTGAAGCGTTCAAGAAGAAGAGCAGGTGATCGATCATCGAACCGATCAGGCAATCAGCATGGCGGCTGCGGCCACCGTCATAAGCACGAACGTCACCCATCCTAGCGTCCGCTCCGCGACGGAACTGATCTGATCGCCCATCACTTTTCGGTCGCTGGTGACAAGAAGAATCAGCAAAATAAGCGGGGGCGCCAGGATTCCGTTGGTAACAGCGGACCAAAACAGCATCTTGATCGCGTCCAGCCCTGTATAGTCGATCGCTAGGCCCAACGCCATGGCCACGCCGAGAACTCCGTAAAATTTTCTGGCGCTGCGCGGTTTTTTCTCGAGCGATCCGCGCCATGCAGCGGCTTCTGAAACGGCGTAGGCGCAGGACCCGGCAAGCACCGGAACGCCCAGCATGCCCGTACCAATCAATCCCAACGTGAAGAGCAGATAGGCGGCCTTCCCGGCCAGCGGCCGTAGCGCTTCCGCCGCTTGCCTGGCGGTATCGATTTTCACGATGCCATGGGCGTGCAATGTAGCGGCGGTAGTAAGGATGATGAAGTACATGATGAAATTCGAGGCGAACATGCCGGTGATCACATCCACCCGTAAACCGTGAAGTTCCTCGCTGGTGGCGCCTTTGCGCTGCGCAAGGTTCCGTCCCATGGCGCGCTCTTCCTCCACCTCCTGCGATGCCTGCCAAAAAAAGAGATATGGGGAAATGGTGGTGCCTAGGATGCCCACCAGCACCTCAACATACTGGCGCGACCAAACCGGGTGAGGCAGAAGCGTCGCCAACAGAGCCTGTCGCCAGTCCACCTTCGCGAAGAACGCGGTAATGACATAAGCGAGCAGCACCAGAGTGATCCACTTGAAGATGCGCGCGATATGACGGTACGACGACCAAAACAAAAAGCTGACGATTAATGCCGTATAAATTGGCGTCCACACCAGCGAGTTGACGCCCGTTATCATTTGCGTGACGTCCGCCATGCCACCCAGATCCGCGGCGATGTTCACGACGTTGGCGACGATCAACAGCGCACACGCGCCCCACAGGACCCACTTCGAATAGCGCCGTCGAATCACGCCGGCTAAGCCGCGTCCGGTGACCATCCCCAGCCGCCCGCACATCATCTGCACGGATACCATAAGCGGGAACGAAATCAGCGCCGTCCAGAGTAAGCCGTAGCCGAAAAGGGCTCCGGTCATCGAATAGGTGGAGATGCCGGAGGGGTCGTCGTCGGCACAGCCGGTGATTAATCCCGGCCCCAAGTCCGCAAAAAAGATTTCGACGCGGTTTCGCTTTTGCGGCGGATCGGTGGTCGGCATGCTCAGATTGTCCGTGATATTAGAGGCGCGATGCCTCCCGGAGGAGACTCATGCCAACAAATTTAGTGTGGTCCGATATTGCGATCCGGCTGCTCTGTACCATTGTGGCCGGTGGATTGCTTGGCTTCAACCGGGGTGAACACGGCCGTCCCGCGGCTGCGAACTACGCTGCTGGTGGCTTTGGCTTGCAAGTGTAAAGATCTCATCGGGCGCATTTGCGCACAGGCCGCCAGCCGGGCGGGTATGATCAAACTCGCCTGGACCCACAGCCGAAATAGTCCGCACGCCACACGTTACTTTTCCTTAGCCGCCTGCGTGGGAGCCGCGGCGCCGGAGGAACTCGTCGCCGGATAGACCAGAATTTCGACCATTCCGTTGTCGCCCCCTTGGTCTGTCTTTCCCAGGCCAAGCGTCTTGATACGCGTGTCATCCAAGCGGAAATTCTTGGCGAGATAGTCGCGGACCGCGGCGGCCCGGCCTTCCGACAACACCCGGTCCTGGCCCGTTTCGCCCTTCATTCCCACCGAATCCACCACCACGGCCAAACCGAATTTGTTGGCCTGTAAATAGTCGCCGGCTTCCTTGAAAGCCTTCTGGTCTTCCAGCTTGGCCTGCTTGTTGAAGATCTTTCGCCCATCATAGTTGAAGGTCTTCACCGGTTCGCCCGGCGGAAGCTGGGAGACAGCGTGCTTGGTCAGGTCGGCTGCGTCCTCATAACCCCGGTTCTTAAAAAACCCACGAAGCAGGAAGTTATGCTTCAGCGCTTCCATATCTTCGTCCAGGGCAGTGGCCCCGGCAGTTGCCTTTTGGTAAATCGTTTTGTCGTTGATGAGCGCGCCAACAGTTCCCTTCCCTTCATCAATTTTGGCGCTGACCGATTTCAAGTTGCTTGCGGTCCCGTCCAGGTTCGTTACCGCGCTCTTGGCGCCGTCCAGAAGCTGGTCGGCTTTCTTAACCAGGTTGGAGATGTCCATAGGCGGCTGGCTAGCGATTGTCTCCCCATCTTTTAGCCGGGGCTGGCCTTCCGATCCGAAGGAAATCTCGACGTACTTATCGCCCACCAGCCCATCCGACTTGATGAACGCCACCGAGCCTTGGTTGATGACATCGCGCGTCGCCTTATTCAAATCCATCGTGACAACCACCTTTCCGTCCGGCCGGTTGGGAAGCTGAATATGTTTTACTGTGCCTTGATGCAGCCCTCCCACCCGCACGTCGGCGCCCTCGGCGAGCCCAGCCACGTTCTGGAAGTCGGCCTTCACAGGGTAGGTGGACTTGAAAAGGGATTCTCTGTTTCCGATCAGGAAGACTCCGGCCACCAGCACCGCCAGTGCGGCGACAATGAACAAACCCAACCGAAATGCTTGCGACATAAGGCCTCCTTAAGCCGCGTCTTTCAGGAATTGGACAACGAACGGATCCGGGCTCTGTTCCAGCTCCGGGAAGGGCCCGTCAATCACGACTTTTCCCTCGCGCAGCAACACCACGCGGTCGGCAAAGGACTTCGCACCGTGGACATCGTGCGTAACCACCACCGACGTCAGATTCCTTTCCTTCTTGAGTTTCACAATCAGCTCGCCGATCTCGGCCGCGGTAATCGGATCGAGACCTGACGTGGGCTCATCGAAAAGCAGAATCTCGGGATCCAGCGCCAGTGCCCTTGCCAACCCCACCCGCTTTTGCATTCCGCCGGAGATGTCGGACGGCATCTTGGTCAAGTCATGCTCCATTCCGACGCTCGCCAGCAGGGATCGGACTTTTTCCCGGCGCTCGCCATCCGACAGCTTGGTGTGCCGGTCCAAGGGAAACGCAACGTTCTCTGCGACGGTCAGCGAATCATACAGAGCCGCCTGTTGAAACAAAAACCCGATCTTTTGGCGGATTTCGTTCAAGCCGTCTAGATCGAGACCCACGATTTCCTGGCCGTTAATTCGAATGGAACCGGAGTCCGGCTGCAGCAATCCCACAATCAGCTTCAACAACACGCTCTTGCCCGTTCCGCTTCGTCCAAGCACCACTACGGTCTGTCCGCGCTCCGCCGTGAGATCCACCCCGTTCAAGACTTTTTGCGAACCGAACGATTTATCGAGGCCCGTCACCACCAGCGGCTCCGGGTTCACGCTCCCCTGCGCTTCCTGCGTCGTGCTTTTCTTAGTAGTCGTCATGAGGGGAAGAACACCTGTATGAATCGGACCAGAATTACGTCCGCGAGAATGATAAATATCGACGACAGCACTACCGAACTGGTGGCCGAGCGCCCTACACCCGCGGTGCCGCCGCGGGTACGCATTCCTTGGAAACAGGAAACCAGGCCAATGATCAAGCCAAATACGGCGGTCTTGCAGGTGGGCGGGAGAAAATCGCTCAACATGGCATTTTTGAGTCCGTTATGCAGAAAGAGACGAAACGTGATGGGCTGCGTTAATGTGGAAGAGATCCAGCCAAGGAAGACGCCGGAAAAGTCCGCGGTAAGAGTCAGAAGTGGGAGCATGAGCACGCAGGCCAGCACTCGCGTGGATACCAGAAACTTGTAGGGATTTACCGCCGACACTTCCATCGCGTCAATCTGTTCTGTTACGCGCATGGATCCGAGCTCCGCTCCGATACCAGCCCCTACGCGGCCGCTGACAATGAGCGCTGTAATGACGGGCCCGCTTTCCTTGATCAGCGAAAATACGATTACCGCGGGCAGCATGGCCGCCGCACCGAAGCGTGTCAAGGCGTCGCGGGTTTGAAGAGACAAAACGATTCCGGTGGCCGCTCCGGCCAGCGCCACCAGCGGAAACGATTTGGACCCGATCGCATCCATTTGCCGGACGAATTCGCGGAATTCCCAAGGCGCGCCGAGGCTGGCTCGCGCCACGCGCCAGCCAAACAGGCCCAGTTCGCCGAACCATTCGAAAAAGGCTGCGAACCAACCCCTTGCCGCGGTAATGAGATTGACGGGCACGCCGGGCTCCGCCCTCTACATGCCAGTCAGGGGCCAAAATACAAGGCCCCGGCAGTCAGCACCTTAGCCGTAGCCGTTGCAAGGTTACAAGGAAAATCTTACCTGCGCCGCTACATCGTTACCACTTGCTCGCGTTGCCAGAGGCGGAGTTTCCGGCACAAGGCGACAAATTGAGCGGTGCTCTTGGGGCTGGTGAGTTCAACAAATCCATCGTCCATTTTCCCGGGAATTCCCGCCTTCTCAAACAAGGGCGTAGCGGCCTTCACATACGCTATGAACTTCAGATGGCCGTAGGCATCGGAGACGAAGTCTTTTGCCGACGCGTTCGTCAGCAGAACGCCGGCGCCATCTTCGGACGGCAAGACGGCTATTGCGTCATACAATACGGACGGCCCACCGCCGATTTTCTGATCCGCCTCAATCAGTGTTCCGTCGCTGGCTTCGACACCGCCCACCGTGGGGGCGACAATTTCAAGCATCGCACCCTCCGTTTCCAATGCCTGCTTCAGCGCCTCAATAAGCTTGCGATCGACGCCGTTCGTTACCAAGGCGCCAACTTTTCTCCCCGCGAATGTTTTGGGCGGATTGAGGGCGATGCTCAGGGCTTTCGATGGTTTTAAGGCTTTGCGGGTCTCCACTGCGGGCGTCAGCGCCTGCACTTTATCCCGGAGCCCCAATCCTTTCGCCACGCGGTCCGCAAGCTTTGGGTCGATGTTGAGCAAATGGGAAACTAAGCGCACCCGAATCGCCGGTTTATGCACCTTGCTCAACTCGAAGATAAGCGCCTCCGCGATGTGCCCCTGTTCCACTTTCGTTTGGCTCACGTAAAACTGGCGGGCCTGGCTGTAATGGTCAGCGAAGCTTTCCGATCGCTCACGAACCTTGCGCCCCTTTTCTTCGGCTGAGAAAGAGCGGAATCCAATCTGGTGGGATTCGCGCGGGCCGCCCTCCGCACCCCAGGAGTTGGGCTCGTAATTGGCTCGGCCCTTGGGATTGAACATCGCCATGTGGCCATCCTGCTGGAAATTGTGAAAGGGACACTTGGGAGCGTTGATGGGGATGTGCGTGAAGTTCGGCCCGCCCAGGCGCTTCACTTGGGTATCGAGATACGAGAAATTTCGGCCCTGCAGCAATGGGTCGTTACTGAAATCAACGCCCGGAACAATGTTGTTGGTACAGAACGCTACCTGCTCGGTCTCAGCGAAAAAGTTGTCGACCGAGCGATCCAGGACCAGACGGCCAACGCGACGGATCGGCACTTGTTCTTCCGGGATCAGCTTGGTGGCATCCAGGACGTCGAACTCAAACGAATCGGCGAATGCTTCGTCGAAGAGCTGAAGCCCGAGCTCCCACTCCGGATAGTTGCCCGATTGGATGGCATTCCAAAGATCCCGCCGATGAAAATCCGGATCGGCGCCATTGATTTTCACGGCTTCGTTCCACACCACCGACTGCAGGCCGAGCTTCGGCTTCCAATGGAATTTGACAAAGCTCGATTTGCCGCCGGCAGTGACCAACCGGAAGGTGTGTACCCCGAATCCTTCCATGAAGCGGAAAGAGCGTGGGATGGCGCGATCCGACATTATCCACATGATCATGTGCATGCTTTCGGGCATGAGCGAGATAAAATCCCAAAAGTTGTCGTGCGCCGTCTGGGCTTGAGGAAAGTCGCAATCGGGCTCCGTTTTGGCGGCGTGAATCAGATCCGGGAATTTGATGGCGTCCTGGATGAAGAACACTGGGATGTTGTTTCCAACGATGTCCCAGTTCCCTTGCTGCGTGTAGAGTTTTACCGCAAAGCCACGGACGTCGCGCGCCAAGTCGGCCGATCCCTTATTCCCGGCCACCGTCGAGAAGCGCACGAACGCGGGGGTTTTCTCGCCCGCGCGCTGGAAGAGGTCCGCTGCCGTGATATCGGAAAGCGATTCGTAATTTTCAAAATAGCCATGCGCTCCAAATCCACGGGCGTGAACTACGCGCTCGGGAATGCGCTCGTGATCGAAATGGAAGATCTTTTCACGAAAGTGAAAATCTTCCAGAGTGGTCGGACCTCGCGCGCCAACTTTGAGCGAGTTCTGATCGTCGGCAACCGGCGTTCCCTGTTGGGTGGTCAGAATGGGGACATCCCCATGGGAAGTTTGGTGGACTTCGCCGCCCTTGCCGCGCACCACATCGTCTAAACGTCTCTTCTTTGGCTTCATTCCATCCTTTATCTAGTTGTTATGTCCAGTGAAATGGTCCGTTCAGGCTTTGCCGCACTCACCGTGAGCGGCGCGCGCGTGTTCGGGCAGCTTTCTTAGCAGCCTTGCTGCGGCTTGCAGCTCCACGGCTCTGCAGCGCTGGCTCGCGCCTGCCGCGAAAGTGCGGTGTGCGATGCGGCTTGGTGACCTTCGCGCTTCAAAGCGGAGCTAACGCCGCGTGACCTGGTCCTCGAAGGAGCGTGGGATGGATTCGAGCCCTTGGCATTGTCGCGCGCGGCTTGCGTGCGAGTGCGTGCGGACGCCTTGCCCTTCTTGGGCGGCGGAAGCTGCACTCCAGCCCGCCGTGCTTTCGACAGGCCAATCGCGATGGCCTGCTTGGCGGAACGCGCGCCGTGCTTCCCTTCCCGGACATGGTCCATCTCTTCTTTGACGAATTCTCCGGCTTGCGTGGATGGAGCTTTGCCCTCGCGTTTATCTTGTCGAGCACGCTGCAGTGTCTTCTTCTCAGGCATACGAGTCTCCTTGGGTATGAACGTTAAGAATGTCCGATCACAATAACTCGCGGACCTTGTTCTCCACTACGGTTTCGAAAATCTTGCGCCGGTCCGGCGTTCCTCGCGCCAGCGACTCGGCGAAATGAGCCGCCTGCTTGGCCGTCACCTTGGGCGGCATGGGAGGTTCGTTGGGGTCCACAATCGCTTCGATCACCACCGGCCCCGGCGTCCCCAATGCCCGGTCCAAAATCTCCCCACACTCATTGGGATCGTCGATGGTAAACCCAGCGCCGCCACAGGCGCGTGCAAAATCCGCAAAATGAATGGGCGTGAGATCGCACTCGTACTCCGGATTTCCAAGGAATACCATCTGTTCCCAGCGGATCTGGCCGAGAGAATTGTTTTTCACGATGACGATCTTGATGGGCAGTCGATATCGGACGGCCGTGACGAATTCCGCCATCAGCATGCTGAATCCGCCGTCGCCCACAAAGCCGACGCACAGGCGATCCGGATAAGCGATCTGTGAAGCAATGGTGTAGGGGAGCCCGCACGCCATGGTGGCGAGATTTCCAGAGACCGTATGCATTTGGCCCCGCTGCGCGCGAATGTGGCGCGCCCACCAGGTGGCGATGGTCCCCGAGTCGCAATTGACGATGGCGTCGGCGGGCAGGCGCTTGCCGAGTTCCGCGGCCAGCCGCTGCGGCTTCATCGGTCTCGTGGCGACGGCTGCCTGCTGGTCCATGCGCTTGTTCCAATCCTTCATCCCGGCTTGCGCCTGCCTGAGGAAGCCCTTCGTCGAGTTCGATCGCAACAGAGGAAGCAGCTTTCGCAGTGAGCGCCCGGAGTCGCCAACCAAGCCAACTTCAACCGGATATCGCAGGCCGATACGCAATGGGTCGACGTCAATTTGCACGGCGCGGGCTTGCCCGGGTTTCGGCAGGAATTCGATATAGGGGAAGCTGCTGCCTGCGATCAACAGAGTGTCGCAATCCTCCATCGCCTCCTGCGAAGGAAGCGTCCCCAGCAGGCCGATTCCGCCGGTAGTGTAAGGGCTGTCGTCCGGTACGGCTGCCTTTCCGAGCAGCGCTTTGACGATGGGGGCGGCCAGCTTTTCGGCAACCTCTTCCAGCTCTTCACCTGCCGCTAATGCGCCACGGCCGGCCAGAATCGCCACCCGCCTTCCAGCGTTCAGTACGTCGGCGGCTTTCCGCAGGTCCTCATCACTGGGGATTCGCGCGCTCTCCGCTGCAACGTCGGAGACATGCTTCGGGACGTTCCGGGGCGTTCGCCCACTTCCCTTGCTCTTTACTTCCAGCTCCTGGAAGTCCACCGGGACGCATACGTGCGATACGCCGCGATAGGCCAGCGCGGCGCGGCAAGCGATCTCGGCAATGTTCTCCATGTGCGCCGGGCCCATGCAGCGGGTGTTGTAGATGCACACATTCTCAAAGAGCTTGTCGAGTTCAACGTCCTGTTGCGTGTGTGTATCGGTGAGATCGTGGAACTGCATGCCCGTGATCGCAAGCACCGGTTGCCCGTCCAGCTTGGCGTCGTACAGCCCGTTGAGCAGGTGAATGCCGCCCGGCCCCGATGTCGCCAGGCAACAACCCAGCTTTCCGGTGTGCTTGGCATACGCGCACGCCATGAACGCCGCCGCCTCCTCATGCCGTACCTGGATGAATCGGATTTGGTCCTTTCGTTTGCGCAGAGCCTCCACAATACCGTTGATGCCATCGCCCGGAAGACCGAAGACGATGTCCACTCCCCAGGCTTGAATCGTCTCGATAAGAACATCCGATGCGTTCATTACGTCCTCATATTTCTAGACAGGCGCGGACGAAGTAAGTTTCAGGCTGTATGATCTTCTCCATTCCAGTTCGGCCAGCGAGTTGCTGCTGAATGTAGGAGGGGACAAGACCTATGCCACAAACAGAATCCACCAGCGCCTCCGGGTACATTCCGGAACATCCTACGCCGCGCACCCTGCGGGAAGCCGTGCAACGCTGCCGCGGATGCCACTTGTATGTTCACGCCACGCAAGCCGTGTTCGGCGAAGGACCCAACTCGGCCGACATTGTTTTCATCGGCGAGCAGCCGGGGGACGAGGAAGATCGCCAGGGCCATCCCTTCGTCGGGCCATCGGGAAAACTGCTGGACCGCGCGCTGGCCGACGCCGGTATCGATCGGGCATCGGTATATGTAACCAACGCCGTGAAACACTTCAAGTTCGAGGAGCGCGGCAAGCGCAGGCTGCATAAGAAGCCCAACGGAGGAGAAATCAGAGCATGCCAGCCGTGGCTGGAGGTGGAAATCAATCTGATCCAGCCCCAGATCATCGTGTGCCTGGGAGCCACGGCGGCGCAGTCCATCTTCGGCGCCACCTATCGCGTAACGAAAGAACGCGGGCAGTTCGTCCGCAATTCCTGGGCGCCGCATGTTACGTCCACCGTTCATCCCTCCGCCATCCTGCGCGCGCCGGATGAGGAGCAGCGCCACATCGAATATGAAAGGTTCGTTGCCGACCTGAAGAAGGTTCAGCGCGTGTGGCAGGGGCTACGCAAGCAGGCGTGATTCTCGAGACTATTTCGGCAGCTTATTTCGGCACCTCGGCGGACGCCGGCGATGCTGTCATACCCTCTCTGGCTCGCGCCAGCTCGGCCATCTTCGCGTACCTTTCTTTGATGCGAATGAGATCTTCCTCGCTAAGTTCTTCCAGGTTGATAAACGCGTTCTGTGCGCCTCGCATCGCGCGCAAAAGCTCGTCTGCCTTCAGTTGCAGGGCGGCACTCTCGCGATTCTGCGTGTTCTGAATCAGAAAAAGCATCAGCATCGCGACAATGTTCGAAACCGTGTTAATCACCAGCTGCCACGTATCGCTCCAGTGAAACAATGGTCCGCTTGCCAGCCACACCAGCGTAAGCAGGCACACTGTGAGAAACGCCGGGCTGGACCCCGTCGCTTTCGCAGCCTTCTGAGCCATCTTGGCAAACCAGGTGTTCGTCGTCATTCTCTCTTGGATGACGGCCGAAGCCATCGTGTTACACCTTCCCGGCGTTAAATCCAGCCGAAACAGTTTCCGCCAATTACGGTCTAGCCAGTGGGGAGCAAATGGCAAAGAAGACTTCGAAGGGCCGCACCAAGACCAAGAAGGTGATGCACGAGTACAAGAGTGGGACGCTGAAGTCGGGCGGCCGCAAGAAAGTGACCAGCCGCAAGCAGGCCGTGGCCATCGCGCTGAGCGAGGCCAGGAAATCTGGCGCCAAAATCCCCAAGAAAAGCGCGAAGAGTTAGCTCACCCGTAGCGACGCCTTCGGATCGCAACCCGCCGCCGACCACGCGGGCCAAAGCGCGGCCACCAGCGAAATAATAAAGAGGAAGCCAGCCACCGAGCCGAGAAGCAGCGGATCGCGCGCCGAAACTCCATACAGCAATTCCGATCCCAGTTTGCCGAAAGCACACACTATCAGCGCTCCCACCGCTTCACCGGCGAGAACAAACACCAGCGTGCTCGATACCATTTCGCGCACCAAGCGCGTCCTCTGGGCGCCCAAGGCGGTCCTGATCGCGATCTCGTGTTCACGCGCCGCCATGGTCTCTGCGATGACACTGTAGACTCCGCAGGCCGCCAGTAGAGCGGCGCATACCCCAAACCATAACAACAGGATCATGTTGAATCGATGCCGCGCCGAATTAGCATCCATCAGCTCACCAAGGGTGGCCACGCCGGCTACCGTTTGATTGGAATCGAGCATCGCCAATGTCCGGCGCACCAGCGCTGCAAGATCTCCGGCCGATTGCGTTCCTCGAATCACCACATAGTTGGTCGGTTGCGATGCCTGCAAATATGGCACGAAGATGTCCGCGCCCTTTTGCGTGATGCTCCGGTATCGGGCGTCGGCACACACACCGATCACCTTGCTCCAGCGGGAAGCGCTCAATCCAAGACGAAGCCTGGACCCCAGCGGAGACCGCCCAGCCCTGCGAATGCGCTCGGCCAGCGCCTGGCTGATGATCGCCACCGGTTCCCCATCTTCGGAATCGTGCGCATTGAAGTCGCGCCCTTCCAGCAACGGCGTGCCCACCGTCTGGAAGTAACCCGGCGTCACCACCTCATAGTTCGTCTTCGGCAGCACGCGGTTGTCCCTGCCCCCGGCTTCGAACTCGAACTCATACGAAACATCCCATCCGACGGTTCCTTCGAGCGGCCGAAGCAGCACGGCAGCCGCCGACGTAACACCGGGCGATTCACGCAAGCGGTCCAGCAGTTGCGTATAGAACCCTCGCCGAAATTTCGCATCGAACGCCTGCGCCCCAAATAAACCCGGGCCGCGTAATTGAAGATTCATAGACAACGCATCGCGATTCGCAAAGCCGGTATCGGCGGACATCATCGCCCGGTAGCTCAACACCAGTAGCGATGCCAGCACCAGCAACATCACCGTCACCGCCGCCTGCGCCAGAATGAATATGTTCTTCAATCTGCCTTCGCGGGGCGACAACGATAATCTCGCGCCACCTTCCCGCAGAGCAGACTCTATTTGCATTCGCGTCGCCGCCCATCCGGGGATGACCGTGCATGCTACGGCCGCCAATACCGCGGCTGCGGCGGCGAAACAAAAGCTGCTCAAATCCAACGCCGCCTCCGGCAATCGCGGAATGTCCCCTGGCGCCCAGCGGACCAGGAATCGAATCGCGGATTGCGCCACGCCCAACCCCGCCAATGCCGCGACGATCGCGACCAAAGTGCCTTCCAGTCCGAGTTGCGCGAGTATCTGGCCGCGCCGCGCTCCCAACGCCAGACGCGTAGCGATTTCAGACCGGCGCGACAGAGTCCGTGACAGCAGCAGGTTGCTGGAGCTGATAATCGATGCCATCAACAAAAGGAGCGACGCGCCGAGCATGATCCACAGGTGAAGGCGTGCCGACCCGGTCCAGTATTCCACCAGTGGCGTTACTACTCCTCGCTGTGAGCGCGTGTACGCCTCGGGGTGGTCCACGGCCAGCCTGCGAAACAACGCGTCCACCTGGACGGCGATACGGCCGCGCGAGACGCCAGGCTTGGTGCGCGCAATCGCTTGCAGAAATGTTGCTCCGCGCTGATCCACAATCTCCCGCTCCACGCCCAACGGAATCCACAAGCCGGCTCCCCGCGGAAACTCAACTCCAGGGGCCATCACTCCGATCACAGTGGTGCCTTGTCCGTTCAAGCGAATTATTCGCCCCATGATCTTCGGGTCCCCGCCCAGTTGGTTGCGCCACACGCGATCTGAGATCACCACTACCGGCGGCGCACCCACCCGCTCGTCCGAACTCGTGAAATCGCGGCCTAATACAGACGAAACGCCCAGCACGCGGAAGAAATCGTGCGACACCGGCGCGCTCTCTATTTGGACCGGCTCGGCTTTACCGGTCTGAAGAACTCTGGCGTAGCCATAAAGAGACGTGGGCATCACCGCCACGTATTGGAAATCCGGAATGCTTTCCTGAAGATCGCGCAGCTCCGGATAAGCCAGCTCCTCAACGTGGCTTCCGGCCAACGGGTCCACCTTCCAAATCACTTGAATCGATTCTTGCTTCGGGAACGGCAGCGGCCGCAACAGGACCGCGTTCACCAGCGAGAACATCGCCACGCTCATTCCGATTCCGAGCGCCAGGATCGTGGCCGCCCCGAGATACGCAGCTTTGTTGCGCGAAAGCGTCCGAACCGCATGCCGCACGTGACGAATCATCACTCATTACGGTAACAACTGGTACACGCGGCTTTCCAGCCGCGTTTTCACTCAGCAAAAGCGCGGCTGAAGGCCGCGTGTACCCTACCCAACCGCAACCTTTGCGCCCACCTCGCGTTTAAGGGAAAATGAAGGTTTCGTATGCATCATCTCGATCTTTCCGCGGGAGGCCGATCCACCTTGAGCGACACTCGCGACGCTGTTTCTGACTATCGCCGCTTGCTCAACGCGCTCGGCTCGCGCGCACGCCGCATGGGATCGCGCGATCCAGAAAGCGCCGCGCAGGAAACACTGAAGCGTTCGCTCGAACATGCCCTTTCGCAGTCCGCGATCGAATATTACTTCAGCGAAGAATTGCCCGCCGATGCGTCGCCGCCGGCCTGGCCGCTCGATCAACTGATGGCTTGGCTGCACGGCGTGCTCAATTTCGTGGTTCTCGAAGAGCACAATCGGGTGAGCAACCGCCGCGAATTGGCCGCTGGACGGGCCGAGAACGACAGTGCGACAGATCGCCTGGACCGCGCCGATCCGGCGCCAGACCAGCTAGACGCGCTCATCCAAAAGGAGCTGCAGCAGATCGTGCTGGAGTGTATGCCAGCGCTTGACGCCGATTATCGGCGCGTCCTGAAAATGCGCGCCGACGGGTTGAAATATGGAGACATCGCGCTGCGCCTGGGCGTCAGCGAAAACACCGTCGCCACTTGGGTGAGCCGCGGCATTCGTACCTTGGCGCAATGCGTCCGCCGGCGCACCCAGCCGCGCGGCAACGTCAACCGTACGCCGGAAGCGCAGTAGAGATCGTCCATTTACTAGAGATCATCGATATATATGACGACTCCGGATCTCGACAGCCGAATCGATCGCTTCGTGAATCGAAAACTGCATCCCGCGGCCGCGCGCGCGCTGGCTCACGAGGCGCTCGACGATGCTGACCTGTTCGACGAATTGACCGCGGTAGCCATGGCGCAAGCAGCCCTGGAATCGCCCGCTACCACGGACCGGGCGCTCGCCCAATCCGCCCTCGACGACCAGGATCTGTTTGACACCTTGGTGGCGCGCGGCGCGGTGGAAGCGGCTGTTCGCGTTCCAAATCGCCGGGGGCATCGCACCATCGTCGTCGCTGGCCTGGCTGCCATTGCGGCCGGCCTTCTGACGTTCCTGGTCCTGCGGCCATCGGCGCGTCCCGTACCAGCGCCGGTGCAGCAAACGCGCGCCGCTGTGACGAAGCCCGCCGTGCCTCCCACAATTTTGCTATCGAGCGCTCTCCAGCCTGCCCGTTCGCGCGCCACTCCGATATTCCGCGGCGCCGACGCGGCCACCCGTCCGCCGAAGTCCGGCGGTATGGTGGTGTCGATCGAGGATGGCGTCGCCACCGTGAACCTGGGCTCCATCGACGGGCTGGCCCAGGGAACAGAATTATTAGGCGGGCGCATCGTGATCACAGCCGTATTTCGCGATCACGCTCGCGGCGAGATTGAAGCAGGTGAAGAGATTCACACCGCCGATCCGGTTCGCGTCCCGAACCGAGCGCACTTCGCCGCAATTCTGCAACAGGTGGATGCACTCGCCGCCGCTGGCGATCTGAAAGCCGCGCGTGCCGTTGCTCGCGACGCCATCGCCGCCGGTTCATCCGGTGAAACGCGACGATTGCTGGAGCGTCTGGCGACGCTCGATTATCAAGCTGGCGCGCCCGACGCCGCGCGCGAACACTATGAAGTCGCGGTGAACAATTTCGACCAGCCGCCCGCGGCCAGTTCCGCCGAACAGGCGATCACCCTGGCGAACTACGGCGCTCTGCTTCTTCTGAGTGGCGATCGCGATCGAGCGGGCGAGCTTCTGCGGAAAGCGCTGGCCCAAGCCCCCAGCCCCGCTCTCCGCTCTCAAATCCTCAATAATCTCGGCGCCGTCGCGGAACTGCGTGGCGACCAGGCCAAGGCCGCCGATTACTACAACCAAGCCATGGCGCAAAATACGTCCAAAGCCGACCGTACCGTCGAGGAAACCAACCTCGCCCGCGTCGGCAAGCATTAATGAAGGCGGAAAAACATTTCTCCGTCGCCTTGTTCCTGGCCGCTGGATCCCTGCTGCTGGCGCAACAAGCGGATTGGGACGCGCTCGACAGCCAGGTGGAACAGCTTTATCTCAAGGGCGACATGGCGGGCGCGGTGCGCGTTGCCAAACTGGCCGTCGACGCCGCTTCCACTCCCAAGCAATCCGGCCGCAGTCTCGATCGCCTCGGGTTTCTCTACTACAACTCCGGCAACTTGAAGGACGGCGAGGCGTTCCTCCGTAAAGGCCTGGAGCTCCGCCGCGAAAAGCTTGGCGCCGGCTCAGCCGACTACGCCGAAAGCGCCAACGATCTTGCTCTGTTCTGCCGCGATACTCGCCGCTTCCCCGAAGCCCAGGCCCTCGCCGAGGAGGCCGTTGCCGTGCGGTCGCAAGTGCTGGGCGCAAACGATCCGTCAGTTGCCGAGACGCTGGAAACGCTCGGGACTATTTATAGCGGCCAGGGAGAATATCGCGAAATCGGCCGAAACATTCGAAAAAGCCCGAACCATTTACGAATCCCACATCGATGCGAAAAATCCCGCGCCGCCCGAGTACGGAACGCTGCTCGTGAATCTTGCCGGCAACTACCATCGCCTCGGCAAATATCGCCAGGCTGAAGCCGATTTCAGCACCGCGCTCGACGTTCTACGCAAGACCATCGGCCCCACTCATCCCATTTATGCAACCAGTCTGATGGGTCCCGCTAATCTCGAAATGGAGCTAGGCAACTATTCCGCCGCCGAAAAATACTACAACGAGGCCGCGCCATTATTGAAGAGTTCGCTGGGCGAGACCCACCCGATTTATGTCCAATTGTTGGACCATCGCGCGGTCCTCTACCAGGCCATGGGCAACTTCACCGGCGCGGAATCCGACTATCGAACGGCACTCGAGTTGCGCAGAAAGATCTACGGACCGAATCACGTGCTGGTGGCCATGACGCTTCGCAATTATGGACGCTTGGTGTACGCCCGAAACCCGGCAGAGGGCGAAAAGCTTCTGCGCGAGGCGTCGGAAATCTATGGCAACTCCTCGGACCATCCGGCGTTCGAATATGCCAACACCCTGCTCGCTTGGGGTGAAGCCCAACGGAAGCGTGGAGATCTCACTGGTGCGCGTGTAACGTTCGAAAAAGCGCGCGATGTCGCGGCTCAAGGTCTTGGCACGAAGCACCCTGTATATGCGAACGCGCTGGCAAGCCTGGCGTTGGTTCATCAGGCCATGCACGAATATAACGAAGCGGGCGATCAATTGCGTGAAGCGATCACCATCGTCACCGAAAGCGAGGGCCAGAATCATCCCGACCTTGCCCGCTACCTTGCGGACTTGGCCGGCCTGTTCGATCAGCAAGGTATTTATGGCGCCGCACTCCCGCTCTATCGCCATAGCTTCGAGATCAATGATCGCGTGCTGAGCGGCATCTTGAACGTCGGATCGGAAAAAACCAAGGCCGAGGTTCTCGCCAACCTGGACGACCCGCTGCCCGCCCTGCTTCGGTTCCAGCAGCGCGCAGGCAATCAATTTCCCGAAGCTCGCGCTCTGGCGTTCGAGGCAGTGGCGCGGCGCAAGGGCCGGGTGCTGGATCACGTGCGGGACTGGCGCGAAAGCCTGCGCGATAATTCCACCGCCGATGTTCGCGATCGTTTGAGTGAATGGCAAACGCTGCTGGAATGCGAGTCGTCACTGACCGCCGCGCTGGGCTATCGCGATTTGAAATCAGCCGTCGCCGGCGCCTGCCCGCTGGCCGATTACGGGCGCTTGCTCTCGGACTTGCGCACCAACTCCACCGATGCCGTGGGCCGGAAAGCTCTGGAGGCGCTGAACGATCTGGATCAGCGTCGTGACACGCTGGAGGCGGCGCTCAGCCGCGATTTACCGGGCTTCCAGGAGTCCGCGCGGCCGGTCCGCCTGGAAGACATGCGCGCGCGTCTTGCGCCGGATGAGCTGCTGATCGAAATCGTAGCTTTTGAAAAACATTATGGAGCGTTTCTGTTGGACCACACGGGCGCTCTGCGCTGGGTGGATCTTGGTCCGGCGCAGCCGATCGATCAGGCCGTCCGTGACCTGATCACCGGCGCCAACGATTGGAGCGTTTCGCTCGCCCATCGCGAAGAGCAAGCAGCGGCGTCGGCCGAAGGGACCGCGCACGAAGCGCTGCGCCAGCTTTCCAAACAGCTTGCGCCGCTGAGCGTCCAGTTGGCCGCCGATGCAACCGCCCGCCGCCTGCGCATCTCGCCGGACGGATTGCTCACGCTGGTTCCCTTCACCGCTCTTGCGGACTCGAGTGGACATTTTCTGATAGAACGGTTCGCCATCAGTTATCTTTCGGCCGGCCGCGATCTCATCGTGCCTGCGAACCCAGACCAACCCGCTGGTCCGCCCGTGATCGCGTTAAGCCCCGGCGGCATCGGCCCTGGCGCCGTTAGTCCCGGCAATTCCGCAAAACTCCATCCCGCGCCCGCCCCCACCATCGCAAAGACGTTTCGCGCCGGCGGTCTCGAACGTCTGGACGGCGGCGAACTGGAAGCCCGCTCCCTGCAGCAGCTGATTCCCCGCTCGCAGCTTTTGTCCGTGGGCGAAGCCACTGAGCAAAATATAAAGGCGCTCCGCAGTCCCGTTCTGTTGCATATCGTCGGGCACGGGCTGGTCCGCGGAAACGAAGACTGCGCGGCCCAGCCCGCCAGCCCCGCTTGTGCGCTGGCCACACTCGACCCCGGCTCACGCGCCATGAGTCTTTCGGCCATCGTTCTGGAAGAGGCGTATGGACGGGGCGCTCGATCGACCGAAGACGGGCTGCTCACCGCGCTCGAACTCGAAGCTCTCGATTTTCGCGGCTCCGAAATGCTGGTGCTCTCGCAATGCCGCATGGCCGATGGCGTTCCGTCCTCGGGCGATGGTGTGTATGGTATGCGCCGCGCTGCTGCCATCGCGGGCGTCAAGACTTTCGTCGCACCTCTCTGGAACGTTTCTGACTCTACAGAGCGCACACTGATGTCTCGCTTCTATAAAGAGCTGAGTCTGGGCCGCGGCCGCGCCGAAGCGCTGCGCCTGGCCATGCTGCAAGTGATGCGAACGCCGCAACAGAAAAGCTTCCTCTATTGGGCGCCCGTGATCCTCACCGGCGATCCGTCACCGCTGCCCAAACAATTATTCGTGCCGTAGCGGCCTACTCGTACCTCAACGCGATGTTCGGGTCGATCTTCGAAGCACGCCGCGCCGGCAAGTAGCAGCCCAGCATCGCTACCGTTCCAAACACCAGCGCGACGGTAACGAAGGTCCCCGGGTCGCTGGCCTTCACGCCATAAAGCAAACTTGCCAGAGTACGATTCAAAATCAGAGCGCAGAGCAGGCCCAGCAGAAGCCCAGTCGCCACCAGTGCCCCGCCTTGCGACAGGACCAGCAGCAGTACCGCTCTTCGTCCGGCCCCCAGCGTCATGCGAATCCCCAGTTCGCTGGTCCGGCGCGTCACGGTGTAGGAAAGCAATCCGTAAATGCCCACCGCCGACAGCAGGAGCGCGAAGCCCGCAAACAGGCTCAGCAGAACCGTCTGGAACCGCTCTCGCGCGATGGTTCCGGCAATCACTTCGTCCATGCTTTGAAACTCAACCGGAGTATCCCGATTCAGTGCGGTGACGATGGACCTCACGGCGGGTTGTGTGCTCACGGGCGCGCGCACCACCAGGGTGGCGTCGGGAGAGAACGCCGTGTGCTGCGTGTAGTCGGCGAAGACTTCGGAGCTGGCTGGTTTGCCGAGACTGACCGCTCGCACATCGGGCACGATTCCAACAATCGTCATGAACTGCGGCTTCATATCGAAACCAAGGAAGCGAATTCGCTTGCCGATGGCCTCGCTATTTGGAAAGAACTCCCTCACGAACGATTGATTTACGATCGCCGTTTGTTCCTCCGATCGATCGTCCGCCTCGTCGAACGCGCGCCCCTTCAGAATCGGGATACCGAACGCCTGGAAGTAATGGCTCGTGATCAGCCGGTAATATGCATTGGGATTTTGGTGCGGATCGGCCGGCAAGGGTCGGCCTTCCATCTCGAAATCGCCGTTCGGCCCGTTTCCGGATAGCGGCAAAGGCTGCACCAAAGCTGCCGCTTGCACTCCAGGCAGGCTGCTCAACCCCTGCAGCAGCCCTTTGGACAATCTGGAAATTTCCTCGGAATTCACCGCCATTCCATTCAGCGCCGGCCACGATAGATCGGCTATGAACACACCCGAGGATTTGAGTCCCGAGTCCACGTGCGCCAGCTTCCAATAGCTCTTCAGCAATAAAGTCGCTCCGGCCAGCAGCACAACTGCCAGCCCAATCTGGCCCACCACCAGCGCATTGCCCCAGCGCTTCAGTTGCGGTCCCGCTGTACTCTTCCCCGATCCCTGCTTTAACGCTTCATTTACGTCCGCGTGAGAACCTGCCATGGCCGGCAGCGCGCCAAACAGCAGGCCCGCGCCTATCGAAACCAACGCGGTGAAACACAGGATGCTGGTGTCCACGCGAATGCTTTCCAGACGCGGAATGTTCGCCGGCGCCGAGTGCCGCAAGACAGCCGTGCCGGCCACGGCCAGCGCCAACCCCACGGTCCCGCCCGCGATTGCCAGTAGCACCGCTTCGGTCAATAGTTGCCGGATCAGCCGGGCCCGTCCCGCGCCCAAGGCCGCGCGTAAACCCAGCTCCTTCGCCCGCACCGTGCCACGCGCCAGATGGAGACTCGAAATATTCACGCAGGCAATGAGCAGCACCAAAGTCACCGCTGCCAGCAAGATCAGGAACGCCGGACGAACCGGGCCCACAAGTTCCTCGTACAACGGCACCACCTTGATCCCCTCGTCTCTATCGTCGATGTACGACTTTGCCAGCCCCGCGGCAATTACGTTCATATCTTCCTGCGCCTGGCGAATCGACGTGCCGGCTTTCACGCGGCCAACTACGTTGTAGTTATGAGCCGACCTGGTGGAGGGGTCCGGGAAGAGTTCCTGCGGAATCCAGGCTTGCGCTCGAAAAGGGAAATCGAATGGCGGCGGCATAATGCCGATCACGGTAAATTCCAGGCCGTCTAAACGCACAGATTTGCCGATGGATTGCGCCGCCAAGCCGAAAAGCCGTTGCGAAAGGTCGTATCCAAGAATGGCCGCGGGTCTTCCTCCAATCTTTTGCTCCTCGGGATTAAACATGCGTCCCATGGCCGGTGGAACGCCCAAGCATTCGAAAAACCCGGCCGTGACCACGCCGATGCGAACACGCCGCGGCGGGAAGTTGCCGGACAGAGTTACTTGATCGCCGTCGTAACTCGCCAGTTGCATGGATCGATTCTGATCCCGCCAGTCTCGAAAATCGGGCCCCGAAACATGCATGAAGCGCCCCGCTTGGTTGGTCTGCCAGACCTGGACCAATCGGTCGGGCTCGGGATACGGCAGGGCGCTGAGCAACACAGCTTTCGCCGCGCTGGACATCGCCGTGTTCATCCCAATGCCGAGCGCAAGCACAACGATCGCCGTCAGCGTGAACGCGGGGGTCTTCGCCAGCACCCGGCAACCGAAGCGCACATCCTGCCCCAGCTGCTCCATCCCGTTCCAGCCCCAGGCTTCGCGGCTGTTCTCTTTCTGCAGCGTCACATTCCCGAACTGCCGGTGGGCTTTGACGCGTGCCTCTTCCAGGCTCAACCCTTCATCCCTGAGCTGCTCGATTCTTTCGTCGATATGCGCGGCCATTTCATCCGCCATATCGCGCTCCACGCGCTTGCGCTCCAACCAACGGGATATGGGATTCATGACTCCACCGGCCTGATCACCCGGCTGATTCCCGCCAGCAACCGTTCAAAACCTGCGATCTCGCGCTCCAATTGTTTGCGGCCCGCTGCAGTCAGCCGATATTTCCGCACCCGCCGGTTCCGCACCGACGTGCCCCATTCCGCAAGCACCCAGCCTTCCCGCAGCAACCGTTGCAAGGCTGGATATAACGAGCCTTCCTCCACTTGCAGCACTTCCTGGGAAGTCTCTTGAATGTATTGCGAGATGGCGTATCCGTGCAGAGCCCCGCGCCTCAGGGTTTGCAGGATCAGCATTTCCAAAGTGCCCGGCAACAGGTCTTTCACAGAGGGTTTCCCGACATAGATGGTCTATGCCAAGATTATCTATGTAAGAGCCGCGCCAGGTCAAGCGAAAGATTACTGCGAAATATTACTGCTGCACCGCTGTGAAAAGAGTCTGCGTTCCGGCCTTCCCACCCAGAGTGAACGTTAGCGGCACCAGATTACTGTTCGCTACCGCGGGCACCACCACATCGAACTGATACAGGCCGACGAAATTCGGTGCCAGGCCGTAGTACGGCAAGGGCATCTGTGCCGCCGTCGAACCGAACTTGATCTGCAAAGAATCGACCAGATGATTGTCGCCCCCGACGATTTCACCCGCTGGCATGTTCGGAGTGACCGAACCGAATCCTACACCGTAGATCACGATCGTCTCACCGGGCTGCGCGGGACGTGTACTCAGCCCCGCGATCGCGCCCGCAGGCAGCACATACGTACCATCGGAATGCTGCGCCACCACGTACTGATTTCCGCCAACTTTAAAGTTCGACGGCGCCAGCAGCCCCGGCTGAGCTGCGTTGATCGTGATGTTCACTGCCGCGCTCGTAGCGCTTCCGTGGGTGACAGTCAATGCCAATGGGCCCCCGGTAGGAATGCCCGATGGTAATTCCGCATTCACCTGGCTCGCGGAAATATAGTCGACAAACGCCGCTTGTCCTCCAATGCTCACAGAGACGCCATCGAGCGCCGTGGGCGCGGTGTCGCCGCCAGGGCCGGTGAAATCCGTACCGGCCCAGCCGCGCGTATCCGGCGCTAGGTTCGATCCGTAAATCTCCACCCAGGACCCCGGCGCCGCGCTCGAAAACCCGCCGAACCCCGACGCGCTCACTACCGTGTTAATAGACGGAGCGGGACCGCCGGACCCGCCTAACGAGCAACTGCCAATGGAGGTAACCGCGTAGCTGGTTATATTCCCGCCGCTGCCCAGCGTGATCTGCGCGTTGACAGGCCACGACGATATGGGCGGAAAAACCGTCGATTGTGGCAGCACGCCGCCAGGAAACAAATTGCCCACGCCACCCAGAGTGACGAACCAGGAATTCATGTCCCCCGGCGTATCATCGGCAGGCACGGTCATGGTGAAGACCGTCAGGTCTGTACCGCTGTTGTAACTGAAGACCGCACTCCCGAGCAGGCAGCCCACACAATCCGGCGTATTCGAGGTGCTCTGCGACGTCTTCGTGGCGCCTCCGACGGTGAGGCTGTTATTGCCTACAAACAAGTCCTTGGATGTGTAGCCGGTGGTACCGGTCTGATCGTCATCCTTGCTGGTGAACGAGGTGATGCCGATATCGAGCGTCACTGCGGGACCGGAGAACTGGTAACATCCCGGCTTCCCGGTATTGGACCCCCCGGCGGCCGCATACTTGACACCGATCTCCCAGGACCCGATGTTGTCGCTGTAGTCGTTATCGTCCACGCCCAGCAGCAACTGGTTGGCGCCCGAGGGGATGGTGAAGGTCTTCGGTCCGTCGCCGATGGGAAACGGCGTTCCCACAATCACGCCGTTGTTTGCGAATGTGCCGATCAGCTCCGCCGCGTACACCGGATACGAACTGGCGCCTGTGAAATAGCTCGGATAGCTCCCGTAGGTCGCAACTACAGTGTTATTGGTGGGCACTTCCGATGTCGCCCCATTGGCGTCCGTGGCCGGGTATCCGCCCTCGGGGAAAACGTTCACTTGCCCGCTCACATAGGTGACGGTTACCGATCCGCCTGGACTAAATGGAATGCCGCTGGCTGTGCTGACGATCGCCGGCGCGGCGTTGTCGCCATAGCCGTAAGAGAAGCTCGGGTTGACGCTTTGCTCCCAAGGCCCCTGATTCGCGTTGACCGTGACGGTGGTAGATTGGGCCGATGCAATTGTGGCTGCGAATAGTGCGACCGCCAGGGATACTGACAGCGCCCCGTATCTCTTTATCGTTCGTCTCAAATCCCGTCCCCCATCCCAACCAACCCCGGTTGCCCCAAGCAAGGAATGAGGTCCCCGCCCATTTACTTTCAGAATTGTTTCCCCGGCCCATCGAATTGATCTTTTTTGCAAGTTTTTCGCGCATACCCTCATATACAGGTATCTGCTTGAAGGACACTGGTGGGCGTTACATTACTTGACATTTCGCCGAAAGGCTCATCCTCCTTGACGGTTCCCGGCGTTCCGCTTATACTGAAGCCTTCTAATTGGGTGGCACCGCGCTCCGCAAGGCGTAGTAGTGTAATCTTTCAGCAAGATGTGGACGATTATAGGCCCACGAGGATGGATTTCCAGTGCGTACAGTAACCATTTCAACTGCATTCCTCACTTTGCTCATCGGCACGGTTTTCGAGGCTCCGGCAGCAACGCTCGAACAACAGCTGGAGGGCGAGTATAAGCTCACCACCCCCACCGCCGATAACACCGACATCGTGACCATGGGATCCGTCCTGGTCCTTCAAAAGAAAGGCTTCTCGGCGGGTGCGGTTTCAAGCAAGGTATTGACGCAGAACACTTATAAGGATGGACAAATCAAGTCCGGCGCCGCCACGGCCGTACGACGTTTCGGCGGCCTGCCCGGAATTGGCTACATACCAGGCGTGGGTACGGCCGCGGGCACCGCTGCCGGAGCGGCGGGAGGCTCCCGAGATTTTGTAAACGGAGAGAAGCTCTACGTCACCAAAATCACCGTCGACCGGGGTAAGGACGCCATTGAATTTGATTTGATCTCCGACTCTTATGGAGATTCCGGGCGTTTCAAAGGCCTGCTGAAGATTCAGTTTCCGAAGAAATCCCTGGTATCCGCGGATCTGGCGACAGTCGATACCACGATAGGCGAGGTGCTGAAGATCCAGCCGGAGGACGCTAACGCGCAGCAGGCGCCCGCGGATAACGCACCGGCGGGGAACGCCCAACAGCAGGGACAACCAGCGGCGGCAGCCCCTGCCGCAGCCGCACCACCGCAGCAAGCCGAAGCCCCTCCCCCGCCCATCGCGCCGCCCCCTCCGCCGGCCGACGAGCCGCCGGCGCCTCCCAAGACGATTTCGTTGGGACAGACCAAGGATCAGGTGGTCAGCAGTCTTGGACAGCCGGAGAAAACCGCAAAAATCGGTACCAAGGAGATCTATTTCTACAAGGACCTGAAAGTGACATTCGTCAATGGGAAGGTCAGCGACGTCCAATAGCTTCGCCATCTTGTACTGATAGGGGCCGGTAATCGTTAAGGGAGATCTCATGAACGCGCACAAAAACGAACCCACTTTTTCACTCCCGTTTGTTAAAGGGATACTAGTAGTACTCCTCGTAGGATCTTGCATCGCCAGCGCCCAGGAGAAGAAGTCGGCCCCTAAACCAGCCGCCGCACCGCATGCCGCGGCACCGCATGCCGCCGCACCGCACGCTGCCACACCTGCCGCCCATGGAGCGACATCCACCGCGGGCCATCCCGGTGGCGCCGGTGCAGCTGGACATACTACCGCCGCTCCCGGCGCTCATACCACCGGCGCTCCCGGAGCGCGAACCGCGCCTACCGCAGGCCGCCCGGGTGGAGCACCCGCCGCTGGAGGAGCCAGGGCAGGCGCTGCAGCACCGGGTCACGCAGCCGGAGGGCATCCGGCGCCCGCTGGAACCAGAACCGCTCGCACCGCGAACGGCAGTGAAGTTCGAACCCGTGCCAACGGAAGCCGCTCCGACGTGCACGACGCCAGGCGCGGCATGGACGTCCACCATGGTCTCAATGGCAGCCGTAGCGTCCGCGTAGAACGTGCCGACCACTCCCGCATCGTCGCCGAGCGCGGCGGCCGCGGCTATGTGCAGCACCCTTACGGTTTTCACGGTCACGAATACGGTCATCGCACCTACTATGAACATGGCAGAGCCTATGATCGTTTCTATCGGGGCTACTATTATCACGGTGTTTACGCCGAGATGTACGCGCCAAGCTTTTATTACGCGCCGGCATTCTACGGATGGGCTTACAACCCTTGGGCCGTACCGTTCGCGTATGGGGTAGCCGCCTGGGGTTGGGGCGCCGCTCCCTGGTACGGAGTTTACGGCGGATTTTTCACGCCTTACCCGGTCTATGCCAGCGCGTCGCTGTGGCTAACGGATTACATGATTT
The DNA here is from genome assembly GCA_963747945.1 of Bryobacterales bacterium. Lineage (GTDB taxonomy): Bacteria > Acidobacteriota > Terriglobia > Bryobacterales > Bryobacteraceae > Palsa-89. The sequence goes on from CAVVHB010000022.1 coordinate 565,014, forward strand.
CGCAGAGTCTGGCGGCCTCTTATCAGGCCCAAGTGGATGCCCAGGTCCAGGCTCAGGCCCTGGCCAATCCCGCTCCGCTTACGCCGCAGGTGAAGGATCTGATCTCGGCTGAAGTCCAGCGCCAAATCGCGCTTGAAAACGCCGAGGCCGCCACAGCCAAGACCGGCGAAGCGGACCCCGCATCCAGCGGAATTCAACGCATGCTCACCGACAACATTCAGCACGTATTCGTGGCCGGTAAGGACCTGGACGTGGTGGATGCCGTGGGAACCGAATGCGCCCTCAGCGAAGGAGACGCGCTCCAGCTTACCGGACAAACGGCCCCCAACGCGGATGCGGCGACGCTGGCTGTCTTAGCCAGCAAGGGCGGCAAGGAATGCACCCGGGGAGACACCGTTTCGGTGACAATGGCGGACCTGCAGGATATGCAGAATCACATGCGCGAAACCATCGATCAGGGCATGGGCGAGCTGCAAGCCAAGCAGGGTAAGGGCGGGTTGCCCGCGCTGCCACCGTCGGCCAACGTCCCGCCCGCGAAAACTATGCTCGCCATGGACGCGCCGCCGCCCGATCCTACCGCTTCCACGCAAATTAACCAGCAATGGGGAGAAGGCGACAAGGCCGAGCAGGAAGTGGCCGGCGAAGCCGCACCAGGTGGTGCCGCAGCACCGGCGCCCATAGCTGCGCCCGCGCCGCCTCCGGCCAACATTGCCCTGGGCCAAAGCATCGATGAAGTCACCGGACAGCTGGGGCAGCCGAAGAGCGTGGTCGATCTCGGCCCCAAGAAAATCTACGTGTACAAGGACATGAAGATCACGTTCAAGGACGGCAAAGTTTCCGACGTTCAGTAAACGCCGATAAGTTCGCCCCTAGTGGCAAGTTCCGATGCCAAGCATGAGTTAAACGAGCCTATAATATAAGCTCCGAACGCTCTTCACATGGCACCGGAACTCCAGCAGCGCGTGCGTCAACTTGCTGACCAGGCGCTGGAATGTCCGGAAACCGAAAGACAAGCGTTCGTGGACAATGCCACCGCGGGCGACGCCACTCTGCGCGAAGGCGTCGAGTTCCTGCTGCGAACTCGCGGCGCGTCGGAGACCGATCTCGAAAGTACCGTCGAATATACCGGCCGAATTGGCCGCTATGTAATCCGCGGTGAGCTGGGACGCGGCGCCATGGGGATCGTGTACGACGCCCTCGATCCCATGATCGGGCGGCGGGTAGCCGTCAAAGTCATCAGCCTCAAAGCCGCGATGGAACCCCACCAGGCCGAGGTCATGAAGGAACGGCTTTTTCGGGAGGCCAGATCCGCGGGCCGCCTGTTTCATCCCGGCATCGTCGTCATCCTGGATGTCGGGCTGCACGAGGATTCGGCCTTCATCACGATGGAGCATGTCGATGGCTCGTCATTGCACCAGTTGCTCGCCTCGCGCGGGCCACTGGCTCCCGAGTTGGCCATTTCCATCCTGAAACAAACAGCGGCGGCGCTCGATTACGCGCACCAGTTCGGCGTGGTTCATCGCGACATCAAACCGGCCAACATCATGCTGCAGGGCGATGTCACCGTGAAGGTAGCTGATTTTGGCGTCGCCAAGGTAATGTCGGCTCACAATCAGACCGTAACTGGCATGCTCATGGGCACTCCCAGTTATATGTCTCCCGAGCAGATTGAAGCGCAACCGGTGGACGGAAAGTCGGATCAGTTCTCTCTCGCCGTAATGGCCTATGAATTATTGACTGGAGTCCGTCCATTTCTGGGTGAATCGATGGCCACCGTGGCTCATCTCATCGTCTACGGCACGCGGCCTTCCGCGCGCGCCGCCAATGCCAAGCTTCCGCCGGGCGCCGACCAGGTTTTGGAGCGCGCCTTGAGCCGATTTCCCGCCGAACGTTTCCCCAATTGCACCGAATTTGCATTAGCGCTGGAAAACGCTCTCCAAAATGCGACGCCGGCGCTGCCTCAGCCCAAACGCGCACAGGCGACGATCGAGAAAAAACAGGGCTCGAAACTTTTCTTTTACGGTGCTGGATTCGCGGCATTATTAATTGTGGCGTTCGTGTTGGCATCCAACTTCTATAAGAAGGTGGCGCCATCGCCGCCGGCGCCCAAGCCGGTCCCTGTTAAAGTACAACCAGCCAAAGTGGAATCCGCCAGGGTCACTGCTGCGCCCGCTCCCAAGCCAGTGGCCGCGCCTGTGGTTCCGCCTGCGCCTGTGGCCGAGGCAACGCCCACGCCCCCGCCTCCGCCCGCCAAACCGAAACCTGTCATCCCTGCAGCCATCCGCGCGCAGCGGCTGTACAAGAGCGCGGTCGAAAAGCGCGGCCAGGGCAAACCCGAAGAATCCCGAGCGCTATTCCAGCAGGCTGCCGAATTGGGCGACGCCGCCGCAATGAACGAATTAGCTGAAAATTACAGCACCGGCGCAGAAGCGCTGCAATGGTTCAATCGAGCAGCGGAGGCGGGAAACTCCCAAGCGATGCTCTCTCTGGGAGGGCTGTACTTAGTGGGCAGCGACGTCGTGCAGCAGAACGATCAAGAGGCAGCGCGGTGGTTTCAGAAAGCCGCCGGCCTGAAAAACCCAGCCGCGATGTACAACCTGGCGGGGTTGTACGAAGAAGGCCGCGGGGTGGCCAGGGACGCCGACAAAGCCCGGCAGTTGTACCAGGAAGCCGCCGCTCTTGGAAACGCGCTTGCGCAACGCCGTCTCACCGAACTGGGCGCAAAGTAATCCCCATCCCCAATCCCTAATCCCTAGTCCCTGATCCCCGGCCGCCCCGCTATCCTGTAGTTATGAAGCAGGATTCATGAAGCAGCTTGCCCTCGAAGCGCTCGATTCGGCCCAGCGTCCTGGCGTCACCTACGCCGACGTTCGCATCATCGAAAGTCGCGACCGCGAGCTCGGCACCAAGAACGGCAAGCCCGGACAGGTCTCGAGCGACGAATCGGTCGGCATCGGAATCCGGGTGCTCGCCGATGGCTGCTGGGGATTCGCCGCAACGGACGATCTCACCCGCGCCGGTGTGGAATCGGCGGCCGCGCTCGCCGTCGACATTGCCCGCTCCAGCGCCCTCGCGAAGAAACACGACGTCACGCTCGCGCCCGAAGCCAAGCACGAAGCTACCTGGGTCTCGCCCTGCCAGATCGATCCCTTCTCCGTCAGCGTCGACGAGCAGCTCTCACTCCTTACCGCCGTCGACGAAGAGCTGCGCCGCAGGCCCGGCGTTACGCTCGCGCAAACATCCATGATCTTCAACCGCAGCCGCCAGATCTTCGTCTCGTCCATCGGCAGTGTTATCGATCAGACCCGCACCACCAGCGGCGCCGGATTCGAAGCCTACAGCTTCAAGGGCGACCAGATCCAAAAGCGTTCTTATCCCAACTCCTTCGGCGGCCAGCACCAGCTGAAGGGCTATGAGCTGATTCATGAAATCGATCTGCTGCGGCACGCGCCGCGCGTCGCCGAAGAGGCCGTGACCTTGCACTCAGCCGATCAATGCCCCGAAGGCCGCTTCGATCTCATCCTGGATGGAAGCCAGCTCGGTTTGCAGGTGCACGAATCCATCGGCCATCCCATTGAGCTCGATCGGGTGCTGGGCTCTGAGGCCAATTACGCGGGCATGAGCTTTCTCACGCTCGACAAGTTGAATCACCTGCGCTATGGTTCCGATCTCGTCAACGCAGTTTGCGACGCGCGCATCGAGCATGGCCCCGGCATGGGAACCTTCGCGTTCGACGACGAAGGTGTTCCCGCGCAATCCGCCGACATCATCCGCAACGGGCAATTTGTTGGTTATATGACTTCAAGGGAAACCGCGTCCGCCATCGGCGCCACCCGTTCGAACGGCACCATGCGCGCCACCAGTTGGGCGCGGCTCCCGCTGATTCGCATGACCAACGTCAGCCTGCTGCCCGGCGAGCAGACGCTTGACGAGGTGTTCTCCGGCGTCAGCCACGCCATTTACATGGAGACCAATCGCAGTTGGTCCATCGACGACAAGCGCTACAATTTTCAGTTCGGTTGCGAGATCGCCTGGGAAATCAAGGACGGCAAGCGCGTTCGCATGCTGCGGAACCCAACCTACAGCGGCATCACCACCGAGTTTTGGAATTCGTGCGCCGCCATCGCCAATCGCGACCACTGGGTGCTGTGGGGCGTTCCGAATTGCGGCAAGGGACAGCCCGAGCAAACCATCGGCACCGGTCACGGCGCCAGCCCCGCCCGCTTCCACAACATCAAAGTGGGAGCCGCGTATGCCGGCTGATCGCGCCGCGGTGCTGTCTCAAAAGGAATGCAGCGAGCTTTTCGGCGCAGTACAGCAGGCCGCCAAGTCGCTGGGAGTGTCCGACGTCGAAGCGCTGTTCGGCGCACATTTCGGCGCGCTTACGCGTTTCGCGAACAACACCATTCATCAAAACGTCGCCGAGCAGGATCGCTGGCTCTCGATTCGCGTGGCGCTGGATCAAAAAACCGCTCGAGCTACCACCAATCGCTTCCATCCCGAATCTATACGCGCCGCCGTGGCGCAGGCTCTCGCGCTGGCCCGGTCCGCCGCTCCCAATCCGGATTTGTTGCCCCTTACCGAGCCCTCGGTGATTTCTGAAACCAAGCGCTTCGATTCAACAACTGCTGCCGCGACACCCGAGCATCGTGGCCGGACTGTGGCCGAAGCCATTCGCATCGTCGAAAGCCTGGGACAAACCGCCGCCGGTATTTATTCCACCGGCCAAAGTGTGGAGGCCATCTTCAACTCGCGCGGTGTCGCCACCTGGCACGCCGAAACCATGGCGCAGTTTTCGATCACCACCATGGCATCCGACAGTTCCGGATGGGCCAAAGCTTCCGCGGTCTCGCATGAATCCATCGATCCCCCGGCGCTGGCCCGTAGCGCGGCCGAAAAAGCTCGTCTCTCAATCGCTCCTCACGAGATCCCACCCGGCCGCTACACGGTGATTCTGGAGCCCGCCGCCGTTCTCGACCTGGTGGGCCAGATGTTCGGCGACTTCAGCGCCACCGCCGTCGCCGACAGCCGCAGCTTTCTCACCGATCGTCTCGGCAAGAAGCTCTTCGGCGACAATATTCAAATATCAGATGATGTCGCGCACCCGCTCCAAAATGGTGTGCCATTCGACGGCGAAGGCGTGCCGCGCAGAAAATTGACGCTGGTGGAAGCCGGCGTCCCACGCGAGTTGGCCTATTCACGATCCAGCGCCCACCGCGCGGGCGTGGAACCTACCGGACACGGCTTCCCGTTGCCGAATGAAGTCGGCGAAGCGCCCATGAACATTGTGATCGCGGGCGGTTCAACCTCGCTGGATGAAATGATCGCGTCTACCGATCGCGGTGTTCTGGTCACCCGGCTGTGGTACATCCGCGAAGTGGATCCCTACGAAAAGATCATGACCGGCATGACTCGCGACGGCACATTCCTCATTGAAGATGGGCGCGTCAGTCGAGGACTGCGCAATTTTCGCTTCAATCAGGGCCTCATCGAACTGCTAAATAACGTGGAGGCGCTATCGCCTTCCGTCCGCGCCTCCGGCGAAGAGGCTTTCGACATGGTGGTCCCGGCCATGAAAGTCCGCGGCTTCAACTTTACCGAAGTCACGCGATTTTGAGAGCTAAAATAGAAGCGTAGGAAGAAATTGCATCATCACGGCCACCATCACGGAACTGCGAGCATTCTGAAGTGGTCGTTTTTGGCCACGATTTTGTTCGTTGCCGTCGAAGCATTCGCTGGTTTTCATTCGGGAAGCTTGGCGCTAGTCTCCGATGCCGGCCATAATTTCACCGATGCGCTGGCATTGGTGCTGGCAGCTATCGGCGTGTACATGCAATCCAAACCGGCCGACAGCGTAAAAACCTTCGGCTATCATCGCGCCGGCGTCCTCACGGCTTTCTTCAATGCTCTCACGCTGGTTTGCATTTCCGGTTTCATCTTTTATGAAGCCTGGCAGCGCTTCGCGCATCCCCAGCACATTGAGGCGTGGACGATGTTCTGGGTCGCGGTGGCTGGTTTGGCGCTCAACGGCTCAATCATGTGGGGCCTGAATCGCGAGAAGGATCACGATCTGAATATCCGCGCCGCGTTCATACACATGCTGGGGGACGCCGTCAGTTCAGTCGGGATTATCGCGGGCGCGATCGCGATTCATTTCACCGGTTTTGCAGTAATTGACCCAATACTGTCGGTCCTGATCGGCATTCTCATCGTCTGGACCGCGTGGGACATTATTCAGGAATCCTTGAATGTTTTGCTGGAAGGCCTGCCGCGCGGCATGGAGCTGAACGAAGTAACCGGGGCCATGCGGCAGATCGACGGCGTGATCGACGTTCACGATCTGCATATCTGGAGCCTGGGCTCAAGCGCGCACGCTTTGAGCTGCCACGTGCTCATCGAAGATATGCCGCCTTCGGAAAGCACCACCATTTTGCAGCGCATCAACGACGTGCTCTGCAAATACGAAATCAATCACACTACCGTTCAGTTCGAGCACACCAAGTGCGCCTTGTCGGACACGCCGTGTACGATGCTGGTTACGGCCCCCCATGACCACCAGCATCACGAACAGCAGCACCAGCACTGATCGCGATCCATTCCGCCGCCTGCGCTCGTAGATTCGGGTACAAATCGCCGATGATTGCGACGGAGTCTGCTCCCGCTTCGAAAACTTTGGGCGCTAACGCGCGGGTGATACCGCCAATTGCGACTAACGGCTTTTGTGTGAGCGGCCGCAAAGTCCGCAAACGATCCAACCCAACTACCGGATCGGGATTCAGCTTTGATCCGGTGGCGAAAATCGGCCCAATCGCCAGATAGTCGACGGGCTCCAGATCGCCTGCGCGCAATTGCCGCTCGTTGTGCGTCGAGAAGCCGATGACGCTTCCTGGCGGCAGGATTCGCCGGGCATCCGCCGGGGCAAGATCTTCCTGACCCAGATGCAACGCTGCACCAAGAAGGGCCGCGATGTCGGCGCGATCGTTCACCACGAACAATACTCCGGCACCCCGGCACAGGTCCGCAATACGGCTTGCGTCTTCCAAGACGCTTCGCGAAAAAAATCCTTTGTGGCGGAACTGCAGAATTCGCGCGCCTGCTTCAATCAGCGCTTCAGCGGCCGCGAGGTTGTCGACAATCGGATAGAATGCCGGAAGCTTCATGCGGTACGCCGGGTGGCCAGCGCCATTGCGCCCCACAGCACGCTGTCGTCGCCCAGCTCAGCCGGAACCACGTCGATGCGGGCGCGCGACCACGCCGTCATTTGCCTCCCCAATTCCGCGCGCAGCGGCACGAACAGGCGATCGCCGGCTCTACTAATGCCGCCGCCAATGACGATGCGCGCCGGATTCAGCAGCATAATCGCGGCCTTGAGCCCCTGCGCCAGGTCGACAACATAGCGCTCCACAAATGCAGGATCGCGCAGCAGTTCACTCGCCGGGCGGCCATGATCGCGCTCCAGCCACAATCCGCAGCACATCCGCTCCAGGCATCCGTGCGACCCACACAAACATTCCGGGCCGCCGGGGCGAATGGTGAGATGCCCAATCTCGCCCGCGTATGAATCCGCACCCCGATAAACGGTGTCGCTCGAAACCAGACCTCCGCCGATCCCAGTGGAGAGCGTCAGATAGAACAACGGCCGGTAACCGCGCCCAGCCCCGTACAAAGCTTCGCCCAGCGCTCCGGCATTGGCGTCGTTGTCCATGACTGGAACAAAACCGAGAAGGTTTGTCAGGTGCCCGGGGAGGTCGAAATCAGACCATCCGGGTGCGTGCGTGGATAAGATCACGCGCTGCCTCTTGAAATCCACGGGGCCGCCAAAACCGACGCCGCAGCAATCGAAGCGATGCCGCCCAGCCAGGGTTTCGATGACGGCCGCAGCATTGGCGAGCATCCAATCGCGGCCAGCTTCACGCTCCGTAGCGCGCGTCTCGCGCTCCACCATCCGCTTGCCTTCAAATACCGCCATGCTGAACTTCGTCCCGCCGACATCGATTGCTAGCGTGCTCATGGGGTGAGCTGGTTGGGTGAGAGCATGTCAGGCGCGATCGGCGGCCAGAACTTCTTCGGGGCTGGCAACTCCGGTGCCCCGCTTTTTGACGGTAATGGATGCCACCAGATTGCCAAACCGCGCCGCTTGCATCGGTGATCCGGTTATGGCCAGCGCCAAGGCAGCACCGGCCGAAAAGCTGTCGCCGGCGCCCGCGACGTAAACCGGCTCGCCCACTCGAAACGCCGGAACGGCCGTCTCGCCGCCTTCCTCCACCACCACCACCCCTTCAGCCGCTTTCGTCACGAAGACCAGCTTCGAATTGGAATGACTCCGCAAACGCCGATAGTCCACCTCGCCGAACAGCCCGATGGAAGCCGCGATAGCCTCGCGCTCATTGGGCTTCAAAATCATGTTGCGAAAACGTTCCACGCGCAGCCGTGAATCCACCCAGATGATTTTCTCCGGGTTGGCTTGCGCAATCTCCTCCAGCAGGACGCGCACGGCCGGGGTGACCACGCCACCACGCCGCGTATCGGCCTGATCGGAGATGAAAATGATATCGAAGGAAGCTGCAAACTCCCGCAGATACTCGATCACTTCCTGCTCCACGGCGTCCGGCAGCGGCCGCGTATTGATGTAATCCACGCGCGGCAGATCCTCAACGCCCGTGATGGCATTGATCAGCTTCGTGTAGGTGAAGGTGGGCGCCTTGTCGGAGCGCACCAACAGGTCCGTAGAGATGTCGCGCGCGTTGAGCGAACGGGTGAGCTCGTGCGCAAAGCCGTCGTCGCCGAGCACGCCCAGCACCGCGGCCCTGCCGACGCCGAGCGACGCCAGATTGTTGGCGACGTTGCCGCCGCCGCCGGGAGCCACTTCGGTGGATACCACGCCGATCCTCGGAATAAGGGTTTCGCGCGAAGGCTCAGCCGTCGCCGGATCGTAAGTACACCAGCGGTCCAGGCAAATGTCCCCGACAACCAGCGCCGAGTATCTGGGGAAGGCCGCCAGAATCTCCGCAGTGTTGAGAGACATCAGACTGGGAAGAGCGAAGAGAACAGCTCTTCGCACAGATAATTGGGCACAATATAGTCCGCGCCGACGCCGATGAGCCGTTCGCGTTTCCGTTCATCCACGCAGGTGCAGGCCGGCTCTTCGCTGGCGACACCCACCGCCACGCCGCCCACATTCTTCACCTCTTCAATTTCGACGTAGCCATCGCCGAAGCCCAGGAACTGATGCCCTTGAAACTCGGCGGTGGAAAGAATGCGCTGAATCAGAATAGCCTTCGAAAAGCTATTGTAGTCCTCCAGAGCGCCATAGACGCCGCCATCGAAATATCGAGATACGCCCAGCAGGCGCGCCTCTTCCTTAATATCGATTTCATCGGTACCGCTTGCCAGATACATTTTCAACCCCTTATCCTTTAAACGTTCCAGCAGCGCGAGCGAACCCGGAACAAGAAACTCTTCCGGGCCGGTTTGGCCGTTCCGCAAACCTTCGACGCGCTTTTCGATCTTTTGCCACAACAGATCCAAATACATCTTCTTGTACGCCAGTGGGTCCAGCACCTGGCCGCCGCGCGCCTGCACGGCCTCGGCGAAGGCAATCATCTGATAGATGGTGTCCTTGCCGGTAAGCCGCCAGACGAACTGTTCCACCAGCGCGCGCAATTGCTCTTCCGATTCGCCGGTCTTGAGATCAACCAGGATCTCGAGCATCATCGGGACCATTACACTCATCCAGCCCGAGCGGATCAATGACAGCGTGCCATCGAAGTCAAAGAGCACAACTCGAGCGTGGCGGGCAGAAACGCCCGGTCTCACATTTTCGATCATTCAAAGTCTATCTTACTGCCGGAGCTTCTATCTTACGTGGAGCTTCTATCTTACGTGGAGCTTCTATCTTACTGCTGGAACTTCTCCACAATGGAGGGGGCGAGGTATATTGTCACCGCCACAACCGCGCCGACTGTTCCACTCAAGATGGACGCATACCACAGCGCTTCACGCTTGGACAGGATTGCCAGGGACGCGAGCACGATCGAAAATTCGAGAAATACTTCGCCAAAGTGGAATCCCAGCGCTTGCCGGCCGCGGAAATGGCTCTCCTGCTCCAGGCCCTGCGCTTCCTTCTGAATGTCGTCGTCGTCCTTGCGGTACTTCTCCGAATTCTTCTGGTACTGCGCACTCTGTTCGCTCAGCTTCATCCCGGCGAAAAGGTCGCGCGCAACCTCGGATTGATAGCGGCGGATGGACTTCGCCTGGTAATAGGACCACTGATCGGAAGCTTTCTGCTGTTCCTTCAGCTCCTCGGAGATCATGATCTGGCCCCCCACGGAGACGACGGCCAGTAGCGCCGCCAGGATCGCCATGGTGGCGGCCACTTTCTTGTCGAAAGGTTCCTTGGCGTGTTCGGTGTGTTCCTGCAGTTCTTCTTCAACTGACATTTCCCTATATCATAAGGCAATTCGGAAGGCAGAAGTCGGAATTCAGAGGTCAGAATGGCCTTCCAGGGGCTTTTCGACGCGGATCATTTCCACCGACGATGTGGCCAGGACGCCGGTGTCCATCATTTCCTCGACGGCTGGAAGCAGGCGGTCCAGATTCTGCTGGGTATCGACGATCACAATGACGATGGGCTGATCGTGTGTAATAAAACGCGCGCGATGCAGATCGCCTGTTTCCCCGTAGCCTTCCAGGCCGCGAAACACTGTCGCGCCCGCGATCTTGAGTTCACGGCATTTGGCAATAATCGCCTCAAACAGGGGTTTGCCCCCGGAGTGGTCCCTCTCCGAGATATGAATGCGGAGAATGCTACCGGGTTGAGTCTTCATTGCGAACCAACCGAACCATATCGACGTCCGAGATTACCAGCAGACCGTCTTCGAGCATTCCTTCGATGACTTCGGACGCGGCGCGAATCTTGTCGGGAGTGTCGATCACCGACAGCATGATCGGCAGGTCCCGCGATACGTGCAGAAAGCTCTTCTTGTGTTCGTGGCCCTTGGCTCCATAACCGAGAATTCCCCGATACACGGTGGCGCCGGCGATGTCCATCAAACGAAGTTTTTTCACGATGGCATCGTACAGCGGCTCATCGTGCCATTGGTCGGCTTCGCCGAGGAATATCCGCAGCATTTTGGCAGGCCCCACCTTTCGCTGGTGTGGCAGCTGGGGTTCGGATTTTGCGGCAGGACGGGACAGCTTGATGACGGTGGTGTCCTGCACCTCGATGAGCCCATCGCTAACCATCTCGTAAAGAGTTGGCAGCAGTTCGTCTACCCGCTCGGCGGTTTCGATGAACTCGATGCGAATGGGAAGATGCTCTGAGGTGGCCTCCATGCGAGGCGTATGCAAAACATGATGCGAGCCGAAGCCTGAGAACGCACGGGTGGCCGTGGCGCCCGCGACGCCCTTGTGGAGCAAAAACGTCATGACCGCGTCGTGCAACGACGTCATGCGGTGATGCACGTCTTCGTTGATGAAGATGGTGACCTTTTTCGCGGGACCTTTGGTCAGCATTCAGTTGGCCTTCCTTAGCGGCGGGCGGCCAGAACCGCGCCCAGCCAGACGCCGAAATAACCCACCACCACGCTGCCGGTCACGTACGCCAGGCCGATCCACCGGGCGCCGTCGCGCACCGCTTGGTAGGTCTCGTATTCGAAGCTGGAAAACGTGGTGTATCCTCCCAACACACCCACCACCAGGAACAAGCGCCAGTTGGGGTGAGGCTGCCAGCGCTCGGTGAGCAATGTCATCAAGACGCCGATCAGGAAGGAGCCAGTGATGTTGATGACGAAGGTGCCGAGCGGAAAGCGGCCGGCGTATTTTTCCATGATCCAGGTACTGGCCAGAAAGCGAGCCAAGCCCCCGAGTCCGGCACCTGTTAAGACGACGAGATACTTGTCCAAGCGCGCTCATCTCCTCGATCGGTTCGTGACTCTGTAGGAGTCATTGGCCGTGCGGGAACGGCATTGAGCGGACTCCACCGCTTAGTACATGCGACTGATATATCTACTATACCCCGGTACACGCGGCTTTCAGCCGCGTCCTTGCAAGCTCAGGCGAGAAGGCTATCGAACGCCGGGAAAGACGCGGCTTAAGCCGCATGTACCCCCTTTTGCACGACCAAAACCGCCGCCGCATGACCCCCATTCTTTTTGTGCGCCAGCCTGTGCGACGGGGTCCTCCATCGCTGGCTGCCGGCGTCGCGGCGGGCCTAACCGGCGCCGCTGCTGGGTTCGCCCCTGAGGACGGTGCTCATGCCCTTATTTCGCCCAGGGCATGCGGGAGTTCGCGCAGTCGGCGTACCGGGGAAAACACCAGCCACATCGTCGAAAGTAGAACTCCGATTGCGCCGATCAGCAGCGCTCGCCGCATTCCCACGGCCTGCGCGATAGCGCCGCCAGCGAGCGCGCCCAGCGGCAGAACGCCGTTGAAGAGTAGGTGCATAGAGGAATTGACACGCCCCAGAAGATGATCCGGTGTGATCGCCTGCTGTAAACTTCGTTCGCTGATGGTATAGACTGGCCACGCCAAGTCACCCAATTGCGCAGCAATCAGAAAAGCGGAGCAGGCCGCCACCGATCCGTGCGCCAGCGGTATCAATAACATCGCCATCCCAATCGCAACCGCGGAGCCAATGAATGTCCGGCCGAAACCAAAGCGGCGCACCAGCCACTCCGCCAGGAGGGCGCCAAATAAGCCGGAGGTCCCGCCGATCGCGATGATGATGCCTAAAAGAGCGGCGGTCAACCCCAGCTCACGCATCGCAAATAGAAAGTACAGACTACTCCCGAAGCCTAAGAAGAACGCACTGGTGGCCTTGCGACCGGCCAGTGCGCGGAGCAGTGGATCGCGCCACGACGCGCCCAGACCCTCGGAGATCTCCCGGCCGATATGGGGTTCCAGCCTGCGCGTGGGCGGCGGTTCCGGTTTGCGGATGAGCCACACTGAGATTGCGGAACAGACGAACGACGCAGCGTCGAACAGCATGGCCATGGGCGCCGTGATCAGCTGTACAAGGATGCCGGCGATACCTGGACCGGCGATCTGCGCGATCGACTCGGTCAAAGCCAGCCGGCTGTTTCCGGCAAGGATGTTCTCGCGCGCGATAAGCGAGGGCAGATACGCCTGGTAGCTCACGTCGAACAGGACGGTCAGGATACTGCTAGCCACCGCCACAAGGTAGAGGTTTCCGATGGTTAGCCGGTGCAGCATCGCTGCCACCGGGATGATGCCCAGCACCACGGCGCGCCCCAGATCGGCGCCAATCAGGATTGGGCGTCGACGCAGACGATCCACCCAGGCTCCGGCGAAGAGGCCAAAAATAAGAACGGCCGCCGCGCCCGCTCCGGACAGGAATCCCATCTGAAGAGGCGACGCTTTGAGGACGATGACGGCGGTGAGGGGCAGGCCGACGCTACTAATGTTGGATCCGATTTGCGAGATCGCCTGGCCGATCCACAGCTTGCGGAAATCGGGATCGAGCCTAAGTTCGTTCCCCGCCATTTCTCGAGTGTCACACAAGTATATTGACCATTTGTGTCAGCACACGTGTATTACAGGGCGTTGCGGTACTGGCGTTGCAACTACGCGCCAGCCGGCGTCACGCATGCTTGCCGAAAACTCACGTAAGTTTGCGGCTCGGCAGCCGTTGGAGCGCCCAGCGCGCTTGCCCGGCCACCAGGGGATTTTCGAAAGCCGCGAGGTGTTCCAATGGCTCGCGGAATTTCTCCAGGCCACTGTTGCCCATGGCGACCGCGACATTGCGCAGAAAACCAGCGTATTTGGCGCGCTGGACCGGGCTGCCGCGAAACTTCGACCCGAACTCGGCCGCGGTCATCAAAGCCAGTTCGGCAAGCGGCGGCGCAAAATGGCGAGGCTCAAACGCAGGCTCTTGGGCGAAGGGCGCGCGCGAATTCCACGGGCAGACGTCCTGGCAGATATCGCAGCCGAAGATATGCTGGCCGATCTGGGCGCGCAGCTGCTGGGGCGCCGCGCCGTGTAGTTCGATGGTGAAGTACGAAATGCAGCGCCGGGCGTCGACTTCGTAGCCGTCCGGAGGGATGGCCTGGGTGGGACAGGCATCGATACAGCGCGTGCAGGTTCCGCAGCGATCTGCCGGCGCGGCACCTTGATCAAACTCAGCACCTTGATTAAACTCATCTGATTCGATGTCGAGGGAGGTGATGATTTCGCCCAGGAAAATCCAGGAGCCGATCTCCTGATTAATCAGGCAGGTGTTTTTGCCGATCCACCCGAGGCCCGCCTGACGCGCGTAGGAGCGCTCCAGCAACGGCGCGGTGTCCACGCAGATTTGGTACTCATGATCGGGACCGAGCTTGGCGACCAGTTGCCGCAACCCCTGGCGCAGGACGTCGTGATAATCGTCGCCCCAGGCGTAGCGCGAAATCCAGCCACGGCCGGCTTCCTGTACTTCGCTGGAGCGCGGCTGGGGGCCGTTGTAGAGTTTGCCGACGCAGATGATGGAACGCGCAGTGGGGAGCAGCAGCTTGGGATCGGTACGAACTTGTGCGCGGCGATCGGTAAGATAGCCCATCGCGCCCGCCATCCCACGATCCACCCAATCCAGATAACGCCGGTTGTCGTCGGGCAAAGGCTCGGCAGTCGCGATTCCGGCGAGTTCGAAGCCGCAGTCCCGTGCCAGGCGCTTGATCTGCGCGGCGGTCATGAGTCCATCATAAGTGCATAGGAGAAGGCATGCAGATCGGCGGACTGAGACGATTGTCACGACCCGTACCAGCAGCATGGCAATGTTCACCCGACTGGTGACAACACCCACGTCGCGCACGTTCTTAACGTGAATGAAACGCCCAGGCGTCGCCATGAGTGGCGACGCGGCACGCACGAGTGCGTGCGCCACAATGTGCGTGGACGGAAGCCCACTGTACACTAGAAGTTTGCCATGAAGCTGAATAGTTACACCATCACACAGGGCAAGGACCGCGCCCCGGCTCGCGCGTTCCTGAAAGCCATTGGCCTCACCGACGAGGACATGAAGAAGCCGCTGATCGGAATTGCGAACACCTGGATCGGCACCATGCCGTGCAATTTCAAGTTGCGCGAGCTGGCCGTCGATGTCGCCGAGGGCATCCGGCAAGCCGGCGGCACGCCGATGGAGTACAACACCATCGCCATCAGCGACGGCATCACCATGGGGACCGAAGGGATGAAGGCGTCGCTGGTGAGCCGCGATATGATTGCCGATTCCATTGAGCTGGTGGCGCGCGGGCACATGTTCGACGGCATCGTCGCGCTGGTGGCCTGCGACAAGACCATTCCCGGCGCCGCCATGGCGCTGTTGCGGTTGAACACGCCGGCGTTGATCTTGTACGGAGGGTCCATTCTGCCTGGGCGCCATAACGGGCGCGATCTGACCATTCAGGACGTCTATGAAGCGGTGGGCGCCAACTCGGCGGGCCGGATGTCGGACGCCGAATTCCTGGAAATCGAAAACTCGGCGTGTCCTGGAGCTGGCGCGTGCGGCGGACAGTTCACTGCGAACACGATGGCGACTGTGATGGAGCTGATCGGGCTCTCGCCCCTCGGCACCGCCGCGGTTCCTCAAGTGGATGCGCGTAAGCACGGCGTGGCGGCGCGCTGTGGACGGCTGGTGCTGGATCTGGTGAAGAACAATCTCCGGCCGCGCGACATCGTCACGCGCAAAGCCATCGACAATGCGATTGCATCCGTGGCCACTACTGGGGGTTCAACGAATGCCGTGCTGCATCTGCTGGCGATCGCGCGCGAAGCTGGCGTGCCGCTCGGTATCGACGATTTCCAGACCATCAGCGAGCGCACGCCGCTGTTAGTGGATCTGAAGCCCGCCGGCAAGTTCGTAGCGGTAGATGTCGACAAAGCGGGCGGGATCGCGGTGATCGCGCAGCGGCTGGTGGAAGGCGGCTACGCGGACGGATCGGCCATGACGGTCACCGGGCGGACGCTGGCCGAGGAAGCGGCCGAAGCGAAGGAAACGCCGGGCCAAGAGGTGATCCATCCGCTCGACAAACCGATCAAGAAGAGCGGTGGATTGGTGATCCTGCGCGGATCGCTTGCACCCGATGGCTGCGTGATCAAGGTGACCGGCATCGAGCGTAGCGAGCAACGAGGTCCCGCGCGCGTGTTCGAAACTGAAGAAGCGGCCATGTCGGCGGCTACCAGCGGGAAGATTCGCCCGGGCGATATCGTCGTGATCCGCTATGAAGGGCCGCGCGGAGGGCCGGGAATGCGAGAGATGCTGGGCGTCACTAGCGCCATCGTGGGCGCGGGATTGTCCGATAGCGTCGCGCTTCTCACCGACGGCCGGTTCAGCGGCGCCACGCGTGGATTTTGCGTGGGCCATGTGGCGCCCGAGGCGGCGGTGGGCGGCCCCATCGCGGCGGTTGAGGAAGGCGACAGCATCCACATCGACATCGCCAATCGCACCATCAGTCTGGAAGTGCCCGAGCAAGTGGTGCGGGAGCGCCTGGCTAAATGGAAAACGCCCGAACCGCGTTACCGGACGGGCGTCTTCGCCAAATATGTTGCTCTAGTGGGGTCGGCGTCGGAAGGGGCGCTAACCACGCCGGCGTAGCTTGGCTGGCGCGCGGCTCCTTTCGTCGCCGCGCGGGGTTGGGGATTAGCGGGGACCGGCACGATCGATACAAGCTCGACTGGCTCCCTCTCTTGCGCGAAGCGCGCGCCTAAATGGAGAACGCCCGAACCGCGTTACCGCTCGGGCGTTTCGCCGAATATGTCGCTCTGGTAGAGTCGGCGTCGGAAGGGGCTCTGAGGACGCTATAGGACCGCTCCCTCTGGTCGCGGCTCGGTAACGTCGGCGTCGGAGGCCAGAACGCCGCTTACTCACGTGCGCGGTTCAGAAGAGCGTGCGCGGTTCAGTTTCACAACCTTCAGAACCGCGACCGTAAGGGAGCGTGCTTTTCAGGCGCTTTGCGCCGCTGCCACGTGGGCATCCAGCATCTTTTGCACGTCGGTTTTCCCGACGGCTCCCACCTTCTGCTCCACCACCTTGCCGCCCTTGAAAAGCAGCAGAGTAGGAATGCCGCGCACGTTGTAGCGCATGCTGGTGGCCCCGTTCTCATCCACGTTCAGCTTGCCGACTTTCACGCGGCCGGCATAGGCCTCCGCGATGGCGTCGATGGTCGGCGTCATCATGCGGCACGGCCCGCACCACTCCGCCCAAAAGTCCACAAGAACCGGGGCGTCGGAGTTCAAAACGTCCTTGTCCCAGCCCGCATCCGTAAATGTCAGTGTATTCGCACCAGCCATATCTTTGTTATCGCTCCCCTTATCAATTGATGTAGTTACCGGTAAAAGGATTCAACTCGCTCGAAGCCGCCGGTACAGTTCCACATACTCCTCGGCCGAGGCCCTCCAAGAGAAATCTTTCTGCATGCCTGCCCGCATCCTGCCAACCCATGAGTCGTGATAGCCATAGGCCTCTAGCGCCATGCGCACAGCCTCTAAGAGTCCATCGCCAGAATAGTCGCGAAACTTGAATCCGGTACTATCCTCAATGGTATCATCCAGCCCGCCGGTGGCGCGGACCACTGGGACCGTACCGTATTTGAGGCTGTAAATCTGATTCAGGCCGCACGGCTCGTAGCGGCTAGGCATGAGGAACATATCGGCGCCGGCTTCAATTCTGTGCGCTAAACCGGTGTCGTAGCCCACCCGCAGGCCCACCTTTTCCGGGTAGGTCTCGGCCAGCGTGCGAAACATGGTTTCATAGGGGAGATCGCCCGACCCCAGCACCACCAGTTTCATGTCTTCCTGGAGCAGCCGCGGCGCCGCCTCCGCCAGGATGTCGAAGCCCTTTTGGGCGGCAAAGCGCGAGATGATGGCGAGCAGCGGCCGGTCCGGATTGTCCTGCGGCAACCCATATTCAGCAAGGAGCCCCAGTTTGCACGCGCGCTTTCCGGAAAGGTCCCCCGGCGAGTAGTTCCGCGCGATCGCAGGGTCATGCTCGGGATTCCAGAGCGCGTAATCCACGCCGTTGACGATTCCCGTGATGGGGCCGTGCCGCCGCAGGAAGCCGTCCAAACCAAATCCGTATTCCGGCGTTTGAATCTCGCGGGCGTAGCCTTTGCTGACGGTGCTGACGGCGTCGCTCCAGGCGATGCCCGCCTTGAGGAAATTGACGCGGCCGAAAAACTCCAGTTGATCCGGGTTCAGCAGCTTGGTATCCAGCGCGATTTGTGGCAGAACCCCCGCCGGAAAGAGCCCCTGATAACCCAGATTGTGAATGGTCAGCAGGGTCTTCACGCCGATAAAAGTCGGGTCTCCTCGAAAATGTTCGCGAAGGTAGACCGGGGCGAGGGCGGCCTGCCAGTCATGCAGGTGCAGGACATCGGGCCGGAACAGGCGCCGGGCCACTCCGATGGCGGCCATGGAAAGCACGGCGAAGCGGAGGTGGTTGTCCGGGAAATCGCCTTCCGCGGTGCCGTATATACCGTCTCGATCATACAGCGCGGGACACCGCACGAAATAGTAGGTGACGCCGGGTTGGCCGCTTTGCTGGATGGAAGTTTCTTGAATATCCACCATGTAGCCGCGCCCGATGGGAATCCACAGATTACGATAAGCTTCCCGCGTAGGCTGCGGATAGCGATTTTCCCGATAGGCCGGGAGCACCACGGCCACTCGCTCGCCGCGTTGGGCCAGCGCCTCGGGGAGCCCGCCCAAAACATCCGCCAGTCCACCTGTTTTTGCGAAGGGTGTGGCTTCCGATGCCACCATCAGAATGTTCATGCGTGCGGAATTTTTGTTTCCTTGTGAATCGCGTCCAGCACGCCGTTGATGAACGCCACCGACTCTTCGCCCGAAAACTGCCGCGCCAGCTCCAGCGCTTCATCGATCACCACCGCCGCCGGAGTATCCTGGCGGCTCATCTCATAGATGCCCAGGCGCAGGATATTGCGATCGACAATCGGCATCCGCTCCAGCTTCCAGTGCGCGGACTTTTCGGCGATGCGACGATCGATATCGGGCGCCATCTGGGAAGCGCCGCGCGCCAGCTCTTCCATGAATTCGTCGCGTCCCGGCGCGGGAGGACCTTCCTCATCGGCTTCTTCCATAGGCTCGGCTCCCCCCAATGACTCTTCTGCAGTTTTATCGGCGTCCAGCGTGTCGTAGAAAGCGCGAATCGCATCGTCCACCGGCCCCTTGTTCATATCCCATTGGTAGAGAACCTGCAGTGCGCGCTGGCGTGATCGGTGACGGGCCGCCATGTGCCCTATTGTCGCAGGCGGCGAATCCGCTCGGCCATTTCAATAGCCGTCATCGCGGCGTCGTATCCCTTGTTGCCGTCTTTCCCCCCGGCGCGGTCGGCGGCCTGTTGCATGGTGTTGGTGGTCAGAACTCCGAACGCTACCGGGATGCCGGTTTCCAATTGCACCGCCATCAGGCCGCTGGCCGCTTGCCCGGCCACATAGTCGAAATGCGGCGTATCGCCCCGGATCACCGCGCCGAGCGCAACGATTGCATCGGGCTTCCTGTGCTCCGCTATCGTTTTGGCCACCAGCGGCAGCTCCCAGGCGCCAGGCACCATGACAATTTCGATGTTGGCTTCATCCGCTCCCGAGCGCTTCAGAGCGTCCAGCACCCCCTCCAGCAGACGGTCTGTAACGAAGCTGTTGAATTGCGCGCAAAGCACGGCAAACTTCAAGCCGCGCGCGTCACGAGCCTGTTCTGTTGGTTTTCCCTCGGTCACTTTTGTGGGATATGGGATACTTGGGTTTCAGGCCTCATTCTACCGCATGGATCCCGCTTTAATCCGGAACTTCTCTATCATCGCGCACATCGATCACGGCAAGTCGACTCTGGCTGACCGTTTGCTCGAAGCCACCGGCGCGCTCCAGCAGCGCGAAATGATGGAACAGGTGCTGGACACCATGGATCTGGAGCGCGAGCGCGGCATCACCATCAAGGCCCACGCGGTGCGGTTGAATTACAAGGCCGACGATGGCCAGACGTATCAACTCAACCTGATCGACACTCCCGGCCACGTTGATTTCACTTACGAAGTTTCCCGCAGCCTGCAAGCGTGTGAAGGCGCGCTGCTGGTGGTGGATGCATCCCAAGGCGTGGAGGCTCAAACCCTCGCCAACACCTACCTGGCGCTGAATCACAATCTGGAAATTATTCCGGTAATCAACAAAATCGATCTGCCGTCGGCGGAGCCCGAGAGAATTCGGGAGCAGATCGAGCAATTAATCGGCTTGCCCGCCGAGGACGCTATCCTGGTGAGCGCGAAACAAGGCGTCGGCATTAAAGACGTTCTGGAAGCGGTGGTGCGCCTGGTTCCGGCTCCCAAAGGCTCGCCCGATGCGCCGTTGCGAGCGCTGATTTTCGATTCCTGGTTCGATCCGTACCGCGGCGTAATCATCCTGGTTCGCGTGGTGGACGGCACGGTCAGAATCGGCCAGAAGATTAAGCTGTGGGCCACCGGAGCGCTGTGCGAAGTGGAAGGCGTGGGCTACCAATCGCCCAAGCCGGTCCCTTGCGACGAGCTTTCGGCCGGCGAGGCGGGGTTCCTGTTCGCGAACATCAAGACCGTCTCCGACGCGCAGATCGGCGACACCGTGATCAGCGTTGAGAATCCCGCGTCTGAGGCGCTTCCGGGCTTCCAGGAAATCAAGCCGATGGTTTTCGCGGGCCTTTATCCAGTGGAATCGCACGAGCACGGCCGGCTGAGGGAAGCTCTCGAAAAGCTGCGGCTCAACGACAGCGCGTTCAACTTCGAGCCTGAAAGCTCCGTGGCGTTGGGATTTGGTTTTCGCTGCGGTTTTCTTGGACTGCTGCATCTGGAGATCATCCAGGAGCGCCTGGAGCGCGAGTTTCAGATCGACCTGATCACCACGGCGCCCGGTGTGCGCTATAAGGTGACCGCGCTTAACGGAGATCTGATCGAAGTTTACAATCCAAGCAAGTTCCCGGACCCCTCAGCCATCAAGCAGATTGAAGAACCCATCATCGATGCAACGGTGATCACGCGCGAAGAGTATGTGGGCGAGATCCTGAAGCTGCTGGAAGAAAAGCGCGGCACGCAGAAGAAGTTCGAGTACATTGGCACCGGCCGGGTGCTGCTGCTCTATGAGCTACCGCTGAACGAAATCGTGCTGGATTTCTACGATCGCCTGAAGTCGTCATCGCGAGGCTATGCGTCGCTCGACTATCATCTCGCCGGCTATCGCGTGTCGCCGATGGTGAAGCTGGACGTGTTGGTGGCGGGCGAGCCGGTGGATGCGCTGTCCATGATCGTTCACAAAGAATTCGCCTACGAGCGCGGCAAACTCCTGATCGAGCGCTTGCGCAAGCTGATCCCGCGCCAGATGTTCGAGGTGGCGTTGCAGGCCGCAATCGGCAACAAGGTGATTGCGCGCGAGACCATCAAGGCCATGGGCAAAAATGTACTAGCCAAGTGCTACGGCGGCGACATCTCGCGCAAACGCAAGCTGCTCGAAAAGCAAAAAGAAGGCAAGAAGCGCATGAAACGCGTGGGGCGCGTGGAGATCCCGCAAGAGGCTTTCCTGGCGGTATTGAAGGTGGGTGGTAGCGAGGTAGACTAGCCTGCTGATGCATGCTGGGTGGTAGATGCTGACGTGAGACGAATCGAACAGGAATTCGACCATCTTAGCGATGCAACTCCAGAACCCTGGAAAGATGCCCCGCCGAGGAGACATCTGGTGGGCGAATCTGGATCCTACGGCTGGATCCGAGATGAGCAAAACGCGCCCGTGCGTGATTATCAGTAACAGCTCAGTGAACCAACATCGCCGTACGGTTGTTATCGTTCCATTGAGCAGCGCGTCGTCGCACGCGGCTCCTCCGACGATGGTGAACGTCACATGCTCCGGCCGGCCCGCCGTCGCCGTCATCGATCAGGTTCGCGCGGTGGCGAAGGAGCGGCTGGTCTGCCGCATCGAACAACTATCGTTCCAGGAGCTCGAATCTGTGAAAGATGCCCTGCGGGAGATCGTAGAGTTGGATTGAAGGGAAACGCGGTTACTCCGGTATCAAGACCTGGATGACGCGCCTCTTGAAATCCTCGCAGCAGGTTGAAAAGGAAAACGAATCGCGGTCTCGGCTCAGGCCCGGAGCCTGTCCATGTTCGCGGCAACGCAGAAAGCGAATTTTCCGACGGGCGAGCGTGATTGCCGCTACCGGTGAAATTGATGGGATCTTTTTCCGTGCACCCTTACCACGGGTGCTCTGCAACTTCTTGGACATGGTGTGCCATCACCCTTCCAGAAAATGAATTTATAAGTGGTGCTAACCTGAAGACACAATTCCGGCGACAAATGTTTCGTGAAGAGGGTACTGTTCCGGCGGAACGCGGAGTGGAGCATCAATTGAAGCTTCCAATTGGATGGAAGCTTCGAGTTGGACTGAAGCTTTGAGTTAGTTTGACGCTAAACTCCAAATAGGAGCCGTGTATGCCCTATCAACACCTCATCCGCTCTACCGACGGCCAACTGGGAATCATCACTCTCAACCGGCCCGAGCGCCGCAATGCACTTTCGCTCGAGCTGATGTTCGAACTCATCAGTTGCCTGGACGAGCTCACGGCCGATCCCAATGTCCGAGCGATTATCCTGGGAGCCTCCGGCAAGGTCTTCAGCTCGGGCCACGATCTCAGCGAAATGGTGGGGCGCACGGTCACCGACTACCGCCGGCTTTTCGATGTTTGCACCGAGCTGATGACCAGGATCCAGTCCATCCCGCAACCGGTGATCGCGCAAGTGCAAGGCATCGCCACTGCCGCGGGCTGCCAGTTGGTGGCCACCTGCGACCTCGCCATCGCGAGCGATCAAGCCATGTTCGCAACGCCCGGAGTGAAAATCGGGCTTTTCTGCACCACGCCCATGGTTGCCCTCAGCCGTGCCGTTGGCCGCAAGCGCGCCATGGAGATGCTGCTCACCGGCAAGTTGGTGGATGCCGCCACGGCCGCCGAGTGGGGGTTGGTGAATCGCGTGGTGCCTGCCGCCGAGTTGGAATCCGCGACGCGCGAACTGGCGTGCAGTATCGCGGAGGCGAGCAGCTTCACGGTGGCGCTGGGCAAGCAGGCGTACTACGCGCAGATCGATCTGGACCAGCCTAAAGCCTATGCGTACGCCAAGGAAGTGATGACCTTGAACTCGCTCGCGCACGACGCCCAGGAAGGCATTTCCGCGTTCCTTGAAAAACGCGTGGCGTGCTGGAGCGGGAAGTAGACGAGCTATTTGAGCCGGTAGATAATCGAGAAGTGCGTGCGTCCCACTTCGCGGTAGCCGGCCAGCCAATCGCGCAAGTCCGGAAAGTTGGTGATCGCAAGCGCCGGATTGAGCGGACCCAGGCCGTCGACGATCCATGTCGGGTCGGTTGCGATTAGCTCGCGCCGGTTACGCGCCGCCAAATCCGGAGCGACGGGCTGTGAGCTGGTGAGATGCCGGTCTGCCAACACGCCCGTGAGCGGCTGGGAATCGAGAAAGCGGCTTCCTGCCGGCATCCTCGTATACGCGAAAATATCAGGCCGATAGCCCCACACCAGCAAGGTTCCTTCGTGGCCAATCCGATCCGAAGCGGACTTGCTGTCTGCATTGAGCGCCAGATCGCTCCAATTACTTTGCCGCCGGTGCGCCAGGTCATTGGCGAGCACGACGTAGCGCGGCCCAAAACGAATAAACGGGATCAGCAGCAGCACTAGCAGGATGGCGCGGCATCGGCCCATGAGTGTGTAGCCGCGCGCGGCCAGCAACGCCATCACCGGGAGCAATTGGAAGTAATACCGCGGGAAGAATCGCCAACCGGCCGCCACCGCCGCGAGTGACAGCAGCAGCCAGGCCGATCATCTTCCAACGCCAGCGGCCTTCCTTCCACAATGCCACCGCTGCTCCCACCACCAGTGCGGCCTGAAAGCCCGCCCAGTTCCCCGTCCTGACGAATACTGTGGCAAACGCGAATGTCTGCGCGGAGTACATGATGCCCCAACGCCACACTTGATCCACGTAAGGCCGGCCAAACCAGATCAGGGCGATGATGTTCGGGATGACGAAGCCCCCGAGCAGCCATCCCGCGCCCCGCCAGGCGAAGAACAAACAAGCGCCCAAGACGAAAAACGCCTTCGCATTTATCAGCAACGCGACGCCCGCTACCACCCCGCTCAGAAACGGCCGGCCGCGCCAGGCCAGGTAAACCGCCGCGATGTGCGGCAGCACCATCAACAGATCGGGCGCCAGAGCCATCACCGCCGCTGGAATTCCGAACGTGAGGAAGAATCCGAGCAACAGCGCCGCCGCCAAGCCTTCGCGCGGACCCCACAGCTCGCGGGCGAATCGCCACAACATCCAGCAGCAGGCGAACACGAAGGCCGCCCCTGCGATCCGCAATAGCACGCCGATGCGCGCGTCCCACAGCAAATAAATCAGCGCAGACAAAGGTGGCTTGTCGAACCAGACGTCGCGATACAGGGATTTTCCGTCCAGAATCTGGATGGCCGCGGCCGTTGGATAGGCTTCCTCCACCCACACGATTCCGCTGTGACAAAGCCGCGCGGCCAGCATTCCCAGGAACAATAGCCCCAGCACACCTCGATCGCGGCTCATTGCGCTGGGAATCACCTATTGAATATAACGGGTGAGTGGGATTGGGGGTTGGGGATTGGGGATTGGCGACGTGTGGCTGGAGGCGAACTCGACAGATCGCGGCAAGCGGCTGGATCAAGTGCTGCGGGAGCGCCTGCCGCAATACAGCCGATCGCGTCTGCAGGATTGGATCGAGCAGGGGCGCGTGCTGGTGGACGGCTCACCCGCCAAACGTTCGTACCTGATGAAAGGCGCCGAGCGCGTCCACGTTCAGCCTGGCGAATTGGCCCCGCTGAAGGCCACGCCCGAGGACCTGCCGCTCGAAGTCCTATACGAAGACGCCGATGTCATCGCCATCAACAAGCCCGCCGGTATGGTGGTTCACTCGGGCGCCGGCCGGCACTCGGGCACCCTGGTCAACGCCGTCTTGCACCGTTTTGGAAAGCTTTCCACCGTCGCAGGCGACCTGCGGCCCGGCATCGTCCATCGCCTGGACCGCTTCACAAGCGGCGTAATCCTGGTCGCACGCAACGACGCCGCGCACCGGCATCTGGCGGACCAATTTGCAGCCCGCCAGGTGGAAAAAATCTACGTCGCGCTGGTGCATGGCCGCGTGAAGAAGGATCAGGGGCAGATCACCACGCCCATCGCTCGCGATCCCGTCGCCCGAGTCCGCATGACGGCGCGCCTGGCCCACGGCCGCCAGGCCATTACGTCTTATCAGGTCTTAAAACGTTTTCAAGGATTCACGTTGCTGGAAGTGAAAATCGGCACCGGGCGAACGCACCAGATCCGCGTGCACCTGGCGAGCATCGGGCACCCCGTGGCCGGCGACAAACTTTACGGAGCTCCCGCCGGCTCGCTAGGACGCTATTTTCTGCACGCCCGCCAGATCGCCTTCAGCAGCCCCAGCGGCGGAGAGCGAATCACCCTCCAGGCGCCCATGCCGGCGGAGCTGGAGAGTTATCTGGAAACGATAGGCTAGCCGGACCTGGGGTCCGGCGCGGACGAAGGTGTCCGCCCGACTTGACTTATTTCTCAGTGCAGGCCGGACCCACCCATTTGGAAGCGAACGTGTAATTCATGTTCATGGTATGTCCGTCGTTGCTCGAAGTCATCTGAATGGACCCTTTGACGTGCTCCGAATCCACTGCCTCCACCTTGACGCTGCCGTTGGTTTTCATTCCGCCGGAAGTGCACTCCATGCGAATCTCCTGCTTGCTGCCGGTAGAAGTAACCACCAAGCGCGAACAGGAGTTGGCGGCCGCAGCCTGGTCGGCGGCGTTGAAACCTTTCTCCAGGTCTTTGGGGGTCATGCAGTGCCTGCTGACAGTGGCCTTCGCGCCGCCATTGGCTTGCATCACCGCCTGCATTTTGGCACGTTGCTCTGGGGTTAACCGGTTGAGCACCTCATCCGGGATGGGTGGCATGCCGGTAGTCTGCCCGCTCACCGTGGTTTCCCATTGGCCGGTCTTCACGTCCAGAGACCGAAAATCCGCGGCCCAGACTGCTGAGCACACGGTGGAACAAAACAGCATGGTAAGTCCGATCGAAGCTCTTGTCGTCACACGATCCTCCGATAATTCATCGACGCTTTTCGCTCAAAACTGAAGCCTGATAACCTCAAGAAGTAACCCATGCCGGACGCCCTGGTCTCCATCGTCATCCCGGCGTACAATCCGGCCGCCTACCTGCTCGAGGCTATTGCCTCGGTTTCCGCGCAAACTTACCCGCGCACTGAAATCATACTGGTGAACGACGGTTCCGACAAGCCCGAGAGCATGGCTGTTCTGGAGCAGGCGTCGCGCCTGGTTGCAACCTACATCGACCAAGCGAATGGTGGCCCAGGCGCCGCTCGCAATGCTGGATTTCAGGCCGCGCGCGGTGAGTACGTGGCGCCCCTCGATGCCGACGACCTGATCCACCCGGCTTACGTCGCGGAGTGCCTCAGCGCGCTGCGGGATTCCGATGCCGCCTTCGTATACACCGACTTTCAGGTATTTGGAACCGAGAACTACCAGGAGCGGCCCGGCGAGTATAACTTGTATCGATTGCTCGACCGCAACTATCTCACTTATGCCGCGCTCATTCGAAAAGCAGCCTGGGAAAGCTCGGGCGGATACGACGAATCGCAGAAATGCATCGGTTATGAAGACTGGGAGTTCTGGCTGCGGCTGGGCGCGCTCAACCGTTTCGGGCGGTACATACCGAAATCCCTTTTCCGCTATCGCAAGCACGGAACGTCCCTGTACGATTTCGCGAAGGGCCGCCATCAGGAGTTCGTCGCATATATACAAGGCTTGCACCCAGAGCTGTACGAATACGAAAATCGCGCGCGCATCAAGGCTCGCTGGTCCCCTGCGGCTTCCATCGTTGCCGATTCGCCGGCCAATCAGACCATCCTGGACATTCAGGTGACGGCGCCCACCGCGCCCGGTTCTACTCCGCCCGACCCCGAGGCCGCCGAACTGGCTGCGCTGGCAGCCTGGAGCGGAAACGCACACTCAAAGCCGACCCACTCCGTGGCGCGGAACAACTTGCACCGGCATCTGCTCAATGCCGAATTGTTTTCGCTGCGATCCTGGACCCATCATCCGGTCCGCTCCCTGGCCCGCCTCATTCCACTTCGCCTGAAGGAACGAATCAATCGAGCTGCCGGGCGCCCGATCTTCGATCTGGCCTTTTATCTGCAATTTCAACCCAATTCCGTGATATTCGGCGACGTGCTGCTGGAGCCTTTGATCTACTACCCGAAACTCGCCCAGGGCCGCCAGCGCGTCGCGCTGGTAACTACGCAGCTGGGGCCGGGCGGCGCCGAACAGGTGCTTTACGACATTGCGTCCGCATTCGCTAGCAACCGATTCGAGACGTTGCTGCTGGCCACGCAATCGCATGACGACCGCTGGCTCCCTAAATGGCGTCAGAGCGTCGACCATGTTTACGACCTGGCTAGCGTGGTGTCGTCCGAAAAGACGATCGCAGCGCTTTGCTCGGTTATTTCCAACTGGCGATGCGATTACTTGCTGGTCCAGAACAGTCTTTACGGATACGCCGCGATCCCGCACATCAAAAGGATGTTGCCTGGGATAAAAGTGTTCGACGTGATCCACTCGGTGGATGATGCCTGGGACCAAATCGCGTCCACCGTCGACGTGGCCGCATATATCGACCGGCGTGTTGCGATGTCGCAATCGGTGCGCGATCGTCTGCTCGCCATGGGAACCAGGGAAGCGCAAATCCTGCTGGTGCGGAACGGCGTGGATCTCGCGCGATTCCAGCCTTCGCCCGTCCACTCCCATTCCCCAAAGAATATTCTATTCGCCGCGCGCCTGGATGCCGTCAAGCGGCCCTTGTTTGTCGCCGATATCGCCCGAGCGCTTTCGACGCTTCGGCCGCAGCGCGACTTTCGATTCGTCATCGCCGGCGATGGCCCCGAGAAACACCGATTCGAGCGCCGGGTCCACAAACTCGGGCTCGCCGCACTCTTCGATTTCCGGGGACAAGTGGACGATCTGGCGCCGCTCTACGCCGCGTGCGATGTCGTGATTCTTCCGTCCCGTAGCGAGGGCGTCCCCCTGGTGATTCTCGAAGCATTGGCCAGCGCGCGGCCGGTGGTGGCGTCCAAAGTGGGATCGATCCCGGAAGTCCTCGATTCCAGTTGCGGAATCCTGATTGACCGGCCGGAGGCTTCCGAATTCGCGCGGGCCATTCAGTCGCTCCTCGATCAACCTGAACTTCGCGAGAAGATGGGCGCCGCCGGACGCCGGAAAATGGAAGCCAGCCACGACATCCGGAAGACGCGCGAAACCTTGGCCGGGATTTTCGATCAGGGCTCTTCGGTTTCCGTCGCTGCCACCAGCCGGTCCACCGCGATGGAATAGATGGCCATCTTGCCGTCCCGATCGCTCTGAAAGACCACCCGCTGGCTGTTGGGCGAGAAGAACGAGGTGACCTGTCGCGGATCCTTGGCGCGGTGCTGGCACAAAGGCAGCTCCCGTTTCACACTCCGAACCAGGAGCAGCAGGTACGGCGAAGCTTTGCTGCCGCTGGCTCCCACGAAAACGCTGGTATCGCTGTTGCGATTGAAGCCGACGAACTCGCTGGTGGAGGAAATAAATTGGTCCTCATTTGTATCCGGCGTGAACTCCCGGATATTGTTCAACTGCTTCCGGTCCGCCGGGATGTTGAGATAGTCGATCGCTCTTCCATCGCCCGACCACAGCGCCGTCCCCAGGCTGCCCGGCGCGGTGTGCAGCTTGCGATTCTGCGTCGCATCATAGTTGACGACCCATAGATCGTCGGTTCTTTTGTAGAGCAGGCCGGCACGCTTCGGCCGCGGCTGCGGATCGGAAATCGGATCGCTCGATTCAGCTAAAGTGGTGGCCGCACCGGTACGCATGGTGATCAGCCGCAATCGGCTCAGCCCCGGTTTTTCTTCCACCAGCGCCGACACCAAACCATCGTCGGAAAGGCTGAACCCGGTTCCGAAGCTGAATCCTTCCTCCAAGCGATACACTTCGCGCGTATGCCCGCCGTTCAAGCGGCTCATGTACAACGAGCGCCCAGCAAGGAAAGCAAATTCGCGCTCATCGGGCGCTAGCGTCAACGAAGCG
Organism: Bryobacterales bacterium; assembly: GCA_963747945.1. Taxonomy (GTDB): domain Bacteria; phylum Acidobacteriota; class Terriglobia; order Bryobacterales; family Bryobacteraceae; genus Palsa-89. The sequence goes on from CAVVHB010000022.1 coordinate 594,205, forward strand.
GTGACCAGATCGGGAGTCGCGGTCAAGGCGTGCGACTGTCCATTTTTCAGATCCAACCGATAGGCCTGGACAGCGCCAGACCGGTCGTTCGAGTAAATCAGGAAATCGCTTTTGCGCGAAATGGGGCGGCCATAGCAAGCGGGCAACCAGCTCTGGTGCGCGGGATCCGTCAAGCGGACAACGATGTTCTCGGTGGCTTCGTCGGCGTAGCGTTTGGCTTCCGATGGATACGCCTGCCCCGCATCCGCCGCCAAGCAAGCGCCCGCACCGGCGAGGGAGGCAACGAACAGTCGGCGAGTGAGAGTCAAGCTGACCACTACGAGTAAAGCCGTCCAATACCGCTATCGATGGCTGCTCTGGTAGTGTTCTTTCAGCAGGTCCTCGCCAAAGTCGCCGTTAAAGTCGCGCCAAACCGAGTGAATATGGTTGGCATGGTCTTGCGTGTCGTCGAATTCCACCAGGAAGCTGGGCGATTGGATGCGATAGTAGTGCCCTTGTCCTGGCTCCTCGCCGCCCGCCCACGCAAAATAGATATTGCCGCCGGCCTTCTTGATCTGCTCTTCGCGCGTCTCATCGATCTGGTCCGTCATGTTCTGGCAGTATACGTCCAGCAGGCTTTGAAAAATCGCGCGCTGCGACGCGTTCATTTGGGAGGCCATCAAACCGCTCGGTTGCCCGCTCAGCGCGGCTTTGCGTGACGCTTCGGTGAGAATCTCTTTAGGCGCGTCTTTACTGATAACCGCGGTTTTCTGTTGATCGGCGGTGAGCGACTTCACCAGTTGCCGGCCCAGGTCCTCTTCGCGCGCCAGAACACGCAGGCCCTTGCGCTGACCTTCGATGATCTCCGCCGGATTGGTTCCAAAGAAGCTGGGCGCGCCCTGCGCCTTGCCGTTGACGACGGTGAAGTTCTGGCTGAGGTGATGCCCTTCGACGCGATAGCCCCAGGTTCCGGATGCGGAAGGCTCGCCGAACACGGTGAAGAAATAACCTTCGGGATCCCGCTGCGGCCCTTTGCCGCCTTCCAGCAGCTTGAGCACTTCATCCAGGCTCATGATGCTGACGGCCTTGATGTAGCCTTGCTGGCTGAGACCGGCGGCTAGCAGCGCGTGCGCCAGCTGCTTCTGCTCGCTGGTCATGTCGCGCAGCGCCAGGCCTTTCCGCGGCTTCGGGATGTAGTGCCAATCGAAGCGCTCTTCGTCCTGAAACTGGAAAGTGGCCTGCGCGCGCTGTTGCGGCGTAAGCGAGGCAAGGAATGCTTTGGCGGTGTCTGCCATCACGGACGCCGAATGGATGCGGGTGTAGGCGGAGGTGAGCAGCAAAGCGCCCAGACCTATCCCGATAAGCCGAAGGGTTGATGTTTTCACGGGGCCTCCTTATCCAACCCGCTTGCTCACGCGCGCGGTTCAGAACCGCGACCGTAAGGGAGCGGAACACGACACTAGCTTATTACATGAGCAGAGCCTCGATACGATGCGCGTGCACCATGTTTTCGCAGGGGGACCACTCGAAAACCGTGAAGCGCCCGTCCTGCGATGCCACCAGCGCGGCGCAGCCCCGCTGTTCGTCGCGTTGATCGTGGACGAATTGCGCGGCCGAAAGATGCCGCGTGCCCCCGAGTTTGTCGGGGTGAACCAGAATCGCCTCGCCACCTTCGATCGGTTCGGTTAAGAACACTTGTTCCACTAGCGGATGACCCTTTCGCCGGGTGATCTTCGCGCCGAACCCGAGCACTTCGTATTGGTCCGTCAGAACGACGGCGCCATCCACCGCGGTGAGCCCAGCCACCGCGTCGATGGTTCGAATCAGCTTGTCGCTATCGTCGCTCGCGGCTCGAGCCAGCTCGGACAGAGCGGAGAACGGCGGCGACACCGCGTACGGGATAGGCGAGACGATGGATTCGCGCCACGCCTCGGGCTCACCTTGCGATCCCGAGGTGGGAACCACCAGCAGCGATCCGCCGCGGCCGTGCGCGCGCATTGAAACCGCGAGCTGCACCAGCACGTTCACCGATTGATTCGCCGAGTGAACCCAGGCGGCCGGCGATTCCGAACCCAGCAGCGCGGTAAGCAACGCCGGGCAATCCGGCATGGCGGCGGCGCGCTCGTCGACGATCTTGACCTGGTCGCCTTCGAGCACGGCAACATTGACGAACTTGCCAACCGTCTGGCTGTGGTGTTTGATCACGATCAGCCCCGGCGCCGCCACTTCCACGACAAGGCACAGGCTGGGGATGGCGCGCGTGGTGCCCCACACGCACAGTCCCTGCGGTCTGATGGAAACGCCCAGGTGAATTCCAGGACGCTCTACAGCCGGCGCTACCTTGGTCAAAACGCCAGGATCCAGCGGCAGGGGCCGTTCAAAGAGCAACGCGCTTTTGGTTTCTTCGGGAGAAACGAACGCCAGCGAGATCTTGGGGATGAAGCCCTCTTCCCTGCGGAGACTGGCCCAAAAAGCCGCGTCGACGATCGCCTGGATGACGGCGATATCGGGCAAAGTTGCCACGCGCCCATTACTTCCCGCGCCCGCCTCAGCTCGCTGCCGGGTAAAGTAGGCGTGGACTTTGGGCGAGACAATACGGGCGGCTGGATAGGCAGCCTCTGGCTCCATGCTTGAGATTATTATCGCGTAGCGGCGTATTCTGTGTGGCTAGCCCCCAACGCGCCCCAGTCGTAGGGCCAGTGTCGCCCATGTGCCGTTAGGACAGCGCGCGCAAATTGTTTCGCAGCCCTTCGGGATTTTTATCCACCAGAAGGCTTTCCACCTCCCGGTGCGTTCGCTCCCAGATTGGCACGGCGCGCACCAGCAGGCGCCGCCCGTTAGCCGTCAGGCTCATCAGACGGCTGCGCCGGTCCAGCCGATCCGCCGTAACTTTGACCAACCCGCGCCGCTCCAACGGTTTCAACGCAGCGGTCAGCGTGGTGCGATCCATGGCGAGCAGCGACGCTACAGCGCCCATCGCCGGAGGCTTGGGCCGGTTGAGCGACATCAGCAACGAAAATTGTCCGTTGGTGAGATCCACCGGCCGCAGGGCCTCATCGAAGCGCCGCGCCAGCGCCCGGGCAGCCCGTTGCACGTGGAGGCAGAGACAGCAGTCGCGAACCGCGAGCGTGGTCTCAAAGGGAACGACACTGACCTGGGCATGGCTAACGCGACGGGTCAACTTTTCTTTCTTCAAATGCATTCTCAAAGAAGCTGGACAACAATGTAGCGGCCATCAGCCTGCACTTTATATATAGCAATTTCATCCGCATCCAATGTTTCGAGCGTCCTAAAAACGCTAAGAACGGGCTATTCAAGGACCACTTCGAGCGTTTTTACTCTTGACATGCTTGCAGAATGTTGATATCAACATATCATGTAGAGGGGATCGGGGTGGAACACCACCCCGGTTATGTCACGCGAAAAATAACTTGGCTGCCCGCAAAGTTGCGGCGTGAACCGGCCATGGACAAAGAGGAGAGGCACATGCGAAAGCTGACGCTGCTTGGCTGGGGAATCCTCATGCTATCCCTGGCATCGTTCTGGAATCTTCCCGCTCAGGAAGTGGTTGCTCATATCCGTGGCACTGTAGTCGATCCTTCGGGAGCGGCCGTTCCAGGCGCGGAGGTCAAGGCCACCAATGCGCAGACCCAAGTATCCGCCACGGTTACCACCAAGGACGATGGAAGTTATGAGTTCCTTAGCCTGGCGCCTGGCACGTATGAAGTGAGCGTCACCAAGAACGGTTTCCGGACGTCCACGGCCCACAATATTGTTCTTACGCTCAATCAGATTTACGATCTTACAGTCGCGTTGGCGGTTGGAGAAGTAACTCAATCGGTGCAGGTGGAAGCCAACCCGGCGCAGGTGGAAACCAGTACGACACAGCTTGGCACCATCATCAACGCCAAACAGATAGTGGATTTGCCCCTGCTGGGCCGCAATTGGACTCAACTCCAGCAGTTAGTGCCAGGTGCTGTCAGCCAGAGCGACGCCAATCGCAGCAACTATGCCATCAACGGGAGCGAAAGTCAGCAAAATTCGTTTCTCCTGAATGGCGCCGATGCCGTGGACTACCGCCTGAACGCCGTAGGGCTGACGCCGAGCCCGGATGCCATCGATCAGTTCAACCTCATCGACAGCACAATTAATGCCGAATACGGCCGCAACTCGGGCGGCATCTTGAACGCAATCGTCAAGTCCGGCACCAACCAAATCCACGGCAGCGCCTTTGAGTTCTATCGCGATACATTTTTGAACGCCCGGAACTTCTTCTCGGTGACTCCGCCCGTCTTTCACCAGAATCAGTATGGCGGAACGGTTGGGGGCCCCATTTGGAAGGACCACACTTTCTTCTTCCTGTCCTACCAGGGAACCAGAAACCGCCGTCCCGACACCAATCAGACTTCGGAGACCACTACCGTCTTCACGCAGGCTGAACGAGACGGGTATTTTCCGGAAATAGCGAGTTCCACTACGCTCTCGCCCTATGCAATGGTCGGCGAGAACGGCGCCACCTATGCGGCGGGGACGCCTTACGCTACGCTTTTTCCGTCGGGCCACATTCCCTCGGCGGACTTAAATCCGCTAGCGGTCAAACTGACGAACCAGTTCGTCCCGCTGCCAAATTTCGGAGTCAACCAATATTCGTTCACCTCCATCGCCACCCAGGACTTTGAGCAGGGAATCGCGCGCATCGATCACACCTTCGGCACGAAAGACAGCCTGTGGGCCAGCCTGTTCATCGAGCACGATTCTGTGCTGCGCGGCCTTCCGTTCTTGGGCTCCACGCTGCCCGGCTTCGGCGAGACCGATCCGGAAGCCACCAAGGAATATACCGCGCAGTGGTCTCACACTTTCAATCCCACCACCCTCAACGAATTCCGTGCTTCGTGGTACCGGTTGAATTACCAGTCCGTGACGCCTGAGAATCCGGCGCTTCCATCCTCCTACGGCTTCACCGGGATAAACTCGCAATTTCCAAGCGTGGCTAGCATGCCTTTGGTCAGCCTGAACGGATACTTCAATCTGGGCGGAAGTCCCGATGGTCCGCAACCGTCCATCGATAATACGTATGAAATGACCGAGAGCTTATCCAAGGTAGTGGGCAGTCATACCTTGAAGTTCGGCTTCGATTGGCGGCGTTACGAAGTCAACGACTCGTTCGATGCCTTGAACAACGGCGAGTTTGCGTTTGACGGTACTGGCCCCTTCAGCACGGGGGATCCCGGCGCGGATTTTCTGCTGGGAATACCAGATATATTCGTCCAGGAAAGCGGCGGCGTGCAGGCGTTCCGCAGCTACGAATACTACTCCTATGCCCAAGATAGCTGGAAGGTGAGGAAGGATCTGACGTTCAATTACGGGATTGGTTGGCAGATCGACACTCCGCTGGTCAATCATCGCTATGGCGGTTTGTACAACAACTGCTTCATCCCGGGTCAACAATCCACGATATTTCCGACGGCGCCGGCGGGCTTGGATTTCCCCGGCGACCCCGGATGCACGACGTCCGGCTATCACCAGCACAACGATAACTTTGCGCCGCGCTTCGGATTCGCGTATTCACCCGACTGGGGCCCCCTCAGCGGCGGCACAGCCAAGAAGTTTGTCATCCGGGGCGGGTACGGCATCTACTTCAATCGCGCCGCGGAGGAACTGGCGCTCCAACAGCTCGGCGCTCCGCCTTTCTTCATCCAGTCCCTGGCGGCAACCGGGATCGGCGGGAGCCCCACCTTCGCCAACCCATTTGTCGATATCGCCACCGGCAACGCCGCCCCCAATCCCTTCCCCTTCACTCCGGCCACCAAAGGCCAGGCCGTGAACTTCTCGCAATTCGAACCCTTGAGTATCAGTACGGTGAATCCGAATCTGACCAATGCCTACGCGATGAATTACAACCTGAACATCCAGCGCGAACTTCCCGGACAGATGATCCTGCAGGTAGGGTATGTGGGAGCGCAAGGCCGACACCTGGACATGGTCTATGAAGGCAATCCTATTTCACCCGCCGGAACAGCAGCGTGCGCCGCCGACCCGAACTGCATAGCCAACCGGGACAACCAGGCCATCGTTTATCCGACCCATACCATGTACGCACCCGGCAATATATTCGCTTCGGTTGGGGTGCAGGGCAGCCAAGGCGTCTCCAATTACAATTCGCTGCAGGTACAGCTTCAAAAACGCCTGGCTCGCGGCCTGATGTTCCAGGCTGCCTATACCTGGAGCCACTCCATCGACGACAGCTCGGGTTACGAGGGCAGCGGCGCAGCCTCGGGAGCTACGCGCACCAGCAACCCGTTCGATTTCGCGTTGAACAGGGGAGATTCCAACTTCGATGCCCGGCACCGTTTCGTAGTCAATTACACGTACGAGCTACCCATTCCGCGTTGGAACAATGCTTTCGGCAAGTATGTAGTGAGCGGCTGGCGGCTGGCCGGTATTACCACCCTGCAAACCGGCTTTCCAATCATCGTGGGCGATTCGTCCGATTTATCGCTACAATGCCCGGTCGCAACCCCCTTCAGTTTTTACGGATGTTGGGACGCGCCCAATGTCGCGGGCTATCCGAGTATTTACAATCCGCGCAACGCGACGTTGCAGTTCGGATCGAATCCTGCTCAGCCCAACTACTACTTCAACCCGAACGCGTTCGCGCAGGAAACGCCGGGCGTGCTGGGAAACGAAGGCAGGAACAACTTCCATGGCCCAGGAATCAACAATACGGATCTGGCTCTCAGCAAGTTGATAACGTTCACGGAAACCAAGCAGATCGAACTTCGCCTGGAAGCCTTCAACGTCTTCAACCACACCAATTTCGCTTTTTCGCAGAATATTACCGCATGGGAGGATTACAACGCGGCCAGCACCTTCGGGCGCGTCACGACGTACAACCCCAATGCGGCCGGACGCGTGCTTCAACTCGGCGCCAAGATTTACTTTTAGCCGAATGCGCACAGTTCCCGAGAAGCGCCCACTGCTCCAATTTTGGTTCCGTCAGGAAGGAGCTCGACTCGGTCGAGGACGATCGGCTTCACGCCGCTGGATCAGTCTTGGTGACGCACGCGGCGGTCGAACAGCCTGCGCCGGCGAGGCCCAGCTGCGGTGCGAACGTCGGGCCGGGCTAACTGCGGCCGGCGGCGCCGATGAGGTAGCTCTTCACCAGTTCGGTGATGTTCGAGGAATCCAGCAGCGCGGGCTCGACGAACACTCCGGTGCGGAACGCGTCGTCCTCCGGATTGGAGTAGACCACGTGACCATACAGCGTCAAGCCAAGGATTTCCAGCTTCACAATGGCGCCTGGCTCCAGCGGAGTTTTGAAAAGCGAACAAATGCCAGAATCCGAGATATCCTGAACCTGTCCGTCCGCTTCCCCATCGTCGTCCAGCCGCGTGAGCCGAACAGGCAAATCGGTGGAGATACGTTGATTAAATCGGCGGTCCATTCGCTTTATTTACGTATCGCCGGAATCGGGGGACTACTTTAGGTTGACTGAAGTCCCGCCCGACGCGGGGACATCTATGTCGTTGATAGCCCGTGTAGCGTAGGCGCCCACGCCTACGGGTTCGCGAATGTGAAAGGGCTTTTTCAGCAACCCGTTAGGGCCGCCGCCTGCCACCTAAGCCCTGCCGGACTGGTTCGGGAGTAGTACACCAGCTAGGGTCCGTGATTCCGATAGCGGTTAGGAAGTCTACATCCGCGTCACCCAACACCAGATCTTCCCCCTGGCCCAAGGCAGCCACCGGCTCACTCTCCGGCGCTTCTTCCAGCACGACGTCGATTGAGAAGACCGGGCATTTGCCGGTACGCTTCAGTGCGGCCATCGCGGCGGCCACATCGTTCGATACCAGTATGGCTTCGTTGATGGAATGCCGGAGGACTTCCAGCAATCCTTTTACATTCTTGGTCACTTTGATCCCCTCCGAGTGCGATTTGCGATCTTGACGGGATCCTCAAGAGCATTTGAGGGACCATCAAAGAAACCTAGTCTCTTCAATAATTTAGGAGGGAGAGCAGAGGGATACGTCGCGACATGCGCGGCGTCACGCACAACCCCTAGTCGAAAGCAACCAATCTGGGTGTTAGCCGACAGTTAATTCAAAACTGCTGCTTATCGAGAAACGCGATCAGCAGCCGGTTGAATTCCTCGGGCTTTTCCAACATCAGAAAATGCCCGGTATCGGCGATCTCTTGGTAATCCATGTTCGGGAAGTGCGTCTTCATGTACGCGCGGTCGCCGGAACGCGAATGGTCGGCGTACAGGCCAAGCACAGGCTCGGTAAATACGTCACCTTTCCAGTAAGCCGGGTCGAAGGTGGCCTGCATGGCGCCGACGGCCGTCGATTCCGGCGCTGCCAACATCATCGACAAAATATGTTGCTGCATAGCGGGTGTAGTGGATGCCGAAAACATGCCGCGGATCATGGTCTCGCGCGCCTTCAGTCCATCCGGGCCGGTCATCTGGTTCGGATTCGGAACTCGCGGGTTACTCCCTGTGCTGCTCACGGCGCCACTCCCCGAAGAAGGTACGGTGAGGTTGACCAGACCATCCACGAATACCAGCGCCGCCGTGTGCTTGGGGAAAAGCCGGGCATACTCAATCACCACAGGCGTGCCCATGCTGTGGCCAACCACCACCACCCGATCGGCCTTGGAGTCCTTCCGTACCGCCTCTACCGCGCGAGCGAATAGTTCCATCGTCAGCTTGCCGTCCTTGGGCGCTCCGCTTTGTCCGTGGCCAGGCAAATCGAGCGTGATCACCCGGTACTCCTTGGACAGCTCCGGCACCTGCGAGTTCCAAGTGGTCTCGTCGCAGGTCCAGCCGTGCACCAGAATCACGGTCTTCGGCCCTTTTCCAGCGGTGGACGAATGGATCTTGATGCCGTCCACGCTGGCGGCGGACAACGAAGTCACAAGCAGCAGATAGAGAATAGATCGCATGGCAGAGATTATACCGCTCCGCTCCTTCACGGTCGCGGTTCAGAATTGGTTGCTGAACCGCCATGCGTAAGCATGCGGACGGAGTACCTACCGGCTGCCGTTAGCCGCGGGATTGAACCCTGCCAGGAGCTTCGCGTAATAAGAATCGTAGAAGGCGACCATCGGAGCGTCGATTCCCTGCCCCACCATCACTGTGTCGCCTAGCACGATGTTCTTCTCCCCTTTCTTCTCGCTGTAGGCAGGCCACTCAGGCAGGCCTTTGCCATTGGGATTTCCAGTGGCGGCGAAGTTCACCCAATAGGAAGACATGGTGTCGGCGAGCTTTTTGTCGACGTCGGTCCACATCACATTCGGCGGCTGATTGTTAAACATGTAGGCCAGATCGGCGGTATGCGTGGCGCCGCGCGATGGCTGGCCGGGCGGGCTGGGGGGAACATGCGTGAAGTAATAAAGATAGGCTTTCACTTTTCCGCGCTCGCTCTGCAATTGCGCCCACTCGCGCATGTGCCAGCCCATTTCGTCGCGGAAGGCCGCCAGTTGCGAAGCGCCCGCTTCAGGGTCCGAACTAGCGGGGTAGAGTTTAAGATACGAGTCGGCCTGATCGGAAAAGCGGCGCTTGGCCGTGCCGGAAAACTGCTCGGCGGTCACTCCACCACCGGGCCGCGTGAAGAACGTTCCTTCGTCGTGGTTCGAACCCACCAGCAGGTCCACGTCATTCTGCTTATGATTTTCGTAAGTGATGGAAAGATCTTCCGGAACGTACCAGCCATCCACGATGATGGCGAATCCGCCCCGCGCGTTCTTGAGCAGTTCCTCGGCTGGCTTGGCGCGCAGTTCAGCTAGCGTTGGCGCGCCCAAAGTCTGCGCCATCTTCTCGCCGTTCTCTTCGGCCTGCGCGCGCGTGGTCATTTTGCCGATGCTGATTCCCATCCACGCACCGCTCTGCCCAATGGCTCGCTGGAACAATCCCTTGCCTTGGGGCGATGCAACCATGGCCGACACCAGCATCGATCCGGCGGATTCGCCGTCGATGGTGACGCGCTTAGGGTCGCCCCCAAAACCCGCGATGTTCTTTTGCACCCAGCGCAGCACCGCCGCCATGTCCATCATGGCGTAATTGCCCGACGCATTGTGGCCCGATTCTTTGGTTAATTCGGGGTGCGCCAGGAATCCGAATATTCCCAGCCGATAGTTATAAGTGACCACCACCACGCCCTTGCGCGCCAGCGCGTCGCCGTCATACATCGGGACGGATCCGGCGCCTCCGGTAAACGCGCCACCGTAGGTCCAGACGATCACGGGGCGCCGTTCGCTGGCCGATTTCGCGGCGGTCCACACGTTCACATAGAGACAATCTTCGCTTGGTGCTGGCCCTGGACCGCCCGGTCCACGCCGCTGCTGCATGCACACGGGGCCGAACTCGTCGGCTTTACGCACGCCTTCCCAATGGGACGCCGGCCGTGGCTCGCGCCAGCGCAAATCGCCTACCGGAGGCGCCGCGAAGGGGATGCCCTTGTAGACACGCACGTCGTCGGTGGTACCGGGGACGCCCGAAACCAGACCCGTATCGATGTGGACCGGGTCGGAAATTGCGGCGGAGAGAATCGTGGCTCCCGCTAAGAATATTCCGGAAACGAGGGGAAATAGGCGTCGCATGGTAAGCCAGTATGTCAGTTTCGCCACGGACGGGTCAAGCTACCGACCTAGACAGCTACCGACCTAAATTGAGCTGCGGTGCTTCAAACTTTCCCTCCCCTACGCCGCCTGTGGCGCCGTCTCCAGCTTGGCCCCCAGCGTCAGGTAGTTCAGCAGCGTGGATGCCACGGCAGACCCGGCGATCACCAGCGCCATGGGAAGCGCCGGGTTATCGATGAATCCTAGAAATATGGTCGCGAGCGCCGCGATCAGGAACTGGTTCGTGCCAAGGAGGGCCGAAGCGGTGCCCGCGATATCGCCGTGCCGCATCATCGCGATGGCCGATCCGTTGGGGAACACGAAACCCTGCGCCGATACGTAAACGAAAACGCCGGCGAAGATGCTGATCAATCCGCCAAATCCGGTCAGTACGCTGGCCAGCAGGAAAAGCCCCGCAAACAACTGCACCGTGTTCGCGGTCCGCAACACGCGCCACAACGGGATGCGATGCGACATGCGCCCGTTGATCTGAGAAGCCACCACCATTCCCGCCGCTACCGCTCCAAAGAGCCATCCGAACCGTTCCGTTGGCACCTTGTACAGCACGATGAACACAAACGGCGCGCTGGTGATGTAGGCGAACGTTCCAGCCGAGCTGAAGCCGCACACCACCGAAGCCCCCAGGAAAGTTCGGTCCTTGAACAGCCGCAGGTAGGTGGACTTGATGACTTCGAAGCGCAACGGCCGCCGGGCGTCGTGCGGCAACGATTCGGGCAGGCGGAAGTGCATGCCGATAAGACAGGCGGTGCCCAGCAGCGCCTGCACCACGAAGGCGGAATTCCACCCGAACCAGACCAACAGGTAGCTGCCCAGTAGAGGCGCGATCACTGGCGAAACGCCCAGCACCAGCACCAGCATCGAAAAGATACGGCGCAACTCGCGCGCGGGAAAAAGATCGGTCACCATGGCGCGCGACATCACCGCGCCGCCGCAAGCGCCGACGGCTTGCACCAGCCGGGCAATGGACATCACCGGAATCGAAGGCGACAGCGCGCACGCGGCCGACGCGGCGATGAATACCAGCAGGCTGGCGTAAAGCGGCGGCTTGCGTCCAAAGCGGTCCGTAATCGGCCCGTACAGCGGCTGGCCCAGCGCGTATCCCAACAGGAACGTGACCATCGTCAGTTGAACCGAGGCGGTGGAGGTGTGAAACACCTTCTCGATCACCGGCATGGCCGGAAGATACATGTCGATGGACAACGGCGCGAAGGCCTGCAGGGCGCCCAACAGGATCAGGAGCTCCAGATGGCGCAAACGCGAGCTAAGGCTGGCTTGTTGAGCAATCACTTGGGAAGACACAAGTGTATCAGGTGAATTGCTATACGGCAGATTGCTATACGGCGGATTGCTATACGTATGATAAGGAATGCGCATCACGGTCATCGGCGGCGGAATCATCGGATTGGCAACCGCATTGCGCTTAGGCCAGAAGCTTCCCGGCGCATCTATAACGGTGCTTGAGAAAGAAGCCGGCGTGGGACAACACCAGAGCGGTCACAACAGCGGGGTGCTCCATTGCGGCCTGTATTACAAGCCAGGGTCGCTCAAGGCCAAGCTCGCGGTTACCGGAATCCGCCAGATGATCGGGTTCTGCCAGGAGCACAACATACCGCACGAAGTATGCGGAAAGCTGGTGGTGGCGGCCAGGGACGAAGAGATTCCCCGGCTGAACGACCTGTTCGAACGCGGCCAGCAGAACGGGCTGAGCGGACTGCAAAAACTCGGGGTTTCAGAAATGCGCGAGATCGAGCCGCACGTAGGAGGGGTGGCGGCCATTCGTGTGCCCGAGGAAGGTATCGCGGACTATCCCGCGGTCTGCCAAACCATGGTGCGATGCATCGCCGCGGCGGCGGGAAAGGTGATCACTCACGCGGAGGTCACGCGCCTGCGCAGAATTGGGGCGCAGTGGCTGGCGGAAACTGCCGCGGGCGAATTTGAATCGGACTACATTGTGAATTGCGCGGGCCTCCAATGCGATCGTGTGTGTTCGCTGGCCGGCGACAAGCCGGAGCTGAAGATCATTCCCTTCCGCGGCGAATATTACAAGTTGAAACCCGAGCGGCAGTTCCTGGTCCGCAACCTGATTTACCCCGTGCCCGATCCTCGCTTTCCCTTCCTGGGCGTCCATTTTACCCGGCTCATTCACGGTGGCATCGAAGCCGGTCCGAACGCCGTGCTGGCCACTGCGCGCGAAGGATACACCAAGAGCGATTTTTCGGCGCGCGATTTCATCGGCACTTTGACTTATCCGGGATTCTGGCGCTTTTTTCAGAAATACCCGCGCGTATGTTTCGACGAATTGCGGCGTTCGTTCAGTAAGGAATTATTCTGCAAGTCTCTGAACGCCCTGGTGCCCGAAGTCCGCCCCGAGGATTTAGCGCCCGGAGGCGCGGGTGTACGGGCGCAGGCCATCGCGCCCGGTGGAGAGACGCTGCAGGATTTTCGCTTCGTCAAAAGCGATCGCGCGCTGCACGTGTTGAACGCTCCCAGCCCCGGCGCCACGGCGTCGCTAGCCATCGGACAGGAAATCGCGGATGAACTTACTGCAGGTATGTGATTCCAAACACAGTGTTTAGAGCAAAGTTGCCGGCGCCCATGCTATTCTAGCTCTGGCGTGTTCAGCCGGCACTATAGAAGAGTGAAGGCCATCTTCGGCCTCATCGACTCCGTCCTCGTTTGCCTCGCTTTCATCGCGGCGTACCAGACGCGAATCGTCCTCAATTTCGAACGGCTTTTCTATTTCACCTTCTATATCGAGTTCCCCGTCGCCACGCTCCTGCTGGTTGTTTCCGTAATGAGCTGGCTTGCCATCGGCTACTGGTTCAACATTTACGAGAAGCTCGATTCGGCGCATCCGAGCGTCGTGTTGCGCGACACCTTTCGCCAATGTGTGCTGGGAGCGGCTTGCCTGGTGCTGGCAGAGTATCTCCTGCGGCTGGACCTCAGCCGCTTCTTCGTCGCTATATTCACCACCTACGCCTGGATATTGTTGTGCCTGTTCCGCATCAATGCTGCGCGTGTGATCGGCGCGGTGCGGAAAAAATTCGGAACGGCGCACTATGTGATGGTGGTTGGTTCGGGCGAAAGCGCGCGCCACCTGGGGGAGGCGCTGGAAGAATCAAGGGATTATGGCGTGCGTTTGTTGGGCTTTTTAGACGACCAGCCGGGCCGCGTTCAATTGAACGAAAACTATGAGAGGCATCCGCTATCGCACCTCCCCGACTTGCTGCGGCGGCACGTGATCGACGAGATCATCTTCGCCGTGGATAGCGGCAAGCTGGCCGGGATGGAAGAAGTGTTCCTGCGCTGCGATGAAGAGGGCGTTCGGACGCGTGTGGTGGTGGATTTCTTTCCGCACGTGAACAGTCAGGTCTATCTGGATCGGCTGGGAACCAAGCCTCTGCTGACGTTTTCCGCCGCGCCTCACGACGAAATCCGCCTGCTGCTCAAGCGTGTCACCGATCTGGTGATCGCCGCGGCCGCGCTGGTGCTGCTTGCGCCCTTCATGATTTTGATCGCGCTGATGATCCGGATTACATCGCCCGGCCCGGCCATTTTCCGCCAGGTGCGCTGCGGGCTGAACGGCCGCCGGTTCACTTTCTACAAATTCCGCTCGATGTGCAACAACGCCGAGGAATTGAAGGCTTCCTTGATGTATTTGAACCGGAAATCGACCGCTTTTAAAATTCCCAACGATCCTCGCCTCACATCGGTGGGCCGGTTTCTGCGCAAATTTTCGATCGACGAATGGCCGCAATTGTGGAACGTGCTGAAGGGCGAAATGTCGCTGGTGGGCCCGCGACCCGCAGTCCCGGAAGAGGTGGAGATGTATCAGACCTGGCAGCGCCGGCGCCTTCGCATGCGTCCCGGATTAACTTGCCTGTGGGCTCTGGCCGGGCGCGACCGGCTGGATTTCGACACCTGGATGAAAATGGATATGCAGTACATCGACAATTGGTCGCTGGAGCTGGATGTCAAGATTTTGCTGCGAACCATCCCGCGGGTGCTGACGGGCTCGGGCGCGAACTAACCGTGGCGATTCTGAACCGCGCCCGTGAGCAAGCGGAGACGTTGGAAATTTGGTGGAGGCGGCGGGATCGGCCGTATTCCGCATCAGCGATCCCGGCTCCTGATAGTACAGCCAGTAATACGTGCGGAGTCCGGCATCGCGCAACGCCTTCAGTGGGGCCACGGCACCCATTTGGACGATACGGCACACTCATAGCCGCCACGGCCCGGAACATATCCGGCCTGAGCAGCGCAGCACTCCAGGCCACGGTGGCGCCCCAATCGTGGCCGACGATGATCGCCTGCCTCTCTCCTAACACATGAAAGCCGGCGAGCGCGGGTAACTGACGCTTGATATTCATAGCTGTATCTGACAGAAGTGGCTTTCGGGAATTAGGGCCATGCAGAGGTGTAGCCGTCTATCGCAACGAACGGCTGGGAGGGCATAGGAAAGTGGTTTATTGATGGAAACTTCCGTATGCGCCGTTAACCAGGCGCAACACCAGCGCAGGAACCTTGCGGGACTCTCAATTGATACAATCGCGCCATGTTCCTTCGTTCCCTGTTCCTTGTTATCGCGATTGTCGGCTATTGTTCAGTGAGCTCAACTGCGCAAGAGGCTCGCGTGTTCGACGAATCCGATAAAATTGCGATCGAGAAGATGTACGATCGTTATTTCCAGGCGTTTATCAAGAAGGACTACGCAGCGCTTCGAGAATGCGTCCAAGCCCCGTTTGTCGTTTTGACTGGCGGGAAGATGCAAACCCTGGAATCCGTAGATGCCATAATGACGTTTTATCGAAAGCAACTCGAATCTCTGGAGCGGCGGAATTACGATCACTCCGATATTGTCAACACACGTATCACCCCACTCTCGTCGGATGGCGCGCTCATCAACAAAGCCTATCGGCGCTACAAAAAAGACGCTTCGCTGTTAGAGGAAGGAGCTGCCGTCTACCCCGTGAGCAAGGTCTCCGGCGCCTGGAAGCTTCGCGGGCTAATAGGACAAGAACCACGGTACTTTGGCAAAGTCTACTGATGGCGACCGGTCGGTTATCGTCCGCTGAAGTAGATTATGCGCTGAGGCAGTGACGGGACGTTTGGCGATTGCGGAGTGGCCCCAAAAACCGGGAATTTGAAAAGTAAGTGACGGATGCGCCGTTATTCAGGGCTTGGACGCACCCTGATCGGCTAAACTGATTGCAACCATCACATGCCACTTTCTGCCGGAGACAAACTCGGCCCGTACGAAATTGTTGCGCCCATTGGCGCGGGTGGCATGGGCGACGTGTACAAGGCGCGCGACACGCGGCTCGACCGGATGGTCGCAGTCAAAGTCTCGGCCGAACAGTTCAGCGAGCGCTTTGAGCGCGAAGCACGTGCCGTCGCTGCGTTGAACCATTCCAACATTTGCACGCTCCACGATGTCGGTCCCGATTACCTGGTGATGGAGTACATCGAGGGCACGACTCTCAAGGGGCCTTTGCCTGTCGATCAAGCACTGAAGTATGCCGCGCAGATTTGCGACGCGCTCGACGCCGCGCACAAGAAGGGCATCACTCATCGCGACCTGAAGCCCGCGAATATTCTCGTGACCAAAACCGGCATCAAGCTGCTGGATTTCGGACTGGCGAAGTTGGGGACGCCGGGGCCGGCGATCAAGGCCCCCGAAGGCACCACGACCATGGCGCTAACCAGCAAGGGAGAAATACTGGGAACGTTCCAGTACATGTCGCCCGAGCAAGTCACTGGACAAGATGCCGACCCGCGCAGCGACATCTTTTCGTTCGGCTTGGTGCTGTATGAGATGCTCACCGGTAAGCGAGCGTTTGAGGGCTCTTCGCCGGCCAGTGTGATTGCGGCGATTATGGAACGTCCGGCGCCATCGATTGCGGATGTCGCGCCCGCGGCGCTGGATCGCGTGTTGCAACGTTGCCTGGCGAAAGATCCCGAGGACCGATGGCAGAATGCGTTGGATCTGAAGGCGGCGCTCGACTTGGCGATGGCGTCGGCAGGAGAGACACCGGCAACGGTGACCGCTCCCTCGCGGCCGCACGTCAGCCCTTTACTAGCGGGCGCGGCTGCCTTATTTTTACTTGCAGCTGTGTCTTTCGCTTTCCTATATTTCCGCCGCTCAGCGGCGGAGCCTAGCTCGCCAACCAAATTTTCCGTCGCGGCCCCGCAGGCCGGGGAGTTCTTACACGCCGCACTCTCACCCGACGGGCGTTACCTGGCATTTGTACTGCGCGTGAACGGACAAAGCCAGCTTTGGCTCCGCCCCATCGGCTCGCTGACAGCTCAATCCCTGGTTGGCACGGAGGATGCGGCGCGGCCCTTCTGGTCGCCGGATAGCCGTGCCGTTGCCTTCTTCGCCCAAGGCAAGCTCAAACGTTTGGATTTGCAGGGTGGCTCTCCGCAGGTGGTCTGCAGCGTAAGTCTGGCCGACACTTTCGGTGGGACGTGGAACTCTGAGGGCCTCATCGTGCTGGGTGGTTCGACAGGGTTGTCCGCCGTCCCCGCATCGGGCGGAGAACTGAAGCCGCTGACTATTGCGGACCCTTCACGCCAGGAGAATGGCCATTTCCAACCCCAGTTCCTCCCGGATGCCCGCCACTACTTGTACATCGCGGCAAGCGCTCCAGCGGAGAACTCAACCATCTACGTTGGCCTGCTCGGCTCCCGGGAAGCGAAGCCGATTCGCAAGGCCTACTCAAAAGTCAGTTATGCGAGCGGGTATCTCATTTTTGCAAATGAAGGAGTTCTATTCGCGCAGCCTTTTGATGCTGGGCGACTGGAGTTATCCGGCGATCCTGTGCAAATTGCCGACCAGGTAGGCGAGGATCCAATTCGACCAATCCCTCAGTTTTCGACGTCGGAAGCAGGAGCGTTAGCATTCGTGACGGGCTCTGCCGTCACCACGACTGAACTCCGGTGGATAGATCGTGGCGGCAAACCAATGGGACTTGCAGGTCCAGCGGGCGAGTATCTCAACCCCGAGCTTTCCAGAGATGGAAAACGGGTCGCGTTCGAGCGGCGCGGCACTGGAGGCAACCGCATCAACCGCCATATTTGGGTGCTCGACCTGGCCCGCGCTGCAGCAGTGCCACTTACGTTTAGTACTTCTGACGAATACGGCCCCATTTGGTCCCCAGACGGAAGCAAAATTGGCTACGGCAGGAATCGCGACGGCGCCTCCAGCATTTATCAGAAGTCCTCTGATGGCTCGGGAGATGAAGAGCTCCTCCTTAAATCCTCGACTTCGGTTCTTCCCACCAGCTGGTCTTCCGACGGAGAGACGATCGTCTTCCGAAACCTGCTGGCCAAGAATGAAATCTGGTACTTACCGCTGTCACCGCCCCGGAAACCCGTTGCTTTCCTCGAATCGAGAGATTTTACTCACATACAATCGCAACTCTCCCCAGATGGACGCTGGCTCGCGTACACCTCGCCTGAATCGGGCAGGTTTGAAGTTTACGTACAAAGCTTCCCGAAGTCTTCCGGTAAATGGCAGGTTTCGACGGAAGGAGGCGATTGGCCGCGCTGGTCGCGTGACGGGCACGAAATCTATTTCCTTTCGCCTGCGGCAAAGATGATGGCGGCTTCGGTGAAAGCCGGAACGTCCTTTGAGATGGGCAGACCGAAGGCGCTATTCGACGCGAACGTACTCTTTGGAACAGGAGTCCGGGAAGGGTTGAAACACCAGTACGACGTCGCGTCGGACGGTCGCTTTCTCATCAACACGCCTGTCGGTGGGGACGCGAACTCCTCCATCACTATGCTGCTCAACTGGGCAACAGGGCTGAAAAAGTAGGATTGCGACTGCGTTGTGTCCAGAAGTCGCGTTATTTCTTGGGAAGATAGCTTCCGGTTACGCCGTTATTCAGGACTTGGACGCACCCTGATCGGCTAAACTGATTGCAACCATCACATGTCACTGTCTGCCGGAGACAAACTCGGCCCGTACGAAATTGTTGCGCCCATTGGCGCGGGTGGCATGGGTGAAGTGTACAAGGCGCGCGACACGCGGCTCGACCGGATCGTCGCGATCAAGGTCTCGGCCGCTCAGTTCAGCGAGCGCTTCGAGCGCGAAGCACGTGCCGTCGCTGCGTTGAACCATTCCAACATTTGTACGCTCCACGATGTCGGTCCCGATTACCTGGTGATGGAGTACATCGAGGGCACGACTCTCAAGGGGCCTTTGCCTGTCGATCAAGCACTGAAGTATGCCGCGCAGATTTGCGACGCACTCGACGCCGCGCACAAGAAGGGCATCACTCATCGCGACCTGAAGCCCGCGAATATTCTCGTGACCAAAACCGGCATCAAGCTGCTGGATTTCGGACTGGCGAAGTTGGGGACGCCGGGGCCGGCGATCCAGGCCGCCGAAGGCACCATGACCATGGCGCTAACCAGCAAGGGCGAAATACTGGGAACGTTCCAGTACATGTCGCCCGAGCAAGTCACTGGACAAGATGCCGACCCGCGCAGCGACATCTTTTCGTTCGGTTTGGTGCTGTATGAAATGCTCACCGGCAAGCGAGCGTTTGAGGGATCTTCGCCGGCCAGTGTGATTGCGGCGATTATGGAACGTCCGGCGCCATCGATTGCGGATGTCGCGCCGCCGGCGCTGGATCGTTTGCTCCAACGCTGCCTGGCGAAAGATCCCGATGACCGATGGCAGAGCGCAAGAGACTTGAAGGCCGAGTTGGAGTGGATCGCAAGCTCGTCCGGTGAAGCGATCGCAAGCGCAACGCAGTCACCGTCGCGGTTCGGAAGATTGCCGTGGATCGTGGCGGGAGTTCTGG
This sequence comes from Bryobacterales bacterium, assembly GCA_963747945.1. Classification (GTDB taxonomy): domain Bacteria; phylum Acidobacteriota; class Terriglobia; order Bryobacterales; family Bryobacteraceae; genus Palsa-89. The sequence continues at coordinate 613,632 of CAVVHB010000022.1, forward strand.
CCGTTGTCGCTGTAGCTCTCGGCTTCGTGGCCTACCGCGCGACGCGTCCCGCGGAGCTCAAACCGCTGGTCCGCTTGGATGTCGATCTTGGGCCTGGTGTGTTGCTCGGCTCCCCAGCCGGGCCGGACGCAATCATCTCGCCCGACGGCACAAGGCTAGTGTACGCTTCGCAAGGGAGACTTTTTACTCGCAGACTCGACCAGCCCAAAGCGGCAGAGCTGGCGGGTACCGACGGGGCATTCGAGCCCTTCTTCTCACCAGACGGGAGGTGGGTGGCCTTCTTTGCGTCGGGAAAGCTAAAGAAGATCGCGGTGGAAGGCGGCGCTCCCATTGCGTTGTGCGACTACTCCAACCCCCCGCGAGGCGGCAGTTGGGGCGAGGATGGAACGATCATCGCGGCGAGCAACAACGGCCCTTTGTCGCGGATTCCCTCCTCGGGAGGCGCGCTAACACTAGTGACCGAACTGCCACAAGGCGAAGCCACGCAGCGCTGGCCGCAAATTCTGCCGGGAGGGAAGGCGGTGCTCTTCACCTCTCGCACATCAACCGCAGCATTCGATGGCGCCAACATCGAAGTCATAACCTTGGCCGATCACCGCCGCAAGACGCTGCACCGCGGAGGCACTTTTGGGCGTTACCTGCACGCGTCGAATGGGAACGGGTACTTGGTATACATCAACAAAGGAACCCTTTTTGCCGTGCCCTTCGATCCGGAGAGGCTGGAAGTGCGCGGCACGCCCTCGCCGGTGCTGGAGGAGGTTGCTTATAGCACTGCGTTAGGCTTCGCTCATTTCGATTTCTCGCGAAACGGAACGCTAGTGTACCGCATCGGCGGAGCCAGTCAGGCAGATCTGGTAACCGTGCAGTGGCTGGATGCCGCCGGCCAGACGCGGCCGCTACTGGCCAAGCCGGGCGCCTATGAGCGGCCGCGCTTGTCGCCGGATGGGCAGCGTCTGGCATTCGGTGACGGTTCGGACATCTGGGTGTACGAAGCCCAGCGCGATATCCTTACACGCCTGACGTTCGGTGGCGCCAACTATCTGGTCCCGGTGTGGAGCCCGGACGGCCGCTACATCTTGTTCTCCGGGGCAGAAGGTATTTGGTGGGTCCGCTCCGACGCCGCGGGCAAGCCCCAACTTTTGATCCGAGGCAAGAATCCGCTGTATCCGTTTTCCTTCACACCTGATGGAAGGCGGCTGGCATACAACGAAGTGAATCCGGCCACTGCGTACGATGTTTTGACGGCGCCCATCGAAAAGGACGGCGCCGGGCTACGGGCCGGAAAACCCGAGATCTTTCTGCAAACTTCGGCGGACGAGCGCAACGCGGTTTTTTCTCCTGATGGCCACTGGCTGGCCTATACATCCAACGAGTCCGGGAAATATGAAGTGTACGTAAGCGCGTTTCCGGACAAAGGCGGCAAGTGGCAGATCTCGAACGCGGGAGGTGCGTATCCGGTGTGGTCGCGCAACGGACAGGAACTGTACTTCCGGGCCGACGACAACCGGATCATGGTCGCTACATACGCCGTGAAGGCTGATTCGTTTGTACCGGATAAGCCGCGAGTTTGGTCCGAAAGACGACTGGCGGCCTTCGGGACTATAGGTTTCAGCAACTACGATGTTGCCCCGGACGGCAAACGCATCGCCGCGCTGATGCCGGTGGAATCGCCGGAAGCGCAACAGACGCAGAGCCACGTGATCTTCCTCGAAAACTTCTCCGACGAGCTGCAGCGCAAAGTGTCCACGAGCAAGTGACTGCATTCGCCTGGTAGTGGCGAAAACCGCGTTTAACGGTCTCATTGGAAACGTGCTGGCTGGATCGGGAATGGGTTGTCGGCCACCGTACCAGCGGGGTGCCCGGGCCGGTTAGCTTGCCCCGTTTTCGTCAGCGAGGCTTAGTAGAATATCTGCGGAGGGGACACGATGCGACATTCTTGCCTGCTATGGGCAGCCGGTGTTCTGATCTCCCTGGCTGCCGGACTGCCCCAACGGGCTTTGGCAGACGGGCCATACAAGGTTTCCAAAGTGGTAAAAGTCGGAGGCGAAGGTACCTTCGATACCGCCTTCGCCGACGTCGAGGGCCGCCGGTTATACATTCCACGCAAGGGCCCTGGTCGCATCACCGTTTTTAATCTTGACACGCTGGAGCCGGCGGGCGAGATCCCCGACGCAGCAGCGAACGGCGTCGTCGTCGACTCCAAATCCGGGCACGGGTTCGCAAGCAGTCAACCCGTCGTGATGTGGGACGCGAAGACCCTGAAGACGATCAAGACCATTGACGTCCAGGGCCGCCCGGATGCCATCCTGTCCGATCCATTTACCGAACGTGTCTTTATCTTCAGCCATATCGCTCCGAATGCAACCGTCATCGACGCAGTGAATGGCTCTGTTCTGGGCACGATTGATCTGGGCGGCGAGCCAGAGCAGGCCGCCACGGATCGGAAAGGCCGCGTTTACGTCGATGTCAGGGACAAGAACGACATCGCCGTCATTGACGCGAAAGCTCTCACTGTCGTCGCGCGGTATAGCGTGGCGCCTGAAGGTGGACGGTGTTCCGGACTCGCGATCGACGTTAAGAACGAGATTCTGTTCGCAGGCTGCCGGGCGCCGCAGATGATGATGATCCTCAGTGCCACCGATGGAAAGATCCTGGATGCTCTGCCTATTGGATCCACCGCCGATTCCGCCATTTTCAACCCGAAAACGAATGAAGCTTACAGCGCGCAGATCGATGGGACGCTCACCATTATTAGGGAAACGAGTCCCACCAGCTTCGCCAAGGAGCAGACAGTGCAAACGAAGGACAGTGCCAAACAGATGGTGTGGGACAGCAAAAAAAACCGGATCCTAGTGATCGCTGCGGATTTTCTACCTCCTACCGGGCCGCCGAGGGCAGGAGTGGCTGGGTATGGAGGAAAGATGGTGCCTGATTCGTTTTCAATTCTCGTGGTTACGAAATAACCAAGGCGGTCGAGAAGGTACCATCCTCCGCACCCTGACGCCGTGAGGCGGTTTATCGGGCTTCGCGAGCTGAGCCTTCTGCGGATAAGTGACCGGCAACTAGAAACTGTATGTGGTTTACGCCAGGGTACCGGGTCCGCAGGCTCCCGTTTAGGGTATGCCGATCAGCCGGGTATTCTGGACGCAAACAGATGCAGGGGGAACGGCGTTCAACTATTCCCGAGTACTGGGGACTACCAGCACCGTCGCGATTTCTAGCTTGTATTACGCCCATCACCGGGATGCATCCATCTCGCTGATGCGCTTGGCGTCCAGCTGGGCGCGGCCATGGCGGCCAACATCCTCAAGGAGTTCTGGCCGGATCTATTGCGAAAAATATCGCGAAAGCATTAGGCGCGACCCGTGGCTACTGGCCGGACGCCAACCTTAAATCTTTCGCAAGACCAGGGCCGAATTCTTACTTCCGAACGCAATGCAATTCGCCAGCGCGTACTCGCAGTCGATTCGCCTCGCTTCGTCCGGAATGTAGTCCAGATCGCACTCGGGGTCAGGATCGTCGAGGTTGATTGTCGGAGGAGCGACGCAGTCTCTCATCGCGAGCAACGTTGCCGCCACTCCTGCTGCTCCACAGGCGCCTTGAGGATGTCCGATCATACTTTTCAGCGCCGACCCTGGTACCCGGAATGCATGCCTCTTGAATGCGAGACGTGTGGCCCGGGTCTCGATCCGGTCGTTCAGATCCGTGGCGGTCCCGTGGTAATTGATGTACCCAATCTGCTCCGGTCCTATTCCTGCTTCGTCCATCGCCAGAGTCATCGTATGCGCGGGCTCTTCGCCGCACTCCTCCAGGCGCACCCGATGATACGCCTCGCACGTTGAAGCGTATCCGACGATTTCGCCATAAATCTTCGCTCCGCGTGCCCGTGCGTGTTCCATCTCTTCCAGGACAAAGAACCACGCGCCCTCGCCCAGCACGAATCCGCTGCGGTCTCTCGAGAAGGGCCGCGATCCTCGGGTCGGCTCTTGATTCCAATGACTCGTCAGGATACGCATGAGCGTGAAGCCGCGAACAATCAAGGGCGCGATGGGCGCGTCTACTCCGCCGGCCAGCATCCACGGCGAGATGCCCCACTGGATGTTATGAAAAGCATTGCCCAGCGCGTCGGTCGAGGAAGTGCATCCTGTCGATATGATGTGGCTTGGCCCCCGAAACCCAAACCGCATGGAAACCTCACTCGCCAGCGTGCCAATCGTCCCAGTGGGGACAGCGTACACGCTGCATTGCTTCTCGAGCCCGCTGTAATAAAGCCGATACTGTTCCTCAGTAAATTCCTGCGAACCGCCGCCCGACCCGATGAGCACTCCGATTGTCCTGAGCTGCTCCCGGGACATTCGCTTCGGCTCGATCCCAGCGTCCGTTACCGCCTCGCGAGATGCCGCGACGGCGAGGGGGACGGCGCGCGACACATGCTGCCGTTCCTTTGGCGCCACGAAAACGGATTCATCGAAATCCGTCACTTCGCCGGCGATCTGAACCTTATGACTCGAAGGGTCGAACCTCGAGATGCGGCGTACCCCGCTCTGTCCCCGCCTTGTGGCGTTCCAGAAGGCTTCTCGTCCAATCCCGTTCGGGCTCACTGCGCCCATCCCGGTAACGACCACCCTGCGTTTGACCGCCGACCTCGTATCCATGTTCTTCGCTCTCTCTTGCATTACTGCTGTAAAACGGCAAACCGACTGACCGAATAGCCCAGCGCTCCGCCGACAAACACATCGGAGACAAAGTGCGCCGACAGTGTGAGCCGTGAGAAGCCGACCAATGCGGCCGCCCCGTAACATACGTATGGAACCCACTTATGATTTCCGTAGCGCCGCGCCACGATCGTCGCTACCGAGAAAGCCGCGATGGCGTGGCCGGAAGGCATACCGCCGTTGCTGCTGAGCAGTGACCCGCGACTCTCGAACCACGTATCCGAAAAATTCGATGTAGGCGAGATTGAGGCTGGCCGGACGCGTTTGAAGGCATCCTTCAGGACAAAAGCCAGAATCTCGGAATCTGCCACGGCCTCTCCCGCCAGCAGCGCGGTCGTTTTCATTTTGCTATCTTTCGAGATCAGACCCGTTGCGTAAAGCGACACCGGGACGATGGCCGTGCCGATCCCGGTGGCATTGCCGGTGAAGACGCTGTTGAAGCCGGCGAAAGTTGAAGTGGTCCTGAAATAGGGGGCGTCATGAGAATCGAGCGCGATGAGGGCCGCAGTCGTTCCCAGAATAGCGGCGACGGGAATCCAATTTCTTTTCTTGTTGAGTTTCGCCGGAAAGAGCCAGATTTTGGATTGGTCGTCTACGATGTTTGGAATGATCCGTCCGAGTGATACGGGCCGCTGGTAGGGCGGAACAGGTTGTGGCGCGGGCGTGGGTTGATTGCCGTCAGCATCCGGCGGGGTCACCTGGGCAGTCAGCACGGATGACGCGGAGAGCCCGATGAAAAGTAAAACAGTCTTCATTGGCGCGCGAAGATTTGAAAGTCGATTTCCACTTCGTTCTTGACCTTAATCATTCCGCCACCGATGCTGAGGGGCTTGATTCCAAAATCAGTTTGTTTGAGAACAGTATGTGTGATGTACGGCTCGCCGGCCCGTTTCACTGTTAGGCTGATCACTTTGGTGACACCGTGTAAAGACAGATCACCATCGACCTTCCATTGGCCGTCAGACAGTTTTTGGACGTGTGAAGAGCGGAAGGTTATCTCGGGAAATGTCTTCGTCTCCAGTGTCATCTCCTCCATATGTGTCTGGATGGTTGCCTGATCTTTCGCATCGATTTTGGGGTCAGGCTGCACCGTCATCTTCGCGGTTTCAACTCGGAATTCGATGTGCGGAGTGCCAGACTCCAGGATGGTGCCGGAGGATATTGGCGCGTTGATGGTATGGTCATGGGCGGCAGCTGACAACAGCCCGGATTTGCCGACGTGAATCGTAATGGTGCTCCGCTGTGTGTCGATGGCCTTTTCTTGCGCCACGAGCGGCGCTGCCGCTACAATCGCCGTGCAGAGGGCCAGAGTGCTAGGCCGCATAAGAATAAATCTTCCTCAAATTCCGTTCAAAGATTTTGGCCGGAAGCATGCTTGTTATCACCTGGCGCCCGGCCGCGATGAGCAAGTTCTCCCACTGCCCGATATGCCCCATTAGCAGGGAGCGCTGCTGCACATGGCGAGTTCGGCGGCGGCGCAGCGATTCATAGCGGCGGAGAGCTAACTCCGGAGTCGCCTCTCTGCAAAACGATTTTGCGAGAACCAGCGCGTCTTCAAGCGCCATGCAGCCGCCCAGTCCGAGGTTCGGCGTGCAGGGATGAGCAGCGTCCCCGAGTAACATCACTCTCCCGTGTCCCCAACGTCTCAGGGGCGGAAGATCGTACGCGCCATTTTTGAAAATGGCGTCTTCTTCGGTCCCGGCAATCAGGCTTTCGACCGGCTCGTGCCATCCTGCAAACATCTGCAGAAGCTCGCGCTGACGCCCTTCCGTCGAGTCGACGTGATCAGGATCGGTATTCGCTGCAGCATACCAGGTGAACCGGTCGGCGCCGGTGTGGAGAATACCGAAGCGTTTTCCGCGACCCCAGGTTTCGCTATTCGAACCGTCCGGAACAAAGCCTCCAAGACGCGCCGACCCCCGCCAAACGGTATAACCGCGATAGACGGGTTTGTGAACTCCCAGTGATTGAGAACGGACGCGCGAACGAATACCATCGGCGCCGATCAAGAAGTCATGTTCCACCGAAACGCCATTAGAGAACTGAATTCCTACGCTTGATGATCGGCGCTCCAAATGTCCGAAATCGTGGCCGAGGCGAACACGGTCCGCTGGCAGCGCGGAGATCAGTGCGTCCAGCAGATCTGACCGGCGTGTGCACAAGGCGGGTACGTCGAAATGGCCCAGGCCGATGTTCATCAGGATCTTGCCTGTGCTGGACCGAACCAGGAAACGGTGGTTCGGGCCGCTCAACGCCACCACTCGTTCGAGCAAGCCCAGTTCCTTCAGCACACGCGTGGCGTTGGGCCAAAGCATCATGCCCGCGCCCACCTCGCGAAGTTCGTTCGCTCTTTCGTAGACCGTTGCATCGATGCCTGCGCGGTGAAGCGCGACGGCCGCGCCTACGCCGCCGATTCCACCACCGACGATGCCGATATTGAATTTAAAATAATCCATTGCCTGTTTCTATTTGTGTTTGCTTGAAAATCAGCAGAACGAATGCGGGATCTCTCTTCCGGCAGCAAAGACGGAAGTGCCCGTTCCGCGACCAGCCGTTCTGGTCAGAAATGGCGGTCTTCGGTGTCACGTTGGTCGGGATGCAAGGATTCAGATGCATAAGGTGACGGCACGCGACGGTATTTCGTTAATGACGATTCGTTCATTTGGGCCATACTCCAACCCGAGGAGGGTTCATCGTTACGTTTATATCGAGGGAAGATGACCCCAGAAGAACCGCTGGATGACGATATGTTCATCAATGCGAACTTTCGTGCAAAACGGGCCGATACAAAAAGCAGGAGTCAAGACCGCATATGATCAATCCAGTTTCTTCCACATCGGCAGTATCACAGGCCGTTGCCCCGCAGAATACGGCGCAATCGAAGCCACAACCAGCTACATCTTCCGACCCGAAGGACTCGGTTCAGCTGAGTCCGAAGGCGCAGACCCAAGCATCTGGCGACGTCGATCACGACGGCGACAGTCACTAACCGGAACGCCGCCTCACCGAGTGGGGCGGCGAATCCGCGCATCGAACAGCCACAGGTTCCGATTTCAGAGGGGAACCCTGCACGAATGCATTAACATCAAGACATGCGGGTGCTGCTGGTGGAGGATGAAGTCGAAATTCAAAACTTCCTGCAGCGTTCGTTGACTGAAGCCGGATACCAGGTAGAAGCAGCGGGGGACGCCAGGACCGCCGAGCGCATGACCATCGAGAGCACGCATGACGTACTGGTCGTCGATCTCGGCCTGCCTGACGAAGACGGTCTCAGCCTGATCCTGCGGCTGCGACAGCTTGGGTTACGCGCACCGGTGCTCATCCTTTCGGCCAGGCGTTCGGTGGATGACCGCGTGCGAGGGCTCGAACAGGGTGGCGACGATTACCTGACCAAGCCATTCGCGCTTGCCGAATTGCTTGCAAGGTTGCGCAATCTGGTGAAGCGCAACAGCTCTTCGGTGGCCGAGGCCGCTCGCCTGCGAGTGCTCGATCTCGAACTGGATCTGCTTAGACGTGAGGCTTCCCGAAGCGGCGAGATCCTGAATTTGACGCCGCAGGAATTCGTACTTCTGGAATATTTGTGTCGAAATGCAGGCCGCGTTGTCACCCGGTCCATGATCCTTGATGAAGTCTGGGGTATGCGGATACAGCCGGATACCAATGTCGTCGACGTTCACATCTACCGTCTACGCGGGAAGGTAGACACGGATGGGCGCCGACCCCTCATTCGAACGCTGCGAGGTGTAGGCTATGTTCTCAATGACCGCTAAACCGATCATGCGAAGCGCTGCCTGGCGTGTTTCCATGTGGGCTACGCTGGCGTTCGCCTGCGGCACCATGGTCGTCTTCATATTCCTTCACGAGTTTGTCGCCGGGGATATCCAGCGGAGGACCGATGCATGGCTGGCGGGAGAAGCTGGAGTTCTCAGCGATGTGGCGGAGCGAACTCCGAAAGGGGTGCTCTACAGACGAGTTGTCGGAGAGGTTGCCGAACTCGCGAGCCGGGAGGTACCGCACAAGCGAGGAGTCAGATCCGGGCTGAACGATTCAGTGTTCTTCCTTCAAACCGCCCCCGATGCCTCAGTGGGTTTGTGGGTGGGAGCAGGCGATGTAAATGCCCATCTTGCTGCGGTCAAGAACAGCAGGATTGTCCCGGATACGCCGACCAGCGTGCGCATAACCGGCTTTGATGCGCCGTTTCGCGTGGTCTGCGTCAGGATGAACAACGGAGGACAAATTTACCTTGGCCTGTCCGAACGAGATCAACTGCGAGTGCTGGGGAATTTACGTCTTCGTTTCGTTCTTCTATGGTTGCTGATCGTGCTGATAGGTTCCGCGATCGTCTTTTACAGTACCCGGCGAGTGCTGCGCCACATTCAGAACATCACGGAAGCTGCTTCAAGGATAGGTGAGGCTGACTTGAGCAGCAGGGTTCCTACCACGGGAAGAAATGATGAAGTCTCGCAGTTGGCAATTACACTGAACCGTATGCTGGATCGCATCGAAAGATCGGTTCATCAGTTGCACACCATCACCGGGTCGCTTGCGCACGATCTTCGGAGCCCTCTGACAGCGGTACGCGCCAAGCTGGAGATGTCACTGACCGCAGGCGCACGAGAGGAGGAGTCGGAATCGATTGTATCGGCCATTGAGGACATGGATCGTCTCACAGAGTTTCTGAATAAGTCCCTGGACGTTGCCGAAGCCAAAGCAAATGCGCTCAGGCTGAATCGCGTGGCGGTCGACCTGGACGATCTTCTGAAAGTCATGATCGAGCTCTACGAACCGTCCATGTCGGAAAAGGGACTGCGTGTGAAGCTAGGCAGCGCGGGGCGGTTGGAGGTCTCCGCGGACGCCGCTCTCCTCCATCGCATGATCGCCAACCTTTTCGATAACGAATTGAAGCATCTGCCGACCGCTTGCACCGTCACAATTAGTCTCAGCAGTTCGGAAGACTCCGCTTTGCTCGTTGTGGAAGACGACGGGCCGGGCTTCGACTCGGAGGTCCTCTCGCAAATCTTTGAGCGTCGCGTGAAGGGGCGAAACTCGACCGGACACGGCTTGGGTCTGGCGTTCATCGAAGCTGTCGTGCGCGTTCATGGCGGGACTGTTAAGGCGTCGAACGGTAGCGAGGGCGGCGCCCGGCTAACCATCACCCTCCCGCTCGCCGTTCCTTCAACTACCCCTCTTTCCCCGACCTTGGCCCACGCCTGAATCAGAACACTATCTGTTCACGCGAGGTACTCTCTACTTCGTTGTGACCCGTCGCCCGAGAATCATTTTCACCAGCAAGTGGTCCGTACCGCCGGTTAACCCAACGCCCACGCCAAAGTTAAACTCCCATTTGGGACTGAAGTTCAGATCGGTGACGGCGAAGATCTGTTGCTGTTGTTGTTGTAGCGGGTCGAAGCCGGTGATCGGGCCGAGCGCGCCATAGTATTCAAAGCCCGCATTGACAACCTTCGTGACATCGTAGCCGACCTTGACGTTAGGAGAGAATGTCACGCCTTGTGGAACCGACGGTCCGTGAAACGAGCGGTCGATGGTCGGGTTGAAACACAGATACAGCCTGCCGATGGTCTTGTCCACAATCGGCCGGATCTCGATCGTCCACGTGTCCGGCGAGTACACGGCGCGTTGGTAACCGATCTCCGTCGACAAACTGACTCCCACCGGCCACTTCCACGATTCCGGAACGGCTACGCGCGGCCGGATATGATCGCCGACCCATTGCCAGCCCACCCGCGAATCCGCGCTGGTGAAGACGTAAAAGCCAAGTTCGAACCAGTCGCTGAAGCCGTGAGTGATTTCGAGCGTTTCGTGTAACTGGTGTTCGGTGGGATATTGTCCGTCGACGATTGTCTTGCTCCCCTCGAAGGTAAAGTTGCTGTGAAGCTCGAACATCGTGGCGCCGGGCGAAACCAGCTCGGAACCGTACACCTGAATCTCATAACTACCTTGCGCATACAGAAGCCCGAAGGGAGCGGAGGCGAGGGCCGTGAACAGCAGAATTCGCGTCAAGGGTAGCATCAAGTATTTGTTTATATCTCCAGAAAATGACTCCTGAAAAACGCCAGAATGACGAGATGTTCATCTTCGGAGCTTATTCCTTCCTCGGGGCAACCTGGCCCGGTAAAAGGACGTCAAACAGTCCTAGCCTCGTGCCGATGCGCAAATCTGCCGGATTCATTCTTGTCTTCGTTTACAGCGCTTTCGTACTTGCTCTTGCGGGCTCATCGTCGGCGGCGACCGCACCTCAGGAGAGCGAACTCTACGCCGGTTGGCTCAACATGTACGACCTCCAATTCGACGAGGCACACCGCGTCTTTGCCGCCTGGAAACAGAGCCACCCGGACGATTCACTTGGCCCGGCATCCAACGCCGCGGCTTACTTGTTTTCCGAACTGGCCCGATTGGGCGCTCTCGAATCTGAATTATTTGTCGACGACTCCCGCTTCAAAGACCGCGCAAAGTTGCGGCCCGATCCGGCCAGGAACGCGCTGTTCGTTCAGGAGATCGCCCAGGCGGAGCGTCTGGCGGATGCAGCATTGCAAAGATCCGGCGCCGATTCCAATGCGCTACTTGTCAAGTCTCTGACCTTGGGCTTGCGCGCCGATAATGCGGCTCTGATCGAAAAGCAGTCCTTGGCCGCGTTGAGCTACACAAAGGAGGCACGCGTCTTTTCCGAGAGACTGTTACAGGCGAAGCCTGAGGCTGGCGACGCGTACTTTGGTCCGGGTATGGAGAACTATCTCTTGAGCCTGAAGCCCGCGCCCCTGCGTGTTCTCCTGCGAGTGACGGGCTCGAACGTTGATCGCGAGAGGGGCCTCGAAGAGATTCGCGAGACGGCGCTTCACGGTCATTACCTGGAGCCATTTGCAAAGCTGCTGCTGGCGGTGGCGGCGTTGCGCGATAACAATCCAGTCCGTGCACGCGAACTCCTTGGGGAATTGCATAGGCGCTTTCCGGACAACGAACTGTACATGCGTGAAATGGACCGCATCGATAAAGGAGCGCGTTGAAGGAGCCGACGCCAAAAGCGCATCTAAGATACGAATAATGGCATCTTCCACCCTGCTCACGCCCAGTTCCGACCGTTCCAGATTCAAAACCGTTCTCTGGGTCTCCCTCGGTCTCACTGTGCTCTTTGTCTTCATCACTTCAGAAGTTCTTCTGGTCACCGATTATCCGATGTACCACGCGTACCGGCTGCAAGTGATCGCCGACCGCGGGCTCCTCATCCCCCATACACTCTGCGGCCTCATCGCGCTCCTAGCAGGCCCAGTGCAGTTCTCGTCGCGTTTCCGCCAGCGTCACCTAAAATTTCATCGCGTACTTGGCCGCATCTACGTCATCTCCGTCTTTATCGGTGCCTTGAGCGGGATTGCCCTCGCCGCCGGCCGTCCCGGCTTGCCAGGAACCTCGATGCAGGCCGCGGCCTGGATCGTCTGCACCACCGCCGCATTCATAACCGCGCGTAACCGCCAAACCGCCCAGCATCGCCAATGGATGGCTCGCTCCTATGCGGTCACGTTTACCTTCGTCTCCAGCCGTGTACTTAATCTCTGGCCCCGCTACTGGAGCCATCTTGGCGACACCCTCGCCGCCGTCGGCGTCATCGCCTTCACGCTCGCTTCACTGCTTGTTGTCGACCTGGCCCTCAACTGGCGCGAGCTCACCACCCGTCGTGCCTGAGAGTCGCGGGGCTGGGAGAGCTTTCAAACATGAACCCATTCGCGCCCAATCGCCCTGGGGTGCCAGCCCTGAGTGCATTGAGCGCGACGTCGGCCGTGCAAGGCGAGCGAGTTTGGATCGGCTGGCCGGCCGCTAGCAGCGCGTGGTGAAACAGTCGGTTTTCATGCCTCGACAAAAGTCGTTTGAGCCACCTTTTGCGCGTGCCATGAAGTCGCCGAACGGTTTGTACCGATGTCGCTGTCACAGACCAATCGCGTATAGCCGAAAAAATGGCGGGTATAGAGCCGGAGCATCGTGTGCGGATAGGCGCGCGAGGTTCGGGAAAGACGGCCCTGATGGATTTGCTCGCGGCCGGTGCGGGCGCTTTCAGCACGGCGCCGAGCGAGTCCTCATTTCTCCAGCGGGCATCAAAACCCTTAAACCTGCCGGGTGCGGCCGAAGTCGAACTCCGTTTGGGAGGACGACACAAGTTCGAGGGCGGAGCTAAGTCAAGTAGTTCGTGGATATGGACTGGATCGGCCATATGTCCGCTAGGCGGCCCTCTAAACACCTGGTCATTACGTTGCCCTCCGCTCTTTGCCGTTCAAAGTCCAGACACGGGAACTATGGCGCCGCTCAACTTGCGACGTTCGTCAAGGGCGGACCTGAGAGTCCGGCAGCTTATTAAATAAATCAGTGTTATCCTTTAATAATGAATCGCGCTAATTAAGGGATCGCTGAATTACAGTGGAAGACTCGCCAAATCAAAGACTTGGAACCTATACCGTCTCCACGATCGCTGGGGAAGCCGTCCGACCTTATGTTCCGCCGCCCCTTCCGCCTGTTCCCGCGGTTGGGATGGGACAGCTTCAGCTACTCCTCGAACAGGCGAATCAGGCGCTAGGACGGTTGGATGGTTTCACATCCGTGCTGCCCGACCTCTCGCTGTTTCTGTACGCCTATGTGCGTAAGGAAGCACTGCTGTCATCGCAGATCGAGGGGACCCAGTCCTCCCTTTCGGATCTCCTTCTTTTCGAGAACAGTGAAGCGCCGGGAGTTCCAATCCAGGATGTTCAAGACGTATCCAACTACGTCGCTGCGCTAAACCACGGTATGCGCAGACTGCGCGAAGGGTTTCCACTTTCGCTCAGACTTATTCGTGAGATCCACGGGGTTCTTCTCTCAGAGGGCAAGGGGAGTGACAAAGACCCCGGCGAATTTCGTCGAAGCCAGAATTGGATCGGAGGTACCCGTCCCGGAAACGCCGCGTTTGTTCCTCCGCCGGCAGACCGCGTCATGGAGTGTATGGGTCAACTCGAAATCTTTCTCCACGAGGAAAGGCGCGATATTCCGCTGCTGATCAAGGCGGGCCTGGCGCACGTCCAGTTCGAAACCGTCCATCCATTCCTCGACGGCAACGGACGTCTGGGCCGGCTTCTCATCACCTTCATGCTGTACGCAAGTGGCGCGCTTCGCGAGCCGATTCTGTACCTGAGCCTTTATCTGAAGACACACAGAGAGACATACTACGAACTTCTGACCGGAGTGCGATCGAAAGGCGACTGGGAAACGTGGCTCGAATTCTTCTTGACGGCGGTGAAGGAGACGTCGGACCAAGCAGTAAATTCTGCACGGCGGATCCTGGCCTTAATCGATGCGGATCGTCGAAAGATCGAAGGCCTTGGCCGACCGGCAGCATCCGTGCTTCGCGTGTTTCAACACCTTCAAACGAGTCCGATACTGGCGATCGCCTCAGCGGCAGAGAAAACAGGAATGTCATTTCCCACGGTTTCAAACTCGGTGGAACATCTGGAACGGCTCGGAATACTGAAAGAAATTACTGGTAGACAGCGAAGCCGCCTCTTCGTTTATGACGGCTACCTCTCGATTCTCGGTGAGGGAACGGAGCCGCTCCTTGATACACCGCTCCGCCGAGGGCGAAACCTGCACTGACGCGCCCTTCGAACTATTGGAAAATATACAAATGATATTGGTGGAGGCGGCGGGAGTCGAACCCGCGTCCGAGAAAGCCCGCCGTGAAAAGAACTACGTGCGTTTCCGATTCGGTAATTGTCGGCCGCCGCATTAGAACCGGCAAGAAAACGGCGGCTTAGTCCGATTGTCGTCAGCCTGCTGCTCCGAACAGAAGCTCTCGGCCCAATCCTTGAAGATGACGCCCGTTGAATGCCGTCAAGGCCCAACATCCCGGGCGGCTACTTAATTAATTAAGCAGCGTATGCGAACTGTTGATTGGCAGTTCTGGTTTTCCGATCGTTTTACGGGAGCTCGGAACCCGGCACGCCTTCCCACAACGATTCAATCCCGTCGAATCCGTTGCGCCCCCTTCTACTTCCAATGATACCATCCTGCGGTATGTGGTCTTAAGACCACATTACCCTACGTCCCGCTATGATGTTAAGTGAGCCATGGCAACCATCGCCTCGCCTGGGACGAGGCAGGAAAATCTAAATCAGCAAGCCCCCTTCTACAACGTCGTCCTGCTCGATGACGCGGAGCACACCTACGACTACGTTGTGGAAATGCTGGAGAAGCTGTTCGCTCTGTCTACGGAGGCCGCCTGGAACCACGCCGTAGAGGTGGATAACACCGGCCGCACCATCGTGATCACCTGTGAGTTGCCGGCCGCGGAGTTCGGACGGGATCAGATCCACGCATTCGGAGCGGATTGGCGGATGGCGAACAGCAAAGGGTCCATGTCCGCGATCGTGGAACCTTGCGGCCAGGCGTAAGAATTATTGGCTTCCGAGCTGCGGCGGAGGAAGCGTTTCCGCTGTTAATTCACCGGCGTCGGGAACGTCTTCGAGATGTGATCGTGCCAGGTGAGCGTCTCTTCGTCCACCAGGCCCCAGAGCAATCCGATCCCTCCGGCCATCAAACTCAAAAAGCCGGACGCAGTGCGGTGAAACCGTTGTGCGCGGGTCGGAGTTTGGCCATCGAAATTCACCAGCCGCAGACGAGTCCACTTTTGGCCGAGCGTATCGCCATTGGCCAGGCACCACAGCAATCTGTAGAAGATCACGACACCGGCCGCGACGCCCAGGAACATAGGAGCGGTCTTGGCGTTCACTGCGTTCAACGCGAATGCCCCGCCCGCCAGGCGGAAAACGATGCCGAAAACAGCCAGCGCCATGACGATAATACTTGCGTCCATGGCAGCCGCCATGGCGCGATGCGCAGGGATGGCAACCGGAGCATCGCAATAAATGACGCCTTCCGCCGGCTTGGACGACCGGGCTGACGGCGTGAATTGCGGGTTGAACTGACCGTCGAACTCGAGAGCCTTCTGGCCCGGAATCACGCTTCGCCGGCGTTGGCGCTGCGCCGCCGGTTGCGGCTTGCGCTGGGAAGGCTGCACCAAGTCCGGAGCGATTGTTTCAAATTGCACCACCAGCGGCAGTTCGCGCGAAGGAAACAGCGACGGTTGATAGGTGATTCTGGGGCGTGGCTCGCTGGGCTCTGGGGAGCGGTGCGCTTCCGTCCTGTCGGCTGTGCGCCGCATTGCGCTGCTCGCGCCTTCGTGCTGCAGAACCGGCCCGCCATTATATTGCGGAACCGGCGCAGGGCCACGCTGCGGCGCCGGCGCAGTGTCAAATTGCAAAACCGGCGCGGCCGCTGAAAAACCGGCGTAGACCGGGCTGATGCGCAAGCGCCGGCCGCAGCGCCGGCAACGATGGTCGTCGTCAGCGTTGGCGGCCTGGCAGTATCGGCATTCCATCAAAACACCTCGTTCCAAAAATCACCTGTTACTCAACAGCCACAGGAGTGTTCCAAAAGCTCCTCTTGCGGACATCCGAACATCCATGCTACGGTTCTGGCTTGAAGCCTCGTTCTGTACCTTCCGTGGGCACAAGTTCCCTGCCGAACCTCTCGGAAGATGTTATCTTCCTTCGTAACATATTTAGGGTAAAATGTCACGAACTTTGTTGCGCCCCCAGCCTCCTTCTAACCATTTTTTTGCTCGCCTCTCCTCTTACGATCGCGGTGTTGCATGCCCAGCAGCCGCCGCCTCAGCTTCCCAATGTTGCGGCCCCTCCGCCCCCGCCGGCGGAAGTTCCTAACGCAGCGAATCCGGACCAGCGGCTGAAGATCCAACGGCCCGGGGCTCCGGCCCTCGATGAATATATGGTCGACGCGGAAACAGAGGAGGCGGATGGCGACTTGCGGCACCTGCGCGGTCACGTCCATCTGGAATCGGCCGACAAGAAACTGGATGCCGACGCCGTGGATTACAACGACGACACCGGCGACGTGGAGGCGTGGGGCAACGTCCGCTACGAAAACTTCCTGGATGGAACCAAGCTCAACTGCGATCGCGCCAAGTACAACGTGAACACCGAATCGGGAATCTTTTACGATGTGCGCGGAACATCGGAGACCAAGATTATTGCCCGTCCCGGCCTGCTTACCACCAACAATCCCTTTTACTTCGAAGGCAAATGGGGCGAGCGAGTAGAAGGAAAGTACATCATCCACGACGGGTTCGTCACCGATTGCAAGGTTCCTAAACCATGGTGGCGGCTCACTTCCACCAAGTTCGACATCCTTCCCAACCAGCGCGCCATTACTTACCACGCTATTTTTCGCGTCAAGAGAGTGCCGATTTTTTATTTTCCCGTTTATTATAAATCGCTGAAGGTACTGCCGCGTCAGAGCGGTTTCCTCACCCCCAATATCGGACACAGCTCCACCTACGGCGAAATGTTCGGTCTGGCATACTATTGGGCCATCAGCCGCAGCTACGACGCGCTCTATCGCATTCAATACTTCACCTCTCGGGGCCCCGCGCATACGCTTGAATTACGGGGCAAGCTGCGGCCCGGCACCGATTTCAGCTTCAACCTGTACGCGGTGGAGGATCGCGGCATCCCCGTGAACGGCGTGGTGCAGAAGCAGGGCGGCCAGGAATTTACCTTCGATGGCCACTCCGATCTGGGCGACGGCTGGCTGGCGCGAGTGCATATCGACGAGCTGAGTTCGTTCCTGTTTCGGGAAGCCTTCAGCCAGTCGTTCCACGACACCATCTTTTCAGAGACACATTCCACTGGCTTCGTGATCAAGCACTGGTCGAGCTTTGCGTTCGACGTGGCCGCCACCCGCGACGAGGAATATGAAAACGCCACACCCAACGACACCATCGTCATCAAGAAGCTGCCCGTAGCCGAGTTTCTGAGCCGCGACCGGCAGATCCTGGGTGGCGTTTTGCCAGTCTGGTTTTCGTTGAACAGCAGCGCCGGCTTTCTGGACCGCACCCAGCCTGAGTTTCAAACACCCTTTTTCGTCGGCCGGTTCGACATCAATCCGGAAGTCACCACTGCCTTTCACTTCGCCGGCTTTAGTCTCACCGCCAGTGGGTCCATCCGCGAAACCGAATACGGCGAGCGCATCGTCAACGGCGTGATCTTCGACCAAAGCCTTCTGCGCAACGCCCGCGAGGTTGACCTCCATCTCATCCCGCCGTCTTTCGAAAGGATTTTTCAGTCCCCCAAGTGGCTGGGCGGCTTGAAAGTGAAACACGTGATCGAGCCGCGCGTCGACTACAAGTTCGTCGATGGCATCGACAATTTCAACAACATCATCCGCTTCGATGAGAACGACCTGATGAACGATACCAACCAGGTGACCCTGTCGCTGACCAACCGATTATTAGTGAAGGACAAGAACGGCAACGTCAACGAAGTGATGAGTTGGGAGGTGGCGCAGAGCCGCTACTTCGATCCCACCTTTGGCGGAGCCGTCATTCCCGGCCAGCGCAACGTGCTCGAATCCACCGAAGAGCTGGATGGTTTCGACTTTCTGGACGGACCGCGAAACTATTCGCCCATCGTCTCCATACTTCGCTTTCAACATATCGTGGGTTTCGAGTGGCGGGTGGACTACGATCCGTTGCTGGGCCGCGTCAGCAATACCAGCTTCAATGGAAACATTCGTTTTTCGCAGTATTTCTTTTCGATCGGACACACGGACGTGCGGCCCAACCCGGTAGTAACCGCTCCCAACGATCAGATCAACGTTCTGTTCGCGGTGGGCAATCGAAACCGCAGGGGCTGGAATGCCGCGGTCAATGCCTTCTACGACCTCAGCCGGCACGTGCTGGACTTCGCCACCACCGAGATCTCTTACAACACCGATTGTTGCGGTATCAGCGTCGAATACCGCCGCTACAACTTCGGCGTGCGTGACGACACGCAATATCGGCTCTCATTCACCATCGCCAATATCGGCTCGTTCGGCAATATGCGCAAACAGGAGCAAATCTACTAGCTCAACGCTTCGTCCAGCAGAACCGTGAACTTTCTGGCTTTGTGATCCACGTTGTCTTTGAGGCTCACCATGCTCCGCTCCAGCGACTCCAGCTCGTCGGCCAGGTGCAAGCACGCCAGCACAGCCGCGCGAGTGGCGTCGATATTGCCGGCGCGCACGGCGATGGAGGACATCAGGTCGTCCACCCGTTGGGCGAGATGTTCAATCCGGCCCGGCTCCTCGGACGCCACCAGGGAATAGGTCTGGTTGAAGATAGTGACACGGACCGGTTCCGTGTTTGGCATTGCTCTAGCTTGTCAGGTTTTGTGGAACCGCGCAAGACGTGCCGCTAATCGCGCTTTCCGAGCCGCGACCGCGAGGGAGTGTTGCCTAACTTCCGCTCAACAGCTCCATCTGCCCCAGCAACTTCTCAATTCGCGTCCGCACCTGCTTGCGCTCGCTCCGCAGGTCGTCCAGTTCCTGCCGGACGGCGTCCCGCTCGGCAATCGCCGACGCCAGCTGCGATTCCAGGCCCGACTTCTCGGCCCGCAAGCTCACCACCAGCTCCACCGCCCGCGTGATCCGCTCCTCCAGATGACCCAGAGAATCCAGTTCCTGTTGCGCGGCGTTCATAGGCTAATTATGACGTAACGTGAGCGGCCTTGGCCTTCTCCACCAGCGCAGTGAAAGCTGCACCGTCGTTGGCGGCCATATCAGCCAGAATCTTACGATTCAGCTCGATGCCCGCCTTCTTGAGGCCGTTGATGAACTTGCTATAGGAGATGTCCCCGGCGCGGCACGCGGCCCCGATGCGGACGATCCACAGCGAACGGAAGTCGCGCTTCTTGCGGCGCCTTCCGACGAATCCATAGCGTAAAGCCTTTTCGACGGCTTCCTGCGCCGCCCGATTCAGCTTGCTTTTTGTGAGGAAGTAGCCCGACGCCCGGGCTAGAGTTTTGTGGCGATATGCTCTGCGTTTAGTTCCGCGTTTTACTCTTGGCACGTTTTTACTCCTGAGTTAAATTTAGCTGGCGGTAACGGCACGTGCGGCGCCGTTCCACACAACATTCGTACTTAGTACGGAATCATTCTCTTTAGCTTTGCCTGGTCGGTCTCATCGGCCACCACGCTATGCTTCAGTTTGCGCTTGCGCGAGCGCGTCTTGGACGTCAAGATATGCCGGGCAAACGAATGATGGCGAACCACCTTGCCCGTACCGGTCTTCTTGAACCGTTTGGACGCACCCTTATGTGTCTTCAGCTTCGGCATTGAAATTTTCCTGGATTAAAGAGCGACTTTTTCAGTCTAGCACAAGCCGTGGGTAGCTTGGTCTTAAGACCACATTACTCGACTATGCGATGCTGAGTATTACGAGATTCCGCATGAGCACGCAGAAACGCTTTTTGTTTCGATGTTCAGCTTGGATCGTCGCCGGGGTGCTGTTCACATCCATCCTTTCCGCCCAGTTCGGCACCGAGGCATTGCCGGACCAGGACGTCGGCCGTCCACCGCGGGCTCCCTTCATCACATTCCTCGGAATTGTGATGCCCGGAAAGCTTGTAACAGACCCGTCCCTCCCTCCTGTCGGCCCGGTTGCACAAACGCTTTATGAGGAACTGCGAGCTCACGAAACGCCGGCTGGACCCGCGCGTGAAGTCATGACCTCCATAATGTCCACCTGGGACGAGGCCGGGCGTGTGATCGAAGAAATCCGAAAAGACGGCGTCTCGGAATCTGACACGATCAATCGCTACGATGGAACCCGGCTCGTCAGTCAGGAATCGACGTTCCCGCACAGCAGGCAGCCCCGTCCCAAATTCTGGAATTATTGGGTGTACGACAAATCAGCGAAGCTGATCGAATACCGTAGGGGTAGCGGCGAGCAGATCCAGAATCACGACACGAACTTCCGACGCGACGCACAGGGACGGCTCACCAGTTATGAATACCGTCAAGGACCAAAAGACGAGTTGTTCAGCCGGACGGAATTGCACTACTCAGCCGATGGCAAGACTGTTGATTTCATCCAGTACGATGCGGCTGGCGAGGTCGTCCAATCAGGGACCCAGACCGTAGACGATCAGGACCACGTCGTCATGGCAGTAACCCGGAATCGGGACTCGGGGACCAAACAAATGAAAACCCCGCTGAAAGTTGCTTTTCGTTACGACGCGAAGGGGCGCTTGGTAGAGCAGGCCACTGACACCCATGGGTTCGACAAGGCGGGCAGCGAAGATGAGCTTCCGCCGGGGAAGATCTCCATCGCCTACAACGATGTGAAGCATACGACAACCACTTCGTACCCTTCGGACGAAGGATCGCTTACACTCACCGTGACCCGCAACGCAATCGGCGCAACGATCGGATTTGTCGGTGGAACGAAGGACATGACCCTGGATGCTGTCATCCATTGCAGTGACGACAGCCACGGGAACTGGACCGCGTGCCAGCTGATCGCTAAGAGCGGCGGCGTCGATAGGGTCGAAAAGATGTGGCGTCGGGCGATTACGTATCGCTAGCTGCTAAGCTAGCTCGCGTTTCGCCGATCTGCTTTCGTCACCTGGTTACTCCGGCGCAACTACTGTTTCGACTGGATTGTTCCTCGTCAAATTCGGATTTACGCTGAATTAGGAGGGAATAAAAGTCATGCGTCGCTCGTGGACAGTTATTGGACTTTCGGTAGCTCTGTGCGCTCCAGCCCTATGGGCCGCGAAAAAAACCACATCCGGTCCCGCAGATGCCGACCATCAGACAACGGTGCAGCGCTGGGCCGCCCAGGACTTAAAGGGCACCGTCAGCATGGTGGATCCGAAAATGAACCTGGTGGTGGTTCGCGACTCTTCCGGCGTGCCTTTCGACATCCAGGTGGCGCGATCCACACGGATCGACTCCGGCGCCCAGCATGAAGAGCTTTCGCAGTTGGCCCCGAATCAATCCGTGTCGGTTCACTTTGTTCCGGAAACCAACGGCGACATCGCGCGAACCATTCAAGTGAATCATTAGCCGGTCCCGCTTATGCGGGATGTTTCAATAGCCTCTCGGCTTGGCGGAGGTGTTCCTCCATGGTGGGGAGTTCTTGATTCGCATAGGCTTTGATGTCCTGATCCTGGCCGTGCTGCGCTTCGCGCCTGAAGGCCGCCAGCACGCGCTCGTGATCCTGCACTTCGTCACGAAGGAACTGGCCGTCGAATCTCTTGCCCTTCAGATCCGCCAGCCGTTCCACCGCCTTGTCGCGGCGAGTGTTAATACCCTTCGGAATCTGTTGCCCGAGCTTATTGTCCAGCGCCGTCAGCTCCTGATAAGCCTTGGTGTGATCCTTCACCAGCGTCTGTCCAAAGTCCTTGATGCCGGACCGGGCGGCCTTACCCTCGGCCATTTGCCCTAAATGCGCCTCGGTCATATCAGCCACCGCGGCCATCTTGAGAAATTCCTTATCCCTGGCGCTCAGCTTAGCGGATTGCGCCAACGCGGGAATGACGAGGAGCACGGTACAACACCCGGCGATCAGGATTTGCTTCGGAAACATGAATTACCTCCTGTTTCCATACTCGCGGCGAAGTAGCGCAATAACAATCCAGTAGGGACTGTAGTTCCGCTACTCGCTGTCCTGGTATTCTTCCAGCCACGCCATCTGGATCGCTTCCAGTTTGCCTTCGGTCGACGCCTTCGGGTCGTCCTTGAAGTCCGCCAGCTCGGTGATCCATTGGTGCAGGTCGGTATAGCGGATGTGCGTGGGGTCCAGGTCCGGGAATTTTTCGTGCAGCGCCAGCGCGATGTTTTCCGTATGGTCCCAAGTGAGTCCCGGCATCAGGTTTGAGTCCCCTTCAGCATGTTTTCGGCCAACTTTATGGTCGCTTGATTCAATTCCTCGATCTTGGCCGCGATCAGGAGATGATCGTCAGAGTTATACACCAGCAGCAGTTCGTTGACGCTCTTGTCCACGGCCGCGCGTTCTTCGTCGGCCAGTTCGAAGTACGCATCGTGCTTGCGCGCCTTTTCCACCGCCAGCAGAATCGCGTCGGCCTCCACGCGCTGCTCCCGCACTTGGCGTTCCGCGAAGTCCTGCTCGGCCTTTTCGAACGACTCCTGAATCATCTTCTCCACTTGCTCGTCCGTCAGGCCGTACGAAGGCTTCACTTCCACGCTGTGCTCTTTGCCCGTCCGCTGATCGCGCGCCGTCACGCTTAGGATGCCGTTGGCGTCGATCAGGAATCGCACTTCGATGCGCGCCATCCCGGCCTGCACCGGGTCGATGCCCTTCAAATCGAATCGCGCCAGGCTGCGATTGTCCTTCACCAGCTCGCGCTCGCCTTGCACCACGTGAATCAGGACGTTGGTCTGCCCGTCTACGCCGGTGGTGAAGTTTTCGGTGGCGCTGGCCGGGATGGTCGAATTCCTGTGAATCAATTTGGACACCACGCCGCCCATGGTTTCGATTCCGAGCGAGAGCGGCGTCACATCCAGCAGCAGCTTGTTATCCACCGCGCCCGATAGAATGGCCGCCTGCACCGCCGCTCCCAGCGCCACCACTTCGTCGGGATTCAGTTCGGTGTGCGGCTTCGACCGGAACAGGATTTCCACCGCCGAACGCACCAGCGGAATGCGCGTCGATCCGCCCACCATCACCACTTCATCAATTTGATCCACGGTCACGCCCGCGTCTTTGATGCAGTCGCGACAGGGCCCCAGCGTGCGATCGACAATCGGAGTAATCAGCTTGTCAAAAAGCTCGCGCGTGATCTCGCGCGCATACTTCTTCCCGTGATATTCGAGTTCGATGGCCGCCGCCGGAACAAATGACAGCCGCTCTTTCGCCTGGATCACTGCGCGCCGCAGCCGCTGCACGCCTTCGCTATCTTCGGATAAATCCTGGCCCCATTCGCTCGCCACGTCTTCGAGCGCGATGCGCAGCAGCAGGTTGTCAATGTCGTCGCCACCCAGGTGCGTATCGCCGTTGGTCGCCAGCACTTCGAAGATCCCGTCGTGTAGTTTGAGAATCGAAATATCGAACGTGCCACCGCCCAGGTCGTACACTGCGACGATGCCGTTCTCGCGCTTGTCCAGCCCGTAGGCCAGCGCCGCGGCGGTCGGCTCATTCACCAGACGCAAAACCTCCAGGCCCGCGATGCGTCCGGCGTCTTTTGTGGCCTGGCGCTGCGCGTCGTTGAAGTACGCCGGCACCGTGATGACGGCCTTTTCGACCGGAACACCGAAATAGTCCTCGGCATTCTTTTTCAACTGCCGCAGGACCATCGCCGAAATCTCGGGAGGCGTGTAGGTGCGGTCGCCCAGCTGGAGCTGAATCACGGACTCGCTGCCCGACGCCACGCGGAACGGAAAGAGCTTTAGCTCCTCGCTAATGTCCCCGAGTCCTCGTCCCATGAGGCGCTTCACCGAATACACGGTGCGTTCGGGATGCGTCAGCAGCAGCTCGCGCGCTGGGTTCCCGACCACCGCGTCGCCGCCCGGCGCAATTGAAACCACGCTCGGCACCAGCTTGTCGCCATCGGCGCCGGGAATAATCCTCGGGCCCGTAAGATCCATGAACGCCACCAGGCTGTTGGTGGTTCCGAGGTCGATGCCGACGATGTGGCCTGTCGCTGTAAAGTCGATTTCCATGGGTTAGTGGGCAGGGATTGGGGGTTGGGGATTGGGGGTCAAGGTACGCTCGACTTCTGTTACAAGGTTTTGGATGTATTTGCGGCGGTTCAAAAGATTACGGATCTGCGATAAGACGTATCGCGGGATTGAGCGGCATCGTACTTCACAAACAGCGCCGCAACTCCTCATCGGACGCCGCCAACATCCTCGCGAAATTCTTCTCCGCCTGCTCCAACTGCGGACGCGCGGAATCGTCCCCGCCCCGCATCTCTTCCAGCGCCATGTTCAACTCGAAAACCTCTTCCAACAACTCCGGTGGAACATCTTTGGAACGCTGCTCGCCGATATCGAAGCCTTCCAGAGTGAGCAAATACTGCGCGCGCTTGATGGGATCCTTCAGCGTCCGGTAAGCGTCGTTCAGCGCCGAAGACATGTCGAGCGCCCGTTGCCGATCCGCCTCGGGCTTTTGCATGAATCGATCGGGGTGCAGTTCGCGGCTCAGCGCGTAATAACGCGTTTGCAGATCGTCCAGCGAAAGATTCAGACTGCGCGGGATCCCGAGCAGCTCGAAATAGTCCTTCACGCCGGACTCACGCCGAAAACGATGTTCCGCAGCCGCAGCTCTTCTTGGCGTTCGGATTGTCGAACTCAAAGCCGGAGTGAATGAGCGAGTCCTTCCAATCCAGCGTCATGCCGTTCAGATAGACCATGCTCTTGGGATCGACAAAGACCTTCACGTCTTCGAACTCGTAAACCGTGTCGGTGGGCCGCGGCTTCACATCGAACTTAAACAGATAGCTAAGCCCGCTGCATCCGCCGCCCAATACGCCCAGGCGCAGCCCTCCCTGGACGCCGTGCTTGGCGAACTGCTCGCGGATCTTCGAAACCGCCTTGGGTGTTACGGTAACCATCGCTTACTTAGATGCAACGGCCGTTTACTTAGATACGGCGACGGCTTCGGTCTGCGAAGCGGTCTTCTTCTTGTAGTCGCCGATGGCTGCCTTGATCGCGTCTTCGGCCAGCACCGAGCAGTGAATTTTCACCGGCGGCAGGCTGAGCTCGTTGACGATATCGGTGTTCTTAATCGCCAGCGCTTCGTCTACCGTCTTGCCGCGCAGCCATTCTGTAGCCAGCGACGAGCTGGCAATCGCGCTGCCGCATCCGAAGGTCTTGAACTTGGCGTCTTCGATGATGCCGGTCTCCGGGTTCACCTTCACCTGCAGCTTCATCACGTCGCCGCATTCCGGCGCACCTACCATGCCGGTGCCCACATTCGGATCGCTCTTGTCCATCGAGCCGACGTTGCGGGGGTTATTGTAGTGGTCGATTACTTTGTCGGAATAAGCCATGTTGGTGTCCTTTTCTTAACCTTTCAACTTAACGCTCCCTAACGGTCGCGGTTCAGAACCGCGCGCGTCAGCAAGCGGCCGTTGAGGCTCCTTAATGCGCTGCCCACTGGACCTTCGATAAATCGATTCCCTCTTTCGCCATCTCATAGAGCGGCGAAAGTTCACGAAGCTTCCTCACCACGTCGATGACTTTAGCCGCGACGTAGTCCACTTCTTCTTCGGTATTGAATCGGCCCAGGCCGAAACGAATGGAGGAGTGCGCCAGATCGTCGCCCGCGCCCAAAGCCTTCAAAACATAACTTGGCTCCAGTGTAGCCGACGTGCAGGCCGAACCGCTCGACACCGCGATATCGTTGATGCCCATCAGCAGCGACTCGCCTTCCACGTAAGCGAAGCTGATGTTCAGATTATTCGGCAGACGTGACTCCATGGTGCCATTGATGTAAGTCTCATCCAGTTCGGATTGCAACTTGTGCATCAATTTGCCGCGCAGAAACGCCATGCGTTTGGATTCTTCCGCCATCTCCGCCTGGCACAGCGCGCAGGCTTCACCCAGCCCCACGATCCCGGGGACATTCAGCGTTCCGGATCGCATGCCGCGCTCGTGTCCGCCGCCATCCATTTGCGCCGTGATCTGCACGCGCGGAGCCTTTCTCCTGACGTATAGAGCTCCGACGCCCTTCGGGCCATACATCTTGTGCCCGCTCAGCGACATCAGGTCTACATTGTCCTTGATCACGTTCACCGGCACCTTGCCCACCGCCTGCGTGGCATCGGTGTGCAGCAGCACGCCCTTCGATTTCGCGATCTTGCCCAGTTCCGCAATCGGCTGGATTACGCCGATTTCGTTGTTCGCGTACATGATGCTGATCAGGATGGTCTTGTCGGTGATGGCCGCCTGCAACTGCTCCAGATCCACCAGGCCGTTGGTCTGCACCGGCAGGTAGGTCACCCGCACACCGTGTTTTTCAAGCCGCTTGCAGGTATCGAGAATCGCCTTGTGCTCGGTAGCCGCCGTGATGATGTGGTTGCCTTTTTCGGCGTACATCTCGGCCACGCCCTTTAGCGCCAGATTGTTCGATTCGGTGGCGCCGCTGGTGAACACAATCTCTTTTGCCGTAGCGCCAATCAAGCTCGCGATCTGCTTGCGCGATTTCTCGACGGCTTCCTCGGCTTCCCAGCCGAAGCTGTGATTGCGGCTGGCGGCGTTGCCGAAGGTCTCAAGGAAATACGGCTTCATCGCCTCAAACACGCGAGGATCCATTGGCGTCGTCGCGTGATAGTCCATGTAGATTGGCAGTTTCATTTCTTGTCCCTCACATCGGTGTCTGCGTCGGCGGGATCGAAAGATCGTACAGACGTTGCGCCGATTTCCCAGGCTCGTCTTGCCCTTCCGTCTTCCCTGAATCCGCGGACATATCTGAGATGCTGATGCTCGCCAAAAGCCGCAGGATTCCTTCGTGAACCTTCTGCAGCGGATCGCGCACCGTGCATTTGTCGGTGTGGACGCAATAGCCGTGTTCGGTGAAGCACGCCGTCAGAAAAATCGGCCCGTCAATGGTGCGGATCACTTCATACGCCGTGATCTCTTTCGGATCGCGCGCCAGTTTGTAGCCGCCGTTGGTTCCGTGCTCGGAGCGCAGGAATCCGTTCTTCACCAGCTTTTGCAGAATCTTGGACAGCAGCGCCGCCGGTATTCCATAGGTCTCGGCAATCTCCTTGGCGCTGGAGCTCGTGGGCGCATTCACCGCCAGGTGCTTCAAAGCGATGAGCCCGTAATCGGCTTTCTTAGTGAGCTTTAACATTCCCCGATCTCCAAGCACATCCCGATCTCCGACCGGAACAGTCCTACATTATTATCACTAATCCGAAGACAACCGTCAAGTGGAACTGTTTCAAGCAGATAGATATTTGCGACTAAAACCATCGTACATATCTACAAAGGCACTTGCAACGTTCCCAACAGCCCTGACGACACATCGGGAAACCCTCGCTAAGGCGTCTTCGCTCGCGGGGGGGCGGCAAGTACCAAAGCGCGCGGCGCCGACAAGCGATAAGGTATTTTAGAATCAATAGAGAGGACGTGGGCGCGTAGCTCAGGTGGATAGAGCACCTGCCTTCTAAGCAGGTGGTCGCTGGTTCGAGTCCAGCCGCGCCTACCAATTCTCTCAATCACATCCAGCAAAGGCGCCCATCAACCCCATTTCAGTGATTGCCTGATGCCGGGGATCGGAAGCCACGGAGCGGCGCCGCTGCTCGTCTCCATGCCGCTATCCCTCCACGAATTCTCCGCCCGGCGTTGATCGCGTCTTTTGCTGCGTCTCTCCCGATATGCCGACCGGTAGCGCTCACCAGCGTGCACCACGCGCTCGGCCAACTCTTCTGCGTTCGCGAAGGATCGATAACCAGGTTCTCGCAGGTAGGTAAGACGTAATGCTCCGGTTCGCTGCTTCCAAATCTTATCCGCCCGCTGGAGTCAAACTTGGTGGCCGCTTGCTCATCACGCGCGCGGTTCAGAACCGCGACCGTTAGGGAGCGCAGCGCCCGCGCGCGTTCCAGCAACCTGGCCAGCGCCGCCATGGCATCCCCATTTAGAGTGTCTTACTTCGCCGGATGGCCTCCTGACGCTCGGGCAGCGCTTCGGCGAATCGTCGTCCTCCTGCTCGGCGCCGGGCCATGTGGGAAGGGGGATAATCTAAACTCTGGTAAGCGGGCGTTTTGTCCCGTCGAGAATTCCCGAGTCTAGATAAGGCAGGAGCGATATGTCGGCTGCCACTTCGTTCGGAAAGGAAATATTTACCGTACATCGCGTCACGCGGTTCATTGGGCTTCGAGGTTCGCTTGCCGCCGATCGGACGGCAAGAATGCTGCACATTCTGCTCGCGACTCTCGTCGTGTGGATGGCAGCCGCGTGGGTCGCCACGATACCGTTCGCGCCGATAAGCTTTCCGCGGATATTCAATCCGGCCCTTCTGGAAGCGAGTTACTTTACTGCACTTGTGTTGCTCCGGCTCGGCCACTTCCGGCGCGCCAGTCTGGCGTACCTCACAGGAACATGGATCTGGGCGACGCTCGTCTGCTACTCCTACGGCGGTATATACAGCCCGGGAACGCTGCTTTACGTGTCCTTGCCAGTGTCGGCGGCCTGGCTCCTGGGATCCACAGCGGCCATATGGACCGCGGGTGAGTGCCTGCTTAGTGCGCTGGTATTTACAGTTC
This sequence comes from Bryobacterales bacterium, assembly GCA_963747945.1. GTDB lineage: Bacteria > Acidobacteriota > Terriglobia > Bryobacterales > Bryobacteraceae > Palsa-89. Next base: position 642,451 of record CAVVHB010000022.1, read on the forward strand.
TGGAGATGACGCACGTGAGTCTTTCGCTCCAGGCGAAGGCAACGCCACTGGGAATCTGGGCCGTGATCGTACAAGCCGTCCTGATCAACGCCGTCCCGGTAGGACAGATCATCGGCAGGCTGCGGGAGACGGCACTGGCGCGCCAGCGAACCAGTGAAGAGCTGCAAACCGCCTATGCGGAACTACGGCAACAGAAAGAAATGCTGCAAACCGTTTTCGATCAAATTCCCATGATGATCAATTTCGGGGATGGTGAGTTCGGGCTCCGACTGGTGAACCGGGCCTGGGAACAGACGCTCGGATGGACACTGGACGAGATCCTCCGTGACAATGTGGACATCCTGGTGGAAAACTATCCCGATCCTCAGTATCGCGAGCAGGTACGCGATTTCGTAGTGACCTCCAACGGAGAGTGGGGGGACTTCAAGACCACTGTCCGCGACGGCCGGGTCATCGATACCTCCTGGATGATGTTCCATCTGCCGGACGGCACAAGCATGGGCATCGGCCAGGACATCACTGAGCGCAAGCGGGCAGCGGAGGACTTGGCAACGAGTCGCGATGAAATCCGCGCCCACGCTGCTCGTCTTGTGACGGCTCAAGAAGACGAGCGTCGCAGGTTGTCTATCGAGGTGCACGATCAAATCTGCCAGGATCTAGCTTCCATTGCGATTGACCTTGGTGTATGTGCAGCCAAGCCCCGGCGTCGCGAGGATGTGGCAGTCAGGTTGAGGGCGTTGCAGGCCCGCGTTGTAAAGGCGGCGAACGAGGCCGGTCATATCGCGTATCAGTTGCATCCATCCGTGCTTGACCATTTGGGGCTGCCGAGCGCACTGCAAGACTTGTGCAACCAGTTTACGAAGAGGGCTCCAACGATAGCGTTAGAATTCACTAGCGGTACTCTGCCACGATCAGTCCCCCGCGAAGTGGCCGCGTGCTTGTATCGCATCGCGCAGGAGAGTCTGCAGAACACCGCCAGACATTCCAGCGCCAAACACGGCTCAGTCGCGCTCACCTGGCAGGACAAAACGATAGTGCTAATCATCACCGACGATGGCGTTGGCTTCGACCCGCAGGTAGCCAGAGAGAATGGTGGGCTCGGAATCATCGGCATGGAGGAGCGCGCACGATCGGTGAACGGGAAACTAACAATAGCGGCAGAACCAGGCAGCGGTACTCGGATTGCGTTAGAAGTTCCTCTGCTCCTACCTGCCTGAAGCTCGGGAAATGCCGGGAGCGGAGCGACGCGGGCGTCCGCCAGGAAGCAAGAACAAGCCGAATGTCGCCTGAGCGCCCGCGCAACGCCTTCCGCGACCGGCGCCTCATCGGAATCGCTCCACCAACCCGCATCATCGGGCCTTTACGTGGCGAGACAAGAGACCGTCTGCCCTCTAGCTGAGGACGTCACGGCAGCTTCCAGGACGATCATGACGTTAGTCGCATCTTCCGGAGTAACGGGATTGGCAGAGCCCGTGTTCAATGCCGTAACGATCTCCCGATAATACTTCCCATAGTCGCCGCGCTGAGACTGGATCTCCTCAATAATCCCCTGGCTGTCATAGAAGCGCGCACAATCCGAATCTATCCCCCATTGCGGATCGTGGGGCCGCATTCCCGCCCGTAGTTGCGGTTCCTGCGGATCGGAAAGGCGTTTGATCAGGCTGCCGTGCGTGCCGTGAACCGTGAAGCGCGGGCTGCCTGAGGCGGCAAGAAGGCTGCAGTGCAAAATGACTTTGCGGCTTCCATAATCGAGGAGAACATGCGCCCAGTCATCTGTCTGCGCTCCGGCGCGCTGGTTAGCGAGCGACGCCGTTATCTTTTGCGGCATGCCGAAGAGCTGCAACGCCTGGTCAACCAGATGAGGACCAAGATCGAACCACAGACCGCTTCCCGGCCCCGGACGTTCACGCCACCGGTCTCGCACCTGCGGGCGAAAACGATCCATGTGCGATTCGAAGTGCAGCACATCTCCCAACAGGCCCTGCCCGATCACAGTTCTCACCGTCAAGAAATCGCTGTCCCAGCGCCGGTTGTGGAAAACGGACAACAAGCAGCCTTGCGCGTACGCCAACGCGGAGAGTTCGCGAGCTTCAGCCAGTGAAGTGGTGAAGGGCTTGTCCACGACAACATGCTTACCTGCCTGAAGAGCGGCTCGTGCAAGCGAAAAATGACTGTCATTCGGAGATGCGATGACAACCAGGTCGACATTCTCATGTGCCAGGGCGGTTTGCGGGTCAGTGACCTGCACTGCTGGTAATTCTGATAAAACGATTTCCTTTTGGCGGGACGCGACAACGGCCAGCCGCAGTCCCGGAGTAGCCTCAATCAGCGGTGCATGCACGGTCTTCCCGGCAAAACCATACCCGATTAAGGCAACGCGAATATCACTCGGCACTGGCGGCTGTCCCTGTAATTTTTTAGCACGAGAAGCCAACCGATGAGGATGGCCCTGTTCGAAACAAGCCGAGCGTCGAGAGGAGTCTCGTGTGGCGCACGCTTCAGCGAGGGCGTCGGCACACGCTCCGGCTCAACCTCGGAGCTTTTCGTTTGCCCGCATAGGATTCGGCCAATACCATCGAATCGTTATATACTTTCTCCTGCTTTGTGCCTTCAGAAGAAGGTGGTGACACCGCTCTCTGGGGCAGCGTGTTGAAAGGGAGACGAGAACTATGTTGCAGCGTAAAGTTTCGGCCGCACTTCCCGCGATGATTTTGACCATCACCGCTGTGCTCAGTGCCGCCGATCCCGCCATCGACGTCCTGAAGAACAACGGCTCTCTGGACCGTCTGGTCAAGAAAACGGGCGTATACAATGCATCCAGCGCCGGGAAGACACCGAGTTTTGTGGTGGACCCCGCATGGCCACAGCCGCTGCCCAACCACTGGCTTCTTGGACAAATCGGCGGACTCTATGTCGATGGGCACGACCATATCTGGGTATACAACCGGCCGCGGACCATGTCGACAGATGAGGCTGGACTCGAGGGGCCGGTCCCTGGCGCCAAGGATGCTAAGGGTCAGCCAATCGACGGCCTCGGCCAGGAGCGTGCTTATGGCCCGGTGTCGGACTGCTGCAAAGCTGCCCCCTCGGTGCTGGAGTTTGATTCCGACGGCAAGCTGCTGCGTGCCTGGGGCGGCCCGTCCGATCCCGGCTTCATCGGCGGTAAGTGTAAGGCCGAGGCCGGCTGCATCTGGCCGAATAACGAGCACGGTATTTACATCGACCAAGCCGACAACGTGTGGATTTCGGGAAACTCCGCGGCGCCAAGCGGCCGTGGGACTGGAGGAGCGGAAGCGCTGCCATGGACCTCACACAAGGAAGGGGGCGATGGCTTTGTACTGAAGTTCGATATGAACGGCAACTTCAAAATGAGGATCGGCGGAACTCCAGGCGGCCCGAACAGTAACGACACGGGAGGTGGCATTAACGGCACGCCCCTCCTCTATCAAGCGGCGGACATGGTGGTGGATCCCGCTACCAACCGCCTGTATATCGCCGACGGCTACGGAAACCGCCGCGTTCTGATCGTGGATGCCAACAATGGAAAATATATCGGCCACTTCGGCGCCTACGGGAACAATCCAGTTGACGACAAGGCTGCCGAGGCGGCCGGAACGTGGATCGCAGATTCTTCCAAGGGCAACAAGAAACCAGCGTTCTTTCGGAACCCTGTGCATTGCGTGAAAATCGCCAACGACGGCAAGATGTATGTCTGCGATCGTGGAAACGATCGCATCCAGGTGTTCGATAAGAACGATCCCACGCTGGGCAAGCCGTGCAGCAATCCAACCGGCAAGGCCGGCACGTGCGGTTTCGTTGCCGAACAATTTGTCAGCGATCACACCAACATAATCGGAACGGCAGTTTCCATGAATTTCTCGACGGACAAAGCCCAGAGTTGCCTGTATGTGGGCGACAACGCCAATATGACAATCTACATCCTGAACCGAAGCAATCTGCAGGAGCTCGGCCAATTTGGACGTCATGGGCGCGGGGCTGGAGAATTCCACTATCTGCATCAGGTGAGCGTGGACAGCAAGGGCAACATATATACCGGGGAGGTGGACACCGCCAAACGAATCCAGAAGTTTCTCCGGTTTGGCGCCACCGGCTGCAGCGGAACCGGATCGTCCACCGTGGGCGGAGTCGCCACGAATTAGGCCGCCCGGGCGGTGTTTTCCAAAACTCGTCGAAAGAATCCGCCTTCCATCCCCATTATGATTACGTGAAGCAATCTTTCCTGGCTCGATGCCCGACGACAGTGGTTCTGGCATTCATCTTTCCCGCGATCTTTCCCGCGACCATTCTTGCCGACCTCAGCCAGACGACGACGCTCTCCATTTCGAGCCCCACCAACCTGAACCTCGATACCGGAGGCACCTCCAATTCCGGCGGGGACATCAAGTTCAGCTCCAGCGGTATGACTCCGCAAGGCAATGCTACTGCGGTCAATGCGATGATCTTTGCAACGGCGACCAAACTGAACGATCTGACGTCGCTGGAGGTCTCACTTTACCCTGGTTACTCCAAAACCGAGCTTCTATTCAGCATCTTGCAAGTGAACGATCTGTTTTACGTACGAACGAACGGAAACCACTACGCGGCGCTCCTGGTGACGGCGGAAACCGGGTCCTCCATTACGCTGATGTTCCGCACGTTTGGCGTCTCCGGAGGCTCGGGTGGCGCTCCCGGACCGCCTTCGATTACCTCAATTCTGAACAACTCCAGCGGTATCGCCGCCGGTCGCCCGAACTATGGGATCGCGCCCAGCAGCATCTTTGTGGTGTTAGGAACAGGCTTAGCCGATCCGGGCACGCCTGTGTTGCAAAATAGCGCGCAGGCAGGCGGCCTCCCCATGAGCCTCAACGGAGCCAGCATCTCGGTTACGGTGAACGGCGTGACCACTCATCCCGGCATTTACTACACCAGCCCCACGCAGATCGCCGCGGTGCTTCCAGCGTCCACTCCCACCGGCATAGGAACGCTGATTCTCAGCTATAAGGGCGTTACCAGCAATGCCGCATCCATCTTGGTTGTGCCGGCCGCGCTGGGAATTAACACGTTCTATACCAACTCCGCCGTCGCCACCGACGCCGTCACCGGAGCACTGCTCACCTACACCAACTCAGGCACACCCGGCGAGATCATCACCCTGTGGACCACCGGCCTGGGGGCCGACCCTGCCGATAGCGACACCACATTCACATCCACGCCCCACCCTGTAAAGACTCCGCTCCAAATCTACGTCGCGGGCACTTTAGCCACCATCCTCTATCAGGGTTCTGCCGGTTACCCCGGCGTCGACCAGATCAATGTGACCATACCCGTATCCACTCCCAGCGGCTGCTGGACTGGCGTCGCCGCTGTCGCCGGAGGTGTACTCAGCAACATCACCACCATCCCCATTTCGAACAACGGAGGCGTGTGCGCAGACCCGGTGAACGGTCTCACCGGCAACCAACTCACACCGTCCGGTTCGCAGACGCTGCGGAGCGGATTCCTCGCGATACAGGCGAATACGCGAAACAATGTCCTCACCAACACCGCCGGCGGGGCGTTTGTGGCATATACCGGCCTCTACGCGCCTGGCAACCCCGTCTCGCCCGGCGGATGCATTGTGGACCAAACTGCAGCGGCCAGCACTGGAGTCGGCGCCGGCCTCGACCCAGGCACCATTACGCTGACCGGCCCCAATGGGCTTTCGCTTACGCTGCCCATACAATTGGGAATCAAGGGCGCGTATAGCTCAACCCTCAGCGCGACGGCGATTCCGCAGACCGGCGGAACTTTCACCTTCCAGGGAAGCGGCGGCGCGGACGTCGGCGCCTTCACCTCCGTCGTCAACTTCTCGAACCCTGTTTTGAGCTGGACGAATCCGGACGTAGCCGCCAATGTCGACCGCAGCCAGAAGCTTACGGTAACGTGGACAGGCGGAAATGCGGGCTCCTACGTTTACGTCACTGGCGTTTCCACCTCCAAGGCAACCTCCACGACACCATCCGTCACCGTCGGTTTTACCTGCCTGGCCAACGCGCGCGACGGGCAGTTCACCGTGCCCTCGTACATTCTGTCGGCCCTGCCGCCCGGCGCCGGCGGTATGGCAATACAGGACGACATCTACGAGAAGTTATCGGCCAGCGGTCTCGATATCAGCTTCGCCCTGGGCGAGATTGGCATCAGTAACAAGTCCACGTATAAATAGACCAGACTGCGCGTCGGAGCGATACGTTCCACGAGGCGCAGCAGCGGGTCCTGCGTGCGGCAGTGGAGGGGAGGATAATGATAAGACAACAGCATGACCCCCCAGGCTGGACCTCCGGCCGCGCGCGATCCATTGGGCGATTACAGCCGTCTGGCGTCCGCGCTGGCATCCCGAGCCGCACGCCTCGGCTCGCGCGATCCGGAAAGCGCGGCGCAGGAAGCCTTGCGGCGCTCGCTCGAAAATCGGAAGTCGCGGCCGGCGGTCGCATATTACTTCGGCGAAGAATCGCGAACGGGCGCGCCGCCGGAGTGGCCGCTCGATCAATTGCTCGCTTGGCTGCATGGAGTACTGCAATACGTGGTCCGCGAAGAGCGCAGCCGGGTCGGGTTTCGCCGCGAAGTATCGGCGATTTCCATGTCCGATCCAGCCGATGCCGCGCCCGATGCACTCGCAGGGATGATCGAGCGCGAGACGCAAGCCATTGTGGCGGATTGCTTTGCCACTCTCGATCGCGACTACCGCGACGTGCTGTCATTGCGCATGGACGGGCTGAAGTATGGCGAAATCGCGCGGCGGATGGGCGTCAACGAGAATACCGTCGCGACGTGGGTGAGCCGCGGAATTCGCGAATTGGGCAGGCGCATTGGCAAGCGCATGGATGGTAGGCCATGAGTGAACCCATGCTCGATCGCTTCGCGCGCGGAGAATTGTCGCCCGCCGAATCGCGAGAACTCGCGGAACAGGCGCTCGGCGATCACGACTTGTTCGCCGAACTGACCTCGACCGCGATCGCGAAAACGGCCTTACCGATTCGCCGGCGCTCGAAACGTACCTGGCCGCGACTGGCGATATTCGCGGCGGCGGCCGCAGTCATCCTGGGCGTAGTGCTGTACACGGCGCGGCGGAATTCCCGGCCGGCAAGACCGGACGTCGCGATATCCGCGCCTCCGCTCCTTCTCGCCCGCAACGCCGATTCGAACCCCACGGCCTATCGCGGCGGGGACACCGAAAGTCGCGAGTCCCGCGCGACAGGATCTGTCGAATCGATTGCTGATGGCGTCGCGACCATCGATCTTGGATCCGTTGACGGATTGTCGAAGGACGCCCAGGTTGATGTGATTCGCGACGGTGAAGACATCGGCAGGATCAACCTGACCACGATTTTTCGCGATCATTCGCGCGGCACAATCGCGCAGCCATCGTCGCATTCACGTGAACGATCAGGTTCGCGTGCCGCCCGCGGCGCGCCTGCGCGCGATTCTGGACCAGATTGACGCGGCGCTGGCGCGCGGGGAGGCAGCCAAGGCGTTGAGCATTGCGCAACAAGCATCCGCCGCCGGCTTCGACGGAGATTTATCAAGCGCGGAAGATTTGAATAACGCCGGTGTCATCGCCGAGCTGCATGGCGACCGCCTGAAGGCCATCAGTCTTTACCAACGTGCGTCGCAAACGGGCGCCTCCGGCAGGATCGGCAGGCCATCGAGCAAAACCTCCGTCGAGTGAAAAGCGGGACGTGAGGTTGTGCTGCTGCGATTTGGTCTCGCGCTGATTTTCGCGACGCTGGCGTACGCGCAAGACTGGTCCTCACTCGATGCGCAGAGCCGAGAATTCCTATACCAAGGGCGACCTCCAGGAAGCCATTCGAATCGCGAAAGAGGCCGTCGCCGCGGCGTCCGGTCCGAAGCAGTTTGCGCGCAGCCTGGATCGTCTCGGATTCTTCCAATACACGGCGGGCGACTTAAAAACCGGCGAAGCGTCGTTGCGGCGGGCGCTTGCGATTCGCAAGACGGAAATCGGCGAGGACACCCTCGATTACGCCGAAAGCGCGAACGACCTGGCGCTGTTATGCCGCGATTCCGATCAGTACCCGGAGGGGCGAAAACTCGCCGAACAGGCGGTATCGATTCGTTCCAAGCTTCTAGGCGGGCGCGATCCGAGCGTAGCCGAGAGCCTGAATACGCTGGGCGGAATTCTCGTGTTCATCGGGCGATTACGACGGCGCAATCGCCCGCATGCAAGAAGCGCTCGCCATTCACCAGTCGCAAACGCCGCCGGAATTCAGCGAAGAATTCGGAACGCTGTGCATCAATCTCGCGGGCACCTATCAACGCGTCGGAAGATATGCGGACGCCGAAGCGATGTTCGAAAAAGGATTGAACGTCCTGCGCGAAAAACCCGGCGTGAATCATCCCGCATATTCGGCCAGCCTGGTGGGCTACGCGTATTTGCAAGCCGATCTTGGCCACTATTCCACCGCCGAAAAATTGTACGACGAAGCCGGGAAGCTGCTGCGCGAACAACTGGGCGACCAGCATCCGGCCTACGCGGCGTTCCTGAATAATCGCGCCGCGCTCTATGCGCAGATCGGCAATGTCGCGTTGGCGGAGGCGGACTATCGGAGATCGCTGCGAGCTCAAGCGCAAGCAGAACGGACCAAACGCCTTGACCATCGGCGCGTCGCTGCGCAATCTCGCGCGCCTGGTTTACGCCCGCGATCGCGAAGAAGGCGAAAAACTGTTTCAGGAAGACGTGGATCTTTACGCCCGAAATACAAGGCCACCGGCCTTCGATTACGCCAGCGCTTTGCTGGGCCTGGCCCAGGCGCAACGCAATCGCGGCGATCTTGCGGCCGCGCGCAAACGCTGCAACATGCCTCCGATATTGTCACCCAAGGATTGGGTTCCAGGCATCCGCTCTACGCGGCGGTTTTGCGGGACCTCGGGTTGGTTCATCAGTCGGCGCATCAATATCCCCAAGCCGAGCAAAGCCTGCGCGAGGCGATCGCAATTGTGCAAGAAGTTCAGGGTGCGAATCATCCCGATCTGGCGCAATACCTGGAGCGTCTGGCCGCGGTGTACGAAGAAGCCGGCGACTACGCGAGTGCCGAGCCGCTGTATCGCCGCAGCCTGGACCTGTCGGACCGCGCGCTGGCGGACATGTTAACCATCGGGTCTGAGCGCAATAAGGCTGCTGTCCTGGCGAATCTGGACGACCCGATTCCCAGGCTGATCGCGTTTCAAGCCAAGGCGCGTTCTCCGGCCGCGCGGGCATTGGCGTTTGAAGCAGTGGCTCGGCGCAAGGGACGGATCCTCGATGCCGTCCACGATTGGGGCCAGACCCTGCGCGACAGCGCCGACGCGAATGTTCGACAGCGCTTTAATCAACGAGAGGCGATGCTTGCGTGCGAAGCGTCGCTCACGGTGGCGCTGGGTTATCGCGATCTGAAACCGGCTGTGGTGGGAACCTGCGCGCTCCCGGGAACCGAACTCGAGGGACGCTACGAGCGGCTGCTGCACGACCTTCGAACGAATTGGACTGACGAGCGGGGGAAGCAGGCTCTGCAGGCGATCGCTGTGCTGCGTCAACATATTGACACACTGGAAGCTACCTTGAGCCGGGAGATTCCGCAGCTTGCATCGGTGCTGCGGCCCGCCCGGCTAGCGGACATCCGGTCGCGTCTGGAACCCGATGAGTGGTTGGTCGAGTTCGTCGAATATCGCAATCGCTATGGCGCGTTCGTGCTCAGCCGCGCCGATTTGGCATGGGTGGATCTGGGGCCGGCGGGGAAGATCGATCTGGCGGTGCAGGATCTGTTCGGAGCGGCGAGCGACTGGAGCGCCGCGCGTACGCGAAATGAGAAGCGAAACGCCGATGCAGCAGCGCAGACCGCGCACGACGCGATGCAAACGCTTTCGTCCGCGTTGGCTCCTGCCCTGGCTTCGGTTCGGCATGGCGCGGGCATCCATCGTTTGCGCATTGCGCCCGATGGGATGCTCAATCTTGTTCCGTTCGGCGCCCTTTCCGATGGCTCAGGGCATTTTCTGATCGAGCGCTTTGCGACCAGCTATGTCTCCGCCGGCCGCGAGCTCGCCGCGCCTGGGAGTCCCATAAGCGCGGCCGCGAACTCGATCGTTATCGCCGTGAGTCCGGGAGTGGGCGAGAAGTCCCTGCCAGGCTCGAAGCCGCTGTCGGGCGCGTTGGCCACAAGCGCGTTTCGAGCGGATCGTCTGGAACGGTTGGAAGATGCCGAAGTGGAAGCGCGCGACGTCGAGCGATGGTTTCCGCATGCCCTGTTGCTGGGTGAAGGCGAGGCCACTGAGCAGCGCATCAAACAACTTCATCGGCCCGCGCTGCTACACATTGTCGGTCATGGGATTGTGCGCGGCAACGAGGATTGCCGCTCCTCTCCGGGAAGTCCCGCATGCCAGCTCGCCGCGCTCGATCCCGCCACGCGAGTGATGAGTCTTTCGGCCATCGTGCTGGAGGAAGCCTACGGGCGCGGTGGCGCCTCATCGCAGGACGGACTGCTCACCGCTCTGGAGTTACAGTCGCTCGATTTGCAAGGGACCGAAATGCTGGTGCTATCGCAATGCCGGATGGCGAATGGCGTCCCCTCATCGGGCGAAGGCGTTTTTGGAATGCGGCGAGCCGCCGCCATCGCCGGCGTGAAGACGTCCGTCGCGCCCCTGTGGAAAGTGGATGACGCAACCCAACAGCAGTTAATGGATCGGTTCTATCGCGAGCTCAGCGCCGGAAAGGGCCGCGCGGAGGCCTTACGCGAGGCGCAACTACAACTGCTCAAGAATCCCAGGACGGCCAACTTCCTCGAATGGGCTCCTGTAATTCTCTCGGGCGATCCCGGCCCGCTCCCGCGCGCGCTGTTCGCCAGGTGAAGCTTTTCACTGCTGTACCGTCAAGACTACGCCCACGGGCGACGCCACGCCGCCGATAGAAGCTTGAATCGGCCAGGAGCCATCGGCCAGCGAGAGCGGAACCTGGATGGCCACCTGGTAAAGTCCTGCGAAGCCGGGCGCCAGGGCAGCGCCATACACGGTGACCGGAACTTTGTCGATCGTGACATCGGGTAAGGCGGTGGTTGAGTACGTTGCGTCGGACGGAACGGGAACACCATCGGGCGCGACGGGATTGGTTGGTCCGAACCCGGTGCCCCAAAGAATGATCACGTCGCCGGGTTTTGCGGGGACAGTTGTAGTTCCCGCGAACGTACCGTTCTTAACTGCCCAGCTGAAGTCCTGGCGCGTGGCCACCGGCTGCGCGTTGGGCCACTCGAAGAATGCCGGACCGTACTGGTTCGAGGTGACGGTGTATGTTGCGCTCGTGCCGCTGGAAGTGGTCACGGTCAACGGTAGCGGGCCGAATGCCACGTCGGGCGCCAGCAGGTTGATCTGGCCGGGTGAAATGAAATTGATGTACGCGGCCTTTCCACCAATCGTCACACTCACGCCGTCGAGTGAGACGGGGAATCGTCCGCCGATAATCGCGCTTGACCAATCGTCTGTTTTTGACGCGAGGCTGCTCCCCAGTATCGTCACCCAGGAATTGGAAACAATACTTGGCTGGAAGCTTGCACCATTGACGACACCGTTTGTCGAAATAACGGGTGGCGATGGCAATGCCCCTTTCGATGAGACGGCCGCGAGCCCAAACACCACGTCATATTGCCCTTGAGACGCATCCACCGGCTGTAGAGTCCAGGATGCGCCGCCATCCGTGCTCACATAGACTCCGCCACCCGGACCAAGGTCGGCAGTACCAGGCAAATTCGCCTGCTCGCCGTAGAGAGTTGCAGCGTTCTCAGGATCAAGATGTATTTCAACGCCGTACTTCGACAGCCCCGTTGTGATTGTGGCCCAGGTATTTCCGCCGTCCGTGCTCTTCACAACCAGCGCCACCTGCTTGGGGGCTTGCGTGGTGTCCTCTCCGGCCGCATAGATGTCGCCGTTTCGCGAATCGACGACAACGTTCTTGAACCATCCCTTCACGCTGCTGATGGCTTGCCAGGTCTTGCCGCCGTCGGAGCTCTGAACCAAACCACAAATGAAGTTGAGACCATTGCTCCCTTTACAGCTTCCCTCGCCGGCTCCCCACAGAACGTCGCTGTTGTTGGGATCGGCGGCCACATTCAGGAGGCGATTGAATTCCGGCGGAAGGCTACTCGCGAGCGACGTCCACGTCGCGCCGTAGTCGGTGCTTTTGTAGACGTTCCCATCATGGGTGGTGACGTAAACCATGCCCGCGTGATGGGCATCGGGGTTGATACCCTCTACGAACGTGCTGATGGAGGTTGCGCTCCAGGTGACGCCGGAATCAGTGCTGCGGAACAGACCGCCTATTCCCGCATAAACAATGTCCGAGGATGCTGGGTCCACGACAAGCAGTTGCGGGAGTCCCGATAGCTTGGTTTCTGACCATGTCGCGCCGCCGTCTGCGGACCGGAAGAAGTAGTTGTCTTGCTGGCCCGGGTTGGCCTTGCCTCGGACGCTGACGTCGACGTACAAGTTGGAAGAGTTCTCGGGATCGACGGCCAGCGCTTCGAATTGGCCGGGCGTTGCCGGAAGCGCCATGTTTTGCCAGCTCTTTGCGCCGTCCGCGCTGCGGTAGAGCAAACCATTTTCGGTCATCGCGTAGACCAGCGTGGCGGATCTAGCTTGGTGGGCCAATCCGAGCAGGACAAACAACAAGAAAAATCGAACCATGGGAGTCTTCATTTTTGAATTGAGAGAACAGTTCCGGCAGGCGATTGCGCGCCACCGATGCTCGCTTGAATGGGCCAATCGCCATCGGCTAGTGAAGCCGGCACCTGGATCGCGATCTGGTACAGTCCTCCGAAGCCCGGCGCCAGGGCGGCGCCATACACGGTTACCGGAACCTTGTCGATGGTGACGTCGGGTAAGGTAGTCGTCGAGTACGTTTTGTCGGATGGAACCGGAATGCCATCGGGCGCGACGGGATTGGTGGGGCCAAACCCGGTGCCCCAAAGAATGATCACATCGCCGGGCTTGGCGGGTACCGTGGCGACGCCTGGAAACGTTCCGTTCTTGACGGCCCAACTGAAGTCCTGGCGCGTGGCCACCGGCTGCGCGTTGGGCCATGTGAAGAACGCTGGGCCGTACTGGTTCGATGTCACCATGAACGTGGCGCTTGTACCGCCCGAAGTGGTCACCGTCAACGGGAGTGAGCCGAATCCCACGTCGGGCGCGAGGAGATTGATCTGGCCGGGTGAAATGAAATTGATGTACGCGGCCTTTCCACCAATCGTGACACTCACGCCGTCCACCGAGGTGGGGAATTGTCCGTCGAAGATGAAATTTGTCCAATCGTCTGTTTTTGAAGCGAGGCTGCTCCCGAGTATCGTCACCCAGGAATTGGGAACAATGCCCGGCTGGAAGCTGGCTCCGTTGACAATGCCATTGGAGGAAATAACAGGCGCCGCGGGCGCCGCCGCCGCAAGCTTCTGGACGTAGGCGTACTCGGCCAAGTAGAGGTTCCCAGCCGGGTCGAAGGTTAAGGCCGCAGCCCCTGTAAGCATGTTGAAGGGGACGTCGTTGCCGTCGGGGCCCTTGCCGTAGGGCCCTCCCACGGTAGTAATGATTCCGGAAGTATCGATCTTGCGGACGTAGGGGCTGTCAATAAGGTAGATGTTGCCGGCATTATCCACCGCCACTCCGTGGGCATTCTGCAACACAGCTTTGGTGGCGGGCCCGCCATCACCCGACGATGGGAAGCCGTTGGTCTTTACGCCGGCAATGGTGGTGATGATTCCACCCGTGTCCACTTTGCGAATGACGCCGTTCACGTAGTCCACGATGTACAGATTCCCGGCGCTGTCCACGGTCACCGATTCTGGCTCCATCGCAGCATTGGTTGCCAGGCCGCCGTCTCCCGAGTAACTCGGCATTCCACTGCCGGCCACGGTGGTGATGATGCCGGCTGTATTCACCTTACGGATACGCAGGCCATCCACGATGTACACATTTCCCTTGGCGTCAACCGCGACGCTGGTTGGCGCGGGAAGCCCCGATTTGGCCGCTGGGCCGCCGTCGCCGAGCACCGAATAGAGTCCACCGCCCGCGAAAGTACTGATCGCTCCGGCCCGCGTGACTTTGCGCACCAGGTGGTTCACCTTATCGGTGATGTAGAGGTTCCCGGCTGCATCCACCGCCAACCCTTCAACGGGCCAACTGGTGGAGAGCAGGCTGTAAAGCTGCGCGCTGAGGGCTGGACCGCTATCCCCGGCAGTGCCCGGTTTTCCGTTGCCTGCATACGTGCTGATGATTCCCTGGGCGTTCACCTTGCGAACGCGATCGTTCCCGACGTCGGCGATATAAACGTTACCGGCGCTGTCCGCCGCCAATCCACCGATAGGCGATGAAAGCATCGCGCCCGGGCCCGGCCCGCCATCGCCTGAAAAACCAGTGGTCCCGTTGCCGGCCACTATGCTCAACACGCTTTGACCGCTGCAGAGTGTTAGAAACGCGAATAACAGGGAAGCCGGTCGCCACGTCGTGGTGATGAAAATTCCGCGCTTGCGCATTATTGATGTACCGACAGGATTGTTCCAGCAGGCGATGGCGCTCCGCCGATGCTCGCCTGAATGGGCCAGTCGCCGTTGGTGAGCGACCCGGGTACCTGGATCGCGATCTGGTACAAGCCGGCCGAGCCGGACGCCAGCGCAGCGCCCTCTACCGTAGCCGGAATGTTGCCGATGCTGACGGACGGCAGAGTGGCCGTCGCGTATGTTTGATCGCTCGGGACAGCAACTCCGCCGGGCGCGGCTGGCTTTGTGGGACCGAACCCGGTGGCCCACAGGATAATAATCTCCCCGGGCTTGGCTGCCACGGTGGTTGCGCCGGCAAAGGTGCTGGGCTTTACTGCATAGCTGTAATCGGTTCGCGTTGCCACCGCCTGGTTACCGGGCCAACCGAAAAATGCCGGGCCGTAAGTGCTGGCCGTGGCCGGAAAAGCCGCGCTGGTTCCGCCGGCGGTGGTGACGGTCACATTGATCGGGCCGGGGGGAATGTCGGGCGCCAGCACGTTGAGCTGGTCAGGCGATACGAAGTAAATGTACGCGGGCTTCCCACCCATGCTCACCTTCACGCCGTCGAGGGAGGTGGGCAACTCTCCGTTGACGATCGAGTTGTTCCAGTTGTCGGTCTTGGGGGCGAGGCCGGTGCCCTGAATGGTGACCCACGAATTGGCCACCACTCCGGGCTGGAAGCTTGCGCCATTCACCACGGATGTGACCACAGGCGGCGCCGGGATGGACTCCGCGAACAAGAGATCGGAGACCTCTGGTACCGCACAATTGCCGGGCACGCAGCCGGGCGGCCCCTGGGGGAGCTTGCTCGGATTGAAATGCGCGCCACCGTCAGTGGAGACGTAGAAGCTGCCCGGGTCGATATAATCGTTGACGAATACAGTCGATGAATCCACCGGGTCGGCCCAGACCAAGCCGCCGTATGAGGTGAACAGCCCATTCTGAAGGGCCGTCCAGGTGTCGCCGCCGTCGGTTGATTTCAGGACGGTTCCCCCGAGTCCCGCCACATCCCCGGCAGCGTAAACCGTGTTCGAAACCGCTCCTACGCTCACCGAATTCACATCATCGCTCGGAATGTTGAGCTGGGTGAAGCTGGATGCGCCGTCCGTACTCTTGAGCAAAGCGCTGCCCACCGAACCGCCGGTGACGTCATACCAAATCAAGGGGTTGTGCGGATCGACGTAGGAAGGTCTACGAGCCGCTTCTTGAGCCACCTGGGTCCAAGTGCTTCCGAAATCCGTACTCTTAAAGAAGTAAGTTCCATTGTCGGTCGAGAAATACAGCGTGCCTGAAACGGTCGGATCCGCGAAAACATTGAGCACCGTGGCGCCGGATGGTTCCGCCGCGGTGCCGGGTAGGGTGAGTTGCGTCCAGCTTGCGCCCGTATTGGTGCTCTTATACAGCTTAGCTTGGCCGCCGCCGGAGGTAGTGCTCGCCGAGATGTAGATCGCCTTGCCCGCGAAGTCCACAGCCAAATGGGTCGGTTGCAGGCCGATAAAAGGCGTGACGGTCCAGGTGGCGCCTGCATCCGAGCTGGCGAAGAACGCCGTGCCCCCCGCCTAACCGATGAAATAGATCTTCGAAGTGTTCTGGGGATCCATGGCCAAAAATAGTGGGGCGACCCATCCCTAAATGAACGGAGTGTTCAGAGGAACATTCAGCATGTTCCAGGTGGCGCCCGCGTCGGTGCTCTTGTAGAGCCCGTAGCCCGCGCCCACGTAAACCGTGTCCGCCGCGTGGAGACTACACGCCATGGTCAATAACAAACACATCAGAACCCGACACGGTGACGCGGAACAGCGGCGCATTAATTCTCCCCCCGGTAGCTTGGCTTGGCCAGTAGTTTGGGTACCCAAATGTTTCATTGCCCCTCACTCTGGAATGGGACCATGTACCGATTACTTTCAAAATGTTTGAAGAACCAAGAATGGGAATATGGCTGACGCGCGCGGTTCAGAACCGCGACCGGGTGCCCTATTCGAGGGCCAAGGGAGCGCTGGGGACCGGCTGTGCGCCGCCGGGCGCAGCGTGGAGTGCCGTCGCTTCAGGATCGCGTGGCGAGGACCGTGATCCAGAAGGTGCCTTCGTCACATTGAAAAGCCAGCCGCTCGCGGACCTCGACTCCGCATACCCGCAGAGAATCGGCGCTGCCATCCATTACCGAGGGCATGGAAAGCCGGATACCAGGAACTAATATGCATTTCAGGTTGCCCCCGATCATGTTGGCGAGTTCGCCCAGCACGTCGCGCACGACATCGTCCACCGCGGGGGGCAGATCGATGGAGAGAAAGCGGGCTGCAAAGCGGCAAGACTGCCCCCGGTCGCACTCCAGCAGCACCGCGCCGTTCCATTCGCCCATGAGTTGGACAGCGGACGTCAATCGATCCGGGCTGGGGAACCAGGGCGTCTCAGAATCGTTCACTTGCAGATTCAGCATGGTCTCGAACACGGACGCCACAATTTGCGATAGTTCGCTCGGCACTACTTCCGCGCTCAATTCAGTTGGCATAATGTCCTCTCATCGGGCAACGTACACCAGTGCGCCTTCCACGGCCTTTCTTTCAAACCACTGCTCAACGCCTGACGCGGCCTCCGAGCCGCCCAGCAATAGCCAGCCGCCACGAAACAACGTGCTGTGGAGTTCCGTCAGCAGTTTGCTTTTGGTTTCAGCGTCGAAATAGATCATGACGTTGCGGCAGAACACCAGGTCGAAAGGTCCCAGCGCGCGCATGCTCTTGCGCAGGTCAATGGTCTCGAAACGAGCCATGCGCCGCGCCTGCTCGCTCAACTGCCAGTCCATGCCGGAACGGCGGAAATACTTCACCAGGAGGGTCGCCGGCAACCCCCGGTTCACTTCAATCTGCTGGTAGATGCCGGATTGCGCGCGCTCCACCACCCGCGGGGAAAAATCGGTACCGAGGATTTGAATGTTCCAGTCGCGCAAGCCCATTCTCCAGGAGGAGCATGGCCAAACTATAAGCTTCCTGTCCAGTGGATGCCGCCGCCGACCAGAACCGCAACTTCTTGGTATCCCTCCGGTCTTCCTTCAGCTGGGGCAACAAGACCTTGCGTATGGCCTCATAATGAGCGGGCTCGCGGAAGAAGTAGGTTTCGTTGGTGGTCATGGCCTCCACCACCTGGTTGCCGATGGTGGTCTCGCGCGTTGCGCGGATGAGCGCGCACAAATCGTTGATGGAGCCAAGGCCGAGCCGTCTGACGATGGGCGTGAGACGGCTTTCGAACAAGTAGTGCTTGTTACCTTCGAGCACGATGCCGCTCTGTGAATAGACATGCTCCTGAAGGAACTGGTAGTTCTCCGAGAGGATCTCGGCGATGGAGGTTTGGCTTGGCATTGCCGTGCTTACGTTCGACCCGCCATGCTGAGGATCTCCGGAACCACTTGATCGAGGGGCAGCACGCGGTCCGCAAGGCCCGCGTTCACCACCGCGCCGGGCATCCCCCAAACCACGCTCGAAGCCTCATCTTGTGCCAGGATGCTGGCGCCTTGCGCCTTGAGAATCTCTGTACCGCGTAACCCATCCTGCCCCATGCCGGTCAGAATGACTGCGATGGCTGCGCCCCCATAAACCTCCCCAATCGGAAGCAAACAGCGCGTCTACCGCGGGACGACAGGAGTTCTGCTGCGGCGACTGGTCCAGACACACTCGTGCTCCGCCGCCGTGGGAGGCCACTCTGAAGTGAAAATCTCCAGGCGCAATCAGGATCTTGCCCGATTCCACCGGGTCGCCCTGGCTCGCTTCGGCCACCGGCAACCGGCAGGTGGCGTGAAGACGCTCGGCCAGCAAGCGGGTGAATAGCGGTGGCATGTGCTGCACCACCAGGACGGGCAGCGGGAACTCGGGCGGAAACTGCGGCAGTATCGCGCCCAGCGCTGTCGGCCCGCCCGTGGAGACTCCAATCGCTACCACTCTGGGCCGCGCCTTCGTACTCTGCCGCAGGATGGAAGCGCTCCCGTGGTCCGCCGGCGTCGCGATGATATTGTCCGGCGCAGGCCGGGCTGGGGTGCGGCTCTGTCCCGGCAGGTCGAAAAACTGTTTGATCTTCGGGATCAGTTCTCCCCCCAGGCGCGCCATCGAGCGGTCGAGCGACCCTGCGTTGGAAGCCTTGGTCACGTAATCGTCGGCCCCCAGGGTCAAGGCTTCCAGAGTTACCGCCGCGCCCCGCTCCGTCAGCGTGCTGAACATGATGACCCGCAGCCGGGGATACTCGCGCCTGATGCGCCGCATGGTTTCCAGGCCATCCATCTCCGGCATCTCGATGTCCAGCGTAAGCAGGTCGGGATTCAACTGTGGGATCCGTTGCAGCGCGATCAAGCCGTTGGCCGCCGCCCCAACCACCTCGAGCGCCGGATCCTGCTCCAGAGCGTGAGTGACCAGGCGCCGGATCACCACCGAGTCGTCCACCACCAGCACGCGGATCCGCTCTCCGGGGTGGAGCAATCGCCTGTTCACGGCAGCCATCGCTTACTCCTGTCCATCCCACTCCTCTCCACCCCCCCCCCGCTCTTCACGGATGGATTCCCACCATCTGGAGCTTCTCCATCAGGATTTCTTTGGTGAACGGCTTCATGATGTACTCGTTGGCGCCCGCCTCCAAGGCCACCGCCATCTGTTCCAGTTCGGTCTCGGTGGTGACCATAACCACCACCAGTGAAGAAAGTTCCGGATCCTGCCGCAACCGCTTGAGCAACTCCAGTCCATTGACCTCCGGCATGTTCCAGTCCGACAGAACCAGCGAAACGGCGGTCTTTTCGGCTTCGATCACCTCCCAGGCTTCACGCCCGTTGGCCGCTTCGCGGACCTCGAACCCGAGTTCCTTCAAAATTTTCGCGAGAATCATCCGAATGGCCCTGGAATCGTCCACGACGAGTGCTCTGGCCATCCCTTCGCCTCCTTCTTCCTTGCCGCGTCACCCGTCCGCCCGGCGCTCGTCAAAAAGTGAATTTCGAGATGACCGTCTGCAGCCGGGCCGCCATCAGGCTCAACTTCCTGTGACGCCTTCTGGGTATCGTTGGCGCCTTGCGTGGTATTCTTCGCCGCCACGGCCACGCCACCGATGTTCTTGGCGATATCGTCCACCCCCTTGGATGCTTCGGTGACGCTACGCCCGATCTCGTTGGTGGTCACCGTCTGTTCTTCCACGGCCGAGGCGATGCTGTTGGAAATATCGTTGATCTGGTTGATGATCGTGCCGATCTCCTCGATCGCCTTAACCGCCCCCTTGGTGTCGCCCTGGATGGCATCGATCTTCCGGCCGATATCTTCGGTGGCCTTGGCGGTTTGCTTGGCCAGTTCCTTTACTTCGTTCGCCACTACCGCGAAGCCCTTGCCCGCTTCGCCGGCGCGCGCCGCCTCGATGGTCGCGTTCAGCGCCAACAGATTGGTCTGTTGCGCGATGGAGGTAATCACCTTGATGACATTGCCGATTTCCTGGCTGGATTCGCCCAGCTTTTTCACGGTTTCATTGGTCGATAGCGCCACGCTGACGGCATTCTTGGCCACGCGAGCCGAGTCGTTGGCGTTCTTGGAGATCTCGCGGATGGAGGCCTGCATCTCTTCGGTGGCCGATGCCACCGAGGCGACATTCTTCGAGACCTGCTCGCTCGCCGCCGACACCACGTTGGCCTGCGTCGCGGTCTCCTCCGCGTTGCCGGCCATCTGCTGGCTCACCGCCGTCAGTTCTTCGGACGAAGAAGCCAGCGCGGTTGCGCTTTGCGCGGTGATTTTCAGCGGCTCAACTACCGTGTCGAGCGTCTGGTTGACGCCCTCGATGATCTTGCGGAAATCGCCCTGATGCTTGCCGGCGTCGGCGCGCGTCGCCAGTTTGCCTTCCACGGCCGCTTTCACCAGCAGTCCGGCGTCGGCCACCAGCGCGTTGATGCTATTTTTCAACAGCACCAGCCATTCGTGAATCTGGTCCTGATCGGAAGCCTTGGCGATCGATGCGCTCAGGTCCCCGTTGGCGATCTTGGTCACATAGGCAACCAGATCGCTCAGCCAGAGATGTACGCCATTGACCGCATCCTTCATCTTCTCGTGGTCGCCCCGGCAAGCAATCTCGACCTTCTCGCGCAGGTTGCCGCCGCGGATTAGCCCCAGGATCCGGTTGCCTTCCCCGATGGGCAGCAGGATGGCGTCCAGCATTTCGTTGACGCCCTTCACGATGCCCGCGTAGGCGCCCTGGAACTGCTCGGGTTTGCCGCGTTCGGAGAGCCGGCCCTCCCGCGACGCGTCCGTCAGCCGCCCTAGCTCCTTTTGCAACCCTTGCAGCACCACCGCAACATTATTCACGGCCTGCTTCATCTTCTCGTGGTCGCCTTTGTAGGTTTGCGCGATCAATTCGTCCACCCGGCCGCTCGACACCTGGGCCAGGATCCGGTTGCCTTCCCCGATCGGCAGCAGGATGGCGTCCAGCATTTCGTTGACGCCCTTCACGATGCCCGCGTAGGCGCCCTGGAACAGCTCGGGTTTGCCACGTTCCGAGAGTTGCCCTTCCCGCGACGCCTCCGGCAGCCGCCCCAGCTCCTTCTCCAGGCTCTTCAAGTTTTGCCTGACTTGTAGGATCGAACTCGCCAGCACCCGGTGGTCGGTCATCTGATCGGCTGGAAACACGCTGCTGTCCAGATCTCCGTCCGCCAAAGCGTTGGCCTGGCTCGCGATCCGCCGGAGGTTTTCCGAAAGACCGGCAAACGACTCCCCCAGCACCCCGGCGCAAGGGACCTGTTGGTCGAGCACGGGGTCTTGCAACTGGTCCGCTGAAAGCGCGCTGGCCTGCTGGATCAGAACGCCGATGGCTTCCTTGATCTGGTCGATGTGCTCGGTCTTATCCGAGCCGGGCGCGGCTTGAATGCCCTCCAGACTCAGTCCCATCGACTCGAAAGTATTCATCAGGAACGCGTCGCTGATGGCCTGGATGTCGTAATTGAAAACCTTGATGATGGCCTGCTCGGCGGCGGCTACCTTCTTCGAGTCCTTAAATGCCTTCCGCAGGTACAGGCTGGTCAGCCGCTGGAACTCGCAGTAGGAGCCGATGTACCACTTGAACGGAAGGTTGATCTGGTCGTGGATCGAGCCGACTTTCAGGCGGCGCTCGAAATAGCCGACGCCCCAGTTCTCCTCGGCGCCTTCAAAGATCTGAGTGAAGTAACCGGTCTGGGCGCGCTCCAGCGTCTGGCGCAACTGGCCGATCGAGGTTCCGGCGCTCTGGGCGTGGCCTTCAAAGAAGCGCCGGGTGGGGCCGAAGTCAAACTGCCAGTCATAAAACTCCCTGGCGATCTCAGGCGCCACCGATCGCGCCCAGGGCGTCAACCCGGATAACAGGCTCCGCTCTTCCTCGCCTAGCCGGATGAAGTTTCGGCGGATCGCCAGGTTCGCTTCGTCGATTCCGAAGCGTTGGGCGCCGCTCACCGTCCCTCCCGAATGGCCTGTGCCGCCGTGGCTGCTGTTGGCCTGCCCCGACGTCCCCTGCCGACTGCCCGCGCCGCCCGAAGCCGTCGCTCCGCGAGAGGGTGAACGCAGGGGGGAATCCATCAGCGCGGCCCCGGCTTTCCCGCTTGCTCCGTGTCGCGGTTGCGCCGCACCTTTTGATTCTTTTGCCATCCCGTTTTTTTCTCCTTCCGAGATTGTCGCCTTCAATTATTTTTCGAATCGGGGGTTCACTTCTCGCTCGCCGACGGACCAGGCGGAGTGCCGGATTTCCATCCCGCCCCGAGTTCGGTGGTGCGCTCCGCGTCGAGAACCAGCAATAGCCGGTCCTTCAGCTTGTAAACGCCCCGGATGAGCTCCCGCGCCACCGGATCGAGGTTCTCCGGCGGCTGTTCATAGGCAGCCGCGTCCACGTCCACGACATCCCCAATTTCGTCCACCAGCAAACTGACCGCGCCGTCGTCGGTGCGGACCACCATGTTCATCGGCGTCTGATCGCCAGGGCGCGGCGGTAGCCCGAGCCGCCGCCGCATATCGATGGCGGTGACGATGTGGCCCCGTAAATTGATCAAACCCTCCACCACTTCAGGCGCTTGAGGTACACGGGTCATTTGCTGAAAGCGCAATACCTCCTGTACGCGGAGGACGTCCACGCCGAAAAATAAATCCGCCACAAAGAACGTGGAGAACTGTCCGCTGGTCTGCGCCAGCTTGGGTTTCAGGGTCGCGGTTTCGGCCGTCATGAATAGCGCTCCCGTTCCACCGCCGCAAACGCTCCCCCGGTCGAAGGCGCGACCTCGGAAAAAGCCAGCGCGGAGGCTAGCCGAGCCACCGACTCGAGCATGGCCAACCGGTCGAATTTCGGCTGGCAGTCCTCGAAACCGGCCATCCGAACGGCGGATGCCTGGGCCGGCCCGATTGCAGCCTCGCTCAGCGCCAGCGCCGGAATTCTTTCCCATTGCGGCCGCCGGCGCATCGCGGCGAGCAAAGCGGAGCTGCCGCCGGGCGGAAGATCCAGCCCCGCCATCACCACGTCAACCGGCTGTTGCTCCAGTCCGCGAATTGCCTCGTCCACAGTCGCGGCCTCCAGGACCTGATATCCCGCCATCTCCAGACTGCTCCGGATCAGGCCTCGCGAGAACGATGAAGCCTCGGCAACCAGGATTCTCTTGCCGCCCTCCGCTCCATCCTGGCCATGAAACCAATTCTCCGCGGCCGCTTGAATGACCTCATTGAGATCCAGGAAATCGGTGACTCGCTTGCCTACCACCGCTGAGCCCAGCAGGCCTTTCCGGCTCGACTTCTGACGCACCGTCACCGCCTCTTCGGCGACATCCAGGATCTGGTCCACCACCATGCCCAGGCTGCGGTCGCCGTCGTTGAAAACCACCACCTGCACCGGGTCGGTAGTCTGGTCCGGGCCACGCACGCTGGGTTCGAGTACTCTCCGCAGAAGCACCAGCGGGAGAATACGGTTCCGGTATTGCACCACCAGGCCTCCGCCCGCGCGCTCGATAGCCGACTGCTGGAACTCTTCCAGCCTGGCGACCAGTGCCAGCGGTACGGCCAGGCGCTCAAAGGAACCGGCCCGAAACAGGAGCAGCCGCTGCTGCTCGGCCCCCGATGGCGTCTTCGGTTCGGCCGACGCTCGCGCCTGCTCCCGGAATTCACCCAGCACCCCGGAACGCTGGCCGATGCCGAGCACGTCCAGGATGAGCGCCACGGCGCCATCGCCCATGATCGTTGCACCGGCGTAGATGGTGAGTCCTTTTAATTGTTTGCCTAAGGGCTTGACCACAATTTCCTGGGTGTCATGGATGCCATCCACCACCAGGCCAAACTGCTGATCCTCGGCCTGCAGCACCACAATGTTGACCACATTGGTCTCCAGCCCGCGCTCCAGCCCCAAAATGTCGTCCAGGTATGCAATGGGTAACAAGCCGCCGCGCCTGCGGTATACGGGCGTGCCATGAATGCGCTCGATCTGCGAGTGGTCCGCCTGGCCCTCCAGCCGGATCAGCTCCACCAGGCTGACCTGAGGAATCACGTAGCGCTCCCCGCTTCCGCCGCCGGAACGGGGTCCCGGACCACGATTTCCGCTAGTGATGACCAGGCCTGGAATGATGGCCAATGTGAGTGGGATCTTGATCTTGACCATGGCGCCTTCACCTGGCCGGTTGAATATATCCACCACGCCGCCGATCTTCTCGATATGAGATTTCACCACGTCCATACCCACTCCACGACCCGAAACGTTGGTGATCTTTCTGGCCGTCGAAAACCCGGGCAAGAAGATCAGGTTCAACGCTTCCCGATCGCTCAACTTCTCGGCCTGTTCGGGCCGCAGCAGGCCTCCCGCGAGGGCCTGCTGTTTCACACGCGCGACGTCAATCCCGGCGCCGTCGTCGCTGATCTCGATGTTGACCTGCCCTCCTTCGTGATAAGCGTGAAGACTCAGCCGGCCCTCGGGCGGCTTGCCTGCGCGCGCGCGCTCGTTCGGCGCCTCAATGCCGTGGTCGCACGAATTTCGAACCAGGTGCATGAGCGGATCCTTAATGGCTTCGATAATGGTCCGGTCCAGTTCCGTCCCGGCTCCGTTCATCTCCAGCCGGATCTGCTTTCCTAGTGACGCCGCTATGTCGCGCACCACGCGCGGCAGCTTGTTCCACACCATCCCGATGGGTTGCATGCGCGTCTTCATGACGCCCTCTTGCAGCTCGCTGGTAATCAGGTTCAGCCGCTGTGAGGTCGCGTTCAGGGCCGCATCCTCGCGCTCGGTGTTGTACTGCAGGATCTGATTGCGCGTCAGCACCAGCTCCCCCACCAGATCCATGAGCTTGTCCAGCAGCCCCACCCCGACCCGAATGTTCGCATCCGCCGCCGCCGAAGACCGGCCCGTCTCCTCCTCCGGCTTCTTGCCATCAGGTTGAGCTGCAGCGCTCATCTCGTTTTGGTCCGCCGGGGCTGCGCCCTCCGTCAACTCAGCCGCAACGCGCAGACGTTCGGTCAGGTCCTCAAAGCGATTCGGGCCTTCCTCCCCGCTCGCCTCAATTGAGGCCAGCACCTTTCGAGTGGCGTCCACGGTGTCAAAAATCAGGGAAACCATGGACCTCGTGAGTTCCCGTTCACCGTCGCGCAATTGGCTCAGGAGGGTCTCAGCCTCGTGCGTGATTCCTTCCAGGGTCGCAAACCCAAGGAAGCCGCAGGTGCCTTTAACGGTGTGAATGGTGCGGAAAATGCTTGCCAGCAGAGCCGCATCCTTGGGGTGCTTCTCCAGTTCGACGAACTCCTGATCCAGACGCGCAAGGTTCTCATGACTTTCAACGAGGAATTCTCGGATCACGTCTTGGTCTTGCATGCGTGGCTTCTCCAGCGGCGGCGTGCGGCAACCGTTGAACTTCTCATCGACGTTCGGGTTGGAATCTACATATCTCCGTTATTTCGAGGGGGCAGCACAGGTTCGAGGGCAACATCGGAATGAACTAAACTGAATGGCGGTGACGGTCGCTCGGTGGACCGGCGAAAAGGGGAGATGAAGATGACAACTCGCACAACGCTCGCATTTGTCTGGGCCGCGCTGGCCTGCGTATCTGGATTAACGGCACAGTCGCTAAAACCCGTGCGCACGCAGTCGGGATTGGTCCAAGGCACGATGGAAGACGGTGTCACCGTGTACAAAGGCATTCCATTCGCTGCGCCGCCGATCGGCGACTTGCGTTGGCGTGCACCTCAGCCGGCCGTGGCATGGACCGGAGTCCGCAGCGCCGCCAAATTCGGCCCGGGGTGCATGCAGGTTCCCATCGTCAACAAGGAACTGGGGATGGAGTCCGTCCAGACCGACGAGGATTGCCTCTACCTCAACGTCTGGACTCCGGCCAAATCGGCTAACGAAAAATTGGCGGTGATGGTCTGGATCTATGGCGGAGGCTTCACCATCGGAGACACTTCGGCCACGTTGTATAACGGCGCAAATCTGGCGAAGAAGGGCGTGCTGGTGGTCAGCGTCGCCTATCGGCTGGGTCGATTTGGCTTCCTGGCGCATCCTGAGCTCACGAGCGAGCAGGGCGGACACTCCGGCAACTACGGGCTGCTGGACCAAATCGCCGGCTTGCAGTGGGTGAAGCGCAACATCGCGGCGTTCGGCGGCGATCCGGGCCGCGTCACGATTTTCGGCGAATCGGCGGGAGGAATCTCCGTCAGTATGCTGTCGGCATCGCCGCTGGCCAAGGGATTGTTCCGTGGCGCGATTTCAGAAAGCGGCGGCAACTTCGCTCCCGAACATCAGACCGGCGCCGAGGGTGGCGAAAATATGGATTCGCTCGCCACTGCCGAGAAGAACGGCAAGGCTTTCCTCGCCAAACTCGGCGCGGCTTCCATCGCCGACGCACGCAAGAAGTCCGCGGCCGACGTGCTGAAAAACTCGCCTCCCGGATTGGGCGGCTCGTGGCCCATTTTCGATGGTTACGTGCTGCTGGGCGATCAGTACAAGCTCTATCAAGCGAAACGCTACAACGACACGCCCGTCTTGATCGGCACCAATTCGGACGAAGGCGCGCTTTTTGTCCCGTTCGCCAAGGCGGACGCGTATCAGAAGGAGATTAGTTCCGGCTACGGCGAGTATGCCGACAAGATTTTAGCCGCCTATCCCGGTTCGACGGACGCCGAAGCTCTCCGTTCCTCGCGCGACATGTTCCGCGACGCGACGTTCGCCTGGCCCACACTAACCTGGGCACGGCTCCAGTCCAAAACAGGCAAGGGCAAGGTGTACGTCTACTATTTCAGCCATCGGCCGCCTTATCCCAATGCGCCGCAGTTCAAGGATTGGGGCGCGGCGCACGCCGGTGAAATCGCCTACGTCTTTGGCAACTTCACCGCAGCCATGCCGGCGGCGGCAACCGATCGGACAGTGTCGGATGAAATCTCCTCGTACTGGGTGAACTTCGCTAAGAAAGGCGACCCCAATGGCGCGGGACTGCCGCAGTGGCCCGCGTTCACCAATACCAGCGCACAGGTGATGAACCTGGACGATCCGTCCAAGGCCATCGATGTACCGAACCTGCAGAAACTCGATGTGCTGGACGGCTATTTCGCGTGGCGGCGCCAGACCGAGAAGTAACGCAAGATTCGGCAAGCAGCTGTGAGCATTGAGCACCGATTCTGAGCCGCGCCCATAGGAAGCGGTGTTAATGGAGGACCACGATCTTGGCCTCTTCGCACGCCTTCAAATAATCGGCGACCACATCCAGCGGAATCGGTCCGTACTCCGCGGCCACCGCGTCCCGTATCTCGCCAACCGACCTCCTGCCATCGACGAAGTTGACGATCTCATAAGCATACAGCGCACCCCGGTCCTGCACCCTGAATAAGCGGTCCCCTGCGCTATTCAGCAGCTTGATCTTCGCCATGCGCTCGCTCCCCAGCCGGTCCAGAAGCACGTCATCGTTCTGGAAGGTGAGCGGCCCAAACTCGGCCGTGCGCGTTGGAATACGAGACGCGTCCGGTTGGCCCTGCCAGGGCGGCAACGCCGGGAAGCTGTGAGCGCCACGAATCGCCGCAGCCTTGTCGATCCACCCGTTCAGCATTGCAGCCTGAGCATCCAGGTCCTTATTGAAGACCCCAACTGTCCTGACGTCGGTCCCGGTGTAAATGGCAAACGATAGCAACTCCGCCTGCTCGCGCCTCAACATTTGCGTCATCAGATTGCGAGCCTCATACCAGGCCTCTTCGGGTTGCATGTGGCCGTCGTTCACCAGACCCTGCGCCCGCTCAAAACCCGCAGCCAGTCGCCGTTCGGCGCGCGCCGCGAAGAATGGAAGCGATGAACTGGCGCTCCCGGCATCCGTTGTGGCGTAGGTATATCCGGAAGCTGCACCCAACAATGCCACTCGCCGCAGCTTGGTGGGGTCAATCTGGTCCAGGGTGTCGTGATCGGTGTGAATATAAATATCCGGCCAGTCCCGCAGGTAGAGCGACGGCACCGCGATGGTTGACGAGTCATAGTCGTCGTGATCGCTGCCCTCCGAATACGGCGTCCGGTCCGAAAGAAATTCGTTGCGCGTACCGGGGGCGCCGTTCCGATCCTCCAGCACCGCAGCCTCCGGATGGGACCCGTCCTCGGCGTACACCGCCGCTCCATCCCGGATGGTCTCGGCGAACAATTCCCCCACATCGGTCACAAAGCTCGGCAGCGACCACGGCGTCTCCGTCACATGCAGGATGGACTTGTTCTTGTGCGGATCGCCGCCCACCATATCCATATGTATGTCGGCCCGCATGGAGCGCCGGATGTTGGGATGCGCGCTCAGGAACGCCATGGTACCCTCCACCTCCGGCCCCCAGATGAAACGCAGCGTCCGTCGAGGCCGCGACAGCTTGCCGCTTCCGATCAAGCTCGCAAGCACTCGCGCCGCTTCGAGAATTGTCACGCACCCGCTGCCGTTGTCGTTCGCACCCGGCCGCTGATGGTCGAGATGGCAACTATAGACCACCTCACCCGCCTGAGCGTCTGTGCCCGGTATCGTTGCCGTGATAACCGTCCAGTGCCCCGGCCCCACCTCCGCCTTGACGTGCGCACTCAGCATCACCTGTCGGCCGCCAGTAAGTTGCGCCCGCAATGCCGTCGCCGTTCCGCGGGACACCATAAAAGCGAATCCGCTCGGCAGCAGTGCATCGAGATGACCCCAACGAACAACGGTTGTGTCCAGGCCCGACCACGCCGTGGTCTGGTTCGGCATGTCGCTCACGATCCCCGCCGCCCCGTGCTCCGTCACTGCCATCTTCTGTACCGCGGCCAAGCTCCCGTCGGCCAGCACGATCTTCCCCCGCACGTCCTTGTTCGCGTAGTCCGACTCACTGGTCCCGGCGCCAACGTCGATCATGGCCGCGTCCACGTCCGCACTGTGGCTGTAATCCGCCAGCCGGATCGGATCGGTAGCCCAGTCGCCCAGAAGCGTATGCTCCGGCTGAAGCTCCCACAGGCGCCCAGCCTCCACCTGCCATCCCAGATGCGATCGCATCAGCCCGTAGTGAATTTTTCCATCGATCGGAAACTGCTCCGCGTGCGCATCCTGCAGCCCATATTCTTTTGCCCGCGAGAGCATGAACTCCGCCGCCTGGTCGAACTCCGCCGTCGCCGGTACCCGATGCAGCCGCGTCAGGCTACGCAGGTTCTCATACGGAGCCACACCGCTGGCTTCATCGCGCAGCAGCGTCCACTGGGCTTCGCTGAGAAATGGTTGTTGGGCGCACAGCAGGCATGAGGCAACCAGGAGTAGAAAACATCGAGTGGTGGTGGACGGCCGCATGATCTGGTGATTGTAACGCGGCGGCAATTCAGCAGCCGGTCACGGATGCCGCTAGTCGTCTATCGGGGCAAGCCCACCTGTTCCAACCCGCACCGAATCAGAATCTCGGCAGGCGTCTCAACAGACCGTAGCTGGAGCCGCGGCCGGCAAGATCCACCGCGTGCGCGGGATGCCAATTCCAGTCCAGTGCTCCGATGTATCTGGCGCCGCTGCGGTCGGGGCCCATCAAAATGACGTACAACTTGCGCTGAGGATAAGCCAGCAGCTCGTACTGTTCGCCGGCCATCCCGGATAGGCCCGGTCGCCAACGCTCCGCCGCCGGCTGGCCCAACGTGCCCACAACAGCGGCATAGTCATCGTCTGGCGCTAACGGCAAATCTACCTGGAATGACGGGGTGTAGAAGGCACGGGTGGCTATTACGCCGCCGCGGAACAGACTGATCGCGAGCACGCATCCGGCCACGCCCAGCGCAACGCCGCCGACAATCACCTTGCCGACCCGCGAGGTCCTGTCGTTTTCCAAGCGAATACCAACCACTGGGGCAAGCGCCGCCGGGGATCGCGCCAGCCGGGTCCGCGGCGCATCGTTTACCGCGCGCGGCATTTCGATCACGCGTCGCTCGGCCGGCCACACCACTCCCGCGCGGTACTCCAGCTCGGCCAGAAGGCCCACAATCATCACCGGCGCATCCACACTCGAAATTTCGCCAACATAGCGCCGGGGCACGGAGACCTCTTCATTTGTTTTTGTGTTGCGCACCAGCACATCGGACCACGTGGCGTTGCGATAAACCCACTCGTTGTGTCCCGCGTTCAGAATGGCGGGATAAAACGAAAATGGCCGGCGTCCAAGCTGCGCTAGTGGCGGCGGGATTGGCGGGACGGCCATGCCTTTATTTTAGCCTCCAGATTTCGGCTCAAGGTTTCGAGGGCGGCGGACTGGGAGGGCGGGGTTTGCGACGAAAGAATCGCTGGTGAACGTCCGGCCAGAATTCCGGCAAAAGGTTGCCGAGCGCGGAAGCCGCCAGGCTGGTTCCAAATCGTGTGGCCACCTCTTGGCCGTTGACGCTGCTATCGGGATAGTAAGCGTTCGAGAGCGCGATCCCCAGGCTCATGCCCCCGATGCCCGAGAAATTAAACGTGGCGGCGCCCTTGTCCGTCCGTGTGATCACCACCCGGCTCAGCGCGTAGCCCACACGAGACCACACGCCGTATTCGGGACCTCGGCGAAAGTACCGTGGATCCTCGTGCAGCAGGGAGGCCAGCACTGCGTCTGAAAAAAAGTTCTGCGTGGTGACGTCACCCATGGCCGCGCCAAAGCGCTCGGCATAAGGGCCGGCGCCGTGTCCGTACCTCGGATTGTCGTCGTCTATTTGCGATAGCGCCGCTCCAGCGGCCGAGGCAGCAAAGGTATAGGGATCCACCGTCTCCTTCGCAAACAAAGCGAACTTCTGTTTCATCGTGAGAGGCACCACCTTCTGTAGCGGATCCTCCACCGTCAGATAGTTTGGAATAATGCCGAAAATGCGATCGTCGAATGCTGGTATGGAGGCAGACGGTTCTGTCGAAGACGATTCTGTCGACGGTTGTGAAGAAGACGGTTGTGAAGAAGCCGGCTGCGTTGCAGGAGCCTGGGCAAGAACGATTGTGATAGAGAAAGAAGAGACGGTGACGAGCACCGCGACATTTACGCGTTGGGCGTGTTTAAGGCAAAACTTCAATCATCCTCCACTTGGAGTCCCCGCGCCGCATTGTATGTGGGACGACCGCCACGGCCTATGGTTACACGGAAAGTAATAGCCACGGCGTAAGACGGAAAGTAATAGAATGAGCAGTCATGATTGCGATGCCTCTTTCGCCGTCCGCCCGGCGGCAGTTTCGGGATCGGCGCGCTTTTCTGAAGTTTCTCGCTGCCAGCCCGTTGTTCGCTTCCCTGCCCGCCCGCGCCTTCCAGACCCAGGCTTTGGATGAAGTTCTGGCCAATCCACTGACTACCCCAAAAGACGCTCTGGACGTGATGGATTTCGAAGCCGCCGCTCGCAAGGCGCTTCCGCCCGCGCACTGGGGCTACATGGCTTCGGGCGTGGACGACAATATCACGCGCGACAGGAATCACGAAGCTTACAAACATATACAACTTCGCCCGCGCAAACTGGTGGATGTCGCGAAAATCGACACGCGCGTGGAACTCTTCGGAACCACCTGGGACAGTCCCATCTTCCTTTGTCCGGTGGGCGCGCAAGGAATGTTTCACGCCGATGGCGAGGTGGGCGTGGCTCGCGCGGCACAGAGCAGGAAGGCGCTGCAGATTCTCTCGACGGTTACCTCGCACAGCGTGGAAGACGTCATCAAGGCGCGCGGCGGACCGGTCTGGTACCAGCTTTATGCAGTTTCGAATTGGGGCTTCACCGAAAGGATCGTGAAGCGGGCGGAGGACGCCGGTTGCCCAGTGCTGGCGTGGACCATCGACCTGCTGGCTGGCCGCAACACCGAGACGGCAACCCGTTTCCGCCGCATCGATTCCAGACAGTGTGCCGATTGCCACGGCGAACCGTTCGGTTCCATCACTATGAGCCGGCCAATGTTCGACGGCCTGGACATGAAAGGCGTCACCATCAACTCGCCCACCTTCACCTGGCAGCAGGTGGATCGTTTGAAGAAGGTTACGAAAATGAAGCTGGTGCTAAAGGGCATCGAAACCCGCGAGGACGCGCGCATGTGTGTGGAGCATGGCGTGGATGGCATCCTGGTTTCCAATCACGGCGGACGAGCCACCGAAACGTATCGCGCCACCATCGAATGCCTGCCCGAAGTGATCGACGGCGTCGCGGGGCGCATTCCGGTGATGGTGGATGGCGGCATCCGCAGGGGTACGGATGCTTACAAGGCTCTGGCGTACGGCGCGCGCGCAGTGGGCATTGGACGGCCTTACATCTGGGGCCTGTCCGCGTTTGGTCAACCCGGCGTGGAGAAGGTGATCGACATTCTGAACGCCGAATTCGCTCTCACGATGAAGCAATGTGGCGCGCGGTCCATCGCCGAGATCAGCCGCTCCACGGTGGTGCCTACTGAACGACCGTGAGGGAGTGACCGGCCTCCCTGGTTCCATCGCAACCATACTTCATATCCCGAAAATACAGAAGATATTCATTACGCAATCGCGGACGAGCGCACACCGATTCAAACTCCACACAAGTCACCATAGGCGACTACACGTCCAAGTGGATAGCTTCCGGGTTGCTGACCACACAGCCAGAAGCCTCTAAGTAGGTCGCGCGACAATGGTACATTCTTTGAAATGCGAGTGAGGCTACGGCAGCGAGGACGTGTGACAATTGCGGAAAACTCGGCGCTCGTGCAGCAAGCCTTGACCGTTTGGTCGCCTCATGAATAATATGCTCCTGATTAGCCCAGAGCCCGTTTGTTGCCATTTCGATGGCTGACCTGGCTCCCAGTAGTCCCTGAGTTTGCGAGTGCAGAGGAGGGTCGATGAAACGTGTCGTGTTGATCGGTCTTGATCCTGCGACGGTGGACTTTTCGGACCCAGCGCTGCCGCCGGGCATGACCGCGGAGAAGATCCACGCTGGGGTCAAACTCGCGCTGGCCGATTTCGCAGCGCGGGGCTGGCATGCTCAAAACTGCTTCATCAACCCCGACAAGACTGCGGTCCCGACGGTTGAACGCTGCCTGGCCGGTCACGTCTACGACTGCGTAGTGATTGGCGCGGGTCTCCGCCTGCCACCCAGTCGGCTGGTTCTGTTTGAAGCGGTGGTCAACGCCATCCATCGTGCCGCGCCACAAGCGGCCATCGCCTTCAACTCCCGCCCTGAAGATAGCGGTGTCGCAGCCGCGCGCTGGGTCTGACACGCGAGTTCGCGACCGGACTCGTCACGGACCGTCTGCGTTAGGCTATCTACCTGTTGAACCAAGTAACGATCAGTCGCACGGGGTTTAGGGTCGCTGTCGGATGACGGCGCACTCGGAAGTTATCGCACTTTGACGGCCATGTCGTCGATGTGCGCTCAATGAAGTTTAGTCGAGAATAGGGGCCGATAATGAACCATAACGGGGAATGCCCGGAGCCCAATCGGAACTAATCGTTCAGTGCCGTTCGGTTGTGACACGTGTTCAAACGTTAGTTTTATAGCAGTATTGCTAGCCGCTACTTAGACACTTTGGACGCATTGCCCCTAGCCCTGTCTGCGCGTACCTGGTCGCCTGCGATCACGGGTCCGATCGCACGAAATGTGTATCCTCGGGTTGCCCGTGTATCAAAAGCCGGGCTTTTCGTGAAGCCGGGCCCGGCGGCGATTTCCTTCACGGCGGCGAGATCGGATGTTACGACCTTGAACAGCGCGAGATATTTTGTCGCCGCGATGGATGCAGTTGAAGGCCGCGCCAAAATCATCCGCTGTGCGCTGACGAAGCCAGGAATGGCCGCCAGTTCCGGGGCGTGATGCTCGTCATAGAACTGGTTAAATTCAGGCTCCCGACCCCCCACCATTGCAGTAAACACGACTTGATCATAGGTCTGCTTGGGACCTGGCCTGGCGCCCTTGGGCTCGCCTCCCACGCCTTTAATCTCCGGCCGAAAAGGCTTGTAGACGTAACTGACAGACGTCTTGCGGTCGAAGCTGGGGCTGATCACAGTTTCGCCGCTCTCGAGCCGACGATTGACCTCTTTAAACACGGCTTCCACATCGGCGCTGACAATTTTGTAGATGATGAGATATTTCGGAACCTGCAAATCGACCATGCGGTAGAGGGGCAGATCGTTCTTTACGAACCGTTGTGCGGTGACAAAGCCGGGAATCGCAACCACGTCCTGCGCGTGCTGATGGTCGTACCATTGGTTGTATTGGTCTTCGTGACCTGCCACCGGATTGCTGAAAACGAAGAAGTAGTAAGTCTCAGTCGCCGCCGAGCCCACTACCGCAGCGGCTAGCAGACCGATGGCGAGTAAGGTAAGCCGCTGAAGTTTCACCATCGGCATCACGATAACACGGAAGTGGCTTCAGCGGCCCGCACAAGAGTTGCCCTCGGGTGGCACCTCAACGCGTCGCCGACTAATACGTCCGGGTGTTTGCGCGGACGGCGTTGTA
Organism: Bryobacterales bacterium; assembly: GCA_963747945.1. Taxonomy (GTDB): domain Bacteria; phylum Acidobacteriota; class Terriglobia; order Bryobacterales; family Bryobacteraceae; genus Palsa-89. The sequence continues at coordinate 676,842 of CAVVHB010000022.1, forward strand.
CGTCAACTTGACTGGGCGATCGGCCGGTTCTCGATGCCGGCGTCGCGTGATGCGGGAACAATTGAGGCCAGTTGGGGATACGTAAAGAAAATCAGGACAGACGGACCTGGCTAAGCGATCTACCAGGACGAATGGCAACTCGTGTCCGAGCCTTTCCGCAAAGGCACAATGCCGAGAAGATAAGGGGATCCCGCTCGCTATCCTCGAACGCTCGTTCGCTTGTGGAATTCTTTTTGGAGTGGCGATACACTCTTGCTATCACGGCCACACGCTTAAGGCGAACCACTTTGAATGGAAGAGAGTTTTCTCTCCTGCGGTATGATAAAAACCGATCCTTAGGGAAGAACTTTCCGCGTGCAGGGTACGATCGATACCGGAGTCCCTTCTGATGAGCGACGAAACCCAAGCGGAGCCTTCGCCGGACGAACAGAATCGTCAACTGCGTGGGCGCGTTTCCGAGTTAGAAGAAGAGGTGGCGCGTCTCCGCCGCTCCTTGGAGAATGCCGAAACGGCTCTTAAGGCTTACAAGGATCCAATCGCGATGCTTCGTCATTCGATGGAAGAAGCCCCGATCGGTTTTGCTCTGTACTCGGACGAGATGCGATACCGGGTAGTCAACAAGAGTCTTGCTCAGATGAATGGCATTCCTGCCGAAGATCACATCGGACGAACCGTCGAGGAAGTAGTGCCGCACAAAGCTCCCCGTCTCCGAGATGCATTCAGACAAGTCACGGAGACCCGTAGACCGCTCCTGAACTGGGAAACGAGCGACGAGACGACCGCCGAGCCTGGGCAAGTTAGATATTACACCGAGCGTTGGTATCCGCTCTTCACAACAGAGGGTCGCATCTACGCCGTGTACTGTTCAGTTACCGATATCACCGCACAAAAACGGGCCGAAGAGGAGCTTCTAGTAAGCCGGGAACGGCTGGCACTTGCCCAATCGTCAGCGGGGATTGCCACTTACGATTGGAATCTTCGCGAGAATGTAGGCCACGGTTCAAGAGAATTTAACCCCTTGTATGGCCTTCCCACTAGCGATATTGGTCCCTCCGTCGAGGAGTGGCTCCAATTGATTCATCCTGAAGACCGCCAAAGAGTCCAAGCCGAACGAGAGCAAACCCGGCAAGGTGGTGATCCTTGCGATAGTGAGTTCCGCGTGGTCTGGCCGGACGGCACAGTCCACTGGCTGCTCGCCAAGGGAAAACTGTTGCGTGATTCGGAGGGCAAGCCCATCCGAATGGTGGGTGTGAGCATGGACATCACTGAGCGAAAGCGCGCCGAAGCTGCGTTGGCAACCAGCCGCAACGAAATCCGCGCGCTGGCCAGTAGTCTTCTGACGGCTCAAGACGACGAGCATCGTAAGTTGTTCCGTGACGTGCACGATCGAATCTGCCAGGATCTGGCTTCCCTTGCCATTGAGCTGGGTCGGATGTGCGGCCAAGCCCCCGCCTCGCAGGGATATGGCAATCTGGCTTAAGGGGTTGCAGGCACGCGTCATCCAGGCGGCGGCCGATGCCCGCCATATCGCGCTTCAGTTACACTCGCCTGTCCTTGATGACTTGGGTCTTGTGATTGCCCTGCGAGAGTTGTGCAAGCAGGGTTCCGATCTAGCGCCGGGTATAGCTTTCGAATTCAAGAGCGGCGCTCTGTCGGAAGTAGTCCCGCCTGAAGTGGCCTCCTGCGTATATCAGGTCGCACGGGAAAGTATACAGAATATCGCCAAACATTCTAAGGCCACGCACGCCTGGGTCGCGCTCACTTGCCCGAACAGGACGATAGTGCTCCTCATCAGCGACGATGGCATTGGCTTTGACCCTCGGATGACCAGAGGGAATGGTGGGCTTGGATTGATCGGCATGGAAGAGCGCGTGCGATCCGTGAACGGGAAACTAACGATAACTGCACAACCAGCAAGCGGTACGCGAGTTGCTCTGGAAGTTCCTATTACCGAGTGAACTCGAAGCCTATTTCGAAAGTCGTGGCGCAAGCACTCGTGCTTGCAGCGTTCACACTCGTGTGAACGCTAGAATAATTGAATGCCCGCAGAAGAAAAGCCGGCGGCCACCTTCGAGACTGGACTCCAGCAACTTGAACTGATCGTCAAGGAGATGGAGAGCGGCGAATTGCCGCTCGATCGAGCACTCGAGTTGTTTGAAAAAGGCATGCAATTGAGCGAGAGCTGCCGCAAGCAATTGGAAGAGGCTGAAACGCGCATCGAAATGCTGACCCGTAAAGGCGACAAGGTCCAGGCCGAGCCTTTCCGGCCGGACAGAGCATGAGGCAGGCCGATCAAGCATGACCCTGGCCGAATACGTTGCGCGGCAACAAGCGCGTGTGGACGATGCACTGGAGCGCTGGGTTCCACCCGCGTCCACGCTGCCCGAATCCATCCACAAAGCGATGCGCTACAGCCTGTTCGCGGGCGGCAAACGCATTCGTCCCCTCTTGTGCATGGCCGCGGCTGAGGCTGTATCGGACTCGCCCGCGGGCATTGAATCGTGCGCTTGCACGCTCGAGTTGATTCACACCTATTCCTTGATTCACGACGATCTGCCGGCGCTCGATAACGACGATTTGCGGCGCGGCGTTCCCACCTGCCACAAAGTATTTGGCGACGCCCTCGCGATTCTGGCCGGCGACGCGCTGCTCACGCTCGCGTTCCAAGTGCTGGCGCAAATGGACTGCGCGGGCGATCGCGGGGGTGATCGAAAGATTGCTCTCATTGCCGAACTCTCCACCGCCGCAGGTACGGTGGGCGGCATGATCGGCGGCCAGGTGTGCGATATCGAAGGCGAGGGTCAACATCCCGACGCCGTGCTGCTCGAAGCCATCCATCGCGCCAAGACCGGAGCGCTGCTCCGCGCGAGCCTGCGCATGGGCGGCATCTATGCGGGCGCCGATAAGGATCAATTAGACGCGCTGTCGTGCTACGGCGAACACGTCGGCCTGGCGTTTCAGATCGTGGACGACGTGCTGGATGTGGAGCAATCCTCCGAGGCGCTCGGCAAAACAGCGGGCAAGGACGCACAACAGCACAAGATCACGTTCCCGGCGGTGTATGGCCTGGAGCGGTCGCGCGAGATGGCGGAAGAAGAAAGGCTGGCCGCGCATCTCGCACTGCGTCCGTTAGACGAACGTGCGGAACGATTGCGCCAGTTGGCCGACTTCATCGTGCACCGGCGTGCCTAACCGAACCCGTCTCGATGTCCTTGTCGCGGAGCGTGGCCTGGCGGAATCTCGCGAAAAAGCGCGCGCGCTGATCCTGGCTGGGCAGGTGCTTGTCAATGGACAGAAGGCCGACAAGGCCGGCTCCAATGTCGATGCGGCTGCCAAAATCGAACTGCTGGCACAACCGCGCTACGTAGGCCGTGGCGGGTTGAAGCTGGAGGCCGCGCTCGATCATTTCGCGATCGACGTGTCCGGCAAGGTTTGTCTGGACGTGGGCTCGTCCACCGGCGGCTTCACCGACTGCGTTCTGCAGCGCGGCGCCGCGCGCGTCTACGCCATCGACGTTGGCACCGGGCAACTGGACTGGAAACTGCGCAACGATCCACGCGTCATCGTGCAGGAACAAGTGAACGCTCGCTACCTTACTCGCGACCAGGTCCCTGAGCCGATCGCCCTGGCCCTTTGCGATGTCAGTTTCATCTCCATCACAATGATCTTACCGGCGCTGGCGGGCCTGCTGGCCGAAGACGCCGAAATGGTTATTCTGGTAAAGCCTCAATTCGAATTAGATCGGGACCAAGTTGGCAAGGGAGGAATTATTCGCGATCCTGCATTGCACCACCAGGCGTGTCAACGCGTAGAAAAAGCCGTTCACGAGCTAGGCTTTCAGACCCAGATCATTCCTTCCCCCATACTGGGAGCGGAAGGCAACCGGGAGTTCCTCTTACATGCCAGACATTAAGGTAGTGGGCGTGATCTCGAAGCCCGGTATCCCGCACGCATCCACCATCGTGGCTGACCTGGTGGCGTGGTGGAAGGAGCGGGGCGTCAAAACGCAGCTGGACCATGAATCCGCGCGCTACCTCGGGAGTCATGATGGTCTTGCTCGCGAGCTGGTTCCCCACGACGCGCAGCTGGTAATCGTGCTGGGCGGCGATGGAACGCTGCTGGCCGCGGCTCGCGCGGTGGCGGGACGTGAGATCCCCATCCTTCCCGTGAACCTGGGCGGCTTGGGCTTCCTCACCGCCATAACTTTGGACCAGCTTTACCCGGAGCTGGAATGCGCGCTGTGCGGCGAGCAGCGCGTGGTTCCCAGGCGCATGCTGCATGGAGAAGTGGTGCGCGACGGCAAGCCTGTCGCATCGTACGAAGCATTGAACGACATCGTCATCGGCAAAACACAGATCGCGCGCATGATCGATCTGGAGACCTATGTGGATGGCCAGTACGTCAGCACCTTCAAAGCGGACGGCCTCATCATTGCGACGCCCACCGGCTCCACGGCCTACTCGCTATCGGCCGGAGGCCCCATCCTGTTTCCAGCGGTGGCCGCGCTGTGCATCACGCCGGTCTGCCCGCACATGCTTACCAACCGCCCCGTGCTGGTTCCCGACACCAGCGTCATCGAGATTATTTGCAAGGCGCCGCGCCAGGAGGCGTATCTCACAGTGGATGGCCAGGTGGGCGAGCCTCTCATCGAAAACGATCGCGTGGTGTGCCACAGCTCCGAGCATCAGGTCTACTTGATCCGCCCGCCGAAAATGTTTTTCTTCGATGTGCTGCGGCAAAAACTGAAGTGGGGCGAAAGGTGAAGAAAGCCAGGTGAAGAAACTCTCCCTCACAGCCTGGATTTTCATCGCCATGCTGTTGGGCGTCCTCCTGGGCGCGGCTTTTCCGAATGTGGGCAAGGCAGAATGGATGGCTTCGCTCGCAACGGTCTTCCTGCGCCTGATCAAATCCATCATCGCGCCGCTGATTTTCGGCACTTTGGTTTACGGCATCGCGGGCACGGGCAGCGTCAAGACCATGGGCCGGATCGGAATCAAAGCCATCGTCTATTTCGAAGTTCTCACCACCGTCGCGCTGGTCCTGGGGTTGGCCGCCGTCAACCTGGTGCGGCCGGGCGAAGGAATGACGCTCGAACGGACCGCGGGAGAAACCGGGCTGCCTCAGGCGGGCCCTACGCTTTCAGGCACGCTGGAACATACGTTTCCAGCCAGCGTGATTGATGCGATGGCCAAAGGCGACGTGCTGCAGATTGTCGTTTTCTCTTTTTTGTTCGGCGCGGCGTGCGCGGCCATAGGAGCGAAGGCGGCTCCCGTGGTGACGATTTGCAAATCGCTTTCCGAGGTGATGTTCCGCTACACGAAGTATGTGATGTATCTGGCGCCTATCGGGGTCGGCGCAGCCATGGCGTCCACCATCGGCAGCAAGGGACTCGGCGTTCTGCTGGGACTCGGCAAACTAATTCTGACGTTGTACGGAACGCTCGCGATTTTTGTCTTCGTAGTGCTGGGCGCGGTGGCGATGATCGCGCGAATTCCGCTGCGCGCCTTTGTCCGAGCGGCCCGCGAGCCGTTCATCATCGCTTTTTCCACCGCATCGAGTGAAGCCGCGCTGCCTTTGGCGCTGGAAAATATGGAGCTGATGGGCGTGCCCCCGCACATCGTGGCGTTCGTTCTGCCCACTGGTTACAGCTTCAACCTGGACGGCAGCACGTTATATCTGTCGATGGCGTCGCTCTTCGTCGCGCAAGCCGCCGGCGTCCACATGGCGTTGAGCCAGCAACTCCTGATGATGCTCACGTTGATGCTGACCAGCAAAGGAGTGGCCGCTGTGCCGCGCGCGTCGCTTGTGATTCTGGCGGGCACTTTGGCGTCCTTTGGCCTGCCGCTCTCAGGCGTCGCGCTCATTCTCGGCGCGGACGCGCTGATGGACATGGCGCGCACATCGGTGAACCTGCTGGGCAACTGCATGGCCGCCGCCGTCGTGGCGCGGTGGGAGGGTGTGGACCTGAGCGCCGCCGCGCAGTCGGAACAATCGGCCGCGCAAGTCTCAGTCTGACGTCAAATTCCGCCGGACTCGGTCGAAGCGATCCTGCCTATCTCAGGATCCACCGTGCCTGCTGCCCCAATCCCTAATCCCCAACCCCCATTCGCGTGCCTGGCCCCCAATCCCTAATCCCCAACCCCGGCGCGGCGGGCCGTCGCCCGCTACGCGGCGACGGTCACGCCCGCCTTCGCATACCACGGCTTGGCCGGCTTGATCGCTGCGTTCACCGCCTCGATGTTCTTCACGCCTTCGGTGTTCAGCCAGTCTTCCAGCGCCTTCACGCCTTGCTTGCCGTATATCGGCATGCCATCCTTCCACGTCGCGCGGCCGCACAGAACACCCGAGTAATCCGTGCCCGCTTCGGCGGCCATGTTCAACTCTTCGACGAACTGCGCATTACCGACGCCGGCGCTCAAATAAATGAACGGCTTCTTCGCCACGTCAGCAGCCTTGCGGAACAGATCCAGGGCTTCGCTTCGTGAGTACGCCTTCTGCCCCTTGTACACGCTGCTGCCTTCCACGTAGTTCGCGTTGATCGGCACTTCCACCTTCAGCACATCAATCTTGTACTGCGGCTTAGAGAACTCCTCCATACTTCCGATCACCACTTTGGGCTTCAGCTTGGCGAACTCCAGGCCCTTTTCATCGCCGCCCTTGGGATCGTAACCGACGAACTCGCAAAAAAACGGAATATCAACGGCATCGCACTCGGCGCCAACGCGTTCGATAAACGCGTGCTTGATATCGTTCACTTGCGCATCGTCAAAGGGGGAATAATACAGCAGGATCTTGACCGCGTTCGCGCCCCAATCGGCAATGCGTTTCGCGGAGACATGCGGCAGCAGATCGGGCAAGCGGCCGGGCTTCGTATTGTCGTAGCCGCTTTCTTCGTAGGCCAGCAACAAACCGGCATTGGAGGAGCGCGCCTTCGCGGCGGGAAGGCCGTATTCCGGATCCAGCAGAATGGCGCTCGCATGCGGCGTCAATACCTTCGACACCGCGATTTTGAATTCGCTCATCATCTCTTCCGTCACCTGATCCGCGGGCACGCCCTTGGCCGACGCAATGGCCTTTTTCAAACTGCCGCGTTGATCCATGGCGGCAGCCGCGATTACGCCCTGCTTGTTCGCCAGCGCCTTCATGTGACGCACTTTGCCTTCCGAAAAACTCATGACTCTGCTTCCTCCATTTCTAAATTCTCGCATGCGCGCGTTAACGCGCCGGCGCCGCCTGGCCCAGCCTGCGAAAATACGTTTGCGCGCGATTCACGTCTCGCTGAATCTGCGCCTTCAGCGCTTCCGCATTCTCAAATTTGCGCTCATCGCGCACCCAACGCAGAAACTCCACCGCGATTTCTTGCGGCGCCGCGCCCTCGAGCGTCGAAAGCAAATATGTCTCGATGGTGAGATGGTGACCGTCAAACGTGGGCCGGTAGCCGACATTGGTGATGGATGGCCATTCGCGGGCCGTTCTTCCATCACCGCCGCGTTCACGCGTTCGCGTCACATACACGCCGTTCTTGGGAAGCACTTCGGCCTTGGTTTCAAGATTCAGAGTGGGGACCGTTTGTTTGGACCCTCGGCCTTCCCCAGGTACCACGATGCCCCGCAGCGCGTAGGGCTGGCCCAGCATTCGGCAGGCCGAGGAGACGTCGCCCGCTTCAATCAACCTGCGGATTTCGCTGCTCGATATCACTCGCTGCCGCCACACCACCGGCTGGACGATTTCGGCCCCGAAGCTGTAGCGGTCGCCCAGTTCCTCCAGCATCGCGGCGTCCCCCGCCGCGCGTTTGCCGAAATGGAAATTCGTTCCCACTAACACAGCCCGTGCCTTGAGTTTGTCCACCAGAATTTCGCGAATGAAATCTTCCGGTTCGAGCGCGGCGATCTCTGGAGTGAACGGCAGAATCAGGATCTCATTGATTCCCTGGTCGAAAATCATTCGCGCGCGTTGTTCCATCGTTGTCAACAAACGCGGCGCGCTGGCGGGGGCCACCAGCTTGGCTGGATGCGGATCGAAGGTGAGCACGGCCGACTTCCAGCGCTCGCGGCGCGCCACGGACACCACGCGGCGCAGGATCTCCTGATGTCCCCGATGGACGCCATCGAAATTTCCGATCGTGATGGCGCACGGACCGAAGTCAGCCGGTATTGCCTTCAGTTTGCGATAGATTCCGCCGATCATGCCGGGGTCTCTTCGACATCAATCTGCAGACCGTCGTAGGCCAGCCGTACATGCGGTGGCAAGCGCTCTTCCGTGCAAGCGTGCCCCAGATCGTGACAGATGTGCGTAAAGAACGCCCTCCGGGGCGCCAGCTTCTCCACCGATTCGAGGGACCGCTGCACGGTGGAATGCGTGGGATGGGGCTTGTGCCGCAAGGCGTCCAGGAACAACACGTCCAATCCGCTGAGCAGTTCCATGGATTCGGCGGGAATATCGCTATGATCCGTCAGATAGGCAGCGTTGCCGAAGCGAAACCCATACACCGTCCCTTTGCCATGGTTGAGCCGGATCGGCATAAACTCCAGTCCGAAAAGATCGATGGGCGCACCGTCGAAAACGTGCGTCACCAGGCGTGGCCGGGAGGACTCCGTGGCGCCTTCATCAAAGATATATTGAAATACCCGCCGGATCGCTCCGATGGTTTCCCCGGACCCATAGATCGGAATCACGCCACCCTGCCGGAAGTTGAAAGGCCTCACGTCATCCAAGCCCATCACGTGATCGGCATGCGAGTGCGTGAACAGAATTGCGTCAACACGTTGGATCTGAGAGCGCAAGGCCTGGTAGCGAAAGTCGGGCGTCGTGTCGATGAGCACACCGCGGTCGCCATACTGGACGTGGACCGACGGCCGCAGCCGCTGGTCGCGCGGGTCTTCGGAATGGCACACCGCGCAACGGCAGCCGATCATCGGTACTCCCACGCTGGTACCTGAGCCGAGCACTGTAATACGGACAGAATCCGACCCCGTCATCTATGTGCCGGCCTGTTCTTCTGTTTTCGTCTCGGGTTTACTCTCAGGCTCGATCTCCGGCTTGCTCTCAGCGCCGGTCTGCTTTTCCTTGTTCTCCATGGCTTGTACAAAGCGGAATCGCAATTCGGTGAGTGCGTTGTCCACCAGGCGCTGCTCTTCTATCGTCACGTTGCCGCGGGTCTTTTCCTGGAGCATCGCTAGCAGGTCGATGCTGTGACGCGCGATGCGGAAGTCGGGCGCTGGACGATCCTTGTCCTCGCCAAAATGATACATGCCCAGGTGCATTTCGGTCTGCGCCTTGAGCGATAGGATCAAGAATTCAAATGTCGCGGGCGGAAGTGGATATTCCTGGTCACTCATCCTATATCCATTTTACCCGGTGAAACGCCCTATATTGCACACATACAAAATTTTGATTGGACCGGCGGCCGCTTTTCGTTTACTCTCAGATTGTAAGAGTGCCCCGCGAGCGTAGGCTTGCTCCGTGGGTTACCGCAGTCCTCGAAGACGTCTCTTTATTCCCCGGTGAAGTTTTCCTAACGTCAGTCCTTTTAGCGCCCCGTCGTGTGCGCGTAAGGCGTTCAGGCTACCAACATCACAAGACAACGACTTTAAAGGAGTCTCCCATATGATTACTCGATTTCTGACCACACACGCTCTCCGTGCCGCCCTGTTATTGGGCAGCCTGGGTACGCTTTCGCTGGCGGCTAACGCGCAGTCGTCCATCGCCAAGGCGAACGTACCATTTGAATTCGCTGCCGGTGGCGCCATGATGGCGCCGGGACACTACACGGTGGAGGTGACGGATCTTTCCGGTGTGATTTTGCTCCACGGCGAGGCCGGCAATTCGGTCGCTCTGTTTTCCACTTTCTCGGGCGCCGTTCCCGATGCAACGAACGCCAGGTTGATCTTCATGAAGCGCGATGGCATGGCGTACCTCTCGGCCGTCGAATTGCCGGGTCAAAGCGTGCAAGTGATCTCTGTGTTTAAGCACGTCGCGAAAGGAGCGGTCGCCGCGTCTCTGCGCTAGAAACCGTAAGGCTGATGCACTCGTGGCGTACGCACTCGTGCGTGCCGCATTCACACTCGTGTGAATGCCAGGTCTTTGTTCAAGGTGTTCACATGAGTGTGAACACGGCACGCACGAGTGCGTGCGCCACAAACCACCTGCTAGACTGGGACTTCCCACTCGAGAATGTCCCAACGTCCCACTACAACTGGAGAGCGTTTTGAGCGCTTAGTCGGCATCCTGGCGCGGCTGCGAGCGCCCGGCGGATGCCCCTGGGATCGCGAACAAAACTTCGACACCATCAAACCCTATCTGCTCGAAGAAACCTATGAAGTGCTCGAAGCCATCGATCAGAGCGATTGGCCGAACTTGGCGGAAGAGCTCGGCGACCTCATGCTCCAAGCGGTATTCTTCGCCCAGATGGCGTCCGAAGAAGGCAAATTTCGTATCGACGATTCGCTGGACGCGATCTGCGAAAAACTGATCCGCCGCCATCCCCACGTCTTTGGCGACGGCTCAGCGAAAACGTCAGACGATGTGAAGCGCCGCTGGGACGAAATCAAAGCCGACGAAAAAAAGGACCAGGGTAAACCGCAGCTCGGCCGCTTGGACTCGGTGTCCCGCAAACTCCCGGCCCTGGTGGAGGCGCAGCAGATCAGCTCCAAGGCCGCCGCCGTCGGCTTCGATTGGGAAAATCCCGGCCAGGTGCTCGACAAGCTGGATGAAGAGCTGCGCGAGCTGGAGGAGGCCCGCGAGAGCGGCACTCCCGAGGACGTCGAAGGAGAGATCGGCGATCTGCTCTTCGTCCTAGTAAATCTGGCGCGATTTCACGAAGTGGATCCCGAACAGGCGCTGCGAAAGACCAACGCGAAATTCCGCAAGCGTTTCGCCTTCGTGGAAAGCCGCGCCGCTTTGCCGGGAGCTACGCTCGGCGAGATGGAAGCGCTCTGGCAGGAGGCCAAGGCGCGACAAGCGAAGGCGCAAGAATGATTGAGATACGTCCCCTCACTGAACGCGACGACCTTAAATCCGCGGTGCGATTGCAGCGCCAGATCTGGGGTTTCGAAGATGTCGACCTGATCCCGCTGCGGCTGTTCGTGGTTGCATCCAAAATCGGCGGCCAAGTCTATGGCGCTTTTGACGGCGCGCAGATGATTGGCTTCTGTATGTCGATTCCCGGCCTGAAGCCTGGCGGCAAAACATACCTGCACAGCCACATGCTGGGCGTCCTGGCGGAATACCGCAATACCGGTGTGGGCCGGACTCTTAAGCTGACGCAGCGCGACGATGCATTGGGCCGCGGAATCGATCTGATCGAGTGGACTTTCGATCCGCTGGAAATCAAGAATGCGTTTTTCAACATGCAGCGGCTGGGCGCCATCGTTCGGCGCTATGTGCCCAATCAATACGGGACCACCAGCAGCCCGCTGCATGGCGGCCTTCCAACCGATCGTTGCATCGCCGAATGGTGGATCTCAAGCCCGCGCGTGAAGACGGTTTTGGAAGGCAAGCGTTTCGAAGGTAATAACGTGGAAGCGCGCATTGCGATTCCATCCGACATCGCCACCGTCCGCGCCAATGAGCCCGCCCGCGCCAGAGACATCCAGCAAAAAGCCTGCGAGCAGTTCCGCGCCGGGTTCGATCGCGGACTGGCGGTAATTGGCTTTGAGAAAACCGAACAATTCGGAACATACCTACTGGGAAAATGGGAATCTACATAGATCGAATTACACTGCGCGAGATTCGGATGCCGCTGGTGCATTTCTTTGAGACCAGCTTCGGCCGGACTACCGAGCGCCGCATCATTCTGGTGGAGGTTTCAAGCGATGGCCTCTCGGGCTGGGGCGAAGTTACCGCCGGCGAGAACCCGTTCTACAACGAAGAATGGACCCAATCGGCTTGGCTGATCCTGCGCGATTTCATTGCGCCGCGTGCGATCCATCACAATTTCGAGAAAGCGGAGGAAGTAGGTGCGCGCAGCGCCCATATCCGCGGGCACCTGATGGCGAGGGGTGGGCTGGAAGTAGCGGTTTGGGATCTCGAAGCACGCATGCTTGGCAAGCCGCTTTACCGACACATCGGCGGTGGTGCACGCCGGGAGATCCCCTGCGGGGTTTCGATTGGCATTCAGGATTCCGTTCCGCAGCTTTTGGAGAAGATCGAGACAGAGCTCGCAGCCGGATATCAGCGCATCAAGATGAAGATCAAACCCGGCTGGGACGTGGAAGTGGTTGGCCAGGTGCGCAAGCGGTTCCCTCATATCCTGCTGATGGCGGACGCCAACTCGGCCTACACCCTTGCTGACGCACCCCTGCTGAAGGCTTTGGACGAATTCAATTTGATGATGATCGAGCAGCCCCTGGCGCATGACGAAATCATCGATCACGCCAAACTGCAAGCCCAACTCAAAACGCCGATTTGTCTCGACGAATGTATTCGCTCGGCCCATCAAGCCCAACAGGCCATCGCCATGGACGCCGGGCGCATCATCAATATCAAGCTGGGCCGCGTGGGCGGTTTCGCCGAAGCCAAGCGCGTCCACGATGTCGCGCAAGCGGCCGGCATCCCAGTATGGTGCGGCGGCATGCTCGAAGCCGGCATCGGACGCGCCCATAATATCGCCCTGGCCACGCTTCCGAACTTCACGCTTCCGGGCGACGTCTCGGCCAGCAAACGCTATTGGGCGCGCGACATTATCCAACCACCGGTGGAAGTGACCTCGCGTGGGACCATTACGGTTGGCGACGGGCTGGGATTCGGTTACGAACTCGATCGCGACTTTCTGGATTCCATTACCGTCTGCCAGGAATCTATCTCGTAAATGTCGGAGTTCGTCCAACTCCTGAAAACGAACCGGAATTATCGCTACACCTGGTCCGGCCAAGTGGTCAGCGAAATCGGCGACCATTTCAACAACGTCGCTGTTTTCGCGCTGGCGCTTGCGAACACACGCTCCGGGCTGGTTGTCACGGGCATCATGCTCGCGCGGGCGGTTCCCGCAGTGATGGCGGGACCCGTTGCCGGCGTCATTCTGGATCGGCTGGACCGCAAGCGCATCATGATCGCGAGCGACCTGGTTCGGGCCGTGGTGGCCATCGGATTCATTCTGGCGATTCCGCGTTCGGACACCTGGCTGCTCTATTTGCTCAGCGCGCTGCTGATGTTCGCTTCGCCGTTCTTCACCAGCGGCCGGTCGGCTATCCTTCCCACCATCGCAAACAAAGAAGAGCTGCACACCGCGAACTCGCTCACCCAAACCACGCAATGGATGACGCTGACCATCGGGGCGTTTCTCGGCGGCACCAGCATCACGCAGTTCGGTTATAAGTGGGCGTTCACGTTCAACGCACTGTCGTTCCTGTTTTCGGCGGCGTGCATTTCGCGGCTGCGCGCCGGACCTGGCGGATTTCGAGCCGCGCGTCCGGCCGCTGAAAGAAGCGGCGCGCTCACGGAAGACAAAGTAGTTCGCCCGTGGCACGAATACACCGAAGGCCTGCGCTACATGCGCTCGTCGCCGCTCATCCTCGGGATCGCGCTGCTGGCGGTGGGATGGGCTTCCGGAGGCGGCGCCGCCCAGATCCTATTCAGCCTTTTTGGCGAGCTGGTTTTCAATCGCGGACCGGCGGGCATCGGTTATCTGTGGGCTGCGGCCGGCATTGGTTTGCTGATTGGCGGAGCGTTCGCGCACTGGCTCGGCAAGCGAATTTCGTTCGAGGCTTACAAGCGCACCATCAGCATCTGCTACGTCATCCACGGCGGCACGTACGTCATCTTCAGCCAAATGCGCAATTTCCAGATGGCCCTACTGTTCCTGGCGATCTCGCGCTCGGCCATCGCGGTGAGCGGCGTGCTCAACATGTCGCAACTGCTGCGGCACGTCTCCAACGAATTTCGCGGCCGCGTGTTTGCGACCATGGAGACGATGCAGTGGTCCACCATGATGCTCTCGATGGCCGGTGCCGGAGTAGCCTCCGAAACCTGGAGCCCGCGCACTATCGGCGTTGTTTCCGGATTGCTCAGTTCCAGCACGGCATTCTTTTGGCTGTGGGCCAACTGGACCGGCCGATTGCCGGAGCCGGCGCGCGAAGGCGTGGAACCGGAAGAAGTCGAAGTCCATGGCGACCCGGTGGTTTAGATGGAAGACAAGCGAATCGTGTTGGTCACTGGCGCCGCCAAGCGGATCGGGCGCGTCATCGCACTGCGTCTCTATCAAGCCGGATATCGCGTAGCCATCCATTACGGGGGATCGGAGAGAGAAGCGCGCGCGACGGCCGAAGAATGCGGATCGGCGCCTTTGTTCCAGGCCGATCTCGAAAAAGTCGACGATATTAAGCGCATGTTTCGAGAAGTGGAAGATCAGCTCGGATCGCTTTACGGGCTGGTCAACAATGCCGCCCGTTTCCGCCGCGTCGATCCCTTGCAGCTCACCGAATCCGACTGGGACTTCATCCACAACGTGAATCTGAAAGCCACGTTTTTCTGCTGCCAGCAGGCGGCGCTGCTGATGAAGAAAACCGGGTCCGGACGTATTGTGAACCTGAGCTCGCTTGGCGGCATCCGGCCCTGGGATATGTATGCGCACTATTGCGCGTCGAAAGCCGGCGTCATCATGCTGACCCGCGCGCTGGCCAAGGCTTTCGCCCCTCAGATCACGGTGAACTCGGTAGCGCCAGGTGTGATCCTGGCATCGAGCGAAGATCCGCGCGCGCAGGATTTAATCGCGGCCACCCCGGCGCAACGCTCCGGCACGCCGGAAGAAATCGCCGACGCGGTGCTGAATTTCATCAACGCGTCGAATTTTGTGACCGGGCAAGTGCTGGCGGTGGATGGCGGACTAAGCCAGCGTTAGGCAAGATCCACTCCCTTACGGTCATGGTTCTGAACCGTTCTGAACCGCGCGCGTTAGCAAGCGGCAGTGGGCGGCTACTCGACCGTAACTTTCGTGCCTTTTGCGGCGTGCTTCGACAGATGGTCGATACGCGCGTCCAACATGCTCCGCATCCCCTTCAGCATTTCGATGCGAGCGTTGCGGAAATGCTCGCGCGTGTTCTGCGGCCAGACGTGATCCAGAAACGCATTGATCTGCGGCGCGGCGACGTCACAGAAGAAACATCCGCCCTGAGTATGTTGATGTTCGTCCATATTAGACCTCCTTCATCTCCACTGTTAACATCTTATTCTCTAACGAAGCCCGCGTGGGCGTGAGCGACGCCATCGACGTTGGCAGCCCGATGTGACGGCGCAGCGTTCCGATCTCCACCACCAGCTCGTCGCCTTTCTTGAACAGCCCAATCTCGCCCTTCGCCGCGAACGGCAGGCGCAGCCGGACTTCGTAATGCGAATTGCGCTTCTCGAAGGTATAGGGCGCTTCTGTCCGCACCACTTTGGCGGGATCTTCTTCGGCGCCATACAGCACATTGGCCAGTTCGATCAGCCGATCGCGCCCCAGCACTTCGTGCGTGAACAAAGGGACCCGCTTCATGGCCACCGGAGAAAAATATTCTTCGATTTCATCCAGGATCTTGGCCTGGGACGCCCGCCATTGATCGAACCACGTATCGGTGACCGCTTCGGGAAGCACGCGATTGACGATGATGTTATCAACGGTCAACCCATGCAACGAAAAATACACGAAGGCGCGCTGCGTCTCGCGCAGGACCATTTTCTCGGGATTGGTCACCAGCCGAACGCTGGTAATCTTGGGATTCTCGAGCAGCTCGGCGATGCCATCCAAGCGTCCAAACAGCTCCTTAATGTTGCCGAAATAGCTGTCAGGCGGCAGCTCCACCGGCGAAATCCGATTCGCCACTGGACGCACGGCCTTGAGGATTCCGCGCTGGAACGGAAAGACGTGCTTCATGTACCATTCGAGCGTGGTGGGCATGCTGACGAAGCGCATCGATTCCGCGGTGGGCGCGCAATCGAGCACAATCACCTGGTACTGCCCCTCGCGACGGTACTGATTCACATACATCATCGCGCTCAGCTCTTCCATGCCCGGCAGGATGGCCAGCTCCTCGGCCTCCACGTCGCTGATCCCGGTGGTTCGCAACACCGAGACGACGTAAGTGGATATCTCGCGCCAGTGCCGCTTAATCTCCTTCTGGATGTTGACCTCCTGGATGGAGAGGTGCTCGTCGATGGGCAGCGGATCGTTCGCTCTGGCCTGGAACAAGCTGCTTTCCAGGTCGAAGGCGTCGGCCAGGCTGTGCGCCGGATCGACGCTCATCACCAGCGTGCGGTAGCCGAGGCGCGAAAGTTGCAAACCGGTGGCCGCGGCAATGCTGGTCTTGCCCACGCCTCCTTTGCCGCTGAAGAGCAGGATGCGCATGATTTCAGTGTAACCGGCTCCCTTACGGTCGCTGTCGCGGCTCAGTAACGGCAGACGGAGGGGTACTAAGGCCCGAAATACTTTCAAACACTGGTTGCGGGCCGCGATAAGGGAGTTGTGAGCCGATTCTTAGACAACGCCGCGCAGATCCTGGAAGCTGCCGAAAGCGCGGTCCAATCCGGCCACACTCCCTCGGACATGACCATTCTGATCACTGCCGAAGGAGGGATTCGCATGGTGGCCGATTCCGACTGGCCCCTCGATTCTCTCCAATCGCACCACGGCGCAAAGATGGCCTACCGCGTGAGCCAGAGCGCGTCCGTTGTACGCGTAGAAGGACGGGCAGATTCTCGCACTTGTTTGTTCGAAACCGTAAAGCCTGAACGGGCCGCCCGCCTTCTCCTCAACAGCTCCCCCAGCTATTGGAATGGCCCCCTCCTTCCGCCCGCGCGCAACAGCTAGCCGAAAGCATCCCGAAAGTGCGTGATTACCGGCGGCGTAGCGAACACCACATTCACCACATCGAAACGAACCCGCTCCCAAGGAACTTCCGCGTGCCGCGCATACTCCCGGGCAGCACGCATCAGGCTTGCTTGCTTCTGCGGACCGACGGCCCTGTCCGGCGCGCCATACTCGTCGGTGGTCCTGGACTTCACCTCGACGAACAACAGGGTGTCGGCTTCCCACCCGATCAGATCCACTTCTCCGCCGCCCGACGCCATGCGGTAATTCCGCTCCACGATGACGACGCCAGCACGCTGTAGAAAGCGCTGCGCGATGTCCTCACCGCGCCTGCCAAGGGCATGATCGTCGGTCATGTGGCGTTTGCGGGCATGGTGGCGGAGAAGGTCGGCGAATTCGTAGACGCTCTTCATTGGCCGATCTGGAAGTGGCGAATCGCGGCGAAAGGTCTCAGCTTGATCGAGTAAGATAATAACTGGAGATGGACAACAGCCAGATCCTTACCATCGCTTTGGCCGCTGTGCCGAACATGCTCGCAGTCCTGGCGGGCATATTGATCAATAATTCACGGTTAACGGACCTGCGCTCCCACATGGATGCGCGCTTCAACGACGTGGATCGACGTTTCGACGAGATGCGCGACCTCTGGCGCTCGGAGCTTTATCGCGTCGAGCAGGTGACCGATGCCCGACTTAAGCGCCTTGAGGAACGCGGCTGATGACCAACGCCCAATTCGTTTCGGCGGTGGCAGTAGCGCCAGCGCTGAACACCCTGTCTGTAGTTGTCGGGATTCTAATCAACAACTCGAAGCTGGCCACGAAATGCGGGTCCTCTGCATGACCGGGTTGCGGCGGTTTGAAGACGCGATTGTCGCCCGTATCAAGCGCATTGAAGAGCGCGGTGCCCGCAATTAGGGTCGATCGAGGATCGCTTTAAGGTTGGCCTCGACGTCGTCTTTGTCCACTATCCCGGCCGTATACACCGCAGCAACCCTTCCGCCGCGGTCGATCAGGAATGTGTCAGGCAGGTTCTGGATTCCGTATCGCTGCGCCATCGGAGGGTTCCCGAGTAGCATCCGGTAATGAATATTCGCGGTAGCAAGGAACGGTTTGAGAGCCTTCCAACCACCGTCGTCCAACGAGACGCCAACCATGGCGAACCCCTTCGCGCCGTATTTCTTCTGGAATTCCGAAAACCACGGGATCTCCTGTTTGCATCCCGTGCACCAGGTGGCCCAGAAATCGAGCAGAATTACTTTGCCGCGGTAATCGCTAAGCTTTGCCGTCTTCCCGGATGAATCCGTCAGAGCGAAATTGGCGGCCGGTTGCCGCTGGTCTTGAGGAACCAAAGCGGCGCGGACGCCTGGTTGATCGGCGGCGCTTGCCAGGATGGCCAGCGGTAGAAGGATGGCCGCGATTCCCATCAGATTAATTCGGACGGAAGTGCTGATCATTTGTTTGTTCTCCTTGAATTCGAACTGGGGCTTTTCGCATTGCAGTGGCCAGCCAGTGCCCAACCGGCCCCAGAAGAGCGATTGGTATCAACGAAGGAAGATGGGGAACGGGCGTGGGAATGGGACGTATGTCCCAAGTTCGGAATTGCCACCAAACCGAGCTCTCAGTCCCCAATGCGGCCACGGCTCCCAAAACGCAGGTCCACAAAATTGTTCGCCGCAGTACCGGGAGCGTATACAAGCGAAGGCCCTGACGGGTTCCCCACAACGCAGGGAGCAATACCAGAACCACCTGGACGATCAGCGGGAACATCACACTGTAGAACAGCAATGAATAGACTCCGTCATGGTCGCGGTCGGTATGCCCAAGCGGCCGCGGAAGGATGATCCAGTGACCCAGATCCCGTGGCGCACACAGGAGTTCTCCTAGAAACAAAACCATGCAGAAGAGCGACACGTTGGCCTGGATGGTACGTCGCGACAAAGAGCCGAGCAGGAAGCCTCCGGTCCATGCCCAGGAAACGAGCGCCAGATAATGCAGCGAGATGTCGGCGCCATAGCGAATCAGGTCGGTCCGGGCGCCGGCGTTCGTCACGTAAGTCCAGGTCCAGTTGTTCAAATACATCCAGGCGTAAATGGCGCTTCCGTCCGCAGTCATTCTGGACACCAGACTTAGCAGCAAGCCGAGCGGGATCACCAGCCCCAGGAGAGCCAGCCAAGGCCGCCAGTCCGTCCACAAGTCGACCTGCCTTCGGAGCACCAAGCCCAACAGACCGCGTAACGCACGTCCGGCGGTCTCGCCCGATTCAGCGAAATCGCCCTGCACAGCTTCGCGCTCGTCCGGCGAGAGCGATCGGGAGACAATGCCCACCAACCACCAGTTGATTCGGTTCATGGCTCAACCGCAGTTCGCTTGGTGGCCCAGGACACACCGCGGCTAATTCGCACGATCGCATTGTGGAAGGATGCGGCAGCTTGCACGCCCTTGGCATTTACCCGGACCATTCGCTTGGCGCGGCCACCCCGCTGAGGCGTGGCATCGCCCATCCACGTTCTGAGAAAACCCTTCTTCTCGAGACGATCCAGAGTGGTGTAAAGTGCGCCGATGGAGCAGCGGCGTCCCGTGGCAGCTTCGATTTCCTGGCGGATGGCCGCGCCGTAAGCGTCTTCGCCCAATCGCACGGCCGCGGTAAGCAGCAAATACTCGAACTCACCCAACATGATCACCCCACATGATTACTATCACATTGTGTTGCTAATCTCGCTTGGTGTCAAGATGAAATATGCACAAAAGGGAGGCTATGAGAATCTCGGCACTACTCATTTCGCTTTGCGGGATCGCTTGGGCGCAGGTCGGGAGTTCCTCGCTGACCGGAACAGTGACCGATCAGCAGGGCAAGCGCGTTCCACACGCGAAGGTACGGGCCACACAGGCGGCCACCGGGCTACAGCGCCAAACGGAAACAACATCGCAAGGAAATTACGAATTGCTCGATTTGCCGGCGGGGACGTTCTCGGTTCAGATTTCGAAAGAAGGCTTTTCGACGTTTCAAGCCGACCGCGTCGACGAGACAGTGGGACAAACGCGGACACTGAACGCCAGGCTTAACGTATCGGGAGCAACACAACAAGCCAGTATCACGGAACCCCTGGTGCAGCTCGAACGCGTGGATGCAACCGTCGGCGCACCGGTGGAACAGGAGCAAATCAGCGAGCTTCCGATTAATGGCCGAAACTGGGCCACCTTGACTTCGCTCGCTCCCGGAGCGATCGACAATGGCGCCGGCGATCAGCGCACTATCCGGTTTGCGGGGCACGGCTTGGACGACAACAATCTGACGCTGGACGGCGTGGATGCCACTGCCGTTTACAACCAGGAGCAGCGAGAGTACATGCGACTGAATGTGCCACTGGACTCCATTGACCAGTTTCAAGTGCAATCGCAAAATTTCGGAGCGGATGTGCAGGGCGGTACGGCGGGCGGGCAAGTGGCCGTGGTTTCACCCTCCGGCACCAACACCTTTCACGGAGACGCGTTCGATTACTTCAGAAACGACGCTCTGGAAGCGCGCACGCCGTTCAACGGACCATCCCCGAATCCCTTTCTGTTGAACCAGTTCGGGGCGGGGGTGGGGGGCCCTATCGTACATAACAAGACGTTCTTCTTCGCCAACTACGAGGGCCTGCGGCAGAGGCTGGACGGGACACAGATCGGATTGGTGCCGAGCCCGAGCTTCGTCGCGCAAGCGTCCGCGACGTCGCCCGCACTGCTGCCGATACTCAATGCGTATCCGGCTGGGACATCGCCGGCGTCGAATCCGAACGTTTGGAATTACATCGGACTCGGTAGACAGATCGATAACGAAGACTCCGGGATGATCCGCGTGGACCAACACTTCTCCGAGAGGACAACAGCCTTCCTCCGTTTCAATTCAGACGAAGCGGTGGAGCAGACTCCGACGGGCCAGCTTACGGCCAAGACTGAGTACGATACCAAATACAACAACGGGGCGGCCGAGTTGATGCACGTTTTCACACCCACTCTGGTGAACGACGTAAAGTTGGGGTTGAATCAGACTCTCTATCACACCGCCAATCTCTCGCCGGTTCCGTTTGGAGTGAGCGTTTCCGGATTCAGTTCTCTGACCGGTTCGTCCACCACCGATTACCCGTCCAAGAGCTTCGACCTGATCGACGACCTGGCGTGGGCGAAAGGCAAACATACGCTGAAGTTCGGGTTCGAAATCCGATGGGTGCTGCTCAACCAAGGGACCTCACAGAGCGGAACGCTGACTTATACATCAGCCGCAAACTTCCTGAACAACGACATGGGAACAGCTTCTTATACTGCGATACTTCCGCTGGTAAGACAACGGAAAACGCAGTATTGGGGTTATGTTCAGGACGAGTGGAAGGTCACTGGTAATCTAACCATCACGGCCGGCATCCGCTACAACTTCTTCAATGCCTTGCACGCCGTTGACAACCAAGATGTGCCGTTCGATTTCGGCACCTGCGGCGGCTATTGTCCGCGCACCGACTCATTTTTCCATCAGCGTTATAACGACTTCGACCCCCGGCTTGGAATTGCCTGGTCGCACGGCGACACGGTTGTGCGCGCGGGGGGCGGGATTTACCATACGGATGGTCAAGAGGACGATCAGAATCTGCCGATCTCGAATACCGTGGACCGTTACTCATTCAGTAATACCGCGTTCCCTACGCTCTCTTTCCCTTTGACGCCATTTCTGATTTATGCCGAGAACGGCGGTTTGGGAGTTGTCTCGCCGCGCGACCTGGATCGCAACCGGAAAGACGATTACGTTGCAGCCTGGACTGCGTCCGTTCAGCAGCAGCTGTGGTTCAACATTCTGGGAACCGCGACGTACCTGGGTAACAAAGGCACCGATGTTCTGACCACTACCTATACGAACCTGGTAAATCCGGCGACCGGGCTCGCGCCCCACCCAGCATTTGGTCCTGTCTCTTGGCGCGGAGACGTGGGCAACAGCACTTTCGAGGCATTGCAATTGAATGCCCGCAGGGCGTTTCAAAGCGGGTTCTTACTGTCGGCAAACTTTATGTGGTCGCATTCGATCAATGACGGCAGTATCGGCGGAGGCGAATCGGATACACCTCAGAATTCTTTCTGCAGATCTTGCGACAAGGCCAGTAGCGATGACGATGTGCGGCTGATGTTCAATCTTTCCGCTGTGTACCAATTACCTTTCGGGACGGGGAAGCCGTATTTTAGCAACCCTGGCGCGGCTCGGAGCATATTCGGAGGTTGGGAACTGAGCGCGATTGGAACGGCGCAAACCGGTCTGCCGGTGAACATCACAATCGATCGTTCGAACGGATCCGTTCCGGGCCTGTATTCGATTAGCGGCGAAGAGCGGCCGAACTACGTCTACGGTGTTTCGCTGACTCCCGCCGGCGGATCTACTCCGGCGGACTGGATCAATAAAGCCGCCTTCTCCACGCCCGCTTCACAGACTTTCGGCGACCTGGGACGAAATGCGTTTCGAGCGCCGAGGATTTCGCAGTTGGATCTAGGGCTGTCGAAGTACGTGTCACTTACAGAGCGGATGAGTATCCGGTTGCGCGCCGATGCGTTCAACGTCTTCAACCGGGCTCAGTTTGGAGCGCCCAACGCGGATGTGTCGGCAAGCAACTTCGGAGTGATCACAACTACGATCAGCAACTATGCGTCGGGCCGAGGGACGCCACGCGAGTTCCAGCTGTCGGCGAAAATCATTTTCTAGAGCGCTCCTTCACAGTCGCGGTTCAGAACCGCCGTGTGTAGAACGCTCCTTCACAATCGCGGTTCAGAAGCGCCATGTGTAGAGCGCTCCTTCACAGTCGCGGTTCAGAAGCGCCATGCGTAGAGCGCTCCTTCACAGTCGCGGTTCAGAACCGCCGTGTGTAGAACGCTCCTTCACAGTCGCGGTTCAGAAGCGCCGTGTGTAGAACGCTCCTTCACAGTCGCGGTTCAGAAGCGCCGTGTGTAGAACGCTCCTTCACAGTCGCGGTTCAGAACCGCCATGCGTTAGCATGCGGACGGCCCTACTTGATGGCTTCGAACTCGAATTCCATCACCTTGCCGCGCACCACGTAGCACAGATAATGCTCCCAGAACTTCCGGTAACGCGCAAAATGGTTCACCAGGAACTCGAAACCCAGCCATCGCCACAAGGCCAGCAACTTCACATGAACCTTTACCTGCCGGAAGCGCGCCGCGCTGTAATAGCCGAAGCCGCCGTGGTTCTCACCAAAGTAACGGAACGAGAAACTGTTCAGGTGCCAGCGGTGCGTGGGATCGCAGAACGAGCTGAAGTCGGTGTAATGCGGAGTGGCGATAAACAGCCGCCCGCCGGGCTCCAGCACGCGATGAAACTCCTCCATCGCGCGGATCACATCGGAGACGTGCTCAATCACATGGATCGCGCGCAACTCAACGAATGAGCTGTCGCGAAATGGGTAAGGAAAACGATCCAGGTCGCAAAGCACGTCGGCGCGGGTGTTCGCGTTGCGATCCACGCCGATGGAGCCAGGGTATTTGTTGATACCGCACCCGACATCGAGAATGCGTTTGGGAATGGGGCGGGCGGCGGCGCTTACGCCACCAGCTACTGGCATTACTCCAGTGTAGCTTCGCGCAGTGTATCTTCAAGTGTATCGATCGCGAAATCCGCCTGATCGCGCGTGATAATGAGCGGCGGGCAGAGACGAATGGTGTTGCGGCCAGCACCCAGCACCAGCACTCCACGCTCGAACGCCATGTCCTGGACGCGATCGCGCAGTTCCGGAGCACGTTCTTTGGTGCCTTGATCGCGCACCAGCTCGAAGCCGATCATGAGCCCCAGGCCCCGTACGTCGCCGACGTGGCGGAACCGCTTGGGCCAATCGCGCATCCGGTTGAGAATGTGGTCGCCGACCTTTGCGGAGTTGGCGATCAATTCATTTTCAAGCAACTCAATGGTCGCAAGCGACGACGCCACCGCCACTGGATTCCCGCCGAAAGTGGACGCATGCGCGCCGGGAGGCCAATTCATGATCTCCGCCTTGGCGATCATGGCGCTCAGCGGCAGCCCGCTCGCGATGCCTTTGGCCGTGGTGAAAATATCGGGCACGACGCCGAAATGCTCGGCAGCCCACATCTTGCCGGTGCGGCCCATGCCGGACTGGACCTCGTCGAATACCAGCAGGATGCCGTGCTTTTCGGCCAGGCGGCGCAGCTCGTCGAGGAAAATCTTGGGCGGAACCAGGTAGCCGCCTTCGCCCTGGATGGGTTCCACCACGATGCCCGCCACTTCTTCGGCCGGAACGATGGTGCGGAACAGCTCGTCCTCGATAGGCGAACGCAGCTCACGCGTGATCGTCCGGCGTCATGCCTTCCGGCCGGCGATAGGGATCGGGAAATTGCGCGTGGTAAACGCCCGGAACCAACGGTCCGAATCCTTTGCGTTGGGTCGCCTTGCTTCCGGTGAGCGAAAGCGCGCCCATGGTCCGCCCGTGGAATGCGCCAGCAAAGGCGATGAACTTGTCCCGGCCGGTGTGGTAACGCGCCAGCTTCATCGCGGCCTCAGTGGCCTCGGTGCCGGAGTTTCCGAAGTATACGCGATGCGGACCGCCGCCCGGCGCGATCGAGGCTAGCTTCTCCCCCAACTGCACCATGTTCTCGTAATAAAAATCCGTGCCCGACATGTGGATCAGGCGCTCGGATTGCTCTTCGATGGCCTCCACCACTTTCGGATGGCAATGGCCGGTGGATGCCACGGCGATCCCGGCGTTGAAGTCGAGAAACCGGTTCCCGTCGACATCTTCGATCATGGCGCCTTCCCCGCGAGCGGCCACCAGCGGATAACAACGCGTGTAGGACGGCGAAAGAACTTGGGCATCACGCGCGATCACCTCTGTGGCGCGTGGGCCTGGCAGGGGGGTCAAAATGTGCGGAAGGTCCAAACGGACCATTTCTTTGGTGGGCATGTCAGTCTCCTTCTGGGAACGGCTACTGGGTTATGGGAAAGGCCGCGGGGAAGGAAAAACTAGTCGGAGCCGAACAAGCTGGGGCGGGATGTTGCCGGTCGCGACATAATAACTTCATTGTAGCAATTTAATATCCAGCACGGATAGAAAAATTGCCTTAGGTGCATCTAACAGGCGGGAACAATCCCCAAAACATTCAACTATGAGGACGGGAATCGTGAAGAAGACTTTTATTGCGTTGATGATCGGCGGTCTGGTGGGCTTCGCCGCTTTTGGCCAGGACACTGCCAAGGACGACCTGAAGAAGTCCGGGCAAGATGTGAAGAAGGCCGGTAAGGACACCGGCAAGGCGGCCAAGAACGCAGGCAAGGGCGTGGCAAAAGGCACAAAGAAGGGTGTCCATAAAACTGCAAAGGCAGCCGACAAGGGCGCCAAGAAGGTAGAAGAGAAGACTAAGTAACCGGCGCGGCAGCGGGCGGGTGCGTATTTAGGGCGTCCGAAGACGCCGGGTTACCTCAGGCCCGCATTGCGCATAGTGACGGGTGTTCCAGCTATAGTTGGTTTCCGCTTTGCCCTTCATAGCGCAGTGAGCAAGCATGGCGTCGTAGGTGCCGCCGCCAGTGATGCCTCGCGCGGCCGACTCCGCCAATGCATCGGCATATTCATCGCCGTTCAACGCGATGATGGAAAGCCGTTCGCGTATGCTGCCGACGAACAGCATGGCCTGATCGCCGCTAATTCGATGTTTGCCCGGCATGGCGGTCAGCGCAAGCTGGCTTGATGATGGGTAATGATCAGTTGCCGAGATTGGCGACTTCGCGTTCCTCACGGATCTGCCGCAATACTTCATCGGTGGCGGAGGCAGCCAGGGCTTGGCCGGTGCGAAATACCCACACCCCATGTTCTTTCGTGAGCGGATCCGTGCCACGAACCGGGCGTAGCGTGATTTGTTCGCCGACGGTCTTCATTTCCAGGGTATCGTCGGGTTCGGGCTGCAATCGTTCCCGATGAGCAAACACTATTGTAGACCCTCATCAATTCGGCCTTGGCACGGCGGGCGCGGTACAATTAGGTTCCCCGCTCATGGTGAAGGCACTCCCGGACATCCTGGCCACAATTGTCGAGCAGAAGAAGCTCGATCTTGCGATCCGTGAGCCGAACTTGGAGGAGCGGGCCGGGCGATCCATCGCTCAGCGCCGGGATTTCGTGGCCGCCCTCGCGAATCACCAGCCGGCCGTGATCGCTGAAATCAAGAAAGCATCGCCCAGCAAGGGTGTCCTGGCCACGGAATTCGATCCCGCCGGCATCGCGCGTCTTTACGAACAAGGCGGCGCGGCGGCGCTGTCGATCCTGACGGACGAAAAACATTTTCAGGGTAGATTGGCGGATCTTGACTCGGCCCGAGCCGCAGTGCAGCTTCCCGCCCTAAGGAAAGACTTCACCATTGATGCGTATCACGTTCATGAGGCAGCAGCTTATGGCGCCGACGCCATACTGCTCATCGCCGCTATTCTCACCGAGCGCGAGATGCGCGACTTCCGCGAGCTGGCCGACCATTACCACATGGCGGCGCTAGTGGAAGTACACGACGAAGAAGAGCTGAAACCGGCTCTTGCGTCCGGCGCGCGCCTGATTGGGGTCAACAATCGAAATCTGCACACCTTTGAAGTATCACTTGAAACTTCGATCCGCTTGGCCGAGAAAATCCCGGCGGGCGTGGTACGGGTGGCCGAGAGCGGAATCCATTCCGCAGACGACGTGCAGCGGCTCCGCTCGGAAGGTTATCAAGCCTTCCTGGTGGGGGAGCATCTCATGAAATCCGGCGATCCGGCCGCGGCATTGCGAGCACTGTTGTCATGATGGTGAAGATTTGCGGCATCACCAATCGCGATGACGCGATGGCGGCAGTGGAAGCTGGAGCTTCGGCCATTGGTTTCAATTTCTATCGCGAAAGCCCTCGATTCATTTCACATACCGGCGCAGCCATGATAAGCGAGAAGATTCCGGCGAACGTTTGGAAGGTGGGGGTCTTCGTCAACGAGTCTCCGGAGACCATCGCCCGGATCATGATTGACGCAGGACTCGACGTCGCACAGCTCCACGGCGCGTCCGAGGCGCGCGGCGGTCGCATCTGGCAGGCGCTTTCCGCCGAGGAGCCGGACCAAAAGCCGCTCGGCCCCGAGGTAGAGGCAGTGCTGATCGATTCGCCTGTCGATGGCGTTTCGGGCGGCAGCGGTAACACATGGGACTGGTCGCGAACCCCGAATTTCGAACAAAAGATCATCATTGCTGGCGGCCTCGATCCCGAGAACGTCCGAACTGCCATCGAACAAGCTCACCCGTGGGGCGTCGACGCCTGTTCGCGCATCGAAAAATCTCCCGGCCTGAAAGATCACGATAAAATGCGCAGATTTATGAAAGCGGCGCTGGCGGCATGACGGCGCCCACGCCCGACACCGCCGGCCACTTTGGTCCTTACGGCGGCCGATACGTCCCCGAAGTTCTCATGGCGCCGCTCGAAGAGCTGGAGCAGGCGTATCAGGAAGCGCGGCTCGATCCGGCGTTTCAAACCGAGCTGAAAGACCTGCTTGCCAATTACGCCGGACGTCCGACGCCGCTTTATCACGCCAAGCGCCTCAGCGAAACGTATGGCGGAGCGCAGATTTACATCAAGCGCGAGGATCTTCTGCACACCGGCGCGCACAAGATCAACAACTGCCTGGGCCAGGCGCTGCTGGCGCGGCGCATGGGCAAGAAGCGCATCATCGCCGAAACCGGCGCGGGACAGCATGGCGTGGCAACCGCTACGGTGTGCGCCCTCTTTGGACTGGAATGCATCGTCTACATGGGCGAAGAGGACATGCGGCGCCAGCGTTTGAACGTTTTTCGCATGCGACTGCTGGGCGCGAAAGTGGTCGGCGTGTCGAGCGGCAGCCGAACGTTAAAGGATGCCATCAGCGAGGCCATGCGCGACTGGGTTACCAACGTTGATTCCACGCACTACCTGCTCGGCTCGGCGCTGGGCGCGCATCCCTACCCGATGATGGTCCGCGATTTTCACCGCGTCATCGGAGATGAAACGCGCTGCCAGATCCTGGAGCGCGAGGGACGCCTGCCCGATTCGATCTTCGCCTGCGTGGGCGGCGGCAGCAACGCGATTGGGATGTTTCACCCGTTCGTGGGCGATGTTGACGTCCGCTTGATTGGCGTGGAGGCGGGCGGGACTGGCGCGGAGCTAGGCGCTCATGCCGCTCGCTTCTCCGGCGGTTCTCCTGGCGTGCTGCACGGCGCGCACAGTTACCTGTTGCAGGACGCCGACGGCCAGATCGCGCTGACGCACTCCATCTCAGCCGGCCTGGATTACGCGCTGGTAGGCCCGGAGCACGCCATGCTGCACGATCAGAAGCGCGCCGAATATTGCTCCGTTACCGACCAGCAGGCGCTGGACGCCGCCCGAACCTTGGCGCGCATCGAAGGAATTATTCCGGCGCTTGAATCCGCCCACGCGGTGGCCGAAGCGCTGCGCCGTGCACCCTCCGCCAAGGGTGAGATGTTCGTGATCAATCTCTCCGGACGCGGCGACAAGGATACCGACATCTATCGCGAAAATTTAAGGGAGCTGGATGATCCGGAATGACAAGCCGGATCAGCAGACTCTTTGATCGCTTGCGGGCCGAAAAACGGCCCGGCCTCATTGCATATATAACCGCAGGCGACCCGTCACCCGCCGCGACTCCGGAAATCGTGGCAGCTCTCGAACGCGGTGGGGCGGACCTGATCGAACTGGGTGTTCCCTTCTCCGATCCGATTGCCGACGGCCCTGTGATCCAGCGCGGCAGCGATCGCGCGCTCAAAGCCGGAACGAAGCTCTCCACCGTCCTCGACATCGCGTCGCGGATACGCAAACAATCCGAAATCCCCCTCCTTCTGTTCACGTACATGAACCCGGTGCTGCGCTATGGCCTGGAGCCGTTGGCGCGCGCGGCGGTGGAAAGCGGAATCGACGGTTGCCTGCTCACAGACTTGAGCGTCGAAGAGGCCGAGCCTTACATTCACGTCATGCGCCAGGCTGGTCTGGACACGGTGTTCCTGGCGGCGCCCACCAGCAGCCAGCGGCGCATGGAACTGGTGGCGAAATATTCTACCGGCTTCGTCTACCTGGTATCCCGAACCGGCGTGACCGGCGAGCGCGCCAGCGTCTCGGACAGCGTCGGGCCGCTGGTAGCTGCCATGCGCCGCGTAACGCCGCTCCCGCTGGCGGTCGGATTTGGTATCTCAACAGCCGAGCAGGTGCGATCGATTGGCGCTATATCCGATGGCGTGGTGGTGGGAAGCGCCTTCGAGCGGGTGATCGAAGAAAATGCAGCCCTACCCGGCCTTCCCGCCAAAATGGAGGCTCTAGCCCGAAAACTCGCCAGTGGTTTACTATCGAAGAACGAATGAGCATGCAGAAGCTCGCGGACTGCCGCAGGCAAATCGATGCCGTGGACGTAAAGATCGTCGAGTTGCTCAACGAGCGCACCGAGATCGTGCACGAAATCGGCCGCATCAAACGGCAATTCGCACTGCCTATCTATGAGCCCAAGCGCGAAGATCAGGTCTTTGACAACGTCACCAGCAACAATCCCGGCCCGTTGACCGCCGACGCGCTGAAGCGCATTTTCGAGCGTATTATCGACGAGATGAGGACCATCCAGCAGAAGAAGATGAGTTGAGGGACCATGAGAAGATTCGGTCCTACAGACAATGGAAGCGTCGATGAACGACGTTCAGTTCTATCGCACGATCGGCATCCCGACATTGGCCGTACTGATTGGGATTTTGATGAACGCGGTCCAATTCACCTCCATCAACGCTCGTTTTAGCAGCGCGGACGCTCGTTTTAGCAGCGTGTACGCCCGGTTCAGCAGCCTAGAAACGCGGATCAGCAATCTCGAAGCGCACATAGACGCTCGATTCAACAATATCGACGCCCGATTTAACAATCTCGAGGTCAAGTTCGACACCCTGATTGGCAAGATCGTCGAACTCGACAACCGCGCGACACGCATCGAAGCCAAGCTCGACATCCGATAGTTCCCGCCTGCGCGCCCCTTGCATGGTAAAACTGTGTTTATGGTACGCCTCGATCAAGTGATGAACCCCGGCGCCGAGCGATCGCGCGCGAAAAAGGCGAGCGCCTAAGCAATCCGCCGCTATTTCTTGTATAAAAAAATTGGGCCCTGGAGGGTACGGAAGATGGTCAACTGTCCAAACTGCGACGCCGTGATTGACGTGGACGAGGATGAGCTGGATGAAGGTGACACGCTGACCTGCGATGAGTGCGGCGCCGATCTCAGCGTCACCGGATTGGATCCGCTGGAACTGGAAACCGAAGAAGACGAGGACGAAGAGGAGGAAGAAGAGGAAGACTTCGACTACGACGAGGACGAAGAGGAGGAAGAGGAGGAAGAGGATGCCGAGGAAGAGGATTGGCATTAGCCGAACCTTGCTGCCGGCGCTGCTTCTAGCCGGGTTGCTTGCCCCGGTGGCCGCGGCAAGCCCAATACCCGCCTTAAGAAAGAAGCCTGCTCTCGATACCTATGCCATCCTGAGCGGCAGCGTTTTCAACGACAGCGGCTATGCCCTTCCCGATGCGGACGTGACCGTCGCTCCGGAAGTCTCGCCAGGCCAAGGCCACAGCGACAAGCTCAAGCCCCTGGAGTCCGTTTCCGACGCGCGCGGCGAATTCGTGGTTCACGTCCCGCCGGGCCCCGCGCATTACATTGTGACGGTGGTCGCCAAGGGCTACCAAAGCCAGCGCAAGAGCGTCAGCGTGGAGGATCAGGAACGCGTGGAAGTAACCTTCCAGTTGGAGCGAGAGTCGAAATAGGTGGAAGAATATGCCTGCGCGCAGCGTGTCTATAGCAATTGCGATGTTATGTGCGGGTCTTCTCTGTGCTGACCTGAATGCCCAGCAAAAGAACGAGAACAACACCACACGCACGCTAGAAGGCGTGGTCACCAACGCGGCGAATCAGCCGGTGGCCAAGGCGGTGGTGCAACTGAAGAACACCAAGACATTGCAGATCCGCTCGTTCATCACGCAAGACGACGGCACCTATCATTTTGCGGGACTTGCCACGGATGTGGAATACCAGATCAAGGCTGACCGGGATGGGGTGAGTACTTCGTGGAAAACTCTCAGTGTGTTTGACAGCAAGAAAACCGCGGTCATTAACCTGAAGTTAAAGAAGTGAGCGCAAGCTCAAGGAGAAGGAGACTGAAAGGCGAAAATCCGCTTGCTTGCGAGTCTGTGTGAAGACTACGATAACCGCTCCCTTCGGTCACGGCTCAGTATCGACAGTCCAGCAAAATCACGGGGTTACAGAGCCGCGACCAGAGGGAGCGATCTATGCGGACGGTTCTCACACAGACTCTTCAGCCGCGTTTGTTCGGTATGGAGAAGAGACGCGACTAGAAGTTCGCGTGTACCTGCCGGGGAGGTGTACCCGAGGTACGTGCGGCTTGAGCCGCACTCGTTCGCTATGGAGGTGACGCGACTGAAAGTCGCGTGTTTGGTCTTTCCCATTCCCTATCTCGCTTTCACTACCAGGCATGGAATCGGAGGTCCCGGCCAAAACAACGGAAGTGGTGCCGACGGCTACTCCGGCAAAACGCCACCTTGGTTCCAAAATGGGGGGACCAAGTCCCAATATATGCAGAGCATGATCAAATGGAGGAACAGGATCGATTGTGCAGCTAAATCTGGACAAGACAATAGCTTGGCGGCATTGCTGTTCCCTGGATCTCAGAA
Source organism: Bryobacterales bacterium (assembly GCA_963747945.1). Classification (GTDB taxonomy): domain Bacteria; phylum Acidobacteriota; class Terriglobia; order Bryobacterales; family Bryobacteraceae; genus Palsa-89. Next base: position 708,360 of record CAVVHB010000022.1, read on the forward strand.
CAGCTTCATCGGAAATCTGCTAGGTGGCAACGCAGCGTCAGGTATTGCGAGCCTCCTTACCCTCGTGTTCACGCCGGGGGCAACCCAAAGCGGAACTGATGTGCTCACGATTGATCTGAACGGCGCAGGTCAGGGATTGCCATGTCCTTCCTCCAGTCCAGGCTGCGCAGGAGCCGTCGGACTAGGGCAATATGCCGTCGTGAAGACAGTCCTAAACGTTTCCTGGAATTCAGTGACCGGAGTGACAGGGCAGATTACGGAATTAGGGCTGAACGGAAACGTTGTCCTCGATCTGAGCGTGCCTCTGGGGGCGGCTTTAATCTTTGGATTCCTCAGTTGGTCGTGGTTACGAACAGTTCGTCGTGGACGCCCCCTCACACCAATGATGAGAGGGATGTTGTTCTACAGCTTCTTCGGTGTTCTGGGCGCAGGATACATTTTTGCGTTCGGAGCCATGCTCGACTGGCCGCAAGGCTCTCGGTACATGCTTACTTTCCTCTGGTTCGCTTCGCTTGGCTTCATTGCCTCCTGGAGGCATCGTTCCAGAGTTGGAGCGACCAGAGAAGAGTAACAGGATGATTCCCGCGCGCAACGCCTGGATCTCTTTGCTCCAAATTTCGACGGCCTCGGCTTGGGTTTTACGATTAGGTTTCGAGAAGTTCGGAGCCAGTGTGCATGAGGAATCTGAAAATCGTGACTAATAATTATAACTAGCCGTCACGCTGTTTTGCGTGAACTGTCGCACATTCGGAGCGGTTTTGGCTGGTTACCGAGGAGTACCGGAAGGATAACGGGAAGCCGCCTGAGGCGGCTAACGCGACTGAAAGTCGCGTGTACCAGCCGGCAAAGTGTAGCACGGAGAATGACGATGAAACGCACAATCGCCTTTTTGTTTAGCTTGCCGCTTTTTGCCGCCGATCCGGCGGGCGCGATCAAGCTTGTTCCCATCAACGAAGCGGGCTTCCAGAAACTGGTTGACTCGCACAAGGGGAAAGTGGTGCTGTACGATTTCTGGGCCACCTGGTGCGCGCCCTGCCGCGCCGAACTTCCCCAACTGGTGCTGCTCGAAGACAGGCTCCGTTCTCGTGGAGTGGAGGTGGTTACCATCTCGGCGGACGACCGCGAGCACAAGGCCGCGGCCGAAAAGTTTATCCAGATGTACCGCGTCGACGGCCCGGCTTACTTGAAACAGGCCGACGACGACGATCACTTCATCAACGCTATCGATCCGAAGTGGAGCGGCGCTTTACCCGCGCTTTTCCTCTACGACAAGGGCGGTCACAAGGTCCGCTCGTTCATCGGCGAAACCGATATGCCCGCGCTCGAGCACGCCATTCACAAGCTGCTCTAGCTGAAAAGCCGAAAATCCGCTTGCTCACGCGCGCGGTTCAGAATCGCGACCAGCGTGGTGTACGGCTACACTTCGGCCCAGCGGCGCAGCAGGTTGTGATACACGCCGGTAAGCTGCACGCTGGGCTGCACGCGTTGGATTCCGGTATCCAGATCGAACAGTAACGTCCGCTCCGCGTCGTCGCGCACCATGCTTTGTATCCAGAAAAACGACGCCAGCCGCGCCCCGCGCGTCACGGGGACCACCTGATGCAGGCTGGTGGAGGGATACAGGATCATGTGGCCGGCGGGGAGCTTCACGCTGTGTGTACCGTAGGTGTCCTCCACAATCAGATCGCCGCCATCGTACTCGTCCGGCTGCGAAAGGAAGAGCGTCGCCGACAGGTCCGTCCGGATCCGATGTCCCGTGCCGCTTACCTGACGGATGGCATTGTCCACATGCGTTCCGAAAGACTGTCCGCCTTGATAGCGATTGAACAACGGAGGGAACACACGCGAAGGCAGAGCGGCCGAGATGAACAGCGGGTTTTGTCCTAAAGCGGCAAGGATGATTTCTCCCAACTGCAGCGCCACCGGATGGTCCTTCGGCAACTGCATGTTGTCCTTGGCGCGAGCGGACTGGTGCCCGGCGGTAACGCGCCCGTCCACCCAATCGGCCTGATCTAGAAGCCGCCGCGCGTGCGCCACTTGTTCTGCCGTCAATACATCTGGAATTGCTAATAGCACTTGATCCTCTAAAATCTGAAGTTGATTCCAACTAGCGCGGAACGCCCGGGCCCCAGCACGATGTGCGCCGGGTGCAGCTCATCGTAGTAGTATCGATTGGCCAGATTGTTCGCGTTCACTTGAATGTCCATGTGTTCGTTCAGCCTGCGTTTGAGCATGGCGTTAAATACCCAATATCCGGGAACTTCCTTTACCAATCCGGTGTTCGAATCCAACGGCACGGTAGAGCTGGCCGTCCGGCTCGAAACGAAGTTCGCACCAACGCCCCCTTCGAAGCGCCATGGAAGCCGGATGTCGTTCCAGATGTTGAAAGTGTTACGCGGCACGTTCGCCAGTGTCGCGCCGATGGCAGCCGGATAGTAGTTGGAGCTCACTACCTTGCCGTCCAGAAACGCGTAGCTGGATAGAATTTCCCAGCGGCTGATCAGGCGCCCTTTCACTTGCACTTCCGCGCCATTCACGCGTTGATCGCCGGCCAGAACGCTCAGCAGTGGATTGGTGGGATCGGGCTCGCGCGCATTGGTCTTCTCGGTTCGGAAAATGGCGGCGCGCAGCGATAACCGGCTCTGCAGCACGTCCCATTTGCTTCCGAACTCATAAGTCTTGTTCTTCTCCGGCGGCAGGTTGGCGGTGGAGGCGCTAAGCGATAAGGATTCAGCCGAGGGATTGAAGGACGTGCCGGCGTCGAAGTAAATGCTTCCGAACGACACCGGCTTATAGACCGCCGCCGCGCGCCAGCTGGGCATCTCATCCACCCGCTGGAAGGCGGCCGCTGGAGCCACGGTTTGTTTATAGTCGGTGGAGAAGCGATCCCAACGAATCCCGCCGGTCAGGTCCCAATGCGAACCGAGTTGCATAGTGTCGAGCGCGTACGCGGCGGCCGTAAGGGATGTCGTGGTTACGCGCGACGTAATGGTTTCGGTTCCCGAAAGCGCCTGCTCCGGATCGGGATTGAGCAGGCTGGTGGTTGGCACGTTGGTCCAGGTGGGGCGCGTGGGGTCCGACGTCTCGCGTCCCGCTTCTAGGCCAGCCACCAGCGAGTGCCGGATAAAACCCGTCCTGGCCTTCGCGGTCAGATCCAACTGATTGTCGAGATACGTTTCCGTGCTATTCACTCCGATTTCGTGGCGGTTCACCGTCATGGCGCTGAGCGGAGTGGCAAGCGTCGGCGCGGCAATCTGCGGCTCGGTGATCAGGACGTCGCGCACGTAATTCGCGTAGCGCACCTGATCCCGAATCGTGACGTTTGCGTTGATGTCGTGCTCCACCTTGGCGCTCGCGATGTCGTCGTAAGTGCGCAGGTAATTTCCGTCCGCGAAACCGTAGTAGTTGGTGCGATTCACCGGCGCGGGGCCGTTGAACAACCATGGGATGCCGTAGTCGGGAATGTCGTCGGCGGTCTGGTGAAAATAGCTCAAGTTCCAGCGCGTGGCCGTGCCCAATCCCAATGCCAACGACGGCGCGATTCCAAAACGCCGGTTCTCGGCCACGTCGCGCTCCGACACATCGTTCAGATTGCCCATCAGATTCAGGCGGAACGCGGCTCCCGATCCCAGCCTGGGGAGCGGCTCGTTGATGTCCAGCGTGACGCGCCGCGTCAGATCGGTGCCGATTTGCAGGCTGCCCGAGATGGAGGGGTCCATACCCGGCCTCTTGCTGGCTTGATTTACCACGCCGCCGGTAGAGCCACGGCCAAAGGTCACTGACGACGGCCCCTGCAGCACTTCCACCTCTTGCACGTTGAACGGATCGCGATAGTAGCTGCCGAAGTCGCGCATGCCGTCGATGAACAAGTCGTTGCGCGCGGTGAAACCTCGAATGGTCAGGTTGTCGCCCTGCGCGCCGCCTTCGCCCGCGGCCAGGCTGATGCCCGCGACATTACGCAGCGCATCGCGCAGCGTGGAAGTGCCCTGTTGATCCATCACCGCGCGCGGAACTTCCGTGATGGTCTGTGGCGTTTCGGTGATCGGCTCGGAGAATTTCGGCGACGAGGCGGCCAGCGCGTCGACGCCCGCGGTCACCTGCACGGCGGTGGCTACGCCGGCAACTTGTAGCGTTACTTTGTCCGGTCCAGTGAACTTGTATTCGATGCCCGTTCCGGCCAGCAATTTTCTCAGCGCTTGCTCCACGGAATAGCTGCCGGATACGCCAGGGGAAGGGATACCGAGAATCGCCGGATTCGCCGTCTGGATTTCCAACCCGGCCGCCGATTGAAACGCGGGAACTACGTTTTCCAGCGGACCTGCGGGAATTTCGTAACGCCGAACCGGAACAGCAGCTTGCGCTGCCGGACTTTTCTTCCAAGGTTCCAATGGAGGCGGCTGCGCGCTGGCCATCCTGCCGCAAGCCGAATACGCCACCAGCGTGCCCATGGCCGCCCAGCGATAGGCGCGCGTCTTCTTCTTTTTCTTCGTTGACTGAATCTTGATCCGCATCTTCTCCTCCAGTGGAAAATGCGGAAGGCGGAAATTCCGCCCTACAAAACGAGGGAAATCGCCGGCCTTCCGGGTTGTCAATTTGCCGGGGCTGCACGGTGCTTCGCCAAAAGGTTGCCGTGGAGCCCCAGGATCTGCTGGCGGTTACGTTCACCGCATTGGTAGTTTGCAATCCATTCGCATCTTCACGAAAATAACCCCCCGGGACGAAATACCCCCCGGAATTGAAATTCCTCCCAGAGTTCTTACTAAAGTCACAGTGATCATTGGCCTATCGATATACGACCAGATTGGTCCATGATAAGGCACCTCCCTAGCTCTGTCAATCACTTTTGGCAAGTGGTTTGCAACTGTGAGTACCCCTCGTTCCAGCCTGGGTCCGGGCTGATTTCGACGCCCACATCGGCAGCGGTCTGGCGCGCTGGTAGTGTCGCCGACAAGTTAGACTATCCTGAAGTCGAGAGGCCGCCGGTCGAGAGCGTCAAGTGGCGCTGACCGTATCCGTCCGTAAGGGCTTACTCGTGGCGCATGCACCGGGTGCGTGCGGTGTTCACTCATGGCGCCGAAAGGTCTTTGTTCATGGTGTTCACACGATTGTGAATACGGCACGCATGAGTGCGCGCGCCACGAGTGCCGTCACCAGTCGGGTGAATGTTGCCATACTGCACGAACCTGCCGCTTTCCCATTGACAAGAGTTTACCTGCGTGATAACTTCACCAGTGCTATATCAGTAATTTGCGTCCGGAGCGACCAATCAAATCGCGGACCGGAACATCGTTTGGAAATGTAACAACTGTGACTTTGAAATCGCCAGTCCATATGACTCCGGATGTCAGACTGGTGGCGTGGGATCCGCGGCCGATGGCGAGCCGACCAAGTAATCGCACTATAATCATTTGAGAGAGGTGTAACGATGAGAGCTAAGTTCTACGTACTCGTGGCTGGCCTGGGTTTGCTCGCCACTGCCGCGCCCATGATGGCGCACCATTCCTTTACGGCCGAATATGACGCCGCAAAACCGGTGAGCCTCACTGGCACCGTAACCAAGGTGGAATGGATGAATCCCCACGCTCGCTTTTATATCGACGTGAAGGACGATTCCGGCACCGTCACCAATTGGGAACTCGAGCTCGGCAGCCCGAACGCGCTGATGCGCCTGGGTTGGACACGCCATTCGCTGGACGTAGGTCAAGTGGTCACGGTGGAAGGCTCGCTCGCCAAGGACGGTTCCAAGCTCGCCAACGCGCGCAAGGTCACCCTGGCGGATGGCCGCAAAGTGTTTGCCGGATCGGCGGCGGACACCGAGAATAAGGACGGTAAGCAGTAGTCGGTGGGAGGCTCCATGCGATCAACACTAGCCGTCTTTGTCGCCGCCGCCGGGCTTTTGCTCACGGCGTCTTTGCCGCTGGCGGCGCATCATTCGTTCGCGGCGGAGTTCGACGCAACGAAAGCCGTCTCGCTGCAAGGTGTCGTTACGAAACTGGACTGGATGAATCCTCACATCTGGATTTATCTGGACACCAAGGACGACAGCGGCACGGTCGCCCACTGGCAATGTGAAGGCGGGCCGCCCAACACTCTGACCCGCAATGGCTGGAGCCGGGACTCGCTGAAGGTTGGCGACCAGGCCACCATTGAGGGCTTCCGCTCCAAGGACGGCACCAATACGTGCAATGCACGATCCGTCAAACTGCCGAGCGGCAAGAACGTCTTCGCGGGTTCAGCCGACGACGGCGCTCCTAAACGGCCGGCGCAGTAGGCGAGAGCTAACCTTTACCGAGCCTCGGCTAGCGGAGCCCCGCGAACGCCGAGTGAGCCGGTAGACATCAACACAGGAGATCCCCGTGCGTATTTCTTTTCGACTCATCGTGCTCATCGCTGCCTGGCTGGCTCCCGCTCTGATGGTCGGGCAGAGTGCGGGACAATTGGGCCCGGGGGATTTAACCCCGAAGGCCGCTCCCCCGGCGCCCGCCGGTCCAGCGCCGCGAACTCCGGACGGCAAGCCGGATTTAAGCGGTTTGTGGCAACGTCCCTACGTCCCGGACATGACCAAAACCAACCGGGACAAAAGCCAAATCGGCACGCCCGAGCTACCCTTCACGGAAGCCGGCTTGAAAGCCTGGAAGAGCTATGACGCCGCCAATGGCGACTACACGGGCACTTGCCTGCCCTTCGGCCTGATGCGCTCCATGAACTCGCCGGACCCGTTGCAGATCATGCAAAGTCCCAAGTATGTGGCGCTGCTCTACGAACAAAACACCTGGTTTCACATAATCCCCGTTGACAAGGCTCACCACGAGGGCGCAACCCCCACCTGGTTCGGCGATTCGGTGGGACATTGGGACGGCGACACGTTTGTTGTAGACACCGTCAACTTTAACGGCCGCACGCGTCTGGACACTATCGGCCATCCGCACAGCGACGCGCTGCACGTGATGGAACGCTTCACACGCACCGATGCCACGCATATCGGCTATGAAGTGACCATCGACGATCCAAAGATCTTCACCAAAACCTGGACCAACAAGCGCATCTTCACGCTGCGGCCCGATTGGGAAATCATGGAATACTCGTGCGAAGAGAATAACAAAGATTTCTACGAAGGCCACATCAAGGCCCCTCCGCCGCCGAAGTAAGGCCGGCCGGCGAGGCCAATTGGCAGCCGGACTTCGATAGCCGAATCAGCCAAGCATCATAGCCTGCAATCGGGGGTTTCAATAGGCCATGGAAGTAGGGCCTAGAGCCTTAATTCGCGTTGTCGTAGGAAGCTTATGCTTCCGATACTACAAAACTTACCGGCAGATTTTCCTCAGTATTCTTAGTCTTTTCTAAGGTCAGAGCCCTAGTTTGGGTTGCGCGTTCTGGGGAGCATCCACAGATGTCGAGCAGGTGTTTGGGAGCGAACCAGTCGCGATTCCATTGCGATGCCGCGTCCAGAGCGACGATCACAAACCAGCCTAAGGTGGCATCGTGGAGGCAGGCTTTGATGACGCCGAACAGATCGCGATCTTTAATAGACAACGAGATAGACGAGCCTAAACTCGGCTTCTCCTCGAGCAACACTACGGCGCTTGCCGTTGAGATCTCTTCCAGATTCGCTGTCGCTTGGCGGATCTCACCCGGCTGTTCTTCGTAGGTCACGGTTACAAGTTCAGAGCATAGAAACTGGCAGGAATGGTGCATGGTCCGGAGTATTGCACCCCCCGTACCACTGTTAGCAGGATACTGAAAAAGGGTTTTGGCGACGACTCCCTCACGGTCGCGGTTCCGTAAACACGAGCCGCGTCTAATGCTGCGCTGACACGAGAACAGCGGCGTCGGCATCGGCGGCCAGCGCTTCCCTGCCGAGAATCCGTCGATGCATGCGCCCGACAATGTAAATGCAAACCGCGAACACGGCCGGACACACCGCCAGCACCGCAAAGATATTGCGCACCGGAAGGCTGGTGGACAAGACGATGCCGCCGAGTATCGGCCCGGCCACCGAGCCAATCTTTGCGATCGAAGTAGCCCAGCCGGCTCCGTTGCCGCGATAGGCGCTCGGATAAAAGATCCCGCAAATGCTGTGCAATCCAAAATGGCCACCGATCAAAAACCCGCCCGTGATCGCGCTCAGCACTAGGAATTCAATGTGGCCCATGCCGACGAAGCTGGCGGTCAGCAGCAGGATCACGGTCATGACCGGCATGATGGTGATGGCGATGGCGCCGCGTTTGTCGGTGAAACGCATGAGCAGCAACCCTCCCAAAGCGCCCATCGCCGAATAGAGCGATGCCGCCGTGGCGGCCTCTTTGCGGCTGTATTTGAGCGCCTCAAAGACCACCGGCGTCCAGTTGACGATGAAAAATACGGCCAGCGAACTGGCGATATAGCCGATCCAGATCAGCGGCGTGATGAGCCGGAGTTCGCCTTTGAATAGGAGCGACGGCTTGAAATCTTTGTTCTGCTGGTTTTCATCGCTCACGACGAATCTCGCACCCGCGGGAATGAATTGCCCGGGCGCGATGCGGCGGACAATCGGGGCGATCCGATCGGCCCCCAGTCCCTTGCTCGCCAGGAAGCGAATGGATTCGGGCAGAATCGCAAACAGAATGCCCGCGCAAAATAGCGAGAAAGCTCCACCGAAGACGAACACCGATTTCCAGCCGAACTTCGGGATCAGCCAGATCGCGATGGGACCGCCCAGCGCCGTGCCCAACGAATAGCCCATCATGATCACCGTCACGATGGTCGCGCGAAAGCGCTTCGGCGCGTACTCGATATTGAGCGCCCAGGCCAGCGGCAGCATCCCGCCCAACGGCAATCCGTCGATGAAGCGGAGGGAAAGCAGCGACCAGTAACTGTTCGCCAGCGCGAAGCACATGGTCAGGATGCCGAACAGCGCCGTCGCCGAAACCACCGCTGGACGCCGGCCGATGCGATCGCCAAAGTAACCCAGCGCAAAGCCGCCCACCATGGTCCCGAAAAGCCCCATGCTGAAGATGTTGCCAAGCTGGATCTTGCTGAGATGATATTGCGCGCCGAAGTAAGGCGCAGCAAAGCTGATGAGATTGCTGTCCAGGCCGTCGAAGAACGTGATGATCCAGGAGATCAGCACCAGGACGATGAGAAAGCGGCCCAGCTTCTGCTTCTCGATGATTGCAGAAACGTCGACAATGTTCCGTTCGGACAACGCTACTACAATATCAAAGCACTGGATGCGTAGGCCGCTGTTCACTGGTGTACCAGATAATGGAATTGTTAATGATCGGCTCCAGTCATCCTTGGTTCCTCGCCGTGGCTTGCTTGGCAGTCTCCAATCTGGCACTCGCGGCGGCGGCTCCTGAGCGCTCGTGCGCAGTATTCGACTCGGATAGCCATTGGGTTTCTGCCGTCATGAGTTCAGGAACGCTCATTTTTGAAATGCATACGTCGGATGCTACGCCTATAGGGATCCAGATGCGTCTGGTAGGCGAGCCTTCGTTCTGTCGCCTGTTTTTTTCGGCGGATCAGCGCCACGCGGCTGCTGGCGTCTATCTCCCAACCGGGGGCGAAGATGCTCTACAGATTGGTGTGTTCGACCGCTCCACCAACCAATGGACCTCGAATTTCGTCGTCAAGCAAAGCGAGGATTTATGGTCGAAATTGAGCTTTGACGGTTTCCTCGGTGACACATCAAAACTCGTAGTAACCGGAATCGGGAAATCCAAGCCCCGCGAGGACGTACAGTTTAAGGTTTTGCTCTTCGGCCTGGACGGGCAGCCAGCAGCCGAGAGCGCCTTCGACAGGACCCTACCACGTAGTAACCGAAGCTGGGATGCCGATGCTGTTGATGGAAAGCACAATCGCCTCTGGTTCGTTGGCAGTCCTAAGTTCTGCCCAATTAAATCGGTGACGCTCACCGGTGCAATAGACTACGGTCCTTCCATCAACGAGGCTGCTGTCGGTGGAATCACGTGTTTACCAAACGTCATTGGATTTCCCCAGGCCGGCTTCGTGGTGGGCGGGAATACAGGAAAACCAGAACTGGGTCTGGCGCGCCGATGTGGAACAGCTATGCCATGTCACCCGTTCCCGCGTTTTCGCCAGATGGAGAAGTTTTCGCACTTGGGCGATCTGTCACTGCATGGGATACGTTTGACCGAACCCGTGATAGCGGAGGCGAATTCGACATTCATTCAATCCAAACCGCTCAAGGTTCTCGCTGTCATTCCGCTGAAGGATGGATGCGGCCTGGTAGCGTCGCCGTGGATCACAGGAATGGATTTACCACGGTATGGCAACGACACTGCGGGAAATGGGAGCGAAGAAAGTTCCCCAAGCCCGCGAGATAGCGACGAGGGGCCTTTACTCAACGGTAGGCGTCGCGTCGATTACGAACGTCGGTAATTTCGATCGTGTTCTGGCCCGTGAGATCGAAGAACACGCGATAGTCGCCACAGCGCAAGCGAAAACCTGCGAACGGCGGTTTCAGCTTTTTCACGTCGCCGGTGCGGCTGGCCAGGTAGCGATCGATGCAGTAAGAATTTGCATCGCAGTCTCGCGGTCGATCGATCGAAGCGCGAAGCGGGCTTCCGGCGACCAGAGTATCCCCGTTCGCTCTGGCGGGGGGTCCTCAGTCATCCGGCGCGGCTCACTTCGTCAGCCCGAACTCGCGCAGAATCTCATCGTGCGGGATGCCCTCGCCACGAGAGAGCAGAGCACGGGAGCGCTCCAGAGCTGCAGCCGTGTCGGGCGTGATCTCTTCCTCTTCCACCGGAGCGAGAGCCAGCGATCGCGATAGAGGTTCCACCATAACTTCCAGCAGACTCCGAACTGCGTTCAGCTTCTCAGCCGGCAGCATATCAAGCAGCGCATGAGCCTGCCGACGTTCCTGATCGAGATTCGGTTCCATAATTCCTCGGTAGCCACCCAGTTGCACAGATGGCACGCACCCGGCCTATTGCCAAATCGGGGGCCTAGACTTCAGTCCCAGTTTAGATGAATTCAGGCTGATCCGGATCTGGATCTGGATCTAAACGACGTGTCTTACTGAACCACTACTGGCTGATCTTCAGTAACGCGACCAATGGACCGCTTCAGCTTCAGGCTGTTTTTGTGCCCGTACATGCGCCGGTCTGCCTCCGCTAGAAGCTCGTCGGCTGTGAGGCCGTCTTCGGGCCACGAGGCCACGCCAACGCTGGCCGATATAATGTTCTCGCCGCACACTGCGCGGCCAACTTGTGAAGCCAGCGCCGACAAGGCGAGAATCTTGTCGCCCACCGCGTCGGCTTTCATGCCCGGCAGGACGAGCACAAATTCATCCCCTCCGAAGCGCGCAGTGACGTCACGATCCCGGTTGATTTCCGTTAAGCCTGTGGCGAACGCCTGCAACACTCTATTTCCGGCGTTGTGGCCAAAACGGTCGTTCACCGCCTTGAAACGGTCCAGGTCGCAGACCATCACCGTGAGGGGCGACTGTTGCAGTTTGCATTGCACGATCTCATGATTCAGGCGTTCAAACAAGGCTCGCGTATTATTCAGGCCGGTAAGATAATCGGTTGTCGCCGACGCTTCCAGCGCACGATATTTCAGCGCGTTCTCAAACGAGAGACCGATTTTTGAACTGATCCCCGAAAGAATTCGCAAGTGGTCGGGCGCGAAGGCATCCGCGTCGGCGCGGTACAAAGTGAGTACGCCGACGGTGCTCTCCTGGCCGGTCAGAGGAACCGACAACGCCGATCGCAGCAGGCTGAATTTCTTAGGGTCGTTCAGGTAGCCCGGCTCCACCGAGGGATTCCCGTTCAGAATCGTCTTGTTGTGCTTGGCAACCCAACCCGACAACCCCTCTCCTAAAGGAATCTGCAGAGACGAGAACAACATGCGATCGCGGCCGTCCACATACACCGGTTTCAACACATTCTCCCGGCGTTCATAGACGGCGATGGAATCGCACGGAATGAGCTGCGTCAGGCGCGAACTCAAAACCGAGAGCATTTCAGCCATGCCGAGCGAATTTCCCAGCTCCGATACCAGCTCCAAGGTGTATTGCGCCTCCCGCCCGGCAGCCGCGATCTGCGAACGGAAATCGCGTTGCGGATCCTCGCTGGCAGCGGCGGCGAACCCGGCCGCGGGCGCAGTGCCACGTTCGATCCGAGCATCGACGGAAAGCTTCGACCCGGGTTTGTTCAGCCGAATGGCTTCTTCTTCCAGCTGGTGATAGCGCCTAACAAGAATTTCGACCACTCGCGGATCGTAACTCTTGCCCGATTCGTCCAACACTACCGCCATCGCCTGGTCCAGGGGCAGAGCCCGCCGGTACTGGCGATCGGACGCCAGAGCGTCCAGGCAGTCGACCGCTGCCAGGATGCGGGCGCCCAGGGGGATCTCCTCGCCCGCCAAGCCCAGCGGATAGCCGTTCCCATCCCATCTTTCGTGGTGAGCCTTCACGATGGGCGCCACCGAATACGGGAAATTCACCTGCTCCAGAATCTCGGCGCCCACCACCGGATGAATCTTCATCTTCTCGAATTCCTGCGGCGTCAGTTTGCCCGGCTTCGTGATGATGTGCTCCGGTACAGCCAGCTTTCCGATATCGTGCAACAAGGAGGCGGCCCGCAAGGCATTCAGTTCCTCTTCGGTAAGACCCATTTCCTTCCCGATCTCAACCGCGTAGTGCTGGACGCGGGAAAGATGGTCGCGCGTAGTATGGTCCTTCGCTTCGATGGCCAAAGCCAGCGTCTCGATGGTGCGGATGTGAAGAGCGTTCATCTCTTCGACGTGCGCCTTCTCCTTCTCGACGCGATCCTTCTCGGTCTCCAACCGGCCGATATAGAGACGATAGGAACGATAAACCACCCAGGCCACCGGCATGGCCAGCAAGAGAATTCCCAGCCCAGGTTCTGATTCACCCAGTGCAGGACGCACACCAGCGTAGCTCCCAGCAGATAGTAGGGGAGGGCCCAGAAATAACATTCCCGCCAGACCCTGAACAGGCTGCGCTTTTCCGTCATCGAAATGGCGCCGGCGATAGGGATGGTGTTGGCGATGAAGTAGCCCAAAGTCGCGAACAATAGCCGGAAGGGCAGGCTCACGCCCCGACCTTCGGCAAAGTGCATGACAGCCTCAGCGAAGCGTATGGCAATGGCAATCGCCGCCAGGTTGAACAGGACTTGATAAACCGGCGGCCGCTTCCTGGCATGCCAGTAAATTTGAACCAGCGCCGAACCAATGCCAATGGCCATGGTCTGCACGGGTCCAAGCTCCGCCATGCTGGCCAGGATGAACAGGAAGCTCACCGACAACGTTCCAGTGACGCCCGGAAGCCTTACCTTCAAACCCGACGAAAGCGAGGCCAGCAGAAGATAACAGAAAAAACGCGGGGAGATCGCTTCGTCCATTGTTGCCAGAGGACCAAGCACCGCCAACAGCCCGGCTAGTGTAACCAGACCTATGAACGTACTTGCGAGTCTCTGCGAGGACTTCACCCGGTATTCTCCATGGCCTTAGTTATTGATCGCTGTTGATGGCCGTAATTTCGATGGCCGTGACTGGGCCGCATTCCGGATTGGCGACCAAACGCCGCAGGTGCCCCAGATCGCGGTAAAGTCCTGCTTCCCGTTGGCTCCTGTTATCCCCAAAGTTCCCCAAATCGCGGAATCCGCACCCGGGAACGCGTTTATGCCCCAAATGAGAGCGGTGCACGCTGGCGTCGCCAGACCAACCGCAGCCTGCCCCATGCTGGAACTAACCATTGAGTTTCTATCGGATGACTGTAAGTTTTTCATGAGCTTTGCCTTTCTATTGATCGCTGTCGACAAGCGTAGACTGATCCAACGGAACACTTGTGCCCCATATCACGTTAGTGCCCCAAATTACGTTCAAGCTGCTGGGCGCACTTGTGCCCCAGATTACGTTCGTGCCCCAAATCACGCTGTTACCTGAGACAAATGCAGTGCCCCAGATTACACTGTTACTCCATGCTCCACTGGTACCCCAAATAACGGACTGCCCGGCGATATTGCCGAGCGTCACCGCGCCGGTGGCCGGGTTGTAAGAGGCAATCGGCGACAGAGCCGTCCCGTTTGGTGTGGCGTTACTGTTCAGCGCGGCCCAGATATTCAAGTACCCCGCCCCAACCGTAAAGATGTCGTAATTGCTGGTATAGGAGATACCAGTGGTAGGATCAGTGGCTATGCTCGAGACCGGAAAGTTGTTGGTGGTGGTCTTCATGAGCCGCGCCTTCACCTGGTCCGGCGTGAGACTCGGGTTCTGCTGCAGCAACAAGGCCGCCGCGCCGCTGACCATGGGCGCCGCCATGCTGGTTCCGCTCAAAATGAAGTAATTGTTGTTGGTTATATTTTGAGGGAAAAGTTGGGGTAATGTCCCATCGCCGAGCACGGAAACAATCAGATTGCCTGGCGCCACCAGGTCGGGTTTCACGACGTGGTCCAACAGCGTTGGGCCTTTGGAACTGTAGCTTGCAATCACATCGTCGGAAGTCGTATAGGTATTTTCCGTATTCATGGCGCCCACGGTGATCACATAAGGGTCATTTCCCGGAGCGGTGATGGTGGAATAGCCGTCGGTGTTCAATGCATTGTTGCGGCCTCCGTTTCCGGCAGCCACCACCACGACGATACCGGCCTGCCAGGCTGCTTCCACGGCCTGGCAGAGCGGATCGTTGGTATAGCTCTCAAAAACCGGGCGTCCCAGCGACAAGTTAATCACCTGAATGTTATATTGCGATTGCAGTTGAATCGCTCGCTGAATCCCTGCGATTACAGTGCTGTCCGTACTGGCGCCGGCACTGTTGAGCACCACCAGGTTGATGAGGTTGGCAGCGGGGGCCACTCCGGCATAGACTCCATTCGATTGGCTACCATTGCCGCCTACGATTCCAGCCACATGCGTTCCGTGACCGTAGACGTCGTCCGTGGACCAGAAGGAGTTGATCATGTTCTGGGCGTAGACGACTCGACTTCCGCTACCATAGCCCGTCGATGTGCTCATCGAGGAGTTGGTGAAGCCCGAATTGCCACCGTGGAAGTCTTGTTTGTTGGTGATGCCGCTGTCGATGATGGCTACTCCGACGCCGCTGCCATTGAATCCGTTTTGTTGTGCGATGCTGGCTCCCACCGCTTGCAGCTTGTAGTCGGGCTGCAATTGGCTCGATGAGTTCGAAGCCGCGCTTACCGGGCGGTCCGGAGAGACATAAGCGACATCCGGGTCCTTCGCCAGGTCGGCGAGCTCCCT
The DNA here is from genome assembly GCA_963747945.1 of Bryobacterales bacterium. Classification (GTDB taxonomy): domain Bacteria; phylum Acidobacteriota; class Terriglobia; order Bryobacterales; family Bryobacteraceae; genus Palsa-89. The sequence goes on from CAVVHB010000022.1 coordinate 723,585, forward strand.
CACCGGGATAGAGTAGACAGCTCCCTTCACCACATTGAGCGTTCTCAGATGGCGCCCGCCTCTGGCGAGCACGGCATCGATGTGCCGTTGCTGGGGCAGCTGTCTGTACTGGACGATTACGCTGACATTTGCTTCGGGGTTCCGGCCTTCCAGATCCGGGGCTAGCTTCGACTGTTGTCCGAAGCCCAGGTTGGCGGATGCGAACAAGGCCGCCAGAACCGCAATTTTTTGACTGGTCGTCATGGCGCTCTTCTACGCACGTCGGCCACCACTCACAAACCTTTTTAAATGATTAACTTAGCGGCATCGGACTACGGGCCATGTTGTCCTGGAACCAGAGGGCATGTTAGTCCTACGAAGCCGTCCGTTGCGCTTGTGTTTCTGGTACTCGAGTTCGTCTGGTAAGGCTCGGGCGGGAACAGATGACCCGTCGCGTGGACCGGAAGTCCTACTTGGGACCTTACAATCGATCTACCTGGTTGGGTTAGAGGACGGGTTAGAGCACATGGAACGTCCTCAACGCAGTTTGTCCGGCGCGAGTGACAACTTGTCCACTTCTCGCGACGACGTCACGGGGCGCAGACACCGAAACTAGTGATGCGGGGGTCCATCTAACAAGTGGGTATGTAGGATCACGGCCCGGCGTTGGCTGCCTGGCTGCGGGCCTTTTGCCTTAAAGGAGGTCACGTGGATTCTCATGGACGTACATCCGCAGCGCCAGAAGTGGAATCGAACGGAAGCTCGATCTTCGGTGTTCTGAAGGATATTGGCAGGAGCATTCAGGGCATCGTGCGATCGGAGATTAAACTGGCGAAGATGGAGGTCGCAGAAAACGCATTCCGCCTGCGATCCTCCGCCGTGATGCTGGGGAGCGGTGCCATTTTAGGACTATTTGCGATCGGATTTATTCTCCTGGGAGCGCTGTTCGCGCTGGAAATCGTCTTACCAGCGTGGTTGGCAGCACTGATTCTAGGCGCGCTGTTGTCGATCGGGGCCGGCATCGGCATCGCTCAAGGCCGCCAGCGCCTAAGAACAGTAAGAGGGCCGGAAAAAACCATCCAAACGGTGAAAGAGGATTTCCACTGGATGAAAGAACAGGCCAGATTGTAGGCGAAGTCTTCGAAGAGCGGCAGCGGCTGGCCGATAACATCGCTGTGAACGCGGAAATCTCACGCGCGCTCTGATCGATTGCGATCGCGTAACCAGCGGCCGCGCCGGACCAATGCGGCGGCCGCGATAGCGATCAGGCACAGTAGCCAGGAGCTTGGTTCGGGCGTCGCGCTCGTCAACAGCACCCCCGAGCTGGAAGTGAAGGAAACACCGTCTGGAAGCGCGCCGATGCTGAAGTCGCCGGTATGGCTGAAGTCGCACGTTGCCATCAGGCACGAAGCGAGGAGATACGCGTTCAAGCTCTCCGTGCTAACGCCCATCGGGATGGCGAACGTCCCTTCGAACGTCTCAGACGTTCCGTTGGCGCCGGGGATAACGGACGTGCTCAACCAGCCCTGGCTGGGCTGCGTGTTCGTCACCGTGCCGTCTGCATCCTGAAATTCGAAAAGACTCAGGCTATTAGGGTTGTGGGGATTCGAATTCGCGTTGCCCGCGCACGTATCCCCGGCGCCGAAGCAGAATAGCGAAAGGAACTCGGAGTTAGCTTCCGCGTCGTTCGCAGTGATACTGCCATCGAAGGTCCACGAAAGGGTGATGTCCTGGGTTGCGCCGGTGGTGTTCGTGAATGTCACCGCATCTTGGATCTCGGCAACTCCCTCTCCTTGATCCGAACAGAGGGGGGTGGCAGGAGTGCACGCGAGGCCGGCCGCGGACACTCCGACCATACCCGTAGCGAGATTCGCGTAAGCGGACGCATTGGCGTAGCCTGTGACGCCGTTCTGCGGATCGTACGATTGGCCATTCGTAATCGCCACCGAAGCTGATGTCAGGCCCGGCACGTTGCTCGAGGGGGTGGACGTCACAGTCGCGCAGGGAACCGTGTTCGTGCTGCCTTCGGCGTAGCAGGTCCCTATATGCTGGCTCAGCCCGTTGACCGAGTCGTAGTTATTATCCACTCCACCGGAAAAGATATTCGAGTCCGCGGTGACGTAGGAAATCGAACTTGCCATGAGCGGCCCGGTGAATAGCATAATGCCGGCGAATGTTAGAAATCTCATGTCTGCCTCCGATACGTACGGCGAAAGTCCTAGCCAAAACCCGTCATGGACCTTAGAACCCGCCGTGCTTTGGAGAAGTCAGCCGAGTGATAAGCTATGGAGCATCCGATGGCAGCGGGGCAAGACAGCGGCGAGATCACCCGTCTTTTGGATAGCTGGGCGCAAGGCGACGCCAGTGCGGTGGACCGCCTGGCGCCTTTAGTGTACGATCAGCTCCGCCAGTTGGCTGAATCTCTGCTGCGCAACGAGCGCGCCGATCATACCCTGCAAGGCACCGCGCTAGTCAACGAAATGTTCCAGCAATTCATGAAGCTGCGTAAGGTCAGCCTGCACGACCGGTCACACTTTTATACGTTCTCGGCCAAGCTGATGCGGCGTCTTCTGGTGGACTATGCGCGCCAGGCCAAAGCCGTGAAGCGGGGCGTGTCGTTCAAACGCGTGCCGTTGAACGCCGAGCTGGCCTGGATCACTCCGGATCAGGAGAATCTCCTGGACCTTTCGTCCGCCCTCGAGGAGCTTTATGCGATAGACGAGGCCAAAGCTCGCGCCATTGAACTGCGTTATTTCCTGGGCTGCACGGTGGACGAGACTGCATCGATCATGGGTGTCTCCCCGTCCAGCATCGAGCGCGACATCCGTTTTTCGCTGGTCTGGCTGCATGGCCGGCTGCATCCTCCTGCGCGCTGATTGGCTCACCGAGGCGCCATGACGGGATTTATCATGACGGAATTTAGCCGGTTTTTCCGCCGTAATTTTGTATGACTTCCGTGACGCGAGAATACTTCGAGCAGCTAGAGCGCCTGTTTCATCAGACGCTGGCTTTCCCTCCCGGCTCCCAGCGCGAAGAGTTCATGGAAACGTCGTGCTCCGGAGACGCCGCGCTCCGCCGGGATCTGGCAAGGTTGGTCGAAAAGGATCTGGCGATGCAGCGCGTTGCAATCCCGCCGGTTCAACCGATGCCGCGCTTTGGGGTGTATCAGGCTGAGCAACTGATCGGACGCGGCGGCATGGGCGCGGTCTACGTCGCCACTCGGGATGATGGCGAGGTGACGCTGCGCGTCGCCGTAAAAGTGATTTCTTCTCCGCTTTGGTCGTCTTTGCTGGAGGACCGCTTCCGGCGCGAGCGGCAAATCCTGGCGCAGCTCCGGCATCCCAATATTGCAGCCTTTCTGGATGGCGGCGTGACGGAAGACGGCCTGCCGTTCCTGGCGATGGAGTATGTGGACGGCGAGCGGATCGACCAATATTGCGATACAGGTCGTCTGGGAATCCGGGAGCGGCTGAAGCTATTCCTCCAGGTTTGCGGGGCGGCCGGATTCGCGCATCAACAATTGGTGGTGCACCGCGATATCAAGCCGAGCAACATCCTGGTGACGCGCTCGGGCGAGGCCAAGTTGGTGGATTTTGGCCTGGCGCGCCCCATCGAAGAAGCGAGCGCGCGCGATGACAATCCCACCCTGTATTTGACTCCGCAATATTCCAGTCCCGAAGTCCTCCGCGGCAGGCCCGCCGCGGTCGCCGACGACGTCTACTCCCTCGGCGTGCTTTTGTATGAACTGCTGAGCGGTAAGCGTCCGTTCGGAACCGCCCGGACCCCGTCCCCGGAGATCATCAAAGCCGTACTCGACGACGATCCTGCGCCGGCCAGCGCCATGGACGGTGCGGGCGCGGATCTCGCGGCGGAAAATCGCGGTCTAACGGTCCCAGGTCTACGGCGGGCCCTGCGCGGGGATCTGGACGCCATTGTCGCCAAGGCCATGGAGAGGTCGCTCGCGCTGCGCTATCCGTCGGCGGATCGGCTGGCGGCGGACATCTCGCGCCACCTGGACGGGCATGTGATCGAGGCTTCACCGGCAAACTCGTTTCAGCGCACACGCAAATTTATCGCGCGGCACAGGATGGGAGCAACCGCGGCCGGTTTGATCGCGCTTTCGCTCGCCGGCGGCGCCGCGGCCACCGCCTGGGAATCGCGCATCGCGGCACGCCGCTTTGCCGAAGCCCGCGAGCTGACGCATTACCTGATGTTCGACCTCAATAAGTCCGTGACGCAGTTGCCCGGCGCCACTCCCGTGCGCGCGGAGATGGTGGAGCACTCGCTAAAGTATCTGGACCGGTTGTCGGCCGAGAACATTCGTGACCCGGCTCTGCGGACGGAGGTCGGCGAGGGTTACGCCCAATTGGGCTCCATTCTGGGGAATCCGGCCACCAATAACATCGGACAGCCCGCCAAGGCCAAGGAGACATACTTACGGGCCATTGCCATTCTCACCCCGGTGGCTCAGGCCGGTAACCGCCGCGCCGCTCTGGTTTTGGCGAATACCAAGATCAACCTTGGCCGGCTGCTCGACTTCGACAGCAATTCCGGCCGCGCCTGGATACGGGACGGAACCCGGGATTTTGCGCGGCTGGCCGAGCGTTGGGCCAACGATTACGAAATCCGTTATAACGCCGGATGGGCGTACTTCGCCCTGATGCGTTCTTTGAGCCAAGCGTCCGGAGGATATCTCACCGGACAGAATACCGGCGAGAGTTTATCGGCGCTCCAGACTTCCATCGGACATGCCGAAGCCGCCATGCGGCTGGATCCGCGCAGTACGGAGGCCGTTCGCCTGCTGGCCATCGATTACAACATGGCTGGCTCCATCGAAGAATTGCACGATCCAGCTGGCGCGACATGGTATTTCCGGCAGGCGGTCAGCGCTATGGGCCGAATCGCGGGCCGCGATGCCGATACACCGGTGGCGCGCAGTAACCGATCGAGCGTTCTTCTGGGGCTCGGTAGAAACTTGGGGCAGTTGGGTCATTTCGACGAAGGCTTTCACTATCTTGAAGAGGCGCGGGAATTGCGCGACCGCATAGCCGCCGAAGATCCCAAGGACGTTCAGTCGCTGTACGTGAGCGCTTTGCCGTATTATCAATTGGCCGAGTTGAGCGCTCTGGCCGGGAACAAACGCGAGGAACTGCGCTATCGTCTTTCGCAGATCGGAATTTTTGACAGACTGCTAGCACGCCATGCCGACAGCCACCCGTACCATCTGGCACAAGCCGAGCAGCAGGTGGACGCCGCCAACGTGAGTTGGGATCTGGGCCTGCGCGATGAAGCGATGCGGCTGGCGGCGGAGGGAATTCCGGTCCTGAAGGCCGCGGCGCTTGCCCCGCAGGCGTCTGCGCCGGAGTTGGGGTTGGGGGCATCGGCGCTGCTCGAGTGCAAAGTACCCGGCTATTCCGACGCGCCGCTCGGATTGCGGCTGGCGCAACGCGCGCTAGCGCTCAACGGCGACGATGTCGACACCTTGCAAATCGCGGCGAAGGGTTATTGGATGAATGGCGATCGGACCTTGGCAGTGAGAACATTGGAGCGGATGCTGAAATTGCTGAGCGCTACGCCCACCCCTTTGCGGAAGACCTTGGAGGCAACGTTGGTAAAGTATCGCGAAGGGACACGCTGACTCGAAAGGAATCAGCTCCCCAAGCGCGTTTTTCGGGTATGATCAGGTTTAGCCCGACTTGTCCACGATGCCGCGCGTTTCCGCCAGTCACCGAAATGCGTGGTCGGGTGGTTCCACGCGGAACAATTCCAACCAGCAAAGGGGTACGTCTGATGGCTAGGTCTCTACACGCCGCATTCTTTGCAGGCGTCTTTTGTTTGGCCGGGTGTTTGGCCGGGAACGTGTTTGCCCAAGCTTCCGAAGCCCCCACCTGGAGCCCGAAAGCGGCTGCGGCCTATCTTGATCAACGAACCACATGGTGGATGAGCTGGCCCACGGCCGCGCGCGATCAGGGCACCTTTTGCATTTCCTGCCACACCATCGCGCCCTATGCGTTGGGCCGTCCGGCGCTACGCGGGGCGCTCGGGGAACGATCTGCCTCACCCAATGAACAGAAATTGGTGGAGAACGTCACCAAGCGCGTCCGCATGTGGAAGGATGTCGAGCCGTTCTATCCCGACCAGACGAGGGGGCTGCCGAAAACGTCCGAATCGCGCGGAACCGAATCGATTTTGGACGCACTCATCTTAGTGTGGAACGATAGGCCTTCCGGCAAGCTGAGCGCGGACGCTCGGCTGGCTCTGGACAACATGTGGGCTTTGCAATTGCGGTCCAGCGACGACATGAAGGGCGCCTGGGCGTGGCTGCAGTTTCACAACGCCCCCTGGGAGGGCGATTCACAATATTACGGGACCACGCTGGCGGCCGTCGCCATCGGCTCCGCGCCGGGAGATTACAAATCCGAGCCGGCGATTCAGCCTGGCCTCAAGCTTCTGCGCGAGTACCTGGTAAAGGGCATGGACGCGCAGACCCCATTGGATCGCGTGGTGTTGCTGTGGGCTTCCGCGAAAATTCCAGGACTTCTCACCGAAGCCCAGCAGAAAACTATTATCGACCAGACACTGGCCAAGCAGCAGAAAGATGGGGGCTTCAGCACGTCTTCCCTCGTGGCGGGATGGAAGCGCAGGGACAACACCCCGCTCGACGCTGGAAGCGACGGCTACGCCACTGGCTTGATTGCGTTCGCTCTGGAACAGTTGGCATGGCCGCAGACTCGGGACCAGTTGAAGCACGCGGTGGACTGGCTGGGACAGCACCAGGAGGCGAGCGACGGCCGATGGGCAGCGTATTCGCTGAATAAACAAAGGGAATTATCGTCCGACGCAGGGCGATTCATGAGCGATGCGGCTACCGCCTATGCGGTGCTGGCGCTGGAGAATTCCAAGTAAGGATTCCGCGCTGCCCTGGGTTGCTCCCGACCTTGGAAAGTTGCCCGCAGGAGCGGCGATAAATTCCTCCGAAAAATCTCTCTTGACTCGCGTGTGGGACTCATGTTCCAATGTGCCCACAGGATTTCTCTTCCTGGCGAGTCCGTAACGGCTCGGCAATGTTGGCCTGAGTCTCGCCCTTAAAGTCCACGTTCGGACTGCATCCCCAAGTCGCTTGTGCTGATTTTGTTTGGTAGGAGAAGGAACATCAGGATGCGATTTCACAGAGAGTTGAGACGCGCCACGCTTTGGCTGGCATTGGGTTGCGCTGTCTTGTATGTTCGGGACGCGAAGGCCAGGGGCGCAACCCCAGGGCATTCCAATCGACGATCAGCTCACCATCAGCAAATGCGGTGGTTGCCATAAGCGAGACGCGAACGGAATGATGGGGCGGCTTTCCTATATCCGGACCAGTCCCGAGGTTTGGGATCAGGCCATCAAGCGAATGATCCGCTTGAACGGCCTAACGATAACGCCCACCGAATTCCACGATATTTTGCGTTTCCTGAGCAGCAACAACGGCCTGGCCCCGGAAGAGATGAAACCCGCGTTTTTTGAGGTAGCGCATGAGACCGACGGCTATCAGGACGACTATACGCCAAATGCGTCGCTTCAGAACGTCTGTAATCGCTGCCACAGTATTGGACGTGTCCTGGAACAACGGCGCACGCGCGAGGATTACGAGAAGTTGGTCACCATGCACATCGGGCTGTTTCCCGGCGCCGCAAACATCTTCCGGCCGACGCCTCAGAGAGCGCTATCGGAAGCGGATGCGCCCGCACATCAGGAAGAGACTGCCACGGCCGGCGTTCACATGGAATATCCCAAAGCGATAACCCCGCCCACCGATGGAAAGTACCCGGTGGACCGTGCGCTGGACTATCTGGCGAAGGCACAGCCGCTGATCACGCCGGAATGGACTTCCTGGAGGGCGGCCATGCGTCCCCAGAAACTAGTGGGTACCTGGCTTCTGTGGGGTGATCAGCCCGGCAAGGGCAAAATCTACGGTCAGGTGGTGATCGGGACCGGTTCGGCGGACGACCAGTTCACTACCAACATACAGTTCACTTACGCTTCCACTGGCACGACGGTCAAATCGAGCGGCAAGGGCATCGTTTATACGGGCTTTAACTGGCGGGGGCGCGTGACGCCGCCGGGCGCCGATCCTGCCGCGCATTTGATCACCGCTACCGCGATTCCCACCGGGTGGCGCGAGGCCATGATGGTTTCTCGCGACGGCAACAGTATCGATGGGCGCTGGTTTTGGGGTGGTTTCGGCGAGCTGGGTATCGACGTCCACCTGGTACGGGCGGAAAGCGAGCCGGTGGTTCTTGGCACGGATATCACGGCGCTGCAGTCGCCTTCCAAGGGCACAGTGAAGATCTACGGCGGCAACCTTCCGGCCAGCCTGAAGCCCTCCGATATCGACCTTGGGAATGGCGTGACGGTAACGAAAATTGTCAGCGCCACTCCGAGTCTCGCCACGGTAGAAGTGGAGGTGGCGAAAGGTCTGCCGGTCGGGATGCACGATCTGGCTATTGGGCGAGCTTCGGTAAAAGAAGCTCTGGCGGTTTACGACCAGATTGCCTACATACAGGTTGAACCGGAAGCGCACATGTCCAAGCTGGGTGGATTAAAGTACCCGAAGGAATATTCGCAGTTTGAGGCCGTTGCGTACGCCGCCGGCCCGGACGGCAAACCGGACACCGACGACGATATTTCCCTGGGCCCGGTCCCGGTTCGCTGGGGTCTGGAGGAATTCGTTTCCACCCCTGACGACGATGACATCAAGTTCGTCGGTTCGGTGGACGATACCGGCCTGTTTACTCCCAATGTGGAAGGCCCCAATCCACAGCGCAAAAAGCAGGCCAATAACTTCCCGGTGGAGAACTACGGTGACGTCTGGGTGGTGGCCACTTACCGCGCGCCCGGCGGAGCCGAATTGAAAGCCAAGTCCTACCTGGTGGTGACCGTGCCGAATTATACGATCTACGACCAGCCGGAGGTCGGCCAGTGACGGTTGTTGAGACCGCTTCCCCAGCTTATTATCCGGCGGAGCACCATCTCTTCGAGACCGGCGGCAATCAGTTTCTGTACCTGGTGCCGAGCGGTGCGATCTTTGGGTTGAGCGGACTTTCGCGGGACATTTTCAGCCTCTTGCAAAGCTGTCCGCTTTCGCGTGACGAAGTGACCGACGAGCTGGTGCGGCGAGGCTACGTTTCCGATGAGATCGAATCCACGCTGGACCAAATGGTGGACTTCGACGTGGTTTCATCGGGCGTTCCGAAGAGGACTTTCCCCAGTGTGCCGGACGAAACTTTTCCAATCCAGCGCATTGTTCTGAACACGACGAACCAATGCAATCTGGCCTGCGGCTATTGTTACGAGTACAGCGAAGACAAAATCGCTACTACCAAAGACAAGCCGAAGTTCATGAGTGACTCCATTGCGCGGGCCGCCATCGACACGCTCTTCAAGGAATCGGCCGGGCGACGCAGCCTCCATGTGACTTTCTTCGGCGGCGAAACGCTGCTGAACTTTCCGCTCATGCGGGAGAGCGTGGAGTACGCGGCATCGAAGGCCCGCGAGGCGAGCAAGACCGTCGACTTCAGCCTCACTACGAACGCCACATTGCTTACCGAGGAGATTGCCGACTTTCTCGCCGAACACCGGATCGGCGTCACGGTGAGCATAGACGGCGATAGAGAATTGCACGACCGTATGCGGGTCTTCCATAGCGGCAAGGGAAGCTACGATATCATCGCGCCCAGAATTAAAATGCTGCTGGCGCGCCACCGCACCAATTCCATCGGCGCGCGCGTCACGCTCAGCAACGGCGTTCGCGAAGTGCGCCGCATCTACGATCACCTGACGCAGGAGTTCGGCTTTGAAGGCGTTGGATTCGCGCCCGTCACCGCGAATCCGGACCGGCTCTATCACATCAATGGAACAAAAATGGACAATGTGGTGGACCAGTTCGAAGAATTGGCGTGGGAATACCGGGATTACGCGATCAAAGGCGGCCGCCATTATTTCACGAACGTCAGCGACACCATCAAGGAAGTTCATTTGGGGATCAGCAAGGCCTACACCTGCGGGGCGGGTCTGGGACTGCTCGGCGTTGGAACCTCAGGCGATATCGCGGCATGCCACCGCTTCGTGGATTCGCCGGTCGCGCAGATGGGCAACGTAACAGCCGGCGGCCTGAATCATGAGGCGCGGAACGAATTCCTCGGGAAACATCATATTGGTGCGCGGCCCGACTGCCATACCTGTTGGGTGCGGCCGGTGTGCGCGGGCGGCTGCTATCACGAGTCCTATATCAATCATGGGCAGACCGAGGCGTCGAATCTCAATCAGTGCGACAGAATCCGTGGATGGATCGATCTGTGTCTGCGTATTTATGGGGAAATTGGCATGAAGAACCCGAAGTTCCTGGAGCGTTTTGACGACAACTAACAGAAATGAGCCGCGACCAAAGGGAGCGTTCCGCTTACTTACGCGCGCGGTTCTGAACCGCGACCGTGAGGGAGTGGGCACTTCAAATGACGGAGAACAAATAATATGAATTCGCTACACGCATTCAACCGGAAGGCACGCAAACTGGAAGAAGCCCGGGCCGCTGAAACAGGCGACGTCGAGGCGCTGCAAGACAAACACCCGAAGCATGGGCGCGTTTACTACCCGCTGGGCTGCACGCTCAGTTTCAACCCCGGTTGGGAAGTGGACGTATCCGGCGGAACGGCGGGACTGTGCGCACCGGTGGAGCGCGATCTGTTCGACTGCTACTTAGGTTGCGCCTGGCCGGCTCAGGTTCCCGATCACGTCAGTAACAATCCGGACTGGACGTCAAAATGCAACTCCGCCGCAAACGATTGGCGTAATGTCGACGTAATTTACCCATAAAGGGACGAAGCACGAGGAACTGCCAATGAAATATTTCATCCTCCGGCGCGCGCTAACCGCAGCGTCGATCTTCACCGGTCTGTGCCTGGGCATCGTTGCCGCCGCAACAGCCACCAGCCTGAAGGGGCTGATGTATGTCGGAACATTGGATCGCAAGCTGCTTGTGATCAACGAAAACTCGGGGGATATCGTCGGCGAGATTTCCCTGGGCGGCATTCCACGAACGACGGTGCTCTCCGCGGATAAGTCCAAGGTCCACATCGTAACCACCGAAATGCAGGTGGAAACCGTGGATCTTGCCAGCAGAAAGGTCATTAGCAGTTTCCCCCTTTCCGATGGTAAAAGCTCTCCGCGCATGACTCGCGGCGCCGGCGGGAGAGGTTTCTCGGGCATCGCGGTGGACCCCGCTGGCCGTTATTTGTACGCCACAATCTCGCTCGCGGTGAAGGAGCTCGACGAATTCAGGATCGACCCGCCACAGTTTGTCCAGATCGACCTGCAGGACAAAAAGATCTCGAAGTCGATACCTTTTCCCAAAGGCTACGACCAGGGATTCGGGTTTGCCGCCACCTACAAAATCTCGCCGGATGGCAAGCTGCTTTATGTCTTCGACGACGACATCGTCGTGTTCCAGCTGGACACGCTGAAAGAAGTGGGTCGCATTCCTCTTGCCGCGCCTGAATATCCCGGCGCCTCGCCTTACCGCCTTTCCGCCAATGACGACCCGAACGACTCCCCCGATACCGTAACTTCCGTCTTCACTTCGGTGGATCCCATCGTTCACAGGGAAACTTTGGGCCTGGGCGTAATCGACCTCAATACGCACAAGGTGGACTATCGGCCGCTCGGCCCCGCGTTCCCCATGGTTGGCTTCATGCTGACACCGGATCGCAAGCTGGGCTACTCGCTGATGATCAACCGCACCCTCGGGAACCGCGAAGCCGAATGGTGGGTCTGGGACATCCCGAGCCACATGGTCATTAAAAAGGTTCCGGTTCCGGCGCGCGCCACTTTCCGCTGTGGCATGAGCAGTGACGGAAAGAAATTGTACCTTTATGGCGCGGGCTCGACCATCGAATTCTTCGATGCTGCGACGCTGCAGTCCACCAAGCTGCTCTATCTGAACAAAGACACGACAACCAACCTGATTGTCATGGCCGGCACTTAAGCTTGATGGCGTCTCCCGGGTCCGTCGCGCAATGGAAAGACTACCGGAGGCTCGGGGTTTATTTACGTCCCTACAAGGCGCGGCTGGCACTGGTTTTGGCGATCAGTCTGGCCGCTACTTCTCTCAGCCTGATCCAACCCTTCCTCTCGAAACTGTTGATTGACGGCGCGCTGCTGAAGCACGACATGCGCACCCTGGTGTGGGTTTCGGTGCTGATGTTCGTCGCCACGGTGGCGGGCTTTGTGCTGAACATCGTCTCCAGCTATCGCTACGTCACGGTCTCGGCCGAGATGTTGTTCGATATGCGCCTGGCGCTGTTCCGGCACCTGCAGAAACTTTCGCCGCGCTTCTACGCCCAATTCCGGCTGGGCGATCTGATGTCGCGCTTGAATAACGATATCGGCGAGGTGCAGCGCGTGTCGGCGGATACACTGCTCTCGGTGTTGAGCAACGTGGTGTTTCTGGTGGGCAGCATCGCGATGATGCTGTGGCTCAACTGGCGGCTGTTTTTCATCAGCGTCGTCCTGATCCCGGCCTGCGTCTACACGTTTTTTCGTTTTCAAAAGAAGCTGGTGGCGTTGACTGCGCTGCTGCGCGCCAGAAGCGCCGATCTGGGAAGCCTCTTTGTCGATACCATCCTCGGCATGCGCGTCGTGATTTCGCTGCGGGCCGGCGAACACGAGGCGGATCGTTTCCGCGAACGCAACAATGCCTTCGTGCGCACCATGCTGGATGTGCAGATCGCCTCGTTCTTGACCGGCGCGCTTCCCGGCACCATATTAACCGCGGCCACGTCGGTTGTTTTTCTCTATGGCGGGTGGCTTATCTTTCACCGCGCCATGTCGATCGGAACGCTGGTCGCCTTCATGGCGTATTACGCGCGGCTGATGTCTCCAGTCCAGAATCTGATGGGCCTCACCGCCGGCCTGGCTTCCGCGCGGGTTTCGCTCGGGCGCATTTTCGAACTCTTCGACACAGTGCCGGATGTGACGGACCATCCGGGCGCACCTCGCTTGTTGCCGCTGCGGAATTCCATCCGCATCGAGAACGTTGCACTGCGTTACGACCGCGCGCCGGTGCTGGATGGCATTTCCGTCGAGATCCCGGCGGGCAGCTTCTACGCGATCCTGGGGCCCAGCGGCGTGGGTAAATCCACCTTTGCAGACCTTCTGGTGCGCTATCTGGATCCCGACCACGGTCGCATTCTGATGGATGGCCGCGATATTCGCGATGCTTCGCTGGACGATTTGCGCGCGCAGATCATGCTGGTGGACCAGTCTCCGTATCTTTTTAACGTGAGCATCGCCGAGAATATCGCTTTCGCATTCCCAGGGGCCACCCAGCGCGCCGTCGAAGAGGCCGCCAGCGCCGCGGGTCTGGATGAACTGATCGCACGCCTGCCCGAAGGCTACCAGACCAAGACAGGCGAACGAGGACTGGCTCTCTCGGCCGGAGAGCGCCAGCGCATCGCCCTGGCGCGCGCGTTCCTGCGCCGTCCCAGCGTTTTGATTCTGGACGAGCCAACTTCCGCGCTGGATGGGGACACCGAGAAACTGATCGCGTCGAATCTCCGAATGGCTCTGCCAGGGTGTACCCTAATTGTGATCACCCATCGCCCCGCGCTGGCTGAAGTGGCCGACGCCGTGATCACCATTCAAGCTGGTAAAGCGACTCTGACTCATCATGACCTCTCCGTTGCCATCGGGGCTTGAAGACAATACGGCGTCTGAAGAAAATCGCGGCACTCCGTTTTCCTCACGCACCGGCCGGGGATTGCGTATTGCGGTCATCGATAGCGGCGTCAACGCAAATCATCCGCATATCGCGAACGTGGCAGGAGGCCTTTCGGTGCGTCCTGGGGGCGGGATTGAAGAAGGCGCCTATACCGACGTGCTGGGACATGGGACCGCCGTGATGGCCGCGATTCAGGAAAAAGCCCCCGACGCGCAGTACTTGGCCGTGAAGCTGTTTCATTCCTCTTTGCGCACCAACACGGAGTGTTTGCTGACGGCCATCGAGTGGGCGATCGAACAACGCATGGATCTGGTGAACCTGAGCCTGGGTTCCCGCAATCCCGATCACACAGCCCGCTTTGAAGCGGTAGTCGCGAAGGCGGCGCAGCATTCGGTTCTCCTGGTTGCGGCGCGCGACGATGAAGAGCAGCCGTGTTTGCCGGGCAGCCTTCCCGGGGTCTTCGGCGTCCGTCTGGATTGGGAGACGCCCCGGAATCGATATCGCGTGGAGGAAACCGGCGGCGGATTGGTCTACATCGCGTCGGGTTATCCGCGTTCGCTCCCGGGCGTGGCTCGCGAACGCAATCTGCATGGCATTAGTTTCGCGGTAGCCAACATGACCGGATTCGTCGCTCGCGCCTGCGAAGCAAGCCAAGCCGCGGGCACAAATCGTTCGTTCGAAACCCTCAGCCAGGCATTGCGCGCGGAAATCGCTAATTCGCCGGCGGAGCCGTAGCACCAGCGTGTCCCAACGTTTATCGAATCTCGGGTTGGCTCTCCTGACCGCCGGTTTTCTGGCTGCACCTTACCACGGTCTCGCCGCGGATCCGGCGACCAGCGCGATTTCAGCAAATCCGCCGTTTACTATTGAAGCCAGCCAGGATGTCAGCGTTCGCTTTCCCGGCTCGCCACAACTGCACTCCTTCGCTTGGGCGCAATGGAATGGCAAGTGGATTTTCATCGCCGGGCGCATTGGAGGATATCACGGCGTGGGCGCCGAGGAGGCCGATTTTCCGCGCGATCACGCCAATGCCCGGATCTGGGTGGTGGATCCTTCTGGAGACGGTCGGGCCGGTGACGGCCCCGCCCGCACCTTCAGTTTTCCAGTGGCGGCGCTTCCCGCTTCGCTCGATGCCGTGAAGGACCAGTGGATGTCGAGCAACCTGCTCTTCTTCCAGGACCACGATACTTTGTACCTGGCCGGCGGCTACGGGCAGGATTCTCAGGGCAACTGGGTAACTTATCCGATTCTTTCGTCGGTTCATTTGCCATCGCTGGTGGAGGGCGTGATGCGTGGACAAGATACCTTCTCGCGCTCTATTGCGTTCGTAAAGAGTCCGCTGGTTCAGGTTACCGGAGGGCAATTGCTGAAGCTGGACGACGGTATGTTCTACATCGCCGGTGGCCACATCTTTACCGGCACATATCGCGAGTTCGAAGGGGCCGACGAAAAGAATTCAACCAAGGCGTCGCAGACCTATCTGGGTGAAATTCGTAAGCTGAGTTTGAAGCGGGGAACCCAGGGACAGCTTTCGGTTTCGCTCGTCGAGCGATACCCGAATCCGGAATTTGCACGGCGCGATCTGAACGCCGGGTTCACCATCCTTCCCGACGGCCAAACGCTCGCAGCGGCCATCTACGGCGGGGTTTTCACCAAGGACCAACTGAGTTTTACGAAGCCGATCTATTGGAGCGCGAAGCATTCCCCGCAAGTGGACGACGCTTACGAGCAGAAGATGAGCACCTACGCCTGCGCGACGTTCTCATTGTTCGACCCCGATTCTCACACCATGTACACCACCTTTTTCGGCGGCATCAGCCGTTGGATCTGGGATTATCGGAAGAAGCAGGCCGCACTCGCTCCGCTGGCGGGCGATAAGAAAACACCAATTTACTTCGACGGAATGGAATGGATCGATCATATTACGACCCTGATTCGTGGAACGCACGGAACATATGAGGCCATTCAACCCACCGAGCGGCTGGCTGCATATATCGGAACGAACGCTGTATTTATTCCCAGCGGGGACCTACGGAAAATCAGGGCAGACGCCGACGTGTTCGATTTGAAGCCGCTGCGAGGTAAACGGATCTTTGCCGGCTATCTTTACGGCGGCATTCGTGCGTTTCCAAGGGAGTTTCCTTATCTGGATCAATCCCCGCTCTATCACGCCGGAAATGTGCCGACGCGGGCGAACGATCTGGTTATCGCGGTCTATATCAGGGTACCGGCTGATTAGCAACTTCGATGCGTTAGTTTCCTTCCAGTTTAGAAACTCTCTCCGTTAGCCCTCTCATCTTTAAACGGATCGCCCTCAGCGCTGCTGCGTGGGTTCGCTGGCGTGCCTCCGACGGGGACGCCCATTGTTAGGCAGGAAATGAGTATTCCCGGCAAGTAACTGTGTGGTCGGTGAGATCCACTTCCAAGACGGCGTTTATTAGATCCCGCTTGCCGATGTGTGAAAGCGCAGCTCGGAATAGCTCTCTCTGTCGCTGGGGGGTAATGTTCGGCACGATAATAACTAGTCCCGCGCGCAATTCTTCTTCCGCGTAGAGCGCAGCGAAATCTGTCCGGTTGTTAGTGACTAAGGTGTAATCTTCGGCGCGGATTTTCGTCATCAGCTGCCAATCTTTCAGCCCCCCAGCCCGAGGAAGTTCACGTGTTCACACGCGTATCCGGCTTCATGGGCCAGGGTGGCGAGAGACGTGTGGAGGCACTCGTCGATCAGAAGCCTCATCGATCGGGTATCTTATCGATTCGTGAGGCGGCGTTCACTGACGCGCCGCGGCGGACGCTTGGCCCACGATCGTACGACCGGACGCCCCCTGCGCGGGAACGCCTTGACGTACATAGGCGCCAGATCGACGTTCTCCTGAGTGAGCGAGGGATAGCCTTCGAGAATCTCCCCTACCGACGCTCCCTGCGAGAGCATGTCGGCAATTGCGTGGACAGGAATCCGAGTTCCTCTGAACACTGGAACACCACGCATAATTTCTGCGTCCGATTCGACCATGCGAATTGCTTCAGCCAGGCGGCGAAGTCCCGTGTTCACCTCCTTACGCGCGGATTTGCACTGGATGAGAATGATGTCGCCGTCCGAGATGTACATTCCGTCGATCCCAGGGTCCGCCTCGATTGCGCGCGCCACTCGGCGGCGTTCCGCCAACGGAAGCGATCGTAGCCCTTTGGCCTCCATCCGCAGGTAGACCGCCTGAGATCTGGAGAGCAGCCGCTGGACAGAATGTCCTTCGCGGACCAGTCTGGGACGGATCAACTTGTACTCGATCGCCTTGTGCACCGCCGGGAGCGGAAGGCCAGTGACAGCCGCGATCTGGGAAGGCGTGTAGGAGTCGTCGCGTGTTGTGGCGGGCATCTAGATTTATTCTACCCTAGAGCGGGAAGATTTATATGGGAACCTTCCAAATTTCGCTTTACGAGTGAGAGCGTCCGTCAAATCGCGCTCGAATCATGGCTCTTCATGGATTACACAATTCGTGAACTCTTAATGACGGGCCTGAAGCTTAAGGCGCTGGATCAGGAACAGCTTGATCTTCGCCAGTGCCTGCTGCCCCGAAGTCTAGGCGGCTGCCTCGGTCTGATAAGGCGCGTGCGTGAGTTCAATGAGCTGCTGCCAATCGAGCCCGAACCTCCGCTTCGGTTCGTTGGAAGGCAGTTTTCTGTTTCGACAAATATGAATGGATAAAATCAGAGCAGCGGCTCAATCGAACCAGAAACGAAGCATCTCATTCCCACGACGAGAGCCGGATTAGCGTCTTGCTGGATTGTCCTAGCGCCAACGCGGTGCCCGAAGTAAGTACAGAGTCTCGTCGCGCTCACGGGCAAGCTAATATTCAACCGACATCAGAAACAACCCGCGCGCGGGCGCCGTCGGCCCCGGTGGAATCTGGCAGCCCGGCTCCAGGCGCCCCAGGAAACCCGCGCGATCCACATTTCCCTTCCCTGCTTCCAGCAGAACACCTATGATGTTCCGCACCATGTGCTTCAGGAACCCGCTCCCGGTGACGCGGTATGTAAGGCGGTCCTGTCGCTCGCCTTCGAGCGCGAGGCGTGAGCAAAAGATGGTCCGCACCTTTGACTGTTCCAACTCATCGCGCTCGTCCGATGCCGCGAACGCAGTGAAGTCACGTTCGCCCTCGAGCAGCGGCGCTAGTGCGATCATCTCTTCCATCGCCAGGGGATAGGGATGATGGCAGACATAGCGGCGCTCGAACGGCGAACAGATCTCGCCGCGAAAAATTCGATATTCGTAAGTCTTTCGACGTGCTTGGAAGCGCGGATGAAAATCGGCCGCGGCCTCCTGGACGTCGAGCAAGCGAATGTCGCGCGGCAACAGCCGGTTCATGGCCCGGCGCAGGTTGTCCGCTGGGATCGGATTCTCGATTGAGAACGCCGCCACCTGCGCCACAGCGTGCACGCCCGCGTCGGTGCGCCCCGAACCCGCCACCTGCACCGGCCGGCCTTCGATCCCCGAAATCACTTGTTCAAGCGCGCCCTGGATGGTCGGCAATCCTGGCTGCACCTGCCAGCCGTGAAAGTCGGTCCCGTCGTAGGAAACTACGATCTTGATTCGTCGCATGCAGGTGTAACTAGGGCCACTCAGCATCCGCCAACTCTTAACATGCTAACATCATGAAAACGGAAATCGGTCGTTCTGTTTTCATTATCAATAACTTGTGCGCCTCCCAGGGCTCTCTTGAAACTTGGAGTGTGTCGTGACCCTCGCGAGGCTGTTGATTTCCTAGTCGAGATTTGGAGGTATCCTCAGGATGCATTTTTGGCGTTTTCGATGGTCCATCTTACTATTGCTGTCGGCTGTATCAGCTTTCCTCTTTTTGGCCGCTCGAGCGGGGGCTGAGAGCGCGGTCAGGATCGACCCGGCGCAGGGGCCGTTGCTCCGCTTCACTCGCCCCTTTCGAGCCCGGCCGGTTCCACCCGCCAACCTGACGAATACCCCGCGCTTGGAATCTTTGATTCATGCGGGAAACCTCTACTTGTCGGCTCAAGACGCGGTCGCTCTGGCGGTTGAAAATAACCTGGATATCGAGGTGCAGCGCTATGGCCCGCTGCTGGCTCAGGAGGTGTTGAGGCGCGCGCGCGCCGGGGGCGCGCTACGGAACGTCGGGGTGGGCGTAGCCAACGGACCCGTCAGCGTCAGCCTGACAGGAATCACCGTCACGAACATCGGCACCGTGGGCGCGGCCGGGGAAGGTGTCAGTTCCGGCGGTGGCATCGTAACGCAATTGGGCCCGCCCATCTCTTCTTTCGATCCCACTCTCACACTCATCGGAAGCGCCGCTCATATCACCAGCCCGCAAAGTAACACCATCCTGACGGGCACCACCGCCTTGATCCAGCAGAACCGCACCTTTCAAGCGGTGTACAACCAGAGCTGGGACTTTGGCATGAGCACCCAGTTCACTTACTACAACAACTACACCAACGTAAACAGCCAGCTTTTCAGCATCGATCCCTACACGTCGGGCTACCTGGATCTGCAAATAACGCAGAATTTGCTGTACGGCTTCGGATCGGCGGTGAACGGGCGAAATATCCGGGTGCAGAAAAATAACATCAAGGTCACCAATCTCCAATTCCGGCAGCAGGTGGCCACCACGGTGTCCGCGGTTTTGAACCTGTATTGGGACCTGGTGGAGTTCTGGGAGGACGTGCGCGCCCGGCAGCGTGAACTTTCAGCCGCCGAACAGCTGCTCGAAAACAACCGCAAACAGGTACAGGCTGGCACGCTCGCGGCCATCGAGGTCACTCGCGCCGAGGCTCAGGTATACGTCAGCCAGCAGGACTTGCTGGTATCGCAGACCAATCTTCTGCAACAGGAAACGGTTCTCAAGAACGCCATCAGCCGCAACGGAATCGCCAACCCCACGCTGATCGACGCGCATGTTATTCCGCTCGACACCATCACCATTCCCGACAGAGACGAGACGCCACCGGTGAATCAATTGGTGGAACAAGCCCTGGCCAACCGGTCTGAGGTCGCGCAGAGCCGCCTGAATATCGATAGCGATAAGTTGAACCTGGTGGGAATCAAGAACGCCTTGAAACCAACGTTGCAGGCCTTTGCCGAGCTAACCAACAATGGCCTGACAGGAACATTGACGCCGATCGGGGAGCAAACTCCGGGCGTGGCATACCTGGCAGGCGGTTACGGCAACCTGCTGGGTGAGATGTTCCGCCGCAATTTTCCCAATTATTCAGCGGGTATCGCGCTGAATATTCCGCTGCGTAACCGCGCGGCGCAATCCGACTACGTTACCAGCGAACTGGAGCTGCGGCAGAGCGAACTCGGCTTGCAGCAGAACATCAACCAGGTGCGCGTCGATGTGCAGAACGCGGTGATTGGACTGCAGCAGGCGCGCGCGCGGTATGCCGCCGCGGTGAAAGCAAGCACGCTTCAGCAACAGACTCTCGAAGCCGACCAAAAAAGATTGGCGCTGGGAGCATCCACCGCCTATCAGGTCGTGTTAGACGAGCAGAACGTCGCCAGCGCCGCCAGCGCCCTGGTGCAAGCGTTAGCCAACTATAGCCACCAGCGAATTGGGTTGGACGTGGCCATGGGCCGGACGCTGGAAGTGAATAATATTTCGTTCGATGAAGCTTTGGCCGGGACCATTTCCCGCCCATCGCAACTACCGGCCACATTACCGGCGGATGTGCATCCATGACGTTTAGAAATCGCTTGCTGACGCGCGCGGTTCAGAAAGGCACGCTGTGCGGTGTGTGTTCGCTGGCGCTGCTCTGCGCTCAAGAGCCGACCGTAGAGCCGGTCAGACCATCGGCGTTCGTCGCGGTGCGGCCCTACCTGCCGCCGCAAATCCCGCCCGTTCGCCTCGAAAATTCAGGGCGCTTGGGCAGCCTTGTTCACGCCGGCATGCTTTACTTGACCGTACAGGACGCCATCGCGCTCGCGCTCGAAAATGATATTGACATCGAAGTAGCGCGCTATAACCCGATCCTGGCGGAATGGCAACTGGAGCGCTCCCGTGCTGGCGGAGCATTGCCCGGAGTGCCCAGCGGAGCGGCTCAGGCCGGTAACGTGGCCAATGGGCAAGGGGTCGCCGGAAGCCAGGCGGCGGCCGGTGTGGGCACTGGCTCCAACGGAAACTCCGCCGCGTCCTCGACCAACGCGACCATCGCTCAAATTGGCCCGATTGCCCAAACGCTGGACCCTGTCATCCAGGAATCCACAGTGTTCAGCCATCAGACCGCGCCTCAATCCGATACCGTGCAAAGCGTGCTGCCGGTGCTGATTTCCAATACCCGGAACTCATCGTTCACGTATCAAGAGGGGTTTTTGATCGGGGGCAACGTTTCGGTGAGTTATCGGGACAGCTATCTGAACGAGAATGCGCCTACCGACGTTTTGAACCCGTCCTCCGCGCCCAGTCTCACCTTCACGTTCCAGCAAAACCTTCTCCGTGGCTTCGGGGTCGCAGTTAACGCCCGCACCATTCGAGTAAGTCAATTGAACGTACAGGCTTCCGCGTTTAACTTCAAGACACAGGTGAGCAATACGGTTAACCAGGTCCTCAACCTTTACGATGGCTTGTCGGCTGGATATGAAGATATCAAAGCCAAATCCAACGCCGTTGAAGTGGCCCAGAAATTCTACGAGAACAGCGGGCTCCAGGAGCGTGCCGGAACGTTGGCGCGTCTGGATGTCGTCACGGCTGAGTCGCAGCTGGCGACCGCCCAGTATGACTTGGTGAATTCCCAAACGAATCTGCGGCAACAGGAACTACAGTTAAAGAATTTATTGAGCCGCCGGGGTATTGCGGATCCATTGTTGGCTTCCGTACAAATTGTTCCGCTCGATCGAATCGCGGTGCCGGAGAATGACGAAACCCGTCCAGTGAAAGACCTCCTGCAGACAGCTCTCGCCAACCGCAGCGATCTGGCGGCGGAGCGTCTTGGCGTCACCAGTAGCGAGATCTCGGCGCTGGGAACTCGCAACGGGATTCTTCCTTTACTGGTCGGGATCGCGACCGAAAGCACGGCCGGGCTGGCGGGTCAGCCGAAAACTGCGGTGAGCCCGTTCGGCGTCGAGACTTCCAATCCCTATTTCAACGGCGGAATCGGCACTGCTCTCGGCCAGGTTTTGCGGCGTAACTTCCCCACCAATCGTGCTGTCGCCTATTTCCAGCGGCCGCTGCGGAACGATCAGGCGCAGGCCGATTATGCCATCGACCAGTTGCAGCTTCGGCAATCTCAGATCCAGTTGAGCAAGGATATCAATCAGGTAGCTGTGGATGTTTCCAATTATCTGGTGGCTATGCGCCAGGCTCGAGGGCGATACCGCGCCGCCGTCCAGACCCGGATTTTGCAGCAGCAGTTGTTAGATGCGGAACAAAAGAAGCTGGCGGGAGGAGCGTCCACGCCATTTAATGTGGTTCAGCAGCAACGGGATCTGGTTGCCGCGCAGTCGTCCGAGATCGCGGCCCTGGTTGATTTCAGCAATGCGCGCGTGGCGCTGGACCAGACGCTCGGCGTTACGCTCGAAGCCAATCACGTATCCATCGAAGACGCCCGAAACGGCAAAGTGCAGCGCGTGTCAACTCTTCCGTAACATCGCGCGTCCCGCGCTGTGGCGCTTTGCCGGACCGGCGCCAACACAACCGTAAGGATTTCGACATACGGCACGTTACAAAGTCCTAGTATCGACACCGTTCACTGTTCCGGCAAACCCACGGAGCAGGAGAGGCGCCTGTTACGTTCCAAACCGGCTCAAGTGGATCGGCAATCTGTTCCGTATTTGCACTGCAGGCGTTCTAACCGGGTAATTTTTTCTAGCCCTGCGAGCCATCACGCACGTGAAATACATAGTTTTCGATTTTGGCGAGGCGCGTGCATACCACCTAGTCGTGAAATCAAATCAAGCTCAAGGAGCAGAGGTCGTTCCTCAGTAATTTCCCCTTCGTACTCTCCAAACCAATAAACTTCTTTAGAACCCCTACTGAACTCCCTCCCGACCCGCTCCTTGAGTTTTCACATTTCACTCCCCGGGGAACACGCCTTCCGAAAGTGGTGACAAGTTGCTGTCACGCGCCGAGTTCTTGGCACCAAGCTAACCGTCTGGTCATTGTGTCACCCAAATAAGGCCGCCACCGCCCAAGCTGAATTCAAAATACGACTGACTTGGGCTGACGTTCGATTGGAGCTGGACCATGAAGTTGATCTGCATAATCCCATCGATCAGCCCGGGTGCGGCGCCGGCGTACTGCACGGTTTCGCTCCCGTTCCCTGTCGAGATTTGGCAGTAGGGGCACCAGTTGTTCGCGACCTTCGTTACAGTCCCGTTAACCGCCCCGGCGGCGTTGCCGAATCCGGTGCCCCAGATACTTACGATGGTCCCCTCCTTGGCTGGATTCGACGACGAGTTGATAGTGCCGTCCTGGTTGACCGCAGCCCATGAACCGTCGGCGTTCGAAAAGATGCCGAAGATGGAGGGATCCATCTCGACGTGGAACTCGGGAAGCGTGGCCGAGTTGTACACCACTTGTACCACCCCGCTGTCCGGGCCATAAAGAGGCCCGGGAATCTCCGCGTTGATCTGCGAAGGGGACACGTACAGCAAAGGAATGGCGGCGCCATTCAACAAGACCTCCACTCCGCCAAGTTCCGTCGGGAAAAGGCCGTTATTCGGCATGGCGCTCATAGCAGTAGTAGGACCCAGGCCGAACCCGAAGATCGAGATCACTTCGCTGGACGAAATCCGTCCCGAGAGTAGACCGCCCGCTGCGTTGATGATGCCCAAGATCCGAGCGGTGGGCGTTGCCTGCGGAGTGATGGTCGAAATCAGGCCAGTCTCGCCTGCCGCATGGACCACCCCGTTCGGATCCACGGTAACCGCTTGCCCCACTGCGCCTCCCGGTAACTCGTGTGAGTACGAAAGTGCGGAGCCGTTGGCGCTTAATTCGACTAGAAAATCTCCGGGGGCGGTGGTGAATCCCGGTCCGGTCGGTTGAGCGCTAGGGAAGCCAGCGCCATTGACGCCTACCAGCCAGACGTTGTTGGAACCGTCCACGCCGATCGAGTTTGCGGCGTCATACGCGGGCCCGCCCAGATAAGTGGCCCATATCGTTGTGCCGGAGGGGCTGATCTTGATTGCAAATGCGTCGGTAGGCGTAGGCTCGTAAGCGGGGTTGGCGCTTAGGGTGGTCTGGAATGCACCCGGGCTAGCGGGAAATTCCGGATCGTCCGTGGAGCCAGTCAGGTAAGCGTCGCCCGCGGCGTCGGCGGCGATGGCGGTCGCGGTAATTTCCTGCGCCGGCCCATACGACGAGAGCTCTCCCGACGCCGGACCCAGATAAGTCAAATAAGACAATTGATTTCCAGCCGCATTGATTTTGGCAGCGAAAGCGCCATAGCCGGCGGCGCCTCCCTTGGTTACCGGAAGGTTCGTAGTGTTCGAGTTGCCGGCAACCAACGCATCGCCCGCCGCATCCAGCGCAATGCCCACGCCCGAGGTGACGCGCGCCGACAAGAAGCAGGTGCTTCCATCCAAACACTCCACCGCGTCTCCCACCAGCAAGGCTGAGTAGTCGACTTGGTGGCTGGCGGCATCCAGCTTGGTGATAAACGCGCCGGAAATGGGGGTGATCCCGTCGGACAGCACGGTTCCGGTGGGCAGGCCGGGCGTGGTGGGAAAATCGCTGGCATCGGTGGTACCGGTGAGGTAGAGATTTCCGGCCTGATCGATAGCTATACCGTTCACACTGCTGCCGCCCTCGAGGCCGCCGAAATATGACGAATAAATCACGGTCCCATTCGGCGCCAGTTCCACCAAGAATCCGGTCTGTTGGGGATAACCGGACCCCAGCGCCGCTTGGGAGGCATTATGCAGCGGGAAATTCTCCGACGAGGTTGAACCGCCGATCCAGATGTTGCCCATCGGATCGACCGCGATCGCATTGCCGATATCGATGCCCTTGCCCCCGAATGTTGTGGTGAACACGATATTGCCTGTGGCGTCCAGTTTCGTGACGAAAACATCGTCGTCCGACAGGGCTGGCGCCGATTCGATAAACCGGTTTCCGGTCACATAGGTGTTTCCCGCCGCATCCGTTGCGATGGCACTGACAATGTATGGGTTCTGGTCTCCAATGTAGGTGGTGAAATCGGCGCTGTAAGCGAGCGAGGCCAAACTCGCGAGCAGAATTAAAGAACTGATTCGCGTCATTGCGATATGTTCACCCACCCGAGCCGGATCGCTTGCGTGGATCCAGGAGGCGTGAAGTACACGAACGCGCCGTCATAGGGGAACTGTGACGGGATCGTGAAGTTGATCTGCATCAGCCCGTCGATCAAGCCGGGAGACGTTCCCGCGTATTGCACAGTTTCGGTAATACTGTAGGGCCCGTTGCTCAAAGTGAGTTGGCAGGTGCTGCAATAGTTGTCTGCGGCCGTGGTGACAGCGCCATCGACAGGAGCTGCCGTGCCGCCGAACCCGGTGGCCCAGATACTGACAACACTCCCAGGCGGCGCCGGATTCGCGATTTTGTTGAGCGTGCCGTCCTGATTGATGACCTTCATGGAGCCGCCGGGGTTCTCGAACACAGCAAACAGGGAGCCCACGATCGCAAGGCGAAAATTGGGAAGCGGCACGGAGTTGTTCATCACTTGCACGGTGGCGATCCCGATGGTAAGGCCGCCGCTAGCTATGCCCCACGGAATCTGCGCATTGATCTGCGAAGCCGAAACATACAACAAGGGAATCGGGCTGCCATTGACCAGCACCTGGACTCCACCGAGCGACGTCGGATACATGCCGTTCTCGGGCGTGGCTGCAGCGGGAGTGGTCGGCCCCAGGCCCAAGCCGTAGATCGAGATAATTTCGCCCGGAGCGATGGTCCCTGTGAGTTGGCCCGAAGCTGCGCTAACAATGCTGAGCGCGCGGTCGGACAAATGGTTGCACTTCGCATCGTTGATATCAGGCCCAAGGAGCCGGCAAAATGAACCATGCCGCTCTGGTCCACGGCGATGCCTTGGCCCGCCTCGCCTGAGGGGAACTCTTCTGAATACAGAAGATCGGGCCCATCGGCGCTCAGTTCGTCCACGAAGCTGGGACCCACTGCCGAGCCGGTCCCCGTAGTAGCTGTCACCCACACGTTATCGGAACTGTCCAGGCTGATGGCGTTCGGCGCACTCGGACTCGATCCGCCCAAGGGGGTGGTCCAAACCGTCATGCCGGCAGGGCTCAGCTTGGTGGCGAATCCTTGATTGTTCGAGGATCCTGTGACGTAAGCGTTACCGGAAGCATCCCCGGCGATCGGGCTGGCAGGGGAAGTGTTGGGACTGTTGTAATTCCCAACGCATAACACGACATAAGTGAAATAGACAAGTTGGTCTCCAGCGGCATTGATTTTGAAGACGAAGGCTCCAGGGCCTGGGCCACCGGTGGTTGTCACCGGCAGATCGGTGCAGTTGGTACTCCCGGCCACCAAGGCGTTCCCCGCTCCATCGATCGCAATTCCGAGGCCCACGGTCTTAGAGAAGCCCATACAAGCCTCACCGTTCTGAGCTCCTGCAATCACGCTGGAATAGAGAATCTTTTGTCCAGTGGAGCTGATTTTAGCTGCAAACACGCCATAAGCGCCATCACGACCATTGCCGCTCACAGGTGACGCGGGTAATCCGGGTGTGGTGGGGAAATCGCTGGCATCGGTATAGCCAGTCACATAAATATCGCCGCTTGGGTCTGTCGCGATGCCACTGACACCGCTGTTGCCAAGAGTACCGCCAAAATACGAAGAGTAAACGATGGTTCCATCCGGCGCCAGCTTCACCAAAAATCCAATTCCGTTTCCAGCCGGTACCGACTGCAGAGGGTTCACCAGGGGGAAATCAGTATCAAGAGTCTCGCCCCCCACCCAAACGTTACCAGCCGGATCGACGGCAATGGCGTTGGCATAGCTGCCGGTCGGGCCGATGGAGACGCTGAAAACGATGTTGCCGGCGGGATCCAGCTTTGTGACGAAAGGGTTGATCCCGGTTACGTACGTGTCTAACGTATTGCTTCCGGTTACATATGTATTGCCCGTTGAGTTGGTAGCAATCGCGGCAACGCCAGCAGACTGATTCACGCTCGAGGGACCAATGTACGTCGTAAAATCCGCGCAATAAGCGGCCGAAGTCACAATCAAAAGCGAAATTAGTGGACGCATAACAGACAATCCTTTCATGGCGTGTATATCGCTACCGAAGGGCTTAAAGTAAAAGGATGCTCCGGATTGTGTCGCTGATCGCCAGCGCGAGCGAAATTGTCGCTTCGCTAGGACTGAGCCGCCATCAGGTGGGCCGCTCCCACGAGTGCGATTACCCGCCGGAGATCCTCGCGCTGCCGATTTGCACCGCGCCAGCCTTTCCGACCGACGGATCGAGCGCCGAGATCGACCAGCGTGTCAAGCAACAGCTCGCTAATGCGCTCTCAGTCTACGAAGTTTCGCGCGAGTTGCTGGACGCGTTGCAGCCAACTCATGTTATCACCCAGACGCAATGCCGCGTGTGCGCCGTGAGTTTAGAGGACGTGGAGCGCGCGTTGACGGGCTGGGTGACCAGCCGTCCGAAACTGGTGGCGCTGGAGCCCAACGCGCTGGCCGATGTTTGGAGCGACATCCGGCGCGTTGCAGCCGCATGCGACGTTTCGGACCGTGGAGAACACGTAGTTGCGGATCTGCAAGCTCAGATGCAACGGATATCCGAGCGCGCCTGCGCATCGGGGAACCGACCGCGAGTGGCCTGTATCGAATGGCACGAGCCTTTGATGGCCGCCGGCAACTGGGTGCCCGAGCTGGTGGAGATGGCCGGCGCGGAGAATCTGTTCGGAAAAGCGGGCGCGCATTCGCCGTGGATGACGTGGAAGCAACTCCTGGATGCCGACCCCGATGTCATCGTCACGATGCCGTGTGGTTTTGACCTTGGCCGCACCTGCGCGGAGATGTATTGGCTCACCGACCGGCCGGAATGGCGGACCCTGCGAGCGGTGGAAAACGGACAGGTTTATTTGGCCGATGGCAATCAATACTTCAATCGCCCCGGCCCACGGCTGGTGGAGTCGCTCCAGATCCTGGCGGAAATCCTGCATCCGGAAGCGTTCGAACCGGCGCTCGAAGGCGCGGCCTGGCGCGGGCATGTAGAATTGGCTGCCTGAATCGCAAGCTCTGGTCTGTTTTCGCTTAGCCCGCGATCCGTAATCCGTCCGTAGGGTTTCAATGCACATTGTGGCGCACGCACTCCTTGCGTGCCGCGTTCACACTCGTGTGGACGCTTCGTTTCAGCGGTTTCGGTCACCCTGCGCTCCGCGCAGAACCGGCCAGGGTGTCGAGATGAGTCTCGACACGGCACGCAAGGAGTGCGTGCGCCACGAAGTCCCTCCACCGAGCGGGTGAATATTGCCATGCCGCCGCAACTGGTCGTGACAGTCGTCTCATTTAAACTACCGAGCGCCACAATCGCTGCCCGAGCATCGTTCGTGCTATAAAAACAATCATGAACACAATTGTTTTGCTTGTGCAAAACTCGTCCAACTCATGGCTGCGTAAGGACTTGCTTGCGGCGGAACTTCACAGGCTTTTCCAACGGGGCTCCACAGGCTATATCGCTCAGCCTACAGCGCAAACGAATGCTTTTTCCCAGAACCAATCGCCATTAGTCTAGAACGGTTGGCTTAAAATGGCAGCAGCTTCTTCCGACATCGCCCTCGAACGCGGACTCCCGGCAAATCTCGACGCCGAACGTTTCGTCCTGGGCGCCATCCTGATGGACGACGCGCTCTACATCCAGGTAGCCGGCGCGCTCGAAGCCGAAGATTTCAGCCTGGAGAAGCATCGGCGCATCTTCCTCCGCATGGGCGAGCTGTACGCGCGGGGCGACCGTATCGATCGCGTCACCGTCGCCAACGAGCTGATGAAGCAGAACCAGCTGGAGTCGGTGGATGGCATCACTTACCTGGTCTCGCTGGACGAAGGCCTGCCCACACTGGCAAATCTTGACTCCTACGTCGACATCGTCAAAGACAAAGCCATCCTGCGGCGCATCATCTTTACCTCGCGCAACCTGATCGACCGCTGCATCATCGGCGAGGAAGAGCCCGACCAGATCCTGGCAAGCGCCGAAGACAGCCTGCTCAAGCTGGGCGACACGCGCGCCGGCGACGCGCTGGTAAACCCCAAGCAGATTCTGGACGAGTTCGACGGTGGCATCAACGCATTTCTCGATCCGAGCAAGCGCATCAAGGGCCTGAGCACCGGCTTCCTGAAGCTGGATGAAATGACCGGCGGGCTGCACGAAGGCGAGCTGGTGATTCTGGCCGCGCGGCCGTCCATGGGCAAGACCGCGCTTGCGCTGAACATCGCGCAGCACGTGGCCATGTTCCCGGAAAAGAAGCAGACCGTGGCGGTGTTCTCGCTCGAAATGTCGCGCGAGTCGCTGCTCACTCGTATGATTTGCGCCGGCGCGCGCGTGGATCAGCAGAAGTTTCGCGCCGGTTACCTGAATCAGGACGAGCGCCGCCGTCTGGCCCGCACCGCGTCCGATCTGGTGCAGGCGCCGCTGTTCATCGACGACACCTCGGGCACGCACCTGATGGACATCCATGCCAAGCTGCGCCGCCTGAAGAGCGAGCACGGCCTTTCGCTGGTGGTTGTGGACTACCTGCAATTAATGAGCGGGCGCGGCCGCTTCGAAAATCGCAACCAGGAGATCAGCACCATTTCGCGCGGGCTGAAATTGCTGGCGAAAGAGCTGAGGGTGCCGATGCTGGTGCTCTCGCAGTTGAGCCGCGCGCCGGAAACGCGCCCGGGCGATCACCGGCCACAATTGAGCGATCTTCGCGAATCCGGCTCCATCGAGCAGGACGCCGATCTGGTGTCCTTCATCTTCCGCGAAGAAGTTTACAAGCCCGATCGCGAAGACCTGCGCGGCATGGCCGAGTTGCTGCTCGCCAAACAGCGCAACGGCCCCACGGGCCGCGTGAATCTCGTGTTCCTCAAGGAATTCACCAAGTTTGAAAACCGGACCAACGACCTGGGCGGCGACGACTCGTTACCGGAGTGAGATCTCGTTGCCCGAATTAAGATATTAGATAGCATCGTTGTAATGCGGGTATCTCTCTTTATCATCGCCATTGTCTCAGCTTGATCATCGGCGCTCACGGTCAATCGACAAACCCATCGTCCCGTCAGGAGCCGTCCCGGATGTGGGAGATACCGGCGCTGGGCTACGCTCCAAGGGATTGGTCGAGCTTGCGGTTAACCAACAATACCGATTCCCCCGCGAAGTTCCAGGTGGACGTCTACTGCGGACGTGGTAACCGGCTGCCGCTCGATCCCACGTATGCCGTTGAGCCGCACCAGACGCGCGAAATTCGCATCTCCGCCGAGACCATCGTCCCCGTGCTCTGTTGGGCGCTAGTGGGCCAGCTATCGGGATTGCTAGACCCCGGGATACAGATCCGGGCTTCGCTTGAGACGCTGAAGGGCAACCAACTCGAGGAGTTTGACCGCCGGCCGAGCCAGGCGTCCGCGGATTCTTTCTGGGCTATCCCGCAGCGGGAGATCAGCGGGCAGCAAATATACATATTGAACGTCGCCGAGAATCCTACGATTCTGACCTTCTGCGTCGCAAACAAGCCGGAACCAAAAGAGTGCCGCCGCAAGGGCGCAAATCCAATCCGGCGCCTGGCCAAGCCCAAGCAGGCCGTCATACTGGACGTGAGGGCATTCACCAAGAAGTACCTGATCGCCGAGTCTTCAGAGCCCGGAGGCGCCATCATTCAGCTGTTCAATGACGACGCAGGCCACCGGAAAGTTTATACGGCAAATTCAACTATCTCATTCGATGCGCCCGAGAATTAGCTCCCGTAATGATTTGTGAACCAGCTAACAGCCTGTGTCGAAACCGTCTCCCTCACGGTCGCGGCTCTGTAACGCGATGAGTCCAGTGAGCCGCGCGCCTAAGCAAGCGGTCTTTTCGGACTTTCGTCGCAGGCTGCTAAAGGATTGCCCTTGAGAGCCGATGTGAATAAGGAGGGCATTTATGGGATCCATCGCCGCTTCCAATCCTGCCGCCACCGGCACCGCCGCGACAAACAACGGTCTTTCCGACCTGCTGCAGACTCTGACCAACGAGAACTCGCCTTTGCTGTCGACTCTGTCTTCGCCCGGCATTGAAGCGGCTCTGGAAAAGGCTCCCGCTAGCGACATCGTCGAAATCTCCGATCAGGCGCAACAGCTGCAAGACACTGACGCGCTCTTCGGGATTTCCAACACGTCCACCACGCCTACGGACTCTCTCTTTTCTGCGTTAGCATCGGTGGGGAACAGCGCAACCTCGTCCGCTTCCGGATCTAACCTTGATCCGGGATCCTCTCTCGCCGATCAATTGGCAGCCTACCAAAGCAATATGCAGACCCAGGAAACACAATCGCTCTTCGGCACGCCCTCTGCAAGCACAAACAGTTCTTTGTACGACGTCTTCGCATAATCTGCGCCCTGGCTACTTAGCTGGCGCGGGGTTCTCCAAGTGTGGAATGTCGTTCGACGCCGCGCGCTTCTTGAACTTCCAGCGGCCATCCTCGCGCACCACCATGTCGTCGTAGTGCCCGCCATACAGGATGGAAGGCGTGTTTTCTTTGGTGGTCACGACAAAGGCCCAACGCGACCATACCGTGCCCGTGTCTCCGTGCACGTCAATCGCGAAATTGGTTAACAGATGATAGGTGGAATTGGGCCGCGGCGCGGGCGTCGATCCAATTTCTTTGTCCATCATGGCCTTGATCGCCGCCGGACCTTTCGCCGTTCCGAAACCGCCCGACCATTCGCCGTCCTTGGCGAAGAGGCTCGAGTACTTCACGAAATCGCGCGCATCGAGCGACCGCCCATAATCCACCAGCAGCATCCGGATCTGCTCTTCGTCTTCCAGCTTTTGTACGCGCGCCGCGAGCGACTTATCGCCATGCTCCTGCGCCCTTGCCAGCAGCGCCACCGCCACCAACCCACACGCCATTAAACCCGCAATTTTCAATGTTGCACCTCTCCGAGAGCTTATCATCCGGGGCAGCGACTCTCGAATCGTTGTGCCCACTTATTAAGGGTTTCCCTTATAATGTGATTATGAACGTGACCCTCTCGCTGGATGACGAACTCGTCAAGAAGATCCGCAAGATTGCGGTAGATCGTGACACTACATTGACAGGCTTGATTCGCCAATACCTGGAAGAAGTCGCAGCGGAAGATTCCGCGCTGGGACGGAAGCGCCGGGAGCGCGAAGCGCTCGAGCAAACTTTCCATGACTTCAATTTCAAGATTGGCAAACGAAACTGGAGACGGGAAGAATTGCATGCCCGCTCCTGACTTTCTCGATACGAATGTCCTGCTGTATGCGTATGATCCTAGCGACCGGGGGAAGCAATTCATCGCACGCGATTTACTGCGCAAAGCCCTGGCTGGGAACTCGATAGTGTCAACGCAGGTGCTGGCGGAATGCGCGAGCACACTCTTGCATAAGATCTCTCCGCCGGCGTTGCCCAAGGACTTGAAGGTGATCTTAAATGCATTAGCACCGATTCGAGTGATTCTTCCCGATGGCGATATGGTAGGGCGGGCAGTGGAGGCTCGCGCCGAATACGGTGTCCACTTTTACGATGGCATGATCATAGCCGCGGCGGAGCGCGGCAGATGCCACCGTATATGGTCGGAAGATCTTAACGCCGGCCAGAAATATTTTGGCGTTCTCGTTGAGAATCCGTTCGAGTCGCGATGAGTGACGCTGCTATGGGCCGCTGTATCGGATTAATCGGCGGGGTCGGTGTCGGTGCGTCAGTCTACTACTACCAGGAACTCGCGAAGGCGCACGCGGCGCGCGGACAGATTTTGAATCTGGTGATGGCGCATGCGCACGTCGATCGCGTGCTGGGTGCGGTACAGGCGGGCGACAAGAACGGTCTCGCATCCTATCTGGCGTCTTTGATCGCGCGCCTGAAAGCCGCGGGCGCTGAGTTCGCGGTGGTTCCGGCAGTGGCGCCGCACATAGCGATCTCGGAATTGATCCAGCTGTCGCCGTTGCCGGTGGTGAACCTGATTGACGAAATCAAGCTGGAGATCGCGGCGCGCCATCTCCGGCGAGTTGCGTTGTTCGGCACACGTTTTGCCGTCGAGTCGCAACTCTTCGGGCACCTGGGCGATATTGAAGTGGTCACGCCCCATCCTGACGAGGTCGATTACATCCATGCCACCTACCTGCAGTTGGTGGGAACGGGAGCCGCATTAGGTACGCAACGCGATGGTTTGAGCCGGCTGGCGCACAAGCTAATCGATCGCGACGGCATCGAAGCAGTGATCCTGGCCGGAACGGAGCTGGCGCTGGTATTCGATGAATCCAACACCGACTTTCCCAACGTCAACGGCGCGCGGTTACACCTGAACGCGATCGCGCAACGGGCGATGGATGACCGGCTCTAGCTGTTTCCCAGAAAATCTACGTGAACGTAAGTGCCGAGGCGCACGTTATAGGCCAGGTACCAGCCCACGTGGTCGGGATCTTCATAGATTACGATCTGATCGGTGTCCCACAGCCAGTCGCCGCAATAGCCGATGTCGGCGGGCGCGACGCTGAAGTAAAATCCACCAAACCAGAAGCGGCTGGGACCGCCCCCCGCCAGCTTCCAGACGTGACCTTTACCGAAGCCGCCGGTGAAGTGCCCGTGCTCAAAGGGATGGTCCATGTGGTACGCCGGATCGTTGGGGCCGCTATCGTGGCCAACCCATTTGTTGCCTTTGACGTCGACGTGGGGCGCCGCGGGATGCCCCGGTTTGTCGACCGCGAATGTGTGATGTTCCGCGGGCGCCGGAGCGTTTTTCTGCGGAGCTTTTTTCTGAACAGCGCGAGCCGGTGCGGGACCATGCGAAGGAATATGTCCGCCGCCGACGCCCTTAACGGCTCCACCGCGAGCGCCCTTTTCCTGCGAAAGAGCCGGCAGCGACAGCAACACTGTTACAGAAAGTAATCCAATGAGTTTTCTCATTCCACCTCCAAAACATCTTAGCATCCGTATTCCTCGTCTCCCTCGTATTCCTCGTATTCCCCGCGCGGCCTTTAATATAGTGGGTTGGGGCGGCGCTTAGGACAAC
Organism: Bryobacterales bacterium; assembly: GCA_963747945.1. GTDB lineage: Bacteria > Acidobacteriota > Terriglobia > Bryobacterales > Bryobacteraceae > Palsa-89. The sequence continues at coordinate 757,482 of CAVVHB010000022.1, forward strand.
ATTTTCTCGTTCGGCAGTCGATTCTGGAAAGAATCGCGGTGGCCGCCTGTCCAGAAATGGGCGGCACTGTGGTCGAGATCGGGCCGGGTCGTGGAGCCCTGACGTCGCATCTTCTGGCGCGAGCGGACCGCGTGATCGCCATCGAAATCGATCCGGTGCTGGTGCAATATTTGCGCGCCGAATTTCGCGATGAGCCCCGGCTCACGCTGGTGGAGGCGGATGTTCTCAAGGCAGATCTCACACAGTGGGGATCGGTGACCGTGGTCGGGAATCTGCCGTACTACATCACGTCCCCGATCATTGAGAAGACGCTGGCGCTTGGGGAGAAAACTTTGGCACTGGACGCCCAATTGAATCGCGCGGTGTTTCTGGTGCAAAAGGAAGTGGCCGAGCGGCTGACGGCGCGCCCGGGTACACGGGATTACGGGTACTTGACCGTCCAGACCCAGCTCTTGAGTGAGCCGGAGCTGCTTTTCACGGTGCCAGCAGGGGCATTTCGTCCACCGCCCAAAGTGGACTCGGCGGTTGTGCGGCTGGCTCCCAAGCACGAGCCGGACTTCCCTGCCCCCGATCGCCCTAACTTGGATCGCAAGGCTTTTCTCCACTTTGTAGGTCTCTGCTTCCGCCACAAGCGCAAAACAATTCGCAACAATTTGTCGGGGATCTACGACCGCGCGTGGCTGGCCGCGATACCGGAAACGGCCCAGCGCGCCGAGCAGCTCTCCATCCCGCAGTTCACGCAATTGTTCGACCGAGTGGTGGTTAGCGGCGCCGCTCCTGTATCCTGAAATTTCATGCTGCGTGTCCGTTTCGCCCCGTCGCCCACTGGCTATCTGCATATTGGAAGCGCCCGGACGTTCATCTTCAACTGGCTGTACGCGCGCCGCAACCACGGCACGATGATACTGCGCATTGACGACACCGACGTCGATCGCAACACGCAGGCGTCGCTCGATTCCATTTTCGAAGGCCTAAAGTGGCTGGATCTGGATTGGGACGAGCAATACGCCCAGTCCGAGCGCGGCGATCTGCATCGCAAAATGGCCTGGGCCATTTTTGAGAAGGGTCTGGCATACCGTGATTTTGTTCCCGCAGCCACGGCCGAAGAGAAGGAGCAAGCGCCCGCGCCGCACACTCAAGCCTGGCTCTTCAATCCAGGGATGCGAGAACTTACGGCCGAGGAAAGCCAGCGCCGGGCTGATGCGGGCGAGCCGTTTGTGCTGCGTTTCCGCGTGCCTCGCGACGGTTCCCAGACCGTGGAGTTTCGCGACGCCGTCTATGGCGAGCAATCCAAGCTGGCAGCGGACATCGAAGATTTCGCGCTACTGCGCAGCAATGGCGTGCCAACCTATCACATGGCGTCCTGCGCCGACGATGTAGACCTGCGCATCAGCCATATCATTCGCGGCCAGGATCATCTGACGAACACCTTTAAGCACGTGCTGATCTTCCAGGCGCTCGGCGCCCAGCCGCCGCAGTTCGCGCATCTGCCGCTGCTGATTGCGCCGGATGGTTCTAAGCTGTCAAAGCGCAGGCATGGGCCGGTGGTGAGCGTGACAACGTATCGCGACGCGGGCTTCCTTCCGCACGCGTACATTAATTTCTTGTGCCTGCTTGGCTGGTCGCCCAAAGACGATCGCGAGCAGTTGACGCGCCAGGAGCTGATGGACGCTTTTTCGTTCGAGGGGATTCATCGCCACAACGCGGTGGTGAACTTCACCGACGAAGATCCCATCGACCCCAAGGCGATGTGGCTGAACGCTGAACTGATCCGCACGCTGCCGGTGGAAGAGCTGGCGAAGAAGATGCTGCCGTTTGCTTGCGCAGCGGGACTGCGGGCCGATCCAGCCAAGATGTTGCGCATCGCACCGCTGCTTCAGGAGCGCGTGAAGACGTTGCACGACGTAGTGACCATGGCGGATTTCTTCTTCGTCGACGAATTGCCGCCGTACGACCCTGCCGAGCTGATTCCGCAAAAGGGCGACCAGGCTTTAGCGCTCACCGTATTGCTGCAGGCGCGCGAACTCCTGGCCAAGGCGAGTTTCAGCCACGCGGGCCTGGAAGCCGCGTTGCGTGGCGGAGCCGAGAGTCTCAAAATAAAAGCGGGGCAGATGTTCCAGCCGATTCGCGTCGCGGTGTGCGGGCGCAAGAATGCTCCCCCTTTGTTTGAGACGCTGGAAGTGCTGGGGCGCGAGACCTGCCTGAAGCGCATCGAACAAGCCATCCAGATGCTGCAATAGGCGCGAATGCCTTAATTTCAAGAATGAAAGACACAATGAATCCACAAACGAATGCGGCCCCATCCGGCGCTGAACCTGCGCCCGAGACAGGCCCTTCGAATTTTATCCGGGAGATCATCCTGGACGACTTGAAGACCAATAAATTCGGGGGCCGCGTACACACCCGCTTCCCGCCGGAGCCGAACGGCTATCTACATATCGGCCACGCGAAATCCATCAGCCTGAACTTTGGCCTGGCGCAGGAGTTCGGCGGACAATGCAATCTTCGTTTTGACGATACCAATCCTTCCAAAGAAGAGACGGAATACGTCGACTCCATCATCGAAGACGTGCGCTGGCTTGGCGGCGATTGGCAAAACCGGCTGTTCTACGCATCCGACTATTTCCAGCAGCTGTATGACTGGGCGGTGCAACTGATCAAAGCGGGCAAGGCCTATGTGGATGACCTGTCGCCCGATGAGCTTCGCCGCCAGCGCGGCACCTTGACTGAGCATGGACAGAACAGCCCGTATCGCGAACGAACGGTAGAAGAAAATCTGGATTTGTTCGCTCGCATGAAGGCCGGCGAGTTCCCCGATGGCGCGCGGACGCTACGCGCGAAAATCGACATGGCGTCGCCCAATCTGAACCTGCGCGATCCCATCATGTATCGGATCCTGCACGCCGAGCATCATCGCACCGGCAACCAGTGGTGCATTTATCCGATGTACGACTTCGCGCACGGCGAATCGGATTCCATCGAGGGGATCACGCATTCCATCTGCACGCTGGAATTCGAAGATCATCGGCCGCTCTATGAGTGGTATGTGGAACAGCTGGGCATCTATCATCCGCAACAGCTTGAATTCGACCGGCTGAACATCACTTACACGCTACTGAGCAAGCGCAAACTGCTGTCGCTGGTGCAGAACAAGCTGGTGCGCGGGTGGGACGATCCGCGCATGCCTACCATATCGGGGCTGCGGCGGCGTGGCTATACGCCGGAAGCCATCCGAAACTTTTGCAAGCGCGTCGGCGTATCGAAAACCAACGGCACAACCGAGCTTGGACTGCTGGAATATTTCCTGCGCGAGGATTTGAACAAACGCGCCGCGCGAGTGATGGCCGTGCTGCGCCCGCTGCGGCTGGTAATCGACAACTATCCGGAAGGTCAGGTCGAGCAGATGGAGGCGGTCAATAATCCGGAAGACCCGGAAATGGGCAGCCGTACCGTACCGTTTTCGCGCGTCCTGTATATCGAGCAGGACGATTTCCGGGAAGATCCGCCGAAACAGTATTTCCGGCTCGCGCCGGGACGCGAAGTGCGGCTGCGCTACGGCTATTTCGTCACGTGTACCAGCGTGGTGAAAGATGCAGCCGGTCAGGTCACCGAGATCCACTGCACCTACGATCCGGCCACGCGCGGAGGCAATGCACCGGATGGGCGCAAGGTGAAGTCGACCATTCATTGGGTCTCTGCCGCTCACGCCGTGGATGCCGAAGTTCGTTTGTACGATACATTGTTCACGCGCGAAGATCCGAATCAGGTGGAAGAGGGTCAGGACTTCACCGCGAATCTGAATCCTCAGTCGCTGGAAGTGCTGACCGGTGCCAAGCTGGAACCGAGTTTGCGCGGCGCATCGCCAGGCAGCGGCTATCAATTCGAGCGCCTTGGTTATTTTTCAGTGGACCCGGACACCACTGACGAAAACCTGGTGTTCAACCGCACCGTGGCGCTGCGCGATACGTGGGCCAAAATCGAAAAGAAAACGAGTGGGCCGTCCCTGTGAAACCGATTGAGCCCTCCGGACTTCCATGGCGGTTCAGAACCGCGACTGTGAAGAAGACCCAGCATGATCATCCTTGGATTGGGCGGCCTGAATAAGGACGCTGCCTGCGCGGTGCTAAAGGATGGCCAGCTGGTGGCGGCTGTCGAAGAACGCAAGGTCGCCCGCCAGTTTACGCCCGGGGGACTGCCGCAAGCCGCCATTACCTACGCGCTCGAAGTGGCTGGGCTCACGCCTGCCGACGTGAACTGGGTTGCCCTGGTGCGCCCGTTCGCGCAGCAGATTCATCTCACCTTGCGCGCGCAGTTTCCGAATGCCCAAACTCTCATGGTGGAGCATCACGCGGCGCATGCGGCCTCGGCCTATTATCCATCGCCATTCGACCAGGCGACTGTACTGACGCTCGATCGCGATGGCGATTTTCGTTCTGCCGCGCGCTGGCGCGCTTCGGGTAACCAACTGCACTTGGAAAAGGATCTGTATTATCCGGATTCACTCGGCGATTTATACAGCCGGGTAACCGAATTGCTCGGCTTCAACGCCGGATCGGACGAACACAAGGTCCAGTGGTTGTCCACCGCCGATTCAGGGGAGAAGTTTCTGCCGTTGTTCGAGGAGCTGTTGGGATCGAGCGACTGGCCCTGCATCGATCGCAGTTTCTTCGACTCCGATCGCCTGAGCCAGGGTGGTTTCAGCGAGAAGTTCTACTCGGCGCTAGGTATCGACGCCGGGGCCGACATTCCGGAGAAGCTCAGGGCGCCTCTAGCCTCCGGGCTCCAACACGCCATCGAACGCACGGTGTCTGCGCATGGCCGGCCCGGCGGAGAACCTGTGCGTGGCCGGTGGCCTGGGCATGAACGCGCTGTTGATCAGCGCGCTCGAAGAATCCAAACAAGTGTTCGTGCAACCGGCGGCCGGCAACGCGGGAACGGCGCTCGGCGCGGTGTTTTACGCCTGGAACGGCGTTTTCGGACAGAAGAAGCGTGCTTCGGTGAGCGATCTTTGCCTGGGGCCCAGCTATACCGCGGAGCAGGTGAAACAGGTGCTGGAAAATTGCAAGCTGCGGTTCCACTATCTGATGACCACCGACGAGGTGCTGGCTCGCGCGGTGCGCGATCTGCACGGCGAGAAGAAAATCATCGCATGGATGCAAGGCCGCATGGAGTTTGGGCCTCGCGCGCTTGGGAATCGCAGCATCCTGGCTTCGCCGCTGAACCCGTACTCCACGGAGAACCTGAACATCTACATCAAGCATCGCGAGTCCTTTCGCAAATTCGCGGCGTCGGTGCCCGAGGAAATGGCTTCGGAGTATTTCGAAGCCGGTCCGAATGCGCGCTACCTTGCAACGGTTGGCCGCGTGCGCGCGCCGTATCGGAATACTTTCGAAGCCGCGCTGCTGGATGAGGATGCCGTGCGCGTTCACCTGGTACGGCAACAGGACAATCCGCTATTTCACAAACTGCTCCTTGCCGCCGGCAAAGCCACTGGCCTTCCCGTGCTGTACAACACCAGCTTCAATCTTTTTGGCGACCCGCTGGTGTGTACGCCCCGCGATGCCGTGCGTAGCTTCTATTCTTCGGGAGTGGACGCGCTGTACGTGGGAAACTTCGTCATCGAGAAGTAGCCTACTTGCAAACGAAATTCGCGGCGTCGTTGGGATCGCCGGTTCCCTTATATTGCGCCATCTGCGGATACGGACAGAGCGGCCGCGTGCGGTCCACTTTTCCGCTGGTGAGATGCGAGGCCAGCACCTGATCGGGCGCCTTGCCGTCTTCCACCCATCGCTCCAGCGCGCTCACCATGTTGAAGACGTTCGGCCCCTCGCCGCCGCCACAGTGATTCATTCCCGGAATCATGAACAGGCGAACCGATTGCGCGGTCTCGGCTGCGCCTCCCATTTGGTCGACGACGGTTTTGTAATAATCGACGGTCGCTCCGGGAGTGATGTTGGTGTCGGTCCAGCCGTGATACAGAATCAGCTTGCCCCGGTGCGCGACGAAGCGCTTCAGGTCGGCGCTGGTGGCATTGATGGTGCCGTCATCCACCCGGTCCGCCAGAGCCGCATCGCTATCCAAATTGAAAGTCCGCCAATTCCACATGGGATCCCGGAAGACCACGTACTTAAAATAATCGCCCGCCGCGGAAAATGGCTCCGGACCGCCGATGATCGCGCGCCATCCCAGCTCGCTGCCCGGTTCGAACCCCGGCGATAGCTTTGCTCCGGTGCGCGAATTTAACGCTGGAGCGTAAATCTTACGAACCGCTTCCACCTGCGGGTGCGTCAGGCATTGCTCGCCACCGCCCTCCTTGCATTCGAGCGCCGCAGGATCGAAATGGCAACCGGTTGGATCGGAGATGAGACCATCCTTCAGCCCATCCTGCTGGTCGCAAGCTGCGATGGCGGCCTGGTGAATCAGCGGATATTTCTCCGGCGGGATGTAGCTGGCCGGATCTTTCAGCGCGGCCTGCGCCACCCAAAGAGCCTCGGTGGAACGTGCTGTCCAGTTCAGAACCGGCGCCCCAGCGGCGATGCCGTCGAAGTCGTCCGGAAATCTCTGCGCTTCCTTCAGCCCCTGCTTGCCGCCGGATGAGCAGCCGATCCAATAAGACAGCTTGGGATCTTCGCCATAAAATGCTTTGATCAACGTTTTCGCCTTGACCGTCATCTCATGCTCGGAGCGCCACGCGAAATCGATCAGTTTTTCGGGATGCCCCAAAGCGAAACTTCCGCCGGGGCTGTTGTGGCCGGTATCGGTGGAGCTGGTGGCGTATCCGTTCGCAAGTGCCCCGGCCAAGCCGGAATAACTGATGGAGCCGGCCCATCCGCCATTTCCTACTGCCTCATACTTCCGGTTCCAGTTCGTGGCGGGCAACCAGATCTCCACTTTGATGTCGGAATCCGGAGTGGGCTTCAGCGTGGCCGCGACGCGGCAGAACGCGGGCAGTGTTTTCAGAGTGCCCGTAAGAGCTTTGGCCGAAGGATCGCCCGGCCCGGGCCGGAAGCCTTCGGGAAGCGTGAATTCCCCCGCCGGCACGGGCTGCGCCAGCGTGATGGAAGCGTCGGGCAGAGCGAACTTGGCGAGCGTCTCACACGGAAGCGGCGCCGCACTTGCGAGCTAGCGGCAGGAACAGCACCACGGAAAACGAGGTGGTGGTCATGAATGGCCCTCTCGATCGGGGTTAGGTTGCTTCCCGGTTTATTTGTCCGGCTTTGTCGTCCGGGCGCGTCGTTGGCCGCCGGAACCCAGAAAGAGCTTTCTCCCGTCGGCGAACGTGAGGTCGCGGCCGTTGGCGCGATTCGACGAGTCTTTGGCCTGATAGCCTTCCACCACGATTTCGCTTCCCACCGGAAGGGAGTTCTTAGTGAATCCGCGCCGCAGCAGGGCGTTCGGGCTTCCGCCTTCGATCATCCAATTGCTGACCGTGCCGTCCGGGTTCTTCACGTCCATGTGAATCCAGGAGTGGGGGTTGATCCACTCCATCTGCGTGACGGTGCCCTTCAGCTTTACCGGCTTGGTGGGATCGAACTCCGCGGCGAAGGAATGGTGCGCCCACACGGAGGGAGCGGCGATGGCGAACGTAGCGATCGCAAGCAGTGTTTTTTTCAGCATCGATTATTTCCCGGCCGCCTGGGTCTTCTGCTCCTCGGCGCGCGCGCCGCTCAGATTATTCCTCATTCCGTAATTGCCCTCGTGGCAGGCGTATTCGAAGATGGGCCCGTCGATTTTGGTCATGGGATATTCCGCGCTCCAGGACGTCTCCCAGGTGGACGGATCGTCCACGGTGAATTGGTAAAGAAGCTGATTGTCCGCCGTGCGGCTGAAACGTTCCACCACGTGAAGATTTTCGCTGGAGCCGCGGAACGCCGTGCGATTGGTGAAGTTCGTAGTATCCACTACCAGGGTGTCGCCTTCCCAGTGCCCGCGCGAATCACCGAACCATTGGCGAATGTTGGCCGGCAGGTGCGGGCTGCCATCGGTGGGAATAATGCGCACGTCGTGAATCATTTCCTGCAGGATGGCCACGTATCCGGGGCCCTGCACAATCTGGAGATTGCTGTTGTAGCCGGCGGGCAGCATGGGCGGCCCTTCATTAGGCCACATGATGCATTGCTCGCCAAGCGAACGATTCTCGGGTCCGTCGAATTCGTGTCCCTTATTGGCCGCGGCACGCGCCGCGTTTCTCTGCGCCGCCTCAGGGAGCATGGCAGGGATTCGCCCGGTGGGACCCACAATCAACGAGGTCCGGATGGTTGAGGCCACCGTCGCTTGCCCCTTTTCCAGACCGAACTGAGCCATGCTGTAATGCACGTCGCCGTAGGTTCCCGGCGCGGCCACTTCATGCACCGCCTTCATCTTCTTCTCGTAGGCGTCGGCTTCTTCCTTGGTGAAGAACTCTTTGGCGCCCAGATCTTTTGGCCGCTCCAGCGGCACTACAGTGGCTGAACTCCAAACACCTTGCAGGTCGGGCTTGCCGTCCGGGGTGCGATGAGTGGCTTTGGTTGAAGAGGCGGTTGCAACCTTAGCGGCCGCGGGGATCGCCTGGGCGAAGGTTGAAGTGGGCGCAAGCGCGAATAGCGCCGCTGCCGCCGAAAGCATGGGGTAAATCGGTAATCGAGAATTCATCCAGAGTCGATAATTCATCCAAGGCTCCTTCTCGGTGCTTGTTCCTGCGACTATCATATTATCTAAGGCTGCGGCAAAACGCATGGGGGGTGTCCGCAGGAGGGTGTCATCAGCCCGGCGGCCGCCGAAGGTGTGCAGTAGACTCTTGCTATGCAAGTTAGCGCTCTTGCCATATTGACCCTGTTTGCGTCGTCCGCAACTGCCCAGTGGATCAATTACCCAGGCGCCGGGCATCCCGCGCACGCCGGACGGCAAGCCGGACCTGGCTGCGCCAGCGCCCCGGGGCACGGACGGGAAACCGGACCTCACGGGTCTGTGGCAACCCGCGTCGGGCGGAGCCGACCCCCAGTTCGTGGATATCGCGAAAGAGGTCAAGGGCGGGCTGCCGTTTCAGAAGTGGGCTGCCGACTTGGTAAAAGCGCGGAGAGCAGCGAACAACAAGGACGATCCCGACGGCCATTGCCAGCCGCTTGGAACGGTCAAAATGCACCTGCATCCCTATCCCAGGAAAATCCTCCAGTTTCCCGGATTAATCGTGATCCTCTACGAACGCGACACCGTCTACCGGCAAATTTTTACAGATGGGCGGCCATTGCCGGTGGATCCGCAACCATCTTTTTATGGATACTCGACCGCGAAGTGGGAGGGGGACACTCTGGTAGTCCAGAGCAATGGCTTTAAGGATGGCCTGTGGCTCGACATCAGTGGCACGCCGCTCACTGAGGCAGCCAAGGTGACGGAGCGATATCGCCGGCCCAGCTTTGGAAAACTCGAAATCGATGTCACGGTAGACGATTCGAAGGCTTACACCAAACCATGGACCATCCGCGTGAACCAGGTACTGGCGTTGGACATGGAACTGATCGAGTTCTTTTGTACGGAAAACGAGAAGGACGCGCGGCATCTGGTGGGAAACTGATCCGCGACGAAAAATATGGCCGCGGATGAACGCGGATCAACGCAGATCTACGTTCATCCGCGTTCATCTGTGGCCAATTAGCGTTGTTCCACACGTGGGTTTCGCGCCAGGGATGAGTCCGCCCCGCAGTAGGGATATAATCTTACGGGTTATTAACCGATTCACCGTAAGGAGAAAAGCATGATGCGTATGTTGTCTGGCGTGGTCTTCGCCCTGGGTGTACTCTTGTGCACGCTGCCTGCCGGCGCGCAGTCTGGGGCGCAGAACGGAGAGTGGCGGAGTTACGGGGGCGACCTCGGAAACACGCACTACTCGCCGCTCGACCAGATCAGCGCCGACAACTTCAGCAAGCTCCAGGTGGCTTGGCGATTCAAGACCGACAACCTCGGCCCCCGTCCCGAATTCAACTTTGAAGGCACGCCGCTGATGGCGAACGGCGTTATTTATTCGACGGCCGGAACGCGCCGGGCCGTAGTCGCGCTGGATGCGGCGAATGGCGAGCTGCTGTGGGTGCATGGCGAACACGAGGGCGCACGTGGCACGGCCGCTCCACGCCAGCTATCGGGCCGCGGGCTTGCTTACTGGACCGACGGCCGCGAAGAACGAATCCTATACGTGACGCCCGGCTACCGGCTGGTCGCTCTGGATGCCAAGACCGGCAACCTCGTCCCCAGCTTCGGCAATGCCGGCATGGTGGATCTGAAGCTTGAGGACGATCAGGAAATGGACCTGGTTACCGGAGAGGTTGGCCTGCACGCGGCGCCCGTAGTCGCTAACGACGTTGTGATTGTGGGAGCGGCGCACCGGCCCGGCGGCGTTGTGAAGAGCAAGACCAACGTCAAGGGTTTCGTCCGCGGATTTGACGTGCGAACCGGCAAGCGGCTCTGGATCTTTCACACCATCCCGCGATCCGACGAATTCGGATACGACACCTGGGAAAAAGATTCCGCGTCGTACACGGGCAATACCGGTGTGTGGGGCCAGATCAGTGTCGATCCGCAATTGGGGATGGCGTTCATCCCGGTGGAGCTGCCGACGGGCGATTACTATGGCGGCCATCGTCCAGGAAATGGCCTCTTCGGCGAATCGGTGCTGGCCGTCGATCTGAAAACCGGGCAGCGCAAGTGGCATTACCAGTTGGTACACCACGGAATCTGGGACATGGACATTCCCTGCGCGCCGATGCTGGTGGATATTACGGTGAACGGCCAGACCGTCAAGGCGGTGGCGCAGCCCACCAAGCAAGCCTTCCTGTATGTTTTCAATCGCATTACGGGCCAACCAATTTGGCCTATCGTGGAGCGGCCCGTGGAGCAGTCCGATGTCCCGGGCGAAAAAACCAGTCCCACGCAACCGTTCCCCACCAAGCCGCCGGCTTACGATCTGCAAGGTTCGTCGATCGACGATCTCATCGACTTCACGCCCGAGTTGCGAGCCGAAGCGGTGAAGATGGTTGCGAAATTTAAGCTCGGCCCGGTCTTCACGCCGGGCGCGTTGAGCAAGGCGGACGGTCCATACGCGACGCTGGCGCTTGCCACCGCGGGTGGTGGCACCAACTGGGCGGGCGGTTCCTACGATCCGGAAACTCACATCGCCTACATTCCTTCTCAGCGAAGCATGACGGAGATAGGCCTGATCCCCGGCGATCCGAAAAGGACTGACATGGCGTACATGTCGGGTAGCTTGGCGCCCAGACCGGGTAGGGGCGGTGGAACGGGAGAAGGTTTGGGCCCCGGTCTTACTGTGGAAGGCTTGCCATTGGTAAAACCACCCTATGGGAGCATCACTGCGATCGATTTGAACAAGGGCGATATCCTCTGGCACATCGCGAACGGGGACACACCGGACAATATCCGCGACAACCCGGCGCTCAAAGGCCTCAACATTCCGCCCACGGGAAGGCCTGGAGTTTTCGGCGTCCTGGTGACCAAGACGCTGGTCATTTGTGGAGAACGGAACGCCGGCAAATCGCCCACCATGCTCCGCGCGTACGACAAGGCCACGGGCAAGGAGGTAGGTGCAGTGTCCATGCCCGCCGGACAGACTGGAACCCCGATGACGTACACGTTCAACGGGAAGCAATACATCGCCGTCGCGATCGCGGGTCCGGGATTCCCCGCCGAATTGATCGCGTACAGGCTGCCGGATGAGGAGCCCAAAAAATAGCCGGGCAACATATGCACAGGCCGCTGGGGCGGGCGATCCATCACGCGCGGGTTGTGATCCTGGTGATTGCCGCGCCCGCTCTCGGCGTCCTACACGCCCAGTGGCTCAACTACCCGACGCCGGAATTCCCCGGCTGGCCAACAACCAGCCGAATCTCGCCGCTCCCACACCCAAGGCCCCTGACGGCAAACCCGATCTCTCTGGCGTATGGAACAGGCTTTCCCCGAAGTACCGCGTCAACATTGCCGCGGACTTGAAGCCCGGCGAAGTCCAACCCTGGGCGAAGGGCCTGGTTCAGGAACGCACGGAAAATATCGGCAAGGATTCCATGGTCGCCCGCTGCCTGCCGTTAGGGCCCCAATATACGACCGACGCCGACAGCACCGGTGGCGGGATGATGAAAATCGCCCAGACTCCGGCGCTCATTCTCATCCTCAACCCGGATCTCACCTATCGCCAGATTTACCTGGACGGCCGCCCACTAGAAACCTCGCCGAACCCGAGTTGGATGGGATACTCGGTGGGACATTGGGAGGCCGACACGCTGGTGGTGGAAAGTTTCGGATTCAATGACAGAACGTGGCTGGATTCGAGCGGCCATCCTCACACGGAAGCCTTGCGGATGACCGAACGATACCGGCGCCGGGACTTCGGCCACTTGGATCTCGAAGTGACGCTCCAGGATCCAGGTGCTTATGCCCGGCCTTGGACTGTCGCCGTAAAAGCCGAACTGGCCCCCGATACGGAACTGCTCGAATATGTTTGCAACGAGAATACCCGCGACCTGGAACACTGGGTTGGCAAGGCTTCCGACGAAACGAAATCCGCGGTAAAGATCGCTCCCGATATTCTGGCCAAATACATAGGCACCTACCTGGAGCAGCCCAAGCTGTGGAGAGTTGTCCCGCGAGTTGTCGTGATCACGTTCTCTGACGGCGTGCTCTTCGGCGAGATGGATGGAAGAGGAAAAGAGCGCCAATTTGCGCGCTCGGAAACCAGCTTTTCGGGCTTCGCCGGGCTGGCAATCAAATTCGTCAGGAACAACCAGGGCGAAGTGACGGATCTCTTCGTCCAGCACGTGTCGGGCGATTACAGATTTGCACGACAGAGGTAGAGACATGAAACCAGTTATCCTTGTTTGTGCGGTTTTTCTCGCGATTTTCGTCACTGGCGCGCCGATGACCGCGCAGTGGCTGAACTATCCCACGCCAGGAGTTCCTCGCACCGCCGATGGCAAGGTGAACCTCACCGCGCCCATGCCCAAGGCGCCGGACGGCAAGCCCGACCTTTCGGGAGTCTGGGAGAGCGGAACTCAATACTTCAACAATCTCGCCAAGGATCTAAAGCCCGGTGAACTCGTGATGCTGCCGTGGGCCAAAGACCTGCAAGCCGAGCGCGAAACGCGCGACCACCGGGACGATCCTATGAATAGATGCATGCCACCCGGCGTTCCTCGCATCAACATGACCACCGCGAACGGGCCCCATCCACTCAAGATCGTTCAGACGCCCACGCTGGTCGTGTTGCTGTATGAGACTTCCGCCAATTCCACTTTCCGCCAGGTGTTCCTGGATGGCCGCACTTTCCCCAAAGACGCGCAGCCCACTTGGCTGGGCTATTCCGTCGGCCGATGGGACGAAGGCACACTGGTGGTGGATACTCGCGGGTTCAATGGTTTCGCGTGGGTGGATACGGCCAAGGGCCATCCGCAAACCCCGTCAGCGCATGTCACCGAGCGCTTCACCCGCCGCGACGTCGGGCACATGGATATCGACATCACCATCGACGATCCGGGAGCTTACGAAAAGCCCTGGCGAGCGAACGTGCCGTTCCATCTGCTGGCCGATACCGATCTGATCGAGACCTACTGTGAAAACGAAAAGGATCACGTACACGAAGGACAGGAGAAACCGTGAACAAGCTCATCTTGCTACTCCCTTTATTGGCTGCTTCCGCTGTGGCCCAATCCGCGGGCCCCGCTCAGGCTAATCCTCTGTCAACGTGGCTGCGCGAGGCCTACACACGGAATCGCAATACCATCGTGCGAACGGCCGAGAAAATGCCCGAGGAAAATTATCAAATGCGCCCCGGCACCCAACCGGAAGTGCGCACCTTCGGCCAGCAGGTGACGCATGTGGCAACCTTCAACTTTTTGTGGTGTTCGCAGGCTAAGGGTGAAAAGAATCCCAGCCCCGGGAACCTCGATAAGCTGACGTCCAAAGCCGAGATCATGAAGGTACTGAACGACGCGTTTTCGTACTGCGACAGCGCCTATAGCGCGCTCACCGACGCCTCTGGCGCCGAAATGATCGACATCACACAGGAAAGCGGCCGCCAGACGCGTAGCTTGCGCTTTGGGCTGTTGACCCTGAATTACGCCCACAACAACGAGATTTACGGAAGCATGGTGGCGTATTTACGAATGAAGGATATCGTTCCGCCCGCTTCCGAGCCCCGTCCGCAGCCGCAAAAGAAATAGCCTCAGGACTTCTTTTTCATTGGAGCTGGAGCATCGTTAAACTTCAGCCGCTTTTCGGCCAAAGGCCGGACCACGGCCAAAAACTCGTCCATCGGCGATTGTTGTTTCAAGTCCGCTGCCACGGTGCGGTCTGTGATTGGCAGGCCGAACCGCGGCCGCAGTGTAGGTTAAACGGCTTTCTTCTTCTTTGTCGGTGACTTGCCGGGAGTGGGAGGGACGACAAGAGACTTTTCCTTCCCTTTTTTCTTCTTCTTGTGATGCTCGACTGGTTTCTTCTTCTCCATGTGGATGTCTCCTTATTTGAGTTGGTGTGATGCCAATAATTGTAAGAAGCGAGGATCTTTATGTAACTCCGCCACATCGGGCCAGTGGCTCAGGTCCGCCAGCACGCCGTCGGGCGACGCGTTCAAGACAGCCAGAGTGTGCTCCCGCTGGCCTAGGGCCTCATAGGTGATGGCCGCCGCCCAGCGCGTGTCGGCATCGTCGGGCGAAAACTGCAAAGCTTGCGCGATTTCCGATGCCGCTCGCTCCCGGTCGCCCAGTCTGGCACAAAGATAAGCCAGGTGGGAGCGGATAGCGCCGTTGCGCGGGTCTTGCGTCAACTCTTTTTCGGCTAGCTCCATGGCTTGGCGGCTGGCTCGTTCGGATTCTGCTTGGCGATTCGTTCTGCGGTAGGCGATGCCGAGGTTCATCCAGCCGAGATATATCTCGGGACCCAGTTTGAGGGCCCGGGCAATGTAGGGAATCGCTTCCTCATCCTTCTCTTCGTACATCAGCACATGGCCCAAGGCATGTAAGGCGGTTGCTGTTTCATTCATGCGGATGGCGACGCGAAGCTCACCCTCGGCGTCGGTGAAGCGCCCCAGGTTCAGGTACGTCACTCCCAACGCATAGTGCGCATTGGGCTCACCGGGCGCGAGTTCAGTCGTTTTGGTGAAGTGATCGGCGGCATCGCTGTACTTGGCGCGGTCGAAGTAGAACGAGCCGAGGGCTTGCTGGTTGCGGTAGTATTGCGGCTCAATTTCCACCGCGCGCCGATAGGCCGAAAGAGCTTCATCGGACCGGTTGTTGCGCTCCAGCACCTGCCCCAGGCGCCGGTACGCGTCGCTATTGTTGGGATCCAGTTCCATAGCCCTGCGGTATTCGTGCTCGGCGAGCTCGTATTGGCCGGCATTTTGTTCGAGGATTCCGGCCACGCGGTGGACCGGCGACAGGTCCAGATTACGCAGCTCCGCCTTGCGAGCCATCTCCTTGGTGCGATCCAGCCAAACGTGGTCTTTCGTCAGATAATACTTGAACCACTCCGCTTCCGCCAGGGCCGCGAATGTGAGCGAAGAACCAGGATCGGCCGCCACCGCTCGCTCCAGCACTGGAATGGCGCTGTCAATTCCACTGTCCCGGCGCGTGAGTGCGACACCTTTCTGATAGTCCTGGAGCGCCGCCGGGTTCACCGCCGAGCCATTCGCGATCGGCGGGATCTGCAGCGTTTCTGTAACGACGCCGGCCAACGCCAATGGCGCGTATCGAACTTCTCCGTTGGCGTATGCTCCTGTCCACTCCTTGGTGTCGACTTGAGAGCGGGCGTCGGTAAAGAAAACGTGAACCGTGATTCCCTGCCCTGCCTGCTCCACGGTTCCATGCAGGACGTGCGTCGCGCCCAGCAGGGACCGGGCTTTCTCCGCACTGTCCACGCGATCTTGCAATATTTTGCTGGACGGGATGAACGTGAGCTTTACACGGGCGTTGCCCTTGAGACGGCCGAGTTGAACGGCTGTTGCGCGAAACACTTGATCCGCGGTAGCAGCAGTGCTCTGGTCTGCCACCAAGGGCAGCATGGCAAGCCGTACCTTTTCCCGGGGAGCCTTGGCCCGCTGGTAGGCAACCACGCTAGAGACCACCGCCAGGACCACGCCGGCGGCCGCCGCCAGGAACCACTTGCGGGAACGGGATGGCGCCAGCGCTTGCGCCACTGCCCCTGCGGACGGAAATCTCCGCGCCGGGTCTGGATCAAGACAACGCGCTAACACGTGGTCCCACTTGGGATTTATAGGGGAGGGTTTCCAGGTGAGCCGTTCTTCAAGGGACGCCCCCGGCGAGGAACCACCCGGCCGCTCGGGAAGCCGGCCCGAAGCCAACTCATACAGAATGATTCCCAGGGCGTAGATATCCGAAGCGACCGAAGGTTCTTGGCCCTTCCATAGCTCGGGCGCCATATAGTCGGGAGTCCCCGCGCGTTCGGCGGATCCGGGGGCCGGCTCTGTTGCTTGGGGTCTGCTGGCCAGACCGAAATCGGTGATCACGGCCCGGACGGCGCCATCGACCGCGGTTGTCAGTATCACGTTGTTGCTTTTGAGATCGCCGTGAATTACGCCGTTGCGGTGCGCTTCGGCGAGGCCCGCGCAAAGCTGTTGGGCGATGTTGCGCGCCTGCCGCTCGGACAGCAGACCTCGGCGGAGCCGCTCGGTGAGGGACTCACCTTCCAGAAACTCCATGGTGAGAAAATCGATTTCCCCCTGGCGCGAGGCGGTAGTATGAATCTCGAAAATTTTGCAAACGTTGGGATGGCTGATTTCGGTGGCGTGGCGCACCTCCGGGGGGAGGCGCTTGCGGAATCCCACCTTACCGCACTTAAGCGCGATGCGCCGCTCCAGCTTTTCGTCCATCGCTTCGTAGACGATGCCCATGCCTCCGCGCGCCACTTCGCGCACAATCCGAAAGCGTTCCTCCAGCAGATCTCCTGGCTCGAAGGGCTGCTCGAGCGGAACTGAGGGGTAGATGGGATCGAGCAGAAATCCGCCCATCCTCTGTTCCCACTGGACGTACTGCCAAACCTCGCTGAACAACGCAGTGTCTTGGGAGCAGGTGCTTTGAAGGAAAGCCTCGCGTTCCTCAGGCGACCGGGCCAGCACCCTTTCCACCAGGTTCATGACTAAGTCGTCGTCGCCCGTACTGTTTGGCATTACCGGTCTCCACCCGCTCAAACCGCCGCCGTCGGCCGCGCAGGCTTTAGCAGAATAGCGAAAAAATGGCGATGGTCCTGCCAAATGTAATGTTTGGTTATCGCCGGACCGGCGCAGATCAACTCGGCGGGATGCAGGATTTTACCGTTGCGCCCAATATCTCCTGTTTGCTTCGACATATGCCGACGCCGTGTGCCGAAATAATACCACAGACGCGGCTGAATTGAGATCCCGGTAGCGGGTCTTTATTGCTGAACCGTCAGAACCATGCCGCTTGGCGACGATGCCCCGCTAATAGTTGCGACCACCGGCCAATCGCCATTACCGAGAGACGCCGGCACCTGAATCGCCACCTGGTACAACCCCGCTAACCCCGGCGCAAGCGCCGCGCCATACACCTTCGCCGAAATATTGTTGATGTTCGACCGTCGGCGGTTGTGTCGGTCAAGTACGTAGCGTTACTTGGCGTCTCCTCGCCCTGGCCTGGCGACGGATTGGTGGGGCCGAATCCGGTGCCCCAAAGAATGATGGTGTCGCCCGGTTTTGCTGGAACCGTCGTCGTGCCCGCGAACGTTCCATTCTTCACCGCCCAGCTAAAATCCTGCCTCGTCGCTATTACCTGGCTGTTCGGCCATCCGAAAAACGCTGGACCGAACGAGTCTACCGTCGCACTGAACGGCGCGCTGGTTCCGAGCGAGTTTTTCACCACAACCTGCTGCGATCCGGCCGGCACCTCTGGAACAATGAAATTAATTTGTCCCGCACTGATGTAATAGACATAGGCCGACTGCCCGCCCACGGTCAGGCTGACGCCATCCACCACGGTCGGCAGCTTTCCGTTCACGATCAAGTTATCCCAGGTGTCCGTCTTCGTCGCAAGATTGGAGCCTTGAATGGTGGCCCACGATCCCGACACAATCCCCGGTGCGAAGCTGGCGCCATTTACCACGCTGGTGATGGTGGGCGTTGCGGCCCCAGCCGCGATCTTCAGGACCAAAAGGCGTGTCGAACCCGCGAGATTGATCGCACCTGGAAGTGGCCGCTCGTCCTCTGTCGGACCCGTCGCATATACGTTGCCGGCCTGATCCAACGCAAAGCCGGAGCGCCCGGACCCGCCTTGATAAACCATAATGTCCGTGGTGTAGGACGAGAACAACAGTCCGGACCCATCCGCTTTGAACTGGGCCACGAATAAATCCGGCTCAAAGAATTCGAATGGCGCCGACAACCCATTCACCAACGGGAAATCCTGCGACGTTGTGGTGCCGGCGACCCAAACCTTACCCGTCCCATCCACGCCGATTCCAAAACCAAGGTCGCCGGACGAGCCACCCAGATACGTGGAGTAAACAATCGCTGAGCCTGTCGCATTGATCTTGGTGACGAACGCGTCCAAGCCGCCGCCCGACTTGGCCTGCGTGGCGCTCACCGTCGGAAAGTCGGTCGACGTCGTGGAGCCCGTAATGTATGCGTTTCCGGAGGAATCCGCCGCGATGGCGTTCGCCTGGTCCGTACCGCTGCCCCCCAGGTAAGTGGAGTAAACCAGCGCGGTACCGCTGGGGTTGACCTTCGAAACAAAAGCGGCCTGCGAACCTTTGTGGGTGGACTGCAAGGCATTCGCGAGGATCAAGTCCGTACGGCTGGTATATCCCGTAACATATGCGTTTCCGCTCCCATCCACCGCCACGCCTTGGGCTGTACTGGCAATCCCATCCAGATCGCCCGCGTTTAAGAACGTCGAATAAACCAGTGCACCGCTTCCGCTCATCTTGGTCAGGAAAATGAAGCCCTTCCCACCCGGATTGGGTCCGCCTTGGATGGCGCCGGAGGTGGTCGGAAAATTCGAGGAGTCGGTCCCGCCCGTGATATACGCGTTGCCGGACGAATCCACCGCAATGCCGTTCGCTTGATCGGTGGTATCTCCACCCAAATATGTTGAAAACACCAATGCGTTGCCTGCGGCGTTCAGTTTCGTGACGAAGGCATTGTAGGCCAGGGTCTTGCTCGAGTATTGGCTTTGATAGGCGTTTGCGACCGGAAAATCCTTCGACTCAGTCCAGCCGGTGACTAACGCGTTGCCGCCCGAGTCCACCCCAATGCCGGTGCCGATATCGGTGCCCGTTCCGCCCAAATAAGTGGAGTAGATCAGCTTCGTGCCATCGGCGCTGATCTTCGAAATAAAGACATTCGTGTTGCCCGCCAGGCTTCCTTGTTCGGAATTCACAGTTGGGAAGTCCGTCGCATCTGTATAACCCGTTATGTAGGCATTTCCTGCTCCATCGGCCGCCACTGCGTTCGCCCCTTCGGTGGCCGAACCTCCCAAATAGGCCGAATAAGCCACCACCGGATCGATCACCAATTCTTTTGAGCGATCATAAGTTCCCACCTCGAACGCGGCTTCTCTTCCGCGCAGAACATAGCGGCCAGCGATTTGTTGGGACTTCTCGCCCTGATAAATCACCGGTTTCTTCTCGCGAATCTCCCCGCCGGCAGTCTTCAGCACCAGATCGCCATTGCCATCCACGCGCATGCTCTGGACACCCTCAAATCGCAACCGGATCTTCGATGGGTCGGCGCCCGGTTTCACCATCCAGTCGTACTCGAGTTGCCCGTCCTGGCCGTAATACACCAGATCGATCCCCGGATAGACTCCCGCAAACCGCACGCGGCCATAGTTGGAAACGCCGGTTCGCCATTTCGCTGGATCGCCGCCGGTAAAGTAATTGCTCTTTGCGATCAGCGGCTCGGCGCCCTCGGCTTTCGACGCTCTGTTCGATCCGGCCAGCTTCATCCGGATCACCTCGTGCTTCATGCGCAATACGGCTTCAGTAGACGTAAGAAAAAGTACACGATGGGGTCCCCGGGACAGGAACTGCACGCGCCCATCCGTCTGGCCCTGATTAGCTTCGAAACTCAACGGCAGCTTGCCGTAGCCGTTCGCCCAGGCGACAGCCGAAGCCATCAGGTAGAAAACTGCCGATCTCATCACTTGCATAAGGTCTTTTTGTGAAACCCTCCCTTAAGTGAATGAGTCGCCGCGACTTTTCCTTTCAGCAATATCGCACCGCCGCCAGTTCCTCGACAAATATCAGCCGGCCGCAAGGGAAGCGGGCTGTCCCTTCGGATCTTAAATGGATCACACTAATGGGCAGGAGGAACCATGAGCACTGAAAAAGTCATACTCACGGGAAGCGAACGGCAGCCCATCGGCACACGGGTGGGCGATCAGCCGAACGACGAAATGATCGAGGTCTCAGTCATCCTTAAGCCGAAGGCGCGTTCGGTTGTGCCACATGCCGGCGGCCCGGCCGTTTCACGCGAAGAATTCGCGGCCAAGCACGGCGCCGACGAAAGCGCGATCGATAAAGTGAAGCAGTTCGCCAAAGAAAACAATCTGACGGTGGGCGAAGTGTCGCTCGAGCGGCGAACCGTGAAACTACAGGGAACCGCGGCGGACATGATGCGCGCCTTCGAGATCAAGCTGGACCGCTACCAGCACGAAGGCCACCAATACCGCGCGCGAACCGGTGCCATCAAGCTCCCTTCAGAGCTGGCGCCTTCGGTGGAGGCTGTGCTGGGACTGGACAACCGGATGCAGGCCAAGCCTCATTTTCGAGTGCAAGGCGCAGGATCGCCTCTTGCCTCGAAGGCCGCGGGCATTTCCTATACGCCTCGCCAGGTTGCGGAGCTGTATCAGTTTCCGCTCGACGCAAACGGCGCCGGAGAGACCATCGGCATCGTGGAACTGGGAGGCGGCTACAAATTGGCGAACTTGAAGAAGTACTTTTCTTCTTCGGGCGCGGGGGAGCCGGCCGTTGTTTCCGTTCTGGTGGATCACGGGAAAAATGCGCCTACAAATGCTAACGGCGCGGATGGCGAAGTTCAGCTGGACATCGAAGTGGTGGGGAGCGTGGCGCCGGGGGCCAAGATCGCGGTTTATTTCGCCCCCAATACTTCGCAAGGTTTTCAGGATGCCCTTACGACGGCGATTCACGATGCTACCAACCAGCCATCCGTCATTTCCATCAGTTGGGGCAGCGCCGAATCCACCTGGACCGCCCAGGCCATGACTGCTTTCGATTCGGCCGCGCAGGACGCAGCCGCGCTGGGCGTCACAATCTGCGCCGCCTCTGGAGACAGTGGGTCGAGCGATGGGGAGACTGACGGCTCCAATCATGTGGATTTCCCCGCATCCAGTCCGCACATTCTTGCGTGTGGCGGGACCAGCCTGAAGAGCGCAAATGGAAAAATCACGTCGGAAACGGTGTGGAACGACGGCGCCCAGGGCGGTGCTGGGGGCGGCGGATTCAGCAATCAGTTTCCCTTGCCCACGTGGCAAGCGAGCGCAAACATCAAACCTCCGGCGGGCGGCGGACGGGGCGTGCCGGACGTTTCGGGCGATGCCGATCCCGAGACAGGCTATAAGGTATCGGTGGACGGAGAGTCTATGGTCATCGGAGGAACCAGCGCGGTAGCGCCTCTGTGGAGCGCGTTGATCGCTCTGTTCAACCAGAAGCTGGGAAAACCCCTGGGATTCCTGCAGCCGACCATTTACGGACTGCCCGCCGCCGCGGACGCATTTCACGACATCACCAGCGGATCGAACGGAGCGTTCTCCGCGGGCCCCGGATGGGACGCCGCAAGCGGTTTAGGTTCGCCCTCGGGTAAGAATTTGCTACAGGCGCTCTCGGGCGCGTCCTCGACAACTACCGGCCACAAACCGAAGAAGCCCAAGCCGAGCCGCGACCCTAAGAGAGCGTGACTGCGTCCCCCTACTTCGTGGACACTCCCGGATCCTGCGGCGGCGGCAGCGGTTTTCGAGGGAGCATCTCGGGCCGCGTGGCTGCGTCATACACCACCGAGGCAATGATGGCCGCTGCTTGCATCAGATCGGCCGGGACCGCGTGATCGTAAACGTCCATGCTCGAATGATGCGTGACCGTGGAGTAGTCGAGCGGATCCTGGATGAACTGGAAGCCCGGCAGGCCCACCGCGTCGAAGGATAAATGATCGGTGCCGCCGGTGTTGCGGTTGCTGATGGTGGAAGCGCCAAGATCGTGGAATGGCTGCAGCCACTGCTCGAATAACGGGCGCATGCGGTCGTTGTTCTGCAGGTAGACGCCGCGGATCTTGCCGCTGCCGTTATCGAGATTGAAGTAGCCGGACAGTTTGGCGTGGGCCGCGGTCACCTGCATGGTTTTGGGGTCGCCGAAATGCTCCTTAACGTAAGCTTTCGACCCCAGCAGGCCCTGCTCTTCGCCGCTCCACAGTGCGATGCGCACCGTGCGGTCCATTTTGAGATTTAATGCTTTGAGAATGCGCACCACCTCCAGCATCACTGCGCTTCCGGCTCCGTTGTCGGTGGCGCCTGTACCGCTGTGCCAGGAGTCGAAATGAGCGCCCAGCATAACGATTTCGTCTTTCTTCGCCCCGCCGGGAATTTCGCCAATCAGGTTGTAAGGCTCAGCATTCTCCGCCGATCTCGCCTGAAGGTTGACCTCCATTTCAACCTTGGTCTTGGTGTCCAGCAGACGCGTGACGCGGTTGTACTGCTCCGAAGTAACCACGAAGATGGGAGGCGGCGCCGGCCGCTTGGGGTCCGCGCCCTCGGAAAAGGTCAGCGCGTCGCGAGCCCGCTGATCGGCCTGCACCAGCGCCAGCGCGCCCTCATCCAGGAAAAACTGATTCCGCTTGGCGTTGAAGGCATCCCGTTGGGCGCGCATCTGGTCCTGCAAATAAGGAGGCAGGCTGGCATTGAACCGCGCCCGTTCTTCCGGATCGTCAGGTATCACCAGATCCTTGGGGTCGATCAGAAACTTCTCCAGGGGCTCCGGAGCGTTGGCGATATCGCGCAATTCGGCGTCGGTGTAGCGGCGAAACTCCGGCCCCGCTTCCCAGCGCGCGATGTTGTGGAGAGGCTCGGAAATAAACACAATTTTGCCGCGCAGCTTGCCCTTGTACTTTTCGATATAGCGGTCCAGATCGGCGTTGGACTGCTGGCGATTGTTGGTGGGAACGGGCGCCAGCATGGGTTCGCCCCGCACGGGTCCTTTGGTGGTCCCAGACCACGCCAACGGCCACGCGGCCAGCAGCGAGTAGCGCGGCTGGAGCATCTCCACGGAAAACTTCTGGAGAGTCCAGCTGCGGCCAAACGGCCCCCACTTCTCCGTGTGAACGTTCTCGAGGCCGTAGTCGCGGAAGCGCTGGAGGGCCCAATCCGCCGCCTCGGCGAACTCAGGCGACCCAGTGAGACGAGGGCCATAGCGATCGCTGAGGGATTCGAGATTTTCCATCACTTTGGAGTGATCAAAGGCTTCGGATTTGATGCGATAGACCGCATCGAGGTCGGCTTGATCGGCGGCCAAAGCGGTCACCGCAAAAGTGAGGGCAAGAGCAAACACGCGCATTCAAGTATTATATTTGTTTGGCGCACGCACTCCTGCGTGCCGTGTTCACTCGTGTGAACACCTTGAACATTCCCCATGCCCACTGCCGCCACCCAATTCCTGAACGCTCTCGATGAAGCCGGAGTTTCCTACATTTTTGCGAACTTCGGAACCGATCATCCTCCCATTCTCGAGAGCCTGGCGGAGGCGCACGCTTCAGGACGGAGGGTCCCTCAAGTCATCACCTGCCCGCACGAAATGGTCGCGATGAGCGCGGCCCATGGCTACGCGCAAGCCACCGGCCGGGGACAAGCGGTCCTGGTGCATGTCGATGTCGGCACCCAATCGCTGGGTGGCGCGGTCCACAACGCAGCCAAAGGGCGCGTGCCGGTTCTGTTGTTCGCGGGAATCTCTCCCATCACCCAGGAAGGCGAACTGCTCGGCAGCCGCAACGAGTGGGTGCACTGGGTGCAGGATGTACTGGATCAGCGGGGCATCGTGCGCGGCTACGTAAAGTACGACAACGAAATCCGGACTGGCAGGAATATCAAACAGATTGTTCATCGCGCCATGCAGATCGCCCATAGCGATCCCAAGGGTCCGGTTTACCTGACGGCGGCCCGCGAAGTACTCGATGAAGAAGTCCCTACGGTGGCCGCCATTGATCCGAATCTGTGGCAGCCGGTGGCGCCTGGCGCAATCGAACCATCGGCGGCAGCACTTATTGCCGAAGATCTGATGGCGGCGCGCCGTCCATTGGTGATCAGCAGCTATCTGGGAAGAAATCCCGAGGCCGTCGGCCAGCTGGCGACGTTATGCCACGCCTTGGGCATCGGAGTGTGGACGTCCGTTCCTACCTATCTGGATTTCCCGGCTGACGATCCCCTGTACTTGGGCAACCAGGTAAACGCGCCGGCAATCAACGCCGTGCTCGCCGAAGCCGACGTGGTTCTGGTGCTGGATAGCGATGTGCCCTGGATCCCAACCGTAACCAAACCGAGCGCCGCCGCAAAAATCTACCACATCGACGTGGATCCGCTGAAGGAGCACATGCCTCTGTGGTATTTTCCCATGCAACATTCGTTTCGCGCCGATGTAGCCACCGCGCTGCAGCAAATAAACACATACGTCGCTACAGCCAAGGCGCATGGCAAAATCAACGAAACGTTGGTGGAGGAGCGGCGCGCGCACTATACGGCGATCCATGAGGCGCGGATGAAGGATCTTGCGGCGCGCGAAACTCCGCGCACCGACGTCATTACGCCGGAGTATCTGACAGCCCGTGTTCGCGAGCACCTGCCGCCCGACGCGCTGGTCCTGAACGAGGGAATCACCAATCACAACATCATCGCGGATCATGTCCGCGCGAACCGGCCCGGTAGCTTTTTTACGGGCGGCGGCTCCATCGGATGGAATACGGGCGCCGCGATTGGAATCAAGCTCGCCCATCCGGATAAAACCGTGGTCGTTTTGACCGGCGATGGTTCTTACATGGCCTCCATCCCTTCGGCCGCGCACTGGATCGCTGGGCGATACAAAACGCCTTTTGTCCAGGTGGTGTACAACAATCGAGGCTGGAAAGCGCCCAAGGTCTCTACGCTTGCGGTTCATCCCGATGGATTTGTGAGTAAATCGAGCGATATTGGAGTGGCCTTCGATCCGCCACCGGATTATTCCGGGATTGCCGCGGCGGCAGGCGGCGCGTTCGCGTCCATCGTGCGACAGCCTTCGGAATTGGATGCGGCGCTCAGCGAAGCTTTTCGAGTGGTTCGCGAAGAGCAGCGCTGCGCCGTTCTGGATGTTTGGCTGCCGGGATTTTAGGAAATCTCCGGCGCAAGCGAGCGTCAGGATTCCAATTCAGGCGCCATCCAGACCGGTGGCCGCATCGCGTGCCTGAACCAAGGCCAGCATCTTTTTCGCCAACGCCTCGATCATTTTGGCATTCTGTTCTCGCGTGGCGTCTTCCATCTCGCCAACCGCTTGGGCCAATTCCTGGCGGAGCGCGAGCAAGTCTTTCTGGCTACTCGGGTTCAGAACCCGCCCCAACACTTCCCGGAGGATCTTTTCCTTGGGCCGGTATGCGTCGCCCATTGCCATAATCAGGGACCATTCAACGAAACGGCTCCAAATGGCCGGCTGGTCCAGCCCGGCGTTCGTCGCTTCTTTTCGTATCAAATTCAATTCCCTGAGCAGCCGGACCGAGATCTCACGTAATCGCTCTTCCCGAGTTGCCAGAAAAGCATTGGCGGAGTACTGGCTGCTGCTTTCGAGGAACATGAACCGGTAGCGGCAGGACACTTCCAATCCTTTGAGAATGAGCGTGCTGTCGTGGTCGCCATAGTCCTCCCGCCGCAAGGTTTCGACGAAATAAAGGTTGAACTCACGGTTATCGTCCCAGTATTTGGTAGCCGTCGTGAGGACGATCCGGTAGGTCTTGGAGTCATCGCTGGACAGAATAATCTGGCTGTTGTCGACATTGATGCGTTCCGCCTGGGACGAAGTAATCACGCTGGTGATGGCTTCCCGCCAGGAGTCGCTATGCGGTCCCGATGTCTTCTGAAGGAACTCCTCCCACGTCATCTCGTCGTCGCCGATTCCAAAGATGCTCATGGCCGCGCCGCCCACCGGAATGAGTTTCGCCTCGGCAGGCAAGTCGGAATCACTTTGTTGCAGGGCCGTGCCAGTGCTCCTGATGGTGATCTGCTTTTGAGGCTTGAGTACGGTCTCAATGGTGGTCTTCAAGTAGGTGAAGACAGCCAGCCGCATGTTCTTCACACAGAGAACCGGATCGTTGCGGTCGCGCGACGGAGTTTTCGCATAGCCGGCCAGGTGCTTGATCTCGTCGGCCTTCTCCTGCAGCTCGGAAATGAGCGTACACATCGGATCGTCCTCCGGGACATTGTTTTGAGCTGCGAATTCCTCCACGGTCATTTGCAGAAGTTTACGAGGTATTCTCAGGCTGAGTCCCTCGAATTCGGCGGCCGTCGACGGAAGATCTTCGATATACATAGGGATGATCTTTCGGTTGGGATCATTCAGCTTCACTCGCTCGAAATAGCCAACCTCCCAGCCCGTAAAACTATGGCTGTGCTTGTCCACTCCCGTGTACACGATGATGAAGAAGTCTGTCTTTTCCAGCTTTGATTCGATTTCCTTCTTAAACTCGGCGCCGGCCTGGAGAAACCACTTGTCGAAACAGACTTCGGCAAACCCTTCCGGAAGAGCGTCGCTGAGTCCGCGCGCAAGAGCGTGGGCTATTTTCAGGTCCTCCGACGCGTAACTGATAAAGATACGCAGGATACGCGGCTCATTCTGGGGCTGTGTCTGCGGGATCATGGTGACCTCTAGATTCGAAGATCGGACGTTGGCAGAAAATGTATCATAGGCAGGCGCGAAATGCACTTGTTACTCAGGCCCTCATGTTACTGGGGCCCTCCCGTAATCCGTCCATAAGGCTTACTTGTGGCGCACGCACTCTTGCGTGCCGCATTCACACTCGTGTGAATGCCCGGTCTTCAATTCATTGGTGTTCACACGAGTGTGAACACGGCACGCAAGAGTGCGCGCGCCACGTGAGTGCCGTCACCGTCCCAGTTAAACTACCGACTCTTACGGACGAATTAAGCCCTATCGGGGGCTTTGGTGTATCTTCATGAGGACCGATGTCCTATAACGCCTTCATCTCTTACAGCCATGATGCCGATAGCAATATCGCAGGCGCTCTTCAATCGGCCCTGCATCGCTTTGCCAAACCCTGGTACAAGCTGCGCGCTTTGCACATTTTTAGAGACCAAACCAATCTGGCAGTAAATCCGGCCCTATGGTCTAGTATTCGCGAGGCGCTGGATCAATCGCTTTTCTTCATTCTGCTGGCTTCGCCGGAAGCGGCCGCCTCGCCCTGGGTGGCGAAAGAGGCCGAATATTGGATCGCTCGAAACGGTACGTCACACATCCTGATTGTGCTTACCGGCGGCACTCTGCAATGGGAACGCTCCGCCGCCGCGTTCACTCCCGAGCACACCACCGCTCTCCCTCCGGGCCTTCTCCACGCGTTTCCGGAAGAGCCTCTCTTCCTGGATTTTCGCTGGGGGCGCGACGGCGGCGCTCGGTTCCGATTGCGCGAGCCGCGTTTTCACGAAGCTGTCCTCCAACTCGCGGCTACACTACACAACCGGCCCAAAGACGAACTGGACGGCGCCGATATTCGCAGCCAGCGGCAAACCCGCCTGGTGGCCGCTTCCGCTCTTATTGTCATTCTTCTGGTCGCGCTCTTCGCGCTGCGCCAAAGCCGCCTGAGCCGCGAAGAATCGATCGAGAATGAGGCCGCCAGCCTGGCCGCCAACTCCGCTAAAGTCCTGGCCGATAACCCGGATCGAGTTCGCGAGGCCGCCCTTCTCGCTATCGAATCAAATCGGCTGCATCAATCTTTTGAAGGAACTCAGGCGCTACGCGCGGCGCTGGCGCTCTTGCCGTCGGCTGCCCAATTTTACGCGCCGGAAACCTCCGACCCCGATGAGCGTGTTCGCGATGTGGCGTTCTCACCCGACGGCGGTCTACTCGCCGTAGCGCGCGACAATGGTTCCACTCAACTGATTGACCTCCGAAAACACCAGCCGGCCGGGTACTTCATGCCCGACGCGCGGCCCGCGGCACAGATCGAACTACCTGGCGGCCAGGACGCTTCGCCTGACAACAATTCGGCTGTTTCAGTGGCCTTCAACTCCAGCGGCTCGCTACTTGCTTCAGGCGGCCGCGATGGCGCGGTCCATGTCTGGGCTTTGTCCGGCGGGCGCGAATTGCTGCGCATCCAGCACGGCGCACCGGTTTCGCAAATAGGGTTTCGACCCGAAGCTAGCCAGCTCGTCACCGCGGGTGACGACGGTCATGTCCGAATATTCGATGTCGCCCGCGCGGCTGTCGTGGCGGATTTCAAATGTCCGGACAAAGTGGTTGCCGCCTCCTTCAGCCCGGACGGAAACCTGGTGGCTGCGCTATCTTCCGACGGCGTAGTCTCACTGTTTGATCCCGTGCATCGGAAAATTGTTCGTTCGCTGGCCGGCGGTGAAGCCGCCTTCAATCTCGTGTTCAGCCACGACGGAAAGCGCCTGGCTACCGCGAGCGGCGATTTTGCCTTCGTCTGGAATGTAGCTACCGGCCAGCAACTGTTGAAGGCAACACATGCTGCTTCGTCCGAAACACTCACACCGCAACAGTGGATCGTCGATGCAGCCATCAGCCCGGATGGCAAATTCCTGGCTTACGCCGCGCGCGGCGACAGATTGGCCCGCGTTTGGAACGTCGACACGGGGCGCCAGATCCTTGAGCTCAAACACGGCTCCGCGGTTGCCGCCGTCGCCTTCAATGCGGATGGAACAAAACTTGGAACCGGCTCCTACGATGGTACAGCGCGCGTTTGGGAACTCCCTTCCGGAGGCGAACTAGAGCGCGACACACACCCTGGCGGAGTCGAAGTTGTGGCGTTCGGCCCCGCGGGCAACCGCTTCGCCGCTGGTGGCGCGAACGGCTCGGTTTCCGTTTCCGATACCCGTCGTGCAGATCGCCCGGCTTTCTTCGAATTACCTTCCGATGTCCGTAGCGTCGCCTTCAGTCCGGATGGCAGCCGGGTGGCCATCGGCACGGTCTCTGTGCACTCGTCGCCGCTCGTCAAAATCGCCGACATTGGCGGTAATACTCTGCGCGACATCGAATTTCACGGCGCTCCCGTTATCGACAAGCTATTTTTCCTAAATCCCAATCAGGTGATCGCCCAATGGAGCGACAAGCTATTTCTGATTGCAGTGGATCAGGCGTCGGCGACTCCCTTACCTGATATTCCCGGAGAAAAGCGGATCGATTCATCGGGCAAAGTGTTCGCCATCCAGCAGGACGGTATGGACCAAGCTATACACGTTACCCGCACTGCAGCAGACCGCATCACTGGCCGGTCCTGCTTCCAATCTACTGCGGACCGCCGCCGAAGGCAGACTCTTGGCCTTCGAGACAAACCAGCCGCCGGACCGGTTCTTTATCGATGTCTGGAATGTCGCCGGCAAGACTCGCGTGAGCCGCATTCAGTTACCCGCTGAATTGACTCGCGTCTCTTTCAGTTCATTCAGCAATTCATCCGGCACAGAATTATTTACTGCGCAGCACGAAAATCTGCAAGCCTGGGAAATACCCTCCGGCAAGCGACTGTTTTCCCTCACCGCTGACGGCGACATTGACGTCATCGTTCCCGATTCCACGTCCGCCGCATTCGCCACCCTCACTCGCGGACGCCTCACGGTTTGGGATGCCGGCACCGGCACTCGCCTGGGGCAGCTTCCCGACACAGGTTATCTCCGTGCCGCTGCCTTCAGTCCCGACGGCCGTTATCTGCTTACCGGATACGATGAACGCGCTGCTGCGCTTTGGCTGTGGCGTTCGGCCGATTTGCGTGACCAGGCCTGCGCCCGCCTTACTCGCAACCTGTCTCGCGACGAATGGACGCTCTGGTTTTCCAAACAGCCTTATCGCCAGATCTGCCCCAATTTGCCGGCCGCAAAGTGAATCGCTTCCAAATGTTCGGGAATCCGGCTTTAATGCCCGGTCAGCTTCGCTAATCCCGCCGCATACGTATCGAGAGAATGCTGCAGTGCGTAATCGAATTGATCGGCGGCGCCCACCACATCCACCTCCTGCCCGATGTGCTGATACAGAGGCGGAATCGGAACCTTTGGCACTAGATCGCTGGGGTTTACAACGCGCACCACGTTCGCAGCAGGCGGGAGCCCGTGCATGGGCGAGAACACGGCCGGGCCGGCGAACGTCCAGGTGAACGCCTCGGGATGTTGCACGCCCAAGATCAGCGCAACCGCTGCCCCCAAACTGTGCCCAGTGATGTAAACCTTCGCGTTCGCCGAACACGCCGTGTCCCACGCCTTCTGCAAACTCGGCGCGATGGAGTTCCAGACGTCGAAAAAACCCTTATGCATCCACCAGGGACCGAAGGAAACTGGTTGCGCGATGGCGCTGAAGTCCTCCAGCCACTGATGCTGAGTATCGGTGCCCCGGATCGCAATCACCGAGGTGTCGTCCTTGCGTGCGACGACGCCCCAATCGGAATCTTCGGAGATGACCACTTTCGCAAGTCCCGACGCCGTTTCATGATCGATGGTGGACTGGTCCACGGTAACGGTGCCTGTCTGCAGCCAGCCCGTGGGCAATTTCAACTGCTGGGCCCAGGACAGTTGATAAGCAGTAGTGTTCAGGGGGACAAGAACGTCGTGTGCGAAAGCAGGGTCGAAAGCCATATTCAAGACTGTACACGCAGCCGCTGGTTCATAATTGCATGCCCGATCAAACTGCGGTGGCGTCCGCCGCAGGCAACACCCGCGGATAGTAAAGATTGGAGCTTTGGAAGCCGTTCTGCACCGCGCCCGCGAGCACGATTGCCGCGTTTGAGAACAGAGTAACGTTGGCCTGGTTTCGCGGAATCAGGCCCGGATTGCCGGCTTCGTTCATCCTGCATTCCACGGCCGCAGTTTTGAAGTCGAGTTTTTGACAGGCTGCGCGAAAAGTGGGAAAAGCACCGGGGCCGGCGGGCCCCATGGCCCACGCCATACTCAACAAACCCAGCTGGGCATCGGCGGGCCAAGTGTCGAAACCCTGGAACCATTGCTGACGTTTCAAGAAACTTTCATTCTGGGTGAGCCTGCTGAGTATCAATGAATCGATGGCATCGTCAGCGAGCTCCAACTGGGTGATGGGATCGCATGCGGTGTACATCTTAACCGCTAGGCTTGGGTCGCTCTTGAGTCTCTGCCACTCCTGGGCAATTTGATCCGGAGTGGCGGGCGATCCCGGCGCGCCAATTCCAGGCCTGTTCTTGAAGCGAAAAGGCAGAGTCTGAGCCACCGATACCGGATCCACCAGGTTGCCGACTCCCACCGTCACCAGTCCCTTGACGTCCAAATACATGTACGACACACGGCCTTCGAACTTGGCGCTAAATGTGGGAAACCCTGATTGGACGGCTGGAAACATAAATTATCCTTTCAGTTTGCGATTCAGCTTCAGTTGCGATGCGGACTGAATTTGGGTAAACTCACATCGTCCAATTTGCCTCGAGTACCACAATAGACTGGCGCGCACTGGAAATTCTCATCTTTCAGGAGAACGCGACCATTTTGGAAAAACAGATTCAACCTGCAGGGTCGAGCAACATCCAGACCCTCGGCAACGATGGCTACGTGATCCTCGCTCCATTTGCCGTCGTGGTTCAACTGACAGGTATGGCCATTGGAATAATAAAGTTTGAGCTTGACCGCGATCCGGTGGTTGGCCTTTTCGCTGACCTGGATCGAATCGTGGCCGGCCGAAGGCTGCCCATAGACTCCAAACACGCTTCTGGAAGGACGCGCGGGCCCCTGGCTGACGGCCGGAAGCGAGGCCATGGCGCATAGGACGCCGCACGAAATGGCAACGCGTACAACAACGCGAGGATGCCTGAAATCAGTTAACATTTGCGAATCTACAAACACGTTACGCGCTCTTTGCAGGGACAGCAAGACTTTCTTTGCGGGCGCGCCGAACTGATAGGCGAACTGATATATGTCGTTGCGGCTATGTCCCACTAACAGGATGCTGAAAAGGGGGGTTGGCGACGACTCCCTCACGGTCGCGGTTCAGTAAACAGCTGCAAACACGAGCCGCGATTCTGAACCGCGCGCGTGAGCAAGCGGATTTTCGCATTTTCAGCATCCTCGTAAGAGCAGCAGCCAGACGCCTGATTGATTTCCAGAGAATCGGCAACTCCCAGAATCCGAAGCGGTTGTCAGTAAATGCTAATTCCGAGGCGAGCACAACAAACTAAGTGTTGCTCTCTTCCCGGTATGGAGTTAGAATTGACCGCAACAAGCGTAGAACGAGGATCGGCATAGGGTGGTCCTCGATCGACAAAAGCGCGATGGCGCCGAAGCGGAGGAGATTGGGCATGCCTGGTCGTAAGCCATGAAAGCCGCAAGCCATAAATACGATAGACCCATTTGGCTGCATTGTACCCTGATCGCAAGTACGCTGGCACTGTGCGCGCTTTCCGTAGGGTGTCCGGAGCAAAAGGGCTCTTCAAAATATCCGGATCCGAAAGCGAGGTTTGCGAATTTTACTCAAACCTGTGACGGGATTCCCGGAAGCCTGCCGGATCACTTCGGCTATTATCTTTCCGACCAACAGAAAGCTGGAGCTTGTACCTGGTATTTGTGGCCGGGCGGAGATCCTTTGCGTAGGGAAGGCGGGCCGGAAAACGCGCGGGGCAATCCGCGCTTCTGGCGTCTGACGGAGAAGAAGCTGTGGCTCGTCTCGAAAATCGCCGATCTTCCAATCGATGTAGCGATGCTCCGCTATGTTACCAGCACTCCGCGGGCTCAGCGCTTTCAGAAGTTAGGTGCGATCAACGATCCAGGGTGCAAAGCGGCGGCCAAGCCCGATGCGTACGGCTTGAATCTGGACGACTGCTCCGATCCATATTCCAGCGGCATCATGGGAATCCGCATCTTCCCCAATCCCGACTTCAATCCGGCGGTGTGGAACGCGAACAAGTTCCTCAATTCCGATCCGCGTATTGAGCCGCCTTACCTGGCTGGGCTCACCTGCGGCGTTTGCCATATTTCGTTTAATCCGACGAAACCGCCCGCGGACCCTGAGAATCCGCAGTGGGAGAATCTGGCGCCTGCCATTGGAAACCAGTATTTGCATGAAGGCGAGATGTTCAAGGGCCGGTTAACGCAAAAGAATTTTGTGTATTGGGTCTTCGATACACAACAGCCCGGAACTTCCGATACCAGCCGGATCAGCACGGACTTCATCAACAATCCCAATGCGATTAATTCCATCTGGTATATCCTTTCGGCGCGTCCGAAACACGCCGAGATCATGAACGACGGCACCACTCAGGAAGTGCCGCACATTTTGAAGGACGGCTCGGATTCGATCGGGCCCGCGGGCGCGGCGTTGCGCGTGTACGTCAACATTGGCACTTGTCCCGATTACCGCATGAGTTTGGAAGACACCTTCATGGGCATTCTCAGACCATTGCCGTTAGGTTCCGATGCGAAGAATCCCACCGTGCAGCATCCGTTCGATCTGAATAAAGCGCAGCAGGATTGCGTGGATTGGCAATTGACGGCGGCGCGGATGACGAACGCGGCGAATTTTCTGGATGCGAACCAGCCTTATTACCTGAAAGACGCTCCGGGCGGGAATACCTACATGACGAGCGACCCGGCTGTGCTGGATCTCGGCAAAACCGCGTTTGCCGAGCAGTGCGCCCGCTGCCATTCCAGCAAGCTGCCTCCGGAGGTGACGCAAGGCGGGCTCGACAAGCATTCCCCGCAAGCCGCCGCGGCATGGGTGAAGCTGGTGAAGACGCCGGATTTCCTGGATAAGAACTTTCTGTCGGATGACGATCGATATCCCCTGGTATCGAACGATCCGCGCATGGCGATCGGGACGAATTCCAATCGAGCGCTTGGAACCAATCCAGATACGGGCCACCTCTGGCAGAACTTCTCGTCTGTGACGTTCAAGCAACTGCCGTCGCCGGGTCCGCTGGTGCTCGAAAATCCGTTCGATGCAACCAAGAAGATTACCTATCCAATCCCGGAGGGAGGTGGCGGCTACTATCGCACGCCATCGCTGATCAATATATGGGCAACGGCTCCGTTCTTGCATAACAATATGCTCGGCACGTTTACGGGCGATCCTTCGGTGAAGGGCCGGATGGATGCCTATCAGGATGCCGCGGAGAAGCTGCTGTCGCCGGAAAAGCGCAAGGGGCTGGCCACCATGAAGGTGACGGGGACAGACTCGGTTTTGAACGTGGGGGCGATCACCATCCGCATTCCGGCCGGAACTCCGGTGGACCTGTTGTCGAATATCAATGTCTACGCAGCAGTGCAGCCCGGCCAGTTGTTGGAAACACTCAAACAGTTGAACGCACATCCGGAGTTGCTGGTGCGCCTGGTGCAGGCGTTGAAGAACCACGGCCAATACGACCAGCAACTGGAATCATTTCTGCCATTGCTGCTGGCTCGGAATCAGTCGCCCGATTTCATCCAGGACCACGGTCACACGTTTGGCTCCGAGTTGCCAGAGAATCAGAAGCGGGCACTCATCGAATACATGAAGACGTTCTAGCGGAGGTCGGTCTACGTCTACGGATCAAGACGTTATCTTTCAGCCGCTGAAGTTCCGCAACTTGACGGTGAAGAACCGGCTGTTTCGCTCCAACGTTGCGGGCCGATTCGATAACTACGACGGATCCGGCTCGCAGGCGCGCATCAATTGGGAAGAGTCGTTCGCTCGCGGGGGCGTGGGCGCGATCATCTCGTCGTTTGTTCCGGTGCATATCCGGGGCCGGATTTTGCCGAACTACGCGATGATCGACAGCGACGACAAGATTCCATTCTGGCGAGCGGTGGGCGAAGCGGTGCACCGGCATGACTGCAAATTTCTGATGCAACTGAGCCATGGAGGAAGGCAGCGGGACAACCCTGGAATCGAGAACTTCCGCAGGAAAGGTCTGTCTTCTACCAGCCACATGGATACGTTTCATGGGCTGCTGTGCGAGGCGATGACGCTGCAGCAGATCAAAGAGACCATCCAACACTTCGCGGACGGCGCGCGCCGGGCACGGGAAGCGGGCCTGGACGGCGTGGAGTTGCACGCCTCGCACGGATACCTGATCACGCAGTTCCTGAGCTCGGCCATCAACGATCGCAAGGATGCATATGGCGGAAGCCTGCGGAATCGGGCGGCGTTTCTGCTGGAGATTATTCAGGCCATCCGCAAAGAAGTGGGGACCGATTATCACGTGCAGGCGAAATTGAACGCCGTGGATTTTGGGAACGCGCTCTACCCGTGGGAGAAGAAGGGGAACACCATCGACGAGGGAATTGAGGTAGCGAAGTGGGCCGAAGCCGCGGGTCTAGACGCCGTCCATACTTCCATTGGCAGCATGTTCCCGCACCCGCTGCTACCGCCGGGCGGTTTTCCGCCGGACGAACTGAACTGGTGGTACGGCAGCATGATCTCGAGCGGCGTGCGTGGGTACTTCAACTACACCATGTTCCATTTCAGGATATTGCGTCCGATCTTCTCGTGGTTCTGGGGACGCACGAAGAAAGATCATCCGGTGGAGGCGGTGAGCTCCGAGTATTCCAAGGAAATCAAGAAGAATGTCAGCGTTCCGATTATCAACACGGGCGGATATCAAGACGCGCGAGTGATACGGCGAGCGATTTCAGAAGGCTACACCGACGCAGTGTCCATTGCGCGGCCGCTGATCGCGAATCGGGACCTGCCCCAGATTCTGGAATCGGGGAAGGATCTCCCGGACAAACCGTGTTCGTTCTGCAATCGATGTTTAGTGAACGCGATCGTAAATCCACTGGGCTGTTATGACGTGCGGCGCTTCAAAGACCACGACGAGATGGTGAACAAGATCCTGGAGGTTTTTCATCCCTCGCAATTTTCCGCGACGAATTAAGAAAACGGCATGCCCGATGAAATGATCATCAAGACCGCCGAAGGAAACCTGGTCGACGAAGTGTATTCGAGCCCGGTAGACGAATGGCAGCATCACGCCCGCGGGCTGGTGCTGCTCATCGCGGCGATCGTGATAGCGCTGATCGTCATTTATTTCGCCTGGTATTTCGGCAGGGATCGCACCCACTATTACTCCGATATCCAGGAGCATTTCAAGTATGGATCGATCGGGAGCGAGCCGGGAGGATCGATTTTCGATACCGTGGGCGGCGTGCTCCCGCCCTACCTGGTGTTCAAAACGCTGCCGCAGATTTGCCCCGACAAACTCCCCGGCGGGTACGCGTCGCTGGGGCTGGTGTTCGAGCCGAATCACGATATGCCAGTCGGGGTTTCGCGGCGCTGGCGCTTGGGAACGGAGCAGGTGGGTCTCAACTGCTCGGTGTGCCATTCCGGAACCGTGCGGGAAAAGCCGGATAGCATGCCGATGATTGTCCTGGGCATGCCCGCACACCAACTGGATCTCGAGCGGTTGTTCCAATTCATTATCTCGTGCAGTCTCGACGACCGGCTGACGGCCAGTAATGTGATTCAAAAGGCCGAGGAAAGCGGCGAACATGTAGGCCTGATGCAGAAGCTTCTGCTGCACCTCGGATTGATTCAACGGCTGAAGACGGCCACGCTCGAGTTGCAGAACCGCATGGGCTACGCGCTTGGTGGAACTCTGCCCGCCTGGGGCCGGGGCCGGGTGGATACTTTCAATCCGTACAAAGCGCTGCAGTTTAACTGGACCCTGGACCAGCTTCCCCCCGCCGAATTGATTGGCGCATCCGATTTTCCATCGCTTTGGAACCAGCAGCCGCGCGAGGGAATGCACCTGCACTGGGACGGGAACAACACCTCCGTCGACGAGCGCAATCTGAGCGCTTCACTGGGCGCGGGAGTGACGCCGGTGACGGTGGACCATGCCAGCTTACAGCGAATTCACGATTGGATCTGGACCTTGCCGCCTCCGCGGTATCCGTTCTCTATCGATCAGGCGAGAAGCATGCGAGGTAAGTCGATTTTCGAGCAGCAATGCGCGGGATGTCATAGTTTCGGAGGCAACAAAACGGGAACGGTGGAACCACTTTCGTCCGTAAATACGGATCCTTACCGCCTGAATTCGTACACTTATATCTTTTCCGTCAATCAGGCGACTTTATATCCCGAAAGTCCTTACCGGTTTACGCATTTCAGCAAAACAGACGGATATGCGAATCAGCCCTTGGATGGGGTTTGGGCGCGCGCGCCGTATCTGCACAACGGGTCGGTTCCCACGTTATCTGACTTGCTCCAGGATCCGGCGAATCGTCCGAAGCAATTCGCGCGCGGCTACGACGTTTATGATCAGGAGAAGGTCGGTTTCATCTATGACACGCCGGGCGCTCGCGCGGCGGGATCTCCCTACGACACCACGATTCCGGGGAACGGCAACGGCGGGCATTTGTGGGGCACAACGCTCCCGGCCGATCAGAAGCGGGATCTGATCGAATTCATGAAGACGCTGTAGCGTCCATCCTTATGAACAACTACGCGGCATGAATCAATACACGACATGGTTCGGACGAGTGGTCTGGCTGGGCATTCTTGTGAATGTCGCTTTGGCGTTGCCGGTGCTGTTCCTGCCGGACGAAATGCTGGCGATGATGTCGCTGCCGTCGGCTTCACCCGGGATGTGGCCAAGTTTCGCGGCGCTCCTGCTCATTCTTCTCAGCCTGTTCTACATCCCGGCAGCTATCGATCCGCTAAGGTATCGGCCCGTGGCATGGCTGGCAGTTATGGCACGCTTGGCGGGCGTTATCTTCTTCTGCATATTCAATCGCGACTACTTCATGTTCGGGCTGCTCGATCTGGTCTTTTTTGTGCCCGAATCCATTCTGCTGACGCTGGCCATCCGGGAAGCGAAAAAAACCATTCGCGGCGGCGCTGCGGGAAGAAATATCGCGGATGCGACGCCCGGGACGAATCTGCCGCCGGAGGGCGCCGGCAAGCGGAAGCTGCGCCTGGTGGCGATCGCGATTGTATTGGTTGCTATCGGCGCGGGTCTGACGTATTACGAGTTTTTCCGCACTCTGCCGCCGCCATATTTCGCCTCCGAGGAGGAACACTTTCTCTACGGCTCCATCGGCACCGAAGCCACCGCGGGCGTGCCGTATTGGATCTGGCTGGTGTTGCCACGCGTCTTTCCGGACAAGCTGCCGTATGCCGGTGGCTATGAATCGCTCGGAATCGTAGCGCAGGAAGGCCGCGAACTTCCGATTGGATTTTCGAAACAAACCATCGGTATCGAGCGCGTTGGAATCAACTGCGCCTTTTGCCATACGGCCACTTATCGCGCGCACGCAGGCGACAAGCCGGTGGTGGTGCCGGCCGGGCCGGGCCATA
This sequence comes from Bryobacterales bacterium, assembly GCA_963747945.1. Classification (GTDB taxonomy): domain Bacteria; phylum Acidobacteriota; class Terriglobia; order Bryobacterales; family Bryobacteraceae; genus Palsa-89. The sequence continues at coordinate 795,972 of CAVVHB010000022.1, forward strand.
CCACTAGCCCGCAGGACTATTTGCGATTTCTGTTTGCCTGCGCGGCCGATCCGCGATTCAACTCCAACACCATCATGGCGGAGATTGCGAAGAACTATTCTCTATCGCTGCTGGACAAGCTGACGTATCGATTCGCGCTGATTCCGTTTACCAAGCTTACGCTGCTGCGTCAACAGAACGTCTACCAGCAATACGGTTGGATGAAGAACAATCCGCGCTGGGGAAACGGGCGCATCGACCCGTTCAATCCGGTGAAATATCGGGTGCTGAATCAACCGGTGGACGGCAGTATCGGTAATTCGGATATGGTTCCCTTGTGGAATCTAGCCGCGCACGATGGCTATTCGTTCCATTGGGACGGCTTGAATACGAGCTTGCAGGAAGTGGTGATCTCTTCGGCGATCGGAGACGGGACTCCGCCCGAGTGGGTGGACCGGGATTGGAAGAAATCGGCCGCGCAATCGAGCTTGAAGCGCGTGATGCATTACATCAGCTATGTGCAGCCGCCGAAATTTCCTTTTCCCGTGGATGCGGCGCTGGCGGCACGCGGGAAACAGGTTTATACGCAACAGTGCGCGGAGTGTCATGCCATCGGCGGGGCACGAACCGGGCGGGTGGAGTCAATTGACGAGCCGATGCTGCAGACCGATCGGCACCGGATGGACATGTGGACCCAAAACTCGGCCACCGCGTACAACAATTACGGCGCCGGGCACTTCTGGAGGCTGACTCACTTCGTAAAGCGCAACGGTTACGTCAACGTACCGCTGGAAGGATTGTGGCTGCGCGGACCTTATCTGCACAATGGATCGGTACCCACGCTTGCCGACCTGCTGGAAGAACCGGCGCAACGGCCGAAGCTCTTCTTTCGCGGGTACGACCTGCTTGACCCGGAGAAAGTCGGATTTGTTTCGCAAGGTCCCGAAGCCGAGCGTATCGGCTTCCGCTATGACACCAGCGTGGCCGGCAACAGCAACGGCGGCCATTTGTGGGGCACTGCGCTAAGCGCGGAAGACAAGCGCGCGATGATCGAGTACCTGAAGACGCTATGAGCCACTTGGGGTGGCGCTGGCGGCCGCCTCCAGAGGCTTTACAACGCTGACGGTCTGATAGCTCGGTGGCGAGAGCGGTCTTAGCCTGATCGGCATAGGTCAGGTTCTCAGGACGCCAGGTGGACTGCGTTCGAGCAGCGAACCGCCACGCTGTTTGCGATGGATGAATTGCCCGCGATCTTGCGCCTGAGGGGGACTCCGTTGAACACTTTCCAGGATTCGTGAAACGCATCCAGAGCCAGCGCGGGGTCGAGAGGCATCGGCGCCTCCACGGCGAACTGCAAGCCTAAAGCGCTCGCTTTGGACATCATCCAGCCCAGCGTAATATCGGAGAGAGCGGTGGTTCCCGGCAGGTCGTCCGGCTCGCCGCCGCCCACGTCGCTGTGAGCGCCCGTGAACCAGACTTGTTCGAGCGTTTGACCTGGTGCGGCGGGACCGTCCCAGAGGGTTGGCGGAAACTGGGCCCGCTTCTCATCCATCGCCAAAGCTTGATATGCATTCTTGATGTTGGGGTGCAAACTGGTGTCTAGAAAGCCATAAACGATGGGATCGTCAAGGCCAACGACTGAAGGAATTCCGAGTGAGCCAACGGTATCCCACACGCCAACCATTGTTATTTCGGGTATCACCATTTTGCAGTTCGCCAGCTTGTTCGGCAAAGCGGCCCGTTGCGATTTGTCGCGATACGCATTGAACACGGTATCCACCATTCCGGCGGCAAAGTCTTGAGTGGGCAGACCGCAAGCCACAATCATGCCGGCTAAACTGCGCGCCGTGTACGCGCCCCGGCTGAAGCCAAAAATAAAGAGTGGATCTCCGGCTTCATACAATTGCGCAATCTTGGTGTAGCCGTCCTTGATCTTCTGCCACAAACCGGTTCCGAACGCGCCACCGACGATTTTGAGAAACGGATTCGCACTGGCGCCCACTCCGTCATCGTAAAGCGGCATCTGATCGGCGCTGGTAGTGAGCGCCTTATATAATTTGTAAACGTTGGTGTGACTTGTCGCACTATCCCAAGTGCCATCCGCGCAAAAAGCTATCCTTTTACTCATGCTGTCCGGCCTCCGACGGTGCGGCGATTATATCAAAAGTTGCTGTGAATTGATCTAGTGCTGCGGCCTTAGATTAAACTAATATGTCGAGCCCCGGGCTTGAAGAATAGAGTTCCCGGGTCGAACACGCCAGGAGGCCACCATGGGAAGTCCGTTAGCCGCAGTTCCACCAGCACCACCACCGGATCCGAAAATCGCCATTCAGTACGGAATACTAGTGAAGGACGCGGAAGCTGTTCCACCGGCTCAAACCGTTTATAACCCCGGCGACACGATCAATGTTACGTACGACGCCATCAACGTGAATTACGAAGTTGTTACGACGTTTTACGGCAACGATCTTGCCACCGATATCAATCCTGGACGAGCGCTCGACATTGTTTCATTCGGTTTTGTCGCGCAAGATCCCGACGGCAATGTAGTGGTTGCGATTCGCGGGACGGAGGGCATATTGGAGTGGGTGCAGGACGCGAAATTCCTGGCTGTCAAATGTCCGTTTCTGGCCGGCGCCGGACTCACCGAAGATGGATTCACGGCCGTTTATCAATCGTTGCGAGTGGCGCGGGATCCGGCCTCCAAACGCCTGGTTGACGCTCTGCCGGGCCTGCCTTTTCCCAGACCCGTCGCTTCGCTCATCATCGCCGGGCATAGTCTGGGCGGAGCCCTGGCTACTCTTTTCGCGCTCGATGTGGCAGCCAACACCGCGCTTGGCAAGAATCTAAAGGCTTGGACCTTCGCCAGCCCCCGCACAGGAGACCCATCGTTCGCCGACACATACAACCAGGTAGTTCCGAACACGGTTCGCATCGCCAATCGCCTGGACCTGGTGCCGAAGTTGCCGCTTCCCCCGCTTTACAAACATGTCCTCGGTATCTACGAGCTGAATCCGATGCTGAAGGTGAAGCTGGATATTTTGTGTCAACACCATCTGACAACTTACCTGTTCCTGCTGTCATTGCAAACCGGCGGTACAGTTCTTCCGCTGGACCAGGGATGCGCGTTCTAGAGCGCGTTCAACTGCGCTGGTCAGGGTTTCGTCAGAGTGATTGCCGATGTGACTAATTTTGCCGAGGCGCCCTGGGATCCCGCGGCCCAATAAAGCGATACCAATCCCCACGGCTCCTCGAACCGAGCCTTGCTGGTACCGACGACTTTCGCCATTTTCTTCTGGAGATTGGCGCGTTGCGCCGCAAAGGCAGGGTCGTTCTTGAGAGAAGCTGGATCCCGGCCTGCCAAGAACGTGATCATGGACTGCAACTGCTTGCCCGCGTCCACCATGCCCGACGCCCACCACGTAATGTCGTACATGTCGCCAATTAATTGCGAGAGGATTGCCTGATAATTCGGATTTTCGGTGGTAATCCCCGCTACTTGCGCCAGTCCAGGCGACGCTCCCGTATCCAGCGCCTGTTTCCATTGCTGGTTGAGCAGAGCGTAGCGGTATTGATCGAAAGGTCCTACCTTGTCGTTCAGCAGCGCCATCATGGCGCGTCGTCCGTACTCCAGGTAATATCCTTCCGGCCGAAGATTATTTTGCTCATCGAAAAACATTGTGCGGCATTGAGCGTCGGTCATGGATGTCCGGAGAAGACAGGTCGAGAATCCTTGGCTCGGAACGCTTGCCAGAAGCTGCTGTTTGTCACCAACGGTGATCAGGTTGAGCGCCACAAGCCAGTTCAGATAGTCGGTAAGTACGCCGATATTCGTGTTTTGGTTGAGCGCGAAATGAAAGCTCTGGCTGGTTAGATTAAACGCTTCCACTGCGCCACTGGCCTTGTACGCCGCGGTGACCAGCAACGATTCGAACATCGCCCTCCTCACTCTTTCCTGCCGCTTGGGAGGTTCGACAATCGCCTCAATCTGTGTGCCGGTCACCGAGTCGGCGATAGTAAGGTCGCCCGTAACCGGGTCCTGAATCACTTTGCTGCCGCGGATGAGATCGGATAACGACAGAACGTTCAGCAAACCAAGCAGATTGACTTTGAATGACACTTCCTTTTTCGTGGAGGTGGAAAAGACGCTGCTGATCATCTTCACTCCGGCGGCGATGGTCCCATCTGCTTGGATTCCGCTCTCGAGCGACGTCAAATTCGAAAGGTCGCCTTTCAACGCCCGTAGGACTGCTGCGCTCGCCACCGGGTCGCGCTGCGCCACATCCACGTTCACCAGGTATTGAAACGCCGCCTGGTTATCCTTGACCAGCGCCAGCGTCTCGTCCAAAGACGCCTGCAGGCTGTGGTCAATAGAGCTTTTGATCGCGTCGCTCAAGGCTTGTGCCTCATCCGCCGTCAAGCCGCCCTGCAATAGCTGGCTATTGTCGGTTTTCGGGTCGATGGCTCCCAACCAGCGGCCAATCAGGTCCGCGCCCGTATCGTTTTTCTTGACGGCAATGCCTCCTGATGCCGTCAGGTCCGTCTTCAGAGTAGTTCCCTTTCGCTTTAGAAAACTCATCTCGACGATGTTCGCATCCAGACGACGCAACCGAATCTGATAAGAGCCCGTGATCCCAAACGAGACGGTCAAGCCGGCCATCACGCCGTCCTGGACGGTGATGGTGCCTGCATTCAGCGGCAGGTTTACGGACGCCAAAGGATTCGGCGTCGCCGTCACTTGGACTCCACCGGAGACTTGGATGCTGCCGGTACCCGACGCCGTGCAAATATCGTTCGGCTGCAATTTGCTCAGATCGCCCAGATCGCCGGGAATTACGAAATTCGAAATCGCCTGCGCAAAGGCGTCGCCCAGCGTGGGTTGATTCGCGCCGCTGGACGGGAACGCGCGCCAGTAGCCCAAACTCAATTCGCTACTCTGGTCAAACCCAAAGGTGATGTCGCCCGACGATCCACTGATGTTGAGATCCAGCGAGCCGTCGAGCGTTAGTCCAACATAAGCGACATTGGGAGGCACCGTCGCCGCAACCAGGAATTGATCATCGTCGAAAAGGTTGCTTCCGGCTTTAGCATTCACCTCAACGGCAGCTTGCGCCTCCGGGGTGAAATCGATTTCAGGATTCGCGCCGCCCAATTGAAACTTGTACCCCACCTTGAGTTGCGCTTGCAAAGGCTGGGGCGTGATCTGGCCGATCAATTCATCTTTGTGCTGGAGGAAGTCCGGAAACACGACAAGATGCAGTGCTTCGGATTTCAAGTACTTGGACAACGCGGAGAGAGAAGTCCAGTTAACCGGGACCGTAACGGGATTGTTGAAGTTGTCTGTCAGCGAGAATGTGGACATGTGCTGGAAGGCTCCTTTGGCCACACTGGATGCGGCAGCGGCGACTCAATTATATAAGCTGGAAGGGACCGGATCACGCGGGAGGAATCGCAATGTTCAATTCGAGTGTCCTCGATGTCGCAATTGGCCTGCTTTTCGTTTATCTCTTGTTGGGGCTGATGTGCACCACGGTAAACGAGTGGTTCGCGCAGCTTTTCAAAACCCGCGCCGCGACGCTAAAAGAGGGAATTCGCCGCCTGCTGCAGGCGCCGCCCGACGGCACGTACCTGATTCGCCCGGTGGATATCAATGTGGCGTCGCTAGCCAAGAGATTCAACAAACCCGATGACAAGCTCACGCAGGCGGTTGGCCCATTCGACCCGGCCCTGCAAGCGCGCTTCGATCAATTTGAAAAGGCCATGAACGAGAGAGCGGACGCTCAACCTGCCGGAGATTTGGCTACAGCCATGGCTGATAAACTCAGCGCGGCCTTGAGCAACCCCGCGCTCGTGCAAATGATCGATACCAGCAAGGTCACTCCGGAAACCAAGGCTGAAATCGCAAAGCAGCCCAAGGGTAACGATCTATTACGCGTGAACCGGAAACTGCTGAGCGAAGCATACCCGGATGAAATCACGTCGCTCTCCGATGCTTTCTACAACCATCCGCTCATCAAGTCGCTGGCCCGTCCGGGCAAGCATCCGTCCTATGTTCCGTCGAAGACGTTCGCCCTCACGCTCCTCGACATTTTTGCCAAGGGTCAGGCTGCCACCGGGACGGCGGAGCAAAGGCTCGCGCAAATCAAAGCGTCCATCGAGAATCTGCCGGATAGCGACGTGAAGAAGTCGCTGCAGGCTCTTCTGATGAATGGCAGCGACTCGGTGGAGATGGTGGAACAGAAGCTGGAGGGCTGGTTCAGCGATTCGATGGATCGCGTATCGGGATGGTACAAGAACAGGGTCCAGGTTTGGACCGTAATCATCGCGAGCCTGATCACGATCCTGGTAAATGCGGACACCATCCAGATTGCGCAGAAGCTGATGATTAATCCTGCGCTGCGCGACAAAATCGTTGCCGATGCCAAGACCGCGAATGCATCCACCGCGGGTCAAACAGCGCCAACCCTGACGGAGCAGCAAAAAGACGACCTCAGCAGCTTGACCGGCTGGACCCAGGAGTTCCGCATCTTTCACCATCTGGACGCCTGTGCGGACCCCAACCTGCGCGGCGCCAACGTTGCAGAAGCGGATTGCAGGGCTGAATCCGACCAGCAGGTAAAGGTCAACCCAAATCCGAAGTTCGTCGCAGCCTGGAACAGCAATTCGTTTCCGGGCATGAGCCTGTTCAGCGAGATTGCGTTCCCGTGGCTGTGGGCTGTGGTTCCAACCCATCTGGCGGGTTGGATTCTAACCGCGATCGCCGCTTCCCTCGGCGCGCCGTTTTGGTTCGACACGCTGAACAAGTTCATGAACGTTCGCGCGGCGGGGACGTCGCCCACGGAGAAGGGCTCCGACAAATCCAAGTTATAAAGCCGGGTTAATCGCGCCGGAGCAGGCCGAACCGCGCCAAAACTAAAGTTTCCAAGGCAGTATTAGCGTGATTTCGATGACGGCCAAGGCAACGTAGGTCGTACCTAGGATGTCGCGAATGATCCCGAAGCACGCGCCCCTGGGGACCGTACGGGCCGACAACAGATAGAACACCAAAAACGCTTCGCCAGCCCATGCGACCAAGCTCAAGCCCACGATTTGGGCAATCCTAGCGGTGGCCTTTAGGTCGACTTCCTGGTTGCTTGTTTCAATCTTCCAGGGCTCGGCGCGCATTGATGGATCATATCGACTCATTCGACGGCGGGAGATTTTACTGCCGCCAGCCGCCCCTTGAGCATCCGCAAGGAGCTTACTTTGTGTCTTCCGTTGAGATCGTGCTTCCGTAGCCGGCGACGGACATTGCAACGATCACGGTGTAAGCTGATACGAGGGCCCGACTCGAAAGCAAGTCGGATCCCATCCCAAGTCTAAAAGAGATAAAAGAGCTCAGCGAGCAAAGCCGCAGGTGCAATCAACATGAGACGTTACGTTGTTACGGGAGGCGCGGGGTTTATCGGCTCGACGTTAGTTCGGTTGCTGCTTGCGCGGGGCGATGGCCATGTGCGTGTCGTTGACAATCTTTTCACGGGTCGCGAAGAGAATTTGGGTGAGGTTCGGTCGCGCATCGAATTCGATCGATCTGACATTCGAGATTACGCTAGCATCGCAGCGGCAGTGCGCGGCGCCGACCTGGTATTCCACCTTGCCGCCATTCCCTCCGTGCCCCGCTCCATACGTGAGCCTGCGCCGTCGCACGAAATCAATATCGACGGCACATTTAACGTCTTCCACGCCTGCGCCGAGGCGAAGGTCCAGCGCGTGATCTACGCCGCCTCTTCGTCAGCCTACGGAGACACGGAGGTTCTTCCGAAGCTAGAGACGATGCTTCCGCAGCCGAAATCGCCCTACGCGGTGCAAAAGCTGGCAGGCGAATACTATGCTTCCGTGTTCTACTCCTGTTTCGGCCTGGAAACCGTGGCTCTGCGTTTCTTTAATGTTTTTGGGGAACGCCAGGACCCGTCCAGCCCCTACTCGGGCGTCCTCTCGCTATTCATGAAGGCATTGATTGAGCGCCGCTCTCCAACAATTTTCGGCGACGGTGAACAGACTCGCGACTTTACCTACGTTGAGGACATTGCCGCGTTGTGTGTCAAAGCCGCGTTTGCCCAGGGTGTCGCTGGGAAGATGTACAACGCTGGAAATGGCAAGCGTTATTCTCTGAACTACGTTTGGGACTTATTGCAGAAGATCGAAGGCGTGCAACTCCCATCTCACTTCGCGGCTCCTCGTGAGGGCGACATACGCGATTCACAGGCCGACACCACAGCGGCGCGACGGGATCTGGACCACCAACCCGAGTTCACTCTGGAAGACGGTCTGCGTCGGACGTTAGCATGGTACCGCGCACAATGAAGGTAGGCTTTTTGTCGTTGCCGCGATTTGGTTGAGCGATAGTGAGCCGGGACGTCGGAGTACGAAACAGTAGGATTCATGGACACAGAGTTTCTACCTTTTCGAATGAGCCACCGCCGCCAACTTGCAACTCCTATTGAGTTACCTACTTCACTAAGTTGGTCTCTAAATTGCTTGGAGAAGGACCTTTGAGACTTTTCTTTGGAGGCGGGGATGACATCCTTCCGGGTCACGCGGAGAGTTTCAATTTGGGCGGGTGGATGTGCCGCCGGGATACTGCTGTGCTGTCCGGTGTGGGGAAGCATTTCCAGCTACACAGATTTGACCTCCTGGGAAGCCGGAACGCCATCGAGCACGTTGGAGAATTTCAACAGCGTCAGCTCGGGCTACTATGACCCCTACAGCACAGCCACTGATGGAACTATCCAGGCGAACGATTCGAACAATGGCGGGCCTTCCAACCCTGTCGGCGTCGACATTTCAACCACGTCTGACCTCGGGTCGGGGCAGTATGTCATCCCAAACGGCGCCAGCTATACGCAAACAGGTACTACACAAGGCGTTACCGAATATTATGAGTACGAATACTCCTATGCGTGTGGTTTTTTTGATAACAGTACATGCTATGCCTGGTCCGGGACCGAGATTTCTGCCCCTGGCAGTACTCCGTCAACGAACTATAGTAACGATGGAACGGTTACCATGACGCTCACGCCGCCCGCTGGTACTACCTCGTTAGCATTCGATGCCGGCCAGGATTACAACTACAGCAGCTCCAGTCAACGAGATATTACCGCAACCATAACGACTGCCGATAATGAGACCCTGAGCCAGACTGTCCTGAACACCTATGGAACGCTCAGCTTCTTCGGTTTCACCGCATCGGATCCGATCACATCTGTAGTGATCTCCGCCGCATCGAATCCCGGCGTCACGTCATCTTACTCGGGCTATACAACGGGAAGCACGTGCTACAACGACGGACTTGGGTCGTGCTCCGGTTATTACTGGTACACCTACAGTGGTTACAGCCAAACTTTGGATGAAACACAGTTAGCTTTTGGCAATCTGATGTACCCCGCAGCGGTGCCCGAGCCATCATCTTGGGTTTTACTGTTGCTTCCCGGGGCCCTCTTGGTTCTCTATCGCAGGCGCTTGACACCTGGAGGGAACGGGGTGAGATTTTAGAGCCTGGACTTCTCGAAACACCCGCAGGAGCTTCCATATTCGCCATCGGAAAAGAGTCCTGGCACTTACGGTTCCAGTACTACTTGCTGTAGCCTGCAACACCTCTCCACAAGACCGGGAAGCTCGATACCTCACGTCCGGCAGAGCGCTGCTCAACAAACGCGACTTAGCTCGCGCCCTGCTCGAATTCCGCAATGCCGCCGCGGCGGTTCCAGGGGACCCGGAGCCGCAGTTTCAGATAGCAATGACGTATCTCGCGGACGGAAGGCCCGGCGCGGCAGTCTCTTTCTTGCGGAAGGCATTAGCTTTGAAACCCACGCACCTTGGCGCGCGCGTGCGATTGGCCGCTCTGATGACAACGAGCCGGAATCGCGAAGACGTCCAACAAGCCCAGCGGACGTTGGAACAGGCAGTGGCAGATGCCCCCAACGATGTTCCCGCTTTGAACGCACTGGCGGCGGCAGATCTTAAGCTGGGCGATGGCGCCGGAGCGGAAACCCGCCTGCGTAAAGCGATCGAACTTGCGCCGCACGAACTCGAGGCAGCCGTGGCCCTGGCTAAGGTATACCGCACGCAGGGAAATCTCCCCGCTGAGGAGCAGACGCTTAAGCAGTTGGTTGCGCGGAACCCGTCCTCGGCCTCCGTGCACTCGGCGTTAGCGGAGTTTTACTTCGCCGAGAATATGGCGGCGCTCGCGGATCAGGAGTACAGGCAAGCCCTCCGGGTTAACTCCCATGACATCCCTTCACTGATCGGCCTAGCGGGGTTACAGCTTCGGGCCGGCAAAATGGACGAAGCCGAAGCCTTGTACCGACAGGTCTCCGTCCTGCCTGACGCACCAAAGGTAGTGTACGGCGATTTTCTGTTGAAGCGGGGCAAGCGGGAGCTGGCCATTCGTGAATTCGAAAGATTGTTCAAATCGGATCCCTCTGATCGCCTCGTGAGGCGTCGGCTCCTTACTGCGTACCTGGCTGGAGGAAGGCAAGGCGATGCTGAGCGCGTCCTTCAATCGGCTTTAAGAAAGAACCCCAAGGACACGGACGCCCTACTTGTCAGAGCGGGAATGAAACTGGCCGCCGGGGATGTTAACAATGCGCAGTTGAACGCCGAAGCAGTCTTGCATCTGGAATCGAACTCGTCCGACGCCCACGCCGCGCTTGCTGAGGGGTGGCGGCGCCGGGGAAATGTGTTGCTCGAACGTCAGGAACTCGTTGAAGTAATCCGGCTGAACCCGCGGGATTTGGGCGCACGAATGGGTGTCGCGAACCTATGGCGGGCCTCCAAAGCTTTCTCTGCGGCGCTAGAAGTGATGAACGGGGCACCTCAAGATCAGAGGGGACTCCCTTGGATCGTGCTGCGTAACTGGATTCTTCTAGATGCAGACGACCAGGAATCCTTGGCTCGTGGCATCTTGGAAGGCCGGAGGATGAAGCAGCTACCGGACTTTACCCTCCAGTTCGGCATCCTGAAGTACGAACAGCGGGATTATCCGGCGGCACGGGAAGCCGCCGAGGAATTGCTGAAGCTCAATCCAGGCGACACAGTCGCGTTGGATTTGCTCGCGCGCGCTTATGTGAATCAGAACCAAAGCGTTGTCGCTTTGAAGCGGATCCAAGACGCCGCCGAGCGACAACCCAACTCGGCCCGCTTGCAGCTCTTGCTAGCGCGCTTCCTCGTCTTTATGAAGCGACCGGCAGAAGCCCGCCGAGCGTTTCAAAACGCGGCGCGCCTGGACCCCAAAAGTTCAACGCCCACAGTTTCATTGGCAGAACTTGATCTGCAAAACGGCCGGCTGGACGAGGTTCGTAGCAGCCTGAATCCGTTCCTGGCAGCCCGGCGCGCCGATACCGCCACCCGCATGGTGCTCGCTGAGGCGGAATGGAAAAGTGGGCATTCAGCGCGGGCTGTGGAACTGTACAGAAATCTTGCACAGGAGCAGCCTGACAATCCCAAAGCTTTAAACAATGTGGCGTACGTGCTCGCACAAACAAACCACATGGATGAGGCCCTCCCGTATGCGCAACGCGCCTTGGAACTAGCGCCTGGCGCGCCCGAGATAGAACACACCTTGGGGTGGGTTTTGTATCTCAAGGGGCTGTATGCCACCGCGCTGCCTCATCTGAAGGTAGCGGCCACCAAGAGGCCCAAACCAGAACACCTTTACGATCTTGCGGCGGCCTATTTTCGAGTGGGGGATTTTGAAGCGGGTAGCGCGACGCTCACGGCAGCAACAAGAATGGATCCACACGCGCCAGATGCCGCCATAGCGCAAGCCGCTCTCGAGCACAGTCGCCAAGCGCCTAGATAGCGCTCGAACGAACCTGGAAACCAGTTCGTTTCCCTGCCCGATACGGCGATTTGCGGTACCCAGCAGATATTACTTTTAGTGGCGCATGAGGGCAGCCATCCAGACTCTAAGCCGACGGATCCATCAGAGCTGACGCGCAGGGCGAGCTTTTGGGGCTTCCGGAGCGACGAGGCCGAGGTCGGCAAAATGACTTCCGCGCAGCAGCGAGCCGCTGCAGCTGCTGGTGTCACATCGCGGTGCGCGCTTCGCTTGCGACTTCGACCAGCCGCGCAACCTGGCCAAAACGTCACGGTCGAGTAGTGTAACTGAGCCGGCACATCGAATTCGAACGATTTTTCCCGCGCCGGTTGTTATCACCGGAACAGAACAAAGGGGTTTGGCGGCTTTTGTAGTTGAGAGTCGGGCAGCCATAGGCGGGGACGCACGAGGCCAGAAAACTGCATTTAAGATGGCCGCTGTGCGCCTAGCCGCAGTCGGTGCCCAAAGATACGTACGAGACGTCGGCTTTGGCGGTAGTCGCTTTTGAAAAAAGCGAGTCGGGCCAAGCGTCCCGAATACTCACCAACCAGGCGAATCGGTCGAACGATGTGATAGAGGAATTCCAGCGGCTCTGGGAGGGGTACGAGAGCCCTATCCTTAGAATTGACTCGAACAACAGCATGCTGGAAGAACCACTTCGAGTATCGGAACCATAGATGACTCATCCATGGCACGAGTCCTCCCTCCAGGCTCGGCAGCGTAAAGTGAAAGGTTTCGAATCCAAGGGTGTGTCCTTGCAACAGGATTTCCCCACAAATCGATACGGCAACGGATTGCGTGCGCTGATTCGGCGCGAACACCGTAGGAAGCGTCGCCGGCGCCGGTGCATGCAGCAGATGTTGTGCGAGCAGAATGGCAAGGGCTACTGAAGCTCTAGCAAGCGGCTTTCTAGCCGTCATCGTATCGATACGATCCCAATCGAAGCCAGCGGGGTGTCGCAGCATCTCGGAAATATCCACGAGCCACTTGAGGCGCGCCCAGCGATCCCTGGTTCCATGACAGCACAAGGCCACGAAGTGATCCTCACGGCAGAAGGAGGAAACGCACCCAACGGGTAATTGGATCCGCACAAAGTGGTCCTCCATCTGCTTAGCATCGAGACAAAACACTCGAGGCCGTGGTGAAGCTAGTCGCCAATGAAGATCCAGAAAGTACGATCTATCGGGTGCTCTCAGGGTAACTTCGTGCGTCCGCAAGAGCTTCTTGGGATTATTGGGACGACCAGAATCGCTTGGGATTTCAAAGCCGCGGTGGACGAGTACATCGACAGCCCGGGAAAGATCTGCCACTCGGACAACCAGATCGATATCCTGATATTGACGCAGGGCCAAATCGCCATACGCCTCCATCGCAACCACGGGCCCTTTGTATGCAAAGACCTGGATGCGATGCTCGCTAAGATATGACGTAAGCTCGACTACTTGCTTCGCCAAATGATAGTTGCGGGCCGAGATCTTGAAAAATCGGCGGCGCAAATGCTCGAACAATCCCGGCGGGACGGCTGCACCAGTCGCCTCGAGGCGACAAAACACGAAGGCAGCAACCTGATGATCTTCGCAAAGGTTTGCGAAAGCCTGCCAGTCCATTTCATCGCGGGGCCAGTCTAGATCATTGACCCGCCCCAGAATACGAAGCAACTTCTGGATGTGATTGCCGGTCGTATCTCGAGAGTTCATCTACCGCAATCGCACTCCTGGCTTACTGCAGCTGTGAGACAAGATTTGCAAGCGCGTCAGCCGTTTCAGAAAGAGACCCTTGAGTCAAATTGAAACATCGGGCGCCCCCAGACATATTTGCGGCCATAGCCACAATTTCCGAGTCAGCAAGCGGCCCCCGACCTGTCTCGCTCCATAAACGCCCGGTCATTTCTGATTGCGGTATCTCCTTTAGCTGAGGACGCTCTGCTCGCGTCTCATGCACGTAGATGAGGAGCCCAGCGCGGCACTGGAAAGCAGATCTGGTGTCCAGATCATCGGGAGCAACGAAGGAGCATCGCCACCAGGCCTCGGGAAAGCAAAACCCGTCTGCCTCTAGCAGGCGAACGCTGTTTTGATCGAGGTGGAGGCAGCGGGGCATTGGGCAAACATTCAACGTTTGCGGATCGACGAATGCAACATCATCTGTACCCAACACCAGCCCTCGTTTGCTCAAAGCTACGCTCAACGTGCTTTTGCCCGCTCCGGAGCGCCCAATCAGCATTACCGCGGAATTACCCGAATTAAGGCTAGCTGCGTGAACGGCGATGAGACGCTGCTGCGAGCGGATGATGGCCTCGCAAAGAGCGGACTCCAAACCCCACAGCGCACTGCGAAGATCCCGAGCAGCGCCAGCTTTTCCCCCTAGCGCCCAGCGGAAACCCCGGTATCCGTTGGCTATGACGGCTTCCGCGGGGTCCTGGGCGGGTGTGGTCTTTAGAAACCTCCGGTACAGCCGGACAATTTGGTTCCGCGCCTCAGGATCCTCGGTCCGCAGCACGAACGGAAAGTCATATACGGCGAAGAAATCCTCAGTGGCGCTCGGCAATGCCGGCGCCGAACTAAAGGGTACCTCTCGATAAACCCGTATTGCTGCAATAGAGCGAGGAAAGCTCGCGTATCCCGCTCGATCTGACCTCGCGCAGCGTCATAGGTCTCCGCAAGGTCATCGACAATCTGATCTACTGTCCAAAGCCCATCGCACAAGTCCCAGATCCTACTGGCTGATTCGCTCACTGGAATCGAAAGCCGGCTTCTCGTGTCAAAGAGAAGACAGGTCCGGTCCGGGAGGCGGTGCGATTCAACTTCGATTTTTCGAACTGGAGCATTCATCACAAAGGCTGTAAATACTTTTCTACAAGGGGTGCTCTCAGCCGATCTAGGTACTCTACCCTAGCAAGCTCGAACTCGCTGCCAAAGGTTGCTCCGATGCAACGATTATCGCGAAAGCAACCGGAGCGATGTACGCAATCCTCTTGCCGAGCGCACGCCGCGATACCGGTTCGTCTCGATCTTCTGTGGGCTGTTTTTCGTCTTCCATAGGGATGTTAATGCAGACTTGATGCGCCGATGTGGCGCTAAGCTGGTTTCCAGTATTCTAATCTAGGCTCATTGGCCTAGCAAGCTATTTGTGGCCCATTTGTGTTTTAAATGTCGCTCATAAGCCCTATTTAAGCGACGCACCAATCAGCAATCGGAAACGGAGCGGCGTATGAGCGCGGCTCTAATAATGCAAGAGGTCAGTTGAACGCTGAACAACGACCGAATGTTGGTTGGGTTTTGGCTTTGGTGGTGAGGTCGAGCGGAACTATTGAAAGGCGAGCCCCAGGGTGTACCGAGAACTCGCCGGATTCGGGTTAGACTTCCGAGCTAACACAGATATCCTATGCGCGCTTAGACTGCGTCTTCCTGCGGACTATGATAGAAGCTCCCAGCAGGGCGCTGCCGAGCAGGATTAGGCTGGCTGGTTCGGGACTGCGGTGATGGTATCGGTGACAGCATAATCGCCGCCTGCTGTAAAGGTCAATTCGTCCGTTAGGGCAAACTGCCGCCAGGAAGCGCGCTACTGGTGGCCTGGCCGTCTGTGACACACCCAAGGCCCGTGCAGGTGTTGAGCGTCATCGTGCTCCCAATCGCGCTCCATCCGGATAAATCGGGTGGAATCCCGTTGGCGTAGCCCAGGTTCATTAGAGACATACCGCTTGAGTTGTAGAGGCCTTCGCTGGTAAAGGTTTCGCTGGCGTTTGATACCTCCTGCGTGTCAACCACTGCATCCTGATGGTCGAAGGCGGCGGACCCGAAATACGCAGTCAAATTTGAAGTTCCCCCTGTAATGTCGATTTCGTTCTGGCTCATGCAACCCGCTGCGGTGCAATTCGGAGATAGGGTTTGGCCGGTGTTCCCCGTAAGCACCCAACCGTCGAAATCGCTCGCGGTCAAGACATAGGTCCCGGTCGCGGTGTTGGTGCCTGATGTGCTTATGCCCCAAGTCGTTTCGGTGGCAGTGGTGCAACCAGCGGTGACCGTGACGCCACCGTCAGTGCTGCAGGAAAGATTGTTGCCGTTCCAGGTGATCACGTCGCTTCCGCTCACCAACACCAGATAAGGGTCGCTTTGGGCAAGCGCGGTCCGAGCCGCTCCCAAGCTAAACAGTGCCAATGCGCACGCCAAGATGGCTCGATTCATGTAAGGAAATCCTCCGTTGTTTCTTGTGCGGACTTTGTCGTATTTGCAAGCCCAGTACCAAAAGCACCGCGGAAATGATTCGCTTTGTTCTCAGTTAGATCCGAGAGCACCATAAAAAAGGTGCGAAATCGTCGATTCCACATATCAGGAAGTTTTCGCAAACGGTTGAATTCCGTCCTAATGGGCACCCTGCGCCTCCTGCGCCATTTTGGCTTCGGGAAGCTTGGCGTCGATCTTCAATGCTGCTTCCAGGGTTGCTCGGCTGCGCTGTCGCTCACCCAGCTTGGCGTATGCCATGGCGAGATGATATTTCGGGACCGCGCTCAGCGAAGCTAACCGTGTATCCGGATTGGCGCTTGCCGTCTCCAAGTAGGGAATCGCCGAGCTGTAGAGGCCTTTCTGGTAGAGATCCAGCCCAGAGTACCGGCGTATAGAGGCTTGCCAGGCTCCAGTTCCACGGCCCGCTGAGCGTACTTCAGGGCTTCATCCAAATTGTGGCTGTGCTCCGTCAGTAAATACGCAAGGTTGTTGAGAGCTTGGTGCTGATTCGGATCGGATTCCACCACCTTTCGGTGTCTTGAATCGCTTTGTCAGCCTGTCCTCGATTCTCTTCGATCACCGCTAACCAAAGCCGGGGACGGCTGTCGGCGGGGCCTGCACTGGCGGCGGCTTCCAGCGTGTTGACCGCGTCATTCAATTTACCTTCGACCAAATCCAAGCGCGCCAGGTTGAGGTCTGCCTGAGTGTGCGCCGGCGAATCGATTTTGGCGGCATTAAAGGCGGCCCGCGCTCCGGGGATGTCTCCCTTGTTGGCTAGCAACTCACCGAGAAACTCCTGGACATCGAACGATTTCGGTTCACGGGCGGCATACTCCTTCACCTTGGCGACGGCCAGAGCGTCTTCCTTCCGCTCCCGATAGGCCAGGCTCAGAGCTCGCAGTCCCAACACATCCCCGGGGTCGTTCTGTAGCGCCTCCTCCAGGACCTTGCGGGCACCGCTGGGATCTCCCGTGCGCAGCTTATACAAACCGTCCTGAATCAGCAGTTGAGGCGTTCGCTCAGCGGTGAGCCCCTGGTCCATTCCTTTGCGCATCTCTTGGAGATTTCCTAGAGACCACTGCGCCCAGTTGCGCTCCTCGATTATAGGTATGAGTTGCTTTTGGCTCTCGGGCGCCTCATTGAGCAAGTCCAGGGCGGGCCTGCCAGCATTGGCTTGCAAGAAATTTTGAGCCAGCTCTAAGCGCACGGCTATCAATGCCGGATTAAGACGCAACGCTTCTGCTAGCTCCTGCCGATAAATGAGCGTATTACCAACCGCTTGCTTGAGTTTCGCCTGGAGATAGTGGATTTCCGGAGAAGCCGGCCGTTGGTGCTGCACCTCGTTGAAATCGGCTTCAGCGCGTGCGTATTGTTTTTCCTGGAGAAACAGCTCGCCCCTCTGGAGCAGCACATCCAGATCCTTGGGGTTTTTCTTCAGAGCGTTCTCCAGGACCTTCCCGGCATCCCCTGGATGATTCACGCTGTTGTAAGCCGCGACCAGGCGCGTTCGCGCCACCCGGTCTTTGGGATCGCTTTGACAGAGCCGTTCAAACTCCTTGACAGCTTCCGGTTTGCGGCCCGTCTGAAAGAGATACAACCCATAAAGGGGTTGATACTCCTTCTCTGAATAGACCGAGAGGCGCTTGTAGATCTGCTCCGCCTCAGCATTTTTGCCCAGCGCCTTATCCACGCTGGCCATCTGTCTCAGGACCAGCCCACTGTCACTTTTCATGGCCAGTGCTTGGCGTAACACTTGCTCGGCCTCGGGCAAGCGTTTTTGCGATTCATAGAAGGCGCCCAGGAGGGCTCTGGCCTCGAGGGATTGTGATGCGCTGTGGGTGAGCTGTTGAAGAGTATCTTCTGCTCCCTTGGCATCGCCGCTTCTGAGCTTCACCTGTGCCAAAAGCAGCGAGGGCCCCAGCTCTCGCGGAAATTTGGCTACTGCCTGCGCCAAATATTCCGCCGCCTGATCCGGCCGGCCCAGCCGTAGCTCAGTGAACGCTAGCGTGTTCAGGGTGTCGGGAGCTTGGTCAGTGTCGATCAGCAGCCCTTTCAGGCGAGATTCGGCTTCCTGTGCGACTGTTCGGTCGCCGTACACAGCCATCAACTGAGCCAGATGAAACTGTGCCTGGGGGTGATGCGGATCGAGTTCGAGTGCTTTCCGGTACGCGCTGACGGCTTTTGGAAGATCACGTCCCCCGGCGAATGCCAAGCCCAGTTGGTAGTAGGCTTCCGCGCTCTTCGGATTAGCCTGGATGGCGTTCCTGGCTTCTAGCAGCCCCCGATTATAATCGTGCTTCTGGATCAAAGTCTTGGCTGCTTGCAAATGTCGGGCGGCCTTTGCCTCGGGGGATCGGGCACACCCCGCCGCCAGCAGCGACAGGAACAGCGTCATAGCCACTGGCCAAAATCGCCGTTTTCCAGCTAAGCTCATAATCCACTCTTTCTTCGCCACAGGCCGGTCATTCGGCTGCGGTATAACAAAGCGCGCCCACACCGAAAGTTGGAACGATTCTTTTTTTGGGGTTGAAATGTCATCATTTGTCGCGCATAGCCTGAGGGGATCGGATTTCGAGATGGAAAATAACGCATTTGCCATGCCAATTTCTTTTCCAAGCGGAATGTGGCCTTTTATAGGCTGGCGAGGTCAAGCTCTCATTTGGTCAACTACGACACGTGGCGCCTACCGCGTACGGGCAGCGGTCGCCAGCGCAAATTTTCCTCCTAAAACCCGAAAACTTTGCACGTCGGAATAACGCCGACCAGTCTGGAATTGGGAATCCCACGCAAAAGATGGCGACGAAAGTGCTTCATCAGTTTTCAACACGATGGCAACGAGCCTAGCTCCTGAACAGGTAGGGGAGTCGACAGTCAGGCTGCCACGCTCCTCCACGTTGTGGCTCAAGGTCGGGCTGATCGCTGCACTTGTCATTGTCCTGTTTGCCAATGTGTTGGCCAGCATGGCCCACGACTGGTGGACGGACCCAGCCTGGTCGCAGGGACTCCTGCTCCCGCCCCTAGCTCTCTACATCGCCTGGTTGCAACGCAGCCGGATTCTTAGCGTTCCTGCCCAGCCGAATCCCAGGGGGCTGTTTCTGACGGCGTTTGCGTGCCTGACATTCCTGATTGGCACCCTCGCTTCCGAAGAGTTCACTGCTCGAATTTCGTTCGTAATCTTATTGGCCGGATTGATTTGGACATTCTGGGGCCGCGGAAGGCTGCGGACGCTGGCATTCCCGCTCCTGCTTCTCGCCAGCATGGTGCCGCTTCCGGCGCTTCTGTACAATACCCTTGCCGCGCCACTGCAGTTGTTCGCCTCCGATCTCGGATCCCAGCTTGCTCAAGCTGCTGGGATATCGGTTTTTCGCGACGGCAATATCATCCAATTAGCGAACATTTCCCTGGGAGTAGAGGAGGCCTGCAGCGGTTTGAATTCACTATCGGCCCTCTGTGTAGGAGCCCTTTTGTTCGGATACAGCGCGTGCTCCGGGTTGACTTGCCGGATCATCGTTTTTTTGATCGCCATTCCACTGGCGATTACCATCAATGTATTGCGAGTGGCGGGCACCGCAATTCTCGCCGACTACAACCAGAGCTTCGCCATGGGTTTCTATCATATGTTTTCAGGCTGGTTGGTTTTTGTGGCCGGCGCTGCCAGTCTGTACCTGTTTGCGCGCTTGCTGCACGCCATAGCCGAAGGTTCCTGACCGCACATGCGCCATCAATCTCTTGTTTTCCCTGCCACGGTTAGCCTGCTGATTGCGACCGCATTTATGGCCGGCATCGCTAACCGACGGTCACCTGAGCCACTGGCCGTTCCTTTGGGTCAAATCGATTCGCAAATCGCCGGATGGCGAGCAGTGCGGGATCAGGCATTGCCGGATTCCACTTTGCACACACTCAACGCGACATCCTATCTTTCGCGAACCTACGGGAAGGGGAAAATCCAGCTTGACCTCTTCATCGCGTTCTATGCACAGCAGCGTGCCGGGGAAAGCATGCATTCTCCCAAACACTGCCTGCCGGGGGCGGGTTGGGAGATCTGGAAGCATGACTCGGCATGGATCCCGGTAAACGGACAGGCGGTAGAAATCAACAAATACTCCATCCAGAACTCGGGAACGAGAATGTTGATGTTGTATTGGTATCAATCCAGGACCCGCATATATGCGAGCGAGTACTTGGGCAAAGTGCTCCTGGCCCGAGATACCATGTTGACCGGACACACGGCCGGATCCATAGTGCGAGTTATGGTGCCTGACTACCCCAGTGCGGCCGAAGAGGGTGTCGCATTCGCGACCTCGGTCATCCCGGAGGTGCAGCGTTGCCTAGGTCACGATTACCAGCCCAGTGATAGTCAGGGCCGCCATCGATTGTGAGCATCCGGAGCGCACATACCGCCAGAACCGCGCTGATGCACTTCACCCTTGGCGACATCGTCTGAGTACTCCCGTTCTACCAAAGGAAAAAAGTTGGCCACAGATAGGGGCGGGGAACGGCGACCGAATTGCAGCCCTCTCCTGCATGTCCAACACTACAGCGATCCGGACTGCCTCTCATCTCGACGTTCTAGCGGAGAAAATTGCGAACCGAACGGCCCGCGTGGGCATCGTCGGGCTAGGATACGTCGGTCTTCCTTTGGCCGTCGAATTTGCCAACGCCGGGTTTTCGGTCACTGGAATTGACGCGCTGCATTCCAAAGTACAGCGAATCAATGCCGGGGACTCCTACGTCCAAGACGTACCGAGTGAGGAGATTTCGAAGTTGGTGGACACGGGGAAACTCCGCGCTACATCCGATTTTTCGGTGGTTGCAGAACTGGACACCTTGAACGTCTGCGTTCCCACTCCCCTCCGCAAGACCAAGGACCCGGACATGAGTTACGTTGTGGCGGCATGCCAGGAAATCGCTACGCACTTCCATTCGGGCACACTCGTGATTTTGGAATCGACCACATATCCGGGAACTACCGAAGAGCTGTTGCTCCCGATGTTATCTCGGACAGGACTGCAGGTCGGGGAGGATTTCTTTTTGTGCTTCTCGCCCGAGCGGGTGGACCCGGGAAACGCGAGTTACAACACGCGCAACATACCGAAGGTGGTAGGTGGCATGACCCCGGCTTGCACCAAACTGGGCGTGCAGTTTTATTCTCAAGCGCTCCAGACTGTTGTGCCGGTACACTCCACGCAGGTGGCGGAAATGGTAAAGCTGCTCGAAAACACGTTTCGCATGATTAATATCGGACTGGTAAATGAGATGGCGATCATGTGCAACCGCATGAATATAGACATTTGGGAAGTGATCGATGCCGCCGCTACCAAGCCGTTCGGCTTTATGCCTTTCTACCCGGGTCCTGGGTTGGGAGGACATTGTATTCCGATCGATCCCTTTTATCTGTCGTGGAAGAGCCGTGAGAACGGAATGGAAGCGCGTTTTATCGATCTGGCCGGTCATATTAACGGACAAATGCCACATTTCGTGGTCGACAAGGTACAAAATGCCCTAAACGAGCATGGCAAGCCGGTCAAGGGATCCAGGATTCATATTCTAGGAGTGGCATACAAGCGTGACATCGACGACGTGCGCGAATCGCCCGCCCTGGATATCATGCATGTACTGAGGCAGCGCGGCGCTCACGTGACCTTTAGCGATCCTTACGTGCCTACCCTGCGCCTCGATGACGATATTTGCCTCTCGACCGACATGATCGAATCGGTTCGCGCGGCCGACTGTGTCGTGATAGTGACGGACCACAGCGGGGTGGATTACTCGGCGCTGGCCGTCGACGCGAAACTGATCGTCGACACGCGGAATGCGCTGCGGGGCGTTCAATCGTCAAAGATCGTGCGGCTTTGAAGCCAGGCGAAAAAGGAGATTTTTCGGGATTCCGGACCGTAGCGAACACAGCATGCAGTCCGCGCTTGCTTGGCCGCAGAATTGCCGGTTCGAACACACTCACGGTTAGGGCCTACCACTCATGATTCGCGTCTTCAGCCAGGACGTTTCCGTCAAGAGCTTATTGCTCATCGTTGGGGAGAGCATTGTTATCGTTCTATCCGTGATTCTGGGCGCCAGACTTCGATTTTGGAACGACCCGGTTCAGTTTTCCCTGTATGCCGACTCCGGGAATTTCCTGTTGCAGGTTCTGACGGTCCTGGTCGTCCTGGAGACGTGTTGCTATTACAACGATCTTTACGATCTGAGCGTCGTACGCCCGCGCGGTGAGCAGGTGCTTGGCCTGGCGCAGGCTCTTGGCGCCGGGTGCCTTTTGCTGGGCCTTCTGTATTTGCTGTTTCCTGGCTTGCTGGTCGGTCGAGGTGTCCTGTTTATCGCGCTGGCATTGATTACGGTCTTTATCGCCGCAATCAGAAGCGGCGTGGACTGGTTGTGGGATTTGACGACCAGCGGGAAAACAGTGCTGATTCTCGGCGACGGCGAAACGGCAATCACCGCGGCCCGCGAATTGGAGCGCAGGAGGGATCTCAACTTCCGGATCGCGGGGTTCGTCTCATCCGGAAGCAATGGATGCCAGCAACTGCTGGAGTACCCGGTGCTGGGCCATCAGCGCGATTTGAGAGCGATTGCGCGCGACCAGGGCATTTCCAAAATCATCGTGGCGCTGGAAGATTTTGGGGTACCCTGCCGACACGCGACCTGGTCCGGTTGAAGGTTCAAGGGATTGAAATCGAAGATGCGCCTTCGGCACTGGCGGCGCTGACGGGCCGCGTGTGGCTACGAAACGTGCGACCCAGCTGGTTCGTGTTCTCAACGGGTTTCCAACGGTCACGAGTGACACTCTTCATCAAGCGGGTAATCGATCTGGCGGCCGGGTTGTTTGGAATTGTATTCTTCGCGCCTATCATCGGTTTGGTCGCGATCGCCATTCGCTTGGAGTCCAAAGGTCCGGTATTGTACCGCCAGGAACGCGTAGGCTTCACGGGCAGGACCTTCAATCTGCTGAAGTTTCGTTCCATGCACATGGACGCAGAACGCGACACCGGAGCGCAATGGGCTCAAAAGCAGGATCCCAGGATTACGCGCGTCGGCCGTACTATTCGTAAGTATCGGCTCGATGAACTTCCCCAGTTTGTCAACGTAATCCGGGGAGAGATGAGTTTCGTCGGCCCGCGGCCCGAACGACCTTGCTTCGTCGAGCAGTTGCGGGAGCAGATCCCGTTTTACGATGAGCGCCATTCGGTTCGTCCCGGCATCACGGGCTGGGCTCAGGTGGAGTATCAGTACGCCGCAACCATCGACGACGCTATCGCAAGCTCGAGTACGACTTGTTCTATTTGAAGAACTTGTCCATCTGGTTTGATCTTGCAATCGTGGTTCGAACCGTCCGGGTAGTTTTGTTCGGGTCGGGATGGTAAGCCGCGGCGAGCTGCCTTAATCCCAAGATTTGGGATTAAGTCCGAGAGGCGTGCTGGTACTCGAGCGCTAATTCTAACAACTCCAAACGACGGGTTTGGCCCGGAGCATGCAACAAGATGTTGACAGCCCTATGACCAGCGCGAAACCCGCGGCTTCGAAACCCGAGTTCTCACCTCTCTCGCTCGCGCGGATGCTGTGGAAGCACAGCCTGATGATCGTAGTAACGGCGGTTTTAGGTTCAGCTGTGACTTATGGCGTGGTTCATAGCATGCCGGAATCTATCGGTCCGAAGCGCTTATTCTGATCGATTCCCAAAAGATCCCGGAGCGGTACGTCTCCTCTACGGTAAACACGGGTGCGCAGGACCGGCTTGCGACCATCAGCCAGGAGATCCTCAGCGCTACGCGCCTGCAAAAGATCATCGACGAGTTCGGGCTGTACCGGAACGAGCGCAAGAAAATGGTGCAGGAAGAAATCATCGAATTGATGCGGAAGGATATCAACATCGATGTGGAGAAAGGTTGGAGCGGGGGACCGCCCGGGAGCCTTCCGTATCGGATACCAGGGCACGAATCCCAAGTTGGTCGCGGAAGTAGCTAACGAGCTGGCGAGCCTTTTCATCGAAGAGAACCTTCGGACCCGCGAACGCCAGGCGCAGGGTACGGCAGACTTTATCGACAGCCAGTTGCAGGCGGCCAAAAAGATCCTGGATCAACTGGAGGCCAAGGTGAGCGCCTATAAGCTGAAACACGATGGAGATCTCCCGGAGCAACTGGGCGCGCTCAACTCGCGGCTTTCCAGCCTGCAAATCGAGCTGCAGGGCAACCAGGATGCCCTCGGCCGGGCGCAGCAGAATAAGTTGGTCCTGGAGGGCACACTGAGTATCACGGAAACGGAGATCAACCGAGTCAACACACTGCCTGCACGTTCTTCCGGCAAGACAGACACGTCGCAGATGAAGAGCCTACCGGGCGAAACGAATCTGGAATACCTCCAGAGCCAGTACGACGACTTCAGCAAACGGTACCTGCCCACCTATCCGCGCATGGTAGAGCTCAAGCGCGAAATTGAGCGCGAGAAGGTGGTGGAGCATGAGCAGCGAGCCCGGTTAGACACCTTGAAGTCGCAGATCGCGCTGGCAGACCGGGAGATCCAGCAGCGTACCAAGGAGCGCGAAGGAGTCATTAAGGCGGTTGCGGCATTGCAGTCCAGGATCGAACAGCTTCCGGTGCGCGAGCAGGAAATGGCGGAGTTGACGCGCGATTACGAAGAATCGAAATCGAATTACAAATCGCTGCTGGATAAAAAGCTTGCAGCGACAATGGCCACGGACATGGAACACCGCCAGGAGGGCGAACGATTCACGTTGCTGGATCCGCCGCGCGTCCCCGAAAAACCCATTAGTCCCAGAACCCGCCAGTTGGGGCTAGGATGCATTGTTAGCCTGGTGTTGGGGCTGGCTCTGCCAATCGCCGCGGAAACCAAGAAAAACGCGCTGCTCGGAGAATGGGAGCTGCCCGAAGGTGTCCCCGTTTTGGGTCGCGTTCCGTATATTGAACCTCCCCGGCGGACACGACGTGTAGCAGGAGACCAGGGGAATACCGAAAAAAGAGACAAAAGGGCAAGCTGGAAATGGGTGCTCGTTTCGTCGCTGGTTCTATCCTTTGTCGCGACCTGTGCGGCAGGCGTTTACTTCTATTGGGGCAAACTCTAGTGTACGAATCACACTTTGGGCTCCAAAAGAACCCATTCGCCATGACGCCCGACCCTAGTTTTCTTTTTCTAACGGCGGCACATCGAGAGGCGCTCGCGACAATGCTATACGGCGTGCTTGAAGAGAAGGGCTTCATCATGATCACCGGCGACGCCGGGACCGGGAAGACCACTCTGCTTAGCCGCATGCTTCGGATGATACCGAGCAATCGGGTCTGTTTCAGCCTGTTACTGAACCCAACCTTCAGCGCGGACGAGTTCCTGGAGTCGGTCCTCATCGACTTCGGGATCGAGCGAATACCCGACAGCAAGGTGCGCCGGCTGCTCAAGTTCCAAGAATTTCTCATGGCCGCGCGCCGGTCTGGGAGAATCTGTGTACTGGTCGCCGATGAAGCACACCAGCTATCGGGCGAAGTGCTGGAAGAAATTCGCCTGCTCACGAACTTCGAAACCGCCGATCGAAAGTTGCTGCAGATCATTTTGGCCGGGCAAACGGAGTTGCGGAGCATCCTGAATTCAGACGGCCTCCGACAAGTAAGCAACGGATTGCCGTGCGCTGCGACCTGCGGCCGTTATCGGGCGCCGAGGTAATCCAGTACATGCAGTTCCGTTGGGCGAAGGCCGGCGCCCACAATGCGCCGCCGTTCGATGAGGCCGCCATCCATACCATCGCGCGCGCGTCCGGGGGAATCCACGGGTGATCAATGGAATTTGCGATAACGCGCTCAACTTGATTTACGCCACGGGAGAGCCCACCGTCACAGTCTCCCATGCATTGCAAGTGGCGCGCGATCTGGATCTGCAAGACAGCGATTTGCCTTTAGTGGCACGCGACCGCCGTCTCGGTCGCCCGGGCATAGTTACGCCGCCTCCACGCCAAAACGCCGCCGCGCCCTCACCCCCGCGCCGTTCGACGGGGCCGTTTGGATTACGCGTGCGGCTGAAACTCGGAAAAATAGCCATGGGACTTAAGCCACACTCCAACTTCCGATCTGCCTGCCCGTACCGGGCATCCCTGGAAGAATGGGAGGCCGCCGCATGAGCAAAATCTTCGAGGCTTTAAGAAAAACCGAAGGCGAAATGGCCGAAATGGCCAAAGTTGTATTAGGGGAAGGCACGGCGCGGCGCCCGCCCCACTAGGCGGCGGCGAAAATGCGGCCTTCGGTGAACCGGCACCCAATGCAACGCTGGAGCGCGGCGACACAATTCGCTCGGTCAGTATAGAGCTGGCCCCCAGTCCGCAGTTCTGCCGTTCCACGGAATCGAAAACCAGTCCGCTCAACAGTACCGGATGATTAGAACCAAAATCAGCCATCACCGGCGCAGCCCAAGATAATTTTGATTTCGAGCCCCATGGCGAGCGACGGCAAAACCATCAGCGCGATTAACCTGGCGGCCGTATTCTCTTTGCAGGAGCAGGTTCGGGTGCTTCTTATGGATTGCGATTTGGCCGGTCGTCGGCAGCGAAACTACTGAATGTGCCGGCCGCGCCGGGAACCATCGACGTCCTCGGAATTAGGCGAGCTTGGAAACGGCCCTGGTGCGGCTCGACAATTCCCGAATTGTACATAATGGCGCCGGGCCATAGGTCAACGAATGCGGCCGAGATGCTGGCCTCTCCGCAATGGTCGGCGTTGCTGGATATCTGTCGGTCGGAATTTGATTTTGTGATTATGGATGCGCCGCCGGTGGGCTCGGCCGCCGAATACGAATTGTTGCAGTTGGCTTGTGACGGAGTGGTCTTGGTTGTGAGGCAGGATCATACGAACCGACAGCTTTGGAAGCGAGCTTTGGACACGGTTCCTAAATCCAAGCAACTGGGCGTGGTATTGAACTGCGCAAGAAACTGGTTTCTGTGGAAGACCCACAGTTACTACGATTATTCAGATAAGGCGCATAAATAGTTCTGGTGGTCATTTCTTTTTAACTACTTACGGGGCAGCCTGTAAGTAAAAGGGCGAAGCTATGTCTCCAAATACCTCATGGTACGCTGTGCGGACGCGCTCCCATTACGAGGCCAAGTCACGATCGATTCTTTCCGAGAAGGGCATGGAAACCTACTTGCCGAGCTTCCGTGAAGTGCATCAGTGGAAGGACCGCAAGAAGGTAGTCGAGCAACCTCTTTTTTCGGGGTATCTCTTCGTGAGAATTGCGGATTGCCCGAAGAGCCGGGTTTCCGTATTGTCGAGCGATGGCGTGGTAGGCATCCTTGGATCTGGGAACACGATCGAGCCATGCCGGAAAGCGAGATAGAAGCCGTAAAGGCCTGCTCGAAAGCGGCATCGGTTGCCAAGCCAATCCTCTACTACAAGAGGGGGTCTGGGTGCGGGTTAAGCGTGGCCCGCTAAGAATATGGAGGGCTTGTTGATTCGGGTGAAAAATCAAACCCGGCTAGTGGTGTCGATCACCTTGCTCTCGCAGTCAGTCTCGACAGAAATAGATGCGAGCGACGTGCAGTTTTTGCGTTCGACGGTCCAGCAGTTCCGCCGAATCGCGTGATCCTTGTCCAGGAGGAAGCCTCGTGTATCCCAATCTCAAACTACAGCTTTGGAAAACGGGCATTCGACAAAACCGTCTGGCGAAAATGTTGCGTGTGGATGAAACCAGAATAAGCCGGATCGTGAACGGTTATCGCGAGCCGAATGCCGAGTTGCGCGAAAATATTGCCAACTTATTAGGGTGCGAAGCCCAATGGCTGTTCGAATCGAGCGATCCAGCTCCTTTGTCCGGCACGCGCCTGCCTTTCGCCGCCAAGGCGTCGCAAGAACATTAGCGATCCGCCGGGTCTGGAGTTCGATCGGCGAATATCCGTTTGCTATGCCCGTATTCAGTCTGCAAAAGGAAAGACGCGTAACCGCTTCCGCCTCTGAAGGCGCGCGCCAGATGCTATGTCTCATGTACCACGACGTGGTGGACGGCCCTATGGCTCGAGTAGCGGCTTTGCGGGTAAGCATGCCGAAATCTATAAATTAAGCCGGAGCGATTTCGCGCTTCACCTCGCAGCCGTCCGCCGGGCCGCAAATCCGGGTGGACAGGTGATTCTAACCTTCGACGATGGGGGCGCGAGCGCTTACACCAACATCGCACCAATGTTGGAGCAATCGGGCAGGAGAGGCTACTTTTTTGTGACCACCGGATGCATTGGCCAGCCGGGATTCTTGACGGCAGATCAGATCCGCGAACTGGACCGCCGGGGGCACTGTATCGGCAGCCACTCCTGCTCGCATCCCAGGCGCATGTCGCGGCTTCCCTGGGAACAGCTTGTCCTGGAATGGAAGGTGAGCGTGCAGTGCTTGGAGGAGCTTGTCCGTCATTCTGTAACCGCGGCGTCGGTGCCGGGAGGCGAAGATTCCCGGGAGGTCGGGGAAGCGTCGGCAGCGGCCGGCATCCAAAACTTGTTCACCTCGGAGCCTACCACCCAGCCACATGAAGTGAACGGCTGCCGGGTGCTCGGCCGCTATACGATCCAGCGGAGCATGGGACCGGAATGGTCCGGCGGGTTCGCTTCCGGCCGGTGGCTCCCCGCATCCGCCAAGCTGCGTTGTGGAAAACCAAGCGAGCCGCCAAGGCGATGGCCGGCGGCACCTATTTTAGGCTTCAGGAGTTTGTGTTCTCCACAGATCGGGAACGCTAGGATTTGGTCCGAACGGGCCCAACTTGCGTTTTTTTCCAGAGATTTTGGGTATGGGGAAATAGAATACGAGTTGCGAACAGCGCGGCTGCGAGCAAAACCATGAAGCTACGCAATGGAGATGTGATTCGCTTCAGCGGCAGACGACGCGGGACAATCGGGTCGGCCAACGCAAGGGCATACACAGTCGCCTGGGAGATCAACACTCCAGTACGCCAGGGTTGGGGAAGCGCAAAGCTGGTCGCGGTAACGAGAATCAGGGCGTACGGCAACAGCAGGCGGCCCAGTTTGTGGAAAACAAACGCCCCCCACATACGGTTGCGCCAGGACAAAGTGCGGAGAGTTAACGATCTGGTAAACGCCCGCCAAGGTGCGCACCTTGCGGCGGAATTCGACATCCAGCGCCGTAGGATAATCGAAGGCTTTGGCTCTTTCTTCCATAATGACCAGGTACCCTGCAAAGAACACGGCCAGAAGAAGACACATGTCATCGACGAGTGTACCCGCAGGCAAAGGAACAGCCAATTCGCGCCGCATGGCATAGATGCAACCGGTGGCTCCCATGACGGAATCGATTCGGCTCTCACGCTTTCGCATCCACTTTTCGTATATCCAATACAGGCCAATGGAGAGCTCTTCCAGAGTTTCACCATCGCGTATGACTAATTCGCCGCTAACGACGCCGACCCACGGATCAGAGAAGCAAGCCACCAGAGACTGCAGGCTGTCGGGATCGAGAGCCTGGCGGACATCGGTGAAGAACAGGATCTCTCCGCGAGCGCGTTCCAGTCCGGCATTGAGAGCAACCGCCTTGCCGGCGGCGGCGATTCGGATCAGCTCGACCTCTGCTCCCTCCGAAGCGGCTCCGGAACAGGCAAATTCGGCGGCGATCGCGTCGGTGGCATCCGTGGAGCCATCCGAGATGACTAGAATTTGCGACGGCTCGTACGGATGCCGGACGCGAGCAACGATTCGAGTTTGGATCGGAGCCAGCGCTCGCCATTGCGAACAGGAAGCAGAAGGGTGACGGTTTTCGGAACAAACGTTTTCGATATGGGTTTCGATCGCCAGCAGACCACAGAGCCAGCGCGATGGGATATCCCGCCACCGTAAAGATGGAGAAGGCAGCCGAAACCAGGAACACTGTTTGGAGAAACCTGAGCATCCTTCTTTTCTATTCTTGCTCAGAAGCGCAGCTGGACGGGCAGCGTCAGAACGGCCCGTCGAGCGATGTGCTTCTCCACATTTCCACAATCATCATCAGGAAGGAGCTTCGATGACGAGGCCGGGCAGGTCCCATCGAGAAGTGTAGTCGCACCATGAGAATCTCGTTTCAAACCAACACAATCACCGCCAGCCAGCCGGAATATTGGCCAGGATATTGGAAGTCAACCGATGTCGACTTCAACACCGAATACTTGCCCGAATTTCCAGTACTGATGAGACAGCTTTAGTCAGCTTGGGGGAATAAGATACTCGATATCGGCTGCGGACGCGGGCAGGTGGTTCGCAAGCTCCAATCTTTGGGATACGACGCACGGGGAATCGATTTCGATGCTGATTCGGTTCTCGACTCGGTCCGTACTGGGGGCTATTTCCCCGGCGATATCGGGGATCTGAATTGTCTACCATACGCGGACAGCTCTTATGACGCCATTTTGCTGGCGGGCACGGTGGAACACGTTTACGGTGGGCCGGAGAAGGGGTTTTCCGAAGCGTTTCGAGTGCTGAGGCCAGACGGCATTATGGTGCTGACGATTCCCTACATCAATTTAGTGCGAAAACTGGTGCTGCCCTTCTATATGACGCGCGACTGGTGGGTTCTCCAATTTCCCTGAGGCGCGGAAGGAAAAGTTTTTCGAATACGTTTTCACGCGATCCGAAGTGGTGCGGATGCTTTTGCGAGCTGGCTTCGGTGTGAAGGAATGCCGGCGGGCATACTACGCCGCCGAGTGTTGCGGAAGATTCCGGGCGTGAAGGCGGCAATGGAGGCTGTCTTTGCCAAGCCCCGCAACGGCTCAAGCAACGGAACGGCGAAGAACGGCTCCGCGCCCGGGACGAGCCGCGTCGCCAAGGATGAAGCACATTTTGAAACCAATGATCGAGGTCACTCTGAACGGAATTATTCCGAATCGTCTGATTGTGATCGCTCACAAACCCGCCCGTTGAGGAGCGAATTCGATGATTACCACTAAGCCGGAATTCAATTACGAGCAATCATGGGCGCTCAAGGTGGCGTCCGTCGATGCCAAGGAGTCGCAACGAATTCGTCAGACGCTAGAGCTAATTCCCGACGAAGTGCGGTCGGTTTTGGATGCAGGCTGTGGAGACGGGCGGGTCACGATGGCGCTGGCGAGAGGTCACGACGTGGTGGGCGTCGACGTCTCCTGCAATGCTTTGAACCGCGAGGCCAGGCGCAGCCGGGTTGCGAGCGTGCTCACGGCGCTTCCTTTTCGGGACGAATCGTTTGACCTGGTATTGGTATCGGAGGTGATTGAACACATTCCGGCCGATGTTGCTTCCCCAGGTATTGCAGGAGCTCCGGCGAACCGCCAAAAAATACGTGCTAATTACAGTACCTTATCGCGAAACGCTCGAGGACGCCTCGGTTCGCTGTCAATGCGGGTTCGTGTTTCACAAATGGGGACACCTCAAGCGATACGATGAGCGAGCGCTAGTCTCGCTCTATAAGAGTTTTATGACGGCTTGCGCGGTTCGCCTTTTGGGGCCCTCAAAACCGGCCGATCCCGGTTGGCTGAAAAGAATCGGGCAGAGTTGGGGCGGCCGCCATGCCGTACCCGACGCGGATACAATCTGCCCACGCTGCTGCGGAAGGTTGTTTGAAACATCCGCAGTTAATGGGTTATCGACCGTCTGCTACTACTCGGGGAGCGATCGCCGGACGCGTTTTGCCACGCCGTCGCGGGACTTGGGTCGGAGGGCTTTTTCGGAAGCCAGTCGCTCAATAAGGTTCAGAGCTCTGGTCTGTTAGGAAGTTGAATGCTATTTCGCGTACAACTCGCTTTGGAAGCCGAAATCCTGGCCGTGATTGGAACTCTGGCCCGCCCGTACTGGGGCCTGCTTCTGCTGATCCTTTTTACCTTCGTGCGCCCGCAAGATGACCGCCCCAATATTCAGCCGCTGCATATTGAGGAGGCCATTACTCTGGCGGTACTGCTGGCCAGTTTCTTCCGGCCCGCGGTATTCGTGCCAAGAACCTCCTTCACGTTACGCGCGATGCGCTGGTTTCTAGTTCTGTTTGCGCTCATGGTTGTGTCAGCGCTCCTCAACGGATGGACGCAGGCTTCGTCGGAGCAGCTGTACGACACTTTGACCGTCTTCGTAGTCTGTGCCTTGATCCTGATTTGGATCAGGACGCAGGAACGGATTACGGCGGTTGTTTGGGTTCTTGTTGTAACGAGCCTTTATTATTTCAAGTCGGCACTGCAAGGCGCGACTTACTTGCGGGACGATGAATTCGCGCGCCTCGATTTTCGAGGCAACACGAACTTCGGCAACCCAAACTTCTTGTCGCTGTTGATGATCATCGTCATGTATCTAAGCTTGAGTCTCCTAGGGGCCGTTCGCAACTTCTGGTTGAAGCTAGTGCTGTTGTCTTCGGCTGGCGGTTGTATATTTGTGTTTCTCAAGTGTCAATCGCGGGGTCCGACGCTGGCAATTGTGCTGGTAACGATTATCTTCTGGCTCATGCAGGAAAGAAAACTTTTGACATTTGTGGGGCTAGGCGTGGTTTTAGTCTCGGTATGGCATTCTTGGCCCCCCAAGACAATATCGACCGGCTGATGACCATCCTCAACTATCAGAAGGACAGTTCCGCAATGATACGTATCGAGATGTGGCAACGTAGCATCGAGTTGATCGGCAGCGATCCTCTGCTCGGAATCGGACCGGCGAACTTCGAAGAGATGACACGCGGCAGTCGATTTCCGCATGGCATGTCGCAGCACGAAGCCTACTGGAGATTGCTACTGAGGTTGGAGTGCCGGCGGCTCTTATCTAAGTATTTCCGTTACTCAGCGGAATCCGCGCTGCTTGGATGGCGCGCCGCTTGGCTATGGCGAGCGATCAGGACCTGATTTTTGTGAGAAAGGTCTCCGAAGGGCTGATATGCTCCATCGTCGCGATTATTGCGACCGGATTTTTCACAGGTTTGGCATTCCGCGAATTCGTTTATATCACTTTGAGCCTGTCCTACTGCGCGCGCGAGATCGCTGAGGCCCAACAGGAGGAGCAGCCGCTAGAGGATACGGTGGCTGCGTCCGCGATGTGCGCGGAAGCATGAACAGGGCACACCTTAGACCGCCCAGGGTGTTGATGGTTGCCCACTATTTCCCTCCTGGCACGAGCAGCGGCACTCTGCGCACGGTGGAGTCTGCAAATACCTTCCAGAATTCAACTGGGAACCATTCATCCTTACGATGCAGCCCGACGCCTATCATCCGAACCGAATCGATGCCAGCCTTCTGGCTGAAATCGACGACGGTCTCAAGGTGTATCGTAGCCGGTCTGGAGGCCGGATCATCTGCTCGCTAATTTGAAGAAGAGGTTGCTTGGGGCGGGTGGTAACCACCCTCAAACCCGGCAGGCGCGCGTAACGGCTATTCCAACCCCAATGCGAACCGGTCTGGCCAAGCATGTCCGCGACTGGCTACAGTTTCCCGATGCTTACGGAGGGTGGCTGTGGCCCGGATTCTGGGAAGCCCAGAAGGTAATGCGCAGGCAACAAATTGACCTGATCTACTCTACGGCACCATCACCAGTGGCACACATGATCGCCCTGCTTCTCCACAAGTGGAGCCGCCGGCCATGGGTGGCCGATTTCCGCGATCCATGGGAATGCCTTTTTCCTGAGTCGGTTTATGTCGAACACGAACATCCCTGGAGGCAGCAGGCGGAAGTAGCCTGCGCTAATAGAGTAGTTCAAGCCGCTGATTTGGTCATCGCAAATACAGAGCGCTTATGCCATGCCTTTCGTTCCCGTTTTCCGACACAGCTGCCGGAAAAATTCGTCACCATCCCTAACGGGTTCGATGTTGAAGATTTTCTGGGACTGCCGCCCCGCCCCGATCCGGCCGCGAAGTTCACGATCTGCCATGCGGGCACATTTTTTGGCCGACTGCGTTCTCCTGACGAAGTTCTCGTCGCGGTTGGGGAGCTGGTCGCAGATGGAGAGATCGATCCGGCCGATCTGCGTATCATCCTTGTCGGCTGCGGCGAGTATCAAGCCCGCTCGGCGCCTTATCTGGAAGTGATCCCTCGAGTCAGCCACAAAGAGAGCCTGCAGATCATGGCCGACTCACATGTGTTATTGTTGCTGCAACAAAGCCCGAAATACTGGCTTCAAGCCCCTGCGAAAACATATGAATATCTTGCGATGCGGAGATGGATTCTGGCGATCGCCGGTGAAGGAGCGACCCGCGACGTGGTGTCCCCTTTCCCGAACGCAATCGCCGTTCAACCGGGGGACTCCCAGGAGCTTAAGTGCGCCATCCTCCGGGTTTACCGGTTGTTCCGCAATGGCCGGCTCTATCCTTGCCAGATCTCGGAGGACGGCATCCGGCAATACTCGAGGCAGGATCAAACACGTCTACTTTTCGCGGTACTTCGCCGGCCTGATCGTGCAACAACCAACTAACATGTTGCGGGTCTTCATCACCGTGGACACCGAGGCGTGGCCCATCGCCGCGATGCTAAAAGTTAGTGCCGGCCGATTACGATCGCGACTATTATGGCATTAGCCCAGAAGGCGCATTCGGCGTGTTGTTTCAGGCGGACCTCCTCCGCGAAAACGACCTGCGTGGCGTGTTTTTCGTCGAGACCTTGAGCTCTGATGTCTCAGGGGTCGAGCCGGTGGCCCGTCTTGTTCAAGAGCTTCGCTCCCGCGGCCACGAGGTGGGCCTTCATACTCACGCCGAATGGTGCCGGCGCGATTCCAGCTTAGCTGGGCCTTCCTCCGGAGGTTTGATGAAGGATTACAACGAGCAACGTCAAACAACCTTAATCGCCAAAGGCCTTGAGCAGCTCCATGCTTGCGGTGTCACGGATGTACGCTCGTTCCGCGCGGGGGGTATGGCGCGAACTTAGATACCTTGAAAGCCTTGGCCAGGAATAATATCCTTTTGATTCCAGCTATAATTATTGCTGGTTCGGACAGACCTGTGCCATTGATACAGACGCACCGCTCGTACAGCCCGCGATTCTAGAGAGTGTTCACGAGTACCCTATTACCTTTTTTAGAGATTGGCCGGGTCATATTCGGCATGCCCAGATTTCTGCATGCTCCTCCGCGGAGCTGGAACACATGCTTCTCGCGGCGTACCAGCAGATGGCAGCTGTGGTCATCGTTTCCCACAGTTTCGAGTGCATCTATCGCGATCCGCTAAGGCCCCGACCCAATCGCGTCGTGGTGCGCCGGTTTGAACGCTTGTGTAAGTTTCTGGCAAGCAACCGCGACAAGTTCATCACTTCCACCTTCCATGATCCAGGCTTGCAAACCTTGCCTGCGGTCCACTGCGCACAGCCACTGCTGGGGCGGCTGCGGCATACATTCTCGCGAGGCATCGAGCAGGCATGGAAGAGAATGTCTTGAGCAGTCTAACGACCGAGCTAGGCGCTAAAGGTTTTTTGTGACCATCATATCCGCCGTTTCCAGGCTCCAGATATCAAGGTGCCTGCCCGAAGTTTCCTCAGGATGGCCTCCTCCTGCAGCCCCTATGAGGTACGAAGCATGAGGCTATTCGTTCGCCTACGGAACTCCTACAAGCGGTCCGGGATTTTCGGAACCCTTGTCACTTGCGGAAGCGCTCTTCTCTTCTATGCAAACGGGCAGATGCCCGCGAGGCGCCGCGCACGGCAGCGAGAACGCCAAGGGGAAGCGGAGTTTGACAGGCGATTGGCGTAAGGACCGCTGGGCATATTGATCTAGTGGATGTGGCGGTCCTTCCAACCGGCAACCAGTTGTTCGGCATCCAATATGCGGCTACTTCAGAAGCCATCTTCCGGGAAATGCTCTCTGCTGTTCCAGCGGACTTCGCGGATTTCGTTTTCGTAGATTTTGGATCGGGTCTGGGACGGGTCTTGCTCCTGGCGTCAGAATACCGTTTCGAGCAATCCGCGGCGTCGACTTTTCGCCTGACTTGCACGCCACCGCCGCTGATAACATTCGGCGCTACAGGAGCAACATCCAGAAGTGCACGGATATCGTATCCATCTGCCAGGACGCAACGAACTACGCGATTCCGGACGAACAGGCCATTTTCTATTTTTACCACCCTTTTGTCGAGCCAGTGATGAAGCAAGTATTAACGAATATTGAGCAATCCCTTAGTAAGCACCCACGTGACGTTTATCTGATCTATTACAACCCGAAGGCGAGACATATCATTGACGATCACAGTGCGTTTCGCTCAATCGGAAACACCTCAGTGTACTGCATATATCGCTCTTGTGTGAACACGGCCAAGAATGCGGATCGCCTTTATGGGGCAATAGGCAAGTAGGTGAAAGAGCAATTGACTATGAGCGTCGCGCTACCGTCGATTCATGAAAGCTGGGTACAAAGGCCGACAGAGATACGGATCACATTGGGCGAGTTTTGTATCGCCTCGGTGCGGTTCCGAGCAGCTATACCAGCGGCCTTCGACTGGCGAAGTCCATGTCCTATCCGGGACAATGAGATTTAGACCCAATTCGGGTCGGGTGTGCAAACCGTTTTCTTCCCATCGTGGCTGACCTCCGGCCATTTGCCGCGCTTCAGCTTTCGCCGCTATGGCCTGCGTTATGTCCCTTCGCATTTCGCACGGCACTACATAATTCTTGCCGGCACCTTTCAAGAGTACCTTAGCGGGTTCAGTTCAAAGGCTCGAAACACTCTCAAACGGCGCATCCGAAAATTTGCGGACAATAGTGGCGGTACCGTCGATTTTCGGGAGTACCGAAACCCCGGTGACATAGCTGCCTTTTACGAACTGGCATCACGAGTCAGCCTAAAAACCTATCAACATAAGTTGTTGAAGGTCGGTTCACCGCAAGACCGAGGAATTCCCTGGCAAATTGGTGGAACTTGCGGCTGCCGACAAGTTCCGGGGCTACATCCTTGCTCACAACGGCCAGCCCGTAGCATTCGCCTATTGTACGGCTCGGGATGGTGCTCTCACATACCAGACGCCCGGATTCGTCCGGCCTTTCAACAATACTCGCCGGGAACCGTTCTCTGTATCACATCTTGGACCGACTGTTCTCGGAACAGCGATACGCGATTTTTGATTTTGGGACGGGTGAAGCATCTTATAAGAGTTTTTTTGGAACAGCTATTGCTAACTGTGCTGCGATTTACTATTTTTCTTATACGCCAAGGAACCTTGCATTTCTAACGCTCACTCCGCTGCGTCATTCGTCTCATTCGCAGCCGCCAAAGGACTCTCGCTACTGGGTGCAAAGGATACGATCAAGAAGAGGCTGCGTGGAGGCTACAATCAAGACGCTGAACACGTTACCAGGAATTGAATAGGAGGGTTCTCTACCAATCCAGTGCGTGCTTCAGGCGGCGAGCATGGTCGCCAGTATGCGCAGCAAATCGCCTACTGGGTCGTGGCACTACCCTTAGAGACTTAACCCCGGTTTCGGGCGAATCGCGTTTTCGTTGGACCAAGAATCGATTGGTCGTTTGGTCACCCCGACATTGATGGAATCTTTCCATCGCACTAAACAGATTCTGTAGGATGATCGCACCCTCCGGCGTTGCGCGGGCGAAATTCGACCGCCACGCTAATTTCGATGTGACCCCGACAGAAGGAACTTCATGACACCAAGTGTTGTTGTTGAAACGAATAGCACGAAATCCGTCGCCGGAAGTCTGGCAGCCAAGATCCAGAGCGCATATCTGTGGACCGGCGCTTTTCAGATCGGAAAGAGTCTACTGGGATTTGTCATCTCGATTCTGCTAGCGCGGCGGCTGCAACCGAGCGATTACGGTCTCGTGGGCATGGTTACAGTTCTCATCGCCATTGTCTCTGTGTTTCAGGACTGGGGTATTGGCCAAGCAGTAATTTACTTCAAAGAAGACAGCGAGGAGGATCTCGCCACTTACTTCACCGTTACGACAGCGACCGGCGTGGTGCTTACCGTCGCATTGTTTCTTTGCGCTCCCATCGTCGCCAGTTTCTATCGCGAACCGCGTTTGATGGCTATCGTTCGTGTGCTGAGCTCAACGTTCCTGTCGGCGGCCTGTGGTCGGTTTCTCAAGGACTGTTGACGAAACACTTCCGCTTCCGAAGGCTCACGCTCATCGAAAGCGGATGCACGTTGGGTTTGGAATCGTAGCCGTGATCATGGCCTGGAACGGCTATGGAGTGTGGAGTCTGGTGACAAACATATTGCTTCAGAATTATCGATCACGGTGCTTTACTGCTCGGTTGTGCGTCCCCGCTTCACGGTACACCTTAACCGGGCTTTGCTGAAAAAGGTGCTTCGTTGGGGTATGCCTCTATCGGGGGGAAGCCCGCCGTGGCGCTTCTACGACAACTCGCAAAATCACCTGGTGGTCGGCAAACTTTTGGGTGCCCCCGCATTTGGTGCTTACACCATGGCCTTCCGGCTGGCCACTATGGTGAACGACAAAATCTCGTCCGCTGTGAATCGAGTTACCTTCCCCTCCTTTTCGGCGATGCAAGACGATATTCGAGGCGTCATCGACCATTGGCTATCGGTGACGCGCAAGTTGGCTGGATCAACTTCCCGCTTTTGGTCGCGATCGCGATGAACGCCGACGATTTTATATCCGTTTTTCTCGGCCCAAAGTGGCAATCGGCGGCTCCGCTGGTCAAGTACTTGTGCGTGGTGGGTGTCTTGAAAACCTTGAACCTGGTGATCGCCAACCCGCCCAGCGCCCGGGACCGGACGGATCAGGTATTCCAAATCACCGTTTTGAACGCTATATTGCTTCCGGGGGCGTTCCTGATCGCCTGCCGGAACGGTTCGGTCACCGGCGTTTGCATTGCATGGTGCATCGTGTTCCCCCTGACCTCGGCCTTTCTTATCTACCGCGCAACCCGCGTGGTCGGGATTGGCTTTGGAGATTCCTGCTCAACATCAGGGCTCCTACTCTTAGCGCGGGGCTGTGTCTGGGGGTGATGCTCCCCGTATCGTGGATGATGCACTTCGGTCTTTTGCGTCTCTGTGTCCGCACGGCGCTGGGGCTGACCTGTTTCGCCGCTTGTTTGTGGTTTCAGGGGAGCGTGCGTCAGTCGTTATCGCATTTCTTTGAGTCACGGCTGTGCCGTCAGGCGTCCGCGGTTTGAAACTACTGGAGCCCACGATACTTCCGAATATGTGGAGTTATGAAGATGAACAATGCAGGTTACCAGAATATTGCCCGAAGAGCTGAGCGTTCGGTGTTGGGTCCGAGCCGCAGGCTTGCGCCTATCAAGTCGCTGGTCCATACCCTCGGAAGACCCTATTTGGCTGAGGTCTGCCCGGCGAGAGTGGCAACAACACGAGTTCGATCGGGTAAATGAACGGCCCGTGGAGTTTTCTTTTGCACTGCGGGCATTGCGTGATTACCCGGTGGTTACGGTCTTGGATGTAGGATCAGGCGTGTCTCCGTTTACAGCGACACTGGCACATTGCGGGCTTGGTCACGGCCCTCGATAACGTCTGTACTACCGCGATTTCCACGTCTTAGATGACGACATTCGGCATCCTCGAATGACGCAGAGCTTCGACGCAATCACGTGCATCAGCGTAATGGAGCACATCGACGAATTTCTCGATGCGGCACGAGGCATCGGCGCTCTTTTGAAGACCGGCGGCTATCTCATCCTGACATGCCCTTACAACGAGGAGCGCTATTGCAGGGACGTTTATCGAGAACGCGGCGCTACATAGGGTCAAAACAATTCTTGTACATTTGCCAGAGCTATTCCCGGCGAGAGCTGGACGCAATGGTGGACACCATGGGAGGAAGCATCGTCAATCAGGAATACTGGAAAGTATTTGCCGGGGACATATGGGCTAAGGGGAGCGGCTGGAAAGGCCCGCGCCTTCCTCAAAGGACGAGCCGCATCAACTTACCTGTGCAGTGATCCAAAAGACGCGATAAAAGCGTGCCCTCAGAATTCCCGGCGATTTATATAGCCGTTCAGCCGGGTGCCCTGCAGCTCGCAGCAGCGGAGACACGCTGGTTACCGGGGAGCAAGCGCCAACGGTACTTGAATATCGGTCCCAGAACTACAAGATGAACCGCCTGACACCAGCAGACTGTAGAACGGAACATGGCCGGCTAACCAATTCCACGGCTGCAGAGGAACCGCTGAGGTTTCCATCTCCTGAATCCACGATTCCCGGCAGAAAAGTCCCAGCGGCCCGCGCGGATAACGGGTAAGGGTGATCGCTGGAACACATTCCGCTATTGTTGAATGTGCTGATGGTCTGAGCAGCTGGAACGAGCGCCCCCTTAAAAGCTGTCCATGTTCCTACGTAAGGATTTGTCGTCGGGTCCGATCCGTCTCCGGTGCACGCCGAGCCGAGTTTGGTTGGGCTTTCGTACAGGTAGATGTCGTAGGGGTTGGAGGCGGGATCTTGTAATAGTTCCAGCAGGAAGAGGTTTACTTGGTTACTAAAATTTCCCAGAGCGGTGAAGCCCGAGTCGCAGGCTGTGATTCCAAACGCATCGGCAGGCCCCAATCCATCCATGGTTCCTGGAAATTGCTCGCTTGGCTTTGGTCCACTTCTCCGTTGGTAATGAAGACGGTTCCGAAAAGCAACTGACTCAAGCTCAGACATCCGGCACAGGCCACGCTCACATTGGAAGAGTCCACGGAAAATGGAGTAATCCCGATCTGATTGAGCGTTGCCCATGATCCCGTAGCACCAAACAAACTGTCCGACTGTAATATGTTGCTCAAGTTGGGAGTCGTGATGGCAAGCGGGCTGACCGACAACACCGACGGGTTAGCACTCGTTGCAGACGTAACGCTGTACTGTGACGTGTAAACATCGGACGGCCAGCAATTGCCGACATCGGGGTTGTGGAGCGTTGGGAAAATTCCTACACCGCGCCCGCAGTGTCCGTAGTCCCAACGTGTCGCGGTGGATGGAGTGGCGGCATAGACCGCGTATCCGGTGCAGGTCGAATTGGGGGACGTGGGTGTGAGCGCTGTTCCCGTGATGCCGTAGAATCCTTCGACGATTTCGGCGTTAGAGCGGATCACGGCGTTGTAATAGGTTTGTTCCGCCGTTGCGTCTGGACTGACCGTCGCGGCCAGCTCTATTTGCTGAAGACCCCAAGACATCAGCCGGGCGTTCTCAGTGAATGTTTGCGAAGCGAATAAGCCGTTGCTGGCATAATAGGCGTTATTCGGATTGTTCGCAAAGACGCAATAATTGGCTCCCTGCTGGACTTCCTCCATCGCAAAATAGTTTCCCGTCAGCAGGTAGTGCGGATAGCTGAAGTCAACCCAATGAGCGCAGGTATTGTCGTAGCTGTAACCTGCCGTGGCGAAGCTTAGGTTTCCAACAGGGCTGACCACGTAACCATAGGACAATTCTCCCGACGTCGGATACGCATGCCTGGAAAGTCCGTGTCCGGTGGTGTTGCCGGCACCTGAACCGCAGGCGCTTGATTGCGTCGTGTTTGCGGTGTCGTAGCCAAGACAGTAAAACGAGCTGCCTGTGCGCGATTCTCGCTGATGAAATGGGTTTTGGGCGAAAGCCTCCCACATACCACCACCGCCGCTTACGCCAAGCAGTGTAGTGGAAGAATTTGCGTCCACTTCACCGCTCAAGAGCGCCCAAGCCTTTGCGCACTCGCTGTTAGGGCTTCCGCAACTGGCCGATCCCATGTTGTACAGATATTCAAGCTCCTGACGCGACACCGGCTTTCCTTTATCGTTACCGCCGTTCTGCGCCGTCTGGATCATCTCGTGCCCGGTGATGTCGCCGTGATCATCCTGGCTGTAGCAAGAGTAGTCACCACCTGAATTGGAGGGGCACCCGTACTCAGACGCTAAGTTATTAGAGAAGCTGCTATTGGATAAAGTAGTCGTGCTGTCGGGCGAGACGCTTGCGTTCACCAGATCATAGTTCGGCAGTGGGCTCCAGTCGAGATCAAGATAAGGGAAGTTGTGATCGATGCGGATGTGCCCCGGAGCCGTGCCGCTCCAAAAATTTTCTTACGCCACCGGGTATCGCCGATGTTCGAGTGAACACTCCGCCCGCGCCGCCCGCGTAGGCTTCGCAGGTTGAGGTGTAGACCTGTGTTGGTGTCGCGCCAGTCTTCAACACGAACGAGTACTTCTGATCCTGAAGCCGCCCCGTCCACATGTCTTCGAGAATGAACTCGGACAGGCCCACCGGGTAATTCGCTGTGCTAAAAAAGCTCAGCAGGAACATCGGATGGAGACTGGCATACTGATTGTTGCCGGTATACCACGCACCGGAGTTCAGGTTCATGGTCGTTCCGTCCCAGTGCGCTCCAAAATCGTAGGCGCTGGTAGCCGTGCAGTCCTGAACGATGGCTTGCGTGACGACTGGTCCAGCGAGCCACGTCTGAAAGAGGCAGTCCCCGGCACTCAAGGCATTTATCATCACCTTCGCATCAGCCATCTGAAGTCACAGTTGCAGTCGGATCGGTGAGTAAGGATTAACTGCGCTCCCCACGAACCGGCACCGACTCCTGTATCGTAGTTGTGCATCTGTGACTGCGTCGAGCACCAGTCCAAACCGTTGCACGCCGATGACGACGCGACGGAATGGAACGTCAGCGCAAGCGAGCTTTCGCTGAGAAAAAGGTCGGCGCGATGAAACTCACAATGGCGAATTTGATCGACCCGTCCGGCCACGCATTCTTAATGTCGTTCTGTCAGACCGTCACCGCTATGCCACCGACTACTGGCTGAGCACATTGTCCAGACGCGAACTCACCTTGTTTGAATACACGCCCGAAGACAACAGGGCGTCCCGTCTGTTGAGGCTCCATCCACTTCGTAAACGGTGAGACTGTCAGTGACGGGACCGCCACCGTTTCCCCCGTTTCCAGGATTCGGGGTAACCACGCAGGTACCGCCTAGAGCAGCGTTAATGACGCGCTGCACATCCACTACCGTGCACCCATCGTTGGCCAGGTTTGCCGTCGTGCAAGACTGCAACCCGAGCGCCTGATTAATGGCCAGCTGCACGTCGGCGGCGCTTACCGTCGCATCCCCACTCAACGCGCAGGGGGAAGACTGAGCAACCAAACAACGCACGGCGAGGGCGAACAACACCAGTTTTTTCACAGGGTGCCTCTTGCGGGTTATCGGCTTTCGCAGCCGTTACTTTAGCGTTCTAAGGTGATACCCGGATGAGCTACGACTGCAGCAATTCCGTTGCCAAGTTAAGGAGCGAGGCGCTCACCTTGCGTAAACCGCAGAAGGCACGAGCCTGCTGAGATATCCTGGTGTAAGCGCGCAGATTGCATGATAGTTCCAAATCGAAAATGACTGTTGAAGCACAACTTATCGATATCACTTGCCTGGTGGGAGCGCGCCCGAATTTCGTCAAGATAGCGGCTATCATTCAGGAACTGCATCGCCGCCCTAAGTTTTTCCAGCCGGTTGGTTCATACCGGACAGCACTATTCGCCGGAGATGTCGGCTAGCTTCTTCAGCGACCTGGAGCTAGCCGAACCGGATGTGAACCTGGGAATCGGAGGCGGAACGCACAGTGAGGTGACGGCAAAAATCATGCTGGCGCTCGATCACGAGCTGGTCGCGCACCGGCCCGATCTGCTGCTGGTGGTTGGAGATG
Source organism: Bryobacterales bacterium (assembly GCA_963747945.1). Classification (GTDB taxonomy): domain Bacteria; phylum Acidobacteriota; class Terriglobia; order Bryobacterales; family Bryobacteraceae; genus Palsa-89. The sequence goes on from CAVVHB010000022.1 coordinate 839,551, forward strand.
TCAATTCCACTCTGGCGGGGGCGCTGGTGGCCGCCAAGCTCGGGATTCCGATCGCGCACGTCGAGGCTGGCTTGCGCAGCTTCGACAGGAGCATGCCGGAGGAGCTCAATCGCGTGGTAACGGACGTGCTCTCCGACTACCTTTTTGTGACGGAACCGAGCGGCGTCCAGAATTTGCTCAAGGAAGGAATGCCGCGGGAAAAGATTTATTTCGCCGGCAATGTCATGGTGGATACTCTGCTGCGTTTCCGCGAACGCGCGCGTTCCTCGGACGTGCTTTCTCGCCTGGGCCTTCAACCGCAGTCCTATGCCGTGGTCACGCTGCATAGGCCGTCGAATGTGGACGATCCCGTGCGGCTCCGAAGCCTGGTCGAGATGTTGGACCAACTTCAGCAGCAGCTTCGTGTGGTATTTCCAGTGCATCCGAGAACCACGCAAAAGATGGAACAGTGCTCGATCCGGACCTCACTGCTGCTTACGCCCCCGATGGGCTATTTGGATTTCCTGCGCTTGATGAGCGACGCCCGGTTGGTGCTTACCGATTCCGGCGGGATACAAGAGGAAACTACGATCCTCGGCGTGCCGTGCGTTACCTTACGCGAAAACACCGAACGGCCGATCACGATCGAGCAGGGAACCAATCGGTTGGCCGGAGTGGATCCGGCTAGGATTCTGGCCGCCGCTCTGGAGGCTCTCAGCGCGAAACGAGTCGATCGCGCTCCCGAGCTGTGGGATGGCCACGCGAGTGTCCGGATTCTCGATGTGCTGGAGCGCGAGTTGGGCTCCAGGGAAAGTGCGCGGTTGGCGACGGCGCGGCCAAGCCCGGTCCTATAGGGCGGATGGCGGCAAATCAATCCTCCGTTCTCATCATCTCCTACTGGTTTCCACCAGCAGGCGGCATCGCGGTACAGCGCGCTCTCGGCCTGGCGCGCTATCTGCCGCAACACGGCTTTGTGGTTCACGTGCTGACTCCCAGCAATCCTCCCTCGCCCGTGCCCGATCCGGCGCTGCTGGAGCGCGTGCCACCGGAAGTATTGGTCCATCGCGCTTGGAACCCGTCGCCGAACGCCCGCCTTAGGAAACAGCTGTGGACTCTGCTATCGCGGCGCGGCGCGAACGCGGCGTCATCGCCAAAGCCTGCTGGTAAGAGCGCAAGCGGTTCGTCACGCCTTTCTGGTCTGGTGCGGCGCTGGCTCTCGCCTGATCCCGAGGTGGTGTGGGTGCCATTCGCAATACGTCGCGGCCGCAGCATCGTGCGGCGCTACGGGATCCAGAACGTAGTGGTGACGGCGCCGCCCTTTTCGGCATTCCTCATCGGCAATGCGCTGAAGCGCGAATTCCCTGCGCTGCGGCTGATCAGCGATTTCCGGGATGAGTGGCTTCGTTTTTTTCTGTCTACCTTCGACTACCACAAGGGCCCCCAGATCCACCGGCGCGCCGAGCGCATCGAGCGTGCCACCGTGGAGACATCCGACGCGGTTGTGACGGTGACGCCTTCGCTGGTGGAGGAGTTGCAGCAGCGCTATTCCGATCTGCCGGCCGGCAAATTCCAATTCGTCCCGAACGGCTATGATCAAGCTTTGTTCGAAGAGTTCACGCCGCGAGAACATGCGGGATCGAAAGTGATCGTGACCCATGTAGGCACGGTTTACAGCACCGCTTCGCCCGATTGCTATTTTTCCGTGCTGGATCAACTTCCCGAAGCTGTTCGAAACCGGATTGAGACTCATTTCATCGGCCGGGTGGCGAGCGACCAGGAACACCTGCTGGAAGCGCGCCCCGACGTGAAGATTTCCGGGTACGTTCCCCAGTCTGAAGCTGTGCGCCGGATGGAGGAGACGGACTACCTGATGGTCGTGATGAAGGACTCCACTCACGTGCCGGGAAAAATCTACGAATACCTGGCAACCGGAAAACCCATTGTCGCGTTCTCTCCTCCGGGCGGAGAAGTGGACCGAACACTGCGGGAAACAGGAGGTGGGTGGAGCCTGGACCCGGAGAATCCCGAAGAGATTCGATCATTGCTCGAAAGGCTGGCTAGCGGCGCTCTGGCCAGCGATTTCCATCCCGATCGCCGGGCTGTGCAACGCTACGATCGCAGGCAGGTGGCCGCTGAATTTGCAGCTCTATTGGAGCGCTTGGGCAGCAACCCAGCGATTGCCTCCCGCCCGATTAGCGAGAATTAGAGAATTCCTCGCAGCAGTTCGACAGTTCTCGCAGAACTTCGCGCGCCACTTGGTCCCAGGAACGGGCTTGTCCCAAAGCGGCAATTTCGTTGCGATCCCAGCTCTGGCGCAATGCCTTTTCCAGAGCATTCTGTAGCGCGCCAGGGATGTCCGGCGGCACGACCAAGCCATACTTGTCCGACGGGATCATGTCGGGCACCGCGCCCACGTCGACAGCCACTGCCGGAGCGCCACAGGCCATCGCCTCGTGCAGCACATTGGGCCAGCCTTCGCGGCTGCTGGCCAGGCAGAAAACGTCTGCCGCATTGAACAATCGCGCCAGGGCATCCGGCGGCAAATTCCCTAGGATCCGCACCTCGCTGTTCAATCCGAGATCGGCAATCTGCCGGCGCAGCTCGGGCTCGTAATCGGTGCCGCGGCCGCGGCCGCCTGCAATCAACAATGTCACTCGCAGGCCCGTACGTTGCAGGCCTGAAAGCGCCTGCACGATTCGATGATGACCTTTCAATTCGATCAGATGTCCCGCCGAGACGATGGCTTTGGTTTCGGGGCTTAGGCCATAATCAGCCCGGCAGGCCTCGCGATCCAGCAAATGAAAAGTCTCCGTTTCGATGCCATTGGGAATTACCACCACTCGGGCGGGATCTGCGCCGAGCGCCACCGCAAGCTCGCCGAGACGACGAGAGACTGGTATCACCCGCGAGGCTCGCCGCAAGGCCCAGCCCATCGAGATACGCCGCAGCCAGTGTGTCTGATGCGATTGCTCGCTGCCGCGCATTGTAATGGTAAACGGGCACGCGAGGATGCGGGCGAGCAGCGCAGCCGCCACGCCTTCGGGATGGGCAAAGTGCGCGTCGATAATCTGGAAGGGAAAATCGCGGCGCAGCCGGGCGATCGCTTTACGGATTTGCAGGAACAGAAAAATCGCGTTCAGCGCTCCGCCGGCCGGGGGATAGAACCAGCGAGGAGAGATCACTTCGATTGTTCCTTGCCAGCGGCGGCGGGAAATCGACTGCGACGAGCGTCGCCGGAGCGTATAGTTGAGAACCGGTAGCGGGGAAATCACTTTGACGCTGGCGTCGACAGCGACATAGCCGAGGCGCCTTTGGACGAAAATCCCCAGCGCCGGCTCGTCCGGATTGGGATACACCGTCGACAGCGTCAATATTTTCACTGGGGAGAGAATTGCATTCCAAGAGCCTGTGGTTTTCTCGGCTAGAAGGCTGCACGGCTGATTGCTTTTGTCGAGCGGCAGCCCACGAACAGGGAAAAAGTCCAATTTTTGGGAACGGCGCCGTCGGGAGTACCAATTTTTCGACTCGCTGGTTCAAGTGCGCTCGCCTCTACAGCCCCCGATCTCCGCTGCTTAGGCGAATGAAGCATAGAGCCTCTCGTAGTCGGAAATCATGCGCTGAAGATTGAACCGCGCAACCGCCCGCCGGTGGGCTGCAGCGCCCAGCGCCAAACGGCGCTCTCGATCGCTGATCAACAGCGCTAATGCCTCGGCTAAGCGCTCCCCATCGCATGGCGAGACAACAATCCCCTCCACGTCGGGCGTGAATACCTCGCGGTGGCCCGGCAGATCCGCGCAGACTACAGGAAGACCGCTGGCCATCGCCTCCAGAACCACGTTGGACATGCCTTCGCCCAGCGAAGGAAGGACGAATATATCCAAGGCCGGAAGAAAGTTTTGGGGATCGGGTCGGCGGCCGAGCCAATGAACGCGCTCGGCGACCCCTAACGATTTGGCCACGCTTCGCAACGCAGGCTCTTGCGGCCCGTCGCCTAGGAAGGCCAGGGACGTGGCGGGAAACCGCGGGGCCAAACGCGAGAGAGCTTCTAGCAGTACTTCGTAGTTCTTGATCGGATCGAAACGTCCGACCGAGCCGATCAACAGGGCCTGCTCTGGCAGCCCGAAACTGTGGCGCAATTCGGCGGCGTTCTGTCGGGGTTGGAAGCGCTCCAAATCCACGCCGTTCGGAATCCACTGGATCTTGCTGGTTGGGATGCCGTATCCAGCCCACTCCTCGGCGATCGCTTGGCTGACCGTGATCAAACGATCTACTCCGCGGCCGAGGATGCGCTTCGCCCAGACTTTGGGGCGGTTAACTTCATTCAGCTCGCTGAGATTCTTGCCGTGTTCGCCATGGACGATGGGCACACGCGCCAACCGCGCGGCAAGCACCGAGTACAGAAACGTCCCCCAATTGTGCGAGTGGATTAGGTCGACATGCGTGCGGCGGCACAGACGCGCCAGCCGCCCGATGAGGAGCCAATCGACGCAGTCTCTTTTCGGCAGGAGATGGTATCCGGAGTCCGGTCGGCGTATGCGCTCAGAAAACGTCTCCTGGGAATCGAGGGCGCAGATGGAGACGCGAAAGCGGTCAGCTGACAGGCCGTTGGTGACGTTGATGATGCCGCCCTCCATTCCTCCGCCTGCAAATCCCTTGGAGACGATGTGCATGATGTGAACGGGACCATGTTCAGGCATGCCGACGCTGCCCCTGGCCGCGCAGCCTGGCCAGCGCGCTTTGGGCCGCTTCACGGGTGAAGCGATAGACAAGCTCGCCGGCAAACATCCAGATGGGTGCATCGCCACCGAGGCGCGGCAAACGGAAGAGATCGCAGCGGCTGGTTACGAGGCCGTATTCGGCGGAAATCGCGCAGTCAAATCCAGCGGCAATCACGCTCCGGCGAGAGCTTTCCGACATGTGTTCGGCTTTCCCGTAAGGATAGGCGAAGGTCCGGACTGGCCGACCCAAGCGAGTCTCCAGCAGGATCTTGGACGTCTCCAGTTCGGCTTGCTGCGCGGCGGGATTCTCCACGGACATATTGCAGTGGGTATGGGTGTGGGATCCGAAGTCGGCCCCGGCGCTCGCCAGCGCATTTATCTCATGCCAGCTCAGCATATCGAAGCTTTCCTCGGCGGCGGCGGTTGCAGTCACGGCCCGGCCACGCAGTTCCTCCTGCAACGCCTGCGATTCCAATCCAGGCCGTCCACGGAGCTGTTTGCGGAGACGCTCCATCTCAGCGGAGGTCAATCCACCTGTAGACCAGCGCCAATAAAGCTCGTTCAGAGGCATCCAGGCGCCGGTACCTACGTAGGCCGTGGCCACGAAGATTGTGAAAGGAAGGCTCAGGCGCTGAAGAATCGGCGCAGCGGCCCGACCGTTGTTGCGGTAACCGTCATCGAAGGTCAGCACCACGGACTTGTTCAACGGCCGTTTCGCGCGCAACGCGTCCACCACTTCGACCACCGGAGCCACGCGGTACCGCCGCTTGAGCATTCGCATCTGGCGCGCGAACACCCGGCGATTGTGGTGGAAATTGATGTGACGCGGCATTGGGGCGTCGTCGCAAACGCCGTGATACATGAGAATGGCCGCCGCATCGGCGCGGATCAGCCGCGCAAGCAGCCACTCGACGCCCGAGTAGTACAAACAAAAGAAGAGGACCGATTTGATCCTACCCTTCCAGACGCGCCGTTTAGGATCCGAATTGCTCATGCCAGAGGAGATAACAAAAGATGATCCACAGCTTGCGCTCGATTAAGCCGCCCTCTCCGGCCGCGTGGCGTTCGAGCAGTTGTTCGCAGTAATCCAGCCGGATGGGATGAAGCGCGGAGCGGAACGCAGCAGGTCGCTGAACAGCGGCTTCAGGTCTCCGCGCAGCCAGGCGCCGATGGGTGCGACAAAGCCTCGTTTCCGTCGCGTTAGAACGGACTTGGGCAGTACCCTGGCGGCGGCCTGTTTCAGGATGCGCTTTCCGCCCCAAGGAGTCCATTTCCATTGCGGGGGCAGGCCTGCGGCGAATTCGGCTATGCGAAAGTCGAGTAGCGGTGCGCGAAGTTCGAGCGAGTTCGCCATCGACATGCGATCCGTTTTCACAAGGATGTCGTCGGGGAGGTAAGTCTCATAGTCGACGAAATTGAGCACCTCTTCCTGCCGGACGCCAGCAGAGAAATGCCGGAAGGAATCTCCCATGCGAAAGCCCCGCTGCTCAGGCGCTACTTTGCGCGCAAAATCCGGTGTATACAAATTTTCGAGGTCGACATCGTTGAAAATGGCGCGGGAATGACACCATGCGAGCTCCACCGGAAGCTCGGACTCATCAACGAATCTTCGGACGCGGCGGCCCCAATCGCCGGCGGCGCCATTTAAAGTCCGAACGCCAGCGCGCATAGCTCCCCGAATGAACGGCGGAACCTGACGGTAAACCGCGGCGGAGGCATGATAGCGGTAGGATGTGTAGCCGCCAAATACTTCATCTCCGCCGTCGCCGCTGAGCGCCATGGTGACATGCTTACGCGCCATCTCCGAGACCAGGTAGGTCGGAATCGCGGAGGAATCCGCGAACGGCTCACCGAAATGGGTCGCGAGCTTACGGACCAGATCGGGGACCGAATGTGATTCGGCGATGAGGCTGTGATGGCGGGTTCCGAAGTGCGCAGCGAGCTCCCGAGCGTCTTGCGATTCATCCAGCTGCTTGTCACAAAACCCGACCGTGAAGGTATCCACCGGCCGATCCATGAGCTGGCTCATCAGAGCCACCACCAGGCTGGAATCGACGCCGCCGCTCAGGAGCGCGCCGAAAGGAACATCGCTGTACAGGCGGATGCGGACCGCGTCTTTGATCAGTGCCAGCAACTCTTCTGCAGCGTCTTCGCTTTGATACCGCTACAGGCGGACTCGAACGTAATCTCCAATAGCTTTGGGTTCGAAAGTCGCCGGCGCTCCAAAGTAGAAAGTGCCCAGGCTCAAGTTGCTTGACATCCCGATAAATAGTACGAGGAGACGGCACGTAACCGAAGCAGAAGTAGTGGTCGAGCGATATGAAATCCATCTCGCGCGAGATGCCTGGGTACTCCAACAAACTAGCCAATTCGGAGCTGAAGACCAGTCTGCCGTTCGAGATCGAGTAGTAAAGCGGCTTCTTGCCTGCGCGGTCGCGGTCGAGAAGCAGCTCCTCACGGTGGCGATCCCAAACCGCGATTGCAAACATGCCGTTGAGCCGGGCTAAGCCTTCCGGCCCTGTATCGCTCGTAGATGTGAACGATAGCCTCAGTATCGGAGTGGGTAGCGAGGCGATGGCCGGCGTCTTCGAGGTCTTTACGAAGGTCGCGGTAGTTGTAGATTTCGCCGTTGAAGACCACAGCGATCGAGCCGTCCTCGTTGAACATCGGTTGGTGGCCGCCTGCTAAGTCGATGATAGCCAGGCGTCTCATGGCCAATCCGGCGGAACCATCGATCCAGGCGCCGGCGTCGTCCGGGCCACGATGGAGCAGCTTCGCGTTGAGGCGCCCCAGCACGTCAGGATCGGGACCTGAACCGGACCTTTCGACAATGCCGCAAATACCGCACATTGGAGTTACCGATAGCAGCAATTCACGGGCCGGGAACCGTGGAGGAAATCTCTCGGGCCCCCTGGTACTTCCAGTACCTCATCCCTCGTCGCCGGCTGAGGTTCGCCGAGCCAAGCGCATCGTGAGGAGAATCCAATCGCATACGGCCCACGATCCAGAGCACTGGGGCCCTTCAACTGGCGACACTTGAACGGGCGACCTGAAGACCGCTAGCTCCTTAAATGACCAACTTCTGGCAAAGAATCCGAAAGATGCGCTCGGCCATCCGGCCAACGGCAGCGGATTCCCGTGAGTCTCGATGCGGCTTTATCTGAACTACAACGTTTACTTTCCGTCAAATGCTTTCGCAAGTATAGTCGCTGATTTGACCGTCAACCATCGATTATGGTCCTTCGGGTGCAATCCACTCGCTAAGTGAATTGGATTGCTGATGGTATCGGCCACAAGACTCGCGTTTTGTCAAAGTTCGTTCCGCTAATACTATTACTACTAAACTGTTCCTCGGCCTCCACACCCCGAAGCCGGACGCCGCCGGGTTTCTCACCCGGGCCAAGGCGCGCCTGGCCAAGCACGAATACTCTGAAGCCATCCTGGAGTTGAAGAATGCGATTCGTCTCCAACCGAAGAATGATGAAGCCTTCAGCCTCTTGGGATCCGCCTACCTCGGCGCCGGTAACCTTCGAGCCGGATACCTATCGCTTTTACATGCCACCGAGCTGAACCCGAAACGTACAGATGCTCAATTGAAGTTATCCCAGATGCTGGGCTCAGCCCCGGACGACAGCCGGCATCTTATCGAAGACGCAGAGAAGCGAGCAGCCTTAGTCCTTGCCGTCACGCCTGATAACGTGGACGCGCTCACTGACCTCGGTTTCGCAGAACTGCGATTAGGGCAGAAGGACGACGCCACCCGGCACCTGCAGGCCGCACTCGACAAGCTTCCGGAAGACCTAAGAGCGGCCATGGCGCTGGCGGCTGTGGAACTCGCTGAGAATAACCGGTCCGGCGCAGAGCAGGTCCTCAAGAACCAGGCTGAGGCGGTACTCGCAAAAAAGGACCCCAAATCTCCGCGAGCAGCCGATGCTCAAATCGCCCTGGGCCGCTTCTACGTCGCGCTTGGTAAGGTCTCCGACGCAGAAGCGGCATTCAATCGTACCCTCGCGATCGACCCAACCAACGCGCCCGCACTCATCGACCTGCGACCCTTCAACTGGCTACCAACCGTACCGAGGATGCAGGAAAAACTTATCAGAGGTTGGCTGCCTTGCCAGATCAGCGCTTTCGCCCGGCTCACGCTGTCTTTCTTTTTCAGCAAGGAAAGCGCGAAGCAGCCATCAAGGAGTTCCAGCAGATCAGCGCCGAAGATCCGAAAGATCATGCCGTCAGCATCCAATTGATCCAAGTCTATCTTCTGACCAACCATCTCGAGGCAGCCGAGCAGGAAATCGATCGGCTACTGAAACGGAACTCAAAAGATAGAGCGGCGTTGCTGGAGCGCAGTCGTTTATACCTGGCGACCGGCCGAATTTCCGAAGCCCAGAGTGACCTGATCGTGTGCTACACTCGAACCGCACCTCGCGCTGGCCCACTATCTCAAGGCGAAAGCCGACCAGGCCCAGAAGGCGCCCGATCTTCGCCAGGAGGAGCTTTATAACACGTTGAGTGCTGATCCGAGCTTTTTGGCGGCACGGCTGGAGCTCTCCCAAACTTTGATCGACCAGAAAAGCGCACAGACGGCTTTGGAGGTCCTTGCCCAGGCTCCGGAAGCGGAGAAGCACAGAACTGAATTCATCGTTCAAAGAAACTGGGCGTTGTTCGCGTTGGGCGAGAACGCCGAGCTGCGCAAAAGCATCGACGAAGGCCTGGCGATCCGGAAGGACCCAACTCTCCTGCTGCAAGACGTGTATCTCCGTCAAGGAACGAAGGACCTGGCAGGCGCACGAAAGTCCGCCGAAGCACTCCTTGAGCTGGACCCTCAGAATGGACGCGCCTTGGACGCTTGGCACGGACCTATCTGCGCGAAGGTAAGACGGTAGCCGCTCTGGCAGTGCTGCGGACCCGCTCAGAAGTATCCTCGATCCGCCGAACTCCAGTTTCTGTTGGGGCGATGGTTTGATGAATTGAAGTATTCAGACGAGGCGCGCAAGGCTTACATGGCGGCCCTCACGATCGACCCTGCCTTCGTAGCTGCCAAGGCCAGGTTGGGCTATATGGATATTGCCGTCGGCGAACTCGGTTCTGCGCGCCAGGAATTTACTTCGGTTGCGGCCGCCGCCAATCGCAAGGCACCGGCGGAAATCGCGCTGGCTGTCCTCGCGGAGCGACGGGGAGACAATCCTCAAGTCGCGATTGCAAGTTATCGCACGGCGTTGGAAACAGAGCCGAACAATGTCATCGCGCTCAATAATCTTGCCTACCTGCTCGCTAACGAACCCAAGGAGTCTGACGAAGCACTCAAGATCGCGCAGCACGCCAAGGAGTTGGCGCCCGAGAATCCTGTTGTCTGTGACACGATTGGTTGGGCCTACTATCAAAAGGGGCTCTACCGGGACGCGGTCAGAGAGTTCCAAGAAGCGGTCGCGAAAGAGCCTACTGCCAAGCGGAAATACCATCTCGCAATGGCTTTTTTCAAGGCCGGCAACACTGGCGAGGCCCGCTCCACCATGCTCCAGGCCAGAAGGATGGACCCATCAGTGCCGGAAGCAGCCGCGGCTGAACGCCTCCTTGGAGCTGATCTCCGCCGGTAGGGAGTTACGATCTGCAACAACGTCCACTTCCTCCCCGTTATGTTTGGCATTCCGCGTGCCTTTTCTGAAACCATGTTGCTGAAAGCGTTGCTTTTACTGGAGGAGAGTAACCGTGTCGAGAAGATCTTTTGGACTCGGACTTACACTTTTTCTTTTTCTGAATGTTGCTGTGTTTGCGGACCAGTTTACCTTTACTAGTCCCGGTACAGTTACGTGGGATGGCGTCTATGTCAATCCATACCAGGCGAACGACAATACACAACCCGAACAAAATCCTCTGACCATCTATTGCGACGACTGGAATACTGAGTTCAGTGGCAATCCTACTTGGAACGCGGATGTCTATACGCTGACTGCGGCGAATGTAACCAACTTCAAGTATGGTGACATCAGTTCCGTCTCCACTTATGGCTTGAATGCGGGCAGTCTAACAATTACTGGTTCGACGTCGAACCCGGACACGTACGACCTTTATCTTGAGGCTGCCTACCTGGACGAGCAGTTGGCGAACGAGCTCGCAAGCGCAGACACAAGTGCGAACAAGCAGCTTGCGCAACAGGAGTATTCGGCGGCTAACTGGCTCCTGTTCGTCAGCTCCGGCAACGTCTCGGGGTTGGTAACTGCGATCAACGGCTCTGGCTTCGGCACAGCTGTGTTCGACGATTTGAGCGCCGCCGAGACTGCGGTTCAAGGCGGATTCAGTGCGCCAGGCTGGGATGTCATCGTACCGGTAAACAACTCCTTCCCCATGCAGGAGTTCCTGATGCAGGATTTCAGCGGAACAACCGTACCGGAGCCGAGTGCCTTCATCTTATTAGGCACGGCGTTGGCAGGATTAGGATTCATCGAAGTGCGTCGAAGGCGTATCGGATCTCGTAACAAAGCGTAAGATTAGGACGTCGACAAAGGCCTGGGCTGCGCGGTCTACCCGGCGGCCCTGGTAGACGCATCGGCAGCGCCCGTTGGACGGGCGTCTAACTGTGCGGCTCTGGACATGACCTCGACGATCCGGCTGCTCGCTGCGCCGTCGCCGTAAGCCGCAGTCCAGGGGCCGTCGGAGACGGCGCGGAAAATACGATCCGGATCGGCGCCGGCTGCCCCGCACCCCCATAAGCCGTTTGATCTGGGCAGCGGCGGAGCGAAGAAGCGGATCGTTCTCGCCGCCGGGACCGTAGCGTCCCGACCAGCTATGGCTGTTTCTTACCTCTGAATCAATAGCTGGCGGGCTTCTTGAGCCTGTTGAAAATTCGGATCCAGCTTGAGCGCATTCACCAAAGCCTGTCGCGCTTCGTCCCGCCTGCCGAGCTTCCAGGAGGCCATAGCCAGATGGTATTGGAAAAGCGGATTCTTCTGGTCCTTCTCGGCGGACTCCTTCAAGTATTGCCAGGCCGTCTGGTAAACGCCCTTCTGGTAGTAAACCCATCCGATCGTATTCGTGATCTGCGAATTGTCGCCCAGTTTCTCTTCGGCCTGCTGTGCCAGGTTCAGCGCGACATCCATGTTGCCGCCATGCTCCATGATGAGCCAAGCCATGTTATTTTTCGCGATCGCATCGTCAGGATCCAGTTGGAGCACCTGTTCATACGCTTTGCGGGCGTCTGTCCACCGGTTCAGCTTCTCGAAAATCATTCCTGCGCGAAGCAACAGACTGGCGTCTTGAGGGTTCCTCCGCAGGGCGTCCTCCAGCACCTGGAATGCGTCCTGGGCCTTATCGTCAGATGCATATTGGTCAGCCAACAAGATGGAACTGTCGGGCATGCCAGGATTCAGGCTGAGTGCCGTTTTCAGCGCGCTAATCGCCTCCGGCCGCTTCTTCTCCAGAAGAAGCACTTGAGCGAGTTCGTGGTACAACAGCGCATCCTTGGGATGACTTCCTATTTGCTTTTCCAAAAACGCGTCCGCCCGCTCAGGTTGCCGCTCGGCCAGATAAACCTTGAGCGCCCCCTCTAGAAGTAATTTTGACTGCGGCTCGAGCTCCCAAGCTTGCTCAAACTGCCGGCCCGCTTCCGGCAAATCGTTCCGTATTAGGGCTAGCAGGGCAAGTTGCCGATGCAGCTCCGTGGCGTTGGGAGCGCGCTCAGCAACCACTTTCAAGACCTTGTCCGCGTCGGTGTAGTTCTTTTTCGAGATCAGAGCCTGACTGTAAATCAACATCGCTTTCACGTCGCCCGGATTACGCTGCAATAGACGTCGTGCATTCGACAAGGCCCCATCCGCCGCTCCAGTGCGGTTTTGGAGTTCCGCCAGACTTCGGCGCGCATCCTCATAGTTGGGGTCGTACTGGACGGCGCTCTGAAGCTCCTGCTGAGCTTGCGCAAGATCGCCGCGTTGGAGATAGACTTGACCGTACCAATAGTGCAGGCCTGGCAAGTTGGGCCGATATTTCTTGGTGTCGTTGAACTCCAGCACAGCCTTGTCTGCGGCCCCATCGGCCAGATATAGGCGGCCCTTCGCCAGGTGCGCGATGGCATCTTTTGGATCTTTCTTCAAAAGGTCGTCATTCAATGCCTGAGCCGATCTCCGGTCGTTCAGATTCAGCTTTACTTCAATAACCTGGTGCAGAAGAGCCGCATCGCCCTTGTGGATTTGCAGCAGCCGGTTGAGTTCGCTGTCCGCTTTGACCCATTGGTTGGTCTGGACATAAAAATCGGCAAGCGCGCCCCAATGGCTTGGATCCTTCGGGTTAGAGGATTGGATCTGGCGCGCCACGCGTTCGGCCTCCGCCAACTTGCGCGCACCCAGGTAATAGCCGAGCTGCGCATCCAAAATCTCGATGTTGTTGCCGCTGATGCTTAGAGCCTGCGTAAATAGGGGTTCCACCTCGGCCGAACGGCCCGCCACGATATAGAGCTTGAGCAACGCCAGGTAGACCGCAACCGAGCGCGGATTCCTCTCCAGCGCCAGCTTGAGATAACGCTCCGCGGCCGCAATATCGCCTGCATCCTTCTTAACCGACGCCAACGCCAGAAACGCGGCGACATGACTCGGTTGGATCTCCAGAATTCGATTGAACGTGCCCTCGGCTTCCTGATACTTCTTCTGCTGGGTCTGGATTGTTCCAAGATTCAGTAGCGCTTCTATGTCGTCAGGCGAATGCTGCAGGACATACTCGGTCTCTCTTTGTGCGTCGGCCAGTTTGCCGCTAAGCCGGTAGATCTGTGCGAGCCCTTTATGCGGTGGAAGGTAGTCGGGCTTTGCCGACTCGGCCTGCATGAGCAGCCCATAGGCTTTCCGATAGTCACCCTGCCGGAAATCGAGTTCGGCCAAAACGCTGGCAGCTTCCGCAAAATTGGGATCGATCCGCAGCGCATTCATGAACTCGATCGTGGCTTTTTTTACATTGCCTTTTTGGAGAAGCTCCATCCCGTGGTTGTAGAACTTCTGCTTGCGGACTTGGGGATCACGCTGGCAGCCCGCCAAAAACGCGACAGCGACAATGAGGAAAAGCAGCAGGAGTGGATGGGACGGGCATTTTGCGCGCATACAAAGCCAAACGCCGACGGCGGGACTTCCACCCGCAGCCGGCGCAGAACTTTCCTTTCTCAACCGTCTTAACCTTCTTGCACCTTCTGCGCTTTACGCCCGTTTCTCCTTCTCAATGTTATGCCAGCGCCGAAAAGAGCGGTGCCCAGAAGCACGAAGCTCGCGGGCTCCGGCACCGTCGACGGCGGCGTGGTCCAGCTGATACTGAGGTTGTCGATACCGATCGTCGCCGGCCAGTCGATGAAATCAAGTTCGGTATTTCCGCTGAACGTCGCTCCCGTGGTCCAGGTTCCGATGTCTTGGTCGTATGTTGTCGACTGGACGTTCCCGTTCGGCGACGAGATTGAATTGCCATTCCCATGTCCCGGCTCTATACCGGCTTGCACGCCGTTGGTACCGAACGAAGTGACGCTGTTGTCCACGCCATTGGTGTGGTTGCCGGCTTCGAAAGTCATGTCAGGCGGACTCGTGCAGCTACCGCCCGCCCCACAAGGGAAAATCTCGTAATCGAAGCTGTTGACCGTGAACGTGTCGCCACTGAAGCCTTCGAACTGGAGAGTGATTTGATTCGATACCTGTTGGCTGGCGTTATTCGTATTGGCGAGGAAGGTATCGTAGCTGCTGTTAATCGACGAGTTCGTGTTGCTCACTGTGGCGTCGGTGGTATCCCCGAGGGTCAGAGATTGCGGCACCTTCCCCTGGTTCGGGGTGCCGGGGCCCGTAACATATCCGTCGCCGTTGTAGGTTGTGTCGGTGACGGCCCCCTGCGAAATTCCGTTACCGGAGTTACCCGTGGCAACGACAACGCTGCAGCCGGTGCAACCATCGGCGACCAGAAGGTTCGTCATGTATGTGGCGATTTGGCCGGAGGTTGCACCCGCACTCAGAGTATCGAACGAGAACGTCACAGTCCCCGCTTGCGCGGATACGGTCGCGCAAACCAGCAGCGTTAAGAGCAGAACTCCGGTCCACAGCTTCGAAGATCGAATTCTGGCGCTCAGGCGGGAAGTCTGGTTCATATTTTTTGAAAGTCCTTTCAAAAGCCTAACGGGCGTTAGTTGTATGGCAAGCCAAAGCCCACAATGGCGCCTGAGGGCTACGTTATTAAGAACACAATCACATCCACTTCTGGCTTCGCCCGAGCACAGGCGAGAACTTAACAAAAGTTTTGGGTAATTTGAAACTGAATCGACCGGGGCATTCCAGGGGCCTTTGGGGACCTGAAGCAACTTACACAGCTTTACAATTCGCGGGCTCACCGTTCAGTTACTCTTGTTTCGGAAAGTTTCGTTCGAATTGGGAATTACCAACTCAGACCGAGCCTCGTGGAACGGGCGGTCCAGGGCGCACCTTCGGTAGCCTTCGAACTGGCATCCGATGCCAAAGGATTTGGCGTCGTCGGCCCCGATTAACCTCACCACCCGGACCATACACTCGAGCATCAAAGCGTGGTCTTTAGCTGGATGTGTAGATGGCATCTTCAACAAGCAGGTTAACGATTCGCCGACGGGTAACGGCACCGGCAGAAGGCAATAGAAACCTGCTCTACTCAGATCCCGCGTCACACCTTCGGCAATCACGTGCGAGGAATTCCTGAGGAAGGACACTCGGCAATGCAGAGGGTACCGGGTATTCTTCCGCCGCTCAGATATAGAGTCCATGCACCAACCGTCAAGTCTCTTAGGCAAGTCCACTTCCAGCCGAGCTGCCCTTGTCTTATTTCACACACTATTTAGTACTGATGGAACTCTTCATTGGATTTTGGGAACTTTTTTGTCCTGCGCTATTCCTTTTGTCATAGAGACAGTGTATATTGATACGGTTTTCATTTTAATCTTTGCGCCTGGACAAGGGGTTGGCCTGGCCGGTAATGCAACTACGGATCGTTTCAAGGAACGCCGAATTAGGCGAACTGTGTACGGCAATTCTCGCTGAAGCTGTCTCTCCCGATCAACCCTGGTCGGTTAGTACGGTAGCCTCCGAAGGCAGCGGGGATATCGCCGACTTATACGTCTGGGACTTTCCAGGCGACGGCCCTCCCCCCCAGCACATCACTTGGACGCACTCGAACCTAATTGTAGTGGCTGATCGGCGAGACCTGGCTGAGGTCCAAAAGTGTTTTGGCTTTGAGCCGTATATCGTTCTCAAGCCCGCACACCGAATCACTCTTTCTGCCCTGATCGGCTTAGCCGTATCGCACCGAGCCGCGGTTTCGCTGCGCGACGACCGCGATCACATTCTCGAGTGTCTGATCGAAGCCAATTTGAAGTTACAAGAATACGACCGTGACCGGACGAACTTCTTGATGCGGGTGGTCCACGATTTTCGGACCCCACTGACCGTCCTCAACGGCTATTGTGGCTTACTGCTGTGCGATCCACTCGGTTCACTCAACGAGAACCAGGCTGAAGTCATCCGCAGAATGCAATACAGCGCAAAGCGGCTGTCCCGCATGGTTTCCGCGATGCTCGAATTGGGAATGGATCGCGCTCTGAGAAAAGGCCCGAACTTGCAAAACTCGGATCTTCCCAAGAGCCTCGATCAATCCTTGCAGGAGATCGCGTACCTGGCCAAAGAAAAGGACATCCGGATTCATACCCAGTTGGAACCTTGCGAAGAGGCTCTCTATTTCGACCCTGCGCAACTGGAGCAGGTGTTCGCGAACATTCTGGATAATGCCTGCAAGTTTACGCCCCGCAACGGCGTAATTGAGATTCGCGGAGGTCCCTACTTCTGGGAGCGGCGCGGGCAAACGCCCTCGGCCGGCCCGCTTCACAAAGAGCGGCGGCTTTGCGATTTGAACACACCGAACAGTTACCGGGTGGACATCGTCGATTCGGGAACGCCCATCCCTGCCGAGCACCTGGAGAACATATTCGAAGAGTACACTTCTTATTCCGGCGGCAGGGACCGTTCCGGCGGTGGACTCGGCTTGGCGATTTGCCGCACGATTCTGGAACAGCATCGCGGGCGTATCTGGGCCGAGAATACGGACAAGGGGCCTATGTTTTCTTTCATTCTTCCTATTCATAAACGCGTCGCGTCGCAAGTGGTCGCCAATTATGCGGCGGCTGTAAATGTGGAGGCACAAGCATGAATATCGCTGAACGGGCCGGAACAATCCTGGTCGGAGAAGACGAGCTGGAGGTGCTCGGATATTTCGACATGGCCCTGCGATGCTTAGGCTACAAGGTGGAAAGGGCTCAGGATGGTGACGAGCTGCTTTCGTGTCTGAGATCCTCCCGCTCTGAGATTGCCGCGGTGCTGCTGGATGTTTTTATGCCCAACCGGGATGGTTTGGACACCCTGCGTGAAATCCGTAGATTTGATGCCGCCATGCCGGTGATTGTGGTTTCCGGAGTAGGCTCCCCTCAGAATATCGTCGCCGCGATGAAGAACGGCGCCAACGACTTCCTGTGTAAGCCGGTGCTGCACGAGGATTTGGATCGAGCTCTTCGGAATGCCCTCGAATCCCGTGTCACATTGGGGACCCCACCCGTCCGCCTACCCTCCGAGGTGCCTCAAGCCTTCGTCGGCGGAAACCTGAAAATTAAGGAAATCTACCAGATTGCCGACCAGATTGGATGGTCGGAAGCGCCCGTGCTGATTCAGGGAGAAACCGGCACTGGAAAGGAAGTGCTTGCGCGAGAGTTGCACGCCAAATCGCCGCGGGCAGACAAACTGTTCCTGAAAGTGAATTGCGCGGCTCTGCCTTCCGAACTGGTGGAGAGCGAGCTTTTCGGTTATGAGCGCGGCGCCTTTACCGGAGCTGTGCAAAAGAAGATCGGCATGTTCGAGATGGCCGATGGAGGAAGCATCCTTTTAGACGAGATCGGAGACATGGATCTTCGGCTCCAGGCCAAGCTACTGCAAGTGCTTCAGGACCACGAATTCCGGCGCATTGGCGGCAAGGAGGTCGTCAAAGTAGATGTCCGGGTCATTGCTGCAACGCACCGCGACCTGGAGAAATCCATTCTTGAGCAAAGGTTCCGCGAAGACCTCTACTATCGGCTGAGCGTGATCACTTTGCACGTTCCACCGCTGCGCGAGCGGCGCGAGGACATTGTCCCGCTGGCTGAGTTTTTGCTTGCCAAGCGCGCCGGCAAAACCGGACAGCGGCCCGTACTGGGAGCTGAATTGAAGCGTGCCCTCGCCGAATATCATTGGCCGGGCAATGTACGGGAACTGGAAAACTATATGCGGAAGCTGATGATCATGCGTGACGGAAATGTCATTGCCCTCGAATTGCGCGCCCGATCCCGGCTCACTTCGATCCGACCCGAGGTTACCGAAGAACCACCGGCCGATCTGGACACGCCGCACCAGGAGATTTCGATCTTAGCGCAGGTGACCAAGGCCAAGCATGAGGCCGAAACAAACGCGATTCTCCATGCGCTGAACGAAACCCGCTGGAATCGAAAGCACGCCGCTGCTTTGCTGAATATCGATTATAAGGCGCTGCTCTATAAAATGAGAAAGCTGGGCGTTGATGAGCGGCCCGCGAATATGACGGTCAAAGTGGAATCCGCGAATCCGGTCATGGCGAAAGCCCAAGTTACCGGGAAGTGAAAACTGGAGCCTGTCACCCCCGCCGGCGTTGCCGTAGAGGCTCGGTTATCGGCTCTCCACTATAGAAATGCCCGGCTCGGAGTCGCTCGAAAATTGCTCACCAACAGGCTCGCCGCGCCCGAACGCGGTAGCTGAGTGGTCGACGATTTGTCCCAGTTCTGGCGTTCCCCGTATCGTCTGGCGGACATGATCGGCCCGCTTCAACACTTTCTGGATCTTCTCCAGTGAGCCGTTATCTTTCGGGCCATATCGCAAAATCTGCCGACCGGCTAAGCGCAGCGCGGTAGACAACTCGATTTGGGACTGCAGCAGTTGATCTATAAAAAATGAAGCCGATCGGCCATTGTCTGTCGTCCCGCACTGGGGACATCGCCGTCCGCGCTCGCGCGCAGTCTTCGGCCGCAATCGTAACGATGTATTCCGCATGGATTCTCGGACACGAAAGCACGCATGAAAGGCTCCAAACCCGATCAAATTGAAAAGCAAGACCATCCAGCCGCACGGTGAGGCGTGGCAGTACTAGTATTTGGAACTTGATACCAATATTTGATCCGCCGGCGGACAATAACCTTGAATGCCGCGCTGATTACTGTGGCGCTTTCCTAAGGTGATTTCTCCAAAGGCAGGTAGCATGTTGGAATCCTTTGGAGCATAACCTCGTTAGGGTTGGACGTTCGGATATTTACCGCCGCCGTCTAGCGAATGTGGATACCCGCGCATCCGGGGTCGGAGCGGCGCCAACGGCCGTAATCCGTCCGTAAGGCTCAGTTGTGGCGCATGCACTCATGCGTGCCGCATTCACACTCGTGTGAATGCCAGATCCTTGTTCACGGTGTTCACACGATTGTGAACACGGCACGCACGAGTGCGCGCGCCACGTGCGTGCTGTCGCCAATCGGAGGGACTACGGGCGGCGGCAACGGCGAAGACGGCCTGTTCAGTCGTTAGCAAACCTTTACCATAGGTATTTTCACTTAGTGAACTTTCCGAACTGTGGTTGTGGCCTCAGTATCGCCGAAGCTAAGTCGTCTAATTGTGGCAGGAAACGGTAACGATCTAAGGTATCTTCCGGGACTATTTTCCGAACAGTACCATCCGATATCTATTATATGAGGCTGTGCCGTTTCATTACGTTCGCGCTGCTTTCGTTTGTTTCAAATCTCGCTGCACAGACGGTGTCGGTAGGACTCAACTCAACATCAGGTACGCCAGGCGGCACCGCGAATCTGAGCGTTTCATTCTCAGCCGGTAATGGTGCACAGGCAGCCGCGTTTGAGTTTACGGTTGGATTCCCTGCCAGCATCACGGCGGCCAGCGCAAGCGTCGGTGCAGCCGCAAACGCAGCCGGCAAATCGATTGATTGTTCAAACGGTGCGGGGGCGATCACCTGCGTCGTATTTGGTCTGAACGACAATGTCATCTCGCCGGGCGCCATCGCCAGTCTCACGCTCCAAATAGCTCCCACGGCCAACGGAACGATTCCGATTTCCCTTGCCGCGGTCTCCGCCTCGGATCCGTCGGGAAACGCCATCAGTGCCAGCAGTTCGGGTGGGAGCATCACGCTCGCCGCGCCCCTCACTTTGACAGTCAGTTCCTTAAGCTGCGCACCCACGACCGTGATTGGACCTGCAAGTTCAAGCTGCTCGGTGACGATCAGCGGAAGCGCCCCGGTAGGCGGTACGACGGTCTCGCTTTCGAGCAATAACTCGAAAGTCACCGTACCCATCAGCGTACAGGTGCTGGCGGGACAAAATGCGGCGAATTTCACGGCATCCGCGCTGGCCACCACGGCTGCGATCAATGCCACCTTGACGGCATCTCTGAACAGCAGCAGCGCCACCGCTGGCCTCACCGATTCGGCTTCGGTCTTACAGGTCACAAGTCTCGGTTGCTACCCGTCCACAATCACGGGCCCGGGGTCAGCGAATTGCACATTGACCCTGAGCGGGCTCGCGCCCATGGGCGGGACCAACGTCGCGCTCTCCAGCAGCAGCCTCATCGTGAGTGTGCCGCCAACCGTGCAGGTGGCGTCGGGACAGAATTCTGCGACATTCATCGTTTCGTCAAAAGCTACCACCTCGCAGGTGAACGTCAGCCTCCAGCGTCGCTGAACGGGAGCACGGCTATGGGCATCCTGGCCGTGTCGCCGCAGCAGCCGCAGGATACCAGTCTGGTGACCAGTCTCAGCTGCACGCCGCCCACGCTTACGGGTCCAGCCACCGCCAGCTGCACGGTCACGATCAACCCGGCTGCGCCCCCTGGAGGCGTTATTGTTTCTCTATCCAGCAACAATTCTCTGGTGACGGTTCCATCTTACGTCGGTGTGGCCGCATCCCAAAGCAGCGCGTCATTTACGGCCTCGGCCGGGGCAACCTCCAACACGGTCTACGTGATTCTTACGGCTGGGATGAACGGAAGCACCGCCACAACACAGCTCAGCGTGTCTCCGCCGCAACAGCGCGTAACCAGTTTGAGTTGCACGCCATCCACGCTTACCGGTCCCGCGACGGCCAGCTGCACGGTGACCGTCAGCCCGGCTGCGCCCATCGGTGGCGCGCCCGTTCTGCTGTCTAGCAATAATGCGAGCGTCACGGTGCCAGCCAGTGTAACGGTGACATCCGGCCAGACCAGCGCGATGTTCTCAGCCTCGGCGGCGGCCGTGTCTAGCTCAGCCGTTGTCACTCTGACTGCCGGGCTAAATGGAAGCACAGTCACGGCTGCTTTGAACGTGCAGGCTCCGCCGGCACAGACCTCCAGCCTGAGTTGTTCGCCGGCATTAGTTACTGCCCCCGGCAGCAGCGCCTGCACGATTGCGATCTCCGATATGGCGCCCGTGGGCGGCACCACGCTTTCACTGTCCGGCAATAATCCAAACGTGACGTTTCCATCCATCGCCACTGTAGTCGCCGGCCAACGCACCGTCACCTTCTCAGCTGTGGTAGCCGCGATTAGCGATTCCGAATCGGCCCTCATCACCGCGCAAGGCAGTAACAACGTGCCGGTGTCGTTCGAACTCAATCTCACGCCCGGTGTAGTCATCGATTCGGTGGCCAATTCGGCCAGTTATGACACGAATGTGGTTTGCAGTCCTGGATCCCTCGCTTCGATTTTTGGAAGCGGATTCACTTCCGGCGCGGTTGAGAGTGCCTCGGCCGTGCCTTTGCCCAAGAAGCTCGCGGATGTGGAGGTTGCTGTCGGCGGCGTGGCCGCACCATTGTTGTACGTTTCGGACCGGATAATCAATTTCCAATGTCCGGACCAGAATTTGCAATCCCCTGTGACTATCTCCGTTACCGGAGCCAGCGGTCACACAGCTAGCTATCCAATTCTTTGGGAGCAGGCGTCCCCGGGTATCTTCTCCACGAATATGACCGGCGACGGACAGGGCGTCGTCTTCGTCGCCGGCACCTCGCTGGTCGCGGGGCCGCAGGGATCCGGCTCACGCCCGGCTCATCCAGGAGACTCCATCGAGGTTTTCGCGACCGGGTTAGGCAGAGCAGCACCACTGGATCGGCGTAAGCTGGCACCGTCGGTGCGCACCACACTAACGTTCAGCATCATGATCGGCGGCCAGCAGCTTCAACCCGCGCAGGCTACGCCGGCAGAGTTTTTCGACGGCGTATGGCACGTTATGGTTGCGCTGCCTTCGGATATTCAGACCGGAGAGGCCGTCCCTTTGCAACTGAACGTCACGCTTTCCGACGGAACGATCGTGAGCAGCAACGTGGTCACGATCGCGATCCAACCAGCCGGTAGCTCTACAGGCAATTAACCTTGTCGAGATCGCAGCCCTGCCATTCGTCAGTGCCGTATTAGCCCAGGGTCGCAGTTCTCGTAAAATCGGTCCCGTCCTCGTATCGGGTCATAATCCAGATGACTTGTAACGGTTCTCTTCTCGGCGTTCGAGGTCCAGCAGATATACTGGGAACAGGATGGCCTTGCGAGCTACAGTGCTTGGCTTCTTGGTGGGTTGCCTGGCTCTGGCCCAAACCTCCCTGCCCGATACGGGTTCGGCGCAGCCAAACCCCGCCGCTGCTGCCCCCGAGGCGCCTCCTTTCGTACATTGTCCCGGGGGAGGCCCGCTGGGCGCCGTAGACTTGCGCGTCGAAGCCGGTGGCCAGCCGCTGCCGTTCCGCACGATCAATCATCTCAGCGAGGACGACGTGCTAGCCTACACTCCCCTGCTGCGCGGAAAGGAGGAGAGGCCTGGCGAAGTCGCATTGGTCCTTGTTCCGGCGAAGATCGAGCAGGGAGAGCCGGAGATCCTTGTCACCGATCCCAAGCCGGCCGGCAAGCCCCAGCATTGGCGTATCACGCAGACCGTTTCGGTTGCAGCCCTGGTGTACGGTCCGGAAGGACTGAATAAAAAGAAGGTTGCCAAATTTCTGTCGCGGGACCAGGTACTGATCGCGCAATTGGCTGATTATGCCGACAAGACCGCGCAGGCGGAGCAGTTGGTGTCGACTCTATCCAACAGCGAGAGTTCTTCCGCCAGCGTGAATGCGGCGCTGACGGGCTTTGCCTCACAGTATGGATTCGCAGTGCAAATTGACAGGACCGCTCCCGTGTCGGCCCAGGCCGAGACGCTGTTCGCAACCATGAATCCGCAATTGGCCACTTACGATCCGCTGGCTAGCTCTACGGCCGCACGGGCGGGACAAACCGCAAGTCTCGCAACGACGGCGGCTACGCTTTTCTTCGGAAGCCCCATCGGACTTGCCGCGGGTGGAACGGCGATGCTGCTCGATCTGCGTTCCGTCGCGTTTCCCGACACGCAGTTCCGGGCATCGTTCGCTCAGCCGCTCAAGGATTTCGGCATCAATCTCTGCGGCCAACAGGGCCCGGCGCCGCCGCATACGCGAGTTGCCTACATCTGGGCCAGCCGCATCCCGAATGCTGCCTTACCCGCCATCCAGATCGGTGACGCCAATTTCATCCCCGCAAGGCAGAAGACACAGCTTCCCGTCAGTGTGCCCGGCCCAACCTGGAAGTATCTGGAGCGCGCGCGTCAATGGGAGCTCGTGGACACGCAACAGAAAGGGACCCCGGTCAATGTCCTGAAACTCGGGAATCAGAAGGCCCTCGAAATCGACCTGACGAAAGCCAAAATTCCGCCTGGCGATTACACTTTGAGCGGGTTTTGGGACTGGACGCATTTTGAAGCAGCCGGAAAGATCCACGTGGCTGAGCTCAGCGATTTCAGCAAAGCTCGCGTCACAGAGGCGTCGCAGGACAGACTGCTGGCGAAATCCGGCAAGCTTCCGGTGACACTCGAGGGCAGCGATTTCGAATTCACCACGAAAGTGGAGTTACAGAAACTCAAGGACGAATTCGCCACTCCTGACAAAGTGCGGTTCCTGCTGGCAAAGGGTCTCCGTAAGGGGCCGCAGGACCATATGGACGTGCAGATCGATACGAACGATCTTGTTCCAGGTGCTTACGAGCTGCTGATCTCACAGCAGGACGGCAAGAGCCACCCCGTAAACTTCGAGATTCTTCCCAACCCGCCTCAAATCGGTAATCTGCCCATCATCGTGAACCACGGGGCAGCCGCGCAGCACTTTGTTCTCAAAGGCGACCGCCTGGGGCTGATCGCGAGGCTGGAGGCGCCGGGCGCGATTTTCAACCTCGATCCGCCCCGTTCAAATCCGGCAAGCTCGAACCCAGCGGATCAGAACGATAGGAGCCTCACAATCGAATTGACGACGTCGCCTCAGCCAGGGACAGCTCTCCCGGTAAAAGCCTGGCTGACGGATCGTAGTGAACCACTGGTATTTACGGACGGCCTTGAGATCACAGGACCTCTGCCTGCCATTTCGAGTTCCAAACTCTCGCTGCCCACGGGAATGGCGATCGCGGTCCGTTCCGGCGAGTTTCCGGCAGGATACACGTTGAATGCCATGCTGGACGTCAAGAACATTGAACGCGGCAGTATTTTGCGGCTGGCGTGCGCCGAAGGTGTGGGCGATGAGACGGCGCTGCATGTCGGCGAACAAAACGGCTCTTCGAATCTGCAGCAGCTCTCGCAGGATCAGTTGTTTCTGGCTTTCGACACCAGCAGGCTGCAGGCTGGATGTTCTCTCCAGGCGCTGATCGACAATGGACGCGATGGCATATCGCCGCCCTCCACGCTGGCACATATCCTGCGCGTGCCTCAGGTCGATTCATTCACTCTGTCCGACAATACGAATCAGACGGGGCCGCGGACATATCAGCTGACGGGCCAAAATCTCGAGATGATCGAGAAAGCAGGTTGGGATGAAAATAACGGAATGGAATTGACCAGCCTTCCTACGCCCCTTCCGGGACCAGGATTGAAGCAATCCTTGCAAGTGGTTCTTCCGGACCCGCTCAAGCAGCAGGCCGTGCTCTACGTGTGGCTGCGAGGAGATCGGCAAGGCCGGATAACCACCATCCAGGCTCCGCCGCTACCCCCTGCTCTTCCAGCGCCGGTTCCGCCCGCTCCGGTCCCGATAGCTCCGCCGCGGTAGGTAGGCGGAATCCAAGCCTCGACCGGCGCCAATCGCCAACCGCCCAACACGTTCTTCCAAACATCGAGGACGCGTCGCCGGCGTTTCAGGGTTTAGTCTCGGGCTTGAGATCCATCGTCGTGGTCTCGCCCTCGCCGACTGTCACTTCCTGGCCGCCTTCTTCCGGCATGGGGGCTTCGCTGTCCTTCACTCCGATGCGATATTTTCCTGGCGGCAGACCCTGGAGAGTGAATTGTCCGTTCGAATCCACTGGCGCGATTCTCCACGCCTGCTGCATATCGTCGTCATCCAGACGCGCGGAAAACACCATCTGTCCGGCAGGCGCCGTTCCCCGAATGGTAGCTGTGTTGGTGCTGACGACAATTTGGAGAGGCGCGGCCGAGCCCGAAGTCAGATCCAGCGGCCGGTTGGTGACATCGTCACTACCGAGACGTACCGATTTCACAAAAGCAGACTGCGCCATCAACCTGATTCGCCACTCTCCTGGAAGCACGGACTTGAGGGTGAAACTTCCGTCTTCATTGACATTTGTTCGAGGAGGCGGACCGCCGAACTGGTTGGCGGACATCAGTTGAAGGTTCATCTGGCTCAGTACCGGTCGATTCGTCGAGTTATTGCTCTCGATCTCGACGGTTCCCGAGATATCCATCGCGCTGTGAAGCTGCAGTGAAACCTCGATCGGTTTATCGGCAACGTCCACTCGCGCAATTGCGCCCACTCGATTGTTTGTGTCGGTCTGGAAGCCTCCCGATGAAAAATCCTGCGAGAACACCGCCAACCGGTAAGAGCCGGGAAATACCCGCCGAAACTCGAATGAACCGTCCTTGGGATCGACCTGTCCGCCGGTGCCCAATCCAAACGAACGAGGGCCGCGCGGGTCGAGCGGGAGAAGTTGAATCCGCAGATCGTTTCGGCCGTGCCAATCACCGCTTCCGGCGGTAAGTGTACCGTGAATGTGGGTGACCGGGACCGGCCGCATCTGAAAGTCGACGCCCGATTTCTCCGCTCCAGGCAAGAGCTCAACAATTTCAGCCGATTTAAGATCACTCGCCGCCGAATAGAACTGGATCGGGTAAGCCGCGGACGGAGGAGGATCGGGCCCCTCGGAGAGAGGCCGAGGTTGGAACACGCTCGCCGAGCATTGGGCGGTGATCGCGTACTTCCCTGGAGCGATGTCGTACAGCCTATAGGAGCCGTCATCGTGAGTCATGGGCACGCGCATCAGCGGTACGCCTTGATTGAAGTTCTTGGCCGAATGAATCTGGACGATGCATCCATTCAGCGGATCGCCGTCTTCGTCGACGATGCGTCCTGAAACAGTGGCGCCAGGAACCAATTCCACCGTGACGCTAGAAGTAGGGTCGCCCGCGGAGACCTGTACGGCCTTTCGCACGCCGCCCATCCGCGCCTGCGGGTAGTTCTGGTGCGTTACGGTGAGCTGATATTGTCCAGCGGAAAGGTTGTCGAAGACGAACTTGCCGCTCACATCGGTTGTCACCGTTTGCGGTCCTTCGCTTTGAGTTTGGACGCGAGTCATCCCTGTGAAACTGATTGAAATAACGGCCTTCTTGACGGGCTGGCGCGAGGCCGCGTCGAGCACCACGCCTTCGATCCGCCCGGTCTGCTCCTGTGCAGCGGCGGTAATGATGAGCATGCTGAAAAGGGCGGCGGCTTTCATTGTATGGCCTTAGCCGCGCGTTCTTCCGGGATCAGTTTCGGATGCGTTTGCAACGTCGCTCCTTCGGCCAATTCAATCGCTTCACCGAGTTCATCGAGTTGATCGGCAGCTTCGGGAGTTCGAAAATTCGCGGCCACCATTTTCTCGAGAGCGAAGATCTTGTATTTGCCCGGTGCTATACCGGTCAGTTTGAATTTTCCCTTGTCGTCCGCGGCTGCCCCGTAGTAAAAACGAGCCAGGTTGTGATACAACCCAACCGGCGCAATCACGATCCCGGCGCGTTTCGAATCCGACGACCCAGCGTCAACCTCGCCTTCAACGGTCGCGGTGTTCATGCTCACCACGATGTTCAGCAGGGGTTCGCCGCTGGACCCGATCTCGAAGGTTGTGAACCGGACGTCTTTGTCTCCGAACCGCGCCGACTTGACGAAGCCCGGCGGCACGGGAGTGACGGCCAACTGCCAGTCGCCTGGTGGAACCTGTTCAAGAGAGAAACGACCGTCGGCGCCCACTTGCGCCGAGACTTTGATCTGCCTTGTGCCTGGCCGGGATAGTTGAACGTGAAACCCGTTGCCGCTGGATCGTGGCCCAGCTGGGCGCCCGGCGCGGGCCGCGTCTCCTTCAACCCGGAGCGTTCCTTGAATATCTGCCGCCGGTGCCAGGGTGAGCTGGATCTCGCCAGAGGTGGCGCTAAGATCGAACACCTGCGATGCGGCGTAAGTCTTGCTTTCACCGTGAAGAACAGCCTCGACACGGTAGCGGCCGGCGGGTAGGTCGACCATCTGAAAGCGATGCTCAGGACCTTGTGCGACAGTGCCGGTGGACCAGGTTTGCCCAAGGTCGCTGGAACTGAGCGTCACTTGGATTCCTGGGTCACGCATTCCGCCGCCACCACTGGAAACCACGCCGCTCACGATACCAAGAGTTCCTGAGCGCGCGGGCTGCTGTCGCGTCAACTCTGGTTCCGCCGGAACGCCCAGGACCTGCCCTCTAACCTGAACCGCCTGTTCCGAGATCAGGCGAAAGTCGAGGCCGGCCAGGCTCTCGCCACCGCTTACGTGGATCGGTGACGCGTCCTTGGAGTCTCGCGCGCCGCCGTAGTACTGGTCTTCCAGCATCGTTTGATGCCCGCCGGGCACCCCGCCCAACCTCCCCATGGATGATGTGGTGCGAAGGTAATACTGTCCGGGATCGACGCCCACGATGCGGTATTCGCCGCGGTCATCCGTAGTCGTGCCACGGTAGCTTGTTAAGATTGGAGCACCTAGATTGCGGCCTTGCCGCAGCAGATTCACGTTCGCTTCGGCCACCGGTTCGCCATCGGAATCGTACACGTGCCCGGATATCGACGCCGAGCGGAGGAAGCGAAGTATGAGGGAGCCCCGGATTTCTGAATCTCCGAGTGTGACGGAATCGCCCGGCTCTCGGAGGCTATTCGCGCCATAGATCGCCGTGCCTTCATTCGCTTTTGTGGCGCGCAGATCGTATTTCCCGGCAGGAAGCCCTTCGAATTGGAATCGGCCTGAGCCGTCCGTACGTGCAGTCGCCCAACGGTGAGGAGTGCCCTCGAGAGTCAGTGTTACAACTGCTTTGCGAATGGGCTCGCCGCTCTCGCCATCGACAGTGGTGCCGGAAATCACCCCTTTTCCGAGAGGCTGCGTCAATGCGCCCACGAGAAAAATGTTGGCGCAAAAAACCATCGAAAGGTGTCTTTTGACGGCCATTCTGACCTCCAAAGCAGCCGAAAAGGGCATCCGCGCAGAACTTTCAACACTGGCGTTCTACGAGGGCGGGACGTTTCATATCCCGCATAGCGCATTCACGGGACGCAAACCAAATCTCTATACGACTTTAGCGCAAGATTCCTCCCAGGCTGCTTGAGTCTACCTTAGGAGATTCTGAACGGTCGTAAGTAGACGACAGAATCTCGTAAACGTCAACGCGACGGCAACTGGAGGGGGACACCGTCCAATGCTTCTTCCGGTATAACGCCAAGTTCCTTGGCCAGCGTTGGAGCGATGTCCACGGTGGTGGCGGGTTCCCATCGGCGCTCAGCGCGCCAGGGTCCCCAAAAGATGATCGGGACCCGACGATCATAATCGTAAGCGGTGCCGTGCTGGGCCGGGTCGTGATCAGGAGGCCCGCCCAGTTCGATCATGGGCTGGAAAGCGAACAGAATCTCGCCGGCTCTCTCCGGTGCGGCACTATACTTGAGCCGGTACAGCAGGCTCTCCTGACAGAAGAACAGAATGGCCCGGGCCTGTTTCGGTGAAGGCGTGATCGTGAAACGCGTTTTCCAAATACGGCCCTATCTCCCGACGCTTTTGGCCCTGACCGAAAGACACACCGCAACATTTTTCCGGTTAACGGTTGCCTCCGCGTGCACGATTGAGCCAATCACCCTCGCCGGCAAATCTGGGAGATGGTACAGTGTTTTTTGGCGCGCCCGGCTAGGAACGCAAAATGCCCGATGTTGGGTCCTTGGCTCGGGATCATCGACCAGATTCTAATGGACGATCAAGTAAAAGGAAAAAAATGAAAACTCTTTCTATCGCGGCCGGCATACTGGCCCTTGCTTCAGTTAGCCTCGCCCAGTCCGCCCCGTCCCCGGCGCCAACAAACGCGACTCCCTCCGCCGGTGCCGTGGCAGATGGGCGGGTATCCTACAGCCACATTTACCTGCTCAGCAAAAACCCCGAGGCCCAGAGGCATTTTTGGGTGGACATTATGGGCGCAACGGCCGGTAAGATGGGCGGCGGCCTCGATGTCTACACGCTGCCGACGATGCGCGTCATGGTCAAGAAAGATGACCCCGCCGCCGGAACCGAGGGGTCGATCGTTAATCACGTGGGATTCAGGGTCCGCGATATCAAAGACATTTTGGATAAGGCCGCCGCGGAGCACTACACCATTCAAGTAGTAAATCCGAATAAAGACAAGCCCAACCAGGCGTTCTTGCTCGGCCCGGACGATCTTCGCGTCGAATTGCTCGCTGGCCCAAACATAACGGCCATAGCGGAAAACCACCAAGTCCACTTTTTTACCCCGGACGCTGACGGCATGCAGAAGTGGTATCTCAAGACTCTTGGCGGGACGGGCCAGGCGCTCGGAAAAGTGAAAGTTGTGAACCTGCCCGGGACCATGCTGCTTTTTAGTCCCACCGATAGCCCCGTTGTCGGAACCAAGGGGCGCGTGCTTGATCATGTCGGCTTTGAAGTAAAGGACCTCGAAGATTTTTGCAAGACGCTGGAGGCGAATGGCCTGAAGCTCGATACTCCGTATCGCAGGTCGCCCCAAGTGGCGCTGGCTTTTCTGACCGATCCCTGGGGTACCCGGCTCGAATTTGTAGAACATTTCGCGCAGTCAACCGGCCAAAACCAGAAGCCGGCTCAACAGTAGCCGGGGCCACCACGGGCCTACCGACGCTTGAGCTTTGGCATAAAAAAGATATAAAGTCCATCGCCGCTTGATATTGTTGAACTCAATGAAATGATCTTCCGTCTCCCGCATCGAACGATCAGGGATCACAATGGAACGAGTGCGGCACATCTTCCTGATCGAAGACAATGCAGGGGACGTGCTGCTGATTCGCCAAATTCTTCAACAACAGCAAATCCCCGTCCGAATCCATGTTGCACGGGATGGCTCTCAAGCTTTGTTCATGCTGGCCGAGGGACGATTTCAGCCTGATCTGATCCTTCTAGATCTCAATCTTCCGAAGGTCTCGGGATCTTGGTTTTTGGAACGATCAAAACCCAAAGTTCCAGTGGTGGTCTTCAGCTCGTCATCGAATCCGGCGGACATCCAAGGCTCCGTGGACCTCGGTGCGAAGGAATTCGTTCAAAAGCCAACCGACTTAGAAGAATACGCGGAACGTGTCTCCCGCATTGTTAGGGATTGGTTGCCGGTTACTGACCCGAGGCCGTCCCTGTAAATTTCTCACCTCCCGAGGATGATCGGTAGGGAGGGTCTCACCGCGGACACGGGCCGCTACACGAGCCTCCATCATTTATTCACGGGCTTTCCATTCGCGTTCCTCCGGGGCAAGTGAAGCCATGACCAGCCGGGTTGAGCTCTGTCACGCTATGAATACGACACGGAAAGCCTCGGGCGGCTCGGATGCGCGCTCAGCGGCGCGGCCCGTTCCCATCGTGCGGTCGAGTCTCGAGAAGATGGTGACCCATATCTCACGCTGGCAATACCGCGTTTGCCCTGCCTATCGGACCGGGCCGTGACCTTATCCCGGCGGGCAGGTTTGCGCGAGCGCGCGTCCCTGTTTGAAGGCGCTCGTGCCCGTGAAAGCTACCCAAATCCACAAGCTATTGAAAACATGGTGAGCCGGGCGGGGCTCGAACCCATTCTGGGCATTGACAACATTTAAGTTGTTGATTCTTTGAACCTCTCAAACCGCCAAAAACGGCAAAAATCGACAAACCGTCACCATAGTGTCACCACGCAATTCATCGCTCAACGTAGTTGGTAGTGGTAGTGAGCGCCAGAGACCCCGGGCTTCGTCAGAGTTAGTTGATCTGAACCCGAGCGCCCAGTAGAGGTAGACCGGCTTTAGCCGGTCAGCTCAGAGGCGATAGCGGATTCGTGAATCGAGATCGGCTCCGATGCCGCGATCATTCGCGAAAGCGTCACATACTTCCTTAACGAAACACCGAGCGCCTGCGCGATCTGTTCATGGCCGGCAACTTCACCACCAGCCGATAAAGCGTCAATCATCGCGTCGCGCTGTTTTTGGAATCGACGAACACCTCGTGGCAGCGGGTCGATGTGCCGTAAGTAGTCGAGCAAAGCTCCATTAATGCGATGCTCGGCCAGAGTCTTCAGCTTCAGATGCCGGCTTGGGTTGAAACGGTCAACGGCCTGGATCAGCCCAATCGTGCCGGCGGAGATAAGATCTTCGAGTTCGACCTGTGGGCATCGCCGATGCAAACGGCGCGCGAGGAGCTGCACCTGTGGCATGTGGGAGAGGATCAATTCTTCGCGAATGGATGTGGTGATCATGGCGAGATCCCTTTTGATTCGAAGTGGAGGGCCGCCTATATGGCGGCCCCCTCGGTGGGCTCGGCTTTGGTTTGATCGAAGCGCGTTGGACTCAACCGAGTGATGCGTTGTACGCGGATCTCGGTGACCGACTTCTTCGCGCCATCTTTGGCGACGTATTCGCGAGTCTGGATCTCACCGACGATTTGGACATGGGCGCCTTTGGTAAGAGTGGCCGCGTATTCAGCCGTCCGGCCGAACGAGACGCATTTATGCCAAGTAGTCTGCGATTCGCGTTGTCCAGTCTGGCGGTTTTTCCAGCTGCGCTTGGTCGCGAGCGAGAGGACCGTCAAGGTCGAGTTGTTGCGGGTGGTGTGGGATTGGGCGTCAGAGCCGAGATACCCGATTAGAGTCACGTTGTTGAACATTTCGTTGTCTCCTTTTGCCCCCGTCTGTTGACCGGGGCACCCAAAAGCAAGCGGGGCCGCTCCCAAGAGCGAAGCGGTGAGTCGAAGTGCTTTGTTGGGGGAGACCGGACGGAATCCGGTGAGCGCTTGCGAACGAACCCGTAGGGCGGAGTCCGTTTGGGGGAACCGGCAAAGCAGAACGGAGACGAACGCAGGGCGCGGCCAGGCGGTTACGCCGTCAAGCGAAGCGGTGCCTGGTCAAAGTCGGCGGCAAAAGGGGTAACGCAACGATGGAGCAACGTGATTCAAACGAGAAGCGGGCTGCCCATCAACCCAGCAAATCCCTGAACGAGCGCGGTACAACGGCAATGGGAAATCTGCCTAACACTGGTGGGGGCGGAGAGTGGATCGAAGAAGATCATTGCGTGCTTCGTCCGGACCGGCGTGTTCGCTCCGTTACCTCGGCGCGCTTGATCCGAGCGGCATTCGCAGCAGGCTAGAATCGCGACGCTGGGTGGGCGATTTGGGTGGGTAGTTTGCTCCGAACACTCTCATGCAAGCACCAAGTCCTGAGCGAGCTTCCGGATATCGGATTCACGGAAGCCATGCTCAATAGGTATAGCATTCGTTCGGGAAAGAGGTGTTCCTGCGCATGCAGACCCATGAACACCATCTTGCTGGTTTCTGATCTTCCGGTCTTAACCGAGGCGATCGAAGCCGAATCAGGCGCCGACGATCACTCCCATGCGTTGGGGAGTCCTGGATAACTTCGCACAACATTCCGGGGTTCGGCACCATCGGACAGCACGAAGGACAGCAAGCAAAGGGACTGACAGAAAATGAACGCGGAGGGGTAGAATCCCGGATTCTACCACCCGATGTACCTCTATTCATTCTAAAAGACGAAGCACAAAGAATTCGTGCAGCTTGGTCTAAAAAAAGACAGCATGGGAAAGTCATTTATTGTGACACTCGGCGCACCAACAAGTAGAACGCCACGACATGCGTGATCATCAACAAGGGCACGTAGATGATCGGAATCGCATAGGTAGCGCCGAATTGCCCTGGCATCACATCAAGGCCAGTCTGAATGGCGTGGTAGTAATCGACGATGATGTCCGTCGCCCCGGTGAGATTGAAGGCGACGACGAAAGACCAAAACAGCGGACGTATCCTCGCGCTGAGAAGCGCCAAAATGGCCAGCACTCCGGTTGCGAAGTCGCCATAGGCGGCGAATGTTGCGAAGCTGGCGGGCATATTCGAGCCTACGACGCCCGGGAGGATAAACACGAGCCCAAAGAATCGGAAACTGTGCAGTGTGGCGATTAAGCGTTGGGCGTCGAACCGGTTTGCCATCTTGAGCCGGGGCCAAAGATAGACGCTGAAGCAAAGCAGCCACGCGACATAACCCAAAACTAGATGAATTCGGAAGAGATTTACTGATGACATTTCAGGCCTCCTGTGTATTGCTAGCGAAAACTTTGGCATTCTTCCCGAAGAAATCTTCGAGCGTCTGTGGATTTCTGCCAGTAACCAGGCGAATCGCATCGCTAGTCTGATAGCGTTCCTCACCTTTCCGGAAGGTCGACCAAAGATGTGAGAGATGTTCGAGCGCGTGAGGACCGAGCCGCTCCTTCACCGCATTGGCCCACTGCTCGTCCGTGATAGCCACGTACCGGACTGGCCGTCCGATCGCTCTTCCAGAGCTTCGATCATTTCTCGCACGGTGGGAGTTTCGCTGATCAAAGCGTAGGCGGTCTGAGACGGCACGCCAGGATTGGCCAACAGAGCGGCGGCGACACTGGATACATCTTGTGCGCCGACTAGCGGAATCACGGTACTATCCTCGCCCCACGGCAGGAAGATAGTACTTTGTTCGGCGACGCTCCGGCTGAAAAGAGAGCGCACGTTTTCGTAGTAGGGCGGCGCCTGGAGATGAACTGCGCCCACCCGTGCCCAGTCGAAGATGCGATCGGCCAGCCGATGCTGCAAATTGCGAAAGCTGGCTGCGCCCTTTAGATCGCGAAAGGCGGGACCACCAGGCCTACCCTGGTATTGCGAATTGTTCACCACCAATTCGAGGGCCGCTATCGCGGCGGCCGCGGCAAAGATCGTAGCCGCCTCAAGCAGCCCGTCGGTCACGGGATAGGTGAAGTACGCCCGCTTGACATTCCGCATCATGGCCTGGACGGATGCAGGGTCCAGAAGGTCGCCTTCGACCACTTCAACACCCTGTTGACGGAGCGCATCGGACCTCGAATCGAGCTTATGGACCAAGGCGCGAACCTGGATGCCTTGTTCCAGCAGAAGACTTGTGATCACGCGTCCGGTGGACCCTTGCCTTCCACCGGCTGCGCCCGTAACCAAAATCGGATGGGACATGGAAGATCTCCTCTCGCTCTATGGGATGATATACATCATCCTATAGATTCACATTTTCCTCATCCGGTCAGAGTGGCAGGCAAGATTGCGCCTTCGGATGATTCGCAGCATCCTATAACCATGCGTTACCGGCCCGAACATAAAGTCGAGACCCATCAGAAAATCATCAAAGACGCCTCGCGCCGCATCCGGGCCGAAGGCCTAAATGGCGCCGCGGTATCGGCCGTGATGAAAGACGCCGGCCTGACGCACGGGGGGTTTTACAAGCATTTCGAGAGCAAGGACGACTTGCTCCTGGAGTCGCTTCGCGAGGGCTTTCGTGAGATCGAAGATACCCTGGTTCACGCCGCTCAACAGTCGCCGCGTGGAGAGGCATGGAAGGCCGTTGTAGAAACCTACTTGAGCCTGGAACTGTGTGAACATCCCGAGCGTGGGTGCCCTTTGGCGGCGCTTTCCCCGGAACTGGCGCGGGCAGATAAGAGGATGAAGCCGCAGATCGCGGCGGAATTAGTGAAATATAAGAGCCGAATGTTGCCGTTCATGCCTGGCCAGCGAACCTTGGAAAAAGAATGTGCCTTCTTCGCGATTTTTTCAACAATGATCGGGGCGGTTGCAATTGCTCGACTACTGCCCAATCGCGCGATGCGAGAGAAAGTGCTGGCGAACACAAGAGATTTTCTCTTGCGCAGCTTCTGACCCCGTGGCGCTCAAGAAAAAGGCGCCTTGAATTCCGTCGGCTGCTCCGACAGGACCGGTTTAATCAAGGGCTTGATGTCGGCGCGAGTATCCGCGCCTGTCCGCCCCTCCTCTGTCCGTTGCCTGTCGGCGTCTGTCGGCCTGAGCCGACGCGAACACGCGAGATAATCAAGGCGATGCTGAGTATCCCCCAACGATGAAGATCGCTACTTATAACGTAAACTCCATCCGCCGTCGCCTGCCGATCGTGCTCGACTGGATCGCCGAGCACAAACCCGACGTGATGTGTTTGCAGGAAACCAAGATTCAGGACCAAGACTTTCCCGTCGATGCGATTCGTCAGGCTGGATACCACGCCTTCTTTCGCGGCATGAAGGCCTATAACGGTGTCGCCACGCTAACCCGCACGCCCCCGGAAAAAGTCGTTCACGGCCTGAATGAAGGAGCGGACAACGAAGACTTCCGGATCATCCAGATCGTCGTCGGCGGGATTCCGATCATCAACACCTACGTTCCGCAGGGTTATTCGATTTCTTCGGAGAAATACGCTCTGAAGCTCGCCTGGTTTCGACGTCTGAGCGTTTATTTCGAATCCGCCTTGAACCCTGCCATGCCCGCAATCTGGGTTGGAGATCTAAACGTCGCCCCCGAGCCGATTGACGTCTATCATCCCGACAAACGTGTGAACGATCCTGATTTCCACATCGACGCTAGGGCCGCCTACAAGGAGGCCGTAGCCTGGGGTTTCGTAGACGTCTTTCGCAAGCTCCACCCGCATGTCGTTCAATACACCTACTGGGATTTCTTTCGCAACGCATTCGAGCGCAATTTCGGCTGGCGCATAGACCATATTCTGGCGACGGACGTAATGGCTGCTCGCTGCCATACCGCCGAAGTCGACATGGCCCCACGCAAAGTTACCGCCGCCTCTGACCACACCATCGTCTGGGCGGAATTCGAGTAAGCGTCTTAGCGACCCGCTCATGCAGTTGCTCCTGCGAGGATGGAGTTCGAAGGCCGTAAATTCATAGATACGTTGGGCCAGTGCGCCCTGAACGACTGGCTTTTGGACTCGTGAATCGGAGGAACAGGCTGACTAATCGCCCGACCACATCAGCTGTCTCGCCGGGCAAAATCCGAATCAACGGCCAATGAATCAGCAGACGATGGCCGATCGACCGGGTGGCATTTTGCTTCGCCAAGCACTACGCACGGGGGGCCGACTCAATGCTGCTTCCTTGCCCGCACTTGCCGGAGCGTCTCGCAATCCTACTCAAAATCCGCAACGGTGACGTCATAGACTTCGTGCTGCTTTTCGCGATAGCAACCGTGCGTCTGACGTAATTACACGCCTGCGCGCGCTTTTTAGCAAGAAGGAGGCCACAACCGAGTCAGTCGACCTGAATGAGGTACACGAGAAGTGATTGCGCTATCGCTCAATGAAATGTAGAGAAACCGTGTGATGCTGCGGACCGAGCTTGCCGGCGACCTCCCGCTTGTAACCGGCGATCGGTGCAGCTCCAGCAGGTCATCATGAACCTCGTCCGGAACGGATCAGACGCGACGTGCGCTGTCGAGGATCGTCCGAGGCAGTTGGTAATCAGAACCCAACAAGATGAAGGGGATTGTGTGCGACTGACCGTGCAAGATGCGGGGGTCGGTTTCGATTTTCACGCTTTCGACAGACTTTTCGAAGCGTTTTACACAACCAAGGGTGACGGCATGGGAATGGGACTATCCGTGAGCCGTTCCATTATTGAGAGACATCATGGCCGGTTATGGGCGGTACCGAATGATGGTCCGGGGCCACGTTTCCATTTTCCATTCCCCGCGATCCAGAGGGCGCGCGGGTGTGCGTAGTCATGGCGCCAATCAAACGCACTGACAAATTCCCTCGCGAGCAGATCGCAATTGAGACCGCCGGGTGGTCACAAGTGCGAGCCTCAACACGCACCGGCTCACTGCCAAGCCGGACGGAATGTGATCCATCGAATGGACGTGAGTTGGCGGCTAGGACAGTGACACCAAAGATCGGTTGATCGGCGAGCCTAGACTCCACTCTTGACCGAGAGACCCAGCGCCAGTGCCAGGAAAGCGAAGCTGATCGGCAGTGCCAAGGACCACGGCCCGATCACGGCCTCCAATAACGCGCCGAGGCTGCAGCCGATAGTGAAACCCACGATTGCGGGCCAAGTGTGCCCTGCACGACTGCGAGCGTAGGCTATTCCTTTGGGATCGCGCCGGAACACCATCGCGCCGACATCCATCATGAAAGTCGTGATGTCAGTCGTCATCACGGCGGTTGCCGGCGCCCCTATCAGAATCCGCACGAGCGCGTTCTGCACCGCCATCGCGGCGACCCCCAGCATGCCGACAACAACGCCGGTCGGCGCGGCGGGATCGAAGCCCGAACCCGCCGCGACCCAGACCGCCAGAAAGCTCACGAGCAGGACAAACTGCAGCGCCAGCAGGGGCTGCAGCGGGCAGTGCCGGGCTTCCTCCAGAGCGGCGGCCGCCAGCCTGGTCAAACCCAGCACCACAATAAACACCGGGACGGAAAGTATCGCCGCGAGCGACGCGTCTCTCCCGGTGACGAGATGCGCCGCCAGAACCACCAGATTACCTGTGATGTGCGCGGCGAACAGGCCGCCGAGACCGAGGAAGCTGATGACGTCGACGGAGCCCGCCACGATGCTGAGCACGCCCGGTAGCAGCTTGGTGCCGAGCGTGCTGTCCACGGAAAGAGCGTAGGTGCGCGCAGTCATGGGTTCCTCGTGAAACACGCGCGGGCCCCGGCAAGTGCGCCTCGGGGCGATCCCCGCCGATCACCCTGCAAATAGAGCCGTTAGCGCGATTCAGTGGACGCGTATTCGAGGCTGCTAGGTAGTGCCCGCAGACGCGCCTTGAAAGGCTCTGACAGCGCCTCGAACCAGTGTTCGTCGTCATGAACCACTGATCCTGGGTTAGTCACGGTCACGATTTCGATCGTCTCTGCCGGATTCGGACGCGGCATGATGTGCCCCCACTCCATGATGTTCATCGCGGGGAGGTCATTAAGATAAAACCAGACCACCTCCTCGGGGACCCTCGCGGTCTTGGCAACGCCTTGCTGAACCCGGTGAAGGACTTAGCTTTCAGTTCCTCATTTCGCCCGGATCGAACATCGCATCGAATCCATACTATGTCAGGAGCGGGTTCGCCCCCGATATACTGGTCGCCGCTTTCAAACTTGCGGAAGATCACCTGTATAAGATAGCGTGCAATCCCAAACTCCTCGTGATAAACGGTGGTGCACAAGTTCGCGATCTCCGCTTTTTGGGCCACCGTCAATTTTTCCGGGGCAGTAAAACATTCAAAAGTTGGCATTTGATTCTCCTTTTTCTTTCGAGCTTATTGATAAAACTAACGTTCAAATCGATTGCTTTTGGCTGTCGCAAGTTCACTGTCAAAGCTGAAAAGTCTCTTGATGGACACCTAGGCTCTCCAGATACTTTCTGAGCGACAACGGCAGCGATGCAAACCATTGCTGCTCTTCGCCCGGCCTGGGAAGTACGCGTCCATACTCCACCATATCGGTCGGCGCCAGATTGCAGAGATAGACCCAGATATCGTCGATGGGATTTCCAGTGATGCGACTCACGTCGTTCATGACGTTCAACATGATTTGATCACGCTGTTTTTCGGCGCGTCCCGCTCGTATATCGCCACGTATCCAAATGTGATTGTCGGTAGCGGTACCACCAAGGAATCGCTTCGATGTCCCTTGCTCCTCAACGACAACCTGCACGAAGAAAGGTGGCGCGCCGGTCGCCTCGCTATGCCGATTACTAATCGCGGTTGCAATCTCCTGTTTCTGCAGATCATTCAATTTCCCGTTAGGGACACTACAAACATACTTGTCATTTGATTCTCCTTTTTCTCTAATTGATAAAGCTAACGTCCAAATCGGATTGCTTCTGCCTGTTCCGCAGAAGCCCCATCGGCGCCCAGTGGCCGCTCGGATGGGTCAACTTCCATGCGCGAGC
>CAVVHB010000023.1:0-427630 GCA_963747945.1 Bryobacterales bacterium
GAGGGCGAGGAGATCATGCAGGCCGTCGGCGGCGACGGGGAGCTCGAGGCCGACGTCTTCGAGGAGCTCGACCTGCACCATCAGCGGGAGTTCATCGAGGAGCGGTCGGACGACGACGTGGCGGCGGTGCTGGCCCGGATGGAGCCCGACGACGCCGTCGACCTGCTGGGCAAGCTTGACGACGATCGCCGGGAGGCGGTGATCAAGCTGCTGCCGCCGCCCCAGCGCCGGCGCGTGCGGGCGCTGGCTGGGTATGACCCGGCAACCGCCGGCGGCCTCATGAACTCCCAGTTCGTGTGCCTGTACATGCACGCGACGCGTGAGGAGGCACTGGAGCGGATCGCCCAGAGCCGCTATCCGGCCGACGCCCTGGCATGGGTCTACGTGATGGATCCACGCAGGCGTCTGCGCGGCGCGATCCCCCTGGCCGACGTCCTGCGCGCGGCGGAAGGGTCGGTGCTGGACGACGTGGTCACGTTCCTGCCTCCGCGGCTGACGGCCGACACCGATCTCGAGGAGGTCGCGCGCATGATGACCGACTACGACCTCACCGTTGCCCCGGTTGTGGACGAGCATCGGCAGATGATCGGTGTCGTCACCGTGGACGACGTGCTCGAGCTCGTGATTCCGCGCGGCTGGCGGCGCCGGTTCGACGTCTTGGGCGGAGAGTAATTTTAGGTGATTGATTCCACGACAACGTCGGCGCTGGGCGGCGCGAACCGTGGCCTGGCTTGAGCCGCGGGGAGCGCCCGTGCCACCAGCACGAACACTCCCCGCGTCCGAACCCGCCGCTGAGGTTCGCGCTCGCCCAGCACTCACGCCGCCGGGAACCAATCACCCGTGCGATCCGTTAAGCTGGGATCCATGGACGCAGTGTCTGAGCATGGTGCAGGCCGATGGCCTACCGAGTATCCGCAGCCACCGCAGTGCGCCGCCGCGTCGGCCGCCGGCAGCGCGCGGCTGCGTCCACCCCGCTGGGCCAGCGCGCCGCTCCACGCGGCTCGTCGCCGCGCTCGCATTCCTCGGCCCCGGTCTGATCGCCGCCAACGCCGGCAACGACGCCGGTGGCGTCGCCACCTACTCGGCCGTCGGGCGCCAAGTACGGCTACGACCTGCTGTGGATGATGATCGTGATCACGGTCTCGCTGATCGTGGTGCAGGAGATGGCCGCGCGGATGGGCGCCGTGACCGGCAAGGGCCTGGCAGAGCTGATCCGCGAGCAGTACGGCGTGCGCTGGTCGCTGTTCGCCACCTGCTCGGTGCTGATCGCGAACATGGGCATCTGCATCTCGGAGTTCGTCGGCATCGGGGCCGCCCTGGGCCTCGCGGGCGTGCGCCGCGAGGTGTCGGTGCCAATCGCCGCGATCGCGGTCTGGCTGCTGCTCGTCCGCGGTTCCTACAAGGTCGCCAAGCGGATCTTCGTGCTGATGACGATCCCGTTCTTCGCCTACCCGATCGCCGCAATCCTGGCGCACCCCGACTGGGGCGACGTCGGACACTCGATCGTCCAGCCGACGATCTACCACACCCCGGCCTACCTGTTCCTGTTCATCGCCACCGCTGGCACCGACGATCACGCCGTTCATGCAGCTGTACGTCCAGTCGGCCGTGGTCGAGCGTGGCGTCGGTGTGGACGAGCTGAACGCTGGAGCGGGCCGAGGTGATCTCGGATCGATCTTCGCGAACCTGATCGCCTGCTTCATCATCATCGCCACCGGCGCCACCCTCTACGTCCCGGGGAGCACAACATCACCACGGCCGCGCAGGCGGCCAAGGCGCTGGAGCCGTTTGCCGGCACCTACGCCGAGCTGTTGTTCGGGATCGGGCTCGCGGGCGCGAGCCTGCTCGGCGGGCGGCGATCCTCCCCGTCACCGCGGCCTATGTGATCGCCGAGACGTTCGGCTTCGAGAAGGGCATCGGCCGGCGGCCGCACGAGGCGCCCGTGTTCGTCAGGCCGTGATCACCGTGCTGATCGTGATCGGCGCCGCGGCTGCGCTGATCCCCGGGATTCCGGTGATCCCCCTGCTGGTGGGCGTCCAGGTCGTGAACGGCGCGCTGCTGCGATCCTGCTGATCTTCATCTGGCGGCTGGCGGCGAGCCGGGAGCTGATGGGCGAGTACCGCAACGGCCGGGCGTTCAACGTCGTCGCCCTGCTGACCGTCGTCGCGACGTCCGGCCTCTCCATCCTCCTGCTCGGCGTCACCTTCTACGGATGGGCATGACGGAGCGCCGGCTGCGACGGCTGCGGCTGTCCGCGCAGATGCTGGCCGGGCGCCCCGGCCGGACAGCCGAGGACGTCGCCCGCCGCCTGCTCGCCGTGCAGGCGCAGAACCTGCGGTCGGCCCGGCTGGCCGTGCGCGCCCGCACCCGCGGACTCGGCGTATCCGACGTGCATCGCGCGATCGAAGATCGCGATGTGGTGATCTCGTGGCTGATGCGGGGGACGCTCCATCTCGTCTGCCGGGACGACCTGTGGTGGCTCCACGGGCTGACCGCGCCGACGACGCGACAGGCGTGCACGCGGCGCCTGTCGGAAGAAGGGCTCCCACCCGCGCAGGCGGCTCGAGCCGTCGCCGATGTCGAGGCGATGCTCGCCGACGGACCGCTCACCCGGTTCCAGATCGCCGAGCAGCTCGCGGGGCGCGGAACCCAGGTGCCCCCGGCCGCCCTGGTGCACGTGCTGTTCCTGGCCACCCTCGACGGTCTCACCGTCCGCGGCCCGCTGCAGGGGCTGCAGCAGTGCTTCGTCGCCACCGACCAGTGGCTCGGGGCAGCCGCCCACCGAGCTGAAGGGCGAGCGTCGCGAGACGGCCCTGGCCGAGATGGCGCGCGGAGGCTACCGACCGGCTACGGGCCGGCCACTGACGTTGACCTGGCCTACTGGCCGGCCTCCCGCTGCGAGACGCGCGCTTCGGGCTCCGCGCGATCGGCGCCGAGCTGGACGGGCTCGGTGACGGGCTGGTGGCGCTGCGAGCCGTGCG
This sequence comes from Bryobacterales bacterium, assembly GCA_963747945.1. Classification (GTDB taxonomy): domain Bacteria; phylum Acidobacteriota; class Terriglobia; order Bryobacterales; family Bryobacteraceae; genus Palsa-89. Next base: position 2,982 of record CAVVHB010000023.1, read on the forward strand.
CCGGCGCGCGCCAGCAAGGGTGCCACCGAAGCTCCTGCCCTGGTTCGACCCTACCTGGTCGGCTGGAAGGGATACGCACACGCTGTGCCGCTCGAACGCATCGCCGACGTCGCCAAGGGTGGAATGATCGGGGCCATCGCCACGGTCGAGGGCAGTGCGGTCGGCACCTGGAGCGCCCACCGCAGGGGGCGCAGCGCGAACGTCGACATCCGCTGGCGGCACGAGGTCGCGGAGGCCGAGCGCGAGGCGCTGATCGCCGAGGCGGAGGATGTCGATCGCTTCGAGCGTTCTTAGAAGGTTTTTCACTGCTGGAAGCGGGCAGATTCCCTCGACCCGGTGATGTCGTACTCACCATCCCGGGCGATCACGGGAGGCAGTGTGAGCGGGCAGCAACGTGCGTTCTTCAGGATCGACGTCGCGATCCCGGTGACGGTCGATCGCCTGGATCAGGCCGGCCAGCGCTGGGAAAGCTTCGACGCCGAGACGGTCGACCTCTCGGCCGGCGGCGCCATGCTGATCGGCTCGGAGCCTGTACCCGTCACCGACCGGATCGAGATCGAGCTGAGCTCCGACGATCCAAGATCGACCTCGTCTGCTCGGCCAGGGTCGTCCGCAGCCAGCGCACCGGCCAGGGCTCCTGGATCACCGCCTGCAGCTTCGAGCGCGTCGGCACCGCGACCGAGCGAGAGCTCGTGCAGTTCTGCTTTGCCGAGGAGCGGGCCATCGCGCAGCGGGTCAGCAACATCCGGGTCTCGCTCGAGATCCCGGTCATGATCGAGGACTCCGGCGGCAAGATCCACAAGGGCGACACGGTGGACATGTGCGCCGACGGCTCGCGCGTCGCCACCTCCGCCACGCTGAGCGCGACGAGCAGGTCACGCTGATCTTCCTCCGAGCTGTGGTTCAGCCGTCCGAGCTCTGCCCTGCCCGCCCAAAACCTGGTAGCTACGACGGCCGCGGCATCGACTTCGGGTTCGGCGAGCTCGAGCCGCGCCGATCGCGCGGCGATCAACCCGCGCAGTGATGGCCGAGAGAGCGCCGCCGCCGGCGCGCCCCGCCGCGTAGCCTGGTTCGCGCACGAACCCTGAGCCAGGCCGGCCGGTGTACGTGTCGGACCGGTCTCCCCGTGTCACGATCCTGGCCGCAGCGGTGTCTTCAGAACAAGGCGGTCACCGAACCGACGCGTTTCGGACGGGCACTGCCGCTACCGTATGGCCTCAGGCTGAAGACGAGGGGGTCCGAACCCATGTCAGAACACATCACCTCACGTGAGGAAGAAGAACGCATCGCGCACTCCGGCGGCTTTGCGCGCTGGACGCGATTCTGTGCGAACCACCCATGGCGCGTGGTGTCGACCTGGATCGGCAGTCTTCGTCGTCCTGATCGGCCTGAACGCCGCCTTCCACGGCAAGCTGATCAACGACTTCAAGATCCCCGGCTCGGACTACGCAGAAGGCGACCGATCTGATCAACGCGAAGTTCGGCGGCCAGAAGGGCGCGGCGCTCCGCGTCGTGCTCGCCGCGCCCGCCGGCGAGCGGCTCGACACGCCGCAGCGCGTGACAGGCGATCAGCAAGATGCTCGTCGCGGCGCGGCCTCCGCAGCGCACGATCGACGACCACCAGAAGGACTCGTCGCGGATCGACAGCCCGCTCGCCGCGCGGGTCGCACCAGCTGTCCGAAGACGGCCGGATCGCGTACTTCGACATCCAGTACGACAAGACGGGCTTCGAGCTGCCGCGCTCGGCATCGTCGCGGTCGAGAACCAACTCCGAGCGATCGCCGACCCGGCGGGCATCGACGTCGAGTTCACCGGTGAGGCCGAGAATGCGCCGCCGACGCAGGGCAGCAGCGACCTGATCGGCCTGATCGCCGCGTTCTTCATCCTGATGATCCTGTTCCGGGCGCTCGTGCCGACGGTGATCCCGCTGCTGTTCGCGATCACGGCGGTGCTCGGGAGCATTCCTGCTGCTGTTCCTGGCCGCCCGGTTCACCCACTTCAACACGATCACGGAGATCCTCGTGCCGATGATCGGGCTCGGCGTCGGGATCGACTACACGCTGTTCATCGTCACCCGATTCCGGCAGTTCCTGCACGACGGCTTGTCGCCGCAGGACGCCGCTGCGGCCGCGGGCGCGACGGCCGGCCGGGCGGTGATCTTCGCGGGCGCGACGGTGGCGATCTCGATCACCGGGCTCGCGCTGATCGGCCTCGACTTCATCACCAAGCTCGGCATCGGCAGCGCGCTCGGCGTGTGACCGCGGTGCTGCTCGCGAACTCGCTGCTGCCGGCCGTGCTGTCGCTGCTCGGCCAGAAGATCGACAGCGGCCGGCTGGGCATGCAGAGCGTCGACGAGTCGCGCGAAGGGCAGCGAAGACGCCGATCGCCGCCTGGGGCCGCTTCGTCTCCCGCAACGCCAAGGTCGTGCTGCCGGTCGTCATCGTCGTGCTGCTCCTGCTGTGCGCCTCGCCCGGTGCTCGCGTACGCCTCGGCCTGGCCGACGCCGGCACGGCGCCGAAGGACCAGACCACGCGCCAGGCGTACGACCTGCTGTCGACGGGCTTCGGCCCCGGGTTCACCGAGCCGATCCCGGTCGTGATCGACATGCAGTCCGACCACGCGGCGCGCGGCGAAGCTCGAGACAGCGCTGCGAAGCGTGCCCGGGCATCGCCCAGGTCGACAAGCCGATCTACAACGACAAGAACCACGACCATCGCGTCGGTGGCGATCATCAACACGTACGGGAAGTACAAGCCGCAGGACGCGAAGACCGACGACCTCGTCTCGCAGCTCCGGCATACGGTGATCCCGGACGCCCTCGAGGGGTCGCCGGCGCACGCGTACGTCTCGGGCTCGAACGCGGCGTTCACCGACATCGGCAACCGGATCTTCTCGCACGCTCCCGTGGTTCCTGCTCTACATCATCGGCATCACGTTCCTGGTGCTCGCGATGGCGTTCCGCTCGGCGGTGATCGCGATCAAGGCCGCGCTGACGACGCTCGCTCTCGGCGCTGGTCGGCTTCGGTGTGCTGACGCTCGTGGTGCAGCAGGGGCACGGCATCGGGCTGATCGGGCTCGACCGCACCGGGCCGATCGAGAGCTTCGTGCCGCCGATCGCGTTCGCGATCCTCTTCGGCCTGTCGATGGACTACGAGGTGTTCCTGATGAGCCGGATCCGCGAGGAGCACGTCCACGGCGAGCGACACGATCGAGGCGATCCAGGACGGCGTGGCGGGAGTCGGCCGCGTGATCGTCGCCGCCGCGTTGATCATGTCGTCGGTGTTCTTCTCCTTCCTGCTCAGCCCCGACCGGGTGTCGAAGGAGTTCGGGCTGCTGCTCGGCGTCGCGATCCTGACCGACGCGCTGCTCATGCGGCTGACGCTCGTGCCGGCGCTGCTGGCGTTGCTGCGGGAGCGCACGTGGTGGATCCCGCGCTGGCTCGACCGCGCGCTGCCGAACATCACGATCGAGCCGCCGGTCATCTCCCAGGCGGACGTGCCGCCGCTGCCCGAGCCGGCCGCGACGCACTAGCTCGATTGAGCGCCGTCATCGCCGTCGCTCAGGCGGCGGTGACGGCGCGGATCCGCATCAGCGCGGCGGTCGTCACCACCACGACTGCGCAGCTGAACGTGACGGCGGCGGCGGTCAGCGTCACGCTCTGCGTCAGCAGCCCGACCCCGATCACCGGCAGGCAGAGGCCCACGTAACAGACCACGAAGTAGAGCGAGGCGACCTCACCCCGCCGCTCCGGTGAGGTGCGGCTGGTGACGGCGGGCAGGCCGGCACCGACCACCAGGCCCTGGCCCAGCCCGGTGATCAGCGCGCTGGCGATCAGCAGGGCGAGTTACGGCACCAGGACGGCGGCCGCCAGGACGACGACTCCCACGATCAGCGTGCCGCACCCGATTGGCAGCGTGGCGATCCCCGGTGTCACGCGCAGCATCACCTGGGCGACCGCCGAGGCCGCAAAGAGCAGGGCAACGACTCCGCCTGCGAGCAGCGGGCTCGTGTCGTGGAGCACCTCGCCGAGCATGCCCGGCCCGACCGACCCGAACAGCCCGGACACGGCGAACGCCATGAATCCGGCCGTGGCGGCAGGCAGGAAGGCAGCCCGCGCCTCGGGTGGCAGCACGGCAGCCGGCGGTAGCTGAAGGCGCGGGGGCCGCCGGCACCGCGCACGGTCTCGGGAGCCGCCCAGACGAACGCGAGCGCGGGCACGAGCAGGACGAGGTCGACGGCGTAGGGCACGCGCAGCGATCGCCCCACCCCGCCTCGGCGATGGCTCCCGAGAGCAGCGGTCCCAGACCGAGACCGCCGATGTTCACCCCGACGGCGATCAACGCGGCCAGCGCCAGGTCGCCCGCCGGGGCCAGGTCGACCATGGCGGCCGTTGCCGTGCCGACAAACACGCCGGCGGAGACGCCCGAGAGCACGCGTCCCAGCAGGATCAGGCCGACGTCGTTCGCCGCGACGAAGCACACCGCGCTGGCGGCCGAGAATGCCAGGCCGGGCAACAGCAGGGTGCGCCGGCCGACGTGGTCGGACGCGGTTCCCACCGCAGCCAGCGTCACCACCACGGCGGCCGCGTAGACCGCGAACACGAGCGTCACCATCAGCGACGAGAGCCCGATCGACTGCTGGTAGAGCGGGTACAGGGGCGTCGGCAGGGTGGTGCCGAGCATCGTTACCAGGAACGCGAAGCCGAGGCCGTAGAACGCCCATCGGGACCGCCTGTCACCCTCCCGCACCACGCGGGAACGCTAGACGACTCGCTGCGACGTCTGGCTAGGGAGTGCTGTGGACGAGGTCACCATCGAACTGGCACGCGCCTCCCGGCCCTTCCAGAAACCAGGTAACCGTCCCCGTGACAACACCGTCGCTGCCGTCATCCCAGACAAAGGTCGCGGTTCCTCCGCCGTTAGAGGCGAAAATGCCCCTCGGCTCCGGCGGCCACTGGAAAACCTACGTCGGATGCAGACCCGTTGAGCAGCCACCAGTGCGTTGAACGTTCCCAACACAGTTCCGAAGATGTCGGACGCAGACACAGTCGCTGCCGTCGCGCCACATTTCAGCTCGAATCCCGAAGCCGCCATAGTAGGCGGTCTGGAACGTGCCGGAGCTGACGGCAGGGTAGGAGAACTGCTGGCTCATTCTGAGGCAATCCCAGGTGCCGTCGCCACTCGACGTCGGCGAGAGCTCAAGGGACAATCCACGGGAAGCGCGTACGCGGGGTCGAGTGCAAGGGTGGCGTTGCCCTGGGTCGCTCCGCCGGTTAGCCCGGAGCCGGCGGCGACGCCGGTGATGTCGCCGGCCGAGAGCTTGATCTGCTTGTCCTTGGTCGTGCAGCTCGCCAGAGGCGCGTTGCCTTGCTGGACATCGTAGATGCTGCCCGACGTGTGGCCCAGGCAGCCAGTGTAGGTCGTGCTCGCCGACGGGTTCGACGACGTCACCGCCGCCCACGCCCCCGGACCGGCAAGAACTGCGGCAACGACGAGGCCGCCGACGGCCCCCGGGACCAGCCGCGAGCGCGCAAGCCGGCTCAGCGTGTTGCGGTCATCGTTGCTCCCCCTTTACTCCGCGCGATGGTGCGTGCTGTATGACACACGCTTGCGAAGCTTCTCACAGAGGCAGCGGCCTGCGGCGGCTTAGCGCCGAGGCGTGGATCGAGGCGCTGGCAATATCGCTGCCCGGTGACCTGGCTCGCCCGGATAGTGACCGGTGCCATCCTGGCGGTGACCGCATGCGCGGTGCTCTCGTTCGGCCCTGCGACCGGGCCAGTCGCGGCGGCGGCGCCGGGCGGGCTGACCGGCCCGGCTGCAACGGCCTATCTCCGCGCTCAGGCGATCTGCAAGGTGCTCGCCAAGGACATGTTCGACGGCGCGCCGCACAACCTGGAGCACCCCGACGACGGCCGCCCACCCCAGTTCACCGGGCCCTACCAGTTCGCGCAGCGCACCGGCTGCCTCTCGGCCTTCCGCTCGCTCAGCCCTTACCCGAACATCGACGGCCCACCGTTCGCGTAGCCCGTCAGTCGGTAGACGACCTTGTCAAGCTGCGCCGGCTGGGCGATTAGCGGGATGGCGCCGATGTCGAACATCGCCCTCAGCGGCGAGACTTGCCGGGCGAGAGAATGCCCCGGTAGACATGATTGACGTAGGTGCGCTGAGCGAACGTCCTCCAGTCGGTGCACGTGTGCGGCTTCGACACGGCGGGCGGCCCCGTGGCGGTGAACGTCGCGATGCCCCGCATGAACGGATCCCCAGTTGTCTTGAACAGGGCTCTGGCGCCCGTCTCGGTGAAACTGGGGTCGAGGCAGCATGTCGGAGATGTGACCCGCCACGCCTGCGTCCTGGGTGAGGGTCAGGGCGCTCGAGATGGTGGTCGTGTTGACCTCCTCTTCGAGACCCTTCGCGGTCCCGTGTAGGCCGAACGCCTCCCAGGTGCACCTGTCGTGGCAACGGTCCTCAGCACGGTGGGACCGAGACAGATGTACGAGACGCCGCCGTCACCTCTGGCTTGCATCCCGGGTCGTAGTCGATGCTGGCAGTCATCGGCCTCGCCGTCACGTTGCCGAAGAAACGGTGCCGGTCGCAAGGCCAATCGACGAGACCGAGACCGTACCGCTCGAGTAGGCGACGTAGTGAGGTCCGGTGCCGTCACGCAGCGTGCACTGCGCCGGGAACGATGAGCCCGGCTGCGCCGTGTAGGTGAGGTGGAGCGTGCTGGGCGCGACCGCCCCGCCGGACTCCAGATGGCCGTCTTCAGCGTGGTCAGGTTGGCGGTGAACCCGACGCCTCCCGGCTTCAGGAAGTACTCGTAGTCTTGCCCCGCATCTCTGGTGCCGATCCGCGAGAGCTCGATGTCCACCGTGGCCGGCTGGCCGATCGCCTTGTACCCGACCAGGCCCATCACATAGCTGGTACCACAGGACCTTGAACTTGACCGGGTCGGTCCAAAAGTAGAGCGACGCCTGCGAGGTTGGCGTGGCAGGCGCGAAACCGGGCAGTGCAAGCCGGCGGCTCCCGAACATTTGTGGAACCCCCCGCCGAATATGGCGGCCCCTGGAACGGTCGCGGCAATGCGGGCGATGCCGCCGCGCTGGCGGTTGCAAAGCCAAACACAACCACTCCATGTAACACTCAGCAGTAGCCTGCGCATCCCTCTCAGAACTCCCCTCGAAAATACAGTAACTTCGGGAGCTAATAGAGCGTACGGGAGGTGCCAGGCCTCCGAACGGTATCGCTACCCCCCGCTGACGTCGCGGCGCAGGAAGATCAGGTAGGCGCCCAGCAGGCAGGGCAGCCCGTAGAGGGCGCAGACCCACCACGCACGATCGGCGCCAGTCGGTGGGCGTCTGGAAGAACCCTTGCCAGGCCGAGAACTGCGTTGTCAACAGGTACGGCTGGAGCGCCCCCAGGCCGGGCAGGATGCCGATCAGCTGCATCAGCAGCGCGGTCATCAGCGTCCCCACCACCGCCGCCGCGCTGTTGCGGGTGAGCGCCGAGAGCAGCAGACCGATCGCCACCACCGAGGCGATCGGGATCAGGTAGACGGCGAAGCTGGCCGCCACCAGCCCCAGGGCATGCGGCGCCGAGACCCGATCACCGGACAGGCTGACAAGGGAGTTGAAGCCCGACTTCAGGTGCCCGCGACCACAGCCACGCTGCCCATCAGGAACAGTGCCGCCGCGGCGTAGGTGAGGGCGGCGAGTGCCTTGCCGGCGAAGATGTGGCCGCGGTCGAGCGATCGGGTGAAGATCGTCTTCAGGGTGCCGTTGTGATCTCGGCCGCGATGATGTCGCCCGCCACCAGGGCCGTCACCAGCGGAAACAGCCAGATCGACGCGAACAGCAGCAGCACCAGCGGGATCGCGAGGCCCGACTCGCGGACGTACTTGCCGAAGGCGACGTCGTTCGGCGAGCCGCCCTGCAGCGTCAGCGCCGTGACGAAGATCAGCGGCACCGCCAGCGCCGGCGGCCAGGCCCAGGAACGTCCGCTTCTGGTGCACCAGCTTCCGCAGCTCCCACGCGTAGACCGTCAGCACCCCGGGCATCAGGTGACCGCCTCCAGGCCCGGCAGCGGAGCCAGCGGCTGGTGGCCGCCCGGCTCGGTCAGCTGGAAGAACAGATCCTCGAGCGTTGCCTGCTGCGGCACCAGCGCCGCGGACGCCGACGCCCTCGCGGGTAAGCTCCGCGACGAACTGCTCCACGGTCTCCTCGGACGCCCGAACCGCAACTCGTCGCCGTCACGGGCAACATCGTCCAGGCCCAGCCGGCGGCCGACGCGCTCGGCCGCCTCCGGATCGGATGCGCGCACCGTGTACCAGGTGCCCAGTGACTGCTTCAGGGTCGCCACTGGCCCTCGTACAGGATCCGGCCCCGGTTGATGATGGCAACCCTGTTGCAAGCTCCTCGACGTCGGCCATCTGGTGGCTCGAGAGGAGCACGGTGATGCCCTCGCTCGCCAGCCGCCTGATCAGCACCTTCATGTCGCGCATGCCGGCCGGGTCGAGGCCGGTGTTGGGCTCGTCCAGGACAGCAGCCGGGGCCGCCGGATCAGCGACGCGGCGATGCCCAGCCGCTGCTTCATCCCGTGCGAATAGGTCCCACGCGATCGCGCTGGCGGTCGGCCAGGTCGACAGCCTCCAGCATCTCGTCGATCAGCGAGGCGGCGTCACCGCCGTCGAACGCCGCCAGCAGCTCCAGGTTCTTCCGTCCGGTCAGATACGGATAGAAGCGCGGCGCCTCGACGAACCCCGCGACCCCTTCCAGCGCGCGGCGGCCCATCACCATTGGATCGCGCCCGAACAGCTTTGCACGCCCGCAGAGGGCGTGATCAGCCCGAGCAGCATCCGCAGCGACGTCGTCTTCCCCGCCCCGTTGGGCCCGAGGTAGCCGTAGATGTCTCCGGTGGAGACGGTCAGGTCGACACCGTCCACTGCGACGACATGGCCGTACCCTTGACGAGTCCGCGGGCTTCGACCGGGGCGGAGCCCGCGGACATGGTCGTTCGACCGGACGTGCCCAAACTCACCCGATTGCCCGTGCCGCTGCCTCAGCGGCCGGTGCCGGGAGGGATCCGATCAACGTGTAGCGGACACCGCCCCGATCCCACTGGATGGCGGTGCCAAGTGCGGTGGAAAGCTCGTGGGCAGCCGCGCCGTGCACGGCGACCGTCGGCAGCGACGACAACATGCTGTGACTGCCCGACTCGCCGTTCAGCGGCTGCGAGCACGAGGATCGCGCCCAGGCCGCGTCCGTAGACCACCATCGCGCCCTTGCTCGACAACGACTCGACGAGACGCACCGTCCGGCGGGGGACGCCGACCAGCTGGGCCGGGGCCGAGAGCGGGAACGACAGCGCGTGGGCGACAGCGTTCACGCCCGAGACCTCGGACTTGCCGTGGCTGTCGGAGTCGCCCGGCATGTGGGTGGGCGCCGTCACGTGGACGACCTTCGCCCCGGGCGCCATCGACACACTCAGGTCGGATGCGGGCACCGACCCGAAGCTGATGCTCGTCGCCTTCAGAGAGAGCACGGGGGTCGAGTCACCCTGGCTGAAGACCGCCACCTTGAGCGGCACGCCGTGGGCGGCGTCCCAGCCGAGCTCCACCGACCCCAGCAGTCCCGCGCTGTGCTTCGGCGAGATGCGCACGGTGTAGGCCGGCTGGCCACCGATGTTGGTGGGCACCGGACCGGCCAGCGACACGTGCTGCAGGAGCGGTTGCAGCGCCTGCCTGATGTCGGAGATGCTGGGCACCTGCCGCGCGCTGGTGCCGCCGTAGTACGGTCGCCAGCGGCCCGGCGCAACGCCATCGTGTAGGCGGTGTTGGAGGCCACGTCGTAGACCGTCAGGCACGTGCCCGTCGAAGCCGATCTCGGTGTCGCCGGTCGATGCCTGCAGCTCGAGCCGGAGCTGTCCGCCCCCGGCCCACAGCCGTCCGGTCGCCCCGTCAGCAGCGGTGAGGAGGCTGCACCAGGAAGCCCTGTCTGGAGCAGGTGGTCGGTGAACGCAATCCGCGCCGTGACACCGCTGACCGGCCGGCCCGCGAGGGCCGAGTGGATGGCCGCAGCCAGCGATCGCGGAGGCGGCTTGGGGCCGCTGCGCGTGCTGACGGCATAGGCGGTCGCGCCGGACACGATCCCGATCACCAGGACCGCGATCACGAGCCGAAGAGTGGATGTCCGCCGCAGAATGTTCATTCGCCGCCCCCTGCCTCTGACAGGTCAGGTTCGGTTGTAGCCGGGCTTTCTGAGAGCGGTTTGAGAGCGGGAAGATGGATCGAGAAGCCGATCCGTCGATCACGAGGCTGCCGCCGTGGCGCTCGGCCGTCGCCCGCACCAGGGCCAGGCCAGCCCGGAGCCGCCGCCGCCCTCCGCGCCGGGCCCTCGCCAGAAGCGCTCGGTTGCGAGATCCGCCTGGCCTTCGGCGATGCCGGGGCCGCTGTCGCTGACCGTCAGCCATGCCTCCCCGCCGGCGCCGCCCGCATTCCACCTCGACCCGCCCGCCGGGCGGCCCGTGGCGGCGCGCGTTGTCGACCAGGTTGGCGAGGGCGCGCTCCAGGGCGTCGCGGTCCCCGCGCACCCAGGTGGCGCCGTCCGCCTCCACCGCGACGTCCGCGTCGCCGTCGTAGGCGTGAGCCAGCTCGTCCAGGCGCACCGGCTCGGTCGGCAGCTCGGCGGCATCCTCGCGGGCCACGGCGAGCAGCTGGTCGACCAGCCGGCTCAGCCGCTCGGCGTCTTCCGGAGGTCGTGCAGCGCCGCCGGGTCGGCGCCGTTTCGCTCCAGGAGGCGGCGTTGCCGCGGAGCGCGGTCAGCGGGTTTCGCAGCTCGTGGGAGGCATCCGCGATGAACCGCCGTTCGGAGTCGCGAGCCCGCTCCAGGGCGGCAGCATCGGTCTCAGCGTCTCGGCCAGACGCTGCACCTCGTCGGGCGTACTGCCCCGCCGGATCGACCGGCAGCCGCAGCCGTGGGTCGCCGCGGACCTCGATCACCTCGGCGCCGGCGGCCAGCCGCCGCAGCGGAGCGAGCGCACCGCCGGCCAGGAAGTAGGCGATCGGGATCACCAGCACGGCGGCGGCGATCGCCGATAGCACGATCAAGGCCCGCGACTCCGCCAGCGTCGACGTGACGTCCTGGGTGGTCGACGCCACGACCACGGCACCGCCGGAGCCGACCCTCCAAGCGACGGCAGCGGCGCGACGTAGACCGGAGCAGCTGGTCGTCACCCACGTGGACGTTGCTGAAGCCGCTGCGGCCCGAGAGCAATCGCAGCGTGGATCCCGCTGCCGCAGGGAGCGCGGTTCCCCCCAGCGACAGCGAACGGGCGACAATCTGCCGCCGAGCTCACGACCTCGACCTGCAGCGGGTGTGGGCCAAGCGACTGCTCGAGCACCGGGAGCGAGGTGATCAGCTAGGGCGCTGAGGCGCTCAGCCGCGCGATCGTCGCCGCGCGGTCGCGAAGCTGGAGTCGAGCGACTCGTGGAGGTGGCGGCCGAGAAAGATCTGCACGCCGACACCCAGCACCACCACGGCGGAACGATGATCGAGACGGCCGCGGCCGCAGCGACCCGGGTTCGCAGCCGGGGCCTCGCCAGCCGGTGGGACGCCGCCATCAGCGGCGGAGCATGAAGCCGACCCCGCGGACGGTCTCGGATCAGCTGGGGCTCCCCCAGCTTGCGCCGCAGGTAGGCCACGTACCGGTCGACCACGTTCTCGGTCACAGCGGTGCCGTCGCTCCACACCGCGTCCAGCGCGGCCGGCGGCTGACGACCTTGCCCGGCCGCCGCAGCAAGAGCTCCAGCAACCCAGCCTCTCGCGGGGTCAGGTCGATCTCCACCCCACCTCGGGTGGCCCGCCTGGACTCGAGGTCGAACACCAGGTCGGCGTACGCCAGCCGCCGTTGAGCGGGGTCCCCGCCGCAGCAGCGCCCGCACCCGGGCCACCAGCTCCTCATGGGCGAACGGCTTGACCAGGTAGTCGTCGGCGCCCGCCTCCAGCCCGGCAACGCGGTCGACACGGCATCGCGGGCGGTCAGCAGCAGGATCGGGGTGGTCACGCCCTTCTCCCGGAGCCGCCGTGCGACTGCCAGCCCGTCCATCCCGGGCATGGTCACGTCGAGCACGATGGCATCCGGCGGGTCGCGCTCGGCAGCGCGGGCGCCGAACCACCGTCTGCTGCAGAGACGGTGTCGTAACCCTCCGCGCCGAGCGTGCGCTCGAGCATTCGCACCACCGGCCGGTCGTCGTCAACCACCAACACACGTTCGGACATCGGGATTGAGTGTACTCGCAGCCAATCACCTCCCTCGGCAACTTCCGCCCCGCGGTTCGTCCAAACCGAGGGATGGGCGGAACCGGTCGTAGCTCGTGTTAGGCCTGATCACGCGCCGCGCGCTGACGGCGATCCCGACCCTGCTCGGCATCAGCCTGATCGCATTCGTCCTGCTCAAGCAGATCCCGGGCGACCCGGTGCGGATCGCTTGCGGCAAGCAGTGCGACCCAGGTCGCAGGCCCGGCTGCGCAAGGAGATGCACCTCGAGGAGCCGCTGTGGCGGCAGTACATGCTGTTCGTCCGCGGCACCTTCGACCTCAACAGCCCCAGAACCAGGAGCTGCTGAGCAAGGGCAGGAACAGCGCCGAGCTGGCCGTCGGCGCGATCGTATCGAGATCATCCTCGGGCTGGGCATCGGCATCACCGCCGCGATGCGGCACCGGACGCGCGTCGACTCCAGCATGAACATGATCGCGATCCTCTGCTTCGCCGTGCCGACGTTCGTGGTCGCCGAGTTCCTGTTCGTCTGGTTCACCCTGCCGTGGCCCAACTGGGACTTCTCGAACTGGTTCAACGGGTCGCCGCTGCCGCCGTCGACCTTCCTGGCGGCGTTCAACCCAGCTACTGGGTCCACAACCTGTTTCTGCCGTCGCTCGCCCTCGCTCTGGTGGGCATCGGGGGCACCGCTCTGCTGATCCGGTCGAGCCTGCTCGAGGTGCTGCGCGCCGACCACCTGACCGCGCGCGGCGCAGGGCATGACCGCGGAACGTCGTCCGCCACCGGGCGATGAAGCTCGCACTGTTGCCGGTCGTCACCCTGCTCAGGCCTCGACCTCGGCCGCCTGATCGGCGGCGCCTTCGTGGTCGAAGTCATCTTCAACTGGCCGGGGCATCGGAACATGGTGATAGGTCAGATCAACGCCCGCGAATCCCGCGGTCGTCGCCACCACCACGTTCCTGGCGGCGATCTACGTCGTCGTCAACACCTTCGTCGACCTGCTGTACATGTTCATCGATCCGCGCATCCGCTAACACTGAGAGCGGGCCAGGCCGGCGGCGCGACCAGGTCGCGACCCGCACCTGTTCGGTCAGCAGCCGCCGGAAGCGAGCCCGTCTTCTCCCACCCAGGCGCCGCACAGCGCGCGGCCGGCGGGTAGCAGACGATGTACGTGCGCGAGGTCGGGTCACTCATGAAGCGGACGGCGTGCGCGAGATCTCGGGCGTCATCAGCGCCCATCGCTCCATGTAGGCGCGGACTCGGCCTCGCTGGCGCCCTCCTCGTGCAGCATCAGAGACGCGTTCACCTTCGCCCAGTCGCACGGCTCGATCGCCCGTTCGATCGCAAGAGCCCGATGGAGGTCGAACTCGATCCCGGCCTGGCGGGCGATCGCGGCCAGCTCTTCCCCCGCCCCGCTCGGCCAGCAGCGCGGACGGCGCGAGCTTGGCGATGCCCTCAGCGATCAGCGACTGCGGCGTCGGCACCAGCACGATCGACTCTTCGAGCAGCCTTGCCGGTCGGACCAGGGCGCTCCTTGCGCAGCGCTCCGTGTGATGCCCGGGGTACGCCTCGTGGGCAGCGATCGTCAGGAGCTCGATCACGGGTATGGGCAGGTCGATGTTGACCTCGATCTGGCTGCGGTAGCCGCCCTGGTAGTAGCAGAACGCGATCCACGGGACGTCGCGGACGATCGAGGCTCGACGCCCTCTGCCGCCGGCAGCTCGACGACCCGGCGCGTCCATTCCCGCGCCACCCCGAGCACGGAGGCCAGAACTGCTCGACCTTTCGGCCGGCACCCGTTGCTCCTCACGGGCCCGCTGGTAGCGCTCGGCGAGCGTGCCCGCGCCGGGAAGCAGCTCCTCGAGCTCGGCGTGCGCCGCCGCAAGACCGGACTCGTCGGTATGGGTCGGCCTGACGCCGTAGACGGCCTCGACCTCGTCGGCGTGACGACGCTCCTCGCGGCCAGGGCACCGCGTAGGCCCGCAGGCCGAGTACCTGGTTGGCGGCCAAGCCCATGGTCTGGCCCGCCGGCAAGCGGCCTCCGGCTGTCGACCTGAGGTCCGCGGGTCGGCCGGGGCCTCAGCCGCGACCGCTGCCTCCAGGTCGGGCGGTCCGTAGTAGGAGTCGACCACGCCCTCGACATGCCGGCCAAGCCGCAACCCCAGCCGGAGGTAGCGCTCGACAACGGGTCACTCATCGCCACAGCCTACGGCAGAGCGAGGCGGGTCAGTCGCCGGCGTCGGACAGCAGCGCCGGCCGTGCGCGCTCGCGCGCCTCGTCGAGCTCCGCCACGCGGATGTCCCGAGCGTGGACGTCGATCGGCTCGACGATCGCGATCTCCCGCCCGCCGCCGGTGGCGCCGTGCTCCTCGAACCGGCGAGCCGGTCACCAGCGCCGACCCTCCAGCGAGCCGACCGACGCGTTGTACGCCTCGACCGTCGAGTTCAGGCGCTTGCCCACCAGCTGGGTGTGCTCGGCGTACTTGGCCAGGCGGTCGTGCAGCTCGCGGCCGAGCTCGGAGACCGCGCGGGCGCCGTCGGCGACCTTCTCCTGCTGCCAGCCGTAGGAGACAGCGCGGAGCAGCGCGATCAGCGTGGTCGGCGTGGCGATCAGCACCGACTGGTTGACGCCCTGTTCGATCAGGCCCGGCTCGGCCTCCAGCGCGCCGTTCAGGAAGTGCTCGCCGGGCAGGAACAGGAACACGAAGTCGGGAGCGGACGGGAACTGTGACCAGTAGCTCTTGGCCGACAGCTTGCGGACATGCTCCCGGAGCAGCCGTGCATGTGTCTTCAGATGCGCTACGCGCTGATCCTCGTCGGTCGCCTCGTAGGCATCGAGGAAGGCAGTCAGCGGCGCCTTGGCATCGACCACCACGTGCTTGCCACCGGGCAGGTTCACGATCAGGTCGGGCCGCAGCGTCTGGCCGTCGGCGGTGACGGTGCTCTGCTCGACGAAGTCGCAGTGGGCAACCATGCCGGCCATCTCCACCACCCGCCGGAGCTGCATCTCGCCCCAGCGACCACGGGTGTGGGGCTGGCGGAGAGCGGCAACCGGGACCCGGTCTCGCCGCGCAGGCGGTCCTGCTGCTCGGCCAGCAGGCGCAGCTGCTCGTTGAGGGCGCCCGACGCTGCGCACCCGGTCGCGGTCCAGCTTCTCCAGCTGGCCGTCGACCTTCGTCAGCGACTCACGGATCGGCGCCACCAGCTGCTCGACGGCCTTCTCGCGCTTCTCGAGCTCCCCCTGGCCTCGGTCTGGTAGCGGCCGAGCGATTCCCGGGCGAGGGCGATGAACTGCTGGTTGTTGCTGCGCAGCGCGTCGGCCGACAGCGCCTTGAACGTCGCCTCCAGCCGGCGATCGCCTCCTCGACGGCACGCACGCGCTCGTCGGATGCCAGGCGCTGGTGGTGCAGCTCGGCGCGCAGCGCCAGGATCCGGCCGCGCAGGGCCAGCGCCACGAGGGCCGCCCCGATCACGCCTCCTACGATCAACCACACCACGCTCATCTCCTGCCTCCATCTCAAACGAGAGCCGGACGTTCAAGAATGGCAGGCGGGTCGGACGGAGCGGTCAGGCCCAGTCGCCCGAGGCGCCCGCGGCGGCCAGGGCGTCGGCCCGGTGGACGTAGTCCTGCATGTGGACGATCAGGCCGTCGCGGAGCGTGAAGACGATGCAGGCCTGTCCCCGGTCAGGCCCGTCCGGTGTCGGCCCGATGCCCGGCGCGCGCACCGACATGACAACGTGGTCGCCCGCGCCTACCAGCTCCAGCGCTTCGACCGCAGGCATCCGGCCGGCCCGGGGGCCCGCCACCTTCAGCACCTGCTCCCGGTTGGCACACACCCACTCCGGGACGATGCCCACGTGCTTGACGTCGGGAGCCAGCACGGCCTCCATGCGTTCCACATCCCCGCGGCGCATCGCGTCCAGCCAGTCCGAGAAGACGATCTCGATGTTCGACCGGTGTACGCCTTCTGACACCACGTTCGCACTGTACCGTTCGGCGGGTCATGGCCGACGTCGCGGGAGACTGGAAGTGGGATGAGACACTGTTTGCGGGCAGTGCGCGGTACTACGCGACCGGCCGCTTCGCCTACCCGGTCGAGCTGGCCGAGGCTGTCCGGGCCGAGCTGAAGCTGGACGGCACCGGCCGCCTGCTCGACGTCGGCTGCGGGCCGGGATCGCTGACCCTCCTGCTGGGGCCACTGTTCGCGGCCGCCGTCGGAGTCGACGCCGACGCCGGGATGGTCGAGGAGGCTGCACGGCAGGCGAGCGAGCTGGCGCTGAACAACGTCCGCTTCGAGGAGCTGCGCGCGGAGGATCTCCCAGGCGACCTCGGGAGGTTCCGCGTCGCCAGCTTCGCTCAGTCCTTCCACTGGATGGACCGACCCCGCGTGGCCGCCGCCGTGACGCAGATGCTGGAGCCGGGCGGCGCCTGGGTGCACGTCCACGCGACCACTCACCGCGGCACCCGCGATAGCGGCCCGCCGCTGCCCTACCCCGAGCCTCCACGCGACCGGATCGACGACCTGGTGCGCGCCTACCTGGGACCGGTGCGGCGCGCGGGGCGCGGCATCTTGCCCAAGGGGCCGGCCAGCGGCGAGGACGAGATCCTGTCCGCCACCAGCCTCGTCGGCCCGAAGGAGCTGACTGTCGGCGGCGGCCGGGTGCTGGAGCGATCCGAGGACGAGGTGGTCGCCTCGATCTTCTCACTCTCGTCCGCGACTCCGCACCTGTTCGGGGAGCGGGTGGCCGAGTTCGAGGCCGACCTCCGCCGGCTGCTGCGGGAGACAGCACCCGACGGCCGCTTCAGTGAGCGGACGCGCGAGATCGCCGTCTCGATCTGGCGCGTACCCTAGGCGGGGATCGGCAGGCGGTCGGCCGCGACCTCGGCCTCCCGGGCCGTGTCGCTGAACATGACGTCGCGCGAGTAATGGGCGTCGAGCAGGTCGCGGCGAAGCAGCCGCGGGAACCGCTCCAGGAAGCGGTCGAAGTCGGTGAGCTCCGGCGCGATCGTCATGTGATGCGCCACGGCCCGTACCCAGGCGGTGGTCATCGTGACGTGGAAGCGCTCCGGCGCGCCATGCGCCGCGGCCATGTGGGACAGGATCCGGGCAGCTCGCTGCGCGGCGTCCTCGAGGCCGTGCTCTGCCACCAGCGCGAACGCCAGCCGCACATGCTCGCGGTGGCCGAACGGGTCAACCCGGCCGTGCGCGACGGCATCGATGTAGGCCGCGTTCGCAGTGCGTGGGGTTCCTGAGTCAGGCATGGCTCGAATGCCGGCGGGGTACGATCCCTACCCCAGCGGGCGTAGCTCAATGGTAGAGCAGAAGCCTTCCAAGCTTACGACGGGAGTTCGATTCTCCTCGCCCGCTCTTCTTCTTGTCCTCGGGTTCATCTAGGGCTCTAGACGGAGGTGATCGGATGAACGACAAGCCCAACTGGCGGGTCGCGCGCCTCGACGATATCGAGCGACGCGGCAGAGACATTCCGGTGCGCGAGCACCTCGGGATCCACGCATTCGGAATCAACGCCTTCACGCCCAGCGAGGACGGCACGCTGATCGGCGAGCACGACGAGGCCGGGTCGGGCCAGGAGGAGCTCTACATCGTGCTCGACGGGAACGCGACCTTCGAGATCGACGGCGAGGAGTTCGACGCGCCGACCGGAACGCTGGTGTTCGTCGCGCCGGAGGCGCGGCGTAAGGCGACCGGGGAGGGAACCGTCCTCGCCATCGGCGCCACGCCCGGCGAGGCGTACGAGGGCGTCGACTGGGGTGACGCCTGGCCCTTCCACAGCGAGTCGATGAAGGCATACCCGAGCAGCGGTACGCCGACGCGCTGGAAGCGGTCGCGGCGCCCTCGAACGATGCCGGATCACGCGGGGGTTGAACTACAACTACGCGTGTTTCGCAACGCTCGCGGGCGACACAGGCGACGAGACGTTCGCCCACCTCCGGCGGGCGGTCGAGCTGCGTCCTCGGTTCCGCGACGACGCCCGCAGAGACGACGACTTCGCCGCTGTCCGCGACGACCCCCGGTTCGAGCAGGCGCTTCGCTGAGCGGGCCGCTCTCCTGGCCGGGCATCAGTACCCGAGAGCGTCGAACGCGGCCGGATACACGATCCGGCCGGCGAGGTCGGCGCTGTACCCGTCAGCCGCTTGAGCATGAACGCCTCGTCGGGGATCTTCGGATGCGGGGAGATGAAGCCGAGCACGCTCGCCTTCTCGAAGCCGAAGCGAGGGTAGTACGCGGGAATACCCTCGACCATGACGGCGGGCTCGCCCGCTTCCTCGGCGCGGCCGAGCGCGTCCCGGATCAGCCGTGTTCCCACACCGATGCGCTGGCGGTCAGGCCGAACCGACATCGGCGTGAGGTTGAGGATCCTCGTACGGGATCCGCCGTCAACGCTGACCCAGCTCAGCATCACGTGCGCGATCACACCGCCCAGGAGTCCTCGGCAACCAACGCCAGCTCCGGAACGAACTGCTCCGACGCCCGAATGCGCTCGACGAATGCCGCGACCTCGTCGGGGTGATCGAAGAAGCCGCACGGACAACGTCTGCGATCGCGGGATGGTCCGCCTCGCGCTCGGGACGGATGACGACGCCCTCGGCCACGGCTGGCGATGGTACGGGGCAGGCCCTGCCCGTGGACTACGGCGCGTGGCAGAGACGCCAGCGTGGCCTGAAACCTCGCCTCGCGCGCATCCGGGGAAACGATCTGGGCCCCCGAACCGTTGTCTGGTCGTATGGCCTCCTTCAGGCAGATGGGTGTTCGACCCTACTCGCGCAAACCGGCAACGTCCCGTACCCTGTCGTGGTGAGCTCCGGGGTTCGGGTCTGTTTGGTTGTGGTTCTCGCGGCGGCGGCGTGGTTCGGCGGCGCGGCGGTCGCGCATGCCAACATCTGCGCCAGCCACACCGACTCGCAGGGCACCCTGGGCACCGTCTGCGTGACCTCGATCAGCCACAGGGCGGCACGGCGGTCAGCCCAACCGCCGGATGCCGGTCACCGTGATCGGCAACACCCAGATCACCGCGACCGTCACCTACACGCCGGCTCGCTCCCGCGGGCGAGCAGCGCGGCTGCTACGGCCAGCGCAAGACGCCGACCGGCTGCCTGAGCTGGCTGTTCCAGGGCAACTACACGCTCACGCAGCTGTTCGACCGTCGGGGGTGAAGGGAACCGCACCTACACCTGGACATGGGGCACGTCTCAGTATCCGAACACCCCGTCGGGATCGCGACGCTGGCGGCGCAACATCCAGCTCGACGGCACCCGACTCGGCAAACGTCCCCGTCATCATCTCCAACGCGGTGCCCGGAAGCTTCCCCTCCCCGATCCAGAACAACGGGCTGCTCCCGATCTTCAGCAAGACAGACGTTCCCATTCACCGTGGCGGCGCTTCGGGGACGGACCGTCCGGGTCGACGCAGACCAAGGCTGTGGCCAACCATGGTCAACTCCTGGAACCCGGACATGCTCATGTATCTGGGCGACGTCTACCAGCGCGGCATGCCCGACGAGTTCATGAACTTCTACAACCCGATCTACGGGTCAGACGCCGGCAAGACGATCTCGACGATCGGCAACCACGAGTACAAGCAGCTGACCGACGGCTCGGGCTACTTCTGGTACTGGAACTTCCCGAACGGCTCCCCGACCGAGCCGGCCGGAGGCCAGCCCGGGGAGGACCGGCGGCGGCAGCTGGTACAGCCTCGATGTCGGCGGGCCGACCGAGAACGCCTGGCACATCATCAGCCTGAACAGCAACGTGGCGATGACGATCAACCCGCCCACTCCGCAGGGCACCTGGCTGCAGCAGGACCTCGCGGCCGATCTCGCCGCCCGGCCGAAGAGCACGCATCCCTGCTCGCTGGCCTTCTGGCACGCCGCGCGGTTCTCGGACATCAGCCTCAGACTGCCGTCGACGTCGACGTTCTGGAACCAGCTCTTCCCGTATGGCGACGACCTCATCGTCAACGCCCACTCGCACGTGTACGAGCGCTGGCAGCCGCTCAACAACTCCGGCGTGGTCGTCCCCCAGAACAAGGGCATCACCGAGTTCGTGGTCGGTACGGGCGGCAACGTCCTGGCCCAGCAGTGGAACACCAACGACAGCCGCTCGGCGATCCGCGAGAACACCCGCTGGGGCGCACTCAAGCTGATGCTCTACGCGGATCACGTGGACTACCAGTTCTGGGAGTCGAGTCCGCCGACCTGTTCGACTCCGGCACCATCACCTGCCGCTAGACCCAGGGTTCCTCGGCCCGCACCGCCCTCTCCGGGCCGGCCAACATCCCGCCGAAGGGTCCAGGAGTCCACGACGTCAGCGAGGTGGCGATGAGTGTCCAGACATTGACGGGTTACGCAGTGACGAACCCGGCGACCGGGGAGACCGTCAAGTCCTACCCCACGATCAGCGACGACGAGCTCGAAGCCGCGGTCGCGCTCGCCTACAAGACCCACCGCGAGTGGAGCCGGAACACGACGGTCGCCGAGCGCGCGGCGCTGGTCGGCCGCGTCGGCGAGCTGCACTCGGAGCGGCGCGAGGAGCTGGCCGCCATCACCATCCGCGAGATGGGCAAGCCGTCGAGCAGGCGCTGGGCGAGGTCGACTTCTGCGTCGACATCTACGGCTACTACGCCGACAACGGCCCGGAGCTGATGAAGGACGAGCCGATCAAGCTGCTCGCCGGTGAGGCTCGGCGATCATCCGCCGCAGCTCGCTGGGCGTGATCCTGGGGATCATGCCGTGGAACTTCCCCACCTACCAGGTGGCGCGGTTCGCCGGCCCGGGCCTCGTGATCGGCAACACGGTCCTGCTCAAGCACGCGCCGCAGTGCCCCGAGACCGCCGCGCATTGCAGCAGCTCTATCTCGACGCCGGGTTCCCCGAGGGGGCCTACGTCAACATCTACGCGAGCAACGAGCAGATCGAGAAGGTCATCGCCGACCCCGCGTCCAGGGCGTCTCGGTGACCGGCTCGGAGCGGGCCGGGGCGGCCGTGGCCGAGATCGCCGGCCGCAACCTGAAGAAGGTCGTGCTCGAGCTGGGCGGCTCTGACCCGTTCATCGTCCTCAGCACCGACGACATGGAGTCGACGGTCGACCGCGGTCAACGCGCGGCTCGACAACGCCGGCCAGTCATGCAACGCAGCCAAGCGCTTCGTCGTTCTCGATTCGCTGTATGACGACTTCCTGGAGAAGTTCACCGAGAAGATGAGGCGGTGGACACCGGCGACCCGACCGCGGAGGACACCGCCATGGGGCCGCTGTCCTCGACGATCGCGGCCGACCGGCTGCAGGACCAGCTCGACGCGGGCGAGCGGCGGCGCCAGGTGGTTCGGGTGGCGAGCGCGACGGCAACTTCTTCGAGCCGACCGTGCTCACCGGCGTCACTCCGGACAACGACGCCTACCGCGAGGAGCTGTTCGGCCCGGTCGCGGTCGTCTACAAGGTCGGCTCCGAGGAGGAGGCAGTCGCCTCGCCAACGACACGGCCTACGGCCTCGGGTCGTATCTGTTCACGACCGACCAGGACCAGGCCGAGCGCGTCGCGAACCAGATCGACGCCGGGATGGTGTACGTCAACATCGTCGGCGCGGACGGCGCGGAGCTGCCGTTCGGCGGCGTCAAGCGCTCCGGCTCCGGCCGCGAGCTCGGCAGGTACGGCGCCGACGAGTTCGTCAACAAGAAGCTGATCCGCGTCGGCTGAGCCGACAACGCGGAGGTAGTCCCGCCGCCCCCGGCCTCACGCGAGACCGGGGGCGGCGTCGTTTTGGTCACCGTGGGCGCCGCCTCGGCCCGGTGCCGCTCACCCCGGACGATCCACTTCCCGGCCTCCCAGACCACCAGCAGGACGACCGCCGAAAGCAGCGCCGCCCCCCACTGCTGAGCGGTCAGCTCCGTTGTTCCGAGCAGCTTGCGGAGAAGGCCCCACTCGGTGAGCAGGACGGCTCCAGGATTTCGGCCATGGCGGTCAGGTTCAGGTTCCGGCTGTTGAACGTGTCGGTGGTCAGGATCGTGCCGGTCTCGCTCCGGCAGTGGTAGGCGGCCGCGATCAGCATCAGCGCGAATGCCGTCACGCCCATCGACGAGCCGATCTGCACGCTGTGGTAGTGGTGAAGTCCAGCTCGATCAGCAGCAGATTGGCCACCGCCATGTAGACCCGCCAGACCGAAAGTGCGAACATCCCATTGGTCAGGATCGATTCGCCGCGCGGGCGCGGGCGCAGGCGCATCAGGCCCGGCGTTTCCTGGTCGAAGCCCAGCGCGATCCCGAGGGCGCATCACCAGAAAGTGAATCCACAGCACCTGCGCGGAGGTGAAGCTGCTCGCCGGCCGCGATGTTGAAGATGCTCGCACCCAGGAACGTGAGGATGAACGCGACCAAGCAGGAGCAGGACGAAGCGGATGTACTTCGTCAGGTTGTCGAACAGCTTGCGACCCTGCTCGACCGCGTACACGATGGTCGCGAGTTGTCGTCGGACAGGGCCATGCGGCCGGCGTTCTCGGCGACCTCCGTGTCACTGCCCATCGCGATGCCGATGTCCGCCGCCTTGATGGCAGGAGCGTCGTTGACAGCCGTCTCCTGTCATGGCAACGACGTGCCCCTTCTTCTTCAGCGTGTCAGCGAGCAGCACCTTGTGCTCCGGGGCCACACGGCCGACCACGCCGATGTCCTCGATCCGGTCGAGCCGCTCCTGTTCGCTCAGCCGCGCGAAGTCGGCGCCCAGGAGCGCCTCGCCGGGGATGCCCAGCTGCTTCGCGATGGCTGCGCCCGTGACGACGTCGTCACCCGTCACCATCCGCACCCGGATGGGGCCTCTGAGCGTGCTGGACGGCGGCCTTCAGACTCCTCCCGGGGCGGATCGACCATCGCCACCAGGCTGGTCATCTCGAGGCCCTCGACGTGGGCGAGCAGGTCGCCGGAGGGGTCGAACCCCGCGGGTCGATGTCGCGGTAGGCGGCAGCCATCACGCAGCCCCTCCTCGCCCATTCGCTGCATGTTCTCCTCCGCCCGGGCCCTGAGGCTGTCGTCCCAGGGGACGCTCGAGCCGTCGGACAGCGCGGATGACACGCGGCCCAGAACCGCCGGCGCAGCACCCTTCACGTGGCAGCGAACGCGCTCGGCACCCGCCGTGTCGGTCACCTTGCTGAAGGTCGCCATCAGCTTGTAGGTGGGGTCGAACGGCAGCGTTGCCAGACGTGGGAAAACTCGCGGGTGGAGTCGATGTCGAGCCCCGCCTTGTGCGCGAGCACGAGCAGCGCCCCCTGGTCGGGTCGCCCACCACCTTGCCGTCGACCAGCCGCGCGTCGCTGGCGATGACGTAGGGCAGGATCGCGTCTTCGATCGTGTCCGCCGACCCCGCCGCATGCGTGATCGTGCCCTCGAGCCCGTACCCGCTGCCCGCGGTCGCGTCGCGCCTGGTGGCGTCGAACACCTCGACTGCCGTCATCTGGTTCATGGTCAGCGTGCCGGTCTTGTCGGAGTTGATCGTCAAGGTGAACCCCAGCGTTTCGACCGACGGCAGGTCCTTGACGATGGCCTTCTGCTTGGCCAGCTCGAGGCTGCCCATCGAGAGCACCACCTGGACGACGGTAGGCAAGGCTTCCGGGATGGCCGAGATGGCGAGGGCGACCGCACTGATGAAGAGCGCGTCCTGGCCTGCCCCCGGTGGATACCAAGGGCGAACATGATCACCATGGTCAGGCCCGCCGCTCCGATGATCCAGAGCGTCAGCGTGTTCATCTGGCGCGTCAGCGGCGTCTCCTCGTGGACCGTGGTCGTCAGCATGTTGGCGATCCGCCCCACCTGGGTGTCGCCGCCGGCGCCGGTGACGATCACGACCGCGCTGCCGTGGGCGTGACCGGCGTGTGCATGAAGGCCATGTTGGTCTGGTCGCCCGGGCCGAGCTCGTCGGCCTCCAGGGTGGCGGCATCCTTGGATGCGGGCACGCTCTCCCCGGTCAGCGCAGCCTCGTCGATCTGCAGCGAGCTGGCCGAGACGATGCGGCCGTCGGCGGCATGGTCGCCTGCGGCCAGCAACACGACGTCACCGACAACCAGCTGGCTGAAGGGCATCGACACCGCGCCCTCGTACCCATCGCGATGGACACGCGCGGTCTCCTTCATCATCGAGTCTAGCGCGTTCATCGTACTCTGCGCTCTTTCCCTCCTGAACGAGGCCGACGACTCGTGTTCAGCAGGGTGATAGGTCAGCAGCACAGACGGCGGTCGACCAGCTGCGGACCGCGGCGCCAACATGGCCGCACCGAACAGGATCAGCTGCATGTAGCTAGGAACTGGGGCGAGGAACCGCTTCACCGGGGAAAGGCGGCGCCTCGGCCGGCCGCTCGTTGCGGCAGTCGCGCCAAGGGGGCGCCGGCCTCGGCCGCCGAGCAAGCCCGACGTCCTCACTCACCTCGACTGGTGGCGGCGACCGCGGCGGGCTCGAGCGCATACCAGCGGGTTCGCCGCCCGGCTGCCGGGAGTGTTTGCGTGGGCGTTGTCAGCGCCCCCGTCCCAACCAATCAGGAGCCTTTAGCCTCTGCAGACGTCCAAAACACTGAAATGCTGAAGCCGATATGGCCTCGTCGACCCAATGGGGACGGTGCGAGTTATTTGGCTCGCGGCAGCGACGGCGTCGTCAGGGCTCAAATCCGCGCCGGCGGCGATGAATCGCCGCGCGGCTGAGCGCATGGCGTAGTCGGGAACGAGAACGGCACCCGCGCCAGAGTCGGTCGACCGCATGCCCGCCGCCATGGCCACCGCAGCGAGCTGGGCGAGCCCACCGCCGCGGCTCGCCGACGATGTGGCAGCCAGGATGGCGCGGTCGCCGCGATCGACGATCAGCTTGCAGAACCGGTCGTCCGGCCGTCGATGATCGGCCGCGGCAGCGCGTCGAACGCGACCCGGGGCAACCAGCACGTCATGCCCTTCCCGCGCCGCCGCCTCGGTCAGCCCGACCGAGCGTACTCGGGATCCGTGAAGCTGCCCACCGGGCTGATCTGCCCCGGTCAGCCCGGCGTCCTCTGCCGCCGGCGGCGTTGGTGGCGGCGGCGTAGCCCTGGCGCATCGCCTCGTGGACGAGCATCGCCCGCCCGGTGATGTCGCCGGCAGCGAACACGTGCGGCGCCGACGTCCGCATCTGGTCGTCGACCGCCACGAATCCGCGGCGATCGGTCTCGACGCCCGCCGCCTCCAGCTGCAGGTCGGCGGTGTTCGCGAGCGACCCGATCGCCACCACGGCCAGCTCGGCCTCGAGGTGGCTCTCGACGCCCTCCCGGGCGACGCTGAGCCGGACGCCGGCGTCGCACCGCTCGAAGGCCGAGGACAGTCCCGCCGTCATCCCTGACCTCGATGCCCAGCTCCCGAAGCGCCCCGGTGAACGCCGCCGAGACGTCCTCGTCCTCGGTCATCAGCAGGCGCGGGGCGGCCTCGAACAGGCACACGCGCGTCCCGAAGGCGTTGAAGATCGACGCGACCTGGGCTCCGGTCGCTCCGGCGCCGATCACGATCATCGACCCGGCGTCTCGACAGGCCCCAGGCGTCGCTGTGCGTGGCGGCGAGCTCACCGCCGGGGACGTAGGCGCCGCGGCACGCCGCCCGTGCAGAGCACGATCTCCTCGCCGCGAAGCGGCGGCGCCGTCTCGCTCTCGATCGGTCGTCGGGTCGGACGAAGCGGGCAGTGCCGGCGTGCTCGAAGACGGCGACGCCTGCCTCCTCCAGCTCGTCGCGCAGCAGCGACCGGTCGCGTGCCCCGCGCGTCACCTGCTGGACGCGCTCGAGCAGGCGCTGGTAGTCGACCGAGATCTCGCCGGTGACGATCCCGTGCGCCGGAAGGTGGCGCGCCTCCCGGATCAGCCGCGCCGCCTGGGCCAGCGTCGCACCGGCACCGGCCCGTCGTTCGCCGCCATGCCGCCGAAGTCATCCCGCGTGACCAGTGCCGTCCGCCGCCCCCAGCCGCGCAGCCCGCAGCGCCGCACCATGCCTGCCTGGACCGGCGCCGACCACCACCACGTCGAAGGGCAACGGCTCGTCCTCGCGGCATGACCGAATCATGCGGAGCCGCGAGCGGACAGGCTTCGTCCACTTGGGATGACGACGCATCATCCATCGGGTGCGACGGTTCGGCCCATGCGGGCGATGACGGTGGAGCCGGGCGAGCCGGGTCGGCGGCTGTCGACGAGGTGCCAGATCCAGGCGATCTTGACGGCACGCTGCTCGTCCGCGGGCGGCTGGTCGGAGTCTGCGGCACCGACCGCGAGATCGCCGAGGGCGTCTACGGCGACTCCGCCCGACGGCGAGCGGCGGCTCGTGCTCGGCCACGAGGGGCTGGGCGAGGTCGTGTCGGCGCCGCCCGGTTCGGGGTTCTCGGCCGGCGACCCGGTGGTCGGCATCGTCCGCCGTCCCGATCCGGTGCCGTGTCCCGCGTGCGCCGCCGGCGATTGGGACATGTGCCGCAACGGGCGGTACACCGAGCGCGGCATCGTCTGGCCGCATGGCTACGGCAGCGAGCTGTGGCGACTGGAGCCGGACTACGCGATCGGCGTTCCCGCGAACCTCGGGGACCTGGGCGTGCTGCTGGAGCCGACCTCGGTGCTGGCAAAGGCATGGGAGCAGGTCGACCGGATCTCCGAGCGCGCGTTCTTCCTGCCCGGTCGGGCGCTGGTGACCGGCGCCGGGCCGATCGGGCTGATGGCCGCGCTGCTCGGGCGTCCAGCGCGGGTACGAGGTGCACGTCGCCGACCACGCAACGGGCGGACCGAAGCGGGACCTGGTCGAGGCGCTCGGCGCCCACTACCACTCCGGCGACGCCGCCGACGTGGACATCGAGGCCGACGTGGTCGTCGAGTGCACCGGCGCCGGCAGCGTCGTCCATGCCGCCGGGCGCAAGCTGACAAGCGGCGGAATCATGTGCCTGACCGGCATCATGACCTCGCCGCCCACGCTCGACGTGGACGACGAGATGAACCGGGCGATGGTGCTGCAAGAACGCGGTGATGTTCGGCAGCGTCAACGCCGGGCGCCGCCACTGGCACCAGGCGGCACGCTGCCCTGGCGGCGGCCGATCCCGCGGGCTCGGCGGCCTGATCACGCGGAGCGTCCCGCTGGCGGACTGCAAACGACGGCCCTCTACCGCGAGCCGGACGACATCAAGGTCGTGGTTAACCTGCAGGCATGACCGTCATCCGCCTGTGCCCGTGGTCGGAAAACCCCCGGAACTGCTCAGCGAGGGGCCGCGCTGGCACGAGGAGCGCCAGGAGCTGCTGTGGGTCGACATCCTCGGCAAGCAGGTGCACCGCGGGCACGCTCGACGCCGAGGGCGCGCTTCAGAAGCTGTCCACGATCACCCTCGACCGCGACGTGGGCGCGGTCGCCCCCGCGGAAGCCGGGCGGCTACGTCGCTCGCTGGCGGGGCTGGGGTACCTCCAGATCACCACGGACGGCACCGTGCGCGAGCTGGCCCAGCCGCGCCGCCGCCCGACCCCGAGGCGCGCATGAACGACGGCGCGTGCGACCCGCAGGGGCGGTTCTGGGCAGGCACGGTGGCCTATGACGAGACCCCGGGCGCCGCCAGCCTCTACCGGCTGGAGCTCGACGGCAGCACCACCACGATGCTGACCGGGCTGACCATCTCCAACGGGATCGGGTGGAGCCCGGACGGCGGCACCATGTATCTCGACGACAGCGGTCGGGAAACGTGTTCGCCTTCGACTTCGACTGACGCGACCGGTGCCATCAGCGAACCAGGGCGCACCCTCGTCGGCCTCGAAACGCCGGGCATCGTGCCTGACGGTCTGACGGTGGACGAGGACGGAGGGATCTGGGCCGCCCTGTGGGGCGGGGGCGACCGTCCACCGCTACCTGCCGGACGGATCGCTGGCCGACGAGGTCGAGATGCCGGTGGAGCGGCCGACCTCGTGCGCCTTCGGCGGTCCCGACCGGTCGACCTGTTCGTGACCAGCGCCCGCGAACGGACCTGTCGGACGAGGCCCTCGAGCGCCAGCCGTTCGCGGGTCGCCTGTTCGCGGTCGAAGGGCTCGGCGTCGCGCGGCATGCCGGCGCTGCCCTACCGCGGTCGCCTGCCCGACCCCGACTGACCGGCCGGCGGAGGGTGGTGGTGCCACCCCACGGCGAACCCGGGCGCCGGCATGAGCGCGGCGCTACCCGCTCCTACGAGCATCGTGACGCGCCGTACGAGGCCGACCGCGGCGTAGAACCGCACAAGGAGGCCGTCATGGTCCGGACCAGCACCCTGGGTGAAACCCTCTGGTCGCTGTCTCGTAATCTTCTTCCTGATCACGTACTTCATGATGCTGTTCTGGGTGATCGTGGACATCTTCCGCCGGCATGACATCGGGGGTGGCAAGAAGGCCGTCTGGCTGATAGCGCTGTTCATCTTCCCGCTCGTCGGGCTGCTGATCTACATGCTCATCGACGGGAACGGCATCGCGGAACGCAACGCGGCGCAGGCAAAGGCGGCGCAGAGCGACTTCGACGACCACGTCCGCTCGGTCGCCGGAGGCGGCAGCGCCGACGAGATCGCAAAGGCCAAGCAGCTTGCTCGACTCGGGCGCCATCAACCAGACCGAGTTCGAGCAAGACGTAACTGACGAAAAAAAAAAAAAAAAAAAAAAAAAAATCTTCTTTTTATTAATTCAAACTGCGTGTAGGTGTCCTGAAATTCGTCCACCAGGAAGTGCTGGATGCGCTGCCCAAAGGCTAAGGCCAGTCTTCCGGCGCGTCCACCTGGCCCAAAGCGGCAATGCGCGAATTGCAAGCTCCGCGAAATCCACGCGGCCGCGCTCTCGAAATACCAGCTGCAACTCCGCGACGGCCAGCGTGAGAACGGAGACGGCGGCCTGGACGGGCTGCCATTGCGGTTCGGTGAACCGCTGCGCGGCAGCTACGAATTGCGCCAAGCGTTCGATCGAAGCATCTACGCCGCGCAGCTTCGCCAGTAGGGTCTGACAACGAGCCTTGAGAGGATGTCCGGTCACGCGTTTACGGGATTCGCCTTTTGAGTCAGCAGCAGGTCGGCAATCTTCGCCCAACGGTCGAGATCCTCCAGCGTCGAGCCGGGAATCGCTCCAATTCGCAAAGGAAAGCAACCTCCGCCGCTACGTCGTCCTGAAAAACATTTCGCAGTTCCACCAGCTCCTGCGCAATCAGCCGCTGCAGCGACGTTTCCAATTCGTCGCGAAAATTCGGCCAGCGTGCCGCAACCATTGATCCCGCTTTTCGAGCATCTGCTGATCAGCTGCGCGCTCTTTGGAAATCGTTATCGAGATGCAAAAGTAGATAGGCCAGCCCGGTATGGCCATTATCGAGATGTTGACGTATTTCTAGCTGCTTCGCGATACAGGTCCTCGGCTTTTTCGGAAATGTTGGGCATGGCTCCGAAACGCGCCAGCCAGGGCATACGGCGTGTGATGGAAGCGACAAACATCAATATATCGATGCGCAACCGCGCCGGATTTCGCGCAGGTCCCACCTCAGCAGACGCTCATGATGGAGAACACTGCGCGAGATCTGATACGTCAATCGCTGGTGTTCCGCTTCCGGCTGGATGCCGCTCTGGGCCGATTGCAAAGCCTCAATTACGCGCGATCGCATCTCTCCCGCAGCCTTTCGAGTGAATGTGATCGCGATGACCGCGACCGGAAACTCGACGGTCTCAAGCAGCTTCAGATAGCGTTGGATCAATAGCTCGGTTTTTCCGGAACGGCGGGCCTGCACGATGAAGGCTGCAGACGTCCAACGCACGCTGCCGCGCCTCGCTATCCACCATTATTCGCCTCCCGTATGCGGCAAAGCGACCGCATCCGCAATTGTCGCAACGGTCCGGCTCCGGATCCACATCCGCCTTACCGGCGCGAAAATCTTCGGCTAGATGCTCCAGCACGCGTCTCCATTCGAACAGCTGCCGCTCAAATGGGATGACTGGATCCATGGGGATTTTGGTAAGTGATGGCAGGCTCCATCACCCGCGGTCAGGCCGCGAAACCGCAATTCGCCGGTGCGGATAATTGCCAACGCCGCCCCGGCCACGGGCTTGTCGCTGTTTGCGCAATAGAGCGGCAACTGCGGTTCGTCGGGTCTCTCGCCTTCCCAACCGCGCGATTTGAGTTGGCCGGTCTTATAATCGAGAATAATCTCGCGGCCATCAGGCAGCGCATCCACGCGATCCGCCCGAGTCTTTATCGCGAAACCGCCGATCGAGATTATCCGCTCGGTCGATACCGCAACAGTGAATTCGGGCGCGATTTCTGAATGTCCAGCCACTCCGGCAGCAGCCTTTCGAGACGCAGCTTCTCGAGATCTCTCCCGATGCCGGGTCCGAAATTGGCTACCGCCGCGTCGGCGCCGCGCGCGATCAGCATTCCACCTCGTGCGGGCTCGATCCACCAACCGGGCGTGCGATCCCAGTCCGTTCCAGTGACTTCCAGCGCCTTGTGAACCGTTGTTCCGCGATCACGATAACTCAATCCGAGATCGGAGTCTTCGAGCGGCCGGGAGGCCAGACGGTGTTGGCGAAGGCACGGAACGGGCAAGCCGCCATGTCTTTGAACAGGGATGCGCCGCCGGTAGAATCAATTTGCAGCAACGCTGGAGCCGATTCGTCCACCATTTCATCGAACACCGCCGAGGCGCGCATGGCCGCGATCCATTTGTCGGACGCGTTTTCGCCATCGCCATCCAACCACAAACCACGCGACCAATGGGCTGCGCGTCAACCGCGATCGCCCTCCGTTTCCGGATAACTCAGCACCACGTGAGGCGCGATCGCAAGCAGGCGATCGATCAACTACTGGCGAACTCCAGTTCGCGCTCCGATGACGAGTGCGGCAGCCGGTGCTGGCGCTGCAAGGAAACCGGGAGGAACGGGCTTGGATTCGCGGGCGACGGGAGAGCCTCGTCGTCGAGGCCCATGATCCATAGATGATCGAATCGCAAGCCGGCGGCCTCCAGCATCCCCATCACCTGTACCGGTGCGCCCTCATCTTCCACTTGAAAACGACTGTTGGCAGCCTGTTGCCCCAGCCAGTCGATGACCTGTGCGAGATTCATCGGCGGCGCCACGCGATCGAGTGAGGCAAGGCTCAAGAGCAGGCCGCGCCAGGCTTCTATGGTTTGAAATTCGCTACTGCCGGGAGTGCGATCGCCCGGCCAGCCGAATGCTTCGAGCAAATCCGCGATGCCACGGCTCCAGTCGCTCGTCGGCTGTTCTTCCGGGTGCTTTCGAACCTCTTCTCTACGCGCCGCAGCGCACGCTGCAGTTCGGGACAACTGCCTGACTCCTCGAGTAGCCGCGGCACCGACATTTCCCAAAGACCGTTTTTGCGTAGCTTCGCGTCCAGCTGGGCGCGTCTGCCCCATTCCTTGTCCGAGCCTCCTAGGAAAGGCGATCGCAAGAGCATTCCGGCGCGCGGCAAGGGCAATTTACCCGATGCGAATTCCAGCATCAGCAGAGCGGCACGAACCACTGGATATTCGGCGAGCGACGGTCCTACGGAAAGATGAAAAGCTCCTTCCAGAACTTCGCCGAAGATCCGGTCGATTTTCGGCCGCAAGCGCGTTAAATCAGGTGCAACGGTAATTCCAATTTGTGTTGTGGGATCGGCCTCCAGCAACCGCCGGGCCGCAACCGCGGCCGCGCGAATCTCGCCTGCGGAATCGGGCAGCTTTTTGCGCTCGGGAGCCTCTAAATAACTGGGCAACTCCACAGCCTGCCACTCCCCGAGCGCTGCCAAGAATTCGGCCTGCTGCAAGGTCATTTCATCGAAGCCGGCAACCAAAACCGCGCTTGGCCGAGATACTTCGCCGGCGGCAATTTTCTTACGGACGAAATCGGGGAGCCGCGCCCTTTCCAACCATCGATTCAACCTGCAGCGTCGCTGAAACTCGCGCGACCAACTCGCAAACGCCGACCAATCTGGGGATGCTTCAAAGCTCCCGTCCACCGGCAGCCGATACTCCTCAATGAGCCGCCAGGTCTCGACGGCCTGTCGCGCGGTTTCAGGGATCTGCAATAACGATGCGCCGTCTGGCGATTCGCGGATAATCTGCTCCCACAGCATCTGCTCTTGTGGCGCATCCAGCAAAGTCGGAGCGCTTTCGTCCGCCCAGCGGCCCAGCCACTCGCCCCATGTTCGATCCAGATAAGCGTCCAGCGGCAAGACGTCCGGACGGTTCCACACGGTGTGTCCGCGTGCCGCTTCCAGGGGAGTGAAAGCCGCGCACCAGCACTCGCGCCAGACGGCGGCTGGCAGTGATAATGGTTGCGCCTTCCTGGAGCGCGCGGAAAATCTCCTCATGCATGTGCTTTCATGATAATTTGAGCAAACGAATCACGATTGCGATCGACGGCCCAGCCGGCGCCGGCAAAAGTACGTTAGCGCGCCGCATCGCGGCTAAGCTGGGATTTGTGTATGTCGACACGGGCGCGATGTACCGCGCAGTGGCGCTGTGGGCGCTGCGCACCAACGTGGCGGTGTCCGACATGCATCGCCTGGAGCAGCTTGCGAACGCCGCGCACATTGAATTCGCTCCAGGTGACAGCGTGGTGCTGTTGAACGATGAAGACGTTTCCGAAGCCATTCGGACGCCGGAAGTCAGCCAGGCGGCGTCCGAGGTTTCACTGGTGCCTGCCGTGCGGCGCGCGCTAGTGGAAAAGCAGCGCGAGATCGGCGGACAAGTTTCGGTTGTGATGGAGGGCCGCGATATCGGTACCGTTGTTTTTCCGGAGGCCACGGTTAAGATCTTTCTCGACGCCCTGCCGGAGGAGCGCGCCACACGCCGTGCGAACCAGTCGGCATTACCCGCCGATATTGTGGAGCAACAAATCCGCGAGCGCGATCAGCGTGACCGTGGACGCGCCGAATCGCCTCTGGTTCAGGCGCCGGATGCGATCTATGTGGACACCACCGGGCTGAGCATCGACCAAGTGGAAGCGGCCATTTTGAAAATCATCCGCGACCGCACCTCTAATGGGCGTGAACGAACTCAATGAACAATCTGCTTGTTATGAAATTCGGCGGCACCAGCATGGGCTCCGCCGAGCGAATCCGCGTAGCTGCTGCAATCTGCACGGAACAGAAGGTACATCGCCCCGTGCTGGCGGTGGTTTCAGCCATGTCCGGAGTCACCGACCTGCTGCTCGGTGCGCTGCGGCACGCCGAGGCCGACGACGAAGCTGGAGTCGAATCCAGCATCCACAGCCTCTCAGATCGGCACGAAACAACGTGTCACGAACTGCTGCGCGAGCCCGCTCGCTGCGATCGCGCGATGGCCGGGGTGCGCGAGCTTATCGCCGATTTTCGCCGCATCGCCCATGGCATGCTGATGCTGGGCGACCGTCCGCCGCGGTCGGTGGATGAAGCCATTGCAACCGGCGAGCGCCTCTCCGCGTTAATGACTGCCGAATACCTGGAAGCTTCAGGAATTCCGGCACGCGCCATTAATGCCGCCGGCGTGATCGTCACCGATGCCGTTTTCGGCAACGCTACACCCATCATGGAAGCCACCCGCAAAAAGGCTGCTGCCTTGATTGAACCGCTGCTTGCGGATGGCGTCCTGCCGATTGTCACGGGCTTCAATGGAGCAACAGTGGACGGACGGCCCACTACGCTCGGTCGAGGCGGGTCGGATTTCTCCGCGTCGATTCTCGCGGCGGCGCTGGATGATCCGACCTATGGATCTGGACGGATGTGGACGGGATCATGAGCGCCGATCCGCGCTCGGCCCGCGAAGCCCGCGTGCTGGACGCTCTCACCTACAATGAAGCGGCCGAGCTGGCTTAAAACGGGGCGAAGGTTCTGCATCCGCGCACGCTGGCGCCGCTTATCGAAAGTCAGATTCCGTGTGGCGCAAGAAAACTTCTATCTGGACCATCCCGGGACGCGCATCGTTCCAACCGTGGAAGCGGCCGAGGGCCCCGTGCCGTGACGTCCATCGCCAATGTTGCTCTGGTGTCCATTGAACCGGCCAGCGCTGCGGTTAGCGGTACGCGGCTGATGGCACGTGCGCTCGAAGCGCTGGCAGACGCCAACGCCGAGGTGCTGGCGCTGAGCAGTTCCAGCTATCGCCAGAGCTTCTGCTTCTGGCGCGCAAGAAGAGCTGGCTGCGGTGATGAGCTCGCTCGAAGCGGACCTGGCGCTCGAACTGACGCACGGTTACCTGAAACCCATTGCCGTGGACGACAATGTCGGGCTGCTGGCGCTGGTGGGCGAAGGCATGCGGGGAACGCCGGGACTGGCCGGGCGGCTGTTTCAAGCCATCTCGGAGCAGAACGTCAACATTATCGCGATCGCGCAAGGGTCCAGCGAACTCACCATCAGCATTGTGGTACGCCGTGACGGACTGGAGCGGGCCATCCAGGCCGTCCACCGCGAGTGCCGCTAATCTGACCCGACCGTTAGCAAGGGTGATACCACTCTATGAACGGCGTGTGTCAAACTGAAATCGTGCCCGAATTTTGCACCTGTGGCGCGCAATTGCCGCCGGACGCTCGCTTTTGTCACAAGTGCGGCAAGCCTCAATACGACTATCCCGGCCTTGACGAACCAGAGCCAGCGCCGGTAATGCTGCCGGTAGAAGTGGCGACTCTCCCGCAGCCCCCGAGCGTGCAATTTTCGGCGGAGATCGGTTTTCACAATCGGCTAGCGGTGCGGATCGGCTTCATCGCGGCATTAACGGCAGTCTTTGTGTTCCTGGTGCCGTTGCCATTTCCTTTTCTTCGCCTTCTGATCGCTTTCGTAGCCGGTGGATTTTTCGCCGTTTTCTTATATTCCCGCCGTACCGGCCAGATGCTGAGCATCGGCAGCGGCGCCCGCATGGGCTGGATTACCGGCATCTTCTCGTTTACGATGCTTAGCGTTCTCTTCGCTGTGGTGATGGTCAAGATATCAAACGACGGCGGCTTGGCGAAATATCTTCTCAGCCAACTCCCCCCCAACGATGCACGGTCGGAGAGCGTCGCGCAAGCGTTCGACGATCCCGCCATGCTGGTGGTGCTGGTGCTGCTTTCCTTAGGGATGTTGTTTATCGTGTTGACGGCCCTGCCTATCATCGGTGGTGCGCTGGGCGCCAAGGTTCTCGAAAAGGAATGATTTGCGTATTTTGAGAGCCGCCAGGCTCGGTTACATCGATGCGGCCCGCGGCATCGCGATTGTAGCTGTCTTCCTGGCAGGAAGTCCGCTAGGGGCAGCGCTCACTCCCCAACAGCGGCAACTCAATGTCCAATCCTTCGAATACGTGTGGACTGCGATCCGCGATAAGCACTGGCAAACCAAGCCAGGCGGCCTGGACTGGCAAGCGATCCACGATGAGTTTCGGCCGAAAGTCGAGGCGGCCGATAGCATGGACGCCGCGCGTGGCGTGCTGAACCAGATGCTGGGCCGCTTGCATCAGACGCATTTTGGCATCGTACCCAGCGATCTCTACGCAAACGTGGACGGCGCGCGCGGCGACACCACCACAGGCATGGATGTCCGCGTGGTGGGCGCGCAGGTGCTGGTGACATCAGTAGAACCGGATTCATCGGCCTTCGCGGAGGGTGTCCGGCCTGGGTGGGAGATTTTGAAGATCGCTCGTACCGAACTTGGGCCGGTGGTGGCGAAACTAAACGAGACTTACGCCGCCTCCTCGTTGCGCGATCTCATGCTCCGCCGGGCCATCCTGGCGCGGCTGGAAGGTGCATCTGGAGATGCGCAAGTCGAGTTTATCGACGCCACTGGCAAACATGTCAGAAAAACCATCGTGCAAGGCCAGCCGAAGGGCGCCCGGGTGCAGTTCGGGTATCTCAACCCGATGCAGGTCTGGTTCAAGTCGTCGCGGGTAGGCGATGGAAACGTCGGTTACGTCGCGTTCAACGTCTTTCTGGACGCCCAACGGCTGATGACCTCGTTCGGAGATGCCGTACAGTCGTGCGAAAAATGCGAGGGCTTCATCGTCGATCTGCGCGGAAATCCGGGGGGCATCGGGATCATGGCGATGGGGATGGCGGGCTGGTTCATTGCACAGCCGGATCAGAAGCTAGGGACTTTGTACATGCGCGACACGACGCTGAAGTTCGTGGTGAATCCCCGGCTGAATACTTTCGCGGGTCCGCTGGCGATTCTGGTGGATGGGACGTCCGCGTCCACGTCCGAGATCATGGCGGAAGGCTTGAAGGACCTGGGCCGCGGGCGCATTTTCGGAACGCGTACGGCCGCCGCAGCTTTGCCTTCGGTGTTCGAAAGGCTGCCGAATGGCGATGGGTTCCAATATGCCATAGCCAATTACGTCTCCCAGGGCGGCAAGCCGCTGGAGGGTCTGGGTGTGACTCCCGACGTGGAGACGCCGCTGACGCGGCAAGCGCTCCTGGCAGGCCAAGATCCGGCGCTGGATGCCGCGGTGGCGTGGATCGCAAGCCAAAGGTAGCTAAGCAAAACTCAGGCGTGGATAGGCTGCTCTTCGAGCAAGCTGACAATGCGATCGCGAAGTTCGGCAGTGATCCGGTCCCGATCGCGCAAGTGGACTTGATCGGTTGGAACGGGGTCGCCGATGCGCATGGTTACCCGTCCGCTTTGTACCCGTCCCGAGCCAAACGGCAGCACTTCGCGCGTGCCTTGCAAAGCGATGGGAACCAGCGGGACTCCGGCGCGAATCGCGATGTAGGCGGCGCCTTCCTTGAAGGATGCGAGTTCGCCGGTTTGGGATCGTCCGCCTTCCGGAAAAATGAGCAGTGAAATACCACGCTCCCGAATTGTTTGCGCCGCCGTGAGCATGGTTTTTACGGCTGCTCGCGCATCGTCGCGCGGAACGGCGATGTGGCCGGCACGGGCCAGGTGCGTTCCCAGCAGCGGAATCTTGAAAAGTCCGATCTTGGCGAGAAAACGAAACTGTACTGGAATGTTTGCAAGAACCACTGGCGTGTCCATGTAGCTGAGGTGGTTGGACACAAAGACGTAACTTCCGTCCGGCGAAATCTTCTCCAGGCCTTCCACCGTGACCTTTATTCCGCTTCCCCAGCAGGCAGCGCGCCCATACGCGCGCCACCGCGATCTGCCTGCGGCCGCCGGTCTCGAAAAGCGAAAATATCAAGCTCACCAACCCGAAAGCGATGGTGGCAAGAACGATGAGAGGAGCGGTAATGAAATACGCCCGGAAGAATGACACTGGTTTCATTTTACGAGCAACGCGCGCGCCTCGCCCGCCAGGTATAGCGAACCGGTGATGAAGACCACGTCTTCAGGCGGCACGCCGGCGAACAACGCGACGGCTTCGGCGACGGAATGTGTGATCTGAGCGCCTGGCGCCGCAATATCTTCCGGGGGCATGGCCCGCGAATTTGCGGGCGCCGTCAATATCACTCGATGCGCCAGGGGAAATAGCGTGGTCGTCATCTCAGCGACGGCCTTGTCGCGCATGGCGCCATACACGATCCAGATGCGGCGTCCCGAATAGAATCGGCGAATGTAAGCCGCCAGGGCGCGGGTTCCGGCTGGATTGTGAGCCCCGTCAATGATGATCTCGGGCCGCTCGGAGACCAGCTCCAGGCGCGCCGGCCAGCGGGTGGAGGCGATTCCGGCCGGCGAAACGCCGAGCTCGGCGAGCGCAATGGTTGCCACGCGAGCGTTCTCAACCTGATGCTCGCCGGCGAGCGGGCACACGATGTCCATGCTCCCAGCCGGACCGAGTAACTGAAACCGGCTGCCGCGTGCATCCATCGCAAGATCGGCGATTGGCCACTCTCGCGAGAACGTGTATTTCGCTTGGGCGTGCGCACGAAGAACGGCCTCGGCTTCCGGCCGCTGCTCGGCGAACACGGCGGGTACACCCGGCTTCAGAATGCCGGCCTTTTCTGCCGCGATCTGCTGGATGGTGTCACCGAGAAAAATCTGGTGATCGTAGTCGATAGGCGTGATCACGCAAAGCTCGGGCGTTACTACGTTGGTTGCGTCCAGACGGCCGCCCAGCCCTACCTCCAAAACTATAGTGTCCAGCTTCTCTTCGGCGAACAACACGAAGGCCATGGCGGTGACAGTTTCAAAATAAGTTGGGTGCATGTCCAGGCCGCCCCAGGCAAGCATGCTCTCCGCCGTTTCGTGAACCCTTAAGAAAGCACTCGTGAATTGCTCCTGGGTCACCTGGCGGCCGGCGATCTGAATGCGTTCCGTTGGCTCTACCAGGTGAGGAGAGATGTAAAGCCCGGTGCGAATCCCGGCGGCGCGCAACCCGGCCTCGATCATCGCGCACGTGGATCCCTTGCCGTTGGTTCCCGCAACATGCACCCAGCGGCAGGCGCAGTGTGGATTGCCCAGAGCCTGGAGCAAGGCCGTGATGCGCTCCAGCCCCAGCTTGGCGGTCAGTACCTCGTTGCCGAGCGAGTAAAGATACCGGACTGACTCGGCGTAAGTGGTCACAAATGGTCATCGTACACTAAGGGAAAGGACAGACATGGCGACAACCTCCAAGATCCTTACCTATGAAGAATGGCTCGCGCTTCCGGAGGTGGAAGGCGTGGAGGAGGTCGTCAACGGTGAGATCGTCAGGATGCCGCCAAACAAATGGAATCATACTCGCGTTGTCGAGGCACTAGCGCGCCAGCTAAGAGCGCGATTAGATCCTGAAGCAACACAGGTTGTGACTTCCGTCTTTGGACTGGTGGTCCGCCGGGAGCCATTGGCGCTGCGCGTACCGGACCTGGCCGTATTTCATGCCGACCAGATCGTTGAGCAGGACGGCTACATCCACTCGGCGCCGGAACTGGTGGTGGAGGTGCTGTCGCCCGCGAACACGCGCTCGGAACGCTCCGAAAAGCTCCGAGACTACGAAAGCCTCGGTGTCCCCGAAGTTTGGGTGGTGTCTCCGGAAGCGCAGACGGTCGAGGTCCTGCTTCTTCAAAACGGACAACTCGCCACGACGAAACTATTGCGCGAAGGACAATTGACGCCCACGCGCTTTCCCGAAGCGACGGTTGAAATTTCCGCGATCTGGCCCAAATAAAAAGCGCCGAGTGCGGTAAAGCACCCGGCGCCGGAAACAACTCCTAGCTTAACTACTGCTTACTTGGGGCAACCGATTCTCTTCAGATCGGCTTCCGGCAGTTCCTTGCCATCGCGGGCCGCGGCGGGCAGGGCCATGCCTTTGGGAACCAGCCAGATTTCTACGCGCCGGTTCTTGGCTGTGTCGGTGTTTTCGATCGCGGCTCCTCTGCGCTCCTTGGGAGCCGTGGTCGATACGGCGCAAGAGGTCGGCAAGGACGGTGTTTCCTGCGTTCCGCCAACCCAGCTTCCCTTGATGCGTGAAGGATCCAGCGAACTGCAAGTGCCGCTGCCACCGCTCAGCACCCCTGCAGTATTGAGCACGCGCTCCTCGTCCAGACCGCGCGCTTGACGGCCCCGGCCGGTGCGAGGTCTTTCGCCCTCACCGATGTGGCCCACCAGAACAACGTCGTAGTTCGGGTTAGCGGCGAGCTGCGGATACAACTGCTCAATCAGGACGCGCTTGCCGCAATTGTTGACTCGCGCGCTGTTCTCCGGGAACAGGATATCGCCGAAGTGCGTCGCCTGTGGCGGCAGATTCACCGTGATGTTGGTGGAACCGCTTCCAGATCCGCCCTTGCTATCGGTCACCGTGGCAGTCACGGTCACTTGTTTGGATTGCGGACGGCTGCGGTCGGCGCTAAAGGCGACTGAGGTGGAGTCGAATTGGGCGTCGGGACCGGTACCGGAGACCGTGCCCTCGGATACGGCCCAACTATAGGTAAGTCTCCCGCCGCAATCGGAACCAGTGGCGGTGG
Organism: Bryobacterales bacterium; assembly: GCA_963747945.1. Taxonomy (GTDB): domain Bacteria; phylum Acidobacteriota; class Terriglobia; order Bryobacterales; family Bryobacteraceae; genus Palsa-89. The sequence goes on from CAVVHB010000023.1 coordinate 43,034, forward strand.
CGTGCAAAGCGGCCATCGCTCCGTGTTCCAGCTCCGACGGATTGGCTGTTACGCCGCTCACCACCGGAGCGCTATAGGTGTTGACGTGGATGGTAACTGCACTTGCGTCCGCACCGCGCCCGGGGTTGGTAGCGTCGGCGATATGCAGGCCGATCCGGATGTCTCCCGAAGCGTTCGGCATGAAAGTGTATTGAGCGCCGGTTCCCACCGAGTTGCCATTGGCGGTCCATTGATAGGTCAACTGGTGGCTCTCAGGATCGGAGGCATTCGAACTAAGGCTCACTGCGTCACCCGGACAAACGGTTGTCGGATTGGCACTGATGGCGCCCGCATTGATCGGCTGCGGTGGTGGCGGCGGCGGCGGCGGAGGTGGCGCCTGAGTGACTACCGGCGGCCCCTCTCCACGATGGCCAAGATAGAGCGTTAAGCCGGCAGTGGCCTGAATGCCGTTCAGAATCTTACCGCCGGGTATGTAGGCAATGCCAAGGCTAGGGGGTCCGGTTGGCATGCCAAAGCGCGGTGCAATGCCAGTTAAGCCTCGGACATCTATGCGGAAACCAAACCACTTGCTGGCCTGGTACTTGATTCCGCCGCCATAATTGCCTTGGAACCGCTCGTCGGTGTTAAAGCCGCCGAACCCGGAGCCCGGAGGCATTGCCTCGGCCCACTTTCTCGCGTTCTTGCCCAGCACGTCGAACGACGCACCGGCGCCCACCGCGACGAACGGCCGGAACTTGTGGTCGCGCGGTGTGAAGTGCAACACCAGATCCACGGCCGGTTGCAGGGTATGGATCGGGAACGGCGGCTGGAGTATCGTCCCGTTCGGTGGATTCGACAGGAAGTTATATTTGTTCCACGAATAGGCGTTGAAGCTTTCCTCGATGCCCACGTAGTTCCAGAAATTCTCCGTAACCCGTCCGCCGAAGATCACACCGGGTTGGATCTTGCCGCCTAGACCAGCAGGGATCTTCTTGTAGTCGGAATATCCTCCGTAGATGTTTAATTCAAAGAAATTATTGTCTTCGTCCGAGTGTGCCGCGGCATTTTGCGCGCGCGCCGGATTTGGAATACCTAAGACGCCCAATGCAGCTAGCGCCAGAACCGGATATCTCCATACTGCTCGCATGTTTGTCACCTTTCCTCTGATTCATTTACTGCTCGCAATAACAGCGTGATCATCCTGTTGGGCCACAGTAGCCTGAGGCAGATCGAAAACCAATGCCCCCCGCGCGGCACTCAGCGCGAAAATGCGCTGCGGAAGATCTGGTGCGAACCAAAGCATTCGAATGGCCGCGCCTTGCAGGCCTTCGTTGGGGAACACCTGCCAGGAATCGCCCCCGTCCACAGTGCGGTAGACATTGCCATACTGAACCAGGAAGGCTTCCCGTCCCTGAGATGGATTGAAGCGAACCGAGTCCACTGTAGCCGCGGGAACACCTTGCGTCACAAGCTTCCAATGTGCGCCTTCGTCAGTAGACTGCAAAATGCCGCGCGAAGTTGCAGCGAGAATTGCGATATCGTGCTCTACCGGGAGGGCCACATCGTAGATGTAGTAACCGGCGGGTACCAGGGCTGCCTGCCAGGTACGGCCGGAATCCTCGGAAACGAACAAATCGGAACCGGTTAGGGCGGCCAGGCGAGAGGTGCCGGCGGGAGGCGCGTAAATCGCCAGAACCGATACGCCGGTAATTCCGGCGGCCTTCACCTGCTCCCAAGTTGTCCCGGAATTTAAGCTTCGGAAGAGTCCCGCGTCGGTTCCCGCGAATAAAGCCAGCTTGTCATTATCCAACCGAACGGCCCGAAGGGCGTGGATGCGTACCCGTCCCGAACTATGCGGCGGCGCCTGGCCTTTCCGGATTGTTCTGGGGACAACCGGGTGGGGCTCCGGCACAGGCACCCAGGTTTTGCCATTGTCCGCCGACTTCAAAATCGCGTCGTCGCTGGCCGCGAATACTTCGTCCGCTCCCGCCGGAGTAGCCGTCAGGCTATGCAGGTTTCGGCCCTGTAGCGCCTCTTCATTGGCCCGCAGGGACCACTGGAGGCCGCCGTCGCTACTCACAAAAACGCCACCGTATAGTCCTTCATAGGTGCTGCTGGCGTACAGACGTTTGCCATCCGAAGTGATTTCGGAGAGGCGATGATTCGCGAACCCTTCGTTCATGGGCCGGAATGTCTCGCCCGAATCCGTGCTTTTCAGAATGCCCGCAAATTCGGTGGCGAGATACAGCGTGCTTGGGTTGCCTGGATCGAACACCATCCAGTTGACCTGTTCCGAGCTTAAATGCCGCCAGGTCTTGCCGCCGTCCGGCGATTTGAAGAGCCCCAGTGTCGTGCCCGCGAAAATCGTGTCGGAATGGCGTGGATCTTCGGCGATGATGTGCGTGCGGCGGTGCGTTCCTGGAATGCCCTGGATCTTGACCCATGCCTCTCCGCCGCTGTCGCTCCGATAAATGCCGCTGCAGGCGCTCGCAAAAACCAATTGCGGGTGGTTCGGATCCACGCGGATGGAGAATATATCCGAGTCGTCAATCAGACCGCGCGAAATCGAATGCCAGGTAGCCCCGCCGTCGGTGGTTTTCCACGGCAAGTGTGGCGTTCCGGCATAAAGGACGTTCGTGTTGGCCGGATCGAAGGCCAGGGCCGTGATTTCCTGCATCTCCGGATCGTCGGCTCGCGAAATCCCGCGCCAGGTGGCGCCGCGATCCATGGAAACAAAAACGCCTTTGGATGTTCCCGCCGCCAGGGTGCCTGGGTTGATCGGCGACATGGCGAGCGATTCGATGCGAGAGCCGCGCAGGCCGGCCAGCGCCTGCCAGGTTTGGCCGCCGTCTTTACTCTCGTAAACACCCGAGTCCGCGGAATCCCCGGCGTCCAGACCGGCGTAGTAATGCGGCGATTCGGCGGGATCGATCAGCACCGAGTTGAAGACACCTGGAGTTCCGCGGGGAAAGGGCAGCAGACGCCAGGTTGCACCTGCATCGTCGGAACGAAAAAGCAACGAGTCGCGCGAACCAGCAACCAGCGTGCGGACGTTCTCGGGATCAATCGCGATTGATCGCGCGCTCCCGCCGAACGGACCAGCCAATTTCCACCCGCCAATCACAGGAAGCGTGGCAACCAGAAGCACTGCGAGACCGAGGGCCGGTTGCCGCCCCAGCTTTCTTAGTGGCACTTCTTATTACCATATCAAAAAGCGAGCGTGCAGGGAATTCAAAGTGCATGGCGAAGTTATTGAAACGTTTATTGTTACAAGGATTTAATGCAAGCCTTCGGGCGAAGCGTGCGTCGAAGCGTCGGTGATTTGCTCGGCTAATTCGCGCGGACGATCCAGATTTTCCACCACTAGCCGGCTACTCTCGCCGGCGGTTTCGATCGAGATATCTCCGACGCCGAAGATTCGCTGCCAAAAAGATTGAACCACTCGAACGTCCTGTACTTTGGGGAGCTGAATGAGCCGCATGGTTTTGGAAGTTAGTCCGGTTTCGTAGCGCAGCTTGTCTCCGGCCATGGTGAGCTTGACGGTCTGCCGCTGCAAGTGGCGCTTGATGGGCCACAGCAATACCAGCAGACTGACGATCGGGAGGTAAGGGTAGCGCTGGTCGGGATAGTGATCGGCCACGTACGTGTAATTCACGACGATGGCCGCGCAAACCACCAGCAACGCGCATACGTATCCCGCCTTGATGAACTTCATGCTGGGGCGGATCACGATGTCGGTCATAGGTCACAATTATAGTTAGTCACAATGCCAGTTGCCCAATGAAGACTGCCAAGTCCACCGCAAGAGTTGCCAGTTATGTGATCTCTCTGCCGGAACGAGTGGTGCGCTCGGCCGCGGCGCTGGCTGGCGGATTGATTCGCGAGATCGGCGATGTCTCCGTTCCTTCGGCGGTGCGTCGAACCAAGACCTACCAGATGATGGTGGACATCGCGCTGCGGTTCATGATCGAACAAGTGGGCGAGGTGAAAGGCGTGTATCCGTCCGGCAGCGACTTGGCCAGCGACTTTCTGCTGCGGCGAACCGCGGGGCACGGAATCGAACTGGCGGGCCTGCTGGCGTTTCGCGCTTCTCCGGTCTGGATCATGGCCGCACTCGCCGACGTCTCAGGCGCCGGACGGCACATCGTCCAGGAGATCGCCGATGCGCTGAAACAGGAAGGACTGCTCGCGGGTGACGCTAAGTTCGAAAATGTCGATCAGCTTTTGGAAGGATTGGAGCAGACGGCCAGCCAGGTAGCGGATCTTTGCAATGCGCCGCCGCTCGACGTAGCGGGCCTTCGCCGGGAATGGAGCGCCTTCCGCGAAGCCGTTCGAAAAATTCCTCCCCGCAATCTGCCGTCGGTGGGGTTTTTGGGGCAACATTGGGAGGCGCTAAAAGCCGAAGCAGCCGCGCAAAACCGCCTGGTCTTCGAACTGTCGTCGATGATGGCGGTCTCGGCGATAGCGCGCTTTCCGGTAACGTTGCTGAAGCTGGCCCGTGCTTCCAATCGCGCTGTATGGCGCTCGGGGCAGACGTTAGGAGCAAGCGTCCTCACTCACTACAGTCAGGTATTGAGCGACATTCACGAACGTGGCTATGCGGCCTACTGGTCAGAAGAGTTTCGTCCGTATCTGCGCGCGGCCGCCGGTCAGTTTTCGCCGAAGCACCGGTCGCTGACAGGGCGCTGGCTGAACAAAGCGATTCGCTGAACCGTGGCGTGCGCACTCTTGAGCACGTCGCGTCCGGACTCTCGCGCCCGTGGCGTGCGCACTCTTGCGCGCTGCGTTCACACTCGTGTGAACGTTTCAGAATTTGTGTCGAGATGAGTCTCGACACGGCACGCAGAGTGCGCCATGTCGCTTAGTTTTTTAGTGCGCGAATATTTTAAAGACTTATGTTTGGCTGTCACCAGCGGCATGTTGCGCTGATGGCCGGCCAATCTCGAAAGCAAGCGTTGGCACGAGTGCCAACGCGGCACGCAGAGTGCGTGCGCCACAAATGATTTCGACATTTTACTGGTCTCGCCAAAACTAAGTGACTTTGCTCACGGGTGCGTGCGCCACGCGGGTATACTGAAGACCAGAGTGAACAAGCGGACCATAACTTGGCTACTGGCAGCGCTGCTGGCCATTTCAGCCAACGCCGCCGTGCCTTCGGTTCGCGCTCGCACGGGAAGCGGCGACTCGGCCATCGTATGGATCGCACAGGATCGTGCCCAGCAGCGGGTCTTGATCCAACCTCGACATATCCCGCCAAACGCCCGGCCAGCGCTTCCGCTCAGTTATGAACCGCCGGCGAAAGTCCGGCATTTTGCGGCAACGCTCTACCAGCGTCCTCCACCCGTACTTCGATAGTCCCGTTTCGAAGAAGAAAGGAGGGCGTTAACGTGCGCCAATTCTTGCGGAATCTGTTCCGTGATTCGGCTGTGCCCGAGTCGGTTATTCCATTGATCAATAGCCGCCGCGCGGAGTTGGGCAACCTGAGCGACGCTGAGCTGAAAGCCATTCCTTGGCGAGCGATGGATCTTCCCGATGTGTTCGCAATCACGGCCGTGGTTGCCGAACGCGTCCTTGGATTGAAGATGTTCGACGTCCAATTGCAAGGTGCGCTCGCGCTAACGTCCGGAAAGATTGCGGAGATGCAAACGGGCGAAGGCAAGACCTTGGCCGCCGTGCCGGCCGTCGTCTGGTTCGCCAGGGAAGGCGCCGGAGTTCACGTGATGACCGTGAACGATTACCTGGCCTGCCGCGACGTCCAATGGATGGACGGTATCTATGAGTTCCTGGAGCTTTCCGCGGGACACCTGCAGCAGGGCATGACGATCGAAGACCGTCGCAGAGCCTACGCTTGCGATGTTACCTATGCCACCGCTAATGAGATCGGGTTCGATCTACTACGCGACGGCCTGGCGCTTGATCCGCGCGAACAGGTGCAGCGGCCATTTTCGACCGCGGTGATCGACGAAGCAGACTCCATCCTCATCGACGAAGCTCGCATCCCACTCGTGATCGCGGGCCGTGAAACGGGCGAACCGCCGCTGGCTTATCAGGTGGATAGCGTCACGCGATTTTTCCACCGGGGCCGTCATTTCACGCTGGATGAATACGCCCGCAACATTGCCCTCACCGATGCCGGCATTCGCGCCATCGAGACGGCGTTCGACCGCCGCAATCTGTTCGACGAACAGAATCTCGGGCTCCTGACTGCCGTTCAGGATTCGGTACATGCCCACGTGTTGTTGCGCAGGGACGTGGATTACCTGGTGAAGGACGGCATCATCGAATCGGTGGACGAGTTCAAAGGCCGCATCGCGGAAAATCGGCGTTGGCCGGCCGGATTGCACACCGCCATTGAAGCGAAGGAAGGCCTGGCGCTCAAGACCCAAGGCCGGATTCTCGGATCCATCACGCTCCAAAACCTGATTTCGCTGTACCCCATGGTCTGCGGGATGACCGGCACTGCCGCCACGCAAGCTGAGGAGCTCCGGCTGGTTTATGGCCTGGACGTGGAAGTCGTTCCCACCAACCGGCCGATGATCCGTGCCGACCTGCCGGACCGCGTTTATGCTCGAAAATTCGACAAGGAAAGAGCCGTGCTCCAGGAGATCCGGCGCCTTCACGCCAGCGGTCAACCGGTCCTGGTGGGAACCCGCAGCGTTGAAGAGTCCGAACGCCTGAGTGCGCGGCTTTCCGACATTCCTCATCAAGTGCTGAATGCCCGGCACGAAGAACAGGAGGCGGGAATGATCGCGCGTGCAGGCTCATTTGGGGCTGTCACTATTTCGACCAATATGGCGGGCCGCGGCACCGACATCCAGCTGGGGCCCGGAGTGGCGGAGTTGGGCGGATTGCACGTCATTGGGACGAATCGCCATGAAAGTCGGCGCATTGACAATCAACTGCGCGGGCGCGCCGGACGTCAGGGCGATCCCGGCAGCTCGGAATTCTTTATCTCCCTCGAGGACGACATGCTGGTGAAATACGGGATCGAGAACCAGAGCCTGGGACACGACGCTGAAAGCATCCAGCGCCTGGCCGAGGGTCAGAACCTCGAAATCCGCCGCTTTCTGCAAAAATATGAGAGTGTCGTCGAGGGACAACGGCAGAAGATCCAGCAGCGGCGTCAGTGGATCCTGACTGGCCAGACACCGGTCTCCTCCGAACTGGAACGGCTGGTTGCGCTGCGGACCATCGATGATCTGTGGGCCGATTACCTGGCCGCCATTACCGACCTGCGTGAGGGCGTCCACTGGCTTTCCTGGGGCGGCCGCGACCCACTGCATGAGTATCTTACGTCGGTCCATTCGCTCTTTATTCAGCTCGAAGAGCAGCTCGACAGCGAGATTGCCAGCCGCTTGGCCGAGGCCGAAGTATCGGGCCTGGACCCTTCCCAACGCGGCGCCACCTGGACTTACCTGACCACCGATCAGCCTTTTGGGACCGCCACCGAGCGGATGATGCGCGGGTTGGTGCGAAAATTGAATGTGAGCCGCGCCCACTGAGCCGCGACCGTGAGGGAGTGTTTTTCACGGTTTCGTCTTTTTCGCCTTGGGCCGCGTCTTTGGATTGGAGCCGAAGTTTGATCTTTCGGGAGGTTGAGGACCGCGACCTGATCGCCAAAGCGCGTCGGGGGCACGTGGAAGCCTACAACGTGCTCGTGTCTCGCTGGGAGAAGCGTGTCTTCAATTATCTCTTGCGGTTGGTGGGTCAGCGTGAGGATGCTCTCGATCTCAGCCAGGATGTGTTCTTGAAGGCCTATCAGAATCTGAAGAAGCTGGACGACCCCGCGAAGTTTCCAGGCTGGCTGTTTCGCATCGCTCACAACGAGGCCTACTCGCTGTTACGGAAGAATCGTCCGGAGGGTGAGATGACGGTCGAGCCCAAGATGGCCGAATCGAGCGGGGGGCTGTTCCCCATCGAGTCGACGCTGGCGGTGCGAAGCGCGCTCGAAAAGCTGTCGGACGATCATCGCGAGGCCGTGCTGCTCAAGGTCTACCAGGGATTCAAATTCGAGGAGATGGCGGAGATTCTTTCCTGCCCCGTCTCCACCGTGAAATCCCGCCTGTACACCGCACTCGATCTTCTCAAACAAACTTTAGCTCCTATCAACACCGGAGGCGCGGAATGAGTTGTGAAATTGGAGATTTGAAGGCCTATGTCGTTGGAGAGCTTGGCCGGCGAGAGCGGGGCATGGTGGACGATCATGTACGCGGTTGCCAGAGCTGTCGCGAAGAATTAGACCGGCTGAACCTGACGTGGTCGGCATTGGCATCGCTCGAAGATGAAGAGATCCCGCGCCGCATCGCGTTCGTCTCCGATCGCGTGTTTGAGCCGCGCTGGTGGCAAACCATGTGGCGTTCGGGTCCGGTGATGGGTTTCGCGTCCGCTGCCTTGCTTGCCGGGGCCATCTTGGTTCACGGATTTGAGCGGCCTCCCTCTGTTGACGCCGCACAAATTGAGCAACGGATCGAAAGCCGGATAAACGCGCGAGTGCAGGCGGCGGTCAGCCAAGCGCAGGTTAAGCAAACCGCCGATTTTGCCAAGGTTCTGGACGCCACCGAGGCCCGTTACGAGGCGCAGCGTAAATCGGATCTGGCAACCGTTCAGCAAGCCGCGGAATATTATGAAAAACAGATGGCGCGGTACGAAGTGGCCAGCAACCAGGGGTCCGGGCAATGAGAATCGCGGTTGTCGCCTTGCTCGCGGTGTGCGCGCTGCCCGGCGTGGCCGACGCGCCTAAAGTAAATCGAGGCATGATCGAAGCCATGCAGCGCAGCTTGGACAACAAGCTATCGGGATTGTGGCCGCAGGATCCAGCGGAGGTTCTTGGGCTTTCACAGGGCACCTATATTCAGGGCTACGGTGCTATCTTTCTGGGCGAAGTAAATCTAGCGCCGGCCGCTGGCATCAGCCCCTTCCACCCGTCCGTGAGCCCGGATGAGGTCCGCCGCACGCACGATAAGAAAATGCAGCGTATGACCGCGATCCGGACTGCGATGCGTGCCATGCTGGTGGATTCGGCGCTCTCGCTTGACACGCTTCCCGCCGACGAGCAAGTGGCCGTGGGACTGTCGCTGTTCTATTGGAAGTGGGAAAACCGGGACGGGCTGCCCGCGCAGATTGTCATGCACGCGCAACGCAAGGCCCTCCTGCAAACTACCGGCGGCGGCCAAGCCTCAATAGCATCGGAAGAGTTTTAATCGATGCGAAGGTTTGTAACGCCATGCGGCTAGGCGAGATTCTTATTCAGCGCAAGCTGATCACCGAAGAAGACCTGGAACGGGCGCTCGAATTGCAGAAGGAGCGCGGCGACAAGATAGGCAAGACGCTGGTCGACATGGGGTTCATCGCCATGCGCGATGTTCTGGCGGCTCTTTCCGAGCAGTTGGAAGTACCGCTGGTTTCCATCGACAGTCCTCCTTTTATCTCCTCCGAAACCGAAGCGCTCTCGCCGCGATTCCTGCGGCAATTCCGCTGCCTGCCGATGAGCCGCGAGGACCATACCATCACGCTCGCGATGGCCGACCCTTTAGATGTAGAAACAATCGCGGCGGTGCGCCACTGCACCGGCCTCAAAATCAGCACCGTACTCGCGCCCGAGCAGGAGATCGTGGATGCGATCGACAAATACTACGGCGAATCGGCCGCGCGCGCCGAAGCGGATTTCGATTTCCAGGCCGGCGAGATGTCGGAAGATCTCGAGCATCTGCGCGACATGGCGAGCGAAGCGCCGGTCATCCGCCTGGTGAACGCCATCATCGCATCCGCGGTTGAAAAGCGCGCCAGCGACATTCATCTGGAACCGTTCGAGAAGGAGTTTCGCATCCGCTATCGCGTGGATGGCGTGCTCTACAATCAGGACCCGCCTCCGCGCGAGCTGAAGGCCGCCATGATTTCCCGCGTCAAACTGATGGCCAAGCTCAACATCGCCGAGCGACGCCTCCCGCAAGACGGCCGTATCAAGATCAAGACGCTGGGCCGCGAAGTGGATTTGCGCGTTTCCACGCTGCCTACGTTGTATGGCGAAAGCGTTGTCATGCGCCTGCTGGATCGCTCGGCGGGCGATTTCTACGATCTGGGCCGCCTGGGTTTTGACAAATACATGCTCGGGCGCATGGAATACTACACGTCGCTGCCGCACGGAATCTTTCTCGTCACCGGACCCACCGGCAGCGGCAAGTCCACCACGTTGTATTCCGCGCTCAAGAGGATCAACTTAAGCGACAAGAAGATCATCACTATTGAAGATCCTGTCGAGTACCAGATGGACGGGATCAATCAGCTGCATGTGAATACGCAGATCGGGTTGACGTTTGCTTCCGGACTGCGGCACATTGTGCGCCAGGATCCGGACGTCATCATGGTGGGCGAGATTCGCGACCGCGAGACCGCCGACATCGCTATCCGCTCGTCGCTTACCGGCCACTTTGTGTTCTCGACATTGCACACTAACGATGCACCTAGCGCCATTACGCGCCTCACCGACATGGGAATGGAGAATTACCTGATCACGTCGTCGGTGGTGGCGGTGCTGGCCCAGCGCCTGGTGCGCGTCATTTGTGAGCACTGCAAAGCGGAGAGCGGCACGCGCATCGCGCCGGATGGGAACACGGTGGTCTGCTATGCCGGGCGCGGCTGCGAGCACTGTTTTGGATCTGGCTACACGGGCCGCATGGGCATTTTTGAGCTGATGGAGTTGGGTGACGAGATCCGGCAGCTGATCATGAAAAACGCGGACGCGGCGTCCATCACCAACGTGGCCCGGCGCAACGGCATGCGCAATCTGCGGGAAGACGGCTGGCTGAAGGTGATGAACGGCGTTACCACCGCCGACGAGGTGATGCGTGTCACGCAAGAATTCTAGTGGCGCTTGTGGCGCACGCACTCGGTTCCGTGGCGCACGCACTCTTGCGTGCCGCGTTCACACTCGTGTGAACGCTTGGTCTCCATCTCGCATTTGCGCTCGACCACGCATATTCCTCCGCTCTGGTAGCCAATCCCGCCTTCACCGGATTCCTCTCGATGTAGTCGGCGATCCTGCTCCACTCTTTCTCGCTTCTCACCCAGTGGTCGTAAGACTCGCGCTGCCAAAACTGCTCCCCTGTCGTACCAAGCAGCCGGTTCGCTTCCCGCGCCGTGACGCCTTTCAGGGATTTCAGCAAGAGGCTCGGCGAAATCGAGGGAAGCAGAAGCAAGTGAACGTGATTGGCCATGATGACGAACGGCCCGAGGCGATACTGTCCCAGCTGTTCTCCCCGAAAGAGCGACTCAATCACCAGCGTTGCAATGTCTTCTCTCCGGAGATGCACTGGACCGGCGTTTGCCATGTCGAGAAAACGATCCACCCACACGAAAGCCTCGCCGTCGGAGACCTTGCGGGCGGGTGGAAAATGAGAGCTGGGCAAGCTGCCATGCAAATGCCAGGTAAGGAACAGCCAGCAGTTGTCCGGATAGATATGGGGAAGCCGTCGCTGGGAAGGCATTCGCTGAATAGTGGAGTGATAGGTCTGAAATTCTCGCGTTCACACGAGTGTGAACGCGGCACGCAAGAGTGCGTGCGCCACGGCACCGAGTGCGTGCGCCACGGCACCGAGTGCGTGCGCCACGGAACCGAGTGCGTGCGCCACGGGCGAGGAGACGCATGACCGCCTTCTACTTCCGAGCGGTCGCATCCGACGGGCAGATTCGCACTGGCGCTATTCACGCCGAGTCCGAGCGGCTGGTCGCGTTCGAACTGCGCCGCCAGGGCCTCACTCCGGTCTATGTGGGCAAGGAAGCCAAGGCGTCCGCCGATATCAAGCTGCCGTCTTTCTCCGGCGGCCGGAAACGCGACGTTTTGTTCTTCACCCAGGAGCTCTCCACGCTCCTCAGCGCGGGTGTTCCGGTGGACCGCGCGCTGTCCATTACCGCCGAAATAACCGATCGCGCCTCCTTCCGCACTCTCGTTCTGGACATTCTTCGCGTACTCAAGGGCGGCCGCACGCTGGCCGACAGCCTGGCCACTCACCCGGATCACTTCTCCGACTTGTATATCAATATGGTCCGCGCGGGTGAAGCCGGTGGATCGCTGGCCGTGGTTTTCGAGAGGCTCTCTGAATTCGAGCGCACTCGCGACGATCTGCGCGCCTACATCATTTCTTCGATGGCATATCCGACGCTGCTGTCGCTGGTGGGCATCGGCTCCATTCTGGTGCTGATGAATTTCGTCGTGCCGCGATTCGCATCGGTCTTTGAAGAATCGCATATGGAGATGCCCCTACCCACCAAAATGCTCCTGCTGGGCAGCAATTTTCTGCAAAGCTACGGCTGGCTCCTTATCACGCTGTCCGTGGTTTTCGCGATTGGAATGTATACCTACGTGCGCACCGTTCCGGGGCGCTTGTGGTGGGACACGCTGCGGCTCAAAATCCCGGTGCTCGGCGACGCGTTTCGCAAAGCTGAGACAGCGCGCTTTGCTCGTGCCATGGCCACCTTGGTGTCCAACAGCGTACCGCTGGTGCAATCGCTCGCCATCGCCGGCGCCACGTTGAATAATCGCCGCATTTCCGGATCGCTTGAGATCGTATCTTTGGGAGTGAAGCGGGGCGAGGGTATTGCCGGACCTCTGCGCCGCGCCGGCCAATTCCCTCCGCTTGCGGCGCATCTGCTGAGCGTAGGCGAAGAAACCGGCCGGCTGGATTCGATGTTCGTGCGTATGGCCGACATTTACGACGCCGACACCCGCGCGTCAATTCGTAGATTTACGTCTTTATTCGAACCGCTGGTGATCCTGGTAATGGGGCTCGTGGTCGGCACCTTGATTTTGAGCATGCTGCTGGCAATTGTGGGAATGAACGACGTGGCAATGTAAGAAGGGATTCTGAACCGCGCGCGTGAGCAAGCGGCTCTGGAGGTAAAACGATGAACAAGAGACGCAAAGGGCAAGCCGGTGTGACGCTGATCGAAATGATGGTGGTAGTCACCATCATCGCGCTGTTCGCGGCGCTGGTATTGCCGAAGATGATGCACCAAGCGGACCGGGCCAAGGTGACTTCGGCGCACGCACAGATCGACGCATTTTCGACGGCGCTGGGGTCGTACAAGCTGGATACAGGCACCTACCCAACCACGGAACAGGGTTTGCAGGCGCTTCGCCTGCAGCCTGAGGGCGTTGAAAATTGGCAAGGGCCGTATCTGCAAAAGGAGATCGGGAACGATCCGTGGCAGCATCCCTTCGTCTACCGCTATCCAGGCGACCACGGAGACGAACCCGACATTATCAGCTTAGGCGGGGACGGCCAGCCCGGCGGAGATGGGTTCAATGCCGACATTGTCAGCTGGAAGAATTAAGCGCTCGCTTGCTGACGCGCGCTGTTCAAACGCGCTTCTGAACCGCGACCGTCAGGGAGTGGCCGGCGTCACTCTCATCGAGATGATGGTGGTAGTTGCGCTGATCGCGCTGATGGTTGGCGTTAGTTATCCCGCCATCACCTCCGGCATCGACTCTCTGCGCCTGAACGCGGCCACTAACGGAGTGGTCAGCTTCCTGGACTACGGGCTCAGCCGCGCCGAGCGCCGCCAGCAGACGGTGGAGATTACCATCTCCAGGGCCGACAACTCGCTTGAGATGCGATCCAGCGAGCCGGGCTTCTATCGCAAGCTGCAGATGCCGGAGGGCGTCTCTATCGTTCAAGTGCTTCCGCGGCTCCCTGAGCAAGCGGCGGACGAAACTGATCTCAAGCGCAACTTTCTGCTGTATCCGGGAGGAACCGTGCCGCCGATGGGCCTGCAGTTGATCAATCGCCGCAAAGTTCAGCGCGTGGTACGCGTGGATCCCATCACGGGCGTGCCGCGTGTGGGGGCGCCGCCGGAGCCGGAGCAGTGAAGTCGAGAAGAGCCGTGAAATCCAGAGCGCTAAAACAAGGCGGGTTCACTTTACTCGAGGTTCTGGTCGCCACGCTGATAATGGCGATTGCCGTGGCTGGCCTGATGTCGGCCATCTCCACTTCTTTGCGCAACGCCGCGCGGCTCACCGATCACGACCGTGCCGTTCTGCTCGGCCACCAAAAAATGGACGAACTGCTGATTGCAACGGGCCTGGCGAAGGGTGTGCCCTTCGACGGAACGTGGGGTCCGGAGGTCACCGGCGGAAGCGACATGGGCTGGCGCGCGCGCCTTTCGCCCTACGAGGTTCCCAAGGGCGGCGGCGTAGGACGGGCGTTTATCGAGCGTGTGGAAGTGGAGATCTGGTGGATGAATGGCAGCCAGCGCCGCTGGTTTCGGCTGGAGGGTTTTCGCCGCGCTCTGCTTACCAAGGCCGATCTGGCCGCGGTAACGTCGCAGGGCCTTGCCCCGCTGGAGAACGCCGGGGCCATGATCATCGGTGGCTTTTGTGGCGCACGCACTCGTGCGTGCAGCGTTCACACTCGTGTGAACGGTTTGATGGGACGGCACGTCATAGATTGCGTGCGCCACAATCGAAGACGAAGCTCGGCGGGCGTCACCCTGATCGAACTGCTCATTGCCGTCCTGCTGCTGAGCCTGCTTTCCGTGGGTATTGTCCTCACGCTGCGCGTCGCTTTGAGCGCCATGAACAAATCGGGCTCCAAGCTCATGGCCAACCGGCGAGTCTCCAGCGTGGAACGCATTCTCGATCAGGAAATCGAGGGAATCATGCCGGTGACTGCGGATTGCCAGGCCCAGCCGGGCGTCACCGGGCCTTCACTGATGTTCTTCCAGGGGGAGACGGCATCCATGCGCCTGGCCTCCACTTACTCGCTCCAGCAGGGTGAGCGGGGCCTGCCGATGATCCTGGAATTTCAGGTCATTCCCGGTGAAGATGAGCAGGGCGTGCGCCTGGTTGTGAACGAGCATTGGTACACTGGGCCGCGCGGCGCTGGTGCGTATTGCATCGGCGCGGGAGCGGGTGGCGACGGCGTTTCCGCGCCGCGTTTTGCACCCATCAGTGTCGGGCCGGATTCCTTTGTTCTCGTCGATAAGCTGGCGTATTGCCGCTTTAGCTTTCGGGATCCCCGTATGCCTGGCGAAACTCCGGTCTGGGTGCACACCTGGGTGAAATCCGTGCTACCCAACGCCATTCGTATCGAGATGGCGCCCCTTACGCCGGACCTGGGCCGCCTGGAACCGGTCACGCTGACCATCCCGGTGCACGTTACGCGCCTGCCTGTGCCCGATAAGCCATATGAGAACAACTGAGATCGCCTCCCGGCATCATGGTCGCTATTCCCGTCGTCGCTCCGAAGGCGCCGCGCTATTGCTGGTTTTGTGGCTGGCCGCGGCGTTGTCGGCGATTGCCTTCACTATGGCCAATACGGTGCGTGGAGAGATAGAGCGCAGTTCCACCGACGCCGACGGACTGAAGGCCTACTATCTGGCGGAGGGCGCCATAGACCGGATGTTGGTCTATATCGATGCGGGCCCCGACTTTGTGGGTCCCGATGGAAAGCCACGCTTTCAACAGGGGCAAACCCGCGTTCTCCAGCTCGATTTTCCAACCGGCGTGGCCCGGACCGAATACATCCCCGAAAACTCCAAGCTCGATGTGAACCTGGCACAACCCCAGGAGCTCAACAATCTGCTGCTGGCGCTGGGGGTGGATCCGAATCGCGCCGAAGCCCTTGTGGGGGGGATCCTCGATTGGCGCGGCCCGACGCCTGGCGGATCGCTTTCCGCGTTCGATCAGTATTACTTGTCGCTCACGCCGTCTTTTCGCGCGCGGCATGCGTCTCTTCAAGAGATTGAGGAGTTATTGCTGGTGCGAGGAGTCACTCCGGATTTGTTCTACGGCAGTTACACGCGAAATGGGGAGGGAAATCTCGTCCCCCACGATGGCCTGCGCGACTGCCTGTCGGTTTACGGCTCCGTCGGCGCTTTGGATGTGAACAGCGTGGCGCCGGAAACGATGGCGGCGGTGGGTGTCGCTCCGGAAACGGCGGCGGCCATCGTGGCAATGCGAAAGACCGCACCCATTCACGATATGGGCCAGCTCGCTGCATTTGGCGGCAAGGGTATGGGACGGCTCGGGATGGCCGGCGGAAGCATCGTGACGCTGCGAGCTACCGCTCAGCTTCGGCTTCCCAACGGCCAGCTTTCCGATCTGCACCGCACCGTTTCCGCCATGGTCAAGTTTCTGGGACCTGGATTCGATCCACCTTTCCACGTCATGCGGTGGTATGACAACTCGAGCATTCTGCAATGACAGGCTTTAGTCGATGACCAGCATTGATTTTGCAAAATGGCTCGCCATCGGGACCGGCATCGGAATCGAAATCGGATCCGGGGATCTGACTGTGACCGTCGTGCGGCTGCGTCCTTCGGGCGTGCGAGTGTTGGGCGAGCTCACGGTTCCGCATTTTCGGGAACAACCCGCCGCCGAGTGGGGCGCCGCGTACGCCGCCTTTTTGCACAAACTAGGCGTGGGACATCTGGCCGCCATGATACTGTTGCCCAGGGACGAGGTGACCGTGCGGCAGATTGCGCTGCCCGGTGTCACCGACAAGGATCTCGCCTCGGCCGTCCGGTTCGAGATCGATTCTCTGAATCCCCACTCAGAAGAAGAAGTGGCCTATGACTGGGCGCGTATCGGCAAGACTTCCTCCGTTCTGATCGCCATCACGCTGCGCTCCGTGGTGGAGCGCTACACCGCGCTCTTTTCTCAAGCCGGGGTGAAGGCCGCCTGTTTCACCTTTTCGGCTCCCACTATTTATTCGGCTCTGCGTCTGCTCTCCACTCCCCCAAAAGACGGTTTCCTGGCTCTGGAGCCGGCCGAAGACGGTCTGGAGGTGTATGGCGAAAGCGCCACGCGCCCGATTTTTTCGGCCCGCCTGGATCAGCCCTCCGATCGTGTCCGGAACCTGGCCGTGGCCGAACTCAGACTGCCGCCGGAAACGGAAGCGGCTTTTTTGCGCGATCAACTTCCGCGGCCCGTTGCACAGCCGGAGACTTACGAGCCTTCCCGCGCCTGTCTTTCGTATGCCGCCGCCCTGGCCGGCGCTGGTCCCCTGCGCCCACTCAGCTTGAACTTGCTGCCGCTCGAGCAGCGACAGTCCACATCCCGGCTGCGTTATATCCCTACCGCCGTGCTGGGCTTCATCGTCTTGCTGCTGGGTGTCGCCGTCCTGGCTTATCCCAGCTATGCCGATCGTCACTATCTCGGATTGGTGCAGGCAGAAATCCGGACTTTGGATCCGCTGGCAAAAAAGGCCGCCCAAGCGGATCGTGAAATCATCAACGTGCGCAACCGCTCCCAAACGCTGGACAACTTTCGGCAGCAAACCCGGCAGGATCTGGAAGCTTTGAATGAACTCACCCACCTGCTGGCTCCTCCGGCTTGGGCCAACTCGTTGCAGCTCACTCGAAGCTCGGTCAGCATTAGCGGCCAGACCGATCAGGCCGCGGCGTTAATCAAGCTGCTGGACGGCTCGCGCCAGTTCCAGGGTTCTTCTTTCTCGTTGCCACTGCAGAGGAGCGGGGGCGGAGAACTGTTCACTATCCGCTCGTCCCGTAGGGGAGTAGCGCCATGATTGGGGAGGGGAAATGACACTCGGGGACCGCGATCGCCGCGCGCTCCTCATCTTGGGCGGCGCCTTAGTGGTGGGCGGGCTGATCTATTGGTATTCCAGCTCCTCTCCGTCTTCCAGCAGCGGCAGCGCGAAGATGAGTGCGTCGGCCAATATTCCCATAGACAGTGTCGATCGCACCGAGAAGCGTCTCGCGATGTTGCGCAGGCAGGCCGCCACACTACCCGGTAAGGAGGCGGTGCTGAAGCAGGTTTCACTCGAGTTGGCGCAACGCGAAAAGGGCCTGATCCCCGGCGATACGGCTGAGCAAGCGCAGGCGCAACTGCTGCAAATCGTTAAACGCGTGGCCCAGCAGCAGATGCCTCCACTTGATTTGGGGCAGGTGGAGCTGGGGCGTCCGCGGCCTTTTGGCACGGCTTACGGCCAGGTGAGCGTCTCCATTACCATTACTTGCCGCGTGGATGAGCTGGTCAATTATCTGGCCGCCCTAAGCGCTCAGCCGGAGCTGGCCGCCACCGAAGAAATCCGCTTTGGGGCCTCGCAGCCCAAGCAGAAGACCATGCCCGTGCGTCTGACGGTGTCCGGCCTGGTGGCCCGGCGCCTGGTGCCGGTGCGGAAAGGTCTGTCGGAGTTTTGAACAGGACCCGGCGTTGAACAGGAGCCAGCTTTGAAGAGGGAAACGCGTTGAGCGGGAAATTAAGAATTCTGGATCTGGCGCTGCTGGTGCTGGCTGGGCTGTTGTACTGGCACTTACGTGGCGAGTGGATCGGCTCGCACGCCCGCGATCTGGCGTTGCTCAATAGCGCCCCGCCTGCTGCTCGTGTGCCGGGCCTGGCGCCGCTCGATCGTGTGAACGCGATTACCGCCGCCGACTTTGCCGAGGTGGCCACCAAGAACCTGTTCTCGCAGGATCGAAATGCGAATGTCATCGTGGATCCCCCCAAGCCGCTGCCGCCCAAGCCGCAGCCTCCTTTCCCGGTGGCTCATGGGGTCATGCTATGGGACGGGGTGCCTCCCACCATCGTGCTGAGCGAGAAGGCGGGCGGGCCGCAGAAAGGCTATCATCCCGGGGACATCATTGGCCCCTGGACGCTGGTGTCGGTGGACAGCAGTTATGCGGATTTTCAATGGGACGGCAAAGAGTTCAAGAAGCGCATCGATGAGCTGATCGATCGCACGCCGATCGCCGAAGTTTCACCACCGGCTGCGAGCAAAGCTGCCAAGGCCGGTCCGTCTCAGCCCGCAGCTCTATCGAATACCTCGCGCTCCGGCCCAGGCCAGGACGTGGGGGCCGGACTAAAGGCTTGCGTCGCCAATGACAGTTCCCCAGACGGCACGGTAGTAGATGGCATGAAGAAAGTAGTTACCGCGACGCCATTTGGAAGTAATTGCCGCTGGGAACCTAGCAAATAGAAAGAAAGAGGAATTATGAAGACCATCGCACTCACTCTGCTCGCCGCCGCGCTCGGATGCGCGCAGAACCAATCCAGCCCGGCTCACGAGACCATTTCACCGCCGAAGTTCGCGCCTAAACCAGAATCCAAGTCCCGCACCAAGAAGCCGGCGCAACCCACTACCCAGGAAAAGGCGGCTGCGCAATCGCAGGTGCAATCCATCCCGGCTGGCGCGACGCAGGTGGAACCGAACCTGTACCGCTACACCGATTCCAACGGCAAAGCGTGGAACTATCGCCAGACGCCGTTCGGCATTTCCAGGTGGGAAGCGACCTCCGCTTCCAGTTCCGAGGAAACTTCTCACGCGGCTCCTCAGGCAACGCCTCAGGCAAACCAGGCCAAGAGCGATCCAGTAAAAGTCACCGACCTCGGCGACAGCTATCGCTTCGAGAGGAAGACACCCTTTGGCCAATCCACCTGGGTTCGTAAGAAAACTGCGTTAACCGATGAGGAGAAGACCCTGGCAGCGGACCAGCAGACGCAATCCAATCCCAAGCAGAGCGCCGTAGACAGCAAGCCAGCGGGGCATCAATAAGTGCGTTTTTGGCTCCAGCTTTGCATTCTCGCGCTGCCTGCAACATTGCTCAGACCAGCTCTAGCTCAGGAGCCACAACAAATTCCGCAACCGCGGCCCGGACCGGTTTTTCCCGGCCTCATGCCAAGGCCCATGCCGGTGGAGCCTCTCCAACCTCAACCGCAGCAGGCGCCCAACGCACCCGCCCAAGTTAGAGCCCAGTCCAGCACGCCCACTGTTTATGGTGGGCTGGCGCTGAACAACGCTTCGCTCACTGAAGTAATCGATCTGTTGGCGCAAAAGCTCAAGATCAATTACATCCTGGATCCGCGCGTCAAGGGCGGGGTCATCCTGAACACCTACGGTGAAACCAAGGACATAGACACCCGCTCACTGCTGGAAACGATTCTGCGGATCAATGGTTTCGGCATGGTGAAGCAGGGCGATCTGTATCGCATCGTGCCGCTGGCCGACATTTCGCATCTCCCGATACCGCCGGAGATGAAGACAGACCCCAAGAGCATTCCCGAAGACGACCGGACCATGCTGAATCTGGTCTTCCTTAAGTACGTTACCGCCGACGAGCTGGCCAAGGTTCTGGATCCGTTTCAGGGCGAGAATGCCAAGATCTACGTTTATGCCCCCGCCAATCTTCTGTTGATGCTGGACAGCCAGCGGAGTATGCGCCGCCTGATGGAGATGGTGGCCCTGTTTGACAGCGATACGCTGGCCAACCAACGGGTCCGGGTCTTTACCGTTAAGAATGGCCGGCCCACCGACCTGGCGAAGGAGTTGGAGAATATTTCCAAAGCCATCGCCATGTCCGATAAGAACGCGCCTATCAAGTTCCTGCCTATCGATCGCATCAACACCATCATCGCCGTGGCTCCCAATCCCGGAGCTTTCCAGGAAGTGGCGGAGTGGATGCAGAAGCTGGATGTTCCTATTAAGGTGGCTGCGGGCGGAATCAAGGATTACGTTTATCGGGTGCGCTTTGGCGATGCCAATTCCATGGCTTGTTCCATTCAAGCGTTGTACGGTCAGCTTTCCGGATACGGCCGCAATGGCGGTTATGGCGGAGGGCAAAATTCGATTATGGCTTGCATGGGAACAACCCAGGGCGCCGGGAACGGGTTAGGGACCAATTTTGGGGGTGGTGGCTTCGGCGGCGGCGGGTATGGAGGTGGTGCCTTTGGAGGCGGTCAATTTGGCGGCTATAACGGAGGTGGGTACGGCAACGGCGAGTATGGTGGCGGTTACGGTTACAATCCCGGCGTGACGCCATTCTCAAACGGCGCCGCGACGCCCAATGCTGCCGGAGTTCAGGGGGCGGCGGGTACGGGCGATCTTACCGGAAACTATCTGGGAGTCGCGCCGGGCGGCTTTGGTGGCCGAGGTCCGCGAGTCATCGCGAACCCGATGAATAACACACTGCTCATCCAAGCCACGGCGCAGGAATACGAAGGCATCCAGCAGTTGATCACAGAACTGGACGTTCCACCGCGCCAGGTCCTGGTTGAGGCGAAGATCTATTCCATTGACTTAACGCACGCCTTCTCCAGCGATGTTACCGCGTCGTTGCAATCGATTTCCGGATCCAGCACCGCTACCACAGCGGCTTCGTTGTTGGGGTCGCTGACAAGTGCGGGCGTCGGACTCTCGGCTGCTGCGTTGGTCGGTAAGAGCCGCGAGTTGCTGGGTACGGTAACACTGATGGAATCGGAGAGCAATGCCAAGATTATTTCGGCTCCCTCCGTGATCGCAACCGACAGCATCCCGGCCAGCGTCAACGTCGGAACCACGGTGCCGTCATTGCAAGGTTCGATTACCAGCTCCATTGGTGGCGCCGTCACGAATGCAGTTAGTAATACCAGCACTGGCATCACACTGTCCATCACTGCCAGAATCACCCCCAGCGGCATCGTAACCATGATTATTAATCAACAGGTAAGCGATCCCACCGCCACCACCACCAGCAGCATTCAGTCCCCTTCTTTTGCCACCAAGTCAATTCAGACCCAGGTGACGGTGCAGGACGGCGACACCATCGCCATCGGCGGAATGATCCAGGAGAGCACCACGTCCGCACTGTCGGGCATTCCCGTTTTGGATCGCATTCCGGTGGTCGGAGCGTTCTTTGGATCCAGGTCATACAGCAAAGAGCGGACCGAGTTGATCATCTTCCTAACACCTCATGTCATTCTTGACAGCAACCAGTTGCTGGATGCCACCGACGAGCTGAAGGACCAAATCAAGATCATGCGGAAAGACATTAGGGAATAGTTAGCCCGCAAAGCGTGCGGTGAACTCTCAGTTCGCCCGAGCGATAAGGACGCCGCGCTCCGTTTTGCAGGTCGTTACCTGGGCAGGTTGCTGGAGTAAGTCAAAGAAAGCAATGGGACTCTGTGTGGCAATGAGCGACCCTGCCAGGGCCCTTCCCCGCCGGTAAGACCGTGGTTGCGACCATTCAATCCCCTAGATTTACCATTGGCTGTAAAGCTTTGACTCGCCAACGGGCTTTGTGATGTAATAAACCGCTGTTGACCCAGTGGATTTAGAGGCCAGCGGGTTGTGAGATCAACAATTTACGCTTGACTTGTTCCGGCAGGTAGTGTTATGAATGATTGACTGCGTCCGAACAGGTTTGGCGGCATTCATTCTTTGGCGCATGAATCCCGCGAGCACAAAAGAAGATACGAGAAGTTCAAAAAAGCAAGTTGAGCTGGATGGAGACTAAGCTTAGTGGAGACAATGAAGCAAGATCGAGCAAGCAAGGTGGCGGCAGCCGCCGGGCGCTCATTCGCGCTGGGTTTGATCGGCTGAGATTTCAGAATCTTCATGACGAGCGTTTACTCGAGGCTCAGGTTGAAAAAGATAACTTCCATCAATTCAATTCAGATTTTCACAAGGAGAAGGAAATGGTAGATTTTCGCAAATGGCTTTTAGCGCTTGCTGTAGTCGGCCTGCTACTCGGAATAGGTAGCTCCGCTGCCAACGCGCAGCAGATCAATTGCTCGGCTACCTCTGGCGTACCCAATATCATCCGTGCAGAGGGGATCGCCGAGTTGTTGGGCGATTTGATTCTGAATTGCACGTCCACTGTTACCGCGACGCCTTACGGAGTGGCCGTCCCGGAAACGAACGTACAGATTTCGATCAACACCAACATCACGAGCAGGATTGTAGGCTCGGCCGGCTCCAACATTTCCGAGGCTTTGCTCATGATTGATGAACCGTATCCGAGCACTGCTGGTGGCGATCCGCCGCCGCCGGTCGGCACCAAGCCCGGCGCCAGCAATGCGCAGGCACAATTGGCCTGCGTGGCCAACAACAACACCAACTGCGAGATCATTAGTAAGGGTCCCGGAATTGGAGTAGTTGGTAACTATGACGGCACCCCTGGTCACTACAATATTTTCCAGGGCGTCCAGACCGGCGTGAACACCATCGCCTGGACTGGTGTGCCGATCGATGCTCCCGGTACGTCGGGGACTCGCGTGATTCGAATCACCAATATTCGCGCAAACGCGTTTCAACTAGGTGTTTCGTCCACCCTGATTCCGACGCAGATCTCCGAGATCGTTTCGATTAACCCTTCGCAAACCATCACTGTTACCCAGCCGAATGGTGGTAGTGTCGTCGGCTCCGTGAGCCCCGGCTTACTGCAGCCCCCGTCCGTCTCTTGGCTCGGTCTTCCGGGTTCCGCGCTGTACCAGCAATGTAACAGCGTGAACACGTATCTGTTAAGTCCGCCTCCACCGTTTGCGGTGACCACGGACAGCGGCATCAGCGTGAGTGCCAAGGAGGGTTTTGCGTATTCGTTCAAGCCGCAAAACTACGCTCAATACTACGATGTTAAGTATCTCTCATCGCCGGATTACGTGGCTCCTGGCACGTTCGTCACACAGGATATCCCCGGCTTCGCCTACTACACTGAATCGGGCTTCGCGCCGAGCGTTACCGGCTTGGTTGAGCCCGGCAGCGGTACCGAGCTGGTTGGGTTTGCCGACCACGGCACCCAGATCTTGTACAACGTGAACGGCATCCCCGCAGGTGTAACTCTCTACGCACCCAGCTATATCTACTTGACCGGGTCCTATGGTACTGGCACTCCGTATGGCCTCGCTGTCCTGGTCAGCCAAAGCGCTGTCACCAGTGGAGCGTTCGCCACTTCTACCACCATCCCAGTGGTCGATTCGCCCTCCGCGGCGACCAATGGTCCTCCGCTCGCGGTATCGTCTGGTACCTCGGCCACATTGGTCTACGAGATCTACTACGCCGATCCTAACGTTCAGGAAACCCTGACCGTGCCGCTCAGCGTGCAATACACCTCGAATACGGCCAGCAACATTCCGGCTACTACCACGACCCCGGCAACCGTTGGTGTCGAGTTCTCGCCGCAATCGACCGTCTTCACCGCCTCCTCCTCAGCGCCAATTCCGCGCTTTGGCCCGAGCGGTTCGCCGCAAAGCTTGTTCTCGATTTCGCCTTGCTCTTGCAACCTGCTGTTCCCGTTCGTGACGAACATTGCAGGCTTTGACACGGGCGTCGCAATCGCGAATACTACATCGGATCCGTTCGGGACTTCCTCCCAGACCGGTTCGGTAACCTTGAATTACTACGGGACTACGTCGGGTGGTGGCGCTGCGCCTCCTCTCGCTACGTCGTCCGCCATCACGGGTGGTCAAGAGCTGATCTTCACTCTGAGCAATGGCGGCAACTTCGGTATTCCGGCAACTCCGGGATTCGAGGGCTACATCATCGCTCAGGCTAACTTCCAGTACTGCCACGGCTTCGCATTCATCAGCGATGTCGGCGCGCAGAAACTGGCGGAAGGCTACCTGGCGATTGAGCTCGACATTCCTGGTCTGAATCGCACCTTTAACTACGGTGAGAATGAAGGCCACTAGACCCACTGTTAGCTGATTGAAGAAAGGGGGGAGCTTCGGCTCCCCCCTTTTCCATTTCGCCGCTCCACTCTATTCTGCTCGAGTACTGCTTCAGGCGAAAATCCATTCCAATATCTGTGGTAGGCTGTTACTGATTTCCCCCCCGCGTCCAAAACCAGGAGAGGTTTTACAGGCATGCTCAAGAGAGTATTTGCGCTTTGCGCCTTCGGTCTTGCTTTGCCCGCCGCATTGCTCCAGTCGCAGGATTTGTTTGTACTGCCCGGCGCCGATGGCGCTAACGGAACTGTGCAAGGCTTCGTTACGAATCCGCTCACCACGTTCAGCACCTTCAACGCGGGAGTTGCTTCGTTTGCTTTGCTTCCCAATTTGGATGCTTCAAAGTTTTTCGTGGTTGGGAGTGCAACCACCGACAGCATTTCCGCCGTTGCGTCGACATCTTTGACAGCCACGTTGGTTGCAAACTTATCTACCCCCGCTACCCAAGCGATCGTTACGCCCGATGGGAGGTTGCTCGCGGTAGTGGCGGGCAAGCTGCATTTATACAACACCGTAACCAACGTCGAATTGGTCCCAGGCGGAGTGAGTCAGGGAAGTGGCATCAATACTTTCGCCCTGGCCGCCAGTCTGGACTCGACTACGATCTTCGCTCTTGGCTCCAGCGGCCCCGGCACCAGTCTGGTGACGGCAATCAGCACTGCCAATTATGTCGCGACAGCCACTTTGCCACTGACGCAAACAGCCAAGGCTGTCAGTGTTGGCCCCAACGGTCTGCTGTATGTGAGTCTGCCGAACCAAATCCTCGAAGTTGATCCAAGAACGCTCCAGACCACCTTCAATGGCATAATCTCGGTGAGCGGCACCCCGGGTCCCTTGGTGTTTACATCGGACGGACAATACGCGATTGGCGCCAATCAGACTACCTTTGGAAACAGCCTTCTTATAGCGTCGCTCGGGACCCACACCGCGGCCGATCCCAATCTGGGATTACCCCAGGTCGTCTCCATGCAGGTCACCGGAGTGAACACTTTAATCGCGTTGTCTACCCAAGGCCTCTACCAGATAACGCTTTCGCCTCTGACAGCCAACCAGATAGCAGTGCCTGGTCTAGCCGTGAGCGGAGCGCTTGCCCTCACTGCTACTAACGACGTGCCCACCAGTTCTCATAGCACTATTCAGTCTGCGTTCTTCGTCTCCGCTAATACCCTCTATCAGTACAATCCGGCAAGTCAGACCATCGCGGCCCAATATCCCGTTGCCGGGAACGTCACGCCCGCAGTTCTCTCATACGCGGTCCCGGCGGTGACAACTGCAACATCGCGTCCAGCGTCCCTGCTCACTTACGGTGGCAACCAAACCATTTTGCCCAACTCGATTTCCGAGCCGATTGTGGTCCAGGTCCTGGATGCACACAATCTCCCTCTGAGCGGTTACAATGTTGAGTTTCAAACCAGCAGTGGAGCTAAGCTGTCTTCCACGTCCTCCATTACCGGCGCCACTGGTTATGCGCTTACCTATGTCACTGCGTCCGCCACCCCGGGCCCCTTCACCGTCACAGCCACGGCCGCAACCCTAACGGCAACCTTCCCCATGGACGTAAGCACTACAGCGCAGGGAGGCGGAGGGTCCACGCTCACCATCATCTCCGGGCAAGGCCAGCTGATGTTCAATGACACAAGTACGGAGGCTGGTCCCGGCTACGGTACTGCGCTTCAGGTGCTCGCGGCCGATCTCAACGGAAACCCCGTTGTCGGCTTGCCAGTCACGTTCTCGGTTCCTTCCTCGGGTGGCACCCTCTTGGTCAAGGGCTCCGGCGCATCTACGCAGGTAGTGGATACCAATACGGCCGGTGTGGCCTCAGTGGATTTCCTCAGCACCAGTGTTCAAGCGGACAATAGTCAGGGATACCTGCAGAGCCTGGTTACGGCCAGTGCACTCAATACCAACGCCGTCACCTTCTACATCACCACCGTCAGCACCAGCCCTACTCCTTCCGTCTACTTTCTGGCGCCAGAGTCCGGTACCAGACTGACTGGGGCTGAGGGAAGTATTCTTCCGGGTGCGGCAAGGGTCCAGGTGATTTCTTACCTTGGGGTGGGAATACCCAACGTTTCTCTCACTCTCGATGACGGCGGCGTGAATCCGAGCTTGTTTCCATCCCTGTCGTGCAATGCCCCCGGCGGCTTGGTACTCACCAATGCTGCGGGGATAGCCACCTGCGACGTACTGTTCGGTCCGCGCGTTGGATCGGGGACCTTCATCGGCACGATCGGATATACACACTCGTCGCTTTTTCCGGTACCGTTCACCGTTACGCCCGGCCCGGCCGGCGCACTCCAGATCATCCAAGGCAATAATCAAACGGGCGGTCCCGGGCAGACCTTGCCCCGCGCTTTAGTAGTCCATGTTACGGATTCGGGCGGCAACACTGTAACGGGTGGGTCGGTGAGTTGGAAGGTCCTCACGCCCGGTGCCGTTACACTCAGCAATGTCGTGAATATCACCGACAGCAATGGGGACGCGTCCGCATTGGCTACTCTCGGCTCTATCGCCGGAGTTGCACAAGTGCAGGCTACCTCCGGAACAGCCTCCGCCACCTTTAATCTCACCGTCAATATTCCATCCGTGGGCATTCAAAGGGTGTCCGGCAATCAACAAACTGCCACGACGAATGCGGCTTTCCTACAGCCACTTGTCGTCCAGGTTGTGGATTCGAACGGAAACGGCGTCCAAGGCACGCAAGTGAACTTTCAGGTCACAACGGGCGCGGCTACCCTAGGGGCTTCTTCCGTCATCACAGATTCCACTGGGCAGGCATCCACCACCGTGACCGCTGGCGCCACCGCGGGTGCCATTACGGTGAGCGCGACGTCGTCCACCTTCAGCGTGAGCTTCACGCTTACGGCTCTGCCACCTGGACCGGCCAACATCACAGTCATCAACGGAGCCAGCTACAATCCGAATACCGGCATATCGCCAGGCGGAATTGCCACCATCCGTGGAACGGGGATTCTCACCGGCATCTCGGGCGTAGTCTCGGCTGCTGACAGCGCCGGGCAGTTGCCGACAACCTTTGCCGGCGCGACTATTACGTTCAATGGCACTCCCGCGCCCATCTTCTACGTCGCGTCAACCAACGGCGCCGATCAGGTTTCCGTGCAAGTGCCGTTTGAAGTGCAGCCGGGATCGGCCGTGGCTTTAACTGTTCAGGCCGGCACCGACCCTCCCGTCACCGTCGTGGTTCCGGTGAAGGCTCTAGCGCCCGGAGTGTTCACCTCCACCTATGCCGGCAAAACCTATGCGGTAGCAGTTCGGCCCGATGGGAGTCAGGTGAGCCCCACCAATCCGGCCCAACGAGGCGAGAACATTCAGCTCTACATCACCGGTCTTGGCCAAGCGACGCCGCCCATCGCAACTGGCGCTGCGGGCGTTTCCAACCAAGCTATCGTTTCCCGGCTGGTTGTCGGCTTGAACAACGGCGGCGTGCCGTTGATCAACGCAGTGTACGGCCCAGGGCTGATCGGCATTTACGTCGTCACTATTCAGGTTCCCGCAGACACCCGGACCGGTCCATACCAGCCGATTGGCATCATCGCCGTCGATTCCAACAATAACCTTAACTTCGCGCAAGCTACCTACATTCCGATTCAGTAGCACACTTGTTGGGGCAGGCTTCTGGCTTGCCCCCTCCTATACGGTGATGGACCCCGCCGGAGGCTGAGCGGGATTATAGGATGTGCTCGCGAAAGTAATTCCGGGCGCCGCTGTGACGGGCTGCTGTCCCGCTGAAGGAACCCAAGTGTAACCCATGGATTCGCGCGCCGCTGTGGTAGTGGCGGGATCCCAGCCCCAAACCATAATCGGTACGTCAACGGAATAGCCTTCTTGAGCGAGTTGCGTCGCCACCTGTGCCCTCTCAGCTGGGTCTTGGATATTCTGCAACTGTTGAACTGCCGCTGGTTGGTTCGCCCAGTACGACTCGTCGAAGGACATCGGCTGCGATGACGATGGCGGCGTCGTAGAACTCGTGCCGGGCGGCGTTACCGGATACGTGATCACAAGCCCGTCCAGCCCCGATGGCGGGGATGTAGTGCCGGATTTCGATCCGCCAGGACCTCGCCACGTGACACTTTGTTGGCCCAAAGGCAGGCTCGCTGGCAGTGCAGTGGGCTGCGCGGAACCCGCAAGCTTGTCCGCTAGCTCCGCCGCAAACTCTTGAGTTCTGGGCTGCTCAGTCCTATTGCCACCAGAAACCGCATTTTCAGTCAACGCCGGATTATGCAGCCTTCCCGCCGGATCAATCATTCTCCGTTTCCTCCCGCGCGAATAGAGGCACGGGGAGGGCCGCTAATTTTGAGGGACCGATGCTGGAGCCGGGGGGAGTTGATGCGGCGTGCCCAGTGGAGCCGTAACCTGAGGCGTTGTCGATTGAGCCGGCGCGGCCTGCTCCTTCTGGGGAGTGTTCTCAAAAGTGATGACGATCGGAAACATCTGGCCGGTTGGCGATACATACAACTGAACGGCCCGATGACCGCTCATCTTCTTTGCGCACTCCAGGCATTGGATGGCGGGGTCGTCCAGACGCCAATCAAAAGAGATGGTGGTCTCTTCGTGGGCCATTAAGACGCCTTTTGCGAGCGTGACCGTCAGCCCCTGAACGTCGGGCTTAACCAGCTTGAGGGAGAT
This sequence comes from Bryobacterales bacterium, assembly GCA_963747945.1. Taxonomy (GTDB): domain Bacteria; phylum Acidobacteriota; class Terriglobia; order Bryobacterales; family Bryobacteraceae; genus Palsa-89. Next base: position 72,093 of record CAVVHB010000023.1, read on the forward strand.
CTCTCCCGGCATATCGTTGCGCACATGCACCACGTCTTGCGACCCTTCATAAGACCGCAATCGCACGGAGCTCTTGTCGACGGCAACCTTGGCCAGGATAGCCCGCGCCGCACCTTTGATGTCTTTCGGAACCTGTTCGGCGTTGTCGGTGGCGCTCGCGGCCGGGGGCACCGGGACGAAGCCGGTGGGCGAAAACGGGCTTGCCACTATGGTGGGCCTCGCATAGTGCCAGTACCACTGTCCGTCGATAACCTCCCAATTGCTGGTCAGTGGGAACGTTGTCAGAGTAGACACGCCGTGCCATCGCCAATCGCTCTTGATGGCAGTCACCACTGCGGCCTTGGTGAAGTTATCCGAATAGTTGATCTTAATTATCTCGAAACTCTTGTACTCATCTTTCGATAACTCGAAGAACTTGTCCTGAGAATCGTCGGCCACCAGCAAATAAGCTTCTTTGAACTTGCCCGCAACAAATGATCCATAGAACTTACCGACACGGGCGCGTAATGCCTCGTCGATGGCGGGAGGCGCCTTTTCGAAGACATCAGAGGTATCTTGGCCAAAAGCCGCAATGGCGAAAACCAGCAGAAGCGCAAAGGGCACGGCGCGCACCAGAGGTGCTAGGAATTGCTTCGCGCCGCGCTCCGTTTTGCGCGAGTTCCATAAAAGCGCAAAGGGCACGGCGCGCACCAGAGGTGCTAGGAATTGCTTCGCGCCGCGCTCCGTTTTGCGCGAGTTCCATAAAAGCGCAAAGGGCACGGCGCGCACCAGAGGTGCTAGGAATTGCTTCGCGCCGCGCTCCGTTTTGCGCGAGTTCCATAAAAGCGCAAAGGGCACGGCGCACACCAAAGGTGCTAGGAACTGCTTCGCGCCGCGCTCCGTTTTGCACGAGTTCCTTAAAACAGAAGAAAATGCCAGCGTCCTCATAGTTCAGTTTTGGGTCGAAGCTCTTTAGTTAGGATACCAACTTGTTTGGCTGGGAGGCAGGGACTCGAACCCCGATACGCAGATCCAGAGTCTGCAGTCTTACCATTAGACGACCTCCCAGCAAAGGGTGTCCAAACCATTCTAGCATCGGGTCCTGAAAGGCTCCGGGAGGATTCAGAATTCAGAATTCACGCCGTTGCCTTGGGCCCGGCCCGCTTGGTTGCGGGTTTCGAATGCTCTCTGGCGAGATAGGCGCGCCAGCGCTTGAGCTGACCGTCGGAGTCAAAGGCTCTCCAGCTCTGGCGGAGATCCTTTATCTTTCCTTTGAGCGTGTGCTCAATCTGTTTCTTCAGCTCCTTGTCGCTAGACAGCACGCGCTGGATGGCCTGATAGTCGCTGACCTTGCCGAGCGCACTCTGCAACTCGCGCAGCGCTTTTAAATAGCGATCCAGATTCGGACCGTAGACCGGCCGGAACAGCTCTAGGGTATAGCGGAACTGCTTCGTTTTCAGACGAAACCCATGCAGCTTATCGGGCGGACGTTTGCCCTCGATGGCCTTGCGCCCAGCGTCGAAATACTTGCGCGCCATCTTCGGCAACACCAACCGGGCGTTCTCCGCGGCGCTTTGTGCAGGCTTTAATTTCATACGCCCCGCAGTGACAATCCGTTCCGCCACTTGGCTGAAAAATCCCGCGCGCTCCAGCGGCGCACCATCTCGGCGAACTGGCGCTGATAGGCGCTGCGCTCCCTCGCCAAGCGCGGCCGGTGCGTGCTGTGCTCCGTTGACGCAGGCTGCCGCTCGGTTAGGAATTCCAGCGTGATGTCCCGATCGCGAATGGAGGAAGTGAGCCGCATCATGCGCTTCAGCATTCTGTCGATTTTTTTGATTTCCCACTTGGGAAAGAATTCGGAGAACAGTTGCAGACCCTGCGAGAAACGCCGGATGCTTACTCGCAAGTCATGGATTTCGTCCGGCCCGGGTTTCTTGGCCGCGCGATGCACCTGAAACGCCAGTGTCGTCAGTAGCCGGTTCATCTGCTCGACGGCGTAATCGTGCATGCTGCCCCGGGCGGTCACGGCTTAACCCGCGTCAATTGGATTTGCGTCTGGTAGGTTTCCCGGAACGAATCCGCCACTCGCTCCGCCGCCCAAATTTCCAGATCCGGGTCGGGATTGGAATCGAGCGCCAAAGTAACCGATCCGTTGCGAAAGTGTACCTCCAGGTCGGCTACGCGCTGCTCGTGGCTACGATCCAGGCTGTCGGCGATGCGCAATAGTGGGACCAGCAGGGTGACGGCGCGCCGCGACTCGGGGTCGATAGTCTGGAAGGGGGAATGCCTGGGGGTGGGCATAGCCTTTCTATGATAGCGGCACAGCAGGGCGATCATCTGGCGCTCGGCATCGGTGAAGCCGGGCAAATCCGAGTTCACCACCAGGTAGTAGGAGTGCTTATGGTGGCTGGTGTCGCTGACAAAGTGCCCGATATCGTGCAGATAGGCCGCCGCCTCCAGCAGCTTACCCAAACCCGGCGGCAGCCGGTGCAGCGGCTGCAGGGCCTGAAAAAGGCGATGCGCCAGCTCCGCGACTTTGCGCGCGTGGGGGAGCTGCACCCCATAGCGGCGCGCCATCTGCTCCACGGTGTGGCGCTGATCGCGATTCAGCATGCTCAGTTCCCGGCCCACCCCGCGAGCGGCCAAATCCGCGATGATGCCATCCCGCACGCCAGCCGCCGAATAGTGCATGGCCGGCTGCTTGAAAAGTTCCAGCAATCGCAAAAACACCGCTGTCCCGGCCACGATCAGTTCGGCGCGGTTTGGTCCAATGCCCTGCATCTTCCGCCGCCCGCTCAGATCCAGCGTTACCAGATCGCGATAGAATCTTCGGATTTGCGAGACCGAAGCCTTCAGGCGATCAGCATCCTCGCGCCGCGCGCGCGTCACCCGGTTGACGGCGCAAACGATCGCGGCGGCCGTGGCCGAAGTGGAGATCGCACGGTCGAAGGGTCCCGGTCCGATCTTGCGTAGAGGCGCCAAGAGTTTCTCGTCAATGTACTCGTTCATGCGGCGCAGATCGATTGGGCCGGGCGGATCGGTCCGGAGGAAGACTTCCGTTAGCCGCACGGCGCCGAGCGGTTTGGAGAAGGCTTCGGAGAGAACGCCGTGTTCAGACAGGATCACTTCGGCGCTGCCGCCTCCAACGTCCACCATCAGAACGCGTTTGCCGGCCTGTGGCCAGCGCGCCAGCACGCCCAGGTGAATCAGCCGCGCTTCTTCCTGTCCCGAGATGATTTCCACTGGCGAGCCCAACGCTTTCGCCGCGCGCTCCAGAAACTCCTGCTGGTTGCTTGCGTCACGCACCGCGCTGGTAGCCACTGCGCGCACGCCGATGACGTCGAGTTTTTGATAGATCTGCGCCATCCGTTCCAGATTGGCGCACACGAACGCCATGGCATCGGCCGTGATGCGGCCATCATGGAACACCCCCGCGCCCAGGCGCGTCACCTGCCGCTCGGCGGCCAGGATCGTGGTGGCCATCCCGGCGCCTGTTTCGGCGGCCTGCATGCGTATGGAGTTACTGCCGATATCGACAGCGGCGTAACGCGGCATACCCTCCATAGTATCGTGGCCATTTTCGTTCTCCGCCAGAATTCATCAAAACGTTATAATGTCTCTGCGCCTCCCCCTTATGCCTCTGCTCCATCCGAATCGCTATCGCGGCAAGCTGATTGTTGTGGAGGGCATCGATGGATCGGGCAAGTCCACCCAGCTTTCCCTCCTCAGCCAATGGCTGCGGTCGCAATGCCTTGCCGTGGCGTTTAGCGAGTGGAACTCGTCGCCCCTGGTGAGGGAAACCACCAAGCGCGGCAAGAAGAAAAACATGTTCACGCCGGTGACGTTCAGTCTGATTCACGCCACCGACTTCGCCGATCGCCTGGAGCGCTACATCGTGCCGCTGGTCAAATCGGGCGCCATAGTTTGCGCGGATCGCTATGCATATACGGCTTTTGCGCGCGACGTGGTGCGTGGCGTAAGCCGGCGTTGGGTCCGCAATCTGTATCGCTTCGCGCTTCGTCCCAACCTGGCGTTCTACTTCCGGGTACCGCTCGAAGTGGCTATCGGACGCATTCTGGGCGGTCGCAACGCCATCAAGTTCTACGAAGCGGGGATGGATCTTGGTCTCAGCCGTAATGTGGAGGAGAGCTTTCGAATTTTCCAGGGCCGCATACTGGATGAATATGAAGCCATGATCCAGGAAGTGGGCTTTCATGTGATTGACGCTACCGGATCCATTGAGGAACAGCAGCAACAGATGCGCGATATCGTGATGCGGGAATTGGGCGAGAGCCTGCGCAACGGCCTGATGCGCGCTGTCGCCGGGAGATTTGGATGCTGCTCAAACAGCCGCTCGCGTTCTATAGCGAGTCCTTGGCCGGCGTGGATCGGGACGAGCTGCAGGGCAAGCTGATCGTGATCGAGGGTCCGGATTCGGTGGGCCGGTCGACGCAAGTGGCGCGCCTCAGAACCTGGCTGGAGCATCAGGGGCACGCGGTGCTGGACACCGGCATGGCGCGCGGGGCGCTGGCTGGGAAGGGCATCCAACAAGCCAAGGAAGGCAACACGCTGGGCCCCATCACGATGACTTTGTTTTATGCGACCGATTTTGCCGATCGCCTGGAGAACGAGATCATCCCCGCCTTGCGCGCCGGCTTTGTGGTGCTGACGGACCGCTACATTTTTTCGCTGATGGCGCGTGCCATCGCCCGGGGCGAAGACCGGCCGTGGATCGAACGAGTGGCCAGCTTTGCGCTGGTGCCGCATGCCATTTACTATTTGCGCGCCGAGGTTCGCGATCTGGTGCCGCGCGTGGTGCTGGGCCGGGGCGCGTTCGATCATTGGGAAAGCGGCATGGATATGCGCTTCGGCACGGATATGCACGACAGCTTCGTCAAATACCAAACCCGGGTGATTCACGCCCTGGATCGCATGGCGAAGCGCTACAACTTCGTAATCATCGACGCCACCAAGACGCCGGATCAGATTTTCCGGGAGCTGCAGCGGTCGATCGGCAAGTTGTTCTGAGCCGCGCGCGTAAGCAAGCGGGTTTTAGTGCGGGCCAGCCAGGCTGTAGATCAGAATCGCCAGCACAATGGACGTGAGCACCACGTAGGTTCCGTCGTGCTCCAAGGCGAAGCCGGCGAGGGAAAACGCCACGCGAGCCACCGGCGTCAGGATCAGCAGCAATAGCCCAAACTGGATGATGTCCTGACAGTTGGACGGTCCTACGGAATGGATCACGCCGGAAACACTGCGATAGGTTTCCGGCGTGCCGTGGAAGACATGATATTCGGGCTGCTCGTGGCCATGTTTCAGGAGAAAGCAGATTCCGCCCAGCAGCACCACCGCGGCGGAGGTCAGGACGCCCGTTCGCAGCAGCACGCTGATGATCACTTCCAGGCGCTGATCGGTCCAGCGGGTCATTGGAACTTCCCTTGCACGCCGCTGACAATCATCTCAACCGCCATCACCCCGACCACACCAGCGAAGATCCACCGCAGCACGCGAACCCTGGCGCCAATGAGCTGGCGAGCGCCTAATATGGAACCGGCCAGAACTCCCAGCATCACCGGCATCGCAAGCCCCGGCTCAATATAGCCACGGCCCAAGTAGATTCCCGCGCTGGCCGCGGCGGTTACGCCAATCATGAAATTGCTGGTAGTGGTGGACACCTTGAAGGGAACGCCCATGGCCTGATCCATGGCGATCACTTTCAGCGCGCCGGAGCCAATGCCCAGCAGGCCCGAAGCGTGCCCGCTCCGAACATTAAACTGAATCCGGTTTTTACGTGACCCACCCGGTACTCGCGTGGGCCCTGGGGCGAGGGATAGGAGCCGTCCAGTTTGAAGCGCTGTGCGAGGGCATCCGCTTTCTCGGTTTTTTCCGCGCTCGGGCGTGGGTGGCTGGATTGCCAAGCCGCATGCAGCAGCACCAATCCGAATACCAGGGACAGAATGCCGGTGGGCGTACGCGTTGCAAGAAAGGCTCCGAAGAGCGCGCCGAGCGTGGTTGCGATTTCAAGAAACATTCCGATGCGAATGTTCGAGTAACCTTCACGGACGAACGCCGCCGCGGCGCCGGAAGAGGTTGCGATCACCGATACCAGGCTGGCGCCGATGGCGTAGCGAATATCCACGCCCAACAAGAGCGTGAGCGCCGGCGTTACCACCACACCGCCGCCCAGGCCCGTCAGTGCACCCAAACACCCCGCCACCGCTGAGATAGCAAAGACCAGCGGCGTGAATTCCAGATTGGTCATCTACCCCAGCATACGCGGTGTTCCCGGAAGGATACGCTAGCTTTATCTGACAGCTACTTGCCTAACAGCGCTTGGTCTGAAGAGCGTCCCCGATGGAAAAGCTTCCGTTGAACGTCCGGCCAAAATTCGTCGAAGGTATTGCTGCCAAAGCGGCCCAGGAATCCAAGGCCCGTGCGGACGGCCGCATTACCAGCCGTATCGTCGCCAGGAGCACGCCAAGCGTTCGAAAGAAAGTTGCTGCCAGGGATCGCCATCAAACGCGCGTAAGCGGGCATCAGGCTACCATCGCGATTCTGCGCCATGAAGGTCATCTTGGCCGCGTGTCCTATCCGATGGCCAAATGGCGCTCCTGCATCACGGGTGTAACGGGGGTCCTCACCCCAGATGGCGCCCAACCCTGCTTCCATAGTGTTGCTCACTGCTATTCCGCTGAGGCGCATGCCATAGCGATCGCCAAACCCTTCCCAATGTGGGCCATAGGTCTTCGGTTCGTTGAACAATGTGCCCCATCCAGCGCTGAAGAGTCCGGCGGCGAGGCTCTCGGGGCCGATGGTTCCCCTGACCACCCAGTTGATCCGCTGTTGCGCGGTGATCGGCTGCCGGGCGTCGCTGCTGCTGGAGGACGTTGTGTTGAATGCGGAGGAAGATGCTTCGGTATCTGATTCAGGACCCGCAGCAGACGCCAGCGTCCCTGGCATAAGCTTTTGCGCCATTGCGGCCGAAGCCAGTAAAAAGATCGAGCAGCTCACTTTATAAATCATTTTCCGCTTCCTCCGACGTGGGAGGTAGAGCAGATTGTATGCCATCGTAACGGCTGGTAGCGCTTTCGCAACAACGGACGTGTCTTCATCTAGATGCGGGTGGATGGTCACTCTCTTATGTGTCGGCTGGCCTGGTAGGAAATCCCGCCTGCTTGACCTTTCGACCGTCCGGGGTCGGCGCAACGACGCGCCGCTGCCATCGGAAATTGGATATCGTTAGAGCGAGAATGCCGGATTGGCTAAGTATCCACGAACCCGTTCTGGTGAACACCATTGGACACGGCGCAGGCGCGGTCCTGTTCGGGATGCTGCTCTATTTCTTCCTGCTGAACTGGCGGTACGACCGAGAGGAGCGGACCAAGCTGCCGGCGCTTGCGGCGGCGCTGGCGTTTTTGTGGAACATCGGGTCTCTGGTGGCTCTGGGCGTCGGACGGCAAGCCGGAACCACGGCCGACGTCATTGTGGCGGCCAGTTTCTCGGTATTGAGTCTGCTGCCGGCGGTGCTGTTGCACATCTCGCTCGGCGATAAACACCGTCCGTTGTGGATGAGTGGATACGTCCTGAGCTTCGCGGCAATCACGCTCCACGTCGCTGATTTGATGACGCGATCCTCGCGGCTGCATTTCGCAGCCCTGCTGGTAGTGACCGTGGGCTTCTCCGTCCTGACGGCAATTTCAGTGACGCTCGAAATCCGGCAGAAAAACGGCGCGGCGATTTCCCGGCTGGCGGGGGCGATGGTCCTTTTTCTATTCGCCATTTCGTTCGCCCACTTCGGTTCAGAGCAGGCGCATCAGGCCTGGTCCAAGGAAATCGCGCTACATCACGCGGGTATACCGTTGGCGCTTTTTGTGCTTTTGCAAAACTATCGATTCCTTTTGCTGGACGCCTATCTGCGATTCGTGGTCAATGCCACGCTTGCGGCGGCTGCGGTGCTGGCGTCCATCCGCGTGGTGGAGTCCGCCCACTTCGGTCCCCAACTGGCGCATCCGTTCGAGGCTGGATTATTGTTTGTGGGAGCATGCCTGCTTCTGACGTTGTTCGTGTACATCCGCAATCGAGTTCAGAGCTGGCTGACGCAGGTGATTTTCCTGCGTTCCAACCTGGACGATGCGCTGGCTGAGCTTCTCAAACTGGCGCGGGCGACGCGGGACGAAGGCGAGTACCTCCTTCAGGCGATGGAAGCCCTTGCGGCATTTGTGCGAACCGGCCGTCACCAGCTAACCTCCGAGTCACCTCTCGAAGATCGGGAGCTGGCAACGCCCACAGCCGTCACCGAAGCAGGAAAGTGGAAACTAGCGCCGTGGGTCCAAGCGGTGGTTCCCTTGCGCTTTTCCCGTGGGGACGCCGCGTATCTGCTGCTGGGCCCGCGCGACGGCGCAAGACGCTACTTGAGCGAGGATTTTGCCGTACTGATGCGATTGGGCGCCGCGGTGGTGGAGCACGTGGAGCAGTTGCGCGGTATTCAAATGCAGGGTTTGGTATCGCAGGCGGAGTTAAGGGCGCTGCAGGCGCAGATCAATCCACATTTCCTCTTCAATTCGCTCAACACGCTCTACGGGACCATCGATCGCGGCAATGGGGATGCCCGGCGGCTGGTGCTGAATCTCGCGGACGTGTTCCGCTACCTGCTGCGGAGCGACCGGACGCTGATCGAAATCGAGGAGGAGTTGCGCATTGTCCGCGCGTATCTGGAGATCGAGCAGCTGCGGCTGGGCGCCAAACTGCGGACCGAGATCCACGTGGATGAAGCGGCTCTGCGCGCGACAATTCCCTTGCTATCGGTACAGCCGCTGGTGGAGAACGCCGTCAAACACGGCGTAGCTCCGAGGACGGGTGCGGGGTTCGTGCGTCTCGACATTACTTCCGAACGGAACATCCTGACGGTGACGGTTTCCAATTCCGGGGAATGCGACTCAATGGTCCTGACCGGGACCAGCGCTGACGGAGGAATCGGCTTAGCCAATGTCCGCCGCCGGTTGGAGCTGTGCTACGGGGACGAATCCACCTTTCTGGCCGAAGTGGAGGATGGCGTCACCACCGTTGGCTTCCTGCTGCCGCTCAGGGTTGGAGTACTGGTCTGATCCTCAAGACGTTGATCGTGGACGATGAACCGATTGCTCGCAAGGTTTTGCGCGAGGAGCTGGAGCTGATTCCCGACGTCGAGGTGATTGGCGAAGCCGCCGATGGTGCGTCGGCGCTGGAGAAGATCGGCGCCCAGCAACCCGATCTGGTTCTGTTGGATCTGCAGATGCCGGCCATGGGAGGCTTGGACGTGGTGCGTCACCTGGAGCACGGCAAGCATCTGCCTGTGATTGTGATTGTCACGGCGTACGATCAGCACGCGTTACAGGCTTTCGAAGCTGGAGCCATCGATTATTTGTTGAAGCCGGTGGGCCAGGAGCGATTGTCGCAAGCCGTGGAGCGGGCCAGACGCGTGACGGGCCGCCAGGCGACGGAGCGGATCGCGCAGTTGCAGGAGATGTCGGATCCGCCGGCGGGAGCGCGTACCCGACGAATTGTGGGCAAGGTGGGCGAGGAGTATTTCCTTCTGAGCGCCGACGAGGTTTACGCCTTTCAGGCCGAAGGCGATCTGGTCTGGATAGTCACCGCCAAGCGAAAATTCCTGGCCACGCAGACATTGAGGGAGCTGGAAGCACGCCTCAAGAACAGCAGCTTCCGCCGCATCCACCGCAATGCGCTGGTGAACGTGACTCACGTTCGCAAGATGAGCGCGCTCAGCAGCCAGCGATGGCTAATCACCATGAACAACGATCAGGAATTCGTCGCCAGCAAGCGGCAGGCGCGCACCGTGCGCGAACTTCTCAGCTGGTAAGTCCGCTGACGGGCGAAGATAGTTCGTTCACCGTTAAACTCCGGCCACCTATCGGATTCTCTTAGGCCGGAAGCCTCCCACCCTCCACAATCGAAAAATATGGGACGTCCCGTTATCTCGCTTGTGGCTCTAGTCCTTTGCTTCAGCGCATCTGTCGTCACCTACGCGCAGTCGAGCAGCGGCAACGCCGGCACGGTCCGCGGTTCGGTGCTCGATCCTTCCGGAGCGGCCGTCGCGGGCGCCAGCGTGGAGGTTCAAAACCCCGTGTCGCACTATACGCAGACTGCGCAGACCGACAATCAGGGAAACTTCGCGCTTACCAACATTCCGTACAATAACTACCACCTGAGTGCGATTGCATCCGGGTTCCAGCCCGCAACCCAGGACGTGGACGTGCGCTCGCCTATCCCGCTGGCGGTGAACATCAGCCTCAAAATCGGTACTGCGACGTCTAGCGTGACAGTGGAAGAGGCCGGCGACTTAATAGAGACGGATTCCACCACCCACACCGATATCGACCGGGCGTTGTTCGATAAGCTGCCGCTCGAAAGTGCGTCCTCGTCGCTAAGCTCCCTTGTGACGCTGGCTTCGCCCGGCATCTCGGCCGATTCGAACGGTCTGTTTCACGGCCTTGGGGATCATGCCTCGAATTCATTTTCCTTGGATGGCCAACCAATCACGGACCAGCAGAGCAAGGTCTTCTCCAATCAAATACCGGTGGACGCGGTGCAATCGATGGAAGTGATCGAAGGCGCGCCCCCGGCCGAATATGGCGACAAGACCAGCGTGGTGATCGACGTCACAACGCGATCGGGCTTAGGCGTGAAACAGCCGCACGGAGATATTACGACTTCGTATGGAACCTTTGGCACCAGTAACAGTGGTTTCGACCTTTCGTATGGAAGAGACAAGTGGGGCAATTTCATTGCCACGAACGGTCTGGACACCGGCCGGTTCCTGGACGGCCCCGAGTTCCAGGTCTACCACGATCACGGCAACGAAGAGAATATTTTCGATCGCGTGGATCTGAAGCCCTCTGACGCAGACAGCATCAACCTCAACCTCGGGTTTACGCGTTCCTGGTTCCAAACTCCGAATTCGTTCGATTCCCAAACCGCGGACGCCTGGTCCGGACTGGTGGTAAACAACGGCGGCCTCGGTCCCAATGGCCTTCCGGTGGGCCCCACCGATCAACGCTCGAAAATCAGAACCTACAATATTGCGCCAACCTGGACACACCTGCTCAATCCAAGCACCGTATTTACATTCGGAGGTTTCGCGCGGCAGGATCAATACAACTACTATCCGAGCGACAATCCTTTTGCCGACCTGATCCCTGGTCTGCAGCTTCAGACCATCGGCCAGAATCGCACGCTGACGAATCTCGGGCTTCGCACCAACGTGTCCTACATCAAAGGGATTCACAACATCAAGGCGGGGATCACCTATGAGGATACGATCATCACCGAAAAGGACAGCTTCGGGATCGTAGATCCAACCTTGAACACAGTCGGCGATCCCCTTCTCCAGTGCATAGACCTCACTATTACGTCGCCGCTTCCCACCTGCGCAGGTGGCGCCAGCGCGTCGTATCTGTTCCATGGGCACGCGGACATCAGGGAGTTAGCCGCATTCTTCCAGGACACCATCACGGTCAAGAATTGGTCCTTCAATCTTGGCCTTCGATTCGACCATTACGACGGCATCGTCAGTGCCAATCAAGCAGAACCACGGCTGGGGATCGCCTACAATATCAAGCCCACCAGCACCGTGATCCGGGTTTCCTACGCCCGCACCCTCGAAACGCCGTTCAACGAAAATCTGGTGCTGGCGAGTGAAGGCTGCAACGATGCCGTGGTGAGCGCGCTCATGGCAAGTACGATTACTCCTTGCATAACGACGACACCGCTGAGTCCGGGCTGGCGCAACGAATTCCACGCCGGGCTCCAGCAGGCTTTCGGAAAATACTTTGTTTTGGATGGCGAGTACATCTGGAAATACACGCACAAGGCCTACGACTTCAGCGTGCTGGGCGACTCACCGATCACTTTTCCGATCGAGTGGGCCAGTTCCAAGATCCCCGGCTTTGCGGTTCGCGGCAGCATGCCCAACTTCCACGGCTTGTCGGCCTTTGTGGTGATGTCTCACGTTGCGGCGCGCTTCTTTGAACCGCAAGTCAGTGGAATTGGCGCGGCTCCCGTTGGCGCAGAGGTGTTCCGCATCGACCATGATGAGATTTTCAATGCCACCACACATGTGCAGTATCAGCCCTGGAAGCGGGGGCCATGGCTGGGTTTTAACTGGCGATACGACAGCGGACTAGTGGCCGGACCGGTGCCGTGCGCCGGTGGAAATTGCGCGAATGGTCCGAACGGGACCGATTCGATAGTCGACGTTTCCGGTCTGACGCCGGATCAGCAGTTTGAAGCCGGCCTTTACTGCGGAAGCGTGTATGCCACGCCCACCATGCCGATCAGCCCCAGCGGACTGTGCGCGGCCTCGCAATATGGATCGCACCTGGTAAAGATTCCGGCCGCCGGCACCGAGGATGACGATCACAATCCGCCGCGAATCCAACCCCGCAATCTTTTTGATATTGCCGTGGGACACGACAATATCTTTCACGGAGATAAATACAAAGTGAGTGCGCGCGTATCGGTGGTGAACCTGAGCAACGAATACGCTCTGTACAACTTCCTGTCAACGTTTAGCGGAACGCATTACGTGAGCCCCCGCGCAGTGACCGGAATGATCGGGTTCCATTTCTGAACCGCGCGCGTTAGCAAGCGGATTTTACGGGTTCTCAGCGTAAACGCGCTTCACCACGTTAGCCACCGGCCCCATGGCCTGCCAACCCGGGTACTTGGTTTTGAACTCGGCCGTCACGATGCTGGCGGCTTGGTCGGCGGACTTGCCTTGCCGCTTGAGTTCCAGCGACCGGGTCTGTAAATCGAGAAGAAACGCCCGTTCCTTGGCGATCAAAGATCCATCGCCCAGCACGCCGTGATCGGGCACAATGAAGCGCGGCTTGAGCGGCTCCAGCCGATCCAGGATCGCCAGCCAGTTTTTCACGCTGGCATCGGCGTTGGGCATGTTCGGGACGATTTTGTCCTGTACGATATCGCCTGGCACCAGCACGCTATCCGGATCCACGAAAATCATCTCGTCACCCTGCGTGTGCGCCGGCCCCCACCAAAACAGGCGCGCCGTGACACCGCCGAGATCCAGCTTGATCTCTTTGTCGAAGACGATGTCGGGCGGGCGCATCTTTACGTCCTGCAGCAGTTCTTTGCTTTGCGCCGAGAGCCCCCGGAACAGGTCCATCAGCTCGGCGCCATGTTTGTTCATCTCTTCCTGTTGGACGGCCGGGCGGATGATGACGGTGCGCGGAGGAAAGGCTTGCTCGCCCATCGCGTGCTCAGGATGAAAATGCGTGGTAGTTAGATACAGATTGGGCGATTTGGCCAGCTTTTCCGCTTGTTTTACCACGACGGCGCCATTGCGCGCGCCGAGGCCGGTGTCCACCACCAGCGTGCCGCGGTTTCCCACCACGATGGCGATATTGGGAAACCCGACGATCGCGTAGACGTGCTCAGAGACACGCGTCACGGAGTTTTCAGGGAGCAGCATCGATTGTTGCGCTGTGCCGAGGACTGTCGTTAGCAGCCAGAGCGCGGCAAAAATCGCCGTTTTGCGAAGCAACATGAGCAATATGTTATCAGGGGATCGCCGCCGCGGGCAGTGCCAGGACGGCGGCGGGCGCGGGGGGTAGCGCGCCGAAATGCAGGATGAAGTGCTGCATCGCTACTTCCATGGAGCTCATGCCGAACGTTTTGGCCTCGGCCAGAGCCTGCTGGTTAGACCAGTGATCATGAGCGATACGATAGCAGGCGATCGCGGTGCCGGTCCGGTCCGCCCCGCGCCTGCAATGGACGAAGACGGGCCACGCAGAGTTGTCGTCGAGCAGCGAAAGCACGGCTTTGATTTGAGACTCGGCCGGAGCCTTGTAGCCGCTCCAAGGAAGGCGTACATAGTGCATTCCCGCACGCTCTACGGCGGTCTCTTCGGATCTTTCGCCGCGTAGGTCAATCACGGTCTTAATGCCGAGTTTCGCGAGACCCTCGAACCCTTCGCCATGCGGCTGCGCGCCGCGATAGACATGTTCGTCCACCTGATGAAAATTGGGTACTCCGGGGACATCGGGTATGGAGGCAGCATGAAGCCCGGCCATACTGAGCGATAGGGCCAGCAGGCCAGGAACCAGGCGCCAATGGAGGGTGTCGCTTGGCATTTAAATATGAATTCTACTACAACTGATGCGCCACCCGGCGGCGGGGTTGCAGTGGTGGGCCCTGAAGGATTTGAACCTTCGACCAACGGATTATGAGTCCGCTGCTCTAACCGCTGAGCTAAGGGCCCAAAGCTTGCTATCTCATCGTATTACAACGTTTCTTCCAAATCCTACTCGGGCTCTCACGGTTTACTGCTGGGGTTGGCCTGACCCGCCGGCGCGCGCGTTTGATTTTGCAATACGTTGCGATAATGCGATAGACTTGTGAGACGAGTTCGCCACGCTGCCAACTCGCTAACCCTCCCCGTCGGAAGGTCCCGCTTCCCAAAATGAAGATCGCCGCACCTTTCGCGCTTCTCTGTTTCCTTGCGGCGGCCGCGATCGGTACCGCTGCCGAGGGTCCCGAACTAAAAGCCGTGCAGCATCCGATGTCGGAGTTGCATGCCATCGCGAAGTTCTCCATTCCCGGGTCGCCGGATTGGGTCGCGATAGGCGACAGCGTTTGGATCTCGAATAACCCGAAGAACAATATTTCGCGGCTGGATCCCAAGACCAATCAAGTGGGCGCCGTCATCACGGTGGCGAAGACTCCCTGCTCGGGCCTGGCGATCGCTTTCGATAGCGTCTGGGTGCCGATTTGCAGCGACGGATCGGTTCAGCGCGTGGATGTGAAGTCGCAGAAGATTGTCGCTTCCATTCCTAGCGGAGTTGCTAATACCGAGGGCGGAATTACGGCGGGCGAAGGCAGTATCTGGATGCCCTCCGACGCCGCGGGCGTCCTTTCGCGAATCGATCCCGCAACCAACAAGGTAGTCTCCAAGATTTCCATTTCGCCGGGCTCCTTCACGGCGGCATTTGACTCGGGCTCCGTCTGGATCACCAGTACGAAAAACAATCTCCTTACCCGCGTGGACGCCAAGACCGGGAAGGTGGCCGCGGAAATTCCAGTGGGTCCGAAACCGCGCTTCCTGGCCACTGGGTTGGGCAGCATCTGGACGCTCAATCAGGGCGACGGCAGCGTGTCGCGCGTGGATCCCGCCACCAACAAGGTTTCGGCGACCATTGAGGTCGGCGTGCCGGGCGGAGGCGGCGATATCGCGGTAGGAGAAGGCGCGGTCTGGGTGACGGCCTTCGGCAAGCCGCTCTCGAAGATCGATCCGGCTAAGAACAAAGTTGTCACGCAATACGTCGGGAAGGGCGGCGACGCTTTACGTGTCGGCCTCGGCTCGCTGTGGCTCTCCAATCACGAGTTTCATGAAGTGTGGAGGATAGATCCAAAAGGTCTGTAATTAGAAAGGTCTTTGATGGGATGAAATACGACATGAAGTACGCCATCGTACCTCTTCTTACCCTGATTTCCGCGTTTGGTCAGGCGCCTTCCCCGGCGCCCGCTTCGCCCGCACCCCCTGCGGCTTCATCCTCCTCGATTGCACAAGATCCCGACTTTTTTGAGAACAAAGTACGGCCCATCCTCGCCGAGAACTGCTACGACTGCCACACGGCGGCCGAGATGGGCGGCCTGCGCGTGGACTCTCGCGAGCGTCTGCTCCAGGGTGGAAAGTCGGGCCCCGCGGTCACGCCGGGAAATCCCGACAAGAGCCTCCTGATCCAGGCTGTACGGCAGACCGGCGACCTGAAAATGCCGAAGGGCGGGAAGCTGAAGCCCGCGGAAGTTCAAGCGCTCACGGAATGGGTAAAAATGGGCGCGCCGTGGCCGGAGACGAAAGCCGCCGTGGTGAAGAGCTCGCCTGGCAAGGTGATCACACCGGAACAACGCGCATTTTGGTCGTTCCAGCCGTTGAAGGAGCCAGCCATTCCGGCCGTGAAGGAAAAGTCCTGGGCCAAGACAAATATTGATCATTTTGTGCTGGCCAAGCTGGAAGCCAAAGGCATGAAGCCCGTTGGTCCGGCGGATCGGAGGGCGCTCATCCGCCGTGTCACGGAAGACCTGACCGGCTTGCCGCCCACGCCCGAGGAAGTTGACGCGTTCGTGGCCGACAAGTCGTCCAACGCGTACGAGAAGGTAGTCGACCGGCTGCTTGCGTCGCCTCGTTACGGCGAGCGATGGGGCCGTCATTGGTTGGATGTGGCGCGCTACGCCGAAGACGATGTGAGAGGCCTGGATCCCAAGGATCGAGGCTATATGCCGTTCCAGGGCGCATACGTTTATCGTGACTGGGTGATTCAGGCATTCAACAACGATATGCCCTACGGCGAGTTTTTGAAGGCGCAGCTGGCGGGAGACCTGATGCCTGGGCCGGATCGCGACAAGATGATTGCCGGAACCGCGATTATGGGCCAGGGTCCGTGGTGGTGGGATCAGGCGGAGCCGGTCCAAGGCCGCGCCGACGAGCGCAACGAGCGAATCGACATGGTGACGCGCGGAATGCTTGGGCTGACAGTGGCCTGTGCGCGCTGCCACGATCATAAGTACGATCCGATCTTGCAAAAGGACTATTATTCGCTCGCGGCGGTGTTCTTGAACACCACCTATCACGAATATCCCGCTACGTCTCCAGCTGAAATGGCGGTTTGGGAAAAGCAGCAGAAGGTCATCGACGACAAGGAAGAAGTCCTCGATGATTTCATGGAGAAGCAAAGCGACTTGTATTCGCAGATGCTGGCGCAAAAGACTTCGAAGTATCTGGTGGCCGCATGGCAAGTGACGGGCGAACCAAAGAAAACCGTCGAGGAAGCCGCGGTGGAACAAAAAGTGGATCCCGAGATGCTGGAGCGCTGGATCAAATTCCTGGCCAAGCCGCCCAAGCACTATTCTTACCTGCGCGACTGGCAGGATATGGTGAAGTGCGGCGGCACGCTGGAGCAGGCGCAGTTCCTGGCGGACTATTTCCAAAATCTGGCTCTCTCGGTGGCCAGGGACGCGGCGTCGCTGAAAGAAGAAAACGACATTATCAAGGCCAAGGCGGGCGTCCGCAAGAAACCACGGCGCGATGCCTATCCCAACGAGTTCGAAACCAACGATCAGTTCTGCCCGGGCTGCGACCTGGAACTGAAAACAATGCCGATCGAGCCGACGAATCTATATCTGGACCTGTATAAAGGGGACTTGGATTCGGAGAACGATCAAAAGCCGGATCCGGGTCTATTGTCGCTGCGCGATTGGGCGCTGGAGCGTCATTTCTCGACGGAAGTGACCGAGCATGTCGCGACGTTGCGAGCCGAAATCGAAGCTCTGAAAAAAGCCCAGGTGCCGTACCCGTTCCTGCATGGCACGAGCGACACCAAGACCATAAAAGAGATGCACGTCAATGTGCGCGGCAATCCGCACACGCTGGGCGACCAGGTGCCGGAGCGCTTTCTGTCGGTTCTGTCGCCGCTGGATGGGAAGCCGTTTTCGAACGGCAGCGGGCGATTGGAGCTGGCCGATGACATCGTGGCCAGCCCGCTTGCGGCGCGCGTGATCGTCAATCGTGTGTGGAAATGGCATTTCGGATCGGGCATCGTAGAAACACCGGACAACTTTGGCAAGATGGGCGATCCGCCGTCCGACCCGGAACTGCTCGAGTATCTGGCCAACAGTTTCGTCAAGGACGGCATGTCGATCAAAAAGCTGCACCGCGAGATTCTACTGTCGTCTACCTATCAACTCAGCACCGAATCGTCGCCCGAGAACGCCGAGAAGGATGGCGCGAACCGGCTGTACTGGCGCTCCAATCGCCAGCGCCTGGACGCCGAGGCTATTCGCGATTCGCTGCTGGCCGTGGCGGGGGACCTGGATTTGAAAAAGATCGGCGGGCCGTCCACGGATTTCGCCGACGACAATCACCGCCGCACCGTGTATTGCAAGGTCAGCCGGTACCGGCTGGACAATTTCCTGCAGGTCTTCGACTTCCCGAATCCTTCCTTCACCGCCGAACAGCGCTTCACCACCATCGTTCCTTTGCAGCGTCTGTTCTTTATGAATAGCCGCTTCGTCTACAAACAGGCCCAAGCTTTTGCCCAGCGGGTGTACGACGAAGCCAATGATACTGCTCGTATTGAGAAGGCTTACCGTATCTTGTTCGGCCGCTCGCCAAGCGCGGGCGAAACGAAAGCGGGTCTGGACTTCTTACAGGCCCATCCGGAAACGCCCGGAGATCAGGTAGAGGGTCAGCCCACCACGGCGTGGAACGAATACGCCCGCGTGTTATTGAGTTCGAACGAATTTGAGTTCGTGAATTAAACGCTTGCTGACGCGCGCGGTTCTGAACCGCGACCGTAAGGGAGTCGAGAGTTAAGTAGAGAAAGGAAAAGCCACGATGTTACATTTACCGGCCCGCGCACCGCTTTCGCGGCGCGAAGCGTTATGCAGGATGGGCAGCGGCTTCGGCATGCTAAGCTTTGCCAGCCTGGTGGGTGAATCGCTCGCCAGGGCCGATACGCCTGCCGTTCAGGGAGTTCCGAGCGCCCGCATTCCTAACTTCAAACCCAAGGCCAAGCACGTTATTTTCCTGTTCATGAACGGCGGCGCGTCGCAGATTGACACGTTCGATTACAAGCCGATGCTCGAGAAGTACAACGGCAAGCCGTTACCGGGCGCCATACCCGATCACGAGCGCAAGACCGGGAACCTGATGCAGTCGCCGTTCTCATTTAAGAAGTATGGTCAGAGCGGGATCGAAGTGAGCGAAATCTTCCCCTATTTGGGAGATTGCGTCGACGACATGTGCATGATTAAGTCGATGTACACGGACATCCCCAATCACGAACCGTCGATGCTGATGATGAACATCGGCCACATCCAGCCGGGGCGTCCCTCCATGGGATCGTGGCTCACCTACGGGCTGGGTACCGACAACCAGAATCTGCCCGGTTTTGTGGTGCTGTGCCCCGAAGTCCCCACCACCGTAGGGCCGCCGCTGTGGAACTCCGCCTTTCTTCCGCCCGTGTATCAGGGCACCTACATTTCCGACAACGTCCGCGATAAGAAATTCGATCCGGAAAAGCTGATCCCCAACATCCGCAATGACAAGTTCGATCTGAAGCAGCAGAAGAGCGAGTTGGATCTTCTCGGCAAGCTCGATCGCCTGCAGATGAATCAAGAGCACGCCGACGATCCGCAGCTCGACGCCACGTTGCAGTCCATGGAAACCGCCTATCGGATGCAGACGGAAGCGCCCGATGTCTTCGATGTGCGCAAAGAGAGCGCGGCTACCATCAAGCTGTATGGCGAAGGAAGCACTGCCCGCGGCTGTCTGACGGCGGCGCGTTTAGTGGAGCGTGGAGTCCGCATGGTGCAGGTGTACTACGCCAAAGGCGACCCTTGGGACCATCATTTCGACATCGAACTGCACCGCAAGACAGGCAAGGATTCCGATCAGCCGTTTGCCGCGCTCATCAAGGATTTGAAATCACGCGGACTTTTGGACGAAACGCTAATCGTGTGCGGCTCTGAGTTCGGCCGCACTCCGGTAGTGGAAGTGGGCAGCGGCTTCATGGGCGGCGCAGTGCACAATGGCCGCGATCATAATCCGCATGGGTTCACCGTTTGGCTCGCAGGCGGAGGTGTGAAGGGCGGTACCACTTATGGCGCCACCGACGACTTCGGGTGGAAGGGCGTAGACAAGCGGGTGCACGTGCATGACCTGCACGCCACAATCCTCTACCTAATGGGCATCGACCATACCAAGCTTACATATCGTTACAGTGGGCGTGATTTCCGCCTGACGGACGTGGCTGGAAACGTGATCCACGATATCATTGCTTGAACGCGGGCTTGAATCCGGCTTGAATCCGGCCCTGACGCTGGGCTTGAGCCGGGCTTGACGCTGGCTTGACCCTCGAATCCCGCTGTTTGTGGGTTTAGTACTCACATTAAATTCCCGCTTTTTATATCCTTGACAGAGCCTCTGCTCGGCGTGATAATTGGAAAACTGCCTTGTGGGGTTCCTGAGTTCTAAGTGTTTTTTCTGTGCGGATTTCTTAGGCCGCACCGGCCCCGCAGTTTGAAATCTACTCTTTGCTGAGTTCCTTCGCCGCATCGTTTTCGCGGCCTCTCGCCTCTGTCGGCGCCGAGCCCATGGCTCCGTGACGTTCAAACTTTCAGTTTTAGGAGAGGCACATGTTGACGAGGACTTTTGTACCGAGTTCTTGGCGAAGTCTGTTGGCGGGGCTGGGCTTGCTGGCCGCAAGTTCGATGCTTTACGCGCAGTCCACCAGTTCCTTGCACGGCGTTATCTCGGACGCCCAGGGCGCCGTGGTCCCGGGCGCGGTGGTAGGGCTGAACAGTGCGTCCACGGGGGTTTCGCGGCAGGTGGTCACCGACAATAGCGGTGAGTATCAAATTCTCCAGGCAATGCCCGGCGAATACACGTTGACGGTCACCAAGCCGGGTTTCTCGACGGCTACCCAAGAGCACGTAGTGCTGCAGATCAACACTCCCGCCACCCTCAACGTGCAGCTCGAAGTTGGGACCACGGGCCAAACGGTCAACGTCACCGCTGAAACTTCCATGGTCAGCACCTCCGACGCCTCCGTCGGTAATACGTTCACGGAGCATTCCATACGGCAGTTGCCGCTCGACACTCGCAACGTCGTTGAGCTGTTAAGCCTGCAGCCCGGCGTCACTTCCAGTGGTGAGGTGATGGGATCGCGGCGCGATCAGAACAACATTGTCCTGGACGGCGTGGACGTAAACGACAACGAGAACTCGGGTATCGGCGGCCAAGCTGATGTCGGATCCACGCAGGGTTCTAACGCCACCGGCCAGAGCAACATCTCCGGCTTCAATTCCGTGTTGCCAATTCCCTTGGATTCCGTGCAGGAATTTCGCGTTACCGTGGCCGGCCAGGGCGCCGACGAAGGCCGGTCGTCTGGCGGACAAGTGGTACTGGTCACCAAGAGCGGTACCAATCAGTTGCACGGCTCGGCCTACGAATACAACCGCAACACGGTTACCGCGGCCAACAGTTGGTTCAACGATCGCGATGGCGTTCCTGTCACGCCTCTGAACCGCAATCAGTTCGGTGCGTCACTGGGAGGGCGGATTAAGAAAGACCGCATTTTCTATTTTTTCAATTACGAGCGCCGTATCGACGCGAGTTCTCAGGCCGTGGAGCGCCAGGTTCCCACCGAGAGCTTGAAGCAGGGCAACTTGACGTTCGCCGACACGAACGGAAACAACTACACCCTCAGCCCGTCGCAGATCCAACAAGTGGACCCGTTGGGTATTGGCCTCAATCAGGGATATCTCAACATCTTGAAGCAATACCCGGTTGGCAACGATCCAGCTTATGGGTCCGATGGCGGACTCAATTTCACCGGCTTTCGCTTCAATGCACCCGATGCCTTGGATAATCGCGCCTACGTGGGAAAGATGGATTTCATTCTCGATAGCGCCGCCAAGCACACCGTCTCCGTCCGGGGTACGCTGTCCAACTCGAATCAAGATCAGAGCAACGCTCTGGCGCAGTTTCCCGGCCAGGAACCTGCCAGCGAGATCTTGAACAACAGCAAGGGAATCTCGGCCACGTACACCGCAATTTTGACGCCCAGCCTGATCAACAACTTCACCTTCGGCTACACGCGCCAAGGCCTGGCTTACTCGGGAACGCCCGGTGATTCGTTTGGACTGGCCCCACTCGACTCGTTGCAGAACTTCAACGCGCGAGCCAACGGCCGCATCCTGCCGGTAAAGAACATCGTGGACACTCTCACCTGGACCAAAGGCAAGCACACCATCACCACGGGCCTCAATTTCCGTGTGATGACGAACAACAAGTATACGTACTCGCAGTCCTATCCAAGCTACGGATTCAGCAACAACGTTGCAGTGGGGCTGGGCGAAGACATTCAGACCGACCTCACCAATTACATGATCGGAAAAACCGGAAACGCCAACTTTCAGCTCAACGATCCGTACAACGACGCATCGGCCATGGGAATCCTGCTGGGTTTGGTGAACAACGTACAGGTGACTTACCAGGTGGGCAAGGGTGGCACCCTGTTGCCGCAAGGAATGCCGGATGCGCGCCAGTTTTCGATGCGCGAGTACGAGGGATTCGTCAGCGATCAGTGGCGAGCGACGCGTGAGTTGACGCTCACGTTTGGCCTGCGCTATACCAACGATCCGCCGCCGTATGAGGCGAACGGCCTACAAGTGGCTCCCAACGTCGGGTTGAATGAGTATTTCGCACAGCGGGATTACCTCGGATCGATGGGTGTTCCCTCCAACGCCATGCCCAACGCGATCTTGAGCTACAGTCCCAATGGTCCGGTGAACGGTAAATCCAGTTGGTACAATCCCGATGACAACAATTTTGGTCCTCGGTTCGCTTTGGCGTATAGTCCCAAAGATCGCGGCGGCCTGATACAAAAGATTTTTGGCAACGGAGGCGTCTTCCGCGCCGGCGGAGCGATGCTCTACGATCGCTTCGGCAGCGAATTGATTACCGAGTTCGATCAGTTCGGCTCGTTCGGCTTGGCCACCACGCTCAACAACCCGGTCTCCTATACCTTCTCAACATCGCCGCGCTACAACGGTGGTGTGCCGACGCTTCCCGCGGCTCCGACTACCGGCTTCCCCTACACTCCGCCCGACGTCAATGGAATCGTCGGTGAGTTCCAAGGAATCTATCCGGACCTGAAGTCGCCGTATTCCATCCTTCTGAATGCGTCGTTCGCACGCGAGCTGCCGGGCAAGCTGACCCTCGAAGTCTCCTATGCCGGCAGGCTTTCCCGCAAGCTGCTGCTGCAAGGCGATGTCTACACGCCGCTTGAAAATCTCAAGGACACGTTGTCCGGGCAGACCTGGCTGACCAGCATGACGTCCATCCGCAATACCTACAACAGCATCTGTGCCTCCATGGGGAACAACACCCAAAATTGCGATCCTGCCACCGCGGCGCAGGCGGTAATGAACAATCCTTCGCTGGTGCCGAACAATCCGTACATCCAGAATATGTTCGCCCCCGTAGCGAACGCTTTCTTCCCAGGCAACGCTTCCGCCAACTATTTCTATGGCATTTATGGCATTTACGGCGGCAGCTATCTGGACATGCTGCACTCGGTGGACCGGATTCAGGGTGAGTACACTGCCCCTGGCACCTGCGCCTCCAAGTTCGGCTGCTACACGTTCTTCGCCCCGCAGGGGAGCTCCATGCCCACCTGGATGAACGCCGGCGACGCCAATTATCATGCTCTGACGGTCAGCTTGCGGCACGCTTTCAGCCAGGGAGTCTCGTTCGACTTTAACTACACGCTTTCGCATTCCATCGACAACGCATCGGCCGCCGAAGGATCCTCCGGCCAGGATGGCGCGGTGATCCAAAACATATTCAATCCGGGCGAATTCCGCGGCTCCTCCGATTTCGACATCCGCAATCAAGTGAACGTTGATGTTGTTTACGAGCTCCCGATTGGTAAGGGTAAGCCGTTCTGGAGCAGCGCGCCGGGATGGGCAAATGAGATGTTTGGCGGCTGGCAGATTTCGAGTATTATGCGCTTCTCGAGTGGGCTCCCAAGTGTCATTGGTGGCACCGAAACCTGGGACACCAACTACTGGCAAGGTACCTTGGCTATTCCCACGGCGGCGACCAAAACGGGAACCCAAATCGACAGCAACGGGAACCCGAGTCTCTTCGCAACCACCGACGCGGCAAATAATTTTGCGGACGCCTATCCGGGGAACGTTGGCACTCGCGCGGTGGTCCGGCTGGCTGGCGTGGTCAATTTCGATATCGGCGTCGCAAAGTCTTTCCCGCTTCCCTGGGAAGGCCATCGCATCCAGTTCCGCGCCGAGGCATATAATGCGTTTAACAACGTGAACTTTATTCAACCCAGCCTGGCTCTCTACAATCCCGGAACGTTCGGCGAATATCAAAACACGATGCCACCGCGCGAGATGCAGTTCGCTTTGCGCTATGAATTCTGAGCCGCGACCGTGAGGAAGCGGTCTTCACTCCTCCGCTCGATTTCGGTTCTTATGGCCGTAAGTGGCGTGCTCCTCCACGCCACAACGGTTCTGGATTATATCCCCCTCTCTGTCGACGGCAAGCCCGTTCCGCTCGCGTCCTATCGCGGCAAGGTGCTGCTGATAGTGAATGTCGCCAGCAAGAGTATTTTCACGCCGCAGTACCAAGGGCTGGAGGCGCTATATCAGAAGTACAAAGACCAGGGACTGGTGATCCTGGCGTTCCCGAGCGACGATTTCGGCAAGGAAGAACCCGATGGCAACGCCGCTATTAAGCAGTTCGTCGGCAAGTTCAAGGTCACATTTCCCATGTTCGCGAAAATTCCCCTGGCCGGCGAAC
Organism: Bryobacterales bacterium; assembly: GCA_963747945.1. GTDB lineage: Bacteria > Acidobacteriota > Terriglobia > Bryobacterales > Bryobacteraceae > Palsa-89. Next base: position 96,469 of record CAVVHB010000023.1, read on the forward strand.
ATATGGCGCCCCTATACCAGTTCTTGACGGATAAGCAAGCTAATCCTAATACGGGCGGCCCCATTCGCTGGAACTTCACCAAGTTTCTGGTGGACCGTGAGGGCAAGGTGGTGGAGCGCTTCGAGCCGGATATGACGCCCGACTCCCCCGAGTTGGCCGCGGCGATTGAAAAGGCGCTTCACGCCGAGAAAGAAAAGCACGACGGCGCCACAACCCATGCTGCCGTACGGCGCGCCCGCTTTGGCTTAAATCGCGAGGCGTATTCGGTTTCATTGCGATATACTGTATGATTCAACCGGCCATGTAGCCGCTTTTTGTGCCCTGCTGCACGAACGGTTGACATGCGAAAACTCTTATTTAGCCTATCCGCACTGCTTCTTCTAGCGGGGTCTTTAAGCGCGGACGGAAATCCTCCTTCCTTCACTCTGGGATGGTCGGTGTACGTTGGTTGGGATCCCTACCAGTACATGGCCAAATCCGGGCTGCTCAAGAAATGGGCGGACAAGTACGGCGTCGCGATCAAAGTGCAGCGTTTCGACTACGCACCATCGCTAGACGCTTTCGTCGCCAAGAACATCGATGCCTGCGCGATGACCAACATGGAGGCGCTGGATATGCCGGCGGCCGCCGGTGTCGACACCACGTCCATTATTGTGGGCGATTATTCCAATGGAAACGACGCGGTGCTGGTGCGCCACAATCTCACGTTGGGCCAGATTCCCGGCAAGCGCGTGCTGCTGGTGGAAAAAACCGTGTCGCAGTATCTGTTCGAGCGCGGCATGGCTCTCAACAACCTGTCAGGTGAGCTGAAGCGCGTGAAATACGTGAACACCTCGGATTCCGATATCGCCGGTGCGTTCTTGAGCGACACGAGCCAGGACGTGGTGGTCACCTGGAAGCCCCTGGTCTCGCAGATCCTCAAAGGCAAAGGGATCACCAAGATTTTCGACTCGTCGAAGATTCCCGGTGAAATTCTGGACCTGATGGTGGTCCGTAGCGAAGTGCTGAATCGGCCGGACGGATCGGGGAAGCGCTTCGCCAAAGCGATTACAGGCGCCTGGTACGAACTAACGGGCCAAATGGCCAAGCCCGGCGCGGAGGGCGATAAGGTGCTTTCATCCATTGCCCAGGTATCTGAAGACACGCTGGCTTCCTACAAAGAGCAGCTCGCTACCACGCATTTGTTCTACACTTCTCCGTCCGCGCTGGAGATGACCAAGTCCGATCAACTGAAGAAGACCATGGAACTGGTTCGCCAGTTCTGCTTCTCGCATGGATTGCTGGGTGATAAGACGAGTTCGCCGGACGATGTTGCAATCCGCTTCCCTGACGGCGCCATACAAGGCAAGAAGGATCGAGTGCGTTTGCGTTTCGATGCGTCCTACATGGAGCTGGCCGCGGGCGGGAAGTTGTGAGCATCCTCCAGATTCACGCGCAGCCGTCGCGTACCACGGTCTGGATTCTTTCCTGGTTCTTGTTTGCGACTGGCATTGTCAGCTACTTCTGGGTGTCCCGCGGCCGCCATCTCGACAATCCGGACGATCGCGTCATGCCCACCTTGCGGCAAATGGGCCAGGCCTTCTCCGACGCAACGTTGAAGCCGGCCGAAGACGACGAGGTCACGGGCGATCCGAACCAGGAATCGATCGGCACGAAAATCCGCCACAGCATGCTCTGGAAGGACACCGTGGCGACGGGCCGCCGCTTTTTAATCAGCATGGCGCTGCTCTTTCCCGCGGTTCTGCTGGGTCTCCACATGGGCATGTTCCCTTACGTGGGATCGTTTTTCCTGCGCTTTGTGCTGTTCTTCGACAAGATTGTCGCGCTCTCGCTGCTTCCCATACTGTTCATCGCCTTTGGTATCGACGAACTGGCCAAGGTGATGCTGATCGTGGTTGGCGTAGCGCCGACAATCATCCTGGATTCTTTCAATCTCACCCGCAGCGTTCCGAAAGAGCAGATTGTGAAAGGCTTCACGTTGGGCGCGGGCGATTTGTCCATTACCTACCGGATAGTTTTGAAACAAATATGGCCGCGTGTGTTGAACAGCATCCGGCTGAATTTGAAGTCGGTGATGCTATTCCTGTTTGCCGGCGAGATGATTGCCTCCCAGGACGGCCTGGCTTATCGCATCGCCCTGCTGCGCCGCCACATGGGAATGGACACCATCATTCCTTACGTGCTGTGGGTTGCATTGCTGCTGTTCTTGGTCGATTTTGGGATGCGAACGTTGAACCGCAAACTGCATCCCTGGTTTCAAGAGGCATGACCCTGGTGGCCACGGCGCGAACCATCTTGGATGACAAAACGGCTGCGGCGAATCCCGAAGCGCCCGCGATGATTCGCATCCAAGATGTCGTCGTTGAGTACGGCCAGCCGGGCAAACCCCCGAAACGCATCTTGAACGGCGTTAGCCTGGACATCCAACCGGGCGAGTTCGTATCCATTGTTGGACAAACGGGCTGCGGCAAGTCTACCTTGTTGCGGCTGGTGCTGGCCGAAGAAATGCCAACGGGTGGCCAGGTGTTGGTGGAAGGAAGCCCGCGCCAGCAGCCGGATCGGCGCTGTGGATATGTGCCGCAGAAGTACTCGCTTTTCCCGGACCGAACGGTGCTGGAGAACATCACCTTCGGGCTGGAGGTAACCGAGGTCGGAATGTTCGGCCGTTTTTCGCCCGCCCGCCGCGCGCGCCGCCGGGAGTTTCAGTCCGAGGCAATCGGTTATCTGCGCCGCATGGGTCTGCGGGAATCGGACGCCGTCAAATATCCGCACCAGCTTTCCGGAGGCATGCAGCAGCGTGTAGCCATCGCTCAGGCGCTCATCATGCGGCCCAAGATTCTGTTGATGGATGAAGCTTTCAGCGCGCTCGATCCCGGCACGCGCGCGGGAATGCAGCGGCTGATCAAAGAGCTGTGGCGGGAGACCGGCACCACCATTCTTTTCGTGACCCACAATCCGCGTGAGGCTGTCGTCCTTGCGACGCGTGTGATCGCTCTCGGGCGCCGTGGCGCGGAAGAGGACGGAGCCAACATAGTTTTGGATCTGTCTGTGGCTGATACTAATGACGAACTCAAAATCGGGAATATGATCCAGCGCGTGGAACAAACTACTTTCCCAGGCGGCGCGGAAAGCGACGAACAAACCGGCGCCCCAGAAGTCTAATCCAAGCAAGTACAATCAAAGGTCCATGTCCTTCTACAAGAGCCATGCCCCGAACCATCGGGAACACACCAGAGAAGTGAAACTGCCGGAACTGGAAGGAATGAAAGCCCTTCGCGAAGAGGGCCAGATTCCATCGCGACAATGGCAGGAGGAAGTCCGGCGCGGCAAGGAATTCGGACTGGAGTGCGTCGATTCCATTGAAGACAAATCCGAGATCAGTTGTTTTCAGCGCGGCGAACTGCCGCACTGGTCCGGAATCAATACTTTTTTGAAAATGCCCTACCTGGAAGACGTCCGCAAGGTGGGCGAGTACGACGTGGCTTTCGTGGGTGTGCCCTTCGATATCGGCACCACGTATCGCGCCGGCACGCGCTTCGGCCCGCAGGGCATCCGGCGAATTTCGTCGCTGTACACGACGTACAATTTCGAACTGGGCGTGGACCTGCGCGAGTCTCTGAAGATGTGCGACGTCGGCGATATCTTTTGCCCCGCGAACATCACCAAGAGTCACGATCAGATCACCAAGGGCGTGGCGCACATCCTCTCGCAAGGAACGCTGCCGATGATCATGGGTGGCGACCATTCCATCGGGTTTCCCTGCGCTCGCGGTGTGGCGCAGTGCGTCGAAGGCAAGGTCGGCATCATTCATTTGGATCGGCATATCGACACGCAGGAAAAGGACATGGACGAGATCATGCACACTTGTCCGTGGTTTCATGCCACCAATATTCCGAATTGTCCGCCCACCAATCTGGTGCAAGTTGGAATCGGCGGCTGGCAGGTGCCACGTCCCGGCGTGAAGAAAGGCCGCGAGCGCGGGTCCACGGTCCTTACCATCCAGGACATCGAGCGAATTGGAATCGACAAGACCATCGAGATCGCGCTGGAGGTGGCTTGGAAAGGCGCCAGCGCCGTTTATCTTTCCTTCGACGTCGATTCGGTGGATGCCGGATTCGTTCCTGGCACCGGCTGGCCTGAGCCCGGCGGCTTCTTGCCTCGCGAGGCTCTTGCCATCCTGAAGGGCGTGGCCAAAGAAGGCATCGCAGCCATGGAAGCCGTGGAGGTTTCCCCCCCTTACGACATTTCGGATATCACCGCGCTGGTTGCCGTGCGAGCCATGGTGGATGTGCTGGCGTCGATGACCAAGCATGGCCGGATAGGCGGGAAACTGCGCTGATCACGGTACCCACCCCGGCGTTCATGCTCGTCACCGATGTCGACGGTGGGGACGCCGGCGCGGTGGCTTCGGCGTGCGAGCCGATTCTTGGCTTCGCACCGTCCATTCAACTAACTTCCATCGATTCGCTCGGAGCAGTGATTGCGGGTCATCCTTCAGCCGAAATCTTCGTTCTTCCCACCGCGCTCGATTTCAACCTTCTCCAGCGCGAGGCATTAGGGCGTGCCATCGGCGAGGCGCGTCGTTTGCGTCCCGAAATTGCGCTCCATCACGACGACGTGGATCCAACCCATCCGCTGGTGGTCCAGGCTCTTGCGGATCAAGTGGCTCGAGCCATCCCATCCGATGCCCGATCGCCGCAGCAAGTGGGACTGATCCTGGCCGCCAGCGGCCATGGCGATGCCGGCAGCCGCGCGAATAGCTATCGGTTGATGCGGCTCATCTGGGAACAACTTGGCCTGGGCGCGGGCGAAGTCGGTTTTATTCGCCATGCGCAGCCCTTTCTCGTGCAAACCTTGGAAAGATGCGCGCAGCGTCCGCTGCATTGGGTAGTGCTTGCAGAGGCGCAGTGGAGGACCGAGCACGTCGAGTTCGCGGAAGTTATTCTGCAGAATTTTCAACGCGATCATCCGGAAGCCCGCTCGTGGCGCATGGCGGAGCCTCCGGGCGATCATCCGGCGATCACGGCTTGGCTCACGCAACGTATCACGCGCTTATGGAACGAGAAGCGCGCACGCGAATCCGTGCGCCTGGCATCGCCCAAACAGAACCCGGTGGCTCAGCAAAAGTCTTGGACTTGCGGTGCAGGAGTCATCGCGTCTGTCACAGATTGCGGCCGGATGTCCGGTGTACTCGAACAGATCCTCCCGGCCGGCAAACCCGAGCGAGTGCTGGTCAAGGTGACATGGCATGGCTACGCCACCGGGACTTATACCGATCCAGCCGCGCTCGACCTGTTGCTTCGGGCTCTTCCGGCGCCCGCGATCATTCTCGAAGGCCACACTTCGTCGAGAAACATCGAAGCGGCGGCGTTCAACTGGGAAACAGAAGCGCGCGAAAACCGTGCGTGGATTCGCCAGCAGGACGCCGAGTACTTGCGTCGGACTGGCCTCGCCGACGTCATTAACAAAAACCACGCCGAGTACGTCAACATCACAGAGGCCTACTGGGACGGTGCGTGCAATCAGGACAACGTTCCCGAGGTACTGCTCCAATACGCCGGCTGCCCGATGATCAGTTTTGCGAAATTCAAGGGGCCGACACGGCTTGCCATCTCGAATCTTTTCGGCTTGATCCCCGATCCGTTGCGATCAAGCTGGCATGGCCCCAACATCACTTACTTCGCGCGCGTTTGCTGCGACATCGCGAAAGCTTACGGCGCGCTGTTCCCGTTGAGTGGCTTGAACGAAGCGCTCTACTCCGCCGTGCGATGGAATCGCAAGGGCCTTTACCGCAGCCGCTGGGGCAATTACGATTTGATCTCCAATGCCGGATACGTGGCCGCGAGCAATAATATCGTTGCGGCCGACATTCTGGCCAGCCGCCTGCAAGGACAAGACGTGAATCGCAGCGCGTTTTTTGACGTCCTTCGCGCAGAGCTCGATTGGGATGAAGAGGCAGCCGCCGACACGTTGCCTCCGGCCGTGCAGTGTTTGTTCGCCTGATGCTCCCCTTACTTCAACTCCAGCAGCTGGCCGATAGCGCGTTCCCCATCGGAGGCGCGGCGCACTCGTTCGGCCTGGAGGCGTTGGTGGAAGCAGGACTGCTGAACACGGAACTTTTGGCGACGTTCCTGGGGGATTACCTCGCGGAATCAGGGGCGCTGGAAGCAGCCTACTGTGCGGCCAGCTGCGGCTCTTCCATCCCCGAGTGGCTTGCTCTGAACGCCGCCCTCGGTGCGCGCAAACTGGCGCGTGAATCGCGCGACGCGTCCTCCGCGATGGGCCGCCGATTCCTGCGTCTGGCCGCGAAGGTCTCGGGAGATGAATTGCTGATCGCCGCATCCGAGCCGGGAACAGAGGTCCACCTGGCAACTTGCTTTGGTTTGGCTGCGGGCGTGTTCGGAATCCAAGCTGCGCCGGCCGCCGTGGCCTATCTGCAACAGTCGATGACAACGTTGGTTTCCGCGTGCCAGCGCCTGTTGCCGCTCGGCCAAACGCAAGCGCACCAGATTCTTTGGAACTTGAAGCCCGCGATTATCGCCGCCGTGGAGTGCGGCCCCAAAGAGCCCTCGCTCGCCAGCTCCTTCACGCCATTGCTGGACGTCGCTTCCGCCCGGCACGCAACGCTCTATACACGCCTGTTCATGAGTTGAGCGATGGCGCCATCGTCAAATCTCCACTTGTCGTTTGAAGCCAACGACACAGGCGCCACCATTCTTCGTGTCAAACAGCAGCAGCCGCCCTGGCGCGTGCTGCGGGGCTTTCGCACTCCTTCCGGAGAGACGCTGGCGCACGTACACAACCTGTCGGGCGGAATTCTCGATTCAGATTCTCTGTCCTGGCAAGTGGACGTCGGGCCGAGGGCTCAAGCTCAGGTCACCTCCACCGGCGCCACCCGCTTGTATCGCAGCCGCACGCCAGGTTGTCGGGCATCGCAGCGGACGCACGTCACCATCGCATCGAACGGATACTTGGAATACTTGCCCGATCAATTGATCCCGTTTTCCGGTTCCCGCTTCGAGCAGACGGCGCGCGTGGAACTCGCCGCGGGCGCCTCACTCATCTGGTGGGACCGTGTTGCGCCGGGCCGCGAAGCTGCCGGTGAAGTTTTCCGATTTGATTCGCTCACGTCCGATTTCGAGATCATCGCCTGTGGACAACCCATTGCCATGGAGCGCTGGACGTTGACGCCACCGACGCAACGTATGGATTCCATCGCGCGGCTGGGACCTTTTCACCACTTTGCCTCTTGTTATGTCTGCCGCGCCGGTGAGCCTCCAGCCTATTGGAAAAGCTTCGAAACACAAATGCAAATCATCGCGGACCAGCTTTCCGGCGCTGAGATATTATGGGGGGTGACCTCGCTTAGGGCGCATGGCCTGGTGATCCGTGGTGTAGCCATTAGCGGGCGCGCCCTGGCAAGCGGACTGGTCGAATTTTGGAAAGCAGCCAAGTGGATTCTCTGTGGCCGGGTTGCCACGCTTCCCCGAAAAGTTCACTGATCCCATGAAACTGAGCACAGGTGAAACTGAGCAAGGAGGGTAGCCGTTGCATCTGACTCCGCGTGAGCAGGAAAAGCTCCTGATCTTTGTCGCGTCCGAATTGGCCAAGAAGCGCCGCGCGCGTGGGCTGAAGCTGAACTATCCGGAGGCCATGGCGATCCTTTCCGCGGAGGTTCTGGAGGCGGCGCGAGACGGGAAGAGCGTCTCGGAGATCATGAGCATGGGCGCGAACATCCTTACGCGCGCCGATGTAATGGACGGCATCCCGGAAATGATCCACGAAGTGCAAGTGGAAGCTACATTTCCGGACGGTACCAAGCTGGTCACGATTCATGACCCAATTCAATAGGAGAGCATGCGCATCAGACTATGCACCCAGGTGAATACTTTCTCGACGATGGCGAAGTGGAATTGAATGCCGGACGACCCACGGCGCAGGTATTGGTGAGTAACCGCGGCGACCGGCCTGTGCAGGTAGGCAGCCACTACCACTTCTTTGAAGTGAATTCCGCGCTCGATTTCGATCGCGCCGCCGCTTACGGCATGCGTCTGGATATTGCGGCCGGCACGGCTATCCGCTTCGAGCCGGGCGAAGAAAAGGAAGTTCCTCTGGTGGCATTGGCCGGCGGGCGAGCCGTGTACGGCCACAACGGGAAAGTGAATGGGGTTTTGAATCGATGAGCGTCAGGATTCCGCGCCGCACTTACGCCGATCTGTACGGGCCCACGCGCGGCGATCGCGTGCGTCTGGCCGACACGGAGTTGATCGCTGAAGTAGAGCGGGATTACGCTGTTTATGGCGACGAGATCACGTTCGGCGGCGGCAAGGTGATTCGCGACGGCATGGGCCAAAGCTCGACGGCTACGCGCGAATCCGAGCATGGCACGCTGGACCTGGTAATTACCAACGCGTTGATCATCGATCATTGGGGCATCGTGAAAGCCGACGTCGGGGTGCGCAACGGCCGCATCGTGAAGGTCGGAAAGGCCGGGAATCCCGACACGCAAGCGGGAGTGGATCCGGATCTCGTCGTAGGCGCGTCTACCGAAGTGATCGCGGGCGAAGGCAAGATTCTGACCGCCGGCGCCATCGACAGTCACATCCATTTCATCTCGCCGCAGCAGATCTACGAAGCTCTGTCGAACGGGACCACCACCATGCTGGGCGGCGGAACGGGGCCCGCAACCGGAACTAATGCCACCACGTGCATGCCCGGACGATGGAATCTGGAGCAAATGTTTCGCGCCGCCGAAGCCTGGCCGGTGAACTTCGGATTTCTCGGTAAGGGCAATGCGGCAACGCGCGAGCCTCTGGCCGAACAGGTTCTCGCGGGAGTCTGCGGCCTGAAACTGCACGAGGATTGGGGCACCACGCCCGCGGCTATCGATGCCTGCCTGCGCGTGGCCGACGAGTTCGATATACAGGTGGCCATCCACACCGATACGCTGAACGAAGCGGGGTTCGTTGATGACACTATCGCCGCCATCGGCGGCCGGGCCATTCACACGTATCACACCGAGGGGGCGGGCGGCGGCCACGCGCCGGACATCATCAAGATTGCCGGATTGCCGAACATTCTGCCATCTTCCACCAACCCCACGCGTCCGCTGACGGTGAACACCATCGCCGAACACTTGGACATGCTGATGGTTTGCCATCACCTGAATCCGCAGGTGCCGGAGGATGTCGCATTCGCCGAAAGCCGTATCCGGCAGGAGACCATCGCGGCCGAAGACATCCTGCACGATCTTGGCGTCATCAGCATGATGTCCAGCGATTCGCAAGCCATGGGGCGCATCGGCGAAGTGGTGACGCGCACCTGGCAGACCGCCCATAAGATGAAAGTGCAGCGCGGCGCGCTAACCGGGCGATTCCTCGAGAAACGACAACCAGCGCATCAAGCGCTATGTCGCGAAGTACACCATCAATCCTGCTATCGCGCACGGAATCTCCACCGAAGTGGGCTCTATCGAACCCGGCAAGCTGGCGGACCTGGTGCTGTGGCTTCCCGCATTTTTCGGTGTCAAACCTGAAATGGTGATCAAAGGGGGATTCATCGCCTGGAGCGTCATGGGCGACGCGAACGCCTCCATCCCGACGCCGCAGCCGGTGCTGTATCGCCCCATGTTCGGTTCGTTTGGCGGCGCGCCACAATCCACCGCCCTCACGTTCATTTCTCTCGCTTCGCTGCCTTATGTCGAGAAGCTCGGCCTCAAGAAGCGGCTGGCGCCGGTGCGAAATTGCCGGAAAATCGGAAAGGCCGATATGATCCACAATTCCGCTACGCCGCACATCGAAGTGGACCCCGAAACTTACGAAGTTCACGCCGACGGCGAACTACTCACTTGTGAACCGGCCAGTGTTCTACCGCTGGCGCAGCGATACTTTCTCTTTTAGTTTTATGCCCCACAATCACACTCATCGCGCGTTTCGAATCGGAGTCGCGGGACCCGTCGGCAGCGGGAAAACCGCGCTTGTTCACGTTCTCAGCCAGAGCCTATGGCCGGCGGTGAATCTGGCCGTGGTCACCAACGACATCTATACGCGAGAAGATGCCGAATTTCTGATCCGTCAAGGCGTCTTGCCAGCGGAGCGTGTAACGGGCGTCGAAACCGGCGGCTGCCCTCACTCCGCAATTCGTGAAGACGCGTCTATGAACCTGGAAGCCATTGAGGATTTGGAACGCGCGCATGCGGGGCTGGAGCTGGTCTTCATCGAAAGCGGCGGCGACAATCTCGCGGCGGCCTTCAGCCCGGAGCTGGTGGACATTGCCATCTATGTGATCGATGTGGCGGGAGGGGACAAGATCCCGCGTAAAGGCGGACCGGGAATCATGCGTTCCGATTTGCTGGTGATCAACAAAATCGATCTCGCGCCTCATGTGGGAGCGTCGCTCGAGGTGATGGAACGCGACACCCGCCGTATGCGCGGCGACAGGCCGTTCCTATTCACGAATTTGCGCGCGGGAGTGGGCGTGCCTGAACTGAAGGCTTGGGTGGAAGAAAAAATAAGCGTGCCGGCTGAGGCGCGCCACAAGGTGGTCACCGCTGAAGAACTGCGCGGGCTGCCGGTTCGCCACTCCCACTCACACACTCATTAGCAATCGCGTGCCGAGGAGGAAGCTATTCGGCGATAGTCGCCAGAACCCGCTTCGGGTCGATTCGCAACAGAGTGCCGGCCTCAGGATTCGAGAGCCAGATCGCGCCGGCGCTGGTAACAATGGAGCCCCCGCCGCCAGGGCCGTAGAACTGTTGCGCCACGCTCTCGGACTCGGGATCGATGCGCGTCAGCGGAAAACCCGCCAGGCTCACCCAAACCGTCCCTTCGCCAAACGCGATTGTGCCTTTCGCGCCGGGAACGTCCAAGGCAATGGATTTCGATACCTTATTCGTCTTCGGATCGATGCGATCGACGATTCCTTCTTTTTCGCACAGCACCCAGACGGAGGTTCCACCAACCGCCAGAGCCTTCGGGTGCGCGGCTACGTCAATCACCTTTTCCACTAGATTGGTGGCCGGGTTGATGCGCAGAACTTTGTTTTCGTTTGGACAAGCCAGCCATAATGCAGTCTCGCCGAACGTCAGGCTGCTGCAACCGGCGGGCACCCGTATTTCTCCCACTACGGCATTTTGATCGGGATCGATTCGCGACAAAGTGGTCTTCGAATCGGTCAACAACCACACACTATCCGCGCTAGCCGCGAGCGAACCTTTCACGTCGGCCGTTCCCGATGCAATGGTGGCGATCACCTTGAACGTTTTCGGATCAAGCCTAATCAGGGATCCATCACCGCATGCAGGTACCCAGAGGCTCCCAAACGCTGAAACCATGCCGCCGCAGGGCTTGTGGAGGCCGGCGATTGGAGCGCCCATTTTGTTTGTTTTTAGATCGATCTGGTCGACATGGTCCTTTTCCGGCACGAAAAGCACCGTCGAATAGAAAATCCAGCCTGGCCGATCCGGCGTTTGTAATGTCGCCTCAGCTTGCAAACTGGAGAATGGAATCTGAACCCCCGGAGTCCGAATTCCCTGTTTGGGGGCCTCCGATCGAGTAGCCGGCGATGCTGCCGAAATCGCAAAGACTAGAGAAAGAAGGCCGATAAGGGTACGTATCATCATGGGAAACGACAAGGGAAACAACAAGGGAATCTACATTGTAGCCGAAAGGAGGGTTCGGATATAATACAACCTGGACAGGCCCACGTTCAGGCTTTTTCCTTGCCGCGCTCCGTTGCGGGATAACATGATCTTTCATGCTTCTAAGGAACCACGCCTGATGAAATTCTTTGGCACAATAGCCGCGGTTCTGTTGCTGCCGGCCGCGACTTTGCTGCATGCCCAGACCTCAAACGCGGCCGATCCCGATTTTTTCGAAACGAAGGTACGTCCTGTTCTGGCTAATAATTGCTTCGCTTGCCATGCCGAGTCCGGTTTGGGAGGGCTCCGCCTGGACAGTGAAGAAGCCATGAAAAAAGGGGGAAATCGCGGTTCCGCCGTGGTTCCCGGAGATCCCGCCAAGAGCCTTTTGATTACGGCCGTCAAGCAAACTGATCCAGGCCTAAAAATGCCCCTGGGAGGTAAACTGAGCGATCCGGAAATCGCGGTGCTCGAAGCTTGGGTCAAGGCCGGAGCGGTGTGGCCGAAGAACGCGGCAAAGTCCATTGCCGGCGGCACAGGAAAGTATACGATCTCTCCGGAGCGTCGCGCTTTCTGGTCCTTCAAGCCGTTGCAGGATACGCCGGTTCCAACAGTTAGCGATGCCAAGTGGGCGAAAAGCGACATTGACCGCTTCGTTCTGGCGCGCTTAGAAAAGGAAGGCCTGAAGCCGGTGGGACCGGCCAACAAGCGCGATTTGATCCGCCGTGCGACGCTCGATCTGATTGGCCTGCCGCCTACGCCCGAAGAAATCGCTGCCTTCGAAAAAGACACATCTCCCGATGCATTTGAAAAAGTGGTGGACCGGCTGCTGGCATCGCCTCACTATGGGGAACGGTGGGGAAGAATGTGGCTAGACGTCGCGCGATACGGTGAGGACGATTATCGCAGTTTGAATCCCTTTCCCAGGGGATATCGGCCCTATCCCAATGCGTGGGCGTACCGGGATTGGGTAATTCAGGCGTTCAACGACGACATGCCCTACGATCAGTTTGTCAAAGAGCAGCTGGCTGGCGATCTGATGGACGCCAAGACCCGGTACAAAGCGCTTCCCGCCACCGGATTTCTGGGGCTTGGGCCATGGTATTACGATAACGGCTCCAACGAAGTGACACGCGCGGACGAGCGTCATGATCGGGTGGATGTGGTTAGCCGCGGATTCCTTGGCCTCACCGTCGCTTGCGCGCGTTGCCATGATCACAAATACGATCCCATTCCGCAGACCGATTATTATGCGCTCGCTGGAGTCTTTTTCAATACCGTTTACGAAGAGTATCCCAGGGCGCCGCAGAAGGTTGTTCAAGACTACCTGAAGTTGCAGGACGAGCTCGACCAGAAAGAAGAGATCGCCAAGGACATGACGCAGGACGCTTCTAACGAGCTCTCGCGCTCGCTGGCTCTGCAAACGGCGAATTATCTGGAGGGCGTCTGGGAAGTGGCGGGGAAAGAAAAGAAGGATTTGTCGGAGGTGGTGGAGGCCCGGAAGCTGGATTACGAACTTCTCGAGAAGTGGATCAAGTACATGGCCAAGCCTACCGACAAGTACAAGTACAAAGATGCCTGGCAGGCCATGATCAAGAAGGACGGCGGCACCAAAGCCGAGGCCAAGAAGCTGGCCGAGCAATTCCAGGATCAAATTGAGCAGGTGATGCTCCAGAAGAACGATCTGGATGCTCAAAACAAGGTGCTGGAGGCCAAGGATCTGGACGGCACCAAGCCCAAGAAGCGCACCGATAAACCCAGCAATTTCGTCTCGAACAAAGACTTCAACCCAGGCGCGTTGATTCGCTTCAAAGTTCTCCCGGACGACGTCACGAACTTCTGGGTTGAGATTTTCCAGCGTGAGCTGAGGGACTCCGAGGATCCGCAGGCCACCGGGGATCTGAAACCGAAACCGGGGGTGCTTCTCTTCCGTGGCTGGGGACTCGAATCCAGACTCGGGCCGGAAACGCAGGCTCGTCTGAAGTCCGTTCAGGACGACATCGCGACCCTTAAGAAAAAGCTCGACCCATCCTACCCGTTCATCCATGGGGTGAAAGACTCCGACAAGCCGGTCAACATCGAACTGGCTCGGCGCGGGAACCCGGAGACACTGGGACCGGAAGTGCCGCGGCATTTTCTCAGCGTGTTGTCCCCTGGCGATCCCGTGCCTCTTACGGAAGGTAGCGGCCGCATGCAACTGGCGAACCTGATTGTGAACCAGCCCATCGCGATGCGGGTTATCGTGAATCGAATCTGGAAAGAACACTTCGGTACAGGCATTGTCGACACGCCCAGTAACTTCGGTTTCGGCGGCGAGCGGCCCACCGACCCGGAATTGCTCGAATACCTGGCCCAGACTTTTGTCAAAGACGGGATGTCCGTCAAGAAGCTGCAGCGCGAAATTATGCTCAGCGCAACGTACCAGCTGAGCACCGAGAACAATACGGCCGATTTCGACAAGGATTCGGGCAACCGGTTTTACTGGCGATCGAATCGCAAGCGGATGGATGCCGAGCAGATTCGAGACTCGATCCTGGACGTTGCGGGCAATCTGGACGACGTGATCGGAGGGCCTTCTCACGAGCTGGCGCCCGATTTTAAAGGGCGCACCGTCTATGGCAAAGTCAGCCGCTACAAACTGGACGCCTATCTGCAACTGTTCGATTTTCCGCCACCGAATATTAGCGCCGAGAAGCGCTTTACCACCACCGTTCCCCTACAGCGCCTCTTTCTCATGAACAGCGATTTTGTCCAGCTGGAGGCGGAAGCGCTGGCCAAGCGAGTGGCAACCGAACCGGACAATCGAGCGCGCATTCGCAAGATTTACACCTTGACCTATGGCCGTTTGCCCAGTGAAGAGGAGATTCAGATTGGCCTCGCTTATCTGCATACCGAGCCGCTGAAAGAATACGAAGAGGACAAAAACAAACCCAAGGACAAAGACCTCAAGGACAAGGACCCTAAGGACAAAGAGAGCGACAAGTCCACGGACGCGGTTCCGCCCTCGCTGCCGGGCGCCCCGCTAGCCAAGCCGGCTGCGCCGCCCGCCAATGCCGCTTTGCCGGACGTTCCGGATGCATCCGCCGATGCCGCGCCGCCTGCCGACGCTGAAGCTGCCGCCGACGCCCCCGCGGAAGGAGAAGCCGCTCCCGATGCGGCCCCCGATGCAGGCATGGGCATGGGCATGATGGCGGGCATGGACGGCCACAAAGGACATTCGCCTAAGAAGGTGGACGTGAAATACGAGGCCACCGTTTGGGGCCGCTACGCGAAGGTGCTGCTGAGTTCGACGGAATTCACTTTTATCAATTGATAGATCTTGAGAGAAGGATGCTGATGTTCGATCACAAACAATCCCAGCCGGTTACGAGACGAGATGCGCTGCGCCGGGTGGGCAACGGTTTCGGGATGATGGCGTTTGCCGGAATGCTGGGCGACTCCATTGCCAGAGCCGGTATAACCGCCGCAGGCAATTCCGGGATGGGCGTGGCAACGCTCGATTATCCTCAGCGGGTGAAGCGTGTCATCTTCCTGTTCATGAATGGCGGATTGTCCACCATCGATGCCTTCGACCCCAAACCGATGCTCGACAAATACGATGGAAAGCCGATGCCCGGCGGTTCCATCTCCACTGAGCGCAGGACTGGCGAGTTGATGAAATCGCCCTATACGTTCAAGAAGCACGGTCAGTGCGGTATGGACGTCAGCGATCTGTGGCCCCACCTTTCGGAGGTAGTGGACGACATTTGCTGGGTGCGTTCGGTCTATACGGAAATTCCCAATCACGAACCGTCCTGTCTGATGCTCAATACGGGAGCCAACCAGGCGGGCCGTCCGTCGGTGGGCGCGTGGGTCACATACGGCCTGGGCACGGAAAACAAGAACCTGCCCGGCTACGTTGTTCTTTGTCCGGATATACCCACGACCGTCGGGCCGCCGCTGTGGAGCAACGGCTTCCTCCCGGCCATTAACCAGGGCACTTACATTTCGAATAAAGTCACCACTCTGGGTCCGGACGGCATGCCTACCGATATGCCCGCCGAGATGCGGGAAAAAGCGGCCATGGACAAGGAGGGGAAGGAAAAACTCAAGAAGGTGATGGTTGAGAAGAACTTCGATCCAAAGAAGATTCTCAATTACGTCAATAATCCGAAATTCTCTCTGGTGGAACAGCGCCGCGAACTCGATTTATTGCAGAAGCTGGAGAAGATCCGCGCGGAAGATACCGGTACGGACCCGCAAGTGGAAGCAGTCATTCAGTCCATGGAGATTGGCTACCGGATGCAAACCGAAGCCCCGGACGTATTCGATATCCGGAAGGAGTCGCAGGCCACGCTCGATCTTTACGGACCGGGCGATGTGGCGCGCGGCGCTCTCACTGCGGTCCGCCTGGTCGAAAAAGGCGTACGCATGGTGCAGCTCTATTATTCCAAGGGCGACCCTTGGGACGCTCACGCCGATATATTGGGCCACCGGGTCAACGCCAAGAATTCGGACCAGGCTTTCGCGGCCGTGATCAAGGATCTCAAGAGCCGGGGCCTGTGGAAAGACACACTCGTTGTGTGCGGATCGGAATTCGGTCGCACGCCGGTGCGCGAAGTCGGCGGCATGGCGGGTGGTGGCGTAAAGCGTGGCCGGGATCACAATCCCTTCGGGTTTACGATGTGGCTGGCGGGCGGCGCCGTCAAAGGCGGGACGATCTACGGTTCGACGGACGAGTTCGGATTCAAAGCCGTTGAAAAACCCACGCACGTCCACGACATCCATGCAACCATCCTTTACCTGATGGGAATCGACCATAAAAAGCTGACTTATCGTTATAGCGGCAGAGATTTCCGGTTAACCGACGTCGCCGGGAATGTCCTGCACGACTTGATCGCTTAGTCGCGGCGAAGGTCATTTATAAAAAGTTTATATTTGTTACTTTCGTGTTGACAGGCCGTGATTGGCGGGATAGAATCTTCCTACCAACCCAAGCTGGCTGGTAGGCCGTCCTGGTGCTTCTGTCGCAATGGCGCGACGCACCGCCACGCGTAGCGAGTCCGTTTCTCGCAGACCCAACCTCATTTTTTAGGAGTTGCGGCTATGCGTGCTGGACGTGGCTGGTATCAGCTATTGGTTTTGCTTTTTCTCACTGCGGCTGCTTCTTTCAGCGGCTTTTCGCAGTCCACTACCCTTCTTCGCGGCACAGTGACCGATCCGCAAGGCGCGGTAATCGCGGGCGCCATTGTGACGCTGAGTAATGCCGGAACCGGCTTTAATCGCTCGGTCACCACCGACACACGCGGCGAATATCAGTTCGTCCAGGTTGCTCCAGGCACTTACAAAATCGTGGTCGCAGTGGTCGGCTTTTCCACCCTGACACGCACCGACGTTCAGTTGCTTGTGAACACCCCCACCACGCTCGATCTCCGCATGGAGCTTGGCAAGGCCGCCGAGACAGTCAATGTGAGCGCGGAAGCTTCCACCATCAACACAGTAGACGCGTCGGTGGGGAACGCATTTTCTGAAACGCAGGTCCGCGAGCTTCCTCTCGAGACCAGAAACGTAGTCCAGTTGCTCAGCTTGCAGCCGGGCGTGACGACGAACGGGGAAGTGCTGGGCGCGCGCCGCGATCAGAATAACATCACGCTCGACGGCGTGGATGTCAACGACAACCAGAACGCCGGCTTGGTGTCGCAGAACACAACCACCGGGACCACGTACCAGGGCGTCAACGGGAATGGCGCTAACGTCAACTCCGGGTTCAACTCGGTGCTGCCGGTTCCGCTCGATTCGGTGCAGGAATTCCGCGTCACCGTAGGAGGCGAGGGTGTCGATCAAGGCCGATCCTCGGGCGGCCAGGTTGTGCTCATCACCAAGAGCGGCTCGAATCAGCTTCACGGCTCGCTGTACGAATACAATCGCAACACCGCCACGTCGGCCAACACCTGGTTCAACAACCAGTCTGGAGTGCCGGTGCAACAACTGGTCCGCAATCAGTTCGGTGCTTCCATCGGCGGACCCATCAAGAAAGACCGGCTGTTCTATTTCATCAACTGGGAACAGCGAATCGATGCCAGCAGCGTGGCTCAGGTGCGCGCCGTGCCGTCCGAGACCCTGAAACAGGGCCTTCTCCTGGCTCAATTAACCGATGGAAGCGTGCAGACGATAAGACCGTCCGAATTGGCCCAGGTCGATCCGTTGGGCATCGGTCTGAACACGCCGTATCAGAAGATCTTGAACCAATACCCGGTTGGCAACGACCCAGCCTTCGGCCAGGATGGCGGCCTGAACTTCAGCGGCTATCGCTTTAACGCTCCCGACCGGCTGAACGATATGGCCTGGGTGGCCAAGATCGATTATCGATTGGACAATGCCGGGAAACACACACTCAGCCTGCGCGGCACCCTCGGCGACAACACCATCGACCAGATCCTGGCGGAATTTCCGGGACAGGCGCCGGCCTCCATCGAGCGTGACAACAACAAGGGTTTGTCGGTTCGCTACACGGCGGTTCTGACCCCGTCCATCGTTAACATTTTCACCTACGGCCTCACCAGCCTGGATGAAAATCTTTCCGGCGTCTCGGGGACTGGATTCCAATTCGAGCCAACCGCGCTCTCGCCGCTGGAGAACTGGAGCGCGCGCGCCAGGGGAAGAACTAATCCCCTGCATAACGTGATCGACGATGTGACCTGGACCAAGGGTAAACATACCATCACGATGGGGTTGAACTTCCGCTACAACCGTAACAACACCTCCACCTTCACCAATGCATTTCCGCTTTATGCCTATGGCGCGACCGAATTAATCGGGCTGGGTGAAGACATCGATACATCCGTGCAAAATTATCTGGTCGGCAAGCTGGGCAATCCCAATCTGCAGCTAACCAATCCCACGGCGGTGACCAATGCCTCCGCCATGTTGCTAGGTGTGTTGAACGATGTTTTTGTGACTTATCAATACACCAAGGGTGGACAAGTGTTGCCGCAGGGAACACCGCAGCAACGTTCGTTCATCGAACATACCTACGCGGGCTACATTGGCGATGCTTATCGCGTGAGCCGCGAACTCACCGTCAATTTTGGACTGAGATACGAAAATTTCCGGCCCCCTTATGAAGCCAATGGCTTGCAAGTGGATACCACGGTGCCTCTCGATCAATATTTGGCGCAGCGCAACGGCTTACAGTCGCTGGGGATCCCGGCCAATCAAATGTCGGATTTCACGCTTAGCTACGCCTTGAATGGACCGGCGAACGGGAAACCCTCCTGGTGGAACCCGGACAACGCGAACTTCGCGCCGCGCTTCGGAATCGCCTACGCGCCGGCAGGGCGTACCGGCCTGCTCGGGAAGCTTTTTGGAAAGAATGGCGCGTTTCGCGCCGGCGGGGCCATCGCCTACGATCAGTTCGGAAACGATTTAATCGTGAATTACGATCAATATGGCTCTCTTGGCCTCTCCAATCCGACCAATTTCCCGGATTCTTACAGCTTTTCGACGTCGCCGCGCTTCACCGGGACGTATCCGACTTTACCGCCTTCTCCGGCGGGTGGGTTTCCGTACACGCCCCCCGCCATCGCGGCCATCACCGGCACTTTTCTCGGCATTTCCCCCGATCTGAAAACGCCGTATTCGATCATTCTCAACGCGGACTACTCGCGCGAGTTGCCCGGTAAAGTCACCATGGAAGTCGGCTACATAGGCCGGCTTTCACGGCGGCTGCTCATGGAGGGCGACGTCTACACTCCGCTCGAGAATTACAAAGATCCCGGCTCCGGCGTAACGTGGCAGCAAAACGCGATGACGGTCTACGGCCTGGCGAACAGCTTGGCCAAGGGCTTGGGCCTTCCCTATAACAATGCAGCTGCCGCGGTAGCCGCGGAAGTAATGGCCAACCCCAGCCTGGTTCCGAATCTTCCGTTTGTCAACGACGTCTGGCCCGGATACAAGAACGCCTATTTCCCGGGCAGCGCGTCGGCGAATTATTTTTATAGCGTCTACGGAGTCTTCGGAAGCAGCTTCCTCGATAGCCTGCACGCCGCCGACCGCATCTCGGGTCAGTATCTCCCCGGAAGGTGCTTGAGCAATCCCGGATGCTACACTTTTTTTGCCCAGCAAGGCAGCACCATGCCCATGTGGATGAACGCGGGGGAAGCCAACTTCCACGGGATGACTGTCGCGTTCCGCCGCCGCTATTCCAATGGTCTCCAGTTCGATTTCAACTACACCTGGTCGCACTCCATAGACAACGGTTCAGCGGCCGAATCGGGCGCCGGAGAACAGGGCGCATCCATCCAGGACATTTACAATCTGAGCGCGTTCCGCGGCTCCTCGGATTTCGATATCCGCCACAACTTCAACGCGAATTTCATGTATGCGCTGCCGATCGGAAAGGACAAGCCGCTCTTGCATAATGCACCAGTATGGGCTGACGAAATCGTCGGTGGTTGGCAAATCTCGAGCGTCTGGCGCTACAGCACCGCGCTGCCCAGCGCCGTTGAAGGCGATCTCGCTTACAACACCAATTACTGGCTCAGCTCGCTGGCCGTCGTGAACACTCCCACTCCTTCGGGCGGCGTCCACATCGATCAAAACGGAATCCCGAGCGTTTTCTCGAACACCAGCGTGTCGAGTAATTTTCAG
The DNA here is from genome assembly GCA_963747945.1 of Bryobacterales bacterium. Lineage (GTDB taxonomy): Bacteria > Acidobacteriota > Terriglobia > Bryobacterales > Bryobacteraceae > Palsa-89. Next base: position 116,735 of record CAVVHB010000023.1, read on the forward strand.
GATCAACCGCCGGAGGGCGCGGGGACCAGGGCCGCCGTTCGCCTGGATCCGATTTTCAACGTCGACATGGCGCTGACAAAAGCGTTCCGGCTTCCGTGGGAGGGCAAGAGACTTCAGTTTCGCGCCGAGGCTTTCAACGCCTTCAACCATCCGAACTTCACGAATCCGAGCCTGAGCCTGCAATCGCCACAGACGTTCGGGGAATTTCAGGGCACCATGGAGCCGCGCTCCATGCAGTTCGCGCTACGCTTTGAATTCTAAGGCCAGTCATCCCGGCGGAATTATTGCATGATGGAAAAATGACATCACTGCGATTTGCCATGGGTGCGTTGCTGGCTTGCGGCGGTTGTTGGGCGCAAGCTCCCCAGCCGGATGGTGGTGGCGTTCGCACGGGCGAACTTCCCAAGTCCTGGCGCACGGGAGGCCCAACCTGCGGGGACGCGCCCGAATGGGAGATCCACGCTTACAATCCCGATCTCTACATTCTGCGGGAAAACGGCTGCGTCAATTACGAGAAGCCCTTCCTGTATCTTTTCTTCGGTAGCGAGAAGGCTCTGCTCATCGATACTGGCGCGGGCGAGACGCATGTCGCTTCCGCGGTTTCGGGCGTCATCGACGAGTGGGCCATGCGCAATCGCAGAGACCCGCCGCCGCTGATCGTCGCCCACTCGCATTCACATGACGACCATATTGCGGGCGACGCCCAGTTCCGTGCCCGCCCAAACACCACCGTCGTGCCGCTCACCACCGAAGCAACCATGAAGACCTTTGGCATCCCACACTGGCCCGACGGCTTCGGCAAGATCGATCTGGGCGGCCGCATCATCGATGTATTCCCCATCCCCGGTCATGACGCGCTGAGCGTGGCTTATTACGATCGCCAGACGGGTATCCTGGATGCCGGCGACAGCCTCTACCCTGGCCGCCTGTACGTGGCGGATTTCCCGGCGTTCGTCGCCAGTACCGAGCGGATGGTCCGGTTCACGGAGGGAAAGATCGTTACGCATATCGTTGGATGCCATATCGAGGAGTCCCGGACGCCGTATCTGGATTACAAAGTTGGTACCAAGTATCAACCCGATGAGCACTCGCTCGATATGGGGCGCGGCGAATTACTGGAATTGAATGAAGCCTTGGAGCACATGAAGACGCCGGTGCGACTGGCATTCCGCGATTTCACTATCTGGCCCAAGTAAGATGGCCGGCCTGTTCTCCGTGTAACCGTTATGGGCTAGGCTGCACTTGAGTACTAGGGCGGAAGGCGCGATAATCTTTGCCACATGCCTAAGCTTTGCCGGGCTTGCCAGAAGCAATCGGCCAACCGGGGCGGAGTTTGCGACAGTTGCAGGCGCCGTGTGCTCAAAAACCCGCTGCGCCCTCGCTGGGCCCACGCCTGTGGACGTTGGCCGTAGTTCTGGTTGGCCTGCTGGGAGTCAGCTCCAGTTTAATCGCCGCAGCCGTGTTGACGCATCAAACCTTGCCGTGGAGTGGCCGGCTGAACTTAGAGAGCCGTCTGGCTTCTCGACAGCGCCCTGTAATTTACGAGACCACGATGGTGCTCGAGCAAACTGCTCGCAAGGTTTACCCCTATTCCATGGTCCCAGGGGGTGCCCTGAACCTGGAGGAAGCCAAGCAGGCCATGAATGCCCCGGCCATCAGAGCTAATTATGCGAACATCGACTTCGCGCGCTTGAAGCAAGTGAAGCTGACGGAGAATCTGTCGGGATATGTTTCGTACCGTTGGGGTGAAAAGATCTATTGGACTTCGAAGAAGCTAACGCTGCGCGCCGGAGAAACGGTGTTCACGGACGGTGTGCATCTTGTCCGCGGGCGCTGCCTGAACTGCTACTCCGCAACTCCCATGCTGCCGATCCGGCCGAACGAGCCGACGGAGAAGGTTCTGGACACACCGGTGGAAATGCCCGTAGTGGCTTACTCATTTCCGAAACTTCCGGTGGAAACGCCGGAACTGCCTCCGCCTCCGGGTGAGCTCACGCCCATTGTCCCGGTTCTCCCGCCCCCAACAGCCTTAACGCCGGGCAAGACCGGCGGAGGGTTCTGGTTTCCGCTCATCCCGATTATTCCGCCCATCCACAGACATCCGGGGCAACCGCAACCGCCCTCTGGTCCCCTGCCTCCCGGGACACCTCCCGTCGTAGTCGTGGTTACCCCCGAACCGAACCTCCAGTGGTTACTGGCGGGGCTGTTTCTGATTCTGATGTCGATTTACGGTCTGCGCCGGCCAGCAGCTTCTCCAGTTCCACGCGCTCGAGCGTTTCTTTCTGGATTAGCACGGAAGCAATCAGGTCCAGGTCCGCGCGGTGATCGCTCAGTATCGCCTTCACTCGCTGGTACAGCCGGTCGCTGATCTCGCGGACATCGGCGTCGATCTGCTCGGCGGTGCTCTCGCTGTAGTTCTTGTCTTCGCTGTCAAAAGGCATTTTGAGAAAACGCGATTCGTGCGGCACGCCGTAGGTCAGGCTGCCGAGGGTTTTGCTCATCCCGTATCGCATCACCATCTGCCGGGCGAGTTCGGATGCGCGCGCCAGGTCGTCGCTCGCGCCGGTGGAAGTAACTCCGTTGTAGACGATATCCTCGGCGCCCCGTCCACCCAGCAGAACCGAAATGCGATCCTCCAGCTCCGGCTCTGTCATGAGGTAGCGATCCTTTGCGGGCAATTGAAGGGTGTGCCCGAGCGCGCCGATAGAGCGGGGAATGATGGACACCCGTCGCACCGGATCGGCATTGGGAACCGACAGAGCCACCAGTGTGTGTCCAACCTCATGATAGGCTACACGGTCCTTTTCCTCCTTGCTGATCAGGCGGCCCTTCTTCTCGAAGCCCAGCGTGACGCGATCCACCGCTTGCTCGAAGTCGCGCATCTCGATCTGCTCCGCGTTGCGCCGCGCCGCGTTCAGCGCTGCTTCATTGACGATGTTGGCCAGGTCGGCGCCCACCATGCCGGGAGTCTCGGCGGCGATCTTTTCGAAATCCACATCGGGCCCGATCTTGAGCTTGCGGGCGTGTACTGTGAGGATTGCCTCACGCTCGCCTAAATCCGGCCGGTCCAGAATCACCTGGCGATCGAACCTGCCGGGTCGCAGCAAGGCCGGGTCCAGCACCTCGGGCGTATTAGTGGCAGCCATAATCAGGACCGCCTTGGCGCTGTCGAAGCCATCCATTTCCACCAGCAACTGGTTCAAGGTCTGATCGCGCTCGTCGTTGCTCATCATGATGGCTCCAGCCGAGCGCGATTTGCCGATCGCGTCCAACTCGTCGATGAAGATGATGCAGGGCGCCTTGGTCTTGGCTTGCTCGAAGAGATCGCGCACCCGGGCCGCGCCCACGCCCACGAACATTTCGACGAACTCAGACCCGGAGATCGAAAAGAAAGGCACGCCCGCTTCCCCCGCCACGGCGCGCGCGAGCAAAGTCTTTCCGGTACCCGGCGCGCCCACCAGCAGCACGCCTTTAGGAATCCGCCCGCCCAACCGCTGATATTTTTCGGGGTTCTTCAGGAAATCGACAATCTCCCGCAACTCTCCCTTGGCCTCCTCCACGCCCGCCACGTCGCTGAACTTGGTGTCCAAAGTCTCCGATGCATCGTGGATCTTCGCGCGGTTGCGGCCGAAACTGAGCGGTCCGCCGCCGCCCTGCTGCATTTTTCGCATGGCCACGAAATAGATGACGAACAGGAGCAGCAGAGGACCCCAGGAAATCAGCACTCCGGTCCAGATATCGCCCGACGGAATGGTGCCCGAGAATTTCACGTGCTGCGCCTCCAGGTCTTGCACCAGCGGCCCGCTATCCAGGCCCGGAATCCGATCACAGGTGATTTGTGGATTCTTCGTCGGCGGCTTTAAGGTTTTGAGCACGTCTTTGTTGTAAGTGCCGATCAGCTTGGTCTGGGTGATGCGGACGTCTTCCAGATGACCGGCCTTCACCTCATTCACGAAATCGCTGTAGGATAATTCGCGCGGCTGCGCCGGACTGAAGATGGAGTGCAGAAACCAGATCGTCAGGATCACCCAGGCCAGGTAACCCAGTGTGAACTTCCACTGCTGTGGGCGGATAGTGGGCATGCGGACTCCCTAATTAGTGTGACGCAGTCACCAGCTTAAGGCTACCCACTTTGTCCACCGAGAAGTTCCAACCAGGTGGGATAAGGGTAGTGGAGCCATAATCGAGGACCAGTGCGGGCCCTGGGAGTGTCTGTGAATTAATGCTGGAACGGGCGTAAACGGGAGTGTCCCGCCAGCTTCCCTGGCTGTGAACGCGCCGGACAGCATGCTTGATTGGCTGGCGCGACCGCGGGCGTGGCGAATGGAGCTTCGGCTTCTGAACAGCCAGGCGTGCGCGGAGGCGAACCGTCACAATCTCGATGGCGCGATCGGGATTCGAATAGCCATACACGCGCTGGTGCTCCTTATGAAAAGGCGCCGCGGGATCGGCCGCGTTCCAGGGCACGGTAAGCTCGTAGCTCTGGCCCGAATAGCGAATATCAGCCGAGCGGATCAGTTCGGCGCCGGGTAAATCTTTCCTCGCGCTGCGCTCCAGGCGCAGGAATTCGCGCTCGAAGTCCCCTCGGTTGAGCACGCCGGCCGCGTAATCGCGGACGTGGCTCGCAAGCAGCATCCCTAGCGCGGAGAGAGCGCCCGCGTATTCGGGAACCAGGACCGTCTGGATGCCCAACTCCTTGGCAATCTCACAAGCATGCAATCCGCCACAGCCGCCGAAAGCCACCAGCGCGAAATCCCGCGGATCGTGACCTCGTTCCACGGAAACCAGACGAATGGCCCGCTCCATGTTCGCATTGGCGACGCGCAGGATACCCTGGGCCGCTCGAACGCGGCTGATGCCAAGCTGGTGCGCGATGGAATCCACGGCCGTGGCCGCTCGTGCCGTTTCCAGATGCATCTCGCCGCCGATGAGTTGATCCGCCGCCACGCGCCCCAGCACCACGTGTGCGTCCGTAACCGTTGGGCGCGTGCCTTTGCCATAACAAGCCGGTCCCGGATCGGCGCCCGCGCTTTCCGGCCCTACCCGCAGCAAGCCGCCCTCATCCACGCGCGCGATGGAGCCGCCGCCCGCGCCAACCGTGTGGATGTCCAGCATGGGCACGCGCACCGGGAAGCCGTCGATGGAAGCTTCCAGGCTTTCGCGCGGCTGGCCGTCGCACAGGCTCACGTCGGTGGAAGTCCCGCCCATGTCGAAGCCCAGAATGCGCGAGAAGCCGGAAAGCTTGGCTACGTCAAGCGCGCCAACCACGCCGCCGGCGGGCCCCGAAAGAACCGTGCGTACGGCCTGCTTGCGTGCTTCCTTCATCGACATGAACCCGCCATTCGATTGCATGATCGCGATGCGATGGTGGCTCGCTTGTTCGAGCTCCGCAAGGTATTTGTCCATCATGGGACCGACATAGGCGTTGATCAGCGTGGTGGATGACCGCTCATACTCGCGGAACTCTGGGCAGACGTCGTGCGATGCGCAGAGGTAGCCTGCGCCCGCCAGTGCCGCCGCCACCAGCTTTTCATTCTCGGGATTGCGATATGCGTGCAGAAAGCAGATGGCGATAGATTGAACTCTCGCACGGCGAAGGCGTGCCTTCAGGCGCGCGATTTCAGCGGCCGATGGCGATTGTGCAATGGTCCCATCGAAATAAGCCCGCTCGCGGACGCCGAAACACAGCGTGCGAGGGATGAGCGGCGGTCGCAGCTTGGGCGTCAGATTGTACAGCTCGGCGCGATTCTGACGGCCGATATGGAACACGTCTTCGAACCCCGCCGTGGTTACCAATGCGGTTCGAGCACCCTTGCGCTCAAGCAGCGCGTTGGTGGCGACAGTAGATCCGTGGATCACCTCGGCTCGTTTGCCGCTCGCTGCCTGAGCCAGTCCGGCCAGAATTACGCTAGCGGGAGACGCGGGATTCGAGCGCAGTTTGAACGTTTGGATGGAGCCGTTGTCCTGAACCACAATGAAGTCTGTGAATGTCCCGCCAGCGTCGATTCCGATGCGCATCGATTTTCGGTCATGATAGCAATAGAACCCACCCCTCATCATGATTCTGCTGAAACTCATCAGCTGGCCCTATGTCCGCCAGCATCTGCCGCGCTGCCTGCTGACCATCGCGGGAATTGTGCTCGGGGTCGCCGTGTTTGTCGGCATTCACACCGCCAATCAATCCGTCGTGTACGCATTTCGTCAGACCGTGGATCGAATTGCGGGAAGCACGCAATTGCAGATCTCGGCGGGTGAGACGGGCTTCGATGAAAATGTTCTGGACCGCGTGCAGGCTGTGCCGCAGGTCCGCGTCGCGGTGCCGGTGATTGAGGCCGTTGTGAACACCGACGTCCAGGGACAAGGCAACCTCTTGATCCTGGGAGTGGATATGTTGGGCGATCGCAGCCTGCGCGACTACGATCTGGAATCGCAGGATCAAAATACCGACGAAAGCATTGACGATCCTCTGGTGTTCCTGTCCCAGCCCGATTCGTTGATGGTCACCGACACCTACGCGCGCGAAAATCATTTGCGAGCCGGCGCCAAGATCCCGATGAGCACCATGGACGGCCGGAAGCTCTTCACCGTTCGCGGCGTCATGAAATCGGGCGGCCTGACGAGCGCCTTCGGCGGGAACCTGGCGGTGATGGACGTCTACGCCGCGCAAAAGGTTTTCGGCCGAGGCCGGAAATTCGATCGCATCGATCTGGCGGTGAAAGACGGCGCGAATCTGGGGGACGTAAAGGCCAAGCTCCAAGCCATGCTGGGCCCCGGTTTCCAGGTGCAGGAGCCATCGGCGCGCGCGCAGCAGTTCGATTCCATCTCGCGCGTCTATACCTTGACCGCGAACGTCACCAGCGTATTCGCCCTGTTCATCGGAATGTTCATCATCTACAACACGTTTCAGATTGCCGTTACTCAGCGCCGATCGGAGATCGGGATTTTACGAGCTCTGGGAGCTACGCGGCGGCAGATCCGAACATTTGTTCCTGGGCGAGAGCGTGGTTGCAGGATTGTTCGGGTCCACCCTCGGACTGCTGGTTGGAATTGCAATCGCGCGCGGAATGACGGGCTATATCGGATCGCTGTTGGGCGAGATTTACGGCATCGCGCAAAAGGCCGATGAGATCTCGACCGATCCGATCCTGATGACGTTCGCGGTGGTGTTGGGCGTGATTACCAGCGTGATCGCAGCCGTGATCCCAGCCCGGAACGCGGCGCGTGTGGATCCGGTACAGGCCTTGCAGAAGGGCAAGTACCAGCAGTTGAGCGCGGGCGAGAATCGAGTTCGCAGAATTGCCGCGTTGGTGGTCGCCATCGCCGCTGCTGGTTGTCTGCTGTTTGAACGATACCGCATCTTTTTCTATCTTGGCGACGCCCTGACGCTGCTGGCGGCGCTGCTGCTAACGCCGACCTTCGCGCTGTGGCTGGCGCGCGCGTTGCGCCCCTTCATGCGATGGATGCGGCCGGTGGAAGGCACGCTCGCGGCCGATAGCTTGCTGCAAGCGCCCCGTCGAACGTCAGGCGCGGTGGCGGCGCTGATGCTGTCGCTGGCTTTGGTGGTGGCCCTGGGCGGGTTGACGCGCGCCAGCTACGATTCCATCTTCGGCTGGCTCACCGTCGCTTTGAATCCCGACCTGTTTGTCTCGCCCTCGCAAAGCCTCACGCAGCGCGATTTTCGTTTTCCCGAATCGATGGGAGCGCAATTACGCGCCATCCCCGGAGTTGGCGACGTACAAATGGTGCGCGACGCGCGCGTTGAGATCCAAGGCAAGCCCACCATGTTCGTGGCGGCCGATGTCAACGATCTCCGAAGACACGCGACGCTTCCGCCGGTGGCCGGTAACACCGAGGAAATGTTCCGGCTGGCTGGCCAAGGCAAAGCCATACTGGCTTCGGAGAACTTCGCGATGCTGCGCGGCTTCAGGCTGGGCGACATCGTGGATGTTCCCACCCCAGGAGGCACGTTGCACCTTCCGATCGCGGGCATTGTCACCGATTATTCCGACGAGCAGGGAAGCCTGCTGATCGACCGCTCCCTGTACAAACGTTATTGGAACGACAGCACGGTGAACATCTTCCGCATTTATCTCGCGCCCGGCGCCGCGGAGGCCGAAGTGAAGCGGCGGATTCTCGAAAAGTTTGGCAATCAGCGGCGGCTCTTTGTGCTCACCAATCGCGAAGTTCGCCGCTACATTCTGCGCCTGACCGATCAGTGGTTCGGCATCACCTATGTGCAAATCGCGGTCGCGGTCTTGGTGGCCGTGCTCGGCATCGTGAACACTTTGACGGTGTCCATCACCGATCGCCGGCGCGAACTCGGCGTGTTGCAAGCCGTGGGCGGGCTGCGCAATCAGATTCGTGGAACCATCTGGCTGGAAGCGCTGGCAGTAGGAATCGTGGGGCTGATTTTAGGATTGGCGCTCGGCGCATTGCAACTTTACTACAGCCTGCATATCTCGGCCGAGGACATGGCTGGTTTGCGGCTGAGCTACGAATATCCCTATTCCATCGCCCTGCTGCTGTTGCCGGGCATCCTGCTGGTGGCGTTCTTATCCGCCATTGCACCGGCCGAAGCCGCGGTCCGCGGATCGCTTGTGGAGGCGCTGGAGTATGAATAGGTTCGTCCGCTCTTTGCCTCCTGATTTCGCTATTCTGCTGGCTTGCGTGGGCGCAGGACGCGCGGCAGATCGTGGCCGATTCGGAAAACCGTTCGCGATCGAAATCGCAGCAGTACGAAGGCACGCTCGAAGTGATCGGCGCGTCCAGCAAAGTAAGCATCAAACGCTGGGATTACCGGCGTATCGGATCGTTTGGAGACAGCAAGGCGGTGTTGCGATTCACGGCTCCGGCGGAAGTGAAAGGCGTCGCACTGTTGATCGTCAATCATACCGACCGGGCATCGGATCAATGGATGTGGACGCCCGCCATTGAACGCGACCGCCGCATCGCCGCGCAGGACCGTTCCACGCGGTTCTTCGGCACGGACTTCAGCTTCGAAGATCTGGAGGAGCGCGACGTGGATCAGTTCGACTACAAGCTGGTGGGCGACGACACCATTGATGGCGCGGCCTGCTGGAAAATAGAATCGAAGCCGAAGGAATCGAAGTCGTCCCAATACACGTCATCGTTGGTTTGGGTCCGCAAAGATAACTACGCGGTGGCGCAGATCGAAGATTATTCAAAAGCCCGGCTCATCCGGCGCATCCACTACAGCGACATTCAAAACGTCAGCGGCATCTGGACACCGCGAACCGTGGAAGTGTTCGACGCCAATCGCAAGAGCCGCACGGTTTTGAAGCTCGAGAAGCTCGAATACAACGTGCCGATGAAGAACGAAGATTTTACTTTGGAAGGGCTTCGGCGCGGCTAAGCTGACGCCTAAGCCGACTGCAGCGCCTCATACACCTGCTTCGGCGTGCCCGTCCGGCTTCACCTTGCGGAAAATCTTCTTGATCTTGCCGTCTTTGCCAATCAGAAAAGTGCTGCGCTCGATGCCCATGTACTTGCGCCCGTACATGCTCTTTTCCACCCACGTCCCATAAGCCTCGGCCACCTTATGATCCACGTCGGCCAGCAGCGTGAACGGCAGATCGAACTTGTCCTTGAACTTCGATTGCGCGGCTGCCTTGTCGGGCGACACGCCGACGATCACGGTGTCCGCTTTGGTGAACTTCTTCGAGTGATCGCGAAACTCGCAGGATTCGCGCGTGCATCCGGGCGTGTCCGCCTTGGGATAAAAATACAGCACCACGTTCTTGCCTTTGAGACTGGCGAGCGAAAACGGCTGTCCTTTGTCGTCCTCCACCTGAATCGCGGGTGCCGCGTCATCTTCCTTTAGAGCTTTGGCCATAGGAATATTCTAACGGGAGCTCCCTCGCCCGGTCCCAAGCGGGTACGCTAGAGTTTAGTGCATGAAGACGGAAGTTTACAGTTGGCGCGTCTCCGCGGAGTTGAAGACGGGCCTGGAACGCGAGGCGCGACGCCGGAAGATACGCAGGAGTGGCTCAAGAGACGCTGGTGCACCTCGCGAAGCGAGAATCACTTTCAACGATCTTTACCGTAGACCACGCGAATTTCGAAACTTATCGCATCGAAGGCCGCCGCCGGTTTCGGGTCCTGCCCGTCGCGCGGCCCTGAGATTCTCAGTAGCTGCCCTCCAGTCGCTGATGACGAACCCGCGCGAAGATTGTAGACTGGGTGAGTAACACACTATCGGGAGGACTTGGAATGCGGAATTGGATCGTAGGCTGCGCCGCGGGCGCGATTTTGGTGGCCGGATTGACGGCCGGGTTGAACGCACAGGATAAGGCGAAGCCGGGCGACGCCGCCAAGGGCAAGGATGTTTTCGATCAATGCTCGGTCTGCCACAACTCGGATAGCACGGAGACCAAGGTGGGCCCGGGACTCAAAGGGCTTTTCAAGATGGACAAGCTCGTGAACGGCAAGCCGGTGACCGAAGCCAACGTGCGCGACTTGATCAACACCGGCGGCAATGGGATGCCGGCTTACGCCGATCAATTGTCGGAGCAGGACAAGAACGACGTGATCGCGTATCTGAAGACCCTTTAGGCCCGGGGCCGACGCGGATGGCCTGCTGACGCCGTGTTACATTGTTTTATGAAGGTTCCGGAGGTTTTCTGCACGCCTCCTTCCCGGAAAGTCCCCATCGTCTAGCCCGGCCTAGGACACCGCCCTTTCACGGCGATAACAGGGGTTCGAATCCCCTTGGGGACGCCATACCACTCCCGCGCTTCACAGACTCGCCAGTTTCCGATAAACTTGGGAGCCGAGGTGCGCTATGGTAAGTCCGATTCGCGGCCTGTGCCTGTTGGGTTGCACGCTTTGTCTCGCTGCCGCCCCTTTGCTGGCGCACCATTCCTTTGGCGCCGAATATGATGCCGACAAGCCTATAACGCTAACGGGCGTCCTCACGAAAATCGAATGGACCAACCCGCACAGCCATTTCTTCATGGACGTGAAGGACGACAAGGGCAACGTCGCGAACTGGAAGTTTGAAGGGTATCCCCCGGTTGTTCTTTACCGCACCGGCTGGAAGAGGGATGTCACCATGAAACCGGGCGACACCATAACGGTCTTCGGCTGGCGCGCAAGAGACGGAACAAACTGGGCACATTCGCGGGAAATCACTTTGCCCGATGGAAAGAAGCTGTTCTTTGGGCCGCCGTCCGGTACGGGAGACGGAGGAAATACTCCGGCCGTGAAGGTACCCCAATGACAGCACGGTTCCTGCTCGCCGCCATTCTGCCAATCGCGGGCATTTCATCCGTCCTTTTGGCGCAGCAGAGCACGATTCCGCGCATGGCGGACGGAAAACCCAACCTGACCGGCGTCTGGCAAGGCGGAAGCACCCGGCGTGGAAGTTGGGACGAGGCGAATTCCGGACTGGGTGTCGGCGGCACGGGTCGCGATCCCACGGCGCCGCCCAGTCCCGCTTCACAACAAGTAGTTCAAGGGCCCGCGCCCTATCAGCCGTGGGCGGCCAAGAAGGTTCTGGAGTCCTACAACAAGAGAGGCATCGACGATCCATCGGCCCTGTGCTTGCCGCCGGGGGTGCCGCGCCTTACCATTACCGGTCTCTTTCCCCTGCAAATCATTCAGACTCCAGAGCAGCTGATTATTCTGTACGAGTACATGAACGTCTTCCGCATCATTCCGCTGAACGCAAAACATTCCGACGATCTGGTTCCAACCTATATGGGCGATTCGGTGGCGCACTGGGACGGAGACACGCTGGTGGTGGACGTCGTCAGCTTCAACGATAAGGGCTGGCTCACCGGCACCGGCACTTTTCATTCCGACCAACTGCACGTTACGGAGCGCTACACGCGCGTCGACAAAGACCAGATCAAGTACGACGTAACCATAGAAGATCCCAAGGTCCTCACCAATCCCTGGAACATCCACACCAGCCTGATGCTGCGCGAGGGCACGCGTGTCCAGGAGTACGTCTGCGCGGAGAACAATCTGGATCCAGAGCGCTATGAGAAGTTGCTGAAGGATGGAGTGAAATTCAGCCGGCAGTAGGCGCCGCGGCCATCCGCCTGTTGATCAGGATTCCGCCGGCGATCAAACCGAACGCGATCGCGGCGAACAGCAACAGCCAGCCCCAATATTGCACCGGATGCCGGATCACGCGGATGAAGTGACGTCCGTAAAGATCCGCAACAATGGCGATCGCTGAATAGCGAGTGGCCCGGCACACGGCGACAATCGGGAGATATTTGCCCATCTTGTAGTCGGACGCGCCCGCTGCCGCGAAAACCATGCTGGTAGGGAACGGGATAGGGATGGCGGTGGAGGCGACCAGCGTCGCGGTGCCCGATTTCTGGAACAGCTTCAGGAACCTGGACACTTTACCTTCCCCGAATTTACCGTTCAGATAAGCCGCCCCTGCTTTGCGAGCGAGCCGGAACGTGATGTAAGCGCCGATCAGCGAGCCTGCTGTCGCGACAGCCGCATATTCGTACCAGGGGTTGCGGTGGCTGCCCGCGAGAATCGCAATCAGGATGTCAGGGCCGCCAAACGTTGGCAACGGAGTACTGTCCAGGATCGCGAGAAAGAAAAGTCCCGCGGCGCCCAGGTGGCGGAACATTGCTGTGACGCTGCGCCCGCGAGTCCTGCTAGCAGTTTGGAGGAGAACGTTCAACCTGGGACCACACTAAACGCTCAGCACCGGACAGGGCGACCGCTGGATGATCCCATGCGCGTGCGTGCGCAACCGGCCCAGGGTCCCGTGCACCGCGCCGCGCCCCAGCACGATCAGGTCCGCGCCTTCTTGCCGCGCTTCTTCGGTGATGGTGGCGACGATCTCGCCAATGGCGACGCGTAGTGGCAGGTCCAATCCGACGGATTTCAGGTTGGTCTCTATGCGGTTGCGCGACTCCGTCCGCAGCTCCTCCTGCAGCTTCTGTTCGTTCTCTAGCGACAGCCAATCGCTGATAGCCCGCACCACGTGCAATAGCTGCAAGCTCGCGCCCACCTGGCCGCTGAAGTGGGCCGCCCATTGCGCCAGGGCGACGCTCTTCTCGCTCCCGTCCAGTGCGCATAGAATCTTGCGCGGCACTTCTTGGGAGTGCTGCTTTTCGGCATGCGCGGCGGTCCACACCGGACAATGGACGTCGTGCAAAATCTTGGACGTCACTGAGCCCAGCAGCAGGCTGCGGAACAGGCCGTGGCCATGCGTCGGGGTCATCACCAGATCCACCCGGTCGTCGCGCGTGAATTCGGCGATTTTCTCGGCTGGATCTCCCAAGGCCGTCAGCCGCGCGGGGGGCGACTCCAGGCCCACGATCACCAGCTTGTCCAGGTGCTCTTGCAGCGCGTTCTGTAGCGCCGCCGGGTCCGTGCCGGTGGTCGGCGGAATCAGGCCCGGCGGTGTCACCCAGGCTGGAGGCACCACGCTCAGTACCGTAACCCGGGCGTGAAGCTGGTTTGCCAGCGCGCGAACGTAGGGAATGGCGGCCATTCCGGCGTTCGAGAAATCGAGTGGGAAGAGGATGTGCCTAATGGTGGGCATTCACTCCACAATCTTACTGAACTCTTTAGTGAACTGCGGTCTACTGGCGCTGGCCACTTATGATAATATGACTAGCCGCGATCAAAAATCGCAGCCGCCTTCGCCAAAAGATCGCCTGGCGGCATGAAAGGAGATCCCTTGTCTGGTCTCAAACAACCCGCGCTTGGCATCCTCGCAACAGCCCTCATCATGGCCATTTCGCTGGGTTTCATATCGCTGTTCGACTTCCCGAAGTTTTCCGGATGGATTGCCACCTTCCTGCTTTGCATCATTCCCATGGAAATTGTTATGGGAGTGACCTGGGGGATGAAGCAGCCCCGCTCTGTAGCTGAGCGCTCGCAGCCCGTTCGCGGCATTCTGTTCAGCCTGATCGCGTTAATTGCCGGCGTTATCGTGGTGCTGGTCCATTGGGCCGTCGTCGGCACCGGCGTCAGCCCTCCCACGCCGATTTTCACGCAATGCATGATCGCTTCCGTTGTCATCATGTTCTGGATGGCGATTATGTGGGGCGGCTGGCCATTCACGGCTTTCATAAAGAATCCAATCGGGGTGGGGGTTGCCATGATGGTGGCGTGCTATGCCATCAATTACCTCTTTTTCCGGATCTTCTTTAACTTCGACTTCCTGAAAGGCGCGCCGGTGTACGTTCCCGCGCAGGATCCGCACGGCCTTTTCAGCGGGTGGACGTGCGTGGTGTTCTATGTGACGGCCATTACCGTAATGTTCTTGTCATTAAACTTTGACCTGTGGCCCTTCACGAAATCTCCCCGTCTGATGAAGCAGCCGGTGCTCGGCATCGTGTGGACCATCGTGTCTCTCATCATCGGCGGCGCCGCCTATTACATCGGAGTGGACGTGCTGAAGATGGATCAGGTGGACTTCATGGTTGAGGTTCCCATTCCGTTCCTCTTCGGGACCATTTTCATGCTCAATATGCTCCAGGGGTCGGTGTTCGCGAAGTTCACACAGCCCCTCAAGGGCGTGCTGAATTCGGTCGCCGCCGCGGTGCTGGGCAACCTGTTCGCGCTGATGTATCGGTCGCTAACGCAGGTAGTCAGCGGAAAAATCGAAACGGGCGCTCCGTCCTACCAGTCGGAAATCTGGCTCGCTTCCGCGCTCCTCTCAGTGACGTTCCCGTTCCTGGTGGCCTACGCCGATTTCTTCACCATGTGGCCGCTGCAACGCGCCAAAGCCGAACGAATTATGGAAACCGCGAGCGGGCGCTGATGTGTATCGAGGTAATGCGTGTTGAGACACTGGTTGTCGCCGTTATGGTGACCGTCGCGGCAGCGTTCGCGCAGGCGCCACCGGCGCGCAGTCCCGCGCCGTCCTATGCCCGAGCTGCGCTGTTACCTGCACGCATCGAGAAGTTCACCGCGACGCCCGAGTCTATCCAACCCGGCCAGTCGGTCACGTTGCTATGGGCGGCCGAAAATCCGGTCAGCGTGACCATCGATCCGGGCGTAGGTAAGGTGCGGCCGCGCGGGACTAAAACAGTATCGCCCAGCGCCACCACTACGTACACGCTGACCGTCAAAGGGCCCAAAGATCAGGTGGTCACGCAAACTGTCACGGTCACTGTGGCCGGCACCGTTGCGGCAAACGTAGCGCCCGCACCCGCAGTTGCTCCCACAAGCATCGAGACACCGCGCATGCCGGACGGAAAGCCCAACCTGACGGGCGTCTACAACTCTGTCGGCGGGCGCGATCCCATTCAGGCGACGCTCAAGCCCGGCGCGGAGAAGTACAAGGTGGTGCGCGGCCCCACCGACGCGGGCGTTTATGCCGACTGCATGCCCACCGGCGTGCCGCTCGCTTACTTTGTTCCCTATCAATGGGAGATAGTGCAGGGGCTGGACAAGGTGGTCATTCTCTACGAATACCTGCACATGTTCCGCGTTGTCCCCATCAACGGTACGCATCCCGCGGATCCCGACCCTACCTGGATGGGCGATTCCATCGGCCATTGGGAAGGCGACACGCTGGTGGTGGACACGGTCGGCTTCAACGACCGCACTGAGCTGCCGGGAGCATTCCGCCACAGCGAAGCGCTGCACGTGGTAGAGCGTTTCCATCGTGCCGATTTCGATCATCTACAGTGGGAGGCCACCATCGAAGACCCCAACGTCTTCGCCCAGCCCTGGAAACTGACCCGTATCTTCTCGCTCCGTACGGACCTGGACAAAGTGGACGAATACGTCTGCGAGAACAACAAAGACTATAAGAACCTTTTTGGAAAGTAGTGCTGTTTCCATTATTGAAGCGATTCACGTAATGGGACTCGCGTTACGATCCTCGGATCGTTGCACGTGCTCGTGTCGTTCCGCCCGCGCTTGGCCGCTCATTCTGTGGGCCGCCGTAATTCTCGCGTCGCAGGGCATGGCCTTCTTCTAACCGGCGTTTGACGCCATGCCCGATACTACAGTAGTGTGATCTGTGGCGATTCGCTGTGTTAGGGAGGTGTGGATGGCGTCGCGAAGAGGGTTCTTAGCAGGCTTGGGTCTGGCCGCAGCCGGCGTGCCCCTGCTGGCACACCACGGAACCGGCATGTACGACATGTCGCATCCCTCCACGGTCACCGGCGTCGTCAAGCGCTTCGAATGGACCAATCCGCACGCGTACATTTACCTGGACGTCAAGGATGACAAGGGCGGCACGGTGGAATGGGCGGTCGAGATGATGGCGTTGAATCATCTGAAATCCTATGGGTGGTCGCGGATCACGGTGCAGGCGGGCGATGTGATCAGTTGTACGGGTGGGGTGGCCAAGAGCGGCGCGCCCGCGATGCTCAGCTCCATCATCAAGCTGGCGGACGGCCGCGAAATCAAGTCGTAGGTGTTACAAAAGTCGCGGCTTCATCGATGCCGCCCAGGGACGGAATGGTGCAGCCGCCCGCCTTCGCACATCACTCCCTGGCCATGTTCGACATGACCAATCCTGTAACCGTGAAGCTTGGCGATATGATCACCTGCACCGGCGGCCCGGCGAAGTCGGGCGCTAAGACAATGCGCTGCACCACGGTGGAATTGTCCAGCGGCGAGAAGCTTCGATCCTAGCGGGGCGGGCTTGGTGATTACACCTTAATGCCAGGTGCGTGTCCTTTGTGCTACGCTGCACACAAACTATGCCTGATGTTCTGGTCAAGAAGCCCCTCAATATGATCCAGGAGGAGTGCGACGAAGTGGGTGAGCATACCCTCAAACGCGCGCTCGGCCCGACCAATCTGATCGCCCTCGGCATCGGCGCTATCATCGGCACCGGCATTTTCGTTCTCACCGGACAGGTGGCCGCGCAGAACTCCGGGCCCGCCGTCGTGCTCTCGTTTATTTTTGCCGGCGTGGCGTGCGCTTTCGCCGGCCTGTGTTACGCCGAATTCGCCTCGCTAATCCCCATTGCGGGATCGGCTTACACTTACGGCTACGCCACCTTGGGCGAGCTTGTCGCCTGGATTATCGGCTGGGATCTGATTCTGGAATATGCATTCGGCGCCGCGACAGTGGCGTCCGGCTGGGCTGCCAACGTGGTGCAGTTGCTCGCGCGGCTGGGCATTGATCTTCCGCCGCAATGGATCGCTACGCCAGGAACACAACTGGCCTATTATCGTCACTTCTGGCAACCCGTCGCTTCCTTGCCCGCTGGCGTCGACGTGGCCTCACTGCCGCACGCCACGGCGGTCTTCAATCTGGTTGCGTTTCTCGTGATTGGGGTGGTCACCACCATCCTGGTCATTGGTATACAGGAGTCGGCCACCATTAACAGTGTGATTGTGTTCGTCAAGGTGGGGACGGTTTTGGTCTTTATCGCCATCGCCGCCGCGTTTGTCTGGCATCATCTGCCTCAGGCCAAAGCCAACTGGACGCCGTTCGTTCCGCCCAGCAAAGGAACCGTGGGAGAGTTCGGCTGGTCTGGCGTGATGCGCGGCGCCGGGAAGATTTTCTTCGCCTACATTGGATTCGACGCTGTTTCCACCGCGGCGCAGGAAGCCAAGAATCCGCAAAGGGACATGCCTATTGGCATTTTAGGATCGTTGACGCTGTGTACCATCCTCTATATCGTGACGGCGTTTCTGCTCACCGGCGTCATCAGCTACACCCGCTTGAATGTAGGCGCGCCCATCGCGCTGGGCATTGCCGAAACCGGCGTGCGGTGGGGTGAGTTTTTGGTCCTGATCGGAACCATCCTGGGTTTGAGCACCGTGATGCTGGTGATGCTGCTGGGCCAATCCCGCGTGTTCTTCTCCATGTCGCGCGACGGTCTGCTGCCGCATTGGGCCGGCGCCGTGCATCCGCGCTTCCGGACGCCGTGGATCTCCTCCATCGTGGTGGGCGTCTTCGTCGCGTTTCTCCCTGCCATTCTGCCCATCGGAGTTCTGGATGAAATGACCAGCATCGGCACGCTGCTCGCATTCATGATCGTATGCGCCGGCGTTTGGGTGCTGCGGAACCGCCGTCCGGATCTGCATCGGCCGTTCAAGACCCCCCTGGTGCCGCTGGTGCCGATCTTGGGCATCCTCTCTTCCTTCGCGCTCATGGCTTTCCTGCCGCTCAACACCTGGATCCGGCTGGTGGTCTGGCTGATCATCGGCATGGTGATCTACTTGAGCTACGGGCGCAAGCACAGCCGCGTGCGGCAATATGTGGCGGAGCACAACAAGCTTTCGCCAGCCAAGCGCTAGAGCCGAACGGCGACAATCCGCACTGAGTACTGCGCAATGCTGCCATTTCAGGAGAGCTTCTGGCAGAATTAGGGCATGCCGATGTTTACTTCGCCGCCTATCGTCTCGGACCCGCTAGGTAGGTCCGGAATCACATTCCCCGTTGATGCCGTGAAGCCGGCCGGAAAGCCCATTTGGACCGAAAGCCTGGCAGACAGTCTGAATCGCCGCTTTCAGCGCAAAATCCTGGCCCTTCCAGAAGCCGAACAGCTCGTCACTAACGCCATGGTCGACTTGTTTCTGGAAAGAAAATTGCATTTTGTCGTCGCCAAAGTTGGCGCGCCCCGCTGCCATCCGCTGATCGACGCCGTGCATGTCGCCTTTAGCCAGCACCGCCCCTTGGCCCTTTCGCCCGATGCAATCTGGCTGGTTATTGCACAAGGCTTCAGCCATCATGTCGCGGAAAATGCAGAGTTGCTACGCCACCGGCTGGTTCGTCACCAAGGACGTCACCAGCTGACCGCCACCGTCCTGGATTTGAGTCCGTCCAGTTTCGAGCACGCGATTTCGAGTTTTTCCACGCAGATCCGGGATGCGACCGACCCGGTGCTCCACGAAACTCTAATATGTGACTTTTCCACAACGACGCCCGCCATCCGCACCGCCAGCGAAGTCGCTCTCATGGATAGTTTTTCCAGCTACTTCACGTATGTCATGGGCTGCGTGTGCGGAATACCGAAGATCGCGATCGAGGGCTCGCTGGAGGACTGGCAGCGCATTCGCGCGCGGGTCGAGGTGCTGGAGACTTACGGCCTTGGATGGTGGGTCTCCCGTCTTCGCCCCATCCTGGATGAATTCGTTCTGACGGCCAGTGGGCATCCAACTCTAGAATTCTGGAAGGCGATTTACAAGCCGGTAGAGGCATACGGTGCGGAGGTGGCCACGGGCTGGATCACGGACCTGTTTCCCTACCTGGGAGATGCGCCAGGGCGTAGGCGGAATCACGTCTTCCAACACGAACGTCGGGAGTGGGCGCTGACCGTCGACGCAGGTGTCCCAACCAGCCAGCTTTTCAGTCCACTAGCCTCGAAAGGCGTCAACCCCACAAGCTTCCCCTCCGGCCTTTCTAGCGTACCTGTAAAAGTGCGGTTCCAAGCCGGTTCAGAGTGCGATGTGGATCTCGTCGCCGGGTTTCTTGCGGTGAAGCAGAATGCATCGGACCTCGCTCTTTCACCAATCATCGGCTGGTCTGTCACCGAGCCGGCGCCCGGTACGCCTGTGAAACTTTTTGGCTGAAATTCTATGAAGCTCACGATGCGGCTTGCTGCCTTGTTCTGTTGGTCGGCCGTGCTTAGCTTCGCGGGAAGCTGGTCAGGCAACTTAGTCGACTCAAAATGCTATGCCAACGAAGAGCGCAATGTGAACCCGACCGACACCTTGACCTCCGTCGATCGCGACGGGAATCTGGAGATCCGCTACTGTTCTCCCAACAAGAAAACCAAGTCCTTTGCGCTGGTGCAACCCGACGGACAGAGCTTCATTTTCGACACGGTGGGAAATGCCAAGGCGGCCGAACTCGTTCGGAAAATCGGCAAGAAATCTCCCCTGGGTGTCGTGATTCGTGGCGAGATGGCCGGGAAGATGATTCAGGTGGCTTCGATTTCGACGGAAAGGTAAGTTGGTCTAGTCGCCGATCATTCCAGCGACACTGGCCGGTCGAAAACCACATCCAAGGTCGATCCCTGCCTCAGCTCAACCTCTTTTCCGCGCGTGAGCAGCACCGTGGCGAGCCCTACTGCGGACCCCACGCCCGCACCAATCCCCGCGCCCTTCCAGCTTCGATCGGCAATTCCGCCAATGCCTGCTCCGCTACCCGCCAGAATCGCGATCCGCTCGGCATCCTGGCCTTTGCCGGGCGCCTGCTCCACGGTGTTCTCGCCGCCCACTACTTTCTGGCCGGTCTCGCCCGAGTCCACCGCGCTCAGGTGCGGCGAAAACTTGTAAACCTTTCCGTTTGCTAGAGTTATCGTCTCCAGCCGGATCGCGAGCTGGGCCCTTCCCTTCACGCGTCCGCTGCGCTTCGTTTCCGTAACCACGCCCTGCACGTAGCTTCCGGCGGGTACGGCAATTTCGCCCGCGTTCGCGATTGGCACAGCGGTCTGCAGGTAAACGAAGTCGCCTTCATGAGCCGTTCGGGTGTTCAGAGAGTTTTCCATTCGCAGCAGAACGTGGGCGCCTTGAGGGATTTCGGCCGCGTTCATTCCGGACGCGGATAGAGCGAAAGCTGAGAGCAGGACAATCGGGTATTTCATGAGATCGATGCTCCTACTACGGAATAATAGCGCCCTTTGATTACTACTGAGTTGTTTCCCTGATTCCTTCTGCTGTGTTCCCCTAGGGTCTATAAGGCTTTCGTACCCATCAGCCGATAAGAGTACGGGTGCATGGCGTGCGTTTGATCCCTCGCAATCTCGCTGGCAGTTTTGTCGAACACCGGGCAGGACAAATCCAGGATCCTGTCCAGCGCCTGCGCTATTTGCAAAGCAACATGGGCTCCATTACGGGCCGGCCGGTACTTCACCCTGCCAAGTCCTGGAGCATGAAGAGGTTCGCGACGCTGGGCGTGGCGCTACTCTTAGGCTGCCTTCTCATCCCGAAGTACAAAGCCTCGTCCGGAAAGGCCCCGCTCCCGTCGGCCATCGCGCATGTCGCCCCCGCCGCGGGAATCCGCCTGGCATCGGCGGGGGCAATACCGGCCGACGTGATTCCTAATGTCTGGCTGGTGGACCAGACTCACGATTTCGAAACGTATAGCAATGGATTGCGAATTGACGATCGCTACGTTAAGCCTAATCAAAGGCGCATCTTTTACGCCGGTGTATCAGCGCGGCGCTATCGACGCCAGCCAGCCCGAGTTCCGTTCGGAGCCCGCGGGTATCGTCTATCACACCACCGAAAGCGATCAGGCGCGCTTCACTCCAGACCAGAACGCCAGGCTAAAGCGCATCGGGAAGGCAGTGCTCGGCGTAGTGCAGCAGAACCACAGCTATCATTTCCTGATCGACCGGTTTGGCCAGGTGTTCCGCATTGTTCCGGAGTCTGACGTGGCCAATCACGCGGGTTACTCGGTGTGGGCGGACGGCGACAAGATTTTCGTGAACTTGAACAGCAGTTTCCTGGGGGTCGCCTTGGAGACGCAAACCCAGCTCGGCGACATGCCTTCGGCCAACCCGGCGCAGGTTCATGCGGCGCGTGTCCTCACTGAAATGCTCCGCGCCAAGTATCATATTCCGCAATCCAACTGCGTCACCCACGCGCAGGTTTCGGTGAATCCGGACAACATGCTGGTGGGTTATCACACAGACTGGGCAGGCAATTTTCCATTTCACGATATCGGCTTGAGCGACAACTATGCCCTGCCGCCTGCCAGCATTGATGCGTTCGGATTCGATTATGATCCCGCATACGTGCATGCTACCGGCGTTCGCCTCTGGCAAGGTCTTGCTCTGGCCGAAGATCAGATGCGAACACAGGCCGCCGCGCGCGGCATCTCCGTGTCCCGTTACAGAGCCATTCTTCAAAAGCAATACAAGGAGGTATTGGCGGCGCTCAAGGCTGCAGCCACCGCCAACGACAATCGTCATGAGACATAACGACAAAGTAAACAATTCCGCGGTGGGTTTGGATGTCGGCACCAGCCGCATCTGCCTGGCGCAACGGGTGGGCGAAGATTTTCAATACGAGACGCAGTTGAACGCTTTCGTCACCATTCCGTATTCAAAGATGACGGAGAGCGTGCTCAAGAAGGAGAAGGTGCCGCATACCGTAACCGGTCCCGATATTGTCGTTCACGGCAACGAATCGGACCGTTTTGCCGACGTCCTCAATATCGAGACCAGGCGCACCATGGACAAAGGCGTCCTGAACCCGGCGGAGCCGGAGAGCCTGGGCATGCTGCGCAAGATCGTCGAATCCCTGGTTGATCCGGTGAAGGAACGGCAGAAGCTTTGCTTCACTGTTCCCGCCGCGCCGCTCGGCGCCGAGGACAACCTTACTTATCACGAAGCCACGCTACGCCGCATCCTCACCGATCTGGGCTACGAAGTGAAAAGCATCAACGAAGGACTGGCGGTGATTTACTCAGAGCTGGAGAGCTCCAATTACACCGGCATCGGGGTCAGTTGCGGGGGCGGGCTGTGCAACGTGTGCGTAGCTTATCTGTCGGTTCCCGTATTTAGCTTCTCGATTCCCAAAGCCGGCGATTATATCGACACCAGCGCGGCCGCCATTACCGGTGAGCGAGCCAACCGGGTTCGTATCGTCAAAGAGGACTCTTTCCACTTCAACGGTTTCTTTGCCGACAAACTGCAGCAGGTGCTGGGCGTCTACTACGACGAGATGATCCAGTCGCTGGTGCAAGGCATGAAACAGGCCTTTTCCAACTCGCGCAATCTTCCGAAGTCCACCCGTCCCCTGCCCATCGTCTTGAGCGGTGGCACGGCGTTACCGGAGGGTTTCCGCGATCGTTTCGAGAAGGCGTTGCTCGAGAGTGAGTTGCCTATTGCAGCCAATGAGATCCGCATCGCTTCGGATCCGTTGCACGCTTCGGCGAAAGGTGCGTTGGTGGCGGCGCTGGCCGACGCGTAGGCGCCGGCTTTATACGAATCAGACCGGCTGGGCAGCCGTTACGGGCTCCAAAACCTGTTGCGCCCAGCCGGCTGATGCGCAGTACACCTCGCCCAGACTGGCCATGGGTACGCCCAGACGTTGGCCGATTTCTTCCACGCGTTGCCATTCGGCCAGTTCGTACGCTAGCACCAGCCGGTAGACGCTCGCCAGTGAATCGCTTTCCTGGGCTTGTCCACTGAGAACAGCCGCTATCTCGGGCGCCAGGCACATTGTGGATAGCGTCTCTTCAAGCGGCCGGTCAATCAAGGCATCCAGCAGCGAGAACAGGCCGGTGAGGAACGCCGATTGCTCCAGGCCCTTGTGGGCCAATCGAGCCACCGATTCACAGAACCGCGCGCGCACCAGCGAGTGGCGGATCAGCTCACTTGGCTTATCTTCGGCCGTGCGGGTGAGAGTTGCCAGTACAATCCATTTGCGCAACTCAGTCTCGCCGAAGAACATGAGCGCCTGGCGAATGGACCGGATGCTACTAGTCAGGGCGAACAAGGGCGAGTTCACGTAGCGCAGCAATTGATAAGAGAGAGAGACATCCTCTAGGATCAGCACTTCCAGGCGGTCGAAATCCAGCTCCGGGCGCTGCGCTTCCTGCAGCAATCGCAAGCAGTGGACCTTGGCGGCCGGGATCTGGCGGCCCCGCATGATAACGGGCCGCGCGAAGAAATAACCCTGAAAATAGTCGTAACCGGCCTGCTTCGCCCATTCGAACTCTTCGTAGGTTTCCACTTTCTCGGCAAGCACTTGGAGACCACGCGCCTTCGACGAGCGCACCAGCAGCTTTTGTTCCGGACGGGGAATGCTCTGAATCTCGATCTTGAGCATATCCGCGACGTCCAACAGCGCTTCGCATCCGGGGCGGAAGACAAAGTCATCCAGAGCGATCTGATAGCCTTCCTCGCGCAGCTTGCGGCAAGCCTCCAAAACCTCGGCGTCCGGCTCCACGGTTTCCAGCACCTCAATGACGGTGCTTTCGCGGGGGAGTGAGGCATGCCAGCCCTGCAACAACGGCCTGCGGCCAAAGTTAACAAAGGCTTTCTTGGTTCCTACCAGATTCTCCAGCCCGATGACTAGCAGGCTGTTGGCGAGCACCTGCTGAGTAGCAAAGCCGGCTTCGGTACCATCGAACTCGTTTCGCCCGGTGTCCGAGCGAAACAGCAGCTCGTATCCGTGCACGCGACGGTCGCGGTCGAAGATGGCTTGTCGGGCGACAAGAGCATCCATAACCTATGCTATCGGCAGGATTCGGTAAACACTTAGCTTTGGAGTAACTCGCACAAAACGGAGCGCGCCCCCGGGGCAAGTTCTTGATGTACTTGGGCTCTGTCTTCTATCGCGGAGGTCTCGGAGCATGCATTTCGTCCTTCTTTATCTGTCGCCTCTGCTTTCCTCGGCCCTCATCTCTCCATAGGCGAAAAACAGGGCCGGCCACACGAACAGAACTACGTTGAAACCGGCTCGGAGAACTGGCGAGGGGGCTTGATGACGCAATTGACTCCCTGCGAAAAGCAGGACAAGAATCCCCAGCACGGGCCCGACGGACTTCCACAGGGTTCTCAGAAACGGCCGAACCCTTGCGGGGACTTCTTCCCAATCCAGATGATCGGCCGCACGGCCCCGTGCGATCTGAGACGCGATGGTGAGCAAAACAATGCTTACGAAATACAGCGGGAACGTCACCCACTTACCGGGCCAGTCTTCTCCGAAGGAGGTAGCGGCCAGTCGAATCAGGGAAATGAGGAGACCCGCTTGGGCGATGATCTTCAACTCGCGCCGATGAGCAACGAAAAAAGGAGCGAACCGTGAAGCAGGCTGGGGTCCATCGATCTTGTCGACGTCCAGCTTGAGGAAACTTCTTCCGGCCAGAATGAAACCGACACCAGCAACCATCAAGACGGAGCTGGCGATCCAAGGCGATCTGTCCGGCCCCAACAGGACGGATCGGCGTCCGAACCATAGGCGACCAGAAGAACGAATAAGACCACAAAGCTAAGCCCAGCGAGTACCAACAGGACGCCAACAATCCTGCTAGCAACGCGCATACCGGCAACTTAAAACGGAACGTCGTCGTCCGTGATCCCTTGGTCCATCGGCTCCGCCACCGCCGATGCCGGACGCGGAGTACTGCGCGGCATCGACACCGGAGCGCGCGCCGAGTCTTCTCCTCCATCCCCGCCGCGGCCTCCCAGCAGGATCACATCCTCGGCTACCACTTCGGTTACATATTGTTTCTTGCCGTCTTTGTCGTCGTAATTGCGTGTCTGCAGACGGCCCTCGACGTATACCTGTTTGCCCTTGGTCAGGTAATTAGCAAGATTCTCCTGGCGCCACAAAACAATGTTCGCCCAGTCCGTCTCTTCTTTCCATTCACCGCTCTGCTGATCTTTCCAGCGGCGATTGGTGGCCACCGAGAACTTGGTCATTGCCACACCCGCCGGAGTGAACTTGGTCTCGGCGTCTCTGCCCAGATGCCCGACCAGAATTACTTTGTTAACGCTGCGCGATGCCATAATCCATGCACTGTACCATACAAATTCCTGTCTCAGGTGATGCGATATCGGCGTCTCACGGGGTGTATTGAATATCGCCTGAACTCATCTCTTGAGAATTAAGACAACACCCGATTACTTCTCAGTGAGCGGTTCTGCTCTAAGTCAAATTTTTCCTTGCAGCCGCTTAGTCTGGATGTACAATAGGGAACAATCCAGACGGGTGAGCGCAGGGTAAGGGCGGGGTGCTCGCGAAGTCGGAAAGAGCTGCTGCGTTCTTGTTGCGCGCCATTGCTTGTTGTGAGGCATGCCCGGGGGAAAAAGACTCGGGTGAAATGATTGAGTGAAGAGGGTATGCAGAGACCCTGTTTGTTCGTTCAACTCGGCGGCCAATGGTTGCTGGCCGGTTTATCGGTTCTTACCGTAATAGTGACAGGTGCTGTGCCAGTTCATGGCCAGATCCTGATCCATGGATCCGGGCCACACCATCGCGCCAACATCTTCAATACGGATCTGGCCGTGCTGGAGAGCGGCGAGCAGCGCAAGGATCTGCCTTGTACTGTTACTCCCAGTAAACCTACTCTTGGATTCGATCTCAAGTTTCACGCCGGATACCAGGTCACCGTGCCGCTGAAGGAACTTGCCGGCTCAGAAAACGCGCTCAGCATCGTGTTTCGCGTCTCGGCGGACAGCGGTCGCGACGAGCCGGCCTACTTTACCCAGCATCTGCGTGTTCCGCCCCTGGAGGAGGACGCCAAGGGTGACGCCTATCTCCAGGGCGCTTTCGACGTCGGCGAGGGCTCCTACCACATCGATTGGCTGATGCGGGACCGAACCGAGCGGGTTTGCTCGTCCAGCTGGGACACGGAAGCCGCTCTCGGGTCCAGGGATCGGCCCATGAGTCTGGCGATCGCGCCGGAGGCCGTTCAGCGCTCCGACGGTGAAGACTTCAAGGAAGAACCGCCGGTCCAGCGCGCCTCTCCTGACCCAGCGTTGCATGTCGCCCCGCCGCTCAATGTTAAGGTGCTGGTGAATTTCGCTCCGCAGAATTCCCTGTCGGCCGCCCTCCAACCGCTCGATACCACCGCCCTGGTATCTATCCTAAGGACCATCTCGCGCGATCCCCGCATTGGAAAATTTTCGATCGTCGCCTTTAACATGCAGGAACAAAAGGTGATCTATCGCCAAGATGACGCTAGCCGGATCGATTTTCCGGCCTTGGGAACGGCCCTCACCAGACTCAATCTAGGCACTGTGGATTTGAAGCGCCTAAGCGACAAACATGGTGACACCGAGTTCCTGACTACCTTAGTACGCAAAGAGATGACGGCAGCGCCCCAGGATCACCCCGATGCGCTGGTTTTTGCCGGCCCCAAGATCCTGCTGGATACCAATCCCCCCGAAGAGGCTCTCAAGGACGGTGCGGACATCGATTTTCCCGTGTTTTACATGAATTACAACCTGAATCCGCAGGCGGTGCCATGGAAGGACGCCATCAGCCACACCGTTCATTTTTTCCGCGGATACGAATACACCATCTCCCGGCCCCGGGATTTGTGGTTTGCCGTCTCAGAAATGGTCTCTAAGATCGTAAAATCAAGGAACGGAAGGTCGTCCTCGTCCATCTCAAGCCAGTAGGGGTTCCATGCGTAAAAGAGGTTTCACGGGAATAGTGTCGCTGGGAGTGTTCTCACTCTTCGCAAGTCAGTCCTTTGCCCAAGACCTGCTCTATGGCCAGCAACACGCCAAGCATTACACCAATAGCCTGGCGCCTTATGTTGTTTCGCCGCAGGAAATCGTGGATCGCATGCTGGAACTGGCCGATCTGAAGGCCGGTGAGACGCTCTATGATCTGGGCAGCGGCGATGGGCGCATTCTGATTACCGCCGTCGTCCGGTTCAAGGCCAAGGCGGTGGGCGTGGAGATTTCCGATAGCCTGGTGGACAGCACCAACGCACGTATTCGCCGGCTCGGTTTGGATAACGACGCACAGGTAATCCACGGTAATTTCCTGGATGTCGACTTGAGCCCCGCCAACGTGGTTACGCTCTACCTGGCTACCGACGCCAACGAGATGCTACGCCCGAACCTTGAAAAGTACCTGAAGAAGGGCTCCCGCGTGGTTTCGCATGAGTACGCCGTGCCAGGCTGGAAACCGAAGCTGGTGGACAAAGACCCGGAGAGGCACGGTCACACCATCTATTTGTACGAAATGCCTCCGAAAAAGAAGTAGCCTCCGGTTACCCTGTGCATTCATTCGACGTGGTCGGCGTCGGCCTCAACGCTACCGACACCCTGATTCTGCTCCCTTGTTTCCCCTCCTACGGTGGGAAAGCGCCTTTTGAGCGGGAAATCCTGAGCCCCGGCGGACAAGTTGCGAGCGCCATGGTCACCTGTGCCAAGCTTGGTCTGCGCGCAAAATATATCGGCACGCTGGGTGATGACCACCGCGGCGTGATTCAGATGCAAAGTCTGCGCGCGAGCGGCGTCAATCTGGACGATATCGAAATCCGGGCGAACTGTCCGAATCAGACCGCCTATATACTCATAGACCAAACTTCGGGCGAGCGCACGGTACTCTGGCATCGTGACAACTGTTTGCGCCTCGATCCGGCCAGCCTGACGGAGAACAAAATTGCCTGCGCGCGCCTTCTACACATCGACGGGCACGATACGTCCGCCGTTTCCCGTGCAGCGGAAATTGCGCGCCGGCATCAAATCCCTGTGACCGTGGATGTCGACACCATCTACCCGGGATTTGACAGCGTGCTGCCCCATGTCGATTATCTGGTCGCCAGCTCGGAGTTCCCCGCGCGCTGGACCCGGGAGCCGGATCCCTATCGAGCCTTGGCCATGATTCAGGACGAATACGGCATGCGCGTAGCCGCCATGACGCTGGGCGCGGACGGATCACTCGCTCGCGTGGAAGGCCGCTTCCTCTATTCGCCCGGTTTTGTCGTGGATTGCATCGACACCACCGGCGCTGGCGACGTGTTTCATGGCGCGTTCTGTTATGCTGTCATCGAGAGCATGCCGGTGCGCGAAGCGCTCGAATTTTCCAATGCCATGGCAGCCCTGAACTGTACCGCCCTGGGCGCGCGCGGGCACATCGCCAGCGTCGGCGAGGCGCAAGCTTTTATGCGTACCGCCGACCGAAGATCGAAGCGGGAGTTCGAGCCCCGCGGCTGAGTCGGACATTCAGCGCCGGAATGCTTAAATGATCCCTCTCCGATCCTCCGAGCCGCACTACTCGCGACCCACGGCCACTCTGGTGATCATTGCCGCGAACGTACTCGTCTTCCTGTACGAGCTCAGCCTCGGCATGTCCAGCTACTCGCTGAACCGCTTCATCATGCACTACGGCATCGTGCCGGATCAGTTGCACTATTCTTCCATCCTGACTTCGATGTTCATACACGGCGGGTTCCTCCACATCGCGGGCAATATGTGGTTCCTGTGGGTCTTCGGCCGGGGAGTGGAGGATCTCCTGGGGCACGTAAAGTATCTGTTCCTGTACTTCGCCTGCGGATTCGCCGCGGCGTTCCTGTACATCCTGGTAAACTCCACCTCCACCGCGCCCACCATTGGAGCCAGTGGCGCCATCGCCGGCGTGATGGGCGCTTATTTGATCAAGTTCCCCCGCGCGCACATCGTCACGCTGGTGTTTATCATCGTTTTTATCACTACCGTCGACATTCCAGCGGCTTTTCTGCTCCTGTACTGGTTTGCGATTCAGTTCTTCAGCGGCGTCGGCTCGGTAGGTTATTCGGCGTCAGACGGCGGCGTAGCCTGGTTCGCCCACGTGGGTGGATTTATTGCCGGCATGCTGCTCGTCTGGTTGATGCCCACCCAGCAGCGCGCGCGGCCCTGGCGGTATTAGCATGTGGCAAGAAGTGGATACGGGCTCGGCGGCCATCGAAAAGCCGCTCGACATTCTCGCCATCGCCGCCCACCCCGACGATGTTGAGCAAACCTGCGGCGGCACGCTAATTCGCATGGCCGGGCAAGGCTATCGGACGGGCGTGCTGGATCTCACTGCGGGCGACATGGGCAGCCGTGGAACGCCCGAGATTCGTTTGCAGGAATCGGAGGCCGCGGCCGGCGCCATGCGTCTGGCCTGGCGCGGCAATCTCCGTCTCCCCGATGCGCGCCTGGAGAATACGGTCAGTGTGCGCATGAGCCTGGCGGTCGAGATTCGCAACCTGCGGCCGCGCGTCGTGATCGTGCCTTATTGGGAAGCGCGCCATCCCGATCATTACCGGGCGTGTGAGATCGCCGTCGAGGCCTGTTTTCTGGCAGGCCTGAAGAAGCTGAGCGAAGAGAGCCAGCCGCATCGCCCGCACAAGATCCTGTACTCGTCGATCTACGCCAATGTCACGCCTTCATTCGTGGTGGATATATCCGATCAGTTTGAATCGCGCATGGCCGCGTTGTTCTGTTACGAATCGCAATACGGCAAGTCGGCGGAAGCGTCCGAGCTATTTCCCGACAGCCAGGAGATTCGCGATCGCCTGGGCTCCATTGCGCGGTTCTATGGCAACCTGATTGGCGTGAAGTATGGCGAGCCATTCGTGGTGAAGGAAATGCTGCGCGTGGACGACATTACCGCCATGGGCGTGCGCAGCTTGTAACTGAACCGTGAGGGAGCCGGCTTACAGCGGCAGATTGCTGTGCTTTTTGCGCGGCATGCTGTCCACCTTATTCTGAAGCATTCGCAGCGCGCGGATCACTTTCGGCCGCGTTTCGTGCGGCTCAATCACGTCATCGATGAAGCCCCGTTCGGCTGCCACAAAAGGACTGGCGAAGCGCTCGCGAAACTCCTCGATCTTTTCTTTGCGCAGCGCTTCGGGGTCGGCGGCCTCCAGCAGTTCTCGCCGGTACACAATGCTGACGGCTCCCTCCGGACCCATGACGGCGATCTCGGCCGTGGGGTATGCAAAATTCACATCGGTTCGCAAATGCTTCGATCCCATCACGCAATAGGCGCCGCCGTACGCTTTACGCGTGATCACGGTGATCTTCGGAACGGTTGCCTCAGCGTAGGCATACAGCAGCTTCGCGCCGTGCCGGATGATGCCACCGAACTCCTGCTCGGTTCCCGGCAGAAACCCCGGAACGTCTTCAAACGTGAGTATCGGAATGTTGAAGGCATCGCAGAACCGCACGAATCGAGCGCCCTTCACCGAGGAATTGATATCCAGGCATCCGGCCAGAAAAGCCGGCTGATTGGCCACGATGCCCACGCTCTTGCCGTCCATGCGCGCCAGGCCGATCACGATGTTCTTGGCCCAATGCTCGTGGACCTCGAAAAACTCGCCGGAGTCCACAACGCGCTGTATGACGTCCTTGATGTCGTAAGGAACCTGGGGATCGGTGGGCACCAGGGTATCGAGCGTCGGGTCCGCCCGATCCATCGGGTCATCGTTCGGCCGCGGTGGTGCGCCATCCAGATTATTACTCGGAATGTACGACACCAGGTTGCGAATCATGCGCAAACATTCGGCGTCATCATGGGCCAAGAAATGCGCCACGCCGCTGATGCTGTTGTGCGTCTCTGCGCCGCCCAGCTTTTCCTTGCTCACATCTTCGTGCGTCACGGTCTTGATCACCTCAGGCCCGGTGATGAACATGTGGCTGGTGCCTTCCACCATGAAGATGAAGTCGGTAAGCGCCGGGGAGTAGACCGCGCCGCCCGCGCACGGCCCCATGATGGCGGAGATCTGCGGAATCACGCCGCTGGCCAGCGTGTTGCGCAGGAAGATATCGGCGTAACCGGCGAGCGAAGCCACGCCTTCCTGAATGCGCGCGCCTCCGGAATCGTTCAGGCCAATCACCGGCGCGCCGGTCTTCAGCGCCAGGTCCATAACCTTGCAGATTTTCAACGCGTTCGCTTCCGAGAGCGATCCGCCCAATACCGTGAAATCCTGAGCGAAGACGTAGACCAGCCTCCCGTGGACGTGCCCAAAGCCGGTGACAAAGCCGTCGCCATCCACCACCTGCTGATCCATGCCGAAGTCGGTAGTGCGATGGCGCACCAGCTTGTCCATCTCTTCGAACGTGCCTGCATCCAACAGCAGATCGATGCGCTCGCGCGCCGAAAGCTTGCCTTCTTTGTGTTGCCGCGCCATGCGCTCTTGACCGCCGCCAGCCTCGGCGCTGGCGTGACGGCGCCGGACCTCTGCTAATCGGTTCGTGGCGAGTTGGTCCGTGGACATACGAAATTACAGTAGCAGGTGTTAAGGAGGGAACGATTTCCGATCCATCCTGATCTCCGAGCCATCTCACCGGCGGCGTTCGCGCTTGCCGCGGGCGATCTCCGCCGTCAGGGCATTCAGTCGATGCTCCCAGAATCGCCGGACAAGGAGGACTACTCGGCGTAGTATCCGCTGCGCGAATGCAACTCCGCGCCCGGGTATCGTTTGCGCGCGGCGTCGTCCAGCGTCACCGTGATGTGGCGGAACGTTCCCGGCGATGCGTCGGGCTCGTGATAAGCCAGCATGTAGCGGCTGCGAATGCGTTCGATCATGTCCTTGAAGGAATCGCCCGCGTTCTCGGCCTTCACCCACTCGCCGCCGGTCTTCTCGGCCAGGTCATAGACGTTGGCGGGAGTGTCGTCGGGATTCTGCGGCTTGCCTGGCCCCAAGGGCTGCGGCCGAATCGCACGTCCCGTGATGATGGCGTTCATCACCGTGTCCGCTTTATTCAGTTCGCGAATCACCTGGCCATCGGTCAGCCGGTAACTGGTGCTCAGATTGTCGGTGAGGATCAGAATCGCGCGCCGCCCGCCCCGTCCCGCGTGCTTATCCATGTAATGCGCGGCATCCATCACGGCGGAATTGATCATGGTGCTCGATCCCACGTCCCAATTCCTCACCGCCCTGCCGATGTTGCGCGCGGTCTCAGCCAGATTGTCGCTGAAGCCTTGCGCCACCGCCGTGCGCTTGGCGAACACCATCAGCGCCACGCGATCGCCCGGCCGCAGATGGTCCAGCGCGGCACGCGCTTCCATCGAAATCTGGTCGATATACTTCTGCATGCTCCCGCTGACGTCCAGCAGCAAGATGAGCGTCACCGGCTCGTCACCGTGCGAAAAGGAGACAATGGATTGCGGCTGGCCTTCATCGGTGACGGCGAAGTCGCTCTTGGTGAGGTCCTTGATCAGGTTGTTACCTTCGGTCACCTGGACGTCCACGCGCACGTCCGATACGCCGGTTTTGAACGTCGCGGGCGCCTCGGTGGGCTGCTCGTCGTCTGGCAGCGCGGGTTTCGCATAAATCTGCCCCGGCTGGCCCGGTGTATATGGGGCGGGCGCATCCTGAGCCCGTAGAGGCGCTAGGATGAGAATCGTCGAGATGAAAAACATCATTATCGGCACCGCCGGCCATATCGACCACGGCAAAACCGCTCTCGTGCGGGCTCTTACCGGCATCGATACCGATCGTCTCATCGAAGAAAGGCAGCGGGGCATATCCATCGACCTGGGCTTCGCGCACCTGCAACTGTCCGAGAACGTGCGCCTCGGTCTAGTAGACGTGCCAGGCCACGAAAGGTTCATCAAAAACATGCTGGCTGGTGTGAGCGGCATAGATCTTGTTCTCTTTGTTATAGCGTCAGACGAGTCCATAAAGCCACAGACGCGGGAACATTTTGATATCTGTATGTTGTTGGGCATACGGAATGGCATGGTGGTGCTGACCAAGGCCGACCTGGCCGAGGGCGATCTGCTGGAGCTGGCTCGCCTGGAGGCCGGTGAATTCGTGCGCGGTTCGTTCCTGGAAGACGCGCCGATGGTGGCGGTGAGCGCGACCACGGGCGCGGGCCTGGATGAGCTGCGCTCCGAGCTCGCAAAATTGGCGGCGGCGGTTCCCGAGAAAGATTCTTCGCAATATTTCCGCTTGCCGATCGACCGAGCCTTTGCCATGCGCGGTTTCGGCACCGTCGTCAC
Organism: Bryobacterales bacterium; assembly: GCA_963747945.1. Classification (GTDB taxonomy): domain Bacteria; phylum Acidobacteriota; class Terriglobia; order Bryobacterales; family Bryobacteraceae; genus Palsa-89. The sequence goes on from CAVVHB010000023.1 coordinate 150,046, forward strand.
CGGTACGCTGGTTTCGGGCGTTGTCCGGGTGGACCAGGAAGTGGAGCTCCATCCGGCGCGCAAGCGCGTCCGTATACGCGGCATCCAGGTGCATGGCGCCGACGTGGCGGAGGCTACCGCCGGGCAGCGAACCGCTCTGAATATCGCAGGCGTGGACACGTCCGAACTTGCGCGCGGCATGGTGCTGGCTGAGTCCGGACGGTTTCACGCTACCAGCCATATTGACTGCGAGTTTGAACTGCTCCGGACGGCGAAGCCGTTGAAGCACCGGGCGCCCGTGCATTTTCATGCCGGCACGGCCGAAGTGGAAGCGGAAATTCGCAGGCTGGCTGGCACTGACCCGATTGCGCCTGGATCGCGCGAATACGTGCGCCTGGTGCTGAGCGAACCGCTGCTGATCCTGCCGGGCGACCGCTTCATCGTCCGCATGTTTTCGCCCGTCATCACCATCGGCGGCGGCGTGGTGCTGGACATTGCCGCTCCGCGCAGGGTTTCCAAAGGTGGACAACCCGGCCGTTTGCGGATCCTTGAAAGTGGAGCGCTTCCCGAACGCATCGCGCTCCTGGCACGCGAATCGCGTTATGGAATCGGAATGGGGGAGCTGGTTTCGCGCACCGGTTTGCTTGAAGCCGACATTCGGAAGGCCTCGTCCGCCGCGTCTCTCACCGTGCTGGACGCTCCGCAGTTCTGGCTGCTGGATCCGGCATGGGTTGCGACAAAGTTGGAAGCGTTGCACGAGCACTTGAAGCAGTTCCATCGGCAGAATCCCCTGTTGGCTGGAGCCTCGAAGGAGGAGTTGCGCAGCAGGTTCCTGCCCGGTGCGCCCCCCTGGTTATTGGATGCACTGCTCGCCCGTTCCAAGACAATTGCAACGGACGCGGAAACCATGCGCCTTTCGTCTCATAAAGTTGCGCTGAAGCAGGACGAGGAGCAGGCTACCGCTAAAATCGAAAATGCGTTCCGCTCGGGCGGCCTTGCCACCCCGGCCGTCAACGAAGTGCTCGCAAAATCGGGTGTCGATTTGGTCCGCGCGCGCACCCTCCTCCAATTGATGCTGCGCGATAAGCGACTGGTGCGAGTGAGCGACGAACTGGTGTTTCATACCTCCGCCATGGAATCGCTGCGTGCCCTGCTGGCGACCAAGAAGGGCTTGCAATTTGCGGTCCCGGAGTTCAAGAACTGGACTGGTATTTCCCGTAAGTACGCCATTCCATTACTCGAATACCTGGATCGTGAGCGGATCACACGGCGCGAGGGGGACTCCAGAGTGGTTTTGTGACCAAGCGGCTTGACAATGGGCGAATAAAAGACGAATATTGAAGCGCTCCCGATGTTATTCGACGACCAACCGCCCTCCAAACTCGTCGGCATCGCGCGCCTGGCCGCGTCGAGCGACTTGCTGGAGGCCAAGCGCCAGGTTGAATATCTGGAGCTTGAAACGCGGCGCTTCATCGGCCGTGGGTCGGGCCGGATGCGGTCCATTTGGACGCTCAATCCTTATCGCGGCTGCGAGTATGGCTGCAAATACTGCTATGCCCGCTACGCCCACGAATTCATGGAGCTGCGCGACCCGGAGTTGTTCGAACGCAAGATCTACGCCAAACAATTTCAAGCCCTGGCGTTTCGGGCTGAGGTTCAGAAGTTAAAGAAGGATGATACCGTTTGGATCGGCACGGCTACCGATCCTTACCAGCCTGCCGAGCGCCGCTTCCAGATCACCCGCCAGATGCTGGAAGTGTTTGGCGGCGAGCGGGGACTCCGATTCGGCATTACAACCAAGTCTGATTTCGTGGCGCGCGACAGTGCGCTTATGGTCCGCATCGCCCAAAAAAACCGGATTCGCGTGCATCTCACCATTACTACGCTCGACGAGGGTCTGGCACGCCTGATGGAACCGCGCGCGCCGCGTCCAGCGCTGCGTTTAAGCGCCGTGCGGAAGCTGGCCGAAGCCGGCATCCCGGTGAGCGTTCTGGCGCATCCGGTGATGCCGCTGATCAACGACAGCGAAGAGAGTCTGGATCGGGTTTGCGCGGCGGCCGCGCGCAACGGAGCATCCTCCTTCAGCGCCGCTCCCTTGTTCCTGAAGCCCTGCGCGGCGCAGGTTTTTCTGCCGTTTCTCGAAGAGCGCTTTCCGCACCTGGTCCGCCGCTACCGCGAACGCTACGAGAAGGCCGCGTATCTGCAGGGCCATTATCCGCAGATGATCGCCGAGCGCGTGGAGCGGATCCGCGCGCGACATAACTTAGCCGCTGGCCAGGCTCCCGAATCGCCGGCCCAGCTTCTTCAAGACGACCAACTCGAGTTGTTTCCGCCGCTCGCAAAAGGTCCGCGCCTTGAGGGCCCTAGTACCGCTGCTACTTTACAACGCAAAGTGAATCGCCTATAATCGCTTCCATGGCTACTGTCCGGAGCATTCGCGCTGCTCGCGCCGAACCGGTTTCGTTGCACAACCACGCGATGGACAATCTGCGGTTCATTCGCGAGACGATGGAGCGCGCGGGCTCTTTCACCGCCGTTCCTGGATGGGGAGGCGTCGCGATGGGGGTAAGCGCGCTGGCTGCGGCGGCTATCGCCAGCCAACAACCGACGCTCGAACGCTGGCTCATCACGTGGCTGCTCGAAGCGGCCTTCGCGATGGTGCTGGCGGTGCTTGCGATCAAACGCAAAGCCAATGCGGCGAAAGGTCCGCTGCTCTCGGCGCCGGCGCGGCGATTCGTGTTGAGCTTCGCGCCGCCGTTGCTGGTGGGAGGGTTGCTCACGGCCGTGTTATACCGGGCTGGCTTGCCCGCCGCTATCCCGGGCACATGGTTGTTGCTGTATGGAACCGGAGTGGTCACCGGCGGCGCGTTCTCGGTGCGCGTGGTTCCGGTGATGGGACTCTGCTTTATGTCGCTGGGCGCGGTAGCGCTGTTCTGTCCGTTCGCCTGGGGCACCACGTTTCTGGCCGCCGGATTTGGCGGATTGCACCTTGCGTTCGGAATCATCATTGCCAGGAGGTACGGTGGCTAGACCAAACACTGCTCAAAAAGATCCTGAAAAGTCCTCGGGCGTGCGCGCGGTGGCGGGCAAGGCCTTGGCCGGCCTGGATCGATTGATCTATGAGCCGATTCGTTTGCGGATCGTCAGCGCTCTGGCCGTGAATCCGTCGCTGACCTTCAACGAACTGAAGAAACTGCTCGACACCACGGACGGAAACTTGAGCGTCCACGCGCGCAAGCTGGAAGACGCCGATTACATCGTGTGTACCAAGTCGTTTGAAGGCCGCATGCCCAAGACGCAGTATCGTTTAACGGAGAACGGGCGCCGCGCGCTGGAAAAATACCTGAATCATATGGAAGCGCTGATCCAGTCCATTCGGGAACGGTAGTTCGTTTTTTTTCGGAATCTTTCTTTATGATTAAAAGCTCCAGTATGATAAAAAGCTCCGGTACGATTAAAAGCTCCGGTATGCCACAAAGCTTTAATACGCGACAAAGCACTTCGGATCGCTTGCACGCGGCGATCATCATGGACGGGAACGGCCGCTGGGCGTCCGCGCGAGGGTTGCCGCGAGTTGCAGGACACCGGGCCGGAGCGGAGGCTTTGCGCCGCAGCGTGGAAGCCGCGCCCGATCTCGGCATCTCCGTGCTGACGGTCTATGCATTTTCTTCCGACAACTGGCGCCGGCCCCAACCCGAAGTATCCGCGCTGATGAAGATGTTCCACAGTTACCTGCGCCGCGAGCAGGCCAAGTGCGTGGACAAGGGCGTGCGCGTGTCCGTGATCGGACGGCGGGACCGTTTACCGCGCCTGCTGCTGCCGGTGATCGACGAATGTGAAAGCGCCACTGCCAATGGAAAAAAGCTGCATCTGCGCCTGGCTGTCGATTATTCCTCGCGCGATGCGATCCTGGCAGCTGCCCACGCGCTCCAAGGCAAGGCCACACGGGCAGGGCTCTCGGAGGCGCTGGGCGCGCAGGACGTCGATCTGCTGATCCGTACGGGCGGCGAGCAGCGCCTCAGCGATTTCATGCTCTGGGAGTGCGCGTATGCCGAGCTGGTCTTCACGGCGGTGATGTGGCCGGACTTCACTGCTTCCGACCTGGCCGCGGCTACGGCCGAGTTCCGCTCCCGTGAACGGCGTTTCGGAGCGCTACCCCGCGCTGCGATGGCGTAGTTTGCGATCGGTCAGAGGTGCCGGAATCCGTTCCAGCACAACTGGATGCCCAGCGTGATGAGCCATACCGAAAGCACGATGCGGAACGCCCGCTGCGGCGTAATGGCGGCGAGATAAGTTCCCGCGAAGGCGCCGAAAACACCGCCGATTACGAGTTTCGTCAAAATGGCCAGGTCATAGTTGCCCGCGCTGAGCTGGAAACCGCTGCCGATGAGGGACAGGCACAGTCCAAAGAAGAGGTCCGTTCCCACTACACGCGCGGCCGAAAGCGGAGTGAGAATCAGCAGCGCCAGCGATCCAATGGCGCCCGCGCCAGCCGATGAAAATCCAACTTCGGCGCCGATCGGCAGAGCGATGGCGGGCAGCCAGCGCGACCAATCCCGCGTCGTGTCGCGAGCCGGATGGAGCCACAAGCGGTAAAGATTCAGACCCGCCATGAACACGATGGTGGACCCCAAGGCGGCGTACAGAATTCCCTCTGATCCCTTGGTGTTCAGCTTGGCAAGAATATACGATCCGGCGAGCACGCCGGGAACACCGCCCGCCAGCAGGTAGCCCAAAACGCGGTAGTCCACCTGTTTGCGATAAATCTGCATGGGAACAACCAGGATCTTCACGGCGACGCTGAATGCGAGCGCGGTTCCCACCGCGTGCGCGGGAGTGACGTGCATGAAGAGAATCAGAACCGGCGCCGTGATTACGCCCGCGCCGACGCCGGTGACGCCGATTGCTACCGCGATGATGAAGCCGAGAACAATCTCCACCGGTTATTCGCTCTGAATGTGGATACCGCACTCCAGCTTGTGGCCGCTCCAGCGGCCCGAGCGTGGATTGTTCGGATCGACGGGTGGGGTGGTGCAGGGCGCACAACCGATACTGGTATAGCCTTGATCGTACAGCGGCAGGACCGGAATGCCGCGGCGCTTCAAGTAGGCCCACACGTCGGCGTTGGTCCAGCCGGCCAGCGGGCTCACTTTCAACAACTGATGCCCGGTGGGAAGCTTGAAATGATCCACTTCCTGCAGGTTCGCACGAGTCGGCGACTGCTCGCGGCGTAACGCCGTGAACCAGATCCCATAATCGCCGAGACCCCGGAATAACGGCTCTACTTTGCGAATGCCGCAGCACCGATCGGGTGCGGTCTGGTTGAGGATGCCGAATTGCGATTCCTGCTCTGCGACGGAGATCTTCGCGGCCAGATTCACCAGATTGAGATGCATCCGCTCGGTCATCTGATCGCGATAGGTGTACATTTCGGGGAAGTGATAGCCAGTGTCGAGAAACAATACGGGAATGCCGGGCTGTTGCTCTATCACCAGATCCACCAGCGCCATGCACTCGGTCTGAAAGCTGCAGGTAACGGCGGCAGCGCCCCGGTTCTCGGCGAATATGGACCGAATCAAAGCGGTCGCGTCATCAATTTTTTGATCCAGCGGGATCTTTTGCCCCAACGTCAAGGTTGCCATCCTCTAATACCCCTCCCTCACGGTCGCGGCTCGGTCGCGTCAGATGCCTTCGCCACCGGTCAGCGATTCATTCCGCAGCAATATCTCGGTCTCTTCTAACGACGCGATCACGAAGTCCGCCGCTTCAGAATCATCCGCCGGCAGATCCCAAACCGGAGACTTGCCCGAAACCAGCAAAACCAACAAGCCTGCCTGTTCCAGCGCGGCCAGCGCCTCCGCGTTCGCGTGCTCAATCACTGTCACCGCGCAGCCACGGTCGAAGAGCTTCCGCTCCAGCAGCCATGCCAGAGGTTTGCGATCGCCCAGCGCCACCGTTTCGCCACCGTGCCGGTAGCGCGCGATCCGCTCCACCGGAGTTACCCGTTCGTGCCGGAGATCGAGCGCGGCCACTTTGGATCGATCGCGTTCCACGATCACCGGCGCGAGAATCATCCCCGCGCCAACCGTGGCATTTGTTTCCGGATCGATGAGGATCAGGCTGCCCGTAGCGCGATTCTGCGCATAGGCGTCGAAATACAGAGGACGGCTGGTTTCGATGCGCAGTACGCCGATCCCATTCATCTCGAGACTGTCGGCCGCCTCATGCTCCAGCGTTTTGATATTGACGCGGTACCTTACGGCCTTCACTTCCGCGGGCAGAGTTTGTGTGGTGTGTTTCAACACGTAGGGCCGGCTCTGATCGAGCGGCTGCTCGCTCATCCACACCACGCTCGCGTCGAACTGGCGAGCCGCATCGGGCGGCTTCTGTGAGGAGACCAGCATGTCACCCCGGCTGATGTCCACTTCGTCTTCGAGCGTCAGTGTCACCGACATCGGCGCCACCGCTTCTTCCAGGCGGCCGTCAAAGGTTTCGATGCTCTTCACGCGAGAGCGCCGGCCGGAGGGCAGCGCCAGCACGCCGTCGCCTGGGCGAACGGTGCCGGAAACTACTTGTCCCGCATAGCCGCGAAAGTCTTGATCCGGACGAATCACGCGCTGTACCGGAAAACGAAAGGCAGTGATGCGAGTGCGGTGGTGAACCGGAACCGTCTCCAGAAACTCCAGCAGAGTGGGGCCCTGGAACCAGGGCATGTTCCGGCTGGGCCGCACTACGTTGTCGCCTTCGAGCGCGCTGATGGGCAGGAAGTAGACATGCGGAGCAGCTTGTTGCGAATTCAGCCTGCCGACAAAATCGCGAAATTCGGTCTCGATGGAGCGGAAGATGGCTTCGTCGTAGCTTACGGCGTCCATCTTGTTCACCGCGATCACGAAGTTGGGAATACCGAGTAGCGATGCGATGTACCCATGCCGCCGCGATTGCTGCAACACGCCGTTGCGCGCATCGATCAGGATCACAGCCAGATCGGCCGTGGATGCGCCGGTGGCCATGTTGCGCGTGTATTGCTCGTGTCCCGGCGTGTCGGCGATGATGAACTTGCGCCGCGCCGTGGCGAAGTAACGGTAAGCGACGTCGATGGTGATGCCTTGCTCACGCTCCGCGCGCAACCCGTCCGTCAAAAGCGAAAAATCGATGGCTCCCGCCGAGCGGTTGACCGAGGCTTTGGTCACCGCCTTGAGCTGATCTTCGTAGACACTCTGCGAATCGTACAGCAGGCGGCCGATGAGAGTGGACTTGCCATCGTCCACGCTGCCGGCGGTGGTGAACCGCAACAGGTCTTTAGCCTGCTCCTGGGCCAGGAAATCTTCGATCTGGAACGCGGCGCGATTCGCGAGAGCAGCCATCAAAAATAACCTTCCCGCTTCTTAATTTCCATCGACCCATCCTGATCGTGATCGATCACGCGGTTCTCCCGTTCCGATCTGCGGAACGAAACCAGCTCTTCGATAATTTTCGGAATGGTGTCTGCGTCGGACCGGATGGCGCCGGTGCAAGGGCTGCAGCCGAGCGATCGCATCCGGCAGCGCACCATTTGCGGCTTTTCGCCCGGCAGCACGGGGATGAACGGTTGCTCCAGCATGATGAGCGAATCGCCCCGCACCAGCACTTCGCGTTCCTGGGCGAAATACATGGGAACAATGGGAATGTTTTCCGCGTGGATGTATTGCCAGATGTCCATTTCGGTCCAGTTGGACAGCGGGAAGATGCGAAGACTCTCGCCCGGATGAATCCGCGCGTTGAAGAGGTTCCACAATTCGGGGCGTTGGTTCTTCGGATCCCACTGGCCCTTTTCGTCGCGAAACGAAAAGATGCGCTCCTTGGCGCGCGACTTCTCTTCGTCCCGCCGGGCGCCGCCGATGGCAGCGTCGAAACCGCCCTGCCCCAAGCCGTCACCCTGGCGCAACCCATCGAGCAGGGCTTTGGTTTTGAGTAAGCCGCAGCACCGTTGCGTTCCCAGCCGGAACGGGTTCGCGCCGTCGTCGATGGCCTCGCGATTGGTGTACACGATCAGCTTCGCGCCGATCTCGGCCGTGTAGCGATCGCGGAACTCGATCATCTCCCGAAACTTGTAGGTGGTGTCGATATGCAGCAGCGGGAAAGGGATTGGAGCTGGATGAAAAGCCTTCTGGGCCAGCCGCAGCAAAACGGACGAATCCTTGCCGATGGAGTACAACATCACCGGCCGCTGGAACTCGGACGCCACCTCGCGCATGATGTGGATGCTCTCGGCTTCGAGCAGACGCAGATGGCCTAGTTGGGACATCATGAGCAGTGTACCAGAGCAATCTACTGAAAGTCTATTGAGATAGTGTTATTGATGCACAAGTCATTCATTAACAAGATCTTCTAAGAGCTGAGGTCCGGCATTGGACGGATACCCGAAGTCCCAGAAGGGGTCGGCTGCGGAAGTTTCCCAGACGCGCTTGTCGCGATGGCTGAGCAGCGCTTCGAAGCGCTGGTCCAGGTCGGCAACCTCGGCATCCAGGCCTAGCATGGCGATGATTCCGCGCAAGTCCAGATCGTTGCGATAGTCTTCCAACCCGAATCGATAGCCGCGCTCCACCTCGGCGACGAACTTGCCCCAGCGGTCGATCAAACCCTGGCGCCCGGCACGAATGATGTGCTCTGGATAACCGTTCTGACGGAGATAAGCAGCCATCTCCTCGTCAGTCATATCTTCTGCGCGCCTGGCGCTCGAAATAGCGCTCACCGTTGTTGGGGATGAAGAACGTTCGGATGGTTCCGTCGCGATTGTACGCTCCGAAGTAGCCATGCCGGCGATCGAACTTGCTGAACTCGCCGTTGGGACGCCGTGCTTCCAGGATGGGACCTCCGGGGCGCGCATCCCTCAGTTCTTGTGCCAGATGGAGATATTCGCCTTGGCTGATGGCGCCAAATTCGGCGCCGTGCTTGGCGTAGTGTTCGTCGAACTGCGCGCGGCTGCGAAAACCGGGGCCGGAGGCGTATAAAAACAACGCCAAAAGGAAAACGCCAATCAGTCTGGCCACCAGACTATTAGATCACTTTGGCTGCGTCATGCTGAACCAATTCCCCGAGTTGTCTTTCACGATGCACTCGATGCCGTAGAACCAGTCGGCCGGCGGCGAAAGGAACTCGACGCCTTTGGCTTGGCTCTTCAAAGTGGCCGCGACATCGGGCTAGATATTCGGGCCGTCCACTTTCATCAAGATGAGCTGCACATCCGGTTGTCCCTTGGGGCTCACGGTCAGCCAACGGAAACCGTTGTCCATCGTCTGGTCATTGCGGACCTCGAAGCCCAGCTTGTTGACGTAGAAATCGCGGGCGGCGTCCTGATCGAGAACATACAAGCCCGAGTGGGTGAATCGCAAAATCATTGCATCCTCCTGAGGTCCTCAGAATAAGCGAAGCGCCAGGAGAATGCTTCTCGGATCTTGCGATTTACAAGCCGCTTGCTCACGCGCGCGGTTCAGTAACCGGCAAAGGCGCGCGCGGTTCAGTAACCGGCAAAGAAATGCTGGAAGCAGGCCGGCATGTAGTACAGAGGCCAATACCGTCCGGAGGTTCCGAAGACGCGCCGGGATTCGCGCCGGAACGCGGCCGGCGAAAGACCCGTGAGCGAGCGAAAGCGGGTGGAGAAGGAGCCCAGGCTTTCGTAACCAGCGTCGAAGCAGATGTCGGTGACGCTGTGATTGCCGGCCAGCAGCAGCCTCTTCGCATGGTCAATCCGGAGGCGTCCGCGAAAAGGCGATAGGAGTAGAACGGCGAGAGGCCAGCCTGCGCCGCGGCTTCGGCCAGCGAGGTACGCTCGTTGAACCGGGCGGCCAAATAATCGCGAGCAAGGCCCAGGCGGGAGTAATGCGACATGCTAGGGAACGGCCCACTTGCGCCGGATGGGTAGGCCAAACCGCTGGAGCACGGCTTCGACGTCTTTCTCGCTCAGGCGGGAGGCGTCGTATTCCACTTGCAGCCGGTCCAGCGTCGGCGCGAGTTGAACGCGCTGGATGCCGTACCAACTGTGAACGTCGGCGACGGCCGCGGCATCGTGATCCGTCAGCGGCCGCATCAGATCGTATTCAAGCTGAACCTTTGTCATCCTAGTCCGATCCTCAGGATATCATTGCGTCTTCGTCTTGAGCTTCCATTCGATCTGGCGAATCATGCCGAGCCATATCTCGGCGTCGTGCCCAGCCAGATCCAGGCGCCGGACCAATCTGCGAATTTTTGCGGAGGAACTTTCCGTGTGAACGTACCCCGATTTTTCCAAAACTTCGGTCAAAAGGACCGTTAGCCGATGTAGCTCCTCTGCGCTGGCCGGTTTCCGTTGATCTGGCTTGGATGGTACGGGATTCCGTACCAGCTCGTAAAGGCACACCGCGACCGCTTGGCCCAGATTCATCGAACCCTCGGTCCCGATGCGGAGCAGCCAATTGCAATAGCTCATGTCTTCGTTCGAGAGGCCGAATTTCTCGGAGCCGAAGAGCAGCGCCACTGGAGCGGCTGCCAGGTGTTTGCGGATCAAGCGTCCGCCTTTCTCCACCGCGCGCAGCGTGTGCTGCAACTCCCGATGGCCGAGCGACGTGGTCCCCACCACCAGACTGCAATCGGCAATCGCCTCAGACAGGGCGGGAAATTCTTCAGCCTCGCGCAGGATCTTGTGAGCGTGTACGGCGGAGCGTGCCTCCTGAAAGGCCACCTGATACGGATTCACCAGCCGCAGCCGCCCGAATCCGAAGTTGCTCATGGCCCGGGCCGCCGCGCCGATATTGAGCGGGTTCCGGGGGGCTACCAGGACGACCCGCAAATTGTCATGGAAACTATTGTTCGAGGTACGTGTAGCCGTTGAGGCCCTCTTCGTAGAATTTGAGCAACCGCCCGGACTCTTCGTAGCCGATCTTTCCATCGCGCAACGCCGTCTCCACGTCGCGGCGGAAAGCTTCCAGCAAGGCCTTGGCATTGAACTGGACGTAATCCAGCACCTCCCGAACCGTATCGCCGCGAATCACGGCATCCAGGATTACATCGCCGCCGGGGCCCAAGCTTACATGCACGGCGTTCGTATCGCCGAACAGGTTATGCAGATCGCCCAGGATCTCCTGGTAGGCGCCCACCAGGAACGCGCCCATCAGATACGGCTCGCCGTTGAACGGATGCAGCGGCAGGGTGCGCTTCACGTCCCGCCGGTCGATGAACTGGTCGATCTTGCCATCCGAATCGCAGGAGATATCGCCCAGCACGCCATTCCGCGTCGGCATCTCGTTCAGCCGGTGAATGGGCATGATGGGGAAGAGTTGCTTTACCGCCCAACTGTCGGGCATGCTCTGGAACAACGAGAAATTGCAGAAATAGGTGTCGGAGAGCATGCCGTCCAGGCCCTCCAGCTCTTCGGGAAAATAGTCCAGCTCTTTGGCCATGCGATGTACGCGCCGGCAAATCGCCCAATACAAAGTCTCGGCCTGGCTGCGTTGCTTGAGAGGAAGGTAGCCCAGGCTGAACAGGTTGAGAGCCGAGTCCAACGCCTGTTGGGCGTCGTGAAAACTTTCGAGCAGATTCTTGGAGCTGAGCGAGCGGTAGGTTTCCTGCAGATCGATGAGCGGCTGTTCGGCGTCTTCGGGCACGGGCGAAAAAGCATCCTCGCCGAAACCGCTCACGCCCAGTACGTTGAACACCAGCACGCTGTGATAAGCGGCGATAGCCCGCCCGCTTTCGGAAACGATGGTAGGGTGCGCTACCTCGGCTTCATCGCAAACGTTCTGGATGTGATAAACCACGTCGTTGGCGTATTCCTGCAGCGTGTAATTGACGCTGGATTCAAAGTCAGTCTGGGAGCCGTCGTAATCAATACCCAGCCCGCCACCGACGTCGAGGTATTTCAGGCCCGCGCCGGCACGCTTCAGCTCCACGTAAATGCGCGCGCCCTCCATCACCGCGGCCTTGATCTGCCGGATGTTGGTGATCTGGCTTCCGAGATGGAAGTGCAACAGTTCTAGGCAATCCTCCATGCCGGCAGCCTTCATTTGATCGAGCGCCTGCAAGGCCTCGCTCACCGTCAACCCGAACTTGGATCGATAACCACCGGACGATTTCCAGCGTCCCGACCCTCTGCTCGCCAGCTTGAGCCGCAGGCCGATGGTGGGCCTCACGCCGACGCGCTGGGAGTGCTTCAGGATCAAGTCGAGCTCCGTATATTTTTCGACCACTGGAATGATTTGGCGGCCGATCTTCTTCGCCAGCATCACCATTTCGATGTACTCGTCGTCCTTGAAGCCGTTGCAGATGATGGGCGTTTCGTTGTCAGCCACGGCAAGAACCGCCAGCAACTCGGGTTTGGAACCGGCTTCCAGGCCAAAATGATAAGGCCGGCCGAACTGGAAGACCTCTTCCACCACCTGCCGCTGCTGGTTCACCTTGATCGGATATACGCAACGGTAATCGCCCTTGTAGTTGTGCTCGGAGATGGCGCTCTGGAACGCCTGGTACATTTCACCCAGACGGTGCTTGAGAATTTCGGCGAAGCGGATCAGGATGGGCAGACCGATTCCGCGCAGCTCGAGCTTCTCGATCAGCTCACGCAGGTCGATACCGCGCGCGGGCTCCTTACTGGGATGCACCCAAAGGTGCCCGTTCGCTCCGACGGAAAAATAGCCTTTGCCCCAACTGGCGACATCGTACAGCTCGCTGGCGTCGGCGACGGTCCACCGCTCGGTAGGCTCGAAAACGGTGGCTTCACTGAGTTTCAATTCGCGGTTACCTCCGAAGGATACGGGCGCCCGGAATTCAGGCGCTAAAATTCAGTTTCCTGCGAATCGCCGTCCAGGGCAAGTAAATTTTTGATTTGGCAGGAGTTTGACGGTTTCGTTACGACGGATGTTGGCCGCTGCTGCCGTTCCCGTGGCGCTCATACCAGCTGCGGACGATATCGCTCAGGGCGTCGAGCTTATCAGCCACGCCAGCTAGCTTCTCGTTTGTGTGCTTCTGGCTGTCGGCGAGAGCCAGTATTGTTTCTGCGGCCTTCTGAATGGCTGCTTCCGCGCGATCCATACGGTCGCTCAACGTTAACAGGTGGCGCTGGCTATTCGCGAGCAGATTCAGGGTCTCGAATCGCTCGTCGGGATTGGTTTGTTCGCTCACTGTACCTTCGATTCTACAGCTTTACTCAAACGCGGAACGTGTCCGCGCGCCAAGTCACGATTGCCTTCTTGATGTCCTTCGCCTTCATTTTCTCCGCTAGCACCTTCGCCACCAGACCCTGCAACTCAGGGTCAGAAGCAAAACGCAGGGCGATCAATTGCGATTCGGTCAGTTCTCCGATCCGCTCGCTCAGTTCCGCCGACAGCAGCGCTTCTAGCCGCATCCGCTCTTCAAGGCGAATCAGCCGGTCCTGCACCTTCAGTGGATTGAGTCGAATTAAGAACACGGCCTGAAAGAACAGGACCCCCATCACCAGAAGGATCCAGGCCTCCAATTGCCGATAGTGCCGGACCACGTTGACGATGGTGAGAATCAGCAAAATTATCGATCCCGGGGCCAGGAACAAATGAAAGGGCGGATGAGTTCGCGCGTGATTCGCATAGGTTTGCGGAAGCTTCTCAGCCATGGTTCCTCCATCGAGTCAAAGAAAAAACATCAGGGTCGCGTTCTTTGACTTTACTTTGTATCGCTTTGTATCATCATACTTCCTGCACGGTTGCATGCAGGAACGTTCACAATGTGCTCATAGGGAAAAGTAAGGAGAGGTAGCGATGAAGCTTCCGTCGAAACGATTATTGATGTATAGCAGCGCGGTTGCGTTGCTGGGCGCCACGGTGCCCTTCGGAGGCGTCGCGTTCGCGCAGGCCAAGCCGCAGATGGCGGACGATGTCTTCAAGAACATCAAGGTTCTGAAAGGTCTTACCGTCGATGAGTTCATGGGAACGATGGGCCTGTTTTCTGCCGCTCTGAACGTTTGTTGCGGAGACTGCCATGTCGGCGCCGGTGGTTCCAATCCGCAGTGGGACAAAGACCCGCCGCGGAAACTGGTGGCGCGCCACATGGTGGAAGTGATGAACAAGATCAATAAAGAGAGCTTCGGCGGCCGCCAGGTGGTGACTTGCTGGACCTGCCATCGCGGCACCACACCTCCCGCCACCACGCCCGCCATCGACGCTATCTACAGCGATCCGGTGCCCATGTACCCCGATGTTCTCCCGCAGGCTTCCGCCGGCGCCGTGGTACCTTCCATCGATCAGATTCTAGACAAATATATTCAGGCTCTGGGCGGCGCCGACGCGCTGGCGAAGATAACCAGCTACGCCGGCAAAGGAACCAGCACAACTTTTGGGGCGGACCAGGTCAATCCCGCGCAGATTTTTGCCAAGGCGCCGGACAAGTACGTCACCATCGTTCATCAGCGTGAGGGCGACATGGTCCGAACCTACGATGGCCACGACGCGTGGGTGGTGCTGCCGCTGACGGTAACCGGAGAATACGAACTGACGGGGACCGCGGCCGAAGGCGGCAAACTGGACGGCCAATTGGCATTTCCGGGCAACATCAAAGGATTTTTCAACACCTGGCGAGTGAGCTATCCAGCCAATATCGATGGCAAGGACGTTAACGTCGTGCAGGGAAGCCGGCCGGGCGGTTTCATCGCGACATTTTATTTCGACAAGCAGACCGGCCTGCTCTTGCGGATGGTTCGATACGCCAATTCGGCGGTAGGCCGCGTACCGACGCAAATCGACTTCTCCGATTATCGTCCGGTGGCAGGAGTCATGATGCCATTCAAGCGCAACTACGGCTGGGTGAGCGGCCGAGAGGAGTACACGCTGACCGAAATCCAGGCGAACGTGCCGGTTGACGACGCGAGGTTCGTCAAACCTCCGAAACCGGCTACGCCGCCAAAGTAGTTTGGTCCGCTTATAGAAACAGCGCGGCTACGAGTAAGGGGCGGTTTTTTTGAGCGCACGGCGCGGTATGCGCGTCCGGTAAAACTCAGGCGAACCGCAGCCTGCTGCGTAGTGCGCGATGTTATCAAGGAGAATCGGTTGAATTCATTGCCCCAAATGTGTTAGGGTAACGTCTTTGGGACATCAGTTCTGGGGCATGCTGTAGCTCTTGGTATGCGCCTTTCTCGCAGTCTATAAGTTCCCTTCTTAAACATAATGGAAGCGACGCTAAATGCCTTGGGTAAACTCCTGCTAGAGTCGATCCCGACGCTTTTTCTTTTGCTGTTCGTTCACTTTTACCTGAAAAGCACGTTTTTCCGCCCCATGGCGGACGTGCTGGCCAAGCGGCGGGCGGCCACCGACGGTGTGCGTGAATCGGCGGACGCGCTGCGTGCCAAGGCGGGCGAGCAGACCAAGTCCATCGAGCAGGAATTGCGGCAGGCGCGCGAAGCGATTTATAAGGAGCAGGAAGAGGCGCGCCGGGGTTGGATAAGCGATCAGACGGCTCAAGTGGAAGACGCGCGAAAACAAGCACACGACCTGATCCATCAATCGGATGAGCTGCTGAATGCAGAAGCCGTCGCCGCGAAAAGCCAGTTGGTCGGCACCGCGAACGCGCTGGCCGACGAAATCGCCGAGATGTTGCTCAAAGGGACGCCGGCTTGAATATGCGCCGTGCAACGCTGGTTCTCGCGCTGGGCCTGGCTTTGGCATCCTATGCGCTGCCGCAGGAAGCGCCCGCGGCGCAAACCTCGGGAGCCGAGCAAGGCGATCCCTGGATTTGGTGGAAGTGGGCCAACTTCGCGATTCTGGCGTTTGGACTCGGATATCTGATCGCCAAGAACGTGCCGCCGCTGTTTCGCAAGCAGTCCGACGAGATCCAAAGCGCTCTGGCCGAGGCTGCAAAGATCAAGCAGGAGGCCGCCGCTTATGCCGCTGGAGTTGAGGCCCGGTTGGCCAATCTCCAAAGTGAAATACAACATCTGCGCGAAACCGCCCACTCTGAAATGATGGCGGAAAGCGAACGGATACGGCGCGAAACCGAACATCACGCGCAGAGGATCCGGGAACAGTCCGTGCAGGAAATAGCGCTGATGACCCGTGCCGCCAAAGCCGAGCTGCGGAAATATGCCGCCGAATTGGCCGTGGGGCTGGCCGAGCAGCACATTCGCTTCCGCATGACCCCGGCCACTCAAGACCAGCTCGTGAACGGATTCCTTCACGATCTGCACGATCGCGCCACCGGGCAAAATGGCGGTACTCCGCGGGCGGCGAACTGATCTATGGCATCCGCCGTCGCCAATCGCTATGCCCACGCCCTGGTGGATATTGTCATGGCGACCGGTTCGCCTTTGAAGCCGGAAGACGCTCTGGCGCAACTGCGCGACGTTGAGGCGCTGCTTCAGGAATCGGCCGAGTTACGCACCGCTCTGGCGACGCCCGCCATTCAAAATTCGCGCAAACGCGCTGTGATGGCGGACCTGCTGGCGAGAATCGGCGGGTCCACACTGATCCGGAATTTCGTTTATGTGGTGATCGATCACCGCCGCATCGGCGTCTTCAGCGATATTCGTGAAGCCTTCGAGCTGCAGCTGGACGAACGCCTCGGCTTTGTTCGCGCGGAAGTGTCTTCGGCGGCGCCGTTAACAGCACCCCTGAGTGCGGGCCTGGAATCGGAGCTCTCGAAGCTGACCGGCAAGCGAATGCGCCTGCGGTTCGAGGTCGATCCGGAGTTGCTGGGCGGCGTTGTAGCGCGCATTGGTTCCACGGTGTACGACGGGTCTATCCGCGGCGAACTGCGGCAATTGGGGAAGAAACTGGCCGGACATTTTTCAGAGTAGCTTCTGGCAGAGTAGAGCTTCTGGCAGAATAAGTTTCTGGCAGAATAGAGCTTCTGAATAGGGCGGCCGCATAGGGGATGGAATTGAATTATGGCTCAGATCCAAGCTGATGAAATCGCGCGCCTGTTGCGCGGCGAAATTGAGCACTACGACAAGGCTGTCAGTGTTTCAGAAACCGGATCGGTGATCTCGGTGGGCGATGGCATCGCCCGTGTTTACGGGCTCGAAAACGTGATGTCCGGCGAGATGGTGGAGTTCCCGCACAACGTTACCGGCATCGCGCTCAACCTGGAAGAGGACCAGGTGGGAACCGTGCTGCTGGGCGAATATCAGGAGATCAAAGAAGGCGACGAGGTCCGCCGCACGGGTAAAATCATGTCCGTGCCGGTGGGTGAGGCCCTGGTTGGCCGCGTGGTAAACGCGCTTGGGGAGCCCATCGACGGTAAAGGACCAATTTCGACCAGCGAGACGCGCCCGGTGGAAGCCATCGCTCCCGGGGTGGTGGATCGCCAGTCGGTGAAAGAGCCGCTGCAAACCGGCATCAAGGCTATCGACTCCATGATCCCGATCGGCCGCGGCCAACGCGAGCTGATCATTGGCGACCGGCAGACCGGCAAGACCGCCGTCGCGCTCGACACCATCATCAATCAGAAGGGCGGCGACGTCATTTGCATTTACGTCGTGATCGGCCAGAAGCGTTCCACGGTGGCGCAGGTGGTGAAGACGCTGGAAGATTTCGGCGCCATGGAGTACACCATCGTCGTCGCGGCCACCGCTTCCGATCCGGCGCCCATGCAGTACATCGCGCCGTACTCCGGCTGCGCGATGGGCGAGTTTTTCCGCGACAGCAAGCGTCATGCCCTGTTGATTTACGACGATCTTTCCAAGCACGCGGCGGCATATCGCGAAATTTCGCTGCTGCTGCGCCGTCCGCCCGGACGCGAGGCGTACCCCGGCGATGTGTTCTATCTGCACAGCCGTTTGCTGGAGCGCGCGGCCAAGCTGAACGACGAAAAAGGCGGCGGGTCGCTCACGGCTTTGCCCATCATCGAAACGCAAGCCGGCGACATCTCGGCATACATTCCGACCAATGTGATCTCCATCACCGACGGCCAGATCTTCCTGCTGGCCGATCTGTTCAACTCCGACGTTCGTCCCGCCATCGACGTCGGCCTCAGTGTGAGCCGCGTGGGCGGCAGCGCGCAGATCAAGGCCATGCGGCAGGTGGCCGGATCGTTGCGCCTGGATCTGGCGCAGTATCGCGAGCTGGCGGCGTTCGCGCTGTTCGGATCCGAACTGGACAAGGCTTCGCAACAGCAGCTGGGCCGAGGCAAACGGCTGGTGGAAGTGTTGAAGCAGCCGCAATATAAGCCGGTCCCGGTGGAGAAGCAGGTGGTGATTATCTTCGCCGGCACCAGCGGGATGCTGGACGATCTGGCGGTAGAGCAGATCCGTCCGTTTGAAGCGGAGTTGAATAACTTTCTGGATACCTCGCAGGCGACATTGCTGCAGGAGATCCGCGAGAAGAAAACCCTGGACGACCAGGTGAAGGCCAAGCTAAACACGGTGCTGAAGGAATTCAAGGAGCGCTTCGTTTCCCAACGTAAAGAAGCCCTCGTCACGGCTTAGCCCATGCCCAGCCTGATCGACTTACGCCGGCGCATCCGGTCGGTGAAAAACACGCAGCAGATCACCAAGGCCATGAAAGTGGTCTCGGCGGCCAAGCTGCGCCGCGCCCAGGATCGGGTGATCGCAGCCCGGCCCTACGCGGAAATAATCCAGCGCATGCTGGCGAATGTGGTCAAAGCCGCGGCCGAACAGAACGCCGGTGAGGAGATCGCGCTGCTGGCCCGGCGCCCCGAGAAGCGGATCTTATTGCTGGTGATCACGGCTGACCGCGGCTTGGCCGGCGCCTTCAACTCCAACGTAATCCGCATGGCGCAAAGGTTTATCGTCGAGCATCGCGAGTCCGAAGTTCACTTGGAACTGATTGGACGCAAGGGTCGCGACTTCTTCAAGCGGCGTCATTCGAACATCAGCGGTGAGTATACGACGCTCTTTCAGAAACCCCCGCGCTACGAAGATGCGCTGGAAATTGCGCGCAAAGTGATCGAGATATTCCGCAAAGCGGAAGTGGACTCCGTTTACCTGGTGGTAAACAACTTCAAGAGCATGATGGCGTCGCAATTGGTGAGCACGCGTCTGCTGCCGGTGGAGTTTCCCGAGAACCAGGAGCAGATCGACTACATTTATGAACAGCCGCCCGGCGAGCTTTTGGCCGCGCTGTTGCCGCGCTACATCGAATCGCAGATTTACCGCGCCATGCTCGAGTCCGACGCGGCGCAGCACGCCGCCCGCATGACCGCCATGGAAGCTGCCAGCACCAACGCGTCCGACGTCATCAGCGCCCTGACCCTGAACATGAACCGCGTACGGCAGGCCAGTATCACCAGAGAGATCATCGAAATTGTGAGCGGCGCGGCAGCACTTGATTAAAAGCCGCGGGGCTGGATTAAACTCACCGCTGTGAAGTAAAGAGGCATTTATGGCAACCACAACAGAGACGCAGGTCGTAGGCAAGGTCATCCAGGTGGCCGGCCCGGCCATCGATATTCAGTTTCCCGAGCACCAGATTCCCGTGATCAACACGGCCATCCATATCACCAGCGAAGGCTTTAAAACCAGCGTCCCCATCGACGTGATGGTGGAAGTGGCGCAACACATCGGCGAAGGCCGCGTGCGCACCATCGCGCTGCAACCCACCGACGGCATGGTGCGCGGGATGAAAGCCGTCAGCCTGGGCCACGGCATCGAAGTCCCGGTGGGACCGGAGACGCTGGGTCGAGTGATGAACGTCATTGGCGAGCCGGTGGATAACATGGGTCCGGTGAATACCGCTCAGAGGTGGCCCATTCACCGCCAGGCGCCGGCCTTCGACGAGCAGGCTACCGAGCTGCAGATGTTCGAGACCGGCATCAAGGTAATCGATCTGCTGGAACCCTACCTGCGCGGCGGAAAAATCGGGCTGTTCGGCGGCGCGGGCGTGGGCAAGACCGTCATCATCCAGGAGCTGATCAACAACATCGCCCTAAAACATGGCGGCGTGTCCGTGTTTTCGGGCGTCGGCGAGCGCACACGCGAAGGCAACGATCTGTGGCATGAGATGCAGGAGTCGGGCGTCTTGGATCCGCGCGACTTCACCAAGTCGAAAGTTGCACTGATCTACGGCCAGATGACCGAGCCGCCCGGCGCGCGCCTGCGGGTGGGGCTCACCGGCCTTACCGTCGCCGAATATTTCCGCGACGAAGGCGGCCAGGACGTGCTGCTGTTCATCGACAATATTTTTCGCTTTACGCAGGCCGGTTCTGAAGTATCGGCGCTGCTGGGCCGCATGCCGTCGGCGGTGGGCTATCAGCCCAACCTGGCTACCGAAATGGGTGAGCTACAGGAGCGCATCACGTCAACGAAAAAAGGCTCCATCACGTCGGTGCAAGCAATTTACGTGCCTGCCGACGACTATACCGATCCCGCGCCGGCCACCACTTTCGCCCACCTGGATGCCACCACCAACCTGACGCGCAGCCTGGTGGAGCAAGGCATCTACCCGGCCGTGGACCCCCTGGCCTCCAGCTCCCGCATTCTCGATCCGCGCATCGTTGGCGAGGAGCACTACAACGTCGCGCAGCAGGTGAAGCAGATTCTGCAGCGCTACAAGGACCTGCAAGACATCATCGCCATCCTTGGTATCGACGAGCTTTCTGATGACGATAAGCAAACGGTGGCGCGCGCCCGCAAGATCCAGAAATTCCTTTCGCAGCCCTTCCATGTGGCCGAGCAGTTCACCGGACTGAAACCCAAGTACGTCCCTTTGGCCGACACGGTGCGTAGCTTCAAGGAAGTTGTGGAAGGCAAACATGACGAGCTTCCCGAACAGGCCTTCTATATGCAAGGCGATATCGAAGATGTCAAAAAGCGAGCCGAAGAGCTGAAGAAGCAGGGCGGTTAATCGATGGCCGACACGTTCGATATCGAGATTGCCACGCCGGAGCGGCTGCTTGCGCGCGAGAAAGCGGTGCGATCGCAGATTCCTGCCAAGGATGGCTACATCGGCGTGCTGCCGGACCACGCGTCGCTGCTCTCCGAGCTTGGGATCGGCGCGCTCACTTACACTACGCCGGAAGATCATCGTTTTAGCGTCGCGATTTCCGGCGGTTTCCTCGAGATTCACAACAATGTAGTCCGGGTGCTGACCGACGAGGCCGAAAAAGGTCACGAGATCGACGTCACCAAAGCCGAGCAGGATTTGAAGCACGCTCAGGACGCCATGATTAATCCCGCTCTGGGCATCGATATCGCGTCGGCGCTCATCGCCGCCCGCCACGCCCAGGCCCGCATCGACGCAGCCCGCAAAGAAGCCGCCAAAGAAGAATAGCGCCTTCCTCGGATAGAATGGATGTAGCGCCGCGCGGGCTAGCGCCCCCGAAGGCAACTATAATGTTTCGCGCTATCTTCTATCTTCTTCTCATGGTTGTGGTAATCACCGTGGTGAAGAGCATCATCGGCGTTGTTCTCAAAGGAGTCTCGGTGGTGATGAACCCCGGTTCCGGTACCCAGGGGACCGGCGCGCGGCCCTCCAATCAAGTCCCGCTCACTGGCGAGCTGAAGAAAGATCCGGTCTGTGGAACTTACATCGCAGCGGCCACCGCAATTAAGGAAAAGGTGGGAGGCGAGACCTTCCATTTTTGCTCCCAGCAGTGCCGCGATAAGTACGTTGCTTCCCTGGCTCGTTAAGAGCCAGTGGCAAAGACGACTCGTTAGCCTCGCGCTAATCGGTGCGCCGTCTTTCGCGGGGCCGGTTTTCTACAAAGACGTTCTTCCCATCCTGCAGACGCATTGCCAGGAGTGCCACCGTCCGGGCGAAATAGCGCCGATGCCTTTTTTGACCTATGCCCAGACGCGTCCGTGGGCCAAGTCGATTCGCGAACAAGTGACGGCGCGCAAAATGCCGCCGTGGTTCGCCGATCCGCGCTACGGACACTTCAGCAACGACCGATCGTTGTCCCCAACGCAGATTGATACGGTTATGACGTGGGTGAACTCGGGCGCCCCGGCCGGCAATCCCAAGGACGCTCCGCCGCCGCGCCAGTGGCCGCAAGGCTGGAATATAGGAACGCCTGATGAAGTGTTTGAAATGCCGGCTCCTTTCAACGTGCCGGCGAAGGGCGCTGTGGATTATCAGTATCTGATTCTGCCCACGCACTTCACCGCGGACCGCTGGGTTCAAAAGGTGGAGGTGCGGCCGGGCAATCGCGCCACAATCCACCATGCCGTGGTCTACATCCGCGAGCCGGGGTCGAAGTGGTTGGAAGGGGAACCGCTCGAGAAGACCTTCTCCGTACCTATCGCGAAGGGTTTTACCACGAGCGATCTGCTGATGGTTTACACGCCCGGCAATTCCTACGATCAGTGGCCGCCCGGTATCGCCAAGCGGATCCAGGCCGGCTCGGACCTGGTGCTCCAGATGCACTACACAGCCACCGGCCAAGCTACCGAAGACCGCACGCGCATCGGTTTGGTGTTCGCCAAGGAACCACCGAAGCAAGCCGTACTTTCGCTGCAGATGAGTAACGACCGGTTTGTGATTCCTCCGGGAGATCCCAACTATCGCGTGCAGGTCTCCGGCACCTTGCCCAACGACGCGCTATTGATCAGCCTGTTCCCCCACATGCACCTGCGCGGCAAAGGATTTGAGTATCTGATCACGGGAGGGAACGGACATGTGGAAACGCTCCTCAAGGTCAACCACTACGATTCCCAGTGGCAGCTCAACTACCGGCTGGCCCAGCCACGCCTGCTCAAGGCCGGCACGCATCTCACATGGATTGGTTACTTCGACAACTCGCCCAACAATCCCGCCAATCCCGATCCAACCGCGGAGGTTCGTTACGGCGAACAGATCTGGGATGAGATGATGATCGGTTTCTTCGACGTAGTGGTGGATGCGAGCATTGACAAGCCTCACTTCTTCGAACGCAGGAAGAGTTCCTCGAACGCAAACAATCTCCAGGCGCTATCACCGTTAGGAGATAAAAAATAACAAAAAGACTTGTCGTTACTCCGCACGGGCAGTAAACTGGAGCTTCAACGCTCTTATGTGGGGAAAACAAAACGACGGACAAATGATTCAGAATCCACCGGCTCCCCCGGCTCAACCTGTGCAGCCGGCACCAGCTGCTGCTCCGGTAATCAGTCAACAACGTCAGGCGCCGGCGCCTGCTCCGGCTCCAACTGTGTTTGGCAAGTCCATGAAAATCATTGGCGAGGTAACCAGCGATGAAGAGCTGTATCTGGACGGGGATCTGGATGGCAAGCTGAACCTTCGCAACCGTTTGACGGTGGGGCCGAACAGCAAAGTGAACGCTAATATCAAGGCCCACGAGATTATCGTTTTTGGGACCATCAAGGGAAACGTCGAATCGGAAACCCGTGTTTCGCTACGCACCGGCGCTTCGATTGTCGGCGATATCAAGACCGCCGGCATCGTCATCGAGGATGGCGCATACTTCAAAGGTGGTATAGATATCTCCCGCAACGGCGAGAGCAAGACTGCGCCGAAGTCACCCGGCGCGGCTCAAAGTGCAGCCGCCGGTCAAAAACGTTAGACGGCATACATGTTTGCAACAGTTTTCTTCCGCGTACGTCTAATGTACTGAGGCCGCACCCTCAGCGATGAGGAACATGTGACCTGAGAATGAGGGTGCTCGTTGGAAGGCGGGCGCCCTCTTTTGATTTTCTACGCCGTCAGGCCCCTGGCAGGCTTCTCAATTTGTTCTCAATGCGCTTGCGAAGCGCACGTTCCGGCTTGAGAGCGAGCGCCGCTTGATAAGCCTTCCGGGCGTCGGCCGGGTGTTGCTGCGCGGCTTCCAGATCTCCGGTGTGCTCGAATAGGGCCGGATCGTGCGAATCCTGCTTCGTTACCTGCTTTAGTTGATCGAGCGCCCCATCGCGATCGTTGGTTTTGACCAGAACATCGGCCAGCGCGATGCGCGCCGCAACGTAGTCGGGCTTGGCGTCGAGAACCTTGCGGTATTCTTCAATAGCCCCTGCGTTGTCGCCCTGCGCAGCCAACGCTCCGGCCAGGCTGAGACGCGACGGCAGATAATCGGGCGATTGCCTTACATTCTCGCGCCACAGATCGATGGCTTCCTTCTCGCGTCCCTTCTGATCCACCAGCAACAGCGCCAGATTATGCCGCGCCGGCAGCAGAGCAGGATCCTTCTGCAACGCCTGGCGATAAAGCTGTTCGGCGTCGGCGCGTTTGCCTTCCGATGCTTTCAAGGTGCCCAGCGCATTGTACGGCTCGGCCGAGTTGGGTGCCAGCATCTCCGCTTTTATATACGCCGTCTCGGCATCTTTGCGACGATTCAACCTCTGATAAACCAGGCCCAGGTTGTACGGCAAATAGCTGTACTGTGGCGTCAGGCGGATGGCTTCCTGATAGGCGCGAATGGCCGATCGATAGTCGCCGGTCTCGACATAGGCGAGCGCTTCGTTGTGGAGCGGATAAGACCAGTGCTGCGCGCGGCGCACGGCGTCGCGGAAAGCGGGAATGGCTTTGTCGTACTGCGCTTGCTCCAGATAAGCGATGCCGAGCGCATTGAATCCGTACGCGCCGCCTGGGTCGATCCGGACGGCTTCCTCCAGCAGATTGGCCGCTTCCGGGAATTTCTTGTCGAACAACAGCGCGCGGCCCTGAAAGAAATCCTCGCGACCCTCCAGAAACAGCGATTCCTGCGTTAACGTTCGCGCGGCGTCCATGTAGCGCGCACCGCTCTGGAATTCGTCGCGCGATTGCGGCATCTCGTCACCCGTCAGGTATCGCAGCAGCACTCCCTGAGCCTTGTTTTCCAACGCCACCCGAAGCTGATTCTCACGCTCCTGATATTGCTCGGGCGTCGCCACCGGCTTCAGATCGCGCAGCGCCGTGAAAGCGTTGTTTGGATCGGTTGGCAGGATTCGTCCCGCGTTGACGGCGGCCGTAAAGCGATCCTCCGTGGCCTGCGGTTGTGCGCTCGGAAGCTGCCCTTGGGGTGCGCCGGCCAGGTACAAAGGGCCGCCATGGCGCGAATCCATGAGCACGCGCCAGTGCGCGACGTCTATCCCCGGCTTTCGGGTGTCCGATAGCCGCATCATGTTGTCGTAGGTGCCGAACTCGCGCGGGTGCTGCTTGTTTGCGGTCGCCATGGGAACCTGATCGCTGACGTACTTGATCAACTCGTCGGCTTCCACCACGCCGTCCTTGTTTTGGTCGGCCGCGCCTTCCAGT
Organism: Bryobacterales bacterium; assembly: GCA_963747945.1. Classification (GTDB taxonomy): domain Bacteria; phylum Acidobacteriota; class Terriglobia; order Bryobacterales; family Bryobacteraceae; genus Palsa-89. The sequence continues at coordinate 175,119 of CAVVHB010000023.1, forward strand.
CCCTTGATCACGTAGTAACTGAAGACGCCATGACCGCCGCCGAACTCTGGCCCTTCGAGCGAAACTTCGCGCGGGCGGCTGGCCAGCAATCCGAAAAGATCGCCCTGGATATCGCCCAGCTGCTGGATGTTGGAATTCACGGTCGTATTGTGAATGGTCCCGATGGTTCCGGCCTTGCAAACATCCACGAACAGCAGCACGCGGCCCACCTTGCTGAGCTGCTCTTCGAACAGCGATTGCAATTCGTCCATGCCAAGCGCAGTGCTGTTCAAATCCTGCGGATCGGAATCGTACGTGAGGATGAACGCGTTCTTGCTGCCCGGCGTTTCCACGGTGCCGTGTCCGGCGATGAGGATCACTACCGTGTCGTTCTTGCCGGCGCGGCGTTTCAGAAAATCCTGGAAGCCATTCCGCACCGCGGCGGTGGTAGCCTTCTCATCGGTCAGCAGCATCACGTTCGCGCCCGGGACGCTGCCGCCCAGCGGACTCTCCAGCAGCTTGCCGAAGACGCTGGCATCGGCGTTGGCGAACTGCAGCGACAGCTCAGGCTTGGCATACTTCGAGATGCCAACCAGCAGCGCATAGGTCTTACCGCCCGTGGCAGCCGCGGAGGTGGCGGCGGACGCCTGATCGGCCAGCGCCTGCTCCAGATCGAAAATCTTGCTCTTCACCCACACCGCGTCCGGCCATTGCTCGCGAAGCTTGTAGTACGCGTCCAGCGCGTTGGCGGTGAGTTTGTGATTCTCAAAAATGGTGGCTTCAGTGACCAAAGCTGCCTGATCCTTTGGATTCCCCGCCAGCACCGTTTCATACGGCGCAATTTCGGCTTGCACATCGGCGGCCAGCTTATCGTGCGGCGTGGGAGGAACCTCCGGCTTGTTCAACCCGCGCGTCATGCTGACGCCGTAGTGCTGCTGGCTGGCGGCGGCCACGCGTAAGGTCTGCGGCAACGTGCAGGCGCGCGCCGGCTGCTCGGTGATCTTGCCCGACCGCACCTTGGGAGCCTTCGCGTCCAGGCGGACTTCGCCGGACGGAGCGAGCGTGTCGAGCGCTTTCCCGGGACAAAACAGGAACGATGCCGGACCACCCTCGGTCTTGAGCCCGTCGCCTGCAAACAGCAAATCGCCGGGACGTGCCGCGAGCGGTGTTTCGGTGTCGGCGCGAAGCAGCTTGCTGCCTGTCGCCGAGAGAACCAAGCCCACGGGCTCCTCCTTGGTATCCGCAAAGAGAACGGGTACGAGTAATAGGATTGTGGCGCACACACTCCACGTGGCGCACGCACTCTTGCGTGCCGCGTTCACACTCGTGTGAACGCTTGCTCTCCGCCCCCTACGCATTCACCGCGGCCTTCACCACCAGCGACGTTACCGTATACAGATCGATCGGCAAAGCCTTCCCCCGCACCGGCGCCTGACCCAGATGCGATGTTTCCACCAGGCTGCGCAGCCGCCCCTGCGTCGTTCCGGTCATCAACAGCTTCGTATGGTGCTCCTTATTCAGGCTCTCCAGCCTGGACGCCAGGTTCACAGTGTCTCCCAACACCGTGTACTCCATTTTATCGGCTGAACCCACGTTTCCCACTACGGCCGGGCCGGTGTGAATGCCCGCACCGGTCTCAAAGCGGCTGCGCGCCGTCACCATGCGCGTGGCGCAGCGAACCGCCCGAAGCGCATGATCGCCAGCCTCGACGCCTTCATCTTCGTCCGAAAACACAGCTAGAATACCGTCGCCGATGAACTTGTTGACATGTCCGTGATACATCACGATAATCCCCACCATCAGCGCCATATATTCGTTCAGCAGTTGCACCACTACCTCAGGCCCCTGTTCTTCTGAGACCTGCTCGGTGAAGGCGGTAAAGCCTCGGATATCGGTGAACAGGATGGTCACTTCCATGCGCTTGCCCGATAAGGCGATCGCCTCGGACGACTCTTCGAGCGACGAGGCCAGTTGTTTGCCCACAAAGAGCGACACCGCGCGATGGAACAGATTGCCGCGAGTTTCCTCGGTCGCGTAGCGATAGACCAGCGAAGCGATCAAGCTCACCGATGTCGCCAGCAACACCTGCGAGGTGGAGAGTATCAATCCCCGTTCGAACAACAGGTGCGTCGCAAACAGGATGGCGAGCACTTCCAGCAACACGAAACTGACGGCCCGGGTGGCGGCGAACGACGTAACGATCCCTACGGTTACCGAAGTGGCGAGTAACAGCGCCAGAACCAGCGCCCATTGCGGTGCGGGAATGAGAAAACTCCGGGTCAGCAACGTACGCACGGTGTTGGCATGGATCTCCACGCCCGGCATGGTCCATTTGGAGCCGCTAAAGAGCGTGTAGAACGGCGTGTCGAAACGGTCGTCCACGAAATCGGTACCCACCAGCACGATTTTGCCATCCACCCACTTCCGCAGTTGATCGGTATGCCCGGCCTTGGCGGCAGCCTCGAAATCAGCCAGGGAAACGCTAGGGAAGGTGTTGGGGGGGCCGGCGTAGTTGATTGCGATGGACCGCTGCGGGGAGATAGGGATCGCCTGGCCCTGAAGCATCAACGCGCCCTTCTGGAATTGTGCTTCCGTGCCGATGTATTTCTCGACGGTCCGCATGGCCAGAGAGCGAGCAGCGGGAGGGTCGGCTGGATTGGCGGACGGGGCTTCGATCAGCTCCTGGTTGCGAATGAAATCGTCATCGTCGCTGGTTAGATTGGCGAAAGCGCCCAGGCCCAGGGCCGCGGCCATCATGTTGACCGGAATGGATTGCGATTGCCTGTTGGAATTGAGCTCAGACACGTAGCCAACCACCACGGGAACCGGAGAGGTGCTGATGGCGCCGGCGAGCAGTTCGTCGGCATTGGGTTGCCACTGATCGATGGGAACGCCGAATGCCAGGTCGAGGGCGATCACTTTGGCGCCGGCCTGGCCGGCCGCGCGGATGGCGTTGGCGTAATGCTCGTTCCAGAACACCCGCAATTCGGGGAAGTTGTCCATGGCTTTCTTGTCCGCCGTCAGCAGGACAATGTTGGAGATGGCGGGACGGCCACGCAGGAAATCACGCACGATGAAATGCGCGTCATAGGCCTTCAGATTCAGGATTTGAAAGAAGCGGACATCGCTGAGCAGGGACGCTCCGAGCGCGCTGCCCACGGCCAGAACAGCGCAGAGGGCCCAGTGCCTCCACTTCTTCGTCATGGTAACCTGCATCTTACTACGACAGTGCGGCCATCACTCTTTAGAGTGTTGAACACGATTTCTCAACTCCGCGCTGGCCTGCTGCTCCTTTTTCTAGCCGCGGCTGCCACGTCGCAAACCACGCAGGGGCTCATCTCAGGACAACTGGTGGATTCGGTGACCGGGGGGCCTATCGCGGCGGCGAACGTTATCTTTGCAAGCGCGACGACCACGTTGGCGGGCGGGGCATCGAGCGACGCATCCGGCTACTATTACCTCCCGCTGCTTTCGCCCGGCATCTATCAGATCCGCGTAATGGCCCCGGCATATCAGTCGCAGGAAGTCCAGGAGCTGGAATTGACCGTCGCGGCGCGCATTGAGCTCGACTTCCGGCTGCGGCCCCTGAGCGACGTTTGGGAGTCGGGCGAATACAAGAGCGTCTTTCTGCCAGGACAAAAGACCATCGTAACGTTTTATGGTCCCGACGTCGACCCTACCAAGTCCGGATCGTTCGAAGCGCAGAAGGGAAGACGCGAGCCGCTGGAGTCCACCGTTTCGGAAGTGATCGATTCAGCCGAAATCGAAAATCTCCCGCTCGAAGGCCGCGACGTCTACTCGCTGCTGGTGACGCAGCCGGGTGTCACGTCCGATTCAGCCACCGGCCGCGGGCTGGGGCTTTCGGTGAACGGCCAGCGCCCTTCGTCGTCCAATTATTTGCTGGACGGCCTGGAGAACAACAACTACCTGATCACCGGGCCGCTGGTGACCGTGGCGCCCGAAGCGATTCAGGAATATCGCATCTCGACCAACAATTTTTCCGCCGAGTACGGCCGCACGTCGGGATTTCTGGCCAATGCCATCACCCGCACCGGCGGTGAGCAGTTTCATGGCGTCGCATATTTCTACCTGGAGAACGAGGCGCTGAACGCCAACGCTTTCCAGCAGAATCTGATCGGCGCGCCGCGCAGCGTCGATAAACAAGACCAGCCGGGCTTCTTCGTCGGCGGTCCGGTGCTCAAGCATCGTTTGTTCTTCTCGAGCGCTTACGAATACTTCCGAAGCCGCGGCGATGGGTCTCCCTACCCGTTCGACCTTCCCACGCCGAATCTATTGACTTTCACGGCTCCGGACTCCATCGCGCGGCAATTGCTCACCGAGTATCCCAGTCCAGCGACCAGCACAGCCACCCCCGCGCTCACTCAGGTGGAGATGCTCGCTCCGCCCGTGGCGGTGAACCGCATTCTGGCGATCGAGCGGTTGGACTACAATACGCCCGACGGCAAGGAGCGCCTGATGGGCCGCGTGGTGATCAATCGTTTGAAAGAGCCCGACTTCATTTGGAGCCCCTATAAGGATTTCATCTCGGCGCTCCACGAGAACACGGTGGCGGCCGGCGGCAGCTACATCCACGCGTTCCGGGCGGATCTGACGAATGAGACGCGGCTGAGTTACAGCACGGACGATCTGGGATGGAACCGTCCGCACCCGGAGATCCCCTCTCTGACCACCAGCGATTCCTACGCAGTGGACGGAGTGGAGTATTCGGGCGTTACCCTGCCCGGCAGTTCCGCGTTCTACGCCTACAAGAACGTCAACAACACCTGGGAAGTGCTGGATAACCTGATTTGGACGCGCGGCCAGCATCTGGTGACGGTGGGCGGGGGCTTGCTATGGCGCAGCTCGAACGGCTATTTGACGGCCGGGGAAAACGGCCAGTACCTGTTCCCCAACATCCTCACTTTCGCGCTCGGCGAGCCCAGTTTCGTCGAGGCCGCGATTGATCGCACAGCCTTGCCTTCCATTCAACAACCGGATACAAACCGCACTTACAAATACGGACAGGATTTCCTGTTCGCCGAGGACACCTACAAGATCACGCAACGGTTGACGGTGAACTACGGCATTCGTTACGAGTTTTATGGCGGACCCGAGAATACCGGAGCGGCTAAGGACACCGTGGTTCAACTTGCTTCGGGAAGCACGCTGGCGCAACAACTGGTGGGCGCATCGCTCGTCTCGCCGGCCAGCTCGGGCGACGAACAGCTCTTCCGATCGAGCAACGATTTCGAGGTTCGAGCGGGCGCGGCCTACGATTTGTTCGGCACGGGGCGCACATTGCTGCGCGGCGGTTTCGGCACCTTTTACGATCGGCCTTTCGATAATCTCTGGGAAAACGTCCGCGACAACAATCTCATTCTGCCCGTGCTGCGGTTGCCTGCCGGCCAGACCAATTTTCTCGCGCCTGTAACGAGCGTGCTGCAGGCATTCCAAGGACAGACGCTTGCCAGCACCTTCCCCGATTTGACCTTGGTGGACCCCAACCTCCGCAACGGGCAGGTGAAGAGTTACTTCGCCGGAGTGCAGCAAAGAATCACCGGCAACCTGGAGCTGGAAGTGAACGGCCTGGGGGCTTACGGACGTTCACTGATTACCACGGACGTGGTCAATCGCAGTTTCTCCACTTTGGCTGGCCGCTACAACAACGCTCTGCCGGACATCGCCTATCGGGCCAACCAGGGATTCTCGGACTACAATGCGCTCACGGCCGTGCTGCGTTATCGCATCCCGCGCGGCATGCTGCAAGGTTCCTATACCTGGAGCCATTCCATCGACAATCAGAGCGATCCGCTGATCGGCGATTTCTTCAACCTGACGTTCACCAGCATTCAGACCGGCGCATCATCCCAGCAGCGCTCGACATTTTCCGAGCAGTTCAATCCCAACTCTGACCGCGGCAATTCCGATTTCGATCAGCGCCAGAATCTGGTGCTTTTCTCTTACTGGAATTTGCCCGCGCCCTTCGCGCAGTCGAAAGCCGGACTATTGCTGCGCGACTGGACTGTGGCGGGGTTGGCGGCTTTCCGCTCGGGACTGCCCTATACCGTTTACGGAACCGCTACGGCCATCCCAGGCGAAGGGCTGGTTCTGAACAATCGCGCGAATGTTCTTGATCCCAGTCAGGCGGTGTTCGCGAATCCGGCGGCCGTGACGGGCGGCGTGCAATTGTTGAATCCGGCGGCCTTCACCTCAGCCGCGCCCAGCACACTGGGTAACACCGGCCGCAATGCATTCGTTGGGCCGGGATTCTACAGCTTCGATCTTTCGCTGGCGCGGGCCTTTCCTGCGCCGTGGCTGGGCGATGCCGGCCGCCTGCGGGTGCGCGCCGACGCCTACAATGTGCTGAATCACGCGAACCTGGGCAATCCGGAGGCTCAGCTGAACGACCCTGGATTCGGTGTGGCCACCTATGGCCGGCAAGGCTATCCATCTGGTTTCCCGGCTGTTGCACCGCTCAATGAGACTCCGCGCGAGATTCAACTCAGCGTGAAAGTGGAGTTCTAAGGCTGCGCGCTCCGGGCTGCATTGTTTAACGACAGCGCCGCCACCCGGGCCGCCCCCAAAAGCGCGGCTTTGTCATTTGTAATCACCCGGACAGGAACATCCTTCAACACCCCAGCAATGCGCCCTTTGGCGCTGAAAGCCTTCATGAACGCCGTGCTGCTCAGCTTACGAATGATCTTGGGAGCGATGCCCCCTCCTACATACATGCCGCCCGTGGCAAGCATCTTCAAGGCAAGATTGCCGGCCTCAGCGCCATACAGCGACACGAAAATATCCAAAGCCTGCACGCAAATGCCGGACGTTCCTTCCAGCGCCGATTTCGAGATCGCGGCTGAAGGATCGCCCTGGGCGATTTGTTCGGCCAGCCACGCCGGCTCTTCCGCTCGTCCGGTTTCGCGTAAAAATTGATAGACGTTGTGCAGCCCCGGTCCCGAGAGAACGCGTTCATAACTGACGTGCTGGAACCGCCCCATCAGGTAGCGGAGCAGCTCCATTTCGAGGTCGTTGCGCGGCGCAAAATCCACGTGGCCCCCTTCGGAGGGAAACGGATGATAGCCACCCCGGCCGTCGGCGAATAATCCCGCCTCGCCCAAGCCGGTACCCGCGGAGATCAGCGCGCGATTCCCGCTACTGTTCGGGATGCCCGGATTCAGAACCACAAAGTCCGACTCTTCGAGCAGCGCGATGCCGTGCGCGTTGGCAAACAAATCGTTGATGAGCGTGATGGAGGGGAGCCCCAAGTCCGCGGCCATCTGCCGTGCGTCCACCACCCAAGGCAGATTGGTCACTTCCACGCGTTCATCCACTACGGCGCCCGGAAGCCCGAAGCATACCGCGTCCACGGCATATGCATGGAGATCGAGAAACTTGCGAACGATCTCGGCCGGCCCTGAAAACCGCGGACTGGGAAAGATCTCGATATGAACCGGCTGCAGGCGATCCGGCGTTCCCTCAAAAAATGCAAGACGAGTGTTGGTTCCACCGATGTCGCCCGCCAGGATCATCAATCATTGCTCCAGTGGCGATGATCCTTGGTCAGCATTTCGTCGGCCTCATGCGGCCCCCAAGAACCGGCGGCATAGTTGGGGAAGCGGCGCGGCGGCAGCGCTTCCCAGACATCCAGAATCGGCGCCACCACGTGCCAGGCGGTCTCCACCATGTCGGACCGCTGGAACAGCGTCGCGTCACCAAGCATGCAGTCGTACAACAAACGCTCGTAACCCGTCTGCGGCGTAGCGTTGAAGTAATCGGTGTAATTGAAATTCATGTTCACTTCGCCGATTTGCACCACCGGACCCGGGATTTTTGCGCCGAAGCTGAGCTTGATGCCTTCATCCGGTTGAAGATGCAGAATCAACCGGTTCGGCTCCAATTTGTCTACCGCGGTTTTGCGAAACAGCACAAACGGCGCGCGTTTGAATTGAATCACGATTCTTGTGGAGCGCTGCGGCAGCCGCTTCCCGGTGCGGAGATAAAACGGCACATCCGCCCAGCGCCAGTTGTCGATGAAGAGCTTCATCGCGACGAACGTCTCGGTACGGGAATCCGCGGCGACGTACGGCTCGCTGCGATACCCCGGCACCCGATGGGCGCCTTCCGCTCCTTCGCCATATTGGCCTCGCACCGTGCGTGTCAGCACTTCTTCGTCCGTCATGGGCGACAGCGCCTTCAGAATCTTGGCCTGTTCGTCGCGAACCACGTCGGCATCGAAGGAAACGGGCGGCTCCATGGCAGTCAGCGAGATGAGCTGGAAGATGTGGTTCGGCACCATGTCGCGCAGCGTGCCCGCCTTCTCGTAATAAGTCCCGCGCTGTTCCACACCCACCGTCTCCGCGACGGTGATTTGGACGTGATCGATATAACGCCGGTTCCAGATCGGCTCGAAAATACCGTTGGCGAAGCGGAATACCAAAATGTTTTGGACTGTCTCTTTGCCCAGGTAATGGTCGATGCGATAAATCTGCTTTTCCTCCAGCACCTTGCGAATTTCTTTGTTCAGGGCAATCGCCGATTCATAATCGTGCCCGAATGGTTTTTCAATGATAACGCGCCGCCAGCAGTGATCTTCGTTCACCAGGCCCGCCGCGCCCAACTGGGTGACAATGGGTCCGAAGAAGCTGGGAGCCGTGGCCAGATAGTAAAAGTAGTTGCCGCGCGTGCCGTGCTCTTTGTCGATCTTGTCCAGCAGTTCCACCAACGCCTGGTAGGCGCTGGGACCGCTGAAATCGCCCGAAAGATAATAAATTCGGCTGGAGAACCAGCTCCACAGATCCGGATCGATGGTGGTGGTGGCAAACTCCCCGATCTCTTTGCCGATCTCGTCGCGAAACTGCTCGCTGGTCAGCTCGTTGCGCGCGAATCCCACCAGCGCAAAATCTTTGGACAGCAGATTGTCTTTCGCCAGGTTGTAGAGCGCCGGGATGAGTTTACGCTTGGTCAAGTCCCCCGATGCCCCAAAGATCACCATGACGCACGGATCGCCCGGACGTCCGGCGCCGAGAATTCCCTTAGAAGCGATGTCTTCCGCCAGCTGCATTCGTTACCTTTCTGTCTCCCATTGGAACCGCGCGCGTGACTCGGCGCTATTGCGGCAATGCCTTCTCGATTGCCGCTTCGCCCGAACCTACCACTATTATTGTGCCTTGGCCAGCTCTTCTTTTGCGGCAGCGGCGACAGCGTCAGGGGTGAAGCCGAATTTCTTTTGTAATTCCTTGAGCGGCGCCGACGCGCCGAAGGTGTGCATGCCGATTCGCCGGCGTGCATAACGGTCCCATCCAAACACCGACGCCTGCTCCACCGAAACACGAGCGTGGACTGTGGGGGGCAGCACCCGGTTCTGATAATCGTAGGACTGCTGCTCGAACAGCTCCCACGACGGCATGCTCACAACGCGCGCCTTGATCCCCTCTTCCGTCAGTTTTTCGTACGCGTCCACGCACAGCGAAACCTCGCTGCCGGTGCCGATCAGAATCACGTCCGGTTTGCCGCCCGGCGCGTCCGCCAGAACATAGGCGCCACGCGCGACCCCGGACGCCGCCGCATATTTCGTTCGGTCCAGCGTCGGCATGTTCTGCCGCGAGAGAATCAGGCACACCGGTTCATGGCGCAGCTGTACGATCACGCGCCAGGCTTGCGCCACTTCATTGGCGTCGCCGGGACGCATCACGATCAGCCCGGGAATCGCCCGCAGCGAAATCAGCTGCTCCACCGGCTGGTGCGTCGGCCCGTCTTCGCCCACCCCGATCGAATCGTGCGTGAATATGTAGATGACCGGGATTTCCATCAGAGCGCTCAATCGGATGGGCGCTCGCATGTAGTCGCTGAAAATCAGAAAGCCGGCCCCGAACGGCCTCAGCTTGGACAGCGAGAGCCCGTTGAGAATCGATCCCATGGCGTGCTCGCGGATGCCGAAATGCATATTGCGCCCACCGTAGTTGTGGGCTTCCAGATCGCCCGCGCCGTCCAAGGTGAGCCGCGTTTTGGTGGATGGCGCCAGATCGGCCGCGCCTCCAATCAGCCACGGTAAGTGCTTCGCGATGGCATTTTCCACCTTGCCGGAAGCGTCGCGCCCCGCCAAGCCTTTGGGATCGGTAGGGAAAGACGGAATCTCCGCATCCCAGCCTTCCGGCAGCTCGCGTTTTTGGATTTTGTCCAAATGGCTCGCCAACTCGGGAAACTGCTGGCCATACTCGGCGAACTTGCGGCTCCAAGCCTCGCGCTCGCTGCGTCCGCGCCAGCCCAGCTGCTCCTGAAAGCGATCGTACACGCCGTCCGGCACCAGGAACTTGGCATCCTCCGGCCAGCCGTAGTTCCGTTTCGTAAGGCGAATCTCTTCTTCGCCCAGCGGCTCGCCATGCGCCGCGCTGGTGTCCTGCTTGTGCGGTGCGCCATAAGCGATGTGGCTGTCCACAATAATGATGGTCGGCCGGTCTTCGGTTGCCTGAAACGTGCGGATCGCCCGCGCCACCATCTCTCGATCGTTGGCGTCGCCCACCCGCAGAACGTTCCAGCCGTAGCCCAGAAACCGCGTGGCCACATCCTCGCTGAACGCGAGCGACGTGTTCCCCTCAATCGTAATGTGATTGTTGTCGTAGATCCAGCACAGGTTCGAGAGCTTCAGGTGCCCCGCCAACGACGCCGCTTCGCCGCTGACGCCCTCCATCATGCAACCATCGCCCGCCAGAGCATAGACATTGAAGTTCACCATCTCAAAGCCCGGCCGGTTGAAATACTCACTCATCCAACGCGATGCCAGCGCCATTCCCACGCTGGTTGCCACGCCTTGCCCCAACGGCCCGGTGGTGGTCTCGATGCCGGACGTCCAGCGGTACTCCGGATGCCCGGGGCACTTGCTGTTGAGCTGCCGGAAATTCTTGATGTCTTCCAGCGTAACGCTCAGCTTCCCAAGCGTTTCATAGTCCGGGTCCACCGTCTTCACCTTGCACAGGTGCAGCATGGAGTACAGAAGCATCGACGCATGTCCCGCCGAAAGTACAAACCGGTCACGATTCGGCCAGATGGGGTCGTCAGGGTCGAACCTCAGGAACTGCTGCCAGAGTGTGTAAACCACCGGCGCCATGGCCATCGGCGTGCCGGGGTGCCCGGAATTTGCTTGTTGAACCGCGTCCATCGACAAGGTGCGGATAGTGTTGATGCAAAGCTGATCGATAGCGTCGCTGGCTCCGGATATAGAAGCCGCGAGCGTTGGTTGAGGCTCAATTAAGGTGGACATGGGAGCGTTTTACGAACCCTCCGCGGTTCGCCGACGGCGGAGTTCGGGGGAAAAACTCACGCGCTCTCTGATCGAGCATTGTAGCCCATCCCATTAGGGCCCGCCAATGAATATCTTGTTTCTGAGCGTTTTGCCTTAGGTCGGTCTAAGGTCCGACCGAGCCGCGCCCATGAGCTAGCTATTCCAAACCCAGAATCGGCAGCGCCGCCTCTGGTGCAAGCGCTCGCACCGGCGAACCGCGAAACCCCTTTGGGTCCCGCGTCACAACGTATTCGCATTCCGACCCGAGCGCAGCGGCAATCGTCACCGCGTCCTCAAAGTCCGCAATCGGCAGCCGCAAGGCTTCTTCGATTACCGCGCCATCCACTAGCGCTACGCGAAAAACGCGCAGAATAATGGCTATCAGGCGCCTTGCCTTGACGGCGCCAAGTTCCCTTTCAGCCAAATAATGGATCGTTGTAATCGCGTGAGCCGCCAGGAATCCCTCCCAACGGCCAGTTTCAACGGCAGCCCAAATCGCAGCACTGGTCTTTGCGTGAGGCGGACGGTCAAGTATCACGTCCAGAACGACGTTGGCATCCACCAGCAACCGTTTCACCGGTATTTGCGCGCCAGATGTCGTTTGTAGTCCTTCACGTCCGCATTCTTGAGGACGCCCCGCACCGAACGCAAGATCGGTGTATCTTCCGGAACGCCGCTTGACGGTTCAGCCACGGCAGCCAGGTACGCCTCAACCATCTTAGACACGGAGACACCTTGCTTCTTGGCGTAGCGCTTCGCACGCGAAATAACCGCGTCATCCACGCTGAGTGTGAGCTTCGACATCTATACGTACGCTACCACGATCTTGATACGTACGACTGCGGGGTGGGCCAACCATCCGTCCGTAGGGTTTCAACGCACATTGTGGCGCACGCACTCCTTGCGTGCCGCGTTCACACTCGTGTGAACGCTTCGTTTTAGCGAGTTTTGGTCACCCTGCACTCCGCGCGAGAACCTTCGCGCACTCCGCGCGCACCTTCGCGCACTCCGGCGCAGAACCGGACCGGCCAGGGTGTCGAGATGAGTCTCGACACGGCACGCAGGAGTACGTACGCCACGAAATCTGATCGTGACAGTCGTCTCAGTTAAACTACCGATTCTTACGGACGGATTACAGGCCGATAATGACGATCGGATCGGCCAACCCCGATCGCCAATCCCCAATCCACAAGCCTCCGCTATATAATTCGAGTGGCGGTCGACTTACCCGCGCGCTGCCGCTCAAATCTAATTCGCCCTCTTCAAGAAAGGTCCCGCATGGCCACTGACGACCAGTTCCGCTCGCTCGAAAAGAAAGTCGAAGAACTCAGCCAACAGGTTGTAAGGCTCCAGGACACCCAAGCTGTCCGCGACCTCCAGTTCAAGTACGGCTACTATCTCGACAAATGCCTGTACGACGAAGTCGTGGATCTGTTCACCGACGATTGCGAAGTCCACTTTATCGGCGGCATCTTCCGTGGCAAGGAAAGTGCGCGGCGCCTCTATTGCGGCCGCTTCCGCAAGAACTTCACCGGAGGCCACAACGGCCCGGTTACAGGCTACCTGCTGGATCACATGATGCTGCAGGACATCATCGACATTTCGCCCGACGGCAAGCTGGCCTACGCCCGCCTTCGCGTTTTCATGCAGGCCGGCCGCCATCACGAATACACCGACGAAACGCATCCTTTGCGCCAGTGGTGGGAAGGCTCGCTCTACGAAAACGTCTACGCGAAAGAAAACGGCATCTGGAAAATGAAGGTCCTGAACTACCGCCCGGTCTGGCACGCCGACTTCGACAAAGGTTGGGCCTTCACCAAGCCCAACTACGTTCCCTATTACACCGATACCTATCCGGCCAATCCCACCGGTCCCGACGAGCTAGAAAAACCGACGCCGCCGCTGTGGCCCGAGACCGACGTGCTTCCGTTCCACTATCCCCACCCGGTAACCGGTAAAGACGTAAAGCTGGAAACGCCGCCCAACATTATTCAAAAGGCCGCAGCGAAATGATGAGCCTCGACCGTGAGGGAGCGGTTTAAGGAAGCAGTCATGGCCAAGCCGTTCCCCAACACGCTGGACTTCGCCGGGTGGAACGCCCCGTCCCGCATCGAGTGCGACATCTACGATCTGGTCACCGAAGGCGATGTGCCGGAGGAGATCAACGGTTCGTGGTACCGTTCCATCCCCGATCCGCAATATTCGCCCATGCTCGGCGACGACACGTTCCTGAGCGGCGACGGCATGGTCAGCCTGTTCCGTTTCGAGAACGGCCACGTCGATTTCAAGATGCGCTATGTGAAGACGGAGCGCTGGAAGGCCGAGCGCGCCGCGCGCCGTTCGCTGTATGGAAAATACCGCAATCCCTTCACCGACGATCCCAGCGTCCAGGGCAAGCCGCGCAACGTCAACAACACCACGCCCATCTATCACGCGGGCAAGCTGCTGGCCCTAAAAGAAGACAGCCACGCCATGGAGCTGGATCCCCACACGCTTGAAACCATCGGCGAGTGGGATTATGACGGCAAGCTGAAAAGCCAGACTATGACGGCGCACACGCGCCTTGCGCCCGACACTGGCGATCTCTATTTCTTCGGCTACGAAGCGGGCGGTCTGGTCACGAGGGACGTGTCGTTTTGCGTGGCCGACAAGCAGGGCAACCTCACGCGCGAAGAATGGTTCGAAGCGCCCTACGTCGCGCTGATGCACGATTTCGCCGTCACGCGCGAGCACGTCATCTTCCCGGTGTTCCCCATCACGGCCGACCTGAATCGCATGAAAGCCGGCGGGCACCACTGGGTGTTCGAGCAGGACAAGGAATCGTTCGTCGGCATCCTGCCGCGCGAGGCTCACGTGAAGCACATGCGCTGGTTCCGCGGCCCCGCGCGATCCTCATTCCACTTTATGAACGCCTTCAGCGAAGGCAATCGCGTGCATATGTATTTCGGCGTCAGCAAAGTGCCACCGTTCCCATTCATGCAAGAGGCGTCGGGCATCCATCTGCGGCCCGACCAGGTGCGCATCGGATTCGTGCGCTGGACCTTCGATTTGTCCAAGCCCGGCGACACCTGGGAAGAGACCGTGATCGGTCCCAGCGGCGATATGCCGCGCACCGCGATGAAAGATCAGATGAATGATTTCGACATCGGTTATTACCAGACGTTTGATCCCCGCAACGCTCCGCAGAACGGCCCGCCGCCAATCGCCGGACCCGTGGGCGCGGGCTTCAACACCATCGTCCGCATGGAAGTCAAAACTGGGAAATATACAACTCTCGCCTTGGACCCACAGTCACCGTGCAGGAGCATATCCACATTCCGTCCAAGAAGGCCGGTCACGAAGGCTACCTGGCGTTCGTTTGCGACATGCACGATCAGCAGCTCTCTGAAGTGGCCATCGTGGAAGCCGAACACGTCGAGAAGGGCCCCATCGCGCGCATCAAAGTGCCGTTCCGTTTGCGCGTGCAGGTGCACGGCAACTGGGTCTCATCCGAAGAATTGAGCAACTCTTAAATGTCCGAAGTTATCGGCGCTTATTTGATCGCGGTGCTGCTGGTGGCGGCCGTTTTCGTCGTGGCGTTCCTGATCGGCTACACGCTTCGCGGCGCGTCCTATCGCACCCGGCTGTTCCTCAACTTGATCGGCACTGTGATCATCGCCACTGCCGTTCTTGAGAAGGCGGGATGGTCGGTTCGCCCTTGGACCCTGGGATCGCCCGCGGCGGCCTTCAACGACACGCTGTTTCGCGTTTTGGCGCTGGTGGGCGTGGGGCTGCTGTTCGTCTCCTGGACCATCGCGCTCGGCAATCGCGAGCCGAGATGATCGCGAGCTAATCTTCGAGTTCGTTCACTCATGACAGCTGGTGGGGCGGACCCCTCGTCCGCGCCGGACCTCCCGGTTTGGCTCCGTCACTTCTTGAAGTGCTCGTGGTTCGGAGACCTTCCCCTACGCTTGGGCCGGCCGCAAGGCGCTATGCGCTGTGAGCGCTTCATCCGCAACCTTGCGCCGCGGTGGCGTGGCGAGCAACAA
Source organism: Bryobacterales bacterium (assembly GCA_963747945.1). Classification (GTDB taxonomy): domain Bacteria; phylum Acidobacteriota; class Terriglobia; order Bryobacterales; family Bryobacteraceae; genus Palsa-89. The sequence continues at coordinate 190,404 of CAVVHB010000023.1, forward strand.
CAGCAGCGATCCGGCGAAACACAGGCCCGCGATGGTATAAAACGTCGGCGTGTAGCTTCCGTATTTGTCGAACACGTAGCCGGCCACGAAAGGAGCCAGCGCACCGATGCTGGTCTGAATCGCGAGCCACAGTCCAATCACCGCAGGATAAGCCTTCAGTCCGAAGTAATTCATGGGCGCGCCCATCATGGATACCAGCGTCGCGCCCCAACCAAATCCGAGCAGGATGGGGAAGGGATAAAGATCGGCCGCACTGGTGGCATGCACTACCAGAACCGTTCCCAACCCGAAAGCCGCCATCGCGAAGGCCCATATGAAGCGCGGCTCAATGCGGTCGCCAAAACTCGCGAGCAGCTTCCCGATCAGCGTCGAGATCGCGAGTATCGACATGGCTGTTGCAGCCTCGGCGGGCGAGTGGCCCAGGTCTTTCAGATGCACCACGCCATGGGCTTGAATCAATGAAAAGCCGCAGCTGATTCCGATGGACGACACCAGCATCAGGATGAATGCGCGCGAGAAAATAGCTTCCTTGAAAGTCCAGGCTTCGGTGGTCACGAACACGCCTTTGGGCCGCTTCTGCCCGGGAGCAAGGTCGGCCGCGGCGCCGCCATCCGGTACCTGGCCCATATCCGCGGGCTTCTCCTTCACCATGAACATCACCAGCGCGGCTCCGATGGCTCCCAGCACCAGAAAGATCCACCATCCGTTGCGCCAATTGCCGTGCGAGTTCGCGATCACGCGATTCAGCACCGGAGGCAGAATGAATCCGCCAATTCCGCCTCCGCTATACATGAGCGACAATGCGAGCGCGCGTTTGCGGATGAACCATTGCGCGATTCCTTGCTGCTCTGCGATGGCTCCGCCCGCGCAGGAACCGAACCCGATCAGTATTCCGAAAGAGATAACGGCTTGCCAGCCGGTATGAACGAACAGCGCCATGGAGAGCGCGCCCAGCATCGCGGAGCAACTTCCGATCAGGAGCGTCTTTCGAACGCCGATGCGATTGACCAGGGCCGCCACCGCCGGGCCCGGCAGCCCCACCATTAACATGTAGAGGGAAAACGCCAGGCCGAGCATCGCGCGATCCATGTGCAGATCTTTCGCCATGTAGGCGTTGATGACGCTCTGTCCGTAGGTCGGAAATCCGAGGTTAACGAGATAAATAAACCAGAACGCCGCCAGCAGCTTCCAGCCGTAGAATGCCTTTTTCTTCATGCTCCGGTTCCTTGACCCTTAGAGCTTATAACATAATATTGAAGGCACAAAATGTCGGCAATCGAGATGTCCCCAACCAAAACAACGGAAAGCTACGCGGATCTGAAGCTCCTCATAGGCGGTGAATGGACGCCGCTCGGCAGTCGCGAGCACGAACCGGTGATGAATCCCGCCACGGGCGAATGCATTGGCGTGCTGCCCCATGCATCGAAGGCCGATCTGGATCGCGCGCTGGATGCCGCCGAACAGGCCTATCCGGTGTGGCGTGGGATGTCCCCGCAGGATCGAGGGAAGATTTTGAAGCGCGCGGCGGACCTGATGCACGAACGCGCCGAGCACATCGCGCGTCTGGCCACCATCGAAGAAGGCAAGACCATCCATGAGACGCGCCTGGAGACGCACGGCTCGGCCGACATTTTGGAATGGTACGCCGAGGAGGGCCGCAGGGCTTATGGCCGCGTGCTGCCGCAGCGAACACCCGGCGTGCGGATGACGGTCCTGCGCGAACCCGTCGGTCCCGTGGCTGCGTTCGCGCCCTGGAATTTTCCCGTCGGCAATCCGTGCCGCAAGCTGGGTGCGGCGCTGGCAGCGGGATGCCCGTGCATCATGAAACCGGCCGAGCACACGCCGGCCTCCGCGCTCGAAGTAGCGCGTGCTCTGATGGACGCGGGTTTGCCGAAAGGCGTGATTTCGATTGTTTTCGGCGTGCCGTCGGAAGTGTCCACGCATCTCCTGGCGTCGCCGATAATCCGCAAGGTTTCGTTCACCGGGTCCACGCGAGTGGGCAAGCAACTCATGAAGCTGGCAGCCGACGGCATGAAGCGCACCACCATGGAGCTGGGCGGCCATGCGCCGGTGATCGTGTTCGACGACATCGATGTCGAAACAGTGCTCGATCTCTCGGCCACATCCAAGTTCCGCAATTCCGGCCAAGTGTGTGTTTCACCGACGCGCTATTACGTGCACGAGAAAATTTATAAGCGGTTCGTCGATGGCTTCGCGGCGCGCGCACGTTCTTGGACCGTCGGCGACGGGTTAGTCGAGACCAACAAAATGGGACCGCTGGCGCATTCGCTGCGTTTAAACTTTATGGAGGAGCTGCTCACGGACGCGAAGAAACACGGCGCTCATTTCGATGCGGGCGGTTCGCGCATTCCGGGTTCTGGTTATTTCTGGGAGCCCACCGTGCTGTCGGAGGTGCCGAACGAAGCGCGCATCATGAATGAGGAACCCTTCGGACCCATCGCGATCATCAATCCCTTCTCCGATTTTGGTGACGTGATCAAGCAGGCCAACCGCTTGCCCTACGGCTTGGCTGCTTACGCCTTCACGCGATCGAATCGCACCGTGAATTTGCTGGGCGACCAGCTCGAAGCAGGCTTGATCGGGATCAATAGCTATCTGATCTCGGTCCGCGACTCACCCTTTGGCGGCATCAAGGAAAGCGGGCACGGGAGCGAAGAAGGCATGGAAGGCCTGGAAGCCTGCCTGGTGACCAAGTTCGTGAGTGAGTCCTGATCTTATGACAACGAATCCCAATTACCTGCGCATCGCCACCGAAGAAGCCTTCGCCCCACAGGAGTTGATCGCGCGCTATCGCAAGCTGCTCGAGGATGGCTATGACGATCCCGGTTTTCGCAGCCTGTGGGGATTTTATTCTGGCGCCAGTCCCCGCGCCACGGCGCTCGCCGAACGTATCCAGGACCTGGGGGAGCGGCGCCTGCGCGACATGGACGATACCGGCATCGCGATGCAGATCCTTTCGCTGACCGCGCCGGGCGTTCAGGTTTTCGACGCGCCGGAAGCCACCGCGCTCGCGCATTCGTTTAACGATCAGCTGGCGGAAGCCATTCGCAAACATCCCGGCCGTTTCTCCGGACTCGCCGCCATTGCTCCGCAAGATCCCGCGGGCGCGGCCAAGGAACTGGAGCGCGGCGTGCGCCAGCTGGGCCTGAAGGGCGCCATCGTGAACAGCCACACGCGCGGCGAATACCTGGACGATCCGAAATTCTGGGCCATCTTCGAAGCGGCCGAACACTTAAACGTGCCGGTGTATATTCATCCCACCACGCCGCCGAAGTCCATGATCGGTCCGTTCATCGAACGCGGCCTGGATGGCGCTATTTTCGGCTTCGCGGTCGAAACTGGGCTGCACCTGCTGCGCGTGATCGTCAGCGGCGTCTTCGATCGTTTCCCGAAGCTCCGCATCGTCGCCGGACATTTAGGTGAAGGCTTGCCTTACTGGCTTTTCCGCATCGATTTCATGCACGCCGCGATGGTGAAGGCCAACCGCTACGCGTCCGTGCAGAAGTTGCAGAAGAAGCCCAGTGACTACGTCAGGGAAAACATGTACTTCACCACCAGCGGCATGGCATGGGAACCGCCAATTCTATATTGCCAATCGGTGCTGGGCGTCGATCGAGTGCTTTATGCAATGGATTATCCTTATCAGTTCGTGCCGGAAGAAGTGAAGGTCACCGACGACCTTCCAATCAGCGACGGCGATAAAAAGAAGCTCTACCAGACCAACGCGGAGCGCGTGTTTGGGCTTGGACAGATATAATATTGCGCAGGCATTTATGCGATCTATTCTGTTAGCATCCACCTTCGCTGGGCTGTTGCTCACCACTCCCGTTTTCGCGCATCACTCCTTCGGGGCCGAATACGACGACTCCAAGCCAGTGACGATCACAGGCGTGGTCACGCAGGTTGACTGGGAGAATCCTCACATTCATTTCTACCTCGACGTGAGGGATGACTCGGGCATTATCCACTGGAAGTTTGAAGGTTTTCCTCCCAACATGCTGCGGCGCCAGGGCTGGACGCGTGAAACGATGAAGGTGGGCGATACGGTGACGGTGTATGGATGGCGCGCGCGCGATGGATCGAACTTTGCGCACTCGCGCGAAGTAACTTGGGCCGACGGCAGCAAAAAAACTTCGGGGCCTCCGGCCAGCACCGGCGGCAACTAGAGTACCCTGGCACCCGCAAGCGCGAACGCTCGTGCATCGGCGGTCTGGCTAACAAAAACAGCTGTCACACGCCTGGTCTGGAAATACGCCAGCTTCTCGCTGCCGCCAACAGCAGCGCTGAATGATGCCTCCTGGGTAAGAGGGCGCAAATACACGGAGTATTGGCCGCCGTCTTTGGTATAAACCAAATGCAGGAAGATTTGCTTCTTGAGGAAACAAAGCCGCGCGCGTTCCAAACGATAGCCGGTGGTCCCCAGGGCGGGAATCGCCGCCGCCGGGACGCCCTGTTTCTCTGCGAGCGATTCGATTGCTGCTAGATCCGTGAGCCATCGCCGCGGCTCACCTCGCACTATTTCTTGCTGATGATCCTGAGCCGCTGCAACGCAGACGGGAGGGGTTCGCGGCCAGAAAAAAGCCGCCAGCGCGATGCCGGCCGCAATTGCGACCACGGCCCAACGCGTTATGTGCCTGCGGCGCCAGATCTGATTTCGCACGGCCACCGCGACACGCGAGGTGTCGATCGGTTCCGCCAGAATGCTCTCCCGCACGCGCTGATCCAGTTCGTCGTCGGTCATCGATACGCTTCTTTCGCCATTGGCGCTAAACTCTTTCGCAACTGCTGCCGCGCACGGCTCAGCCGCGACATCACGGTTCCGATCGGCGTTTCCAATATTCCCGCGATCTCCTGGCAAGTGAATCCTTCCACTACGGCGAGCAGCAAAACTGTTCTTTGCTCAAAAGGCAATGCATCCAGCGCCTCGGAGATTTCCACGCGCTCCTGCAACATCGGCCGGGCGTATTCTGCGGAAGGAAGCGAGTCAGGGCGCGCCTTGCGGCCCTCGCTATGAAACGCATTGAACAAGATGCGGAACAGCCATGCCCGCGCATTTGTTCCGGCTGGAATTGCCGGAAACCGCGCCAGGCCAGCAGCATGGTCTCCTGAACCAGGTCTTCAGCGGACGCGCGCTCAAGCGTCAGACGTCGTGCCACGCGCAGCAGGGCCGCCAGGTGCGGCATCGCGGTACTCTCAAACTCTTGCTGCTGCGTGGGCACGAAGCCTCATCTTACCGCCTCTAATCGCTCTTTTTCTGTAGCTCGTCCAGTTCCGCCAGAACTTCCTTACTATGCGGATTCGGATCTACCTTCAGGTAGACTTTACGAATCATCCCCTTGGGATCGATCAGGAACGTGTTGCGATTCGCAACCTGCATCTTGCCAAAGGCTCCCAGCGACCCGTATTTGTCCACCACTACATGCTCGGGATCGGAGAGCAGCTTGAACGTCAGGTTTTCTTTGGTACAGAATTGCACGTGCGAATCCACGGTATCCAGGCTGACGCCCAGGATCACCGCGTTCTTCTTGTCGAACTCGGGCTGGTCGCGCTGGAAATTGTGCGCTTCGATAGTGCAGCCCGGTGTCATGTCCTTGGGGTAGAAATACAGCACCACCCATTTGCCCTTATAATCCTTCAGGCTGACTTCTTTCCCTTCCTGCGATTTCAGGGTAAAGCCGGGCGCCTTGGTTCCCTCGGCCGGCGTCGCATCGGCGGCATACATGGCAGCGCCTGCCACCAGCATCAGCGCGCTCATTCCGAATAGTAAACTCTTCATTCTGGATTGCCTCTCTTTCAGGTCGCCCGAATAGGGGCTGACACTGACTATAATGTTCGGGACAGTCGTTTTCATCCATCGAGCAGATTAAAAAAGATGCCACAAACATCGATACAACTGGGTCCCATCGGAATCTGGACCCGACAACTGGAGGATCAGCCGGCAGCTAAGGCACAGGACGCTTCTCGCGAGCTGGAGGAGTTGGGCTACGGAGCGCTCTGGTTCGGCGAAGCACTGGGGCGTGAAATACTGACCAACGCGGGGCTGTATCTCGCGGCGACGAAGCGAATGGTGATCGCCACCGGGATCGCGAACATCTACGCGCGCGATGCAGTGGCGATGGCGTGCGGGCAGAAAACATTGGCGGAGGCGTATCCCAATCGATTTCTGCTGGGGCTGGGAGTGAGCCACGTTCCTTTGGTGGAACAGTTGCGCGGGCATCGTTATGAGAAGCCGGTGGCGACGATGCGCGCTTATCTGGATGACATGGACAAAGCGCCTTACTATTCCGTTGCGCCCGCGACGAAACCCGTGCGAGTGCTGGCGGCGCTGGGTCCGAAGATGCTGGAGCTTTCGGGCGAACGTGCCGACGGTGCCCATCCCTACAACACGAACCCGGAACATACGGCTCAGGCGCGGGAGATCCTGGGGCCGAAGCCTTATCTGTGTCCCGAGCAGGCGGTGGTGCTGGAGACCGATGCGGAAAAGGCGCGGGCGATCGGGCGCGCGTTCCTGGGCTTCTATCTCACGCTGCCGAACTACGCGAACAATTTTCTGCGCCTTGGTTTTGACGAAAGCGATTTCAAAGATGGCGGAAGCAACCGCCTGATCGACGCGATGATTGCGTGGGGCGATCTGAACGCGATTAGGAATCGAATCCGCGAGCATCATTCGGCAGGCGCGGACCATGTTTGCATTCAGGTGCTTACGGCCGATCCGAAGGCGCTCCCGTTGCGCGAGTGGCGGGAGCTCGGGAGCGCGCTGTTAACGAAATAGATCCTGCTCCGGCTTGCGTAATAGCGAACGGGCAGAGCCTTCTGCGGCCTTCCACTCGAAGCCGCGAATCAGCGCCACCGGAAATCCTGCGGCTTTGGGCATTACCAAGCCTGCGGCCGCGGCCAGTTGATCCGCTACGGCGATAATCGTGCTCGAGAGCTGGCGGCCATGCCGGTCCGTGCGTCCGCGCAGATCGTCCAGAGGATCGAGACCCGCGACGCCGATGGCGACATCGACCAGGCCTTCGCGCCAGGGCCGTCCGAAGGTATCGGTGATGATGACGGCGCCGCATCTGAGCGAGTCTCCGTAGCCTGCTGCGCTGAGGCGTCGGGATCGGTGGGAAGAATGGTGGCGAAATGTTCGCCTTCGACATTGGACTGATCGACACCGGCGTTGGCGCAAACGAAACCATGCTGCGTTTCCGAGATGATGACGCCGCGATCCATTTTGACGATGCGGCGCGACTGAGCCAGGATCAGTTCGATGAGGCGTGGGTCCTTCCTCCATTCCTCAGCCCAGGATCGAGCGATCGCCGACGGCTGAATCTCGCGCAGATCGACAATCGCGCCTTCGGCTTTGGAAACGATCTTCTGCGCTACGGCCATCACAACGGTTTGATCGATATCGACGGCCGCAATGCTGATCAGTGACGCGAGGTCGTCACCCGGCCGCACCTCGGGGAAGTTCGCGAGCGCTACAATTTCGAGGCGCATGCCGATCGCAGAAAAGAGGAAACCTCGCACTCGTGTGTAAGCGCCAAGTATTCGGCGACGTCTTCGGGAGTGTCGATGTCGAACATGAGCCCGGGAAGGCGCAGCACGTCGGCGGGCAAACCCTTCGCGAGCGCCTGATCCAGATGAGCGCGAAAGCTGCCGGGACCAAAGCGGCTCTGGATGCAATTGGGCGGCGTACGCACCAGCGCATTGGTGCCGGTGCCATCGGAGGAGGGAACGACGACCAGGCCGGGGTGGAGTCCGTCGTTCGATCGCGCAGCGAGCAGCGTGAAATCGGCCGGGGTAGCGGTGGGAACATCGATCGGGACCAGCAATGCCGTCGATGCGCCTATTTCCATGGCACGCAAACACGCTGCATCGGCGGAAACGCTGTGGCTAACCTGTTCGTCTTCTTCAAACACCAGCGCGCCTGAGCAGCGCGCGTGATCGGCCACCTCGACGTCGCTGGTGGCCACCACCACCCGGTCGATCCCCTCGGCCTGGCACAGCGCGGCCAGCGTCTGCCTATAAAGCATGCGAGCCAGGGCTTCGCGTTGTTCAACGGCAAGAAATCCCGTCAAGCGCTGCTTGGCGTTATGCGGGCTCTTCACCGGAAGGATGGCGAAGATCATGCGATGCCCAATTCCCGGCACACCACTCGCGCCAGAGACCTCTTCTCGCGCAACCCGCGCATGATGGTGTTGGTGACTACCGGACGCATGTCCAAAGCTGCCACTTTTGACGCCTGCTTGCGATCCACTTCGTCCAGGATAAAGACACCGCAGAAGTCTTGGTAGAGCTTCGCCACGCCGGCCGCTGACGATTCCAGGCCCATAGTCTTCATCATTTTGTGCGCGGGACCTTTCAGCGCGCGGCCGCCCACGATGGGTGAAATTGCAGCCACCTTGTCACGTCTCAATTGCAACGCGGCGCGAATGCCGGGGATGGCGAGAATGGGGCCGATGCTGATAAATGGATTGGATGGGCAGAGGATGATGGCCTCCGCGCTTCGAATGGCGTCCAGCAATCCGGGTGCGGGCGACGCTTCCGGAGCGCCCTCAAAGCGTACGGCGGTTACACGCTCGCGCGCGCGGCGCTTCACGAAATAGGTTTGAAACTCCAGCTCACCCGAGGGCGTGCAAATGCGCGTCCGCACGCGTTCATTCGACATTGGAACCAGCGTGGAACGAACCTTGAGCGCGGCTGCGATTTCGCGAGTTACTTCAGAAAGCGTGGCGCCTTCGCGCAGGCGCTCGGTCCGATGAAGATGAGTGGCCAGGTCCAGGTCGCCCAGTTGAAACCAGGCATCGGCGCCCAGCCGTCCCAGAGCCTCCAGGCAGCGGAAGCTATCGCCGCGCAGGCCCCAGCCATGTTGCGGATTCGCCAAACCCGCCAGAGTATAGGTGACGGTATCGAGATCGGGCGAAATGTGGAGGCCGTGAATCTCGGTATCGTCGGCGGTATTGCCGATGATGAAGACGCGCTCGGGCGGAATCACTCGGACGAATCCGTCGAGGAAGCGCGCCGCGCCCACACCGCCGGCAAGCGTGACGACACGGCGTAATTTCACGCTTTCACTCCGGTGATTCGCATCCCTGAGTCTCTAATCTTATGACGCAGATTGAGCGAAATGAGCAGCGCCGCCGCGCTTTCGAGCAGGCGCGCATTGTCGAGCGGGCCGGCGTCGATGGCACGCACTCCGGGAATCAGGGCAGCCAGTTTGGTGACGGTGGCCTTGGCTTCCGCGCTGTCGCCACAGATCAAAGCGTCGCAATCGAGCGGATGATCGAGCTTAGCCAGCGCCTCCGCGCTCAACGCATGAAACGCCGCAACCACGGGCACGCCGGGAACAAGGCGCGCCGCCTGTTGCGCGGCCGAGCCATCCCACAGCGTGAGTATGCGCGAGAGACGTCCGCCGATGGCGACTTCGAGCGGCACCGTGGCATCCACCAGGATTGCGCCAGGAGCGAAGCTGCCGCGAATCGCCTTCAGCGTTTCCACCTGCGCGGAGAGAGGCACAGTTAGAATCACGATGCCGGCGCCTGAGACTGCGTCTGGATTCGTATGGCCGGTGGCGCTCTCGCCAATGCGGCGCGCCGTTTCCTGCGCTTTTTCCAAGTTGCGTGAGCCGATGCGAACCTGCACGCCGGCGTGAGCGAATCGAGCGGCCAGCCCGCTGCCCTCCGCTCCAGTGCCACCCACTACTGCGATGATTGTTTGCACGAGTACTCTTAAAATAACTCGCACCTCATGCTTGGTGCTAATCTCGAAATGAAGAGGAGACCATCTTGCCAGCAATTCCTGAAAAATACCTCGACCTAACCAAGAAGAAGGCGTTTGCGCAGCTAGCGACCTTGATGCCGGACGGCAGTCCGCATGTGGCGCCAGTCTGGTTCGACTACGATGGCGAGCACATTCTGATCGATTCCGCCAAGGGACGGGTGAAAGACAACAACATCCGGCGCGACCCGCGCGTGGGCATCGACATTCTCGACCCCGACAATCCGTATCGCCATCTTTCGATTCGAGGCCGCGTGGTGGAGATCACTGAAAAAGGGGCGGACGAACTCATCGACAAGCTTTCAAAGAAGTACACAGGGCTGGATAAGTATGCGCACCGTGGACCCGGCGAAGTGCGCGTGCTGTATAAAATCGAGGCCGTCCATACCCACGCGATGGGCTGATTCGTGTCCCCGCAACAGATCGCAACGGGAATTTCGCGCTCAGACGCCGGCCGGTTGCTGCGTGCCGACGGGCGGCGAACTGCTCGAACTCCTGAGGGAGGCGAGCGCGGTTCGTGACGCGCGTACTGGTCCGGTGATCACGTATTCCCGCAAGGTTTTTATCCCGCTGACCAACCTGTGCCGCGATCGTTGCGGATACTGTACCTTCGCGCGCGAGCCCGGCGATGGGAAGGCGCACACCATGACGCCCGATGAAGTGCTGGCGGTGGCGCGCGCGGGTAGAGAGGCCGGCTGCAAGGAAGCGCTGTTCAGCTTGGGCGACAAGCCGGAGCTGCGATATCCGGAGTATCGGGAGTGGCTGGAGCGCCGCGGGTTCCGTTCCACAATCGAATATCTGCGGGCGATGTGCCAGTTGGTGTTTGAGGAAACGGGTCTGTTGCCGCACGCGAACCCAGGCGTTCTTTCACGCGAAGAGATGGAACAGTTGCGGCCCGTCAACGCGAGCATGGGGATGATGCTGGAGACTGCCAGCTTGCGATTGCTGGCAGCGGGCGAGGCGCATCATCGGTGTCCCGACAAGGTGCCCAAGATCCGGTTAGCGGCGATCGAAACTGCCGGGGAATTGCGGATCCCTTTCACCACGGGCATTCTGATTGGCATCGGCGAGACGCTGGACGAGCGCGTGGAGGCACTGTTTGCGATTCGCGAGATGAATGAGAAGCACGGGCACATCCAGGAAGTGATTGTTCAGAACTTCCGCGCCAAGGCCGACACGCTTTTCGCAAATCGTGAGGAACCCACGGAGCTGGATGTGGCGCGAACGGCCGCGGTGGCTCGGCTGATTTTGGGCAGCACGGTAAACCTGCAAGTGCCGCCCAATCTCTCGCAGGATGGGTATGGGTATTACCTGCGTTCCGGCATCAACGATTGGGGAGGCATTTCGCCGGTGACGCGCGACTTCATCAATCCTGAGATGGCATGGCCGCAGATTGCTGCGCTGGGATTGGTAACACGCGAAGGCGGCTTCGAACTGCGTGAGAGGCTGGCGGCTTATCCGGAATACCTGAGTGATCCGCTCTGGATGGCCGACGCGTTGCGTCAAAGAGCTCTGGCATGGACAGACGCTGCGGGGTTGGTGGCATGACTATTAAAGCAATTCTCGATCAGGCTCTCGAAGGCCGGGAACTTTCGGCCGAGGACGGTGAAGCGCTGTTTTCTGCCGAAGGCGATCAGCTGGCTCGCCTGATTTCCGCGGCTGACGAGCTACGACGCCGGCGAGTGGGCGATCGCGTTGCGTACGTGGTCAACCGGAACGTCAATTTCACAAACGTTTGCGTGAAGCGATGCGGCTTCTGCGCGTTCAGCCGGGGCCATCGCGCGGAGCAAGGATATTTTCTTCCCACCGAAGAGATTCTGCGGCGCGTTCGCGAGGCATGGGATCTCGGCGCCACGGAGGTTTGCATTCAAGCGGGGTTGCCGCCGCGCATCGACGGATCGTTTTACATCAATCTCTGCAAAACCATCAAGGAAGCGATTCCGGAGATTCACGTGCACGCGTTTTCGCCCGAGGAAATTCTCTACGGCGCGACGTTGTCCAACCGGCAGTATTGAAGATTATCTGATGGCCCTGAAAGACGTGGGGCTGGGTTCCATGCCGGGTACGTCGGCGGAGATTCTGGACGATCGCATACGCGACATCATTTCTCCGGGGCGCATTGCAACACGCGACTGGACCACGGTGATCCGCACGGCGCATAAGGTCGGCATTCCCACCACTTCCACCATCATGTACGGGCATATCGAGACGGCTTTGGATCGTGCCCGGCACCTGGAGCTGCTGCGCGGCATTCAAAAGGAAACGGGCGGTATCACTGAGTTTGTCCCGCTCAGCTTTATTGCCGCCGAAGCGCCCATGGTGAAAAAGTCGCTGGTGGCGGGGGTTCCCACCGAAGTTGCTCGCGAAGATGTATTGCGCATGTACGCGGTGGCGCGGCTGATGTTGGATGCATGGATCCCGAATATTCAAGCCACCTGGGTGAAGCAAGGAGCGCAGCTCGCGCAGGAGTGCCTGCAGGCCGGCGCAAACGATTTTGGCGGGACGTTGATGAACGAAAGCATTTCGACGTCTGCCGGCGCGCAGCACGGCCAATTCCTGCATCCCACGGCGATGCGATCCCGGATTCGAGCGGCCCGCCGCATCCCCGTGCAGCGATCGACAACCTACCAGACCCTGCGAGTGTTTGAACAAGAGCCAAGCGAGCCGGAACCGGGCTGGGACGGCGACCGGTTTGGTTCGTACGCCACGCTGATTGCATCGCCGGAGTTCAGATTTCGGGATAGACTCTGAAGGAGGCACTATGAAAATTCTTGTCATTGTGGCGGCACTGACGCTCACAGTCGGCCTGTCCGCGGAAGTCCATAAGAAGGACGTCGACATCAAAGCGCCCGATGGCGTGGACCTCAAAGGAACGTATTTTTCAGCGGGGCGGCCGGGTCCCGCGATGTTGCTGCTGCATCAGTGCAACATGGACCGGCATGCGTGGGACGGTCTGGCCAACGATCTTGCGGGCAACGGTTTCAAAGTACTGACCATCGATTACCGGGGCTTCGGAGAAAGCGGCGGGAGCAAGTCCACGGATCCCGATACGCGCGCGGCCAACAGGCAGAAGTGGCCGGGCGATGTGGACGCGGCGTTCGAGTATCTGACCAAGCAGAAAGGCGTGGATCAAACGCGCATCGCGGTGGGCGGAGCAAGCTGCGGCGTTACGCAATCGTCGGATCTGGCGGCGCGCCATCACGAGATTCGGGCGCTGATGATCCTTTCGGGCCAGGCTAGCGACGCGGCGAAGGCCTACATCGCAGGGAACCCATCGCTACCGGTGTTTGGCGCGGCCAGCGAAGGCGACACCAATGCGGCAAAAGGTATTCGAGAAGCGGTGGCCGAGTCCAAGGATCCGAAGTCGGTACTCAAGATTTATCCTGGCACCGAACACGGTGTTCCAATGTTTGCGAAGAATCCTGAGTTGGAACCGATGATTGTCGCGTGGCTGAAGGCGCAGCTGCCGGTCGTGGGAGGAACTCACTGAGCCGCCATGCGTGAGCATGCGGTTTTGCTCGCCTTCACAACAACCGGAAGTTAACTTCAATCTGCGCCTGTACCGGAACTGGCTTGCCGTCCTTTTTGCCGGGGCTGAATTTCCATTTTTCCACGGCTTCGACGGCCTTTTCGTCCAGGCCTAAACCAAGCGGGCGAAGGATCTTGATGTCGCGCGGATTGCCATGCTCATCCACCACGACGAACAGCACAACCGTGCCCTGGAACTTGGCTTTGCGCGCTTCTTCGGAATACTCAGGCTCCACTTTGTAGATAATGCTGGGTGCAGAAACGCCACCACCGATCTTGTACGCTCCGCCGCCCATGCCGCCGCCTAACCCCGGGCCAAATCCCGGCCCCGAACCCGGCCCGATTCCGCCGCCGCGTCCACTGCCCATACCGCCGCCGGCGCCAAAGCCGTTGGAGGCAAGTCCGGACTTCGCCAACGGATCGCCCAGATTGGGTGTAGCCACCTTCGGAATGTTAGCGTCCGGTTGGATGATCAGCGTGGGATCCATCACCAGCTTGGGATTGTCCGGCGGCTTAACCATAGGAGGCACGAACTGCCGCTTGGCGAGCTTCGGCAGATTGCCCGTGCTCACTGGCGTGGGAGAACGGTCCCCACCGCCACCGCCGCCATGCATGGCGTCTTTCTTGATGGTTGGCTTATACGGAGCGATATCGGGTGCGATCAGGTCGATCCGCTGCTTCACCACCTGCTGAACCACCTTGTTGGTTCCGATCAGAAACAGCAGACCGATGGCGCACACATGGACCAGGATGGAGGTTGCACCGGCTCGTCTTCCTATTGACGCCGGCTTGAGGAGCAGAACCGGCGCGGTTGCGAAGGCGTAGTGCATTCCGCGCTCCCCTTGCTGGCGGAAGGATGCTCGAAACCATGTGAGGGGTTTAGCCACGCTCTCCATTTCGGCGCGGCAGGCGCTGCATTCGCGGGCGTGCCGCTGTCCGTCCAGATCGCCGGCGCCGATCAGGCATTCGAGAATCTGCTGCGAAGTTAAGTGTTGGCTCATTTCCTTGGCTCCTCAAGCGCGCTCCGCACCGCCTTCAATGCACGGAACAGGTGCGTTTTAACCGTTCCTTCTTTCATCCCTGTAATGGCGGCGATTTCCAGCAATTCCATGTCCTCGCCGAACCGGAGCAAGAATACGGTGCGTTGTCTCCCGGATAATCGGCCCGCAACCTTCCAGATCTTTTCCACCTCTTGCTTGGCTGCCGCCATTTGTTCGGGAGACATCTGCCGGTCCGGGATCCAATCCCCGGCGTCCGACAGATCTATGTCCGCGCGTAGCTTGCGCCTCCAGAATTTCAGGCGGCCGCTGGCTTCGTGACTGCGCACCAGATTCGCGGCAATCTGCATTAGCCATGTTCCGGCGCTCGCGGCGCTGCGTAGCTGGTCGCGAGCCTGGTAGGCTCTCACGAAACAATCCTGCGTCAGGTTCTCGGCCGATTCCTGGTTCCGAAGCGACGCCAAAATAAAGCGGAAAATCCGCGGACGATGCTGCTCGAACAACCCTTCAAAGTTGTCCAGCGAACCGCTGCTTCCCACGGCTCCCGGCGCCACCTCGGATGAAAGAGCTCTTTCCATCCGCCCCGTTAGACCGATCCGGCTGATAAAGGGTTTACATTGAAATTTTTCCGCCGGTTTCGCTGCTAGTTCCGTCGCTCTTATTTGAGGACGCGACCCTGCGCAAGGTCCGCGCGGCGGCGCCCGCGGCCGTGAGTTGGGATTGTCTCAAACCTGGTGCCCGGGGTGGGACTTGAACCCACACTCCCGTTGCCGGAAAAAGGATTTTAAGTCCTTTGCGTCTGCCGATTTCGCCACCCGGGCCAGTTGAAAACGCTGTGTTTATTGAAGCACGCTGGTGTCACTCGCCGCCACTCTACCGGACCCGCTGGTTCCGAAAAACGACGGTAGCTTGCTGGTCTTGATAATATCGACACCATGAATATCAGCAACGGGACAGTCTCCGGCGACGTGGAGTTCACCAACCACCAAGACGGAACATGGTCGTTCAAACTGACGTTAGAGGATGATCCCGTCCCGATTGAGAGTACTTCCAATTTCTCCTCCAAGGAACTCGCGGAAGAACAGGTGCAGTACGAACTTCAAGCGGCCTCCATGCGAATCGCGGAAGGTTGAGGTTCTCTTCTGCAGGCTCCCCACGCGGCGGGTCTCCTCCGCATAAAAAATAAACGCCCGGCTTGCTGCGAACAAGCCGAGCGTAATGAGGAGGCCTACTGAAAAGCAAGCCAGGACACTACATCAGTAGATCAGAACGAGAACCGGGCGACTAACGTGCCCGTGCGGCCCAGAAGGTAAGGCGCCGTGCCGTAGATGCTGCCAGTGGGCAGGTAGGCGTCGATGACTCCGAAGCCGCCCGTTAACTGGCCGTTGGCGCCGCCATGGACGATCGGGTTTATCGCACCCGATGCGGCGACTGGGTTCGCCGTAACCGGATTCGGCATCAAGGTTCGGTTGAAGATGTTGACGAATTCGGCTCGGATATAGAGGTTGAACTTACCCTCCGGGCCGAACCGGAAATTCCGGCCGATGTTGGCGTTCTCGGTCGGAGTGCGTGGGCCGCGGAAATCTTTGTAATACACCGAGGTCGACGCACAGGCCGCGTTCTGCGGGCATGGCGCCCAGGCGGCTGGATTTAGCACCTGGGTGGTATACGGATTGAAGGTGCCGTGATCGTTGATGTTCACGCCTGACGTATACAAGGGCTGGCCCGCAACTCGAATGTCCTCGCTTTGGAAGAAATTCAATGTGGGGCTGGTGGGAGGCGCCAGGAACTGGCCGCTCTGATAATTCGCGAACCAGCCGATCTGCCAATCCTTGGCGGCGTACTGGAGAATTTGGGTATGAACTCCGCCTTGGGAACCGTGTAGATGGCGTTGAAGTTCAAATCCTGCGGCGGAATTTGCTGGAGTTGCCACGTCGATGCTCTTGGGATTGAAGAAGTCCTGGCGTTGCGGCTCCACGAAGCCCTGGCCCCAGGTGTAGGTGCCGCCAGCCTGCAACCCGTGCGAGAAGCGCTTGGTCGCCTTGATCTGCAAGGAGTCGTACTTGGAACGGCCGGTTGGGGAATCCGCGTCGAGAATGCCGCCGTATTGGGGAAATGGGTAAAGTGCGCTTGCCAGCGAATTGGTCTTCGGGAAGCTGGCATAAGGCGTAAATCCGGCGTGCCCAGAGGCGGCCAACCTGGCCTGCACCGCCGCGCTGCCCAGCGGCTGCGTTGTCAGCAGGTAATCGGCATAGTTGTTGGTGCCCGCAGGGCCGGTTCCAGGATACGGATAGAAGCCATATTGCGCGTACGTTTGCTCTGAGATTTGAGCTGTCCCAGTCCCGTTGACCGGATGAACGCCGGTACCGGCCACTGTGCCTAGAGGTCCACTTCCCAACCAAACGGCCCGGTTGGCAACGTAGGTAGCTTCCATGATGAAATTCTTCGTGATTTCCTGCTGGATGCCGAAGCTGAATTGGTTGATGCGGGGCGGCCGGTTTTCATTCCCGTCGGGGACAAAGGGATCCGACACACCCGGGATACCCACCGTGCCCGACGGGCGGATAGACATACGGATTGGTAACTGGCCAGGTGGGCTGCACAATTGAGCCTGGAGTCGCGATGTTTACGTAGGGGTTGATCCCGGATAGAGGATAGACGCCGTTCGTGCCGATCGTGGCTCCGGCTGGGTTTGCAACGAATTGGTAAGTGTATCCCCATCCACCGCGCAACACCGTCTTGGGCCGGAGTTGATAGGCGACTCCGAGCCGTGGACCAAGCGCGAAAGGATAAGCCGACTTATAGAAGTTGCAGTTGCAAGTGCTGGCATACTGTACCGCACCGAGCGCGCCGCCTGCATTGGCGTTTGCCAAGGTCGGGTCCAGTTGTCCCAAGCGCCCATATTGCTCGTGTTCTGGAGTGGCGTAATCCCACCGCACACCGTAAGTCACGGTCAGATTACGGCGCACCTTCCAGGAATCCTGTGCGAACACTCCCCATTGCTGGCTTCCCTCACGGGTAAACTCACTCGGGGTCTGTGTAACGGAGCTGTAGTCGCCCAGCAGGAAGCTGGCGAAGCCAAAGCCCATGTTATACCCGTTGAAGCTATTGGTCGGAATGTAGGGTTCCGAGGTTGGGCCAGTACCCGTGGCGAGCGTTACGCCCGAATAAGCTCCAGTGTAGGCTTGCTCCAGGTACAGTTCCGCGCCGAATTTGAAGGTGTGGCTGCTCTTGACCCAAGTAAGATTCGCGTTAAAGGTGGGCTTCTCTTCGTAGTTTTGCGACTGGATTTGACCCGAGGTCCCCACATTCTGCATTCCGCCAAAGCCGGAAGATGTGCCGAGAGCGCCTTGAATGCAATTGGTCGGCGTGCCCGGAGGGCCGACGAGTTGTCCGCACAAGCCAGTCAAACTCGGAAACTGGCGGTTTTCCAGAAAGCCGGAGAGATCGAATGCGGATGGGTTGAATGAGAGGAACGGTGCGTGGTCGTTAAAGCTGGTGTGGTAGTAGCCCGCGCCCAAATGGAGCAGCATGGTCGGAGAAATAGTGCGGTCGTAGTTCAGCCGCGTCGTGTAGGTAGGAATGAATGTCCCGCGGTACCCGCCAATCTCCTCCGGCAGACCATCCGCATTCCCCAAGGGAGTGGAGATCTGGCTCTCGGTATTGTTCCTGGACCAAAAGAACGATACTTTGTCCCTGTCGGAGACAATTTGATCGATCTTAAACGAAGGGATGGCGGAGTATCTTCCGCTCCCGATGGTTCCGTTATAGTTTCCGACGAGATTGGAGTTCTGTGGTTGGGGGAACAAGGCTAGAAACGCCAGAGAACTCGCACTCATCGCGCTGGCGGGAATGACATTGTTCGGAAACGGACTGGCGTACCCCAGACCACCGCTAGTGGCGCCGCGCGTAGCGGGGTTGTAGATCTCATTTGCGTACACCGGCTTACCCAGAGCGTCCGTGCCCAGTGGGGCGGTCGGAATACCGTAGGCCGCGCACAAACTGCAAGTTCCATTCCCGGAAATCGCCGAGAAGTCGCCGGCCCGCATGGCGGTGGTTGGGACCGTGTCGACGAAATTGAGCTGCGTGCCTTCCAGGTATTGCTCATATGCGAAGAAGAAGAAGGTCTTGTTCTTCCCGTTGTAGAGCTTGGGAATGATGACGGGGCCGCCCAACGTGCCGCCGAAATCGTTACGGCGGTTTCGCGGCCGTTCCTTTGCGCCCTGGCCATTGCTGCTAAAAGGATCTCCGGAGTTCAGGTCTTCGTTCACGAAATAATCGAAGCCGGTGCCGTGATACTGATTGGTTCCCGACTTCATCGTCATGTTGATCACCACACTGCCTGCCTGTCCATACTCAGGGGCGTAGTTGCTGGTCTGGTAGGCGATTTCCTGAATCGCGTCCGCGTTCGGCTGCGCCATCTGAGTATAAAGGTAGGTCCCGAAGATTCGAGAGGTGGCGTCCTGGCCTTCGACGCGCATTGTTTCGCTCAGAGCGACGGTGAAAGGACTCCCGGGTATCGACCCGCCCAATCCATTGACAACGAACAGTCCGCTGGTGGCGTAATCGCTCACACCCGGAAGGGTGAGAAGCGTGTTGTACGGATTGCGGTAGCCCGACGTGCCGGAGTTGACCGTTCCTATGCCAAGCAGAGGAAGATCATCCATCTGCTCGACGGTGACGTTGTGGGTTACGTCGCCGGTCTCCGCTTGCAGCAGTGAAGCTTGGGCTTCCACTGTGATGGACTCTGTGGTCGCGCCCACTTGCAGCGGGATGTCTTCTCTCAGGGTTTGCGCCGCCGCGATGGTTAGGTTAGTGTGGGCGTAAGTTTTGAAGCCCGGCACCGTAACGGATAATTCATAGGTGCCTACCGGCAAATTCGGAACCGTGTAATTCCCCGCGGCAGTCGACGCGCCGGAATAAACTGCTCCAGTTGCGATGTTCCTGGCTTGCACGTTCGCTCCGGCGACGGCCAGCCCGGTAGGATCGGTAACGGTACCGGTGATTGTTCCGGAGCCCCCCTGGCCGAATGCCAGCGGTGAAAATATCAGAAAAAATGACGCTGTTATTAGCAAACCAGCGGCTACAAACACTGAGCGCATACACTACACCTCTTCCTCGGACTTTGAGTAAGTGAACCCTGACGTGGCAGCGATGTACCACGTATTTCTAGCAAAGTTTTACTTCGTAGAGCATATTCGATTTCAACGCTCCCGTCAAGCCAAAAGTGGAATTTCAGTGCTGATTTTACAAGTGCCCTTGCATGCACTAACATCGGTTACTTGGCATGCGGCACCACGCGCAAGTGGTGTAGCTCATAACTCAGACATTATTAGCTGCCCACATAGTACATACCGAGGAATTGTCAAGCGAGTGGTCGCGCCACTGAAACAACCACGCATGTCCGAGTAACTCGCTGCCTGGCGCCAATAACGTGCGCTTAGTAAGTGGAGGCGATTGTCGTTCATCAATATTTGCCGTGCGCCATGAAATGCGGACGCGTAGTATGTGGCAATAGGGCTTCGGTGCATCGAATGCCTTAATGGCCTTCAGCGCGATACGATGTAGAGTCGGCTGTTCAGCCAGCCGTTCAGCCATTCAGCGATGATACGCTGGGATGGTCCACTGACCTATGAGAAAACTCAATCGACTTTCCTTTATGTCTTTTTTGGAGAAGCTGTCTCGTTTGGAGAACCGAAGCCAAACGGAATGCCGCGCCGGTAAGCTGCGTGCGGCGTCCTTTGCGCTTCTCTCGTTCGCGGTCGTGTTGTCTCCCGCGGCGGCTCAGGTAAAACAAACTGCCGGCGCAAAGGCAGGCGCAAGCTCGGGCAGCCAGACTCTGGTCGAGCGGGGCCGCTATATCGTGGAGAACGTCGCGATGTGCGAGCTGTGTCACACGCCGCGCACTGAGAACGGCACCCCGGATAAAGGGCACTGGTTAGGCGGCGGCCCAACGCAGTTGCGGCCCGCTTATCCGTCGCCTTATTGGACGCAGATCGAGCCTCGCATCGCTGGAAGGCCGCCTGGCACGGACGCCGATTTCATCAAGCTGCTGACCACGGGAATCTCACGCACCGGTAATCCTCCGAATCCGCCCATGCCGCCGTTTCGCATGACGCGCCCGGATGCAGAGGCCGTGTTGGCTTACCTGAAATCGCTGCCCCGGTAGCTCGGGTAGTGGGGTCTTAAGACCCCATTCCCACCGCGAGCGTTACCATGACGATTAAGATGGAACAGCTCGCCCTGGCTTGGGGCCCGGTCCGCAAAACCTTCACCGTCGCCGAACTGAACGCGCGCATCCGGGGTCTTCTGGGCGATGAGTTCGACGACGTCTGGGTGGCGGGCGAAATCTCGGGATCGAAAACCGCCGCCAGCGGCCATTGTTACTTCACGCTCAAGGATCACGACGCGCAGTTGCGCTGCGTCTGTTTCCGCCAGTCGCTGCGCTACCTCAAGGTTAAGCCGCAGGACGGCATGGCGGTGCTGGCTCGCGGCCATATCGATGTCTACGAGGCGCGCGGCGAGTATCAGCTCCTGGTGGAAGCCATTGAGCCGCAGGGCCACGGCGCGCTGCAGTTCGCCTTCGAGCAACTGAAGAAGAAGCTGGCGAGCGAAGGCCTGTTCGATCCGGCGCGCAAACGGCCCATTCCCCGGCTTCCACAGCGCGTCGGCATCGTTACATCGCCCTCCGGCGCCGTGGTCCGCGATATCACCGAAATACTTTCGCGCCGGTTCCCCGGCCTGCATCTACGCATATATCCGGCGCTGGTGCAGGGCGAGGGATCGGTGGAGGCCGTTTGCCGGGGTATCGAATTTTTCAGCAGCTCGGGATGGGCGGATGTAGTGATCCTGGCGCGCGGCGGCGGGTCGCTCGAAGATCTCTGGACGTTCAATGAAGAAGCCGTGGCACGCGCGATCGCGGCCAGCAGCGTGCCGCTGATCTCGGCCGTCGGTCACGAAACCGACTTCACCATTGCCGACTTCGTGGCCGATCTGCGCGCCGCCACACCCTCCGCCGCGGCCGAACTGGTGATCTGCCCGCGGGAGCAAATCCTCGATCAGCTCACCGCGTTCGATCACAAGCTGTTGCAGGCCACGCGCTACCGCTTGGCGATGGCCGCTCGAGCCCTGCATGAGCGCGGAGTGGAACGCGCATCGGCGGTCTTACATCGCAACGTGGGCCGGCTGCAGCAGCGCGTCGACGAACTGGATTACCGGATGCGCGGCCGCGCTCAGACCGCCGCTTCCATCCGCCGCAAGCGTCTGGAAGAGTTGACGGCCAGGCTTCGCAGTCTGGACCTGCGTTTGCGTATCGCCAACGCGCGGCGCAGGCTACAGGCAGCCGACACGGCCGCCGCCCAACTGGTTCATGTGCGGCTGACGCGCGCGCAGGGGCGTTTGAACCCGCTCATCGCTCATCTCACCCAGCTAAGTCCGCTCAAGATTCTGGAACGCGGTTACGCCATCGTCACCAACCAGGTTGGCGCCATCGTCAAAGAGCCTGCCGACGCTCCGGCAGAATCGCAGATCGATATCCGCGTCGCGCAAGGAAAAATCGCAGCCCGCGTGCTCAAAGGCGAGTAGGGCGTTTTTCTTTGCGAATTCTCGCTTCCGCGGCGCACTCAGTGGGCATGAGAACAGCCTGTGTTTTCGTCTACCTGTTGGTCTCGGAATTGTCTCTTTTCGCGGGACCGCTCTCGCAATCGCACAGCCAGGGCAAGTTCAGCGACGCTGAGATCGAAGCCACTATCAAGGCCAAACTGGCCAAATCCAAGATCGGGAAGGACGGCTTTCAGGTCCACGTCAAGGACGGCGTGGCCACCTGGAGCGGCTCAACCACCGTGATGCAGCACAAAGGGGCCGCGACGAGAATGGCGAAAGCCGCCGGCGCTATCCACGTTCTCAACAACATTAAAATCTCCGAGCAAAGCGGCCTGCCGGGCAAGGGAATTGTCGCCGGCCAGCCGCGCCACGTCCAGGTGAAGACCGCTGCATCCGATCCAAACTCGGATGATCCATAGCAGCCTGGATGATCCATAACAGCAGGATGATCCATAACAGCAGGATGATCCATAGCGAGCGGACCCTGTAAACGGACGCATGATAAACTGAATACTTTCAAGCCTCCGGAAGTGTTCAAAATGAAGATCCTCGCGATACTTTTTCTAATGTCCGCCCTGATGTACGGTCAGGCGCAGCAGCCGGTGCGCGTCATCCCCGGCGCTCCCGCCATACATGGTCCCGCCGAAGCGGCCACCCCTGCGCCTGCCCCCGATACCGTAGTGGCGGAAGTAAACGGGAAGAAATATACAGCGGCCGACTTGGACAGGTTAATCGACATGCTTCCCGCGCAATACCAGCAGGCGGCTCGGTCGCGTCCCCAATTGCTCGGCCAGGTTTTTCTAATGCAGCGGTTGGCCGAGGACGCCGAGAAGGGCGGGCTGGATCAGAAAGCCCCCTTCAAGGGCCAACTGGAAATGCAGCGGATGCAGGTGCTTTCCACCGCGGAGCTCTCGGACGTGCAGAATACCATGAAGATCACCGAGGAAGATCAGCAGAAGTACTACAAGGACAACTTGGACAAATTCAAGGAAGTCAAAGTCCGGGTGATCTACATTGCGTTCAATCCTACGCCTGGAAAGGCGGCCGCGGGTGGTAAGAAGCTGCTCACGGAAGCTGAAGCGAAGGCAAAGATTGAAGATGTGGCGACGCAAATCAAGGGCGGCGCCGATTTCGGCAAGTTGGCGCGCGACATTTCCGACGATAAGGCTTCCGCCGCAAAAGATGGCGATTTCGGAGTAATGAAGCGGGACAGCCCCTATCCGGAACCAATCAAAACCGCGGTCTTCGCTCTGAAGCAAGGTGAAGTGAGCGCTCCGATCAGGGAGGCCAATGGCTTCTACCTGATTCGCGCCGAGGAGATCAACCAGCGCTCCTTTACCGATTCCGTCATGCAGGTTATCCAAGCCGTCAAGCAAGCGAAGTTTCAAGAGTGGCTCAAGGGAATGCAGTCCCAATACAGCGTGAAAATTGAAGACCCGGCCTATTTTGCTCCGCGGGTACCCGCGCAATTGCAGCAGGTCCATTAAAGCCATCGAAAGACGGCTGGAGGCACTGGAAGGCCGAAGTGTTTGTCTTCGTTTCTGGCCGGCGCTGACGGCCGACCGCCGCCGCTTATATTCCAATCGTCCGCATCGGCCAGCCGGTCTACGCCGGCTCGTTCATTCGAAAACGTGAGATCGTGCTGGATCGGGAGCTGAAGCGTCAGCCCAGGGAGCTGGCGCGCATTCTGGTGCATGAGCTATTTCACTTCGCATGGGTCCGGCTTGGAAACCCCACGCGCCGCTCGTATGAGGCGCTGGTGCGCGAAGAGTGGAAGCGACGCGCGCGCGGCGAACTGGGCTGGTCCGCCGAATCGCGGAAACGCGTGCTTTCGAACGGCTCGCCGCCAGCGTCAACCCACCTCAGTGGCGCGAGTATCTTTGTGAAAGTTTTTGCGACACCGCCGCCTGGATCTACTCGGGAGTGCGCCGGCATCCTGAATACACGCTCGCAGCGCGCCATCGCAATCGCCGGGCGGCATGGTTTCGCGCCGCGTTTCAGAGGGGATCAATCCCGATTTAAGGGCCCGATTTAAGGGCCCGATTTAAGAGCGCGATCTGAGGCCTCTCATGCCCGATATAATGGTCTAGGAGATCCCCGTGTCGAAGATTGTCCCCGAGCTTGTCCCCCGCTCTGTTCAACTGATCGGCGTTGGCTCGGCGCTTGCGTGCGCGCTTTTGTGGACCGGTTGCTCGGGTGTGGCCCCTGTGAAGCCCGCCGCCAAAGTCAGCCAGGAGCATAGTCCCGCGGCACAGTTCAGTTTGAACGACTCGGTGGGCCGTCCGATGCCGGAGTTCAAGCTGAAAGATGCCGACGGCCAGACCGTTCGTCCTGCCGATTACAAGGGCAAAGTGGTGCTGCTGGACTTCTGGGCCACCTGGTGCGGCCCCTGCAAAATCGAGATCCCATGGTTCATGGATTTCGAAAGGCAGTTTAAGGATCAAGGCTTCGCCGTGGTTGGGGTCTCCATGGATGAGGATGGATGGACAGCCATCAAGCCCTATGTCAAGAACATGAAAATGAACTATCGCGTCCTGCTTGGCGACGACGATGTCAGCACTGCCTACGGCGGGCTGGACTCGCTGCCAACCACGCTGCTGATTGACCGGCAGGGAAAGATTGCGTCGGTTCATGTCGGCGTTTCCCTAGGGAAAGAGGAATTCAAGAATGCCATCGTTCAACTGCTCAATGCGCCGCGCTCCAGCGCTTCTGTTGCTTCTCGCGGCTCCCTGGCCTTGCTTACTCGCCCAAGCGCCCGGTAACACGGTTCTGAGCATCGCGCCGTCGACGCGCCTCACCATCCATCGCGGTGCAACAGCGGAATTTTCGGTGAAGGCCGAGTTGCAGCCGGGCTTCCACGTCAACAGCAACATGCCGGGCGACGATTACTTGATTCCAATAAGACTCACCTGGAACAAGGATCCGCTGGAGGCCGAGCAAGTCACTTATCCCAAGCCGCAAATGGAGAAGCTATCGTTCTCGCCCAACCCCATCTCCGTTTACACCGGGACTTTTGAAATCGCGACGCGTTTCAAAGCGCCTCCCGCCGCAATGCCGGGCATGGCCTTCATGAACGGGAAGCTCCGCTATCAGGCCTGCAACAACAAGGAATGCCTGCCGCCGCGCACGGTGGATGTCCGGGTAACGCTAGATATTCAGTGAAAGTGGATATCCAGTGAAACCCGTTCAGTGACCCCGCTGGGTCTGCTTGCTGGCCTCGCGCTGGTTCCTTCCATCGGTCCTTTGCGGAGGCCAGCCAGTTTAGCCGTCGTAGCTCTGGCTGTTGCGGGGCTGCACGGAAAACCGGCCGGCCCCACAATCCAAATCCCCGTTCGGCGGCGGTTGTGACATATATACACCAAAACGAACTGGAGAACAAGGCAATCCTGGTACTGAAAGCCAACTTGATTTGGAGAGCCCGCGAGGGTTGCGTTTTCCGAGCCCTATTGCGCCGCAAAAACCTGGACGCCATCCCGGCCGGCGACAATCGCCCGCGACGTCATCTTCAGAAACAGCCCGTGTTCCACCACGCCGACAACGCTATTCAGCTCCTGGTCCAACGCGTCCGGAGCTTCTATCGGGCTGAAACGGCAATCGACGATGAAGTTCCCGCCATCGGTGACAAATGGTTTTTCGTCCGGGCCGGGGCGAAGCTTGGTCTGGGCACCCAGTTTCTGCAGCTTGCGCTCCGCCGCCTGCCAGCCAAACTGCACCACCTCCACCGGTACGGCGAAGTGGGCGCCCAGGCGGTCCACCAGCTTGGTCTCATCGGCGATGATGACCAGACGACGGCTCGCGCTGGCCACCACCTTTTCCCGCAACAAAGCCCCTCCGCGGCCCTTGATCAAGTCCAGCGTCCCGCGTTGGATTTCGTCCGCGCCGTCGATCGTCAAATCGATCTCCGAATGTTCGGCTAGCGAAGAAATGCCGATGCCCAACCCGCGCGCCTGCGCCGCCGTGTGTTCCGAGGTTGGTATGCCGATGATGCGCAAGCCTTCTTTCACCCGCTTGCCCAATACATCCACCGCCAGAGTGGCTGTGGATCCGGTTCCCAGCCCAACCACCATGCCGTTCTCCACCAGCGCGACCGCGGCTTCCGCCGCAGCCTGCTTGAATTGCTGCATTGGATCCATTTTGATGAATAACCTCGATTTGGATCAGTAGCCGACCGTGAACCGCTGCTTGGTATGCCGTCCCTGTTCCACTTCATCCACCAGCGCGAGGGCATAGTCTTCGGCCGAAATCGAGCTGTTGCCTTTGTCGTCGGAGACCAGCGCGTCTTTCCCCAGACGGAACTTGCCCGTTCGCTCGCCCGGTTGAATCATCATGGCGGGGCTGAAGTAGGTCCAGTTCAGGTCGCTTGCGCGCAAAATGTAGTAGGCATCGCGATGTGCCAGCGCAACGGGTTTATAGGCGTCCGGGAACGTGGGCGCATCCACAATCTGTAGCCCCGGTGAAACTTCCAGACTTCCCGCGCCGCCCACCATGATGATACGGGGAGCACCCGCGCGCTTGGCCCCGGCGATGAGAGCTCGCGCGGCATCCGACAACAGGTTCGTCTTGGTTGGATCGGGACCTTGCGGTCCGGAGGGAGGCCCATAGGAGCTGATCACGACGTCGGATCCCTTGGCCACCTTTGCGATGTTGTCGGCGTCCAGCATGTCGCCCTTCTCAATGGTCAGATTGTTCTGCGGCGTCAGCTTGGAAGGGTCCCGCAACACCGCCGTCACTACGTGCCCGCGCGACAGCAGCTCCTTCAGAATTCGGCTCCCGATCATGCCCGTCGCGCCGTATAAGACAACTCTCATTCCGTTCTCCTCATTGGATTGGTTAAAGTAACCTCAGGCTCGATCATACAACCTGGGCCTGGGCTTACGCCGGTCCGGAGGCGGTGTCCTTGCTGATACGCGACCGTAATCCGTCGGAAAGGTTGCGGCAGCACGTAGCGCACGCTTCAGCGTGCCGCGTTCACAATCGTGTGAACGCTTGGTCAACGGTGACAAAACGTGTCCGCACGATTACGGACATTTTATGGACGGATTACGGACGCGACCTGCACAGGCGGTGCTTGTCGGGCAGGCAGCGACGGGGTATCCTCATCAGCATGTGGATCAGGCTACTGTGCTTGTGTAGCTGTGTCGCCGCCGATCCAGCCCGCCGCATGGGCCCAGACAGACGACCCCAGGGGGCTGCTTCTGCGTGTCCGTGACAATATCACCGATACGCTGGCGCGGCTGCCGAAATACATGTGCAGCCTGACTATAGACCGGGCCCAGTACGCGCCCGATCCCACCCACCCGTTGTCCTGCGACGGGCTAGCCGGCCAGCGGAAAAAGGGAGAGTTCAAGCCGCGCCTCGCCGAAACGGATCGCGTGCGGCTGGATGTCGCCATCGCGGCCGCCAACGAGATTTATTCCTGGGTAGGCGAAGACCGCTTCGACGACCGCGATGTGTTCGATTTTGTCCGTCAGGGCGCTCTTCAAACCGGCGGCTTCCGAAGCTTTCTTTCTTCCATTTTTACCGGCAGCGCGGCCAACTTTTCCTACAATGGCGAAACCGCGCTGGAAGGCCGGACGCTGGTTGAATTCGGCTTTCAGGTTCCCCGCGAGCAGAGCACCTACATGTTCGGCAACCGGCGCGAGCACGTCATCGCCGGGTACGAAGGCACTTTTCTCGTCGATCCAAAGACGGGTGAACTGGTGCGCCTGGTGGTCCGCACCAGCGGCCTTCCCGCGGACACCGATGCCTGCGAGGCATCCACCACGCTCGACTACGCCCGGGTGCGCCTTCACGATGCGGAGTTTCTTTTGCCGCGCGAGGCTGTTCTTGACATCCTCAATACCGACGGCAGCGACTTGCGTAATCGCACCGTATATTCGAGCTGTCACGAGTTTCGGGGAGAGTCGACCATGAAATTCGACGATCCGGCGACGACAGCAAACCCGGCTACAGCGGGCAATGTCGCACCGAACCAGGCCTTCCCACCATCACCTTTTGCGCTGCCTGCCGGCCTTCCCTTCAAGCTGCTGTTCACTGAGCCCATCGATACGGAAGGCGCGGCTGCCGGCGACCGGGTGAAGGCCAGGTTCGCGAACGCCATCCGTGACGCTTCGTCTAAGCGGGTCTTGGTTCCGGAAGGCTCCCCGGTCACGGCTCGCATTGTGAGGTTGGAGCATTTTCCGGGCCCGCCTTCGTCTGTCAGAATCCTCGTCAAGCTGGAGACTGTGAACGTGGGTGGAACGCCTCTTCCTTTCACGGCCACGATGAACTGGGTGCCGCGAGCAATGGTCGCTGTGACAAGTGAGAAGATCGGGATCGACGGGCCGCCCGTGCCATCCATCCAGGCGCTTAAGCGGCGCATGCCCATCGGATCGCTCGACCCCCAGGCCGATCCCAACGTCGGCATCTTCGATTTCCGGGATGTGCAACCGAACTTTGTTGTCAAGAGCGGGCTGGAATCCAATTGGAAAACAGGCGGGCCGCGGTAGCTCCGGCGCTCGCGATGGACCACTTTCACGCCTGGTTTTACGCCTGAGGCCGCTCCCGAGAGATAATTAAAACGAGCCCATGACCACAGTTGAATTGCCGGGGGCCAACCCGGCCACGGCCATCCACGTCCCTGTACGCTCCGGATATGAGCTGGACCAAGAACATTCCGGCGGCAAAACGGTTGGACTGCATCAGCGTCGCCAACGCGGTTTTCACTCAGGCCGACCGCAAGCTCAGCCATGTGGAGCGAACCGGGCTGGATCGGGAGCGTGTTCGGGTGGCTGCCTTCCTGCCGCGCCTCCCCGAAACGCCGCTGGACCGGGGCGCCCGCCGCTACGCCAGCTACATGGGCAAGAAATTTCGCGAGCACGGTATCGACTTCCGGGTGGAAGAAGCGCACAGCGCCGACGCTCTGGAATTGCTGCTGATGGGTGCGCAAGTCAACGACAAGATCTACGGAACCTTTATCTTTTTTCCGACGCCGTTCGGCAAGAGCGAGGATTATTTCCTGCGGCGCGTCCGGCCCGAAAAAGACATTGAAGGGCTCACCGTGGAAAACACCGGCCGCATGGCGCTGAACATCCGCACCGTCGACGAGGAAGAAAAATATGAGGGGGTGGTGCCATGCACCGCGCGCGCCATCCTGACGCTTCTCTCCCAGCACAATTCCATCAAGAACATGTTCCCGCGCGACCTGAGCCAGCCAGGCCCCACCGCGGTTATCTTCAACAACTCTTCGCGCATCGGGATTCCACTGCAAAGCATGCTCATGCGGATTGGGGCCACCGCGGTGATGGTCCATCCGCAGACCCGGCTCGAAGACCGGCAGCATTTCCTTGAGACCGCCGACATCGTTGTCACAGCGTTTCCCGCGGTTTCGGAAGCAGACCTGGTCCGCCACGTCAAACCCGGAGCAGTTGTGATCGACTGTTCCACGGACGGCGATCTGCACCCGGATGTAGCCGAGCGTGCGGCCTTTCTTTCGACGTACGACAATCATCTGGGACAAATTACTACCGCGCTGGCGCTGTATAACACCGCGTTGTGCGCGCTTTGGCAGTGTGGATTAAATTCCTAGGATTTCGATTATGGCCCCAGAACAAAGAAGCGAGATCGTACAAACATTGGAGAGCAGCCGCCAGGAGTTTATGGCCGCGGTGGCCGGCCTGACGGAGCAGGACGCGCAATCTCGTCCCGATCCCGAGCGTTGGTCCGTGCTCGATTGCGTGGAGCACGTCACCTGCGTCGAGGAGCGTTTTCTGGGCTGGCTGGAAGCCGCCAAAAGGCTGGATGCTCCCAGCGTCGACAAGGAAAAAGAGGCCGGCCTGATGGCGCGCATCCCGGACCGGTCTACCCGCATCAAAGCCCCCGAGGCAGTTTTGCCCATCGGCCGCTTCAACACGCTAGCGCAGGCGCTCGAGCAATTTAACGCCGGACGCACGCAAAGCATCCAGTTCGCTGAAGATCGCTGTGACGATCTTTATTGCCTGGCTTCCGAGCATCCGCGCCTGGGGCCGATGAACGGCGTCGAGTTTCTGATCCTCATCGCGGCCCACGCACGCCGGCATGCCGCGCAAATCCGCGAAACGCGGGCCGTGCTCGAAAAGCCGTAGACTGGAGAAGAGTTCCTAGACAATGGATTCCCGCCGCAAATTTATCGGTGCCGTAGCCACCGGTCTGGCGTCCACGCTGGCTTCCTCGGCCGGCGTGCTGGGCGCGAACGATCGCGTGCGTGTCGGCATTATTGGCGCCGGGCAACGCGGGACGGAACTGCTGCATCAGGCGCTGGCCTGCCCGAGCGTTGAAATCGCCGCTTTTGCCGATGTGTACAACAAGCGGCTGGATGACGCTCGCAATCTGATCCCTGGCGCCACCGCCTATGACGATCATCGCCGGCTGCTCGACGATCCAGGTATTGATGCCGTCATCATCGCCACGCCGCAGCATCTCCATTGCGAGCAGTTCGTTCACTCGCTTGAGGCGGGCAAGCACGTGTATCAGGAGCAGACGCTGGCCTTCACGCTGGAGGATGCCAGGCGCATGCGCGCGGCGTACCGCCAGGCGCCGAAAGCGATTGTCCAGATCGGTCATCAATCGTGCTCTTCCGGCCAGATGAGCGACGCGGTCAACTTTCTTGCCACCGGCCTTGTGGGCAAAATCACAGCCATCCGCATGCACTGGTACCGCAATACGCCGCGTGGCAAAGCGCAGTGGTCGCGGCCGGTCTACCCGGACATGACGCCCGAGAACATCGCCTGGAACTCGTTTCTGGGCGACGCGCCACGCCGCGACTTCGATCCGCAGCGCTTCATCAATTGGCGCCTTTTCGAGGATTATTCCGGTGGCAACGTTTACGAGAATCTGAGTCACCAACTCGCTTTCTGGTACAAGGCCCTCAATCTGCAAATCCCTCAAGCGGCCACTATGACGGGCGGCGTGTACCTGTGGAAGGACGGCCGCGACGTTCCCGACACCATGAACGTCACCTTGCAGCAGCCCGAACAAATGCTGGTTAGCTGGGATTCGGGGCTCGGCAACAGCCAGCTCGGGATTACCGAAGATGTGCTCGGGTCCGACGGCACTATCTCGCGGAGCCCGTCCGGCATTCGTTATCTGCCGCAAAAGGTGAACCGTCCCGAGGGCTCCGAGATGGCTGGGAAAGTTGCCAACTTCCCCACCGCGCACATGCGGAATTTTGTGGACTGCATCCGCTCGGGCAAAGAACCTCACTGCCCGTTTGAGCTGGGCTATCGCGTTTCCATCGCCTGCCGGATGGCGCTCGAGAGTTTCCATCAAGGCCGCACGGTGCGCTGGGATCCGCGGACGGAAACGATCGTCTGACTCGATCGTTCACAGTTGGGTTAAGCCCAGACTGATCTGAATCGCTGCATCGACTAGCCGCAAGGCTTCCGCATCTAAAGAGTCTGTGTGAGAACCGCCGGTACATGCGGCTTCAGCCGCGTTCCGGCCGGCGATGCAAATCCCAAACCCGGCTGAAGCCGGGTGTACCTTGTCAAACCGCCGTTTCAGCCATCCCGAACGCGGCTGAAAAGCGCCGAGTCGTCTCACGAGGCGAATCTTATCGATCGCTCGGATTTGGCTCAACAAGGCCACGGAAGTTACTGCCAATCCCTATGGGGCCATTGTCGCAGCTCAGGTCGGAAAAACTGACGCTGCTACCGCCCGCCGCCGATTTCTAGAATCGTCCCCGTTGTATAAGAAGCTGCGTCCGATAGCAGCCATAGCACGCCCTGCGCGATTTCTTCCGCAGTTCCCGCCCGCTGCATCGGTATCGAAGGACTCAGCCGCGCGATCCGCCCCGGCTCGCCATTCGCCGCGTGAAGCCCCGTTTCAACCAAACCCGGGGCGAGGGCGTTCACACGAATCCCTTCAGTGGCCACCTCGCGCGCCAGCCCGATGGTAAACGTGTTCACCGCGCCCTTCGACGCCGCGTAGTGAACCCATTCGCCCGGGCCGCCCGTTCTTGCCGCGATCGATGAAATGTTCACGATGGCCCCGCCCGATCCGCCCCGGCGTGTCGACATCCTTCGCACCGCTTCGCGCGCGCACAGAATGGTTCCCGCGATGTTCACGGCCAGCATCTGAGCGAGAGCCGCGCTACCGATTTGTTCCACGCGGGCAAAGCCGCCGGTAATGGCCGCATTATTAACCAGAGCGCCAATCGGCCCTAATTCGCGCTCGGCGGTCTCGAAGAGCCGCAAGACGTCAGGCTCACGTGAAACATCGCCTTGAATGGCCACCGCTCGCGCTCCGGCGGTGGTCAGGTGATCCACTACGCCCTGCGCCGCATCCTTGTCTCTCGCATAATTCACCGCCACGCTGTATCCGTTCGATCCCAGCAGTTTCGCGATAGCGGCGCCGATTCCCCGGCCGCCTCCCGTGACGATGGCAATGTTTGGCATATATATCCAGCATAGGTGGGGCTGCATAGGTGGACCGTTTACACCGATTTCGGCGGATGATACCGTAGGCGATGATGAAGACCGTACTTGCGACACTTCTTACAGTAGCCACGATGCTCCCGCTTGCGGCTCAACAGGACAGCCGCCTGGCCTGGGCCCCGGTCCCCGCACAACCGGCTACCTGGGTGGCGCCCAACCGGCCGCTATGGAAACTAGCCGACCTGCTCGCACAGCACAAGGGGCAGGCCAACTGGACCCAGACGGTAGTCAGCGATTCACTGCTTCACGCAGACTATATTTCCATGGCGTCCGGCGCGAAAACGCCGCGGCGCTTCCATCCGGACACGCGCGAATGGTGGATCGTACAGGACGGCCAAATACGCTTCAGCATCGAAGGCCAGGAGCCGTTCATCGCGTCGAAGGGTTATCTGGTGCAGGTGCCTTACCGTACCATCTACAGCCTGGAAACCGTCGGCGACAAACCCTCCCTGCGCCTGGAAGTGAACATCGCGGGCGCGCAGACCATGTATCCCGCCGATGAAACCCCGGTGCCCCTGGACGGTGTGAATTTCGTGAAGGTGCGGATCAATGGCCGAGGCAAGTACGATCAAGGCAACAAGCCGTACATCGATTTCAACGCCGTTGTAGCCGGGACGGAGAAACAGCGCCGCTTCATCGCCGACGACCGCGCCGTCGCCAACATCATCATTGGCGATCCCAGGAAGCAACGGCCGGCGCCCGACACCGACCAGGGACATTTTCACGAGGAATCGCCCGAATTCTGGTTCATCCTGCTTGGCCAGATGGAATACAAGATCGGGTCCATGCCGATTTTCGTGGCCGACCAGGGCGACATCGTGTACACGCCGAAGCAGACCTGGCATCGCGCGCGCTTCGCCGGCTCGGATATGGCTTGCCGCCTGGCGATGAACGGCTACCAGGACCTGCTGCACAACTACCAGCCGCCTCAGTAGCGCCACAGGAGGCTGCGGCCTCAACGCCGTTGGAGAAACTGCCGCTGCGGCCTTCCGTCGTGGCGCAGTTATAGGAGTAGCCCGCCTTTTGGGGAACTGGCCAGAGACCTGCGTATGCAAGGCCCGTGGTGCTCTCTGATCAAGCGGTCCTGGTGTACATCCTGGCGGAAAGCGGAGTGAAGGGTCGTCTCACTTCGGGGCGGGTCGAACGCAATCCCGCCGGTAAACTGACGGTCTTCGATGCGCGCGGAGAACCTTTCGACTATCTTTCGGGGAACCGGCTCAGAAGTTGGTGTGTCCTTGGGCCGGAGGGGAAGCCGGTGGATGGGTGGCGGGAGATCCTGCCAGAGGATCTCCTGAAGATCGGTTGAGTAAGCGCTCTGTGCGTAGCCACTCAGATCCAGGCCGTATACCTGTGTCCCTTGGCGCAGCACCCTTGCCGCGGTCAGCCCGAATTCCAGCTTGCTAACATTGGCTGCGGGCTTGCTAACATTGAATTAGGGACCCCTCCCTCCCCCCCATGGAATTTGACTTCACGCCGGAGCAGATGCAGCTTCGCAAAAGTGTGCGCGAATTTGCCGAGCAGGAAATTCGCCCGCACGTCCTCCAATGGGATGAAGAGGAAATCTTTCCGCTTGAAGTCATCAAGAAAGCCGGCCAGTTGGGCTTCCTGGGCGCTATTTTCCCCGAGGAACTCGGCGGATCGGGGCTCGGCTACATCGAGTATTCGATCATTATCGAGGAGCTGGCGCGCATCGACCCCTCTGTAGGGTTGATCGTGGCGGCGCACAATTCGCTGTGCACGAATCACATCTTCGTCGCAGGCAGCGCGGAGCAGCGCGAGAAATATGTCCCCAAGCTCGCTACCGGCGAGTGGATCGGTTCCTGGTCGCTCACCGAATCCGAATCCGGGTCCGACGCCGGAGGCATGCGCACCAAGGCGGTGAAGGACGGCTCGTGCTGGGTGCTGAACGGAAGCAAGGTATTCACTACCAACGCCGGTTACGCCGACGTGTGCGTGGCCATGGCGGTCACCGAACGCGCCGCCTCGCATCACGGAGTTTCCGCGTTCATTCTGGAAAAGGGCGTGCCCGGGTTTCAGTACGGCAAGAAGGAAAACAAGCTGGGCATGCGCGCCAGCGCCACCGGCGAAGTCATCTTCACCGATTGCCGGGTCCCCGAGTCGCAACTGCTCGGCAAACAAGGCGAGGGATTCGTCGATAGCCTGCGGATTCTGGATGGCGGCCGAATCTCCATCGCGGCGCTCTCGGTGGGAACGGCGCAGGGCGCCTATGAAGCGTCATTGAAGTATTCCAAGCAGCGCAAACAGTTCGGCCGGCCCATCTCGGAATTTCAATCCATCCAGAACAAGCTGGCCGACATGGCCACCGAGATCGATGCCGCGCGCCTGCTTACCTATCGCGCGGGCTGGATGAAGGATCATGGGCAGCGCGTCACCAAGGAATCGTCCATGGCGAAACTGTTTGCGTCCGAGATCGCGGTGCGCGCCACCAACGAAGCGGTGCAGATCCACGGTGGCAACGGTTTCACCAAGGATTATCCCGTCGAAAAGTTCTATCGCGACGTCAAGCTGTGCACCATCGGCGAGGGGACTAGCGAAATTCAGCGCCTGGTGATCGCTCGACAACTCTTGAAGAGCGAATGACGGATTTACCGCTTAAAATCCTGGCTGGCGATACACGCGCATTGGCCCGCGCCGCCACGCTGATCGAAAACCGCTCCCCGGCCGCCGAATCATTGCTGAAGGAATTGTTTTTTCATACCGGACGCGCCACCTTGCTCGGGGTCACTGGTGCGCCCGGTGCGGGAAAGAGCACGCTGGTGGATCAGCTGGTTCACGAATTTCGCCGCGAAGACAAAGCGGTTGGTGTCCTCGCGATTGATCCAACCAGTCCCTATACCGGCGGCGCGGTCCTTGGCGACCGTATCCGCATGCTCAGCCACCACGCGGACCCAGGCGTCTTCATCCGATCGATGGCGACGCGCGGGCACATGGGCGGGCTGGGCGCGGCAACCACCGACATGGCGCTTCTGCTGGATGCCGCGGGGAAAGAAGTTGTCGTCATCGAAACGGTCGGCGTGGGTCAGGATGAAGTGGAGATTGCGAAGCTCGCCGATGTTACCGTGGTTGTTCTCGTGCCCGGCATGGGCGACGACGTCCAGGCGATCAAAGCGGGCATCATGGAGATTGCCGACATTTTCGTGATCAACAAATCCGATCAGCCGGGTGCGGATCGGCTGGAGCGCGAGATTCTAGCTCTCCAAAGCCTCTCTACAAGAAGCGACGGATGGGTTCCACCGATCATACACACGGTCGCGACGGATGGCCGGGGAGTCAGTGAAACGCGCTTCGCTATCCGATCGTTTCTGGCGCGCACGGACGCCAGGAAACGCGCCATCGCCAATTGGGCTGTGCGCCTGCGTGAGATGCTGCGCGAACGGCTGATCGAACAATTTGCGTCCGTCGATTTTCAAGCTGCCGCAGAAGAAGTAGCGGCGCGGCGGTCTGACCCTTACACCATTGTTGACGGTTGGCTCAAGAAAACGGGGCTCGAGATCGACCACCTGGGCATCGCCGTTCGTTCGCTCGACGGCGCACTGGGTTTTTACGAGAAGCAACTCGGCTTCCCGGTCAGCCTGCGCGAAACCGTTCAGCAGGAAAATGTCAACGTCGCCATGCTGCCCGCCGGCGAAGCGCGCATCGAACTGCTCGAGGCGTCCCAGCCGGATTCGGTAATCGCGAAATTCATCGAGAAGCGCGGCGAGGGGCTGCATCACGTTGCGGTCAGAGTTCCGGATCTTGCCGCAACGGTGAAGCGCCTGAAGGAGCAGGGCGCACGATTGCTGAATGAGCCTCGCGCGGGCGCGGGCGGGCACATCTATGTCTTCGTCCATCCCTCATCCACGGGCGGCGTCCTGCTGGAACTAATACAACAATAATGAAGAAACCAACTATCGGTATCATCGGCGGTAGCGGCCTCTATGCGATGCCCGGCTTCACCGCGCATGAAGAAATGGCGATCGAAACTCCCTGGGGCATGCCGTCGGATCCCTACGTAGTCGGGCAGCTCGCGGGTAAAGAGGTCGCCTTTCTTGCACGGCACGGACGCGGCCACCGCCATTCGCCTTCGGAGCTGAATTTTCGCGCCAACATTTACGGATTCAAGTCGCTGGGGGTCGATCGAATCCTGTCGCTCAGCGCCGTGGGATCGCTGAAAGAAGAACATCCCCCGTTGAAGTTTGTGATTCCCGATCAATTTTTCGACCGCACGCGCGGCCGCGTTTCCACGTTTTTCGGCGAGGGCCTGGTGGCGCACGTCAGCTTCGCCGATCCTGTGTGCCCGCATCTTTCCCAAGTGGTACATCAGGCTTGCCTGCGAACCGGGGTGCCTGTAGCGCGCGGCGGAACGTATCTTTGTATGGAAGGTCCTGCGTTTTCCACCAAGGCCGAATCGAATGTTTACCGCGGTTGGGGCATGGATGTCATCGGCATGACCAACCTGCAGGAGGCCAAGCTGGCTCGTGAAGCTGAGCTGTGCTACGTCACCATCGCGATGGTGACCGATTACGATTGCTGGCACGAGGAACACGACGCCGTTACGGTCACTGACATTTTGGCGAATCTCAGGCAAAATGCGGGCAACGCTTGCAAGGTAGTGGCGGCTGCGGTGGAGAGCATGCCGGAGGCTCGTGAATGCAAGTGCGGAGCGGCCCTAGCCCACGCGCTGATGACCGATCCGGGGGCCGTGCCCGAGGCCACGCGCAAGAAGCTGGAGTTACTGGTTGGAAAATATCTCGGCTGAGCTGCTGGCGCGGGAGCTTCTCGATCATTGCCTGGCGTCCAAGCCCTGGCCGCAGCATTTGTTGGAGGCGCTGCTCGCAAAGGGTGGCGATCGTGAGCTCTTCCGCATTGTGGTGGAGCGGCTGGCGGACCTGTTCGAACCCCGCCTGTGCCGCGTTTATGCCGAGCTTTTTTCCCAAGTGATCGCGCGGCGCATTCCCGGTCTGCATGCCGATCATCTGGTGGCGCGCTACGAGCGGATTCGCCGTCCTCGTACTCTCGATCGCGATCCTCACTCGATCGACAACGTTTTCGTTCTTTCGCGTGTGACGCTGGGCGCCGACGTCGCCGTTACCAGCGTCATTCTCGATGCCGCGAAACAGCGCTTTCCAAACGCCACCATCTGGTTCGCGGGTCCCAAGAAAAGCTGGGAGCTGTTCGCCGCCGATCCGCGCCTGAAGCATCTTCCGATCGCTTATGGACGCGGTGGAACCATCGACGATCGGCTATCGGTATGGCCGCAACTGCGCGAAGCCGTTTGCCTGTCGAACAGCATCATCGTCGATCCCGATTCTCGGCTAACGCAACTTGGCCTGCTTCCGATTTGTCCCGAAGAAGACTACTATTTCTTCGAGAGCCGCGCTTACGGGGCCGATGCGGACTACGTTCTCTCACACCTCACCAAGCGCTGGGTTGCAGAAACATTCGGCGTGGACCGCGCCCGCGCGTACATTTCCACGGGCCTCGATGCGGCTGAATTCGCAGCGGCCGTCAGCTTCGGCGTCGGCGAAAATCCAGGTAAACGCGTAGCCGATCCTTTCGAAGAAGAGCTGCTGCGGCGATTGCCGCGGCCGATTCTGATCGACAAAGGCGCGGGTGGCGAAGAGGCGGAGCGAGTGGAGCGCGCGGTAGCCAAAGCAGGCGGCGAGGGCATTGTGATGTGGGATGGCTCGTTCGCGGGCTTCGCCGCGCACATCCAGCGCAGCAAACTTTACGTGGGCTACGATTCAGCCGGTGGCCACGTCGCGGCTGCTTGTGGAATTCCGATGATCGGCATTTTCGCTGGCGAGGCTTCCGAGCGCATGTTCCAGCGCTGGCGCCCAACGGGCGATGCCAAAATCGAAATCATCCGCCCAGGGGACGTGCCTCTCGACGAGCTGCTGGCTACTTTTGAGGCTTGTCTTCGGAAGGTTTCTCTTTCGTCTGATCCTCAGGCAGCGGATCCGGCGTCTCGAACTTGATCGTGGATTCGGTCCCAAACTTCCGATAGAGCCGGAACTCGATGTCGTTCTTCGTCATCTGCCGGTCCCGCTTGGACGTCAGGACGGACTTCAGCGGCAACATGTACTGCGCGTCTCCGATGGTTTCGAAGTCGTAATCGAGCGACGTGGTGATGTCGTGGATCGGGAAAGTGGCCGGCATGTCATAGGGCGTCATCACAATCTTCACCACCATCTTGGTGTCCTCATCGATGTAGACCAGGCCCCGATAGGCGGGCACGATGTTTAGCTTATCGTCCGCCTCCACGTGATACTGCGAATACTGTTGCTGCACATCGTAGGCGAACACATACGTCTTGCGGCCGCGCAGCTTGCCCCAATGATCCCAGGAGAATTCGGTATGAGTCTCCGGCTCAAAAATCTCCTTCATCATGCTGGCGAATTCGCCCTCTGAGCTGGTGCCCCCGAATTGCCGCATGTTGGCGTTGGTCACCGGCTGGTTGTTGTGCAGGATGACTTCGTAATTCTCCACTCCGTTGTAGCTCAGGCGCGCCGTAATGGTGTCGCCGTGATACCAGTTGTTGCCCGTGCCGGTGGGATCGAAATCGCGCCGCGTCACTTGCACACAAATAAAATTGGGCAATTGCTTGGTATAGTTCAACGCATATTCGCGAGTTTGGTCGATAATTTTCGCCTGCTCCTCGGAATCCGGCGGCGGTGGGGGAACGTAAACCGGAGGCGGCGGGGGTGGAGGAGCCACGGTTAAACTGGCGGAAGCCTCGCCCAGTTCGCGCAACGCCGCGACAGTTTTGGGGCCGGCGCCCAGGCTTTGCAGGTCTTCGATGGCCCGGTCCTCCAGCTTGTCCGTGAGCTTTACGTGGCGCAAATATTCGGCCACTTGCCGGTCGGGCTGCTTGAGCTGCACCGACGATCGGATGAACATAACCAGCTGCGCAACGGTCATATTCATCTCACCAGCGGCGGTGAGCAGGGCGGCCGTCACCAGTACAAGCAAACAACGCATATCAACTCCATTGTCTCTCATGCAGGCCCGCGCGATGCGATCCTGGCCACTACCCGGTAGCCAGAAGATTCTCCAGCGCCGCGCGCAATTCCTGGTATTGGAAGCGGAAACCGGCCGATTTCGCGACAGTGGGAAGCACGCGCTGGCTGGCCAGCACCATCCCCGACATCTCGCCCAAAGCCAGCTTTAGCGCAAAAGACGGCACCGGAAGAATGGCTGGCCGATGGAGCGCCAGGGCCAGCCGCGTGGTGAATTCCTCGTTTGTGACGGGATGCGGGGCGGTGGCGTTGACGGCCCCTCGGATAGCCCCGTAGCTTAGCGCGAACAGTATCAAGTTGACGGCGTCCTCAATATGAATCCAGGCCATCCATTGATGGCCGGAGCCCAGTTTGCCGCCCACGCCGAAGCGGAAAGGAGGAAGCAGCTTGGCCAGCGCGCCGCCCTGTCCCAGTACCATCCCGAAGCGCAGACGAACCACCCGGATTCCCAACGATTCCGCCAATTGCGCGGCTTCCTCCCAAGCCACCACAACGCCCGCGAGGAAATCGTCGCCGGCGGCGGAGGCCTCGGTGAGGATCTGATCGCCACGCGAGCCGTAGTATCCAACGGCTGAGGCGCACACCAACACGCGCGGATGCCTGGATTGAGTGGACAGCGCGTTCACCAGGCGGCGGGTCCCCTCCACGCGGCTATCGAAGATGCGTTTCTTGGCGGCTTTGGTCCATCGCTGGGCGACGGGCTCGCCGGCCAGGTGAACCACCGCATCAGCCGAGGCGAGAATTTCGGCCAGGGCGGAATCGCCAGTTGCGCGTGGAATGGAACTCCCCGTTTGCCCGGTTTCCGCCAGACGCTCACGCAGCCGTCTGCCGATCATACCGCTCGCACCCGTTATCGCGACGTTCATTACAGACATTCTATGCCGCGGATGTAGGCGTCCACATTGGTTTTGCGGCGCATCCCATCGTAGGACATATATCGGATCTGGCCGAAGACGGGGCGCTCCACCCACGGGCGATCGTGCAGGCCGAAGCACCAAAGTATGTTGGTGTACGAATTCGGATCGCGGCCGTCGAGGGCGTAGCGATCGTTCAGGTAGATGGTAGTGGCCAGGGCATCTTGGGGTGTTCGAGACCATTCGATGATCTTCTTGCCCCAGTACATGCGGTAGTATCCGTGTATTTTGCCGGTGAGCAGCAGCTCCTTCTGGGCGGCATTCCAGAGCGGGTCATGCGTTTGTGCGCGCTCGAATCGACCGCGTGAATAGGTTGGGTCGCGTTTGTCGCGTGAGTGCTTCGCAAGCGTCTTGCGCGCCCAATCGGGAAGCGCCTCAATGCATTCCGGATCGTCCGTGAAACGCGCGAAGTTGAAAGCCAGCTCGCGGCGGACGATCAGTTCCTCCAGGAATTCGTCCGGCAGGAGTTTGTGCTCGCGCGCGTAATCTTGGACTGCCAGTGCCACCTGGAGCGATGAGATGTGCCCGAAATGGAGATAGGGGCTGAGGCCGGAAGTGGCGTTCTCGGAAGGCTGATTGCTCGAATTCGCGTAGCGATGAAGGCTTCTCTTTAGAAATTGTCGAAGTCGTTTCTGAGCGGCTACCGAGCCGCCGGGGTAGTGATCGGATGGTTTCAGCGTGTGTGCGGCGTCGCTGGATGCGGCGAATTCGAATCTCAGAGCGCCAATTTTGCGCCGTACGCGGAGCGCGGGCATGGGCCTCAGGTATTCCGGAAGCATTTTGCGAATCTTCGGGCGAATGGTGTAGGCGGCATATTCGCGCTTCTCGAAACAAGACATCGGAACGATGCAGCTCGAATCCACCGCGTAGCAGGGGATATCGAGCTTCGATGCCACGCGCGGATTGAAGACGCGCGCCGGCCACAACGGGTACTCGTCGGTGACGAGCGCAGCCGCGTCTTTGGCCAGCCGATACAGAACGTCATTCGGATCGCTGCGCTTTTGGCGATGATAAAAAACATAGCCGATCCCGAGCCGCTCCAGTTGCCGTCCCGTGTCGGATACTCCCTCCAGAATGAACCTGTCGAAGCGGTCGCTCGCGTAAGGATAATCGAAGGTGAGGCCTTCGTAAAACAGAACGGGTAGCCCGGCCTGATTCGCCAGTTCCACCGCGTACCCCAGGCCGTGGTTCCATGCCACGCGGCGATTTACCTGCGCCCAGTAAAGTACGTATTTTGCGCCGGCCCGTAAGGGCGCACTATTGAGCAATTGGACGCGACCGTCCGTATTCCCGATAATAAAGTCTGTTGCCATGAGGGCTATTAATCGAGCCAAATTGCTGTGGGGCTATCTGCGGCGCAAATCCGTGCTGAACGCGCTGCCGGTGGAGTACGTCGTCGAGACCACTGCGAAGTGCAACCTGTATTGTCCCATGTGCCCGCGCGAAACCCACAAACAAGCCAAGGAGGACATGGCCGACGAGATTTTCGAGCGGCTGGTGCGGGAGTCGGGCCAAAGCGCCGAGCACATGATGCTGATCGGGCTGGGCGAACCGTTCATGGATCGCAAAATTTTCGAGCGGATCGAATACTGCGAACGCCACAACATCTCCACGCTGCTTTCGACCAACGGAACGTTCTTCGACGAAAAAACCTGCGCACGCTTGCTCGACACGCCGCTCGAGCACATCACCCTTAGCTTCGACGGCGCAACCAAAGCATCGTTTGAGTACTATCGCAAGGGCGCCAATTTCGAAAAGGTGCGCGACAATTTCCTTCGATTCGCCCGCATGAAGCACGAGCGCGGCGCCAAGGTGCAAGTGGTGGTCCAGATGGTGCGGATGGAGCGCAACGCCGGCGAAGTGGACGATTTTGTGCGCTTCTGGAAAGATGTGCCGGGCGTGGATCAGGTCCGCATCAAAGAAGATGAAACCAACGTACTGCAGCCGGAGGCCCGGCACGCCGCGGCAGG
Source organism: Bryobacterales bacterium (assembly GCA_963747945.1). Taxonomy (GTDB): domain Bacteria; phylum Acidobacteriota; class Terriglobia; order Bryobacterales; family Bryobacteraceae; genus Palsa-89. The sequence goes on from CAVVHB010000023.1 coordinate 232,672, forward strand.
ATTGGAAACATCCCTGCCATTACTTGTGGCGCGGTCCAATGTATGTGAAGCACAACGGCGACGTCTACCCCTGCTGCCAGAGCTACACGCTGGATGGCGGACCGGTGGGCAACATCGGGACCGAGAGCCTGCCTGCAATCTGGAATTCGGATGCGATGCGCCGGATGCGCGATCTGCATGTGGCGGGCCGCGCCGGTGAAATCGATGTGTGTGCGCGCTGTTGCACTACCATTCCAAGCAGCTTGCTGGTGGCTGGAAGCCTGCTGCTGCATGGACGCACGGTACGGAAGCTGCTGCCCTGGGTGGAACGGCTGGTGTATTTCTCGAAGCTGCCGAGATCGTTCCTCACGTCGCCGCGCAAGACCGCGAATCAAGCTACCGACGACGGCGAGCTGGTGCAGATCGACACTGCGCGGAAGTAGGCGTTGGTGCTACCAGGTTTCCGCCAGCCGTACAAACGTGCGCAGACCCACCCCTGTGGCGCCTTTGGCCATGTACGGCTTGCCATCGTCCAGCCAGGCAGTGCCCGCGATGTCTAAATGAATCCAGGGCGTGTCATTCACGAAATCGCGAATGAACCAGGCCGCCGTGATTGACCCGCCCGCGCGTCCGCCAATGTTGTGGAGATCGGCGAAGTTGCTCTTCAGCAGTTCTTTGTACTCTTCGTCCATGGGCATCTGCCAGGTCTTTTCGCCTTCGGCTTTCGCGGCCGTCAGCAACTTTTGCAGGAAAGCTTCGTTGTTCGTGAAAGCACCGACGTTGACGTTCCCGAGCGCCACAACAATGGCGCCCGTCAATGTTGCGGCATCCACCAAATGCGTGCAGCCCAGGCGCTGGGCATAGGTGAGAGCGTCGATCAGGATCAGCCGGCCTTCGGCGTCCGTGTTCAGCACCTCGATGGTCTTGCCGGAAAGCGATTTCACGATGTCGCCAGGCCGTTGCGCCTTGCTGCCGGGCATGTTTTCGACAGTCGGCACCAGCGCGGTCACCGGGATGGACGGTTTCATTTGCGCGATAGCGCGCATGGCGCCCAGTACGGCCGCGCCGCCGGCCATGTCATAACGCATCTTTTCCATACCGTCGGACGGCTTAATGGAGATCCCGCCGGTGTCGAAGGTGACGCCTTTGCCAATCAGGCCGAGGTGATCCTTGGATGTGGGAGTGCTGGCGGGCTTGTATCGAATAACGATTAGCGCGGGAGGCTCGGCACTGCCTTGCGCGACGCCCAATAAAGCGCCCATGCCGAGCTGGCGCATCCGATCCTGATCCAGAATCTCGCATTCCAGGCCGAATTCAGACGCCATTTGCCGGGCGCGCTCGGCCAGCAGGGTGGGGGTCAGGACGTTGGCGGGTTCGTTGGCAATATCGCGGCTGAAGTTCTGCGCTTCAGCCAGGATGCGCCCGCGGGTCAGTGCCGGTTGCAACGCGCCCATTACCGCAAACGATTCCACCTGTTTTTCATTCTTCTTCGGATCGGTCTTATAGCGGTCGTTTTCTACATCCGCCAGCACTGCGCCTTCCACCGCGGCGGCCGCGAAATCATCGGAGCGCCAAGCTTCATCGAGCGACAGCGTGATGCTACGGATGCCCTTGCTCTTGAGCGAGCGGACCACGGCGCCCGTCAGTTTCCGAAGTTCGGCGGCATCGAAACGGTCGCGCTTTCCGCCCCCGGCCACCACCAGGCGTTTGGCCTTCAGGCCAGCGGGACGATGCAGGATCGCGATCTCGAGCGCTTTGCCTGAGAACTCCCCGGAATCGTACAGCTCTTTCACTTGGCCGGCCGCCGCCGTTTCTGGTGGCGCGCCTTCGAATCCCACAATTACCAGGGCGTCTGAATCCACCTCCGCCAGTTGCTTCGGTTCGAGTCTGATGTCCATTGATTCCCTCCGCTCCCCTTCTTATCTTCCTTATCTTTCTTGTATTCCCCGTATTCCTTGCCTTCCCTGTATTCCTGGCCTTCCCTGTATTCCCTGTATTCCCCGTCTTCCTTGTATTCCTGGCCTTGCTTTATCCCTATCTCCGCCTGCCGATTGCCGCCCGCGCTTCGGCTGCCATCTCCCGCGTGCGCTCAGCTTCACGTTTGTCGTGCAGCTTCTTACCCTTAGCAACCGCGAGCTCTACCTTAATGTGCCCGCTTTTCAAATACATTTTGGTGGGAATCAACGTCAGCCCTTTTTCACGCGTTTTCCCGAGCAACTTGTCGATCTCTTCTCTATGGAGCAGCAGCTTGCGCCGGCGGGTGGGCTCATGGTTTTCCCGGTTGCCGTGCGAATACTGCCCAATGTGGGCGTTCAGCAGCCAAGCCTCGTTGCCTTGCACCTCGGCGAAGCTATCTTTCAGTTGGACCAGGCCATCCTTTGCGGACTTCACCTCCGTGCCAGTAAGGGCAAGGCCCGCTTCAAACCGTTCGAGCAGATGATAATCATGCCCGGCATGCCGGTTGTCGCTCAAAATCTTGATACCAGACTCCACGCTTTTGATAGCAACTCCGGTTTCGATAAAAGTTCCGGGTTCGAGAGAGGCTCCAGGTTGGGTGCCATCCACCGGAGGCCTTGTTTTCTAGTCAACGCCAGGAAAGCACGCCGCGTCAAGCGTTTATGTGGAAGTTTCCAACCACACCTGAGGTTTAGTGTAACATAGGGCTTTGATAAAGCATAAGATGATTCTTTTTAATAAGTTACGTGCCGTGGCTTCGTTTTGCCTGCTGCTTTCGCTTCTGGCGGTCGGCTCCCTCCAGGCGAATAACCGCAAGGCTGACAAGCTATACAAGATGGGTGTCGAAGCGGAGGCGCGCAAGGAGTACGATAGAGCGCTGCAGTATTACCAGCAAGCCTTGGATATCGATCCGAAGGAAACGTCCTATGAGCTGGCAACGCGGCGCGTGAGGTTCGAGGCTGGCCAGGCGCACGTGGAGGCCGGGAAAAAGCTGCTGAAAGCAGACGACCTGGAAAAAGCCCTGGCTGAGTTTCAAAAGGCATTTGCGACGGACCCGGGCTCCATGATCGCGCTGCAAGATATGCAGCAGACCAAGGAGTTGCTGGAGCAGAAGCAGAAGGGACTGATTCCACCAGGCGGAAAGGTGATGACTTCCGCCGAGAAGGCACAGAAGGAAAGCCTGGAGATGATTCAGTCGCTGCTGCCGGTGCCGGAGTTGAAGCCGGTAACCAACCAGATCAGCCTGCTCAAGATGAACAATCAGCCGCCGAAAGTGCTGTATGAGACGGTGGGCAAGCTGGCGGGAATCAATGTGCTGTTCGATCCCACCATGCAGCCGGGCAAGAACGCGAACCTGGATCTGAACAACGTCACATTACAGGAAGCGCTGGATTACATCGCGCTGCTGACCAAGACCTATTGGAAGCCAGTGAGCGCAAATGCCATTTTCGTCACCGAAGACAACGTCACCAAGCGCCGGGACTACGAAGACGAAGTAGTGAAGGTCTTCTATCTGAAGAACCCCACTTCCACGCAGGAGTTCAATGAGATGGTAACGGCGGTGCGGTCCGTCACCGATGTTCGCCGGATGTTCCAGTTTAATGGCGAAAACGCGGTTGTGGTGCGAGACACCGTGGATAAAGTGGCGCTGGTGGAGAAACTGCTGCACGATCTTGACAAGCCCAAAGCGGAAGTAGTGGTGGATGTAATTGTGATGGACGTGGCCAGCGACGTCAGCCACCAGATCGGGGCGGGCCTGGTCTCTAACGGCACCAACGGACTGGCTGTGCCGTTCGCGTTTTCACCCACCAATCCAATCACCTCCTCAACTACCGGGGCAAACGGCACCGGCGGGACGGGCGGAACCAGCACCGCGGGCACCACCACTGGCGCCACCGGCACCACGGCAGCCAGCTCCACCTTCGTTGCCCTTTCGCAACTGGGCCATTTGGGCACCAGCGATTTCTCTACCAGCCTTCCGGGTGCGATGTTGCAGGCCGTGATGTCGGATTCCAGAACCAAAATACAGGAATCGCCCGAGGTGCGGGTCTCGGACGGCCAGAAAGTGGAACTGAAAATCGGCGAGAAATATCCGTATGCAACGGGCAGCTTCCAGCCGGGAGTAGGCACGGTGGGCGTCAGCCCGCTCGTGAGTACGCAGTTTCAATTCGTGGATATCGGCGTGAATGTCACCATAACGCCGCACGTGCATGGGGACGACGAAGTAACGTTGCACGTGGCGGTGGATATTTCGAACATCGCGAACACGCTCAATCTGGGCGGTCTCAGCCAGCCTGTGATCGGACAAAAGAAGAACGAGGCTGACATCCGGTTGAAAGACGGCGAAGTGAGCCTGTTGGGCGGCTTGATGTCGGACCAGGATACCAGCGTCATTGGCGGGATTCCTGGCCTGGTGAACATACCGATTCTGGGGAAATATTTGTTCGGCAACACGTCCAAAGACAAGCAGAAAGAACAGTTGATGATCGCCCTGATTCCGCACATCGTGCGGAAGCCGGACATTACTGGGCTGGACATGCGGGGCATCGCGGCGGGAACGGACGCCGAGGTGAAACTGAATTTCGGGCCGAGAGTTGTAGAGTCCGCGGCGCCTCCCGCCCCGGCGCCTGGGGCCACCACTCCCGCGGCACCAGGGGCGCCCGCGACAACCACCCCTGTGACGCCGGCTGTTCCAGGCGGTGCCGCGGCTCTGACGTTTAATCCGGCCAAGGTGGAGGCGCGCTTAAGCAGCCAGGTAGCCATCGCAATCCAGGCGCAGAACATGACCGACCTGGCCAGTGCACCGGTGAAAGTGCGGTGGGATCCCAAGGTACTGCGATTGGAGATGATCTCGCCGGGCGCTCTGCTCACCCAGGACGGCAAGATCGTGGCCCCCAGTCTGGACATTCGCAATGACACAGGCGACGCCAGCATTGAAGTGAACCGCGTTGCCGGATCCAGCGGCGTAAGCGGCACCGGTCCGCTGTTTCAGCTCACCTTTACAGCGGTGGGCAAAGGAACTACAACCGTGAGCGTGACGGAAGCCCCGCTGAAAAACTCGGCCAAGCAGCCCATCGCGGTGCAGCCGCCGTCGGTTTCCGTAACGGTGCAGTAATGCGGCGTAAGAGACAAAGCGGCCTGACGCTGGTGGAGCTGATCGTTGCGTTCACCATCATGATGATTTTGACGTCCATGGCGGTTCCTCTCGCGCGCTACAAGGTGCAGCGCGATAAGGAGCGCGATCTGGAATACGCGCTGCGCCAGATCCGGACCGCCATCGACAAGTTCAAAGACGACATGGACGCCCAGAAAATCGGCCCGGCGAAGCTGGATTCGGACAACTATCCGGAGAGTCTGCAGCAACTGGTGGATGGAATCAAAGCCACCGGGTCGGTAGATAAGAAAATGAAATACCTGCGCCGCATCCCGAAAGACCCCATGACCAACTCGTTCGACTGGGGTCTCAGAAGCGATCGCGACGATCCCACTTCGCAGTCGTGGGGCGGTCAAAATGTATTCGATGTGTACACCAAGAGCATGGACAAGGCGCGCGATGGAACTTCCTATGCGGAATGGTGAGGTAGTGACGTCGACGCTGAACGACGCCCGCAACCGCCTGCTCACGCGCGCGGCTCAAACCAGCCGGCGGCGGTTTGGCTTCACGCTGATCGAGCTGATGATCGTCATGGCGATCATCGCGGTGTTGATGGCCGTGGCGCTGCCGATCTACAACCGCTCCATCGTCCGGTCCAAGGAAAGCGTGCTCAAGAACAATCTGTTCACGCTGCGCACCGTAATCGATGAGTACACCTACGACAAGCAGAAGGCGCCGCAGTCGCTGGAGGATCTGGTCTCCGACGGTTATCTGCGGCAAGTGCCCATCGATCCGATGACAGGCAATGCGGATTCCTGGAAGCTGGTCATGGAGGACGCCACCAATACGGTAAACCAGAGTATGCCTGGAATTTTCGATGTGCGGAGCGGCGCGGAAGGAACTAGTCTTGAAGGGACGCCGTATTCGGAGTGGTAGCGGGGCGAGGAGCAGCCACTCGTTTCGCCGGCGCCTGTTTCCAGATGTAGAACCGATATACCATCAGCACCGCCAGGATCGCGCCATACATCAACGGCAGGCGCACGTCGGATTTCACCAGCCAATAGTAGTGAATCACGCCGGCCAGCGCGACAAAATAGATCAGCCTGTGCAAGCGCTGCCATTTCGCGAATCCCAGCCGGCGCACCCAGCCCGCCGTGGATGTAACGGCCAGCGGAAGCAGCAGCGCGAAGCCCAGCATTCCAACGGTGATAAAGCGCCGCTTAACCACGTCGGCCCACATATCGGACAGGCTGAAAGATTTATCCAGGATGAACCACGTCATAAAATGCAGGCAGACGTAGAAGAACGCGAACAGGCCCAGCATGCGCCGATAGCGTACCAGCTTGGGCTGGTTGAAGATCTTACGCAGCGGGGTCACCAAAAGCGTGATCAGCAGGAAGCGGATGGTCCAGGTGCCGGTGTCGTGGGTAATGTATTCCACCGGATTGCCGGTCAGCTCCGCCGCGTAGCCGGTGGTTAAGAGCTTATAGAACGGCCACAACAGCAGCAGGAACGGGACCAGGCACAGTACGAACAGGACAACCTTGGTCCAGCGGCTGCCGAGTATCGTGCCGGGAACGGATTCGCGGCGTTTCGCGCTCGGTGCGACGCTCCTGGCATCAGGTGGAATAGTGGTCGCCACGCGCGTTTCAATGCTTAGTAATTCTTGCGAAGATCCATGCCCGCGTAGAGGCTAGCTACTTCGCTGTACCCGTTGAACATCAAAGTGTCGCGTTTGAACAGCTCGCCCAAGCGGCGTTCTTTGGCCTGGCTCCAGCGGGGATGATCCACCTTCGGATTCACGTTGGAGTAAAAGCCGTATTCGTTGGACGCGATCAGATTCCAACTGGTAGGCGGCTGTTTTTCCACCACCCGGATCTTCACCAGCGACTTCGCGCTCTTGAATCCGTATTTCCACGGCACCACCAGCCGGATGGGCGCGCCGTCCTGATTGGGCAGTGTTTCCCCGTAAAGTCCCACCGCCAGCAGCGTCAGCGGATGCATGGCTTCGTCTAAACGCAGGCCTTCCACATACGGAAAATTGATGCCATACGCGTGCGGCATCTGCTTGGGGTCGAAGTCGCTTTCAAACGCCACGTACTTCGCTTTCGGAGTCGGCTCCACTTGCTTCAGCAGCGCAGCCAAGGGGAAGCCCACCCACGGCACGACAATGGACCAAGCTTCCACGCAACGGTGCCGGTAGATGCGCTCTTCGAGCGGGGCGATCTTCATCAGGCTCTCCTGGTCGAAAGTCATGGGCTTGGCCACATCGCCTTCCACCTTGAGCGTCCATGGCGAGGTGCGGAAATTCTGGGCGTATTGGGCTGGATCTCCCTTGTCGGTGCCGAACTCGTAGAAGTTGTTGTAGTGTGTGATCACTTCAAGAGGCGTTAGCTTCTCGTCGCCGACGTTGTAGGACGTCTTCTTGGCGTCGGACAGTTTCATCCCGGCTCGCGCGACTCCCGCGAGGGCGCCAAACGCGCCGACGGCGAGGGAGCCCGCCAGGAAGCGGCGCCGGTTGACATACAGCTGCTTGGGCGTGACGTCTGAATAACGAAGATCGGCGGGTTTACGAATCAACATAGGCTTCTCCACTAATGGTAACGCTTCTGCAAGCGCTGGAGTTACCTGCCCGAAGAACCGAAACCGCCCTCGCCCCGCGCCGAATCGGTCAGATCGCCGCCTTCTTCCCACTCCACGGCATCGTAGGGAGCCACGATGAGCTGAGCAATCCGGTCGCCCTTTTCAACCACGTAATCGGCCCCGCCCAGGTTAAACATAACTACTCTGATCTCGCCACGGTAACCTGGATCAATGGTGCCGAAATTCACGGTGATGGAGTGCTTCAGCGCCAGCCCGCTGCGAGGACGCACCTGGGCTTCGTGGCCGCGCGGGAGTTCGATGGCGATGCCGGTGGGCACGGCTTGCGCGGCGCCGGGCGTGAGCACCATGCGCTCCAGCGCACGCAGGTCCATGGCGGCGTCTTCATCGGGACCATGCGCGTAGCTGGGAAGAATGGCGTCGGGGTGCAGCTTCTTGATACGGACTTTCATGATGTATTCGCCGGTAGACGCGGCTTTGAGCCGCGTATCGTTCAGCGTTAAGACACCAGTTTGGCATTTTCCAGCGCCCGGGCGAGTTCTTTCACCCCGCGCTCGATTTCGCGCGCGTCCACTGCCGCAAAACCCAACTGCAGCCCTTCGCCTAACTGCAACCCGTTGAGCACAGCCCGGCCATGAGTGTAGACGCTGAGCGGGATTGCATCCACCTTGCGCGCGGCGGCGGCGCGAGTGGCCGATTTGCCCGTGATACCGCCACGCAGCCATCCCACAGTCTGCAGTCCAGCCTCGACGCTCGAAATTTCGAGCAATCCGGCCAGCGTCTCCCGGGCGCTCTGCAGCAGAGTCGCCAACCGTTCCGCATAAATGCTTCGCATGCGCCGCAGATGACGCCCGAAGTGCCCGTCGGCGATGAAGTCGCACAATACCGCCTGGTCGAGCAACTGGGCGTGGCGGGTGGTGATCGATTTCGCGGCGGCGAAGTAAGTCACCAGGTCCTCCGGTATCACCAGGTATCCGAGACGAAGAGAGGGGAACAGCACTTTGCTGAAGCTTCCCGCGAAGAGCACGCAGCCGTTGCGATCCAGGCTCTGCAATGCCGGAACCGGGCGCCCCGAATATCGATATTCGCTGTCGTAGTCGTCCTCGAATATAAGCGCGCCACACCTGCGAGCCCACTCAAGTAACTGCAGCCGCCGCGGCAAACTCATACTGATGCCCAACGGAAACTGGTGGCCTGGTGTAACGTATACCAACCGCGCTCCCCGCAGCGCCGGCCCATCCAGTTGCATGCCTTCGTCGTCCAAACCCACGAAGGAAAGCTTCGCGCCCACTGCCTGGAAGACAAAGGCCGCACCCACGTATCCTGGATTCTCCATGCACACGCGATCGCCCGGATTTAGAAAGATGCGAGCTGCCAGATCCAGCGCTTCCTGCACGCCGGAAACAATAGCCACCTGTTCGGGGACGCAGCGCACGCCGCGCGAGGCGCCCACGTAATCGGCCACCGCTTCCCGCAGCGGACGGTATCCCATCGGATCGCAACCCGAAAGGTGGTTCGTTGAAACCTTGCGTATGCGTCGATTGGTAATTTGCGCCCACAGAGCCGTGGGAAACAGGTCCAAGGCGGGTAGATTGGCGCGGAAAGCCCGTACAGGGCGGGATTCGAAAGGAAATAGAGTCGCCCGCTTGGCATAGTCCGACACTCGCCGGGGTTGTGTGGGCCTCACGCTTGGCTGGCGATCATCCTCGCATGGATCATCCGTTCTCACGCGCAGCAATTCATCGGGCAAAACCTTGCTCACGTAAGTTCCGGAGCCGACGCTGCCCTCCAGGTAGCCCTCGGACTTCAGCAGATCGAAGGCGTTCACGATAGTGCCGCGCGACAGTTGATATTGCCTTCCAAGATCACGCGTGGCGGGAAGGCGAGTCCCGGGGCGCAGACGGCCTTCCAGAATCTGGGAGCGGATGCTCTGATAAAGCAGAAGGTAAGCGGGCACCTCGACATCCTGCAAGGGAAGTGTCAGTTCGAAGGCGGTAGTTCGTTTCGGCATGGCAAGTGGTACAGCCAGATTATCGAATATGGACCTTTGTGAATAGCCCACTTTAGTCTAATGTGGCACTGGGGGTTCGATATGGTTACTTGGAGAAAGTGGGCTGGCCGCGTCGCGGTGGTTTTATGCATGGCGGCGCTTTCTAGCGGCGAAGAGGCGCAAGAGGTGTTCACGCACGCTCTGCCGGCACTCAATGGCGCGCGGTTGACTGCTCACGTGGTTGAGGTCGCCTATGGTCCCGGCGAGGCGTCCAAAACGCACAGCCATCCCTGCGCGGTGATCGGATTTGTAATCGAAGGCGCGGTTCGGATGCAGGTAAAGGGCGAGCCGGAGGCTATTTACAAAGCCGGCCAAAGTTTTTACGAGGCGCCCAACGGCATTCACGCCGTTTCCGCCAATGCCAGTAAGACCCAGCCCGCGCGATTCATCGCGTACTTCACCTGCGATCACCAAACGCCGTTAACGGTGGCCAAGCCATGAGCAAGCGCTGGGCAATCATCTATCTCCGCTTCGCGCTGGGCGCCGTATTTTTGTCTGGTATCGCCGACCGGTTCGGGCTTTACCGCGGCAAGAACGTCGGCTACGGAAATTTCGACGGATTCATGCGCTACACCGCACAAGTGAACTCGTTCATGCCTGCCATCACCATCCCGTTCCTGGCTTGGGCGGCCACGCTCGCTGAGTTCGGCTTGGGTCTGGCGCTGATTCTCGGCATTTGGCCGCGCTGCTGCTGGCTTTTTGCCAGAACCCTAAGTTGACAACAAATTGATAGGAGGAAAATATGCAAGCACGATTGAACTACGCCAAAACGGCCCCGGGCGTCTATGACGCGATGGAGGGCCTGGAAAAATATCTCGCTCAGTGTGGATTAGAGAAGCAGTTGCTGTATCTGGTCCAACTGCGCGCCTCTCAAGTGAACGGCTGCGCCTACTGTCTGGACATGCATTGGAAGGACCTCAGGGCGACAGGCGAGAACGAGCAGCGTTTGTACTCACTCGAGGCCTGGCGCGAATGCCCTTACTACACCGCTCGCGAACGCGCTGCATTGGCATGGGCTGAAGCCGTCACATTGATCGCGCAGGAGCACGCGCCGGATGCCGTCTACGAAGCCGCGCGGTCCCACTTCAGCGAGAAAGAACTGAGCGATCTGACGCTGGCGGTGGCCGCCATCAATGCATGGAATCGTCTGTCGATTGCCGGGCGCATTGTTCCGGGCGATTACCAACCGCCGCAGGCGCAGGAGCGCGCCGCCTTACAATGTAATTGATGGCGAAGTTGACCACGGTGTCCGGCGCGACAACCACATCGCCCGAACGCAAAACGCTGAGCGGTATCCCTATCGAACCCATCTACACGGCCGACGATGTCGCCGGTCTCGATATTCCGCCCCCGGGCGAGTTCCCCTATACGCGTGGCATTCACGAAAGCATGTATCGGGGCAAGCTCTGGACCATGCGGCAATTCTCGGGATTCGCAACTCCCGAGGAGACCAATCGGCGATACCTTTATCTGCTGAGTCAGGGACAGACCGGGCTGTCGGTGGCGTTCGACCTGCCCACGCTGATGGGTTACGACGCGGACCATGCGGCATCCGAGGGCGAAGTGGGCAAGTGCGGCGTCTCCATCAGCTCGCTCGAGGATATGGAGATTCTGTTTCGCGGCATTCCTCTCGCCGACGTGACCGTGTCGATGACCATCAATTCGCCCGCGCCGGTGATCTGGGCCATGTATCTCGCGGTCGCCGAAAAGCAAGGCGTCGATTGGAACCGGCTGTCAGGCACGCTGCAGAACGACATCCTGAAGGAGTACATCGCCCAGAAGGAATACATTTACCCTCCCCGGCCATCCATGCGGCTGGTAACGGATGTGATCGAATACTCCACCCAGCATGTGCCGCGCTTCAATCCGATTTCAATCAGCGGTTATCACATTCGCGAGGCCGGATCCACGGCCGTTCAGGAGCTGGCTTTCACCCTGCGCGATGGCATGGAGTATGTGGAATGGGGCATCGCGCGCGGACTGCCGGTGGACAGCTTCGCGCCCCGTCTCAGCTTTTTCTTTAATGCCCACAACGATTTCTTCGAGGAGATCGCGAAGTTTCGCGCCGCTCGGAAAATCTGGGCTGAAACCATACGCGACCGTTATGGCGCCCGTGACGAGCGGAGTTGGAAGCTGCGCACGCACGCGCAAACGGCTGGGTGCTCGCTCACATGGCAACAGCCCTACAACAACATTGTGAGGACCACGCTGCAGGCACTGGCGGCAGTGCTGGGCGGGACGCAGTCCCTGCATACGAATTCTCTCGACGAGGCGTACGCGCTTCCGAGCGAACACGCGGTGACCATCGCGTTGCGCACACAACAGGTGATTGCCTACGAAAGCGGCGTGCCGGACCAACCCGATCCGCTGGGCGGCAGCTATTTTGTCGAAAGCCTGACGGCCGAGGTGGAGAAGCAGGCGCGTGAGTATATCCGCCGCATTGATGATATGGGCGGCATGATTCCAGCCATCGAGCGTGGCTTTCCGCAGACCGAGATCGCGAACGCGAGCTATGAGTATCAGCATTCCATCGAAACCGGCGAGCAGAAAATCGTGGGCGTGAACGCTTTCGTCGAGCAGAACGAAGAGCCGATCGAGGTGCTCGCGATCGATGAATCGTCACAGGCGCATCAGTTGGAAAAACTCGCCCGGCTGAAGTCTAGGCGCGATAACGCCGCGGTACAGAAATGTTTGGACGCGCTGCGCACTGCCGCGCAGGGCTCGGAAAACACCATGCCATTCATCCTGGACGCTGTCCGCGCCTACGCCACGGTGGGCGAAATCTGCGACGCGTTCCGCCAGGTTTTCGGGTCTTATACGGAAACCAGCGTTCTCTGACCCAGTAAAATCGACCTGGTAAACCGCGCAGGCATTACCAGTTCATCGTGTTTATAGGATTGGGCTTACGCGTGCCTGCACATGTTCGGTGCAGGGTTCTAATGACAACAACAATCGCGTAACATCGCGGGACCTTTGGCGTGTCACCAATCTTGGGCGGGGCCCAAAGGTGTTGGCCGGCGCATTCCTTGCGCTGCTGCTTGTCATCGCAGCTCTGTGGCGCCAGGTGATCCTATGTCGGCCGGTGAACTTGTCGCGGCAACCAGCACGACGGGAGCCGTGCGGATTGGGGTTTCGAATTGGCGGATCAACGCCATTGTTGACTCGGCGACCGGACGCACCTTGCCGAATTATGAACTCAAGCCGCAGCTTTTAACAACCGAAGACGGCAGGACCAAACAGATGCCACTATCTTTTCCGCAAATACCAGCGGTCTTGGTCCACGCCGTCCTTTCCGCGGAGGATAAGCGGTTTTTTCAGCATTCAGGCATCGATACTCTTCGTCTGGCGAAGGCTATGTATGTGGATTTGCGCGAGCGGCGGAAGGAGCAGGGCGCTTCCACGATAACAATGCAGCTGGCTCGCAATCTTTGTCTCCGTCGCGATAAGAGCTGGAAACGCAAAATAGAGGAGGCTCTGATTACCATCCATCTGGAGCACAAGCTCTCGAAGGATCAGATTTTTGAACGATATTGCAATCTCGTTTATCTGGGCGGCGATGGCGCCTTCGGCATCAATGGCGTGGGAGAGGCTGCACGGGCCTATTTCAACAAAGACGTTCGCACGCTGGATCTGCCAGAAAGTGCAACCATTGCTGGGCTGATCCAGCGCCCGGTCCATTTGAACCCGTTCCGGTATCCGAACCGCGCCGTAGACCGACGTAATGTCGTGCTCAAACGGATGCGAGAAAACAAATACATCAGCCAGGAGCAACACTCGGAAGCCATTGCTGCGCCGCTCGGGTTGCACGCCGGCGCGACGGAGCTTTCCGAGTCGCAATATTTTATCGATGCGGCCGCCAAAAGAGTCGCTCAAGAATCCGACCAACAAGTTGATAGGCCAAGCGCCGTCTATACGACGTTGGATCTACGGCTGCAGGCGGCGGCCGAGCGAGCCGTTGCCGACGGGATGCAGGTGGTCGCCAAAGAATTGGCGTCTCAGCACCGGTCCTCCATGGCAAGTCGCCCGCAAGTTGCTTTGATCGCGCTCGATCCTCACACCAGCGAAATAAAAGCGCTGGTTGGCGGCCGGGATTACGCAGCCAGTTGGACCGGATCTTCGCCAAGCGCCCGCCCGGATCGGTGTTCAAACCGTTCGTCTACACGGCCGCGCTGAACACGGCTATCGCGGGGGGCGATCCGGTCCTAACTCCCGCGTCCCTGGTGGATGATTCGCCCACCACTTTCGACTTCGGCGGCCAATCCTACAATCCAGCCAATTTCAAGCACGAGTTCATGGGGCAGGTCACCTTGCGACAGGCTATGGCCCATTCGCTCAACGTGGCCGCGGCAAAAGTGGCGCAGATGGCCGGTTTCCAGAACGTGGTAGCGGTGGCCAAGCGAGCAGGGATGAACGAGGTGTTTCCACCCGGATCCACTACGCCCGTCAGGTCCAGGCGACTCAGCTCGCGAAAAAACTTCCTGGTGCCTTCCACCTCCTGTTCAGGCGTGGGCACCGGAAGTCGGTCGAACAAAGCGATGATGGCATTTTGACCCCCGCTGACTCCGCCCGTCGGTTTACCTGCCGGGTCCCGCTCCAGCTTTCCGCCCGATGGCAGATCCGTATCGCTCGCGATATGCAGCTTCTTGAGCGCTTTGGGGGTCAGCATCGCCCAGCCATAGCCTAACTGAACGTACACGGGATTTTCCGGCGCGGCCGCCGCCAGTTCCGCCTGCGTGGGCCGCCGATTCTCAAGGAACTGCTGCGCGTTCCAGCCGCCTGCCACGATGAGCCACGCCCCAGGCGCCATGCCCTTAGCCCCCCTGGCGGATTCGGTCCAGCGCCTCGGCCAGCGATCGAGTACCGATCCAATTCACCTCGGTACTGAAGCTGAAGGCGGCGCGGATGGCGTGCATGTGCGAATCGATCAGGCCCGGGATCACAGTGCGCCCGCCCAGATCGATGACTCGCGCCCCAGGCCCGGCCAGCTTGCGCAGATCGGCCGGCGTGCCCAATACGACGATCCTGCCGTTGCGTGTCGCTACCGCTTCCGCTATGGAGGACTTGGAATCCGCGGTCAGTATTTTCCCGTTTAGCAAGACGGTGCTTGGGCTCTGGGCCGCAGCCCCGCCAGCCGCCAGCAGGGCGCCTGCCAGCGCCAAGAGGCGAATGGAGAACACGTAAAGATTATATAAAGACCAGGCCATAATCATAGGGCCACCGATCACTTTATTCAGGGCGCTCCATAAAGACAATTGATGGGTAAATGTATTGCGAAGAGGGCTTGGCTCATTGAAAATAAAGGATTGGCTTTTCCGCGCGTGACAGAATTCTAAAACTTCAACCAAAGAGAGATCATGACCATCGAATTGAACGACTTTCTAGAACTGCCTTATGGCGAGCTCGAAGAGCTGAATTTGCACGCCAAGGAACAGCGCAACAAGCGCGTTGCCGTTGACAAGGTTCAAGAAGAGCGCCTGAAATACTTGACGGACGAGAAGCGCATCAAGGCCGTGACGCTGCTGTTCAGCGATCTGGAAGGCCGGCTGCACATGCTCGATTATGACAAGAAATGGCTGGTGAAAAGCTGGGACAACATGACCTTCGACGGGTCTTCCATCCGCGGATTCACGGCGCAGAAGGAAAGCGACCTAAGGCTGGGCGTGGACTGGAACTCGTTCTACTGGGCGCCGCCCGATATTCTCGGCACCGGCAAAGTCATGGTGTTCGGCGAGGTGATCGACAAGAACGGCGGGCCCTACGCCGCCGATCTGCGTGCCATGTTGAAGGAATATGCGGCCAAGCTTCACAAGAAGGAGGGGCTCACGCTCAACGCCGCCAACGAAATTGAGGGCTTCGTATTTAAAGGCGTCGACGCGGAAAAACACTACGTCGAAACCGGCAAGTTCGAATACGTCAGCACCGGCGGTTATTATCATTCGCTGCCCAACGACACGCTGCGGCTGTTTATCGACAAGAGCGCGGAAGTACAGCGCGCCATGGGGTTCCAGAACGAAAAGGACCACCCGGAAGTAGCTCCGTCGCAGTTTGAGATCAACTACGGTTATTCCGAAGTGGTGGGCGCTGCCGACCAGATCCAGATCTATAAGCTGATCTGCCGGCAAGTGGCCACCAAGATGGGGCTAACCGCGAGCTTCCTTCCGAAGCCTGTGGTGGGCGTAAACGGCAGTGGCATGCACACCAATGTGTCTGTGATGAAGGATGGGAAGAACCTCTTCTGGGATCCTGCCGGCGTGGAGAAGATGAGCAAGTACTCCTGGAAATTCGTCGACCGGATTTTGTCGCACGGCAACGATATTTGTTTACTGCTGAATCCCAGCGTCAACGCTTATCGCCGTTTGGATCCGCACTTCGAAGCCCCCAACCAGCTCAAGGCGTCGGCCACGGACCGGGGTTCCATGATTCGGATCCCCATCGGCAATGAGAAGAGCGCGCGCGTGGAGGTTCGCTCCGTGGCGCCGGACGCGAATCCGTATGCGGTGATTGTTCTCGGTATTCCGCACGGGACTCGAGGGTGACATCCTTCCGATTAAGAACCTGCGAGGCGCCCCGCGCTATTTGCCGGATAATATTTACGACGCGCTCGAAAACTTCCGCAAAGCGGAATGGACCACCAAGTTGCTCGGCGACGACGTGAAGGGCCGCTACGCCGATCTGAAGCAAGCCTCCGCGGACCGTTGCGCCCGGCTGCTCGGCACGGTGGTGAAGCCGGCGGAAGTGCAGTTCCATCACGAAGTGTACAATCAGTTCCTCTGGAACCAGTTTTAGGCGAGTCTGTCGAAACCGTCTCCCTAACGGTCGCGGCTCTGATCCAACTGGGCAGGGGACCCACTAGCTAGAGGTGTATTCAAGAAGTAATATATGGGCCGTCTGGGAGACTATCCAGTTAGTTGGTCGACTATCTTTAAAGATAGACAGGTGGCTTTTCATCAGCGCACTTAAACGAGCAGAATCATAGCGATACGCGTGGGTTCGGGGTGGAAGAAGAACTGCTGTTAGTGGCCCGCTGGGAGGCGACTCGGATCCAACCCCGGGGCCCCGTGCCATCGAGTGCCCCACCCCGACCGCGCTCCCAGCGCCGATAAGGCACTCCAGGCGCCGCCAAGATGGACGCTAGGCCGGTTTTCGTGCCACCAACTCGGCAACGCCATGCCGATGGCACCGTTCTACCGGTTCGCCCTCTCGATAATGCAGGATGCTCCAGCCTTGGAAGAAGGCACGCAACTCGCCTGGGTAAGCGCGAGCGGGCGTACCTTGCGGCTGATCCGCCTCGGCCAGATGCACAATCGCAACGAGCAGGCCGCCAGGGCGAAGCGCGGACTTCATGGCTGGAATTAAACTCCGCAGGAGATAGTAGCAAGACAACACGACGTCGTAGGCCTCCGGCTGGGGGTTGAAATCGCCGGCTTCCAGATCCACTACTCGCGCGTCGATGGACGGGTTATTCCCACGTAAGAGATCGATTGCAATTGATGAACCATCCACCGCGGTGACGCGCCATCCGCGCTCCGCCAGGTACAAGGCGTTGCGGCCGGGACCGCACGCCAGGTCCAGCGCCGAACCGGGAGTAAGCTCGCGTGTGAACTGCACCACCAGCGGCGATGGCGCATCGAACACTTGTTCGCCGGCGCGATAGCGCTCGTTCCACTGCTCGATGCGGCTCAATTCTTGGCGTCGCCGCGCTGGGCGGCCAGTTTCAGCACGCGCTTGAGGATCCGAACAGCGCGGTCGATCTCTTTCTCCGTTGCGATGTAAGGCGGAAGGAAGCGCAGCACCGTCTCGTGCGTGCAGTTCATCAGCAGGCCTTGGTCCATGGCGTCCAGCACAATCTGCTTGCAGGGCATGGTCAAATCGACTCCGATCATTAGGCCTTGTCCGCGTACCTCGCGGATGAAGTGGAACTGCTTTTGCAACTCCTCCAGCTTGGCTCGGAAGTAGGAGCCCATTTTGTCGATATGCGGCAGAAGCTCGTCCAGGACGTCCATAAACTCCAGCGCCACGCGGCACGCCAGCGGTCCGCCGCCAAACGTGGAGCCGTGCATGCCGGAACCGATGGACTGTGCCGCCCGCTCGTTTGCGACGATCACGCCCAGGGGGATGCCGCAGGCCAACGGCTTGGCCGCCACCATGACATCCGGCAGCACGATAGGGTCGGAAAGCTGATAGGCGAAGTGCTTGCCGGTTCGGCCGACGCCGCACTGTATCTCGTCGAAGACCAGCAGCGCATTGTAGCGATCGGCCAGTTCGCGCGCCTTGCGGACGTATTCGATGGACATGGGGAAGATGCCGCCCTCGCCCTGGATCCATTCCATGACGATGCCCGCGGTGCGTTCGTTGACAATTTGTTCCAGCGCCACCTCGTCGTTGGGGGGGACAAAGCGCGCGCCCGGGAGCAGCGGCTCAAAATCGCGGCGATATTTCTCCTGGCCGGTGATGGAGAGGGCGCCCAGCGTGCGGCCGTGGAAAGAATTGTGGAGCGCCACGATCTCGAATTTTTCCGGATTGATTTTGTGGCCGTGGGCGCGCACCATTTTGAGCGCGCCTTCCATGGACTCCGCGCCGGAGTTGCAGAAGAACGTGCGCTTGAGGCCGCTGGCCTTTGCCAGCCGCTCGGCGAGAGGGCCCTGGTAGGCGTTGAAATAAAGATTGGAGCAGTGCAGCAGGCGCCCGGCCTGCTCCCGAATCACCTTTACCAGCCGAGGGTGCGCATGCCCGAGCGCATTGACGCCGATGCCGGTAATGAAATCGAGATAGCGCTTGCCTGAAGGGTCGAAAACGTAGCAACCCTTGCCATGGTCGAGCACCAGCGGATAGCGGGCGTAGGTCTGGAGCACGTACTCGCTTTCGAGCGCACGCACGCGGTCCAGGACGGTGGTTGCTCCTTGGTCTTCCGGCGAAACACTGACCGGGGAAACAGTGGACATAGCATCATCATAACTTGGCTGAAAATGCGCGCAGCGGCGCTTGTGCCTTGAGCAGCATCTCGTCCCACTCGTCTTCCGGCTGCGATTGATAGACAACGGCGCCCCCAACTCCAATGCTGGCGATGCCTTGATGAAAAACCGCTGTGCGGATGACGATGTTCAAGTCCGCGGCGCCGTTGAAGCCGATGTACCCGATGCTGCCTGAGTAGATGCCGCGCGCTTCGGGTTCCAATTCGTCGAGAATCTCCAGCGTGCGCAGTTTGGGCGCGCCGGTCATTGAGCCGCCGGGAAAGGCCGCGCGGATACAGTCGAGAGCAGTCTTCCCGGGGCTGAGCTGTCCCGCGATGGTGCTCACCAGTTGGTGCACCGTGGCATACGTTTCCACCTGCATCAGTTGAGGCACATGGACGCTGCCGGGCAGGCAGACGCGGTTGAGATCGTTGCGCGTGAGGTCGACGATCATCAGATTCTCCGCGCGATTCTTTTCGCTGCAGGCGAGCGCGCGGCGGAGCATGGCGTCTTCTTGGGGCGTGGCTCCTCTACGGGTGGTTCCTTTGATGGGGCGCGATTCCACGCGGCCCTCCGTATCGATCCGCAGAAAACGCTCGGGAGACGAACAGGCGACGTCAATGTCATCGAAATGCAGATACGCAGAATACGGTGCGGGATTGAGTTTGCGCAACGTCTCGTAATAAGCCAACGGTGACAAGTCTGTGCGGACCCGCAACTGATTCGTGAGGCAGATTTCGTAGCTCTCCCCCGCCACGATGCGCGCCTGGCACTCGGCGATCAGACGGATATATTCATCGTGTTCGGTTGAGAGCTCAAATGGAACGGGCGCGGAGGGTGAAGGTGGCGGAGGAGACGGGCAATCCTGCAACGCCGCAATACGCTTTTCAAGTTCTTCATCCGGCTCGCCACACGACACGATCCACAGTCTGTTCTCCGTGTGATCGATGGCAACGAAGCGATCCACGCGAAGCAGATATGCATCTGGAAACGGGGACCGATGCCGGCTGGACGGATAGCCAAGATAGCCGACGTAGCCACCGGTGAATTGAAAAGGCAGCGCAGGCGCTTCGATATCGATATCACGCAAGGCGCTGTCCAGCCTGGAGAGAACGTCCTCCCGCAAGGCTTCGCTTCCCGTCCCCATAAATGAGAAGCGGCTTCGTTCCGAGACCAGCGAACTGTCAAGCCAGAAGGCGTAGCGCTCTTGGGAAAATAGTTGCCGAAACAGCGTTTCGGGCGCCGCGGGCAGAGGCATTTCGCGTGCGTGCACGTGAATGGTGCGGCGCGTTTTTGAATGTCGCGCGGCTAGAAAATTGTGCAGGATCGCGGTTCCGTACTCCGTGCAAATGGATTCCGGATGAAACTGCACGCCCCAGATGGGCCGCGTAACGTGACGCAAGGCCATCAGAACACCGTCAGCAGTCCAGGCGATCCTCTTTAGCTCGGGCGGCAGCGGCTCGCCCACGATAAGGGAGTGGTAGCGAATGGCGCTGAATCGCTCGGGAACTCCGGCAAACAACTGGTCGCCATCGTGCAGAATTTCCGCGCTGCGCCCATGCACCGGCTCGGCTGCGGGGACAACGCGGCCTCCAAAGTGATGCGCGATGCCCTGATGTCCCAGGCACACACCCAGCAACGGGACGGTGGCCTCAGCGATCACCTGCGCTGAAACGCCGAAATCGCGCGGATTCTCCGGACGGCCTGGGCCAGGAGAAATAATCACGCTGTCGAAATCCAGCCGCTGGATTTCTTCCCAGGTGGCTTCATCGTTCCGTACTACAAGCGGCGCGCTTTGCCGGATGCGGGCGACGGCGTCCACCAGGTTGTAGGTAAACGAATCGTAGTTGTCGATAATTAGCGTCGCCAAATTTCATGATACCGAGCGCTAAACTAGAGCAAAGGAGTTTTCGATGCGACTGTTTTTGCTTGCGTCCATGTTCGTGGGTTCGTTGCTCAGCGCCGGCGAGTTCCCGGCTCCCGCCGTCGATCAGCCGGCTTCCGCCAGTCACACTGCTACCGCTGTCTTCGCCGGCGGTTGTTTTTGGGGCGTGGAAGCGGTCTTCGATCGTTTGAATGGCGTTACCAAGGCGGTTTCGGGATTTGCGGGCGGCAATGCATCTACCGCGCACTACGAAATCGTTAGCTCTGGAACCACGGGGCACGCCGAATCGGTCCAGGTGACCTACGATCCTTCAAAAATCTCCTATGGGAAGCTGCTCGAAGTTTTCTTTTCGGTGGCGCACGATCCAACCGAGCTGAATCGGCAAGGGCCCGATGAAGGGACGCAATACCGGTCGGCTATTTTCTATTCAGACCCGGATCAGAAGCGAGTGGCCGAAGCTTACATTCAACAGTTGACCGCGGCCAAGGTCTTTCACGGCAAGATTGTCACGCAGGTGGTGCCGCTCAGAGGTTTCTATGCCGCGGAAGAGTACCATCAGCATTTTCTCGATCGCAATCCGAACAATCCTTACATCGTGTACAACGATATTCCGAAGGTGAAGAACCTTCAGAAGGAATTTCCGGAGTTGTGCGCGCGGCGCTAACCCTTCAGGGCGGCATTGGCAATGACGGCTTGGCCGAGCGAGATGCCGCCATCGTTGGGCGGGACTTTGGAGTGTAGGAAAACCTCGAAGCCCGCGGCTCCGAGTCCTGCAACCGCGCGTCCCGCCAGGTAAACATTTTGAAACGTGCCGCCGCTCAGGCACACGCGAGTGATGCGCTCCGCCAAGCGAAGGCGAGTGCAAACGTCAACGACAATCGCCGCCATTGTGTTGTGAAACGCGGCCGAAATCCAGCCCGTAGGCTTTGCGGCCAGCACATCGCGTACGATAGCCTCGATCATCGGGCGAACGTCGATCTGATCGCTCGCGATCTCAAACGGATAAATCTCGTCGACACCTGCGAACGCAGAAGCTTCCAGCTCTATCGCGGCCTGCGCCTCAAAGTTGACTTCATCGCGAATGCCCAGGATTGAAGCGACGGCATCGAAGAGCCGCCCGCACGCTGACGTTTCTACTGTGTTGATCCGGCGCTCAATCATGGATCGAATGGTTGCGATCTTTTTGCGCGGCACGCGGCCCAGGAGCGGCAGATCGAGCGAGCCCAATTGCGCCCCGAAGGTATCCAGCAAATAGCTCAGGCCCAGCCGCCACGGCTCGCGAACAGCCGTGTCGCCGCCTGCCAGTGCAATATACCGAAAATGAGCGCGGCGCTCGAATCCAGCGAAATCCGCCACTAGAAATTCGCCGCCCCAGATCTTGCCGTCGGTCCCATAGCCCGTTCCGTCAAACGCCACGCCAATCACTTTTTCCGTGATCCCGTTCTCGGCCATGCAGCTTGCGATGTGCGCGTGATGGTGCTGCACGCCGATCTGTTGAACATCCGTCATCTCCAGTGCGAGTTTGGTACTGAGATATTGCGGATGCAGATCATAGGCGACGGCGGTGGGCGCGATGCGGAAGAGCTGCTTCATTCGATCCAGAGTTTCGCGGTAGAAGACGAGCGTTTCGTAGTTTTCCAGATTGCCTATATGCTGGCTCAGAAAGGCGTGATGCTGCTTGGTGAGACAGAATGTGTTCTTGAGTTCAGCGCCACAGGCCAGAATCTCAGCCACCGGAAAGCTCAGCGTCACTGGATGGGGCGCGTAGCCACGAGAACGGCGCAGGATGCGCTCTTGGCCGGCGAAAACGCGCGCCACCGAATCGTCCACCCGCGTGTGAATGTCGCGGTTGTGGAAGAGGAACGCGTCGGCGATCGAATGTAAGCGCTGTGCCGCCTCGCGATTGCCGGTGACGATAGGCTCTTCGCTGAGATTGCCGCTGGTCATGACGAGCGCGGACAATGACTCCCCGAAAAGCAGATGATGCAACGGTGTATATGGCAGCATGACGCCGAGCGTGTTGTTGCCGGGCGCAAGGGCTTGCGAAATCCGCGCGTCGGGCCTTCGCTCCAGGATGACGATCGGCCGGCGAATGCTGGTAAGGGCCGCGCGTTCCTCTTCGGATACGAAGCAAAGCTTTTCCGCCGCGGCGTCATCGGGCACCATCAGCGCGAATGGCTTGTCGCTGCGCTTCTTGCGCTCCCGCAGAAGCTGGACGGCGGCGTCGTTGAACGGATCGCAGACCAGGTGGAATCCGCCCAGGCCTTTGATCGCCACGATGCGGCCCTCGCGGAGAAGATCTCGCGCGGCTCCGATGGACAACGTGAGCGACGGCCCGCAATCCGGACACGCGTTCGGCTGCGCATGGAACCGCCGATCCGACGGGTCTTCGTACTCGCGCAGGCACTGCTCGCACATCGGGAAACAGGCCATGGTGGTCAGCGGCCGGTCATACGGGATCGCTTTCGTAATGGTGTAGCGCGGTCCGCAGTTGGTGCAGTTGGTGAACGGATAACCGAAGCGGCGATTGCCGGGCGTTTGAAAGTCCCGCAAGCAATCCGGGCAGGTGGCCACGTCGGGTGAAACCGGCGCCAGCCGTCCCGGCTCATCCACGCTTTTGCGGATCTCGAAAGTCGCGTAGCCAGCGGGCTCCATGCTCGCAATTGCAACCTCCTCAATCTGCGCTAATGGCGGCGGGTTTCGCTTAAGCTGATGCACGAATCGATCGATTTGCGCGCGATCACCTTCCACTTCGATCAGCACGCCTGCCGAGGAATTCAGTACATAGCCGGCGAGTCCCAGTTTTTTCGCGAGGTTGTAGACGAAAGGACGAAAGCCGACACCCTGCACAATGCCGCGTACGAGAATCTCAAGTCTGGTGAGCGGCATTCCTCAATCACGGTGGGCGGCCAAGTCTTTCTTCCGCTCTTTCAACGAGTATTGCAAACCTTGTGGACGGGCAGGCGAATCGACCTGTTAGAGTGCGGCCAGTTATGAATACCACACAACCGCTATTCGACGCGGCTTATTGGGCCTCGCAACCGCCGCAGGTCCAGGCGCTGCAGGGAATCACCGACCCCACTCAACGCGCCACACAGGCCGCAGCGCTGGCCGCCGAAGGATTCACCATCGATGTGCCGATCATGGTGTGGGGTTGGGATCCGTACCTGATGATGACGATGCGCGCGCAGTTTGGCTATACCTGGGTGCCGTCGGCGCTCCAGCCGCCGGTGACCATCGCCCCAGGCACCGCGCAACCCGGCGTTGTTGCGTACAATCCTCTGGATCCGCCTCCGGGCTCCATCAACGTTTCTACGAACATCGCGGATTATCCGCCGTTCACGCCTCCTCCGCCACCGACAACGGCGACGCCGGCCAGTGACGATCCGGTGGGATTGCAATCCGTGGGCAACATCTATCTTTCGCTTCCGGGCGAAACGTATCAGAACGGCGCCACATTCACCGACAATCGCGGAACGTTTCAGAAGCACCTGGTGGCGACGCCCTTCGGCCTGAACGCCTATTGGCAGAAGATTGCGTAACCTGCCAAGCTATAACGCTCCGGGCAGGTTGCGAAACAATTACTGCGCTAAAATGGCCGGTATGCGCAGCCCATGGATTACCCCCCGATTGAATGATCCGATCCGGACGCAGATGTATTACGCGCGCCAGGGCGTCATCACCCAGGAAATGGAATATATCGCCCGGCGCGAGCACGTCACCGGCGAGCTGATCCGATCGGAGGTGGCGCGCGGCCGCATGATCATTCCGGCCAACATTCACCACACCAATCTGGAGCCGATGTGTATCGGCGTGGCGTCCAGCTGCAAGATCAATGCCAATATCGGCAATTCGGCCACCACATCGAACATCGACGAAGAGGTGGAGAAGCTGCATTATGCCGTGAAGTACGGCGCCGACACCATCATGGATCTTTCCACCGGCGGCGATATTCCGCGCATCAGGCAAGCCATCATCGACGCTTCGCCCATCCCGGTCGGCACGGTGCCGATTTATGAGGCGCTGGGTCGGGTGCGCCGGGTGGAAGACCTGAATATCAACGTGATGCTGGAAGTGATCGAAGAGCAGGCCGAGCAGGGTGTCGATTACATGACCATTCACGCCGGCGTCCTGGTGCAATACGTTCCGCTCACCACCAAGCGCATCACCGGCATCGTCAGCCGCGGCGGCGCCATTCTGGCCGAGTGGATGGTGAAGAATCACAAGCAAAATTTCCTCTACGAGCACTTTGACGAGATCTGCAAGATCTTCCAGAAGCACGATGTGAGCTTTTCCCTGGGCGACGGATTGCGGCCGGGTTGCGTGGCCGATGCCAGCGACGCGGCGCAGTTTGCGGAATTGAAAACGCTGGGCGAGCTGACCAGGAAAGCTTGGGGCTACGACGTCCAGGTGATGATCGAGGGTCCCGGCCACATTCCGATGGACCAGATCCAGATGCAGGTGGAGAAAGAAGTGCAGATGTGCGACGAAGCGCCGTTCTACACCCTCGGCCCCCTGGTGACGGACTTCGCTCCCGGCTACGACCACATCACGTCGGCTATCGGCGCGGCCATGATCGGCTGGTACGGGGCTTCGATGTTGTGCTACGTGACGCCCAAGGAGCACCTGGGCCTGCCCAATCGCGAGGATGTGAAGCAGGGCATCATCGCCTACAAGATTGCCGCGCACGCGGCCGACATTGCTCGGCATCGGCCGGGCGCCCGCGATCGCGACGACGAGCTCTCGCGTGCACGCTATAAGTTCGACTGGCGCAAGCAGTTCGAGTTGTCGCTCGATCCGGAAACAGCCGAAGCCATGCACGATGAAACGCTCCCCGAAGAGGGGTTCAAGGACGCGGCGTTCTGCTCCATGTGCGGTCCTAAATTCTGCTCCATGAACCATTCGGCCAAAACCGAAAAGTTCACTGCCGAAGAGGCGGAGGCGGTGCTGGCGGCGTCGCAGCCGATCGTGACGATCCAGCAGTAGCGTTTATCGGCGGGGGACGTCATGGCCGTCGCGGTTCAGAACCAGTCCTTGGTAAACCAGTATGGCCGAAATTAAGAAAACCGATGAAGAGTGGCGTAAGCAGCTAACGCCCGAGCAGTTCGCCGTCACGCGCAAGAAAGGCACCGAGCCTGCGTTCACCGGTAAACATTGGGACAATCACGACCACGGCACGTACAAATGCGTCTGCTGCGGCACCCCGCTGTTCCATTCCGATACCAAGTTCGATTCGGCACCGGCTGGCCCAGCTTCTGGTCGCCGATCTCCCCTGAAAACGTCATGGTGGAAACGGACACCAGCCACGGCATGCGGCGCGTGGAGGTGCTCTGCGGGAAGTGCGACGCGCACCTGGGCCACGTCTTTGACGACGGCCCGAAGCCCACCAATCAGCGCTACTGCATGAACTCGGCCTCGCTGGATTTTGAGAAAAAGAGATAGCGGATCGAACCTACTCCGCCCGCTTATTCCGCAAGGTCGGGAACCAGTTCCACGCGGTCCATCGCAAGAAAGGCCTTAATGTGCGGATGCGTAGACTTCTCCAGACCGGCCACCGGCCCGAAATAGATCGCCTCTCCCTGATAGAGAACCACCACAACGTCGGCTACCTTACGCATCAGGTCGAGATCGTGCGTCACCACCACGGCAGTCAGCTTCAGCTCGCGCTTCAACTTCAGCATCAGTTGCGCCAGAATATCCGACATGATGGGATCCACCATCGTAGTGGGCTCGTCATAGAGGATACATTCCGGCTGGGCGGCCAGGGCACGCGCAATCGCCACCGCGCGTTTGTAACCGGTGGAGAGATCGGCGGGATAGGCATCCTTGAATTGCAGCATGTCCACCATGGAGAGCAGGCCGTCGACGACGTCTTCCTTGTTGTGCTCATCATAGTCGTCGCGCAATTCGAGCGAAAACAGGATATTCTCGCCCACCGTCAGCGAATCGAACAAAGCGCCGCTCTGGAACACCATGGTCACCTTTTTGCGGATCTCACGGAGCTGCGCCTCGGTGAAGTCGGTGATGTCCTGGTAGGCCACGAAGACGCGGCCTTCATCCGGCTTCAGGAAACCCATGATATGGCCCAGGCTGACGGACTTGCCCACGCCGCTCCGGCCGATGATGGCCACGGTTTCGCCCGCGTTGACGTAGAAATTGGCGTCAACTAAAACGGGGCGGTCAAACGTCTTATAAACATGGCGAAACTCGATATAGTGGAGTTTGTCAGTAGGGTGGAGCGTGTCAGTCATCGTCTGTCAGGTCTGCTGATGATGGGTTTACACCTTATGTCGCCGTCGACTCAAATTCGGCCCACTCGGCGGGGGTGTTGACGTTGGCCAGCAGCGACGCGTCCACCGGGATCCAGACGGCGCCGATTTCCTTTATCAAGTCTCGCATTCTCAATCGTTTATCCCGAATTGCCCGGCCCAGCGCCGGCAGGCAGCGCCGATGGTAGACGGCGCACAGGGGTTCGGGCTGCCCATAGGGTCCGACAGCGGCGACGCAGTTGCGCGTTGCTGTCTCCGCCCGGTGAAGCAGCTCACGCAGGATCTGGGTGGAGACGGCCGGCATGTCGCACGCCAGCACCAGGTTCCAGTCCGTGTCCGTTACCTTCAGCGCGGTGTAAATACCGCTGGCGGGGCCGCAACCAGGCAGCTCATCGGGAAAGACCGCCAAGCCCAGGTGGCCAAGCCGATCCGGATCGCCGATCAACGCTACCGAGCCGGCGGCGTCATTCACGGTCTTAGCGACGTGCTCCACCAGGGTTGTTCCCTGATAGGGCAACAACGCCTTGTCCTGGCCCATGCGCTTGCTTGCGCCACCGGCCAGCACAAAACCCGAGGCTTGCATGAGAGAATAATACCATTAGCATCCGAATGGCTCAGCGGAAAGAAAAACTTGCGGACGGAAGGAATCCGGGTATAATCGGAGAGAACAAAAGGATGCGATTTTGTTTGGAACTTATTCTGGGAGTGGCGGTTCTGGGTACGCTCAGTGCGGATAGAGCGCCCGCTGCCAGCCTGCCCGATTCGAACCCGCCTCATGCAATCTGGGTAGTGAAGGTGGACACGCACACCGGCAAACTGGTGCGGACGCTGGTGGCGCCGAAGCCCGTGGCTGGCGCCGATGCCGATGTTCGGGGCCTGGTGGCCGAAGCAGCGAAGAGTTTTGACGTGAATCCGCTACTAGTGGATTCAGTGATCCAAGTGGAGAGCAACTACAATCCGTTCGCCATCTCACCCAAGGGGGCACAGGGCCTGATGCAGCTGATGCCGGCCACCGCCCAGCGGTTTGGGGTGACGGACAGCTTCGATCCGAAGCAGAATATCGACGCCGGCGTCCGTTATCTGAAGCTGCTGCAGGACACGTTTCAGGACGATCGGCTGGCAATTGCGGCTTACAACGCTGGGGAGAAAGCGGTAGCCAGGTACAAGGACGTGCCGCCTTATCCCGAGACAGTGAGTTATGTTGCTAAAGTGGGAAAAAAGTATGGGCAGGCGAAGCGCGCGGCCCTGAACGGCGCCGCGGCACTCAACAAAGAGAACAACAACGAGAGCAAGCACGAAGCAACGAATGCAGAGGAGCCGAAGCCAAGTGAAGAGCCCAGGCACATTCTTGCGTATGTGGATACAGAGGGCAAGCTACACATTGCAACCCGCTAGCACCCCTGCGCGCCGGTGGCGTGCGGGAGCGTTGCTTCTGATGGCGTTCGGAGCGTCGTTCGCTGCGGACCTTGCGGAGCCGCATCACGTCACCGCGGTTCGCTTCTGGTCGCTCGGCGGCGTGACGCGTATCGCAATCGAGACGGACGGCGACTTTCAGGTGAAGTCGGATCGTTTGGACAATCCCGACCGGCTGTTCTTCGATCTCTCCGACACCAGGCCAGTCCTGGGACGCAAAGGAATGACCACCATTCCGGTGTCGGATCATTTTGTCCGGCAGATTCGGGTGGCGGAGCCGCAGCGCGGTATTACCCGCGTAGTGCTGGATCTGGAAACATCGGTGGAGGCTACAACTTCGCGCCTGGACAATCCTACCCGGTTGATCATTGAGTTGCGCGCTTCCGGTAGCTCGCCCGAAACCACCAAAGCGCCGGTGAGAGCGCCCCCCACCTTGATTGAGCCAGCCCATGCTCCGAAGCCTGCCGAGCACCGGCCATTTACGCCGCCGCCAGCGCAGCCGGTTACAATCCCGGTGGTACAGGTCCAACAGGCTTCGCTAGACCCACCTCCTGAATTGCAGCTGAAGAACGCCCCGCCGACGCTTCCAGCAGGCCTGGCTGCGCATTACAAGCCAGGGCCCGCGCCTGCGCGAACGGCCCCAGCCGGGGTACTGGCAAAGCCGGCTGCTCCCGAGATCAGCAGCGTCAGTTCGAACAACCCAGCGAACAATCTGGCGAACAACCTGCTGTTGAGCGCAGCGGTTTCGAACATGCCGCTTTCAAGCATGTCACTTTCAAGCACGTCAGTATCGAACTCGTCACTTTCGAGCGCGTCGCTTCCGGCCACATCAGTTTCGAGCACTTCGCTTCCGAGCGCATCGCCTTCAAACACCTCACCGCCGCCCGTCGAGACGGCTCTCCCCGCCAAGCGCAATTCTTCAGGCGACCGCTCGATGATTCGTGCGCTGGGGCTAAAAGTGGGGCGCATCGTGCTGGACCCGGGGCATGGAGGGCACGACACGGGAAGCGTTGGACCCGCCGGACTGCGCGAAAAAGACCTGGTTTTGGATGTCGCCCAGCGGCTGGGCCGCTTGATTGAAGAACGCATGGGGAGCGAAGTGATTTTCACCCGCTCCGATGATACCTTCGTTCCATTGGAGCAGCGAACCGAGATCGCCAATGACGCCAAGGCCGACCTGTTCTTGTCGATTCACGCCAACTCCTCACCGCTGCGGAGCGCCGCGGGAGTGGAAACGTACTATCTGAACTTCACCACTTCACGGAGCGCCCTGGACCTGGCGGCGCGAGAAAACTCCGGCTCGCGAATGACGGTCTACGAGCTGCAAGGCCTGCTCCAGAAGATCGCTCTGAAGGACAAGGCGGAGGAGTCGCGCGAAT
Organism: Bryobacterales bacterium; assembly: GCA_963747945.1. Classification (GTDB taxonomy): domain Bacteria; phylum Acidobacteriota; class Terriglobia; order Bryobacterales; family Bryobacteraceae; genus Palsa-89. The sequence goes on from CAVVHB010000023.1 coordinate 262,249, forward strand.
TTGCGAGCCGCGTGCAGACGGCGTTATATAACTTGTCCGCGAAAACGGATGCACGGTCGAAAGATCGCGGGGTAAAAAAGGCGCCTTTTGTGGTATTGATCGGCGCGTCCATGCCGTCGGTACTAGCTGAAATCGGGTTCGTGAGCAACGCGCACGACGAGAGCTTCATGCGGCGCGAGGAGTATCGCCAGCGCACGGCCGAGGCGCTTTATAAAGGAATATCGAGCTACGCGAATACATTGAGCCATTTCCAAGTGGCTCAGCGGCACTAGGGGACAACGACGGCTGTTTGGCCCACCGTTTCGCTGGATGCATTTTGCTCCGCGGGCTCCGGCTGGAAAGGCAGCATTTCCACGCGGTTGCGGCCGGATTTTTTCGCCACGTACAGCGCCTCGTCGGCCCTGCGAATCAACGCCTCCTGCGAGCAGCTTTGACCGGGCATGGCGGTAGTGACGCCAAAGCTGGCGGTTATGCGCAAAGAGCTTTCATTCACAGACATCTCCGCTTGCGCGAGTTGCTTACGCAAACGGTCGGCCTGGGCGAAGCAATCCGCCTGGCTGCAGCCGGGGAACAGGATCAGGAACTCCTCGCCGCCGTAACGTCCAATGCAATCGTACTGGCGAATGCTATTTTGCATGCGGCGAGCCGCCTCCCGAAGGACGGCATCCCCAGCCAGATGTCCGTAAGTATCGTTGATGTGCTTGAAGTGATCCAGATCCACGATCACGACTCCCAAGGGGCGGGCTTCGCGCTCCGAACGGGCCAGCTCGCGTCCCAGTTCGTTCAGGATGGAACTGCGGTTCCACAAGCGGGTGAGCGAGTCCCGGGTGGCCTGCTCGCGCAGCTCTTCCCGCGCTTTCAGCAACTGGGTCTGCAGATCCACCAGCCGGGTACCGGCCCGTAGGCGAACTTGAAGCTCATTCTGGTCGAAAGGTTTGGTGATGTAATCGTCGGCGCCCGCATCCATGCCCTCAATCAAGTCTTCCTTTTGACTCTTGGAGGTGAGCAGCAGGATGTAGGTATAAGGCTCACCGTCGCGCTCGCGGATGCGCCGGCAAACTTCGACGCCGGTCATACCAGGCATCATCCAATCCAGGATAATGAGCGCCGGAGCGTCTTCGCGCTGCAATAGCTCCAGGGCTTCGGCGCCGTCACAAGCCACCATGACGTCGTAGCCCCATTTGCGCAACGTGGCTTCGAGCAAATGCCGGGAGACTATGCTGTCATCTGCGATTAGAATCTTCACCGAATCCCCGCGAACTTCACATGCCCTTAACTTTGAATAGTTTTTAAGTCTAATTTCCTCATCGGCCGGGAATGAGACGAACGTTAGCGTGGTCGTCAGATCAGCTTACTGGTAATGTACTCCCGTGCAGGGGAAACGCCTTAGTACCATCCATTGCCGCGTCCAGTGGAGGTCTAGGTGCTCAGTCCTGGGTTCCGGAGGCTTGGCGGATGGCCTGCTCCAATTGGTCCTTGGAAAAGTTGGTACTAACGAAGAGCTCCTGCCGGGCCCCCGCGCTCAGTGCGATGGCCTTCCATCCGTTGGTGGTAGGCACGGTCACGCGGATCTTAATCTCGCCTTTGGCATCCCGCACCGGACGGATTACCCCGGGAATGACCGATCGAATCGCGGCCGGGTTCTGGTCGAGCAGCCGTTCCAGGACCCTCCGCAACCCGTCGATGATGCTATGCTCCACCTTCAGCTTGCCCTGGACTTTTCGGAGCCGCATGGCACGCTACTTGAAGCGCTTCCGGTACTGGAAATCGATGCTGAAAGCCCCGTTTTCGTCACGTAGCGCCACGGCCGACCATTTCCGGCTGAAATCCCACTCCACGCGCACAATCTGCTGGTTGGCCACCTCCAGATTGGTGATGTAGGTGAGGGTGACGTCGGAGGATACCTGCTGTTCCATGGTGAGACGAGCCTGCGGAACGATGGTGACGTCGGTGAGCTGCGGATCGATCTTGATGTGGCTGACTCCAAAGAACTTCTGCAGGCGTCCAGAATTGGGCGCAATGGCCTGCGACAGGAGCGAATTGCTTCCGGTGCCCAGGCCCAGGTAGCTGTTATTCACATTGGTGGTCGCCTGGCTGGTGGCTAACGGCCCGGAGCTGGAGGGACTGCGTCCCACCGCCAGCAGCGCGACGATGTCGGAGGCCTCCAGCGGCGGATCGGAGCGATAGGAGAAGTTCAGCTTGTTCAAGGAGCCGGAGAAGCTGATGTCCACCGTGATGCCGCGCACCTGGGTAGAGAGGTCCATGTTGATCACCGGCTCAATCTTGGCTTGATTGTTAAAGGTGACTTCACCGCGATTGATGCTGTACTTGTTGCCGAAGAACTCGATCTCGCCCGAGTTGACGGTGACGTGTCCCAGCAGGATAGGTTGATCGGGAGTGCCGCGGACACGCAGATCGACATCGGCTTGGATGTTGCGCGTCAGCGCGGTCTCTATCTCGAGCGTCTTTTGAGTCACCACCCGCACATCCAATTGGAGTCCCTGCAGATACCCGTTGGGATTGGCGGCTACCGGCGTAGTGGTGGAAGCGAGCAACGCTCCCACGTCGGTCCGGGGATTGAAGACGGCGCGCGTTAACGAGACCGAGCCCGACAGTACACTGCTCTCCGACGTACCAACCAGTGCGAGCGAGCCGTCCGCCGTAAGGCTGATGCCATCCGCGGAGCGAAACCGTACATTGCTAGCCATGGCCTGAAGGCGATAAACGAGAGCGGACCCGCGGAAGCCCAGGAAGCTGCCGCTTTCGAACGAAACGTCGCCGCCGCCGCTCTTACCGCTCAGGTTCTGCACCGTGGCGCGGTTTTGATCGAACAGGATGAGACCGTTGGCGTCATTCACCCCGGTGGAAACGCCGCGTAGAAATAAGGAAGCGTTCTTCAATTCGAGCCGCCCTTGCACTTGCGGCGCGGCGAGGGGTCCCTGCAGGGTTACGTTGATGATGGATGCGCCGGCGCCCAGCAAATCCGGGTTAAAGAGCTGAAGAATGGAAAAATTGATTCTGCCCTGTATGGCCACATCCCACGGATTCTTCGAGTTCAGCGTCAGTCGTCCGCTGGCGTCGAGCGTGGTGTCCTTGGCGATAAAGCTGGCGTGGCCGAAATCGATGGACTTGCTGGTTGCGACAATATGCACTGGTTGCGCATTCCGCAAAACCAGGTCCTGCAGAACCACGCCTTCTGCCGGCCGCGCGTTGGGGCTGGCGTTGAGCTGTACGGTGGAAAGCGTCACGTCCGCCTTCATCGACGAAAGTTGATTGAGCGGACCTGAGATGGTGGCGTCACCCTGGATGAAGCCAGCGAAGGGAAGGTCTTTGCGCAGGTGTTTGCCGGGTGTTAGAGCGTGCAGCGTGGCGAGCGAGATGCGGGGAATGGGAATGTGCGCCTCACCGCGATAATCCCCTTCCATGCGCCATTCGCCGGTACCCCGGATCCGAACGTCGTCCAATGTGGCTGTCGCGGCCAGCGTCAAAAGGGGCAGCTTGGTAGCGGCGGTAACCGTGAGATCGCCATAGGAGCGTCCATCGAGCGCGGCATTGCGCACGGTAAGGTCGCCATTCAGGGACGTCAAATCCACTACGCCATTTACGATTTTGGCCCCGCCGCCGGCCTTCAAATCCAGACGTCCGCCCAGGCCGCTTTGGAAATCCTGCAGGTGGCGGATCGCGGTGAGATCGACGCCACTGGTTGCCACCTCGAAGCGGAGCGAGCCATCCTTCCAATCGTTAGCCGGATGATTATAGTCGCCGGACAGAGTGATGCGTCCCGCGCCACTGCGGGCTTCGCCATGGGAGAGTTCGATCCCGGTGGTTGTGTAGGTGACGTCGGCGCGAGCTTGCGCGAAGCGCTCGTCATAGGCGGTAAGATTTTCGAGCGTTACCGCGCCCGCCACCAATGGCGACTCGAGCGAGCCGGAAACGCGAACGGCGGCGGAAACCAAACCGGTAGCGGGCAGCGCCTTCCAGCCGGCTTCGGTGGCCAAAGTCTGGATGTCGGCGGTGCGCAAGGACACGGTGGCCGATACGGGACTGCCTCCTTCCAACCGCCACTCGCGCAATCCGGCCCGCCCGTTTCCTTCCACGCGCATTTTGCCTGCTTCGACGGTGATGGCCTGGAAGACGACGCTGGACCGGTCGAGAGTGAAAGTGGAAGTGACACGATCCAGCTGCTGGCCTTCCAGTTTCAGCTTCTCGACATCGGCTTTGCCGGAGATTTTCGGATCATCGAGTCCACCCCGGATAGAAGCGTCCATGCGCGCCACGCCGCCCTGCAATTCCACGGGCCACTGGGCGGGCGGTTGAGCGCCGAGAGCCCGCAGAACTGGAATCGCGTCGTTTAAATTCCTGGACACCACCTGCACGGCGAGGTTTTCCCCGGCAGTGCCCGATATCGCGGCGTGTGAGGAACCAACGTCAACCTGTGAATCTCCAAACTGCAGTTTGCCGGCGCGCTGATCGTAATTCAGGGCCAGCGAGCCTCGCACCGGTACCCCGCCGTTGCCGGGGACAAGATTCAGCATGGCGCTCGCACTGACGTCCGCCAGTCCCGAAGGGGCAAATCGACCATCCAGCTCCACCGGACCGCTCAGGGTCCCGTTCAGCGCCCCGGTTTCCCGCGCAGCAAAGCGGCCCACTTCGGCGATCGTCACTCCACTGATTTCGCCCTTCGCGCTGAGATGCTTTTGTTCGTTTAGCCTGGCCGCGCCGCGAAAGCGCCCATCCGGAGACGAAACATTCAGATCCGTCAGGTTGATCGCGTCGGGAGTGATGTCGGCGTGCGCGCTAGCCGCGATTTCCCGCACCTCCACGCCCTTCTGAACAACCCCGAGGGAGCGCCCGGCAAGCTTTCCGACAAATCGATCGGGATCCGAACCACCGGTGGTGGCGTGGCCCTGCAACCACAATTCCCCGCGCGGTTCGAGCGGCGTCTGGACCAATTTGTTCAGATCCTGTACCGGAAGCGTGGCGGTGACGTCGAAGTCCGCATGTGGCGAGTAGAGATTGATGATGTTGCCCTTGGCCTCGATTTTCATTCCGCCGGACGCCAGGTTCATCCGCAGCACCTGAATGGTATCCTTGCCGAGCTCCAGCTGGGAGTCCAGCGCGAACTCGGAGGGCATGCGTAGCTTGGGCGAGGAGACATGCAGCAGCGCGGAAGAAATGGCACACAGGTAGCGGGGCCCGGCCGGTACATAGACCAGCGACATCTGCAAATGTTCGCCGATGGCATCCATTGGAACGCGCCACGAATTGTACTCCGCCATCCCGTGGCGGAGCTCGATATGCTGCACCCGCAGATCGAGAAGATCTTCGATAACGTTCTGGTTGACGCGCGCGGTCTTCGGTCTCGGGATATTCGTCGATCCGTCCGCACCAATGGTGATGTAGACGTGCGGACTCTCGACGATCAGCGACGCGATGTCAACCTTTTTCTCCATCGCCGAAATGATTTTCAATCCGATTTGGATCTTGTCCGCCCGGAACAGCGGCGGGGCGGAGGTGGGCTCCGTACCGTGCAGAACGAACGGCTTCACGTCGGCAGTCAGATCGCGCCAGTTGTAAGAGAAGCTGCCGATCTCAACTCGTCCGCCGGTGGCACGTTCGATAGCGGCAACCATTCGCAGGCGGACCAGATTCTTGAACCACGCGGTCTGCACCAGAAAAACACCGGCCACGAGCAGAGCTACGCCCACGCCCAGCAGCCCAAGAAAGCTGAACGCGACGATCTTGGCGCCGCGCCTGGGTTGTTTGGCGCTCAACTCTTTCTGTTCGGCACTGTGCAGGTTCGTGCTGGACGTCATTTCAGCCCCGGGTCGAGGTATGTGATTGTGACCTGGTTCCGCGTATCGTTGATCCACTGTTCCAAGGCCTGGTCGATCCGCTTCTGCGTCAAGATCTCCTCAATCTGGTCGCGAGATTCATCGAACGTCGGAATCGGGTTGGTCCCTTTTTGTTCCCACCCGGATACCTGCTGTCGATAATATGCTTGCACATCCGCGGCCGGGATCTGTATTCCGGGCCGGAACCGGTAGTCGATAAAGCGCAAGAGCGTCAACTGCCACCACAAGCGGCGGTTCAGATCGTCCGCTGTGACTCCGTAGGACTGCAGCGCGGCGTGGAACTCGGTTTCGCTGGAATACATCGCCTTCAGGCTATCGAGTGATTTGCCGGCATCGCTCAGTTCGGGCAAAGGATAGCGGCTAAGATCCATTTCGCGCTTGATCAGCGCCTGTTCGATCAATCTCGCGACTGCCTGTTTTTTGGCGGCGGAGCTCAAATCCAGTTTCTCGCGATTCAGGAAAGCTGTGACGCGAATTTCGTCATCCACTTGGGATTGAGTGATCACCTGGTTGTCGACGGTGATGACGATGCGATCGATGATGTCCGCGGGAAGAAGAACGGCACGGGATACGAGGGATACGAGGAATACAAGGTATACAAGGAATCGTGTTACCGAGCCACGACCGTGAGGGAGTAGTTGCACCAGCATCAAAACGCCTGCCCCAGCGAGAAGTGGAATTGGAAGACATTAATGCGCTGCACGGTCACAGGTACTGACGAGCCTGGGACACCGCACTGGTACAACTGATTGATGGAACCCTGGCATCCAAAGAAACGCGGCGAGTTCGGGCTGAGCGAGAAATCCACGCGCACCGGCCCCAGCGGCGTGCGGTAGCGGAGCCCGAAACCGAAGCCTTGGACGCTGTAATCGAAGTCCTGCAGATTCGGCTGGCGAAATTGCAGACTGATCCGGTTCACGGCCGAATACACGTTACCCAGGTCGTTGAACAGCACGCCGCCCAAGTTATCGCCAATCAGCGGGAAGCGCAACTCCACGGTGTTCATAAACAGGGCGTTGCCACCCACGGGGAAGCCGGTGGTTGTATCGCGCGGGCCGGCCTGGAAATCGGGAAAAGCACGGTTGGAAAAGGCGCCGCCGCCGAAGAAACGCTCTGCCAGCGGGATGATGGGCAATCCACCGTAACGTTCTATGATGCCGAAGTCCGTGGTTCGCGCCAGCACCAGGTTCTTGGTGAGCTGATAATAAGAGGAATTGCGCGCCACCACTCGTCCGAAACTGGTCTGGGATCCAAAGGCGCCCGACGCCAGCGCCACGTCGATGCTGGTGTAAGTCCCCTTATGCGAATCGATGGGATCGTCCCGCTTGTCCTGGATGAAGCTCATCGAAAAAAACCCGACGCGCACCGGCTGCGAGAGCAGCGGAATCAATTCCGGGCTGACCAGCGGGGTTCCAATGACGTTGACCTTGCGATAGGTAAAGCGGTATTGCAGGGTGTTGGCTTTCGACAGCTTTTGTCCCAATTGAATGGAACCTTCCTCGCGCTGCGAGGAGAAGGTACGGATATTGTGTGAATGGTCGAATAATGCTGAAAGCTGCAGGCTCAGTTTGGGATCGCCCAGGAATTGCGGCGCCACGTAGGTGAGCAGCGCGCGTTGCTCAAGCGTTGAGACCAGCGTCTGCAGGCTCATGGTGTGCCCCAATCCGAAGAAATTCAGGCGGCTGATGCCGAACGAAAAGCGCGGGCTAAAGCCGGTAACGCCGGCCGGAGAATCAAGCGACGTGGTGCCGCCGCCGATACGTCCGATCTCCGCGCCGACGCCGACGTTCATCGAATATCGTCCGGCCTCTTCGAGCGAGTACAGCACGTATTTGGTGGGCTCGTCCCCATCGGGGTTTTGGATGGCTGCATCGACGCGCGAAAAAATGCCGAGATCGTATAGGCGGCGCTGGCTGCTGTTGATCTCGCTTTGCGACAGCGGGTCGCCCGCGCGCAGGCTGATGCGGTCCGTCACCAGGTCCGGCCGCGTTCGCTTCAGGCCGTCCACCACCACGTTGCGCACGTAGATTCGCTCGCCGGGAGTCACTATAAACGCCAGGTCTACATGATCGGGCTGGGACGAGGGGACCGACGTGAAATCGAATTTCGCGGCTGGATATCCATGGTTGAAATAGTAATCGAGCACGTTGTCGCGATCGGTGGCGATGTTGAGATCGCTGTAAGGCTGCCCCTGGGTGGAATGCAGGAGCAGCATCAAGGCCTGCCGAAAATCGTCCGAAATGCCCTTTAAGCTGAGCTTGGAAACAAACCACTGGGGGCCTTCGGCGATTTCGATGAAGATCGCGATGTGAGCCGCGACGCCGTGGTAGTCGTCTGTCACGCGAGGAGTGACCATTACATCCCGAAAACCATTGCCGCGATACAGATTCCGGATGGCGTCCAGGTCGCGATCCAACATGCTGCGGCTGTAACGGCCATAACGATAACGGACTATCGTGGCGGGTATCACGGACATGCGCTCGCGGATGGTAGCGTTGTCGAAATAATGATTGCCGCGGATCTCGAGCTTCACGATCTTGTGGCGGATGCCCAGGCCCACGTGGTACTCAATCAGTTGCTCGCCGCTGGCGGGCGTGGCGGCGATGTAGTCGGCCGTCGCGTCGAAGTACCCTTGGGTCTCGAAGTAAGACGCCAGATCGCGCGAACCTTCCTCCAGCAGGTCACGATCCACCGAGCGCTCTTCATAGATGGGCAGCAGGCTGCGCAGTTTACCGGAAGAAAGCTTTGCGCCGCGCAAACGCACCAGAACGGGAGGTCCGGGGTTAATCGCCAGTACGGGCGTGACGGTGTTGAGGTCCGCATGATAATCCAGGTCGATCAGCTTCACCTGAGCGAGCAGGTGATCGTGCTTGGGATACCAGGATCGAATGTTGTCGAGTCCATTCTGAAGGCGTGTTTCCGTGAGCTGATGCCAGCCCAGAGGTAACCATCCGCGGAGTCGCTTCCAGCCGCTGGACTCCATCACGTTTTTGAGCGGGCGAAGAGTATCGCCGTTGGCGACCAGTCCGTCGAACCTGGCGCGGTCGCCGGCGTCGACGTGAAAATCGATGTGGACCTCCTGCGTAGGTTCCCGCCTGGATGTGGCGGGCTCAACACCGGCGCTGTAGAACCCGTTCCGTTTGAGCAGCTCGGTGATGCGGGCTACCGCCGCGGTGGTGTCGCCGGGCTGGTACGGCGCGCCGAGAGTGAGCTTGGTGGCCACCAGCAACTGCCCTTCGTTGGGCGGCTCCCCAACTCCACTCACGTCGAAATATCCGATGAAATATGCGGGCTTGGTGATGAATTTCAGGTTTACCCCGGCCGGCGCCAGGGTAGCGTCCACAGCGATGTCTGAGTACTCGCCGGTTTGAAACAAGCGCTGAATGGAGTCGCGAACATCGGAGGCGCGCAGCGGCTGCCCGATCCGCAGCGGGAGCATCGCCATCAATTGGTCGAAGGTCAGCTGTTGCTTCACCGGGTCGAACTGCACGCTGGCGATGGGCTTGCCTTCGAATTCATTGGGCGCCCCGTTCAGCAGGATCGAGCAGAGGGCGGCGAGCATGGGCATACTGATCCTCAAGCCCAGCCGAGTTGACACAAGCGACCATCTTAACGCATCGCCTCCTAGCATAAAGCCCCGGTTGGTACCATCTGGTTGTGTATGAGGTTGGCTTTATGAGGCACCCTGTATGAGCCCCGGCGATCGCGAGCGCTATTCGCGGCAGATCCTGTTTCCGGGGATCGGTGAACAGGGCCAGCGACATTTGTTGGACGCTCGCGTGGCTGTGGTGGGTTGCGGGGCGTTAGGAAGCTTTCAAGCCGGGGCGCTGGCGCGGGCTGGGATCGGCTTTCTGCGGATCATCGACCGGGATTATGTCGAGCTGAGCAATCTGCAGCGGCAATGGCTGTTCGATGAGTGCGACGTGGAGCAGGGAATGCCCAAGGCAGCGGCGGCCGCGCGCAAGATCGCGGGCATCAATGCGGGCGTCGAGGTAGATCCGGTGGTGGCCGATCTAACTCCTTCTAACGTCGAAGAGCTGCTGGGGGGCGTGGATCTGTTCCTGGATGGCACGGACAACTTCGAAACACGATATCTGATCAATGATTTTGCGGTGGAGCGCGGCGTTCCGTGGGTTTATGGGGCCGCGGTGGGCAGCTACGGAATCGCGATGACGGTAATTCCCGGCCGTACGGCGTGTTTGCGCTGTATTTATCCCGACCCGCCTTCAGGCGCGCAGCCCACCTGCGAGACGGCCGGGGTATTGGGAAGCGTAACCGCTCTGATCGCGAGTTGGCAGGTAAGCGAGGCCATCAAAATCCTGTGTGGTGTGGAAGCGGCGGCGAAGATCACAACCGTGGATGTCTGGACCGGTGAGATCCGGCAAGTGGCACAGCCCGGACCAGTTGTCGATTGCCCCGCTTGCGGGAGGCGCGAGTTCCCGTATCTGGCTGGGGAGCGCCGTGCGCCGGTGAGCCTGTGTGGCCACAACGCGGTGCAGATCCACGAGCGTGAGCGGCCCTTAGAGTTGCGCGATCTGGCAGCCCGGCTGGCGCCGCTAGGGCCGGTTCGCGCCAATGAATTCGCGCTGCGATTTGAAGTGCCGCCCTACTTGCTGACCATCTTTCCCGATGGCCGGGCCATCATCAAAGGCACCACCGACGTGGGCGTGGCGCGCAGCTTGTATGCGCGATATATTGGTGGTTGAGGTGTACCAATGCGGCGAATTTTGCCGGTTTTGATTGGTTGCGTCTTGATGGCCCTTCCCGGGTTCGCGCAAAGGGGTGGGCACGGCGGTGGCGGTGGGCACGTTGGTGGCGGCGGAGGCATGCGCGGCGGTGGTGGTGGCATGCGCAGCGGCGGCGGTGGATTCCGGGCGGCTGGGGGCTACCGCGGCGGAGGCTATCGAGGGGGATTCCGAGGGAACTATGGCGGTTATCGCAGCCGGTTCACTTACGGCGGATTCTATTACCCGGGTTTCTACGGTTATTACAACCCGTTCCTAGGGGACACTGGCTTGGGATGGGACTACGGTGATTCCGGCTATGGGTACCCAGACTACGGATATCCGGACTCCGGAGGATATCCTTCCTACGCTGCTCCAACCTACGCTGCTCCGAATCCGCAGGTATTGGTCATTTCCAATCAAACGCCTCCGCAGCCGGTGATTGTGCAGCCACCCCCGGCGCCGGCTGCTTGGAACTCCGGCCCCACCACTCAGGCCAAGAAGTACGAAGAGCCTCTCTTCCTGCTTGCGATGAATGACGGCACCATTCGAGCGGTGCTGGCGTATTGGGTGGACGGCGCAACGGTGCATTACGTCACGATGGATCACGCGCAGAAGCAGGCGCCGCTGGCGTCGCTTGACCGCAGCCTGAGCGTGAGGTTGAATCGCGAGCGCAACGTGACCTTCAGCCTGCCGGGCTGATTTTAGCTCCGCTCCCTTTGGATCGCGGCTCAGTAAGGGTCGACACGTAACCGAGCCGCGCCCAGAGGAAGCGGATTTAGAGCAAGGCCCGCAGCGCCCGCTCGAATATTTCCAAATCCTGTTCGTTGTTGTAGAGGTGCGGCGAGACGCGCAGATGTCCGCGCCGCGCGGCCACCAGCACCCGTTGTTCTTTGAGCGCCAGCGCCAAAGCCGAAACATCCCGGTGCTCGAATCGCGCAGCGACTATGGGAGAAACGCAGGCGGTTATAGTTGCGCCGAGTTTACTCAGCATCTCGCGTGCTTTCGCGGCCAGATCCAGAACGCGCCTCTCGACGACGTCGGGACCGACTTCGAGGATCAGATCGAGCGACGCTTCCATCGCGTATAGCAAGGCAAAGGAGACCGATCCGCCCTCGTACTTCTCGGCGCTGGACAGAAACTCGGGAGCGCCGTGATGGAGATTGTCGACGTTGCGCCAGTGGCGATGGCTGCGCCAGCCCACCACGTTGGGCTGAATCCGCTCGCGCAACCGCGGAGCAATGTAGAAAAACCCCGCGCCATTGGGCGAGAGCAGCCACTTGTATCCATGCACCGCCAGCATGTCGGGCTGAACGCGGGCGGCATCGAAGCGCAATGCGCCCACGCTCTGGGTTCCGTCGATAAACAGCAAGACTCCGCGCGCGCGCAGAAACTCCGCCATTTCGGCCAACGGCGGCGCGAAGCCGGTGTTGTAGTTCACTGAGCTCACGATCGCAAGGCGCGTCTTCGCGTCCACCGAATCGCAGAACCGATCCCAGGGACAAGCGGTTGTTGCAACACCAAAACGCTCCAGCAGGCCGGGCGCGTACAGATTGTTCGGAAACTCGTGCTCGAGGGTGAGCACGTGGTCGCCCGGGCGCCAGTCCATCCCGGCCAGCAGCAACCCCAGCGCGGTGGATGCATTTGGAACGAACGCGATGTCCTCCGGCGCGCAGTTGATCAGCCGGCCGATCTTGGCGCGAATGCGATCGGCGTCGTCATACCAGGCTAGAAAATCTCCACATGCCAGTTCGTCGCGATGCGCGAAGTGCCGGGCAACGGCGTCGGTAGCGCGGCGCGGCAATTGCCCGAATGTAGCGGTGTTGAGATAGGTCCAGTGGGCGAGCGCGGGAAACTCGCGGCGAACGGCGTCCCAATCCGCCTCGCCTGAGTTTTGAAACCTCACCCTTTTTGAATCATGACTTCGGTCGACTTGACCACCACCTTAACCGAGTCGCCTTTCTTCAGCGCCAGTTCTTCGGCGCTAGTGCGAGTGATGACGCTTTCGATCAGATTGTCGCCGACTTTGACGACGACATGCGCCATGATGGAGCCGACTTCGACGCTTTCCACGATGCCGGGAAGTTGATTTCGAGCAGACAGAGCCATGTCCACATTGTACCAGAATCACAGTTCATTAAGCACGTTGGCCCGCGGCACGAGTGTCGTAACCACCCAGGCTTTCCAACTCCCGCCGGTAGTTCGAGCGGTTCAGCGTATCCAACAAGGTTTGGATGCTGGGCGTGTCCAGATGTTGCCGCCGAATTGCCAGATCGTAGCGCTCGCTGACCAGCGGGATGAAACCCAGGCCGAACACGCGAGCCGCGGCGCGCGTGGCTACGCAACAATCCGCTTGTCCGGACTGCACCTGCCAGGCTGCCTGCAAGTGTCCGGAAGCAACGCGGTCGTACCCTCGGACGTTCTTCGAATCGATCTTCAGGCGCTTCAGATTCGAATCCAGCAAAGCCCGGCTGCCCGCGCCCTTCTCGCGATTGACAATGGTGACGTCGCGGCGCGCCAGGTCTTCGATGTCTCGGATGCTTTTGGGATTTCCGGTTGCAGTGACGATTCCTTCTTCCCACACCGCGAAGGTGATCACGGCGACCGTGTTCTTGGGAAACATACGCCCAATCTCGGGGAGATTCGATTCTCCGCTCGATTCATCGCGCAGGTGCGTGCCCGCGATATGCACGCAGCCATCCTTCAGCAGCTTGAGCGACTGCGAGCTGTTGCGGTGCGCGAGCACCAACTCCACGCCGGTGGACTGCAGGTGGTGAGCCAGCACCGAGATTCCAGGGTCGCATCCGGCGATAAGAACCCGATTGCGAAAATCGTCGGCTGCGTCGAAGACCTGAACGTCGGTGCGGCCGTTCTTCGGAGGCTTGCTCGCCACCACGGCGTCGCTGATGGGGAAATACCACGGAACCGGCGAAGGAGGCGAAGCCACCAGGCGCTTGTTCACGCGGCACAGTTGCACCGGCTGGCCGGGATGCAACGCTTCTGAGCCCGGCAGCAAGGTAGCTTCCTCAGAGCGAAGACCGGTTGGTTCAGCCTGCGGAAGCGAGAAAAGATCTTCCACCTTCACTTCCAGAGCTTGCGCCAGCCGCAACGCCACCGCCGTATTCGGGACATAGCTGCCGGCTTCCATGGCATAGATGGTCTGGCGCGTCACTCCCACCGTGCGAGCAAGCTGCGCCGCGGAGATGCCGCGCTTCTGCCGTAGGGTTCCTAAATGATTCTCAATTTCTGACATGGTTTGTTGTACTGGCCGGCGTATCTCATAAACAACTCTGTCGTGTTACAGTAACATCGTTGAGTTACAGTGAGGTCGTCGAGTGTGCTCCATGAGACCCCGGTACATAGCTCTGCTGATTATCGTAGCCCTTTGTGCCACGGGCCTCCAACTCGCCGGTTTTGCGCAAAACCCTCCGAAGCCTGAAATCACCGTCGCGGCCGCCGCCAATTTAACCGAAGTGGCCCAGACGCTCGGGGCGAAATTCGAGGCGCAGACCAAAATCCATCCGGTCTTCAGCTTTGCTTCGACGGCGGTGTTGACCACGCAGGTAGAGAACTCGGCGCCGTTCGATGTCTTCCTGTCGGCGGACGCCGAACACATCGACAAGTTGGATCGCGAAGGGCTTCTGGCGCCAGGCAGCAACGCCGTCTATGCGATTGGCGTGCTGGCCTTGTGGATTCCCCCTGGCAGCAAGGCGCACGTCGGAAAGATCGACGACCTGAAATCGAAAGACGTGAGGGTGATCGCCCTCGCGAACCCCAAGCTCGCGCCTTATGGGACGGCGGCCGTAGAAACGTTGCGCCACGCCGGCATCTGGGATCAGGTGAAAGACAAGATCGTGTATGCGGAAAACATCAGCATGGCCAAACAGTACGGCGCCTCCAAGAACGCCGACGCGGTGTTCACTGCCTATTCGCTGGTGTTGAAAGAGACCGGCCAGGTGATTCAGATAGATGAGGCCATGCATGCGCCTATCGTTCAGAAGTTGGGCGCGATGGCCCACTCACAGCATCGCGACTGGGCGCAATCGTTTACCGGCTTCGTACTCACCGGCGGGGGCCGCGCGGTCCTGGCTCGCTACGGCTACAAGGTACACTGAGGCTCCAAAACAATGTGAGGCTCGAAGGTAAAATGACATTTATGAAGTACGCGCTGATTCTGTTGGCGTCGCTGGTGTGGGCGCAAGCCCCGCCGGTAGCGATCCTGGCGGTTCAAGGCGACATTGCAATGCCGCTGTCACTGACGGCCGACGATCTTGCCAAAATGCCTCGGGAAACCGCCTCTGTTCCGGCGCCGGATGGAAGCAAAATCGTTTACGAAGGCGTCACTCTGCGCGCATTATTGCAAAAAGCGGGCGCGCCATTCGGCAAACAACTGCGCGGCAAGGTTCTCTCCACGTACTTGCTCGCCAAGGCGAAGGACGGTTACCAGGTTATGTTCACGCTCGGCGAATTGGATCCCGACTTCGGCAACGAAGCCGTCCTGGTGGCTGACAAACGGGATGGGAAACCACTGCCCGAGAAGCAGGGACCGTTCCGTCTGGTGTGCCCCAACGATCACGAAGGCGCGCGGTCGGTCCGCATGCTCGAAACTATCGAAGTCGTCCGCCTCGCCAAATAGCCACCGGGACCATCGACAGGACTCACCAGCGTAGCTTCAGCGCAAATTGAATCTGCCGCGAAGTGGTGGACGTGCTGGTGATCACACCCGCTGTCGGCGAGGTGCCAGACGGCGTGAACGTCACCGCATTGGGCGTATTGAAATTCGCGTGGTTCAGGATGTTGAAGAACTCCGCGCGAAACTGCAGGTTCAGCCGCTCGTGCAATTGCATGTCCTTGATGGCCGACAAGTCCCAAGTCGCCAGCCCGGGCCCAATCAGCGTATCTCGTCCAAGATTGCCGTAGAATCCGCTCGCATTGGGCGGCGCGAGAAAGGCCGCTGGATTGAACCATTTGCTTGGCGAACCGATAATCACCGGGCCGGTAAACGCCGGATTCACGAAGGGCCGAACGGGATTCTTGGTGTCCCCGTTGTTGGAAGGGTTGTAGCTGAGCTGCGGCGTGAACGGAAAGCCGCTTTGCAATGTGAGGATCGAGTTGATGCTCCAGCCGCTCGCTATCCAATTGCCAAACCCGCTTGCGTTTGCGAGAAAATGCCTGCCGTGGCCGAAAGGCAGTTCATATACTCCGTTGACGGCCGCGGCGTTCTTCACGTTGAAGTTCGCCAGTCCCTTG
This sequence comes from Bryobacterales bacterium, assembly GCA_963747945.1. GTDB lineage: Bacteria > Acidobacteriota > Terriglobia > Bryobacterales > Bryobacteraceae > Palsa-89. Next base: position 278,078 of record CAVVHB010000023.1, read on the forward strand.
TCGGCGCCCAGATCGAAAGGATTCGAAGCCAAGGCCGGCTCGCCGCCCGAGGTGGTGGCGTTCAACGAATCGCCATCGTCCAGAGTTTTGGACCAGGTATAGACGCCGCGTAACAACAGGCCGCCGCTGAAGCGGTGATTGACATCGATTTGCAGCGCGTTATACGTGCTGTTGCCTTCGGAAAAATAGGTCCAAGTGTTCACGAGTGCGGGGTTCGCCCTCACGGCTGTCGGCACATAATAAGTTCCGGCCGGAACAGGCGTACCCGCGATGCCCGCGGGGAAGGTGGCTGGGTAATCGGCCGGGCAAGGCGCCGCGGGACAGATCACTGGAGAGGGCTCGTTCGCATCGATTCCGATAATCTCGTGATATCCGTGCGAACCCACGTAGCCCACCCGCAGCACTGTGTTCGCCGTGAGTTCCTGCTCCACTCGGAACGACCAGGAAAGCAGCGTCGGCGTCTGCAAATCCGGCTGCACTCCGCCCGGCGATAATTTCGCCGTTGCGGGAACGGTGGTCGACAGCGGCAGTGAGGACACGTGCAGATTCGGAAGGCTGTAGGTTGGATTGAACGGCGCGTTCTGGTCCGTGCGGTAGCCCAGCGCATCCTGCAGATCGTTATACATTCCGAAACCCGCGCGGATCACCGTACGGTTCGTGTTGCGGAACGGGCTCCAGGCAATCGCCGCGCGAGGTTCGGGGAGATATTTTGCGTTGTTCGCCGTGAAGGCCGAAGATCCGATGTGCGGCTGGGTGTTGATGACGCCGTTCGTGAAGGTGTAGGTAGAAGCGCGGCCCTCCACCTCATTCCATCCGGAGGAAAACTCGGTGCGGAATCCGAGCGAGAGCGTGAAGCGGGGCGTCAACCGGATCACGTCCTCAATGTACAGCGAGCCAAACAATGAGCGCCAGCCGAGCGGCGTCGGCGTGGGGTCGTACAACAGGCTGCTGGCAGTTCCCTGCAGAAATGTATCTAGGCTGGTGAAAGTGGCTTGCCCGTATTGGCTCAGCGCGAGAAGTTCATTGGATTGCTCCCGCTGGAGCCATGCGCCGAAGGTGAACTGCTGGCGCCCGTGTGTGTAGGACACTTGGTCCGCGTAAGTGAAGAGGTTGCGCGCCACTCTCAGATTGCTTCCGTTATTGCTGCCTGCCAGGCTCAGCTGAGCGGTGGGATTGGACGCCGAGCTTCCGCCGATCACCAGGGCGCCAAGCGGATCGCCCTGTAAGAAACCCGGCAGCTCCGCGGCGGGAGTGCCAGGCGAAGGTTCGCCGGTGAAGTAGTAGCCTGCGCGCGAATACCCGAATCGGGCCGTGTTGACTACCGTCGGCGAAAAGACGTGGGTCTCCTCCAAGCTGGCTACTTGCTCGCGCAGGGTTGCGATGTCGGTGCTGTATTGGTTGGTGCTGGTGGGCGTGAAGTCGGCGCTATCGTCGATGGTATAGATCGCCCCGAGATTGTCCTTCGGGGAGAAGATATGGTCCAACCGGATGGTGCCGAAATCATCACGAATGGTCTGCAGCGGATTGTTGAATGCCTCAGCGATGCCGCCGAAGTCTGGCGCTCCCGGAGTTGGCGTGGGCCATGCCGTGATCAGTGGGGAAACGCCGACGAAAGCCAGTCCGGACGACGGGCAAGGACTCGGCGCCGGAGTAACCAGCTTGCAGGGTAGATATCCGTCGCGCGCGTTGTTATCGGGAACCAGATCCACGCCGGTCTGGTGCAGGTGTTGTTGAAAGCCCTCGAAGTTTCCGAAGATGAAGGTCTTGTCTTTCTGAATGGGGCCGCCTAGCGCTACGCCATACTGGTTCCTTTGGAAACCGGGGACAGAGGCGGGATCGAAGAAATTGCGAGCGTCCATGGCGCTGTTGCGCAGAAAATCGTAGACCGAGCCGTGAAAATCGTTGGTTCCGGATTTGGTTACGATCAGCACCTGGCCGCCCGGCCGCTTGCCGTACTCGGCGCCGTAGGAATCGCGCAGCACGTTAAACTCCTGCACTGCGTCAACGCCCAATAACACCTGGCTGGTTCCACCCGGCTGCATGTTGTTCTCGGCGGCGCCAGTGAATTCGACGCCATTGAGAAGGAAGAGATTCTGTTGCGGCCGGTTGCCGGAGACGGAAAAATTGTTGCCGTTGGTGGAATTCGACACGCCGATACCGCCGGTCTTCTCCCAGGTGAAATTGACCACGCCGGGATTGAGCGTGAGCAATTCATCGAAACTTCGCCCGTTGAGCGGAAGATCCTGAACCTGAAGCTGGGTGATGACTCCGGAGGCATCGGTGGTTGAGAGGCCCACGATGGGCGCGTCCCCTTTTACGGCCACTTGTTGGCTGGATTCGCCCACTCGCAGCGTGAGATCCACGATCGCGGTCTGATTTACAGCCAACTGAACGCCGCTGCGAACCGTCTTCTGGAACCCTTTCTTAGTGGCGTCAATCTGGTACTGTCCAATGGGTAGCAAGGAGATTTGATAGCGGCCAACGCCATCGGCCACGGTCTCCCGGACCGCTCCGGTTTCCGTGTTGGTGGCGACGATTGTCGCGTTTGGAACCACCGCTCCCGATTGGTCGGTAACGGTTCCCGAGACTACCGCCGATACCTGCGCGAGGAGCGAGCCCGCGCACCACAAAACAACTCCCACCATCCAACCATTTCTTCTCATTTTCCCTATCCCTTCCGAAGCAAGTGACCAGTATATAAGACATTGTATTTCAATAGAGTCACTCCGTAGGGTCAGCGGCAGCGAAAGGGGATTCAGCGGGGCTGAACTGCGCGTCAATTGCGCGAAGCGGGCCGGGGAGCCCGCCAAAGCGGAAAGGAAAATGACCGCGTCGCAGTCCGTTTTGCGCGTCTGACTTAAAAACGCGAGGGCGGGGTGAATCGCTTGGCCAGCGTCTCGATTTCGCGCGACGTCCGGACCTTGTGCTCGCGCACATACAGCTCGTGATTGCGCTCCACGTCCGCAAGCTTATAGACGTAATTGGCGGTCAAGCCGGCCGAACGCTGCAACCCCGACGCGGACGTGTCGCCCAGCCAGTTGATGCGCTCCAGACGCGCTCCGTTCTTCAGATGAAAGCGCGCCACCGGGTCCATCGGTTCCTGGTTTTGCTTGGCGTGCAGAAGGTAGTATGCCGCCAGCGGAAGTAAATGTCTCGGCAACTCTACGCGCTGTGCCGGATCCTCCATCCATTGCGGGCTATCCAGGTTCGTGACGGCTGCGGCGAAGGGCGCCAGCTTGGGATTGGCTTCGAGAATGGGAGCCTTCTCGGAAAGCCATTTACGAAAACCGGGCACCGGGGAAAGCGTTGCGAACCGCTTGATGCGCGGAAATTCCTTGCTTAAGTCTTCCACCACTCGCTTGATCAGGAAGCTCCCGAACGGTACGCCGCGCAGACCTTCCTGGCAGTTGGTGATCGAGTAGAAAATGGCCCACTCGGCCGATTCTGCGTCGAGCACGGGAGAATCCGGGTCCAGCAGCGCCTGCACCCGGTCGCTCAGGCCGCGCGTCAGCGCCACTTCGATAAAAATAATCGGCTCATCGGGGAGAGCTGGATGGAAGAATGCATAGCAGCGCCGGTCGGTCTCCAGGCGCCGCCGCAGATCGTGCCAGCCCTGGATCTGGTGCACTGCTTCATACTGGATCAACTTTTCGAGCACCACCGCCGACGTTCGCCAATCGATCCGGCGCAACACCAGAAAGCCGCGATTGAACCAGGAGGTGAACAGATGCGCGAGATCGGCGGCGATCGGCTTCAGCCGTGCGGCATGGTCGGACTCCTGCAATACCTGGCTTCGCATCGCCACCAGAATGCGCGTTCCATCCGGCGCCAGGTTCAGGCGGCGGAACAACTCCTGGCGAGGCGGCTCAACCACCTTCTGCAAACGCGCGAGATTTTCGGGCGAAGGGTCGCTGCGGTAGGCGTCGCCGGCCAGCCCCACCTCCTCCGGATCCGGCGAGAATTCTCGTATCAACGACTCGAAAAAGGAGCGACGCGCCCGATCGTCCAGCGCCTGATAAGAATCCAGCGCTTCGGCCGCGAGCCGGCTTCCCGAAACCTCACCGCGTTCCGATAGCAAGCTATGACAGAGCGCGATTGTCTTCCTGGAGGTGCGTGTCGCACCGCGCGGCAAGGACCGGGTTTGCCGGGGCCCGAAGCCCAACAGCTCTGCCAGCTTCAATGAAGATCGCTCCAATTATCCATCGGCAAAAATCCCGCGGCGGTTCATAGCCCCCGGATTTTCATTGTAACTTCGCAGGCCGCGCGAAGGCGGGCCACGCAACAGAAAGTGCCGGGAAGCGTCCCACGGTTGAGGAATAAGCGATGATCCGTAAACTCAAATCAGGCCAGTATCGGCTCTACTCGCGAAAGAAAGACGCCAAGACCGGCCACCGCAGAAACCTGGGGACTTTCTCCACCCGCGACGCCGCCGAACAGCACGAGCGCGCGGTGCAATACTTCAAGCGCCACTAGCAACAGGCGATTCGATCGCAAGCCGACCACACTCCGGTAGTGGCTCAACAACCCTGCGCCACCACCCACACTCCGGGCAGTGGGGTCAGGTTGTGTTGTTCTGGTTGGCGAACGCTGCGAGGCACTCCTCAACGCCAAGCTGCGAAACGTGCCCGTGTCCGATGTTCAATGTGATGAGATCTCGACGTTCGTCGGTAAGAAAAAGGGCCACCGTCGGGCAACGAGGCGAATTTACCGAGATCGGCGATGCATGGATCTTTGTCGGAATCGAGCGCAACACCAAGTTGGTTCTGGCTTTCGAGTTGGGAAATCGCACGATCAAGAGTGCGACATGTTTCATGCGCCAAGATCGCCACAGCTACCGATCCTGCTCAGGAAGTTTCAATTGACTACGAATGGCCTTCAGCGTATTCACCAGCAGTGGGAAACGTTCTAGGTCATCAGGGCGAGCGTGTGGACTATGCCCAGCTAATCAAGATCTACGCCATGGACGTTCCCGAAGATATGCGCCGCTACAGTCCGCCGCACTCGGCTGAGGCGATTCCCACGCCCGTCTATGGTTACCCACGAGAAACGGATTTGCGCGTCGCATGTTGAACGGCAGAATTTGCCGATGCGTATGTGCATGCGGAGGCTCACCCGCCTGACAAACGGGTCCTTCAAGAATGGGACAACTCGAAAGCTGCCCTGGCGCTACATTTCGCCTGGTATAACTTCTGCCGGAAACATATCACGCTCAAGGGCGCTACTCCGGCGATAGCAGCGGGTTTGACGAATCGTGCGTGGGGTTGGCAGAGTTACTCTCTTAAAAACACTTTAGGCCCTTTATGTACATATTGCTGTAGAATGTTAGAGCTTCAATCACAGCACATGACGAGAGTTTTCAAGGACTATTGGTCCCAATTTCTAAACGGCCTCAGCACGCTTGGAATTGCTATCGGATCTCTTGGGTTTACTCTTCGCGTTGCGCCGCTTCCTCCGTGGCACGAGCGTTGGGAGGTATGGCTCTTTTGGTCGTCTATCGTAGGGGCTGGTGTTTCCATTTACGCAACTGCCAAAAATTCACAAAGCCTGTCCGGGCTGACCGAAGAAAGGAATAGCCTGCTTCAATCAGTTGCAAGATTGCGGAGTCTGGACGAAGAGATTCAGCAGAAGTACAGTGATCTCTGTTCACTTCATCTATCTGCTCTTATGTCGCGCATGGGACTGATGCCAAATGATAGGGTTAGCATATACAAACACAACGGCAATGCGTCTTTCTATCGTGTCGCTCGATATTCTACACATCCGGATCACGCAAAGCCCGGTCGATCTATCTACCCTGATGACGAAGGCTGTATAGGACTAGCCTTTCGAGAAGGGTCCGCTTTTGATGAGGCGCTTCCTGCGAATCCAGCTCGATACGAAAATTGTCTTGCCGAAAGTTGGCATGTTCCCGCCGAAGTTGCACGGCGTCTGACAATGAAGTCTCGGTCGATTGCCGCTTTCGCCCTGCAAAAGCCCATTGGGGGCAGACGTTTTGCGATTATAGTATTTGAGAGCATGGCCTCCGGGCGTATAGACCAAGAGTGCCGAGATCGTTTTACGCTAGAGGAGCGAGCTGGTATTATACAATGGCTTGAAACCATGGAGAGGTTTGAGCCAAAACCGAGTGAAGCACAGCAGGAGGGATTCTGATGGACAGTGAAACCCGTAATGCCATTGCGCACATTCTCATCAACACAGTCGGGCCTGGGTCTCTGCCAGCACTCCGACTCACCACTCTTCTTTACTTGTCAGACTGGCGAAGTGCGATTACTCGCAAACGGCAGATTACGGATATTAGTTGGGTTCAACCTTTCGTGGCTAAGATGCCAGAAATTATCCAATTTCTTGCGCAGGACCCCGACTTCGCGCTCGTATCTGGTCCCCAACCTGAAGTAATTTTCACCGGCGACCCACTAAGCGGGATTCTCTCGCCAGAGGCTCGAACCTGCGTTGATTTCGTCCTTCGGAGCGAGACTAACAAAAGCTGGCCAGAACTCTTTCGCTTGGCTTACTCAACCTATCCGATGTTTTCGCAGCCCCCACAATCGCTTCTTGATTTGGTGGCACTCTCATATCTTTACGAGCGCTCTCACGAAAGAGTTGCTGGCTAAAGATTCGCAAGGGGCAGTCCCGCGCGAACTTCGCGCTGCATAAACAACCAACACAACCAAACCCTACCAGCGGTAGTGTCCAGAGGTGGTGGACACCACCCTACCAGCCGCATGTTATAATTATTCAGCGCGATGAATAAATATAAGGTCGGCATCGTCGGCTTCGGCGGCTACAGCGGCGCGGAACTCCTCCGCCTGCTGGCCGCGCATCCGCAGGCCGAGCCCGTCCTTCTCGAACACCGCCAGGATCAAGGGAGCCGTCCGGCGCCCATCAATCATCCCCAGCCTCGCCGCGCGCCTTGTAATGCAGACTCCGTTCGCGCCGAAGGCTTGGCTGTCGTTTTTCTGGCCACGCCACCGGAAGTCTCCATGGAACTCGCGCCCGCCATGCTGGACGCAGGCGCCAAGGTCATCGATCTCAGCGGCGCTTTCCGCCTCCCCGATGCCGCCACCTATTCGCGTTGGTACAAACAGGACCACACCGCGCCCCAACTGTTGGGCGAAGCGGTCTACGGCCTACCCGAGTTCTGCCGCCAGCGCATTCGCACCGCCCGGTTGATCGCGAACCCCGGCTGTTACCCAACGGCCGCGAACCTCGCCATCCAACCTTTGATCGCAAGCGGCGTGGCCGATCGATCCACAGGAATCATCTGCGACGCCAAGTCCGGGGTGAGTGGCGCTGGGCGTAAGGCCACCCTCAAGACCAGCTTCTGCGAGGTGACTGACAACTTCTCCGTCTATTCGGTGCTGGATCATCGTCACGTGGCGGAAGTCCTGATGGTCTCCGGCCTGGACGAACCGGAACTGACCTTCACCGCGCACTTACTTCCCATCGATCGGGGCATTCTCGAAACCATCTATGTGCGCACGCGCAATATCAAATCGGCGGAAGACCTTCTCGACATTTACGTTCGTCATTACCAAGCGGAGAAATTTGTGCGCCTCTACCCGTCCGGCCACCTGCCCGACCTGGCCGCGGTCCATCGCACCAACTTCTGCGATATCGGATTCAAGTTCGACCCGGCGACCGGCCGCGCCGTCATTGTCAGCGCCATCGACAATCTGGTGAAGGGAGCCGCCGGCCAAGCCGTCCAGAACATGAACCTGATCCTCGGCTGCGAGGAAACGGCGGGCCTCATATAATGTCTTATAAAGAAATCGTGAAGAAGTTATAAGGAAACCGTAAAGAAACTCGCGCGATGAGAGTACTAATCAAGCTTGGCGGCACTTTGCTCGACGCTGCGGAATCGCGCCATCGCCTGGCGGCCGAAATCTCCGCTGCGGTTACTCAGGGCGTACAGTGCGTCGTCGTTCATGGCGGCGGCAAACAGATGACGCGCTACTTGGCCAGCCATGGCGTGGAGAGCCGCTTCGTGAACGGTCTGCGTGTCACGACGCCCGATGTCCTGGATGCTGTCGTCAAAGTCCTGGCGGGCTCCGTTAATCAAGAACTGGTATCCGCCTTCATTGCGTGCGGCGCGCAGGCCGTGGGCTTGAGCGGCATGGACGCCTTACTCACCGAAGCGACGCAAATGAGCGAGGAGTTGGGTTGGGTGGGCAGGCCAGTACGCTCCGATGCCCATCTCCTCAACGTACTGCTCGAATCAGGATATTTACCGGTTATCGCTTGTTTGGCCGGTGATCGCCATGGCCAATTCTTCAACGTCAACGCCGACCAGATGGCAGTCTCCGTTTCCGGCGCCCTGCGTGCTGATAAGCTCTTGTTTTTGACCGATGTCGAGGGCGTTCGAGGCGAAAATAATGTGATCCATTCCACACTAAATTCGGATCAATGCCGAAAATTGATTGAGACCGGCATCGCCAGTGGAGGCATGCGCGCCAAGCTTGAATCGGCTTTGGAGGCCTTGCGGACAGGTAAAGCTTTCGAGACCGGAGCGCCTGAAGTGATCATTGCCGCGGGCGCAACGCCCGGCGTGATAGGAAAACTGCTCGCGGGAGATCCTGTCGGAACTCGGTTGGTGGCGGCAGCAACGGTATCTCGCCATGCGTAACTCAATCTCGGCATCGCCGGTACTAGAAGACCTAGAACCTCTCGCTTCCCGCACCCCGCTTACCATACGCAAGGCGGCTATGCGCGACATCCATGCGCTGCTCCAGTTAATCAACTCCTATGCGGCCGAAGGTGTCATGCTGCCGCGGACCGAGTTTGAAATATCAGAAAACATTCGCGATTTCACCGTTGTCTATGCTGAATCACAGCTGATTGGATGCGGCGCGTTGCACTTTTATACCCCGACGTCGGGGGAAATAAGGTCTTTGGCGGTGGCCCCGCAGGCCAAGGGACAAGGTGTCGGACTTCTCCTGATCGAGGCTCTAGAGAAGGAAGCCATTAACAACGATCTGTTTGCAATATTCGCATTTACTTATGTAGCAGATTTTTTTCGCAAACTTGGTTTTGAGCAAGTGGATCGTGGCCTGCTCCCCCTTAAAGTTTGGAAGGATTGCTTGTCCTGTCCCAAGTTCCAATGCTGCGACGAAATCGCTGTATTGAAAGCCCTTAGGTCCGATACGACTCTCGCTTTATCCCTGAATTCCGGCCAGGAACTAGTCCAACTTCCCAGTCTCAATCCAGTTTGATCTAACCCGGTACTTTGGCGTTTGCCTTCACATTTCCGCGCCACGCTGAGATTTTTTCCTCGCTTTCTCACTACGCCTGTGTATAATTTGTAAACATACTTAGTTTAGTAGCGCACAGCGCGGGAGGCGCTCGCCAGGTAGAGAAAACAATCGCGGCCCGCTGCGTTGTGCGCGATGTTTAGTTTAGAAGCGCACAGCGCGGGAGGCGCTCGCCAGGTAGAAAAAACAATCGCGGCCCGCTGCGTTGTGCGCGATGTTTAATGAGAAGGGCTCCGGGAGGGATCATCGGTCTATGAAGGCACAGACCATTGACGTCAAGCAGTCAACCGGAAGGATACTTTGCTGCACGATATTTCGCGCCGGTGGCAAAAAGTTGCTCGCCAAAGGCCACGTGATCAGTGAAGAAGATGCTCGGATGCTGGAGACCGAAGGTATGAACGAGGTCTGGGTAACCGAGCTGGAAGAAGGCGAAGTTGGCGAGGACGACGCTGTCATGCAGGTCGCGAGCGAAATCGGCTGTGGAGCGCTCGAAATCCGTCTTGCCGCTGGAGGGAGGGCGAACTTATTCACTACCGAGCCGTGTTGCGTCTTGGTGGACGATGAGCTGTTAAAGCAAATCAATTGCACGGCCAGTATGGCCATCGCCACGTCTCTCAACTTTTCATATGCGCGGGCCGGGCAACGGGTGGCTACTGTCAAGAGCACTCCGTTCGCCGTAGCCAAGCCGGAACTAGACGCGATGATTTCGATCGTGAAAGAAAGAGGTCCCATCCTGCAGGCCCGGCCCATCCGCTCGCCGGGCGTGGCCATTCTATACAGCGACCCGGTGAATGGCGAACGGGCCAGGCAGTTGTTTGAAAACATCATGCGCCAGCGTTTGGAACGTATCGGAACCAGCGCCAGTTTTGTCCTCTCGTCGGTTGAGGAGGAAGGCGCTGCTGCCCGTTCGCTTCAGCACCTGCTGCGTGCCAAACCAACCGCTGTGCTGATCGCGTCTACCACCGCACCTGCGGGACCGGACGATGTGATCGGCCGTGCCATGCTTCGAGCCGGTTGTCACATCGAGCGCTTCCTGGCCCCCGTGGAGCCTGGGAATCTTTTCTTGCTGGGTTACAAAGAGGACGTTCCCATCGTGTCCGCGCCAGGTTGCTTCCGCTCCGCTAAACCCAACGTGGTGGATTTGATGTTGCCGCCGATGCTGGCCCGCTACCGCGTCTCAGGCTGGGAAGTGGCCTGCCTGGGGCATGGCGGCTTGCTCGCCTGATTACAACATCCTCCACTTCCACGGCGCGGCCGATCCGCCCGTGGTTGCTCCTCCAGCCGGACGCCCTTTCGAGCGCCCGGCTTTTTTGCGCCTACCCTGCTACTCTTACCTACTGAACCGCGCACGTTAGTGAGCGGCCTTTCCTCGTCACATGCCAGACATCGCCAACATGCTCGAGACAGCCGTCGGCGGCGCTGCCGTCGTCTCCGCGGGAGCATTGGTCTACGCTGTTCGCGTGCCCTCTTGTTCCTGGCTCGCCCCTTCGGTCTGCCGCGGCACTGATACCCGGCCGGCTATTGCCATCACTTTCGACGATGGACCCAGTGAATCCACTCCTGAATTGCTCGAAGTCCTGGCTCGCTACCATGCCCCGGCTACTTTCTTTCAGTGCGGCGCAAATGTCCGCCGTTTGCCCGCGGTCACGGGCGAAGTAGCCGCCGCCGGTCACGAAATCGGCAATCACACCGATTCGCATTCTCTCCTCGCCCTCAAATCGCCAGGCTATATTTATCGGGAACTCGCCGCCGCGCAAGAAATTATAGAAAAGGCCGCCGGTGCCCGGCCGCGCTATTTCCGGGCTCCCTACGGTGCGCGCTGGTTCGGGTTGCGCGCCGCTCAACGCCGCCTCGGCTTGGCTGGTGTGATGTGGAGCACCATTGCGCTAGACTGGAAACGGCAGACGCCCGCTGTCGTGTCCCGCCTGCTCCATGGCGCGGTGCGGGGCGCGATTCTCTGCTTGCATGATGGCCGAGTTCTCCAGCACCGTCCCGACATCGGCGTTACGATTCAAGCCGTTCGGGAACTTTTGCCAAAATTGACGGAGCAAGGTTTCCAATTCGAGAAGGTGACGGATATCCTATGTCCTACGAAGAACTGACGGCGCGGGTGAGGGCCGTCATTGCTGCGAGCCAGCATCTTCCGCAAGAGAAGGTCACTGCCGACAGCACCTTCCAGGAACTCGGCATCGATTCGCTGGACGGCATCAACATCATTTTCGCGCTGGAGTCGGAATTTAATATCGACATCCCGGGCGATGTCGACCAAAACCTGCGTTCGGTTCGCGATGTCATCGACGGCATTGCGAAGCTTCTGGGCGCCCCGGGAGACGGCGCGCAAGGGAATCAAGCAGCGGTCACGGCCTGACATGCCGGTCCGGGTGGCGGTCACCGGCCTGGGCGTCATCTCCGCGATCGGAAACAGTAGCGGCGAATTCTGGAAGTCGCTCCAAGAGGGGCGGCCTGGCATCGGTCCACTCCAAGCCGTGAATTCCGCGCTGCTCCGTTTCCCGAACGGCGCCGAAGTTCGAAACTACGCGCCCGCGCAGCATTTCGACGAGAAAGAACTGGGGCTGCTGGACCGCTTTGCGCAGTTCGGCGTGATCGCGGCGCGCGAAGCCATCGCCGCGGCGGGCGTCGAATGGACCCAGCAGCTGCGCGAATCCACCGCCATCATCACCGGTTCTTGCGTCGGCGGCCAAACCACCGAAGACGAAGGCTTCGTCAATCTCTATCGCAACAACATTCCGCGTGTGAACCCGTTTACCATTCCTCGCACCATGGAAAACGCGGCCGCCAGCCGCATCTCGCTCGAGACCGGCGTGGTTGGACCCACCTACACCATCTCCACCGCATGCTCTTCTTCCAATCACGCCATCGGACAGGCTTTTTGGATGGTGCGGAGCGGCGCCGCTGCCATGGCCATTACCGGCGGAAGCGAGGCCGTTTTCAGTCTCGGGTTTCTCAAGGCTTGGGAGGCCATGCGCGTGGTCTCGCCCGACACCTGCCGCCCGTTTTCAAAGGACCGGCGGGGCCTGATCCTGGGCGAAGGCGCCGCCATGCTGGTGCTGGAGCCGCTCGACGGCGCGCTCGCCCGTGGCGCGTCGATTATTGGTGAAATTGTCGGCTTCGGCATGTCGTCGGACGCCTTCCACATCACCCAGCCTTCTCCCGACGGGGCCGCTCGAGCCATGCGGGCCGCTCTGGCCGATGCGGGCATCGACGATCCCAACCAGATCGGGTACATCAATGCACACGGCACGGCTACATTGGCCAACGATGCGACGGAAACCACGGCCATCCGAAAAGTGTTCCTCGCCCATGCCGACCGTCTCGCGGTGAGCTCTACCAAATCCATGCACGGTCATACGCTCGGCGCAGCCGGCGCCATCGAAGCCGCCGCGACACTGCTCGCTCTTCGGCATGCCATGCTGCCTCCCACGGCCAACTTCACCGAAGCCGATCCAACCTGCGATCTGGACGTAATCCCAAATACCGCGCGTCCGGCCGCCGTCGAGTTTGCGCTTTCGAATTCGTTCGCTTTCGGGGGCCTCAACGCCGTACTCGCCTTCCGGAAGGTCGAAACTTAATGCTCCCGCCCGAGTCATCCATACGGGGAACTCCCATGGCTGAACAAGAAGATGTAACTGTCACTATCATTGACGATCTGTCGACGGTGGCTCACGCTCACGACCGGATACGCAAGCTAAGTGATTACAAACCAACCAATATGCCTCTGTCCAGGTCTGAAATCGAGCAGGACGAAGCCAAAGATACGGCACATGAGGGATGGGCGCCCAGAACCACCGAAAATATCGGCGACATGGTCCCGCTTCCCGAACACCCGCGTGGCCTCTGAACCGCACGCGTCAGCAAGCGTACTTACTTCAGACTCCGGCTGCGAGCTATGGTAGACTAAGGTTTCCCGCATTTATGAGGTCTCCGTGGACAGACTTACCCGCAAGGAACTGAAGAGCGACAAGTTTGCTCTGGAAGTCCAGCACAGCGTCGAATTCGTATCTCAACACCGCCAGCAGATGATGCTCTGGGCCGTGCCCGCAGTTGTGGTGGTGCTGATCGTGAGCGCCATTTTCTGGTATCGAAACCGGCAGCACAACGCGCGGGAGGAAGCCCTGCACTCCGCCATGCAAATTCAAAACAGCCAGGTGGGCCCATCGCAATCTCAATATGTGGTGACATTCCCCACCGCGGCAGCTCGTCAAACCGCCGTGATCAAGGCTTGGGCTGATTTAGCCGGCAAGTACCCGGGATCCGAAGAAGGCGACATCGCTGAGTTTTTCCTGGGCACCAACGCCGCTGACGCTGGCAATTTACCCGACGCCGCCAAGCATTTTAAGGCCGCGATCGATTCCGGCAGCGGGCCCTATGCATCGGAGGCTAAGCTGGCGCTGGCTGAAGTCTACGCCGGCCAAGGCAAGCTGAACGACGGTGTCCAGCTCATCCAGTCCGTGATCGACCATCCCACCGTGATGGTGTCGAAAGACGCCGCCATCCTGGCGCTGGCGGATCTGATCAAGAGCAGCGATCCGAAGCGCGCCAGGGCACTGGTGGATCCATTGCGCACCAGCACTCGCAGCGCCGTCAGCAAAGCCGCCATCAGTTTGGACAGCTCCCTGTCCCAGCAGTGAACCGGCCGGCAATTAACAGCTTAAGCCGTCTGCGTTTTCCCGCCGAACGAAGCCGAGGCCGGCGATATCCGGAATTGGCGCATCCTTACCGCGGCGAGTTCCAGCGGGATCGGGACCGCATCATCCATTCGCGCGCATTCCGCCGCCTGGAAAATAAAACGCAAGTCTTTCCGCCCGGCATCTCGGATCACTTTCGCGACCGGCTCACCCACACCATCGAGGTTTCGCAGATTGCCCGCACCGTGGCGGCGGCGCTGGATCTCAATGAAGAACTCACCGAGGCTCTTGCGCTCGGCCACGACATTGGCCATCCACCGTTTGCCCATGCGGGTGAAGACGAGCTGGATCGCCAGATGCGCCGCTTCGGCGATCGTTTCGACCATAATCTTCACGCCCTGCGCATCGTCGAATTGTTCGAACACCGCTACGCGCGGTTTCCCGGCCTGAACCTCACCTTTGAAGTCCGTGAGGGCATCGTCAAACATTCACGCGATTTCGAAAAGGGCGAGAATCCGGCGCTGGACGAATATCTTCCCGGACTTCGCCCGCCGCTCGAAGCGCAATTGATCGATTTGGCCGATGAGATCGCCTACAACACGGCCGACCTCGACGATGGCTTCTCCGCGGGCCTGTTCAAAATCGAAGACGCCGGCCATTGGGTCCCCGAGTTTGGCCGTCGCTGGGAGGAAGTGGAATCCCAATTCCCCGGCGCGTCGGAACGCGAACAGTTTCAGGAAGTGCTGCGCGGCTTGCTCGATTGGCTGGTTTCGGGCTTGCTGGAAGGGACGGTTGAGGCGGCGGAGGCAGCCTCGGTTTCCAGCGTCGAGGATGTGCGCGCCTATCCCAAACGCCTGGCTTCGTTTACGCTGCCAACGCACACTACCAATCGCGCGCTGAAACAATTTCTACATCACACGCTCTATTATTCCGAGCCGATGGCGGGCGAGCGCCGCCGCTCCGCTACCCAGATCGCCGAGCTGTTCGAATTCTGGGTGGCGCATCCTGACAAACTGCCCGCGAACTACGTCGAGTCGCTCGCCAATTCGCCCATCCACCGCGTGGTATGCGATTATATCGCCGGCATGACGGATGGCTATTTTCTGCGCTGCTATCAGCAGACCATCGGCGCGCCTTCAGCTTAATGCAGGCAACACTGGACGCCGATGCTACGATGGAATTACCGAGCCCTCCCGTCATGAAATGCCCCATCTGCAACACGCGCAAACCGCGCCGTCATTGCCCCGGCATTAATGGCGAAATCTGCTCCATCTGCTGCGGCAACGAGCGCGAAGTCTCCATCAGTTGCCCGCTCGATTGCCCTTATCTGGTGGAAGCGCGCCGGCATGAGAAGCCGCACGAATTAAATCCCGACGAAGTTCCCAACCGCGATGTTGAGGTCACCGAACAATTCCTGCGCGAACATGAACCGCTGTTGGTGTTCCTGGGAGCGAAGTTGCTGGAAGCCTCGCTCGCGTCGGCAGGCGTGGTGGATTCCGACGTCCGCGACGCGCTTCAATCGCTGATCCGCACCTATCGCACGCTGCAAAGCGGCCTCTATTACGAAACCCGGCCCACCAACCTACTGGCCGCCGGCATTCATGATCGGGTCCAGGAAGCAGTGGAAGGGCTGCGCAAAGAGCTCGCACAGAAGAACGCCATGCCTCTTCGCGATGTCGAAATCCTCGGGACACTGGTGTTCCTGGAGCGGGTAGAACTGCACGAAAATAACGGACGCCTGCGCGGCCGCGCGTTTATCGACTATTTGCGCGCCTACTTCCCGGAAAGCGAGCAAAACCTCGCGCCTGCGACACCCTTAATCCAGGTATGACGGGGTTCATCGTCTTCGCCCACGGCTCGCGTGTCGAAAGCGCCAATCAAGCCGTGCGCGACATCGCCTCTCAGATGGCTTCTTCCGGCCAGTACGTCGTCGAAGCGGCTTTCCTGGAGCTTGGGAAGCCGGATCTCACCGGCGCCACTGCGTCCCTTATCGCGCGGGGCGCTAGGCGCATCGTCGTCGTCCCCTATTTCCTGACGCTTGGCACGCACATGCAGCGCGACCTGCCGCGCCTGGCCCGAGAGGCATCCCGAGCTAACGGCGATATCGAAATGCAGATCACTTCGCCGCTCGACGGCCATCCCGCGCTGGTTCAGGCTCTACTGGATCGTGCCAAAGAGGCGCTGGACACGTTGCTGGATCCTCAATGAGAGCCACGGTTCTGGAGGTCCACGACATCGCGCCCGAAGTCCGCCATTTCGTGTTCGAAGTCCCCGGTATCGAACGAC
Organism: Bryobacterales bacterium; assembly: GCA_963747945.1. Lineage (GTDB taxonomy): Bacteria > Acidobacteriota > Terriglobia > Bryobacterales > Bryobacteraceae > Palsa-89. The sequence goes on from CAVVHB010000023.1 coordinate 294,258, forward strand.
TCCATTTCAAGCCAGGCCAATTCGTTTCGTTCAATGAGACGCTCAAAGGCAAGAAAATAACCCGCCCCTATTCCATCGTTTCGTTGCCGGATGGCAATCGCTTTGAGCTATGCCTGAATCTGGTTCACGAGGGCGTGTTTACTCCGCATCTTTTCGAGATGAAACCGGGCGACTCGATTGAGATGTCCGCGCCGCTGGGATTCTTCGTGGTTCGCGATCCCGCAAAAGAGGCCGTGTTCATCGCCACTGGAACCGGCATTGCGCCCTTTCGAGCCATGACGCCGGACTATCTCTCGCATCCGCAGGCCAATCAGCTCACGCTTGTTTTCGGCGTACGCCACGAACACACCATTTACTATCGCGACGATTTTGAAGCGCTGGCCCGCAGCTATCCGAATTTCCGTTTTTGGCCGACCCTCAGCCGCCCCGTGCCTTCCCTGGGTGCATCCTCCTGGACGGGCCGCACTGGACATGTGCAAGCGCATCTCGTGGAGGCCATCGGAGATCGCCGCGATCTGGACATCTACATCTGCGGCCTCAAAACGATGGTCGACGACGTACGCGCTATCCTCAAAGGGTTGGGATTCGATCGCAAGCAGATCATTTTCGAAAAGTACGACTGAACATTAACCCATGAATCGGACTGTAGCTCTCACGCTCGGCATGGTGATGATCTTCGCGGTAACGGTCGCGGTCCTGCTGACCGTGATGCCGGGCCCGCACAAACCGACGGACTACTTAGTCATCGGCTGCGTTGCCACGCTGCTCTGTCTGCTGCTGCTTTTTGTGGTGCTGATCAACACCGCCAAGCGCCCCCGAGCGTGAGGGGCTTGGCATTCGCCAAGCGGGGCTGGGGGTTGGCGGCCAGGCACAATATCCGCAGACCGTGCCTGGGCCCTAATCCCCAATCCCGACCCGGGTTCGACTACGCTCTCCGAACCTCTACTGCCCGAAACACTTCCTTCGTCTGCTCCAGGCTCGCGAATACGAGTCCCGGCTGCATGGCCGTCGCCGTTCCCGCCGCCACTGCCCAGCGTACGCAATCGGCGAAGTCCTTCTTCTTCGTCGCAGCCCATACATAGGCTGCCGCCAGCGCATCGCCCGCTCCCAATGGCGACACGGCATCGGTCCGCGGTGGAATCACTTCCAACAATTGATTCTCATTCACCGCCACCACTCCGCGCCCGCCCAGCGACAGCATCACGGCTTCGGCGCCCATCGCTTTGATGCGAGTGGCTGCCTCCAGGAATTGGGCCCGCGTGATCAGCGCACGATTCAACAACCTCTCCGCCTCGGGCTGATTCGGACTCACAATGGTTGGGGATGCTTCAATGCCGTGCAGCAGCGCGTCTCCGTCGGTATCCAGCAGGCTTTTCACTTTCCGCTCGCGCGCCATGCGGATCAGCTTGGTATAAAAATCGGTGGACACGCCCGGCGGAACGCTCCCGCACAGCATGAGCCACGAAGCGGATTCCATGCGGTGCGCCACCGCTTTTTCCACGCGCGTGAGTTCCTCCGGTGTGATCTTCGGGCCGCGCTCGTTCAGCCGGATGGCCAGCCCCTGCTTGTCGGTGATTGTCAGATTCACTCGAGTCTCGTTATCAATCGGGACTGCTTTCACCGGGAATCCGGACTTCGCCGCCAGCTTTTCTAGACGCGCCCCGTTCACGCCTCCGGAGGTGACGATGGCAAGCGTCTTGGCGCCGAAAGAATCCAGCACTCGAGAGGCGTTCATACCGCGGCCGCCGGCCGAGTCGCGGCGCGAAAGAATGTAGGCGCGATCCTCGAAAACCAGCCTGTCTACTTCTATATTGCGATCCACCGAAGGGTTGATCGTGACGGTGAGTATCAACACTCAATCTTACCTTGAATTCGTCATCTTACCCTCAATTCCTCGGTGTTACCCTGAATTTTGCCGCGCCATCCTCATTTTCAGGCCTACCTGGCGCTGGCCGCGGTCTGCTTCTTCTGGGGCACCACTTACCTCGGCATACGCATCGCGCTCGAATCCATGGCGCCGGTGGTGCTGATGGGTCTGCGTTACACCATCTCTGGAATCATCCTGCTGACGGTAGCCTATTTTTCGAAGGCGCATCTTCCCACGGGGCGAGAGCTTTGGTACACGGCGCTGTTCGGAGTTATTATCATCGGCACCGGCACGGGCTGCCTGGTCTTCGCGGAGCAGTGGGTGCCCAGCGGCCTGGCATCCGTCTTCATTACGCTCTCTCCATTCTGGATGATCGGTATCGACGCCTCCATTCCCGGCGGCGAGCGCTTGCATGGCCCTACCATCCTCGCGATGCTGGTGGGCCTGGTTGGCACCACTCTGCTGGTAGCTCCGGAAATCGTGAGCGAAGGTTTCCGCGGTCCCTTACTGCGTGGCTTCCTGTTGATCGAACTCGGCTGTGGAGGCTGGTGCCTGGGTTCCATTCTGCAACGCCGGCATCAAACCAAGGCGCATCCGGTTGTCAGTGGCGCCGTGCAGCAATTAGCCACCGGCCTGGCATTCGCCGTGCCCGCGTTGTTTGCGAAGCCGCATCCGTCCACCTGGAGCGCGCGCAGCATTGGAGCGGTTGCTTATCTGGTGATCTTTGGCTCCATCGTAGGCTACAGTGCTTACAGTTTTGTGCTCGACCGGCTGCCGGTTGCAGTGGCCAGCATCTACAACTACATCAACCCGGTTATTGCCGTGTTTCTCGGGTGGATTTTCTTCCGCGAACGTTTTGGGCTGCAGGAAATGATCGCGATGCTGATCATTTTCGCGGGTGTGGCGCTAGTGAAGCGCTATTCGCAGCCACCTTCTCCAAAGCCGGTTCAAGCCTCTGCGGCTTCGTGAGGACGGGCTCGAAAAGATCGCCGGTGCGCTCGAACCGATCCAGCGCGTTGTGGATGGTGAATTGTCCGGGCTCCAGGCCCGCTTTCACTTCGGACCAATCGAGCGGCGTGGAGACCGGAGCGCCCGGATGCGCTCGTAAGACGTACGGCGCGGCAATTGTTTTGGCACTCGAGATCTGCAGGTAATCGAAATAGACCTTGGCCTTTTTGCGGCGCGAAACCGCGCGAGGCGTGGTGAACAGTTCGGGATTTCGATTGATGACCAAGATGGACAACAGTTCCGCGAAGGAACGTACTTGTTCAAAGGTATAGACGGGCTCGAGCGGAATGTAGATATGCATTCCGTCGCCGCCGGTGGTTTTCGGATAACCCGCCAGTCCGATCGCGTCGAGCGTTTTCTTTACCAGTTGGGCCGCTTCGACGATTTGGCTGTAAGGGCAGCCTTCCGTCGGGTCGAGATCGATGAGCGCGAAATCCGGATTGTCGAGCGTTCCAATGCGGCTCATCCAAGGATTCTGATCGATGGAAGCCAGGTTGGCGAGATAGATCAGGGTGGCGCGATCGTTGCAGATGATGTAGTGAATCTTGTCCTGATTGTGGTCGGAGAAAATTGGTTCCAGGCGCACCCAATCGGGAACTTTGCCTTCGGCGTCCTTCTGAAAGAAGTACTGCTCGTTGATGCCGTTGGGATAGCGCTTTAGTGAAAGTGGACGGTCGCGCAGATGCGGCAGAATCAGCGGAGCTACCGCATCGTAGTAGTTGATGACGTCGCGCTTGGTGATTCCTTCGCCGGGATAGAAAACCTTGTTGAGATTGGTGAGCTTGAGGCGATGGCCCTCGATGTCGAGCAGAACTTCGACGGGCGAATCTAAAGGAAGCAACGGGCCTTTTTGTACCTTGTATTCCTCGTCTCCCTTGTATTCCTTGTCTCCCCCGTATTCCTCGCTTCCCCTCACGCACTCTTTCGGATCCTTATCCGGGCGCAGCGCGACAAACACCGGCGCCCTCAGCAATCCGTCGGGCGTCACTTCCAGATATTTGATCTCGGCCACTAGTTCGGGCCGCACCCAAGTGACATCGCGCAACGCCTTGACTGTTCCGGTGAACGGGCTTTTCTTTGTGATCAGCGGCTCGAGTTTCGTATAGATTTCTTTGAGCGACTTCTCGTTGAATCCTGTGCCCACTTGCCCGGCATGCGTCAGCTTCTCTCCGTCGTAAAGCCCCAGGACCAGCGAGCTGAAGTAGTCGCGCTCGCCGTGTGTGAATCCGCCGATGACGAAATCGTCGGAGGTGACCACTTTCACCTTGATCCATTCGCGGCTGCGTCGCCCTTCGTATTTGCTTCCGCGCGCCTTGGCCACGATACCTTCCAACCCGTTGGCGCGCGCGGCTTCCAGCATCGCATCGCCATCCACGGTGAAAAAATCGGAGACATGGATACGCTCGGAAGGCGTGACAATTTCGGAAAGCAGGCGCTTGCGGTCTTCAAGCGGCGCGCCGCGCAGATCGTAGCCGTCGAGATACAGCAGATCGAATAAAAACAAGTTGACCGGCACGGAGCGGGAAAGATGGGCCACAACGTTGGCGTCGCCAACTGAAATGCGCGGCTGGATCAGATTGAAGCTGGAGCGGCCTTTGTCGTCCAGCACCGCGATCTCACCGTCCAAGATAGCCTGCGATGCTTTGACGTGGCGCGGCACCACGCTGAGCTCGGGATACTGCTGATCGCAGCGTTTCCCGGAGCGCGAGAGAATGCGGAGTTCGCCATTATCGATGAAGCACAGCGCCCGGACGCCATCCCATTTCACTTCATAGAGCCAGGAATCTCCCGAAGGCGGGCGAGTGGCGAGGGTGGCAAGCATGGGGGAGACGGTTCGCGGCATCGGCGCCTTGACGGCGCCCGATGGCATCGCGTGGGGTTGGGGATTGGGGGTTGGGGAATGGCTAGGAGCGAGATTCTCTGCGATCTCTTGTTGCGTGCGTCCCGTGAGGACGCTGCGCGCGTGATCTTCAATATTCCAGCCTGGCTGGGCGTCGGCGTCCTTCTTTTTGATAAGCAGCCATTCGTTGCCTTTGCCGCGTCCGCGCATCAGCACCAGCGCGAATTCGCCGCGCAGTTTTTCGCCATGCAATCGAAATTTGAAATCTCCCCGCTCGATTTGCGCCAGGGCGGGCGCATCGCCCAGCAGTTCGTAGCTGCCGCGGTCCCACAGCATCACGCTACCGCCGCCGTACTCGCCTTTCGGAATGTTGCCTTCGAAGCTGCCGTAGTCGATGGGATGATCTTCCACATGCATGGCGAGGTGTTTGGCCAGCGGCTCAAGGCTTGGACCTTTGGGAACCGCCCAGGACTTCAGCGTCCCGTCCACTTCCAGCCGGAAATCGTAGTGCAAACGCGTGGCATCGTGACGCTGCACGCAAAAGTAATTCCCGGGAGGCGTGGAGTGCTCGCGCGGGGGCGGCTCCGGCGTTTTATCGAACGAGCGTTTCCGATTGTATTCTTTGAGCGACATCGAAAAGATGCTGCTCTTATTTTACAGACCAACCTTCGGTTAGCTTACTCGGCTGGAAGCGAACACGTTCGCGATGGCATCGAACAAATCGCGCGAATGGATGGGTTTCGACACGTATCCGTCCATGCCCATGGCGATGAAACGCTGCCGGTCGCCAGCCATCGCGTGAGCGGTCATCGCGACAATGGGAATATGGGCGCCGCTACTTCGCTCCCGTTCGCGAATGGCCGCGGTTGCTTCCATGCCATCCATGATGGGCATTTGCACGTCCATGAGGATGAGATCGAATTGTTGCCTCTCCAGCGCCTCCAGAGCCTTGGCGCCGTCGCCGGCCACCACCACCCGGTGGCCTTCCTTCTCCAGCAGGCGCAAAGCCAGGCGCTGGTTCACCACGTTGTCTTCGGCCAGCAAAACGCGCAACGGCAGGCGGGCTTCGCGCAAGGTGTGCCGTGTGATCAGCTGTATCGGCTCCGCTCGATTGGAACGAGGCCCCAGCACCCGCAGCAAGGCCTCCAGCAGGTCCGACTGCAGCACTGGCTTGATCAGATAGGCCGCGATCCCCAGCTCTTTGCAGCGCTGGCCGTCTCCGCGCTGGCCGCCCGAGGTCAACATGACGGTAACCAGATGTTTCATTTCAGGCAGCTTTTGCACCTGCTCCACCAGCATAAAACCATCGATGTCGGGCATATGGCAATCCACCAGCATCAGACTGAATGGGGCTCCGCTGGCCCGCGCCTGATGGAGCATGGCCAACCCGGCTTCCGCGCTGGCGGCCGATGTTGGACGCATCTTCCAGTAGGCCAGGCTTTTTTCTAGAATCTGGCGATTAGTAGCGTTATCGTCGACAACCAGGACCCGCACATTTTCGAGAATGGCGGGATCCGCGCTCGCGGGAGTGGACGGAACGCTAGCTATTCCGAAGCGAGCTGTGAAGTGGAAAGTAGCCCCCTGGCCGGGTTCGCTCTCCAGCCAGATGCGTCCGTTCATCATCCCGATCAACCGCGACGAGATGGAAAGCCCCAGGCCGGTGCCACCGAACCGGCGCGTGGTAGAGGTGTCGGCCTGCGAAAAAGGTTCAAAAATGATGGCTTGCTTTGCGGCTGGAATGCCGATGCCGGTGTCGGAAACGGCGAAGTGCAACGACATGTCTTCCGAACTCTGCGATTCCACGTCCACGCGCAGAACCACTTCGCCCTTTTCGGTGAACTTAATGGCATTGCCGGTTAAGTTGAGTATGACCTGACGCAGGCGGACGGGATCGCCCACGATGAAGTCCGGCATTTCCGGCGGTACAAAGCAAGCCAGCTCCAAGCCCTTGTCGTGGGCGCGTCCGGCCAGGATCTTCATAGCTTGCCCCAGGTGGTCTCGCAGATTGAACTCGATCGGATCGAGGCTAAGCTTGCCCACTTCAATTTTCGAAAAGTCCAGAATGTCGTTGATCACCGTGAGCAGGGAATCCGCTGAGTACTTCACCGCATTCAGATACTCCCGCTGCGAGGGGTCCAGTTCGGTATCGAGCGCCAGCTCAGTCATCCCGATGATGCCGTTCATGGGTGTGCGGATCTCGTGGCTCATGTTGGCCAGGAACTCCGATTTGGCGCGGCTGGCGGCATCGGCGGCTTCCTTGGCTTCGCGCATCTGCTCGTGGGCTTCCCTCAGCAACGTGATGTCTTCCAGCACGCCGACGTATCCCTGGAGGCGCTGGTCCGAATCTCGAATGGGCCCGCCCTGCAAACTAACCCAGACGATCTCACCGTTCGCCTTCAAGTAACGAAACTGGTCCGCGAATCGGCCTCCGTGCTTCAGATGGGCACGCCGATTGGCCATCACTCTTTCCACGTCGTCGGGATGGATTCCAGAACTGGGATCCTGGTTGATCTCGTCGGTGCTACGCCCGTGGATCTCGTTCATTCTGTCGTTCGCGTAGATTCCACCGCCATTTTCGTCGAGTCGAAATACCCCCACCGGAGCAGCCGCGCAGAGGGTCCGGAACACTTCCTCGCTCTGGCGCAGAGCCGTTTGTGCTGCAACACGCTTGGTGATGTCCTGAAACAGTGCGAAGGCTCCGCAATAGTTGCCGTCGGCAAGCAGCCGTTTGGCGTGCACTTCCACGTCCACCAGGCGACCGTCCTTCCGGCGCCGCTTCATCGAACCTAGCAGTACGGCGCCCTCGGCGATGCGCTGGATGTTCGCCAGGAAGGCCTCTTCGGCGCCTGGTTGCACGATGAGCTCTTCCAGACTGCGTCCGATACACTCCGGTTCTGTGTAGCCGAATATCTCGCAAAAGGCCGGGTTGGCGAGCGTCACCACGCGGTTCGGATCGTGCACGATGATGCCCACCGGGCTGGTCTGAATCAGGGTGTCCAGGAGTTGGGTGCGCTCCTGCAGCATGTGCTCCGTGCGACGAGCCCCGGCTTCCATGGCCACACGCTCGGTACGCCGCCGAAACGACCAGGCGAACAGCAGCAGCGACACCAGAGTGAGCGCTCCAAACGAAATGGCATGATCCAACCACCCGGCCCGATGTCGCAGCAGTAGGTGGGTTAGGAAATCGCCGGCGGCGGCAGCAAACGTAACGATGGCGGCAAAACGCCAGGGCAAATGGTCCTGGGCAGTCTTCTGGGACGCCGCCGTATAAAGCGGCTTGTCCGGCAACCAGGCTCCGTCGCGATTCTTGGTCATCCAAGGGCCTCTTTTAGTCCTACCAAGCTTCATTGGATCTATCGTCGTAAAGCGTTGGAGCCTTTAGGTTTTTGGCCCGCATTGATGCTCTCGGGAGTTTCGGGAGGAAGTTTTTGCCGGTTCCAGCGTATACTGTGCGTAATGCCCTCGCGGACAGCCCGCTGGTTTGCGCTCGCGCTAGCGGTATTTCTGTTCGCACAGCCGATTCCGTTTCTGGCGTTCGCGCAGAGTGCGAGCGATGGATCCTGTTGTTGCGATGGCAAGAACGGGTCCTGCTCCCGGATGTCGCATGCAAAGCAGTCCGGTCCGGCGCTTTCGTCGCGTGACTGCTGTGGGCAGTGTCAGGTTTCGGTTTCTAAAAGCCAACCCGTTGCAGAGAGCGTTGCACCCGCCAGGTCTGGCGCGGAGCTGGTCTCGGCGATTGCGTCGCCGATGGCTTGGCTGGGCTGGATTCCTTCCGTTCGGCACGATGTAACCCTGTTTGGACGTCCTCCTCCATCCGCCGCCTAGCAGGTTGCTGAAAAAGCCCAGCAGACTGAAGTGCGGTTTACGCGGGGACATCTAAGTTGTTGACAGCCCGTGTAGCGTAGGCGCCCATGCCTGCGGTTCGCGAATGTGAAAGGGCTTTTTCAGCAACCGCTGGTTCTACCCAACCCACGTCTGAATTCATTTTGAGTAGTGAGGAGGCTTTATGCAGAAGCTCGTATTCTATGCGTGTTTAGCGGTGTTTCTAATGTTCGGTTCGGCGCTACACGCAACAATTTTTGGCAGAATACAGGGAATCGTCCACGACCCGCAGCATCGTCCCCTGGCCGGTGCGTCGGTAAAGCTGCAGGCGGTTACCTCGGATTATTCTCAAACCGCGCAATCGGACGATAATGGTGAGTTTTCGTTCACCGCCGTGCCGGTGGGCGATTACAAAATAACAGTCAATCAACCTAAGTTCCAGACTTTGGAACAAGACGTTACAGTCGAGTCCAACTCATCCCCGGTCCTCCACTTTCAACTGGCGATCGCGCCGCTGAGTGAGTCCGCCGTTGTCATTGGCAAAGCGGAAGAAGCCAACATGGATTCGGTAACCCCCACCACGCTGATCGATCGCGACGACATTGCCCAGACGCCGGGCGCCGACCGCACCAACAGTATGGCGATGATCACCGACTACACGCCCGGGGCTTACGTAACCCACGACATGCTGCATATGCGTGGGGGCCATCAGGTGGACTGGCTCATCGACGGCGTGCCCATACCCAATACCAATATCGCCACCAATCTGGGCCCGCAGATTGACCCCAAGGATATCGACTATCTCGAAGTTCAGCGAGGCAGCTACGACGCGGAGTACGGGGACCGTACGTACGGAATCTTCAATATCGTGCCGCGAACCGGCTTCGAGCGCGACAACGAGGCGGAATTCGTCACCACCTTCGGAAATTGGTATCAAACTAACGATCAGTTCAATTTGGGCGGGCACACCAAGCGTTTCGCCTATTACGCAAGCGTAAACGGAAATCGCAGCAACTACGGGTTACAGGCCCCTGTCGGGCAAGTTATTCACGACGCTGTGAATGGTTATGGAGGCTTTGCGTCCCTTATATTCAACGCGAGCGCCTCCAACCAATTTCGCCTGGTGGCGTCGTTGCGCCAGGACTATTACCAGATCCCGGTGGACCCGGATCCCAACTCGTCGGGAAATCAGGTTTACCCCAGTTACGGCCTGCGCGATAGTGAACGCGAACCCGATGGTTACGTCACCTTCTCCTGGGTCCACTCGTTCAATCCGAATCTGCTGCTGACGGTTTCACCCTTCTATCATTACAACCAAGCCAGCTATAACAGCTCGCCGAACGATTACCCGGTGATCACGAATGTGAGTCAGACCGCCAATTATGCCGGGGCGCAAGCTAGCCTGAATGCAACCGTTCTGAAGAACAACGACATTCAAGTGGGCGCGTACGGATTCGCGCAGCATCAGAGCAACTACTTCAATAATATTTTCACGGATTGTGCGCCGAACTGTCAGAACTACGGCCCGTCTTCGGGCGCCGTAACCGGCGGACTCGCCGAGTTGTTCGTCAGCGACCGGTTCAAGGCAACGTCATGGTTGACCCTGATCGCCGGATTTCGCTATTCCCACTTCGATTCCGGCTCGGTCGGCGGAGGACAGCAACCGGCCGTGGTGGAGAACGCGCCCGACCCGCGCTTTGGCGTCGCCATCAGGGTCCCGCGGCTGAACTGGGTGTTTCGCGGCTTTTACGGTGTGTTTTACCAACCGCCTCCACTCTTGACTGCTACCGGTCCACTGATCGACTTAGCCAACAGCCAGAGCCTGACCTTCGGCCCCTTGAAGGGAGAGGTGGATCACGAATATCAGTTCGGCGTAGCCATCCCCTTTCGCGGATGGGTGCTCGACATCGACACCTTTCAAACCAGTTCCAGGAATTGGCTGGACCACAGCAACATCGGCGAATCCAACCTCTTTTGGCCGCTCACTTGGGACTACGCATTGATTCAAGGCTGGGAAACGACATTGCGTTCCCCGCGCCTCTGGCGCCGCGCTCAGTTCCACCTGGCTTACTCGAATCAGATCGCCCAGGCCTCGGCGCCCTTGACCGGAGGTTTGATCTGTCCCGTTCCCGTGTCGTCCGACTGCGAGCCGCCCCCGGGATTATCGCCGGTGGACCACGATCAGAGAAACACCTTGAACCTGGGTGTCAATGCGATTCTTCCGTGGCAGGTGTTCGCTTCCACCAATGTGTACTACGGCTCAGGATTCACGAACGGCCTGCCGGACGCGGAGTATCCGGGAGACTATCTGCCCCAGCACACCACATTTGATATTTCCCTCGGGAAAAGTTTTGGCGAGAAGGACAAATATCGGCTATCAGTGACCGCTCTGAACGTTGCCAATCGGCGTGTATTGCTCGACAACAGCCTGACCTTTGGAGGATTCCACTACAACGACCCGAGACAGATCTACGTGGAGTTTCGCTGGAGGTTTCACTACTGAAGAGCGACTCCATGAGCAAGGGTGATCAGATGTGGACCGCACCGGGCCGGGAGCGAAGATGGTGGTTGCTGGACAACGTAAGGGACACTGCAAAGAACGTTAGCGAAATGCTAGGAGATCAATGAACCGTAGGTATCATGGTCGCCAATCCAAAACCACAGGTATCCGTCCGTCCGTTTGATTGCAAGAGCGCGATAGCTTAACGTGACGCGGGCCGACCAGATTTCCTGACCGTGACGCTCTTCCAACTTCTTGAATTGCAGGGAAGGGTGTTGTTGATTGGCTTTCAGTAATGAAAACTTTTGGTCCGCCCGGTTGCGGATTTCCTTTGGGAGCGCCCAGTAGCCCTTCCAAAAGTCCGTAGTGGCGCGATGCTGCATCCAGCGCTAAAGTGGCTGGACCCGACCGCTTTTTTCGTCGTCCAAAGCCCGTATGATGGCCTTGTCGAGATGGCCCGCCGTAAGATCGGACTCAAGGCGAGTGTCGATGGGCTGCGGACAATTTTGGTCAAGCCACGAGTACAATTCTTCCAACTCCTGCGGCGTGAGCGCTCGTATGGCGCGTTCGATTTCCTGGACCGTGCTTAAACCCATGGGGGCCTCTGCGCTATATTTTAGCCCTTCAGTCTAGTTCCGTGCCGCGGGTTTCCGGAAGCGTGAAGATCAGCGCCGCGCCGATCAGAAAAAACGCCGAGTTGAGAGCCAGCCCGTAGCCCAGACCGTGACTGTCGGCGATGGCTCCAATGGCGAAAGGCGCAAGGGCGCTGGCGGCGCGGCCGGTGTTATACACAAAGCCTTGCGCGGAGCCTCGGATGGAGGTGGGGTACAGTTCCGCGAGCATGGTCCCGAACAGCGAGAAGAAGCCGGTGCCGAAAAATCCGACCAGCGGGCCGAGAGCCAGCAGCCAGAACTCGGACGACGCGCCGGCCCACACCGGCGTGAGCCCGTAGATGGGGGTGAGCACGGCGGCGATGATGACGTAGACGAAGAAGGCCGGGCGGCGTCCCCACCAATCGGCCAGCCAGCCGAAGCTCGCGTAACCCAGGAACGTTCCGAACTGCATGACGAAAATCCAAGCGCTGGTTTGCAGGATGTTGAGTCCGGCGCCGCCCTGCGATCGGGGAGCGGACAGAAATCCAGGGAGCCAGGTGTTGAGTCCCCAATAGGCGAAGAGCATACACGCGGCGAGCGTTGTGGTGAGGAACGTTCGCCTGGCGAGAGGGGGGCGGAAAAGATCCAGCCAGGGACTCGCGGCGGCTTTCTCTTTCCATAACGGCGGCTCCTGCACTTTGCGTTGGATCCAGATGGTGAGGAGCGCGGGAAGCAGTCCGGTGAGAAACAGCACGCGCCATCCGAAGCGAGGCAAAATGAACGCCGTGCTGGCTGCGGCCAGCATGTAGCCGATAGCCCAGCCGGATTGCATCAGCGCGATGGCCTTGGCGCGATGGCGTGGGGGCCAGCTCTCAGCCACTAGCACGGCGCCGGCCGACCACTCGCCCCCGAGTCCGAAACCGACGATGGATCGCCAGAAGATGAGTGTCGCCAGGCCGCTGGACAAGGCCGATCCGCCGGAACCAATCGAATAGATCAGGATGGTGAGAACCAGGGTGCGACGCCGGCCGATACGGTCCGAAAGAAAGCCCGCGCCGATGCCGCCGAGCGCGGAGGTAATGAGCGTCGCCGAACTCACCAGGCCGGCGGCCGCAGCCGACCAATGAAATTCAGCGCGCAGGGTCTGGACCACGAAAACGTACAGCAGGACATCGTAAGAGTCGAGCACGAAGCCCGCCATGGCCGCCCACAGCGCGAGGCCGCGAGGTTCGGAAACCCAGGCGAGTGGGCCAGTGTGAGTTGGAGGCGCCGTGGATTGCGTAGATTCAAAGTATCACGGCAGGCGCTTGCTGACGCGCGCGGTTCAGTTGCGGCGCCAGCTTACGGTCGCGGCTCGGCTTTGGGGCTCAGCGACGCGAATTCGGCCATCTCGCGCTGAATGTGCTGTGGTTCCTGGGGCAAGGTGAAAAAAAAGATCGAGCCAGAGCCAGGCTCCGATTCTACCCAGATGTCTCCACCGTGCCACTGCACAATGCGCTGGCAAATGGCCAAGCCGATGCCGGTGCCGGGAATCTCTTTGCCGTGGAGCCGCTTGAAGATGCCAAAAATGCGCTCGTGATACTCGGGGGCGATTCCGATACCGTTGTCGCGGACCGAGAACCGCCAATTCGCATCCGACGGTTCGGCCGAGACATGGATACGCGGAGGCTTGTCGCCTCGGTACTTGATGGCGTTACTGATCAGATTTTGCAACAACGTGATCAGGGAGCGGTTTTCCACCCAAACCTCAGGAAGAGGATCGTACGTGATGGACGCGCCGCTGGCATCGATGGAAGCCGAGAGCGCGAATAATACTTCGGCGAGCGCGCCTTCCATGGACGTGGGTTCGGAGGGCAGCGACTTCGAACCGCCCGTGGAGGAATACTGCAGCAGGTCGTGAATGAGGGAACTCATGCGCTCCACTCCGTCGACAATATAGGCGACGAACTCAGCCGCATCCGGATCGCTTTGCGCCCCGTAACGGCTAACCAGGAGCTGGGTGAAGCTGGCGACGGTGCGGAGCGGCTCCTGCAAGTCGTGACTGGCCACGTAAGCAAACTGGCGCAGCTCCTCGTTGGAGCGTTGCAGAATATGACGCGCGGCCTCCAGGCGTTTTCGTTCCTGCTCGGCCATGGTAAACAGCCGGGCATTATCGATGGCAATGGCGGCTTGGGACGCCAGGCTGATGGCGACGCTTTCGTCGCGCTCGGAAAACGGCTCCGAGCTACGGCGTCCGAAAAAAACCACGCCCAAAACCGCCCCGGGGCGCGACATCACCGGCAGGGCCACGCAGTTGCCAAGAGATAGCTTGTGGGCCACCGTCTTGATCCAGGCGTCGTTGGTGTCGAATCGCGAGTCACCGAGCTCCGCGCACCGTAGCAGTTTTTTCCATGAGAATTGCGCGCCGTCCACCAGGGCATGCTCGCCCAGCAGCGTGCTTACCTCAGCCAGGGGAACGCCCGAAGCACAACGCAGCGCGAACTTCCGCACTCCCTCCACGACGCCCTCCGAAAAGAAGATGCCGATATCGGCGCCGCTCAGGTCCGTGCCGGCTTCGACGATCGCGGGAAGCAGGGTGTCCAGGTTCAGCTCGGCGGACAGAATCTCGCCGACGTGATTCAGCAGCTCAATCTGGGCCTGCGCGGCCTCTTCACGAGCATAAGCTTCCGCTTTGTCAGACTCCGCCTGGCGCGTTTCCTGAAGGTAATGCTCTACTTCGTACTGCCGGGATCGCGCGCGCAAGGCGGCGCGCACCACCGTGAGCAGAGTGATGGAGCGCAAGGGACGCTCCAGCAGGGTAATGTTGCCCAACGGTTGCATGAGAGCAAAGCGTTCCTGCATCTTGGACGGCAGCGCCTTGCTTCCAGTGAGAATGATAAAGGGAAAGTCGGACCAGGCCGGCTGGCTCTTCACCCAATCCCGCAACAAAGGAATGTTGCCGTTCAAAGCTTCGTCGGCAATGACGGCGGTTCCCGCGCCCGCGCGCAGCTTCCAGATCAAATGCTCGACATTGGGACAGATTTCCGCGCTCAACTCCTCGCGCTCGAGAACCCCGCAGGCCAGCGCCGCGTCGCGACCCACTGGCGTTAGAATCAGGACCCGGTTGCGTGTGACGTCATCGCGCGGCGTTTCATTGGCGTGCAAGCTGGCCATCCTTCCCGAGCAACGGACCCGATTCCCCGGTGTAGGTTGGCACTCCCGTTAATACACCCTGAAACTCCGAGAGCGGAGGTCCCACAAAAATCCCATTCGAACTTAGCCGAAACTCCCGGATGGTTTCTTCATGCGCGCCGCTGCGTTTCTTAATCACTGAAATGGCCTTCTTGACGGCTCCCCGAAATTCGAAGTAACGCAGCAAAACCACCGTATCGGTGAGGTAGCTGAGATCGATAGGCGAATGCATGTGGCCAATCAATCCCTGTTGCGCCATCACCAGGATGCTTAAGATACCCTTGCGATTGAGATACGAGAGCAGCTCGTGCATCTGCATCACCAGGAACTGTTCGGCCGGCATGGCGTTGAGGTAGCTGTTCAAACTATCGATGACGACCACCCCTTTGGAAACGTTTTCCACGCGCTCACGGACGCGATGCGCGAAGTGGCCCGGCGACAACTCGGCCGCGTTCACGCCTTCAATGATCAAGCGGCCGCTATCGAGATGCGGCTGAAGGTGCATACCCAAACCGGTGGAGCGTTCTATCAGGGTGTTGCGCCTTTCATCGAAAGTGTAGATGGCGGCCGATTCTCCTCGCTCCAGGGCCGCTAGCGCGTATCGGGTGGCGAGCGACGACTTGCCGGCCCCGGCGGGTCCAACCAGCAGCATGCTGGTGCCGCGATGCACTCCGTCACCGAGCAGTACGTCCAGAGCGGGGACGCCGCTACCGATCATTTGCCCGGCAAAAGTGTCGGCGGAATCCTGGACATCGATTCTTGGGAAAACCGACAGCCCGCCAGTGGAGATCACCACGTCGTGCCAGCCGCCGCGAAAATTTGCGCCGCGCATTTTGGTGATCTGAATCCGGCGCCGCTCGGCTCCGTATTCGCGGACGAAGCGTTCCAGGACGATGACGCCGTGAGTGATGCTGTGCACTTGCAGTTCGTGCGACCTGGACGTTAGATCGTCTAAGAGCAGCGCCGTGCTCCTGCGGCCGGCGAAGAATTGTTTGAGCGCCAGAACCTGGCGGCGGTAACGCAACGGGTCTTGAGCAAGCAGGCGGATTTCAGACAGCGAGTCGAAGGCCACGCGATCCGGTTGCAGTGCTTCAATCCGGTCCAAGATCAGCTTGATGGTCTCGCTGAGCTCGACTTCGGAAGGGTGCAGCAGCGTGTAATACTGATCGGCGGCGAAGTTGGCTTCCGGAGGCGTCAGCTCAAAAATAATCACGCCGTCCAGAGACCATCCGTGCGAGCGAGCCACGGCGCGCAGCTCTTCGGCGGTTTCAGAAAGCGTGATGTAGAGGCATTTTTCGCCGGCGCGCGCGCCTTCCAGCATGAACTGGAGCGCTAGCGTCGTTTTGCCCGTGCCGGGATCGCCTTCTAGAAGATAGATGCGGTTCGGATTGAGACCTCCGAACAGAACTTCATCCAACCCTTGGACGCCAATAGAAAGACGCTCGGACGGTGCGCTGTGGTTTTCGGTGCCGGTCAAAACAGCTCCTGGCCGTTAGACTCGTCATAGCCGATGGGCTGTTACGGTGAGTTAACTGGTGACAGCCGGCGCCTCGGGAGGCAACATGATCCAGCGTTGAACGATCCCCCGCACCGCGTCCGCGTAAGGCTCAAATCCAATGGGCTTCTGAACGTACTCGCGCGCGCCCAGCGCCAAGGCCTTCTGTACTTCCGCTTTGTTCTGCGTAGAGCTGAAGATTACGATGGGAATTTTCTTCTGCTGGTATTGCTGCAGAACAGTCTGGCCGTCCACGCGAGGCATGTTCAGATCGAGAATGATCAACTGAGGTTGGAATTCTGGAGCGCTGAGCATCTTGAGTGCTTGCTCGCCGTCTTTCGCTACGAGAAGCTTCAGCGGGAAGGGAACCTGAGACAAGGCGACCCGAACCAGCAGCACATCGGCAGGATTATCCTCGACTAAAAATACCTCTACGGTTTCCATTTCCCCGCACTTTTACCTATCTTTACCTGTTGGTAAGATTCGCCAGACGCGAATCCGTTACATTAGCATGTCGCCAAGAGGACCACTGCTAGCGTTTTCAGCGGGATACTTGAGCTTTGCTACGCCACGGCGGAGCCGCTCACACGCGCGCCCGATTCTTCCAGGAACACTTCGAAGCCGAATACGGGGGTGCGTTCGCCCCTTCCCCAACGGTTCATGTTCCACTGGACACGCAAGTAGCGAACATCATTATGCGTAGCCAGATTCAACAGGACCGAATACACACCGCAGTACTGACGTTGCCGGAACGTAAGAAGCGGCTTGGAACCCCAATCGTTCTGGTCCAGGGATCCCCAGATGGAGACCGTCAGCCCGGTTCGTTCCACGACGTCGGTAATGCCCAGCGTGACCACCAACAATTTGCCGCAATATTCATCGAGAGGCACAACGGGACCGAGCCCATCGCCTTTGCGCACCGATTCTGAGAGTAGACATTTGGGACCGGAAATGTTCTTCCCGGCCTGCCCCAATAAGTCACTTGTCAAACTGGCTCCAGAGCTGGCGGCAAGGCGAGCCAGGGAACTGAGCGGCTGATCCGCGGAATCGGCCACGTCAACCGATTCAGAGAGGACTTCGTTTGGCACAATATCTTCTGGCACAACTTCGTTCGGCACAACCTCGGCGTGCATGGTAGCTGGCTCCTGTAACCGTACTTAACGGCAGTTCGGCACAATATGTTTAACAACTAAGGTCGGATTCCCTGTTGGAATTACCAACTCGTCCTGAGCATCTATGACGCCATTTCCCCCAGGCCAGATTTATCGCTTAAGACTGCAATTCTTGCACCCAGGCGGAAATATGGGCGGACTGCCGAACCGATTGTGGAATAAGGCACGTCGCGCTGGGTAAATTTCACCTCCCGCCGGGAAAAGAAAACTACTCCCAGCAGCACCCAGTGACCGTGGGAAAAACTTTCGTGTCAACTCATTGAGTTCCGTCGTCTTACTCGTGTGAGTGGGTTCGCGGTGCCGCCTCAGCCAACCGGCCCACCAAAACGTTACGGCGAGTAGTAACATCATCTAGATAGAGCGGTTGCGCTCGGCTAACCGGAGGGTCAGGCACATGGCGATTCTGCCACGCTTCGCTGATGAATGGCTGTTGTCACGAATTCTGGATTCGACCGGCTCGGCCCCGGTTCGGCTTTTGGTAAAAGGAGGTGCCGATGTTTCGCCACTCGGCCGGACTCCGGTAGCCACCATGGTGATTCAGGACCGCAGCACGCTGGCGGGGCTGCTGCGCGACCCTGAGGTAAGTTTCGGTGACGCGTATATGGACGGCCGGATCGAGGTGGAAGGCGATCTGGTTGGTTTTCTCGAGGCCATCTATCTGGCGATGGAAAAGTCGTCCGCTATCGGCAGGTGGTATTCCAAACTGGCTTCGAAGTGGATGGACCTGGTTCAAGACAACTCGCGCCACGGATCGCGCAACAACATCCATCGCCATTACGATCTTGGGAACGATTTCTATAAGCTCTGGCTGGACGATCAGTTGCTTTACACGTGCGCGTACTTCCCGACGCCGTCGGCAACTTTGGAGCACGCGCAAATCGCCAAGATGGATCACATCTGCCGCAAGCTGCGGTTGCAGCCCGGCGAAACGGTGGTGGAAGCGGGTTGCGGGTGGGGAGCGCTGGCGCTTCACATGGCCCGGGAGTATGGCGCGTTGGTGAAAGCCTACAACGTTTCTCACGAACAGATTGCGTTCGCGCGCGCTAGAGCGTTAGCCGAGGGATTGAGCGGGCGCGTGGAATACATCGAAGACGACTACCGGGCGATCTCGGGAAAATTTGATGTGTTCGTCTCGGTGGGCATGCTGGAGCACGTGGGATCGGATCATTTCCAGGAATTTTCCGAGGTCATTCATCGCAGCATCGGCGACACCGGCCGAGGCTTGCTGCACTTCATCGGGCGAAACTATCCGGCGGTTTTCAGCCGCTGGATTCGCACTCACATTTTCCCCGGAGGATTTGTCCCGTCGCTGCGGGAGTCGTTGAAGGTTCTAGAGCCCAAAAACTACTCGGTTCTGGACGTGGAAAATCTGCGAATGCACTACGCCAAGACGCTGGAGCACTGGCTGGAGCGTTTTGACAAGTCCCGGCAGCAGGTGACGTCGATGTATGATTCCCGCTTCGTGCGCGCCTGGCGGCTGTACCTGGCGGGCTCCATCGCGGCTTTTCGGGGCGGCCAATTGCAGTTGTTCCAAATTCTTTTCACCGGCTCTCAGCGCGAGCCGATTTTCTGGACGCGCGATCCCATGTACAGCGATGCGCAGCCGGTGGAGGATACCAAGCCGGTGGTGGAGAAGGTCCGCGAGAAGGTCAAATGGAAGCATGCGATGTCCTGATCGTGGGCGGGGGACCCGCGGGGTCGTCCTGCGCGTGGGGGCTGCGAAGTTCCGGGCTGGATGTCGCAATTCTCGATCGGCAGACCTTTCCGCGCGATAAGATCTGCGGCGGATGGATCACGCCCCAGGTGTTGAGCGAACTCGCGGTCGATCCAGCCGAATACTCGGTGAACCGGGTCCTGCAGCCGATCACGGGGTTTCGCACCGGGTGGATCGGCGGGCCGGCGCTCGATACCAGTTACAACACGACAGTTAGTTATGGAATCCGCCGGCGGGAGTTTGACGACTATCTGTTGCGTCGCTCAGGCGCGCGCCTGTTGGAAGGGATCGCTCTCACAAGCCTGCAGCGGGGCTTGCAGGAGGATGGCGGCGGCTGGATTGTCAACGGGCGGACAAAGCGCGCGTCTACTGGTGGGCGCGGGCGGACACTTTTGTCCGGTGGCCAAGCTGACGGGCGCCAAACCGAGCCGCGAGAACGCCGTGGTGGCGCAAGAGGCCGAGTTCGAGATGGACGAGCGGCAGCAGGCCGGATGCCGCGTTCGCGCCGATACGCCGGAACTCTATTTCTGCGCGGACATCAAAGGCTACGGCTGGTGCTTTCGCAAGCACAATTATCTGAACATTGGCCTGGGGCGAATGGATCAGCACCGGCTGTCGGAACACGTTGCGGCTTTCGTGCGATTTTTGAAAGCGGCGGGAAGAATTTCGTTCGAGGTTCCAGCGGCGCTGCTGGGCCACGCCTATTTGCTGTACGGAGTCTCCGAGCGCAAGGTGGCCGATGACGGCGTCCTGCTGATCGGGGATGCGATGGGGTTGGCCTATAAACAGAGTGGCGAAGGGATTCGGCCGGCCATCGAATCCGGCCTGCTCGCCGCGCAAGTGATCTCGGCGGCCGGAGGAGACTACTCGCGCGAGTCCCTGGGCGCTTATCAACGGCTGCTCGCGGGGCGATTCGGGTCATCCGGCAAAGACTGGGCGTCGCGGGTTGGCGAGCATCTTCCGTCGGCTTGGATTGGCGCGCTGGGAAGGCGGCTGCTAGGAGCGCGCTGGTTTGTGCGCGACGTCGTAATCGACCGTTGGTTCCTGCACGCAAATGAGCCCGCGTTATAGGAGAGTTCTAGTAAAGAGCTGAGCCGCGACCAAAGGAAGCGGTCTTTCGGGCCTTTACGATCCGGACTCCGACGCCCGTTCCCCTTCTTCGGCGGCTGCCGGCCCGGTTTTCTCCGCGTCGGCGACTAACAAGCGGGCTCGGTCGGCTTGATCGTGAGCCACCCTTACTTCAAACGCGAAGTTGGGCAGCACCGCGTCGCCTACCAGCACGGCGGCGATGCCGCTCGAGCCCAGGAGGTTCTTGATACTCATGGCCTCCATTTCACTGGTGGCGCTGGCGATGGTCTCCAGGTCAAGCGCGGATGAATCGTCTACTTCTTCGGTTTCGTCGGGCAGCGGATTTTCGGCAATCAGCTCTTCGGCGCGGGCCGCGTTGGCGGCGGGAACACGGACTTCGAAAACGCCCTCGGGCACGCCGGGCGCCGAATCGTCCAGCATCACGGCTTGAATCCCCTCGTCAGTCAGCAGTTCGACGATGCAATCGGCGTCTTCCTTGGCGTCCGCGTCCATGGAGCGATACACCGTAATCAGATCCACTTCGTCTTCACGATTTGATTCCTGAGGCACGCTTTGATTCTAGAGGATTGGGGTGGGCGCCGGGCGCTAGAATAAATGTGGAGGGTTCATGGCAGAAGAATACGGCAGCAAAGCGGTGTGGTTCATGGCGGGAATTGCGATTGGCGCGACGGTTGCGTTGCTCTACGCTCCGGCCACCGGTGAAGATACGCGGCGGCAGCTTTCAAGGAAGGCGCAAAAGGGCCGTGATGCACTGGCCGATTCCGGGGGCGATTTGCTGGATCGCGGGCGGGAAATGTATGAGCGCGGGCGGAAACTGGCGGATGAAGCGGCGGATATGTTCGAGCGGGGACGTAAGATCGTCGAGAGCACAGCATCCAATTTGAAGGGGTAAGCATCCAAAGGATTACACAGCCATGTCCACCACGATCGCAGAGCCGGTGAAAGCGCCGGCAGCATTTGCAAATGAGCCCGTGTCCGATTTTTCAAAGCCGGTCAACCGGGAGGCGATAGAGCGCGCATTGCGCGAAGTCCGTGCGCAGCTAGGCCGCGAGTACGACTTGCTGATAGCCGGGAGGCGCGAGAAGACTCCCGATAAGCTGAAGTCGCTGAATCCTTCCCAGCCGAGTGAAATCGTTGGCGTTCATAGCAAGGCTACGGCGGAACAAGCGAGAGAAGCGGTGGAAGCGGCTCACGCATATTTTCCGGAGTGGGCCGCCGTGCCGGCGGAAACTCGTGCGCGGATTCTGCTGCGCGCGGCCCAGCTGTTCCGCGAGCGAAAGTTTGAGTTCGACGCCTGGTTGGTTTATGAGACGGGCAAGACCTGGCCGGAAGCGGACGCGGATGTTTCCGAAGCGATCGATTTCTGCGAATACTACGCGCGACAGATGATGCGCCTGGCCAAGCCGGATCCATTGCTCCAGTTGCCGGGCGAGAAGGACGAGTTGTTTTATCTGCCACTGGGCGTAGGAGTGGTTGTTCCGCCGTGGAATTTTCCGCTCGCGATCATGGTGGGGATGACAACCGCCGCGCTGGTGGCGGGGAACACGGTAGTCATCAAGCCATCCAGCGATTCGCCAACCATTGCGGCCAAGTTCGCCGAAGTGTTGCTGGCCGCGGGTTTCCCTCCGCAGTCGTTTTCCATGCTGGTGGGCAGCGGCGCGGTGGTGGGCGACGTCCTGGTGGAACATCCGCTGACGCGTTTCATCGCGTTCACGGGCTCCAAAGAAGTAGGGCTGCGGATCAACGAGCTGGCGGCCAAGCCCCGCAAGGGACAGCGATGGATTAAGCGGGTAGTGGCGGAGATGGGCGGCAAGGATGCGATCGTGGTGGATCGCGAGGCCGACATCGATAGCGCGGTTAAGGGCGTTCTGTGGTCGGCTTTTGGATTCCAGGGTCAGAAATGTTCGGCCTGCTCGCGCGCCATTGTGGACGCGGCCATCTACGATGAGTTCGTTGAAAAGCTAAAGGCCGAAGTAGCGGGGTTGAAGGTGGGTTCGGCGGAAGATTCCGGAAATTACATGGGTCCGGTGATTAATGAAGGCGCCATGAAATCGATTCTGGAATATGTAGAGGTGGGCAAGAAAGAAGGCCGGCTGGTGGCCGGAGGCGGCCGGGCGCCGGGCGATGGTTACTTCGTGCAGCCGACCGTAATCGCGGACATCGATTCCAAGGCGCGAATCTTCCAAGAGGAGATTTTTGGGCCGGTGCTGGCGATAGCGAAGGCGCGCGATTTCGAGCATGCCTTGGAACTGGCCAATGATTCCGAATATGGGCTGACGGGCGCGGTGTATACCGCCAATAAGGAAAAGATCCGCCAGGCGCGCGAGCAGTTCTTCGTGGGCAATCTTTACATCAACCGCAAGTGTACCGGAGCGATGGTGGGCGCGCATCCTTTTGGCGGGTTCAACATGTCCGGGACGGATTCAAAGGCGGGTGGTCCGGATTACCTGCTGCAGTTCCTGCAAGCCAAGTCGATTGCCGAGAAGATCTCGTAACGGCTTCGTGTTAAGATCAGCGAGGTAAGTGGTTCGGTCGGCCGTGGCGCCCCGATTAGAAGGGGACCAAGAAGTCACAACTCCAGGGTCGATTCCGAACGACGCAGCGAAGGGCGCACGATCATCTCGGCGCCCTTTTCCATTGGTGGGCCGACCCTCCCTCACGGTCGGGGTTCAGAAGCGCAAATCCTTCCTTCGGTCGGGGTTCAGAAGGGCAAATCCTTCTTTCGGTCGGGGTTCAGACGGGCTTCAGAACCGCGCGCGTCAGCAAGCGGCCAGTCTAAGTGACAGTCTCTTCGAGCGGATTGGGGAAAGCGTTTGGATCTCGCGTCTCGTCTCCATGCAGGCACTGAAAATCCTTTTCGATCAGTATGGACAAGCGCTTGCCGGATTCAAGCGGTTGGTCGCCTGAGATGCCGACGCGATCCGAACAGGCCCACTCAGTGGCGTCGGCGCCCGGAACCTGGATGCGCAGCCAGCCGTTTGCATAAAGAGCTTGAGGTGCGCTGAGGCTGGATAAAGACTCGAGCGCGTAAGCGAAGCTGGCGCCGGGCGCGAACTGGATGCTGTCTTCAACAAAACCGGTCTTGCTGAATTGGGCCACTTCGGATTGGTTCAGCCGCAACCGCAGCGAATTTCCCTGTATTCGAAGTTTCATATGACGCGGAGTTTCATTGGGACGCGGAGTTTCATTGGATTCTCTGTGCTCCTGAATAGATGTTAAAACGGCCGTCGCGTACGAAGCCGAGCAGGGTCAAGTTGAAGCGCTGCGCGGTTTCCACCGCCAGGCTGGAGGGCGCGCCCACCGCGGCCAGGATCGGGATGCCGGCCATCAGCGCCTTTTGGACGAGCTCGAAACTGGCTCGGCTGCTCACGAATATCAGACGATCGGCGAGAGGCATATGGTGCGCAAGCATTTCGGCGCCGATCAATTTGTCGACTGCGTTATGGCGGCCGACGTCTTCCCGCAACAGCTGGAGGGTTCCATCGGCCGAGAATAGCGCCGCTGCGTGCAAGCCACCGGTGCGCTCGAAAACCGGTTGTGCGCGCCGTAGGGCCTCCGGCAGCCGGTGAACCACGCTCGACTCGATTACAGGTGAATTGCGCGGCAGCAGCGGGCAGCCCTGCATTTGCATTTGTGTCCGAACGGCCTCGATGGACGCTTTGCCGCAAACGCCGCAGCTGGAGGTGGTGTAGAAGTGCCGTTCCAGGCGCTCGAGATCCACCTGGACACCGGGGTTCAGTTCCACCGTGACGGAGTTGCCGAGCTGCCGCGGATTGACCGCCGAATCTCCTTTGGCTGTCTGCGACCAGCGGATTTCTCGAATCTGTGCGGCGTCGTGCAGGATGCCTTCGGTGAACAGGAAACCGGCGGCTAGTTCGAAATCGTTACCGGGCGTACGCATGGTGACGGAAATAGACTTGTCATGCCGATCGTGCTGCAGGCGGATTTCGAGCGGCTCTTCAACCGCCAGCAAGTCTTGAAACGGAGCGGAGGAATCGCCTTCGACTTTTTGAACGGGTACGGTCAGGATGGGCCGGTTCACACCGACTTCATGGTAGCGCGCTAGCGGGCGGAGTTTCCTCTAGGATGAGGTTTTACGCCAGGTTCGGGATCTTAATGATCTTTTTCTGGATCGCGTACTGCACCAGCTGAGCCTTATTGTGGATGTCCAGCTTGCGCATGAGATTGAACTTGTGGGCTTCCACGGTTTTGACGCTCAGGTTCAGATCGCAGGCGATCTCTTTTACCGAGTTGCCTTCCGCCAGCATTTTCAGGACTTCGCGCTCGCGCGTGGTGAGGGTTGCGAAACGCGGCAGCCGGTTGGCGGACTTGATGCGCGAGCGGAAATCGTCGACCAGCTGCGAGAGCATGCGGGGGCTGAGGTAACTTCCGCCCCGGCAAATGTCGCGGACGGCGGCCACCAGTTGGGCTGACGGGCTGTCTTTGAGGACGTAGCCGCTGGCGCCTACTTCCATGCCCTCCACCAAGTAATCTTCATCGTCATACATGGTGAGAAACAGGACTTTCGTTTCGGGACGGTTCTTCTTGATCTGCCGGGTTGCTTCGAAACTGCTGAGGCCGGGCATGCCGATGTCCATCAGCACGACGTCCGGACGGAGATCGGCTGCTTTCTCGACGGCGTCGCCGCCGTTGGAAGCTTCGCCAACCACTTCCATATCGGCTTCCGCGGAAATCAGGGTTCTGATGCCCTGGCGAAAGAGCGTGTGATCATCCGCCAACATGATGCGAGTCTTGGCCATAACGTTTACCCGAGTTTCTGTCTCGAATCCCTTTCCCTAAAGCTTGAGCTATCCACTCTCGGAGCTTGAGTTTTCTAACCCAATTCAGACCGCCGGGCTTCTATGCCCCAGGCGCTCCGACTGCTCTGATCCTCCGCGTGGTTCGTGCTCCCATCGGTTTGGCTCCCATCGGCTTGGCGGCTATTGGCTCGACCGAACTGGATTCCGGCGGCTGCTTGGCTACCGGAAGACGGATCAAAATTCTGGTGCCCCGTCCCGTTCTCTGACGATCAACCGGTCTTTTCCCAATTCTGGTTCCCATACGGGTTCCGATATTGGTTCCAATACCGGTCCTGATACTGGTTCCGTCGCCGGACCCATTCTTGGGAAAACTACGAATCTCAAATCTGCCACCGAGTAGGGCAACGCGCTCCCTCATGCCGGAAAGTCCAAACGAATCTTTCCGAGCCAGCGCTTCCTCGACTCTAAACCCGACTCCGTTGTCCTCAACGGCCAGTCTCACCCATCCATCGGCCGAACTGACGGAAATGTTTACGCTGCTGGCGCCGGAGTGCTTGGCGATGTTGTTACAGCACTCTTGGACCAGCCTATAGACAATAATTTCAGTGTGTTGCGGCAGCCGGCCCAACCGGCCCAGCAGCAATTTGACACGGATGGGGTTGAGACGACGAAAGCGGTTCACCAGTTGCCGCATCGCGGCCCCCAAGCCGAGCTGCTCCAATACCGCCGGGCTTAAGGCGGCGATCAGGCGCCGCATCTCGAGAATGGTGTGCTCGGTAAGGTCCCGGGCCTCACGAAGTTTGCCGATCCACTCCGCGTACTCGGACGGGATGGCCTGCTCGAGTAGTTCTATCTGCAGACGAATACACAGCAGCGACTGGCCGGCTTCGTCGTGCAGCTCGCGGCTGATGCGGCGGCGTTCGATCTCTTCGACATGCAGCATGTGCTCTGCGAGCTGACGGACTTGTTCCTCGCGGGCGGCCAGGTCTTCCATCAGGCGAGCTTTTTCGGCGGCCATCAGGCAACGCTCCGCGGCCGCGGCCAGCAGTTCCTGCTCGCGCGGCAGCCACTCGTAGGCCTTCGAAAAGCCAAACTGCATCACGCCCGCGGTACGGCCACCGACGGCCAGCGGGATGGACCACACGGTCTGAAAACGATCCTTCCAGGCAGGCTCCAGCAGCAAGGTGCTGGCGCCGTCCTTCGGGTCAACGTGTTTCAGTTCCACCTGGCGCGAATGGGCGAGCATCCGCATCCGGGCGCGTCCGTTCGGAACCTCGGTCCAGGTCGGCTTGTTCTGGCCGCGGGTTTGGGCTTGCGCTCGCAACACCCAAGCGCTGCGCTTGTCGTTCAGCAGGTACAGGTGGCCGGCATCGGCGTGACACACGTGCACCAAAGCATTCAGGAAGCGCCGCAGAAGCTCGTCCAGATTGCGCGATTCCAATTCCACCCGGAACAACTCGTAAAAGGCCTGGGTTTCCGCCTCCCGAACCTGATAGTACGCGTTGTTCAGCGTGAGGATGACGCAGAAGTGGAGTTGCTCGCGCACCCACTGGAAGTTTGCGTACTCGTTGGGGAGCAGCTTGCGCAGCATCGGCGTGAGCAGCCGGTCATATTCCTGCAATGCTTCGACGATGCTGCTGGGAGGGAGATTCAGCTTCGCCAGGCGGCGGCCGTTGTACTCCACCTGCTCGATGAATTTGAGCGGCGGCTGGCCACTGGCAAGAATGCGCGCGGCCGCGCCGGGAGTGATGGAGGCCAGCGCCACGCGGATCTTCGGTTCGAATGAGCGAGGCTCAATTCGCCGCGGCCCAAATTTCCCTTGTTTCAGCTTGGCCAGGAAACGACGGTCCAGGGTTTCGGCGTGTGGCAGCAGAAACACTGCCAGGCGGTGCAAGTGAACGCGCAACTGATCGCTGAGCACATCGGCCGCGTCGGCCAGTTCCGGCGATATTTCCGTCAGGGGCACCTTGATCTGCTATCGGCGACTAGGGGGAAAGCTTTAGAGTTGGGCGCGCCGTAGGCGCTTCCAATTCGGGATTGGGGGTTGGGGATTGGGGTTCCAGGCACGGTATCCGTCAACCCCAACCCACAACCTCGAATCCCCTAATCCCCGCTTAGCGCGGCATCGCGTGACAGTGCGGTGGGGCGGCGGTACATTGAATTAGGTATGGACATTCTCGAGTCTGGCTGGCACATTGAAGCGTCAGTGTTGTCAGGGGACGAATGCCACAAACTGCTCGGCTCGCTTGTGAAATCTTCCAGGACGGGGCGTGCAGGAACACGGCATATGATGATTCGATGATCCGGAATGGGCTTCGTGGTCGCAGAAGGCAGGCATTTACTATGCGCACGCGTCGACCTGGGCGCTCTCACGAGTGGTCGCGCTTCGAGTCCACCTGGATTCGTCTGCGAGCGAAAACGGCCCCTTGCGAGTGGTAACGGGATCGCGGCGTTAGCGACTACGTTGCCTGGTCCCTCAGGGAGGCATCCTTGCAATGCGGCCGTTGCTGATTCATTCTTCGGCATTCGATTGGCCGTGGCCTGAAGGCTGGGGAGTTGGTCCGCGGACCTGCCGGGTATTTCGGCAAGCCCTCCAGAACGCAGCCAGCGCCTGCAACCCCAACCCCTAATCCCCAACCCCGCTTGGCGAATGCCAAGCTAATGCGTCTTGCCCGCGTCCTTGAAGTTGAGCGCGAAGTAGGGGTAGGTGAACGTCGGACCTTTCTCCGTGAGGGTGAGGAATTGGCCGGGGAAGATGTGCCCGACCCCCACGCCCAGATTCACGTGGCGATTGATCTCATACCAGGTATAAGCGTCCGCTTCCTGCCCGACGTGGTTGCCCGCAGTCCCGAGCGCATTGCGAACGATTGAGCCGCCCGAGGTGTTATAGAGAGAATCAGTGGCGCTAGCCAGCCAGAAATCCAGCCACTGTGCCGTCACGGTCCAGCGGGTGTGGGGTTCGATAGTGATGCCGGAACGGATCGCTTTAATGTTCTGCCAGCCGAACTGATCGCTGATGCCGAAACGGTCGTGCGCAGTCGGGTACATGGTGTCGAAAGTGCCATGCACCTGGTCGTGGGGGTTCCTGTCGCCGGAGGCGTAGTCGTATTGGGTGAACACGCGCGGCTTCGAGTACAACCCCGCGAAGCGGTAAGCAATGCCGCCCGTGGCGCCCCAGGCCCGAATATTGTTGTCGCCGTCCGCCCCCGCCTCGCGGATGCCTTCCATGGAGTAATCGAAGTTCCTGAAGGCCAGGCCCTTCCAGCGAACTCCATAAGCTTGCTCGCTCTCGTGGCCGGTCTTAGGTTTTGATGCGGTCTCAACCGACACACTGGGATCGACCCGCCACAAGACGAACGGCTCCAAAGTAGACGTCGACGCGATGAGGTTATCTATGGCGCCGTACATGCCATAGATGTTATTGCCTTCCTGATGATGGCTGATGCCCTCATCCATGGGGATGACCGCCGAAGCGGCGAAGATCCCAAGGCGAAACCGGTCCGCATGCAGATTGGCGACCACCGCATCGTAGGAGCGCGCCTGATTGCGCCATTCGGAATTCGCAATGATGGTGTTGTTGTAATTGATCAACTGGCGCCCCACACGCACGCTGATCCAGTGATGCTCGGGGTCGCCCAACTCGGCGTAGGCCAGCTTGAGATCGAAGCGGTTGGTGTTAGGGGGCTGGAGAGGCGGCATTTGGAACCAGGCGCGAGCGTCCTGCACTTGCCCGACAATGCGCAGCCAATGGGTGGGCTTGATCTGCATTAAGAAGCGCATGCGGTTCAATAGATAACTGTCGTCTACGTTAGCCTTGAAACTTTGATTGAACATGCCTTCCGCGCGGAAGCGTTCTTCCAGGCCGAAGCCGATCCAGGGAGGGAGTTGGCGGTCGAGCGCGGTCATGGGCGCGAAATCGGGAAAGTCATACGGCATGTTCTGGCCGGTGGTTCGATAAGCCGGGCCATTCAAGAAGCTCAGGGGGTTAGAGGCGGGACCGGTAATGAATGAGCCGTTGTAACCGCTGGACCCGTTCTGGGTCGTGATGTCGTCCTGAGCGACGGCGGGAAGAGCGCCGGAGGCTGCGAAAAGCAATAGGGTTACGATTAGGCTTCCGGTGGTGCTCTTCGCGCATAAGTTCCTTATCATCAATAACTCTATCGGATAAGTCTAACACACATGAATGAACAGGAAGTGCACTGCCCTGGCAAATTGGTCCTTGACTTTCGGCTAATTGTAACTTAGTCTATCGATTATGTCGACATTAAGGGATCTTAGACGCAGCATCGTGCTCTTGCTCGGCCTGAGCTGCGCCGGCTTTGTTTGGGGGCAGGTGGTTGGAGCGAGTGTTTCAGGCACGGTGCAGGATGAAACCGGCGCTCCCATTCCAGGAGTTCTGGTGATCGTCAAGAATGTGGAAACAGGCGCCGAACGCAGCCTAACCTCCGACGGGTCGGGCCGCTACTCCACTCCTTCCGTCCCGGTAGGACGTTATGAAATTGCCGCCTCTAAGAACAATTTTAGATCCCAAACCAGGACCGGCCTGGAACTCGTGGTGGGGCAGCATTCCACAGTGGACTTCACGCTGCAAGTTGGCGATGTGAAGCAGACCGTCACAGTGGCTGAGGACGTGGCTCCAGTGGAATTGACCAACGAACCCACCTCCGGCCTGGTGAGCGAGCGACAGGTCAAGGATCTCCCGCTGAACGGCAGGAGTTTTGACGAACTGATTACGCTAAACCCCAGTGTCGTGAACTATACTTCGGGGCGGTCCGGAGGTGTCGGAACTTCCGATTCCTCACTCGGTAATATGTTCGCGGTCTCCGGCCGGCGTCCACAGGAGAATCTTTTCCTTCTGAACGGCGTTGAATACACCGGTGCATCGCTCATCAACATCACGCCGGGCGGCGCCAGCGGCCAACTTCTGGGAGTGGACGCGGTGCGTGAGTTCAATGTGGTAACGGACACCTACGGAGCGGAGTACGGCAAGCGCCCAGGCGGACAAGTGAGCATCGTCACCGCTTCCGGTACCAATCAACTGCACGGCGCGGTATATGAGTTTCTTCGCAACAGCGACTTGGACGCACGCAATTTCTTCGACCAGGGGAACATCCCGCAGTTTCAACGTAACGTGTTCGGAGGAGCGCTGGGTGGGCCACTTAAGAAAAACAAGCTGTTCCTGTTTGGAAACTATGAAGGTTATCGCCAGCATCTGGGGTTGAGCGACGTTACGCTGGTTCCAGACAACGCGGCTCGCGCGGGCTATCTCCCGAACTCCAGTGGCGTTGAGAAATACGTGGGCCTTGCGCCGGGCGTTGCGCAGCTGTTTTCGCTCTGGCCTGTTCAAAACGGTCCGGAACTGGGATCTGGCATCGCCGAGGCCTTCAGCCATCCGCTGCAGACTGTGCGAGAGGATTTCGGCACGGTGCGGCTGGACTATAACATCTCCAACAACGACACGCTGTTTGGCGTTTACACCATCGACGATAGCGGCGACAATACCCCTTCGTCGAACCCCCTGAGCCTTGCCATTGAGCAACTCCGCGAACAGGTGCTGAGCGTGGAAGAACAGCACGTTTTTTCGCCCACCATCCTCAATACGGCCCGAGTAGGTTTTTCGCGCGCGAGCTTCTTCTTCACGGGCACTACGCCGGTTGATATTCCAGGATGGGTATCCGGCCAGCCCATCGGCGCCGTTGTCGTTGGCGGCGGCACGGCTTTAAACGCGGCTTCACAGATCGGCCCGGCGGGCACCAACGCCGGCAGCAACCTGGACGCCGTGCGCAACCTCTTCACCTACGACGATCACGCGGTTTTTACCCATGGCGCCCATCAAATTGAGATCGGCGGATGGGTGCAGCAAATCCAAGCCAATGACAACCTGGCCCAGGATCAATACGGTCAGGCCAGCTTCTCGAGCTTGAGCAATCTTCTCAAAGGGACCATCGGGACATTCACCGTGGTTCCAACGCCAACACCGCTGAGCTGGCGATCGGTGGAAGGGGCCGGCTTCGTACAGGATGCCATCAAGCTGCGAAAAAATCTCGATCTGCGCGTCGGATTCCGGTTTGAGTCCACCAACGGCTGGAACGAAGTGCATGATCGCGCTTCCAATTACATTTTTTCAAACGGCGTCATCCAGACGGATCCCGTGATTGGCCATTCGGTGTTTACCACCAATCGCGCCAAGTTTCTTCCCGAGCCGCGAGTCGGGCTGGCCTGGGATCCTTTTGGCAAGGGCAAGACCGTCATCCAAAGCGGGTTCGGTATCTATCGCGCACTGCTGGACAGCATCGACTACCGGCTGGACCAAACCGCCCCGTTCAACACAACCGAGTCTCTCAAGAACGTGGCGGTAAACGGCCTTTTAGTCACGCCGGGAACGCCGCTGCCCTCGGGAACCAAAATCTCTCCCAGCGGTATTCAGCCGGATGCTTACACGCCAACGGTTCTGAGCTGGTCCTTCCGGGTGCAGCAGCAGATTGCGCCCGATACATCACTGACCGTGGGTTACGTGGGATCGCACGGCTATCACGAATTGCTGTCGCTGGACGCCAACATTCCGTATCCGACCATTTGCCAGGCATCGCCCTGCCCGTCGTCTCTGGCCCAGGGCAGCATCTATTTTCCAACCGGCGCGGCGCTGATGAACCCCGCCCTGACGAATACGACTACCTGGATGTCGGAGGGCCTCAGCTCCTACAACGCACTCCAATTGGATGTGAACCGCCGCTTCCGCCACGGTTTCCAGATCCGCGGCGTTTATACTTACGCGAAGAGCCTGGACGACGGCACGGCGATGAACAGCAGCGTCGGATCCAACGCGCCGGGTTTCGTGATGTACCCCTTGAATCCCAAACTGGACTGGGGACCGTCGACGTCGGACGTCCGTAACTCGGCCGTGATCAACGGAAGCTGGGAGCTTCCCATTGGAAAAGGACGCGCGGTGCTCAGCAATGCCGGACGGTGGACGCAGGCCTTGGCCGGAGGGTGGACGCTGAGTGGGATTGAAACGCTGCAATCCGGGATTCCGTTCACCCCGAGCCTGGGATACAATCCCGCGAACGACGGCGATAGCCGCAATCCGGTGCGTCCCTCCTACAATCCGGTATTCAGCGGTCCGATCATTTTGGGCGGTCCTAACCAATACTTCAATCCGAACGCCTTTGTCCCGCCGCCAACGGGGACCTACGGCAACGTGGGGCGAGACACGCTGTACGGCCCGGGAATCGCCGAGCTCGATTTTTCCGCCATGAAGGTGGTGAATGTCACGGAGCGAATGCGTCTGCAATTCCGGGCGGAGTTTTTCAACGTCCTGAACCGCGCCAACTTCGGAACGCCGAACACAGTGGTCTATACTTCGGCAACTTCGGGTCCGTCACCAACCGCGGGCTTGATCACGGGCACATCC
Organism: Bryobacterales bacterium; assembly: GCA_963747945.1. Taxonomy (GTDB): domain Bacteria; phylum Acidobacteriota; class Terriglobia; order Bryobacterales; family Bryobacteraceae; genus Palsa-89. The sequence continues at coordinate 326,700 of CAVVHB010000023.1, forward strand.
ACCACCTCGCGCCAGATCCAGTTCGGGCTCAAGCTGCTCTGGTAGGAGCGGTCAAGTACGACATAGCGCCCCAGAGCGCCCAGCTTAACTTGTGAGATGCGAACTTGTGAGAGCGCCCCTCGTTCTGCTCTCATAAGAAGGCTGGGCCTCCACCGTTGAACTTCGAAATCGAAATCAAATTGCGTCTCCCCGGGAACTTGGGGAAAATCCGGCGCGTGCTGCGCGATGCGGGCTTCCGCGTTTCCAAAAGCCGGTTGCACGAATACAACGTGCTGCTGGATACTTCCGGTCGCGTGCTGCGCAGCCACGGAAAGCTCATTCGCGTTCGCCGCGTGGGCACCCGCACGCTGCTTACCTACAAAGGGCCGTCGCAGCAGGGCCGCTACAAGAAGCGCCACGAGATCGAAGTGGTGCTGCCGGATGCCTTCAAGGTGGAACAGATCTTCAATGAGATCGGCTATCATCCCATCTTCCGCTACGAGAAGTTCCGCACCGAATATGCCATGGCGCCCGGCGCCGGCAAGGTCTTGCTGGATGAAACGCCGATCGGTAATTATATGGAGATCGAAGGCAGCCCTCGATGGATCGACAGCACCGCGCGGCTGCTGGGCTTTTCGACGGCGGACTACATCACCCGCAGCTACGGCTACCTGTACCTGGCTTACTGCCGTGAACGGAGAATTTCTCCCACTGACATGTTATTCACGGCCAAGGAAATGAAACAGCTCCGCAAGAACAAGACGCATGTCTGACGAGAGCCCCGGTCGCTCTCATCAGACGTGTTTCCGAGTACGCTACGCCGAGACCGATCAGATGGGCGTGGTGTACTACGCGAACTATCTGATCTGGATGGAGTTGGGGCGCGCGGAATATTGCCGGGCGGCAGGCATCCGCTATCGCGACATGGAATTGGAAGACGGGATACTGCTGGCAGTTGTCGAGGCCCACTGCCGGTATCTGCATCCGGCGCGCTATGACCAGGAGGTGGCGGTGAAGACCTGGGTGGCGAAAGCGAATCCCCGCATGGTGGAGTTTGGGTACGAGATTTCCGACGCCGAGAGTGGCCGCCGGCTGGCTTCCGGCGAAACCAAACACATGTTCCTGGGCCCGGGCATGCGCCCCGTGAAACTCCCGGAAAAATACTTGCCGCTGTTTGGAATCGCCGCCGCTACGGCTGATTGAACTTGATGATGGACTCGCCCTCGAACTTGTGATAGTTGCGAAACTCGATAACGTTGCGCTGGCATTCGTTGGAATTGCGCCAGCAGCTCAACGCTTCCGCATGCACCGGCAAGAGGAAACGGTCGGCGGTTCCCAAGCTGATGGTGTCGTAATCCACGGCGGTTTCCACGGTAATCTCCGGGAACGCCTCCGGTATCTCTTTGGCCTGCATCTCGATTCGCAGCGCCTGCCCGGTCTGCTTGTCGATCCAAACCGATCCTTTATAGCTGGGAACGACGTATTGTCCGGGCACCCAGATCTTCCAGCTGGAACGCACGCGTAGAACCTTGAAGTCGAACACGGAAGCGGCGCGATGCAAGATAGTGTCCTCTTGCACGTACTTGAAATCGGCGGCGCTCTGCGGTGCGAAAAGGTTCCCCAGGATGGTGCCGAATTCACCCGTGGACCAGGCGCCTGAATCCTCCGGGGATTTCTTGGTGGGTTTCCCGTTGATCTGCAGGTTGCGGTAGCTTTCCTGGTGATCGTCGTACACCACTTCGGCGGACACAATGTCGACCACATTCCAGCTTGGCTGTCGCGTTTCGCTTACATAACGGGTGGTCTGCTCCTGGCAGACGTAGTTCGGCAGGCTCTGCAGGAATGTGGCGGCAGCCTCGCGCGCCTGTTCAATCAGAGCCATGTGAGGATTGGCGGCAGGTGGGGGAGCCGCCCGTCTGGAAAGCGTGGCCGGGGCGTCGTCGTTGGGGACGGAGGTGGAAGCGCGCTCCACGGGCTTACCCCGCTTGAGTACAGGCGGCCCCGAATCGTCGCCATCCGAGGCATTCGGACGGACCAGGATCGTGGGCGGAGGTCCGGTTCTTCCTTCTTCCACCCGGGGTCCGGGCCCGATATTGTCGGCCTCATTGATGGTGTCCGCGATCTTTTTGTTCGGCGTCATGCTCACCAGGTGAAACATGCCGTCGTCATCCATGGTGGCCGTGATATCTAGTCCATCGCCGGTGCGAAAGTCCGCGGTCTTGGGGACGCTGTCTGAGAACTGGATGATGAGAAAGCGCGTATCTTCGGCTTCCAGCTCGAACGAATCGGCGTCCACCTTTCGCACCACGCCGCTGACAACTTCCGTATGTGTGGCCGGCTGCTGCTGGCGAGTAGTTCGGCGGGAGCCACGACCGCCAGGCGAGCCACCGTTCGGATTGCGGCCCGGATTTTGTCCAGGTGGATAGCTGCCGGGCGGATAAGTTCCCGGTATCTGGCCGAACTGGGCGGCCAGTATGGATGCGGTGATGGCGAGCAGAAACGCGAGCTTCATGCGTCCTCCCCTTTCCGGAGATTCCCCTATAGACGGAATACCACGCCAGACGGGTACAGTGGGGGAAGGGGGGCTAGCCTTGCACCCGTTTGCTCTTGCCCTGCCAAAATTGTTCCCGCAGCACCAGCTTGCGGATCTTTCCGGTGCCGGTTTTCGGAAGGGCCTCGTCGCTAAATGCGATGATCCGCGGCAGCTTGAATTTACCCAGACGAGAGGCTAGAAAGTGGAGCAATTCGTCGGAAGTGAGCGCCGACCCGGGTTTCCGCACCACGATCGCGGCCGGGATCTCGCCCCAGGTTTCATCCGGCGCAGCCACCACGGCGCATTCCAACACTTCCGGATGGGCGAAAATCGCCTTCTCCACTTCGATGGACGAAATGTTTTCGCCGCCGCTGATGATGATCTCCTTCTTGCGGTCGACAATTTGGATGAAGCTCTCCTGGTCCCACACCGCCATGTCGCCGGTATGAAACCAGGGTCCAGTCATCACGGATGCGGTGGCATCCGGCTCGCGGAAATAGCCCGCCATGACGTGATCGCCACACGTAACGATTTCGCCGATGGTCTGCATATCGCGCGGGACATCGTGCATTTCGGAGTCGACCACGCGCACTTGCATGCCGAATACGGGCCAACCCGCCATGGATCGGCGGCGCTGCCGGTCGGCATCGGAGGTGTAACTCATTCCGGGTTTGGGAAGCGCGGTGGTGAGCAGCGGAGCGGTTTCCGTCAGGCCATAGCCCGCGTACACGTCGCAGTGGAACACACTTTCCATGCGCGCGATCAGCTCCGGCGAAGAAGCCGCGCCGCCCAGCACGATGTTGCGCATACTGGACACATCGTAAGACGCCAGTTCAGGACAGTTGAGCAGAGCGTTGGCCATGGTGGGGACCAGCGCCATGTCGGTGGCATGCTGCGCCTGGATCAGCCGGAAGACGGCGACGGGATCAAAGCGCCGGATCATGATTTGCCTGGTGCCCAGCATGGTGGAAGCCTGCGGCCGGCCCCAGCCGTTGGCGTGGAACAGAGGAATGGTATGAAGGTCGACGATGGTTTCAGGCTCGCGGAATAGGCTGGCCACGGCCAGGGCGTGCAGATAGAGCGTCCGGTGGGACAGGGTGACGCCTTTGGGGGTGCCGGTGCTGCCGCTGGTGTAGAACAGCTCGGCAATGGAGTTTTCATCGAAGCTGAAAATATCGGCGCGCTCGGCGTTTCCTTGATCGAGCAATTCCTCGTAGCTCAGGCCGGCCGGACCGGAATCGCCATTCGGACCCTTTTCATCGAGCCCAACAAAAAGCTGGATGTCGGGGCAGGCGGGCTTGAGTTGCTGCACCAGGGGCGCGAAGTCGTTTTCAAAAAGCAGCACGCGCGCGCCGGAATGATTCAGGATATTTTTCAGCTCCAGCGGCGATAGGCGGACATTCAGCGGCATGACGATGGCGTGCGCCAGCACCACCCCGTAATAGCCTTCGAGCAACTGATGCGTGTTGAAGCTGAGATAGGCGACGCGATCGCCAGGCTGGATACCGTGTTTGAGCAGCGCCGAACCCAGCCGCTCGCATCGCTCGCCGAACTCACGATAAGTGAATTGCCGTTCGCCGGATACCACCCCAACTTTATTCGGGAACAGATCCACGGCGCGGTGAAGACACCGGATCGGCGTCAGCGGGACAAACATGGTGGCATTGTACTCTGAACCGCGTCAGTTTGTTTCCAACACAGCTGTCATCACGACGTCTTTATACTCCGCGGCCTCTTCGAACATCGCCCAAAAGATTTCTCCCGTGAACTCGTCGATTTCTCCGTTGGTGGACACTACCTTGCCCGGAGGCTTCACGATAAACATCAGGGGAGTCAGTCCAGAGCTGTTCGGTTTCGTTGGCATGGCGGCCGCTGGATCGGGCTGCGAGATTTTGTCGGAGACGAACATTTCCTGAATGAGCTGCCGGACCACTTCATGGCGCTCGGCGGGCTGCAGTTGATCGCCGAATTGTTGTTCCAGCGCCTGCACCAGCACTGCGCCGATGCGTTGATTGGCCCGATACACCGCCAGGTCCGGATGCAAGAGCCCAACGGCGAGCAATGGATCGCCTGGGCCAAAGAGAACGGGCGTCGAAAGCAGGGCTGCTTTGTCCACCAGCGCCCTGACATTGGCATCGGTGGCCAGGGCCGGGGGAAGGTGCGATTTCAACCGAACCAGGTCCGCCGGCTGAATATCGCCCAGAAGCTTGCTCGCCGGGCCTGTCCAGTGCAGGGTCTCGCGATATTCCAATTGATGGGGTCCCGCGGTTTTGACGGCGACGGAGTTCACCAGCCGCAGCTTGCCGGGTTCGGTGCTCTTAATGGAAACGTCGCCCTGCAGCGTGGCGCCCGCGGGGAAGGACCGCTCCAGCGTCAACGTGCGATTGTCGTCTTTCGCTACTTCACTTGATTTCCATTCGTTGCCGGCAGGAATTACGAAGGTGTCTTCGAGCGCCGGCGTCACCTGAATGCCGCCCTTTTTTTGCTGTCCCGACAATGCTATCGTCCGCGTCCAGGAACCATCGGCATGAACCTGCGTGGTCACCCGGGCGCGGGCGCAAGCGCTCGCGAAGAGCGCCGCCGCAAACAGGATTGACGTCAAAAGGGATCGCATAGCCTTATATCGGCATACGGGCCTGGTTTAGGCGCTCAGGGGTTGGCCCTAGCGCGGCTGGAGATCCGCCTGGGACAAACAGCCTGCTACTATCGGATTTCCTTGCGTCTCGGGCTACATACTTCCATTTCCAAGTCCCTAGAAAATGCCGCCATCAAGGCCGCGGAAGTGGGCGCCAATACGTTCCAGATCTTCTCCGCCAGCCCACGCATGTGGCGAGCGTCGCCGCCCGTGCCAAGCGCCGTCAAGCTCCTGCAGCGCGCGCGAGAACGTCACGATCTTACGCCGTTGGTGATTCACGACAACTATTTGATCAACATGGCGTCATGCAGTGAGCCACTTCGGGCGCAGTCGACGGCGGCGTTTCGTGGCGAGATCGAGCGCGCGCTGGCAATTGGGGCGGAGTATCTGGTGGCGCATCCGGGTAACTGCAAAGGACAAACGGTAGAGCAAGGCATCTACGCTGTGATCCGCTCGCTGGCCGAGGCGACGCAGGGTCTGGATACGTCCAATCTCACCGTCCTGCTCGAAAACACCGCCGGGGCGGGCGCGGCACTGGGGAGCCGCTTTGAAGAACTGGGCCTGATGCGGCAATTCGCGGCCGAACTGACCGAGCTGAAGATCGGATTTTGCATCGACATGTGTCATTGCCTGGCGTCCGGTTACGATGTGAGTTCCGCGGCGGGATTAAAGCAGACGGTGGCCGACATGGATCGCGTGTTGGGGATCGAGAACGTGCGCGTGATTCACGCTAACGATTCCAAGACGCCACTCGGATCGCACGTGGACCGGCACGAGCATATCGGACGCGGCTATATCGGAGAGGACGGTTTTCGCCGGATCCTGAATCACCCGAAACTCCGCACGAAGGCGTTTATTCTGGAGACGCCAGTGGATGAAGAGGGGGACGAGTTGAGGAATCTGGAAACGTTAAGGAGATTGTCCCGGAAAAGCCGGAACAGAAGATGCTAGATGAATGGCCAGGAGATTTGCGATCGCTGTACTGGCGTTTCTTGACTGCGCGCCAATGGGTGTACAAGCGATTGCTCAACGTTGGCTCTCCGGACTCAGCAAAAATATCGCCACTTCTCATTGGAACAACTTCCCCAGTAGAGCAGACTGCGTACTCATTAATGTCGGCGTGACTGAGCGGGTCGGGCAGCTGCGCACAGTGTCAGATCCGACTGGTCCGAATGGTCGTTAGTTGAGGCGTTCCTCAAGTTTTCCCGCGAACAACGAACCGCCGTGATCATAATCCGAACATCTCGCAGATGAGCCGCCGATCCAAACGGTCCAGCAATGCGCTGGATGCTAAATCAAGATGGCGACCGTTCTCAATCCGATTGTCAGCGAGGAATGGATCTCGCTGAGCGGCAACCGCGCTCTGAAGGTGATTAACGGCGACCGGCATTCCAGGAAGAGTGAGAACATATGCCTGGTACGCGAAGTTCCAAGACATTTCGATTAGGGCTTATCCCACGCGTCTACATACCCTGTGTATCTGATGATGATCGCGAAATTCCGATTGTAGGGGCCATCGCTAGTCGCCGGCACGAACGATCCGACATCGCTATATTGAAAGAGACGGGTTTCGCCGCATCCTCACGCCACCCGTAACTCTGCGCCAAGCCATTTTTTAAGAAGCTATGCCGGAAAAGCAGTACGACCATAACCAAATCGAATTGAAGTGGAGCGAGCGATGGGCCAACGCAGCGCTCTTTCAGGCCGAAGAGAATTCGAGCAAGCCCAAGTTCTACGTGCTCGAAATGCTGCCTTATCCGAGCGGCACGCTGCATATCGGACACCTCCGCGTTTATACCATCGGCGACGCGCTGGCGCGCTACAAACGCATGCGCGGTTTCAACGTGCTGCATCCCATGGGATGGGACGCGTTTGGACTACCGGCCGAAAACGCCGCCATCGCGAACAAGCGTGATCCCTACGAATGGACCATGCACAATATCGAAAACATGAAGCGCCAGCACCGTCGCATGGGCTTCAGTTACGACTGGTCGCGTGAGGTAACCACCTGCGATCCGGAATATTATCGCTGGAACCAGTGGTTCTTTTTGAAAATGCTGGAGCGCGGGCTGGCCTATCGAAAAAATGCGCTAGTCAATTGGTGCAACGAGTGCGGAACGGTGCTCGCGAACGAGCAGGTGGTGGATGGCTGCTGCTGGCGGCATGAGTCGACGCAGGTAGAACAGCGCGCGATTGAGCAATGGTTTCTGCGCATTACCGGCTACGCCGACGAGTTGCTCACCGCCATTGACGGTTTGGAAGAGGGCTGGCCGGAGCGCGTGCTCCTGATGCAGCGCAACTGGATCGGGCGATCGGAAGGCGCGGAGATCGATTTTCATCTGGAAGGAAGTGGGAAGCCGATCCGCGTCTTCACCACGCGTGTGGATACTATCTTCGGCGCCACATGCGTGATTCTCGCGCCGGAGCATCCGCTGGTTGCGGAGCTGGCCAACGCTGATTTGAAGACGCAGGTGAAGCAGATGATCGATTCGCGCGCCGCCAAGGGCCCGGGCGATATCGAGAAAGAAGGCCTGTTCACCGGCGCCTACGCGGTCAATCCATTTAGTGGCGAGAAGGTTCCGGTCTGGATCGGCAACTTCGTGCTCATGGGCTACGGCACCGGCGCCATCATGGCAGTGCCCGCGCACGATCAACGCGACTTCGAATTTTGCAAACAGTACGGCATTACGATCCGTCCCGTGGTCCGGCCGGTTGACGGCGCCCTGGCTGATCCCGCGACCATGCAGGAAGCGTGGGGCGATGACGGCATCCTCGAAAACTCCGGCCCTTATACTGGCCTCCCGAGCGCCGAAGCTCGCCGCGTAATGACGGCCAAAGCCGAAGCCGAGGGGTTCGGAAAGGGAGCCGTCACGTTCCGCATCAAGGATTGGGGCATTTCGCGCCAGCGCTATTGGGGCACGCCGATCCCGGTCATATATTGCCCGAAGTGCGGCATGGTTCCGGTGCCGGAGAGCGATTTGCCGGTGGTTCTGCCGCTCAAGGTTCCGATCGGCGGCAAGGGCCGATCGCCGCTCGAGAACGTTCCCGAGTTCGTGAACGTGAAGTGTCCCAAGTGCGGTGAGCCCGCCAAGCGCGAGACCGACACCATGGATACGTTTATCGATTCATCCTGGTATTTCTATCGCTACTGCGACCCGCACAATTCGAGCGCGCCGTTCGATTCCGAAAAGATCGCCTATTGGTTCCCCATCGACCAATATGTAGGCGGCGTGGAGCACGCGATCCTGCACCTGATTTATTCGCGCTTTTGGGCCAAGATGATGCGCGATCTCGGACTCATCGGCCACGGAGAGCCGATTGAGCGCATGTTCACGCAAGGCATGGTGGTCAAAGACGGCGCCAAGATGTCGAAATCCAGAGGCAACGTGGTCAGCCTGGATGAAATGGTGGAGCGCTTCGGCGCCGATACCGGCCGTGTGTTCGAACTTTTCGCCACTTCGCCTGAAAAGGAAATGGACTGGACCGATTCGGGCGCGAACGGCGCCTACGGATTCCTGAGCCGCGTCTATCGCTTCGTAACACGGAATATGGGCCAGGGTGCGCCCGAGCCCGCCGCCTCCGATCGCAAGGCGCTGCGCAAGCTGCATCAGACCTTGAAGCTGATTACGGATGATTTCGAAGGCCGCTGGCATTTCAATACGTCCATCGCCGCGCTCATGGGTCTGATGAACGTGCTTACGGAGCTGGAGAAGGATTTATCCGTGCCAGTGATGGCGGAGGTCCTGGAAAAACTGCCGCTGATGCTGGAGCCTTTCGCGCCTTACTTGGCCGAAGAGCTCTGGGAGGAACAGGGCCGCGAAGGGCCGGTGTTCAGTAACGCGTGGCCCCAGTACGATCCGGAGCTGGCGCGCGAAGAGGAAGCCGAAGTAGTGATCCAGGTGAACGGCAAACTCCGCGGGCGTATCAATGTCGCGTTCGGGACGCCGCGCGAGGCGCTGGAGAAACTCGCGCTCGCCGATAGCAAGGTTCAACCCTTGCTGGACGGCAAGCAGGTGCTGAAAGTAATCGTCGTTCCGGATAAACTGGTCAATATTGTCGTGAAGTAGAGTGTCAAGTAGGGGGTTCAGTAGAGTGTTCGGTAAGCTCACCCTTGCCTTGCTGATGCCGGCGGCGTGCCTGCTGGCACAACCGGAGAAGACTGCCTGGGATGTACTCAAGATCGGACTCGCCGACACCAATCCTCTCAACCGTCGCCAGGCGGTGACGGCGACCGGCTCCGTTGGCCTTGATCGGGAGGCGATCCGCCTGGTGGAAGCTGCCATGAAGGACGATACCGATCCTTTGATTCGCGCCACTGCTGCAGCGGAACTGGGGGAGATGAAATCCCGCCAGTCGTTTCCAGCGCTCAAGGCCGCCCTCGACGATCCGGCAGGGGAAGTCGGCTTTGCGGCGGCGCAAGCGCTGTGGGACATGGGGGACAAAACTGGACGGGGGTTCATCGAGGACGTAGTCGCGGGACAGCAGAAAGCCACCGATGGCGGCGTGAAGGGCGCGCTGCGACGCGCGGACAGGCTGCGTCACGATCCGAAGGAAATGGCCATCATCGGCGCCAAGTCGGCATCGGGCGCGTTACTCGGACCGTTTAATATAGGCGTCATCGCCGCAGAGCAAGTGTTTAAAGGCGGTGCGGTAGCCGCTCGAATGCAGGCCCTGAACCTGCTGGCCCAGGATTGCGATACGCAGACGTTCAAGCTGCTCGAAGCCGCCACTGTCGACGACAAGACTTGGGCGGAGAAGGCCGCCGCGGCCAAAGCTTTGGGAAGATGCGGTAACCCGGATGCGATTCCGAAATTGGAAGAGAACCTGTCGAACTCGAACGCCGCGGTGAGGTTCATGTCGGCAGCCGCAATTATCCGGCTTAGCGAGCTGGGCGGCGCCGCTTCGGCTTCGCGTTAGATTTCCGCGCTAAGTAGGCAGTCCTGCTCTCTCCGATCACTTTACGCGCTTCCGCGGGATCGCCCCAGCCGAGTGTGCTGGTCTCGCGACCCTCCAGCTCCTTGTAAATGTTGAAGAAGTGCTCTATCTCGCGCCGTAAGTGCGGATAGATCTGGTTCAAGCTGTGCACCTGCTCGTATCGGGGATCGCGATTGAGGACGGCGATAATCTTCTGGTCCTTCTGTTCCTGGTCCACCATGTTGAGCACGCCCACCGGCCGCACTTCCACCACGCAGCCGGAAAACGACGGTTCTTCCACTAGAGCCAGCACGTCCATCGGATCGCCATCCGAGGCCAGAGTTCCGGGGATGAAGCCGTAATCACCCGGGTAATGTACGGGAGAGTACAAAACTCGATCCAGGCGGAACGCGCCCAGCTGATGGTCATATTCGTACTTGTTGCTCGATCCTTTGGGGATCTCTACCACCATCCGAACCACCTCAGGGAAGGAGGGTCCGGGATCGAGATCGTACAGGGAGGGGCTCATCGAATAAATCCCCCAATGCTTAGTGGTGGCATCGCCAAACCCTTCGTTAGACGAGGGTAAACACAAATAGTGCTTGCAAACCCTTCAAGACTCGTGGCAAAATCCATTCAAGGCCGAAATCGGTCCAAAGTGGACAAAAGTGGAAGAACTGCCTCAGACAACGCCCGTGGAGCCCCCTCGTGGCTTCTTTTCGGCCCATGTGGACGATAAGGGCAGGCTTAAGCTTCCGGTTGAATTGCAGCAGTACTTCACGGCAGTTGGGGATGAGAAGTATTTCGTGACCAGCGTGGACGACCGCATAGCTCGAATCTACCCGATTTCGGTGTGGAAAGGAAACGAAAAAGTTTTGGAGGCGCTGGCGACCGAAGATCCCGATGCGGCCGAGGCGCTGGCGTTTGTCGCGAATGACTACGGCGCGGAGGCGAAGGTGGACCCGCAGGGGCGCATGACCCTGCCCACCGATTTGCGGCGCGCGCTGGCGCTGGAAAATCAGGAAGTCCGGCTGGATTGCTCGCAGGGCGCCATCAATATCTACTCGAAAGCCGAGTACGAAGCTCGCAAGCAGAAAGCCAAGGACAGCCTGGCGGAGAAGTTGAAAGTGGCGAAATTGAAAGGGTTCAAATAGCGGCCATGTATGCACGTGCCGGTCATGCTGGGCGAATGTCTGGAGTATCTGGCTATACGTCCGGACGGCATATTTTTGGACGCTACAGCGGGATTAGGCGGACATTCGGGAGCGATCGCACAAGGATTGGACACTGGGGTAGTGATCGCGAACGATCGAGACGCCGAATCGTTGGAGCTGGCGAAACTGAACACTTCGCAGTGGGCGGATCGAATCCGCTTTCACCACGGAGCGTTTTCGGAATTGCGCTCCGCGCTGGCCGAGTTAGGGATAGAGCGTGTGGACGGATTGCTGGCGGATTTGGGTGTCAGCCGCTACCAATTGACGGAGCCCGAGCGAGGGTTTTCGATAATGGCGGACGGCCCACTGGACATGCGGCAAAATCGCGGCCAGGAACTGACCGCGGACGAGATTGTGAATTTTACTCCAGAAAAGGAACTCGCCGACTTGATTTATCGGCTTGGCGAGGAAAGGAGGTCGCGGAGAATCAGCAGAGCAATCGTTCGGGCACGGCCGATCCATTCGACACAGCGACTGTCGCGTGTGATCGAAGTGGCCGTGCCCCGGACGAGCAAAATCCATCCGGCAACGCAGACATTCCAAGCCTTGCGTATGGCGGTGAACGACGAACAGGGGGAGTTGGACCAACTGCTCGCGATCGCGCCGGATTTAGTGAAAAGCGGCGGGCGCATCGTGGTCCTGTCGTTCATGTCGCTGGAAGATCGAAAAGTGAAGCAGAGCTTTCAGGCGCTGGCGCGAGCGGGGCGAGCGGAGATTCTCACCAAGCACGTGCTCAGGCCGTCATCAGAGGAAACCAAAAATAACCCTCCTTCACGGAGCGCCAAGCTCCGGGCACTGGAGATGAAGTGATTGAGAGCAAATAAATAATGGCAACTCTCGCAAACATGCTGGACCGGTTCACGACGCCCCAGGACGCTGGGGATGCGCGTTCACGCGTTCTGAGCAATGAGAACCGCTTCGAGGTTCCCGCGTTTCCGAACGAAGATGTGTATTTGTACGTGAAACACATCGACAATTCGCACGTTCTGCGCGAAGCGGACCCGGGGGCGCGCCAGACCTGCTGGCGGCTGATCGGCTCGTCGTTTGCCTTCGCCGTAATAGTGATCGCACTGTTGCTTCCTACGCTGAATCGCTTGATGGCCGGTTACAAGATGGAAGCCCTGCGCCAGGAGCGGCAGAGTTTGGAGTTAGACCGCGCTTCGCTCGAACTCGAGGAAACCAAGCTGTTAAGCCCGGCCCGTTTGGAGGAGCTGGCGCGCACGCAGCGCTTCGTCGATCCGGCGCCAGAGGCGGTGGTTTATCTGGAAAGCAACAAGAGCGACCAAATCCTGGCGAAGAAGTAAACATGCCGCTTACTAACGTGCGCGGTTCAGAAACGAGCGGCGGTTCAGAACCGCGACCGTGAGGAGCGGAGTATAGGTGAAAGAAATTGCCGCTTGCTGACGCGCGCGGTTCAGAATTGATTATGAATCCACTGGCGACAAAACGCGTTCACGTGTTGGTCCGCGTGGCCTTTATCTGGGCTGCCCTGATCGTCGCCCGTTTGATTCAGCTGCAAGTGATCCAGCATCCGAAGTTCGCCGAGATGGCGCGCGAGCAGCAGCAGAGACTGGACGAGGTTAAAGCCCCGCGCGGAGCGATTCTGGATCGCTACGGCCAGCGCCTGGCAATGAGCCTGCCGGCCGAATCGGTGTGCGTGGATCCCTTGCGGGTACCCGATTTATCGGTAGCCGCCGACGTGCTTTCCAGAGTTTTGAACTTGGATCATGGCGACTTGTTGGCGAAGCTCCAAACCGCCGTTGACGACCACCGTGGCTTTCTTTGGGTGAAGCGCAAAATCACTCGCGAAGAGGCCAAGCGGCTGCGCGATCTGAACCTGGAGTGGATCGAGTTTCGTACCGAGAGTCAGAGGTATTATCCCAACCGGGCGCTGGCCGCGCATATTATCGGCAGCGTCGATTTCGAGGAAGACGGCAACGGCGGCGTGGAGCAGAGCCTGAACGACCAGCTGGCCGGACACTCCGGCGAACTGCTGGTCACTGAAGACGTTCAGCGGCGCGGATTCGCGTCCCAGATGGAAAACGCACCGCAACCCGGCCACGACGTTCGGCTTACCATCGATTCGCGTATTCAGTTCGTCGCTGAGCAGGAGCTGGCAAAGATGGTGGCGTTGCATCACGCCAAGTCCGGCAGCCTGGTGGCGATGGATCCGCGCACCGGCGACATCCTGGCGATGGCGAACGTGCCCACCTTCGACCCGAATGAGCCGGCCAAACCCGGCAATTTTTCCGCGCGCGAGAACCTGGCTGTCTCAGCGCCGTTTGAGCCGGGGTCGGTTTACAAAGTAATCACTCTTTCTTCGGCGCTCGAGACCACCCATTTGCGCCCCGAGTCGATGATCAATTGCGGCAACGGAAGCATCAACCTGTTCGGCCGCATAATTCACGATCACAGCAGCTATGCGTCGCTCTCTATGGCGGACGTCCTGGCAAGGTCCAGCAACATCGGAGCCATCAATATCGGCCTGCAGGTGGGCGACAAGAATCTGTACAAATATATTCGCCGGTTTGGGTTCGGCAAGAAGACCGGGTTACCGCTTCCGGGAGAATCCTCCGGGATGGTCCGGCCGCTGCGAGTGTGGCAGAAAAGTTCTATCGGCTCGGTGGCCATGGGGCACGAAATTGGGGTCACCACTGTGCAACTGGCGCAAGCCTGCGCCGTGATCGCCAGCGGCGGGCTTCTCATCAAGCCGCGCCTGCTCATGGATGCACCCAAAGTGGCGCCGGTTCGAGTACTGCGGCCCGAAACGGCCATCACGATGCGCAGCATGATGGAAGGCGTGGTCATCAAGCCCTACGGAACCGGCCATAGATATGCGCGTCTGCTGGGCTATACTTCAGCCGGCAAAACGGGCACGGCGCAGATTTATGATACGCGCATGCATGAGTACACTCACGCCTACAACGCATCGTTCATGGGATTTGCGCCCGTAACGAATCCCCGGATCGTGATCGTAGTCTCGATCAACGGAACCGAAGGCACTGTGGGCTACGGTGGTCCGACATCCGGCCCCGTGTTTCGCGAAGTGGCCGCCGCCGGGCTCCGTGTTATGGACGTGCCGAAAGATCTGCCGGAGATGGTTCCCACCGACGGTAATTCTTCGGCCGACGAAGACGATGTTGCGATCGCCGATTTAGGTTCTTCCATCCCTCCCCCGCTGGTCCAAGCGGAAGATGCCGTTGCTGCCGACGACCGACCGGTGGCTTCCGCAAATAGCGCTTCGGACCAGCGGACTTTTTTAGCACGGGGTGGAAGCTCCCAGCAGGCTCTGGCCGGGCCGCGTGTACCGAATTTCGAAGGCAAAACCGTAAGAAACGTGATTGAGCAGGCAGCCGCGCTTGGAATTCCGGTGGAGTTCACCGGCAGCGGGATCGCGCGCGCGCAGGCCCCCCAGCCGGGCGTTATTTTGCCCTCGGGACGGTGGGTTCGCGTGCAGTTTGGCCGCTAGCGAGGCCCCATGACAATTGAACAGATGCTGCTGGGCGTAAGGCTCCGGCAGGGCGTTGGGCCGCCGAATAAGCTGTCGGGCGATTTGGGGAAAGCGTCCGTGGCGGGATTAGAGTACGACTCGCGGCGTGTCCAGCCGGGATTCCTGTTTTTTGCGTTTCCAGGCGCGCGGACCGATGGACGTGAGTTTGCCAACCAGGCCATGGAAAAGGGTGCAGTCGCAACGGTGAGTGAGCTTCCGGCGCCGGAAGGCTTTCGCGGAGCGTGGATCGAAGTAGAACATGGCAGGCAAGCGCTGGCGCTGGCGGCGCGGAATTTTTATGGCAATCCGGCTTCCGGCAGTCCGGATGCGAGGCTGAAGTTGACGGGTGTAACGGGGACCAACGGCAAAACGACGACCACTTTTCTGATCGACGCGGTGCTGCGCGCCGCGGGATTCACCACGGCGCTGGTGGGAACGATCGAGTACCGTGTGGCGGGTGGGGTGCGGCCGGCAGTAAACACGACGCCCGAGTCGCTGGATCTGTATCGCCTGTTTCAGGAGTTGGAACAGGCCGGCGGGACCCATGCCACAATGGAGGTTTCATCCCACGCGCTGGCGTTGGGACGGGTCTACGGTATTACGTTCCACACTGCTGTATTTACGAACCTCACGCGGGATCACCTGGATTTCCACCATACAATGGAGGACTATTTCGCGGCCAAAAAGCTGCTGTTCGCGCCGGAAGGCACGTCCGCTCCCGAGTGGGCCGTGATCAACTTCGACGACGAATACGGCCGCCAACTCGGGCCCGCGCCGCACACGCTGCGTTATGGATTCGAACGGGGCGCGGATCTGCGCGGATCGTCGCTCGAAATGAATTTCGATGGCTTGCGATTCACAGTGGAACATGCCGGCGCGCGCGTTCAGCTGACTTCGCCGTTAGTTGGCAAATTTAACGCCTACAACATCCTGGCGGCATGCGGCGCCGCGCTCAGCTACGGTTTGGATTGGACCACCATTACGCGAGCCATCGCGAACTCGCCGGGTGTGCCGGGCCGCTTTGAAAGCGTTCAACAAGGCCAGCCGTTTCTGATTATTGTGGACTACGCGCATACCGACGATGCGTTGCGAAATGTTATTTCCGTGGCGCGTGAACTGCGCCCGAAACGGGTGATCACGCTCTTCGGCTGTGGCGGCGATCGTGACCGGTCCAAGCGCCCGCTGATGGCGCAAGCTGCGGCCCAGGCCAGCGATTATGTGGTGCTAACGTCGGACAATCCGCGTTCGGAAGATCCCATCGGGATCATGAACGATGCGCTGGTAGGGCTTCGCCGTTTTGACACACCCCACAGCATCGAGCCCGATCGCGCCAAGGCCATCCGGGCCGCGCTCAAGGAAGCCCGGGCTGGCGACATCGTGATTTTGGCCGGGAAAGGTCATGAAACGTATCAGGTTTTGAAGGATCGCGTCATACATTTTGACGATCGCGAGGTGGCACGGGACGTGCTGCGGGAGTTGGGGTATCACAAGTAGCCGATGGAGTTCAAGTTGACGGACGTGGCGCAAGCGCTGGGATCGACCATCGAGAGCGACGCCCGGATTACGGGCTGGAGTATCGACTCGCGGAGCGTTATGCCAGGGGACCTGTTCTTCGCCCTGCGTGGCCCAAATCATGACGGCAATGCCTACGTGGATGAGGTGCTCGGCAAAGGGGCGGTGGCCGCCGTAGCGAATGCACCGCTTCTGAACCGCGACCGTGAGGGAGCGCTTGTGTTGGTGGTACCCGACACGCTTGAAGCGCTGCAGGGCACGGCCGTCTGGGCCCTCGGGCAATGGGGCGGGGAAGTGATCGGCGTGACCGGAAGCGCCGGCAAGACGTCCACTAAGGATGTGATCGCGTCTTTGTTGGCGGCCAGCATGCCTGTCGGCAAGACCATCGGGAACTTGAACAATCACGTCGGTGTCCCTCTCTCGATTCTGCGGTTGCCGGGCGACGCCCGCGTCGCGGTGCTGGAAATGGGGATGAATCACGCGGGGGAAATTCGCGCGTTATCCGCCATTGCAAAACCACGCGTCGGCGTAGTCACCAACGTTGGACACGCGCACATCGAAGCTTTCGATTCCATTGAAGGTGTAGCCGCGGCCAAGCGGGAGCTGATCGAATCTCTGCCCCCCGATGGCGTAGCCGTGCTGAATGCGGACGATCCTTTGGTCAGCAAGTTCGGGGAAGCGCACCGTGGCCGGACCATCACTTTTGGCATTAGTTCGCCCGCCGACATTCGCGCCCAGGATGTGCAACTGACCGAACGCGGCCTGAGTTTCACGGTGGACGGTGTGCCGTTTGAGAGCACGCTCATGGGCCGCCACAGCGTATCGAACCTGCTAGCTGGTATGGCGGTGGCGTCGCTTTATGGCATTCGCCCCGCGCAACTCACCACCGTGGTGAAGGATCTTACTGCTCCTTCCATGCGCGGCCAGCGCTTGGAACACGCGGGCGTGCTGATTTTAAACGATTGCTATAACTCCAATCCCGATGCGGCGCGCGTGATGATCGATGTGCTGCGCGAGACGCCAGCTAAACGGCGCATTGCCGTGCTGGGGGAGATGCTCGAGCTCGGGCGCTGGTCCGAGTCCCTCCATCGCGACGTAGGTAGCTACGTCGCGAAGAGTGGAATTGATGTACTTGTAGGGATACGCGGCGAGGCCTGTCACCTTGTTGACGCAGCGAGGCAGGCAGGCCTGGCAGTTGACGCCGCGTTTTTTTTCCCCGATGCCTATGCGGCAGGCGAATACCTGCGGCAGATCGCGCATCCGGGAGACGTTATTTTGTTCAAGGGTTCGCGAGGCACCCACGTCGAGCATGCCCTGGAGAGGTTCCTCGCGCGGCTCAATTAAATGCTCTATTGGTTGTTCTACGAAAAGCTTTTTCGACACTTCACGCCGTTTCGCGTGTTCGGGTACGTCACGTTTCGAACGGCCTTCGCGGCGCTGACGGCCTTGTTCCTGTGCCTGGCCCTGGGGCCCTGGCTGATCGCCAAACTGCGCGAGTTCCAAATCGGACAGTACATTCGCGAAGAGGGGCCGAAGTCGCACATGAAGAAGGCCGGCACGCCGACCATGGGCGGCATTCTGATCATCATCTCGATCCTGATTCCAACGCTATTGTGGGCGAATCTTGTAAACCCTTACGTGTGGATCGCGATGTTCAGCCTGGTGAGTTTTGGGCTGATCGGTTTTTGGGACGATTACGCCAAGGTCCGCCGCAAACAGAATGAGGGCCTGACGGTGAAACAGAAATTCGGGTTGCAAATTCTGGCCGCGCTGATCGTGGGCTTCATGCTCTTGACCCTGCATGCGCAAAAGGCCTACTCCACAAGCATCAACGTGCCGTTTTTCAAGTCCTTCAAGCCGGATCTTTTGATCGACTCGCTGCTGCGCAACTGGTACACCTACCCGCTCGCCTTCGTGTTTTTCTTCGGGTTCATGATACTGGTGATCGTGGGTTCGTCGGACGCGGTGAATCTCACCGACGGCCTCGACGGCCTGGCCATCGGTCTGATGCTGATTGCTTCATTCGCCATGACGGCGCTGACCTACGTTACCGGCCACGCCACCTGGGCGCAGTATCTGGATCTGGCGCGGCTGCCCGGCGCGTCCGAACTGACTATTTTCTGCAGTTCGATGGTGGGGGCGTCCCTTGGTTTCCTTTGGTACAACGCGCATCCGGCGGAGATTTTCATGGGCGACGTGGGGTCGCTCGCACTGGGTGGAGCGTTGGGTGTGGTGGCGGTTTTGATCAAGCAGGAGATTCTGTTGCTGTTCATCGGCGGCGTCTATGTGATCGAAGCGCTGTCGGTGATTTTGCAGGTGGGTAGTTACAAGCTGCGCAAAAAGCGAATCTTCAGAATGGCGCCCATCCACCATCATTTCGAGCAGTTGGGTTGGCAAGAGTCGAAAATTATTACTCGCTTTTGGATCGCCGGATTGGTGATGGCGCTGTTCGCGCTCACCACGTTGAAACTGAGATGACCGGCGATGCGGCAACTGGAAGGCGCGCGAGTTGTGGTGGTGGGAATGGCCCGTTCCGGCGTAGCGGCGATTCGGCTTCTCCGCCGGCACGGCGCCATAGTTCGGGCCGTGGATGAAAAGCCCAGGGGAGAGATCGAGGGCGTGACGGTAGAACCTCAGAACGAAGCCGCATTTCGCGACGCGGAGCTGGTGGTGATTTCACCGGGAGTTCCGGCGGATTTGGATGTTCTTGCGCCGGTGCGCGCGCGGGGCGTTCCGGTAATCGGCGATCTGGAGCTGGCCGCTCCATTTCTCAAGGGACGGAATATCGGTATCACCGGCACGAACGGCAAAACCACCACCACCGCGCTGACCGGGCATATCCTGCGCGAGAGTGGGATCGCGTGCCAGGTGGGTGGCAATATCGGAACCGCGCCCGCCGAGATGGTGGAAACTTCGCGGCCGGATCAATGGAACGTGCTGGAGCTTTCCAGCTTTCAACTGGAGACGATGGAGACTTTTCAAGCGCAGATCGCGGCGTGCCTGAACGTGACGCAGAATCATCTGGACCGCCATCACACTTTTGAGAACTACGTCAACGCAAAGGCGCGCTTGTTCGAGACGCAAGATTCCGGTGGTCTCGCTGTGCTCAACGCCGACGATCCGGTGACCACGAGTTTTGCCGAGCGCACCAAGGCCCAAACGGTCTGGTTCAGCGGCACGCGCCAGGTATCGGGCGCCTGGCTGGATGGCGAAGTAATTCGGATGGGTGAGCGGGCAGCTTCTGAACGTTAACAACCTGCGCCTGCGCGGCCGTCACAACTTCGAAAACGTAATGGCAGCGGCGCTGATGGCCGATCGAGCGGGCGCCAGTCTCGAACAGATCGGGAACGCGGCATGCACTTTCGCGCCAGTGGAACATCGCCTCGAATTTGTCCGGGAAATCAATGGCGTGGGTTACTACAACGATTCCAAAGCCACCAGCGTAGACGCGACGCTCAAAGCGATTGATGCCTTCCCCGGCGGCATCTGGATCATCCTGGGCGGCAAAGACAAAGACAGCGACTACACAGTTCTGCGCCAGCCCTTGCGTGCTAAAGCTCGGGCCGCTCTCCTGATTGGCGCCGCGGCCGAAAAGATCGCCCGGCACCTGGGCGACGACATCGTGCCTGTCATACAATGCGGAACCTTGGCAGCCGCCGTGGACAAGGCTTCGCGATCGGCCGTCCCAGGTGAAACGGTACTACTGGCGCCGGCGTGCGCAAGCTACGATCAATTCGACACCTACGAGCATCGCGGCCGCGTCTTTAAGGAGCTGGTAAACGCTTTGGCGAAGAGGAACGGGTAATGGCGCAACAGTTGAAATCCGATTGGCTGCTGTTTGGGACCGTTGTCGCGATGGTGGGCGCGGGCCTGGTGATGATTTACAGCGCCTCGTCGGTGATGGCGGAACTCAATCCGCGCATCAATTCCAGCTTCTATTTCGTGGCGCACCAATTGGTCTGGGCGGCGGTTTCCTTCATCGCGCTGATGTTCTTCAAACGGCGCGACTATCGCATGCTTCAGAGTCCCGCCTGGGCATTCGGGTCGCTGGGCATGGTCTTGTTCCTGCAACTGCTGGTCTTCTTTCTCGACAGCAAAACACACCGCTGGTTCCGTCTGGAAGGCGTCGGGACGTTGCAGCCCTCCGAATTCGCCAAGCCCGCGCTGATCATTTTCTTCGCTTATTTTGTTACGCAGAAGCGAGAAGCCATCAATACCAAGCGGACCATTGTCGCAGCCTCTCTAGCGCTGGCCGTGCTGGCGGCGACCGTCGGATTGGGCGATTTAGGCACGGCAATCGTACTGATTGTTCCCGCCGCGGTGGTCTTCTATGTCGCGGGGCTGGAGCGGAAGTTCGTGCTGGCGGCGCTCGCGGTAGGCGCACTGGTGGCCGTTGGATTCGTGGCTGCCAAGCCTTATCGCATGGCGCGCATCGTCGGATTCGTCGACCCTGAGTACAAGTTGATCGACATGGTGGATCCCGACGGCAAGATCAAGAAATACATCAGCCAGTCGATTACCACGCGCGACGCTGGATACCAGGTCAAGCAATCGAAGATCGCTATCGGCAGCGGCGGACCGCTCGGCCTGGGCCTGATGCAAGGTAAACAGAAGATACTCTATCTGCCGGAGGCGCATACGGATTTTATCTATGCGGTGGTCGGCGAAGAGCTGGGATTGTGGGGTTGCGGAGCCATCCTCGCCGGATTCCTGGTTATTCTGTGGCGCGGTTTCCAACTGTATTGGGTGGCGAACGACGATTTCGGGCGCTACCTCGCGCTGGGTGTGACGTCCTCGATTGTGATTCAGGCGCTGATCAACATGAGTGTTGTGCTCGGCATGGGGCCCACCAAGGGTATTCCGCTTCCGATGATCAGCGCGGGCGGCAGTTCGTTGATGAGCACGCTCATTTGCCTGGGGATGTTGCTGAGCGTGAGCGAGCATTCGGGCTATTAATTTCGATATGGAAAGGCGATGGCGACCATCGTGATGGCCGGCGGAGGGACGGGTGGGCACGTGATGCCGCTGCTGGCGGTGGCGCGAGAGCTCGAAACCGACGGTCACCAATCTGTATTCATCGGCACGCGCAACGGCTTCGAGGCCAAGCTGGTGCCCCCGGCCGGTTTTCCGCTCGAGTTCATCGAGATCGGCGGTTTGAATCGAGTGGGTGTGATGCGGACCATTCGCTCGCTCGCTCAACTTCCGTTCAGCGTCTGGCGTTCGAAACAATTGCTCGATCGGCATCAGCCTTCCGCGGTGTTCAGCCTGGGTGGTTATGCCGCCGGACCCGTGGTGCTGGCCGCGTTGTGGAAAAAGTCGCCGCTAATCGTGATGGAGCCGAATGCCATGCCGGGCTTGACGAATCGCAAGATCGGCCGGTTCGTTCAACGTGCGTTGTTGAGTTTCCCGGATGCCGCGCGCTTCTTCCCTCCCGGGAAATCGGAGATCACGGGGCTGCCCGTGCGGCCGGAATTCTTCAAGATTGTTCCTAAGCAGCGGGACGGGAAGATGAGCATTCTGATCACCGGTGGAAGCCAGGGATCGCGGACGTTGAACGAGGCCGCGCGCGGCAGCTGGAAGTATTTTCGAGAGAATCGCGTTCCGGTCCGGTTCATGCATCAAACCGGGACCGCGGCGCATGCCGTGCTGGCGCAAAAGTTCACCGAAAGCGGAATGGAGGGCGCGGTGGCGCCGTTTATCGACGACATGCCGGCCGCTTATGCGCGCGCGGACCTGATCATTTGCCGCGCCGGAGCGGGAGCCGTGGCGGAATTGGCGGCCGCGGGCAAGCCGTCCATTCTGGTTCCATTGCCCACCGCCGCCGACCAGCACCAACTGCGCAACGCGCAAGCGTTCCAGAAGGCCGGAGCGTCGGTGCTCATTCTCGATCAGGAAATGGATGGCGGACGGCTGTTTGAGGAAGTGGAGAAACTGCGTACGCACCCGGAGTTGTTGCATCGCATGGGAGAGCGGGCTCGAACTTTTGCGCATCCCGACGCGGCGCGCCGCGCGGCGAATGTACTGGAAGAAGCGATTACACGTTGACATTGCTCTTGAAAGCCGAAACAATACAAGATTAAAATGTTTTTTAAGCCGCAACACTTGCACTTCGTCGGAATCGGCGGCATTGGCATGAGCGGAATCGCCGAGGTGTTGCTGAACTTGGGATATGAGATCAGCGGGTCGGACCTGAAGCTGAGCCCCACTACCGATCGGCTGGCCGCGCTCGGCGCGCGTATCTATGAAGGTCACGCTGCGCTTAACGTGACCGGCGCCAAGGCGATTGTGGTGAGTTCGGCAGTGGATGCCGCGAATCCAGAGGTCCAGGAAGCGCGCCGCCTGCCGATTCCCGTCATACCGCGCGGCGAACTGCTGGCGGAGTTGATGCGGCTGAAGTATGGCATCGCCATCGCCGGGAGCCATGGCAAAACGACCACCACGTCCATGACGGCCACGGTGTTGAATAGCGCCGGGCTGGATCCTACGGTGGTGGTTGGCGGGAAGGCCGCGTCCATGGGCGGCTCCAACGCGCGCGTGGGGCAGAGCGATTTCCTGGTAGTGGAATCGGACGAAAGCGATGGGTCGTTTCTGAAGCTCAGCCCGATCCTGGCCGTGGTTACGAATATCGACCGTGAACATCTGGATCACTATCCGTCCATCGTTGAGATCCGCGCCGCATTCCTCGAGTTCATCCAAAAAGTGCCGTTTTACGGGGCGGCCATCCTGTGCCTGGACGACGAGAACGTCCAGCAGCTGCTTCCCCTGGTGAACCGCCGCGTGATCACTTATGGGCGCAGCCAGCAAGCCACCCTGCAAATAGCGGACGTGGATTGCGGCGCCTTTGAGAGCCGCTTCTCGGTTCGCACGCGGGGGCACGATTTAGGAAGTTTTCACCTGCGCGTGCCCGGCGTTCACAACGTGTTGAACGCCACCGCCGCCATCGCGGTGAGCTTAGAGCTGGACATCGATCTGGAGTCGATTCGCGCGGGCCTGGCCAGCTATTCCGGCGTCGATCGCCGGTTTCAGATGCGCGGCCAAGCGCGCGGCGTCACGGTGATCGACGATTACGGCCATCACCCAACCGAGATCCGCGCCACGCTGGCCGCCGCGCAGCTTTGTAACTTTCGCCGCATTCACGTGGTGTTCCAGCCGCATCGCTACACGCGCACCCAACACTTGATGGACGAGTTTGCGAAAAGCTTTCACCAGGCTGACGTCGTGTACGTGCTCGATATCTACGCTGCCTCTGAAACTCCCATCGAAGGGATCACCGGCCAGGCGCTCGTCCAAAGGATTCGGGAATTCGGACATCGCTGCGTACACTACACAGGGACCATCCCTCAAACCGTGAACGCGGTCCTTGAAAAAGTACGCGACCAGGATGCCGTCCTGACGCTGGGAGCCGGGAATGTCTGGCAGGCTGGCGACCGCATTTTGGAAAAGCTTCGGGAGGCGGGATAAGTGCCGTCCGACGCGAAATCCAGCCTGAAGGCAGGCGCCAAGAGCCGGCGCACCCCAGCCATGCGTATTCTGCTGCGTTATGCGGGTATTGCGATCGCGGCCGGAGTAGTGCTGAGCGGCTGCATCTATGCGTCGGAAAGCTTCGAGCGCTTTTTGATACGCGATCCGCGCTTTTTCTTGCCGGGCCCCGCCGACTATGGACTGGAGAGCCCGAACCTGGAGCTGCATGGCGTGAAATACGCATCGCGCCAGCAGATCCTGCGCTTTTTTGAACCTGACTACGGCCGCAGCCTGTACCTGTTTCCTCTCGCCACGCGCCGTAAGACCCTGCTGGGTGTCCGCTGGGTACACGACGCTTCCATTGCGAGAATCTGGCCGAATCGGGTGATCGTGCAGATCACCGAGCGGAAGCCCGCGGCATTCGTCAAGCTGCCCGCCGAGAGCATGGTGCGTTGGGCGCTCATCGACGACGAAGGCGTGATACTGGACCCTCCCGCCAAGGCCTCGTTCCAGCTTCCCGTGCTGGCCGGAGTGTTGGGCGGCGAGAGCCAGGAAAAGCGCGGCATTCGCGTGCGGCGCATGCAGCGGTTGATGAAGCAGCTGGGGCCGCTCGCCGATAACGTCTCCGAAATAGATGCAAGCGATCTGGACGACTTGAGAATCACCGAGCAGGCCGGCGGCGGCGCGGTGTCGCTCATGCTGGGCGATCGCAACTTTTCTCCCAGGCTCAGGAACTTCCTGAACCATTACCCGGACATTCACCGCAAAATGCCGCAGGCGACGTCATTCGATCTGCGGCTCGACGATCGCATCACCGGTTTGGAGGCCTCTCGCGATGCCCGATAAACCCCAGTTCGCAGTGGGCCTGGATCTCGGAAGCTCGTCCACTCGCTGTCTGATCCTGCTGCTCGAAAGCGGCCGCTTGCGCTACGCGGGGCACAGCGAGGTCCCATCCGAGGGATGGAGCAAGGGCAGATTGGCGGACCAGCAGGCTGTCACCGCCTGTGTCCGCGCGGCCGTGCGCGAAGCCGAGACGCAAGTGCGAGTTTCGGTGGAGACGTTGGTGGTGGGCATCGGCGGTTCGAGCGTGGATGGGTGCAACAGCCGGGGTATTTATGAATTTGGCCGGCCGCGCCCGGTGACCATCGACGACATGGCTTACGCGGTGGAACGCAGCGAACAAGTGCGCCTGGAAGAAGATCGCATCATTTTGCACTTATTCCCGCAGGATTTTACGCTGGATGGCCGTGCCGGCAAGCGCTACCCGCGCGGGTCCATCTGTTCGCGCCTGGAAGCCAACGTTCACATTACCACTTGTTCCGAGCAGGAACACCACGCCATTCTGCACGCCGTTCAGCAAGCGTCGTATGCCGTCGAAGAGACGATGTTTGAGCCTGTGGCGACAGCTTATGCCTCGGTGAACCGTGACGATCGCAATCGCGGCGTCGCCGTGGTGGACATCGGCAAACATTCCACGGACCTGGTGGTGTACGACGGCGAAGCGGTGTTACTGGCGCGCAGCCTGGCCATTTCGGCGGATCACTTTACCCGCGACGTAGCGGTTGGGCTGACGGTGCAATATAACGATGCCGAGCGCCTGAAGGTGGAGTACGGCTGCGCGATGCTGGGCCTCACCGCCGATAACAGCTACATCGAGGTTCCCTCGAACGAGGGCCGCCTGCCGCGCGAAGCTCCGCGCCGTCAGTTGAATGAGATTCTGGAAGCGCGCGCCGAGGAGCTTTTCATCCACGTAGGTTCGGAGTTGGTCACCATCGGGATGCACAAAAAACTCCTGGAAGGCGTCATATTGGCCGGCGGCGGAGCGATGCTCAACGGCATGTGCGACATGGCCGAAAGGGTGCTGAACTGCCCGGCGCGCAATGCCATCCCGGAGGGCATCCAGGATTTGCCGGAGGATCTTTCGAATCCCATGTGGGCCACCGCATCAGGATTGGCACGGTACTCGGCGCGGTTGAAGACAAATCGGGAGACTAAACGCAGAGCTCCCGGTCTAATAGGGATGTTATTCCGATGAGGTCCGAAAGGATCACGACAGGAGGCTTTGAATGGACGCATTGAAGTTCGCCATACAGGAAGAAGTTCTCGCTGGCACCAAAATCAAAGTGGTGGGAGTGGGCGGAGGCGGTTCGAACGCCGTCGCCAGAATGATGAACGAAGGCTTGCAGGGCGTCGAATTTCACATTCTGAATACCGACGTCCAGGCGCTGAATGCGTCGCAAGTGCCGAATAAACTCGCCATCGGCTCCAAAGTGACTAACGGTCTTGGCGCAGGCTCCGATCCGAGCCTTGGTAGGCAGGCGGCGCTGGAGGACACCGAGCGTATCATCGAAGTGCTGGAAGGCGCCGACATGGTGTTCGTTACGGCGGGGCTGGGCGGCGGCACGGGAACTGGCGCCGCGCCGGTGGTGGCTTCGCTTGCCAAAGAATTGAACGCCCTCACCGTGGCCGTGGTCACCAAGCCCTTCGCCTTTGAAGGGCCGCGCCGGATGAAGCAGGCCGATCGCGGGCTTTCAGAACTGGGCGGCACCGTGGACACCGTGATCACGGTACCGAACGACCGCCTGCTCGAACTGGTCCCGCGCGGCACCAGCTTCTTCGAGGCGTTTCGCATCGCCGACGATATTCTGCGGCAGGCCGTGCAGGGCATCAGCGACATCATCACGACTCCCGGCCTGATCAACCGCGACTTTTCGGATATTCGCGCCATCATGCTGGGCATGGGCTACGCGATGATGGGCACCGCGGCGGCCTCCGGCGAGAACGCGTCCATTGAAGCCGCTCGCCAGGCTATCAGTTCGCCGCTGATGGAGGAAGGCGGCGTGAAAGGCGCCCGCGGAGTTCTGATTAACATCACCGGTTCGAGCAAACTGAGCCTGCACGATGTGAATGAGGCTTGCTCGCTGATTCGCGGCGCAACGGCAAACGAAGACGCGCAGATCAACTTCGGCGTGGTGATGAACGAGGCGCTGAAGGACACGGTGAAGATCACCGTAATCGCGACGGGATTCCAGCGCGATAACTTGCCGCAGTTGGCTCGCCGCGCCACTGCGTCTGCGTCGGCTTCGTCGTACATCGAACCAATTGTTTTTGAGAACGCACCGGTACCTCCCCCGGCGCCGATGCCGGTCCCGGTCACCGAGTCGCTCTTTAGCAGCGGATTGAGCTCCGGTTCGTCGCTTTTTCGCGAGATGCCACCGCCGCCTGAACCAGTGGAGGAACCTGAGATCGAGGAACCAGCGCCCATGGCAATGCCGGATGATATCGAGGTGCCGGCGTTTATGCGGCGGGAGCGTAGGTTGTACCAATAAGACAGGCTTCATTGACTTAAACCTCAGAAAACATGTTATACATGTTTGCAGAGGTAGATCTATATGGAGACTCTGGACAAACCTATTCGCGTTGCGGATGAAGCTTGGCTAGCTCTTGCGTTGCTGCAGTATGAGAATACGGATCGAGAGTCTTTCTCGGCAAAGGAAATTCTTGACCGTGTAAAGTCGGAACAAGCCAGTCCTGAGTTGCGGCCAGGAGTCCAGGTCCATATCTACCTGCATAACGTAGCTAACGCTGAACCAAACTCTGCGAAGTATCGGATGTTTTACAAACTCGGCAACGACACCTATCGTCTCTATCGGCCAACCGACGCCGCCCATCCGGCTCGGAAGGGAAAGATGATCCCGGAGCGAGACGAATTGCCACCGAAATACCACTATCTGCTCGACTGGTATGAGCGCGAATACAGCAGGAAGCAGACCGCGACCAGCGAGGAAGACGATCCTATCCTGCAGATGTGGGGAGTGGGGAGGGAGATTTGGGCCGATACCAACGCCGACGAATATGTTCAGGATCTTCGGTCCAATTGGTACGGAGCTAAGGGTGACGCGAAATAACGCCATGGCTTCCGACGGCCTCTTCTCCACCCGCGGAAGCTATTTCGGATAGGAATTCGTTTGGCGAACATCTTTTGGGACACGAACCTTTTCATTTATCTGCTGGAAGGGAATCCCTCATTTGGTCCCGTTGTGAAAGATCTGCGCCGCAGAATGCTTCAGCGGAACGATCGGCTCTTTACCAGCGCCATGACAATCGGGGAAATCCTCGTAAAGCCGCTTTCGACAGGGGATAAGCTGTTGGCGAATCGATATCGGGCATTCTTAAGCGGCCCGCAAGTAACCGTTTCGACGTTCGATTTGGATGCAGCGGAGGCATACGCCGCTATCCGCCAGGATCGTGCGATTCATCCGGCGGATGCCATTCAGTTGGCCTGTGCTGCGGCATCCGAAATAGATCTGTTCATCACGAACGATGGCCGGCTAAGCAAGAAAAACATCCCCGGAATCAAGTTCATTTCAGGTTTGGGTGAAGCGCCAATCTGACAGGGCGTCTGCGGAGCGCTACTGAAATATCGGCTGCACGCGCGACCCGTTCTGGAGCGGCTTATCCGACGGCAACGCGGCGGCGTCGCCCACACTCAATCCTGAAAGGACTTGGGACTTGGCGTAGCTCGAAATACCCAAGCTCACTTTGCGCCACATCACTCGGTCGCCTTCGAGCAGCAGAACCCCGGTTTCGGAGCCCTGCTTGCGAATCGCTTCCTTCGGAATCGCGAGCGCATTTTCCACCACCGTGGCTTGAATATCCGCATTGATGTTGGCGTTCGGAAGCAGATCGTCATCCGGATTCTCGACGATGCACCCCACCTCGCCCACCTGGCGTGTCCCGAGCGGCACAATCTGTGTCGGCAGCTTGTCCACTTTGCCTTTCCATTGATGCCCTGGCTTCGGGTCCCAGGTAATGATCACCAGTTCTCCTTCGTGAACCTTCCCGAGGTCGGGCTCGTCGACATAAACCGTCACCCGTACGCGATCGAGCCTGCCTACCTTGGCAATCAGATCGCCAGGATTGACGTACGAGCCCTGCTTCAAATCGAAGTCGTACACCGTTCCGTCCATCGGCGCGCGAATGTTGCTGAGGTCGAGATTGCTTTGCGCCACCGCGGCAGTGGACTGCGCCTCCTGCAGCCGGGCCTTGGCGATTTCCTTATCGATGCCGGTGACGAGCGCAGCCTTGCTCTTTTCGAGCGCCTGGATTCTCAATTGGAGCTGATCCACCAGCTGCCTGGCCGAATCCAGTTCCTGACGTGTGGCAGCTTGTTTTGCCACCAACCGGTCCAACGCCTGGTAATTCTTCTGGGCAGCTTCCAAATCCAGCCGCGCGCGGGAGAGATTCGATTCGATGTCCTGGCGTTCGGTGGCACGGCCGCCTTGCGTCAATACCTGCTGCTGCGCTTTGGCCTCCTGAATGGCGGCCTGGGCCTTCGCCAGATCGGCGCTCGCAACCCGGGTGTCCAGTTCCACCAGCGGCTGATCCTTGGCCACTTGCTGGCCGCGGCTGACGAAAACGCGTGTAATGAGTCCGGCGCGTTCTGAGCGCACGGGCATCCACTCGATGGGTTCTACTTTGCCGTTCGTGCTCAGCGAACTGATCAGCTTCTCGCGCGTGACTTTGACAAATTCCACTTCTGGAGGGGCTGCCTTCTTAGTGGCAACCCAAGCCACGATCACGGTCGCGCCAACCAAAAGAATGGCAAGCCAGCTTCGGCTACGGCTCACTTGTCAGTCCTCGAAAAGGGGGCAACCCCCATTGTCCCAGAATCTATTCCAACACCAAAGTTATTCCAAAATCAGCAGCGTGTCGCCGGCGCCCACCGTCTCACCGGCGCGCGCGCGAATTTCGATCACGCGGCCGGGGCGCGAAGCCTTCATCTCGTTTTGCATCTTCATGGCTTCCACTACCACCAGGCCTTGTCCCGCATCCACCGCATCTCCCACCTTCACCAGCACGCGGACCACCTTGCCTGGCATTGGTGCAGCAACCTTTTGACGTCCCGATCCGACGGAGGCATGCGAGCTTCGGCTGGCGTCGCGAGGATCACGAACCTCAACCCCAAACCGGCGACCACCCGCCTCCGCGCTCTGCCCTTGCGAGGTTTCCATCAAACGAATCTCATAGCTCGCGCCATCCAGCAGCACCGAATAGACACCGGGTTCCACCTGGGTGACCGACTCCAGTTGGCCGGAATCGATTTCGATCGTGCGGCCGTCCACCGCTACCCGCCACTTCATCGTAGAAGTTGGCCTCGTCCTTCCGTGAGCCACGAGCTAGGGTCTACTTTCGGAGCACTAGTGGCGTGTTTGCGCGCGCTTTGGAAATGCGCTAGAGCAGCCAGCGCTACGGCGATTTCGAGTTCGGGCGCGGGGTCTGCCGGAGTTATTCGTCGGGCTAGAAAATCCGGGACAAACTCGGTGGAGAGATCGCCCGCCAGGAACTGGGGATCTTCCAGGATTTCGCGAAAGAATGCGATATTCGTCTGGATGCCCGAGATGGCGTACTCGCTGAGCGCGCGTCGCAGCCGCTGAACAGCGGTGTTCCGGTCCGGTCCCCAAGTCACCAGTTTCGCGAGCAGTGGATCATATTCCAAAGGGACGGTCCAACCTGGATATATTCCCGAGTCAAGCCGAACTCCCGGCCCGCTGGGCTCGCGTAGTTGTATGATTCGGCCCGCGGACGGAAAGAACTGGTTCTCTGGATCTTCGGCACTCACGCGGCACTCCATGGCCCACCCGCGCCAGGCGATATCCTTCTGTGTGAATGGCAGCGCTTCACCCGCGGCAATCCTCAGTTGGAGCTGGACCAGGTCATATCCGGTGACCAGCTCCGTCACGGGATGCTCCACCTGCAGACGCGTGTTCACTTCCAGAAAATAGAAGTTTCCCTGCTGGTCGGCGAGAAACTCCACCGTCCCCAGGTTGTCATAGCTGGCGGCGCGGGCGATCTTTAACGCCGCTTCGCCCATGGCTGCCCGCATCTGGGGATGCCTGGCAACGAAGGGCGATGGGCATTCTTCGACGATCTTCTGATGCCGCCGCTGCAGAGAGCATTCGCGCTCGCCCAGGTGCACCAGGTTTCCGTAATGATCGCCCGCGATCTGAATCTCGATGTGGCGCGGCTTATCGATCACCTTCTCGATGTAGACCTCGCCGTTTTGAAAGGCGCGCTCCGCTTCGCTGGCTGCGTCGCGAATGGCGGATTCCAGTTCGCTTTCCGCATTGACGCGCCGCATGCCTTTGCCACCGCCGCCGGCCGCCGCTTTCAGCAAAACCGGGTAGCCGATCTCGCTAGCCAGCGTGCGGGCGCGATCTATATTGGTGGCCGCCTCTTCGCTGCCGGGCACTATGGGTGCGCCGGCTTGTTTCGCCAGAACCCGCGCGGCGGTCTTCGATCCCAGGCGCCGAATCGATTCAGCGGATGGTCCAATAAAGACAATGCCCGCTTCGGCGCAGGCCGCGGCGAATCCGGCGTTCTCGCTCAAGAAACCGTAACCGGGATGGATGGCCTCCGCTCCGTGCTTCCTCGCGGCTTCGAGGATCCGATCCATGCGCAGATAGCTGTCCGCAGACGGCGCCGGCCCGATATGCTCGGCTTCGTCCGCCAGGCGAACGTGCAGCGCGCCCCGATCGGCATCCGAGAATACAGCGATGCTTCGAATCTTCATGTCGCGCAGCGCTCGAATGATGCGCACGGCGATCTCGCCACGGTTGGCCACCAGAACCCTACCGAACATGTTCTTTCAGGTTAATCTAAACCAAGTGGACAACGAAGAATTCCGGCGTTACGGGCATCAGGTGGTTGACTGGATCGGCGACTACCTGGAAGAGATCCGGCAGTATCCAGTGCTGCCGGACATGAAGCCGGGCGATTTGATGGATCGCCTTCCGGCGCAGGCGCCCGATCGCGGCGAGCCGATGGACGCCATCCTGGAGGATTTCCAGACCTCCATCGTTCCCGCGCTCACGCATTGGAACCATCCGCGCTTTTTCGCCTATTTTGCTATTTCAGCCTCGCATCCGGGTATTCTTGCGGAGATGCTGTCGGTGGCCATCAACGCGAATGGCATGCTGTGGAAGAGCTGCCCCGCTCTCACGGAGCTGGAACAAGTGACGCTGGGATGGCTTCGCCAATGGATGGGCCTGCCGGCTGAATTTTTCGGAATCATCTACGACACCGCTTCCATTAGCACCCTGCACGCGATAGCGGCGGCGCGCGAAATGGCCGACCCCGAATCGCGCACGCGCGGAAATGCCCCTGGCCTGGTGATGTACACGTCCGAGCAGGCGCATTCTTCGGTAGAGAAGGCCGGCATCACGCTCGGAATCGGCCAGGACAACATTCGCAAGATACCGGTGGACGATGCCTTCCGCATGCGCGTGGATGTGTTGCGGGAAACGGTGGCGGCGGATCGGCGCGCCGGCAAGCGGCCGTTCTGTATCGTTCCGACGGTTGGCACCACGTCGACGTCGAGTATCGATCCCGTGGATGCCGTCGCCGATATCGCCGAAGAGTGCGGCGCGTGGCTGCATGTGGACGCCGCCTATGGTGGCGCGGCGGCGGTGGTTCCCGAGTTGCAATCCATCCTGAACGGTGCCGAACGCGCGCATTCGCTGGTGGTGAATCCGCACAAATGGCTCTTCACGCCGGTAGACTTGAGCGCATTCTACACGCGCAAACCCGAAATCCTGCGCCAGGCTTTCTCGCTGGTTCCCGAATATTTGCGTACCACGGAGGACCCGCGCGCGGTGAATTACATGGATTACGGCGTGCAACTGGGGCGCCGGTTCCGGGCGCTGAAGCTGTGGTTCATCATGCGGCACTACGGGCGGGATGGAATCGCGGAGCTGATTCGGAAGCATATGGATTACGCGCAGCGCCTGGCAGGTTTGATTCGCGAGCACCCCGACTTCGAGGTCGCCGCGCCAACGCCTTTCTCGCTCATCTGTTTCCGCTATCTTGGCTCGGATGATGAAAATCGCGCCTTGCTCGAAGCGGTTAATGCCTCTGGCAAGGCGTTCTTATCTCACACCGTGTTGAACGGCCGGTTCGTGTTGCGGCTGGCGATCGGGAACATCGGCACGCAATGGGAGGACTTGGAAGAGACCTGGAACCTGGTGCGGCAGAGCGCGCTAACGCATGGCGGTTCTGAACCGCGACTGTGAAGGAGCGGACGGGGGACAGGCTACTAGCCAATCTTCTGCAGCAGGAACTCGTCCACCGTACTAAGCAACAGCGACGGATGCACTGGTTTGGAGATGTAGCCGTTCATCCCGGCTTCTAAACACCGCTCTTTGTCGCCGTTCATGGCATGCGCAGTCATCGCGATAATAGGAAGCCCGCTCCAGCGCGGTTCCTTGCGGATCAGCCGAGTGGCTTCCAGACCGTCCAGTACGGGCATTTGGACGTCCATTAAGACCAGATCGAAGGCGGCGCTGCTGTCCAGCTTGTTCAGAGCCTCTTGTCCGTCATTTGCCAGTTCGATAGAGAAGCCGCGCTTGCGCAGTACCGCCGTCACCACTTTCTGATTTACCTGATTATCTTCCACTACTAAGATGCGCGCGGCGCTTCCCGATGCCCCTGGCGTAGAGGGAACAAGGTCCGCCAGGTTGGCTTTTTGCGCGGCGGCAGTTTTTTGCACAGCCTCGGGAGCCGTCTCGGCTTCGCATTTGAGGGTAACGATGAAAGTACTTCCCCGGCCCAATTCACTGTCAACCTGGATACCGCCGCCGTGTAACTCCGCCAGGCTTCGCGTGACTGCCAGGCCCAATCCCGTTCCACCGAACCTGCGGGTCACGCTGCCGTCGGGCTGCGTCAACTTGTCGAAAATGGAAAGCAGCTTGTCGGCTGGAATTCCCGCGCCGCTGTCTTCCACCGTGATGCGAAGCGTGAACTCGCGTGGCTGCGTGAATTCTCCGCCGGCCTGGACGGTAACCGATCCATGCTCGGTGAACTTAAGCGCATTGCTTACAAGATTGGCGACGATCTGGCGGATGCGTAGCACATCACCGGTAATCTGTCGCGGAACGTCGGGCGACACCTCCAAGCGCAGCGAAACCGCATTCTCGGTGGCTTTCGGCTGGTGCGCCTTGACGCAATCCGCCAGCAATGCACGCAAATCGAACGGTAGTTTTTCTAACGTCATCTTTCCTGCTTCGATCTTGGAGAGATCCAGAATGTCGTTCAACAACGAGAGTAGAGAATTGGCGCAACTCTGTGCGGTTTGTAGCTGCTTTGCCAGATCCGGAGTCATGTCCCGATCGAGCGCGATGTCCAGCATTCCAACAATAGCGTTCATCGGGGTTCGCAACTCGCGCGATATGTTGGCGACGAACTCGCTCTTGGAGCGTGTGGCCGCCTCAGCCCTGCGAGTGGCTTCTTTTAGTTGATTGGTACGGTCTTGCAGTTGATCGGTACAGTCTTTGATTCTTTTCTCGAGCAACCCCTGCTGTTCGAGCAGCGCCCTCTCAGAAGCGGCCAGCGTTGCGACCATACCGTTGAAGCCTTCACCCAGAAACTCCACCTCATCGCTGCTCCTGCTTATTTCGATCGGTTCCAATTGGCCATTTCCGGCGGACGTAATGCCGGCCTGAAGTTGCGAAAGCGGCCGAGCCAGCAAGCGAATGGTGAAGCGCGAGACCGCGGCCGCCGGCAGCATCACGATCACGAACAGCAGAAGCCCCCTGCCGGCGTCAAACTTATCCTGGCGAAGATCGTACGCCAGAATGGTTGCAATTACCCAAAAAACCAGAGCGGCAGTGAACAGCGAGAATCTCGAGGCCAGCGAGCGAAACGGCCCCGGGCGCGCGAGAATGGGGTCGCCCGTCGACGGGTCTGCCATGGTAGTTCATCGGCTTTTCTAAGGTCCGCTGCATAAGGGATTTGCCCTAGCTTGCCGCGTACCGTGCTAGCGGCAACGCGGCCAATGCTATTCTTGGACGAAATGGGTCGCCTGCGGATGAACCTGTGCGGCATCCAGCTTGAAAACCCTGTCATTGCTGCTTCGGGGACTTATGGCTACGGTGTGGAGTTCGCCAGTGTCGCTGATTTGAACGGGATGGGTGGGTTGGTTGTGAAAGGACTTTCTCGCGAGCCCATCGCCGGCAATCCTCCGCCGCGCTTGTGGGAGACCGAAGCCGGCATGATCAACTCCATCGGCCTGCAGAACGTCGGTGTGCGGGCCTTCGTTGAACAGAAGCTCCCGGCCCTCCGCCATCTGCGGACGGCGATCTTCGCGAACGTGTTCGGATACCAGCCGGGGGACTACGCCGAGGTGATCCGCGTCTTAGAAGATGCCGAAGGCATCGCGGGATATGAGCTGAACGTGTCCTGCCCCAACACCAAGCACGGCGGGATTTACTTTTCGAGCGACCCGGTGCTGTTGAGTGAACTGGTAGCCTTGATCCGGCCTCTAGCCCGTCGCCCTTTGATCGTCAAATTATCGCCCAACGTGGCGCGCATCGAACCCCTGGCGCAGGCAGCGGAACAGGCCGGCGCCGACGCCATCAGCCTGGTGAACACGTTCGTTTCGTTGGCCATCGATCCGCACACCCGGCGGCCACGCATCGGCGCGGGTTTTGGGGGCTTATCGGGACCAGCCATCAAGCCCATCGCGCTCCGCTTGGTGTACGAAGCATCCCAGGCGGTCCGGATTCCGGTGATCGGGCTGGGAGGGATCCGCACTGGTGAAGACGCTGCGGAGTTCCTGGTGGCCGGCGCATCCGCCGTCCAGGTGGGCACCGCCAACTTCTGGGACCCTGAAGCGCCCTGCCGTATCGCGCGCGAACTGGACGATTACTTGAAAGAAGAAAACATCAGCGACGTCCAACAGCTGGTGGGGACTTTGCAGATATGAAACAGACCATTTCGACCGGCCAGGCGCCCAAAGCCATTGGTCCTTATTCGCAAGCCGTGGTGTACGGTGGATTAGCTTACCTGAGCGGGCAGATCCCGATCGATCCGGCCAGTAACAAGGTGATCGAAGGCGGCATTTCGGCGCAAACGGAACGGGTGCTTGAAAACATCAAGGCAGTCCTCGAAGCCTGCGGCGCTTCGCTCGATTCCGTCCTGAAGACCACCGTGTTCTTGAAGGATATGGACGATTTCGCGCCTATGAATCAAGTCTATGAGCGCTACTTCGCGAAGATTCCACCCGCGCGATCAACGGTGCAAGCAGCCAAGCTACCGCGCGATGTTGGCGTTGAGATTGATGCAATCGCCGCCATAACTGAACCACGACCGTAACCGAGCCACGACCGTGAGGGAGTGGTCTTCAATGCGCCGAATATTGCGGCTGTGGGGAATTCAGCTTGATGTCGAGCGTCTTCTGCTCCTCGTCGACATCGAAGTTCTGGCCGAACGTCTGGTAGTTTTTGGCGATCACCTGCACCAGAATCGTGCCTTGCGGGATGGGGGGAATCTTGATCAACCCTTCCTGATTGGTGCGTAGCTCCCACTCCGTACGGATCTTCTTGCCGAACTTGGTCTTGGAACGTCCTTTCACGAACTTCACGATTACGCTTGCACCTTCGACGGGTCTGCCGCCGGGGGTTTGAACCGAAATCGTCAGTGTGGTCATGTCCGCGCCAAGAAGCGAGCCCAGCAAGGCGAGCGACAAAATCAATGCGCGCATAGCTTCATCATATAGCCTCAGGCGATGTCAGGCAGCA
Organism: Bryobacterales bacterium; assembly: GCA_963747945.1. Lineage (GTDB taxonomy): Bacteria > Acidobacteriota > Terriglobia > Bryobacterales > Bryobacteraceae > Palsa-89. The sequence continues at coordinate 363,013 of CAVVHB010000023.1, forward strand.
GAAACTTCTGCTCGTCACCGGCCGCGCGGGTTACCGCTTCAGCCGCCAGATAACCGCTGCGGACCGCGCCTTCCATGATCGGCGGCCAGCCCGATCGGGTCCAATCGCCCGCCAGAAACAGGTTTGAAAACTTCGTCGCGCTCTTGGGCCGCACTTGCTCCAGGCCCGGACGCGCGGAGAACGTCGCGCGAATCTCCTTCACCACGTGCGCCTTTTCGAGTTTCGCCTCTTTTGCTAAGGGGAAAAACTCACCTAACTCACGTACCGCTAGAGCGATCACCTCCGCGCGCGGCATCTCAACCAAACTGCGCGACGCGCTCACCACCAGCTGCAAATATCGCCCAGCCGATTTGTTGAACATCCATTGCACGGTGCGGTCCAGCAAGGTGGCGTGCGGCAGATCGGTGATACTGCGATCGAACCACAAGTGGATGCCGGTGATGGGCGAATGCTCGAAGCCATCGAGTTTCAAATCCAGCTCTGGAATAACCGCAGGCAGGCGCTCGAATGGTAATGCGGAGACGTAATAGTCGGCTGACCGCTCTTCCCTCCCGGCGATCACCCCGCGGATTGCGCCATCGTTCGCAATCACTCGCTCCACTGGCGAGCGCGCGTGCATCCGGACATTGGGGATGCCATTCCACCCGTCCTGTCCATACAAATCGCCCAACGGCACCGCTGGAATTCCCATCTCGTACGCATCCGCGGTGGCCAGAAACCCCAGCCAGAAAACCTGAAAACCGTGGCTCGCGGCCATGCGGTCCAGATCTTCATTCACCGCGCTGACCAGAACCTGATTCCAGAAGCGGCGGATGGCCCGCTCGGTTTGATGCTTCTCGCGCAGCCAATCGAGCATCGTGATCCGGTCCAGATCCTCGCGCCTCCCATGCTCGCGGAGGATGGCCCAAAGGGCGCCGGCGATCGCGATCTTGTCGGCCATTCCAAGAAACTTCAAATCCAAAAAGCTTCCCGTGAAGTGCAATGGCGCGGGAAGCCCTCCGGCCTGCAGCACCGAAGTTCGTCCACCGGGTTCAACAAAGAAAAATTGTTGGTGAAACTGGATCCGATCCGCTACGCCCAGGCGCCGGTAGAAATCCATCAGATTGACGCAGCAACGCAGCAGGACATGCTGGCAGTTGTCGATTACTTCCGGGGCATTATCCGGATGAGAAGCGTCGCCTGGAACAGGATAAGAAGTGGCTCGGCCGCCGAGGAATCCACGGGCCTCAAAAAGATCAACCTGGAATCCGGACTGGCCCAGCGCCGCAGCCGACGCAAGACCGGCCAAACCTCCGCCGATTACGATCGCCGAAGGCACAATGGATTCTGAGCCGCGCGCGTCAGCAAGCGGTCTTAGCCTTTTTCAGAGTCTTAGCCGCGCACCGGCACCCGCGCGCGATGCCCGCCGCCGCCTCCGCTGCTATTGAGCAATAACACGGCGATGGACAGCACAACTACCAGAAATACGATGTCCGATAAATCAAATTGCATGAAATCAGCTCTAAGATTACCATAGTAGCCCACTCGCCCGATGGGTACTATCAGGCTAGCCTTACCGGGAATGGACGGTGCGGGATCCCGAGGCCTGCGCCACCACATTTTCGATCAATCGCAGGCCACAGTTGCCATCTAATGTCAGAATCGACTCGGGATGAAACTGCACCGCTTCAATCGGCAATTCCCGATGGCGGATCCCCATGATGACGCCGTCCTCGCTCTCGGCCGTCACTTCCAGGCACGCCGGGAAAGTCTCTTTGCGCGCGAAGAGCGAGTGGTAGCGGCCCACCTTGAATCGTTCCGGCAGTCCTTCGAAGACCCCGATTCCGCGGTGCACCACGGTTGAGGGCTTGCCGTGCATTGGATAGTCGAGCACGCCGAGTTCGCCACCAAACGCCTCCACGATTCCCTGCAATCCCAGGCACACACCGAACACGGGAATACCGGCGTGGGCGGCAAACTTCACCAGGTCGGGAACTCCGAAGTCCGCGGGCCGGCCCGGACCGGGCGAGATCAGCATCAGGTGCGGCGCGAAATCCAGGATCAGCTGGTGCGGAACTCCCGCCCGATACGTCACCACCTCGGCGCCGGTCTGGCGCGCGTAATTGGACAGCGTGTGAATGAAGCAGTCGTCGTTGTCCACCAGCAGCAATTTGACCCCGTGGCCCCGTTGCATTAGAGCGCTCTCGGGCGCTCCAGCTTTTTTCGTGCCACGCAGCGAACGGAAAAATCCAGTGGCCTTCAGGCGCGTCTCTTGTTCTTCCAGCTCCGGAACCGAATCGTAGAGCAGCGTCGCGCCCGCGCTGTAGCGCGCAATTCCATCGCGCAGGTGAACGGTGCGGATCAAAATGCCGGTATTGATATCGCCGTTCAGCGATAGCATCCCTACCGCGCCGCCGTACCAGCCACGCGCGTCCTTTTCGAGATCCTCGATGGCCTGCGCCGCAGCTTTCTTCGGTGCGCCCATGATGGTCACTGCCCACATGTGGGTGAGAAACGCGTCGAGTGAATCGAATCCCGGCTGCAGCATGCCTTCCACGTGATCCACGGTATGGAACACGCCCGCGTAGGATTCGATCAGCCGCCGGCCGATCACCTTTACCGAGCCTGGGATCGAAACCCGTGATTTATCGTTGCGATCCACGTCGCTGCACATGGTCAGCTCGGATTCTTCCTTGGTGGAATTGAGCAGCTCCCGGATGCTGTCGGCGTCGCGCAGCGGATCGCCCGTGCGGCGCGCGGTTCCAGCAATCGGGCAGGTCTCCACGCGATTGCCTTCCACGCGAACGAACATCTCCGGCGATGCTCCAATCAGTTGCTCGTCGCCCAGTTGCAGGAAAAATTCGTAGGGGCTGGGGCTGCCCTTCTGTATGCGCTGGAACAGCGCGGAAGCGCTCTCCGAATAATTGGCCTGGAACGTTTGCCGCAGCACCACTTCGTAGTATTCGCCCAGCCGCATGCCTTCGCGCACCGCCTCCACTTTGGCCATGTACTCTTCCGGCTGATGGTCCGATTCGATTTCGTTGTCGGGACGTTTTGGCGAGCGGCGCGCGGGAGCCCCGGTACGTGCCAGGCCCACGGTGGAAAGATCGCCCAGCTGAAAGTCGTAGCGGAAGCGCTCGATCTGCTCCTTCTTGCGATCCATGTAGTAGATGTCGTCGCAGAGAAAGAGCTGCAGGTCTTTCACTCCGTGCCGCGGAAGCTTCAGATCGATAGGATCGAACTGGAACAGCAGATCGTATCCAAACGCGCCCACCAGCGCGAGTCTCGAATCCTGCTCGCTCTGGAATTCGCCGATCAGCGCCCGCAGAATCGAAAAGGCCGAGGGCTGCTTACTGCGCTCTTCTTCGGGGAACAGCGGGGGCAGCGGCTTCAATCGGCCACGCAGCGCCGCGCCCTCAAAGCCGAATGCTTCCCAATGCGGATGGCCTTCCAGCAGGCGATGCAGCATGCTGTTCAGCACTTCCCCACGCGCGTTCAGCGGCCGGAACTCGATTTCCCTTCCGGCAGCGACGATTTCGATGGGCGGGCAGATGGAAGCGACATCCCAGCGCGAATACCGCTCCGGATATTCGTAGCCGGATGACAGATAGATGCCGCGGTACCGGTCCAGCTTGTTCAGCAGATGGCCGAGGCCCTTTTTGAACGGGATCGCGGACGTCAAGCGGGTTACGTTGATTCCGCCCGGCGTGGTGTAGCGTAGCGCCGCCATAAAAGGAGGATAGCACCACCTCTTGGTAGTGGGGTCTTTAGAACCCCATGACGGGGTCTTAAGACCCCGCTACCTGGGCGTCTCGCTATACTGGTCCTATGGCGGGACTGGTCAAACTGGCAGCCGCGCCAAAGCTCGACTTAGGAATCCTGAAGGCGAAGCAAGACAGACTGTTCTCGATTCTGAAGCCGATGCGGCGCGTCATCATCGCGTACTCCGGCGGCGCCGACTCGGCGTATCTGGCATGGGCCGCGCACCGCGTGCTCGGCAGGAATGCCCTGGCCGTTACGGCGGATTCCGCTTCCATTCCCGAATCGCACAAGATCGACGCTGAGGCGTTCGCGCGCGAGTGCGGCTTCCGCCACGAGTACATCGAGACTCGCGAGTTCGATAATCCGGACTACATAAAGAACGATTCGAGTCGCTGTTTCCATTGCAAGGACGAACTTTTCACGCGCCTGGAAGTGGTGGCGCGCGAACGCGGCATCGAGCATATCGCTTACGGCGTGAATGTGGACGACCTGGGCGACTACCGGCCCGGGCAGCGGGCCGCCAAACTGCACCAGGCCGAAGCGCCGCTGGTCGACGCCGGCTTGACCAAAGCAGAAATTCGCGAGCTGTCGCGCCTTACCGGCTTGTCCACCTGGGACCGTCCTGCGGCCGCTTGCCTCAGCTCGCGCATCCCTTACGGAACTCCCGTGACCATAGAAAACATCAAGACTGTCGAACGCGGTGAAGAAGCCATCCGCAAATTAGGCTTCCGCCAGTTCCGCGTGCGGTTCCACGGCAAACTGGTCCGCATAGAAATCGCGAAGGATGAACTCGCGACCGCGCTGACGCCAGAAATGGCCCTGAGATTTGTTGAAATCTTCAAGCCGCTAGGCTTCCATTACGTGACTATCGATCTGGAAGGCTACCGGCAGGGCTCGCTAAACGCTGTTTTGTCCGACGCCGATCCGCAATAAGTCCGCTCGCCCGATGTGGCGCACGCACTCCTGCGTGCCGCGTCGGCACTCATGCCGACGCCTAGTAAATAATTAGTTTCTCGTCCCGATGCTTTCCGTGCGCCCGGCTAGCGGCTTCACGATCGATCCGCCGCATACTCCCACTCCCGTGTTGAGCAGAGCATTGAGCAGATTGTAGAGAACGGCATAAACCACCTGTTCGCTCACCGGCTGCTTCCCCGGCATACGAAACGAAACGGGCAACTCTTTGTAGATTTGCAATCGCACCGAATCCGGCAGCATGCGCCCGGCCCGGTCTTTTTGATTCGCCAGCGACATGGGCGTTTGCAGCACGGCGCCGGTCTTCCCGTCGACGTAAAACTGGCAGCGCGAAAACCAGCCCAGATTGCCGGGATCGGCGGCGTCGAACAGCAGCAGGGGCGCCTGGCGATCGATGGCCGAAAGGTGCAGGTTCATGGATCGCTGGCTTTCTTCGATCCGATACTCGAATCCGGCTTGCTTGGCGATGTTCGCCACGAAGTCGGGATCCAGTTCAAGCAGGAGGAATTTGTGCCCCCCCGCCAGCAATACCTGCATACGCCCCATTGTAGCCCGGTCCCCGCAAGAAAAGCCCCGCGCCTGCTACCGGCTCACTACGGAATGACTCGCGATATAATGACAAAGGAGTTATCCAATTGTCCATCCGAAGCTTTTTGCGCTTGAGCGCCCACATCCAAATGCTGCCCGTGCTCGAAAGCGGCGAAGAGACGCTGGTGGGTGGGCAGGCCGTTATGGAAGGTGTCATGATGCGGGCGCCCCACAGCTATTGCGTCGCGGTGCGCAAGCCGAATGGCGAGATTGTAACCGAGCAGAGCCCGCTGCCGCGCATCTCGGAGAAATATCCGATTTTCAAGCTGCCCATCCTGCGCGGGTTGGGAACGCTGGGCCATGCCATGGCTCTGGGTATTAAGGCGCTCCAATTTTCCGCCAACGTAGCTCTCGGCGAAGAAGCTGCTAAGAACACGGGCGAGAAGGCGCCCGAGCTCAACGGCTGGATGATGGCCGCCCCGCTCGCGTTTTCGCTGCTGTTTTTCCTGTTCATGTACAAATTCGTGCCGCTGTTTCTGGCCACTCAGCTCGGTAAAGCGGTTCCGTCGCTGCACGGCCGGTTCGCCGTGAACATGATGGACGGCCTGATTCGCCTGGTGATTTTCCTCGGGTTCCTCATCATCATTTCGCGCATGAAGGACATTCGCCGCATGTTCCAATATCATGGCGCCGAGCATAAAGTGGTCTTCAATTTCGAATCGGGCCAGCCGGTGACAGTGGAGAACGCGCAGAAGTTCGTCACGTTCCATCCACGCTGCGGCACCAGTTTTCTGCTGCTGGTGATGGTGCTCGCCATTCTGGTCTACCCGCTGCTCCCCTTCGACGGTTTTGCCGCCAAACTGATCGCGCGCATCGCGCTGCTCCCGCTGATTGTCGGCGTCAGCTACGAATTGATCCGATACGCCGCCCGTCATCAGCAAGGCTTGATGGCCACGCTCACCGCGCCCGGCCTCTGGCTGCAGCGCGTGACCACACAGCCGCCGTCCGACGAGCAAGCGAGCGTAGCCATTCACGCTCTGGATGGCGCGATGCAACTCGAAGAAGCCCAAGGCGGCGAGTTGGTGATCGCTTAACGCGGTCGGGATTGGCTGGAGTTCGTCATGCAATTCTCGCAAAGGCTGAACGATATGGAGGCGCGGTTTGACGCCGTTACCCGCCAGATGGCGGACCCGGCCGTCATTGCCGATGGCGAAGCCTACCGCAAAATCGCCAAGACGCGTTCCGAGCTGGAGGAAGTGGTCGCCAAGTATCAAGACTACAAACAGGCCAAGCGCAATTACGACGAAGCGCGTTCCATGGTGGATGATCCCGACCCTGAGCTGCGCCAGATGGCTAACGACGAAATCGCGCGGATGGAGCCCGAGTTGGTCCGCATCGAAGAAGAGCTGAAGGTGCTGCTGCTTCCCAAAGACCCGCTGGATGAAAAGAACATCGTGCTCGAAATTCGCGCCGGCACCGGCGGCGACGAAGCCACGCTGTTCGCGGCCGAAGTGTTCCGCATGTACACGCGCTACGCCGAATCGCAGCGCTGGCGCGTGGAAGTAACGTCGGCCAGCGAATCCGCTGTCGGCGGCCTGAAGGAAGTGATCGCGCTCATCAGCGGCAACAAGGTTTACAGCCATTTGAAGTACGAAAGCGGTGTGCATCGCGTCCAGCGCGTGCCGGCCACCGAACAGCAAGGCCGCGTGCATACGTCGGCCATCACGGTGGCGGTGCTGCCCGAAGCCGACGATGTCGAGATCAAGCTCGAAGCGAAAGACGTTCGGATCGATACTTTTTGTTCGTCGGGCCCGGGTGGCCAGTCCGTCAATACCACCTATTCCGCGGTGCGTCTCACCCATCTGCCTACTGGCCTGGTGGTCTCCTGCCAGGACGAAAAATCGCAGATCAAGAATCGCGCCAAGGCCGAGCGAGTGCTGCGCTCGCGGCTCTATGAGATCGAGCTGGAAAAGCAGCAGGAGCAGATCGGCGCCGAGCGGCGCAGCATGGTGGGCTCGGGCGATCGCAGCGAAAAGATCCGCACCTACAATTTCCCGCAGAACCGCGTCACCGACCATCGCATCGGCTTGACGCTGCACCAGCTAGACCTGGTAATGGAGGGGCGCCTGGATCCATTGATCACCGCGCTGACCAATTACTACCAAACCGAAAAGTTGAAGGAACAGGGCGAAGCGGCCTAGCCCGTCAATGACCATCCTGACTGCTCTCCTCCAGGGCACCAAGCTTCTGGAAGAGGAGGCCATCTCCGTGCCTCGTCTCACCGCCGAAGTTCTCCTGACGCATGCGTTGCACCAGGAGCGCGCGTACCTTTACGCCCATCCCGAGGAAGAGCTCAGCGAAATCGCCTGGATCCATTACGGCCGCTATCTGCACGAGCGGATGAAGGGCAAGCCGACCCAATACATCACCGGCCGCCAGGAATTTTACGGGCGCGATTTTCGCGTCACCTCGGATGTCTTGATCCCGCGTCCGGAGACCGAGCACCTGGTCGAAGCAGCCATCGCCCACATTCATGCGCGCGATCTTGTCGTCGACGTCGGCACCGGCTCGGGCGCAATCGCGGTCACGCTGGCTCTGGAAACCCCCGCTCACATTTTAGCCAGCGACATTTCTACTGCCGCTTTGCACGTCGCCTGCAGCCAACGCTCAACATCTCTCGGCGCGGGTCGATTTTCTCGCGTGCGATCTTCTCGAAGCTTTCCGCGATCGCAGCGTCAACGTCCTGGTCTCGAACCCGCCTTACGTGCCGCGCACCGATGAACCGAGCCTGCAGCGCGAGGTCCGCGACTACGAGCCGCCCGTCGCCCTTTTCGGCGGGCCCACAGGCCTTGAGATTTACCAAAGGCTGATCGTGGAAGCTGCCCGCGTCCTGCGTCCCCATGGCTGGCTGCTGCTCGAACTCGGCTACAATTCCCTAGACCCGGTGCGCGCGATGCTGGAATCACCACTGAGCCGCGACCACAGGGAGCGGTCGGCCTGGACCGACATCGATATCGTCCCGGATCTGGCCGGTTTTCCGCGCGTCCTCGCCGCCAGACTCGCCCCAACCGATTAACTATTTCAACGCCAGGTTGCGCACCGGACTCCCACCCGCCCTCCAAATTTCTTTTCCGCTCCAATCGAGTAGTCGAACGGAAGACGGCGTAAAAGGCAAGTCAGGAAGAGATGGATCAAGCTTCGGCTGGTCCACTGTAAATGTGGCAACAACACCGCCTTGGGGATTCACAAGAGCGAAGCGCTGCGCCCGAAGCTCCAATGGCGCCGGGCTCTGCGCTTGAGCTTGCTGGGCATGCACAGGAGCGGGAGCCGCATAGCGGGAGATCACGCCTCCAACCAGACCGGCCACCAGCGCAACAAGGATCGTCGTTTTATTCATGGGAAGCCTCCGATCTCGATCATACTGAAACTGAGAGCCGGTACAGTGAAGACCTACTTCCACGTCGACATGGACGCCTTCTTCGTCTCCGTCGAAGAGCTCTTCGATCCGTCGCTCAAAGGCAAGCCCGTCGTCGTCGGTGGACAGGCCAACCAGCGTGGCGTCGTATCGGCCGCGTCCTACGCCGCCCGAAAGTTCGGCGTTCACTCCGCCATGCCGCTCCGCACCGCCTATCGTCTCTGCCCGCAAGCCATCTTCGTGGACGGCGCACCCGGACGCGCTATCGCGACTATTCGCGCAAGGTCTACGAAGTGCTGAAGAGCTTCTCGCCGCAAGTGGACATGGCGTCGGTGGACGAAGCCTACATGGATCTCACCGGCACGGAGCGCCTTCACGGGCCTCCGCTTTCCGCCGCGCACCGCTTGCACGATGCCGTCAAGCGCGAGACCGATCTGAACTGCTCCATCGGCATCTCGGCTTCGCGCATGGTGGCCAAAGTCGCGTCCGATCAAGCCAAGCCCAACGGCGTCCTGTGGGTGCTGCCGGGCGAAGAGGCTCGCTTCCTTGCGCCGCTCGATGTTCGAAAAATCCCCGGCGTCGGCAAGGTCACCGAAAAGAATCTGCAAACGTGGGGCGTACGCAAGGTGGGCGATCTCGCGGCGCTGGATGAGGATTTCCTGCGCCAGCATCTCGGCCAATGGGGGCTTGGCGCTAGCCGGAAAATCGCGCGGCATGGACGCGGGCGGCTGGTTCGATCATGAAGTGGGCGACGACAGCACGCCCAAATCCATCAGCCACGAGTTCACGTTCAACGAAGATACCGCCGACTCGGACGCGCTGGAATCCACGCTCGCACGCCTCTCTGAAATGGTGGCGCGCCGCCTGCGCGAACATAACCTGCATGCGCGCACGGTGCAATTGAAACTCCGTTACTCGGATTTCTCCACCATCACTCGTGCGCATTCCTTCGATCACGGCACGCAGCTTGACACGGAAATCTTCCAGCAGGTACGCGCCTTGTTCCGCGCCAATCGCAAGCCGAACGCGACTATTCGTTTGCTGGGCGTCCACGCTTCGGGCCTGAAACCCGCCGAAGGCCAGCTCAACATGCTGGATGAAACCAACACCAACCGCTGGCGCAAAGCGATGTCGGCCGTCGATCGCATGCGCGACAAGTTCGGTGAAGACAGCGTCTCACTCGCCATGGGATTGAAGGGCCGCTTCCGCGAACGCGTGCACGAGAATCCGGCTGGGCTCCCGGGCAAGACGCCGCGCAAAGATTCAGCTAGCGCTAAACTAGCATCAGGCATACCTGGAAAATGAAACAACTTATCGAAGACATCGCGAAGGCCCTTGTTGATTTGCCCGACCAGGTTACCGTCCACGAAGTTCAGGGCGAGCAGGTTACCGTTCTGGAGCTAAAAGTCGCGGCTAGCGACTTGGGCAAGGTCATCGGCAAACAGGGCCGCACCGCGCGATCCATCCGCACGCTTCTGGGCGCTGCGGGCATGAAGCTGAACCGGCGGTTCACGCTGGAAATTCTGGAATAAATCTGAAGCTCGTTACCATCGCCCGTCTGCTTCGAGCGCGCGGGAACAAAGGAGAACTGGCGGCCATCCCGCTCTCCAGCCGTCCGGACCGCTTGCAGAGCGTGTTTGTCAACGAAAAACCCATGGTGGTTGAGAACACCTGGATGCATGGCGATCATTTGATCTTCAAGTTCCAAGGCGTGGACAGCATTTCGGACGCCGAAAAGCTGGCCGGCGCCGAAGTCTCCATTCCCTTCGAACAGCGCGCCGAGCTTACCGACGACGAAGTTTATCAGTCGGACCTCATTGGCTGCGAAGTGATCGACGCCACTGGCCTCTCGCTCGGTGTAGTCACGGAATTCGAAGAAACAGGCGGCACGCCGCTGCTCCACGTCGGCGACTTGCTTATCCCTTTCGCCCGCTCCATCTGCGTCAACGCATCGATCCCGCAAACAAACAAATCTTCGTAAATTTACCCGAAGGTCTCTTAAACCTAAACGTGCCTGGCCCCCAATCCCCAACCCCTGATCCCTAATCCGATGATTTTCCGCATTCTCACCATCTTCCCCAGACTTCTTTGAGGGCCCCCTCCAATATGGCGTCGTCGCTAAATCCGCCGAGGCCGGCTTGATCCAGATCCACATTCACGACCTCCGCAACTGGACGCATGACCGCCATCGCACTGTCGATGATCGCCCCTTCGGCGGCGGCGAGGGCATGCTGCTGAAACCCGAGCCTATCTTCGATGCCGTGGAAAGCATCTGGCCCGAGCCGCCAACCGAACCAACACATCGTCCTACTGTCAGCGCAGGGCCAGCGCTTCACCCAGGAGGCGGCCCGCCGCTTAAGTGGGTACGAAGAGCTTCTGCTCATCTGCGGGCGCTACGAAGGCGTGGACGAACGCGTGGCTGAGCACCTGGCCGACGAAGAGCTTTCCATCGGCGATTTCGTCCTTAGCGGGGGAGAGCTGGGCGCGGCCCTGGTGTTGGATTGCGTTGCCCGCCTGCTCCCGGGCGTCCTGGGCAACCAGGATTCGGCCATCCAGGAATCCTTCAGCGAGCCCGGCCTCCTGGATTGTCCGCAGTACACCCGCCCCGCCGAATTCCGCGGCTGGAAAGTTCCAGAAGTACTATTGAGCGGTAACCACGAAGAGATCCGGAACTGGCGCCGGCAAGCCGCCCGCGACAAGACTGCGAAGAAGCGCCCGGATCTACTACAATGAAGATTCAAGGATTTGTCACATGCCGAACCCGTTACTGACCAAAGTAGTTGCTAAACACCTCCGCCCGGTGCCGGAATTCCGCCCCGGCGACACCATCCGAGTCCACGTCAAGATCAAAGAGGGCGACAAAGAACGTTTGCAAGCCTTTGAAGGAACCGTGATTGCCCGCAACAACTCGGGGCTCGGCGCGACCGTCACCGTGAGAAAGGTCAGCTTTGGCCAGGGGGTGGAGCGTATTTTCCCCCTTCATGCCCCGGTAATCGACCACATCGACGTGGTTCGAACCGGCCGCGTGCGCCGCGCCAAGCTCTACTATCTGCGTGAGCTTAAGGGCAAAGCAGCACGTCTCCGCGAACGCGACTAACTTTGCGCGTGAGCCCGCGTTCAGTCGATCGGATCAGCGAAACCGCCTACCGATGAGATGCCAGGCTAAGTACGAAAACGAAGCGCGGGCGCAGGGCTACCGGTGTATCGCCGGTGTCGACGAAGTCGGGCGCGGCGCGCTGTTCGGGCCTGTCTTCGCCGCCGCTGTGATCCTTTCGCCCGAGCGTCCCATCCGCGGCCTGCGCGACAGCAAAATGCTGGATGCCGAACGGCGGGAGGTGTTGGCCGCTCGAATCCGTGAGCGCGCCGTGGCTTGGTCCGTGGCTGCCGCCGACGCCTTTGAGATTGACCGTATCAATATTCTCCAAGCCTCCCGCCTGGCGATGAAGAGGGCCATTGAGCGCCTCAATCCAACCGCTGATTACTTGCTGGTGGATGCCGTGACGGTGGATCTGCCGCTCGCCCAGCGCGCTCTCATTCACGGCGACGCGTTATCGCAGTGCATCGCCGCTGCCTCTATTCTTGCCAAGGTAACGCGCGACGCCTGTATGCGTGAATGGGATGTAGTGTTCCCCCAGTACGGCCTCAAAAGTCACAAAGGTTATTCCACTGACGAGCACTGGAAGGCGCTCGAAACTCACGGGCCCACCCCGATGCATCGCTTCAGCTTCTGGCCGGTGCGGGAACATTCGCCGTACGCCGTGTGGACCGGCTATCCGCGCCAGGGCGATTTATTTGAGCCGGATCGATCAACCGCTCCCTCCGGTCACGACTCAGTTTCGCTCGTTACGGAGCCGCGACCAGAGGAAGCGGTTGCACAGGATCTCACATGCATCCAGTAGACCAGGCCCCCACGCACGTCCGCTTCACCTGGTATCACAAGCTCGGCATTTTTCTATTCATCATCGTATGTTTCGAAGTTGGCGCCTTCCTGACGGTGTTCCCCTGGACGCCGCAATGGGACACCAACTCGGTGGCGAGTCTGTTCCCGTGGCTGCGCGATCTATGGGCCAGTTCCTATTTCAGAGGCGCCCTGAGCGGCCTGGGGCTGCTGAATATCTACATTTCGCTCGGGGAGGTCTCGCGCCTCCGCAGGTCCGGCGGGTCCCGTCCTCCACCCGGGGAACGTCCTCCACCCGGGGCACGTCCACCATCCGGGGCACGTCCCCCAGAAGATAGGCTCCCGCCTGCTGATAAACTGAAAGTGTCGACGTTATGAAACCCACCTCGGATCGTGGAAAAGCGGCAGTGACAGCCGATCCCGCAGCGTCTCCAGCGCTATCGCCGGTAAAACCGGTTGTGAAGGACCCACCGCGGGGCACCGTTGCCGAATGGACCATCACCATTCTGCTGTTACTGTTCGGCACTACCTTCTTGGTGCAGGCCTTCGTGATTCCTACCGGATCCATGGAAGACACGCTGCTGATTGGCGATCACCTGCTGGTGGACAAGCTGGCTTTCTCCACGGCGGGCAGCGTCAGCAAGTACATACTGCCCTATGAGACTCCCCGCGACGGCGATATCATCGTGTTCCGCTATCCCGTGGACATCTCCCAGACCTTCGTGAAGCGAGTGGTCGGCAGTCCGGGCGATCACATCAAGATCATCGACCAGCAAGTCTATCGGAACGGCAAGAAGCTGACCGAACCCTACGTGGTTCACAAGAACCCCTATCCGGACTCCTTCCGCGACAACTTCCCCAATAGCGAGCCAAACCTCATGCTGAGCGATCGGGCTCGCGATATGCTGGCGAACAACGTCGTAAGCGGCGAAGTGGTGGTGCCGCCCGAATCCTACTTCGCCATGGGCGACAATCGCGACAATTCGCTGGATAGCCGTTACTGGGGTTTCGTGCCCCGGGAAAATATCATCGGCAAGCCGCTGATTATTTACTGGTCCTACAATGCCTCCACCGAGAGCCTGGCCAGTTCGTCGGTGAGCAATCTCGCCAGCCATTTCCTGGATCTGGCCGAGCATTTCTTCACCAAGACGCGCTGGAATCGAACCTTCCGGTTGATTCATGGCTACTACAACTACAACTAAGCCGGCCGAGCCCGCTCCTCAGGAGTCCAAGTCCCCGCAGCGCAACTCGATAGCCGAATGGGCCATCACAATTTTGGTCCTGCTGTTCGCCACTTCCACCATCGCGCAGCCGTTCGTGATCCCCACCGCTTCCATGCACAACACTTTACTCACGGGCGACCACTTGATTGTCGACAAGCTGGCCTACGCGCCGTCGGACGCTCTGAGCAAACATTTGCTGCCCTACGAGGACGTGAAGCGCGGCGACATTATCGTCTTCCGCCATCCTACGCTCATCAGCGTGGATTACGTGAAGCGTTGCATCGGATTGCCGGGCGATCATCTCAAGCTGGTGGACAAGCGGGTGTTCATCAACGGCCAGCCCCTGGATCGAGCCGTACGTCATCCACCAGGAGGATTCTTCGTTCTATCGCGACAACTTCCCACTCGGCCAGCCTGAATACACCGGCGATCCAAAAATGGCCCAACGGGCCGATCAGATGCTGCACGACGACGTCACGAATGGCGAACTGGTGATTCCGCCCGGATTTTATTTCGCGATGGGCGACAACCGCGACGATTCACTCGACAGCCGCTACTGGGGCCTGGTGCCGCGCGACAATATCGTCGGCAAACCGCTGATCGTCTTTTGGTCCTACGACGCCACTACCGAAGATCTGAAAGACTACAACCTGCATCATCTATTCGACTTGGCCACGCATTTTTTCAGCAAGACTCGCTGGAACCGCACCTTTAAGCTGATCCACGGCTATCGCGATTACCCGAGTCTGAACCGCGACCGTCAGGGAGCGGCGGTCACAACTCACGCTGGACACCAGCCTAGTTGATGGCGCGGGCAACGAATTACTACGGCCTGATTCTGGCCGGTGGCCGGGGCACGCGCTTTTGGCCTCGCAGCCGACGCGCCCACTCCAAGCAAGTTCTGCGCTTTCTTGGTGAGCGATCGCTGATCCAGCAGACCGTGGACCGGCTAAGCCCCGTGATCCCGCCCAGCCATATATGGATTCTCACCAACCATCATCTGCGTGCCGAGATCGTGAGGCAGTTGCCCGACGTGCCGAAGAACCAGATTCTGGCCGAGCCCGACCAGCGCAATACCGCCCCAGCCATCGGACTCGCCGCCCATATTCTGCAATCCATCGACCCGAATGCGGTGATGGGCGTCTTTCCATCCGACCACGTCATCGCAAAACCCGCGCGCTTTCTTCAATTCGTCCGTCCCGCGCTGCGGGCCGCCGCCGGCGGCAAGATCGTCGTACTCGGCATCCAGGCCCGCTGGCCTGAGACCGGCTACGGATACATCGAGTTTCCGAAGAATGTGCAGGCCGGATCCCGCGAGCCGGCGCAAGTCCGCCGCTTTCGGGAGAAACCGGATCTGAAGACCGCGCGCCGCTACGTGAAGGCCGGCAACTTCTATTGGAACGCGGGCATGTTCTTTTGGAAAACGTCGGTGCTGCTGGACGCGCTCCGCGAATATCTGCCCAGGACCGCGACGCTGCTTGCCAGCCTGCCGGACTTCTCCAATCGCCGGTTCGGCGCCAGGCTGATGGAAACGTTTCCCCATTGCGAGAATATTTCGATCGATTACGCGGTGCTCGAGAAATCGAAGCAGGTGGTGGGACTTGCAACCGATGATTTCGGCTGGAACGATATCGGAAGCTGGAACGCGGTTTACGAGCTTCTGGCCCGCGACGAGAACGGCAACGTCTTCCGCGGCGAAGCGCTGGCGCGCTCCAGTTCGGGCAACTACGTTGACGCCGATGGCAAATTAATCGCGCTGCTGGGAGTGAACGATCTGGTGATTGTGGATACCCCGGACGCGCTCCTCATCGCGGACCGCTCCCGCTCGCAGGAAGTGGGCGACATCGTCAAGGAGCTGGAAAAACGCCACGGCCACCTTCTCTAGAACCCTTGCGTGGCGCACGCACTCTTGCGTGCCGCATTCACACTCGTGTGAATGCCAGGTCTTTAATTCGGCATGTTCTGGTTGAACCACTGGAGCACCCGCTCGAACCGGTCGCGAATGTGTTGTGGATCGTGGAAGCCGTGGCCTTCGCCAGGATAAAGCACGAATTCCGTTTTCACTCCCAGCGTCTTTAGCGCGTGCCAGAATTCGTACGATTGCGCCGGCGGGCACTCGGCATCGCGATCGCCCACAATCACCAGCGTCGGCGTTTGCACGTTCTTGATGAAGTTGATCGGCGAGCTTTTCGCGTAAACCGCCGGGTCGTCATAAACGGAAGCGCCAAAATAGGGAATCATCCACTGATCGATTCCGTTCTCGCCATAGTAGCTCTGCCAGTTCGCAAGGCCCGCGCCGGCAAAGGCCGCCCGGAAGCGATGCGTCTGCGTGACGGCCCACATGGTCATGTAGCCGCCATAGCTCCAGCCCCCAATGCCAATGCGCTTGTCATCCACCGGGTAGCTCTTCACCACTGCGTCCACGCCGGCCAGAATATCGTCCAGATCGCCGTGCCCGAAGTCCTTTACGTTGGCCTGGGTGAACTTTTCGCCTTGGCCGTAACTGCCGCGCGGATTGGGCATGAACACGAAATAGCCTCGCCCGGAGAACAATTGCAGGGGCAATCCGGGGCGGGCCCAACTGGCACGAACCACGCCCGCCGGTCCGCCATGCACATCCACCAGCATCGGATAACGTTTCGCAGGATCGTAAGGCTGCGGAAACATCAGCCAGCCTTGCACGTCCAACCCGCCACTCTTCCACTCGATGCTTTTCGTCTCTCCCCACAACCGTTGTTGCGGATCGTGTACGCCGGGCTGAGAGTCGTTGGAATGCGTAATCCGCTGCCACTTCCCGGTGGCGCCTTCCCACACCTCCGGCGGCTCGGTCCAGGAATTTCGAACTACCGCGCTCGTGGCGGCGTCGCCTGAAAACTGTTCGCTCTCCGCGCCTTTCCATAAAGTCTCGGTGCTGCCGGACGCCAGATCCAGAGTCGAAATCGCCGAATCGCCCGCCATATTCTCGCCCATCAGGATCTGTTTCGACGACGGCGACCACTGAAACCAGTTCGGCGACGATTTTCGATTCTCCGTCAGATCGCGCGGCGTGCCACCCTCGGCCGGCAACGCATAAATGTCGCCGCCGATCACGCCTTCATCGCTCATCAAGCCGCCGATAAATGCGATTGTCTTGCCGTCCGGCGACCATTTCACGTTGGCCACTTGCATGGATGGCTTGAGAATGTGCCGCACTGCGCCAGACTCCGCGTCGATGGCGTACACTTCCGCGATGTACCAGTTGTTGTCGCCATCGCCCGGCGCGGCCAGGAATGCCAGGTTCTTGCTGTCGGGCGACCAGTCGAACTCATAGACGTACATGTCCGCGGGTGAGATGGATCGCACCGCGCCACTGGCCACGCTGATGATTGCCAGGCGCTGCTCGAAGATCTTCGATGCGATGACGCCACTCTCGGGCGGAGTGGCCTCAGTGGGTCCAGGCACGCGCGTAATGCCCTCGATCCGAAGCACGGCGATGCTCTTGCCGTCAGGCGACCAATGCGGATCGCTCACGTAGCCTTCCAGATCGCCGATCTTACGGGCCTTGCCGTGCCCTGGCTTCTCCACCACGTACAACTGCATCTGGCCGTGCGATTCGGCATCGGAAAGGAATGCGAGCCTGCCATCCTGCGACCATGCCAATCCCTGCACCCTGCCAGCCGGATCGCCGATACGCTTGGCTGCCGAGGTCTCGCGCAGGTCTTTAACGTAGAGGGAGACGCTGGGACGTTCGTCGTTCTTGCCGGGCTCGCCGCTGGCGCTCTTGCCAGGCGACGTTTCCGTCCACGCTACCCGCGCGTGGTCCGGCGCCAGCGCCACTTCGTGAAACTCATGCAGCGAGGAAAGTGAGTCGAGCGCGGAATCAATCGGAACAGGTGCGGCTATCAGCTGCAGGCAGCCTAACAGCAGCGCGGAGCAAAACGTTATGGAGCGCAACTGCTCTAAGTATATCTTGAGCCTACCGGGCGCCTGCCGGCCCCCGATGCGTGGGGCGACCTTCCTTTACGGTGTAATCGGATGGCACGGCAAACAGCGCCGGATCGGGCTCCGCGCGCGTGATCGAGTTCAACTGATACACCGAGTCGCCAAAGCGCGGATCGCTGGTCTTGCTCATCACCACCATTTGCAGGTCCGGCGAATACCACGTCTCGGTAACAATATCGATTTCCTTCTCGTTGCCTTCCTTGCCAGCGGGGATCGCGCGCGTGACGCGTTTGCCCTGGGCGTTGACGCCTTGGATCACTTGTGTGCCCAAATCCTCTGTTTTCGCCGAAGCGAGAGCTCTCTCCGGACGCGTACGTTCAAAGGCATGCGCTTCGGCCGAGCCTGTGCGTGCCGCGGGAATCGGTGTCGACCGCGCTGTATGGCTAGCCGGATCAAGCGCATAACTCATGCCGGCCACCGGATCATGGATAACGATCGCCCGGTCATGCCCGCCCGCTCCAGAGAGTGAACCCACCGCCGCGAGGGACCGGTCCACGCGTGTTCGTCCCTGGCTGTCGCGTGCAATGGAAGCCGTGGTGGTGCGTTGAATATGATCGCCATCCGCCAGCGTCTGGGTGAACGTCGTCACCGCCTGCGCCGAATAAGGCGCGCCCTGCACCACCTTATTGGAAACGCCGAACTCAGCACGCACAAAGGCGAAATCGCCCGGTCCCTCGCCCCTATACCGACCCGGCCCCTGCGCCAACAGGCTAGCAGCCGCCAAGCCAGCGGCAAACGAAATGAACGACAATTTGCGAACCATAAATGCCTCCGTACACGAAATTATTGCGCCAGACGCACGGCGCGCGCCAAACCATCCTGTCCCAGCAAAAGTTCCGCTTGCACGCTGGCGTCCGCGCGCTCTTCGCTAACTGGAACTCCCATCAACTGCAACGACGAAACCGGCAACTGAACCCGGACCACCATCGCGTTCTCCACCGCAGGCAGCGCCTCGGCCTCAGGCAACGGATAAAAGCTGGTGTCGGCGTCTTCTTCCGCCGCGGAAGCAACGGTGGACGCCGCAACCATTTGGGCGGGAGCCGCAGCCGGAACAGCGGGGGACTTAGGCGTCTGAGTCCACGGCGAATGAGCCCACACCAGCAGCGCAATTCCAATAGCGGCCGCAACGCTAAAGGCAGGCATCCAGGTCACCAGACTGCGCCGCCGGTTTCGCCTTCGAAACTGCGCCCGGAGCTGTTGTTCGATGTGCGGGGGAGCTTCGCCAGGCCCATCCGCCGCCAGCGCACGCAAACCTTCCAGAAGCTCTTGATTCTCGTGGTTCATACCGCACACCTCTCGCCCGCTCGCATTTTTTCAGCCAGCAGCGCCCGGGCCCGATGCAGCCGCGATCGCACGGTTCCGATCGCGCATCCCAAAGCGCAGGCCGCGTCGGCGTAGTCTCGTTCGTGCAGATCGCACAGCACCACCACTTCGCGATAGGCCGGGGGAAGCGCCAAAACCGCCTTCCGCAACGATTCGATCCGCTCGTTCTGCGTCAGATCGCCGATGATGTCCTGTTCCCTTGCGGCCTCTCTCGCCAGCCGGGCCGCGTAGTCGGCAGCCGGATCGTCCAACACAGTGATATACGGCCGCTCCCGCTCCAAAGCCCGCAGCACGAAATTACGGGCGATTCCATACAGAAACGCCGGCACGGAGCCTCGCTCGGCGTCATACCGAACGCCCGAGTTCATCACCGCCAAAAATACTTCCTGCGTCACTTCCTCGGCAATTTCTGTTTTCCCGCTCATTTGAAGCGCGAAACGGTAGACCAAGCCTTGGTGCTTGCGGTAAAACTCCACAAACGCATTTTCGTCGCCGCCTGACAGCAGCCGAAGCAGATCGCCATCACTATGGGACGGGGATTCCAGCATTAGTTGATTGCGGCGATCCGCATCGGCCTTTGATATTGATTCCGCCCGGCGGGCCGAAAGGTTCCAAATCTTAGTGCTTTTCTGAACGGCGCATGTCAGTAAGCGGCTTTCGGTTGCTTTCGTCATATCGTCAGGGCTCCCGCAGCGTCACAACCGTCGCGCCCCAGCCGCCGGCTTCCCCCGGTGCGTCTGAATAGCTTGCAACAAAGGGTGTTTTGCCTAGAATCGACCGCACCATCTCGCGCTGCACCCCAATTCCCCGGCCATGGATGATCCGCAGGGCACGGAAGCCCATCCGATGCGCCTCCTCCAGATAGTTTTCCACAACCGGTTTTACCTCGCGCGGCGGAACCGTGTGAAGATCGAAAACGTCGGTTACCGGGATACGAATTGGCTCGTCATCCATGATTTCATGCTCTTCGTCCACAACTGCTGTTAGCCTAGCATTGTGAGTCCTTTGGCAGAGTACCAGACGCGGCTGGCCGAGCGCCGCCGGGCGTCGGGCCTGCTGGAAAAGCAGTTTCGCCGTATCGGCAACGCGCGTCTGGCCGCCGGACTGGCCGCCGTGGTGGTCGCTTTCCTGGTGTTCGGAGAGGTCTGGATCTCCTTCTGGTGGCTGCTGCTCCCGCTGGCCGTTTTCGGGGTTCTGGTGGTCGTGCATGCGCGAGTAGTGGAGCGGCTGGAGCGTTCCAATCGCGCCATCCAATTTTACGAGCGTGGTTCGGCGCGCCTCGAAGACCGTTGGGCGGGTACGGGCGAAACGGGGGAGCGCTTCCACAATCCCAGCCACCTCTATTCCGAAGATCTCGATCTGTTCGGGAAAGGCTCGTTGTTCGAACTGCTGTCCACGGCGCGGACGCGCGCCGGCGAAGATTTTCTAGCGGGCTGGCTGCTCGCACCCGCATCCCGGGACGAAGTCGCCGCCCGCCACGAAGCGGTGCGGGAACTGCGAGGGATGCTTGACTTGCGCGAGGATCTGGCCGTACTCGGCGCCACCGTACGCTCGGGACTCGATCCGGATGCCGCGGCTCGCTGGGGCCAAGCGCCCGAGGTCCCGTTCCCGGCCGGAGCGCGTTATCTTGCTCCCGCGTTCGCCGCTGCCGTGGTGATTCTGTTCGGATTGTACATGGCGGGCGTCTTCACCCGCACCCCCTTTCTGGCAGGGCTCCTTTTGGAAATGGGCTATGCATTCTTTGTGTTGGGCGCTGCAACCGGGCGTGTCACTCATGCGGTGGAATCGCCATCGCACGACCTGCTCCTGCTGGCGGAACTTCTTCGGCGCCTGGAGAACGAATCCTTCCGTGCGCCCCTGTTGCAAAAGCTGCATGCCCGCCTGAAGGCCGGTAGCGATCAGAGCGTATCGGCTAGAATCACTCAACTTGGCCGGCTGGGCGAACGTCTGGACTGGACGGAAAATCTGATCTTCGGGCCTATCGCCTTTGCGTTGCTGTGGACCGCTCAAGTGGCCATGGCAATCGAACGCTGGCGCCGCGTCTGGGGAAGCCACATCGGCGAATGGATCGATATTGCCGGAGAGTTCGAAGCGCTCTGCTCATTGGCGGGTTACAGTTACGAGCGTCCGGACGATGTTTTTCCGGAGTTGTCCGACATTCCGACTGGGCGGTTCGAAGCCCAAGCCCTGGCCCACCCGCTGATGCCACAGGCGCACGCCATCCGCAACGACGTACAGCTTTGCGGTGAAACCCGGCTCTGGATCGTCAGCGGCTCCAACATGTCGGGCAAAAGCACCTTACTGCGCACCATCGGGGTGAACACGGTGCTGGCCTGGGCTGGCGCTCCGGTGCGAGCCGCGCGCCTCAAGATTTCGCCGTTGAGCTTGGGCGTCTCGATTCGCGTGTTGGACTCGCTGCAGGACGGCCGTTCCCGTTTCTATGCCGAGATTACTCGTCTGCGTGAGATCGTCGCCCTCACCAGCGGCACCCGTCCGGTGCTGTTCCTTCTGGACGAGCTATTGAGCGGCACCAACTCACATGACCGCCGGATCGGCGCTGCCGGCATCGTGCAGGCTCTCATCAATCATGGCGCCATCGGCCTCATCACCACGCACGATCTGGCGCTGGCCCATATCGCCGACGCTCTGCCCGGCCGTGCCATCAACGTCCACTTCGCCGACACACTGCAAAATGGCGAATTGCATTTCGATTACCGGCTGCAGCCAGGCGTGGTGGAGCGCAGCAATGCTCTCGATCTGATGCGCTCGGTGGGGCTCGAGGTCTAGCACCCCGCTTGCTGACGCGCGCGGCTCACTGGATTTGCGTTGTTACCGAGCCGCGACCGTGAGGGAGTCCGTTTCACCCCTAGGCGATTATTTCCTGGCGGCTGCCGCCAATGCCCGGAATCCAGCGATCCAGCGCCTCGCGCAGCTTCTCCAAACCTACCGGCTTGCTGATGTAGTCGTCCATGCCCGCGGCGAGACACCGCTCCCGGTCTCCATCCATGGCATTAGCGGTCAGCGCGCAGATGGTCTGGTGGCGGCTGGCGCCCTCGCGGCTTCTGATAACGGCGGTAGCCTCAAAGCCGTCCATGTCGGGCATCTGGCAGTCCATGAGCACCAGATCGTACTTGCGTTTTTCGAGCGCTTCCACTGCTTCGCGCCCGTTCACCACCGCGTCAGCCGCCAGACCCAGCTTCTGCAACAAGCGCAGCGTGATACGCTGATTCACCTCGTTATCTTCGGCGAGCAGAATCCGCATGGCCGCTTCTGGTTCCGGCGCTCTTGACGGTGCCGGCGCTGCCGCTTGCGCTCGTTGCGCAGTCCCGGTCTGCGATTTTGCCGCCGCTACAGGTGGCGTCAACGCCTCGCGGTCTCGTGCATCTGGTTTGGCCGCCGCGGGCACGACGGTATCCGGCTGCGTCGACTTGCCGAAAGTCGCCGTAAACCAGAACCTGCTTCCCTTGCCCAGCTCGCTCCCCAATCCGATCTCGCCTCCCAACAATTCCACCAACTGCTTCGAAATCGCCAGGCCCAGCCCGGTGCCGCCGTACTTGCGCGTGTTCGATTCGTCCACTTGCGTGAAAGTGTCGAACAAGCGCCCCTGCTCCCCCAGCGGAATTCCGATGCCGCTATCGTGCACTGTAAACTTCAGCTTCCATCCATCGCTCGTCTGGCTGACGATCTCGACCTTTAGCCCCACTTCCCCCCGCTCGGTAAACTTGATGGCGTTACCCAGCAGATTCGTCAGCACCTGCCGAAGCCTTCCAGGATCTCCCACCGCGTTCTCGGGCAGGCCCGGCGCGATGATCGTTACGAAGCGCAAACCTTTGGCCCGCGCCTGCAGGGCGAACATCGACGTCGTCTCCGCAATGGTGGATTGCAGCGAGAAGTCCGCGTGGTCCATTCGCAACTTCCCGGCTTCAATACGCGACAGATCCAGAATGTCGTTGATCAAAGCCAGGAGCGCATCTGCCGAGCGCTTGATCGACTCCGCGTATTCCTGCTGCTCGGGATTGAGCACGGTCCCGAGCAAAAAGTCGGTCATCCCCAACACACCGTTCATGGGCGTTCGGATTTCGTGGCTCATGTTAGCCAGAAACCGGCTCTTCATGCGGGTGGCTTCCCGGGCCGCGGTCAAGGCCTTTTCCAGGTCTTCGTTCTTTTGCTCCAGCTCCTGCGCGTCGTCCTTCAGGCGTTGTTCACTCGCCTTTAGCGCCGAGATATTGCGAACCACCCCGATCCATTCGTCCCAGCTGAGCGGCAAGACCCGCATTTCGTAAGATTGCTGGCCCAACCCGTCCTCAATCGCGAATTCCACGATCTCCATGCCGTTGCTTTTGCGAACTTGTTCCTGCGCCGCGCGAACCTGCGTCAATGCGCTTGCCGGCAAAAGATCTTGAAGGTTCCGGCCTAGAAACTTGTCCGTGCCCAGGAAAGAGTCCGAGCGCTGGCCGCCCTTTGCATCCAGCACCGTTTCACTCTTGTCCAGCCGCAGGAACAGATCCGGGAAAGCCTGAAACAACGCCCGCAGCTCGGCGGCGTTCTGATAGGCTACGTGTTCGCTGATCTTGCGCTCGGTTACGTCAATGGACGCCATCCGCAGCCCGGCGATCGCGCCACGTTTGCCTCTGATCAATTCCTCGTGTATTTCAACCGAAATCTTGCGCCCTCTCTCATGCACGTATTCGCGTTGATACACCACCAGTGCCGTTTGCCCCGCGATTTTCCGTCGCAACTGCTCGCGGTAACGCGCGCGTTCCATCTCAGGAATCAGCTCCGCGCAATGCATCCCCACCATGGCCCTCGGTTCCAGGCCACGGAATTTGGATTCCAGATGATTCACACGCCGGACAATCCCTTGACGGTCCACTTCCATGTATCCAATTGGAGCATTCTCAAAGATGGGAGCATTCTCAAAGATGGGAGCATTCTCAACGATGGGACCATTCTCAAAGCGGTCTCCGGGGGCGGTGCCGTCAAAAGCCTCCTGGGCGCCGCGAAACCGATCCTTGACGGAAGGCTTTGCCGTCCGGATAATAATCCAGATTATCGCGGCAACGCACAACAAGGCTGCGGTGAAAGCCATTCACCAGAACTATCGTCAGAACAGCCTTAATCGTTTAATTCTGGTACTTTAAACGCGTTAGAGCAGGAGTGGAATATTCCAAGGAATCGGCTGGTTTGTGACCGACTAATTCGCGATTAAATTGATGCTGCCAATTCCGCCCTCAATGTCCAGACGCACCGTGGTCTTGGCGCGGCCGTAGGAATCGTTGACGTACCGTCCCTCCCGCTTTTGGAGGCCGGGCGCATGGATGCCTCCGATGCCACCTTCTACGTGGGCCTCAATCCCAACGTTTTCAGGCAGATAGATGGTGGCTGCGCCTACGCCCCCCCGAACGCTCACATCGTAGTCGTTCTTAGGCGCACCCCGCAGATCCATCTTGAGTTCGCCCACGCCCATCTCGACGTTCACGCGCCGCAGCGTCAGGTCACCCAGGTTCAGCCGGGATTGTCCGGCACCGCAGTTCACATTCAGATCCAGCGGCGTCTGATCGTTGAAGCGCAGGTCCCAGACATACCTTGACGTCGCC
Organism: Bryobacterales bacterium; assembly: GCA_963747945.1. GTDB lineage: Bacteria > Acidobacteriota > Terriglobia > Bryobacterales > Bryobacteraceae > Palsa-89. Next base: position 387,691 of record CAVVHB010000023.1, read on the forward strand.
GTGCCCACGTGGCTCGGCTCCTCCACCACCAGATGCCCCCGAAAGCCTCCTGACGTATAAGATACTTCCGGCCGCAGGCGCAGGCGGTTGTAGGAAAACCGCGCCTGCATCAGCTTGTCCGCGCCACCGTCTACCCTCAGCTCTCCGGCGCCCATCTTCAAATCCACCTTAACTTCTTCCGATTTATCCAGTTCGATGCTGCGGGTTTCTGTCCGCTGCGGGCCGGGCGGGCCCCAATCCCGGGCGCAGGCGGTCAACAATAAGCAGCTCACACCGAGCGCCGCGGTTAGGATTCGGGGAGTCAGCATCCGTTGAATACCTTAATCCAGCATACGAGCGTTTACATGGTCGATGTTCACTAAATTTCAGGGGTACGCGATAGCCTCTAAGGCTCTTTCCTTAGACCCATCAGCACGAACTCCCAGCTCACTTGTATTCTTGCCTTAGTACATTTCATTGTGGCTGCACGGTTGCTACACTTGGGTCATCGTGAACCACGGTCCTGCGGCCTGCTTGTATTGCCGGAAGAATATCGGTCCTGTGCGCAAGCTCAAGGATCGGCATTTCTGCTGCCAGGACCACCGAAAAAAATATGGCAAGTCCGCCCGGGCTTTGCGCGAAGCCGAAGATTTATATGGCTTTGGCGACGTACCGGACACCAGCTGGCGAACCGTTACCGAAGTCACTCAAGAGGACAAATCGGACCGCAAGGCGGGGATGGGGACCAGCATTTTCGTGGGCGTCATCGTGGTAGTTCTCATTCTTGCGCTTTCCCAATTGCCCAAGAATTCTCCAGGACCCAGAGCGATTTCTGCCCTTCCGGACACCAATCCGCACCCCAATCAAAGTGGCTTTGGGCAAATGATCGGCAATCTGATCCAAAGCAAAACGTCCGGCACTTTACGCGACGATTTTCACACCGGTTTGAGCGGGTGGGAGGGTTTGCGGTCGATCCGTTCCGATTGGAACCTGGACGCCGGCGTTGTTCGGCCGACAACTTTACGGCTGTGGAAGCCTTCCACTTCGCTATCCAACTACGAACTCGAATTCCTGGGGCAGATCGATCACAAGAGTTTGGACTGGGCTTTTCGCGCCGCCGATCTGCACAATTACTACGCCACCAAACTGGTGATGACGCGGCCCGGGCCGCTCCCCAATGCCGGGCTGGTTCGCTTCGTGGTGCTGGACGGGCGGGAGCGCGAGCGTGTGGAACTGCCGCTTCCCCTCACGCTCGAGCGCGGCGTCGACTACCGGGTTCGGGTCAGTGTGCGCGGGAATCGCTTCCTCACTTCCGTGAACGGCCAATTGATCAGCTCCTGGATGGACAGCCGCATCAGCCGCGGGGGTGTGGGCTTCTTCTCCGAAGACGGCGAATCGTCCGTGCTGAAATGGGTGAGCGTATCGGAGCGCGATAGTTTCATCGCCCGCATTGCGTCGCACTTTTCTTTAATTACCTTTCCCACGGCGATCCCTTTTCCCACCGCCGTGGTCCCAGCTCAAGGCACAAATTCAAGGTAAAAGCATTTCGGGCTCGGCCTCAGCTACTGTATTAGTATCGGGAAGCTTTTGAATGCGCTGTTGCTGTCGTTTGTTGTTCCTGGCACGTCTGGCCGCGTTAATGCCCGCCCTGATAATGGGCGTCCTATGCGCCGCGGATCTTAAGCAAGCTGAAAAGTCCTTCAAGGAAGGGCTGCGTCTGGAAGAGGCCAGTCAGTGGAAGCAGGCCGAGGCGGCCTACTCGGAAGCCCTGCAGGGCGACTCTAACAACGCGGTGTATTACTTTCATCGCGCGCGCGTCCGCTTTTTTGCCGGCGATGCTCCTCACGCCCTGGAAGACGCCAGCTCGGCCACGCGCCTGGACCCCAACAACGCCGCTGCCTTCGAGCTTCTAGCCGACCTCGACGAACGTGCTCAAAACCCACGTAAAGCGCTGACCGACCTGAACCGCGCTATCGAATTAGGCGTCAGCACGGCCGCCGTCTACAATAACCGTGCTGCGGCCCATACCCAACTGCACGAGTACGAGGCGGCCATCGCCGATTACACCCTGGGAATCAAACTGCGCCTGGATAATCCGGAGCCCATTCGGATGCGCGGCGATCTGTACAATGCACTCGGCCGCTATCGCGACGCCATAGACGACTATGACCAGAGCATCAGCCTGAAGCCGGACTACGCCGAGGCATTCCTTGGCCGCGGTTTCTGCTGGGGCCAACTGGGCGATTTCCATCGCGCCATTCAGGACTTCGACAAGCTGCTCGCGCTTAGCCCCAACGACGCCAAAGCGCTCACCCTGCGCGGCGCGGCGAAGTTCCGCCTGGAGGACAACGAAGGCGCCATCGCCGACTTCACGGCCGCCATGAAAATCACGCCCCAGGAGGTGTATCTCTACCTGGCACGTTCGGCGGCGCTGGTGAAATTGGATCGCCACGCCGAAGCGCTTCAAGATCGGGAAGAGGCCGTGAAACTGGCGCCCAACTCGGCCGAGGTCTATCTGGCGCGCGGCGGCTCCTACCACCAGTTGGGCGAACACGAGAAGGGATTGGCCGATCGCAGCAAGGCGATCGAATTGGACCCCAAGCTTCCCGAGGCTTGGTTCGCGCGTGGCAGCGCGTATTATCTGCTGGGGGACTACGCCAAAGCGCAGTCCGACGTCGCGCAGGCGCTGCGTTTGCGGCCGGATTATAAAGAGGCCGCGGAGGTTTTCGCCAAGGCCCAAAAGCGACTGGAGGAGTCTAAGCAAAGCGAGGAAACCAAGCAGGCTGAAGCCAAGAATATCGCGCCGCCACCTACCCCGCCAGTCGTCGCATCTGCCAAGCCCGAGCCCGCCCCACCACCCGCCACAGCTCCAGTCCCGGCGCCCGCTCCCGCCCGCGTCACTGTATCCTCTGTCGTTTCGCCCCTAACCGCCGCTCCGCCCACAGCGGCCGCATCAACTACCGGAACCGCGCAGCAGCATGAGGCCCGTGGCCGCGCATTGAGTCAATCCGAGAAATTTCCGGAAGCGCTGGCCGAGTTGAACCAGGCCATCCAGCTTGATCCGAATGTTGCCCACGCTTATAACGCGCGCGGCTACGTCTACCTGCGCCAGCACGACTATCAGCACGCGCTGGCCGATTTCAACGACGCGATTCGCCTGAATCCCAAGTACGCCAACGCGTACCAGAACCGGGCCGCAACGCGCAAGGCGCTCGGCGATGCGGCGGGCGCCGCGGCCGATCTTAAAGCATCGCGCTAAAGAGCCGCGGCCGATCTTAAAGCGCCGCGCGTGGCCGCAGACCCAGCCCCGCCAGGCACACGGCGCTGAAGCCGAAATAAGCGCCCAGCCAAAGCAGGGTTTGAGCCGGAGACCCCGGATTGGGTTTGATCCAGTCCGATCCTAAAGCCAGAAACACCACAGCAAAACCAAGCGACACCACTCCCGCCAAGCCAAGCAGCCACCCCGCCGCAAAATGATGCTCGCGTCGCAGGATGCGGGCGGTTGCCAATTCGAAAATACCGCTGCTTGCCGCCATGAGGATCACAAGCAAGGCGATGGTGCGAAAGCGGATTACGGAACCGAAAATGCCGCTGAGAACCAGTCCCAGCGCGCCGAGAGCAAGACCGTTCAGCAGCAAAAGCCAGGATCGGCCACCTCTCGAGTTCCAGATGCTCGCGATGGTGCAAGCTGCCGCGGCCAGCGTGAGCCAGCCTAGAAACATCACGTCCTTCGTGGCATGGAATCCTTGCTCGGCGTGATCGAAGTAGATCACCGAAATCATTGCGTCAAGAACGACGCACAATGCCAGGGCCCACCACTGCTTAAGCAGCGTTTGAATCATTGCGCACCTCCAGTGACTGCAGCCTTCTTAACCGTTCAACCAATCCGAGAGCTCAGCCGCCGGGCAGCGAATCCCGACGTAAAACGTTCCAAATAGCGCGTAATCCGCGCTCACTTCATCGAACCGCATCTCGTAGATCAGCTTCTTGAACACCAGCGGATCGTCGGCGAACAGATCCACGCCCCATTCCCAATCGTCAAACCCGATGGATCCGGAGATGATCTGCTTCACTTCGCCCGCATACCGGCGGCCCACCATTCCGTGCTCGTGCATCTGCCGCTGCCGCTCCGCCATCGGCAGCCGGTACCAGTTCTTCAGTTCGCCGCGCTTGCGATCCATCGGATAAAAACACAAATATTTGTGCGGGGGCATGTCCGGAAACAGGCGTGGGGCCATGGCCTCGCGCTGCCGCGCCATCACTTGTTGAATCTCCGCCGTCCATTCGGGCGAAAATGGCGCGATGCCGCGTTCGGCGAGACCTCCGTAAGTTTTGAGGCTGGATTCGTACAGCCCCAGTTCCACCACCGACAAGTACGACGACGTGGGTTCCAGATAATCCCACAACTGCAGTCCCGCCAGCTGCCGCTCCACCTTGTTCAATTCGTCGAAGGAGCGCCGGAAATGCACCAGGATCAGATCCCCCTTGTGCCCCAGCAGTGAAAACGCGGCGCTTTGTCCACTCGCTTCGCGCTCCATTTCGGCCAGCGCCTGAGCGGCTTCTTGCGCGATCCTGGCACGCTCGGCCGGCGAAAGCTGCTTCCACGCGGTCCAGCGGACGCGCAGCATTTGATGCAGCATGCTGGCCCCTTCCAGCGTCAGCGGCACAGCGGGCAAGCGTTCAGCGGCGATTTCAGGAGGAGCGTTAGTGATGACGGACATAGGAGAATCCTGCTGTTATTCTATCGAACGGCAGCAAGCTCTCAGCGACGACGGACTGACATGGGCCGGACCGCTCACCCCTGCAAGGCGCTCAAGTACTCACCTAAGGTAGCGTCCAGCCGCTGATAAAGCAGATTGTCAAAGCTCTCGCTTCCGTGCCCTGCCTGCGCTTGCTGCAATGCGCGAATGTAATCGGGCCGATCTTCCGGACGCACCGCAATGGGTGGATAGCCGCCCCGAATCAGAATCAGGTTCATCACAAGCCGCGCCGTGCGTCCATTGCCGTCGTTAAACGGGTGGATGTCGACCAACCGGCGATGCGCCGCGAACGCATCTGCCGGCGAATCCGGCGACGCAGCCAGCCATTGAGCAAAGTCTCCCATGAGGGCAGGTATCTGTGCCGGCGAGGGAAATTCATAACGGCCCGCCTCGGTACGGACGTAGCGTGCCAGGTCGGCATACCGGCCGGCGATGTCCGGCCTCGATCGCTGCACCACTAGCCGGTGAAGATTGCGCACGTCGCTTTCCGTCAACGGCGTTTTTTCTCGGGCTAGCTCGCGGACGTAGCGAATGGCGTCGTAATGATCCAGGGCTTCCAGATGATCCTTTAGAGGCTTTCCGCCGATAGTGACGCCCTGCTCGATGACCAGGGTGGTTTCCACCGGACTGAGGGTGTTCCCCTCGATCGCGTTCGATGTGTAGGTGATTTCCAGGTCGTAGTAATGCTCCAGCTTGCTCAGTGCCTCGGGCGAGAAAGGGCGTAGCCGGTCAAGTTGGTTCTTTTTGTCCGCGATGGCGTCCAGCAGCGTCACGCCTTCCAGCCTAACTTGTTGGCCTCCGCAGCGGGCGTTCGCGCGCCTGAGCAGGCGGGCTAAACTAAAATTACGTGGAAGAAGAGGTCTTAGGAAAAGCCTACGACGGGCGTCTCATGCGGCGCCTGCTAACTTATATACGGCCCTACAAGCTGCCGGTCGTCGCAGCCCTGGTCCTGTTGCTTTTCAACGCCGCGTTGCAGGTGATTGGTCCGCTACTCACGGCGCTGGCTGTCGACCGCTACCTTGCGCCAAACGGCAAAGTTAGCCACACCATCCTTGATCCGTATCTCGCCGCCAGCCCCTGGACCGGCCTGGCGCAAATTTCGTTCTTATACCTTTTGGTCGTGATCTTCGGCATGTTTTGCGACTTCGGCGAGCAGTACATCATGCAGTGGGTAGGACAAAAAGCCATGTTCGACCTGCGACGCGAAATGATGGCCCGCCTTCAGCGCCTGGACCTCTCCTTCTACGATCACAATCCCGTGGGCCGCCTGGTTACCCGCATCACTACCGATGTCGACGCGCTCAACGAACTGTTCTCCTCCGGGCTGCTCATGATCCTGGGCGACCTGCTGATGTTGAGCTTCGTCGTCATCGCGATGCTCGAGCTGAGTCCCGGCATGACGGGATTTTTGCTCGCGGTGATGCCGCTGGTTGTGCTGGTTACCATGCAATTCCGGCGTTCAGTGCAGAAGAGCTATCGCCGGATTCGCGTGGCCATCGCCCGCATCAATTCCTATCTGCAGGAGCACATCAGCGGCATCGCGGTGCTGCAGCTCTTCAATCGCGAGGCGCGCAGCCGTGCCGAGTTCGAGCAAATCAATCGCGATCACATGGAAGCCTACAAGGACGCCATCATCGCCTACGGCTGGTTTTATCCCATTGCCGAGTTTCTCGGGATGCTGGCGTTGGCGTTGCTGCTGGCCTACGGCGGATTCCGCGTACGCGGCGGCGCTATCAAGATCGGCGTGCTGGTGGCCTTCTTTCAATATGGCATGCGATTTTTCCGCCCCATCCAGGATCTGAGCGAAAAGTACAACATCATGCAATCCGCCATGGCCGCGGCAGAGCGCGTCTTCAAGCTGCTCGACACGCCGGTTGAGATCCAATCGCCCACCCAGGCCATGGCATTTCCGCGATCGGCGGCCGCCGTTGAATTTGACCACGTCTGGTTCGCGTACAAGGACGATGATTGGGTCCTGAGCGACGTCAGCTTCCGCATCCAGCCTGGCGAGACCATTGCCGTGGTGGGCCACACCGGCGCGGGAAAAACCACTATCGCCAGCCTGCTCCTGCGATTCTACGAGGTGCAGCGCGGGGCCATCCGCATCGGCGGCATCGACATTCGCGAATTCTTCATCGAAGATCTGCGCCGCAATTTCGGAGTGGTTTTACAGGACCCGCATCTGTTTACCGGCACCATTGCCGAAAACATCCGCCTCGGCACCGCCGGCATTTCCGACCACCAGCTTTCAGACGCAGCCGCGCGGGTGAACCTGCTGGACTTCGTCCAAAGCCTGCCGGAAGGTTTTGCGCAGCCGGTGCGCGAACGTGGCGCCGGTTATTCCACCGGCCAGAAACAGCTCATTAATTTTGCGCGGGCTCTCGCGCACAACCCGCGCTTTCTGATTTTGGACGAAGCCACTTCGAGTGTGGACACCGAAACCGAATTACGCATTCGCGAGGCGCTGCAGCAACTGGTGGAGGGCCGCACCTCCATCGTGATCGCGCATCGTCTGTCCACCATCCAGCGCGCCGACCGCATCATCGTGATGCACAAAGGCAGGCTGCGCGAGATTGGCACGCATCAGGAGCTGCTCGCGGTGCGCGGCATTTATTGGAAACTGTATCAATTGCAGTACAAGGACCAGGAGATCGGGAACAGGCAACTGGCCGAAGAGCCGGTCACTGGGGACTGATTTTTCGGGTGGCCGCCACTTTGCTCTGCGCCTCCGCCAGCATGGCGGCTTCTTCCCCCCCGCGCTGACCGTTGCGGTCGCACGCCAGCCTTAAAGTGGGTATCGAGCGCTCAAACCATAATGCCGCCTGCCGGCGCTGTCCCGCGCGTTCGTACGCACCCGCCAGCCGGAACTGGTCCTGAGCTTTTATTTCCAGCGCATCGATGTCGAGCGCGCCCGTGCGCGCGACATTGTCGATTTGAGCCAGCGAGCGTTCGAAGTCCGCGACAGCCATCTTCGCGTTGCCCTGCGCCAAATGCGCCGCCCCTATGCGCCCCAGCACCGCAGCCACATCGTTGTGAAACTGCACGTTGAGCGGATCGGCTTCCGACAGCGCCTGAAACTGATCCATCGCATCACGATATTCTTCGAGCGCCTGCGCCAGGTCTCCGCCGGCCAGGATTTCTTCGCCCGCGCGCATGGTGTCCCAGGCCTTCAGTCTTTCGATATCGGTATTTCCAGGAGCCTGGCGAAGCAACCGCTCCTCCACCGCCAGCGCCTTTCGCTCTAATTCGAGCGCTTCGGCGTGCCGCCCTTCATTGGTGGACAGCAATTCCGACACGCGCTCATACGCTACCGCGAGAACGCGGCTGGTTTCACGGTCGGACGGATCGGCAGCCGCCACCGACTCCAGCATCGCGGCCGCTTTCTCGCATTCCTTCAGCCCGTCCTTCCAATCTCCCAGACCGGACCGCTTCCAGCCATAATCCAAACGCGCCCCCGCCAGATTCCGCCGGTTGGTGAGATTGCTCGGATCGTCCGCCGACAATTTCTCGGCGATCGGCAACATCTGCTTAACTTGATCCACGGAGCCGCCGAGATCGCCCGTGGCCATCAACGCGTCGCTCAGCCGCAGATGCGTCTGAAAGAATGCCCGCTGGGACTCGGCATTTCCCGGGTTGGCGCGCAAAACCGCCTCCCGAATCGCCAGCGCTTTCCGGTAGCTCGCAATGAAACCCGCCGTATCGCCCAGATTCGACCTTCGAAATCCGCCTTGGACGTCGCCCACGCGCTCATAGGCCGACGCCAGCTCCCGTTGCAGACTGAGATCTCCTTTGGCTTCGTTCGCCAGCTTGTCCAGATATTGCATCGCCCGGTCCACCAGAACCTTACGCGCCGGCGTGGCACCGGGCAAATGCTCGATCGCATCGTACACTTCAAACAGCAGCGCATTGGCAAGCTGGCGCGTGTCGTTGAAGCGCCGCTCGGCGATCTGGCGCTCCGTTTGCGCGATGTACGCTTCGCGCAGTGTTGCCGCCATCCCTCCCAGCAAGGCCAGCACCGCCAGGCCGGCTGCGATCACGGCCCATTTGTGACGCCGCACGAACTTGGACCCGCGATACGCCAGGGTGTCCGGCCGCGCGCTCACCGGCAGCCCTTCCAGATGTTTTCGGATGTCCTCCGAAAATTGTTCCACCGAAGCGTAGCGCCGCTCCGGCTCCTTGCGCAGCGCCCTCAGGACAATGTTGTCCAGATCTCCGCGCAAACGGCGGTTCACGGTGCTGGGACTCTCCGGCGCCGCTTCCAGCACCGCTTGCACAATGTCGTGGGGAGTTCTGCTCATCACCCGATAGGGCTTCTTTCCGGTGAGCAGTACGTACAGCACCACGCCCAGCGAATAAACGTCGGTAGCCGTACTCACCGGTTCTCCGCGCACCTGCTCCGGGCTGGCGTATTCGGGCGTCATCAGCCGCACCATGGTCACCGTCGCCTCGCCGCCTCCGGACTGCTGCTCGTCATCCAGAATCTTTGCGATTCCAAAGTCCAGCAGCTTCGGATCGCCGCTCTGGGTTACCAAAATATTGCCGGGCTTAATGTCGCGATGGATCACCAGCCGCTGGTGCGCGAACGCCACCGCCGAACAAACCGTTCGGAACAGCTTCAATCGCTCACGCACATTCAGCCCGCGGGCGTCAGCGTATTCGTCGATCGGTACGCCCGCAATCAGCTCCATCACCACGTACGGCCGCCCGTCCTCGGTGGCGCCTCCGTCCAGCAGGCGGGCGATATTGGCGTGATCGAGACTGGCCAGAATCTGCCGCTCGGCCTTGAAGCGCTGGATCGCGAGCCGATCGCCCAGGCCGCCGCGCACCACCTTGATCGCTACCTGTTTGCGGTATTGGTCGTCGTCGCGAACCGCGCGATACACGGTCCCCATGCCGCCCTGGCCGATCTCCTCCATCACCAGGTACGATCCGATCCGCCGCCCCTTCAGCGTATCGGAGTTCCGGTCCCCGAAATCGCTCACCTGGTCGACGGCCCGGCCTGTCAGGAAAGCCCCCGTCGCCGCATCGTTGGCCTCCAGTAACGATTCCACTTCGCGCCGCAGCTCGGCATCGCTCCCGCAGGCCTGGTCCAGATACCTGGCGCGTTCCGATGGATCCGTCTCGAGCGCGCCCTCCAGCGTCTTTCGTACGATCTGCCACTGTTCCCGCGTCATTCTATTTCTCTCAAAGACGCTGCGGCCCGCGGATCTCGCGATACAGCCAAGCCCGGGCAGACGCCCATTCGCGCTTCACCGTCGGCGCCGACACTCCCAGAACCTCCGATGTCTCCTCGATCGACAATCCCCCGAAGAACCGCAACTCCACCATCCGGCTTTGGCGTTCGTCCAGCTTCGCCAGCGTGTCGAGCGCATCGTCCAGCGCCACCAGGTTGATCTCCCGCTCTGGCGCGGGCGCCATTGTTTCATCGAGCGAAAGTGTCATCTCTCCGCCGCCGCGCTTTTCGTAGCCGTGCCTGCGCGCATGATCCACCAAAATCCGCCGCATCATCCGTGCCGCCACTCCAAAGAAATGCGCCCGGTTCTGCCAGGTGACGTCCTTTTGCTTCACCAGCCGGAGATAGGCTTCGTGTACCAAAGCCGTGGACGATAGCGTGTGGCCGGGCTTTTCGCGGTTCAGGTAAAGCTGTGCCAGCCGCCGGAGTTCATCGTAGACCAGCGGAACCAACGCGTCCAACGCGGCTGAGTCGCCCTTGCTCCACTGGATCAACAGATGTGTAACGTCTTGGTCTAAAGGCTCACTCACCCAGCCATTCCCACGTGCTCGTGTCTCAGTATATCCCGAGGTCGATTTTAGGGAGCGGCCTGATCCTTTTGGCCTTGCATTCTCGCGTACTATCTAGAGGAGACCGTGCGACGCAACGTTTGCGTTCCTAAGAGGAGGAATTATGTCCAAGCTGTATTTTCGTAATGCCTTAGCCGTATTAGTTTTCGCTTTTCCCGTGGCAGCCCTGGCCAACGTCACTGGCACGCCCACCCTAGCGACGGGTTCCACGCTGAACCTGGACACTGGCGCCACCGGAACATCCGGCGGAGATCTTTCATGGAATGGCACTGCGCTTACGCCACAAGGGTCGGCTACTGCCGTCGATATCGCCTCCACTCCCCTGGCCGGTGCTTACTCCGGGCAGAGTGGATACAACTCACTGGTCTCGTCGGGCACGAGCCTGATATCGGAATTTGGGAGCCTGTTCTCGTCCTACCTCACGGCAACCGCATTCACGCCGGCAGCCAACGATGTTCTCATCGTGCATACGAGTGGAGGCAATTTCTCGGTGGCCCTAGTGACCGCTGTCGGCGGGTCGATCACTCTGCAATTCACCACGTTCGTTACGGCAACCAGCACACCAACTGGCCCCACGATCACGGGCGTTGTGAACAATTACAGTTACATCCCTGCGGGCTTCCCGAACTCGGGTATCGCTCCGGGAACCATTTTCTTGATCTTCGGCAGCGGCATGTCGAGTTCTCCGCCAAGTGTAGTCCTACAATCGAGCGCCAACGGAATTCCTAAGACTCTTGAGGGTGCCACTATATCCGTGTCAGTGGGCGGCACCACGGTTCAGCCCGCGATGTATTACGCCACTCCCGGTCAGATCGCCGCGGTCCTGCCATCCAACACGCCCACCGGTTCGGCGACTATTACCGTCTCCTACAATGGCGCGACGAGCAATGCTTTTTCTTTCCAAGTTGTGCCTACGCGCTGGGCATAAACACCTACTTCGGCACCGGCGGTGGTCTGATTCTTGCCACGGATACCTCCGGGTCTATCTTTACCTACACAAACTCAGCGAAGCCGGGGCAGACGATCGTTCTGTATGGCTCGGGATTGGGCGCTGACACCGCGGACAGCGACACGGTTTTTACTACCACGCCGCACGCCGTGAACACGCCTATAAAAATCTACATTGGCGGCATTCCCGCCACCATACTTTACGCGGGCTCATCGGGCTATCCGGGCTACAATCAGATCGACCTAACCATACCGGACAACGTCCCGACGAGCTGTTATGTCGGTTTCGTGGGCGTAACTGGAAGCGGCAAGAACATCACGACTACGAATTTTGGGTCGCTGGCGATCAGCCCAAGCGGCGGCCAATGCAACGATTCGATTTTTGGCATTTCAGGAACTACCGTCAGCACCCTGACCGGCCAGGCTACGGTTTCGTATGGAGATCTCTTTGTAGGGCAGCTCATCCAGCCTGCGAACCCGCCCGCAACCGGTACGACGACGGAAAACATCGCCTTCGCGGACTTTACGAAAGAAACTGGCGCGGCGTATGGATCTTCGAGCGGCTCGGCGTTTTCGGTCGGGAGCTGTTTCGTAAGTGAGGTCGTATCGGTCAGCGGCTCAATTCCGACCGTGGTCGGGCTGGACGCAGGAGCCATCACTCTTACTGGACCTGCGGGAACCTACACCCTGATGTCTCTTGAGAAGGGGGATTATAGCGACAGTCTTCCGAGCAACGCCATCACTTCCTCGGGCGGGGCGTTTACCTACAACGGAGGCGGCGGTGCGGACGTGGGCAGCTTTAAGACCACCATCAATCTTCCTAACCCGCTTCTAACGTGGACGAATCAAAGCGCGGGCGCGACAATCAACCGCGCGCAAGGAGTCACCGTGGATTGGACCGGCGGCGGTTCGGGTTCTTACGTGATTATCGAGGGCTATTCGTCGGACCAGAATTCGGGAGCATATGGCAGTTTCACCTGTATCGCCGAGCAAAGCGCGCGAACCTTCGCGGTTCCCAGCTACGTGACGAGCACCCTGCCCGCAGGGTCCGGATCATTGACCGTGGAGAATGTGGCTAGCTATGGCACATTCTCGGCTCACGGCCTCAATTTCGGGATCAACTTCGGGTTTACCGGTGACCAGATAAACAGCACGTATCAGTAAGCGAGTTGAGTTAAGGATTTCGGAGGAGTGACGGGGCCGGGGCGCGAGCTTCGGCCCTTTTGCTGATGAGCAGGAGAAGCGCGCTGGGCAGGTAAGACAACCCCATAATCAAGAAGGAAACGAAGAATATCGCCAGCAGCGAATACACCAGAATCGCCGCGCCTGCGAGCCTCCGGAATCTATCCGAGGACAGTCCCCAAAGACTCAGAGCTACGGGAATGGCGAGCGCCACGGCGGCGCGCGGTCCGCTGGCCGGGCTCCCTGGTAGCGCATACAAAATGACGATCCACGCGAAAGACACCAGCGTGGCCAGGATGACGGCTAGTTTTGGTATGGTGAATCGCTTCATGCAATTAATCTAAGACCGGAAACGAAAAAGTCGGCCAGATATCCACCGGCAGTTTCGCCGCAGCCTTCATTGCCTCCGCTAGCTCGTCGGGCATCTTGTCATAGCGGTTGAACCACGCTTCGCCGCGCTGGCGGTCACCCGTCGCCTCAATGGTCAGAAGCTCTTTCGAAAGCGACGCGATGGCCGCCGGCATGCGCGCAAAGTCCACCGCATACGTGCCCGCCACGCGATTCACCGCCTTCTGCTCCACCAGGTAATTGAACTCCATCATCTCCGCGCGCCCATGCGCCTCGGCCACGCCATAGCGCACCGATCGAAAAATGCCGGCCACGTAGGAGGAGTAATATTCCTGCGCGCGATTCTTAGGCAACGCTCCGTGATCCATCAGCCACGCCAGGTCATACATTCCCACTACGTCGGCCTTGGCCTCTTCGAGCGGCGAATACAGGGGGCCAATCGCTTCCGTGATCGCCACCTGCTTTCCGCTCACCCGCGAGTATGCCGGCCCCAGCCCATGCGATATTTCGTGCAGCACCACCGCCGCCAGATATCCTTCACCTGAAACCTGCGCGGCCTGCGCCTTCGGCATCAGATATTTCGCCAGCGGAAGCACGACATAGTTCACGCGCGCGTCCATGAAATTCTTAAAGAAGATTTTCTTGGTTCCCTTGGTATCGTGAATGCGCGGATCGTTCGGCAGGTTGTCAGCCACGGCCTGATAGCCATGCAACAGATCGCCAGCTCGAAACGGCGCGTCCATTACTTCCATGGGTGTCGGCTGGCCGCGCTTGGAAGGCTTGTCCGCGGCAGCGATGGGCAACGCATCTTGAAGATCGGGAATATATTTCTGATACAACGCCAGCTTCGCGCTCTCCGGCTGGTTGCGGATCAGCACCGCCGCCCCGTACGAAGTCTTTACGCCCAGAACGTCGTCCAGGTAAGTCTCATACGGCGCGAAAATCACGTCGATCTTGGGATTCTTCAGATCCAGCCATTTCAGATCGCTCGGATAATAATCGTCGGAGAGTAGCGCGTCGGCGCGCATGCGCAGAAACTGCGCGAAATCTTGGTCGTCGCTCGCCTCCGCCGCCTCGCGCAGCGATTTCGCCGCTGGTTCCAGCCATTTCTTGTATTCGACGTGATAGGGAATCGCTTCCAGCTTCGCGCCCGGCTTTCCTCGCTCCCAGCGGAGAATCGTGTATGGACTATAGATGGCATCTTTTTCGACCGGATGCGCCTTCACGTAAGCTTCAATCTGTGCGCCGGTCAGCCCCTCGGGATACAGATTGCGCCCGGGCGGAATCGGCCTGGCGCCCACGAACGGCTTGTTGCCGTCGATCAGATCGAACTCCCCGCCGTTGATCAACAGTAGCTGCTTGAGGTTCGGATCCTTCGTGGTTTTGTAAAGCTCCAGCGCTGCTGGATCGCTCTGCTGCCAGTAGATAGCCTCGATATCGCGCGAGGCGTCTACTAATTTATCCACCACCTGCCGCTCACGCGCGTTGAGCGTTTCCGCATGATACGGCATGTCCACCGGCTTCCAGCGCGCCAGCCGCTGCGCAATATCGGTGGCCGCGGGAGCGGCTAAAAGCAGGAATAGAAGCAGACAATTCATCTGCCTTCATTCTAAGCTCGTTGTGGCGCACGCACTCTTGCGGGCCACATTCACACTCGTGTGAATGCCAGGTTCTTGTTCATCGTGTTGAGGCAAGAGTGGGTAAGCTACAGTTGCGCGCTGCCGGTATAATCGGTGGACTATGAGTGTGTTTGTCCTGGTTCACGGAGCTTGGCACGGCGGATGGTGCTGGAAGCGGGTCCGCCGGGCGCTCCAGGCGCTCGGGCATGAGGTCTTCACCCCGACCCTGACTGGCGTCGCGGATCGCTCTCACTTGTTGTCACCGCACGTGAACCTCGAGACCCACATCGCCGATGTTGTGAACCTCATCCGGTGGGAGGAGCTGTCCGATGTAGTGCTGTGCGGCCATTCCTACGGCGGCTGTGTGATTAGCGGGGTGGCGGATCGCATTCCGGATCGAATCGGCGCGCTGGTATATTTGGATGCCTTCGTACTGGAGAATGGCCAAAGTCTTTACGACACTCTCCCGGCCCCGATGAGGGAGTCACAGCTCGAGCAGGCGCTCGCAAGTGGCGAGGCTTGGAAGGTGCCGCCGATACCCGCCGAAGCCTTTCACGTGAACCCTCAAGATCTGGATTGGGTAAACCGCCAGTGCACCATGCAGCCCCTGGCCACGTTTCAGCAACCGCTGCACTTTGAGCAACCTCCCCGGCTGACGGGAAAAATCGCCGGGATCGAGAACGTCACTTTCATCCTGGCCAGCGGCTGGGAACCCACTCCGTTTGCACATTTTTACGACCAGGCAAAGGCCAAGGGTTGGAGAACGGTCACGATGAAGAGCGGCCATGACGTGATGCTCGACCTGCCGGAAGAGCTTTCTCAAGAGCTGCTGGCGGCCTCGCACGCCTGACCATAGGCGGTCGGATGACCACATCTGGTTAACAACGTACTGGCCGCACCGTGCGCACACTCATACGTACCACATCCGCACGAAAGGCCATGCGCGTGCTGGTTTCGCGACGAGAGGACGAATCTTATGAGAATCAATCTAAAACACTATACTTGGGTTCTGGCGGTTGCGGCGGGCATCGGTCTCACGGGAGGCGCGGTACAGGCCGTAGCGGCCCCATTTTTCCAGGACCATGGCCAGGATTATTCGAAGAACAAACGATACCAGCAAGGTATGCGCGAAGGCCAGAGTGACCATGCGCATAAGCTGGACCACAGCAAGAAAAGACATTTCAAGAAAGACGAAGATCAGAGAGCGTACGAAGCCGGATACCAGAAGGGCTTCGGTAATTGAAGTAACTTGCGGTACGGTTGGGTTGCGCCGTGCCGCACTTTCTTTCCCCAACCCCCACCCTCAGTCCCCAACCCCTAATCCCCAACCGCCAATTTCGTAGAATTAGTGAGCAGGTACACCCGTGACCCGATCACAATCCCTCACTGTCCCGGCGCCCATGCGGTCGCGCTCGCCGATGAAGTCGCGGTCGCCCAGACGCGTCACCCGGCTCTTTGGCGATCTCAAAGTGCGCCTCAAGCTGATGGTCCTGCACAACGTTTTCTTCCTGGTGCTTGCCATCGGCGTCTATTTCGCGCTTTACCCGTACCTTCCCGATCACGCCAAAGCCAACCTGTTCATTGTGCTCGGCGTCATCTACATCCTGGCCGTGCTGGTGCTCGAAACCACCATCATGCCGTTGTACGTCTATCGCCCGCTGCAGCTGATGCTCGACGCCGATCAAGCCACGCAGCGGGGTGACCGCGATCGGGAGCTGATCAACGATGCCTTTATCCCCGGCGATGAAATCGGCCACATCATGCGCTCGCGCAACGCTACCATCATCGAGCTCCGCAAGCGTGAAGAGGATTTGGAGGAAGCGCTCCGCAAGCTGGAAGCGCAGGACCGCCTGGTCAGTCTCGGCCTGCTCAGCGCCAGCGTCGCGCACGAACTGAACACGCCGCTCACGGTGCTGCACGGCTCCATCGAAAAGCTCACCGAAACCAACCGCGACGCGGCTACGCTGGAGCGGCTGGCCCGTATGCTGCGCGTCACGCAGCGCATCCGCCGCATCAGCGAGAGCCTGGTGGATTTCTCGCGCGTCCGCAAACAGCACATGGAGCCGGTGCCGCTGCGCCATTTGATCGACGAAGCTTGGACGCTGGTGGCCATCGACAACAAGGCCGCCGCCTCGCACTTTGCCAATCATGTCAACTCGGAGGATGTGGTCAACGGCAATTCCGATCGCCTGGTGCAGGTTTTCGTCAATCTGCTGCGCAATGCGCTCTACGCCATTCCGGCCGCTGGCGAGATCGCAGTTCATTCACGCCGCCTGAATCGCAACGCGCAGCCCTGGATCTCGGTGGCGGTGGAAGATAACGGTCCCGGCATCGCGCCCGACGTGCTGCCGGACATTTTCGAGGCGTTCGTCTCCACGCGTCTCGACGCCAAGGGCACCGGGCTCGGACTCACGGTTGCCGAGGGCATCATTCATCAGCACGGTGGAACCATTGCCGCGTCCAATAGAGCGGAGGGCGGCGCTTGTCTCGAAGTGACACTGCCCGCTCCGGCCGCCCGCCGCGCCGAAGGAGCCAATTGAGGTGGCGATAAGGCCGTCGTCCGAACGAGCATCCGATCCCACGCCCGATCCATCTCTGGGAAAACCGGTAAGCAACAGCGGTCTGGTGGAACTCGCCATTCTGGACGACGATCCCGATTTCTGCAATTACCTGGAAGACGCCCTGAAGGACGACGGGCTGTACACCATCCGCGCCTTTGGCCATCCCGACGAGCTGTTCGCGGCCTGTGACCAGCGCCTTCCCGACATCGTGCTGCTGGACATGAAGATGGGCGAGTTCAAAGGCGACAAGGTGCTGGAACAACTGCTGGCTGCTTACCCCGGCCTGTGCGTCATCATTGTCACCGGTTATCCGTCGCTCGAAGACATGCGCGCCACTTTCAAGATGAAAGTCTTCGACTATATTTCGAAGCCGTTCTCACTGGCGCAGCTCAGGCAAACACTGCACAATGCCATTGACAAATACGGATTCGGACGCACCGTGCAGGATCGTTTGCGCGAACGGCTGGGCCACCAGATCAAGATGCTGCGCGTGGAGCGCGACTGGTCGCTCAAGGATCTGGCCGCCGCCACCAAGTTGAGCATCTCGCAAATCAGCTCTATCGAGCGGGGCGCCAATCTGCCCAGCATCGAGAGTCTGCTGGCCATTTGCCGGGCCTTTGATAAGCGGCCGTCGGAAGTGCTGTCGGCTATCGAGTTTTGAGCGGCCGGATGCGATCCACCTCTGAGGCCCTCGCGCTGGTGCGTGCCTTCGACACATCGCCCGAAGAAGAAAAGAGCCGCGAGCTGATCCTATCGCTGCTCGAATCCACCCCCGCGCCGTTTTCTCGCGATCAGTTTCATCCCGGCCACATTACCTGCACGGCCGTCGTCCTGCATCCCCAGGGCCGTCAGTTCCTTCTGATGCATCATCATCGCCATCGCCGCTGGCTGCTTCCCGGCGGCCACGTGGAGGAGACCGATGTAACGTTGGGTGACACCGCGCGGCGTGAAGCTATCGAAGAGACCGCGGCGCGAATCCAACGCACTGGATCGGCGCGCCTGGCCGGCATGGACGTGCACGCGATTCCCGCGCGCAAAGGCGAGCCGTTCCATCTGCATCACGATCTGATCTTTGCTTTTAACGCAAACTCCGAGGAGTTTGCTTTAAGCGAGGAAGCGCCGCAGGTGGCGTGGTGCGGATTGGACGAAGCCGCCCGCTATCAATTGCCTCGCAGCATTGTTCGCGCGGCCCGGCGCGCACTCGTCTCCATGGAGCGCGTCCAGCAGGACCCGCTTCAAAAATAGAAGCCGGTGAACACTCGGAGGAAGATGCTCACCGGCCGGCAACTGAACTGCTTTCGCGGATCAGACTGCCGAAGTCAAATCGAAATTCGTCTTGGAGAAAAAGCGAAATGCGATGTTGCTAATTCTGGAGACGTGCCTCCTGGCCGCCAGGTTTCCGCTCCCTCACGGTCACGGTTCTGAAACGCTCCGCGCACAGTCGCCTCCGATGACCACTGTTACAGTGGTCTTAGTGGACGGGGTTATTGTTGTCGACAAACCGGAGGGTCTCACTTCGCACGATGTCGTGAATCGCATGCGACGGCTGGCGAAGACGCGAAAGGTGGGACACTTGGGCACGCTGGATCCGCTGGCCACTGGCGTCCTGCCGTTGGTGCTGGCCGCGCCACGCGCCTGGCACAATTTTTTTCCTCCGGTGAGAAGACCTACGATGCCAGGGTCCAATTTGGATGGGCCACCGACACCTACGATCGCGAGGGTTCTCCGGTGTCCGAGCCCGTTGAGCCGAACTTCACGCGCGCGGAGTTGGAAACTGTGTTGGATCAGTTTCGTGGAACCATTATGCAAACTCCGCCCCCGTTTTCGGCGAAAAAGGTGGCGGGAACACCTGCCTATCGGCTCGCGCGCAAGCACATCGCCGTGGAATTGGCGCCGGTGGAGGTTCGGGTGCTCGCACTGCACCTAGGGGAATTCGATGGAACCAACGCCAGGATCTCGGTCCGGTGCTCGGCCGGAACCTATCTGCGCGGTATCGCCCACGATGCCGGCCGCGAGCTCGGGTGCGGCGCCTTCCTGACCGCCCTGCGCCGTACAGTGTCCGGCGAGTTCACCGAGGGCCAGGCGCGGACCCTGGAGGCTCTGGAAGAGCTGGCGCGCGGCGGCGCGTTGGACCAGGCGCTGATTCCGGCCTCCCAGGTTTTGCCGGAGATCCCGAACGCGACCGTCGATGTACTCACTGCCGGCCAGATCCGGCAGGGCAAGGATTTCCGGCTGTCGCCTTTCGTGGAAAGAGCCGGTTCGAAGTACGTAAAGGCTCTCGGCCCAGACGGCGATTTGATCGCCATCGGCGAAGCGCGCCTGCCGAATCTATACCATCCAGTACTTGTGCTGTTGTAGGCACACCCGAATGAAGCAAGTTTAATACCAACCTCGGTCCCGTCCCAACCGGCTTGGTTTATGATTCAAGAGTGCGGCTCCGTTTCGCGACTTTGCTGATTGTTGCGGGGGCATTGTTCGCGATTGGCGGCCGGGCGCAAGAAAACGCCAGCATCGAGAAATCCGACGGTGCGAAATCCGGCCACGCCGACAATTCCAAGAGCGAGCCCAAGTACGACCAGACGTTTTCCGGGTCGGTTGTTGAGCTGATGGCAACTAAGATTACGGTCTCCCGTAGCATCCTGGGAAAGCCCGCCGAGAAACGTACCTTTTGGATCAAATCCGACACCCGCATCGAAGGCAAGCTGCGGGTTCGCGTGAGGGTGACGGTGGGTTACGTCACCAGCGACGATGGCGACGTGGCACGACTGGTGGTGGTAAGAACATCGCAAAAGGCGTCGAACAAAAAGTAGGCCACGGACAAAAAATAGCTACTTCTTCTTTTTTCTCTTCGCGGCCCAGCCTTCTTTGTTGACCTGCCTCGCGCGGCCCAACGCGAGGGCTTCGGGCGGCACGGCATTGGTGATCACGGAGCCGGCGCCGATATAGCTGCCATCGCCAATTTCGAGCGGCGCCACCAGCGTGGAATTGCTGCCGACAAACGCACCCTGGCCGATCTGAGTTTTGTGCTTGGCGACGCCATCGTAGTTGCAGGTGATGGTGCCGGCGCCGATGTTGGTACGATCGCCGATGTCGGAATCGCCCAGGTACGCCAGGTGATTGGCTTTCGCGCCCGCACCCAAGCGCGTATTCTTGAGTTCGACGAAGTTGCCGATACGCGCGTCTTTGCCGACTCGGTTTCCCGGACGCAAGCGGGCGAATGGCCCGATGATCGCGCCAGTTTCGATGTGGGAATCCACGACGTAAGTAAACGGAGCTATTTCAACCGCGGAGGCGAGCGTTGAGTCTTGCACGATGGAGCACGCGCCGATGCGGCAATCCTCGCCGATTTCGGTGCGCCCCAGAATCTGCGCGAACGGGCCCACACTGGAATCCTCGCCGATCCGCACACTGGAATCGATGGTTACCGTTTCAGGCTTCTCAATGGTTACACCCGCGAGCATCAGCTCTTGCACTTTTCGTTCCCGGAAGATCTTATCCACTTCGGCCAGCTCAGCGCGCGTATTGATTCCCAGCAGTTCCGCCGAGTTCTCCACTTCCATGGCGGCTACGGTGTGGCCGGCGCGGCCGAGGATCTCGACAATGTCGGTCAGATAATATTCGTGCGCCGGGTTGTCGGGCCGGATTTCAACCAGGTGCTTCCACAGCAGGTCGGCACGGAAGCAATAGATGCCGGAGTTGATGAAAGGAATGGCAAGCTGCGCGGGCGTGGCTGCTTTGTGCTCCACGATGGCGCGAACGTCGCCGTTTTCTCCGAAGACGATGCGGCCGTAACCGGTGGGGTCGGTCAGACGAGTTGTGATCAGGGTGGCCCCGGATCCGCTAGCAGACTGGCGGCGAACCAACTCGGTAAGAGTGGCGGGTGAAAGCAGCGGGCAGTCGCCATAAAGCACGACCACCAATCCGGGCCGCGACAGCAGCGAATCCCGGCAGGCGAGCAGGGCATGGCCGGTGCCTTTTTGCTCGGTTTGATCGACAAAATGGACGCCAGAAGGCGCCAGAAGCGTCCGAACCCGATCGGCCTGGTGTCCCACCACAACGGTCGCGTTGCTTGCAGGTGCAATCGCCCCAGCCGCCTGAACCACGTGCTCAATCAGCGACAGGCCGCCGGCGCGGTGCAGTACTTTAGCCCGCTTGGATTTCATCCGGGTGCCGAGGCCAGCGGCCAGGATCACCACATTGGTCTGGGATGTCATTGACTTTGGTTAGGTTAGCTAACGCTCCCCGAGCACGCGGAATCGACGGCGGCCCATTTGCCCGCGCTTTGCCAATTGTAGTGCAACGTCGGCGGACGCGCGCGGATCGTGACGCACGCTTTCGCCGGGCGCCAGCAGGTCGGTAGCAACCACTTGCAGACCCATTTCCGCCAGGCGCTCAACATCGTTGGCTACGGGGCGCACCTTTTGGGTTGCATACTTGCGCCGTTGCCGAGGGGTGATGGTGCGTGTATTCACAACGGCAATATCCAGCAGGCGCATGCCGGCGTGGAGATGAAGCGCCTCCACGTGATCGGAGGCTCGGAAGCCAATGGTCTCGCCCGGTTGCCACATCAGATTCACGAAATAAGCCTTCAAAGCCAGGCTGCGCTGGATGGCCGGCGCGATACCTTCCACCAGCAGGTTGGGAACAACGCTGGTGAAAAGCGATCCGGGCCCGAAGGTAATGAGATCGGCATCTTCAATAGCGGCCAGGGTTTCCGGGAGCGGTTTCGGGTGGCGAGGCTGCAAGTGGATGCGGCGAATGCGGGACCGGCTCTTTCCTATTTTGGTCTCCCCTTTGACGATGGAACCATTTTCCAGCTCGGCTTCCAGGACCACGTTGGCGTTGGTTGCCGGATAGATCCGGCCCAGGCTGGCTAGAACCTCCGAGGAGACTTTTACGGCCTGTACGAAATCGCCTGTCAGGTTGGTTAGCGCGGTTAGAAACAGGTTGCCGAAGCTGTGTCCCTTGAGGCCGCGGCCTTCGGAGAAGCGGTATTGGAACAGCTTGGAGAGCAGTGCCTCGTCTTCTGACAGGGCTACCATGCAGTTACGGATATCGCCGGGCGGCAGGACGTCGAATTCGCGGCGCAGGCGTCCGGAGCTGCCGCCATCGTCGGTAACGGTGACGATGGCTGTGATTTCGACTTCCCGAGGCTCCAGGGCATACCGTTTCAGGCCATGCAAGAGCGTGGAAAGCCCGGTTCCACCACCGATGGCGACAATGCGAAGAGGCGTCATTCTTATGTATCAGCCTGGTTTGTATCTGTGTGGTTACGTACCAGGTTGACTGTGTCTAGCATGGCAGGTTCCGTACGAAATTTAATGAACCGCCAGCACTAAACCACGTGGGACCTTTGGATAGCAATGTGGTACCGGTTCGGGGAAGAAAGTCTCACTCCAAATTGAGGTAGTGTCTAGGAATAAGACGGGTTAGGCCGCGGGTTGGTCGTCCTCGTCGTAGGCCGGGACGATGGCTTCCAGGTCTTCGGCTTCGAATACCTGGTCGCAATCCAGGCATCGCAGGTAGTCAACCCCATCTCGTCGGGCCAACATTTCAGTGCGGGTATGGGTGCAGGGCTGCATAGAAAGAGAGAGATTATCCCCATTCTAAGCATGCCGGACCGGTTGTCAAGCCCCCAAAAGTGCCTGTCGCACCCTTATTTGCGAACCTTTTTCCACCCAAGGTGCCGGAGCGGCCTTTGGAAGCAGGACCGGAACCGGCCGGTTCGGCCTCTTTCGGGACAAAATCGTTGTCTCTTGTTTGTAACAGACAGGTGCTAGAATGTTCGTGGATGCTGACGAATTTTGACAGCGCGCGCATCGAACAGTTCAAGCAATCCACTAAGGACAAGCTGCGTGGGTTGCGTTGCCCGGATCACCACCAGCCGCCGCGTCTGCACTTTCAGGGCGCTTCACTCAGCGATATCACCATCTCGATGAGCGGCTGTTGCGAGAAGCTGATGGAGCTGGCGAACGCGCGGATTTCGTCGGCCGCGTCCACTGAAGCCGATATTCGTAAACCGGCCTAAGCGCCGACGGCGTAAAAACCGAGTCCCTCACGGTCGCGGCTCAGTAACATGCGCCAGAAGCCGGCGGATGCCCGCGCGGAAAACATCCTCCGCGGTGAGCAGGCTGATCACCAGGAACGCCTCCCGTTCAAAATCGAAGAAAAAACCGGGTTGAACCAGCACATTGTCTTCGGCAAGAAGGTTCAGAACCCATTCCTCCTCGCTCTGAATGCGCGGCGCTTCCAGTACCGCGTACCAGCCGCCTTCGGTGGCCAGCAGGTTCCAAGGGGAGGCGGGTCCAATTTGACTCGCCAGAAAAGTTCGGTTGGCCCGGACGCGCCCGAGAATTTGTTGCTGCACCTGGCAGCGCAACCCGAGCATCGCGGGTCCCGCCCATTGCGCCGGTGCGCTGACCGACAGATATGTGTCGGCGATCAGTTCGAGGCGCTGGAAGGCATCCTGTCGATCGGCAGGCGGTCCGCCCGTCACGATCCACCCGAGCTTCAATTGTGGCAGGCCCGCCACTTTGGAGAGACCGCTCAGGCAGAACGTTAGCACTTCGTCCACTCCAGTTAGCGATCGGATCACTTGGGCGTTGTCGTCCAACACATAATCGGCAAAAACTTCGTCGGAAATGAGCGCCAGGTTGTGTAAGCGGCACAACGCGAGGAGGGGGCCAAGCTCCCGCTGCTTGAGGAAGGACCCGGTCGGATTATTCGGATTCACCAGCACGATGGCGCGCGAGCGGGAAGTGATGGCGCGGGTGAGCGCGTCAAAATCGATGTCCCATGCCCCGTGGTATACCAGCGGGTACTGGAGGACGCGCACCGAATCGAGCGCGGCCAGATAGTCGAACAAGGGATAGGACGGGCTGGGAACCAGCACCTCGTCGCCAGGGTCGGCCAGCAGCTTGAAGACGAAGGCGTAGGCCTCGCTGGTGCTGGCGGTCAGCAGAATGCGATCCCCGGCGACGGGGCGAGACGTGAGCCCGGAGTAATACGCAGACACCGCGGCGCGTGCGGACGGCATTCCCGCGGCGGCTGGCTCATAGCGGAGCGAGCGGGGATCGGCCAGCGCGGAGAGAATCGCATCCGATGGATAGGCGAAGCCCGCGACGGTAGGATTCGACTCCGTTAGATCGAGGATGGACACGCCAGCCGCCCGTTTTTCGTCCAACAAACGGCTGATGCGATTGGGAGCGAGATCCCAGTGAAGCCTTGAAGAGAACGTATGCGCGGGCAAGCAGACAAGTTACCACGAGAGAGGGTGTCACGCCCGGCCAGTGCCGCATCCGAGCCGCCATGCGTAAGCATGCGGATTCCCGCGTGGACCGAGAAAAACCGCATGCTCACGCATGGCGGCTCAGAACGAAGCTCTCGAGTACAGTGCGCCTAGTTTGAGGGCACGTTGCTACGGGTCTTCGAACCGGAATTGCTGCCGCTGCTGTGGCGCGAGCCTGTACTGCGATGGTGGGTGGAGCTTTTGGATCGATGACTGCTGCTCGAGTGACCCGAGCTGTTTTCACTTTTGCTGGAGTCGCCAAAGGCCAACGACGACGCGCCGAAAATCAGGGCGCTGGTGAGGAGAAGAGACAGATAAGCTTTCATGCCTTACAGTGCGGCGAAGCCGGGAAAAATCGCAGAGGGAAAAGCAGCGGGATTAATGGACGGTGTAACGAGCCTTCAGTGCGAAGGGCGCGATTTCGATGTCGAACTTTTCCCCGCCCGCACGGACCATTTGGTAGGTGCCGCGCATGATACCGGTCGGAGTCTTCAGAGGGCACCAGGAGGAGTATTTGAAGCTTTCGCCAGGCGCCAGGACGGGCTGCTCGCCCACCACGCCGGGACCTTTTACTTCTTCGGTGTGCTCCAAAGCATCGGTTATGATCCAGTGCCGGCTGATCAATTGCACTGTATCGGTTCCCTGGTTTGTAATACGGATCGTGTACTCGAAGACCCAGTCGCCCTGTAGCGGCCGGGAGTTTTCGGGTGAGTGCCGGGCCAGAACCTCCACCCGGATGGAGTTCGTGACGGCGTCGGACATCGGAGCGTGCTCCGCGTGCAGATCAGGCATAGTGCATGCTCATGATAGCAGGGCGTAGGATCGTGGGCCATCCCCATTTCAGGCACTATCCCCCACGGACGCCCGGTTCCCTCGGCCCGGCCGGGTAACGGTGGTTACGCGAAGCTGCGAATGGCCGTCGACTCTTCGTCGAAAACCTCGAACACCGTATAGAGCTTGGTGATCTGGAGCAGATCCTTGACGCGTTTGGTCAAGCCCAGCAGTTTCAACTGGCCTCCGTGATTGGTCACCGTGGTGAAGCTCGACACCATTTCACCGATCCCCGAGCTATCGATATAGGAGACTTCGCTCAGGTTGATCAGGATTTTCTTGTTGCCTTTGGCGGCTAAGTCGCGGATCATATCCCGGAAGACGCTGGCGCCCTCTCCCAGGGTGATTCGCCCCGCTGCATCCACCACGGTAACGTCACCGACTTGGCGGTGTGATATTTTGACACTCACGAATTTGGACCCTCCTCGCGATTCTTTTTGTATCTTGTCAGCTGGCTTTGGCCAGGTACTTCACCATGCGCACTTCGGTCCCGCGCGGCTGCCCGGGAAGCACCTGGAATTCGTCCACAAAGGCGCGGATCAAAAGCAGCCCACGGCCAGATTGGCGGAGCAGATTACCTTCGGCCAACGGATCGGGCACCGAATTCGGATCGAAGCCATCACCCTCGTCGGCAATCACAATGGTCAGCCGGTCAGACTCGTTGGTCACCGAAAGGTGGACCTTCTTACGCGCGTTGTAGCGATTTCCGTGAACCACGGCGTTTACCATGCTTTCCCGAACGGCCATTCCCAGTTGATGCAGATCATCTTCGGGGAAGCCGATCTCACGCGCAGCCCCCAGAACCGCCGTTTCCGCCACCTCCACACTGTCCAGAGTTGAATCGAGCAGTATTTTGCGTTCTGCCATAGTTTCAGCGTGGAGGCCGTCCTTCGTAGGCAAAGCCGCGGCCAAGATGAATGTTTACAGTAAAATACTTAACGGGCTGAAAGTCAAGAAGAGCCAGGGGGGCCCGGAAGAGCTATGGGGCGCTACATTTGAAATTGGCGCTTCGTCCGTGCTGCCGGTTCCCGAATATCGGGCCACCTGCGGGTAAGGGCACAGCGGCCGCGTGCGGACGGCGCTGCCTGCCGCGTACTTGGTGGCGACAATGCTGCCAGGCATAGTACCCTTTTCCACCCAGCCCTCTAACGCCACTGACAGGCTGTGCTTCGGATCGTCCTTGGGATCGGCTGAGGCGGCGCCAAAGCTGTCCGGTCCGGGCCCGCCGCCGCAGTGCTGCATGCCGGGCACCATGTAGAGGCGAACGAAATCGGCGGTTTGCTTTTGCCCCATTTTCGCCACTACGCTTTCGTAATAGTTGATGGTAGCCAGCGGCGCGAGCGCAGGATCGCTCCAGCCGTGATAAATGATGAGCTTGCCGCCTCGATCCCTAAGAGCCTTCAGGTTCGGGTCCACCGCGTTCAACCGGCCGCCCATGGTGTCGTCGGCGATCTTTACGTCGTGATCCAGATTGTAGGAGCGGAAGTCCCATCGGCGTTCTGGTAAATCATGTTCGCCCCGCCCTGTGTCGCGAACGCGTACTGCAAACTCTTGCCTGGCGCAACGCCCGAAATCCAAGCAGTCCAGCCTGCCAATCCGGATTGACCGCCCGGCAGGAAACCTGGATATACCTGTTCTCCCTGTGAGTTTCGCGGACCCGCATAGATCTTTTCGAGTGCCGTGATCTGGGGCTGGGTGAGACAAGCGGCGGATTCTGGCCCGTTGCAAAGCAGCGTTTCCGGTTTGAAGTCGCATTTGGGTGGATCGTCAATCACACCGTCTTTCACTCCGTCGCGAGCGTCGCAAGCAGCCACCACCGCGGCCTCAATGGCCGAATATTTGCTCGCTGGAATGTAGCTGGCCGGGTCCACCTCAGATGCCTGCAGATCCCAGGTGAAGGAAGCGACAATACGAGTGAAGGAGGCGGCCGGTGCGCCGGCGATGATCCCATCGTAATCGGCTGGGAATCGCTGCGCTTCCATCAAGGCTTGACGGCCGCCGTTGGAACAACTGCTGAAGTAAGAATGCTTGACGTCCTCGCCATAGAACGCGCGAATAATGGCCTTGGATTTCTCGGCCGTCTCATGCACGGCGCGGTAGCCGAAGTCGACGATCTTTTCGGGGTGGCCGAGCGCCCAGCGAGCATCGGTTGCGCCGCCCCTGTGGCCGGTGTCGGTGGATGAGCTGGCGTAGCCGTTGAGGACGGAGTCGGCAAGCGCTGTGTAATTGATTGAGCCGGCGAATCCGCCATTGCCCTCGCCATGATACTTGCCGTTCCAGCCGAAGGCGGGTATCCAGACTTCGAATTCAATGTGCGAATCCGATGAAGGTTGAATCACTCCTTCGATGCGGCAGAAATCGGGCAGCTTCTTGAAGGACGGAGAACCAAACGGCGCAGCCGGTACGCCCGGCGGCAGGGTAAAAGCGCCCGCCGCGATGGTTTTGGCCGAGGTGATGGTGGTGTCGGGCAATTTCAAAGCAGCCAGGCTGTCGCAGGTAGCGGCGGCGAGCGGGGCTGCTATCAGAGAGAACGATAACAGAAAGCGGCGAGTAATCATGGTCCCTGCGAGGGAGCATAACACGACGGGACGCAAGCTGATGCCTTTTCAGAACTTCGGGAGCCGTCAATCCTCCGCGGAGAAGAAAATGTGCCAGTTCAAGGTCAGGGGCCGGTACGCTTGCCCCACCCCCTCTGGTTCATGGATGAAATTTGCAGGGATTCCTCGGTCTAGAAGCGGCAGCACTGGCGTGACGGGCCTTTCGGAATAGGCGAAACCCTTACTGCTCGGGTAAATCTGGTGACTATCGATCCAAATGATCTGGGGACGATCATGCTTGGCCATATCCAACAGCACAGCAAACTGTTGCTGGATCCAACCGTCGTTTCGCATGCGAACTCAATAAAAAAGGCCGGGTTATGAGCCCGGCCTTTCACACAGGAGGAGGAGTGGTTTAGCTCTGTTGGTTTAGCTCTGCCGGCTTTATCGGGCAGCCAGCAAAGCTCTCAGGTGCCGCGCCCGTTCCGGGGACCGAAGCTGACGCAAGGCCTTGGCTTCAATCTGACGGATGCGCTCTCGGGTGACGTCGAACTCTTGCCCGATCTCTTCCAGGGTATGCTCGCGCTCGCAGCCGATACCGAAGCGCAGGCGGATTACCTTCTCTTCCTTGGGAGACAGGGTCTTCAAAATGTTGGCGGTCTCGTCGCGGACGTTCGAATCGATGACGGCGTCCACGGGCGAACCCACCCAGCGGTCTTCAATCAGATCGCCCAGCGCCGATTCACCATCGCGGCCTACCGGCGTTTCGAGCGAGACCGGATCGCGCGAGATGGTCTTCAGCTTCTGGACCTTTTCCACCGGGATGTCCATGCGGCGGCTGATTTCGTCGTTGGTAGGAGCACGGCCGAGTTCCTTTTCGAGCTCGCGCGTGGCGCGCAGGAACTTGTTCATGCTCTCGTTCATGTGCACCGGGATACGGATGGTGCGCGATTGGTCGGCAATGGCGCGCGTGATGGCCTGGCGAATCCACCAGGTAGCGTAGGTTGAGAACTTGTAGCCGCGCCGGTATTCGAACTTGTCGGCGGCGCGCATCAATCCGATGTTGCCTTCCTGGATCAGATCCAGCAAGTGCAAACCGCGGTTGACGTATTTCTTCGCGACCGAAACCACCAGGCGAAGGTTGGCTTCGACCAAATCCTTCTTGGCGCGCTCGGCTTCGATTTCACCGTGGCGGATCACGGACATGCTGTGCTTCAGATCGCCCAGCGAGGCGCCGGCCGCATTTTCCAGTTTCCGAACTTCACGGCGCAACTCGCGCGTGCGACCCTGGGCTGTCAATCCCGAGCGTCCTTCCAGCTTACGGAGTTCGGCTTCCAGATGCGCCAATTGTTCGACAGCGTGCTCGATTTCCTTGGCGAACTGCTTCCAGCGTGAAGGCAGCCAGGGCAGGCGCCGAATGGCTTGCGACATCTCCACTTTGGCGCGGTACACTTTGCCTTGCGCTTTGCGGCGTAGCTTTTTGTTGCTGAGCGGAACCGTTTCGAGCTTGTCGATCAACTGGAGCTGCTTTTTGTGAAGCGCGATCAGATCGCCAAACTGTCCACGAACCTCGGCCTGCTTCTTCGTATCGGCCGGACTGCCCTCTTCGACGTCGCCAAAATCGACGAAATTGTCGAGTTCGTCGTCACCACGCTTGAGCAACTCAGCAATCTCGGAAACCCGCAACTGAACCAGAGCGGACCGGCTGATGGACTTCTGCATCCGCAGCTTCCCGCGCTCCATGCGACGAGCGAGATTCACTTCGCCCTCACGGGTTAACAACGGAACGGCGCCCATTTCGCGCAGGTATACGCGTACCGGGTCGTCGGTATAAATCGATTCTTCGGCCTGTTGTGCCGGGAACTCCTCTTCCTGAACTTCCTCTGGATGGAAGAAATTAGCTTCTTCGTCGAACGGAAGTCCGAGGGGTTCGTGGCCCTCTGCTAGAAATTGATCTTCGAATTGATCCACTTGGATACTCACCTCCCCAACCGGGCACAAGACTTGGTACGGATCTCCACCTGGCGGGGTATGTTAACCTGTATACAAACCACTAGCTTAGGCGCGCGTTCAGCCACCGTGCCGACCTTGAATAATAGCAATCGATTATAGCATCGAATCGATCGCGAAGTTAAGCCCTAAATAGAAGATGTTCTGATTCCAGATTGGTTACACCAACTTTCCCCGAGCGTGATAGTACTGTGTAATCCAGGGCACTAAGAACGCTTGTGTAATACCAAGTTCTTCAATTCGTTCAGAAACGCCTCCACATCTTGAAAGTCGCGATAGACCGACGCAAATCTCACATATGCTATCTTATCGAGGTTTTTGAGGTGTTCCATGAGCATCTCCCCGATCTCGGTGGTGGTAATCTCCCGATCGGGATTGTCGGCCAGTCTGGCTTCGACGGCGTCCACCACCTCGGCCAGCTTCGCCATCGCCACCGGTCGCTTCTCGCAAGCCTTGAGCAGGCCGTTCAGCACCTTTTGGCGGTCAAACTTTTCCCGCCTTCCATCCTTTTTGACGACCATGTAGGGGATTTCGTCACTTCTTTCGTACGTGGTGAAGCGGCGCTCGCAACCCAGGCATTGGCGGCGGCGGCGGACGACATCGCCTTCCTTACTTTCGCGCGAGTCGATCACTTTGTCCTCTTTGTGGCCGCAAAAGGGGCAGTTCATGCTTGGGTGTCTTTTTCAGGCTCTGGCAGTATCTGCTTTGCTGACAATAGCTTAAGTTTACTCCAGTTCAGGCCTTCGTGGAAGGCGCAAGCCAGGCCCAAAGGCACGATAGCAATGGAGCCGACCATCCAAAGCAGAATGGCGATGCCCGTGGCGGCTTCGAGCGGTATGCCGTAAATCTTCGTAAGTGCAACAATGGAAGCAACTTGAACTCCACCACCCACCCCGGGAATCTGCACCAGGCTGCCCAGTGTCCCAAACGCGAGAAGCACCAGCACATCCAGCGGCCCGAAACCGCGTGTTAGTTGGAAACTGCGGAAGAGTGCAAAGCTGCTGGCCACGATCACTGCCCATTCCAGCACGGTGTAACCTAGCAGCAGCGCCAGGGATTGGGGGTCACGGGTACATGCCACTCCCTGAGAGAAAGCCTCCAGCATTTGGGCAGCCCGATGCTGCTGATGTTCAGGCAGGAATGTGAGAGCGCCCAAGATCCGGGTTTGGGCATGGCGGGCGGGGTCGCGAAAGGCGAGCAGAACGATCAGGCAAAGCGCACCGGCGACGGCCAGCGAGTAGCCACCGGTTGCGAGCGCGTCCTGAACCTTGGGGCCTAAGCGCCAGCTATACTGCGGGATTCGTATGAGGGCGTAGCCGCAAAGTAGTAATACGGCAAGCAGATCCAGGATACGCTCCAGCAGCCAGGCGGCCACTTGGGATGAAAACGGGAGGCGCGTCTGGATGGCGATCAAATAGGGCCGGACTACTTCTCCGACGCGACCGAGCAGGACCCCGGCGGTGAGGCCAATCGCGGTGTCGGACGTCAAGCGCCACACGCCGATGGGACGGGCGCCAATCCCGTGCAGCATGGGCTTTAACATCACCTGCCAACGCAGCGCACGGCCGACGTTACTCAGCAGTATCAAGCAAATAGAGACTGCCAGCCAGCGCCAGTCCAGGTAATCGAGCGTGGTTAGGAACAAATCCCAGCGGAAAGTTGGGCCACGGGTCCGGTAAGCTAGATAGACAACGATTAACAAGCCGGCTGAGACAGCCAGGATGATCGTTTGAGAAGAAGGCGTTCGGGAAGGACGGGGAGTTGCGGGTTCTAAGGGCAAGGTACTCAGTGGTATCGAATGTAAAGCCCGGATTCGAGTGAACTTCTTATCATAGATCCTCGTTTTCATTAGTGGAAGCAGGAGATAGGAAGCATCATGGCAACGGTGGCAATTCCGGCGGCGAAATGGAGCTGGGAGTCACCGTACCCGCAAGTCCGGACGAGCAACAGCTTGGATGCGGATGTTCAACTCGTGGAGCGCTGCCTGGGCGGCCAGGAAGCCGCTTGGGAAGACCTGGTGAGGGTGCACACCCGTCGTGTGTACTCGATTTGCTATCGTTTCACCAATAGCGATTCCGAAGCGCAGGATCTGACGCAGGAGGTT
Source organism: Bryobacterales bacterium (assembly GCA_963747945.1). Taxonomy (GTDB): domain Bacteria; phylum Acidobacteriota; class Terriglobia; order Bryobacterales; family Bryobacteraceae; genus Palsa-89. The sequence goes on from CAVVHB010000023.1 coordinate 419,660, forward strand.
TTCCTGCGAGTGTTCAAGAACCTGCGGAGCTTCCGGGCGGGCGAAGGTTTGTTCGTCGTTTGGCTGACCAGGCTTACCAGGAATCTGCTGATCGATCATTACCGGCGGACGCGCATGGATCGGGCCACTGAGTCGATTGAAGATCAGGCGGTGGCGATCGAAGAGAGTGGCGCCGCAATTTCGCGGACCGATGGTATGCTGGCCGGCCGCGAGGCGAGCGAGCTGTTGCAGGTTGCGTTGCAGAAACTTTCGCCGGAGTTGCGGGAGACAGTGATTCTGCGGGACCTGGAGGAATTAGAATATCGAGAGATCGCGCAAATCCTGAACGTTCCGGAAGGAACGGTGAAGTCGCGATTGAATCGCGGGCGGGCTGAGTTGGCGAAAGTGCTTCGCAGACAGAAGATTCGTATTTGAGGCCGGTATAAGAACATGACGTGCGCAGAGTTCGAAATCCTCCTGTGCGACTACGTGGACGGAACGCTCCACGCGGAGGAGAGGACTGCGCTTGAGAGTCACCTGTCCGGGTGCCCGGCCTGCAAGCAACTGTCGGAAGATGTCGCGGGCGTGACGGCGTTCGTCGGGCGCGTGCCTCAAGCGGAGCCGCCGGCCGAACTGTTGACTCGCATTCTGCATCATTCGCCAATGGGGCCCGCGGCTGTTACCGAGCGGCTTCCGAGCGATCCGAAGCCTTCCTGGGTAAAGCGATTTTTTGGTGGATTTGTTCAGGGCGGATTTGTACAGGGGTGGCTGCAGCCCCGCTACGTGATGGGCATGGCGATGACGATTCTTTCGTTCTCCATGCTGGCGCGTTTCGCGCACATCGAGCCCAGGCAGTTGCGGCCAGCGGATCTGGATCCGGTAAAAGTATGGCAAGGGATTGACGATCACTCGCACCGCGTTTACGACCGAGCTATGAAGTATTACGACAACCTGCGGCTGGTGATCGAGATTCAATCGCGTTTGAAGGAATTTACCGATCAGGATGCGGCTCAGCCACGGGTAATCAAAGAAGGTAGTCAGCAATGAATTGCTTAAATCATCCAGAGGCGCCGGCCATCGCTTATTGCCGGGAGTGCGGAAAGGCGCTGTGCGAAACGTGCAGCCGCCAGGCCGATGGAACAGTCTATTGTGAAGAGCATGGCCCTGGGGCTGCGTGGCCGGCAAGTGCCGGGTCCAGCGCTCCGCCGCCGGCCGGCCCTCCACCGCCGCCTTCGCCCTACACGTCGCCCGAACCAGGGCCATTTACGACGGCCCAGCCGCCACGGCCCGCCATGACCGACCCGGGAGCATCGCCGGGGCTGGCTTTCCTGCTCGGCTTCATACCCGGCGTGGGCGCCATCTACAACGGTCAATATGTGAAGGGTTTTATTCATGTCGTTATTTTTGGAGTTCTGATCGCCATCGTGAACGACGACCAGATGAGCGGCAATATGCAGCCGCTGTTCGGGATGATGATCGCGGTATGGATTTTCTATATGGCCTTTGAGGCTTACCACACGGCGAAGCGGCGGCAGCTTGGGCAGCCGGTGGATGAATTCTCCAGTATCGTGCCGCGCGCCGGACATCCGGCCCGGTTTCCACTGGCGCCAACGGTTCTGATCGCGGTGGGGGTGCTCTTTCTCTTGCACAATTTGAATATTCTGCGCATCGGCGAGCTGATTCGCTACTGGCCGGTGGCTTTGATCTGTCTGGGCGCGTATATGCTGTACGAGCGTCTTTCAGGGCATCCGCACGAAAGAGAGCGCAGCTGATGAACGACACTGGCAACTTCTCGCAAGGCAGCTCTTTCTTGCAAGCGGGCTCTTTTTGGCAGGCCATCCGGGGGCCGATCATGCTGATCACGCTGGGGGCTTTGGTGGCCATCGACTACGCGGGCATCTACGGATTTTGGCGGACCTGGCCGATTCTGATTATTGTGTTCGGCGTGCTGAAACTGTTGGAACGGGCGAGCGCCAAGCCGGCGCCGCCGTACACAGGCAGCCAATATCCTGGCAACTACCCCGGTAACCGGCCGAGCGGGGGCAACGCAATATGAGGCTGGGGTTATGAGACGAGGCTCGGTGATTGGGCCGCTGATCCTGATTGGGCTCGGCGCTCTGTTTTTATTTCGCAATCTGTGGCCGGAGATTCCGCTGGTGGATATGGTCTCGCGGTATTGGCCGTTCTTGCTGATCGCGTGGGGCGGCATCCGGCTGATCGAAATCCTGTTCTGGTCGATGACCGCCAAGCCGCTGCCGCGCAACGGTGTGTCGGGCGGAGAATGGGCGCTGATTTTTGTGATCTGCATCGTGGGCGCGACGATGTACACCGCGCACAACGCTCCGTCCTGGTTTCCCAGCAGCCGTGCGTGGCGGCGCGTGGTGGTGAACATGGGCGAAAGCTACGACTATACGCTCGCGCCGGTGGAAAAGCCTTGCGCGAAGAATTGCCGCATCATTATCGAGAGTTTCCGCGGCAATGCCAAAATCACCGGGACCACGGACATGACGGTGAAGGCGAACGGACAGGAAACGGTACGGTCGTTTCAGCAGGCCGATGCCGACAGCGCCAACAAACAGACGCCGCTGGAGCTGATCCAGCAAGGCGATCAGATCATCGTGCGGACAAATCAGGATAAAGTGAGCGATCGCGTACAGCCGAACGCCGACCTGGACATTTCCGTGCCTGAGGGATCCTCGATTGAGGCGCACGGGCGCTATGGAGATTTCGACGTCCAGGGCGTCAACGGTAACGTGAACATCAACAGCGATAACGCGGGTGTGCGGCTGGAGAATGTGGGTGGCAATGTGCAGATCGACACGCGCGCCAGCGATACCATCCGCGCGGTGGACGTCAAGGGCAGCGTGGAGCTGAAGGGCCGCGGCGATGATGTGGAGCTGCAGAATATCGGCGGACTGGTGACGGTGAACGGCGTGTACGTCGGGCAGATTCAGCTGACCGGCCTGGCGCAGCCGGTGCGCTGGCAAGATCCGCTGATCTCGATGAGTTTCGAGAAGCTGCCCGGCCAGGTGCGCCTCAGCCGCGGCGATTTCACCGGAAACAACGTGATTGGACCTGTCCGGGTGACCGCGCACTCGAGCGACGTGCAGCTCTCCGACTTCACGCAGTCGTTAGATTTGACGTTGGACCGCGGCGATATCGATCTGAAGCCCGGCAAGAATTTGCCGAAGATGGAAGTCCACACGCGCTCGGGAGACATCGATCTGGCCCTCCCGGCAGGCGCAAAGTTCGATTTGCGGGCCTCCACGGAACATGGCGAGGCGACTAACGATTATGGCGATCCGCTCCGCGAAGATGAGTCCAACCACAGGGCATCCGTGCTGGGAACCACCGGGCCCGGGCCTGAATTGCGGCTGGAGACCGGACGTGGATCCGTGACGGTTCGCAAGGGGAGCGCGGAAGAGACAACCACGCTGCCCGACGTCCCCGGTGCTCCAAGTCTCCCGAAGCCGCCCAGCCGGCCAAGCCGCCGAGCGCGCCGCTAAAAGTGCAACACGAGTAGGGTTATTCAGCCGCGTTCGTGTTCGGTATGGAAGAGACGCGACTAAAAGTCGCGCGTACCACCTTCTCATAAAATGAACAGTATTGGGGCTAGCGAACCAGGATCACCTGTAGATCGGCGACATTGGTGCCGGTGGGTCCGGTTTTAATCAAGTCGCCGGTGGCGTCAAAAAAATGATATGAGTCGTTGTTTGCAAGGAACGCGGCTGCGCTGAGGCCCAGGGCTTGGGCGCGCGCAAGCGTTGTTCCGTCTGCAATGGCTCCGGCGGCGTCGGTGGGACCGTCGGTGCCGTCGGTGCCTCCGCTCAGGATCGCCACCTCGCGCAAACCTGCGATGTCGAGCGCCGCGGCCAGCGCAAATTCCTGATTGCGGCCACCCAGCCCAGCGCCGCGAATGGTCACCGTCGTCTCGCCCCCGGAGATGACGCAGGCCGGAGCACGAACGGGCCTGCCAGAAGTCCGAATCTCCCTGGCGATAGCAGCGTGAACGCGCGCCACTTCGCGCGCTTCGCCTTCCAGGAACGTGGTAAGAACCTGGGTATGGAAACCGAGCCGGCGGGCTTCGATGGCCGCCGCGTCCACCGCCAGGGCATTGCTTCCCACGACGATGTTGCGCGTATTTTCAAAAATCTTATCGCCGGGCTTGGGAGTCTCTTCGGTGGCCGCCAGCAGCTTGTTCGGGATGCCATATTTCTGCAAAATCGCGCGCGCATCGGCTAATGTAGAGCGGTCGGGAACCGTGGGCCCGGAGCCGATCACGTCCAGATCGTCGCCGATAACATCCGAGAGAATCAATGTCACCAGTGTCGCCGGATAGACCAGGCGCGCCAGCTTGCCTCCCTTGATCAGCGAGATGTGTTTGCGAACGCAATTGATCTCATGGATGCTGGCGCCGCAGCGCAACAACAATTGCGTAGTTTTCTGTTTTTCGGCGAGCGTGACGGGCGGGGAGGGAAGCGGCAGCAAGGCCGAGGCTCCTCCGGAGATCAAACAGATGACCAGATCGTCCGGGCCGGCCTGGCTGGCAATTTGCGCGATACGACGCGCGCCAGCTACACCGCGCCGGTCGGGAAGGGGATGGCCGCACTCATTGATGCGGATGCGCCGCAGCCGCGCCGTGTGGCCGTCTTTGACGTTGATTTCGCCGTCCCTGATGCGAGCACCAAACAATCGCTCTATGGCGCGAGCCATCTGCGCGCTGGCTTTGCCCGCACCGATCACAAAGATATTGCGATAAGGTTCAGGGTCAATCCGCAGATGACGCAATACGGCCTGATACGGATCGGCGGCTTTCAATGCTGCTTTAAAAATACGAAGTGCCTGACGGCGCAGTGACGCGGCCATCGAGCTAGAAAATCGGTAGCTTCAAAATCTCGCCGACAATCGCCGCCGCATCGTCGGTATCGGCTTCGATGCGATGCTCCGCTTTGGCGTAGATATCGCGACGGTCGTCATACAGCCGCTGGAAATTTGCAGGGTCGCGCGCCAGCGGCCGATGGGTTTGACCTTCCACCCGCGCGCAAATGCGTGGAAAGGACAATCCAGCCATATCGTAACGCCGCGCTCATCGAGGATCTTCCGATTCGCCGGGTCCGCAAACGCGCCTCCGCCCAGGGCCATGACCATGGGTTTGCCGCACTCCACTTCCCGCACCCGTTTGCGCAACGCTTCCTGCTCGATCCTGCGGAATTCCTCCTCGCCGCGACTGTCGAAAATCTCGGCGATGGAAACGCCTTCCGCCTTCTCGATGTCTTCATCGATGTCGGCGAAGAACCACCCAGTTCGTCAGCCAGCAGACGGCCCACGGCAGATTTGCCCGATCCCATAAAACCGACCAGGTAGAGGCCAGGTGTTCGCTTCAGCTTCAGTAGCATTCGACAACTGAACGTCCGCGTTACGAATGGTCCCACAGCTTCGCATTCCTGTGCAACCAGGCATTGCAACCGCGTGGCAATATGACGTGCAACTGTTTCCATCAAGCAGCATAATGGTACACATGCAGGAAGAGCTGTTGCCGCTTTTTCCGCTCCAAGTGGTTCTGTTTCCCAGGACCGCGCTGCCGTTGCACATCTTTGAGGAGCGTTACAAGCAGATGATTGCGGATGTCCAGCGCGGCCACACGGAGTTCGGCGTCGTGCTGGCGGGCGAAAAAGGCATCGTGAATACGGGCTGTACGGCTACGGTGGAGAAAGTCCTCAAGAAATATCCGGACGGACGCATGGATCTGATCAGTTTGGGCCGCAGACGCTTTGAAATCATCCTGCTCAACGATGAGAAGCCCTACCTGCGGGGAGCGGTGGAGTATTTTGACGATGAGGCCACCGACCCGATTCCGCCGGAAGTGAACAAGCGCGTAATCGACTCCTACAACGACCTGCGCGCGCTGGACGATTCCGAGCCGGTGCACGAACCGCGAACTCAGCGATCCACAGCTCAGCTTCCAACTGGCGCAAGTCGTTCCCGACCTGGACTTTCGCCAGATTCTGCTGGCCACCCGATCGGAAGCCGACCGGATGCGGCGTCTGGCCGAGTTCTTCCCCAGCTACAATTCCCGCCAGCGCCAGATTCAGCACGCGCGCGCAGTGGCCCCACCAACGGACACGCCAAGGGGACCATGGGCGTGTGAGCGGCCTTTCGAAAATTGAGCAGCGACAAAATCTCATTGTGGACGCCGACGACACGCTGTGGGAGAACAATGCTATTTCGAACGGGCGTTCGAAGATTTCTGCGATTTTCTGGCGCACTCGGCGCTCTCGCCGGACGAAGTCGCGCGGTGCTGGACGAGATCGAGATCGTCAACAATAAAACGCACGGCTACGGGACGGCGAATTTCACGCGCAACCTGACGGAGTGTTATCACAAGCTGGTGGAGCGCGAGGTGAGCGCCGAGGATCTACCCCGCATCATGAGCTTCACCGAGCAGATCCTGCATCACCCCATCGAAATCATTGCCGGCGTGGAGGAGACTCTGGAGTACCTTTCCGAGGTCACAGCCTGACCCTATTCACCAAAGGCGATCCCGAAGAGCAGAAGCTGAAGCTGGATCGGTCTGGCCTCCGCAAATCATTTGTTTTGTTATGTTATGCCAAAAATATCCTCTGAAGACAAATTTGGAATTAGTTTATAAATTTTATTGAAAGAAAGCCAAAAATAAATTATAACTCCAATAACCGATTGCATTAACTGAGGGATAAAAAATAAAAATAAATTGGGTGTATATTTACAAAAATAGGCAATCCAAAAAGCCAACACATATAGTGAAATTAAAATAATTTCAGTAAGCGCGATATATTTATTTAAAAATGAAAGTTCGCAAAGCATACGCAAACTTTTTTTATGCTTTCAAAAAAAAGAATCATGCCCAAAACTAGCCAATTATTAAATGTTATATAGGACATTTCAAATTTGATCGAAAATAAATTAGCAAATGTTTTGTAAAAAAGAATCATCGAGATAGAAAAAATTAATAAAAATAAAATCTGTAGCAACATTTGAAAAATAAAAATTTTCTTAAAATAATCTTTATTTTTTGTAAACATAATAAAAAAAACAGAAAGTGATTTGTCAAATCCAAAATTCAACAATAAAATTAATAAATATAAAATACAAAATAAAACTCCCTGTAATCCATAAATTGAACAACCAAAAACAAAAAAAGAAATAAATCTATGCACACTAAAAATAGTTTGATAAACAAGCTACCCAAAAAGCATTCCATTTAATAGCCCTGTTAAATAATTTAAATATTGAATTTATCATAAAAAAATCTTATTTTTATTAACTTTATTGAATAATATAATATAATTGATGTTCATAATTTAATTTCTGTAAACTTTTATACCAATTTGTACAATTATTGATAGTATTATAGTTCAACAATTTTTCGAAATTGCCAATTTAGAATATCATTTCAAAATGAATCGAACAAAATCGTTCAATATATTTGCTAAGTGACAAAATAAATTTGCAGTGTTATAGTCTTTTCTTGGGTAAAGCCTTAGTAGGTAACCTACAAAAGAGGAGTCGCTCAGTTATTCCCTCAATGAAAAAGTCGTTTACCCGGTCAAGGCGTTGCAAGGATAAACCGAATCGTAGAAAAAAATATTGCTGGAAATCAGTCAATTTTTTTTGAATTAAAATTTCTAAATAAAGAAATGACAATCCTGGTCCCATAGATAATATAATCTCAGTAGGAATTCGTAGTTAAGTCCGAAGAAAGCATAAATCATATTTTTCTAATACTAATAAAACCAATTAAAAAAAACAATAATTTTAAAGAATGAAGCGTTAAGTAGCTGGAATAAAAGAAGTAAACAATATCAATTCACTTTAAGAAGTGGAAATTTAATCGAAATATCAAAAATTTATAGAGATCTAAAATACATATCCCTACAAAAAGAATTATCTTTTGGCGAACAAAAATCTATTAAATCAAACTCAGACTTTGATTGGTTCAAGAAATTTCGTTGG
>CAVVHB010000024.1:0-284722 GCA_963747945.1 Bryobacterales bacterium
CCCATCACCAGGCCGACGTCGTGCTCGACCAGACAGATGGCCAGATCACGCTCCTCGACGAGCTGGCGCAGCAGCGGCCAAAGCCTCCGTCTCCTGCTCCGTCTGTCCCGAGGCGGGCTCATCGAGAAGAAGGACCTTCGGCTGGGTCATGAGGATGGGCCACCTCGACGACCGGGCGCGCCCGGTCGGCAACTGGCTGACCTCGCGGTCGGCCACGTCGCCCAGGCCTACCAGCTGAAATACATGATCGGTCTCGGCGCCGACGTCGAGCCGACCACGCCTGCTCCAGGTATTGCGGATCTCGCCGGCCACCTTGATGTTGTCCCGCACGGTGAGTGAGGTGAAGAGCTCGAGCCGCTGGTAGGTGCGCGAGAGCCCCCGGCGGGCGCGGCGAGACGGCCCGGCCTTCGTGACGTCATGGCCATCGATGATCACGCGTCCTGATTTGGGCGCCAACAACCCACTGACGACGTTGAGCAAGGTCGTCTTGGCACCGTTGGGCCCAATGAGGCCCGTAACGCCTCTGTCAGCGACGGTGAGCGAGACCTCCGTCAACACCTGGTTCCCACCGAAGGCGACGCACACATCTGCGACCTCAAGGACGGGCATCGGCCACACTTTCCACGACGACGTCCACCATGACCGGTGCGGTCGCCGGCCGCTTTGGGCTGGCCCCGCCTTGGCCGGCTCGAGGAAGGCTTCCGGTTCCACGAGACGGCCGACCGCCGGCAGGGCGATGGCAATGAGAGCGGTTGCCAGCACGAGCCACCAGTTACCCATCACCTTGGTGAGCACGAGGAGATACACGACGATCTCGGCCACCACTCCGAGCAGCAGGACGCCCTTGGCCTGCCAGAGCGGCCGATAGGAACTCACGATCTTGGGCACGGCACCGCTGGGTTGCGACCGAGGCTCACACGATGAGCGCCGGCGCGACCAGGGAAAGGTTGGCCAGGACGTTCCAGAAACCCCCGCCGCCGTGGTCCGTGCTCAGGTTCGTGAACGTGGAGGTCAGGGCTTGGAACGCGGTCCCGGCCAGGATGCCGCCCATGAGGGCGCCGGCGACGTTGCCGATTCCTCCGACGACGGTGAGCATCACGAGGGCCAGGCTGATGAAGATGATGTAGGTCGTGTCGCTGACGCTCACCAACGCGCTCGACAACAGGACACCGCCCAGTCCAGCGATCGCCGCCGAGATCAGAATACCGAGAGCTTCAGCTTGATCAGGTTCTGCCCCAGTGTGGCGGCGGCAGCCGGACTGTCCTTCATCGCCGTCAGTCGGCGCCCGTAATTGCTTCGTCGCAGTGCGATGAGGCCGATGCCGATCAGAATGAAGATGCAGGTCGACGTGGTGAGGAACGTCGACGAGCTGAGGTCGATCGGACCGATTTTGAGCGCGGGGATCTGCAATGTGCCGTCGGGGAAGATCGAGTAGTGCAGGTGGAAGATGGGCAAGACGTGCGGCGCAATGTCGGCGATGATCATGTCGGAGACGAAGACACCGAACGCCAGGGTGGCGAGCGCCAGGTAGAGACCGGGAGGCGCAGGGCCGGCAGGGCGATGAGGCCACCGACGACGGCAGTGACGGCGATTCCGAGTATCAGTCCCCAGAGCGTGATCCGCTGGGTGAGCCCTGAACCGGAGAGACCCAGGTGGAACACGATGATGGTGGCTATCGCCCCGAAAGAGACAGGCGCCAGGTTGATCTCTCCGGCGTATCCGGTGAGCAGGGTGAGCGACAGGGCGATGATGCCGTAGATGATGCCGACGGTCAGCGACCCCATATCGCTGGAGTCCATGACCTGTTCGAGGAGGAGCACGACGACCAGCAGGATGACGCCCCACGTCACGGCGGAACGGATTGTCGGCACGGTGAATCGTTCTCTGGTGCGCAGCAGCGTCGCTCCCCGCAGCCGGTCCTGTGGGAGCACGATCAGGACCACGAAGAGCACGATCATGGGCGGCGCGATGCGGAAGTTCGACGCCCATTCCCACGATTCGGGGAAGTACCCGAGCACGTAGGTACTGGCCAACCCGAGGACGATGGCTCCGGCGAACGTGGCCAGATGCTCCGTAGTCGGCCGAAACGCGGCCACGATGGAGTCCAGCACGAGCAGCGTCAACACGTGGACGTCGAGGGTGCCCCCGCTGATCGGGGTGATGAGGATGCCGGCCAGCGCGGCCAGTGCCGCACCGAGGGCCCATGAGAACGCCGCCAGCCGTTCGGGCCGCCCGCCGTTGAGCTGGAGCAGCGCCGGGTTGTCGACCACGGCCCGCATGGCCACACCGGTTCGGGTGCTCGTGAACAAGAGGCGTATGCCCACGGCGATGAGCACGCCGCAGCCCAGAGCGATCGCCTCGTGGTCGGTGATGTAGACACCCAGGAATTTGAACTTGCCGCGTTGCCGAAGAAAAGCTGGTCAGTGCGTGGTACGCCCGGGTTCCAGATCCACTGCGCCGGCGCGATCAACCCCAACATGATGCCGATCGTGACGACGATCTTCGTCACGTCAGACGTCTGGCGGATCCCCCGGATGATGAAGACATAGAGGAGGATGCCCAAGAGTGGGGCGAGGACCACGAGCACTGTGAAAAGTGCCAGGGGCGCTGGCCAGTTCCAGCCGTAGCGGAATTGCCAGTAGGTGAAGGCGGCCAGCATCGCCATGGCGCCCTGGGCGAAGTTGAAGATGCCCGAGGTGGTGTAGGTGAGGACGAGGCCGGAGGCCGCGATCCCGTAGACCTCGCCGGTGACCAGCCCGAGGATCGTGTAGGTGAGTAACAGGTGCATGGCCGGAGCTCCCGTCGCTCAGGTCAGGCGGCTGGCGAGCTGGCGTTCTGGGCGCTCACCCTGAGGCTTCAGGACAGTGGAGGTCGCGTACCGGGTCGCGTAGCCCTGGGAGTTCAAGGGGGTGCCGATGACCGATCCCGTGTTGGCCACGACGTACTTCGGGGAGCAGTCGAACGTCCCAAGCTTCTTCGGGTAGGCCTGGATCAACTTCGTCCCGTCCAGCTTCATGAGGACACCGCAGTCCGGCGGGAGGTCTGGACGGGTTGCCCGAAGCATTGAGACCGCCGCCGGTCCAGCTCGTCACCTTGGCGAGGTGGTTGATCATGCACTGGCGCGTCAGGGTGTCGCCACACGCCTTGGCCTCGGTCGCCCAGAGAAGGAACGAAAGAGTGGCCTGCTCCCCGAGCTGTGAGGTGAGACCGCCGTACTTCTTGACGATCGAGAGATATTGGGAGACGGCGGGGACGACCTTGGCCGCCTCGAGCGGCTCGTAGGACAGCCGCACGTAGGCGTTGTTCGCCAGCCCGTCGGTGTTCCACTGGGCGAAGGCGGCCGTGTACGCCCCCGAGCCATCACCAGATGGGGTCGTAGCCGATCTGATTCTCGGCCTCGAAGGCGCCGTAGAGCGTCGGTCCCGGCGTGGCGTCATCGAAGATTATCTGTGCGCCGCAACTCTGGAGCTTCTGCACGAACGGCGTGTAGTTCGCCTCGCCGTTGTAGTCGATGCTGGCGGTGCAATTGGGAGGAACTTCCAGCCGGCGGTCGTGTCCGCCTGCACGGCCTTGGCCGTCGAGGATTCCTGGGTGGAGAGGGTGGAGTCGTAGACGCCGACCTTCTTGGTCTTCGATCCGAAGAGCTTCTCGGCCTCATATGCGATCGACACCGGGCTGGCGTTGGCCGGGTTCGGCGACGCCTGGTACATCTCGTAGGCGTTCGCCACGACTGGAGAGACCGTGAAACCGGGGACGGAGGCCAGGTTGCAACCGAGACGGGTCTGCTCGGCGGTACCGTCGAGTGCGAAGCCTTCGCCGACCAGCATGAAGTCCTTGGAGCAGGCCTGTGTCATCACCGAGCCGACGTTGGTCACCGCGGCGTCGTAGTAGTCACCGACGATCTTGCGCCCTCCGATGCCTCCCTCGCGTCGCACCAGGCGATCATGTCCTTGACGGCGTCGCCCATCTCCTGGTCGAGACCGGGGAGACCGGAAAAGCCCCGGTCGTCGCCGTAGGCGAGGTTGATCGTGGAGTTCGTCACGCCCTTGTCCGTGGCGCCGGGTCATGCCCCTTGCCGCAGGGAGACGGGAGGTCCCAAAGGTGGCAGAGGTGGTCGACCCGGCGCCCCCAACCCCCGGTGTCACGAGCACCCCAGCCGCTGTGAGCGTTGTGAGCATAAGCGCTGCTCCCAAGGCCCGTAAGCCGGTGATCCTCTTCATCATCACACCCCCTGTCCACGGAACCGGACCCGAATTGGTCTGTTCCGCATCCCATGGAAAATCCTGAGAACACGTTCTTGTTTGGGCACGCTAGCGATACGGGAGTCAGAAGTCTCTGCGCCAGCTGAGCTCCGGAGCGGCCTTACGCTGAGTGGCCCGCCGTCTCGATGTCATAGCGCTTCGTGTAGTCCCGAACTCCTCTGCCAGGCCGGGGTAGGACCATCCGAAGTCCGTTGGGTCGTAGCGGTGCTTGCCGAAGAGGTCCTGCGGCCGATCTTCGAGGAAGGCGTGCATGCGCCGGGCATGGAGAGAACCCACCTCTTCGCCGAAACCGCTGTACAACCGGCGGACCATGGCGACCGGGTCGGCGATCAGGGTCTCGTAGTGAATGTGCTGGCACCAGCCTTGGTGCGCCTGCTCGTCGAAAGCCATCGCCGAGCGGACGCGAACGCGCACTTGCGCTTCCACTCCCTGGCGGTGGGGCGAGGGTCCTTCGGCTGGTCAGGACGCGCTGGCTGGCGTTGGCGAGACTGGCCAATGACGTGACCACCGGTCCGGGATCCCTATGGGTCCAGATCACCCTGGCGTCGGGATAGGCCGCCAGCATGGCGTCGAGGTGCCACAGGTGATTGGGTGTCTTCAGGATCCAACGTTCGGTCGCTGCCGCGATTGCAGCGTCTGCAGGGCAAGCCGGTGCACGTCGTAGGCCGGGGTCATATCGGCCTTTTCGAGCCAGCGGGCATAGCTCGGCACGTCGGCATGGGTCTCGAGCGCCAGGGCGCCCACGTGGTACATGAAGATCGCCACACACTCCTCGGCCACGGTGGCGCCGAAGGGGTGCATGGCCTTGAGCGGCGGGTTGAGCTTCATCAGCCCGTCGAGATCCTTCGCCGACCGGGCGACACGCGGGTCTTCTGCCGCTTCCTCCAGCGTGGCGGGAGGGACGGGGCGGGCGGCCTCCCACTGGAGGAGCGGCCGGGGCCACCGGTGGAGCCCGAGCAGTATGGAGAGCAGGCTGGTTCCTGTGCGGGGCAATCCGACGATGATCCAGGGGCGCTCAATGCGGCCCTCACCACCTCGGGGTGTTTCTTCGACGAGTCTTGGAGTTCGATGCGGTTGGCAAGCGCGCGGGCCAGCATCTTGGAGACGAGGAGGCGGCCGAACGTCGTCAGCTCGGCTTCCTCCTCACAGGCGCGGAATAGACCTCAGGGGCTCCCGGTAGGAGTCGGTACCGAAGTCATCCGACCCAGCCAATTTGACCGCGGCAGCAGTCACCGAAGATGGGCTGAGGGAGGGAAGCTCGGGCCCAAACACGCCAGTTGGGCGCCCGTCATTAAAGTCTCCGGAGCGGTGGGCTGCGCAACTCCGAGTCGCGCCAGGTGTACTCGACCGTGCTCATCGGTTCCCCATCACCGCACCTCCACGACCGTGCGGCCCACCGAACGGCGGGGCCTGGTGGGTCGAGCGCACGGCACCGCCTCCTCCATGGTAACTCACCGACCAATGGCGGCGCGGATTTTCGCCGGCGGCGGCCACGGATGAATCGGCGTGGTCTCGTCCGCCACGTCCCGCCCGAATGGATTGAAACCGAAGCGTCGCATGCCGGGATCGACCGAGTCCGCCCAGGCCACCATGTCCGCGACGATGTCGATGTTCCCGATGCACGCCATACGGAGAGGCCTGCCGGTCATGCCATTGGCGTCGTCATCGGCGAACCCCACCGCCAAATACCGGCCCCCATGCGCCGTGCAGCGCCACGAGCGCTCCACAAAGTCGCCGCCGGTCAGGTCGTAGACCATGTCTCGCCGGCATCACCGGTGGCGACCAGCACGGCCTCGACGAAGTCCTCGGCGGTGTGGTCGATGACGAGGTCGGCTCCGAGGGAGGAGCACAGTGCTCTTTTTCCGGACCCCCCGCTACCGCAATGACCCGGGCTCCGGCGGCCTTGCCGAGCTGAATCCCCGCGGTGCCCAATCCGCTGGCGGCGGAGTGGACGACCACGTCTCTCCCGCCTGGAGGCGCCCTCTTTTGAACAGGGCAAGGTGGGAGGTCTAAGAAGGCGGGCGCCACCGCGGTGATGGCTCTGGAACGCGTGCCGGCCGATATCCGCAAAGAGGGCGGAGTGGCGCGCATGGCTTCCATCAGCAAGATCCGCGAGATCATGCACCAGGTGAGCATTCCGGTAATGGCCAAAGCCCGCATCGGCCACTTCATGGAGGCGCGTATTTTGGAAGCATTGGCGGTGGACTACATCGATGAAAGCGAGGTTCTGACGCCTGCCGACGAAGAACACCACATCGACAAGCGCGGCTTCAAAGTTCCATTTGTATGCGGGGCGCGCAACCTGGGTGAGGCGCTGCGGCGGATTGCCGAAGGCGCGGCCATGATCCGCACCAAGGGGGAAGCGGGGTCGGGCAATATCGTGGAGGCAGTGCGCCACATCCGGACCATCGTCAAAGAGATGAAGCAGCTGACGGTGCTGGGCCACGAAGAGCTGGTGGCGGAATCGAAAAAGCATCAGGCGCCGCTGGAGCTGATTGAGTATGTAGCCGAGCACGGCCGGCTGCCGGTGCCCAACTTCTCCGCCGGTGGCATCGCGACGCCCGCCGACGCGGCGCTGGTGATGCAGTTGGGCGCCGAGGCTGTGTTCGTCGGGTCCGGAATTTTCAAATCGTCCGACCCGGAAGCGCGTGCCCGCGCCATCGTGAAGGCCGCCACTTACTATAATGATCCGGCCAAGCTGCTGGAAGCGAGCGAAGAACTGGGGACGGCGATGTTTGGGTTGGATATCGCGAAGCTGCCCGAATCGGAGCTATTACAAACGCGGGGCTGGTAAGTGAAACGGGTTGGTGTGCTCGCGCTCCAGGGAGACTTTGAGGCTCACGAACGCGCTCTCAAGCGCGCCGGTGCGGAGGCCGTCGAGGTGCGCTCGGCTGCCGACCTTGAAAATATTCAGGGCCTGGTCATCCCCGGCGGCGAGAGCACCACGATGATGAAGCTGCTGGAACGGGAAAATCTGCTCGATCCGCTGCGCCAGTTTGGCAGCCAGCGGCCGATATTTGGAACTTGCGCGGGAGCAATCCTTTTGGCTTCCGGCGTTACGAATTCGCCCCAGGCTTCACTCGGTCTGATGGACATGCAAGTGGAGCGCAATGCGTATGGGCGCCAGCTGGATAGCCGCATCGCCAGGTTGAAGCCGGAAGGCATGGAAGGCGAGTTGGAGGCCGTCTTTATTCGTGCTCCCATTATTCGGCGGGTGGGCGGGGACGCCAAGGTTCTGGCCAGTTATCAAGGCGATCCAGTGCTGGTAGAACAAGGCCGGCATCTCGCGGCTACTTTTCATCCGGAACTTACGGACGACTCCCGTGTTCACATGATGTTTCTTCGAAAAATACCTTAATCGAACGCGAACCGTGCGTGCTCCGGTAGACTGGCTATAAGTGGCAAAGACTCGGGTGTTGTTCTTATGTATCGGTAACGCTTGCCGCAGCCCGATGGCGGAAGGTTTTGCGCGTGCTTACGGATCGGATGTGCTGGAAGCGCAGAGCGCGGGCGTGGCTCCGGCGCTGGCCGTCGTTCCATTGACGCACCACGTGATGCTCGAGAAGAACATCGATCTGGGTGATTGCTATCCCAAGGAGATGGAGCATGTGGAGGGCGCGATCGATCTGATTATCAATATGTCGGGCCGCGATGTGCCGGCTAGCGCCAGCACCCAAGTGGAGAAATGGGACGTTCGGGATCCCATCGGCCATACCGACGAGGTGTTCCGCCAGGTGCGCGACGAGATCGAGCAGCGCGTGCTGGAACTCATCGAAAGGCTGCGCTCGCGCAAGCCGGCGGGTTCGGAAGCGCTGCCTGCGGCTTCGCAGGTTGACACTCGGCGGCGGCCTACTCGACAATAAGAGCGTCCCACCCATCACGCGGATGTGGCGGAATTGGCAGACGCGCTAGATTCAGGTTCTAGTTCTCGCAAGGGAGTGGAGGTTCAAGTCCTCTCATCCGCACCACAGATTCCCAACTGGGTCCAGGGTAGCCGGGCCACTCGAACAAGTGCAATTGCAGGTCGAGCGATTCAACCTGAGTGAAGTGGATCGTTCACGGGTAACCTGGCCTTTGCTCTCGAAACGCCAGTTGCATTCGAGCATGCGAGCACGGCGTAGTGCGGCGAGCAACTTCACGAGATTGCTATTCAAGCAGCGCTCGATTTCAACTCCTCTCGAATGATTCGTCGTAGCGTCTCCTCGAACCTTGGTACCTTTCCGTCGAGATACTCACGCAACGCCCCATTGATAAGGGTTTGATACCCGGTCGCACCACCGGTTTCCTCCGCCATTTTAAAGAAGCGATCCACAATATCTTGGTCGAGCCGAATTGTGATTCGGGTCTTGCCAACGGGCTCCGGTTCGGGTGGAAGAACGCTGCCCCGCTTCCCTTTGCTGAAATCGTATCTATCCTTCATCGATCTACCTCGTATTCTTCGCGTTCGTGAGTTTCCGCGGGGCGTGCAGAGATAATTCGAATGTTCTCCCCACGCCAAGTGTAAGCCACTACGAGCAAACGGCCTGCGGCCCCTATCCCGAGTGTGACCAACCGTTGTTCGCTCGGTTCAGATTCGTCATCCACGATTGTGATGGCGTAGGGATCGTCAAACACCGGAATCGCTTCTGGCATGCGGACGCCGTGTTTGCGAAAGTTGATTCCGGCTTTACTCTCTTCGTCCCACTCGAAACCAACGCACCCTTAGTGTAAGCACACAATGTGCATACGTCAATAGTTCTTTTGGTCCGATGCGTACGACAAAGTGAAACGAGCTTCGCCTATTGTGAAGGCGTGAGATCTCATCGCGGAACTAGAACATGAATCCGAACCAGGGCACCCTCGTACGTCCGGACAGATCCTAGCTGGTCGAAAACAAACGAAGGCGAAGGCTGCTAGGTCCCTGTAGATTCGGGTTCATAAGGCACAATAAGTTCCTGCGCGGGCGCATCTGGTGGTACAAGGCGCCCGACGGCGAACGGGCCTCGACCGAAACCACGATCGAGTCCGAAGCGATCGAGTTCAAGATCCGCAAGCTCGCCGAATTGCGAATCGGTTTGCCCCACATCAAGGCGCCTGCGAGGGGCGCGACGGTCAACGAACTGCTGGACGCTCATCTCGCACACATGCGTCGACAAGGCCGGAAGAGCACGAAGGGTGTCGAGCAGGTCTTGACCCGACTGGGGACCTCGCTCGAATGGGTGGCGTTGGCGCGCTACAACACAGAGCACCCACACGTCAATGTGGCTCGATGAGGTTCGGCGCCGACCGGGCGACCGTTGCGTCATAAACGGGATTACGTCCATCACCGCATCTGAGCAATTGCATGATTTAATGGACAAAGTTTTTCGTGAGCTAACTGCACAAAAAGAAGTCTCCGCCGACCTTGGCGTCGTATCATAATAAGCCGCGGGGCATCGTTGGAGCTTCATCGGTGGCCTGATCCTCCTATATGTCGCTATCGCACCCGCGCATGACATTATCTACGCAGCTGCGCGCCCCTGGGCCGTCGCGATCAAAGAGGAAGTGCTGGCGCGGCGCATGCCTCCCTGGGGAGCAGTGAAGGGGTTCGGCGATTTTCGCAACGACAAAGCGCTCACGCCCGAGCAATTCGAACTCATCGTCAGTTGGGTGAGTGGTGGCGTGCCGGAGGGCGAAGCGAAGGACTTGCCGCCCGAGCCCAAATTCGATCAGCAGCCGCCTCAGTTTCCCTCGCACGGCGCTCTCGCGGTCAGCGGCGAGTTTCAGCTGCCCAAGGATTTTGCGCTCGATGGCCTTTTGCCCAAGACCGTGCCCGAGGATGCCGCCCTTTAAATAACGGCTGTACTACCTGACGGCAGCATCAAGCCGCTCGTTTGGTTCCCTCTGGATCTACCGTGCTGCTGCCCGCCGCTCCGGCAACGACGCACGCTACTCCAGCGCCTTGACCGGCACGTCAAAGTGCGCGGTGTTGACCACGCCCTTGCGCTGGAACTGTACCCAGATGCGATACGTTCGCGCTCTCGGAAAATTCAACACGAATTCGAGTTGGGGACCACCATCGGCGATGAACGGGTGGGTGTGAATGAGGTCGATCAGATCGTCGCTCGCAGCCAGCATGTGTGCCCACACGCCAATGTATTTCTCGATTCCGTCCGCCGGCGACAGCTTAAAATAAACCTGCGTCGGCTGCGCGACGATGGGCTGCGGCGGATCGGTGGTCATTTCCACCTGCAGGTTCTCTGCCTGCTTGGTGGAGTAATCGCGCGGGATCGAAACCGGCGGTGGCGGCGTTCCCGCGACGAACACCGTCTTTGCGATCAATTGCGGCGTGGCGCCGTCCGGATAGAAGTCGCCGAGCACGCGATACATGCCGGGTTTAGGGAACGCCAGGCTATAAAGAAAATCCCCGTCCGGCTGAATCACTGGATGATCGTGCACGAAGAATTGCAGGTCCTGGCTCACCACAAACATATGGAACAGCTTCTCATGGACGATCTGGAAATCTTTCACGGGACGATCCTTCCACGGGTCGTGTACCGAGAACTTGAGCTGCGTGGCTTGATTCGGCCGTACCGCTCGCGGCGTCAGCTTCAAATCCATGTGGAACTCCACCGGGTCAGGGATTCCCGCGCGCATTTCCATTCCGCAGCGGCGGCATTTTCCAGGCTGGTTGGAGCGGACGTCCGGATCCATGGGACAGATGTAGACCTTGTCTTGCGCCGATAAGAAGCTTCGCGCTCCAAGAAAGCTGAAAGCGCCTACCAGCAAATTTCGTCGGTTTTGATATACCATCCCTTTGCCTTCTCCTCCACACCTCACGTTCATCGTGCCATCCAGCCGAATCAAAAGTTGAACTCGACTTCTTCGCTTTAGGATTGACTTCCCAGAGAGGAGTTGATAGCGCGTTCCCTGCCACATGAGGATCTGCTCCTGGCTGGCTCTGTTGCTCGTTTTGATGCAACCCGAACAATTTCACACTTTGCCGAACCTTCCAATCGTGCTCCTGTGGTCCACGGGATTGTACGCAGAAGTCCCGCTCCGTTCAATGATCCAAACTGATCAGGCATGTGGCTTCAGTGGCTAGCTTTCTTCATGTCCAGGTTCTTGGAGAAAAACGGCAGGACCTTCGATTCAACCCTTTCGGGAATCTTGTTGGTGTGGTCGCCTTCGTAAGTCTCGAATGTGTGCATGATTCCGAAATCGGTCATCATTTGTTCTAGCTGTTTGTTCTGGCCGGTTAGCCCGTATTGATCCTGCAGTCCTACGTCGAGCATAATGGCGTGGTATTTCCTGAGATTCGTGACATACTGATCGATCATGGCCAGGGGGGAAGCGGCATGCCATTTTGCAACCACAAGCGGCTGCAAATGACCGTCGCGTGTTGGCTCGTCGAAATAACGCGGCGGATTCTTCGGATTGGGAGAAAACGCCGCCGACCACGCGAAGTTCATTTGTGAGGCGCCCCCACCGCCTGTCGTATCGTTCTGCTGGGAGGTCACCGGCGGCGCGGGAAGAGGATTATTGATCAAGCAGCAGGCGCTCATGATGTACAGGCTCGAAAACACGTCCGGGCGCTTCATACCGATTCGGATCGTTCCGTAGCCGCCCATGGAGTGGCCTGCCAGTCCGCGGCTCAACCGATCCGGAATCGTCCGGTAGTGGGTGTCCATGTACGCCACGAGGTCCTCGGCGATATACGTCTCCCAATCGCCGGTAGTCACCGAACTGGAATAAAAGCTGCCGGCGTATGTGCTATAGGCGTTCGGCATCACAACGATCATCGGTTTCGACTCGCCGCGCGCGATCAGATTATCCATCGCGGCGGGCACGTTCGCGCCGGGCATGTCAGCGCCTGGAATGGAGACTCCCGTGCCCGTCCAATATTGGTCCGTGAAGAGGTAACCGTGCAGCAGGTACACGACGGGATATCGCTGATTGCGATTAGCATCGTAACCCGGTGGCAAATAGATGGTTACATCCCGGTCCGGCGAATCTCCTTCGAGGTTTCCCTCTAGCGATTTGCCGTGAACCTTAATGCGCTGAACGGCTCCCTTCGGCTGGGGTTTCGTTTCTGCAAACAGTAAAGCTGCCGCTACAACGACAAACGCGATGAGTTTCATCATGCCTCTTTCCAATCGGTCACTGCGGGGTTTTAATGCTTCCCCTGATTTTCCTGCAGATCCGGATTCGATCCCCCGACAAACAACCTTCGGCCGTCCTTGAACGTGATACTGCTGGCGTTCGCCCTGAAGGAACCGCTTTTGGCCTGATAGCCCTGCGCGATCACTTCGGTTCCAACCTCGAGAGATTTCTTGGTGAACCCCCGACGAATCAAAATTCCCGGCGGACCACATTCCACCATCCAGTTCGTCACTTGACCGTCCGGGCCTGTCACATCGATATGGATCCAGGCGTGGGGATTGATCCACTCCATCTCCGTAACCTTGCCCTCAAGCCGCACCGGCTTGTTGGCGTCGAACTCGGCTGAGAACGAGTGATGAGCGTTCAGTGGTAGCGCTATAAAAAGAACGCCAAAGCAAAGGGCTGAGCACCCCGCGTCGAATCGTCTCACTGGGCTGCTTTCCCCACCCTCTCGGCGGCTGTTTGTTCGGCAGAAGCCCCGCGAAGAATGTCTTCCAGGGCGTAGTTCCCTTCATGACAGGCATACTCGACCATCCGGTACTTCGGGTCTCGATGCAACGGGAAGGCGATTTTCCAGGGTTTCGTGTAGGTTTTAGGGTCGTTTATTATCGCCTCGTAATTTAGGCTATTTTCGGCAACGCGCGCGAAGCGTTCCGTAAGAACCAGGTCGTCGCTGTAAGGAGTGCCCCCGCCGTTGCTCAGCAAGCCGAGTTTACCGCCCACGAAATTGGTGGTTTCGACCACCAACGTGTTGCCCTCCCAGTGGCCTACGGGATCGCCCATATAGGAGCGAACGCCCGAGCCAACGTGCGGCCGGCCATCGACCGGAATCACGCGAGTCTCGTGGATCATCTCGTAGCGAATCACGACTAAGCCAGGCGCCTGCATGATTTGGTTGCCGAGGTTATACCCGCCCGGCTCGCCCGGCAAAATGGATCCGATTACACCGCGTGAGATGCAGCGGTCATACAGGTTGCTTTCGTAAGGCTCAACAAGCGCCAACACATCGTCAATCCAGGAGCCGTTCGAGCCATGCACCTTTCTTTCTACGCCGTAAGTGAGATGAAACTTAGCGTCTCGAGCCTCGCCCAGTTCGATCGCTTCCCTGGTTAAAGGAGGAATCCTGCCGTCGGGCGGTTCCACAATCAGCGACGCTTGCCGGGTTGGTTTGCCGTGCTCCAGCCACCATATCGGAGAGCCGATGTTAACGCCTGGTAAGTCCTGCGCATCGTCCCCGACCAGTTTGGCCCTCGCCTCTTTTTGCGCGTATTCGTCATCATTCAGCAGCGCACGCGTACCCAGGTTCGGGTTGCGTTGGAGGGGTGTCCCAAGCAGGTCCGTGCCCGGCCACATCCCTTGGAGGTCCGGATCACCCCAACTGGTCTTGGGAGGAGTCCATGCCTTGACGGCGGTTGCCGGGGCGGCCGGCTGCGATTGAGCGGCAGAGTGAATCGCCATTGCACCGGCGAGAGCCCCAAGAATGATGCATTTCGGCCAGCTGGAGCGGCGTAACCCGAAGCCCAAACGATTCATCTGCCCCCTTTCCAATGCATAGGCGGAGAACTCCGTGCCTACTTCTGAGGTTTATCCTGAGCCTTTACCGCGAGGCCTCCGGTGATGCCGTCCACCTGATATCCGGTTTGGATCTTTCGGATTTTGGCGATCTCAGCCGGTGTAGCCGTCTTGGGATCCACATTGGCGATGCTGCAGGTAAACCCTCTCAATGTGCATTCCGAGGTTGTGTGCTTGATCCCCCGCTTCTTCATTTCCTCGCTCATTAGTTTCACCACGTCCGTATGCATGATCACCGCGTTGTTTGGCACGAAGGTCCCCACGCCGATGGCATAATCGATGGGCATGAGGGGCTCCACGCTGGAACCGAAGGCTCCATCGTTCTTCTTTCCAAGATCGTGCGCGTTGAGGTCCGCGCCTTTATCGATCAAATAGCGAACTATGTTGATGTCACCCAGGTTCGCAGCCGCCATCAGGGGCGTGATGCCGTAGCTGTCGGCGTGATTCACGTCTTCGCCCAAATCGACCAGCAGCTTCACCACTTCGAGCCTTTCGGCGGGTGGCTTTTGCCGGTGATAGCCGTTAATAAATGCCAGGCCGCAGGCAGCCGCCAGGGTGGTCTCGCGGTCCCTGGACGGGATATTGTGGTCCGCGCCATGAGCGAGCAACAGCTTTACCAGCTCGAGATCGCCCGCGAATGCGGCCCGCATGATGGCTGTCGCAAAAACAATGCGCGGCGAACCCTCACGCATGCGTGCGCGGGGTGTGTTGTTCACTAAAGCGTTCGGGTCTGCGCCCGCATCCAAAAGTTTCTTGATGAGAGGAAGAGGATCGGTGGTTACCATCCAGGGGAAGTTCGGCGCAGTCTCCATGTTGCGGCGATCCACGGCCCAAAACAATGGCGTAAAGCGCTGAGCGTCGGCATGGTTCACGTTCGCGTGACTGTCGATGAGGAGCGACGCCACATCGTAGCTTCCGTTGAAAAGAGCAAGTTCCAGCGCGTCTTTACCGTCGCCTCCGAGCGCGCTGACATCGGCCCCGTGCTGGATGAGAATACGCGCGGACTCGATGTCGTCTTCCCGCGCCGCAAACATCAAAGGCGTCATCCAGCCGCTAGCAAATTCCTCGATTTTTTGATCGGGTTTCGGTGCGACCGGGGCCGTTCCTTCGAATCCTCTGCCGGAGGCCGAGGGCACGAAGTCGGATTTAGCGTTTACGTCCGAGGCGTGTTCCACCAAAAGCTGGACGACCTCGGTATGGCGCTCGGAAACCGCCCACATCAGGGCCGTTGTGCCGCCCCAACTCTCCTTCGCGTTTACTTGTGCTCCGTGGTCGAGAAGCATCTTTGCCGCCTCCACCTTGCCGGTCCGGGCGGCCATCATCAGAGCCGTGTCCCCGGTCTTCGATAGTGGGGCATTAGGGTCAGCGCCCGCTTGAATGAGCCGCTCGAGGATGGCGGCATTTCCGTTCATTGCGGCGAGGAGCATTGGCGTTGCACCGGATTGATTTTCCGCCGAAGGGTTAGCTCCCGCGCGAAGCAGCGTCTCCGTCATTTCCAGGTCGTCCGCACGTACGGCCCACTGTAAGGCGGTCGTGCCGTCGGCTTGCGGCGCATTCACATCGGCTTTTTGTTGCAGCAGCGTCCGCAAGGCCGGCTTGTCCCCTTGCATAGCGGCATCCGCGAGCTCGCTCCGGCTGGCGGCGCTCAGCCCCCACGCCATTAACCACGTGATGGCCACACTTGCGATTCCGTGTCTCATGGCTCAAGGCCCTCTTCACTTGTCATTGGTCACTTATCCTCGTTGGTTCACTTATCCTCGTTGGTTCACTTATCCTCGTTGGTTCCCCAAACCCGGGTGAGCCACTCGACCAGTTGCTCTAGTTCCTGATCCGAGAGCCGGGCGCCCCTTTCCCTCATATTCAAAAGCGTGACCCGCCAGGCCTCCGCGGCCTTCCGGGCTGTTTGCACTTGCTCCAGCGCATGACATTGCGTGCACGACCGATTGAGAAGCCGGATGGCTTCCGGATCGGAGAAGAACGTGGTGATTTCACGAGGAACGTAGGTTCGCGGAAATGGCTTAGTGTCCGGGCCGAATACCGTGCCTAACCAATCGAGTAGTAAAGCGCGGTCCGCATCGGAGAGGTCGGCGTCGCCGGGCTTATGTTTCTGTGCGATCAGTTTCTGCCAAGCCGCCTTATCCTGAGCGTAGAAGGCGAAGTCGTCAATCCCGTGGCATGCAGTGCAATGCGTGCGAATGACCTCCCATACCGGTCCGTCGGGCCGTTGCACTTTGGGCCGCTGCGGCCGTCCACCGATCTGTGCAGCGACCGGTGTCGCAAGCACTAAGAGCGCTGCGGCCGTCCAGATGACAGCGGGCGCAGTTCCCTTCATAACGATAGGGGCGTGGTGCTGGAACCGAAGTTCCGGGCGACACCCACTTGCTTACCGCTGGCATCGTACTTAGGAAATTCTGCGATGTCGTACTTGTGCATGAGGGCAAGCAGCATATTCGACGTGCGTTCTGTATTGTCGGGGAAAACGATATGGCGGTTGCCCTTGAATTTGCCGTCCAACCCGCCGAGCAGGATCACGGGCACCTTGACATGCGCATGGCGATGCGAATTGCCCATGTTGCTCCCTTTGTAAATCATGATGTGGTCGAGCAGCGTGCCATCGCCGTCGGGTGTCTTGCTCAGCTTCTCGGCGAAATAGGCGAGATTCTCGACGTGGTACCGATTTATTTTGGCGTATTTGGCCACGTTGTCCGGCTTATCCCCGTGATGGGAAGAGCCATGCCAGCCGCCATTGAAACCTGAAGCGGGGAAACTGGCTCCGGAAAGATCTTTGCCGAGCATAAAGGTAGCGGAGCGAGTGAGGTCGCCTTCAAAGGCTAACGCCAGAAGATCGTACATCAGCCGGTAATGCGTCTGCTTGTTTTCGGGCACGCCGAAAGGAATTTCCTCGGAAGGCTCTTTAATGGACCTCTCCATCGAGATTCGGATGCGGCGCTCGATTTCGCGGATGTTCTCCAGATAAGTATCCAGGCGCGCCCGGTCAACCGCGCCGAGCGGCTTTTTAAAATAAGAAATCTGCTGCGCCACCGAATCCAGGATGCTGGCATTCTGCTTCCGGCCGGTCTTTCGTTCCTCGGGGCTGGTTCCATCACCAAACAGGCGCTCGAAAGCCACGCGCGGGTTCACCTCTGTCGGGAGGGGCTCGACAGGAGAAGTCCAGGAAATGGAATTTGTGTAGGCGCAGCTGTAACCCCAGTTGCAATTACCGTAATTGCCATCTTCTTCGACTGCAAGCTGAATCGATTCCAGGATCGTATCGCGGCCATATTTCTTCGCGATCAGCTGATCGACAGTCACACCCAGATAGGGGCTAACGGCATTTCGGCGCGGGCGCATGCTCGAGAGCAGAACCGCCCCGCGGGCGTGGTCGCCCCCAGGCTCCTCGGTAGTTGCCATCGCCTCCGGCATATCCATGCCGCTGATGAGCGTGACGTACTTGCGAAACGGTTCCAGAGGCTTGGTGATAAAGGAAAACTCGAAATCCGCTCCTTCTTGAAGCGGACTCCAATAGCCGGGCGCGGCGCCGTGCGGATGCCAAATGCCCATAAATCGCCGTGCCGGCACCGCAGCCGTCTCCTTCAGAGGAGTCTGCGCGGGGATCATTGAGTCCAGCAGAGGCAAACCCAGAATGACACCAGCCCCCCGGATAAACGTGCGGCGCGGGATGAATTTCTTTTCGATAAAGTTCATTTGGACTCCTTCGCAATTGGCGTGGCTGCAGCCACTTCTTCGTCGATCTCTTTGGTGCGCATCTGGAAGGGTGCGCTCTTCACAATCCCCATCAGAATCGAAACAAACCGGTCGTCATCGTGGTCCGCATCGTGCACGATGGAACGGATCACGGGCATATCCTGGTATTCGACGCCCCGTCCAAGGGCGAACGTCATTAGTTTCTCGGTGATCATTCTGACGAATTGGGGCGAATAATGCAGAAGCGCCTGCCGCAGTTCGACGGGACCATTCACTTTCGTGCCGTCCCACAATACGGCGGAGGTATCGATGGGGACTCCGCCGTCGCCCCCCTCCTTGGTTCGCCATTTGGCATCCGCGTCGAAGTTTTCCAGCGCGAACCCGATCGGATCCATGAGCTTGTGACAGCTCGCGCACGGCTCGTTCTTGCGGTGCAGCGTCATCTGCTCGCGCAAGGTCATGATCTTGTTGTCGCCTTTGGAATCCTCTAGCGGAGGAACATTGGGGGGTGGTTCGGGCGGCGGTGTACCCAGGATGTTTTCCAGCACCCAGACGCCCCGCTTCACTGGCGAGGTTCGGAAGTTCTGCACCCAGGTGAGGGCAAGAACACTCCCTTGACCTAGCAGGCCCCGGCGATAGGCGAGGTCCGTTCCGAGCGTCACGCGCCGAAATTGCGATCCGTAAATGTTCGGGATGCCGTAGTGCTTGGCGAGTCGCTCATTCAGGAATGTGTAATCCGCTGTTAGCAGGTCGACCACGTTGCGGTCTTCGTTGATGATGCTCTGCAACAGCAGTTCCGTTTCCCGGCGGAAGCTTTTCCGCAATTCATCGTCCCAATCGGGATAGAAGACCCCATCGGGAGAAGTCGCCGGTAGATTGCGCAGATAGAGCAACTGGTCGCCGAAGTTTCCTACAAGAGCTTCGGCTTTGGGATCCGCAAGCATCCGGTGGACCTGCCGCTCGAGCACCGGCGTCTGATGCAATTTGTTCTGGCTGGCAACTTCAATGAGTTCGTCGTCTGGGATGCTGCTCCAGATCAGGAACGACAAGCGAGAGGCCAGTTCCAGGTCCGTAATGCGATAGGGTTGTCCCGCCGTTATGTTCGCGGGCTCCCGCTCCGCGCGGACCAGGAATGGCGGACTAGCCAGGATACGGCGTAGACCCAGCTCGATTCCATCTCGAAAGGTGCCTTCTCGCCGGCCTTCCTGATAAAAGCCCTGTACCCATTCCCAATCGGTGGCAGTCACGGGCCGCCGGTATGCACGCCGCATCAAAGTGGTGAGGATCTCTTTGGCACACGCGTTCTCCTGGATCTCATTCGATGGATGGCACGTTAATACTTTGCGAATCGAGGGCGAGTCTTCCGGCCGGGTTGGCTTAAACGGCCCCTGGATTCTTAGAATTCCGACCGCCGGATAGTATTCCAACTGCGGAATTGGATTATCTTCGAGCGACTTGCGCCCATATTGCCGGATGAAATCGAGGGTCGGACCGTAGTTCGCGGCCAGAAACGTAACTCCCACTAGATGGGAGCCGGCTTTCACAGGCAACGCAACATCGATGGAGCCATCGCGGTCCGATGAGTTGTTCGCACTTAAGCCAACGCCTTTGTAGTCGCGCATGGCGACCAGGTCGTTGTCGATGAGGAATTCCAGTTTTTCGCCTGGGATGAATTTGCCAATACCGAGGTTTTGGACTGAGAATTTGTATTCGCCATCCGACGGGAAGGTATGGCGCACCGCCATCCCTCCTCGCGTGCCAAAGGGCAGGCCTTCGATGTGCTGGTTCTGCGAAGAATCCGTGGGTGCGATGTAGGCAGCGGCTGTGGGGGATTTCCAAAATCCAACCGCCATACGGGCTATGCGCGTTGCGGCATTCGTGTAGGCTTCCAACAGAGTTGGCGAAATGGTCAATGAACCCGCTACGTTATCGAAGCCTCGCGCCGAATCATCCGCCGGGAGAAGCGAGTTTACGTCCACCTGGAGATCCAGCAGGTCGCGAATGGCATTTGCGTACTCGGTTCGATTGAGGCGATGCAACACGACGGAGCCGGGATTCGGACGTGCAGCCGCCTTGCGATCGACCTGCGTCTCTAACCAGTCCCGCAGCTGCTCGTATTTCGCCAGCGCGGGACGCGGCATGCCCGGAGGCGGCATCATACCGGCGCGCATTTTCCGGATGACCGGTTCCCAGGTCTCCGGATGGTCGCCAACTGAGTTGATATCCGCCGATTGGAGCGATAAGTTGGCCGTTTTCAGCTTGTCGTTATGACATACCACGCAATACTGGTCGAGCAACGCGCGTTCTGCCGCGGGGCTCACCTCGGCTTTGGGGGCTGGAAGGAGTGCGGGCACAAGGAGCAGCCCAATGACGAAAATCCTCTTAAGCATTCCCCTTTACCTCGTAATTCGCGTGCGCCTCCCCAGAACCAGCGGCGTCTTCGAAGTGCTCGTGCAAGTGTTGATGCTGGTCGCGCAGCCGGTCGCCGCGGGCGGCGGCTACTTTGCGATGCGCCGCGCTGAGATTTGCCTGTTGAGTGCTCTCAGAACTGACCGCGCACCTGGAAATCAACTGCTCTAAATCCGAGGATTTGCAATGAGGGCACTCAGCAAGGCTGGACGTTCGCAGAACCAGGTACTCAAAGCTGTGCCGGCACTGCTTGCATTGGTATTCGTAGATTGGCATAAAGGAAGTTTCCTGCCGTCTTAGCAGCCCGAGCCCCGTCCGAACGAGGGACCAATGACGGGTTTAATTGTATGCCCGCCATAATCTGCATGCAATGATCAGTTCGGATCACGCGCGTTGACGCAGTTAGTCGCTCGGATCGCTCTATTGAGTGGGCGCCGGTTGGTCCGGGTTGGAACCACCGAGGAACAGCCGTTTGCCGTCCGAAAATGTGACGGAGCCGCCATTGATTTTGCTTTCGCCATCTTTCGCCATGTAGCCCTGGACCACAATTTCGGTGCCCGCTTCTAAGGATTTCTTGGTGAAGCCGCGGCGCAAGAGAATGTTCGGACTGCCGGTCTCCACCATCCAGTTCACCACCTTGCCATCGTCCCCTTTGACGTCCATATGGATCCAAGCGTGCGGGTTGATCCACTCCATATCGGTTACGGTCCCCTTCAGAGTGATTGGCTTCTTGGCATCGAATTGAGCGGTAAATGAGTGGTGCGCCGATGCTGGCATCAACATGCAGAGACCGCAAAGAAAAAATCCGGCGAGTTGTCTGGTCATTGACTAATTCGCTCCCTTTTGTGCCGCTGCTTCGGCGGCCTTCTTTTCAGTGGCGCGTGCGCCAGCCAGCGCGTCGTGCATGAAGATATTGCCTTCGTGACATGCATACTCGTAGATGTAGTCGTAATCGGCCTCGCGCCGCAGCGGCAATGCAATCGTCCACGGCTTCGTCCACGTTTGCGGGTCCTCGATGGTGACCTGGTAGTTGATTGTGTTCGCGTCAACTCGCGTAAAACGCTCCACCAGATGCAATTGGTCCGTCGCGACTGCGCCCGAATCGCCAAAGCCACCGCCTTGCGACCCGATGAAGACCTGCCCGTTGAAATTGGTAGTGTCCACTACCAATGTGTTGCCTTCCCAATGCCCGCGGGGATCGCCCATCCAGGTCCGAATCTCTGGGCTGGCATGAGGCCCTCCATCTAATGGGATCACGCGCGCTTCATGAATCATCTCATTACGAAACACCACATATCCCGGACCCTGAACAATCTGCTGGCCATTGTTATAGGCGAACGGCATAACGGAACCGACGGGCCCCAGAGTGATGCAACGGTCCCAAGTGGTGAGATCTAACCAGGTATCCGGCGAGTCTTTCTTTTCGTTCCAGTGTTTCTTACGCGCAGCTTCGCGCGCCTGCGCCTCTGCTGTGAGTGGCGGAATCCGGCCATCGGGGGGATCGACCACCAAAGACGCCTGGCGATTCGCCTTCCCATAATCGAACCAGCCGGCCGCCAGAGGTACGAACCCTTTGGGGTTCCCTGTCTCGAGCTGATGGAATTGCTTATCGCGCGCCGCTTTCTGGGCTACTTCCTCGTCATTGAGAACGGCCCGCGTGCCCAGTTTGGGGTCGCGCTCCATGGGAGTCTGGAGCATGCTGGTGCTGGGCCACACGCCCTGCAGATCCGGATCGCCCCAAGGAGTCATGGGCTGTTTCCAGGCCTTGGATGCCGGTACTGTTTTGGCGACGGGTTGCGCGGAAACCGCCATAGCCGTCGCGGCAAACGCTGTCAGCGCGATCAGGTGATATTGATCTCTCATTCGACCTCCCCGATATCTCATGGCCCGCTCCTCTCGTCCAGCATGAGTTTTCCCTTACTGGGGTGTCAATGATCCGAAATGATCACTCACGTTGCCGGCCTGAATTAGAAAAGAAAACTGCTACTTTCCGGTGTGCTTGCGGAACTCGCCGTAAAGCAGTTCCTCCGCGAACGGTATGCATTTGAATTCCAGTAACTGGAAACCTTTTTCGACGCGCCGGTAGAGTGTCAAATGAATTTTCCAGGGTCGCGTGAAGACCTTGGGATCTTCTATAACCGCCTCGTAAGCGATGTGGTCCTGGTCCGTGAGCGTATAGCGCTCCACAACGTGAAGGCCGTCGCTCGAGAAATCTCCTGCTCGATCCAGCCAGGCTTTGCCGTTTAGGCCTGTGACGTCCACCACCAACGTGTCGCCTTCCCAATGCCCATTCGACATCCCCATCCAGCTGTCGGCGCCGATCTCGCGCGGCTTTCCCATGTTCACCTGTCGGCTTGCGGTTGCATATTGGTAGATGAACAGCATGTCCTTATTGGATTGGACGATCTGAAACGGGTAGGGCAGGTAAGCAGCTCGGGGAATGCCCGGGAGATAGCACTTCGCTTCCGGATCGGCCGTCCTTCGATTCGCGAAGTTCTGCTTTCGTTTCTCGGCCGCTGTGGGCAGGTACGGAATCGACCCGCCTTCCACCACGCCCTGCCCGGCGGGCACGGCGGCAATCGCCCCCATTTCCCACATCGGTCCGGCATACGCCGAGTGATCCTGCAGATCCCAGTTCGCCGTGCTCAAAGATTCCCAAATGCCATTGAAATCCGGCTTCCTGTCGGCCATTCTTGGGATTTTCGGCGTGGCAGCTTGACCACTGGCCAGGCTATTGCCCAAGCATAGGATGATTAGGAAGCTGCCTGACAACGTGCGTAGCAGATGTGCACTCATTTATGTTCGAAATTACGCCTTTCTAATTGACGCCTGGGTGCCGTACTAACAGGATGCAAAAAAGGGGCTTGGCGACGACTCCCTCACGGTCGCGGTTCAGTAAACAGCTGCAAACACGAGCCGCGATTCTGAACCGCGCGCGTGAGCAAGCGGATTTTCGCATTTTTCAGCATCCTCCTAAACTAAAAGCTGAATCGCGCACCGAGCTTTACAAAGTTGGCCTGCAGGATAGTTGACGGGGCGTAATACCCGGCTGCGACCGTTACAGCCCGGGTGAGGACCGGATTAACGTTAAACAGGTTGTACAAGTCGACCATGAGCTCCAAACGGGCGTGTTCTTTGATCGGAATAATCTTGGTCACTCGGAGGTCCACCTGGTTGACGCGGTTGCTCCACTCACCCTGAGCGGTCGGCGAAAGCAACGGAAAAGTGATGCCTCCCGGCGTCGCAATTGGCCGGCCAAGCGTGGTGGTAACGCCAGCGGAGGTGGGACCGGGGTTGGTTATCGTGTAATTAGCCCCAAAATTAGACGTATACGTACCGTTGGAATAGGTCCAATCAGCGGCCCCCGCAAGCTCCGTGGGAGGGATGCTTTGATAAACCCCGCTCACCAGGATCTTCCATGGGAGCGTGTAGCCGCCCGAAACACGGTAAGACGCCAGAAACGGCTGGTCGTTTACGCAGTAGAGAAGCGTCATCGGATTGTCTACCTGAGCGCAGTTCTTGCTGACGATCTTCCCCACGCTGACCCCTGCCAGGACGAAAAACTTCCCCGTGGGGTGTGCGTTCACATTGAAGTCGAACCCGTTGTACGTCTGGCTCGTTGTTCCCGGAAACTTATTCGCGAACTGGATGACCTGGTGGCTCGCGACACCGGCTAGCGAGGGAATGATATCGTAGGCGCCGCAAATCTGGCTACCGGGGAGGTTGCCCAGTGAAGCGAGACCTACTGGAGTGGTGACGCCCAGTTGCTGGGCGGCCGGTAGATTGAAACAGAACGGGGTGAAGTCCGCGGGTGTAACGCTCTCGTTGTCCGTGACGGTTTGGTTGCCGAAAGTCCGGCGGAAATATCCCGCCTCGAGTGAGATGTGGGACGACAACTGGTGCTGCACCACTGCGGTGTACTCCCAATTGAATGGCCGATGCTGCCAGCCGGTGTTCACATCCGGTGCGTATGAGAGCGTGGAGATCGACTGGCCGAAGTTGGGGTTGATCGCGCCCGTATAGTCGCCGTTGGGTTGCGGGTCCAGCGGATTGCCCACGGGAGGGGCGTTCAGGTTGGTCGTGGGGAGTACGTTGCGGGTGGTTGAGTTGACGCTGGCGGTGACCGGATTGACAAGTCCGCTAAAGAAATAACCCTGCTGTGTCACGTAGCGGCTGACGCTGGCCCTGATCGCAGTTTTACCGTTCCCAAACAGGTCGTACGCCACTCCAATTCGCGGGTCGATATCTTTCCAGTCCGGAACGTTGTTGACAGCCGCGAACGTGTGCGCGGGAAGAAAAGCCGACGCGGGCTCCGACTGGGCGGGAATTGAGGCATTGAAGTAATCGAATCGTATCCCTCCAGTAATCGTCAGGCGGTGGAGCGTCCACTTGTCCTGGGCGAAAATACCCATATCGGCGTTCACGTTCTGATACTGGGTGTAAGGTGCGGTGCTCAAATTGACCGACAGCGGAGTGCCGTTAAACGTGTTGTATTGAACGTCACTGCTGGTTTGTTGTGTGGGGTTGGCGCTGGCACCGTTGTGGAAGTTGATGCCGACCCTGAGGTCATGCGCTCCGGTCGTATAGTCGAGCGCCCCGCGGACTTGGGTCTGATGTGAGACCACGCCGCCAAGGAAAACAGCGCCGAGACCAGCTAGAGGGCCAAAACCGCCGGGGAACGGCGCTCTCAAAATCCTGCCGGTCGCAAAATCGAATATGGAAATAGGTGACGTCGGGGTAATCCCAGGAACGATGGGCGAAAACGAGTCGTCTTGGCGGTTGAAGGCTATGGCGGATTCCCAGACCAGCTTCGGGGTAATGGTGGCCTGCCAACTCGCGGACGCCAGCCAGACGCGGGGATAGATCAACCGAGTGAATGACTCGGCGGTGAACAGCGGAATCGCCGCAATTGTGGGACAGTTGCATTTATTGACATGGTCATAGAAAATCGACACCTTGTTGCGCGGCGTCAATTGCGAGGTCAGCCGAATCTGGTCGTCAAAGTCAAAGCCACCCTGATGCAGCGCCTTCGACAAGTTGGGATTGTACGTGGTTTGGAGTGGGTTTATAGAATAAAAATCGACTCCGGTGCTGCTGTCGTTGTCGCGATAACGCTCCGCGTAGTAGAACCACAGACGATCCTTTAGGATCGGGCCCCCGAACCCGGCGCTCTCATCCACAAGCCTGTCGAACCCCGTAGGCGAGGCCAGGCCTTGCGCCTTCAGGTTGGAGTCGTAATTGCTCCTCGACATGGCAGCGTTGGCGCCATTAGCAAAGAAGGTTCCGTGGAACGCGTTGCCACCCTCGCGCGGGATCACGTTCACCCGGACGCCACCACTGGCCGACTCCGCGGAATTCGCATCTGTTTCGAATGACATTTCCTGGACGGCCGCTGGGTTGAGCGAAAACGTCGACCATGCCGCGCCCGAATTGGTAGTCGTGCCCATGTTGGAGATCGCTATCCCGTCGACGTTAAGCGTCATGTCAAATCCATTACCGCCGTGGGCCGCTAAAACGTTCCCCTTTTCGCCTTGCGAGCCGCCAACATCGTTCTGGTTGGCAGCCACGCTCGGCAACGTCGTCCCGAGCGTCGCGAACGACTGAGCCGTCGGCAGCGCATCCAGTTCCTGGTTGACCAGCGTCCTGTGTTCGGAGACATCCTGCACGTCCACTACCGGGGCCTGCGCCTCAACGGTAATCGTATCTTTGACTGCCCCGACGTTTAAGGCAGCGTTGACCGGAGCGGTGAAACCTTCGGAAATTTCGACGCCTTCTTGCCGGAACGTACTGAAGCCGGATAGCGTAAACGTCACGGTGTAGGTCCCGGGACGCAACTGTTCGACCCTGTATTGACCAGATCCGTCGCTGACCGCCGTGCGGCTCTTCTCGATCAGCACAGGGCTTGAGGCTTCCACCGTGACGTTCGGGAGAATGCCACCACTGTTATCCTTCACGACGCCTGCAATCGAACCGAACTGGGCAAGGCCCAGCATCGGAAAGACGATCATTGCTGACGCACTTGCCATAAGGCGCCAGATTACGTTACGCATACACCCTCCTGAGATAAATCTCATTTCCCCAATCCCGACAACACGAGCAGGACATGGTCTTCCGCTCTAGCCGATCGCGCAGTCCCCCGGAATTCGTGAACGCAATTCGGTTCGCGACTCGCAGGGGTTCGCCATCAAACGATCAGACTTGGCGGGAGACTCTTTTAACCTCTCCCCAATTTGCTAGGCAACGGTAGGCGATGTTATCACCAGCAATATGAGCCAGCAATGATCAATTCGGATCACGATGATTCACTCGGGGCACGAAGATTCACATTGCCGGTGCAGCCAAGCGCGTTCACGCGGTTTTTTCGAAAAGGGCTTACCGCAGATTCGCTAATCCGATTTGATCATTGCCGGCGGGCGGCGGCTGATGTAGTTTCGAAGCGGGTGTGCGGGCTTTTGCTCGATTACCGTTTAACAATTCAAAAGTGATGATGAGGGGAGATTTTTCATGAAGCGTTTCTGTGTTGCAAGCGTGGCGGCATCCGCCATGGCTGTTCTTGGTAGCGCTGCGACACCATCGGTTACATTCCATAAGGACGTCCAGCCAATTTTCCAGAACCACTGCCAGGAATGTCATCGGCCGGGCCAGGTTGCCCCCATGTCGCTGCTTACATACCAGCAAGCGCGCCCCTGGGCTAAATCGATCCGGCAGGCCGTGGCGACCAAGAAGATGCCACCTTGGTTCGCCGATCCGCACGACGGGAAGTTCTCCAATGACCGGTCTCTTGCGCAATCCGATATCGATACCCTGGTAGCTTGGGTGGATGCCGGTGCGCCAGAAGGCAATCCCAAGGATGCGCCTGCTCCTCGCAAGTGGGCGGAAGGGGGATGGAACGCGGGCAAGCCGGATCTCGTTGTGGAAGCCCCTGTCCCCTTCGCAGTGCCTGCCAAGGGGGAAATTCCCTACCAATGGGTGATCGTTCCAACCAATCTGAAAGAAGACAAGTGGGTGGTCTCCGCCGAAGTCATGCCCGGCGATCGTTCGGTAATACATCACATCGTACTTTCTATTCGAGAGCCGGGTAATCCCTGGATGGCTGACAAAAAGCCCGGTGAATACTTCGGGGGCACCCTTGCCATCGAGCGTGGCGGCAAGCTCGCCGGCAGCCCCGAAACCATGGGCGGGTACTTTGCCCAGTACGAGCCGGGCTCGATTGTCCCGCCGGCCAATCCTCATGTTGCGACTCTGCTGAAAGCCGGTTCCGATATCGTTTTTCAGATTCACTACACGCCTAACGGGAAGGCGACCACGGACCAAACGAAGGTCGGCTTCATATTCAGCGACACGCCACCGGACATGAAGTACGTAAACGTGACCGCAATCAATCCCACGTTCGTCATCCCTCCCGGTGCCGACAACTATAAAATCGAAGCTTCGGCTACGGTGAATTTCGACGGCGAACTCGTGAGCATATATCCCCACGCGCACCTCCGCGGGAAGGCTTATGAATTCCGCGCGGTCTATCCGACCGGAGAACAAGAAACGCTGCTCAAGTGCACCTATAACTTCAGTTGGCAGCTCACGTATATTCTCGATAAGCCCAAACCCATGCCGAAGGGCACCAAAATATTTGTTACGGCGTGGTACGACAATTCAGCAAACAACCCCTTCAACCCCGACCCGACCAAGGCCGTGCGTTGGGGCGAACAGTCGTCGGAGGAAATGATGATTTCCACGGCTGTCTTCAAGGTGCCAAACAAACCGACCGAGCGGGCGAGCCAGTAGCGTACTTGGGAGAGCAATCCGTACACATGTCGAAACACGGCGGAACGATCGCGCTGAGTGTAGTTTCAGGAGTCCTGGCCCTGCTGACGGTCATCGCACCGTCCGGCCAGTCGCAGGTTCAGAAACAGGCGAATCGGGCTCCGCTCGCGGCCGGCGCGCACCCGGATTTGAATGGGATCTGGCAGGCGCTGAACGAGGCCAACTACGACATCGAGCCTCACTCCGCGCGACACGCGATGGCGCTCCGGCCGGGGCCGCACGGCCCGGTACCCGCCAAGGAGGTGCTGTACCTCGGGGCCGTGGGCGCGGTGCCCGGCGGCATGGGGGTCGTGGAAGGCGGCGTGATTCCGTACAAGCCCGAGGCGTTGAAGATTCGGAACGAGAACCGCGAGAAGTGGCTGGAGCGCGACCCGGAGATCAAGTGCTACCTGCCGGGAGTGCCCCGCGCCACTTACATGCCGTACCCGTTCCGGATCCTTCAGAACCGCAGCGCCTTTGCCATCGCATATGAGTACGCCGGGGCGGTCCGCAATATCCTTCTGAAGGACCCAGGGCCGGCGCCCGCCGATTCTTGGATGGGGCAGTCGGTCGGACACTGGGAAGGTGAGGCGTTTGTGATCGAGACTACGGGACTCAACGGGATGGCGTGGCTGGACCGTTCGGGGAACTTCACCAGCGAGAACGTGAAGGTCACCGAGCGGTTTACGCGGACCTCGCCGGATCACCTGCTTTACGAAGCGACCATCGACGACAAGGACACGTTCACTCGGCCGTGGAAGATAAGCATGCCGCTCTACCGTCGCATCGAGCAAGACGCGCAGTTGATGGAATTCAAGTGCGTCGAGTTCGTAGAGGAACTGATGTTCGGACAGTGGCGCAAGAAACCGCTGCCGCGCTAGCACTGAACATAATCTGGAGGTAAGAAAGCGATGCCGATAAGAAGCAAACTAATGATTCTGGGCGCGTGCACGGCACTGACAGTCGCCCTCGTGCCGCCGGCGGCGGCACACCACGCCTTCCCCGCTGAGTTCGACGCAAACCGTCCGGTGCTCCTTAAAGGCAAGATTGTGAAGGTCGAGCTGGTGAACCCACACGCCTGGATTCATATCGAGGTTACGAAGCCGGACGGTACTAAAGAAGTCTGGATGGTGGAGGGCGGCTCGCCGAACACGCTGCTGCGCAAAGGCGTTACGAAGGCCACTCTGCCCATCGGCATCGAAGTGGTCGTCGACGGCTACCAGGCTAAGGACCACACGAACCGCGCCAACGGCAGCGACATCACGTTACCCGATGGCAGGAAGCTCAATTTGGGGTCGTCACACGGCACCGGCGCCCCAGGCGAAGCCGAGCCTCCGAGCGAGCCTAAAAATTAGTGCGTGGCGGCGCTTACTGAAAGCGCTGCAGAGGAGAAATCTCTATGCGAGTCCGACTGTTCGCGTTAGCGGGGCTGATCGTGATGATGGGGCTTCCTGCTGCCAGCCAGGAAGGTGGCGGGATTCCGCGCACGCCTGACGGCCGGCCGGATCTGACCGGCATCTACGACGCCAACACCCTCACACAGATTGAGCGGCCGGCGAAGTATGGTGGCCGGGAAGCCCTGACCGATCAGGAAGCGACCGAGCTCTTACGCGCCCAGGCGACCCGGGATGAGGAGGCTGACAAGCCGAGCGACCCGAATCGGAAGGCGCCAAAGGCCGGTAACACTCTTGCTGGGAAGAGCTACGACGATTTCTGGAAGAGCTTTGGCAACCGCGTGGTCACCATCGGGGGAGAGAAACGCAGCTCGATCGTCATCGATCCTCCCGACGGCAAGATTCCGCCAATGACGGAAGAGGGGAATGCGCGTGACGACAAGTATGGCGGCTTGGCCGGGCGGTCCGATGTGCTCGAACGCCGGGGACAGAGGCCGGACGCCTTCGACGACCCGGAGGCGAGTGCCAACTCCGAGCGCTGTCTGCTCGGCTTCGGATGGACCTCGGGCACACCGATACTGCCGAATTATCTGTACAACAACCTGAAGCAGATCGTTCAAACACCGACTGACGTGATGATCGTAACCGAGATGATCCATGACGCGCGCATCGTGCGGATCGGGGGCAAACACCCGCCGTCGAGCATCCGCAAGTGGCTGGGCGACTCGGTCGGTCATTGGGAAGGCGACACCCTGGTGGTAGAGACGACCAACTTCACGGACAAGACGCGGTTCCGTGGGTCGAGCGAGAACCTCAAGGTCACCGAGCGGTTCACGCGGCTCGACGCCAACACGCTGGTGTATCACTTCACCGTTGAGGATCCGCATACGTGGGCGCGGCCGTGGACTGGCGAGTACACTTGGGCGGCCAGCAACGAGCGGATGTTCGAGTACGCCTGTCACGAGAACAACTACGCCCTGGGCGGGATCCTGCGTGGGGCACGGGTGGCCGAATCCGAGGCAGCGGCGGCCAAGTCAGAACATAAATGACGCTCAGGTCCGAAGTCCCGGCCTTGCTCTTCGCGGCGATTTTGCTCACAGGCGATTTAATAGCCGGCACATGCGAAGGCATCGCTGGCTTGAAACTTCCGGATACTTCGATCATGATCGCCCGGTTCGTTCCGGCCGGTGAATTCTCAGTCCCCGAAAGCACCCCAACTGCCTCGCAGGAAGCGGAGTTTAGGAAGTTGCCTGCGTTCTGCCGCGTGCAAGGCGTAATCCGTCCTACGAGCGATTCGAACATCGACTTCGAAGTTTGGTTGCCGATTTCCGGGTGGAATGGCAGATATCTCGGTGTCGGCAACGGCGGTTTCGCCGGTTCGATCAATTATTTCTCGGCGAACGGAAATGCGCCTAGTTTGGCGCAGGCACTCGCCGCCGGATATGCGGCTTCGTCGACGGACACGGGACACAAGGGAGCCATCATCGATGCAGACTGGGCTGTCGGGCACCCGGAGAAGGTCATTGATTATGGGTACCGCGCTGTTCATGCCACTGCGGTTGACGCGAAGAACATCATTGCCGCCTTCTACAGCAAGCAACCAACATCGTATTTCAGCAGTTGCTCGAACGGTGGCCGCCAGGCACTGATGGAGGCCCAACGCTACCCGGCCGACTACGCCGGCATCGTCGCTGGTGACCCTGCTTGGTATGCCACCCACCTCGCCGCCGCGCAGATATGGAACCAACAGGCAATTAACGCGAGCCAGGATAGTTACGTTCCAGCCAGCAAAATCCCCGCGATCACAGCTGCCGTGCTCGACAAATGCGACGCACTCGATGGCGTGAAGGACGGGGTGATCGACGATCCGCGGAAGTGTCATTTCGACCCAGCTGTGCTGCTTTGTAAAGGCAGCGATTCGGATACTTGTCTCACTGGACCGCAGGTGGAGGCTCTGAACAAGATCTATGCCGGTCCGACAAACTCAACCAGTCGGCAGATTTTCCCGGGAATTTTCCCTGGCAGCGAAGCTGGACCAGGAGGATGGGGGCTGTGGATCCTAGGCGCCCAGCCCGGAAGAAGCTTAGACTATGCATTCGGTGTTGGTGGTCTGGCCAAGATCGTTTATCAGAATCCGTCGTGGGATTTCCGGAGTTTCAGCTTCGACCGCGATGTCGCGTTTCTGGACGATAAGCTCGGGCCGGTACGCAATGCCACGAACGCAAATCTCAAACCGTTCAAAAATGCGGGCGGCAAGCTGATCCTCTATCACGGCTGGAGCGATCCCGATATCGCACCGCTCAGCACGATCAATTACTACGAGAAGGTCATGGCAAAAATGGGCGATCAAAATGCCCATGAGTTCGTGCGGGTGTACATGGTGCCCGGAATGCAACATTGCGGAGGGGGTGCGGGGGCTACGGTGCTGGGCTCGGTTCCAAATTCGGGTGCCGATCCCCAAAACGGCGTTCAAACAGCGCTGGAGCGCTGGGTAGAGAAAGGCAGTGCGCCCGGAGAAATCATCGCCACGAAGTACAAGCCGAGTGGCAGGCCAGATAACGTTGTCGCCGGCACCAGGCCCATTTGTCCCTATCCAACGGTCGCACGCTACAAAGGCGTGGGCAGCACGGATGAAGCGAGCAATTACTCGTGTGTAACTGAACGCTAAGCATGATCACTTCGGATCATTGACGCGGCCCTGGAAAATGGCCACACTTGGTCGGCGGGAGTACAAGGTCCCGGGTGCGGTTGTGTAAGCTTGGCTGCCCGAGAGGATCCACCGCATGGCGTTCACTGCCACATGAGGAGGAATAGCACAATGCGATCCAACGTCCTGATCGGGTGCATTATCAGTGCAGCTTTGGTCCCGGCCGCGGTTTTTGCCGAAACCCCGAAGCCTACGTTCGCGAAAGACATTGCTCCGATCTTGTACGCCAGGTGTGCCACATGCCACAGGCCAGGGGAGGTGGCGCCGATGTCGCTTATGTCGTACAACGATGCGAGGCCGTGGGCTCGCGCGATCAAGGTCCAGGTCGCCACTCGTACGATGCCACCTTGGCACGCCGAGGGAGAGCCTGGCAAATGGCGTAACGATCGGCGCCTGAGCCAGGCCGAGATCGACAAGATTGTGGCGTGGGTTGATGCAGGCGCTCCGCGTGGCGATGATGGCGACATGCCCGCTCCGCCGCAGTTTGCGCAAGGCTGGAATGGTCCAGGTGGACGTCCACCCGATGTGATCATCGAAGCGCCGGAGATGAAAGTGCCGGCTGAGGGCGAAAGTCCTTGGCAATACGTTTTTGTGAAGCTGCCGTTCCAAGGTGACGTTTGGGTGGCGGCTTCGCAGGTTGTACCGGGCAACCGCGCGGCTGTCCATCATGTTCTCGTACTGGCGACGACGTTGCCGCCAAACGCAATAGTGGATGCCGAAGGGCGCATGACGTTGGGTGCATCACCCACTCCGGGAGGCGTAGGGAGCCCATCTCCTGCAAGCACGGGGGGAGCAAGCGCAGCGGGCGCGCGCTCACCCCAGCCGTCGGGCGACGCCATTCCTGGGGGCTTGGGGGGATTCCAGGCAGGGTGGGAGCCAGGCATTGATACAGCCTTGAGCTACGGGCCGGGTGTGGCGGAGCGTATACACGGCACACACCTGCTCTTCAATCTGCACTACCAGGCGAACGGGCACGCCACCACCGACAAAACCCGCGTCGGCCTCTGGCTTCAGAAGGGTCCCGTCGCTTATTCTAGCGTCGGCGCCGGTGTCGGCTTGGGCAGCGAAACCTTCATCGTCAACGGCAAGGAACTCACTGGACGATATACGGCCCAAGTGACCACGGACATTCTGCCGCCGGGCATGAAGACCGTGCCGAACATACCCGCGGGCGATGACAACTATCATATGACCGCCCTCCTGCCGATTCGGCAAGAGATGGTGTTGTACAGCATCCAGCCGCACATGCACCTGCGTGGGCGATCGATGAAATACACAGCTGTCTATCCGGATGGGCGGGAAGAAGAGCTGATGAACCTGCCCCACTACGATTTCAATTGGCAAATCGTCTACGAGTTCGCAAAGCCCATCACGCTGCCCCCGGGAACCATTGTTCGCGTGGATGCGAGGTGGGACAATTCGGCCAACAACAAGTACAACCCGAGGCCGGACCAAGACGTGTACTGGGGCGAGCAGAGCTGGGACGAGATGTTTAGCCCGATCATGCGCGCCGTAGTGAAGCTAAAGGAGCCCATCATGCCGACCACGCCGGTGGAAGTGTCGTCGGTGCGCTAGGACTCCCAGAAACGCAAGGATGTCTTCTCATGAAGCGGTTTAGTGGCGTTTTATGGCTCATTGTCTGTGCAGTCGGCGGCGCATTCGCGCAAAACCGCCCGTCGGAGCCGAAGTCGGATCAGGCGCCGGTTGTCGAGGTGGTCGGATGCCTCTCGCAAACGGGCGCCGACTGGATCCTCGCGAAGGCAAGCGAGCCCGCCGTTACGTCGACGTCATTCACTACGCCGGAAGAAGTGAAGGCGGCAGCGGAGAAACCGCTCGGCACTCAGCAATATCGGCTGATCGGCGCCAGCCCCTTCAATCCCGAGCGCCACAAAGGGCACAAGATGGTGGTCAAAGGTCTTTTGATTAAAAGCGGCAGTGAGCCACGCATCAACCTCACTTCGTTTCAGATGCTCTCAGAGACATGCGCAAAATAGGCAAGTGGTTTTTCGTTGCGACACTATTGACGGCCGCGCCAATCGCGGCGCTTCTCGGTCAAGGTGCACCGGAAGAATCGAACCAACCACTTCTAGTGCGGGCGACTGGCGAGACGCCTGTTCCCGGGAAGTGCATTTTCAAAGAAGATCTCGATCTGATCGCGGCTCGCCGCGCCCTCAAGCGCACCACGCTGAACAACGACGCAGAGGCTCCGTTCGACCCGGATTATATGGTCGGCAGTTGGACGTTCGACTATGACATACCCGAGTCCGCCCT
This sequence comes from Bryobacterales bacterium, assembly GCA_963747945.1. Classification (GTDB taxonomy): domain Bacteria; phylum Acidobacteriota; class Terriglobia; order Bryobacterales; family Bryobacteraceae; genus Palsa-89. The sequence continues at coordinate 34,242 of CAVVHB010000024.1, forward strand.
AGGGCCCGGAGGTCAGATCTCGGGCACTGAGACAGTTATGCATATGGATGGATGCCTATACGAGGGCACCACCCAGGCCAAAGGTCCGAATGGCGCGTTCACGATGAAGTCGACGATGGTCTACGACCCGTCCGCCCACTACATGGTCATCCAAGAGCACGACGGTCGCGGGTTCGACGTTCTCAAGTACGGACGAGTCGGCGGAGACTCAGGCGGGTTTTACACGCATCATTGGGAGGCGGTGCCGTTCACTTTCAAAGGCAAGAAGGTCAGCTTGAAAGGGAGCACGTTCATGGCGTCGCCGGGTAACTATCGTGAGCGGACCCAGATCTCGGAGGGCGATGACCCCTTCGTCAATCTGGGCACTGTCTGGGTAAAGCGGCAAGGACCGCCCGGGGCGAAGTGATAGTATAAGCGCCAAGCCGGAAATGCCGAATCGATTTGTCCCTTGTTTGCTCGCTTTCTTCACGATGGGCGCCGCCCTTCTGCTTGCCCAGGACGCCGCGGAATGGCCCACCTACGGACGAGATCCGGGCGGAACGAAATATTCTCCGCTCAGCCAGATCAACACGAAGAATGTCAGCGCTCTGGTTCGCGCCTGGAGTTATCACACCGGCGAGCCCGGTGGAATTTGGGAGAACACTCCGATCGTGGTGGGCGACGTACTATACTTCGCCACACGAAAAAATCGCGTGGTTGCCTTGCAGCCGGAGACCGGCAAGGAGCTCTGGGTCTACGACCCGAAGAGCACTCGCGTCTCGGAGCATCGCGGCGTCTCCTACTGGCCCGGAGACTCGCATACGAAGCCCCGAATCGTTCTGGCCACCGAGGGCCGGCTGATCGAGTTGGACGCCAAGACCGGGAAACCGGCGCTGGACTTTGGAGACAACGGCGAAGTCAACCTGAGAACTGGAGTAGCGGACGATTATCCGAAAGCGCACTACGCCATCACGTCGCCCCCGGCCATCTACAAGCGGCTGATCATTCTTGGGCCTTCCACGCAGGAGGGGCCCAGCAAGGGACCCAGCGGCGATCCCCGTGCCTTCGACGCGCAGACTGGCAAGCTGGTCTGGCGCTTCCATGCGGTGCCGCGTCCGGGCGAGCCTGGAAACGAAACCTGGGGGCCCGATGGCTGGAAGGATCGGGCCGGGCCCAGCGCTTGGGGAGCGATGACCATCGACGCCGAGCGCGGCCTGGTGTTCATGCCGCTGGGGAATCCGGCGGACAGTTTCTATGGCGCAGATCGAAAGGGAATGAATCTGTATGCCAACAGCGTGGTGGCCCTCGACGCGGCCACGGGGAATTTGCGTTGGTATTTTCAAATCGTCCACCACGATCTGTTCGACTTCGATGTCGCGGCGCCGCCGTCCTTGATTGAAGCGACCGAGAACGGCAAGCGGGTCCCCGCCGTAGTCGAATTTTCCAAAAACGGCCTTCTCTACGTATTGGACCGTCTCACGGGGAAGCCCGTCTGGGGTGTGGAGGAACGTCGGGTCCCGGTGAGCGATGTGCCCGGCGAGGAATCGTGGCCCACGCAGCCGTTCCCGCTCAAACCTCCGCCTTTGACGCGGATCAGCATGACCAAAGACGAAGTATCCAACATCTCGCCGGAAGCGCATGCCTATTGTCTGGAGCAGTTCGAGAAATTCAAGACTCTGGGGCCTTTCACTCCGTTCAGCATCAAGGAGCCACGCCTCACGTTCCCCAGCAGCATGGGAGGCGCGGACTGGGCTGGCGTGTCCTACGATCCTAAGCTGGGCTACATTTTCGCGAATGCCTCCAATTTGGGCCAGACCGGACAAATGGCCCCCAGCCCTCCCGGTTCCCCGATGCCCTTCCGCAACCAGGGAGCGTACGCCCGTTTTGTGGACAAGCAGGGTTACCCCTGCAATCAGCCGCCATGGGGAGAATTTTCCGCCGTCGACACTCATACCGGCGACGTGGTCTGGCGTGTTCCCCTGGGATCGTATGACGAGATGGAGGCCAAAGGGCTGAAGAACCTGGGAGCGATTAACCTGGGCGGCAGCATCGCGACAGGAGGCGGAGTGCTGTTCATCGCGGCCACCGCGGACGCCAAATTCCGCGCGTTCGAGTCGCGCACCGGCAAGGAGCTTTGGCTGACCAAGCTCGATTCAGTTGGAAACGCCACTCCCATCACCTATCGCGGTCGCAACGGCAAGCAGTACGTAGTAATTGTCGCGGGCGGCCCCGGCCATTTGCGGGAATCCCCGATTCCGCCGAGCGATGTCGTGATCGCGTTTGCGCTGCCCTAGCTGCCAAATAAGCCGGTCGTAGTTGGCTTATTTGGCCCTAGTATTTCGGGCTAAATAGGCCGCCAATGCGTCCAAGTCCCTTCTAGCCGAGAAACCCAATGCCGCGGCCCGCAAGGCCGACGCCAAACCACAGGCAGAGTGCAACGGCTGCGGCGATTTTTCCGCTGATCGGCGCGACCTTGTCTTCCGACGCCACGGTGCCATTGTAAATTGTGAATTGAAACAACAGTGCGGCGAACAAGAACAACATTTTGACCCGAAATGAAGTATTGCCGTAGCACTTCATGGCTTCGGACAAAAAGAGCAAGATGCCCGAGGCCAGCATCACGGCGAGACTCCAACGGTTCCAGGGACGCAACGCCTCAGCGACTTCGGAGATCGTCTGCGTCCTGTACACCAGACCGAACTGCCGCAGCGCCACGACCACCAGCGAACCGAGCAAAACCGTGAGCGCGAAGAGATGGAAGTTCTCAATGATCGGAAACGCCACTCGCGAGTCACGAATCGCCCGGGAGACCATCGTGCCATCACACCATTGAAAGAAAGGAACTATGTATGCCATCGGTTTAGAAAGTGTATGCCATGGTGCGGCCGCAAGTGATGATTGCCGCCCACATGATCAGGGACGCCCAGCCGGCGACGCGGGCTTCCATGGGCGGAACAAGCGCGTTATCCCATTTGTCCACTTTGCGATAAATGCCGCGTTCGAACGCGATGGCGTTGATGGCCGCGACAATGAGCAGAACCACCTTGGTCTTGAAGAAGATGCTGTTGTAAGCCTTCACCGCCTGGCACCAGAAGAGAAAGATCCCCGTGACGGTCATTATGGCGAAGCCCGTGAACATCCAGGGCTTGATCTGCTCGTAAACCTCAGAGACCGGGCGACGCTTCATGATGTAACCCATCAGCCGCAAATCCGAAACCAAAAGCAAGCCGACGGAGATAGAGAGGGCCAGGACATGGATAGTTTCAATGATGGGGAATACCCAGATTGACTCGCGGATGGACGTGCCGATGGTGGTGTCCTGCAGCCACTGGCAAGCGCTTAAGATGGACATCGATATGCAAGTTTGGCGGACCTCAGTCAGCGACGCAACGTTAAAGCGGTTAGCGGCCCAGAAACTTGCCACGTTACAGAGCGGTGGAGACAACCTCGCAACCCGCGCTGGCTCAGACATTTGGCCTGCCAACGAGGTCCATTAAGAGTGCAGTTGCGTACCCCTAAACGGCGGGCGTATACTCAAGTCCACTATGAGGGGGCAAAGTCTGCCGGCTCTCGGGAGCTTAACTGAAGAGCGGATGGAAGTTGAGGCGGTCCTCAGGTCTGGGATTTTCGATCGAGCTCCCGGGCTCGAGCAGTTGTTCATTTACATAACGTCCAAGTTTCTGGAAGGCTCCGCGGACGACATCAAGGAATACAACATCGCCGTTGAGGCCTTTGGCCGAAGCGCGGACTTCGATCAAAGCCGGGACTCTATCGTTCGCGTCCAAGCGCACCGGCTGCGGGAACGCCTGGCTGAGTACTATTTGTCTGAAGGCAGATCCCATCTCGTCCAAATCGAGATTCCAAACGGCCGGTACACTCCCAAATTTCGATTCGCTGCGCCCGATACCGCGGCCACTCCGGTGGCGCCTCCCGAGTACGCGGACGGCGTCGCCCTGGCCAAGCTGGGATCCACCGTTCTGAGCAGCCCTGAAGCTCGATTGTCGCTACCCTCCACGACCGCCATATCGATGGATTCCATTCGGATTCTCGCAGGCCTTATGGAAGGGAATTATATAGACAACAGCGGACGACTTTGGCAGAGAGACCAATTCTGGCAGGGGGGGACGCCCTTTTGCTTTCCGAATCATTTGATCTTCGGAACGCGCGACCAGAGGCTGTACCGAAGCGGACGGGAAGGGGAATTCGGTTACCACATTCCGCTCGGACCTGGAGTGTACGAGCTCCGTTTGCACTTCGCGGAAACTACCTTTGGGGAAACCAGCCGGGCTGGGTTTGGTGGCGAATCCTCGCGAATTTTCGACGTCCTGATCAACGGAAAACCTCTAGTCAACTTCCTCGATGTTGTGGCCGAAGCCGGCGCAAGCACCGCAAACATCAAGATGTTCAAAGACATTGCGCCTGCTTCGGATGGCGCACTGCATTTGAGTTTCTCGTCCCACTCCTACATTCCCTTCCTGAACGCGCTGGAAATCTCGCCGGGCATGCCGGGGAAGATGCGGTCCATTCGCATGGTCGCCCAAAGCCACGGGTACATCGACAAGAGCGGTCACTACTGGGAGCCCGACCATTATGGGTTTGGAGGCCAACTGGTTAAACCCACCGACGAAGCGACAGAAGTTCCGGATCCGGGAATCTATACCGGGGGCCGATTTGGCAACTTAACGTACGTGATCCCGGTTCCGCCTGGCCATTACGGCTTGAAACTTTATCTCTCCGAGAGGTGGGAAGTGCGTGAGAACGGCACCCAGTTCGACATTCTTTGCAATGGAGTGGCACTCGCACGAAGATTCAGCATTCTCAACAGCTCGGGAAAGCTGAGCCGGGGGATTGTACTGAGCTTCGACGGGCTGGAACCGAATTACCAGGGAAAACTGGTTCTGTCTCTTGTGCCTAATCCAAATTACGCGTTCATCAATGCGCTGGAAGTCATCGATCAGACCAATGATCCGCCATTAACCGTTACCAACTCGTAACCGTCCCTCGTTTTTGGTTACCTCATTTTTCGGCTTGCCGCCGGGAGCCCCGCTAACAGCTTTAACCTTGCGCACGGATGTCCGGAGAGCAAGAATTCAACTTCGGCTCTCTCCTGCTGTCCGTAGTTTGCGCGGCGGGCCTCATTGATCTGAAGGAGAAGTGAATGAAAACGCAAGGCGTGCTGCTCTTTGGTTGTCTTTTGACCTTGGCCTCGGGAGTGCCTGCCTTCGCGCACCACTCTACCACCATGTTCAACATGGGCAAGCCAACCACTTTGGAAGGTACTGTCAAGAGCTTTGAGTGGAAGAATCCGCACGTTTACTTATACCTGGACGTGGTGAATGCCGACGGCAAACCCGAGGAATGGATGGTTGAAATCCATAGCCCGGCCATTATGATGAGGCGCGGCTATACAAAGGACTATTTCAAGGAGGGGGACAAGGTCACGGTGGTCGGCGGGCAGATGAAGGACGGCACCCGCATGATGCGCCTCCTCAGAGGCAATAAGCCGGACGGCACTAAGTTTTACGGCGACGATTTTGCCCCTGGCACCACCCCCCCAACAACCGACAAGTAGCCGAATTGTGAACCGAAAACGATCCAACGAGATGACTCTCAAGACCATGAATCTTCGTACCCATGCGGCAATGAGCCTGGTGTTCGGCTTGGGGCTGACCTGGGTCCCCAGGGTTTCGGCCCAGAGCCTTCCGGACGGTCAGGGAAAAGCGCAATTGCAGACCGTTTGTACTGCCTGTCATGGCGCGGACAAGGTTGCGGAGAAAGGTCGCCGGACCCCTGGCCAATGGCGGGGGGTTGTCGCTCTAATGAGAGCCTATGGCGCCATGGGGTCCAATGAAGACTTCGCGGCAATTCTCGGCTACCTGAATACGAACCTAGGCAGAATGCCGACCGCTGAAGAGGCTGCGGCAGAGGGAGTGGACGGCGCTCCGCCTGCGAAGGAACCATCCGCCAAACTGCCTCTTGAGCAAATGCGGGATCTGTCCGGCCCGTGGATGACTTCCATGTGGTACACCGTCCTGAACATGGGTCCGCGCGGAAGCCTTCCCACCCAGCAGCCTCAGATGCACGGCGTAAAGGACCCGAGCGCACCGGTGCCAAGCCTTTTTACTCCCTGGGCGAAAGCTATCGTCGCGAAGTACTCGATGTACACGGATCCAGTCCTCACGTGTAACTCTCCAGGGCCCCAAGCATACGCTGCTCCCTACGCTTTTGAATTTATTCCGAGCCCCGGCCGGCTCAACATGCTAATGGAGTACTACCATGTGGTGCGCAGGATTTACATGGATGGCCGGGAGCATCCCAAGGGAAATCCCGACCCGAATGCCATCGGCCATTCGATCGGCCACTGGGAAGGAGAAACCCTTGTGGTGGACACGGTGGGGTTTAACGATAGCCCAGTTCAACTAATGCCCCACAGCGACGAATTGCATCTGGTGGAACGCATGAGGCGCATTCGGGACGGAAACGTTTTGGAGATCGAAGTAACGCAGGAAGATCCCAAGGCCTATACGCAACCGTTGACGCAAACTATGTACTTCAAGAGAGATCCGAGCCTCGAAATGATTGAGCATAACTGCGACGGTGAATTGGACTATTCTTCGCATGCCCCGAAACCCGCAGTAAAGTGAATGTCCTAATGGCAGACCGCGTTGTCTCGCCTGCGCTGTTAGAGGGATGAAATGGCGCGAGGGGTCTTTGTTCTATTCCTGGTAATGGGCGAGTTTTGTCGCGTTGCGGCGTTGAACCCCAGCAAAGCGCTCACCCAATATTCAATCAGTCACTGGACTCAGGAACAGGGACTTCCGCAAAATACCATCAGCGCCATCGCCCAAACCGCCGATGGCTATTTGTGGTTAGGTACGGATGAAGGTCTGGCCCGTTTCGACGGGTATGAGTTCGTCGTTTTCAGCCGCGATGCGGGCAAGCTGCCCTCGAACTCGATCCTTACCTTGGTTGCGGGCCCCGACGGCGCTTTGTGGATTGGCACACCCAATGGGTTGACCGAGTATCGCAACCGGACGTTCCGCACCTACACCCAAAAAGAGGGATTGCCGGGAAACTCAGTCTCGAGCCTTTTCGTGGATCATGCCGGAATTCTGTGGATCGTCGCCGGAGGAAATCTCAGCCGCTTCGATGGGACCAGATTCACCAATTACCTGCGCGAGCGTGACATCCCGATCAATGTGGTCCGCGCCGTCACGGAGGACGCACGGCACATTCTGTATGTGAGTGGCACCAACTCTGTTGCCCACTATGTGAATGGGAAGTTTCTCGAACTGATTCCGGCGGCCGCCTTGCATGCGGACTTCCCGGGTAAGATTTTGGCGGATCACGCCGGCAATCTCTGGATTCTCGGTGTGCGTGGGCTCATTCGTCGTTCGCCGGACGGGAGCATTATGCGCTATGGGGCTCGCGAGGGCCTTTCGGATTCTTTTGGGCTGAACACGATTCTGGAAGATCGCGGTGGCAGTATTTGGGTGGGCACGGATGGTGGCTTGGCCCGATTCGAACACGGGCAGTTCCACACGCGCGTGGAAGCTAGCGGAGAGCAATCCGAAGTCCGCTGCCTGTTAGAGGACCGGGAACGCAATCTATGGATGGGCGGCAGCCCCGGCTTGATGCGCCTGCGCGATGACGTGTTTCGAGTTTATGGCAAAGAAGAGGGATTGCCGAGCGATGAACCGAATGCCATTTTTCAAGACCACCTCGGGACCACCTGGGCCGGTTTCCTGGACGCCGGTTTGTGGCGTTTGTCGTCGGATGGCGCTGGGGATCGCTCTGCCTGGAGGTCGCCATCCGAGTTTGCCAAGGGCCGCGTTTTCTCTATTCGGGAAACGCACAGCGGTGAGTTGCTGGTGGCCACACGCGATGGTCTGCTGCGGGTGAAGGACGGCGCTTTCCGGATGTTTGTGCCAACAGATCCGATGGGGCGGAAGCGGGTGTTCGATGCCATGGAAGACTCACATGGACGGCTCTGGCTGGCGCTTCCCAATGGCTTAGCGGAACTGCAAGGGGAAGTAATGCGCATTGTGATTCCCGCGGCCGGACCCCTGATGGAGAACTCGTTTGTCACCTTGGCGGCGGGGCGCGAAGGCTCTCTATGGGCCGGCGCCATGCGCGGCGGACTGTGGCGCTTGACTCCCAATGAACGCCGCTTGTATACCACCGCCGACGGCTTAGGCAGCGATCAAATCCGCTCCTTATATCAGGATCCCAAAGGCATGTTGTGGGTGGGTACGCTGGGTGGTGGCTTGCACGCTTTCCATGACGGAAAGTTCGACAGATTCACCGCTAGAGACGGCCTGCTAAGCGATAACATCTCCAACATCCTGGACGACGGTGAAGCGCTCTGGCTGAGTACAACACGCGGCATATGCCGGATCTCAAAACAGCAATTGCGCGACTTTGCCGCTGGTCGGATCACGCGTTTGGAACCGCTGAACTATGGCGCGGCGGATGGCCTGCGCAGCGCCCAGTCCTCGCCGGAAATTGGGTCGGGAGCAAGCCGGCACTCAGACGGCAGCCTGTGGTTTGCTACCGCGCGCGGCATTGCAGCCTACCATCCGAAATGGCCGGCTCGAGCGAGGTTGGCGCCCCCCACCTACGTCATGGACATGACCGCGGATGACCGTCATTTTGACTGCGCCGCTCACCCGCGCATCCCGCCTGGCCACGGACGAGTGGAGATTCGCTATGCGGCCATTTATTTGAGCGCCCCCGAGCGTGTGCGCTACTTTTATAAGCTCGAGGGGCTGGATTCGGAATGGATCGGTGCTGAGAGGCGGCGCACGGTCACCTACAACAACCTGGGCCGGGGGAATTACCGATTTCGTGTACGAGCGGAGGCGCCGGACGGAGTCTCCAATGAGGCATCCTACGAATTCGAACTCCTCCCGCACTACTACGAATCGAGCTGGTTTCGTTCGCTCTGCGCGGCATTAGCTGCCATGGTCGTCTGGATGATGTATCAACTCCGGATGCGGCATGTGCGTTCGCATTTGGCGGCTGTCCTCCAAGAGCGCTTGAAGCTGGCTCGGGAAATTCACGATACCCTGGCCCAGGCCTTCGTGGGCATTTCGGCGCAACTCGACGCACTCGAAACCTGCCTTCCGGAAAACTTGCGTCCAGCCCATATATATCTGGAGCTGGCCCGCCGCATGTCGCAGCATAGCCTGACAGAAGCACGGCGTTCCGTGATGGATCTGCGTTCGGCAGCGTTGAATAATCAAGATCTCTCCGCGGCACTCCAATGCGGAGCGCGCAATTGGACCCAAGGATCAGCCGTGGATGTGGAGGTGGACGTCAAAGGAGATGTGCGGACGTTGTCGGAGGATGTGGAGCACAATCTGCTGCGGATTGCACAGGAGGCGGTCACGAATGCCCTGAAGCATGCCCACCCCAGCAAAATCACCGTGAGGCTTCTTGGGAACGATCGCAATTTGACCCTGCGGGTGAGCGACAACGGCTGTGGTTTCGAGCCGGAAGACGCCTTTGTGGGAATGGGAGGCCACTTCGGCTTAATAGGGATTCGCGAACGCGCTGAGCGCATAGGCGGCGAATTACGGCTGGAAAGCCAACCCGGTCGTGGAACTCAAGTGGAAGTTTCGGTACCGCTGTCATGAGCTCGAAAATCCGCATTCTTGTGGCTGAAGACCACCTCGTGGCGCGGGTGGGTGTGAGCGCCATCATTAACCGGCAAACAGATATGGTGGTCGTGGCTGAGGCAACCAATGGGAAGCAAGCCGTGGAACGCTTCCGCAAACACGTTCCGGACATCACCCTGTTGGACATGCGCATGCCGTTGATGTCGGGTGTGGAAGCGGCTATTGCCATCCGCGGCGAGTTCCCCGCCGCCCGGTTGATCGCGCTGACATCGTATGGGGGCGATGAAGACGTGCGGCGAGCGCTGGCTGCAGGGGTGGATGCCTATCTCACCAAGGACGTACTCAGGAAGGAGTTGCTCGATACCATTCGGACGGTGAACGCAGGCCGAAGATACATTCCAGAGGCGCTTGCAGCCGCATTGGAGGCACAGAGCGACGCCCCAACGTTGAGTGAACGCGAAATCGAAGTGTTGGAACTGGTGGCGAGCGGACTGGCGAACAAGCAGATCGCCTATGTGTTAAACATCGCGGAAACCACCGCCAAGAACCATGTGAAGAACATTCTGCACAAACTTGGCGTGCACGATCGGACCCACGCGGCCACGGCGGCCATTCAACGCGGAATCATCCATCTATGACATCCCGATCATGATCCGAATGGATCATTGTTCGCCCGAAATATGGATGATAAACTCCATTGGCCCGCACACCCAGAGGAGATATGAACCATTTTAAATTTGCCAGAACCGTGTCGGGATCCTACCTGATCGCCTGCACATTTCTTGTTGCTTCGCTCTGGGCAGCCGAACCCGACGGCGCCGCGCTCTATCAGGCGCACTGCGCTGCCTGTCACGAAAACGCCAACGCGGAATCACACGCACCGCAACGCGAGCAGATTGCCGCGCGCAAGCCCGAATCAGTCGTGGCTGCGATGTTCGACGGCGCGATGATCGTCCAGGCGTCCGGGTTGACCCTGGAAGAGGCACGGGCCATCGCGCGATTTATTACCGCGAAAGAGTTTTCCGCGGTTTCCGAAGTTTCCATGGGAAAGTGTGAGGCGCCCGGAAAAAAGCTTTCACTCGCGCCCGGCGACTGGCAGGGATGGAGCGTCGAACCGGATAATTCCCGTTATCAGGCCAAGCCCGGGCTGAGCGCCGCCGATATTCCCAGGCTCAAGCTGAAGTGGGCCTTCGGCTTCCCAGGGGATAGCAAAGCATTCGCCCAACCCGCAATTGTGGGCGGCCACTTATTCGTCGGTAGCGCCGGTGGGAAGGTATATTCGCTCGATGCGGCCACTGGATGCACGTATTGGAGTTTCAAAGCGGATGGCCCGGTTCGCACCGCCATCAGCATCGCCCGGTCGAAAACCGGCGGCCGCTACATTGCATATTTCGGCGATCTGCATGCGACGGCTTACGCAGTCGATGCCAGCACTGGTGGTCTGATCTGGAAAATGAAGGTGGACGATCATCCCTACGCGCGCATCACTGGGTCACCCATTTTTTATGACGGACGTTTACTCGTGCCCATGGCGTCCATGGAAGAAGCATCGGGAATGACGCGCGGGTACGATTGCTGCACGTTCCGCGGCAGCCTGGCTTCGCTCGATGGCGAGACTGGGCGCCAGCTTTGGAAATCGTACACCGTGCTCGACCCTCCCAAGGCCTACAAGAAGAATAGAGAGGGCGGGCAAAAGTACGGCCCTGCGGGCGCGGGAGTCTGGTCGGCGCCCACCATCGACGCCAAGCGCAGGCTTGTCTATGTGGCCACGGGCGATTCTTATACCGACGTTGAGATCAATACCAGCGACGCAATCATGGCGTACAACATCGATAACGGAAGCTTGGTCTGGGTCAGCCAGGTGACCCCCAAGGACAATTACATCGTTGGCTGTCCCGCCTCGCCAACTTGTCCCGACGAAGTGGGTCCCGATTATGATTTCGGCAGCTCTCCGATTCTGCGCACGCTCCCGGGCGGTAAGCAGATCATCATTGCCGGGCAGAAATCAGGAGTGGTTTGGGGCCTCGATCCGGACCAAAAGGGAAAGGTCCTCTGGAATACGAAACTAGGCGCCGGCAGCGTAATGGGTGGCGTGGAATGGGGACACGGCGCCGATGCCGAGAACACCTATGTCGCTATCTCCGACGTCGCCGCTCGCGAGGGCGCGCAGCCTGGTATCTCGGCGCTGAAGCTCGCCACCGGTGAGAAGGTGTGGAACACGCCCGCTCCCAAAGTGACCTGTGCGACCAAAACCGGATGCTCTCCCGCTCAAGGGGCGGCCGTGTCGGTGATTCCAGGCGCGGTTTTCTCAGGGGCGGTAAACGGCCATTTCCGAGCTTATTCGACCAAGACGGGCGAGATCCTTTGGGATTTCGATACCGCGCAGCCTTTCGATACGGTCAACAAGGTTCCCGGCAAAGGTGGATCGATTAACGGTGGGGGCCCCGCGATCGCGAACGGCATGGTGTTCACGAATTCCGGCTACGGCTTTGTCGGCCAAGCGGACGGCAACGTCCTCCTCGCATTTTCGGTCGACGGGAAATAGCAGACTCGACTTGAAAAAGATATGAGCTACTTTAGATTCGTCAGGACCCTAACGCGGTCTCACTTGATCGCATGCACATTTTTGGTTGCCTCGCTCTGGGCCGCTGATCCCGACGGCGCCGCGCTCTATCAAGCACGCTGCTCTGCGTGTCACGACAACAACAGCGCGGAAGAACGTGCCCCAAAACGGGAGCAGATCGCTACGCGCAAGCCCGAAGCAATCATGGGTGCGATGTTCGACGGCGCCATGATCGCCCAGGCATCCGGGTTAACCCTGGACGAGGGACGCGCCATCGCGCGATTTATTACCGGCAAAGAGTTTTCTGCGGTGTCCGACATTTCCCTGGGAAAGTGTGAGGCGCCGGCGAAAAAGCTTTCATTCGCGCCGGGCGATTGGAACGGATGGAGTGTCGAACCTGACAACTCCCGTTATCAGGCCAAGCCAGGGCTGAGCGTGGCCGATGTTCCCAGGCTCAAGGTGAAGTGGGCCTTCGGCTTCCCCGGAGATAGCCGGGCATTCGCCCAACCTGCCGTTGTGGGCGGGCGCGTATTCGTGGGCAGCGCCGGTGGGAAGGTATTCTCACTGGATGCAGCTACCGGGTGCACGTATTGGAGTTTCAAGGCGGACGGCGCGGTTCGTACCGCCATCACCATCGCCCGGTCGAAAACCGGCGGACGTTACATCGCATATTTCGGCGATCTGCGTGGAACGGCATATGCACTCGACGCGAGTAATGGCGCTTTAATCTGGAAGGTGAATGTGGACAACCATCCCTACGCGCGCATTACTGGTTCACCCATTTTTTATGAGGGCCGATTATTGGTGCCCATGGCGTCCTTCGAAGAGGCATCGGGGATCGCGCCTGGGTATGAATGCTGCACATTCCGTGGGAACCTGGCTTCCCTCGACGCCGAGACCGGGCGCCAGTTTTGGAAATCATACACCGTGCTCGACCCTCCCAAGGCCTTTAAGAAGAACAAAAACGGCGGGCAAATGTACGGCCCAGCAGGTGCGGGGGTCTGGTCAGCCCCAACCATCGACGCCAAACGCAAACTAGTTTATGTGGCCACCGGAGATTCTTATACTGACGTGGAACTCAATACTAGCGACGCAATACTGGCATTCAGGATCGACAATGGAAGCTTGGTATGGGTCAGCCAGGTAACCGCCCACGACAATTACATCGTTGCCTGTCCCGACAGATCGCCGAATTGTCCCGAGGTTTTGGGCCCCGATTACGATTTCGGCACTTCTCCGATTCTACGCACCCTGGCAGGCGGCAAGCAGATCATCGTTGCCGCCCAGAAATCGGGTGTCGTTTGGGGCCTGGATCCGGACCAAAAAGGAAAGGTTCTCTGGAAAACGAAAATCGGCGCCGGAAGTGCCCAGGGCGGTGTGGAATGGGGGCACAGCGCCGATGGCGAGAACACTTACGCCGCTGTCTCCGACGTCAGGGCTGGTGCGGACGCGCAGCCGGGCATCTCGGCACTCAAGCTCGCCACCGGCGAGAAGATATGGAGCACGCCCGCTCCCAAGGTGACTTGTGCGACGCCGACTGCTTGCTCACCATCGCAATCGGCGGCCGTGTCGGTAATTCCAGGCGCGGTCTTCTCGGGCGCTCTGAACGGCCATTTCCGCGCCTACTCGACCAAAACCGGCGAGATCATTTGGGATTTCGACACGGCACGGCCTTTCGATACGGTCAATAAGGTTCCCGGCAAGGGTGGATCGATTAACGGCGCAGGCCCCGCGATCGCGAACGGCATGGTGTTCACCAATTCCGGCTACGGCTCGGGCCGGCAAATGGACGGCAACGTCTTGCTCGCGTTTTCGGTCGACGGGAAGTAGCTGTAGGGGGAAGGTCCGGAAGAGGATTTCAACTTACAATGTAGCTAAATCGGAGCCGGTCCAGTGTCGAACCCAGTCAGCGAAAGAAGCAGCCATCGCGTGATCGATCGACGCCGGTGGCTCGCCCGCGCGGCCAATCTCGCCGTCGCTTCCTTGCTCGTCTCCCGCAGCTCCGCTCAACAAAGGCTGCTGCCTTTGCAATGCTCCGGCCTGGATCATTTATCTTTAACTGTTCCCGATTCGCTCGAAGCGGCGACGTTCTATGGCCGCATCTTCGACCCACAAGTATTCCATGAGCGCACCGGGGTGCAGCGCTATTACGTCCGTCTTGGTGCCGCCTATATAGCGTTCGGCCCACAAGCCAACGTGACCCCCTACATCGACCATATCGCGGCTGGAGTGATCGGCTTTGTTGAGGCCGATTTCGGCAATGACGAGACCAGGGCGGAGATCACAGCCGCCGGCCTTACGGCACCCGCTGGGGCTCTTCCTATTTTGTCTGATCCGGATAACCTCCGGCTACAGCTTGTCAATACGACCCACGGCCTGTTCGATACCATCATGCCTGGGGGGCGAGTAACTCCGGAGCCCGCGGCGCTGATCCCCATCGGGCTCGATCACATCATGCTGTCAGTGACTGATGTCGACAGATCCGTGGCGTACTACCGCAAGCTGTTCGGCGTCGAGGACTCGCGCAACCGCAATCCGCGGCGTGTGTGGTTCAAACTTGCGGACACCAAGCTCGGTCTGGAAGCCGCGCCCGCCGGGCAGAAGCCCGGCTTTTCGCATTTCGCCGTCAAGGTTGCTGGGTTTCAACGCGCGTTGATCACAGCTAGGCTTGGAAAACTCGGTGTTAGCGTTGAGCCCGGCAGTGAAAAAGGTAGCCTTCGATTTCGCGACCTCCACAACCTTCCAGTCGAAGTCTTAGCCGGCTGATGGATAATCATTTCGGATCATTGACAGGGCGTTTGGCAATGCACATACTCGGTTAGCGAGGGGAGGCTTTCCCAATGATGCGTTCGTGTGTCCTCACAGCGACGGCATGCGCACTGGCCGTTGCCGGAACCGCTGCTACGCCATCGGTTACGTTCCATAAAGACGTGCTGCCCATTTTGCAGAAGAACTGTCAGACCTGCCATCGTCCCGGGGAAGTGGCACCGTTCTCCCTGATGAGCTACGCTGCGGCGCGGCCCTGGGCTAAGGCCATCAAAGTTGCCGTTGTGAGCCAAAAGATGCCGCCCTGGTTCGCCGATCCAAAGGTGGGTCATTTCTCCAACGAACGTCGGCTCAGCGAAGAGCAAATCGCCACGCTGGTCTCTTGGGCCAATAACGGCGCCCCGGAAGGCGACCCTAAGGATGCTCCGGCCCCTTTGAAATTCGTCGACGGCTGGAATATCAAGCCCGATCTGGAAATCGAGATGCCCGCCGAGTTCCATGTGCCCGCCACCGGCACTATCGATTATCAATACATGCTGGTGAAGACAAACTTTCCCGAGGACATGTGGGTGAGTGCAGCGGAAATGCGCCCAGGTAACTCTAAAGTCGTGCACCACGGAGAGGCTTGGATTCGTCCTCCCGGCGCGAAGTGGATGGCCGATGCTACTCCCGGAGTTTCCTATCCGTCGCAAGAAATGAAAAGGGGGCCCGGGGATGGGCTCGAGATACTAGGGAAGTTCAACCCAGGTTTGGGTGACCAAACTTTCGACTTTGGCGGCTCTGCGAAGTTCGTCCCCAAGGGCTCCGATATCGTGTTTGAGATTCATTACACCTCCGTGGGGACGCCTCAGACGAGCAAATCTACCGTAGGACTCGTGCTGGCTAAGAATCGTCCTCTGCTTCGCTATGTCACCAGCTATGGTCCCATTGGTAACAATTTGGTGATAGAACCCAATGATGGCAACGGCGAAGTGGTGTCCGAGATCACCGCACAGTTCGAATCAAAGATGGTCTATATTCAGCCGCACATGCATGTGCGCGGCAAGGATTATGAAGTGCGCCTCGTGTATCCTACCGGGGAAACGCAGACGGTTTTCCGCGGGCGCTTCGATTTCAACTGGCAGTTGGGCTACGATCTGGACAAACAGTTGACGATTCCGAAAGGCACCAAGATCCAAGGCATCGCGCATTACGACAATTCCGCCAACAATAAGTGGAATCCGGACCCCGCCAAAGAAGTCGTCTGGGGACTTCAGAATTGGGAGGAGATGCAGAATTGTTTCATGGGCTTTCTGATCGATTCCGGAGTGGACCCCGAGAAGCTGTTCAAGGCGTCAGGTCCGAGCGTACTGAAACGCATGATCGGCAGGGGAGGACCCACCCAGGCGTTTCTCCAATAGCGCCTTTACGTCTGGTAGCGTTGATCCTATGCCTGATGAACACGATTTGACGCGCCGCGACCTTCTGGTGGTGGCCGCGTTCGTTCCGCTGGCCGCGCTGACGGCCAGTGCGCAGACCGGACCTGCTGCGCTTACCGCTGGACAAATGAAAACGCTCGAAGCGTTCATCGATCGGCTCATCCCTACCGACGAACTTGGACCAGGCGCCGTGGCAGCCCGCGCGCAGGTCTATATCGATCGTGTGCTGGCGGGTCCGAACGCAAACGAGAAAGCCCAGTTCCTGGAAGGGCTGGAAGCGGTGAATGCCTATGCTCAACGCACTCAAGGCGCTTCACTGGCCGACCTTCCAGCGGAGAAACGCGATCTGGTCTTAAAAGCAATCGACGAAAACACCGCGGAGGGATTGCCGCAAGGAAGGCAGTTCTTCGACCGCGCGCGGCGTTTGACGCTCGAAGGCATGTTCGGCGACCCCTACTACGGCGGCAATGGCGCTTTTGCCGGATGGGATTTGATCCGCTATCCCGGTCCGCGCCCTGCCGTTGACGCAGAGATGCAGCGTATGGACGCGTCGCCGGCTCCTTATCATCACTCTGCTTGGGGCACTCAGTATAAATAATGGCAACCACACTCAAGCCGGTAGATGTAGCGGTGATTGGACTCGGTGCCACAGGCGGAGTCGCAGTATTGCCATTGGCCCGCGCGGGCCTGAAAATCGCGGGGATCGAAGCCGGCACCTGGATGGATCCGCATCGCGATTTTCACGCCGACGAAATCTTTAACAACATTCGCCGCCAGGTGACTACATCGCCAAAAGCCCAGCGCGAGATTCCCACCGTGCGCACGGGGCCGGGAGAAAAAGCTCGCCCACCAGCAGCGCATCCCATGATGAACGCTATCGGCGGGACATCCATCCACTACTGGGCCCAAAGCTGGCGGCTCAAGGCGTGGGATTTTAAGACACGTTCCGAAACACTCCAGAGATACGGAGCCGCTGCGATTCCGGCCGGCACAACCCTTGAAGATTGGCCGTTGACCTACGACGAACTGGCTCCGTTCTATGACGTTGTCGAAGATGAGGTCGGGGTTTCGGGCGCGGCCGGAAATATCGGCGGCAAACTCACGGGCCGCGGGAATCCATTTGAATCTCCGCGCGCGAAGGAATATCCCATGCCGCCTCTGCGGGGGGCCGGCTTTACCGATCACATGGCGGAGACGGCCAGAAAATTAGGATGGAAACCCTTTGCGCCGCCTGCTGCAATTAACTCCCAACCGCGCAAGGGGCGAAGTAGTTGTGTGTACCACGGTTACTGCGGTTCGGGCGGTTGCCATGTGAGCGCCAAAGGCTCGACCGCGGTAACCACGATTCCCGAGGCGCAAAAGACGAAAAATCTTACGATCTTCGACAACGCGCACGTGACGCGCATCGAGACGGATTTAAATGGACGTGTGACGGGCGTCCGTTACCTCCGCAATCGCGAGGAGTTTTTCCAACCCGCGAAGGTTGTATTGCTGGCTGGATATACCTACGAGAACTCCCGTTTGCTGCTACTTTCGAAATCGAAGCCGTATCCCAAAGGCTTATCGAACAACCACGGACAAGTGGGACGGCATTATTTCGGGCATTGGAACAGCTTTGTCACGGCATTGTTTCCACACGACATCAACACATGGTACGGCTTACCCGCTCAGGGCACGACCTGCGATGAGTTTGCGGACGATAGCTTCGATCACACCGGTATGGGCTTCATCGGCGGGAGCAGCCTGCATGTAATGACCGAGCGTCATCCGATCGATGCCGCGGCGATGAACACTTTCGGGCGGGCGCCGGGCTGGGGCTCGGCCTGGAAGAAGTTCATCCACGACAACGCAGGCCGGCAGTCGAATACCTACATACAGACCAACACGTTTCCATACGAAACGATGTATCTCGATCTGGACGACGAAATCACAGACCCGCTCGGTGATCGGGTCTGCCGCATCAACACCGGAGGGATGCGGGAGAATGAACGGCGCGCGACCCAGAACGCGAACAGCAAAATGGAGCAATGGTTCCAAGCCGCCGGTGCGATCCAAGTGGTCAAGACTCCGCCGTTTGTGCCGGGTGTTTCAACTCACGCCTACGGCGGCACACGCATGGGCGACAACGCCGACACCAACGTCGTCAATCGCTGGGGATTTTCCCATGAGGCGCCGAATCTCGGTGTCTTAGGCGCATCGGTAATGGGTACAAGCGGGGCGCGCAACCCTACACTCACCGCACAAGCACTCGCGTGGCGCACTGCCGACCATCTCGTGAAGAATTGGAAGTCCGTTGGCAGCTAAATCTTCCAAAACGTAAAGCTTTAAGGTTCGCCAAGAGACGATCGGCGCGACGGCGGTTTGGAGCGCCGCCGATGCAACCTATCGAAACTGCCGTGTTTCCGGTCCATGCCCATCCTTGGCGCGCCGTTGCGTACCTGTGGAGCCGCCGGCCGGAGCAACTGTGTCCCGCCAACGTCCGGATCTTTGGCTGGCACCTTCCAAGGCACAGCATGGCGGAGGACGGACTAAGGCATGGCATTCATGTACTCGATGTTCGAGGCAATAGGCTCACCGTTGAACGTCTGAGCATTCGCAATCCGATAACGCCGTAGCTCTGCCACGTGCCAGGAAATGTATCGGCGGGCGTTCCCGCGTTCTTCATGGCCTTGGCGTCCACCTGGGGGGCGACGCCGGAGCCATTTTGCACGCGAACGGTGCTCACGAAGCATACAACGGCAGTCAGAGTGAGCAGGAAGGGCAAGCGAGATCGCAGCAATGTCCGCATGGTTGTAATTCTATGATCCCTAAAGCACTTCACCGGGCTTGCGGTTTCCTTCAACGGCGCACGGTACTCGTTGTCGAGGCCGCGGGATGGAGGGTGACCTTCTGCACTCGCCAATTATTCATGTCCGCAACCAATAGAGTGTTCTCTGACGGGCATGCTATGCCGTGCACCCAGCTGAACTGGCCAAGCTCGTGGCCGGATTCGCCGAACCAACCCAAAATCTTGCCGTCTTTGGGATTGATCTTGTAAATCCGGCCCGGCTCTTCGTCTGCAGCATAGAGAAACTGGGGTGTCGTGTTCGTCATGCAAAGGGCCCAAGGGGCCGTGACATCGGGGGCGTTCTGTCGAATGTTGCCAAGTACCGGATGTCGCGATTTGTCATATGGGATGTTTAGCAGTATCAGCCGCTGAAAGTTGCCGTCACCGTCAAACACTTGAATGCGTGCGTTCCCCCGATCCGCCACATAGATATTGCCGTCGCGGTCCGACACGATATTGTGAGGCGTGTTGAACTGGCCTGTAGCGGTTCCCCGCGAACCCCAAGACTTTATCCAGTTTCCATGCTTATCGTATTTTGCAATCCGCGAGTTGCTATATCCGTCGCTCACATAAATGTTGTCTT
Source organism: Bryobacterales bacterium (assembly GCA_963747945.1). Classification (GTDB taxonomy): domain Bacteria; phylum Acidobacteriota; class Terriglobia; order Bryobacterales; family Bryobacteraceae; genus Palsa-89. The sequence continues at coordinate 53,998 of CAVVHB010000024.1, forward strand.
GCGCGTCCCATGTGACGTCCGTCGAACCATTGAAATAGCCGTCCACTTGCCGAGGAGGATTTTGTGCAACCTTGCGGGGATCGAAATATTCCGGCACATCTGGCCCTTCCGGACGGCGGCCGAGGTTCATCAGGACCATGCCATTCGGATTGAACTTAATCACCGTATTCTCGCCCTTATCTACGACCCACAGGTTGTCGTACCGATCAAATCGCACCGAGTGCGCGTAGCCAAGTCCGTAAACAGCCTTGCCCAACTCCCGCAAGAACTTGCCGTTGGAATCAAATTCCAGAAGCTGCGTCGTGGCGTTTCCATAGATCGGCCCCACCGTCGCGCTGCCAGGGTGATTGAGCACGACAATCGTTCCCTTGGAATTCACGGCCACGCCCAGCACTTCGCCAAGGTTCATCTGGTAGTTCAACTTGAGAAAGCTGGCGTCAAAGTCGGCCGCGATTTTGGGCGCGCTTTGTTGGGCTGACAAACTTACCGCAACAAGCGAGAAGGTAAGGAGTTTACTGAGGAGTTCGCTGGATCGTTTCACTTGAACCTCTTTGGTCATTAATTTGACTGCGCGCTTACTGCCCGTCAACCGAAAATGCGAGCAACACGTTACCCGGCAGCCCACCGTAACTTCCGTACCCCGAAGCCACGTACAACATTCCTCCGGCGACCACCGGACCAGGACAATCCAGCGAGCCCCCTTTCGCAGGGATGCCGTTTAGCGCTGTGTAGTCGTGGGCTGTATCCGTAATCCCAAATGACGCTACCATCCCGCGTGGAATATCCGCGAATATGGCCATCCTCGGAGCCCGAAAAAACCACACCCTGAATCGTCGTCACTGCCGCGGATTGCGCCGGACTGCAGAACGGCCTCCCGCCGCAAGAAGGCGGGGCTGCGGCCCAAATCTTTTCTCCCGTTGCAATGCTGATCGCAAATAATCCACCGCCCCGACTTGGATCGAGAACGCGCTTCTCGGTTTGATCGAAAGACGGCTTGGTGAACGAAATGTCCGAATTAGCAGCATACATGTTCACGCCGTCCGTAGCCGATCCCCACTGAATGCCTCCCAGCGGACTGCCACGCCCAACGCGGTATTCCCATAAAATCTGGCCATTCCTGTCGGGGTCGAGCGCGTGGGCGATGCCGGATTTCTGGCTCACCAGCAACACTCGGCGACCGCTGGCCAGTTTCACCAGAATCGGCGGCGCGCCGATATCGAAATCCGGACCGTTGCTATCGGGGCATCCGGCCTTGTTATTCATGCGACAACCGACCGTATACGCGTCGCCCGCTGTGAGTTGTTTGGCCCACACGATTTTTCCGGTTTGCATATCGAAGGCGAGAATCGCGTCACTGGTGTTGGTGGGTGGATCGGAAAAGTTATCCCCAGTGCCGGCAAAGATCACCTTGCGCTCCACATCAACGGTGGGTGTGGACCAGATGCTCGCTCCGGAGGGAGCCCAAATCGGGGTTCCAGCTTTATTTTGTCCGGTTATCCGCGGCTCTTCGGGAATGGTGTAGGTCTTCCACAGCACTCTCCCGGTGGCAGCGTCGAGCGCCGCGAGCGCTCCACGGCTGCGGCAGCAAACTGCTTTCAGATCCACCGAACCTTCACCGGCGGCGGTAAGAGGAACGTATAGGCGTCCGTCGTAATAGGCCGGCGCGGCGCTGATCCCCGCGCTCTGCCCGGTTTCATCCACTTTCGTCTTCCAAATCAGCTCCGCCGTCTCAGCATCGATCGCGTATGCAGTTCCGCGGCGGTCGCCAAAAAACGCCACGTTATGCGTGCGCTGCCCTGGGATTGAGGCGATGGTTGGCGATGCGCGCACAGGGGCGTCGGGTTCGAACACCCAGTATTGACATCCGGTCTTTGCGTCGAGCGAGTAAATGCGGCGATTGGCGCTGGGCACGAAAAGCCGGCCTCCAACGACGGTGGGCTGGCCATTCGAGATGTAGGTATCCGGGAAAGCGAAAGCCCACTTCAGTTTGAGCCGGGGAACTTCCGCTGCGTTGATACCCGCCTGCGCGGCCGTTTGGAACCGCGAGTTGTTTAAGTCGACGCCCCATCCATTCCACGCAGGACTCGCCGTCGAAAAGGCTGGGCGCTCCGCCGGGCAGTGCCCGAGGTCCGGGGCCCTGCTTTGACCCGCCACGCGGCCCGTGATGAACCGTGCGACTTCCCGCTTCTCAGTGGGGCTTAGCGACGATCCTTGTTCGCGCATTAAGCCGGACTCCAACGCTCGCACGATGGTCTCTGGCGAGGTCAGAGCGAGCGCGCCGCGATCGGGAGCCCGGGTGACGCTCGAAGCTTCGTGGCAGACAGCACAATGCCGTTTGAAAATCGAGGCTCCGTCAGAATCGGCGGAAAGCAGCGGCGTCACGATGAAGCCCAACGCAACGAAGCAGACAAGCCTCACGCAAAACTCCTCTTGAACACCACCGTATCCACCGTGCGGTGCGCCAATTCTATTTGACCCGGCAGGGGGAAGGGTTCCATTTGGACCCGTCTGCTTCCTTCTTATAGTGATCGCTGGTCAGGAAGTCTCCGGCCAGATACCGTGGGTCCTCTACAATGCTGGTGAGCAGGAGCCACGAATCGCCGTTTGCCTCGTTGGTGCGAGTAAAGTACTCAGTGAGCACGGTGTCTTCGCTGTATGGCACGCCGTTCTTGCGAAGATAGCCAGGCGTCAGATCGCTGGTGACTGCTTTTAACGAGCCTGGTAACTTTCCATTCGGCGGCGGAGGCGGAAGGAAACCCATGTTGGTTGGCCGACTGACGTCCCATTCGGCCGCTGAGTACCCCTGCAAGCCAGGTGTTTGTGCCTTCGGCTTTCCAGCGAAGTGGAAAAGACGGGTTTGAGTGCCCTCATCTGTCTCGATCTTCAAGGTGTTCTCATCTTGCCAGGCGATATGTAGGCGTGTCGGCAAGCGCATGATTCCAGCGGCCCCATAAGCCTTGCATGGATTGCCGTCGGCCTGGTCCTGGGAAGGATCCCAAGATTCGGTGACTTTCCGTCCCTCAGGGTTGAGCGGAATGCTGGTGAAATCGCCCTTGGCTGGCGTCATCATGCGCCACCGCCAGTCTTCGGTAACCACCGAGACCCAATATCCGGTGATATCCTCGGGAGCCGCTTCCTTGGCCGATCGCAGGGGCGGCGGACCCGGCGGCTGTTGCGCCTGTAACATCAAGGCGCCCAATAAAAACATTGAAATTCGAAAAGGCATGTCCTATTTCCTCGCGTTCAGGCTCTTGTAAACGGCTTCGATGAACGAATCCGTGGTCCAAGAACCATTTGAGGAGCCGAACACCGCGTCGTAGTCGAGCGTCGGCTGAGCGGCTTTCACTTGCTCGAGCGACAGTCCTTTTTTCACGCCGTCCTGGATGCGATCCCGAATGATGGTGACCATATCGCGATACTCGACCGCGTCGGCCTGATCCGCGACGCGTCCATGGCCGGGAATCACGTAGGTGCCGCCCTCCTCTTTATCGGCGGGCACGGTAATATCGACGACGCGATTGAGACCGTCGAGAACACCTTGGATGTTACCGCCGCGCTGCCGGTCGACGATTGGGTAACTCGTGGTAACGTACAGGTCGCTGGTGCTGATCACGTCAGAGCGGCGGAAAAAGACGATGCTGTCACCATCGGTCTGCGCCGCCGGAATATGAATGATTTCAATCGCCTCTCCATTGAAGAACATCTTCTTTTCTTTGGTGAAATACGTATCGTTCGGCCAGGCCTTGGTGGGTGTGGGAGCCTTGCTGCCAGTGGGCGCGCTCATGCGATTCAAGACAGCTTCATGAGCTATGACGGCGGCGCCGACACCGGCGTCCCCAATATCGCCTGTGACATTGCCTCCCGCCACTGAGCTCCCTGCTTCAAATACCTGCTCATTGCCGCCGACGTGATCCGGACCAACGTCGGTGTTGATCAGATAGCGGATGGGACCCTTCGATAGCTTGCGTACCTCGGCTAGAAGTTTGCCGGCATTCTCTGCCGCCCCGGAATTGACCAGGAGCACCCCGTCATTACCAACCTGGGCGGTCACATTACCGCCCGCACCCACGATCATGTACACGTTGCCTTGTACATGGAAGGTGTGTACCTCCTGAGCTTGGACCATAGCGTACGCGGCTGCGACTCCCACGCCGAGCATCACCCACCTTCGCGATATCACTGGGGCGGCGCCTCCATCTTCTGCCGGTACTCCGGATACATAGTTTCGGCGCCACCTCGGGCCGCCCGTTCAGGAACGTGATAGCGCTGCGAAAACTCCTTCAGGAAGGGATTGGCGCCGGGCAGATGATTCGGGACGGCGCCCTGCGGACGATCCACCTCTACGACGGCTTCGCAGGGATACGCGGGAATCTGTTGATCGGGATTGTTTACGAAGTCCGTGGTGCGAATGAAGGGCTCGGTAAGGTATGCCGGATCATTCACGATGGTCGCCACGGTCAAGTATTTGCCGTGGCGGACCCAGTGTTCTGTAATGACGGCCTTCTCGCTGCGCGGCAGACCGTTACGGCGGACCCAGCCGGTCTTGAGGTGAGTTGTAGTGATGGTCAGGACGTCGCCTTCCCATCTACCAGTGGAAAAGCCTTGCCACGTGTGCGGAACGTAGTCGGGCGGATGCGGCCTGCCGTCCATCCAAATGACACGTTCCGGCGCTTGCCAGAAAATGTGCGTGTGGTAGGCGATCAACTGCTGGGTGACGGTGTCCACCTCTTTCCAAACTCGCATTTGCGCCGGGCCGCGGATCCCGTAGTCGGAAGGGTGGGGCTTGCATTGATGCTCGGGCAGAGTTAAAAGAGATGCATCCCAGCTATCGGCGTGGAGCCGCGCTGCTGCGTTGATTGGAATCCCGAGATAGTCGCCGATGTCGGGACCTGGGATTCGCTCCAAGAAGTCTTCGTCGAAACGATTGTCCCACTCACCCGCGATGTCTTTCTGGGCCAGGAGGGGGAGAGCCGCAAGGAAACACAAAACCACGCGCTTGGTCATGGAACCTTCGCATGCTCGCGCGCAAGATAAGCCGCGAGAGCGTCCAACTGGGCGTCGCTGATTTCCGTCTTGCGGAAGAAGGGCATGATTGAGACACCCTTGCGCACAAATATTTTCGTCAGAGCCGGCGTGAGATCGGTTCGTTGATCGAGAATCGCCGGCTTGGAGCCTTTGTATTTAGCCGCCAAAGCCTGCGTGCCCGGCTTGCCTACTCCTTCGCCATGGCAATTCCAGCACCAATACTGGTAGACCTGTTTGCCCTCCGCGATCTGCCCGGCATCCGCCGCGGCCGCATTCATTGACAAGACGCCCAGCGCGCCTATGAGAGCCCAGATGATTCTCATGCTTTCTTCCGATCCCGCATTTGTTTCGGCCAAATTCCGTACCGGCCGGCAGAGATGATCCCATTGGGGTCCACCGCATCCTTTAGCGTTTCCTGCAAACGCCGCAGCGCGTGGTTGTTGTACGAGTAGGCGTCCGTCACCTGTTGCTGAAATGCGGGCGGCGTACGGTATTCGCCCCAGCCGTGGTCGGCGCCTACCTGGATCAGATGCTTGACTAGCTCTCGGGTTTTCTTGTTTTGCTCGATATTGTTCCGGTAGACGGGAAGACCCATGATAAAGACGAACGCGCGGAACATCCAGGTGGCCGGAACGCTGAACGGCGAGACCAGCGAAGGCATATTCAGGTCGCGAAATGCCTTCATGAATACGTCCTGGGCCTCCAGAATGGCCTCGCCGGACTTAGGAATAATGGGCGAGAACCATAGATGTCCATCGGTGGGCGATGGATTGAACGCCGAACGCGCGCCGATTGTGAATATCGACATATTCGGGACGCCTATGGCCACCTTGTGCGCCTTATCGAGCTGCTCCGGCGTGGCTGGGAACTTGATAAAGTCGCCTTCGTTGAATTTGACGCCGCGAATGCCGGCGAATACTTGCTTCGCGTATTCCCACTGGGCTCGAACGACGTTTTGGCCGCCGTAGAACTGTACGGTCAAGCTAAAGAATCCGCGATTCGTCTTTTCCGCGTGCTGCTCCAATTCGGCCACGGAGGGTCCGCCCGGCTTGGCCAACAGCGAACGGAGCTCGGGATCGGCTGGCCCCCCGAAGCCGCCCAAAGGGCTGCCATACTCAGGCATCCCAATTACTCCAGCGTGTTCGAGGAGGTTCCCGCCCTCCACCAGCGGAACGATATCGTTTCGTTTGGGGACGATCACGGTTCCGGTCAGATACGCTTCCGGAGCCGGCAACATGTGGAAGCCCATCTTGGTCACGACGCCGAAGTTGCCTTGACTGAACAATCCATCCACATAGGGGCCCGCGCCGTAGTGGTATTCTGCCCAGGTCTTAGCGCCTGGCAGCGCACCCATTCCGGTTCGAACGATCTCGCCATTCGGGAGGACCACTTCCATGCCGCAATGGGAGTAGAAGTGATCGCGGAAGCCGCCGAAGCCATAGCCCACGCCATGGTCCAGCGCATTCCCAATGAGGCTACCCCAACCGGGATCGGGCACATCGACCCAGACTTTCAGCCCGCGCTCCTGAATGTGACGGTATAAATCGAAGTAGGCGACGCCGGGTTCGACGATTGCGAAATGCCGCTTGTCGTCCACCTCAATGATCCGGTTCATGCGCTTCAAGTCGAGCACCACGCTTCCCGAGAGGTTTGGAGCGGAGCCGCCGTAACCCAAGTTCTTTCCGGTCGAGATGGGATAAATCGGGATCTTGAGCGTGTTCGAGATCCTGACTACTTGAGAGACTTCTTCCGCCGTATTGGGCGCTACGGCCGCCGAAACGAGGATTTCATCCTTTTCGCCCCAAAAAGGGGAGTATGCGTCTTTGTAGAGTGCTACGTCATCGTCACTCGTAAAAACCCAGTCCACACCGACGGCGGCTTGAAACTGCTTGATCGCGTCAGCGAATGCCTTGGCGTTGACGTCGGGAGGAAGTGCCATAGGTTGCTCCTTTAAGAAACCAGATCGGGTTGAATTCTGGGCCGGGGTGCAATGATCCAGGAAACCATTGGGCCAGGCTCCCGGGTTTGCGCGGACGATTCCAGAGTCTTCTCTAACCATTTGCTCGAATCGAGCGGCGGAAGATTGGCAGCCATTTGTGCGAATCCAACGCTCCATGGTCCGCCGAAGGCCGCCGCTTGCCGGACCAAAGAGTTATGTCCAGCCAGGGAATGCTTCAGCTCTCCACCCGGCAAGGAATCATGAATAGCTTTGAACCAGACCCGCATTCCATAATCGCGAGCCAGCGTCTCCAGGCAAAACAAGGACGTCGATAAGGTTATGCCAGCAAGTGGAACCGGGCGGCGTTTCCAGTGAAGATCCAGCGTGTGGCACCAGAGATCCGTGATGTCATCTTTGATGGCATGCGGTTCTAATCCCAATCTGACGGCCTCCTCGCCGAAGGCCCGCGCCATCGGAGACATCGCTTCAACGATTACATGACCGCGTCCTACATCCTGGTCTGAAGAAGGAGCGGCGTTTTCAGGACGAGCGGCGGCTATTGCTGGGAGAGCTGATGCGGCAAGGCTCATCTGAAGAAATTCTCTGCGGTTTGACAAGAACACCTCCTGTGGTTCAACTCGGATGCCGTTATGCGTTGCCCGTCCTAGCAAAGCTACTATTGAGGGGCGGACGGACTCAACCCCTTCGACAGTTAACGTTAACTGTTTACCACTAGACTGTCGCCGGGGCCTGTGATAGAGTTCCCGATGAAGACGATTAGACGATGCCGAAAAGCCACGCTTTCAGGAGGTTGCGGCAAGTTTCGTCTCTGGACCCTGAGATCTCGTTAGAGTCCATCCGTGCCGAACTGGAAAGTATCCTTTCTAGCAAGACATTTCGGGTCGCGACGGGCCAAAAGGACCTCCTACGATTCGTCGTAGATGAGACCCTTGCAAATCGGGCAGACTTGCTCAAGGAATATTGGATCGGAGTAAAAGTGTTCCGTCGCGGTGAGTCTTTCGACCCGCGAATGAGCTCCATTGTTCGCCTTGAAGCGCGCAAACTTCGTGCGAGTCTTGCCAAATACTTCGAGACGGAAGGTGCGAAAGACCAGGTGTGCGTCGAGATTCCGAAAGGAGGCTATGCGCCTGTCTTCAGCCTGTTGGGCGAATCTCCTGCGCTTCGTCCGTCAACGCGGACTGCGGCTTTAGCTAGGCCACAACCAGCGAATCCAACTCTTGCCGGGGCTCGTTTGGGACAGCTTGATTCGCAGGAGTCCGCCGGAGAAGTCACTACAGTCTCCATAGCGGTTTTACCGTTTCTGGATCGCAACTCCGACCAGGAAGTCCGGTTTTTCGCCGATGGGCTGACCGATGAGCTAACAGTTGCGCTTGGCCGTACTCCGAAGTTGCAATTAGCGGCGCAAAGTTCCGCTGGTCGCTTCCGGGGAGAAAGCGTCGACGTGCGGGAGGTGGGGCGCCTCCTGAAGGTTCAGGTAGTAGTCGAAGGCAGCGTTCGAAGATATGGGCACAGGTTTAGAATCAGCGTGCAGGCCGACGAAACGAAGAACGGGTACGTTTTGTGGTCTAACAGTTATGATCGCGAGGCGACCTCTAGAAACGCCCTTCAGGTTCAGCAAAAGGTCTCAGCCGCTGTTGCGAAGGCGTTACTCCTGCGCATTTTCGATCACATACCTTGCGATACGGCTGACGATGTAGCTGTAGAGAACACTCCAAGGGATCGGCGAACGGTAGTCCAGACGGTGCCTGAGGCACGGAACTTCAAGAAGGGTTACCGGCCAGACCCTTTAGAAGGGTCTACAATTTGCATTGATGAGGCGATCTCGCGACAACTGCGCTCTGCGCGAGATTATGTCGATCTTGCAAAATCCTTGGTAATGCAGCCCTTCTGCAAAGCCGCCAGCATTCGAGATTTGGCCGCGCAAATCAAATCCACGGCTTCGAAAGCGCTGAAGTTGGACGGTAGCTTAGGAGAAGCACACGCCGCGATGGCGGTATGTTTGATCTCGGACTATGATTGGCAACGTGCAGGCGACGAATTTCGGAAGGGTATTGAACTCGCGCCGGGTGACTCGACTGTCCGGTCCTGGTACGGCAACTACCTGATGAACATCGGTCGTACGGAAGATGCGATGATCACGCACAAAACGGCAGTGGAACTGGACTCGCACTCGGCAGAGGCCATCTGTTGTTACGGAGCGGCCTTTTATTACTCCAGGCGATTCAATGAAGCCATTGCGCACCAACGCAGAGCTTTGGCCCGTGATCCCGACCTGGTTCGAGCCCACGTAACTCTGGGTTTGGCGTGCATCCACAAGGGGAGTCACGTTCGGGGCATGACAGAGCTTGAAAGGGCTCGAGTGTTAACGAATAACGCTGTGCATCCACATGCTCATGTAGCGTACGCCCATGCCATCATGGGCAATCGCGAGCGAGCCCTCGAGATCCTCGGGGCATTCCTTCGCGAATATCGGCGTGATAGCTTTCCGGCACTGGCTATTGCGGAAATTCACATTGGACTTGGTAATAAGGATGAAGCCTTTGACTGGCTTCATCGGGCTATTGATCAGAAAGACTGGACGGTCTTTCTGAAATCCGATCCGCTGTTTGATTCTTTGCGCTCCGACCCTCGCTTTTCGGAGCTATTGCGACGAGCGCATTTGTCGTAATCGGCCCGCTTCGAGTTCCCCAAACTCAAACCCAGCAGACTGAAGTCCACCCTACGGCTGGGCCGTGCCGATCATGACCAAGCGTTATCGTTAACCGTTCAGCATCTTGAGAACGGGCATGGTTCAAGGCACACTTGCAAAGATCTACGGGGGACCTTGAGGTCCGTGGTTCCAAGAGGAGGCCTTAGTCACAGTGCGACTGTTCAGAGAGTTCACCTTCCGCGTGGCTTTAGTTTTGCTTCTCAGTCTTCCTGCTTTTAAAGCCCTCGCACAAACTGCCGGCACCGGCGCCTTGACGGGCACCTTATCCGATCCGAGCGGTGCGGTTATTCCCGGCGTGACGGTAACGGTCACGAACAACGACACAGGCCAGCAACGTAATGCAAAGACCGGTGCCGACGGGACGTTTACCGTCAGCCTGCTCCCGCCCGGTAACTACAAAGTTAAATTTAGTGCGACCGGATTCAAGACGTCCGAGGTTGGCTCAGTGAAGGTGAATGTCACAGAAACGCCCGTGCTCGATAAGGTGCTTGAGGTCGGGTCGCAGGCCGAGCAAGTCACGGTGGAGGCGAACGTGGAAGCCCTCCAGACAGCGAGTTCCACTTTAGGAACCGTGGTCGGGGAACGCTCAGTCACTGGATTACCGCTCACATCGCGCAACTATACTCAGATTATTTCGCTCGCTGCCGGAGTGAATGCCCCCGTCAATAACGCTTCCGCGGCCGGAAACGGATCGCAGGACGTGAATGTCAACGGCATGGATGCGACCCACAATAACTATCAGATGGACGGTGTTTCCATCACAGGCATCGGGGGCGGCGGCACGGCCCAGGGATTTTACTCAGGAATCGGAATCCCCAGTCCGGACGCCCTTGCTGAGTTTAAGATTCAGACTACGCTCTATGACGCCGGTTACGGACGCAACCCCGGAGCCAACGTGAACGTGATCACCAAGTCTGGGTCAAACGCGTGGCACGGCTCAGGGTTCGAGTTCTTCCGCAACACAGCGCTGAACGCAAACGATTTTTTTGCCAATCGCAGCGATTTGGGCAAGCTGCCGCTGAATCAGAATCAGTTTGGCGGCGTGATTGGTGGCCCCGTCATCAAGGACAAACTGTTCATTTTTGGATCGTATCAGAGGACTGGGCAGAAGAACGGCTTGGATCCTGACGGACTCTCCACGGGCGCCACTCTGCCTCCAATTCCGGCCGGTAACCGCAACGCGCCTGGATTTCAAGCTGCGCTGGGTCAGGCGTTTTGCAATCAGCCCACCTACTTCAAGCAGATCGGCCCCCCTGGCCTGGGCGGCGTGCAAGTCGCTTGCGATGGATCCAACATCAATCCGGTCGCGATGAATATCCTGCGCCTGCAGAACCCGAACGGAAGCTACTACATACCGAGCTCGAACACGAGCACCTACTCGACGGTCACATTCAGCGATCCGGTCATCTATACCGAAGATCAATATCTGATCAATGGCGACTACCTGATCAACAGCAAAGAAACGCTCTCTACGCGCTACTTCTACTCGAGAGAACATCAATCCGATGGTGTTAATTGCCTGATCTCCCAGACCACTTGCCTTCCAGGCGCTGGTCAGAACGATCATTTCAACAATACCAACGCGGTCTTGAAACTGACCTCGCTCGTGACAAATAGTTTGGTCAATGAAGCCCACATGTCGTTCCAGCGCAATGAGGCCTATCTTGGCACGAAACAGCCATTCACCGACTCGGGAGTGGGAATTACAGGAGTATCACCGGGGATCAATTACTTGGCGCCTATCACCGTACTGGGTCTATTTGATACCGGCGGCGCCACTGACCCCGACTTCAACCTAAGCAATCAATTTCAATGGGGCGACCAGGTTTCGTGGAGCCACGGTAAACATAATATTCGCTTTGGCGGCGAATTCGAGCACATCCAATGGCCGTGGGTGTTCCCGGGCATTTCCAAGGGTTGGCTCTTATTCGAGACGTTCCCCGACTTTTTGCTGGGCCTCCCCGGTTGTGCTCCGGGCACGTTTCCTGTTAGCTGCAACGGCGGCAATGCCGGCGGTACGAACGGAACACCCTTGAGCAACATCATCGCGACAGTCCTAGCGGTGCGTACTCCGCCCAGCGGCATCGTGCATGGGTACCGCCTCAACGACGCAAGTTCGTTCGTCCAAGACGATTACAAGGTGAGTTCCAGGCTGACCCTGAATCTCGGCCTTCGATGGGAGTTTGACGGCTATCCCACCGACAAATACGGCAACCTGACGAATCTGTGGCTGAGCCAAATTGCATCGGTTCCGGTTCCCGGCAACTCTGCGGCTACGGGAACCTACGCTGGGTTCGTTGCGCCGGCAAATTACCAGGGGGTACCCTTGCCCACAGGCGTTCTGAAAGATTCCAGTAACGGCCCAACCCGCACGGGAGCGCCGTGGGATAACTTTGCCCCCAGAATCGGTTTCGCATGGCAGCCCACCGGCAGCAATAAGTTCGTCGTTCGTGGCGGCTACGGATACTTCTACGACCGTGTAAACGGGAACTCGCTCATTCACGCCGTCGAACAAAGTCCGCCGTACTCCCTTACGCTCGATAATAGCGGGCCGGCAATAAGCTATGCTTCTCTCGCGACGCCATACCCCAATCAGCAACTCGGGTGGGGTTCGCCTCGGTTTGTCAATTTCGCGACCGGCGCGTCTTCGAACCTGAACTATCCTTTCATGTCCGAGAACTTCGTGACTCCGCTAGTGCAGTCGTATAACTTGCAGATCCAGTACGAATTCCTGCCGACGTGGGTATTGGAGGCTGGATATGCGGGTTCGCATGGCATCCACTTGGTGGATTCGGGGCGCGAAGTGAATATCGCGCAGTTGGCTAGTCCGAGCAATCCGATCAATGGAATTACAACCAATACGGTTGAGAATGAATCTTTAAGGGTTCCTTTCCTCGGCTTCGCGCCGAACGGGCTGCAGCAATCCGGCTCCGATGGAGACATGAAGTACAACAGCTTGCAGGTTACAGTCCGGAAGCAGTTCTCGCATGGATTCCATATGGAGGCCGCCTATACATGGGCTCGCGCCTTTACCAATTTGCAGGCCAACGGCGGCACGAATCTTGACAGCAACAATCCGAACAACGCGGCGCAACAGTATGGATTGAATCCTTTGTATCGGCCGCAGCGGTTCATCGTGAATTATAGCTGGGACATTCCTTATAAAGGTCAAGGGGTCTCCGGGAAATTGCTGGGTGGTTGGAACCTCTCGGGAGTTACCACCATTCAAGACGGGCAGCCTCTAACGGTACAGGATACCCGAGGCGGCTCAATTTACTGTGGGAGCTGCCAGGCCGCCTTTTCGAACGTGTACTCGACCGCGCAGATGGCCAATGGAGCGACCTACGCCATGGTTCCCACATCCGGTGGCGTGGAGGCGCGGCTGGGAGGGATCAGCGGCGGACCGGGCTATATTAATGCCGCGGCGTTTGGTTCGGTGCCCGTCATCGGCGACGGAACCGGTTTCGGCAACTCTGGTACCGGCATCCTGCTTGGTCCGGGCCAGTTCAACTTTGATGCATCAGCCATCAAGACCACTCGGGTGGGTGGAATCAGAGAAGACGCAATGCTGCAATTTCGGGCGGAGTTCTTCAATCTCTTCAACCATGCCCAGTTCGCGAATCCGGTAAGTACCGACATATCTAAGCCCAACTTCGGCTGGATCACCGGTGCCTCGGTCAATCCGCGTCTGATTCAGTTCGCGCTGAAATACATCTTCTGAGTCCCTTGCGTGTCGAGACAGTTGTCGACGAAAGGGATCTGTTGCGGTGTTTCGCTGATGCCGACTAGCCGTGTCGATGTACAAGGTTCCCGCAGTATTAGGAGCAGCGAACCGATGTCGGCTTTCATCAAACCACTGGTCCGGCATCGTGTGATCGAGTTCGGACTGGCGTTTGCCCGGGTTTCGGTTTGCGGTCAAATTGCACACTACAACGCGCAAGGTCCCGAACTTGGACCGCGTTTGCTGAGGCTGATTCTTGTAAAACAGCTTCGCGTGGAAGGTTTCATCGTGAGCCGGTTCGCAGAGCGTTTCCCGGAGGGCGTCGCGCAGATGGCTCACTGGTTGAAAGAAGGTAGGCTGCAATACCGCGAATACGTTATGAATGGGTCTGAACAACTGCGAACGCCCTCATTGCACTGCTGAGTGGAGCCAACACCGCAAAGATGTTGGTGAAGGCCAGTTGGATGATATCCCCCAAATGAGGAGAGAAGCAGGCGTGCTAAACAGGCTACCCGCTGGGCGCAAACGCCAGAAACACATTTCCCGCCATACCGCCATTTATGGCATAGCCCGAGTTCATAAACAGCATGCATCCGGCGATGATTGGCCAGCGCCATGACTGTGCCTTATTGTGCCTTATGACTCCGAATCTGAAGGCATTCAGCAGATGTCGCCTTCTATTGTTTTCAACCAGTAAGGACCCATCGAGACTGGTGAGTACACGGTGGTTCGGATTCAGGTTCTAGTTCTCGCAAGGGAGTGGAGGTTCAAGTCCTCTCATCCGCACCAATAGAAACGTCGGTTTTAGGAAAAAGCTCTGCGGTGTGTCCCCGCCGTGCGCGCCTCCGCGCGTGTATAGCCTGGGAGCAACGGGAGCACGGGTACCGCGAAAATGGGTACAACTCCGAACCGGCACAGTAGACTTATCATAATGAAGAAAATTGGCTTCCTCTCATTCGGCCACTGGACACCTTCACCGCAGTCGCGAACGCAGTCCGCGGCTGACGCGCTACTGCAGTCCATTGACCTCACTGTGGAGGCCGAGCGCCTGGGAATGGACGGAGCCTACTTCCGTGTTCATCACTTCGCGCGGCAACTGGCGTCCCCGTTCCCACTGCTCGCCGCAGCCGGTGCTAAGACGCGAAGGATTGAAATTGGCACCGCGGTGATCGACATGCGGTACGAGAACCCTTACTACATGGCGGAGGACGCCGGCGCCGCGGATCTCATCGCGGGCGGGCGCCTGCAGTTGGGAATCAGCCGCGGTTCCCCGGAACAGGTGATCGAAGGTTGGCGCTATTTTGGCCACCGCCCGATGGAAGGCGAGGACGATGCGGGCATGGGCCGTCGCCACGCCGAAGAATTTCTCGACCTGCTGCGCGGCAAGGGCTTCGCTCAACCGAATCCACGTCCCATGTTTCCCAATCCGCCAGGGCTGCTGCGTCTTGAGCCACACTCCGAAGGATTGCGTGATCGTATCTGGTGGGGGGCGGCTTCCAATGTGACAGCCGCCTGGGCCGCCAAGCTCGGAATGAACCTGCAAACCTCAACCCTCAAATTCGACGAGACCGGTGAGCCGTTCCACATCCAACAAGCCGCCCAGATTCGCGCGTTTCGCGCAGCCTGGAAAGAGGCTGGCCACGCTCGCACTCCGCGCATTTCGGTCAGCCGCAGTATCTTCGCGTTGATCGACGACCGTGATCGTGCCTATTTCGGACGTGGAGGTCAGGAAGAGGACCAGATCGGCTTTCTGGACGAAAACACACGGGCTATCTTCGGCCGCGGCTACGCTGCCGAGCCGGATGTCCTGATCGAACACCTCAGGAAAGACGAGGCGATCGCGGACGCCGACACGCTATTGCTCACCGTCCCAAATCAACTGGGCGTTGCCTACAATGCGCATGTCATGGAGGCAATTCTGACTACGGTCGCCCCTGCTCTCGGTTGGCGCTAAATCGCCGGTACATTGATCAAAGCTTGTTGCCCGAACGCGGTCGGGTAGACCATAGCCGGGTAATAAAGCCGTGGCCGGCTGGGGCAAGACGATTTTGAACAAATAAGAGCGGAGGCCGAGTCGATTGTTTTCATCTATCCGGAGGCTTGTTATTTGCTCGGATTGTTATTACTCTCGGTAGCATATGAAGCTGACGGCATGTTTGCTGATGGCTGGGCCGGCGTGGCTCACGGTGGAGTTGTACGGCCAACAATATACCGCACGCACGGGCGCGAGCGGTCTGCCGCAGCCGATGAATTGGACAGCGGAGCAAGACCATCAGAACATGATGGATCAACTCGGTATCAAAGCGCTGCGTCCGGGCCCCAGTGGTAACGAGAGCGCCCCGAATCATGCAAACTACGACGAGTCCAAGGCCAATCCCTTTCCGAACCTGCCCGAAGTCTTGACGCTCAACAATGGCAAGAAGGTGGCGACTGCCGAAACGTGGTGGAAGCAGCGCCGGCCCCAGATCGTCGAAGATTTTGAACGCGAGGTGTTGGGCCGCGTTCCTAAGAACGTGCCCAAAGTGGCATGGACGGTCACCAATACGGAGAGCACGATGGTGGGCTCTTACGCGGCCCTCAGCAAGCAGCTGGTGGGGCATGTGGATAATTCGTCGTACCCATTGATTAATGTGGATATCCAGATGACCGTGGTGACGCCTGCCAAGGCCACCGGCCCTGTTCCAGTAATGATGATGCTGACGTACCCGCGTGGGGCGCTGCCGCCGAGGCCACCCGTTCCCGGCGCCGATCCGCCCGCAACGGAGCAGCTCATAGCCAATGGCTGGGGTTATGCGTCCATTGTTCCTGTGAGTATTCAGGCCGACAACGGAGCGGGATTGACGCGAGGCATCATCGGGCTGACCAACAAAGGGCAACCGCGCAAGCCCGACGATTGGGGGGCATTGCGGGCCTGGGCGTGGGGAGCCTCGCGCGGCCTGGATTATTTGGAGACGGATAAAGCAGTGGACGCCAGGCACGTGGGGATCGAAGGTGTCTCACGCTACGGCAAAGCTGCGCTCGTGACTATGGCGTTCGATACCCGCTTCGCTGCGGTTCTGGTGGGCTCTTCCGGCGAGGGGGGAGCGAAATTACATCGGCGCAATTGGGGAGAGGCGGTAGAAAATCTCACTGGTTCTGGAGAATATCATTGGATGGCCGGTAATTTCCTGAAATATGGCGCCGCCGACGCCAGTTTTGGGAGCAAGAACGCTGGGGATTTACCGGTGGATGCTCACGAGCTGATTGCGTTGTGTGCGCCACGGCCGACCTTTATTAGTTACGGAGTGCCGGAAAAGGGCGACGCAAAGTGGCTGGACCAACAGGGCAGCTATATGGCTGCCGTTGCCGCGGGGCCGGTGTTCCGGCTCTTAGGCGCAAAAGATCTCGGGACCGGAGAGGACTACCACACGGCGAAAATGCCGCCCGTGAAAGTGGGTTTGCTGGATGGTGAACTTGCCTGGCGACAGCACGACGGTGGGCACACCGATGGGCCCAATTGGAAATATTTCATTGCTTGGGCCGCCGGGCGCGGGTTTGCCCCGCAATGATCGGCTCATCAACCACGGCGCACCGGCCTACGCTTAAAGTTGGCGGAAACCTAAGCCCGCAACCTTTCCGTCGGAGTCCAACATGATTCTCCACTCAGTGGAACCGTGCTCGAACTTCACCTCATAAACGTCCATCCCGCCCGGTCCAACGCTTTTGAAAGTAACCGATTCCATGGCTCCCAGTTGACCAAGGATGGTTTGGATCTGCGGCAATTGCTGGCGCGTGAGATCGGCCAGGGCCGGGCTCATCAGCTCATAGTTCGGCAGGCCGCGCCGGACCTCGTCGATATTGCGACGCAGAGTGGCTTCCGATCCTGGCGCCGCGGTTTGATCCTTCAGTCTTTTCGCCAACGCGGCCGCTACCGCCGAAGCTTGAGCATCGTCAACGCGTTTCGCCGCGATGTCCCGCCCATTCTGGTGCAGCGTTACCTGGGTGGCTTTTCCCTGGGCGTCGGTATCAAAGGTGAGTTGAGCATCCACTACTTTCAGGAAAAACTTCCGCTCGCTTTCGGGGAAGATCTGGAACTTCTGCTGCCCCGTGAGTTGTGTGAATAACTGATCGCCCTCGCGCGATATCGTCATGATCGAGTTGGGGGACAATTGGTAGCTCCCGAGGTAGTTGTCGAAAACTTTGGTATCGACAGTGACTTCTTTGTGTTCTTGAATCGGTGCCACCTTGTCCAACGGGTAACTGGCATCCAACAGATGCCGTCCTATGTCATCGGGACCCGCAGCCGATGCGATGTTCGACAGTACAACCACGCCGGTGCGGCTCTTCGGATCGAAGCCCATATACGTTCGGTAACCGCCCGTGCCGCCGTTATGCCAGATGATGGGATTTCCGTTCTTGGTTTGAATGTGCCAGGCGTAAGCGATCTGCATGTCGGGAGATCCCGCCGGCCGCCGAATGGACACTTGCTCTGCCATGGCCGCGGCGAGCGGCGTCTTGAGGTAACCGAGATTTGCCGCGAGAAACGTCAGGATGTCGTTCGCGCTGGACCGCAGTGCGCCGGCGCCGGCCAGCGTCGTCAGATCCCAGTTAGGCACCACATCCAGGCCGGGGCCATGTCCAATGGCCAATCGTGTTTTCATTTCGGGCGTAAAAGTGACGCGGGTACTGTTCATACCGAGAGGCTCGCAAATGCGGGACCGCACCATGGTTTCGTAGTCCATGCCGGCGCGCAGCGTGAGCGCGTGCCCCAGCAGCCCGACTCCCAGATTGGAATACTCGTACTGGGAGCCGATGTCGCGCGTGAGTTGGTAGCCCGATAGAAACTTATAGAGCTGTTCAGCGGAGTAATCGACGTAAGGATTCGATGCATCTTTGGGGTGGAAATTCGAAGGCATCCGCGGTAGCCCGGAGCTCTGCGTGGAAAGATCCTGCAAGGTGATTTTCTTGCCGTTTCGCTCTGGCACTTTGACACTCGGCGGAAGGTACTTCGATACCGGATCGGTTACCGCTACTTCGCCTTTCTGCACCATATCCATGAGCACGAGAGACGTAAACACTTTGGTCATGGAGCCGATCTCGAAGACGGTGTCGCCATTGAGCGTCCGCTTGTCACCCTTCGCGAGACTGCCGTAGGCGACAACCCGCCGGCCTTTCGCATCGATGACGCCGACTACTATGCCGATGCCGGTGTCTTGGGAACCGATGCGGTCGACAAGAATTTGGTGGATCTCGGCGTCAGCCGGTAAGGGGGAATCAACCGGGGCCTGGGCGAACGCCAAAGTTCGCAGCAACAGCATATTCACAGCGAAAACGAAAGCATTGCGCGGGATCATAATGCTCCTTGAATACGATCAGACTTTATCCGATTTCTGTGCCGGAGTGAATCCCACCCCATCCCGTAATCTGTCTATAAGGGGAATGCGCAGTTGTGGCGCACGCACTCCCTGCGTGCCGCGTTCACACTCGTGTGAACGTTTGAGAACGTGCGCCACATGGGTGCTGTCATCAGTCGGGCGAATAGGCCATGCCACCGGAACCTGTCCTTACGGACGGATCACGGCCCATGCCGCTCCGCTATTGGGTCTGAACGAATGCCATGGTTTCGGCGATTTGCTGCTTCAGAGTCGCCTCGCTGGCGGAGTTCGCCAGGTTCAGGAGCAAGAGCACGGTTGCGGGCGGGTCCTTGGCCTCCTCTGGAATGCGGTCCGTTTTTCGAACGCCGCGTGGAGGATGGACAGCACATTGCGCATTTCCTCTTCAGTTAATGCGTTAACGCCGATGATCTTCGCGATCAGAACGCCGGCCGCATCGCCAAGCTCGCGCGTCCTGATATCGCCTGGATGGCTGGTAATCGAATATTGCATTATTTCGGCTTGATATTGTTCCGCTGTCATGGCGGAACGCTCGCGTCCTGGGATTAATCTGCCATCCGGCGTCCGGAAAGGATCAGGGTCGGAAGGGGTTACGAAGGATCTGACGGTCCAGACCTCGAACCAGTTACCGAGGTCGCTTTTCTCAAATTGCCCGGTGGTGGACCAACGGCCGCTGCTATCGGTCCAGCCAATGACGGGACCCCAGTCCGTGTGGGCCATCCTCGCGGTCCTCACGCTGACCGGCTGGTTTGCCGCCGCGATAATCGCGATCTCAAAACGATCGCCGACCTGAAAGTCTGTGCTGTCCGGACGCGTGACGTTCTTCAGCAAGACTGTCGGAGTTTGGGCGAAGACAGGAACGGCGGCCATGGCCAGAGTGAGCAGACAGCGCATAATTGCTCCGATCCGGATTGAGTTTACCAGTGTCGACGCATCGGCAGTGCTAGTGGTGCCCACGTTCGGCGTGCGGCGATTTTACGCGAATAATCGCCATCATGCCGTTGTCCTCGTGCCCGAGAATATGGCAGTGGTAGACGAAATCGCCGATTAGCGGGCCGCGAAAATCCATTCGCACTTTAACGCTCGGATAGGGCCCTGAGCCCGACCAATACGGTACCTGGATCATGTCGAGATATTGACCGTTGTTCACCGGAACTCCATTTTGCTCCAGAAGCAGGAAATGAATCTGGTGGATGTGAAATTCGTGATTCTCCATCGAGCGGTTCTCGATGATCCAGTCTTCGACGGATCCTTGCGTGGTGACGATGGCGGGCGGATTGTCCGGGCTGAACAGGGTGGGCGTCTGGCCGTCCACGGTAATGAAAAAGTTCGTTGGGCTGTTCGGATCGTCGGGGTCCGAGATTACCTCGGAAAAATACAGCTTGCGCTCCGCAGTGGGTCTTTCCCGATCCAATTCGGCGAAGCGTTGCCGGTGCGGCGCTTCGAAGGCATAGGGGATGGTCAGGGGAGGCTCAGGGGCATCGTCTGAAACCCGGACAGCCGCGATGGGACGTGTTGGATCGTTGTCGCCGTCCGGCCCCGTGTCGACATTCAAGGTCATCAGGCTCGCGCTCTTGACGCTCGCGGAGGGACCGGTCACGATAAATTCCGCTCTTGCCGCGGGCGCCAGCAGGATGTCGGTTTCCAACATCCGCTTGCCTCGCGATGTTCCGTCCTGAGAGCCGGTGGGGACGCCGTCGAGAGCCACCACTTCCAGCGGCTGCGGTGTTCCGTCGTATTGGAGCTGCAGATCGATGATGGTGTCGGCCGAAGCGTTCAACACTCGCCAGAACTGCTTTTCGCCGGGTTTCATCTGAATGACGGCTGATTTAAATGAAGGCGACGGCACCGGAACGTAGTTCAGCGAAATATCCCAGGACGGGATGTCTCCTCCGGGAGTTGGATTGCCCGGTACCAGATTGTCTCGAATGATTAGTACCTGCTGCGGCAGTCCGGCAACCTCGGGATTGATGTTTTGAATCCCATCCACGATCAGCGCTCCGGAAGCGCCACCCTGCACGGCTGCTTCGGAGATGCCGTGGATATGCGGATGATACCAATAGAGCCCCGGCGGTTCGTCCAGTGGAAATTGGACGTCGTATTGAAAGCTCTCGCCGGAATTAATCATGGTGCGAATCACCTCATCCTGATGACAGGTAGGAGAAGTGTTGGTGCCGTGATAGTGGATATTGACGGAGGATGCCGTCATTGTCACCGCGCCGCAGACGCTGGACGCCGGTCCTGAAACAGTCATACCCGGCATGGCGGCCATTGCGGTGAACGAAGCCGAGGCCGATGTCGATGCGGTGGCTGAAACATTATTCTTCAGATTGATCAGGAGCCGGTCGCCGGGGCGCACGTGCAGGGTGGGCGACTGGGAACCACCAGGGGTCATGAAACAGAATAAGGAGTTGCCGTACTGATCGACTGTGGTTTCATAACTGAAATTCACGCGCAAGACGCCGTGCTCGCTGAACAGATCCTGCGGTTGGCTGATGGAGCTTCCCGCTGGAAAACGGGGGCAGGGGCTGGAAGCCTGTGCAAGAGCACAAATTTGCGCAACTACGAAAATGAATGCGGCGGTGGCCACACGTATCGTATGGTTTGTTTTCATGGCTGTTGATTCGGTCCTAAAAAATGAACTTCGCGCCCACTTGAACCAACCGGGGAGCGGCGGCGTTTACCACCTGGCCGAAGGTTGAGCTGCTGATATTGCCGTCGACGGCTTGCGGTCCAAAGAACTGAGCGTGGTTGAAAACGTTGAAGGCTTCCAGGCGAAATTGCAGTGATTTCGATTCGGTGAGGCGCAGGTTCTTGAGCAGCGCCAGGTCGAAGTTCTCCATTCCCGGGCCATGGAAATAGCGTCGTGACGCGGTGCCCGGAGTGCCCAGGGCATTGTCGCTGAAAAGAGCGGCGTTGAAATAGTCGTGGCCGTTGCGGGGATTGTGATTCAGATTCAGGGCGCCCGGCGCGACATCCGGTTCATCGACCCCGTAGTTGTTAATCCCGTTCGGCTCGGCGCCCAACAGAGAGTTATCGCCGTAGTTAATGAGCGTCACGGGCAAACCCGAGCTGAAACGCGTGATGCCGGAGAGTTCCCATCCTTGCGTCGCGCGGTTGTTGGCGTGGAATAAATGTGCAAAGGGCAGCTGATAGTTGTAGCTGACGACAAAATTCTGCGTGATATCGAAAGAGGACAAGGCTCTGCTGAGCGAAGGATTGAGCGGGTTCACCTCTTCGCCCAGATTGGAAGACTGATCGAGGGACTTGCTGTAGGTGTAGGCCGCTAGCAACTGCAGCGGTCCGCTGGTGTGGCGCAACGTCACTTGCAGCGAATTGTAATTGGAGTTCCCGATAGTGCTCTCGAAGGTGTCGCTTCCGAAATTCGGCCCCAGTGGCCCCCTGGTTCCATTGATCGTTTGGCCCGACGCCGTTACGAAAACATTGCTCTCGTTGAATGGACCGCAGGGCGTTTGGCCGGGCGCCAGGTTGGCGGGGTTGCTGAGCTGGAGGCAGAGCGCGGGGTTGCCGGGATTCGATTCATCGAGCACCAGCAGGTGATGGGACTGCGTGCCGACGTAGCTGGCGCTGAGAACGGTATTCTTGCCGAGCTCGCGCTCGATGGAGAGCATGTACTCTTCGGTGTAGGGAATTTTGTTGTTGGGCGCATAGTTCGGCATGCCGCTGATGGGTACAAATTGCGACCAATCTACGTTCGAGTCAGGATGGCTGGCGCTGGTGTTCAACGGCGCAAGCTGTACGGGAAAATATTGACCCATGTTTTGGCCGTTGGAAGCGGAGACGAACGGAGTGGCGAACAATGGCGGAGCGGGGCTGGTGTAAGTGGTTCCATACGGCGCATTCGCGCTACTGATCCCAATCGACAGCGCCTCGATGGCGGTGTAGAACATGCCATAGCTGGCCCGGATGCTCGTTTTGCCGTTGTCGGGAGAGTAGGCTAACCCGATACGCGGCGCGAAATCACGATTTCCGGGAGACGCCAGCGTGCGTGGGATGCCCGCATCGCCGGGAAATAGTATGCCAGCGGGAGCGCCGGGGAAAACGGCGGATTGCCGGCCGGTCTCGAACGTCGCGATCTGGTTATATTTTTCGTACCACGGTTCGATGCGGTCCCAACGGAGGCCGTAATTCAAGGTAAGATGCCTGGTGACGCGCCAGCTATCTTGCGCGTAAATGCCCACGTACTTATTGCGATCGTAAAACGACTGAAGCTGGGTTTGGTTGTATTGGCTCGGGATGCCGAGCAGGAAATCCGCGAAGTCGACGCCGGTTTCGCTCCCGAAGAACAGGAAGTTGCCATTCAACTGGGCGATGGGATTGACATTGACCTGATCGTAGTGGAACTCGCCGCCCACCAGGATGGTGTGCGTTCCCACCACTTTTGAGAAGTTGTCGCGCCATTGAAAGGTGTTGTTCACCTGCTTCAATTCGTTGGTATTGGTCCCGATGGAGAAGTTATTGAAGTCGACGCTTTCCACGCCCTCGGTTTTGGGAGACAAGGGAACGATGCCGGGCGTGTTCTGGCCCACTACGAAGCCCTGCGATGCCAGGCTCACGCCGACGCCGCCAACCGGCTGCCCCAGATCTGTGGAATCGCGCATAAAGCTGAAGTGGAATTCATTGACGGCGGTGGAACTGAGCGTCTTCGTATCGCCCAAAGCGAGCAGTTGAGCGCGTCCGCTATTGAGAGCGTTGAAGCCCGGAACGTTGGCGCCCCCTTGAGCCACCGGGTAAGGGTTGTTCTGCGACCAGCCGTCCAGAAAATAGTACGCCGACAACATGCCCCAGCGCGTAGTGGCGTCCACACGGAGCGCGCCTTTGTCATCATTCAATGTTTGGTTGTAGGACGAGGTCGCAAATGTTCCATTCGAACTGTTCGGGGCGGGAATGTATTGCAGGAGATTCGTTGCGGGAGCCGACCACGCGCTGGCCGGAATCGCGGCGTTCGGAAGAACGCACTGCGCGGAGCTGGCGCAGCCGGGAAAGTAATAAGGTTCGCCGGCCGTAACGCCGTAACCGAGTTTTTGAGAAAGCTGGCTGGCCCAGTAAGGCCCGCTCACGGTTCCAGTCAGAGAACTCGCCACATCGCTGAGATTGCCAGCGCGGTCCTGGAGCGAAGGAACCGGAATCTCTCCCGTATCGATGCCCTGGGTGGATCGGGTTCCCTGATAGTCGGCGAAGAAGAAAACTTTGTTCTTACGGATAGGGCCGCCGATGGTTCCTCCAAACTGGTTTTGGTCGAACGCTCCGCGGGTGGGCGAAAAATAGTTGCGGGCATCCAGGTCCGTATTACGCAGGAATTCGAAGGCATCGCCGTGGAATTCATTGCTGCCCGACTTCGTTACCACGTTGATCTGGCCACCGCTGAACTCGCCGTATTCAGCGTCAAAGTTGCTGGTAAGAATCCGGAACTCGGCGATGGAATCCAGATTGGGAACAATCGCCGCACCCATGTTGACGTCTTCCTCGACGTCGCTTCCATTCAGCACAAAGCTGTTGGCAAATTCCCGCTGGCCATTGATGGAGATGGTACCGGGATTCAAGTCGCCGGAAGGAGAAAGCGCGCTGGCGCCCACATCCTGAACCGTGTCGGAGGTGATGGAAGTGACCGGTACGACGCCGGATTGCAGCGCCAGCAGGTCCGTGTAACTGCGGCTGATGAGCGGCACCGCTGTCATCTGCCGGCCCGTGATCACCTCGCCCATTTGCGTATCCACGGTTTCGACGTGCGCCGCCGATTCCGCGATGGTGACCGTGTCGGTTCTCTCGCCGATAGCAAGAGACGCGTCCACCACAATCTTGCTATTGACGTCCATCACCACCCCGGTGCGGCGAAGCGGTTTGAAGCCGGAGGCGCTCACGTCGACGTCGTATCGTCCGACGGGCAGACTCTGGAATGAATAAAAGCCGCGCGTGTCGGTGGTGATGGTTTGCTTTACGCCACTGGCCACTTCGGTTGCGGTGATCGTCGCACCGGGAACAGCGGCGCCGACAGGATCCGTGATTGTTCCGAGCAGGCTGCCGCCGTCGCTCGCCCACAGCAACCACCCCAGCAGGCCAAATAGTGTGATTATTCCGATCCTCACGAGCTGCTCTCCTTAAAACAATGCTTGGGCGAGGCGCGGGAAAGCGGCAATCCGCTTCCCAACCGAATTTGCTGCCGGGCTCCGGCGCGGACGGCCTATAATGATGGAGGTCGCCAGCCTTCCGGGTTGTCGATTCCGGGTCTCCACGGTGCTTCGCCAAAAGGTTGCCGTGGAGGCCTTGTAATTTACCTGCTGTCTTTTACCCGCTGTCTTTACCTGCTGTCTTTACCTGCCAATGAGTCGCATTGCTAATTTTGCGTGCGCTTATCGCTGTACGCGTTCTCGATCCTGATATTCATGCTCGCGTCAGATAACAAGCTCACAAGGCTATATCGGACCTCTTTGGTCCATGATAAGGAAGGCCTGTCTCTCTGTCAACAAAATACAGCAAGTCAGTTGCAACTGGTACTAGAAGGTTTGAATCTAGGGGTGAGTGGGGAGTGGGGGGAACTAAGCTAGCCAGGGATTCAGGACGCGAACCAGCGAGTGTTGAAAGTCGCCGGCATTGCGCGAAACAACGGTGAGATCGTGATGTAGCGCGGTAGCGGCCAGTAAGCCGTCGATTACCGGTAAGACTTTTCCGCCTCGCTGGGCTTGGGCGGCGATGGAACCCCAGCGATCGGCTACGCCAGAGTCAATCGGCAGGATTCTTCCCGCGAACCGGGCTCGCAGGTCGACTTCCAGCCATGCTTCCAGACGGGTCCTGCGCGTGCCCTGGGGCAGCGCTGCCAGCCCTTTGCGAATTTCGCCTAGGGTGAGAACGCTTAAATAGAGCATCGTCTCATCCGCCGCCTCTACCCACTCCATAACTCGCCGTTCCGGCTGTGGGCGCACCAGTTCCGATATGCAGTTGGTGTCGAGCAGATATCCGCTCATTCTTCAATATCAATGTCGCGTCCGGTGTCTTTGTCGCGCTCCAAATCGAGCTCGACGCCGACCAGCGGCGATTCCCGAAAGAACTGTACTAAGCTCTTCGGCTGGTGCGATTTAGCCAGCAGCCGTTCGTATTGCTCGCCGGAAATCATGACTACTGCATCTTTGCCCTGGCGCGTGATCCGTTGCGGCCCTGCCGTGAGAGCTAAACGGAATACCTCGCTAAAGCGGGCCTTCGCGCTTTGGATCTGCCAGACAGTGTTAGGCTTATTCGCTGGCTGCAATTCGTCATTGTGCAATTCTTCATGGGATGTCTTCATGGCTGGGCCTTCTTTTATGAACTAGTCTGACTAGTCATAGCATAGCCCGCTCGGGGGTATTTGTCAACATCAAGGGTAACTACACCAAACGTTTGCGTGCGAATGGCAGGGTCAGTACAAATACTCCAACGCCTAACAGGACAATAGCCGGGCCAGGAAGGAACCGGAAGCTTTCAGCCAGCCACACCCCCGCTACCGAGATTGCCCCGCCGAAGATGGCGGAAAGGATGACATACCGGCGCATGCTCTGGGCCAGGTTCTTGGCGATTGACGCGGGGATAATCGTGAGTGCGCCCATCAAAAGCGTTCCGACCAGCTTGATCCCGAGCGCCACGATCATGGCGAAGATCAGTAGCAAAGCCAAATCGTAACTGCGTCCCAAGCCGTGGACGCGCGCTAGATCGGGCGAGACGATCAGGAACAGAAAGCGCTTCGCGAGCAGGAAGCAGAGCGCGGACAAAACTACCGCGGTGAGGAGAATCGTCAATAAAAGGGGCCAAGAAAGCACGGGAAACGCGCCGAAGAGCGACTCGATGACGTCGGCATTCGGAATCATCAGGATTCCGATCGCCAGGCTGGCTGTAAACAAGAGTCCGACAATGGCATCGGGCGGCACGCTGCTTCGTCCTTCGAGCCAGAAAACCAGGAAAGCCGCGCCAATCAGGAAGGCAACCACTCCGTAGAAAGGATCGAAGTGGTAAATGAGCGCGAGCGCGATACCGGGCAGCGCCACGTGAGAAAGAGCATCGCCCACCAGCGCCATTCGCCGCAGAAGGATGAAGGGGCCGACGCTGCCGGAGGCGATTCCTACCAGAAGAGCGATCCAGAATGAGGTGTGCGGGGGCGGATGCATTTTAATGGCCCGCGCCGTGCTCGTGGCCGGGGCCGTGTTCGTGCCCAGGGCCGTGTTCGTGATGGTAGAAGCCGGCCTCGCCGTAGAGGGTGGCAAGGGCTTGGGGATTCAGCGCTTCCACGGGAGGGCCCTGGCACACCACGCTCTTGTTCAGACACAGAACCCGCTGCGCGTAGCGGTAGACAACGCTAAGATCGTGCGAGATCAGCAGCAGAGCTGTTCCACGCTCCATCTGGACGCGATGAAGCAGCGTGTAGACCGTCTCCTCAAAGCCGGCGTCAACCGCCGCGGTGGGTTCGTCGAGGAGAAGAACGCTGGGTTCTTGAAGCAGCGCGGAAGCGATGAGCACACGCTGGGTTTCGCCGCCCGATAATTCGCCCAGTCCCTTCCGTAGAACGCCGGGGCCGAGGCCCATCGATTTCAGCTCTCGATCCAATTGGTCCGTAAAGGCTGCGCCCGGCCGCCAGAAATTGGGGGATTGCAGCAGGAAGAACTCCATGGCGGAAATCGGGGCGGACCGATCGACGGAGAATCTCTGCGGGACGTAACCAATCTTGACGTCCGCGTGCCAGTGCGCCAGGCCGGTGTGTGGAACCAGCCCCAGCAGAGCTCGAAACAGAACGGATTTGCCGGCGCCGTTGGGCCCGATTACGGCGAAAGCTTCGCCCTGTTTGAGTGAGAAGGAGACATTTTGGAGAACGGGCAGGCCATCCAATGTCACGGAAAGGTTTTCGACGGTCAGGACGGTGGTATCGGCCATGTGGGCTTGGAATAAACGTATCATGAGGTCATTGCTTCATGAATTGGCTTCAGCGTAACGACCTGCCGCTTTATCTTGCCGGCGCGGCTGCCGTCACGACTTTGGTTTCCATCCGAGCATTCGAGATCCTGATGGCCGCGGCGCTGATTGCGCTCATCGTCACAAGGCGACGGTGGCGCGTGCCGCCCGTGTGGTTACCACTCTCGCTGTTCCTGCTGGGAACACTTGTGTCGCTCTTCGCTTCCGGGCACATTCGCGAGGGCCTTCCCCAGGTCCGAAAATTCTATGTTTATCTGATGCTGTTTCTAGTGACCAGCGCTTTTGGAGCGGTCTGGGAGTTGCGCAGGCTGGTGATAGGTTGGGCGTTTGCCGCGACGCTCTCGTCGGCATGGGCGCTGAAGCAATTCTACGAAAAGTACCGTGCCGCGGAACTTGCCCATCAGAACTTCTACACTTCCTACGTGGACGCCCGCATCACCGGATTCATGGGCCATTGGATGACGTTGAGCGGGGAGCTGATGATGGTGCTGTTAGTGATCGGCGCGCTGGTTTTCTTTGCGCGAGACCGATCCTGGATCGCGTGGCTGATTTTGGCCGCCTTGCCGGTGGGCGCCGCGCTGGGATTGACTTGGACGCGCAGCATGTGGCTGGGGACGCTGTGCGGCGCCGTCTACCTGATCTGGTTTTGGAAGAAATGGGCGTTGGCGGCCGTGCCGATTTTGATCGCGGGGATTTTGATCGTGAATCCCCTGGATATTCGCGAGCGCGCCATTTCGGCGCTAACTCCTCACGCAGGCCAGACGGATTCCAACGCTCATCGGGCGGAGCTGCGGCGGATCGGCTGGGAAATGATCAAGGCGCATCCCTGGCTGGGCGTGGGGCCCGAACAGGTGTGGCGGCAGTATCGGGACTACATCCGGCCGGATATGCCCCAGCCGCAAGCTTCGCAATATTACGGCCATTTGGAGAACGACTATGTGCAATACGCTGCCGAACGCGGTGTACCGGCCACTCTGGCGCTGCTGTGGATGATCGGTTGGGCGATCTTCGATTTCGCGCGCACGCTGCGCCGCCTGCCGGGGGACGCCGACGAACGCTGGGTATTGCACGCCGCTATTGCCGTAATCGTGAGCGTGCTGGTGAGCGGCTTCTACTCCTGGAATCTCAACAACAGCGAAGTGCTGGCGATGTTTCTGGCCGTGATGGGCTGTGGTTACGTCGCGTTGTGGCAGGGGGAGGCCAGGCGGGAGACCGGGGTCACTCTCGGGGCAACCTCTGTACTGCTTCGTTGAAGTGCTCGATGCTTTCCAGGCCCATCCAGGTTCCCGTGATCGGAAAGGCATGGATGCGCTTGCCGGCCGCCAGAAGCGTAGTCATCAAATTGGGCATGGTGAAGAACTTGTCTTCGGGAATGAGATCCAGCGCGGCGCTGCTCAAGCAATAAATGCCGGCGCTGATTGCATATTCCGTCTCCGGCTTTTCCGCTACGCCCTGAACGGCTCCATCGGCGATGGACAGGACGCCGAACGGCGAGCGGTAAGTGTATTTCGCGTAGGCCACCGACAAATCGCAACCACTTGCACGGCTGGATTCAGCGAACTCGCCGAAGTTGAGATCGGTGATCAGGTCGCCATTCATCAGGAGCAGCAATTCGCCCGAGGGGAGCTGGCCTTTCAAAGCACTGGCAGGACCGGCGGTGCCCAGCGGATGGTGCTCGTGCACGTAGGTAACGCTAACGCCGAACCTGGAACCATCGCCGCAAAACGCCCGCACCAACTCGGCTTGGTAACCGGTAGCGAGAACGATATCGGTGACGCCGGCGTCGCGCAACTGCTCGACGATCTTCTGCAAAATCGGTTTCTCTCCCACCGGCAGCAATGGTTTCGGTATGGAGAACGTCAGAGGGCGCAGACGGGTGCCCATGCCGCCGGCCAGGATCATTGCCTTCATTAGATTCGGTACGTGCTGGGGTTGTACATTTCCAGCCGCTCCTCCACCCATCTCGCGGTGAGCCGGATTCCATCGTCCAGCGTTACACGTGGCGTCCAGCCCACTAAGTCGCGCGCCTTCGAATTGTTCGATAGTAGCCGATGCACTTCGCTGGTTTCGGGCCGCACGCGTTCGTCTTTCTTCCGAACGGGAAGGTCGCGCCCGATGATCTTGTTGATGTGTTGCACCAGATCGCCGATCGACACCTCCGAGCCCGTTCCCAGATTTACTTCCTGGCCCACGGTCCGGTCCGAGTCGGCGACCTGCAGAAGGCCCTCCACCGTATCGGTGACGTAAGTGAAGTCCCGCGTAGGCGTGGTATTTCCTACAGTGATTTCAGGCTGGGTTAACGCCTGGCTGATGATGGTGGGGATGATGGCGCGGTCGCTCTGGCGCGGACCGTAAGTGTTGAATGGCCGCACCACGGTTACGGGAAGCTGAAAGGCGGCGTGAAAGCTGAGCGCGATGGCGTCGGACGCGATCTTGCTGGCCGAGTATGGCGAGAGCGGCTGCTTGGGGTGCTTTTCGTCGATGGGAACGTAAAGTGCGCTTCCGTAGACTTCGCTGGTGGAGGTGATCACCACGCGCTTGAGCGACGCGTCGCGAGCGCCCACCAAAACGTTCAGCGTCCCCTGGGCGTTCACCTCGAACACTTCGATGGGATGGACGTAGGAGTAGGGAATGCCGGTGAGCGCCGCCAGATGAAAGATGGTGTCGGCCCCTTCCAGCGCTTTGCGCACGGCTTCCGGATCGCGAATATCGCCCGGAACAATTCGTATGTGTTTTGTCTGCGGCGCCAGCAGATCCAGGAAGCCCGGATCGTTGCGCGAATTATACCGGACGAACGCCGTGACGCTTGCGCCGAGCGCGAGCAGGCGCTCCACCAGGTGGCTGCCGATGAAGCCGCCGGCTCCGGTTACCACAACATTTCTGCCGGTCCATGTCATAGAGCGGTTGAAGTCTCTATTGTCGCATCGGCCAGCAGGCGCAGGTAGAATCGTTCGGTCTTTTCGACAGTCCGCTCGATAGAGAAGTGCGCGGCACGCTTGCGAGCGTTGCGGCCGAATTCACACAGGCGCGCAGGATCAGACCGAGCGTCGAGGATAGCGCCGGCCAGCGCTTCGGGAGATTCGGGCGGCACCAGCCAGCCGCTCTTTCCGTGCTCCACCACCTCCGGAAGGCCGCCCACGTTGCTCGCGATCACCGCAAGGCCGCAGGCCATGGCACGTAGCGCGGTCAGTCCCCAGGCTTCCGAACGTGAGGGCATGATGTAGAGATCGAGCGCGGCGTAGAACTGGTTCAAATCATCGACGAAACCCGGTAACTGCACAATGCCGGACGCCTGGCGCGCCAACTCGACCATGCCGGGCCGCGTTCGTTCCGGCCCATCGCCCGCCAGCAGCATTCGAGCGCGAGGCAGCCTGGGCCCCAGCAGCAGCGCCGCCTGAAGAGCCACGTCCTGGCCCTTTTCGTGAGTGAACGCGGCGATGTGCCCAATGACGAACTCGTCGCTCGTGAATCCCCATTGCGCGCGCGCTTTGGCACGTATGTCCGGGCTGGGGAGTTCCTTGGGGAGGTCGATCCCCGGCAAGATGACTTCGATTTGCGAGTCCGGCACACCCGCCGCGATCAGAACGTGACGCACCGATTGCGACAGCGCAATCACTCCGTGGCAGGAGCGGCTGTATTTCCAGCGATGGATCAAAGGGTGGCGGGGGGTGAATGCGACCAATCGGCTGGCGACGCGCCGGACGGGTAGGCCGATGGAAGCGCGGAGCGAAATGGTTTGCGCCTTGGCATCGTGCGCGTGCACGATATCGAACTGCTCCTCGCGCAGACGGCGGCGTAAAGTGCCGATGGT
This sequence comes from Bryobacterales bacterium, assembly GCA_963747945.1. Lineage (GTDB taxonomy): Bacteria > Acidobacteriota > Terriglobia > Bryobacterales > Bryobacteraceae > Palsa-89. The sequence continues at coordinate 85,549 of CAVVHB010000024.1, forward strand.
TCCGAGCGGCATCACGTCCAGTTCTTCGCTTTGAGCGCGCTGCGCCAACGGACTGTCCGGCGGGCAAGCGATCATCTGGCGATGCCCCCGCTGCTTCAGGCCTCGCGCCAGCGACAAAAGCAGGTCCTGACCACCTCGAAAATCCTTGCCGGTGTCGATGTGAGCGATGGTTACGATAACAGTCCCCAGCCCCAATACTGTTCACTTAGTATGGTCGTGCCCAAGGTACACGTGGCTTCAGCCGCGTTTGTTCGGTATGGAAGAGACGCGACTAAAAGTCGCGCGTACCAGGGTCTCATAAAGTGAACGGTCGTGTCCCTAGCCCAGAATAAACAACTGCCGCCCGTTTTGCTAGAATTCCGGTGGACTGCACGTGGGCCGCTTCGAAACCACCGTTCCCTTCTACGCCCGATATCGCGAGCCGTATCCCGCCAGCTTTTTTCGGGAGGTCGCACGGCGAGAGAGTGTGCAGGGTACTGAACGGCTGATCGATATTGGATGCGGACCTGGATCGCTGGCCATCGGATTCGCGCCCTACGTGAAAACATGCGTGGGTGTCGACGTGGAAACCGAAATGCTGGCGGCAGCGCGCGTGGAGGCCGCGCGGGCCGGAGTCCACGTGGAACTGATTCAGGCGCGGATCGAAGATCTGCCCGCGGATATCGGACTCTTTCAAGCAGTGACCATCGGACGCGCACTGCATTGGTTCGATCGCGACAAGGCCATCGCCGTGCTGGAACGAATCGTGGACGCGAATGGCTGGATCGCTATCTGCGGCACCAGGGCTCACAGCACGGTGTCCCAGGGATGGACCGGCAAGTTTCATGAGGTCCGCCGGGCATGGTCATCCGATCCGGACGAAACACGTTATCGCATCGATCTCGAGGAGTGGTTCCAGGGATCGCGATTCCGTAAGGTTGAAGACGTCGAAGCAAGCGAGGCGCACCGGGTTACAATTCCCGACCTGATAGGCCGCGCGCTTTCCTTGTCGACAACATCGCCGGACGTGTTGGGCGACCGACGGTCGGCCTTTGAAGCCGCGATGCAAGAAGCTCTGGAACCGCTGTCGGAGGGTGGCGTATTCGACGAGCGAGTGACAGCGATAGCGACGATCTACCGTTAGAACCGTGGTATTAGTCGCTCCCTAACGGTCGCGGTTCTGTAACACGCCGAATCTAGTGAACCGCGCACGTCAGTAAGCGTATTTTGGCACTGCCAGTCATCAAGGATTCACGCTGTATTCATACAAAATTGACCTGGCTGTAAGACACTAGGCACCGTGAAACAGCTGGTTCTGTTCGCGCTTACGAGTGTAGTGTTGTCTGGCAACATTTGCCAACGCCCGTCGGCCGGGAGCATTGTTCCGGAACCCGAGGATTTGCGCAGCAGCAACGGGGTGTTGAAGGCCGATCTCACAATTCACAATTCCGTTGAGGCGGACGGCTCCGTTCGTTACTGTTACATGGACGGGAACGGCAACGTGTCACCCAACCTTCGACTAAAACCCGGCGATCTTCTTATTCTGCATTTGAAGAACGATTTGACGGATGTTGATCCGAAAGCCGGTCCGACAGACCATATGCACGCTCACATGCATGGCGACAAAAGCCAGACCGGAAAGAACAATGACCCGTGCGTCAGCGGCGCCATGACGGCGACGTCGACTAATCTTCATTTTCATGGTTTGACCATTCCACCGGTGTGCCATCAGGACGATGTTCTGAAGACATCGGTGAGCCCCCACGATCCGCCGTTCGAGTATCGGTTCCACATTCCGGCGGACGAGCCCCCCGGATTGTATTGGTACCATCCCCACATCCACGGGTTCAGTAAAGTGCAAGTTCTGGGCGGAGCATCGGGAGCGCTCATCGTTGAAGGAATCGAGCGCGCTAACAAGGTGGTGGCCGGATTGCCGGAGCGGGTGCTGGTAATTCGGGACCAAGACTTAACGAATCCGAATGCACCGCCCTCGAAATCCGAGCCCGTGGTGCCCAAGCTGCTGCTCGACCGTGACGGGGACGCGGCCAATAACGGTACGGGCTTCGGCAAGCCGGCCAAGGATCTCTCAATCAATTTTGTGCCCGTCCCGTATCCTGACTATCCGCCCGCTGCGATCGCAATGAAACCGGGGGAACGCCAACTGTGGCGCGTGCTAAATGCCTCCGCTATTACGTATCTCAATCTGGAAGTTCTTTTCGATCGCAAGCCCCAGCCGCTTGGCCTGGTTGGGCTGGACGGTGTGCCTCTCAATGAGAACGGAGCTTTGGGAGATTTTATCGGCTGGCAAACCCATCTGGGAGTCCCGCCGGGCGCGCGTGTGGAATTTATTGTGAAGGGCCCGCCTTTGGGTGTTGCGGGACTTCTGGTTACGCGAACCGTGGATACGGGACCAGGCGGCGAAAACGATCCGAACCGCGCCCTGGCAACGATTGCCGCTACCGAAGATGCGCCAGAGCCGCGCTCCCTGCTCGCCGCCTCGCCCCAGCCACTTGCCCCGTCCTCCACGGCGTGGTTGGGGGATGTGGCTCCGGTGCGTACGCGGAAGCTCTACTTCTCGGAGAAACTGAGTGATCCGAACAATCCCAACAGTGCGACTGAATTTTATATCACAGTGGATGGCAAAACGCCCGCGCTGTTCGATCCGCAATCGGGTGTGCCGGATATCGTCGTAAAGCAAGGAACGGTTGAAGATTGGATAATCGAGAACCGGTCCAACGAACTGCACGCGTTCCATATTCACCAACTGCACTTCTTGTTGCTCGATTATCTGGGGAAGCCCGTCAACGAGCCATTCCTCCGCGATACCGTCAACGTTCCTTATTACAAGGACCAGATGCTGGTGTATCCGAGCGTCCGATTACGAATGGATTTTCGCGATCCAAATGCGGTTGGCACATTCGTCTATCACTGTCATCTGCTGGAACACGAGGACGGGGGAATGATGGGGCTGATTCGAGTGGAGCCGGCTCCCTAGGGCCTGTCGGCAGTCAGTATTTACGCATGTGGCGCACGCACTTCTGCGTGCAGCGTTCACAATCATGTGAACGGGTGTTGGCACGAGTGCCAACACGGCACGCAGGAGTGCGTGCGCCACGTTTAGCGCTAAAGAAAGTCGCCGTCATTTTAAATTCATCGAAGATACATTGAATATGCAAAATCGACAGCTATCATAGTTTGCGTTTGTCTACCGAACGCCACACACAAGGAGAATGAATGTCTGTCAGACAAGTTGCATCCAGTGCCTTGCATTGCCTGCGCATAGGGATGGCATCCGTTGCGCTTATCCAGCTCATAGCCGGCACTTCGTTGAACGCACAAACTGCGGACGACAACACCACCACACCCATCAAACACGTGATCGTGATCATCGGCGAAAACCGTAGCTTTGACCACGTCTTTGCGACCTACGTGCCCAAGGGCAATCAAACAGTCTGGAACCTGCTTTCAGAAGGTATCGTAAACGCCGATGGCACACCCGGGCCTAATTTCGCCCAGGCGGCGCAGAGTGCCGCCACGGACCAGGCGCCCGACACATTTCTGATGAGCCCAGCCAAGACTGCGTTACCGGTTTTGCCCGCACCGCTGGTGGGAGGGCCCAAAGACTCCTATATAACGGGCGATAGCCTGACTCTCGCTCAGCAATCGGAACTCGGATTGACCGCGGCGGGCTACAAATCTTTGATCACCGGAGGCACGGGCCTTTCGTCCAAGACGCCCGACACGCGAATCACCAATGTGAACGCGTTGCCGCCGGGTCCCTTTCAATTGACCAACGGTACAACCTTTACTTACAATTCGTACGCCGCAAGTCCGGTGCATCGGTTCTATCAGATGTGGCAGCAGCTGGATTGCAGCGCGGATAAAGCCTACTTTGAGAATCCATCGGGCTGCGACGCCGGCTTGTTTCCCTGGGTAGAAGTTACCGTTGGCGCCGGCGCGAATGGTGTTGCACAACCGTCAAACTTCAGCACCAACTATGTGTCCGGTCTCACGACAACGGGCGAGGGATCCACATCGATGGGATTCTACAATGTCCAAAATGGCGATGCGCCCTTTTTCAAATGGATGGCCGATAACTTCGCCATGAGCGATAATTTCCACCAATCCGTTGAGGGCGGCACGGGCGCGAACCACATCATGTTCGGGCACGGGGATGCCATCTGGTTCAGCGACGGCAATGGCAACGCTGCCGTTCCGCCTCACAATACCGAAGTTGCACCGGGACGCCCAACGCGGGTGTAGTGGATGAAATCGAAAATCCGAATCCCGGCCGCAGGCACCAACAACTGGTATACACAGGATGGTTACGGAAATGGTGGTTACGGATCAGCCGCCTCTGGCGGAGGCTCCTACACCAACTGCTCGGACACCACTCAGCCGGGAGTAGCTCCGATTGTGAACTACCTGAAGTCTCTGGCCCATCCGATCAATCCGAACTGCGAAGCGGGCCACTACTACCTGCTGAACAATTACAACCCGGGTTACTTTGGCAACGGCGCCAACGCTTATACGGACACCAACGCCAACAACACGCCATTCACGATTCCACCTTCCTCCACGCCCAGCATCGCCGACAGCCTCCTCGCCGCCCACATTTCCTGGAAGTATTACGGCGACCAGTGGAATGCCTACGTGCCGGACCCCTATCAGCTTAACTACGGGGCCGTTGGCGCGAACACCGACGAGTACTGCAACATTTGCAACCCCTTCCAGTACGACACTTCCATCATGGCTAACGCCAGTGTCCGCACGGCCCACATTCAGGACCTCGCCAACCTCTTTAGCGATATCAAGAGCGGAACGCTGCCGGCGGTTTCCATTACCAAGCCCAGCGGTCTGGTGGACGGCCATCCATCATCCTCGAAACTGAACCTTTTCGAATCCTACGTCGAGAAGATTCTGACGCGGTGCAAGCCAACCCGCTGCTCTGGAGCGATACGGCGATTATCGTTACCTTCGACGAAGGCGGCGGCTATTACGACTCTGGTTATGTTCAGCCGCTCGACTATTTCGGCGACGGCACGCGCATTCCGCTGATGGTGATGTCTCCCTACACCAAAGCGGGACACATCTCGCACGACTATTCGGATCACGTCTCCATCCTCAAGTTTATCGAGAGGAACTGGGGTCTCGGTCCGGTGTCCACCCGCAGCCGGGACAACATGCCCGAACCCGGTAGTGAGTCCGGCTAACCCGTATGTGCCGGACAATACTCCGGCGATCAGCGACCTTTTCGATCTGTTCAGCTTCGGTCGCGACCCTGTATACGTCCCCGACCATCGGTACCGATAACGGGCCATCGGTATTGAAGACAAAAGACGGCTTCGTTCACGAAACGCAGTTGTGATGAGTTGGGCGCCGCCGGAGTTCGCGTCGGATTCGATGAAACTCCGGTTCGGCGCCCGGCTTGTTTTAGGCCCGTCCGGTTGTGTCATGATTCTGTTCATCAGAGTGCGGTTCCCGCAAGCCATCTCCATTCCCGCGTGATAGCATTTTAAGCTACGCGAGGTGTGTGAAGATGCGAAATGCCAAGCTGCTTTTGCTGACGGCGATTCTGGCCGTTCCAGTATTCGCGCAAATGGATCCGACGGGCGAGTGGGCTCCTCAGTTTGACGAAGATTTTCTGGAGCGTATTCCGGGGCCCGACATCGGCGACTATCTGGGGCTGCCGATCAACGACGCCGCGCGCCTGCGCGGGGATAGCTGGGATGCATCCCTACTCACGCTGCCCGAGAATCAGTGCCGCCCGCATCCATCCGACTACGCCTGGCGCGGCCCGGCGAACCTGCGTATCTGGAAGGAAGTGGATCACGATACGCAGAAGCTGATCGCTTATCACACGCATATTTCCTGGCAAGCTCCTGAGCGAACCATCTGGATGGATGGCCGTCCGCACCCGCCGGCGGATGCCGCGCACACCTGGCAGGGATTCTCCACCGGGAAGTGGGACGGGGACGTCCTGACGATCACAACCACTCACTTGAAAGAAGGATGGATCCGGCGCAACGGCATCCCGCGCAGTGAGAACGCCACCGTAACCGAACATCTGTTCCGGCATGACGACCGTCTGACTGTGATGGTGATTATCGACGATCCCGATTATCTTACCGAACCCTTTGTGCGAACCACGGATTTTCTGTACGATTCCCGCCAGCAAATCGCCCCGTATCCATGCGAGGAGGTAGTGGAGGTGCCGCGTCCCAGGGGCACGGTGCCGAATCATCTGCCGGGGGACAACAAGTTCCTGGCCGAGTTTGCCAATCGCTTTCATGTGCCGTTCGCGGCCACGCGGGGCGGCGCCGAAACGATGTATCCCGAGTACGAGAAAACGATGAAAGCCGAGTCTCGCACGCCGGATGTCGCCAAAATCGTGGCGGAGACCGACGCGGGCCCCGCGGCTGAACAAAACGCGATTCGTCCCGCTGCCGAAGACGACGGCGAAGTTCACGCGCAGCATGTGCAAGGCAATATCTATATGCTTTCCGGAGCGGGCGGAAACATCACGGTGCAAGTGGGCAAAGAAGGCGTCCTGGTGGTGGACACTGGTTTGGCGAACATGAGCGACAAGGTGGCAGCCGCCATCCGGAAGCTCTCGGACGGTCCCATCCGTTACGTGGTCAACACGCACGTGCACGCCGATCACACGGGGGGAAATGAGAAGATCGCCGGAATGGGCAGCACGATCGTGGGCGGAAACGTCACCGGCGACATCGCCGATGCGGGCAAGGGCGCTGCCGTGATCGCCCAGGAGACGCTGCTGGACCGGATGAGCAAGCAGGACGGCAACCAAGCCGCCTTTCCTTCCGGCGCATGGCCCACCGACACGTTCACCGACGAGAAGGATCTGTACTTCGACGACGAAGGTATCCAGGTGATTCATCAACCGGCGGCACATACCGACGGCGATAGCTTCGTCTTCTTCCGACGGTCTGACGTGGTGAGCGCGGGTGACATTTTCCGCACCACTGGTTATCCGATCATCGATCTTGCGCGGGGCGGCAGCTTGCAAGGAATCGTCAACGCACTGAACCGCTTAATCGCTCTTACTATTCCGGCCGGCAAGCAGGAAGGCGGGACGATGGTGATTCCGGGCCACGGGCGTCTGTGCGATCAGGCGGATGTGGTGTTCTATCAGGAGATGGTGACCATCCTGCGCGATCGAATTCAAGCCATGATCAAGCAGGGCATGACGCTGGACCAGGTGAAGGCGGCAAGGCCCACGCGCGACTACGATCCAGTTTACGGCGCGACCAAAGGCTTCTGGACGACGGATATGTTTGTCGAAGCGGCGTATAAGAGTTTGGGTGGGAAGTAACGAGGTCCGCGGTCCCTTCTTGAGGCACCCAACAAAGAAATCCAAAACGTAAGAGATTCATCTAACGTTGGGCGGAAATTGACGTACTGCAAAGCCCTTGATTTTATGCCACCATCGGTCATTATGGGATCGATCTCAGTGGCCTGTTACAAGCCGAGGCCGGGCTGCCAGGAAGCGCTGCTTGAGTTGGTTCGCAATCATCTTCCACCGCTACGGGCGCAGGGGCTGGTTACGGAACGCGCCCCCATCGTGATGCGCACCGCGGATGGAACGATCATCGAGATCTTCGAATGGGTCTCGAAGGAGGCTGTCGCCGGCGCTCACAGCAACCCTGCGGTGCTCGATCTATGGAAACGTTTCGAGGCGGTGAGCTGGTATGAGGCGCCATGCAACCTGCCTGAATTCCAGAACATGTTCCAGCACTTTGATCCAATCCACTTTGATCCAATTTAGGAAGGGCACGACCAAGGGCTTCTGGACCACCGATATGTTCGTGGAAGCGGCGTAGAAGAGCCAGGGCGGCAGTAGCCCTGTCACGTTACAACGTGTAACGGTTTCCTCATATTTTCCCGTATAAGTTGGCGCCAGGGAGGGCGTCACACCAACGAAGGAGGTATGCAATGTCTGCTACCAAAACCGATCCCAAGCATGATCAACAAGGCAAGCATGATCAACAGGGCAAGCACGATCAACAAGGACAGGTGAATAAAGACCAGGACGCCCAGAAGCGGCAGGAAGGTGAGGGCCAACGGAGACAGGAACAGGGCTCCAATAATCCCGGCCAAAATCCGAATAGTCCGCAACGCGGTCAGAACCGCGAACAAAGTCGGGAAGGGGAGCAACAGGGGCACAACCAGAATCAGCAGCGGCCCGAGCACTCAAACAAGTCCTAATCTGCTTGAGCAGTTATCCACCCTCCCGTTCGCCGTCAGAGCGGGAGGGTTTGTTGCAAAACTATTTCGCTTCGCAGGCGGACGGGCTCCACTTCGATCCGTCCTTTTCCATTTTGAAGTGCGTGCTGGTGACGAAATCCTGGTAAAGATTCGCAGGGTCGTGCACGATGGTGGTTACGATGAGCCAGGAGTCGCCATTGGGCTCGTTGGTGCGATCGAAGTATTCGGTCAGCACAGTGTTGCCGCTATACGGGATGCCGTTTTTACGCAGATAACCGGCCTTCATATCGGTGGTAACCACCTTCAGTGAGCCGCCGGCCGGCGCCGCACCACCGCCCCGGCGAGGAGCCGGCCTGAGACCGTCCCAGGTAGCATCTGAATATCCCTGCCAGCTCGAAGCTTCATTCGCCGGTGGTTTCGCATTGAAGTGGAACATTCGGGTTTGCGTGCCCGCGTCGGTCTCCACCTTCAGCGTGTTGTCATCCACCCATGTGATGTGGACCCGTCCAGGCACGCGCATGATGGCGGCCGCGCCATAGGATTTGCATTGGTTGCCGGCGGCAATGTCCTTGTCCGGATCCCAGGCTTCGCCGAGCTTCCGTCCATCCTGGTTCAGAGGAACGCTGGTGAAGTCGCCTTTGGCGGGAGTCACCATGCGCCAGCGCCAGTCCTCGGTGACGATGGATACCCAATATCCGGTTAGATCTTCCGGCGCGATTTGCTTGGCTGGGCGGGGAGCTTGCGGCGGGGGAGGACCAAACTGCGCCTGCATGGCACCCGGTGCGGCCAGTAGCAGCGCGGCCGCCGCGCCCAACACTGAGAGAGCGCCTTTGTTCAGGAATCTGCGAATCATTTGGTTCACCTCGTAAATGCTATCACTTTGCCACGCAGGCGCTGGGGCTCCAGCCGGCGCCATCGGGAATCTTCTTGAAATCGGTACTGGTAACGAACGGTCCGTCAGATACTTGGGATCCTCGACAACCGTGGTCACCGTGAACCACGTGTCGCCGTTGCGCTCTTTGTGAAGATCGTAATATTCCTTGAGCACCGTATTTTCGCTGTAGGGCGGACCATTTTTGCGCAGGTACCCGGCGCGCAATTGCGTGGTCACTACTTCAAGCGACTTGCCGTGTGCGCCTTCGCGCGTCGCTCCCAGGCCGAAGCCAGGCGCTCCAGAACCCCGCACGGGCCGTTCCCAATTCGCGGCGGAATAGCCTTGCCAAGTGCGCTCGCCACTTTGCTGCGGAGGCTTTCCGGTGAAATGAAACAAGCGGGTCTGCGTTCCGGCATCGGTCTCCACTTTCAGCGTGTTCTCGTCGGCCCAGCTAATATGTACTCGCCCCGGCACGCGCATAATAGCGGGCGCGCCGTAAGCTTTACACTGTTCTCCCGCGGCTGTATCTTTGTCCGGATCCCAGGCATTGCCGACGCGCCGCCCCTCGTTGTTCAGAGGGATACTGGCGAAATCGCCTCTGATGGGGGTCACCATGCGCCAGCGCCAATCTTCAGTGACCACGGAAACAAAATAGCCGGTGAAGTCGGCGGGCGCCGCGGCTTGCGCCGATTTCGGCTGCTGTGGTCCCCCGAGAGGGCCAATTCCCGACGGCGGTGGAACACCCTGGGCCAAAAGCGAGGCCGCGCTCAACGAGCCGATAGCCAACCACCCGGCAACGCGACGCATCACTTTTTCTCGCTCACGGTCTTCTCACTCAGGCTCTTGTAGACGGCCTCGACGAACATGTCGGTGGTCCAAAATCCGGTGGCGGAGCCGTATTGCGTATCGTAATCCAAGGTGGCATGGGCGGCCTTCACTTGCTCCAGCGTCAGGCCCTTGTGGATCATGTTTTGAAAGCGATCGCGAACGATCGTCAGCATGTTCCGATACTCCACCACATCGGCCTCGTCGCACAGGCGTCCATGGCCCGGAATCACCAGCGTGCCGCCTTCCTGATACTTCGCCGGGACGGTAATATCAATGATCTTGTTCAGCGCGTCGATTTCACCTTGCACGCTTCCGCCGCGCGCCAGGTCGATGATCGGATAGCTTCCGGGTGTAAAGACATCGCCGGTGCTCAGCACGTCGGACCGGCGGAAGAACACGATGCTATCGCCGTCGGTGTGCGCGTCGGGCACGTGATAAACCACCACCGCCTCGCCATTGAAGAAGAAATCCTTGCTGGGCAGGAAGTACTCGTCGTTGGGCCAATCGGCTTCAGGGATCTTCGGCTGGTTGCCCGTCGGCGCGGCAGTCATGCGGTTCAGCACGTTGGACTGCGCGACGACCCTGGGCTCCCCGGTAACCGACTCGCCCGTCATGCCGAGCTTGGCCATTTCCGCGTTGCCGCCAGTATGATCGGTGTGGACATGCGTGTTGACGATCCAGCGAATCGGCCCGTCGGATAATTTCCGGATCTCGGCCATGGCCTTGGTTGCGAGGGGAGCGAAACCGGTATCCACCAGCATCACGCCGTCCCTGCCTACTTGCACGGTGATGTTGCCGCCGTCGCCCATGAGCACGTAGACCTTGCCTTGCACGGGCGCCATGGTGAGCTTGACGTTGTCGGGGTTCTGTTGCGGGGGCTGGGCAAGACCAAGAGCGGCTGAGAACAAGAGCGTCCCCAAGAGTGGGGAGGCGGCACGCCAGAGTGCGTGCGCCACAACACGCCCGAGTCGACCGTTCGTCGTCATTTCGAGGTCACGTTGCAGTCGAACAGAGAGGTGCACCTGCAGTAGCGCTGGCAGTGGTCGGGCGGATGATATTCCTTGGCGATCTTCTTCTGATACTCGGGATACAGAGTCTCGGCGCCGCCACGAGTGGCCTCGTAGGGCAGACCGTACCAATCGGCGAATTCGTGCAGGTAAGTATTTTGCCCCGGCAAGTGATTCGGCACGGTGCCCTCCGGCCGCGGGACTTCGGGCGCATATTCGCATCCGAAGATGCCAATGTTCTGGCCGGGATCCAGAGACCAGTTGTCGCTGCGCACCAGAGGCTCGGTCAGATACACCGGGTCTTCAATTACCGTGACCACCGTCAAATAGTCGCCATGCCTGGTCCAGTGTTCCGTGAAGATTGCTTTGTCGCTGCGTGGAATGCCGTTGCGACGCATGTAATTGGTCTTCAGATGCGTGGTGGTGATGGTCAGCATATTGCCGTCCCACACGCCTGTGGAGAAGCCCTGCCAGGTATGCGGCGCGTAGTCCGGTGGATGGGGACGTCCGTCCATCCAGATGGTACGCTCGCTGTCCCAAGCCAGCATGTGGGTGTGAAAAGCGATCAGCTTCTCGGAAGTCTGGTCGATTTCCCGCCAGATTCGCAGATTGCCGAGACCGCGCATGGAGTAATCTCCGCCATGCGGGCGGCATTGATACTCCGGCACCACCGAGATCCGGTCGGCATCGTAGGTGTCGCCCGCCATTCGGGCCGCGGCATTGATGGGAAGCTCGGTGTAGTCGCCAAGTTCAGGACCCGGAAGACGCTCCGGCCCATCCTCGTGATAAAGAGGAGCCCATTCGCCGGTGAAATCCACTTGAGCAAACGCCGGAAGGCTCACCACGGCAGCCAATAGAAGGCTGTAGGCGGTCCTACATCGAGGTAGGTGGTGCATCATGCTAGAAGACTGCTTCCCAATGGTCGCGGCTCAGTAAAGAGCGCGGTGGCGACTCGGAACGTCCTTATTGGACTACGCCCTTCCAGTTCCAGCCGTCGGACGGGCGAGTGATGCTCTGCATGCGGATGCGATGGTCATCCGGGTTGCGGCCAGGATTGCCAGTGATGACGACCACATCGCCAGGCTTAAGCGATTCTCGCGTAACGCCGTCGCGGCTCAACTGGCCGCCAGCGCCCCATTCTACGGCCCAAGTCTGCATCTCACCTTTGTCGTCGGGAGCTTCCACGTGGACAAACGAATGAGGGTTGCGATACAGGAACTGTACCAGCTTGCCCTGAATCGTGACCTTCTGATCCTCAAAATAGGTGGCCGCAAATGAGTGGTGGGCATACACATTTACCTGCGTGCTCAACACGGATGCCGCCGCGATAACCAAGAACAACAGTGTTCGTTTCATAAGGTTCCTTTTGCTTTTCCTTCCGGGCTAAATTTCATAATATACTGTCCTGCGAAATCCTGCATGCAAGTTCCATGCCCGCGCGTAAACTACTACTTCCCACCCAAACTTTTGTACACCGCCGCTACAAACTCGTTGGTTGTATTGAATCCTTTATCGGCGCCATAGCGGGCGTCATAATCCATGGTCGGCCGGGCCGCCTGAATCTGTTCCAGCGTCATACCCTTCTTGATGTCGGCTCGAATGCGATCGCGAATGATAGTTACCATATCACGATATTCGATCAGTTCCCAACGGTCGCACAGGCGTCCGTGGCCCGGAATGATGTAGGTGCCGCCCTCTTCATCGTGCTTGGTGATAGCGAGATCCATCAGGTTGTTGAGCGCGTCGAGTTCGCCTTGAATGCTGCCGCCCCGCGCGATATCGATAAACGGATAACCGGTGGTGACAAAGATATCGCCGGTGCTGATCACATCCGAATGGCGGAAGAACACGATGCTGTCGCCGTCGGTATGGGCCGCCTTCTCATGCAGGATCTCCACCGGCTCTTCATCGAACCAAAGCGTTTTGCGATCGCCCAGGAAGGTGTCGGTGGGCCAGGAGTCCGCCGGAGCAGCGGGTTGGTTGCCGGAGGCCATGCTCATCCGATCGAGCACTGCCTGGTGGGCGATAATTGCGGCGCCTTTCGAAGCATCCGCGATGTCACCGGTGACATTAGCGCCCGTGATGGTGACGCCCGCCGCGCGCAGTTTCAGATTTCCACCGGTATGATCCGGATGCACGTGCGTGTTGATGATGTATTGCAGCGGCTTGTCGGGGGCCAACTTGCGGATGGCCGCGATCACTTTGTCCGCGGTCTGCGCCAAGCCGGTGTCCACTATCAGCACGCCCATATCCCCCACCTGCACGGTGATGTTGCCACCCGCGCCCACCAGCATATAAATGTTGCCCTGCACCGGAAGAATGTGAACTTCGCCATCGGTAGGATTCGGATTCTGCGCCTCATTTTTTAAATCCATGGGCGGAACCTCGTCCTTCTGGAACACATTGGACGGAGTGGGCGGCGGGTTTTTGATTACCTTCTCGAACTCCGGATACATCGTCGCCGGACCGCCCAAGGCCGCCACCAGCGGCAAGTGGTACATGTTCGCGTATTCGCTGATGAACGGATTCTGGCCCGGCAAATAATTGGGTACCGCGCCTCTGGGCCGGCCTTCCACTTCTTCCACTTCTTCGCAGGGGTACAGCCAGTTTCCGCCGGCGTTGGTGTTCAGAACGAAGTCTTCGGACTTGACCAGCGGCTCGGTAAGATACACCGGATCGGTGACGATGCTGACGTGCGTCAGGTTCGCGCCATGGCGGATGAAGTGTTCCACCAGCGTGGCCTGGTCGCTCTCCGGAAGACCGTCACGCCGCACCCAGCCTTGCTTGATGTGCGTGGTGTAAACCGTCAGAATATTTCCTTCCCACTTACCGGTGGAGAAGCCCATCCAGGTGTGCGCCGCCCAAGCCGGCGGATGCGGACGTCCGTCCATCCAGATGGTACGGTTCTGCTCGTAGGTGCTGATATAGTTCCTGATGGCGATGATTTTCTGGGATTGCGGATCCTTTTCATCCCAGAAACGCATTTGCAGCGGGCCGCGATAAATGTAAGGCGAGACGTGAACCTGGCACTGATGCTCCGGCAACGTCAGCCGGGAAGAGTTCCAGCTTTCTCCCCACAGCCGCGAGCCCTCGCTAATCGGAAGTCCGGAATAGTTCACCAGCTCCGGCCCGGGAATGCGTTCCAGGAAATCCTCATGCAGCAGGGGGTTCCAGTTGCCGGACAGATCGTATCCGACGTCGGGCACGAACTCTCCCACCACGCCTTGGCCGAACGCGCCAACGCTCATCAGAGCCGCCACGGGCAGCAGGAGCCAACTAGTCATAGAACGGAACCTGATTGAACTAAATCTGGTTCGGCGAAAATCGCCCATTTCACACTCCTGAAAAACATCAACCTACTTGTTGCATGCAACAGATGTGGCGTTCGTAAAGACGCTCAAGTTACGCGCACCGGATGCAAGCCATCACCAAACGTAATAATCATTGTAATGCAAGAGTGCCGGACCCTTTTGCTATGCTACGGTGCTGGAGGTGAGAATGAACGCGCTCGTTTCACGACTCGCGGTGGGGCTGGGGACGGGGTTTGCGGGCTAGGCCAGCTGGTGGTCGCTCAGGCGCCCCTCCCGAAGGACATCGACCCGCAATCGTTGTCACGCCTCCCGAATGTACAGCGCGACAGCTTGGATGACGATGGCAAGCGCATTTACGACATGCTGGCGGGCGGCGAGGGTAAAACAGTAGGCGCCGACCGGTCCGGCGGCGATTTCGCTCCAGAGCCCCAAGGTGGCCGAAGCCATCCAGATGCTGAATCAGTACCTGCGCTTTCATGGCGTGCTGAAACCCCGGGATTTTGAGGTAGCTATTTTGGTGGCGGCCCGGGAGTTCGATCAGCAATACGAATGGAGTGGGCATGAGGTGGGAGCCCGCGCCGCCAAAGTGCCACAGGCTGTGATCGATGTGATCAAGCACAACGAAGATGCCGTGCGGCTTGTCGGATCGGGACACGCTGCTCATCACCTTCGCCCGCGACTCGTTCCAGCAACACCGAATCGGTTCGGATTCTATGCCCAAGGCCGTGGAGATGTTTGGCAAGCAGGGAACGCTGGAGCTTGCCACCATCATCGGCGACTACGCCATGGCCGCGATCATGTTGAACGCGACGGACCAGCATCTGCCGCCAGGGCGGGAGAACACGCTGCCGGTGAAGTAGGCCGGGGCTCGCCTGCGGCTCGCGGGGTTGGCTATGGGCTCTGCCTTGCTGGGCTCGCAGGTCGCGTTGGGGGTTAGGGTCGAGTTGGCCAACGGGACAAAGTAGCAGCTCTCCTCACTTACGCGAGAATCCCTTCCTGGTGGACAGATCCGGCGGGCCCGTTGACTGCGCCAGCGAGGCGAAGGAAGGCCTCTTTTGCGCTGACTCTCGCGGGCTCACCCGTTTTCGGGCAGCCTTAATCTTGGCTTTCATAGAATCAAGTTACCAGAGCCAGGCACGATCCCTCCGTGTTCGCGCTGCAGCGGTTGATAATGGTCTTGGAATGCGACGCTCCGGCCACGCCGATCTTCCTCTGCACGGCGGGCGTGTGCCGGCCTGGCTGGCCGATCGCATGACGCGTCTCGGCACGGCCATCAGCGAAAGCGTCTTGCTCCACTACGGTCCTTCCGAATTGCTTTCGCGCCTGAGCGATCCATTCTGGTTTCAAGCCCTCGGCTCGGTGATGGGCATGGACTGGCATTCCTCCGGCATCACGACGTCCGTAGTCGGCGCGCTGAAACGCGGGCTCAATCCGCGGGCGCACGAGCTGGGCATTTACATTTGCGGCGGACGCGGGAAGCATTCGCGCAAAACGCCCGATGAGCTGCGAGCCGTGGCCGAGAAAACTGGTTTGGACGGTGACGCGCTGGCCCGCACCAGCCGATTGACCGCCAGAATCGACAACAACGCCATCGCGGATGGCTTCCAAATCTACCTGCACGCTTTTGTGTTGACGGCCAATGGCGAATGGGCCGTCATCCAACAAGGATTGAATGACGAAGCCGGGTTAGCAAGACGTTATCACTGGCATTCGGCAACGGTCCGCGATTTCACTTGCGAGCCACACGCTGCCATCGCGGGCGCGCACCAGGGCGAAATCATGAATCTGGTGGATGCATCGGCGCGTCTGGCGCAAACCGCGTTGCTCGATATCAGCCATCAGGCGCCCGAGGTTACCATTCGTGACTTGTGCCTTGCGATGCCTTCGCATCATGACGTGCGTGCAGGGGATGTCGATCTCAAGCGGCTGGGAGCGGTTCTGGCCGTCGCTTACGAGCGCGATCTGCACGACTTCGCGTCGTTGCTGCTTCTGGAAAAGCTCGGGCCCGCGCACCCTGCAATCACTCGCTTTGATTGCCGAAGTGGTGCATGGAGCGCCGGTGAGATTTTCGGACCCCGCGCGTTTTTCGTTCGCCCACGGCGGCAAGGACGGACATCCATTTCCCGTTCCGCTAAAGACCTACGACGCGTCCATCGCTGTCCTGCGAACGGCTCTCGATTCCGCCCGGGCTGGAGATCTCGAAAAGCTGGATGGAATGCGGCGGCTGGACAAATTCGTCCGGGCCGATAGAAGAGCGCTATCAGCCGCAGGCCGACTTCGATGCGATCGTCCGTCACGAACACGCGATTTCGCCTCAGCTTGGCGGAAGAACCGTGTTGGACGATCGCCGGCGTAAACAATCGCGACAAGGCAATCGAGACAGCTCAATCTGTTTTAACGAAACCTCCGGGGCCCTTCCGAGTCCAACCGCAGGGAGTCAACATTTATTTATGGAATTACTGCAAGAATTATTAACCGAGGAATTAAAGGATCTGCTCCACGCCGAGGGCCAGTTGGTGAAAGCCCTGCCGAAAATGGCCAAAGCCGCCAAGGATGCCGATCTGAGGACAGCCTTTGAAGAACATTTGGAACAGACCAAGGGTCACGTCGAACGTCTGAAACAAGCCTTCGAGATGCTGGAAGAAAAGCCCAAGGCGAAACCGTGCAAGGGAATGGCCGGCCTGGTGGAAGAAGGCGCGGAAGTAATCACCGAAGGGAAGCAGATGGAAGAAGCTCCGGCCGACCTCGCGCTCATCGGCGCGGCTCAACGCGTGGAGCATTATGAAATAGCAGCGTACGGAACTGCGCGGGCCATCGCCGAGCAGATGAACCGGCGCGACATCGTGAAGCTGTTGAGCCAAACATTGGCCGAAGAGGAGAAGGCCGATCGACTGCTCACCAAGCTGGCGCAGCCATTGCTGGAAGAAGCCGGCCAGGCGATCCAGGAAGAGGAACTGGAAGAAGAAGAGGTTTAAGATTAAGCGATGAGCCAGGCATCGCATAATAACCAAATCGACTACATCGAATTCCCCGCGGTGGATATCGCGAAGACCAAAGCGTTCTACGCCGAAGTATTCGGATGGAAGTTCGAGGACTACGGCCCGGACTATACCAGCTTCGCCGACGGCCGGCTTTCAGGCGGATTCAACAAAGAGGCGCCATTGCCGCTGAAGGGCATTTTGGTGGTCCTTTATGCGAGCGATCTGGAAGGCACTGAAGCGAAGGTCAAGGCTGCGGGCGCGACCATTTCAAAGGAAATATTCTCGTTTCCGGGCGGGCGCCGTTTTCACTTTATGGATCCCAGCGGCAATGAGCTCGCGGTGTGGTCTGAATAAGATTGTTCGAGTAGTCCGCGGCGCGCCCTACTCCCGTCGATCTGGCGGTCTCAGCCAACACCGACATCGCGGCCGTCGCGGGACCGCCACATCGCCTCCGCGTGATCGTCATAAGCACAAGAATTGGGCGTTGCATGCAGGTTTCCTCATATTGTTATATCTCCAAGCCTCAAACACCATGTTATCGAGAATCGCTAGCGCCACGCTGCTTCTCCGCCACGATTGCGCCCATCTGGAGCCAGGATTTGTTCGACGGCGAGTGGAGCCCGCTGCATCACGAGGATTATAACGAGCGGATTCCGGGGCCCGACCTGGGCGACTTCGCCGGCCTTCCGATCAACGATTCCGCGCGAGCGTTTGCCGAGAGCTGGGACGCTTCGCGCCTCACGCTGCAGGAGCACCAATGCCGCGTGCACGTTTCCCCGTACATCTATCACGGCCCGTTGCACCTCAGAATCTGGGAAGAGAAGGACCCGAATACCCAACAAGTAATCGCCATCAAGAATTACATCAGTACGTACGAACAGACGCGAACCATCTGGATGGATGGGCGTCCACACCCGCCCGATTACGCCGTGCATACCTTCATGGGATTTTCCACCGGCAAGTGGGATGGCAACATCCTGACCGTCTACACCACGCACATCAAGCAAGGCTGGGCTCGACGCAACGGGCTACCCGAGAGCGACCAGGCCACCATGACCGAGCACTTTCTGCGGCACGGAAACATCATGACGCACATGACGATTTTGTACGATCCGGTTTATCTGTCGCAGCCTTTGGTTCGCACCGACGATTTTCTGCTGGATGAAAAAGAACTCGGCGGATGGCTGTGGCCGTGCGAATACGTGGAAGAGATTTTGACGCGGCCGAAAGGCGCGGTGCCAAACTACCTTCCTGGCCAGAACAAGTTCCTCTATGAATACGCGGATAAGCACCACTTGCCGCACGCCGCGGTAATGGGCGGGCCGTCCACCATGTATCCCGAGTACAGAAAGGTGCTGGCGACGGCGAAGATCGAGGACGCACCTGCGGTAATTCCCGCCACGAAGGCAAAGAGCCAGGAGAATGCGGAGCTGCACATTCTGCCGGTGCAGGGCAACGTCTACATGCTGGTGGGCGCCGGCGGCAACATTACAGTGCAAGTGGGCAGCATGGGCGTGCTGCTGGTGGACAGCGGCCTCGCGCAGTTCTCAGATAAGGTGATCGCCGCCGTCCGCACCCTATCCGATAAACCGATCCATTACATCATCAACACCCACGTGCATCCGGATCACGTTGGCGGGAACGAAACTCTGGCCAAGACCGGCGGCGGTTCGGCCCGGGAAGTGACGCTGGTAAACACACCGGGCGAAACGGCGGCCTACAGCGTCCAGATCATTGCGCATCAAAATGTTTTTGACAGAATGAGCGCGACAGCCAAAAGCGAAAAGCCGTACCCGGAGAGCGCCTGGCCCACCGACACGTATCTCGGCGTCGAGAAAGAAGTCTACTTCAATGGCGAGGCTGTGCAAATGTTCCACCCGCCGGCCGCGCACACCGACGGCGACACCATCGCCTTCTTCCGCCGCTCCGATGTGGTCAGCACGGGCGATATCTTCGTCACGAACGGGTATCCGGTGATCGACCTGAAGAACGGGGGCAGCTTGGAAGGGGAGATTGCCGGTCTGAACCAGATTCTGGATCTTGCTATTCCCGCGCATCACGAAGAAGGCGGCACCTATATTATTCCCGGCCACGGCCGCCTGTGCGACGAGTTCGATGTGCTGGAGTATCGCGACATGGTTACCATCGTGCGGGACCGCATTCGAGCCATGATCAAGAAGGGCATGACTCTGGAGCAGGTGAAGGCCTCGCGGCCCACGCTCGATTACGATCCACGCTACAACACGCCCGGCGGATTCTGGACGGCGGACATGTTCGTGGAAGCCGCGTACAAGAGTCTGACGCAGACCAAGTAATGGAACAAGCATTACCCGGGAAAGTGGCCCTCGTGACGGGAGGAGGGCGGGGAATTGGGCGCGCGGTCTCACTGGCGCTGGCTGGCGCGGGCTGCGACGTTGCCCTGAATTTTCGCGAGCGGAGCGACGATGCAGAATCCGCCGTGCGCGAGATCGAAAAGCTGGGACGCCGCGCCGCTGCTATTCAAGCCGATGTTTCGCGCGGAGCCGATGTCACGCGATTAGTGCGCGCCGTCGAGTCCGCACTTGGGCCGACTGAAATTCTGGTAAACAACGCCGGCAAAATCCTGATCCAGTCCATCGAGCAGATGACGGAGGAAAGCTGGAACGATATGATCGCGTCCAACCTTACTTCGTGCTTTCTGGTAACTCAGGCCGTACTACCGGGCATGCGCGCGCGCCGCTGGGGCCGCATCATCAATATGTCCTCCGTCGCGGCGCAGGCGGGCAGCATCGTTGGCGTGCATTATGCTGCATCGAAGGCGGGGATGCTCGGGCTCACCCGCAGTTATGCGCGAGTGCTGGCGAAAGAAGGCATCACCGTCAACGCCATCACGCCGGCGCTGGTGGCCACGGAAATGGTGACTTCAAATCCCGTGGCTAAGCCGGACATGATCCCGATCGGGCGCTTCGGCGACGTGGAAGAGGTTGCGGACGTGACGCTGATGCTGGCGCGTAATGCCTACATCACCGGACAGACCATCAACGTCAACGGCGGCTACTACATGAGCTGACACTGCTTACTGAACCACGACCGTTAGGGAGTGGCATCAGATTACCTTCGTCGCGCCGCCATCCATGTCGATCAGCGCGCCTTGCAGGAATCGTCCTTCCGGGCTAACCGCAAACGCTACCAGCGCTGCGATATCCTCCGGCTCGCCAACACGCGTAGTCCGCGCGCTCTCAATCATTTTGCGCTCGGCGGTTTCAACGTCAGTGCCTTGCTGTTTGGCCGTCGCCTCCAGCATGCGGCGATAGCGCTCAGTCCGGACGCTCCCCGGATTAACGGCGTTCACCTGTACGCCATCGCGAATCCCGATATCGGCCATCGCCTTGGTAAACGAAAGCAGCGCCGCGTTCACCGAACCTCCGATGGTAAACAAAGGTCCAGGCATCCTGCCGCCGACGCCCGAAATATTCAGCACGGAGCCGGCCTGCGCCTTCAAGTGCGGCCAGGCAGCGCGCGTCAGCCGCATGGCTCCGAAAAACTTCAGCTCGAAACCATCGGCCCAATCGTCATCTGTCAGTTCCAGAAAATCGCCGCGCTTGGTGGCACCGGCATTATTGACGACGATGTCGATCTGCCCGCAAGTCTTGAGCGCAAAGTCCACGGTTCTCCCGGCCGCATCTATCTCGCGCAGATCCACCGCAACCGCCGCCGCACGTCCGCCTGCGCTCGCGATCTCCTTTACGGCGCGTTCCAACAGATTTCCGTCGCGCGCGCATAGCACCACCTGCGCACCCTCACTCGCTAATCGCACCGCGATTGCCTTTCCGATACCGCGGTTAGCTCCAGTGACGATCGCGATCTTGCCCTTCAATCTGGTTTCCATGAATTGTCCATTATGCTTCTTTTGGTCACCTCAAGTTCGGGGCAGACCGGGCGCTATGCGGACACTTGCACCGCGATCCAGTGCTTGTTGATATCCTTCATTTTTGGAGGTGATGCGAGTGGTTCCTGCTGTTCGATTCGGATTTGTCGCCGCACTGTTGGCGGCGGCGCCCTTGGTGGCGCAGCAAAGCCCTCCCGCCCAAACCGCGATCACCATTGCGGGCAAAGCGATCCGCGTCAACTATTCCGCGCCCTCCATGCGCGGCCGCAAGATTTTCGGCGGACTGGAGCCCTACGGCCGCGTCTGGCGCGCCGGAGCAAACGACGCCACCGCGCTTCACACCGATGCGAATCTTGACATCGGAGGACTCGTGGTTCCGAAAGGCGACTACACGCTGTTCGTTTACTTGGATCCCAAGCAATGGCAGCTGGTAGTCAGTAAGGCAACCGGCGAGTGGGGATTGGACTACAACCCAAGCCATGACCTCGGCCGCGTCAAGATGGAGATGAGCAAGCCGCCCAAGCCCATCGAAACTTACAAGATGACGCTCTCCAGCCTGGGCGGGAACAAAGGCAAGCTGCAATTAGCGTGGGAGAACACCGTGGCCGAAGTCCCCATCACCGTAAAGTAAGCTCCTTACTGAACCGCGCGCGTAAGCAAGCGCCTTCCCCGCTACTCCTGAACCGCGCGCGTAAGCAAGCGCCCTCCCGGCCTACGTAATTCAATTGTTAACAGTTGGCCGTTTCCGGCGTCTATCGTTCGGGTATGTCAACTAAGATCTTGCCAGGACGCCCGCATCCTCTGGGGGCAACCTGGGATGGCTCCGGGACGAACTTTGCCATTTATTCCGAGCACGCCGAGTGGGTTGAGCTGTGTCTTTTCGATCAACCCAACGCCCCGGAAAAAGATCGGATCCGGCTGCCGGAGCGAACCACTTATGTATGGCATGGCTACATTCACGGATTGCAGCCGGGCCAGTTGTACGGCTATCGGGTGCATGGGCCCTTCCAACCTAACGACGGCCTTCGATTCAATTCGAACAAACTTCTGATCGATCCCTACGCGCGAGGGCTGGCCGGCCAGGTGGATTGGTCGTCGCCGATTTTTCCCTATCTGTCTGGCAACGGGGATGCTGACTTGTCCTTCGATGAGAACGATGACGCCACGGGAATGCAGAAGTGCGTGGTTGTCAATCCGTATTTCGACTGGGAAGAAGACCGTCCGCTGTGCCTGCCGCTCAGCGACTCCATCATTTACGAACTCCACGTCAAAGGGTTCACCAAACGGCATCCCGAAATTCCCGAAGCGCTCCGAGGCACGTATGCCGGCCTGGCTTCGAAGCCGTCCATTCAATATCTGAAGCGGCTGGGCGTCACCGCCGTCGAACTGATGCCGGTGCACGCGTTCCTTACCGACAAGCATCTTGCGGAGAAGGGACTCACCAACTATTGGGGCTACAACACCACGAATTTCTTCAGCCCGGATGCGCGGTATTCAGGCTCCGGCGATCGGGGCGGCCAGGTGGCCGAGTTCAAGGCCATGGTGAAAAGCTTTCACCGCGAAGGCATCGAAGTGATCCTCGACGTGGTCTACAACCACACCGCGGAAGGCAATCACATGGGCCCGATGTTGAGCTTTCGCGGAGTGGACAACCCGACATACTATCGCCTGGTGGGCGACCAGCAGCGTTACTACATGGATTACACCGGCACCGGCAATAGCCTGAACGCGCGGCATCCGCAAGTGCTCAAGCTCATTATGGACAGCCTGCGCTATTGGATCGAAGAAATGCATGTAGACGGCTTCCGCTTCGATCTGGCATCGACGCTGGCGCGCGAGCTGCACGACGTGGATCGGCTGTCGGCCTTCTTCGATATCATTCATCAGGACCCCGTGATCTCCCAAGTGAAGCTGATTGCCGAGCCCTGGGACGTGGGCGACGGCGGCTACCAAGTGGGCAATTTTCCCGCCGGCTGGGCGGAATGGAATGGACGTTATCGCGATACGGTTCGGCGCTATTGGAAGAGCGACGAAGGCCAATTGTCCGATCTCGGTTATCGGCTCACCGGTTCCAGCGATCTCTACGATCGAGACGGCCGCCGGCCTTCCGCAAGCATCAATTTCGTGACGGCGCACGACGGTTTCACTCTGCATGACCTGGTCAGCTACAACGGCAAACATAACGAAGCCAATCAGGAAGACAATAACGACGGCACGAACGATAATTTCTCCTGGAACATGGGCGCGGAAGGTCCCACGGACGATCCTGAGATCATCCAACGCCGGGAACGCCAAAAGCGGAATTTTCTCGCGACCCTATTGCTATCTCAGGGCGTACCGATGATTCTCGGCGGCGATGAAATCAGCCGTACGCAGAGCGGCAATAATAACGCCTACTGTCAGGACAACGAAGCAACCTGGGTGGATTGGGCACTGGCCGGCTGCAAGGTGTCGCTTCTGGAATTCACGCAGAAGCTGATTCAGTTCCGGCGCGATCATCCCAGCCTGCACCGCCGCAAGTTCTATCAGGACCGTGCGATCCGCGGTACCGAAGAAAAAGATATCGTCTGGCTGCGCCCCGACGGACAGGAAATGACGGACGAGGAATGGGGGCTCGGCTGGGTGCGCTGCCTCGGCATGCTCCTCAACGGCGAAACCATAGGTGAAGTGGACGAAGCGGGCGAGCCCATCAAGGACGACACGTTTCTGATCATGCTCAATTGCCATCACGAGCCGATAAAGTTTTTTGTCCCTAAGCCGCCGGGGGCCGATCAATGGGAGATTGTTATCGATACTAACGATCCGGCGCTCGAGGTTGAAACCCGCTTCGCCGACGAGGGCGCGGCGGTGGACCTGGTGCCGCTGTCGCTGGTGGTATGCCGGGAGCCCAAGCCGCCCAGCGTTTCGCGTTTGCTGACCACGGAACGCCAGTGAAACCGCACGTCAGACGCTTCCCGGTGGGCGCCGAGGTCACTGACGGCGGAGTTCACTTTCGGATGTGGGCGCCAGCCAGCAAGACCCTCGAGGTGGTGCTGGATGGCGGAGACACTGTTGCTCTGCAGCCGGAAGTTGCTCTGCACCCGGAAGCCTCGGGATATTTTTCGGGCTTGGTGCCGCAAGCGCGTCCCGGGTCGCGCTACAAATATTTGCTCGATGATGGCGAAGTCTGTCCCGATCCAGCGTCGCGCTTCCAGCCCGAGGGCCCGCACGGGTGGTCGGAAGTTATCGACGCCGCGGCCTTCCCATGGACGGACCGGAATTGGCGTGGCGTCGCCCTCCCACATCAAGTGATTTACGAAATGCACATCGGCACGTTCACCCAACAAGGGCAGTGGTCGGGCGCCGTGGCCGAACTGCCGCATCTGGCTGAAACCGGCGTCACGATTTTGGAGTTGATGCCGGTGGCCGAATTTCCCGGGCGATTCGGCTGGGGCTATGACGGCGTCGAGTGGTTCGCGCCCGCGCACATTTATGGCTCGCCCGACGAGTTTCGCCGCTTCGTCGATCGGGCGCATTCACTCGGCCTGGGCGTGATCCTGGACGTGGTCTACAATCATCTTGGCCCCGACGGCAACTACCTCGGAAAATTTGCACCGCAATTTTTCTGCGAGAAAACCACGGACTGGGGCAAGGCCATCAATTTCGACGGCGTCGACTCGGGGCCGGTGCGGGAATTCGTGATCGCAAATGCCTGCTACTGGATCGACGAATTCCATCTGGACGGGCTGCGGCTGGACGCGACGCAGGACATTCACGACTGCTCCGACGATCACATCCTGCGTGCCATGGCGCGCGAAGCTCGCAAACGCGCCGCGCCGCGCCAGGTGATCTTCATAGCCGAAAATGAACCGCAGGAAGTGAAGCTTGTGAGGAACTCTGAGCAAGGCGGATGCGGGTTGGATGGCTTGTGGAACGACGACTTCCATCACACCGCGATGGTGGCTCTCACTGGCAGCACGGAAGCTTATTACACGGACTACCGGGGAACACCGCAAGAATTCATTTCATCGACGAAGTATGGCTACCTTTATCAAGGCCAGCGTTACAAATGGCAGCGGAAGCGCCGTGGCACGCCGGGCCTGGACATGCATCCGGCAGCGTTCGTTACCTTCATTCAGAACCACGATCAAATAGCCAACTCGGCATATGGCAAGCGCTGTCAAGCGCTGGCTTCGCCCGGCAAACTGCGCGCTATCACGGCACTTCTGCTTCTGGCACCCGGCACGCCCATGCTTTTTCAGGGGCAGGAATTCGGCGCATCCAGCCCTTTCCTTTTTTTTGCCGACCATAATCCTGAGCTGAATCACAAAATCCGGCAGGGCCGCGCCGAGTTCCTGGCGCAATTCCCGAGCCTGGCTACTCCCCAGATGCAGGAACGTTTTGCGGACCCCGGCGATCCCGCCACTTTCGAACGCTGCAAGCTGGACCATTCCGAGCGCGATATACATCGCGAGATCTATGCCCTGCACTGCGATCTGCTGAAGCTTCGCCGCGAAGAGCCGGTGTTTCGCGCTCAGCAACGGGGGGCTTTGGATGGCGCGGTGCTCTCGCCGGAGGCCTTCCTATTACGCTTTTTCGGCGATGATGGAGATGACCGGCTGTTGTTGGTAAACCTCGGCATTGATGTGCATCTGAACCCGGCGCCGGAGCCGCTGCTCGCTCCGCCGGCCGATTCGGAGTGGAGCACTCTGTGGTCGAGCGAAGATCCCAAGTATGGGGGCATCGGAACTCCGCCACTCGATTCCCCTGCGGGCACCCCTACACACAACAACGATGAAAACTGGCGAATCCCCGGCCACGCCGCCGTGTTGCTGCAGCCCCATCCGAGGCATGCTTCAAAGAACGTATGACTGACCTGGTAATCCGAATGCCCTGGCCGGGCAAAGATGGACGCGCTTCCGAAGCGGGTCTCAACTGTGAATGGCTGGCAACCAACGGCCTGGGCGGGTATGCGTCCGGCACCTTGTCCGGTGTCATCACGCGGCGCTATCACGGCTATCTGGTGGCCGCCCTTCCCGCGCCGTTCGGCCGCGTCATGATGCTGAACGAGCTGGCCGAGCGTCTGGAGTTTCCCGATGGGCGCGTCGTCCAATTGAGCGGCGAGGAGCGAGCCGGAGATCCCGTGAAGCTGGATGCAATGGAACACATCAGCGAGTTTCGCCTGGAGGCGGGTACCCCGGTTTGGTGTTTCGAAATCGGAAACATGACCATCCAGAAGAGGCTGGTTCTACCCCACGGGCAAAATACAGCCTTCATCAACTATTCGCTGCTCTCCGGCCAGGACAGCGCGCGGTTGGTGTTGCGTCCATCCATTCACTTCCGGCCGCACGAAACGCCAGTGAGCGCCGAGCTGGAATCTTCCTACACGTTGACCGTCGGGCAAGAGCGCTACGAAGTTTCGGCCGGGACGGATCTTCCGCCGCTGCGCCTGCTTCTGGATGGACAAAATGCGTCGCTGACCGTGGATCGCGTGCGGATCGAGAAGGTGACGTACCGCATCGAGGAGCGGCGCGGCTATCCGGCGGAAGGCGATCTGTGGAGCCCCGGCTTTTTTCATGCCGACCTGCGAAAGGATTGCGACGTAACGCTCATCCTTTCTTCCGAGTCCTGGGATGATATGCGCGCGCTCACTCCGGCGTTGGCCGTGCAATCGGAAGCGGAACGGAAACGCCGCATCCTCACAACCGCTTCCACCAAGTTAAACAGGGACCTTTCGGACCTGATCGCAAATCATCCCACTGCCGCCGAATTGGTTTGGGCGGCGGATCAATTCCTGATCACTCCCGCGGGCCGAACCGACGATGCGACGCGGGCTAGGGCCGTAGGAGACGAAGTCCGAACGGTCATCGCCGGGTATCACTGGTTCACGGACTGGGGACGCGACACCATGATCTCGCTCGAAGGCCTGACGCTCTCCACTGGCCGCTATGCGGAGGCGGCCTGGATTCTCCGGACCTTCTCTCACTATGTGCGCGATGGCCTGATCCCGAACCTCTTCCCCGAGCGGCGCACCGAAGGCTTGTATCACACCGCCGACGCGACGCTCTGGTTCTTCCACGCGCTGGATCGCTACACAGCGGCAAGCGGGGACCGTTCCGTTCTACAGACGGTGTTGCCCAAGTTGCTGGATATTTTCGAATGGCACATGCGCGGCACCGCGTTTGGCATCGGCGTGGACCCGCGCGATGGATTGCTGGCGCAGGGCGCCGAAGGTTACGCGCTTACCTGGATGGATGCGAAAGTGGACGATTGGGTAGTGACGCCGCGGCGTGGCAAAGCTGTCGAAATTAACGCACTGTGGTACAACGCGCTGAAGCTTTTGGAGGGATGGCTCTGCGAGGGGAACGAGCCGGAAAAAGCCGGGCGCGTCGCCAAGGCCGCTCGCGAAGCCCGCGAATCGTTCCAGGCGCGATTCTGGTATGAGCCGGGGAACCATCTCTTTGACGTGATTGACGGACCAAGCGGCGACGATCCAGCTTGCCGTCCGAATCAGCTGCTCGCCTTCTCGTTAAAGCACCCGATTCTCGATAAGTCGCGCTGGCCGGCGGTGCTCGAAGTGGCGCGCGCGAAGCTGCTCACACCGGTTGGCTTGCGATCGCTTTCACCGGATAATAAGGACTACAAGCCGAAGTATGACGGCGACGTTCGCGCTCGCGATGCGGCCTATCATCAGGGAACGGTGTGGGCCTGGCTGATTGGGCCTTTTATCGACGCGTGGCTCAAGGTTCACCCCGGCGATTTCGCCGGCGCGGGCAAGTTCCTGGAGGGATTCGTCCCACATTTGAGAGAGGCTTGTATCGGCTCCATCAGCGAAATCTTCGACGCGGAGCCGCCGTTCACTCCGCGCGGATGTATCGCGCAAGCCTGGAGCGTCGCCGAGGTCTTACGCTGCTGGATCAAGTGCTGCCTGCGCTGACGCCTCCGCTTGCTAACGCGCGCGGTTCAGAAGGGCGCTTCAGAACCACGACCGTGAGGGATTGCCGCGCCCGCGATTCAGAACCGCGACCGTGAGGGAGTGCTCCGCCGCGCCCTTCAGAACCACGACCGTGAGGGAGCGCCGCGCCCGCGATTCAGAACCGCGACCGTGAGGGAGTGCCGCGCCCCGCTTTAGAACCGCGACCGTGAGGGAGTGCTCCGCCGAGCCCTTCAGAACCACGACCGTGAGGGAGTGCCGCGCCCCGCTTTAGAACCGCGACCGTGAGGGAGTGCCGCGCCCCGCTTTAGAACCGCGACCGTGAGGGAGTGCTCCGCCGCGCCGCTTCAGAACCACGACCGTGAGGGAGTGCCGGTTTATCCAAATATCCCCAGTTTTTGCGATCCAAAATTCGCGAAGTTGGGGAACACGGCCGCAAGTGCGGTGTCGGGAATCCCGAACCAGGAACACAGCGTCGCACCGTATTGATCGATGGACGTGGTTGGAATCCAGCGCCCGCGAACATCGGCGTCGTTCGGTCCCGACAGCTCAAATGTTGGGAATTGGCCGTAGATCTGGCCGCCATGCACGGCGCCGCCCAGCACCAGATGATGGCTTCCCCACGCGTGGTCGCTGCCGTCGGTGGTAGTGGGTTGGAAGGTCCGGCTGAAATCGGATTCGGTGAATGTGGTGACGTTCTGGGCCATGCCTAGCTCCTCGGTCGCCGCGTAGAAGGCAGCCAGCGCCTGGCTCAACTGCGGATAAAGATTGTTGTGTGTCTCCAGTTCGCCCGCGTGCGTGTCGAATCCTCCCAGCGAGCAAAAGAAGATTTGCCGGCTCATACCCAGGTACGATTGCACCTGGATGATCTCGGCCACCTGCTGCAGCTGGGACCCCAGACTGGTGGCCGGAAATTGAGTCTTCAACGCAGTGGTTTTGGCCAGCGCCGCCTCCAATGCCGCCGCGTCGGAGATGCTGTTCGCCATCGTGTTGTTGGCGGCCTGCGCGAGCGAAAGCCCATTGTCTGTCGTCAGCAATGAAGTGAGTGCGTTCAAACGGGCCTGCGCAGGAGCTTTGCTGCTGAACCCTTTCAACGTCAGTGATTGTCCGGGCGTGATCGCCACCGGCTGCGTTGCCACGCCTTGCCCCTCCAGCGAATTGCCTGCCACCGAAAGGAAGGCGGGGAAGTTCGATGAATTGATCTTTTGCGAATTGAGATAATCCGCCGCGCGTCCGGCCCAGCCCGTGGAACTATTGCCCTGTGCGACAGAAGTCTGCCACTGCAACTGCTGGTCTGAATGCGAGAACAGATTCAGCGGGATGGCCGCCTGCGATCCTTGATATTGCGTACGTGTGAGCGGCTGCACCAGCGAACCGGCGTTCGCTACCACCGCCAGCTCTTTAGTCGAAAACAGACTGGCCACCTCCGCCAGCTTGCCGTGAAACGCGAACGGCGCGTTCGAAACGCTATAGACGGTGGGAGTCAATTCGCTGGCCGATAGCGCCAGGCTGCCGCGAATCGACGTGTAAGCCTGGAAGCTCGCGTCGTCCATCGGAATCACCGTGTTGTTCGAATCGTTCCCTCCGAACAGGAACACGCACACCAGCGCGCGATAGTTGGCGTTGCCCTGCGCCATGGCCGGAAGCAGGCCGAAGGGACGCAGCGCCAGCGTTCCCACCGTGGCCGCGCCTGCTCGAATAAAACCCCGTCGTGAGAGCATCTGTCGGTCTCCTAATGAACTATTTGGTACTCGGCAGAAGTGAGAACCACGTAAAGCGCGGCCTGCGTTTTGGCCGTCGGTGTAGACGCTGCGTTCACCGCATCAGTGGCAGCCTGTTCCAGCGACGAAGACATTGAGCCATGCAGGAAAACCCCGCTGATGTGGTTGAGCAAGGAAGTAGTATTGCCGGCTTGCTGCACGAACGGCGCCAGGTTCACCGTAGTGGCTTTGTCGATGCTCCCATACAAAATCGCTGTCACGATGTCGTCTCTATCCGCCGCTGTCGCGGTCGAGTAGATTTGAAACTCCGGCCCAAGCAAACCCCCTTGAATGCGATACTGCGGCGAAAAGTAGCTAAACACGCTGGGTGCGTCGAACAGATTCTCGCCCAGTTCCGAAGTGTCATAGTAGACAGCGCTATTCGCGGTTAGCGTGCCATTCAGGCCGCGCAGCAAATTGGGCATCAACAGGACCGGCTCGCGCAAGTGCCCAAACGCCGGGTTGGTGGATGCCGCCGTTGGATCGTCGCCCGCCCGCGCTTCCGGGTCCGTAAGGATTGCGGTGATCACGGCCTCCAGATTCCCGGGCGCTCCGCTGCCATCGTTCTCGAACACGCCCGACACCCGTGCGACGTACTGCGGGCTCGGATTGCTGGTGACCAGATGTTGGATCAACTGCTTTGAAATGAACGGCGCCATCGTCGGCTGCGCCATCAAGGCATCCAGCAGTGATTCCAAGTCCTGCTCCGCGGTCTGTCCGGCAGGGATGGTCACATTGCCGAAAATCGCCTTCGCGGTAGTGTCGTGTTCGGAGTCCACGGCAAACATCTGGCCGAAGAAATATTGCGGGTTACTGATCTTGGGCGTTGCGCCTGGGGCCGTCGGATAAGTCCAGCCAGTAACCACCTTGGCCATGTTCGTCACCACCGTTTGATCGTATGTGGGAACCGGATTCTTGTTTTGATCCAGCACCGGCGTCCCATCCGGATTCAATTGCGTGAGCCCCAGCGTGAATAGCTGCATCAGCTCGCGCGCGTAATTTTCATTCGCCGCAGTGTTCTTGGCGGGATTGCCCTTATGGTTATTCGCCATGTTGAGATAGCGGCCCATGGCGGGGCTGAGCGTCACAGCGCGAATCAGATCGCGATAGTTTCCAAACGCGTGATCGCGAAAGATTCTCCAGTACGGCGGATAAGCATAGGCCACTGGAAGTCCGCTAAACGATACCACCCACATCTGGCTTAGCACGAACGCGACGCGCTGCCGCAGTTGGTCCTGCCCCGTGACGGTGTTTTGGAAGAACGCAGCTTGTACGGGATGAATGTCGCGGTTGGGCAGGCCGGTGGAATCAAGAAGCCGCTGGTTCGGGATATTCGACGTGTTCAACGCGAACTGAGCGTTGAGCCAATTGCCGATGCCCATTTGTTGCAGCTCGGCGATGGATGCCGGCGTCGGGCCCCAGGTGGCCTGGTCCAGAAAGCGCGCAGCGGCGCTGGCTGACATTTGATGCGCGGGTTGGGCGAGTCCTAGACTCGCTGCCAAAATCGCCGCCGATAGCCACATGCCGCAGAATTTCATCGATGCCCCCGTCACTTCGATTCCACTCTCTTCTAAGAACACCACTAGTGGCCAGGAGTGTCGCTCAATCTCGAAATCTTCCCCTCAGGTGAATTGCTTAATCCGTTAGAGTGGGCAGAGTCTTCGCAACAAACGGATTTGCCCCGCATGATAGAGATCGTGCGCCGCGATGCCTCGAATGCTGTGGGCTTGCGCTCGCGAGGGCGCCGCGAGACTTGAGATCACCGCGCGCAACTTGCGGTGCTCAGCGGCTAGAATGTCGATGTCGGCCTTCCATGCCGCTTCGGTTTCATCGATGGGACGAGAAAAGAAATTGCTTCCGGGCAGCGCGAACGAACCGCGCTTTTCGCCTGTAAGCCGCCGCCGCGCGACGTATTTCCAGTACGCCGCGTGCAGCGTCAGCTCCCAGATGTTGTGACGATCCGGACCCGGCCGCCACGCCGCCTGCTCCGCTGTCACGGCGCGAATGGACCCGCGCAGATTCGGTCCGTGCCAGGACTTTTTGTCGAAGGCTTCGTCGATAAGGTCGAGCAGCGTATTATTCAAGGAAAGAGCATTCTACGTCAATCTCCGGTAGTGGGGTCTTAAGACCCCATCACCTCACATTGACAAGCAGGTGCGGGATGACTAAACATGGTACGCATGAAAGTTCAATTCACATTGGCCGCCTTGTTTGCCGCGATGCTTGTCTCCGCGCCTCTGCGCGCGCAGGAACCCGTGGTTGCCGCCCCTGATGTCGACGCGCTGTTCCATAGCAAGGACAAAAAGCTCGACCGCAACAAACAAGCCGCGTATCACATCGAAAAAGATCTTTTGGAAGCGAATCACTGGGACGAGGCCGACAAATGGCTGACTCCGGCATACCTGCAGCACAATCCCAACGTGAAGTCGGGCCGCGCCGGCGTGGTGGCGTACTTTTCCGCCGCCAGAAAACCGACGCCGGTTCCCGAACACCTGGGCGCCAAAGTGGCTTTTGTCAGCGCGGAAGGCGACTATGTGACTGTCGCCACCGTAGCGGAACGCAAGGACGCCAGCGGCCAGCCGTACACCACCACCTGGTTCGACACCTGGCGCTTCGTCGACGGTAAAGCCGACGAACATTGGGATTGCGCGTTAAAAGGACGATAACTTGCGAGCGCGCTAGAAGACAGCAGTAGCCATCGGTTACAATCGGTCATTCCTATGAAACCGATGCGATCGATGCTCTTGTTGGCTGCGATCTTTCAGGTCGCGCTATTTTCACAGCAGCCCGAGGCACGCCTCAATCCCGCTGTCCAGAAGATCGTCGATTCGATCTCCGAGGAACGAATCTCAGCGACACTCAAGAAGCTGGAAAGCTTCGGCACGCGGTATATTCTGTCATCACAAGACGACCCGGCGCACGGGATCGGCGCGGCCAAGCAATGGATTCACGATCAGCTTCAAAGCTACAGCCCCCGGCTGCAGGTGAGCTACCAGGACTTCAGCCTCAAGAAGGGCGCGCGGCAGGGCCAAGTCATTCGCGACGTGGAATTATCGAATATCGTCGCGGTGCTGCCCGGCGCCACGGAGAAGGATCATTACGTTCTGGTGACCGCCCACTACGATACGGTGGCGCTGATGCAGAAGCAATATAAGGGCATCGAGCAGCTGGTTGCCGAAGGCGTGCGGCAGGGCGTGGATGAATCGGAAGAGCGGCGCTATCTGACGATCCTTCCGCCCGAGCGCGAATTGGGTCCGTTGGATTTTGAAGCCACCGCCGCGCAGACCGTCTCGCCCGGGGTAACCGATGACGGTAGCGGAACGGCGGCCGTGATGGAGCTGGCGCGCGTAATGAGCGCCCATGAGTTCGACAAGACCATCGTGTTCGTTGCGTTCGCGGCTGAAGAAGTGGGATTGAGCGGAAGCCAGGCCTATGCGGAACGCGCCAAAAAGGACGGCATGCAGATTGAGGCTGTGCTGAACAACGACATCATTGGCAGCGATGTTTCGGGTAATGGCCGCTCGGCAACGAATGTCCTGCGCGTCTTCTCCGCTGGACCAGATGATTCCGCGCAGCGCGAACTGGCGCGTTACACCAAGCTGATTGCGGAGCGTTACGTCCCATCCATGCAGGTTCAATTGGTGTTCCGGGGTGACCGATTTCGGCGCGGCGGCGATCATCGATCATTCGTCGATCAGGGCTTTGCCGCCGTTCGGCTGACCAGCGCGAGCGAGTACTACGATCACCAGCACACCGTCACGGACACGTTTGCCAACACATCGGTTCCATACGCGACACGCGCAGTTCGCATGAACGCTGCCGTACTGGCGAGCCTGGCGCTGGCGCCCGCGCCGCCCATGCTGAATTGGACCTGGTCTTCGGGGCCGAACAAAGGCGGGCACGTGCCGCTGCTGAGCCGTGGCAAATCGGGTTACGACGCGGTGCTCCGCTGGTATCCCAATACCGAGCCGGATCTGGCGGGATATGCGGTGATGCTGCGCTCAACCACGTCGCCGGTTTGGGAACGCGAAATCTGGGTGGGCAACGTCAACAGTTACACCATCCCGGATGTTTCGATTGACGACTTGGTGCTCGGTGTCAAGGCGGTGGACCAGGACGGAAATCAGAGCGTGGTGTCGTGCTACCTGGAGCCGACGCCTGTGTCGACGAAGCCTTCGCCCTCGGAGAAGAAAAAGTAGCGGCCATGCGACAACCCCTCCCTGTAGTCGCGGCTCGGCAACGCTTTGATTTTGCTGGACCGTCAATACTGAGCCGTGACCGAAGGGAGCGGTCGCTCGTAGTAACTAATCGCCCGTGGCAACCTTCTGAGGCTGCGCGCAGAAGCGGTCGAAAGCTTCGGTCAAAAGCTTAGCGATCTCCATCGGCTCGCGCCGTTCGATATCGCTGCGGTGGATCATATACACGGGCCTGCCGTTCTGGAACAGTGCCATCGAGGGCGAGGACGGCGGATAGTCCGACAAAATGTTGCGCAGGTGAGCCACCGCCGCTTCATCGCCGCCCGCGAAAACCGAGCCGACTTTGGCCGGCCGCGCCGGGTGTTTCAGCGCCATGCCAACGGCTGGTCGTGCACGGCCAGCGGCGCAACCACAAACAGAATTGACCACCATGAGAACCGCGCCGCTATCCGGCGAAAGAAGCCGGTCGACATCGGCGGGCGTTTTAGCCTCTTCCACCCCGTGACGGGTGAGATCGGCGCGCATGGGAGCAGTGAGAAGGTCGGAGTAAGCCACGAATCGATTTTAGCAGGTGGCCGGTCACTAAAGATCAGGCACCGGGAAAAATCAGTCACCCGGCCGATTCTTCAGAAACGTGGTGGTGGATTCGAAAAAGGATTGCAGGATCTGGCGCGGCTCATCCGGCAATGCCGCTTCTTCAAGCGCGTGGGTCATTAACTGGAGCCAACGGTCACGAGCTTTTTGTCCGATGGCGAAGGGCGCGTGACGGATGCGCAGCCGGGGATGTCCGCGCTGTTCGATGTAGGTCTGGGGACCGCCGAAGCGGCCGATAAGAAAATCGCGGAGGCGTTGCTTCGCGCCCTCCAGATCGCGCGCCGGGTACATCGGCCCGAGAACATCGTCGCCGGGAACCTGCCTATAAAACGCGTCGGTAAGGCGCTCAAATCCGGCCTGGCCGATGGCTGAGTAAACGTGTAGCTCTTCCACTGCCATCGATCCTATCAGGCGGGATTAGAATAAAAAAGATCAAGGAGGCGGTCGATGCGCGCATTTCTCGCCTGCGTCTTCGCCACTGCGATGCTGGCGCGTGCCGGTGTTCCGCCACGCGACGCCAGCACGGGCTATCCTGCACACGGGCCGGCAGACGCGGCAACCATCGCGGCCGATGTCGTCCCTTCGAATCTGGTATCGAAGATGTTGTCGTCCGAGATCAGTAAAGACTACATTGTCGTCGAAGTCGCCATCTATCCGGACAACGGCGTTCCGTTTGATGTGAAGTTGGCCGACTTCGCCCTGCGCGTGGGGCAGCGAGTTAGCCGGACGGACCAACCCATCGACGTTTGGCCGTGGCAAGAGAGGCGCACGCCGTCGCGGACGCCTCCGCCGAACCCCAAAGTGGATCCGCAAATTGTGTCCGATAAGGTGCGCCGCAGCGCGCTGGCCGAAGGCAAAACGAAGACCGCGACCGCCGGTTATCTGTATTTTCCGCAGTACATGAAGCGCCGGAAGTCGGATGCGGTGGAATTGACGTACGCCAGGGACGAGGTGAGTCTGAATCTGGTTTTAGGAAAACCTTGAAACCAGAAGGAAGGCGCCGCCGATCGCGATCGCGTCTTCGAGCAGAGCAATGGGCAGGTCCTTTCCACCGGTTGCCTTGACCAGCCGGGCGCGGAACTCGTAGCCCCCAAATGTTCCGGCAATCGCGCCGATCACGCCCGCGGCAAGCCCGATCATCCATGATGCGCTGCTTGCCCCACCGCTCGCCCCACTGCTCGCCCCAAGTGCCGCTCCGCTCAAACCACCCGTCACGATGCGCGCGATGAAGCCGGGCGGCGCTTTGCGGCTGGGAGTATTGGGGAGTTTGTCGGAAATAAGTTCGCCGATCGCAAGCACGCTCAGAATGTAAGGCGTCGCGGCGAAACCGAGGAATGCCAGCCAGGTGTTTTCGACATGCAGCCAGCCCAGGCGCGCCGCCCAACTGACCATGGCAGGCGCGGTCAGGGCGCGAAGCCCCGCAATCACCCCAATCAGGAATGCCAGCATATAAGCCATCGTTGACACATTAGCATTGCTGTCGACTTGTTGTACGGTAGATTGAACAAAGGCGTGGTTCGTGTGATCACGGCTCGCGACATGGATGATGCAGCCCTGTCCGACCGAAACTGAGGAAGAGGCCGGATGTGGATAGCTGAGGGCATTCGGCGCGAGGCGAAGCGCTCATAACACGGGAGTCCGTCTGGATCTCCGTGCACCTCTTCTCAAGAATGCCGGCCTCTACGCCGGCAACTTCGCTTCCACCCACTCCCGGATCGCATCGAACACCTGCCGGTTATTGGTCTCCAGCATCATGAAGTGCCCATTGCCGAGAATGTTCTTGTCCTTGAGCTGCAGCTCTTCGGCGTCACAGCCGGCTTGCTTCAGGAACGCGACTACAGCCGGACCTTGGGTGCGTCCGCTCGACTCGGCAGTCACCATCACAATCGGGATGCCCTGCAGGTTTTTCAACTTGCGCGCGGGTTCGGCCTGCAGCTTATAGGCAGGCGCGATGGGGGACGCTGCGACATCGCGCGTGGCGATCTCCTTGGCATCCGACACCGGCGGATCGTAGACCAGCGGAATATCCGTAAGCCCCCAGGCCGCGCCGAATCCGAACGGCATCCCCGCGCCTTCCACATTGACGATCGCCTTCACTAAGTTCGGCCGCTCATTCGCCACCAGCCAACTGAAAGGGCCGCCCGCCGAATGAACCTGGATGATGGCCGGTCCAATTTTATCCAGCATCTCGGCCCCTCGGCTGGCCCACAGCTTGTGCGCCATTACATTGTCGGCCGGCGGCGAATTTTGTCCCGCCTGGAAGTGATCCACCAGGGGATCGCCCGCATCGCCGGTGCCGATCCAGCGCGGGTGCGGATTGTGGACGGCACGCATGAAATCGCCGGTCACCGTATCGAAGGTCAGCAGGGGGCCGATGGGACCGAGCGCATCGGGATGATAAGGCGCGCGCCCGTGCCCCTGCCGATCCACCAGATAAACCTTGTAGCCTTCCTGCAAGTAATAGTGGATCCAACCGGGCCTGCCGTTGCCGAGCCCCATATAATGCGTGCCCTGGCCGCCGCCTCCATGCACCAGCACCACGGGATAAGGATGGCGAACCTGCGCGGGGAACAAATATTGCACGTACATTTGGCCGGCGACGATGTTGCCATACGGCATCTTTTTCGCCTCCGTCCCAACCCAGAAATGCCCCTGCTCAGCAAGCTTCAGCGCTACCGCTTCGGGATTCTTCCTGGTCGGCGCGGGCCTGGCGTGCGGCGAAACGTTGTTATCCATCCAAGCGAGGATGGGCTGCAGCACCTCGCGGTTGTTTTTCTCCACCATCATCATATGGCCGTTTCCGTGGACGCCATGTTGCGCCAGGCGCAGCTCCTCGGCCGTGCAGCCGGCTTGCTTCAGAAACGCCAGCGCGCCCGGAGCGCCCGGAGATGCGAAGGACGCTTCCGACGTGACGAGCACGATGGGAATGCCCCGCAAATTTTTCAGCTTGCGCGCCGGCTCTTCTTGAATCTGATAAGGACCAACGCCAGGCTCGGGTGAAGGCATCTCTTTAGTCTTCAATTCCGACGGGTCTTTCACCGGTGGATCATAGGTCATCGGGATCGTCGTAATGCCCCATTTGCTGGCCTGCGGGCCTTTGCCGAAAGGAGTGCCGGCGCCTTCGACGACAACAATGCCTTTCACCAAGGTGGGCCGCACCTCCGCCACCAGATAGCCGAACGGTCCGCCGGCCGAGTGCGTCATGATGATCGCCGGCCCGATTTTGTCCAGCAGTTCGGCGCCGCGCTCCCTCCACGCGGTATGCGTGATTTCAATGTTTGAGACATAGGACCCGCCCTGCGACGCCACCAGTTGCGCCAATTCGGGCGACCCCACTTCGCCGGTCCCCGGCCACTGATTGTGAAGTTTCGCCAGGCCCAGGCCCGTGGGATCGGGCCGGTTAGCCCGCTGGGGCGTGAACATGCCCGAGATCAGGTCAAGCGTGATGTTCTGCTGTGGGAACGGGCCGTCAAGATCGGGATGAAAAGGCGAGCGGCCGTGGCCGGGCCGATCGACAATATAAACCTTGTAGCCTTCTTGCACCAGCAGCGTGGCCCACCCGGGGCGGCCATCGGGCGTACACATCCAGTCCGTACCTTGGCCGCCTCCGCCGTGAACCAACACGATCGAATAAGGATGTCTCACCCGCGCCGGAATCTGATACTCGACGTACATCTGCTTGCCGTTGATCACCGTGCCGCGCGGTATTTCGGCTCGCTCCACACCCACCCAGAAGAAGCTCCACTCAACCAGATCGAGCGGTGCCACGGCCGTGGCCGTCGAGTTTGTGTGAGAAGTCCCGGTTTGAGCGGCCAGGGGCGAGCTTGCGCCTAGAGCGCCAAGAATCGACAGCGCGCCGGCGGCCGTGGCGGCAAAATCGCGCCGGGTAAGGTCGTTCTCTGATGGCATGCAGCACCCTCCCTGTGGTGTACTCAAAATGCTGATGTACTCAGCATATAAGCAAACCCATGCCCTCGAAAAGCGGGAAGGAACCGGCGCCATCGTTCGTCCAACCAATCGGTACCGCGATGGTCTTGGACGCGAACACGCAAGTGATCGGCGACGTAATCGAAGCCTGCCAGCGTGGCGACTCAGAAGCGTTTCGTGCGCTCTTCGAAGCTTATAAGGACCGGGTCTATTCGATCGCGCTGCGCTATTCGGGCAATCCAGCCGCGGCCATGGATATCGCGCAGGACATCTTCCTCAAACTGCTCTCCCGTATCGGCGACTACCGCTCGGAAGCCAGTTTCGATTCGTGGCTGTACCGGCTGGTGGTGAATAGCTGCATTGACGATCAACGGCGCGGCCGCCGCATGACGCCCTTCCTGGACGGCTTGCTCGACGCGGTTTGTGCGCCGGCCGAAAGCGTATTGCACAAAATGATGCGCGCCGAGAATGAGCAACGCGTGCAGGACGTGGTGGCGAAGCTTGCGCCCGAGCATCGCATGGTCATCGTGCTGCGCTATACCGAAGGGCTCGCCTATGACGAGATCGCTAAGATTCTGGGGTGTTCGCCCGGCACAGTGGCCTCGCGGCTGAATCGCGCGCATAAAATTCTGGAGCGAAGGTTGTCGCCGTGGCGATGAATACGTGGTTAGAGCCTGAATTGCAACGCGGGTTGCGGGAGGTAACTGCGCCGCCGGAACTATGGGATCGCATTCAGTCGGCGAAGACCGTCCCACCGGGGGTGAGTAATCGCAGGGCGGTATGGGCCATGGCTGCAACCGTCGTTCTGATAGCCATTGGCATGTCCGCCTTCCACCGCGACAATGTCACGCTCCCGGCACAGACCAGCGATCGCTGTCAAAATCCCGCGCAGCTGCGGGCGTGGGTTCGTGCCAGAACTGGACTCGATCTTCCGTTGCGCGCCGACTCATCGTCATCCATTCAGTTGATCGGCGCCCGCGCCGTAAGTGGGCGTGTCGAGATTGCGTACAGAGCGGGAAATCGCGATGCCTTGTTGCGGATATCAAAGGCGAGCCCGGGCTCCGCAGACGTGTCAAACCACGTAAATGGGAACGTCTCCACGTGGGTGATGAGTGGGCAGCGGTTCACGCTCGCTTCGAGCGATGCCGCCGATCTTCAGCTGGCCTGCAAGCTCTGCCATCTGGATTGAATCCAATGCATTGTGGCGCAAGCACTCGTGTGAACGCTAGTTCGAATTTCGTAGCGCCTGCACGACGCGGATCTTCGTGCTACGCACTTGCACACTCTCCGCATCGGCATACTCCTGGCGCGCGCGCAGAACGCTTTCGTAGGCTTGCAGAACATCCAGCAGTTGCGGATTGTCCGGTCCCCAGGCCTGTTCCAGGATATTCAAGGCCCGGCGATACAGGGGTTCGGATTCGTCCCAGCGCCCCTGCAGGCGGTAAAGATTTGCCAGGCAAGCAATCGCCCTCCCGGTATCTGGATGGTTGGGCGGCAGAGCTTTCTCAAAGGTTGCGTCCGCTTTCTGGTAGAGGATCTCGGCCTCCGCATAATGCTTGCGCCCCACAGCCGCTGTTGCCTGGTTGTAATAGTCGTAACCGATGCGCGGATGATCCGGCGCAAAGTTCGCCCGGTCGATTTCCTCGGCGCGCCGCAGCAGCGTTTCAGCCTGAGAGAACTTGCGCCGCGCGATCATGAGCGTCGCCAGATTGCTCAAGCCCACTGCGACGTGTGGGTGCGTGGGCCGCAGTTGTTGTTGGCCAAAGCCAATAGCCTGGCGATAGAGTTGTTCGGCTTCTTTGTACCGCGTCTGCTCCGCCAATGCCCGCCCCAGATTGTTCAGCACCACCACTTCACGCTCCGGGTCCGCAATGCGGACGTATACCGCAAGCGCCTGCCGATACAACTGCTCAGCGTCAGTTAGCCGTCCAAGCTGGCGATCAGTCAGCCCGAGATTATTCATCGCATCGGCCCCGTCCACGGTTTCCTCCGCCTGATGCTCATGCACAATCGTGATGGCCCGCTGCAGTGTTTTTTCCGCTTCAACGTAGTTGGCCATTTCGAGGTACACCAACGCCAGGTCGTTCAGAATGGGCAGCAGCGAGACCGCGTGAGGCCCCGCCAACGATTCGCGCAGGTCCAGCGCTCGTAAGTAAAATTGTGCCGCCTCCACGTATCGCCCTTCCGCGCGATAGACCGCGCCAAGATTGTGATACGCCTTTGCCAAATTGTCCGAAGGAGTTTTGACGCTCCACACGGAGATCGCCCTTGTAAAAAGCAGCTCGGCCTCCGGATATTTTCCAGCGGAAAAATAGGCGCTACCCAGATTGTTGGTCATAACGGCGCAATCCTCGGTGGATTGCTCTGCTGTGCAGTCAAATTTGGAATCGCGGGTTTTGGACTCAGCCGCCGCTTGAGATTTGGCCGAAGCTTTGGATGAAGGAGGTTCAACTGCTGGCATGAGCGAGGCCAGCGTGAGCAAGACAACGAAGGCTCGTTCCATGAAGTATTGTGGACCGAGCGCCGGGGCTTTCGGAAGTAATGGTGCAGTAAGCTAACCGAACCGCTTACGGTAAGAAGATTCGCTCCAGCATCCGCTGGAAACGGGGCTCGGAGCGTAACGGATCGTACGTTGGATGCACCTTCAGGCCCGCGATCATTTCCCGTCGCTCGCATGCGGTCTCCAAGTGAGTAAGCGCGGCCTCGTGGTCACCCAGTCCGATGTTAAGAATCGCGAAGGCGGTAGCGGGAACCCAGCGCGTTTTAACGGCAGCCTGCAGCTCTTCGAGCAGGCTCCGGGCTTCCCACACGAATCCGGCGCGCGCCAGCGTATCGCCCATGGCCGCCAGTAGCGAGGGAACATCGCCGCCCAGCGCGCGAGCTCGCTCAAACAACGCGATGGACTCCTCATAGCGGCCCATGAGACAGAGCACTCGCGCTTTGGAGCTATAAACTCGATAGAACATCGGATCGAGCTGGAAAACCTGATCGAATTCTTCCAGCGCGCCCGTGTAGTCCCGCTGCATCATCTTCACGTAACCGCAGCCTTCCACCAGGACCGGTGAGAGCGGATCCAGATGACGCGCCATGCCGATCTCGGGGAGCGCTTCCTCGAAGCGGCCGAGCAAAGCCAGGAAGTCGGTTCCGAACCAATGCCGCGCGCGGGAATATCCGGGATTGAGAGCGATAGCGCGGCGATAGAGCGTTTCCGCGCCCGCCCAGTCCCATTCAAACAGGGAGCGGACAAAGGCCAGTGAGACGTGAGCCTCGGCTGATACGGGATCGAGCGTGAGCGCCTTTTCGGCCGCGGCTCGGGCCTTGGGCGTGGCCTCCACCGGATCAAGAAAACCGTGTTCGGTGAGCAAACTGTAGGAGTCCGACAAACCAGCGTAAGCAATGGCGGAGCGGTCGTCC
Organism: Bryobacterales bacterium; assembly: GCA_963747945.1. GTDB lineage: Bacteria > Acidobacteriota > Terriglobia > Bryobacterales > Bryobacteraceae > Palsa-89. The sequence continues at coordinate 127,430 of CAVVHB010000024.1, forward strand.
GCGCCGATGGCTTGTTCGAAACAAATAACACTTTGCCGCAGCCCTTCCGCGGTGCGCTTGTTGGCGTGAAAGCGCCCTTGCAGGCACAGGTTGTAGCACCGCAGGTCAGGCGCCTTGCGCGCTGCGGCGCCGCCGCGCCAAGCCAAGGTAAGCTGCAGCGTATCGACAATCGCGCGCGCCATCTCCTCTTGAATCGCGAGGACATTTTCGAGTTGCCGGTCATACGCCTCGGACCACAGATAATTGCCGGACTCGGTGTCAATCAACTGGGCGGTCACTCGCACCCGCGTGGCGGTTCTGCGAACGCTGCCGCGCAACACGGTAGCCACCTTGAGCTCGCGGCGGATGCCAGCCAGATCCTGCTCGCGGCCGCGCAATTGCGACATGGAACTCCACGCCACCACGCGCAGGCGTGGGATGCGCGTGAGCAGATGGATCAGCTCCTCGGTCAGACCGTCGCTGAAGTAATCGGCGCCCGCCTCAGGCGTAAGGTTGGCGAACGGCAGCACCGCGATGGACCGTTCCCCAGCCGCGTCTAGCGGTATCGGTTGTGGCCGTACATGTTGATTGGCGGGTTGGCTCGCGTTCCTCATCCGGAACGACGGCACATAAGCGCCCTTCGGTAATTCAATCAATACGCAATCGGGCCGGCCGGAGGACGTATAGTAAGCTTTTAACTTCGATCGTAAGCGCCTAGCCTCAACGCGCACGATGGGATCGGTCCGCGGGTCGTAATCGCCTTTGCGGTCGAATACTTCCACTCCCACCAGTTGTTCTTTGAGTTGATCGCTTTTTTCGTCAAGGGTTTGCTCCACGCAAAAACGCAGGAATCGGCACAAACGCTCCGAGCGTGCAAATACGCGGCTGGCGAGCATTTTGTCCACTTGAGCACGGACCTGGTCCGGACTGGGCTTTGCCGACACGTGCAGCTCAGATCCTGAATTCCGTTTGGTCACAATACTCCTCGATGGAGGCCCGCAGAAGGTCCTACCAGCTTACCAAAAAGACCTTGCGGCACACTCGTGTGGACATCGTCGCCCCTTTGAATCTTAATTCAAGTTTGCTTCATCGTATGGACTGTCGTCGAGACATTTTCATCGGAAGGGAAGGAAGATCAGTAAATATGGCAAAATTAGCAGGCAAAGTGGCGGTAGTCACCGGTGCATCCAAGGGAATTGGCGCCGCAATCGCGCAGGAACTCGCCAAGGACGGCGCTTCGGTAATCGTTAATTACTCGAGCAGCGCGCAAGGGGCGGAAGCGGTGGTTGCCAAGATCAAGGCGGCGGGCGGAAAAAGCAAGGCCGTACGCGCCGATGTGAGCAAACCGGCTGAAGCCAAGCAGCTTGTCGACGCCGCGGTAGCCGAGTTCGGGCGAATCGACATCCTGGTCAACAATGCGGGTGTTTACGAATTTCTTCCGCTGCAGCAAATTACCGAGCAGCACTTCGATCGAATGTTCGATCTCAACGTCCGAGGATTGTTATTTGCCACCCAGGCAGCTGCCGCCGCGATTGGCGAGCATGGCGGCTCCATTATCAATATCGGCTCCATGGCCTCTCAGGCGCCCCCTCCGGCAGGTTCGGTGTATAGCGCAACGAAGGCCGCGCTGGATGCTATCACGCGAAGCCTGGCCGCGGAACTTGGTGCGAGGAAAATTCTGGTCAATGCCGTGCTGCCCGGTCCGGTGGAAACCGAGGGCGTTCGGTCGACGATAGCCGATGGGGGTGCCGAGTTCATCGCTCAGCTCGTGAATCGGACGCCCCTGGGCAGGATCGGGCAGCCGCGCGACATCGCCACTGTAGTATCGTTTCTGGCCTCCGACGATGCCGGCTGGATTACCGGCCAGATCATTCCCGTTGCCGGCGGACTGCGTTAAGTGTGTCGACGTCGTGCCTGAGCGGATAATCCACGATGATGGCCCGGCCATCGGTGAGAGCCTTCACCGAGTGGCGAACGTTGGATGGCACGATGGCAACCACTCCCGGCCGGGCAATTTCGGCCGTGCCGTCAATGGTTAGCTCCAGTGCGCCCTCGATTACCTCGTAAACCTCTTCCTGAGGATGGAAATGCTCGTGGATGGACGAACCGCGCTTGAAGTCGTAGTGCGCGAACGTCACGCTGGGCGAATGGAAATAGCGCCCATACCAGCCGGGCAGGCGCTCAACAACATCGAGTCTGCTGATATCGATGAGGGGCATAAATGTCGATTAGGGCCATAACAAGCAATCGCGTCGCAGCCCGAATTAGCGCTGCGATTCGCTGCTAGGCGGCACAATCCCCTGGATTCGCATGTACGTCACTAGATTTCCGTAGTGCTCCATGGTATGGGAAACGTTGAAATCGAGCATGCTGATCCGGGTGATCTTGGCCCCGCCGAAGGCCGGTATCATTTCGGTTGCTTTCGCGTCGGTCATTCCGGCGTAGATGGCATCGCAGTAAGCGAAGGCAGCCTTCAGCGCCGCTACGATTTCAGGTTTGGTTTTTGCGGTCTGCTCAATGCCCTTCTCATCGTGTTTGCCGTCCGCCGCGCCGCAGAACTCGTACTGCCCGTCGGCGACGTGCGCCAGCACTTGCCCATAGGTTCGAACCGAATCGGTCGGTTTAAACGCGTACTTATCCTCCGGCATTTTGTCCGCTGAGCGCAGGATGTCCTGCTTCGCATTCAGATAGAACACTTTGGAACTTCCAACGATCGGGTTTGCGCCGGATTGCGCCCAGGCTCCGGACGCCGCAAAAAGAAAAATAACTGGCCAACGCACGTGGGTTGTCCTCCTGAATTTGTAACGTCAATGTTAGCAAGTTCCGGAGGTCGCCCGGTTTCAGGCGTGTGAATACTGCGACGCGTTTTCTTCCATCATCCCGCGCGTCACTTCCCACAAGTAGATGAAGTTTCCATCCGGATCCTCCAGGTCCACGAAGGATCCCGCGCCGGCATCGTTGATGATCGGTCCCAGCAAGTGGACGCCCTTCGCTTGCAGACGATCCACCACCTGCTGGATCGGCTCATCGATCTCCAGTCCGATCAGCGTGCCGCCCTTGGTTCCCGGCGCCGGATATTTGGGCGAAGCAGGGTGCAGCCCGATGATGAGTCCACGGCCTGCGTCCACTGTCGCCCAGTGATCGCCAAAACGATTGGTCAGCTTCATGCCTAAGACCTCGGTGTAGAAACGAACAGAAGCGTCCATGTTCGAAACCATTACAGTAATGTTTCCGCCTGAAATCATTGTTAGCCTCCGCTACCAGGGTCGCTCAGACTTGCGAAAATGAAAAGGTCCACTTAGGGAGACCACTTTCGAGGAATAAACGTGACGCGCAGCCGCTTATTCAGCCTGCCGGAGATCTCACTGGATAGATCCTCCGCCCAGCCGATGTATATGCAATTCTGCGCTGCGCTGGAACGCGCCATTCAGGATGGGCGTCTGCGGGCCGGATCGCGATTGCCGTCCACGCGCGCGGCAGCCAGGCTCTTCGGCATTTCGCGCACCACGGTGCTCACCGCTTATGAGATTCTGGCCGCCGAGGATCTGATCGAGTCGGACATTGGCTCGGGCACACGGGTGCGAGGCGCGCGAATGATTCCCCCGGTGCATGCGGCCGATTGGCAATCGCTGATCCGGGATGCGCGGTATCCGGCGCAAATCACGCGGCTCCAGGATCCCGATGGAAATGTGCTGTACCTAAATCGCTAGGCTTTGGAGAGTAGCGTGCCGAAGCCCGGCGCACGTCCGCTAAAGCCGAGCAGCCGGACGCCCGCCCAGAGCGCATCCGGCGTACTGGATATGGCAGGTATATGACCTAGCTTTTCCAGGGGCGCCAGAATCTCCAGCGTGCGCAGGCCGCCGCACGATACCAGAATTGCGTTTGCTTTGGGTTCCGTTTCGCGTACGCTCACGCAAAACTTCAACAGCCCGTCCTGGGTCACTCGATCGACGTCTTCCACTTTCTCGATGCCCAGCCCCTTCACGCCGAGCACTTCGAAGCCCGATTCTTTCAGAAACGTCTGCAAGCGGTGGTTCACTTCCGTATCGTACGCAGTGGCGGCAACCACTCGCTTCGCGCCAACCGCCTTCAGACCTTCGATAACGCCGGTGCTCATGGTGGTGACGGGCAACCCGGTCGCCTTCTTGAGTATTTCGGTCAAGTGCTCGTTGAAGGCGGCGCCCTTGTAAAAACTCAGCGACGTGCCCATCAGCACCACGGCGTTCGCGCCTGCCCTCGCCAGCTTCTCACCGGCCGGTCCGATGCGATCGATCACTGTGTCGTAGCCTTCGGGCGTCATGGTCTTCAAGCCGACATCCGCCACGATGAACTTGATGCCAGTGGGATACATGGCGAGCCCTTCCGGCGGGACGGGGCGAGCCACCGGGAAGATGAGCCCAAGCGTTGGAACGGCGGATTTGGCGAGCGTCGCACCAGCGATACCGAGGGCGGATGCGGTCAAGAATTGGCGGCGAGAACGAATCATATGAATTATCAGGCTGGAATCACCAGGCTACCATTGCGTCTTCAAACAGCTTACTCAATTCCTCGGGCCCGGCTGGGCGCGGCGAGAGCTTCGTTACACGATGCTGCGGCAACGTCCCTTCCACCAGTTTCGGTATATCGGACGACGTGTACCCGATTTCGCGCAGCCCGTTGGGCGTCTTCAGGCGCTGCATAAACCAGGTGATTCGCTCGGACAGAATGCGCCCCGCGTCTTCTTTGTGGCAGCGCGAAACATCCACGCCCAGCGCTTCCGCCGCTTGCATATGACGCTGGGGACTCGATGAAGCCGTAAAACGGAAGACCGCCGGCGCGTTTAATATCACGGAGAATCCGTGCGGCACCAGCGGATGATCCGAAACGTAGCCGGGAGCTTGATAGCTCTTCACGTTGCCGGATACCGGATACGACATTCCGTGCGGCAGATGCACGCCCGCGTTCCCAAATCCCATGCCCGCATAGGCGGACGCCAGCAGCATGTTGGCGCGCGCTTCATCGTCGGATGGATCGTCCACCGCGCGAACGATGTACTGCGCCACCATGCGCAAGGCCTGCAAAGACCAAACGTCACTGATCGGATTCGATCCTTGATACGCCGGGCGCACCAACGGCCGCTCCGGGTACGGCCGGCCCGTATACGGTAGCGCGGTATAAGATTCGATCGCGTGGCTTAGAATGTCCAGGCCACTCGAAGCGGCAACCGCCGGAGGCAGGCTGCGGGTGTTCTCCGGATCCAGCAGGCCCAACGTCGGCTTCAGACGCCGGCTGGCGATGCCCGTTTTGGCGTGCATGCGAATCAGATCGAAAATGCTGACGCCCGTGGTCTCACTGCCCGTGCCCGCCGTGGTGGGGATGGCAAAGAGCGGCTTCAGCGGACCGGGCACTGGAACGCCTTTGCCAATGGGAGGATTCACGTAGTCCAGAAAATCCGCTGGCGGATAAGTAACGTAGAGGTTCACCGCCTTGGCGGTGTCAATGGTAGAACCGCCGCCCACTGCGACATACGCATCGTACGGGTCGGGCCCTTGCTTGGCAAAGGCAATCGCCTCCAGGAATGACTCGTCGGTAGGCTCCACGCGCACCCGATCGTACAAAACAAAGTTGACACCGGCGCCTTCAAGCGATTCCAACACCGTCTGCACGGGCGCCATGTCGGACAGCACCGGATCGGTGATCACCAGTACCTTGCGCGCGCCCAAATCCGCCAGATCCAGGCCCACTTCGCGCGTAACCCCGGGTCCAAAGCGGATGCTGGACGCAGCCATTTCGAAGGCGATTTCGTTACTCATCCAAAGACGATGTTACAGCAAACGAATGTTGTGGGGCTCGTGGACTTTCATCATCGCCGCTCAAGGCGTTCGCCATTTCCAACAGATTGTTGCCTTCCTCATTGGTGTCGAGAATGAGAGACGCGAGCGCCGGGCACAGTTCCAGCAGGACAACCAATTCGTCAGCCGCGAAGGCATCTCTTTCTCTGCGGTACAGCGCAACTACCCCGACCACGCGCCCGGCGTTGACCAAAGGCAATGCCAGAGCGGACGATAGGCCGGCCGCGCCGGTCTTGGCGTAACCGGGCTCGACGGCCGGATTGCCATTCAGGATCGGCTTTCCAACTTCGGCCACCCATCCCACCAATCCTTCTCCCTGGCGGATGGCGAGCGATTCCAGCCCAGCCCGGTCTTCGCCGCTGACGAACTTGGCTCGCACGAAATCGTCCTCGCAGGCCCACAGCGCGATGGCGTGGTAGGAAATTACGCGCCGTATGCGAAGTGACGCCACCATCAGCGCCTCTTCCCACTGTAAGGAGCACGGCCCGCCTCCGGCATGTTGGGCATCGATTCTTCCTGCTTACGCCGATTGGCACGCGCCTGCGCCACCGGATGCTTCGGCGACGGCGCGACGACGGGTGCGTCGGCTTCAAAGCCGGCCGCCGGCGCGCTGCCGTGCGTGATCTTGATATCCACCGAGAGCGGCGGCGGGGCGGGAGTTTCGGTGCTCTTCGCCCGCGCCTCCAGCTCCTGATAGCGGGCTTGCAAAGCTTGCACCACCCTGGGATCGAAAGCCGTTCCAGCCTCTGAAGCCACTTTCGCCATGGCCTCGTCGAGTGGGAGCGCCCGCCGATACTGACGATCCGACGCCAAAGCGTCCAGGCAATCCACCACCGACAAAATTCGTGCGCCGATGGGAATCTCCTCGCCCCGCAACCCGTAAGGATAGCCGCTGCCGTCCCATTTTTCGTGGTGCGAGCGGACAATCGGAACCACCGGATAGGGAAATTCCACCCGCTCCAGAATTTCCGCGCCCACCACCGGATGGATTTTCATCTTTTCGAACTCGGACCTTGTCAGCTTGCCGGGCTTGGAGATGATGGATTCCGGGACCGCTAGCTTTCCTATATCGTGCAGCACGGCCGCGGCTGTCAGAGCATCCTGCTCCTGCTGGGAAAGTCCCAGGTCCTTGCCGATCTCAGTGGCGTAGAGCTGCACCCGCTGCAGGTGATCGTGGGTGGTATGGTCCTTGGCGTCGATGGCGAGCGCCAGTGCCTCGATGGTTCGCAGGTGCAGTCCGTTCATGGCTTGCATGTGCGTTCTGTCTTGCTCCATCTGAGCTAGATGGGTCCGGTTGGAACGATGCACCAGGTAGACCAAAGGCAGACAGATGATCGGGAATTCCCACTGAATGCCGCGCGGCAATGTCCCGATCACCCACGCCATCGAGGCGCCCACCGTGTAATAGGCGAGCGTCCAGCGGTAATTGCTCCATACCAGGAGGATCCGCTTTCCTTCGGTGAGGCCGATGATAGCGGCAATGGGAAAGGTGTTTAAACAAAAATAGGTGAAAGCGAGCAGGGCTAACGCCACCAGTTCGGGGAAGCGGCTGCGCGTAAAAGTGAAAATGAAGGCCGTGACGTAGACGGCAATGCACAGAACGCAAATGCTGAACGCAACCTGGATGGGCCTGGGCCGCTTTTGCGGCTTCCAGGTGCATTGCACCAGCATGCACACCACGGCGATCACCAGCGCCTCGGGCAGGCTGAGGTTGACCAGGCTGATGAGCACAAAGAGCGAGCTGACCGAAGTGGTGCCGGTCAAGCCGGGCAGCCGGACCTTCAGCACCGATCCCAGAGCCGCGGCCGCCACGAACGAAGCGAACCGAAGCGGATCGCTCCACTGCCAACTCGCCAGACCGGACACCAACACCCCGATTCCGAAGGCGATTTGCAGGCCTACATGCAGACGGGCGACGCGATCACGGAGGATCTGGGATTGGTTCGTCGCCATCTGGACAGCCTTCGCGGGGCTTTATTGTTCTCCTTGAGTGTCGGTGCCCCAGGCGGCATTCGTACCCCAGGCAGCGTTGGTGCCCCAGGCCGCGTTGGTACCCCAAGCGGCGTTCGTTCCCCAGGCCGCGTTCGTTCCCCAAGCCGCATTGGATCCCCAGGAACCATTGCTGCTCCAAATGGAAGTTGTCCCAGCCGGGCCGGGAACAAGGACGGACGGCCCCCACACGGCGGTGGTAAACCAAGACGGCGTGGTCCACCAGATCTCCGACAGATTCGGCAGCAAGAGAGCCGTGCCGAGCAGCGAGTTGTAGAGGACTTGCGGCGACATTGCCGTGCTGTACGCTTGATCGTAATTCGTCAGCGCGGCGGCGAGGTTCACGTATCCGGCGCCCACCGTGAACATGTCGTAGTAGTCCGTGTAGGTCTGACCCGTGGTCGGATCGGTGGCGGTGCTCATCACCGGAAAGGTCTTCGAAGCGGTCTTCATCAGGCGCGCTTTAACCGTGTCCGGAGTTAGGCTTGGGTCCTTCTGGATCATCAAGGCCGCGGCGCCCGAAACCACCGGGGTGGCCATGCTGGTTCCGCTCAATGTGAAATAGAGCGGTGTGCCCGACACCGGGGCAGTTGTATAGCTGGAAGCCGGAAGAACGTTTCCGGGATATTCGTTCACCAGCGTCGAACCAGGCGCGAGCAGAGAGTCCACCAGGTTGCCGGGAGCCACCACGTCGGGCTTGGACGTCAGGTCGTAGTTCGTTGGGCCGCGCGAACTGTAGCTGGCGATCCGGTCGTCACTCGTGGACATGGTGCCTTCGGTCTTCATGGCGCCCACCGTGATGGCATGTGGGCTGCAGCCGGGCGACAGAACCGTCCCGTATCCGTAGCGGCCTTCATTGCCGGCCGCCACCACCACCACGATTCCGCTCTTCCAGGCCGCTTCTACCGCCTGGCACAACGGATCCTGAGAGCAGCCCTCAAACATCGGGCGGCCGACCGACAGATTGATCACGCGTACGTTGTATTGACTCTTCAGCTGCACGGCCTTCTGGATGGCCGCGATCACCACGCTATCGCTGCTGGCGCCGTTCTTATCCAGAACGCGCAGGTCGAGAATATTCGCATTCGGCGCGATGCCTTTGAAGGTGCGGAAGGCGCCTTTCTGATCCGAAGAGCTGCCGTTGCCCGCGACGATGCCGGCCACATGAGTTCCATGGCCGAAATCGTCGTTGAGCACCCCTCCCCCGATGAAATTTTGACGGTACACCACGCGGCTCCTCGACGAGTTGGCCCCGTTCAGATCCGGGTGGTTGTAGATCCCGCTGTCGATCACTGCGACACCAACGCCGCTACCATCCAAACCGGAACTCCAACCCACCGGAGCGCCCACCGCGGCAGCCGAATAATCGAGCGAAGCACCCAACGGGCGATCGAGCGAAATGTAGCTCACGTTCGACTGATTCGACACTGCCAATATATCGGACGGATGCAGCGTCGCCGATACAGCCGGAATCAGCGAAAAGACCGTGTTCAGCACCCCGTTCACCAGGTTCACCACGGTCCCTAGCACTCCACCCAGGAGCCCTCCCAGTAGCCCTCCGGAGGATTGCTGCGGCTGCGAGTTGTATTGCACGATCACGTTGATCTGGCTGGGCGGATTCGCGAGCAGCGCCTGCAAGTCCGGCGAGATCTTGGAATTATTGGCAAATGCCTGGCCGGCAAGGAGCAAAAAGATAGCAAGAAATGCGGTTCGTCTGGAATTCTTCTGGAAACAGCGTTGCATGATGCCGCATACAAAAGCACGCCAGCCGCCACAACTAAGTGCCTAAGAATGAATCAGTTGCATTCTTGCCAGGTTCTGTTTTGGACAACTTGTCCCATCCGCGCGCGACAGCTTGGCGCTGTGTTCTCCTTCCTCTCCCGCCCCACCGGCTCCCTGGCTCCGTCTGCGCCACGCCGCGTTTTGCGAGAGACTAGGATAGTTACTATGGCCAACACAAGCGGACGTCACTTCCTTCAGGTTCCCGGACCGAGCAACGTTCCCGACCGTATTCTGCGCGCCATCGCGCGGCCGACCATCGATCATCGCGGGCCCGAGTTTAGCCGGCTCGCCCTGGGGCTTCTCGATGACCTCAAGCCGATCTTCAAGACCACTGGAAAGGTCATGATTTTCCCTTCGTCCGGTACCGGAGCGTGGGAAGCGGCTATCGTCAACACGCTTTCACCCGGCGACAAGGTGCTGATGTTCGAGACCGGCCAGTTCGCCACCTTGTGGAAGGAAATGGCGGTCAGTCTCGGACTGGACGTGCATTTCGTCCCGAGTGACTGGCGTCACGGGGCGCAGCAGGATGAAGTGGAAGCGATTCTGCGCGAGGATCGCAACCATCAGATCAAGGCCGTCTGTGTGGTGCATAACGAGACCTCCAGCGCGGTTACCAACTCGCTGCCGTCCGTACGCAAAGCCATGGATCGCGCCAAACACCCCGCGCTATTGATGGTGGACACCATTTCTTCGCTCGCTTCGATGGACTACCGGCAGGACGAATGGGGCGTGGATGTGGCTGTCGCCGGCTCGCAGAAGGGGCTGATGCTGCCGCCGGGACTCGGTTTCAATGCGGTTGGCGATAAGGCGCTCGCTGCCGCGAAATCGGCGCGAATGCCCAAGTCGTATTGGGACTGGCAAGCCATGTTCGGCCAAAACAAGAGCGGCTTCTTCCCCTACACACCCGCCACCAACCTGCTTTATGGCCTGCGCGAATCGCTCAACATGCTGCAGGAAGAAGGCTTGCAGAATGTGTTCGAGCGGCATGCCCGCCACGGAGAAGCCACCCGCCGCGCCGTTCGCGCCTGGGGATTGGAGACCGTGTGCGCGGACCCCGAACGTTACAGCAGTTCCGTGACAGCTGTCTTTGTGCCGCCTGTTTCCAATGCCGACGATTTTCGCAAAGTGGTGCTCGAGAACTTCAACATGTCGCTCGGCAGCGGTCTCGGAAAGTTGGCGGGCAAGGTTTTTCGCATTGGCCACCTCGGCGACTTTAACGATTTAATGCTTGCCGGCACGCTCTCCGGCGTCGAAATGGGTCTCGCGCTGGCCGGTGTTCCGCATTCGAACGGAGGTGTCGCGGCCGCGCTCGAATACCTTACCAGCGAAGCACAAAACGTTCGCGACCAAGCTTTGCAGGCAGTGCTCGAAACGGCGTCGCACGCCAGCTAGCCGGCCTTGTGAGTAGGCCCAGGAACGACCTAAGACACGGGGAAGTAAGTTCGCTCTTCATCCGTGTTTATCTGTGGCCAATAACTCTTTAAGAGGGGTTCGGTCACGCCACCGCCTTAAACATTTGCCCGCAGATGAACTCAGATGAACGCGGATAGTGGGGTGATCTTAGCCGAGGATCAATCCCTTCGTTTCTCTTCGCTAACTGGGCCAAAACGGAAAACCGCGGCAGCAGTTTCTCCAACCGGCGGGTGAGGCCTGCGGCCTCCTGTGGTGCTCTTCACTAATTCTTAATCCCTTTCTAAGGACTTCTTCAGGCTCCAGGTCCTACCCTCAAATCGTAGGAGGGCGGAACCCAATGGCGCTTGCACTGGAACGAATGATCGCGCCGCTGACCGGTGTCCCGGCACGGCCCCTCAGCGAAGAAGCCGACTCCAAACTCGAAATTTCAGTGGTCTTCACCTCGGTGAAGGCCACGCTCGCGGCTCTAAAAGAAGCTGGCAACCTGGCCAAATCTCTGGGCGGGCGGATTACGCTCTTCGTCCCCCAGATTGTTCCCTATCCGCTGCCGCTCTCGAGTCCGCCCGTGCCGGTGGACTTCAGCGAACGGCGGCTGTTTGTGATCGCCAACAACTGCAGGGTGGAAACCCGCGTTTCCATCTACTTGTGCCGTGAAGCTTCAGAAACGTTACAGTCCGTCTTGAAACCTTGTTCTCTAGTGGTTATCGGAAGGCGCAAGCGATGGTGGCCCACCGCGGAGAAGCGTCTGGCCGCGAAACTGCGTCGCTTCGGGCACCAGGTTGTCGTCAAAGAATGGGAGTAATTCGTATGCTCGATCTCTTTTACATCGGAATTGGCGGTCTGTTCTTATTTGTCTGCTGGGCCTTCACCAAGGCCTGCGACAAGCTCTAGGAAAAATCATGGACTATATCATCGCTGGCATCACATCGCTTGGGCTCTTCGTTTACCTGCTTTACGCGCTGCTTCGTCCGGAGAAATTCTAATGGTACATGCGGCTTCAGCCGCGTTGGGTACATGCGGCTTCAGCGGCGTTCTTGCTCAACATCCTGCCGAGCGGCGTGGAGAAAAATCATGACTAGTAACGGAATCTTGCAAATCGCGCTGTTCTTCGCGCTGATCCTGGTGTGCGTAAAGCCTCTGGGTGCTTTCATGACCAACGTCTTCGAAGGAAAGCGCACATTCCTGCATCCAGTGCTGCGCTGGCTGGAAGTGCTCACCTATAAGGTTGCCGGCGTCCAGGAGGACGTCGAGCAGCGCTGGACGCAATACACCGCTTCACTGCTGGCCTTCAGCATTTTCGGATTTTTGTTGGTGTATCTGCTGCAAAGGGCCCAGGCATATCTGCCGTTCAACCCCCAAAACTTCGGCACACCCAACGTTTCCCCGGACCTGGCGTTTAACACCGCAACCAGTTTTCTGACCAATACCAATTGGCAGGCCTACTCCGGCGAGTCCACGCTCAGCTATTTCGTCCAGATGGCCGGCCTGACGGTTCAGAATTTTGTCTCGGCCGCGGCTGGAATCGCTGTCGCAATCGCCGTGATCCGCGGCTTCGCGCGCCATGAGATGAGAACGCTGGGCAATTTCTGGGTGGATATGACGCGCGCAACGCTGTACGTGTTGTTGCCCGTATCGTTCCTGGGCGCGTTGTTTCTGTGCTCGCAAGGCGTGATTCAGAATCTGAAGCCTTACACCACCGTCACCACCGTGGAAGGCGCCAAACAGACCATCGCGCAGGGGCCGGTAGCTTCGCAGGAGGCCATTAAGGAATTCGGCACCAATGGTGGCGGCTTCTTTAACGCCAACTCCGCGCATCCGTTCGAGAACCCGAATCCGATTACAGACCTGTTCGAGATGTGGCTGCTGCTGGTGATTCCGGCCGCTTAACTTACACCTTCGGCAAAATGGTCGGCGACACGCGCCAGGGATGGGCCATCTTCGCCGCTTTCGCCGTCATGTTCATTATCGGGGTGTTCGTCTGTTATGGCTTCGAGCAGCAGGGTAATCCCATCCTCGCCAAGATGGGGATTCAGACCGCCGCCACCGCAACTCAACCCGGCGGCAATATGGAAGGCAAAGAAGTTCGCTTTGGCGTGGTCAATTCCACGCTGTGGGCCACCATCACCACCGATACCAGTTGCGGAGCGGTGAATTCGATGCACGACAGTTACCTGCCCATCGCCGGCCTGGTCCCGATGCTGAACATGATGACCGACATCGTCATCTTCGGAGGCGTGGGCGCGGGTATGTACGGCATTTTGATTTACGCCATCATTGCCGTTTTCATTGCGGGCTTGATGGTGGGCCGAACGCCCGAATATCTCGGCAAGAAACTGGAGCAGAAGGAGGTGAAGATGGCCATGCTCGCCATCATCGTCACTTCGGCTTGCATCCTCGTTTTTAGCGCCATATCCACGCAAGCCGTATTTGCGGCTAAGGGCTACTGGAACCCGCCGGGGGCCGCTATCGCGAACATCAATAACAGCGGGCCGCATGGTTTCTCCGAAATCCTTTACGCTTTTACCAGCAGCACCGGTAACAACGGCAGCGCGTTTGGTGGTATCAACGCCAACACGCCCTGGTACAACCTGACACTCGGGCTGTCTCAGCTCATCGGCCGCTTCCTGTTCCTGATTCCCATTCTCGCCGCCGCCGGCAGCCTGGCCGCCAAAAGGAAAGTGCCGGTCACCAGTGGAACGTTCCCCACTCACGGCCCGCTGTTTGTGGGCTTGCTGGTGGGCACGGTGGTTATCATCGCAGTCCTCACTTATTTCCCTGCGGTGTCGCTGGGCCCCATCGTCGAACACTATTTAATGCATGGCGGCAGGTTGTTCTCGCTGATTACCCTGCCGTTCGGGAGCTAAGCATGTCCACAGTTACTACACCTCCAACCGCTGCACCGCGCCTGCCGGCGCAAGAAGACCCCACCGCGCTTCTTCCCAAGAAGCTGGGCCGGTCCCGTCCCCTGTTCGATCCCGAGATCGTCCAGCGCGCGATCCATGCGTCGTTCGTGAAGCTGAACCCCGTCACTCTGGCGAAGAATCCAGTGATGTTTGTGGTGGAAGTGGGCGCATTCCTCACTACCGCGTTCGTTGTCCGCGACACATTCACCGGCGCCGCCGGGCTGAAGTTCGGCGTGCAGATCGCGCTTTGGCTCTGGTTTACCGTTCTGTTCGCCAATTTTGCCGAGGGGATGGCAGAGGCCAGAGGCAAGGCGCAAGCCGACAGCCTGCGCAAGACCAAGACCGATGCGTTGGCCAAACGGCTGACGGCGTCCGGCAAGGTGGAACAGGTCACCGCTTCGGCATTGCGCGCGGGCGATGTGGTTTCTTGCGACGCCGGTGAATTGATCCCAGGCGACGGCGAAGTAATCGACGGCATCGCTACCGTGGACGAATCCGTAATCACCGGTGAAAGCGCTCCAGTGATTCGCGAATCGGGTGGCGACCGCAGCGCCGTCACCGGCGGCACCCGCGTGTTATCGGATCACATCAAGATTCGCATTACATCCAATCCCGGCGAAACATTCCTGGATCGTATGATCGCGCTGGTGGAAGGCGCGGAGCGCCAGAAGACTCCCAACGAGATTGCGCTCAACATCCTGATCGCGGGCTTAACCTTGATCTTCCTGCTGGCGGTTGTCACCCTGCAACCGTACGCGGTGTTCAGCGTGGCGCAGGCGGGCGCGGGCGCAGTGCCCAGCGTGGCCGTGCTGGTTTCACTGCTGGTCTGCTTGATCCCCACCACCATCGGCGGCCTGCTGTCCGCCATAGGAATCGCGGGTATGGATCGCGTGATGCAGCACAACGTGCTGGCCATGAGCGGCAAAGCGGTGGAAGCCGCGGGCGACGTGAATTCGCTGTTGCTCGACAAAACCGGCACCATCACGCTGGGCAACCGGCAAGCCGTGGAGTTCCTGGCCATCACCGGCGTCAGCGACGAGGAATTGGCCGACGCGGCGCAGCTGTCGAGTCTGGCCGACGAGACGCCCGAAGGCCGGTCGGTTGTGGTGCTCGCCAAGGAGAAGTACGGGCTCCGCGGCCGTCACATTCCGGAGCATGGAGCGAACTTCATTCCGTTCTCGGCCTACACCCGCATGAGCGGCGTCGATTTTGAAGGACGCGAACTCCGCAAGGGCGCGACGGAGGCCATTTGCACATTCGTTAAGGAGCGTGGAGGCGAAGTTCCAGGCTACTTCCAGGAAATGAGCGACCGGATTGCGCGCAACGGCGGCACGCCGCTCGCCGTGTGCGATGGCGGCCATCTGCTCGGCATCATCCACTTGAAAGACATCGTGAAGGGTGGAATGAAGGAGCGCATCGCGCAGCTCCGCCGCATGGGTATTCGCAGCATCATGATCACCGGCGACAACCCGTTGACCGCGGCCGCCATCGCAGCCGAAGCCGGCGTGGACGATTTTCTGGCGCAGGCCACGCCCAAAGACAAACTCGAGTACATCAAGAAGGAGCAGGTGGCCGGCCGCCTGGTGGCGATGACTGGCGACGGCACCAACGACGCGCCCGCTCTGGCTCAGGCCGACGTCGGGCTCGCGATGAATACCGGCACCATGGCGGCAAAGGAAGCCGGCAACATGGTGGACCTGGACAGCAATCCCACCAAGCTGATTGAAGTGGTCGCCATCGGGAAGCAATTGCTGATCACGCGCGGCGCGCTCACCACGTTCTCCATCGCCAACGACGTCGCCAAGTATTTCGCCATCATTCCGGCCATGTTCATGGCCACCTATCCGTCGCTCGCGAAACTCAACATTATGGGCCTGCACACGCCCCAGAGCGCGGTGTTGGCTGCGGTGATTTTTAACGCGTTGATCATCATTGCCCTGGTCCCGCTCGCCTTGCGCGGCGTGAAATACCGCCCTCTGGACGCGGCCAGTTTATTGCGGCGCAATCTGCTGATTTACGGCGTCGGCGGAATCCTGGTGCCGTTTCCGGGCATTTGGGCCATCGATCAATTGCTAACGCTATTCCATTTGGCGTAGCGATAAGCTCTGAAAGGATTTTATGTTGTCACAACTTTGGCCGGCAATACGAATCAATATTTTCCTGACCATCCTGCTAGGCGTGGGTTATCCGCTCGCGGTCACGGGCATCTCGCAAATCTTGTTTCCCCATCAGGCCAATGGCAGCCTCATCACCAAGAACGGCCAGGTGATCGGCTCGGAACTCATTGGGCAGAACTTCACCAAGGCCGAATATTTCCAACCGCGGCCATCCGCCGCCGGTAACGATGGCTACGACGCCACCGCTTCCGGTGGATCGAACTATGGCCCGACCAATCAGAAGCTGATCGATCGCGTGAAGGCGTCGGTGGATAAGTTCCACAAGGACAATCCCGATTACAACGGGCCAATCCCGGCCGATTTGTTAACTGCTTCCGCCAGCGGCCTGGATCCCGATATCAGCCCGGCGTCGGCGCAGGTGCAGGAACCGCGCATCGCAAAAGCTCGCGGCATTTCCCCGGATCAGCTCAGCCAATTGGTGGCTCAATACACCAAGTCGCCCGATCTCGGGCTGCTGGGCGAGCCGCGCGTCAACGTGCTCAAGCTCAATCTGGCGCTCGACGCGCAATATCCCCGGAAGTAAGTCGAACATAACCTATCCACGCTAGCTGGCGACAGGCGCGGCTTGTTCGTAGTAGTAAAACAAGATATCCGTCGCGGGCGGCTTCATGCCAAGCTGACGCAGCATGCCGACGATTTGCCCGCGGTGTAGCGTGGCGTGGTTCACCACGTGCACCACGATCTGCCACGCTGGAAGGCCGGCGTTGCCGACAAACCGTGATTTGAAGGGAACCTGACGGGCGAGGTCTGAGTCGGTAACCGCATTTGCCCACGCTTCCCACTTGGCCTGCAGTCCAGGCCATTCTTCGACGACGAAATCGAGCGACGGGAGCGCGTCATGGCGCGGCACCGGATAGCCGGGGTCGGCAATCCGCGAAAACCAGATTGCGTCTCCGAAATAGATGTGAGCGAGCGTGTTCGCGATGCTTTCGTGGGAGACGCTCATCGGCTTGGCTCGGTCCTCGGGCGGCAGGGCGAGCGCGGCCTCCAGCACCTTGCGCGAGGCCCAGCCTGAATATCCAACGTATGTGCGAACTTCTTGAGCGGTCATTTGTATTTACTTTATATCGCATGCAGCGTGCGCCACGGATCCAATGCATCGTGCCGCAAGCACTCGTGCTTGCAGCGTTCACACTCGTGTGAACGACCGTTGCAGCCGATACAAAACCAGTACGCCGGCCCTTCCACACGCCCCCATCCCGCTCAAGCGCTCGTTATACTCTCTATCGAATGGGTGCGGATTTATCGCAGGGGCGCATCGTGACGCGAGAGCCGTTTGGTCAGGTGCCGTTTCAGCCAAACGTTGAGCTGCTGCGACTGTTTCTGACGCATCGCGAAGATATCGTCGAGAGCATAGAGTCCGTTCTGAACGCCCAGCGAAAGCCGATCCGGTACCTGCAGGACCAGTCTCTTTTGTCCCGCCATTTCGAGGATTGCTTCTTTGCGCGCACCGCGGCCACCGCCAGCCAAACTCGTCTCAGAGCCCAACTGCTCAGAGGCCAACTGGAAGCCGCGCATTGGGCCCATGGATTCAGACCTCGTCAAGTTCAGGATCTTTACAACGACCTGATTCAGCCGGCGGAGATGATGATTCGCGGATTTTATTGCTGGCAGCAGACGCGGTGGCCGGGTCGCAACGGTCGCATGCGCTACGCGCACACGCTGTTCAACTTGTATGTCATCCGGTGGCTCCAGTTTCTGAGCATGCGGCTTTGGGATGACGGACGGGATGGAGGCCCGGGCAGCCTCGCACAGGAAAAGGCCGGCGGACGGCTCGCGGAAATTCAAGGCGTGCTCGATGAGCTCTGGAGAAGCTCACCAGCCGATCAGCCCGTGATCGTGCGCGATGCGCGCTGGCTGATTCCCTTGGCGCAAAGCCTCATTACCGATGAGTTGGCGCCCTACTTCGAAGTCGCCCAGCAGGTCGCAGAGACGCTTCAGGAAGCGGACGCGCTCGAAATCCAAAAGGCCCATGTTCGAATGCTTGGCGGGCATCTGACCTCACAGATTCGTTACCACTGCACGAAGGAAGGCGTGGCTCTCAACGAGCATAGCGTCGTTCTTCGCACGCGCACCTCCAATGCGCTCGATTTCGCATTGTTGGTTCAAGGCCTCGTGGCGCTGCTCAAGGCTTATGACCGCGCATTGCAGAGCGGCGATGAGCGAATGCGGCTCGACATGGCGGGAGCCATCTGTCAGGGCATATCTGCCGATCCCGAGCTGTTTCTGAATCGCGTCCACCTGTTGAGCGCTTACAGCATGATCGAGCACGTTTTCATCACCCCGGAGGCAAAACAGGAAGCTCGCGAGGGCCATGTCGCGTATACGCCCCTGGGACAGCGACATGTGCAGCTGCTACAAGAATACAGTGCACTGATTGACCGATTGATCAGGCCGTTGCGTGACGATTTCCCGCGTTTCAGGCCGGTTGACGGCGGCTGTTCTCCATATGGAGTCATATTCGGGTTGCCATCCCATCTCATCGAGCACATGGCGCTCAAAGCCTTGCAGCACGATGCCGAGACGCGATACAGCCTGGAGGATGTCTTTCTTGAAGATCTCTGGGACGATGGGGACGCCCGCGCGGCAAAGCTCGCCTGGGTGAACGGCTGGCGGAAATTGCCCCACATCGACCGCGAAGTACAACGCTTGTACGACTACCCGCAACAGTTCGCCGAAGAGGTTTACCACCGCATCGAGAGCGAGTTCAGGCGGCGCGATTCAAATGCCGAGGCATGCGACGCTTCAAGGACCGGGCGCCTGTATATCGTGTCCGGGGACGACCCTGAGACGGATTCGAAGGCGTCGGCGATTCCGGAACTGCCGGCCCGGTACTTCGGCTCTTCGGGCAGGCAGATTGTGGAGGCGCACAAGGCTGAGCCTTATGACACGGCGCAACTGCTGGCCGGGCGGCGGGAAGGGCATTTCCTTGTCAGTTACGAAACGCCAGGCGGATGGATTGCCCTCAAGAAGGACCTGCTCACGGAGGTCCTTGGTGCGGGCCGCGATGCCAGGATTGCCGGGCTGCCGGTCAAGGCGGTTCAGGTGTTGCGGCTCATGTGCACCGATTTGGCGATGCCCAGCGGATCAGTCTTGTAAAACCCGTCCACCCCAACCCCAACAACAACGGATCCCGGCATGGATCCAGTGCACTCGGGGAGGTATCCTTAGGCTGAGAGGAGACGCAATGATGCTCTGCGATCTCTGCGGTGAAGTGAAGCTCTGCCTGCCCAAGGAAATCGAAGGCACGGAGTACGAAATCTGCCCCGAATGTTGGGCTACCTTGGCTCAAAAGTTAATGGGCAAGGGCCGATCCAGGAAAGAGCGGGAGATGGTTTTCTTACCGCCGCTGCCCAAGGCGCCTGAACCGAGCGAACCCATTCCCACCCCCGGACAACCTCCCAAGATTTGGAGCTAGTCCGACAGGCCGCATTCATCGGCTACTCGCGGCGGTTGAACACCTGCTTGGAATGAATCGCGTGTCCGGCTTGCACGGCATCCGATTCGCTGGTCAGCGTCTTGCCGTCCGGTGAAACTGTGATCAACGCGTTGCTCGGTGGCCGGTTTGGTCCCTTGAGAACCAGCCGATAACGCGACGGCGCTACGATGGCCATTTGGACCGTGCCGATCTTATCTCCGTGCGAATTCAGCACGTCCCCTTCCGGCCCATTTGGCCGCACCGTGTAGCTGGTGCCGACAAAGTAGATCTTGTTCACCGGCATCGAGAAAGCAAACTGAAACTTGTCGCCGGTCTGCGTGACTTTCAGAATCATCGCTTCTGCGTTGACCTTTTCACCGTTGGTTTCCTGGCTATCCAGGAGCCATAGCCCGGCAATCGGTTCCGCGGCCCAGGCGTAGCCAACGGCTACCTGCAAACAGAGCGCAATGGCGGCCAAGCGTGCTCGCATCATTGAAGTATTATGCCGATTCTGAACCGCGCGCGTCAGCAAGCGGATTTTGGAAGTGCCGATTCTGAACCGCGCGCGTCAGCAAGCGGATTTTGTCGGGAAAATGTAATAGGGTCCATAAAAAAAATTTCTGGCTCGGGCCCTCCATCCGTGAGTAAGATGATGTAACCCTATGAAGATTCTGCTTGCATCCTTTCTGGTGTTGCCTCTTCTGGGCCAGACTCCTCAACTTGCCCTGCCCGCCGACTCGGCCCCGTCGTCGCCCGAAGAGGGCATTCCCATCACCAGTCAATTGGTGATTTCCAAATGTGGCGGCTGCCATAAGCAGGATGACCACGGGAACTTGTCGCGGCTCTCCTGGGAACGCGCCACACCGGAAGGCTGGGAACAAGCGATGAAGAGGATGCAGCGGACGCGCGGCGTGCGGCTCACTGGGGAGGAAGCCCGTTCCATTCTCAAGTATCTGGCTTCCGATCACGGCTTGGCTCCCGCGGAGGCAACGCCCATCGACTATTACGCCGAGCGCCGCACGGTCGATGAGACCAACATTCCCAACGACACCGTAAAGGGCGCCTGCGCCAACTGCCACGCCATGGCTCGGCCGCTTTCCTGGCGGCGTTCCAAAGAGGATTGGCGACTGCTGGGTAATCTGCATATCGCTTTGTATCCAACAGCCGACGAGGCCTTCCGTCTGGGCTTGGTCGCCGGCAATTACGGGCCCGATCGCGCCGATCCCGATCCCAACGCTCCGACACCGGGCGAGCAGGGTTTAGCTTACTTGTCCAAAGTGGCTCCCTTGCACACCGCCGAGTGGTCCGCCTGGCGCGCTCGCATGCGTCCGCCAAAACTGGCCGGCCGCTGGCTAGTATCTGCTTATGTCCTTGGCCACGGGAAGTTCTATGGCGAAATGCTGGTGGAAGCAAGCCCCACTGCGGACGACGAGTTCACTACCAAGGTGAAGCTCACTTCCCTGCGCGATGGATCCACCATCACGCGCACCGGGAAGAGCGTGGTCTATGCGGGCTATGCGTGGCGCGGGCGGTCCAAAGGGACGCCTCCGGCTAACGCTTCGCCAGACGACTTATCGAGCGAAATGCGCGAAGTGCTGTCGGTGTCGCCGGACCAGTCAACAGCGGAAGGCCGTTGGTTTTGGGGTCAGTATCAGGAATTTGGCTTCGACGTGAAGCTGCGGCGTGCCTCTGCCGACCCTACGCTCATCACTATTGACCGCTCGTCATTGAAGAGCGGGTCCCAGGCCACGAGAGTGCGTTTGATCGGCGAGAGCCTGCCGGCCCAGGTTGCTCCCGGTGATCTGGATTTGGGCGCGGGAGTCACTGTAAAGCGCATCGTTTCTCACACGCCCGAAGAAATTGTCGCTGAAGTCGACGTCGCCTCGGACGCCGTGCCCGGCAAACGCGACGTGGCTTTCAAGCGTTCGGTTTTGGAAAGCGCGATTGCTGTTTACGATCGCGTCGATTACATCAAGGTGTCGCCGGATGCCGCCATGGCCAGGTTGGGCAGTGAAAGGCATCCCAAGGGGTATCAGCAATTCGAAGCTATTGGATATCAGCGCGGCGCCGATGGAAAACCCCACACGGCCGATGATGTCGAATTGGGCCCGGTAGACGTCAGCTGGACGGTGGAAGAGTTCTACTCTTCTTACAACGATGACGACAAGGAGTTCGTCGGCTCGCTGAGTTCCACCGGCTTCTTCACCCCCGCTTCCGATGGTCCCAATCCCCAGCGCCAGTTCAGCCGGAACAATTATGGAAACGTCTGGGCGGTGGCTACCGCGAAAAACGAAAAAGACAGAGATGGAAAGCCGCTCACGGGCAAATCATATCTTGTCGTCGCGGTGCCCGCCTACGTGATCTTCGACCAGCCCGAGGTCGGCCAGTGACCAGGAACTCAGAAAGGAAGGCTCTCCCATGAGGCACATGCGTCCTCTGAACAAAAAGGCTGCGCGCATCGATGATTACGTTTCCGCACGGACGGACGACGTCGTTGCATTAGACGGAGTCGAATTAGATGTAGTCGCATTACAGGACCGGCCGGCGGCCCAGCAGCGCCCCCATGTCCCCATGGGATGCGCGTTGATGTTCTCGCCTGGTTGGGAGGTTGATTCGGCCGGCGGCACGGCCGGCTTGTGCCAGCCCGTGGAGCGCGATATTTACGACTGTTTCTCAACCTGCTACTGGCCGGCCCAGGTGCCGGATCACCTCAACAACGCTCCGGACTGGACGAGCAAGTGCGCCGCCGCTACCAAAGACTGGCGGAATCTCGACATCGTGTTCCCATAAGTATTGCCATGCGACAACTTTCGTTACTACTTACGCTGGGCATTTCGTCTGTCGCCCTGGCAACCGCCGGTACGTTGTTCTTGCCGGTTTATCCCGCTTCCGTGATTGCCGTCGACGATGGAACCGGACAGATTGTCGATCGCATCCCGTTGTCGACGGGCACTCCCGGGGGGATTCAGCTCTCGCCGGATCATAAGAAGCTCTACATCTCGACCGTGGATCACAACGGCATCGAGGTAATCGACGTTGCCACCCGCAAAGTGATCAACCACGTTGTGCTCAATACGGCCGACAAGCAGTACCGCTTCATGACCGGGACGGCCGATCCCGAAGGCAAGCTCTATTACACGGTCACCAAGGAAATCACCTTGTTCTCGGATCACTTCGAGGTGAATAAGCCGAAGTACACAGTGGTGGACT
This sequence comes from Bryobacterales bacterium, assembly GCA_963747945.1. GTDB lineage: Bacteria > Acidobacteriota > Terriglobia > Bryobacterales > Bryobacteraceae > Palsa-89. Next base: position 150,132 of record CAVVHB010000024.1, read on the forward strand.
TGGAGCAACACAAGATCGTCAAGACGGTGGACATTCCCAAGAGCGAAGAGGCGATGAACGAGCTCGACTATGGAACCGGCTGGATGACCGTCTCTCCCGATGGCAAATATATCTACCAGTTCGGCAAGCGGATCACGATCCTGCAAGCCTCCGATTTCAAGGTGCTGGATCATATCGACCTGGCTAAGCCCGAAGCGGCCGGAATGGAGAATGTCCACTTCGGCGACGATCTGGATTTGTTCAACGAGCCGGGCGAGCATGTCTCGGTTTTCGTTTCGTCCGATCCAATCGTGCACAACCGCGTGTTCGGTCTGGCGCGCTTCGATCTCAGCACCAGGCGAATGGACTTCAAACCGATTGGTCCCGCTCCGGCCGACATGGCGGGCCTGGAGGTTACTCCGGACAAGAAGCAAGCCTACACGGTGGTGGTCAACGGAATTCACGGCAACAAGCGATGCGAGTTCTGGGCTTTTGATCTGTCAAGCGACAGGATTACCCGGAAGGAGGAGGTCCCGTGCCGGACGCGCTTCACGCTTGGCATTTCATCGGACGGCAAGAAGCTTTACTTCTATGGGGCCGGCTATCAGATTGAAGTGTATGACACCGCGACACTCAAACTCGAAAAGACCTGGGATTTGAATGTTGACGTGGCGGGCGGCATCGCCGTTCTGCCGTAGGGAAAAACGTGGCTAAAGCCACGTGTACCTTAGACCTCTAGATGCGTCGTGCTGTCGCCGAAGGTGTCCTGATGGACGCCCAGTTTGTCGAGCAACGCCAGCATCAGGTTCGACATGGGCGTGTGCTGCGGAAACGTCATGTGCCGCCCGCCCTTCAAAGCTCCGGAAGCGCCCCCCGCAACAATGATGGGCAGCGGATCGTGATCGTGCTGATTGCCGTTGCTCATGCTGCTGCCGTAGAGGATGGCCGAATGATCCAGCAGATTCCCTTCGCCGTCAGGTGTCGCCTTGAGTTTCTCCAGAAAATAGGCCAACATCTGCACGTGATATTTGTTGATCAGCGCAAAGCGGTCCATATTGGCGCGGACGTTGGAGTGGTGCGACGCACCGTGGAACCCGTCGCGCACGCCGCTGGCCGGATACGTGGCGCCGCTGGTATCGCGCGCGTACATCATGGTCGCAATGCGGGTAATCTCGGCGCGATAGGCCAGCACCAGCAAGTCGTACATCAGCTTGATGTGATCTTCGAAGGCCTCAGGAATTCCCACCGGCGCTTCGGGAAGATCCACCTGGCTGGCGGATTGCTCGGTCGCCTTCTGGATGCGGCGTTCGATTTCCCGAATGTCGTCCAGATATTCGCCCAAGCGGACCCGGTCGCTCGGATCCAGCTTGCCCTGGAGGCGCGCCACTTTGTCGGTGACGGAATCGAGAATGCTGTGGTCCTGCTGTTTTCGCGCCAGGCGTTGCGCTGAATTGGTTCCGTCGCCGAACAGCCGCTCGAAGACTACTTGCGGGCTGTTCTCCATGGGCAGCGGGAGCGTCGGCGTGCGCCAGGAAATGGTGTTGAAATAGGCGCAGCCGTAGCCCGAGCCGCAATTCAAACCCACTTCCTCGATGCCCAATTCCAGGGACGGCAGAGGCGTGTCCTGGCCGATGTGCTGGGCCAGCACCTGGTCCATAGTCATGCCGGCGTGCACCGAACCCTTCTCCGGATGCGCGCCGCTGAGGAAGACGGCGGCCGATCGGGCGTGATCCGCGCCGGCATCGGAGCCGACGCCGCTGGCCGAGGGATGGGCCAGGTTGCTGAACACACAAACGCGATCGCGCAGCTTCTCGAGCGGCTTCAGGCTTTCCGTGAATTCGAACCCGGCGCCTTCCTGCGCGGGCGTCCATTTGTCCATCGTGGCGCCATGCGGGACGTAGATACCGCAGAATCTGGTTTTGGAGACCGCGGCGGTTTTGGCCAGCGGCGTTTGCGCGGGAACCATCGAGTCCAGCAGCGGCAGCGCCAGCGTAACACCCATACCGCGCAAGAACGTCCGTCTCGGCAAGTGCTTTTTGGTAATGAACATCATTGGTCCCCTCTCACTATACTTTCAAGCTCCAATATTATTTTCGGGCCGTGGTCTCGCCCGGGGCGGTGCTCAAGGTGGGCGCCGCTTCCTTCATTCTCATCTGAAACGGTGCGCTCTTCACAACTCCCAACACCAGCTCGGAGAACCGGTAATGGTCCCCAGCAGCATCCCGCATCACCGTCCGTACCACAGGCATGTCGTAATACTTCGTTTCCCGGCCTACTCCATACATCAACAATTTGTCGGTCATGGTGCCGACGAAGGCTTCTGGACGGGCTAAGAGCGCCTTCCGCAAGCTGGCCGGCCCGTCCACGCGAGTGCCATCCACCAGCTGGCCGGACGCGTCTATCTTCAGCCCGGAATCCGCGTCGCGCCACCGGCCCACGCCATCGAAATTCTCGAGTGCTAGCCCGATCGGGTCCATGATTTTGTGGCACCCGGCGCAGGTGGGATTGGCGCGATGCTGCTCCATGCGCTCACGGACGGAACTGGCCGCTGTCTCGCCCGAATTCTCCTTGAGCGGCGGAACGTTGGGCGGAGGCAACGGGGGCGGGCTGCCGAGCAGGTTCTCCAGAATCCATTTGCCGCGTTGTACCGGCGAAGTGCGATTGGCGTTGGAGGTGACCAGCAACATGCTGCCTTGTCCCAGCAGGCCTCGGCGGGCGTCGCTTGGAACGGGAACGCGCCGGAAGTCGGGACCATAGACATTGGCAATGCCGTAATGTTTGGCCAGACGTTCGTTCACGAAAGTATAGTTGGCGTCGAGAAGGTCCAGAACAGACCGGTCCTCGCGCACCACGCTTTCAAATAGCAATTCCGTCTCCTGCTGGAACGCCTGGCGCAGGTTATCGTCGAAATCGGGAAACTCGCGCCCATCGGGACTGGAGCTTTTCAAATCCCGAAGATAGAGCCACTGGCCGGCGAAGTTGGTGGCCAGCGCGGACGCCCGATCATCGGCCAACATCCGCCGCGTCTCGCGCTCCAGGACGGCCGGTTCGTGCAGCTTGCCTTGAATCGCCAGGTTCAAAAGTTCATCGTCGGGGATGCTGGACCACAGGAAAAACGACAGGCGCGATGCCAGCTCCGTATCGCTGATTCGATACGGCTGGTTGGGCGCGACATTGGCCGGCGGTGTTTCGAAGCGGAAGACAAATTCAGGATCGGCCAGGATGCGGCGCAGCGCGATTTCGATTCCAGCCTCAAAGCTCCCGGTTTTGTTCCGCTCCTGCTGATAAAAGCTCAGTAAAGATTCGATATCGTTATCCGCTGGAGCGCGGCGAAATGCCCGGCGAACCAGGTTGGACAAAATCTTGCGGGCGCACGGAATCTCTTCGGCGGGCGTGCTGGGGTGACACACAAAAATGCGCTGCCGGCTGGGTGTATCGCCGGGGCCGGTGGCATGGTAGGGACCCGTGATATCCACTCGCGCCAGATGCGGGACTGTGTCGTATCCGTACTGCATGCCGATGTTCGGATCGAACGTGCTGGCTCCCGGCCGGTGAACCAGATCCTCGTTGGCGTCATAGTTCTTTTGCAGGAACGCAACGTCCAGCGTCTGCGGACCGGCTTTGACGTTCAGCTTGAATTCCAGATGAATGTTCGGAGTCATCTTCACCCGCTCGGTGAGCGGATCGGTGATCGGTTCGGGAGGCGGCGCGGCCGAACCCTGGGTTGATCGGGGTGGAGACGCGCGCATGAAGAACATCGGGACGGGTTCCAGCTTGTACAACTTCACGCGCTGGCCGTTCAGGGTCACTTCCAGCTCCTGGCCCTCGGCGCCCTCACCGTATACCTGGCCGAAACTGAGCTTCATGAGCGACAGCTTGATCTGATATTCGCCGTCCAGCGGAAAGTTGTGATGCACCACCGTGCCGCCGCGCGTTCCAATCGGCAGGCCGTCCAGCGTTTCGGTCTGGCTCAGATCTCCGCGCACCGTGTAGGTGACGTCCAGCGGAGCGGTTTCGGGATCTCCCACCGCCAGCCGGCTGATCTTGGCCGCCGCTGCTACGTAGCGTTCCAGTAGCGCCGGCGATATACCCAGAACGTCGGCGATGTTGTCGAAGCCGTTCGAGGAATCGTCAGCCGGCAGCAGCGTGGCAGCATCGACGTCCACGGCGAGAAGATCCCGGATGGCGTTGGCATACTCGCCGCGATTCATGCGATGCAGCGGCGCGCGGCCGGGGTTCGGGTTCGCCGCGGCGGCGCGATCCAGCCCATCTTCCACTACGCCAGCCAAGGCGTCCAGCGCGTGACGGTCCGGCCGGGGTGCGCCCGCGGGCGGCATCATGCCTGCACGCAGTTTGCGAGACACCTTCTCCCAGGTCTCCGCGTCGACGCCCGAGTGAGACAGGTCCAGCTTGTCCAGCGCCAGTCCGCCGGTTTTCAATTTCGTGTTGTGACACGTGACGCAATACTGATTCAGCAGCGCCTGTGGCCCATTGAACAACGCCTGAGGCTGCTGCGCGCTCATCGCGACCACGGCGACAATGCTGCAGTATCAAAAATCTCGTCATTGATTGGTCGGGGTGGAGAGTTTCTGCAGCAGTGCGATAGCTTCGGGCTTCGCCACGGGAGGCCGCACGGCGAGAAAGATTCCTTTTGCGAAGACCATCGGCGTGCGCCCTTCTTTATCCTTGGCGTCCACCACGGCGCCGTGATCGGCCAGAATCTGCATGATCGATGTCCATCCGCGATTGGCCGCTCCATGCATGGCCGTCAGGCCCAGCGTGTTGGAGGCGTTGACGGGAGCGCCGCGCTCCAGGCACAGCTTCACCGCCTCTACGTAATCCGCTTCGCTGCGCGTATAGGTTTGGCCGGGGATCCAGTTGATCCCGGAGGCGGCCATCAGCGCGGTGGAACCCTGGGTGGTGGCGATATTCGGATCGGCGCCGCTGGCGAGCAACAGCCGCATCACTTCGATATCGCCCGAAAGGGCCGCGCGCACAAACGGCGTCTCGCCATCGAAGTTCACCCAGGAGGCGTCGAATTGCATTAGTCCATGGACCGGAACGGTATCCGTCCTGAGGTTGGGATTGGCGTCCTTCTTGAGCAGCGCCTTGATCAGCTCCAAAGGATCTCGCCCGTCGGTGGGAAGATCGCCGTATTTTTCGTGGTTGAAATTGCGCAGGTCAATCGCCGCGAACAGAGCCCCGCGGTGATAGTCATCGGCCGCGTTCGGATCCGCTCCGCGGGCCAGCAGCTCCGTGGCCATCGCAACCTGCCCGTTCAATAGAGCGATCAACAATGGCGTGGTGTGATTTCCCGACGGCTGGCGAATGTCCGCTCCGTGATCCAGCAGCAGCCGCATCATCGGGGCATTGCCGTCTCGAATGGCGAACAACAGCGGCGTCATTCCGCCGTTTGGCGTGGGCAGGGCGCGCTGGCGGATGATCCCGTTTCCGGACGCCGCGGCGGCTCGGGCAGGCACGTACTCTCCCGGCGTGATCGTGACGTTGGAATGAGCGTTGATGTCGGCGCCGCGCGCCAGAAGCAGTTCCACCACGTCGGCATGATTTTCGAGCACCGCCCACATCAGCGCGGTCTGCCCATGCACGTCGTCCCTGGCGTTGACCTTCGCTCCGCGATCGAGCAGCAAGGTAATGGCGTCCGTCTTGCCGGTGCGCGCCGCGGTCATCAGGGCAGTTTCGCCGCCCGGATTCGCGCTGTTCGCGTCGACGCCGGCGTCCAGCAGTTTACCAAGCATGGCCGCGCTGCCATTAGTGGCCGCGAGCGCGATGGGCGTGACGCCGTAGCGGTTCGCCGCCTTCACATCCGCGCCGGCTTTGATTAACGCGTCAGCAGTCTTGAGATCGTCGTGGCGAACGGCCCAGTGCAACGGCGTGGTGCCGTCCGGATCAACTGTTCCCAATTCGGCCGCGGCGAGAGAAAACGCGCCGATGCCACACACTAACCCGATGAACAGGCTCCGCCAGCCCATTGAGCCACCTCCGTCAACTCATTGTATTCGATCATTCTAGAACGTCCGCGTCAAGCCCGGTTGGTTTCTTGATAGACTACCTGGCTGTGACGCGGAAGCTTATTTCAGTTTTCTTGCTTGGTGCGGGCGGGGCGTTGTTGGCTCAGCCACCTGCGGCACCGTCCGAACGGGCGGCTCCTAGAGGGGCTATTGACGGCCACCTGACGTGGTTTGACCGCCAAGGCAGGAAACTTGGAACGCTCGGAGAGGCGGGCGTATACCGCACGCTTACCATTTCGCCCGACGGCAAGCGAGTGGCGGTTGAGCGTACCGATCGCGAGACCCAGAATAAGGACATCTGGGTGCTGGATGTCGCGAGCGGCGCGGCTGCCCGGTTCACCTCGGATCCAGGCTGGGACGCTTTCCCCACATGGTCTCCGGATGGCAGCCGTATTGTGTTCACGTCCAATCGAACGGGCGTCTATGACCTGTACCAGAAGGCTTCGAGCGGCGCGGGCAACGAGGTATTGCTGTACCGTTCCACCGAAGGCAAGGGCCTGAACAGTTGGTCGCCCGACGGGCGGTTTCTGATTTACTACAGCCTCGGGCAGCCCACCCACTTGCGGCTGCTGGCTGCCGACGGACCCGCGGACCGCATGCCGACGCCGCTGGTGGATCCGAAGTTCTCCAGTGTCACTGGAAGGTTCTCGCCGGACGGGCACTGGATCGCTTACAGCTCCAATGAATCGGGCAAGAACGAGGTGTCTGTACGTCCGTTCGACGCAGCCACCGGGTCTGCCGGCGCCCCGGTGATCGTGACCAGCGGGGGCGGCAGGACTCCGCTTTGGAGCGGTGACGGCAAAGAGCTGTTTTACATCACACCAGATGGAACGGCGACGGCTTTGGAAGTCACTAGTGGAGGTACCTTTCAGGCAGGTGCCGTGAAACCGTTATTCAAGGTGCCCTCTGGCATATTGTTCTGGGACGTTCTGCCGGACGGGAAGCGGTTCCTGATGCCGGTGCCGGACAACTAGCAGCCCGTGGTAGTAGCGCCAAAATACCGCTTACTGACGAGTGCGTGGAAGCCGTCCGCATTGACCGCTCCCTCTGGTCGCGGCTCCGTAACGCCGTGATTTTGCTGGACTGTCGATACTGAGCCGTGACCGAAGGGAGCGGTTGATCGCAGTTTTCATACAGACTCTGAGGTACGCAGTTCAGCAGATTCCGTGTGTTACAGAACCGCGACCGTTAGGGAGCGACTAATACCACAGGCGACTGTCAGGTTACTTCGACGCGGACAGTTCGGCGTAAAACGCATCCATTTTGGGAATTCTGGGCGTCCATCCGATGTCGTCCGTCTTGAGCTTAGAGAGTAACTGGTCCTGGGGCACGCCCATCGCCACCAGTTCCCTCGCTCGGGCGATCACCGTGTCGTACTTTGTCTTGTACGCTTCGACATCGGCTTTTGTCAGGACGCCTCCGTTGCCTGGAATGGCCTCGTCGAAATCCAGCGCCAGGATGCCGGCCAGCACGTTCGTCCAATCGGTGGCGCTTCCACCGCCTGCGTAGTCGATCAGCGGACCCGTCTTACCTGTTGTGACAACATCACTGACGTCGACCACCTTCAGATCGGGGAAATATACGACGGTATCGCCACCGGTATGAGCACGGCCGAAGTGGTGTAGTTCAACCTTGACGTCGCCCAGAGTGACCGTATCTTCCGCGCCCGGATAAGTCATGCTGGGTGGCGCCGGTTTCGGATTGACCTGGTAGGTGGCGAGATACGTCTTGAGACCTTCGCTCGCGACGACTTGCACTCCGGCGTCCAGAAACAGCTGGTTGTTGCCGCTGTGATCGGCGTGGTGGTGAGTGACGATGAGATACTTGACCGGCTGATCGGAAATACCCTTGATCAGCGCCATCAAAGCGTCATAGTTCGCCTGGCCCGGGAGCTTCCCGTCCACCACGATCAATCCCTGGCTAGTTACGCGCACGGTTGTATTGGCGCCGGCGCCGGTGATCACGTAGAGCCCTGGTTTGACCTGCAGTATGGCCTGCGGTTGGGGAGCGCCGCGTCCTCCAGGTGCTGGAGCGGCGGGTTGTTGAGCGAATGCAACCAGAGCTGCAGCCAAAATCGCGACCGTAATTACTATGCTGTTACGCAGCATGGATCCCTCCGTTTTCCGGGGCAGTTGAGCACCCATCTTAGACTTAGACGAATGTCGATCGGGGTGTTGAGCGATGATCCTGCCTCGCCACCGCTGTCGAATCTTTATGTCTTCTTAATGTCTTCTTAACGACTTCTTTATTGACCCTGGACGGTTTCCCGATTATACTCGCTCTACAATTTTCGCCAGGGGCCTTTGAGCGCGTTACTCCCCGTATACTCGCTGGCGAACGTAATCCCAGGCGCCATGGGGCGCGGTGTAATGTCACGTCCTGCCACGGCACTCCCTTGTGCTCGCGGTTTCTGCTCCCGTTCCAGCAGAGTTGCAGGTTCGATCCCGTTCAATCGCTTATTTTGACCGTTCACACGCTTTGATTGTTCAAGGAGACATTGATGCCCGCTCGCATGGTCCGTCCACTTGTCCCGGGACCGCATTTCAGGCCCAGGCTCGGTTGTTTTGTTGCGCTTTTTGCCGCGCTGCTGCTTGCTGAAGCACTGAACGGCCAATCGACGTCGGGCACTGTGTTGGGCACGGTGAAGGAAAGTTCGGGTGCTGTTGTGCCTGGCGCGGCGGTAACTTTGACTAACACCGGAACGAACGCGAAACATTCGACGATAACCAGTGACACGGGTTCGTACCAGTTCGTGAATATGGAAGTGGGGACTTACAAGCTGGATGTCGAAGCCAAAGGCTTCCAAAAGGCTGAATTTAACACGTTCGACCTCGGCGGCCGGGAGACCAAGCGCGTGGACGCGCAGCTGTCGATAGCGAGCCAGACTACGACGGTAAACGTTGAAGCCACCGCGGGAGCTATCGAAACGGATACCTCGAGCATCGCGGAAACGAAGGGATCGCGCGAGCTGACCGATCTTCCGGTTGCGATTACATCGCGCTCCACCGGTTCCACCAGCGCCATGTCCACGCTGACCGCACAGTCGGGCGTGCAAACGGATGCCAACGGCAACATCTCCGTCGCCGGCACTTTGCCAAGCCAGCTTTCCATGAGCATCGACGGGATCAGTTCGATGGGGACCGGTTCAGCCATTACGATCAACGCCGTGGGGGCCGTTTCGGAACTATTCCCCTCGTTCAACGCGATTGAGGAGATTCGCATCGGGGAGACCATCAATCCCGCTGAATTTGGAGGAGTCGCCGATATTACCACCATTTCCAAGGCGGGCTCCAATCATGTTCACGGAGGGGTGTTTGAAAATTTTCAGAACAGCTATACCAATGCCTCCGACTTCTTCAGCCACCAGGTGAACGAAGTGAAGATGAACAATTTTGGCATCTATATGGGCGGTCCGGTGGTTATTCCCAAACTGTATAACGGCCACGACAAGACGTTTTTTTTCGGAAGCTTTGAAGCATTGCGGCTGCCCAAGACGCAGACCGAAATCGAGAGCGTTCCGACGCTGGATATGCGCAATGGCGATCTGTCCACCTATCTATCTGCCGCCAACGGAGGCGCCGCCAACCAGTTGACTGGTTACCCAGGGAATGTTATTCCGGCCAGCATGCTTTCGCCTTATGCGCAAAGGGTGCTGAACACCTTTTTCCCATTGCCAAACTATGGATCTCCCGGTGCGGTTGCCAATAACTATCTGGCCAACTTCCCGATACCTATCAATAGCGCCCAGGGCGATGTTCGAGTAGATCAAATGATTGGCTCGAAAAACCTCATTTTTGCCCGATATACTTACAAGAATCGGCGGGTAACACAAGTGCCGATTGCGCCGGCGTATGCGAACCCCGGCTCTCCCTCTTTTCCCTCTGTAGGCGAGAATTCCGTTCCTGAGGTAGATCAAGCGCTGACCATCGCTTGGAATTACACCATCAGCCCTACCATCGTGAACGAATTGCGCGGGGGATTTAGCCTAGGCCACCAGGCATCCACTTACGGAATCACCGCGCAGCAGTCCGCCACCCTGCTTGGCCTGACAGGGCTGCCCCAAGCTCCACCGGCCGGCGCGGACATCGTTCCACAATTCGTGATCGCCGGGTTTACGCCGATCGGACTTCAAAACGAGAACGCCAATCAGGGCACCAAGCAAATCCTGGAAACACTGACGTGGACGAGAGGGAAACACACGATCAAGTTTGGCGCCGATTACCGGCGTCTTCACGCCTTTTACAACGCCGTGTTTTATAACGATCTGGAAGGTAGTTACACCTTTAACGGATCTGTGATGAGTTCCCTGCTCGGACCCGGCGCTGCTACTCCTCTGGCTTCGTTTCTCCTGGGTTACCCGGACAACAGCACCATTGCCACGAACGAGTTGTGCTGCACCTTCGGAATGGCCCAACATTACGCGGCCTTCGTGCAGGACGACTTCAAGTTGTCCAAAAACCTGACGCTCAATTACGGACTGCGTTATGAGTACCATCCGACGTTCCGCGACAAATACAACAACGTGTCGAATATCGATCTCAATCACCTGAGCATCGTAAACGGGCAGACCGTGCGCGGAGCGGTGATCGTCCCCGGTCCGGGTACGTTGGGGACTATCGATCCGGGCTTTGCGGCATCGATCGCTCCCACGCCGATCGTCACTGCCCAGTCCATTGGCGACCCGCCGGCGCTTAGATATTCCACAAAGACGGACTTCGCACCGCGCTTTGGATTCGCGTGGCGCATGTTCGGAAACGACAAGACGGTTCTGCGCGGAGGATACGGACGATACATCGAGGCCTTGATGGGTACGGCGGTACTGAGCGCGTGGGCCACGCAGTCGAGCGACGTGGGGTTCTTTAACAATTCGATCGGGACCAACGGCGTTCCGACTTACCAATTGCCTTACTCTTGGCCCTCCAACATCGCGCAACCCGGTTCGCAAAGCTACTTCCAGGTAACCGATCTGCACTACAAGGACCCCTACGTTCAGGAATGGAATCTCACCATCGAGCGGGATTTGGGGGCGAATTTCGGCCTGCGCTTGTCCTATGACGGCAACCACTCGTCCGATCTTGGGACCAGCATGAATGCCAATCAGCCTCCTCCCAACACGATCGGATTCTCCAATCTCACTTCGGCGAATTTCCCGTATCCCCTGTGGCAGGAGATCTACTACAACACCAATTATGGCTTCGGCAACTATAATGCGATGACGATAGCGGTGCAAAAGAGGTTATCGCACGGGCTGCAAATGCAAAGCAGCTACATCTATGCGCGGAATCTGTCCAATCTTGAGGGGAACCCAGCCAGCCCCGCGGGCGGTTTCGCCGGAGAATATGGTGGGCAGATTTCCAATCCCTACCAACCTGGCATCGACTACGGGAATGTCAATTTCACTCGCCGGCATCGCTTCCTCACCACGTTTCTATACGACTTGCCGTTCGGAAAAGGAAAGATGCTGCTGAATGGCGCCAACGGGCTGGTTGACCGGGTAGTGGGCGGATGGGAACTGGCCGGCGTGCTGTTGTTTCAAAGCGGCCCATTCATGACCGTCTCTCAACTCAACGATCCCTGTGGTTGCGGCTTCAACGTCTTTTCCTCCAACGGAGGCAGGGCGGACACGGTTTCCGGAGTCAGTCCAACCGCTGGGCAATCGATCGGCCAGTGGATCAATCCCGCTGCTTTCGTGGCGCCGCCTGACGCCATCGGACGCTTCGGCGACTCAGGGGCGGGTTCTGTTGTGGGGCCAGGCACTGAGGCTGTGTCGATGTCTCTCATTAAGAGCGTTCCAATCAAGGAGTCCGTTCGCGCTCAAATAGGGGTGCAAGTCGCCAATCTGTTCAACCATCCGAACTTCGCGCCGCCTTCCACCCTGACGGTGGGTGTGGCCGGATTCGGGTCGATCACCGCTCTGCAAACGGCCGAAGGCGCTGGACCGCGGCAAATCCAGCTGACCGCGCGCATCACGTTCTGATATGTGGCGCACGCTTTAGCGCGACGCACTCCCGCGTGTTGTTTTCGCACTCTTGCGAACACTTCTTTGACCGGGTGCGTAAGGCGTTCACACGAGTGAAAGCGGCACGCAGGAGTGCGTGCTCGACGTGGGTCCCATTTCCCCGACCCGATGCGTTAGACTTGTTCGATAATCATATCGCTCGGCGCGGACTTGTAATTGGGCTTTAACAAATTCTCGCGATCATTGGGGCGGTGTGGGCAGGAAACCGCGTCTATTTAATCAAATCTTTTTGCGAGGATGCCCCGATGTCGAACACCCTTCGAGCTAAATCTTTCCCGGTGCGTTTGCTGTGTTGCTGCGCACTAACCATTGGCTGGACGTCCGCCCTGGTGGCACAGAGCGCCGCGAACGCGCCGGCAGCGCGTGCTCTCGTTACGCGACCTGTCGATTCGCGCAGGCTATACACGCTTGCCGGGAACACACGCCCTGAAGCGAACGCGCAGAACGACCGCGGCAAGGTGGCGGATACCTTTGCGATGGATCATATGCTTCTGCAGTTGCAGCGCAGCCCGGAGCGGGAACAGGCGTTGGAGAGTTTTATCGATCGACAATACGACTCGTCCTCGGCTAATTTCCACAGATGGTTGACGGCGGTTCAATTCGGCCAGTTGTACGGCCCGGCGCCGCAGGATATCGACGCGGTTTCCGGCTGGCTGCGTTCCAGCGGTTTCACGGTGAACACGGTGTATCCGAGCGGCACGTCGATCGATTTCTCCGGAACCGCAGGCCAGGTGCTGAAGGCATTCCATACGGAAATTCACAGGCTCTCCGTAAACGGGAAAGATCATATCGCCAATATGAGCGATCCTCAGATCCCCGAAGAGCTTTCTCCGGTGATGGTCGGGATTGTGTCGTTGCACGATTTCAGGCCCCGCTCGATGAAGAAGTCGAAGACGCCGAGCGCGCAATACAACGTTGCATTTCAACTGGTAGTGCCGGCCGATCTGGCCATGATTTATGATTTGAACCCGGCTTTTGCGGCGGGATACACCGGTGAAGGACAGACCATCGCGCTGCTGGAGGATACCGATCTTTACAACACAGCGGATTGGACCACTTTCCGGAGCGTACTCGGATTGTCCACTTACACGTCGGGATCCTTCAAGACAATCAATCCCGCGCCAGCTAAGGGAACTTCCAATTGTTCGGATCCGGGAGTTACGGAAGCGGACGACGAAGCGGCACTGGACGCCGAATGGTCCAGCGCGGCCGCGCCCAACGCAACCATTGTGTTGGCTACTTGCGCCGACACAACCACGACATCCGGAGTTCTGATCGCGGAGCAGAATTTGGTCAACGCCAGCCATCCCCCGCAGATAATCAGCGATAGCTACGGCTTTTGCGAAGCGGAGAACGGAGCGGCGGCGAATGCGGCGTTCAACTCGGCCGCGCAGCAGGGGGCAACCGAGGGTGTTTCGGTATTCGTAGCCGCGGGAGACGAAGGCGCCGCAAGCTGCGATGCGGGATTGCCCGCCGCCCTGCATGGCATCGGCGTCAGCGCGTTCGCTTCAACGCCCTATAATGTCGCCGTCGGAGGCACCGATTTCGGAGATTCGTACCAGGGCACGAACGCCACGTATTGGAGTTCGTCCAAAAACCCAACCGACTACGGTTCCGCCCTCTCCTACATTCCGGAGATCCCCTGGAACGACTCGTGCGCGGATTCGATCCTGGCGGTCTTTTTCGGCTACCCAACTGGTTATGGATCGAGCGGTTTTTGTGGGAGCAGCATGGCGCAGCAATACGGAAACCTTGCCGTGGCAGCGGGCAGCGGAGGGCCAAGCGGGTGCGCAACCGGCACTCCGGCGGAAAATCTGGTGGTAGGAGGCAGTTGCAAGGGATACGCCAAACCTGCGTGGCAAACGGGCGTGCCCGGGATTCCGAGCGATGGCGTCCGGGATATTCCCGACGTATCGCTCTTCGCCGCCAACGGCGTCTGGGGCCATTATTACGTGTTCTGTTTTTCCGATCCTTCCAATGGCGGCGCGGCGTGTGAGGGTCCGCCGTTTAACTGGGCCGGTGGGGGCGGAACTTCCTTTGCGTCCCCCATCATGGCTGGGATTCAGGCGCTGGTGAACCAGAAGATGGGAGGCACCGCGCAAGGTAACCCGAACCCGGTGTATTACAAACTGGCGGCCAGTTCGGTGGCGTCCTCCGTGTTCCATAGCATTACAACGGGCGACATCGTGGTCAACTGCGCGGGGGAAATAAGCTGCTTCGGAAGCGGATTCGTGGGAAGAGGCCGCGCGACGCCATCCACCGAGTTCGAGGGAAACGGCGCGCTATCGATAGCCAGCCAAACCGACTCCCCTGCCTACTCCGCCGCCAGTGGTTGGAACTTCGCCACCGGGCTGGGCAGCGTGGATGGCTACAACCTGATCATGAATTGGAGCAAAGGCCAATAACATGACGCGCATATATCGAATAATCCTGAAATCGCGCAAAACGGAGCGCGGCGCGAGCAATATTCTAATCCGGTTGGTGCGCGCCGCACCCTTTGCGCTCGTAGGCAGCATACTTTTGATGGCACTGGCGCCGGCCTGGCTCCAGGCTCAGAGTTTCGATACCAGCGGGACGGCGAGCCTCAGCGGAAAATACCTGTTCCGGTACGTGACTTTCTTCAACGACCAGAATGGCAACTTGACGGAGTCCTGCAGCCTCAGCGGCGCCATGACCTTCGACGGCGCGGGACGCTACACGCTCTCGAATACGCAACTGTTCGATTCGGCCGGATCCAGCGGCATGGGCTCGTGCAGCTCGCTCGGCGGGGGAACGTACGGAGTGCAATCCAACGGCATGGCCCAATTGGACAATCCCGTCGTTTACTATCCGGCAACTCTTTTCGGCACCTTCAGCAAGCCCGTCGTCATCGCCAGTTCCACGGAGGATGACGAGTTCGATCTCTTCATCGCGGTTCAAGCGTCGGCTTCGCCTTCGAACAGCCTGCTTTCGGGCAACTTCACTGTGGGTACTTTGGACTTCCTCAATGCTTCCTCTTCGCTGGCCCGGCAGGGCTATTTCACATTGAAAGCCGACGGCCACGGAAATGTCTCGGCATTTACAGTAACTGGCTCGTTAGAAAACGTGAATTCCGGTGCGAGCATAACGCAGAACGTCGCGGCGTCCACTTACACACTCTCCAGCACGACTGGTGGAACCATGACTTTTCCCGGGAGCTCGACCAATAAAACCGAGATCGTCGGCGGCGCCAAGGTTTTGTATGTGTCGGCCGACGGTAACTGGCTGGTGGGAGGCTCTGCTACCGGGACCGACATGTTCGTCGGGTTTCGCGCACCTTCCGGGACAAGTTCGAATTCACTCTTGAATGGGACTTACTTTACAGCGGGGATGGAAGACTATGTGGCCAGCCCGCCGGATTTCCTGGACGCTTTTTATGGCTCCATCAACACGAGTGGAAATGGAACCCTCATCTCGCATCAACGGCTTGACGACGTGGTGGACGTAATAACCAGTGACAGCACCTTCAACACGGCAGTAACCATCGGGGCAGACGGATCATATTACGACGGCGACATTTACACTTATCTCGTCGGCTCCAAGGGAACAGGATTGATGCAGATTGGATCCAACCAACAATTTTCGCTCATTATCGGCGTTCACGCTCCGTCCTATACAGCTTCCTCCACGGTGTGGATTAATCCGGTTGGTATTACCAACGCAGCCAATTACACGCCGATCACAAACGCTTATACTCCTGGTGAGCTGGTGAACCTGTATGGAAACTTCGGTGTATCTACTCAAGTGGCGGCGGTGCTCCCGATTCCCACCACGCTCGGCGGCGTACAGGTTTTCGTCAACGGGGTGGCGGCGCCAGTATATGAGGTGAGCAAGAATCAGATTAGCGCTCTGATTCCTTACGAGGTATCGGGGGATTTTTTTGCAACGTTCCAGGTGGTGGTGAACGGCGCGAAGTCCAACCTGGTCACGGTGTACGGGGACAACTCGGCGCCGGGGATTTACACCCTTACCGAGAACGGGATCGGAGCGGGAGCGATTCTGCACTCCGATTACTCGGTGGTAAAGGCAGGCAGCCCGGCCACACCTGGAGAGACGGTTCTTATGTTCATGACTGGTCTGGGCGACGTAACCCCGCAGCTGCCCGATGGCACGGCAGCGCCCGATACTCCCTTGAGCTCGAGCCTTGAAGCAGCGGACATCGTGGTGTTTCTCGACGACGGAGTGGATTTTGCACCCGCCGATGTTACGTTCGCCGGTCTGGCGCCCGGGTTTGCCGGGTTGTATCAGGTCAATTTCACTCTGCCGGAGAGCGGATTGGAAAACGGGGATGTCGACGTCATTTTTGCCACCAATGAGGCGATCAATGACATGGCGACCATCAGCCTGTCGGGTTTCTCGGACAGGGCAACGCCGATGGTTCGCAGCAGAAGCGCTTTCAGGCTAGCGAGCCGCCGTGTCGCGGCCGGTTCCCATTACCGCGAACATGCTAAGAGTTTGCGCCGTGCGTTGCCATAGAAGGGCGTTATTCTGAACCCCGACCGTGAGGGAGGGCGTCGCGGCCCCGCTCAGGTCAGCTCAATGCGCAACATCTTTAGGTGATTCAAGCGTTCCTGGTCGTCCACCGTGGTCTCCCGAGGAATCTTGATACCGACATGAAACTCGTTGGCGGCGATACGAGTGCAGTTCCGGACCACGCCAACCACGGACGTACCCTCGATGCGAATCTCCACTTCCGTTCGAGGAAGCAGGCGGAACGGAGCCGATACGCGCAAGCCCGACGCGGACACATCCAGTACCCGGATAACCGCAACGCCCGCATTTTCGGCTCTGAGCAGCGTCGGGTAATTGATCCCATGGCGATGCTCCGTTCTTCTGTCGCGCTGCTCCTTGGCGCCCTGCGGCCGCGGTTGAACGGCGCGGATGGTGCCAACTCCAGCGGCTGCGATAGTGTCGGCGGCGGACGAAACCGCCGGGCTACTCGTGCGAGCGCTTTCAAACACCGCCATGAAGCTGAAAGTGGACCCGCGGCCCGGTTCGCTCGTGATGTCGATCCTGCCGCCCATCAACTCCACCAGCTTCTTCGAAATCGCCAGGCCAAGACCCGTTCCAGTTGGGCTGGCCGCAATGAACGGTTGAAATAGACGGTCGCGAATCTGCTCCGTGATGCCGATGCCCGTGTCTCTCACATCAAATCGAAGACTGGTCCGTTCTTCGGGGCCGGTGGCTTGCTCCACGCGCACAGCGATCTCGCCGTGTTGGGTAAAGCGAACGGCATTGCTCAACAAATTGATC
Source organism: Bryobacterales bacterium (assembly GCA_963747945.1). Classification (GTDB taxonomy): domain Bacteria; phylum Acidobacteriota; class Terriglobia; order Bryobacterales; family Bryobacteraceae; genus Palsa-89. The sequence goes on from CAVVHB010000024.1 coordinate 167,430, forward strand.
AAAACCTGGCGCAGCCGTTCTGGATCGCCTTGTACCACGCCTGGCAGGCCCTCCTGGATGGAGCACCTCAGTTTCAGGCCCTTGCGTTCCGCGCGTGGAATGAAAAGCTGCAACACATCGGCAACAACTTTGGCGGGCTCGAATTCGCTGGATTGCAGCTGGAGGCTCCCCGTCTCCATCCTGGAATAGTCGACCACCTGGTCCACTACCTGGGCCAACGACTCTGCCAATCCCAGGGCGGTTTGCGCGCAGTGATGCTGCGGTCCAGTGAGCTCCGTTTTTAGAAGATCCTGGGCCCCGCTAACGATGGCCTTCAACGGTGTCCCAATCAAACGGCCGATTTGCGCCAGAAATCGGTTCTTGGCCGCGGATTCCGAACGGGCGGCGGCCAGCGCCGCAATGACCTCTTCGTTGGCGGTTCGCAGTTCCTCTTGCAATTTTCTCTGGATGGCGGCGTCGACGCGAAACCTGCGGACCACAAATACGACTCCAAAAGCCAGGAGACATGCTCCCGCGACCAAAGCCTTGAGATAAGTGGTCCTCTGCGCGACGCTATCGCCGGTTGTGGATAGCTGCAAGCGTACCGAGCGCTCCGCATTGAATAGCTCCGAACGCGCGGCCCGGCCGTCCTCCGGCCTCTTGTTCGGGTCCGATTCAGTCTTTGCCATGCGCGTGACAATGGAATCCACCCGCGCCAGAGTTTCGCGAATTTCCGGCGTCGCCGCGGAGGCTGAAAGTATGCGCGTCAAATCGCCGCGATAATCGGAGTATTGTTGGCGCCACGCTTCCTCTGACCGCGGAACGTTCTCCAGTTCCTCGATCGCGAAAGAAAGCCGGTCCAGCCCGTCCAGTAGCGCCACATATCCATCCGATGTCTTTCTTTGCTGTTCGTCCGCGAAAACGATGAGAAGAACCGGAGCGATGGTCAGAAACTGAGCCAGCAGTAGCAGGCTAGGCAGCCAGAGCTTCTGGGGGCGCTGGCCCTTGCGCGAAACCTTCGAGTTGGTTATCGGCTCCATTCGCGCTGCTTTTTGTGGCGTTAGGAATCCATCGGCCAGTTGCGCGTTTTTCTTCAATGGCTTGAACCACTTATAATCGAACGTGTACTCACCGAGCGACAGTTCCACTTTTCGTCGCATAACTCCGGGAATAGAAACTCTGCAATCCGGCTTCAGCCTGCCGCGGCATCGGCATTTGCGCGCGTACGCCACCGTGGTGCTCGCCGGGTGTTTTGAGGAATCGGGCTACGTTGGGCGCGTACGTGCCACGGCGGGTGATGTATTGATCCATCCCGCGCTAGACTGCCACGCCAATCTGATGGTTTCTCCCGGCGTCAAGCTGATACGGCTGGAATGGCCGGATACCGACGGCGCGGGGGGACTTTATCGTCTGAACGAAGTGGACGCATTGGCGCGAACCGCTGAAAAGGATGTCAGAGAGGCTGCTCTCCACTTGCAGCACGCCCTGAGGAAGAATTGGCCACCGCCGCCCGGCAGAAGGAACGACTGGCCGGATCTTCTGGCCGCGGCTCTAACCATGAACGCCTCCCTGGCGATTGGAGATTGGGCGGAAGCAAACGGTTTGGCGCGAGAAACTGTGTCTCGAGGATTTGCAGCGGCCTACGGGATTGCGCCGGCGCTGTTTCGAGCCGAATGGCGCGCGCGCACGGCCTGGCTTCGCACCACTCGCGGATCCGATGGTCTGAGCGCGATCGCCGCGGAAACGGGTTTCGCGGACCAGGCTCACATGACCAGGTGGATTCACCGCATTACGGGCGCTCCGCCCGCGGCCTGGCGTCGGGAATCGTGTTCTTCAAGAACCGACTGAAATCGTTCCCCGTTCAGAGGCTTTTGCGAAATTCTTCTTGGGTTTTTGTCCATTCATATCCGTTCCTTTTGTAGAAGGCGTGCGCACGTCCCCGCTTGACGTTGGAGTGCACTGAGATAACCGCACAACCGCGGCTTCGCGCCCATGCTTCGGCAGCATCGAGTAACACCTTTCCTATTCCGCGAGAGCGAACCTCGCAGTCGACGATCAGCCCGCTGATCTCCGCGCATGTATCGAGTTCGACGGCGCGAAACATGTGCACCGTGATCCAACCACCGATTTGGCCTTCGGGAAGCTGAGCAACATAGACGGCGTACTGGCTTGAATCCGTCATTTCACTGAGGCGCAACCGCACTTCTGCGGCTGTAGACCTGTAGCCGAGTTGCCCCGCCAGGTCGGCCATTTTGTCGTAGTCGCCCGGCTCAGGAGTGCGCACCGCGCACGTCGCTTGCACAATCATGACTCACATCACTTCCACGAATCACTTCCCGAATCACTTCCCGAATCACTTCCCGAATCACTTCCGATGATGCACTTGCTCAAGAACCTTTTGCGCCGCTTGGCGCTCGATGGCCATGGGTGCGCCTTGCGCCTCTGCGTGAATGTCCGCTTCGAACGCAGAGAGCTTATAAGCTCCAACTAATTCTTCACCGGCCTCTTGTACGGGATAGAAGGTGTCGTGCAGCGCGGCTCGAACCACTTGCGACAGCTCCTGCGCGTGATTTTGGGCTACCGCTTCTTTCAGCTTTACCAGTCCCGCAAGTGCGCTCAGCCGGATTCGTTCGGGCACGCCAGGCTGCGCTTGCGCCAACAGGATTTCGGCCGCTCTCGGATCTTTGGTTGCCGCTAAGCCGCTCAACGTGCTTTGCATCACGTGTTCTTCGGGTTTGGTCAGAACTTCGGCCCGTAAGACGTCGAATGCTTCCGCGGCACGCGATTTACCTATGCGCTCGGCAGCGGCGGCCTCAACCGCGTAGCTGGAATCATCGTGCAGCGCCTTGACCAACGCACCATAGACGGCCGGGTCCGCAGCGAAATTGCCCAGGGCTTCCACCACCGCTCTGCGGACGCGGCTATCCGGTTGCTGCAATGCGGAGAGCAGCGCGGCCTTGGCCTGTTCCGTTTTTAAAAGGCCGAGACTCGTCGCGGCAGCCGCGCGGACAGCGTAGAAGGCATCGGAGCCGAGTACTCGCGTCAGCGCGTTCAGGCGGACACCCACATTCGCGGCCGAGGGAGCACTGAGCTGCTGCACCGCCCACAGGCGGCTCATCATCGACGGGTCTTTCTCCGCCTGCGCAAGCAGCGCACTTACCGGCTTATCGAACTGCACAGTTTTATCGATGAAATCGTCGGGATCGAAATCCAACCATCGCGGTTCGAAATCGAGCGGAATATCGAACTCTTGCCGCTGCAAATTGTCGCGAACCTGAACCTTTTTGTTGCTCGCCGTTCGCGCCGTGGAACGCCAGCTCGATGGGCATATCAAAGACCGGCGTTTCCGCATCGGTTGCCTGGGTCTGCGTAACGGTGAGCTTCTCGGCCTTCTTTGCACGGTCATAACTCGCTTCCACCCGGTAATCCGGATGACCCGACATAAATACCCACTCGTGGAAAAACCAATCCAGCTCCTCACCAGTGGTTGTCCGGATGGCAGCGAGAAGGTCGGCCGTATCCGCGGTTTGCGCATGGTGCGCAGTCAGATAGTGATGGAACGCCCGGAACAACGGCTCGTCTTGCGATGCGGTTCTCGACGCTGCCGCCGCGCCGTCGACCACGTAACGCAGCATATCCAGCACATCGGCGCCCTTCTCGTGGGTGGTAGCGTCGAACATGTCCATGGGATCGCTATAGTGGCGGTCCACAAGCGGGCGGCGGTAGGAGTCGCGGTCTTCGGACTGCTCCGCCAGCTGATCGTTGTAAATGGCAAAGCGATAGGCATCGTAGCCTTCGTGGTGCTGTGTGTAGAGCGCCTCCAGATAAGTCGCAAAACCCTCGTTCAGCCAGATATTGGCCCAGTCCCGACCTTGGACAAAATCGCCGAACCAATGCTGGCCCAACTCATGTGAGACGAGATTCGTGCTGGGATAATCCAGATCGGCGCGCTCATCGTGCAGTGTCCGGTCCGTCAGAGTGGTGGCGCTGACGTTTTCCTGGCCTCCGAATATGTAATTCTGTACGGTGGTTTGCGCGTATTGCTCATACGGGTAATCGACGCCCGTGGCGCGCGAAAAAAATCCAATCATGTCGGGCGTCAGATGAAAAGATCGCCGGGCCGTGGCCTCGTCGATGTTAGCGGGTACGTAGTAGTCCACCGGCTTGTCTTCATATTTGTCGCTAAACTTGTGCCACGGACCGGCCGCAATGGAGATCAGATAGGAGCTGTGCGGAATGTTTTCCACCCAATCGTAAGTCACCTGACCGGCGGAGTGCGTGACATTCACCAGTTTGCCGTTCGAAACGACGGTTTGTCCTTCGGGAACGGTGGTGATGGTCTCGCTGGTCGCCATGTCGTTGGGGTAATCCCAGCACGGAAACCAAAACCGGTTGAACTCCGCTTCGCCTTGTGAGTAAACCTCGTGCGGCCAGTTGGGATAACTCGGGGTTGGATTTACGAAAAACAGGCCGGTGCGGGGAAAACCGCGATATACGATCCGTACGTTCAGCGCGCTGGTTGCATCGTATGCTCGATTGAGCGTGATCCAGAGACGGGGATCTTTCGTGGCGTACGTCAACTTGAGGGGCGCGCCTTGCAGCTGCTCCAAAGTAACCGAATCGATGGTCAGCTGGCTGCTATTTAAATAGAAGTTTTGGAACTGGGGCTCGAGTGGCCGCAGAGTGATTATTTCGTCGCCAAATACTTCGCCTTTAGTTTGGTCGAAATGCAGCGTTAGCTTGTAGTTCTCCACGTGATAGGTTCGGTTCGGCGGCCATTGAGACAGCGTGGGATTGCCGAAAACGTATGTACTCGGCGGTCCCGCCGCGGTTAACACGACGGTCAGAACCATGGCAGTCAGAATCGTGGCAATGCCGCAAGCAGGTTTCAAAAACCAACATGCCACAGTGAGATAGAACTGTCTTGAATGGACTTGACGGTCAAATCCGTTCAAGACAGGTTCGGCCTGAACCCGGCATCCTTGGTTTATCCGCAGTGAAAAAGATCTCCGCTATCATCGCTGCCGCGCTCGTCATCCTTTGCCTGGCGCTCATTGTCGCGCGCGCCAACCAGCGTTCGCGTAAAATCCATCTACCTACCAGCAAGACCCTTACGGTCCCAGTCCCCGGCTTCATTGCTCGTAGTAACAGCTACCCCGCCACTATCGCGCTCAGTCCCGACGGCCGTTATGCCGCGCTGCTCAATCAGGGATACGGCACGGAGCAGAGCGGGGTGCGGCAGTCGATCGCGATTCTCGATCTCGGCAACAATCAGCTGCGCGATTTTCCCGACGAGCGTCTGAGGGGCGATGAAAAATCGACGCTTGAAAGCTACTTCATCGGGCTTGCGTTCTCAAGCGATGGCAAACATCTTTACGCCTCCATGTCATCCATTGCGAAGAGCGGCATTGCGATCTACGGATTCGCGGACGGACAAGTCAGGCCGGAGCGTTTCATCGGAATTCCCCCGCAGCGGCTGGCGCCGGGGAAGAAACTCACCTACGAGATGGGCAATCCTGGGCCGGGGACCGCGCCGCCGTATCCCGCCGGGTTGGCCGTTTTAGCTTCCGCCGGCGGCGACCGGTTGCTGGTAGCGAACAATCTCTCCGACAATGTCGTGCTGCTGGACGTCAACTCCGGGCAAACTCTAAAATCTTTCGATCTCAGCAGCAGCAAATACATTCCCGCGGCGTATCCATACACCGTCATCGCCAACAAGACTGGAACCAGGGCGTGGGTCAGCTTGTGGAACGCCTCAGAGGTGGCCGAATTGAATATCGAAAGTGGCACGGTGGCTCGACGGATAGAACTAGGGCGCTCCGTCGATCCAGTCGCGCCCAGTATGCATCCCACCACGCTGCTTCTGAGTCCAGGTGAAGACGTCCTCTACGTGGCGATATCCAACGCGGTAACGGCCAACTCCGATGGTGTAACAGCGGTGGATTTGAAGACGGGCGGATTGCTCCGGTCTTACCACGTGGCTTTGAACAAAGAGACCTCCGTTGGCGCGGTCTCCATCGGAATGGCGCTCTCGCGCGATGGAAAGCGTCTCTACGCGGCCAGCGCGTCGCTGGATGCAGTGGCGGTATTCGATTCGGCTGTCGCCGAACGGCCCATCGGTTTCATCCCCACGGAATGGTATCCCAGCGCCCTGGCCGCCGCGGGAAACGACTTGCTGATCGCTACCGCCAAAGGCGAAAGCAGCGGGCCCAACAATATGCAGGCGACGGTGCAGACCGGGCTGCATCCCAGCGCCCATCCTTACATACCGACCCTGATCGGCGGGTCCATCCAGCGGCTGAGCGCGGGCGACATCGATAAGAACCTTCCCGCCTACACGCGGCAGGTGGAAGAAGACAATCTCCTCCACGCCAACCCGGACAAGATTGTGTTTCGAAGCGGCCGGAATCCCATTCGCCACGTGATCTACATTCTGAAAGAAAATCGCACTTACGATCAGATCTTCGGCGATCTGCCAGCGGGCGACGGCGATCCTGCGCTGACCATGTACGGCGCCGATATTACTCCCAACCAACACAAGCTCGCCCTGCAGTTCGGCGTGCTCGACAACTTTTACGACAGCGGCGAAGTCTCCGCCAACGGCCATCTGTGGTCCGATGGTTCCGCAACGTCCGACTACATCGAAAAAATTTGGCCCATTCTGTACCGGGGAAGTGAGCGTCCCGAGGATTTCGGCAACTCGCTCGAGCAGGACCTGCCCGATATGGACGATCCAGGCACCGGTTTCCTCTGGGACAATCTCGCGAAGCACAACTATACCTATCGCATCTATGGAGAAATGACGGCGGTGGATTGGTGCAAGAACGAAAAGGTGGCTTCACCCCGCGAGGGCGCGCCCTCGCCCTCCTCCAGCGCGTGTCCCTCCGCGGAAATCAAGAAGGGCGATCCGTTGCCGGCGAATCTCGGAAATCCTCGCGGCGGGCCCAGTCCGTGGCCGTGGCCGGTGCCTCGCTTGAAAGATGTCCGTGCGACAAAAGCGGCTCAGCGCGATCACTTCGATCCGCTCTTTCCGGATTTCGACGTCGATTATCCCGATCAGCTGCGGGCGGACGAGTTCCTTCGCGAATTTGACGAATTTGTGAAAGCGCGTGGTAGCGCGAAGCAGTTGCCGCAGTTCATCCTTCTGTATCTGCCCAATGATCACACCGGCGGAACGCGCGCCGGGCATCCCACGCCGCGAGCGTCAGTGGCCGATAACGATCTCGCGGTGGGGCGCGTCGTGGAGGCGGTGTCGCATAGCGCCTACTGGGACGATACGGCGATCTTCGTGATCGAAGACGATGCGCAAGATGGAGCGGACCACGTGGATGCGCATCGCTCCACTGCTCTCGAGATCAGCAAGTACTCGCCGCGCCCTGAAAAGCCTTACGTAGATCATCACTTCTATACGACCGTGAGCATGGTTCACACCATGGAGACTCTGCTCGGCCTCCCGCCCATGAACCTGTTCGACGCGCATGCTCCCCTGATGGCGCCGCTGTTCTCCGGAGCCGGAACGCAGCCGCCCTATCAGGCGGACGACAGGAATCTGGCTAGCGGCCTTATTTACCGGCTGAACGAGAAGAAAGCTCCCGGCGCGAAAGAATCGTCGCGGATGGATTTCTCGCGACCCGACGCGGCGGACGCAACCAGGCTAAATGCGATTCTGTGGCAGGACGCCAAGGGTGCTGCGCCGTCTCCCGCGGGGCGGCATTCCACGCCCTAGAACGTGACGGCCGGTCGACTCGATTGACACGCGGACGACGGGACCTTTCCGACCGTGGCCAAGTTAGCGCTGGATCCGGCTTTTGGCCGCTCGATTGCAGGGTGTTCGGCATGCCAACTACTCACGACAAATTGGAATCGCGCCGCCAGGCCGCCCTGGCGACACCCAGTGCGCTCGGCTCGGAAGCCGTCAAGAACATCAGTGGCGCTCTCAACGCGCTGCTGGCCGATGTATTTACTCTTTACATGAAGACCAAGAACTTTCATTGGCACATGAGCGGGCCGCACTTTCGCGACTACCACCTCTTGCTCGACGAACAGGCCGACCAGATCTTCGCCATGACCGATGACGTTGCCGAGCGCGTGCGTAAGATCGGCGGCGTAACAATTCGATCCATCGGGCACGTTGCCCGCCTGCAGCGCCTCAGCGACAACGACGCGGAGTATGTCGATCCGTTGGACATGCTGGCCGAATTGCGCGAAGACAACCGGGCGTTACTCGCCGCTATGCGTGAAGCTCACGACCTCACCGATGAAGAGAACGACGTCGCTACCACCAGCCTGTTAGAGAACTGGATAGATCAAACCGAACGGCGCATCTGGTTCCTCTTCGAAACCGGACGAACGAGATAGTTCGGGTAAGGCCGACGTCAGAACTGATACTCGGTGGGAGTGATGCCTTTCGCCCGCAAGTACATTTCCGCTGAAGCGCGATGGTGGGTGGTGTGGTCCAGAAGCTCCAGTAGCATGTCCGTGCCGGTGGATGTGCCCTCGCCACTGGTGTAAGTTTTACCAATCTGCGCGGGTGTTAGCTTCGAAACTTTTGCGATCGCGTTATCGAAGGATTTCCGCACGAAAGCGATCACGTCCGGTTTGCTCAACGAAACAGGCTTCCCCGGACCTGCCGATCCGCCGGTCATAGGAGACAGGAACTCGTCGAATGCCTGTGACAGATGGACCAGTTGTTGGGCGAAGCTCATCTGCGGAGGAGTGAGCTTGAAATCGTAGTCGGACGCCGGCATCTGCTCGGCTACTTTCAGCGTGAAGTCGCGCGAGGTCTGCAGGTGCTTCAAGACGGCGGCCTTGATGTCCATCTGCGCGAAGGCCGGGGTGGCGGCGGCCGCGATAACGATCAGGCTTACAAAAAGACAGAGTTTGGAGCGCATAAGTCGAGTGTATAGTATGTGCGAGTTCTGCCGCTTTTTCGGTTCTCGCGGCTTCCCAGAGTCTGTGTGAAAACTACCGCTCCCTTCGGTCACGGCTCAGTATCGACGGTCCAGCAAAATCAGATCGTTAGGAGCCGCGACCAGAGGGAGCGGTCAAGCGGAGGGTTTTCACACGGACTCTGAAGCCGCGGGTACCAGGCGGGGCGATGAGAACGTGAATCGTGCGATCAACTGGCCGCTTCTGGGCTGGGCGCACTTGAAGTATCACCCAACAAGTTCAAGCGATTATAGGTCTAAGACAAGTCAAAGCAAGGTCTGAACATTAGCAACAATGTAAATGTATGTAAAGATCACTCGGCGGAGGGGAAGGCACGGTCCTTCGAAATGGCCACTGTAACGTGGCCGCCGGTTGGAGCGTTATTCTACCCGTACGGCGACGGGAGCTAGCCGAGTCCTCACGCGCTTAAGGCGTCCGCCATTTCCATCCGCGGCTCGGGCGGAAGAATCGACGTTGGCTGTGGGGGGCATGATCTATTCGGCAAGCTGCATCGATCTCAAGAATATCGTGCAATGGCTTCGTGGCCGCGATGAATCGCAATGGGAGGAACAGACCAAAGTGCTTTCCGACACCATCGCGACTTTCGAAGAGTTATCTTGTCCGATCCCCGGCCCGATCTCCTGCCTGGACGGACCGCCCAACCCAAGCGGTGAGTCTGAGTTGCTGCCCACCGAAGCGGCCGGCATCGACGGCGCAATGCCTCACCTGCAGGGAATGTTGGCCGCGATGCACGGACATCGCAGACAAGACGCACTCGATTGTGGGAACCAGGCTCTAGAGTTGTTGCCGTACGGCTAACTACGGTAGCGGCGTGGCCAGATATTTCAGCTCGGGTTTCTGATTCGCATTTGCCATCGGCAGGCGGTCCACGTTCATGAACATCGAAACAATCTGATAAAAGCCCGCGCTGGCCAGCAGGTCCACGATGCCGCGCTCGCCAACCGAATTACGGACCGCGGCAAAGGTGCCGTCGCTCACGCGCCTGGTTTTGAACAGCTCGGTAATGAAGTTGTAAACGGCCTCCTCATCGGCCGACATCCCAACCGGGCGTCTGCCTTCGGCGATGGCTTTGACTTTGTCCTCACTCAGCCCAGCCTGAACCGCGGCTTGGCGATGAGCGAGCCATTCGAACTGGGCGCCCCAGTAGCGGGCGGTAAGGATGATCGCCATTTCCTTGAGCTTGTCGGGAACCGACATGTGGAAACGGACCCGGTCCCCCATGGCGAACAGCAGATCGCCCGCGTCAGGGCTGCGAACGGCGATGTTGAACATCCCCACCGGACCACGCCCAGCGAGCGCGTGATCGGTCATGGTCTTTTGCTCGGGCGTCATTTGTTCGTAGGTGAGCGGCCGGAAGCGGTCGCCACGCAAGGTGAACGTCTTGCCGTTCACCGTCGACTGGGCGGTCGACGGGGACGTTGCCCCAGGAACCGGAGTCGCAAAGCCCATCCCGGCCATTGGAAGCGGATTGTCGAGCGGTTTCAGCTCGGGTAGCACACCCGGGCCCAAAGGATAACGGTCCACATCGAGCACCATCGAGACCAGGCAATACCAACCGCTCAAACCCAGCATGTCGACGACACCCTTCTCGCCATACTTATCCTTCGCGGCTTGGAACGTGGCGTCGGTCACCTGATGCGTGGTCAGCAGCTCGTCGATGAAGTTGTAGGCCACCTCCATCTCCGGCGGCATCCCGGCAGGACGCTTCCCGGTGGCGATGGCGTCCACAATTGCGGGCTTCACGCCGTTTTTTAGCGCCGCTGCTTTATGGGCCGTCCACTCGTACTGCGCCATCCAGTAGCGGCCAGTCATGATGATGATCGTTTCGGACACGTCCCTGGGCAGAGCCGTATGGAAACGCATGGCGCCACCGAATTGCTGGGCCAAGTCGCCCACTTCGGGACTGCGCAGCAGTACGTTGAACGGTCCCCTGGCCCCTTGCCGTTCGCCTGCAAGGAGATGATCGATCATGATCTTCTGCTCGGGAGTCATTTCGTCGTATTTGAGCGGCTTGAAGCGATCACCCACCAAAACCAGGCTGGCCGGATCGGGAGCCTGGTTTAGCGAAGCTCGATTTGAAGACGTCTGGGCGGCGGCACTTCCCATGAAGCCGATCACGAAAGCAAAGAGAAGCTGAAGACGCATCGTGGTCCTCCTTCCAACTCGTCTGAGCTATGTTACGTCAAATCACATTTAAAAGCGTGGCTTAGCTGGATCGACGGAATCCTAACGGGGACCAGCCTTCCTCACTTCGTAACCAAGGGCGATGATTGCCTTAATGGCTTCGACGACCGTCGTTCGATCGTATTCCTTCTCGGTTTCAGGAAGCTGATCGTAGGGCACCAGACCAGGATGTCGCTTATTATCGTCGTTTCGCCCAATCCCGTAGCTCCAACCTTCATCAATACGTTGGCGAGCCCAGTGATCGTGGTTATTCTGTGCCAATCTTTCGAGCAATTCCTGCAGATCGGAACTCAGTGTCACGTGCGAAGTGTCAATTGTTCGCGGGATATAAGTTGTCATTTTCCTTCTCGCGGCCGGCCCCGTTCCGATAGAATATTGAACCATGCCGAGCACCGCGTCGACAATTCGCCTTCGCTTGCCCGGGAGGGCAGCCGATCCAAGCCCAGCAGTCCCGCCACACGCTGACATCGCCCAGTTTCTCAAAGTTGAGGAGAAAACGTCCGTCTCGGTCGGCGTTTCTCTCCGCGGCGCGCCAGTGGAATCCGTGGCGTTCGACGCGATGCCTGAAGACGTGGTTGAACTGCAATACGAAGGCGGACTATGCCAGTGGATCCGCGTCGATCAACTTCGCGACGATCTGCAGAAGCGCAACAGTCTGCTGGCTCGAGGCGCCGCCGATGAGCAGGAGGTGGTAGTTCCCGCCGATCTCGGCTCCCCGGCTGCTCGCGGCGCGGCGGACCTATTGCTCAAGGGACTAAAAATCCTCGGTCTAGACCCGGTGGGCGTGGCAGCAGATCTCGCCGTCCGGAAAGTCGTTTCAAAGTTCGAAGACTCGCTTCAGCCCGGTCCCGGATTATATATCCTCTCGGATCCAAAAACTCCCGAACGCGAAGTGCGCGACGCGAAAGAGCTGGACAACCGAGCGCCGTACCTGCTATTTCTTCACGGCACTGCATCCAGCATCGCCGGAAGTTTCGGCGGGCTCTCGCCATCTCCGGACGATGGAGACGAGGTAGTCCCACCTGAAGATTGGGAGGCTCTCAAGAAGAGATACCCGGGGCGCATTCTCGGCCTCCAGCACAAGACTCTCAGCGTCAGTCCCGTATTGAACGCACTCGATGCGGCGCGCTTGTTGCCGGAAGGGACGCAACTCCATCTGGTATCACATTCACGTGGCGGTCTCATTGGGGAACTGCTCTGCCTGAACGAGCTGCCGAAAGACTATCGCAATTCTTTCGCCAAGGTTCCAGACGATGTTCCAGACAAGGTCCGGGAGGAAGTGCGGGAGGCCCGCGCCGAGGAGGCAGCCCACATCGATCAGCTGTCCGACGAACTTGGCCGGAAGCATCTGATGGTGCAGCGATTCGTTCGAGTGGCTTGTCCGGCAAGAGGCACAGTGCTGGCTTCCAAACGGCTGGATCTGTACCTGTCGGTGCTGCTGAACGTGATCGGACTCGTTCCTGTATTGAAGGCCAGCGCGCTCTACGCGTTGCTGAAAGCCGTCACCATGGAGACCGTCCGCCGGCGTGCGGACCCGCGGCAACTACCCGGCGTTGAGGCCATGATGCCCGAATCCCCCTTGATCAATCTGCTCAATCAAAGGGACCTGACATCGGCGGCCGACCTCGCCGTCATCGCCGGCGATCTTGCGGCGGAGGGCCTTTGGCAGAGGCTGAAGACGCTGGCCGTGGAACTGTTCTATCTGCAGCCGAACGATCTTGTGGTGAACACCAGCGCGATGTACGGCGGCATGGAGCGCCGCACCACCGCCAGCTATTTCTTCAACAAAGGCCCACATGTAAACCACTTTCATTATTTCCGCAATACCGGTACGCGATCGCTCTTACGAAAGTGGCTGGAGGCGGAAAAGGGCGAGTCTGTGGAAGGCTTCCGGCCGTTCGTACCCGACCAGACAGTCTTTGTTGCCGACACCAGACGCGCCGTCGAAGGGCAGGAATCGCGCGCGATCGTGTTCGTCGTTCCGGATGTCATGGGCACCGAAATAAGAGACGATGGCGGAACGATCTGGCCGAACATGTCCGCGCTATCGAAACGCGGGCTCGATCGGCTGGCGAGTGCCGATGGTACGGTGTGCAGCGGTGATCTTATTCCCGCGCTTTACGCCCCGATGGTCAACCGCTTACAACAGCAGTACCGGGTGGAACAGGTGGGGTACGACTGGCGCAAAGGGATAGAAGAAATCGCGACCACACTCCGAGCCCGAGTGCAAGCTTGTCTGGCTGACCCGAGGCTTCAGAAGCTGCCGGTCCATTTCGTCGCTCACGGCGCAGGTGCTCTTGGCGTACTGCGGCTGGCGGCGGATGGGGCAGTGTGGGACCAGGTTGCCGCGCGGAACGGCCGCATCCTATTGCTAGGCGCGCCGCTGCGTGGCAGCCAGGCGATCGCTCACCTGGAGAATACGGAAAACCGGTTGAATCGGCTGCTGCGAATGGCCGATCACCAATCGGATTCCACTCCCGAGCAGTTGTTTCGCGGTATGAAGATCATCGCGGAACTGCGGCCGGATGCGCCCACGCAACTGGGCCTTGCCGACCCGGCAAAGGTCAAGAATGTCTTCGCCATCACCGGGAAAGCGGATCGCACGGTGTGTGCTGTCGGCGACGACGATACAGTGCTCTACACCTCTGCCGGTGACGGATTGGTAACGTCCCAGGCGAGTCACATAGAAGGCGTTCCCACGTGGCAGGTGAATGCCCCGCATGGCATGCTGGGGCGCCACGAACTGCTGATTGAGTCTCTACTCGAATTGCTGGCGGGGATGCCCACGTCGAAGCTGCCGCGTGCGTCCACCGCCCCGCCCATTGCCGACGCAGCGCCGGCGTCGATGGAGGAGCCGTTGTTTTTTCCAACCGAAGACGATCTGCTGGACGCGGCTTTGGGAGGCAGGCCGCCATCGCAGTTTGACGTCGTGGAACATCCCATCAAGGTGTGGGTGTCACACGGTCATTTGCGGCAAGCCAGTTTTCCGGTAATGGTTGGCCACTATCAAGAGGACATGATTGTCAGTGCGGAGAAGGAGCTGGACAAGCAGTTGGAAAGGCGCCTGACTCAGCGGTTCCATATGGGCGTGTATCCGGGGCGCGTCGGCACCGTCGAAATCGTGCTTGCTCGGAACGCGAGTCCGCCAGGCGCTGTGGTGATTGGATTGGGTGAGGTTGGTGAGCTTACACCTGAAAAACTGCGCCGGGGAGTGAGTACTGCGATTGTCCGTTATGCGTTGCTGCTGGCGGAACAGGGGCGGACGGAAGCCACCGGTCCTCGAGCTGCGAACTTTACCGCGCTGCTCATGGGCACCTATGGGCAAGGTAGCGTCCGCGACTCCATTACCGCCGTGGTGCACGGCGCTCTGGACGCGAATCGCCAGCTCACCGAGAATCAGCTCCAGGATCAAGTCCGGGTGGAACAAATCGAGATCATCGAAATGTACCAGGACATTGCGTCGGAAGCCGCGCATGAAATCTTGACCCTGGCCGAGCGACTCAACGGCGACGCAACGGCCGGCGCGGTAATTGTGGCTGAACCGTGGCTGCGCACTCTCGAAGGGGGCCGTGCCAGCCGGCCCTCCAATCCGTACGCTTCCGGTTGGTGGAGACGCATCAAAATCAACAAGAGACCGCCCGTAAGCGGCGAGACGGAATCCGACGGTCTCGAGTTTACCGTTCTTACGGACCGGGCACGCGTGGATGACTTCGTACGCGGAACCGAGCGACAGGTGCTGGAGCCCATTCTGCGCGCAGCAACGCGGCAAACCGCTTGGGACGAGGGTCTCTCGACCATGCTTTTCCAGTTGCTAATTCCGCGCGATCTGCGCAGCTACGTGCAAGATCGAGTCCACATGGTTCTGATCGTCGACGAAGATGCCGCTAACTATCCCTGGGAGCTCTTGGCGCAGCGCACGCGTGCCGGTGTTGAACCGCTCGCCGTGCAATGCGGGCTGTTGCGGCAGCTTCGGTCCAGCTCATCGGAACATCGGATGGCTCCGGCTTCGGGCCGCGCTGCGCTCGTCGTTGGAGATACGCAGAGTGGCTGGGCGGACCTGCCCGGGGCACAGGCCGAGGCCGAAGCCGTGCACGCCCGGCTGGTAGTGGATTATGACTCCACGCCGCTGATAAAGCAAGATAGCATGGCGATTGTAGGCGCTCTCCTCACGCAGGAGCTGCGCATCGTCCACCTGGCCGGCCATGGCAATTTCGACCCTGACGACCCCAAACAGCGCGGCATGAAAATTGGACCGGACCAGTGGCTGACGCCGGACATTCTGGACGGGATGTTAGCGGCGCCAGATCTTGTGTTCGTGAACTGCTGCCATCTCGGCGTCATAGCGGGTGCGGCTGAGGGAACGCCGTCACCGCAACTCGCCGCCAGCTTTGCCGTCAAGCTAATGAACCTGGGTGTCAAGGCCGTTGTTGCGGCGGGCTGGGCTGTGGAGGACCAAGCTGCCCGGGTATTCGCCGACCGGTTCTATCAGCGCATGCTGGCAGGCGAACGCTTCGGTGACGCAGTGCTGGATGCGCGGCAGCGGGCGAATGAATTGTACCCTCACAGCAACACGTGGGGCGCATATCAATGCTACGGGAATCCCGATTTCCGGCTGGACGCAGGACACGGGAAGCGAGGCGAGGAACGCGCACCGGAACGGTTCGTTGCGCGCCAGGAGATCCTCCAAAGGCTCATCGATATTGCCTCCCAGGCTGTGGGCGCCGAGCGTCAGGATCTGCTGAAGGAACTCGAGAGCTTACGCGACCAAACACCTGGCCAGTGGCGGGATGGAGAAATGCTTTCGGCCTTTGGAAACGCGTACGCAGAGCTCGGCAGCTTCGAGGAAGCAATCGCGGCATACCGGCAGGCGCTGGCAGACCAACACGGCAGTGCACCACTGCGCGCGGCGCAGCAGATCGCCAATCTGCTGGATCGAAGATCGAGAAAGATGACCGGGGAGCAACAAGCGGCCCTCCGCAAGGAAGCTCTCGCATGGCTGGAGAAAGTAGCGCCGTTGGCCGATACCGCTGAGTTGGCCTCGTTGCGAGCGGGCTACTACAAACGAGCCGGCGATCTCGCTCAGGCGCTGGCGACGTATCAAAGAGCGGCCGAGATGCACAAACGCATGATGAGCGACGGCTTCTACTACCCCGGCCTGAATGCCGCGGCAATTGCGTTCGTGCTCGCCCGCGGCGAGTCGGAGACCTGGCGACAGCAAGTCCGTGAATGTGCGGACGCCGCCGCCCGGCAACGCGAAGAAAAACGCGACATTTGGTCGCGCGCCGGGGTTGTAGACGCAACGCTGATGAGGGCTCTGTGGGATAACAAGATCGCAGAAAAACAGAGCGAAATTGCTAAAGCCTACATCGCGGTTGGTGAAGGAGGCGGGGCGCGGCGGGAGATCGACTCGATCCTGGGTCAGATCGATTTCTTAATTGAAAATCTACCTGCCGAGCATGCGGATCAAGGACCGCTGAGGGCAATCTTGGCGGAGGTGAAGGTGCACTTCGCGTAAGAACGACCGCGGTCGTCGCCCGAAGGGAGCCGGGCGCCGCATCTTCGCACTCGGTCTACCGTTCGTTCGGGAGGCCAGCACGGCCAAGCTCAACGTATTTCCTTGCCAAAACGACAAGCTGCCGAAAAACACGAGCATCGAAGAGCGATTTTGCACCCGCATTCTCCATAATCAATGGTGATGCGATCTTGATTTTCCTGTAGATGCCGAACATCTGTCTCACGGTTGGCTGATCGGTGCTGCGCACGAGCGCATTGCCTAACTCTCTAAAAAGACCTTTTGGCTTTTCGTCGTGAATATACGGATCTGTGCCGTCCAGATCACTTAGGGATTTGGACACACGACGATTGACGGCCTCGAAAATGAACCAAGTGTGCTTGCTTCTTGGGCTTGTCTGCAGCCAGCCGAGAACAAGGCCTAGCTCGAAGGGCATATTGAATCGAGGAGTTAGTGGACGCCTGGTATCTAGCTGAACGCGGGATAGATCATGAAAAGAGTACTGGCAGGAGGTCATTAGTTCGAAGATTCGGTCAAGGCGCCGAGCGCCACCAGGAACTTCGAGCGTTGCTCTGGGGTCTGCCCAAATGTGGTAAGGCCAGCGATAAAGGCGAGGTACAGGTCGCGATACCGCTGGTCATATGGGATATTTATGAATGCCGTGTCAGCATAGCGGCGGGCCATTTATTTTCGCTTCGTGCCGATAATCGCATCCTTCGCCGACTTGGCCACGCGGAACTTCACAACTTTCCTCGCGGGGGTCTTCATTGATTCACCCGGCGTCGGATCGTGGCCGCTGTGCGCCTTTCGATCCACCCGCACCAAACGACCAACACCAGGAATCACAAATTCGCCGGACTTTACGGAACGCTCCGCCATTTCAGACAGGACTAAAGCGTCATGTTTCGACACGCCAAGTCTCTTTGCGGTCTCAAGAACGGAGGGGAAAGGGGTCGTGATTTTGGCTGGACGCGCCATGCTGTAACCATCATGCCACTGAGGCTCTCCACCCGCGCGTCATCCTAGTGGCCGGGGATCCGTACGCTGAGGTCTTATCGCGATCCCATCGGCTCCATTCCGCTATTCTGGATCGCCTTCGTCGCGCTTTTCGACGTTAGGAACGCGATCAGCCTTTTGGACGATTCAGGTTCCTTGGTGCCCGCCACCACAGCGGCGCTGAACACCGAGACATACTGGATCTCCATCGGGATGGTGCCAACGAATTCGGAGCCCGGCACATGAAGAAGTTCGCTAACCGGCTGAATCGCAATCTCCGCGTCTCCCTTGGCTACGGCGGCCACGCCCGAGTGCGTGATCTTACCCGCCAACTGGCTGGCGATTCCGAGCCGCGGAAAGAGCGTGGTCAGCATGTAGATGCCGGTAGTGCTATTCGGAAAGGTGATGGATTTCGCGCGTAGCAGTGATTGTTTGAAGGCGTCCACCGTGCCGATATCTGGCTTGGGTGCTCCGGCGCGTACGGCAACTCCTAAGGGCGTCCGGGCCAAGTCAACGTTCGTTCTGGCGACGATTCTTCCATCAGCGATCAATTGGTCTAGGCCCTCCTTGGACATGATCACCACGTCCGCGGGCACGCCTCGGCGAAGCTGGGCGCCGATGGCGGTGGGTGCGTCACCTTGCGACTGTCCGCGTAAAGTAGTGACCGTGATGCCGGCCGTTTTTTCGAACTCCGGCAGTAACTCCTGGTAGGCGGCCGCAAAGCCGCCAGACATGATGACCTGGAGTTGCGCAAACAACGCCGCCGGCAAGGCGAGAACCGCGATCGCAAGGGCCAATCTTGGAAGCATATGCAAGACTCAGCTAAGTTTACTCGATCAAGCGCGGATCTTGTCATCGCCGGCCGCGGTCATGAATTATTGACATAAATTGTCGTCATTTTCCCACGCCTTTCGCTTATAATCATGAACACTCGCGGCCTTCGGACGGGTCTATCTTTCTTGGGGGGGTAATTAGTGGGCTGTCGGCAGTCGGTTTTCACCCATGTGTGGCGCTCGCACTCTTGCGTGCAGCGTTCACACGCGTGTGAACCGGTGTTGGCAGAGTCGCCAGACGGCCCACGCAGGAGTGCGTGCGCTACGAAATGAAAAGCGGAAAGGTTGAACACATGATTACGCAAACCAGCTCATTCCTGCTTATTGCGATGTTACCGGTCTACGCGGCGACGCCGGTCCTGACACGGTCCTATAACAACGGTCGGACCGGAGCCAATACCACGGAGACCACGCTCACTCCGCAAGTGGTCGCGACGAAAGGCCTCACGAAACTGAAAAGCCTCGGTATCCCGGATGACCCCAGGGTCGAGGCCCAACCCCTGTACGTGCCGGGGTTAGTGATGAAGAAGGACAAAAAGCCGCACAACGTCGTGTTCGTGGCGTCGATGGGAAATCACGTTTATGCTTTCGACGCCGATGCGCCCCAGGGCCAGGATCTTCTCTGGACATCTACTTTGTTGGGTAAGCCCTTTGTGCCCACCGTGATTCATGAGGCCGGCCCGGGACAGCACCGCGAAACCAACGTCGACCTGTGGGGCATCAACATTCTGTGGGGAATCCTGAGCACCCCGGTGATCGATCTGGACGCCAAACGGATGTATCTCGTGAATTGGACGGCTAGCACCGACGGCAAATCGCAGGTTCTGCTTCTGCACCGTATCGATTTGACGGACGGCAAAGAAATTGGCAAAGGGCAACCGCTCACGGGAGCATTGAAAGACGCTAACGGGAAGGCGGTGATGGATTTTCGCGGGAGACCGGTTGAGCTCCATCCCGATCAGAAACAGCGAGCCGCGCTGCTGCTTTCTCCTCTGCAAGGCCCGCATAAGACGCTTTTTATCGGCATTACAGGAGGAGAAGTGCCTGGGGATCCGCACGGATGGATGGTGGCGGTTGACGTGGATTCTTTCAAAGAGACGGCCGCGATTCCCACTTCGCAGCAAGGATTTGGGGGCGGCATCTGGCAAGGAGCCGGAGGACCCGCGGGCGACGACCAGGGGAATGTTTATGTCATGACCGGGAACGGAGGGTTCGACATCAAGAAGAACGCTGGAGACACCACCGCCGGGCAGCTTGTCGATTTCAATGGGACAACGGATTTCGCCGAAGCTTTCATCAGGTTCAAATATCAAAAGACTGGCGCCAAGGGCTCGCTTGTGCTGGACGACTGGTACATCCCGTTCCAGGATTCGAAACGATCGAGCCAAGGCAATCCGGACTACCAGGATCAGGACCTCGGATCCGGCGCGCCCATCCTCCCGCCTGGAACAAACCTGTTGATGGGCGCTGGAAAAGACGGGATTCTTTATGTGCTGGACCGCAACAATCTTGGGAAGAAAGTAGGCGATGTCGCGGTGTTGAAGCAGCCGCCTCTTTTCGTCACCTTCAACGGTCTGGGTTTGTCGACAAACCCCGCGAATCTAGATTTCGCGTTGGGTGGCGGGCCCGATCCGGGCGAGGGGGCCCCCAAGAAGACTCACCATCAGCACTCCTCGCCGGGCTATTGGACCGGATCGACCGGCTCGTTCCTTTTTGACTGGGGCGAAAATGAGTCGCTGCGCTCCTGGCAGGCGGATCCGGTTTCAGGCCAGGTCCGCTTTCTCGGCAAGAGTGCTGAGATCGCCTCCCATGCCACAGCTCTCGACCAGAGCATCGGCGGGATGACGGGCGGAATGATCTCCATCAGCTCCAATGGGCCGGCCAACGGAATCGTTTGGACTCTCGCGCCGGTGGACGGCAACGCGAACCAGGCTGTTGTCACGGGCATTGCGCGCGCGTACGACGCTACCAACCTGGCCTCGACCCCGAATACGGACGGGACTCCCCGGCTGAAGCTACTGTGGGACAGCACACAAGCCGGCGTCACGTTCGACTTCAGCAAGTTTTGCCCGCCGATGGTGGCGGACGGCAAACTGTACGTGGCAACGTATGACGGCCGCGTGGATGTCTACGCTCTCAAGCCCTGAGAGCCGTCAGTGGCCAGTTTGCTCCCACCCGGTCTCGCGCGTGGGAGCTTACCTGGCAAAGCAAGTTATCTTGCAGCCTTACCCTTCGCGGCAAGATCGTATGATTTTGCTCTGTGGACGGCCGCTATCGCGACGAACTCGCGGTGTTTTTTGCACCATGCCGAGAGCGTCTTGTTTGGTTTCCGTTGCTCCATGACTTCGCGGCGGGTCTCACCATCGACAAACACCCGGAGGCTTGGTCCGGTGGCAGCCCCAAGGTCCTTTAATACGGGTTTGGGACCGAGAAAGAGAATTTGCTCCACACGGTCGGATTGCTCGTCGATAAACGAGATATAGCCTCCGGGAAGAACCTGCCGTGGGGCCTTAATGTTTCCACCGAAACTGTAGCGAGTCCCACTGGTTGCAACCGGATCGTAAAAGTGAGGCGTGATGAAGTCCGAAACCGCAATCCCGTCGATGCTATACGCGTATTCGTTGGCTTCGCACGGGTCGCACGCCTCCACCAGATAGTCGTATTGACCCGTGCTGTCCGCGACACCATGACCAGAGATCTCTATGGAGCGCGACGTTTGCAGGCGGTTGCCGCCCGGATCGACAATCATCTCCAACGTCTCGTGGCTGGCGTCGATAGTCCAGTCGTCACTGCCGGGCGACCCTTCGACGAGCGCGTAGGGTTGGTTTCTCTTGTCCAGGTGAACGCCGCCTTCGGTTGGTGGTAGCTTCGCGTCCAGAAACACCGGCCACACTCCCGGCGGAATGTGCTTGGGATCGGGCAAATACCGAACTGTGGCCTGAACGTTCCAGATGTTCGCTAAGTCGCGGATCACCTGGATATTCAGCGCCGCCGCCGCAGCCTCGACCAGTTTGGGATCAAGCGCGCCGGTCTTGTCAACAAGGCCGACTTGAATTACAGACATGGTAGCCTCCTGACGCCATCTCCGATCCAAGCGTGGGGCCGGATTGATGGCTGACAACTAATCCCGGACAGTCTATCACGGAAGCTTCTGATATAAAGCGTATTTCTCTAAATCATTTTGGACTAAAACTGCTTTTATAAGCGGTTTGGGATATTTTCTGCAAATGACTGCTTTTCAAGTACTTGTGGGCGGCATCCAAGACGCGGCACGCAGGTTTCAAAGTGAAAACAAAAGTCACAAAAACAGCCACAAACACAGGCGTTCGGAGATATAATCGATCACCGAGCGGGGGGAGTTGAGAGCCTGGGCTCGCCGTCGGCCGAAGCCCGGACCGTAATTTGAATAGCCCGACCAGGCAACGACTTGCCGGCAAATTGTGAGAGGTAAATATGGGCGTACTTCTTCAGGGATTCTACAAGAAAAGACCGAACAATGCCGTACCTTCTCCGGCGGACGGCGACGCGAGCGTACCTTGGTGGTGGGACCATTTGGCTGCCCAGGCCAATGATTTCCGTAAGGCAGGATTCACCGCGGTGTGGTTACCTCCCGTACTCAAAACTGCGTCGGGAGCAAGTCCTGGCGCCGATGGCTACGGCGTGTTCGATGACTATGATGCCGGGGCGCGCCATCAGAAGGGCTCCACGCCTACGCGATTCGGTACGCGCGAGCAACTGCAGCGATGTGTGGCAATATTCCGTGCGAATGGTTTAGACGTCTACCTGGATATGGTTGAGCACCAGAGGGTTGGCGACACCACGCCGTTCGTCTTCCGATATCCAGGCGCGGATGGCACTCCCGATATCGGTCGATTTCCCAAGAACCCATCCAACTTCGTCCCGCAAGTTCCCCGAGACCCGGATCTAGGCGGTCCGGTGGCGGATGATTTTCCGTTTGGCCGGGAACTTGCCCCTATCGACGGGCTACCGCACCATTATGTTTTCGACAATCTAATCGCTGCTTCCGATTGGTTAACCCGCACGCTAGATGCGCAGGGCTACCGCATCGATGACGTCAAAGGTCTTTCCACAGACTTTCTTCGTCCTTTTCTCGAAAGCAAATCCATGGCCGGAAAGTTCGCGGTGGGCGAATATTTTGACGGGAATCGGATTTTGGTCAACGGATGGATATTCAATCCGAAGGGCATGAACGGGCGCTCCAGCGCTTTCGATTTCCCATTGAAGTTCGTGCTGACTGCCATGTGCAATAATGCGGGGCGCTTTAACATGGCCGATCTCGACCACGTGGGTCTGGCTGGAATATCGCCCCTGAGCGCTGTCACCTTCGTTGAAAACCATGATACGGATATAACGTCGGGCGAGAGCGTGGTTTTCAACAAGGTTCTGGGCTACGCCTATATCCTTACGTCGGAAGGTTATCCCTGCGTCTACTATCGCGACTACGACACGGGACCGGACGGCTACAAACTGAAACCGCAGATCGATAACCTGATCTGGATTCACGAAAAGCTGGCAGAGGGAACCACCCAGCAGCGATGGAAGGACTTCGACGTTTTCGCCTACGAGCGGCTGGGCGGCCCGCGCTTGCTGGTCGGGCTAAACAACAATCCAGGCAGCCCGCGGACCATACGGGTAGCCACAAGCTTCGGTCCGAACGTGCAGATTCACGATTATACCGGGCATGCGGCCGATACCGTCACCGATGGCGGCGGTAACGCAACGATTTCCATTCCTGAAAATAGTAACGGGCTGGGTTACGTCTGCTATAGCATTACTGGTCAGGGAGGTGGATTCGAGATCACTCCACATGCTGTCACCCAGGATTTTGAAGGCGCCATGGACCTGGATATTCTTCCCGCGCTCAGCGGCAAGACGGTACAGGCGGGCCGCGTCTGGTGCGCAGGCAATTCCGTGGTACGCGCCGAACTCAAACCCGTAACCACCGGCTGGAGCAACGCCACCTCAATTTTGCTGGAGCTGGTTGAACTGAATCCGGACGGGAACGACGGCGCCGTCCTAGCCCGCCAGTCGTTCACATTGCAGACTGGACCCGGCACAGCCGTGCACGCCACTACCAGGGCCGAGGGCTTCCATGCGCTGCGCCTCACCTCATCGAAGACGCCGGCATCAAACGCAAATCCCGAATACACGCTCTCTGTCACCTACACTGCGCCCGCCACTCTGGAGCAACCGAAAGCCGCATCGCTCACTGCGGCAGTGGCGGTGGGGGCGCGGTGGCCGGACAAAGATTCGGCGACATTTCCACCACCAGCGTAGTGTACAGCTCAAGGCGCATCAAGCCGATTGCGGCCCGCCGCTGGTTGACATGATCCTCATCCTCGATGGGTCCAGTGCGCAGCTCTGGATGTTCCTGGTCGCAGGTGAGGTTCTCCCCGTACATTTGCTTCGTCCCTGCGTCGGTCTGTAGACGGTCAAACACCATGGCATAAGAGCCCGGATCCGCTTGGCCCGCGTCTACGTTTGCTTTCAACTTGGGCAGCACCTTCCCGCGGAGCTCCGGCGACTGGTGCTGGATCATGGTTACGAATTCGGCCGCCGCCTGTGGACCCACCATCCGGTAGGTAGGCACTCCGTATTTCACAAAGATTGCTTCCAGTACAACCGCGTGTTCCCGGTCGGCCTGCAACATTTTCTCCAGATCGAATCCGGTTTTCCCCCGAACTGCCTGATCGGCTTTGAAGAGCTGCTCAATCTGTTCACGCATTGCGGGATCGGCAGGCACGTGTTTCTTTTCCTCGGCTTTTACTTTCTCCTGCCGCACACGTGCCGCACAGTAGCTGGCTGCGTCGGCGGGAATCTCATGTCTCTTAGCTGCCTCAAGTGCCTTTCGCAGCACCTGGCTCTGAAACGCCGCGGGACCCGGAATGCAGGTCAAGAACACAAATTTGTATGCGGCTTCGTCGCCAACGGCTGCAACGGTTGGTAGGCCCCGCTTCGTGAAAATCTCCTTTGCCTCACCTTGCGCCGCCTCCTTCTGCTTTTCATCGCCGGTCGTGACAACCACATGGAACCACTGTTGAATTCGTTCCGCCTGCAGGGTGTCGCCGCCGTGCGGTTGAAAAAACAAAAAGCTCACGATAGGCAGGAGCAGCATCATTCCGAACTAACACTGTACGGCAAAACCAGTGTGGGAGATAAATTTCTCCATGGTGGTGTGCTGGCATCTAGGCATGAGCGACACCGACAGGCTCGGCGTTACACTTATGCAATGCTCGGAAATGAGGTGACCCACTGGCTTAAGGCGACCCACTGGCTTGAGGCGACCCACTGATGAGGCTCCAACTTCCCGCCCGTATCGGCAAGTATGAACTGGACGAGTTCCTAGGGGGCGGCATGTCGGAGGTCTACCGCGCGCGCGACACCATTATCGGCCGGACGGTAGCCATCAAGATCCTTACAGAAGAAGCATGCGCCGATAAGGTGGTAAGAGCCCGATTCATGTTGGAAGCGCAAATGTCCGGTAACCTCCAACACGATCACATAGTGAAGATTTACGACTGCGGTGAAAGCGAGAATTGGGGACCTTTCATCGTGATGGAATTCCTGATCGGTGAAGACCTGGCGCAGGCCATCAAGGGCGGCAGGACGGGCGATCTGCGGAACAGGCTTCGCATTGCACTGGAGTTAGCCGAAGCGCTGGAGCACGTTCATTCCTGCCAAATCATACACCGCGATATCAAGCCAAGAAACGTGCATGTCACACCGAGCGGCAGAGTGAAACTGATGGACTTCGGAATCGCGAAGACTGGCGGGTTTGACCTCACCAGCGAGGGTTACACACTCGGAACCGCGTATTACATGGCGCCGGAGCAGGTTCGGGCAAAGAACGTCACTGCGCTCGTGGACATCTACGGATTCGGAGCGCTGATGTTTGAGTTGTTGACTGGAAGTCGAGTTATTGCCGCCGATACAATAGAGCGGATTTTTTACTGCATTCTGAACGAGCCGGCCGACCGCAAGCCGCTGGACGAAGCCGGCGTTCCGCGGCCGGTTGCCAATCTGGTGGAACGTTGCGTCGCCAAGGATCCGGCGGACCGCCCGCAGAGTTTCGGACTGATCCGGCAGGAAATTGAGGGAATATTCAAACAGATGGGGGCGCCGTCCCCACCTCCTGCCGCGCCCTGGTTCACGCCGCGCGTGGCCGCCCTTGCCGCGGGCCTGATGGTGCTTCTGTTGGCGTTGGTAGCTTTGGCTTATTTTCGCCCTGGGAGCAACAAAGCGCGCGATCAACCCCAGCCCGTTCAAAAGGCAGTGGCGACAAGCGGTAAAGCCGCCCCGAGGGTCGAACTCGCGCCGCGACTATCGACACCGGCGGGGGAAATGGTTTTGGTGCCGGCGGGAGCATTTGTTTTCGGTAAAGACGGCCAGAGCGTGGCGCTGCCGGCCTTCTACATTGACCAAACGGAAGTGACCAACCTGGCGTACCAGCAATTCTCAGAAGCCACTGGACATGCTTTACCGGCTGGTTTCCGAGCAGACCAACCTGATTACCCCATCGTAAATATCGCCATCGAAGACGCCAGGCAGTTTGCTCGATGGGCTGGAAAGCGCTTGCCTACTTCACAGGAGTGGGAGAAGGCCGCTCGCGGCACCGGGGGCGGAATGTTTCCCTGGGGTCAGACGCGGGATCGAACGCGCGCCAACGTGAAAGACAACCCAATGTTGGCGGAGCACAAAAGCATGCCTGTGACGGCATTTGCGAACGGCGACAGCGAATTCGGTGCGCGGCAAATGGTGGGTAACGTGTGGGAGTTCGTCGACGAGGTAGTGCATCCAGATCAGAAGATCGCCCAGATCTATTCGAAATTGCTGAAGCCGCCACCCCAGCCGCAAGAACCGTGGCATCTTATCCGTGGTGAGTCCTATGCCGAACCACTTGCCGACGAAGTGATGTACGACGGGAGCAGCATACCTGAACGCTGGAAGGCTCCCAACGTTGGATTTCGATGCGTGAAAGACGCGCCGCAGACAGCCGAAACTTCCAAGAATCCGTGAAGGCAAACCGAAACTATTCGTTCTTGAGCACCTTTTCGATATTGGCGATGTTCTGCCGGGCTATGGACGCCTCCTCCAGGTCTGGATCGATCTGGAGGACTGAGCGGAAGTGCTGCAAGGCGGCGGCCACCATCTCACGGCTTCCAGTGGCCACGCCCTGCTTCAGAAAAGCCAGGCCTAGAGCGTAATGGATGTAAGGGTCTGAAGAGTCGTAGGTGAGCGCCTTCTGGCAATCGGCGATGGCGCTTGGGAAGGAATTCTGGATTCGTTCACAGTCGCACATGCCGAAGTACGCAAGACTGCGCAAGTCCTTCCAGATGTCGCCTTGCGTTGGCCGCTTCTTTCTACCCATTCCTACCAGGTAACCGATTACGTAGTAGTTCAACTGACCACCCAGACCACTTTCATAGTTGCTCAGGCGGATGTAATTCGCGTACTCCGCCCGGGAAGTCTCATATTTTCCGCTCAGCCGCAGACTGTCAGCCAGCCACAGATGCGGCTCGGCATATTGGGGAGCCAGTTGGACTGCTGTGTGTGACGAATCGATGGATTGCGGATAGTCTCCCTTCATGCGGTATGCCTGGGCCAGATGGGTTAATGCCTCGACATTGTTGGGATCCCGCCGGATTACCGTCTCAAATTGACGAACCGCCTCATCGACGTCGCCGGTGTCCAGCAACATACCACCGTAACTGGCGTGCGCCTCTAGATAGTCCGGGTCGATTTGGATGGCCATCTGGAAATACTTTTTGGCATTCTGATCGTCGAAGAGAGCGTTGTACGTGCGTCCAAGATAGAGAGCGGCTTGACTGTAAGCAGGGTCGATCGACAGTGCTTTCTGGAATCCCTCCACCGCCTTACGATAATTTTGCGCGTACCCTTTGCTGTAAAATCCCATGCCTTGATCCAACGCATCGCTGGCAGCCCGGGTGCGACGGCGCGCTATCAACAGTCGGATGCTGACCGTGGTCTGCTGGCCCGGATATACCGTTTCCTGGCGTGGTCCGTCGGGTTCATAGCCCATTTTCACGCCCTCGACGGCGTGCGTCCCCGGCGTGAGCCCCGGTACGCTCAGAGTCTTCCCTTTATTCACCACACCCAACGATTTCCCGTCCAGAAACACTTCCACGCCGTCCATGTTCGCTTCGAAGACCAGCGATCCGTACTTCGCCTCAACCGGAGCTCCAGGCTTGGCGCGGCTGGGAACGTATGCCAGGAGAATTTGTGGATCGAAGCTTCCCTGATCCGACGTGGGGTTCTGCCTTCCCTTCGTCACCTCCCGAACGTTACGGTAGACGTAATCCTGGAGTTCGTCCGCGGTAACGATTCCATCGCCATTCTCGTCGGCCTCTCCTTCCATACCGCGGACGACGTAATAAGTGAAAATGCCGTGGCCGCCGCCCCAGTCTGAACTCTCGAAAGACTGCTCCCGGTCGCGGCTGGCGCTGAGCGAGAAGAGCGACTTCTGAAGATCGATCAAGGCTCGATTCATGCTCTGCGAGTCCTCAGGCCGGATGGCGCCACTGTGGCAGGCGTCGGTGAGCAGGATCTTCGATTTCGCCTGAATCTTGCCGCCAATCGCGGCGCCCAACGCATCCATGGGGTAGCCTGTGCCGGCGATGTCCTTCAGGGAAATGTCATAGGGTGACAAATAGGCCCGGCCCTGATAGACGAATCCGTGCCCGGCAAAGTAAATGAGGACGCGATCATCGGCCTTGGCGACCGACGGCAGCCACTGCTCGATTTCATAACGCAGGTTGGCGAGCGTCGCCTTGGAGCCAATCAGGCTATGCACATTCTCCGCATGGAAATTGCCTCCTTCGGGACTGATCAAAATCGAATAGATTGCTTGAGCGTCCCGTTCGGAGTAGTGAAGCTGCTGTTGATCTGAAAGATTCTGGTACTTGGCGATACCCACCACCAGCGCGTAGCTTCTTGGTATGCTCGGAGCCGCCGGGTTGTCAGCCTGGCCCTTGTCGATAACGATGTCTC
The DNA here is from genome assembly GCA_963747945.1 of Bryobacterales bacterium. GTDB lineage: Bacteria > Acidobacteriota > Terriglobia > Bryobacterales > Bryobacteraceae > Palsa-89. Next base: position 195,912 of record CAVVHB010000024.1, read on the forward strand.
GTTGGGTTTGCTTGGGCTGCGCACAAACCGGCGCCAGTATAACGAAAAATGCAAGGATGAGTCGCGTGGACATTAGAATTACCGATGAGCAAGCCGAAATTCGTAAATAATCGGCCCTGTCAACCGGAGCGGCGACGCCACGATCGAAGTGCCCTGTTCACGCATGATGACTAAGTCTCGGGGCGTGAGGTCCTTGGTCCCTGCGAGATTCGGAGGGATGCTCTCTCCCGGCGCGATCCGCTGTGGGCCGGCTGAACTATCCACGCAGTCGCCCCGCGCCCGGAAAATGCCATCATCGCAACGGGGTGTCAGGTTCGAAGGAAGACGTTTATCCTCCGGCGGAGGCGGCGGTAGCGGCACGTATCCTGCCGCGCCAGCGTCGTTCAGGCTGATCGGACTGACCAGCCAGTAAACCATCTCGCGCCCCGGTGGTCCTGCGATACGAAAGAGAGCCTCGGTGGCCGGAACGTTGTAGTCTCGATCGGCCTTTATCTGATTGTTCTCGCCGGTTTCTCCGCGTGGGAATAACTGTTCGTATTTTCCGGAAGTGCTGTGGTTCAGCACGTAAAGATAGCCCTCAAAGTTGGCGCGGAACCGAAATCGCACGCGATCGTTTTGCGCGAGCACCAGACCCGGGTCCACTGTCTTCCAAACGCCTGCGTCCAGTCGCTGGAGCGTGACCTCCATCCGCCGCAATTCTTCGGTAGGCGTTTTGGATTGGGCAAAACCGTGAACGGGCCAAATCGCCAATGCTAGAAGCGTCCAGGCTTTCATGGCAGAACTTATTGATGATTCAGCGGGATGTCGGCCACCACGCGGGAGTCCGAATTGCCACCGGGTTTTACAACATACACGGCTTTTTCGGGCTTTTCGGCCTTGTTCTGCTCCTCGGATTCCACTTTCTCAACGATGAGATCCCGAGAGTAAGAAGTGCGAAGGCTGTCGACAAACGAATTTTGGACCGGTGAAATGTCCGCTCGCAGAACCCGAAGACCGGACTTCTCCTTCGGCGGTTGTCCGGCGGGCGCTTCGTGGCCGCTCTGGATCGAATAAATCAATTGGTCCATTTCCTGTACCGGTTGCCGCGACAGAATTACAAAAAGCTTCTCAACACCGGGGTCGCCCGTAAAGGAGAAGTACTGAGCGCGAGGCACGACGTAGTGGTGGCCGCTATCCACGCGATTATCCCCTTGTTCAATCTCAGAAGACGGAAACAGCACTGTCCAGTTACCGCTTGACCCCTGCGAAACAATATAAAGATATCCGTTATCGCTGACGTCGACGCCTAGCCGTATCCGGTCGCCCGAGTGGAAGACCACGTCGGGTGATACCTCAGTCGCCTGGTCGCCGTTCTTTTTCAGGACCGTGTAGCGTAATCCGAAGGGAGCTGACGAGTTCACCGCCAGGACCGCATCGACAGTCCTTAAATTGGCCGTGGCCACATTGGATGGCAGTCCGGGAGGAAGGTTGGATTCACCGCCGGCCCGTTGGGTGCTCGTAACCACCGGAGCCGGTTGTACTTTGGGCTTCGGGGATTTGACGGCCTTGGGGGTACTAGCCTCTTCTCGCGCCGCGTAAAACATCTCCCGCGCCGTAAGTTTTTCTCCGCCCTGGGTAGTCTGGCACCACGAACAGGCGGGCAGCGCACAGATCAAAATTTGGATCGCGGACTTTGTTTGCATTCTCAAAACGAAGCCCTCCTTCCGGCAATTGATTAATGATCAGGGTAGTCTTATATGAAGATATCACGAGATCTATCGGGGCTTTCAGGCGATGGTTCCAGTCAGGTACTTACCGCCGCCTGTTACCTGAAGGCTCTCCCAAGCCAAGGCGCCTACGCCGCGTCCCGGCCGGCGTGACAATCCAAAAACTTCAAGAGATCTCTTGCAATGGCAACCATCATGCAGTAGATTGTATAAACCGACAATCCGATAACGAGGTGCACCACAGATGAAAATCTGCTGTCAGCATAGCCTTTTGACGCGCTTGCTCGTCTTGGTCCTCACTGTTCAGTGCCTGCCCTCGCGAATTGTTTGGCTCAGCGCCCAAGAGCCCCAGAGCAGCGCCCTATTGGAGATCGTTGTCGTGGAGGGTGACGGCGCAATCAACAACATCAAGAAACGAACTTCCCGCGAGCCGATCGTCGAAGTACGGGATCAGAACCATAAGCCGGTAGCTGGCGCCATCGTCAGCTTTACGCTGCCGAATACAGGTCCGGGCGGTACGTTTGCCAACGGCAAGTTGCTGATGGTGACTACAAACCAAGCCGGGCGCGCAGCCGCCACTTCGTTTCACGCGAATTCGCTCACTGGATCCTTTAACATTCGGGTGACGGCCTCCTACCAAGGGCATGTGGCAACCGCTACTCTAACTCAAACCAACGCTGTTGCAGCGGCGGTCGCGGGGGCGGCTGGAGGATTGTTTGGAATTGGGATCCCGGCCACGATAGCGGTAGTCGGAGCGGCCGTTGCGGGAGTCGCTTTCGGCGTTCACGCAGCTGTAAATAGCGGTGGCCCCTCCAACGCGGTCAAGATCTCCGTGGGGACTCCAACCCTGCCGTAGACACACGGAGCAAAGCATGCAACTACCCCATAAAGGCTGCACTCGAAGGTTGCGTCTGTGGCTTTTCGCTTTCAGTATCGCTTTTCATTCCCTGCACGGGGCTGAAAACAAGGTTGCCGTCGCCGCGGCACCCGGTAGTAGTTCTAACTCCTCAAGAGATCTACAGGTCCCGATTCTCGGTTTTGTCGCCCAACGCGCGCAACTGTCGCACCACCCCATCGCACGCAGTGCTGCATCTCAGGCGCGGGGACCGCAACAGGTTCGGCAGGTGGTGGGAATCCCAAGTTCCGCCGCACTGGGCGATCTAGTAGCGCTGCCCAAGGATCTGACCAGTGTCGAAATCTCTCCGAACCAGAGCTGTCTGATAGCAGAGAGAGGCGCCAACGAGGCACCGGCGTTGCTATCCCTGGGGCCGGCCGGCGCGGGTCCAGAGTTGATCATTTCCGGCGCCTTTCCTCGGAGCGAGCGAATTGAATTCAGCATCTCAGGAGCTACCGCCGCTCTTTATTCTGCTTCCCTTCAAAGCGTGCAGGTTGTCACGGGATTGCAAGGCGCCCCGCGGGTAAGTCAGCAGTTCGATGTAAGTGCCCTTCCTGCTCGACTTACAGCGTTAGCGGTAAGTGACGACGGAACTGCTCTCCTGGCGGGAGTCTCGGATGGAGATACGGGAGGAATCTATCTCATTACCGCCGGCAACGGCATCAGGAATATTGTTTCCGCGAAACTTCCGGCGGCCATTCAGTTTCTTTCGCAATCCGATAGCGCTTTGATTGCCGATAGCCGGGCAGATCAGGTGCTGCTCCTTTCGGACGTAACAGGGCCCGTGACCAGTACGGTGCTGGCAGCGTCCGCTGATGGAGCCAAGGGCCCGAACCAGATCCAGATGATCGGAGGGACCCAAGCTGCCTTGGTCGCGAACACCAATTCGAAAGTGCTGTTTTTGATCGACATGCCAACTCGAAAATTGAGCCTGGTTTCATTTTCATATCGGGTTGTCGCTCTCCAGGCTGTCTCCAGGACTCCCGGAGTGCTTATTTCTACTGCTCCCTCCGCACTTTGGCTGGTGAGTCAAAGCTCCAGCGGACCGTTAGTCACATTCGTTCCCGGCTCCAGCGGCTCAGCCGCGTTGTCGCACTAGGCTCTCTTCTGCCTCATGACACGCGCGCCTAATCGCCCCGCTCCGCAAGACACCGGCAGCCCAGGCCGCATCAGGTGTCAAGTTTCCACCCATACCAGCGGTCCGTCGCCCGCTTTCGTTGGACCGAATCCCGCCCGCACGCCGAGGGCCGGCCTTCTCGGACACCATGTGCCGGGTCTGCCGTTCCGTTGGTTGGAACTATGCGTTTGTTTCTTGCTAGGTTTATCGATCGCGCTTGTCTACCTACCGGTTATCCATTATAAGTTTGTCAACTTTGATGATTTCACTTACGTATACGGTAATCCGCATGTCATTCCCGGAATAACCTGGGCGGGGGTGAAATGGGCCTTCCTCACGGTAGATGACATTTACTGGCAGCCGCTAACCTGGCTATCTCATATGCTGGACTGTCAAATCTTTGGGTTGAATGCCGGAGGTCCCCACGCGGTCAATGTCCTGTTCCACGTTTTCAACACGATTTTGCTGTACGTCGTGTGCCGGCGTCTTACCTTGCCGGTTTGGACCAGCGCGCTCACCGCCGCCATATTCTCGTTGCATCCCTTACGTGTCGAGTCAGTTGCATGGGTAGCAGAACGCAAAGACATGCTCAGTGGATTCTTCTGTTTGCTGACCATTCTCGCTTACATAGAGTATGTGGGCAAACCCTCCAAGGTGAGGTACAGCCTGGTGATTGCACTCACGTTTCTGGGCCTGATGTGCAAGCCCAGCCTGGTGACGATGCCGTTCATGTTGTTGCTTCTGGATTTCTGGCCGCTTCGGCGCATCAGGCTTCCGTCCTCCCGCCAATTCGCAACGTGGGTTCAATGCTTCCTTCGCTTGGCGAAAGAGAAACTACCGCTCTTCGTCCTAACGGTGGTCTCAAGCGTTCTTACCGTGATTGGCCAGAAAAAAGTAGGTGCTCTGGCGCCGGTACCATTTCTGTTGCGATTGTCGAATATGTTGATGGCTTATCCGATGTACATTCGGAAGACCCTCTTGCCCAGTCGCCTCGCGGTGTTTTACCCTTATCGCACGGAATTATCCTCGTGGCAGGTAGCTGGGGCCGCGTTGCTGCTTCTAGGCATTACGTGGGTCGTGTGGGCTGGCGCCAAGAAATACCCCTACCTGCTTTTTGGCTGGCTCTGGTGGCTGATCGTGCCGCTGCCCATGATTGGGCTGATACAGGCGGGCCAGCAAGCTTTTGCCGATCGCTTTACTTATCTGGCTGGCATTGGATTGGCGGTAATCGCGGCCTGTGGCATTGCAGATCTTGCCGCCGGATTACAAATTTCTAAACTCGCGCCGGCGTTAGTCGCCGTTTGTGTCGTCGGGATGCTGGCGGTGCGATCGAACGTTCAAGTTGGCTATTGGACAAACAATTTCACCCTTTACGAACACGCTCTCTCGGTAACTTCCAACAACTACCTGGCACATTACAACCTGGCCTACGCTCTTGAGGAATCCGGGAAAACGAAAGAAGCGATTCCTCACTACGCCGAAGCCGTGCGCATCGAACCCAATCTCGTCCAAGGCTATTACAGCTTGGGAAAAGCGCTGTACTCTCAAGGCGACATCCAGGGCTCGGAGGCAAATCTCCGTCTGGCATTGAACTACAAGCCTAAGTTCGCGGAGGCGCACTACTCGTTAGGCCTGGTATTACTGCGGGAACGGAAAACCGGCGAAGCAATATCTCACCTGTCTGAAGCGCTACGTTTAGATCTCAGTCCCCGGTACGCTGCCGTTTGCCACCGAGCGCTGGCTAATCTTCTGTTTGGTCAGGGAAAGTCTGCTGAGGCGCAAGTTCACTTATCCGAATCCGCACGCTTGGCCACGAAGCCTTTTTCGTCCCAGGCGGCAGATGGCGATGCCACATTAACCGAGGCAAGCAAATGAATCCCACATTGCTCCCGTTTGCGTTTAAGAAAACAATTCCTCCGTTGTTGCTTGCCCTAGGCTTTGTTACACTCCTGTTCCTTGTTACTTGGGAACCGGCGGAAAAGCCGGAAACAGCGGAAGCGGGGAAGAAGTCGGATTCGCACAGATTGGCTAGGAACTCAGACCTTCCCAGTGCAGCAAAAAGGCACGTCGTCCAGGAGTATGGCCGGCTTCCGCTCGAGTTTGAAACGAACCGGGGGCAAGTGGATCAAGACGTGAAGTTCCTCTCGCGTGGCGATGGTTACAGTCTCTTTCTTACATCGAATGAAGCGGTGCTGAGCCTTCGACGAAGCAAGCCCAGCCCGCGCCGTGGCGTGGAATTGCCGCGGGCCAAGAAGGTCCCACAGCCGCGCGTCGCACCTGCCGTGGTCAGGATGCAGTTCGTAAATGCAAATCCAGCGCCTTCCATCGAAGTTAGTGAACAGCAGCCGGGCAAAAGCAATTACTTTATCGGCAACGATCCAGCGAAATGGCGAACCAATGTACCGCATTACGGCCGAGTTCAATACCATAACGTCTGGCCGGGCGTCGATGTGGCGTATTACGGAAATCAACGAAACCTGGAATATGACTTCGTCGTGTCGCCAGGCGCCGATCTGTCGCACATTCGATTGAAGTTTGTGGGAGTGCAGGGCATGTATCTCAACCGTGATGGCGATTTGCGGCTCAAATTACCTGGCGGTCAGTTACTAGCAAAATTGCCCAACGTGTATCAGCAGACCAGCGTCGGAAGAAAACAAGTACTGGGTCATTATCAAATTCTCGCCAACGGCGAAGTTAGTTTTGGAGTGGATGCTTATGATCGCTCCAGCGCTCTTGTCATCGACCCTGTTCTGGTCTACTCAACCTATCTGGGTGGGTCCGGCAACGACGTGGGCCTAGGTATTGCCGTCGATACGGCGGGCAGCGCTTATATCACCGGCTTTACCGACTCTCCAAATTTTCCAACGATGAACCCGATTCCTAGCAGCCAAGGAACGGGCATTGATGCTTTTGTAACGAAATTGAACCCTGCCGGCACCGCGCTGGTGTATTCTACTTATCTCGGCGGTTCCCAAACGGATGACGGTACAGCAATTGCGGTTGATCCCAATGGCGTTGCTTTTCTAACCGGGTGGACTTCCTCGCCTGACTTTCCAACAGTGGGTGCAATCCAAAGCACACCCAACGTTCTTACGGGGGAGGAGAATGCATTTGTCGCTCAGATCAACGCCTCAGGCTCGGCTTTGGTTTATTCGCTCTATGTGGGTGGCACCGGGTCGGATTTTGGGTATGGCATAGCGATTGATGGGAATGACAACGCGTACGTGGTTGGCACCACCACTTCGGCCGATTTTCCGAATGACGAAGCTTTTCAGAGCACCGGTGGGCCCGACGCGTTCATCCTGGAAGTCCCCTTTGGCATCACCGCAACGACTTCCGATTTTCTGGTTTTTTCGGATGTCTTTGGGGGTCCGAGCGGCGCGAACGCCACTGGCATCGCTCGTGACTCTAGTGGCGGAATGTATATAACGGGAGGGGCCGACGAGGGGTTCACGCCGGCGCCGCTGGAAAATGCTTACCAGGCAAATCCTCTTGGTTCTGAGGCGACATTTGTGCTCAAACTCGCCATCCAGTCCGACACGCCCATTCAGGTGTACTCAACCTACATAGGCGGCGGCATAAACGACAGCGGGCTGGGCATCGCAGTGGACTCCGCCGGAAACGCATATGTCGCGGGCATCACAAGCTCAGCGGAGTTGGCGACGATGAACGCACTGCAGACAACTTTTAACGGTGACGCGTCGGGCTTTGCGGCCAAACTCGATTCCACCGGAAGCACCTTGACTTACTATACTTACCTAGGTGGTGGAAACGGCGGAGGGGGCGGGACGGGCGCCGCGAACGCAATTGCTGTGGACGCAAATGGAAACGCCTATGTCGTGGGAGACACCTATGGAGGGCTTCCGACAGTTTCGCCCATACAATCGTCGGAATCGGGAGCATCTCAAGATGCGTTTGTCACGGTGCTTTCTCCCCTGGGTTCCACGGCCGTTTTTTCCACTTACCTGGGAGGAAGCAACACGGACGTGGCATATGGCGTCGCGCTTGACTCGAACGAAAATATCTATCTCACTGGAAGGACCAACTCGATCGACTTTCCAGTAGTAAGCCCCTATCAAACCAATTACGCTGGCGGCGACGTGAACCCTAGCCTGGGAGACGCCTTTGTGACGAAGATATCGCTGGCTGCAGCTGGGTTATCCGTCGCGCCATCTCAATTGGTGTTCACGTCGGTATTCGGCGGCCCTGCTCCGCCCTCGCAGAACCTCACTGTAACGTTCCAGGGGACCATCAATGCCACGGCCACTTCCACCACCCCGCCGAACGTTGCTTGGCTGGGGGTGGCTGTGAATCCTCCTAACACGACGGCGGGTACCACCATATTGACGGTGACGGCAACTCCTAACGGTTTGTCGCCGGGGACGTACACGGGTTTTGTTACCGTCAGCGCGACGGAAAGCTCAGCCTCGTCCGAAAACGTTCCCGTCACTTACATCGTCACTACTCCCTACGTACCTCCGCCTCCGGCTCCGCAAATTACTTCGGCATGCCCCGCTTCACCGGTTGTTCAGAATAGCTCGCTCACTCAAACCTTATTGGCCACCGGCGGGAACGGAGCGTACATGTGGACGATTATTGGGAGTCTGCCTGCGGGATTGTCCTTGACAGGAAACACCATCTCCGGCACTATTACCGCCGCGCCGGGAGTTTATAGTTTCGGTATTGACGTCACCAGCGGAGGGCAATTCGCAGGTGTGAGTTGTTCACTTACGGTAACTGCGCCGCAGTTGCAGATCACCGGCGCCTGTCCGGGAAATGGAGCAGTAAGTGATGCATACGGGCCGTTTACTTTGGGTGCGACGGGAGGCGTAGCTTCGCTAGGCTATCAGTTCTCCATCGTCGGCGGTTCGTTGCCGCCCGGCGTTGGATTGAACGGGAATGTTATTAGTGGAACACCCACCAATTCAGGGACATTTACATTTAGCATCCAGGTGGCCAGCGGTAAGCAGACAGCAACCGCGGGCCCGTGCTCGGTTATCATCGCTTCGGCACTTACCATCACTGGAACTTGTCCGGCGGAAGCGCAGGCCGGCGCACCCATTTCAGCGAGCATATCGGTCAGCGGCGGAATGCTTCCCTATACCTTCGGCTTCAGCGGTTCAGCTGGACTGAGTTTTTCAAACCCGGTGGTATCAGGGACCGTTTCAGGGGTTGGGACAGCTTCGTTCAACGTGACCGTGTCCGACAGCGCAAAGTCATCGCAGCCGTTTTCATGCACCTTCCCGGTAACCGCGGATGTGCAGATTATGGGGACTTGTCCGGCGGGGCCGATCGCTCAAGGTGCGGCATTCTCATTGCCGCTGACTGGTTCGGGCGGAACACCACCCTTGGGATGGAGTCTCTCCGGACCCTCGTGGCTTTCAACCAGCGGCGCCACCGGCTCTGGTATTTCAGTAACCGGTACACCACCGGCTAGCGGCACTTTCTCGTTCTCAGTAAGTCTCGCGGATAGCAAAGGTTCATCTTCCACACCGTTCAGCTGTACGTTGACGGTGAAACCGAAGCTGCAGATTACGCCGAGCGCCAGTTGCCCTGCGTCACCCTTGCCGTTCCAATCGGCATTCTCTCTGTCCTTCACTGCTTCGAATGGAACCATGCCGTACTCGTGGACTTATAGCGGCGCTTCGTGGCTGGCTCTGAGCACAAGGAGCGGTGGTACGACCACCTTGAAGGGGACAGCGTCGGAAGCCGGAACATTTCCCTTCACCATCACACTGAGCGACAGCGCGAATTCCATACCAACGATGTTTTCCTGTACGCTCACCGTAAGCGCGCCCGTGATTCCGGATGTGTCCGTGACCGGTTCCAGTCCAACCCAGGATCTCACTCCCGTTACAGCCGGGCTTTCCCTGGCTGCTCCGGCACTGGTCAACTTAACGGGAACGGTAACACTTACTTTCACGCAAAATGCGAGCAATCCAATTACCGATCCCGCCGACTACGGCTTCCCGACCTTCGAGCCCCCGTGCAGCGGAACGACAACATGTTCCTTCACCATACCAGCGGGGCAAACGGCCATCTCCCAAGTGTTCAAAATTGGACTGGGGACTGTGGCTGGAACAATTCATCTGGAAGTGACCGGCTTATCGGACGGGATCGGAAGCGTTTTGCCTGCGACTCCCCCCTCCCTGGATTTAGTTATTCCTCGATTGGCGCCCGTCCTTATGCAAGGATGCTTTGCGAACCAGAGCAGCACCGGATACAACATAGTCATCACGGGTTACTCCACGCCGCGTGACATGTCCTCCGACACGGTCACTTTCACAGCCGCATCGGGCGCCACAATAACCGGCTCGGCTCAGTTCACCCAAGATGTTTCCGGATTATTCATGGGTTTCTATCAAACACCGTCTGTGTCAACCAGTGGTGGAAGTACTTTCGGCAATTTGCAGATTCCCGTCACCCTCAGCGGTGACACCAGCGCGATCGCCACCGTGACGGTGACGTTGAAAAACTCCGTTGGCACGTCCGCGCCATTGACGATATCGGGGACTTGCGCCAGTAACTGAGCCCCCGAGAGCCAGCGGTTGACAGGAAAGAGCCAGGAAAGAGGTTATTTGGTCGGGCTGCCGGGATTTGAACCCGGGACCTCCTGCACCCCAAGCAATGATAGCCGCAGAGAGGAGAGCACTGAAGACCGGCGCGTTCGGATCGTCGCCCTCACCTTGCGCGGAAAGGACCTCATTGTTCCAGCCTTCCGAAAGCATGCCGGGCAAACTCGGCAAGCGCGCTGCCGCGCTGATGGAGCAGAGTTGAACGTCTCTTTGTTGGACATGGCGTTTACGTCGGATGCTGTGGCGTCAGGGTTCCCTCACTGAGCTTCCTGCACACGGTGCAGCATACGATCATCTATGGCAACTTTTGTCTGGTGGAGAGACGTGGCGAGCGAGTCTCTTGAGACGCGACGAACAATTGGCGTTACGAGCAAGCGAAAGGCGGCGGGGATATCGCGGCTCAATGCAATCGCTTCCAGCTCCGCGTACACGCCTCCGTCGCGCTCCTCAAGGCGTGTGATGCTGGAGAGCCGCCAAATCAGCCCTGTACCCTCGTCCGGGGGTAAGGTTCGCTGCTCTTCCGTTCCAAACTTGTCGATTTCGCGGATCTCGGTCGTGTTGGAAACACCGTACCAGCGCGTATCATCTACGCGAGTGTAGGAGGACACACCTTCGGTGTCCAGGGCTGTCTTCGCAACTACCGATCGATTCGCCAGCCGCATGAAAAAGAAATCCTGCATCCCGTCGGTGCGGCGAAAGGCGGAATCGATCACGCCCGGGCGGTAAACGTCTTTGTACCGATCATAGTCCCGCACTACTCGCAAAATATCCTCAATTTTCGCGTTAGGAACAAAGCCGACACCGAGCCAGTCATGAATCAGCCCCGATGGAACTTTCCTTGGAATGTCCTTCACCATGGGCGCAATGTAGGGTCCCTTGGTGCGAATCTTCTGCGCCCGATCCGGTTCTTCGTCGAGCCACAAGAAATGTGCGCCCGGCTGGAGGCGGGCCTGCATTTTGGCATTTGCGGCCTGCAGGTAAGCGTCCCAAGCTGCTATCGTGTCCGGCTTCAGCTTCAAAGTGGCGGCGTTCGTGTATGGGTCAAATCGCAGAAGGATCACAATAGCTAGCAGTCGAGTTTTGGTGGTCATAGGATCAGTCATTGTTCCGCGTTACTAGAGAGGGAGCAGGATTCCCGCTGAGCACGGCGTCAATGTTGTCCAGAGCCAGCATGCCCATGGCTGTGCGGGTCTCTACAGTGGCGCTCCCGATGTGCGGCAGCAGGAAAGTGTTCTTGAGTGCGAGATATCCAGGATGAAGCTTGGGTTCCCCTTCATAGACGTCCAGGCCGGCCGCTGCCACTTGACCACTTTGAAGAGCAGCGATGAGCTCTTCGTCCACGATAAGTCCACCCCGGGCCGTGTTGACGACGATGGCACCGGGTGGAAGAAGCTGGAGCGTCTTGGCATTCAGAAAATGATGGGTCTCTTTTGAGTCCGGCGCATTGAGGCTCAGAAACGCACTGACGCGAAGCAGATCCAACGGGTCGTTATGGAATACGGCATCTCCCACAGTCTCTTCGGGTAAGCGGATGGGGTTGTAGTAATGGATCTTCATTCCGAAGCCACGCGCACGGCGTGCGACCGCCTGGCCGATGTGTCCCATACCAAAGACGCCGAGAACTTTGCCGGTGGGCTGCCATCCAAGTAGCGCGGTAGCGCCGGACGACTTCCACGCTCCCGAGCGTACGAGTTCCTGTGCTTCGTATGCTCGCCGCGAAGCGCCTAACAGCAACAGCATCGCCAAGTCCGCCACGGCATCCGTTTCAACGCCGGGGGTATAGGCGATCGCGATCTTTCGCTCAGCGGCAGCACGCAGGTCGATATGATCGTAGCCCACAGAGTACGTAGCGATCACCTTGACAGACGCTGACACTCGCTTCAGGAATTCGGCGTTGATTCTGTCTGCCAAGGTGACAAGCATGGCATCCGCTCCGTCGGCGGCTGCGAGCAGTTCCTCGGATTTGAAGGACGCTCCATTTATGCTCCGTCGCGCTTCGTACTCCCGCTCGATGCGCGTTTCCACGCCTTCAATGAAGTGGCTTGTCACCACCACGATTGGTTTTCGCACCATAACCGCTCCTTTCTATTTCTCAAGCATTAGCAGACAGAACGCCAGTGGCAGATAGACGATTGAGACCAACAGCAATCGACGCGCAGCAAGGACGGATCTTTGAAAAGCCAGGCCTGCGCTGTAATAGAAAAACAATGAGCTGAGTATGCCGGCCAAAGCAAAGTAGACGGGCCCTCGGTGACCTATCATGGCCGGGATCAAGCTGACTGGAATCAGAGCAAACGAGGCCAGCAAAGCCTGCGATGACATGCCGCGCGCGCTCCGCTCGCCCGGTGAAAGAACCAAGTATCCAGCCCGCGCGTAGTCTTTCCGGTACATCCAGGCAATTGCCATGAAGTGAGGAAATTGCCACAGGAACAGCACGGCGTATAGCATCCACGCTTTGCCACTGATGATGGAACCTGCCGCCGCCGCCCAACCGATTAGCGGAGGCATGGCGCCCGGAACGGCCCCCACGAATGTGCAGAGCGGCGTCTTCCGTTTCAGGGGCGTGTAAATGAACAGATAGGTAGTCGCAGTGAAGACCGCAAGGGCACTCGAGAGTGCGTTCACCGTGGCCAGGAGGTAAACAGAGCCAACTATCGAAAGCGATATGCCGAACCACGCGGCAGTCCAGGGGCGGATTCTCCCCGCCGCAATCGGGCGCCGGTGGGTCCGCCGCATCTGCGCATCGAAGCGATATTCCAGATATTGGTTCAGCGTGCCCGTCCCGCTCGCCACCAGGAGTGTCCCAAACAATACGTTGAGCATTCGTTCTACGGGAAAATTGTGCAAGTCACCTGGATAACCCAGGTAGAAGCCGGTAAACGTCGCAATTACGATGAGGAAGTTCACCTCCGGCTTGGTAAGAGCCAGGAAATCGGGGATAGCAGCCCGTAGCGAAGCTACGGATGATGAATGCGAACGAGACCCTATAGCAAGCGCAGAGGTGGACACACCCGCCATCAACCAGCCCTCACTTCGGAGACCGGAGTTCGTTCGCTCGCAAGCAGCCTGGCCGTGAGCACGAGCGCCGGAATCAGGTAAACAAACGTCACCGTAACCCACATGAGCGCTCCGGCCACGGCTTGGTCTTCGAGCGGCGAGAGGCCAAACATTCCGCTGATCGACGTCCCCAGACTAGATATGGACGGTAGACGACGTGGCCACAAAACACCAGGAACGCCGAAAGTGCATCGCAAGGCAGTGTCGCCAGAAAAAGATAGACAGGCACAGACCAGCGTGAACTTGGATGAGGCTGGATTACTGGCCACCAAAACACAATTCCCGCAACCAAGAAACTGGCGAGTTCAAACTGATGCCAAAAGTGCGATTCGAGAGCAAGCTCGAAAACGGCCGGAACATGCCAGAGGAGCACTGTCAGGGTGCCCGCCAGCCAGCAGCCTATGATAGGAGGGCGCCAGCGCGCCAAAGTTGGGCGGGCTGCGAAGAGAATCAGGGGGGCTGCCACCATCATGATCAGAAGATGCATCACCATGTGTGCGGTCAGAAGATGATGATCCAGATGAGCGAGCGGCGAAATCACGGCTGAATGTCCGCTGTTAATGAAGCGTCACTTCGTGCAGCGTCACTTAATGAAGCGTCATGGGCCGGTGTTTGGGCGGATGGATGCAGCGTTTCGAGGAACGCGACAAGCGCCGTGGTCTGCGCCGGATTCAGATTTTTTCCATAGGCGGGCATATTTCCGCCGCCTTGCAGAACCTGGCGCACGAGTTGGTCGCCCGTCAATCGAACGGCCACGGCGTCGAGAGCCGGGCCCACGCTTGCCACCGATGTCGCCAAGAGAGTGGCAGTTGTGGCACTGCTTCGACTGAAAGACAAGCGCTCCTTGGACCTGCAGCGGCGTGCGACCCGTAACGAATTTCGCGGGAATCGCAGCGGCGGTAGAGGCATCCATAACCGGACTCCACGGTGCATGGTCGGCCAGACTGGTAAACGTGCCTAGCGCCACGGCGCTCAGCAGGATGGTGAGGACCGCTATTGGCCGCCGCTTCCAGCTCTTTTCGCCTTCACCCGAAAAGAAGGGAAGCGCGAGCAGAATCACCAACGCGATTGCTGGCCCGATCAGCAGAACCGGAGTTTCCATCGCCGGTGGAAGCAATGAGAGCAATGCGTAGAGCCACAGGAAGAAGAAGTCGGGTCGAGGGACGGTCTGAATAATTCGCGGGTCCGGCTGGCCGCTCGGACCGAAGGGACCGAAATAGAGCGCGCAGCCCGCAATGGCAAGCAGAATTACTCCGGAGAAGATCGCGTCTTTCCAGATTCCGTTAGGCACAAATGGCATGCCGTCGGTGTGGGTCAGTTCGTGGTACTTCTCCAAATAGTCGGCGCGGCGGACCAATCGGCCCGGCATAGGCCACTCGTTGATCCCAAGTTTCAGGACCAGCAGCAAATGCAGTCCAACAAAACGCGATCAGCAAGCCAGGAATCACAAAGACGTGAAATGCGAAGAAACGCGAGAGAGTGGCGCCCGCTATGATCGGGCCTCCCAACAATAGCTTTACGACCACGGGACCCACGATCGGTATGCGGCTCGATATGGAGGCCCCGATTCCCAGCCCCCAATAAGCGTCCTGGTCGAATCGCAGCACTTGGCCGGTGAACGCCATCCCCAATGTCATCAGCAGAAGGAAGATGCCGAGAATCCACGTCAGCTCTCGCGGAAACTTGTAAGCTCCGAAGAGAAATACCTGCACCATGTGGATCAGCACGATGGCCAGCATGAAATTCGAACCCCAGCCGTGCAGGGCCCGAATGAACCATCCGAGCGTCACTTGGTGGTTCAGGATTTGCAGACTGTTCCACGCCTCTCCTGCCGATGGCACATAAATCAGCGCGAGAAGAATTCCCGTAACAAGCTGAAGCGCGAAGGCCGTTATGCGCCGCGCTGCCGAAAACGTAAGCCCAACTTGCGGTCTCGCGGGGAATCGGATGCTGCATCGTCTCGGCGAATGGGCGAGCCCAACTGAAGCCGTTCGTCGAGCCAGTTTCCGACCGTGCGGATCAGGCGCATGGCGGTTGCCTTTCGATCTGGATGAGAGGCTTGTTAGCGGCGGAAAAGCCCGGCGTTGGCATCTCGCCCGCCTGAATCAGCAGTTTTCCGTCGAGAATCTTGAATGCATATTCGAACAAGCCCCGCTCCGGCGGACCCGATGCCCGTGCGCCGTCCTCGTAGTAAACTCCGCCATGGCAAGGGCACATGAAGAGCCGCGATTGCGGAAACCATCGCACGGGACAGCCCAGGTGCGCGCAGTTGATCGCGAATACCTGGAAGCGATTGCCATCGACGTTACGTACCCAGCACGGGAGTTCCGCAGTTTCCCCGTCCGAGGCGTTCGCGATCGGATTGCGATAAGTGGCCAGGCGCGTCTGGCCGGAGGGGAACTCACCAACCGAACCAAGAGAGACCCAGTTCTCGTATCCGGACTTTCGTCCCCGGCTCACGGGGGAGAAGAGATAACGCACGATCGGTATGGCGAGCAGAACGCCCACTGCGCCGTTGAATAGCATCGCGATTTTGAGGACCACTTGACGTCTGGAAAGATCGCTCATCGGATATACCTCAATGCCTTAATTGCGCTGACAATGGTTCCCGCTGCGCGGTGAGCCACGCGACAAGATCACCTATGTCGGCATCGGTCAGCGGTTTGGGGTGGCTGCGCCAGTCCGGCATACCGAGATTGCGGCATGCCAACGATGATCACTGTACGGAGATGCTGATCGCTGACCAAAGCCAGGTATGACGAGTCTGCGATAGCGCGCACGCCGCGGCCTTCCGGACCGTGACACTGGACGCAGGAAACCTTGAACAATTCGGCTCCTCGCGTGGCATCGCCGGGCTGCTGAGGCTGCGTAAGACGGAGGCTTTGCATTCGCGAAAGCGCTTGGCTTCGCCCAGCCCCGAATGCCGCGGACCAGAATGTCGATCTGAGCATCGGTCAGCATGCCGCCCGCCTTCTGCGCAAAAGCCGGCATCGGGGTTCCTGGCCTACCCCGCTCGATCGTTTCATGGATGGTGGCGTCGTCGGCGATGGCGAGATAGACGGGCCTGCCGATGCCCACGGTCAAGGCACCTCGCCCATTCGCCCCGTGGCATCCAGAACAGTTCTGGGAAAAAAGCGCGCGAAAATCGGCAATGTCAGCGGGGCGAATCACGGCTGTCTCCACCGTCTGGCGGCCGGGCGCGTCACAAGACGTGACTGCAAGCATTGCGGTGAGGCAGAAAGTTGCGAGCGTGGTCGTCTTTGTCATCTGCCCGCGTCCCCGCGATCTTTCATGAATCCGGGCGCTTCTATTCCCATGCGCAGAGCGAGCGGCTGCGGCTGCCGGATACGGATTTTTCCTGACGCACAACCACATAACCCGCTGCCACTCCGAATCCGATCTGTGACAGCACGAACCACAGCCAGTTGATGCGCTGGTTCATAACGGGATTGATGACCCCCAAACTGCCGTGAATCAAGAAGGACCACAGCAACGGCGTCACCAGGCCGCCTAACAAAATCGGACGTTTCGGAGCTATGGGCAGCATCACTCCATAGAGAAGGCCCACCAGCAGCGAGATCATGAGGTGCAGAGGAACGGCAACGAGGAACTGTTGAAGATGGAATGTGCCGATCTGAATCGCACTGTCTCCCGCCGCTGGAGGAAGCAGTCCGGCCACCAGCAGGTTCATCGGATACCAGATCCCATTCCCGCTTACCAATCCGTACACCGCTGCCAGAACGGCCATTGCAGCGCCGCCGGCCAGACCGCCCTTGACGCCAGCCGAGATCGGATAAGTCTCTAGCGGCAGCCAGGCGCGAGGGATCTCTCGAACGCCGCCGATTCGCTCCACGGTCCCACGGGACGTCTCAATAGCGACCTCTTCTTGAACAACGGGTGTGACCTCGTGCGATTCTATCGGCAACACCTGGCGGAACCATCCGACCGCACCTGCCACCGTCAATATCGCGCCCAGGATGCTCACAGAAGCAGCGGTGACCATTCCGGCGGATATCAGCGTCAATCCGATGGCGAGCACGAGAGGCCAGGACGTTGGCGCTGGCATTTCGATGTTGTCTGGAGTTTGCATGGTTTCTCCGCTATTTTCCAATCACGTATACAACCGTGAAGACGATCACCCAAACCGCGTCGACGAAGTGCCAGTACATCGACAGGATCTCCACCCGCTCGGCGTGCTGGCGCTCAAGTTGCGAGGTGGAAGAGAAGACCGCTACCGTGATCAGGGCGAGCAACCCCATAGTCACGTGGAACGCATGCAGGCCGACCAGCGAGTAATAAGTGGTGCCGAATAGATTGGTACTGATCGTAAGACCTTCGTGGTTGATCAGGTGCGCCCACTCGCGCGCGGTTCCGAAAAGGAAGACGCCGCCGAGCACGATGGTGAACAGCCACCAAAGTCCGAATCCCGCCATCTTCCCGGCAAACAGCCTTCGCAGGGCGACGTGTATTGTCAGGCTGCTCGACAGCAGGCAGACGGTATAGAAGATCGGCGCATGCAGAACATCAGCGGGCTTCGGCCCCGTGAGGCTCTTGCCGATATAGAAAAGATAGGCCACCACGAAGATGGTGAAGATCGCCGATTCGGCCGCGATCAGGCAATACATCCCAACGCGCCCTCGCGACGGAAGCCGCCACTCGAGATTGCCGGGGACACTCACCGATAGTGCGCTCACGGGCTACTCGTACCTCCAGTCGGGATCTTCGGGATGCTTTAGATCCCATAGGGGCCGGCGGCTGCGCACGCTGGGAACTTTGGCGTAGTTGTATTCCGGCGGCGGAGAACTTGTGGACCACTCGAGCGTCCATGCGTCCCACGGATCGTTTCCCGCCCGCTTTCCGCGGAAGTAAGACCAGACGAGATTGGCGGCAAAAACCAAGATCCCGGCAGCCTGAAAGACGACACCGATGGTCACAATCAAGTTCCATATCTCCCAGCCACGGCCCGGCTCATAGGTGTAAATCCTGCGCGGCATTCCCAAGATCCCCGGCACGTGCATGAAATCGAAGGTGAGATGGAAGCCGATTACGAAGAGCCAGAAGTGCCATTTTCCCAGCGTTTCGTCGTACATCTTCCCGGAGAACTTCGGGAACCAGTAATAGAACGCGCCGAAAATACAGAACAGGATGCCGCCGACAATTACGTAGTGAAAGTGCGCCACCACGTAATACGAGCTGCTGAGCTGCCAATCCAGCGGCGCAACGGCGAGCGTCACTCCGGTCAACCCGGCGATAAGAAACTGGAACAGAAAGGCTACGCAGAACAGCATCGGCGTGGCAAAGTGAATTTTGCCGCCCCACATTGTCGCGAGCCAATTGAAGATTTTGATGCCCGTGGGCACCGCGATCGCCATCGTAGAGAGCACAAAGAAGGTATTTGCGCCCGCGCTCATACCCACCGTGAACATGTGATGGGCCCACACGCTCATGCCAATGAATCCGATGGCAATCGTTGCCAGCACCATCACCGGATAGCCGAAGATTGCTTTGCGTGAGAAAACGGGTATGATTTCGGACGCAAAAGCGAAGGCGGGAAGCACGAGCACGTAGACTTCCGGGTGCCCGAAGATCCAAAAGAAGTGCATCCAGATGACGGCGGAGCCGCCGGCCTGGGTATCGAAGAAATGCCCTCCCAGGTACCGGTCCACGACGAGCATGAGTTGCGCCGCGGAAAGCGGGCTCACTGCGAAAATCACCAGGCCCGCCATCACAAGGTTCAGCCACACGAGCAGCGGCATTTTTCCGAGTGTCATTCCCGGGCAGCGCATGCACAGAATGGTGGCAATTATGTTGATCGCCGTTCCGATACTGCCGATACCGGAGGACAGCAGCGAGAGCGTCCAGAAGTCGGTACTGTGTCCTACTGAGAATGTCTTCGCTGTCAGCGGAGCATAAGCGAACCAACCGACGTCGGGCGCGCTTCCGGCCCCATATAGCCCGTCACCGCCGAAAAAACTGAAATAAAGCAAGAGCCCGCCCAGCGCGGTCATCCAGAAGCTGAAGGCATTCAGCCGGGGGAACGCCATGTCGCGCGCGCCGATCATGAGCGGCACCAGGTAGTTCGCGAATCCAAAAACCATCGGCATGGCAACGAAGAAGATCATCGTCGTTCCATGCATCGTGAACATGCGGTTAAAGACCTCGGGCGAGACAAAGTCGTTGTGCGGGCGAATGAGCTGCACCCGCATGATGGTTGCTTCGACGCCGCCCAGTGCCAGAAATACCAAGGCGTACACGATATAGAGGACCCCGAGCCGCTTGTGATCCACCGTCGTAACCCACTCGTGGAGGCGCAGGGTAAGTGGGCGAACTGGAACTTCAGATATCGCGATGGTATTGGCAGACATCAGCGAAGAGTCTCCAGATACGCGGTAACCGCGCTCGCGTCTTGATCGCTCAAGCCCATGGCCGGCATCTTCGATCCCGGTTTGATGGCGTCGGGATTGCGAATCCAGAGGCGCAGCATACTCGGGCGTATTGTTAGCCGCACCAGCGGCGATGGTGTCCCTGCTCATCAGATGAGTCAGGTCTGGGCCGAAACGTCCTTTCGCTGGAGTCCCCGAGACAGTGTGGCAGTTGACGCACGCCGTCGATTCAAACACGCGTTTGCCGGCGGACTACGCGGTCGTTCGGGGCAATTGCTGCTGCTCGTGAACCCACCGCTCGAATTCCTCGCGCGGTTGCACATAGACGCGGATGAGCATTTTCGCGTGCTGTGTCCCGCAATATTGGGCGCACTGGCCCAAGAAGACCCGGTTTGATGCGGATCGATCCACATCTGATTCGGGTGATTCGGAATCAGATCGGTCTTGCCGCCCAATCGCGGGACCCAGAAGCTGTGGTCTGTATCGGCAGAAAGCAGTGTCAGAAAGGTGGGAGTCGGATGCGCCGGATCGCTTAGCGGCACATGGAGTTCGTTTGCTGTAACGATATTCAAACCGGGATAGCGATATTCCCACCAATACTGGTGACCGGTGACGATAACGTTCAGTGCATTGGCCGGACGCGGCGCATTTTGGACCGACGAGGATCACACGTGTCGCCGCCAAGAAGAGCGCCACCACGATGAGAACAGGAATTACTGTCCAAGCCAGTTCCACCTGAGTGCTCCCGTAGATCTGCGCCGGCTCGGTGCTAGAGGAGCGCTGGCTCCTGAATCTCACCACCGCATAGGCGAGTAAAGCGAATACGACCACGAAGATCCCCGCCACAGTCGAGAATACGAAGACCGAAAGGCCGAATATCGACTCCGCTGGAGTGGATACGGGAGCAAATATGTTGGTCGGACTCATCGATCTTCATTACCCTCTGCGACTATCAAGATTCTCTCTGGCCACATTTTGTTGGTCGCTGATTGTGAAGTGTCCTCGCGGGGAGGAGCCCAACAAAAGCGCGTGAAATGCTGTCCTATCATTGTGAGCCAGGAACTTCGAAGACCATCGATGCGCAAGATCGCTGCTACCTTTGCACTCGCAGCGTCCGTGGGCCTCGGAGGATGCGCCGGCGTCCGATACCCGAGTTACTATGTGCTGAACGTGCCGCAGCAGCGCGCCTCTCCAAAAGATCCGCCGAAACCGATGTTCGGCTCAGCCGGGGTAAGAGAGTTTAGTGCGCCGAGGTTCCTTAAGGAGGGCTCGATTGTATATCGGCCTGGACCGGAACAACTGGATTATTATGCTTACGCCCTTTGGGCCGAGGATCCTCGGCGAATCGCTACAGAGGCCTTGGTACGGGAATTGCAAGAGCGTGGTCTGTTCCAGTCGGTTGACCTTTACGACGGGCGTCAGTCGCCGGATTGCTTAATTATGGGATCTTTGGATCATCTTGAAGAATTCGATGAGAACTCCAACGTTTCGGTCGAAGTCGGTCTCTCGGCGCGGATCGTCGATCTCCGTTCAGGCGAGGTGTTATGGCGGGGCACTTCGATCAAGACAGTGAATGTGGGAGATCGCTCGGTTCCTGGTGTCGTCTCTGAAATGTCTAGCGGGCTCGGAAGCGCCGTCAATAGCTTGGTGGATTCCATGCAAGAGCGGCTCTCGGCATTGACATCGTCTTCAAACTAAGCGCGGCAACACCCAACAAGCACCGCCTTCCAGGGCTCCTATCCTGAAGATGATCCCCTTCAGCTGTTCTCCCAACTGCGCATGAACTGGCTTTGGCAGATCGGAACTCTCGCACAGGTAGGACCTCTCGTGGTCGGCACGGTGGGCATCTGGGTCGCCCTGATGAATCAACGGCGGCAGCTGAACGCCCAGATGTTTGTCGAATTCTCCGCGCGATTCCAGGAACTTCTGCGCCTGTTTCCAACCGAAGCGTGGCTGGCAAACATCAACCCGTCTCGCCCGATGCCTCCTCGCAGCCAGGACGTGACAGACTCCACGTTGTATTGCATCCAGCTAGTCGCCGATGTCTATCATCTTCACCAGGCAGGGTACATTACGAAGCGTCTTTGGCTGCTTTGGGAACGTGAGATCAAGCACGCCTTAACCGGTCCGGTGTTCCGGCGCGAATGGGAAGATATATCGGCCGAGTTCGCCAACAACCCCGACTTCTTTCGGTACATCAGCACCCTAATCCATTCGAAACGACAAATTACCAAGCCGGCATCCTCCGCAACGAATAGCTACTGAGGCAGTTTTCGATCCTTCGGCTGCCGGATTCTTATCAGGCTCCAAGGACGCTGTTTGACCTGGTCCGTCAACTGATCCAGGTTCTCAGTGGCAACACGGATGTTTTCGATGGTGTCATGAATGTTGTCGTCATTGGACCGCACAACGACTTGAAGACTGGTGATCAAGCTCTTGGCCTGCTGCATGGTCGATTGCAGTTCCGCAAGATCCTGGCGGATTGGATCGCGTAGTTGATCGATGGTTGAGTTCACGTTGGCAAGGGTCGCATCCGCGTGGTCCACAAACGGGCCGGCCTTCTTGATTACAGAGTCCGTATCTGTGGTCAAAAGCGAAACCTGGTCCGTGATCCTGTCGATCTTCGGCGACTGCGTCGCCACCAGCGACTTGACTTCACCTAAGATCGCGGCGATCTGTTTCCGATTGCCAGGCCCAGTTACCTCGTTCAGATTCGCTAAGAGAACTTCAGTACGTCCGCTGATACCCTTCAGCTCGCCACGTACTTGAGTGATCAAGTCCTCTGCGCTGTCGGCGATCCCGGAAAACTTCCGAGCCATGTCATCGATGCTCATTGTCTCCTCGGAAGGGATTGTCTGGCCGGCCTGGAGCCTCGGGGCGTCCTGGGAGCCCGTCGTGATCGATATTGCTGGGCTGCTCATCAGACTGACCGAGCCGAGTTTCGCGATCGACTTCTGATTGAGCGGCGTGCCTTCTTTCACCTCAAGCGATATTTCGATTCGAGTGGGATCCTGATTCCATGCTTGAACTGTCTTCACTCTTCCCACTTCGATTCCGCCGAACAGGACCTCTGAGCCCGGCCCTACTCCGCCGGCGTAGCGGAGATAAGTCCGATACTGCGTCAGGTGAGTCCCCCAATGTTCATTGCCGACGTAAAACACCGTTAGACCTAACAGCGCCATGCATGTGATGACAAAGATTCCGACTTTAGCTTCTTGGTTCATACAGGCTTCCCTTCCAGGTAGCGCTCAAAATATGTTTCGACCGGCGCGGTATCGGAGATCTGGTCGGGAACGCGATCCAGGAACTGCCTGATCCGTGGATGCGGATTGGCTCGGAACTCCTCTTTAGTCCCTACGGCAATCAACGTTCCTTTGTACAGCATTGCCATCCGGTCCGCGATTCGGAACGCGCTCGACATCTCGTGAGTGACAACGACAACCGTCATAGTGAACGCGCGTTTCAACCCCAAGATGAGCTCGTCCAGTTCCGCGGCCACAATCGGGTCCAGGCCCGCCGACGGCTCATCGAAAACGAGGATGTCTGGATCGAGTGCGAGAGCTCGCGCCACTGCGGCGCGCTTCTTCATCCCCCCCGACAACTGTTGTGGGTTGAGCTTTCCAAACTCCGCCAGCCCAACCACCGCCAGTTTTAGCCACGTCATCAAGCGAATCGTGGATTCTGCCAGGTTGGTGTGCTCTCGAAGGGGCAACGCGATGTTTTCTTCCACCGACAGGGAATTGAATAACGCTGCGTTCTGAAATGCGACTCCGACCGAACGCCGGAGGCTCTTCAGCTCAGCTGGTTTCGCTTCGGCGAGATTGGTGCCGCGGACAACAACCCGCCCTTCTTGAGGCCGTTCCAAGCCTATAATCTGGCGCAGAAGTGTGCTTTTACCGGATCCGCTACCTCCTAGCAAAACCATCGTTTCGCCCTGCGCGATATCAAGGTTGATTCCGTCAAGCACGCGGCGCCCGTCGTAACTGACCACCAGATCTCGAACCGAGATCGCGGGCTCAATCGCTCCCTCCGCCTCGGGCACGCGGTCAATGTCCTCCTGTTAAGTAAAAAAGCGCCGTAAATCCGACGTCGGCGAGGATCACGAGGAATGTGGATTTTACAACGGCCGCGGTGGCGGAGCGCCCTACGGCATCAGGTCCGCCGCGCACCCGAAACCCTTCCAGACAGGCCACCTGCACGATAATCGTTGCAAAGGCCAAGCTCTTGATCAGGCCGGTTAGCACGTCGCGAAGAACCATTGCGTGTATTGCGTACTGAAAGTAAACGTCAAAGGCCATGTTTGTGCTAATGCGCATAAAGAGCGCGCCGGCAAATATTCCACACGTGCTGCTCACAATTGTCAGACAAGGCAATACGACCAACGCCGCAAGGTACTTTGGTGCCAGGACGAATTCGACCGGTTCGATGGCCATCGTCCGCAAAGCATCAATCTCTTCTGTGACCACCATGCTTCCGATTTCCGCTGAGAATGCCGATCCCGACCGGCCACTCACCGCGATGGCTGTCAGCAACGGCCCCAATTCACGGGTGAAACCAACCGTAACCAGATCAATTACGAATTTCATCGCCCCAAAGCGGCGAAGTTCGGATGCCCCCTGCATCGCCAAGATGAATCCGGAGCAAACGGCCATAATGCCCACCATGGGAATGGCATCCACGCCGACGGCAACCATTTGGTTAATCGCCGTTCGCCAGCGATTCCGGTTGCCAAGGAGTGGAAGTGTGCGCCCCAGGGACCGGAGCGCGCTCGACAATTGCGTTGTCAGGCCGCCCACGTACTCTACGTGGCGAAGTGTCGCTCTACCTACGAGCTCCGCAACGGGAATGTTCATTGTTGGTTTGGCCCGGAGGGGGCGTTCGGCCCGGAGGCACCAGTCGGCTCGCCGCCCTCGGGGGGCTCCTTATCGAAGAAATGCAATAGTCCTATTGCCTGGAACAAATACCGTGGACGTTGTTGAAGGTTCCTGAGTTGAAAGGCCTTACCGGAAGCACGGGCGCCTTGTAGCACCTCCATGAGAATGGCCAGGCCCGATGTGTCGACATAGGAAACTTCGTGCAGATCCACAGTCAGGCTTTGGCAACCGTCGCTCTCCAGAACTTGCAGCAATTCCGCGCGCAGTCCCGGCGAGGAATCAATTGCAATTCGGCCCGATAGCAAGGCTAGGAAGTGGGTGCCTTCAGCCCGGCATTGAAGCTGGAGACCTGAATCTGCCAGTACATCTCGTTTCCTTTGCCAGAGTAGGGCCACGGCTTCCTTAAGAAGCGCAAAGGGCGCGGCACGCACCACAAAATGGGCCAAAAACCGTTCCGCGCCGCGCTCCGTTTTGCGCGAGTTCCTCAGTAGAGAGGAGTCTGGGAGGCTCGGGCTTGTTTGCAGCTTCGCTGAAACTAGCATCCAACAAAAGGTACGGCGGCGGGCTCTTCCGAGTTGTGAGACGAACCGTCTGGCTTGGTTTAGCTGTCCCTCTTGTTGCTTCCATTGTCGCCGGTCAAAACGCTCCGCAAGACCAAACGCAGAATACGGAGTACAAGCGAATTCTCGGAATTATCCCAAACTACCGAACGTCCCCCAGTCTCGCGAACTACGAGCCATTGACCGCCAAGGAGAAGTTCAAACTAGCGTCTCAAGATGCCTTTGATCGCGGCACGTTTATCCTTGCGGGGCTTTTCGCGGGCGAGGGGCAACTGACGAATGACAACCGGGCGTTCGGACAGGGCGGCGCTGGGTTTGGCCAATACTACGGCGCCGCGTACGGGGATCTTCTCATCGGGGATTATATGACCGAAGCCATTTTTCCAACGTTACTGCATCAGGACCCGCGGTACTTTCGGCGGGGTGTAGGCAGCACGCGGTCCCGGTTCGCCTACGCAATCGGCCAGATCTTTTGGACACACCGCGACTCCGGCGGGACGCAATTCAATTACTCAGAAGTAATTGGCAATTCCACTGCGGTTGCCATCTCAACCGCCTACTACAGGGATAACCGCGACACAGGCGATGCCGTTACGAAGCTCGGCGTGCAGCTCGGCGTGGACATGGCGTCAAATGTAGTCAAAGAATTTTGGCCCGATATGCTGAGGAAGTTTCATCACAAGCAACACCTGAAGGCCGACGGCGCTAGATGACAGTATCGATAAAACGCTCGTGCGAACACTCTTCTTAAACCCACCCTCGTTTCCACATTTTGACGGCGGCGCCAGTTCACGCTGGCCGGCGACTCGCGAGATCGAGTCCTACTGGTATCCAGTGTGGCTTTGCTACCCCGCGGGGATGCTCCCCGATAGCAAGGTTGTCGATGCACCCCCGCACAAGATCACGGCCCTTCAGACCATCGAAATGGCCAAGGACTTCGAATTCAGTGGTTCTGTTTACGTCCAGCCTCGGCTTGCACGTCGATTTGAAAATCGCGGAAATGATGAAGGATGCGAACCCCAAACTGAGGATCGCATTCGTTGGACCGCCGGTAACAGTCGAGCCCGAGGCAGCTCTTCGGTCTTCCGCAGTGGATTTCGTTGTGCGCCGTGAATTTGATCGTCAGATTGTGGAATATGCGAACGGCAAATCGCTCAACCAACTGGCCGGCGTGAGCTTCAGGAAGTAAGGGTGCCATCGTCCACAATCCGGAAGGTCAGGCGATTGAAAACCTCGACGAGCTTCCGTGGGTAACGAAGACGTATAAGCGCGATCTTGACGTAGCACGATACAACGTTCCCTTCTTGCGATATCCCTACCTCTCGCTCTACACGTCTCGTGGTTGTCCGGCGATGTGCACGTTTTGCCTGTGGCCGCAGACCCATTCGGGGCATAGATGGCGCCTTCGTTCCGCCGACGATGTCGCGGCCGAGGTTCGGTACGCACTCGCTGCGTTTCCTGAGGTGAAGGAGATCTTCTTCGACGACGATACGTTCAACTACCAAAAAGCCAGGACATTGGAGCTCTGCGCGAAGCTCAAGCCGCTGAACTTCACCTGGTCATGCACATCGCGAGTCACCACCGACTACGACACGCTCAGGGCCATGAAAGAGTCCGGATGCCGCCTGCTGATCGTCGGATACGAATCCGGCGATCCGCAGATCCTGAAAAATGTCAAGAAGGGCGCCACCATCGACATGGCGCTGCGCTTCACCAACCACTGCAAGAAACTGGGGCTGGCGATTCACGGCGATTTCATCGTTGGTTTGCCAGGGGAAACCCGGGACACGATTCAACGGACAATCGACTTTGCCAAGCGGCTCGACACTGAAACGATCCAGGTATCGATAGCACACGCCCTACCGGGTACCGAACTCCACGCCTATGGCACACAGAATGGCTTGATCAACATATCCATGGCGGACGAGAGCGGTCATCAGTTGCCGAACATTACCTATCCGACGCTCGACCAAGCGGAACTTGTAGATGCGGTCGAACGTTTCTACGGCGAGTACTACTTCCGGCCGCGCGTTGTGTGGCGGGTTGTTCGCAAGGCTGTCTTCAATTCCGTTGACCGTCGAAGGCTCGCGAAGGAAGCACGCGAATATCTGTCATTGCGTTCCAAGCGCAAGCAGTTCGTGCGCGAGCAGCGTAACGAGGTCGGCCGAGGGACGTCATGAGTTGGCCTGGCCAACAAAACGGGGCCGGAATTGGATCTTCCTGGACAGGCAAACGAAAATGCTTAAAGGCTTCAACTACCCTCTGACCCCGAAAGGGAAATCGACACTGAATCCGCCTCCGCCCTGGTATTATTCCGCCGACTTTCTGAACATCGAGTTTTGGGCGGATCCCTCCGCGGTTGCGGCGACCTTGCCCACGGGACTTGATCCCGATCCGAAGGCGGAAGGCCACGCAAGCGCGTACTTTTACGATTGGCAGTTCTCGGGCTCGAACGAAGAATACCTCGATCCCGCCCGATACCAGTATCGTGAGTTCTTCATTCTTCTTGACGCACTCTTTGAAGGAAGGCCTGTCTCCTACTGTCCATACATTTTCGTGGACAACGATGCGGCGGTCGCGCGCGGCTGGACTCAAGGCTATCCCAAACGGCTCGGGGCAGTTTTCCAGACGAGGTATTACGCAGCCACCGGCAAAGCAGGCCCCGCATTGGCTGCCGGATCGAAATTTGCTGGAAGTCTGTCGGTGGCCGGAGGGCGCCTTGCGGAAGGCATTGTGACATTGAGAGAGCCGGTTAAGGACCTCTCGGCTCTGCGTCAGCGGCCGGTTGTGAATCTTCTGCACTTCCCGAGCTTGGCGGCGGGGAAGCACGACAAACCGGCGATTCACGAACTGGTCGAGAACGTTCCGCACGACGTCAAAGTGGAACAGGCCTGGATCGGCGATGGCGTCCTTACTCTTCCGGTTTGCAAGGACGAGGAGCTGTCCGACCTCGCCCCTCGTCGATGCGGCAAGGGCATTCGCGCATCCATGGCGTACGTGGTGGACGACCTCAAGACGCTCAAGGAGTTGAGAGGGTAATCGAATGGCAAAGAGAGTGGCTGACCTGCTGGTAGACGTTCTCGTGGGAGCGGGCGTTCAGCGAATTTACGGCGTCCCCGGCGATTCGCTCAATGGCATCACGGATTCGATTCGCACCCGCGAGAATATCCAATGGATTGGCGTGCGAAATGAGGAGGCAGGCGCGTTCGCGGCGGGCGCGGAGGCGCATCTCACCGGCAAATTGGCTGTATGCGCCGGAAGCTGCGGTCCCGGTAACCTGCATTTGATCAATGGCCTTTACGATTGCCAGCGCAGTCGCGTCCCTGTTCTCGCCATCGCGGCGCAAGTTCCGAGCGTCGAAATCGGCAGTGGATATTTCCAGGAGACTCATCCGGAACACATCTTCGGGCAGTGCAGCCATTATTGTGAACTCATCTCGCAACCCGAGCAGATGCCGCGAGTACTCGAGATTGCGATCCAAACTGCGATTGCAAGGCGCGGCGTTGCCGTGGTTGTGATTCCAGGGGATGTGGCCTTGCGGGATGCGGTTGAGCAACAACCGCGCTTGCTTTTTGCCGAGCCGAAACCGACGGTGTGTCCCTCCGACGATGAACTCAGCCTACTTGCAGAAGTTCTGAATCGCTCGAAGAAGATAACGATCCTGGGGGGCGCCGGGTGCGCCGGAGCTCACGACGAGCTGATTGAGTTCGCGGGCAAGCTACAGGCTCCCATCGTGCACGCTTTCCGCGGTAAGGAATTCATCGAGTACGACAACCCGTTTGATGTGGGTATGACCGGCTTGCTCGGATTTTCATCGGGCTATCACGCCATGATGAACTGCGAGACGCTGCTGATGCTCGGCACGGACTTTCCCTATCGGCAGTTCCTTCCTAAGGACGCGACCGTAGTGCAGATTGATGTTCGGGGCGAGCAACTGGGGCGGCGCAGCAAGGTTGATTTTGGCTTTGTAGGCGACACAAAGACTACCCTCCGAGCGCTGTTGCCCAAACTGAAGCAGAACCAACATGAAGCGCATTTGAAAGAATCGCTCGATCACTATCGAAAGGCGCGCGAAGGTCTGGACAAGCTGGCAAGCTGCGACTCTGGCAGGACACCGATCCATCCACAATATGTCGCGAGCATCATTGATCGACTTGCATCCGACGACGCGATCTTCACTTTCGACGTCGGAACTCCTGTGGTCTGGGCTGCGCGCTATCTCCGGATGAATGGCAAGCGGCGGCTGGTTGGTTCCCTCAACCACGGATCGATGGCCAACGCATTACCACAGGCCATCGGCGCACAGGTCAGCCATCCCGGCCGCCAGGTGATCTCCATGTCGGGCGATGGCGGCTTGGCGATGCTCATGGGCGAATTGCTTACGTTGCGTCAGCACGATTTGCCGGTAAAGCTGGTAGTTTTCAAGAATAACTCGCTAGCCTTTGTGGAGCTGGAAATGAAGGCGGGGGGCTTTCTTGATTTTGCGACCACTCTGCACAATCCCGATTTTTCAAAGGTTGCAGAGGCCACCGGTCTTCTGGGCTTGAGAGCCGAAACTCCGGACCAGGTAGAACCTGCGATCGCCCAGGCGCTCAAACACGACGGGCCGGCATTAGTGGAGGTTCTGGTGTCACGCCAGGAACTTTCGATGCCTCCGACGATCACCTACGAGGAAGCCAAGAACTTTGGCCTTTTCATGCTGACGGCCGTTCTCAACGGACGCGGCGATGAAATCATCGATCTGGCGCGGGTGAATCTGCTCCGCTAGTCAGTTTCTTGTACTTCGCGCTCCCGTCGCTGGAACGCGATCGGTTGAATCACTCAGATAGGCGTGTGGCCTCTTCAAGCGCGTAAATGAACGACTCATATACTTTGCCTGTAGTTTGGCGCATACCCAACTCGCAGGTCCGATTTGCAGAAACGAAGCAGGTGTCCTCCCCAGCGCTCTGGATTTGTACAATCGTGTCGCGTGTGGCGGAGTGTACCAACTCGGGATGCAGCAGGCCGCGGTCGCCGGCTGTCCCGCAACAAGTGGTTCCCAGCGGAATTTCAGCGCTGTCAGCGAGCGCGCCGGCGATTTCGAGCAGCGTCTCACTAAGTCCGAGGTGCGTCGTCGAACAGGTAGGATGCACAAGGATTTCCGGAATCGTTTTGTGGATGCTGAGTGCGGGCAGAAGATCTTTGCACCAGGCGATCGAATCGATGATGGTGATACCGTTCAGCCGATCCTTACGTTCATCGTCAAGATGCTCCAATAAGTCGTCTTTGAGACCGAGCGTGCACGAAGCCGCATCCACTACCACCGGCAACTTTCCTTCGTCGCTCCAGCGCCACAGCGCATCGCTCATCTGTTCGGACATCCAAGTCTGCCCGCGCTTGTAGCCCTTGGAACTCCACGGCGTCGAGCAACAAAGGCCTCTTACATCATCGGGAATCCAGAGAGGCTTGCCAGCGCGTTCAGAGAGAGCTACGAAGGTTTCAGGAAGCGCGGGCGAGGCGGGCCTGGTGTTGTCCCTGCCGAAGATGCGATTGATGCACGCTGGGAAATATGCAGCGGCCGCACCAACGCGTCTCGTCGCAGGAAGCTCGGCAGGGGCGGCGTGCGGCATTGCGCCGGCTACCGCGGGAACCAGATCCTTGCTGACAACGCCGCGAGCCACGTCCGTCAGGGCCTCAAGCAGATGGGGACTGGTTATGGTTTGCACGACGTCGGCCGCTTTGACACCGCGACGCGCCAGCTTCTCCACCTCAGCCCACTTCCGAGCCACATCGAGCGCAACTTCTTCGGCACCCAGGGAGTGCTCCATCTTCCTGAAGTGTTTCATCAGGGCGCCTGTATTGATACCGATCGGACAGACGTCGGCGCAGGTGCCATCGGCGGCGCATGTCTCGATCGCGTCGTATTCGTACTCATGCTGCAGTTGGGTCAGCAGCTTCGACCATTCGGGCTGTCGCGACATCTCGCGACGAAGAACAATACGTTGTCTGGGAGTGACTGTGACATTACGGCTTGGGCACACAGGTTCGCAGAAGCCGCACTCAATGCAATGGGAGGCGGAATGAACGTCTTCGATCGCTGGGGTTGTTTTGAGGTTCTTGAGGTGAATCAGTGAATCGTGGCTCAAAAGGACATTCGGAGCCAGGATTTCGTGCGGATCAAGAAGATGTTTTACCCGCCACATCAGGTCAGTCAGCTTGTCGCCCCACTCGCGGCGGACAAAGGGAGCCATGTTGATTCCCGTTCCGTGCTCCGCCTTCAAAGAGCCGTCATACTTCTCCACCACCATCTCAACAAGGTCACGCATGAAACCGTCGTACTGCTGCCGGCTCGCGTCTTCGCTTAGTCGCGCAATCATCACGAAATGCAGGTTCCCGTAGGCGGCATGCCCCGCGGCGGAAGGTTGATATCCGTGCTTGGCAAGAAGACCGAGCAAATCGCGCGTGGCATTCGCAAGTTGTGCAGGTGGAAAGCACACGTCTTCGATGATGAGGTTCGTGCCTTGCGGACGCATCTCACCGACGATGCCGAGCAGGCCATCACGAATGTGCCATGCAAGCTCAATCGCTTCGGCGTCACGAATGAATTCCAACGGCCGCAGCATTTTCACATCGCTTAGAGCGTCCGCGGCCCTCTTCTGGATCGCCTCAAATTCTGGATCGCTATCGAAGCCGAATTCAACCAGTAGAGCCGCGTTCTTCGGATCGAGATCTTTCCAATACTTTGGCGTGCCTTTCATCAGTTTGGAGGCGGCGGTCAGGGACGAAGCGACCATCAGCTCCACTGCCTGCGCTCCCAGTTCGACCAGCTTACCGACCTGCTCGACCGCGGCGTCGATTGTGTCGAATGGCAGCCATGCCACTGTCGTTCTTGCGGGCAGGTGATAAGTCTTGTAGACGGCTTCGGCTACGAAGCCGAGCGTGCCCTCTGATCCAACCATCAACCGGCGCAGGATTTCTACAGGCGTTTCACCGTCGAGAAACGCATGCATGGCATATCCGCAAGTGTTACGGATGGCATACTTCCGAACGATTCGGGCAGAGAGTTCCTTGTCCGCGACAATCTCCTCACGGATCTTCAACAATCCCGCCGCCATCTCTGGCTCGGATGTAGCAAAACTTTCCTCAGCGTGCGGGTCCTCGGTATCGATGATCGTGCCGGTCGTAAGAACGATTTTCATTCCGAGGATCGAATGGTACGAATCGATTGCTGGGCGGCAACGCATACCACCCGCGTTATTGGCCAGTACCCCGCCGATTGTGGCGGCGTTAATGCTCGCAGGGTCCGGTCCCATGCGGCGGGCGTAAGGTTTCAGTACTTCGTTTATACGTCCAAGCGTGGTGCCAACATTGCAACGAATCCGCCCCCCGTTGTCTTCCACCTCCCAGCCGCTCCAGTGCTGCCTTACATCGATCAGGATGTCGTCGCCTTGCGACTGGCCGTTCAGGCTGGTGCCACCGGCCCGGAAGGTTGCATGGCGGCCTGTGCGGGTGCAATATCGAAAAATCGCCGCCACGTCATCGATGTTCTTTGGTTGCACGATCACGTTTGGGATATACCGATAAGGGCTGGCATCCGATGCATAGCGCACCAGGTCGCTAATACGATGCCGCACCAGATCCTCGCCAAGTATCTCGATCAGATCTCTCTTCAGCTCTTCCGGAGTTCCCGCAACACGTTCCTGGTCCACAGCATCCGCAGAAGGTGGTACATCCGGACGGCCGAGCCGTGTGGGGTCTGTTGATAGGAGCTTATTCATGATCCTCTCCGATTCGTAATTCCGTACGAGCGATGCCTCCAATTTGCGAGAGCTCGAAAGAGAGCGGTTTGTTTGGACGAAAACGCCAACAAACTCGCTTTGCGGGGGATCTCCAAGACATAAGACGGCAGGGGGAATACATGAGGTTAGTCACATACAGAGACCGGGATCGAAGCATAAAGCCCGGAGTTTTGCTGGGTGAAGAGATTGTCGATATTTCAGACCGGGTGCCCGATGTCAGGAGCTTGATCGAAGATGGACCGGACGCACTGGGCGGGCTACGGACCTTCCTGCAAGGCAAGACGCGCCGCGTTCCGCTTGCGGCGGTGGAATTGCTGGCTCCACTCCAAAACCCGCCGCGCATCTTCTGTCTGGGACTGGCATATCGCGATCACGCCATTGAAACGCATCAAGAGATCCCGAAAGTGCCGACGATCTTTCTGAAACTAACGTCCGCCCTCAACGGGCCGCGTTCCACCGTCGTCCTGCCGAAGCTAACGCAGCAGCCCGATTACGAAGCCGAATTCGCGTTCGTCATTGGGACGGGTGGTAAGAGCATTTCGGCTGAGGCTTGGGAGCAGCACGTGTTCGGCTACACGATCATGAACGATGTAACTGCGCGAGACGTGCAAATGGCTACCAGTCAATGGTCTCTGGGTAAGAGTTTCGATACGTTCGCCCCACTTGGGCCAGCGATTGTCACCAAGGATGAAGTGCCGGACCCACATGCGCTTGACATCAGGCTCACCATCGGCGGCGAGGTCTTGCAGTGTTCGAATACGCGTGAGTTGATCTTTCGAATACCCGACCTCATCGCGTACCTCTCAGCGATTGCGCCCCTCAAGGCTGGCGACATCGTCAGTACCGGAACGCCCGCGGGCGTTGGACTTGGACGCACTCCTCATCGCTGGTTGCGTGCTGGTGAGACCCTCATCACAGAGGTGGAAGGCCTCGGGCAGTTGGTTAACCCCATAGTTGCCGAAGTCTGAGAACGTGCTACCCCATGCAATATTCTGATTACAAATGTTTCAGGTTCAGGTTTGATTCTGGAGTAGCATTCGTCAGCATCGATCACCCGCCGATAAATCTTCTTGATGAAGTTCTGTCACAGGAATTCGACAAACTGGGCAGGGAACTGGAGACCGATGAGAGTGTCCGGGTTGTGGTCTTCGAGAGCGCGCTTCCTGATTTCTTTATAGCCCACTCTGGTTTGGGCCGGGTTGGGAATGCTTCCAAAATGGTGTCTCACACGCGCAGCTTTCGGCTTACGCAGACTATCGGCGAGCGGTTCAGGAACATGCCCAAAGTAACCATTGCCAAAGTCGAGGGGCGGACCCGGGGGGGAGGAAGTGAAATCGCCCTGGCGGTGGATATGTGTTTTGCTGCCGTTGGCAAAGCGATCTTCGGCCATCCAGAGGTGGCGGTTGGGCTTGTTCCGGGCGGAGGCGCCACGCAAAGATTGCCACGGCTCATCGGGCGGGGACGCGCCCTGGAGGTGCTGCTGGGTTGCAATGATCTGTCGGCGGAGCAGGCAGAGCGTTACGGCTATATCAATCGAGCCTTGCCAGCGGAGGAGCTGGCGTCTTTTGTCGAGAAACTAGCTCGCCGTATCGCCTCATTTCCTGCGCACGCCATCGCTCACGCTAAGGCCGCCGTGGATACTGGAGCGTTTAGTTCCATAGCGGAAGGGCTTCTGGTGGAAGCCCATGAGTCCGATTTAAGTGTCGCTAGCGAGGTGACGCAAGCGCGCGTGACGGAAGCGTTGAGGATGGGTGCCGAAACTTATGAGGGCGAGCTGGAGATGGATTATTTGTCGAGACTCTCCCCGATAAGATAGAGGGTGCGGATTGGCGGGCGCTTGCTATTCGTGGCTTACTTCAGGCATGATCTGCCCCATCTCCATGGCGTTACTCGATGGAATCTCCTGGAGGGATATCGCCAGCTGCTCCGTTGCGATTCCGGTTAGCTTCTGAAACATCGACCACAGTTGCTTCAACAGGTCCGTCTTTTCCTCCACTGTATGGCCACTCCGCAGAACACAGTTGAGTGCCGCCGTGGGAGCCTCTTCTCCCGCCGCATATCCGGCATGCTGTGGATACGACAGAAAGACGACCCGTACGAAGCTCTTCGGAACCTTCATAACGGTGGAGTGTATGCGCGTGATCTCCTCGGCAATCCTTGCCTTCGTCTCATCGGAAGCAAAGTCCTGCTCCGTAATCGCCGTGTACAGCGGCATTTTGTATCACCTCGGTAGAAAAAACAAGTTGAAGGAACGAGCTCCTTGCGCGCCATGAACCAGAGTGGCCTCTATATCACCAGTCGCCGAAGGCCCCATCATGAAGCAGCCGTATGCTGTCTGATCCAGACGAACACGTGCGTAAGCCTCATGCATGTCAGCGACGATTTGTTCGGGATCGAGCAAAACAACCAGATGTTGCGACAGGAATCCCAAACTGTTCACGATCAAGTCTTCTTGCGTAAGCCAGACCGCCCCACTCTCGGCAACGCCGAATTGCGCGCGAACAACGCCGACATCTACATCCGCGAGTTCGTGGGGATCGCGAATCGTCTCCACGCGCCGCGTACCCGGAATCTCGGGAACGGCGGAGCAAACCACCCGTGCCATAGGATTGAGCGAGGCCAATTTTGCTTCCGCCTCGGTTGGGTTCTCGATGTCGTGTGCGACGCCGCCGGCTTCTTGAAGGTGTTTTTCGAAAGTGGACTTGAGATGCGCGTCCGCCCGCTTGAAGACAGGAATCTGCGGATGCTCCACTGGGTCTCGCGGAATGTTCGCGCGGATGGCGGAAAAGATCTGCTCCCGGCTATTGGTCGGCATTATCTTGAGTCCTGTTCGCGAGATACCATTCGCGAAACGTCCGTTTCGCGACCGCCGGCAATTCCCGATCGCGCCCCCACGGATTGAGCGATCGGCGGCTTCGGCCGTTGTCCACTAGAACAATGTGAAGCTCACCGCCTTTTCTCGGCCCGGTAAAGTGGGAGGAATACTGCGTCAAAGGCTCGCCTAATGCACTTCGGGTCAGCAGGCGCTGGAACACGCCCATGTCTTCCACTCGCGGAATCAGTTTTTCGATGCCGATGCTCGCAATGTGCAGTGGGGGCACGGCCGCGCCAATATCGGCATTTCCTTCGTTGGTGCACACCAGGAACGTCCCTGTTTCGGCGATCGCGAAGTTCGCGCCCGTCATACCTGCTCCCGCGGCGAGGAATCGGGGCCGGGCGTTGTTACGCATGGCTTCAGTCAAGTAATGTGGATCGTCATTATTAGGATCTGTGCCGATGGTTCGTGCGAAGAGTCGAGCCACATCTTGACGGGTCTTGTGAATCGCGGGTCCTATGATGTGGCTCGGCGGCTGACCGTCCAACTGCTGGATTCTTTCACCTAAGTCAGATTCCACCACGGTGACTGCCCCGATTCTCCAGGTAGGGCGTCATGGCGCATTCTTCCTGAAGCATCGATTTACTCTTGATCAGCTCCTGGACACCGTGGGCTTGAAGAATGGAGTGTACGGTTTCGTTGTGTTCGGCCGCATCTCGCGCCCAGTGAACGTGAGCGCCGCGCTTGGTTGCGTTGCGTTCGAACTCCTCCAGATAGTGATCCAGGTGAGTAAGCGTGTGTTCCTTGATCTTGGAGGCGATCTCTCGAAGTTCTTCCCATTCCGGGATGGCCGTGGCCTGATGGTCGCGACGCTGCCTGATGGTCCACAGGAAGCGATCGTGCATCGGCTCGTGGATATTGTCCTGAAGAATGAATAGTGCGGCGTTTGCCGCCGGATCCACTGGTTGTTAGCGCTCATTGGCAATAAACTCGTAATCAATATGGGCCGCCGTTTAAGACCTGCGCGACGTGGAGATACTTGAGACCGATTTCTGCCCGCCGTGCGATACCCTGCTGATGCATCAAGCAAGACATATCCGGGGAAACCACGTATTCGTCCCCATGTCGGAGCTGGTCCTGAATCTTGTCGAATCCCATTCGGGCGGACACGGCTTCGTCTGTCACACAAAACGTACCGCCAAAGCCACAGCACTCACCGGGTCTGTCCAAGGGTACCAGTACTAATCCTTTGACCTTCGAAAGGAGCGCCTCGGTCTTATTAAACGGTGAGCCCATGGTCTCCGACGGCTTCGCAATTCCTAGACCTCGCACCGAGCTGCAGCTATTGTGAATGGCAACGGAGTGCGGGAACTCTGCCCAGGGAAAGGATTCAACCTCCAGAATGTCGTGCAGGAACTCAACCAACTCGTAGAGTGTGCTCGCGAACGTGGGTCACTTCATCGGTTTGATCCATCGTGTCGAAGTGACAACGAACCTGTTTAACACAGCTTCCGGCCGGGCCGATGATATAGTCATAGTCCTTAAAGTTGTCGACAAAGAGGCGTTCGGCCGCCTCCGCATTCACTTGGTCGCCGCTGTTGGACATCGGCTGTCCGCAGCAAGTTTGATTGAGTGGATAGTCCACATTGAGCCTGAACTTTTCCAAAAAGCTCTAATGTTGCGATTCCGACTTCGGGATAGACCATGTCGATGTAGCAAGGCATGAACAGGCCGATTTTCATGTCCTTCGGCGAGGTCTTACGGCTCGATGATTTGGTTAATGCAGGCATGCCGTCAGCCTACGCGACCAGAGAGAACCCGTTGGCTGCGCAGATCAGTTTCTTGTTGACGAATTCCTGGATTCCAAGATCGGAGAGTTCCTTGCCATAGCCGGACCTCTTGATTCCGCCGAAAGGCAGGTCCGCTGTGCTGACGGAGGGGTAGTTGATGAAGACCATGCCGGTCTCGATTCTGCTAGCCACCCGCTTGCCGTGCTCGATGTCCTTGGTGTAAATGGACCCGCCGAGCCCGAACGGAGAATCGTTCGCGATTGCGATGGCCTCCTCTTCGTCCTTGGCCGGAAGAACGAGCGCGACCGGGCCGAAGAACTCTTGCTTGTACGCGGGATTATCCGGCGTGATGTTGGTCAGGATGGTCGCCTGCATGAAAGAGCCCTTGCGATTCACTCGTTTTCCCCCGGTAAGGATCTTCGCTCCGTGAGCGACAGCCTCGTCTACCTGATTCAGCAAAAGACTGAGAGCGGCCTCGGATGACAGCGGGCCGAGCGTCGTGGCTTCATCGAAAGGATCGCCGATTTTGAGGGACTCTAGTGCCGCGCGAAACATCGTGAGGAACTGGTTGAGCCTAGGGCCGATGAAGATGAATCGCTTCGCACCGATGCAGGTTTGCCCCGTGTTGCCGATCCGTCCCACGACGGCCATCTTCACGGCGTCCTCCAAGTCATAATCTTCCAAGACGATAAACGGATCGCTTCCGCCCAATTCCATGGTCGACTTCTTCAGGTTTTTACCCGCGCGCGCTGCCAGTGATTCGCCGGCGCGTTCAGAGCCGGTAAGCGCGACGCCTCTGGTGCGCGGATCGTCGATCAGCTTCGCCACCTGATCGTTTGATAGAAATGCGTTGGTATAGGCGCCGGATGGCGCTCCCGCCTCTGCGAAAAGCTGTTCAAACGCCAAGGCGCACTGCGGTACGCCGGGAGCGTGCTTCACTAGCATGACGTTTCCCGACGTCAGATGCGGCGCGGCGAAGCGCGCCAATTGATAATACGGATAGTTCCATGGTTGGACGCCGATCAGCACTCCGAGCGGCGAATACTCAATGTAGGCTTCGCCGGCGATTGACTTGAGGGGACGAGGCGCGAGGAAGGTCTCGGCGTTGTCGGCGTAGTACTTAAGAATTGAGGCGCTAAGCTCCACCTCCCCGCGACTCTCCGCGATCCGCTTTCCCATTTCGAGTGTCGCCAGCCGGGCAAACTTCTCCCTTTGCTCCAGCATTAACGACGCTGCCTTCCCGACGATCTTGGCGCGATCCCGGACCGGCTTCTTAGACCAGATCTCCCGAAAGGTCTTGTCGGCGTTGGCCAACATCCGCTCCATCTGCTGGTCGGAGTGCTCGTCAAAGGTGCGAACCACCTCGCCATTGAATGGATTCACGGTTTGATAAGGCATGCGAATTGTTTCCTTCCCAAAGTCTCCAAAAAAGTGTAGAGCACAGTCGAGAAAGTTTTGTTGGTTCGGATGGGGATCAAACAATCTCAGGGTGTTTCGGCTCTTGTCCGTTAGCGCATATGCCCGAGTCGAAAGAGCCTCTGCCGCAACCCCCGCCCACGATCACGTCCCGGCTCAAGCAATGGCTGGTTCCGGCGATTATTCTCCTGCTTGCCGTAGGAATCGTCGTCCTCATTACTACGAACTGGAATGCGTGGGCTGGCGCACGAGCAGTGCAGGAAACAGATGACGCATACTTGCACGCCGACCTCACGCCGTTGAGCACCAAGGTCGCGGGCCTGGTCGCCACAGTTGCGGTCTCGGATTATCAGGCAGTGAAGGCCGGCGATCTGCTCGTGACGTTACGAGACGACGATTTTGCGGCCCAAGTACAGCAGGCCGAGGCGGCCGTGGCCGCTGCTGAAGCTGCCGTGGTGAACAATCAAAAACAGAAACGGCTGCAGGACGAACGTATCGTGGAAGCTGAGGATGGAGTTAGGACCGCCGAAGCGAATATCTCTGCGGCACAGGCCGGCGTCGAGGCGGCCAACGCTGCCATCGCGGGCGCACGCGGTGGGATCGATGCCATTCAAGCGAGTGTTACGCGAACTGCCAAGGAGCGCAAACGCCAGGAAGCATTATTCGCCACGGAATCCACCACCCCCCAGAAACTCGAACAGGCGGTCGCAGAGGACGAAAGCTATCGGTCCCAGCTCCTTACGCGGAACGCGGACCTTTCGACTGCAAATGCGCAATTGTCCAGCCGGCAAGCCGATCTGGCACGCGCCCGGGCTCAGTTAACGAGTGCTCAATCTGAGGTGGAAGCGCAGAGGCGTCAGCGGGCAGTGCTCGACTCGCAGGAACTCCAACTCCATGCGGCCGTGGAACTACAAAAAGCTGCTCTGTCGTTGGCGAAGACCAATCTTGGCTACACGAAAATCGTGGCGCCGGAAGACGGAATCGTGAGCGAGCGGCTGGTCAGGCCGGGACAACTGGTGAGCCCAGGTACCCAAGTAATTTCTCTGGTCCAAAGCGATGTGTGGGTACAAGCGAACTTTCTCGAGAACCAGATTCGCGGGATCCAGCGGGGCGCCGTCGCGGAAGTTCGAGTTGACGCCATTCCCGGCGTGCTTCTCCGAGGGCGAGTAGAGGAAGTAGCTCCGGCCAGCGGATCGCAGTTCGCGCTCTTGCCCCCGGACAATGCGACAGGGAACTTCACGAAAATTGCGCAGCGCATTCCGGTAAAAATTGTTCTGGATCGAAATCAATCAACGGATGCGCGTTTGCGCCCAGGTCTTTCAGTTGTAGTCCGGGTCCACACGAATGGCTCTCATTCATGACTGCTGCAATCCAACCGAGAGCGAAACTCGTCACCAATCCCTACATCGGAATTGTTGGCGTGTTCCTGGGTGCAACCCTCGCGACGATGAACGCGCGTCTCATCAGTGTGGGGCTGCCGGATCTCCGCGGCGCTCTCGGACTCGGTTTCGACCAGGCCTCCTGGCTTCCAACCGCGTTGAACATGGCCACGATGTTCAGCGGCTGCTTTGTAGTTTTCTTGAGCGCCCTGTTTGGGCCGCGGCGAATCTTGATACCAGCGTCACTGGTGTTCGCGCTAAGCAGCGCTCTTCTTCCCTTCGCGCACGGATATGGCGGGATGGTGGCGCTGATGGTGGTCGCCGGGTTGAGCTCGGGAACCTTCTACTCCCTGACCATGACCTTTGTGCTCAACTCGCTTCCCAAGAAGCTCATCATTTTCGGTGTCGCGGCCTATGCGGCCGACATTGTTTTCACGGCGAACGTCGCCCCGGCTCTCGAAAGCTGGTACACCATACACCTGTCGTGGCACTGGATGTTTTGGAACTCCGCGGTTCTAGCACCTTTAATGACTCTTTGCGTGTACTTTGGAATTCCCCGGGGGCCTTTACCGAAACTGCGGCCGAGTTGGCGAGGGTTTACGTACTTCAGCGTGGGAGTGAGCTTGATCTACGGCGCGCTTGACCAAGGCGAGCGTCTGTATTGGCTGCATTCCGGAATCATCGTCGGAATGCTTAGCGCTGGAGTCATCCTTCTTTTGGCCTCGTTGTTCAGACGGCTCGTGCAGCCCCTGCCGGTTCTGGACCTTGCATTCCTAAGCAAAAGAAACATCGTTGTCGTTGGCCTATCGATCTTCGTTTTCAAGTTCGCTCAGCTGGCGACTCTTGTTCTGGTACCCAGCTTTCTAGAAAATATTCATAATTACCGGCCGCTTCAGGTCGGCGATGCGCTGGCTTGGGTAGCGCTGCCGATGTTCGCGACGGTGTGGCTGGTCGCAATCGTGGTCATCTTTACGAACTCCAGACTCGTACTCGCCCTGGGGTTAACCCTCGCTGCCGTCGCGTGCTGGCACTACTCCCACATTGACACTTCTTGGTCCGGGAACAGTTTCGAGCTGTGGGAGCTTCTCTTGTCCGTGGGATTCGCCTGTTCGTACGTCGGTTTGGTGAGCAGTCTTGTCTTGGAAGCCATCCAAGGGGGCGCGATGACAAGCCTGGCAAAGGCGGCAACGATCTCAGGATTTGCTCATTTTATCCGGCTGTTCGGCGGTGAGGTAGGCGTAGCCTTCATGACGCATTTCTTGTCGGCAAGAGAAAAGTTCCATTCCAATCTGTTGGGCCTGCACGTCCAGAACGGTACGTGGATCACGGATCAGCGTCTTCGAATGCTCGCCGCCGGTGCCTTTGGAAGGTCGACCGGAACGGTGGAAGCACAGTATCGCGCGGCCCAGGCCTTGGGGTTACAAGTCCGGGCACAGGCGTTTACGCTGGCGACCTCGGACGGATTCGTTTTGATCGCATGGACGGTCGTTGTTTACCTCATGATGATGCTTCTACTGCGGCCCATCGCAATCTCCTACCGGGCCTTGAGCCGAATGTCATGACTCTTTACCGCCGCTTTATCATTTTCATACTTTTACCAATTACGACGGCGACGCTCTATGCGGCCGATGTGCGGACGTTGAGCCTGAAGCAGGCGGTCGAACTGGCAATCAGCCAGAATCATTCGCTGCGCATTGCACGCCTGAAAATCGTCGAGAACGAGCAGAAAAAGGCGGGTGAACACGCCTCCTACTTTCCGGCGATCAAGGATGCCGCCAACGCCGGCGATAGTACAGGAGTGGATCACATTGTGATACCAGCCGGAACATTCGGGCGCGTCCAAGGCCAGTTGGTCCCGGGAAACGCCGTCAACATTCCTCAGGGTCTGCACCACCTGTTGCTGAATGAAGCGAGCATCGATCAGCCGCTTACCCAGTTAATACGAATCCATGAGGCCAATCGTATTGCCGCCGCGCAAGTCGCCATCTCGCGGGCAGATTTGAAGAAAGCTGAGAATCAGGTAGCCGTCGATGTTCATCGCCTGTACTTTGCTGTTCTAACCGCCGAACTGCAAAAGCGGGCCGCCAAGGAGCAGATCGCCTATGCCAAACAAGAGCTAAAGGAAAATACGGAGGGCGTTCACGACGGGAGCCTGCTTCGCGTCAGCCAGATCCAAGGAGATGTGGATGTGCTTCAGGGACAACAAGCTATTCTCACGGCGGACCTTCAGGTGAGTGATCTAAACACCGACTTGGATGATTTGCTGGGGCTCCCACTCGATACCAAGCTGGATCTGCAGCCCATCGAGGCGGTCGGCCCCGATCGGCGTCCGTTAGAGGAATATGTCCAGGCCGCCTGGGCGAACAATCCTGAAATCGCATCCGCGGAGGAATCAATCAAACAAGCCAGAGCTGCGGTGGCGAGCGCGAAATCGGCGTTCATTCCCGACGTTACGGCCTACGCCAGCGATACCTGGCAAAACGGAGTGGCATTTCTTGTTCCCAACTTCGGCTCGGTTGGAGTTCGGCTCAATTACGATGTTTTCGATTTCGGTAAGAGACGTGCTGCTGTTAGGGAGCACGAAGCACAGCTCGCGGAAGCGGAAGAGAACCTGACGCGTCTCAAGGACAGCATATCCGCGCTAGTGGAACGCAACTATAACGCGCTAGAGCGAACTAGGAATCTCGTGGCTGTGGCGGACCAGGTGGTGGCGCTACGGCGCGAGACCGAGCGGCTGTCGCATAACCAGGTGACGGAGGGTGTTGTGACGGTAGCCACCACACTCGAAGCCACTTCAGCGACCTATAAATCGCAAGTGGATCTCCTGCAAGCGAACCTGAATTACATGCTCGCCTGGGCGGAACTGAAACAAACCATTGGCCAGACCCCCGGCCTTTAGCAGATTGTGACAATACCCGCTTCCTCACGGTCGCGGCTCAGAATAGGCGCTCCCTGTTTACAACCCTTGCCGAGCGTTGACCAAAGGGAGCGGACCTAGGTCCGAGCCTCTTGTGGTTTCGTTTCCGCCGTCACCGCGATTTGCCGCGAGCCGTAATGATTCACGATCAGGCGGGACCCACGCTGTCCAGTATTCGCCGTCCAAATCCACTGCAGGAAAACGCTCACGCGCTCGCTCGATTGTGCCAGAAATTGCAGGTGTACCAGCCCCCAGGCCAGCCACGCTAAGAATCCGTGCATCCGAATCTTGCCGGTTTGCAGGACGGCGAAGGCTCCACCCACTACCGCCATATTGCCCTTATCAAAGTAGTGAAATCGCTTCGGACTGGGCCTGCCGGCGATTCGACGTGCGATCAGCCGCCCGGCATACCGGCCCTCCTGGATGGCAACCTGGGCGACGCCCGGCAGTGCGTGACCCTTCTGATCGAGCGATGCGGTATCACCGAGGACGAAAATTTCGGGAGAGCCAGGAACGGAGAGATCCGGTTGCACCCGCACGCGCCCGGCGCGGTCCGTCTCGGCAGTCAGCCACTTGCCCGCCGGCGAAGGAGCAACGCCGGCAGTCCAGATTACAACCTTGCTTAGGATCCGCTCTCCGGCCACCGTAACCCCCTCAGCGTCGATGCCGTCGACGCCGACTCCCAGCCGAACCTCAACGCCGAGGCGCTCTAGCCTCTTCATCGCCGCTTCGGACAGCTCTTCCGCGAACGTTCCAAGGACTCGCTTGCCTCTATCGATCACCATAATTCGCGCCGACGTGGGATCGATTCTTCGAAACTCCCTTCGGAGCGTAGTTCGCACGAAGACCGCAATTGCCGCGGCCATTTCCACCCCTGTGGGTCCACCTCCCACCAGCACAAAGGTCAACAAATCGCAATGCTTTGCCGGGTCTTCCTCTGCCTCGGCCTGCTCAAACGCACGGAGGATCATGTTGCGTATGGCGACGGCATCGGCGAGACTTTTCAGACCGGGCGCAAACGGCGCAAATTCGTCGTGACCGAAATAGCTGTGCGTTACGCCGGTGGCCAGAATCAGATAGTCGTAGGCGACGGGGACGTTCTCGCGAAGGCCGTTCGAGACATACACCGCCTTTTTCGCGCGATCGACGCTTGTCACCTCGCCGAGGATCACCGTAGCATTGGACTGCTTGCGGAGAACGCCTCGAATCGGCGAGCCGATTTGGCCTGGCGTCAGGACCGAAGTCGCAACCTGATAGAGAAGCGGCTGGAAAAGATGGTGGTTCGAACGGTCGATGAGAATGATCCGCGCCCGCGTTTTGCGAAGTGCCTTGGCAGCCGCCAGACCGGCGAAACCGCCTCCAACGATGACAATCCTCAGAAGACCATCGGACATAGTCGCACCTAACCATTGAGAGCCCCTGCTGTTCTCATCTGTTTGACGCCAGAGGGCCCCCAGAAGTGCGGACAAACCGTCCGGCTGCATCAAACAAATTGCTCTTGGATGTGCTCTTTGCTGGTGAGC
Organism: Bryobacterales bacterium; assembly: GCA_963747945.1. GTDB lineage: Bacteria > Acidobacteriota > Terriglobia > Bryobacterales > Bryobacteraceae > Palsa-89. The sequence goes on from CAVVHB010000024.1 coordinate 240,697, forward strand.
CAGAGGGCATGCTGCGCATCGAGAGGCAGTCGAAAGGTACGGCCACCAATCTGAAACTGAGCGGCCGCATGCAAGCGGACGAACTTTCGGAATTGCGTGCCGAAATCGAGAAGTGCACTCCCCCGCCGAGCCTGGATTTAGAAGAGGTCACCATTTTGGACCGCGACAGCGTTCGCTTTTTGATTCGCCGTGAATCGGAAGGTGTCCAGCTGCTTAACTGTTCGCTGTACGTCCGGGAGTGGATAACGAGGGAAAGAGAGCAAATGCCAAGATCACCATTTAGATAACGGCTCGGAACCGGTATTTGTTAATCCGCAGGATCTTGATTTTGTATTCCAATGTCGTCCGCGGAACTCCCAGCCTTCTGGCCGCTCCATCCGGACCCGAAATGCGCCCGCGGGTTTCGGCAAGCGCCGCTTCGATGAGCTCTCGTTCCTGGTTAATCAGCGACGGCTGCAGGCCGACCCGAGGCTCAGGTTCCGGTTGCAACCACGCCTTTTCTACAAAGAACGTGTCGGAGTCGCAGAGGATCATGGCTCGTTCAATGACATTTTGGAGCTCCCGGATATTGCCAGGCCAGTGATAGCCCTCGAGAAGCTCCGCTGTCCGCTTTTCTACCCTTCGAATCCTCTTGCCCCCTTTGGCGGCGTAGCGTTCGATGAAATACTTGGCGAGTAATAGAATGTCTTCCGGGCGCTCGCGAAGAGGCGGGACATGGATTGGAAAGACGTTCAACCGGTAGAACAGATCCAGTCGAAACTTCCCGGAACGAACTGCCGCTGGCAGATCGCAGTTGGTGGCTGCAATTACACGCACATCGACTGGAATGCTTTGAGTGCCTCCAACGCGCTCGAACTCGCGTTCCTGAAGCACCCGTAACAAGGCAACCTGGGTTTCGGTCGGCATCTCACCGATCTCATCGAGAAAAATCGTCCCGTGGTTCGCGACTTCGAAGCGCCCGGCATGGCGCTGATGGGCGCCGGTGAAGGCGCCTTTCTCGTAGCCGAACAGCTCGGCCGCGATCAGCGACGGAGGAGTGACAGCACAATTCATCCTGGTGAAAACCGACCCGGATCTACGCGACCTCTTGTGAATCGCGCGAGCGATCAACTCCTTTCCGGTGCCACTCTCACCGGTGATCAGAACAGTGACATCGCAAGGAGCAACTCTCGTCACCTGCGCGGTCACCCCGCCAATCGCGTTGGAAGAACCGACGATCTCCTCGAACATGGACGTCGACAGAACCTCGTCGCGAAGGTCGAGCGTTTCATCGTCGAGTTCCCCGTTGATTCCCGTGCTCGCCCGGTTCGCGGCAACATCTGTGAAATGGTCGGACCCGCGATCCGGCGTGGCGCGAGAACGTAGGGGGGTAACAGCGTCTACTCTGGTACGTTGCAAATTCAGGCCGCCGCAGCTCGTATCATGCATCCTCAATTTCCTTTCGTCCTGCAAGTGCTTGCTCCAACGGGCGCTCGGGAAGCTCTGCCCTCTCCCGCGTCACCCATTCACGGATATAGGGCGGACAATTTCTCAGTTCCGTTCCGTTGGCCTCGCTGAGAGCAAGCAGTTTCACGGCTTCTCTGTCGACGAGAAGAACGTTCTTGAGATCGATGGCGAATCCATCCGATTCCTGTTCCAACTCGCCTCGAAGCATGTCGACGTGTTCTCCTGTAATCCCGCCGCTTATGGACAACACCACCGGGTTTTCAGAACTAACGATTCGGTCGATTCTGCAGCTCATTGTCATTGTGAGCTTTCATCCTTCTGTTACTCTCGCAAAGTCATTTTGCGATCGATCCAGGAGATAGCAAAACTGCGACCATTTCCAGGTCTATGATAATAAAGGGGCAGCGAAGATCGACTGCACGCAGCCTCCGTAAATCACGCGAATTCCGCGAATTCCCGTAAATCCAGTGAATCGAAACTTCTGCAGAGCCTACGGGGAGAACCGCTCGCCGAATTTGAACTGTTGCTTGTTGATTTTCATGGCTTTGATCCGGGTCTCGAGCGTAGATGACGGAATTCCAAGTTTGGCGGCTGCTCCCGACGGTCCGGAAACCCGGCCTCGAGTCTCAGCGAGTGCCGCCTCGATAATTTCCCGCTCGCTTCTCGGTTCGGCGTTCAAAGCCGGAGATGCTTTAGCCCGAGGTGCGGATCGAGTAGTCTCTTTGGGAAGCCACAACTCATCAACCGAAAAAACATCGCCGGAGCTCAGAATCAGGGACCTCTCAATTACGTTCTGCAACTCACGGATATTGCCGGGCCAGTCATAGGACTGCAACAAATCCAACGTCTTCTGGTCGATCGAGAGGATATTCTTGCCCGCACGGTTGGCGTAGCGCTGGACGAAATAATCGATCAGCATCAGAATGTCGTCTTTTCGCTCGCGCAAAGGCGGCACTTCGATGGGAAACACATTCAGCCGGTAGAGGAGATCCTGGCGGAAAGCCCCATCCATCACGGCGGCGTTCAAGTCGCGATTCGTGGCGGCGATAACGCGAACGTCGACTTGGATAGGCTGCCCGCCTCCCACTCGTTCGAATTCCCGTTCTTGCAGCACTCTCAATAACGCTGCTTGGGTGTCCGGTAGCAGTTCACCAACCTCATCCAGAAAAATCGTGCCGCCGTCAGCCATTTCGAAGCGGCCAAGCCGGCGCTGCATGGCTCCCGTGAAAGCTCCTTTTTCATGGCCAAACAATTCCGAGGAAACCAGCGTGGGCGGAAGCGCGGCACAATTCACACTGATGAAGGGACGACCAGATCTCTGGGATCGCTTGTGCACGGCACGGGCGATGAGTTCTTTGCCAGTGCCAGTTTCCCCGGTAATCAGAACGGTGGAGTTGGTCGGAGCGACTTTAGCAATACGGGAAAGAACGGCCTTCAGAGGCCCCGATGTACCGACAATTTCCTCGAACATCGATGCCTTGTCGATCTCCTCGCGGAGGGCAGCGTTTTCCCGCTGCAGTTTCTCTTCGGCTCTCTTGCGGTCCTCGATATCGGTACACGCGATGTACCACCGCATAACCTGTCCCTTGTCGTGGCGCACTGGGTTGCAACGAGCCAGAAACCAGCGATGGGTCCTATCAGATTTGCGTAGGCGCACCTCCGACTCGAAACCGGCCCCACTAGAGACCGCACGATCAAAGTGACCGTCCACCCGTTCCCGGTCGTCAGGATGAATGAACTCGTCGCGATCTAACCTCTGCCGCCACTCTTCCAGGGTAAGGCCCAGGTAATCGAGAAAGATGCGGTTAGCGTAAAGGCGTTCGCGAGCGGGTCCGAATACAGCCACATATTGAGGCGCGAAGTCCAGCATCTGCCGGAGTTCCATCTCCTGCGTCCGGATCTTTCCTTCGCGATCTTCGAGATCTCGATAGAGTTGCGAATTCTCGAGCGAGATGGCGGCTTGCGATGCAAGCACCTTCAACACCGTGACCCGCTCAGGAGTGAAAACGTGCGGCGTCAGATTGTTTTCAAGGTAGAGGATGCCGATGAGCTTGGTCTGGTTAATTAGCGGCAGACACAGAATGGAATGGACGCGACACTGAGCGATGTAAGGATCGGCGGAAAACGGAGTCAAGGCCCGACTTCCGTCTCCCCCATTTCGCTACACGCCACTTACGAGACATACGCCGCCGGTATGCACGTGGCCGAGCTCGAAACAGGGTTGCTCTTCAGTTTCGGTCCGTGGGCCTACCAGCTAAATCTTGAATATCACACCACCGGCACGGTGGGATTTTTTTTCAGCGGCCATCAGTTTGGATCAGTCAACGGCTCCTGGCACGGCATGCAGGCCGAGCCGTCGCGTTCTTCGTCGGCGAAGGCTGGTGGCGCGGCGTCGATCGTCAGGCAGACATCGAGTATAAAGATCGCAAGCCAATCATTCGGCGGCTGATACCCGCCAATGACGAAGAGCGGGAGCCTGTACCGATGCGGTGCAGGCCAACACGATTGAACGCCTAGCGCGCTCGCCGAGTTGATTTCGGGTTGTCGACGCAAGCGGCCGCTGCGGGACCATTGCGCGAACTTTCGACGGCAGGAGGGCGATGGAAATCCAGGCTCGGACCTGTGGGCGAGGAATTGTTGGAACCGACGGATCGGTCCAGTTTCGGCGGGAAAGCATTGCATTGTGATTTTTCGGGGCGGATGGTGGCTGGTTTCTGGTTGGGCGATGACCGAGAACGGGACAGACAGCCGTTGCATGGGTCCGCTCGGCTGGCACCGGTCGTCTCCGGTGGACCTAGGCTGCCGGTCCGCATGTCATTCGAAACAAGATGGTTTGGCGATGCGACGATGTATCTTACCAGCATCGGTCCCGGGTCAGACAGCAAGGTCGCTCGGAGTAACTGACGGGATCGCCGGGCCGGAAGGCGTCTGCGATACGCCTCATTTGTCCTGCTGGGTTCACCAGCACGACGTCGAAGCGGACGCCACACGAGCCCCACTCCGGATGTTCGGCCAGGATGATTTCGCACGAGGCCACCAGCCGACTCCGTTGGCGAGCGGTCAGCGCGATCGCCGCCTCCGCAAGCGACGGGCGCGATTTGATCTCTATTATGGACAGGACGCCGGCCTTTTCTGCCACCGCGTCCACCTCGCCGGCTTTGGTGCGTAGGCGGCGCGCGCGGATGATCCAGCCGTCATTGATCAAGGCGGCACAAGCCGCATCCTCGGCCGCAAGTCCACTTGCATAGGCAGCCTGACCTCTCCGGCGGCGTAGCGGCATCAAGTGAGAATGCCGGCAAAGGGACGAATATTTGGTCAACGGTGGTGTCCTCTCTCGTCGTGGCGCTGCCGTCTCTCTTCGTGGCGCTGTCGTCGCCCTCAGGGCTCTCGTCGTGGCCAAGAGGACCTCGGCAGGCGCGGAACAGCCACCTGATCCGAACGGTTGCCGCGCGCACCTCGCTTCATTAGGTTCCCGCGCTCGCCACCCGCAGGATCCTGCCATGTCTATCACCGCCGCACGGCTCGACCGTATTCAGCCCAGCCTGACCATCGCGATTTCCACCGTGGCGCGTCGCATGATCGCCGAGGGCAAGAACGTAATCAGTCTGTCGCAGGGCGAGCCCGACTTCGATACGCCGCGCAACATCAAGGATGCGGCGATCCGGGCAATGGAGAAAGGCGAGACCAAGTATACCGATGTGTCCGGGACACCCGCGCTGCGCAAAGCCGTGGCCGAGAAATTCCGGCGCGACAACGGCATCGACTACAAGCCGGAGGAGATCATCATCTCGACAGGTGCCAAGCAGGTGCTGTTCAACGCGATGCTCGGCACCCTCAACGCCGGCGACGAAGTGATCATCCCGAGCCCGTGCTGGGTCAGCTACCCCGACATCGTCACCCTCGCCGATGGCAAGTCCGTTCTCGTGCCCTGCGGCCAGAACAATGGCTTCAAGCTGCGTGCCGAGGATCTGGAAGCGGCGATCACCCCGAAGACCCGCTGGTTCATGCTCAACAACCCCTGTAACCCGACCGGCGCTGCCTATAGTTCGGATGACCTCAAGCCGATTTGCGAGGTCCTGATGCGCCATCCGCATGTTTGGGTGCTGACCGACGATATCTACGACAGCCTGGTCTACGGCGGGTTCAAGCCGGCGACGATCCTGCAGGTGGAGCCTCGGCTACGTGACCGGACGTTGACGGTGCACGGCGTGTCAAAAGCCTACGCGATGACCGGCTGGCGGATCGGCTTCGCCGCCGGGCCGGTGGCGCTGATCAAGGCGATGGACAAGTTGCAAAGCCAATCCACCTCCAACCCCAACTCGATCGCCCAGGCTGCCGCGGTCGAGGCCCTGCTCGGGCAACAGGAAACCGTCGAGGAAATGCGCAAAGTGTTCGAGCAGCGCCGCGACCTGGTCGTCGAGATGCTGAACGCGGCGCCGGGGATCAATTGCAGCAAGCCGGATGGCGCCTTCTACGTCTATCCGTCGATCCACGGCTGCATCGGCAAAACCAGCAAGGGAGGCGTTCTGATCAAGGATGACGAAGCTTTCGCCCTGGCGCTTCTGGCCGAGGAAGGGGTTGCCACGGTTCACGGCGCGGCGTTCTGCTACCCAGGCTACATCCGCATCAGCTATGCTAACGCAACAGAAGAGTTGCGCGAGGCCGTTACTCGTATCCAACGCTTTTGTCAGGGGTTGCATTGAAATGCCCGGCTTATCGCAACGGATCGGGCGGGTCCAACTAGCCCCCAGCGTCCAAATGACGATCAAGGCGCGCGAACTTCGCGCCGCCGGCAAGCCGGTGATCACTTTGACCACCGGCGAACCCAACTTCGACAGCCCTCCGCACGCCATCGCGGCGGCGCATCAAGCGGCGCTGAAGGGCGACACGAAGTACCCGCCCCAGGACGGCACGCGCGCGCTGAAGGAAGCGATCCAGCGAAAGTTCAAGCGTGACTCCGGTCTGGATTACGGGCTGGACGAGATCAGCGTCTCGAACGGCGGCAAACAGTGCCTGTTCAACGCGATCATGGCGACGGTCGATCCCGGCGACGAGGTCATCCTGCCGGTGCCGTGCTGGATTGCCTACGCGCAGATGACGCAGCTCTGCGAGGGTGTTGCCGATCTTCGTGAACTGCCCTCAGAACAACGGTTTCAAGCCGCGCGCCGAGGATATCGAAGCCGCCATCACGCCGCGAACCAAATGGGTGATCCTCAACAATCCTAACAACCCGACCGGCGCCTGTTGTTCGGCCGGCGAAATCGCGGAAATCGCCGCCGTCATCCGTAAGCATCCGCATGTCTGGATCCTGTCCGACGACATGTATGAGCATCTCGTATTTGATAAATTCCAGTACGCGACGTTTGCCCAGGTCGCGCCGGACCTGAAGGACCGGACTTTAACGGTATCGGGCGTCTCCAAAACCTACGCCATGACCGGCTGGCGAATCGGATTTGCGGGCGGCCCGAAAGCTCTGATCAAAGCGATGACCGTCATGCAGGGACATGCGACCGCGGGGGTCTCGACTGTTGGACAGGCTGCCGCGGCAGCGGCACTGGACGGCCCTCAGGGCGGTGTCGACGCGCAGATCGAGGCGTATCAGCGGCGCAGGGATCTAGCGGTCGACATGCTGAACGCGGCCAAAGGCATCAGTTGCCACAAGCCCGAGGGTGCCTTCTACGTGTTCCCGAACGTCGCCGGATGTCTCGGCAAGACCACGACAGGCGGACGAAAGTTGAACACCGATGAGGATGTCTGTTTGGCGTTGATGGAGGAGAACTACGTCGCGACAGTGCACGGCGCCGCCTATTTCATGAGCCCCTTCCTGCGCATCAGCACTGCCACCGCGGATGACGAGTTGTTAGAGGGCCTCAAGCGCATCCAGACGTTTTGCGAGGGCTTGAGCGATTAGTCTACACGACCCGGTCACGGGTGGGTCGCGAGAATATCTCGAGCCGCCGTGCCGCGATCCACCAACATTTGCCCGCCCGTAGTGAGCATCGACAAAAGCCTTGCCGGAAGCCGCGCGGACCTCCCGTTCCGCTGGGTTACGGAATACCTGCAGCATAGCGTCAGCTGCCGAAGTTATGTCTGGTTCTGCCCAGCTTTGACCATCCGAGAATGTAATCGCCGTCTTGAACAGGCCGAGGGTGAAGGAAACCGGAAAGCCCGTACGTTCTGACAGAAAGTCTGTATTTCCTGAATAATTAGTGCCAATTACTGGCTTACCCAACGCCATCGCTTCAGCCATTCCAAGACCAAACCCCTCCGAGCGATGGACGATACATAGCAATCGGCCTGGTTGATCAGGGACAGCATCTCTCGCGGGAAAACATACTATCAATGATCTCGATTCGGGATCATGGTCTGCCGCATCCAGAATTGTCGCTTTGATCTCGGAGTAACGATCGGGAGCGCCCGTTGATTTGATGACAAGGCCAACATTTTTGTACCGGTTCGGAAAGGCGCTTCGAAAGGCGCTCACGACGCCGATGGGATTCTTCCGGGGAGGATGGGAGTAATAATCAAACGAAAAGACAAATATATCTCGCCTTCCTCCATGCTAAATCGACCTCGGTCGAATGCTTCTCCGATGTCTACCTCAACACACGGAGGTATTATGTTCATCGGTCCGTCAAAAATCCCGCGAAAAGCATTCTCGACGAAACTATTTGGCACCCAGATCTCCTGAATGCCCTTCAACGCCGCGGCCCATTCAAGCGGTGCCTGGGGTAGTTCCCAATACGTGCGCAGGATGTTGTAGCTGTGCGCCAATTTCCATCGACCAAGCTCAGAAACAACAAAGGCACTTGGTTTGCCGCCATTTCAATAATATTAACCTGATACCGACGTCCCAAGTCGCAGCGCCCATCCGGGAAGCGACCGATAAAGCGGCTCTCAACACCAACATTGAAGGGATACAATGCGAAAGTCTGGTCGGTCGTCGCGATTGAACGACAAGCCGCGCAACGATTCGCCTAACCCAAGGCCTGCTTCTAGATACCCGACGAACAGGACACCGCGCTGCTTAAACCGCCGCCTAAGGGGAAGCGGAGTGAACAAATCCTTGAAATGGCGGACTTGCCGCCGGCTCGCGACGAGGCCCAATATAACAAATCGGCGTAGATCAGCCAAAATGCCACGAAGCGCGATGATGCTCCCTTGGTCCGGCTTCGTTACGCTAAACCTGGTCGTCGCTCGAGAACAGATCTTGAGACACGCGAAAGTTGGTTGGAAGAGCTGGCAGACAATGTTGACACCCATAGATCTAGCACAACTGTGAGTCAGGGATCCGATCTGTCAATCCAGGTCAAACGGCAATCCAATCAACAGCTTGCTAGCTAAATCCTTTCAACAGCTACGCGTCCGCGCCAATCGATAAGTACATCCTGCAGGGTTTGCGCCCATGGGATGGCTGGGGACCATTCCAGCAATTCATGCGCCCGGGACACATTGCCGCAAGCCCGGCGGATATCGGTGGCCCGAATTCGCGATTTGTCATTTAATACCGATTTCCACACCGGCGAGCGCAGCCAGCTCGGTAAGCACATCGCCGACGCGACGGGCCTGACCGGAGGCGACATTGAGGATCGTGCCAGGTGCCAGACGGTTGCGATTGCGATGCAAGCGATGTAGGCAGCACAGACGTCGCGGACATCCAGAAAGTCGCGCCAAGTCTCTAGATTCCCAACCTCCAACAGCGGAGGTTGGAGGCCAGCGGCGATGTGAGCGATCTGCCGCGCGAAAGAGGCGACCACGAAAGCCGCCGACTGACGAGGCCCGTATGGTTGAAGGGACGCAATCGCACGACCGCAAACCCTGTGCGCCATGCCGCCGAGCAACAGATCAGCCGCCGCCTTGGTTTGGGCATAGACGCTTATCGGCGCCAGCGGTGCCCGTTCGTCCAGACTATCGCCGCTGTTGAACGAGGCACCATAGGCGTCCGCGCTTGAAACAAAGAGCATTTGACAGGCCGGCGCGTGCCGCGAAAGCGCCCATGCGAGATTAAGTGTGCCGTGGAAATTGACGTTCCAGGCGTGCTGCGGGACCTCTCGCGCCGCATCGATCGCCGACACCGCGGCAAGGTGGATACAGACGTCAGGTGACGTCGCCTGGACAGCCTGCTCGACCTGCCCCGCATCTTGTAACTCGATTGCCGGCGTCGCGAGAACCGTATCGGGAAACGCGGCCTCCAGAGCCGGTAGCAAATGGCTGCCGACGAAGCCGGAGGCGCCGGTAATGAGTATCGTGTCAGGCCCGGACGTCATTTGAGGGTTAGGCGCGCTCGGTGGCGCGCCAGGTCGGCATCAACCATTTCCGCGACCATGTCCTCCAGTGTGACGGTCGGTCGCCAGTCCAGCTTTTGCTGTGCCTTTCGGGCATCACCCTGCAGAACGTCGACTTCGGCGGGACGTAATAGATCGCTGCGGGTGACAACATGATTTTCGAAATCCAAGTCCGCATGACTGAACGCGAGGCGGCAGAATTCCCTGATCGTCGTGGTGCGCCCGGTGGCCACGACATAGTCGTCTGGCAAATCCTGCTGAAGCATCAGCCACATCGCGCGGACGTAGTCGCGCGCATGACCCCAGTCGCGCGCCGCATCAAGATTACCAAGCGGCAACTCTTTGGCAAGGCCAAGCTTTATACGTGCGACGCCGTCGGTGATCTTTCGCGTTACGAATTCAATGCCGCGCAACGGACTTTCGTGATTGAACAGCACTCCGGACGACGCGTGCATGCCAAAGCTCTCACGGTGATTGACCGTCATCCAGTGGGCATAGAGCTTGGCAACCGCATAGGGTGAGCGCGGATAGAAAGGTGTGCGCTCGTTCTGTTGCGGTTCCTGGATACGGCCAAACATCTCCGACGATGAGGCCTGATAGAAACGGGCCTGGGGGCAGACGATCCGCATCGCCTCCAAAACATTGGCCGCGCCGATGCCGGTAACCTCGCCGGTCAAGAGTGGCTGGTTCCAAGACGCCGCGACAAAGCTTTGCGCGCCGAGGTTATAGATCTCATCCGGACGATAGGTCTGCAACAGCCGGATCAGACTCGACAGGTCGATCAGGTTGCCGTCAACCAGTTCCACCTCGTTCAGGATGCCGAGCCAACGCAAGCGCTCACCAACCATGTCCGACGAGGCTGACCGGCGGATCATGCCGACAACTCGGTAGCCCTTCTCCAGCATAAACTGAGAGAGATAGGCGCCATCCTGACCGGTGACACCGGTTATCAAACAGGTCGGCATGCGGTGTCCTCGATGTTGTCTCGCGGACCTTCTAAGCTATGTCGTGTGACGACCGCTTTGTATTTGTATATGAACCGAGAAGATTTAGTCGGCAACCCGATGCCTATCGATGTCGGTTGGTGCGCTACGCCCTGGGCCGCGCGTTGATATGCTGTAGGTTGGATTGCTCAAGCGGGATTGGAAATAAATCGCTATGAGCCACGTCGGCAGACCTTGGACCAGGTGGCGAAATCAGCGCTGATCGGGACGTCGCGGCGCGTGAATTATGCAATCGAACAGTGAGGTAGGCTATTCAGCCGGCATCGTCAGGCTGAATATACCCAGAAGTATCCAGAGAAAGCGCACCGAGGCACCTTAAGAGGTAGGCTCAGCCGTCGCCGAACTCGGCTTCAATGTTGCTCGTCGAGAAAGGCGCGCACGGCAGCAACCGTGGCGGCCGGTTGCTCCTCCATGAGCCAATGCCCCGAGCCAGCAATGACCACCTCCTTCACGTCCGTCGCGGCGGCGCGCATGACAACCGCCATCGTCGGTCCGAAGGACTTCTCGCCGCCCACCGCCAGCACTGGCATGGTCAGCTTGCCTTTGGCCAGGAAGACGAGGTTGTCGATCGCGTCCTGATCGAAGGCGGCGAACTGGCTGAAGCCGGCGTGCATCGCGCCAGGTTGCGCATACAGCTTGGCGTAGTGTTCGCGCGCGGCCTCGCCGAAGGACTTCGGGTCCGCGGAAAACTCGTTCCAGAAGCGGTCGAGATAGATGCGTTCACGTCCGGCGACCAGCCGCTCCATGTCCGGGCCGCCGAAGCGGAAATGCCACAGGAGCGGGCTCTTCAGTATTTCCTCCCACGGTCCGATCCCCGGCAGAGGTGCGTCCATCAATGCGAACCGGGTTACCCGGTCCGGGTACTGGGCGGCGAACGCGTACCCGACCATATTGCCGATATCGTGGGTGACGAGGTTCACCCGTTCAATCCCGAGCGCGTCGAGAACGCCAGCGACATCCTGGCCCTGTGTCTTCTTGTCGTATGCACTGGCGGGACGAATGGAGAGCCCCATGCCGCGCAGGTCGGGGGCGACAATCGTGTAGTCGTGGGCAAGGTCCGCCGCCAGGGATGCCCACATGTCGCCGGTCTCGCCATAGCCGTGCAACAGGATGACCGCCGGTCCCTGGCCGCCGACTCGCACATACAGGGTCGTGCCATTTGTCTGAATGTCCTCGGTCCGGAACTCGGCCGGAAACGGCTGAACGTTTGTCGCGGCTGGCATGGGAATTCCTTCATGAGGTCAGGGACCAGCGGTCATCCTGTTGCGGCCTCAACTGACATTGCCACGCCGCCGGGCTGAATGCTCGCAATTCATATTCAACGCTCGCACTCTGAGCGAACCATCCTGGGGCACCATCCGTCTGGTTTTCGCAACTCGCTAGCCGCGCCTCCGAACCACACATCGCCCGATGTCAGAAGATCTGGCGGAAAATCACGTAGAGCGATCCGGCGATCAGCATGGCCGCCGGCAACGTCAGCACCCACGCCAGCGCCATGTTCTTGATCGTCGCCCACTGCAGGCCTGATCCGTTCGCCGCCATCGCACCTGCCACGCCGCTGGACAGCACGTGCGTCGTCGAAACCGGCAGGCCATACATGTCCGCCAGCCCGATCGTTGCCATCGCCACGATTTCGGCCGACGCTCCTTGGGCATAGGTCAGGTGCGTCTTGCCGATTTTCTCGCCGACCGTCACGACAATGCGCTTCCAGCCGACCATCGTCCCCAAGCCGAGCGCGAGCGCGACCGAAACCTTGACCCATGTCGGGATGAATTTGGTGCCGCTGTCAAACGATGACCGCAGTGATTTCAGCTTTCTCATGTCCTCGGTGTCGAAGCCCGGCGGGTTGGCGCCCATACCCGCACCGCGTCAGACGCCAGGTACATGTCGTTGCGGACGTTTGGAGTGGCGGCGGCCGGCACCGTTTTGATCGAGCCGTACTCCCTCACCTGCCGTCCGATGTCCGAGGTCAGCACGGCCAGGGCGGCGTAGACCTCAGGCTTGTTGACCTGCTTGGTTTTGAGTGCGTCGCCCACCGTGGCACGCGCAGCGGCGGCATCCGCCGGAGCCGTGGCGCCCCCGGCATGCGCCTGAAGCACCGTCTGCGCCCCCTGCGTCGCCTCAAGGAACATGGGCGTGGTGCTTTCAGGAATGGCGCGGTTCAATGCGTAGGCCGTCGGCGCGGCACCGATCAGAATGAGCATGATCAGACCCATGCCCTTTTGCCCGTCATTGCTGCCGTGGAAGAACGACACGCCAGTGCAGGTCAGCACCAGCAGCGCACGGATCGGCACCGGCGGCGGCTTTCTGCCCTCGGGAGCAGCGTAGAGCGAGGGCATGCGCACCACCAGCTTCATCAGCAGGAGCAGCAGGGCCGCGAGCACGAAACCGATCACGGGGCTGAACAGCAGGGCCTTCAACACGTTAACCGCCTGCGCCCAATCCACGCCCGACGTCGCTGATCCGGCGGGTGCCAGAAACTGATTGGCCAAACCAACACCCGATGATCGACCCGATCAATGCGTGCGATGAGCTGTTCGGAAGCCCCAGAGACCCAGGTGCCGAGGTTCCAGATGATCGCCGCGATCAGCAATGCGAAAATCATGTCATAGCCGGCACTGCTGCCGACCTGCAGGATCAACTCCACCGGCAGCAACGTGACGACGGTAAAGGCGACCGCGCCGCTCGACGTCAAAACGCCGAGAAAGTTGAATGTTCCGGACCAGATCACGGCGAACAGTGGCGGCAGACTATGGGTATAGATGACGGTTGCGACAGCGTTGGCCGTATCGTGGAACCCGTTAACGAACTCGAAGCCCAGCGCGATCAGCAGGGAGATACCCAGAAGCACAAATGCACCGACCGCGAGACCGTGCTCGCCGGCACCGCTGAGGTCGCTGAAGATATTGAACGCCGCGTAACCAAGGCCGGCGCCAAGCACCAACAAGAAAGCGATGATGCCGCCGATGTGCGGCTTTCCTTCCAAATGAGGGCGTGGCGACGAAACCTCCGCCAAGCCAACATTCATTGTCGTTCCCGACATCACCTACCCCTACCTATCACCTCGCGACAGTAGCGGAGCCATGTCATTTGATCTATGTCAGGCGTGTGACAACTCCATCCGGCGCTGCCCCGGTTATTGACGCTTTTTCGGCGGACAATCAGGAGTTGATCTTCAAAAAACGCGATTGCCCGCTCCGAATAACGTCGATAAATCCCTCGTGAGGCGATCCCGGGCTTTTCTGTGCTGACATGTAATGAGAATTAGCGGCTTGCATACCGGTCGAGCAGAAGTCCAGGGTATTCTGCTCATCCGGGCGACCCAGGGCGGATCGCAATATACAACGCCATGGCCCCGATCTTGCTTTCGCCCACCTTCCTGGCGTCGAGAACGAAATCGTTGCAATAAAACAGACCTTTGCTGGTCCCGTTCCTCGAGCTCGGAATTTACGGAACGCACCGGTCGGCACCGAAGCTTGGCCTAGGTTTTCTGGCCCAACCCCATCGCATCGCGGTAGATTTTCACCACGGAGATCCGACATTGGCCGGTGCCGACGGCCTTACTCGCATCTTGGAGTGCATGTCGTGCTCCATCTCAACCGGCCTGGCTGGATTGGCAGCCACCGCCGCGTTCGCCGCCAGTCTCGCACGCGACTAATACACTGGTAGGGACTAATTGACGCTTGGTAGGGCGTGGGTTCACATCAGGAGCACGCACGGGAGGTTGAACAAATGAAGGATTTCGCCGGCAGGATCGCGGTTGTCACCGGCGGCGGTACCGGGATGGGACGCGAACTCGTCCGTCAACTGGTAGCCGAGGGGTGCAATGTCGCGATGTGCGACGTGTCCGCTCGGAAACATGGACGAAACGAAACGGCTGTGCGACACGAGCGTGCCGCAGGCTTGCGAGGTCACCACGCATGTCGCCGATGTCTCCGATGAGGCCAGGTGCTACGGTTTCGCGATGAGGTGGCGGAGCGCCAAGAAACCGACAATATCCATCTGCTGTTCAACAACGCCGGCATCGGCGGTGGCGGCAGCATGTCGCCGAAGCCGCGATGAGTGGGAGAGGACGTTCAACGTCTGCTGGCGCGGCGTCTACTATAACACCCGCGCTTTCCTGCCGATGCTGCAGGGGGCGGACGAGGCCCACATCGTCAACACCAGCAGCGTCAACGGCTTCTGGGCCTCGCTCGGGCCACGCATCCCCATACCGCCTACACCGCGGCGAAATTCGCGGTAAAGGGCTTCTCCGAAGCCCTGATCACGGACCTGCGGATCAACGCGCCCCACATCAAGTGCTCCGTAGTAATGCCGGGGCACATCGGGACGTCGATCGTCGCCAACTCCCGCAAGATCCAGAGTGGCAACGAGTCGGATGAGATCACCGACGCGGAAGTGGCGCAGGCGCGATCGCGCATCGCTTCGATGGGGACCGACACTTCGGAGATGTCGGACGATGACAATCCGGGCCAAGATGACCGAGCGGGCGCGAAGCTTTCTCGAGGAGGCTCCGACCAGCGCGGCGACGGCGGCGACCATCATTCTCGATGGGGTAAAGGCTGACCGATGGCGCATTCTCGTCGGCGAGGACGCGCATAAGATCGACGAATGGGTCCGCCAGTCACCGGAGCGGGCGTATGACGCCGACGCCTTCGAAGAACTCGTGGCGGAGGTCGGCTGGCGCCTGGGTTGAGGCTGTGGTCCGATAAGACCTTGTCTCGCGGCTCAACGGCTTTCGCTACACAGCCGCAACGCAATATTGAAGGATCGCCATGAACGACTTCACGATGGATGGCCGGTGCACCTGCGGTTCAGTGCGCTACCGGCTCACCAGCAGGCCGCTGATTGTTCACGCCTGTCACTGCCGTTGGTGTCAGCGAGAAACCGGGACATCGTTCGCACAGAATGCGCTGATCGAGGCCGATAGCGTTGTTCTGTATGAGGGTAGTCCGGAAGTCGTGTGGACGCCCTCCAACAGCGGCAAGGGGCAGAAGATCTCGCGCTGTTCAAGCTGTCGTATATCGTTGTGGAGCAATTACGTAGGCGCCGGCGACCTCATTCGATTTGTTCGCGTCGGCACATTGGACGACCCTGATCAATTTCCTCCGGACATCCACATCTTCACGATGTCCAAGCAACCGTGGGTGATCCTCCCCCCAGGAGTGCCTGCTTTCGAACAATACTACGATCGCGAGAGGCTTTGGCCAGCGGAAAGCCTCGCTCGCAGACGCAAAATGCTCGAAAGACGACCGAATTCAACGGTCTGATCCGGATTGCGTTCTCGGCGACCAAATCGGTCCCTGTCAATCACGTCCGAAAACGGCCAGATTTTCCTGCGGCCTCCGTTTAATACCAGGCGGCGGTGAGGAGTGACCCATAGGCGTTCTCTTACCGTCATGGCCGGGCTTGGCCCGGCCATCCACGGCTGGGGGCCGATCCAGGCCGAAGTCGTGGACGCCAGCCTGCGCTGGCATGACGGTGACCATGCGCCCAAGAGTCAAGTTTTAAGGGCGGTTGGCATAATGTCCGCTCAGGAGGACGCGACGTGACCAAGTATGAAGCGCAAGATCTCACTGTCGATGTCCACAGGGAATGAACCCGTTGGGCACCCTCGATCTCGACCACGATGCCTGCTACCGCGCGATCGCCGTCCGCGAGCCCGTTCGACGGCCGGCTGTTCACCGGCGTCAAAACGACCGGATCTACTGCCGGCCGATCTGCCCCGCCCGCACGCCGCGGTCGGAAAACGTCGTTTTCTCCCGACCGCCGCCGCCGCACAGGAGGCCGGGTTCCGGCCGTGCCTGCGCTGCCGGCCGGAGACCTCGCCCGACCTTGGCGCCTGGCGCGGCGCCTCCAACACCGTGTCGCGGGCGCTCGCGCTGGTCGAGATGGGCGCGCTCGACGAGGCCTCCGTCGACGCGTTGGCCAGCCGGGTCGGCGTCGGGGAGCGCCAACTCCGCCGGCTGTTCCAGCAGCATCTTGGCGCGTCGCCCATCGCGGTGGCGCAGAGCCGGCGGGTGCTGCTCGCCAAGCAGTTGATCCACGAGACCCGGCTGCCGATGACCGAGATCGCGATGGCGGCGGGCTTCGGCAGCCTGCGCCGGTTCAACGACACGTTTCAGGCGCCTGTTCCGGCGGCCGCCGACCGCGCTGCGCCGATCCGGCGGCCCGAGTGTCGCCGGGCCGCAAGGCGGAGATCAGCCTGATGCTGCGCTACCGCCCGCCCTATGACTGGCCCGCCATGCTCGGTTTTCTGCGCGCCCGCGCGATCACCGGGGTGGAGAGCGTCGAGGGGGGCGTCTATCGCCGGACCATCGGGCTGGACGGCCAGCAAGGCACCGTCACGGTGCGGCCGGGCGGCGAAAATGCCCTGGAAGCGACCGTGCGCTTTCCGAAACTATCGGCGCTGCCCCAGATCATCGCCCGCCTGCGCCGTGTGTTCGATCTGGCGGCCGACCCGACGCGATCGCGTTGCAACTGGTCAAGGACCCGACCCTCGCGCCGCTGGTGGCGGCTCGGCCGGGTTTGCGCGTGCCGGGCGCCTGGGACGGGTTCGAGTTGGCGGTGCGAGCGGTGCTGGGACAACAAATCACGGTGCCCGGCGCGATCCGCCTGGCCGGCAAGCTGGTGGCCCGGTTCGCGAAAAGCTGCGCGACCCGGACGCGCGCTGACCCACGTCTTCCCTGATCCGGCGGCGCTGGCCGGCGCCGATCTGGCGTCCCTCGGGATGCCAGAAGCCGCGGCGCGCACTACTGGCGGTCGCGGCGGCGGTGGTCGCCGATCCGCATATCTTCGCTGCCGGGCGGGGCCTGGAGGAAGCGGTCGCGCAACTGCGCGCGTTGCCGGGCATCGGCGAATGGACCGCGCAATATATCGCGATGCGGCAACTTCGGGAGCCGGACGCTTTTCCGGCGGCGGATATCGGCCTGATGCGCGCGATGGCGGACTCTGAGGGCCTGCGGCCGAGCGCGAGCGCACTGCTGGCGCGGGCTGAAACCTGGCGGCCGTGGCGGGCCTATGCCGCGCAACATCTATGGGCAAGCGCATGATGACCGACTTTTTCATCGAGACGGTTGCAACCCCGATCGGCACGGCACTGATCTGACCGATGAGGAGGCGCAACTGCGTGCCCTGGACTGGGAAGACCGCGCGCCCGTATGCACCGACTGCTGCGGCTGCACTATGGCAGTGTGCGGCTGAAGTCCAAGGGCGTGGCGTCAGCGGCCAGGCGAGCAGTCGAGGCTTATTTCGAGAGAGAATTGACGGCGATCGATCACGCCCCAGTGAAGACCGGAGGCACTGCATTTCAGCGCTCGGTTGGACGGCCTTGCGCACCATCCCGACCGGCAAGACCACGACCTATGGTCGCCTCGCCGCCGGAATGGCCGGCCAAAGGCAGTGCGCGCGGTTGGAATGGCGAATGGTGCGAACCCGATCTCCGTCGTGGTGCCATGTCATCGGGTGATCGGCGCGGATGCAACCCTGACCGGCTACGGTGGCGGCTTGGAGCGGAAGCGCTGGCTGCTACAACATGAGGGCGTCGATTGCTAGTCTAGCCAGATAATTTATTAGTGGTCTCGGCATCGTTCATTGGATCGATCCTGGATCATGCGATCAACATCAGTATTCATCGTGACGGCGGACCCATGCTTGCGGGAAAGACAGCCCAGCCTCATTGCGGCCGTTCGGCACAAGGTCAATATAGTGGTAGGCCGCGTTCATCATTCGAGCCCGCGTTCGTAGCATGAATAGGTGTGAAATACATCTCCCTGCGCATCCTTGAAAAACACGCTGATACCCGGAAGCTCCGTCATCGACGTTTTTCGTGGCTTGTAGTTATAGTAAACCTCCCCCGCGTTGGTTTCTTCCGGACTGAATGATACATTATAGTCGTGGTTGAAGTCGCTTCCGAATGACGAAACCCAATTGAACCCCCATCCCATGCGCTTGCGGTAGTCTTCGATCCGGCCGAACGGTGCCTGGGAGACAACAACGAACGCGATGTCCCGCTGCTGCAGGTGGACGACGATGCCGTTGAAATTGTCAGCCCAGAACGAGCAGCTTTTGCAGCCTGCGTCCCAATCCGGTCCAAACATGAAGTGCTGCACTGATCAACTGGGATTTGTCGCCGAATAGCTCAGGCAGACCAATCTTTCCGCCGGACCCTTCAAACACATAATCCTTGTCAACTCGGACCCACGGCAGATCGCGTCGCTGGGCACTCAGCTCGTCACGCAGGCGGGTCAGTTCCTTTTCCTGCTTCAGATGCTGCATGCGTGCCTCGACCCACTCATTGCGCGAGACGATCTTGTGAGTTTCCATGTAAATTCTCTCCATCCCACGGCGTATACTTCAAGGTACATCAGGGCGCCGGTTCGGCGCCTTCCTTACCTACTGGCCCGCGCAGGAACACCCCGATTCCTCAATCCCGCTTGCGCGCTCTGAGATCGACAACATTGTCCGCCTCGCTCAACCCCCCGGCGGGGGCGGACGCCAAAACCTCGGCCACCTTGCCGCGCCAGTTGTTCACGCTTGAACGGCTTGCCCAACAGCTACACCCCGTCATCCAGCCGCCCGTGATGAACGATCGAGTTCTCGGTATATCCGGACATGAACAGCACCTTCACCTCCGGCCGTATCGCGGTGATGCGTTCCGCCAGTTTCCGGCCGCGCACTTGCCGGGCAGCACCACGTCGGTCAGCAGCATATCGATTTCCGCCGCGTGGGCACCGAAAACGCGGAGTCCCTCGTCACCGTCGGGCGCCTCCAGCACCCGATAGCCGAGGCTGCGCAGGATTGCCACGGCGATCTCACGTACACCGGCCTCGTCCTCGACCACCAGGATCGTCGCCGACCCACGCGGCAGATCGGCCGGCACCCCGCTGCGCTGGCCGGTCTGCCACCGCCGCTCCGACGCCCGCGGCAGATACAGCTTGACCGATGTCCCCTCGCCGGGTTCCGAATATATCTTCACGTGGCCGCCGGACTGCTTGACGAAGCCGAACACCATGGCCAGGCCCGAGGCCGGTCCCCCGTCCCTCGGTCTTGGTGGTGAAGAACGGCTCGAACACCCGGGCCACCACCTCGGGCGTCATGCCTGCCCGGTATCCGAAACCGCCATCATGACGTAATCGCCCGGGGTGACCTCGGTGTGGGCGCGTGCGTAATGGTCGTCTAGCACCATGTTGGCCAGCTCGATCGTCAGCCGGCCGCCGTCCGGCATGGCATCGCGCGCATTCAGTGCCAGGTTCAGCACCGCGCTTTCCAATTGCGCCGGGTCGGCCATGGCGGGCCACAGGCCGGCGCTGTCAACGAAGCGCACCTCGATATGCTCGCCCAGCGTGCGTTGCAGCAGCGGGACCAGTTCCGGCAGATGCGCCGACAGGTTGATCGGCGCGGGGGCCAGGGGCTGCTTGCGGGCGAAGGCAAGAAGCTGGCCGGTCAGAGTGCCGCCACGCTGTGCCGCCCAAAACGACCGCTCGATGTTCGCGACCAGCTGGGCTTTGCGGATCCAATTTGATCGCGCGGCGAGCTCCAGATTGCCCAAGATCACTGTGAGCAGGTTGTTGAAGTCGTGCGCGATGCCGCCGGTCAGCTGGCCGATCGCCTGCATCTTCTGCGCCTCCCGCAGCACCGCCTCGGACTGCGCTCGTTTCGTCATATCGGAGATGGTCAGCACAAACCCGCCGTCGGGCATCGGGGTGCGCCGGATTTCGAGCGGGGCCGTTCGGGTGGGTGCGTTCATAGACGATCGGCTCGTGCGCTGGTTTGCTGGCCGTGACGGATCTGCTCCTCGCTTTCCAGGATAGGCTCGCCGTCCGGCGGCGAGATGTTCCGCAAAGGCGGCATACGGCGTCTCGGCGCGCACCATGGCCGGCGGCAGATCCAGCAAGATCTGGAAGCACTCGTTCCAGTGCCGCAGTTTGTGGGCCGGGCCGAACACGCCGACACCCTGGCTCAGGCTGTCCAGCGACGTACGTAGCCGTGCCGCCAAGGTGCGTTGTTCGCCCTCCGCGCGAAAGGAGCGGGCATAGGCCTGGTTGAGCAGCCGGGCGGCCCAGAGCAGCGCGAGGATGGCGACGCCGTCGCTGCCAGTACAGGCGCGGACCCAGTCGCCGCGACTGGCGGCCGTGGCCAGCCGCTCGGCCAGCAGCGCTTGCTCGTCGGTCGTCATGGCGGTCAGCGTTGCTCGATCCCTTCATGTCTTCCCGGCCGGCATGCGCCTGGACGCTCGATCGCCGCCTGCAGCCGTGATCCTGCCGGATCTCGATCGACTGCGCGAGTCGTGCGCAGCTGCTGCAAGGCGGGCGCCAACATCTGCAAATGCGCCTGCTGGGCCGGGTTGTCGGCGGTCAGCCGCTTCAGTTCGCCGAGCAGGACCGAGCTGCGGCTGAGCGCTGCTTCGTAGGGACCGAGATAGTCGTCGTTGCCGGTCAGCAGATACCCGCGCTGGTCGGACTCCGCGCCCCGCTCGGCAGTTTGCAACTCCTGGATCATGTCGAGCACCTGTAGGTATGCTCCGTCCACTCGCGGGCCAAGCGGGCGGCGGTCATGCGGTCCCACGTGGTGAACCCGATCACCACTAAAAATGCCACCAGCACGCCAAAAACCAGCAGATTGGCCCGGGAGACAAGTTTTTTAGACATACAAAGCGGATCCCCCCAGAGATACAGAACCGCCGGCCCATGGCCGACAAGGCGGCAGGGTTATCCGGCCGTTATGTCTCGCAACCAATGCAAAGTCCATTCACGCTCCGGCGAAGAGGGTGGAGGCGCGTTGAGTCCCGCCGTGCGGCCTACCTGACGCATGGCCCGTCTCAGCGTGAATTTGAACAAGATCGCCTTGCTGCGAAACTCCCGCCGCACCGGCGTGCCAGACCTGCGCAAATTCGCTCGGCTGGCGCTGGAGGCGGGCGCGAAGGGGCTGACGGTGCATCCCCGGCCGGATGAGCGGCATATTCGCGCCGCCGATGTGCCGATGCTGGCGGAGCTGATGCGTCCGTTCCGCCCGGCGGTGGAATTCAATATCGAGGGCTATCCGGACGAACGGTTGATGGCGATCCTGCGCGACGACACGGCCGGATCAAGTGACGCTGGTGCCGGATGCGCCGGGCGCGTTTACCTCCGAGGAAGGCTGGAAGCTCGATCCGGCCCAGGCCGGGCCGGCGGCGGCTGCGATCGCCGCGATGAAGGCGTTGGGATGCCGGGTGATCCTGTTTATCGACCCGAGCCGCTGTGATCGACCGGGTGCTGAAGGCGGGCGCCGATGGGGTGGAGATTTACACCGGAACCCTACGCCGCCGCGTTTCGCGACGGGGCTCATCGGCCGATCCTGGCGAAAATAGCTGAAACCGCCTCTCGCGCCAGGGAGGCCGGGCTGGTGGTCAACGCCGGACACGATCTGAATTTGCACAATATTCCGCCGCTGATGCAGGCGGTGCCATTTCTGGCCGAGGCCTCGATCGGCCACGAACTGACCGCCGATGCCCTGGAAAACGGATTTCGCGGCGATTGTTGCGGCCTACACGCTGGCCTTGGAAGAGCTAGACCGCTTCCGGCAAAAGTGGCTCCGCGGTCGCGCTCTTCGTTCTGATCCCGCCCTGGCGGAGGGCGCCGCACGATTGGTGCTGCCCGCCGAAGCGGCGTCGCTGAAAGGCGGCCGTCCGATGAGCGCGATCAGATCTGCAACCTTCCGCCAGGGCAAGGCGACCGCCTGCTCGGCCGGGGCCGGATCGGCGGCCTGCTTGCGCACTGCCTCGCGTTCCGCAACGTCTCGACGTTAAGATATGCCATTTGTACCCGCACCGTCGCACATCTGAATGTAAGGGTTGTTTACATTAGATAGGCATCGAGATCAACTCAGGATGGCGAAGCGAACGCATCACCCTGCCGACCGTTCCCTCCACATGGGTGGAGATAGAACTATGGAAACCCTTACGCCCGATGAGCTGCGTGAAAGGCCTTGCGCTATAGGGGTATGGTGCTGATCGTTTCCGATCAGCGGCTGGTCGATGCACTGATCTCCTTGGCCGAGGAATACGAGGCATTGGCGGAGCAAATGGAGAAAGCGCAAACCAATTCGTCATCGAGCTAGAAACGTTTAGGCTGACCGTGACGGTCAGCGCGCACCAGCCTTGGTTTCATGTGTAATTTCATCAGCCCGACCGTTCCGATCGGCCAGTGTTGCTAGCCCTTGATTTCGTGGACCGATTCACCCGACCGCATGGATGCTTCTGTCGGGATCGGACCATCAGGGTCCTGCCGCAAAAAGCGCTGCAATCGAGGCAACATCGCCCGAGCCCGCATGGTAGTCGTAAGCCTACCATCCACGGATTTAGTGAGTTCGGCACCGCGAGCCATGGATGGCCGTCCTGCGCCAAGCTTGACGTGGGTCCAGCAACGATTTGGTTATTTCGCGGCAAGCTCTAGGGGCGGCCGTAGCGGAGAAATTCGAGGGCTTCTCCATCGATCACAAATTGGGAACGACCGGTCAGCCGAGCGGGGTTGGTCCGTTGGGCAGGGGGATTGGTTGAGCGCATCCATCATGTTGCTGGCCCAAAGCTGCTTGTCCTGTTCCTGCTGCGGTGTCGGGTGCGGCGTCGTGACAGGGGTTTTGGGTGCGGCGGACGCGGGACGGCGGGTGGGGAGGCTGTTACGATGCGCCTCGATGGCGGCGCGCGCCTGCTCCATGGCGATCTCCATATCGGCGTCAGGGAGGTCGTTCACCGGTTCCGGCACCGGATTGGGGGTCGCTGCCGGCAGTTCACAGTCAAGGCGTCTGTCCAGGGCTTTTTCTGTATTCAGAGTGGAGCGGTTCAGACCATTGGCGCAGCCCCGGTAGCGGATTCGCATAAACTGGGACATCTCCGCGGTCTTGGACTCCGAGAGGACGTCGAGCGTGGTCATCCCGAGGGCGATGATCTGGGCGGCCTGCAGCATCTCCGCGCGGGTGCGGGTGGCGTAGGAGGCCAGGGTATCGATGATTTCGCTTCGGACCCCACGCACGTCGGCGGCGTGGATACTGAAGTAGGGCATCAGAAAGGCGATGATGCTTTCCGGAAGAATCGGGCTGGAGGGACATTGGTGTGACCGTTGCGGGTGCGGTTGCGGTGTGTCGTTGTGCGTTTGTTCTAGTGCAGGTTGCACCGCTGTGTCCAGAACATATAGAGAACATATTTGGAGATGCCGATCTGCATCTGTCCGAACGGCTGTGGCCGGAGATCGAAACCGACGGCGACAAACTAACCGACCTTCACGTCTGGCGGCTTGGTCCCGGCCCTCCGGCGGCGGTGATGTCGGTCCGTACCACCAGAACCTTCAAGCCGAGGATGGACCGGCGCCTGCGGCATTTCGCCATGCTGTCCCACGTCGCCGTCGAAGTTCACTCGCTTTGATAAACGCTAAGGCCTTCAATGGAAGGATGAGCACGCATAAGCCGAAAGTGCACGCCTCGCGGGCCAACTTTGCATGACGGACGCTACCATCCGCTTGCACAAGTTCGCCGACCTGCTGTTACGCTGGAATGCGACGCTGAATCTGATCGCCGTGAAGGACGTGGCGGTGATCTGGGAGCGCCATATTGCCGACTCGCTCCAATTGGTGCCGTTGATGCCGCCTGGGACCGAGCGGGCGTTCGATCTCGGCAGCGGCGGCGGACTTCCCCGGCTTGGTGCTTGCCATCGCCACTGGCGTTAGGTTCGATTTGATCGAGTTTGACCGCCGTAAAGCCGCCTTCTTGCGCACGGCCATTCTGGAAACCGCCGCCACGCCGCCGTGCATAATTGCCGGATAGAAGACGCTCGGTTGCCCCCCGCGGTGTTTTGATTACCGCTCGTGCCCTGGCCCCATTGTCTCGCTTGCTGCCTTTGGCCGCCGGGTTACTGGCGCAGGATGGATTTTGTCTGTTCCTCAAAGGGGTCAAGGTTGAGGAGGAATTGACTGAAATCGCCGGCGACTGGGCGATGACGGTGGATCGCTTCGCGAGCCAAACGAGTTCGGAAGGCGCGGTGCTGCGTCTATCAGGGCTGCGAAAGAAGGACAGCAACGTGGGACACGCGACCGCTTGAGCCCCGCGGACACGCCCGAGGTGCCTTGCCATATTTTGGCGCCGGGAGAAAAACCGCAACAGATTAGTTGGCTACTGGAAACCAGCCGTCGTGCAGCAGATGCGTCCTGAGCAACGATTTGGTTATTTCGCGGCAAGCCCTTAGAACGCTGCGATCCGTTTGAACTGGAGCAGCCGAATGAGCAAGATCATCCGCACCGAACCCGGCCCGATCCTGTCGAAGGCCGTCGAATACCACGGTTTCGTCTACCTGCCGGGGATCACGGCCCGCGACACCAAGCAAGACATCAAGGGACAAACCGCCGACGTGCTGGCGCAGATCGACGCGATGCTCGAACATCATGGGACCGACAAGACCCGGCTGCTGCAAACGGTAATTGGGGTAAAGCACATCAAGGACCGGGTGTTGATGAACGAGATCTGGACCCCGTGGCTGCCAAAGGAGGGCGCTCCGGCTCGCGCCTGCGTTCAAGCCGAGATGGCCGCGCCGGATGTGCTGGTGGAGATCATGGTGACGGCGTGCAAGTAATACCAGCGGCCCTTGGGGGTGACCTGCTTAGGCTTTCTCTTATTGGCGGGTCGATCCGGCCGAAGTCGTGGAGGCCAGCCTGCGCTGGCATGACGGGGACTATGCGCCTAAGAGTCGGTTTCCAACGGCGGTTGGTACAACACTGCGCCTTGGCGGAGGCCTGTCAGCCGCCCAGGGCTGCGGTTTTGAGGGCGTGGTCTCGTTGGCGGCATAGGCCGCCGCCGCGTGGCCGAGCCGGACCAGCTGGAGGGTGTTGAGCACGTCTGCTCCTTCTATATCCCCGAGCGTCAAGGTGCCGGACGAGTTCGACCGGACGCCATAGGCTGCAAGCTGCGTCGAGCTCCACGCAAGCTGAGCCGAGGCGCCTTCAGCGTCCGTGGGCGGGCCTGAGGCAGGCGGCGATGAGGCTGTTAAAGCCGGCGCGGTTGCGGGAAGCGCTTTTGCTGGAGCCCCCGCCGATGCCTCTCCCCTGAATTGCGCTGCGACAATCTTCTCTGGATCTACTCCGGTGACCTTTTCCGCGGCAAGCGTCGCGATATTTATGCCCAGCCCGATCGGACCGCCTAACAGTCCACTCACCAACATGGAGCCGAGGTCGCGCAACGCCTCCGGAATCGTGTCACCGGTGACCGCTCGGTAGATTGTGCCCACGACAGGCAGATATTGCAGCGGGTTGATGGCGGAGAGGAAGTCATGGAAGCTGAACCGGTGATCAGCCGTTGCCGTGGCCTGGACGGCTGCGGCGGGGGCGGCCGCAATCCACGGCCGCCCCCTGAATTTCCGAGTATTTACACTGAATACCGGCTGTTGATTACGGTGACGTAAGCAATTAGCGTGCCACGGCGTCCAGCGGGTAGGATCGTGCGTCGCCCCGACGCGTTTTGATGCGGGTTTAGGCGGTCGCACCCCCGTCGACCGGCAGCGCAACGCCGTTAACGAACGACGCCTCGTCCGACAGCAAGAACAACGCGGTGTTGGCGATTTCCTCGGGTTGGGCGAGGCGTCGCATCGGATTCGACACCTCGTTTGGCGACCAGCGTTTCGGGCGTTTCCCCGGCGGGCGTCTGGCTGCTCCGGACGAGCGACGAAGACTCTCAGCACTGGGGTGTCGGTGGTGCCGGGGAGGACGGCGTTGACGCGAATATTCTCGTGCCCGTAGCGTTTTGCCAGACCCTTCACCAACCCTACCACGCCGAATTTGGCGATGTTGTAGACCGGGCTATAGGGCGACCCCTGCAAGCCAGACGTCGAGGCGGTGAACAAGATCGATCCGCCACCGCGGGCGCGCAATTCCGGTAGCGCCGCCTCGGTGGTGACCAGAACACTGCGGACATTCAGATCGATCGCGAAATCGAAATCCTTCCAGTCCAGCCCCTCGATGGAGGCTGGTCCGGGTGTGCCGACATGGTTCCAGACGGAATCAAGGCCGCCGAAATGCCTGGCGGTCTGGGTGTACGATGTCGCGGGCAAACTCGTCGTTGGTCAGATCCCCCGACAGGCCGATCGCTTTGCCGCCGGCGGCGGAGATCTGCCGCACCACGGTGTCGGTGGCTTCCTTGTTCAGATCTACGACGGCGACTCACGCGCCCTTTTCTCCCGCTGCAAAGCGGATAGCGCCGGCGCGGCCCATGCCGGAGGCGGCCGCCGTGACAATGCCGATTTTGTTTTTCAAGCGCATTCTTGATTTCCTCCCGTTGAGCTTATTGGGGATGATTACTGGCCAGCGGCGCGAGCTCCAGAAGCCGTGGATGGCAGGCTTGCGCCTGCAATGACGGGGAGGAGCCGCATGTTCCCACCGAACCGCCGCTCCGTTCTTTTCAACCCGTCTCCATTGGCAGGCTCTCCGTCCTTCGCCGACTCCGACAGTGACGCGTCAGAAGCTCCGCACGTCGGTGTGGCCCAGCATCGTCAGGATCATCGCATCGGCACTCGCGGCGATGCCGCCCCCGCAGTAGGCGATGACGGGACGGTCCTAGTGCTTCCCCACCGCATCCAGTCGGCGGCGCAATTCGTCGGCCGGCAGGAACATATTGGTCGTTGGATCGAGCAGGTGAGCGGCCGGTTACATTCACGCTGCCGGCGATGCGGCCGGGCCTGCCGTAGCGGTCGCCCGCTGTGCCAGTATGCTGCGCCGGCAGCAGGGCATTCAGCGTGCAGACGCCGGCGTCACCAACCGCCGCCTTCACCTCATGCTTTGCCCACCATCAGGTTGCGCACCTCGCGCACGACGAAGTCGCCTCGCAGAGCGGTGTTGTCCGGGGCCGGTTTCGATGGCGCGGTGGAGTTCCGCTCGTCCACTTTTGCCAGCCACCATTCAATACCCAGCGTATTTATCGTGCCCGAATTCGCGCAACAGCCACCAGACCCGCGTCGCCCACCAGGGGTTGGCTGTGCTGTAGGTCTACCACCCGGGTCCCATTGCTGATGCCGAAGCGACGCATTGCAGCAGTCGAAATCCTCCGACGTTGGCCGCATGAAATTCAGCTTCTGCGTGGTATCGGAAACATCCCGCGAGACGTCGCAAAATTGCGCGCCCGGAATGTGACCGCGCTCGAAATCCTCCCGCCCAGGCTTTACCACATAGGTGATCTTCGGATCGGAAATCAGATGCGTCGTGCAATCCAGCACGGCGACATCATGCAGATGCTGGGCGAGCCACTCGGTCTCGACCAGGTATTCCGGTTGAACGAAACCGGTCATTGTCAGTGCACCAATTCAGCGAGTATATGTTCCACGCGCTCGATCTTCATTGTTACTCCTTCTCCGTTCAAGTATATCGTTGACGCCGCTATCGACAGGATAGACCTGTCCGGTTACTTTCCTGGGTCGTCGGACG
This sequence comes from Bryobacterales bacterium, assembly GCA_963747945.1. GTDB lineage: Bacteria > Acidobacteriota > Terriglobia > Bryobacterales > Bryobacteraceae > Palsa-89. Next base: position 268,864 of record CAVVHB010000024.1, read on the forward strand.
CGAGGAACAGCGCCATGGTTAGCGATGTCCTCCGGTTCGATCAGACCCTAGCAGGTGAGAGTCCGGCCAGCTTGTCCAAAGGCGGGATTGCCGGCCACCAGTTTGGCCCACGCGCTCGGTCATCGTGACGGATGGCGCGACGGCGTTGGACACGGACGTTGGGGGCAAAGGGTCTGACCGCCATGGATCGGGTCATCGTAGGCGACCGCGCCCTTGGCGGCGGTGTAGCAATCGCGCCCGGGGATGCCTCATCAGGGCGACGTTCGACGAAGATGTCCATCACCTGAACCACCTCCCGACCGGATGATCGCTGGTATGCCGAAGCGGGCAGCCGAGGAAGGTGCCGAACAGATCCAGTTTGATGACGCGCCAGAACTCCTCCAGCGGCGCCTGCGTCACGTCGCTGTACGCGTCGCAAGTGGAGCCTCCGGCGTTGTTGTGCAGCACGTGCAGTGCGCCGTAGTGCCGCACCGCCTGCTCGATCGTTGCCTGGATGCTGTCGGGGTCGGTGACATCGGTCCTGATGGCGATCACCTCGCCACCGGCCTGGACGATCAGTTGCGCGGTCTGCTCTCCGGCTTCGGCGTTCAATTCCGCGACGACGACCTTGGCGCCCTCGCGCGCGAACAACTGGGCGGTCGCGCGTCCGATGCCGGTTCCGGCGCCTGTGACGACGGCAACTCTTCCCGTCAAGCCGTGGCATGTCTGTTCCCCCCGGTCTATGTTGGGTGTCATCGTCACCCGGGGAGCGGACGGGGATCAAGGGGGCGCACAGGACAACACGGGGAAACCGATAATGACAAAGTCGACCCTCCGAATCTTTTGGGGCGGATGCCGGACGGTCGCTAGACATCCGTCTACACTTTGGAAAACGACCAACTGCGAGTCTGCATCACCAACTTCGGCGGCCGCATGGTCAGCATTGAGGCCCCGGACCGAAACGGTCGACGCGATCACGTCCTGCTGGGTTTCGACAGCGTCGATGGCTACCGCACAGCCGGCTCATTCGGCACCCTGCTCGGGCGCTATGCGAACCGCATCGCGGGCGGGAGCTTCACGTTGGATGGCCAAACCTACACGCTGTCCCGGAACTGACCGCGACAACACGCTGCATGGTGGCGCCGAAGGCTTCAGCAAACGGCTGTGGGATGTTGCCACCGCCGCGGCAGATCCGCTTCCTACGTTGGCCCTGACCCTTGTCAGCCCGGATGGTGATCAAGGGTTCCCCGGCGAGGTGGCCGTCCGGCAACTTATCAACTCGACGGAGACACTTTATCGCTGAACTTCGAGGCGCGGACGACCAAGCCGACGATAGTGAGCTTGAGCGCGCATCCCTATTTCAATCTAGCGGTCCCGCCGCCGGCGACGTGCTGGACCACGAGGTTACCATCGCCGCCGAGGTGTTCCTGCCGACCCATAGCCCAGAGTATTCGACAGGTGAAATTCGGCCTGTCGAAGGCACCCAATTCGACTTCCGTCAGGCAACCCTTCTGGGCGCTCGGATCATGCAGCCTGACCCGCAAATATTCTTATGGCCTGGGCTATGATCATTGCTTTGTGCTTGGCGGTGATGGCCCGGCGGTCAAAGTCGTTGATCGGCTCAGCGGCCGGGTGCTGGAGGTCCAGCACCGATCAGCCCGGTGTTCAGGTTTACACCGGAAATAAACTCAGCGGTGCTTTCGCCGGTCATGGCGGGGTCATCTACCGCCAATCCGCGGGACTGGCGCTGGAGCCGCAAGGGCTTCCCGACGCACCCCACATGCGAACTTCCCGTCCGCTGTTGCTAAGGCCTGGGGAGACCTATCGGCGAAATATACGCTATCGTTTTACTTCGGAAGGTTGATCAGGGCGCCGGTTCTTGGACCGATGTGAGAAATGCGAGGATCTTTTGGAACTCGTCACTCGTGATGATGCCGCTCCAGTTTGGCATACCCTTGCTGACCCGTCCGTGTGTCACAGTGAATATGAACGTCTGGGGCATTTCCTCGCCGTAACGCTGCCGCAGCAGCCGTAGGTTGCGGCGCTGCTCGCCTTGAACGGCGTTCGGTCCGTGACAGTGCGCGCAGTTCTCGTTGAAGAGTTTCTGGCCTGCGGCGATGTCTTCGGCGTTCGACGCTACGGCTGGTGCAGGTGCGTGGTTTCCGACGTCGGTTGCGGCCTCTGCGACGTTGGCCGCCATCCCGGAAGCGGCAGGAAAACCATACTTGGCCGCAAGCGCGTTGATCGATGTACCGAGCCCGGTGAGTGCGCGGTCGACGTCGTCGCGGAGGGCGGTCCGGTCGCGCGGAAACGCGATAGCGGCGCTCCACTGCATGTGGTCCCCTGCAACCGGGACGATGCGATAGGCTCCGTGCATGACCGTGGTGTTCAACCACCCGGCGGTAGCGCCCCAGATAAACGCCGCGTCGACCTTGTTGTCGCGCAGATCCTGCATCGCCTCCTCCGGCGAGAGCACAGTGACTGTCTGCACATCGTTCTCGGCGGCCAGAAGGTCCTGCGGCGGTGAGGACCACTGCACTGCCACGCGATGGCCGCGAAGGTCCGCGACGGCGTTTACACCCATCGCGGGCGGCGCGACGAGCGCGTATCCAAGTTGAACGATCGGTCGGGAGAAGATCAGACGTGGCCCCATAAAGCTGGCGTCGTCCGGCACGCCGGCGAAGCCGTCGCACTGACCCGCCAGCATCTTCAGACGCACCTGGCGCTTGGTGTAATAGGTCGGCACCCAGACGGCTGGAATTGCCGCCCCAACGCCTGGGCTATGTCGCGCCCCAACTCGATGTAGAAACCCGGTGTCGCCTCGCTCGTGCTGCTGAACGGGAGGTTGTCCGGGTCTGCGCACAGGCGAAATGGTGCCGGTTCTTCCTGGGCGTGCGCGGATCGGATCAGCGAAAGGCCGGCGAGCATGAAACAGAGCAGCCCGGCGGCGATGCTCACGATGCCGCCGGGCCTTCAAGTCAAACGGTGTCACTACAGCGAGAACACGAACAGCGTTCCGCCTTCCGGTGTAGCCGCGAAGATCTTCTTGCCGACCTCGCCCATGAACGCAGGAGGCGAACTCGGCGCGCCCAACTAGAATGGCGACGTATTGCTTGCCGTCGACCGAGAAGGTCATCGGCCCGGCCCCGACGCCGCTGCCGACGTTCATCTCCCACAGCGGCTTGCCGGTCTTGGCGTCGAGCGCGTGGAACATCCCGTTGATGTCGCCGAAGAATACCAGGTTACCGGCCGTGGTCATCGTGCCGCCATTCCAGGGCAAAGGCAGGTCCATCGTCCAGGCCGGTTTCTGCGTTGCGGGGTCAAGCGCCAGCAACTGACCTAGGTGGTCACCATGGCCAGGGTTAACCGCGAAATCGTTGCCGAGATAGAATGCGCCGCGGCGGTAGTTTACCTCCGCGGCTTGCATGTCCTGGCACATGTTGTTGGTCGTCACGTAGATCAGGCCGGTGCCGGGATTGAATGACATCGGCTGCCAGTTCTTGCCGCCCATCCAGCTCGGGCAAATATCAGTCGCTTTGTAATCGAGGCGCGGACGCTTGGCGGGATCCTCAACCGGACGACCGGTCTCCTCATCGTAGCCCTTGGCCCAGTTGACCGGAACGAATGGTTTCGCCGAGATCAACTTTCCGGTGTCGCGATTGGCGACGAAGAAAAAGCCGTCGCGGTCGGCCTTCATCATGACCGGAGTCTTTTGGCCGTCGATTGTGATGTCGGCGAGCACGAGCTCATTCACGCCGTCATAATCCCAGGCTTCTGCCGGCGTTGACTGGAGCTCCCATTTGATTTTTCCGGTATCGGCGTCGAGCGCGAGGGTCGCGGACGAACCCGCATTGGTCAGCTTGCCGAAGTCCGATGTTCCGGTGCTGCGCACTGCTGCGTTCCACGGGCCGGGATTGCTGGTGCCATAGAACACCGTGTTGGTTTTCGGGTCGTAGGAGCCCACTTGCCACGCCGCGCCGCCGCCATGCTGCCAGCTGTCGCCTTTCCAGGTATCGTTGCCCGCCTCTCCGGGTCCCGGAATTGTATAGGTCTTCCAAACCAGCTTGCCGGTGGCCAGGTCGAAGGCCTGAATCGCACCACGTACGCCATATTCGCCGCCGGCAAAGCCGGAGATCACAAGATTTTTGGCGATCGTCGGCGGCGAGGTGATCGCGAACCCTGTTTGTAGTCTACGACCTCGGTCTTCCAGACCTCTTTGCCGGTCTTTGCGTCGAGCGCGATCAGGCGCCCATCAAGCGTTCCGAACAGGATCTTTCCGTCGGCGTAGGTGACGCCGCGGCTATCGAGGTCGCAGCAGACGAAAGGCTCGACATCCTCGGCGATGACGGGCTGATATTGCCAGCGGATTTTCCCGGTCCGGGCGTCGAGCGCGTATACACTGCGCGGGCCGGAGGAGGAGGGGACATAGAGCGTGCCGTCGATTTCGAGGGGCGTGGCCTCGTTGGAACGGAGCGCGCCCAACTGGAAGGCATATGCGAGTTTTAACTGGCTGACATTCTGGTCGGTGATCTGATTGAGCGGGCTGAACCGCGTGTTGGCGAAGGTGCGGCCGTATGTCGCCCAGTTGTTGTCGTTTTTCATCGCCTGATCGAGTGCATCGTCGGCGAAGACGGGCGTGGCGGCCAGCACGCCGATCGCGACGGCGGTGCCGGTCAGATATTTTCGCAACGTCGAATGCGGTGTCTTCATAGCGTTCCCCTTTTTGTTTATGCCAGGCTTAAGCCGGTATGGAGCTTATTAGCCAACCGCCTGACTGTGCAGAGCGAAGCAGGTGAGTTCATACCCTTGTCGTTCAAACCGGGTCAAAATCGCGACGGAGATCTTTTTCAGCCGTCGTGACTCCTAAGCCCTCGCATCGGTCCAACCCGGTCCTCGTGGGGTTGATGCTAATCGATGCGGCTTCCGGCTGTTCGATTAACGTCGAGGCGTCGAAGTCGTCGTGCCTCGACCCGACCGACCGCAAAGGATAGCCCATGGAGATCACAGACGGACAACGCCAAAGGCGAAGCCCGCAACAGGTTCATTTCCAGTTCCGCTTAGTGCCGGTTTCGGCAACCTGATTTCTGCCTGGCCGAGTACTTTTTTGACGCATTCCAGCGCAGCGTACATTTCTCGATCTGCTGCGACAGCGAGGCAACGAAGAAATTGAAATCACATCCCGTCCGATGGCGACGGTGCTCCAGCTTCGGCCATGAGGTGTTGATCGACGGTCGCTCGCTGCCCCGGCCGATCAACTACACGCTGTCACCCATCGTCCCACCGCCAGGGGTCGGGACTCGATCCCGCAGAAGCGGCCAGTTGTGGTCGTGGATTGCTGGCAGCAGTCAGGGACCAACGTCGGTGGTTCAGAGCCGAAAGCCAGATCGGCGATGCCCTCAACGCAGGTCATCCGGTCTATTTTATCGGCTTCGGCGCGATCCCCGTCCCCGGCCAGCAGTTCCTTGATGTCGTCGAAGGACAGGTGAGGTTCTTTGAGCGCGTCGTCGAACTCCATCCAGAGGCGCCCCGCCCGTTTGCCATTGGTAATTGCCAGGCGGGCTATCAGACCCTCATGGTGGCCATATTGCGGCCTGACCTGTTCGGACCCTGCCTCGTCGCCGGCTCACCGATGTCATATTGGCAGGGCGTGCACGGAAAAAACCCGATGCGTTATCCTGGTGGCCTGCTCGGTGGCAGTTGGCTGACCGCAATGATGAGTGATCTCGGCAACGGCAAGATCGAGGGACTTGCATTGATCATGAACTTCGACATGCTGAACTCGGTGTAATTGGTTATGGGGCAAGCAATACGACGTTTATACACATGTCGATACCGATGAAGCGCGCTACCTGAAGTTCGAGAGGTGGTGGGGGGATTTCATCGAGTTGAACGGTGATGAGCTGCAGTTCCTGGTCGATAACCTGTTCATTGGCGACAAGCTGACCCGCAATCAGCTCCAGTCGCGCGATGGCACGACCTTTGATCTTCGCACCATCACCTCGCCGATCATCGTGTTCACCTCTACGAAAGACAACATCAGCCCGCCTCCGCAAACACTCGGCTGGACCCTCGATCTTTACCGGGACGTCGACGATATCCGCGCCACCGGGCAAACGATCGTGTATTGCGTGAGCCAGGAGGTTGGACATCTCGCCATCTTCGTCTCCGCCAAGGTGGGTGTAAAGAAGACGAGGAGTTCGTGCAGTTGATGGACGTCATCGACTGCATGCCACCCGGCCTCTACGAGATGGTCATTTCGCCGCGGCCGGCAACAGTGCCCGCGGCCGGCTTCATCACCGGCAACTGGATCGCCCGGCTTCAGGCTCGCTCGTTCGATGATATCCGTAACGTTGGTCGCAACAGTCCCAATGATGACCGTGCCTTCGCAGCCGTGGCCCGGCTGTCTGAGCTAAACCTTTCGCTCTATGGCACCTGCATGCAGCCCTTCGTGCGAGCGCTCGCCAACCAGCCGATGGCGGACCTGTCCGATGCCCTGAACCCACTCCGACTAAGCTAACAATCTTCGCCGACCGCAACCCGTGGATGAAGCGATGCAATCGTTGGAGGGCCAGTGTGACCGTGGCGCGCAGGCCGGTGGAACCGACAAGGCGTTCCTCGGGTCACAGACCAAGGTCTCGGCGCAAATCGTGACCGCGCTGGATTCCTATCGCGACGCGCGCGAAAATTACAGGAACAGATTTTCTTTGGCTTCTACGGCTCGCCGTTTGTGACGCCTGCTCGGCATCAACGAGGACACCTTCTGCGGCCGGTCCCCTATACGCCGCCCGAAAAGCTGGCGGCACGACGGGCCCAGACGAACGCGTATGTCGCGACGCCGCACACGGAGGATTCCATGAGGCACTGACTCGCGCGGCGTTGTACGTCCTCGCCGCCAATCGGACGCTCGACCAGCGTTGCGCACTCGCGTCGAACGTCGTGCGCCAGCAACTCATGCCGGTCACTCGCCGAGTTCAAGGTCATGTACGGGATCAGTTCTTTGTAACTCCAACTCGAGCCCGAGCGCGCGATAGAGGCGCTCGCGTCCCTGGGGCCGGAGACCGCAGTCGGAAGGAACTGTTGAAACAGGTGCGCGCGATCACCAGTGCAGGCGATCCCCTCGACGCGGCCGAGGACGACCGGCTGAGGCGTCTATCGCAGATATTGACCGGCGCCGATCACGAAGCCGACGGGGCCGGTGGTCGCCCCTCTGTCACCAGAGTGACCGACAAGCCGGGTGCCGTGCTCCACTGAGACGGGAACCGGATTGCCGCAAGAAAAATGGGCAAGCAGCGGCAGGTTTTGATTGAGGAGCATTCGATGGCAGCGCTGAACGGTAAAAAGGGTCTCATTATCGGCATTGCCAACGAGCATAGCCTCGCCCATGGGTGCGCCCGGCACTTCCGCGCCGCGGGCGCCGACCTGGCGATTACCTTTCTGAATGCCAAGGCCGAGCCCTGTGCGCGCTCCGCTGGGGGAAGCGTGGCAGAGCCCGATCTTCATGCCGTGCGATGTCACCGTGCCAGGCCCCCTTGAGGCCGTTTACGAACGATCGCGAAAGACGGGGGCCACCTCGACTTCGTGCAGCACTTGATCGCTTATGCGCGCAAGGAGGATCTGGCCGGACGGATTACGGATCGTTCGGCTGGAGGGATTTTCCCTCGCCATGCAGGTCTCCGTGCAATCCTTCCTGCGGATAGCCAAGCTCAGCGAACCTACTGTTTACGGCGGGTGGCTGCCTCCTTGCCATGGGTCATCACGGTGCCGAAACACGATCGCGCATGACAACATCATGGGCCCGGCGATACAGATGCGTTCGACCTCACGGATCGCCGGCCTGCCCGAGTTCGACGGCCATATAGCGAACCACGGCCTCCAACGCTGCCTTCACCGGGCCCATGATGTTGTAGTGCGCGATCGCCTTCGGCGCCGTATAGCTCATGGCAAGCAGGCAGCCACCCGCCGTCATCAGTGGTTCGCTGAGCTTCGCCATCCGCAGGAAGGATTGCACGGAGACCTGCATGGCGAGGGAAAATTCCTCAGCCGAACAATCCGTGATCCGTCCGGCCAGATCCTCCTTGCGCGCATAAGCGATCGAGTGCTGCGCGAAGTCGAGGCGGCCCCAGTCTTCGCGATGCGTTCGTAAACGGCCTCAAGTGGCCTGGCACGGTGACATCGCACGGCATAAAGATCGGGCTCTGCACGCCTTCCGCCAGCGGACGCACATAGGGCTCGGCCTTGGCGTTGAGAAAGGTAATCGCCAGGTTCGGCGCCCGCGGCGCGGAAATGCCGGGCGCAGCCATGGGCGAGGCTATGCTCGTTGGCAATGCCGATAATGAGACCCTTTTTACCGTTCAGCGCTGCCATCGGATTCTCCTCGATCGAGAGCCAGCCGCTGCTGCCCATATCTTCCGGCGGCAATCAGTTCCGTCTCAGGGAGCACGGCGCCCGGCTTGTCGGTCACTCTGGTGACAGAGGGCCGACCGCCAGCCTCTGGGGCGCGGGCCCCGTCGGCTTCGTGATCGGCACGGTCAATAGCTGCGATAGACGCCTCAGCCGGTCGTCCTCGGCCGCGTCGAGGGGATCGCCTGCACTGGTGATCGCGCGCACCTGTTTCAACAGTTCCTTCCGAGCCTCGGTCTCCGGCACCAGGGCGCGAGCGACCTCTATCGCGCGCTCGGGCTCGAGTTGGAGTACGAAGAACTGATCCCGACCATGACCTTGAACTCCGCGAGCGACAGCCGCATGAGTTCCTGGCGCGCGACGTTCAACGCGAGTGCGCAACGCTGGTCGAGCGTCCGATTAGCGGCGAGGACGTACAACACCGCGCGAGTCAGTGCCTCATCGATTCTCCGGTGTCCAGCATCGCGACATACGCGTTCGTCTGGGCCGTCGTGCCGCCAGCTTTTCGGGCGGCGTATCGGGACCGGCCGCACGACGGTGTCCTGGTTGATGCCGAGGAGTGCCTGCAGAAACGGCGAGCCGTAGAAGCCAAAGAAATCTGTTCCTGTAATTTGTCGCGCGCGTCGCGATAGGAGTCCAGCGCGGTCACGATTTGCGCCGAGACCTTGGTCTGCAACCCAAGGAGCGCGTTGTCGGTTGCCACCGGCCTGCGCGCCAAGGTCACACTGGCCGCCAACGACTGCATACCCTTCATCCACGGGTTGCGGTCGGCGAAGATTGTGTAGCTGAGTGAGCGGGTTCAGGGCATTGGACAGGTCCGCCATCGGCTGGTTGGCGAGCGCTCGCACGAAGGGCTGCATGCAGGTGCGATAGAGCGAAAGTTTAGTTCAGACAGCCGGGCCACGGCTGCGAAGGCACGGTCATCATTGGGACTGTGCGACCGAGCCGCGGATATCATCGAACGAGCAAGCCTGAAGGCGGGCAATCCAGTTGCCGTAATGAAGCCGGCCGCGGGCACATCTGCCGGCCGCGGCGAAATGACCATCTCGTAGAGACCGGGTGGCATGCAGTCGATGACGTCCATCAACTGCACGAACTCCTCGTCTTCTTTAGCACCCACCTTGGCGGAGACAAAGATGGCGAGATGTCCAACCTCCTGGCTCACGCAATCACGATCGTTCGCCCGGTGGCGCGGATGTCGTCGACGTCCCGGTAAAGATCGAGGATCCAGCCGAGTGTTTGCGGCGGCGGGCTGATGTTGTCTTTCGTAGAGGTGAACACGATGATCGGCGAGGTGATGGTGCGAAGATCAAAGGTCGTGCCATCGCTCGACTGGAGCTGATTGCGGGTCAGCTTGTCGCCAATGAAGAGGTTATCGACCAGGAACTGCAGCTCATCACCGTTCAGCTGGATGAAATCGCCCCACCACTTCTCGAACTTGAGGTAGCGCGCCTCATCGGTATCGACATGTGTATAAACGTCGTATTGCTTGCCCCATAGCCAATTTCCCGGGTTCAGCATGTCGAAGTTCATGATCAATGCATGTCCCGTCGATCTTGCCGTTGCCGAGATCGCTCATCATTGCGGTGAGCCAACTGCCACCGAGCAGGCCACCAGAATAGCGCATCGGGTTTTTTCCATGCACGCCCTGCCAGTACGACATCGGTGAGCCGGCGACGAGGCAGGGTCCGAACAGGTCAGGCCGCAATATGGCCACCATGAGGGTCTGATAGCCCGCCTGGCAATTACCAATGGCAAACGGCGTGGCGCCTCTGGATGGAGCTCGACCACGCGCTCAAAGAACCTGACCTGTCCTTCGACGACATCAAGGAACTGCTGGCCGGGACGGGGATCGCGCCGAAGCCGATAAAATAGACCGGATGACCTGCGTTGAGGGCATCGCCGATCTCGCTTTCGGCTTTGAAACCACCGACGCCCGGTCCCTGACCGGCCGGGATCCACCACACAACTGGCCGCTTCTGCGGAACCAGGACGACCCCTGGCGGTGGGACGATGCGTGACAGCGTGTAGTTGATCGGCCGGGGCAGCGACCGACCGTCGATCAACACCTCATGGCCGAAGCTGAGCACCGTCGCCATCGGACGGGATGTGATTTCAATTTCTTCGTTGCCTCGCTGTCGCAGCAGATCGAGAAGAGTACGCTGCGCTGGAATGCGTCAAAAAAGGACTACGGCCAGGCAGAAATCAGGTTGCCGAAACCGGCACTAAGCGGAATTGGAAATGAACCTGTTGCGGGCTTCGCCTTTGGCGTTAGTCCGTCTGTGATCTCCATGGGCTATCCTTTGCGGTCGGTCGGGTCGAGGCACGACGACTTCGACGCCTCGACGTTAATCGAACAGCCGGAAGCCGCATTGATTAGCATCAACCCCACGAGGACCGGGTTGGACCGATGCGAGGGCTTAGGAGTCACGGCGGCTGAAAAAGATCTCCGTCGCGATTTTGACCCGGCTTGCACGACAGGGGTATGGACTTGCCTGCTTGCGCTCTGCACAGTCAGGCGGTTGGCTAATAAGCTCCATACGGCTTAAGCCTGGCATAAACAAAAAGGGGAACGCTATGAAGACACCGCATTCGACGTTGCGAAAATATCTGACCGGAACCGCCGTCGCGATCGGCGTGCTGGCCGCCACGCCCGTCTTCGCCGACGATGCACTCGATCAGGCGATGAAGAACGACAACAACTGGGCGACATACGGCCGCACCTTCGCCAACACGCGGTTCAGCCCGCTCAATCAGATCACCGACCAGAATGTCGGGCAGTTAAAACTCGCATATGCCTTTCAGTTGGGCGCGCTCCGTTCCAACGAGGCCACGCCCATCGAAATCGACGGCACGCTCTATGTCCCCTCCTCCTCCGGCCCGCGCAGTGTATACGCGCTCGACGCCCGGACCGGGAAAATCCGCTGGCAATATCAGCCCGTCATCGCCGAGGATGTCGAGCCTTTCGTCTGCTGCGACCTCGATAGCCGCGGCGTCACCTATGCCGACGGAAAGATCCTGTTCGGAACGCTTGATGGGCGCCTGATCGCGCTCGAGCCAAGACCGGCAAAGAGGTCTGGAAGACCGAGGTCGTAGACTACAAACAGGGTTCAGCGATCACCTCGCCGCCGACGATCGCCAAAAATCTTGTGATATCCGGCTTTGCCGGCGGCGAATATGGCGTCCGTGGTGCGATTTAGGCCTTCGACCTGGCCACCGGCAAGCTGGTTTGGAAGACCTACACAATTCCAGGACCCGGAGAGGCGGGCAACGATACCTGGAAAGGCGACAGCTGGCAGCATGGCGGCGGCGCGGCGTGGCAAGTGGGCTCTTACGACCCGAAAACCAACACGGTGTTCTATGGCACCAGCAATCCCGGCCCGTGGAACGCGGCAGTGCGCAGCACCGGAACATCGGACTTCGGCAAGCTGACCAATGCGGGTTCGTCCGCGACCCTCGCGCTCGACGCCGATACCGGAAAAATCAAATGGGAGCTCCAGTCAACGCCAGCAGAGGCCTGGGATTATGACGGCGTGAATGAGCTCGTGCTCGCCGACATCACAATCGACGGCCAAAAGACTCCGGTCATGATGAAGGCCGACCGCGACGGCTTTTTCTTCGTCGCCAATCGCGACACCGGAAAGTTGATCTCGGCGAAACCGTTCGTTCCGGTCAACTGGGCCAAGGGCTACGATGAGGAGACCGGTCGTCCGGTTGAGGATCCCGCCAAGCGTCCGCGCCTCGATTACAAAGCGACTGATATTTGCCCGAGCTGGATGGGCGGCAAGAACTGGCAGCCGATGTCATTCAATCCAGGCACCGGCCTGATCTACGTGACGACCAACAACATGTGCCAGGACATGCAAGGCGCCGAGGTAAACTACCGCCGCGGCGCATTCTATCTCGGCAACGATTTCGCGGTTAACCCCGGGCACGGTGACCATCTGGGTCAGTTGCTGGCGCTTGACCCCGCAACGCAGAAACCGGCCTGGACGATGGACCTGCCTTTGCCCTGGAATGGCGGCACGATGACGACGGCCGGTAACCTGGTATTCTTCGGCGACATCAACGGGATGTTCCACGCGCTCGACGCCAAGACCGGCAAGCCGCTGTGGGAGATGAACGTCGGCAGCGGCGTCGGGGCCGGGCCGATGACCTTCTCGGTCGACGGCAAGCAATACGTAGCCATCCTTGTAGGCAGAGCCGAGTTCGCCTCCTGCGTTCATGGGCGAGGTCGGCAAGAAGATCTTCGCGGCTACACCGGAAGGCGGAACGCTGTTCGTGTTCTCGCTGTAGTGACACCGTTTGACTTGAAGGCCCGGCGGCATGCGTGGAGCATCGCCGCCGGGTTGCTCTGTCTCATGGTCGCCGGCCTTTCGCTCATCCGATCCGCGCAGGCCCAGGAAGAACCAGCACCATTTCGTCTGTGCGCGGACCCGGACAACCTCCCGTTCAGCAGCACGAGCGAGGCAACACCGGGTTTCTACATCGAGTTGGGGCGCGACATAGCCCAGGCGTTGGGGCGGAAATTCCAGCCAGTCTGGGTGCCGACCTATTACACCAAGCGCCAGGTGCGTCTGAAGATGCTGGCCGGTCAGTGCGACGGCTTCGCCGGCGTGCCTGACGACGCCAGCTTCATGGGGCCACGTCTGATCTTCTCCCGACCGATCGTTCAACTTGGATACGCGCTCGTCGCGCCGCCCGCGCTGGGTGTAAACGCCGTCGCGGACCTTCGCGGCCATCGCGTGGCAGTGCAGTGGTCCTCACCGCCGCAGGACCTCCTCGCCGCCGAGAACGATGTGCAGACAGTCACTGTGCTCTCGCCGGAGGAGGCGATGCAGGATCTGCGCGACAACAAGGTCGACGCGGCGTTTATCTGGGGCGCGACCGCCGGGTGGTTGAACACCACGGTCATGCACGGAGCCTATCGCATCGTCCCGGTTGCAGGGGACCACATGCAGTGGAGCGCCGCTGTCGCGTTTCCGCGCGACCGGACCGCCCTCCGCGACGACGTCGACCGCGCACTCACCGGGCTCGGTACATCGATCAACGCGCTTGCGGCCAAGTATGGTTTTCCTGCCGCTCCCGGGATGGCGGCCAACGTTGCCGAGGCTGCAACCGACGTCGGAACGGCACAGCCCCAGCCCCAGCCGTAGCGTCGAACGCCGAAGACATCGCCGCAGGCCAGAAACTCTTCAACGAGAACTGCGCTCACTGTCACGGACCGAACGCAGTTCAAGGCGAGCAGCGCCGCAACCTACGGCTGCTGCGGCAGCGTTACGGCGCGGAAATGCCCCAGACGTTCATATTCACTGTGACACACGGACGGGTCAGCAAAGGTATGCCAAACTGGAGCGGCATTATCACGAGTGACGAGTTCCAAAAGATCCTCGCATTTCTCACATCGGTCCAAGAACCGGCGCCCTGATCAACCTTCCGAAGTAGAACGATAGCGATATTCCGACGATAGGTCTCCCCAGGCCTTTAAGGGGCTGACCCGGAATGTATGCGGAACGGTCTTCCGAGTCATTTCAATGCGTTGGCCCAAGAAGCTACTTGCTTCGTCCTCGTCAGCCATATCTCGATACAGTAACGGAGTGGCTGCTGATACGACACGCACCAGGAACGAAATGATTCCGTTTGCGCGCCCTATTTCCCTCTAGTCAAAGGCCAATAAACAGTATCTGCTCAACCCGTTGAATGATAAATTCCCCCCCCCCAGGACAGCGCGAATCGCCTGACACGCATCGAGTCCGCGTCGTGCTGCGGTGCCAACGACCGATCGAACGGCAGCGAACAGATCGGCGCCCCAGCTTGACCCAACTTTCCTACCGTTACGCATCCGACAGCCGGAATGCCCCAGAAAACTGCGGGCTTCTACGGCCGCTCTCGATTTGTGGTGCTAAAAATCACTGTCCTTTCCGAGGACATTTGGCATTGACCGGCTCGACGCTGATGTGCTGGCGTCGGTGTTCGAGCAATGCAGTTCGCACAGTTGGTCGTCGAAAATCAAGGCTGGACCATCGATTTTCGCTCGGCGCACTTCAGTCAGAGCTTTCACCACCTTGGCACGTGTGGTGCCTAAATCGGTCTGCGCCCCACAATGCTTTGATTTCAAGTCATATTTTTTCGTCTGGTGGGAAAGTTGGGTTTGAGCAGAACCCACCCGTGACCTTGCGATAGGTGACTGTGGGTCGCAATTCCCGCTCACTGCCGTTGTTGTCAGGCGGTGCCTCGGGATGCTCCAGGAAGGTGAACAAACTCTTTCGCACCTTGCCGTAACGTTTTTCAGCCTTTTGCCGTGCGAGTTGACCGGCGCCAGCATCCTGATGGCGTTCAATGCGTGATCCAGTCGCCGCGATGTGGAGGGTTTGCGTGTGCGCCACACCACGGCGCGCGCAGCAGCGCCTTCATACGCGGGGCGTAAATGCGTCACCGTTCGATGGCATATTTGCAGTGCGCAGTTGGTGCGCCAGGTAGACTGCTAGAGATCGGCATGTCTGCTGCGCGCTATAGAGGTGGATATAGATGCTGGGGGTGGCATGATCTGGTGAAGCTGGGGGCGAGTGGCAAGTGGATAAGAGTGGAAAAAGGGGGGGGTGCGTACCGAGGTCTCATCGGAGCAGACGGTCCGCGAGCGGCGCAGCCGGGCGAGGATCGCCGTGACCTGGTCGAAACACGGCTTGGCCCGCTGCAACATCGCGTCCAGCGCACCCTCGCTGATTTGCAGCGCATAAAGCTGCTGGGACAATTGGGTCAGACGGCGGTAGCTGATCGCGTAGGTGAAGCGTAGGTAGATCGCCAGCGCCACGATGTTCACGCTGAATGGCGGGCCCTCCTCCAGGCCCACGGGGACCGGCGCCAGGGTGACACCGCCGCAGCAGGGACAATGCCCGGCGTAGCGTTCCACCCGTGTCACTACAGGGCGCACCACAGGCAGATCGATCTTGTCGCAGAGAATGTGCAGCACCTGATCGGCCTCTGTCAGCGTAGCCCGGCAATGCGTGCAGGAGGGCGCCTTCGAGGTGACCGTTTCGTCGGGAAGCAGCGCCAGTGGACGACCGCCGCCACGGCGACCCAGGCTGCCTTGGCGCGGTCCGGCACGCTTGGTTTTCTCCGGCTGGTTCGGCTTCTGACCCTTCGACGGCGGCAGACTGGAATTGTCCGGGGTTTTCCCGGCTCGGCGAGCCGCGCTTCAAGCTCGGCAATGCGCCGCTCGGCCGCCTCAAGGCGCTGCCACAGCGCGCGGATCAGGGCATCCTTCTCGGCGTGGCTCAGGTGGTCGAGGTTGGAAAGCTCAGGCACGCCCCCGGTTAAAGTCAACTCGCCCGTAACCGTGTCAAATGGTTTTTTTGAAGCCGATCAGAACGCCAGCGGATTATCCCTCGAAACCGGGGATGAGCAGAGATAGCAAACAGAAGCGAAATCAGGCTCGAAGCAATATTTGGACGCCTATCCACTGGCAGACGCTTAACACCAT
>CAVVHB010000025.1:0-124053 GCA_963747945.1 Bryobacterales bacterium
GTAAAGTGTAATCACATTCGAGTTGGCGTCTCCGTATTCATTTCCGGTACCGTCACAAACAAATTACGATGTGTTTCATAGGAGTTGCTCGCTTTTTCGACAAGTCCAGCCGTCAAGAACTATTGGTAGAGGATCGCAGTTACACGCTTAAGAAAACAGATGCAACTCATCGCCTCCAACTCGACCGATCTGTGCCGCGATTCGGCCTTTGGCGGTGACGCCTGCATGCGCGTGAGCGAAGCCCCCGGCCCGGCGCTCCCTTGGTTCAGCCTAACTGCTCAAGAAATGGGGAACATATTCATTTCTATAAAATCGCCAGATCAACTCCCAGCCGATAAAGCGGTAGTGATGGGGCCCAATCCTTCGCCATCGCCTTCAAGCCAACCACCGAAAAATGCGCCGTCGCCCGGATAAATAAAATAACAGCGTGATGGGATTGAACTTCGCAAATGACGATAAGGACGGGCGTCCTCACTGGCTGTCATTACTGCAGCATGCATCGCCTGCGTCCGGAGCAGCTACCGTCACCACCGGAGGCATGGTTGGATGGTCTGCCGAAATGGAGCCGCGAAATAATCTACAAACAACTGCTGCTGTCCATCGTCTTCCTGACGTTATTCCTACTCTGCGACATAGCATCCACGGCATCGTGGGTGTGGCAGGATACTCGGCCTGGTATCTCCAGTGGGACTGTCTTTGGCGCTGCTGTTGTAGGGCGGAAAACAATATCTGCCCTTGATACTCATAGGTTCGTTCGTGGCAGCCGTGGTGAATTATCACCGTCCGGTGTTTTCCTGGTGCGGCCTCCCTGGCTCGATATTGATCTACGTTCCCTACATGGCGAGTACGGCGTTACTGCGAGGGCCCTGGCGGATTGATCCGGCGCTTGGCAGGTTGCGCGATGTCGGGCGATTCGTCGTTACTTTCATTGTCGCCGCCATCTTCAACGCTCTGATCGGAACGCTGACCTTGCTGGGAGACGGTCTGATCGAGCGGCTCATTTCCTGGATTCCATGTTGAGTTGGTGGGCCAGCGACGCGATCGCGATTGTCACCTTTACGCCTTTTCTTTTTGGTATTTGCTCTTCCGCGCGTGAACTCCTGGTTAAGATGGGAGCCGAGGTCGGAGCCGCGATCGGCGGCGGAAAATCTGCCAGCTCCTACCGGCAGCGCCGGCTTGCCCCCGGGGAAATCGTGGAACTGTTGGCCAGGCTGGATCGGTGGCGGCGGCAATCTGGCTTGTATTCGGCTTTGCGCCCGCAAATCCCTACCAGCCTCTCTATCTGGTGTTCATTCCGGTGGTGTGGGTGGCCGCGCGGCACGGTCTGCCGGGAGCGGCGCCCACCACCTTTGCGCTCAACGTTGGAATGATGTTCGCGGCCTGGATTGCCCAGGCACGCGGGGCCCTGCCTCTTTGCAACTCGCCATGTTGGCCTCGGGTTGACCAGCCTGCCTGGGAGCGGTTGTCACCGAACGCGGACGCGCGGAACTGGAACTGGCGACGCGGGTGCTTCTGGAAACTTTGGCGGCTGAGGTGGGCGCTGCGTTGACGCGCGCGGAACTTAGAGGAAGGATTGAAACTCTCCGTCGACGGCTTCCGTTACCTGGACCCGGTTTTTGCCGGGATTGGTGCCTCAACGATTCAACCCAGGCTCTTGAGCTCCAAGCCGATACCGGAACCCATCCCCAGATCGACGGGAGCACATTGTTCGCACGCGAGATTCATCGTATCGGCCGCACCTCTACAGCGTATTGCAGCAATGACATCTGCGACGATCCCATAATCGGCGACGCGCAATGGGCTCGACAGGCCAAGGCAGTTGGGTTTATCGGCCAGCCTCTGGTTGTCGACGATCTGGTGGTTGGCGTAGTTGCTATTTTCGGCCGCCGCTCATTCACCGGGAAGTGGTTAAAGCAGTGGCCACCGTGGGCGAGAGTATCGGTCAGTTTATCGCGAGGATGAGGACCGACGCGGCGCTGCGAAGGGCCAAAGACGCCGCCGAAGCCGCCAACCGCGCCAAGAGCGAATTCGTGGCGAACATGAGCCACGAAATTCGGACGCCGCTCAACGGCATATCGGCATGACCGAGTTGGCGCTCGACACCGAGCTCACGGTGGAGCAGCAGGAGTATTTACGAACGGTGAAGATGTCGTCCGAATCCCTGCTGGTAGTGATTAACGATATTCTGGACTTCTCAAAGATTGAAGCAGGCAGAATCGAACTGGACGCGGTTGATTTCCACTTGCGCGACTGTTTGGAAACAACACTGAAGGCTTTGGCGGTACAAAGCGACGAAAAGAACCTGGACCTGCTGTGTGACATTGCGCCTGAAGTGCCCGAGGTAGTCCACGGGGATTCCAGCCGGCTCCGGCAGATCTTGACGAACCTGGTCGGCAATGCCGTCAAGTTCACCTCCGTTGGCGAGGTGGCACTTTCGGTTGACCGCGAACCCGGGACTGCCTCCGATCGGGCCCTGCATTTCACGGTGTCGACACCGGCATGGGCATCCCTCTTGAAAAACAGCAGCTGATATTCGATCCTTTCGCGCAAGCCGACGCATCCACAACGCGCCGCTATGGCGGGACTGGCTTGGGCTTAACGATCTCGTCCCGGCTGGTAAGCATGATGGGCGGCAAAATCTGGGTGGATAGCGACGTTGGCCGGGGCACGCAAATGCACTTTACGGCGCGCTTCAAAAGTCCCGAGCACGCGGTGCTGGCAAGGATGACCGTTCCTCCAGAGATTCCCAGGGGCCTCAAGGTCCTGGTCGTGGACGATAACAGGACGAACCGCAGAATCCTCGATGGAATGCTTCGGCGATGGGAAATGAAACCGAAGTGCGTCGAGACGGGAAATGAGGCGATCGCGGAGTTACTGGCTGCCTCGAAAACGTCCCAGCCCTACGCAATGATTCTACCGACCTGCATATGCCCGGCATGGACGGCTTCACTTTGGTGGAGCGAATCCGGCAACAACCCGAGTTATCGGCCGCGATCGTCATGATGCTCACCTCCGCCAGGCATAGTGAGGACGCCGCGCGCTCGAAGCAGCTAGGAGTGCTTGCCCATTTGTTGAAACCAGTCCGGCAGGCGGAGTTGCGGGACGCCATCGAGCGTATTCTTGGCTCCCGTGTTCTTGGCTCAGGTGATACCCCACGGCCAGCGCCGCAGTCGACCCAGCGTACGCCTGACCGTTCGCAGGCGCTGCATATTCTGCTGGTGGAAGACAACCTGGTGAATCAGCGCGTGGCAGGACGTTTGCTCGAGAAGAGGGGCCATCGCGTGGTTTTGGCGGGGAACGGGCTCGAAGCCCTCAAGGCGCTGGAACAGGAAACCTATGACCTGGTATTGATGGACGTGCAAATGCCGGAAATGGACGGCCTGGAAGCGACCGCGAAGCTCCGGGAAATGGAAAGACACACCTCCCGACATCAGCCGGTGGTTGCTTTGACCGCGCGCGCCATGAAGGGCGATCTGGAACATTGCCTGTCCGCCGGGATGGATGGTTATCTGGCCAAACCCATACGCGCAGAGGATTTGGACGACGTGCTCGAAAAATACGCGTGCCATCGCGAGTCTCCCCTGTCGGTGTCGCCCCCGCTTCCGGTTAAGACTTGAATAATGTCCGCTGTCTGATGCCGCGCTTCTAGCTCCGAGCCTTAAAACGACTCTTCCAGTAGTGGGTCGTCCCGTGGATTTCTTCAGCGTGAGGATGCTCGACACAGCACATTCTCACCTGCCCCTTACGGCAGAGCGAAGGTGTAAATCGCATTGTTGCCGGAAGTAGCTCGCAACTCGGGAACTTCCTTCGCCAGCTCAGGCACTTTCAAATTATCGCCCGTCATCACACAGATGTATTGTTTGCCTTTCGCCGAGTAAGCGATGGTACTCACGGACACATTACCGCCCACGATGGTTTCCCAAAGCTGTTTTCCATCGCGGGCGTCGAAGGCGCGAAAGCGGCGGCTCATATCGCCGTGAAAGATCAACCCGCCCGCGGTGGCCAGCATGGCGCCATTGCCGGGGGCGCGGCCCACGTCGAAGCGCAATATTTCGCCAGTGGCCAGATCGATCTTCGCCAAACCTGTCAGCGCTTTGGGGTCGGAACCGGGCCGCGGAACCACGCTCCAGCTTCCACGGCCGGCCGGTCCATCCAGCGTCAGATCGCGGCAGTTATCGATGTAGGAGACGTAAAGCGAGTTGGTTTCAGGATCATATGCGGTGGGCCAATAGCTACGGGTGTTCCAGTAGCAGACGACATGCCGTTCGCCAGGTTTTTGAAAGACCAGATTCCAGTTAATGGTCGTTTTGCCTGTATTCACGTCGATGTCGGAAATCACAAACCTGGGATCGTCGTAGGGAAACGGCGTGGCCCAGATAAATTGGCCGGTTGCGCGGTCCAGTTCAAAAACGCCGCCGGCCTCACCCACCGTCACGGCCACATCGCGCTCGCGGCCGCGCGGAACGGTGGGGTTGATCCACTTCACGTACCTAGGATCGGGATCGATGCGAGTTGTCAGCAGGGTCCGTTCGTGCGTATAGTCCGAGTCCCAATCATCGCCTGGTAAATGCTGGTAATACCAAGCGAGCTTTCCAGTCTCCGGATCCAGTGCCACAGTCGAGTTGCTATACAGATCGGAGGGAGCGGTACGCGAAACGGCGTCCGGATTGCCGTTGTGCCGTTGCAGTCGCTGATCGGGCATCGGATTTGCAACGCCCCAATAAACGAGCTTTCGCACAGGATCGTAGGTTCCCGGCAGCCCCCAAGTGGATGCTTGCCGCTTGTCGATCGCCGCGCCACCCCAGCTTTCATCTCCCGGTTCGCCGGGGGCTGGAGTGGTATAGAAGCGCCACGCCTCCTTTCCAGTCAACGCATCGTGGGCCGCGATATAACAGTTTGCTCGATTTCCGGCGCAGGCGCCGCCGGAGATCACTTTCCCTTCCACGACAATCGGACCCGAGGTATGCCCGCGCCCGTCGGTCTTCGTCTCCCAGCGCAACTCGCCGGTGCGTGCATCCAAGCCGACCACGTAACTATCCGGCGCCGTGTAGAGAATGACGTCCTGAAAGATAGCCAGGTTCTTGGTGCGCGCCAGCGCCGCGACGCCCGCCGGCACCTTCCGTTTATACTCCCAAAGCAGGTCTCCCGTAGACGCATCCAGCGCCTGCACCATCGCACCGGGCACCACCAGATACATCACACCGTCGTGAACCAAGGGTATCGTCTCGGTCTGTCCGGTCGGCAGGCCCCGGCTCCACGCCATCCGTAGCCGGCCAACATTGTCGCGCGCGATCTGCTTGAGCGGACTGAAGCGCTGAGCATCGTAAGTCCGGCTGTACATCAACCAATCGTCCGGGCTGGGATTCTCCAACATTCGCTGCGTCACGGGTTTGAAGTTTTGCACCTGAGCAAATAGCGGCGCAACTAACAACCCCATGAGGCTACCGGTTAGAATTCTCATCTTGTCCATCTCAGAATACGTACTTTACCAATATTCCCGCGCGGCCACTCTGGGGAGAAACGACCCAGCTTCGCGAATTTGCGTTAGGCACTGGCGCAGCACTGGCCTGCGGAAAGCTTCCCAACACGACGCTCACGCCGAGGATTTGGCCGTGGAAACGGGCCAGCCGTCAACCAGGAACCATCAAGGCTATGGAGTTGTGATTCAAGCGGGTTAGTCATGCTATCCTACGCTTTCAGTTTGGGAACCGTCCCGCTTTTGCGACCGTGTTCTCTCTGCACTCATTCACACTGAGACCAATACATGAAGCTCACGTGGACTAAGACCGACGAGGCACCAGCACTCGCATCGTACGCGCTGCTACCCATCCTACAAGCGTACTTCAAGGGGACAGGGGTGGAGATCGAAACGGCTGACATCTCGCTCGCGGGACGTATTGTCGCCAACTTCCCTGAGTGTCTTCGAAACGACCAGCAAATTCCCGACGAGTTGACCCGCTTGGGGAAGCTGGCGCAGACACCGGAGGCCAACATCATTAAGCTCCCCAACATCAGCGCCTCCATTCCGCAACTCCGGGAGGCGATTGCGGAACTCCGCGGAAAGGGCTACAACATACCCGATTATCCCGAGCAGCCGTCGACGGAAGAGGAGCGTGCGCTGCAGGCCCGCTTTGCCGTGGTCTTGGGCTCGGCCGTGAACCCCGTATTGCGCGAAGGCAATTCGGACCGTCGCGCTTCGAAGTCGGTGAAAGAGTTCGCGCAGAAGCATCCACACAGGATGATGAAAGCCTGGCCGCCGCAGGGTTCGATGCCCGATTCCGTCACGCGTGTCGCCCACATGAGTCACAAGGACTTCTATGGCAGCGAGAAATCCACGACAGTGGGCGCCGCAACCAACGTGCGCATTGAATTCGTTGACTCGGCCGGCGCGGCGAAGGTGCTGAAGCAAAGCATCCCGCTGCTCGAGGGCGAAGTCATCGACTGCGCGGTGATGAATGTGGCGGCGCTGCGGAGATTCTATGCGGAGCAGATGGCCGCCGCTAAAGCTGACCATGCTCTGTTGTCGCTGCATCTGAAGTGCACCATGATGAAGATCTCCGATCCGATCATGTTCGGGCACTGTGTGGCGGTGTATTTCGCCGATGCCCTGGAGAAGCATGCCGGCGCGATCCAAGAAATCGGCGCCAATGTCAACAACGGACTGTCCGACGTCCTCGGCAAACTCGACCAGCTTCGGGCCGAGAAGAAGGCGGAGATCGAGGCCGATATCGCGGCCTGTTACGACCAGGGTCCCGGTTTGGCGATGGTCGATTCGCGGAAGGGTAAGACCAACCTGCACGTTAACAGCGACGTGATCATCGACGCGTCGATGCCGGTGGTGATCCGGGACGGCGGCAAGATGTGGGACAAAGAGGACGCGCTGCAGGACACTGTAGCCATGATCCCGGACCGCTGCTACGCCACCATGTATCAGGCCGTGATCGAGGACTGCAGGCAGCAGGGACAGTTCGATCCGGCCACCATGGGCAGCGTCTCCAACGTCGGGCTCATGGCGCAGAAAGCCGAAGAGTATGGTTCGCACGACAAGACGTTTACCGCGCCCGGCAACGGCACGATTCGCATCGTGGATGCCGGCGGCAGAACGCTGCTCGAACAGAGCGTCGAGCGCGGCGATATCTTCCGCGCCTGCCAGACGAAAGACGAGGCCATTCGCGATTGGGTGAAACTGGGCGTGGAACGCGCGCGGGCAACCGGTGCACTGGCGGTGTTCTGGCTCGACCCGGATCGTGGCCACGATGCGCAGATCATTCAGAAGGTGAACGCCTACTTACCCGAACACAACCTCGCGGGACTGGAAGTCAAGATCATGAAGCCGGTGGACGCGATGAAATTCTCGCTGGAGCGAATTCGCCGCGGCGAGGACACCATCTCCGTTACGGGGAACGTGCTTCGTGATTATCTCACCGACCTGTTCCCGATCTTTGAATTGGGGACAAGCGCCCGCATGCTTTCGATTGTTCCGCTGCTCAGAGGCGGCGAATTGCTCGAAACCGGGGCGGGGGGTTCGGCGCCCAAGCACGTGCAACAGTTTATTAAAGAAGGCCATCTGCGCTGGGACTCGCTCGGTGAATACTGTGCTCTGGTGCCCTCGCTGGAGCTGATTGCGACGAAGACCGGCAACCCGCGCGCGGCGCTGCTTTCAAAAACGCTGGATCAGGCCATCGGCCGCTACCTCGAAGACGCCCGCGAGCCTTCGCGCAAGGTAAACGAGATCGACAACCGCGGTTCCACGTACTATCTCGCGTTGGCATGGGCAAAAGCGCTCGCCGCCCAGGACGAGAACAGGGAGTTGAAGCAACGCTTCACTCCGGTAGCCGCAGCGCTAGAGGCGAACGCGGGCAAGATTACTCAGGAGTTGTCGGTGGCGCAGGGCAAGCCGGTGGATATCGGGGGGTATTATTTCCCGGACGACGCTAAGTGCGCCACGGCGATGCGGCCCAGCGTTACGCTGAACGCAATCATAGACGGGATGTAGTCGCTTTAGCGCGTCCGTGCCGGCGCGCGAGTAAATGCTGAATGTTTAATAAGTAACTTGGTGGCCAGCGACCGAATCGCCCTTCTCCCTTGCCGTTGACCAATGGGCCACCGCTGTTTCTGGGATTGACCGCAGCGTCGATTTGAAAGACCTTGAACCCATCCCCGCTATCCCGAACCGAACTTAGGACGCCAGCGGTGATCGTGCCCTGAAGACCCCGTGGACTTCCAACGATGACCACTGGCTCTCCTACTTTCACGGAATTGGAGTTTCCGAAATCCAAAGCAGAGAGATCGAAGCCAGCGATTTGAAGGATCGCAAGGTCACGACGTTCATCCGTGGCAAGGACGGAAATGGCGTCAAAAGTTCACCGTTCGCAAGCTGAACGTTTGCGGATTTCAAGCCCCTGATGACGTGTAAATTGGTGACGATCTTCCCATCCTTGGAGATGATGAAACCGCTCCCCAATACGTCGCCGGTATCCGTCTTGCCCTGGATGGTAACGACGGATGGCGCCAGCCGCTTTGCGATCTGAGCCGTGGTTAGATTCGCCTGCCCGAGAAGTACGGGCATTAGTAGCAACGATACCGACGTGTACTTCAGCATCTCGGCGGCTCCTTTCGCCGGCACGTCGTAAGGCCTAATCGCCATCCGGCTTGCTTTATCATAAGCCTTTTGACGCTAGGCTCACCGATCGATAATCCTTCCGCGCGATATGCTGAAGTTTCCTAGAGTAATTCGTGCCAATCTCAAGGGATTCATCAAAACGCCTCAGCCGGATTTGGAAACGCAGAGAGAGGGCACTGGAGAGTTGGAAAAATCCGCCCGATTCCTCCCTTCCCGCAGATTCCATCTTTCCTCTAACCGCATTTGGCGATCTCCTGACAGATGAGAAAGCCGTCACCACCTGGGACGAATTTCAGGAGTGGGTGCGGGAACTTGGCCCGAGATGGAGCTTCAGAGGGCAGCGGCAAGAGACTTGGCGTCTCTTGCCGGGGCTGGAGAGGCGGATAATCCGAAGGCGAACAGCCGCTTCTTCGGACGGTAAGAGGCGCATCACTCAAGTGGGTATGTTCCCTGGAGCGCATGAATACAAGCTCTTCCAACAATTTCAAAAGATGGATCATGACCACGGGAATCCCATCCCAATGGATGCAGTGTTAGATACACTCGCATTGATGCAGCATCACGGCGCACCGACTCGCCTTTTGGATTGGACTCGATCTCCGTATGTGGCCTGTTTTTTCGCACTGCGAACAGCCGACAGCGAATGTGCTGTTTGGGCCGTTGACATGGAATGGCTTGAACAGACTTCAGCGGAGATTCTTAGTAAGCACGACTCTCGTTTCCAAGTTCCTGGTGATCCTGCCGCTTTTATGGAGTACGTAAACGGTGTGCTCTTTGAAGAGCATACGCCGTGGAACAACCATCCAGTCGTCTCATCGCTCACGCCGGTTGCGTCTATTGAACGCATGAAGCGGCAAGAGGGCCATTTCTTACGGAGCCTTAGTTACGACCTTGCTTTCGATCTCAGCTTGTTTTGTATGATTCGCAGTAAGCTAGCACGGCCTTGGGTTGCAAATCGGCCCCTGCGGAAGCTCATCGTGACGCCGTGTCATCGTACAGCCGTCATAGAAGAACTGCGCCGGATGAACATCCACGATGATTATCTTTTCCCAGGTTCCGACTTTGCATACGATCTTCGGGCAGAGTTGGAAATGAGGGTCAAGAAAGACAGGCGGCAGTGGACTAAATCCATTTCCAAAATGCTTGATCGAGGACGCCCCTAAGAGGATTCGGCTTAAGACGCCGCCGAATAAGAAGGGACGGGGCCAATATTGACCCCCCCGGACACTCGCTCCGTTTGGCAGACTCACTCCGCGAAGGCAAGCCAATCGAGCCAAAGTTTTGCAATGAAATGGAATGAAACTGGCGATTACGACGGCTGTAAGCTGTTGAAAACGTGGTGGCCAGGGACGGAATCGAACCGCCGACGCCAGCCTTTTCAGGGCTGCGCTCTACCAGCTGAGCTACCTGGCCCGAGACAAAATTAATTCTAGCAGACGGGTCACGCCTGCTGCAGTTCGGCGAGCTTCGCGCCGGTCTCGCGCTCCACATTCGCGTGCAGGCTGTTGCCGTGCGCATCCATGGTGACGATGGCCGCGAAATTATTCACGCGCAGGTGCCACATCGCTTCGGGAATTCCGAAGTCGATAAGGTGCACACCCAGCACCTTCTCCACCGCGCGTGCGTAAAATTGTGCCGCGCCGCCGATGGCGTTCAGATAAACCGCGCCGGATTTCTCGAGCTCGGCCAGCGTCTTCTTTCCCATGCCGCCTTTGCCGATGACGGCCCGCACGCCGTACTTCTCGATGATGGTGGCTTGATACGGCTCCTCGCGGCTGCTGGTGGTAGGGCCCGCGGCCTTCACCACCCAGCCATCGCCCTGCTTGAGCATCACCGGCCCGCAATGATAAAGGATTGAGCCGCGCATGTCCACCGGCGGCGCATTCTTCATCAAGTGAGCGTGCACCGCGTCGCGTCCGGTGAAAACCTCGCCTGAAATGAGCACCACATCGCCAACGCGCAGGCTACGCACTTGCTCCTCGGACAACGGCGCGGTCAACACCACTTCGCGGCCGGTGAGCGGGAACCCTTCGGAATGCGCCATGCGCTGCACCGCATGATCGGGATCGCGATACAGCCAGCTCGCGATCGCGCCACTGGATGCATCCAGCCGAACGCCCAGCCGCCGGAACGCCCAACAGTCATAGGCCACCGAGACGAAAAAACTCGCGGGCAAACGGTTCGCCGCGCAAACCTTGCAGCCGATCAGCGACACCTTGCCGCCGAAGCCCATCGCTCCAACACCGATGCGATTGGCCTCTTCCATGATCTCGGCCTCGAGCCTGGCCAGCTCCGGCAGCGGATTTACATCGTCTAACGTACGAAAGAGCTGCCCCTTGGCCAAATCGTATCCGTGCGCGCGATCGCTGCCGATGCACACCCCCACCGCACCCGGCGCGCAACCCTGCCCCTGCGCCTGCCACACCGCGTGCAGGATACACTTGCGCACGCCTTCCAAATTCCTGTCCGCGCGCCCCAGGTGCTCCAACTCGGACGGCAACGAATACTGGATGTTCTTGTTCTCGCAACCGCCGCCCTTCAAGATGAGCTTGACTTCGATTTCGTCCTGCTCCCATTGCTCGAAGTGAATCACCGGCGTCTCTTCGCCCAGATTGTCGCCGCTGTTTTTGCCGGTCAGCGAATCCACCGAGTTGGGCCGAAGTTTGCCGCGCCGTGTGGCCTCCGCGACCGCTTCCCGAATCGCTCTCTTCACTTGAAGCTGGTTCACTCCAACGGGCGTGTGCACAACGAACGTGGGCATGCCCGTGTCCTGGCAGATTGGCCCCGCATCTTCCTGCGCCATGTCGATGTTGGTCGCGATAATTCCCAGCGCCTGCGAGGCCTGCGTGCCCGCCACTTCGGCTTCTAAAGCAACACCCATGGCGGCTCGAACATCGGGAGGTAAGTTAGTGGATGTTTGGGTGATCAGCTCGATCAGGCTGTCTTTCAGAAACGTCATTAATTCTAGAGTAGCGTGCTACTGCTGGCAGACAAAGTTGCTCGCGTCATTCGTATCCCCATGGCCCGTGTACTCGGCATGCTGCGGATAGGGGCACAACGGACGGCTGCGGCCGGGGAACGCGCGTCCGGTGGCGATTACGCGGTCCGGCGCCACGCCCTTCTCCACCCAATCCACCACGGCGCTCAGCATGTCGAAGCGGTCCAGCGCCGCACTTCCACCTTGGCAATGGCCCATGCCGGGAACGAAATAGATACGGCTCCAGGAAGTCACGTCGCCGTTGCCAGTATCCTTCGACATTTTCTCGTAATAGCGAAGAGTCTCGAGCGGAGAAAACCACGGATCGCTCAGTCCGTGATAGAACAGCAGTTTTCCCCCGTGTCCTGAGAAGGTTGTCAGATTCGTCCACAGGCTATCGCCCAGCCGCGCGGTTTTGTCGGCTTCTACGCGCGCGGCTTCGCGATCCACGTTGAAGTGCTCGAAATCCGCTCCCGTGGCCACCGGAATCACGGGTCCGCCCAACAGGCCTGGAATAAACCCTGTGTCGTCGATGCCCGCGTCGAAGGGAAATCCCGGATAAATCTGATCTCCGTACGACCACTTCGGGCCGGCAAACGCCGTCTTCAACGCGTCCACCTGGGTCTTGCTTAAACAAGCGTCGGTCTTGACGCCCGAACAAACCAGCGAGGCGGGATCGAAGTTGCATGCGCGTTGATTGAAGATCATTCCGTCCTTGACGCCGTCTTTCGCGTCGCAGGCCTGGAGCAGGGAACCGACGATGAGTTTGCGATCCGATGGGGAAAATGTCTTCTTCGGATCGGGCTTGCCGCTGTCATCTTTGGGTGCTGCCTGGTCGAAGGTGGCCGTCATGAACCCGAGCGCGAGATTGGAGTGTCCCGTGCGAATCGCAGGGTCGCCAGAAATGATGCCGTCGAAATATTCCGGATACCGCTGCGACATGATCATCGCTTCCCGTCCGCCAGTGGAGCATCCGTCGAAATACGAATGCTGCGCGCCGCGCCCATAGTGTGCCGCGATCATCTCTTTCGCTAATCGCGCCACGCGCCCGATGGCCACATAGTAGAAGTCCAAAGCGGCCTGCTGATCGCGGAAAAAACTGCCGTCGAATACGCTGCCCCGGTGGCCGCTGTCGGTGGTCACCACCGCAAATCCCCGCGCCAGCGCCGGCATCTCACCAGCAGCTTGCGAACCCAACGGCAGAGCGACGTTGCCGTTCAGCCCGCCTCCGCCCTGAAACAAAAACCTTCCGTTCCACTGATCCGGCAGCGCGAGAGCGAATCCGATGCCATACTGCTTTCCCTCGGCCCCGGTACGCTTATCGATTACGCCTTCGACATGGCAGTACGCGGGCAGCGCGACCGGCGGCGCACCTGGGGGATTTGGGATCCTGGGGGTGCCAGCCGGTGTGGCATCGGCTTTCGTGATCGCGAGCGTAGTGCCTGGCGCCTGAAACTTCATCATATCGGCACAGGGGGTTTCAGCGCGAACGAACGGCGCCGACATGACGAGGAGGGCGTAAACCGACAGGATTTCTCTCATTAACCAGCCATTGTATACTCGATGCTGCATGCAAAACCAGGTACTCACCTTTAGCCTGCTTGGCTTACTGTCTGCTGCGCCTAGCGCTTGGGCGCAGGCTCCCGCTGTTACGTCGCCGGAAGTGAGGGCGGACCGGCATGTCGCTTTTCGGATCATCGCTCCCAAGGCTCAGGCGGTCTCGCTGTTCAGCACCGACATCTTTGGCAGCGCGCTAAAGAGCGACATGGCCAAGGCAGAGAGCGGGGTGTGGGAGATCGCGATAGGGCCGACAGATCCGGGTGCCTACCGGTACAACTTCAATGTTGACGGCGTCTCGGTGATGGACCCGCGCAATCCCTCGGTGAGTGAATCCAACGGCAACGCCTGGAGCATGGTGTACGTTCCTGGCGCCGACTTCATGGAAACCAAAGACGTGCCGCATGGAGCCGTGGCGAGCATCACCTATTATTCGAAAAGCCTGGGCCGATTCCGCCGCATGCACGTGTACACGCCTCCCGGCTATGAGACGGGCTCGCAGAAATACCCGATCTTTTACCTTCTGCACGGCGCCGGCGACTCGGACGATTCGTGGACATCGGTGGGCCGGGCGGGCTTCATCATCGACAACCTGATCGCGGCCAAGAAAGCCAAGCCGATGGTGATCGTGATGCCTGCCGGACACACGGGCCCATTCAGTTTTGAGCGTCCCGCGAAGGGTGCGCCGCGCATCCCCGATTTCAATGACGACTTCGTGAAGGATTTCGTCAACGACATTATGCCCTACGCCGAGACGCACTATCGTGTGCTGCGCGACCGGCCGCATCGCGCCATCGCGGGACTTTCCATGGGCGGCGCTCACACGCTCAACATCGCCATCCCGCACGCCGAGGAGTTCGCATACGTGGGGGTTTACAGTTCGGGAATTTTCGGTATCGTGGGTTCGCCCACGGGCGATCCCGCTGCAGGCCCCACCTGGGAGCAGCAGCATCTGGGGGAACTCGACAACGCCGCGTCCAAGAAAGGGCTGAAGCTTTTTTGGTTTGCCACGGGACGCGACGATGGTTTGCTCAGCACCACCAAGGCCACCGTGGAGCTGTTCAAGAAGCATGGCTACGAGCCGGTGTTTCAGGAAAGCGCCGGGGCTCATACCTGGACCAACTGGCGCGAGTATCTGAACCAGTTCGCACCGCAGCTGTTCCAGTAGCTGGCCCGCGAGAGAGTGTATGAAAACCGTCCGCATTGACCGCTCCCTCTGGTCGCGGCTCCGTAACGCTGTGAGTTTGCTGGACCGTCGGTTCTGAGCCGTGGCCGTAGGGAGCGGTTGATCGTATCTGATACAATCCTGGTTTATGTTCCAAGGACTGGAGCACACCGCCATCGCGTCGCCCGATCCCAAGCGGCTGGCGGAGTGGTACGTGCAGAAGCTGGATTTTAGGCTCAATTATACTTACGGCGGCAATTATTTCGTCCGCGCCAGCAATGGCACGCTGCTGGAGTTCATCCCCTCGGAAGGAGATCGCGCGCCGCAACAGATGAAAGATCCAGGCATTCGTCACCTGGCCATCAGCGTGGACAATTTCGACGCCGCTATCGAGGAATTGCGCAAACGCGGCGTGGAGTTTCTCACCCAACCCACCGACGTCAATGGAAACCGGCTGATCTACTTCAACGACGGCGATGGTAATTTTGTGCACCTGATTCACCGCCCCCAGCCTCTTCCTTAACCGGATGTTTCTTCGCCGGATCTTCAAGTGATCAGCCGAGTCTTCAAGGCATTCGCCTACCGCGACTTCCGCATCATGTGGTTTGGCGCGTGTACTTCCAGCATCGGCACCTTGATGCAGACCTTCGCGCAGGCCTGGCTGGTTCTACAGCTTACCAACTCGCCATTTCTGCTGGGTCTGGATTCGTTTCTGGGCAGCATTCCCATCGTTCTGTTTTCGCTGGTGGGCGGCGTATTTGCCGACCGTACGGAGCGGCAAAAGCTCCTGCTGGGATCGCAGTTTATTCAAATGGCCTGTGCATTCACACTGGCCATACTGTTTGCTTCCGGTGTAGTGAAGATCTGGGAGATACTGACTCTCTCGTTCGTGGTTGGAACGGCGCAATCCTTCGGCGGGCCGGCCTACTCGGCGCTGATTCCAACGCTGGTGAAAACGGAAGATCTGCCCAATGCGATCGCGCTGAACTCGATTCAGTTCAATGTCGCGCGCGTACTTGGCCCAACCGTCGGAGGAGTGGCGCTGACGCTGCTGGGAGCGTCGTGGTGCTTCGGGCTGAACGGCGTTTCCTTTGTGGCCGTGATTATCTCGCTATTGGTCATCCATCCTCACTTCGTGCCAAGCAAGAGCCGGGAATCGGTTTTGACCAGCATGAAGGAGGGGTTTCATTTCATCCGCAACCAGGCCGCCATGGGAGCCTTAATCGTGCTGGCGTTCATGATGACGCTGCTGGCATTCCCCTTAATTGTATTTCTGCCTGTTTTCGCCAAGGATGTTTTTCACGGAGGGCCGAAGCTCTATACGGTTTTCCTGGTGTGCTCCGGGGTCGGATCCATCTGTGGGGCTTTGATGGTGGCGGCGCTTGGTAAACATAAACACATGGGGCGTCTGGTGCTACTGATGCTGCTGGGCCTGGGCGTGTTCATCGGTGGCTTCGCGGTCTCGCGGAACTTTGTTTTGAGCTGCGTTCTCATTTTCATCTCAGGAGCTTTGCTTTTGGCCGTCTTCACCAGCATCAGTTCTTTGGTGCAGTTGATCGCGCCCGACAACATGCGCGGCCGGGTGATCAGTGTCCAAAATGTCGCCTTTCGAGGGGGCATGCCAGTGGGCAGCCTGGTGGTGGGGGCGGTGATCAAGCAATTCACCGCACCGGTAGTACTAACCTGGAACGGCGTTCTTCTCACCTTGCTAGCGCTCTATTTCCTGCTCATTCATCGAAAAGTTGCAACGCTCTAGTCTGGGAAGCGTCCTGTAAAATTGAAAGATGAGGATCTCCCGCCTAGCATTGTCCTTGGTTTTGATCGCCCCGGTGGCCACTCCGGACGACACCGACCTGCTAAAAGCGCGGGATCACCAGGATCGGGCGGCGCTGGACAAGATGGCCGCCGAAGCACGCGCGGCAGCCGATAAACAGCCCAATGACCCAGCTGGGCAATATAAGGTCGCATTGGCGGAATCCTATTCGGCTGAAGTGGCTATCGAACTGCACGACAAAGCCGGCGCCAAGAATTCAGCGCAAGCCGGCATGGATGCCGCCAATAAAGCGGTCGGTCTGAAGCCCGATTCCGCCGAGTATCAGCGCATCTTAGGTACGCTTTGCGGGCAGATGATCTCCAGCAATTCCCTGGCAGGGCTGAAATACGGCAAGTGCGCGCTTGATTCGGTGGATAAGGCCATCCAACTGGATCCTAAGTCCTCGATGGCTTATGTGAGTCATGGCGTAGGGAATTACTATCTGCCGCAAGCGCTCGGCGGAGGGATGGATCTCGCCATCAAGGATTTCCGCAGGGCGATTGAACTCAATCCGAAGAACGCGGACGCCTGGTTATGGCTGGGCGTTGCATTGCGTCGTTCCGATCAGCCGGCGGAAGCCCAAAAGGCGTTTGCTAAGTCACTCGAAATCAATCCGAATCGCGTTTGGGCCAAACAACAGCTCGACAAAACACCGGGCTCCTAGCGGCTGTCTGAACCGCCATGCGTAAGCATGCGGACGGGTATCGGTTTTGCGGGGCGGCACAGGCCGTGAAGGCGCCCACAATCAGGGAAATGTTTGAGCGCTACTCCGCTCAACGTGCCCAATTCGCCACCGAATTGCAGGGAGTGGTAAAGCCGCTGGGCTTTGAGACCGTCAACCCTCAAGGACTGGGCATGATCGTATCCGGAGCCTGCGCGATTCCACCGCGTCGCCGCCCGAACCATCGAACGAAGTGCTGGCGGCTCCTTCCAGTCCACCGCCCGCCGCTGCGCCCCACGGCTGAGTCGCGTTCGTGCCGGGTTTCGCGTGCTAACGTGAGGTATGACACACCGGATAGGCGTCCGACTTGCTTCCGGTAAGCCCGCCCAGCGCCGTGCGACGTCCAATCCTCTGCCTCGACTGGAATCCTTACGCGCTCCCACGGCCGACATCGAGGGGATGCTTTCCGAGATCGACGCCGGCCGACTCGAAAATCTCGGTGTAGAAACGGGGCCGCGCGCCAAGGCTGCTACACCGCGCCCGCGAAGGTAAAGCGGACGCTTGTAGTAGCACCGGCCGCAGTCTCAGCGCGTCAGGTCGATGCCGAATTTCTTCAATTCTTCGGCATAGTAGCGCCGGTGCAGAAGATCCCACTCCTCGGTGCCTTCGGGGATCTCCTTTTTCTGCGAGCGGATCTTGGTGCGCGCGGCGCGGTCCACTTTCTCTTCGACGCCCAGCAATTCGGTCATCGAATGGACCACCTCGAGCCGCACGTCATTGGGATCCTTCTTGAGGCGAAACTCGCGCGACTTGCGAAAAGCCGCCACCATCTTGTGCGAGATATCGTTGATTTTGTCGCGAGACAGCTTCATGTTGTCGCCGGTGTCCCGGCCCGCCGCCCGGATTACCTTGCGCTGCGAAATCAGCGTGTTCTTGATCCGGCGGAACATCTCCTGATAGCTGACGCCTTCCCGCCGCATGTAGTCGCTGTACTGGCTCAGCAGATCGCGCACTTCGTCGTTCAGGCGATCTTCCACCTGCAATTCCTCTTCGATCAAATGGCTGATCATCTCGGCGGCCGATTCGTTGCTGCTCGTCTCGATGATCTGCGGCGTCATCCGTTTTACCAATTGTCGCGACAGATAGCTAATGAATTCTCTACTCAGGAGCATGCAGTTTTACGAGGCGCGAGCGACTGAGCTGCCCCCGTGGCAATTCCCCAATTCTCGCACATTCAGTTGGGCAACTCGCCCCGATGACGCTCGATAAATACCGCATCAATCGGCTTGCGACCCCGGAAACCCTCGTCAACGCCGTGCCAGAATCGGATGCCGGGCTCGCCCAGCTTCCAGCAAAGGTAAACTTCTTCACCCTGGAACAGAGTCGGGAAGTCGATGAGCCCGGTATTCAGGTCCTTCACCAGGCAACCGAGCTCTTGAACCCTCTGGATGGCTTGCTCGAGAGCAACCGCGGCCTCCTCCAGGCGGTTCTTTTTCTCTGCCATCTGGGCGCGATCCACCCGCATTCCTCCCATAACGGCCAGCCGTTGAGACCAGCTGTGCCACTCGGCTTGGGTCCGCTCGTGCCCGGTTTGCAGAGAGATTACCTCACGAATCACCGACGCTACACGCGGAAGCATTTTTTCGGCCTGTTGTAGTGTGAAAAACCGCGGCATTATTCTGCGCGCGGCGGTGCCTCTCGGTGCGCCGCAGCCACGATCGCGTTCCGGAAACCGGTTTGAATGCAATGGAAACAGGCAAAAGACACGGTAACTCAATCGATTATAGCAGCGTCAGAAGTCCAAGAGGTGAAATCCGAAATGACCGTGTCCGCGATAATGAAATGGTGAAGTTGCTTCGGGCAATTACTTGGATGGCCGTGCTGTTGGCCGGCTCCGCATTTGGACAATCCATCAATAGCGGTACAGTGTCGGGCCAGGTGACCGACCCCTCCGGCGCGTTCATCGCAGGAGCGAAAGTACGGCTCACCAACGCGGTGACCGGCTTCGAACAGATGGTTGTGACGGATAGCAACGGCGGCTATCGCTTCAACAACGTTCCGGTGAACAACTATCGTCTGGAGGTAAGCCAGCCGGGCTTCAACGGCGTTCAGCAGAACGTGGAAATTCGCAACTCAGTTCCGGTAGTCGCCAACGTTGCTCTGAGCATCGCCACCGAGGCCAGCACGGTTACGGTGCAGGCCACCGCGGCGGCGGTTGAAACCGACACGGCGGCCCATCAGGACGTAGACTCCAGCGCCCTGGCGAAACTGCCGGTACTTAGTCCCGGCGCCGGCTTGAGCGATGCCATCACTTACAGCACCGGCGCGGTGGCCGCGGACGCCAACGGATTCTTCCATCCTCTCGG
Organism: Bryobacterales bacterium; assembly: GCA_963747945.1. GTDB lineage: Bacteria > Acidobacteriota > Terriglobia > Bryobacterales > Bryobacteraceae > Palsa-89. The sequence goes on from CAVVHB010000025.1 coordinate 19,163, forward strand.
CGATCACGCGCAGACCACCTTCGTGATCGATGGCCAGCCGGTAAGCGACCAGCAGAGCAAGCTCTTTTCTACGCAGATACCACTCAATGCCCTGCAAGGCATGGAACTGATCACCGGATCGCCCGAAGCCCAATATGGAGACAAAACCAGTTTGGTGGTGAATGCAACCACGCGATCCGGATTGGGAGCCACCCAGCCGTTCGGCAGCTTCGATACCACTTGGGGATCGTTCGGTACGTGGACTGGAAGCGGCACGCTGGGATTTGGAACGCCCACACTGGGAAATTTCCTGGCGCTGAATGGAAGCCGATCCGGCCGCTTCCTGGACACGCCGGAACTCCTGCCCATCCATGACATCGGCAACAACGGAAGCATCTTTGACCGCGTGGATTGGCAACTCGGCCCGAAAGACGTCTTCCACCTGGATCTGTTCACGGCGCGCAATTGGTTCCAGGTGCCCAATAGCTACGATCAATTGACGCAGGACCAGAAGCAGCGCGTGATGAGCTGGAGCATCGCGCCCGGCTATCAGCACACCTTCAACGCGCACACCTTGCTCACGGTAAATCCATTCGTGCGCCGCGATCAGCTGAACTACTATCCAAGCCGCGATCCGTTCGACGATACGCCGGTGACCGCGTCGCAAAATCGCGTGCTGATGAATTATGGAGTCAAGGCCGATCTGGCGTTTACTCACGGACACCACGACATCAAGGTCGGCACCCAGATCCAGCAAACCCGCCTGCTCGAGAATTTCTCGTTTGCCATCACAAACGCGGACTATAATCCGGTCTGCCTGGACAGTGACGGAAACCCGCTGCTGTTGCCCGGCGTAACGAATGCGGATGGGTGCTCCACGGTGAATGCCGTGCCGAATCCAAATCTTCTGCCGGGAATCGTCCCTTACGACCTGACACGCGGCGGGGTCCCTTTCAATTTTCACGCCACGCACAACGTCAACGAATACGCGTTCTATATTCAGGACACCATTACGCTAGGGCACCTCACCATTGACGCCGGCCTTCGAGACGACCAATATAACGGCGTGGTGTCCGCGAATGGAGTTCAGCCACGTTTGGGGCTCTCCTATCTGTTAAAAACCAACACCGTGTTGCGAGCCTCCTACGCGCGCACTTTCGAGACGCCTTTTAACGAGAATCTGCTTCTGTCGAGCGCGGCGGGAACGGGCGGTCTCCAGGATAATGTGTTTGGTTCGGCGTCCAACCCCATCCGGCCCGGCAATAGAAACGACTTCGACACGGGATTTCAGCAGGGCATTGGCAAGTGGCTCATCGTCGACGCGGACTACTTCTGGAAGTTCACCCATAACGCTTACGATTTCGACGTGCTGTTCAACACGCCCATCACTTTTCCGATTTCCTGGCACAATTCCAAAGTCGACGGCGTTTCAGGCCGCATCAGCACCATCAATCTGCATGGATTTCAGGCCTACCTCACCCTGGGACATACTCGCGCACGCTATTTTCCTCCGGAAGCCGGTGGTTTGATTGCGCTGGGCGGTATCCCGGAAGGTGTTTTCAGGATCGATCACGATCAGGCCTATCAGCAGAACGTGAGCCTGCGTTATCAACGTCACAAAAACGAGGAGTGGATCGATTTTACATGGCGTTTTGACAGCGGACTGGTGGTGAGCGGCGTGCCGGATGTAGCGGCCGCTCTGACATTGACACCGTCCCAGCAGGTGGACATCGGATTTGCGTGCAATGGAGTTGCGGCTACGGTTGCAGCACCCATCCGAACCTGCAACGGCATGGGAACTTCCAGTTTGCTTACGCTGCCGCAGACTGGGACCGAAAATGACGACCACAATCCGGATCGGGTGAAACCGCATAATCTTTTCGATATCGGCATAGGCACCGACAACTTGTTCCACAAGGAGAGCGGACCGCGCTGGACGCTGCGATTTACAGCCCAGAATGTCACCAACAAAGTGGCCCTCTACAATTTTCTTTCCACGTTTAGCGGCACCCATTTCATTGAGCCGCGCAGTTACCAGGCCACGGCCGGCTATGTCTTCTAGCCGCTTACTGACGTGCGCGGTTCAGTAGATTCCGCGTGTTACAGAACCGCGACCGTTCGGGAGCGACCAATACCACGGTTGGTCTACGAGTTGGTTACGGCTGATACTCCACCACCAGCATCGTGATGTCGTCCTCCTGCTCGCAACCTTCGCTGAAGTCTTCCACGGCCTCCACCAGCTTGGCGTGCAACTCGGTGCAGCCGATGCCAGCGTGCTTGCATAGAAATTCCCGCAAGGCGTTTTTGTCGAAGAATTCGCCGTCCGCATTGGCCGCTTCGGAAAGTCCATCGCTGAACAGTACCAGTTTGTCCCCCGGTTGAAGCTGCATCGTTTTCACTTCGTACTCGGCGACGTCCAGCATGCCGATCGGCATACCGGTACTATCCAGCAATTGCAATTCTCCGTTCGCCCGCACCAGGACCGGTTTCGGATGGCCGGCGTTGGACCAGCGCAGCTCACCGCTCCGGTCCACCGTGCAATAAACCACGGTGGCGTATTTTTCGCCGCGGGCGCGCTCGATCAGGAAGCGGTTCACCCGCGACATGACATCGTCGATTCGCACCACTCCTTCGGACGCGAAAACAAAGGCGCCTTGCAGCAGCGCGGCCAGCAGCGCGGCGCTGACGCCTTTGCCCGACACGTCCACGATGACGCACGCATACATGTCGGGGTTTACGCGGCGCACGTCGAAATAGTCGCCGCCCACCTGGCGCGACGCGATACTCGATCCGATAGCGCGAAACCAGCCTTGGGTAGGCAGCTCGCTCGGCAACAATCCGGTCTGGATAGTCCGGGCGACGTTCAGCTCTTCTTCCATGTGCTGCTTGGCGCGCTCCTCCTCCAGCAACCGCGCGTTTTCGAGAATGGTGGAGGCTTCAAGCGCCAGTGTCTGCAGAATCTCGCGATTGCCGGAGGAAAGATCGGCCGCCGCCTGGCGCGAATCCATGTACAGCACGCCCACGGTGTTGTTGATCGAAGTGGCCACGGTTTCCTGGAGCGACCCAGTCCGCACCTGAATCAGCGGTACGCACACCACGCTGCGCAGCTCCAGGTCCGCCACCGACATTTCGGGGCGGATTCCATCGGCGCCGAGCGGATCGAAGGTCATCGAAAGCAGATCGCGCCGGGTGCGCAACGCTCGATGGATCAGGGACCGTGGCACGCCCAGGTCCGAGGTATCCAGAGGCGCTCCGCGCCGGTCGCGCGCCACCCGCACCTCCAGTTGGTCGTCCTTTCCCAACAGCAGGAAGCCGCGCTCGGCGCCAGTGACGGAGAGTGCGGCGTCCACCACCGCTACCAGCACGTCGTTGGTGGACAGCGAGCTTTGTAACGCGCGGGCGACTTCCACTAGAGACCTTAGCTTGGAGAGATTGTTCGCGCCTGCTCCGGCCGGCGCCGACATCTTCCCCAGGAACTGGTTCAGCTCGTCTTCTTCCAGCGTGTACGCCAGCCGGTACGAATCCGGGAAGCCAAAGTCGATCCGGTCGCCATCTTTCAGCAGGTGACGCTTGACACGCTGGCCATTCACGAAAACGCCGTGGCGGCTGTCCAGGTCTTCGACCACATAACAGCCGTTCTCAACCGAGATGCGAGCGTGACTGCGCGAGATGCGGTTGTCTCGCAGCACCAGATTGTTTTCGCCTTGCCGGCCGATGAGGAACGGCACCGGATCGATGGCTACGCGGCTGCGATTCCCGGAGGGATTGGTGACAGCTAGAGCGGGCGCCCTTCCCGCGGCGGATGGCCCACCCGCCGCCGCAGTTGACCCATCGGGCGCAGACATCAGCGGCCCCGCGGGGGGTGCCCCAGGTGTTGCCCTCGGCCGCCGGCTTGAGCGGATGCTGGGGAGGACGTCGAAAGCGCCCCCGGCACGGCCGCCTCGTTCAACTCCTTCGCTCGCAGGGCCTGGCAGTGGGAACAGTACCCCCCCACCTCCGTCCGCGAAAGGACAATCTCAAACCCGAAGTGAGTCTCAATTTGTTCGCGCATCTTCTTCAGCAGATCGCCAAAGAACTCTTCGATTTTGCCGCAGCGCAGGCAAATCACGTGGGCATGCTCCTGTTTCAGGCGTGTCTCGTAATAGTGCTGGTCCCCGTCGTGATGCATCAGGTCCAGCTCGTCCACCAAGCCGCCGGCCTTCAACAGCTTCAGCGTCCGGTAGACGGTGACGCGGTTCAGCTTCGGATCCTTTTCGCGAGCCAGCGTGAACAGGCGCTCGGCATCCAGGTGTTGGCCGGATTGATCGATCAGATCGAGAAGGATTTTGCGCTGGCGCGTGAGCCGTACGCCTTGTTGTTTCAGCGAATCTTTGATGCCGGAAACCGCCATGAACGAAAGTCTGAAGACCTTCTAGAAGGGTATCAGAACTACGGGTACCGGATATCGTCAGTTTGCGAGCACCTTAATTGGCGAGCACCTTAGTTGGCGAGCTTGGAAGCGCGATTGATACTGCGGATCACCAAGCGGCGAGGGTCTAGGAGGTGCTGCGGCTTAAAATGACGGGCGGACCACTTGCAGCCCGGCTCAAACTCGATGCCCAGGAAGTATCCAATCTCGCGATAAACGCAGTACCGAACCTTGCCGAGCAGTTCACCCTTGGGGTAAGTAATGCGCAGGTCGGTTTGCAAGGGGATGGGCTGGTCGAATTGAAGGCAGGCCCCGGAAAGCGAGATGTCTTCCAAATTGGCCACGCCTTTGCGAATGCGCCCGGATTTGTCCTTCCACTGGACATCCACCATATCCGCACATAACATCCGGGGCTCTATGCGCCTGTCGAACATACACTTCTTATCGGCGAGCGAAAGGTGAAGGATTATGAGGAGAACGCCACCAAAATCGCCCTAACCCACCGTAAGGCCCTAACCGCAAGGTCTTTAACGACAGGGTACCATGTCTACTTCGGAAAGTACTAGACGGCTCTCCAGATTTCTTGGTTTGATATGTTTGTGTCACTGACCGGTCTGTGACACAGACCTTGTTGACCGTCGAGGCCCGCGATAGTAGACTGAGGCCGTCACTATACTCAAGGTGGGTTCCCCTTTCAGTCCTCACTCTCCGCAGGCGCAGTCGATCACGGCGGTATTTTCACTGGTGCTGGTGATCGCGGCGGTGGTTTTTCTGGTGGTCGCAGCGGGTGTGGCCTATAGTGTGGTCCGCTACCGGTCGCGCGGCCTCTCGACGACGGAACCCAGGCAGATCTTCGGATCGCGGAAGCTGGAAGTGCTTTGGACCGTGATACCGCTCGGGATTGTGACGGGGCTTTTCATTGTCACAGTCCACGCCATGGTGGTAATTGACGCTCCACAGAACTCAGACCGCCCGCCGGACGTGGTGATCACGGGACACCAGTGGTGGTGGGAAGCCCGCTATCCAAACGGCGTTGTCGTACCTTGGGACATCCACATTCCCACCTCACGGCGTCTGCTGGCCCGCATCGAATCGGCCGACGTGATTCATGACTTCTGGGCGCCCAATCTGGCCCGCAAGATGGACGCCGTTCCCGGCCGCCCAAGCTACATCTGGCTGGAAGCCGACACCCCCGGGACCTACGCGGGAACTTGTTCGGAATTTTGCGGCGCGCAACATGCTTGGATGCGTTTTCGGGTGATCGCCGAAGCGGAGCAGGACTTCGAGGCTTGGCTGAAGATTGAGGCACGAGCAACGTCCAACGACGCTCCGGCGGCCGACGAGAGGCTCTTCATCGACAAGGGTTGTGCTAAATGCCACAGCGTCGTGGCAAGGTCCCCGAGTTCCGGGAAGGGGCCCAGCCTGGCCCGTCTGATGACACGAGAGACCCTGGGCGGGGGAATCCTGCGAAACACGCCCGAGAATCTAATGCTTTGGCTGACGGATCCGCAAGCCGCCAAACCCGGCAATCGAATGCCCGATACGCCGCTGACGGCGGAGGAGCGTCGCGCGTTGCTGGGGTACCTGGAGAGTCTTCGGTGAGTTCCTGGCTCTGCGCCATCGATCACAAACGCGTCGGCATCCTCTACATGCTCTCCGCGCTGCTATTCTTCCTGGCCGGCGGAATGGAAGCGATGGTGATGCGGGCTCAACTGGCTGCGCCGAACCTGAAGCTCGTCACACCGGAAACCTACAACCAGGTGTTTACTATGCACGGCACCACGATGATCTTTCTGGTCGCGATGCCGGTGCTCACCGGGTTTGGCGTTTACCTGGTGCCCTTGATGATCGGCGCGAACGAAATGGCGCTGCCTCGCGTGGGCGCGCTCAGTTTCTGGCTGCAATTCTTCGGCGGCCTGCTGCTGTACTTTAGTTTCGCCACGGGGGCCGCGCCGGCCGCAGGCTGGTTTAGCTATGCGCCGCTGAGCGAGAAAGCCTTTTCGCCGGGTCCGGGTCTGGATTACTGGTCGCTGGCACTACTTATGATCGCCGGCGGGTCCATCGGATCGGCCATCAACCTGATCGTGACCGTCGCCACGGAGCGCGCTCCAGGCATGACGATGCGCCTGGTCCCGCTGTTCGTTTGGATGACGCTGATCACGTCGGTGATGGTGGTTTTCGCGCTGCCCGCGCTGGCGGCCGCGGTGACGATGCTGCTCAGCGACCGGCTGTTGCAGGCCCATTTCTTCGATCCGTCCCAAGGCGGCGCTCCGCTGCTGTGGCAGCATTACTTCTGGATCTTCGGGCATCCGGAGGTCTATATCGTAGTGCTTCCGGCATTCGGCATGATTTCCGAGATCATTCCAGTGTTTTCGCGCAAGCCGATCTTCGGGTATCGATTCATGGCTACTTCGTCGGTTGCCATCGCGTTCCTGAGCTACGGCGTGTGGGTTCATCATATGTTCGCCGTTGCTCTGGGCCGCAATTTTCTCGCGGTGTTCGCCGCCGCCAGCATGCTGATCGCGGTGCCCACCGGAATGAAGATTTTCAGTTGGATCGCCACCATGTGGGGCGGAGCGATTCGATTCACTACCGCGATGCTGTTTGCCGTCGCGTTCCTATTGGAATTCACTGTGGGCGGCCTGAGCGGCGTCGCTTTTGCGGCGGTGCCTGTGGACTGGCAGGTGACGGATACCTATTTCGTTGTCGCTCATATACACTACGTGCTCTTTGGCGGAACGGTGTTTGCGCTGCTGGCGGGCGTTCACTACTGGTTCCCCAAATTCAGCGGGCGAATGCTGGACGAAAAGCTCGGCCGTTGGAGCTTCTGGCTGATCGTGCTGGGCTTCAACACGGCGTTTTTCGTGCAGCATTTTCTCGGACTGCTGGGGATGACGCGGCGCAGCTATACCTATCCGGATCTGCCTTGGTTCGGCGCGCTGAACCTGATCTCTACCGTTGGAGCGGCCATTCTGGTATTCGGTATTCTCCTGTTCTGCGCGAACCTGGCCATGAGCCTTGTCTTCGGAAGCGAAGCGGGCGACGATCCCTGGAACGCCTGGACGCTCGAATGGTCCACCGCGTCGCCGCCGTTGCTGCAGAATTTCGCGGAGCTTCCTGAGGTACACAGCCGCAGGCCGCTGTGGGATTTGAAACATCCCGAGGCGCCCGATTGGATGGAAGCATGACCAAGCGCGCTCAACTTGGAATGGCGATGTTTCTCTGTTCTGAGGCGGTATTCTTCTTCCTGCTGATCCTCGCGTCCTTCTATTTTGGGAAGAAGCCCCAGCCTGTCTCGTACCTTGGGTTGCTCTTGCTCCTCGCGAGCAATCTCAGCATCTGGCGAGGATGGCGCTGGGTGACCATTCCGCTTGGCGCGGCTTTCCTGGTTGCTCTCTCCGGCACCGGATCCAACATACTGACCGGGATTTACGCGCTGCATATTCTGGCCGGACTGATCGCCCTCGCGCTCGTGCCTGCCTCCACCCTCAAAGTGATGGCCCTGTACTGGTATTTCTTCTCCGCCGTCTGGTTGGTCATCTTTGTGGTCGCGAGTCAAGCATGAACGCCTGGGCTTCGTATCCTTTTAGCGCGCACATCGTCCAGCATTTCGTGCTGGCGTTAGTGATCCCGCCCTTGCTGTTGCTCATTATGCCGTCGTTCGAGCTTCGCGTTCCCAACAAACTGGAGCAGGTGATTGGCCAGCCGCCCGTCTCGTGGCTGCTCGGCGTGGGCACGATGCTCGCCTGGCACGTTCCGGCTTTCTTCAATGCCGCCTTGTCGAATAACGGCCTGCACATCTTCCAGCAACTGAGTTTTGTGATCAGCGGCACCATTTTCTGGTGGCCCGTTTTCGGGCCGTCGCAGGATCGCCATCTTCCCCCGCTTCCCGCCGTGGCTTATCTGTTTAGCGCTTGTCTGTGCTGCAGTCTCATGGGCGCCTTTCTGACGTTCGGCCCATCCGGCCTTTATGCGGTAAGCTTGCATTCCCATGGCCCAAACCATGGGGTGATCGATGCCATGCACGATCAGCAGTTGGGGGGAATGCTCATGTGGGTTCCCGGCTGTTTCGTTTATCTGTCGGGGATTCTTTCGATAGTTTGGAGATGGTACGGCGAGGAGCGAACCGCATGACCCGGCCCACCAGTTACGCGCCGATCGTTCTGGCCGCGGGAGTAATGCTGACGCTGTGGGGCGCAGTCTCTACCTGGTTGTTGTCGGCCTTTGGCGTGTTGGCGATCGGCATAGGAGCGGCGCGATGGTTGAAAGACGTCCGAAATGAACAACAATAATCCCTGGCTACATCGTTACGCCATTTTCGTGGCGTTCTGTGCGCTCATCGCGATCGCGGCCGGCGCCGTCGTCACCAGCCTGCTGCGCCCCATTGCCGGAGCCTTGGCGGCCGGCCCGCCGGCGGTGATCCAATCTACCCAGTTCTGGCACACCTCGCGGGAGGCGTGGCCTGGTTCTCCTACTTGGTCTGGCGATTGGAGTGAGGACCCAATTAGGATGGATCGGTTTGGTCGGCGGGATGGTCGTTGCGACCCTGGGAGCTGGACGTAGCCATCGACGCGGCCGCAATTTTTCGGGTATTCTGCATGCGCTAATTGCGCAGGCCGTCTTCGGACAAATCGTCGCGATTGCCGTCATCACGTCGCCAAGTTGGCAACGCGGTCCGGTGCCGATTGAAGACTGCTGGCGTCCCTCGATGCGATCCCTGGCCATCGCCGTCCCAGCGATCATCCTGCTCCAAACCACCCTCGGCGCGGCGTACCGCTATCGCGCCCTCGGCGTACTCTGGCACATCCTGAACGCGATGATCGTCCTGCTTCTCATCCTGATTGTGACCGTTTTCCTCATCCGCCAGTTTCCCGAGCACCCGACGCTGCGGCCGGCCGCCATCGCCTTGGCCGTCATCACATCCATCCAAGTCATGCTTGGGTTCACCACGTTCATGATGCTGATCCTGTTTCCGGAGACCAGCCTCGCGGTGATCATCACCAGCGTGCTCCACGTCACCACTGGGTCTCTTACTTTTGGAGCCGGCGTCGCGCTCGCCATCCTGATCCGTTACAACATCCGAAGCGGGGAGGCCACGCAACCGTCAGTGACCGGCAGGTGATCCTGCCGGGACTGGATTCTTCGCGAGCCTTTGATAAACTTATGACCGTGTCGAACAGTGTAGACGGATCCAAGTGGTGATCACGAACCCGTTAAACTCTTCTGAGCTGGTCTTTCCTACTCTCGAGTGCTTCCACATCGTCGGATTCGCGCTGTCGATCGGAACTATCGCCATCGTGGATTTTGCCCTGCTGGGCATCGGTATGCGCCGCCAAACTCCGGCGCAGCTCGCCAAGGACACCTGGCTTTGGACGCTGTGCGGTCTGGTGCTGATGTTCTTTTCCGGTCTGCTGTTGTTTTCTTCGGACCCGGACATGTACTATCTCAACTGGCCGTTCCTGATCAAGATGGTTTTTTTCGTCTCGGCCGTCATTTTCCACTACACAGTTCATCGCAAGGCCGTCTCCTCGGACGCCCCGCCATCCAACGGAAAGCTGGTGGCGTGTGTGTCGCTGTTTTTGTGGTGCGGAGTTATTTTCAGCGGGATCTTCATAGGCTTCGTCTATCCCGGCTTGAGTTTAGGTTGACCGTTGTAGCGTAGGCATCGCATGCTTCTCTCATTCGCCCAATGGATCCAATTGACGGGGTTCTTCACGGCCCTGCGCGGATCGGCGTATGTTTATCCGATCGTCCTGTCCCTGCATATGGTCGGCATCGCCTTGTTCGGAGGGATGGTATTGATGACGGACATGCGGCTTCTGGGTGTAGCCATGCGGAAGCGGCCGATTGCGGACGTGGTGAACCAGTTCCGTGTTCCGAAACGCTGGGGCTTGCTGCTGACCGTTACCTGCGGGTTTTTGATGTTCGGCTCCAAAGCCGAAGAATATTACTACAACGCGTTTTTTCGGACCAAGCTGATTCTACTGGCGCTCGTGATAGTGTCTGAGTTGGTGTTTTACCGCAGCGTTTATGCTAACCCGGCGGCTCTGGATCAGGCCACCAGCGTCCCTGGCAATGCGAAACTGGCGGCGGCGCTTTCACTGCTGCTTTGGACCGCCATCGCCTGTTGCGGGCGCGGGATCGGCTACATCGAGCCGCCGCTCGACAAGATTCACGCCCAGCTCCAATTAAAGATCTTCAAAGACGCCGCGCTGGTTGCTCCGCGGGATGCCAGCGTAATCAAAGGACAAGGCCATTAACATGTTGCTTCTCCAATCCAACGCCATAGCGGACGCGCTGAACAGCTCCGAGTGGGTTTTTCCGATCGCTGAATGTTTTCACATCACCGCCTTCGCGTGGTCCATCGGCCTGATCGCACTGGTCGATTTTCGTCTTATCGGCGTCGGCCTCAAGCGTGAAACCACGCCGCAAGTCGCCAAAGCGACGGCGCCATGGACGCTGCTGGGGCTGGCCGTGGTATTGCTTTCCGGTCCGATTCTGTTCCTTTCCGATCCGCGGATGTACCTTTACAATCCCGCGTTCCGGTTCAAGATTGGCGCGCTGCTGATCGCGATCGTCTTCAATTACACGATTCATCGCAAGGTGGCGTTGTCGGACAGTTCATCAGCTTCAGTCCGTGTGTTGGTCGGGGTGGTTTCGCTGGCGTTGTGGATCAGCGTCGTGTTCGGCGGCCTGTTCATCGCATTTGCCTAAATTCGGGAGGCTCAGGTGTCTATACTTTCTTTATTCCAGTGGCTTCAAAGTCTCGATCTCATGACGTTCATCCGGGAGTCTGGGCTCACCTATCCGGTGATCATGAGTACGCACCTGACTTGCATCGCCGTCTTCGGAGGAATGATCGTCATGACCGATCTGCGGATGCTCGGCGTCGCTTTGCGGAACCGCCCCATAGCGGACGTCGTCAACGGATTGCGCTGGTGGAAGCGTCTGGGCTTCGTCATCATGGTGACGATGGGATTCCTGCTCTTTGGATCGAAGGCCGCCGATTATTATCCAAATCCTTACTTCTGGACCAAGATGTCGATTCTCGTGCTGATCGGCATCCACGCGCTGATTTTTCGGCCGGGCGTTTATAACCATCCCGAGAAGCTGGACGAGTCCCCGGTAATCCCCGCGCGTGCCAAGGCGGCTGCCGCGCTATCGCTGGTGCTGTGGACCAGTATGGTGTGCGCGGGCCGGCTCATCGGATACTATGAACCGCCCTCGCAAAAGGGACATGTCGTGTCGGCCGCGCCCACGAAATAAATTAGCTGAGCCGCCATGCGTGAGCATGCGGTTTTGAAGCACTTCTAGTGAGCCTGGTCTTAGTGAGTTTGCGCAAGGCTCGCCGTCTCCACGTGCTTCGGATTGCCCCAAGCGATGAACGTCTCGCTTCCGTGGTGAAAGAGCTTCGGATATCCCAGGGCCATCTTCCCGCCCTTGGCCACTTCCACAATGGGACCGGCAACGCCGGCAGAGCTAACGCGGCGGACCAGCGCTCGCGCTCCCGCCGGATCCTGCTCCAGCCAGGAAACGATCGCGCCGCCATCGTCGTCCAAAGCCATCGCTGTATAGCCGAACGCGTGGCCGGTGCTGAGAATCACCGGCTTGCCGAAGCTGGAACCGCTGTCGTTCGAAAACGCCATCTCCTCTCGCGGCATATCTTGCGCGCCTGTAAACCAAGAGACCGCCACGTGCTCGCCTTTAGACGCCACGGCCGCCGCATTGGTCGGACAGGCATTGATTTCCCAGTTGTCGGCGTGCACAATTTTGGGCGTGGACCAATGGCCGTTTTCCAGGCGCGTGACCGCGATGTCACGAATGTCTTCCTTGGTGTGGGCGCGGAAAGCCACCAGCAGCCCCTTCGGCGTATTGGTAACCGCCGTGGGGCAGCAGCCGCAAACGTCTCCGTTGATCACCTCTTCGCGAACTTCCTTACCCATGGCGTCCACGATGGTGCGTTTCAAGGACACCGGCGCGTCCTCACCCTTGAGCGCTTCCAGCCAGAAGATGGACGCTCCGCCATCCGGGTTGGCGATCATCGATGCCAAGCCATGCTGGACGGGGCTGTGGTCGTGATGAGCCTCCAGCGGCATGGTCCAATGCGCGCCATCGGTGGATGAGGAAACGTAGACGTACTCAGCATCGCTGTCGCCGCCCGGCGATTCCACCCAATGAGCGAACCAATGCCCGCCCGGCAGCGCGATCACCTCCGGCATCTCCGCCGGGTGGTGGAAGAAATGCCGATTCGATGCGATGGTTACAGCGGGCGACCAGCTTGCTCCATGGCGTACCGCGTATCGCAGCGCGAAGCCGCCTTGTGACGGCTCAATCCAACTGAACACAGCCGCTCCATCCGGCGCGACGGACCAATTGGGTTGCAGACTACCAGGCCCCGATGGATTGGCTAGCGGGGTGGATGAAAGAGTTTGGGTCAGAGCCGGCAGGGCGAATGCGGCGGCGAGCAAAAGTGAGCGTAACATTACGTGGGACTCCTCTTCTAGGAGACCACGGATTGGTTGCCATCTTCAATAGGAAGGTGATACGATCCCGGTTTCGATGAGAAATGCCCTTCCCCTCTTGCTAATTACCATTTTTCCCGCGCTCGCGCAGACGTACCATCCCCCCAGAACTCGAGACGGCCAGCCCGATTTGCAAGGCGTCTGGCAGGCGGAAACCACGGCGTCCTATGACATTGAGGCGCATGCCGCTACGTTGGGAATGCCCGCGGGGACGGGGATAGTAGTGGGAGGCGAGATCCCGTACACGCCGGAAGCGGCGGCCAAGAGAAAGCAGAACTTCCAGAATCGTGCCGCCGAGGATCCCAACAACAAGTGCTTCCTGCCCGGCGTCCCTCGGGCCAACTATATGCCGTTCCCCCTGCAGATTTTTCAAACGGCCAAGGACGTCGCGATCCTGTATGAATTTGTTCACGCCTACCGGCTCATCCCGCTGGACGGCAGCAAGCACCCCGACGACGTGGATTTCTGGATGGGGGATTCACGCGGCCACTGGGAAGGCGACACGCTGGTGGTGGACGTGAGCGATCTCAACGACCAAACGTGGTTCGACGCCTCCGGCAACTTCCATAGTGGAGCTTTGCACGTGGTGGAGCGCTACACACGCACCGGTCCGGACACCATCGGCTATGAGGCCACGATGGAGGATCCCAAGGTGTTCACCAGGTCCTGGAAAATCAGCCTGTCGTTCTACCGGCAACGGGAGAAGGATGCCCAGCTCCTGGAATACGATTGCTACGCGTACGAGGAACCAAGCAAATGAAGGCGATTGTGCTCGGCTTAATCTTGTCGCTGGCGGTAGTGGCGCAGACGCCCGGGCCTCAGGAAAGGCCCATCGAGAAGCCGGCCTTAAAAGCCGGACCGATGCCGCGCGGCGCTGACGGGAAGCCCGATTTCCAGGGTGTTTGGGAGGTTCGCAGCCCGGGAGGAAACGCGGCTTACGACGTGGAAGATCACCTCAAGGCCGTCTATGGAATTCCGCCCGGCAAAGGCGTGATCGTGGATCCGAAGGACGGCAAGATTCCCTATCTGCCCGCGGCGGCGCAACGCAAGCAGGATCTGGTTGCGCATCACATGTACGACGATCCCGAGGCGCACTGTTTTCTCTCCGGCATTCCGCGCCAGGTTTACGCGCCATTTGGATTCCAGATATTGCAGCCGGCTAACTACGTGGTGGTCCTGTTCGAGAATTTCCACGCCTACCGCGTGATTCCCACCGATGGCCGGCCGCATCTGCCCGCCGATATTCAACAGTTCGAGGGCGACTCACGCGGCCACTGGGAAGGCGACACGCTGGTGGTGGACGTGACCAATCAAAACGATAAAACGTGGTTCGATATGGCCGGCAATTTCCACAGCGATGCGCTGCATGTTGTGGAGCGCTACACCCCGGTGGACGCGAATACGATCGGCTACGAGGCCACTATCGAGGATCCCAAGACCTTTTCGCGGCCTTGGAAAATCGCTTTTCCCATCACCCGCATCACGCGCCCCGGATACGAAATCATGGAGCTGGCTTGCGTGGAAGGCGAGCGCGATCTCAAACACTACACGGAAGGCGAAGGCGGCGCCAACAAAAAGTAAGCGTTCGCGTTCTTCTATACGTGGACCACGTCATTGGTCAGCGTACCGATCTTTTCGATAGTGACCGACACGGGGCCCCCCAGCTTGTTCAGATCGATATTCTGCACCGCGCCGCCTTGCGCGGACTTCTTCAGTGCCGTGCCCATGGAGACAATATCGCCAGGGAGCAGGGTCAGGTGGCTGGATAAGAACTCGAGCACTTCGGGAATCTTGTAAAACAGATTTTCCGTGTTGTCTTCGGTGACGAGCTGATCTTTGTGTCTGCACGACACCGCCAGATTGTGCGGATCGGTGATTTCATCTTTAGTAACCAGCCAGGGCCCCATGCAGGCGAATGTATCGCAGCATTTGTAGCGGCCCGGATAACTCACCCAGGTGTCCACGTACTCAATCCCGGTGGCATCGCCGGCCTTGGGGTGTATTGCGCGGTAATGAAAAGTGTCTTCTCCGCGCATGGTCGGCGAAGTGATGTCGTTATGGATGGTGTAGCCGAAAACGTAATCATAGGCATCGCGCGCCGCGATGTTCTTGGCCGTCTTTCCGATCACCACCGCCAATTCCGGCTCCGGATGCACGCGCCCATAGTGCGGCTTGCATTCGATGGCGCCCAGATGGCCCACGAGCGAACTGGCGGGCTTGATGAACATCGCGGGATGTTTGGGCCCTTGCAGAATCCGATCGCTGTTGGCGCTGTTGTTGAGCGCGAGACAACAGATCTTCGATGGCCGGCGGACCGGCGGTTGCCAAATGACATTCTCGACCGAAAACGTCTCGGAAGACTGGCGAAGCTCCTGCCCGGTTTCGATCAGTTCCAGGATGCTGCGCGGGCCGGAGAGCTCGATGAGAGTCGTGCCATTGTAAATCCCGATCCGGTCCTTACCGCCCGCGTGGAAACTCGCGAGCCTCACTTCTGGTCCGGTTGCCTGTCCGGAATAACTGCCATGATCTCGCACTCCACGAGTAATGGCTCGCGCAGATCGGGTGTCTCGAAGGTGTGCCGCGCGGGGCGCGAATGCGGGTCCGGAAACATCTGCAGCCAGTATTTATTGACCACCGGCCGGTTGGCCATGTCTTTGAGCCATACATTCAACTTGATGACGTCTTCCGGCGCCGCGCCGCCAGCTTCCAGCACTTTTCGTACATTGCTGAACATTTGCTCGCACTGCGCCTCCACTCCCTCGCGGACCTTTCCGGTGCCTGGATCCTTTCCAAAGATTCCGCCGCTGGCCAGAAAAGGACCCACCCGGCTGGCGTTAGGGATCGGATTCACATGCTCCAGGCCGGGCACTTCGATACTGATTCGTTTGCTCATTTTAGTAGTGTAGCGAGTACATCCGTCAGGCTGGGCTCCTGGCTGCCTTTGAAGTGTTCTAATCTGCGAAAGATCTCGGCCGCCGCTTGATGAAACTCGGGAGGCAGGCCGGCGCTCTGGAACGTGGACGCGATTTCGTGCATTTCGCCGGTGAATCGCCAGGCCTTCGGCGCTGCGCGCGAGATCTCGCGCTCCAGCTCGGGAAGGGAAGGGCCGCTTCTGGCCCACTGCCGTTTGAGATCGTCGAACACGTCGAGACCCGCGGCAGCGGCCAGCACAGCACCTGCGAGTGCGATGGAGCCTTTGGAATATGCGGCAAAACACATCTTCAGGGCAGACGCTTGCCCGACGCCTCCCGCCAGCGCCTCCACTTCGATCGGCCCCGACGAAAAATACGGCGCGACGCCGGCAGCGTGTTCTCCAGCCAGGTAGAGCCAGGTCCGGTTGCGCGTCATAGCCGGAGGACCGATGATGCCGCCATCGACGAACCGTGCGCCACAGCCCTCTAGCCGGCGGGCGATGCGCCTCGTGCGGTCGGGAGATATGGCGTTCGCGTCGACATATGTGCCCTGATAGGAAAGCTCGGCAACTTGTTCGGCGATCTGCTCGGCGAATTCCGGTGGACAAACGCTGACGATCACCGGGCAAAGTTCGCACAACTCCGCAAGTGTGCCGGAATCGCGCAATCCAGCTTCCGTCGCTCGCTTACGCGTGGCGGCGCTGCGGTGTTCAGAAGTCCAGAAAACCTCATTTCCGCTGTTGTGGGCGGAAACGGCCACGACGGTCCCCATCTGTCCGGGATGCAGAATGCCGATACGTTGCGCGGCCATGCTATTCGGATCGTAACAGCGTCGCACTCGTGGCGCACGCACTCTTGCGTGCCGCATTCACACTCGTGTGAATGCCAGACCTTCATTCAATGTTCACACGAGTGTGAACACGGCACGCATGAGTGCGCGCGCCACAAACTCCTTCTACTGAACGTTGATATACTCAGCGAACGGAAATGAACTTCAGATGGATAGCACTCATGGCGCCGGCCGTCTTTGTTCAGACCGCCCCCGCGCAGACGGCGTCAGATTGGCCCAGTTACAATCGCGACCTGGCGTCAACGCGCTATTCGGCGCTGAAACAGATCAACACTGGCAATGTCGGGAAGCTCGCGCAGGCGTGGAGCTACCGGCTGCGGCCCGATGCCAACAGCCCGGCCGCGGGAACGATGAACGAAGTGACGCCCATCGTGGTCAACGGCGTGATGTACCTGCCGGCTGGCAATCGGGTGGTGGCTCTCGATCCTGAGACCGGCGCCGAGGTTTGGCGCTACGAACTGAAGAGCGGCGCGGCTTCGCAACGCGGCGTGTCCTACTGGCCGGGCGACAAGGAGAATCCCCCGCGCATTCTGTTCCTCGCGGGTCACAAAATGGTCGCGCTGAACGCCAAGACCGGCAAAATCGATCCCGGCTTCGGCAACGAAGGCGAACTGACCATGGACGTTCCTTTCGCGGGCGTCCCAACGATATACAAAAACGTCATTCTGGTGGGCATGAACATGTTCGGTCCTGGCGAGGAGCATGCTCATCAGCAGGACGAACTGCCGGGCGGCATGCCGGGCGATTCGCGCGCTTACGATGTGCGAACGGGCAAGAAGCTGTGGGATTTTCACGCCGTTCCATTGCCCGGCGAAGTAGGCCATGACGATTGGAAGGAAGGCAACTGGAAGCGCTCCGGCAATAATATGTGGTCCTACGCGATCACCGTGGATGAGAAGCGCGGCATCGTTTACATGCCCATGGGCGGGCCGGCCGCGAATTATTACGGCGGCGATCGCAAGGGCAACAACCTGTTCGCCAATTCCGTGGTCGCGGTGGACTATCAGACCGGCAAGCTCAAATGGTATTTCCAAACTGTGCATCACGAGCTCTGGGATTATGATCTTCCGCCCGATCCCGTCCTGATCGACATCGTCAAAGACGGCAAGAAGATTCCCGCGCTGGTGCAACGGAAGTCCGGGAAACATGTTTATTCTGGATCGCCTGACTGGCAAGCCGGTGTTCGGCGTGGAGGAGCGACCGGTAGCGCAAGGGAACGTGCCGGGCGAATGGTATGCGAAGACTCAGCCGTTTCCATTGAAGCCTCCGCCGCTGGCGCGCACCAGCATCTCGCGCGCCGATATCGTAACGGCCGACGACACCTCCGCCGATCATGCCAAAGCCTGTCAGGAGCTTTGGGACAAGCGGGGCTATCAGGACGCGGGGCCTTTTGCACCGTGGGTCTACCAGGGCGAAGGCACGCCGCCGCACGAGACCATCAGTATGCCAGGGCCCACCGGCGGGACCAATTGGGGCGGAGCGACGGCGGATCCGGAGACGGGTTACGTTTTTGTAAATTCGCAGGACAGTCCCGGAACCGGCTGGCTGATGAATAATCCGAAGGCCAAAGAAGAAGGCGCGCTGCCCTACGTGATGCGTCCGGGCTTCTTCAATTTCGGCGCGCCCTACAAGGATGCGGAAGGTAAATCTCTCGGCAACCTGCCGTGCATCAAACCACCCTGGGAGCGGCTGTTTGCGGTGAACGCGAACACCGGTGAGATCGCCTGGCAGGTGCCGCTCGGTGTCACCGATTTCTTGCCGCCGGAGAAACGCAATACGGGGCGGTCCGGAGCTTTCGCCGGTCCTATAGTGACCGCCGGAGGACTGGTGTTCATCGGCGCAACCAGCGATGCCCGCTTCCGCGCCTTCGACGCCAAGACCGGCAAGGAGCTCTGGACCAAGCAGCTCGATTACTCCGCAACGGCAAATCCCATTACGTACGAGGGAAAGAGCGGCAAGCAGTACGTCGCGGTTGTCTCGGCCGGCCCGGGCAAAGGAAATAACCAGGCGCTAATTTCGTTCGCGCTGCCGTAAATTATCAACGCTCAATCGGGCCGCCGGCCAGCCATCTCTTTCCGCGCGCGTAGAGCGCTTCCACCTCCGGCCCCTTCAGCCCGGGCATGTCGGTCTTCACCTTGTAACCGATGTTGCTCTGCAGGTAAGCCAGGTGGCGATAACCTTCGGGAAAGCGCTTCAACAGTTCCTGATCCAGAGGCAATAGCTTCCCCGGATCCACCGGGTCCATGCGGTCTTTTTCGTAAATGGGCTGCCTCAGCACGATGCCCCAGCCATTGCTTCGCTTCTCGAAGAAGTCGTAAAACCGCCCGGTGCAGACCACGTCGCAGAGCACGTCGTGAACCAGCGCCCGCTGATTGATGGTCATCTTGGTCTGCGAGATGGCCCGCGCGCCTTCGATATCCGCCGTGAATGCGCCTTGAAAGTGCAGGATGTTGACGCCGCGGTTAAAGCCTTCCTGGCTTACGCGAATAAATTCATCCGCCGTGCCCTGGAACCAGGTAGCCATCATAAAGCCGTCGTCATGCCACACGGTGCGAAACCGCTCCCAATTGCCGGCGTCGCGCCAGAGCACCCAGTTATCGACGACGGTTCGAATCGCCAAAGCTTCCATTATTTCTTCATTAGCCATGCCCAGACATTGTATCCATCCTGCGCAGTTGTGGCGCACGCACTCGTGCGTTCCGCGTCGTCACTCATGGCGACGCCTGGGTCTCTAATTTGTTCACGCGAGTGTGAACACGGCACGCAGGAGTGCGTGCGCCACGCGGGTGGTGGCTACGGCTGCAATTGAAATTTTACAACCAGCGAACAGGTCGCCGATTGCGGAACGGACTCGAAGAGGAAGCTGGGGACGATAAATCCCCCAAGAGCGAAGTTGGCGACGACCAGTGCAGGCTGGCTGGGGGGAGCGTTGGACACTCTCGATATCGGCCCCAGCGTCAATCCAGCGGCGGCGGTGAGTTTTTGCGCCTGCGCGGTTGCGTCCGCCACGAGGTCTGCGTTAGAACACGGTTTCGATTGCTGCAATTGCTGTGACAACTTCGATGCCTGGGTTCCCTCGACGGTAAACGTCAAGGTCAAGCCGCTGTTGTTTTGCGCGATGGTCTGCTGGAGTTGCGTGAGCGAGCCGATGGTGGTAGCGAGTTTGGCGATTGGCACCGCGAGTGTGAAGTTCCATTGCACGGTTGGGGGGACAAAGCTCTCGACGCCAGTGAGGTTGGCGGAGGTAATGCCGAGACCCGATAGAGCGGCGACTACCTGATCCAAGCTGGTGGAGTCGCTGCAGCTCACCGACACGGTAAACGTAACGTCATTGGGCTGCACGGTGACGAATCGGGTAGCCGTGATGGTCAGCGTGTTTGATTCAAGCTGGCCGAAAACGGGCGTGGCCGCGAGCCATAACATTACCAGCCAAGGCTTCCACATGGGTCTAATTCCTGGTTGCATTGAACTTCACAGTGATCGCACAAGCCAGCGGAGTTGCATACGGGCTGGAAACGAAATTCGAAGTCGAGCTCGACATCGCGAGAATCGAGCCCAGCGTCAGGCCACCGGCGGCGGCCAGGCTCTGCGCTTGCGTAGTGGCGGAGGTGATCAGCGCTGAAAGCGAACACGTCTGCGATTGCGCCAATTGCTGCGATACCTGGGTCCCGGCGATGCTGAACGTCAGCATGAGCCCGTTGTTTTGCTTCGCGATGTTCTGCTGTAGAGTAGTGAGGGTCGCAACCGTGGCCTTCGTATTCGCGATAGGTACGGGCAGACTAAAAACCCATTGCAGCGTGAGGGTGGTGGAAGGCCTGCCGACACACGTGAGGGTCTGTTGCGCGGTGTTCACGCCGGAGAAATTCGCCGCCGTGATTCCCGATCCCTGCAACGCGGTGAGCACGTCTTCGAAACCGGTGCTGGTGCCGGCCTGGACGCTCACCGAAACAATCGCCTGATCCGGTTGCAGATTGTCGGTGTTGGAAGCGCTAACGGTGATTGAATTCGAGTCTAACTGTCCGAAGGCGAGAGAACAAAATGATAACAATAGAAAGGCCAGACCGCTTTTCAGCATGCTTGCAGTATACTCTCCAGCAATGAAGAGTGAATTAACAAAAACGCCCGATACTCCCGCTCTGCTAGCCTTCCATCACGTTTCAGTTATGCTAAGCGGCAAGCGAGTGCTTCACGACGTCTCGCTCCGCATTGGCGCCGGTGAGCACGTCGCCATCCTGGGACCGAACGGCTGCGGCAAATCGACGCTCATCAAGACCATCACTCGCGAGTGCTATCCGCTGGCGCTTCCCGATTCCTCGCTCACCATTCTGGGGCGCGATACGTGGAACGTCTTTGAGCTGCGTCCGCTGTTGGGCATCGTTTCGAACGAATTGATGCGGCGATGCACACGAGAGATCAGCGGCCGCGAGATGGTTCTGTCGGGATTTTTCAGCAGCATCGGCGTTCAGCCATATCACGAAGTCACCCCGGCGATGATCGATAAAACCGCCCAGGTGCTGGAGCTCCTGGAGGTGCCGCATCTGGCCGATCGCGAGATGACCGAGATGTCTTCGGGCGAAGCGCATCGCCTGCTGATCGGCCGTGCGTTGGTGCACGATCCGCTGGCGCTATTGTTGGATGAGCCGAGCAATAGCCTGGACTTTCGCGCCGCGCTGGAGCTCCGGGATATTCTGCGCAAACTGGCCCAAGGCGGCACCGGCATTTTGATGGTGACTCATCATCTGCCGGACATCCTCCCGGAAATCGATCGTGTAATTCTGCTGCGACAGGGCCGCATCTTTGCCGACGGCGGCAAGCAGGAGCTGCTAACCACGGAGCGTCTCACCGGGCTCTTTGGCCTGCCGGTGGAGCTGGCGCGGCGCGACGGCTATTACCACCTCTGGTAACTGCCGCGTCCGCATGCTTCGCGAACCGCAGGCGTGGGCGCCTACGCCACACGGTTCTGAACCGCGACTGTGAAGGAGCGTTTGGAGCTTTGCTCAAAAATCCAGCTTTTCGATCAGCGTGTTCAGCCTGGATTCTTCGGCGGTTTTCTGCTTGCTCAAAGCGCTCCAGCGGTCTCTCGAGGCGGCCAGCGTGGCTTCTTGCGTCGCCAATTCGCGCGCGTATTTCTGGACCTGATCCTGTTGGCCGCTCACCTGGTTCAGGCTTTGCATGTTTTGCCGGATGCGTGTCTGATCCTTGACGATGTTACTGTTGTCGTTGTCGAGCTGCCGCATCTGGTTGTCGAGATCGGCAATCTGTCGCTTGGCGTCCAGGATCTGCTGTAACTGGCTTCGAGCGGCCTCCGGCAGCGATTTGTTCTGTACATAGGTGAGCAGCACATCCGGCGTCAGGCTGGAGACAGACGTCGTGGTTTCGTAGACGCGTTCTTCGGCGACGGGGAATTTTTCCGTGGCATCGGCGCCCAGCTTCACTTCAAAGCGATACGCGTTCGCGGTGGTCTCGGCGGGCTTGAGAGAAATCAGCTTGTAGCCGTGACGTTCGGGATGCTCGATGATCAGGGTCTTGGCTTTTTGATCCACGTTGCGAATGGTATAAGTCTTGGTTTCATCCGCAGCCAAGCGGGCCGTGAGGATACCTCGATTCACGTGAATCTCCCGCACCAGCTCGCGACTGGAATCGAATTGAGTGGTCACGCGCGTGCCAAGATCCACCGAGTAACTAATCAGCCGCTTGTCGGCTGGCTTCAGCGTTGTCATGAGGGCTTCGCCCGCGTAGCTGGCGGCGTCGAACACCGTGATGGGCCCGCCATCCAGTGTCTTTCCGGTGGTGTTGTTCAGCTCGGCGGCGTTCATCGGATGTTCGCCGTAGCTCTCCGAGTAAATCAGCAGCTTGCGCGCGCCGATAGGCTGTTGCAGGAAGGGGAGCATCGCTGACTCGTCTTTCTTTACCGTCACCGGCGTAGAGAAGCTGTATTCGAAAAGTTCGCCCACGTCGCCGGATGCTACATTGACGGCCACGTCGCTCGGCAACCTCCGGTCGTTGAAGAGCGAACTGCTGTTTAGGTACGCCAAGAACCCTCCAACTGCGCCGCCGCTATCATGAACCGTTCGCTTTGGGCTGCCTCGCCCGGTGCGTTACCTGTTCCGGCTTGAGCTTCCGTCACGGCGCCGTTATAGACCACCGGGTTCGCCGCTCGATCCTCTGGCAACTCCACCGTTTGGCGAGTCACGTACTTCGGTTCGTACAGATTGCTGATGAAGGACACCGGCCGGCCCGATACCACGGCCAGCCGAACATTGGTCCAATCTTCGCCGGTGGTGTTGTCGATAATGGCCCAGCCTTCCAGTGTCGGCTCCGCCTTGTCGGTGAAGATCAGCCGATAGCTGGACTTCCACACCGGCGTCGGAATCATGTAGCTGGCGGCGATCTGGCGCTCCTTTGCGTCGGATGAATCAATGTAGATGCTGCGCTTGTCGGTGGAGCGCGATTGATTCACCACCGTCAGGTAGTCGCGAAGCTGGGTCTGAAGCGTAGCATCGGGGAAGCGAATGGAGCTGGCGGCCGCCAAGTCGAGAGTTCTCAGATCGCCCGAATCGAGCAAGACCACCAGTTGCTCCCGTTCCGGCTGCTTGTCGTCCCCTTTGACCACGCGCCCGCTCACGATCGTCCCAGCGATGGTCTCCGAGCCGTACTTCAACTCCAGCTTGGCGCCTCTCATCTGATCCAGGAAGATCGCGAGCGATGCCTGGCCGCCGATCCTAAAAGGAAAGTCGGCAAGCTTCTGATCCAAAGGTTCGCTCGAATCGTAGCGCAAGCCAGTAACCTTGCTGCCGTTCAAGCCGGAAATGGTGAGCGACTTCAGCACATCGTTCATGTCCAAGGCCTTGAAATCCAGACGCGCGGATTCGCCAGGCCGTAGCGTGCCGCCGCGCTCAAAATAGCCGACTCCGCTCTTGTAAAGAGTCACTTCGCGGATGGGGATGTCGGCGGCCAAAGCCGCGAATTGGAAAGCCGTGGACACCGAGGCGGCCAGCAGAGGAAGGGTTCGTCGCATATAGCTCCTATGGGAGGAATGCCCGCAGGGTGACGATCCTTTCAGCGGTCTCACTCGCCCATTACTTTAATAATGACGCGTTTCGGACGCTGTCCGTCGAATTCGGCGTAATAAACCTGCTGCCAGGGGCCAAAATCGAGCCTCCCGTCCGTCACCGGAACAATCACCTGGTGATGCACGATCAGGCTTTTCAGGTGCGAATCGCCGTTGGTCTCGCCGGTACGGTGGTGGCGGTAGTTCTCACGGAAAGGCGCCAATTTCTCCAGCCATTCGTCGATGTCGGCCAGCAGGCCATCTTCAGCGTCGTTTACCCAAACACCCGCCGTGATGTGCATCGCCGATACCAGGATCATTCCTTCTCGAATTCCGCTTTTCTTGAGGGCGGCGTCCACTTCAGCCGTGATGTTGATGTACTGGCGGTGCTGTTTGGTCTGAAACTTCAGATATTCGGTGTGGAATCGCATACTGCCGATCATAGCGAAGCATCTTCGTGACTCACCTGTGGCGCACGCACTCATGCGTGCCGCATTCACACTCGTGTGAATGCCAGGTCCTTGTTCATGGTGTTCACACGAGTGTGAACACGGCACGCATGAGTGCGTGCGCCACAAGTGAGCCTTACGGACGGATTACGAAGCGTCTTAGTACGCTTGACACCTCGCGGGCAGCGAGTCAGACTCGGTAACGTGGTGGGCGGCCCTGCGATCACGATATTGCTGGTGGAGGATGAGCCCCCACTCTTGCAGCTCATCGAGAAGTATCTCGAGCGGCTCGGATTTGAAGTGGAGACGTACTTGCGGTCGTTCGATGCGCTGCGAAAGTTTGAAGCAGCGCCCGATCGCTACGGAATGGTGATTGCCGATCTCGGGATGCCCGATCTGCCTGGCGACACGCTACTCACGCGCATGCTCGAAATCAAGCCGGACCTTCGCATCCTGGTTTGCAGCGGGTCCCCGTTCTTCATCGAGAACCTTCCACACTCGCTGCAACAGCAAGTCGCGTTTCTGCAGAAGCCGTTTATGCCCAAAATGCTGGCGGAAGCGGTGCAGAACTTGCTGAAGGAACGTCCCGGCAATTCGTCGGCAACAAGTGGCTGAATCCTATTCGGCAACCGCGGCGAGCGCCTGATGCAGCTTCTCCGCGAAGTTCTCGCCTGATTCGGACCACAGCCGCCGGGTCTCCACCGGCAGGGCGTCGTCCAGATCATGCACCAGCTTGAGCAGGCTCTTGATGTTGGATTCGATCATGCGCGGGCTATCGGGCAAATCCGGCTGCGGAAGAAAATTGGCATCGATCCCGAATTCGATCTCGAGCGCGCAGCCGAGCGCGGCGTCGTCACTGGGACTGGGAAATGCGATGACCGGGGTTCGCGGGACGTCCAGGGGTAACGCATCTCCGCTAGGGCTCTGGTTGAACTCGGGGCCAAAGCAGCACAGCGCCACGCGCGCCGGCGCTAGCTTCCATTCACCGTCGAATTGCCACAAGTCCCACCACGTCTCCAGGCGATAACTGGAGTCGGCATTCTGGAAATCCTTCGCCACCGCCAACACATCGTTGATCGGGACGGGCGGGGAATAGGGGATCTCAGCCACTACGGGCTCGCTGACATCCACTGCCATGATTTTGAACGTGCTGGGCTGCTGTCCGAGCCGCGAGAAGGGAAACAGCCGGAGCAGTTTTTCGTAGTTCCTCAGCATTGTCCCCTCGCTGTAGTTCCGCAGCCAATAGGAAAGGAAAAGTTGATCGGCCATAGCCCTCCACCCCTCTGTTACCATCGTACTGTCTTCTCTTGCGCAAATCTCCGCTTCTTCCGATATTCCTGATCGTCTCTGTCGACGTACTCGGGCTCACCATCATCCTGCCGCTGCTGCCGTTTTACGCGGAACATTATGGCGCGTCGCCGGCCGTCGTTGGATTGCTGGTCTCTCTCTATGCCTTGTGCCAGTTGGTTGCGGGGCCAATGCTCGGCCGGCTATCGGACCACATGGGACGCCGTCCGTTGTTGCTGGTCAGCCAGGTGGGCACCTTCATTGGGTTTCTCATTCTGGCCTACGCGAACGCGCTCTGGCTGATTTTTCTTTCGCGCGCCATCGATGGAATCACGGCGGGCAATTTGTCGCTGGCGCAGGCCTACATCTCAGACGTGACGAAACCGGAGGACCGCGCGAAATCGTTCGGGCTGATCGGCATCGCCTTTGGCATGGGATTCCTCATCGGCCCCGGGCTCTCGGGCTTTCTGTCGAAGTTTGGATATCAATATCCCATCCTGGTGGCTGCCGGGCTTTCCGCCACCAGCATCCTGTGCACTTACTTTCTGCTGCCGGCAGTTACTCCCGCCGCGGCCGACAATGCGACACCGCGCAAGTTCACCGTACTCGATTGGGGAAACTATGTGCGCTACTTTCGCGAGCCCAGCCTGGCGCCGCTGCTGTGGCAGTTCTTCGCATTCGCGTTTGCCTTCTCCATGTTCATGACGGGTTTTGCGCTGTTCGCCGAACGGCGCTACAGCTGGCACGGCCAGCCTTTCGGGCCGCAACAGGTGGGCTACGTTTACGCGTTCCTGGGGCTGCTCGGCGTCATCTTGCAAGGCGGGTTGATTGGACGCCTGGTCAAGGCATTTGGAGAAACCAATCTCGCGCGAGCCGGATTCTTTTGTGGGTTTGTCGGGCTGGTGGCGCTCGGATTCACGCACTCCATTCCGCTACTGCTGATTGCTGTCGCAGTGGCTTCGTCGGGCACGGGAATCGTTCGCCCTACGCTAACGAGCATGATCACGCAGAAAGCGGGGCGGTCCGAGCAGGGAGTTATTCTCGGACTGACCCAATCGCTCAACTCTATCTCCGCCATCGCGGCGCCTGCGCTGGCGGGTTTCTTGATCGATCACTCGCTGTTGTCGACATGGGCGGTGGTGGGAGGTGTGATTTGCGGAATCGCCTTGCTCTTCTAGTTCTGCTGTTTACAGTCGATCTTTACCAAAGCGTGGCGCACGCACTCTTGCGTGCCGCGTTCAGACTCATCTGAACGCTTGTCTTCAACTTACGGCAATTTCAGCGTCCCCACGAGTGGGGACGCGGCACGCAAGAGTGCGTGCGCCACATTTGCTCATGCTTTGTCCGGCAGCGCCGCGACGCCCGGTAACTCGATCCCCGCCAAAAACTCCAGCGACGCGCCCCCGCCGGTGGAGATATGCGAAATTTTGTCCGCGACGCCGGCCGACTTGATGGCTTTTTCCGAGTCGCCGCCGCCGACAACCGACACAGCACCCGACGCAGCGACGGCCTTGGCCAACGCTACCGTCCCGTGATCGAAAGGCGGTTTCTCAAAAACTCCCATGGGACCGTTCCAGATAATGGTCTTCGCCTTGGAAATCACCGCAGAATACGCCGCCTCAGTTGCCGGACCGATATCCACAGCCATCTTTCCTTCCGGAATTTGAGAAACCACTTCGAACGGAGCGCCGGCCTTGAGTTCATCCACCACCACGTGATCGGACGGAAGTAAGATTTTGCCGCCCGAACGCGCAAGCAACTCCTTGGCCAACTCCACCTTTTCGTCCTCCACCAGCGACTTACCCACCGGCTTCCCTTGCGCCTTCAAAAACGTGTAAGCCATCGCGCCGCCGATGAGCAATTGATCCACAACCTTCATCAGATTTTCGATTACTTCGATCTTGTCCGAAACTTTTGCACCTCCCAGAATCGCGACGCAGGGCCGGTCCGGGTGCTTGGTGGCCTTGGTCAGATACTCCAGCTCTTTGTCCATCAAAAGGCCCGAAGCCGCTTCGCGCACGAACCGAATCATTCCCACCGTGGAAGCATGCGCCCGGTGGGCCGATCCGAACGCGTCGTTGACATACACATCGCACAGCGCGGCGAGCTGTTTCGAATAGGCAGGATCGTTCTTTTCCTCCTCCGCATGAAATCGCAAGTTCTCGAGCAGTAGGACCTCACCTGGGGCCGGCCGCATCTTTCCCACGTCTGGTCCCACGCTATCCGGCGCCATGCTGACGGGCAGTCCCAGCAACTGCGCCAGCAGCGCGGCTACCGGCTTCAGGCTCATCTCGGGATTCGGTTTGCCCTTGGGGCGTCCCAGGTGGCTTGCCAGAATCAGGCCCGCACCATGGTCGAGCGCGTACTGAATGGTCGGGAGCGACGCGCGCACCCTTTTGTCGCTGGTAATCTCTTGCCCTCCAGGCGCCAGCGGAACGTTGAAGTCTACACGGATGAAAGCAGTCTTACCCTTTAGATCCAAATCTCGGATGGAGATTTTTGCCATATACCATATACTAATGTTCCGGAAGGGATGCTTACAGCGGTTCTGCGTCACGGTTACAGCCTGCACGTTTCTTGAAACCAGAAAGCACTAGATGCTGTCCCACATCCGTGCAGCCGCGCGAACGCGTCCCGCAGATCTGCGCGCAAGTCTAAATAAATCCCCCTGATTTGGAGTAAGTCGTGAAAAAAACCGGACTGATGCTGTTCACTTTGGGACTAATTACGGCAGCACTGTGTTGTGTTGACACAGCGGACGCCCAGACCAATGCCGTGGTCGCCACTCCACAGCAGCTTACGTTTAACACCCAGACAGGCGTCACCACACCGAGCCAGACCATACTGCTTTCCTCGGCAAGCGGGACGCCGAACGTTTCAATCTCGGCTATTTCCGACACCGGTTGGCTGATAGCCACGCCGTCGTCAGGCGCCACTCCGTTGATTGTCACCGTGTCCATCGCATCGGGCGCGCCCACCTCTGGCGTTCACGTCGGCTTTGTCGACATCTCTTCGGCGACGACAAATCTGTCCATTCCAGTTACGCTGAATGCGAATTCTGGGGGCGTATCCAGTCCAATTTCGTCCAATCCGAACTCACTTAGCTTCGTTTTCGCCGCAGGCAGCACAGTAGCGACATCGCAAACCGTTTCCCTATCCAGTTCTAATACCAGTGTCACGAACTTTACGGCGACGCCAACCACCGATAGTGGTGCCTGGCTGAGCGTTAACCCCATTGCGGGAAGCTTGCCAGGCAATCTGCAGGTGAGCGTGAATCCCGTGGGTCTGAATCCCGGGACCTTCAACGCAGCGGTGGCCGTCAATGCGCCAGGAACGAACGGAATTACCATTCCCGTTCTCCTAACTATTCAGGGGGTGCCCGCGCTCAATGTGAGTCCCGCGCAGCTGTCGTTCGGGTATCAGCTTGGAACGGCTGTGCCATTAGCGCAAACGCTTACACTCAGCAGCAGCACCGGCGTGAATGTAAGCTTTACCGCTACCGCTGTACCCGCGAACTGCGGAAACTGGATTGTCCTGAGTCAGAATAGCGGCGCTACCCCCAGCACGTTGAGCGTGCAAGCCAACACCTCCGGTTTGACGGCCGGAACATGTACGGGCCAGATCAACATTTCTGCGCCCGGAGCCTCCAACACCGCCATTTCCGTGCCGGTAAGTCTGCTGGTCAGCACGCTTCCGCTCATTCAGGTACCTACTACCGGCCCGACGTTTACTTATCAGATCGGAGGCACGCCTCCGGCGGCTCAGAACGTACCAGTCACCAGTTCCACGTCGGGTCTGAACGTTGCAGCCACCGCGGCGCCCGACAATGGAGGACCCAGCTTCCTCCGGGTAACTCCCGGCACGGGTACCACTCCTCAATCGTTGACTCTGACCGTCGATCCTACCGTTCTGCAGACTCTTGGTCCAGGAACATACACCGAGACAGTAACTGTGGCGGCGTCGGGAGCGGGTAATTCTCCGCAGAGCTTTGTTGTCACACTAACCGTCAGCAGCAACCCGATTTTGATTTCGAGCGTACAAGCGCTGAACTTCAATTACCAGGTGGGGGGTGAGACTGCTCCATCGAACCAGACCATCACCATTACCAGCAGCGGCGCGCCGCTGAATTATCAGGTGGCGGTGAATAACACCAGTTGCAACGGATTCTTGACGGCCACGCCTTCCAGCGGCACCACATATACCACCGGGAATCAGAATGAAGTGGTGGTTTCGGTGAATGCCCAAGGCATCGCGCCGCAAGTTTGCAGCGGTAATGTAACGCTTACCGTACCCGGCTCAACGGCCGCGCCACTGGTGATTCCGGTGACCTTAAACGTTAGCCGCAGCGTTCTTCTCAACGTGAGCCAAGCCGCCATCAGCGTCACTGCTGTTGCCGGTGCGGCTGCCACAATGAAGACCATTTCGGTGACCAGCACCGACGGCACCGCTGTCGCGTTCTTCGCCACCGCGGCCACCAATCCCGCGGGTCTAACCTGGCTCGGGGTGACGCCGAATACCGGTAACACGCCCAATAATTTGCAGGTTACTATCAACCCCACGAATCTTGGCGCAGGTGTCTATAGCGGCTCCATCGTTGTGTCGAGCGGCGCGTTAAATGCTCCGGCGCAGACGATTCCCGTTACGCTCACCGTGGTTAGCTCTGTCGCCATGGCCGCGCCAACCAGCCTCACGTTTACCCAAGCCACCGGGGGCACGGCGCCGGACAGCCAATCCGTGCAAATTGCGGGCGTGCCCAGTGGAACCACCATCGGCGTAATTCCCACCGTGCTGAGCGGCACGGGCTGGCTGAACGCCACCGCTTCGGGGGATACAGTAACCGTCACGGCGAACGGGTCGCAGTTGGCGCAGGGCACTTACTCGGGTGTAGTGACGGTGATCGTGCCAGGGGCTGGCGCCAGTCCGCTCTATATTCCGGTGGCGCTCAACGTCACTCCGGCCACATCGGCCATTACCCTTTCTGCCAGCACTGCCTCGTTCACTGTGCTCGCGGGATCCATGTCGATTCCAACGGCGCAAAGCATCCAAGTGACAAGCTCTACCGCTGGGACCAGTGCTCCGTTCAGCACGTCCTTCGTGCCGAGCACTGGAGGCAATTTCCTGACCGTGACGCCGGCCAGCGGAACCACTCCGGCAACCATCACCTTGTCGGTGAACGCTTCCGTTGCAAGCACGCTCGCGGCCGGAACCTACACTGGCGACGTTCAAGTGTCGTCCGGTACAGGCGCGGTTCAGACCATAAAGGTGACTCTCGTCGTTAGCCCGGCCGGCACGCCCGTGGTCCTTTCCGTTAACAGCGGTGCAAGCCTTCAGCCCGGCTCGGTATCGCCCGGCGAAATCGTGACCATCTTCGGCAACCTCATCGGGCCGGCTACGCCAGCCACCGGTACGTCGTTCACACCCACCAACGGCGTGGTTCCCACTACGTTGGCCAACGTGACGGTCACCTTCAACAATGTGCCCGCGCCCCTGATCTTCGTGGCGCAGGGCCAGATCAACGCGATTGTGCCCTACGAGGTAGCGGGACTAACCAGCGTGCCGGTGGTTATTCAGAACAACGGCACTACGTCGGCTGGCTTCACTGTTCCTGTGGCTGCCACGGCTCCCGACATCTTTTCCTTGACTGAGAACGGCAGCGGCCAGGGAGCGATCCTGAATGCCGATTCCAGCATCAACGGCGCAAGCAATCCCGCGGCGCCGGGCAGCGTCATTCAGATTTTCGCCACCGGCGAAGGCGCGATTGTTCCGGCCGGCACCACGGGATGCATCACCGGCGGAACGGCGCCTTTTCCCAAGCCGGTAGCCGCTGTGTCGGTCACCATCGGCGGTGAACCTGCTACCTCCATCCCCTATGCGGGAGAGGCGCCGGACTCCGTCTGTGGTCTGCTCCAGGTCAACGCGACTCTTCCGTCCGATCTGGCAGCCGGCGCACAATCCGTCGTTCTGACCATTGGCACAACCAGTAATGCCAATCAAGGCATTACGGTCGCGGTTAAGTAAGCCCGCCGGTTCTGGCCTTAGATGTCGTAGTACAGCGCGAATTCATACGGGTGCGGTCGCAAACGGATCGCATCCGCTTCGTTCTTGCGCTTATACTCGATGAAAGTCTCGATCAGATCTTCGCTGAAGACGTCGCCCTTGAGCAGGAAGTCGTGATCTTCCGCCAGGCAGTCCAAAGCCTCTTCTAGCGACGACGGCATGGACGGCACGCTTTCCATCTCTTCCGGTGACAGGTCGTAGATGTCCTTGTCGAGCGGTTCGCCCGGGTCCACTTTATTCAGCACGCCATCCAGTCCCGCCATCAACATGGCCGCGAAAGCCAGGTACGGATTCGCCGACGGATCGGGCGGCCGGAATTCCACGCGCTTAGCCTTGGGGCTGGCCGAGTACATCGGGATGCGGCAGGCCGCCGACCGGTTGCGCCGCGAATACGCCAGGTTTACCGGCGCTTCGTAGCCCGGCACCAGCCGCTTGTAGCTGTTGGTGGTGGGCGCGATGATGGCTGAAAGCGCTCTGGCGTGCTTCAACAAACCGCCGATGTAGTTCAACCCCAGCGGGCTCAGGCCCGCATAGCCGTCGCCTGCAAAGAGCGGCTTACCGGCGTTCCAAATGCTCTGGTGGGTGTGCATTCCGCTGCCGTTGTCGGCGTATAACGGCTTCGGCATGAATGTCACCGTCTTGCCGTGCAGGTACGCGGTGTTGCGGATGATGTATTTGTACACCAGCATGTTGTCGGCCGATTTCACCAGCGTGTCGAAGCGCTGGTCGATCTCGCACTGCCCGCCGGTGGCTACTTCGTGGTGGTGGCATTCGATGTTCAACCCGGCCTGGATCATGGTTTCCACCATCCGGGCGCGCAGGTCCTGATAATGATCCGTCGGTGGCACCGGAAAGTATCCTTCCTTGTAGCGCGGCCGGTATCCCAGGTTGTCGTTCTCCCGCCCCGAATTCCAGCGGCCCTCCTCGGCGTCGATGAAATAGAAGCCCGAGTGCTGATTTTGATCGAAGCGGATATTGTCAAAAATGAAGAACTCGGCTTCGGCTCCGAAATAGGCGGTGTCGCCGATGCCGGTGTTCTTCAAGTACATCTCGGCCTTGCGGGCGATCCAACGCGGATCGCGATTGTAACTTTGACGCGTGATCGGGTCGATCACCTCGCAAGTCATCACCAGCGTGGGAATTTCGTAGAAGGGATCGGTGAACGCCGTGTTCGGATCCGGAATCAGCAGCATATCGCTTTCGTTGATGGCGGCCCAGCCCCGGATGCTCGAACCGTCCATCCCGAAGCCTTCCTGAAAGGAATCTTCGGAGAGTTCGGTAATCGGATAGGACACGTGATGTTGCAGGCCGGGAATATCGCAGAACCGCAGATCGAGTTGCTTCAATCCGTTCTTCTTGGCGTAATCGAGGACTTCTTGCGGGGTCATGGAAGCTCCTGAATCAGGGATTTGGGGAACTCTTCACCTTATCGCAATTGGATAGTTCGCAGTTGGAAAGGTGTTCAGCGCCATGGGCCAAGCTCTCAGCGCGATTCCATAAAACACTGAACCGGACTCAGGTGTTCACCTGATAGGGATTGGACCTCGAACGGCCGATATAAGGTTCGAATGGGTTCTGCACTCCGGCAACGAGTTGCGGGCGAGTAGGGTAAATGGGGATCAGACGCGTCGTCTTGAACCATTCAAACTCAGCCACCGCTTACGCTTTCCTGATCGCCTGTCAGTTCATTGCGCCGAATACCGTATTCGCGCAGCAAGATCGCGTTTCCGGGGCTCCTGAGTCCCCCTTGGTGGCCTTGGCCGGAAATCGGAGCTACCAGGCGAAGCTTGAAAACGATCGAGGCCTGCTCGATCCATCGCGCGTCATCGGCGGCATGTCGTTAGTCTTCAGGCGGTCTGCCTCGCAAACAGCCGACCTTGCAAAATTGCTGGAAGAACAGCGAGACCCCAACTCGCCGCACTATCACGCTTGGCTGACTCAGGATCAATACGCGGATCGTTTCGGGCTCACTCCGGCATGAGCTTGCCCGAGTCACCTCGTGGTTAGAGGCTGCCGGGCTCAGAGTGGATTATGTCTCGCGCAGCCGCACCTGGGTCATGTTCAGTGGCAGCGCCGGGCAAGTGCAAAGTGCGTTTCACACAGAAATGCACCGCTACGAGGTAAATGGAACGGCGCACTTTGCGAACGCTACCGATCCTTCCATTCCAGCGGCACTGGGGCCGCTCATCTTGTTGGTCCGGGGATTGGACGATTTTCGCGCCGAGCCTCCGAAAGCCAAGGT
Source organism: Bryobacterales bacterium (assembly GCA_963747945.1). Classification (GTDB taxonomy): domain Bacteria; phylum Acidobacteriota; class Terriglobia; order Bryobacterales; family Bryobacteraceae; genus Palsa-89. The sequence continues at coordinate 52,920 of CAVVHB010000025.1, forward strand.
GAGGCCGGTTCCAAACTACACAGCCGGCGGCGGCCATGCCATGACGCCCGGCGACGTCGGCATTATTTACGATATCAATCCGCTTTACCAAAGCGGCTTCACGGGTACCGGTCAGAAGATCGTCGTAGTTGGCCAAACCGACATTTCTCTGACGGACATCCAGGAGTTCCGCAATGGAGTTTGGATTGCCGTCCAATAATCCCCAATTGGTGCTGGTGGCCGGAAGTCCGGACCCGGGAGTAAGTGGCGGCGACTTACTTGAATCCAGCCTGGACGTCGAATATGCGGGAGGCATCGCTCCCAACGCAGCCGTCCTGTTTGTTTATTCCACTGATGTGTGGACCTCCGTCGCTTACGCCGTCGATCAGAATCTGGCTCCGGTCATCAGCGACAGTTATGGTTATTGCGAACCGGAAATCTCTGGCTCGCCTGCCAGCGCCGGCGCCTTCTTGCGATCCCTGGCCCAGCAAGCCAACGCACTGGGAGTCACGTGGCTGGCCCCTTCGGGCGATTGGGGAGCGGCGGGTTGCGACAGTGGAACGGGGGTTCAAGCCGCCTCGCACGGGCTGGCCGTTCTCCTTCCAGCCAGCGTTCCGGAGGTGACGGCTTTAGGCGGCACCGAGTTCAACGAAGCCGGCGGTGTGTATTGGAGCACGACGAACAATGCCAATGAGAGCTCCGCACTATCCTACATACCCGAAATGGTCTGGAACGATAACACCATAAACGTGGCCGCAGGGGCTGGGTTGGCGGCTACCGGCGGCGGGGCCAGCATTCTCTTCGCCAAACCACTCTGGCAAACCGGCTTGGGTGTGCCCAACGACGGCGCCCGGGATGTGCCCGACATTTCATTCGCGGCCTCGAACGATCACGATCCCTATCTGATTCGTTCGAGCGGGGAGTACTGGTATATCGGTGGGACGTCCGTTTCATCCCCCATTTTCTCGGGCATCTTGGCTCTGCTCAATCAATATCTGGTCTCGAAGGGCATACTGTCGCAACCTGGCTTGGGCAACGTCAATCCTACGCTCTATAGCTTGGCCCAGAATACCAGCGGAGTCTTTCACGACATCACAGTGGGGAACAACATTGTTCCATGCACTACGGGGAGCCCGAATTGCACCAACGGCCAGTTAGGTTACAGCGCTGCCGCCGGATACGATGAGACCACCGGGCTGGGTTCCGTGGATGTTTACAAGCTGGTCGGCGCGTGGGCTGCGAGTACAGCCACTCCAACCGGGACTGCGCTGGCCGCAAACCCGGCTAATATTGCGTCCGGCGGAAGCACGGTCTTGACAGCGACGGTGAGCGCTGTCTCGGGAGTCACGTCGCCCACCGGCTCCGTATCTTTTGTGGTTGGCCAGACCATCCTCGGCGTGGCTGCATTGTACGGATCCGGCGGCAGCGCGAGAGCGAACCTACCCGTCAACGGAAGTCAGTTGTCGAGCGGCAGCAATGTGATCGCGGCGTCATACGCGGGAAGCCCGACATTCCAGGGCTCCTCCGGCTCCGTATCGGTCAATGTGAGTAGCGCCGCGGAATCCTGCGCTTACTCTCTGAGTTCGGGTTCGGTTTCGGTTGGGCCGGGTGCGGGGAATGCAACGGTGAGCGTAGTGGCCGCTGCCGGCTGTGCCTGGACGGCGAATTCGAATGCGTCCTGGTTAACGATCACCTCGGGGAGTTCCGGCGACGGCGATGGAGTGGTGGCCTATTCTTTCGCGGCGAACACAGGCGACATTGCACTCTCCGGAACACTGATCGTTGCCGGAGTAACTTTCACGGTCGTACAGGCACCAACTCCTCTCCCATTGGCGTTCTATCCCCTCACGCCATGCCGGATCGCAGATACACGGGTAGGCAGCGGATTTAGCGGAGCCTTTGGCGCGCCGTATTTGTCGGGGGGCGCCACACGCAGCTTCCCTATTCAGTCCAGTGGTTGCAGCGTCCCGGTTACCGCGCAGGCCTATTCGTTGAACATCACCGTGGTGCCGCATGGCGCATTGGGCTACTTGACCGCTTGGCCAACCGGATCGCCGCTCCCGGTGGCCGCAACGCTGAATTCCATCAATGGAAGTATTGTCGGCAACGCGGCGATTGTACTGGGAGGAACCGGCGGTGCGATCAGCCTGTTTGCCAGCAACGATACCGATGTAATTATCGACATCAACGGCTACTTCGCTGCTCCAACATCCCAGTCTCTGGCATTTTATCCGGTGACGCCTTGCCGGGTGGCGGACACGCGCGTGGGACCTGGATTTGTGGGGGTATTCGGCCCGCCGTCGCTGGTAGGCGCGGCAACGCGGGACTTTCCGGTGCAACAGAGTAACTGCGGGATCCCATCCACGGCACAAGTCTATGCGGTTCGGATGACCGTGGTAGCTCCCGGGCCGCTGGGCTATTTGACCACTTGGGCCGCCGGGCAACCATTGCCCGTAGTGGCCACCCTGAACGCTCTCAACGGCGGCGTCATCGGCAACCAAGCAATCGTTTCGGCGGGTACGGCAGACGGCGGACCGATCAGCGTGTACGTCACCGACAAAACCGATTTGGTGATTGATATCACTGGATACTTTGCGCCTCCTGGAAGTCCCGGCGCTCTGAATTTCTATCCGCTCACGCCGTGCCGGGTGGCGGACACACGTATCGGAGGCGGGTTTAGCGGATCTTTCGGACAGCCCTTGTTGGTAGGAGCGGCAACGCGCGATTTCCCGATGACATCCAGCCCGTGTGGGATTCCATCCGCACAAGCCTACTCGTTGAACATGACGGCAGTGGTGCCTCCCGGTGGGTGGTTAGGATACTTGACGGCATTTCCGGCTGGTGAGACACTGCCGATCGCCGCAACGCTGAATGCCACAACAGGAGGAGTGGTAGGCGCCGCCACGATCGTGCCCGCCGGCGCCAACGAAGCAATCGGTGTTTATGCCAGCAATCCAACCGATCTGGTGATGGACATCAACGGGTATTTCGCGCCGTAGCACCGCCGCCTTCGCGCGCCCGCGCCGGGTGGGATAATGAGCCTCGTACGATGCATATGAAGATTCTCGTTCGAGTCTCGGCGGCGATCTTTGCGTCTGCCGCGCTGATGTGCAGTCAACCGGCTGCGGCGCCGGAAATAGCCCACGGATACTTAACTGCCAATCAGACTTCGGATGTAGTTCGCATTGTGCCCCCGGCGCCGGTAACCGGCGACGCTCGTTATCAAGCCGATATGTCCATTTTTCGCGCCACCCGTTCGTTCCAAGGCTCCCCCCGATGGACTCTCGCGCAATCCGATGACAACCTGTCGATCGCCGGCCTGCTGCATGCGTTCCGCTGTGCGTTGGGGTTGACGCTGACCCCAGAGAACGCGCCGAAGCTGGTAGCCCTTCTGTCGCGGGCCAACTCGGACGCCTACGCGGCGGCCGCAGCGATCAAAATACGTTATCGGCACAAGCGGCCGTTCCAGGTTGCGGAAGGTGATGTATGTCTTTCCGCGCCGGGCAAAGCGGCGCTGGAGCGGAGCCCGGATTATCCATCGGGGCACACGGCGTTGAGCTGGGAGACAGGCCTCGTTCTTGCGGAGCTGGCGCCGGAAGCTGCCGCCGATGTTCTCGCACGGGCCCGGGCGTTTGGACAGAGCCGCGTGGTCTGCGGCGTACATAATGCGAGCGCTGTTGAGGCCGGGTGGATGACAGCAGCGTCCGTTTTTGCAATGCAGCAAAGTTCGCCGGAGTTCCATCGCGATCTGGAAGCGGCTCGATCCGAACTGGCCGAGCTGCGCGCTCGCTCGAAGTCGAAACCGGCAGCTTGCGAGTTGGAAACCGAAACGCTTTCGAAGAACCCTTATTGACATGTGCCGCACATCTATTAGCCTCCTGGCCGCCACCGTCGCTTCCGTAACGATTTTCGTGCCGTTTGTTGGAGCCCAGACAGCCCAAGCCGTCAGCGGCGATTGGCCGCTCTATCGGCACGACATGGCCGGCACAGGCTATTCGCCACTGGCACAGATTACAACCCGGAATGTTGGCGGGCTTGCTCAGGCCTGGACTTTTCGTCTGCAGTCCGATACACCCGCCGCGACGGAGAAGGGTCCGGGCAGGGGCCGAGGTGGACCCAATTCGGAAGCAAGTCCGATCGTCGTGAACGGTGTTATGTATCTGCCCGCAGCCGGTCGCGTGGTGGCTCTGGAACCGGAAACGGGCAAGACAATCTGGGAGTATCCGGTCCCAGGAGGCGCGCCATCGCGTCGCGGCGTCGCGTATTGGGCCGGCGATAAGAACAATCCGCCGCGCATTTTGTTCACGGTGGGACGCAGGCTGATCGCACTGAACGCGAACACGGGGAAAGTGGATCCCGGTTTCGGCAACGAAGGCGAGCTGGACATGGTGGTGCCATATAACTCGGTTCCACTGATCTACAAGAATGTGGTGGTGGTGGGTGCCAATACGCCGGCGGGACCAATCGGCGCGCCCGGAAATGCGCGTGCTTTCGATGCGCGAACCGGCGCGAAGCTGTGGGAGTTCAGTTCGGTGGCGCAGCCCGGCCAACCGGGCCACGACACCTGGGAAGGCGACAGTTGGAAGAACCGCTCGGGCGTCAATGCCTGGCCGTTCTATTTCACCGTGGATGAGCAGCGCGGCTTACTCTATTTGCCACTGGCTTCGCCCGCGAGCGATTTTTACGGAGGCGACCGCAAGGGCGCAAATCTGTACGGGAATTCCGTTGTCGCCGTCGACGCCCAGACCGGCAAATACAAGTGGTACTTTCAAACCATTCATCACGACTTGTGGGATCACGATCCGCCCGCGCCGCCCACGCTGCTTGATATTCGACGCGATGGAAACACCATTCCCGCGCTGGCGTTGACCACCAAATCGGGTTACATGTACATTCTCAATCGCGAAACGGGCCAGCCGATTTTCGGAGTCCAGGAGCGTCCAGTTCCCAAGAGCGACGTTCCCGGTGAACAGGCGTTTCCGACGCAGCCATTTCCGGTAAAGCCTCCGCCGATCGCGCGCGACAGTTATCGCGCCGACGACCTTGTCACCGCCGACGATACGAACGCGGAGCATGTCCAGGCCTGCAAGGATTTAATCGCGAAAAACGGCGGTGTGAATAACGCAGGCCCATTCACCACCTGGGCCTATCGCGCTGAAGGTGCGCCCGTCAAAAGTTCGCTCGTGTTTCCGGGCGCCCTGGGAGGCGCCAATTGGGGCGGCGTCGCTTGGGATCCGAACTCCGGCTACGCGTTCGTGGTATCCCAGGACGACGGCGCACTCGGTTGGATGGAGAAGACGCCCGAGGGTACGCCTGTTCCGTATGATCGAACGACGCTGGATGGCTCCGGCCCAGGGCGAGGAAATTTCGAAGTGCGCATCGGTGGCGTTGCGTGGCCATGCCAGAAACCACCTTGGGGGCGGCTGATTGCGGTGAACACAGTGACGGGAGAATTCGCATGGCAGATCCCGCTGGGTATCACCGAAGGCCTTCCGGAGGCAAAACAGAATACGGGACGTCCCGCGCTGGCCGGCGCGATCGTTACCGCGGGCGGAGTTTTATTCGTCGGCTCAACCGATGACAACCGCTTCCGCGCTATCGAGGCGAAGACCGGCAACCAGCTGTGGGTAACCAAGCTCGACCGGCGAGCCAACGCCAACCCGATCACGTACCAGGGTAAGGATGGCAAGCAGTATGTCGCGATTGTGGCCACCGATTCGCTGGTGGCGTTTAGCTTGCGTTAGGCGGGCCGGGGACACGGGGTAACGTTACGGAGCCGCGACCAGAGGGAGCGGTCAATTGACGGGATCAACGAACACGCGATCTGGCGTGCCGGGGGATAATGGACGGCGGTAGCATCGATCAAATGGGGAAAATCCTTCGCATACTAAGAACGAAATCCGCCGTGGCGCTGATGGCGGCTATCGGCATGCCGTTGGCCGCACAGGTTTATAGCGCGCCGCGCGCACCGAACGGCAAGCCCGACCTGAACGGAATCTGGCAAGTGCTGAACGAAGCCAATTTCGATGTTGAGGGTCACGTGGCAAGTCCGGCCATGGCGCTGCGTCCCGGACCCTACGGTCCAGTGCCGGCCGCTCCCGTGCTGGCGTTAGGCGCTGTGGGCGCGGTTCCTCCCGGCCTTGGCGTGGTGGAAGGCGGCGAAATCCCTTATAGGCCCGAAGCGCTCGCGAAGAAGAAACAGAACCAGCAAGATTGGTTGAACCGGGATCCTGAGATCAAGTGTTATCTCCCGGGTGTGCCGCGCGCCACCTACATGCCTTACCCGTTCCAGATCCTCGAGAGCGCCAGCGCGCTCACGTTCGTCTACGAGTACGCAGGCGCGGTCCGGAACATCTTTCTCAAAAACCCTGGGCCTGCTCCGATCGACTCCTGGATGGGCCAGTCGGTCGGACGATGGGAGGGAGACACACTGGTAATCGACGTAACCGACTTTAACGATCAGACTTGGTTCGACCGCGCGGGAGACTTCCATAGCGACAAGCTGCACGTGACGGAGCGCTATACGCGCACCAGCCCGGATGTGATCTCGTACCAAGCCACCATCGACGATCCGAACGTCTTCACGCGCCCCTGGAAAATGAGTATGCCGCTCTACCGTCGCCAGGAAAAGAACGCCCAGCTGTTGGATTTCAAGTGCACGGAGTTTGTCGAAGAGCTGTTGTACGGCCAGTACCGAAAGCATCCGCTGAACAAGTAATCGAGGAGATACGGATATGCGAAATCGATGGATATGCATGGTGAGTGCCGCCCTATTCGCGCTACCGTTGGCGGCTCAAGCTCCCGCCCTGCATCGCACGCCCGATGGACATCCCGACTTGCAGGGTACCTACGACCTGAGCATGATGACGCCGCTCGAACGGTTACCCGGGGATCCGCCGTTCCTAACCAAGGAGAAAGCCGAAGCTTTGCAGAAAGCCGAAGCCGCTCGCCGGGCCAAGAACAATCAGCCGCTGCCGGCGGATAGCCCCGCGCCGCCGGTGGGGGGGGACAAGACCGCGCCGAAATCCTTTTTTGAAATTCTGGAGAGGGCCGGAGGCGGCGACGTCGGCGGCTACAATAATTTCTGGCTGCACCAGGGCTCGCAATTCACCGTAGTGGATGGACAGATTCGAACCTCCATCGTTGTCGATCCGCCGGACGGCCATGTGCCACCCTACAATGCGGCCGCGCGCAAGCGTATGGCAGTGGCCCGAGCGACGCCGACGTCCGACACGCGGGAGAGCCAGGATCCGACAGCCGAGCCGCCCGGCGCCTTCGATAACCCGGAGCAGCGGCCGCTGGGCGAACGCTGTCTGCTCGGATTCGGTTCCACTTCCGGTCCACCGGCGCTTCCGGACTATTTCTACAACGACCTGCACCAGATTGTGCAAACTCCAGACTCGATCATGATTCTCACCGAGATGGTGCATGATGCACGCATCGTGCGGATGAACGCCCAGCACCTTCCTAAGAGCATCCGCCGCTGGATGGGTGACTCGGTGGGTCATTGGGAAGGGGACACGCTGGTTATCGACACCACCAATTTCACGGACAAAACGCGCTATCGTGAATCGACTGAAAACCTCCACGTGATTGAGCGCCTGACGCGCGTTGACGACAAAACGCTTCTGTATCGGTTTACCGTAGAAGACCCGGAAACGTGGGATCGGCCCTGGACCGGGGAGTACACCTGGCCGGCCACCAGCAAGCCGATCTACGAATATGCCTGTCACGAAGGCAACTACGCACTCCCCGATGTGCTCCGTGGCGCCCGCCGGCACGACGCTGAGAAAGCCGTCGCCAAACCCTAAAAATAACCAGAAGCTCGTTCATGTAAAATGGCCGCGTGCCTACTCGGTCCATGCTACAAACCTTCGCCCTGCTGACGGCCATCAGCGCGCTGCCTTGTGCGGCGGCGGTCTCCGGCGAGGCGGTGTACCAAAGACGTTGCGCTTCCTGCCATGACGGGGCGAGTGAAACGGCTCCGCCGCGCGACGCGCTGAAGCAGTTGTCCGTGTCGCGGATTGTGCGAACGCTGGACTTCGGCGTCATGATCAACGTCGGCTATCTTCTCAGTCATGAGGAGCGCGAAGCGGTGGCGAATTACCTCGGCGTCCAGCGACCCGATGCACCCCTGCCTCCGCAAGCGTTCTGCTCGGACCGGACCGTGAACATCGGTTCGTCGCCGAGTCCCGTGTGGAACGGCTGGGGGCCTAGCCTTTTAAACACGCGCTACACCACCACCAGCGGCATCTCGCTGGACCAGGTTGGCAAGCTCAAGCTGAAGTGGGCCTATGCGTTCGATGGCGATGTCAGCGCTTTCGGTGCGCCTACTGTGCTGGGACACACATTGTTCGTTGGCAGCGCGGGCGGCGCGGTGCAGGCATTGAGCACCGATTCCGGCTGCGTTCACTGGCTGTACCAGGCCACTGGGCCCGTGCGATCCGCCATGGTCGCCGTCCCCAACGGCAAGACGCACGTCCTGGTCTTTACCGATCTTACTGGCTGGGCCTACGGCGTAGAGGCCGAGAGTGGACATCTTTTATGGAAGAAGAAACCCGAGCCGCACGAATCCACCCGGTTGACGGGCTCCGCCGCCGTCCTCAATGGAGTGGTGTTCATTCCGGCAGCTTCCTGGGAAGAAACGCGCTCCAGCAATCCGGAGTACAAATGTTGCACGTTCCGCGGCAGCGTGACGGCGCTGCGCGCCAAGGACGGAAGCCAGGTGTGGAAAACATACACCGTTCCGGAGCCCAAAGAACTACCGAAGGGGCCGGGCAACGTTGGAACCTGGGGGCCTTCGGGCGCCGGCGTATGGGGATCGCCAACGCTCGATGAAAAGCGCGGCTTGCTGTACATCGCTACTGGCGACAATTTCTCAACGCCAGCTACCGACATGAGCGACGCAGTGCTGGCGCTGGACGTGAAGACCGGACGGATTGTATGGTCCAAACAAGTGACGCCCGGCGATGTATTCGGCGGCGCTTGCACCGGAGGCGGGTGCCCTGGGCCGGACTACGACTTTGGCTCGTCGGTGCTGATCGAGAAACTCCCCGATGGCCGGGAGGTATTGCTCGCGGGACAAAAATCGGGCGTGGTTTATGCGCTGGATCCGAATCGCAAAGGCGCGATTCTGTGGCAGACTCGCGTCGGCAAGGGCGGCACCAACGGTGGCGTGCAGTGGGGCATGGCCAGCGATGGGCAAAAGGTCTATGCCGCGGTTTCCGATCTGGTAAGAAAAGCGCCACCGGGTACGGTCCTGCAAGTAGGATTGCCGCCCGATCCCACCCAGGGCGGAGGGCTCACCGCACTCCGCATATCGGACGGCCAAAAGGTTTGGTACGCGGCGCCGCAGCCGTGCGGACGGGTGCCCGTGTGCAGTCCCGCGCAGCCCGCGGCCGTGACGGCTATTCCCGGAGTGGTTTTTTCGGGATCTGACGACGGGCACCTGCGCGCCTTTGCCACCGAGGACGGCCGAGTGCTGTGGGACTTCAACACCGTACGCGAATATACGACCGCGAACGGAGCGCGCGGCAGGGGCGGCTCGCTCGATGGCGCCGGTCCGGTGCTGGTTGGCGGCATGCTGTTTGTGAACTCCGGCTACGCGCGCAATGGCGGCATCGCCGGCAACGTCCTGCTGGCGTTTGCACCGGAATAGTAGGTACCCTGCGCCTGGGTACACGCGGCTTTCTAGCCGCGTTTTTCCCAGCAGTTGCAAAACGCGTCTGAAGCCGCTGTACCCCTATTCAGGCGCCTTCAGGTACTTGTCGAACCAGGCCATCTCTTCATACAGCACATGCTCGATCGTCTCTATGGCCCTGTAGCCGTGCGCTTCTGCGGGCAGCATCACCAGCCGCACCGTCCCGCCGTTCCCGCGGATTGCGGCATAGAGCCGTTCCGACTGAATCGGGAAGGTTCCCGTGTTATCGTCTACTTCACCATGCGTGAGCAGGATGGGAGCTTTGATTTTGTCGGCGAACCAGAACGGAGACATCTTCGTGTACACGTCCGGCGCCTCCCAGAAAGTGCGGCGCTCAGTCTGGAAACCGAACGGCGTCAGCGTACGATTGTAAGCTCCGCTCTCCGCTACCGCGGCGCGAAACAGAGTGGAGTGCGCCAACAAGTTGGCGGTCATGAAGGCTCCGTAGCTGTGCCCGAAAACTCCCACTCGGTCGCGATCGGCGACTCCCATCTCCACCGCCTTGTTCACGGCGGCCTGGGCGTCCATCACCAGTTGATCGATATAGGTGTTATTAACTGTCTCGGCGTCGCCAATGATGGGCATGGCCGCATCGTCGATCAGGGCGTAGCCATGCATAACGAACATCTGATGGTAATTGAGCTGTGTAAACGCCTGCGCGGCATGTCCAGTCACCTGGCCGGCGGTGGTGGCGTCACTGAACTCGTAAGGATAGGCCCAAACCACGGCGGGTAGCCGAGTGCCGGGCCGGTAATCCGGCGGCAGATAGAGTGTGAACGAAAGAGGGACGCCGTCGGCGCGCTTGTAGGTCACCAGTTGCTTCTTGATGCCTAGCGTCTGCGGCGTTGGATTCGCAAAGTGCGTCAAGGCTTTCGAGCCCTGGCCGGTGCGGATGTAGTAGTTGGGCGGGTCCGTTGGGCTCTCACGCTTGATCAGCAGGCGCTCGCCGCGGTCGTCCAACATGGCCACGATCTCTTCATACTGGCCGCTGGACTGGAAGAGTCTCTCCGCTTTGCCGGTGGCGAGATTGTAACGGTCCAGAAAAGGTTTGTCGCCACTTGGTGAAGCCCCTTCGCCGGAAAGATAGATTTCATCGCCCGCCTGAATCACCTGGCGGCGGCCGTCGGGCGATGTCTTGAGGACGGGCGTACCGGGATCATGATAGGCATCGCGTTCATTGCGTGTGAAGAGAACGCGCTCTGGAGCGCCAGGTTTTTCAAGATCAATTTCCAAAGTGCGCAACACCCGCAGAACGCGCTCGTACTCTTCCACCAGCGCCTTGCCGTTGGCCAGCGGCTGCATTTCGCGGTATCGCTCCTTGGTGGCGAAGACCTGGCTGGGCTGGCCGCTGAACGGCGCACCCAGCACGACAATGCGATCGCGGTGCGGCACTTTCTCTTTTGGATTGCCGCCATCCAGCGCCTCCACCCAAGCCAGCGTCGCGGATTTGTCGGGCAGCCATTGGTAACTCCGGGGCCCGGTACGCACGCCCGCCAGTGGAACGCGATCCGCCAGCGGAAGGCTGGCTACCTTGTATTCGCTTTTGCCCTCGCGATTCCAGACTTCCACTTCCCGAGGAAAATCGCTGGAGGGAAGTTGATACGAGTAAGGCTTGTGCAACCAGCCGACGAGCAGGTGTTGTTGGTCGGGAGATGGCCGGAGGGTGGTGTAGATTTTGGGATTTCCGATCGCCGTCAGCTTTTTCGTGGCGACGTCCAGATAAGCCAGTTGCGAGGTGGCGTAGTAATCGAATAAATCCTCATCGTGGGGCGTGCTCAGCAAGTCTTCAAAAGTTGGTGCTGGTCCGGCGTGTCCCAGGCTTTCCTGCACATGCGGCCCTTTGGGGATGGCGGGTTCTCCAGGAACGGCGCCTCGCCCGGTTGGAACCAGACTCACGATGAGCGTCCGATTATCGCCCAGCCAGGACACAGACTCGAAGTCCCCGGAGCCGCCGCGGTCCACACGCACGCCGTTAATGCTGACGCCGTCGATCTTGCGCGTGTCGCCTGTGCCCGAGGATCCGATCCAAAGTTCGATGCCGTGGTGCGTGGTATTGGTGAAAGCGAATTGCTTTCCGTCCGGGCTCCAAATCGGTGCACCGAGCTTTGCGTCTTTGGGAACGGCGATCGGGATATCTGCGCCATCGGGAAGCCGCTTCAACGCGAACGACAGGTAGTACGGCGCCAGATGCATACCGTTGGTGTTCGTGTCGATCCGAATGCCGCCCAGCCGCAACATGGGCTGCGCCACTTCAGAAATAGGCAGGGTAGCGCAGCGGCTGGAGGAAGATCGCTGAATCGTGGCGCGGACTGACGGACGGGACCGGCGTCGGCGCGGCCTTCAGAACTTCCTCCACTTCCTTGGGAGCCTGGTGATACGGAAAATCGTCGGCCAGAATAACGAAGCCAACGGCCAGAAGCACGAGCAGAATGGGTAAGCGGCGCATGCACGATTTTAGCATTCGCCGCTCGACGGGCAGAGAAACTTGGAGCGTTACTTACGCCTTGAGAAGCGCCTGTACGTAGTCAGGCTTCAACGGAAGACGCCGCGCAATTTTTCCCGTTGCGTCATGAAGTGCCGCCGCGATGGCCGGCGCAGCCAGGGCATTGGCTGCTTCCGATCCTCCGCCATAAGAGCCCACCTCCGGCCGGTGAAGAAGCACTACTTTGATCTCAGGAATATCGGCCATCTTCAGGATCGGGTAAGTCCGCCAGTCCCGCGCGGTAATCCCGCTCTCGTCGAACTTCGTCTCTTCGAGCAGCGCATGGCTGATGCCCATCACCGCCCCGCCTTCCACCTGCCGCTTCAACTGCAGCGGGTTGACGACGATGCCGGGATCCACCGCGATCGTGGATTTTTCCACTTTGATCGCTCCTGTCGACGGAGTAACACTAATTTCGCAAATGCAGGCCCAATAGGTTCCCGAGCGGAACATCACCGAGACGCCGCGGCCGCGCACCGGCTGATCCCCGGTTGCCACGGCATTCCGAACGGGCGAGGGGCGTGTCTCCCATCCCGCTGCGTCGCGCGCCGCTTTGAGAACGCCAATGGCGCGTTCCTCGGTCGCGTGATCGATACGGAACTGGATTGCGTCCGCGCCAGCCAGCGCCGCTGCTTCGCTGATGGCTAATTCGCGCGGGTAATTCTGTTGAAACTGCCCCGGCGTCCGCATGCTGTGATCGCGCAGACCAATCGTGAGCGGCGATGCTTTCTGTCCAACCTGGTATGTGCCGTGCCCGCGTTCCATCAGAACCGAAACGCCGTCATAGATCCACGGATCGGAAATGTCGTTGACCGTGGAGCCGATGAATTCACCCTTCTCGCTCGGAGCGGCCATGGTCGGCAGGCCCGCTAGCACCGCGCCCACCGGCCGGTCGTCCTGCATGGCGGGCATGTAGTGGTCAATTTGATAAGCCACCATCTTGCCGTTCGCGTCCAGTCCGATTTCGACGTCGGACATCGACGCCGGCGATTGGGTGGACCACTGGAAGTCATCGGGCCGCATCCACTGCACCCGCACCGGCCGGCCGATCGCCTTCGACAGGATGACGGCTTCGTCTTCGGCGCCCGCATTCCCGCCATTCGATCGGCCATAGTGGCCCGGGCCGGCAAACGTTCGCACCACGATGTGATCGATGCTGGTGCCGAGCATTTGCGCGATTTCCCCACGCAACGCCTGCGGGTTTTGATTATGCGTGTAGATGTGCACGCTACCATCCGCTTGAACATCGGCCACGGCCATGGTGGGTCCGATAGGTGCGTGCTTCATGAACGAAAATTCGTAGGTAGCAGAGAGCTTCTTGGGTGCGGCTGCCATGGCGGACGCCACGTTGCCCCTGCTCTTATCGCCTTTGGTCACCTTCGTCGTTTTCCAGTCGGCCTGCCGCAGGTGTTGGAACAGATTTGCATCGCCGGGCAGGCCCTTCCAGTCGGTCCATTGAGTGGCCTTCGCCACTTGTTCAGCGGCGCGAATGGCTTCCCACTCGGTGGGCGCAACCACTCCCACGAGATTGCCTTTAACGATGACCTGCGCGTTGGGAAACTTGCTCTTGTCCAACTCGCCCGCGGAAATCAGCGTGGAACCCAGCGTCTTGGGATGCACCATCCTTGCGTGCAGCATGTTGGGCAGCTTTACGTCAGTGGCCCATTGTTCGCGCGCGGTGACTTTGGAAGTGATGACGCTGTTCTTATAGGGCTTGCCGATGATCGTATATTCGCTCACCGGCTTCATGGGCGGCTCGCCTGTTACGGTCAAGCCCATGGGGCTGGTCAGGTCGCCCATCACAGGGATGGTGAGCTTCAACTGCTGGCCCTTGACGAGCTCCCCGTAGGACATCTTCTTGCCGCCGCCCGAAACCACGCCGTCCTTGGCGGATACCTGGTCCTTGGGAACTCCAAGCCGCTGGGAGGCGAGTTCCAGCATGGCCTGATAGGTGTAGGCTGCCGCTTTCCGCATATTCGGCGTGCCGCGGCCCAGAAAATCGAAGGCGCCGCTGCCGTCCGGCGTGCGATCGGTGTCACCCATCACCACGGTGGTGATGTCTTCGAATCGTGCGTTCAGCTCTTCCGCCACAATCTGCCGGTAGGCGGTAAATGTCGTGCTCTGGCCGAAATCGCTCTTGCCCGTACGAATCAGGATGGTATTGTCGGGATGGATCTCAATCCAGGAACTGGGCAGCGCGGGGTCCAGCGTGTTCCTGGAACCGGCGGTTTGGATGGTCTTCTTGGGGGGGACCGCGGCGCCCGCAATACCAAAGCCTACCAACAGCGCTCCGCCCGTTTTCACTACCTGACGGCGCGTCAGAGTTGCGCCAAAAACATTGACTGGTTTCTCGGTGGGGGTGGCCATCGCTTAGCTCCTCTCCGACATGATCTGGCCGGCGCGCCGAACGGCTTCGATGATCGCCGTATAACTGCCGCAGCGGCACAGATGCGCCGACGGGCCGGATGTTGTGAACGCCTCTTTGATTTCGGCCACCGTTGGCGTGGAAACTCGTTCCAGCAATTCTGTCGCCTTGATCATCATGCCGTTCTGACAGAAGCCGCACAAAGGCGTCTGCTCCTCGATCCAAGCTTGTTGAACCGGGTGAAGCGTCTTCTCGGCGTCCACCTTGGAGAGACCCTTATGCTGTGCCCATCGTGCTGGCAGCCCTTCCAGCGTGGTGATCTCCTTGCCAGAAGCAGCCGAAAGGGGCGTGATGCAGGATCGAACCTCCTTGCCGTCCAGCAGGATGGAACAGGACCCACACTGCGCCATTCCGCAGCCGAACTGCGGTCCGGATAGCTCGAGGTCGTTTCTGAGGACATAGAGAAGTGGAGTATCGGTGGGCGATGGCACCTCACGCCGCGCTCCGTTAACCATGATTGTGACCATGAATGCCGCTCCTTCCGGAACCCGCTGTGGATTTGAAAACATGGTAACAAAACGCGCAGCCCCTTCAGATGCGCGAAGATATCTATTTCAAGGGGGAAAGCATGTTTGGACACCGATATCCGGCTTGGGCCCTGGCGACCCTGGTGTCTGGTTTTGGAATGGCTGGCATGGCGCAACAGGCGCGACCGTACACCAAAGAAGACTATGCGCGGGCCGAGAAGTTCATGCCGTATAACGTCGATCCTTTGGCGTACACCGGCGTCGTACACGCGAAATGGCTGGATGATGGACGGTTCTGGTATCGCGATTATGCGTCCAATGGATGGGATTTTGTCATCGTCGACCCGTCGAATCAGACCAGGGTCCCGGCCTTCGATCAGGCCAAGCTCGCGGCGGCCTTGAACGCGGCGTCTTCCGGCCAGGTGAAAGACGATGCGCGCCACCTTGCGATCAGCGAGCTTTCTTTTCCTAGGCATGACCAAGCCGAGCTGCTCCTCACTCTCGGCCCGCGCCATTTTCGATGCGATCTCAGCGCCGCCGGCGTTTGCGCTCCCGTCAAGGTTTTCGGAGCGGCGCCGGAACAATCGAAGGGTGATGAAACGCCAAAAATTCCACTCCCGCTGTCACCCGACAAGAAGAAGGTCGCATTCATTCGCGATTTCAACCTGTGGGTGCGCGATGTGGCCACCGGAGAGGAGACGCAGCTCACCACCGATGGCGTGAAGGACTACGGCTATGCGACGGACAACGCGGGCTGGAAGCAGTCTGACAATCCTATTCTTGTGTGGTCGCCGGATTCGAAGAAGATTGCTACTTTCCAACAGGACCAGCGCAAAGTGGGCGAGATGTATCTGGTTCCTGTTACCAACGGCCATCCAAAATTGAAGGCCTGGAAATACCCGCTGGTCGGCGATGCGAACGTCACCATGATCGAGCGAGTGATCATCGATTTGGATTCCCGGAAAGTGATCCGTTTGAAGATGCCGCCAGATCAACATCGGTCTACGCTGTGCGACGATCTCGCTTGCCGTGGCATCACCTGGGAGGATGTGCAGTGGAGTCCCGACAGCAGCCATCTCGCTTTCGTCTCCACCTCGCGGGACCACAAGCAGGAGTGGCTGCGCGTGGCCGACGAGGAGACTGGCGACATACGCGAAGTGATGGGTGAGACGGTGCCGAAGTTCTTCGAAAGCGGCAACGGCAAGGTGAACTGGAAGTATCTGCCGAAATCCAACGAAATCCTTTGGTTCAGCGAACGCGATAACTGGGGGCAGATGTACCTTTACGACCTAACGACAGGCAAGCTGAAGAATCAGATCACGCGGGGCGAAGGCAACGTCACCCAGGTGCTGAATGTGGATGAGAAGACGCGCACGATTTACTTTCTAGCGGTAGGTAAGGAGAAGGGGCGCGATCCGTACTTCTCGCACTACTACAGCGTCGGGTTCGACGGCCAGGACATGCGGCTGCTCACGCCAGAGAACGCCGACCACGCCGTGACCCCCTCGCCCGACGGACGGTACTTTGTGGACGTGTATTCCACGCCCACCCAGCCACAGACGGCGCTGCTTCGCGACAGCAACGGAAAGCTGGTGATGGAGATAGCCAAGCAGGACATTACGAAACTGCTTGCCGCCGGCTGGGTTCCGCCCGTGCCCATCACTGTGAAGGCGCGCGACGGGAAGACCGATCTGTACGGCCTGATGTTCAAGCCGACGAACTTTGACGCGTCCAGGAAGTATCCGATCGTCAATTATGTCTATCCCGGGCCGCAAACAGGCTCGTGCGGCAGCCGCAGTTTCCAGGCGGGACGGCGGGACCTGCAGCCATTGGCCGAGCTCGGCTTCATCGTCGTCTGTATCGATGGGATGGGAACGCCCTGGCGCTCGAAGAGTTTTCATGAGGCCTACTATGGCGACCTGGGAGACAACACCATCCCGGACCAAATCTCAGGCATGAAGGATCTCGCGGCAAGATATCCCTGGATCGATATCAACCGCGTCGGTATGTTTGGCCACTCCGGCGGCGGTAACGCCACCGCGGCCGCGATGTTCCACTATCCGGACTTCTTTAAGGTTGGGATTAGCGAAAGCGGTAACCATGACAATCGCGAATATGAGGACGACTGGGCGGAGAAGTGGGCCGGGCTGCTCGAGAAGAATGCGGACGGCACCAGCAACTATGATTCGCAGGCCAACCAGCTAACGGCCAAGAATTTGAAGGGCCACCTTTTGCTTGCGCACGGCAGCATGGACGAAAACGTGCCGCCCAACACAACCATGCTGGTCATCGATGCACTCATCAAGGCCAACAAGGATTTCGATCTCCTGGTAATCCCTAATGCCGGACACGCCTATGGGGCGGCGTCACAGTATATGACGCGGCGCCGGTGGGATTACTTCGTTCGCTATCTGGCGGCCGCCATCCCTCCGCCCGAATATGAGATGAAGCCCTACGCGGAGACGCGCGCTGCTCTCGCCAACGGGCCCGATTAACGAAGGGGCGCTATCTGCGGAACAGGAGCGTCATCAGGAATAGAGCGAGTTTGAAGTTCACCAGCTTGAGTGCGTTTCGCGCCTCTTGGGGAGTGAGTCTGGCCGTCATCGGCATGGCGCCGAATACTTTTCCTTTGATCACCAGCGTATTGCCATCTTTTTCCAGCAAACTGACCTGCATCAGCTCGCTATTATCCTGGCCGTAGATTTTCATCATCGCGCGCGGCCGATCTTGTCGAAATCGATTTTCATGTCCTCGCACATGATCATGGCCGTTGCGCGGCCCGCGCCGAACACTCCGCCGCCCGGGTGCTGGAACGGCCCTACCAGATAGAGATGCTCCACACCGGGTACCGTGTTCCGGCCCAGATCCGGAGTGGGCCGGTGCGCGCCAGATTGATAGATATACGGCGCGGCGCCGTGGACGTCGCCCTTCTGGAAGCTCGCCGAGGATCGCTCAATATCGAGCGGACTGTCGGCCACGTACGCGATAATATTTTCCGCCGTGATGTTATCGATATATGGCTTCATCCGCGAGAGCATCGTCTGGGCGAATCCATCTTTGGCCTGGTCCCAGTATTGGGGCCCTCCATCGGGGTGCGAATACGGCACGTAATCCCAGACGTGGAGCGTGGCTTTACCCGGAGGGCAGCGGGTCGTATCGAAGGTTGACGGCGAGGCCAGTCCAAGCAGCGATGTATCGGGGATGCGCCCGTAGCGCAACGCGTCGAAATACTCGCGCAAAATGTTCATGCTCGCGGGCATTAATTCCGTAAAGTAAGCTTGATTCGCGTGCGGGCCAGCTTTGAACTGGAGCGGCTGGTTCAAGGCCGCATGAACCGTGAAACAGGAATTTGCGGAAACCTCTACCCGGTCCGCGGCGTTGGCCACGGTCTCGTTCAATCCGGGAACCAGGCGCCGCAACAAGTGCGGGTGTATGGCGCCGATCACAGCGTCCTTCGCTGCATATTCCACTCCGTTCGCCGATACCCCGGTGGCCCGCCCGTTCTTTACCAGAACATGATTCACCGAAGTATTGTTGATCACCTTTCCGCCGTAAGACTCAATGCAGCGGATCAGCGAAGCGGTCAGCGAACCGCTCCCGCCCACGGCGACGCCGATCCCGTACTGTTCCATAAAACCCAAGAAGACGAAGATACCCACCCCGGTGCCCTTTTCCTCTGGCCCCGTGAGGTTTTCCCCCACCATGCGGGTGAAAAACATCTGCACCTTTTCGTTCTCGAAGTTCTCGACGATGATGTCGTACGGGCTCTTCTGCATGTAGGCAAACAGCTCGCGGCCCTCGGCGCTTTGGTCCAGCATGGCGAACGTGGAGCCCATCGGGATGGGCGGCGTGTACAGCGACGCCGTCAGCATGGGAAGGTAGCGCATCGCCGTGTCGGCGAATTTCAGGAAAGCGTCGGCGTCCTTCTTCGAAAATTTCGCGATCTCCTGGTAGGTTTTGTTCCTGTCGCGATGCAAGCCGATGGTGCAACCGTCTTCAAAAACGCACAGGAAGGGAACGTCGGGGTAGAGGTACTTGAGACCGAAACGCGAGAGCAGCTTTAGTTCATCATTTTTGATCAGAGGATTGGCCTGGATGAATATATGTCCGGTGCTGAACCGGTCGTGAAGGTATCCGGGTCCGGTGAGTTCAGCGGTGACAACTCCGCCGCCAAACCACTCGTTGCGCTCCAGAACCAGCACCTTCTTGCCCGCGGCCGCCATGTAAGCGGCGGCAACCAGTCCGTTGTGTCCCGATCCAATCGAGACGATATCGTAGTTTTCAGCCATTAAAGTTAACTTTCCGGGGGAAGGCTCAGCAATTTACGCCCATCCGGCCATTGAACATAACCGGCGCGCATGCGGAAACTCAAGTCTTTCGCGCGGCTGCCGGTAACCGAGACGCGGTCGCCGGGCTTCAGCGAATCTTTGGTCCAGCCCAGGCGGGCCAGGATCACCGGGCTTTCCATCTCGATGTTCCAATGCTCGGGTTCTCCATCCGTCGCCACGTCCAGGAAAAGCTGCGTGTGTGGATTCTCCCAATCGAACCGCGTCACTACCCCACTGATGATGGTTCCATGGATCAGATCGTACCCAGCTGTGGAATGGTGCGCCTGCACGGGCAGACAGGACAGGCTGAAGAGCCCGCTCACAACACCGAAATACAGAAGGGCTTTCACGGGTCGCTTACTTCGAATAGTAGTGATCCTTCAGGTTGGCGAGGCCATTGACGATATGCTCCTGATCGCGTTCACCGCCGAAACAGTCCGATTCGAACGGCTCCTGAGGAGTGGCTGATTTCTTCATCGGAAATTTAATCTTGAACGGCCGCGTGAACACCTTTGGATCGTCGAAGGTGGCTTCGTAGTCGATGGTGTCTTTGTCGACGATGGTAAATCTTTCCACTACGTGCAGCGCGTCACTGTGAAAATGCCCGGCCATATCGAAGACCGACTTGTCGTTGTTGTCGGCCACATCCACCACCAGCGTGTTTCCTTCCCAATGGCCGCGGGAATCTCCCATCCATGCCGAATAGCCCCGTGGATGCGGCTTCCCGTCCAAATAAACCAGCCGCCGCGCGTGCATGTTGTCGTGGAGAAAGGCGATGAACTTGGGAGTTTGAATAATCTCGAAGCCGAAGTACAAGGCGTGCGGTATACCTTCGTAGTGGCAATGGCCCGTGGGATCCAGCTCCATATGCTCCGTCAGATGCTTCACCTCTTCGGCGGCCCAAGGCTGATAGGGCAATTCACCGCCCTCCACAATTCCGGTCTTCGATTCGCTGCCCAGGAAGAAACCGCCGGCGTGAGGAAGAACCGAATAAGCGGCGCCGCCGGCCCTTGGCTGCCAACTCCCTTGAATATCCGGCTGGCCGTCCGCGGTGCGCGGAGGCGTGTACGGCGCGGGATTTTGTGCCATTGCCGCACTGGCCGCTGCCACAACCAGCAGCACGGATGTTTTGAAGGCTCTCATTTTGTCACCGGATATGGACGCACGAATTCGAAAATGTCACCCTCGGGCCTCTCACGATAAGGCGGATGGATGGCGCGGCCGTTGTCTCCTTCGGTGCACTCCTGATCCCTGAGTTCAAAGTCCGGCTCGGTATTGCGATGCAGCGGCATGCTGATTTTCCACGGCCGGCTGTAGGTCTTCGGGTCTTCGATGGTGGCTTCGTAGCTGATGGTGTTCGGGCCGACGCGCGTGTAACGCTCCACCACATGCAGTTCATCGCTATGGGTATGCCGCGCCGAATCCAGCCAGGTTTTGTCGTTGAAATCGGTCACATCCACCACCAGGGTATCGCCATCCCAATGGCCCACCGAATCGCCCATCGCAAAATCTATCCCGTCCAGATGCGGGCGCGAGTTGGTGGTCACGTACCGGATGTCGTGCAGATACTCGTACATGAAAATCACGACGCCGGGACGCTGCAGAATCTGAATGGGGAAGGGCATGTAGCTGATGCGGGGAACTCCCGGCATCATGCAATGGATGATCGGATCTACGCGCGGGCCCTTTTGTTCCCTCTCGAGCGCCGCTGGCAGGTAGGGAATCTCATGTCCTTCGGCGATCTCGCCGACGTCGAATGAAGCTGCATTGCGCGTCTCCCAGATTCCTTGCAGATCGGGCTTGCCTTCAGGCGTGCGCGGCGCCTTGCCGGCATCGGCTATGTTTGCGGAACCAGCCTGGGCAAATGCGGGAGGCAATGCGATCGGCAAAAGCATCACCACCGTTGCCGCCGCAAGAAAGAATGAAACCTTCACCTGGCCATGTCTCCTGAAACTAGCCGGGATTGTTTTCCGTGCCGAGAGTGATCACGGTTCCATCGGGCATGGTCAGTTGCTGCGCGTCGGCGGTATTCGAATTATCCTTCGCCCCATAGCCGGTAATGGTGATCATCATGCCGGGCTGCAAGCTATTCTTGCGGATACCTCGCTTGTATAACGGACCCGCGGCCCCGGTTTCAAACGCCCAGTGTGCAACCACCCCCTTCGCGTCCGTGACGTCGACGTAGATCCACGAATGCGGGTTGGACAGATCGAATTTTGTCACCGTGCCGCTAACCTTGATCACTCTGGCGCGATCATACTCGGCGGCGAACGAGTGGTGAGCCATTACGGGCGTCGAAGCCAGCAGACCTCCACACAGCACCAGCAGACATAGCTTTGACTTCACCTGGTCAATCTCCTAGAACGTATTGGCACCGCGGCGTGCGCCTTCCCACTCATGTTCTCACTGCGTCCAAAATTTTACTACGCTGAGACAGTCCTCTGGGATGCGGTCAAACTTGAAGTTTGGAGGGTGGCGAATCCGCGATCTCGTCCGTCTCACCTTCCGGTGGATCTATTTCTGCGGCAGGACCCGCCAGCTTGCTCATGAAACGGCTCAGGATCCAGAAGCCAGTCATGCCGACGACCACCGCGATGACAAGAATCACCGCAATAACCACACCCACCTCGGTCAGACTGACAAACCAGCCGATCGCGTCTTTAAAAAGGCCGATGATCATGCGGCTCAGGTCCGGGCCGCTGCGCTCTGCGTCTCAACTCGAAGCCGTGCTATTTTCCGCGATAGTAAACGTGCCAGATGCGGCCCTTTTGGCTGTCTCCAATATACAGTGAGCCGTCGGGCGCTTGCGCCACGCCATCCGGCCGCGCCACGGCGTCGGTGGGGTTCATGAGAGGATTCTTGCCGGTAAACCCGCTCGCAAACACGTCGAAGTCGCCCGCCGGTTTCCCGCCCGAGAACGGCTGGAAGGTCACGTTATAGCCGGCTTGCGGCATCGGCGACCGATTCCATGAGCCATGAAACGCAATGAACGCGCCGCCCTGGTACTTCTTCGGAAATTCCTTGCCCGAGTAGAAGATGATATCCACAGGCGCCCAATGGGCCGGGAAGGCGGCCACCGGAGGCGTAAAGGCGCCGCACCGGTCAGAGGTTTTGCCGTCCCCGCCGTATTCGGGATTCGTGAAAAACTTTTTCTGCCCGTAGTCATAGAAGCAATATGGCCAGCCAAAGTTGGAGCCTTGCTCGGCACGGTACAAAGGTTCGGCGGGGCGCTCGGCGTTTTCCTGCGCCGTGAACTCGCCCGGCCACATGATGTCCAGCTGATCGCGATTGTTCATGGCGATGTACAACGCGCCGTCGTGCCACGTGATAGCGGGCATCTGGCGCAGGCCCGTTGCAAAGCGCACACCATCTTCCTGCGTCTGTCCGAGTTTGTTCTCGTCGAACTTCCAGATGCCGCCGTGCTTCTCGAGAATTGGGCAGGGATCCTGACCGGGCGACTTGGCTGTCCGGTCCTTGGTTTGACAGGCGTTGGAGGGCGCGCCCACGTTGACGTAGAGCGAGCCTTTACCATCAAACGCAATCCCCTTGTCGCCATGCTGGCGCTCTCCCTGCAAACCGCTGACCACCACCTCGGCGGCGCCAGCCGGCTTCAATTCGCCTTGCTTCATCTTGTACCGTTCCACGGAATTCACTTTGGCGACGTACAGATAGCCGTTCCGGAGGCCGATTCCGGTGCTGCTGCCATCGCCAAATGTCTCTTTCATGTCGAAGCGGCCATCACCCTTGGTGCTGCGCAGCGCGACTACGCCTCCGCCTCCGTTCCTGCCACTCTGCAGCGCGACGTAGACGTCGCCGTTGGGGGCAACCACCATGTGCCGCGCGGGGCCCAGGCCATCCACGGCTACCAGAGCGCAAAATCCCGAGGGCAGGGTAATACCGCCGTTGTCCGGATCACAGGCAGGCTGAGGCGCCGCCATGATCGCTCCCGCGGCGAGCAATCCAAGTGCAAAAACATTCAAACGGTTCATTGAGAACATTCTCCCATAGCGAGTAGACCTGAGCGCTGTAATGTATCAGCGACACAAGTAGTGTATACGAGTCGCCTAAAATGGTAGCAGAATGAGAATCGCAATCGGTTTGGCGCTTTTAGCTGGCATACTTTACGCGCAACCATCGGTATCGGTGTGGGACGGCGTTTATACCCAGGAGCAGTCCACCCGGGGCAAGACGGTCTACGCCAAGGAGTGCGCATCCTGCCATGGCGCCCAGTTAGATGGCAGTGGACAGGCGCCGCCGCTCGCGGGTGCGGACTTCAAGGGCGATTGGAACGGCCAAACCGCCGACGACCTGTTCGAGAAGATGCAGACCTCCATGCCAGCCGATCGCCCGGGACAATTGACCAGGGAGCAGAACGCCGATATTCTCGCGTTTCTGCTCAGCTCCAACGGTTTTCCGGCCGGCTTAAAGGAGCTTCCCACGGATGCCGCCGTGCTGCAGAAGATCAAGTTCGAAGCTGCTAAACCGCGCTAGCAGGCTTTCCCAGTCATTTCAAAAGCACAGGGCGTCGGCACCATAGATCCGTGGCGCAAGCACTCGTGCTTGCAGCGTTCACACTCGTGTGAACGAGATGCGTCCCGCACCGTTCATAAATGTGTCTTGAGCATCCTCACGCTAAAGAAATTGCCGGGACAGCCCACTAGGATTTAATAATCCGCTCACTAGCGTTTCGTTCTGAACCGCGCGCGTAAGCAAGCGCTTTCTTCGATCGCTCACTGCGATAGCTTAGTTGGCCCAATCGGCGTCCCGATAATGTCGCCTGAAACCACCATTTCCACCCGCCGGTTTTTCTGACGTCCCGCCGCGGTGTCGTTGGAAGCCACCGGATTGTCTTTGCCGAAACCCTTCGCAAGGATGTCGTCGGGCACGATACCTTCGCCGATCAGATAGCTTTCGACGCCCTGGGCGCGATTTTCCGACAGCTTCATGTTGTAATCTTGGCTGCCTATGCTGTCGGTGTATCCGTCCACTTCCAGGCGCAGG
Organism: Bryobacterales bacterium; assembly: GCA_963747945.1. Classification (GTDB taxonomy): domain Bacteria; phylum Acidobacteriota; class Terriglobia; order Bryobacterales; family Bryobacteraceae; genus Palsa-89. The sequence goes on from CAVVHB010000025.1 coordinate 77,302, forward strand.
CCGGGATGCGACAGAATGATGCCCGAAATCTTGGCCAGTTTTTCACGCGCCGCCGGACGCAGGCTGTACTTGTTGAAGTCGAACAGCACATCCGACATGTTGACGATCAGGCCGCGCGCCGAGTCGCGTGTTTCCAGGATGAGGTTGAACTGCGCCAGCAATTGCTGGCGTAGCTGCTGCTGAGCCTGTTCGGCCTGCGCGCGCAAGCGGTCCGCTTCCTGCGCTTTTTGCTCGGCTTGTTGAGCCAGCAAACGAGCCTGCTCGGCTTGCTGTTTCTGTTCCTGTTCCGACAGCCGGGCCTGTTCCGCCTTCAAGCGCTCCGCCTCTTCCTGCGCTTGTGCCGCTTCCGCCGCCGCTTTCGCCTCGGTTGCTCGTTGGGCCTGTTCAGCCGCCAATCGGGCCGACTCAGCCGCCTGCGCATCGGCGATCGCTTTGTCTCGGGACGCTTCGGCCGCCGCCGCCCGTGCCGCCGCTTCCCGATCCGCCGCCGCCTGCTTCTCGCGCGCGATTCGCTCGTCCTCTTGCCGCTTTAACGCCAGCAGCCGGGATGTCTCGGCGTTTTGCACCGCCTCGCGCGATGTCATGATCACCGGCCGCGAGCCAGCCTTGCGCGCCTGGTAAGCCTCCGCCTGCCGCAGCAGGTTGTCGGCGCTGTCGTAGGTATCTTTGGCGTACTGGTCGGCATTCGCAACCTGCGCGATCTGGACGGCATTCTCGGCCTCCAGCAACTGCAGCGGCACGGCTTTGTCGGTCTTCACGGCGTGGAATTTGGCGGGGGTTCCAGTCATCGTATAAGTGCCGCGCTTCAACAAATCGTACTTCACGCTGGTCTGCTCAATTTTGCCCAGCGTGTCTTGACGCACCACGTTCTCCATCACCACCACGTCGCTCGGCTGGCTGACGCCAAAGTAAGGCTCCGCGGTCACGATCAGCGCGAAAGCCTGCAAGTCCGTGGTGACGTCCAAGTGCGAGCTGCCGCCATCCAGAACCACTTCGCCCAGATTCTTCGAACGCCCCTCCGGCGTGATCGCCCACAGCACGTAGGTAAGGTATTCGGGCCCGTACTGGGACGCCGGCAGCAGCTTGTGCATCTCCGTCTTCACTTCGATGTACCCCGGGCGGCTATTTACGTCGGCATGTCCGGTGGCATCCGGCGCCAGCGGCGTGCCCCGCAAGTCCACCTTGGTCCAACCACTGCGATGGCGATAGCTCACCGCGTTCGTCGTCCGTTCCACTACGGTTACGCGGAAAATCGGCGGGGCGTCGCCCGATTGCTGCTGCGGCGTTTGCGCCCACGCCCCCACGGCAAGTACTAAAACCATACTAAGTTTCATATTCATTCGACCGCTCCTCGAAGCACCTTTCAACCCTGGACGCGTAATTGAGCACGAGCGTTACCATTGTCGCAAAGCCTTTATTTTGAGCGGTAAAGATTAGAACGGGCCTCGCAGCCCCGGAAAGTTTTTCCAAGTGAGGAACCCTGACTTCGCATCGGCGGAATTCAAATTCTGATATTCAGGAGAGGAAGGCGATGTTATACTGTAAAAAGTTGTAGCCTAAGGCGGGTGAATTCAGTGGCGCGCGGCTTAGCACGGGTTGGCAGTTTCGGCCTTCTTGCATCATCGCTCATCCCTGTCGTTGGGTTGCTCATCGCTATGCCGTCGGCCAGTTCAGCCGATGATGACAAAGTCTCCATCACGCCCCGCGCCAAGCCTTCCGAAAAAGACGCTCCGGTAGTTCTCGAACAGCGCCCCGGGAGCATCCGCGTCGACACCACCCTGGTTCAAATCAATGTTACCGTCACCGATCCCCTGAATCGCTTCGTCACGGGTCTTGAAAAAGAGCATTTCCGCCTCTTCGAAGACAAGATCGAACAGAAGATTCGGGATTTCTCGGCCGAAGACGCGCCGCTTTCCATCGGGCTGGTTTTCGATACCAGCGGCAGCATGGGTCCCAAGCTTCAAAAATCGCGGCAGGCAGCGGTGCAATTCTTCAAGACCGCCAATCCGGAAGACGAATTCTTCCTGGTGGAGTTTAACGACCGGCCGGAACTGGTGGTTCCGTTCACCGCCGATACCGACGACATTCAGAACCGTCTTGAATTTGCGCAGTCTAAAGGGAAGACCGCGCTTCTGGATGGCGTTTACATGGCCATGAATCAGATGAAGAAAGCGCGCAACCCGCGCAAAGCCATTCTGATCATCTCTGATGGTGGAGACAATAACAGCCGTTATACTGAAAGTGAGATCAAGAACGCCGTCCGCGAAGCTGACGTGCAGATCTATGGAATCGGCATCTTCGAGCCCGTTGGGTCGCGCGGCCGGACGCCGGAAGAACAGATGGGGCCGAGCCTGTTAAGTGAAGTTGCCGAGCTTACCGGCGGCCGCAGTTACAACGTGGAGAACTTAAACGAACTTGCCGACATCGCCGCAAAAATTGGAATTGAACTTCGCAATCAGTACGTGCTCTACTACAGCTCCACCAATCAGGCGCGGGATGGCAAGTATCGTCACGTCACCGTCAAATTGGTGCAGCCGCGCGGCCTTCCTCCGCTCAAGGCGTTTTTCCGCCTCGGGTATTATGCGCCCTCTCAGTAGTTTCGCCGCCCTGTTTCTGCTGGCTTCCTCCTGCGCTAGTTGGGCCCAAACCGCGCCGCCGCAGCCGTCTTCCGAAGAGCCGACGTTTAGCATAGGCACGCGCCTGGTGGTGCTGCCGGTCAGCGTTTTGAACAAGGACGGCAAGCTGATCACCGATCTGCAGCAGAAATCTTTCAAGGTTTTCGAAAACGGCGTCGAACAGCCCATCAAGGTCTTCCGCCGCGAGGACGTACCCATTTCACTGGGCATCATCATCGACAACAGCGGCAGCATGCGCGAGAAGCGGCAGAAGGTGGAGACCGCTTCCCTGGATCTGGTAAGAGCCTCCAACCCTCAGGACGAAGTCTTCATCGTCAACTTCAATGACGACCCTTTTCTGGACGTTCCGATGACCAGCGATATCAAGAAAATGGAAGAGGGCATTGCGCGCATCGATTCTCGCGGCGGCACCGCCATGCGTGAAGCCATCAGCGGGGCGATAGATTATGTGAAAGAGAAGGGTCATCGCCAGAAGAAAGTGCTGCTGGTGATCACCGACGGCAACGATAACGCCAGCAACATCAGTCTCGAAAAGCTGGTCAACCGCGCCCAGCAGGGCGAGGTGCTGGTATATTGCATCGGCCTGCTGAACGAAGAGGAGCGTCGAGAGGCACGCCTGGCCAAGCGCGCTCTGGATTCCATTAGCCGCGATTCGGGCGGCGTAGCTTTCTACCCTAAGAGCGCGGCCGATGTGGACGCCATCGCACTGCAGGTGGCCCATGAAATCCGTAATCAGTACACCATCGCTTACTCACCGACGGTCCAACAGATGGATGGCAGCTTCCGCCAGATCAAAGTGACCGTAAACGGCCCCGGCCATCCGCTGGTTCGCACGCGGACCGGCTACTACGCAACTCCCGATTCGTCAAAGAAGGCCCTGAGCCAGCTGCACTAATGTTGCGCTTCCTGTGGCGCGCCGGCAGGGGCTATCGATTTTGCCCCTGGCGCAGCCCCTATTTGCGCTGGCGCATGGAAACCTATTGGGGCGTTCCGGCCGACAAAATCGGATTTGAAGACTTCTGGCGCTTTATCTGGCAACACCGCCGCGACCTGTCGCGTTTTCTCGCGTGGGCGGAGCGGATGGAATAAAACCAGCGCACTAACCAGAGTTCTGAACCGCGACCGTGAGGGAGCGCTAATTCCGCATGCTTACGCATGGCGGTTCTGAACCGCGACCGTGAGGGAGCGCTACTTCCGCATGCTTACGCATGGCGGTTCAGAACCGCGACCGTGAGGGAGCGCTACTTGCCTGGGCCCGCCGGGCCCCCCGGGCCAAAGTAGGCGTCGTTCAGCGTTACGGCCGTATGCTGCTTGATCTGTTCCATGGATTCTTTCGCCATTTTCGGCTTCAGATCTTTTTCAATTTGTGCCTTCGCCTGGTCGAAGGTCTGGGAGGTATGCGACGTGATCTTGATAATGTGATAGCCGAACTGCGTCCTCACGGGTTCGCTCACTTGGCCCGCCGCCAACGCGAACGCTGCCTGATCGAACGGCGCCACCATCTGGCCGTGCTTGAAGGTTCCCAAGTCGCCGCCTTTCGCTCCACTGCCCGCATCATCCGATTCGGCCTTGGCGATTGTTGCGAAATCGCCGCCGGCCAGGATTTGCTTACGAATCTCCTGTGCCTTGGCCAAGGCTTCTTCCGGCGTCAGATCCTTCTCATTGGGCTTTAGCGGGACCGACGATCCCTTGAAGCGAATTAAGATGTGGCCTCCCTGGGCTTCTTCGAATTCACTTTTGTGGGAGTCGTAATAGGACCGGAGATCGAGTTCGGTGAAGTGGGTGTCGTCGGAAATCCGCTTCGCCAGCGCGTTGGCGAGATAGCTGTCTCCCTGGATGGCCATCATCTGCTTCACCTCGGCGCTTTCATCCAGCTTGCGCTTGCGGGCTTCCTGAGCCATCGTTTCCAAGTCGGCGTACTGTTCCGCCACTTGCCGCTTCTGGGCTGGGCTTGCCGCCGGATGGCCGTTTTGCGCCAAGGCCGACAGCAGCACTTCAAATTGAGCTCGCGTCATTCTCTGATCGCCGATAGTGAGGACCACTGCGTCGGGCGCGAGGTTAGCTTCCGGAGCAGTTACCGTGGACAGCGCCGGGGGCGGGGGAGGACTGGTTTTCGGAGGAGTTGCGGGAGTGGGCTGCTGCGCGATGGCGGCGGCCGCGAGGCCGGAAAGGGCCAATATTCGGGCAAATGCGGTTAATTGCATGGATGCTTTTATTGTACCCGGTTCCCGGGCAAACCTCACCCCCGTAAACTAGGTAAATGCCGCGTCTCGGAGGGATCGAAGCTGGGGGATCGAAGTTTCTGTGCGCGACGGGCAGCGGCCCCGATGACGCCCAGATCTCTGAGTTTCCAACCACCACGCCGGACGAGACCATCGCGCGGGTCGCCCAGTTCTTTCGGGCCCGCGAGCCGGTGGCGGCCATTGGAATCGCTTCCTTCGGACCCATCGATCCGAATCCTGAATCACCCCTGTTCGGTTACATCACCTCCACGCCAAAACCTGGCTGGAGGAACTTCGATTTTGCCGGGGCCGTTTACAGGGCGCTAGGGACGCCGATTGTTTTCGATACCGACGTGAATGCCGCCGCGCTAGCCGAGTCCCGTTGGGGCGCCGCGCGCGGCTTGCGCAGCTTCCTCTATCTCACCATTGGCACAGGCTTGGGCGGAGGCGCACTGGTCGATGGCCGCTTGCTGCACGGCCGGCTGCATCCCGAGATGGGCCACATTCGCGTCCCCCATGATCGCGCGCGCGATCCGTTTCCTGGCAATTGTCCCTACCACGCGGATTGTCTGGAAGGATTGGCCGCGGGCCCAGCCATTGAAGCGCGCTGGGGCCATCCGGGGCATCTTCTTCCCGACCGGCATGCAGCCTGGGACCTGGAGGCGGAGTATCTCGCGCTGGGCATCGTGAGTTGGACCTGTACGCTTTCGCCCGAGCGTATCGTGTTGGGTGGCGGCGTCATGCAGCGCGAGGAGCTGTTTCCCAAGGTCCGTACCAGGGTAGGCGAGTTGTTGAACGGTTACCTGGAGCCTCCTGAAATCGTCCCTCCTGAGCTAGGAGTGCGAGCGGGTGTACTCGGCGCGCTGGCCCTGGCAGCCGGCCACCCGTCATCGGTGTGACAAACTAGCCTAAACGCCCAGGCCCGATTTCGCGTCATAATTGTTGTCATGGAGCAGCTTCGTAAACGCCGCCTCGCGCGCGGATTCTCGCTGATCGAGCTTCTGATCGTCATCGCGATCATCCTGATTATTCTGGCCATCGCCGTCCCTAAACTGGGCAGCGCTCGCATGAACGCCAACGAGATGGCGGTGATCCGTGAGATGCAGACCATTAACACCATGCAAACTCAGTACATGTCACAGTTCCAGAGGTTTGCTACCACGTTGAACGAGTTGGGACCGCCCGCCAGCGGCGGACCCGGGCCCCAGGCTGCCGATCTGATTCCCGCCTCGCTTTCCGCGGGCGAGAAGGACGGATACATTTTTACCTTGACTGCCACGCCTTCAGGCTACACTCTCAACGCGAATCCGAAGGTATACAACACGTCCGGCCGTCGCACGTTCTTCAGCGACCAGAACATGATCATTCACCAGAACTGGTCCGCCGAAGCCGCCAACGCCAGCAGCCCCGAATTCAAGTAACGTTTGCTATTTCGCAACGTTGCTTGCATGTCTTTAGCGCCATCTTAACCTCGCCGACACAAAACATTTCTCAAGGCTAATGTGCGCTTTTGGGAACCTGTGTTCGCACGTGGGAATCATGCGCTTGAGCCCTGTTTTCAGCAAACGAAAATGCAACCTGCTACGTACAAGGATTCATGAGTGCTTGTGAAATGGTCTCCATACCCAGTAGTACTTGTCCCGTGACGGACACCGCCGGCACCACCATCCGCCGCCGCGACATCGCGGGGTTTTCTTTGAGCGAAGCTCTGTATGCAGAAGGAGTCCTGCTGCCGCGGCACTGCCACGCTAACTGCTATCTCACCCTGGTTCTTTCCGGCACCTACAGCGAGAAGCATTCGCATCGTGAGTTCCAGTGGTGCCAGGGCGCCTTGCATCTTTTGCCGGCGGGCGAGCGCCACGAGAACCAATTCGCTACTGCCGTGCGTCTGCTGCGAGTCCAGATTGAGCCGGCCGCGGTTCAGCGGCTGGGTGAGGATCATGCGCGCTGTCTATCGGAACCGCGCGAAATCTCAGGACCGCTATCGTCGTGGCTGGCCAATCGAATCGTTCGCGAGTTTATGGCGCAAGACGATCTCGCGCCGCTAGCCATGGAAGGCGTGCTGCTCGAAATGCTCGCTGAAAGTGCGCGCTCTTCCGACGAGATGCAAGGATCGAACGCGCCGAATTGGTTGCGGCGGGTGTGCGAGTCGTTGCAAGATTCCTATCTCCAGGCGCCCGGTCTCACTGCGTTGGCGGCCATTGCCGGAGTGCATCCGGTGCACCTGTCGCGCGAGTTTCACAAACACTATCGCATGACCATCGGAGAATACATCCGCAAGCGGCGCATCGAGCACGCCTCCCAACTTCTCGCCCACTCGGAGCTTTCTATGCTGGAGATCGCCAGCACCTGCGGGTTCTCCGATCAAAGCCACTTTTGCGCTCTCTTCAAAAAGCACTGGGGCACCACGCCGGCGAAGTTCCGCAATTTGTCGGGTGTGACGCAGGGCCGTCCGGCTACACCCACCAAGCAGCAGCCGGCTTCTCTTTAATCACGATTCCGTTCAGGAACGCCGCGCCCTTTGCGAGGCCTTCCTCCGGCGACATCAAGGAGTCCTCGTGCTCGATGGAGAGCACGTAGTCGTAGGCGTACATCCGCAGCGTGGAAATGAACTCCTTCCACCAGCCATAGGCGTGCCCGTAGCCGACCGTCCTGAAAATCCAGGAGCGGTTCCGTTCGTCGGTGTACTTCTTCGTATCGAGCACGCCGGTCTTCGGAAGATTGGCCGCGTAAATCTGCGTGTCTTTCGCATGCACGTGAAAAATGGAGTCGCCTAAGACACGGATCGCTTCAATCGGATCGATGCCCTGCCAGAACATGTGGCTGGGATCGTAGTTGCAGCCGAGAGTCGGGCCCGCGATGGACCGCAGCTTCAGCAGCGTCTCCGGACTATAGGCGACGAAACCGGGATGCATTTCGATGGCGATTTTAACTCCGTGGTCCTTGCCAAACTGCGCATGCCGCGTCCAATATGGCGCCACCTTCTTTTCCCATTGCCAGTCCAGAACCTCCAGATACTCGGGCGGCCACGGACATGTCACCCAGTTCGGATACTTCGCATTGTTGCTGTCGCCGGGGCAGCCCGAAAAATCGATCACCACGGGCACGCCCAGCTTCTCGGCCAGGCGCACCGTCTTCCGGCTCGTCTCCTGGAAGGCTTTCGCGAGGGTCGCGTTGGGATGCAGCGGATTTCCATGACAGCTCAACGCGCTGATGGAAAAGCCGCGATCCTCCAGTATCAGCTTGAACTCGCGCAGCGCATGCCGATCGGTGAGCATCGACAAGGGGCAGTGTGGATCGCCAGGATAATTACCGGTGCCCAGTTCCACCGTGTGTATATCCAGGCTCTGCAGCTTTTCCAGGACCTGGACCAGGGGTAGCTTGCTCAATAGGGCCGTGAAGACGCCGATTCTCATCGAAATATCATTATAGGGACACCTAAGGACGGCGCCCGGCGCCCGCCGCGGTCGCTGGTTACTATCCCGCCAGGCTCCGATGCTCTATGCCCAACTGCTGGCACTTCTTGTACAAATGGCTGCGCTCCAGCCCCAGCGCCTTCGCGGTGTCCGTCATCTTGTAATTGTGCTTCTTCAGCTCGGCCACAATAATGTCACGCTCGTGGGCATCCATGCGTTCCGATAACGGGCGCTCCGATAATAACGCGCTGTCGTCGGGAGAGGGCGCCGCGCTCGAATCGAAGGGAAGCGCCAGGCGGGCGGTGGAAGCGTCCACGCGGTCGTCAGTTAATAGCAAGAGCCTTTCGACGACGTTCCGCAACTCGCGCACATTGCCGGGCCAAGCATACCGCTCCAGTTCCGCATACGCTTCCGGCGCGATTTCACGCGGCTTCCAATCGTTCTGTTCCGCCACGGCCTGGGCGAAGAAATCCACCAGCAGACGGATATCCTCGCGGCGCTCGCGGAGGGGAGGCAGCACGATGGGGAACACGAAGACGCGATGGTACAAATCCTGCCGAAACTCGCCTTTGCGCACCAGCTCGTCCAGGTTGCGGTGCGTGGCGACGACGACGCGCACGTCAACCGTTATGGGCCGGTCGCCACCGACCCGCTCCACTTCCTTTTGCTCCAGAACTCGCAGCAGTTTGGCCTGCATCATTGGCGGCATGTCGCCGATCTCGTCAAGGAACAGCGTCCCACCGTGCGCCTGCTCGAACTTGCCCGCGTGACGTGTGGCCGCTCCCGTAAAAGCGCCTTTCTCGTGGCCGAACAGTTCGGATTCGATCAGCTCGGCGGGCACGGCCGCGCAGTTGAGCGTGATGAACGGGCCATTGCGGCGCTGGCTCTTCTCATGCAAGGTGCGCGCGATCAATTCCTTGCCGGCTCCGGTTTCCCCCAGAATCGCCACGCGGGTTTCGCTCGCCGCCACGCGTTCCACCTTAGCCATGACGCTTTGCATCACGGCCGACTTCCAGATCAATTCCTGCCTGCCCGCGCGCTGCCGCAGCCGCTTGTTCTCGTCTTCTAAGCGCGTGAGCTTCACCGTGTTTTCAACGGTGACTAACAGTTTTTCGGTGGAGAGCGGCTTCTCGAGAAAATCCACCGCGCCCAGACGCGTGGCCCGCACGGCCATCTCGATGCTGGCCTGTCCCGAAATCATCACCACCGGCGCCGCCACGCCCGCCGCTTTTAATTCGGCCAACAGCGTGAGCCCATCCTTGCCCGGCATGACGACATCCGAGAGAATCACGTCGAAACGCTGCGCTTTCGCCAGTTCCAACGCGCGATCGGCTTGATCGCACACCACCGCCTCATGCCCGGCCAGGCGGAACGCCCGCGCCAGCGATGCCAGAGTATTCGCGTCGTCGTCCACCAGCAGTAGTTTACTCATGCGTTCGTCAGTTGTTTTCAGGTCGATGTTTTCAATTCGATGCGAAATGTCGTGCCTTTACCCGGCTCGCTGTGTACCGCGATGGTGCCTTTATGATCGCTCACCACCGATTGCACGATGGCCAGGCCCAGCCCCGTCCCGTGTTGCTTGGTGGTGTAGTATGGCGTGAACAGACGGTCGCACTCTTCAGGCGTCAGACCCTCGCCGGTGTCCGATACCTCCACCGCCACCCGGCTGTCGTGCCGCGCTGTTCGGATGGTGAGCGCGCCACCTTGCGGCATGGCGTCCAGCGCGTTCAAAATCAAATTCCTCAATGCCCGCCGCAACTGGTCTGGATCGGCCGGGACCTCGCTGGGATCGGCATTCAGTTGCAATTTCGTTTCCACCGCCGGCTGCCCCGGAGCTCGCAGTTGCGCCTCGAAAAGCTGAATCACTTCACGCGCCATTTGATTCACGTCCACCGGTTCCAGCTGCGGCGCGGGCATCTTAGCGAAATCGCTGAAGCGCCCGATAATGGTCTTCAAGTGGCCCAGCTCGGCGAGTAGCGTCGAGGTGCTTTCGCGAAAAACCTCGTCAAACTGGTCATCCAGCCGCTCGGACGATGCGTCTCGCGCGCGCTGCAAATTCTCGATGGTGATCTGCAGCGGAAACAGTGGATTCTTCAGCTCATGCGCCAGCCGCCGCGCCAGCTCGCGCCACGCCGCCACTCGCTCGGCCTGGATCATACGATCGCGCTGTTCCACCAATTGCTCCGTCATGCCGTTGAAATCGCGTGCCAATTGCCCCACTTCGTCCGACGATGACACGGTGGCTCGCGTGTCCCATTTGCCCATGGCCACTTCCCGAACGCTGGATGCCAGATCGCGCAAGGGACGCGTCACGCGCGAGGCGGTCCAAAAACTCAGTATCAGACCCAGCAGCACGCCTGCGCCGCCCACGATCCCCGCCGTTCCCTGAATGTATCTTCTGAGGCTGGCCAGCTCAGCGCGCGAGTTTTCCACCAGCAGGATCGCCAGCAACTGGTTGTCGCGGCCTTGCAACGGAATCGCCGTGATGGTGGCCGCGTCATCCACCCGTGTCAGTTCCCGAGGCTGCTGCCGGACCTCCTGCACCAGGCCGGCCGCAAGCTTCGATCCCAAACTCGTGGGCGAAGCCAGCGGTTCAAAATTGCGATAGAGCTGGAAGCGCATGCCATCGGTCGACGGCAACGAGTCCAGAAACTCCTTGTCCAGCCGCTGGCCGCCTGCGACATACACCGCTCCGTCGCCGGCCTTGACGCTTCGCACAGTGATCAGACCGAGCGCGGTGCCATCCGCCAGATCTTCCTTCTTCAGGAACACGCCTTGCGCTTTCCAATTCACAGGTTGCGCCAGCCAGTCCTCTTTGTATCCGAAGCGCGCCGGCCATTCGGCCGAGCTGATGATGGCGCCGTCCGGCCCCACCAGCTCCAGGAAATCGAGCGATTGCTCTTGCGCCAGCGTCTGGGCTTCGGTGAAATATTGTGAAGTGTCGCCCAGGTTCACAGCCAGCCGCTGCACCTCATCGGAGTCGGCAACCGCCTGCACGCGGCGCGCTACATCCGCGCCCCGTCGATCGAATTCGCGCTGCAACTGGCTTACCAGGGCGGCCGTGCGCTGGGTATCTCTACGTTCGAAGGATTGGCTCACCAGCGTGGACACTACCGCCGCGACGATCCACACCGCCAACACCACCGTGCCTGTGATGCTGAGAAAAACTTTGGTTCGAAAACTCACGGCACTGCCCTCTGATCAACCCAGGCGTTTTCCAAATGAAGCGCGAACGTGTCCGGCGCCGTTGTTTGGGATGGTGGTTGGAAGTGAACTCGCGGGGCGATGCCGAAAGTCTCGCGCAAGTAAACCAGCGGGATGATGCGATGGTCGTCCAGCAGGGATCGCTCGAATTCGTACAGGGTTTCCGGCTTCGCGGACTCCAGCTGCCTGGCGCGATCGCCTGCTCCGGCCAACTCCGCGATGCGCTTCAGCTCGTACGCGGCGTTGGTGGATTCGAGCGGCCATTCCATCAGCCGAAGGTTCGTGTTGCCGGCAGGCGTGGGCTGGATGGACAACCCCGCATCGCGCGCATTCAACGCCACGCGCTCGGCCACCGATCGCAGGAACAAATCGTTCGCCGGGTAGCCGAGACTCATCGGTCCCAGTCGCAGCGCGGACACTAACTGCTTCGCACGCATGACATCCGGCGCCGTCTGGAACAGGAACGCATAGCCGCTCAGCCACTCCGGAAGCAAACCAAATGCCGCATCTGCCTTGTGCTGCGCGAGAACATTTGCGATGGGCGCGCGATCGATCAGCAGCGCGAGCGCCTGCGCGAGCGTTGGATCTGCGTTGAGTTCTGTGATCGCGACAAGCGATCGCGGCGCGGACGACCACGTCGCAAAAGCTTCCGGAAGTATCCGTCGCGCGGGGCCAACCGGGATATCGAACAGGTCCGCGCGTCCGTGCCCTGGGCCGAACTCGATCTCCACTGTGTCGAGATACGGCCGTGCGCCCCAGTAGTCGTCAAACGCAGCCAGCGTCAGGCGCCGGCCCGGCTCCCAGGCGGTGACGCGGAACGGCCCGGTTCCAATCAGCGCAGCGGCGTCGCTCTTGCGAACGATCGCGGCGTCCGGCAAAGCGAGCTCATCGAGCAAATCAAACATCGCATGATCGGACTGAACCACCAGCGCCTGTCCTCCCGCCTCGATCGAAATCTCGCCGTATCTTGGCTTCAATGCCGCCACCAGCGATGGCGCCGCGCTCGCGCCGGTGAGCGATTCCCCATCGTGGAAGGTGACCTTCCCTCGTAATGAGAATCGCCAGCGCTTATAATCCGGGTCGTGCTGCCAGGCCACGGCCAGCACCGGTTCTATTTCGCCGCGGGAGTTGACGCGCACCAGCGTCTCTGCGATGGGAACCGAAAGAGCGGTCTTGACGATGCCGGGCTCCAGGCTGGTCCAGGCGCTGGACAGTTCGACGGTCACCGATCCGCCATAGCGTGGACGCACCGCTCCCGTCAGCGAGCTGGAGATGAGCAGGCTATTCAGTGCAAGCCAGGCCCAGCCGGGAAGCCTCATATTGTCCTGTTTGCAGGTTGTGGACCACCAGCGTTGCGGCTTTGCCCGATTCGGCGCCGGACTCGGATGGCCACAGCGCGGTGACCGGGCCGGACGTGGGCAGTGCATCGCTCAACGGGGTAGCTTGTCTGTCCACCACCTGGTACGCGCGAATCGAGTCCTGTTCGTTGTTCGTGCTGCTCGCGATGATGACTGTGCCCGCCCCGCAAGGATCGGCGAGGCTCGCCCAGTCGCTTCCCCAGCCCTCAAAACTTGGGGTGGGAGCGTCCCCTTCCAAAACGTTCCGATCCGCCGCCCAATGCGTCGCCAAGCCAGGCCAATTCGCGATACCGCTGTCACACCTCAACTTGAGTTCGGGGTTCCAGACGCCAGTGCAGGTCGCCACCGGCAAGAAGGCTTCAAATCCTCCAGGGGTGGCTTCTACCCGGCCCCGTGGGTCGCGAGGAAGCGGGCGGGGAAGAACGAGCGAAGCGGTCGCCAATGGCGTCCACTTGTCCTCCATCCGACGATAGCTGGCGATTTTGTCGGCGTCCAAAATCAACATTTGCGAATCGGAGTCTACCAGCAGCATGTCGAGGATGGGCTCCGCCTCGGTCCAGAAAAGCTTCTTGGTGATATTAATCCGCGGTTTTGCTTGCGCAGAGGAGGGCGGGTTCCACGGAAGCATCGCCACCTGCCGATTGTCTCCGCTGAAAACCTCGGCCACTAACAGCAGGCCGCGAGCATCCTCGGAAAGTGTGACCCGTACCCGCGCAGCCGTAGGAGCGAAGCCCGAATCAGGCGGCGTCCCCGTCGTCACCCCAGCCGTCTCCACGCCCGCCTTGCGCAATTCGTCCTGCAACAGCTTGCGGAAGCTGGACCACTCCGCTCCTGGTATCGGCGTCAGGTTTTGCAATGCGACTGAAACGGTTGTACGGCGCGGCAGCAGGGAGGAGATACGGGCTGCCAATTGCGACGCTGTCGAGGGCATCGGCTGTGGCGGTGTCTGAGCTGCCACTTGTGCCAACAGCAGCACCGAGCCAAAGAATAGAGCCGGTATGACTCGGATCATTGATTACATTATGGGCCACATTATACTGTTGGCGCGTCATCAGGCTGAGCACAAGCCGCAGGCAGAGGAACGCGAGAAGCAGCGCGCATCCGAGGCTGAAGGCAAAACCCAACACCATTTCAGGGAATTCGCCGAGCGCGCTCAGGAAAATCATTGCAATCCTCCAACGTTCCTTCCATCGGCTGAGGCGGCCTTAGCCTGTAGATGTTCCAAGGGGAGTTGGTCCACAGATTTTTCAAAGAGGCTGGCTTCTTCCGGAGTCGGGTCGGCGATCAGATCCACCTCGTCGCCCACGTGGACCAGCGGAAACAATTCCTCGACATCGTGATTTCGCATGCGGATGCAGCCGTGCGACGCCGCGTGGCCGATGGATTCGGGCTGATTCGTTCCGTGGATGCCGTAGCCTTTGTAGCCAATGCTCATCCAGCGCGTGCCCACTGGATTCGCCGGGCCTGGCCGCACCACCTTGCCGGCGTGTGAATACGTTGGGTTCACCACGTGGCTCGCGATATGGAAGCTGCCGCTCGGGCTAGGCGTGCTCTTTTTGCCCACCGCCACGGAATACATCTTCAGGACCTTGCCGTCCTCTACCAGCGCGATCTTGCGCGCCGGGATGTTCACCATCAGCTTCCGCGTGATTGTGCTCCGTGTGGTTGCGCTTTCCGCCGCCATCTCGCTGGCCGCCGCCACCAGGATCGCGAAGAATTTGATTGTCTGCATCGCCTTTTCTCCTCTTCGCAGAAGAGAAAAGCAGATGGCCCACCGAATCGCAAGTTAATGATTCCAGGACTCTTGCTCCCACTCGCCCGGTGTTCTGCCGGACACGATGTGTCAACCTGAACACATTAAACGGGACACGTTCGAACGGTGCAAGCTTCGGCTGAGGTGGCCGCGCTTTGCAGACTGCCGTCCTCCTGAAACCACAGTTCCAGCATCAGCAGCTTCCAAAGGTGGCGATGATTGTCGCGGCGTCCGCTATCATGCTCTTCGAGCAGATGCATCACGAACTGCGCCGAGACCATTCGCCGATCCAGAAAGGGACGGCTGGTCAAGTGGTCCCACACGAAGCTTCTCAGCGAGCCCCGGAACCAGCGCCCCAGTGGCACGCCGAAGGCCCGCCCGGGGTGGCGCAACAACTCCTGGGGCAGACGATGCCCTACGGCACGAATGAAAATGTCGTTCCTCCGGCCTTTCTTCAACTTCCAGGAGAGCGGAATGCGAACCGCCAGTTCCGCGAGTTCATGATCCAGCATCGGGCTGCGGATCTCGAGCGAATTGGCCATCGACATGCGATCCACCTTCACCAGCATGCCCGGCAACACCAAACCTGGAAACAACCCGTGCGCCATCTTTCGCCTAAGAAACGCGGTGTCGGTGGATGGCATCCACTCCGGCGTCAGCAGGCGCTCGAAAAGATAGTGCGGCGCCGCGCCTTCAAAATAACGTTCCAGCACGGTCGGCCGGCTAATCATCCGAAGATAGTCTTTTCCGAACGCCGAGTAAGGAAGAAGGTCGCCGATTCGCGAGAGGAGCGTCCGCACCGCGGCAGGAACGTGGTTCAGGAGCCGCAACCCGTGTCTGTCGGGAAAGCTCTCGTAACCGGCCAGCAGCCCGTCGCCGCCATCGCCGCTGAGCGCCACTTTCACGTATCGCGCCGCGAACTCGGAGACCAGATAAGCGGGAATAGCGGACGAATCCCCAAAAGGCTCGTCGAAGTGCCGCGCCAACTTCGACACCAGGTCCACCGCATCCACCGAATCCGGCCGAACCACCAGGTGGTGATGCTCGGTCGAGTATTTTCTCGCCAGTGCCGCCGCGAGCGAAAGCTGGTTGCAACCCGACTCGTCAAATCCGATCGAAAATGTTTTCACGGGCTGGGGGCTTTGTAGCGCCATGGACGCCACCACCGAGGCGGAATCGATTCCGCCGCTCAAAAAGGCGCCTACCGGAACGTCGGAGGTCAGATGCATTTTGACCGCCTGGTCGAAGACATGGCGCACAGAGTCGCAAGCTTCCTGTTCGCTGAGAGCCGTGGGACGTTGCTCGGCCGGCGCGGGTAACGTCCAATACCGGCCCTCCTCGATCCGGCCGCCCGAATCACAGCTCAGCCAACCCCCTGGCCCGAGTTTGCGAATCCCGGCGTACGGTGTCCAGGGATCGGGAATGTAGCCGAGCAAGAGATAGAGCTGCAGGGCCTCCCGATTGTGTCTGAGCGGAACCCCGGCCGCGCGCAGGCACTTCAGCTCACTCCCGAAATACAGGCCCTGCGGTAGCGCCGCGTAGTACAGCGGCTTCTGGCCGAAACGATCTCGCACCAACAGCAGCGATTGCCGGCGCG
This sequence comes from Bryobacterales bacterium, assembly GCA_963747945.1. Lineage (GTDB taxonomy): Bacteria > Acidobacteriota > Terriglobia > Bryobacterales > Bryobacteraceae > Palsa-89. The sequence goes on from CAVVHB010000025.1 coordinate 93,488, forward strand.
AATCCCAGATCGCGCAGGCGAACATCCCGCGCAGGCGCTGAATGCCATCCACGCCGTGCTCTTCATAGAGGTGAACCAGAACCTCCGTATCGCTCCGAGTGCGGAACCGATGTCCGCGACATGCCAGCGAACTGCGCAGCTCGCGATAATTGCAGATCTCGCCGTTCAACGCCACCCACACGGTTCCATCTTCGTTCGAAATCGGCTGACGTCCCAGGGCTAGATCGATGATGCTGAGCCGGCGCACGCCCATGCCCATCCGCCCCTCCATCCGATAGCCCTCGTCATCCGGGCCGCGGTGCCGGATTTGGTCGCACATGGCCTGGACCCGCGCGAAATCCGCGTTTCCCGATCGAAGAAAGTATCCCGCTATCCCGGACATAGAGGCGTGAGAGTCTTCACGCTATGTACATGGTTGCCGCTTGGCGCACAATCTCTCGTCTTATTTCCAGTAACCTTAATCGGTGAGCAAATGCAGCACGACGCTGCGCCGGTGCGGCCGCACGCGATGTTCGAACAAATAAACGCCCTGCCAGGTCCCCAAAGCCAGCTTGCCGTTATGAATCGGAATCGACAAGTGTGTCTGCGTGAGAGCCGACCGGATGTGCGACGTCATATCGTCCGGCCCCTCCGCGGTGTGCCGGTACAAACGGGTGTCTTCCGGGACCAGGCGGGTCAGGAAATCAGCCAAATCGGCCACCACATCGGGATCGGCGTTCTCCTGGATTACTAACGACGCCGACGTGTGCTGGCAAAAGACGGTCAGCAACCCGGTCTGGGTTTCGTGCGACTTGAGCCAGCTTTCAATCTCACGAGTAAAATCGTACAGCCCCTTGCCGTGCGTAGCGATATATATCTGGTGCGTGAACTGCCTCATGACGCCAACCCCAGCGAGCGCAGCGAGCCACCCCAACCCCGGCGACCGTAGGGAGCCTATTCCACCGTCACGCTCTTGGCCAGATTGCGTGGCTGATCCACATCGCAACCCCGGCGCACCGCGATGTGATAGGCCAACAGTTGCAGCGGCACGATTTCCAGAATCGGCAGCAGCAGCTCCGTTGTGGCGGGAATCGCGATCGTGTAGTCGGCCACCTTGCCCACCTCTTCAGCGTCCTGATCGCACACAACCGCGATCACGATGCCATTGCGAGCCTTCACTTCCTGAATGTTCGACAGCGTTTTCTCGTATCGCACGCGGCTGTCCTCGCTCGATGGATCGCGCGTCGCGATCACCACCACGGGGAGGTTCTCGTCAATCAGCGCATTCGGCCCATGCTTCATCTCGCCGGCCGGATAACCTTCGGCGTGGATGTAGGAAATTTCCTTCAGCTTGAGCGCCCCTTCCAGCGCGATCGGAAAATGAATCCCGCGGCCCAGAAACAGGAAATCCGTCGCACGGAAAAGCTTCTTCACCAGTTCGTCGTAAATCCCCTCGTGGCTCAGCACCGTCTCCAGCCTTCCGGGCAGCTTCACCAGCTCCTGCACCAGGCAGGCCGATTGCTCGGGTGTCAGCGTTTCGCGCACTTGCCCCAGGTACATCGCCAGGATAAACAGAGCGGTGAGCTGGGACGTAAACGCCTTCGTGGATGCCACGCCAATTTCGGGACCCGCGTGCGTCATCAATGTGCCCGCGGCCTCGCGCGTGATCATGGACCCTACAACATTGCAGATGGCCAATGTCTTGGAGCCATGCTGCTTGGCCTCGCGCTGAGCGGCGATGGTGTCCGCCGTTTCTCCGGACTGCGAAATCACCACCGTCAGCATATCGGCCGAAACAATCGGATCGCGGTACCGGAATTCGCTCCCGTAATCCACTTCCACTGGAATCCGCGCCAGCTTCTCGATCATGAACTTGCCCGCCAGCGCCGCGTGCCAGCTGGTCCCGCAGGCGATGATCTTCAGCGACTTGAATTCGGCGAACGCCTTGGGTTTGATGTCCATCTCGTCGATGAACACCCGGCCCGTCTCCTGCCCCACGCGGCCCAGCACCGTATCGCGCACCGCGCGCGGCTGCTCAAAAATCTCCTTGAGCATGAAATGCTTGTAGCCGCCCTTTTCCGCCATGATGGGATCCCACAAAATATGGGTCACTTGGCGCTTGATGGGCCGTCCGTTGAAATCGGTTAAATGCACGCCGTCCGGCGTCAGCACCGCGATATCGCCATCGCCCAGGAAGAACATGTCGCGGGTATGGCTCAAGATGGCCGGCACATCGGACGCCACGAAGTATTCGTTATCGCCCAACCCAATCACCACCGGAGGACCCAGGCGGGCCGCGACGATCTTGTTCGGATCCGAACTGGCGATCACGCTCAGCGCGAACACTCCGCGTAGCTCCTTCACCGCTCGCCGGACCGCTTCTTCCAGATTGCCTTCGTTGTACTTTTCCACCAGGTGCGCAATCACCTCGGTGTCGGTCTCGGTGACGAACTTGTGGCCTTCCAGTTGAAGCTGGTGCTTGAGGGTCAGGTAATTTTCGACGATCCCGTTGTGAACCACGACGATATCGCCGGTGCAGTCGCGATGCGGATGCGCGTTCTCTTCGGTGGGACGGCCGTGCGTCGCCCAGCGCGTGTGGCCGATGCCGTAGGGCCCATCCATCGGATTGATGCGAATGGCGTCTTCCAGATTGCGCAACTTGCCCGATGCGCGCCGCACCGACAAGTGATTGTCGCCGTTCAGGACTGCGATACCGGCGGAGTCATACCCGCGGTATTCGAGCCGGCGCAGGCCATCCAGGATGATGGGGACTGCTCTTCTGTTCCCTATATAGCCAACGATGCCACACATGTAACTAGGATACAGGCACTGCGGTGGAACTTAAGTACTGTGTGCCGCACCCACTCGCTTTTGTGGCGCACGCACTCGTTTTGTGCCGCACCCACTTCGGCTTTTGTGGCTCACCCACTCGCTTTTGTGGCGCACGCACTCCTGCGTGCCGCGTTCACACTCGTGTGAACGCCCGGATCATCAGGTACGCCGCTCCCACCACAAACCCTATCCCCGCCTGATACTCCCGATTCCGCACATACAGCTCCCACCGAAATCTTTCTGGCCTCTTCACGGTCCCAAATGTCGGCCAAAGAGCCGGCACGCGGTCAGCGTAAGCCGCAAACTCGGGAAACAATTTCCGCAAATGTTGTTCTTCGAGCTCGATCGCCGGCAAATAGATGAACAGAAACACCACGGCAAATAACACCGCCAGCGGCCATTGCCTCGACGCAATCGCGAACCCCGCGGCCACCAGCAGCGTCCCCAAATACAGCGGATTTCGAACATAAGCATAAGGGCCGCTCTCCGCCAGCTTGATGTTTTTCTCCACATGCCCGGTGGCCCAAGCCCGCAGCGCCAGTCCGACCGCCGAGACCGGCAGGCCCCAGGCTAACGATCGCGCATCCGGCCGTGAGAACCACGCAAACGCCGCAACCATAATGAACCCGCACGTCACGCGCAGACGCGCCACCAGATCGGCGTACGGCTTGGGAAAAACGCTCATGCGCGCTTAGTCTCATCGTTCTGAACCGCGCGCGTGAGCAAGCGGATTTTGAGTCCGTTCGGCATCGCTCAGCGATCTTTGTGGGTTGCAAGGATCGGTTCCAGCGCCTCGAATACCTGGTCCGGCGTGATCTCGCGCATGCTCGCGTCCGGTTCCGTCGTCCGGCGATACGTGGTCACAGCTTCCGGGCTCCGCAGCACGCCGATGGTGCCGCCGTAGGGACCGTGACGCGCCGGATCGGTCGGCCCGTAGATCGCCAGGCCCTGTTTGCCCAGTGCCGCCGCCAGATGCAAAGGCCCGCTGTCCAACCCCACCACCGCCGTAGCTCGCCGCGTGGCATAGATCAATCCCGCGAGCGTGGAGACGTGCGTTTCGGTGCCTTGCACATGCAGCGGATACGGCGCGTCCAACACCAGCGGCATCCCGCTCTCGCGATGCAGCCGTTCGGCCAGCTTCGAATAGTGCTCGAGCGGCCATTGCTTGGCGCCCCATCCTGCCAGCGGACTGGCCAGCACGAAGTCGCCCTCCGGCAGTTTCGATTGTTGCTCGCCGGGCGGCAATGGAAAAGTCCGCAGAATGTTCGATGCGCCCGCTGCCGTCGCCAGATCCAGATTCCGTTCCACGGCGTGATAAGAGCGGATGGGCACTTTGGTCGAATAAAACCACGATGCGGCCGACTCGCGGGCGTATGCCGCGTTGAATCCGAAAATACGCTCCGGACGCGCCAGCGTGGCTACCAGCGCCGACTTTACCAGTCCTTGAAAATCCACCGCGAAATCGAATCGCGACGCGCGCAGCTGGTGCCACGCATGCCACAATCCCGTGAACGTCCGCCGGTCCAGATGTACCACCGAATCCACGTACGGATTGCCCTCCAGCAGCAGGCTCCACTTCGGATCGATCACCCAGGTGATCTTCGAGTGCGGGATGCTGTGCTTCAGGCTCGCCACCGCGGGCAGCGCGGCGATCACGTCGCCCATGGACCCCAGCCTTACCACTAATATGCGCGGCGGATTGGTGGATGCGCTCATCGGGTGGATTCCTGCGCATGGCGCTGCAGGACATGTTCGATAAAACGTTCCGTGATATCGCCATCCGCGGGTGTTCCCGCGCCCGTCTCGCCGTTGCCCAGCACCACGTAATCCACCATGGCCAGCGCAGCCACCAGTTCGGCCCGCGCGCGCTGCCCGAGCAGTGGCCGGCTTGGATTGGTTACCTCCACCACCAGCGCCTGTCCTGGGTTCCGTTCCTTGTCCAGCCTGCGCACATGCTCGGCCAGCAGCGGATCGAAATGACCGGATAGACAACGGAAGGCACGGCTTTGCAGCCGCTCTGGGAGTTCGTGGAGCGGAACTATCTTGGTCCTTGTGTCCAAAAACAAAGTTTAGCAGTTACATGTCGATCTAGCCGGTCCTCGTTCGACGCATAATTAGAGCCGGTCCCAAATCGGCTCATAAACACAAAGGAGATTTAACGATGCGATTCATGATGATCTACAAGCCCGCCAACTTCAAGGATTCAGAAGCGGGCATTCCCCCTACTCCGGAGCACATGGCCGAAATGGGGAAGCTAATTGGAGAATTGGCGCAAAGCGGCAAGCTGCTCGCCACCGACGGGCTGCAAGCCAGCTCCAAGGGCGCGCGTGTGAAGCTTTCGGAAGGAAAGGTCACTGTTACCGACGGCCCATTCACCGAATCGAAAGAGCTGATCGCGGGCTTCGCCATCTTCCAGTTGGCGTCCAAGGCAGAAGCGGTTCAATTGTCCGAGCGATTCCTGAAGGTAGCCGGAGAAGGTGAAGTAGAGATTCGCCAGATGCAGGACAATCCCGCTTTTCCACCGCCTAAGTGAGACTCTAGAAATCATGAACAAGATTCCCTGGGCTGGACGCATCCTCAGCGCGCTGTCTATACTGTTCCTGCTCTTCGATGCCGTCGGACATTTGGTCGTCCCGTCCCAGGTGGTCGAAGCATTCAATCGGCTGGGCTATCCCATCGGCCTCAGTCGCGCTCTCGGGATCATCGAGCTCATTTGTATGGCGGTGTATGTGATTCCGCGGACCGCGATCTTCGGCGCGATCTTGTTGACCGGCTATCTCGGCGGTGCGGTGGCGACCCACCTGCGTGTCCGCGACCCATTGTTCGACACCATCTTCCCGATTATTTTCGGTGTGCTGGTGTGGGCCGGACTTTACTTGCGCGATCCCCGGCTGCGCGCCCTCATCCCTTTTACAGAACCGCGCTAACAGAGCCGCGACCGTCAGGGAGCGGCCGTAAAACCAACAGAACCGCGACCGCGAGGAGCGGCCGTAAAACCAACAGAACCGCGACCGCGAGGGAGCGGCCGTAAAACCAACAGAACCGCGACCGTGAGGGAGCGGCCATAAAACCAACAGAACCGCGACCGTGAGGGAGCGGCCATAAAATTCAAAGGATACAAAATGCGATTCATGCTGCTAATGATCCCGAAAGGCTACGACCAGGCCGCGCCGGGCGCCATGCCCGACCCCAAGGCCATCGCCGCCATGATGAAGTACAACGAATCCCTGCAAAAGGCCGGCGTGCTGCTCGCCCTCGATGGTCTTCATCCGCCCTCCGCGGGCGCTCGCGTGTCGTTCCAGGGAGGCAAGCCCAAAGTCACCGACGGGCCGTTTGTCGAGGCCAAAGAAGTAGTCGGCGGCTACTGGATGATACAGGTGAAATCGCGGGAAGAGGCCATTGAATGGGCCACCCGCTGCCCGGCTTCGGACAACGAAGTGATCGAGATCCGGCAGGTGCAGGAGATGTCGGAGTTTCCGCCCGAACTGCAAGAGGCCGCGGGAACCTTGCGGTAGGGCCCTTGCACTAAATCCAGGTGCCATGCTGTGATCGGTAGCGGTGAACGCTATCGACACCGACACCCATAAAGCAATCGACGCCGTCTGGCGGATCGAGTCGGCCCGCCTGATCGCTGGGCTGGCGCGGATGGTTCGCGATATCGGCATCGCCGAAGAACTCGCGCAGGATGCTCTGGTTGCCGCGCTCGAGCAGTGGCCCATAGACGGCATCCCGCGCAATCCCGGCGCCTGGCTGATGGCGGCGGCCAAACATCGCGCCATCGATCACCTGCGCCGCAACAAGCGTTTGGAGCGGAAGCATGAGGAGCTCGGCTACCAGCTCGAAGCCGAGCAGATGTCTGTGCCGGATTTTGAGTCTTCGCTGGACGATCCCGTGGGTGACGACCTGCTGCGTCTCATCTTTACCGCCTGTCATCCGGTTCTCTCGGCCGAGGCGCGCGTCGCGCTCACCCTGCGTTTACTCGGCGGCCTCAGCACGGCCGAGATCGCGCGAGCGTTCCTGGTGGCGGAGCCCACCATTGCACAGCGCATCGTTCGGGCCAAGCGGGTGCTCAGCGAAGCCCACGTTCCCTTCGAAGTTCCTCGCGGGCCCGAGCTCGCCGCTCGTCTGTCGTCGGTGCTCGAAGTGATTTACCTCATCTTCAACGAAGGCTACTCCGCCACCGCCGGCGAAGATTGGATGCGCCCGGCTCTGTGTGAGGATGCGCTGCGTCTCGGCCGCATCCTGGCGGAGCTTGTTCCCGGGGAGCCCGAGGTCCACGGTCTGGTCGCTCTCATGGAGATTCAGGCGTCCCGCTCCAACGCCCGCGTCGATGCATCGGGAAAACCCATCTTGCTTTTGGAACAGAACCGCGCGCTCTGGAATCAACTCCTGATCGGTCGTGGCCTAGCCGCGCTCCATCGCGCTCAGCTACTGAACGCCGATCCTGGCCCCTATGCGCTCCAGGCCGAAATCGCCGCGTGTCACGCGCGAGCCCGCACCGCGGACGAGACCAATTGGGAGCGCATCGCCGCGCTCTACGCCGAACTCGCGCAAATCGCACCGTCGCCCATCGTCGAGCTGAACCGCGCGGTTGCAATCGCCATGGCGTTCGGTCCAGCGGCAGGCCTGGAACTCGTCGACGCGCTGACCGCGGAGCCTTCGCTCGAGAATTATCACCTTCTGCCGAGCGTGCGGGGCGATTTCCTCTTCAAGCTCGGCCGCCTGGACGAAGCCCGTGCCGAGTTTGAGCGCGCTGCATCGCTCACTCGCAATTCCCGCGAGCGCGAGCTACTGCTCGATCGCGCCCGCTCGAAATAGCTTCAGTAACGTGCTATCGGATGCTCCCGGATACTGGGAACCATGCGTCCGCCACCGACCGGCCGGGTGCCGGCGTCATAGCCTCTTGGGGCCCCCATGTCACTGGCTCTACTGGCCTTAATAGTTCAGTGTCGATTGGCACTCAACCTGTTACTCCCATTGCCATGCGGGCCCTGATTGCTGACGACCAACCGGATGTACTGGAAGCTCTGCGTCTGCTCCTGAAGCAGGAAGGCTATCAGATTGAAACCGCCAACTCCCCCTCAGCGGTGCTGGCTAATCTCTCAGCGGGAGATTTCGATCTGCTGCTGATGGATCTGAACTATGCCCGCGATACCACGTCGGGACAGGAAGGCCTGGATTTGCTCCGCTCAGTCCGTAAACTGGATCGCGCGCTGCCCGTGGTGGTGATGACGGCCTGGGGCAGCGTCCCTCTCGCCATGGAGGCCGTTCACAACGGCGCTCAGGATTTCGTGGAGAAGCCCTGGGATAACTCGCACTTGCTTTTCACACTGCGGCGGCAAATACGCAGCGCCGCGGCTGAGCGCGAGGAATTACGCGAGACGGTGGCCACGCAGCACGCCTTGCTGCCCAAAACCATTCCGCAATTCCCCGATTGCCATTTTTCCGCTTCCTGGACACCCGCGGGCAGCGTCGGTGGCGACTATCTCGACTTGGTCCCGCTGGGCGAGAGTCGCCTAGGAATCTGTGTTGGCGATGCATCCGGCAAGGGCGTTTCCGCGGCGTTGATGATGTCGAATCTGCAGGCGGCGGTGCGGGCCCTGGCTCCCGACGCTGCGTCGACGGACATCCTGGCCAATCGCCTGAACCGGATTCTGTGCGCCAACACAGCGCCCAATAAGTTCATCACGCTGTTTTATGGCGTGCTGGACGGCCGCCGCTTCACCTACACCAATGCCGGACACAATGCCCCCATGCTGGTCCGGGTGAACGGCGAATCGTCGCGGCTGGAGCAGGGCGGCGCGGTACTCGGCGTGTTCCCGGACTGGGTCTATCGCCAGGGCGAAGTTCGGCTGGCACCCGGGGACCGTTTGTTGCTCTTCAGCGACGGCATCACTGAGGCTGAGAACGCCGCGGGCGAACAATTCGGCGAGGATCGGCTGCTGAGCATCCTGGCCCAGAACCGGACTTTGGACGCAACTTCCCTGCAAAAGAAGATCGTGTCCCAGGTGGCCGGCTTCTCCGAAGGCGCCCTGCAGGACGACTCTACGCTACTGGTCATGGCAATCGAGTAATGTTTTGATATGTGCCGGAATATCAAAACCCTCTTCAACTTCGATCCACCCGTCACGGACGAAGAAGTGCGCGCCGCGTCCCTCCAGTTCGTGCGAAAGATCAGCGGCTTTACTAAGCCATCCAAGACCAACGAAAAGTTGTTCCAGGCCGCTGTGGATGAAATCGCGGGCGTCTCCGCTCGTCTGCTGCTTTCGCTCGAAACCAACGCGCCGGCCAAGAATCGGGAAGAAGAGGCCGCCAAAGCCAAAGCCCGATCGGCCGAGCGCTTCGGCGACTAGCGGCCCGGGCCGGACTTCTCCTGGTTTTCCCGTTCCTTTTGCTTCCAGCCTTCTTTGGCTTTCCTGGCGGTCTCCTGCAACTCGCGCGCGGCTTCAGCAGCGGTCTTCTCGGCGTGCCTGGCGATTTCGTGAGCTGCTTCGCCGGCTTTAAACGCGGGAGAGTCCCGGTCGCGTTCCCCTCCGCGCCGTTGATCGTGGTCACGAGAGCAACCGCTGAAGGCCAGTACGATCAGTAAAGCTACTCGACGTCGCATGGGACCCAAGTGATACATCGGTCGATCTCGCTTGCCCCTTTAAGACCCTAATCTTGGATAGCCATACGCTCGATGAATAATGAGGATGCAAGCCACGGCTCAACCGGTCCCAGGCGCTTCGGCGCATTCGGGCGCTTTGGCACCTAATCCAGGCGGCGCTCCCAGGATTCCGCTTTTGGTTGCTCTGCTCATGGGCGTGCCCGCTTTCATTCCGCTGGTGTGGACGGCGCTAAGGGCATGGCGGAACGGGCTGGTTCCCACCGCTTTTGTTCAATACGACCTTCCCTATTACGTCGCCAATGGGCGTCAATCCTTTGTCCAGGGATTCCACCTCAACTACGGAAACCCTTACGCCAGCTATGGTACGCCCGCTATTTACTTCCAGCCGCCCTTATTTTTGCTGGGACTGTTGCAAAAGATCGGCCTCAGTCCGGACCTCGCGCTGATCGCATTCCATCTTGCCGCCGTCGCCTTTGCAGCCATTGTCGCCGCAAAACTCTATGAGGAATGGGTGGGATGGAACACCCTGGCGCAGAAGCTTGGGTTCGTTTGTTTCTTTTGGGGTGGCGGCGTCCTTTCGCTGGCCGGCGTGGCTCTGGGGCTGGCACAACACGTCAAAATGCCGCGCGCCTTTCTGCTCTTCGACGCCGGCGATGGCTGGTGGATGCTCAACTTTGGCAGGAACCTGGTCTACCCTACCGAGGCTTTCTACCACGCCCTTTTCCTGCTGACGATTCTGTTTCTGGTGCGCAAGAAATTCGTGGCGGCTATGGTGGCGGCGGCTGTGCTTTCGGCCAGTCATCCGTTTACCGGCCTGAGTCTGGGGCTGATCCTGATTCTGTACGCGGCGCTGGAATTGACAATCAAAAGCGGAGCCGTCTCCCGGACCTTGTTGTTGGGGAGCTGCGCGATCACCGCGCTCCATCTGGCCTATTACATGGTGTTTCTGAACCGCTTCGCCGATCATCGGGCGCTTGAAGCGCAGTGGCGGCTGGATTGGCCGTATGATTTCTGGACCTATGCGCCGGCGCTGTACCTGGTGGCGCTGTTCGCATTCGGCCCGCTGACGCGTTGGAAAAAGCTGAAGCCCGCCTTGGGCCAGCCGCGCACCCGATTGTGCCTGGTGTGGTTCGCCGTCATTTTCGGGCTCACTCATCATGATCTGCTGATCCAATCCCGCCAGCCCATCCATTTTGCCCACGGTAACGATTGGACCGCGCTATTTCTTTTGGGCGCGCCCGCCATTGTGGCGGCACTGCAGAAGCTGCTGTCGATACGGCCGCGTCCGGCCATGGCTTTGGCGGTCTGCGGTTTCCTGGCTTTGTTTTTGTCCGATAATCTGCTCTGGTTCGCGTCGTTCTGGGACCCAATGACGCAGTGGCAGGCCTTCGCGCTCACGCACGATGAAAAGAACGTGCTGGATTGGCTATCGCGGCAAAATATCACGAACGATCATCAGGACGCGCCGGTCTACGTGGCCAGCTCAGACCAGCGGATCAACTATTTGACGTCGACCTATACCAACCTTCGCGCCTGGCGCGGCCACGATTTAAACACTCCGCAGGTCAAATTGAGGCAGTCCGAACTGCTCGCGGCATTTTCCGCCGGAAAACCAATACCGACGCTGAATCCCGTTTATTACATTCCCGAGCGCGGTCAAAATTGGACGCCGCCCCCCGGGTCGGGCTTAGTGTACTCCAACAATTCCTACGATGTGTGGCTGTATCAGGCCCCGCAGCCCGGGCTGCGTCAAGCGCGTTAGAAACCAGGAGCTGGTGTGTGCTCGACGGTGCGGCTTAGACTTGGGCCCATATACCGAAGGCCCGACACACACGGCTCAAGAAGCCGGCAGCGGGCCTTGGCGTGGGTTCCCGGACCAAGGAAGGATCCACGGCCCAATATACGACGAAAGTAGTATCGGAGCGCCCACCAACTTGTAAATGCGGTACTAGGAGATGGATGGCTGAGCACTGCGGGGACCTTACCGGGCGCGGGGTAGCGTCCTAAAAACTGCTTCCAAGAAGTGCCCGCTTCTCAAGAAAGGGCGGAGTTCGTTTTCCCGCCCCGGTGTTGCAAGCTAATAGATAGTTGGCGCAGGACCATTAACTTCAGAAGCTAGCTCCGATGGGCTGCCCATTACCCAGGGTGAACCCGTCGCTAGAGCCCAAAAACTTTACTGCTGCCGTCAACGAATTAACATCGCCGAAGACATTCGGTGGGACCCACGTTTCTTTGGGTCGAATATGATCTGTCATCAATCTACCTCCTTTCTTAGTTTGGTTTTCGGTCCCGCCAAGTACACACCCTGCCGACCCGGCTTGCGCTGAGCGACAGCGATGTTGCAGTTCGCCGGACGATCCCTTGGCGGGGGTAGTGTTTGACAAGCCCCGCCCCAATGTGTAATTATTCATTAGAGTGAATAATCATTCACTCGGCAAAGAAAGGGGAGCCCGAACAAAGCCATGCCGTCGGTTGGAACACTGAAGTCCGTTAAGAGAATGCCGGCGCCAAAAACGCTTCCCAAGATCGCCGCGAGCGATTTCACTCGCGATCTCGATATCTCCCAAGATGAGCTGCTTGCGCTACTCGATCTTACTCAACAGTTGAAGTCCAGCCCCAGCCGCTTTGCCAAAGCTCTCACCGGCCGCTATATCACTTTGTTGTTCGAAAAGCCGTCCCTGCGGACGCGGCTCACCTTTGAACTGGCCATCAAGCAATTGGGTGGCGACTGCGTGGTTCAGAACGGCCCCATTGGCGACCGCGAGCCGCTGAAGGATGTCGCGCGGAACCTGGACCGTTGGACCAACGCCATCGTCGCCCGCACCTTTTCGCAAAACACCATCGATGAGCTGGCGCACTGGTCGAGCGTTCCTGTGATCAACGCGCTCAGCGATCGTTTCCATCCCTGCCAGGCCCTGGCCGACGTGTTCACGCTGCAGGAACGATTTGGCGAGGTACGGGGGCTGAAACTCGCGTTCGTCGGCGACGGAAATAACGTGGCGCATTCGCTGATGCTGGCGGCGCTGCGGCTGGGCATGAATTTCTCGCTCGCCACTCCGGCTGGTTACGAACCCGACGCCGAGATCGTGGCTCAGGCAGAGGCGCTCGCGGCCGTCGCGGGCGGACAGCTCGTCATTACAAACAACGCCTCCGAAGCAGTGGACGGCGCGCAGGCCGTATATACGGACGTGTGGGCCAGCATGGGCCAGGAGCACGAGAAAGAACAGCGCCGGCGCTACTTCGCTCCCTATCAGGTGAACGCGGCCTTGTTCGGCCAAGCGGCTCCCGACGCCATCTTCCTGCATTGCTTGCCCGCCAAGCGCGGGGAAGAGGTGGATGACCAGGTGATCGAATCCGCGCAATCGGCCGTCTTCGATCAAGCCGAAAACCGGCTACACGTCCAAAAGGCGTTACTATTGATGTTGCTCGGATAAAAGCGCCTACGCTTGCTCACGCGCGCGGTTCTGAAGCTACTGGCCGCAAAAGCTACTGAACCGCGACCGTTAGGGAGCGACCGCAAAATTATGAAACCCAAAAAGGTAGCCTTGGCCTACTCCGGAGGCCTCGATACATCCATCATCATTCCCTGGCTCAAGGAGCATTACCAGTGCGAAGTGGTCGCGGTGTGCGGCGACATCGGCCAAGGTGAGGACGAGCTGAAAGGCCTGGAAGAGAAGGCGCTCAAGACCGGCGCGTCCGAAGTCCATGTGGCCGACATGCGTGAAGAGTTCGTTACGGAATATTTGTGGCGCATGGTGCGCGCGGGCGGCCTGTATGAGCACAAGTATTTGCTCGGCACGTCCATCGCCCGGCCCCTGCTCGCAAAAAGACAAGTGGAAGTGGCGCTGGCCACCGGCTGCGACAGCCTGGCGCACGGCTGCACGGGCAAGGGAAACGACCAGGTTCGTTTTGAGCTGACCTACAAAGCGCTCGCGCCGCAGCTCACCGTGATCGCGCCGTGGCGTGAGTGGGATATCGTGTCGCGCGAAGACGCCATCGAATACGCGGCGAGGCACAACGTGCCCATCTCGCAGACCACCACGAAAATCTACAGTCGCGATCGCAACATCTGGCACATTTCGCACGAAGGCGGAGCGCTTGAAGATCCCGCCAATGCCGCACCGGAAGACATCTGGATGTTGACGCGCAGTCCCAAGGAAGCGCCGGACCAGCCGGTGGAAGTGACCATCGGTTTTGAGAAGGGCCGGCCGGTATCTGTGAATGGCCAGCGCGGATCGGCTGTCAGTCTGCTTGAAACGCTGAACAAAATTGGCGGCGAGGCGGGCGTCGGCCGCATCGATCTGGTGGAGAACCGCTTCGTCGGCATGAAGTCGCGCGGGTGCTATGAGACGCCCGGCGGCACGCTGATCATGTATGCGCATCGGGAGTTGGAATCGCTCACGCTCGACAGAAGCACTCTGCACTACAAGCAAAAGCTGGCGCTCGATTACGCCGAGATGGTGTACAACGGACTGTGGTTTGTACCGTTGCGCGAGGCCCTGGACGCATTCTTCGAAAAGACCAGCGAGACCACCACGGGCGAAGTTACGCTGCGCCTCTACAAAGGCAATATCGAACCGGTCAGCCGCAAGTCGCCGTATTCGCTCTATTCGCTCAACATCGCCAGCTTTACGATGGGCGCCGAATACGATCAGAAGGACGCGCGAGGGTTCATCAATTTGATCGGGCTGCCGATCGTGGTGCGCGCGCAAGCAACCGCCGCCGCCGCAACTGCTTCAGAACCGCGACCGTGAGGGAGCGTTAAATCGTGGCCGAGATGAAACTCTGGGGCGGGCGATTCGAGGGTGGACCTTCGGAAGTCTTCGAGCGCTTCTCCGGCTCGCTTCACTTCGACAAGAAGCTGCTGGACTGCGATTGCCGGGGCTCCCAGGCCTTCGCTCGCGCACTGGAGCGCGCCGGGATCCTGACCGCCGGCGAACGCGAACAATTAGTCAGCGCTTTCGAGAGCATCCGCACGGAATCGCGCGATCCGAAGTATCTCGAGGGCGCTACCGATGAAGACATCCACACCTTCGTCATCCACAAATTGAAGGGCAAAGTGGGCGGGCTGGCCGACAAAATTCACACCGGCCGCAGCCGTAACGAGCAGGTATCGCTCGACATGCGCTTGTGGTTGCGCGAGCAAATCGACATCGATCTGGAATTGCTGGTCAACCTGATGACTGCTCTCACGGGTATGGCCAGAAAATATCCGCATGCCATCGTGCCCGGCTACACGCATCTCCGCCGAGCCCAGGCGGTGCCGTGGACCCACTACCTGCTGGCTTATTTTGAAATGTTCGCGCGCGACCATGAACGCTTGAGCCAGGCCCGCGCGCGAGTGGATGTGATGCCGCTCGGATCGGGCGCGCTGGCCGGCAGCGGCTTTCCGTTCGATCGCGACCAAATCGCCCGGGACCTGGGCTTCGCCGCCATCACGCGCAACAGCATGGATGTTTCGGGCGACCGCGATTTCGCCCTGGATTATCTGTATGCCGCATCCGCCGCCATGCTGCACCTGAGCCGCCTGGCCGAAGACTGGATTCTCTATTCGAGCGAGGAGTTCGGGTGGCTTGAATTGGGCGACGGCGTCACCAGCGGATCCAGCCTGATGCCGCAGAAAAAGAACCCCGATTCGCTCGAGCTGATCCGCGGCAAGAGCGGTCGCGTTTTGGGCGATCTTACCTCGCTCTTCGTAACGATGAAGGGCCTCCCGATGACCTACAATCGCGACATGCAGGAAGACAAAGAGCCGTTGTTCGACGCGTCTGCGCAATTGGCTGCGGCGCTCGAGATGATGGCGGCTGTGGTTGAATCCACGCGCCTGCATGCCGGCAAACCGGCCGAAGCGGCTAGGGAGAGCTGGGTGGTAGCCACCGATCTGGCGGAAGCGCTGGCGCGCGCGGGAACTCCGTTTCATCGCGCCCATCAAATTGTAGGGAAACTGGTGCTGGAAAGCATTCAGCAAGGCAAGCAGCCGCTGGATTGGACCGCCGATCAGCTCACCGCTTTCGCGCCTGAATTCACCCCGGAAATGGTGCGCCTGCTCGATCCCGCCGAAGGAATGAAGACGCGCGAGCTGCCTGGCGGTTCGGGACCAGCCGCGGTCGCCAAAGCGCTCGACGAAGCCGAAGGCCGGTTGCGTAATTGGAAACAATAACGCGGAAGCTATGAATAAAGCTTTCCGCCAAGGTCAAATCCTGAAGCTCATCCGCAACAAGCGGATTCTCACGCAGGAAGACCTGGCGCGCGAATTAAAGCACAGCCAAAACATCGATACCACGCAGGTAACGCTGTCGCGCGATGTGCGCGAGCTGGGGCTGCTGAAAACGCCGGAAGGCTATCGCCAGGTGGACGCGACGTCGGCTGGACCCGATCTTGCCATGGTGCTTGGCGAGTTCCTGCAGGATGTTCGCGCCGCGCAAAACTTGATCGTGCTGAAAACGTCGCCTGGTAACGCGAATGCGCTGGCCGTGGCTCTCGACAATGAGGACTGGCCCGAGATTGTGGGTACCATCGCGGGCGATGACACGGTGCTGATCGTCACGCCCGATACAGGCACGGCGGACCGGCTGCGCAAAAAGCTGCTGGGGTTTACTTAGGCGCGCCAGCGGACGCCCGGCTAACAGCCTGTGTCGAAAGTCCGAAAAGACCGCTTGCTTACGCGCCTCAGTGGACTCATCGCGTTACAGAGCCGCGACCGTTAGGGAGACGGTTTCGACACAGGCTGCTAAGACTACTTGGCGCTAAAAAGCAGCCAGACCGCGATGCCGATGGCGGCGGGCAGCAGAAACTCCGCCCAGTCCTGCCCCAGGCTGGCCCAGGCGATGGGCTTACGCGCGGCGCGGGTTGTATCCTCGCGCAGAGTGGTCGATAGCTTCGACCGCAGGTTTGACGGCAAGCCGCGAATGGCCCGCACGATCTCTTCCTTGCCTTTGCGATCGGCGATCAGGATGGTGGCGGAATTGATGCCGTTGGTGGACTGTTCCAGCTTCTTGCGCAACGAAGGCGGAACATCGGCAACCGACCGGTAGACTTCCGTCTTGTTTCCGACGGAAATGAAAATCGTCGAACTCTTCAACGTGACGCGGGACATACTGCGTTCCTTCTCCGGAGCGTTTCCTAAAAAAGCCTCAGGAAGAGACCACCTCGGGCAGCTTGGACCGATCCGCACCGGGAATCTCATTCCCCGCATGTTCCAATATAACCTGAATGAACCCCAGCGCGGCTTTCGAAAGCGCTTTATCTTTTCGGTAGATCAAACCCACCTTGCGAATCAGGGGTTCCGGGCCCAGCGACACCACCGACAGTTTCCCGGCTGCAATCTCTTCATGGCAATTGGAAGCCGCCAGGAACGAATAACCCAATCCGGCCATCACGAAGCGCTTAATCATCTCGGTGGAGTCCAGTTCCATGGAGATATGGATCTGATCTTCCACCGGTTCGAGCCACGTGTTCAAGCGGATACGCGTGGTACCGGACTTGGGCAGCAGCAGCGGCTGGTCCATCAGGTCACGCGCCGTCACGTAGCGTTTGTTCGCCCAAGGATGTCTGCCAGGCAGTAGCAAGATAATCTCATCGGAGTGAATGCGCGCCACTTGAAGCTTTTTTTCCTGCACTGGCAGCTGCGTGATGCCGAAATCCGCCAAATTCTCCAGCACCGCCTCCACCACCCGCGAACCGTACGCGCGATCCACCGAAAGTTGGACGTTCGGAAACTTCTTTTTGTACTCGGAAAATACCGACGGCAGCACGTAGATGCAGGTGGCTTCGTTGGCCGCGATCACCAGTTCGCCACGCGGCACGCGGTCCAGTTCGTTGATATTGTCCTGAGCGCGGCGGCGCAGCTCCAGGATCTGTTCGGCGTAGTCGGCGAATATCTTGCCCGCGGTGGTGACGGAGATCTTGGTCCCCAGCCGGTCGAACAGGGTTGTATTCAGCTCCTGCTCGAGCTGGCGAACCTGCGCGCTGATGGCCGGCTGGGTACGGTAACACGTCTGCGCTGCTTTGGAAAAACTCTTTAAGCGGACAATTTCGAGAAACGTGTGCAGTTGATCCAAGTCCATGACATGCTCGACCGGTATGCTAGCCCAGTCCCATTGGGGGAGTTGAGTCCAATTGTATCAGGATGGGCAAAGTCTGTTGTGACCCCACTTCGGTTGTAATGCCCTGCACCCGGCCTGCGTCGAATAAGGGACGGGGCTTCGTTGCCAATCGGAAACAATCGTCTAAACCATTGATGCTGAAAGGGGAAGTCATGAAGGTAGCCACTTTGCGAAGAGGTTCTTGGGGTCCAGGAGGTTCGTGGGATCGGGGAGTTTCCTGGGTGAGACGAGTTTCGCTGGAGGACGGACAGGAATCCGCCCTCCGTTTGTTAAAACAGGCGCGGGAAACCGGGGAAGATTTCCTGTACCAGGTCAACCGCCATGTGAGACGGCACCCCTGGAAGGCGGTGGGCGTGGCCCTGGCCGCGGGAGCGCTCCTGGGGGTGGTGGTTTCGCGCAACGGGCGGGCCTGAGCTTAATCACCTGAGTGCGATCACCTGAGCGCGATCAGGCAACTGCTTAGTTCCAACTCAGGTCTTTCGCGGCTGGTATGGCTGGTATTCTCCGCTTAGCATGAGATCAGGGGGAATACCATGCGACCGGTCATGTTTGTAGCTCTGCTCGCAACCACTTTGTCGATGAATCTCGCGCCAGCGCAGAGTTCAGGGGGACAATCGGCATCGGGCGCGTCGGAATCGAAAAAGAAACATTCTGGTACCAGTGGAACCGATGCGCTCACCGAGAATGCACCGGACCGGCCCACCGCCCTGTTGGACGCTCGCCGCGCGGCGAAGCATACGTCGGAGGCGGAATCGGCTCCCGACCCCGTGCCTGCGCCTGCAGCCGCGCCAAAACCGCCGGCGCCGCCGTCGCTTCCATTAGTGCAAGCGGTACCCGCCGGTCCTCCGCAGAAGAACCTCACGGGCACAGAGTTCGCGCAGATCCACGTCGGCTCGGCTGAGAAAGAGGTCCTTTCGGTACTTGGGCCACCGGCGTCCAAGATTGTGGTTCCCGATGATGGCCATTTGCGCGAGACCTTTCAATACTGGGTGAAAGGCATCCTCATGGGAACTGTTCGCCTGGACAATGGGCGGGTAGTTCAAATCGAGACCAAGGGGAAGTAATCCCCTCGGAGGAAATGATTCGCCTCTAGCGGACGATGCTGAAAAAGGGGGTTGGCAACGACTCCCCACGGTCGCGGTTCAGTAAACAGCTGCAAACACGAGCCGCGATTCTGAACCGCGCGCGTGAGCAAGCGGATTTTCGCATTTTTCAGCATCCTGCTAGTGGCTCAAGCGCAGAATCTGGGATGAAATCGCCAGAAATGCCTGGCCAAGCTGCGCGGCGCTGGGCGCATAGATAAACTGGCCCTGCGGCTGATTGGCGTAGCTAACGCAGGTGGCTTCGGTGGAGCAAGCTGGATACACCGGCGGGTTGTTGAACTGATCCTCGCTGGGATCGTTTGCCATGCGTTGAAGCAACACTGGATCCGGAGGATTTCCGTTGTTGCCCCCCAGGCCAATGGTAAAGACGTAGACCGGGAGCGTGGCGTTCGTGCGGGCATTGTAGGCTGCGTTGTCCGTGGCATTCAAAGCCGCGGCGTGAGTGCTGGTCCAATCGTTATTCGCGTTACCGGTCAGGTTATTGACGCCCCCGGCCAGATTCAATGTCTGATATTCGTTGGCCGGCGCTACTTGATTCCCATATACGTCCTGGCCCGGCAGCCAGTTGAAATCGCTGTAATCTGTTGTGGTGCTTCCGTCAAAACTACAGCCGGTGGCGCTGGAACCGCCCACCGCTCCAACGGCGATGCTATTGTTGTTGCCGCTGTCGCTGGTTTGCAAGGGATCGAACAGAACGATCATATAGGCGCCACTCTGAGCTTTTTGCGCGGGGTCCGCCGTGTAAAACGCTCCGACGGCTCCAGCCGGTACATCAGCCATGAATCCGCTGCCGTTCGTATTCATGGAAATGGATGGGATCCATTGCCGCACCGATGCCCCGGTCGTCCACCCTCCCTGCTGCACGGTCTTGTTGTTCACGTCCTTACAGCCGCTGTTGTTGTTCAGCGCCAAGGTGCCGATCGTACCCGGCGTTGAATAAAAGTTATAGATCAAGGTGTTGGGCAAACCGTCCGTTTCGAGCATGATGAGGTTCATCGCGCCCGGCTCGGCAATTTTGTAAAGCTCGTTGTAGGCCATGGAAACTGCCGCGGCCGTCCCCGTGCCTCCGTTGCAGCTGATGTTATCGATGGTTCCGTTGCCGGAACCGGAAGAATTGGAATAGCCCAGCGTCGCTTGAAAACTAGTGGTTGGCGCCGATTCCAAGTAGTAGCCGTCGGCAAAGGTAAGCAGCCCGATTTGATCCCGCCCCTCCGCGAAGGCGCCCGTAAAGTTCTTGGCCGCGGTGATCATGGCCGCGCAAGGCATATTCGCATTGTTTTTGTTGCAGGGGGGATTAGCGGCGCCGCCATTGACCGAACACATGGATCCGGAACGGTCCAGCACCAACATGGCGACCAGATCCTTGCGGGAAGCTTGGCCCTGGACCGTGAGAGGGGTGGAGCCGAACCCCAGCCACTTCATAAACCAGGCAGGAACGTTGGTGGTGGCAGTGACGGTGACCAGGCGGAGATTGGAGTTGTTGGGAGAGTTGACGACGCTGACAGTGTTGGTATTCATTACAGTACTGGCGGTCGACCAGTTTCCCGTCGGAAAATTGGCATAGAACCAATTGACGGCATTCTGTTGAGCTGACGCGGCTTGGGCGGTAGTATCTTGGCCCAGGTTCAGGGCGCGCGCCGCCGCCAGAGACGCACCGTCGACGGCCGCCTGCAGCCGCGCCTTCACGGAGTAAAGAATTCCGAGATCGATAAACAGACCAAGCATCGGGATAACCACCCACACCAACGCGGCGATGGCTATAAAAAGAGAAGCGCCCTTTTCGCGATTATTATGGCGGCGAATTTGCACGAACTTGTCCTCCTAAAAGAAATACCGGGCGTAAACCCCGTTACCGGACAAGCCACCGATGGTTAAGTCGGGCGATTGGAAATAGGTTTCCACAACGTACGCTACCTGCCCGTCGGTGAGCGCCGTCGTGGTTCCGTTATTTGCCTGCCACAGGCTTTGCATCGCGGTCTGAGCGTTGCCAGTGAGAGCCGCGCGTGCGTCCGTCACGTAGTTCTGCACAATTCCGGAAGTGTTCATGACCGCCGAGGGGCATTCCCCCACGCTAACGGTAGTGGAGTTGGCCAGCGTCCCGTTGCCGAATTGAATCTGTTGCGTATAAACGAAGCTGCTTTGATTGGTGCAGTTGGCAGCTCCCACGGCCACGCAGCTGGTGGACATGGAATCTCCAATCCACATGATTTGCGACACTGTTACCAATCCGTTGCCGGTGTTCCCCGTGTTGGATTGTTGGTTCCCGGCAAAGCTGGCTCCGATTTGCAGGTTCAATCCCTGCGCCAACCGCTGCGCCTCTTGCTGCATGGGGTAAGTGGAAAAGTCCCCGCCATGGATGTACATGTCGTCCAGATCCCGGCATACCTGATTACTTTGGATGCTGCGAATCAGATTCATCCCGACAATGAAGGCGCCCAGAAACATCGGCATGAACAAAATCGTCACCAAAGCAAACTCTACGATTTCCTGCCCGCTCTGCGTTTTTCTTCGTCGTGCTGTCGCCATGTTCACTCCGGCACCGAATTCACGCCCGCTGGGAATCCCCCGAGTATGTCGGACGAGAAGATATTGAGAGTAATCGGCGTCTTACTGCGGTAGGTGGAAACGCTGCCTCCATAGCTGCCGCTGAGCGGTGCAATCCAGGCCCAGGAAACACCCTGGACCGATACTTCGACGATATTGCCCGGCACATTGCCGCCCGCGACAATGGCTGTATTCAAATTCGAGGGCGAGTAATACTTCACAAAAATGTCTTGAGGATTGTCCGTGGTCTTGACGAATCCCATCGCAAACTGCTGCACCACGGCCTCGATCGAAGCGTCCTGCCCCGACCCGTTGGCGGTCTGAAAAGTAATCGCGTATCGGCAACCCTCGCGCACGGCATTCTGCAAGGTGGCCCAACGAAACATCACCAGGCCGAAATCGACGAAGGCGAAGATCAGTGCAAACGTCGGAAGGATTGTGAACGCACTCTCGAGGAAAGCGCTGCCGGAACGGCGGCGGTTCCTTTCGCTGAGCGGTTTTCTTTGGATTTGTTTTGCGGAATCAACCATTTGTGAGTCCAGAGGAGGCGTATTATCCCCGTATAGCACTGTCGCCTCACCCAACATGTCGGTTGTTTATCGGCGGGTATGCCGATTTACTTTAGCTGGTAGCTGAAAAAAATTAGCAGACTGAAGGTCGCCCTACCAGGGGAGTCATGCCGCGCTGAAATTTTGGAGGGGATGCGCTGGTGGCGGCAACGTAGGGTATCTGCCGTATGACCGGCTACGACAAATAACCTAACCCGCCGCAAAGCGGTGCGCCGATGTTCTTCAGTAGCGTCGGACCTCTTTAAAATAGGACCGGTTTGCGCCAGTTCGTGAATCGCTATTCCTTGGGCAACGCGCCAGACACAAACAAGGTGGTCCATTGTGGCGCACGGCCGCGCCCGCCGGCCACGGGCCGCATGATATGGAACGCCACCGCATCGCCTGACTTCAGGGTGTCCTGAATTTTCTTGAAGTCTTCCACGCTGGTCACGGGCTGCCGGTTGATGGACAGAATTACGTCCTTGTCCATCAGGCCGATGTCCTCGGCGAACGAGTTGTCATCCACGCTCTGGACCAACAGGCCGCCTTTGGCGTTCAGGTCCATGGCGCTTCGCTCGCTATCACTGAGGGCGTGCAGCTTCATACCGAATTTGTATTGGCGAGGCTCGTCGGGCTTAACCGGCTCTACCTCTACCGACGGCTGATGCAACTCTGCAAATTCGGGCCGGTCCTTAAAGACCTCAGCGCGGTCCAGCACCGTGATATTGAAGTCCATGTGCTTGCTGTCGCGGTCTACCGTTACCGCAATCGTTGAATTGACAGGCGTCTCGGAGACGCGCGACACCAGATCGTCTCCATTCTTGACGGATTTTCCGTTCATGGCGATGATGATGTCGTCCGCCTTCAGGCCGGCCTTGTCGGCTGGTCCTTCCTTCTGCACTTTGCTGATCAGCACGCCGGAGCTGGTACCCAATGCCCTGAAGAGCTCGGGTTTATCGTCCGCCTTGGACCATTCGATGCCAATGGACCCGCGAGTCACTCTGCCGGTTCGGATAATATCGTTGTAAACCCGCGCCACCATGTTGATGGGCAGCGCAAACCCGATGCCCTGGTAGCCGCCGCTCTGGGTGGCAATCATGGTGTTGACGCCGATCACCTCGCCGCGAATGTTGAGCAGCGGGCCGCCGCTATTCCCGGGATTGATGGCGGCGTCGGTTTGAATGAAGCGCTGCAATTGGAGCGCGCCACCGATGTCGCGGCCGAGAGCGCTCACGATGCCCGCCGTTACCGAAGCTTCCAGACCAAAGGGCGACCCGATGGCAACCGCCCAATCGCCCACCTGCACTGCGTCCGAATTACCGATACTCACCGGGGTCAGCGGGTTTCTCGGATCAATCTTGATGACCGCCAGGTCCGTTTCCGGGTCGATACCGATCACACGCGCGCGATACTCGGTGGTGTCGTCGCCATGCAGCTTCACCTTGATGTGGTCCACTTTGGCGATCACGTGATGGTTGGTGATGATGTAGCCGTTTTTGTCGACGACAAACCCGGTTCCGGACTGTTCCTGCTTGAACGCTCTGGGCGGGACATCGCCGCCACCTGGCCCGTTGCGGAAGAATTTCTTGAGCAGATCCAGGCCGTCGTCGTTGCCATTGCCATTGCCGTCGCCCTGCTGCTGCTCTTCATCTCCCTGCGCATGCGGATTCTCCGCAACCTTGGGGGTGTAGTCGGCCGTGATGTAAACCACCGACGGCTCCAGCTTCTTGGCCAGCTTGGTGAACTCGTTCCCCAATTGCACCGCGCTTGGAACTACCAGCGGCGAAGCGTCCGGCGCGGCGGTCTGCCCGCGCGCGGCGTGGACACCGGTGTTGACGAGCGTTCCGATGACGATCCCGATCGCGAGCGTAACGAGCAGGAGACTCAGAGACAGCAGCTTCTGTTGTCGCATCACCTTAAACCACCGCATGGCCTTGGTATCGCCTTTCTTTGTTTCTAAGAACCTGGGCTTCCAAAGACCTGGTTCGAAGAACCCTGGTACCCACTATATCTGAATCGGCAGAAACAGTGCGGGTACTTAAGTCAAAAGCGCAAAGGGCGAGGCGCGCACCACCATGCCGAACTGCCCCGCGCCGGGCTCCGTTTTGCGCGAGTACCTTAAAGGATGTGGCGCGACGGTGAAGGGTTTCAGCCGGCTTGTATTACATCGTAAGCAGGGCGGCCATCAGCTCAATACCGTCCCATAAGTTCTGCAGCCGCAAATTCTCGTTATAGCTGTGCTGATTGTTGTCATGATTCCCGATGGGGATGCCGATCTCGGGCATCCCAAGGACGCGCTCCGCCGTATCCGGACCCGTGCCTCCTGAGTTTGGAATTTTCACCGCAGCCCCGCGCGCGCTTTCCACCGTCCGGATCACTTCCTGCGAAATCGGCAGGTCCATGGAAAGGCGCTGTGCATTCTGTTCGTTACGCTCCACGATCAGGGCGACCTTGGGATGCGAACGGCGCACGTCTGCGCCCGGCTCTTGATCCACGACAAAGAATCCCTGCCGGCGGACGTGTTCGATCAGGCGTTCGGTGGTCAGGTGCGGGTCCATGCCTTTCACCAGGCGCATGTCGATGGTCGCGGTGGCCGTGGCGGGAATCACATTCGAGGCCTGGTCGCCCACGCGGGAACTCGCCATCCCACGGATATTGAGCGATGGCAGCGTGATCAGTTCCGCCAGCTTTTTCGGAGCGTTTTCGGTGGCCCCCAGCCAAAACTCCCGCTTCAGATCCGCGTCCACATCCGGCGATTCGGCCACGGCGCGTTTTTCGGTTTCACTCAGCGGAACGATATCGTCGTAGAAGTGTTCCACCAGCACCCGGCCATTGTCATCTTTCATGGACGCCAGCAGCTTCGCCAGCAACATAGCCGGGTTCGGAGCCCAGTTTCCGTAGTGGCCGCTATGTAGCTCGCCCCGCGGACCGTAAACGGTTATGTCCACCGTGCTGATGCCGCGCCCCCCAAAGGTGATCGATTGACGCCGGGTCTGATGAAGAGGCCCGTCGCAGGACAGCCAGAGATCTCCCGCAAACAGCTCCTTGTTCGCGCCCAGGATTCTATCCAGATTCGGCGACCCGGCTTCCTCTTCTCCCTCAAAGACAAACTTGATGTTCGATTGCATTTTCAACCCAGCGGCGCGGATGGCATCCACCGCCGTCAGCATCGCGATGATCGGAGCTTTATCGTCCGCCGCGGCGCGGGCGTACAATCGCCACTCCGGATTGAAGGGCTGGCCGGGCGCCGGAAGTGGAATCACCCGCCCATCTTTTTCAAGCTGCTTGTCGCGCAGGGTGGGCGTGAACGGCGGCGTGGCCCATTCCTTGGGATTCAGCGGCTGGCCGTCGTAGTGCGCGTAGAAGAGAATGGTTCGCGTGGCGCCGGGCGTTTTGATCTCGCCGAACACCACAGGATTTGCTCCAGGGACGGTCACCAATTTGGCCGCGATGCCGCGTTTCTCCATCATCGCTGCGATCGCTTCGGCGTTGCGCTGGATGTTCGCGCGGTCTGACGACACATCGGGGATCGCGAGCAGCGCCACGAATTCGTCGACAATCGCGCGTTCATGTTGCTCGCGCCATTGCCGCGCGGCAAGCGCAGCGGCATTGGTTGGCGTGAAGGTCTGAGCGGCTAAACCGGCCGCGAACACGCTCAGCAATAGGACGAGCCGTGTCATACGGTGTAGTATCTCACGCGGGATGCTGTCGCTTGAAGCGGAACGGCTTCAATTCAACTACTAAGATGCCCGCCAGGATCAGTACCGCTCCCATCGCGGCGCGCCGGGGCAGCACCTCGCCGGCTATAAGATATGATGTCACCCACGCGAACACCGGCTCCATGGCGAAGATCAGGGCGGTGCGCGTGGGGCTGGTCCAGCGTTGCGCCCAGGTTTGGATGAAGAATGCCAGCGCGGTGGCGAGCAGGCTGGTGACGGCGAGAGCAATCCACACGTTCGGGGACCAGGCGATCCGCACCGGTTCCACCCACCAGAACGTGGCCGCGCCCAGCAGCGCACCGGTCGCGATCTGCGCCACGGTGAGCACGCGGATATTGCTTACGGGCGCAAACCGGCCCAGGATCACCACGTGAACCGCATAGGCTACCGCGCATCCAGCCACGAGAAGGTCGCCGCGGCCTATTTCGAAAATGTCCCTTTGGACCGTCAGCAAAAACATCCCCACGCTGGCGATCGCGATCCCCACCAGTTCGGAGAGCTGAGGCAGCTTTCGATTGATCAGTCCGCCAATGAGGGGGACCAGCGGAACGTAGAGACCGGTGATGAATCCGGCCTTCGACGCCGACGTAAACTTCAAGCCAGCGGTTTGCAGGACGTACCCGCCGAATAGGAAGATTCCGGCGAACGCTCCCCGCAGCAGGCTGGCCGAAGTGTTGGACGCGCGAAATTCCTTGTCCCGGAACTGCTTATTAAATATGACAGCCAGCACGACGGCCGCGATGGAGAAGCGCAGCGTGAGGAACAGGAGGGTAGAGACATCGGCTAGAGCCTGCTTCACCAGCACGAAGGTGGCGCCCCACACCAGCGCCACGGCTAAAAGGCTGCTGTCGACCTTCC
This sequence comes from Bryobacterales bacterium, assembly GCA_963747945.1. Taxonomy (GTDB): domain Bacteria; phylum Acidobacteriota; class Terriglobia; order Bryobacterales; family Bryobacteraceae; genus Palsa-89. Next base: position 119,783 of record CAVVHB010000025.1, read on the forward strand.
AGCTTGAGGGACGCTGCCCCTCGCAACCGGCAGCGGGCTGAGGGGTCATCCGCCGTCCAGGTCGCGGAGCAGCAAAAACAATGTGAGCAGAATCCGTTTGAGACCCAGCTCGCGGCCTTCGGGATGAAACCACTCCTGGGGCGTATGGGCGCCGCCGCCGTGGCCGCCCGCGCCGATGGAGATGGCGGGAATACCCATGGACAGAGGGACGTTGGCGTCGGTGGAAGCGCAGTCCAGATGCGAGCGAATGCCCAGGTGCGAATCTACCGCGCGTACCGCGTGCAGGATATACGCGTCGTCGCGCAGCTGGCCGCCGGGCCGCGACCCGATCTCTTTAATCTTGGCCGTCACCTTGGCGCCGGTAGCGCGATCGTTCTCCGCATCCAGCGCGCGCTCCACTACGCTGGTCAGCAGCGCGGCGATTTCATCTAGCTTGGCGGGACTCTCCGAGCGAATGTCTACCTTAGTACGCGCGTGAGTCGGAATGGAGTTGATGCTCGATCCGCCTTCGATGATTCCGAAGTTGAATGAGGATCGCGGGGTGCCGTTGGTGGGCAACCGTTGCTCGGTGAACGTGGTGATGGCGCGCGCCAGCGCATGGATCGGATTGGCGAAGCCGTAATCGCTCCAGCTATGCCCACCCGGGCCGCTGATGGTCACATCGAAGCGGCGGCTGGCCAGCGCCTGCGAAGTGACGTGATCGATATTCGGGCCATCCAGGATGAGGAACGATTGAACGCGGCTTCCCGTGGTCGACTGCCGGCATAGATAGCGCATGCCGCTCAGGTTGCCCTCGCCCTCCTCGCCGACATTCGCGATAAAGATCAGATTCCGGAATTCGTCAGAGAGCCCGGGGAACGATTGAATGGCGCGAGCGATGGCGAGCAACCCGGTGAGTCCCGCGCCGTTATCGGCGGTGCCGGGCCCATGCAATCGGCCATCGGGCGCGACGTAGACCTCTTCGTCTTTGCGCGGCGCGAGCACGGTATCCAGATGCGCGGTGAGGGCGATGTAGGGGCCGGTGCGATTTTCTTGCAGGTGCGCGATCACGTTGCCGCCGCGGTCGATCCGTGCTACGCAACCGAGCGCGCGAAACTGCGCGAGCATCCACTCGGCGCGCTTCTGCTCGAAGAAGGTGGAGGCTGGCACCCGGCAAAGCTGCAGGTGCTGCTCGTTGATCCATTGTTTCTGGCGGACGAACCATTGCAGGGCGTCGCGCAGAGGCGCGGAATCGGCCAAATTGCCCGCGACTTTGGAGAGCGGCGGATCCGGCGGAAGGGCAACGGATTTAATCGAAGCGGCCAAATGCCAGTTTAGCAGGGGTTCTGCCGTTGGAACCTTATTCCAGCGCTGCTCATCGTTCCAGCAGTTCCCCGAGCGCCAGCACAAGATTTTCCTCAAACGGCCGCCCGATTATTTGCAAGCCAATGGGAAGACCCTCGGGCGATGTCCGCAGGGAATCGACAGGGCGGGGAAGCCGAGCACATTGATGCCACGGGCGAAGCGCGTCGTAAGTATCCGTGTGTTGTGCGCCGTTCCATCCAATATCACCTCGGTCTGCCCGATGCGCGGCGCGGTAATGGGCGTGGAGGGCGTAAACAGGCAATCGATGGAGCGGAACAAAGCGTGGAATTCCTCGACAAGTACTTTGCGCTGCCGCTGCGCATTCACGTAATCCGCCGCCGGAATCAGCGAGCCTTGATCGAGCAACGCCAGCACGTCGGCTCCGAAATCCCCGCGCCGATGGAGATGCGCTTGATGCACCGCGGCGGCTTCCGAAAGCAGAATCACCAGGCCGGCAGTGTTCAGCGCTTCGATGTCCGGCACTCGAACGGGGATCACGCGGGCGCCCAGTTGCTCGGCTCGCCGCGCCGCATCGTGAACCGCGGCCTTTACCTCCGGCGCCACGGATTCAAAGTAAAAGTTCTCAGGCAATCCCACTCGGATCTCGCGAACCGATACCGGCGCCGGTTTGCGCTGCGCGGGCGTTGACATGGCATCCAGCGCGATCCGAACATCGCCCACTGTCCGCGCCAGCGGCCCCACGTGATCCAGGCTCAGCCCGAGCGGCTGCACGCCGCTTCGGTCAACTAATCCATAGGTTGGCTTTAATCCCGCGATTCCACAGAACGACGCAGGCACGCGAACAGAGCCGCCGGTGTCGGTTCCGGTTGCAATGAACGCCATCCCGGTGGCCACCGCCGCGCCCGACCCGCCGCTCGATCCGCCCGGCGAATGCTCCGGATTGCGCGGGTTTCGAATGGTCCCGAAATGCGGATTGTCGGATGTGATCCCGTACGCCAGCTCATGCAGGCCGGCCTTTCCTACCATCACCGTCCCCGCCTCGGCCAGCTTCCGGACTATCGGCGCATCGCGATCGGGCACGAAATCGGCGAAGATCTTCGACCCCGATGTCGTGCGCACGCCCTTGGTCCACATCAGATCCTTGTGCGCGATCGGAATGCCGTGCAGCGGACCGCGATCGGTACCCTGGGCGAGCTCTCGATCCAACTCCTGAGCGCTCGCCAGCGCCGAATCGCCCGTTACCGTAATGAATGCGTTCAGAACGGGATTGAGCTTCGCGATCTGATCCAGGCATTGCCTGGTCAGCTCCACCGACGAGATCCTGCGGGAACGCAGCGCTTGAGCAGCTTCCGCGATGGTCATTCGGACTCCGCCACATCAGGATCGAAAACCAGCGCCGATTCGGCTTCGGGCCCCAGCCGCTCAGTCTCGCCTCGTAAGGCATTCAAAAGTTGATCCACCCTGGCCTGGGCAGCTTCCAGTTGGTCGGCCGGAATGTCGGATTTCACTTTCTTAGGGTACGACGCCGCAGCCGACTCTCTCCACGAATACCGCAAGATTCCGCGCCGGTTCATACCCTGGTGTTGCCAGCCGTCCGGCCCGAAATCGCATTCCCGGACCTTCCGGAAGAAGGCGGTTCGAACGGCCACCTCTTCGAGCTCAATCGACGATTCCCTGCGCAGGAATTGAACCAGCTCGTAGACCGAGGGGATTTGCACGTCGTCCAGCACCACCCAACCGCCCTCTCTGATCTGCGGGAAAAGATAAGCGAACTCCAGTTGCGGAAGAGGATAGGCATGCGGCCCATCGAGTAGCGCCAAATCCAAGCGACCCTGAAAAGCATACAGCGGAAGCGTGCGCTTGGTTTCCCCTTCAACGAAGCTCACGGTTTCCGCATGGAAGTCGGGATGCTGCCTTAGCCCGGTAATGGTTTGGTCCGTGCCTTCAATCGCAAAAGCGGTGTGATGTTTACTGATTTGAGAAAAGACAATCGTGCTGCCGCCGCAGCCAGTCTCGGCGGAAAACTCGAAAGGTCCGCGTTTGGCCAAAGCCTCCAGGGCCGCCGGAGCCATGGCATCCAGGCATGGAATTGAACCGCGCGAGCTATGAGCCCCTGGTAGGACATAGGTCCAGTATCAGGCACGCGGGCGGCTTCGAAGCAGAGAGACCGGAGTCAGAATAGTCCGATTAGTTGTCCAGCACCAGGGCCCAGCAGGCGATGGCGCTGGAGACCGTGGTCCAGTAGCCAAACTTCTCGTAAATCTGGCCCGCCTTGGCGCGAGCCTCTTTGGGTGTCAGCCCCTGGGTGTTTATCTGCGGGTCGGACGCGTTTCGCACTGCCGTCCACGCCGGCGCTGGGGAGCCGACCTGCTTGACGACCATCCCGAGCACCGCATCGCCCATCTCCACCGCCGCGCCCAGGCTCTGCAATCCGAACGTATTATCGCTATCGTCGTAGGCGAAAAAATCGGTCGTCACTACGTCATCGATCTTCACGCCCGCTGCCGGCTTCGAAAAAATCTGCGGCGGCCGCTTCGAAACGGGAAGGTGAGCGGCATTGGCGGCGAATAGCCGCTGCGCTTCCGCAAAGGAATTACTCTTGAGCTTCGAGCACTGGTACACGCTGTTATGAAAGGGTTGGGACTTGAACGCCTTGGTGCAGTCGAACCGAACGGCTTGCGCCGCAACCACATCTCCCAGCTCCATCGCGCTGCCGATCCCACCCTCGGTTCCCGTCGTGATTACCAGCTTCGGCTTTACTTCCTGGATCAGTTGCGCCCATAGTTTGGCGATCGGTATCTTCGGGCCGTCCTGGCTGAAATGCAATTCGGATTTGAAACACAGGACACGCTTTCCGCTAATCGTGGTCGGGAAGTAACTGCCTAGCCGCTGGCTTTCAAGCGCGGGCGCTCCGGGGCGAATCAACGGCACATAATCGGTCTGGAATTTATGCGTGTAATCGTACC
>CAVVHB010000026.1:0-14012 GCA_963747945.1 Bryobacterales bacterium
GAGTGAGAGAGCGCGCCATAATAAACGAACTCTGCCAAGTCAAAATGTGTTGATGAAAGCAGCGGCTGCGCTTTTGACGATGCATCCACGGCCGCCTTATAATCGCCGGCCAGATAGCGGGCCTGCGCCTTTCGAATCAAGTGCCAGCACGCAGCCCTCGTCAGCATCGGGTTGCTAAAGAAATGCTGCTCCATGGGAGACTCGTCATAATCCGAATCTTCCAGGTAGCCGAATTTCGGCGTCAAGCCGCGGAGCGTTCGAATGAGCGCGAGTTGCATCCTGTTGATGTCGATGACGACGCCCAGGCGGGCGCGGCGCGAGGACTGGAGGTAGCGTTCGGCTTCCGCTTGAAGGTCTTCCAGCCGGGCTCCCGCTGCCAGGGCGAATGAGATTAAGGCCCGCTCGGAAACCCCCGTCCACAGCAGGTCCCCCTGTTCCTGAGCCAGATCGAGCGCGCGCTGCATCATTGAGGACGCGGCCTGGATGTGCTGCGTCCACGGCAAGACGTGGTTGCCGGCCACACAGTAGACGGCGGCGCGAAACCGCGCCATTTCCTTTCGTTCCACTAACGCAACACCCAGATGACCGAAGCGGTAGCCGTCCCCGTAATGGCCGAAGCTAGGACCAACTGTGATGCTCAGCATGGCGAAAGCCTCAGGTGATCCGTCGCAGTAACCATGCTCAAGGCTGAGGTTGGCCATACGGAGCAGAGCGAGATCTTGCAGCTTCCTCTCGGTATAGAACGCGGGCGGGTGGATAGACCGCAGGAGCCGCATGAGCGCTAGCAAATCCGGATCGCTCATCAAAGGCAAATCGACCAGCGCCTCAATCGGACGGTCTCCAACGCGCTGCCGCAGAGCCTCGTATTCCGCACGAAGGTCTTCCTCAGTGGGATGAGTCGGCCATTCGATCCCAAACGTTCGGAGCTCCTCCAACCCGACTTTGACGGCTCGCTCGGGGCGGTCCGTCGTATAGAGCGTGATCCGCAGGCAGGCAACGGCGGCGAGATCAGTTGGGCCAATCGCCCGCTCTCTCAGATTTGACAGACGCCGATCGGAGGCATCAAAATCGCCCGTCAGCAACTCGCACTCCGCCCGGTGCAACGCAAGAGGAAACCTGAGGCTATAGTGGCTTTCCCATTGCTCCTCGGAGAGCAAGGCTTCTCCCGCCTCCAGATGGACCAGTGCCGATCGGTACGCGGTGCTCGCGCGTGCGCGGCGACCCGCGATCAAATTCAACTCGGCGATCTGCACCCGCTCTTCGTCCGACGCCACCAGCCGCACGCCGCGATTGAGCTGGTTGACGATCTCAAAACTTCTCTCCTCCAGCTTGTCAGGAGGCGTCGCGGCAGCCAGCACTCTTCCGATTCGAAGGTGGGTCTCCACCCGCAGATCTTCCGGGATCAAAAGATAAGCCGCCTCCTGCACCCGGTCATGGAGAAACCTGTACGTTTCGCCCGAACGGAAAACTAAGCCTATCCGGGCAGCTTCCCAAAGCTGGGTGTGGATTTCCTCGTCCGAGGCATTGGAAACGATGCGTAGCAGGGTGAAGTCGGTGGTGTCGCCAAGGCACGCAAGCTGCTGTAGCACCTTCTGCGTTCCGGCGGGCAGGCGGTTCAGTTTTCCCACCATGAGGTCCACCACGTTATCGGTGTAGCCTTTGGCGTGAATGCGGTCGAGGGCCCAGCGCCACTGGCGTTCGTCGTAGTTGAACGCTAGCAAGCCCTCCTCCGCAAGCGTCGAGATAAACTGGATTGCAAAAAATGGATTCCCAGCCGTCTTCTCGTGGATCAAATCTGCCAATGATCGAACCTGCTCGGGCTCCGAGTGAGTGGAATCCGCAACCAACTGAGCCACGTCTCCAGGGCTTAGTGGCAAAAGCCGTATCTCCTGAACCGGACCCCCAGCCCGGCGGATCGCCTCCACCTTGCGAACCAGTGGATGAGCCGGATTGACTTCGTTGTCTCTGTATGCGCCGATCAACAGTAGGTGCCCCACATTCCCGCGGATCAACAGATCTTCCAGCAAATCCAGTGTCGCCGCGTCCAGCCACTGCAAATCGTCGAGAAACAGAGCCAGAGGATGCTCCGGCTGCGCGAATACGCCGATGAATCGACTGAAAACCAGCTGAAATCGGCGTTGCGCATCCTGGGGTGGAACTTCGGGAACGGGTGGCTGTTCCCCAATAATGAGCTTTAATTCAGGAACCAGATCCACGATCAGCTGGCCGTTCGCATCTAATGCTTCGCGAAGGGCGTCGCCCCATTTGCTCAGCTCTGCCTCGCTCTTGCTCAAAAGCGGACGCAGAAGGCTCTGAAATGCCTGTGCCAAAGTAGCATACGGGATGTCGCGTTTGAACTGATCGAATTTGCCCGATCCGAAAAGACCCCGCGGCGGAACCAAAGGTTTGTGAAGCTCATTGACAACGGAGGATTTACCGATACCGGAGTATCCCGAGACAAGCACAAGCTCCGCCTTTTCGCCGGCTACAACGCGGTCAAAAGCAGCGAGCAAGGCGTTGATTTCGGATTCTCGCCCGTACAGTTTCTCTGGGATCAGCAGCCGGTCGGGCGTGTCCTGCTCGCCGAGGGGAAACTCATCGATGCGATGGTGCGTTTCCCATTCGGCAAGGCAGCGTCGAAGATCGCTCGTGGCGCCGGAAGCTGTCTGATAGCGCTCCTCAGCCGTCTTGGCGAGCAACTTCATGATGATCGCCGAAACCGCGCGCGGAACATTCTGGTGCCTCTCGAATGGAGGCACCGGCTGTCTTGCGATGTGGGCGTGCACCAGTTCCATCGGATCGGACGCAATGAACGGCAGAGTCCCGGTGACCATCTCGTAGAGCGACACGCCGAAAGCATAGAGATCGCTCCGCGAATCGATCGAGCGATTCATCCGCCCGGATTGTTCGGGAGCCATGTAGGGAAGTGTTCCAGCGATGAACTCGGGAGGTTCGGGCGCCTGGCGCTCACGCGGAAGGCGCGAAGCGATCCCAAAACCCATGAGCCGAGCCTGACCGGTCGCGGGATTAACCAGAACATTCGCAGGCTTCACATCCTTGTGAATCAGCCCCTTCTCGTGCAAGGCGCTGAGTGCGGTTGCGATACCAACAGCGAAGCGCAAGAACCGTATCATCTCCATCGGCCCTGGAAGGAATCGATCGAGAGTCTCACCGCCAGGGTCTTCGAGCACGAGTGTCGTATGCCCGTGGTGCTCGGAAAGGGCCAGGGGCCGAACCGCCCAGGCCGAGTCCAGTTCGTCCCTCAGAGAGTATTCGTTCTCCAACTTTCCCAGAATCTTGAGCGCCGGTAACGTGGAAGCGGCAGCTAGCAGGAGAACTGATGGTTTACCCGCCAGGTTTGAGTGCTCGCCCCGGTATAGGATGAACTCTTCATCGGCCCGCAGAGGTTCGGTGACAAGTTTTGATAGGTCCACGAATGATTGCCCTAGCCGCCGAGACCCGGCTGGCGCTGATCCACTCCCGGAAGTGAAAGTGACCCCAAGCATGAGCGATCTCGCTTCCATCCCGATTGTGACTCGGGGTAAGCTCGCAACAATCCCCTAAAAGTGGAAGGGGAAGAACCTTTCGGGCAAAGCTGTCACTCCCGCTGCCTCGGAATGTGAATGCGCCGCCACCCGGAAAGCCGCGCGTCAACCGACCACACGCCAGGTCCCATCAAAGCCAAAGCCGCCCCAAGTGTCGCCAACAGCGCGTGGATCACTGCATTCCCTTCGCCCAACGCAAGAAGCGACACCTCCAACGTCACGGCGCCCGCTCCTGCGATTCTCGTCCGGTATCCGAGGAGCATCGCAAGGCTGGCAGGTGTCAACAAAGAGATATAAACAAGGGATTCCGGTGCAGGGATGTTACTAATGCGACTCACCGCCTCCCCCATCAACACTCCCCCGCATGCCAGCCGCATGAGCAGCAGAGCGATACCTTCCGAACCGCGCACAAACCCGGAAATCGCCGAACGCAAGGACACTGCCTCGGTTCAGCGTAAGAAAATACCCGCTATCGATAAAGCCTCAAAAGAGGATATGCGGCGACCTTTCGAGGACTTAAAACTCAATGATGCCGCGCTTGACGCCGATCATCGCGGCGTGGGTGCGGTCGTTCGCCCCGAGCTTCGACAATATACTTCTCACCCGGCCCTTGACGGTCTCTTCGGTGAGTGAAAGCTGCGCGGCGATCTCTTTATTCGCGTTGCCTCCCGCGATGAGCCGAAGCACCTCGATCTCCGCGGGACTGAGCGCTTCATCGGTGGCGTGGTGGGCGAGCTCATAGGAAACCTCGGGAGAGATGGTCTTCTTGCCGGCGTAGACCGCCCGAATGGTGTCGAGTAGTTCCTTATGCAAGAGATTCTTTAAAAGATAGGCACGGGCTCCCGCCCTAAGCGCGCGCATTACCTGTACATCCCCCATGTACGTGGTCAAAACGATAATTCGCACCCCAGGATCTTCACCGCGGATGGCGATCGTGGCATCCAGGCCGTTCATCTCCGGCATTTGCAGGTCCATCAAAATGACATCGGGACGATGCGCGCGAAACTGCTGAATCGCCTCGCGCCCGTCGGATGCTTCCCCAACCAGCGACATGTCCGGCTGCCCCTCAAGGATCGCGGCGATCCCTTCCCGGAACAGCGGGTGGTCATCCACCGCGAGGATTCGAATCGCGTCCATTCGCTTCTCTGCTTGTTCCATTGAACCACCTGAGCCGGCGGGCGGAAGAAGCGTAGGCGATCACCGCAGGCACCCGCAAGCTTACCTCCGTGCCGTTGCCGTTGCCGCTCCAGACGTCCAGTTCCGCCCCAATCGCCTCCGCCCGTTCGCGCATGCCTTGCAGTCCCCAGTGCCCGCTCCGGCTGCCTTCCTTGAGGACCTCAGAATCGATTCCTTTCCCGTTGTCTTTCACGGCGATCCAAAATTCGCGGTCGCCGTGCCGTATTGCTACGTCGATCCGCGCGGCTTGCGCATGGCGGAACGCATTGCGCAGGGCCTCCGCTGTGATGCGATATACCTCATCACGCAGGATCGGATGCAACTCTCGCCCGGCGCCTTCCACTTCCACGTCTACGGCTGGAGACAGTCCTTCCGCTTGAGCGACACGCAATTCTTCGGACAACGCTGCGATCGCGCTGGACAGTTCGTTACCCACCGATGGCGGCGAGCGCAGCTCCTGAACCGTGTCACGGGCCGCCGTGATCGCCTCCGCACCTCGATCGAGCGCCAGCCCAAGCGCTTTGCGCGCTTCTTCCGGTCGCGCTGGCAAGTGATTGTAGGCCCCCTGAAAGCGCAGTAGCAGTCCGTGGAAATTTTGGAGCAGAGTGTCGTGGAGATCGCGCGCGATTCGCGTTCGTTCGCTGACACGCTCTTCCATCCGCAGGGTGTATTGGTGAGCCAACTGCCGCGCCCGTAGTTGATAAAGCCCGAATAGCCCGGCCAAACAGAGGATCACGCCCAGCGAGCGAAACCAATAGGTTTGGTAAAACACGGGCTGGATGTTGAACCTAAGGGTGTCTCCGGCCTCATTCCATACGCCGTCGTTGTTGCTTGCTATCACTCGAAATGTATAAGCGCCGGGCTTCAAGTTCGTATAGAAGGCCTGGCGCCTGGCCCCGACGTCCTGCCAATCCTGATTCACGCCCGATAGCATGTATCGAAATCGCATCTTCTGCGGGGCGATGAAGCTCAGAGCGGTGTAATCGATCTCAAGATCGTGCGTCAGCTTGGGAAGACGGAGCCCGTCTTTTGAGTAACTGCGGGGTAAATAACTGACTCGGTCCGCCATCACCGCTTCAATATGCACCGGCGGTGGCACTTGATTCGTCGCAATGCGCGCTGGGTCGACTATTTGGAGCGCGGACTGGTTGTTGAACCATAACTTCCCATCTTTCGTTCGCGCAGCTCCGTCAAAAGGCGGAAAGTTAATCGGCACCCCGTCCGTCCAATCGAAAAGGCGCGGTTGAACCTTATGCGAGGCATCCCGCTGCCAGTTCTTGAAATCCGATTCTGTCAGTTCGGCCAGGCCGCATTCTGTGTAGAGCCAGAGGTTCCCGTGCAAGTCGAAGACGAAGTCGTTGATGTTGCTGCAGGGCAATCCTCCCTGCTCGTCAAGGACGCGGACGGCGTGGCTTCGCCATTGGATGAGACCAAACGGCGCCGCTGCCAGCACGTCCCCATTTTCCAGAACGGTCAGTTGCTGAATCCGTGTGTCCGGACCATGGTGAAGCGGATAGGCTGTAAGCTTCCCTTTGTAATAGTGGTTGAGATCGCCGTTGTTGAGTCCCAACCAAACTCCTCCGCCGGGATCGTGCGCGATCTTGCTTGTCCCCGGCATTCCGGGGATAAATGAGATCCGCATAGTGTTGGGATCGATCCGTATAATGTGTCTCGGCGGCCCCAAACTCACCGCCCATAAAGCGCCTTCGGTGTCTTGAGCCATGGAAACGATAAAGCCTGTTGGGCTTCCGTCCGGCATGCGAACCGGCCGAAACGAGTCCCCAGCCAATATGTTTAACGTATTGTCTAGGCCAATCCACCTACGGCCGCGACTATCTTCGAAGATTGCCGCTACTTGTTTTCCTCGCAAATTGCCGCCGCGCGAACGGAAACCACCATCACCTTCTCTGCGGCTAAACAGCCCTCCGAAAGCACCGACCCACAAGGTCCCATCTCGCGTTGTGAGCACGTTGTCGATTTCAGACACTCCCAAGGCGGACTTTGCCAGCGTGAGAACCGGCAGATCGCGAAAGTTATCTAGCCCCTGATCGGTTGCGACCCAGATGGCGCCCTCCTTGTCCTCGAGAATCCTCCAAATTGTATCTGCCGAAAGCCCATCCCTTTTACTAAAATGCTCCGCTTCTCCCCGGTACAGCCGATACAAGCCCGCATCGCGGGTTCCGATCCAGACGGCGTCGTGACGGTCTCTAAGGATGGATTGAACATACACGTTTCTACCATCGAATCCTGGAGCGGAAACCGCAGTCCATCGGCCTTGCCAAATCCGGTACAAACCAAAGAACCCTCCCACCAGAAGTGAGCCATCCCGGTCGACGGCCAGTCCCGTGACCGTAGTCGACCCGCTCTTGTTCTTCAGGAAATCAGGAGAATAAACCAGTAAGGATGGAGGCTTCCAGCCCATCACGGATGTCGAGGCGCCCATCCACAGATAACCAGCGGCGTCCCGAACAAATTGCGTCCCGTCCATGACGTGCTGCGTTAAGCCATCCTTGCTTCCGTAACAAGTCATTGTGCCGACCCGGATCTTGCATAACACTCTGGACTCGTTCCTGTTGTAGGACTGCACTCCGAACCATATAGCTCCCTCGGTGTCTTGTTCAAATCCGTGTATCCATCCTTCACCGTCCAGGTAATTGTCCAGGTGTCCACCATTCCAGTGCGCGAGTCCGGTTTCGGTACCCATCCACAAACTTCCGTCTCTGTCTGCCAGCAGCGAAGTGATCCTGGAGCCCGGCAGGTGCATTCCGGCCGGAGGCGTCCAACGCACAAACCGGACGCCATCGAAACGGTACAGTCCGTAATAGGTTCCCAGCCAGATATAGCCGTCACGGTCTTGCGCTATCGATTGTGGCGGGGCCCCGAGGTATCCGTCTTCGATCTTCCACGAGCGATGACCGTACTGGTTGATGTGTCGATCCGGCGTCAACGCGTACAAGTTTCGTGATGGCGCCGCCAAAAAAGCAAAGACTAACAGAACATCTAGCCAGCGATGCTGTCTTTCCATACAAGTCTTCACGCCAAGACCCGGAACTGGTATTTGTCAATGCGCAAGCTCTTGATCTTATATTCCAGCGTCGTCGGCGGAACTCCCAACCTTCTGGCAGCTCCATCCGGGCCCGAAATGCGGCCGGAGGTTTGCGCCAGAGCGGCTTCGATGAGCTCTCGCTCCTGGTTCATTAGAGACGGCTGCAGACCGACCGGGTGCCCTGATTCAGGCTGCAGCCAGGCCTCTTCCACAAAGAACGTGTCCGAGTCGCAGAGAATCATGGCTCGTTCGATGACATTTTGAAGCTCCCGGATATTGCCAGGCCAGGAATAGCCCTCTAGAAGCTCCGCGGTCCGCTTTTCTACCCTTCGAATCCGCTTGCCCGATTTTGCAGCGTAGCGCTCGACGAAATACTTGGCGAGCAAAAGAATATCCTCCGGGCGCTCGCGAAGCGGGGGGACATGGATGGGAAAGACGTTCAACCGATAGAACAGATCCAGGCGAAACGCTCCGGAACCAACGGCCGATGGCAGATCGCAGTTGGTAGCTGCAATTACACGCACATCGACTGGAATGCTTTGAGTGCCTCCAACGCGCTCGAACTCGCGTTCCTGAAGCACCCGTAACAACGCCACCTGGGTTTCGCTCGGCATCTCACCGATCTCATCGAGAAAAATCGTCCCGTGGTTCGCGATTTCGAAGCGCCCGGCATGGCGTTGATTGGCGCCGGTGAAGGCGCCTTTCTCGTAGCCGAACAGCTCGGCCGCGATCAGCGACGGTGGAGTGACCGCGCAATTCATCCTGGAGAAAACCGACCGCGGACCTACGCGACCGCTTGTGAATCGCGCGGGCGATCAACTCCTTTCCGGTGCCGCTCTCGCCGGTGATCAGAACGGTGGCATCGCTCGGAGCAACTTTCACCACCTGCGCGGTCACGCCGCAGATCGCGCCGGAAGAACCGACGATTTCCTCGAACATGGACGTCGACAGAACCTCGTCGCGAAGGTCGAGCGTTTCCTCGTCCAGCTCCCCGCTGAGCAGGCTAGGGTTCGTATCACGCATCGTCCATATCCTGCCTTCCTCGTGGCCGTTGCTCCGACGAGCGCCCATGCGTTTCCGCCGTTTCCCGCTTAACCCATTCACGGACGTAGGGCGGACAATTCCTGAGTTCCGTTCCGTTGGCCTCGCAGAGCGCAAAGAGTTTCACGGCTTCTCCGTCGACAAGAAGAACGTTCTTGAGATCGATGGCCAATCCATCCGATTCCTGTTCCAGTGCGCTTCGCAGCGTGTCAACATGTTCCCCCGTAATCCGGCCGCTTACGAGCAACACCACGCGATTGTCATCGCTAACCACTCGGTCGATTCTGCAGCTCATTGTGGATCTTCAGTTTAGCTTCTACTGCCTATAGCTAAGGCAACGCTCCTGCCACTGCCAAGCTTATGAAAATAAAAGAGCAGGACAGATTTTGCGACCGTGAATCACGCGAATTCCGTGAATTCCGTGACGAGGCGTCGGAGTTTCTGGAGACTCCTAGGAAGAGAACCTTTCGCCGAATTTGAACTGTTGTTTGCTGATTTTCAAGGCCTTGATCCTGTCCTCAAGGGTGGAGGGCGGGATCCCAAGCTTAGCCGCCGCTCCATGCAGCCCGGAAACCCGGCCTCTGCTCTCGGCCAGGGCCGCCTCGATAATTTCGCGCTCGCTTCGCGGCTCATTCAAAGCCGGCGCCGCGGCACGAGATGCTTGCGGAGAAGTCCTTCCGGAAAGCCACAACTCATCAACCGAAAAAACATCAGAGGAGCTCAGGATGATGGACCTTTCAATTACATTCTGCAACTCGCGGATGTTGCCAGGCCATTCGTAGAACTGCAGCAGATCCAAGGTCTTCTGATCGATGGATCGGATGGTTTTGCCCGCCCGATTGGCATAACGCTGCACGAAATACTCCACTAACATCAAAATGTCGTCCTTCCGTTCTCGCAAAGGCGGCACTTCGATAGGAAACACATTCAACCGATAGAGAAGATCCCGGCGGAAGGTCCCTGAGGCGGCATTCAAGTCGCGATTCGTGGCGGCGATAACGCGAACGTCCACCTGGACAGCCCCTCCCCCCACCCGCTCGAATTCCCGTTCCTGTAGCACCCTCAATAACGCGGCTTGGGCGTCAGGCATGAGTTCGCCCACTTCATCCAGAAAAATCGTTCCGCCGTCAGCCATTTCGAAGCGGCCAAGCCGGCGCTGCGTGGCTCCCGTGAAGGCTCCCTTTTCATGGCCAAACAATTCCGAAAGAACCAGCGTAGGCGGAAGCGCGGCACAATTCACACTAATGAAGGGGCGACCAGATCTTTGGGATCGTTTGTGAACGGCCCGGGCGATGAGTTCTTTGCCTGTGCCGGTTTCCCCGGTAATCAGAACGGTGGAGTCGGTCGGACCGACTTTGGCAATCTGGGAAAGAACGGCTTTCAGAGATGTCGATGTGCCGACAATTTCTTCGAACATCGAAGCCTTGTCGATCTCCTCGCGAAGGGCAATATTCTCCTGTTGAAGTTTCTGTTCGGCCCGCTTACGCTCTTCGATATCCGTACACGCCACATACCAGCGCATGATCTGTCCCTTGTCGTCACACACCTCGTTGCAGCGAGCCAGAAACCAGCGATAACTCCCATCGCTTTTTCTTAGGCGCAATTCCAATTCGAAACCAGCCCCACTAGAGACGGCACGGTCAAAATAGCCGGTCGCCCGTTCCCTGTCATCAGGATGAAGCGCGTCACCAAATCTAAATCTCACCCGCCACTCTTCGAGACTAAGATCGAGGTAATTGAGCATGATGCGGTTGGCGTAGAGACGTTCACGATTGGGTCCATACACCGCAATCAGCTGAGGCGCCAAGTCGAGAATCTGTCGAAACTCCATTTCTTGCTCCCGGATCTTTTCCTCGGCGCGCTTTTTTTCGCTCAAGTCGAGGACGAACGCGACGCCCTCGCTTCGGCCTTCAAACAGCGCAGCTCCGAACAGCACGGGTACGCGGCTGCCATCGTTCCGGAGAAACTCCTTCTCGAATGGCTGTATAGTCCCGGTTGCCAGCGCTTCTGTCAGGGCACGATCGTCGCGCTCCCGCCCTTCCGCCGGTGACAGATCCGTCCAGCGCAATCGACCCGAAACGAGATCCTCACGGCCGTATTGCAGCATTCGGAGAAACGCCTGGTTGGCTTCGATGATCTGACCCTCGACGTTCGCGAAGAAGATCCCCAGGATGTTGGCGTCGACCAGGCGCCGGATCTTATCCTCGCTGGCCTTGCGTTCGGTGATGTCGGACACAGCACCGATAAACTCACGGTCTCCAGATGCATTCTCAACCGCGTGGGCGATTGCGTGGACGTGTTTGACTCGTCCTTCAGCCACCAGCAGGCGATACTCATGTTCGAAGTCCGTGAAAGTCTCGGAGGCGCGGTCGATGACGTCTTGTACAAGCGCCCTATCCTGGGGATGTATGCGCTGCATCACCAAATCGATTGTTGGCCTTAGGGATTTGTCGTACTCGAAAATGCGATACGTTTCGTCTGACCAGACAAGCTCTCCGTCATCGGGTCTCCACCCGAAACTACCTGTGTGGCTGAGTCTTTGGGCGTCTGCCAGATAGGCCTCGCGCCGCCGGAGTTCCTGAGTGAGAAGCTCTTGCTCCGTGACATCGATGGCGCTGCCAACGTACTGTTTCAAACTCTCGTTTTCGACGATAGGCGCGCCGACGCAGCGAATGTATCGGACCTCGCCATTGGGTCGCACGATGCGCTTGGTGGCATCGAAGGGTAAAGCGTTCGCCGCGAGTCCCTGGATGAGGTTTGCCACGGACTCGCGATCCTGCGGGTGGACACAATCCAGGTATTCCTGAACAGCAGGCGGTTTGCGGTCCGGATCGAGGCCGTGCATCCGAAATAATTCGGGAGACCAGTAGTCGAATCCAGCGGGATCGAAGGCCCAACTACCCATGTGGGCAAGCCGTTGCCCTTCGGCGAGATAAAATTCGCTTTTTTGCAGCTCCTGGGAGCTTCGGCGGAGCTGTACTTCCGCTCGCTTGCGATCCTCAATATCGATGCTCGATCCATACCACTTAATAATTTGGCCGTACTTATCGCGCGCCGCTACTTTGTGGTGCAGCATCCAGCGATATTCGCCGTCTGCGCGCAGGACGCGAGCTTCATGCAGGAAGGGTTCGCCACTGGCCAGAGACGCGCGCCACTTTTCCACGATTCCTTCGACATCCTCGGGATGGATGTACGCCGTCCACTTCCAGCCCTGCAAATCCTCCAGCGACCGCCCTACGTACCTGAGCCATGTTTGATTGAAGAAATCGAGGTAGCCGTCCGGCCTGCCCGTATGAATCAGGCTGGGAGCCGAATCGACAAGGAGTTGAAGGTCGGAGGTTTGATCCTGTCGGACGGCGCCATCTCCACTAGGGGCCATGGCTCGCATTATATTCCTTAAGATCCTTTTCAATCCTTCCTTACGGCTACCCAACGGAAACCCTCGCCGTTGTGATAGGGTTGCCGCGTTTAAGCCGCTTCGCGACTGGAAATCTGGCGTGCCTTCAGATAAGGAGCCAACTTTTTCTTGGCATTGAAAACGCGCCACTGGACCGTTCCGATGGGGATGTTTTTCGCAGCCGCGATCTCGTGATATTCCCACTCCTCGACAAAGCGCAAGGTCAAAGCCTCGCGCTCGCTTGATTCCAGGAAGGCCATCCAAGCATGAAACTCGAACGCCGAAGTTCCCGCTGGTTTGTTGCTCGATGCAACCAGACTGCCCACCACGTTCGCCAGGTCGACAGTTTCCACTTCACGCGACTGCTTGCCGAACTGCCTGCAAAGGGCATTGCGCGCAATCTTGAATAGCCAGGCGCGAAAAAGTGATCGATCCCGAATCTGCGCAGCCTTTCGATAGACGGTCAGCATTACCTCCTGAGTGAGATCTTCGCTCAAGGCGAGCGGGCAACCGCGTGAGCGGAAGAAAGCGACTAGTTGGGGCGTGAAGACGCCGAACAGGTCCGCGAACGATTCCTCGTCGGGCGATTCTAAGAATACTTCAATCACTGCACCTTCACGGAGAGTGCGGTCATTTGCCATTGGCGGATTCATCATGTTTGATGCAGCTCCTCATTTTGATTCAGCTCCTCATTGCGTCCACCTGCGAAGAGGCAGTTGTGCATCCAAGATGAGTTAGCTGCCAATCCATTGTTCTTAGAGCAACTTAGCCGCGCAGGAAAACCCTTTGGGAACCTATAATCCTTGGCAATTGGCGGGTTTCCGTCAACGCTCCATCGGGATTCGCATCGAAGAGAAAAAGGAAGGGGTAATGAAAGAACGCTAAGCGGCTAGCTCCGGAGAATGCATCTTCGGCGCCAATGTGCGTTGGCTGCCAAGCCCTCTAAACTCGCGCAGCAACGCCTTAGACAATGCGGCCTTCGCCCGAAAGACTCGCGCCTTAACTGCCGGGATCGTCGCTTGCAGTTCCTGCGCTGTTTCCTGAAGACTTAGTTCTTGAAGATTATGAAGAACCACCACTTGTTTATGCTTCGCCGAAAGTCGCTCGACCGCAGCTTTCAATCTTTCTGTGAGCTCCCCGCGCACACAAGCATGTAGCGGCGACTCACCCGGTGAAGTTGGTTCCGGCAATTCGCTGCAGTCGTGAACAAGCGGAAAGCGATTCGCCTTTCGATAGAACTGACGCGCTTCATTGATCGCGACGCTGGTCATCCATGTTCGGAAGCTGGACTCTAATCTGAATGATCCCAGACGTCTCCAGATCTTAAGCTGGGCTTCCTGCATGATATCGTCCGCATCCGAAACGCTTCGCGTCATCCCCCGAATGCGACCTCTGACAACTGCGAGATGCCGATCCATCAAGATGGCGAAACATTCCGAATGGCCGGTTAGCACCAAATTGATCAGCGCGCTGTCGTCAGGCGCCGCAGCAGGCCCCACATTCGTGGTCACAGCCATTTCAATGTGAGAAGACACGTCCAGTTGACGATTTGTTGGCTCCGCTTGGCCAAACCACTGCAATCGCCCTTTGCTGTCTTCATGAAGCGGTCTGCCAACAAACTCCGTGGTTTGGGACTCTCGTTCTACGAGACCGGTCACAATCAAAATGGCACGAATCGGCGACAAGGCCCTTTATGGAAAGCCAACCACAAACGCCGCGACTGTGAACGGAGGCACGCCGACGCCGGAAATCGCCGAGGCATTCGTTAGCAAGCTGGGTCGAGGATCAAATCGATAGCAGGGACCTT
>CAVVHB010000027.1:0-106829 GCA_963747945.1 Bryobacterales bacterium
CCGGCGCGCCGTAGCTTTTGCATTGCTCGCCGGCCGCTTCATCGTTAGCGGGATCCCAGGCGTCCGCGATTTTCCGCCCGGCCGGATTCAGCAGAATGCCGTTATAGTCCCCCTTGAGCGGGGTGACCATGCGATACCGCCAATCTTCAGTGACCACCGATACCCAGAAACCCGTGATGTCGTATAGCGCGGCTGCTTTCCCCGTTCGCGGCGCCGCCGGACCAGGGCCAAATTGAGCGTTGACGCTTATTGTGAGCAGCAGAGCAGCCCCAGCCAGACGTATCGCCATCAGATTCCCTTCCGCCTGGCGATGTTGACTTCCGTGCAGGCACCCATCACTTGAAGGAATTTCTGATACTCGTTCCTTCCGACCACAAACGGATTCGGATCGCCAGGTTTTCGCGTCTTCAACTTGTCCAGCTTTGGTTGAATGGGATCCATCAGCGGATGATTCTGCAGTTCCACTTCGACTTTCGTATTTTTGGTTTCCTCCTCGAAATGCACGACCGACTTGGCGTAAGTCTGCAAACCTTCGTCCGAAACGAAACCGGGCGTCAGAACGGTTCCGGCGTACATCGCAGCCATATGCGTCTTCCCGTTATCTTTCACCGGAAAGATAAAGCCCATTGAGCCTGGCGTATGCCCGGGGAACGGCGATGGGCGTCAATTTGAAATCGCCCAATACGACCGGTTGCCCCTCCACGAGCACTTGATCATGTTTCGGTAACGGCGCTGGAGGGCCCTTAGCGCCCCGTGCTGGAGCGTGTTCCATCAGTTGCCAGTCGGCTTCCGAGATATAGATTTTTGAGCCGAAATGCTCTTGAAAATATGCGCTGCCGCCGAAATGGTCCGCGTGCCCGTGCCCCACTACGATGATTTTCAGCATCGCGGGATCCAGACCGAGCTTTTGGAATCCAGGGAGGAGTTGAGTTTCCGTTTGGTCGGGTGATAGCGAGTCGATCATCAGAAGCCCCGCGGAGGTTTTAATCACATACACCACCGTACCCTGGTTGCCGATCACGTACACATCGTCAAAGATTTTGGTCGGTTCAATGGGCGGATCGGAGGGGCTGTTCGCACGAGGAGCCTCGCAGAAGAAGTGCTCTTCCCCGGCCCACCTTGGGCCTCCTACCTTCTTCGCTTTAGCGATGAGCGCCTGCACCGCATCTGAGTCCGGCTTCGCAGTTGTGGACAGAGGCGGTGCCTGCGAATAGAGCAGGTCACTCGAGAGCACTGCGGAGAATATTGCAACGGCAATTGTGTTCTTCATGGGTTTCCTTTATGAATCACTCCGCCCGCGGGATCGCGAATTCGTTTATCGAAAAGATCTACTTCATCGGCGGGAGCGCAGACATCTTGCAGCAGGCCCGTCCACCCGTCTACGGTTTTAATGCTGTCCTTCTCCAGCCTGCGAAATTTCTTCAAGTCGCTGGTCCACGGTGCCGTGTAGATCTTGGGATCGTTGATCGTCATTGTCAATTCGAGCACGTCGTAAGCTGTGCGCCGGTAACGCTCTTCGAGCACCATGTCGGCGCTGTGAGGCTAACCGTATTGATCGACCCATGTTCTTTCGTCCACCCCGGTGGTGGTGACGACGAATGTGTCTCCATCCCAGTGCGCAGTCGAATAACCCCACCAAACAGGTAGATCCGGGTCCACCAACGGCTTCCGCCCGTCCGTCCAAAGCACTCGCGTACCCCAGCCCCATTCGAATTGCTGAAGGACGCGATCCGGCAAGACGCTCATTTCCATGGGATCGACATAGATGAGCGCTCGCGTCGGACCCATCGGATTGCAGTGTTGATAAGGATCGCTGTCGTTGGCGGGGGGCACAGCGCGCCGGCGTCCAATGGGCTCCTCAGGGTGCGCTGCGGCGTCCGCGCTTCCCAGCAACCGGCCGTAGGATGGCTCGTTCTTATCGAACAGCTTTTGTCCCAGCGCTGTGAGCGGCGGGACGTGAACGCCATAGCCACGGTCCCCACAGTCGCGGCAGGTGCCGCCTCCGCCGTATCCGCCGGGAGACCCGTTCCGCGTCCAGATGCCGGAGATATCGTGCTTATCATATGGCTTGCCGTCATTAGCGGGATTATGCGCCAGGATCCCGCGGGGGCCTTGCGCGAAAGCGGTTGCTGCTAACACACAGATGAGCGTGGCGTCTATGAATTTTGTCACGTTCGAAACCCTCATTCCTGCTTCTTTTCAGAGCCAGGCTTTTGTTCCGAACCCGGGGCGGGCGATGGTCCTCCCCGCGGTACTTCCCCGGGGCCGCCACCGGCGACGCCTAGCAGCACTTCGCCTTTGTCGTTCAGCAGCTTCAGAATCGCGCCGACCTTGGTGCCCGCGCGCGCCGGAGCCAGTGTTATGGTAATTTTCGTGCCGGGCTCTAACGCCGCTTCCGACCGCCTGCGTCCCCAACCGCCCTGGATCAACTGCGCCGGGTTCGGATAGAACTCAGCGCCCCAGTGCGTCACTTCACCCTTGTCATCGGTAGCGTCGAGGAACAATTGCGGGTGCGGATTCGCATAATGGAACTCCGTCACTGTTCCTTGCAGTGTGATCGGATGGGACAGGTCGTACGATGCACCGGTGCCGTGGTGCGCCAGCATCGGAATCGCCGATGCGAGGACCGCAACCATGGTGAGACTCAATTTCGTTGTCATGACATCCTTCCTATTGCGCCGGATGGGCAGGGGCCAGAACGGCGGGAGCCGGTTTTCCAAATCTTGAATCTGGAATAGCGAGGTCGGCTTGAATTTGCTGCACCCGCCAAATAGATTGGCCGTCGGTCCAAGTTATGGTCCATTGATACGGCAGCTTTTGGCCGTTGAGGCCGCGATAGTCGGCGTAGTCAATCTGATATGGATTCGTACCGACGATGGTGCCCGAGTACCGCAATTGCCGAACCAGCAGGCCGCTCTTCAAATCGAAAAACAGCTTCACTCTCGTTCCGTTGGGCGCGCTAGCCGAAATGACCTGCACGTCTTCGTCGGCCACGCTGGTCTGCGGAAATCCTGAGCGCCAGCCGCGCAAAGCCTGCGTGATCTGTGCCGGAAAGAACAATTGCGCATCCAGGCGCGCCCCGTCGGTCTCCGCTCCCGGCGCCAGCGGAAGCAGGAGCACTGGATTATTCGGTGAAGCGATCCATCCCTCACGGCCGTCGTACACCGTTGCGCTGTCTCCATTCTGCGTATGAACTATAGTGGCCATCTTCGCCGGAGCCTTGACCCACAACTCGAATGGCACCTGCTGATGATAGGTCTCATAGCCCTCGTAGGTTCCCTGAATGTGAAAGCTGGTGTGATTGGAGTTCGCCCCACCCGCTGCCGCGATGAACTTGTCTAAGATCTGCTCCGCCGATGGCCCGGGAACCGCTTGCGGGGGAACTTCGATCTCATTGGGATCCTCATCCGGAACTCCGTACTGCTGCGCGAGGCTCGGGATCGCCTTGGGACGTTCGTTGCCGTGATGGCAGGAGTAGCAGGTGAGCACTGGGCGGCCACCGAAATTGTCTTTGTTGATGCTGTTGACCATCCTGATCATGTTTCGCGCGATTCGCTTGCGCGGAACGTCCACAGCGAACTTCTTCCAGTCCTGGAGGCTTTCCGGTACATGGCAGAACACGCAGTTGAGGCCGAGCGATGCCGCGAAGAAACCCATGGTGCCCATAAATTCGCTCACCGGGATACCTTTCAACACCTGAACATTGGTGAATACTTGTTCGGCCATCGGCTGCGTGTCCACCGTAACCGGCTGCGCTGGAAGCACAACGGTACACACGGTCACGCTAACTACCAACTGGGCGTATTGAACGGTCACGAAAAAGCGAGTATAGGCCTTAACGTTGATTCGGCACAATCGATTGTTTCAATGATTTGTATCGGTGTGGCCGATACTTCGACTGGTTCACGAAGCTGCCGCGCCGTAGGCTCCCACTGGAGTTTTGCTGTTGCGCAGCGCATCGAAGCTAAGCGCTCCGGCGCCATAAACGGCCAAGAACAAAAAGACCACCAGATACATCAGCGTCTCGTTGCCTCCGTTGTGGATGGGCCAAACTCCCCGCGGCGCGGCGGCGACGACATAAGCAGCAGCCAGTTCCACGCAAACGATCGCGGCCGAAATGCGCGTGAACAAACCAAGCAAAAGTAGGAGGCCGCCCAAAATTTCCAACCAGCCGGCAAATGCCGGGAGCCTGTCGATCGCTAATGGGATGACGGCGGCTCGTCCCGCGGATTTGCTGAGCAAGCCGAAGACATGCCGGTAGCCGTGCAGCGAGAGCAGGAATGCCAGGATCACTCGCGCAATAGCCCGTCCCCACGGCTCCCATGGATCCAGCACACTCGCCAACTGTTTCTCCCAGGCGATCCAGCGGTCGATGGCCCACGGGCCAGGACCGGCGG
Organism: Bryobacterales bacterium; assembly: GCA_963747945.1. Classification (GTDB taxonomy): domain Bacteria; phylum Acidobacteriota; class Terriglobia; order Bryobacterales; family Bryobacteraceae; genus Palsa-89. The sequence continues at coordinate 4,398 of CAVVHB010000027.1, forward strand.
TGACCAGCCACAAGTAAGTAAAGCAGAATATGACAGCCTCCTCGCCCCCGTTGCTGATAGGGAAAAATCCACGCCCCGCCCACTGATCGAAATACGCGACCGCCATCTGCCCGCAGAGAATAAAGGCAGCGAAACGCGTGAATAGACCGAAGGTGATCAACGTCCCGCCGATCACTTCGAGCGGCCCAGCAAACCCATGCAGCGTGAGAAAATGATGGTCGATCTGTCCACCCGCGAATCCCCACAGCTTTTCTGCTCCGTGTTGGAAAAAGAGCAAGCCCGTCGCGATGCGAATTGCGCTTAAAAGCCGCGAGTTCACAAGTGCACTTCCGCGGGCTTGCTCAGCAGTTGCGAGGGATCGGCGCCGACACGCCCGGAAAGCGCGCCCTTCTCGGCAGCCATCGAAAAATCAAAATGGATGCTGGGTAGGACGCCGAAGGGTGAATCGGGATTATCGGACTTTGGATCTGTGATGAGCGCCTCGGTAGCGCCAAATACCGTGTCTGAATCAATGTGCTCGTCGCCCGCCATGTAAAGTGCGGTGATCACTTCGCGGTAACCCGGCGCACCGACGAGAAAGTGGATGTGGGCGGGGCGCCAGCCATGCCGTCCCTGCGCCCGGACCAGATCCCGACGGGCCCGTCCATCGGAATTTTGTAGCCGGTCGGCTTGATCGTCCGAAAGTGATATCGGCCTGATTCGTCACTGAAACGCCCGCGAAGCTCCATTTCGTTTGGGTCCTGCTTCTGCAGATCGTAAAAGCCATCTTCGTCCGGTTGCCAAACTTCAATGGGTGCATGGGGGATGGGGGATCCGCTCGCGTCAATCAAGCGACCATACACGCCGATCTCCTCTCCAGGGCAGTTCTCGGCGATCGACCGGCCGAATTCGAACGTCGGAAGAAGGGGCCGAGCAGACTCGACTTCGTGCTTTTGAATAGTCGGCGATGTGCAAGAATTTAAGGTGTAGGGAGGGGGGAGTGAATCCTGCCGGTACTCGGTGCAGGCGTGTCCGGTTGCCGTCACAAGCTTGACGCCCTCAATCCACTCATCCGGCGTCAGATTAACTTCGCGGGCGAAGGCGTGGAGATGACGCACGGCGGCATTCATGAGTTCCTTCAGCCGTTCACTCTTGGTGCTGGCCATCTGCTCGATCACCGCGTCCGTGATTGTAAGTTCGTCGATCGCTCGAATCATGCCTCTGCCTCTCTCTCCGCGAACTTGCAAAATATAATACACCACTCGTCCGACGGTACATCGATAGCAAGCATCGGTAAGACTGATAACAAAGAGTTGATTCTGTCGGGGGGCTGACGGCTTGACTAGGCCGTCGCGATACCGGTGCTCCTAGACGGTACCACTATCTGCACTCGAAATTGGCCGCGTCGTCCTGGGAACCCGTTCCACGATAATGCGGAAACTCAGGATATGCGCACACCGGCCTGCTCACGCCCGGAAACGATTTGCCTTTCGCCACCATGTGCTCGGGCGGCTGATCTTTCTCCGTCCACTCCACCAGCGCGGTCAGGGGATCGAAATCCTCCAGCGCCGGGCCGCCCCCGCAGTGATTCATCCCGGGCACCTCGAAGAAGCGCACCCAAGACATGGTTTTATCCAACCCGCCGTTGTCCCTAGCCACACGCTCGTAATAGCGCGCTGTATCGTAGGCCGAAAAGAAAGGATCGCTCATCCCGTGAATGAGCATCAGTTTGCTGCCGCGGGCGGAAAACGTTGAAAGGAACGTCAGCAACGAGTCTTGCAGTACGTTGGTGTCATTCAGGCGCGCCGGGTCCGTATCGAAGTTGAATTTCATCGGATCGAACTGCGGGTCAGGTGGTGTGAAGAAAAAGCCCTTGAGTCCGCTAAACATTAACGTTACGTCCGCTGAATTAGGCGTTGCGGTTTCCGAAGTCCCCAGCTTCAGTGCGCGCCAGCCTGGAGCGGCAATACCGGTATCATAGGGCCAGTCCGAATACAACGCTTCGCCGCGCGAATTCTTCGGGCCCGCGAAGACTTTTTTCAGGGCAGCCACCTGCTTCGACGAAAGACATGCGTCAGTCTTGCTACCCTTACAGGTCAGTTCCGTCGGATCGAAGTGACATCCCTTCGTATTGAAGATGAGGCCGTCGTTAACGCCGTCCTTCGCATCGCAAACCCTAGCCACCGCGTTGCCCACGAGTGTTAGGTCCGCATTGGAGAACGCCCTGGAAAGAATTGGCCGGCCCGCGGAATCCTTGGGCGCTATTTCAGAGAACGCGATGGTCTCCCACACGGAGCTGATCGTGGCCGTGCCCACCCGAGCGGCTGGGGCTACCGACATAACGCCGTCGAAATCGAGCGGAAAGCGCTGCGCCGCCAAAAGGGCTTGCCGCCCGCCGTTGGAACAACCCATGAAATAGGACTTCTTCCACGGCTGGCCATAGTAGCTGACGATCATCTGTCGTGCCAGTTCCGTCACCGCGATAAAGCCGCCGTAGGCTTGGTCCACCCTGGCTTGCTGATCGATACCGAAGGAGGCATCGGCCGCGGCACCCATCGGTCCACCTTGCCCCTGATGCCCGGAGTCCGTGGTCGCTACCGCAAAGCCGCGCGCCAACCCAGGCACAGCAGTGGATCCCGAAATCGGAATCGCGCCCGTTGCGGGCCGCACCACGCCATCCATACCGCCGCCACCTTGGAATAGAAAACGCTCTGTCCAGGCTTCCGGCAACCGCAGTTCGAAGCCTATACCAAACTGCTTCCCTCCGGCTCCGATTCGTTTGTTGATCATGCCCTCCACCAAACAATACGCTGGGAACGCGTCGCTCGCCGGATTGGACTCGGCTTTTGAAAACTCGACTCCCGGAGCGCTGAACCCGAGCAACTGTGCGCAGGGGCCTTTGGGCGAAACCGTCTGCGCCTGGCAAAGCATGGCCGAGAACAACAGGACGACTGCGGTCAGCATGCACGTCGAGAGATGGCAGCATCTACTGTGCACAGAGGTATGATCCGGCATCGCTAGGTACACCTCCTACGTATTTCGGGTACAGCGGATAGTTACAGAGAGGCAGGCTCCGCCCTCCTCCGGTTACTGTCAATTGCTTCAATGGCGCCACCTTCTTCTCGACCCAATCCATCAATATTGGCAGCCGATCATATGTATTTGGAATAGGCGCGGCTTCAATCGTTTTTCCGTCACCGTCCGTCGTATAGTTCATGCCACTTAGTCCGTGATTGGTCTGCGGAATCACGAAGAAGCGAACGAAGTGGTCGACCTTTTCCCGCCCCATACGATCGATCACCGATTGAAAATAGGCTAGCTGGGCTCCCGGGGACGCCAAGGTGTCATTAGTTCCGACGGTCACGATCATCTTGCCGCCTCTTGCAGCGAATTTGCTGAGGTCCGGGTTGGTCGCATCCAGCCATTCCGACAATTCGATCCGGCGCGAGTTCCAGAGGCCGCCCTCGACGTAGTCGAGCGGATTCGCAGTAGGGTCCTGCATGAGAAACCCAGTGACGCCGATCACTCCCAGATGACGGTGCATCTGCGCATCGGGCGCGGCGCCTTCCTGTCCGCGAAAACGCCCGGGTAAGATCAGTCCCGATCCGCTGGGATCCGTATTCGGCACCCACATTCCAAACTGTTTCACGCCGTTGGCCAGCGGCGTAGCAAACAGATAGGGACTGTAGACCATCTCCAGGGTCGAGATCTGGCCGTCGGTCAAACATGCCTTCGCGCTCGTATCCGCAGGATCAGGATCGTGGTTGCCAGGGCAGCGTTTTGCGGCCCAGGGGTCGCGTCCTTTCTTGCCTTGTTTAATATCGAAAATTGCTCGGCAGGCTGTGTAGTTATTGATGATCCCGTCGGCGAGTCCATCCAGTTTGTCGCACTGCCGCATGAATTCGCCGCGAATGGCGTTCACTTTGGCGGGGGTGACCCAGTTGGCCAGCGGTTTTTCCTGAATACGAATCAACTCCGGCGCCAGCATAAGCGAAGAGAAGCTGACGATCGGCACGTTCGCGATGATGCCGTCGTAATCGGCGGGATAGCGCTGAGCTACGGTGAGCGCCTCGCGGCCGCCTTGTGAAGTGCCGAAGAAGTAATTGAACCGAGGCTTTGCTCCGTAAGCGCGCTGGATCAGCGCCATCGCGGCATCGTGAGTCTTCTTCAATTGCATGTACCCGAGGTTCTTGATAGATTCGTCGCTCAACGCCCAGTCAGTACCTGCCATCGTATGGCCAGAGTCGCTTCCATAAGTGGCAAACCCACGCTCAAGAAGGCCGGACCCAGTGGTCACACCGAATGCCATCGTAAGGTTCGGAATCATGCCGTTCATGCCACCGCCGCCGAGTTGAGCGGCTCGCTCGCTCCATTCCGCGGGCAACAAGACTCGGAAGAGAATCGGCTTCGCTTTGCCACTGGTATCAATCGGAGCCATCGAACCATCGACGCTGCAGTACGCAGGCAGGGACGCCGCCGCGGGTTTCCAGACTGGAGCGTTCAGGGTCACTGCCGCAACCGGCTCGCCTATCAGTTCCGCGGGAATCGAAGTGCCCAACCTTTGCGCTCTGCAATCGGTCTCGGCAAGCTTCTTGGCGCTCGGTCTGCGCGCATAATAGTCCGGAGGCAGCCCAAAATGCCAATATCAGCCGCAGGATCATAGGTTCTCCTAACCTCGTTTCCGAGGTGGCGATCGAAGAATTTTACGATCACGTCATAAGCAGTCGCGCGATTCCGGCACATCGGGATTATAGAAGAATCCGTGAAACAGCGCTTCCCAGACGTGCAGCTCGGCGTCGACTCCCAGCTTCACCAACTGCGTGTGCGTATAAAGAGCGCCGCTCATTTCGAACCCGCGAGTCGCGGTGATGATCAATGTTGGCGGAAACTTGGCCAGAATTTCCGGCGAGTTGATGGGGGCTACCAAAGGATCCTTCGGATCGGTGCCGTCGAGGTATCCTAGTCCTCGTGGGGCTTGGTTTGGCGCTTCCGTAGGCGGCGCCATGATCCGCGCCTCACCCAATGGCCCGGCCGTGTAAGCTGCGTCGCCACCGAAGCCGCACCCGTGGGAGAACCCGCTCCGCGCAAAAGATGCCAACAGCTCCGGGCCTGGGCAGATTATGTTTTTCAAACCAGGCAACCGACATTGCCGTTAGCATTCCTCCCGCGGAGCAGCCGTAGATCCCGATGTTTTGCGGTGTGTGATCTTTCAGGAGTTGCTGATAAACGGCGGCGACATCTTCGCTTGCGGCGGGAAACTTGTATTTGGGTCCTTCGCGATAATCCAGGCTGATTACGCGAATCTTGCCCAGGGCAGCAATCGGAATGGACTCCAGTTCGGCGCACGCAGGCCAGCATCCGGAAAACCCACCGCCGTGGAGATCGATCAGGACGCGATCGCGGTTCGCGGCTGAGATCCCAACCTTGGGCGTATATATGTACGCGTGCACACCCGCAATCTTGGTGTCGTCGCGATCCACAGGATAAAGAACCTTCTGCCGCTCCAGATATCCCTTCATGAAACGCGGCACGCCGTTGTCCTGCGCCAACATGTGCGGGTTCTGCATGTCCTTGAGATGTTGCGTCACGTAGGCTTTTGCTTCCGGGCTGAGGAAGCTCGACATTGGCACGTCTTGAGCAGGAACGTGAACCGTGCCGTCGTCATCGATCACCACTGCATTCTTGGCAGCCCGTTCCTGGGCCGCGAGCGGCAGCAGGCACAAACCAAGGAACATCAAACCCAACGGGATTTTCCATCTCAGTAACATTCCATGCTCCTATTTGAGAAAAGTCGACAGATCGATCACGTCCGCCATGGCCTGATTTCCGCGCATCATTGGGATGCACGTGGTCGCCGGAATCGAAATCCGAGCGCAGCCTCTTCGGGATTTGCCGGATCGCGCGTCAGGGCGTCGAAATCGATGACCGCGTCAAACGCCCCGCTGGTCCGGATCCATTGGTTCACTGCTTGACGGACCGCCTCGCCGTTCTCGGTGTAGGTAGCCACGCCTTCCACCGGCATGATAGTCGCACCTGCCACCTTGATACCGTGCATGTGCGCTCTCTCGATCATTTGCCGGTATCCCCAAATCAAATCTTCGGCTGTGACGGCTTGGCCAGGCGGAATTCCCGGTATTGCCGAAAACGTGATGTCGTTGATTCCCTCCAGCAGAATCATCCAGCGCACGCCGGGGCGCGCGAGCACGTCACGATCGAATCGCGCCAGCGCATTTGTGCCGGCCACGTCGCGCAGCACTCGATTTCCGGAGATTCCCAAGTTCAGCACGCTCAGCATGGAGGTGGACTTGTTGGACGCTAGTCTGCTGGCCAGCAGGGTGGGCCAAGCCTGATCTTTGTTGGCCGTGGTCCCAAAGCCATCCGTGATGGAGTCGCCGAACGCTACGATCGCCGAAGCTCTGGAAGGCGCCAGGATGTCGACGCCCGAGAGCCAGAAATAGGCGGTTGTGGTTGTAGTCGGATTCAACGTCGCATCGGCGGTGGCGTCCCCACTCGCAATATAAGTCGCGTGGAGGCCCAAGGGGTGCACCGTGGGAGGGCCGGTATCTTCCGGAAGGTAGAGCGAGATGGCCAAGTCCGTAAGCTTGGGAACATCCAGATCCACCGGATCGCTTACAACCAAAGCTCCCGGCGGAACACTGAACGACGCTCTTCCAGCAAACGTGAGGGCGCGATCCGATGCGGGAACGATCGCGGCGTCTTTCTGGCGGAGAGCGATGTGGGCAGCTCCAATAGTAAGAGCTGGATTGCCTAACGCATTCGAAAGCTGCACTCGAACGCGCCGCCCGCCCACGCTGGTCCGAACAATCATTCGCACCGTTTGCTTTTTGAATGTCTCCGGAATTGGTCCGATCGGCGAGGGCCGAGCCGGCGCTGCCTGCGGACGCGCTACCTCGGGACGCGGAGCAGGAGCGCCAAGCGGCGGAACGGGAGCCAGCGCCTGAGCGGTCGCCCAGGTGGCTACCCAATGGCCTCCGGAGCTGACAACCGATTTCTTGTCGGCAGCAGAAACGCACAGGCAAAGACTCAAGAGCCATACGGTGGTATATTTCATCGTCTATTTACCGAAGTGCCGGTCGAAGAAGCGCGCAATCACGTCGTAGACCTCACGGGATTCGGGCAGGTCTGAGTTGTACCAAAACGCGTGCGGCAGTCCGTCCCACACATGCAGTTCGGCGTCGACGCCCGCCCGCACCAATGCGTTGTGTGAATTGATCGCGGAGCTATATTCCATTCCGCGAGTGCTTGTCACCAGCAGCGTGGGTGGGAACTTTGCGACCAGCGCGGGCGAATTGATGGGATAGGCCAGTGGGTCCTTAGGATCGACGTTGCTCAAATATGCCGGACGGAACTGCACCGGGCCATTGGAGCCTGCGTGGCCGGCCGGAATCGTGAACCCATTCAGTGGCCCTGTAATGAAGCTTGCATCGCCCCCGGTTAGTTCGCCGATGGACGCGCAGAGAACGCCGATCGCCGAGGGATTGGGCAGGTGGTTCTTTTGGAACCACGCGATCGACATGGCCGTCAGCATTCCGCCCGCCGAACAGCCGTATAAGCCGATGTGCTGCGGTTGGTACTCCTTGAGGATTTCTCTATAAACTGCGGCGACGTCCTGGCTGGCGGCGGGAAACTTGTATTCCGGGCCCATCCGGTAATCGATGGTGATGACCTTGATCTTCTCCACACGGCTATGGGGATGGATTCGATCAGTGCGGCCGTGCGAGCGCCCGATACGAAGCCGCCGCCGTGCATATTCAGTAGCACTCGATTCCTGTTTTTCGGCGTGACACCATCTGCGGGCGTGACGACATCCGTATAAATTCCGCTGATCGTCTTATGCTCTACATTTACGGGATAGCGCTCACGAATCGGCTTCAGGAACCAATTCATGATTTCGTCCTGTCGCGCGCGATACCCCTTGATATTTTGGGTCGCGCTCGGCCCTCCCGAGAAGGGCCGGTCTCGCAGCACATGCAGCATGTACCCCCGTGCTTCCGGACTCAGGAAGCTCGAAAGCGGAACCGAGAGGTCGTTGACGTGCAATGTTCCGTCGGGGTCGACCGCCACGCCCCGAAGCTCGCCGGCTCCCTGGGCGTTTGCGTTGGCGAAGCTAAGGAACATAGCGATCACGAGCAGGAATAAGTATCGTTTCATCGCGACAGCAGATGAAATATATCCTCGCCGATGAATACCTGTCAAGGTCATTTACATTTTTGTCCCGAAACCTGTATTATCAGGTCGTGAGTAACCGGATCTTGCCACCCAAGCACGAAAGGGTTCGGCAATCGCTCACCGAGGGAATCGCATCCGGCCGATACGAACCAGGGCAGCGCCTGCCTAGTGAATCAGAGCTGGTAAAAACGTTTGGTGCCTCGAGGCCCACGGTGAATCGGGCGCTGCGTGAACTTCAATTAGCCGGCATTATCGAGCGGCGCGCAGGATCGGGCAGCTATGTTCGCGTGGACCCCGCGGCGCGTGGCTACACGTTCGGACTCCTAATCCCGGAACTAGGCCGTACTGAGATTTTCGAGCCGATCTGCCGCGGAATGGCCCAGGCGCAGCACAACGGCCCTCATGTCCTGTTGTGGGGAAGTTCGCTGGGGGACTCGGCGGACGTGGAGCATCAGGCGTCGCAAGCCTGCCGGCAACTCTTAGCCAAGAAGGTGTCCGGTGTTTTCTTTGCGCCGCTGGAACTTACGCCACAGAAGGACACGATCAATCATAAGATCGCGACGGTATTCGACAAGGCGGAGATCCCACTCGTGCTGCTGGATCGCGACCTGGTGCCCTACCCCGCACGGAGCCGGTACGACCTGGTTGGGATCGATAATCGCCGCGCGGGGTATACGATTACTGCCCATCTGCTTCGATGCGGGTGCCGGCGCGTCATGTTTGTCGGGCGTCCGGGCTCGGCACCCACCGTAGACGCGCGCATCGCCGGCTATTGCGAGGCGTTGGGGGATGCACCTGGGAATCTGAGGCCAAGCGTCTGCCGCATTGATCCCCAAGATAAGGGACAGGTGAAATCGGCCCTCGCTAAATCCCGGCCGGACGGCATCGTGTGCGCCAACGATTTCACGGCTGCCCATCTGATGAAGACGCTCACGGAGCTGGGAGTGAATGTGCCGGGAAAGGTGCGCCTGGCAGGAATCGACGACGTTAAGTACGCGAGTCTTTTGTCCGTCCCGCTTACGACGCTCCACCAACCCTGCGCCGATATGGGCGCGATTGCCATTAGTACCATGCTGGAACGTCTGCGCTATCCGAAATTGCCGGCACGGGATATTCTGCTCGATTTCCGCCTGGTGATTCGCGATTCTTGCGGCGCTCGAAAAAAGGGTTGACAGCTATTTCGCGACTAACCATACTGGCTGTTGCGCAATGGATGGCCTGACACATTGTCATAACTTGTCTTTACAGGATACTGACCGATCACACGCGATTCTTGTGGTCGGCGAGGTGTTATGGGACATCTTCGAGCACTCCACGGCGTTGGGAGGCGCGCCGCTCAACTTCGCGGCTCATGCCAAACGTTTAGGATACGATCCGCTGCTGATGAGCGCCGTCGGCGCCGACTCTCTCGGGAAAGCTGCACTGCAGGAGATTGCCGGTCTCGGTGTGGACACTTCCTTTTTGCAGACCTCACGCCGATACCCAACCGGCACTGCGCGCGTAGAAGTAGGACCCGAGGGTCGAACGCGCTTCGTCATCGAACGTCCAGCGGCATATGACGCGCTCTGCCTTCGCGAAGAGCAAATCACGACGATCATCCAGCGCGCCCCTGCGTCCTTCTACTACGGAACGCTGTTTTCAGCGGCTCCTCAAGGCCGGGCCGTGCTCGATCGGCTCTTGCATGCTCTGCCCGCCGCGACTCGCTTCTACGACCTCAACCTCCGTCCAGGCAACTATTCGGTGCAGCTTGTGATCGAGATGCTGGAACTGGCCAGAGTGGTCAAGCTCAACGAAGAAGAACTCTGCATTGTGCGCAAGTTTACGCGGCTGCCATCGGAAATCGAGTCGTTCTGCCGCGAAGGATCGAAACGGTTTGGCTGGAAATCGGTGTGCGTGACCCTGGGTGCACACGGGTGCGCGATGTTGTGCGGCGAGGAATATGTAGAAGCCGCTGGTCGCGCGGTGGAGGTCTCAGATCCGGTAGGTGCGGGGGATGCGTTCGCGGCTGCATTCCTGCACGGCTTGATCTCCGATTGGCCCGTGGACAAAATCGCCGCATTCGCTAATCGCGTTGGTGCGCTGGTCGCCAGCCGCCATGGCGCCATACCGGCTTGGACTCTGAGAGAGGCCGTTGAGCCGTGAGAACGAGCAGCACCGGGGCCGGAAGACCAAGGGCGCTTTCACTCAACGGGTACTTGCTGCGCAGTTCTCTGGTTGCGGCCTTAGGGGGACTGCTTTTCGGATTCGACACGGCCGTCATCTCCGGCGCGACGAAAGCGCTGAGTGACACGTTTGCACTATCGCCGCTGACGCTGGGCATCACGGTCTCGAGCGCACTGTTCGGGACGGTCCTGGGTTCATTAGGCGCGGCGTCCCCCAGCGATCGATACGGACGGCGCCGCGGCCTTCGGGTGTTAGGGGCCTTGTACCTGGTTTCTTCCATCGGTTGTGCTTTCGCCTGGAGCTGGGCCGCCCTGATTGTATTTCGCGCAATCGGGGGCGTGGCCATCGGCGCATCATCCGTCATCGGGCCAATGTACATCGCGGAAATCTCACCGGCTGCCCGGCGTGGACGTCTGGTCGGGCTTTTTCAGATGAACGTGGTGGTAGGGATTCTTCTGGCTTATCTGTCGAACTCTCTCGTCGCATCTGTCGGATTCGGCGAATCAGACTGGCGATGGAAGTTTGGGATGGTCGCGATTCCGGCGGCTGCATTTCTGTTTGCCCTTTTCGGAATTCCAGAAAGCCCTCGATGGTTGATGGCGGCCGGCCGGATGGAGGAAGCCCGCGAAGTACTCAAGCGGGTCGGCGAACAGGACCCGGATCGCGACCTGCAGGACATCCGCGACGCCCTGAAGATGCAGAGCGACATCCGAAGGGAGCCGCTATTCCAGTCTCGTTACCGTAAGCCGATTTTCCTTGCGATATCGATCGGCATATTCAACCAGCTCTCCGGAATCAACGCGATCTTGTATTATCTGAACGACATTTTCGAGCGTGCCGGATTCAGTAAGGTTTCAAGCGACATGCAAGCTGTTGTCATCGGCTTCACCAACCTTGTGTTCACGCTCATCGCGATGAGCATGATCGATCGACTGGGGCGCAAGAAGCTTTTGCTGGCTGGGGCGGTCGGAACGGCGGTCTGCCTGGGTGGGGTCGCCATGATTTTCGCAACCGGCAAGCGCCCGGAATTGCTGCTCTGGTTGCTGGTCGGATTCATCGCCTCTTTCGCATTCTCCCAGGGCGCGGTAATTTGGGTTTACCTCAGCGAAGTGTTCCCGAATCTGGTACGCGCCAAAGGCCAGAGCCTTGGGAGCTTCACCCATTGGTTCATGAATGCTCTCATTTCCACTGTGTTTCCCGTGATGGCTGCTCGTTCCGGGGCTGTTCCGTTTGTCCTGTTTGCGGTGATGATGGTTGTGCAATTCTTCGTCGTGCTGAACCTCTACCCGGAAACTAAAGGAGTAAGCCTGGAGAAAATGGAGCACTGCCTGTGAAAGTTTCTCATCCCCGGCGGCCATGAAGAACCAAGTCCAGCTCATCGCTTATGTCGATCGTTTTTCGGGCGGCGGCTTTCGCGAGCTTCAGTCACTGCTCAGTGACGGGCCATTGGCTGGACTGTTCGGCGGCGTTCATCTGCTGCCCTTCTTTTGGCCGATCGACGGCGCCGATGCGGGCTTCGATCCAATCGATCACACTCAGATCGATCCCCGGTTGGGCTCGTGGGAAGAAGTGCGCGCGCTGGCCGAGCGCACGGATCTGATGGCCGATCTGATCGTGAATCATATTTCGAGCCGGTCTCCGCAGTTCACCGACTTTCGAAAGCATGGCCACGCGTCTTCCTACGCATTCATGTTCCTCACCTACGGGCGTGTTTTTGGGGATGGCGCAGCCGAAGCGGAGCTATTGCAGATTTATCGCCCGCGGCCGGGGCTTCCCTTCACGAAAATGCGCCTGGACGATGGGACCGAGCGGCTCTTGTGGACGACCTTCACCACTGAACAAATTGATATCGACGTTCGTTCCGCGCAGGGCAAAAGGTACCTGGATGAAATCCTGAACCGATTTCAGCAAGCAGGCATTCGGTCGATCCGCCTCGACGCTGCCGGTTATGCCATCAAGAAGCGCGGCACCAGTTGTTTCATGATTCCCGAAACCTTTGAATTCGTCGGTGAACTCACGCGGCGGATGCACGACCGTGGAATTGAAGTGCTGGTCGAAATTCATAGCCACTATCTCGAGCAGATCCAAATCGCCAAGCAGGTGGATTGGGTATACGATTTTGCGCTCCCGCCGCTGGTTCTACATGCACTTTATACCTCCGACACCCGTCACCTGAAAGAATGGCTGGAAATCAGCCCACGCAACGCGATCACCGTGCTGGACACGCACGACGGAATCGGAGTAATTGACGTCGGGCCGGATCGAAAGAGCCCGGACGGCCCGCCCGGTTTGCTCACGCCCGAGGAAATCAATGGCTTGGTGGAAACGATTCACCAGCGGAGCAACGGCGAAAGCCGGCAGGCCACCGGCGCAGCCGCGAGCAACCTGGATCTGTATCAGGTCAATTGCACCTTCTACGACGCCCTCGGTCGCCGGAACGATGATTACCTGATCGCCCGCGCCATTCAATTCTTCGCTCCAGGAGTGCCCCAGGTCTATTACGTTGGGCTTTTGGCAGGGGCGAATGACTTGGATCTGCTTGGCCGCACCGGCGTGGGCCGCGACATCAACCGTCATTACTATACGCACACCGAATTGTGCCAGCGGCTGGAAGCCCCGGTGGTGCGTTCTCTAGTTAATCTGATCCGTTTCCGTAACTCGCACCCCGCATTCGCGGGCGATTTTCAGATCCGCAACTCTGACCACAGTTCACTTGTAATGGAGTGGCGCAAGAATTCCGACCGGGCGCGGCTCGACGTGGATCTTGCTGCTCGACGCGCGGTAATTACCCATTCAGATCCGGCGGGCGATCAAACGAAAGCGCTGGTTCAATGACCGGCATCAAAGTACTCACCTTCCTAATGTTCATGGTGTTTGCCATGACTACGGACTCGGTCGGACTCATTATTCCGGAGATCGTTAAGACGTTTCAACTGAGTTTGACCGCCGCAGGTACGTTTCAGTACGCGAGCATGGCGGGAATCGCCGTCGCCGGATTCTTCCTGGGCCACCTGGCCGACACGTTCGGCAGGAAGCCCACCATCGTGGTGGGCCTCACGCTATTTGCGGCTGCCTCGTACCTGTTTGCAGCGGGAAACTCGTTCATCTATTTCTCGATTCTGCTTGCCGTTTCCGGGGTTGGGATCGGCGTTTTCAAAACGGGGGCTCTCGCGCTGATCGGAGATCTCGCCAAATCGACAACCGAGCATACGTCACTCATGAACACCGTGGAGGGATTCTTCGGAGTAGGGTCCATTATTGGTCCGGTGATTCTCGCCCGCCTGTTGGCTACAGGCGCCCCGTGGAAGAACCTGTACATCCTCGCGGGCACAATTTGCGCAGTTCTGATCTTAATCGCGCTGCGATCCCAATACCCCCGCACTACGAAGGCCCGCCAGGAAAGCATGGACCTCAGGCATACCGTGGCGGCAATGAAGAATCGATACGCACTGGTATTTTCGCTGGGCGCGTTCCTTTACGTCGCAACGGAAGCAGCGGTGTACGTTTGGATGCCGACCTTGCTGGCTGGCTATCACGGTTCCGCTGCCGCGCTCGCCGCTTACAGCGTCTCGATTTTCTTTATCCTGCGTGCGGCGGGACGCTTTATGGGCGCCTGGCTGCTAGAACGCTTCTACTGGACGAAGATTTTGGTGCTCTTCAGCGGCGTCATTCTCATCTGTTTTATTGGCGGAGCCGTAGGCGGTGCGGACACGGCACTCTATCTGTTGCCGGCTTCCGGCCTGTTCATGTCCGTGATTTACCCCAGCATCAATTCCAAAGGAATTAGCTGCTTCCCGAAATCGGAGCATGGCGCTGTCGCAGGGGTGATTCTCTTCTTCACCTGTCTTTCCGCCGTTCTTGGGCCATTGGCAATGGGTGCGGTCAGCGACGCAATGGGCGACGCGAAGTACGGATTTGTTCTAGCCACCGGGTTTGCAGGGTTGCTCTTCGCAGGATTGTTCATCAACTGGATCTGCGATCCAACTCGGGAGTTGTTGAAGAGCCTGGATGAGACAGAGTACCGCTAACCCATGATGGCGCACTGTTACAGTTTGGATGCCTCGAAGCGAATCTGCTGAAGCGCGTCCGTCTGGGTTGGCAATTCGACGCTGCCGGCGGGATAGCTATCGAACTTCAAAATGTAAGCGAGGATATCGGCGTTTTGCTGCCGATTCAACTTGCCTGGATTGTCCGCGGGCATTGAGGTACGGATTCTTTCAAACAATTCGCTCAAAGGTAGCCCGCTCCAATTGGCGAGAAAACTATCGCCACGCAGCGCGGGGACCTCGTCGCCGCCGGTCAAGTCCGCGCCATGGCACGCGCTGCAATGCTGATTGTAGAGTAGGCTTCCGCGCTTGGCCTGGTCTTCGGTGTAAACACCATCCCTCACCGATCGTGACGTCTGCGCGGTGAGCGGATAGAACACGCTCGCAATTGCCCAACAGGCGACCGCAAGCGGCACGACCTTGACCCGCATGTTCTTACTCAGAGGGTAAAGCAAAGGCCACGTACTCGCCGGAGTACGCTCCGCCGCTCACGGCCACCACCAGATACTGCTTGCCGTCGAGCATGTAGGTCATCGGAGATCCGCTCTGCGGCGCTGGTAGCGAGATCTCGCCCACTTCGCTTCCCGTCTGCTTATTGTAGGCACGCAGCATCCCCCCTCGGACTCCGGATGGCAATGTGGAGGCTACGCCATCGCCGGCAATCAATAGTGTCTTTGTAACAAGCGTTCCGACACTCAGACCGGACTCGCCCGTTGGCGGAATGTCGAGTCCTTTGAGAGCCGGGCTGTTGCGAACCGCTTCCGGCGTGGGGCCGTGGGCGATTTGCCACTTGATTTCTCCCCGGTCGAGATCGATTGCCGAGATTCTTCCATACGGCGGCTTGATCAGAGGGAGACCACGAACCGTAGTGGTAATACGAGGGACCGGCGCTTGGCTGGTGGCTGTGACTGGTGCGGTGTTGGCCACGACGGGTTCTTTGTTGGAAGAAGCCAATGCAATGGCATCCGCTCCTGCCCCGACGCCCGTTCCTCCTCGTCTTCGCACGGGCGTTTGACCGGCTCTTCCCCCCACGTAGCCCATGTCCCAATCGCCCGGTGGAACTGGCACAATTCCTATTGGAATTATGCAGGAAGAGCACGACGATACATACAGTGTGTGGGTCCCAGGATCGAACGAGCCGCCCGCCCAGTTTGTCCCGCCATTGTTGGTTCCCAAGGTAAGCGTCGCAAGTGGTCCTTCCGCCTTGCTCAACGACGGTGGGGTGAAAATCGGGCCGATCTTGTAGCGCTTGATCAAATTCAAAGCTTCCGCTCTGAGTTCGGGAGTGAAATCGATTAAGTCGGCTACAGAAATACCATTGCGATCATAGGCTGGCGGTTTGGTGGGAATTGGCTGTGTGGGCGAGTACCACTCAACCGGAACGTCGCCTTTTTCAACAGGCCGCTCTTCAATCGGCCAAACTGGTTGACCCGTGACGCGATCAAAAACGTAAAGGATCGATTGCTTGGTCGGCTGGGCCACCGCTTTGATGGTGCGGCCATTCACGGTTATGTCAGCCAGGATAGGCGCGGCCGGGATGTCCATGTCCCACATGCCATGGTGGACCAGTTGGTAATGCCACTTCCGCTTTCCAGTCCTGAGGTCCACACACACCAGGCTCTCGCCGAACAGTCCCGCTCCGGGGCGATTTCCACCGTAATAGTCGGACGTGGGTAGTTCGACCGGCAGGTAAACGAGTCCCAGTTCCTGATCCACAGTGATCTGGGCCCAAACGCCGGCGTTGCCGGTGTATTCCGCCGAATTGTTGAGCCACGTATCGTAGCCGAACTCGCCTTTCGTCTCGATGGTATGGAAAATCCAGAGGCGTTTGCCGCTTCTCACATCGAACGCGCGGACATACCCCTTCACGTTCCGCTTGCTCTTGGGCACTGCGCCATCCAGGAACGCCGCCCCGACCAGAACGACATCCTTCGCCACCACGGGCGCGGATTGCAGGCCGATTTCGGCTTCGTCTAAGTTGATCGGCTGATCGTCGTTCTCCTTCAAATCGACGATGCCGTTGTCGCCGAAACCCGGTGACGGCGAGCCGGTCTTGGCATCCAGCGAAAGGAGGCGGTATCCGGGCGTGACATAGAAGATACGAGTTTGTTTCCCGTCGCTCCAGTAGGCCAAACCGCGGCCCGACAGCCCCCGGGGAGCGGCGGCCCCGCGTGCGCCTTCGTGCTCGCCATGTGTCCACAGGAGTTCTCCTGTTCTCGCATCCAGGGCGATCACTGCTCGCCGCGTTCCGGCAGTAGCGTAGATAACCCCGTTGATCATCAACGGGGTCCCCTCCAACTTGTATTCTGGGCGGTTTCCCAGGTTATCGGTCTTGAATCGCCAAGCGACCTCAAGCTTGCTAAAGTTCGACGCGTTGATCTGATCGAACGGACGGTATCGGGTGCTTGTGAGGTCGCCGCCATAGGTCGGCCATTCGCCGGGTTTTTTGTTGGATTGAGCGGAAACAACAGCGCATGGACCCAACAGGCCGGTCAGCAGGAAGGAGAAGCTTAGCAAACGATGGATCCGAGTTGCTCTAACATTCATGCTTTCTCCTTACTTTTTCGAAGCGTATGGGCCGACTTCCGGTTTAGCCTGCGTGTCCTTCAGCGGTCCAAGTTCCGCTGCCACGCCGCGGGCGATGGCTGCCGTCTCGCTGCCGGCCTGGAAGCACGTGAAGTCCGGGCGATCGCGCCATGCAAATGGTCCGCAGAGCCGTTTCCCGGCTGCGAGAGCGGCGTCATGCACAACGTTGATCAGTCGCTCGTAATCGGGATCGCCCTGTTTGTAGCCCGAGAAATTGCCCAGGTCCCCGCTCGCCGCAAAGACTGCGTCCACACCCGGAATCGCTGGCTGCGATCTCGCGGGCTTGCGCGGCGCCGCCCAAAGTTTCAATCATCTCGATCAGAACTACGTTGTCGTTGATCGTATTCCGATAGCCGCCCGGCACGGTGCCCCAGAAGTCAGGCGAGAATGCCTGCCCGCCGCCCAGGCTACGTTTTCCCAATGGCGGGAAATATGTCCAATCTCTTCCCGCCTTCCCTTCCTCAACTGTCCTGACAGTGGGAATGACGATCACCAATGCGCCCGCGTCCAAGGCATGCTGAATCTCGCGTTCATCCGCGTAGGCCACCCGGACGCCGGGAACCGCCTTGGCATGCGGGCAAGCCTGCCACATTTTGGCTACGTCCGCCCAGTCGCGAGCATTATGCTGCATCTCCGTCCAGACGAAGTCGTAGCCGGCGTTCGCGAAGGCGCAATAAGTGGAGGGATCGGACGAGGCGAAGAATGTTCCGCCCGTAACTTTCTCGCCTCGCATCATTTTGAGCTTTACCGGATTCCAAATTTTGCCGTTGGGGGGCGCATCGAAAGCGTGACCGTACTTCCAAGACTTCTCGTTGATGACGCCCTGATTGACTGCGTCAGGAAGCGGGGTTGTGATTGCGCCGGAATCCTTGCCGGCAGGAGCGGCCAGCGGGAACTTCAGGGCGCCTGCAGCGGCGTTGTTGGCGTAGGGATCGGCTGTGGGGGGCGGCTGCGTTCCCGGCGTCTGGCCTCCGGCCTGCTGCCCTTGCAACCGCAACACGCCGAATCCGAGTGTTACGGAGAGCGCTAAAAGTGTAAACTGGCGATTCATTTTCATTCCCTTTCTCGATGGTCAATTTGACTGGCGCGGCAACGAGGCTTGCGATTTACGCTCTCCGCTGCTCGCCCACCAACTCGATGGTGAAGCCATTCGGGTCGCGGAAGCGGAGTCCGTGGTCACCTCTGGCGGCGCTGGTCTCCACCTGGAGTTTCTCCAGTTTCGAGGCCGTCACGTTCTTGTCGAAACCTGCTATGCGGAAGCACAGCCGCTCGATCGCGGGCTTCGCGTCCGATGCAACGGGCTCGAGTGCCAGACGTGTATTCGCTACCTGAAACCAGACCTGGGCTGATTTCTTGCTGATCGGAGATCCGAAAAACTGCGCATAGTGGGCTGACGCGCGATCGAGATCGGATACCGTGAGAACGATATGATCGAGACCGACCGCTTCAACCGCGGCCGGGTCGGTGGTGATACGCGTGGAGGGAACAATGGTTTTTGCCAGCCCGCCAGGCACACCCAACAACTGAAGGCGGATTCCATCGTCATCGGTCGGCATGCCGAAGCGGCCGGCACCCATCTTGATCCCGGCCTTCTCGAGGCTGGCGCGCATTTCGTCGGGTTTATAATCCTTCACCAGCGCGCAGAAGTGATCGATTCTAGCCGTCGGGTTAGCAGCCGATGTGCCGCCGAACGCAATGTAAGCGCTTCCCATGCGGACGTAATAGCGCGGCGGCGGGTCACGTTCCTGGAACAATTGAGGATCGAAGATCCGTCCGTACCAGTCCGCCGAAGCTTTCTGGTCCGGAACCGTCATGCCGATATGTTCCAATCCAGTGGTCTGGAGCGGCAAAGGCCCCGGTCCTATCTCATCTGCCAGGCCAGGGATGGCCCATATGGCCGCCAGTGTTGCCGCGGAGGCAAGCGCCTCCCGCCGGCTCCATTCGCTGGAATAGTTGGGTCGAATTTTCATCGTCAGATCTCGAGATCGTCGGAGCGAACGGCCCAGTGCAACGCGGAGGTCCCATCCGTAAATTTCGCATTCGAATCTTCGGATCCCGAGCGGATCAGGGCGATGGCCGCCGCTCGTTCGCCATCCCGCGCGGCGGCAATCTTCGCATCCGATGCGTTGGCAGGCATCAAGACGGGCGTAACGAAGCGGGCCAGCAGGAATTCGGTGAGCCTCCGTGTCATTGATCGTTCTCCTAACAAGTCGCAGCCTCAGACGATCAGGAATCATACCAGCCGACAGGTATGAACACAAGCCCGGCCCGCTTTGACAGGACACACTAGAAGAGGGTAGAATCGGCGATCCGGGTACAGGAGGAGTTTCGATGAAAATTCATTCCATTTTTCTCAGTGCCGCGGCCGGCGCAATACTATTCGCGGCCCGCGCCATGGCGCAGTCGCACTTAGAGATCAAGGTCCATAACGGGCATGGAGTCAACGGGTATGACGTGAACTCGACGATGATCTCAGGTGACAAGGACATGATTGTCATAGATTCGCAGTTCAGCCTGAGCGAGGCGCATCGTCTGGCGGCTGAAATTCTGGAATCGAAAAAGAACCTGACCACGATCTACGTGACGCACCCGCATCCGGACCATTTTTTCGGACTGGCGGTCCTCAAGCAGGCTTTTCCGAATGCGAGGGTAGTGGCATTGCCCGCCACCGCGGAGGCCGAGAGGAAGGCTTGGCCGGCGCGCCAGAAGTTTTGGTTCTCCACATACGGGAACAATATTCCGGGTCCTGACCCAGTTGCGATCGAAGCGTTGACGACGCCGGTTCTCATGTTGGAGGGAGAACAGTTTCCCATCACGGGCCCGGTGCGGGGAAGCGATGGACCTGGTAACAGCTTCGTGTATATTCCCTCCCTCAAGGCCGTCGTCACTGGCGACATCGTGTTCGACCACGTTTACTTCGGAGTGCCCCGCGGCGAAGCACGTGAGGAGTGGAGCAAGACAATCGATCAGATTACGGCTCTCAACCCCGCCATCATCGTGCCCGGACACGAAGGGCCGGGAGCGACCCGGGACATGCGCTCGATTCAATTCATGAAGAAATACATCGCGGATTGGGATGCGAACGTAGCCGCCTCGAAGGATGCCGCGGAAATGAAGGCCAAGGTTCTGGCTCAGTATCTGGGCCTGGGCATGGAGTTCACCCTAAACGACCGCATCAAGACGTATTTTCCGGAACCAAAGCAGTAATGACCGCGCTCGATGCCTAATCGTCCAAGCCTGAATTCACGCCGCGCCCAGATGCTGATCGCCGTCCGCGAAATGATTCTGCGCGGCGAGCTGGCCGCGCGTAAAACGATCGAAGAGATTGAGCTTTCAAGAAAGCTGGGAGCCTCGCGGCCGATCGTTCGTGCAACGCTGGAAAAACTGTATCAGGAAGGGTTGCTGGAAGACCTGCCCACTGGCGGCTACGCGCCTCGTATCTTGACCGGGCAGGATATTGCCGACGCAATCGAGGCGCGGGGTGCGCTGGAGGGTCTAGCAGCCGGTCTGGCGGCCCGCAGACTCACGGATCCCGCGGAGCTTGACCCAGCCCGCCGCATCCAGGCTGAACTCGTAGCAGCCACTGCTTCGTTCTGCTTGACGGAATCACCGCGTGTCGAGCAAATGGCAGGCTTCGGTGAATTGAATCTGGCTTTTCACCAAGCTCTCATCGCACTCGCAAAAAGCCCGATGCTTCAGCTCGCGGTCGAGCGTGTTCAATCCATCGCTTTCGCTTCTCCTGCCGCGGTTGTCACGCCAGCGGAACCAGGCGGTTTTTCGACGGCGATTCGCGAGCATGAAGAGATTCTGCGCGCCATTCAGAAGCGAGATGCTGTACGCGCGGAGACACTCGTTCGTGGACACGCTGGGTTCGCGCTGCGTGGCGTGAAGAACGCCCTCGACAGTCGTGGCCATTTGACGCCGAAGCCGAAAGTCGACTCAGTGGATCGCAGGGGCGCCGCGGCAATAAGCACCTCAGGTCAGGCCGAATTGGCCGGCCCGACGTCGGAACTGGTGCTCGACGCCGCTGCGGCCCTATTTAGCGAAAAAGGATTCAGCGAAACCACCACCCGCGCGATCGCCGCCCGATTAAATATTCATCAGGCGTCGCTCTACTACCACATCTCAACAAAGGAGGACCTGCTGTATCGCATCAACAGGCTGACTCTCGAGACCGTGGAGCAGCATGTCCGCCGGGAGCTCGATAACCACAACAAGGCGCGGGATCGGCTGAGTGCGTTGATCCATGCCCATCTTCAAGGGCTATTTGAAAACCGGAATCGTGCGCTTGCCGCTATCCGTGAATACCGGTCCTTGTCTCGCGCGCACCACAGGGAACTGACCGGGCTCCGCGGGAACTATTCTGACCTGCTCGACAAAGAGCTCGCCGCGGCCGTGAGAGCCGGCATCGTGCGCAAGGACATTCCGGTCCCAGTCCTTCGGCTTGCGCTTCTGAACTACCTGAACTGGACGCCTCGCTGGTTTCACCTCTCCGGTCCAATGCCCCTCGACGAGCTCGCCGGAATCTACGACCGCGTATTTTTCGAGGGTATTGCCGCCCTTGACCAACCCAGACCTTTCGTGCCCCAACTGCGGAATCTGCGGCGGACGCGAACCGGCCCGGCACACAGCGGAACTCTTGGCAAATTCGTCCGTACCGCGGCTGAATTGTTTTCGAAACAGGGTTACGCCTCCACCAGCACACGATCCCTCTCAACATTGATTGGCATGGAGAAAGCTACACTCTACTACCACGTCAAAAGCAAGGAAGACCTTTTGTACCTGATCACGAAGTCCTCGGTTGAGGCTCTTCAAGAGGATGTGCAGAAGGCTATCGAGGGCATCGCCTGTCCCTTTGACCAACTTGCTTTGCTCATGCAAGCTCATTGCATGAGCCTGCTGCGGGACCAGACCCAGCATGCGACCGCGCTAGCCGAGGTACGAGCGCTGTCGCCAGAGCGCCTGGCGGAAATTGTCGGCATGCGGAAGTCTTACCAGGGAGGAATACGGCAAATCATCGAGGCCGCACGGAAGACTGGATGTGTTCGCGCGGATGCGCAGCCGCGCTATCTTGCTTCGATGCTCCTGGGGCTGCTTGATCGGACGGTTGAGTGGTATCAGAAAGGCGGAACGCTCAGAGCCGCCGAGCTATCCGGCTACTTCTGCGACATTTATCTGTTCGGAGTTCGGAAGGCTCCCGCGACACGAGTTGCACGTTAGGACGTGGGAAGAAAGGATGGCTCATCAAATGACACTCACCTGTTGGCGGTATCTACGAAAGCCCCCGCTTGTTCCGATCGCGCTGATGATCTTTTGCTGGCAAAGTGGGGCTCAAAATCCTGGAGGCCCGCAGCCGGCCGGATCAGGCCCCTATAGGGCCGTCATGGAAATGGACGCCGGCTTGCCGGATCACACAGTCTACCGCCCGGAGAATCTGTCGGTTTTGAACGGCGCGAAATTGCCAATTGTCGTTTGGGGCAATGGCGCCTGCGTAAACGCCGGAAACGCGTTTCAGAGCTTCCTGACGGATATATCGTCGTACGGGTATCTTGTGATCGCCTTGGGACCGATTGTTCAGCGCAACCCAAATGCGATTCCTCCTCCCCAAGCTCCCGCAGGCCCGCCGACGGCGCCGGCTGACCCGACGGAACTTCCTCGCAATCTGCCGCCGGCCGCAACGCATCCATCTCAGATGATCGATGCGATGCATTGGGCGATAGCGGAGAACGAGCGCGCTGGCAGCACATATTACAAGCAGCTCGATAGCCGCAAAATCGCAGTAATGGGGCAATCCTGTGGCGGGGTTCAGGCAATCGAAGTTGCCGCCGATCGGCGCGTGACGACCGCCGTGATTTGGAACAGCGGCCTGTTCGCCAAACCCACCAATATGGGAGGTGGAAGAACTCTCAGCAAGAGCGACCTCGAATCAATTCACGTGCCCATGGCTTATATCAGTGGCGATGCGCGGGATATCGCGTTCAACAACGCGAATGCGGATTTCGACTACCTGACAAAGATCCCGGCGTTTCGCGCCTACGAACGAGGAGTGGGACACGGTGGCACCTATCGCGAGCCGAATGGCGGAGAATTCAGCGGCGTCGCCGTGGCCTGGCTAAATTGGCAGCTCAAGGGCGACCGGCGTGCTGCGCTGATGTTTCGGAGTCGGGATTGCGGCCTGTGTGTCGATCCGAAATGGGTTGTCCGGACCAAAAACCTAAAATAGGCAAGCTGATCATCCAGGTTTTGACATGAAATTCTTCCTGCTTCTAATTTCGATTGCCGCGTTTGGACAGTCCTCGAGGTTCGAGCCGCCGCGGCAACCCGATGGGCACCCGGACTTGCAGGGAGTTTGGCGCAACGCCGCAATTGTGGCGGCGTTCAGTGTAGAAGGGCAGAAGGCATACTATAACGAGCCGGGAGGAGCATCCGTGATCGTGGACCCGCCCGACGGGAAGCTGCCATATCTTCCGGCCGCCCTCCAGCACGCAAAAGATAATCATGACCATCACGAACGCGATCCCACCGGGCATTGCCATATGCATGGAGTGCCGCGTTCACTGGTGCCTCCGTTTCCGATTGAAATAGTGCAAGACAGCAACAATGTGGTTCTGTTGTCGGAGACGGAGCACGACGTCCGCATCATTCCGCTTGACGGGAGTCCCCACCTGAAGAACTACCGCGCCTGGGCAGGCGACTCGCGGGGCCGCTGGGAGGGTGACGCGCTGGTGGTGGATGTAGCTGATTTCAACGGTAGAACATGGCTGGATCAATCGGGAAATTTCGTGGATGAAAACGAACACGTCGTGGAGCGGTTCACAATGACGGGCCCCGACACCATCGCCTATGAGGCACGAGTGGACGATCCTACGGTGTTTTCCCGGCCCTGGACCTTGCGCGTTCCGCTGCGGCGGCAGCCCAAGGGCACCGAGCTGATCGAATACGACTGCATCGAAGGAGAGCGGGATGAGATTCATTTTCCGGCTTCGCAGACGAAACCTTAAGTTCGGATTAGCCCTGGCCGTGATCTTCAGCGCGGCAAGTGATCGCGCCTGGCCGCAAAGCGCGGGAACGGACCTACGTGGCATCTGGATGGCTGAGAACAAAGCGGACGCCAACCTCGAACACGCGCATGTGATTGTCGATCCTCCGGACGGCAAGATCCCGTATCGGCCCGAAGCGGCCGCCCAGCTGAAGCAGAATTTCGCGAATCGGGCGACGGCCGATCCGGAGACCAAATGCTTTCAACCCGGGGTACCGCGCGCTACGTACCTGCGATCTCCGTTTCAGATTCTCCAGAACGATCGCGCTGTGTACATCGTCTATCAGGATGCTCATTCGTACCGCATTATTTACCTGAACGGAAGTCCGCATAATGAGGGGCTTCCGTATGCCATGGGTGATTCGCGCGGCCGCTGGGAGGGCAATACGCTGGTGGCCGACGTTACCAGTTTCAGCCACACAACCTGGCTGGACGCCGCGGGCGACTACCATAGCGACGAATTGCATGTGGTGGAGCGCTACACGCGCGAGAGTCCTGACACGCTGATGTATGAGGCCACCATCCAAGATCCAAAGGTGTTCACGCGGCCGTGGAAGATCCGGATGTCCCTGCGCCTGCAGAAGGGTATTCAGATCTTAGAGGATGAATGCGAAGAGGGACAGAATGGCCGGCGGCATCATCTGGCCCGGTTCGCCCACGAGAGATAAGCTTGCAGCGAAGGAGGAAAGGATGAAAGCGCTTCTGTCGGCGGTACTGGCCGTATCCATTTTCTTGGCGGCTCGCGGGATCGCGCGGGCTCAGACGCCTCCCCCAACGGTGGACGGTTACATCACGGCCGCGAAGGTCGCCGCCGGAACCGATTGGGCCGGAACATTTCTGCGCATGTGCATTCCGCCGCCACCCGGCACCGGCGGACCTCCGCCTCCAAGCCGAACCGCGCCAGCCCGCGAAACATGGTACGCGGAACCGGCGAAAGTCGCTGATAATTTCTACTTTGTGGGCACTAAGATTCATAGCGCGTGGGCACTGGTTGGAAGCCAGGGCATCATCGTGATCGAAGCACTATTCGACTACGCCGCACCCGATGAGATTCTGGGTGGACTCAAGAAGCTCGGGTTGGACCGCAATAGAGTGAAGTACGTGATCTTGTCGCATGCGCACGGCGATCATGACGGGGGCGCTCGAATGTTGCAGGAGACCATCCCCGGGGTGCATCTCATCTACGGCGCGGAGGATTGGGACGCGATCGCCAAGGCGGCCACCCACATGGGCGGAAAACCCAAGCGCGACATCACCGGCGATGATGGCATGGTGGTCTCGGTGGGCGATGCCTCCCTGCGCATTATCACCACACCGGGGCACACGCCGGGAACGCTCTCGTACTTGTTTGAGATTCGTGACCGCGGCAAGCCGCTACGAGTCGCTTATGTGGGCGGCACGGCGGTCCCTTTTAATGCCGACGCACAATACTATGACCGCTACATCGCGTCTGCGAAGAAAATGTCGGAGGCCGCTGCCGATTATGGGGCTACCGTTCTGCTCAGCAATCATACGGAGTTCGACGGTGCTTTCTTTAAAGCGCACGCTGCCGATGACCGCAAGAACGGCGAAGCGAATCCTTTCGATGTCGGGGCGGGCGCGGTGGCCCGCTATTTCACGGTGGTCGAGGACTGCGCGACTGCCGACGAACTTCGCGCGGCCGCGGCGCCTGCGCCAAGCCGGGCGCAAAACGGAAGTGAGGCCAATAAAGGCTCCTGGGAGAAGATCACAGTTCACGGCAAGTCCCTCGAAGGAAATCTCGAAGGCGACTCTCCAGATCGCGACGTGTTCGTTTATCTGCCTCCGAGTTACAAGGCGAATCCGAACCGGCGCTACCCCGTCGTTTATTTCCTTCACGGCTACGCCGCGCATGCCGAGACCTACTGGAACTCGCTATCGGTTCCCTCCGCCGCCGACGCGGACATCGCGAACGGATCGTCGCGGGAAATGATCATCGTGCTTCCGGACGCGTTTACCATCTATAGCGGCAGTATGTTCTCGAACTCGCCCACCACAGGCGATTGGGAGGCATTCGTCGCGGACGACCTCGTCGCCTATATTGACGGCCACTATCGCACCATCGCGGATCGCAGTGCCAGAGGGCTCGCCGGACATTCCATGGGCGGATATGGAACGGTGCGGATCGGCATGAAACATCCGGAGGCTTTCTCCGTGCTCTATGCGATGAGTTCCTGCTGTCTGATGAACGATCCTCAACGGCTGCTTCCGGGGGCTGCGCCAACCAGGCAGCCTCCGAGCGGCGCTCTGGCGAAAGCACTTTCCGCACAGGCGGCCGCCTGGGCGCCGGACCCGATGAACCCGCCGCAATTCTTCGATCTTCCGACTAAGGACGGGGAGGTTCAACCTCTGATAGCGGACAAATGGATCACAAACTCGCCCTTAGTGATGGTCGACCAGTATGTGCCCAACTTCAAGAGCTATCGCGCGATCACCATCGACGTTGGAATCCAGGATCCGTTCCTGACCACCAACACACAACTGGACCAGGCGCTCACACGCTTGGGGGTTACTCATAAATTCGAGACCTACGAAGGCACCCACGGAAACCGGATCACAGCCCGTTTCGCGGCGAAGGTGTTGCCCTTCTTTTCCGAGAATCTTGCGGCGGCGAGGTGAAGTAGTTAGCATGAAGCCCGCCGTTCTGCTTGTTATTGTCACTAGCACGCTGGCAGCCCAGCAGACTGGACCCATTCCGTTCGGTTCGGCTCTGGATGCCGATCGGCAGATAGCCGAATCGCAGCAGCTTGCAAAAGAAACTACGGCACCCCAGCTACGCGCCAAGGGAGATCAGCACCGAACGTATTCCTTCCCAGCGGCGAAAACCGACATGCCGTATCGGTTGTACGTTCCGACGACTTGGGATGGCCTGTCCAAGTTGCCTTTAATCGTGATGCTCCACGGTGCTGGCTCCGATGAGAATCGCTACATGGACATGAACGATCGGCAGATGCTTCACTTGGCCGAGCAGCATGGGTACATTGTTGTCTCGCCGCTCGGCTACAGCCGTCTGGGCGCCTACGGCACGCCACTCAGGCTGCCCGCAGTTTTTGGACAACCGGAGATCGCGGCGAAGCAGAGAGCAGCAGTAACGCCCGAAGCGGAGCACACTCTCGAACTCAGCGAAAAGGATGTGATCAACGTCCTGGAGATCGTGCTGAACGAATATCCAATCAACCGATCTTCGGTATTTCTTATGGGCCATTCCATGGGCGCCGGAGGAACGTGGTATCTAGGTGCGAAGTATTCGAAGCTTTGGCGCGCCATTGCTCCCATGTCAGGACCATTCGTCGACCAAGCGAACTATCCCTGGGACCGAATTCGTTCCATGCCAGTAATGATGAGTGAGGGCACTCTGGCACTTCCGTCAGTCCGTGGCAGCCGCCTGATGCGAGACTGGATGTTTCAGCAGGACTTTCCTTTCGAATACTACGAGGTCAAAGCCGACCACGGCGGCATGGTGCCATTAGTACTGCCCGCAGTATTTGATTTCTTTGACCGATATCGGGACAAGTAATCGTTTAAGGCACGATTTGGACCAGAAACGGCGATCTCGCCGAGCGCCGGTTACCCATCGCACTGCCGATGGAGCCGTTCTCAATTTCTCCAATGCCTCGCCGTCGCTGTGTGTTTCCTGGGCCCGAAAAATGGTGCAGGATAAAACCTGCCTCTGGCGACAAAATGCGCACGTCGCCAGTCAAACACATCGATGCCCGCAAGTCAGAATCGCTTATCACGCTTGCGCGCCCGACAGCACCGTGACCATGACGTGTCGCAACGCCTAGCGCCCCATGCCTCGACTCCCGCGTCGTTCGCGTTCAAATGGTCCTGCAAGTAGAAACAGCGGATGCGGCCATAGAGGAAAAACCAGAATCGCCGGTTAATATGGTCTAGGATGGTCTTGAGATTTCGCTTGGCTACTTGTAACTGATTGATTTGGATGGATTGGTTGCGGGGGATGGATTTGAACCACCGACCTTTGGGTTATGAGCCCAACGAGCTACCAGACTGCTCCACCCCGCAGTTAGATTCTAACGCAGGACGGAAGGAGCGTCAAACCGCTCGCACCTTTTCCTCGCGCATAGAGAGGAACATCGGTAGGCCAAAAGAACGGCAACCAGGAGCACCGCCACTGCCGGGATCCACCGGTTTCGGATTCGAGATTCAGGCCGCAAAGCGCCAGATGGCCGGTCTTCGGCTTCATCTCGACAATCCAACAAACCGCGCTAGCGGCCGGCCGCACGCACCCGCGGCTTCTCCGTCTCGAGCGCTTTCACTCTTTGCAGATGCTCGCGCCGATCCACGATGTAGTAATAGCGCGCCGAAGCCTCGCCACCGCTCAAGTGCTCCAGCATCTGTTCCAACGCGTCGCTGGGGTTGTTGGCTTGCACGCCGATGAAGCGCAAGTACCCGGAGTGGCGCAAGCGGTGCCATAACTCCGGCAGCGTATAGCGGCGTTCCAACGTCAAGCCCCCGGCCAATTGGGAACGGCTCACCAGATACTGCACCAGCAGCAGCTCATCGAACAGCATGGGCGCCAGAAACAGCCGGTCGTGTTCCACTTCCCATGATTTCGTCGTCGGCTCCTGCTCCGGTCCGCGCCGCCGCCGGCGCCGGATGGTGTGAACTCCGGAAAACTCGGCCTGCCAGTTCACCTTGGGCTCTTTGCGGCTGAGGTAATGGAGGGAGACGTCGCGCAACCAGGTGGGATTATCCAGGTCCAGGTTCGTGCCGATCTTTTCCAGCCATTCGAAGAAGGCGTGCTGCTGGGTGGCCTTCTGCTCCAAAACGACGAACTGATCGCCGGAGGTGGGCAGCGACTTCACCAGGGTGCGCCTCAGAGCGTCGGTGGCTTTGCCGCTTTCGATGCGATGCGTTGCGATCCGCGCATGCCATTTTGCAGGCGATCCGCAGTACGGACACGGCTGGTTGTCTTTGTCCTCGAAGAACGGACGCGTCGCTTGGGCGGAAGTGAGCTCCTCGAACGACGGTGTGTAGCGCTTCATTTCAGCCAGCGCGGTCTTGGGCGCCAGGCTCATGGCGCGCGTGAAGATCTGCCATACGCAGGCCACGCACAGCGAGCGCTCGCTTGATACGACGGATTCCGGCGGAAAAGCGGATAAGTCGATACGGAAGGCCGCGGGCGTCATGGTCTTCCTCGTGGCTAGCTTCTTCTGGACCGGCTTCTTCGGGCGCGCCGGCTTGGCTGCAGTCTTCTTGGCTGCAGTCTTCTTGGCTGCAGTCTTCTTGGCTGCAGTCTTCTTGGCTGCAGTCTTCTTGGCCACGGCCTTCTTCACCGGCTTCACCGCGGGCTTCCGCGTTCGAATAGCCATGCTCCATATTTACCAAACTCAGGTTTACCAGAACTGGACCCTGCCGTATGCTAACGACATGGCGACGGCCTCTCAGCAGCAACCCAAACGAGTTCAGTACCGCGTGGGACTGGGGGTCACGGTGAGCTTGCTGGTGGCCGGCGCCATCGGGCTGATTGCCTGGGCCAGCCTGGCCAATACTCGCGAGGCGATTGTCGAACTGACCGACGA
Source organism: Bryobacterales bacterium (assembly GCA_963747945.1). Classification (GTDB taxonomy): domain Bacteria; phylum Acidobacteriota; class Terriglobia; order Bryobacterales; family Bryobacteraceae; genus Palsa-89. Next base: position 33,962 of record CAVVHB010000027.1, read on the forward strand.
ACAAGTCCGCGAGCTTCTCACCGGCTTGGATTCACGGGTTCGCGACCACTTGCAGGGCGCCGTCACCGCGGTGGAGCTTTCAGAGCGCCTGATGCGCAATGCGGTACTGCGGGACGATCCCGACGTGCTGGCGCGCCACTTTACCGAGGTGCTGCGCGCCAATCCCACGTTCGCCTGGGCCAGCTACAGCGACGCCATGGGCAATTTCACCGGCGCCTACCGCGCTCCCGACGGATCGCTCAACATTAGCGTAACGACACTGAAAGCCAGCGGCCGGTCCGCCTGGGAACAACACTATGAGCAGACCGCAACCGACTATGACCCGCGCGACGAAGAATTCTTTCGGGCCGCCAGGCAAGCCGGGCACCTGGTATGGATTGGCCCGGTCATCTTTTATGACGAAGGACTCCCGGGCATCACCTGCGCGAACCCTCGCTTCGCTAAGGATGGACGGTTGCTTGGGGTCTTAACGGTGGATTTCAACCTGAACTTCCTGTCGGATTTCATAAGCCAACTTCATTTCGGCAAGCACGGGAAGGTGTTCATGTTTGATGACAGCCGTCATGTGATCGCTTATCCCGGGCTGCGGTTGATCGAAAAAGCAAACCAGGGAACGCAGGGCAAGCTGTTGACGGAAGCGGACGTAGCCGATCCGGTGTTTCAGGCCTTTATCGCCGGCAAAGAAGCCTTAGCCGAAGACCAGTTTCCAGTGCTCGCAGGCGGCCGGCGTTACGTGGCTGGGTACCGGCGGCTGAAGGTATCGGGTGGTCCCACATGGTTTCTGGGCGCTTACGCTCCTGAGTCCGATTTCATGGGAGTATTGACGCGGAACAGGCGCGCCGCGTTCGCCGTCGCGGTGGTTGCCCTGTGTATCGGCCTGCTCTCCACCATGATTTTGGCGCGGCGAATCTCAGTTCCTCTCACTCGGCTGGCATCGGAGATGCAGGAGGTGGGCGATTTTCAACTGAGCGTTCGTCCACCCATGAGGACCATCTTCCAAGAGGTCGCCACCATGGATGAGTCGCTGCTCCATATGAAGGGCAGCCTGCGGTCGTTTTCTTATTACGTACCCAGAGACTTGGTGCGCGCGATGCTGGAGTCCGGCCAGGAAGCCACGCTACAAGGCCAGACGCGCGAGATGACGGTCTATTTCTCCGACATCGCCGGCATGACGTCGATCGCTGAAACCATGGCGCCCGAGCAACTGGTGCAGTTGCTGAGCCGCTACTTCGACGAGATGACCGGGGTGGTAGCGGCGCAGGGCGGCACGGTGGATAAGTTCATCGGCGACGCCATCATGGCGTTTTGGGGCGCGCCCGTACCAACCGCGGATCACGCGGCACGGGCCTGCGAAACAGCCCTTCGATCGCAACGCAAGCTGGCCGAGCTGAGAGCCGCCCCGGATCTAGCGGGACTCGTGAATATCCGCGCGCGCATCGGCATCGCGACAGGAGAAGTGCTGGTGGGCAACGTCGGCTCGCACGACCGGTTCAACTATACGGTGATGGGAGACACGGTGAATCTGGCATCGCGGCTGGAAGGCTTGAACAAGTTGTACGGCAGCGAAATACTGATCAGCGATCGGGCCTATCAAGCGGCGCGAGAATCCATCGTCGCGCGGCCGGTGGGCGTGGTCCAGGTCAAGGGCAAGCGCCAATGCGTGGAAGTGTGGGAGCCGCTCGGTCTCGCGTCGGAAGACGATGCCGTCGCTCGCGACTTAGCGCGGCTGTTCGTCCAGGGCCTGGCGGCCTACATCGCGCGAGACTTCCGTGGCGCAGCCGAACAGTACAAAGCCGCATTGCGTCTGCGCCCGGAGGACAAACCTGCGGCCGTGCTCCTGGAATGGTGCCGTGAATACCTGGGTGCTCCGCCGCCGGAAACATGGGACGGCGTCTACGTTGCGACCGAGAAGTGAAGATATACTGAGATCTCGCGATGGAATCCGTGATCAAAACGTCCGCGCCGGTGAACGTCTCGGAAGTCATAGGGAACAGCGCCTTCGGCGGCTTTCAACTGGGCCTGTGCATCCTTTGCGGCCTGTGCCTGATCATGGACGGCTTCGACGTCCAGGCCATGGGTTACGTGGCGCCCGTGATCCTCAAAGAATGGCACGTTCCCAATGCACAGTTCGGGCCGGTATTCGGCGCCGGGCTATTCGGAATTCTGGTCGGTTCGCTGCTGTTCAGCATGCTTGCCGACAAAATCGGACGACGCCCCGTGCTCATCGCCGTCACGCTGTGCTTTTCGGTGCTGACGTTTCTGACCGCGCAAGCGGCCAATGTGCAGCAGATGCTGGTGATCCGCTTCCTGGCCGGCACCGCGCTGGGCGCCATCATGCCGAACGCGGTCGCGCTGGTTGGGGAATACAGCCCCCGCAAGCTGCGCGTCACCATAATGATGATTGTCGGCAACGGATTCACGGCCGGCGCGGCCTTTGGCGGCTTCATCGCGGCCTGGCTGATTCCCCGCTTCGGATGGCGCTCGGTCTTCTATTTCGGCGCCGCGGCGCCTCTGGTGATCGCCGCCATGATGATTGTCGCGCTGCCGGAGTCGCTCCAGTTCCTGGTGCTGCATCGCAGGCGTCTGGAACAGGCTGTGCGTTGGCTCAAGCGGATCGATCCATCGGTCCCAAGCGATGCCAATCGATATTTCGTCGAGGAGACCAGGCGAAAAGGCGTTCCTTGGGTGCATCTTTTCCACGAAGGCCGCGGCCTGGGAACCATCTTGCTGTGGATCATCAACTTTATGAATCTGCTGAACCTATATTTCCTGGCCAGCTGGCTGCCGACGGTGGCTAACCAGGCCGGATACGGGATTGGAACCTCCGTCCTGGTTGGAACGATGGAGCAGCTGGCGGGAATGATCGGCGGGTTCACGCTGGGTTTCCTGGTGCAACGCTTTGATTTCGGTCGCGTGCTGACCGCTTGCTTCGCAGTCGCTTGCATCAATATCGCATTGATCGGGCTGCCAGGGTTATCGCTGACGATGCTATTTGTGGTTGTGTTCCTGGCCGGATATGGCGTTGCCGGCGGGCAAACCGCTGTCAATGCGTTGTCAGCGACCTACTATCCCACCGATTTACGAGCCACCGGGATCGGAGCTGGGCTGGGCATCGGCCGAATCGGAGCGATTATAGGCCCAGTAGTCGGCGGCGTGTTGATGAGCCGGCATTTGCCTTCGCAAAAGTTGTTCCTCGTAGCCTCAGTCCCGGCGCTGATATCAGCCGTCGTAATGGTGGGGATGCACTGGGTGTTGAAAGACCCAGGCGCAGCCCGTGGTAAAGAACGCCCAGCCGCTCTCGGCCTAAGTCTAAGCCTGCACCTAAGTCTAAGCGCCTCAATCCTGCGCGGTTGTTTCGTCGTACTACTTGACAACAACACACTAAAGTTTGATAATGGTTGCAGGCTAAAACAAAGCCGGATTCTTAGCCGAGAGATTGAGGGAAGAATGAGCAAAATCATAGGTATAGACTTGGGAACGACCAACTCCGTCGTCTCCGTGATGGAAGGCGGCCAAGCTGTCGTCATTCCGAACCAGGAGGGCGGCCGGACGACGCCGTCCGTGGTCGCTTTCACCAAGAGCGGTGAGCGGCTGGTGGGTACGGTGGCCAAACGCCAGTCCGTCACCAACCCCGAGAACACGGTTTATTCGATCAAGCGCTTCATGGGCCGCCGCTTCAACGAAGTGAGCGAGGAAATGAAGCTGGTTCCTTATAAAGTGGTCGCCGGCGAGAACGGCGACGCCCGCGTCGAGATCAACGGCAAACGCTACTCCCCGCCCGAGATTTCCGCGATGATTCTCACCAAGTTGAAAGAAGCGGCTGAGGCATATCTCGGCGAGAAGGTGACCAAGGCGGTAATCACGGTCCCGGCCTACTTTAACGATTCGCAGCGCCAGGCCACCAAGGACGCCGGGCAAATCGCCGGCCTGGAGGTGATGCGCATCATCAACGAACCCACCGCCGCGGCCTTGGCGTACGGGCTCGATAAAAAGAAGAACGAAACCATCGCGGTGTATGACTTCGGTGGCGGCACGTTCGACATTTCGATTCTGGAAGTGGGCGACGGCGTGGTGGAGGTGAAGTCCACCAACGGCGACACGCACCTGGGCGGCGACAACATCGACCAGCGCATTATCGACTGGCTGGTGCAGGAGTTCAAGAAAGAGACCGGGGTTGACGTCTCCAAAGATCAGATGGCCTTGCAGCGCTTGAAGGAGGCTGCCGAAAAGGCCAAGATCGAGCTGTCCACGAGCTGGAAACCGAAATCAATCTGCCGTTCCTGACGGCGGATGCCAGCGGTCCCAAGCACATGAACGTGAAGCTGACGCGGGCTCGCCTGGAGCAGATGGTGGCCGATATTCTGGATCGCGCCAGCGGCCCATGCCGGCAGGCCATTACCGATGCCAATGTGACGCCCGCGCAGATCGACGAAGTGGTGCTGGTGGGCGGTTCCACGCGTATGCCGAAGGTCCAGCAGCAGGTGCGGGATCTGTTCGGCAAAGAGCCCAACAAGAGCGTCAACCCCGATGAAGTGGTCGCGGTAGGCGCGGCGGTTCAGGGCGGCGTCCTGGGCGGAGAGGTGAAGGATGTACTGCTGCTGGACGTAACTCCGCTGTCGCTCGGAATCGAAACGCTGGGCGGCGTATTTACCCGGCTGATCGAGCGCAACACCACGATCCCAACCCGCAAGAGCGAGACGTTTTCCACGGCCTCTGATAGCCAAACGTCGGTTGAGATCAAGGTGTACCAGGGCGAGCGCTCCATGGCGGCCGACAACAAGATGCTCGGCGTGTTCCAGTTGGTGGGAATCCCGCCGGCTCCGCGCGGGATTCCGCAGGTGGAAGTGACGTTTGACATCGACGCCAACGGCATCCTGAACGTGACGGCCAAAGACAAGGCCACCAACAACGAGCAGAAGATCACCATCACTTCTTCGTCGGGCCTGAGCAAGGACGAAGTGGAGAAGATGGCGCGGGACGCCGATTCGCACGCGTCGGACGACCGCAAGAAGAAGGAAGAAATCGAGTCCCGGAACCGGGCCGACGCCATGGTCTACAACATCGAAAAGATGTTGAAGGAGCATCGCGACAAAGTCAGCGCCGACGACGCCAAGGCGGTGGATGAAGCGCTCGCAGACACCAAGAAAGCGATGTCGGAAGGCGGCATCGATCGCATCAATCAGGCCACTTCGAAGTTGGAGACGGCCAGCCACAAACTGGCGGAAGCCATGTACAAATCTTCCAGCCAGCCGGGCGCGGGCGGTACTCCGCCACAGGGTGGTCCGGGCCCCGACGGCAACGGAGCCGGCGCGGGTGAATCGAAACCCAAGGACAACGTTGTCGACGCCGAGTTCGTGGACGTCGACGATAAGAAGTAAGCTGCGTTTGTGTGGCGCACGCACTCCTGCGTGCAGCGTTCACACTCGTGTGAACGGGTGTTGGCACGAGTGCCAACACGGCACGCACGAGTGCGTGCGCCACGCCAGGGTCGAAGAGTCAAAGATATAACCTAATGCCAGCCGCAAGCAAACAAGATTACTACGAGACGCTCGGTGTATCTCGCACTGCCAAGGAAGACGAGATCCGCAAGACGTACCGCAAGCTGGCGCGCAAGTATCACCCCGATCTGAACCCCGGCGACAAATCCGCCGAGGAGCGCTTCAAGAAGGTTCAGGAAGCTTATGACATCCTGAGCGATCCCAAGAAGCGGCAAGTCTACGATCAGTACGGTTTCTACTCCGACAATATTCCGCCGGGCGGTCCGGGCGGTGGGCCGGGGGCAAATCAAGGCCAGCCTGGCATGGGCTTCGGTGGCTTCGATTTTTCCGACTACGTCAATAACCACGGCGACGCGCAGCCGGGCGGCGGCACAGGAAACTTCCGCGACATCTTTAGCCAGTTCTTCGGCAACCGGCGGGCTGACCAACCGGCCGGCGGTCCTGAAAAGGGCTCCGACCTGGAATACGGACTGGACATCGATTTTTGGCAGGCCATCCGCGGCACGCAAGTGCGCCTCAATGTCGCGCGCCAGGAGGTCTGCGAGACCTGCAATGGAAGCGGCAATGTCGGCGGCGCGTCGACAGTTTGTCCGGAATGCGATGGCACCGGCAACGTCACGCAGATGGCGGGCGCGATGAAGTTCAGCCTCACCTGCCCGCGCTGCGACGGCAAGGGCCGTTTGCGCAATGTTTGTCCCACCTGCCACGGCGACGGCCGCTTATCCAAGTCCGAAGTGGTCGAAGTTCGCATCCCGCCAGGCGCTCAATCGGGCTCGCGTCTGCGGGTGGCAGGCAAGGGCAACGCCGGACGGATGGGTGGAGGGTCGGGCGATCTCTACATCACGGTCCGCGTGGAGCCGCACGCCTTTTTCCGGCGCGACGGCGATGACATTCATATCCAGGTTCCGGTCACGGTTTCCGAAGCCGGGCTGGGCGCCAAGATCGAAGTCCCCACCATCGATGGGCGGGCTTTGCTGAAGGTGCCGCAGGGAACCCAGAATCAACAGAAGTTCCGGTTGCGCGAAAAAGGCGTCATGAATGCGCGCAAGAATCAGCGCGGCGACGAGATCGTCGAAGTGGTGATCCAGGCTCCTAAAGCGCAGGACGAGCGCACCCGGGAATTGCTGCGCGAGCTTTCTCAAGCGAACACCGAAGACCCGCGCAAAGACATCTGGAGCAAGGTCTAGGAGGTATTCATGGCCAAAGCTCGATCCAAAGCCGCCTATATGATCTCGGCCGTTGCCGAGCAGTACCAAATCCATCCCCAAACCCTGCGTCTCTATGAACGCGAAGGGTTGCTCGCGCCATCGCGCAGCGAAGGAAACACGCGTCTTTATACCGACGACGATCTGGAGCGCCTGGAGGTGATCCTCAAGCTGACGCGCGATTTGGGTGTTAACCTCGCCGGCGTCGAAATCATTCTCAACATGCGCGCGAAGATGGCCGCGATGCAGGATCAAATCGAGGAATTTGTCGCCACGCTGAATCAGGAGTTCGCCCACCAGGCGCGCCAATCACCGGCTGAATCCAGACGGTCCCTGATTCCGGTGGTGCAGATGCGCCCGCCCGCCGTGCTCGAAATTCCCAAGAAAAAACGGCGTTAGCTTGGTATTCGCCAAGCGGGGCTGGGGGTTGGGGGCCACGCACAGTGCGGGTATTTAGACAAGCCCTCCTAAACGCAGCCCGTGCCTGCAACCCCAATCCCTAACCCCCAATCCCGAGTTGGAAGCGCCCGCGGCGCGCCCAACTCTCCCCTCAGTGGATGGAGTGAAAAACGAACTCGTGCTTTTCGTCCTTGAAGCGCAGCAGTTCATCGCGGCTCTCGTGTTCCATCAGCCACTTTCGCCCTTCCGCGGTCCCGTCCAGTAGCTGGTAAGCGGTCTCCTCCACCCAGAGAGGTTTCTTCTGGCTTCGCGCGTAGGCGAGTTCGCGCTCCATTTCGCCCAAATCGGGTCGATCCAGGCCGAACCAGGACGCTTGCGGATTGAAGTAGCTGATGGTCCACAAGTCCGGATGAAAGCGATGAAACACGATCGCGCTGCCGGGCGGCCACGCATCGTGCTGCGCCAGTGCAAAGCGCAACGGCGCGTTAAACTCGGGGCGCGACTCGGGATACGTCAGGAACACAAAATTCCATAGCAGCAGCACCGCGGCGAAGAAAAATCCCGCCCGATGCACCCTAGGCACGTCTTCCAACGCCATGCCCAGTATCAAGACCAGGGGCGCCAGATAGAACAAGCGATAAAACGTATTCTGGGGCATCCAAAAGAAAAGAAACGCGACGTACACGCTCAGCCACCAAAGCAGAGCAGCCGGCGGTTGCGACCAGCGCAGAGGCAGCGCTCGCCACGCGTAGAACGCGAACCCGATCAGCGCACACGCGAGCAGCACACAGGCCCCCCATGAGAGCGGATTGCGAACCACGTCGGGCAAGCGCCCGCCAAAGAAAAGCCGCAGCGTTCCTCGCAGCGTATATACCAGGTCTTGGATTGGATTGAAAGAGAATCCCGAATCGGAGGAATGCGAAGTCACCCAGGCGAGGAACCCACCCGGCGGATGCGCCGCACGGTACGCCCACACGTAGGCAACCGCCACGGGCGCCAGCGCCTCCACGCAGTAGATCGCCATCGCGCGGACCGACGACCGGCGCTTCCAGAGCAGCAGCAAAGCTACCGGCAGAAAGAAAATTGCGAGCTCGTGGAACAGCATGGCAGCGGCCTGGGCCAGCCCCGCCAGCCACAGCATTCGCGAATCCTGCAGCAGGAGATAAGCGCACAGCAGGAGGAAGATGGCGGGTATGTAAGCGTTGGCGTCGGTAGCGAACTTCCACCAGGTGGCCGAGAATCCAAAGGTCAGCGCCGCGATCAAGCCCATCTCGCTCGACCACCCTTTGACTCGCAGGCAGCGGTACAAAAGCATCACCGCCAGGCCCGCCAGCAGGCAATTGGCGACCTGCATCAAATACAGAGAGCGTATCGGAAGTCCGATCCAGTCCCAGAGATCGTACAGCCAGGCTCCCCACAGCTCATAGATCAGATGGCTGGGATGAACCAAGGCGGAAGGCGGATAGTTTTTCTCGATCTCGATCGCGAAGGCGACGCCGTCCCAATAGAAATTGCGCGTCGGCCAGACGACATAGGCGGCGAGCGGGAGGAGAAGCAACGCACGCGGGCGCAAGTTAATGCATTCGCTCCAGGTATTTTCCGGTGCTCCCGTCCACGAAGACGGAGTAGTCGCTGGTCCCCACCGAATTGCCCCAAATCACGCGCCAGGTCACGTCCGGGAATCGCTTGCCCAGCTCCATCAGGAACATCACCGGCGTGTCCGGATTCTTCTTGATGTAGTCCGCACTATTGTCCGCGGCGGTTTTGTAGGCTTCATCGGAATCCACTTTGATGGCCGCGATCTGAAAAGGAGACGAATCCCCGCGCGGCGTATAATCCTCTTGTTGGCTGCCGAATACGCCTTCGTGCAGGTTGCCTTCGGATTCCACGGCCGACCAGGTGTATGTCTTGGCCTTCCCCAATGACGGAGAAACGAAAATCACCTGCCACACGCCGGCTTTGCCATGGTCGGCTTTCACCTGCGCTAGATTGAGGCTGCTGATCTGGAGCGGCTGCGCATCGGGCGCCCAGCCGCGCGCCTGCGGATACATTTGCTGAAACGCCTGACGTCCAGTCAGCGCTTCGAGCGGCTTGGGAGGCGGCTTCTCCTGGGCGGTTTTCGGAGCATCGGAACAGGCGGATAGGAAGAGGAAGAGTGGCAAGAGCCACAAGGAAGAACTAGATCGCATTATTTATTGTATAGAGGTTCAGCACAGCTCCGGCAAGACGCTTGCTTACGCGCGCGGTTCTGAAGAGAGACGCTTGCTTACGCGCGCGGTTCAGAAAGCAAGATGCTTGTTCACGCTACAGAAAAATAGTGCCTTCGAAGAACCGTACCGCTTTCCCGCTCATGGTAACGCGCTCGCCGCGATCTTCACACCACAACTCGCCGCCGCGCGGGGAGACCTGATAGGCGTGCAGCTTCTTCTTGCCCAGCCGATTGGACCAATAGGGGATCAGCGAGCAATGGGCGGATCCGGTGACCGGATCTTCGGGGACCCCTTTAGCCGGCGCGAAGAAGCGCGAAACAAAATCGGCGGCTTGCGGTCCAGCGCTGGCGCCAGGCGCGGTAGCGATCACAGCAAAACGGTCCACTTTCATCAGCGCCTGCATGTCGGGCTTCAGAGACCGGAGCTCGTCTTGGGAGCCGTAGACAACGAAGTAATCCCGCGCCGCCAGCACCGCTTCCGGTTGGCCGCCGAGCGCGGGAATCAAGCCCGGATAGACATCGGCGCAAGGCGCGGGAGGCCGCGCCGGAAAATCGATCGAATATAGATCGCCATCGCGCGTCACCGTCAGCGTGCCGCTCTTGGTTTCAAACGAAACGGAGCGCTCGCCCGGCGTCAGATCGTTCAGAATCACCGACGCGGTGGCCAGCGTGGCATGCCCGCACAAGTCTACTTCCACCAGCGGCGTAAACCAGCGCAATTTGTACCCTTTGCCGTTGCGCACGAAGAAAGCCGTCTCCGCCAGATTGTTCTCCGCCGCGATGGCCTGCATCTTTTCATCCGGGATCCACGACTCCAAAGGACAAACGGCGGCGGGATTACCGGAGAAGACGTGGCCGGCAAAAGCGTCCACCTGGTACATCGGAATCTTAGCATAGCTTGACCCCCAATTCCCTCCCCTGCGTGAAACTGGGCCGATGCCGATTGGCGACCAGTTCCTTATGCTCGAGCAACGCCGACACCAATATCGGCATCGCAATGGTGGAATCGGAGTGGCACGTCACCATGGAAGCGTCTTTCGCGATCTTGCCCCAGCTTTGCGCTTCTTCGAACGTGCAGCCGGAAAGGCCGCCCCAATGCGGTGAATCCGTGACGCATTGAATCGCGTATTTGTGGCCGGTAACTCCGGTGTTCATGATAATGGCAGTTACTTCGGTCTGCTGCACGAAGTTCTTGGGCGTGCCTCCACCGAAATAGATGACACCGGTGGCTTCCGATTCGGCGACGATTTTCGCCGTCTCCACCACGTCGCCGATCACGTCGAACGTGAAGCGATTGCCACCCTCATAGCGATTGGCCGCGATGCCGATACCGATGGAACTGTCCGCGATGGCCGGGCAATACAGCGGGATGCCCGCCTTGGCCGCCGCCGATACGATCCCGTCTTCTTTACAGTGCTTGCCAAGTTCCAGGCCCAGCAGATAGAGGAACTCACGCGTGGTGTACGGCCGGGATTGATCGAGCGAAGCCGCGAAGCGCCCGATCCACTGATCGTGCTGGCGAAACTTTTCTTCGTCCGCCAGCACGTCGTACATGCGGTCCACCAGATTCTCAGCCAGAAGCACGTCGTCGATGGCCGGCGATCCCTGATAGTGAAAATTCCCCATAGTCTCGTGGAAGTCGTGAAAGAAGTTGGCGCCGGTGGAGACCAGACAATCGATGAGCCGGTATTCGATCATGCGGACCACCAGGCGGCGCATTCCGGCCGGAACCATGGCGCCGGACATCCCCATCATGATGGTGCAGCGGTCGCCCAGCATGCGCTTCCAGACTTCGAATGCCAGCCCGAGTTGTTTGCCTTGGAATGCGGTGCCCTGCATGCGCGTCAGGATTTCGGTGGCGCTGGATGCGCCCACCGGGTCGAAGGGCCGGGTGGGCGTCGACAACAGGCGCGACTTGGCTTCTTGATCCACGTGGTCTGCCTGCACCTCGGTCTGCGGCAACGATTCTGGTAAGGACTGGGTATCGGTATGTTTCATCTCTCTCTAGTGTAAAGGGAAGCGGCCGGAGGGAAAATGAAAAACAGGTTACTGCCGCAGGTTGCCTGTCAGTTCCTTGGACCGGTTACTGGACAAAGGGCGGGCGGTTCTTTTCGTTCAGAACCAGCTCGTCAAAGATTGCCAGCACCTGCTTGCGGTACTGATACACGCGCCTGAGCGCGTCGCGAAAACCGGTTTCATAGCGCTGGCGATTCAACCATTTATCCAGCACCGGCTTCGGCACATCGATATCGCGCCGCAAGGTTTCGGCCGAATGTCCGCGCAGGAAAAGACCGTAGAACATGGCTGCCTCGCGTTGCGGCGCCAGAGGATCCAGATCGTCCCGCGGTGTCATGCTCAAGTTCATCATCGGCGAAAAAAGCCAGTATAAACAGGGCAGATGATCGACGCAAGGGGTTTAATGCAAATCCGCCGCTAGGATGTTACCAGGCTCAAGTTCAATTTTATCAGAGAGCTCGAAATACGCCAAGAAGGCGTGCGTCGGAAGCGCAAAGTCGCGCCCTTGCGGTCGCGTTTCTGTAGCACGCGGAATTTACTGAACCGCGCACGTCAGTAAGCGGATTTCACTATGAGCGGCAAGCTTGGCCTCGCCCGCAACCGCTGACTTGCCTGCGGGCGAAGAAGCGGGCGGGTCGTCCGCTGACAGATATTTCACCACGATGGACACACGCCGGTTGGTCGGACTGGCGGGTTCTTTAGGATCTCGCAATTTTTGATCGCCGTAGCCGCGAACGTCGGCAATTTGGTCGGTGCGTACTCCGGACTCTTGCAGTAACTTGCGCGCCGCATTGGCCCGGTCGGCCGACAGTTCCCAATTGGAATATCCGGTGGGCGACACGTAAGGACTGGCATCGGTATGGCCTTCTATCGAAAGCCGGTTGGGAAGCTTTCCGAGTTGCACCGCCAGCAATTCCAGTATTTCCTTTCCGGAAGGTGTCGGGTCCGCGTTTCCAGTCTCAAAAAAAGTGTGTTGGGCGCTTTCGAGCAACTCGATGCGGAGCCCTTCGCCAGTAACGGTCATTTTGACCTGATCCTTCATTTTCCCCAGGTTGGGCGCTTGCCGGATAGCGGATTGCAGTATTTCCTTGAGCTTGGACATATCGTCCTTGGCTATCCCGATGTTTGAGCTGGAGCCGCTCACGCCAGTACCGGATTGGCGGGCGTGGCCTGAGGGGTCGTTGAAATAGCCGGCCACTGCCTTCCTCACCTCGGCGCTGGAACTCAGCAGCCAAAGAACGATGAACAAAGCCATCATCGCGGTGACGAAATCGGCGTAAGCCACCTTCCAGGCCCCGCCGTGATGCCCCGCGTGAACAATCTTTTTGACGACGATGATGGGCTGGATTAACAGCTGATCGGATTTGTCGGCGGGCATAAAAGATTAGTCCCCAGGCTTTCCCTTGCAAGCGTTCTCCAGCTCCTGGAAACTGGGGCGCACGTGTCCGGGCACGGCGCGCCGTCCGAACTCCACCGCCATCTGCGGCGAGGTTCCCTTCAAGAACGCAATCAGCGCGACTCGAACGACGTGATAAAAGTGGCCTTCTTCCTCGGCGGCCTGGCCCATTTTGCCGGCCATGGGACCGAGCAGCCCGTAGCACAGAAGAATTCCGAGGAAGGTTCCCACCAGCGCGGCCGCCACCTTGTGGCCGATCTCTTCCGGCGGGCCGCCGATAGCGCCCATGGTGATCACCACGCCCAGCACAGCGGCCACAATCCCCAAGCCCGGCAATGAATCGGCAACCGTGCTGAGCGCTGTCACCGGCTGGTTGGCATAGTGGTGATGCACTTCCATGTCCAGCTCCATGACCTGATCCAGTTCAAACGGCGTGGGTCCGCCGGTCATGGCCATGCGCAAGGTGTCACAGACGAAATCGCACAGGTGGCGATCCCACGTTTTGAACAGTTCGCTCTGATCGGGCTTTTCCACATCGGCTTCCAAATCCGTCAGACCTTTTTTGCGCGCCTTCTGCATCACGTCATACATCTGCTTCAGCGTGGACTGGTAGAGTCCCTTGTCGTATTTGGAGTTCCCGAACACGGCGCCCAGGCCGCTCAGAATGGATTTCAAAACGGAAGGGGGGTTAGCCGTTAGCAGGGTGCCAATTCCCGCCCCGCCAATGATGAGCAGCTCGGCCGGCTGCATCAAGACCATGAGGTTCCCGTGTTCCATGAGGTAGCCGCCCGCCACGGCTCCGAAGACCAACAGGATTCCTAAGATTGCAAACATGGCTTCGCTCCGCCTCCAGTCACCCTGAGTGCGCCCATGGCCTCCTCCGCTGTCCTTATCGGATCGAATCGCAGTTTTGAGATGGCGAACTGATTAGAGATGGCAAGGGCATCTGCGGCCGCGCCGCCGAGCTATACAACCTCGCCGGGATCCACGATCCTTACCCTTAGCCCTTCGCGCACAAACGGTCATCTGGGTAGTTCATGGACCAACAGGGGATAAACGGCGCGCGTGAAATCGGCTGCGGCGAGAGTGGCGCGTCGGTCGCTGTTTCGATTGTTGGCAGGTGTGCTTTCCACTACAATCCGCACCAAGGCGGTATCCGTTCGTCTGTCTCGAAGAGCGTCGGCCACCAGCCAAAGTTTGGAGGACCACTCGCCGGCAATCGCGCGGCGGGAAGTTTGATACCAATACAAAACCACGGCACGCTCGCCCCGGCTGGCAACCACGTAGCGATTGACTTGGATGACTCCGGCTGTAGTGGCGATGCTCAACTCGCCCGTGGACTCGGGCGTCCACCCGGCGGCCGGCAAGCACACTTTAGGCGAATGGGGCTGGCTGGCCCCGGCGCGCTGGGACTGGAACCAGGCCACCAAAAGTCCGGCCGACCCATTGGCGGGATGGCCGTAAGTTCGGCTCAACAACCGGTCGGCGCGCAGCGCATTCGCTACATCCACGTCGATTGGATCTTCGCGCAATTCCGTCCATCCGCTCAATGTTGGCGGGAATTGCGACAGCGCCGGCGGCGCGGGTGGATGCTCGGTCCCAGCCGCCCAGTAAACCAGCAGTCCCTGCCCGGCCAAGAACAGGGGAACCAAGGTCTTTGCCCATTCCGTCATCATCGTGCCGCTTGCCGCGGGCGACTACAGTATAGCTGGGCATGCGCAGTTGTGGCGTACGCACTCGTGCGTGCCGAGTCGTCAGCCGTGACCACGCTCGGTCTTTGGAATATTAGCGCCAGACATTAATGCCGGTGCTCCTCCTCTCGGGGCCGGCCGCTCCGCCACGCCTGGCGCTCGCGTTCGGTGCGGCCTTCCAGCTCATGCCGCTCCGCTTGCCGCGGGGCCGTATAGCGCGGCACGGCATAGGGGTGAACGTAAGTGCCGCGATTCACCCAGGTGCGATTCCAGCGGGCATTATTGATGAACACGCGGTGATCGCCCCACGCAAACCGGCTGGCGCCCCATCCCCAGGGCGCGAATGCGGGGCCAATCGTAATACCAAAACGGAAGCTGATCGCTCCTCCAACAAAGAAGCCGGGCCGCGGCGGAGCAAACACGATCAGGGGATCGTAATAAGGAACTACAATAAACGCGGGGTTGGCGGGCAGTATCTCAATGTACGGTCCGGGGTTAACAATAATCTGCGGATTCGTTCGCAAGTATCCATAATCGTAGGCCCTGTGCCGCTCCCGTTGCACCGCGTCCATCAGATCCGGCTGTTGGGCCAGGAAGGCGTTACCAAGTTCGCTGGTCCAGGACATGTCGGAGGCCAGCATGTCCAGAACGGACGGGAAAGGCAATAAAGATTGCACGCTGGGATCCCACGGCAAGTGGTCGTCGGAAATGGCTCTTGCCAGCGCATCGCCAGTCAAGTAATGGTGCTGGTCCGCCCATCCGGCGGCGTCGGGAATTTGATCGGGAAACGTTGCAGCCGCGAAAATCTGCGATAACAATGGATCTGGATAGAGCGCGACTCGCGATACCAGCCGGTCCAGCTCCTGCGGCGGAAAGGACGGAGGCGGCGCTTGGCCCCAGGCAAAAGGCGCAATACCCGCGAGCGCAAGGGCCAGCGCGGCGGACATCGCCAGCGTCCGCCGGATTTCCTTTTGCATGGTCTTTTTCTGAATCCTCGGTTCAATTCGCATTACATCGATCTCCTGTTCCCCTGCAAAGGTTGCACTTACTATTTTTGTTGCTCCCGTAGCCAAGGACGGGCGTGGCGCAGCCCAAGTTACTAAGTCGCGTGGCAGCGCAGATTAAAAGTCTTTGAGGAAGATGGCTTGCTTACCAACCAAAGTTCTTGGTGGACGTGGGGGCGGTGGATTCGGTGCTGTCGAGGACGGTTTTACTATCGGTGAGGAACCGCAGTTTGTCGAGTATCGCCGTCACGTAGTCCGTGGTTTCCCGAATCTGAGGGATGCCGCCGGCCTGGTCCACTCGCTCGGGGCCGGCGTTGTAAGCGCTCAACGCGAGGGCGGGATCGTCCTTGTAACGTTCCAGGAGCGACTTCAGCAGTTTGGCTCCGGCCTCTACGTTCTGCCTGGGATCAAAAGGATCGTCGACGTCGAGCTCCTCGGCGGTGGCGGGCATCAGTTGCATCAAACCCTGGGCACCTGCTGCCGAGAGTGCGCACGGACGTCCGGCGGATTCTTTGTCAATCACGGTCCGCACCAATTGCGCGTCCACGCCGGTTTTATTCGCCGCGGCCTCGATTAACGGATCCAGTTGCTCGGCCGGCAGAGGATCGCAATCCGCCGTGCCCGCTTCCACCGGAGGAAATGGAATGGTGAAAAAGGAAGAGGATGCCGGCCGGGGCGGCGCCCCGGACAGTGGCGAAGACGATACCTGCTTTTGAATCGCGGCGCGCTGTTGAGCGATGGACGGCGCCATCGCCGCTTTAACCGAAGCTTCAAACCCGGGTGAAGCTTCAAAATCGCGCGACGCCTCGGAGTTCTGGGGAGGCTGAGCATAGAGCAGAGCCCCCGCAAGCAAAGTCCCAGCAAACACGATCGCCAGCTTACCGTGCATGTTCAGACCGTGATGGAACCGGCCGGAGGATCGCTCGGATTGTAAGCAGAGAGAGATCCCATGGAGGCAAGTCCCGGCGCCACATCCACCGGGCTTTGGAGCGCGGACGGCACCCAGGTGTAACCCTCGGCCTGGCGCATCGCCGTCGTTATGGATGGGTCCCATCCCCACACCATGATTGGAACATCGATGGAGTAGCCTTCGTTTGCCAATTGTGTTGCCATGGCAGCGCGCTGTTCCGGATCTTGGATAGTCTGCAAAGCCTGTACGGCGGGCGGCTGGGCGGCCCAATAGGCTTGGTCGAACGCTTGCTGCGCATCCAATGGCGCAGGGGTGGATTCGGGTGAGGACTTAGTACTGGTCTGAATGGGAGCCGATTGGTAAGGATTGTTGGAAGCGGCCTGTAGAAACGGATCGTACCCGTTGTTCGGCGTTTGGGAGCTCGTGGTAGATCCGGAACCGCTGCTGGAGGCGGAGGTGCCAGGCGTGGGCGGAGCAGTTCGTTCCGACGTCTCTGTGCCGCTTGTGGACGGCGGGGCGGCCGCCGCGCTGGCGCGTGTAATCGAGATTTTCACATCGTTTGGGTGGATGCCGAATTTCTCCAGGGTTGACGACACCGCGTCCGACAGGGCGCCATGGAAGCTGTCCAGTCTGGAGTCGCTTAACGTGGATTGGCTCAGCGTGGCGTTGCTGCCTGGTCCGCTGGTGGAAGTGTTGCTTTCAGACGAGAACATGCTGTGCATGTGAATCATGGTTGTGACCTCCTTAGTGTCATGAGACTGCTCTTGCACCCATCATCTTGTGGCTGAGCCCATCAGGCGGTAAATGTAGGCCAAAATCTCGGCTACCGCGCGATACAGATGGGGCGGGATATGCTGTCCAACTTCGACGGATTTGTACAGTGCCTGTGCCAAGGGCGGATTTTCGATGAGTGGCACGCCAAACTCCAAGGCCCGGGCGCGAATGCGCAGCGCCAGATAATTCTTTCCTTTTGCGACCACCAGCGGCGCGGCCATGGTCTCGTGGTGGTAGCGGATAGCCACGGCGTAATGCGTGGGGTTCACAACCACGGCGGTGGCGGTCTTCACCTCGTCCATCATGCGGCGGCGGCGGACGTCGCGTTGCAAGCGCCGGATGCGCATCTTGGTTTGGGGATTTCCTTCGGATTCCTTGACCTCGTCGCGGATGTCCTGTTTGCTCATCCGCATTTGCTTGGAGAACCTGCGCTTCTGGCGCAAGAAATCGACGAAGCCGAAAAGCAGAAAAAGAGCCGCGGCTTTCCACAGCATGTCCATGCATAGCGACCGCAGAGTCTCCAGACCCACTTGGAAACTGCTGAGCGGGATCATCAGCAGGCGCTGGCCGCTCTTGGTAACGATCCAGTAAATAGTTGCGCCGAACACGCCCACCAGCGCCACGGCCTGGATGGCCGACACCAGTCCCTTTTGGGGCAGCGACTGGAGTTTCGACAATACAGAGAAATTCGACGGCTTGGGCAGCATGCGCGAGAGGCTGAAGGAAAAGCCCGTGGAGCTGAGCTGGAATGCGAAAGCGGTGACCACCAGAATTCCGCTGGCGTACACCAAGGGAGAAAGACCGCGGGATAGCGCCTCGTGCAAAATTCTTATGAGCGTGGCCGGGCCCAAGTCGCGCCGAAACGCCTCAATGAACAGGCCTCTGGTGACATCTTTTAACGTTGCCAGCAGCGACGGGCCGGTTTGCGCGATCAGGACCACGAAGACCGTGAATTGCAGCCCGCTGACGAAATCGTGCGAAGCGGCGAACTGCCCCTCTTTACGCGCTTTGATCAGCCGCCGCGGGGTTGCCTGTTCTGTCTTTTCGCCCGATGGATTCATGGTCGATTAAAGCCCCAATAATCGCGCCAGCGCGGTGAAAGCCTCCGCGCCAAGCTGCTGATAGAGCCTCGGGATCAGCAACACCAAAAAGCTCAACGCCGCCAGCGCCGCCAGCATCTTGGCCGGAAACGCCAGAGCAATTAATTGCAGTTGAGAATTGAGATGCCCTAACAGCCCGATGGACAGGTCAATCAAGAACAGCAGCGTCATGAGTGGAAGAGCCAAATGGACGCCCGTGGTAAAAATACTGGAGCCTAGCATCACCAAGGCTTCCACGCTCGCGTGCGATGCGATGAACGCCCCGGGCGGGTGTGTTTCCAGACTGCGCGCCAGAATGGTGAGCAGGACACGATCGAATCCCATCGCGAAGAACAACAGTCCGGCGGTCAATTGCGCCAGCAAAAGTAAAACCGTGGAATCGGCCTCGGTGTTCGGATCGATGGTGGACGCATAAGCGAATCCGGCCTGCGTACTGATGGCCTGCGCGGCAAACGTCACCGCTTCGATCATGAACGAGACCGCCAGGCCGGTGGCCAGTCCGATGGCGGCTTCGGCCAGCATCCAGCCCCCTACCTGCAGCATGCTTTCCGGGATGGGGTTCAGCACCGGCCAACGGGAATACATTCCGAACGTCAGAATCATCGCCAGCGTGATCTTGGCCGCGCTCGGGCCCGCTTCCAGGCCGGGCAGCGGCAGAAACACGAAGACCCCGGAAATACGGGCCAGCACCAGCAAAAACCCGTACAACACGGAAGTCGGAATGGCTGGGTTAGAGTGCATAAGCGCTAAGGTGCATAAACGCTAACGGGCATAACGCGACAAGTCGCCAAATACTCCGATCGAATAGGCCGAAAGCTGCCGCAACATCCACGGCATGAGAAGCAGGAAGCCGAACAGGAACGCGGCCAGGCGCGGAATGGTGCTGAAAGCGGAATCCTGCATGGAGGTCGCGATCTGGATAATATTGACGACGATGCCGACGGCGAAGCCGATGACGAGCAATGGCGCGCACAACAGCACCGTGGTCCAAAGAGCTTGACTGATAATGTGGACAGCGGTTTCAGGAGTCATAAATCCTCAATAAAAGGTCTTCAGAAGCGAGCCGATTACCAGATTCCATCCGTCCACCAGGACGAACAGAAGAATCTTGAACGGCGCTGAGATCATCACGGGTGGTAACTGCACCATGCCGATAGAAAGAGTGATGGAAGCCACCGCGAGATCGATGATCAGGAACGGCAGATACAGCACAGCTCCGATTTGGAATCCGGCCTTGAGCTCGGAGAGAATGTAAGCCGGGATCAGAACTTTGAGATCCAGATCGGCCGGATTGCGCGGAGGAGCGGACTTGGTCATCTCCACACAGGTCTGGATGTCTTTCTCCCGCGCGAATTTCAAAAGGAAATTCTTAAGAGGTTTGGCGCCCTCATCGAATCCCTGCTGCCAGGAGACTTGGCCGTTCTCCACCGGCTCCCAGCCACGATGATAGATGTCCATCACCACCGGCTGCATGACCAGGAACGCCAGGAACATCGATAGTCCCACCAGAACCTGGTTGGAGGGCGCCGACTGTGTTCCTAACGCCTGCCGCAGAAAATGCAGCACGATGATAATGCGGAGAAATGGACTCACCGACATCACCACGGCCGGCAACAGCGTCAGCAGCGTCAATAAAATGACGATCTGCGTGGGAGTGCTCAGCGTGAGGCCGCCCTTCGGACTGGCGGAACCGAAAACAGGAATGGAGCCATCGCCCGCGGGGGCAGCCAGCGCGGCGGCCGCAAAAAATAAGAGCAGGAAGATGGAACGGAGCTTGGTCATTGGTTGGAACGAAACAGATCGCGCGACAGGGACGCGGGCGAATCGGCTTTTTCTAAAGTGACCCCAGCATCCAGCAGCGTGCACGAGGACGGAGCGGTGGCGATCAAAACCGTCCGGTCTGAGACGCGCACCAAATGCAAGGCGTGCTGCGCCGTCAAGGGAACGCGTTCCAATACTTCCAGGCGGCGCCCGTTTCCGCCCCGCCGCGCGCCAACGCTGAATGCCGCCAATCCGCGCCTCTTGGCAAACCACAGCAGGCCGCCGAGCAGCCCGAAGACTAGCAGCACCATTCCGATCTGTTCAGTTAGTTGCATGGCCGCCGGCGCCGCTTTTCTGCAGCATCTTCTGGACTCGAACCGAAACCGTGTTGTCGATAACGATCACTTCGGCCTCGGCCAGCTTCACATTGCTGGCAAATAGCGGGAAAGGCGCTCCGGCGGGATGATCCGTCCGCAACACCGATCCCTCTTGCAGTTGGAAGATCTCTCCGATGCTCATCGAGAGCGTCCCCAACTCGAGTTCCACGGCGAAAGGCAACTCCCCGAAACGCTGTAGTACGTCAGAGGAGTTCATTATTATGTCTGCAGGTTGAGGAGATTCTGGGTTACTTGATCCAGCGTGGAAATAACCTTGGAGTTGGCCTCATACGAGTTTTGATACACGATCAGGTTGGTAAACTCTGTGGCGATGTCCACCGTAGAGTCCTCCAGCGCTCCGCCTTCCACCGTTCCCAGCGTGCCGGTGAGCGGAACGCCAATCACGGGGGTAGCGGTATTGGCGCCGACTTCGTAGTTATTTTGGCCGACCGCGATGAGTGAATCCGGATTGCTGACCGATGCCAGGGCTAACTGTCCAATCACTACCTGGTTACCGTTGGAAAACTGTGCGGTGATCGCGCCGCCGTTGGCGATGGAAACCTGGGTCACCTGTGAAGCAGGGACTCCGTCCTGGGTGGCGGCGGAAACGGCTGAAGCAGCAGCATACTGCGTAACTAGCGGAGTTCCGTTCCCGTCTTCGGTAGCCAGGTTCCAATTGATGTTCATGTCGTTGGCGCCGTCCTCCAGGCCGGTAGCGGAAATTGCTACCTGCGCGGGAGCCGTGGGAGAGGTCAGGTTGCCGTTCTGATCGAACGTGAGCTGCCCCGAGGCCACTGCGCTGGGAGTGCCTGCCGCACCGCCGCTGAGGTCCTGCCCAGGTATATCGACCTCGTAATTCCACGTGCCCGGCGTACTCTCGGTGAAATTGAACGTCAGGGTGTGACTAACACCTAGAGAGTCCACAGCCTGCACCGTCGTCGAGAAGCTGCCGCTAGCCTCTCCTGCTACACCAGCGGCATTCAAGTTCAAACTGAGCGCAATATTCTGGGTTGCGCTGGGAGTCTGCAGCGCGTTGGATGGAATCGTGATATTACCGATAGCTCCGCTGGTGTTGACAACGCCGTTCTGCACGGACCAGCCTTGCACGAACTGACCGGTGGCAGTAACCAGATTGCCACTGGCATCCAGCTGGAAATTTCCGGCTCGCGTATACAATGTGTTGCCGGCCGGGTTTTGTACGACGAAGAAACCGTTACCGTTGATGGCGGCGTCGAAGTTCCCTCCGGTGGTCTGAATGGATCCTTGCGTGAAGATCCGCTCGGTCTGCGGCGCCGACACACCGCCGCCGATCTGCGTGGAACCACCAGCTACTGACTGCTGTAGTAAGTCGTAGAAGGACACGGTGCTGTCCTTGTAGCCGGTTGTATTCAGGTTGGCCATATTGTTTCCGACGACGTCGAGCGCGGATGAATCCGCGGTAAGTCCGCTAAGCGCGATGGAAAATGATGACATTTTGAGTTATTCCTTTTCTGGTTTCTGAATTAGTTGAGTTCTGCTACGACGAAGGTTGCGTCGTTGGTCTGGCGGAGCTGGTTGGGTTCGTGGAACTGCTTGGCGTCGTTGTGGTGGTAGCACCCGTCAGGGTTTGTACGCCCTGGTTGATTCCCATGAGTTGCTCCAACTCGCTGTACTGCACGAGTTGACCCACAAACTGGATGCTATCGGTAGGATTGAGCGGGTCTTGATTTTTAATCTGGGCCACCAGTAATTGGAGAAACGTTTGCTCGCTGGTTAACGAACCGACCGAGCTGGTCGAACTCGTGCCGGAGCCGGAGCTAGCATTGGTTCCGCTGGTGGCTTGTGCCTGCGCTTGTGTCTGCATGAGCGCTTGCGCCCGATTCGTTAGAGCGGATGTGTCGAGTATCTGCATTATCAGTTTCCTCCTGAAAGGGCGTCGCCGCCCGACGTCTGCTGGTCCAATTCCTGTTGCCATTGGCCGCCGTTGGTGCGGCGGTCTCGCTGCGGCTGCCGGTCGCCGCCAAAAGATTGTTGTTGGTGGGAGCCGCGCTGTCCACTCTCATGGGAGTCCTGCTGGCTCGCGGACTGGGTTGCCACCATAGCCGATTTACTTACATCCGCCTTCCAGCCCTGGTCGCTCAATTGGTTTGACAGATCGCCCAGATTGGAGCGCAGCGACTCGCGCAGAACCGGGTCGGAAGCGTGCACGGACACATTCACCGAACCCGCTCGATCGGCTATTCGGATCGCAGCGGAGGATTGATCGGCGCCCGTCAAGTGCAACAGGATCTCCGAACTGGCGGGAGTCTTGGGCATGTCCGGCGCCAGTAAATGCGCTTCCTGAGCGGCGAGCGTCAGATTCGCGTGGGCCGCTTCGGCAGGTTCTGGCGCGCCCGCAACGGAACCAATCTCGGCGGGCTGCAAGACCGCTGCATCATTCGCTTGCGAAGCTATCCCGGGCCAGTGCGACGTTACTCTAGGGGTCTGTTGTGGCCCGAGCTGCGCTGCGGATCCGTCAACCGGATTTTGAGCCGTTACGCCCGATTTGTCTGCGGCAGGGGCCGAGGGTTGCGCGTCACGCGATGGATCACTGGGCGATTGGCTTTGATCCGGCGCCGGTTGGCGCAAGGCCGAACTCTGCGATTGCGTTACCGGACCGTTGGATTGTGCGGCGGGAGTGGCCGTTCCGGTCACCGGCGTTTGCGCGGCGGACGACTGGTTGGGGGAACCCTCCGGCCCAAGCATCCGTAGGGCGAACGCGAAATTCTCGACCTGTGGGAGCAGCGGAATCTTCGGCGCCGGAATGGTACTGGACGCCTCGTGCTGAATCGCTGAAGAGCTGCTGGATGTTTCGGACGCTCGTTCTATAGCCTCGTGCGCCGCCGGAAGCGGGGACGTTGTTGAAACGGCCGCGGCCGCCGCTGCAAGTGTTGGTGCTGGCTGGCTCTGGGCAGGCGAAACAGTGGAAGACGGAGCGGCTGATGGCGCAACGGCTGGGTCCGCGGCGCTGGTGGATCGCACGGCGGCCTGCGCTCGCGCCGGCTTTTGAGGAGTGACGTTCGCGGGCGGGGGGGAGGTGGTGTCCGGTGCCGACGGAGGAGCCGGGGTTGCGGTTTGATCCGCCGAGGGGCTTTGTTCCAGAATCATCGCTGGCACATTCGCGGGCCCGGACGGTGGCGTCGCCCCAACCGGCGTCGGGAGCGTAGCAGACGCTGGCGTTTCAGAGCTCGCTGGCGCCTTTGCGGATCGAGTGTCCCGCAGCGCAGTCACGTGCGCGGGGGCCGGCTCTTCGATTGTCCATCTGGTCGATGGCTGCGCAGCCACCGCCGTTTCGCGGATCGGAAACTTAGCCGCCGGAAGCGCCGTTTCCGGTTCTTCTGGAACTGCTTGGGCTGTGAGTGGCTCTGCCGGGTTTGAAACAGACTTGCCCGGAACCGAAGTTAGAGTCGAAGACCCCGGATCGGTTGGTTCGCTCACTGCCGGCGCAAGCTGCTGACCTGCTTTTTCCGAACCCTTGCCTGGCGTGGATGTTGTGACCTTCGCGGCTGTCTTCGTCGAGGTCGCGCCGGGCACATTCAATCGCGCCTGAGTTGATAGTGAGGAGTATCGAAGTGAGGAGTACGAAAGCGATGGGGGTGCCAGTGACGCCAGGGGCGTCGACGATCCATCGGTTTGCTCATTCGACGATGCCGATTCCTGCGCTGTCGCATCTTCGGCGACTTCGTTGTTGTCGGGCGCTACGCCACTCGCCGCTTGCGGCAATATCAAGGTCGCTGTCAGCAAACTCGGGGCTGGAGTCTGGGGGACTGTCGGAGCGGGTAGGACCGAGGTCTCCTCAGTTCCAGAACCCTGATCCGCGGTCAGTTCTTTCTTAATGGATGATTTTGGAACAGCCGCGCCCTCTTCTTGTGCGCCAATCTCGTGCGTTGGATCCTCGGACAGCGTCAGGCTATCAAAGACATTCTTGAAGGGACTTGTCTTTGACGTATTGGCGGACGCGTTCGAGCCCGTGAGGTCCGACGATGTAGCGAGAGGAACAACCGGCAAGTGAAGAGCGGCATGCGCCGGTGCGGAAACAATCACGGCGCAACTAATGCAGGTTCGCGGCCACAACGGCGCCGCCGGTTATCAGCGCGTTAGCACGCGCACCCGTCGAGAACTCGGCGATCACCGACTTAGTTTCGGCGACGCGAGTGGAAGGTCTCACGTGCCTTATCGCTAATGCGGAACAAAGGTATACGCTTTTTCGCATCTCTCGTTTTGGCTGCGTACTTGCAGTGAGGGTATTCGCTCTATGGATCAAATTAGCGTTCTGGCAGCCGCGGGTATGCAATCTCGTATGCAATCGCTCGACCTTGTTGCGAACAATCTCGCGAATTCGTCCACCGGTGGATATAAGAGCGATGGCGAGTTCTACACGCTGTTCACTTCCGAAGCCTCCGGCGAAGACGCGTCGGGCCCTTCCTCCGTTCCTATGATCCAGCGCCAATGGACCGATTTCGCACAAGGCCTGCTGGAGCCGACTAACAATCCGCTGGATTTCGGCCTTTCCGGCAAAGGCTTTTTCGTGGTGCAGGGCCCCTCGGGACCTCTCTATACACGCAACGGGCATTTTCGCTTCTCCAACAGCGGAGCGCTGGTAACTAATGAAGACTACCCGCTGCTGCAGCAAAACGGACAGCCGTTCAAGGCGAACACTTCGCAGCCGTTGGACGTGGCGCGCAATGGCGACGTCAGCCAGAACGGAAAACTAATCGGTACCGTCAAGGTTGCCCAGTTTGAAAGTCCGAGGGACCTTACCAAATACGGCGCGAACTATTTTTCAAACGCCACCGGTCAAGACGTGGCCGATGCTGCCGGCGCCCAGATTTATCAAGGCAAGATCGAGGCGTCCAACGTCAGCGCATCGCATGGAGCGGTGCGCATTGTAGGCTTGTCGCGGCAATTCGAAATGATGCAAAAGGCCATTTCGATTTCCAATGACATGGGCAAAAAGGCCATCGAAGAAGTAGCCAAGGTGTAGTTGCAGGGAGAAAACCAATCAAATGATACGAGCACTCTTTAGCGCGGCCAGCGGCATGAATGCGCAACAAACCAACGTGGAAAACATCGCGAACAACATCGCGAATGCCAACACGGCGGGATTCAAAGCCAGGCGCGCGCAGTTTCAGGATCTTCTGTATCAGAACCTCATTCAGCCGGGAGCGGCCGCCACCCAGAACACGGTGGTGCCCACCGGTCTGCAGTTAGGCTTGGGTACGCGAGCCGTCTCCAACGAGATTCTCTTCACGCAAGGCGACTTTTCCGAGACCGACAATCCTTTGGACTTAACCATTCAAGGGAACGGCTTCTTTCAGGTCCTGCAGCCATCCGGTCAATTAGCTTATACCAAGGCGGGAACATTCCACTTAAACCAAACCGGTCAAATAGTGGATCCCAACGGCAACTTACTCGACCCGCCCATTACCATTCCGCAGAATGCTTTGTCCCTCACCATCGGTAGCGACGGAACCGTAAGCTACACGCTTCCCGGACAGGCCGCGGCGCAGCAGGCCGGTCAGATTCAGCTAGCCAACTTCGTCAATCCTTCCGGTTTGAACAGCATCGGCCAAAGCCTTTTCCAGCAGACCGACGCATCCGGCGCCCCCGTGATCGGCGCGCCTGGCGGAGCGGATGGATTAGGCACGCTGATGCAAGGTTACATCGAGCAATCCAACGTCAGCATCGTGCAGGAATTCGTGAACCTGATCGTCAGCCAGCGGGCTTATGAAGCGAACTCCAAGGTGGTCAAGGCCGCCGACGACATGTATCAACAGGTGAACAACCTCAAGCAATGACCGTGGGTTGAACGAATGAATGTATGGCTTCTTCTTTTCAACATGATGATCACGCACTCCGGACCCTGTGAAATAGTCGCGAACGATCGCATTCTCGGCGAAGACCTGGCGAGGGCCGTCCCGGGCTTCCTGGATAAAATACCCGGCGATGCGGTGATCGGCTATTCGCCGGCCCCGGGCGCGCGGCGCCTTTTCAAGTCTCTGGAGTTGCAGCGAATCGGCGCTCCCTATGGAGTGACCGTGGCTCCGGACGCGGAGGCGTGTTTCGAATGGAGCTTGCAGCCGCTGACCGACGATGTAGTTCGCGCCGCTATTCGCGACTCGCTGGAATCGCCTGGCGCGCGCATCGATGTGCTCGCCATCAGCAGAAACCAGGCGCCGGCAGGCAAGCTGAGCTTTCCCCTTTCGGGGCTGTTAGCCTCCACGCTCACGGGCCCGGACACGCCGGTCACATGGCGCGGCGAGGTGCTCTATCATGGCTCGCGCAAATTCTCGGTCTGGGCTCGCGTAAAAATATCGGCCACCATGACGCGGGTGGTGGCCACGCAGTTGATCCTGCCGGGGCAGACCCTCACGCCGGACCAGGTGAGGCTGGAGACTTACGACGATTTTCCCTTGCGCAACGATATCGCGCGCAATCTGGAAGAGGTGGTCGGTCGCATGCCGCGTCGCGCGCTTCGCATGGGTATGCCCGTCTTTCGGACCGACTTGATCGAGCCGCTTCAGGTACAGCGCGGTGACTTAGTGGACGTGACCGCGATTTCCGGCGCGGCTCAACTGCGCATGCCCGCGCTGGCCGAAACCCAGGGACGACAGGGCGACACGATCTCGCTTAAGAATCCTCGCACCGGAAAGATCTTCCGCGCGCGAATCGAAGGAAAGGACAAAGCGCTGGTGATGCCCTGGCCCTTACCGGATCAAACAACGCCGGAACACCTGCCGGCTGAGCCAGGGATACCGCTACCGGCGAGGGTGCAATGAACGTAAGGATCGCCGGTCTTGTCCTGCTTTGCGCTGCTCTGGGCAGCGCCGCTTCGCCGAAGAAGAAGAAAGATCAAAAGCCCCCGGACCCTTCGCCGCTCGACAAATTTATCGCCGACGCTGACAAAGCCGGCAGTTCGCCGCAAGCCGCCCATCCACCCGGCTCAACCTGGTCGCAGAATGCGCTTTTCTCCAATCTGGGATTGGATCTGAGAGCCAGCCGAGTAAATGACTTAGTAACCATCGTTGTAAGTGAGACGTTTTCCGCCGTCGCTAATGGCGACGTAAAGACCCAACGGCAGTCCACGGCCAAAAGCAACATCTCTCAGCTCGCTGGTGTTACCAAAGCAACAGGGCCACTGGCCAATCTCCTGAACACCAATTCGCAAACCCAGCTGCAGGGAACCGGCGAGACCAGCCGGGGGGCGGTCCTCACAGCGAATATGAGCGCCCGAGTGATTCATGTTTTGCCCAACGGCTACCTGGTGATCGAAGGAACCAAGCGCGTGCAAGTGAGCTCGGAGAATCAGGTAATCACGGTACGGGGCGTAATCCGGCCGGTGGATCTGGTTCCACCCAACACCATCTCCTCCAACCTGATCGCGCAAATGGAGATTCAGGTGAGCGGTAAGGGCGTGATTAACGACACCATTCATCGCCCCAATATTCTGTACCGCATTTTGTTGGGCATTTTGCCATTCTAACTTTCAAGAATCATGCGACTCTCATTGCTTACTCTGATCTCTGCGGTCCTACTGCAGCTTCCCGCGGCCGCCGACATGCCAACCACGCGTCTTAAGGAACTGGTCTCTCTTGAAGGAGTCCGCGACAATCAGTTGATTGGCTACGGCATCGTCGTGGGCCTGAAAAGCACCGGCGACCGGCAACAGACGCTCTTCACGGCGCAGAGCCTCGCCAACATGCTGCAGCAGATGGGCGTCACCGTGAATCCAACTCTCATCCTGGTGAAAAACACGGCCGCCGTAATGGTGATAGCGACGCTTCCGCCCTTTGCCCAAGCGGGAATGCAGATCGACGCCACTGTGGCCGCGATGGGCGACTCCGCTAGTTTGCAAGGCGGCCTCCTCCTGATGACCAGCCTGCGTGGCATCGACGGCCAGGTTTATTCGATTGCTCAAGGTCCCGTGGTAACCGGCGGCTTCATCGCCGGTGGCACCGGCAACAGCCAAACAGTGAATCATCCCACCGTGGGCCGTATTCCCAACGGAGCCATCGTGGAGCGGCAATCGCCTGCCATTGAGCCGACCAAAGAGGTGCGCCTCCAGCTGCACGACGCCGATTTCACCACCGCGGCCCGTATCGCGGCAGTGGTCAACCATCACTTCACCGCGGATACGCCAGCCATCGCTCACGCCGATAACTCCGGCCTGGTGAGCGTCGCAATTCCGGCCAGCTTCTCAACCCACACCACCGAATTCATCGCCGAACTGGAAGCGCTCACCGTTCAAACCGACCGGCCAGCGAAGGTGGTCATCAACGAACGAACCGGAACCATCGTGATGGGCAAAGAGGTGCGCGTTTCCCCGGTTGCCATCATGCATGGCGACCTGACGGTGGAGATTCAAACCACTTACGATGTGTCCCAGCCGGGCGCGCTCTCCAGCGGAGCCACCCAGGTTATTCCCCAGGTTTCGGTAGGCGTCAAAGAAGAAAAGGCGCGCAACGTGGTGCTCAAGGAAGGCGCCACGGTAGAGGAGCTGGTGCGCGCGCTCAGTTCCATCGGCTCTACGCCCCGCGACATCATCGCTATTCTGCAAAGCTTGCGCGCGGCCGGGGCTCTGGAATCGGAGATCGAAGTTATTTAGGGGGGCCATTACGATGAATATTCAAATAACGCCGCGAGCGTTGACAGCCATTCCGCGAACCCCCGGCACGCCGTCCAACGGTTCCGTTATTCCCGAAAACGAGACGTTTCATTCCGCACTCAAGTCGGCGTCGGACACACCCGAAAAGATCTCCGGAGTGGCCAAACAGTTCGAGGCGCTGATGATCGAACAAATGCTGAAATCGGCGCGCGAATCATCCGGCGGCGGATGGCTCGGGAACGACGATCAGGACGATCCAACCGGATCGCTGGTGATGGACATGGCCGAGCAAGGCTTTTCCCAAGCCATGGCCGCCCGCGGTGGACTGGGCATCGCGAAGATGGTGACCGCCAACCTGGTGCGAGGCCAAGCTGAAAGCGCCAGTAGCCAAGCCAAAAGCGCCAGCGGCCCGGCTAAAACTGCCAGCTCCGATTCTGAGGCTCCGCTCCCGCCTTCGACGAATACGGATTTGAAGCGCCGCTAAGAGCGGGAGCCACCGGCTCCTCTGAACCGAACTCCGCGGCCTTGTCCACCGCGGCGTCCAACGCAGTGAGATTTCCCATCGCGCCGATCCAGCCCTCGAGCAGCGTCTGGAGCAATTGCGAAACCTCCTGCAGCATGCTCTCCGACTTTTCCGCGTGCGCCTGAATCAAGCGGTTCTGCAGATAACCGTACAGGCCGCTCAGCGTGTCGCAGTACTGCGGAGCCACGTCTCTTCGCAGCGAAAAACGCAGTTCCCCCAGGATCTCCACGGCCTTGGTAACCGCATTGCCGCGCGCCAGAATGTCCCCTGCCCGGTGCGCCGTCTGCGCTTCCCGCACGGCCTGCACGGCGCCTTCGTACAGCATGCGCGTAAGTTCCATCGGCGTCGCCGCCGCCACGCGGCTCGAAATGTACTCTTTGTGAGGATCGCTGGGTGTCATTGCATTTCCGCGGCGCTAACTATATCGATCCACCTTAGGAGTTTTTCAATCATTCTTTCACCCCCATTTGCGGGTAGCGGTCCTATCTTCGCGGATCGCGGTTCTATGCTCTTCGGCTAACCCACACAAGACTCGCACAAGAAATGACGCGCCGCATCTGAAGTCTTCCTCGCGAACCTCCGATCTTGTAAACACAAGGCTCAGTTAGATGAAGTTACCTTACTCGCGTCGGGAGCGTTTAGTGTGAACACCGTACTTTGGATTGACGAAAGCGCTACTGGCACCCAACATGTCTATTTGAAAGACGGCCCTGAGAGACTTCAGGTTTTGTTTGCCGCCAGCTTCCCCGCTGCTTTTGAGTTACTCAAGACGCAAGCTATCGGCGCGGTCCTGGTGCATCTTCCCATCGGGCATTGCGCCGCCGCCGAGGCTCTGCGTCTGATCCACGACGAAGGATGCCGGGTTCCCATCGTCCTGTACGAACCGGCCGGCGTGGTCAGCAAGGCGCTTGAGCTAACCCAGGGTGGAGCGTTTCAGTATGTGTCCCACGCCGTGAAGCCCGAAGAGCTTTGCGAGCTGTTGTCGGTCGCCATCCGTCACCACGGCGCCCAGAAGGAAGCCCAGCGCGATGCAAAAACCGGCGCTTCCTCGCAGCCGGCGAGCTCGCGCAACATGCTGGTTGGGTCCAGCGGCCCCATGCGAGAGGTGGTCGAAATCATTGAACTGGTCGCGAACCGGCGTTCCACGGTTCTGATCACCGGCGAGACCGGCACCGGAAAAGAAGTGGCCGCCCGCGCGCTGCATGTTTCGAGCAGCCGTTCGGGGTCGAAAATGGTTGCCATCAACTGCGCCGCGCTTCCCGATCATCTCCTCGAGGCGGAACTCTTCGGCCACACCAAGGGAGCCTTCACCGGAGCCATCAACGCGCGCGTTGGGCTGTTCGAGCAAGCGCACCGGGGCACCATTTTTCTGGACGAAATCGGCGAGATGCCGCTCTCTTTGCAGGCCAAGCTTCTGCGTGTTCTGCAGGAGCGCGAGATTCAGCGCATCGGCAGTTCCGACCCGCTTTCCATCGACGTGCGAGTGATCGCCGCTTCGAACACCAATCTGCTGGAAGCGGTCGCCAATCGCCGCTTCCGCGAAGATCTTTACTACCGCCTGAATGTCGTCGCTCTGCGCATGCCGGCGCTGCGGGATCGCCCTTCCGATATCCCCGAGCTCACCGATCATTTTCTACACAAGATTTCCGAACACGAACCGGCTTGGAAAAAGTATCTTTCGCCGCAAGCGCTCGAGGTGTTCCTGAAGTACTCCTGGCCCGGCAACGTGCGCCAGCTGGAACATGCACTCGAGTCCGCCTGCGCGTTAAGCGGCGCCCGTTCCGTACTGTATCCGGGCGATTTCGATCTGCCCGCTGAAGTGCAGGCGGCCGAATTCGGCTCCTTGTCGTCGCTGGACGTGCCGGAAGGCGGAATCAACTTTGAAGAGCTGATGACGGGCATCGAGCGCAGGCTGTTGGAACGCGCGCTCGCGAAATCGGGCGGCAATAAGGCCCGCGCCGCCAGCATGCTTCACATGAAACGCACCACGCTGCTCTCCAAATTCAAATCGCTGGAAGTGTGCGCCTAGCAGTCCATGGCTCAAGCGCGTGCCATCAGTAGTCCGGCGCCGGCGCCCAGTCCCCTCAAGGCGGTGGGCCTTTCCAGCGCCGGCGAACTGGCAGTCCCCCTCGCGGTATTGCTCATCGTCATCGCGCTGATCACCCCGCTGCCCGGCTTCATGCTGGATATTCTGATTGTGCTCGATCTCATGATGTCCGTCATCGTGATGATGGTGGCGATGTATATCGGGCGTCCGGTTGAATTCAGCGTCTTTCCCACCGTGCTGCTGTTGCTGACGTTGTTCCGTCTCGCGCTCAACGTATCGTCCTCGCGGCTCATTCTGCTCAACGGAAATACCGGAACGTCCGCCGCCGGCCACGTCATCGAGGCTTTCGGCAGCTTCGTGGTGGGCGGCAACTACATCATCGGCGCGGTTATTTTCTGCGTCCTGATCGCTATTCAATACGTCGTCATCAACCACGGGTCGGTGCGCATTTCGGAAGTAACCGCGCGCTTCACGTTGGATGCCCTGCCCGGCAAGCAAATGTCCATCGACGCGGACCTGAACGGCGGCTTGATCGATGAAACCGAGGCGCGCCGCCGCCGCCGCGATTTGAGCAGCGAAGCCGAGTTCTACGGAGCCATGGACGGCGCTTCCCGCTTCACGCAGCGCGATGCCATCGCCAGCATCATCATCACCGGCGTGAATATCGTGGCGGGCTTTCTGATTGGTGTGCTGCAGCACAACATGGACCTTGGCCACGCCCTTCAAACCTACACCGTGCTCACTATCGGCGACGGTTTGGTGACGGTGATCCCGGCCCTCATGATCTCCATCTCCGGCGGCTTGATCGTCACGCGCGCCAGTTCGGACTCCAGGCTGGGAGCGCAATTCCAGGCGCAGGTTTTCGGAAAATCCGAGCCGCTGCTGCTCGCGAGCGGCGTGCTGGTGGCGCTTTCGTTATTCCCCGGATTGCCCACCATTCCGTTTCTCGCATTGGGCAGCGGACTGGGCGCAATCGGCTGGCGTATGCGTCGGAAAAACGACGCTGCCGTCAAAACCTCGACGGAAGCGTCGGACAAACCGGCCAAGGAAAACGTTGAAGCGCTGCTCCAGGTGGATCCTCTGATGGTGGAAGTGGGCCTGGGACTCGTCAAGCTGGTGGAGGGAGGTCCCAATTCCAAGCTCCTACAAAGAATCGCGGGCATTCGCAAGAACCTCGCGTCGCAACTGGGTTACTATCTGCCGCCCGTGAAAGTGAATGACAATCTCTCGCTACGCGCACGCGAGTACGCCCTGCTGATTAAAGGCGTGGAGATGGGACGCTATGAAATGCCCGCCGGTCAGGAGTTGGCGATTCCGAGCGCGCGGTGCGGATGGAAGCATGGAAGGCAAGGCCACCAAGGATCCGGCGTTCCAATTGGCGGCTCTTTGGATTCCCTCCGAACGCGCCGCGCTGGCGCGCAGCAAGGGCTACACGGTGGTTGACGACGTCAGTGTGATGGGAACGCATCTCTCTGAAGTGGTCCGCCGCCACGCTCACGAACTGTTCAGCCGTCAGGACACCAAGAACTTCTGCGACCGGGTGGCGCAAAGCAACCCGAAGGTGGTGGAGGATTTGGTTCCAAAAATGCTCTCGCTTTCGGTGATCCAACGAGTGCTTCAGAATCTCCTGCGGGAGCGGGTGCCTATCCGCGACTCCGTCACGATCTTGGAGGCTCTCAGCGAAGGAGCGCAGATGACCAAGAACCCGGTGTTGCTCACCGAATGTGTGCGCCAGGCTATTCGCCGGGCCATCGTCAGTTCGCATGTGACGCAGCAAGGGGAATTGGCGGCGTATATGGTGGAGCCTTCGGCCGAACACGCCGTAGAGGCAGCGGTGGAGCACAGCGAGCACAACAGCGTACTGGGACTGGCTCCGCAGTCGGCTCGCGATCTGGTGGGCCGCATCACGCGCAAGCTGGAAAGGCCGGATTCTTCGGCCGTGGTGCTGGTAAATCCCTCCATCCGTTACTTCGTCAAACAACTGCTGGAGACCGCCTTCCCGGACGTCACAGTCCTCTCGCACAACGAAGTGCCGCCCGAGATCAAGATCAAGTCGCTCGGGTGGGTTGGATGAAGGGTTTGCAGAGCCGCGACCGTGATTCGGCTTGCCGCGAGGGAGTCGGTATCAGTTTACAGAACCGCGACCGCGAGCGAGTCGGTATCAGTTTACAGAACCGCGACCGTGAGGGAGCGAATTTCAATGAGACGCCTTGGATGAGAATCTGATGGAACAACCAAGCTCTTCCATGAAGATCAAATCGTATTTCGCCAGTTCGGTGGAGCAGGCCATTCAGGAAGCGCGGCTGGAGCTGGGTACCGATGCCATGCTGATCACTTCGCGGCGCTCATCGCCCGAGACGCGCAGCCTGGGAGCTTATGAAGTTGTGTTTGGCTTGAATGCGGCGCCGAACACGCCTGGGGCCCGTCCGCGCTCAGCCGTCCAGGCGGCGGACTTGTCAAAGGACTTATCAGGCGAGCTGCAAAACCTGCGCGCCCAACTACAGGAAATCAAGAGCACGTTGCAAGGCGCCCGCGCCGCCGGCGGAGGTTCCCGCGTCTGAAAGCGAAGAGCTGCTGGAGGAATTGGTTTCAAACGATCTGGCCCGCCACATTGCGCAGGAAACGGTCTCCGCCGCGGTGCGTTTACGCGAACAATTGTCGCGCGAACAGCCGGCCCCGCCGATTGCTCTCAGAGCCTATGCCGCGGAGCTGATCTCCAAGAAGCTGCGATTCGCGCCACCCTTCGCTCAACCGTCTTCCGACGCCGCCAAGGTAGTGGTCTTCGCCGGACCCGCCGGCGCGGGCAAAACCACCACTCTGATCAAGATCGCGATTCGCGAGTGCCTGGCTCAACGGCAACCGGTCCGCATCCTCTCCCTGGATCCTTACCGTGTCGCCGCGCATGAAAAGTTGCGCAGCTTCGCCTCCATCATCGGCGTTGGATTCACGGCCCTCAACTCAGTGCAGGAGTTCCTGGCGGCCGCCGAAGAATCCCGCAACAAAAGCGTTGTGCTGGTGGATACTCCCGGCTACAGTCCCGCCGAATTGGACGGCGCCGCTGAAATCGCGAGCTGCTTCGAACGCCTCGCCAACAAGCAGGTTCATCTGGTGTTGCCCGCTTCCATGAAGCGCGCGGACTTGACGAGAAGCATCCGCGGCTATGCCGTGTTCCGGCCGGATTTCCTGCTGTTCACCAAGCTCGATGAAACCGAATCGCAGGGCGCCATTCTCTCGGCGGCGCTGGAGGCCGACAAGCCGCTGTCCTATTTTGGCACCGGCCAGAACATTCCCGAAGATATCGAACCGGCCCATGCGCGAGCTTTGCTTGCAGCGGTCTTCCGGCCAGAAATAGCGGAGGCCGTCACGGCGGCATAGATGGCTTCCAATCTCATAGCGAACGCGGGCTTCTACACCTCAGCTCCGCTGGAGACCGGCGAGCGGGACCGCCTGATCCTCGAGAATCTGCCGCACGTGCGCTGGGTCGCAATGCGCATTCACGAGAAAATCGGAGGCGCGGTAGGTTTGGAGGATCTGGTCTCCTGCGGCGTCATTGGATTGATCAATGCCGTCGACAGCTACGACCCTAAGTTCAACGTCAAGCTCAAGACTTATGCCGAGCATCGCATCCGCGGCGCGATTCTGGACAGTATTCGCGGCCTGGACGGCATACCGGTCCACAAGCGCAAACGGTTGAAGGACGTGGAGGCGGCCATCGCCAGCGCCGAGCAGCGCCTGCAGCGCGTCCCGAGTGAAGAAGAGATTGCCGGCGAGATGAACATCCCCCTGGCCGAATACCAGGAGCTTCTGGCGGAGTTGCGCGGCGTCACGCTGGGCAGCCTGGATGAAATCGCCGACGGTTTCTCGGAAAGCAAACTGCTCCGCTACGTCGCCCATGACGAAGAGAGTCTCCCGACGCGAATCCTGGAGCGAGCCGAGCTGGAGAAGCTGCTGGCGGAGGCGGTGAATAAGATGCCGCGCCTGGAAAGGACCATCCTCACCCTGTATTTCAAGGAGGAACAGAATCTGCACGAGATC
Source organism: Bryobacterales bacterium (assembly GCA_963747945.1). Classification (GTDB taxonomy): domain Bacteria; phylum Acidobacteriota; class Terriglobia; order Bryobacterales; family Bryobacteraceae; genus Palsa-89. The sequence continues at coordinate 69,530 of CAVVHB010000027.1, forward strand.
GCAGAGATTCTGGGCATTCACACCACCCGCGTCTGCCAGCTCAAATCGCAGGCCGTGCTGCGCCTGCGCGCTTATGTCGTCAAGAAATGGCCGTCCACGCGAGGAATTTTGTAACCCGATGAGGAAAACGAATACAGAAACCTTGTGGCGCACGCACTCTTGCGTGCCGCATTCACACTCGTGTGAATGCCAGGTCTTTGTTCCAGGTGTTCACACGAGTGTGAACACGGCACGCAAGGGAATTTCTGTATGAGCGACCAGGAAACCAGCCCGCCAGCGCCGGCCGGCGTGGCCGAGCAGCAGGCGGATCCAATAGCGGCCACATCGCGGCCGGTGGCTGGCCCCTCACAAGCAGCGCCATTGCTGATGGGCGTGAAGTTGCCGATTCGCATTCTTCTGGGGCGCACCCAGTTATCGCTGCGCGACATCACGCAACTCGGAAACGGCGCCGTGGTGGAGCTGGACTGCTCTCCGGACGACCCGGTGGAGATCATGGTGAACGATCGAGTGATAGCGCATGGCGAAGTGGTGGTGGTGTCCGGCAACTATGGCGTGCGCATCACTAAAATCGCCTCCCGCCACGAAGATCCGGAGACTGAGCGGGCGGCTTCAGACCTGTTCAGCCTCTCGCAAAAGCTAAGGTAACGAAAATGTTTTTGACACTGCTTCCTTACTTGACCGTAATCGCCAATCTGGTGCTGGTGCTGGGAGTCCTGCTGGGCTTGAATCAGCGGGTTCGCGAGCTTCGTGCTCGCGCCGGCAAGCAGGAAATGACTCTCGAAACGGAAACGGCGCGCCTGTCGGCGGAAATCGCTGGGCTGAAAGGCCAGATCCAGGGACTGGAACAACCGGATACTTCGCTGGCGTCTGGCACTCCCACGGCCGGCTCGGCGGCTGCCACGGGAAATAGCGTCAATACCACGCTGAGAAGCAAAGTCTTGAAAATGCATCGCCTGGGCCAGTCTCCCGACCGCATCGCGGGAGCCTTGCGCGTGCCCAGGGGCGAAGTGGACCTGCTGGTGAAGGTTCACAAAATCGTTATGCGCCCCTATGAGGAGGTTGTGTTGGCGCCACTGGGGGGAGAGGCTGCCAAAAAACCTTAAATGTGGTTCGAAAATCTGCGATACAGGAATGCCGGCGGCTCCGGAGAACCGGAGACTAGCAAGGCAGGCGGAATGAGGACGCGATGATCATTAACAACAATCCCACTCCCGATGTTTCCAGCTTGAACCTGGACCCCACTCAAAGCTCGGCCCGGACAGCCGGCGGCGCCGCGCCTGCTCCCACCACCGACAGCACGCCAGGGACTGACTCTATCTCGCTCTCCAACTCACCCAATCTCGTCCAACAGGCGCTAAGCTCATCCTCATCGGCGCGCTCGGCCCGCATCCAGGAACTCAGGGCGCTGGTCCAGAGCAATCAATACAACCCCGATGCCCGGGAAGTCAGCAGCGCGTTGATCGACGCGCACATTGCGGGAGCTTAGCGGCCGGGGCCCCAACGAACCGGTATGGAGAATGCCACCGAGTACGGCGACGCCCGAGAATGCCTGCAGGCCGCCCGCGTGAGCATGCGCCAAGTCAAAAGGCTGCTCGCCCAACCGTCGCCCGACGCGGCCGATGAATCCGCCGCACTCTTGCGGGACGTCGAAGTCCAGCTCGGCTGCGTGGCCGCCATGCTGCGGCAGAACGCCGCCAAACCGGATGTCGAGATTCGAGCCGGCGTGGAAGAGCTGCAAAGTGAGGTCGCCGTCCTGGCCAGTTTTCTTGCGGGCGCCGACAAGATGATTTCCGCGTGGCTGGGCGCCATTCGCACGCGCCGGGGCGGATACACCGAGCGCGGCCAGGCAGCGCCCTTGCAGCTGGTCAGAAAACTAAGCGTGGAGGGATGAGCGTGAACAACGGTCCGGCAAAATCACAACGTTACCGAGCCGCGACCAGCGGGAGCGGTCAATGGGGATGGTTTTCACATGGGTAATCTCTTCTCGGTATTGAATTCGGCCAGCCAGTCGTTGCAGGCGTTCGAGAAAGCCATCGACGTAACGCAGAATAACGTCACCAACGCCAACAGCCCCGGTTATGCCGATCAGGTACCTCAGCTGATTTCCCAGGATTTTCAATCCCAGACGGGCATCAACTCGGGTGGAGTTCGGGAAGAAACCCAGGACACTCGCAGCAGCTACGCCGACACCGCGGTGCAGCAGCAATTGTCGCTGCAAGGCATGTATCAGCAGCTCCAGACTACCCTGGCGCCGCTCCAGAACGTTTTCGATGTCTCTTCCAGCAGCCCGATTCCGTCGGCGCTGAATCAGTTGTTCCAGAGCTTTTCGCAATGGAGCACCCAGCCCAGCAACGCGAATTACCAATCGGCGGTCATCGCCGCGGCCCAGCAAACCGCCAGCGCGTTCCAGCAAGCCGCGGTTCAGCTTGGCCAAATCCAGACCGCTACCACCAACGATATTCAAACCACGGTTACCCAGATCAATCAGGATGCGGCCACCATCCAGACTTACAACCAGGAGATAGCTCAGAACCCGCAGGCCGACGCCGGATTGAGCGCGCAAATCGAGAACACCCTGGAAAATCTTTCAGGCCTGGCGAACATCCAGGTGCTCCCCGGCAATGGAGGCACGGTGACGGTGCTGCTGGGAGGCCAGACCACGCTGGTGCAGGGCAATCAGGTGACTGTGCTCCAGGCCGTGAACAATACCGCCTCCAACAGCGGAAATCCCGGCGCCGCTCCCAACATCAGCATCCAAGACGCCAATGGCGACGACATCACAGGCGAGGTCACCTCGGGCAGCTTGGCCGGACTTCTCAGCGTTCGGAACAATCTGCTTCCATCGCTGATTGGCGGCGGACAGCAGGTGGGCGGTTTGAACACGCTGGCGCAGGGCCTGGCGGACAGCGTTAATAGCGTGTTAGCCGCGGGCACCGACTCGAACAGCGCCCCCGGCACGCCGCTGTTCACGTATAACTCCGCGTCGCCTTCCGGGATCGCGGGTACTCTAGCCGTCACCAGCGGGATTACGGGCGATCAACTGGCGGCCGCCAATCCCGGGCCCCCTTTCGTAACCAACGGCGCCGCACTTACACTGGCGGGCCTGGATTCGAGCAGCCCCGGACCGATCGACGGTCAAGGATTCACGCAGTACTTCAGCGGGCTGACCGCCAGCGTGGGCTATGCCGTCAGTAACGCCAACACGTCAGCCACCGCGCAATCGCAACTGGTAGCGCAAGCCCAGAGCTTGCAGCAGCAGGTTTCCGGAGTGTCCCTGGACGAAGAAGCTATCCGGTTAGTGCAGCTCCAAAGTTCGTACGATGCAGCCAGCAAAGTGGTCACGGTGATCGACAGCACCTTGCAGTCGCTCTTAAATATGATTCCGACATAACCGAGCCACAACCGTGAGGAAGCGGTGAAGAGAATCTGAATGACGAAGGAGACTTTATGATCAGCGGCTTAAGTCCCAGCAACCAACAATTCCTGGCGTCGTTGAACATTCTGCAGAACAATCTCAGCCAGGCCGACGAAGAGCTATCGAGTGGCCTGAGCGTCAACCAGGCTTCCGATGCCCCGCAATCCATCCAGGATATTTTCGAGACCCGCGCCGAACTCGGCCAGGCCAACCAGGCGGCCCAAAGCCTGGCCAACATCCAGGGCCAGGTCCAGACGGCGGCTGGCGCTCTTCAGAGTGCCGTTCAGCTGCTCAATCAAGCGGTTTCCCTGGGCACCGAAGGCGCCAGTACCAGCACTTCGCTGACTACGCAACAAAGTCTGGCTGCGCAGGTTCAATCGCTCCAGGCGCAGTTGGTGGCCCTAAGCAATACGGATGTGGGCGGAGTGTATGTCTTTAGCGGCGACGATAGCGGTTCGCCGCCCTACAAGGTGGACACTTCCAGTCCTACCGGCGTGGATCAATTGATCAGCCCGCAGCAGTCCACGCTGCAGATTGCCGGCCCCACCGGCGTGACGTTCCAAATCTCCATGACCGCGCAGGACCTGTTCGACCAGCAGGACGCCGGCGGCAACCCGACCGCAAACAACGCCTTTGCGGCGCTGAGCGGTTTGGTGCAAGCGCTGCAGAGCGGAAACACCGACAATATTACCCAAGCCATCGGCGCTCTCCAAACCGCCACCGGCTACGTGAACAATCAGACCGCCTTCTATGGAGCCGCGGAAAACAACGTTTCCTCCTCTCTGGACCTGGCGCAGAAGTTTCAGACCCAGGATCAAACCCAGCTCAGCAGCTTGCAAGACGCCAACACCACCACTCTGGCGATTGAGGTAACGCAAGCCTCCACTGCCATCGATGCCGCCATGTCGGCCGAGGCTCACAAGCCAACCCAGACCCTGTTTGACTATCTACCCGTTCCTTAGAGTTCTTCTGGAACGCGCGCAAACGGAGCGTGGCGTGCGCACTCTTGCGCGCAGCGTTCACACTCGTGTGAACGTTTTTACACGGTGTCGCCAAGAGTGGCGACACGGCACGCACGAGTGCGTGCGCGATGAGCTTATCTCAATTCGCCGCGTCTTCCCGCTGTCCTGTCTTCTCACCACCAATCATGCGCGAAACAATCAGCGCGCAATGCGTCTTTACGCGATACCCGCACGTGCGCCAGACCTTCCCCCCGTACGCTAGCCGCAACCGGGCTATTTTGCGGAGAAATCGCGAAAAAACGTTCAATCAAAGCGTTGAACTGGCGATAGAAGAACGTACCTGAGCGGGTTGTCAAACAGCAGCCGGGGTATCAAGCCGTTACCAGATTTTGGAAAGGATTCAAAGTTAATGTTTAGAATTTCCGCCGACAAGATTTCCCTCGCCGCGTCCGCGCTGCTTCTGTGTGCGGCCCTCGCGCAAGCTCAAACTATACCGGGATCGCCGCTCACCGCAGCGCCGGCCTCCGCAGCGATTACTTTTGCCCTGCCCAGCAGCCCCGGTGCCGAAGTGCCGGTGCTATTGACGGTTCCCGCCTTAGACGTTTCAGAGCCTTTCGTGGTCGACCCAACCACGGTGCCGTCTTGGTTGTCCGTTCTCAATACGGCCGGTAACGCTACAGATCTGTCCGACACGGCCACCGCTACGCCTGGACTGACGATTAATTTCGTGGCCAGCGCCGCCGCCGGGGTCTTGGGCGTGGGCGCCTACATCGCCGATGTTCACCTGAAGGTCAACGGCTTCCAGGACCTGGTTGTGCCGGTTACTTTGACGGTGACCAGCGCCACGCCCGCAACTTTATCCGTGATGAACGGCACTACCGCGGTGGCGAATGCAGGAACAGTGGCCATAACCTGGGTGTACGGTTCCACTAAGACCAATGGCGTCACCGTACCCGCGTTGCCGCCGAGCATCCCTCTGACGCTCCTCTCGAGTGACTATCCAATTTCCTTTACCGCGGCGTCAGCGGTGGCTGGGGGTTCGCCGGAAGACTGGATCTTGCTCAGCGCCCCGAGCGGCATCGCGTACAACTACGGAACTCCGCTCACCATCACTTTCTCGCCGGATGCTCTTCTCAACGCCAAAGTGTCGGCGGTCCCGCTCACCGGGACAGTAACCATCACCTATGCGTCCACAACGTATGTTATTAACATTGCGCTCACTATCGGTGAGCCCGATCCGGCCATCAGCAACATCTTCCCGCAAGAAGTGCCTGTACAGGGCAGCGGCGGCCTCACTGTAGTTGTCACCGGTACCGGCTTTGGTACGGTTGCACAAGGCTTCACCACGGCAACCACAGTTACCATCGCCTACGGAGTTGTCGCGGCAACCAACCTCACCACGATTACGGCGAAAGCAAATGGCCCCACCGGCGCGGTAGTGGTGGTGGACCCCACCACAATGATTCTTACCATTCCCTGGGAAGACGGTACTCCGGTGAGCATCCTCAATACGGTCCAACCGGTTACCATCGCCATCACCAACGCCGGAGCGACGGTAAGTACAACTCTTTATGTAACCGCAAAACCGGTTATCTACTCGATAACGGACGCTGCGGCATTGACGGAACCCACGGCCGGCAGCCAGCCCACCGTGGCTCCTTACGAGCTGATCACCATCTTCGGCAACAATTTCTGTCCGACGTGCGCAGCTCCAGTGGTAGCGCCCGTCGCCTCCTCGCGCTATCCCACTACCCTGACGGCGCCTGCCAGCGGGGGCCATGCGCTCACCGTTACTTTCTATAAGAGCGATGGCGTCACATTGGTTGGCGACGCCTACATATTGTTCGCCAACGACACTCAGATCAACGCGCTGGTTCCGTCCAGCGTGGTCGCCGCGGACAATCCCATGCAAGTGGTTGTCAGCTACAATGGCGTCCTCAGCAACACCAACGTCCTGTACGAGGCAAACGCGGCGGCCGCAAATCCTGGGATCTTCACCACCACCTCCAACGGTCAAGGACAGGGCGCGATCCTGCTGTCCAATTATTCGGTGAATTCATCCACGAATCCGGCGATCATCGCTGACAAAGTCGCTGGCACCGTCCTGATCTACGCCAGCGGGTTGGGCGTGCCGAACAGCACGTCCGCCAGCGTCACCTCCACCAAAGCGCCGACCTTCCCCGGGTCTTGCCTCTCAGTGGCCAACTACGTCACTGCGGCGGCTCTCAACCCCGCCACCGCGGACGGCGCGGTGCTTGCAGCCAGCAATTGGGGAACTGGCAACTTACCGCCTTGCTTCGCAACCAAGAGCTACGTCACCGTAACCATCGGCGGCGTTGCTGCTGCCGTCACCTACGATGGTTGGGTGTCCGGTTCGGTGACCGGGCTTTATCAAATCAACGTCACCGTTCCCAAGGCTACAACCAGCACCACACCAGTCAGCCTTCCCGTCGTCGTAACGGTGAACGGGGTACAAGCCCAAACCGGCGTAACAATGTACGTGAAGAACTAGCCCGCAAGGGCGTGGACGGGCGGCGGGAGGGTGCGGTTTGGCCCCCGCCGCCTGGCTCCAAAACGTCTCGATCCAAGGTCTCGCACCCGGCTCCGCTTGCAGCTTCGGCTGTGGCGGCCGGGGGTAAGCAGCCAGGCCGGTGTAAAAATGGCAATCCAACAACCAGGCTCCGGCCAATAGCCTGCAAAGGCTAAAACCTGGTTCCAGCCGGCGGCGGGAGGGTGCGGTTCGACCCCCGCCGCCGTTTTTTATTGGCGCGCGTCGCTTCTCAGTAAGTACTTTTTCCTGGCAAGTTTCTTCAATCCGGGCCGTGGATCTTCGATACAGCTAACATGGCACAGTCCACTCAGGTCCAGCGGGAAGGCGTCGCGCAAGTGGCGGGTAGAATTCTAATGGCATGGCGCACTGGGGAAAGATCCAGCTTGCGGCAGGAGTTGGAGCAAGTCCAATGCCTGGCCGGCCAAACCCCTGGCGGGGACGCCATCCAGCTGGCCAGCACGCTCGAAATGGAACGGCTGGAAGCGCTCTCGGGCGCGGTGGAGTCGCTCTGGCACGGCCGCCAGCAATCCGGCGCCGTTCGGCTACTCGAACACCTGGCTAGCGCGGGTGACCACCTCAAGCCATGCGAGCTCAGGCCGTACGCACTTATTCAATGAAGTCCTCTACCTGGAACGCGCGCCGCTGGCCGGTGCTCACGATCTGTCCGCTGAAGCTGGAAACACCGTTCAGCGTACAAACCGCCCTGCGTTCCACCGGATGGTCCAACCGCACAACCTGCCCTTCACGAAGCCGCAAAAGATCGCCCAGCCGCATCTCAGACCCATCCAACCATACCCGTATGTCAACCTGTCCGCCCAGGAGCAGCTCGAAAGTGGCCTCCACCGACACGCTGGTTTCCGGCTTCTCGGGAGGCAGAGGCTCCTCGTCCTCCACCGCGCTGGCGAACAGGTCGGGCGGCACCAGCAAGGTGAGCTGTCCCACTTGCTCGCCGGCGGTTAATTCGAAACGGGCCGCAAACATCGGCTCGGTAGCCGGCAGAATGCGCGACGGGGCCGGATCAAATTCCAGCGTGGCAGTCTCGAGCGGCGTATCCATCAGCGTCGCCCAGCTCCGGTACGCATCGGAAAGAATCATCCGGTATAACAAGCCGACTACTTGCAATTCGATCTCGGTGGGCTTGCGGTCCACCACGCCGAAAGAGCCTGCTTTTGCGCCCAGGGCGACACCCACCAAGGGTAGGAGCACCGAATACTCCACGACCAGAACCAGCTTGCGCTCGCCCGGACGCACCACCGCCGTACCGACGCAGGCCCGGCTGTCGGCCACTGGAAACTCGCCGAAAGAGATCTCCACGCCGCTGGTGTTGGTGGCCAGCACCGACGTCCGGAGAAAAGCGGAAAGACTGATGGTCAGCTCGCGGGCAAGCGTCTCGTTCGCCAGCCGCACCAGTTCGCCGGGCACGCCTTGCAACTTGCTGCTGACCCGGAACTCGGCCTTGGTCCAATTGGATTCCCGACTTGATTCCATATGAGGGAGGCTAATCCGTAAGTCATAGAATCGGCTGCCTCCGGCAAACACTTTACCTCGCGGGACTTAACCCACTGAATCCATCCTCCGACGTAGTCGCGCAAAACGGAGTGCGGCGCGAGCAAGTTACTGATCCGATTGACGGTGCGCGCCCGCACCCTTTGCGCTCCAAGAAATCGTAAATCTGGGGTTGGAATCGTCGATATAACAACGAGTCGCGGCCTGCTTTACGCGGGATGCGGTGTTGTTGTTCGATTCTGAATTCTGGCTTCTTGGGTTAAAGGTGCATATGATCAAGCTCACCAGGCTGAACCACGTTCCGCTCATTGTGAATGCCGACCTGATTGAGCACGTGGAGGGGACCACCGATACCGTGGTGGCCCTGACCAACGGCCAGAAATTCATGGTTCTCGAATCGGCCGAAGAAGTGGTCGAAAAGGTCATCCAGTTTCGCAAGGCCATTCTGAGCTCCACGGGCTGCCCCCTGAAAATCGGCGAAATGGCCGAAATGACCAATGACGAGACCACCGAAAAGCGGGACGCCGGTTCGAAATCGGCCGCCTCGTGGGGCCGGTAGAAAAACTCCATGGCAAACGGTGAACGCAAGAAGCCATCCAGCCGGCCGGATATAGCAACTCTGGGAGGGTTGCTGCTGGCTGCCGGCGGTATTCTGGGCGGCCTCCTCATCGAGGGCGGAAAGCTGACCGACATCACCCAGGTGACGGCGCTCATGATCGTGTTGGGCGGCACCATTGGAGCGGTGATGGTAACCACCCCGTTGAAGACTTTAATCCGCGCCGCGAAGTATCTGGGAACTGTGTTCTTCGAAAAAGCCGAGGAGCCGCAGCAGGTAATCGAGGAGATTATCTCCTACGCCACCAAGGCTCGCAAAAACAGCATCCTTTCCCTCGAGTCGGAGATGGAAAGCATCGCCGATCCGTTTCTCCGCAAGGCGATTTCTTTGACCGTGGACGGCACCGATCTGCAGGAGCTGCGCAAGATGATGGAACTGGATCTGGATCTCCAGCAGCGCAGCGGCGAGCAGGTGGCCAAGGTTTACGAATCCGCCGGCGGCTACGCTCCCACCATCGGTATCATTGGCGCGGTGCTGGGTCTGATCCAGGTGATGAAGCATCTGGAGAACATCGATGAAGTAGGCCGCGGGATTGCCGTCGCATTCGTGGCCACGGTGTACGGGGTAGCGTCCGCGAATCTGTTTTTCCTGCCGGCCGCCAACAAGATCAAAGCGCGCTTGCACGAAACGCTGCACATCAAGGAACTGATGCTGGAAGGCGTCTGTAGCATCGTGGAAGGCATGAACCCCAAGCTGATTCGCATCAAGCTGAATGCTTTCGCCGACGGCGCAGCCGAAACGCCCCAACGGGCCAACGCTCCGCGAGCCGCGCGGACGGCCGCGGCGCAAGGATAAGGCCTCCCATGCCGAGGAAACACGCCCCGGAGCACGAAAATCACGAACGGTGGCTGGTGTCCTACGCCGATTTCATCACTCTGCTGTTTGCCTTTTTCGTCGTGATGTTCGCTTCGTCGCAGACCGACAAGGCGCGCGCCAAGCAGGTTTCTGAAGCCGTGGAAAAGGCGCTGGACAATGGACACTCCATCAGCGTGCCGTCCGCGGTGGCAAAAGTTCTGGGCGGCACGGTGGACGACAAAGGGCAAGGCAACGCCATGATGAGAGGCCCGGGCGGCGCGCAGCATGCCCTCAAAGACGCTCCGCCGGACAGCGTCATCGAGCTGATGCCTTCGCTCGAGCGCCTGAACAAAGAGTTGGCCACCGAGATCCAGGAAGGCAAGCTCGAGATCCGGATGGAGCCGCGCGGCCTGGTGATCAGCCTGCGCCAGTCGGCCTTCTTTTCTTCCGGCACCGATGCGCTGGATCAGTCCAACCTTCCCACCATGAAGAAACTGGCCGAGCTCATCGCCACGCTTCCCAATTCGATTCAACTGGAAGGGCACACCGACTCGATCCCCATCCATAACGGCCGTTTCAAAAGCAATTGGGAGCTTTCCTGCGCCCGGGCTATCGCGGTGCTGGAAACCTTCTGCGGCACCTTCGAGCTGGACCGCAAGCGCTTCTCGGTGGTGGGCCGGGCCGATACCGTCCCCATCGATTCCAATGCCACCCCGGAAGGCCGCGCCCGCAACCGCCGCGTGGATGTGGTGATCCTCAACAGCCTGAAGATCGAGCACGTGGACGACCCCAAGCCCACGCCGCTCGGGCGCCCCCTCCCACCCCCGGTGACGATCTTTCGACGGTTCCGGCCAGCATGCAAAAAAATCCGCAAAAACCCTGAAAAATCCCTGGGCATCATCGAAAAGACTACTGCACGCTGAGCAAGGCGTGACTTCGGCGAGAAGCCGAGCTAAGACGAAAGAGGACAAAATATGATTTCACTTCAAACTAACGTCACGTCGCTGTTTGCGCAAGAACAACTGAATGAGAACAACAATTTTGAGAGCAACACGATTCAGCAATTGACGTCCGGCTATCGCATCAACAATGCGGGAGACGACGCCGCTGGTCTCGCGGTTGCGAATCAGTTGCAGGCCAACGTCACAGAGTTACAACAGGGCGTCATCAACGCCGCCAACGGTACCAGCACCCTGCAGATTATCGATGGCGGTCTCAGCAACATTTCCAACCTTCTGGACCGGTTGCAGACTCTGGCCACCGAGTCGGCGAGCGGAACGTTCCAAGGCAGCCGCACCACGCTGAACAACGAATTCACTTCGGTGCTGGACGAAATTACGCGCCAGGCCGGCAACATCGGTTTGGCGTCGGGTGGAACCACTTCGAACACCGGCACCATCGGTTCTTCGCAGTACAACACCACGCCTTTGGCGGTCTTCATCGGCGGCGGCGACACGGGCGTCGCAACCGATAACCAGGTCACGGTCGACTTGACCAATGGCGGCGCGGGCGGCGTCACTGTCACGGGTGTGGACGCCGGCGGGCTCGGCATCGACGTCGCCGACGTCAGCACGGCTGCCGATGCCAGCACCGCACTGGGCCTGGTGCAGGCAGCCATCGCCAGCCTGGGTTCGGTGCAAGGCGCGGTCGGCGCGGGCGAAAACCTGCTCAACTACGCCACCTCGCTAGCCAATTCCCAGATCACGAATTTGACGGCCTCGGAATCGTCCATCAAGGATGCCAACGTCGCCGCCGAAGCGTCGAACCTGGCCAAAGCGCAAACCCTCCAGCAGTCTTCGATCGCCGCGCTGGCGCAAGCCAACTCCATGCCGGAAGCGATCCTGAAGCTCCTGCAGTAAAAAGGAGCCGATTAATGTTCAAAGCGAACTGGGCCGATAGAAAAGCGATCACGGCCCAGTTTGGAACCTGGCTGGAGTAGTCTCCATGAGCACGAGTTCAGTCAACAGCAACCTCAGTAACGCCCTCGCCGCGCTGTCCCCCCAAACCACAACGACGGGAACCAGCACCTTCGCGTCGGATCTGCAAGCCTCCGTCACCAGGGCGCTCGAAATCGCCGCCATTCCCATGCAGTCGCTGCAGGCCGATCAGTCTACGATCAGTGGAAAGACCAGCGAACTCAACACTTTGAGCGGTCTTTTTAACAGCTTGCAAACAGCGCTCCAAGCGGTGGATTCCGGGACCGGCACCAGCGCTTTGCAGGCCACCGTGAGCGACCAATCCGTGGCCACAGCCAGTGTCACGGGCAATCCCCTGGCTGGAACGTACACGGTCCAGGTCCTCGATGCCGGCTCTCCATCCAGTGCCATCAGCGACTCCGCTACCACCGTTACCGATCCCACCACGCAGAACATCAGCAACAGCGCTTCCTTCACGCTCACAGTAGGAACAACCAACTACAACCTCACCCCGGCCGGAAACGACCTGAACGACCTGGCCGCGGCCATCAACGCCAGCGGCGCGCCGGTGCAGGCGGTTGTCATCAATACCGGAACTCCGGAGGCGCCCAGTTACCAGCTCAGCCTGCAGAGCACCGCTTTGGGAGACGTCCCGCTCCAGCTCAACGACGGCACCACCAACCTGATGGGCACGCTGAACGAGGGCGCCGACGCATCTTACACCGTCAATGGCCAGCCTTCGGGAGGCATCACGACCGATTCGGCCACCGTCACGATTGCGCCGGGCCTGAATGTAACGTTGGGGGCGGTGGGTACCACCACCATCACCGTAACGTCCAGCCTCAGCACGGTGTCGAGTGAGCTCTCTTCGTTCGTCACAGCCTACAACGCGGCCTTTTCGGAATTGCAGAAAAACTTTGGCCAGAACGGCGGCACGCTGGTGGGAGACAGCGCCGTGCTCGACATGCAGCAGGCCTTGCAGCAAATGATCAGCTACAGCGGATCGAGCGGCTCCATAACGAACCTGGCGCAGCTGGGTGTCGAGTTTACCCAGCAGGGCTCGCTCACTTTCGACTCGTCCGCCATCGCGGGTTTGAGCCAGTCGCAAATTAGCGACGCCCTCACATTTCTGGGAAACACCAACAGCGGCGGCTTCCTGCAGTACGCCAACAATAGCCTGGACAGCGTGACGGACCCCACCAGCGGAACCATCGTTTCAGAGACGCAATCGCTCGAGAGCCAAAACACTCAGGATCAGACTGAGATCACCAACGATCAGGCCCAACTCGCCCTGCTGCAGACCAACCTGAATGCGCAGATGGCCCAGGCGAATGCACTCATCGCGTCGCTCCAGAGCCAGAACTCATTCCTGCAGGGCCTGTTCCAGGCCGACACGAGCAACAACCCCAATGCGTCAACCGCTGGATAATCTGGCGCACGATCTTCGCGCCGCGGTGCTGGCCGGCGATCACGAAAGGGCCACGCGCCTGAGTGCGGAATACACCGAGGCAGTGCGGCGGCAGTGGACGCTGCTCTCCCCTGGCGAGCGCGCCACTTCATCCATACCCAAACAATCCATCGAACTTCTCACCTGGGTCCGCGACATGACCCTCATGCAGCAGGGCATGGCGGCTTTACAGCTTTCGGCCGTCGAGAAGGCCAGCCGGCAACTGATGGCCCGCTCGCTGTACCTACAATTGGCTACCCTCGACGGGCGCTGAACACTTCACTGCAACTCCCACGAGCGCCAATTTAGAGTGTCAAGCGGGCCACGACCACAGATGCGAACCGCCGCGCTCCAGAATTCGTCAATTAGCGGCGCGAGCTTTTTCAGGCTCATGCGACGTACCTAACACACGCGTCCATACGCCTTCCAATAGCGCAGGCACCCACTTTTCGGCGGGACAGCGGCTCCAACTCCGACTGAGGAAGACGATGTCACGATTCGCTGCGCCTTGGCTCGCGCTTCCCAGCTCAAGGATGAAGAGCGAGCCTCTTTTAAAGGGACAACCGGCGACTTCGCCGGAGGTTTTCGCCTGGCGTACAACGGTGGCTGGTGCAAAGAGGCATTCGTCCGCGGCAGCATCGGTCGTTATTGAAGATCGAAGCGCTGGGTCGGCAGCAAGTTGCCGCATTTTATGCAGGCCCCGAGCAATGAGCTGCGAAGCGTTAATCATCGCGACAACGCCAACCAGATCGCCATTCACCATGGAAGCAAGAAGCGTTTTGGCCCGCTCCAGCCTGCCGCTGATGCGCCACCCCAGCATTTTCATGACACTGGAAGAGCTTGCAGCCTCAAAGACCATACGGGCCGCTGCCAAACCCTCCTCAGTGGCCGTGAACGTTTCCACGAACAATCTTCCTATGCTCTGCTGCACAAGCAGATCGAGCTTCTCCGCGGTTCCGATCCCTCTGACCCATTCGGCCAGGGGCTCCAATTGAGCGGGTCCGTGTTTCACCTCGTCGGCCTTGACGTTGAGTCTCGACCACAGTTCGTCTTGCGCGGCGGCGCGGCTGGTGTCGGTGCGCGGCAGCAAAGGTTCGAATAATCTGCCGTTGAGCGAGAAAATGCGGAGGATTTTCCGGAGACGCTGCACGTTGCGAACAGGACCATGTAATATGAAGTCCCGGTCGAGCCTTGCATCGTTTGAAATTGTCCGGACCTCTGCCGGATCCGTGACGACAACAATGTCAGTGATACCGGGAAAATACGTGCGCTTCATGTAATTACCTCCTCGCTAACATGTCTATGTGGTCTAGTAGGATGCTGAAAAAGGGGTTTGGCGACGACTCCCTCACGGTCGCGGTTCAGTAAACACCTGCAAACACGAGCCACGATTCTGAACCGCGCGCGTCAGCAAGCGAATTTTCGCATTTTTCAGCAGCCTCCTAGAGTGAAAAGGGTCAAAGACCAACCTTCGCACAGTCTGTGTTGGTCCAAAGCGGTGTAACGAGAACCAGAGGGCGACGATCAGTCGTGCTGCGTATTCGTGTTATCGTCGTCGGCCTGCCCGAGCGCAGGAAGGTACCGGCCGAAGTTCAATTCGAAGTCGCTCGGAATACCATAACCGACACCACGGAGCTTGGGACGGCGCGCCTGCGCATCCGGCAAGGCCAGCAGTGGGAAGATCATGTCGTTGCTCGACTGAAGTTCGGCAGCTGTCGGCATCCCGAACCGATTGACCTGGGCCTTCGCCGCGCCTAGCGTTTCACGGTCAAACGAAGCCAGACGCCGGACGAGCAAATCGACAAACGAGTCGAGGTCTTTATCGTCCAGTGTGCGGTTCACCCAGCCATAGCGCTCGGCGATGTCCGCATCGAAATCGTCGGCGCTGAGAACGATCTCAAGTGCCCGCGAGCGGCCGACCAAACGCGGCAGCCACTCCAGAGCTCCGCCGCCCGGGACCAGTCCGACGCCGACCTCGGGGTTGCCGAATAGGGCGCTTTGCCGGCTGGCGAAGCGCATGTCACAGGCCAGCACGAACTCGTTACCGATGCCGCGCGTGCGGCCGCGAATCTTGGCGATGCTCACCACTGGGGCGGCCGCGAGGCGCAGCACAAACTCGCGCCAAAGGCCCAGCACCTCTGGCCGTTCCGCTGCCTTGGCTACGTCGAGATGGGCGATGAAAAAATCGGGATTCGCAGACTGGAACACTACGACCTTCACGGACGGGTCCGCCTCGAGGTCGGTCATTAGCGCTCCCAATTCAACGATCGTTGTGGGAACAAACATGTTGATCGGCGGATTGCTGAAGGTGATCGTCCACCGGCCCGGATGCGTGCGGTCGATGTTGAACTGCGAATGGTCAGGCATGGCGCATCTCCTCCTCTCTTGTGAAGAACCCTACCGCAGCGATCGGAATCCGGCGCGAACCTCTTCAGAAAAGAGCTTCGGCTGTTCCCACGCTGCGAAGTGACCGCCTTTGTCGAGCTTATTGAAGTGAATGAGCTTGGGATACGCCCGTTCCGCCCAACTCCGCGGAGCAGGATAGAGTTCGTCCGGAAAGACGCTCACGGCCGTCGGGACCACCACGCCCTTAACGGCGAAGAACGGCGCGCCCTTGTTCTCCCAATAAAGACGGGCTCCGGAGAGTGCCGTATTCGTCAGCCAGGTGAGCGTGATGTTGTCGAGGACGTCGTCTCGCGTGAGGCCTTCGGTCCCTCCGGCAAAGACACGTGCGATCATCTCGTAGCTGCGCGCGTCGTGATCCAGGAAATAAGCCGCGAGACCCACGGGCGAGTCCGCGATTCCGTATAACGTCTGCGGTCTCAGCCCCATCTGAAAGCCGTAGGCGATGCCTTTCGCATAGACGAAACTCAGCCGCTCGTAAGCGAGCTTCTCGTCGGCCGAGAGATTCGCCGGCGCCGGCGCGCCGGAAAAGGCCAGCTTGTCGATATCGAATGGAATCACGTTAGGCATGTTGGTGTGAATGCCCAGCAATTCCGGTGGCGCCTGCACGCCCATCAGCTCGGTGACGATTGCACCCCAATCGCCACCCTGCGCCACGAATTTCGTGTACCCCAGGCGCTTCATCAGCAAGGTCCAGGCGCGCGCAATGTGGGCGGGGTCCCAGCCGGTCGTGGCCGGCTTACCGGAAAACCCGTAGCCGGGCATGGACGGAATTACGACATGGAACGCGTCGGATGCATTTCCGCCGTGTGCGGTGGGATCGGTGAGCGGATCGATGATCTTCATCTGTTCGGTGATCGAGCCGGGCCATCCGTGCGTGACGATGAGGGGCAGCGCATTCTCATGCTTCGAACGAACATGAATGAAATGAATGTCCAGTCCATCGATCTCGGTGATGAACTGCGGCAGGGCGTTCAGTTTCGCCTCGATCTTGCGCCAGTCATACTCTGTTGCCCAATAGCGCGCCAGCGCCTGGATCGTCGCCAGCTGTACTCCTTGCGTCGCATCGGGAACCGTCTCCCCTTCAGGAAACTTTGTCGCGTTGATGCGCCTGCGCAATTCGGTCAGTTCGGTTTCCGGAACATTCACATGAAATGGACGAATAGCGGTATTATCGCCGGCGGTCTGTCGTGCAACTGTCGGTGTCATTTCCAGTCTCCTTTGGATTGAATTCGAAAGTTGGAGTGAGGGCCGAAACCAATCAGCAGAACACCAGGTCCTGTGAGCGGTCCCCGCAAACATGCGCACAATTATCTCGCACTTCCCCAGCCTTTGGAAGCACCTGGACGTGTTGTCGGCCATCCCGGCTTGTGCCGCTGCGGTCCCGAAGCAGTGACGGGAACCGAGGTGTTGTATCGTCTATCGGTCCGACCCCGGGCACCGTCGAGATCTCAACGCTGGGCGTCGTGTTTAAAACACCAAAACTCGACAAGTCCCTGATAATCGTCGACGCCGGCGTGGCATCCCGATTGCATTCCGATCTGTCTCATGCTGGAGAATGTCGGTGCGGGCATCGAGCAATACATGAATCTGGTGAGCGCCCGCCAGAAATTGGTGGCCTCCAACATCGCCAATGCCGACACGCCCGGCTACCAGACCAAAGACATCGACTTTGAGAATGAACTCCAAAGCCAGATGTCGGGTTCCAAGCCCAACGTAGTGGAAGTCTCCGGTCTCAAAAACAAGAACGACGGCAATAACGTGGATATGGACCGGGAAGCCCGCCTGCTGGCCGAAAATGCTCTGCGCTTCAGTGTCGCGTCCCAACTGGCCCACAGTGAAATCAGCACCATCCGCACCGCCATCGAAGAGGCAGGTAAGGTCTAGTGAGCCTCTTCTCCAGCCTCTCGGTAAGTGCGTCCGGAATGGCGGCGCAGCGCGAGCGAACCGAAGTATTGGTGGAAAACCTGGCCAACTCGGAAACCACGCGCACCCCCGAAGGCGGGCCGTATCGCAGAAAAGACGTGGTGTTCTCAGAGGACAATTCCGTCGGCTCTTTCTCTTCCCAGTTCGACTCCGCGCTTGGGCCGGCACTGTCGGGCGTCACGGTAAGCGAGGTCAGCGTGGACGATAGCTCGCCCGAGCTGCGCTACCAGCCCGGGCATCCGGATGCGAACAAAGACGGCTACGTCGCGTACCCGAAAATCAATCCGGCCGAAGACATGGTGGACTTGCTGGGCGCCTCGCGCGGCTATGAAGCCAACGTGGCGGCGATCTCGGCCGTGAAAGACATGATTAACAAATCTCTCGATCTCTTCCGTTCATAAACATGTCTCCTATTACTCCAGTTTCGATGATCGCGGTGCCGCAGGCGGCGCCCGTGGGTGCTTCCGGGGCGGCTGGCGGCACAGGCGCGTTTCAATCGCTGCTCGAAGGCATGATCGGGAACGTCGAACAATCCCAGACGCAAGCCCAGCAGGCGGCCCAGAATTTCTTGAGCGGAGGCGACGAGGAACTGCATTCGGTAGCGCTGGCGGCCCAGCGCGCGGACCTGCAGTTCAATCTGTTCCTGCAAGTGAGGAACAAGGCCGTATCGGCCTACCAGGAGATCATGCGGATGCAGGTCTGACGCATGAATTCCGGCGTAAACTCGTTATCCTTAGCGAAAGAAAATGGACCAAGTCAAGAAGCTCCTTTCAGCGCTCACACCGCGTCAACTAATCACCATTGCTATCGTGGCGATGGCGGTGGTGGCGGGCGTGATGGGCCTTTCGCGCTGGCAACGCGAAAGCGGATTGAAGCCCCTTTATACCGGGTTGTCGCCGGAAGACGCCAACGCCATCGTGCAAAAGCTGCATGAAGGCGGCATCGATTACAAAATCGTCAACAACGGAACCGAGTTGCTGGCGCCGGAGGACAAAGTCCCCGAGCTGCGCCTTGAAATGGCCGGGCTGGGACTGCCTAAAACGGGACGCATCGGATTCGAGATCTTCGACAAAACGAATTTCGGCATCACCGACTTCGCCGAGCATGTGAACTACCGGCGGGCGCTCGAAGGCGAATTGGAACGATCGGTCATGGCCATCTCCGACGTCCAGCAGGCGCGTGTTCACGTGACGCTGCCCAAGGATTCCGTGTTCACAGACGCCCGGGAGCCCGCCAAGGCCAGCGTGCTGATTGGCCTGCGGCCGGGAACAAGGTTGTCCACGGCCAATGTGATCGCGATCACCAATCTGGTGTCGAGCGCGGTGGAAGGTCTCGGGCCCGAGTCGGTTTCGGTGGTCGACATGAATGGAAATCTGCTGAGCCGGCCGAGGCGCGAAGGCCCGGGGGATGGAACGCAAATCACCGAAGCGGTGCTCGAATACCGGCAAGCCGTGGAACACGACCTGGCGGGGAAGATCAACAGCACGCTCGAACCGCTGCTGGGTCCCGACAAATTCCGCACCGGCGTGTCGGCCGATATCGACATGACCAGCGGGGAGCAAAGCGAAGAGACGTTCGACCCGTCCAAGTCCGTGATGGTGAGCTCGCAGAAGACGGAAGATACCAGCGGGACCACTCGTATCAGCCCCGCAATTCCAGGGACGGCCGCGAATCTGCCCCCGCAGCAAACGACGGTATCGAACGCTCCGCAACCGCCACCCGCCGCAACTCCACCGGCTGGTACTCAACCCGGGGAACCAGCCAAACAACCGGCTGCGGCTCCGCACACCGGCGGCAATAGCACCTCCACCACCCGGCGCTCGGAGAGCATTACGTATCAGACCAGCCGCGTCACCAAACATCTGAAACTTCCGCAAGGCACCGTCAAGCGATTGTCCATCGCGGTGCTGGTGGATCAGGGGTCTCGAATGGAAGGGCAAGGAGCGCAGGCTCATCGCGTGGTCATTCCTCCCGACACCGAGAAGTTGAAGGCCATCCAAACGCTGGTGGGAACCCTGGTTGGCTTGGACACCATGCGGGGCGATCAGCTTACCGTGGAGGCGCTTCCATTTGACAACAGCATGAACGATCCGGGATCGCTGGGAGCTCCGGGCGCCCAGAAGAAGCCGGACGAAGTTCTCTCCCTCGAGACACTCAAGAAGAAGCCGGCGCTGCTATGGGGATCGGTGGCAGGCGTGGTGCTGGTCATCGGCCTGTTAGCCTTCGTTCTGGCACGCCTGATGGGCGGCGGCAAGCGCGCCGCAAGCGTGGAAACCCACCAGGCTTTGCCGGTAGTGGATACTTACGCCGGCTTGCCACCTGGGCCCCCAGGAGCGGCCGCCCCGCTAGGCGAGCCTTCCCGCTTGCCTGCGCTCATGCCATCCCGAACCGAAGTGCTGCTGACACAGCTGCAGGACAACAGGAGCAACAATCCGGAAGCCTGGGCCAATATCCTGCGAAGCTGGCTGTCTGAGGAAGAAACGAGTTAATCCATGCCCGTACCAGAAAGCACTTCGACCAAGATCACTGGTCCGCAAAAGGCCGCCATACTCCTGGTGGCCCTGGGAGACAAAGTGAGCGGCGAAGTGATGAAGCAACTGAACGAAGACGAGGCCAAGGCGATCAGCAAGGCCATCGCGCGATTGGAAAAGGTGACCCCCAGCCAGACCGAAGCGGTTCTGGAGGAGTTTTGCCAATTGACCAGGCCAGGCAACGCCCGCGGCGGCTTCGATTATGCCAAGCGCGTGCTGTCGAACGCCTTTGGGCCGGAGGGCGCCAAGCGCATTGCCGACCATCTTCCGCGGACGGGAGTACGCTTCAACAAAAACCTCGAGACCCTGCAGAAGGCCGATCCGAATCAACTAAGCCGTTTTATCGAGAGCGAGCATCCGCAGACCATCGCGCTCATTCTTTCGCATCTTTCCCCCACGCAAGCCGCTTCGCTGCTGGCCAATCTTCCAGTGCCGCTTCGCTCCGACGTAACGCTGCGCATCGCACAACTGGACCGCGTTTCGCCGGATGTAGTGGCGCGCATTTCCATCATCATCAGCGAAAAGCTGAAGACGCTGGGCGAAGTGAAGATGGAGCTGCACGGAGGTCCGCGCGCGGTGGCCGAAATACTGAACCGCATGGAAGGCGCGATGAGCGACGAGATCCTGGGCAACCTGCAGGAGGAGCAGCAGCTGGTGGACGCGATTCGCCATTACATGTTCACCTTTGACGACCTGCTGCTGATCGACACCACGGCCATGAAGGAGGTGGTGGGCAAGATCGACCGCAAACTTCTGGTCGTGGCGCTGAAGGGCACCAGCGATCAGTTGAAGAATCAATTCCTGCAGTGCATGTCCATGCGCGGCGCGGAGATGTTGAAGGAAGACATGGAAGCCGCGGGGCCGGTGCGCATTCGCGACGTGGAGGCATCGCAGCAGCAGATTCTGGCGGTGGTGCGGCAACTGGAGAGCGAAGGCACCCTGAGCCTGAAAGGCGGGGGCGGCGCCGAATATGTCGTCTAAGTTGATGGGGGGCGAAATTCTCGGAGGGGAAAACGAGCAGGCTTCGGCCGCCACGCCGATGTTGTGGCGCACGGTTACGCCGGCCAGCGAACTTCGCCGCAACAGCCACGGAGATGCGGAGCACGATGCCGCCCGCAAGCTGGATCAAGCGCGGCGCGAAGCTTACTCCGAGGGGCTGGCCGCGGGTCGCCAGCAGGCCGAAGAGCTGTTTCGTCCCGCCGTGCAAGGGCTCGGGGATACGCTCATTTCTTTGGCCCGGCTGCGGGAAAGCATTCGAGAAGAAACCATGCAGGACCTGGTGCATCTGGCCGTCTCCATCGCCGCGCGCGTCATTCATCGCGAGGTGGCCGTGGATCCGGACGCGCTGGCCGGCCTGATCCAAGCGGCGTTCTCGAAATTGCAATCGCGCGAGATCAACCGCGTCCGGATGCATCCGACGCTGGAACCGCTGGTTCGCAAGCTGCTGGAGCAGGCTGGCGCGCCCAAGAACCTGGTGCTGGTGCCGGACTCGAATCTCAACCCCGCTGAGGTGTTCTTCGAGACATCGCAAGGCATCCTGGATGCGTCGGTAGAAACGCAATTGCGGGAGATCGAGCGCGGGTTGATCGATAAGTTGGAGCGATGACGGATTGGCTGTTTGATTGTGGCGCACGCACTCATGCGTGCCGCATCGACACTCGTGTCGATGCCTGGCTGGATTACACGAACACCGTGCGTCGGCATGAGTGCCGACGCGGCACGCATGAGTGCGTGCGCCACATATGAACGTCCGCGAATTGGTCCCGCAAGTCCCCGGCATGGAAGTATTGCCCTGGATCGGCGAAGTGACCGAGATGGTGGGGTTGCTGATTTCGTCGCGCGGTCCGGTGGTTTCGATCGGCGATTTCGTGGAAGTACGGGCGGCTTCCGGACGCTCCATCCGCTCCCAGGTGATCGGCTTCCGCAACGATCGCGTACTCTCAATGCCGCTGGAAGAGACCGATGGCTTGCAGCCGGGCGATCGCGTGATTGCGCGTCGCGATGACGCATTGTTGCGGGTAGGACCGGGATTGCTGGGACGCGTATTGGATGGCTTCGGGCGGCCGATGGACGACGGTCCGCCGGTGCGCGCCTCCATGGCATATCCGTTGTACAGCGCGCCTCCCCAACCTCTGGATCGCGAACACATCGTGAAGCCGCTGGTTACCGGCATTCGCGCCATCGATGGTCTGCTGCCCTGCGGCAAAGGACAGCGGGTGGGCATTTTCGGAGGCAGCGGCGTCGGCAAGAGCACTTTGCTGGGGGCGATGTCACGCCATAATGACGCCGACGTGAGCGTCATCGCACTGGTGGGCGAGCGCAATCGCGAAGTGCGGGCGTTCCTCGAAAATGAACTGGGAGCGGAAGGCCGCAGCCGTTCCGTGGTGGTGGTGGCCACATCCGATCGGCCGGCGCCGCTGCGCATCCGCGCCTGCTTTGTGGCGCTGGCCGTGGCCGAATACTTTCGCGATCAAGGCAAGAACGTTTTGCTGGTGGTGGATTCCGTCACGCGCCTGGCGATGGCGCAGCGTGAAATCGGCCTGGCAGCCGGAGAACCGCCTAGCCAAAAAGGCTACACGCCGTCGGTATTCGCGCTGCTACCTAAGATTTTCGAGCGATCGGGGCATTTCAAAAAGGGCTCCATCACCGGCTTCTTCACCGTCTTGGTGGAAGGCGACGATTTCAACGAACCCATCTGCGACGCGGTGCGCGGCATTCTGGACGGGCATTTCATTCTGTCGCGCGAGCTGGCCGTGGCCGGCCACTATCCGGCGCTCGACATCCGGCAATCGATTAGCAGGCTTACATCCAAGATTGCGGCGCCGGAGCAGCGTGGACATCTGCAGAAGATCCGCGAAGCCTTGGCGCTCTATCACGATTCGCAGGATCTGATCCAACTGGGCGCGTATGTGGCGGGCACCAATCCCAAGCTGGATGCGGCCATCCGCTGCCGCCCGGAGATTCTGGACTTTCTCAAGCAGGACGCCCACACCTTTTGCCCGTTGCCGGATACGCTGGAGCGCCTGGGCAAGCTGGCGATGGCGCTGGGATAGCGAATGCGGATCAACGCAAAAAAGCGCTTGCTTACGCGCGCGGTTCAGAATCTCAGAACCGCGACCAGAGAGAGCGGTCACAATGGAGCCGCGACCGTGAGGGAGTCGATCGGCAGCGGCTTCGGAACCGCGACCGTGAGGGAGTTGATCGGCAGCGGCTTCAGAACCGCGACCGTGAGGGAGCCGGAGTTATAGTTATGGCGAATTTTCAATTTTCGCTCGAAAAAGTTCTGCGCTGGCGCAGTGTGGAACTCACCGCCGAAGAGG
Organism: Bryobacterales bacterium; assembly: GCA_963747945.1. Lineage (GTDB taxonomy): Bacteria > Acidobacteriota > Terriglobia > Bryobacterales > Bryobacteraceae > Palsa-89. Next base: position 92,918 of record CAVVHB010000027.1, read on the forward strand.
CCAAGCTGAAGGCCCTGGTGCAGCAACAGCTCCACATGCAGACGCTGTTGGCCGATGTGAGCGCCGAGCGGTCGAAGCTGATTTCTTCCCTGGGCACGATGCCCGATTTGCGGGGCGACGACCTGCGAACGTTGACTGCGTGCGGCCTGCGCCTGCGCCGAAACGCCGAAAATCTGGCGCAACAGCTCATGCGGTGCGGGCGCGAACTGGCCAAACAAAGAAAGAAGTACAGCGAGGCCAAGCGCCGCGTCCGGCTGCTCGAAGAACTGAAGAATCGAAGGCTGCAGGAGTGGAAATATGAGGAAGCTGCATTGCTGGAAGAGCTCGCCTCCGACTCGTATCTCGCCAACTGGAACCGCGAGCGCGTATAAGGTTAGCGCCCTGCGGCAGCATGATATGCTCGTACGAGACCTGCTGTAGTCACCAAGCTTACACAAAAAGGGAGAAATACACGAAAAATGAAGAGTACCGACCGTATTCTTACCACCCACGTTGGTAGCCTGCCCAGGCCGCAGGCAGTGGTCGATCTCTTGTTCGCGCAGGACCGGGGCGAAGCTGTCGACGCCGAAAAGTTCGATGCCACGATACGCAGCGCCGTCGCCGATGCTGTCAATAAGCAAGCCCAAGCGGGTCTGGATATCGTGAGCGATGGTGAGATGGGGAAGATCAGCTATGCAACCTACATCCGCCATCGGCTGACCGGCTTTGAACCTGGCAACGTACCCCGGGCCACGCCGCAAGATCAAGACGATTTCCCCGAGTTTCGCGACAAGATCGCCGCCGCCGGTGCGACACCCAAGTATCAGCGGCCCGTCTGCAAAGGGCCGATCAAAGTGAAAACCCTGGAGCCGCTGAAAGAAGATATCGCGCGCTTCAAGGACGCTTTGTCGAAGGTAAAAGTCACCGAAGGCTTCATGAATGCGGTTTCGCCTGGAACCATCGCGGTGTTCCAGCCGAATGAGTATTATCCGACGCACGAAGCGTACCTGGAAGCTCTGGCGGATGCGATGCGTACCGAGTACGAGACCATTGTGAATTCGGGGTTGCTCCTTTCGGTGGATTGCCCGGATCTGGCGATGGGGCGGCATATCAAGTTTCGCGGCGTGGACGACGACGAGTTCCTACGCAACGCGGAACTGCAGGTGGCGGCGTTGAATCACGCGCTGGCGAACGTTCCTGCCGACCGGACGCGCATGCACGTCTGCTGGGGCAACTACGACGGTCCGCACACGCGCGACATTCCCGGCTTCAAGGTGCTTCCGGTGGTGCTGAAAGCCAAGCCCGGAGCGCTGCTGATTGAGGGTGCGAACCCCAGGCACGAGCACGAATGGGAACTGTGGAAGACCATCAAGCTGCCGCAGGACAAGGTGCTGGTTCCCGGCATGATCGGTTCCAGCACCAACTATGTAGAGCATCCCGAACTGGTGGCGCAGCGCATTGCCCGGTACGCCGATATCGTGGGACGGGACCATGTGATGGGTGGAACGGATTGTGGCTTCGGCACGTTCGCCGGCTTCGGCGCGGTGTATCCGGACATCGCGTGGCTGAAGCTGAAATCGCTGGCCGACGGGGCGAAGATTGCGTCGCAGCGGTTGTGGGGTAAAGCGGGGTCGGCGAACTAGCGCCCCTAGGTTGGGGCCGCGTCCATCCTCGAGGTAAGCGCAAGTGAAGCAACTCACCGCCAAAAAATTGAAAGCGTTCCGCGAGTGGTTTGTCCAGACTTCTGGGACCGCTATCACGCCCTTCCGTTGCCGGTTCAGTCCCTCTCCGACAGGCGTTTGCTTACCTTAAATCCGAATCCTCGACATCCGTCGCTCCGTTTTAAGAAGACGGGCAAGTTTTGGTCAGCGCGTGTGGGAATTCAATACCGCGTGTTAGAAGTGAACGTCCCCGATGGCGTGCTATGGTTCTGGATTGGAAGCCACGCCGACCATGACAGACTCGTTGGCTGAGGTGAATCGTTATGCCTGAGTGGGCGCCGCTCGGTTCAGCGTGGACGGGTTTGCGCGACAATCAGAGCATGGCGCAAGCGATCGTTCGGGATCCAGAAATCATGCACGGCACGCCCGTCTTCCGTGGAACCCGAGTACCTGCCCAAACGCTCTTCGACTACATCGAGGGAGGAGAGACGCTGGAGGACTTCCTTCAAGGTTTCCCAACTGTTTCCCGCCATCTGGCCGTGCAGGCCCTGGAAGAAGCGAAGCATCTGCTACTTGCGCGCGTCTGAATGAGGCTTCTCATCGATGAGCGTATTGATCGACTGTCAGAGACAACCCGCTTCCACCAAACTACCGCTTATACTGCTGCGCTGGGAGCAAATCTGGCCGGAAGATGGTGAAACTGAACAGAAAAGCCTTACGGGCGCGGTCCCTGGACCCCGATCCGGTACCTTTTCTTAGTACGAGCTAAGGCTTCTTCAGGCTGGCACCCGGCTGGTCCTCCCCTTAGCATGTTAAGAAGGGGGAAGATTCCCATGCGCTCGCTCGCACTCATTTCGCTGCTTGGAAGTTTCATTGCATCTACCAACCTGGTAGGCCAAAGTTTGACCGAACACGCCGCCGCCGCCGCGGGGGCGACCCTCGGCACCGCAGCTGGAAAACCGCTGGGTGGCGCTCTCGGCAAAGCCTTCGGCGAAGTGGATAAGAGCCCCTCAACTGTCCCACCCAAATACCAGAAGCCGGTGGCGGCCAAACCCGCGCCGGCGGGTCCAGCCAAGTCTGCGGAGCATCCAGCCGCAGCCGGAGGAGCACCTGAAGGAGGCGGCGGGAACGCCGCTGCTGGTGGAGGCGGAGGAGGTGCGGCCGCTGCCGGCGCAGGTGGCGACAGTGGCAAAACTGCGAAATCCCGTCATGCGTCCCACCGCGCGGAGCCTCCCGTGGCCGCGCCCAGCGCTCCGATAACGCCCGAACCAGTGGCCGCGCCTCCCGCCATCACCGCGCCCGCGATTAAGGAACCGTCCGCCCAGGATGTCGCCGGCATCAGGGTCGGCGCCACCTCCAGCGAATTGCGCCAGGCCCTTGGCACGCCCGAATCCACGGTGAGCATCCCCGGCGACGATGGGCACCTGCTCGAGATCCGCCAGTATTGGGCTAACGGCGAGCCGGTGGGAACCGTTCGCCTAGACAACGGGCACGTGGTGAGCGTGCGTCCTAATAATTAGAGCTCCGATACAATTAGACGACCGCTTGCTCACGCGCGCGGCTCTGCCTAAGGCGCTCCCGTCCAGATCCTCACCGTTGCAAAACCGAGCGCCAGAAAGATCAGCACGATCACCACAAACGACCACCGAATCCTCTTCACCGACGCCGGACGTTTGTTCCTGGGATCGTATTGCGCTTCCTGCCGCGAGTCTTCCTGCATGGTCCCTCCCCCACTGTAGACGCCGGTAACGGAAATCTTGCACCACATTCCTCCTACGCGACAAATCTTTCCACGCGGAAGGCTCGGCGCCTATTTTGCCGCTAAACTGATAATGTGTTGCGCTTGCTTCCGGCTCTGGTTCTCCTCGCGAGCCTCCGCCCGGCTTTCGCCCTGACGGCGGCAGACGTCGGCGCTGAAATCCAGCAGATCTCGCTGGACCCGGCCGAGTGCTATCGCGTGCTGGATCTGAATTTCAATAAAGAGGACGTGAAGGTATACCTGGCCTCCGGCTACCTTGTTTTTTCCAAACCCGTACAGGGCGTGCGCCTGGGGGCGCTGTTTGTTGCCAATGCCGACGCCGGCGATGCCGACATCTTGCTGCTTCCGCCTACGCGCAGCGAGCGTTCCTCGCTCAACACATTCACCAACTCGCCCAATCTGGAGGAGCACTTCAAATCCGCGGCCCTGGTCTTCACCGACGGAACCGGCGACGATCTTCTCGCCCAGTTGCAAAATAACCCGGCCTCCAAGAAGAGCCCGGAAATGGGCGGCCTCATCGCCGAACGGTGGACGCCGGTATTGAGGAATCTGACGTCCAGTTTTGAAACGCGCCTGGTCTACGACGTGTTGAGCGCCCAGCGCAACGCCGGTCTCTTTTACATGGCGGTCTCGGGCAATCAACTGGACAACTTTGACGTGTTGTACGATCCAACGGCGCAGGATCAAATCCTGGTGGGCAAACTCGGATACCGCGACAATCGCAGCTACTTCAATACCTGGACCGCGTTTCAGGCCCGTTCGTTCCGTAACGGCGCGTCCCCGCGGGTGGTTGGTTACACGCTCGAAAACATCCGCATCCAAGCCACCATCCAACCCGATCTGACGATGCAGGCGGTAACGCGCGCCACACTCACTTTAGAACGACGGCAACCCCGCACCGTGGTGCCCTTCAGTCTGTCGCGGAACATGCGCGTCAGCGCCGCTACGGTGGACGGAAAGCCGGCCGAAGTGTTCGATCGCGAATCGCTGCGGTCCAACCTCATCGAAGGCAATGACGACCGCCAATTCCTGTTGGTCTGCGATCCTCCGCTCGATCCCGCTGTCCCCCACGAGATCGAAATCCATCACGAAGGCGCGGTGATCCGCGATGCGGGCAACCAGGTTTACTACGTCGGCTCGCGCGGCACCTGGTATCCCCGGACCGGCGCCGGCCAGGCCACTTACGACCTCACATTCCGCTATCCGAAGAACCTGACCGTGGCAGCCACCGGCACGCCGGTTGATGACCACGTCGAAGGTGAGTGGCACATCACCCACGTCAAGACGGAAACGCCGGTTCGCTTCGCCGGCTTCAACCTTGGCAATTTCCAGTCCCTGGTTCGAGAGCACAACGGGTATAGAATCGAGCTATACGCGAATCGCCAGCTCGAAAGTGCGCTCGCGCCCAGAGCTGTTCTTCCGGCCGTCTCACCCGCCGAGGCCCCGTTTCCCAGCCGGCGTGCCAAGACGCTCAATACGCTCCCGCCGCCGGCTGCCGCAGATCCGCTCGATCCAGCCGCTCGCATGGACGAACTCACCGCGAATCTTTTGGACACGCTCGATTTTATGACGGAACAATTCGGTCCCAGCCCGATCCGCAATCTCGCGGTCACGCCTATTCCAGGCGGCTTCGGCCAGGGCTTTCCAGGTTTGGTGTACATTTCCACGCTCGCCTATATCAATCCCGGCCAGCTCCCTCAACCTCTACGCGAGCGGTCCAAGCAAACCTTTTTTTCCGAGCTTCTGGAGACCCATGAAGTGGCGCACCAGTGGTGGGGAAACCTGGTGGTTCCGGCCAGCTATCACGACGACTGGCTGATCGAGTCGCTGGCCAACTATTCGGCGCTGCTGTTGCTCGAACGCAAGAAAGGCGTCAAGGCTATGGATGACGTTCTGGACGATTATCGCACTCATCTGCTCAGCAAAACCGATGCGGGCCGCACTCTGGAGTCCGCTGGACCCATCATCTGGGGCTACCGCTTGGAGTCTTCGCTCGCGCCCGACGCATGGCGCTCCGTCACTTATGAAAAAGGCACCTGGATTATCCACATGCTTCGCCGCCGCTTGGGCGACGAAAAGTTTCTGGCGCTGCTGCGAGAAGTCGCCAGCCACCATCATTCCATCAGCACCGACCAGTTCCGCGAGTTGGCGAGCCAATACGCGCCCAAATCGCCCGATCCCGGCCTGAAGATCTTTTTCGACAATTGGGTGTATGGAACCGGCGTGCCGGCGGTGAAGCTGTCCTATTCCTGGAGCGGGGCGAAACTTTCCGGAAGCCTGGTCCAGCGGGATGTCGACGACGACTTCAGCGCTTACGTACCCGTGGACGTGCAGACCGGAAGCAAGAGCCAGGTATATTGGCTCGCCACCGGAAGCGATCCCGTCGCGTTTTCGATACCGGCGAAATCACGGCCCACCAAAGTGGATCTGCTGGCCGCCGATTGCCTGATGACAACTTCCAAGTGAGACCAATCCTGCCCTTGTCCTAGACCACACATGCCCGTTGCCAGCAAACGTAAAGTTGAAGCCCGTAAAGCCGCCCCGATTGTGGCCGTCCAGCCCGATCCGGAGCCGCAGGAAATCGATCTTCCGCCCGCCATTAAAGTGACGGCGCTGGTTTTTTCTTACGACAGCGCGCCTGCCCTGCGGCGCTGCCTCGCCGCGCTCGACGGATCCAACGATCGGGCTTCCATCGAAATCCTGGTGGTGGATTGCGGTTCCCACGACGAGAGCGCGCAGTTGGACTCCGAGTTTTCGAATATCACGATGTTGCGGCTGCCGCGCTACTTCGGGCGCACCAAGGCGCTCAACATCGGCACCCGCACTTCGGCCGGCGAATATCTGCTCTTCATGACGCCGGAGGTGGAGGTGTTGCCCACTACCATTCCGGCGCTCCTCGCGAGACTGGAATCGGATCCGGAAACCGTCGCCGTCTGCCCGCTTCTGCTGGACACCCAGGCCCGCACCACCGAGCAATTCTTCCGCCTCCCGACGCCCGCCACCGGCCTCGATCTCACGCCCGTCGCTGTCGACAAGGCGGCCGAAATTTTCCCGGTCGAGTACGCCACCTTTCAAGCCTTCCTGGTGCGGAAGTTTTTCGTCAAAGGCATCAACTACCTGGATGAGCGCTACGGCGACTCCTGGTCCGACGCAGAACTGTGCTATCAAATCCGTCGCGTCTCCCGAAAAACGCTGGCGCTCCCGCAGGTGACCGCGCTGTACACTCCCGGTTCACCCTACTCCGAATCGGCCCGGACCATCCTGGCGGCCGACCGCGTCCACGGCGCCGCCGTGTTTTTCAGCAAACATTACGGCTTCACCGCTGGCCTGCTCTTCCGCGTCAAGTCCATCTTCAAGGCGCTCTTCACTTTACGTATCCCCCTGTTCGCCGCTTTGATCTCCGGTTCCAAGATCGATGGCTCACAAACAGCCATCCTATAGGCCTTCTGAGCCGCGACCGTTCTGAGCCGGACCGTGCGGGCTAGCAACTAGGTGAAACAACTTAAGAAATCCGGTACCTAACGTTCCCCCGGCCCACTGCCGATATAGAGTCGGTATGCAGCTAGACGCATTCTTGTGGATTCTCCTGCCGGTCTTCATCGCCGCTGGGTCTGCATTGTTGTCGTTCTACATCATGCAGGCGCGTATGGAGGTCGCTATCTCCAAGGAACGAGAGGTCTTAGCCGAGGTTCGCGCCGAAGTGCGCACCCAAAAGACCACCATGGAGGAACGCGTCAAGGCCACCGAGCAGGAAGCCCGGCGGCGCGCTCTGGACGAATTCATGCAAGACTTCCGCGTGGAGGAGCGCCACTATTTCCGTGAAAACAAGTCGGTTGCGGCTCGCCAGAAGTCGATGATCCTGCAGGAGCGTCTTTACTTCCGCAACATCCCGCTGTCCAGTTGGGTTGAGCACGAGATGGTGGTTGAAGAGGATATGGCGGACCTTCAACACATCGCCAAGGGTTGTTCGATTTTCAGCACCAAGTCCCTTTCGGACGACAGCAAGGCCGCCGTGTCCAAGCTACTGGAACAGGCCGCCGCATCCGGAAGCACCGCTCAACTTGCCGCCGCCCTGAACAACGGCCACGCCGGTTGATGTTCGCCGTCGAAACGGTCTCCCTGACGGTCGCGGCTCTGTAACACGAAGAGCCCACTGAGCCGCGCGCGTGAGCAATCGGGTTTTCGCCTTTTCGGCAGGCTGCTAAGTTTCTGTCAACCAAATCGTCTCAGCTCCGTCCAGACGATATGATGGCCGCGATGGCAGATAGCCTGGAAGCCAGCGTGAATGTCAATCTGGGTGCGGGTGCCGACACCCGCGAGTTTGGGACATGGATGGTTTCCGAGCAGAGACGTGTCTTTTTGCTCTGCCGCCGCATGCTCCAGGATGCCGAGGAGGCGGATTCCGCCACCCAAGACACATTCCTCAAGGCCTGGCAGGCTCTCCAGCGCCTGGAAGCGAACACCTTGGACGATCCCGGCAAGTGGCTCACCAGGATTGCGGTCAATACTTGCCTGGACCGCCTGCGTTCACGACGCTGGCAATTTTGGCGAAAACGTCCCAAGCCTGAGGATGAATCGACCATATTGAACCTGGCCGCGGCCACCGCCCCCAACGCGGAGGACCAGCTGTTCGCTCGCCAGATCGCCCAACGGCTGTCGCGCGCACTCAAACGGCTGAGCCTCCGCCAGCGCGCCGCGTTCACGCTGAGGCATTATGAAGATCGGAGCTTGGCCGAAATAGCCGAGATCCTGAACATGAATGTTGGAACTGTGAAGGTGCACTTGTTTCGTGCCACGGAAAAGCTTCGGGAGGAGCTGCACGATCTGTACTTTCGCGATCGGGAAGAAAATGAAAAACATCGATCATACTGATTTCGAGAACTGGCTCCGCCGGCGAACAAAAAACCTGCCGGAACCGGAAGTTTCGCCCGAGTTCCTGGCCGCGCAGCGCCGCAGCATTTATCGCCGGCTGGGCTCACCGGCCCGCAACTGGATGCCGACCCGGAGCTGGATTTCAATAAGCTGGGCTCTCTCGCTGGCAATGCTGCTCCTGATGCTGGCCGGCGGTCTCACGCTGGAGCGCCGCCACAAGACCGCGCCGCGCAATCTCGGACGAACAGTTATTCTCCGACCTTTCCGCCATGGAGCAGAGCAACGAGCCCAAAGCCATCCAACCGATACACGGATTGTTCAAGGAATAGGCCCGGGAATCAATCCATGCCACGCGTGCTCCTCATGGCGCTGTTGTTCTCGGCGGCATTATCCGCGCAGATGCCGCGCGGCATTTACGCTTGGTGGAGCCGCCCCCAGATCGCGCGCGATCTCAATCTCTCGCCGGCGCAGCGCGAACAGATCCGCGCCACCGTTCAGCAATACCGGCCGCACCTACTGAATGTGCGCGCCGCTGTGAATCAGGCCGAGCAGGCTCTGGCGGACCAATTCAATGGCAACCCCGTGGATCCCGGGAAGACCAATGAAGCCATCGAGCGGCTGGTGGACGCGCGCAGCGATCTCACGCGCACGCTCACTCAGTTGAGCCTGAAACTTCGTTTGGTTCTTACCGAGCAGCAGTGGCAGGAGTTGCAGCGCCGCCGCCCGGGCCGGGGTGACGATGCAACGCCCGCGCCCGAAGGCAGCGATCAGAAGTAAGCACTACCAATCCCCGCAAGATAAACCTGGTCGATCTTGGCGGCCATCACAAAATCGCTCTCGGTGAGCCCGCGAATCTTGTGAGTGTAGATTTGCACGTCCACTTTGCCCCACGCTAGGCACAAATCGGGATGATGCCCTTCCGTTTCCGCCACCGCACCCACCCGATTCACGAAATCGAGCCCCGCCTTGAAGTCCGGAAACTGAAAACTCTTCGCGATGTGGTGCTCTTCGATAATGTTCCAGTCCGGCAGTTGCTCGGCGAACGGAGTCAACTCCGTGCCTTTGAGCGGCGGCGTGCCTCCGCGGCAGGGGACGCAATGTTTCTCAGCCAGCGCGGTCATGGAACCTGAACGCCATTGTACACTGGCACTTGCACCCTCAGAAGGTCCCCAAATTAGACACTGCCACTCCGCTCAAGTACGTCAAAGGCGTTGGACCAGCGCGCGCCGAGATGCTCGAAACCAAAGGTCTGGTCACCGTGGAGGACCTGCTCGCCTACGCGCCCTTCCGGTACGAGGATCGAACCAACGTCAAGACCATCGCCCAACTCGCGCCGGGAGAAATGGCTACAGTTATCGCCGAAGTGCAGTCCGCTCACCTGCGCGGATTCCGCCGCCGCAACCTCGGACTCTTCGAGGCGATTTTCAAGGACTCATCGAAAGACCGGCTGCTCGCCAAGTGGTTTCACGGCGGATACCTGGTGGACCGCTTCCTGCCCGGTGCGCGCGTCTCGCTGTACGGCAAAGTGGAGCTCGACAGTTACACCGGCGCCCTGCTCATCATGCATCCGGAGTTTGAAATTCTCACGGGCGACGATTCCGACAGCGACGCCGCGCTTCATACCGGCCGCATTGTCGCGGTCTATGAAGGAGCGGGCAAAGTAACCACGCGCGCGCTGCGGTCGCTCATGCATCGCGTGCTCGAATCCATTGAACCGCTCGAGGATCATCTCCCGCCGACATTGCGTAAGCGCCTGAAACTGCTGGATCTGTGGACGGCCATCCGCGCGCTCCACTTCCCCGCCCCGGACACCGACCTGCGCATGCTCAACGCCTATCGCACCCCCGCGCACTGGCGCCTGATTTTCGAAGAGTTCTTCTGGCTGGAGTGCGGACTCTCGTTGAAGCGCTCCAAGGCGCGCTTGCAACCGGGGATTTCATTCGAATTGAACGATCGCGTGCGCGAGAAGATCAAAGCGATGCTGCCGTTTAAGCCCACCGGAGCGCAGAAGCGCGTGCTCGGGGAAATCGCTAAAGACATGCAGGCTCCGCATCCCATGAGCCGCCTGTTGCAAGGCGACGTGGGCAGTGGCAAAACGCTGGTGGCCGCCGAAGCCGCTGTCATCGCCATTGAGAACGGGTATCAGGCCGCGGTGCTGGCGCCTACCGAAATTCTCGCCAGCCAGCACTACTTCTATTTCAAAAACCTGTTCCACAAGATGGGCTACGTGCCGGTTCTCCTCACCGGCTCATCAACCCAACGCGAAAAATCGCAGCTCAAGAAACTCATGGCGGAAGGCCTCGCCCATATCGGTATCGGAACTCACGCGCTCATTGAAGAGGACGTCGAATGGAAGAACCTTGGCCTGGCTATCGTCGACGAGCAGCACCGCTTTGGCGTCATGCAGCGCCTGCGCCTGGTCTCGAAGGCCAAGCATCCCGACGTCCTGGTGATGACTGCCACGCCCATTCCGCGCACGCTCGCGCTCACCATTTACGGCGATCTCGATATTTCCGTGATCGACGAGATGCCGCCCGGACGCCGGCCCATCCAGACCAGCCACGTGACTGACGATCGCGTCGAAAGCGTTTACAGCTTCATGAAACAGCAGGTCGCGAAGGGCCGCCAGGCCTATGTCGTATATCCGGTGATTGAAGAATCGGAGGCCATGAAGGCCGCGCAGCAGATGTATCTGCATCTTTCGCAAAAAGTGTTTCCCGACATTCGCGTGGGCCTCCTGCACGGCAAGCTCAAGGTTGACGAGAAAGAAACGGTGATGGAGCAGTTCCGCCGGGGCGAAGTGAAGATCCTGGTTTCGACTACCGTGATCGAAGTTGGCGTGGATGTTCCCAACTCTACCGTGATGGTGATCGAGCAAGCCGAGCGTTTTGGCCTGGCGCAGCTGCATCAACTCCGCGGCCGCGTGGGACGGGGCGGCGAACAAAGCTACTGCATTCTGGTGACGGGCAAACTAGGCGACTCCTCGCGCGAACGCATCCGCACCATGGTGGAGTCGACGGACGGCTTCTACATCGCCGAAATGGATCTGAAGCTGCGAGGTCCCGGCGAATTCTTCGGAACCAAGCAATCGGGGCTTCCGGCGCTGCGCATCGCCAACATTATTCGCGACAAAGACGTGCTCGAACTGGCGCGTTCTGAAGCGCAGGCCTTCATCGCCACTCCTCCATCGCCAGAGGAACTGCGCCGCGCCGTCACTTACATTCGCGAGCACTGGCAGCGCCGCTATGGTTTGGTTAACTGTGACGACTTATGCAAGTGGGTTGATAAAGGTGACGTAATGCGAGTGATCGCGGGAGAGTTTCGCAGCCGGAGATTAAAGAGCTTGCCCGGGGTTGAACACTCGCCCGACGCCGGACCGGATGCGCGAGACGCTGTTTAACGTCCTGGCGCCGCGCCTCCCCGATTGTGTCTTCCTGGATGTCTACGCGGGCAGCGGGGCCGTCGGCATTGAAGCCTTGAGCCGCGGGGCACGCCGAGCCATCTTCATCGAGAAAAACCGCGCGGCCGTGGATGTGATCCAGGAAAACCTCGCAACGCTGGCGCTGCAACATCGCGCTGAAGTTTTCACGAGCAAAGCCGCCACCGTGCTCGAACGCCTGCGCGCCGACATCGCGTTTCTCGATCCGCCGTACGATATGGCCACCGAATACGCAGCGTCGATGGCCGCGCTCGACCATGCCGGCACCCCGCTAGCGATCGTTCAGCATTCGTCGCATTTCCGGGCGCAGGAACAATACGGGCAGTTGCGTCGTTATCGCGAGATAAAGCAAGGGGACAACTGTTTGAGCTTTTACGAGCGGTAGTTCACCGGGTTCAACGGGACGTAATCGCGCGCAGCGCCAAATTGAGGACGATCATCAGCACCGACATTCCGGGCAGCACCATCAGAGCCTTTTTCAATCGGATTGGATCGCCCGCGGCGACGGATCCGATAACGCGCGAGCTGACCGCGAGGCCAATCCAACCGGACGTGATCGCGATTCCAATGGCCGTTCCAGTCATACGGGGGAACAGATCCCCGATGAGCGCAACGGTGGTTGGAAAGACCGGCGCCATGGACATGCCGGCCAGAAAAGTAAGGATCCAAGCGACGGTTGGATTTCGAGTCTGCAACATGGCGAACGTCATAATCGCCATCAAGACAGATGCCACCAACGTGACCGTGAGGCCCGAGACGGAGATCAGGATCTCAGACGCAGCCAGGCGTCCGAAGAGAAGTCCCAGCGCGAATCCGAACGACAGAACATTGAGCGCTCGAACCTGCGGCACTCCTTGCGCGATCAAGTGCTGCACCAGCCAATTCCACACGCCAACTTCGCAGGCGACGTACAAGAACAACAGCAGAGCGCAAACCCAAAGCACGGGACGCTCGAGAACGCTACCAATGTCGGAGAACACGAAACTTTGAGCGCTAGTGGGCGGCGGAATGGGAGCCAAGAGATTTACGGCTACCGCCACCACCGCCAGACCGGCAATCAGGTGACAAAGCCGCGTGGAGTTCTTGCCAAGTAAATTGGCGGATACGAAGGGAGTGGCAAAGCCGCCGATGCCGAAGAAGATATTCAGAAGATTGAGCGCCGTCCCGCGATGCGCCGGGTCAACGTCGCTGCCAAGAGCGTTGGCAGCGGTAACAATGATCCCGCCTCCGGTGCCGAGCAAAAACAGATCCGACGCGACGGTGCGAAATCCGTTGGATCGCGGAAGAAGGGCGACGGCCACCGCGCTGAGGCTCAGGCCCAGAACCAAGCCGGCTTTCTTACCTTCGTAATCGATGAGCGGGCCAACCCCGATGGAGGCCAGGATCAAGCCCATGGCCTGGCAAAACGCGATGGTGCCGTTTTGTTTTGGGGTCAAATGAAACCGGGCCCCCAGATCCGGCAGGATGGTGCCGAGCATGGCCGCGGTCATGCCATACACGAAGATCGCCAGGATGGCGGCCAGAATAAGCATCAGCACTCAGGTATAACAGATGCCGATGCCGGGCGCGGCGGCGGTGTGCGGTAGAATGAATCGTTCGGGCTGTGGCGCAGCCTGGCTAGCGCGCCTGCTTGGGGTGCAGGAGGTCCCGGGTTCGAATCCCGGCAGCCCGACCAGCTAAAGAGAATCAACAACTTCGGCTGGTAACCCACAAGGCAGAGGGGGAAAACACCTCCTGCCATGACAATTTCAGAACTTTACCAACAGTTCACCAAAGAACGTCAGTACCTCCAAAACGTCGCACCGAAGACGCTGGAGTGGTACAAGTGCTCGTTCCGCTATTTCCGGGTATGTTGTGACGGTGTGCCGTTGGATACCCAAGCCATCCGAGATGCCCTTAAACGGGCTGTTATACAGCTGGCGTCCTCCCAACTTCAGCCAACTTCGGTGAACGACTACATTCGTGCGATGAATGCCTTCCTCCGATGGTGCCAGACCGAGGGGCACGTTCCCGAATTGATTAAGATCGGGTATTTGAAAGAGGAACAGAAGGTCATACAGACGTTCACTCCCCAGCAAATCAAAAGGATTCTTTCTTGGATGCCAAAGACTTTCGCCGAGCATCGTTTGCTGGCTCTGATGTCCTTGCTACTGGACAGTGGAGTCCGGATTTCGAGCAATACGATGAGTCAAGCCAGATGCG
>CAVVHB010000028.1:0-14034 GCA_963747945.1 Bryobacterales bacterium
TTTGCCGATCAGACATTATGGGCATGCGGCTCGCCTTCCTCCAGCTGTACCCATGCCTCACGCTGCTGGGGCAACAGTTGTTGCAATCAGCGCCGGCAGCACTGTTGAAAAGCAGCCAGCCGGTGGACTGGAACGATCAATTCTATGGCAATGCACTTCCCAACATGGACGCGCCGTGGGGGTATCGACGTCGTCCTGGCCGGGAGCGGGAAGTTCAACGGAGCTTCGTAAAACGGCCAGGGCGGGCTGTTCTTCGTGCTGAAGGACGCGCAGTTATTCACTAGCGTTCGGGATTTGATTCAGGGCCAGACAGCGCCACAATAGATCCCGGAGCCATAATAGTGGCCAATGTCAGCGCCATCTCCTCAACCAAGCGTACTCCGACGATTCCGCCTCGCCGCGCGGCCAACCGGCCTGCCGAAAGAATCCGATTTCCAGCTGGAGGAGGCGCCTCTCCCAGCGCCCAAAACGGGCGAGGTGCTGGTCAAGACCGTCTATCTCTCTGTGGATCCATACATGCGCGGGCGCATCACGGGCGTGCGCACCTACGCCGACCCGGTCCACGTCGGCGACGTTATGGTGGGTGCAACCGTGGGACAAGTGATCGACTCGCACGCACCGAGTCTTCAGGCCGGCGATTTCGTGGTTGGATATTGGGGCTGGCAGGACCACGTAGTGACAGCCGCCCGCTACCTGCAAAAACTGGACCCGAACCTCGCGCCCGTGTCGACCGCGTTGGGCGTCCTGGGCATGCCGGGGATGACGGCCTACTTCGGTTTCCTCGATATCTGCCAGCCGAAAGCGGGCGAAACGGTGGTGGTATCCGGAGCAGCCGGGGCGGTGGGATCGCTGGTGGGACAGATCGCGAAGATCCAAGGCTGCCGCGCGGTTGGCATCGCGGGCGGCGACGATAAGATCCGGCATGTCGTGGATGACCTGGGCTTCGATGCCGCGTTCAACTATAAGAGCACTTCCGACTACGTGGCGAAGCTGAAGGAACTGTGCCCCAATGGGATCGATTGCTATTTCGACAACGTGGGAGGGACCATCAGCGACGCGGTTTTCACGCTTTTGAATCCGTTTGCGCGCGTGTCGGTGTGCGGGCAGATCTCGCAATACAACCTGCCACAGCCCGAGCCTGGGCCGCGGGTGCTGGGCCAGATCCTGGTGCGGCAGCTCAAAGTGGAGGGTTTCATCGTGACGCGCTTTCAGGAGCGCTGGCCCCAGGGCATGGCGCAGATGGCGCGGTGGATTGAGGAAGGCAAGCTCCGATATCGCGAAGACATCGTCGAAGGCTTCGAGAAGACGCCACGCGTTTTCATCGACATGCTGGAAGGCAAGAACACCGGCAAGATGCTGGTGAAGGCTTAGTGCCGGCGAAAACGCTTCCTCACGGTCGCGGTTCTGTAAGGCGGCGGAGCACGCCGGCTGAGATCGTGCAGAAGTCCGAGTAGACGCTTGACCGCTCACCCTGAGCCACGACCGTGAGGGAGTGGTCTTGGCTACGCCAGGATCTTCCGGATAATCTCACTGGTAATCAGGACGCAGATATCGGCCAGAATACTTCCGTCTTCCAGTCCTTGGGATCGGGATAATCGGCTGGATCGGTAGTATAAACCTCCCAGGGCGCACCCGCCGGCGTGAATCCTTCGGCTTCGATCCATTGTTGTAGAGCGGCGTGGGCCTCGCTGAGTTTGTCGTAGGCGCCAGCGTGAGTCGCAGTGGCCACCAATCCGCCGGGCAGCATTTCGGCGAGAACGTCTCCGTCCGAATGCGTCGACACATGGGCTGTCACCGGCATTCCGGCTTCGATGGTCCACAACCCGGGCCCCATTCGAGATAGCGCGTGAGCGGCTGGCCGGCCAGTGCAAAGCCGTTCTGCTGCGCGTACATGAAGACTTGGCCGAGCACCTCGGCCAGCGTGGCTGCCACCTGGGACGGCTTGATGCGCCGCCTGACAACCAGGACGGGCTGTGGTGAAAGTTCCTTCTTCGTGATGGAATACGCCATGTCGTTTTTGTGTGATCTCCCGTCCAGATGATTGCGAAAAAGTCCGATGCACGGTGCGATATCGTCGACCAACGCCCGGTGCCTGACTGCCTGCGACGTGTCGCCACCACCGAAGCCACGCGCACGGTAGGCGCTGGGCGTCATGCTGAAGCGCTTGCGAAATGCCCGGCAGAACACTTCGTGACTCTGGAAGCCGCAGGCGAGCGCGACATCGAGCACTGAATCGCCGGTGGTGAGGAGCATCGCGGCCGCGCGGGCCAGCCGGAGCCGCAGCGTGAACTGCTTGGGCGTTTCTCCGGTAACTGCCGAGAAGACCCGATGCAGATGAAAGACCGACAGACCAGCTTGATCGGCAAGCGCCGCGAGCGAAACATCGGCGGCATCAACAAGATGACCAGCAGCAAAAGCGATAACCGGCTGCACTTGCTGGAGCGGCGTCGGCATGTCCCTATGAATTTAGCTCGGAAGCGTGGTAGCTTGCTTGATCTTTCTTGCTGTCTTTGGTTTGATGCGATCAGTCGGCGCGCAGAGTTTCCATGATGTCCAGCCGCGAGATGCGCCGCGTTGCGGTCCACACGCCGCTAGCGGCGACGGCGGCAATGAACAGGATGGAGACCACACACGCGCTCAGACCCGCGGACTGGGCGCCGGCGATCAAGCTTTCCAGGTACCGTCCTGCTAGCAGCGCGCCAGCGATTCCCGGAATGGCGCCAGCCGCGACGGTGACCAATCCCTGACCCAGCAGGACGGATCGAAGCCGGCCGGCTGTGGTCCCAAGCGCCAGCCGCACACCCATTTCGTGACTCCTTTGCGAGACAGCGTAAGAAACGGTGCCGTAGATCCCGATGACAGCCAGCAGCAGCGCGAAGGCCGCGAAGAACACGAGAGCGGTGCTGTAGAATTTCGGACGGGCAAGAGCCTCGTCCAGGCGTTGTTCCATGGTCTTTACGGCGAACACAGGAACCTGGGGATCGATGGACCGGATGGTGTCGCGCACCATCGACAGGTGATCTTCGGCGTTGCCATCGACGCGAACCACGATGGTGGGAAAAAAGCTGCCGGGCGTATGGTTGGGAACAAAGATCTGCCCGGGATTTGGGTCATCGGTCATATAGTCCATGTTTCGCACGACACCGATAATTTTCTTGACCTGAACAGCCCCGGTGCGGATCTCGCGGCCAAGCGCGTCGTAAGAGTGGCCAAATTCAGCCACGAAACGCTCATTGACCACGGCCACCGGTGCATCGGACTTTATTTCGGCGTCCGTGAATCCACGCCCGTAAAGAATACGGTCGCCCATAGTCTCGAAGTAGTGAGGCAACACGGGAACGATCATCGAAAATTCATTCGGTTGCCGGCCGTCCATACCGAATGGACCACCCAGGAAAACACTGGCGCCCAGAGGAAGAAACCCGGTGGCGCTGGCGTCCTTGACTCCCCTCAGTTGGCGGACGCGGCGCAGGGCTTCCTCGAAATATTCCAGTTGACGATCCCGGCGTTGGTGGATGGTGCCGTCGAGCGACACGCTCACGGAGATGAGTCCCTTGGTGTCGAAACCGCGGTCGGCATGCATCAGATGAAGAAAGGCGCGGCCGATCGAAACACAACCTGCCAGCAGGACAATGGTAAGAGCTACTTGAGCGCCCACCAGGACATCGCGCGTGAGCCGTAAGCTTTGCCCACCGCCAGAACCGCGAGTTCCAAACTTGAGCGCGCGTCCGGCCGACAACGACGGCATGATCCCGAAGAGAAGACCGGTGAGAATTGAAACAACGATGCAAAAGCCGAGCACGTGCCCGTCGAGTATCGAGTAGGCCTGCGATCCCAAAGGCGGTGGTTGTACCTGTCCGGCAATCGAGATGGTCCAGCGTGCGACGAGCAACCCGGCGCCCGCGGCGGTGAGCGACAGCAGCACGCTTTCGATAAGCAACTGTTGGGTGAGCCGGGCGCGGCTGGCGCCGAGGGCGGACCGGATAGAGAGCTCAGAAGCGCGATCGGAAGTTCGAGCCAGCATCAGATTTGCAACGTTGCTGCACGCGATCAAAAGAATCAGAAGAACGCCCGCCATCAATATCAGAGAAGCCTTTTTCACTGGCCCTGTGAGCCGGTCCCGCAGATTCGTCAATTGGTGAGGGTGGTCTTTCTTGTTATGGGCTGCGCTGTGGGGCGCATCCAAACGGTCGGCATCGGCGGCAAACGCTCCGCTGGCCTGCGCCCAGGTAACCCCGGGCTTCAGCCGTCCGATCATTTCCGGAAGAAAGCCGGTCTTGGGAATAAAGTCATGGGAAAAGGCAGTGGGCGTCCACAGGGCTGTTTTGGCCGGATAATCAAAATCGGGCGCCGCCACTCCAATGATGGTGAGTGGCGTTCCATTGGCTCGAATCGTCGAGCCGAGCACCGCCGAATTGCCCGCAAAAAGCTGCTGCCATAAGCCATAACTAATAACAGCGACCCCGCTCTTGCCCGGCGTGTCCTCCTGGGGAGCGAAACCGCGGCCAATACAAAGGATGTGGGTCGAGGGATGTGCGCCGAGCAATGAGAAAAAGTTCCAGGATGTTTCGGTGAGATGGGCTCGGGCCGATTCCCGCGTGCCACCCAGATTCACGTCGCCGTGGTCAGCGATAGCGGCGTCGTCCAGGTAGGTGCTCTGCTTAGCCCAGTCGTGAAATTGCTTCTCGCTCTCATTCTGCGGCAGGAATGAATGCGTGGCGATCAGACCATCGGGATCGCGAAACGGAAGGGAGCGCAGCAGCAGCGCGTTCACCACGCTGAACACGCCGGTATTCGCGCCGATCCCAATGGCGAGTGCGGCGATGGCGAATCCGGTGTGTAGGGGACGGCGACTCCAGAGGCGTAGGGCGTGCCGGCCATCCTGCGTCACTTCGCGAGCAAACTGGGCGGGCAGCGAGATCGCCAGGTCCCGCAGTATACGAATCCACAGCATCGCTAGCGCGAACGGCCCGCGCAATTCCGACACCTCATCCAGAAACTGGCGCTCCATCAACCCGGCGTAGTTTTCCCGAAAGCCAACGGGATAAAGCGCCAGCAGCCAGCGATACAGCTTGAGCGATACGCGGGCATCAGGCATGGCGCGGGACCCCGAACTTTGCGGCGGCCAGCTGGACCAGTTGGCGCATTCGCTCGGCTTCAGCCTGAGCCACTTTTCGGCCGTGGGGAGTGATGCGGTAATAGCGGCGGCGCTGGTCGTCCAGGTGCGCGTCCGGGCGCTCGTCGGACTCCTCAATCAGGCCCTGATCGAGCATCTTGTTGATGGATCCGTACAGCACGCCGGGCCCAAGCTTCAGCTTGCCCGCGGTTCTGAGGGCGATCTCGCGCTTCAACGCGTAGCCGTGGCGTTCGCCTTCACCGAGCGACAAAAGGATGTGGAAGACGACGGGCGGGAGGGGCGCCGAAGCGGCCGGAGTGGAATGATCTCTGGAAGGCATACTAGTACAATATCCGACCCAGTGTTACTCATTCCGACTACCCTGTCAAGCACTTTCACTCTAACGGAGCCGTGACCAAAGGAAGCGGAAATTGCGGCCTTTGCGGCGCGGATGTGAAACAATGTCCACTGACTGACCCAAGTGACCGACCCGAAGGAGACGCTCCATGAGAATCTCGACGTTCGCGATTCAGCTATCCGCCAGTTTGTGCGGGATGGCTACCCTGTTCGCCCAGACCCCTTGCGAAAACCTCAAGTCGCTCTCGATCCCCGGCGTAGAGTTCACCGCGGTTGAAGCCGTGGCAGCCGGAGCGTATCAACCTCCCGCGGGCGCGGGACGAGGAGCAGGTGGGCCCGCCGCTCTGAACAATCCGGCGCCGGCGGGTGCGCGCCCCGCAGCCGCACCCCAGATGCTTCCGGCCCATTGCCGGGTAGCTGCGACGCTGCGGCCCTCAGCGGACTCCGACATCAAGATGGAGCTGTGGCTGCCGGTCGAAAATTGGAATGGCAAGTTCGAAATGGTAGGCAATGGCGGCTGGGCCGGCATCGTCAGCTTCCCGCAGATGGCCGCGGCGCTGCGCGACGGCTATGCCACCGCTTCCACCGACACGGGGCACCAGGGCGGCAACGGTATGTTCGCGCTGGGGCATCCGGAAAAGATCGTCGATTTCGGCTGGCGCGCGGTGCATGACACCGTGGTCCAGTCCAAGGCTCTGATCAAGGCCTATTATGGCCAAAGCTCGAAGTATGCCTATTGGAACGGCTGCTCCACGGGCGGCCGGCAAGCACTGGTGGAAGTGACCAAATTTCCCGACGATTTTGATGGCGTGCTGGCCGGAGCGCCGGCGAATCCTCACATCCATCTGCACGCGGCCGGGGTGGAGCGATCCATCGAGTTGATGAAGAACCCTGGCGGGGCGCTGTCCCAGGCCAACGTAGAGGCGCTGCACAAAGCGGTGCTGGCAAAATGCGACGCGCTGGACGGCGTGAAGGACGGACTGATCGGCGATCCCACCAAGTGCCACTTCGACCCGGCTTCCCTGCTCTGCAAAGGCGAGGAATTGGACGGCTGCCTCACTCCCGCGCAAGTGGAAACGGTGAAGATTGTCTACGCCGATGTGAAGACCAAAAAGGGCGAGATCGTCTGGACCGGATACGAGCCCGGCGGCGAGCTGCAATACGCGGCCCTGAAGAGCACGCCGACGCAGCCCGGCGGAGGGTGGGACAGCATCCGGATCCTGGGGCACCAGGACGCCGATTACGATTTTCACAAGTTCGATCTGGATAGCGATGTGGCGCTGGCGGACAAGTCCGGCATCGACGCACACACCGCCGATCTGGCGCCCTTCAAGGCCCATGGCGGAAAGCTTCTGCTGTATCACGGCTGGGCGGATCAGGCGATCCCGCCGGGAAACACGGTGAACTTTTACAGCGCGGTTTTGGACAAGATGGGTCCGGACCAGAGTGACTGGCTTCGGCTGTTCATGATTCCGGGAATGCAGCATTGCTCCGGCGGCCAGGGTACGGACCAGTTCAACAAGATGGCGGTGATGGAACGCTGGCGCGAAGACGGCAAAGCTCCCGCTCAGATTGTCGCGTCGCACGTCAGCAACGGGCAGATCGATATGACTCGCCCGTTGTGCCCTTATCCGCAGGTGGCCGTGTATAACGGCAGCGGTCTAACAACCGACGCCGGTAACTTCACGTGCAGAGGTACCGGCGGCAGCCGCTGATGGACGCGGAAAAAGCGATCTAGACCTGCAACCTTTCGCCGCGGCGTTCATCTCTAGTGGCATGTCCAAAATAGTTCGCTTCCATAGTATCGGCGGTCCTGAGAATCTGAAGCTGGAAGAAATACCCTTGCGCGCGCCTGGCGAAGGCGAGGTGAAGCTGCGGGTGCAAGCGGTGGGGTTGAATCGAGCCGAGGCCGGGTTCATGCGCGGGCGATACTTCGAAACGCCCGAATTGCCCTCACGCATCGGCTACGAGGCCGCCGGTATCGTCGAAGCGGTGGGCCCAGGCGTCGATCCCAGCTGGGTGGGAAAGCAAATCGCCACTGTCCCCGGCTACTCGATGAGCAAGAACGGAGTGTTGGGCGAAGAAGCCATCGTGCCGGCCGATTCACTCGGCGAATATCCAGCCAAGCTTTCTCCTGTGGAGGGCGCGGCCATCTGGATGCAATATCTGACGGCCTACGGCGCGCTGGTCACGTTCGGCGGCGTCAAGCCAGGCGATTACGTGCTGATTACGGCGGCGTCGAGCAGCGTAGGTTTGGCGGCTATCCAGATTGTGAACGCGGAAGGCGCGATACCGATTGCCGCGACGCGAAGATCCAACAAGAGCGCTGAACTCCTGGCGCTGGGCGCCGCCCACGTGGTTGCCACGGAGGAAGAAGACGTAGCAACGAAGGTCAATGAGATCACGGGCGGCATTGGCGCGCGCCTGATCTTCGATCCCGTTGCAGGACCCGGCGTGGAGAAGCTGGCGGATGCGGCGGCATACCATGGAACCCTCTTCGTGTATGGCGGACTCTCGCTCGAACCGACGCCGTTTCCACTCCGCAGCTTGGTTGGCAAAGGTATCAGCATGCGAGCGTACTCGCTCATGGAACTCCGCCGGGATCCTCCGCTACTGAAGACCGCGAAACAATATGTTTTCGACCGTCTTCAAGACGGGCGCTTTCACCCCAAGATCGCCAAAACATTTCCGCTGGCACAGTTCAGAGAGGCCTATCAATATCTGGAATCCAACCAGCAGGTGGGCAAGGTTGTGATCACCGTATAGCCCGCGTGGACCTCTCTGGCGACCCGAGGCGATACGTCTGGTTGACCTACATTCTGTGTGGCAAGGTGTTGGACGCGCTTCTCGATCCCATCGTTCTTGATCCCACCACAGATGGCTGCAACAATCGCGAGGACGGCGCCAATGATCCAAGTCCAGGCACTTGTCATATGGTATGCACCGTACACCCAGGGAGACACGAAAAACCATAGGGCGACCAGTAAGTTCAATCCAGCGGTCATCCTGATGACGGCCGTCGAAGAATGTTGCTTTGATTCGGTACCATACACCTACTCCGATTCATTTGACGTCCTTGGGAGGTATGTCGCTGGAAAGTAACGGTGATTGCTTTTGAACTTCCCTGCCTCGGACTGCGTCTGACAGGTTAATCGGACAAGTCGGTTCGGACGAAGGGAGATTGAGAATGCTGAAGTCCTTGCGCCACGCTCTGCGTCTGTTACTGAAAGCCCCAGGGTTCACGCTTGTGAGCATTTGCTCATTGGCAATCGGGATCGGCGCCACCTCGGCGATGTTCAGCTTTTCGGACGCTCTGCTGTTGCGCCCACTCCCGGTTTTCGAGCCGACCCGAATAGCGGCGGTGACGACATCCACGGGCGAAGTTTTCGCAAATACCGCATTATCGTACCCGGACTATCGCGACCTTCGGGACGGTAACCGCAGCTTTGACGGGCTGATGGCCGCTTCCGGCGCCTCGCTAGGATTCAAGCTCGACGCGGCATCGCTCCCAAAGCTTGCCTACGGCATGTATGTTTCCGGCAATTTCTTTCGCGTTCTGGGAGTACAGCCAGATCTGGGGCGGGGATTCCTGGAGTCCGAAGATAAGGCGGTGGGTCGCGACGCGGTGGTTGTTCTGGGGCACGACTTTTGGGTAAACCAATTCAAGGCTAGCCGTTCCGCGGTGGGCTCCACCATCTGGATCAATAGTGTGCCGCTCACCATCGTGGGCGTGGCCCCGGAGCAATTCACCGGCATAGACCAATACGTCAAATACTCCATGTTCATTCCGCTGGCGATGTCGCCACGCCTGGGCGGCGATAGTGCCCTGGAGAAGCGCGACATCCGTTGGCTCACGGTAAAGGGCCGTCTGAAGCCCGGCATCAGCATCGCGCAGGCCAGCGCCGATCTCACTTCCATCGGCTCACGGCTGGAGCAATTGTATCCGCAGACCAACCGCGGACATCGTGTCGACGTGCAGACCGAGGTTCAATTGCGTATCCGGCAATCGCCGCCCAATGCCGCGCTCGTGGTGATGCTCCTGCTGCTGGCATTCTGCGTACTGTTGGTGGCGTGCGCGAATGTCACCGGATTGCTGCTCAGCCGCGCCCGTGCGCGAACTCGCGAGATGGCCGTGCGCCTGGCGATCGGCGCCGCCCGAGGGGCGCTCATCCGCCAGCTCCTGCTGGAAAATCTTCTGCTGGCGATCGCCGGCGGCCTGGCTGGCGTAGGCGTCGCCTATGCGGGAACCAGCTTTTTCAATAGCATCCCTATTCCCGTCGATATCCCGCTGGCATTCCATGTGTCAGTCGATCAGAGGATGCTGTTGTTCACTATTGGCGCGTCTCTCATCAGCACCTTTCTGTTCGGCCTGACGCCGGCGCTGCAAACAACACGGTTGGATCTTGTTTCGGCACTCAAGGCCGCCGATGCCGACAGCGCAGGGAAGAGGAGGCTTTGGGGACGCAACTCGATCGTGGTTGGTCAGGTGGCTCTTTCGCTGGTGCTGTTGATCGTATCCGCTGTTCTGTTGCAAGGCTTTCGCGGCGAGCTGCAGCAAGGGCCCGGCTTCCGCACGGACCATTTGTGGCTCACCAGTTTCGACACCGGCCCGGTTCATTACACCGACGATCAAACGCGCCGGTTTTACAAAGACCTTCTGGACAAAACCCGCCAGGCGCCCGGAGTGCGTTCGGCGGCCCTGATATCGGGCATTCCGCTGCTGGGAGGCGGGGGTGTAAGCGTGGTGCCGGAAGGCTATACGCTGCCGCCGAAACAGGAGTCTATTTCCGTTCCAAACTTTTATGTCAGCGACGGGTATTTTGCCACCGGAGGCATCCCCATCCTGCGAGGGCGCGGATTCCTGGATTCCGATCGCCAGGACACGCCGCAGGTTGCGGTGGTGAATGAGCAATTCGCTCATCACTATTGGCCCCATGAGGATGCGGTGGGAAAACGGTTCCATCTGAAATCGGCGACCGGGCCGATAGTTCAGATCGTAGGCATCGCAAAAATGGCGAAATATTTCTGGATTGCCGAGCCGCCACAGGATTTCATCTATCTTCCTTACACGCAGGAGAAGAATCCGGCCATGACTATTATGGCCCAGACGGACGCTCCGGACGCGGCGACGTTGGCGCCGGTATTGCGCGATGTGGTGCATCGCATCGATCCCGACATGCCGGTCTCCAATGCGCGAACCATGCAGGACTATTACCTACAGCGGGCGATCAAGACTCCGAACATCATATCGGAGAGCGTCGCCGGCTTAGGGACTATGGGCCTGGTTCTGGCGATGGTGGGGTTGTACGGGCTGATCTCTTATTCGGTGAGCCAGCGGCGGCGCGAGATCGGAATTCGAATGGCGATAGGAGCGGACCGCCAAAAGGTGATTCAAATGATTCTACGGCAAGGGCTGGTGCTCGGATCTATCGGCGTCGCCCTGGGATTAATCGTGAGCTACTTCGCGTGCCGCGCGGTAATCTCGGTGGCCTGGGTGGCCACCTTCGATCATCTGAACTACGCGCTGTTCCCAGCCATCGCAATCCCGCTGCTGCTAATTACGCTGGCGGCAACTTACGCGCCCGCGCGGAGAGCGTCGCTGGTGGATCCGATGCGTGCGCTGAGGGATGAATGAGAAAAAGAATTCAGAATTCAGTCAGAATTCAGAATGTGGTGAAAGGCTCTTCCTGATTCTGAATTCTGGCTGCCGGATTCCGTTTCCCTGGCTTCTGAATTCTGGATTCCGACGGCTTATCGGGCACATCGCCCATTAGCTAAGCAAACGAGCTGCCCGTCCTGACGAAACTGTGGCGCGCCACAAGTAAACTTGTGGGAAATCAAGCAGCCAAATGGAGTCTTGAGAAACTCGGTCTGTCCATATTTCCACTCCCACCTAAGCCCATTCGCCTCGTTTCTCATCCCCTCAATGGTGGCTAATCGAGCAGCACGCACATTCGCAGGAAGCCTCTTGAGCTCCGCTTCCAATCTAGTCGCAGTTTCTTCCTTAAAACGCGCCTGCGCTAGCAAGTATTCGTTGCTCATAATCCCCTTCTCTGCGACAAAAGCATATCACAGCAAACGGCGCAACTCAGCGGCCAGGCCCAAAGGGAATTCAGAATCCAGAAGGCAGAATGGGGATGAGGCCGGCGTAAAGTCGAGGAGCTGAAATATACGAATTCAGAATGCCTTCTCCCTCCCTTCTGAATTCTGGGTAGTGGGTCAATTTGCCCTGAGGAGGGAGTTGACGGCGAATCCGAACCATGCCAACCCGTATTAGCATGTGGGACAATCGGGGCATGGAAGAAAACACAACCAAGATTCCCCCAAAAGATAGACCTCACTACATCAACTACGGCATTGGAGTACTCATGGTAGCACTCGCGGCCATAATTGGACATTTTAACGGTGGATTCTGGTGGTGGGTTATAGGGTCAGCTATCATTGGGTTCGCACTGGTTCTGCATGGGCACTTCCCGACGGTTTTTAGTCTTAAGCGTCATTGATGGGAATTGCGTTCGCGATAGTCGCTGCAATATTGTTGATCGGGGGTTGGATCGCTGGGAAGCATCAAATTCCCAACACGGAAAAGGACAAAAAATCTGCAAGCGGAGCGCCTGTTAATCCCCTATCAGCAGCAGCGGAGTTGCCACAGGCCACGAAACCATCATACAGCAGAACAACGCAACAGACGCCAGCTATGCACGCCCGCAAAAATAAAGGAAAGGAAGGTACAGGCGACGAGGACAGAATCAAAGTTGGAAATGTAGAACAGCGCCAAGCTCCGTGCTCAGGAGGTATTGCTATCGGGGGAGGCACTACAAACGGTGGTAACTGCGGGCCACCTTCCCGAGTACTGATAACCTTCAGAGAACACAACTAACGTCCGCACTAAAGCCTATCCGGGCGAAGGCACTCGTTTGGTTCTTTGGTAGCGACAGCGATACAGCAATTGGCTCAAGCTATATTCGACGCTTTTAAATCCGCCCAATGGAATACGCCTGATGATGGCCCAGTGGCAACTATACAAACCCAAATTTTCCCAACGGATGTAGCAGTCTTTACTCCAGGGAAAAAGGGCACCGATCCCATGAGCGAGGCGGCGCATGAGGTTTTTAGTGCGTTGTCTTTAAAAGGGATGCCACCTCTAAAGTTAGACACCGGGTGGTCGGATAAGATTGAGCCGGGAACGGTAAAGGTAGTGGTCGGTCCCGCATGGCATCCTTGATTTGCAGTTTAGGCTGCAATAGCGCGGAGAGCGACGCCTGAAAGAGTCACAATCTCTTGAATAGACCACACATGAGAGCTGAAGCCAGCTTCCATCGCCGGGGTAACCCGCAAGGTCTGATGCACTCGCGCGAAGTTGTAGTGCATGTGAAACAGCGCGACATCGCACGTGGTTGTCGATCTTCTTGCTGAACGCGTTCGTCAAGCGGGTAAAGCGGCGCATGTTCATCCGCATGTTGAGGTTCTGCCGCTCCACATAGCTGGTGGAGATGTGCTCGGGATCCGGATTGCCGATGACTTCGACGCGTTTGGTGCCCAGACATTGCGCGGGGCTGTAGCGCTTCTGTCCCTCAGGATCGTTGCCGTAGACTTCACCAGCTGGGCGTAGTCGATTTCGTCGCCGAACGCATCGGGGACGGCAATCAGGTACATCCTGTGGCCGTCCGTGGTCAACTGGATTCGGTTCGCCAAGCGGCCAGCAACATCCTGAAGGAAGTCCGCTGCACACCCCGCGTCCCTCCGGCCGACGAGCCAGCTAATCACCAGCTTCGTTTCCGCGTCAATAGCGGTGAACGTCCAAACGTCGCCAGCATAGCCCACGCGATCCCACATCTCTGGCGTGACGTTCTTCTGCTTGGCATAGCAGAAGGTCCAGATTTCATCGACCTGTACGCGCTTGGCAGGGATGTTGCGGAGCGTCGGTCTTGGTACTCCTGGCAGGCTTTGCCGACCGTCGCGAGCAAACGAAGGATCGTGCCTTTGGAAACGCCAGTCATCCGCGAAGTGGAGCGAACGGAGCAGCCCTCGACCAAGCGCCGTGATGACCGCGATCTTCTTTGCCATGCTGAGTACGTTTGCCATAAGAACTGATAATACCATACCGTCTTAGCATAGTCAACGAAAAAGTGGCGCTAGCTACTCTTTTTCTTGGACTTCTTGGCCCAACGTTTCTTGGCGGCAAGGGACGCTACTTCGCTCCGGCGCTCCGGCGTCATGGTAACCAATCGCATCTTTCCGCCTTTGGATCCGCCCTTCTTGCCCATCTGGGACATAACAAGGGAGATCATGCTTTGGCTAACTACCTCCGTCGAAGCGATGACGGTATCAAACACGCGGCGCGCGGATTGCACTTCATCTTCTTTATGTTTCTTGGGAATGCTTTTACGGCTTGGCATACTTCAAGCGTGGCATGGATCAGCCAAAGCCGTCAAGAGGGGGCAAATTCAAATTGACCCACTACCGAATTCTGACTTCTGGATTCTTAATTCCATGTTCTGGTAACGTACAGGATAGAGTTTGCACCAAAAATACATGCGCATGAACAAGGTCCTTCTGAT
>CAVVHB010000029.1:0-8132 GCA_963747945.1 Bryobacterales bacterium
GTGAACGCGGCACGCAAGAGTGCGTGCGCCACAATTCGATATGATGTTGGGTTCCCAACCTTATGCGCGATTTCGACGAGAACAATATTACGGCCGCGGTGATTGACCGCTACAAGAACACGGCCGATCCGCGGCTCAAGAAGGTCATGACCAGCCTGGTGCGCCACCTGCACGATTTCGTGCGCGACGTGGAGCCAACCGAAGCCGAGTGGGGGCAGGCCATCGACTTTCTCACGCGCACCGGTAAGTTATGCACCGACAAGCGACAGGAGTTTATTCTGCTGTCGGACACGCTGGGCGTTTCCATGCTCGTCGACGCCATCAACCATCGCTTCACCGAAGGCGCCACGGAAACCACGGTGATGGGCCCGTTCTACGTGCGGAATCCGCCGGAAGCGGCATTTGGCGGCGACATTAGCGGCGGCGCGAAGGGCGATCCGCTGTATATCGACGGGTCCATTCTGTCTGACGACGGCCGGCCGGTTGCGAACGCCATCATCGACGTGTGGCACTCCGATGCCGAAGGCTTCTACGACGTCCAGTTGCCGGACCTCGAAGAGCCCACGCTGCGGGCGCGTTTCCACAGCGACGCTCAGGGCCGCTTCCGCTTCTGGACCATCATGCCGAAGTTCTATCCCATCCCCGACGATGGCACGGTGGGCGAGATGCTGAAGGCATCGGCACGGCATCCGTACCGGCCCGCGCACGTGCATTTCATGATCGTCGCCGATGGGCATGAGACGCTGGTGACCCATTTGTTCGTGGATGGCGATCAGTACCTGGACAGCGATGCAGTGTTCGCGGTGAAGAATTCGCTGATTCGCGATTTCATTCGCGAAGCGCCGGGAATCGCGCCTGATGGCAAGAAGATCGACGTGCCGTGGCGCAAGCTGCAGTCCGATTTTGTGCTCTCAAAAGCCGCCGTGAAAAAGAGCGCTCCGGCGGCCTGATCATTTCGCGGCTGAATCGGGCTTGCACAAATTCGCATCCGCATTATAGGGCTGCACGTGCTGAGGCTTGGCATCCGCATTGAGGAGCCAAACCTCGCGATCCTGAAAGTATTTGATCAATTGCGCGTCCGACTTGGGGTCCATCTCGCGCGCCCACACCACCTTGCTATGGTCGATATCGGCGCCGTTATAGACCCACTCCTGATCGGGCGAATGTGTGGACGAGTACTGCACAATCACCAGTTGCTTCCTGGGGCGGCGCGATAACCATTGCTGGATGTAGGCCCGCGCGTCGCGGTGGGCCTCCGCTCCGTGCTCCCAATACGTCAACGGTATGTTCAACTCGGCCGCGGCGACCTTCAATGTGCTCGCCAAGACTACGCAGAGCGGAAGCAGCAGCGCAAACGCCATCCCTCGCGCGGGCCTGCCCCGGGACAAGAGAACGTAGATGTGCCTCGCCCCTTGCGCGATGATCGCAAACAACACCGGAACCGTTGGTCCGAGGTGATAAGGATACAAAACCATTTGAAAGAGATTCACCGCCAGCATCAGCGCCAGGATCGCCACCAACGGGCGAGTACGCCGATCCAGAAACACTTTGGGCAGCAACAGGAGCGGAATGGTTAATGCCGGGCCGCAGAAGAACGACCAATTCTCAAAAGCGCGCACAGCCAGGCTGTTCAGAAACGCGTGCCACGAGTAGTAGATATCGTGATGCGCTATCTCCTTCGCATACATATCGCGTAACACCTGGTGCCGGGAAGTGACGTGCTTGATGGGAAGAAAGCCTAAGTTCTCAGGCCATCCATAGCTATTGCGATTTACCTCGTAGGGCATTTGCAGGGGATGGCCCGTCACGCGCCAGTTGTAATAGCCCATGAACAGGAGTCCCGCTATGACGATTAACCCGGCAGGAATCGCGATTTGCGCCCACGCAATTACGCCGCGGCGGCGTTGCCAAAAGCCAAGAGCCAAATAGGTAATTGCGGCGCCCGTGAGAACCATCCCCTCAAACGGCCGCGTGTTCATCAATAGCACCACGCCGACTCCGAGCAAAATGGATTGCCGGACCTTATGCAGCCCGTCGTGTCTTAGCCTCCTCACCGCGCCTAAAACCAGCGCCCCTCCGATCCCCGGCACCGCGCCGCCCAAGTAGCTGTTCATCCAGATTGTGGTAACTCCAAACGCACCAATCGCGAGCAGCGTTCCGAAGAGCGCCCATTTTGACGGAAGCCACGCCTGCATCATCCAGCACGTGGCCGCAAACATCAGTCCCACGCTGATGACCACGCCCACCCACGGTTCGTGAAACAACCAAATGCCCAACGCTAAAAATGCGCCCTGGCCAGGCGGGTACATTGAGTTGTAAGTGGGCTGCTGAATAATATGGATGGATTCGAAGTGCTGCCACAACGGATGCGGCGGATTAGTCAGGCGGCCGTGAACCAGGGTGTCGGCAAGCAGCAGATGGCTGAACTCGTCATGGATGCTCGGTTCGGGAACGGGATAAATTCCCAGCAGCGACAACCGGATGGCAACGGGCAAAATGCCGCACAGCGCAATGGAGGCGGCACGATGGTTCGCGAGGCGTCCGAAAGTGCTACTGAACGGGCGCAAGCGCTTGCCCCAGCCCGACGGCGCCAGCCAAATCGCCAGTGCGGCCAGAAACACCAGTTCCCATTGAATGGCTACATCGAGTGGCGAAACAAAGTAGGCGGCCCGGTCAATTACGAACCGAACAGTTTCGGTAATGGTCATCTACTAGTCTGTCCCAGTCATTCCGACAGTCGTGGCGCAAGCACTCGTGCTTCGAGCGTTCACACTCGTGTGAACGAACATGAGCTTTTCTCGCCGGTCTAATCACGAACTCAACTGAAACGCTTCGCTACGAAACCCATTTCAGCAACCGAATCACACCCATCTTGGCAGCCTTGCGGTGCGCGGACACATCTTGACGAAGCTCAATTTCGCGCCTGTTCTCGCTGTAGTATTGATAGGCCCGCCAAAGCATTTCTTCGTTCGTCATGGTGGGCCGCCATCCCAACCGTTCCTTGATGCGCGACGTGTCGAAGAGAAAGTCTTCAGCGATCATTTTATAGTGATAAGGCCCTAACGGCGAAAGTTTAAGATGATAGGCCAGCTTCATGGCCGCGATGGCGGGCCCCCGTGGAAGCGTCGCCACTTTCGACTTGCTCTTCGCATTGCGGATCACGTATTCATAGACCTCCGCAATCGATTTCACGTTGTCGGAACCAATATTGAAGGTGTCGGAACGGGGATAATCCAGCGCCAGCACGCACGCATTTGCCAGGTCCTGGGCATAAATAAACTGATACCGGTTGCGGCCTCCGCCTACCGCCCACACTCGCCGCCCTTCGTCGATGAACTCGAACAGGATGGAAAGCAGACCCAGCCGGCCAAAGTCGATAATGGTGGGACAGCGCAGCAGGACGGAAGTAATATCGGTGTACTCCAGAATAATGCGCTCGGCTTCCAATTTGGACCGGCCGTAGAGCTCCACCGGATGGGGAGCGTCGTCTTCGCGAACCGGACGGCCCATGGCCTCGCCCCACAAGCAGTTGGTGGAGGTGAAGACGTGCCGGCGGACACCGTATTTCCGCATGGCGTCCATCAGGTTGCGAGTTCCATCCACGTTGCTGGACCACAATTCTTTCGGATCTTCCGAGCCGTGCGCCAGCATAGCGGCGCAGTGCACCACGCCATCCAGCTGCTGGGAACCCGCGAATACCTGGTTTAAGGCCACGCGATCGCGTAAATCGATCTGGCGCTTATCAAGATTCGGATGTTCGTCTTGATCGGGGCAAACGTCGACGCTGATGCAGCGGTGTCCGGACTCCAGAATCGCGCGCTTCAGAATTCCGCCGAAAAATCCCGCCCCTCCTGTAACCATTACAGTTTTCATAAAGATCTTGCCTTACCGCTCTGCGCAGCTATTTCGGCTCCAGCGCCGCCATCGAAACCACCGCTCCCAGCTCGCGTCCTTCGGTGTCCGATTTGGGCGAGTAGGGATCGAGGCTAAAACTGATTGGCAACACGTTCGTATCCAGAAGGCAGGCCGGGACATCCCGGACAAAATCGTAGCCGCCACTCTTGTCAAAAGTTTCTGGAGCCAGGGGCTCGCCGTCTACAAAAGCGGTTAATGTCATTGGACCGAGTTTTTGAATTTGTGTTTCAGGAAAATATAATCGCAGCAATAAACGGGCGCCGTGCGGGGACGAAGCGGGTGGCGCAAGGCCTAAAGCGAAATCCGGGCCCGTCCAGCGCCAGGCGTTGTCCCCTACACCGCCCTCCACCTCATAAAATCCGCTAATCAACTGATTGGCGGTCGCCGGATCGCTCATTCGGATGACACTGGCAGGCGCTTTTACGCGGTGGCAACCAGCCAGCAAAAACAATATAGTTGCCGGCCAAGCTCGCCGGACGGTCATGCAGTTATGGTCCAGGGCATCGGTGAAATACTATTATGGCAGCGAATGTCAGCCTTAAAAGGACTTACCAGGCGCGCCCTGGCCGCCGGGCTTCTGCTCCCGGTTCGCGGCCTGCCGCAGAGCCAAATCCGTGCGGATCCAAATCCAACCCCAATCGCGCCTGGGCCGCATCCCGGCAGATTTCATGGGCCTAGGCTACGAGGTTTCCTCCGTCTCCGAACGTGGTTTGCTCTCCGCCTCAAACCACGCTTACGTTCAGTTCCTTCGCACATTATCGCCGGCCGGTATTATGCGGATTGGCGGCAATACCAGCGATTACGCCTCCTGGTTGCCCGATGGCCCCGCGGTTTCATTCCCAAAGCCACGGTGGTCGATCGCCGTGGCCTGGCCGATCTTGGAACCTTCCTTCGCGCCACCGGTTGGCGGCTCATTTGGGGTTTTAACCTCGGCCGTGCGCCCGTCGATCAAGCCGTTGACGAAGCTGTCGCTGTGTCGGCGAGCGTAGGCGCTAGTTCGCTGGCGTTCGAGATCGGCAATGAGCCCGATCTGTTTCCAGGCGTCCACCGGCCTGCCAATTATTCCTACGCCGATTACTACGCCGAGTACCGCCGGTTCAAGAAAGCGATTCGCGAGAAGCTGCCGAACGCTCCGTTTGCCGGGCCGGATGTTATTGTCCATGCCGATTGGCTGGAGCAATTCGCTGCCACCGAAGCCGCGGATCTCAAGCTGCTCACTTATCATTACTATGCCGAGGGCCCGCCGGACAATCCGTCCAGCACCATCGAAAACTTACTCAAGCCGAATGCAATCCTGCCCGGTCTGCTCGGCCGCTTGGAATCCACTTCGCGATCGAGCGGTGTTCCCTATCGAATTTGCGAGACCAATTCCTGTTTTGGCGGCGGTAAGCCCGGCGTAAGCGATACCATGGCCGCGGCGCTTTGGGGCCTCGATTTCCTGTTCACGTTGGCGCAATTCAACGCCGCCGGCGTCAACATGGAAACCGGCGTCAACCATCTCGGATTCTTAAGCTATTACACGCCGGTCACCGCGGACGCAGTGCGCCCTCTTTACTACGGCATGCTGGCCTTTTCGTTGGCCACCCACGGTGACCGCGTCCAGTTGGCTCTGGATAACGCCGGCAGGAACATCACGGCTTATGCCGTTCGTTCCGATCGCGGCGAGATTTGGCTGACATTAATCAACAAGGAAGCCGCTCGTGACGCTCAGGTGCGCGCGGAGTGTCCCGGTATCGGCGCTGCCGGCGCTCTTCGTCTCACCGCCCCATCGTTATCCGCAAAGGATGATGTGCTGTTAGGCGGCTCGGCGGTTACCAAAGCAGGCCGATGGAGCCCCGGCCGGTCCGAGCTGGTCAAAGTGAGAAGCGCCGAGATGGAGATCGATGTTCCAGCAGCCAGCGCCGTCCTGCTCCGAATGTACTGATCCGCTCTTGACAGGTACGAAGGTTGCCGGATGAACCCTTGTACGATGCCCGGATGTCAGGACCATTAGCAGGATGCTGAAAAAGGCGAAAATCCGCTTGCTTACGCGCGCGGCTCAGAATCGCAGCAGCGTGTTTGCACGTGTTTACAGAGCCGCGACCGTAAGGGAGTCGGTCCCTAACGGCCTTTTTCAGCAGCCTGTTAGGAAGCAGTGTGCCCTCAAAAGAAACGGACTGGAAATTTCTGTTGGGCGTTTTTGGCACCGTTGCCGCTTGGTTGTGGTCGGTTTATACCTGGCGCAAGAACCAACAGGAGCAGCGCTCCAGAACGTATATCAACGCAAAGAGCTGTTGTACAGGAATTACTCGAGTCCGTCCACGTTTTCTATAAGCGAGCTGTTCCAAACGGCGACGCTGCCTCGCCCTTAGTCCAAAGCGGAACCTCCTTGTTCCTAGAACAATATCGGCTTGCGTGGTTGTACGCGCCGGACGATGTGATACATGCGATTGGTGCTTTTCTCGACACGCAAAAGCCCAAGGTTCCCGCCAACGAAAAAGACCGGCGTGGGGGCGATGCCCTGGCGAATCTGGTCTCATCGGTGAGGACAGGCTTGTTTAGAACGGCCAATCTACCTACGATACTGACGGCGTCAGATTTCGGGCATTACGCCTAGGTGCCGCAACAAGACTGAATCCAACCCGCGTTCTCTCCCACCGGATGCAAACTCCCCGCACGACGGATCTCTATCCAAAGGAGAGTGCCATTGCGCTATTGCCACTTTGGTATTACCATATTGGCAGGTGACGTTTCGGGACAAGGAGACCCAGCGGCTCTCTGAGCGCGTTCGCGTCAAGAAGTTTGAGCAGATAGAAAAGGCCGCTAGAATTAAGCTCGTGTTTCTGGGAAGTGCAAAGGACCTAACAGATCTCCGGAGCATTCCCGGCTTGCGGCTCGAAAAGCTTTCTGGAAATAGAGCCGGCCAACACAGCATCCGCATCAACGACCAGTATCGAATTTGTTTTCGCTGGGAGAACGACGAGGCGCAAGATGTCGAAATCGCGGACTATCACTGAGAAGCTATCACCCATTCATCCCGGCGAGGCCCTGGCAGACGCCCTTCTTGAGGCCGGCGTCAGCGCAAGCAGCGCAGCCATCGCCATGGGACTTCCGCCTAGCACCATCACAAGGATCATCAAAGGCCAAAGAAACGTCACCGCGCCCATTGCGCTGCGCATCGCCCGTTACTTTGGCACGTCGCCTGACATCTGGCTAGGAATTCAGACCGCCTACGATCTGGAAATAGCGAAGGATCGCGAGGGAGCGAGAATTGAACGCGACGTTCGCCCTTTTGGTCAAATTCAGGCGTAACGCCACCCGCGGCTACGGCGTCGCTTGCCTTCGATACACGGCCGGCGAAACACCCACCTGCCGGATGAACCAGTGCGACAGATGGCTCTGCGACGAAAAGCCCGACGACAGCGCCACGTCCACCACTGGTAAATCCGTGTTGCGGAGCAGTTCCTTGGCCCGCTCAATGCGCCGTGCCAGCACGTATTGATGAGGCGATTGCCCGACCGCAGCCTTGAACGCGCGCGCCAGATATAACGGGCTAATGTCCACTTCCGCGCCCATCGCTTGCAGGCTTAGGTCGCCTTCCAGATTGTCCTCGATGAATTCGATCACGCGCCGCATTTTCCACCCGGCCAGCGGCCTGGCGGGGAGGATGCGCACCGGCCGCGAGCGCGAGGAATGGGTTCGGGCCAGGTGCACGGCCATCATCTGCGCAACGGTATCGATGTAGAGTCCGTCGTTATACTGCCCATCGCTATACTGCCCACCTTGGGAACTACCGTCGCGCAAGGCGTTCGTAATGGCGATTGCGAGCTGCTCGAGCAGCGGGTCCAGAATCGCGAAGCGGGGCACCAGCTCGGCGCCGGAGCCGTCGCATCCATAAATCTCGCTCACCGCCGCTTCATAGACGGATTGGCGCAGGTACACCTGCAGTATCTCCGGATGCCCTGCATGCTGCCATTGCGCAGTGGCATCCCCGGGCGTCAAGCAGATGCGGCGCGGTCCGATGAGCGCGGTCTCCCGCTCGGCGCCTTCAATTTTGCGGGTCACCTGCGTTGGCCGGCTCAAGTGATAAATCAACGAAGGATGGCGGATGGGCCGCTCCACGGCCTGGAAGGGGGCTTCTTCTAAAATCGCGGCGTGCAGTGATCGCCAGCCCGCGTCCTGGCTGTGTGCGATCAGCCGGTTTTCGGAACGCAGCACGCGCCCGTGCGTTTCGCGGG
>CAVVHB010000030.1:0-388111 GCA_963747945.1 Bryobacterales bacterium
CAGAGCGTAAGGATCGGAGCTCACGTGAACGAACAAATTCCCTCCTCCCATGGCTGCCTCTTGAGCAAAAGGACGATACATGGTCATGGTGGAGGGCACCACGTTCAGGTCGTCCATGTCCGCACCACACCGATTATGCGCTGCGGCGCGTTATTAATCATTGGAATGAATTCAGGAGCGGGTCGTTCCAGGTCAGATGATGGTTCAGCGCACCGTTGGGAATATCCGCCGCGCTGCGCTCTGGCTGACATAGCCACTGGCTCGCTGCCGTCTCGGTCGGCTTCGTTGAAATCGCGTCCTTCGAGGATAGGCAGGCCCAGCGTGGCGAAAAATCCCGGTGAAACCATCTGAACAAATGGCCGGGACGTTCTTCACCCGGCGCCGGAACGTGCCCGTCCACCGCGACCTGGAGGGCAAAGTTCGCGTTGGTGCGCCACGGAACGTCCGCGCCAACAGCTACGTTCTGAACGCCGGGCAGTTCAAGGATTCGACGCGTGGCCTCCCGATAGTAATCCACGATTTGGCTCGGCGTTTTTCCGTAATGCATCACGGGCACATTCACTGCCAGCACATGGTGCGTATCGAACGGCGTTTGCGCGGCCTCCAGCGCCAGGAGCGTCTTCACGCATGACCCGGCCGCGGCTACGAGACGAACGAGGCGGCGATTTGAATCACCGCGAAGATCCGCAGGTTCCGATTCGCGATTCCGGTGACGCGAGCGCCTCCGCTGGCGAGGGAGAATCCTTGGGCGCCCCCCGAGGAGGGCAGGCGTGGAACAAATGCCAGCAGCACGGCGGCAAACACGGCCAGCCCGGCCCCCACCCAAAGCATGCTCGAGTCCACCTGCAGGTCCAGCGCGCGCACGGAAAAGCGGGAGGCGTACGCGCGAGCACGGTCACCAGGGGCCCGGCGATCAGCAAGCCGATGGTTGCGCCCGCGACACACAGGAGCAGGCTCTCGGCCAACAGAGTACGGCGAAGAGCACCTGGTGCCGGCGCCCAGGGCCGCGCGGATGCCGAGTTCGCTTTCGCGGCGCACGGTGCGCGCCAGAATCAGGTTCGCGACGTTCGAACAGGCGATGACAAAAACCAGCACCGATGCCCCCATCAGCACCAACAAGATGGTCCGCGCTCCCGACGTGAGCTGATCGCGCAGCTTCACGGCGCTAATCCGGTAGTCCGCTTTGGCCGGATAGGCATCCGGATGCTCCCGCTTCATGGCTCCGTATACCGGCGCAATTCCGCACGCGCCTGGTCCAGATCCGCGCCCGGCGCCAGCCTGGCAAACAATTCGGTCATCCGGTGTATCCGGCCGGTAACCATGGTGGCTGAAAGATGATGCGCGCTGGTGACGATGTTGGCGATGATTTCCGTGTCCTGGGGGTACGGGACGCATGGCTCTAAGATTCTCACCACGGTGGCCGGGCGGGCATCGATGAACGAATCCAGCCGGATCTTTTTACCAAGGACCGAGGGATCCCTCTTCAGCGTGGTGGACCAGAAACGATACGTCAATACCACGGCGCCAGCGGCATTGGGCCCATCATCGTGCGCGTCCAGGAGCCGGCCGAGCACCGGGCGCAACCCCATAACCTGGAAATAGGACCTCCACTACTCCGGCCTGAACCGTGCGAGGTTCTCCCAGCCCAATCATCGTGAACCCAATGGTGGAGAAATCACCGAACGAGTTCAGCGTTTTCACGCGCGAGCGCAGGTCCTGGATCTCCGGCACTGAGAACGCGGAATTGTCGTCGCCGACACCGGGCGCGCTCTGGCGGATGTAGATGAGCCGGTCCTCGTCGCGATTGACCAGAGGGCGCAACAGGACCGCGCGGACCAGGCTGAACATCGCGGCGTTGGCTCCGATTCCGATCGCCAGCGTCAGCACGACCGTGATGGTGAGGCCTTTCGAGCGGCCCAGCGAACGGGCGCCCACTTTCAGCTCGCTCAGGAAAGACACAATGCCTTGGTCATGCCGTTACCTCCGTTATCAGTTTAGTAACATTGGCAAGCGAATCGCCCTGCTATGGCTGTACAAACGAAGGCTGGCTTCCACCGAGACCGGCCAGTGTTCGTTCTGGAATGGTGCGTCCGGAAACGAACAAACGTGCGCAATGCTTGTAAACCCACATTGCCGTGTCGTCGCCCTAGAGCTCCTCTGTCCCGAGACCCTAATGCGGCTGTCCGAGGTATCGCTTGCGCATTTTCGCCACGATTGTGAACTCCGGATCCACTACATTCGAGATCTCATACTCCATTCCTTGGCCTAGCAAAAGGCTGGCGCCACGCTCGTCGAACCCGTAGCTCTCCATCAACCAGCGCAGCAGCTCGGTGGTCGCGTGCTGTAAGGCTTCATTAAGGGCGCGTGAACTGCCCAGCACCATGATGAAGTCCTGGTTTTCTAGGCGCGGCCAGTTGATCTTTTTCCTTTGATCAGGTCGACCGAGAACTCCACGTCAAGCGACGTTTCAATCGCGCTGCCCACCACCTCGCCGTCACCCTGCCGCGCGTGGCCGTCGCCCAGAAAGAACAGCGCGCCTGGTTCGAACACCGGAAGCATCACAGTGGCGCCGGCGCCCATGCCGTTATAGTCCATGTTGCCCCCGAAGGTGTCCGGAAAACCGGTTGGGATCGCGGCCTTGTTGGCTGGAGCGGTACCGATTCAGCCCAGCATGGGACGCAGCGGCAGCTCGATGCGCGGTCCTTTGAACTCACTCGGATCCAGATAGGCGACGCCTTTTTGTTTATCGATCTGCCAGGTCGCCATCTTAGGTTCTCGTAGAGGCTTCCCCCGGAGGAAGCCGGGGTCGGCGGTGTAGGGGGCTAAAAGCGACGCTGAATAGCCGGTGGCGCGGTTGGTCTCCAGGCGCAGCAGATGAACCACGAGCGTGTCCCCAGGTTCAGCGCCTTCGATAAAGAACGGACCTGTCTCGGGATTGCTCGCTTGCCGCGCTGCACACCGGCGGAATCAAAGCCGCGCGAGTCCACAGTGAATGTGACTACGTGGTCACCAGGCTTTATACGAGCACCGGTGGATGGGCGCCGGAAAAGGTGTTGTAGAATTCCGTAGGTTGAAACCGATGGGTTTCGGCGAAGCAAGCGACAGCCAGCGCAAGCAGCAAAAACAATTTCATACATGCTCTCCAGTTTGGACAAGTATAGCGGAACAGCTTTACTGCTCCGAAAATACGTCACCTCCGTTCCAGAAGTCCCGCCGCTGGTCAAAGCCGTCAATAAGGCCAAGGGTTAACCCGCCCGAGCGTGGGTAGTAGCCGCCGTGGGTGATAGCCGAATCCATCTTCATCCGTGATAATTGTTCGGGGAACATACCATGCGACGATTTCTAACGGCAGTTGCAATCTTGGCGGCGTTGACTTTGACGCCGCTGCACAGGACTGGTATCACGAGCGTGAGGAGCGCTTCCGGGGCGAGCAATGGCGAGGCCACATCTTCATGCACGTGCGAACCGATCTGGAACACGTCTGGAGCGGCCGCGCGGCCGACAAAGAACGCACGCGTCTGCAGAAAACGGAAGAAGAGCTAACGAAAATGCAGGCGGATCTGGATCAGGGCCGCTTTGACAACGGCATCCTCAACGATGTAATCGATTCCATTCGGAAGTCCTCTAACGACGATCGTCTTGCGCCGCGCGATCGCGACGTGTTAGCCGACGATCTGATCCGTCTCAAGGATTACCAGGATCATCACAATCACTGGCATTAGTCGTGTCTCGACTACACGCTTTCAATCGGATTGGAAAACGCTCCCGTCTCGGTACGTCTCGCGTGCTGTTACCAGCGAATGGTTAACGCTTTCAGCCTCCGCTCGGCCTAGGCTCAGCATAGGCCGTTATACGTCCAGGTGCCTTGAGGTTTCATGTCTGACGCCCTGCATCGGCGTCGGAGGCATCCTTGTACTCGCAATATTGACTTCGGACGATCGACCATGCGAAACGGATCGGCGAGTTGTCCCTTGAAGAGAGAAATGAAGAGGTGCTACTATCAAGGAGCTGGCGTCATCGTGCGCACAGCGAAATGCAAGCCGCATCGTCGGCATTGAAGGAGAAATTATGGGCAAATCTGTCCACCGCATCCGTGCGCATGAAATGCGCCGCACCACTCATCCCGTTTTTTCATCAGTCGAAAAGTACTGGCTTACTGTAGCCGCGAAGGAGTTCCCCTCGGGCATCAGTACTTCAGCCAACGCTAGAGACCCGATCGGACTCAATCGCCGAGTTTACAGGGACGTTCGCAGCAGCCTTGACGGCGAAACCGCTACTCTGGAACTTTCGACTTGATGAACAAAGGCATCACGATCCTCGCTCGTTCGGTCAAGATGCTCGACAAGCAAAAAGGCTTGCTAGAAATCGTCATCGACGACGCGGAAGGCGGAATCGTCGATGGAGCCCACACTGCAAAGATCATTGAGGAAGCCAATCAAGAGGGAACCACGCCGGACGAGCAGCATGTTGAAGTCTACATCCGCACTGGGATTACCACAGAGCTGGTAAGCGACATCCACGCGGCCTCAATACCGGCATTCAAGTAGCGCCGCAGTCTATCTACAACATCGCCGGAGTGTTCGATTGGTTGAAAGAGGAAATCAACCAAGAAGATTACGCCGAACGCATCTCGTGGAAGGAGAGCGACGACGAAGAATACGACGTGCGCGATCTGATCGCGATCCTCGAAGCTTTCAATATTTTCGATTTCCCGAACGAAGTGAATGCGGGTAAGCATCCCATCGCGGCTTACGAAAAGTGGAGCACACCCCTGACCAAATTCGCGAGGGATTATGAGGAGAACAAGGAGGAGATAGCTGTCAGCACCTACCATCGCCTTCGGCTGCTCCTCAGAGACGGTTTGGCTCTGTACGATCGTATCAGGCGCGATTTCCGCGAAATGCACAATGATGATGGGGGCAGAGCGGGGAAAATGAATATCGTAGAAGAAGCCTCGGAACGGCGGGGAGCTTTTGATTTTCCATTCGCAAACCTGCCGTCAAGCAAATACCGGCTTACGAAGGGAGCACGTTTCCGATCCTCGCCGCTTTCCGGACTTATGTCGAGAAGAACCCAAAGACCGGCGAAGCTCGCTGGCGTGGCGGATTTGAGCGCGTCCTTGAGGTCTGGAAGGATGGCCCGAGTACTCGTTGACGAGACGTTCCAGCTAACCACGGAAGGGATTCGCAACCCGGATCAGATCGGCAAGAATCGCAAGCACTGGGCGAACCTATACATGCGGCTGCAAGTTCGATTACTGCAAGAGCGACTGCAGGAAGAACGAGAAAAGACGCCTGCGCGTAGGCGTCGGTAGAGAGTACCCCATAGTCATTGGTCGGACTTTCAGAACAGCTTGACAGCCCGGCTTGCAACCGGTAGTGCCAACCTCGATCGGCGCCGCTAGTTTCGCACATGACGCTCCTTCTCTACTATTTTTGATCAGCGGCACGCAAATGCTGCGTGTTTCCTAGAGCGGCGGGTTCGCGAAAGCCTGCCTCGAAATAGACTCTCGTCTCTTTCGGATAACCCGGTGCTATGTCACTTGGATGTATAGTCGGCATTGCTGATTTGTGCCGCCTTTACTCTCGATAGCCGAGCTCGTGTTTGTCGAACGAAACGTCTCACTGGCGCCCACCGGCGCACGTCACGACAACGTAGCGGATTACTCCGATCCTCAGGGCTGACGTGGCCGCCATAAGTGCAGGAGGCGCGGTCCGCAAATCCCGACCGGCCGCGTCTTCGCGATTGAAGAGCGATCAGGGAGCCGGCGGATAAAGCCTCAAAGCATTGTCGTGCAAGTACCCCTGCGCGATCTCCAATGCCTTTTCCTCCGTTACTTCGTTTGAAGCCACCATCTCCGCAAGAGCGGACGCCAGAGCGTCGCGCGCCGAGTAGACGCCCAGCCAGTAAGTCTCCTCGGAACCCAGAGCCGCGCTGTATGGATACGAGTCCGAGCCGAATGTAACCTTGTCCGGATAGGTCTCCAGCCAATACTT
Source organism: Bryobacterales bacterium (assembly GCA_963747945.1). Taxonomy (GTDB): domain Bacteria; phylum Acidobacteriota; class Terriglobia; order Bryobacterales; family Bryobacteraceae; genus Palsa-89. Next base: position 5,997 of record CAVVHB010000030.1, read on the forward strand.
CAAAACATTCTTCATCTCCGACGGATAGACCAGCGTTTCGATTTCCGAGCTGTCGAGATAAACATTTTTCATCGCAGCCAGCCAGATCACCTCCCGGAAATACGGGTAGCCGCCGTGGATGAGGACGAAGGTTGTGTTCAGGTAACGAGGGTCCTTAAGGACGTTCTCCAGATTGAGGACGTCGCCTTTCCGGAGCTGAAAATAGTCTCCTTCCCCCACCGCCGTGTGAATATGCACGGGCAAATGAAGCCGGCCGCCCTCCGTCACCAGGTAGCGAAAAACGTAATCCTGGAAGGTCTTGTAGTCCTCCGGCGTGGGGACTCCGCCCGAACGATATTTCTTGTAGACATCCATGGCGGCCTGGCGCGGCGGATCGGCGAAGTACAGCGAACGGAAATATCCTGCCTCAAATTTCTCGGCGATGGCGCCATTCTTCTGGTTCTCCTCCAAGATGCGCGTGATGAAAGCCAAATACTCATCGAAATTCTTGGGCAGGCCGGAAATGCTGGCTTGTTTCATGTAGCGGTGCAAAACTTTTTCCTGGAGCGGGATGTACACGGCTTCGTCCGGGTTTTCAGCGATCACCGCCTTGTTGTCGAAGGGGAACAGGAACGAGTCGACAAAGAACACCCAACGGAACCTCTTCGGGTCCAGGTAGTTCGCCATGGCCACGCGATTCGCTACCGACGACTCGATACCGCACTGGTCCAGAATGTGGTCCCAATAAGCCGTGCCCCCCGCTTTCTCAGCCGCACCCGATCGTTCCTGCAACCAGCGCATGTGTTCGTCGGACAAGTCCGAGTAGGGGTAATCGAACAACGCCTTCACCGCGTATACCAGCTCCGGATTGGTCGCGCGCTCGCGCAAGGGCAGATGTTCCGGCGGCGTGGCTTGCGCGTCCACATCGGAGTCGTCGCCGAATCCGGGGTGCGCATGGTGGTCGAAGATCTTGATGGTTTTGATTTTCTCCAACAGGCGCTGATAAATCTCCTGGACATTTCCCGAGGGCAATGCGGTGGACTGCGCCCTCGCGGGGAGTGATCCAGCGGCGGCGAGAATTGGAATGAGAACCCACAGAGTTTGCTTTCGCTCCATCATCAGCCCCTCCTGTCGGGCCGGTGCAGTAGTTACAAGTACCCTAGCAAGCAAACGTGGCACAACCGCTACCGGTGGGTATTGGAATAATGTACCATTGCGCGCGTTTGGGTACATGCGGCTTCAGCCGCGTTTTTTACCACACCGGTACATGCGGCTTCAGCCGCGTCCCGGCAAAACGCGGCTGAAGCCGCGTGTACCGGTGTGGCAAAAATACCAGGGCATGCCGTTACCGCAGCGAGAGCAGGTGCACCGATTTAGCGAATGGCTCCTTGCCCCCAAAATTCGCGCGCTCCAGCAAAGCGTGAAATCGGGGATCGCCGCGCAAGGGGTCCAGCAGCGGGTCAACGTTGAGAGAACTCACGTTCATGTCGTGCTTTTCCAAGGCCAGGTTGAGTTCCGCTAAAGCTTTGTCTTTGTCTTTTAGAAATAAATAGACGTAGGACAGATTGAAGGTCGATACATATTCGCGCGGTTCCCGCGACTGCAGCTGCCCGAGAATCCCTATAGCGGCCTGTTTATTTCCGGCGGCAGCATAGGCCATGGCCAAAGTTTCCATATTGGCGACGCTGGGTTGAGTTTGATTCTGCTTTTGACTCTCGGCCAGCGATTCTACAACCATCCCCCGCACTGCGTAAGCACGAGATAACCAGTGCAGGGCCGGAGAAAAGCTCGGATCCATCTCAAGGGTTTTCTGCAATTGCACGATGGCCTGATCGTAGCGGCGCGCCCAGAACAGAACCTTACCTTTCTTTTCGTTGATGGTGAGTGAAAGGGGATCGATTTCCAATGCCCGGTCCTCTTCCCCAAGTGCCTGGTCGAAGCGGCCCATTAGACCCAGGTAGTCCGCATACCATTCGTGAGCTGTCGCGAAGCCTGGGTCAAGCTTCAGAGCAAGCTGGAATTGCCTTTCGGCTGTGGGATAGTCTCGATCATAGTCCTCGGCAATCGCGGCCAAGCTACTGTGAGCCGCGCCCAGTGCCGGATCCAGCTGGAGTGCCTTTTCAGCCGCGGCTCTGGCTTTAGGCGTCGCTTCCTGCGGGTTCTCCAAAGCGTCGCCCTGCAGCAGGAGGTACACGTCCGCCAGACCGGCGTAAGCCATCGCATACGACGGATCCAACCGGGTGGCCTCCTGAAAATAGGTAATCGCTTTTTGGTATCCTTCCGGACTTCGCTTGCCCAGGAAGAACCGGCCTTTCAGGTAGCTCCCGTAGGCTCCATTGTCGTCCGTGGGGCGTTTGACGAATAGGTCTTTCTCATTGGGCGACAGTTGCAGCTTCAGAGCCTGAGCCACTTCCTGGGATACTGCGTCTTGAAGTGAAAACAGATCGCGGGAGTCTCCGTCCAAGGTTGCAGCCCACAGCGGTTTCGCATCTCGCACCCGGATCAAACGAAGCGTGACGCGAATTTTATCCAGCATGGTCTGGACGCTTCCGTCCAGCACCGAGTCCACTTTCAATATCCGTCCTATCGCGGCGGGATCCTGCTCCGGGTCGCTGTACTTGCGTACGGCGCTGGTGGGACGCACATTGAGCGCCGGCACACTACTCAAGCGAGTGATCAACGTATCGGCAATGCCAAGTTCCAGGAATTGGTCCGGCCCGGAATTTCCCAGATGCTTAAAGGGAAGGACGGCGACAGATTGAGTAACCGGAGACCTCCGGCTGAACTCGACTCCAAAAGCCCACATTCCCACCAAGACCACAAGTGCGCCGGCGACCAACACACCCAAGGTCGTCCGAGGCCCGAATTTCCAGAGATTCGTTCTCAAGGGTTGCACGCTCCCGGATATCGTCACGTGCTCCGGTGGCTGCGAAACGGGTTCGAGAGCCACCGATATTTCTGGTGCGGGATCGCTTATATTCTCGACGGGCGCGACAAAGCGATAGCCTTGCTTGGGAACGGTTTGAAGAAAGTTCGCTTCCCCGGCCGTCTGCCCCAAGGTCTTACGGAGCTCCGAAATAGTCCGGGTGAGCGTGGCCTCGTCAACATGAGTGGACGGCCAGACTGTTCTCATGATCTCGTCTTTCCCTAATAGCCGGTTGGGGTTCTCCAGGAAAAGCAGAAGCATGTCGAAGATCTTCGGTGTGATGGAGACCGCGGCGCCGTTCCTAAGCAACAGGCGCTCCTGAACTTCCAGGCGGAATCCTGTGAATTCGTATATGCCTCGCGACTGCGGCACCTTGGACATGATTCTTAAGAAAAAGCCGGGACGGGTCGGAGGACAGACGTGGTCGAGCGCTTAAATTGTATCATCAGCGACTCGTCGCGTAGAGGGCTGATCAAGAATCGCGAGGCGTGAGATGCTCCTCTCTCGATATTGCGCTTTAGCGCAACCTAGCCGGGATTTCCTTCCGAAAAATCTCCTGGATTCCGAAGATCCCTTCTAGCCGAAGAAGCGTATGATTCACCTAATCATCCGGGTCTGGTTTGCCCAAGTAACGATCTCAGTCCGATCGAGTCCCGTCTCCGTAGCCGTTTACATTAACCGTTGAAACGCCTTCATAAGGGAGAAAAAATGTCAGCTACAATGGTCCGGCCATTTGTCCAGGGATCGTATTCCAGACCTAGATTCGGTTGTTTTATTGCGCTTCTCGCCGCGCTACTGCTGGCTGAAGCGTTGAACGGCCAATCGACCTCCGGCACGGTGCTAGGCACTGTGAAGGAGAGTTCGGGAGCCGTCGTGCCCGGCGCCGCGGTAAATTTAACGAACACCGGCACAAACGCGAAACATTCCACCCTCACTAGTGACACCGGTACGTATCAGTTCGTAAATCTGGAAGTGGGGACCTACAAACTGACTGTCGAAGCCACCGGCTTTCAAAAGTCGGAATTTACGTCATTCGATCTCGGCGCCAGGGAAACTAAGCGGCAGGATGCCGAGCTGAAGATTGCCAGCCAGACGACAACTGTGAACGTAGAAGCTTCCGCGGCAGCCATCGAGACGGATACATCCAGCGTCGCTGAGACCAAAGGTTCGCGCGAGCTGACCGATCTTCCCGTTGCGATCACTTCGCGTTCCACTGGTTCCACAAGCGCCATGTCGACGTTGACCGCCCAGCCGGGCGTGCAAACGGACGCCACCGGTAACATTTCCGTCGCCGGCACTTTGCCGACCCAGCTTTCCATGAGCATCGACGGAATCAGCTCCATGGGGCCCGGTTCCTCCATGGGAGCGGGCGGCTCTCAGGCCCTTTCGGAACTGTTTCCGTCGTTCAACGCGATTGAGGAGATCCGCATCGGAGAGACCATCAATCCGGCCGAGTTTGGAGGCGTCGCCGATATCACCACCATTTCCAAGGCCGGTTCCAATCACCTTCACGGAGGACTCTTCGAAAACGTTCAGAACACCAACTTCGACGCCGCGGACTTCTTCAGCCATGAAACGAACGTGATCAAGATGAACAATTTCGGTATCTACATGGGCGGCCCGGTGGTAATTCCCAAACTATATAACGGACACGACAAGACTTTCTTCTTCGGAAGCTTCGAAGCCCTGCGGCTGCCCAAGAGTCAGACCGACATCGAGAGCGTTCCAACACTGGCGATGCGCAACGGAGATCTGTCCTCTTATCTTTCCGCCGCGAACGGAGGGGCCGCCAACCAGTTGACTGGTTACCCGGGAAATATCATCCCCGCCAGCATGCTTTCGCCTTATTCGCAAAGGGTGCTGAACACCCTGTTCCCATTGCCGAACTACGGCCCGGCCGGTGCGGTTGCGAATAATTATTTGGCTAGCTTCGCTATACCGATCAACAGCGCTCAGGGCGATGCCCGGGTGGATCAAATGATCGGATCGAAGAACCTCGTATTTGCGCGCTACACGTACAAGAATCGGCGGGTCACCGGAATACCGTCGGCGCCGGCATTTTCGAATCCTGGAACTCCCTCATTCCCCACCGTGGGTTTGAATTCCCTTCCGGAGGTGGACGGGGCGCTTACGGTGGCATGGAACTACACCATCAGCCCCACCGTAGTGAACGAATTGCGCGGCGGATTCAGCAACAGCCGCCAGCTATCTACTTACGGAGTCACGGCGCAGGGGCTGGCCAGCCAGTTGGGTCTCACCAACCTGCCTTCCCCTCCACCGGCCGACGCCAGCATTATTCCGCAGATCGTTATTTCCGGGTTTTCGCCGCTTGGAAATCAGTCGCAAAGCGCGAACCAGGGCACCAAACAACTGCTGGAAACGCTGACGTGGACCAAAGGCAAGCACACCATAAAGTTTGGCGCGGATTACCGGCGGCTACACTCCACCATGGGCGCGGCGTTTTACAACGTTCTGGAAGGGTCCTACACCTTCAACGGATCGGTGATGAGTGCGCTGCTCGGCGGCGGCGCGGCCACTCCTTTGGCCTCCTTCCTTTTGGGTTACCCCGATAACAGCACCATCGCCACCACCCTGCAGCCCAACGTGAACGCAACGGCGCAACATTACGCTACCTTCGTGCAGGACGATTTTAAAGTCTCGTCAAGATTCACGCTCAATTTCGGGCTGCGCTGGGAATACCATCCGGCGTTCCGCGACGCCTACAACAACCTGGCCAATTTCGATTACAACTATTCGAGCGTAGTAAACGGTGTGCCCGAAAAGGGAGCGATTATCATCCCCGGTCCCGGAACTTTCGGGATTGTCAGTCCCGGCTTTGCGCAATCCATCTACCCCACGCCGATCGTTACCGCTCAGTCGCTTGGTCTCCCGGGAGCGCTGCGATATTCCCAAAAGACCGATTTCGCGCCGCGCATTGGATTCGCCTGGCGCATTTTCGACGATAAAACGGTTCTGCGCGGGGGTTACGGAAAATATATCGAGGCATTAATGACTAGCGCCGCCATCAGCGCCTGGGCGGTGGAATCGAGCGATGTGGGGTTCTTCAGCAATTCGTTCGGAAGCAACGGGCTGCCGATCTACCAGTTGCCTTACTCTTGGCCCTCCGACATCGCACAACCCGATTCGCAAAGCCTCTTCCAGGTCACCAATCTGCACTACAAGGACCCGTACGTTCAGGAATGGAATGTCACGCTCGAGCGGGATTTGGGGGCGAATATCGGCCTGCGCGCCTCCTATGACGGAAATCACGCGACGCATCTGGGAGCCGGTCAAAACATGAATCAGCCGATGCCGAACACCATCGGATTCGGCAACCTGCCGTCGTCGGCTTTCCCGTTTCCCTTGTGGCAGGAAATCTACTACAACGACAACGCCGGCTTCTCCAACTATAATGCGATGACCCTATCGGTGAACAAGCGGATGTCGAACGGATTGCAATTCCAGAGCAGTTATATCTATGCGCGGAATCTGTCCAATCTTGGCGGGAACCCCAGCACCCCGTCCGGTGGTTTCGCCGGAGAGTATGGCGGAACCCTTTCCAATCCCTACGCGCCAGGCACCGATTACGGCAATGTCAATTTCACACGCCGCCAGCGCTTCCTCACCACGTTTCTTTACGAGCTGCCGTTCGGCAAAGGGAAGATGCTGCTGAGTGGCGCCAACGGGTTCGTCGACCGGCTGGTGAACGGATGGGAGCTCGCCGGCGTGCTGCTGTTTCAGAGCGGCCCTTTCATGACGGTGAGCACGCTCACGGACCCCTGTGGCTGCGGTTTCAACGCGTTCAACTCTACCGGGGGCCGGGCAGATACGGTTTCTGGAGCTAATCCAACCCAGGGACAGTCCATCGGCCAGTGGATTAATCCCGCCGCGTTCGTTTCCCCGCCCGACGCCATTGGCCGGTTCGGAGACTCGTCGCCGGGCAGTGTGGTGGGGCCGGGTACCGACGCCGTGTCGATGTCCCTCATTAAGAGCTTCCAAATCAGGGAGTCCTCGCGCATTCAAGTGGGAGCGCAAGTCGCCAATCTGTTCAACCATCCGAATTTCGCCCCGCCTCAGACCCTCACCGTGGGGGTTGCCGGATTCGGGGCGCTCACCGCCCTGCAAACGGCCGAAGGCGCAGGGCCGCGGGCCATCCAGTTGACCGCGCGCATTACCTTCTAATATCGGCTCTTGAGCTCGAACAAGTCTTCTGTTCAGTAGATGATGCAACGGTCGGGAATTCTATCCGAAAAACCTCCTGGTTTTCGAATGACTTCTCGACCGAACCAGCGTATCCTTAAGATCATATCCGGCCCCGGTATGCCCTCTGCGATCTAAGTCAGATCGAAAGTTACAAACATGGAAAATCAAAAGCTGAGCAGCAGATCTCGAACCCCGGCACTTACCGCAGTCTGGATCTTGCTGGCGGGTGGGACGCTCGCTGTGGCACAATTACCCGAACGCCAAGATAGCTCATCGGCCGCCGCCGAGCGCGCTTTTCTCAAAACGTACTGTGTCACTTGCCATAGCGACAAGCTGCGCACGGCAGGGCTGTCGCTCGAAACCATCAATCTTGCCGACGTCAGGCAAAGCGGCGAGACCTTGGAGAAGGTGGTGCTCAAGTTGGGTAGTGGCGCCATGCCTCCCGCCCCGGCCCGGCGGCCCGATAAGCCCGCGGCGAACGCGTTCCTGGCTTCGCTCGAAGCGTCTCTCGATGGCGCCTCTGCCGCTCATCCCAATCCCGGCCGTCCCATGATGCTGCATCGCCTGAACCGGATGGAGTACTTGAATTCCGTACGCGACTTGCTCGCAGTGGAGCTGAACCCAGACGACTCGTCGTTGCTCCCCGCGGACGACAAAAGCTATGGCTTCGACAACAACGGCGATGTGTTGGGACTTTCGCCGCTGCTGCTGGAGCGCTATCTTTCCATCGCGCGCCGGGTGACCACGGCGGCGCTGGGGCCTGCGTCGCTCGCGCCCAATGTTTACACGCGTCGCGTTTCTTACGAGACGCCGCAGACCAAGTGGATCGACGGGCTGCCTTTCGGGACGCGCGGCGGCACGGCCTTTTCGTACCGATTCCCCACAGATGGCGAATACAGCATCAAGATCAAGCTGCAGCGCCGGTATGACCGGATCATCGGTATCGACCGCTATGTTGGCGGCTCGGACGTGGAAGACAAGCCGAAGCGGGAACGGATCGTGATCGGACTGGATGGGATGCCGGTCGCGCTCTTTGCGGTGGGTATGGACCAGACCACCCGCGAGCCGCTGGATGTGCCGTCCGATCGATTTCTTCCGATGAATGGCATCCCGGGCGACGAGCCGATTAAGAAACTGACCAAGGCGGAAGAGTTGACGCGAGGTCAGGATGCCGACGCTGCCCTGGAGGTGCGTCTGCCAGTGAAAGCCGGAGAGAGGCAAATCAGCGCGGCGTTTCTTGCCCGATTTGTGCCGGTGCCTTCGCAGGTAAATGAGGAGTTCATCTCGGGCACCGGAGGTCCGGCGCGCCCCATGGGCGTGGACAGCGTAATTGTCAGTGGCCCCTTCACCACGAAAGCCGTCGCCGGTCCGGGGGATTCAGCCAGCCGCCGCCTGGTCTTTACTTGCTGGCCCGTTCGTCAACAGGAAGAGATGCCCTGCGCGAAAACGATCCTGGGCGCGCTGGCGCACCGCGCGTATCGCAGGCCGGTGTCGGACGACGAATCGCAGGAATTGCTGGCAGCTTACAAACAGGGACGGAATGATGGGGATTTTGAAGCGGGAATCGGCATGGGGATTCGCCAGATGCTCATGGATCCGGCGTTCCTGTTTCGCGTCGAGCGCGACCCCGCCGGTATTGCCCCCCAGACCGCGTATCGGATCACCGATATTGAACTGGCTTCCCGCCTGTCCTTCTTCTTGTGGAGCAGCATTCCCGACGATCAGTTGCTCGCTGTTGCCGAACGCGGGAAGCTGCGGGATCCCGAAATCCTGAAAGCCCAGGTCCGCCGCATGCTGGCAGACCCGCGCGCCAAGAGCCTGGTCACGAATTTCGCCTCGGAATGGCTGTCGCTCCGGGTGGTGGAAGGCGTCAAACCCGATCCCATCATATTTACCGAATTCGATGACAACCTGCGGCTGGCGTTCGAAAAGGAAACCGATTTGTTGCTCGACAACGTGTTGCTCGGCGATCGCAGCGTTCTGGAGCTGTTGAACGCGAACTATACCTTCGTGAACGAACGCCTGGCGCGCCATTACGGCATCCCGGACGTGTATGGCGACCAATTCCGGCGCGTCACCGTGACGGACGGCATTCGCGGAGGATTGCTGGGGCAGGGCAGTATTCTGACTTTGACGTCTTATCCGACGCGCACTTCTCCGGTAGTGCGCGGGAAATGGATTCTCGAGACTCTGCTCGGCAGCCCTCCACCGCCCCCTCCGCCGGACGTTCCCGCTTTGCCGGAGGCCGAAGGCGCCGGGAAGGTTTTGTCCATGCGCGAGCGCCTCTCCGAACACCGCAAGAACCCCGCCTGCGCCAGTTGTCATGCCCGCATGGACCCGCTGGGATTCGCGCTCGAGAACTTTGACGCCACCGGAAAATGGAGAATCGTGGAGTCGACGGGGCCCGCCGACAAGACGCGCAACCCCATCGACGCGACAGGACAACTCGCCGACGGCACAAAATTCGACGGCGCCAAGGGACTGAGGGCAGTGTTGTTGGAGCATTCCGGGGAGTTTGTTTACAGGATGACCGAGAGGCTGCTCACCTACGCCCTGGGGCGCGGGAGCGAATGGTACGACGCGCCGGCCATCCGGGCTACCGTGAACGAAGCGAAGAAAGACGACTACCGCTTCTCGTCGCTTTTAATGGGGATCGTACAGAGCGCGCCCTTCCAGATGCGCTTGTCGCAGAATATCGATGCCCAGATCCAATCCCCGCAGCCCGTCGCCTTCCAGCCGGCGAAGGTGAACAAGACAGGAAAGGAAAACTAGACCATGTTTCTACCAAAGATTTCGCTCCCTCGGCGTTCGTTCCTGCGTGGCCTTGGCGCCACGCTTGCCCTGCCGTTGCTGGACGCGATGACGCCTGCTTTCGCCGCCACCACCAAGGCGATACCGAGACTTGGTTTCATGTACATCCCGAACGGGGTCAGCCTGGGGCAATGGAATTCCACCGGTTCCGGGACGGATTTCAAATTCTCGCCGACATTGAGCGCGCTCGAACCATTCCGCGATTACGTCAACGTTTTCTCGGGACTGGCGCATCATTGCGCTGACCGCATGAATGACGGTTCTGGAGACCATTCACGCGCGGCTGGAGCCTTTCTGAGCGGATGTCACGCCAAGCGGACCGAGGGCGCGGACCTGTATCTGGGCATTACCGCGGACCAGATTGCAGCCAGATCGCTAGGCAAGGATAACCTGCTCCCGTCGCTGGAACTGAAGCTTGACGACAGTGACCTCGATCCATTGTGCGACGAAGGTTATACCTGCGCGTACATGAACACCTTCTCCTGGAGCTCGGCCACCACGCCGCTGCCCATGGAGAACAATCCTCGCCTGGTCTTCCAGCGCCTCTTTGGCGAGGGAGAAAACGTGAAAGACCGGCTCATCCAGACTCGGGAAGATCAGAGCATTCTGGACGCCGTCACGGGCTCTATGAAGCGCCTGGAAAGCAATCTCGGACCGGCCGACCGCAGGCGAGTGGACCAGTACCTGACTTCGATTCGCGAAGTTGAAGTGCGGCTGCAGCGGATTGAGGCGCATAATTCCGAATCAACCACGCTGGGGCCGGCCGGCACGCGCCCGCTTGGAATCCCCGACAACTTCGAAGACCATATCCATCTGATGTTCGATCTGCAGGTTCTGGCGTTTCAGGCCGACATTACGCGCGTCACCACGTTGATGATCGGGCGTGAAGAGGGCGGGCGGAGTTATCCGCAGGCTGGAGTGCCGGAGGGGCATCATTCGATTTCCCATCACGATAACAATCCGGAAAAACTCGCCAAACTGGCGAAAATTGACGCCTATCACGTGAAACAGATGTCCATCTTCCTTGGCAAACTCAAACAGACGCCCGACGGCCATGCCACGCTGCTGGACAACTCCATGATCCTGTACGGAGGCGGCATCAGCAACGGAAACATGCACAACCACGAACATTTGCCCGTGGTTCTCGCCGGCGGTGGTGCGGGAAAGCTGAAGGGCGGCCGACACATCGAGTACAAACAGGACATGCCGATGTCCAACCTGCTGCGCAGCGTTCTGGACAAGGCCGGGGTCCACACCGACACCTTGGGTGACGCAACGGGTATGCTCGCGGAGCTCTAATGCCGAAATTGATTTCAATTCTCGGGGCCGCGCTCGCGCTCTCGGCCCCTTGTTTCAGTGCGCCGGCCACGCCCGCATCCGTGATAGACGCAGTGAAGTCCGGCCACGGCGCCTCGCTTCAGAAGGCTCTTCAGCTGCATGGCGATCCCAATTCGGCGGACCCGGACGGAGCCACTGCCCTGCATTGGGCCGTACAAAACGATCGGCTGGACCTGGTTGAGGCGCTTCTCGCCGCCGGTGCAAAGGCGAACGTAACGAATCGCTGGGGCGTCACGCCGTTGGCTTTGGCCGTGACCAATGGCGATGGCCCGATTACGAAGGCCCTGCTCAAGGCCGGGGCGGATCCGCGCCACCCGGTGCCGCAAACTGGCACGCCATTGTTAACGGCCGCGCGCAGCGGCAATCCCGACGTGATCAAAGCCCTGCTGGCCGCGGGCGTAAAAGCGGACGAAGCGGAAGAAACCAGCGGGCAGACGGCCCTGATGTGGGCGGCGTCGGAAGACCATCCGGCCGCGGTTCAGGCGCTTATCGCTGCTGGCGCCGACGTCCGCAAGCAATCCCCCAAGCATGAGACTGCGTTGTTCTTCGCCGTCCGCACGGGAGACATCGCCCTGGTAGACTCGCTTCTGGCCGCGGGCGCCGATGTGAACCTGCGAACTCCGCCCGACGAGCCGAAGCTCAGCCCCGTGGGCGATACCATGCTGGTTACCGCCATCGTCAACGGGCATTTCGCCCTGGCCGATCATCTGTTGAATAAGGGGGCGGACCCGAATGCCGCAGGCACACGCTGGCCGCCGCTACACGCTCTGATACGGGTTCGTAACTACGAGGAATCGCAATATCCTCCTCCCAAGACCGCGGACAACGATCTGGACAGTCTGGAGCTTGCCAGGCGGTTGCTTGCTCACGGCGCGGATCCAAGTGCAAAAGCCGTCACCAAGACGGCCAAGCGAAACCCGGGTGACATGAATTACACCGAATTCAAAGGTGCGACGCCATTCTTTCTGGCAGCCAAGGGGGCGGACATTCCCATGATGCGTTTGTTGCTTCAGGCGAAGGCGGATTACGCCACGCCAATCGACGAACATACTACACCGTTGATGGTTGCGGCGGGCGTCGGTTGCGTGCCTGGGCAATGGCTGGAGCCGGAGCGCGATGTCTTCGCAGCCGTGAAAATACTGGTGGACGAACTGAACGCCGATGTCAACGCGGTCAACGATCGGCACGAAAACGCTTTGCATGGCGCGGTGTGCCGGGGTGCGGATTCGGTGATCCAGTATCTGGTGGACAAAGGCACGAAACTCGACGTAAAGGACGTGGAGGGAAAAACCCCGCTTGATGTCGCTTTGGACGGCATCTTCCGAGGGGATTCCATTGGTACTCCCCCGGTGATCGTTCTCAAATTTCCAGAGCACACGCAGGTCCTGATGAAGAAGCTGACCGCGGAACATGCGGCCGCTCCGGCCAACCGCGCCTCGCTTCAATAGCCATCGGTCTACAATCGGACGTGCTCCCATCGCCGACGAGTCGAAGAGTCTTTCTCGTACAGGCGCTCGGTGCAGCCGTCGCAGCAGGTTTGACGACATCCTGTAAGAGCCCTGTAGCCACTGGCGGAACCGTCTTTGCGAACGCACGGCGCGCGGGGTCGCTTCGGGTGGGCATTGCCAACGAGAAACCGTATGGATATATCGACGGGAATGGTACGCTGCAAGGTGCCATGGTTGAACTGCTCAAAGCGGTTCTAGCCCCATACGGAATCACCCATGTGGACGCGCAAATCGCGGACTTCAACGCGCTGGTGCCTAGCCTGCTCGCGAAGCGCATCGACATCATCGGCGCCGGAATGTTCATCCGCCCCTCGCGCTGCGGCAACATTGCCTTTTCCGATCCCCTGTCGCGCATTGGTGGATCGTTCCTGGTGAAGAAGGGAAATCCGAAGAACCTTCACCGTTTGGCGGACGTCACCCGGCAGCCCACCGTGAAGATCGGAACTCAACCGGGTGTGGATCAGCAGCAGGAGGTGGTGCAAAGCGGAGTAGCCTCCGACCAAATCGTCCTCTTCTCGAAAGACACAGAGGCGCTTGCCGGGCTCCAGGCGGGGAGGGTGGACGCCATTTACTTTCCCTCGCTCGAAGTGAATGGTCTGTTGGCAACCAGCGGAGATGCGGGTCTCGAGCGTGCCGATCCCTTTGAGCAACCGCTAGGATCGGATGGCAAGTCCATCTATCATTACCAGGCGTTCGGCTTGAGGAAGGAAGATGCGGATCTGCTCGCAGCCGTCAACGGGAGCATCGCCACGCTGCTCGCCTCCGGCAGGCTGCTGGGGATCCTGGGCGCTTTCGGCTACACCCAAAACGACATGCCAACTGCCGGCATCACGGCCGTTGAAATTTGCTCTGGACAGGAAGCGGGATGAGGCCTGTCCGACTGCTAAGTGTCCAGATGGTGCCTGTAAAGCGGCGCTATTCCGCTGGCCCGCGCATTCAGGCCGGAGGGCGCCGTTGAGGCTGAGCGATACCTACGACGTTCCGGAGGAGGTGGCACGGGGCCCACACTCGCCGGCATTTGCGAAGTTCCTATCGAACTGGTTCGGCGACACAACTGAGCTCACTCATGGCGAACTGGATCTTACCTTCCTTGAGGACCTCACCGCTGAAGAGCGTGAGCTGGCGAGAGAGATGGTAAGGCGCAACCTCAAGTTAAAGTACACGCACATCATTGAGGGCGTCTCGGCACTGCATGATGTTGCCGCGGTGCCGATATTACAAGCCATGTTCAACGAAGAGTCCGACAGAAGCCGACAGTTAACTATTGCCGGTGCGCTCTGGAAGCTGGTCAAAGATCCTGTATTTATCGAATGTCTGGAACGAGCCAAGACGAGCGGATCTTTGGGGTATTTCGGATTGCTGATGGTCCTGTGGCTCGATGATTCGCGGGCCATGGATTTCTTGATCGACCTGCTTCCACAACAGGATCGTGAATCGGCGCCATGGAGGTTACTCAGGTGGTTTGCCGTTCGCCCACCGTTACGCCGAATCTTGTTTCCCGTTTATTCCGCCCACGCTCACGGCGATCTGGACGGTCGATTCGCATTGTCGCTTCTGAATAGGCTTGAATTCGGTAAAGCGGTTGATCGCCAAATGCGACGGCTGCCTTCAGACTATCGAAGACGAAGGCACGAGGTCGCTTTTCGCGAATCCATGACCGCGGCGGTTCATAGGTGGAATCTTGAAATGAAGAACGGTAGATGAGAATCCCCGAAGTAAGCGCCATTCCTGTGGCGATACGGGGCTATCCTGAATGACTCCCGCTCCTTCGCTGCTCTCTTTTCTGCCGGTGCTTCTCCGCGGCGCGGCCGTCACGCTGGAAGTTACGGCTACCTCCGCCTGCCTTGCATTTGTCCTTGCCTTGCTGGTAGGCACCGCGCGAGTCTCGCGGGTTGCCGCGATCCGAGTGATCGCCAACGCATACACCGAGATTCTGAGAGGCACCTCGGCGCTCATTCAGCTCTACTATCTCTTCTTCATCCTTCCCATCCTGGGTATCGACACCACTCCCCTGGAGGCTGCCACTCTCGGACTTGGGCTCACGTTCTCGGCGTATGGCGCGGAAGTTGTTCGCGCGGGAATACTTGGCGTGGATCCCGGCCAGTGGGACGCGGCCCGCGCACTGGGCATGCCGCACAGCCTGGCGTTCCGGCGCATCATCCTGCCACAGGCCTTCGCCACAATGTTTGCTCCGTTTGGCAATCTATTAGTTGAGTTACTAAAATCAACATCACTTGTTTCGCTGATTACGCTGACCGACCTCACTTTCTCCGGCGCTCAGGTTATCACCTCCACCGGCAAGCCGGGGCAGACCTGGAGTGCGGTGCTTCTCCTCTATTTCCTGATGTGCTTTCCTCTGGCCCAAGCGGTGCGCACGCTCGAGAAGCGCTTTACCGTGTACCGCGGCCTCGGCGGTGCATCCATCTTGAGGCGCGCAGCGTGAGGCGCCCAGCATGACTTTCGACGCTCATCTGGCCGTCCAGATTCTGCCCCTCTTGCTGCGAGGTCTGGTGGTGACCATCGAGGCCACTCTGGCCGGGTTCGCCTTCGCACTCGCCGGCGGCCTGGTGCTGGCGCTTGGATATCGCGCAAGGTCGCTGCCGGCGCGTATGATTTCGCGGGGCCTGGTCGAGTTTCTCCGCAACACACCCCTGCTGGTGCAGCTTTACTTCATCTTTTACGGACTTCCGCTCATCGGGATCCGCTTTTCCGCGATGATCACCGGTGTGCTGGGGTTGGGAATCTACTACAGCGCGTACATCGCCGAAGTGTACCGGGGAGGCGTGGACGCAGTGCCTCCCGGACAATGGGAGGCGGCTCAGGCTCTCCGCTTCAGCCGAGCCCAAACATGGCGGCGTATCATTCTGCCTCAGGCCATTCCGCCCGTCATCCCAGTGCTCGGTAACTACCTGATCGGCATGTTCAAGGAAACCCCGCTCCTGGCCACGATTACAATTCCCGAGTTACTAAGTGCCGCCCGCCAGGTAACAGGTATGACCTATCGCTATACGGAGCCGTATACCATGGTGGCGTTGATGTTCCTCGCCATTAGTTACTCCGCCTCTCTCTTTTTCCGTCACCTGGAGCGCAAAGTTGGCACGTCCTGAATTCCCTGTCATCCAATGCATCGCAGTTAGTAAGTCGTATGGCGAAACCCGAATTCTGGAGGATTTCAATCTGGAAGTTGCGGCGGGAGAGAAACTTGCCATCATCGGTCCCAGCGGATCGGGGAAGTCCACCATTCTCCGTCTCTTGATGGGGCTGGAGCCGTACCAGTCGGGCCGCATTCTGATCTCGGGACACCTTCTGCCTTCCGAAAAAGAGTCCCGCTCCGGGCGGCGCCAGAGGCGGCCAACTCAGGGGCGCGATGTCGGTATGGTCTTCCAGCACTTCAATCTATTCCCGCACATGACAGCTATCGAGAATGTCATGGAAGCGCCCGTTCGCGTGCTGAAACTGTCTTCGGCGGCGGCGCGCAGACGTGCGCTCGACTTATTCGAGAAGGTCGGCCTGTCCGGCCGGAACGATGCTTATCCCGCGCAGCTTTCCGGTGGCGAGCAGCAGCGTGTTGCCATTGCGCGAGCGCTGGCGATGCAACCGAAGGTGCTGCTCTTCGACGAAGTAACTTCGGCTCTGGACCCGGAGTTGGTGGGCGGAGTGCTCAATGTGCTCAGAGCGCTGGCCGCTGAGTCGGAAGTGACCATGCTGGTGGTCACACATGAAATGGCTTTCGCGCGGGACGTGTCCGATCGCGTCCTCTTCATGGAGAAAGGCAAAATTATCGAGCAGGGTCCGCCGTCGTTGATCTTCAGCGCACCCCAAAACGAGCGAACGAAAAGCTTCCTCAGTGAAATCCTGGGCAGGTGAAGCGCCTGCCCCACTTCAGAGACAGGCAAGCTCGGGCCGAAATTGATGCCACCTGGTTGCGGCTTCATAGGCCAATGCCACGCGATACACCGTACTTTCCGCCCCGCGCCTGCCCACCAGTTGCATAGAGAGTGGCAGACCTCCGGCCGTGAATCCAATCGGCAGCGCCATCGCCGGATTCCCCGTCACATTGAACGGGATTCGCATGGAACCGTCGCCCGATTTTTCCATCGCATCCGGATCGTTGAGTCGACCGGCCGAAGCGGGAGTCACAGCGGTGAGCAGTATGTCCGCGTCTCGCATTGCTGTTGCGACATTGACGCGCAGCCGGACGCGGGCGCGCTGTGCCTCCAGATAACGGTCGCTGTCGACACTGGCGCCGTCCAAAAGGACGCGACGTGCCGCTGAGCCGTAATCTTCGGGGCGCTTCTTCAGCCAACGCTGGTGAAAGCCGTAAGCTTCGGCCTTGAGGATCGTCCAGCCACACTCCCGAAAAGCGTGCAGCGTGTCGAGTTTGGTTTCGGAAACCACGGCTCCTAGTGCGCCTAGTGTTTCCACGGCCGTTTGAATAGCCTTCACGACATCGGCTGTGGCTGGAAAGTCGTCGATGTAAAAGTGCTTGATCACGCCTATGCGAAGCCCGCGGATGTCTTCCGCTTCCCTCTGAACCGGCTGGCCGGCCAGCGCGTGCAGGGCCAACATATTGTCGGCGACGGTTCGCGTGATGGGGCCGGCGTGATCCAGCGACCGGGCAACCGGAAAAATGCCCGCCAGCGGCAAATATCCACGCGTTGGTTTCAACCCCACCACCCCGCACAGAGCTGCCGGATTCCGGATGGAGCCGCCCGTATCGGTGCCCACCGCGATGGGTATAAGACCAGCCGCAACGGCGGCGCCTGCGCCACAGGAAGAACCACCCGGAGTGCGCTCCAGGTCCCAGGGGTTATGCGTGGCCGGCCATGGAGCATCCGGCGCCTGATCGCCGATCGCGAATTCCTCCAGAGCAAGCTTGCCGATGATAATCGCTCCGGCCTCGCGCAGCCGTGCTACCACGCCGGCATCTCTCGCTCGAACTGATTTATGCGCCCGAACTTGCGACTGGCAGGTGGTGAGGCAGCCCGCGACGTCGATGTTGTCCTTGATCCCTACCGGTACGCCGTGCAGCGGACCAAGTTGTCGCCCGCGCTTGACCGCTTCCCCCGCAAGCCTGGCGCTATCGATGGATTCCTCGCGTAATAAATGAGTAAACGCGTGAATATGAGGATCCAGCCTCTCGATTCTCGCAAGCAAGTGTTCTGTATATTCCAGCGGCGATACGTTTCCGGACCTGATTTGATGAGCCAACTCCGCCGCGGGCAGAAAATCGAACTCGCTGGCCCGCTGGTTCGTCAAATATTCTTCACCATGTGAACGATGGGCAGAACCTCTCCATTCGGCAGCGGAATGCCGACGGTTTCGCGACGTTCGTAACCTTTGAGAGAGTAAAGAGAAACGCCTGTAAGCGTGGAACCCATTTCCAGACTGCGGAATCCCGCTCGCTCGGCCGCATCTTCGCAGTGTTTCAAGATGAGAGTGCCTAGCCCTTTGCGGGCCCAATCGGGGTCGACGAAGATGGCTCGGATTTTCGCCGGCTCCTTGGCGCGATCAAGCAAGCCCGCCTCCCGATGCGGCCCATGATCGCTTCCATAAAGCGTCTTGCGATAGCTCCATCCTCCACACCCGACAATCAGCTCCGGCTGGGAAATCGGCGCCACCGCAAAGTACGTCCCATCCTCGATTAACTGAGTATCCAATCCCAGGGCGTGCCCCAGCGCTCCCTCTATCTGGGCAGGTGTGTAATCGTTCCGCTGCAGATGCCGCACGGAACGCTCAATTAAAATCCGTAATTCCCGCACATCGGCAGAAGTTGCCTGGCGAATCTGGAATTGTTGGCCGGATTTAGGGTGCATTTAAGATCTCTCCGATATAAGCGGCCGTGTCGCCTTTTTTCATCGAAGGTACCGAACATACATAAACCACAACACCCGATACCGGCGTTACGATATCCGCCAGTTTGTTGCCGAAGTAATCGGTTGTATAGCCGACTCTCATTCCTTGCTGGACGTAGCTTTCCGGGATGACAAGCGGATAAAAGATACCATCTTGTTCGCTTCGAACCGTCGTAATCTGGCCGATCCACACCGGGTGCTCCACCGGCGTTACTTCGCCTGGCAGCATTTTTAGATAGCGCATTACCCCTTCCGCCCCCTGCACCAAGGCATCCACATCCTCCGCATTGGTGGTGCCGGCATGTCCTGCTTCCGCGATCACCGTAGGCTTTCCCAAGTCCGTTGCAAATCGCGAAATAGGCGTGGCGCCGGCCGCGGCCGGCCCTTGACTCTTCTGGATGATAATGTGGTCCAGCCCGAAGGCCATCACCATGCCGCGCGATGTCGCGTCCAGTTTTTCGTTCCCCGTCTGCGGCCAATACGAGTAGCGCCGAAGGTTCTCGTCCAGGTCTCCGCCGTGCAGATCGATCAGGTAGTCGGACGGTTCCACCACCTGCCGGCCAATCGCCCACAAAGCTCTCTCCGTCTGCGTGCCCTTCGGATTCCCGGGATACATCCGGTTCATATTCTTCCCGTCCACTGGATTCAAGTGCGGCACTTTCTGCGCAAACGACGCCAGGTTGATCAGCGGGACGATGACGAGCGTTCCAGAAAGCGCAGCCGGGCTCACGCTCTGCGCCAGTTTCTCCAAAGCGACGATCGAAGCATACTCCGTGCCGTGCGAACCGGCAACCAATGCCAGCCTGGGCCCGGCCTTCGCTCCATGGATGACGATAACTGGAATGTTTGTGGGCGCGTCAACCCCGACCGGCACTTGGATGAATCCGGTGGCTCGCTCGCCCGCGTGAGCAGTCGCAGTGCCCACCGTTACTTCGGCGCCCCAGACCGCCGGCAGAGTGAGCGCCCATAGGGTCAAGGTCCAACGGAAAATAGCATGCATCATTTCCCGGCTTTCCTTTCGGCCGCCCGCGCCCCGGCGAGAATATCCGTCATCGCGTAATTCCCTTCGTGGCAAGCGTACTCGAAGATTGGACCCTTGGTCCTGGTTACGGCGAGCTGCGCCGTCCACGGCCTGGTAAATGCCGTTGGATCGTCGACGGTGAACTCGTACAGCAGCGTGTCCGGTGAAGTGCGCGTGAAGCGCTCGATCAGGTGCAGATTCCGGTCGGACCCTTCTAAGGAATACTCATCGTTAAAGTTGGTCGTATCCACCACCAGCGTGTTGCCGTCCCAATGCCCGCGCGAATCGCCTCTCAATTCCCGGATATTGTCCGGCAAATGCGGGCTTCCGTCCAAAGGGACGATGCGTGCGTCGTGGATCATTTCGTTCAGGATCACAACGCGGTCGCGGGTCTGCAGGATCTGGAAATTATTGTTGTACGGGCCGGGTAGCATCGGCGGCCCCGCCGTTGTCCACAGAATGCATCGATCGGCGAGGGACCGGTCCTCCGGACCATCGGTATCGTGCTTTTCGAGCCAGGCCTCCTTCTCTTTTGCGCGCTTCTCCGCGTCCGGCAAAAGCGCGGGGATGCGCCCGTCGGGAGGATCCACAATCAACGACGTTCGCCGCGTTCCCACGGTTTTGGTGCCGCGATCGAACCAAAACT
This sequence comes from Bryobacterales bacterium, assembly GCA_963747945.1. Lineage (GTDB taxonomy): Bacteria > Acidobacteriota > Terriglobia > Bryobacterales > Bryobacteraceae > Palsa-89. Next base: position 26,284 of record CAVVHB010000030.1, read on the forward strand.
TGTTATACCCGCCGGCCACGTCCGCTTCGGTGTCGGTCCCGCGCCGATCTGCATTGTTGCGTTCCAGCGCCTGCTTTTCATAGGCCGCCGATTCCGCGGCCGTGAAAGTCTGCTTGCCGGCCAAATCGGCTGGACGTTCCAGAGGGGTAATGGTTGCGTTGCTCCAAATGCCTTGTAAATCCGGTTGGCCATCGGCCGTTCGGAGCGGTGTCTGAGCGCTTGCAACCATTGCGACGCAAACTGACAATAGCGACGATCGAAGCATAAAGCCTCTCCCTCTTTTCCGCGGCGCGTGCCGCTATTTCGAGCGGCTCAGCGCGATAGAGAATCCCGAAAATTGGTACACGCGCCGGCCCGGCTCACGCTTATATTGCATTTTGCCGCTTCGAGCCTGGGGTAGCGCCTGAGCCACCTTTGCCAACAATGCCGGATCGGCCTCTGGCGCGGCGTGCGCCGGCCGCAGAATCTGGAGCGAAGGCGCTAACTTCGCAATCCGCTCTATCGATTTCTGGTACGCATTCAGATTGGTCTCCGGCCACCAAAGCCAAATCTCATCGGGGTAAAACGTGTCTCCGGTGAATAGTTCCTTCTGTTTTCGATCCAGCAGGCAAAGCGCGTCGGGAGTGTGGCCGGGTGTGAGAAGCACCTCTAAGGGCCGGCCGCCCAGATCGATAATTTCACCGTCTTGAACCGTGTGCGAGATGCGGAACGGTTTGATCGAATACTTCGCGAAACTGAATCCTGGCGGCAGCGGAGGGCAAGCCTCGCTCGGGCCGGCGTTTTTCAGCATGTAGGCGTTGGGATGTCCTTCGGCGTTCTTTCGCGTGAATGCTGAATCGACGGCGTAAATTGTGGAGAACTCCGCGTTGCCGCCCACATGATCGAAGTGGGTGTGCGAGTTGAGCACCAGCACCGGCAGGGAAGTGAGCCGCCGTACGATGCCGCCGATATCGCCGATTCCCAAGCCGGAGTCGAACAAGAGGGCCAGCTTATCTCCGACGATCAGGTAGCTCAATACCTGCTGGTCCTGCCTCGGCTCATAGAAAGCATAGACGTTCCCGGGCAGTTGGTAAACCTCGAACCAGCCATCGAAAACGGCCAGTTTTTTGTAATGCGAGAATGCGCTGCTTTGCGGCAGAGGGCAGGTAATTTCCGCGGCGTGCAGCGGAGCCAGCGAAAACAATGCGCTGAGCGCGACGAAGTATGCGGCCTGATGGATCCGCGGCAGGAAGTCAGAATTCATAGCGCAATGCAAACTGCATGTTACGCGGTTGTGTTAGCAGGCCGGTATAGTTGCCGAAGCTGGACGATTGATTGATCGACGGCGGATTCGATTGTACGTTGAATCGCACCAGGTTGGTGACATTGAAAGTTTCCCAGCGGAATTGCAGCGAATGCCCTTCCACAGGCATTTTCCAGCGTTTACTCAGGCTGGCATCCATTCCGGCGTAGCCGTCGCCACGGATCACGTTGCGCGATCCGCTCTGACCGGGATAGGTGGGGGCGAAATCCGCCAGTGCGGCGGTTGGATCGGCGAACATATTCACGGTGCCATCCGGCTCCTTGAAGACACCGGTGACTGCCTTGCCTACCGCGGTTGCCAGCCCTGGGATGGTCCAATTGGTCGGATAATATTGGCCGTTCAAAACGCTAACCGGAAAACCAGAGGTCCAGCGAATGAGCCCTGAGAGCTGCCATCCGCCAATCAACGCATCCACGAATCTGTTTGTGTGGGCAGCGAACGCCTTGTTTTGTCCGAACGGCAATTCCACGATCCAGTTCGCGTTGAACTGGTGAGTCAGGTCGTAGTCGGAGACCCCGCGATATTGATTGGGCGAAAAGGCGTTGGGCAGCGCCGAACTGATTCCGAAAGGACCTACCCGCGTCGCCGAGGAATAGATGTCAATCGACTTGGAAAACGAATAGTTGAAATCGAATTGAACGCCTTGACTCATCCGCTTGGTGAGATTCACCTGGAGCGCATTGTAATTGGCCTTGCCGATGGAGCTCCAGGTGTACATGGATGAATACTGCGGGTTCAAATAGGAGGAGGGGCCGGTGTTGGCGAAATAAGAAACGCCTGGAAGATTGGCGTCCGTCAGGCCGCCATAGTAATCGATGGTTCCCAGGGCCAGCAAATCGATATACGGGAAGCACTGGTAGATGTTGTAAATCGCCTGAACCACGCTGGGTGTGGATCCGCCGCCGCAATACAGGCTGTAAGCGCCGCCTTTCTGCAAGGGTTGGAACATGTCCTTCCAGTAGGACGCGGTGGGGCCCACCAGCGAGTCTGTGATGCTGGAAGTCGGAACATTTTCACGATACAGAGTCGCGAAGCGGGAAGCTGCGGTGAAATAGTCGATTCCGGTCTTCGGATCTTTGATATCCAGCGGCTGCATCAGATCGCGCTGCGCAAGTTGATCGCGCGAAATTCGCCCGACATAAGCCAGTTGCAAGGCGAAGCCTTTCGAGAGATCGCGGCTGACGGAGAAATCGATAGTCCAGGAATACGGCGTTTTGAGTGTGTCGTCAATTCCCCACGCAATCGCTTGCAGGTCGCCGGGAGTGGAAGGGAATCCTCCGGGTGGCGCGGGCTGCAAGTACGTGCTGCCAACAGCGTTCACAGTGGGGATCACGTTCAAGTTGGTAAGACGCGCCGTTTGCCCGACGCCATCCACACAACAGGGGTTTTGTAGCGTCGTGGACAATCCGAAGGCGCCGTTTTGATCGAAGCTGCTGAGCAGTTCCATGCCGTCCCGGTCGTAAACACGGCCGATTCCGCCACGAATGACGGTTTTGTCGCCTTCGCCCACCATCTTCTTAAGGAAACCATTCTGTGGCCGGGGAGAATACGCAATCGAGAAACGCGGCGCGAAATCGGTCTTTTCAAAGTGATACAGCCCTGGCCCGTTGTTGGCTGGCCCGGACAGTCTGAAATTGATAACCGGATCGGTGTTGTACCCTTGTCCGGCGTTCATCGCCTGCACGTTCTGATTGAACAAACCACCCAGGCTGACATTGGGGCTCACTTGATAGCCGTTCACTTCCCAAGGCGGAGGAAATAACGACCAGCGTAATCCATAGTTAATGGTAAGGTTCGATTTCACTCGCCAGGAATCCTGCGCATAGAGCTCATACCAGTTCAAACCATAATCGCGTTTGATGGGTGTGCCCTGAGCAAGCAGATTGCCGTTCTTGTCGTAGTTATAAACGGCGTTCACTTCCGAGACGATGCCGAGCAGCGTCACCAGCGGCTGGTCGTACGAATAATCGAATGTCGGGGCCACCGCCGGAAATCCTCCGTTGGGTGGATTCATCGGGCTGATGGTGTTTGCAATCCCGGGAGGGCCCATCCAATCGACGGCCCCTATGGCCTGGCTGAAAGAATCCAAAGTGCTCACTCGCGGGTCTCGCACGAAGCCCGTGTTGGCGCCGATTTGGATATTATGCCGGCCTTTGTTCCAAGACAGATCGTCTACCAGGTTGTGCATCGGCATCTGGAACTGGCTTCCGTAAGTGATCCCCTGGTCGAGATTGGCGAAAGTTACCCAAGGTTGATCGGAGTCGCCTTGATTGCCGACACTCTGCCGCGTGAATCCCCAGCGAAACGTGTTCACCAAGGTCGGAGTCAAAACCGCGGTGTACCCCACCACCGACCCCTTGCTGTGGTTCACAATGGTGTGTTCGGGCGCCGTTCCGGGCAGAAACGGGGCTTCCGGATTGAAGAGATCCTGCAATGCGCCGCGCCAGAACAAGCTGTGATTGCCGTTCTCGGTAATGTGATAGTCCACCCGCGCAATGTACGCGTCGTTATTCACCCGTACCGGAGCACGGAAACGATAACCCGCGAAATTGTACCCGTCCCCCACGGAATTGTCGTTGGGCAATGGATAACTCTGCAAGTAACCGAGCATTACCGCACTTGGACCAAGATGCAGCGGATCGAGCGAAGTAATGTCCTGCGGGGTCAAAGTGGTCACGCCGCCATCGGTGTTGACGTACTTCAAATACCCGGCGCGCAAAGACGCCGTTGGAACAGAACGAACTGTACTTTGTTGCTCGCTATCCCGAGTCCCTTCATAGTTGACGAAAAACAGCAGCCGGTTCTTCAAGATCGGCCCACCCAGCGAAACCCCGAAGATATTGCGATTCAGCTGATCGGGAACGTTAGGCTGGCCGTTGCTCAACTCGGAAAGTTTGACGAAGTAATCGTTGGCGCTGGTGGCCGTGTTCCTCAGATATTCATACAGCGACCCATGAAACTGGTTGGTGCCGCTCTTGGTAACCAGGCTGACCTGCGCTCCGGAGCCGTGTCCTTGATCGGCGTTGTAGTTGGTCGTCGTGACGCGAAATTCCTGAACTGAATCGAGTGTCACCGGCAGCACCGAGGTGAACGCGTAACCGCCGTTTTGATCGTTGACGTCCACGCCGTCCAGGCTCACGTTACTTTGGTCGCTACGCGCGCCGTTTACGGAGCCGCTGCGGGTGTCCTGCGTTTGGTCGATGTCCGGTCGATTGCCGGTGTAGACCACGCCTGCCTGCAGGCTGAGCAAATCGGGAACATTGCGGCCCTCCAACGGGATTTGTTTAATGGCAGTTTCGTTAAATGTGTTGCCGATGGAGGCGTCGGTTTGATTGAGAATAGGCGCGGCCGCCGATACCGATACGCTCTCGGAAGTTTGGCCGAGTTTCAGCTGCACATTCATCGTTGCCGGCGTGTCCACCAGCAACTGAAGGTTCTGTTGCTGAGCTTTTTGAAAACCTGTGGCTGAAACATCCAACGTGTAAGTGCCCGGAGGAACCAGTAAGAATTGGTAATCGCCTTGCGCGCCGGACTGAACTGTACGGGAAAGTCCAGATGCGGCACTCGCTAGCCCGACGACGGCTCCGGAGACGGCTCCTCCGCTAGGATCGGTGACGGTTCCTCTCAAGGAAGTGAATGCTTGGGCCGAAAGTTGCTGCGCCGCGAGTAGTAGCGCAAGCCATAGGAAGAGCCAAGGTGAAAGCGACGGCAGAAAGCGAGATGCAGAAAATCTGACAATACGGATCGACACATTCCCCTCCCTGTCGTGGTCGGCCAGGTCGTCCTGGTGGAAAGCTCACCACCGGACAGGGGCTGTGTCGGGTCGTCCCGAATTGCTTAGGCCGTAGTCTAAATCAACTTTGGGTTTCCGTCAAGAGACATTCGAGGAGTTTGCCCGCGTCAACGCCTCGCTCAAGCGATCGATGGCTAGTTTCGGAACAAGTAGGCCTGAGCTCATCGCTAACGTGATGATGATGGCGCTAATGCCGTCGGCGGTAGTCGCGTTGATCAGCTCCAACGTCGTATGCGAGCCGTCGGCCAGTTGCACCAGGCCGCTCGCCATCCGGAACAGAAGGACGCCTGGAATCATCGATACCACCGACGCAAAGCCGATGGCCGCGAACGGCATGTGCCAACGCCGCGCCACTGGTGTGAGGAGCAGCCCGACGATGAAACAAGCCGCGAAGTCGCCGGTTGCAGCGCTCGCGCCAAGCGAGGTAAGCGCGCCCCACCTGAGAGCATGGGCCAACGATCCCACCGCCACGGGCCAAGTCAACATATACAGCGGCGTGGAGAAGAAGACGCTGTAGGAAGCCACCGCAACGGCAGCGGCGATCATGTCTTGCCACAGGGGAAGGGCCCGGCCGGCTTGGTCTATCGGTAAAGAAACGCCGAGTAACGCGAGTCCCAGGAGCAGTCCCGTTGAGATCGCCCCAATCACCAGCCCGGCATAGCCCAGGCGAGCGATGCCGAGGTCGATACGACCCTTGATGAAGTCGAGCGCGCTATTGAGTATGTGCGGCCCCGGCACTAGAATCATGCATGGGCACACCGCCACCAGACGCAGCGACGAGCTCAGCTGATAGCGAACCGCCAGCGCGCCGATAACGCCTGCGAGCAGCGCCGCACAGAATGGTTGCAGGAAGATGTTGGTGCTGTACCGCGCCAACCCTCGTCGCAGAACGGCGCCAGCCGCTGCGCTCACGAATATGAGGGACGCCGCGGAGAGATGGCGGACGCCGAAGAGCACCGCTAGCGCCACTGCCCCCGCCGCGGCCGCCAGCGTGAATAGCCATGCCTGATCCGGCGGAGCCTGTGAGATCGCGCCGATCGACTTCATTGCGGATGTGGGTGCAAGCCGGCCCGTGCCTACCTCCTCGATCGCCCGCATGGTGGAAGCCACGCGATTCATGTTCACGCCCGTTGGATGAGCCGCCACCACCGAGATTAGTCTCGCGTCCTTGTCCTCAGCCTGAAGTTGCAACTCCGCCCAACCCGGGACGATCCGGGCACGCAGTCCCAGAGCTTGGCCCAACCGCTCGGCCGCCGCTAAAGTCTGGTCCGTGGATTGACCGTTTTCGTACAGAACTCGGGCAAAGGTGAGGACTAGATTGGAGCGTTCCTCCAACGTCACATCCGCTCCCTTTGGTCACCGCTCTGTAAGTGGAGCGCGGGTTCCGAGCCGCGCCCGGAGGAAGCGGTCATATCGAGTTCTTCAGCAGCCGGTCTAAGCGCCGGTTGCCACATAGGGGTTCACCATTCTACGTGGATCCACGACGCGATCGAATTCCTCTTCGGTCACAAAGCCGAGCTGCAACGCGGCGGCCTTCAGCGTAAGGTCGTTATCCAGCGCGTAGTGCGCGATCTTCGATGCCTTGTCATAGCCAATCACGGGTGAGAGTGCGGTCACCAGCATCAGAGAATGGTCTACGTATTCCTGGATCTTCTTCAGGTTCGGTTTCGTTCCCTCCACCAGGAACTTGCGGAAGTTCGTGCACCCGTCGGTAAGGATCGTGATTGAGTGGGCAACGTTGAAGATCATCAAGGGCTTGTAAACGTTCATCTCCAGGTAACCGCCGGCGCCGCCGAAGCCCACCGCCACGTCGTTCGCCATCACCTGAACCGCGATCATCGTTAGCGCCTCGGCTTGTGTCGGGTTCACCTTGCCCGGCATCATCGACGAGCCCGGCTCGTTCTCCGGGATCGACAGTTCGGCGAAGCCGGCACGAGGGCCGCAGGACATCAGCCGGATGTCGTTCGCGATCTTATAGAGTGACACGGCCAGCGTGCGTAGTGTGCCGGAAAGCTGTACCAGAGCGTCGTGAGCGCCCTGCACTGTGAACTTGTTTGGCGCGCTGACGAACGGCAATCCGGTGAGCCTGGCGATCTCGGCCGCCGCTGCCTCCCCGAAGCCTGGCGCCGAGTTGATGCCGGTACCCACCGCCGTGCCGCCCAGCGCGAGACGATAGACGCCCTTCAGCCCATCTTCGATTCGCTCCAGATCGTCCGAGAGCATGCCCTCATATCCCGACCACTCTTGCCCAAGAGTGAGCGGCGTGGCGTCCTGCATGTGCGTGCGGCCAATCTTGACGATGTCCTTCCACTGCCCGGCCTTTACGCCCATCGCATCGCGCAGCGCCTTCACCGCGGGGATCAGCCGCTGCTTCACATTGACGGCCGCCGCGATGTTCATCGCAGAAGGAAACGTATCGTTGGACGACTGCGACATATTGATGTGATCGTTCGGGTGAACCGGTGTTTTGCTCCCGAGTGGCGTACCCGCCAGCTGGCAACAACGGTTGGAGATCACCTCATTCACGTTCATGTTGAACTGCGTGCCGCTGCCCGTCATCCATACGTGCAGCGGGAACATGTCTTGATGCTGGCCCGCCAGGATTTCGTCACACACTTGAACGATCAGCTTGTGGCGCTGCTCGTCCAGCCGCTTGCCCGCAGAGTTGGCATTGGCGGCCGCTTTCTTCAGGATCGTGTACCCGGCGATCATCTCGCGTGGGATTAAGTCCTGGCCGATGCTGAAGTGTTCCAGCGAGCGCTGCGTCTGCGCGCCCCAAAGTTTGTCCGCGGGGACTTCTACTTCGCCCAGGCTATCGGTTTCCTTGCGAAAGTCAGTCATCTCGTTCCTCCTTCGGTTGCAAACTCGAGCGGCCGGCAGCGACTAAGCATGATCCGGGACGAAGTGAGTATCCGCGCCTTCCTTGAAAACCACGTAAGCGCGCTTCCAGGGCTCGTCGTTGGTTAAACGCCATTTGTGGCCTGAGCCGGTGTGATCCACCGCCACTTACGCTGCCACTGTCCACATGACAATTTCCGTCAGAACCAGTATAAAGACGATATGCCCGGATCATACCGTAGCGCTCTCCATTTCTGTGACGTTGTTGATGTTTCAATACGGCCGCGGTCGCTGCCCGCACCCGCCGGCAAAGGGCCGCGTTTTCGGAGAGAGATTGGCCGTAGGAGGGAATCAGCTCCTTCCGCTTGCCGGACCATCCGCCGTCTCTCAGTTTGGTGAAATCGACAAGGACGGCGCCGGCGCGAAGAGGACTTGGCTTACGGACTCGGCCATGTAGGGCGGCAATCCGCCCTTCTCGTCGAAGCCGGCCATAAAGGATGGTTGAGTCGGAATAGCCGAGAAAGACTTTGGGATTCTCACGAATTACAGAAAGATCCAGGAACGGCAGCATTCATATCGAGTCATCACCTCCGATCGTGGAGATGATGCCCCGGATCGATGGATCACTCAGTACTCCCATCAAGCCGGTTGCACGCGCCTCGGGATGCGCGGCAGCCAGGGGAGTGAGCGACGAAACCATCATCGCGAGTTTTGAGTCCTTTGCGAGTCATGCGCGGCGGCGTTGACGCAATCGCCAGTGTGTTATAGCCTGTCGCTAGTGATCGGCAACAATCAGCTGACCGCGTGGCAGCGCTGGGTTCGGCAGCCGCAGAAAATCTGGTTACGAAGAGCGTTTTTTCAGGTCCACTTATGGAGCGGCATCGCCGTCGGGCTCTATATATTGATGATCAGCGTCACCGGCAGCGTGCTGGTCTATTGGAACGAGCTTTACCGCGCAGCGACGCCCGAACCGATTATTTCCAAGGGTTCGGGACCACGATTGACCGACGATCAGCTTGCGGCCGCCGCCCGGCGTCTGTATCCAGGCTATCGAGTGGTGAAAATCAGCCACTCGCAGGATCTCGATCAGGCTGTGGGTATCGGTCTGGAGCGTGGCGGTTCCCTCAAGCACCGGCTGTTCGATGCACGGAGTGGCAACGATCTGGGGGACTCGGTGTCAATTGGCATGCGGCTGGTGTCGTTCACACTGGATTTGCACGACAATCTGCTGGCGCGGCAAACTGGCCGAAAAGTGAACGGGATAGCTGCATTCGCCGTGCTCCTGGTAGCTGTCTCGGGTATCGTGATCTGGTGGCCGGGCAGCAAGACTTGGCGTCGCAGCCTCGCACTCCATCGCGGCGTGGGATGGAAGCGCCTCACCTGGCACTTGCACAGCATGATCGGCTTCTGGAGCTTTGCATTCGTGTTGGTGTTTGGGGTCAGCGGGATCTATCTCTGTTTCCCCGAACAGATTCAAGATATCGCCGATCAGTTTGATCCTCTGACTGCCGCCACCGCCAAGGGGCGCATCGTCGACCAGATTATTTATTGGATCGCTTACCTGCATTTCGGCCGTATTAACGGCATAGGGATCCCGTGTAGCGGCCCCGGACTCTGCGACCAGACGACGAAAGCGATCTGGGCGCTATTCGGATTGGCCCCCGCGGCGATGTTCGTTACCGGCGCCATCATGTGGTGGAACAGGGTGCTGCGTCCCCGCCTGACCTTTTCCCGCAGGAGCAACGCTCGCCGCCCTCTCCTGTGATAATGTGCAGGTGTGCCAGAATCTCCAACCGAGGTATGCCGATGAGATCTCTTCTCGTGGTCGCAATCGCTTGCGTGGTATGGTCGGCTTCCGGATTGCCGGCGCTCGCACATCATTCAGGCGCCGCGGAATTCGACTCTAAAAAGAAGGTCGACTTAACCGGGGTGGTAACAAAAGTGGAATGGACCAATCCGCACGCCCACTTCTATATGGACGTGAAAGACGCCAGCGGCAGCGTGGTCAATTGGAATCTGGAACTGGCCAGCCCGAACGTGCTGATTCGGAATGGCTGGCACAGGAACTCGGTCAAGCCTGGCGATATGGTGAGCGTGAGCGGAGTTCAAGCCAAGGATAGTTCATACTATGCCAGCGCTGGCGTGATTACCTTTCCGGACGGGCACAAATTGACTTTTCTGGGTGCGGATGATCCTGCAAAATGAATCGACCTAATATGAGCACACGAGTTGCGATTGGCGTCTTGAGCGGGACACTGTTGGCGGTTTTCTCTCTGCCGGCTCAGCAGGAAGCTCCCGCCGCGAAAAAGGGAACGATCGGACTGTATCGCAATCAGCAGTTGGCGCCGAATGGGCCGGCGCCCAAGCTTGCCGACGGAACACCGGACCTGTCGGGAGTCTGGCTGGGCAGCGGCGGTAACAGCGCCGATATCGCCAACCCCAGAGGTTTGAAACCGGGAGATCAGGTGGTCATGCTGCCGTGGGCCGAGGAGATCGTAAAGCATCGGCAGTCCAAGGAAGACCCGGAGGCGAACTGCCTGCCTGCCGGCATTCCACGCGGATCGCCGTATCCGTGGAGGATCGTGCAGACCCCCACCCACTACTTCATTCTTTTCGAAGGCAACATTCACAGCTTCCGGCAGATCTTCATGAATGCCAAGCATCCCGACGATCCGGATCCCACCTGGTTCGGCAATTCGGTGGGCCACTGGGAAGGAAACACGCTGGTGGTGGATACGGTTGGGTTCAACGACAAGTTCTGGTTCGACTACAAGGGTCATCCGCACACCGAAAAGCTTCACACCATCGAACGCTACACCCGCACGGACCTGGGACACATGTCGATGGAGGTTACGATCGACGATCCGGGTGCGTACGTCAAGCCGTTTACGACCATCGGCAGTGCGACCCTCATGCCTGGGACGGAACTTCTGGAGTACATTTGCCAGGAGAACAACCAGGATTTGCAGAAACTCGAAGGTCCCGCGCGGGGTCCAGGCGGGCAGTAAAACCCGGCGGCCAAGTCAAAGACGCGATTATTTTCCTGGCGCGGCAGCGGGGACGATGTCCACTTTGAGGCCCTCACGCACGGTGTCGCTGGGATTTGCCACGATGGTGTCTCCTTCGCGCAGTCCGTTGATAACTTCCACGCGGTCGCCATAATCGCGGCCGACTTCGATCTTCTGAAGGTGCACCGTGCGATCGGGACCAACCACGGCGATTTGCGCACCGTCGCCGCGAACGATCATGGCATCGCTTGGGACCAGCAGCGGCGGGTCCGCGCGGACACTGCGCAGTTCCACCTGCGCATACATACCGGGCAACAGCACGTTGGCGGGGTTCGGCACATGTACTTCCACCAGTAACGTTCGGCTGCTGGGATCCAGCGCGTTGGCGGTCCGGGCTACCTGGCCCTGGAATTCGCGGCCTGGCAGGTTGGAAACGGTAAGCACCGCGGGCTGGCCAGTCTTGATGGAATCGGCGAAGGCCTGCGGCACATTGACGTAGGTTCTCAGGGTCCCCACCTGCGCGATCCGATAGAGCAGCGTGCTGCCGGCGTTTACCAGCGCGCCGACATCCACATTGCGCAGGGTGATCACGCCGTCGAAAGGAGCCTGCACCACGCAATAACTCTGCATCTTTTGCAGGCGGCCCAGATTCGATTGCGCGGCGTTGATATTGGCGCGCTGGACGTCGATCGCCTTTTCGAGAGATTGCAAAGCCGCCAATTTTGAGTTGTATTGAGCTTGCGACTGATCGTCGTCCTGTTTTGACACCGCGCCTTTGGCTACCAATTGAGCGGAGCGGCGCGCCATCACGCGGGCGAGCTCCATGTCGGTTTTTCCTTGTTGAACGTTCGCGGTGGCCTGTTCCAGCGCTGCCTTGGACTGTTCCACGGTGGCCTTGGCCTGCGCTACCTGATCGGCAAGTTCGGGCGCATCGATTTCGGCCAGCGTCTGACCGGTTTTCACGCGGTCGCCAATATCCACCAAGCGCTTTTCAACGTATCCGTCCGCGCGGGCCAGCACCGGAGCCTCCGTAATCGGTTGGATATTGCCGGGCAATTGCAAACCGCTTTGCCGGGTGGACCTTCCGACTTTGATGACTTCGACACGCGGTAATGCTTCTTGCTCCTGCTTGGCCTCACCCAGAACCACGGCACGGCGTTTTTCGAGCGGGATGTAACCGGCCAGGAACGCGATTGCGATCAGCACCGCGGCCGCCAGCAGGATGGCCCAGATAGTGGTTGATGAAGGGTGCCAAAGATTGCGCGGCGCCCCCGCGTGTCCGGGACCTTTCAACTCCTCGATCTGGCGCTTGAGCTCCCGATTTTCCCGTCGAAGACGTTCTTCAGCCGTTTCGGCGGATCGGATTTGCGGGTCGGGTTCAGTGTATTGCGGCATTCCGATAAGAGCCTTAGAAGGCTTCCCGCTCCCGTTCCAGCAGCCGCTGCTGGTAATCGATGGGCGCCTGCTTGCGCAAGTAAGTGTAGATGATGGGGACCACGAACAGCGTCGTGACGGTGGCGAACATCAAACCACCGATCACCGCGCGGCCGAGCGGAGCGTTCTGCTCGCCGCCTTCCCCCATCCCGAGCGCCATGGGAAGCATGCCCAGGATCATGGCGGTTGCCGTCATCAGAACCGGGCGCATTCTCGCGTAGCCGGCCGACAGCATCGCGGCGCGCGCTGGAACGCCGCCGGCGCGTTCATCGTTGGCAAAAGTCACCATCAGGATGCTATTCGCGGTGGCGACGCCGATGCACATGATGGCGCCCATGAGCGAAGGCACACTCAGACTGGTGCCGGTGACAAACAGCATCCAAAGAATTCCGGCCATGGCGCCGGGCAGGGCAGTGAGGATGATAAAAGGATCCACCCAGGATTGGAAATTCACGGTCATGAGCAGGTAGACCAGCACCACGGCGAAGATCATTCCGAGACCGAGCCGGAAAAACGACGACTGCATGGTGGCCACCTGCCCGCGCAATGCAAACGTTGTTCCGCGCGGAAGATGCGGGGTCTCGTCCCGCATGATTTTACGCACTTCGGCGCCAATGCCGCCCAGATCCCGCCGGTCGACGTTGGCGTAGACGTCGAAAACCGGCAGTACGTTGTAGTGGTTGACGATCACCGGAACATAGTCGCGCTGAACCGTAACCAGATTCGAAAGCAGCTGTGTGCTGCCGGACATCGCGCCGGGATTTCCGTAGGCCAGCGACGAGCCGTTGGGGGACGCGGCGACGAACGAGTTGGTTCCGCCCGAAGCGCCGGACATGGAAGTAGCGGTGACGCCGCTCTCGGCGGCGGTGGCCACCGAAATTGGCGTGCGCAGCAGCGCGTCCAGAGAATCCATGCGATACTGCGGGGTCTGAACGCCGATGTTGTACTGCACGCCGTTGGTCCAATTCATCCAGTAATTGGGTGCGAAGGTGGAGCTGCCGCTGAGCGAGATCAGCATACTGTTGGTGACATCCCGTTGTGTCAGGCCTAACTCGGAAGCCTTCACCCGATCCACGTTCAAATTAATCTCCGGTTGCGCCGCCACCTGATGCACATGCACGTCTGCCGCGCCCGGGATGAACGAGATCTTCTTCGCCAGCGCCTGAGCGATCTTATAATTCGCGGAGGCGTTGCTGCCCACCACCTGCAGATCGATGGGCGCGGGCAAACCGAAGTTTACGATCTGGCTGGTGATGTCGGCCGGCTGAAAAAAGAAAGTCATGTCGGGGAAATCTTCACGCAGCCGTTTCCGGAGTAGGACTTCATAGTCGCTCGTCGGCGCGTGGTGCTCTTTATTCAGAGAGATCAGGATTTCGCCGTCAGCCGAGGAGATGGTCGGGATGTCTCCCTGAGCGATGGACGTCCAACTGTTCGGGATGCCGATATTATCGATCATCATTTCGAGCTGATCGGGGGGAATCACCGAGCGGATTTCGCGCTCGAGCTCGGCGAATTTCAATTCCGTCTGTTCGATCCGCATGCCTGCGGGGCCGCGCGCGTGAAGACGCATCTGCCCGGCGTCGACCGCGGGAAAGAAATCCTCGCCGATCAGCGTCACCAGGCCGAATGACGCAACGGATACTCCCATAAAGGCCGCGAGCACGCGTCCGGGATGAGCCAGCGACCAATCCAGCAGGCCGAGGTAACGGTAGCGAAGCTTTTCAAAGAGAGCGTTGAACAGGTGGTGGGCGCTCCAGATCAACCCCCGTCCACCTGCGGGCGCGCCGCCGGGCCCTTCGCGGTAGGCGTCCAGTTCGGACTCGAGAAGATACGCCATCATGGTTGGGACCAGCGTGCGCGACAGCAGATAGGACGCGAGCATCGCGAATACCACGGCCATGGCCAGCGGTGTAAATAAGAACCGGGCTGTTCCGGTGAGCAAGATCACCGGAACGAAAACGATGCAAATGGAGATGGTGGCGACAAAGGTGGGAACGGCAATCTGAGACGCGCCATCCAACACCGCGCGTACCAGGGGCTTGCGCATGGCGATGTTGCGATGCGTGTTTTCGATTTCGACCGTGGCATCGTCCACCAGAATGCCGACTGCCAACGCGAGTCCCCCCAGCGTCATCACGTTGATGGTCTCTCCGAGAAGACTCAAGATACAAATCGACGTGAGGATCGACAGCGGAATGGAAATGCAAACGATGAGCGTGCTGCGCCAGCTGCCGAGAAACAACAGGATCATCAATCCAGTGAGACCCGCGGCGATCAGCGCTTCGCGGATGACACCCTGAATGGAGGCTCGAACGAAAACGGACTGATCCGCCAGGGCCGTTACCTTCAGCTCCGGCGTGACGTTGGCCAGAATGCCGGGAAGAGCGGCCTTCACCGCATTGACAATCGATAGCGTGGAGGCTTTGCCGGTGCGGGTTACCGTCATCAGAACGCCACGGGAACCGTTGGTGCGCACGATATTGTTCTGCACCGAATACCCGTCATGCACCTGCGCGACGTCTTTGATGTACACCGTGGCGCCGTTCACCGTCTTGATGGGCAGATCGTTCAGATCGAGGAGCCGCACCGGACTGCTGTTCACTCGAACCTGATACTCCGTCTTCGCGATCTTGGCGGTGCCGGTGGGCAGAACCAGGTTTTGGAGATTTAAAGCGTTGGAAACATCGCTGGGTGAAAGCTGCTTGGCGTAGAGCTCGTCCAGATTCAAATCCACCATCACGCTGCGCTGCTTTCCGCCAAACGGATAAGAAACCGCAGCGCCTTGAACGGTGGCGAGCGGAGTTCGGATAAAGTTATTGCCGATGTCGAAGATCTCCTGCTCGCGCAGCGTTTTGCTGGAAAGGCCCAGCTGGAGGATGGGGACGCTGGACGCGTCGTACTTCAGCACGTTGGCCGGAAACATCCCGGTCGGCATATTGCGCAGCGCTGTTTCCATGGTAGCGGTGACCTGCGCGACGGCCATGTCGATCTTGACGTTGGGATGGAAGAAAACGCGCTCCACCGAGTAACCGCTGTAGGACTGAGATTCGATGTGTTCGATATCGTTGACGTTGGAGGTGAGGGTGCGCTCAAAATTGGTGGAGACGCGCTTTTCCATCTCCTCCGGGCCCAGGCCTGGATAGAACCAAAGCACGCTGACGATGGGAATGTCGATGTAAGGGAAAATGTCGACCGCCATGGTGGTGATGGCGACGCCACCCAGGATGGCGATCAGCACCGCCATTACGACAAAAGTATAAGGGCGGCCGAGAGCCAGCCGAACGATCCACATAGTCTACTCCCGGATGCACGTTCTGAAGGGGCCAAGCCCCGGTAAGACGATGCGCCCACTCCTTGGATAGAAGTTGCCGCGCTGAAGCTCCGGTATGGACAGTATACATCGTTGGCTGAAGCGATACGCGGCTGAAGCCGTATATACCGGTTCGGCAAAACGCGGCAGCACAACGATCAACCGTTCCCTTCGGTCACGGCTCAGTCTGCGTTACGGAGCCGCGACCAGAGGGAGTGGTCAATGCTGACGGTTTCACACGCTACTTCAGATGTTTGAGGGACTGCTCATTCTCGACACAGACCTCGTCCATCAACTCTGTGTCGACAACGATACGCTGCTTTAACGTGACCGTCCACGGCTTCGTATAAGCCTTAGGATCATCGACGGTGACTTGGATATCGAGGTGTCCGAAGTCTGGACGCCGGATCTGCTCTCGCACTTTGGCTGCCTGGGTCACTACACTTCCATCCCAATCGATCCAGGTGTCGTCGCGCAGTCCGATTGTGTCGATCACCAAAGTGTCGCCAGACCATTTACCGGACGAATATCCTTGCCATGAGGGGTTCGGATCCACGGGCAATGGCCGTGCATCCGTGAATACCTGGCGGTATCCCGCGTTCATTTCATTCAGCGTCACCAAAAGACCGGGCGTGTGGACGAACTTCAGCAAATGGGGCATCCCGTAGGCGCGAAGAAAGTTATCCGGCAGGCACCTGATGTGTGGGTCGTCTTTCGCCAGGTTGTCGGTGCGCTCTTTGGTGAGTGCCGCAAGCCACGGCTGATAGGGCAACCCTCCGGGAAGATCGATGCCAATATTGGCCATTTGGCGCGAGCCCACGATTGCCGTGGGGTCACCCGGAGTCTCGGCGTCGTGCGAACTTTGGGGATCCCTCGGATCCGGCAGATCCTTGGGACTCGACAAGCCATGCGCGCGGCGATCATAAGGCTCTCCAGTAGTCCAGATTCCGGAAAAGTCAGGTTTGCCATCCGCCATCCGAGGCGAGCGGGCCGACATGTCCACCTTGCCATCGGCCTTGCGTGGCACTCCCGAGGTGGGATACTTCAGCCACTGACCGGCCAAACGAGTGGATGTCAAGGGCGCGCCCAGAATGACAAAAGCGATGGTAATCAACGCTTCGTAACGTTGACGTGACCCAGCCTCCGGGTTTGAGCGTCGAGACGGAAACAGATACAGCACTTGGGCTAAGAATACACCAACGCATGCCATTTGTCAGAGAGAGTGAACGCCGTTGTTCGCGCCGTAATCAGTCGAAGTGGCTTTGTAAGGGTCGCCGCGCCCACAGATAGTTATATTATAACTAGTATACGAATGACTACAGACAAATCAGCCAAACGTTCCCCGATCGCGCTCGCTGCCATGGCCCTGTTGTATGGAGCTCCGATGCATCCCTATCGCATGCAACAACTCATCAAGGAGTTCGGAAAAGACGAGGTGATCAACGTCGCCCAGAGGGCCGGCCTGTACCAGACTATTCGACGTCTCGAACGGGACGGCCTAATTGTTGCGCAATCTGTGACGCGGAATCAGAAACGCCCCGAACGCACTGTTTACGAGCTAACCAAGGCAGGCCGGGAAACCACGCTCGAGTGGATGAGGCAGATTGTGTCGACACCCGCGCGCGAGTTTCCTGAGTTTCCCGCGGCTATTTCTTTCCTAGCGCTGCTCAAACCGAAGGAAGCGCTGCGTCAACTGAAGTTGCGAGCCGTCGCAATTCAGTCCGAAGTGGAACGCATCGACGAGCAATGCAAACTCGCGAGCGCCGTCCCCCGGCTCTTCTTGCTGGAGATGGAGCTGCTTCGAGCGCTGCAGGTTGCCGAACTTACCTGGGTCCGTGCGGTCGTCGAAGATCTGCGGATTGGAAAACTCACCTGGAGCAAGCCCTGGCTGCGCCAAGTGGCAGCCAAATTCTCGCCGGTCTAGCAAGGCGGTTCGGTCTATGCAGGAACAATCTATGCGAGTGATGATTATTGGCGCGGGCACGGGCGGCCTGGCGCTAGCGCATGGGCTCAAGCAAGCTGGAATTGGCGTCTCGGTTTATGAACGCGACCGGACTCCGCGGCAGTCCTCCGGCGGCTACCGCGTGGGCATCAGTCCCGCCGGAAGCCAAGCATTGAAGTCCTGCGTTCCACCTGCGCTCTTTGATCTCTTTGTCGCTACCGCTTCTCGCGCCCCGCGTTACTTCAATATGCTTACAGAGCAACTAGTCGAACTGGTTTCCTTGGAAATTGAAACAGACGAACCCGTCCATAGCGAGAAGAATGTAGACAGAATGGTGCTACGCCGGGTGTTACTCAGTGGCCTGGAAGAAGTGGTGTCCTTCGACAAAAAGTTTCTGCGGTATGAGCACAACGCGGACGGCACTCTGACCGTGTTCTTCGAAGATGGAACGCATGTTACAGGCGATGTCTTGATCGGAGCCGACGGCGCCGGATCCCGCGTGCGTAAGCAAAGGCTGCCGCATGCGCGCCATGAGGAGACCGGCATCTTCTCCATTGGCGGAAAGCTGCCGATGACCGCCGAGAGCAAGGCGCTGCTCTCGGTCAAGGCATTTAACGGCATGTCGATGATTATGGCTCCTCAAGGCGTTGGCGCGATCATTCATGCCCTGGAATTCAGATGGAACCAAGCCGACGCGAAACGGGGGGCGAGAGAAAACGGCGCCGATGTCATGGCACGGTGGCCTGAATTTCTGAATGAAAGCATGGGCGATTACATCGGCTGGGGGTTATGGGCTTCACGCAAACACTTTCCCGCCGACCTGAAAACACTGCCCGGAGCGGACCTGGTTCGTCTCGCCGGCGGAATGACCCGGAATTGGCATCCGAATTTCCGCGGGCTCATACAAATGACGGATCCCGCCACAATGCTCGCGCTCAGCGTTCGCACGTCGGTTCCTGTCCCTCCTTGGGAGAGTTCAAACGTCACCCTGCTTGGCGATGCCATCCACACCATGACACCCGGCCGGGGCGCCGGAGCCAACACGGCGCTGCGTGACTCCGCGCTTCTGCTCAAACGGTTGACTGAGGTGCTCCACGGCGGTAAACCGCTCATTGACGCCATTCGCGAATATGAAGAAGAAATGTTGCGGTACAGCACTCAGGCGGTGCTGGAATCAAGGAAGCAGATGGACGCAAACGACATGATTCATAAACCAATTCTCGGACGAGTACAGCTAGCCGCAATCCGAACAGGGATGCGCATGGTAAATGCCTTTCCCATGCTGAAACGCCGTGTAACGAAGTCACTCACGCGCAGTCGAGCCGCGGACGATCCGCATATTGCAAAGTAGCGCCGCGAGGAGGAGACCCGCGGGACGAATGTTTTTCGCGAACCGCTAGGCCCCGCCGGCGCTACCGCTGAGTGGCTTGAGAATGGTTTCCGCATCCACTCCTTTGTCCACCACGATGCTGAAGAAGGGGAACATCATCTCCTCCCAAGTCATGTCGCCGTAATAGACGGTCTTAGTCGGATCGGGATTGAACTTGTTATTAGCGGAATTATCGTAATGCGCGGTGACGATGAGCTTGGTGCCCTTCGGGATTTGAATAGGCTGTTCGAGATTGTAGGCCAGTTGCCAATTGAAGTCATAATGCGGCACGTTCAAAATCGTTTTGGTTGTGCCGTCGGGGAACTCCAGCTTATAGGTCATGTCTTTGCCGCGCACATGCATGTGGGGAAACATGTACACCAGCTCGACATCCTGCTTGAAGATGGCTTCGGCCGGCGGGCTGGCCCAGTCGCCGTCGTTGGGCGGAATGGCGAAATGCTTCGGATCGCTGGGGGCCGATATGCCGAAACTGATGTAACGCCGCAGCGGAGCTTCCTTGGATACAGTGAAACCGATGAGCGGGCGATCGGTGATCTCTTTTCCGTTGGGAGTATAGTGTACCTGGAACACGATGTCGGTTCCGGCCTTTACCAGCTTGCCTGCATTAAAGATGCGATAGTCTTGCGTGAACTGACCGGGCACATAGCAGCCTTCAATGCCGTTGGTGCCGTCCGTCACCGAGCCGGGTATTCCACGCCCGTTGATACCGGCGTCGGCTTCCACCGCGCTGCCATTCTCATCGCGCTTACGGTCATACCAGTAGGGCACGTTGTACTTGACATCCGGCGTATGAGGCTTGAAGAAGACGCAAATGTGGTGGGTGATGGAGGGTTGGCTAGGACGAATTTGCATGGATGTGATCCAGGTGTCCTCGGTGATTCCGCTGGGCACCGTGATGTAGGACCACTCGACGACATTGTTCTTGGGATGCGCGGGAACTGTCGTCTCGGGACCCTTGACGATCAGGTCGGGCTGGATCTCCCAGCCGTCGGACGGCCACGCCACGGGCGCCGGCGCGTCCTTGGCATCACCCTCGGCGGCCCCGCTGTCGGCCCACTTTGCGATGGTCTGGATGTCGCTGGGCTTCAAGGAGCGATCATTGACGAAATGTCCGTATTGCGGGTCGGCAAACCAGGGCGGCATTTTCTTCGCAAGCACCGCGGCCTTCATCGCCTTGGCCCAAGGCCGCACCTGCGAGTAAGTGAGGAACGACATGGGGGGCCACTTGCCCCGGCCGATGACAGCCCTGGCAGTTATTCTGCAGGATAGGCAGTACATCTTTGTTGTAAGTTACAGTCGTCGATGACGTAGTGTTGGCGGCCAGCGCCATTCCTCCGAATGTAACTCCGATGATCCAAGGTCGCATGGTTATTCCCCGTTTCTCTGTGCTTAGGGAAATAATAACGCAGGGTGCGCTTGAGCGGGTTACCTGGCCCTCGCTTCCCAGGAAACACCCCGGCTCACTTGCGCGATCATGTTGTAGAAAGAGGCTGCGGCCTCAACGCCCTCGGCATTCACACGGACCATGCGCCTGGAGCGGCCGCCTCGTTGAGGCGTGGAATCACCCATCCAGGTTTGGAGCAGACCCTTCTTCTCCAAACGATCCAGGGTTATCTGCAGGGCGCCGATGGAGCAGCGTCGTCCGGTGATGGATTCGATTTCCCGGCGGATGGATGCGCCATACGCGACGTCCCCCAAGCGTACGGAAGCAGCAAGCAGCAGATACTCGAATTCACCCAACATGATTCCCCTCACATTTGTTATTCGAATATCGTCTGCTGTCAAGGTTTATTTTAAAAGCTGACTTACAATTCCGCCCAGTCCAGTCAAGATACCGGCAATACGATCAAACTAGCAGCAAAACATCAAGGCAACGGCAAAATAGTAAGTAAGCATTTGGTTGCAGAGGTGCCACATACAGCGGGGACTAAGTTGATGCAATGCCAGCTGGAAAAGGACACTGAAATTTCACGTTTGTCTTGACTGCGGTATTTAAATCGAATATGCTCGACGGAGTTAAACTTTGCTCGCGCGTGGCGATTTATCGGCCACGTTGGGATTCACTTATTCACTGTTTGAAAAAGGGGTGCTGTATGCGCGCAGTGTTTGTAGCTGCTGGTTCACTTCTGCTGGTGACTCTCCTATGTTTGCTCTTGCCGGCGCCGCTCGCGTTCGGCCAGGGGGCTAACGCAACCATTACCGGCACCGTTACCGATCCGACAGGGTTGGCCGTCGCCGGAGCGACCGTGGGGGCCAGGAACACCGAGACCGGGGCCGTTTATACCGCGGCATCCACAAGCGCCGGGAATTATGCCATCACGAATTTGCCGGTCGGCACCTACGAATTGACGGTGAAGGTGTCGGGGTTCAAGACTTACACCCACCCCAACCTCGCCATCGCCGCGGCGCAAGTGCTGAGAGAAGACATTCCTTTGCAAGTAGGCGAGACTACGGAATCGATCACCGTCGAAGCGCAGGCTTCGCTGCTGAAGGCCGAAACCGGCGAGCAGGGCGACAACGTCACGGTGGAGCAAATGGTGGATTCGCCTTTGCTGGGCATCGGGACGGTCAACTCCGGCACGTCGGGCGTACGCAACCCTTACAATGTGCTGCAGACTCTTCCCGGTGTGACCGGTTATAACGCCGGCGGTACAGTTGGCGGACCAATGGTGGTCAACGGCTTGGGCGGCGCGACGGGTTTCACTGTTTCTCTCACCGAGACGATGCGTATCGAGGGCCAGGACGCCACCTCGCAAATCTTCGGGAACTATGTTTACACGCAGATGGCCCAGCCGAATGCGGATGCGATTCAGGAAGTCGCCTTCCAGACCAGCAACTACTCCGCGGAGGTAGGACAAGCGGGCACCGCGGTGATCAACATGACCATGAAGTCCGGCACCAATCAATATCACGGCACCGGCTTCGACTATTTCGTCAACGAATTCTTGAACGCCGGCGATCCGTTCACTGTCCAAAGCGACGGCACAGGGAAAGTAACGCCCCGCAACCGGCGCAACGATTTCGGCGGCACCTTGGGCGGTCCCATCATCATCCCCAAACTCTATAACGGGAAGAACAAGACCTTCTTCTTCTTCGCCTACGAGGAGTACCTGGAAAGCAACCAGTTGACCTTTAGCGACACGGTGCCTACAACTGCTTTTCAGAATGGCGATTTCTCGGCCATCTCAGCCAATGGGACTTGCAGTCTGTGCGCCTCAAACGGCATTCCGACTACATCCTTGGGCCTGGACGCTCTCGGACGTCCCATGTACGCCAATGAGATCTACGATCCCACCACGCGCGCCATCAATCCGGCCAATGGGCTGGGCTACGCCAATCCGTTTCCGGGCAATATCATTCCCAAGAGCCTGTTCTCTGCAAGTTCGTTGGCGTTTCAAGCCTTGTTCCCCCAGCCGCAGAATTCCAATCTCACCAACAACTACAACGGCAGCATTCTAAGCCATCGATACACCGCGATACCTTCCATAAAGGTCGATCAGGTTATCTCCGACAAGGACAAATTGTCGTTCTATTGGTCGAGGATCAACACCCAGAGCCAGGTCGCGACTCCTTATGGCAACGCGGATGGCCTGCCGGAGGAGATCGGAGGCTACCGCGGCACATTCATTCCCAGCTACACCACGCGGCTGAATTACGACCGCACCATTTCGCCCACCCTGCTGCTGCACCTGGGCGCAGGATACTACCACACCAGTTTCAGCGATCGAGCGCCGTTCCTCAGTTTCAACCCATCTGCTTTCGACCTGACCGGCTTTGTGCAGGACCGTCAGTTCCCGAGCGTGACGGGAATGTGCGTGGCGGCCCCGTTTGGCGCAGTGGGATGCTCCGGCTACGGCGGCATGCAAAATATCGGGACGGCCGGTCAAATCCAGGGGCAGAACTACGAGGAGAAGCCCAGCTTCAACGCCAATGCCACCTGGGTCCACGGCAATCACACCTTCAAGCTGGGCGCGGAGCTGTACCTGGAGCAGGTATACACGGGAGCCTTTTCCGGGGTTACTCTGGCGGTTGCGTCAGCCGCCGGCACTCCGGTTGCCACGGCGCAACCCTTCATTCCGACCTTCAGCTTGAACGGATATAGCCAAGGCTTCAACTATGCCAGTTTCTTGCTAGGCGACTATGCTTCCACCACCCAGGCTCCCAATGAGTTTACGCGCGAAGGACACCAGCAGTGGGGGCTGTTCATTCAAGATTCCTGGAAGGTGACGCGCAAGCTAACCGTGAACTACGGCCTACGGTGGGATTACTCTACTCCGGAGCACGAGCAATACGGGCGCGTGGGACAGTTGAACCCAACGGCGCCGAACGCCAATGCCAATGGCGAACCGGGAGCCACCCAGTACGCCAGCAACTGCAACTGCCCCTTCTACAAGTCCGCTTATCCTTATGCCCTTGGGCCGCGGCTGAGCGCAGCTTATCAGATCAACTCCAAGACGGTGTTTCGCGGAGGATGGGGAGTTAACTACCAGTTCGTTGCAAACCCGGCCGGCGCAACCATCGGAACAAACGGTGTGTATCCTCTGGCAGGCATCAACCCGTATGTGAACGTCGCTACTCCGGGCTCCATCGTGCAACCCACCTGGCCAGTCACCGATCCGAACATCTACCCGCCTCCGGGTACGGTTGGCATACCGGGCGTTTCTACTCCCTATGTGCCTGATGCCAACGAAAACAGGCCGCCGCGCATCAATCAGTGGAGCGTCGGCTTCCAGCGAGAGATCACTAAGGATTTCATCGTGGAAGCTTCTTACGTGGCCAATCGCGCCGCCTGGCTGCCCAGCGGGCCTTTGGGATTCTTAAGCCAAATCTCGCCACAAAAATACGCGAGCTACCATTTGTACCCATACCCCGGAACGGGGCCCTGCTCGAGTGGAGTCTGCGCAAGCTCAAGCTACAACAACTATGCGGACTTCCTTCTGACTACGCAGCCAATCAGCAGCCCGCAAGTGATCAGCACCATGGCTGCGCGGGGAATCACCAACCTTCTTCCCTATGCCAGCTTCAACCCATTTAACACGCTGGAGAGCATCCTCTACCCCTTCCCGCAGTTCGGCGCGCTGGAACCATCCAACTCCCCGACAGGAAATTCCAAGTACGATTCCTTGCAGATCAAGGCGACGAAGCGTCTCTCGCACGGGCTCCAAGCCAACGCCAATTTTACCTGGGCGCAGGGATTTCTACGGCCTGTTCGCCAGGACTTCTTCAACCCCGCGGGCTCCGAGTGGCAGTTGCAGCAGATCCCGCCGCTGAATTTTAACTTCAACGCCATTTACACCGTGCCCAGGGCCGAGTTCATCAGCAAGAAGCTTCTCCAATACGCGGCCAAAGATTGGCAGATCGGCTGGTACTCCAATTACCAGAGCGGCGCGTTCCTGGCGCCTCCCGCAAGCCCTACCTTGAATCTGCTCCCCAGTGAGGAGATCCGAGTTCCGGGCCAACCGTTGTATGGGCCGGGCGTAAATATCAACAATCTGAGTACTTACAACGCGGCTACCACCCAGGTGTTGAATCCAAACGCTTGGGCGCCATGTCCAGTCGACACCACTTGCGCGGGAGCGAATCTCACGAACGGCTTTTTTGGACCCCAGACAAACGCAACGGTGTACTACAAAGACTTCCGCGCCCCGCGCACCCCCACGGAGAACCTCAACTTCGGCCGCAATTTCCGGTTTGGCCCGGAGGGCAGGTTCAACCTCTTTATCCGAGCCGAGTTCGTCAACATCTTCAATCGGACCTTGATGGCTCCTCCGAGCACGGCCTTTGTTCCGCAGAATCCGTTGGTCAGGGCTGGCCCAGGCGACAGCCCCATAGTCTTCGGTTTCGGAGCCATCGGTGGCAGCGCCGTATCCCCGACACCAGGCGCCATTACAAGCGCTACACCACCTTACCTGCAAGGCCGCACAGGTACTTTGATCGCACGGTTCTCGTTCTGAGGAACACGCGCAAAACGAGGCGCGGCGCGGGCAGGGTCCTGATCCGTTTGGTGGTGCGCGCCGCACCCTTTGCACTTCTGATGTACTGATGTAGTGCGCCGTCTTCGGCTTTCCATAGCCTTCGTCACGACGCTCGGCTTGTTTGCGGCAAGCCGGGCGTTTATTCCCTACGCGAGCGTCAAGCCCATCCTCGACCGATATCGCGGGCAGCTGCCAGCCGAGCTGAAAGACGTAGACCAGGCCAAGTGGACCGTTTGGGCCCGACGGCAGGACACGAGCATTCGCGCCCGTCTTCGACAGGGCGACCTGGATTCCATGGTGAATCTTCTCTTATACGGCACTTCCTTCACCAAGCAGCCACGGATCAGCATGGAAGGGGAGGGCATCGCCGAGGCTTCCAGGGCGGGAGTTTTGCGCGCCCGCGTGGACGATCTGGTGGCGGGTCTGCGCAGTCCCGGCGACAACGAGCGTCTCATTTTTCTGCGACAGCTTCTGCGAAGCGAGGGAATCGACGCGGGAAGTTCGGACGGCGACCGGCAAAGCGGTGTATTCATTCTGAAGAATCTTGAGCGTGTGGTTGAGGAGCGGAAGACACTGGCGGAGCGTGCCAACGAGAGCAAGGGTACAACCAGGCCGGATGCCTCGCTTTCGGATCCGGGGGCGCTCCTGGACCGTTCATCGCTGTTCCGCGATCGAGGTGTATCGCTAGACACCGGCATTTTCCCCGATTTTTCCGTTGAACAGACCCTGCGCGATCTCAAGCAACGCGGGATACTGCGCGAAGGCCAAGTGGCGCGCGTGGCCGTGATTGGGCCAGGCCTGGATTTTATCGACAAAAGCGAACAGTCCGCTTACGATTATTATCCCCAGCAGACTCTGCAACCGTTTGCTTTGTACGATTCGCTGGTCCGGCTGAAGCTGGCGAAAGCCAACGCCTTATCGATGTCGATTTTCGACATCAGCCCCAGGGTCATCGCCCATGTCCAGCACGCTCGCGAGCGCGCAAAGAAAGACATTGGCTACTTCATCCAGTTGCCGCGCGATGCCACAGTCCCCGGGCCGCCTGAACTCGCCGGCTACTGGAAATCGCTGGGAGATCAGGTGGGTGTCGCGATTGCTCCCATCATTCCTCCGCGGATTTTCCAAGGGCTGGAGACGCGAGCGGTAAAAATCCGTCCGGAGGTAGTTCTTGCCTGCCAGCCGGTGGATCTCAATATTGTTCTCGAACGCCTGAATCTGCCCCCGCCGGACCAGTTCGATCTCCTGGTGGGAACCAACATTTTTGTCTACTACGATGCTTTCGAACAAGCTCTCGCCTTGGAGAACGCAGGCGCCATGCTGAAGCGCGGAGGTCTCTTGTTGACCAACGATCGCCTGCCCGCGGTTCCCGGCGGTTCCATGCGGCTGGACGGCATCACGGTTGTGCCATACGGCCCTGCGGGTGTCACGGCCCTTCAAGCCGTAGGCTGGTATCGGAAACAATAGTTGAGGGGGGCAGAAACGCACTGCGAGGAGCGAGTATGACCGATCGAGTGACCGGACGTTTAAGGAATGGCCTGCTGGGCCTATTGGTGTGGATTCAATTGCCGCTGCTGTCGGCACTGCAGCCGGCGGTTGCGACAGCAGCTACTGCTCCCGATATCACGGCGGCAAACTGGTATTGGGGTCCAGGGAATCGGTGGTCGTACAGAAATACCCGCCGTATTTTTCCAAGCGCGGAGATATCGCGCGGGAACGGGCCAGTCGCAAAGCTGGAATATGCGGTTCGCGATATTGATGGAATAACCTTCACTCACCCCACCACCGGCGCGCGCATGACAATCCGCGAGATGTACACGGCCACCGACACAGATGCGTTTCTTGTCCTCAAAGACGGAAAAATCATTACTGAAAGATACTTTAACGGGATGAAGCCCGAGGATCAACACCTGTTAATGTCGGTCTCGAAATCGGTGCTCGGTGCGCTGGCGGGAATCATCGTTGAGCAAGGCAGGCTGGATCCACAGGCTCTGGTTACGCATTACATCCCGGAGTTAAAGGGTTCCGCATACGAAGCCGCAACCGTTCGGAATCTGCTCGACATGTCAGTGGGTTTAGACTTCGACGAGAATTACAGCTCGAAGAAAAGCGATCTGTATCGATTGGACGAGGCTGCCGGCTGGGTGCCGCGCGGTCCGGGCGCCGATGGCGGCCTGCATAAGTACCTTTCGACGCTCACTAAGCGGCTTGGCCCCCATGGCAGCGCTTTCCGGTATGCATCCCCCAACGCAGACGCGATGGCCTGGGTTCTCGAAAGAGCAACCAACAGCGATTTCGCGGAGTTATTGTCGAAGGAGCTTTGGAGCAAGCTGGGCGCCGAGAGGGATGCATTCGTATTGCTGGACGGATTCCAGGCTGCCTACGCGGATCCGGGCATCAACACTACGTTGCGGGATTTAGGCCGATTTGCCCAAATGATGTTGCAGAATGGGGTCTACAACGGTCAACGAGTCGTCCCTGAAGAGTGGATCCAGGACATCTTACACAGCGGTGATGCACAGGCATGGAAGAATAGCCCTGAATACGCATCGCTGAGCAAGCGCGTGGGGTATCGGAATGGCTCCTATCGAAGCTTCTGGTACGTTGCGGATCCTGGGATGGGCCGCTATACAGCTATCGGGCTGGCGGGACAGCTCATCGTAATCGACCCGGCCACGAGCACCGTCGTCGTCAAGTTCAGCTCTCACTCGAAGCCCGGCAGCGACAAGCCGGAAGTGGAGTATGCCGGTGCGGCCGCGATCGTAGAAGCGCTATCGGCCGGGCGCCGTTCCGGCGAGAGGCCCGACGCGCGGTAGCTTCTTCAGACTAGCCCGCCACCAGGGGGCACGCTTCCGGGGTGAAAACACCTCGGCAATTGGTGGGTACGTAGTCTACAGGCTGCCAAAAAGCTTCGCCGAGTTAGTAATTCAGCGGGCCATTTGAAACACCGGTCCCGTTTGTCCGTCTTACTACGGGGAGAGAAAAGACAGCAAAATGTTAAAGACTCTTAGTTTTCTGGCAATTGGCCTGGGTATCGCGCTTTTCACTGGCGGTCGCGCGCAGGCGCAGGTTTCGGTAAATATCGGCGAACCGCCGGTCTGTCCATATGGGTACTACGAAGTGCCGCCTTACAACTGCGCGCCAGATGGCTACTACGGGCCGGAGTGGTTTTCAGGAGGCCTGTTCATCGGTGCGGGACCGTGGTTCCATGGGCCCGAGCACTTCTATGGACATGTGGATCATCATTTAGATTATCGCAAGGGCTACCACGGGCCGATGCCAGCGCGCGGCGAGCGACCTGCGGGTCACCGGGCAGAGTTTCACGGTCAGGCAATGCATGACGCGCATGGGCACGAGGCGCCGCGCGGCCATCGATAACGCAACTCGATCGCAGGACCCGCTCCGGGCACCGGCTTCGCCCGGGTCATGGGAAGCCTGTCGCGACCTTGAGGTCTAGCATCACTTGAGGTCTAGCATCAGTGGACGGACCAGGTCTCAGCGCCTGTCGCTCCCAAGGTCGTCCGAATACCCGGCGTTCAGGCGGGACCACTGGGCGGTGGGGCGTCCATCGCTGCGAGTGAAATACCTGCCTTTAAGCCAGCCCGGTGGCGAGTCCTCCCACGCTTCCTGCCGCCCGTAGACGGTCAAGTCCAGCAAGCGATAGCTATTATCCATCGCCTCGACACCCCGCATGGTCGTCCAGTACGTCTCAAAGACTTGGGATCCTTGTCGCAGGTAGCAAACGATGTGCATCATGCCGATTTTGCGTCCGGCGAGCAGGGTGTCGAGCGAATCCCAAGCGGAGTACCAAGGCATCTCCCAGCCCATGAAGTCGCGGTACCGGGCGCTTTCTTCGTACGGCCCTTGGCAAAACGTGGCGTAGGTGACGTCGCGAGCGTGAAGATAGGAGAGTTCGCGAACCTGTGAGGTCACCCAGGTGCATCCCTCGCACTGCTCCGCCGCAGGGCGGCCGCTGTGCCACATGAAGTAGTAGGCGATAAGCTGTCGACGGCCCTCGAAGGCATCGATAAGCCGCACCGCGCCACGTTCGCTAATGAGCGGTGTGGCGCTATCCACCTCCACCATGGGGAGCCGCCGGCGGGCGGCTGCAATGGCATCGCCCTCTTTTGTGTGAGCCTTCTCTCGAAGCCGCAATGCGTCCAGCTCGGCGTGGAAGGTGGTCCGATCGACTATTTTGGGTGCTGCGAGTTCAGCGGTCATGCTTTTTCCTCCGCGGCGCTCTTTCGGAAGGCTGCTTCTCCAGCGTCGGACACCTGGACCCACTTCTGGACAGGCGCGGCCTCGGCGTCGTAGTTGTCGTGCCAGTTCCACCACTTGTATGGCGGGGTCTGGGGATAACCTTCTGGCGAGTCCTCCCAAATCTCCTGACGTCCGAGCGGCGTGATGTCCAGGTAGCTCCAGGTGGTCCCCATCGCCTCGTCGCCGCGGCTGTTGATGAAATATGTACGGAACACCCGCTCGCCGTCGCGGAAGAACACGTTGTGGCCGTGCCACTCGTTCACGCCGAAGTCGGAGTCGAAGCTGTCCGTGATGGTGTACCAGGGCATGTTCCAGCCCATCCGCGCCTTCACGCGCTCGATGTCCGGCTGCGGCGCGCGCGAGGCGTACGCGAGGGTGGTGTCGCGCGCGTTCAGATGTGCCAGGTGGGCCACCTGGTCGGCGCCCAGGGAGCAGCCGCGGCAGGCGTGCTCAGGCCAGCCGAACACCCCGGGCTCGAAGAAGGCGCGATAGACGATCAACTGACGGCGGCCCTCGAACAAATCGAGCAAGCTCATCTTGCCACTGGGTCCGTCGAACTCGTACTTCTTGTCCACGGCCAGCCAAGGCATGCGCCGGCGTTCGGCGGCCAGCACGTCACGGGAACGGGTGAAGGCCTTCTCCTTCAGGAGGAGCTGCTGGTGCGCTGCCTCCCATTCCTGCTGCGACACGATTGGAGGCGTCTTCATTGTTGCCATGTTATTTCTCCTTGGTTTTCTCAAAAACTCTTCTGAACTTGCCGATGCAAACCGCCAGAATTCCTCCCGTGGATCCAGCTCCGGCGACCATCACTGCTGTATTTGCGATGCATATTGGGCACATTTGTTTCTCCTCGATATAACCTGGTGCTTGGCGCTCACGAGATAAACTTAACCCTGAATGTTGAAATGCTGGGAGTGACAAGTGTGGCGGGATTCGGATGGACTCCTTAATCACGGCCGCGGCGCACGCGCTGGCCGCCGGCGATCCTCTGGGGGCGTTGAGGCGAGTGGCCCTGCGCGACGACGCACCCGCATTGGCGCTTCGGGGCATCGCAATGGCGCAGCTGGGCGATCTGGTCCGCGCCAAGGCTCTCTTGCGAAGCGCCGCTCGCGCCTTCAGTCCCAGAGAGGCGGTAGCTCGAGCCAGGTGCCTGGTGGCCGAAGCCGAGATCGCGCTCGCCTCACGCGATCTGAGCTGGCCGGTGAAGTCGCTCGAAGCAGCTCGAGCGACACTCGAAGCGCATGGCGACCGGCTTAACGCCGCGCACGCGCGCTACCTGGAGATTCGGCGCCTTCTACTGATCAGCCGCCTGGACGAGGCCGAGCACATGCTCGCACAGCTGGACCTCACGAACCTCCCGCCCGCGTTGAAGGCCGTCCACGAGTTGGTAGCGGCCGGGATCGCGCTGCGGCGCATCCAAACCAAGGTCGCGCGCGACGCGCTGGCCCGCGCCAGGCTGGCTGCCAGCCAAGCCGATATCCCCGCGCTCATGGCGGAGGTGGAAAGTGCGTCCCTGGCGCTGAACAGGCCGGCCGCGCGTCTGATCGTGAGCGGCGTGGAGCGGACCCTGCTACTAGAGGATGTCGAAGCGCTGCAGGCCTCGGAAGAGCTGTTTGTAATCGATGCGTGCCGCTATGTCGTGCGTGCCGGAGGCAAGGCGGCGTCGCTCGCAGGCCGTCCGGTATTGTTTGAACTCGCACGGGCGCTAGGCGAAGCGTGGCCCGGAGACGTTCCGCGGGATGTCCTGCTGGCGCGCGCATTCGGAGCGAAACTGGCGGACGAATCGCACCGCGCGCGGTTGCGTGTCGAAATCGGGCGGCTGCGCGGAATGCTTCGAACGCTCGCCACCGTAAGTGCGACCAAGAGCGGGTTTCTACTGGCGCCGTGCCACGCACGCAAGGTGGTGGTACTTGCAAGGCCCGTCGAAGTTGAGCATGGGGCGGTGCTGGCCTTTCTCACCGACGGTGAATCCTGGTCGAGCTCGGCACTGGCGCTGGCACTCGGTACCAGCCAGCGCACGGTGCAGCGGGCGCTCGACTCGTTGGCGGCCGCGGGCAGAGTGCAGGCGTTCGGCCGCGCCCGGGCTCGCCGTTGGATGACTCCGCCCGTGCCAGGATTCACGACGACATTGTTACTCCCCGCTCCGATGCCGAGTGACTAGGATGGAAGCATGCATCGAGCCATTATGAAACGATCCATTCTGAAACGATCGGGGGCCAAAATCGTTCGCGAATACGGGCCCTTTCCGGGGACCGAGAGAGTGCATGGCGTCACCTATGATGGCCGGCAAGTCTGGTTTGCCTCCGGAGACAAACTGCATGCTTTCGATCCGTCCAGCGGCCAGACGCTCCGCTCGATCGATGTCCCCGCGCACGCTGGAACGGCTTTCGACGGCCGGCACCTCTTTCAGATCGCCGAGGATCGTATCCTGAAGATAGATCCGGAAACCGGCCGGGTGGTGGCTACGATCCCATCGCCCGGCGGCGGCCGCGACTCCGGGTTGGCCTGGGCCGAAGGCACGTTGTGGGTGGGCCAGTATCGGGACCGCAAGATCCATCAGATCGATCCCGAGACCGGGGCGATTCTTCGCACCATCGAGAGCAGCCGCTTCGTCACCGGGGTCACCTGGGTGGATGGAGAGCTTTGGCACGGTACTTGGGAGAGTGGGGAAAGCGATCTGAGGCGAATAGATCCTGGGACGGGCGAGGTGCTGGAGCAGCTGGATATGCCGGCCGGTGTCGGCGTGTCGGGCTTGGAGTGCGATGGCCGCAACGAATTCTTTTGCGGCGGAGGAACCAGCGGGAAGGTGAGGGCGGTCCGAAGGCCGAGGTGAATACCACGCCACATTGGGCGTGTCGTCGCCATTGCGCGGATGACGTGACGCCGACTTGCGAGGAACTATCCTGCCTTGTCTTGCATCTCGCCGGACAAAAGAACAGCCCGTCCCGGAGTGGACTCCGAAACGGGCTGCGGGTCTGGTAACAAAAGAACGGTTAGTGGCGAAACTGAGTGCTGATGTCCTTGGTTTCGTAGACCTCGCAATTGGCGCGCTCATGGATGATTTGTGGTGTGCCCGGACGCGCCCGCAGAATTCTGTCCGGCATCACCCATGGCTGGATAAGGTCGTCCGGGTCCTCGATGGTCATCTGGTAAAGAATTTCATCGCCCTTCCGAGTCAGCTTCTCAACGATGTGCAGGTCGGCGGAATGAACCAGGCCGCCGCGTCCGTACCAGGTGGCATCGGTGAAGTTGGTGGAATCGATCACCAGCGTGTCGCCCTCCCATTTACCCATCGGAAGCCCGTAGTAAAAGTCTTCGACCGTTTTTTGGCGCTCTCGGCCGTCGGTCGGGATGTCGCGGTATTCGAAGTTTCCGCCGCCGTAATCGCTACTACCTCCATAGAAGAAGATGACGTCAGTTGGCGTCTGGATAATGCGGTTCGGTGTACCCTGCCGCGGGAGTCCCAGCGGTTGACAGGTCATGACCGGATCGTACTTGTTCGTCCACTGATCGAGTTCCTGAATCTTGTCCCAAAACTCGGGTTTGTACATGGGATGGCTCGGCCCAAACCGCGAGGGCGAGATCCACTCATAATCCACCCAGAAGTTGTCTTGCGCGGTTGTGCAGCCGACGCCGACGTTGATTCCCCCACCCGGCACCTGCGTTGGACCACATCGACGGGTGCCACTACCCGTAATTGCAAGTGGAGGGGGGGCCCAACTTCCTGTCATGTCCGGATGTCCGTCTGCCAGCCGTGGGGTTACGGCGGCGGCTGCAGTCTGCCTCGGCGGTGCGTCGGCATTCAGGGTCCAGTTGGGAGGCTGATTCGTTGGCTTGATCGCCGCCTTGACGCTTGCCGGAACAGGCATCACGACATACATCTGTCCCGTTTCCGTCAGCGTCGTGGTGATGTCGCGGACGACGGCGCCGTTCTGTTTCTCGATCATCCTGCCCGCGTAGAACGCCTCCGCCGGATTCAGCGGATTGTTCCAGTCTTTATAGTTGCTGTAGGTAAAGTCGTAAGTCTTCGCTCCCTGCTTCACGACCACGCTCTCCGGCATGAACTTGTCGTTGAGCGTCGCGGTTGCGATCGCGTTGGGAACGCCCGGAATCGGGAACGTCACGACGGGCTTATTGCCTTCCCACACGACGGAGGTTTTCCCGGCCACCGAGACGTCAGCAGGTACCCGTTGCGGCCTGGGCGCCATTTCCGGTGGATCGCTTGTCCCCGCCATCGCGGCCTTGAACGCACCCTGCGGACTTGCCCACAGGCGAATCATCCGTTCCTCTACAGTTGCGGGCATCGGCGTCGCCTTGCCTTTACCGGGGACGAGTTCGGCACCGGGAATGTCTTCGTTCCAGGCATACGCTCCACTGAGGACTTCGACATCAGAGCACGCCTGGCCGTTGGGCCGGGTGCCCGTGTACTGAATCCGCTCGCCTGACGTCTGGTAGCTGATGCTGGTTCGATACTTCGTTACATTGCAGGGCTGTCCGTCCACTTGAATGGTGCCCTTGCCCTGGTATTCGAGCGTCATCATCAGGTCTCGTTCCTCGCTGCTTCGGAGCATGCCCATATACCAGGCCCAGTTGAAAAGGACTGCTTTCAGGTCCTTCGCACCGGGTGCAGGCGTGTACTCCGGCCCGCGGGGTCGACCTCTGCGGCCGCCGGCTTGTCCACCACCACCTCCGGCGCCCGCACCCTGGCCATCCTGAGCCGGCGCTGCAGGGGCAGAGCCTGCTGCTTGTGCAAAGGCCGAGGACGGCTCGCTCACCGTCAGGGCGACTGCGATCGCGATACTTGTCCCAAAGATCTTTCGTAGAACAGCCATGATAATTCCCTTCTTTTAGTCGTTCGGGTTACCGGCGAAGATCTGGATCACGCGTCCGTCCGGCGTGATAACGGTCTTGAGGAAGCCCGGCGGACTGCCGTCCCGCGCCGGCAGAAACTTCACATTGATCTCGTCCCCAGTATAGAGCGCATTCGGTCCGTCCCGGCCGCTCCCGCGCTGGGCGAGCGCCGTGGCGGATCCGAGGGTCATCGCCC
Source organism: Bryobacterales bacterium (assembly GCA_963747945.1). Taxonomy (GTDB): domain Bacteria; phylum Acidobacteriota; class Terriglobia; order Bryobacterales; family Bryobacteraceae; genus Palsa-89. Next base: position 60,581 of record CAVVHB010000030.1, read on the forward strand.
ACTCGGTCGACGACCCGTCCTGATTCTTGACCGCGAGGGCCAGCGAACCGTGTAGGTTCGTGAACTTCATGCTGGTCACTATCCCGGAAAGTTCTTTTTCCCTTTTCATGTCGTACGCGCCCGCCAGGGAGTTATGGGCCTGCAGCCAGGTCAGACCGTGGCCACAAATCCCAAAGTTCGCTCGATCGTTTCGATGCAACCTCCTCGGTTGCCGATCGGCTGAGAATTTTATCACGATTTGTAGGTGCCTCGCTTTGAGCCTTTCCCCGCAGTCAACGCGAAAATAGAGAGTTCCTGAAACAACGGCCGGCTGCGGTGGGTGGTTCCCCCCAGCCGGCGTCCCGTTTCAAACTGAAGCGATCTATCCACCGGCTTTGTCTGGGCGGTGGCACGCACCGGTCGCGCCGGCCCGTTTGGCCTCCGGACGAAGTGCGACCGTGCGAAGACCGGAGCTGCCGATTCTGGATAAGGCAACGGCCAACTCCCACACAGTGACGGAACAGATGCTGGGGGAGATTCTCGACAAGCTGCCGCCGGAGACCACCAAGGCGATCATCGCGCACCGTCTGAATCAGCCCCCTGCTTGAGGCTTTCTCCGAGTGGCTAGCGACAACCCCACCGGAACCCGCAAATCTCATCTGCGTCTAGCCAGAATGAGTAACTCGGGTCTTAAGTAACAGGCGTGTGCGAAGCTTACCGAAAAAGATGACTCTTTCGGCGCAGCCGCACTTTTTGACCGTACAATCCCCGGAGGAGCAATTCAAACCCCTAGATCACCTGCGTTTGCTTTCCGTTCAGTATCTCGCGCATGACGATCATCAAAACGTCAACTTCTTATTGCGCCTGCCCCAGCCCCGCAACCACTGCGGCAAATTTATCGAGTATCTGGTTCCAGCCCTCTACTTGACCGCTATTTTTAGCGTTCTCCATGGTTTCATTTCCAATGAAGGTGAGTCTCGTCTGGCCGTTTCCAAGATCCTCAAAGGTAGTCACATCGTGCGTACCGTCTATGGCCTCATGTTCTATTCCATAGTGCGCAGGCTCAACCTTGTTTCCCTGCGGGTCGGAAAAGTACATGGAGGAAACGATCTTTTCGTGCGGAACAATCTCGTGGTATTCACCGGCATTCCAGAACTCCTGGCCATCCGGAGTTCTCATGCAGCAGAGAAATTTTCCTCCCACGCGAAAATCCATCTTGCAAAAAGGCGTGGTAAAACCCTTCGGGCCCCACCACTGCATTACATACTTCGGGTCCGTCCACGCCTTCCAAACCAATTCGCGTGGGGCATCGAAAACTCTCGTGACAACCATCCGCTCTGTCTCGTTAACCGTGTTTCTTGTCATCTCTGACCTCCATTTTTTTCATTTGATTCACAACCACATCCAGCTTGTCGAAACTCTCTTCCCAGAATCGGCGATAATAAGCCGCCCAGTCGCTGACTGTCTTTATCGCCTCTGGCCTAAGCGTGCACACACTCTCTCGTCCACGCTTCGTCTTGATCACAATCCGCGCCCGCACCAGGTAGGCAATATGTTTTGAAATCATCTGCTGCGAGAGTGCAAACGGTTCCGTCAATCCATGCACAGAGGCAGGACCATGTGAGAGTCGTTCGATCATCCCCCGCCGGGTTGGATCAGACAAAGCAGCAAATGTTGTACCTAATTGATCCACAACCATATGGTAGTGGATTGTCTGTAAATGTCAAGTGTGAATTTTGCGATTCCTGATTTCTGTTCTCTGAACCCTGACCTGCGCTAGTTTATACTTCCCCATGAGCGGCGTCATCGCAACTGGGTGTATGGTTTAGGAAATAGGCTTCCTCGTGCAATAACTCATTAACCTGACGACTAAAGTGCGCACCGCAACCTGCGCAGGAGCGCGAGCCGGCAGGGTTGAGGCGCTGGCATCAGGGGCCGGGGGAATGCAGATTGCCCCTGGAACCTGTTCTGGATGTATCTGGGCGCGGCTTCAGACAGTTCATTAGCAGGTTGCTGAAAAAGCCCAGCAGACTGAAGTCCGCCCTACGCGGGCACATCTATGTCGTTGATAGCCTGTGTAGCGTAGGCGCCCACGCCTGCCGTTCGCGAATGTGAAAGGGCTTTTTCAGCAACCTGTTAGGATACACCTGGCACGTTTTTCTCTGTTTCCAAATGGAGAAGATGCTCTCCTCGCATCGCCCTTGACCCGCGCGGAGGGCCTCGCGCCGTGCACTAATCTGACGTGCCGCTGGCGCAGACGCGCTACGCTCGGGACGTCGCGTCGCCGGGACGCCAGCTTAAAATCTTCTAAATCAGCCTCGGCGCCATCGTCATCTTCCCGTTGCGCAATGAAAAAAGAATCGTCGGTCCACGCCCAGGTTGCGCGCCCTGCAATGACTTAAGGAAGGAACAAAGATCATGGCAATCGCTGAACAAGAAGCCGATCAGATTCGTGTCGATGCGTACACCCACTTCGAACCGGAAGCCTATGGGATCGGTGTCGAGGCATACACCTACCTCTACCCGCTCGTCCTGATGGACGTGACTCGTCGTCAGGCCGTCAACGACGAATCAGGAAAGATCATCGGCCGCGGACCGATGAACGCCTTCACGAACGTCCGGGCGTTTCCCACGGCCGATTTTCGCGATGTCGTACGGCCGAACTTCGATACCCTTTATTCCATCGCCTGGCTCGACCTCAGGAAGGAGCCGATGGTGCTCACGGCTCCAGACACCCAGGGCCGCTACTACATGTTACCGATGCTCGACATGTGGACGGACGTGTTTGCGTGCCCCGGCAAACGAACGACGGGCACCGCCGCGAGCCGCTTCGCGGTTGTGCCGCGTGGCTGGCAAGCCAAGCTTCCGGAAGGCGTACAGCGCATCGACGCGCCCACGCCCTACGTCTGGATCATCGGGCGCACCCAGACCAATGGTTCCAAGGACTATGAGGCCGTCCATAAGGTGCAGGATGGCTACACGATTACGCCCCTGTCGCAACTGGGCAAGGCTCCGCAGCCAGTTACGGCCACTATCGATCCGACGGTGGACATGAAGACGCCCCCGTCGACCCAGGTTCATACCATGACCGCGGACAAGTACTTCGGCTACGCAGCGGAACTCCTGAAAGTCAATCCGCCGCACCCTACGGACCAGCCAATCGTCGCGCGGATGCGGCGGATCGGGATCGAGTGCGGAGAGTCCTTTGATTTCGGGAAGGCCGCGCCCGCGGTCAAGCGTGCGTTGGAACGCGCTACGCCCGATGCTCTCAAAGCCATGCGGTCAAAGATCCCAACCCTGGCCCGCGTCGTGAACGGCTGGCAGATAAACACAGACACCATGGGCGTGTACGGGAATTACTATCTCAAGCGGGCGATTGTCGCGCTGATAGGTCTCGGCGCCAACCTGCCGGAGGACGCGGTCTATCCGCTGAGCTTCAGCGACGGGGACGGCAAGCCGCTGACTGGAGCGAACAAGTACGCGCTGCGCTTCGCCCAGAACGACTTTCCGCCCGTAGACGCCTTCTGGTCGATCACGTTGTACGACAAGGACGGTTTTCCGACGGCCAACGCTCTGAAACGGAACGCCATTGGTGACCGCGACGAACTGAAATACAACGCCGATGGATCACTGGATATCTTTATCCAGCGGGAGTCGCCCGGTAAGGACAAGGAATCCAACTGGCTTCCGGCGCCCACACAAGACTTCAACCTCACGATGCGTCTGTACGCACCTAAAGCCGAGGTTATTGATGGTCGGTGGGTGCCTCCGGTGATCAATAGAGTGGCGTGAAGAGAAGCGTGCAGACCGAAGGCACCGTCACCGGTCTCAACGGAGGTTTTCACTCCTGATGGCCGTTGACGAGGCGCAGAGAATCACGCCCGACGTCTCGACAAGGTTAGCCTTCGATCGCACACGTGTCGCCTACGATCGGACCATGATGGCGTGGATCAGGACGGCGACATCGCTGATCACATTTGGCTTTACCATCTTTAAGTTCTTTCAACTCGAACTCGGTGGCGCAAGGCGGGACAAGTACCTGGTCGGGCCGCGCGAATTTGCGCTGTCGATGGTGGGCATTGGACTAATTTCGCTAGTGCTGGGCGCCATCGAACACCGGCAGAACATGCGATCACTGAAAGCGCAATGGCCCAGTATTCCCCGCTCACAAATCGGCGTGCTCGCGGCGTTAATCTTGGCGCTTGGAATTCTCGCACTGATTGCTGTCATCTTCCGAAAATAACTCCTCGCAGATGGACGAGTCTCAAACCTAAACTCCCCACCCTGAGTGCGCAAAGTCATTGAAAAACCGTGCGTCATGGCCGGGACAAGAGGTTTCAAGCCCTTGACAATGTCACCATAATTGGGTTGAGCGCACGCCCAGCGTCGGTTGGCGGGCGGAGGAGGGGCGCTAGATGATTCCACATCCGCGCGCGCACGATGTTCCACGCCACTGAGCACGCGCAACAACCGCTGCAGCGCCTTTGTGCGGCGCTCGACGGCTACTGGATCGACGAACGCCTTCGATGTCAGCAGGAACAGCGCGGAAGCCCAGGTCGCTCTGATCCGTCCCGGTGCCCGCTCCCTCAGGGGATAGAGATGACGCGTCCGATCTCGTTCTCCTTGCAGGAAATTACCAGTTCATTCGCGTCGCCGTCGGCCTATGGGAGCCAGTTGATTGCGCTCACCGAGCGTCCGCCCGCAAACTGACAGGTGCCCGAAGGGCCCCGCAGTTCGCGACTCTTGGTGCGCATCTCTTCTCACGCCGATCAATGCGCACGCTGGCTTGAAAATGGCCTAGTTCCTGCCGCCCTCCCGGCGAGGCGCGGCAGCATGAGCGGGCGCACTCGGTCTCGGCGCGTTTTCACGCGGCTGAACGGCGCGTTGCGCCGGAGCAGCAGGCCGCGACGCTGGATTGGCACGTGCCACATAGTGAGACGGCGACACAGCATGACGGGCCGGCTGAACCGAAGGACCACGACTTGGAGCGGTTTGTCGAGCCGGCGTATTGCTGTGTGCAGTGTAGTGCGACGCCTGCGGAGCCGTATGGCGCGCCGATGTATTGTTGCGTGTAGCTACTGGCCGGCTCGGGACGCTGCGGACCTTGCTGGCTGACCGTTGAGTTGGGTTGTTTCGGGCACTATATCTAGCGGGCGCCCTCGGAACCTGACGCGCTTCTGCATTTGCGCGTGGCGTGTTTCGCGCTGCGGGCGCTCGTTGTTGCCGAGCCGCCACATGGTTGGCCGGGGACCGATTTGCGCCCGCGTGGGCCATTTGACGAGATTGAGCCCTCGGACTAGTCCCGCGAACCGGACGATTCGCACTGGCTCTCGCCGCGGCGCGGCTTGCCGTTGCTCCGCGCGCCGTCGCTCCGTGCGCTGCAAATTCTGCTGGCGTGCGAGTTGCCAGCTCCGATGGCCGTCCATGATTCACCGACGCCAATTGGGCGCGACTTGTGCCTGCAACGCGGCGAACGGAAGCCTGCGTTGACGTCGGTCCCATGCGTCTAGTCCGGGCTGCGCTCATTTCGGCCGCAGTCGGACGAGCGGTCGTCCCGCCGCGCCCACCGTTGAAGCTTACGCGGTTCGCGCCGAAATGGTTGACAACCGTTTTGTTGTACACGTTGTGAACGATCGCGGGATCGACGTTATTGACCGTGCGATTGTAATAAAACGCGCCGCGGTTCCAATAGCCCCCGGCATAGCCCACACCCGTGTAGCCAAAACCGTAGTCGATCCCTCCATAAAATCCTACGCTCAGTCCCCAAAATCCTTCGTGCCACAAATAAGCATCATTGCCCCAACCCCAGTAGCCGGGTGTCCACAGCGCACCTGTGAACGGAGCCAAAGTCCACGTACCGGGGACCCAGTAATAGCCAAATTGGCCGTATGCCCAATAGCCTGGCACCCAGATGTATCCTACGCCTGGACAAACAGGCTGCGCGTACACTGGCAGCACAGGTGGAGCGATTGTGACGGATACAAAAACCGCACCAAAGGATACAGTTGAAAAAGCCGCGATCACTACCGCAATTAACACCAGTTGAAAAATTCGCTTCATGATCTTGTTTACCCTGTTTGTAGGACTTCCTGGCGCGAACTGCGTTGCAGTTACACGGGAGGCTTATATAGATAACCTATTGAAAGAAAGACTCATTGAATCTGCCCTGGAACTACGAAGCTACACGGCTCAGGAAAGATGGGAAGGTCAGTAAGGTAAGGCGATTTTAGAAGCCTCAGTGGCAGGCGTATTGCGCGGAGAGTCCTAGCCGCCCGCGTCTCAGGCACCGCAAATATGTGGAGCTGACGATCGCCGAAAAGGCCCAGCCTAGCTTTCTTGCTTATGAATAGCGAACGTTGCCGCTAAAACAGCTAGCGTGAACAACGCGAGGGCCAGGAAGCTGGATTGAAATGTTCCAGACCAATCCACCATGTGACCAATCAGCGGCGGCGCCGTGAGGATCATGACGATACCAAGCATGTTCACCAGTCCCATGGCGGCTCCCGCCCGCGCCGGAAATAGCGCAGCGGCTCGGTTGAACACGCCGGCATAGGGCAACCCCGCGCCGACGCCGAGCAAGAGAACACCCGCTGCGGCCCGTACCAGCGATGCCGTGCCCAGGCCAAAACACAAGCAAGCGATTACGCTGAGGGCCAAACCTACTTGCAACATTCGCCGCGCACCCCAGCGCGGCACCAGAACCCCTCCGAGCGGCCGGGTTGCGACTCCGATCACCAAAACCAGCGATCCGATTTTGCCAGCCTGAACGGCGCTCAAATGGAAGGATTTCGTCAGATAAGTAGAGATCCAGACACCGATCACGATCACCAGCCCGAAGGACGCCATTTGGACCAGGCCGAGCAGCCACAATTGTGGGCTGCGCAGCATCCCCATCAAAGGCACCGGCTTGTGGAAGCGGGGTGGCGCGGCGGGAGTCATGAACGTCCAGATCAAAGCGGCGCCGGCGGCCAATGCGGCCGTGCAAAGGAAGGCGCCACGCCAGCCGAAGAACTGAGAGAGCAAGGGAACGGCGTAAATAACGAATCCGGATCCCAGCAGAACGGAGCCGCCATAGAAACCTTGTGCCAGGTGAAGCCGCGCACCGGAAAACATATTCGCGACATAGCGCGCCCCGGCCACGAAGCTGACGCCAGTCCCAATCCCGACAAAAATCTTGAAGAACAAAAGCTGGCTGTAGCCGCCGGCAAAAGATAAGGCGATATTGCCCGCGCAAACGATCGCCAGTGCAACGGAGACCACCAGCTTGGTGCCGAACTTATCGGCAATGTATCCTCCAGGAATTTGGATGCCGCCGTGAGTCAGGAAAATTCCTGTCGTAAGGAATCCAGCCGCAGCCAGACTGAATCCGAATTCGGCGATTAGCGCCGGGACCATGGGAGCGTGATTTGTATAGTTGGCGGAAAACGCGAAGCCAACCGCGCAAACTGACGCTAAGCCCATCCGTTCAGCTCGGGTAAGCCGTGTTTCGACTTGCGCTGGTGCCATGGAAGATCGTACCAGATTCCGCCGAACCGGCTCGGCGATTCAGCAATGCTGATAAATTAGATCATGCATCGCTGGCGGGAGCGCCACCCGCCTCCCTGGCTCTTCGGGATTACCGTTCTGCCGTATGGCATCTACTACGGATTCATCAGCACCTCTATGCCCTTCTTGCTGCGTAACGCGGGCGTCAGCGTGGATCGCATCGCTGGAATCAGCGCTCTGGCGCTCGCTCCCGCAGTCTGGTACTTCGTTTGGGCGCCGGTCGCCGATATCGGGCTGCGAAGACGCAGTTGGCTCGTCTTAACAGCCGCACTAAGCGCGGTCTGCCTGTGCGTGGCCATGCGGCTGTCGATCCAGTCGCAAATCCACCGCTTCGTCGCCCTCATTGTCGCCGGCTCGGCCCTGATTACGATTGTCGGAGCTGCCAATGGCGGGCTGATGGCCGCGACGCTCGACGACAACCGCCGGGGGCACGCCAGCGGATGGTACCAGGCCGGATATACTGGCGGCGGCGCGGGAGGCGCGGGCGCAACGCTTTGGCTCGCTTCGCATGGATCAACCGTCACCCTTGGATACGCTGTTGGGATGATGGTGTTTCTTCCATCGCTAGCCGCCTTTCTGATTCCAGAGCCGCGCGCCGGGCACAGGCCCGGAGTGGCGTTGTTCGTTGAAATGCTGCGCGATCTGAAGGTAATGTTTACTTCTAAGACCAGCCTGACTGGGTTTGCCATTCTGCTGTGCCCGTTAGGAGCTGCCGCGGCTGCAAACCTGTTTTCTGGAATCGCGGTCGACTACCATGCTTCTTCCCAAATAGTGGTTTGGATCACCGGCTTTGGCGGCGGAGTCTTCACCGCCGTTGGCTCGCTCCTCGGCGGTTTCGTCGCGGATCGAATTCCACGGCGTTTGGCCTATGCTTTGGCTGCGCTTCTTAGCTCCGCTTGCGCCTTCGCGATGTTGCTTGCGCCACAGACGCAACTGACTTTCGCGCTGGGGGCCTCGTTGTACCTCACCACCATGGGACTTTCTTTTGCCACCTACCAGGCGCTCACTCTCGAGCTGGTGGGCTCCCCCGGCCGGTCCGCCGCCACTCGACAGTCACTCTATGCAGCCGCTGGTAACGCCCCGGTGATGTACATGACGTGGCTGGATGGTCAGGGATACAAGCGTTTCGGGACGCGCGGTCTGCTCGGGACCGACGCCCTCTCGAACGTGATCGCTGCCAGCATCGTTATACTTCTCATTCGGCGGACGCTATTCGTGAAGGCCGCGACCCCCGTCCCGGTAGAAAGGGCCTAGCCGAGTCTAGCCAGGTTTAGCGAAGATGAGCTTGCGAAAGAACCCGCGCTACCAATACTCGGCTATCACGGAACGAGCCGATTACTGCTGGCCAGATGCCAAACGGCTGGCCGTCTACGTGGCGCTGAACGTCGAACAGTATCAGTTCGGCGAAGGCATGATCGAAGAGTTGGTCCCCGCTGGAGCGCAACCCGATGTCCTGAATTATTCCTGGTGCGATTACGGGACACGAGTCGGCGTCTGGCGGATTTTGGATGCACTGGAAGAGTTCCATATTCCCGCAACCGTGCTGGTGAACTCAGATCTGTATGCGACGTGTCCGGCGGTAATCGAAGCCTTTCGCAAGCGAGGCGATGAGATCGCCTGTCATGGGCGGACCAACAGCGAACGGCAAGGCGGCATGACCGAAATTGAAGAGAGAGCGCTGATTGATGAAGCGACGCGTATCATTGGCCAGTACGAAGGGCAGGCTCCCCGAGGTTGGCTCAGCCCCTGGATTTCCGAGACCAGCGCGACTCCCGATCTGCTCAAGGCGGCCGGATATGCTTACGTCCTGGACTGGTGCTCCGACGATCAGCCGTTCTGGCTGCGTACCACAGGCGGCCCGCTGATGGCCGTACCATATCCGCAGGAACTGAATGACAGTAGCACCGTCATCGGCCGCTTCACCAGCGCCACGGAATTCGTCGACATGATTTCGGACAGCTTCGAGGAGATGCTTGCTCAATCGGTTCATCAGCCGCTGGTCATGGGGATTGCATTGCACGCACATATCAGCGGACAGCCCTTCCGGCTCAAGCAACTCCGGCGAGTCTTCGCACAACTCGATGCAACCAGGCAAGATTATTGGCTGACGCGGGGTGGATCGATCGCCGAGCACGCGGCGGCTGAGTTTCCTGCGCCGACGGAATGACTTCCATCTTATTTAAGAACGCTCGATTGCTCGCACTGGACCCGTTGGATACCGATCTTCCCAAGGTCGACGTGCTGGTAGAGGACACAACGATTGCGGCGATTGCGACAGATTTGGAGCCGGGCCACGAAACACGCGTGATCGAAGCCGGAGGCAAGCTTCTCATGCCTGGTTTGATAAACGGTCACTTTCACAGCCCCGGAAACTTCAACAAGGGTGCGCTCGACGACATGCCGCTCGAGCTGTTTATGCTGTACGAAGTCCCGCCGTTCGACTGCACGCCCGTCTCGGCGCGCCTCAATTATGTGCGTACTCTTCTGGGCGCTGTGGAAATGCTGAAGAGCGGCGTTACAGCCGTTCACGACGATCCGTTTTACGTTCCGGTTGTCAATATGGAATTGATTGACTCGGCGATGCGGGCGTACGCCGATGCCGGCATTCGCGCGACGGTGTCGATCAACATGCCCAACGTCCCGGAGTACGAGAAGTATCCCTTCCTCTTCGACCTCCTCCCGGAATCGTTTCGCCAAAAAATGCGGGAAGCACCGGTGATGCCGAGCGCGGAGCTGCTGGCGCTCTATCGCGATTTCATTTCCCGCTGGCACAACAGCAAACAAGGATTACTGCGCACTTCGGTTTCATGCTCTGCACCGCAACGCGTGAAGCCCGATTACTTACAAGGACTTTCGCAGTTGAGCGCGGAATTCGACATTCCCTACAACATGCATATCCTCGAAACACGGCTCCAGCGGGTGCTGGGAAACCAGCTCTACGGAAAGTCGCTGATTCGGTATGTTCACGAGCGCGGCGTGCTCACCGGCCGGAGTATGGTAATTCACGCTATTTGGGTAGATGAAGCGGACATGGATCTGATGGCCCAAAGTGGTTGCTCGGTGGCCCACAATCCACTGTGCAATCTAAAGCTCGGTTCTGGAATTATGCCATTCCGGAAACTAGCCGATCGCGGCATCAATATCTGCCTCGGCAGCGACGAGATGTGCTCGGACGACGCTGTCAATCTATGGAATGTCGCCAAGCTCGCCGGATTGGTGCACAAGATTGCAGATTTCGATTACAGCAAGTGGCCGAGTGCAAAAGAAGTCCTCCTATGCGGGACAGTGAACGCGGCGCAAGCCATGCGCATGGGAAACGCTGTCGGTTCCGTCGAAGTGGGCAAGCAGGCCGATCTGATATTGGTCGACCTAAACACGTTAGCTTTTACTCCGCTGAACGATTTGCGGCGGCAACTTGTGTTTTGCGAGAACGGATCCTCGGTGCGTCTGGTGATGGTGGGTGGGCGAGTTCTTGTGGAAGATGGAAAAGTTCTAAGCGTTGATGAGGAAGCCCTGAAAGCCGAGGTTCGCGAGTTAATGGTCGAATACAGGACGCAGTATCGGGCGGTCGACCATTGGGCGCGGGCCCTCGAACCGATTTACCGTCAAATGTACCAAAGGTGCCTGGAAGAAGAAGTTTCGATGCGCAGGAATTGCACGAATTGATTCCTATAGGCCCGCAAAGTGTCTGGCGATTGCACCGGGGTGAGTGACCCAGATCTGATCGCGATGACTCGCCAGGTAGTCTAAGGCACGGCGCAGGTGCCGCAGCCGAAATGGCTGTCCCACGATGTAAGGATGGAGCGCGATGCCGGCTACTAGCGGTTGCGCGGAAGATTGCACCAGCATTTCCTCGAGCTGGTCGATGATCATTTCGGCGAACTCTCTTGCTCCGGCCTTCCTAACCACGATGGCGGGAATGTCGTTGACCTCCTGCGGATAGGGGACGGACAGTAACGGTCCGTCCTTAGTCTCGAGCCAGGTGGGCCGGTCATCGTGGCACCAATCGAGAACATAGTCGTAGCCTTCGGCTTTCAAGAGATCGGGAGTCTGGAAGCTCTCGGATATCCAAGGCCCCAGCCATCCCTTCGGACTCTGCCCTTCATGCCGCGCGATCACTGCCGTGACTTCTCTGATGAGCTCTGTCTCACCCTCCGGGCTTAGGGACGACTGGCGCTCGCTGTTCGTCCGGCCATGAGAGACGATCTCGTCGCCGCGCTGCCGAAAAGCGTCCATCACCTGCGGGCAGTAATCGTAGATTTCGGAATTGACCAAAACAGCGACCGGCAGCTTGAGCCTCTCGAATTCATCCAACATGCGCCAAACGCCGACCCGGTTTCCGTAGTCCCGCCATGCGTAATTTAAGACATCCGGCTCAATTCCTCCCGCAGGGACTAATTGAGCGCCGAGTCCTTCCCCAAAAGAGAAATGCTCCAGATTCAGGGCGATGTAAGCCGCCAGCCTGGTCCCGTTTGGCCATCGGTAATCGGCGCTTGCGGTGATCGGTGAATAATCGTATCGTCCGTGAGATCGCAACGCCACCGATAAGCTCTTCAGAAGTCCAGCCGCAATGCAAGCTGGCCAGTCCGATTGCCCCCATTCTCAGCCGTCTGGACGCTGGTGGTCTGGCCGAACGTACTGGGCGAGGAAACATCGGTGGACGGCGGAGCGAAATTCGGGTGATTCAGCAAATTGGTGAAAGTGGCCTCGAAGCGCATTCTTAAGCGTTCGACGAGGAAGAAATTCTTCCCGAGACCACCTGCCACGGCGACGGTCCCCGGTCCTTCGAGAATTCCTACCCCGGCGTTCCCGATGCGTCCCGCGCCGGCTGGCGTGGGAGCGAACGCGTTGATGTCGAACCAATCGTTCGGAGTTGGATTGGAAATGTTCCCGTTGCCGATCCGATCCGGCCGAAGCTGTGCGCCGCGCCCGAGAATATTCATTCCCGACTGGTCCTCAGTGGGACTAGTCGATGGCGTCATCCACGGCCCGGTCTCAACCAAGGTCACGGTACTGATTTGCCAGCCTCCCAAAACTCCATCCACAAACTTTCCGGAGTTATTCAGAAACGTCCGGCCCTTACCGAATGGAAGCTGGTAGATTCCGGATAACAGAAAACGGTGACGGCGAGTTGCATAATCATTGCCGCGGTTGTTCCCGAGATTATAGCGATCCGCCAACACGGTTCCGTCGCCAACCTCGGAAGGCAAGCCATTCGGGACATCGGAATTGGCATCCGTGAGGTTCTTCGCGAAATTGTAGCTCGCCTGCAGGAACAGTCCCTTGCTGAAGCGGTGATCAAGCTCCGTACTCAAGGCCTGATAGTTCGCAAAGCCCAGGTTCTCCCGAATTCCCACCACCGACCAGTTCTGATACGGCATGAGACTTGGGTTGAATCCGAGCGGGCTGGACGGAACCTGATTCACATCCACCATGTTGGTCAGCCGGTAGGAATTCATGCCAATGTAGCTGACGCGTAGCGAGAAGTTGGAGGGCAGCTCCCTCTCAATGGTCGTGTTCCACTGTGCCGATTGCGGGTCGCGAAAATTCGTCGACACTCCAGCCAGGAATTCTTCGCCTCCAATCTGATTCGGCGTCAGGTCGCCGTTGGCTGGGACGGCCTGCGGAAACTGAAACAACGGAGCGACTCCAGGGCCGTTGTAGTTAACGTAAAAGCGGAGATTGGTGGTGTGAATTCCCGTATCGGTCCACGCCAACTGGCCCAATGAGGTCATGGTGAAAATGCCGAAACCGGCGCGGAAGACCGTCTTGTTGCCAAACGGCCTCCAGGCGATGCTGACGCGCGGATCGAAGTCTTTGTAGTAGTACTGATGGAGGCCCTTTGGCAAGCCCACCGAACTGGCGGGAACGATATTGGAGCACGGCAGGGTTGCGACGGTGCCTGGGCACGGGCCGTTAATCAGATAAAGAAACGACGCGGCCGCCGGCAGTGTTTGGTCCGGAACGATGACATTACCGTTGGCGGTATCGAAGTTGGTGATATTGCCGTGCGTTTCATCAAAGGGCGGATCGAACTCCCACCGCAGCCCGAAGTTGATGGTTAGTTTGTCGGTGACACGGAATTCATCCTGGGCGTAGACGCCATAGTGATGGGCTCGTTGATCGAGATTGGGACCGGTAGTGGCGACGAAATTGGTGGAAGGTAGGCCCAGCAGGAAATCGGAGAAGGCGTTGCCGCTGAACGCTCCCTGATCGAATGCGAAAGATCCAAAATCGTCGGATCCTCCGAAGTTCAGAACATCTTGATACTGGAGAAACCGCAGATCGGCGCCAATCTTAATACTGTGCTTGCCTTTGGTCCAGGACAGATTGTCGGTGAACTGGTATGTTCGCGAGTACGTGTTCCCGACCTTTCCTTGCCCCATGGGCGTGAAACCGGTGCCGTCGCTAAAATCGAAGCCGGGAAACGCTCCCGCCTCGGGATGATTTGCGAGGTCCAGGCCGGTTAGTCCCAATCCTTCGACGGCCTGAACGCCATTGATGGGAAAGTTTTGGTTGAGTAGCCAGCGGCTGAGCCCGAATCGGAATTCGTTCACCAAGTTGGGCTTGATCGCATAGTTGTACGAAAGAATCAGGTTCTGATCGGTCTCATCCACGGTGCGGGAGGGAAGCAACGTTTCGGCCTGCATGCTATCGAGACTCTTCCAACTCCAGCGTCCGAAAAGCTGCTGAGTCGAAGTGAGGTAATGATCGATGCGGATATCGTAGCCGTTGGTGTCAATGGGTGTCGGGATAAAGGTACGGTAGTTGGAAAACGTGGAGCCACTGTCGAAGTTCGGTAACGGGTAAACCTCCGACAGCAGCTTGGCGCTCACTGAACTGATGCGCGTGGCCGGAATCTGGTTATTCGGAAATGGAGCCCCGGTCTGAGGATCTACAGTCGGGCCGCCCGGAAGATTCGCCAAGTTTCCGCTCCGCATGGCTGCGGTAGGAACAGAGTATTGCTCCAACGTCGCACTTTGATGGCGGTTGCCCTCGAAATCCATGAAGAAGAATGTTTTGTCTTTTCCGTTATAAAGCTTTGGGATGATCACCGGGCCGCCCAGGCTGGCTCCAAATGTATTCCACACCTTGCCCTGCTTTTCGGTGGCGCCGTAAATGGTGGCATCCAACGCCGCATTCTGCAAGTACTCAAATGCGCTGCCGTGAAATCCGTTCGATCCGCTCTTCGTAGTGACCGTGACATCGCCCACTTGTGCAAATTCAGCGTTGTTGTTCACGGAAGAAACACGAAACTCACTCAGCAGTTCCGACGAAGGATACATGTTCGCGTTTGCGCCGTTGTTCCGCACGTTAATAGTCGAAATACCGTCGAGCGTGAAGTCGATCATGGCTGGGAATCCGCCGTTGATCGACAAAGCGCCATTGCTATCTTGCTGGACTCCGGGGACGGTAACCAAGACACCCAACGGACTGGTGGTTGCACCCCGATAGTTCACGGGGAGCTCGGTCACCTCCTGATATCCCTTGGTGTCCGATATTGTGCCATTCTCTGTATTGACAACCGCTGCGTCGGCGGTCACCTGCACGGTTTGCGTGATGGAGGCGACACTCATGGTGATATCGGCGCGCCGCTCCTGCCGCGCATCAAGAACCACCCCAGAGAGTTCAAATATTCCGAATCCGTCTTTCTTGGCCGTCATTCGATACGTGCCCGGCTTCAGATTGAGCACCTCATACGCGCCCTGAGCGTTAGTCAGTACCGTACGCGAAGTATTTTCATCGACGTTGGTCACTTGTATCGCCGCGCCCGGAACGGCGGAGCTGGAAGTGTCCGACACAACGCCGACAATTGAGCCGAACGTTGATTGTGCGGTGAGCCGTATGCCAACGCACAAAGTCAAAGCGGTCAAAAAGGCCGCGCTTCTTAATCTCATGGAATCGCCCTCCAAAGCTTGCGATGTGTTCAGATCGCTCGAAGGCGATGCGAATCATCATCGACAAGGATGGAATGCGGAAGGCTCAAACTCTTGAGCCGGCGGAACACAGGGTGCATAGAGTCTAAGGCCCAAGCTGAATCCTGTCAAGAATTTTTTTTACATGGCCCATTCATGGATCAGACTAATCCTTCAGGGCGCGGCCGGGGAAACCGCCTGTGGAAAGGGATGTTGCGCGTCAATCGGCCAAATTGTGAATTCGCTAAGCGCAACCCGCTCCCGGCTTCCTTTCATTTCCTTCAGGGCCTCGCCCATTTCCAGCAAGTGGGCTCGATATAAGGAGAGGGGATGCTCCTTCGGCTGGTACGCAGTGCCTACGGGATAATCCTGATAGGATGTCGTGCTCTGCTCAACATGGCAGCCGAGAATGTGCGTCACTATTTTGCCGCGAGTAAAATCAATCAGGCGTTGGTTGCTCCTAACGAACGCGTCGAAATCCCGGACGAACACGCGCCCGGGGTAAAGACTGTCGCCCGTAAACAGAATTCCAGTCTGCCGATCATAGAGCGCGATACTCAGCGTATCGTGACCCGGAATCGGGATGACGTCGATCACTCGATCGCCAAGGTCAATCTGGCCGACGTCCTCCGGCCATTTCCGGATGCCGAACGACTTCTGCATACCCTCCACATTGAGTGGAACCATGGTTACGTTGGGCATGTTCTGGAACTGGCTGTCCCCGGCAATGTGATCCCCATGGGAGTGGGAGTGCGTCACCACCAGAGGAATTGATTCGCGCTTGTTGTGCCGCAGCCATATCGACATCACGCCCTTGACGGCGCGCGCAGTCTCGGGATGTCCCGATCCCGTATCCTCCAGAAGCGCCCGCTCCTTGCCGAAGAACAGATACAGAAATGGCTTCTCATAATCAGTGCAGCCCGACTCGCGCAGGATGTACAGATCCTCGTTGTATTCTTGAACCTGCCAGTCCGGCACTTCAGCGCACTTGGGGCCGCCGGTGATCCATTTCTGCGGTAGTTCGCCTCCGCGAATACCCGCGAGGGCGGTCGGCGAAGGCTGTCCACGGCCGTCGCCTGCGACGAGGGCTAGAATGCCTGATAACAGAAAAAATGGCCGAACGTCCATTTGCCTCCTTGATGGAAAAAACCTCTGGCAAACATGGCCACTAGCAGCGAATGACTGCTCAGGTTACCACAGATCGGTAGGGCGACCTTAGCGGGAATCGACAGCGGGAATCGACAGACGGAAGCACATGAGCGCTGGCAAGCGGATACTGCGATCTTTAGCGACGGGCGAACAAGGATTTACTGTGTGCCGGCCGCCTGCTGACGAACGGCTACCTTGTGCTATTTCCAATAAATGACAACTAATTGGGCTTCCGCGGGCAGTAAACGATGTGACTCCACGATGATTATTGACGAGGTGTTCATCAAGGGAGCGAACCATTCTTGAAACAAGTGATTTATCCCAACAGGGTGCTGAAAAAGCCCAGCAGACTGAAATCCGCCCCAGGCAGGGACATCTCTGTCGTTGATAGCCCGTGTAGCGTAGGCGCCCACGCCTGCGGTTCGCGAAGGTGAAAGGGCTTTTTCAGCAACCTGCTAAGGCCCAGATAAGGTACAGTCGATGAGGTTGATCGCGATGTAACTTATCGATTAATTTATGGATTCGAGCCACGGCATCCAGATTTTACAACGCGAAAGTCTGGTTCATCGAGGAGTTTCCGTAAGTTACTGATGCTGGGGCGGCTGGTGGGATTTGAACCCACGACATCCAGAACCACAATCGTATTAGGGGCATACTGAAGGGTACCGAAGCACCCTTACCCGTTCAAAATTCAAAGATCGGCTACCCGATAGACACGGATGAAAACGGACTCATAAGCTACAATAAGCTACATTATTCACACCCGGGGCATACAGGTTGAACACTGGACTCTTTGAAAACCGTTCTGGTGGATACTGCCAAATCGGAACTTGTAACGCACAGTAATAGCGTATAGACCTGGGGTGAACCCTTCCGCTAAGACAATCTGCAGTTGGCGCACCGGCCTCGGAAAGGTCGCTTCAATACCTCAGCGCGGAAGTGCGGCGCGGATCGTCCGTACGTCGAGAAACATCCTTTGTGGTCCTGTCGCCGCACCACCCTCGATGGGCACAAACCCGTATCGCGCATACCAGCTGACCCGATCGCGATACGCGTCTGTGATGATCGAGCGACAGCCAACTTCATCGGCCACGCGCAAGCTGATGCGGAGCGCTGCCGAAATCAGTGCGTGGCCAAGTCCCCGGCCGGCGAATCGCCGATCCACAGCGAGCCGCGCCAGTAAGATCAGCGGCAGATCGTAAGGAGGCAGACCGCGCACATACTTCTTCGGAAACGCATCGCGAGGCACGCTTGACATCGCCAGGGTAAAGTAGCCCAGCACTGTTCGCGGAGCGTCCTCATCGAGAGCCACATAGCTTACACCGATCGAGCTCTTCTGCTGATTGGTCCAGGCATGACGTTTGAGATAGTTGTTGAGAGCGTCGTCGCTGCAATCGAAATTCTCCACCTCATCGTGTTCTTCGAGGCGGCGAATGACAATGGCCATTCAGTCCCGCATAGCCCGAATCAGGGCATCCGTGGGGCGGTTCGCTTCCCCTGCAGATACGAGTGCAGCAAGACTTTCCAGCTCGCGCCCAGTCCATTTGATATCCACACGTGGCAGGACAAGGTCCGGAGCCACGCGTTCCAGCCGCGGAAAGAGCAGCACGTTTCGCTGCCCGCTTGCGCTCTCGCTCATGATCCGGTGCCCCAATTTCCGCTCCGACACGGCCCATCGAAACAGCGCTACGGCATCGGATAGGAAGTCGGTGTTGCTGCTGAGCTGCAATTCTTCTTTCAGCAAACGTACCGAGCGATCTTCTGCTGGAGCAAGGTCAGCCTGGAACTTCGACTTGCGACGCGGTCTGCTTGCTGGAGTCTCGACTCGCTTCTTTTTGGTCTTCAGAGCCATTGCCTACCTCAGGTTGCGAGGACGTTTCTTCACTCTAATTATACTCCTATCCATTCCCTCGATGGAGTGAAATCGGATAACCTCGGCGGAAAGGGCGACCCACTTCATTAACCCGCTTCGTTTTTCTCCGCCCGGCCACGAATCGACGAACATTCTGTCAGAACCGTTGTATACGTACAGATAAGCTACATCACTGAGGTTGGTTGTTTAATTAAGTTATTGATTCTTTGTGGATTCGAACCCACGGCATCCAGATTTTACAGTGCGAAAGTCTGGTTCCTCGAAGAGTTCCTGTAAGTTATTGATTCGCTGGGGCGGCTGGTGGGATTTGAACCCACGACATCCAGAACCACACCGCGCTCAGTCTGGTATTGCGCGTTGGCCCGATATTGCATTAACGAGAAGGTACTCGGCAGCTACCGCGTGACGGAGAAGCGATAATTCGCGATCGGATTACCGGAGGCTGCGAGTTGGACGGTGTAATCGCCCTGCGCGAGGACGCCTGCCGGAATCCAGGCTACCGCGATTTGGTCCCCATCTTGCGCCGCCGACCGCAGCGGGCCTTCACTCCAAACGATCTTACTATCCCTGAATACGGTGACCGAATACGTGGAGGCCGGGTTGCCGGGCTTCAGTTCCAATTCCAGCCGAAGCAGGCTAACGCCGGCAGGTAACCGGACTGGAGTCTGCTCCGATGCGCCGCGCAATGTGCCAGCGGGAAGTCCGATCGTATATACGGGGCCACGTTCCAGAGGAGCGCCGGTTTCGAGCCGAGCCACTTCTCTGTGCAGGGTTCGATTTTCCAGGCCCAGCCAAACTGTAAGCCCGATGGCGGCAAGTATGACGGCGGCAGCCGCATAGAGCCAAGGCAGGCGAGCGCGCGCGGCCTGGGCAAACGTGACCCGCAATGTTTCGGCAAACTTTAATTTGTCCCGCTGGACATCCGATCCCAACAGGAATTGCTCCACTTGGCGGCGCTCGCGGCGCGAGAGCTTTCCGCGGACATAGTCGTCCAGTAACGCCGCCTCGGCCATTCGAAGACGCTCATACAATTCCGGCTCGGCAAACCACCGCTCGGCGAATGCGGCGCGCTCCGCTTCCGGCATCTCGTTCAACAGATATGCGATCACGTCGTCTCTATTCACCATGACGGAAAATCACGAATCGTCACGCTTGCGCAGGACACAATTGTATAATTCTTCTCTAATTCGCAGGGCCCGATTTCGCAACGCGTTTATGGAAATGCCCAATTCCCGCGCCAGCGCGCTGCGGTCCCCGCCGTAATATCGCTCAATCAGTTCCCGGCGATCCTGCGGCAACGCCGCAAGGCAAAGCTCAATAGCCGCCATGCCGCGCGAATCGGATCCGCTACTCTTTCCATTGGCTTGAAACTCGCGCAAAACGGTTTGACGGCTGCGCCGCTTGCGCTCTTCTTCGTGAATCACCAGCCGGGCAATCCCGAATGCAAAGCGGTCCAGATGGGGAATCGCTACCCCCTCCATCGTCTTGCGGGCCAGCCGGTTCAGTACTTCATCCGCCAGGTCGTCCGGGGCCTCGCAACGTTCCCACGCAAAGAGGTTGATCAGCCTGTGGCGAAGTTCTTCGTACTTGCACCCGGCTGTCTCGCGATCCGGCGCCATCGTATCGAGCAGCGCGTCCAGCCCCGCACGGTCTAGTTGCCAAGGTTTTCGACCCGGGGGGGATCTTGGTCGAAATCATTCATCAAGATTACATAACGCATTATATAATACGGGTTTGTGGCGATCCCGCATGTGTTGCGTGTGGATGGCTGTCCTGGCGCTCACGGCCGGACGGGTACTCTCGCAAGCGCAACCTTCCGATGTTCTGCTGGCGGACACCGCACATCCCGTCTTGATCCGGTTAGCGGGCGGCGAGAGTAAATCGATCCGCATTCCCGCCAACGCCGGAGACTATCTGCAAATCGTGGCCGCTTCGGATCCACAGCTAGTTGTGAAAACGTCGCTCTACGATCCTGCCGGGGCGCTGGTTGGGGTTACTCCGACCCTGGGGGGGACGGGGGGCGAGGCGCAGATCGCCGCCGATGCGAAAAGTACGGGAGATTTTCGCTTGCAGATAACGTCGCAGATGCTGAGCGCCGAAGTGCGGACCTGCACGATTCGGCTCACCCTACGGCGCACCGCCACCCCGAACGACCACACCGACGCTGCGGCGCATCGAGCCTTTGCCATGGCTGCGGCCGAAGCCGCCAGTGGCCCGAAAGGCCTGCGCGCCGCCGTTACCCTGCTGGACGAACCCATTGATCTGGCGCGGCGGGCTGGCGATTCCGTTCTCGAACTCCGCGCGATCTTTGGCAAAGGCCAGTTCCTTGCCATGCTCGGGGATCTGGAGCCTTCCTTGCCTTTCTTCGGCCAAGCCCTGGAGTTGAGCCGCAAGGCTGGAAACCAGCGAGCCGAGGCGCATGCGCTCGACGACATCGGTTTGGTTGATGCGAATCTGGAGCGCTACAGCGACGCAATCGAACACTATAATCGCGCGCTCGAATTGCAGCGTCAGACCGTGCAGCCCTGGGAGACGGCGCTTACTCTTTCGAATCTGGCGGACGCCGAATCCGCCGTGGGCCGCATGGATATTGCGCTCGAGTGCCTTCAGCGCCAGGAGCGCATCCGACAAAAGCTCAACGACGAGTTTGGTCTAAGCGAAACCTGGCTCGGGATGGCGGACTACTACCTGATGACGGGCGAGCCGGAGTTGGCGCTCGAAAAGCTCATCGACACACTGCCGCACTGGCGGAATTTCCGCGACAAGGAAGACGGCAGGGAGTCGGAAATCTCGGCATACCGCAATCTCGGGCGTGCTTACGCAGCGATCGGTAACTACGACTCCGCCAAAGCGGCCTTGACCACGGCTATGAAACTCGCCCATACTTTGGGCAATCGGCGGATCACCGCCGACACCTTGGTGGTAGAAGCGCAACTGGCGCCGTTGCGGGGCAATACAGCGCTGTCGCTCAGGGCCGGCGACCAGGCGCTCGCGGCTTCCCGGGCCGCCAAATACCAGCGCGGGGAGGAATTGTCCCTCATCGAACTGGCGAAATTGAGGATGGGGGCGGGACGAGTTCGCTCCGCGGTGTCTCTACTCCAGCAAGCTCTGGAAATTGCGATACAGCTTGGCCAGCCCTACGATGAAGCCAATGCCCGGCGCGTATTGGGCATGGCGCAAGTTGCGATCGGCCAACCAATCGCCGCCAGGCAGGAATTCACCGCGTCCCTCGCCATTGAGCGCCGGATTGGTGACCGCTTCGGCGAAGTACAAACCCTGGTGGAAACAGGCCGGCTTCAGGAGCGCGGCGGCCAACTGGAGGCGGCCCTCGCAACGTTGGAAGAGGCTTTGGCGGTTATTGGCCGTACCCGTTCTTCGCTGGCTGCACCGGAGCTTCGCTCCAGTTATCTGGCATCCCAACGCGCGGCCTATGAGCTGACGGTTGAAGTGCTGGTTCGCTTAAGCCAAAAACATCCCGGCGAAGGTTACGATGTGCGCGCGTTTAATGTCAGTGAACGAGCGCATGCCCGTACGCTGTTGGATGCCCTCGGCGATGCACAGGGCGCGCTCGATCGCGAAGCGGATCGGGGAGTCACCGTCCGCCTGAACGCACTCGACGCGAGCCTGCATCTGTTGGCGTCGAGCGAACCGTCCCATCATCGGGATGAGCGAATCGCGGAACTGCTGACTACTCGCAACCAGTTGGAGCTGGAAGCCCGGGTCCAGCGCAACGGCAGTTCAGGCGCTCCCGGCGAAGCTACCGCGCCGCTGCCGCTACGGGCCATCCGGGAACAGTTGTTAGGTGGGAACACGGTCTTGCTCGAATACCTTACCGGCCCGCGGCAGACGAATCTATGGGTGGTTAGCCGCGAAGGATTGCATTCGTATGCGCTACCGGGAGAAGCCGTGCTTCGCGCCTCGGTTCGCCTCTTGTACCAATCATTGACCGCAGCGAATCGCCTGCCCATCAACATGAGCCTCGCCGACCGGCACGCAGCGCTCGCCGCGGACGACGACACGGCCGCGCGGGAAGCCGCGGATCTGGCGCGAACCTTGTTGCCGATGCCGCCGTCCCAGTTGGGAAAAGGTTCAATCTTGATCGTTGGGGACGGGCCGATACAGCTGGTGCCGTTCGCGTTCCTTCCCGCACCCGGCGAACCGGCGCGCAAACTTGCCGAGGCGCACAATCTTGCGGTGGAACCCTCGGCATCGGTCTTGGCGCAGATGCGCCAGCCGCACACTCCCGATAGCGGCGAGCGGGTTTTGATTGTTGCCAACCCCGTCTTCAGCCGCACCGATCCGCGAGTTCCTCTCGGATCCGAGCCTGCCTCCCCAGTCCTCGCACCTGCCGGCTACAGGCCCTTCGTCACCAATCCGCTGGACCAGCGGCTTAAATCCCTTCCAGCTTTGCCGATGTCCCGCGTTGAGGCCGAGCACCTGGTCACGTTGGCACATGGCCACGCCACCACGCTACTCGATTTCGACGCCACGCAGGCCGCCTTCAAACGTTTCGCCGAGGACCGGTTTTCGATTATTCACATAGCCACTCACACATTATTAGATGACCGCTATCCCGACCTTTCCGGCTTAGTGTTGTCGTTGGTGGATCGCAAAGGGCGACCGATCGACGGCTTCGTGCCGTTACTGGACATTTACCAGATGCGCGTTCACGCTCACCTGGTGGTCTTGAGCGCGTGTGAAACTTACGTTGGCAACGATCTTCGCGGCGAGGGCCTGCTTGGACTGGCGAGAGGTTTTCTTTATGCCGGCGCCCGCCAGGTGGTCGCCAGCCTGTGGAAGGTGGATGACCGTGCAACGGCGGTTTTCATGCAGCGATTCTACACGGCGCTGCTGCGCGACAAACTGGGCTCTCCGGCCGCCTTAAGCCAAGCGCAGGTCCAGATGTCGCAAGATCCCGCCTGGCGCTCTCCACGCTATTGGGCCGGGTTCGTGCTCGCAGGGGACCTTCAGTAGGGTAGCGAATCGCCTCCCCGGTATTCTCGAAGCGAATCGAACATCTTTGAGAGTACTGGAGCTACGGGAAAAGTACCAAATCCTCAAGATGTCCCGCAGAACTCCGACATTGGGAGTAGAGCCAAAAATTAGGCGCGCTTTCAGTGTGCTTCGAGCGGAGGGAACTTGTCGAGGGCTTCTTTTTTTAAAGACTTCGTTGCGGAACTTCTCGTTATCTTGGTCGGGCTGCAGGCGCCGGTCATGCTGCGGGGCCAGGACACATTCGCGCCTCTTCGATACGCTCCGGCCCCCGTAACGTCGATAACTTCCGTGGCGTCTTCCACGATCCAATTACCAGGCGTCGCCCCCGCGCCGGCTTTGGCAACGAACCGGACGCCCAGCGCTAATTTCAAGTCTGCCGGCAGCATGGCGAAAACGCCAGTATTCAAAAACAACTACGTGCCAGCGGGTCCCGAAGATCCCGCGGACCCCTACATCGCCGCCGAAGCCGCCGCTTTGGGTAACAATCCCGGCCAGATCTTCGCCTTTGTGCGCGATCAAGTGTCAATTACGTCCTATCAGGGCTCGGTTCGGGGCGCGCGAGGCACACTGTGGGCCATGTCCGGCAATATGCTGGACCGTGCCAGCCTGCTGGTTGCGCTGCTCGGCTCGGCCGGCTACACGGCGGTCTACGAACACGTCAACATCGCCAACGTTGATTCCACGGTCTATCACAACATCATTAACAGGCTGGTTCCGCAGCCCAGCCAATTGCTGGGATGTATCCCTCCGAACACGAACTTATACGATCCGAACGTCATTGGACCCGCGCAAGGCGGCACCGAGGATTACTATTGGGTGGAGTACGGCCCGAGCAACATCCCGCTCGATCCCAATATTCCGGGCGCTCAACCCGGCCAAAGTTTCCAGACTCCCGATTCCAGTTCCGGTTTCACTACGGTCCCGCAGAACCTGCGCCAGGAAGTCACGATTAAGATCAACGCGGAAATCTATAACCAGGCGAGCAGCATTTTTGGCTTCGGCCCTGGCACCACCACCGTTCTTACTAAGACCTACGACGCTTCCGCGCTGGTGGGTAACGTCATCACGGCCGGCAACTTCATCACGTCATCGAGCGGCGGCGCGCTGGATTTGACCGCCACCACGTTCACATACACTCCCTACATCCTGGTCGGCTCGGGTGGACCGAGCGTCAGCGCGGATCCTATCATCACGGGTACTCCCTACCAGGAATTCTTCACCAATTTTCCGCTCTCCAGCCAGATCCTGACCGGATTGTTCCTGGAAATCGACGCCGATAACGTCAGCTATCAGCAAACGGCGTACACACACACCATGTTCGACCGCCTTGGACCGGCGGCGCGACAAGGCAACGCGTCGGTTCAACTGAATCTGCCTCCCACCCCCGCGCCGGCGCTCGCCGATTTCGACCTTACCACCGTAAATATCAACACCTCGCGGCAGCCGACCACCTCCATTCAAGCGCAGCACACGCGGCTGACGAACGCCTACAACGCCTACGAAGCCATCAAAGCGGAACTGCTCTCGGTTCCCACCAGCGGCACACTCACCGACAGTCAGCAGGAAACCGTACAACAGGGGGTGGCGCTGGGAAAGTACCTGACGATCGCAGAGAACGAGCTCATCACCATGGGCTACAACGCGTCCGCCGACGTTCTCGCTTCGCAACTCCAGACCGGTTACTTCTCGATTGTCTTTCCCAATTCTCCCCGCTTGACGATCGCCGAGAGTGCTTATAACAACGGTAATTCTACCGAGATGCTCGATGTTCTGAAAAATGACATGTCCGTGATCTCCGCTTACGGCCAATCCGTCAATGCGCCTTATGAAGAAGAAGTCGAGCGCGGCTATATCGAGTCCCTCATGGAAAGCACGGTGTTGAATCAGATCACTGGCCAGACGTCCACCGGAATCGGCGACGTGTTGGGGGCACTGGGCAATCCGAATCTGCTCACCGTGGTTGGCCCCACCACCGGATCCATTCCGTCAAATCCGAACGCGCTCTCCAGTACCACTCTCTCGGCCGACGCGCAGACGTTGATCTTGGACGACGTACAAAACGGCCAAGTGGTGATCACGCCGAACCAGATGGTGACCGTGAACGGCGCCACTACGGTGGGATGGTGGGAAACCGATCCCAACACCGGGCACACCATCAGCCATTTTGTGAACGGCGGACATCAGGCGCTGGTGCAATTCGTCGCCGTCCAGCTGGTCAGCTCAATTTTTAGTCCCAACATCGTCACGTTCATCGGCCGAGTGGAGGGCTTCGCGCTGGTCGGCATCGTATACGCAGCCTCGGTTCTGGATGTTGTCGCCACCCCGGTGAAAACCACCAAGTCGATAACGGTCAGCGGAGGCGCCAGCGAGGACCAAATCTTCCTCACCAGCTTCCAGAAAGCGCTCGATTACACCAATCTCGTCGCCGGCATTTCTATCCCCGAAGGTCTTGGCCTGATCGGTGACTATGTCGGTGGGCTCTCAGAAGGAATTACGATGGGCGTCGCCTGGGTGAAGGCGAATCTCCCGCTCGACCCACCGGTGGTGAACTTCGTTACCACGCCGCTCGGCACGCCGCCCACTCCCACGCCGGGTACAACTCCTGGCGTTAAAGTGGGAACCATCAGTGTAGACCCCATCTACACGATACCTTTCAATGGCAATCAACTTCCGCTAGTGTTCGATCTCCCCATCACCAATAGCGGCCCCAGCACCGACACCTTCAACATTGGCATCAATAACGTCTCGTCAGGATTCCGGGTTTACCCCAGTATCGGTTCCCTTACCCTCCAAGGCGGACAGAGCGGAATGGTCAATGTTTGCGTCGTGCCAAACGACCTAACCGGAGACTCGATCCCCACAGTGGGCACTGGCATAAATTATTCCGTGAACGTAACCAGCGCCACCAACCCTAGCGTGAACGCTTCCTCACAACCCAGCTTCAGCTCGCCGCCCGTGGCCTCGATTGGCATGTCCATCAATCCGGTCACTTTGTCGGTCGCGCCGGGCGGAAGTATCTCCGCAAATTTGAATATCGGTTCAGTGGGTAATATTGCCCCGGGGCCGGTGGCGTTGACCGCCGCACCTCCCTCTGGGATCACGGTCGGCGGTCTGACGTCTCCGGAAACCGTGCCGCTCGGCGGAATCGCTACGGAAGCATTGTCCTTTACGGCCGCCGCCGGTTTGGCGAACGGCACATACGATGTACCTTTCACTGCCTCCTACACACCCTCGGGCGGAACGATGCAACAGGCCCTGTTGAGCGTAGCGGTGACAGTCGCATCCGTCGGCACATGTGCGGTGACCGCAGCATCGGCGGCGACCCAGGTGAACAAGTCCAGCCTGGCATCCGACCTGGCTCAGCTCGCCATCGACATGAATAATGCCGCATCTGCTCCGTCTAACGCCGCTCTGGTCAACCGCGTAGTTGGCGACATGACCTTCATCATTGCCGGCGAACTGACAGCATCGTATTTCCAAAGTTTAGTGCCAAGTCTCACCTCGGCCACGAATGCCGTAGCTTCGGCAAGTCCAGCGACGCTGCTCAGTGCACTGACCGGTCTGAACACTTTGCTGTGCTCCCTTGGCAACTTGCTGAATCAGGTCAATACCACCAGCACCAGTATCGCTTTGGGCGAAAGCGGCACGCTCTTTGAAACGGGCGGCACTACCGGCCCGAATCAACCCGCCCAATGGACCATCTCACTCACCAACAATTCGCCTAATTTGCAGGTTTACACGCTGAGCGTGACGGGCGTGCCAAGCGGAGTGACATCCCAGTTCAGCCAGCCCACCATTACGCTGGGGCCGGCTGGCAGCGGGAATAATGTCTCGTATAATTCAGTCACTCTTACGCTGACTCCGGGCCCGACGTTCAACCAGCCGTTTTCCTTCAATGTAGTCGCCACGCCGCAAGGTGCGCCTAACTTTGCAGTATCGGCGCCCGGTACGTTGCTGGTGCGGCCCGAAAGCGTCTACGTCGATCAGGTCACGCCGACACCACAGTCCGCCAATCCGGGTACGCCCGTTACTATCACGGCGCGCCTTTTCGCGGTCGTGAACGAGCAAATCGACACTTACGTTACTCTGAACATCACCGATCCGAACGGGCACGCAGTGTGTTGCGGATTTACGTCGAATCAGATCGTCCTCAGTCCATCGTCCAACATCCAAACCGTTACGTTCGGTCCCATCGCCACCACCAGCTTCATCAATGGTGTCTACTCGCTGTCCGTACAGGGCACAAGTGGGGGTATCCTGCTGAGCAACACGGCCACCGGATCTCTTTTGATGGGCGCACCCATATCCGGGGTGCTTACCGCGACTCCGCCCACCGTGCCTCCTGGATCGAGCACCGTGCAGGCAAGTCTGACCGTCAATCGCGACAGCGTTCAAAATCCTGTCTCCACACTCATCGGAACCGTGCCCGTCAACGGTGTGCCGCGCAGCATGGTCCTCTACACCAATAGCGCCGTCACAGAAAACGGGGGCCCGCAGCAGCTCGCCTACGTCTGTTCCGATTCCCAGGTGAATATCGTCGATGTCGGCACTCCCGCCAGCCCGAAGGTCCTCAGCACGTTCGCCAACAGTCTGCTCACCGAAAGCGGGGCCGCCGCCGGATTCACTGGGGTGAGCTGCGGAATCTACAACAGCGATCTGATCATCAGCTACAGCCGTGAAGATGGAAATAATTCAGGCGATCCCCACTGCGGTACCCACCTATTTCGCGGTCTTCAGCCTGGCCAATCCCCTAGCCCCAGTACAAGTGGGAAGTGTGACGAGTATAGACCGGCCGGACAGCGCCGGCGGCATCTACTTCCTCGGCTCTTCCGCCCTGCTCTTTCAAAACGACGTTCTATACAATCCGTTCTCGAATTTTATTTTCCAGGAGAACGGCGACGTCTGGTCTCTGAATCTGACAAACGCGCCTGCCGCGGGAAGCGTCGCATTCCTGAGTGATCTCTATCCTTGCGGTGGGATCAACACCACGACCAACGCCTGCAACAATGGAGTTACGGTCAATGGAACGTTTGTCCCGAACAGCCAATACACCGGCGGCCCTTACCCGGTTCACCCCGGCACGGAGGTCAACGGCACCACGGCCTATTTCGCTTCCAGCGGTTCTAGCGGCGGCAATATCGAGGAGCCCGGCAGTCCGGCTTTCGATGGGCAACTTGTGGTGGTGAACGATTCGAATCCGTCGGCCCTGAGTATTCTCACAAAAGTGGATGTGCCGCAAACAGCCTTCCTGACCGGCGTCGCCGTGCAAGGAAACATCGCGGTGGCCGTAGGCGACAGCACCGGCATCTACGACATCAACTCCGGATATGTCGGCACCCTGGTGATCGCTTCGTTCAACATCAGCAACCCGCAAAGTCCCGTGCTTTTGAATACCGTGGTGACGGCGCTTACCGACAAGGGGGGCGCCTCGATTGTGCCGTTGGGCAACAACACATTTGCCGTAGGCAACACTTCCAATAATGGCAACGGTGCACTGGTATTAGTGGACGCGTCCACTCCCGCCGCGCTGCGCTATGTGCCTTACAACGCACTCTTCGTCGCCAGTCCGGCCATCGCGGCAACGCCTTATTTTTACGCGCTCAGCGGCGTGCCCAGCGCCACCACCAACCAGCTCTCCATTTTCGAGCTCGGCACCATCAATGGACCACAGCTTTCCGTCTCTCTGCAGATTCCCACCACCGGCAATGCGTCTCTGGTCGCCGGCTCATTCAATCAAGCGCCCACCAGTTCAACGGCCAGCACGGGCTATACCACGTATGTCTGGAATCAGCCGAGTTCCAACACCATCACGTTCAATATGAAACTGAGCGGCGTGAACCCCGGCGATGTCACCACGCTGGTCAATGGCGGCGCCATGAACTACACCGCGCCGACCGTCGGTGCGGGAACCATCCAGCTTGCTCCGCTGAGCGTGCTTACTCAGCACATCCTGAGTATCTCGCCGGTCACTCAAAGCGTAAACGCTCCAGGAGTCACTGCGAATTACACCGCCACAATCACGAACCCCACCACGGCGTCACAGACGTTCAACCTAACTGTCATCGCGCCTCCCGGTTGGACCAGCGTGGTTCAGCCGAATATCATAGTCGCCGCCGGCGGCAGTCAGAATTTCAACGTTGCCATTACGCCCCCGCTCAATACACAGAACAGTGCTAGCTTTAACGTCGCGGCGAACAGCATGAGCGGCCTTTCCGATTCAGTGCCTGCGCAGCTAAACGTCAACAATATCGGCGTTTACTACCCGACCCTGGGCGGAAATAACGCCGTAACTTACGTCAGCTTCCTGGCAAGTGTCTCACCGAGCCAAGTGACCGCTGGACAGGGGGCTATCTCACAGC
The DNA here is from genome assembly GCA_963747945.1 of Bryobacterales bacterium. Taxonomy (GTDB): domain Bacteria; phylum Acidobacteriota; class Terriglobia; order Bryobacterales; family Bryobacteraceae; genus Palsa-89. The sequence continues at coordinate 90,397 of CAVVHB010000030.1, forward strand.
CCTTTAATATCTCCATCACCAACACCGGCAACAACGTCGCCACCATCCAGTTGAATTACCCCACGAACTTACCGAGTGGCTGGTCTGTCAACGGCTACGCGCCCGCCTACTATGTCACCGTGCAACCCAATACCACTTCGGTGATCTCGGAGACGCTTGGCCTCCCAGCCGGCGTCACACCCGGCCCCTATCAGATTACGATTCCGGTAACCGATTACCAGGTCACGCAAAATGTGACTGTCACCGTGAACGTGTCGTCAGCCGGCATTGCCGGGTATATCACGCCCAACTCCGGGCCCCCCACGGCCAACGAATTCACGTTGACCCTGACCAATCAGGGCACCGCCACCGACACCTACAATCTCTCGGTGGTAGGTCCGCTGGCGCAGGTGGCAACAATCGAGTCTTCCACCGGCGCCCTAGCCGCCAAAGCGACGCTGGGCAATATTCCGATTAAGTTGAATCCAGTCAATTATGTGATTCCGGCCAATACGCAGCTAGAGATTAAGGCGGTATCAACCAACAATCCGAGCGTTCAGCTTTTGGCGACGGCTACCGTCCAAGTGCCGCAGACTAAGAGCGTCAGTTCGGCCATCGTGCCATCGCCCAGCAGCGTCAACACGAATCCGGGAACCGCCAATCTTCTTTTCGAGGCCACCAACACGGGGAACGTCCTGGATTCTTATTCGGCGCAAATCACCGGCACAACCGGGCCAGTAACAGCGTCGCTGTCCACTCCGGCGTCGCAGTTCTCCGTCACTTCGCTCGGCACGGCGCAGATCCCGTTGAACGCCAACGTCACCGGATCGGGAAAGAGCACGGTCACAGTCAAGGTCACATCGCTGACTTCGCCGACGGTGACCTCCAGCTCCACTGTGATCATCAACGGCCCGGCTGCGCCGACGCCTCCGTCGGCGAATGCGGGTACGGGCGGCAACATTCCGCTGCATCGCATCGCGATACTGAACGGATCCGCCAGCGCCGACACGAACACGCCGCCGCTTACACTCAGCTATGGCTGGACCATGGTCTCGGCTCCCGCGGGCAGCGCCGTCACAACAGCTTCCATCCGCTTCCCGACTTCGCCCGAGGCCGTCTTCGTACCCGACGTCGCAGGCAATTACACGTTCAAGCTCACCGTCACCACATCGGCGTCGTCGAGCAGCGCGAACGTGGTCTACACCGCGCAGATCTTCCCGCCGGTGGCGGTGCCCGGTAAACCGCAGAATGCCGAAACTGGGAAATTTGCGTTCCTCAACGGCAAGGATTCCTACGATCCCAACAGCCTGCCGATCACCTTCGCCTGGACGTTGGCCTCGCTGCCCACGGGCAGCGCACTGACGGCGGCCAGCCTACTGAACGCCGCCACACCCAAGCCATTCTTCACGCCCGACGTCGCTGGCATCTATAAAATTCAGCTCATCGTCAACAACGGAATGCTGTCCAGCACGCCCGAGACGGTTCAGATTACCGCCGCCACCGGGAACCTGCCGCCCAACGCCAGCGCCGGCTACGATCAGAACGCGCTGGTCAGCCAGACGGTTACTTTAAACGGCGCAAGCAGCTCCGATCCGAATTCTCCCCCACTCTCGCTCACCTATGCATGGACCTTCAAGAGTGTCCCGTCCGGCAGCGCGCTGACCAGTTCACAGATCCAAAGTGCTAGTACGTTCCAGGCCAAATTTAATCCTGACGTGGCCGGGGATTTCGTGTTGAATCTAGATGTGACCAACAGCACCGGTTCAAGCGACGATACGGTCACGGTGCATGTCTTTACGGGCTACTCGCAAGGCTATTTGAACGATGTCCCACCGAATGCATCGAGCGGGCCGGATCAGTACGCTGTCCCTGGCAACCAGGTGAATCTGGACGGCTCGGCGTCCACGGATCCGGATGGCGGTCCCGAGACTCTCAGCTATAACTGGTGGCTGAATGCGGTAGCGCCATCGAGCGCGGCATCGACGACAAATGCGACCACATCCACACCGCACTTCACGCCGGATGTCAGCGGATACTACATCCCGCGTCTGGAGGCATCCGACGGATTTGCTTCCGGCTTCTCGAATACCTTGATCATCGCGGCGCAAAAATGCGATGCGGACGCCAATGGAGTGGTCAACCAGGTTGACATCAGCCTGATTACGGCGGCAGTGGGCCGGACGGCCGGGCCGAACGACCCGCGCGATCCGTTGGGCTCGGGCACCGTGACCAGCGCGGATCTGGCATATTGCGAGAACCTGATTGCGCCGCCTCCGCCCACGCCAAATGCGGGCTCCATGCCGACCTCGCTCACGTTCACCGCTGCCGTAGGAACGACGCCCGCATCGAAGACGCTCAGCATCGCTTCAAGCGGCACAAATTTCGATTTCACGGTGACCACGGACCAGAGCTGGCTCACAGCCGCTCCGGGAACGGGCAATACTGCGAGCAACACCATCACGGTATCTGTGATCACGACTTCCCTCACCGCGAACACATATATGGGGAACGTCATCATTACCTCGGCCGGAGCCGCCAACAGTCCGTTCATGATTCCGGTGACGCTCATATTAGAGGGCACCTCCATCGCTGCCACGGCGGGGACGCCGCAGATCGCTGATGTCTCCACCCAATTCGGGACGCCGCTGCAAGCCACCGTGAGCGACATGAACGGTCTGGTGCAGGCCGCCACCGTAACGTTTACGGCTCCGACGACGGGGGCGAGCGGAACCTTCCCCGGGAACAAGACGACGGCGACTGCGCTTACCAATGCTTCCGGCGTCGCCACTGCGCCTGCATTCACGGCCAATAGCACGGCCGGCAACTACGCTCTTACGGCGACGGTCTCGGGCGCCGGATCTCCAGCCAACTTCACACTTACGAACGCCGTCCCCGGCCCAACGTCGCTCGGTGGATTGATCGGCACTAAGTCAGGTCCCCAGAATGCTCGGGTGTGGGTTTTCGAAGTGGGGAACAACGGCCCAGGTTCCGCTTTGGGTGCGCAGATCAATAACATCGCGCTGGTCCAGACTCTCGGAGCTGCCTGCACGCCGGTCATTACCAATCCGGGGTCGTTCCCGCTCCCAATCGGAAACATCGCTCCGAAGGCTGTGGCGAACGTAAATGTCACGGTCGATTTCACCTCTTGCGCTGTAAGCGCGATGTTCAAAGTCACGGCGCTGGAATCCGCGAATAATGGCGCCGCGACAGGAACCATCGTCGAGCTGAATCAACTTCATTGAGGAATCATAAACGGAGGAATAATGACTCGAATATTTTGCAGGGTCGTGCTCGGACTATCATTGATAGGCCTCACCGCTTCGGCCGACCCAGTTAGCCTGAGTTTAACACCGTCTTCAGGCACGGTTTCCGGAATGCCTGGCGATACCGTCGGATGGGGCTATACGATTGACAACGGCACCGATGATTATCTGATCGTCGCCAATTCCTATTTCTGCGAGCCCGGCCAGGATCCGCTCTTCACCACCTGTACACCAGCGCTCGGAACATACAACGACTTTATTGCGACGAATGGAACCCTCATCGCGCCGGATGACATGGGAAACCAGTCCTTTGATGCCGGAGCCGGCAGCGGCGTCGGCGAGTACGTCATTGATCCTTCCGCTACCCCAGGAGAATCGGACGCAGGTTCCATCGTAGTGCTCTACGATCTGTTCGACGCCAACTTCAATCAGATCGGCGGCACCATGGAGCTCACAGCCGACGCCGAGGTGGATGTCATCGGCGGCACCTCTCCCGTGCCCGAGCCTCGCCTTCCGATTCTTTTGGGATTCGCTCTCGCCGCCCTGATCCTCTATCGAGCTTTGGGAAATACGCGCCCGGTTCGTTTGAGTGACTGACGCGGTCCAAAGCGAAGACGCGGCCGATAGGATTAGGAGATCGTTGTTCGGCGAAGCTTCCTGCAATTTATTGCGATACCTACAGCGGTTCCTGTCGCTCGCCGTGTCTGCGCGTCCCATCGCCAATGCGTGGTTTTTCGGTCAGAGGCTCTCAGCAGGAAATAATTCCATACCCGGGCGCCGCTAGGCTAAGTCTAGTTCCTAAGAGCTAGTAAAGTGATTGAAGAAAACATTGTCGCCGGCGTGTTAAGTCCTGTACTGGCCAAGACGCTCAGTTTTTCAATGGCTTTGCACTCTCAGGCCGTTTTACGCCGGTTTTTGCAAAGCATTCGAAATCGTTCTCACTCCTTGGTGCGATCGGAGCGGACTCCAACGTGTTCTATACCAACCAGGTCACGCACATGGTCAAAACGATCGACGCCATCGTCGATGCGAACTGGTTCGCTTCCTTTCACCATGAAGGCGATGTCGGTGATTCCCATGATGCGGCCCTTTCTGGCCAGCTTTCGAATGGCGTCGTCGGTGGTGGTCCTGGGTGCGTTCGGATTGAGGGCGCGACAATTGACGTGGGACAGAACAACAGCCTAAAACGCGGGCTTCCACAGATACCTGCGCAGAGCCCTACATCGTGGATGCGCATCAGCCATTGAGGATATTGCGCAATGAAGCTGTTCCACTTAGCGAAGAGCAGCTCGGCATCAGCAAAGCCGTCCGCGCCTTCACCGGAATTGACGACGGAAACGCCCGTGCCGTTAAACCTGAGAAAATCCGTCGCTGTGAAAGCGCCCGGTTGGGTCAGCCACTTTTCTTTGAGATCCTTCTGATCGATGCGGTACAAGAACTGATTGAACATCACGATAATAAGCGATTCGCGCATCAGGCGTACCACTCGTTCCGAATACTCCGGCGCCCGTTGAGCAAATAGGCGGTAGCTGTGGCGAAGAACGAAGGGTGCGGCGACCACCGCGTTCATTGCGCGCCTGAAGAGGCCGCTCAGGAAATCGTCGCGTAAGGCGGACGAGACACTAAACTGGTTGTTTGAGCAAAGCGCTAACAGAGTCCGGGGTCGTGGCCGTTCTGGCCGAAAAGCCGTCGGTAGCGCGCGATATCGCGAAGGTTCTGGGAGCGGCCACCAAGGGCGAAGGCTACTTACATGGCAATGGCTTCGTCGTGACGTGGGCCATCGGGCATCTTGCGTCCCTCGCACAGCCGCACGAAATTCGTCCCGAGTGGAAATTCTGGCGGCGCGAGACGCTGCCGATGCTGCCGGAAAGATGGCCTCTTGTGGTCTACGAAAAAACCAAAGCTCAGTTTGACGTGGTGCGCAAGATTCTGTCTTCGCCGCGCGTGGGGCGCGTGATCTGCGCGACGGACGCCGGTCGCGAAGGTGAGCTGATTTTCCGATACATATACGAGGCGGCGGGATGTTCGAAGCCCATCAGCCGCCTGTGGATCTCCTCGCTCACGCCGGAGGCCATCCGCAAAGGCTTCGACGCCATCAAGCCGGGCGAGGATTACGAGCCGCTCGCCGACGCCGCACGCGGGCGCAGCCGGGCCGACTGGCTGGTGGGCATGAATCTCTCGCGCGCCTACACGCTCACCTATGGCGACGAACTCAGCGTGGGACGCGTGCAAACCCCCACGCTCGCCATGGTCGTAGAGCGTGAACTGACGGTGCGGCGCTTCGTGCCTGAAGATTATCCGGAAGTGATCGCAACCTTTCGACCCTCAACGCGGCCGGACGCTGAGGCTTATAAAGGCACCTGGGTCCGTGACGTGGAGGAGATACAGAAATCATCGCGGCTGCCGGCGGATGGTCTGGAAGCCGGTCAGATTGCGGCGCGCGCAAAAACCGGCAGCGCTGCCATTGCATCGGTGACGGCTGAAACGCTGCGCATGGGGCCGCCCCTTCTGTACGATCTCACCGAGTTGCAGCGTCATGCCAACCGCCTCTTCGGGTTTAGCGCGCAGCACACGCTTGACATAGCGCAGACTCTGTATGAGCGGCACAAGCTGATCAGTTATCCGCGTACGGACAGCCGGCATCTCTCGCGGGATGTGGCTGGGACGTTGCCCCGGATCGCGCGGACGGTGTCGGGCCCCTATCGCGAACATCTGGCGCCGGGCACGGGCGAGACGCCGTTGGGGCGCAGGTATGTGGATGATGCGAAGGTCGGCGATCACCACGCCATCATCCCCACCGTAACTTCGCCGGATCGCGTGGATCTCTCTCCGGATGAACGGAAGATTTATGATCTCGTCTGCCGCCGGTTGCTGGCTTGCTGGCATGAGGATCATGTGTGGTCGGTAACCACGGTGATCACCGCGATCGCGAATGCCGAAGTGATCGATCGCTATCACTCGTCCGGCAAGACAATTCAGCAGGTGGGTTGGAAAGTCCTGGATTTCCAGACCGACAAGAAAGACGAAGAACCAGACCGACCAGAAGATGACGAGCAGCCGCAAGGCGAAACCTCGAGAGGAACCGTCCGAGGAGGAGCAAGGTTTGCCCTCCGGGCTCGCACGCGGTCAAGCCCAGGAAGTGCTGGAGGCCAAAGCGATCCGAAAAAAGACGCGCGCGCCGAAGCGATTCAGCGAGGCCACGCTGCTGACTGCGATGGAGACGGCAGGCAAGACGCTCGATGAAAAAGAGCTTTCCGACGCCATGAAGGAATCCGGGTTGGGCACGCCCGCCACCCGCGCTTCCATCATTGAAGTGTTGCTGAAGCGCGAATATATTGTGCGCAACGGAAAGAACCTGGAAGCCACGGACAAGGGCATCCAACTGATTGAGGTAGTGCATCCGGAAGTAAAAAGCCCTGCGATGACGGGCCAGTGGGAAGCCTATCTGAAGCGCATACAGCGTGGCGAGGCGAAGTTGGAGCCATTTCTCCGCGGCATCGAAGATTACGTGCGCGACGTGATCGGCAAGGTGGATCAGATTCCCGCCACGCCGCGCGCTCGCAATGGCGTCCACGGAGCGAGCGCACGTGCCGCGGCGGGCGAGTCACGGGCAGGCACGCCGGCCCCCCACAGTCCGCCCGTCGTGAACGGCGGGCAAGCTTCTCTCTCCGTGACCGCACAGCCCGTGACCGCACAGCCGAACGAATCATGTGAGGCGCTGCTGCACCGGGCCTTCGGCTTCGAAACTTTCCGGGCGAATCAGCGGGAAGTGTGCCAGACGGTAATCGCCGGTCGCGACGCGCTGTTGGTGATGCCGACGGGAGCTGGGAAGTCGCTCTGCTACCAACTTCCAGGACTTGCGCGGGGCGGGACAACACTGGTGATCAGTCCGCTGATTGCTCTGATGGAAGACCAGTTCGGAAAGCTGCGCGACCGCGGCTTCGCGGTGGAATGCATCCATTCCGGACGCGATCGGGCGGCCTCCCGGCAGGTTTGCATCGACTACCTGAACGGCAAGCTGCAATTCCTCTTCATTGCGCCCGAACGCCTGCGCGTGCGGGGTTTCCCGGAGATGCTCGCGAAAAGGAAACCGGCGCTGATCGCGATCGACGAAGCGCATTGTATTTCGCAATGGGGGCACGATTTCCGGCCCGATTACCGGCTCCTGGGCGGTTATCTGCCCACGCTACGCCCGGCGCCCGTGATTGCTCTGACAGCCACGGCCACAGCGGTGGTGCAGCGGGACATCTGCAATCAATTGGGTCTCGATCACCAGGCTAGTTTCATCCATGGTTTTCGCCGAGCCAACATTGCGATTGAGGTAGTGGAAACCAGCCCGTCTCAGCGTCCCAACCTGGCGCGCGAGTTGTTATCCGATCCTCAACATCGTCCGGCGATTATCTATACGCCCAGCCGCAAGCAGGCCGAGAGCATAGCTGCGTTGCTCGCGCAGGACTTTACCACCGCGGCGTATCACGCAGGTCTCGATGCCGAACGGCGGCGGCGTGTGCAGGACGGCTTCCTCAACGGCAAACTGGAAGTGATCGTCGCGACCATCGCATTCGGCATGGGGATCGACAAAGCGAATATCCGATCCGTCATCCATACCGCGTTGCCAGGGAGCATCGAAGCCTATTACCAGGAGATCGGACGCGCCGGGCGCGATGGCGAGCCGAGCCGCGCGATCCTGATGCATTCCTACGCGGATCGCTACACGCACGATTTCTTTTTCGAGCGCGACTATCCCGACGTAAAAGTTCTGGACCAGATTCATGCGCGCCTTCGCGCGGAACCGCAGCCCCGCGAGTTCGTCGAAAAACAGAGCCGGGTCGCTTCCGCTGTGTTCGAGAAAGCGCTGGAGAAGCTGTGGACGCACAGCGGCGTGATCATCGATGCGGAGGACAATTTGAGCCGCGGCACGGATAACTGGCGCGATTCCTACAGCGCGCAGGGCGAAAAGAAACAGTCGCAGATTGAAGCGATCATCCGCTATGCGCAGAGCAATCAGTGCCGGATGTCGAGCCTGGTGCGGCACTTCGGCGACATGGCGGACAGCCAGAGGCCCTGCGGTCTGTGTGATTTCTGCGCGCCGGAAAGCTGCATCGCCCAGCAGTTTCGCGATGCCACCCAGAAGGAGCAGTCTGTGGCGCGCGATGTCATCCGTGCGCTTCTGGGGACTCATAGGTCAGTCGGAAAGCTGCACACGGAATTGTGCGTAAAGAACGGCATGGACCGCGACGCGTTCGAGGAACTGATAGGTTCGATGGCCCGCGCGGGGTTAATACGCCTGGTGGATTCGGTTTTCGAAAAGGACGGAAAGCAGATTCCATTTCGCCTGGCGAGTTTGACGGGCGATGGGGAGCGTGTAACGGCGGACGCGTCGTTCGAGCTGAGGATTCGCGAGACCGCGGCTCCCTTCGTAGATCGAAGTGGGAAGAAGAGCCGTAAGAAGAGGTCCCCACTCGCGGCGAAACAGAAATCCCACAAAACGGACACACAAGGTTCACCGACCGCGGCGAAACTGAAAGCCTGGCGCCGTGCCGTGGCAGCGAAGCAAGGCGTGCCGGCATTCCGCGTAATGTCGGACCGGGTGCTCCTGGCGATCGCGGCGACCGAGCCGGCGACAGCAGCGGAGATGCTCGCCATCCCTGGGATCGGAATTAAGCTGGTGGAGAAGTACGCAGCCCAGATTTACAGGATTTTGGACGAATCGCGCCTGTGAATCAAAAACGTCTAGAGGCTAAGGAGCCTGTCCCTTCTTTACGTTTATTGGTGCGTGCTTTTAGCCGACTCCGGAGCATCCACTCCCGTATATACGGCGAACAGTGCAGCATCTGTATGCCCTCCGCCTTACACGCATTAAGAAAGCGAATGCCTTCGACATCCACGAGATCCACCTCCTTCAAATCCAAAGCTACTTGTGGCCCGCCACGCTCAATCTCCGCTTTCACCTGATCAAGGTGCTCAGATCGAAACGCCCGGCCGAACTCCTTAAATCGATTTCGTGGCTGGAGTGTCTCGATGCAGCTTCGAAGGCTTGATTCTATTGGGTTACAAGTGAGTCTACAAGCTGCCGCCCTGGCTCATAAATCACAGTGAGATCACACTCACGGGAGGCTGGGTGTTGTAAGTTATGGATTCCGGGGCGGCTGGTGTGATCTGGACGTACTATGTCTTGAAGGCATTTCGAGGTGAGGATGTGGCAGCATTCGAGCGCGATCGGCGCATTACGGGACATTCACTGCAGAACTACCGAACTCTTCGCGTGCCCGAGTTCATCGCGAAGAAGACGGCGATCAAGGACAGTCAACGTCCCGGGGACCTCGGTTACCGATGAGCCGGAGCAGCCGGACGCCAAGCCGCCCGTGCCGGCACCCAGGTTCGATACCGCCAAAGCTGCCGCCGCGCAGCAAGAGTACTGGGAGCAGCGCAAACGGCCGGCGGATACGGAGGTGATGACGAAGATCTGGGGCTTGCCACGCTGGACACTCTGGAGCAGCCCGATGGAATTCGTCTCGATCACTGCGCCCAATTCGTCGCGTCCGCGAACGTGCGATCAAAGGGAATGTGGGAGCAATACCCTTGGTTCAGCAAATCGCCTGAGCACGGGTACGAGTCGGTGGCCGCAGAAATTGACCTTGTGGACTCCGGTGTTGAGCACACGGAGCGATGGGTCCTGTTCCAATCCGGGCAGTTCGTTCACAATCGCGCGCTCGACTGGTTCCTGCAACTCGGGAATCGCACGCATGTCCTTGAAATCCTCGATGTGATAACTGCTCTATTCGAGTTTCATCGTCCGCATGGCCGACCAGACGCTCTTCACTAACCACGTCGGGATCGCGGTCGAACTCAACGGCGTCGCAGGGCCGGAACTCGCATGGCCCGGAGAAGCCAATATTGATGGGTGGTCCCAAGAGGATGCGATCGGCATCGACAACACCTACACCGCAGAAGAGTTCCGCGCGGGTAGACGCATACTTGCGACGCGCCGGGCGGCTTTACTTCGGAGAACCTCTTGTTTACCCCGTCCTATGATCAATTCGACCTTCGCGCGGTGCGCGGAAATGTATCGGGCATGCCCCGGCAACGGTTTGTCTCCACAGACCCGATTGGCTCAAACCCAGCTTGCCCAAATGGAGTCGATATCGCAATCGCGATCTACGCCGCGTTCGGCTGGATCGATCCGCCAAAGGACAAGCTCCAACCCGCACAACGGCAACGATTCGGCGCTAAGTAAGATCGTTCATCAAGCACCTCGTTCCTGAACAGCCCTATCATTTACATATGGAGGACGTCCCGCTTGCTCTACCCTTTTGCTCCGCAACCGTCCACGTCAGTCCTGCGGATGGTGGCTGCATAATGCTCCAGCGCGTTAAGAAATCGTAAAACAGAGGCCTACACTGACATTTCGCGTCTTGATCATCGGTGGCACCGGGCAGGTCGGAACCGCGGTGGTGCGGGCGCTGGTTGCCGAGCCGTCCTGCACTGAAGTGGTGATGGTCAATCGAAAGGCGATTCCTCTGACCGCTAACCATCGCTTGCGGCAGGTGATCATGGATACGGCAGCTCCGCAGTTTCCCGCGGAAGTGACCAAGCTCGCACGAAGCATGGTGGCGCTCGTCGATTCTCTCTATGGGGCCTCCTGTGTTGGCGTCGGTAAAGGCAGCATGAAGTGGACCGAGGAGGACTTGAAGGCCCTGGAAATTGGAGTTGTCGGCGGTTTTGCCCGTGGTTGCCATGCCGGAGGCGTTGCTCAGTTTGCGCTCCTCTCGGCAGCGGGAAGCACACCGAAAAGCAGGATTCGCTATGCGCGAGTCATGGGGTTAAAAGAAGAAACGGTTCAAGGTATCGGCTTCAAAAGTCTGGCGATTTTCCGCCCGGGAATTATCGCAGGCAATGCGCACACACCGAGCTACGCTGCTTGGTTGGGGCGTCTCATTCCGGGACCATTTGGGACGATTGAGCAGGATGATATCGGGCGCGCTTTTGCCGCTGAATTCATCAGGAGTTCGGCCCCCAATGGCATCGTGTATCTCGACAATACGGCGATGAAGCAGAGGTCTCATGGACTTACCTAGGTCCTATCCCCTTAGATCGATGACTCCGTGAACGTTGACCGCTGTTACGAAATACGCGGCCATGGTGGTTGTGATGCTCTGGTGCCCGAGAAATTTCTGGATGAACTCTGCCAGATATCCGGCGCTCTTGAGGTTTCGGGTGATGCTGTGCCGAAAAAAGGCGCTGGCTACGTCGAGCTCAAGGTACGTAGTACCCAAACCGTGTGTTGGGCCAAAAACGGCGTTCGAGGAATTTACCCAGCGACGCGTCCAAGCAAAACACCCTGCGTGAGATCCAGATCGGTGTCAGGATGGACTGGGTAGGGTGCCAAACACTCCTAGCGCAATACGACCAATCCACCGTTACCAATGTTTTCCTCGATTCCTTTTGAGCCTTGTCCGATAGGCTCATCAGCTTAGACGGACGGCGAATACTGCCATGCCTATCGATTTTTCTTTCTGTAACGTTTCGAGACGTTTCAGTGATGCGCTGGAACCTTTATTGTCTTCGCAGCCCATTTCTTAAACTGGTGATTTTTCATAAGGCACAGATAAGGTACAGTCAGTGAGGTTGAATGTTTTTAAATTATCGATTCCTTATGGGTTCGAACCCGTGGCATCCAGATTTTACAGTGCGAAAGTCTGGTTGCTCGAAGAGTTCCCGTAAGTTCTTGATTCGCTGGGGCGGCTGGTGGGATTTGAACCCACGACATCCAGAACCACAATCTGGCGCTACTACCAACTGAGCTACAGCCGCCGTGCGATAACTAGTTTAACATCGCGCAGCCCTCAACCCGAGCCCGGCTAACTGAGCCCCGCCTTCTTCCAAAGCTGACTCACGCGCTGCTTCACCTCGTCGGGCATCTCAATCACATCCGGCCACGGACGCACGAAGCCCTCCTCTTTCCACTTGCGCGTGGCATCGATTCCCATCTTCGATCCGTAGTTGGGCAGCCGGCTGGAATGATCGAGCGAATCCACCGGCCCCAGCACAAACTGGATGTCCCGCTCCGGATCGATGTTGTTCAGCGCCTTCCACGCCACCTCGCGCACGTCCTGCACGTCCACGTCTTCATCCACCACCACGATGCACTTGCTGAACATGGCCTGGCCCAGGCCCCAAATCGCATGCATCACTTTGCGGGCATGCAGCGGGTACGACTTGCGGATCGACACCAGAATCAGGTTGTGGAACACGCCCTCGGCCGGCATCGCAATGTCGCGAATCTCCGGCAATTGCAAGCGCATCAGCGGCAAAAAAATGCGCTCGATGGCCTTGCCCATGTAGAAATCTTCCATCGGCGGCGGTCCCACGATAGTGGTCGCATAAATCGGATGCTTGCGTTGGGTCACGCACGTCACGTGAAATACCGGGTATTCGTCTTCGAGCGAATAAAAGCCGGTGTGGTCGCCGAACGGGCCTTCGGTGCGCTGCTCGCCGATCTCGACGTAACCTTCCAGAACGATCTCGGCGTTGGCCGGGACCTCCAGATCCGACATCTCGCACTTCACCATTTCCACCGGCTTGCCGCGCAGGAATCCCGCCATCATCATTTCGTCCAAATCGGGCGGCAGCGGTAGAATGGCCGAGTACATGGTGGCCGGATCCGCACCAATTGCTACGGCGACGTCCATTCTCGCGGTTTTACCTTCCTTCAACAGGCGGCGATAATGTTCGGCGCCGTGCTTGTGCGTCTGCCAGTGCATACCCGTGGTGCGTTCGTCGTACACCTGCATCCGGTAGCAACCGCAGTTGCGCTTTCCGGTGTCGGGGTTCCTGGAGAACACCATTGGCAGCGTGATGAAACGGCCGCCATCCTGCGGCCAGCAGTGGAGGATCGGGAACTCATTCAGAGAAAAGTTGTCGCGCCGGATGATGTCTTTACACGGGCCGCTCGAAACCATCTTGGGAAAGAATGCACCCACTTCGGCCAGCTTCGGCAGCATCTTCAGCTTGCCAATCAGCCCCTCCGGCATGCGCATTTCCAGGAATTCGTAAATGCGTTGCGCGACGGATTCAACCGAATCCACTTCGAGCGCTAGTTCCATGCGCCGCATACTCGCGAAGCCGTTGATGAGCACGGGAACGCGGCTGCCTTTGGGTTTCTCGAACAGTAGCGCGGGGCCGTCGTTCTTGACGGATCGATCCGCGAATTCGGTAATCTCGAGAAACGGATCCACTTCGAACGAGACGCGCTTCAGTTCCTTCTTCTTTTCAAGCGTGTCGATGAAGTCGCGCAGATCGCTATATGCCATTGAGAGAGCTCACGTTTTACTATGATGGAAATTCACTCTCATGACAAATCGAACCGCTTTCATCACCGGTGCGAGCCGGGGCATTGGACGGGCGTGTGCTCTGGCGCTGTCGGAGGCGGGCGCGCGGGTGGCGCTCGCGGCGCGCAACACCGCTCAGCTGGAGGAATTGGCGGCCGAGCTCCGCGCGCAGGGTCGCGAAGCTTTTGCCGTAACTATCGACATGGCCAGCGCCGAGTCCATCCAGGAAGCCTTCGCCAAAACCGCCAAAGACTTCGGGCCGGTGGCCATTCTGGTGAACAATGCGGGAATCACCAAAGACGGCCTGGCGCTGCGGATGAAGAAAGACGATTGGGACAGCGTGCTGGCAACAAATCTGACCGGCGCTTTTCTCGCCACCCAACAAGTGCTGCAACATATGATGCGGGAACGCTGGGGGCGCGTCATCAACATCTCTTCGGTAGTTGGAGAAATGGGCAATCCAGGGCAGGCTAACTACGTCGCGTCCAAGGCCGGACTGATTGGTTTAACCAAAGCGTTGGCGCAGGAAATGGGCAGCCGCAATATCACCGTCAACGCTGTTGCGCCCGGCTTCATTGAGACTGATATGACCGGCAAGCTGTCGGAGGAACTGAAAGACAACCTGGTGGGCCACATTGCGTTGAAGCGCATCGGACAGCCGGAAGATGTGGCCGCGGCGGTGCGGTTCCTGGCCAGCGACGACGCTCGCTATATCACCGGGCACGTGCTGAACGTCAACGGTGGGCTCTACATGTAAGAGCCCCGGTACATGTAACCGCATTTTAATCGCGCGTTAATTGCGGTAACGCCGTTCGCGCACTCACAATGGAGACATGCCTTCTATGAGCACGGAGAAGTTCCGTGTGGGTCTGGTGCAGATGAGTTGCGCGCTGGACCCGAACGAAAATTTAGAGAAAGCCATTTGGAGGACGCGCGAAGCGGCCGGCCGGGGCGCCCAAATCGTCTGTCTGCAGGAGCTGTTCCGTTCGCAGTATTTCTGCCGCGAAGAAAACGCCGAGCTGTTTGCTTTGGCCGAGCCGATTCCAGGACCGACCACGGAGACGCTCGGCCGCCTGGCGCGCGAACTCGGTATCGTCATCATCGCTTCGCTCTTTGAGCGGCGCAGCGCGGGGTTGTATCACAACACCGCTGCCGTGATTGGCGCCGATGGCGAGATCGAGGGCATCTATCGCAAGATGCATATTCCCGACGATCCGCTGTATTTCGAAAAGTTTTATTTCACGCCCGGCGATCTCGGCTTCCTGAACTTCGATACGCGCTTCGGACGTCTCGGCGTCCTGGTCTGCTGGGACCAGTGGTATCCGGAGGCCGCGCGCCTTTCGAGCATCGCGGGCGCGAACATTCTCTTTTATCCCACCGCCATCGGCTGGCATCCTTCCGAAAAAGAGCAGTACGGCAAAGCGCAGTTGGATGCGTGGCGTACCATCCAGCGGGCGCACGCGATCGCGAATGGAATTTACGTCGCGGCGGTCAATCGCGTCGGATTTGAAGGGCCGCCCGATCACGGTCTGGAATTCTGGGGCTCTTCCTTTGTCGCCGATCCGTTCGGGCAGATCATCGACGAAGCGTCTACTTCGAGTGAAGAGATTCTGGTGACGGAGTGCGACCCGCGGCGCATGGAAGAGGTTCGCCGAGGCTGGCCCTTTTTGCGCGATCGAAGAATCGACGCCTATGGTCCGATCCTGAAGCGGTGGTTAGATTGAACCTTCGCATGCCGGCTGAGTGGGAGCCGCATGAGGCTACCTGGCTCGCATGGCCGCACGAACGTTCTGATTGGCCGGGCAAGTTCGGGCCGATCCCCTGGGTCTATGGCGACATTGTTAAGCGCCTGAGTCGTGTCGAAAAGGTCCGGATTCTCATCCAGGACGCCGCGCTCGAAAAGAGTGCTCGCCGAGTTCTCACGAAATGCGCGGCCGACATGAGCGCGGTGGAGTTCTTCCATTGGCCTACGAACCGAAGCTGGACACGCGACTACTGTCCCATCTTCGTTCGCGATCAAGCCGACGGGGTCGCCATCACTGAGTGGCTCTTCAATGGCTGGGCGAAATATGACAATTGGCGGGACGACAATCGCATCCCCCGCCGCGTGGCGAAGAGAAAGAAGCTGCGTGCGTTCGAGCCTGGCATCGTGCTGGAAGGCGGCAGCATTGACGTCAATGGCCGAGGATTGTTGCTCACCACCGAAGAATGCCTGCTCAGCGAATCCGTGCAAGTGCGTAACCCCGGCCTCGGCCGCGCGGATTTGGAACGATACTTCGCCGACTATCTCGGGATTCGCGAGACCATCTGGCTGAAGCAGGGGATCGCGGGGGACGACACGCACGGCCACATCGACGACGTGGCGCGGTTCGTGGATGAGAAAACCATAGTGACCGTTGTGGACGAATCGCTCCGCGAGAATCTGAAGATCTTGCGACAGACCGGATTGCGCATAGTCACGCTTCCCATGCCCGCGCCGGTCTACTTCGATGGCCAGCGCCTGCCGGCCAGTTACGCGAATTTTTACATCGCGAACGGTTTGGTGCTGGTGCCGACGTTCAACGATCCGAACGACCGCGTCGCGCTTAACACCCTTGCAAAGCTGTTCCCCTCGCGCGAAGTCGTCGGGATTTATTGTGGCGATCTGGTTCTGGGCCTTGGTACCCTTCACTGTATGACGATGCAGGAACCACGACCCTGAACCCATGCACTACCTGGACCTGGCGACGATTGCGCTCTAC
Organism: Bryobacterales bacterium; assembly: GCA_963747945.1. Lineage (GTDB taxonomy): Bacteria > Acidobacteriota > Terriglobia > Bryobacterales > Bryobacteraceae > Palsa-89. The sequence continues at coordinate 106,711 of CAVVHB010000030.1, forward strand.
CTGATCGCGATCACCTGGTTCGGAGCGCATTTCCGCAAGAGCCAGCACAGTCTGAAAGATTATTTCCTGGGCGGCCGCAACGCGCCCTGGTGGGCCATCGCGCTATCCATTGTGTCGGCGGAAACCAGCACGCTGACCGTGATTGGCACGCCCGCGCTTTCGTTTTCCGGGAACTTCCAGTTTCTGCAGCTCGTGCTGGGCTATCTTTTGGCGCGCATCGTCATCTCCGTTTTGTTTCTGCCGCAATATTTCCGCGGCGAAATGTTCACGGCCTACGAACTCATGCGGCGTCGCTTCGGCGAGCGCATCCGGCGGCTTACAGCAGGAACATTCTTAGTGCTGCGCGCTTTAGCCGAAGGCGTGCGCGTGTTCGCCCTCTCCATCGTCATTTCCATCGTCCTGGGCACCGGCGAGATCTTCTCCATTTTCGTGATCGTATGCCTGACGCTGTTTTATACCTTCGAGGGCGGGTTAACGGCGGTGATATGGACTGACGCCGTCCAGATGTTCTTATATGTAGGGGGCGCCGTCCTTAGCTTTTGGGTGATCTTGCATCAAATTCCCGGTGGTTGGGCGCACGTCAATGCGCTGGCAGGCGCCGCGCATAAGTTCCAGATGTTCGATTTCCGCTTTTCCTGGACGCCCGAGTTTTTCTCGCGCAGCTACAGCTTTTGGGCCGGGATGATCGGCGGCTGCTTCCTCACCACTGCCAGCCATGGAACCGAGCAATTGATGGTGCAGCGGCTGTTGGCAGCCAAGAATGAGCAGCAGAGCCGCGCGGCGTTGCTGTCCAGCTGGGTAGTGATTTTCTTTCAGTTCGCTCTGTTCCTGTTCATTGGTGTTCTGCTTTTCGTCCACTATTCCGACACCCGATCGCCCTCGCCGCAACCGGCCGACTCCATCTATCCGAAGTTCGTGTGGAATAGCTTGCCCACCGGGCGCCGCGGGACTGGTGATCGCCGCCATTCTTGCCGCCGGCATGTCCAACCTGAGCGCCGCGTTGAATGCGCTGGCCTCCACAACGGTGATGGATTTCTATAAGCCGCTGGTCGCTCTACGCAACCGCGCAACGCGATCCACAGCGGTCCGACGCGCATTTTCTCGGAGTCGCTCGCTGGGCCACGGTGGCGTGGGGCGTGATTTTGTTTTTGGTGGGATTGGTCGCGCGGCATGTGGGATCGGTGCTCGAAGCCGGCTTGACCATTGCGTCTATATTGTATGGCTCGCTCCTGGGGGTGTTCTTGCTGGGGCTGCTCACCAAGCGGGTCCAACAAAACGCCGCCATGATCGCGATGATCGCCGGTTTGGCGCTCATGATCTACATTCGGTTTGAGACCCGCATCGCGTTCACCTGGTACGTCGTCATCGGAACCGCGGCAACATTTTCGACCGGCTACGTAATGTCGCTATTCTTGAAAGAACCTCAGCATGATCGAACAACGTGATCCAATGATTGAACCACAGCAACCAGCCGATAAAAGCGGCCTCAAGCGAGAACTGGGCATTTGGAGCGCCGCGGCCATCGTGGTGGGCACCGTCATCGGCAGCGGCATTTTCCTGGTGCCCAGCGTCATGGCGCGGAATGTCGGCTCGCCTCTGAAGGTTTTCGCCGTCTGGATCGCGGGCGGGCTGCTTTCGCTGTTTGGCGCATTGAGCTACGCCGAGCTGGCAGCCGCGCTTCCCGAGGCGGGAGGCGAATACGTTTATCTGCGGGAGGCGTACGGTCCATTGTGGGGCTTTCTTTACGGCTGGACACAGATGTGGGTAGCAAAGACCGGATCCATCGCGACGCTGGCCACGGGATTCTATATCTATCTAGCTAATTTTCGGCCGGAGTTGGGGAAGATTTGGTTGGTTGTGCCAGTGCCGCTGGGCGACGGCGGAACGCCGCTTCCCATCCGCTATGGACAATTACTGGCCATCGGCGTGATTTTGCTGCTGGCGCTGATCAATTACTTTGGCGTTCGCATCGGGGGCGATGTCCAGGTTGCCACCACCCTGCTGAAGGTGGGTCTCATAGGCGCGATTATTGTCATCGGCTTGGGATCCGGGCTCGGAAGCGCTGCCAATTATCACTCGTCGACGCCGGCCGCCGGTGGAATTTTGGGTTTCTTTGCCGCGCTGGTGGGCGCCTTGTGGGCCTACGATGGCTGGAATAACGTCACGATGGTGGCGTCTGAAGTTCGCAAGCCTCAGCGCAACCTGCCCCTCGCGCTCATTGTTGGGACGCTGGCGGTGATTGCGATCTATCTATTGACCAATTTGGCTTATTTCTATGTTCTGCCGGCGAGTACAGTGGCGTCCACAGACCGTGTAGCGGCCGAAATGATGCGTAGAATCCTGGGCGCGCCGGGCGCGGCGGCCGTTAGTATAGCGGCCATGATCTCGATTTTCGCGGCGCTCAATGGCTCTATTCTTTCCGGCTCGCGTGTGCCTTTCGCCATGGCGCGGGACGGCCTATTCTTCCATGGCGTGGAGCGAATCCACCCGGTTCACCGAACCCCCAGTGTTTCCATCCTGCTGTTAAGCGTTTGGGCCAGCCTGCTGGTGCTCAGCGGACGCTATGACCAGCTTTATACGTATGTTATTTTTGCCAGTGCCATCCTTTATGGAATGGCTACGGCCTCGGTAATCGTGCTGCGTTTTCGGCGTCCTGATATGCCACGCCCTTACCGGGTCATCGGGTATCCTTTTGTTCCCATCGCCTTCGTTCTCGGCATTGCTTGCTTGATCGCGTCGACGCTGCGCAGTTCCCCTCGCGAATCCATCCTCGGACTGCTGCTCATTTCCCTCGGCCTGCCCTTCTATTTCTACTGGAAAAAGCACCCTTCGGCTTAGAGTTACCTCTGAGGCTTACTACACCGGCCCGGCTAGTACAAGAAATGTCTTCTGGCGGACCCTATTGTTCGGTTTACCGAACAAGAAGCTTGAAAACTGAGTCAGAATGCGGTACAAAGTTTATTACGCATCAACGACATGACGTGTTCTTGTTCGCTTTTCCGAACGAGAGGTGCTCTAAGAGGTCAATTTTTTTGGGGGGACGACTGAATGGATATTAACAAGATGTTGGCCGAATTGAGGCAGGAGAGGGAACAGATCGAAGAAGCGATCATGACCCTGGAACGGCTAGCTCGTGGTCGTGGAAGGCGTCGGGGACGTCCACCGGCATGGATGTCTCAAATCAAGCGGCGCGGCCGCCCTCCTGGCAGCAAGAATCGACCGAAAAACGAACCCAAAGGTTCGGCGAAAACTGTAGCTGCCTGAAGAACTTAGGCAGGTCGTTACTGAGACTTGCCATCCCTCCTATTGCCTTGTATCCCGGGTACTTTTACCCGTGCGAGGTGGATTTTGTTCATTTCTCCGAGCCGCCTAGCGGTACAGTAGGTATCGCTCCCTTTGCCGGGTGAAACCGGCGAGGGGGTCTTCCATTTCCTGAAGAATGGTTCGCGGATCGACACCATCCTTCAATTCCCTCAATACGTCGTGATTCCCCACCAGGAACCGATTCTCCTGCCAGGCGATTTTCCCCGGATATAACTTGTTCAATGCATAGCCCAGCTCCAAACCGAGCCTCGTGCTGTCGAATGTATCGCGGTTGGTGATAACAAAGCGCACGCCGTCGATGGTCTTCCCTGAAAAATTGGACGAAGTTGGCCGGAAGTGCGCCGGGTAAACGCGAACACCGGGGATAAAGCGGCCATTGAGGAAGCTTGCCAGCTCGCGGCCATGGATCCAATCCGCGCCAATTAGCTCAAAAGGGCTATTAGTTCCTCGTCCGACCGAATAATTCGGCGACGCCTCCAACATCGCGATTCCCGGGTACAGGAGCGCGGCGTTGAGGCTCCGCATATTGGGCGAGGGGTCTACCCAGGGAAGGCTGGTGGCGTCGAACCAATCGCCGCGATCCCAACCCCGCATCGGGATAACGTGAAGGTCCAGGCCGAGTTTCCGCTCGCCGTTGGCCATTGCCGCCAGTTCGCCCAGCGTCATGCCGTGCCGGACCGGAATCTCGAAGCATCCGGTGAACGACTGGAGGTCCGGGTCCAGCATGGGGCCCTCGGCATGAACGCCGGTGATGGGGTTTGGCCGGTCCAACACGAAAAATGGCAAATGTCTCTTGGCTGCCTCCTCCATGCTGTAGAGCATGGTGCAGGAGTAGGTATAAAAGCGCGCGCCGACGTCCTGAATATCGAAGACCAGGGCATCGACATTGTCCAGCATCCGGGGCTGAATCCGGTGTGAGGAAGCCTGATAAAGACTGAAAACCGGCAACCCCGTCGCGGAATCCCTCGTGTCTGCGACATCGGCCCGATCCTCGGCTCCCGCCAGGCCATGTTCGGGAGAAAACAAGGCAGTCACTTGGATTCCGGCGGCCAGCATGAGATCGACATTTCGCCGTCCGTCACGGCTTACGCCGGTCTGGTTCGTGATGAGACCGATCCTTTTGCCGCGCAATGCCGCGAAATTGTCTTGGGCCAGGACGTCCAGGCCGGTGAGTACCTCGGCCTTCGGCTCAACTTCGCGGTGCACGCCCGGACCAACAATTGTTTCGTTGTAACCGGTGAGTTTTACGCCGGGAGCCGTAATCCCGAAGGAGGCGGCGGCAATGGTCGCCACCCGGCTGCGCAGCGAAACGACGGAGTGACCGCGATGCGGATGCACGGCGTTGGTCAAAATGATGACGTAGGAGCGGCTGTATGGGTCAATCCAAAGCGAAGTGCCGGTAAATCCGGTGTGGCCGTAGGAACCGATCGGGAACAATTCACCGCGATTGCTCGAATACGGGGAATCGATATCCCAGCCCAGGCCGCGCAAAATCGGCTGGTCGGCTGGGGATTGCGGTGAAGTGAACTTCTGAACGGTGGCGGCGCTAAATAAGCGCAATCCATTGCCCTCGCCTCCGTCCAGCATCATTTGCGCGAATTTCGCGAGATCGCCGGCAGTGGTGAACAGACCCGCGTGCCCTGCCACGCCGCCCATGTAGCGCGCGGTATCGTCATGCACCTCGCCCAGCAGGGGCTGGCCAGTGACTGGATTGATTTCGGTGGGAGCGATGCGCGGGCGTAAGGATGCCGGCGGCAAAAACAGCGTTTCATGCATGCCTAGCGGCTGGTAAAAATTTTCGCGCGCGTAGTCATTCAGCACCTTTCCGGAGAGCCGGTGCACGATTTCACCGAGCAAAATAAAATCGATGTCGCTGTACACGAAACGCACGCCGGGAGGGCCGGTAGGTTTGTCGGTGAGGGCGCGTTGAATGCCGGTCTGGTAGCCGCTCCAGGCCGGTTTCAGATCGACATCCGGCCGCAGTCCCGAGAAATGGGTCATCAGGTCGCGGATGGTGACGTCGCTGTGTCCGCCCTGAAATTCGGGCAGGTATTTCGTCACCGGATCGTTGAGGCGGATCTGGCCTTGCTCCAACAGCCGCATGATGGCGGGTGTGGTGGCAATCACTTTGGTGAGCGACGCGGCGTCGAAGATGGTGTCGAGCGTCATCGGCTCGCGGCGCGGCAGCAGAGCCCGGCTGCCATAGGCTTTCTGATAGACCGCGTGTCCGTTGTGCCCGATGAGCACCACCCCGCCCGGGATGAGCCCGTCCTGGACCGCGCGCTCCATCTCGCGATCCACCGCGGCAGCGCCCGAGAAGGGTTCCTGCGCATTTAAACAGAGGGCGGACAGGAGCACGAGCAGGATCTTCATTGCAGCTTGTGGGCGATTTCGTCCAGAATTTTTGCCAGCTCGGCGTCTTTCGCCGTAATGCCCTGCGCGTCGTGCGTGGTCAGGTCCACGGTGACGCGGTTATAGACGTTGAACCACTCCGGATGATGCCCCATCTTTTCGATCGCGAGCGCCGACGTTGCCATGAATCCGAAAGCGTGCACGAAGTCGGGGAATTTGTATTCTTTGTGGAGTTTTCCACCCACCACGGTCCAACCGGTGAGACTGGAGAGCGCGTCGGCGAGCTCAGGCCCGGAGAATCTTCGCATGTCTCTATTATCGCGCTGCGCCGCAAAAGGATACGATTAGGAACGAATGTGGTTCACGAGACCCCAACCGACTCAACGGCAACCCCACGAAGACCCTGTCAAATGGGCGCAGAGAGAAACTTGGACGTTCACGATCTGGAAATGCAGGGTCTATGGACTTCTGCTCAGCTTCAATCTGCTCCTAATTGCCTTCATTTTAAAAGGCATGCCCGGACACTTTCTCTGGCGTTGGTTAGGTGTTCCTCTTACTCTCGCCTTCGCGTATCTCTTCACTGCGTTCTTGTTTTACGGCAGTTCAGTGATTCATGAGCTTCTCGATCGCCCAGGAAACTGAGTCGTGTAACAAGATTTGGCGTAAAAGAGAATCTTCGCCGATTCATAAGCGATCCTTGAGAAGCACTTCCAGGTCGCGGCGGCCATGTAGAAGGCGACAACTTGCAAGGGGCTGGTCTCGGGCCGGTAAACGATCAGGTACGAGTAGATAGGGAAAAACTTGACCTGCTCATCGGTCAAGTCCTTGCGCCAATGTCCCCCGCCAGGCGGTTCCCGCAAGATAACCGATCTTTTCGCGAATGCCCGATTCAACCCGGTTGGCCATTTCAACATTGGCATTGTTCCCGATGTACCTCCAAATTTGAACGAGATCGAGGGCCGCTTCGGGCGCAAGAACATAACGGATCCTCATCCAGACTGGGCTTTTAGCTTGGGGAGGTAAGCATCCAGTTGATCTTCGGGAATGCCCTCGCCACGGTCAAGCTGGCCGATGCCCCGCCTGATCTTCGCGTTGATGATGGCTTTGTTTTCCAACAGCCAGCGATCCTGTTCCTCCTGCGTTTCAAGCAGGTGAAGCAACGCTTCCTCCGCGCTTGCGGCGCCGGTCGCTTGAATCTGTTTTTGGATGCGAGCCTCCAAGGCCGTATCGTGGATTTCTATGTTCATGGGCGGTTGTCTATTCTTCAGGGTAAAGGATATGCGGCCTCCTGTCACGGTTTCTGAGCCGCTCCTTCAAAGGATCCGAAACGCACCGGATCGAGGAACGAAGGGTGAGATTTGCTGAACGCGCGACGAACTGCATAACCGCTGATTCATCGCCCTGAAACGTTGCCCCACGCTAAAATACTTGGATGCTGCATCACCCACGTCACAAGAGAAACATAGGTCTGCTCGCTGCGAATTCATTCGTAGCGTTGTGCGTTATCACAGCCCTCTCGGCCGCCGACAGCGACATTCCCAAAGTCTTCAACCCACCCACCGCCCACCAGGATTACATCAAGCGCGAGGTAATGATCCCCATGCGCGACGGAGTGAAGCTGTATACCGTCATCGTCCTGCCTAAGGGAGCCAAGGACGCGCCGATTCTGTTGACCCGCACACCCTATAACGCCACCGCGCGCGCCTCCCGAAACAACAGCGAGCACATGCTGGCCACCCTGCCTCAAGGAGATGAGGTATTCGTCGAAGGCGGCTATATCCGGGTGTTCCAGGACGTGCGCGGCAAGTACAAATCCGAGGGCGACTACGTCATGACCCGGCCGGTCCGGGGGCCGCTGAACGCCACTGCCACCGACCACACTACCGATGCCTACGACACCATCGATTGGCTGGTGAAGAATACGCCCGAATCGAACGGACGCGTCGGCATGATCGGCTCATCGTATGAGGGCTTCACGGTGGTGATGGCGCTTCTGAATCCGCATCCGGCTTTGAAGGTGGCCGCTCCGGAGAGTCCCATGGTGGACGGATGGATGGGTGACGACTGGTTTCATTACGGTGCATTTCGCCAACCCAACTTCGATTACACCTCCGAACAGACCACCGAGAAGGGGGAAGGGAAGTCCGTACCGCGCGGCGCCTATGACGACTTTACAGGCTTCCTGAGGGCTGGTTCGGCTGGCTCCTACGCCAAGATGTATGGCCTGGATCAATTGCCGTGGAACGAGAAGATGATTGAGCATCCCGCTTATGACGCCTTCTGGCAGGGACAGGCTCTCGACAAGTTGGTTGCCGAGCATCCCTCGCAAGTCCCCACCATGTGGATTCAGGGCCTGTGGGACCAGGAGGACATGTGGGGCGCCATTCATTGCTATCTGGCGCTCAAGGCCGCCGGGCAGGTGAAGACTAATTTCCTGGTGATGGGACCCTGGAGGCACAGCCAGGTGAACTACGACGGATATAACCTGGGGCCGTTCAAATGGAACGGCGATACCGCTCTTGAATTCCGGCGCGACGTGCTCCGGCCTTTCTTCGACACCTATTTGAAAACGGACGCGCCGAAGGCCGGCACGCCGCTGGTATTCATCTACAACACCGGCGAGAATCACTGGGATCGCCTAAGGAACTGGCCGCCGGCCTGCGAAAAGGGGTGTGCAACTCCACTGAAGCCTCTCTATCTGGAGGCAAACTTCGGATTGGGATTCGAAAAACCAACCGGTTCATCATCTTCAACCGGTGATGGCGCGGATTCCTATGTTTCCGATCCCTCCAAGCCGGTTTCGTATCTCCCGCGTCCGGTTCGTTTCGCCGATTCGGACCGTTGGAAGCAGTGGCTGGTGACCGATCAACGCGTCGTCACCGATCGGACCGATGTGTTGACATATCAAGGGCCGGTGCTCACGTCGCCCGTGCGTATTGGCGGCGCGCCGGTGGCCGATCTCCACGCCGCCACCAGCGGCACGGATGTAGATTGGGTGGTGAAGCTGATCGACGTCTTCCCGGACGAAGTTCCGAGCCAACCGGAGCTGGGCGGATATCAACTGGCGGTTTCCATGGATATTTTTCGGGGCCGCTATCGCGAGAGCTTCGAGCATCCGTCGGCTATCCCGGCGGGCAAGCCGCAGCAATATCATTTCGCCCTGCCGACCACCAACCACGTTTTCCTGCCAGGGCATCGAATTATGGTCCAGATCCAGTCCAGCTGGTTTCCGCTGTACGACCGGAACCCGCAGACCTACGTGCCGAATATTTTCTTCGCGCAGCCGTCGGATTACGTGAAAGCGACTGAGACTGTGTTCCGTTCCGCCAATGAAGCCAGCGCGATCTGGTTGCCGGTTGTGGAGTAACGGATCGGTGACCGAATGGAGCGGTAGCGGGCTCATGCGATATTGGTGATGTGCCAGAGCCGCTGCCCCGTCTTCGCTTGGGACTCGATTTTATTCCGTCATCCGATCCCGAGCATCCCGGTCTGTTGATTCGCGATCCGTTGAAATTCTCCGATGCCATGCTGCTCATTCCGCCACAATTGGTGGAATGCCTGGCTTGCTTCGACGGCGAGCAGACCAGCCTGGATCTGCGCGCGAACCTGGTTCGGATCACCGGAGAGATCCAGATCGGCGAGCTGGAGAAGCATCTGTTTGACACGCTGAGCCAAGCCGGGTTCCTGGAAGACGACGCCTTCGAAGTGCAGCGTCGAGCGCGCGTCAGCGAATTCGTTGCGGCGCCCAAGCGTGACGCTTCGCACGCCGGCTCGGCTTATCCGGACAACGCCGACGAAGCGCGCAAATCGATTTCTGAGTTCATGCAAGGCGCTCCGCCCCCCAATTTGAATGGAGCCCCGGAAGATTCCCTGATTGGCATCGCCGCGCCGCACGTCAGCCCTTTTGGAGGCTGGGAATCTTACCGCGACGCTTATTCCGCGCTGCTTCCCGCGTATCAGGATCGTACCTTCGTGGTGCTGGGCACTTCGCATTACGGCGAGCCGGATCGCTTCGGCCTGACGCGCAAGCCGTTTGTGACGCCGTTGGGTGAGGCGGTTACCGACACCCGTTTGGTGGACGAACTGGAGCTGGCCGCGCCGGAGTCCGTTCGCATGGAGGATTACTGCCACGCCATCGAGCACTCGATCGAATTTCAGGTGCTCTTCCTGCAATATCTTTACGGCCCCAACATTCGTATTCTGCCGATTTTGTGCGGTTCCTTCCTGCGCAGTATTTATCAAGGCGGCAAGCCCGAAGGGAACGAGCACGTGCAGCGCTTTTTCGATACCCTGGGCAATCTCTCCGCGCGGGAAGGGAACAAGCTGTTCTGGGTGCTGGGCGTGGACATGGCGCACATGGGCCGGCGCTACGGCGATCAGATGATTGCGCGCGCCGAGGACGCCGAAATGGCGGCCGTTGCCGAACGCGACAAGCTACGCATCGAACGTCTCAACCAGGCCGATACCGCCGGATTCTGGGAGCTGGTGCAGCAGAATCAGGACGATCTGAAATGGTGCGGATCGGCGCCTATCTATACGTTTCTGAAGGTGGTTCCGCAAGCTCGCGGAACATTAAGGCGCTACCAGCAGTGGAACATCGACGAGCAGAGCGTAGTTAGTTTTGCCGCAATTGGTTTTCGGGGATAGTTCGTACTAAAACTATCCCGTACCCTGTTTCCATAGCGCCGAACATCTTCGCCCGCTAACCTTGAGTCATGCCAAGAGAAGTTTACGCAATGACCTGGGGCAGAAAGAAGACCACTCCCTTTGGTCGTGGCTCGGTTCAGAGTCGTGGCTCGGTTCAGAGCCGTGGCTCGGCCAGAGCCTGCTATTCGGGGCGTCCCGCCACCCAATAACCAGGACGAGTGCGTACTTCCAGATTGGGACGGTTTACAATCACTTTGATCTCGTGGAATCCGCCGGCGGTCTGATCGTTCGGCGAATAGCTCAACAGATACTGGCTGTGCAGTTCGTCGCTGATCCCTGAGATGGCCTTTTCCAAGCTCCTCTCCCCGACGAACGAGTATTCCCGGCCGCCCGTGAAGCGCGTGAAGACATCCAGAGTGTCGTCCACGAAAACGCTCTTTACCGCCTTGAAAATGTCGACGAAGACCGGGATATAGTTGCCCAGGTAGTAGTTCTGGTCCACCGTGCTGGGAGTGGCTTGATAGCCGCCGGGCAGATGCTGCGCCTCCGGAGGAATGGAGGGCGGGCGCGGCGGTGTGGCTTCGGCGGTAAGCGCGGCCACGATGGTTGAGATGTCCAGAGAATAAATCGAAACATTGGCGAACTGAGCCTCGGTGAGCGCTTCGCGCAACCGCAGTTCGCTACCCCGGTCCCGCTTTTCGGCAATCAACAGCAACACTCGCCGCCGGTCTGGAGGGCGGTTTTTCAGCATGCGGAGGCTGTAATTCACGGCGTCAATCACAGCGTGGCTGGAACTGCCCGGCGTCATTTTCTTCATCGCTTCGGAGACCTTGGTGCCCTCGTTGGTAAAGTCCTGCATCGTTAGAATTCGATGATCGAATCCCACGATCGCGACTTCTGCGTTCTGGCCGGCAACCAGCTGGTTGAGCATGCTTCCGATGTTTTGAATCTTAGGCAGGAAGTCCGTGAGGTTGGAGCTGCGCTGCACCGCGACCACCAGCGAAAGCGGCTCATCCCGGACGTCGGCGCTGATTTTCTGCAGTTTGCCGTTATCGTAAAGTTCGAAATCCTGCAGCTGCAATCCGTTTACGAAGTCGCCATTACGGTCCCGCACGGTGGTGGGCGCGATTACGACGGTGGTGGTCGTCTTAATGGTGGCGTCAGCGGAGTCCTGGGTCGAGATCGGCGGTGGCAAAAGCTGTGCAGGCGTCTTCGGGGCGAGAGTCCCAGGCGCCTGCGCGAAAGCAAACCCAGCGGCGCAAACGAGAAAGATCAGCGCGTGGCGCATAACTCTAGTTTGCCACATCGCCCTGACGTGGATCTCCGGCATGATCAGTTCTCCCTTCCAAAAGATCCAGCACGTGAGGAACCAAGTTCGCGATTGCATCCAGAGATTCCACTGCGCCCTTCGGCGACCCCGGCAAGTTCACGATCAGCGTGCGTCCGCGCAGCCCAGCCAATCCGCGCGACAACACTGCTTTAGACGTAAATTTTCGTCCTTCGGAGCGCATTAATTCACCCAGCCCGGGAATCTCCCGATCGATGATGCTGCGCGTGGCTTCCGGGGTGACGTCTCGCAACGCCACGCCGGTTCCACCCGTGGTAAGGACTACAGAAAACTGGCCCGAGTCAGCCAAACGGCGCACGGCATCGGCGATTTCGAGCGTTTCATCGGGCACCAGCTCAAGCGCGTTGACAGTCCAGCCGAAGGATTCGGCGCGCTCGCGAACCGCGGGTCCGGACAGATCCTGGCGGGTTCCCGCCACGGCCGAGTCGCTCACCGTAATCACCGCTACCGTGATCATGGAAGCGGCGGCGAGGCCGGACGCCTGTAATCCCCGCTCTTGCCGCCGGTCTTTTCCAGCAAGTACAGATCCTGAATCTCTATGCCTTTGTCGAGTGCCTTCGTCATGTCGTAGACAGTGAGGGCTGCCACAGACGCTGCCGTAAGCGCTTCCATCTCCACGCCCGTGGCGGCCATGGTGGCGACGCTGGACAGAATCCGCACGCCGTCGCTTTCTAGCGTCACTTCCACGTCAACGTGGGACAACATGAGCGGATGGCAAAGCGGGATCAGATCGGATGTCCTTTTGGCGGCCGAGATGCCCGCCACTCGAGCGATTTCAAGCGGGTTGCCCTTGGGATTACTTGGCAATTGCGCGATCACCGACGGCTGCATCTTTACGAAGGCATGCGCCTGCGCCGTGCGCTTGGTGGGCGATTTGGCGGAAACATCCACCATCCGCGCCACACCCGCGTCATCGTAGTGGCTGAGCTTCCTTTTGGTGGTCATATATAGCGATACCAGCGGCTATTTCAGCAGCACGCGAATCCAATCCCCGGCGGTCCAACTTTCACGGTCCGGTTCGGTTACCAGAAATGCATTGGCGCGCGCCAGCGACGGCACATCGCCTGAGCCCTGCCAGGGCATGGGAGTAACCTGGGCTCCATCGGCGCTCAAGGCCGCGGGCAGGAAGCGCGTCAGCCCGGTTTTCTGCCGAAAATCCTGGGACAACTTTGTCCAAACCAGGGGAAGGCTCGCTTCCTTTTGGCCGCCCAGGAGCTCGACGGCCGAGCGCGCAAAGATTTCGAAAGTCACCATGGTGGATGCCGGGTTGCCGGGCAGGCCAAAGAAAAACTTATCGCGCGCCTTGCCGAACACCAGCGGCTGCCCCGGCATAATCAGGACGCGATCGAAATAGAACTCGGCGCCCAAGTCCGCCAGCACGCGCTCCACGATGTCGTACTTCCCGGCCGAGACGCCGCCGGACAGCAGCAGCATGTCGAAACGCAGCCCATGTTCGGTCAGCTCGCGCGTAGCCTGATATAAGTCCCGTGCAATCGGGCAGAATGGTGGGACATCCACCGGCGCGCTTCACTTGAACCGCCAGAGACTCCACGTTGGAGTTACGAATCTGATAATCCAGCGGAGTTTCGTTCACCTCGACGATCTCGTCGCCGGTGGCCAGGATCGCCACTTGGGGGCGCGCGTATACCGAAACCTTGGTCGATCCGACCATGGCGAGCAGCGCGATTTCGGCGAAACCCAAGCGCAGGCCCGCTTCCAGCAGCACTTCGTTCTCGCGCGCCTGGGATGCCTTGGGGCTGACATTTTCGCCGCGTGCAAGCGCTCGCGGGACGGTGACGCGATCGCCGGCCACGGTACAATGCTCCACCATCACCACGCTGTCGGCGCCGCGCGGCAGAGGGGCTCCGGTCATGATTTCGAGCGCCTGGCCCGGTTGAACTTCACCCGCGAACGATTCACCGGCGCGAACTTCGCCGATGACGAACAAGTCCCCGGGCAGATCCGCCGCCCGTACGGCAAATCCGTCGCGCACAGACCGCGCCATCGTCGGGTAATCGCGGTCCGCGGCTACCGCTTCGGCTAGCACCCGGCCAGCCGCTTCCGATAGACCCACCAGGTCGACCTTCGGTTGGCTGGGGGCCGCACCAAGCTCCTTCAGAACACACTGGCGGGCCTGTTCGAAGGTGAGTGTGGCCACGACTGCTATTGTACCTTTGATGTATGTTAGGCCCTGGTCGGCTCGGTTTCGATAGCCAGGACGTGCATTTGCGCGACGTGCATTTGCGAATAGTTCGGCTGGAGGCCTCGGAAGACAATTTCGCACGCTGTCTGGCCTGGTTGTCGGCCGAGGAAACAGCCCGCGCCGAACGGTTTTACTTCCCACGGCATCGCCGCGCATTTGTATTGGGACGCGCCGCATTGAGGGCCCTGGTTGCCAGTTATCTTGGCATTCACCCCGCTGAAGTGGGTTTTACCTATGGACCGCAGGGAAAACCGGCGCTCGAACTGAAAAGCTCACTGCGATTCAATGCGTCCAATTCCGGAGACCTGGCTGCATACGCCTTCACCACCGGCTGCGATATCGGCGTCGACGTTGAACAGCATCGCGCGCTCGGCGATCTGGAACATATCGCTCACAGGTTTTTCTCGCCCGAAGAGACGGCCGAACTGCTGGAGCTTTCCGACGCCGAAAAAACCGCTGCCTTCTTCCGCTGCTGGACCCGCAAGGAGGCCTATATCAAGGCCCTTGGCGGCGGCCTATCCATTCCGCTGGACAGCTTTCGAGTAACGCTTCGGCCCGGTGTCGCCGCGCGGATGGTGTCGCTTGCGGGAGGGGCCGATGCGGCGCGGGGATGGACGTTGCACGACTTTGATCCAGGGGCCGACTATGCGGGCGCAATCGCTTATCCCGACGTGGCTCGCTCACTCCAGACCGGCTCTATCGTGACATTGGACGAACTACTGGACGAACTTCTGGACGTCTCCAAGTAAGACAATCAATTCGCCGGGATCGCATGCGGAGGTCGCGACTTACGGCGCACGGAGATGATCTTGCGCACACGCTCCACCAGATCGAACGGCTTGAACGGCTTAACCATGTAATCGTCCGCTCCCGAGGTGAATCCCTGGGCGATGTCAACCTTGTCCCTCCGGGCTGTCAGCAGCAGGACGGGTATTTCGCTTGTGACCAGGTTGCCACGGAGCCTCTTCAGGACCTCGAATCCATCGATATCAAGCATGTTCACATCCAGGACAATGGCGTCCGGCGGGCGCCGCTGAATCGCCTCGAGCGCGTTTTTGCCGCTGCGGGCGACGTCGCAGTCCATGTCGTACTGCTGCAAGACCTCCGAGACAATGGAAACCATGGCCGGATCGTCGTCGGCGATTAGAACGCGAGGCCGCCTCTTTTGCATAGAGGGCGAGTCCCCCCGCAAGTTGTCCATGGTGGGATTCGGCGCTACCTGCGCCATGAGCCGGCTGACCCGTACCAGAACTTCTTCGGCGTCCCAGGGGGCAATCAGAAAATCGAACGCGCGGGCCGGCAGCTTCGAGAACGATAACAACGACGATCGGGAACCAATGAATACCGCGGGTACGGACCACGGTGGCCGGCGCAAGGCAGCCGTAGCGGAAAGGGAACACTCGTTGACGACGAGCGCGCCGTAGCCGGTTTGATGTTCGATGGAAACGCTCTTCATCTGTTCAATCACGACCGGAACGTTGGCGGCCTGTGCCGCGCTTCGAATCCGATTGGCCTCTTTGTCGGAAAAATTCACCAGCCCGATTCGCGCGTTACTCAGGCCGGCGATCAGATCGGGGGGAATGCCCGGCTTGTTGCGTATGGCTGCGCCAAACCGCCGCCGCGTGGTTTCGATGCCTTTGATGATCTCGGCGTGGTCCAGGTTCCCAAAGGTGAGCAGCGTTTCCACCCTGCGCGCCTGGCCTGTGATTTCGGAAAAACCCAAGGTTCCCGCCACGCCCGCCCAACGGTGCAGGACCCTTTGCAGACCCTCACGAGCGCCACCCGGATCTGACTGGAACTCCTTCAGGATTGCGCTGCATTGCTCCAGTCCTTCCGCCAGGAAAGTGTTTCTCAGCTCCGTTAGGAGATCGCCGGTGTCATACAGAACGTTCGAAGCAACCTCCGCCGAGCCGCTCAGATATTCCCGGACTTGGCGTACGAAGGTAGCGGTGTCGATGGGCTTGGAGATACTGCCGGTGCATCCGGCTTCGCGCGCTCTTACCAGTTCGGACGGATCCGTGTAGGCGGTGAGTGCGATGATCGGCGTGGCGCCCAGCATCGGACTGAGCCTGAGCTGGCGCGTCAAATCCAGGCCATCCATACCCGGTAGCTGGAGATCCATCAGGATCAGATCGGGCAGGATCCGGCCCGGACGGAACGATTGCAACATTTCGAGCGCCTTTTCCGCACTTTCGGCGACCTGGACGGTGTGGCCGGCTTCCTCCAGCAGGAAACTAACCAGCTTCGATTGCATCAGGTTGTCTTCGACCACCAGGATTTGGACGCCGGGCATATCTCTGCAGAACATATCGGCCTGAACCGAGTGAACCTCATCTGGAATCCGCGGCTGGTGGCAGTCGCGCGGAATCTACGGAACCGCGCACGTCAGTAAGCGGCATTTTGGCACAACTGGCGGGGGCGGCGGCGCGGCGCGGTTGACGCCGTAGTCCGCCATTTGCGACGATAAACGCGTCTAAGCCCCTCCGGGCGCAAAGGAGCTTGCCGCTGGTGTATCTGCTGAGGTGGGGAGCGATTGTCCTTCTGAGTAGCGGAGGTGCGACCATGATTGCAGGCGACGCACCGGCCAAGCTCACTCGCGACGACGCGCAGAAGCTGAAGAGTCCGGTGGCGAACACGAAGAAATCGATCGACCGTGGACGCGTGATCTTTATGCAAAATTGCACCAGTTGTCATGGCGAGGATGGCAAATCGGAAGGTTCGCTGGTGGCCTCCGCCACCGATCTTACGTCCCCGCAACTCTACAAGAGCGGCACCAGCGAGGGCGAGATTTTTCACAGCATCCGCGACGGCGCGGGCGATCAAATGCCCGCTTTCAAAGGGCAGCTCGACAGCGAAACCGACATTTGGAATCTGGTGAATTTCGTCCGCAGCCTGTGGCCGGCCCCTCAGCGGCCGGCAGTTGCAGAAGACGGGAAATGACGACAGCAAGAGTCAAAGGAGACTCAAGATGAGCGAGAAGATTCAGAAAATCGAGAATAAGCCCAACGGCGCCCCTGAGCCGGAATCCCGACCCTCTCGCCGAGGACTGTTTGCTTCCCTAGGCGCCGGGGCCGCGGCGGCCGCGCTGGTGAATCCGGGCAAAATCTTTGCCGCCACCACTCCTCCCATTCCCACCATCCGCATTCCCAAAGACATTACCGACAGCCTGGCCGAGAACACCAGGCTCGGGTCCTTCGATGCCAAGGGCGGGATGACGGGCGCCGAAGTTTTCGCCAAGTCCTGCAAGGACGAGAACCTGGCCGCGCTGTTCTGCTGTCCGGGAAACTATCAGATCATCAACGCGATCTCAGCGGCGGGGATCCCGGCGTTCGGCGGACGCTCGGAAGGCTCCATGACGTCGGCGGCCGACGGATTTTCGCGCTGCACGGGTGAAATCACTGCCTGTTCGGGCACGGAAGGCCCGGGCTTCACCAACATGATTATGAACATCGCGGTGGCGCATCGCGCGCGCACCCCGCTGCTGGTGCTGGCAAGCAACGTGACCATCGCCACCGACGATCGCGAGTATTTCATTCAAACCGGTTATCAACAGCCCACCACCGAGGGGCTGAAGAAATATGGCAAACGGCTGATTGCGCCCGATCGGATCCATGAATACACCGCATACGCGTTCCGAAACCTGAAGACGGGCGTGCCCGGCCCGGTGCATCTGGATTTCCCTGGTGAAATTTACAATCACCGATTCATGGCGGAATCGGAAGTCAAGGAATATTACAGCAAGGAGAAATACCGCACCGAGTCCCGGCCGCATCCCGCGCCCAAAGATTTGGCGCAAGCGGTGGACATGATCAATCGGGCCGAGCGTCCGGTGATCGTGGCCGGGCATGGCGTGTTTTTCCATAAAGCCTGGGAGCCGCTGATGGTGGCGGCCGAGAAGAACGACATCGCGGTGGTGACATCGGGGCCGATGCGCGGACATTTTCCCGATGAGCACCGGTTGTCGGCCAGCCTTTCGCCCGATGCCTTCATGAGCGCGGACCTGGTGGTGTTTGTCGGCCAGTACAGCATGCCGTCCAAGACGGAGCGTTGGCGCTTCCATCCGGATGCCAAAGCGATTCGTGTGAATCCGACGGCCGAAGACCTGGGACGGAACTGGCCGCTCGATTTGGGAATCGTAGCCGATGAAGGCGCTTTCCTGGAGGGTCTGGCGAGCGATCTGCCGCAGAAAAAGCGCGATGCCTGGGTGGGCGAGTTGGCCACGGCCCGGCAGAAGTACGAGAAGCAGCTTCTGGACGAATACGAGCAAGGCGTGAAGCATAGTGCGGCCACCAACACCGTGCATCACGCGGTGGTCTGCAAGGAAGTGCACGATTTTCTGTACAAGGGCAGTATCGATCCGAAGCAGACAGTCACGGGTTGGGGCGGCTGGACCATCGGCAACGCCGGCGCCCGATGGCTGCGGGCGTATCGGCCGGGACAGGAAGTGAACTGTCCATACCAATACTCGGCCGTGGGGCCGGATTTGGCGATGATGATCGGCGCCGGGGCGGCCGTGCAATTGGGAGTTGGGCCGCAGGCGCCATATAAAGGCGCGCCCGTGCTGGTGATCACCAGCGACGCCGGAATCACCTACAGCATGTTCGAACTGGATACGGCGGCCAAATATAAGATCCCAATTGTGTGCATCGTGTATAACAACAACGCCTGGGGCATGTGGCCGAGCGCGGTGGGAACGCCGCGGTCCATGCACATGTATCTGTTCCAGGAGAACCTGCGCTACGACAAGATGGCCGAGGGGTTGGGCGCGCGCGGCGAATATGTGCGCACGCCGGATGAATTCCGCAGGGCGCTGAAGACCAGCTACGAAGTTGCGGCCAAGGAACGCGTTTCGACCCTGATCAATGTGCAGGCGCTGAAGGAGTTCACTTCGGGCAAGGATTATCCGCCGGGGAACATTATCAATCCCGAGCCGAGTGTGGGAGCGCTTGCCCACTAAGAACGCCAAGCCAAAATCGCAAGACTCAAGCGTCGCGGTGGTAACCGGAATTCTGGAGGGGTACGCGGAGAAGGCCGTTTTCAGGGGATTTAGCGCGCATCCAAAGCCTGGTGGCAAAGCGCGTGGTGGCAAGGCCGCGTACAGGATGATATGGCACCACGATCGGCCATTTGAGCTGGCGCTCGATGTTCCGAAAAAGACCCTCTGTTTTCCGGAGGTGCTGCCCGGGGTGCCGCTGCGCTCGCCGATGTACCGGGAGCTCAAAGCCTTCGTAAAGGAGCGCCAGGGGGACCAATTGCCCGAACACCGCCGCGTGAATCCCGCCAAGGCGCGCGTGGCCTTGGGAAACAAAGGCGGCACAGTATCGGTAGCGCTGACCGTTAAAGATGGCGACTTCGAGTATGCCACCCGCAAAGCCATTCAGATTGTCCACGAAATCTTCCTGATTTTCCTGGAGGACGGTCCCTATTTCGAGTACATGGTGGAGCAGCTTGGCCTGGATCCAGACCGCTACTGAACCGCGCGCGTTAGTAGGCGGATATTCCGCACCTCGATTTTCATTGGTTCGCCGGCATGCAGCTGTATTCCGATTAAGCCGTCCATTTTGCGATTCGCCGTGTCGTCATCGATCAGCATGCTCATCACGCGGCCATTCAGAATCTGCACCAGGATGTTGCCGCGCGCGATGATGTGGTACTCGTTCCATCCCTGCGCGTGAATTGCGGCCTTCAACTCGCCGTCGCTTCCGAGCGATCCCAGTACCATCGGCTTGGCGCCGGTCTCAACCGAGGCCGATTGGCCGCGCAACGCCAGAAATCCCCGCCCGCGCTCTTCATAGATCTGTCCCGTGTACTGCTGCTCGGCATCGATGTCGGCCTGGTAGCCCTTCATGGCCCAGCGGATATCGGGAAGCTCCGTGCTGCGATATTGAATCCCGCTGTTTCCACCGGTCAGCCGGTAATCGGCCGAGAGCTCAAAGTCGGACGGCGAGCCGCCGCGCCAAATCAGAAAGGTGTTCTGTTTCGGGATGACACCGGCCTTGGTTTCGCCCACGATCGCGCCATTTTCGACTCGCCAATACGCTGGATCGCCGTCCCAGCCATGCAGACTCTTTCCATCGAATAAGGAGACGAAATTCTGCGCCGGCGCGAACTGCGCGGCTAGCAGCAATGCCGCCGCGAGCCTATGGTTGCGGGATCCCCAATCCAAACGCATACAACATCCCGTCCTCCGTGCCCACATACACGCGGCCTCCGCCCACGGCCGGAGCGCTGAAATGCGAGAATCCGCGAATGGTGTCGGCGCTCGAGAACAGCACATTGCCGGTGGTTGCATCGAGCGCATAGACAATAGCGTGGCCAGCCTTGGCCTTGCGGTCTTCAACGTTCAATAAATTGCCGCTTGACCCGAATTGCACCGGTGAGTCGCCGTCGGACAAAGCGAAGACCACGCCATTGGCGATGATCACGGGCGTGGGCACCGACATGTTCAGCGATTTCCAGGCGGGAGTGAGCACCGGCTTGCCCGCCTGTTCGTCCACTTTGAAAGCCATCACGCTGCCGTCGGGAGTCTCGCCGTGCGGCAACGCGAACTTAGTCGCGGGCGTGGGTGCGCCCCAGGCAGGCGCATACAGCCAGCGTGTTCCGGCGGCGTCTTCCCAGGTAGAGAAAGCGCCCCAGAATCCTTTTCCCGCGAAGTTCACTTCCTCGTTGGTGAACAACGGGCTGCGATACAACGGCTCGCGGTGGTCGGCGCCGCCCAAAGATTTGGTATCCAGCAAGAAAATCACGCCCTCCTTGCCGCTGGCGGCCGCCAGTTCCCAATTCTTGAAATTGAAAATTGTCGGCCCGATACTGCCCATGTCGAGATCTTTCTTGGTCATCCAAGATCGGTTCCGCGGCGTGAAATAGTCCACCGGCTTCAGATCCTTGGGCGAGAGCGCGATCACCGAATCTGCCATCAGGCCCTTCGCTGGATCGAAAGCGCCATCGCCCGTTTCGACGATCAGGCGGCCGTCGGAAGTGATGGCTGCACCGCCGCGTCCCCAGATTCCCGCTCCGTTGGCGCCGGCCTCGAAGTACGAAACTTTGCGATCGGCGTTACCAAGGTCCATCGCATAGACGCCCGATCTTACGCCGTTGCAGTTCTGCGAAATGGTGGTATAGAGCACGCCGTTTACCAGATTCATGCTCCAGGCCTTGGCGAACGCCGGAACGAAAGGCGTGGGCGGCACAACGTCTTCGCCGCTCACCAGATTGAAGGCGTGCAGCTTGCCATCGCCGGCCAGCACATACAGCGCCTGGCCGAATCCCGGAGTGGTTCCTCCAGTTTGCGGAACCGGACCGATAATCGGAGTCGCGGTGAGCCCGTTGGGGCACAGCCAGCTATCCTTGCGCTGGGGAGTGCCATCAACGGAAAGCGTCTTCTCCCAGAAGATCTTGCCCGTATCGCCATCAACGACGAACACTTTATTGGATACCCCAGCCACAATCACCAGATCCTTGACACCCTTGGGTGTGGCGACGCTGGCCCGTACCAGCGGCGCTGTCAGGTTGTTCAGAGCCTTCGGTTCCGAGTCGAGTTTGACGCTCCACTCGAGCTTCAGGTGTTTGACACTATCCGTGCTAAGGTCGGTCTCAGTTTTGTTCCAGCCGGTACGTTGGGGGTCGCCCCCGAAAGTAGTCCAACTGCCGCGCCCGAATTGAGCCGGCGCCAACATCGGTAATGTCAATAGGACTGGCAGCAATATTGCGATTCTCATCAGCGGGGCCAGTGTATATCCGGGCGGGCGGCGCTGTCAAACGCATTGGCGCATGCGTGGCCGGTGCGGGTATGATGAAAAATATGAATCGAGTCGCTCTCCTGATACCCTTCCTCGCGATTTGTCTTACTGTGGCGCAAGCACAGGATCTTCCAGCCGGCAAAGGGAAGGACCTGGTTGAGAATACCTGTGGAAGCTGCCACGGCCTGGATGTTGTGGTGGCCCAGCACGCAACCAAAGATGGCTGGGCGTCCATTGTCGATTACATGGTCTCGCGCGGCGCCACCGGCACCCCCGAGGAGATTGCCACCATCGTAGATTACCTGGCGAAGAACTTCCCGTCGGCCACCACTACCAATGTCAATAAGGCAACGTCCATGGATCTGCAGAGCCAGCTGGGGCTAACGTCCAAGGACGCCGACGCGATCGTCGCGTACCGTGGGGCCCATGGCGACTTCAAAGATTTTGACAGCCTGTCCAAAGTCCCCGGCATTGACGCCGCGGCACTGACCGCGAAGAAAGACAGCATCGTCTTCACCGATCCGCCGGCCAGCAAGTAAACATCCTTCCGGTTGCGCGCACCGCCGCACTTCGATAACATTTCGTCATCATGATGACCAGACGAAATGCCCTGAAGGCGAGTCTTGCTGCAGGGCTCGTCCCGGCAGGGCTACGAGCAGCTACCGCTTCCGCCGGCCGATTGAAACAATCCGTCGCACGATGGTGCTACGCCAAGATCCCGATTGACGACTTGTGCCGCGCCTCAGCCGACCTGGGCATTACCGGCATGGATCTGGTGGATCCCAAGGATTGGCCGGTGCTGCGGAAGTATGGCATCACGCCTGCGATGGTCCAAGGGGCGGTTATCGGCGGGCCCAATCCTTTCAGCGAAGGTTGGAACAATAAAGCCAATCACGACAAGCTGGAGGAACTGGCGCGCACCAGCATCGTACGCGCGGCCGACGCCAAGGTTCCGAACGTGATCACGCTATTTGGCGCGCGGCGGGCAATGAGCGATCAGGAGGGCATCGACAACTGCACCACCGGCCTGAATCGCGTGAAGAAATTTGCCGAGGATCACGGCGTCACGCTGTGCATCGAACTGCTGAATAGCAAGGTGGACCACAAGGACTATCAGGGCGACCATACCAGCTACGGCGTGGCCGTAGTGAAGGCGGTTGATTCACCGCGCGTGAAGCTGCTCTACGATGCGTATCACATGCAGATCATGGAAGGCGACCTGATCCGCACCATTCGCGACAACATCCAGTACATCGCGCACTTTCATTGCGCCGGTGTTCCGGGCCGCCATGAGATCGATGAGACCCAGGAAGTGAATTGGAACGCGGTGGCGAAGGCGATCGCAGATCTGAACTTCCCGGGCTATATCGCGCAGGAGTTTGTCCCGACGCGCGATCCGCTGACGTCGTTGAGGCAGGCGGTCACAGTGTTGACGGTTTGACGTTGCGCAGGCCATGCGTCCCCAAGAGTGGGGACGCGGCCCGCAAAGTGCGTGCGCCACACTGATGCCGACAGCGGGCGTTCACAAGGATGTAGTAGTGGTGGGGTTTTACTTAACGGCTGCTGTTCTCCAGCCGGCTGCGTACTCTTCCCGAGCGGTTTTGGCGTACGGCACAGGGCTGACCACGGCGCGGATTTCCGTCTGCTTGTGGCGCTCGACGGTGGCTTTCTTCGTCCCGCCGCCTTCTTCGCCCCAAACCAAGTGGACCTCCGTGCCGATTTCCACGTCGTGCTCCACAATCCCGAGCGAAAGCATAGAGCCTTCGTTGTAGCTATAGCCGCTGAACATCGATAGGCCGGCCAATTTCCCGCCGATCAACACCTGGTCGTAGGAGGCTGAGGCGTAGTTCGACAACGGCAGATCGATGTACTTATAGCGCTGTTCCATTGGTAGGAACATGGACCGCTGGATCTTCGCCACATCATCGGCATTCCAAGCGAAGGTCACTTTCTTGCGCTGAGGCTGCGCGGCGATTTTTTCAAGAGCCTCCCGCCCGATGAAGTCGTGGTCGAACTTGACGAAAGGTCCGTAGCCCATTTCGTACGGCGTGACGTAATAATCTTCGATGTTTTTCGAAACGTAGCTGCCACCGAGAGAACCGGTACCCTCGTAGCTACTGGCCGGCAGCCACTGCCGGTAGGCCTTCATCTTGTCGCCCGTATAGACGGCCGGGAGCGGGGAAGGAATCCAACCCGACTCCAGCGTGTTGGTAGCGTAAGCGCGGGCGCCCACCTGCGTCAGCCCGAACTCCTTGCCCGCTTCCACAATCGCTGTCCGGATTTCCTCGCGCTCCTCGTAGGGACCCCATATCTCGAGTCCAGGAGCGCCGGCCATACCATGGCGCAGCGCGCGGACCTTGCGTCCCGCGATATTCATATAGCCCATGTTGAAGAACTTGATTTCCGGCATCGGGCCGCCGTTCAGCTTCTCAATTACTTGCCAGGCGTTCGGTCCTTGAATCTGGTAGCGATAGCAAGTGCGTATCACAGCCTTCCCGCCAGGATTGGAGGGCGACCGATCGTCCTTCTGGATGGTAACTTTGAATCCGCCGGTTTCGGCGTGGAATTGGATCCAACTGGCGGCAGGAGCACGCCCCACAAACACCAGCCGGTCCGGCTCCAGGTGAAACAGGATTCCGTCGCCGATCACATGGCCGTCGTAACTGCAGGGAGCGAACTGCTTGGCTCTGTCCACCGGGAATTTGGCAAAGCTGTTGAACCCGAGATGCGTGACCATCTTAACGGCGTCGGGTCCTTCGATGTAAATGTTGGCCATGTGGTGGGACTGATCGAAAAGAACGCAAGTGTCTCGCCAGGCACGTTGTTCGTCCCGCCAGTTCGAGTATTCACTGGGAACCACGGGATAAACGTAGGCGCCGATCTGCGAATTACGCAAAAGGTCGACAGGGTTCTTCGTCTTTAAGAGATCTTCCAAGCTTTGGCTCATAGGTTTTGGTTATCCGTTTTCTGCGGACGCAGCCCTTCGGTAGGCCGGACTCAAAACGGGTAGTTTATCACAAGGCGGCGGGCCTGATCCATGTTACAAGCCAAGGTGTTACAAAACCAATGCTCCAACATAACTCGTTTATGAAGCCACTTTACGGCAGAACCAGCAGTTGATGGCGAAACGAGAGTCCGCGAAGCGTCCCGATGGGCAGCTTACCCTGCGGACTTCATGCGGGACCCAGGACGGAAAAACCACCAGCGTATCGTGTTCCGGCTCAATGTCGAGGAACTCGACATCCTTGCCCGATAGCGAGCCTAGCGCGAACAGCCTTAACACCCCACCAGAAAAGCCCTTGGGTTGAGCATGAAAATAATAGACGGCGCTCAAAATTCGTTGCTGACCGATATTGGCGTCCGCACCCGTGAAGATATCGATGTGACGTCCAAAAAAGGCGCCATCGCCATGTGCCACAAGTTCCAGCTCCAGCTCGTCCAGTTCAAAGGGTGTGGAATGCAAGTCGGCCGACAAGGCCGGAAACAGCTCGCGCATGCGTCGGCCCACCTCAATTCGCATAGGGCGCCACTCGTGGAGGCTGCTCGATACGCGGAAGGATGGGGCCGGCTGGTCTTCGCCGCCAAGCTTCACCGTAGTGGCCAGGAACCCACTCTCGTTTGAGATGGCGTAACTGACCAAGCTGTCGGCCATCTCAGGGCCGAACGCGCCTTTAATAACGTGATGCGGGAGAATGCGATTGAACGCCAACGAGCTTGCCGTCATAAGTCACACAGCTCCATACGCGGTGATCAGCGCCGCGTCTTCGGATACATGTACCCTTCTTTGTAAGTCACACTTATCACGGTTAAAACCTGTTGTCAATGGAGTGTCTCAAGATGTGATCCCGTGCGGGGCCATCGTGGTATACGGGCAGGCGTTCGATATAATGGCCGCTGCCAATGAAGATCGATTTGTTCAATCACTTTTTTCCGCCCCGTTACGCGCACGACGTCATTGAGGCCGGACTTGCGGGCAAAGACATGGGGAAACGCGTGCGAAACGTGCCCACCATCGCCGATCTGGACGCCCGCTTCCGCGTCATGGACGAGTTCGGCGAGTATTGCCAGTTTCTTACTCTGCCCGCGCCTCCCCTGGAATCCATGGCTGCGCCCGACAAATCGCCCGAGTTCGCGCGGATCGCCAACGACGGCCTGGCCGAACTGGTGGCGAAATATCCCGACCGTTTCATCGGATTCGCATCGTCGCTGCCGATGAACAATGTCGACGAATGTCTGAAGGAAATCGACCGATCCGTCACCCAGCTGGGCGCGCGCGGCTTCCAGATCTACACCAACGTCGCGGGCAAACCGCTGGACCTGCCGGAATTTGCGCCCATCTTCGACGACGCTGCGCGGCGCGACCTCACCATTTGGATGCACCCCGCGCGCGGCGCCGATTTTCCGGACTACAAAACCGAAACGAAGTCGAAATACGAAATCTGGTGGACCTTCGGGTGGCCCTACGAAACCAGCGCGGCCATGTCGCGGATCGTGTTCTCGGGCATGTTCGATCGGCATCCCAATCTAAGGATCGTCACGCACCACATGGGCGGCATGATTCCGTATTTCGAGGGACGCGTCGGCTATGGCTGGGATGTGCTCGGCTCCCGCACTTCGGATGAAGATTACGTCTCACTGCGCCAATCCATGAAGAAGCGGCCCATTGATTACTTCCGCAACTTCTATGCCGACACCGCCCTGTTCGGCGGGCAAGCTGCCACCAAGAACGGTCTCGATTTCTTTGGCGTGGATCATTCAGTTTTCGCCTCCGACGTGCCCTTTGAACCCAAGCCCGGACTCTATATTCGCGAGACCATCCGCTGTATCGAAGGCTTGGACATCAGCGCCGCCGACAAGGAGAAGATTTACTCGGGCAACGCCCGGCGTCTTCTCAAACTCACGTAAGGAGGCTAGACCCATGCGATTTCTGCTGGTGCTTTTCGCCCTTGCGGCAGCGTGTGCGCAAGGCCAGACGCCGGATGGAGCGACACATGCCGATTGGCCGCATTACGGCGGTACGCAATTCTCCTGGCGGTATAGCGCCCTCGACCAGGTGAATACCGGCAACGTGAAAACGCTGGTGCCGGTTTGGATGTTCCAGACCGGCGATGCACGAGCCTTCTTCGACTTTACGTTAATTGACAACAAACCTAGGGCGTGATGTGCATTAACGGCCCTGGGCTCAAAGCAAAAACCCCAGCCACATGCTTGCGCAGGGGTGGGCCGGGGCTTATGAATTCAGTTTACTGAGACTCGAATGGGAAGTCAAGGGCACGAGTTCGCCTATTCAGAAGAGGAGATTGCAAGCCTTGAGCTGACGCTCTCGAGCGATCGTCTTCGATCATATCTATTTCATTCTAACGGTGATAGGGTTGCTGCGATTCATCTCTATGAACACAATTGCGACTTATCGGAGGCGCTTTACGGCGTTTTACAGGGGCTAGAAGTAGCTTTGCGGAATTCGATCCACACCACACTTTCCGCTAACCTTGGAAATACTGCCTGGTATGATCAAGTCACGCTTCTGGGGCAAGAGTTGGAGGGGCTGCAAAAGGCTAAGAGTAAGCTGATTTTTTATAGGAGGCCACTCACACCGGGGCGAGTCATCTCTGAGTTGTCTTTCGGTTTCTGGACCGCCCTGTGCAGTCGGCCTTACTCGCAGTCGCTTTGGATTCCCTATCTTCACAGAGCTTTCCCCCACAAGAGACTGGGACACCGGGTTGCTTTTGCCCGGCTGGAAGCCATTCGCAAGCTGAGGAATCGTGTGGCGCACCACGAGCCGATATTAAATCGGAATTTGGATCAGGACTACACAGACATTATGGAGACCGTCTCTTGGATCTGTCCAGTCACTGCGTTGTGGATACGCCACACTGCGTCCTTCGAAGAGCGGTATGAGAAGTGTTTTGGAAAGATAATCTCCATCTAAGCGGCATCGTGGCGCCCGATGTGTTTGGAGGAGACACCGATAATCGTTGTATCCAGCCGCAATCGGCGGGTACCGAGCAGCAAGCTATTTTTGCCAGTCGCTAAATTCTAATATGATGGAACACTATGCGATTTCTGCTGGTGCTGTTCGCCCTTGCGGCAGCGTGTGCGCAAGGCCAGACGCCGGATGGAGCGACACATGCCGATTGGCCGCACTACGGCGGTACGCAATTCTCCTGGCGGTATAGCGCGCTCGACCAGGTGAATACAGGCAACGTGAAAACGCTGGTGCCGGTTTGGATGTTCCAGACTGGCGATTACGCCGAGAACCTGCAGGCCACGCCGATCGTGGTGGACGGCGCGATGTACCTGATCACTCCGCGCCTGCGGGTGTTCGCGCTCGATGCAGCCACGGGCCGCGTGCTGTGGCAGTATAAATATCCAACGCCGCGGACGGGAAAACCTGGCGGCATGACGTTCGTGCAAAATCGCGGTGTGGCCGTGAGCGACGGCAAAGTATTCTTCGGCACCACCGACAGCTTTCTCGTCGCGCTGGATCAGAAGACCGGCGCAGAACAGTGGAAGGTGAGCGTCGACGATCCGCGGCAGTGCGGGTGCGACATCACGGCCGCTCCGCTGATAGTGAAGGACAAGGTGATCGTGGGAGGCAATGGCGGCGACGCCGCGCATCGCGGTTACCTAACGGCGTTCTATGCCAAAACCGGGCGCTTCGCGTGGCGTTGGTACGTCATTCCCGGGCCGGGCGAAAAAGGCCACGAGACCTGGAAGGGCGATAGCTGGAAGTTGGGCGGCGGCGCCCCGTGGATGACCGGCTCCTTCGATCCGGAATTGAATCTGGTCTATTGGGGCACGGGCAACGCGGGTGGCGATTTTAACGACGAGGATCGCCTGGTGCCGGGGGCGAAGGGGAAGGAGGCGAATCTCTACACGGCCAGCGTTGTCGCGCTGGATGCCGACACCGGCAAGCTGCGCTGGTATCACCAGGAAGTTCCAGACGACTTGTGGGACTTCGATTCGGCATACGAATGCGTGCTGATCGATCGCCCGATCAATGGCCGGATGCGAAAGCTGCTGGTCCATATGAACAAGAGCGGCGTGACGTTCGTTATGGATCGCGTGACTGGCGAATTTATCGGCGCCTTCTCTATGCCCGAAGTGCAGACCTGGATTTCAGGCATCACCGAAGACGGCAAACTGGTGGGGCGCAGAGAACCGGAAGCGGGCAAGGTGGTGAACACTTGTCCCAGCGCAGCCGGCGCGAAAAGTTGGAATTCGATGGCGTACTCGCCGCGCACCGGTTATGTTTACGCTCCCATCAATGAAGTCTGCAACGACCTGACATCCACATCCACCGAAGCGAGCGAAGGCCGCTTTCACGCCAATGGCGGATTCACGTTCAAGCTGCCGCCGAATCGCCAGACCTACAGCCATCTGGACGCGTGGGATCCCATCACGCGCAAACGAATTTGGAGCATGCCGTATCGATATGTTTTACTGGCTTCCGTGCTGGCCACGGCCGGCGATCTGGTGTTTTCCGGCGATCCCGAGGGCGAATTCTTTGCGCTGGACGCGCGCACCGGGAACAGACTGTGGAGCTATCAGACCGGAGCGGGGAACCGCGGGTCGGCAGTTTCGTATTCGGTCGGCGGGCGCGAGTACATCGCCACTCCCACGGGATGGCAACAGTCCATCACGGGCGCGCAACTGGCTTCGGTATTTCCCGATCAAAACTGGCGCGGCGGTTCGACGCTGATCGTGTTTGCATTACCGGAGGACACGAAATGAGAGGCGCGCTGTTCTTATTGTTAGTGCCCGCCATTGGCTGGTCGCAGAACTCCGGTGAAAAGGTGTTCGCTCAATCGTGCGCCACCGGATATTGCCACGGAGCGCGCGGCACGCCTGCTGGTGCACCACGACTGGCCGGACGCGGGTTCGATCAAGCCTACATCACAAGCACAGTCACCCGCGGATTGCCGGGGACGGCGATGCCTGCGTTTGGAACAACGCTCTCGCGTGCGGATCTGGCTGCCGTGGTCGCCTATGTCGCAAGCTTGAACGGGATTGCCAATCTGTCGATGAACGCGGGTCCTGGACCGGGCGCTGCCGGCCCCCCGGAGACGGCGCTTTCCCCTGAGGCAGAGCGTGGCCGGGCCCTGTTCTTCGACGCCATTCGTAGCTTTGCGCGCTGCTCGACGTGTCACGAAGTGAATGGCATCGGCATTTCGGTGACGACGCCGATCGCCAAGATTCCCGCCGATGCCGCGGCGCTCCGGGCGCTGGCCACCCCGGACGTGCGCACAGCCACGGTTGACGGCGATGCCATGCCCGCTTTGATCGTCAGCCAGGGTAAGACCCGTGCACTGTTCTACGATCTGACGTCGGTGCCGCCGGTGCTCCGAACCGTGGATCCGGGTACTCTGAAGATTGTCGAAGGCAGCGCGTGGCGTCACCGAGCGGTGATCGGCGCCTACAATGATAATGAGCTGGCGTCGATCCTCACGTATCTGCGCGAAGCGATCAAGCCATAATCGGACCGCGGCGTAGCAACTCGAAGGCGAATTCCCGGCCCAAGCCTCGCTTCAACGCCAGTGAGGCCCACAAAAAAGCGAACGGTTCCAGCAGCCGCGCCTGATCGAGCGGGCCGGCGTCGATAGCCTCAAACACCAGTTCGTCGATCAACTTCTTTACCACCAGTTTGGACGCAGAGTCGTCCCCGCAGTACAACATTACGGGCTTATGACCCTCAAACGAGGGATCGATCATGATGTTCGCGCCCACCGTGTTGAACGCTTTTACCACCTTCGCACCGCGAGCCCAAGCGGCCACCTGCTCGCCACCCGACGTGTCGTTTCCATAGACCAATCCCGTGAAATCCGCCCTTATCGGGTTGGTGGCGTCAATCAGGATTTTTCCATTCAGGTCGCCCAGGGCAGCGATGATTTCTTGCGTGGCCAGCCACGGCGTTGCAAGCAGCAAAACTTCGCCTTCGCGAGCCGTGTCCGCGAGAGTGGCCGCGCTGGTCTTGCCGCTGGCCCGCGCGGCTAATTTCTGTACATCGCCGCTGGCTGGATTGCGCGTACCAAAGACGACTTCATGTCCCAGTTTCGCCCAGCGGCCGCCGAGCGCGCCGCCCACGTTGCCCGAACCGATAATGCCGATTTTCATTTCGATTTCCCTTTTCGATTGTCCTCGTCTGTCAATATAGACGCATGGCGCTAAAATTCACCACATCGTACGTGGAGGATTCCACCACAATCTTCCGCTACTACAAGAAGCTGGTTGAGCGCGCGATTCAACAGTTGACTGATGAGCAGCTCTTCGCCGTTCTGGATGGAGAGATGAACTCGATCGCGGTGATTGTGAAGCACCTGGCCGGGAACATGCGCTCGCGCTGGACCGATTTTTTGACCAGCGACGGCGAGAAGCCCGGTCGCGACCGTGACGAGGAGTTCTCCGCGCCCCCGTCGACCCGCGAAGCGTTGCTCCAAATCTGGGAGGACGGCTGGCAGCGGCTGCTGGGAACGCTGGAGTCTCTCTCGGACGCCGATCTCGGGCGGACGATCACGGTTCGCGGCGAACCTCATTCGGTGATGCAAGCCATCAACCGGCAGGTGGCGCATTATTCCTACCACTGCGGCCAAATCGTCTTTCTAGCAAAGCATTTTTCGGGTGATGAATGGCAGACGTTGAGCATTCCGCGCGGGAAGTCAACCGATTTCACGAAAAGAGTTCAAGCCGGTCAGGCCAGCCAGCGCTAGGGACCGCTTCCTAACGGTCGCGGCTCAATAGCACGCGGAATCTACTGAACCGCGCACGGACTGCTAGGGACCGCTTCCTCACGGTCGTGGTTCTGTAACACGCGGATTCTACTGAACCGCGCACGCCGACTGCTACGGGGAGACGCTTCCTCACGGTCGCGGTTCTATAACACGCGGAATCTACTGAACGCGCACGTTAAGTAAGCGGCGTTTGGCACTACTGCTACGGGCTGCGACGCTTCCTCACGGTCGCGGTTCTGTAAATCACAGCGTTGCCGAGCCGCGACCAGAGGAAGCGATCAATGCCGGGTCGGGCCGATGAATTTCCTGCAGGCTCCAGACGCGAATGGGATCGCGCTTGCGTGAAACGATCGCCTGAGCAGCCGCCTTGGCGCCGCTGATGGTGGTAATGCACGGTATGCGATAGGCGACGGCCGTGCGTCGAATGTCGCGCTCGTCCTTGAATGTGTGGCCGCCCGTAGTAGTGTAGATCACCAGCTTCACCGCGCCGGCTTTCATAATGTCCACCGCGTTCGGCCGCCCCTCGTTCACTTTGAACACCGTCTTTACTTCCAGGCCGGCGGCTTTCAAAACCGCCGCGGTGCCGCGCGTGGCGGCCAGCTGAAATCCTTGTTCGGCAAATCTGGCGGCAACATCCACGGCCACGGCTTTGTCGCGATCGTTCACGCTGATGAAAACCACGCCGCTTTCGGGCAACGGAGTGCCGGCGCTCAATTGCGCCTTGCCGAACGCTTCGCCGAAGTTTTCGCCGACGCCCATCACTTCGCCCGTGGATCGCATCTCGGGGCCCAGCGCGGGGTCCACGCCCGGAAATTTTCCGAACGGGAACACCGGCGACTTCACGAAGCATTGGGGCACGGGCAAAACCCCGGACGTGCGGCCGCCCGTGAGATGCTCGAAGTCGCGGAGTTTCTTGCCCAGCATCAAGCCCACCGCCAGCTTCGGCAGCGGCACACCGGTGGCCTTGCTCACGTACGGGACAGTGCGCGACGCCCGGGGGTTCACTTCCAGCACGTATACTTTGCCATCTTTGATGGCGTATTGCACGTTCATCAGGCCGATCACGTGGAGAGCGCGCGCCAACCGCTCGGTGTAATCCTGAATGGTCTGGAGCACCGCGTTCGAGAGCCCCTGCGGCGGCAGAACGCAAGAGCTGTCGCCCGAATGCACGCCGGCTTCTTCGATGTGCTCCATGATGCCCGCGATCAGCACGTTTCCATCCTGATCGGCACAGCGCGTCGACATCCACTTCGGTGGCGTCCTCCAGAAACCGGTCCACCAGCACCGGCCGCTCTTGCGAAAAGACCACCGCTTCCCGCATATAGCGCCGCACCATCTCTTCGTCGTATGCGATCACCATGGCGCGCCCGCCCAGTACGTAGCTGGGGCGCACCAGCACCGGATAGCCCAGACGGCGAGCCACCTCGCAGGCTTCTTCAGCGCTGGTGGCGGCGCCGTTCGCAGGCGACGGAATACCCAGGTCGTCGAGCAGCTTGCCGAATAATTTGCGATCTTCGGCGAGATCGATATCGGCGGGGTCGGTCCCGATGATGGGCACACCTGCCGCTTTGAGCGGGAGCGCGAGGTTCAGCGGCGTCTGGCCACCGAATTGAACGATAACGCCATCCGGTTTCTCGACGTCGTAAATGTTCAAGACCTCTTCCAGCGTGAGCGGCTCGAAGTACAGGCGATCGCTAGTGTCGTAATCCGTCGAAACCGTCTCCGGATTGCAGTTGACCATGATAGATTCACGATCGAACTCGGCCAGAGCGTAGGCCGCGTGGCAGCAGCAATAGTCGAATTCGATGCCCTGGCCGATGCGGTTGGGGCCGCTGCCGAGAATCATCACTTTCTTGCGGTTGCCGGGGTCGGCTTCATTTTCCGACTCGTAGCTGGAATAAAGATAAGGCGTGAAGCTTTCGAATTCCGCCGCGCAGGTATCCACGCGATTAAACACAGCGGTGACGCCCAGCTCCTTGCGGCGCGCTCGTACGCTGGCGGCATCGGCGCCGAGTAATCGCCCGAGAGTGGGATCGGAAAGGCCCTCGCGTTTGGCTTCCAGAAGTTGATGCCGCGAGAGCGCGGCCAGGCTTTGGCCCGAAAGATCGCGCTCCAGATCCGCCATCTCGCGAAGCTGCTTCAGGAACCAGGGATCAATGGACGTGATCTCGTGGATCTGTTCCACCGTCCAACCCTGTTCCAAAGCGAACCGGATGTACCCCAAACGCTCAGGATTCGGAGTGATCAAGCGCTGGCGAATGAGCGCCGGATCGAATATTTCGGAAGTGACCGCTTTGCCGGTTTCGAGGCTCCGCAGACCTTTGGAGAGCGCCTGTTTGAAGGTGCGGCCGATGGCCATCACTTCGCCCACCGATTTCATCTGCGTTCCGAGAACCGGCTCGGCGCCCGGGAATTTTTCGAATTGCCAGCGCGGGATCTTCACGACTACGTAATCCAGCGTCGGCTCAAAGCAGGCCGGAGTCTCTTGGGTAATGTCGTTCTTAATTTCGTCCAGACGATAACCCACCGCCAGCTTGGCCGCGATTTTCGCGATCGGAAATCCGGTGGCCTTGGACGCGAGCGCGGAGCTGCGCGAGACGCGCGGATTCATCTCCACGATCACCATGCGCCCGTTTTCCGGATTGATCGCGAACTGCACGTTCGATCCGCCGGTGTCCACGCCGATTTCACGCAAGCACCGCAAGGAGGCGTCGCGCATCATCTGATACTCGCGATCGGTCAACGTTTGCGCGGGCGCAACGGTGATGGAATCGCCGGTATGCACGCCCATCGGGTCGAAGTTTTCAATAGAGCACACGATGATGGCGTTGTCGGCCAAGTCGCGCATCACCTCCAACTCGAATTCCTTCCAACCGAGGACGCTCTCTTCGATCAGGACTTCGTGGACCGGCGACAAATCCAGACCGCGCTCCAGAATTTCCGCGAGATCCTCACGATTGTACGCGATGCCGCCGCCCGAACCACCCAGCGTGAAGCTGGCGCGCAGGATGACGGGATAGCCGATGCGATTGGCGAAGAGCAGTCCGTCATCGATGTTGTTCACCAGCTGCGATTGCGGCGTCTCCAGACCAATTTTCCGCATCGCATCCTTGAACAGCAAGCGGTCTTCCGCCTTCTTGATGGATTCGATCTTGGCGCCGATCAACTCAACGCCGTATTTGTCGAGCACTCCGGCTTCGGCCAAATCGACGGACAAGTTCAGACCGGTCTGGCCGCCCACTGTCGATAGCAGCGCATCGGGACGCTCGCGGCGGATCACTTCCTCGGCGAAAGCCACGGTCAGCGGCTCAATATACGTGCGATCGGCCAGGTCGGGATCGGTCATGATGGTGGCCGGATTGGAATTGATCAGCACCACCTCATAGCCGTCGGCGCGCAGAGCTTTGCAGGCTTGGGCGCCAGAGTAGTCGAATTCGCAGGCCTGCCCGATGATGATGGGACCGGAGCCGACAATTAGGATCCGATGAAGGTCGTTACGCCGAGGCATGGATGTCACCAGAAACCGCTTGCTCACGCGCGCGGCTCAAATCAGCGATCGCCAGTGGTTTCATTTGCCGCTGTAATCCTTGATCATTTGCATGAAATCGTCAAACAGATAATGCGAATCGTGCGGCCCCGGCGCCGCCTCCGGATGATACTGTACGCAGAACACCGGCTCGCTGCGATGCCGGAAGCCTTCCAGCGTTTGATCGTTCAGGTTAACGTGCGTCAGATCGACTTCGTTCACATTGAGCGAATCGGGATCCACGGCGAATCCATGATTGTGCGATGTAATCTCCACCTTCTCGGTCATGCGGTTCAGCACCGGATGATTCGCGCCGCGGTGCCCGAACTTAAGCTTGTAGGTTTTGCCGCCGAGCGCCAGGCCCAGAATCTGGTGCCCCAGGCAGATGCCGAAAACGGGCTTCTTGCCGATCAGTTTGCGAACCTGTTGCGCCTGGAACTCGAGCGGCTCGGGATCGCCGGGTCCGTTGGACAGAAACACTCCGTCGGGCTGGAGCGCCAGAACATCTTCGGCCGAAGTGAGCGCGGGCACCACGGTTACTCGCGCGCCTACATGTACCAATCGCCGCAAAATATTGCGCTTGATGCCGTAGTCATAGGCCACCACGTGGCAGAACTGCTCGGCCGTCTTGGTGAGCGAATCCGACGCCGAGCAGGGCGCCACGGCCTGGCTCCAGGAGTACGGGGAAGCAGTAGACACGCGCGTCGCCAGATCCAGCCCGGCCATGGACGGCGCTTGCCGTGCACGTTCGATCAGTTCCCGGTGATCGTTCCCGCGGTTGGCATCGCTCACCGACAGAACCCCGCGCATCACGCCGCGCGTTCGCAGGTGGCGCACCAGCGCGCGGGTGTCGATCTCGGCGGCTACCGGAATCCCGTTTTCGGAAAGAAACTGCTCCGCATTCTCTTCCGATCGCCAATTGCTGGCCACGCGAGAGAACTCTCGAACCACCAGCCCCTCGATGTAGGGCCGCGCCGATTCCTGATCGTATGCGTTGGCGCCATAGTTGCCAATTTGCGGGTTGGTCAGAACAACGATCTGCCCCGCGTATGACGGATCGGTGAAAATTTCCTGGTAGCCGGTGATAGCGGTGTTGAAGACAACTTCGCCCAGGCTATCTTTTGGCGCACCAAAACTCTTGCCCTCGAAGACCGTTCCGTCCTCCAGGGCGAGGATTGCAGCATTCAATTCGGATTTTCCTCCAGTGTTCTCAGGAAGGGGTGTCTCTATTATTGAAGCATGTTGCGGTGTGAGGTTCAATAGGCGGAGCCGCTTTTGCGGGCGCTCCCTGACGGTCGCGGTTCAGAAGCGCCCGCGTGTTTGCTTGTGCTGTTCGGAACCGCGCCGTGCCGTTCGGAACCGCGACCGTGAGGGAGCGCCCGCAGCGCCGTGCCTTCGGAACCGCGACCGTGAGGAAGCGCCCACCGCGTCGTGCCTTCGGAACCGCGACCGTGAGGAAGCGCCCACCGCGTCGTGCCTTCGGAACCGCGACCGTGAGGAAGCGCCCGCAGCGCCGTGCCTTCGGAACCGCGACCGTGAGGAAGCGCCCGCCGCGCCATGCCGTTCGGAACCGCGACCGTGAGGGAGCGCCCGCCGCGCCGTGCCTTCGGAACCGCGACCGCTCAGATCGGCGGCCAAGCGGCGTATAATTGTGAATTCGAAGTTCATCCGATTGGAATATCTCTTGTGGAACGGTGACTATCTTTTCCTGATTCGCAACCTGGTGGAGAAGGATTTTAAAGTTCGCTATCGGAACATGTCGCTGGGCGTGCTCTGGTCGCTGTTGAATCCTCTCATCATGATGGGAGTTTTGACGTTCATTTTCACCAAGATCTTCGCGGCCAATCCAACGACAGGAATTTTCCTCTATCGGTATTGTGCGGGCTGGTTCCCCTGAATTTTTTCACGTTGGCCTGGGTCACCGGCACCACATCGGTGTTGGATAACGCCCTGCTCATTAAGAGAGTTCCAGTGCCGCGCGAGGTGTTCCCCATCGCGAGCGTTTTGTCGAATTGCCTGCATCTGCTGATCCAGATTACCCTCCTGCTCGTGATTATCCTGGTATTCGGACGCGGGGTGAACATCCACTGGTTTTGGCTGCCGGTCATCTGGGGCCTGGAGATCCTGTTCGTGATGGGACTGGCGCTGGCTTTTTCGGCCGTCAACGTTTACGTGCGGGACACCCGCTATGTAGTGGAGTCCACCAACACGATCTTGTTCTGGCTGGTGCCGATCTTTTATTCTTTCGCGCTAATCCCGCTTCGTTTCCGCGGGCTGTATCAGATTAATCCGGTGGCCGCCTTGGTCCTGATGATGCGCAATGTCTTGATCGAAGGGCG
Organism: Bryobacterales bacterium; assembly: GCA_963747945.1. Classification (GTDB taxonomy): domain Bacteria; phylum Acidobacteriota; class Terriglobia; order Bryobacterales; family Bryobacteraceae; genus Palsa-89. The sequence continues at coordinate 143,917 of CAVVHB010000030.1, forward strand.
CGCCCCACTCGGATCCACATTGATTCGCCTGGCGATTGTGTCCATCACCATGTTCGGGGTGGGATTGTTCGCATTCGGGAAGTTGAAAAATGGTTTTTATGCGCGCTTGTAAACCGGCATGCTGATCGAATTTCAGAACGTCTCCAAGTGCTTTCCTCACAGTACCGGACGGCAGCTGCTGCGCACACATATCGCGCGCTGGTTCGGCCGCGTTCACAACGAGCCCTTCTACGCGTTGCGCAACGTTTCGTTCCGATTGGAAGACGGCGAGAGCCTGGCCATTGTCGGTTCCAACGGCGCTGGAAAGAGCACCCTTCTCAGCCTGGCGGCGGGGCTGACCCAGCCGGACCAAGGCAAAGTGCGGGTCAACGGTCGGATCGCGGTGCTCCTGGAATTGGGCTCCGGATTTCATCCGGATTTGACTGGCGCGGAGAATCTGGTCTTGAATGCCTCGTTGTTGGGGCTCTCTAAGCGCAGGACGAACGAACTATTCGATCGTATCGTGGAGTACTCCGGCATCGGCGAGTTCATCGACGATCCGTTGCGAACCTACTCCAGCGGCATGGTCATGCGGCTGGCCTTTTCGATCGCCATCCAGTGCGATCCGGATATTCTGCTGATCGACGAGGTCCTGGCGGTGGGAGACGCCAGCTTTCAGGAGAAAAGCAAGGACGCGTTGGTGGCCTTCCGCCGCGCCGGCAAATCGATGCTGTTTGTCTCTCACTCGTCGGACGCGGTTACCGAGATGTGCGATCGAGCGTTATGGATCGATCACGGCTCCGTGATGATGGACGGTAGCGTCCGTGAAGTGCTGGACGCCTACCAGGGGCGGGCCGTCGCTAAGCAGGAGCTCTGAAGCGGGTTGCGTTTCAGGAGATAAATGAAGCCCCCGTCTTCGGTACAGATACTGTCAGCGTGCGGGGCTGTCGCTCTGTTGGCTTTGTGGAGCACGATCAATTTTTACGGCGCCACCGAAGAGGCTGCCGGAGCCAATGCCGACGTCTACAAGATTGGGGAGCAGGCGGCCCGCTTTCAGGACCTGATGTCCGCCCTGCCCGCGACGGGGATCGTCGGTTATGTTTCCGATGTGCCGGCCGACCAGACCCTGGCCGCGGTATTGTACAGCAGCGCCCAATATACCCTGGCGCCCCGTTTGGTAACCGATCAGCACCTCCAGCCAGGCGAATTGGTGATCGGAGATTTTTTCAAAGCCGCTGGATCTGGCCCAGTTCGGCAAGGATCACGGGTTGTCGCTGGTGAAAGACTTCGGAAACGGCGCGGTGCTGTTTAGGAAACAGGCGCTCTAGATGTTGGCGCTGATATCAGTCCTGCTCGCTTTGCTCATCGGGTTTCTGCTGATTCAGGTTCTCGATCCGGTGCGAAACATGCAACCCCGCTGGGCTGCCGTCGTATTTGATGCGGCGCTGGGTGCGGGCATTGGCATCGGTTTGACGTCCACCATTTTTCTGCTCTTGGATGTGTCTGGAATCGCAACGCCGGCTGCCATTTTCGGCATCGATATTGTCCTGCTTGCCGTTTTGGCATGGCAGTGGCTTCGGATGCGACCCATAGACCGCGAGCACTCTGCGTCCCGCGACACGATGTCAGGCTTTCGCTGGACCTGGCTGCTTGCGACAGCATTCGCTCTGGTCCTGCTGATCTCCTGGATCCGTTTGGTCCAGATGTCAGTTGCGCTTCCCGTTGGCGACTGGGACGCCTGGGCGCTTTGGAACCTTCGCGCCAAGTTTCTCGCCGGGCCCGGCGGCGTTTGGCGTTACGCGCTGTCGCCCATGCTGAACAATACTCATCCCGACTATCCGCTGCTGCTGTCCGCCTTCGTCGCGCGCGCGTGGAAATCCGGAGGCGCCGTGGACGCGATGGTGCCCGCCATTACCGCCCTGGTATTCTTCGCGGCGCTGATCGCGCTTCTGGTGAGCGCGGTTGCGCTTCTGCGAGGTACTGCTTCAGCGCTACTGGCGGGTCTCGTGATTCTCTCTACGACGTCATTGCTGGTATGGGCCCCGTCGCAATACGCCGATATCCCTCTGGCCTTTTATTACCTCGGCGCAATCGCGCTCGTATTCATAGGAACTTCGGAAGCTTCGCCGGCGGCCAGGGGGCATTGGGCGCTATTCTGGGCGGGACTTTGCGCAGGTTTCGCGGCCTGTACCAAGAACGAAGGGATCGCGTTTCTGGTCTTGATCCTGATCGCATTTCTTGCTTTCACGTTGTGGCAGCGGCGCGCTGCAACCGATATGATCGGCGCCGGTTGGCTGCTGGCGGGCGCCGCTCCCGGAGTGTTTCTCACGTTGTGGTTCAAGTTCTTTCTTGCTCCCGCGGTGGACCCGTTGGTGAAGCAGGGCGTCTCGGGCCTGGCACGCTTACACGATGTCAGCCGGTACATGGAAGTCGCGAAGGGGTTCTTCACGGTCCTGCTCAATCTTGGCTCGGGTCTGGCGCATCCCGTGATTTTGTTGGCCATTCTCGGCATTCTTTTGCGCTGGCAATTAGAAGAGCGCTACCGGTTGCCTGCTCTGATCGCAACCACCGCTCTGGTCCTCGTATTTTTGTCTTACTGTGGGGTGCTTCTCATTACACCTTACGCCCAGGCGTGGCAAGTGCAAAGTTCGTCCGATCGCCTCGTTCTCCAGGTCTGGCCCAGCTTCGTCTTGGTCTTTTTTGTTCTGCTCCGAAGGGTTGTGGACCCTCTGCCGGCGGCCGCCGTCAAGAGTGCTGTGACGCGAAAAACGCCCAGTCACTTGGCCAAGCCAGCCGTGGCCGGTAAGAGGGTGAAGTAATTTGACGAGGTCCCCCTTCCGTATTGCGGCGCTTGTCTTGTTGGGGGCGTTACTCGCGACGAACTTTTACCGGGCCGCAACGCAATCCCTGGTTCACGATGAAGCACTGTCGTGGCAGTGGTACTTGTCAGGGCCCGCCTCAGCCATCTTCCAGTCCTACACCGCGAATAACCATTTTCTGGCCACTGTGCTATTCCGGGTCTCCACCACGCTTTTCGGACCGTCGGAATTTGCGATGAGACTGCCGACGGTTCTCGCCGGCGCCTGGTTCTTTTGGACGGTGTTTCGATTGTGCGCACTGGTGTTGGGCGACGGTTGGCTATTTCTGCTGGGCTGCGCGGCGCTCACCCTGAATCCGCTTCTGCTGGACTTTTTAGTTGCGGCGCGGGGCTACGGCCTTGCCATGGCAGGCCTCTTCTGGGCCTTGTATCAAATGCTCTCCTGTTTTCACGACAGGTCCAATGGGGTGGATGGACGCCTCCTTCACAAGCGGTTATGGAAGGCAGCGCTGGGATGTTCTATCGCGGTGGCCACAAATTTGACGTTTCTGATGCCGGTGGTTATCCTGGCCGCCGCCTTTTGCGTTCTTATCTTGCGCGCGGAGCAGCAGCCAGTGTCGGGCAGCCTGCCGGCGATCTCGCCCGCGTCGAAAACTCGCAAGAAGAGTAAGAAGTCCAAGTACGAAGCAGCGCGCGAACCCAGGCGCTCTTACACTTCACTCCTCCATTTCGTTGTTCCAGTCATCGTGTTGGCCATTGCATTTCTGCTCGCGGCGCCCATTGATCTTGTGAAAGGCGAGGACCTTTACACCGGAACTTCCACGGCGATGGCATGCTTGCGCAACCTGGTGGACAGCTCATTTGCTTACGGCAACAGCTCCGGCGCCTGGCACAAAATGGAGCAGGTCTCGTCTGACGTGGCGCTCATTGTTCTTCCGGTGCTGGCGTTGGCGGCCCTGATCGCGGTCTGGTTCACCAGGCACCCGTGGCGCTCGATGGTGGAACTGGCTACGTGGCTTGCCTCTCTCGCCGTGGTCGGTTCGGCGATTCTGCTGCTCGCGGCGCATCTGGTAGCCGGCATCCCTTATCCGGAGGATCGAACCGGCATCTACTTTATTCCGCTGACCACGTTTGCTGCTCTGGGCCTGGTCCGGATGCTGACCGATCGCCCCCGATTACCCCGCTGGATTGGCTTCGCGGTCGCAATATTGCTCGCTCTGTTCGCGGTCGAGTTCGCGTCTCAATGGAACGTGAAGAGCTTCCTGGTTTGGCGTTACGACGCCGATACCAAACGAATCTTCGAAGCCATGGAAGCGGCGCCGAAGCCTACTGTCCCGGTCCGGATGGGCGTGTCCTGGGTTTTAGAACCGGCGCTCAACTACTATCGCGACGTGCGCAAAGCAACCTGGCTGGTGCCCGTCGAAAGGGACGGCGTGGGAGGCTCCCGCCAATTCTACGCGGCTACCCCGGAGGATCAAGGCACTTTGCTCTGGCGCCAGTTGAAGCCGATTTATAAGGGGCCCGTTTCCGGCACCGCACTCGCCATTCCTCAAGCAAATCAATAGCATACGGCCTGCCGCCGGGTAGTACTTTTCGCTCCCGGTTTGTTCTTGACTGACATTGCATATTGCAATATACTGATTGCGGATTGCAATATGAAGCTCGGCGACAAGCTCCGTTACCTGCGCGAAGTGGAGGGCACCCTGCGCGGACTGGGCCGCGAGATGACGCAGCAGGAAATCGTTCGCGCCATCAAGAGCGAGCTGAAACAGTCCTTCAGCCAGTCCTATCTGTCGCAGATTGAAAGCGGCAGCCGCCCGCATCTGACCAACGGCACGCGTATGCTGCTAGCGCGCTTCTTTAAAGTCCATCCGGGTTACCTGGTGGACGATCCGGAAGGTTTCCACACGGAGTTGATGTCGGATGTCCGCGTGGGCGAAGATCAGTTGGATTTGTGGCTCATTGGCGGCGTGGAGCGGTTCGCCCGAGATCCCGAAGTCAGCCGTGCGCTGCTGAGTTTGGCCAAGCACGAAGATTCGCGCAAGTGCCTGTTGCTGATCGATGCCATTTTGGAGACGCCTGATCTTGTCGACCGTCTCTTCCAGGTTTTGAGATCGGAACCCCAGTCGTCGCTCAGGAGGAAAGCCAAATGAGGGGGAGGAGAGCCCGATGAGTTGGGAAACTTTCTATTTATTTTGCTTTTGCGTCGGCTTCTTGTGCAGTCTGCTTTCGTTCGTCGCCGGCGCCACGCATTCGCATCTGCACCTGCCGCGAGGATTGCATGGGCACTCGGGGCACGGTCCGGGCGGCAAGGGGTCGCAAGCGTCGCCGATCAACTTCGGAACCATCGCGGCGTTCCTGGCCTGGTTCGGCGGCGTTGGATATTTGCTCAGCCGCTATTCCACATGTGGGCGCTACTGGCGTTGAGCTTGGCCGCGCTCAGCGGGTTTCTCGGCGCCGCGGTGGTTTTCTGGTTTTTGTTCAAGGTGCTGTTGAAGCATGATCGCGACCTGGATCCGGCCGACTACGAGATGGTGGGCGTGCTGGGGCGCGTCAGCAGTGTGGTGCGCGACAACGGCGTCGGAGAAATGATCTTTTCGCAAAACGGAGTGCGCCGGGTGGCCAGCGTCAGGAGTGAAGACGGACAACCGATTGCCAAGGGCGTTGAGGTGATGGTCACGCGCTACGAGCGCGGCATCGCCTATGTCCGGGCTTGGGAAGAAATCAGCGAATCGAAAAAGGAGAATTAGTATGCGCTTTCCAGTGGAAGTGCTCACGATGGCCGGACTGATGGTCCTGGTCATCATGTTTCTGATGGCAATGTTCGCCCGGCTCTATCGCAAGGCGGGCCCGCACGAAGCGCTGGTGGTGTATGGCTTCCGCGGTACCCGAATTGTGAAGGGCCACGGCACCGTGATCTTTCCCATGATCGAAAGCTGTCACGAACTGTCGCTGCAGTTGATGTCCTTCGATGTAGCGCCGCAGCAGGATCTTTACACCAAGCAGGGTGTCGCGGTCACGGTGGAGGCGGTGGCTCAGATCAAGGTGAAGTCGGATCCGGAGTCGATCAAAACGGCAGCCGAGCAGTTCCTCACCAAGAGCGATCAGGAGCGGGAGGCGCTCATACGGCTAGTGATGGAAGGCCACTTGCGCGGCATTATCGGCCAGCTTTCCGTGGAGCAGATCGTGAAGGAGCCCGAGATGGTGGGCGACCGCATGCGCGGTACCTGCGCGGAGGACCTGAGCAAGATGGGGCTGGAAGTGATTTCCTTCACCATCAAAGAAGTTCGCGACAAGAACGAGTACATCTCCAACATGGGACGTCCCGACGTGGCCCGTATCAAGCGCGATGCCGACGTTGCCACCGCCGAAGCCGAACGCGACACGGCCATCAAGCGGGCGGAAGCCATGCGCGCCGCCGCGGTGGCAAAATCCCAGGCGGACCAGGAGCGCGTGCTCGCCGAAGCTCTTTCGCAGGCCAAGCAGGCCGAAGCAAACCGCGATCTGGAAATCAAGCGGGCCACCTATGTGGAGGCCACCAAGAGGCAGCAGGCCCAGGCCGACAAGGCCTACGACATCCAGGCCAATATCATGCAGCAGCAGGTGATCGCCGAACAGGTCAAAATCCAGATCGTGCAGAAGGAACAGGAGACCAAAGTTCAAGAGGCCGAAATCAAGCGCCGCGAGAATGAGCTGATCGCCACCATTCTCAAGCAGGCTGAAATCGAACGTGGCCGCATCGAAGCGCTGGCTGGCGCCGAGAAGTCGCGATTGACGGCCGAAGCCGAAGGCCACGCCGCCGCCATTCGTTCGCAGGGTGAAGCGGAGGCGGAGATCATTCTGAAAAAAGGTGAGGCGGAGGCCAAGGCCATGAGCGTGAAAGCCGAGGCTTACCAGGAATGGAACCAGGCCGCGGTGGTGGATAAGCTCATCACCGGGCTGCCGGAAGTGGTGCGGGCTCTCGCTGCGCCGCTCGCGAACATCGACAAGATCACCATCGTCTCCACCGGCGACGGCGACGCCGCGGGAATGCATAAAATCACGGGCGATCTCACCAAAATTGCGGCGCAGATCCCCGCATTGTTTGAAACGCTTTCGGGCATGCAGATGTCCGAACTACTTGGCAAGGTCAGAAGCATCGGCGACAAGGCTCCCAAACCCGGCAACGGATCGGGAACCGTCGCCAATACGTAAGGAGATACATCATGGCACTTTTGGAGCGCGTGGCTACGCTAGTCCGGGCCAATCTTAACGACATCATCGACAAGGCCGAGGAGCCGGAAAAGATGATCAAGCAGGTAATTCTCGACATGCAGAATCAACTGCTGCAAGTGAAGACTCAGGTGGCGATCGCGATCGCCGACCAGCATCTGCTCGAAAAAAAGCAGAAGGAGAACCAGGAGAAAGTGGCCGACTGGGTTCGCAAGGCCGAACTGGCGGTCGATAAGAAGGAAGACGATCTGGCGCGAGCGGCTCTGGAGCGCTCGCTCAGTTATAAGTCTCTGGCCGGAAACTTTGCGGACCAGGTGGCCGACCAGACCGTGCAGGTGGAAAACCTGAAGTCGGCATTGCGCAAGCTGGAGCAGAAGCTGGCTGAGGCGCAAGCCAAGAGCGACGTGCTGATCGCGCAGCATCGCCGCGCCCGGGCATTGAACAAAGCCGGCGATGCGCGTATGGCGATGGGGAACGCCTCGAACGCGGAAGCGTTTGACCGCATGAAAGGCAAGGTGCAGCGCAATGAAGCCCTGAGCCAGGCCAAAGCCGAGCTGACCGGAGACACCATTGAGGACCGGTTGGCCTCGCTCGAAAAGGAAGAAGAAGTGACACGGCTGTTGGAGGAATTGAAGGCCAAACGCGGATTATAGAGCGCTTCTGAAGCCTGAGCGTCAGCGAGGGTCGGCGCTGCTCTCGACTGGCATGTCGCTGCCCCAGCGTTCCACCAGATTGGTGTGGATGCCGAACTGATCCAGCGTGCGCATCACCACGTGATCCACCATCGCGTCGATGGATTGCGGGTGGTTATAAAACGCCGGCACTGGCGGAAGAATCACCGCGCCCATGCGCGATAGCTTCAGCATGTTCTCCAGATGGATTTCGTTCAACGGCGTTTCGCGCACCAGCAGCACCAGCTTGCGGCGCTCTTTCAGGATCACGTCGGCCGCCCGGTGGATCAGGTTGTCACCCTGGCCGCTCGCTACGGCCGCGAGTGTTCGTACGCTGCACGGCGCCACCACCATACCGGCAGTGAGGAAGGAGCCGCTCGACACCGCAGCACCCTGATCGGTGGCCGGATAGGAGTACGTGGCCATTTGCCGCACTCGCTCCAGCGAGTATGAGGTTTCCTCCGCCAGCGTGTGCGCGCCCCACTTGCTGACGATGAGATGAGTTTCTACCGCTAGTCCGCGCAGAACTTCCAGTAACCGGACGCCAAAGATAGCGCCTGTCGCGCCAGTGATTCCTACGATCAGACGGGAAGGGTGAGGCTCCTGCATGGAACCTCAATTCTAACGCGGGGAACGATCTAACCCTGCGGCGTCCAGCGCAGCCCGGCGGTAAACTCCACACCGATCGAAAACTTAGAGCCCTGAATTCGCATGCAGTGGCGCACGGAGGCGTGTCCCACCAGTCCCAGCTTAGTCGCGCTGATTGCCAGGTATGTGTGCCGGGGAAGCTCCTCAGGCAATTGCAATCGCAGTCCCATTTCGCAGATGTCGAGCGTCTTGGCGTGGGCAAACTTGTCTTGGCCGCGCAGGTCGCGCCACATGACTGTCACCTTGTGGTCACAAGCCCGCCGGTCTCTTCGACGCAGATCGTGGCGACGCAGATCGTGTCGACGCAGGTCGTGGCGCTGCAGATCGTGTGGGGTCTCCATGGATGTTCCCACTCCGACCTTAGACTGGCATCGGGTATTCGCCGAAGGACTTTCGCTCTAGTACCTGTTCATCTTCCGTACTACTCGCCCGACACCCCGCTCGGCTTTGGAATCAGGATTGCCCTCTACTATGGCGGAGCGCTCCACATGGACGTCGATTCTATCCGAAGCCGATTCATCCAGGACAACCTGCGGCGCGCCCTCCTGGATCAGGACAGAGTGCGAGCCGCACGAACGCTACGTGCATTTCGCAATTACTTTCAGTGGTTTGAGAACCAACTTCCCGACCTGGAAAAGTTCGCGATCAGGGCACAACTAGCTAGGCTGGAACAAGCATCCTCCCGCGATTCGTCCGGTTGACGCCCGTCCAGAACTTTTTGCCAGGCTAGCGAACGCTAATGGAATACGGCATTATTTTCAGGAATCCCCGTTCCGAAAGCGCTTGTAACGGGAGCTTGCCGATTATTTTTTCAAGCCGCATGTGGACCTCGGCCGTGGGATCCGCGCGGCTCAAGAGCAGATCGAAGACGCTGCGGCGGCCCGGATAAGGCACCAGCGTCACACGGTCGGACGGCGACATGTGCGCCCGCTGCTTCAGGACTTCCACCGCACGATCGAGCCCGCCTAACTGGTCCACCAACCCGTTCTCCTTGGCCTGAGCGCCTACCCAGACGCGTCCCTGGGCCAGCGGCTCAATCTGGTCGAACGGTCTTTTGCGGCCTTCGGCTACGTGGCTGACAAAGGCCCGGTAGAACGAGTCGATCTGCCCCGTGAGTTTTTGTTTTTCCGCATCGTTGAGCGGAGAAGACGCCGAATCGATGTCCGCGTACCGGCCGCGCGTGAGTATCTGCGTGTCCATGCCGATCTTGTCAAAAAGCCCGTGCAGCGTGAACTTGGCGAAGATGACGCCGATGGAGCCGGTCAGCGTGTTGGGATAGGCGATGATGGGATCGCCGGTGACCGCGACGTAGTATCCGCCTGAAGCCGCGGTATCGCTCATCGAAATCACCAGCGGCTTTTTCTTGCTCAGGTTCTGGGCCTCATGCAGGATGTCGTCGGAGGCAACGGCATCGCCGCCGGGCGAATCGATGCGCATAATTACGCCCTGGATGGATGAGTCATTTTCCACTTCCTTCAGCAACTTGATAAAACCCGTACCGGTGAAGCTTTCATCGTCCGCGGTCTCGTTCCCCGTGCCCGCCGAGATCTCGCCTTGCCCTACGATGAGCGCGATCCTGCGTCCACCGCCGGTCCCAGGCGCGAGCCCTTTCACATAGGCTTTGCCCGAAATCTTCTTCAGTTCGCTCTGCTTCAGGCGGCTTTGCATTTCGGCGACAGCCTGATCTTCATAGCCCAGCGCATCAATGAGACCGGCGGAAAGGGCGTCCCGGGCCAGGAACGGACCATCGTCGATCAGCGCCCGCACCGCGTCGGGCTGCTTTTTGCGACCCTCGGCCACGGTTGCGATCAGATTGCCGTAGTATTGGTCGAGGATCGCGTTCAGCACCTCGCGCGTTTCGGGTGTCATCGAGGTACGGGTGAGAACGTCGCCGGCATCTTTGTATTTGCCGGCGTGAATCACCTCGGCCTGGACGCCCAGCTTGTCCAGCGTCTGCTTAAAGAACATGGACTCGACGGCTAATCCCTTGAGATCGAGCGAGTCTTCCGGCGACATGAAGATCTTGTCCGTGGCCGCCGCCAGAAAGTATTCGCGCGCCGTAGGGCTGCGCAGGTACGTGACGATCGGCTTCCCGGATTTCTTGAACTGAACGATCTCGTCGTGAATCTCCTCCATCTTGCCCCAGCCGATATCCAGCCCGCGCGGCTCAAAAAGAATTCCGCGGATGCGCGAGTCGGTGGCCGCTCTGTGGAACGTGTCCCAAACCTCTTCCACCGACATGGCCGTCTGGCTCTGCAGCATGGGGATCGGGATCTCGGCCGGCAAGCGCTCAGGCACATCGCCTTCCAGACTGAGCACCAGCGTGGAGCCGTCGGCGACGCTGACGGGCCGGTTCGCGAACGATCCGGCGAAACGGACGGCGGCAAATACTAAAACCAGCAGGGTCAGGCCCACCAGCAGGACGCCCACGATGAGTCCGATCAGGAAGTTTCTCATAAATTCTCCACGTAGTGAGACGCGCCACGGGAGGCACGTTACATTCTACACTCTGTCGACCTTCAACAAACCGAGCCGCGACCAAAGGGAGCGGTCACAACTCGTTTTTTTCGAAAACCGCCATCCGTTCACCCTGTTCGTCAACCACATATCGGATCGCTGCGGATACATCCTCCAGTTTCCACAACCAGCGTGTACTTCCATGCCTTGCCCATCTCTTACGCCCCGGTTCATCCAGTCCGAGTCGGTTCAGGTAGCGGCTAGCGTATGATTTTAGATCACTCATAATCCTCTCGGGACGCGCATCGGCTTCCACGATGAGGTGAACGTGGTTGGTGCGCACATGCACGGCCAGAAGGGTCACTCCAAGATTCGAACAACGTTCCAGTACTGCCGCCAGGGCTGCATCCCGGCGGGGCTTATCCATGCCGTAGGGCGGTTGGTCCATGAGTTGTCGCTCACTGGCGGCCCGTCGCGGATTGGTTTCCGGTATCCGGCTACCGGGCAGATTGTGCTGCTTATCGACAGAGCCTGATTCGTCGCCATGCAAATGACAGCCGTAGCAGGCGAAGGTGATGAAGTAGGTCATAGCTAAGACCGCTCCCTCTGGTCGCGGCTCTGTTACTGTCGCGGCTCAGTCCCTGAATTCTCATCCCAATCGAGGCGATATGCTATGGAGAGCCATGTCATCGAACGCCATAGACTCCGTTCTGAACGAACAGCGCGTCTTCGAACCGCCCGACGAGTTCCGCGCCGGAGCCCAAATAAAGAGCCGCGCCGAATACGACCGCCTGTACAAGGAAGCGAAAGACGACCCCGAAGGCTTCTGGGCTAAGATCGCCGCCGAGCTGCATTGGTTCAAGCCCTGGGATCGCGTGCTCGAATGGAAGCTGCCGTTCGCCAAGTGGTTCCTGGGAGGCGAACTCAACATTTCCTACAACTGCCTGGACCGCCACGTCGCCACCTGGCGCAAAAACAAGGCCGCCATTCAGTGGGAAGGCGAGCCGGGCGATTCGCGGACGCTCACCTATCAGCAACTGCTGCGCGAAGTCTCCAAGTGCGCCAACGTGCTCAAGTCGTTCGGCATCCAGAAGGGCGACCGCGTCGCGATCTACATGGGCATGGTCCCCGAACTGCCGGTTGCGATGCTGGCCTGCGCGCGCATCGGCGCGGTGCACACCGTGGTCTTCGGCGGATTCTCCGCGCAGGCGCTCATCGATCGCATCAACGATTGCGGGGCATCGGCGGTGATCACGCAGGACGGAGCGTTTCGGCGGGGCGTGGAAGTGAAGCTGAAGGAGGCCGTGGACCAGGCTCTTCCGCAGTGCGCGACAGTAAAGAACGTGTTGGTCTACCGGCGCACTGGGAGCAAGGTGACAATGCAGGCGGGTCGCGACCATTGGTGGCACGAACTGATGGAGACCGCGTCCGATGAGTGTCCGGCCGAGCCTCTGGACGCCGAGCATCCGCTCTATCTGCTCTATACTTCCGGCACCACGGGCAAACCCAAGGGCATTCTGCACACCACCGGCGGTTACTCGGTGGGCTCCTACATCACCGCCAAATGGATTTTCGACCTGCGCGACGAAGACACCTTTTGGTGCTCCGCCGACATCGGTTGGGTGACCGGCCACACCTACGTCGTCTACGGGATGTTGCAGAACGGCGCCAGCGTCGTGATCTATGAAGGCGGCCCGACGTGGCCGGAGCCCGACCGCTTCTGGCGCATCATCCAAAAATATAAAGTCAGCATCTTCTACACCGCCCCCACTTCGATTCGCGCGTTTATGCGTCTGGGAGAGCAATGGCCCCGCAAGCACGACCTAAGCTCGCTGCGGCTGCTCGGCAGCGTCGGTGAGCCTATTAATCCCGAAGCCTGGATGTGGTATCGCGAAGTGATTGGCGGCGGACGCTGCCCGATCATCGATACCTGGTGGCAAACCGAGACCGGCGCCACGATGATTTCTCCTCTGCCCGGAGCCATTGCCACCAAGCCCGGATCAGCCACGCTGCCGCTGCCTGGAGTGATCGCCGACGTGGTGGATCGCGAGGGCCGCAGCGTTCCGCCGGGATCGGGCGGATTCCTGGTCATCAAACAACCGTGGCCTTCCATGTTGCGGAACATTTACGGCGATCCCGAGCGCTATCACGAACAATACTGGTCGCAGATCCCGGGCATGTACTTCGCCGGCGACGGCGCGCGCATCGACTCCGACGGCTATTTCTGGCTCATGGGCCGCGTGGATGACGTGCTCAACGTCGCCGGACACCGGCTCAGCACCATGGAGATCGAGTCGGCGCTGGTGGCGAATCCCATGGTGGCGGAGGCCGCGGTGGTGGGACGTCCCGACGAAGTGAAGGGGCAAGCCGTCTCCGCCTTTGTGACGCTGAAGGGCGGACAGACGCCGAGCGAGGAAAACAAGAATCTGTTGCGCCAGTGGGTAGCGAAAGAAATCGGCCCCATTGCCAAGCCCGACGACATCCGCTTCACCGATTCACTTCCCAAAACGCGCAGCGGCAAAATCATGCGCCGCCTTCTGCGCGAGCTGGCCACCAACGGAGAAGTGAAAGGCGATACCACCACGCTGGAGGATTTTTCCGTGCTGGCTAAGCTGGCCTCCGACGATGAATAATCGCGTTGACCGCTCCCTCTGGTCGCGGCTCGGCAACCGTTGTGATTTTGCTGGACTGTCGATACCGAGCCGTGACCGAAGGGAGCGGCTCAACGCGTTAACTTGCCTTCTTCAAACTCGCAACTGCTTCGCCAATCCTCAGCGACGCATCCAGCAGATGCCGCCCCGCGATGGGCCCAGCCTTTTCGTTCATGATCCAGTGCAGCGCTGAGCTGATGGCGCAGCCGCATTCCGAGCAATCCGGATCGCCCCCGAACACACACGGCTCAACGCGCGTGCGCAGGTCGGCTGTGTAATTCGCGGATACGCGGGCAAACGTGCATTTTTCGGGGCTCGCAGGCGGGCTCAGTATGGCGCCGGCTATTCCCGGCTTGATGAGGAACTTCGGATATTTCTTGGCCAATCCCGGAATTGCATCGGCCAGCCGTTTGCGGTCGTCCAGCGTGAGCCGCTCGGCGCTTTGCTCTCCGCGTTGCGGCGTATACACGCTCATCCAGATGCGATGCACTTCCTCGCGCGCGCTCCAAAACTCAAGGTAGCGCTCGGCATAACTGATATCCTGCACGTGCGCGCGCACCGCGGTCCAGTGAACATACACTCTTCCACCGGCGATATTGCGGAGAATGCGCTCGTATGTGGCGGGCTTGCGCCGATCGTCGTGGTGCTCCCTCAGCCCGTCCACTGAAATCGCTACAGTAATGCGCGGCAGCGACGTCCACTCAGCGGGTATGGGAATCACTCCGCTCGTGACTACCATGGTGTAAATGCCCCGCGCGCTCAGGATCGGAAGTAACGTGCTCAGCTCGCGGTGGCGCATCATCGGTTCGCCGCCCACTAAGCTCAACTGCATCGGGTCGTGCTGGTCCACCAACCTCAAAATCCCTTGAATGAGAGTCTCGCCGCGCGAATCCGATAACTGCGTCAGCGTTACGCCGCCGCCGAGATGCCGGTCGCCGTAAGCGTAGCAACCTGGACAACTGAGCGGGCACTCGCTGGTTATCTCGATGGACAAAAGCGGTAACTTACCGCGCAAAATTTTGCCCCATCCCGAAATGAAATCTGCACCATGCATGTAACTGTGACGCGCCTCCCACTAATAGTATGCAGCGTAACCGTTAACTCTGGATCGCACCGGCGGTGAAACTTAGTAAGTCGTCCCGCTCGCGGGCTATTTCCTTCAGCCGAACGGAATCACCAGCAAGTTGGCAGAGCTGATAGAGCGTCGGACAAGCAAGCCGACCAGGAGCGATGTCGCTCAGATGTTCCAGCGAGACCAGCACTGCATCGTGATAGCGCTCGTTTCGCAACAATAATCCGACCAGCACCTGCGCGGCTTGAATCGCGCGCAGCGGGTCGTCTTGAGCAACTATCTTACCTCGAAAATGCTCGATCGCGGCGTCCAAGTCCTCGCCAACCATAGCATGCAAGTACATGGCGTAGTCGCAATAAATGTCTTCGAACGGCGCTTCGCCGCGCATCTTGAACTGCGATGACAAATGCCGGCCGTATTCACAAAGCTCGAGCGCCAAGCGGATGGCTTCGGGATCCTGCACATCCACGGCGAACCGAATCACGTTGATCACGTGCGA
This sequence comes from Bryobacterales bacterium, assembly GCA_963747945.1. Taxonomy (GTDB): domain Bacteria; phylum Acidobacteriota; class Terriglobia; order Bryobacterales; family Bryobacteraceae; genus Palsa-89. The sequence goes on from CAVVHB010000030.1 coordinate 158,924, forward strand.
CGTGTCGACATACGCATCGAATTCGCCAAAAAGCCACTCTCGGCCCTGGATCAGGCCGCGAATGCCGTTGGTTGCCGGGGATTGGCCTTCCCGGCACTGGATCGCGTTGCTCAAACTTGCGATCAGCTCCGAGTGGAGTGTTCGGATGAGCAGGATTAAGCATGCCTCACGATTTTCAAGATCGGGGAACTGCTCAAAATAAGTAATCGCCCGGCAGATGCCATGTTGCGCGATCACCAGCTCCAGGCCTTTGCGCGGATGAACCCGTTGGCCGAGCGCGATATCGATCAAGGCGTCCATTTGATCGCCCGGCTCCGCATTCTCCATGGCCAGCGCAACTGTCTCCCGATCCCCAATGGCCCGAAAATACGGCCAAGCGCGCTGAATATCTCCATCGGCGAGAAACAAGGCCCCGGTTTCCTGCGCGGCTTGTCTCACTCCGTCTTCGTATTTGCTGCGTTGCGGCTCCGGTAGATCTTCGATCGAGCCCAATTGGATCAAGGGCAGCCCCAGCTCCAGACGCTTCTGCATGAGGCGCGTCTCAAACAGTTGCGGATATTGTTTTTCGCTGAGGAATTTTCGCGCCAGCAGATCCAGAGCCGACCGAGCGCCGCCGGATGCCACGGCCTGCTCGATGAGATCGAACGAGTCGTCACTGGCACAGGGGCGAGATGGGGGGCTCACGCGCCACTAACCCCCGATCGCGTACATCGGGCGTGGCGGAGCAACGAACTTGGCGGTATTGATCTCGTGCCCCAGCCACTTCCTGCGCACCGTTTCGCGAATGGTGGCGGCGATTTCCGAATCCGGCGCGCCGTTGCGCAGCAACTCCCGCACGTCCGTCTCCTCGATAGCGAACAAGCAATATCGCAGCTTACCGTCGCTGGTCAGCCGGACACGATTGCAGTTGAGGCAAAACGGTCTGGTGACGGAAGCGATGAAGCCCACGCTACCCACGCCATCGGCGTAGCGATAATCGGTGGCCGGCGCGCGGGGATCGCGATCCGGAATCTCCATCAGCGGCGAAATTTCGCGCGACAGCGTCTCGATGATTTCGTCCGCCGACAGTACATTCTCACGGGCCCAGATCCCTTGGGAATCCAGCGGCATGAACTCAATGAATCGGATTTCGATCCCGTGTTCGCGGCCGAAACGCGCCAGTGGCACAACGTCCGGTTCCACCAGATTCTTCACCGCCACTGCGTTAATCTTGATGGGGCCGAAACCAAGCCGCTGCGCGGTCTCGATGCCCTCCAGCACCTTGCCTAAATCGTCGCGGCGCGTAATCTTGAGGAAGCGCTCGCGATCCAGCGTGTCCAGATGCACGTTGAGACGCCGCAAACCGGCATCGTACAGCGCTTGCGCGTGACGGGCCAACAGCACGCCGTTGGTGGTGAGCGCGACGTCCCGAACGCCCGGAATGGCGCATAACTTCGCGATCAGCAGCGGCAGGTCCTTGCGCACCAGCGGCTCGCCGCCAGTGACGCGGATCTTGGTGACTCCCAACTCCACCGCAACGCCCACAAAGCGCTCGATTTCCTCGAAAGTGAGAATCTCCTCGCGCGGTGCGTAGTTCACGTTTTCTTCCGGCATGCGATAGAAGCACCGGATGTTGCACCTATCCGTGACGCTAATCCGGAAATTGTCGTGGAGGCGGCCGAAGGTGTCCACCAGGGGCTGATTCCCGACGAGCTGATCGGCGATGGACGTAGGTGTGGTCATCAATAAAAGATATTATCTTGCGAGGTCTAGCTTATTGTAACAAGGCATGTATAATGGGGGCACCCGTCCTGGTTACTCTCAAGAGGTATGCTCCACCCATGTTTCGCCAATTGTTCGTCCTTTTGCCCCTCGTTGTGGCAGGTGTGTCCCCGGTTGTGCACGCCGCTAGCTTAAACTGCAATCCTTCTTCCGCCCCTCCGATCGTACGTGGGGAAGGCATCACCGAGCGGACCAGCGACATCGTCTTTGCCTGTTCCGGCGGTGCGCCTAACGCCACTCTGACCGTCGATCTTTTCATATTCCTAAACGTCGATATCACCAATCGCCTGACATCCGCTTCGTCAAGCACCATTACCGGTATTTCATTCACCGCGGATAATGGCTCCGGACCTCAAGCCATCGCCTCACCCGGCACGCTAATGGGACCCGGGACACTGGTATTCAATGGCGCTACTTTCACCTTGTCTGCTACTGGCTCAGTCACACTGCAACTGACCGGATTGCGCGGGGCCGCCAACCAATTGGATTTCGACCCAAGCAAATCGATGCAGGTATTGATCGGGCTCAACCCCAGTACTGAGTTTTCAGTTTCAACGAACCAACTGCTGGTGGGACAACCCGAGCATGGTCTCTATGTAGGGTCCTCAAGCCTACTGGTTTGCACTCAGGCGGGATCTCCGTCGCCGAAGGACGTCACCAGCTTCGCAAGTTTCATTGCGTCTCATTCGGCGTTCACCTCAAATCGTTTGACCGAAGGGTTCGCCGCAGCGTTCGCCCCGAAATCCGACCCGCAAAACTTGAACGCCGACACGGGAACGCGCATCGTTGTCCAATACTCCGGTTTTCCCGCGGGCGCGACCTTATATGTTCCAACGGTAGTAGCGGGCTCGGACGCGACACAGCCGACGGCGGGGGCGACCTCGGTCTAACTGTTTCCGGGGGCAAATACACGCCGGGCGTGAGTCCGTCCTTGCTGCTTTCTTTAGTCCCGATCACGGACGCCAATGGTGCGGGTGGAACGCCGGCCTATTTTCCCGGCCTTCCCGGCTCGGGCACGGTGACTCTGGATTCCATGAGCCAAGTGACGCTCACCAACGGCTCCGGCATTGCTGTCTATGAAGTGGTGGACGCCAACCCCGCCATTCAGGAGAGCGCGCAGTTCCCCACGTTCCTGGTGCTGGCGCCTTCTGGCAGCGGCAGCTCGACCACCACCTCTCAAAACGTCTCGTTGGGTCCGATTTCTACCGTCCAGACAGCCACCGCGGGGGATCCCATCCCTCGCTTCCAGCAGATCGCGCCTCCGGCCGACTGCACGATTATCGGCGATTGCAACGCTGCTTATTACCCGGCATTGACGGTGCCGCAGTCGTCGCTCACCTATACGACGCAGGCCGGCGGAGTTACGACAACGAATTACGTCCAGGTACAGAACGCCGCGGGCGGTCTTTTGGAGTGGACCGCGTCGGTGACATACCTGAACGGCAGCGGCTGGCTGGACGTGTCGCCGACGCTCGGAGAAAACAATGGGACTATTCGCATCGACGCAGTTCCCGGAACGCTCGCGCCGGGTACTTACAAGGCGACGCTGACGGTGAATGCGGGGCCATTAGCGGGAACCCACAACGTAGCGATCTCGTTCGTGATTACCGCTGCCGCGGTGCAGCCTCCGTCTGTCGAAAGCGCGGTCAACGCAGCCACCTTCGCCGCGGGCCCTCTTGCGCCGGGATCCATCGCCACGCTGGGCGGATCGCAGTTCTCCGGCCAGAATTTGTCCGTGACTTTCAATGGCCTTCCCGGCCAGGTGCTGTTTAGCAATGACACGCAAATCAACGTTGTAGTGCCGGCTGGCCTGGGCGGTCGTTTGGGCGCCGACGCAACGGCGCAAGTGATCGTCACGGTGGACGGCACGGCCAGCGCTCCGCTAAACGTGAATCTCGCGCCTTTTGCTCCGGGCATCTTCGCCAACGGCATCCTGAACCAGGATTACAGCGTGAACAGCTCGAAGCAGCCCGCCGCGCCCGGCAGCGTGATTCAAATCTTTGCCACCGGCCTCTCCGGCACCGGTGTGATCACCGCCAAGATCGGTTCCGAAGTTGTGGCGCAACCCTACTATGCGGGCCCGGCTCCCGGCTTTGCGGGACTGCAACAGGTGGATCTGATTCTGCCCAGCGATCTGGCGGGCAACTCGGCGAATGTTTCCGTGTGCGGCGGTCCGACGGCCAAGCAAGTAGTCTGCAGCCCGCCGGTCGCTGTCGAGATTTCGCAATAGGGGATTGATATCCAATCGGGGATTCTTACCAAAGAGATGAATCGGCGCTAACGTTATCGATTTTTCACCATCGCAACCTATCGCCCCATCGCGCCCATCCAACGCGGTGAGGAGATAAAATGAGCACCAAATCTGTAATTCTCTCGGGGATTCTTCTGGCATCCTCCGCGCTAGTGGCCTGCGGCGGCGGATACAGGGCCGGATACGTGGCGTATAGCGTGCCGTCTCCGCCAGCGCCCTACGCCGTAGGCGCCGTTGGCTACGCACCCGGTCCAGGATATGTTTGGGTGGACGGCTTTTGGAATTTGAATGGACGCCGCTGGGCTTGGGTAAATGGCCGCTGGGCCGTTCCGCCTCGCGGACACTCGGCCTGGGTAGCGGACCGCTGGGAACGTCATGGCAACAACTGGCGCTACCATCGCGGACACTGGCGTTAAGGTGCCGCTCTACAATAGTCATGGATGTCTGATCTAGCCTACGATGCCGTTCTGGTACTTTCTTTCGGTGGACCGGAAAAGCCGGACGACGTCATGCCGTTTCTCGAAAACGTATTGCGCGGGCGCAACGTGCCTCGTGAACGGATGCTCGCCGTTGCGGAGCATTACTATCATTTTGGCGGCAGGAGCCCCATCAACGATCAAAACCGCGCATTGATCGCGGCACTGGAAGGCGAACTCGCGAGCCACGGCCTGCGGCTGCCGATCTATTGGGGCAATCGCAATTGGCACCCTTTGCTCGCCGACACCCTGCGGCAAATGCGAGCCGATGGCGTGCGCAAGGCGCTGGCCTTCGTCACCTCCATCTTCAGTTCGTATTCGGGTTGCCGCCAATACCTGGAAGACATCGAACGGGCGCGCGCGGAGGTGGACGGCGCGCCCCACATCCACAAGCTGCGCAAGTTCTACAATCACCCGCTATTTATCGAGGCACAGGCCGATGAGGTCGCTTTAGCCTTGGGAGAAAGTGATGCGCTGCGGGGCAGGCGTCGGAAGATCATCTTCAGCGCGCATAGCGTTCCGCTCTCGATGGCCGAGACCAGCGATTATCAAAAGCAGCTTCAGGAATCGTGCCGGTTAGTTGCCGAGAGTGTGGGTGTCGACGATTGGCGGCTGGTCTACCAGAGCCGCAGCGGACCGCCCAGCCAGCCGTGGCTCGAGCCCGATATTTCCGATGTCCTGCGCAGACGGATCCGGGGGCCGAGGTGCTGGTGGTGCCCATCGGGTTCGTCTCCGATCACATCGAGGTGATTTACGATCTCGATACGGAACTTCAAGCCATTGCCCGCGAGCGCGGCGTGAATATGGTGCGCGCCGCCACGGTGGGTGTGCATCCCAAGTTTGTGCAAATGATTCGTGAGCTGATCGAAGAACGCCTGGGCGCATGCCAGCCGCGGTCCATCGGACAGTACCCGCCCAGTCACGATGTCTGCCTGGCCGATTGTTGCCCCGCTCCCGCGCGTCGTCCCGCGCCCGTCCCGGTCAGCGTTCGTTGAGCCTTTGGTAAACCTCGCGCTTCGACAAACCACGCTCGCGCGCCACCGTCTTCATCGCCTCCATGCGCGGCACTCCGGCTTCGAGCAGCCGGTCAAACGCAGCTTCCATGGGTGTGGCATCTGCCTCGTGAGCCTCGCCCTTCCCGATCATGAGCGTAATTTCGCCTTTGAGCGGAGGGCGTTTCGCGAGCGCGTCGCGTAGTTCCGCGGCTTCTCCGGCGAGGAACTCTTCGTGAATCTTGGTCAGCTCGCGGCCCAGCGTTACCGGGCGCGGCCCCAGTACCTCCGCGATATCTTCTAAAGCTTCCATGATTCGGTGCGGCGCTTCATAGAAAACCAGCGTCACCGGATAGCTCTTCATGGCTTCCAGCGTCTTGCGGCGCTGCGTCTTTTTGGCCGGCAGAAAACCGCCAAAGAAAAACGAATCGGTGGCGAGTCCAGAGGCGCTCAGCGCGCTCACCAGCGCCGATGCTCCAGGAATGGGCGACACCGTAACGCCATGCGCCCGTGCCTGCGCAACCAGCCGATAGCCCGGGTCGGCAATCAGCGGCGTCCCGGCGTCGGACACCAGCGCGATATTCCTGCCCGCCTCCAACTCGCGCAGCAATTCCTGGGCGCGAGCCTGCTCGTTGTGTTCGTGATAGCTCACCAGCGGTTTCGAGATCCCGTGGCGGTCCAGCAATTTCCGGGTCTGCCGCGTGTCCTCGCACGCGATCTGGTCCACTTCCCGAAGAATGCGCAAGGCGCGCAGGGTGATGTCCTCCAGGTTGCCGATCGGAGTTGCGACGACGTACAGTGTTCCGCTCACACGCTTAGTATCGCGCTCCGGCCAGTCAGCAAGCGGGTATCAACTCCCCGTCATCCATCGTCCGCAGCACCAGCTTCGCTTTTCCCGGACGAACTTCGGCGCGCACACTCGCGCCCGGATTGATCTCGCCGCCCGTTACCATCGCCGCCAGGGGCTGCATCAATTGGTGATGCAGGACGCGCTTCAGCTCGCGCGCGCCATACTCCGCGCTGGTTCCCTTTTCGAGCAAAAACTTGCGCGAGCGCGCCGGCACTTCGATGCGAAAGGCCCGCTCTCCGAGCCGCCGGTCGATATGGTCCTGCAAGTCCTCAATATGCTGATCGAGGATGGCCGCCAGGGCTGAGGAATCGAGCGGCTGGTACGTCACCACCGAATCGATTCGATTGATGAACTCCGGCGAAAACTTCTTGCGGACCGCCGTCTTTCCGATGCGTTCCAGCTTGTCCCCGCTTTCCATGGGGTCGCGCGGCAAATTCGACTCGAATCCGAACTCGGGACGCAACTCCCGGCTCATGGCGCGCGCGCCCAGGTTGCTGGTCAGGAAAATGATCGTCTTCTCGAAATTCACCAGCGTGCTGTCGCCCAGGCGCAATGTCGCTTTGTCCAAAACTCCCAGCAGCAAACGCACCAGCGACTGCGCGGCCTTCTCGATCTCGTCGAAAAGCAAAATGGAAAGATCGCAGCTCTCGCTGGCCACTCCACTCAGCTTCTGTTGCGTCAGCAGCGGCTGGGTTTCCCGATGTCCCAGGTATCCGGGCGGCGCTCCTAACAATTTCGCCACTTCGTGTTCCATCTGGTATTCGCCGCAATCCACCTTCAGGAGCTTCTTCGGGCTGCCGTGCAGCACGTCCGCCAGCGCTTCCACGGTTTTGGTCTTTCCCGTTCCGGTCGGCCCCAGCAGCAGGAAGATGCCTGCCGGCCGCCCTTCCGGAGTCAATCTGGCGCGGTACATTTCTACGTAGGGAACAACCGACGCAATTGCCGCCGGCTGACCGATCAGTCTTCGCGAGAGTGCCACCGCGATATCGCTCGACCAATCGCTATCCGATGGACCGCGCGACCGATTTGGAGGGTAACGCATAGTAAAGAATGAATCCCCAACGCAATTATGGATCTAAGAGGGCGGGGAGGACCCGATCGAAAGGCCGTCGGCGGGACATTTCGACCCTTTGCAACCCTAAGAATTTGCCGTCAGGAATGAATGGATTAGCGCTGAAATTCGCGCGCTCGCCTGCCCATCGCCGTAGGGATTGTGAACGCGCGACATTTGGTCATATGCCCCACTGTTCCCCAATAAAACCACAGCTTCGCGGACGATGCGATCTTCGTCGGTACCCACCAGCTTCACAGTGCCGGCCGTTACGGCCTCGGGCCGCTCGGTCTTCTCGCGCAACACCAGAATCGGCTTGCCCAGCGATGGCCCCTCTTCCTGAATCCCGCCCGAATCGGTGATCAGAAGATACGCCCTGCGCATCAAGTCGACGAATGGCACATAGCTCTGCGGTTCAATTAACCGGATGTTGGGGTGGCCGGCTAAGTAGCGTTGCACGGGATCCTGCACGTTCGGATTGGGATGCACGGGATAGACCAGCTGCACGTCGTCTCGATCCGCGATTCTTGCCAGCGCCCGGCAAATGCGTTCGAATCCGTGGCCAAAGCTTTCGCGGCGATGCGCCGTCACTACGATCAGTTTCTTCGATGGATCGATCCATCGCTCGATGAATTCAACCAATTAATGCCGTGCTCCCGCTGAGCGTCCCTCGCTCCAGGCCATCGCGAACGTACAGCACCGCGTCGATGCCGGTGTTGCCCGTCACGTGGATCGAATCCGGCGGAACGCCCTCGGCGCGCAAATTCTCGGCGGCTTTCTGGGTCGCCGCAAAATGCAGGGCGGTGAGGTGCGACGCCAACACGCGGTTCATCTCCTCGGGAAACGGCTGTTGCAGATCGTGCGTGCGCAGGCCCGCCTCCACATGTGCCACTGGAATCCGCGCATAAAACGCCGCCAAAGCCCCGCACAAAGTTGTCGTGGTATCGCCCTGTACGACGACCATGGCGGGCTGCTCTTCGCGCAGCACCGGTTCCAGCCCCGCGAGAATTCGCGATGTCGATTGATAGAGCGTTTGCCCCGGCAGCATCAGGTCCAGATCATGGTCTGGCGACACCTGAAAAGCCTCCAACACCTGGTCCAGCATCTCGCGATGCTGCGCAGTGACGCAGACCCTGACGTTGAAGTTGCTGAAATGTTCGCGCAAGCCGCGAATCACTGGGCAGAGCTTAATCGCCTCCGGCCGCGTGCCGAAGATCAGCAGAATTTTGTGCATCCCGATCTGAATCCAGGAAAGATCTTGCCCGGCCCTCCGCCCGCGCAACCTGGGGCAGTAAGCATCCAGGGGCAGTGAATGGAGGATTACTTGTGCCTGTAAGTAATTCGTCCCTTCGTTAGATCGTAGGGCGAAAGCTCCAGGGTGACACGATCGCCGGCCAACACGCGAATACGGTTGCGGCGCAACTTACCAGCCAGGTGCGCGAGCACGGTGCGATCCTGGTCCAGCAAAACGCTGAACTGGCCGCTGGGAAACTTTTCTACGACGGTTCCGGTAACTTCTATGCTGTCTTCTTTACTCATCCTCCTCCTTCATAGGGATTTCTGTCTTAGGTATCTTAACAAAAGGCCCCGGGACAAAAGGCCCCGGGACAAAAGGCCCCGACTGCAAAGGGACCTCAGGGCAAACGGGCCTCGGACCGCGTCTTCACTAATGCGAGCAAGAATAGGGCCGCAGCCACTGCACAGACTGCCGACGACTGCCACGCCAAGTGCGTCAGCGCCCTCCTGGTATTAAAACGATCAAAAATCGTGAGCGTTACACTCTCCGGCAAGAATCGGGAGCCAAATACTAAAGCCAGCAAAATCGCGAGGAACGCCGTACGCAGGATATTTTTCACGCCCGCGGCCGAGAATCGGCGCGCCAGTATGGCGCCCAGCATCGCGATGGCAATGGATGCGCTCAAGCTGAAAACCAGGATCGCCGCGATAAACTCCGCGGGAGGCGCGATAAATCCTCCTCGAGGGTTTGCTCCTCTCGGGCTAACGATGTTCAGCGTCACAATGGCCGTGCCAAGAATGAGCACTGTGATGCCCCAGCCCCAGGCCACTATGATCGCGATCCTGCCGAGAATGCCACTTGGGCTAACAGCCGCCAGTTCGGCGCTCGCAGGCGCGACGAACAGCGGCGCCAGACACGCATAGGCCAAAAGGATGCGCGGATCCAGGAATCCGAAGCCTTTGTAAATCGGCACCAGAATGCCGAATACGATCACTACCGTCAGAACAATGAGGGCTTGCCGGGCCATGAGCGAAAGTATACAGCCGCATGCTCACGCATGGCGGTTCTGAACGGCGACCGTCGAGGGAGCGACCCGCCGTGGTCTATGGGTTCTCCGGCGGCCCGGAGTTGCCCTTCATGTGCTGCGCGTCCTGCTGATTCTCCTGGCAGATGTACTCCATCAGCTCTTCCTTCGGCCGGAGGCGAGCCGTGAAAGTTACGGTAAAGGGCTTGGAGTAGTCGCCTGGATCGTCGATCGTGACCTTGTTCTCGAGCGTTCCCAGATCCTTGCGCGTATAGCGCTCGATGGTGTGCAACTGCTCAGTGTGCGGATGGCCGCGAAAATCGAACCAGAACTTGTCGTTGAACCCGATCGTGTCAATCACCAGTGTGTCGCCGTCCCAGCTTCCGATGGAGTGCCCGTACCAGGTGGGGTCCGGGTCGGCGGGATGCTTGCCATTCATAAAGACCTGCCGGAAGCTGTGGATATTGCCCTCAAACAGAAAGTAGATGTGGGTCGAATCCTGCACCATTCTCCACGGATAAGGAGCGATGCGCGGAATCCCCGTCGGCAGGCAATTGGCCTCCGGATCGTCCTTCGATTGCCGCTTATCCATCAGCGCCTTAGCGGCGGGCAGAATTGGAATGGTCTCGCCCTTCGCCAGGCCTTCAGCGATATCGCCAACCGGGCCACCACCCTGCCAGACTCCCGAAAGATCCGGGTGTCCATCGGGAAGGCGAGGCGTTGGACCCTGCGGGGTCACTTCGCGAGGCCGCCTTCTGACGACGTCCGGATTTGCGCTGCCCCCCGCCGGAGCTGTTGCTGCCGCCGGACTCAGGCTGGAAGACTTTGCGGGCGACGTGGATGGGGCCTGCGCCGCGGCGCCGGCCGTAAACAGCAACGCCGTGGTCAGCGACACGCCAATAATCCCAGAGGCCGGGCCTGTCAGGTTGGATTTCACTTTGGTTCTCCTTCGCTCGATCGTGCGGACCTACTGCGCCGGAGCATCGCTCGGCGAGAAGGCAAAGACTCTCTTCCCATCGGCTAGCGTAACGGTTCTGGCATTGGCCATCTGCGATCCGTCCTTGGCCTGGGCTCCTTCCACCGTCACCTGATCGCCCACCTTGAGGGTGTGTCTCGACCATCCTTGCCGTACCAGCACGTTGGGACTGGCAAGCTCCAAATTCCAATTCGCGACCTTGCCGCTCTCGTCTTTGACATCCAAATAAAAGCGGGCATGCGGGTTGGTCCATTCAACGTTTGTGACCGTGCCCTTCAACGTCACCGGTTTCTTCGTGTCATATTCGGCGGCAAATGAATGATGCGCAAGAGCCGCAGCCGGCGCCAGCAACGCGAGTCCCGCGATTAGAAAAGCAAACGCAGCTTTCATCCGATTTCTCTCCTTGGTAGATTCTGTCACAAACGGGCCTCCAATGGGGCGTACGGCAGCGTCCTAAAGTTACTATTAGGTAGAGCGCACAGCGCGGGGCGCGCTCGCTAGGTGAAGAAACCATCGCGGCCCCGCCTGGCGGTTTAATGCCTTGTGCGCGGTGTCTACTGGAGAGAGAGATCGGTGCGCCGCCTGATATCGTCTGGATCGACTTTCGAAAGGGACATCGGGTATTCCCGCGCCGTGGTGGATGGCGATTGGGTATTCGTTTCGGGAACCACCGGGTTCGACTACGAAACGATGACCATCCCGGACGATGTGGTTGCGCAGGCGGAGCAGTGTCTGCTCAACATTCAAAAGGCCTTGTTGGACGCCGGGAGCCGGATCTCCGACGTGGTCCGGGTGCGCTATATTCTCCCCAAACTCGAAGATTTCGAGCCTTGCTGGCCGGTGCTCCGCAGGTATTTCGGCGAAATCCGGCCCGCGGCCACCATGATCTCGGCTGGCCTTTCCGATCCCCGCATGAAAATCGAAATCGAAGTGACCGCGCGAAAAGGCAGCGGTGATTCGGGAACTTGATTCCGTGAAACTAATACGTCTCTGGTTGCGTATCCTTGCACCATGAGGCGATTGCAGCAGGCTTTACGGAGATTGGCGAAGTCTCCGGTATCTACCGCGATTGCGCTGCTCACCCTGGCGCTCGGCATCGGCGTCAACACGGCCGTTTTCAGCATCATGGATGCATTTCTGCTGCGTGCCCTGCCGTATCCGCAGCCGGATCGGATCGCCGCGATTGTGGTCCATAGAGAAGGCACGAATCCCGCGGGCAGGGCCGATTCCGAAGAAGACGACAGCTTTGACGGCGCTTCCTGGCGATTGCTCAAAGCCAGCCTCGACGGCGTCACCCTGGCTTCTTCGGGTTGGGCCACAAGCGGAGTAAATCTCAGAGCCGGCGCCGTTGTCCGTTACCTGACCGGCGCTCGCGTCTCAGCCCGGTATTTCGAAGTACTCGGCATCCCCATCCTTTTCGGGCGCAGCTTCAGCGAGGACGAAGATCGGCCGCACGGCCCTCCGGTGGTGGTGCTCAGTTACGCGCTTTGGCAATCGACCTTTCACTCGGATCCGGGAATTATCGGTAAATCGATTCAATTGAAGGGCGAGCCGTACACCGTCGTCGGTATCTTGGCGCGCAACGCCCTGACGCCCAGCCACGCCAGCCTTTTCACCCCGCTCCAGCCGGCTGAGACCGGCGAGTGTGCCGGCAGCAACTGCGCCATTCTGGCTCGCCTCAAGCCTGGCGCAACGTGGGCGCAAATAGATGCGCAGCTTAGCCGTATCCGCCTGCCTTACTTCATCGAGGTCGAATCCAAGTATCACGGCCACGCACGCATCTACGCCCGCCCTCTCCAACTGCAACTGGCCGGCGACATGCGCGGCGAAGTCATCGTCCTGATGCTCGCGGTCAGCTTCATTTTGCTAATCGCCTGCGCAAATCTTGCCGGTTTGGCGCTGGTTCGCATCCTGCGCCGTGGCCGCGAAATCGCCACCCGATTCGCCCTCGGCGCGTCGCGTCTGGATGTGATCTATGAATTGTGGATGGAGGATGTTCTGGTCGCGCTCTTTGGCGCCACGGCGGGCGTCGGCCTGGCATTGCTGGTCCTCAATTCGCTTCAGAGACTGCTCCCCGATTCGATGCTGCCCCTCGGCAATTTTTCTATCGATGCCCGGGTGCTGGCCTTTACTTTCGGCGCCGCGCTCCTGACTAGCCTGCTTTTCGGGGCTCTCCCCGCCTTGCAAACACGCCGTTTTAACGTAGGCTCTGCGTCCTTCGCCGGCAGCCGCGCTGTCACCAGCGGATCCAGCCGCCTCCGCCAAATACTGATCGGCGGAGAAGTTGCCCTCACCGTGGTCCTCCTGGCTTCGGCCGGCTTGCTGGTCCGCACGCTCCTTTACCTGGAGACTCTTCCGCCTGGATTCGACCCGCACGACGTCATGACCGCGCAAGCTTCGCTCGACGACGCGCGTTACCACGATGCCGCCGCATTCCAAAAACTGCTTGAAAAAAGCGTCGCCGCCATGCGACAGATTCCCGGTGTTCGCGACGTGGCTGTCGGCCTCAGCGTGCCTTACGAACGCGGCCTCAACGACGGGATCAAGATTCCGGACGGAAAAAGGGCCGGTACAGACAGTGCTTCCAGCCTCGCCTACGTTACTCCCGGCTACTTCTCGACACTCCGCATTCCGCTTCTGGCTGGACGTTCCATTGCCGACCGCGACGGCCCTGCTTCCGAACACGTCGCCATCGTGAACCTGGCTTTCGGCCAGCGCTTCTTCGACAATCCGTCGCCCGTCGGACACCATTTCAAGATCGAGAACGCCACCTACACTATCGTCGGCGTGGTAGGGAATGTCGCCAAGCAGCAAGGTATCGAACGCTCCGCACCCATTGGCATCGAGCCCGTCGTCTATCTGCCTGTATCGCAAACGCCGCAGGGTCTGATCAACATTGCGCACATCTGGTTTCAACCGAGTTGGATTGTTCGCACCAATGGCCCCATCCAGGGTCTGAATCGCGCGATGCAGCAGGCGCTCGCCGATGCCGATCCCAGCCTGCCGTTTTCCGGTTTTCGTTCCATGGACCAGATCCTGGCCGGGGAACTGCAACAGCAACGCATGGAAGTGGTGTTGTTGGCCGCTCTGGCTTCGCTCGCGCTCTTGCTCTCCGCGGTGGGGATCTATGCTTTAGTATCGAACCTCGTAGTGCAGCGTACGCGTGAGATCGGGATTCGCATCGCGCTCGGATCCACTACCGCGCAAGCCATGGTGCATGTCGGTACTCCCGGTCTTGTTGCCGCGACGGGCGGGCTGGCTACCGGCATTGCGTTGGCATTTCTAGCAATACGCTTCATTTCGAGCCAGATTTACGGCATCAGCGCGTATGATCCGGTGACGTTCATCACGGTCCCATTAATTTTGGTGTTCACCGCCGGCGCGGCCAGTTTTCTTCCGGCGCTGCGCATCAGCCGCATTCAACCATCGGACGCACTTCGCGCCGAATGATAACGATCCCGGACAATACCGCTCCAGAATGAGCGTCCAAAGATACCGATGGCCAACAGACCGCCGAACAGGGCCAGCGCCTCGAAACTCTCGCGCCCTTCGCGTTCCCAATAAACATCGCGGAGATTGAGCCACAGCGCAAACTCATCCAGCGTCAAGGCCGCCGCCACTCCAAAGAGCATGGAGGTGAGCCGTCCGGTCCATTGCGTGGACGAACTGGCGCCCGTTCCAACCTCGATCAACCACAAATAGCCCACCAGCAGGAGCAGAAGGATGCCCCACACCAGATGGTGGATGTGCCGGCCGTTCATCGAAATATTATGGAACGGCCCGATGTCGTGGCGGATGGCGAGCGTGAGCGCACGCACCACCAGCACGGTAGTGAAGAAACCGAGCGAAGAAAGGAACAGCCGCTCCCGCCGCGATTCCGTGAATCTATGCTGATAGACCCTCCTCAACCGGGTGTGCGCTACCAGAGCGCTCAGCCCGCCGAGAATCGCCGCAACCAAAATCGGCAGAACCCAAAAACTCCGGTGAGTCCAGAACATGCCTATTTCGATCTTGGCACGGCCACCTACTGCACGTTGAGATACAAGGTTTGAGTCCCGTTGTTCCCACCCAAGGTGAAGGTCAACGGTACGTTCCCGGGCGCAACCTGCGGAACAACGACATCGAACTGATACAGGCCGACGTATTGCGGCGCCAGTCCCGAATACAATACCGTGGCGGGCATTCCACCAATCGAAATGCTGAAGTCGCTCGCCAGGTTAGTCAGGCCGGTCGCAATCTGACCCGCCGCGATGTTCGGCGTAACCGCGCCAAATCCGACGCCATAGAGAGTGATCGTGTCGCCAGGGCTGGCCGGCCGTGAGGTGACGCCCGCGATCGCGCCAGTGGGAAGTACGTAGGTGACGCCGTCGCCGAACAAAGCCACCACATACTGGGTTCCGTTGATATTGAATGAGGCGGGAGCATCGAATCCAGGCTCAACCGCATTCACCACCACTTGATAACTGGGACTGGTGACTCCCCCCGCGGTTACGGTCAGAAGCTGTATACCTGTCGCAACGCCCGAAGGCACCTGCACATCCACTTGGCCCGGACTAACGTATTCGACGAAGGCCGGCTGGCCGTTAATGCTCACCTGCGTCCCGCCGAGCATAACCGGCGCGCTATTGCCGTTGAAATCCGCTGACCCCCACTCCAGCGCGGCGCTGGCCAGGTTGGCGCCATAAATCTCGATCCAGGAGCCGGGCGACACCGAGGTGAATTTTCCAAATTCGCTGGCGCTTACCACACCGCCGTTGTCGATGGTGGGAGTGTTGACCGGCAGCGCTTGTGTGAGCAGCCGGACCCGGTTATTGCCAAAGTCGCCAATGTAGATGTTTCCGTTCGGAGCCACCGAGACACTGCGCGGGACGTTGATGGCAGCGTCAAGTGCTGGGCCGCCGTCGCCCCCATAACTTTCGGCGCCGTCGCCCGCCACGCTCTCAATGGTTCCGTCGGTCAACACCACGCGGATCCGATTGTTATTCACATCCGGGATGTAAAGGTTCCCGGCGGCATCCAGGCCGATACTGGCCGGATAGCCGAACTCTGCGTTGATAGCCGGCCCGCCATCGCCTCCGAAGCCGAAAACACCAGTGCCGGCCACGGTGCTGATAATGCCGTTTGTCACTTTGCGAATCAGATTGTTGCCTTGGTCGGAAATGTACAGGTCGCCCGCGGCGTCCACCTGCACGCCCACCGGCCCGTTGAGCGTGGCGCTGGTGGCCGGCCCCCCGTTGCCCGAGTAGCCTTGGACGCCTGTACCAACCGCGGTGGTGATGATGCCGGTGGTGTCCACCTTACGAATCACGTCGGCGGCCTCGTCGGCAATGTAGTAGTTGCCGGAAGGATCGAAGGCCACCGCCTCTGGATAGTTCAGCGTCGCGCTGGTGGCCGGTGCTCCGTCACCTCCACGGCCCACACCGCCGTTGCCCACGATGGTGGTGATGGTGCCGTCTGGCGAAACTTTGCGTATGCGGCTGTTCCCGGAATCGGGAATGAAGACGTTGCCGGCCAGATCCACGGTCACGCGATACGGTCCGTTCAGCTCCGCGCTAGTCGCCGGTCCTCCGTCGCCCGAGAATCCCTGGATGCCAGTGCCCGCCAATGTCGTGATCATGCCGTTCGGAGACACCTTGCGCACGCGCTGGCCATAATATTCCGCGATGTACAAATTCCCGAATATGTCTTCGGTAACTCCGCGCGGGCCATTCAACTCGGCGCTGGTGGCTGGGCCGCCGTCGCCCGAATCGCCGGCCGTGCCGTTGCCTGCCACGGTGGTAATCGTGAATTGCGGGGTCTGGCACCACCCCGGTACTCCAACTCCGGCCACCAATAGAAACCAAGCGATCCGCGATTTCATCAGTCAGTTTCTCCTTCAAACGGGGAGGCGCAAAGTCCGACTAAATACCCTCGCACGGCCGGAAAAGCCGGCGGGCCGCTAGTCGAACTCTTCCCAGCGTCCGGGTTGTTCCGCGTCAGGATACACGGGGAATACAGTCCGCACCGTATGAACCTCGAATGTATCCCGCGCATCCAAAGAGTAGAGCTCCTTCAGAGTTTCGAGGAACCCTGAGATGTAAGAAACGAAGAAGCGCGGAGGAGGCATTATGTTTGAACAGAGTTTCGTCTCGAACGGCAAGACTCGGCAGCCGTGGACCGTAGTGGTGGCCTTGGCTGCGCAACTGGCGGCAATCGGCCTGTTGCTGGCGATTCCGCTGTTCTTCGTTGAGTCGTTTCCGGTCACGCAGTTCACTAGCGTGCTGCTGGCTCCCTCGCCACCTCCGCCCCCACCTCCACCGCCTCCGCCCGCGCAAGCTCGGGTAGCCAGAGAAACCCACACAACGCCGCGCATGTTCGACATGAGGCGGTTGATTGCGCCCACGGCAATTCCTAAGGAAGTAGCCACCATCAAGGATCTGCAAGAGTTACCGCCACCGACAGCTAGCGGAGTCATCGGCGGCATGTCCGGTGGAGTGGCGGGCGGAATCGTGGGCGGTATTCTCGGCGGGATCCCGAACGTCGCACCTCCTCCGCCCCCGCCTCCCCCTCCGCCGAAGGCTGAGGTGCCCAAGCCCGTTACCCCCAGTCGGATACGGATGGGTGGAGATGTGGAAGCCGCGCGTCTGATTCGCGAGGTTCAACCGCTATATCCACAGCTTGCCCGGGATGCCCGCATTGGCGGTACGGTTCTTCTAAAAGCGATCATCAGCCGTGATGGAAAGGTGGAGGATCTCTCGCTGGTGAGCGGCCAACCGCTGCTGGTGGCGGCGGCTATGGATGCGGTGAAACAATGGGTCTACAAACCGACCTACCTCAACGGCGTTCCAGTGGAGGTGGTCACCGATGTGGAAGTGCACTTCCAACTGTCTTAGGAGCGTAGGGGAAATTAGAGCCTCCTCTTTTCCTCGAGCGTCCGGCGAAGGATCGGCAGCACGGCGCGGTCCTTCTCACCACCAAGCTCTTCCTTGATGGCGATAATCGTTTCAAGATCGAGAACGTGAACGCGGAGGCCGGCACTAATGTCTAACTCGACGGAGTGTGGCAGGAGCTCTCGATAGCTGAGATCCCGGCCGATTGTACCGAGGACATCCAGAGGGCCGTATCGAGTGATCAGATTCAGATGCCCGCCAGAGGCTAAATGGCTGGCGTTGGGTTTGAGACGCCGCTCCGGTTGGATTCGGAATACTGCGTCCAGGGCTTCCAGCACGGGCCGGAGACGATCGATGTTAGCCGGATCGCGAGAGTGGACCACGTCAATGTCGAAGGTGTCCACGGGAGCTCCGTTTAAGACCGCTGCCAAGCCCCCCACCAGGATGAAATCAACGCCACCGTCATGCAGCGCACGCAGTGTCGCGATCAATTTACGTTCCGGCATTCAACTCGCGAATCGAAAGGATGTCGTTCACCCGTTGCTCCAGGAATTCCAGGCGCTCGGTAGGCGTGAGCGAGAGCATCCAGCGGACCAGCGTCAGGTCCACGCCGTCGGGGCTATAGTCTGTAAGGCCAGCCGGGTCTTCTGTCGGCATGTTTCTGAAATCAGCATAACCTGTAGCGTACAATACTTGTTAACCCTCTCTCCCGTCATCACTTTGCACTGGCGACACCCAAGGGGTTGTATGCTTCTGGACCTAACCTCAAGATATAGTGAATTACCCGCTTTACTTTAGATGCAAGCACGGTTACTATAGACCCATCCCCCGAGACGATAATGGAAGGGGACGCTTATTTTGTTGAAGCTCAAGCGGGTAGAGATACAAGGTTTCAAGTCGTTCTTCGACCGGACCGAGATGAAGTTCGCTGGTTCGGGAATCGCGGCAATCGTTGGCCCCAACGGTTGTGGAAAATCCAACCTCAGCGACGCCATGAGTTGGGTGCTGGGCGAGCAGTCTGCCAAAAGCCTGCGCGGCGCCCGGATGGAAGACGTCATCTTTGCCGGCACGCGGGACCGGAAACCGCTGGGCCTGGCGTCGGTGACGATGACGCTGGTGGATCCGTCGGCCGAAGCCGCTAATCACGAACAGGCCAACGGGAACGGCCACGGGAATGGCAACGGTCACCACAAGCCCAGCGAAGTGACCATCACGCGGCGGCTATTCCGGTCCGGTGAGAGTGAATACCTGATCGACGGCCGAGTGGCGCGCTTGCGCGACATCCAGGACCTTTTCATCGGCACCGGCCTGGGACCTGAAAGCTACGCCATCATCGAGCAGGGGCGCATCGGGCAAATCCTGAGCAACAAGCCGCAGGACCGGCGGGCAATTATCGAAGAGGCCGCGGGCATCGGCAAATTCAAAACCAAGAAGCGGCTGGCGGAGGCCAAGCTGGAGGGCGCGAAACAGAACCTGTCGCGAGTGTTCGACATTTTGGAAGAAGTGGGGCGGCAGGTAAATTCGCTCAAACGCCAGGCCTCGAAAGCCAGAAGATACGAAGAACTGAAAACCGAGATGATCGCGCATCTGCGTGGGTCGCTCGCGGCGCGGTATCGGATGCTGGAGCGGGATGCGGCGAAAACCGCCCTGGACCTGAATCTCGCCAACGCGGAATTCCAGAATCTTTCCACGCAGGTGAGGGAGCGCGAGCAGGAACACACGGCCTTGCGAGAGGCCTGCTATCGCAACGATGCGGAACTGGCCGAGGCGCGGCGGCGATTGGCTGATGCCCAGGTGGAACAAGAGCGCACGCGGGGCCGGTTGGACTCGCAGGCTCAGCAGATCGGCGCCATGGAGCAGCGCCTGGCGCAGGGCGAGACGGAATTTCGGGAGCTGGAGAAGCGGCACGAACTGTTGCGGCTGGAGTTGGAAGCGCATCTGCAATCGGTGGTGGAATTGGAGGCGCAGGTCCAGGCAGCGCGCGAACGGTTATCGGCCAAGGCGGCGGAGCGCGAACAGATCCAACAGGCGCTGCAGCAACGCGCTAAGACGCTCGAGACCGGCCGGCAAAATGTGCTTCGGTTGCTGGGCGAATCGTCGGCCCTGAAGAACCAATTGGTGCAGATCGGCGAATATCTGTCGGCTGTCGATCGCGATGCGGCGCGTTGCCAGCGGGATGAACAGACGGCCGGGGCCGATCTGGAGCGGCACGCGGCAGTGAAGGCGGAATTGTCGCGGCGGATGTCGGACGGGCAGATGGAGCTGGAGTCCACCGCGGACAAACGGCGCCGCGTGGAAGAAGAGCTGAACGTACGCAAGACGCAGGCCGGGGAAGCGCGCAAGCTATTGGATCAATTGCGCACCGATGCCTCGCGGCTGAAGGCGCGCAAGGATTCGCTCGAAGAGATTCTTTCGCATCGCGCCTACACGGCCGAAAGCGTGAAGCGCTTATTCACAGCGATTGAGCGCGGCGAAACCGAGGAGTTTCACGCAGCCGGCGTATTGGCGGATTTCGTGGAAGTGGAGCCGCTATACGAAAAGGCCACCGAAGAGTTCCTGCACGAAGAGCTGGAATATGTGGTGGTGCAAAACTGGAGCGACGCCGAGCGCGGCATCAACCTGATGCGTACGGACCTGGACGGGCGCGCGACATTCCTGGTACATCCGGAGGCTGGCCAACCAAGTCGGGCGCAGGACACGCTGGCGGGGGATGAAGGCGTGGTCGCCCGGCTGAGCGATCATCTGCGATTCACCAATGGCTTTGCGGAAGCGCCGCGGGATTTGCTGCCACGGTTGGCGCATTGTTTCCTGGCTAAAGATCGCCCGTCGGCGCAACGGTTGGCGATCCAGCATCCTGAGCTTTTCTTCCTGCTTCCAGACGGCGTCAGCTATCACGGACACGCGGTGAGCGGCGGCAAGAAGACGGGCAGCGGTCCCCTGGCGTTGAAGCGCGAGCTGCGCGAGCTTACCGGTGAAGTGCAAGTGAAGCAGCGCGCGGTGGAAGGTACGGCGTCGGCACTGGAGCAACTGGAGCGCGAGATCGCCGGTTTCAGCGACGATCTGGAAAGCCTGCGGTGGCTGCAACAAAACCAGGAAAAAGAGGCGCTGGCGCTGGATCATGAACACCGGCAGCTGGCCGAGGAGTTCACCCGGGCGCAGACGCGATTGTCGGTGGCGCGATTGGAGCTGGAGCGCTTGCGGCAGGAGGGTGGCCGCGCCAAAGAGCAGCAGGAGCGCGATCAGCGGTTGCTGGACGAGCGCGAGGCCGCGCGGTCGGTGGAAGAACAGGTTCTGGAACAGTCGCGCGCGGATTTCGAAGAATTGCAATCGCAAGCGCATCTGCTGGGCGAGGAACACGGCGAGTTACGGGCCGAACTGGCTGGATTTGAGGAGCGGCAGCGCTCTGAGCGCGCGACCCAGGCACGGCATGAAACGGGGATAGCGGCGGCGGTGACACGGCAGCGGGAAATCGCGTCGGAGATGGAACGGCTGGGCGTGGAGCGGGCGCGGCTGCTCTCCGACAACATCGAGCTGGACCGGCGGGCGGGCGAATTGGTGGAGTTGATCCTCGCGTCGGAAGAGATTGTGGCGGGTTTGGCGGAAAGAGAAACCACGCAGCGCTCAGGTCTTGCGGCGCTCGACGAGGCGCTGAAGCAACTGCGCACCACCGTGCAGGCGGCCCAGGAGCGGCGTTCACAAATCGAGCTGGATCTGGTGCGGAAGCAGGCTGAGTTGAAATTTTTGGACGAGACCAGCCGGAAGGAACTGGGCATTCCGGCGGAGGAGTTGGCCGCCGGCGAAGAGGTGGTGCTGGACGAAGCCGGGCTGATAGAGGCCGAACAAAAATATCAGGAAGTGAAGGCGCGGATAGAGGCGCTGGGTCCGGTGAATCCGCAGGCACTGGAAGAATTTCAAGAAGCGCAGCAGCGCTACGATTTCTTGAACGCGCAAAGGCAGGACTTGCTGGATTCGATCCGCGATACCGAGAAGGCCATTCACGATATCGACGTGGAATCGCGCAAGAGGTTCACCGATGCCTTCGAGGCGGTGAACGGGTTCTTCCGCGAGATGTTCCGCACGCTGTTTGGCGGGGGAACCGGCGAAATGCGTCTAACGGACGAGACCAACATAGCCGAATCTGGGATCGACATCGTGGCGTCCCCTCCGGGCAAGCGCCTGCAGAGCGTCCTGTTGCTCTCGGGCGGCGAGAAGTCGTTGACGGCGATGGCGCTGCTGATGGCGATCTTCCAGTACACGCCCAGTCCGTTCTGCATTCTCGACGAGGTGGATGCGCCGCTGGACGAGCCCAATATCGAGCGGTTGACGCGGCTGCTCAAGACCATGTCGGAACAGACCCAGTTCATCGTTATTACGCACGCCAAGCGCACCATGGAGGCGGCGCAGTCACTTTACGGGGTCACGATGCAGGAACCCGGCGTGTCGAAACTGGTGTCGGTGCGGTTCGGGCAGGAAGCGCTCTCTCCGAAGCCGGTTGCGGAACTGGCGATGCAGGGCGCGGCGAACTAGTGCCGTCCGGCGTGGCGCACGCACTTCTGCGTGCCGCGTTCAGACTCATCTGAACGCCTCCGTTCACCTTATTTTCGAAAAACTACGCCGCCCTTCATCACGAACGCGACCTTTTTCAAGACGCTGATGTCCGTCAAAGGGTTGCCTGGAACCGCGACGATGTCGGCCAAGTAGCCGGGCTTGAGATCTCCGATCTGGCCTTGCCAACCCAGCAGCTTCGCGCCGTTGAGCGTGCCGGCTTGCAACGCCGCTAAGGGCGTCATGCCGTATTTCACCATCAGCTCGAACTCGCGGGCCTGCGTGCCGTGCGGGAACGGGCCCACGTCGGAGCCCATGGCAATAGGAACGCCCGCGGCCAATTGTTTTGCGAAATTGAGCGCGTGAACCTGTAAGCCCACCCGTTCACGCTCACCCTGCGCCGGCGAAGCTGCGTGATCCGCAAAGTATTCGACGATGGTGAAGGTGGGAACGGCGAATATCTGCTTCTCGTGCATCAGCCGCATGGTCTCGTCGGAAATCTGAAAAGCGTGATCGATGGAAACCACGCCGGCGCGAGCGGCGAAAAGCGTGCCAGGATCTCCGGTGGCGTGCACCGCGACGTGCTTGCCCACGCGCGCCGCTTCCTGTACCGCGGCGGTCATCTCGGCTTCGTTGTACTGATAGGGCGTCGTGAGTTTGCCGTCGGCGAACGAATCGCGGCCGGTTTCGTAGATCTTGATGAAGTCCGCGCCCAGCTTGAACTGCTCGCGGATAGCTGTGACCAACTCGCCGGCGCCGTTGGCGTAAGTCGCGTTGGACAGCACATGCTGCTCGGGATTGTAGCCGATGGCATCTTCGTGGCCGCCCAGAATGTCGATGGCATTGCCGCTGATACGCATGCGCGGGCCGGGGATGAGGCCTTGATTGATGGCATTGCGTACCGCGGTGTCGGCGGCGCCCGCGCCTTCGGTGCCCATGTCGCGCTCGGCGGTGAAGCCGGCCATCAAGTCGTCGCGCGCGGCAAGCGTGGCGAGGATGGTGCGCTGCGGGACGGATTCCTCAACAGTCTGCAGATCCTCGGCGCCGGGATGCAGGAACAGGTGCACATGAGCGTCGATCAGGCCCGGAAGCAGTGTCGTGTCGCCCAGATCGATCATCTGTGCGCCCGCGGGATGGTTCACCGAAGTGCCGACCGCGGCGATGCGATCGCCTTGAATCAAAATTTCGCCGGGTGCTGTGATGTTGCCGGTTTCGATGTTCAGTACGCGCGCGGCATGGAGCACGACCTGGGACTGGGGCTGCGCCGCAAGAGTAGCGGCGGTGACGAATAGCAGGAGGGGTCGGTTCATAAGGCGTGTGTGCCGGCGGTGCGCGATGCTTCCAGCACCTGCTCGACTTCAGATTGATATCGTTTCAAGAAATGTTCGTTGACGGCTTCGAAGCGCATCACCAATACGGGCTGAGTATTAGACGCGCGCAGGAGCCCCCACCCTTCTGGAAAGATGACGCGCACACCGTCGATGTCGATGGTAGGGTAAGCCTTCTTGAAGTGCTCGGCGACGCGCGCGACCAATTCGAACTTCAGCTCGTCGGGACAATCCACGCGAATCTCGGGCGTGGACACCATCTTGGGGACGCCGGCGAGTTGCGCCGAGAGCGGCCGGCCGGACTTCGCGACGATTTCGATCAAGCGGCAAGCGGCGTAGAGAGCGTCATCGTACCCGCGGTAGCGATCGCCGAAAAACATGTGGCCGGACATTTCGCCCGCCAGCTCGGCGTGCTCTTCCTTCATCTTCGCTTTGATGAGCGAGTGGCCGGTTTTATACATGATGCCGTTGCCGCCTAGTTTGGCGATCTGGTCGTACATCACCTGCGAGCATTTCACCTCGCCAATGAACGTGGCGCCGGGTTTCCGCTGAAGGATCTCGCGTGCGTAGATAAGGAGCAACAGATCGCCGTAGATGACGTTGCCGTGCTCGTCGACGGCGCCGATCCGGTCCGAGTCGCCGTCGAAGGCCAGACCAAGCTCAGAGCCGGTTTCCCGGACTTTGGCGATCAAGTGCGCGAGATTCGCGGGGACGGTGGGGTCGGGGTGATGGTTCGGGAAGCGGCCGTCCATCTCGAAGTACAGCTCGGTCGCGTCAACGTTGATCTTTTCGAATATGCGATGAATGACCGGGCCGGCGGTGCCGTTACCCGCGTCGGCGACCACCTTGATGCGGCGATCGAGGCGGAATTGAGCCGCCACCTCGTCCACGTAAGGCGTCACAGCGTCGGTGCTGGACAACGTTACCGGTGCCGATCTCGAAATCGGCGCGCTGGATGATCTTGAGGACTTCCTGTATCGATTCGCCGTGCAGAGTGCCGGTGCCGCAGACGCTCTTGAAGCCGTTGTACTCGGCGGGATTGTGGCTGCCGGTGATCATGATGGCGCCGTGGGCGTTCAAGTTCTGCGCCGAGTGATAAAGCACCGGGGTGGGCACGGTGCCGATGTCGGTGACGTTGCAACCGGCGGCGAGCAAGCCCTTCACCAGCGCGTCGCGGAGCCGCGTGGAACTGAGGCGGCAATCGCGGCCGACATTGATGTTGGGACCGCCGCCATGTCGACGCAGATACGTGCCCAAGCCGCGGCCAAGCTGCTCGACGTCAGGGCTGAGCAGTTCGGAATCCGCGATGCCCCGGATGTCGTACTCGCGGAAAATGGTGGGCTTGAGCATAACTATGATTTTAGGGGTTCGGGATTGGCGATTGGGGATTAGTACGGAGAGGGCGTCATCTTCGATTACAAAAAACAGAGAGTACGGGAAGCGGCGGAAGAGGGCCGTCGGACGCTTTTATAGACGATGGGGAACTGCCGGGGACCATCGCTCATCCGCTCGCCAAACCTTCCGGGGGCGTTAACCGAAAGATCTTCATAGGAGTGAGCAGTTCCATACTCTCCCACCTACGAAAAACAGGCTGCGGGGACAAGGCCCGGTAGTGCGCGAAATTGTGTTCTTGCCATTTTTGTTGGTTGGCTCGCGGAGTCGTCGGGATCGTTTTGATACAATCGCCCGCGGATGGTCCCGAAGCGCTGGCTACTGGTTTTCACGTTTGTCGCCGTTCTTGCGCTGGTCATCTTGTACATCAGGAATAACGGCCCCGAGCCGTCGCGACCGGTGCCTCCACTTCAGATTCCCAGTTCGAGGCCGGAAGTTCCACCGCCACTCCCTTCCGAGGCAGCAAAACCGGCCCCTCCACCAAAACCTATGTTCGGCGCTCCGAATTTAGGAGCCAATTTCTACGTTAACCAACTCGTCCGCATGGTGCGGCCTCAATACACAAAGGCCGCGCTGGAAGCCCACTATGAGGGGCAGGTGAAGGTCGACTTCATCCTTGGAAGAGACGGAATGGCTCACAATATCGAGATCGTAAATCCACCCGGCTATGGGATGGACCAAAATATCATCGAAGCCATGAAGCAGTGGCTCTGGGATTCAGCATTCATTGACGAGGACCGAAAAGTCACGATAACGATTGTCTTCAAACTGGACCACTAGGCTTTGGAAAACGAGGCTTGCTTTCTTATGCCACTCCCGTTATGTAGCTTTTAGCAGCTCCAGCACGCCCGAATGTGATCGGATTTGTGGACACGTCCGAAGTTGCACCAGCAATACGAGAGCATTACGGCGGCGCAGTCTCCCAATTCTTACTGAAGCCGTTCGCTAGGCGTGTGAACCGACGAAGGTCCGAGAGCGACTTAGCGGCTCACGAAGCGGTTCCCGGCGATCACGAAGCGCAGCGGCCAATCGGCGCAGTGGGTGATGCCGATGCGTGGCGTGACTTGGATTTCGAAGGACGCGTCGTCAAGTGGGCGGCGGACCTGTAGCGGTCCTGCGACTAGATCGGCGCCATTCAGCTTGCGCGTGATCCCCATGGCGAGAGTAAGTTTGCCGGGTCCCGATGCCAGGTCCTCGATTCGCTTGGCGCTGCCTGACCAACGTGCCCGCCGACGGCGCATGATGGCGACCCCGGCCAGCGGCTCCAGCGCACGAATCAAGACGCAGCCCGCCATCCCTTCGGGCTCCGCCACGAAGTTCAGACATTCGTACATGCCGTAGATAAAGTAGACGTACGCATGGCCGGGCGGCCCGAAGATGACGCGTGTGCGATCCGTTGGTCCGCGCCAGGCGTGCGCCGCGCGATCGCCGACGCCGAGATACGCCTCCACCTCTACGATCCGTCCGGCGGTGCTGCCATGCACGAGTATCTTTCCCAGGCAATCGCGGGCCACTGCGATGGCTTCTCGCGCGTAGAAATCGCGCCGGAGCAGCTCGGAGCCAGAGAGAATTTGCGCGATTGGAACGTTGATTGCTTCCTGTATGCTAGGAGGTTAGCATGCGCCTATTCACTGGGGTAGACCTGCCCGATGACGTTCGGGAGAAGTTGGAAAGGCTGCTCATGCACCTGCGTGCGTGCGCGCATTTGAAGTGGAGCCCGGTGTACAACCTGCATGTGACGCTGAAGTTCATTGGCGAATGGCCGGAGGAGAAGCTGCCGCAGCTCGAAGATGCGCTGCGGACGGTTGCTCCGCGCCAGCCCATACCGGCCGAGGTAAAGGGGCTGGGATGGTTTCCCAATCCGCATCATCCTCGCGTGTTCTGGGTAGGCGTGCACGGCGGCGACGGCCTGACAGCGCTGGTGAAGCACATTGAGGCGGCGATTGCGCCGTTGGGAATTGCAGCGGAGGATCGTGCTTTCAACGCGCATCTTACGCTGGCGCGCATCAAGGAGCCGGCGCCTCTGCAAGCCCTGCGCAGCGCGATAGCGGCGCTTGAGTCGGTAGATTATGGCGCGTTCGACGTGAGCCGGTTTTATTTGTACCGCAGCCAGCCAGGTCCGGCCGGATCCATCTACACAAAACTTTCGGAGTACCCTTTCCAAGCCCCTAGCCAGGTCGCCAGTCAACCCCCAAGTAAGGTCCCCAGTAAAGTCTAATGATGCCATTGATCGCTCTCATCGTTGCCTACCTCGTGGGTGGCATCCCCTTCGGATATTTGCTCGTACGTTGGAAGACCGGCGAGGATGTCCGCGCCAAGGGCAGCGGCAACATCGGAGCGACCAACGTGCTGCGGACCACCGGGCGGGCGGTGGCGGTGGCGACGCTTTTGCTCGATATCGCCAAGGGTGTTTTCGCCGTGTGGCTGGCGGGCAAGCTTTCGGACGGCTCCCCTTTGTGGATGAGTTTGGCGGCGCTGGCCGTGATGGCGGGGCATGCGTTTCCAGTGTTTCTGAAATTTCAAGGCGGCAAGGCCGTAGCGAGTTTTATTGGAGCATTTCTGTATTTAACGCCGATTCCGATGATTGCCGCGCTGGTGGTGTTTGTGATCGTGGTGGCGGCGACGCGTCAGATTTCGATGGGATCGATTGTCGCCGCGGGCGCCCTGCCGCTGGCGACGTGGCTGATCGAGCATCCTCCTTTCGTCGTGATTCTGGCGACGCTGGTGGCGGCTGTGTTTCTGATTTACCGGCATCGCGCCAATATCGAGCGGATTCGATCGGGGACCGAAAACGTTTTCCGGTTCGGTAATCCGCGGTGAGCGGGCGCGCCTGCATCATAGGGGCGGGGAGTTGGGGCACTGCGCTCGGGATCGTGCTGGCGCCGCGATTCGAGCTCATCCGCCTGTGGGCCCATGAAGCCGATC
Source organism: Bryobacterales bacterium (assembly GCA_963747945.1). Taxonomy (GTDB): domain Bacteria; phylum Acidobacteriota; class Terriglobia; order Bryobacterales; family Bryobacteraceae; genus Palsa-89. The sequence continues at coordinate 186,601 of CAVVHB010000030.1, forward strand.
TGGTGGAGCGCATGTTCTCCACGCGCGCCAACGATGTGTTCCTGCCGGGTTTTTCACTTCCGCTCAATGTGGAACCTACGGCGGACCTGGGCTATGCGTTGGAGCGCGCCGGAATCGTTGTCGGCGTCATGCCATCGCGTTTCGCACGGCCCTTGTATCGCGAAATGCTGCCGTACCTCGAACCGGAAATGCGCTTCGTGAGCGCCACCAAGGGCCTGGAGCAAGGCACGCTGCTGCGGATGTCGGAAGTGGCGCGCGAAGTAATCGGCCAGAAATTCGAGCCGCGCGTGGCAGTTCTCTCCGGGCCGACTTTTGCGCGCGAGGTGGCGCGCGGTGAGCCGACAGCGGTGGTGATCGCGTCCACGGATCAGGAACTGGCGGCGACCATCCAGCGCGAATTCTCCGGACCGATGTTTCGCCTATATGCAAACGACGATCCGCTGGGTGTGGAGCTGGGCGCGGCGCTGAAAAACATCATCGCGATCGGCGCCGGGATCTGCGACGGCCTGGGTCTGGGAAGCAACAGCATCGCAGCGCTGATCACGCGTGGCTTGGCGGAGATTACGCGCCTGGCGGTGGCGCTGGGTGGACGGCCCCGGACTTTGTCCGGCCTGGCGGGCCTAGGGGATTTAGTACTCACTTGTAACGGAGATCTCAGCCGCAACCGAACCGTCGGAATCGAACTGGCAAAAGGAAGAAGACTCCCCGATATTGTCAGTTCCATGACCATGATCGCCGAAGGTGTGGAGACTACCGCCGCCGCCTGCGACCTGGCGCGCAAATGTTACGTGGATATGCCCATTACTCAGCAAATGGATGCAATTCTGCGTGGCCGAACGTCGCCTCGGGACGCGATCCGCGAACTGATGGAGCGGTCATTAAAAACGGAGTGACCAAGGCCGAGTAGGGTAAATCTGTGTAAACCCTCTGTAAACCAATGCCCGAAATTGCCGTCGTGAGGGTCAGGTGAGATGACTCCTGATCTGATCGATGTCGAGGCGCCGGGGCTCGCCCAACCGGAGCTCGCCCAACCGGGGCTCGCCCAACCGGAGCTCGCCCAACGGGTCCCGCAACCTTCCTGGTGCGGGCGGGTTAACTACAGCAGAACAACTGGCAGTAGACCAGGCGATGGCCCCATTCAGCAGACTCGGGACCGGGACTCCGAGTTGATGCTGCGGGTGAGAGATGGGGATCAGGGGAGCTTTGAGTTTCTCCTGGAAAAGCATCGGGGACCAATGATACATTTTCTGTACCGCATGGTGCAGAACGACGCCGTGGCGGAAGAACTGACGCAGGAAGTGTTCCTGCGGGTCTTTAAATCAAGGGGAAGTTATCAGCCGAGTGCGAAATTTACCACCTGGTTGTTCCGCATCGCGACGCATCTGGCGCTCAACTGGATCCGCGACGGGCGCAACGAGAAGTCACTGGTGAGTTTGGATAAGAAGACGAGTTTGGATAAGAAGACCAGTCTGGACAAGGAGACCGACGGCGCTTATCGGCAAGTGCCGGACCGGCGCAGGACCGTAGAACAGGAGATGCTGTACGAAGCGAAGCTGCGGGAGGTGCGGCAGGCCATTCACAGCTTGCCGGCCAAACAACGGGCCGCGGTGATGATGCACAAATACGAAGAGATGGAGTACGCGCAGATCGCGGGTGTGATAGGTTGTACCGAGTCGGCGGTGAAATCGCTGCTGTTTCGGGCCTACGAAGCTTTGCGAGTCCGATTGGCGCACTTGGCTTGAGGGAGGGCGAGTTGTGATGGGATGCGCACTGGAGCGCGACGTGAGCGCGGAGCTCATCGTCGGATACGGCGCCCGGACGCTCGATCCGGACACCGAAGCCGCGTTTGAGCGGCACATCCGCTCCTGCGCCGCTTGTTACAAACTGGCGGCTGCGCAAAAGGCGGTGTGGACGGCGCTCGACGAAGCCGGTGCCGATGCCGAATGGCGCGACCTGCCCGTCTCGGCGGATTTCGATCAGCGGCTGTTCCGGCGAATCCAGGCGAACGAACAGCGCAGCCGGTGGTTGTGGCGCGCGCTTGTTCCGGTCGCTGCTTGCCTGGCGCTCGCCACGCTGCTTCTGCTGCGGCAACCTGATTCCGCGCGTGCGCCAAAGGTTCAGCAGGTGCAGCCCGCCGTGCAGATTGAGCAAGTGGAACACGCGCTGGACGACATGGATCTGTTGAACCAGATCGGCGCGCCCATCTAGGCGTCGCATGTCCGTGTGGAGACGCTGGGTGTTCACCGCTGTGGCCGTGGCCCTGTTCGCCGGTCCACCAGCTTTCGCGCGGCGTCCTCCCGGAGCTCGTTCGTCTCATCCGGCCACCGCTGCAAAAACGCCCGCGGCAAAAACGCCAATTGACGAGTTCGAGCGGATGTCGCCCGAGCAACAGCAACGGGCGCTAGGCCGGCTGCCCCCGGCGCAGCGGCAAAAGTTACAGGAGCGGCTACAGCGGTTCAACCAACTTCCGCGGGAGCAGCAGCAAACGCTGCGCAATCTATACAATCGCCTGCATAAGCTTCCCGCGAACCAGCAGGAGTCCGTACGCAAGGCGATCAATCGATTTTCCGAGCAGGCCCCCGATCGGCAACGAACCATGCGCGATGAGTTGCGCTCTATGGCGGCATTATCCAAGCAGGATCGCGAAGCGCGAACGGGAAGCCGGGAATTCCGGAACAGCTTCAGCCGCCGCGAGCAGGGCATCGTGAAAGATATGCTGCCGGTGCTAACGGGCCGCTAATGCGTAACATTGGGCGACTGCGCGGGCAATAATTCCTGAATGGCGTGGCCGGGGAGTTTGGCGGCGTCGGTGTGCATGCCCAGCAGATCCAGAATGGTCGGAACAAAGCTCAGGCTGTCGTATGGCGCTTGCACTTCCTGATGCTGGGGAATGCCCGTGTCGGCGCCACCCGCAAACAGAAGGATGGCGTGCGTGGAGACACGCAGGAACGAGCCGTGATTGCCGCCCGGATTGAAATTGCGGACGTTGAAGTTCCAATGATCGTTGGCGAAGATCATGAAGTCGGGCTCGGCCAGGCGCCGCCGGCGTTGGTTGAAGCGGGCCAGCAGCGCGGCATCTGCATCTTCGGACTGCGCCAGCAGCGGCGGCAAAAACTGCTCGTGTAAAGCGACGATGCCATTCGAATAGGCCGTCTGGTGGGTAGCTTGAAACCATTCCTGCTCGGAATGCCACGAGTTGAGCCAGGCCTTGCGATCGGCTGGCGGCACTGCGAGATTTTCGTCTTCAAAGTACCGCAGGGGGAGCCCGGGTGAGAAAGGAATCGGCTCAAAGTGAACGGAACCGTCGACGGCATCCTGACGCAACGCTCGAATCGGCAGGTAGCGCAGCTCATTGCCACGGGAAAGAATTAACCCCTGCTTGTCCTCGCTCGCGTAAAGCCAGATGGGATCTTCGCTGAGCGTGCCGTTATCGGGAAATGAAAAGGCCGTTTTGGGGATGGTCATCGCCAGGAAATCGATGGGATGCGATCCAACGGCTGCCTGCACATTGTTCCGCACCGACAGGCTCGTGAGCAGAGGCGGGTAGTTGACGCGCTCGAAACTGCGCGCGAAATCGAGCGAACCATCGGGCGCGAGAACCAGGCCGCCGGCGGCAGGTCCCGCGACATAGTCCACAAGATCGTACACCGAGTTCGGGTCGCCCACGGCGCGTTTGGGGATCAGCTCTTCTACGCTGAGCCGGCGGCGAGCGAAATCGTTGGACTCGAGCGTGAGCAGCTTGGAAAGAGCCCGAGTATAGATGGAATAAGTGCGCTCCTGCTCGCGCCAGGAGTCGAGTTGCACCGCCAAACGGCGCGCGGCCTTGTCCAGACCGGCGTCGCGCTGCTCGGGTGTCCATTTTTTGGGCTGTTGTTCGATGCGGGCGCGTTCCTGGTCCATCGCACGGCGGACCGCGTCGAGCTCTTCGGAAATTTGTTGGAGGGTCGCTTGCCATTCGGCGCGATGGCGATCGACGACATGCAAGAAGGCGGCGATGGCCGCGCGTCGGATGGACGGGTCGGTTTCAGTGCGGTTGATTTCCTTCAGCAGAATTTGCAGCGTGTTGAACGAGGAATTGCGAAGGTAGACGGAGGCGCGCTCATTGCCGTCCAGATCCAGCAGCGCGGTTGGATAATCGTCGCCTTCTCCTTTTAAATAAAGCGACTCTTCGCTGGGCGTCACCACTTCCGACACGAACGGGTCCAGCCCGCGCAGCTTGAACTCGTCCAGAGGATGGCGGTTGGTAAGCACGTGATGCGCGCCGCCCGCGCGGCTGTTGAAGAAGTTCACCAGATTGTAGCCCTGGCTGTAAAGGCCCGGTTGCGTGTTCATGCCGTGATCGGAGACGGCCACAAGCACGGTCTGAGCGGCCAGCGGACTAGCCTGACTGGCGGTCCACACGCGGCCGATCAAGGCGTCGATGCGCTGCAGGGCCAGGCGTTGGGATGCGACGTCGGAAGTGGCGTGGGCAATGTGATCGAAGTCGCCGGTGAAGTAGTCGAGGTATCGGACCGACGGGTCATTGAGCTTCGCGATGAGTTCCCGTTCGGTCTGTTCCTCTACGGTGCTGCTCAGTCCAAAGCCGATGGTCCATTCGTCCAAGAGCTCCCGGAGGCTGCGCGAGAAGTGTTTGGGCAGCGCGTCTTCCAGCGTCTTCCAACGCACGCCGCGCTGGTAGAGCTGGAAGCTTTGGTAGATCGCCGGGTACGGAAAACGATCGATGAGCAGCGGAATTTTCTGGTCGTCGAGCACTTCAACGCCGGGCATGTCCACTTTGTGTGAGCGCGCATAGCCGACGTAAAAAGGGAAGAAGTTCATGTAATCGTAGACACGGCCGGTGTAGCGATCGAACTCCGCATTGCCGTGGATCTGAAGGTGCTGGCCGGTATCCAGCAGTGACCAGGAGGGCGTGGAAAGGCTGATAGCGCGCACGTAAAAGTTATCGACGCGCGTGCCGCCTTGCGCAAAGACGCGATCCATCCACGGGAGCGTGCTCTTGTGCGTGATCGGATCTACGCGGGACAACTCGCGATCGAGAACATTTTCGGGGACGCCGTCGAGTTTGATGATGATGACGCGCTTAACCTCGGCGGAGAGTGGCATGCAGAGAAGCGCCAGCATCATTGTGGCGCACGCACTCATGCGTGCCGTGTTCACACTCATGTGAACACCATGGCGTTATTGCCCAAATGCGGAGCCAGAGGCGAAGGTGGCAACTGGTTGCGTGGGAGCAGCGTCGGAGCCGGCCAGCACCGGAACATTCCAGTGTTCGAGCGCGCGCAGGCAGGTCAGCCGGAGATCGCCATCCGTCGAGCGAGCGCAAACTTGCGAGACCAGGCGCTGGGCTTTGGGAGTGGCGTTGGTATCGGAAGTGAGAGCCGACACGGACCGGCGAATGGCCCCCGCGTCCCACACCACATCCGGGCTCGGGCTGGAGGCCAGGAGTTTATCGAGAAAGCGCTCGTGGTAAGCGGATCGGCGATAAGCGTCCAGCTGGGCGTGCAGGATAGGGTCCGGCTTCTCGGGATCCACGCGCGGGCCACCCGTGAAGACCCGGCCCAAACCTGTTGCCGTGCGCTTAACGGGAGATTCGGTGTAGGCTTCGAGCTCCTTGTGCCGGTCCCGTTCCATTTTCTCCGCGCCGCGCGGAGATTCGACATACTGGAGCAGCGCGGCGTATTGTTCGCGGGCCAGATTGGCTTCATGCGAGACGTCGTTCTCGCGCGGATTGAGCGCCAGATGATCCAGGTGGCGCTGCAATTCTACCTTGAGAGCGGGATCCAGGCTCAAATCCGCCGACAGGAACTCGCGGGCTTCCGAATACGCCTGCAGACGGGCGCTGCGATTCACTGCCGCGCCATGACGTCCGCGCACGAAAGTGAAGGCCAGGTCGGCTGCGAAGAACGACGGATTGCCGAAGCGCGTGATGCCTAACACCCCGGTGATCAGGCTGCTTGCGCCCTGGCTTAAGATCTCGCGGCGTTTGGGTCTGAAGCTGTCGCGAAAATCGGCCAGCAGCAGCGGAACGCGCGGGTAGTCCAGGTTGTAAAGCGCGAGTGGGATCATTTCTTCAGTGCGCGCGCCGGGTGTATCGGGGGGCACCGGGTGGTTATCCGAATCGAAATAGCGAAGCTGTGTGTAGCCGGTCCAACGCATCAGGCGGTCGTCGGTCCAGGGATTGGCGATGCTTAGAAACTGACCGTCAAAGCGCCGTTTGGCCCGCGCGCCCAGATCGGAGCGTGAAATCCACAGCAGGGCTTCGCTGGGCGTGCCGGATTCGAGCGCCAGAGGCTCGAAAATCAGGCCGTTGAGTTCGGCGCGCTGTCGAAGCAGCTCCCAGTTGTGGCCGCGCGTCTGTTGACGCTGGCTAGTCTGTCTGTCGTAGTATTTCGACAATTGTTGTTCGCGAACCAAGCCGCCGAAGGCATGCGTGGAAAGGCTCAGGCGTGAATAGATCTCGCGGAGTTGGCTATCGGGCAGTACGGAAAAGCTAGCGGGATCACGTTCGAGATTGTCTAAAGTGGATAGAGCCTGAAACACCTGCAGCTTGCTATAGTCGCTCGAATTGCCGCGATAGGTGCGGGTGGTGGACCGGATGGCGGCGCCCAGTGGATCGAACTCGAGCGCCTGCAGGCCGTCGCCGAGAAGATTGCCATAGACGCTTCGGGAGGGCGAGGCCAAGTCCAGTGCGGGCGATGGGACGCGATTGGCGTGGCGCCTGCTTCCGGCGCGAAAAAATCCGAACGAGAGCGCGGAGGCGGCCCGCTGCCACGGCGTTGGCCGCGCGCTGGTCAAGATCCAGACGTAGCGCAGACGGTCGTTCGCCGGATCGCCGTCGCCGAGCGAATCGCGCAGCACCGTGAGCACTGGAACGTCGAGATCCTGAGAACCGGATGCCGGGTCGTGCAGGCGCGCAAAGACAGTAACCAACTCGGCTCCATCCGCCACAGGCTCGAGTTCCACCCGATAGGAGGGAGGCGGCTGGCTCAGGAACCCAGCCCCGCACAATAAAGTTACCAAGGCCGACTGAAGCAAAGCGAACAATCCCTTCTTTCAAGGTAATCGACGGGCGGGGACAGATCAAGGAGGGCGCCCTGTCAGTTCGACTCCACTAAACGCTCTGCGTTGCAAATTTTCTCGATTTTTCTGGCCAGGCTGGTACCAGCGCTCTGGGAATCACCACCGCCGACTCCGATCCAAGTGGTGCCCCTGACCTCGCGCCCTAGGAGCACCCGGCCGGTAGTACTATCGGTAAACCATACTTGCGCCTCCACAACGGTGGCTCCGGCGCCGAAACCGATCAGGTATCTTTTCTCCCTGCTGCCGGGTTTGAAGCGCGTCACTACGCCCGAGATGCGCAATAGCGCATGCCCGTCGGGAACTGCCTCCCCCTGCTGCACGATGATCACCGTTTTGAACGCAAGGCTGATTTCGCGAGCGATGTCTTCGGCTAGCGCGCTTTGATAATCGGGTGGGAAGTCAACCCTGGGCTGCGCCACGAATTTGTCGATTTGGACAGCCGTGTAGAGCGGTGGCAGCGGTTTAGCCGCCTGCAGGCCGGAGCAGAGCACAAAGCACAGCGCTACGATCGTTTTCATCGCCCTTACTATCGTACCGGTACACGCGGCCGGTAGATGCGACTTCAGCCGCGTTTTGCCAAACCGGTACATGCGGCTTCAGCCGCGTTCGTGTACCTTTAGCGTAAGAAATCGGGCCGCCGGCCTTTGGCATCCTCTATGTACGTCCGCAGCACCTCGGCCACGCTCCAGGCCTGTGCGATGCAGCCGCCCGGCCGCTGCGGGGCGTCGCCATCGAATACCTCCGAAATTTGCCCCAGGCCGCTCTCCAGCAGATGGGCGCGCAGAGGGTCAAGAAAACGGTCAGCCCGGCCGCGCGCTTCTTCACTGCCGCCGTGAACCTTTATGTAGGAAGTCAGGAATGGTCCCAACAGCCAGGGCCATACCGTGCCCTGATGATACGCGCCATCGCGGCTGCGCGGATCGCCATCGTAACGTCCGCGATAATTCGGATCGCGCGGCGAGAGCGTTCGCAAACCATAAGGCGTCAGCAGTTCCCATTCGACAACCTCCACCACACGCAAAGCCTGCTCGCCTGTGATAAGCGGATAGGGCAGGCTCACGGCGAAAATCTGGTTAGGCCGAATGGATGCATCGGCGACTCCGTTTTCGTTGATGACATCGTACAGACTGCCCGTCCCTTCGTTCCAATAAACTTGCAGGAACCGTTCGCGCGCGCGATCCGCGAGGGCCGTGTATCGATCGCAAGCCGCGCCATCGCCTGAAACCGAGGCCAGGTGGGCCATCACACGCAGGGCGTTGTGCCAGAGCGCCTGGATCTCTACCGGCTTGCCTTGTCGCGGCGTCACCACCCAGTCGCCTACTCGGGCATCCATCCAGGTGAGTGCCACACCCGGCTCACCGGCATGCAGCAGGCCGTCGGAATCAAGACGTATGCCGTAGCGTGTTCCCCGCTCGTGCCAGACGATGACGTCGGCCAGCGGCTGGTACAATTCGGCGCGAATGAAATCGTAATCGCCCGTGTAGCGAAGGAATTCATGGACGGCATGGAACATCCAAAGCGTGGCGTCAGCGGTGTTATATTCGGGCGTCTCGCCGGAATCGGGAAAACGATTGGGCAGCATGCCGCGATCGATGCTGCGCGCAAAGGCTCGCAGTATGTTGCGCGCGTCGTCAAAGCGGCCCGTCACCAGCGTGAGGCCGGGCAAGCGAGATCATCGTGTCGCGGCCCCAATCGGCGAACCACGGATAACCGGCGATGACGGATTTTCGATCGCCTCGGGCGACGATAAACTGATCGGCCGCGCAGCCGAGCGCTATGGAGAACGGATCTTCGATGGGAGAGGCCTTGACGATACGGGCGCGGCGCTGTAGTTCTCGCTCACGCATTTGCCGGCCTTCTTCAGCCGCATGCCGCAGCGTGGACGCGACGATGGCTGCCGACGCGTTACGCGCGAAATCGAAGCGCAGCCAGAACGGGCTGTAAAGATCTTCGAGAAAATCGAGCCCGCGCTCCCGTTCGCGCTCGTATTCGAAGTTGTAGAACCAGAAGCCCGACGCGTCGATGGATTGGGCGTTGTGGGCGAAGTAAAGGCTGGGGAGGTCCGGATAGGGGGTGACGACCGCCATGCCCGTCTGGGACGACACATCGCGCCGGATGGCGTCGTTGGCGTGAGTGGTGCTGTGATAATCGCGAAAAGCAATCAGAGGACGAACTTCCAACCAACAGGGGCGGCCCCGCAGGTCACCCGATAGCTGGTATTGAATGACGACGGTATTTTCGCCTTGCACCAGGAAGACCGTCTTCTCCAACTGGATTTCATCGCCGCAGCGATAGCGGAAGACAGGAAATGGCTCCAGCCGGAACGAGTCCAGGTACTGGTAACCGTGCGGGTGAACGACGCCCGCATACCGATTGGCGCTCAGTTCGAAGCGTTGGTCGCCGAGCACCAGAGTTTCTTCCACCTTCGAAAGCAGCACCACGCGCCCCACCGGTGGCTTGGTGGCCGCGGTGAGCAGCCCGTGATAGCGGCGCGTGTTCAGCCCAATGATGGTGGAGCACGCGAACCCGCCGATGCCATTGGTTTCGAGCCACTCCCGCGACGAAGCTTCCGCGGGATCGCCGCAAACCGGGCGGTGGAACTCGATGGGTAGCGTCATAATGGACCCAAATCCTGTCTTCCCAATTCCTGTCTTCCCAAATCCCGTCTTCCCAAATCCTGTCTTCCCAAAACCTAATGATAGACTTGGGCTGATGTCGCGATTGGCCGTTCTTCTTCTGGCTTGTTCCTGTTTAATGGCGCAGCCGCGCTACACCGCCGGCGGTCAACTAATGCTCCCCGCCGACTATCGCGAGTGGGTCTTCCTGAGTTCAGGCTTGGGGATGACTTACCGTCCACCGAACACACCGGGCATGCAAATGAAGCCGTCGTTCACGAATGTATTCGTCAATCCCGACTCATATCGTTCCTTCCTTGCAACTGGCAAATGGCCCGACAAAACGATGCTGGTACTCGAGATAAGAGCATCGGCCAGCAAAGGTTCCATCAATCAAGGTGGCAGCTATCAGAGCGATGTGGTGGCGATTGAAAGCGATGTCAAGGACGCCGCGATGTTCCCGGGCAACGGATGGGCGTTCTTCGGGTTCGGCAAATCAAGCACCGGCAAGATGCTGGCGCGCACAGAGGACTGTTACAGTTGCCATCTTGAGCACGCGGCAGTGGACAACACCTTTGTGCAGTTTTATCCCGTTTTGCTCGAAATCGCGAAACAAAAAGGAACGCTGACACCGGCCTTCCTTCGCGAATCGGCCGCTCCGCGCTAACTAAATCCAAACCTTCTCGGCTGGAACGCCGCGCTTGCACATTTCGCACGATCCGGCGTCTTTGTAGTAATGCGCGTCCAGTTGCGCCAGGTAATAGAGGGGCAGGGGACTGAAGTCGACCGTTTTCGGCGTGGGCTGATAAATGATCACCGCCATGCCCACCACTTCGGCTCCCGTGGATTCCACCAGCCGCTTCAATTCCGACAGGTTGCGGCCGGATCGAAGAATGTCGTCCACCAGCAGCACTTTCTCGCCGGGCTTCTGTTCCAGATACTGGCGGAAGCGCATGGCGCCGCCCTCTTCCTTGCGGTCGGCCCAATAAACCTGGGGCGCGCGCAAAGCCTCACACACGCCGTAAGCCACGGGCAGGCCTCCGGTATCGGGAGAGACGATGGACAGCTCCGGAATCATGGCCCGAATTTCGGCATTGGCGCGCAGCCGACGGCTCAGCCCCACGCTCAACACTTTGGCATGCTGGTAGTAGCGCATCGCTAACTGTACTTGCACATATTCGGTGGCGTGCAATCCGTTGGGATATTCGAAATGTCCGTTTCGGATCGCGCCGGTGCGTCGCAACAAGGCGACCACTTCATCTTGTGTTGGAACCAGGTGCATAGTTGTCTTTATTGTCTCCTGTTATATCCACTTGTGGCGCACGCACTTTTGCGTGCCGCGTTCACACTCGTGTGAACGCCCGGGCCTTTAATTCACAGTGTCCGCACGATTGCGCACGCCACGGTATGATGGTTCTTCAGAGAGTGGTTTTTTACAAGGAGCCCGGTTCCATGCAGAATTCAGTTTTAGTGCCCATGGTTGTGGAGCAGACCTCGCGCGGCGAGCGCGCGTTTGATATCTATTCGCGCCTGCTCAAGGAGAACATTATTTTCCTGGGCACTCCCATTGACGACAACGTCGCCAATTTGGTCATCGCGCAGATGCTTTTCCTGGCTGCCGAAGATCCGGAAAAAGACATTTCGCTGTACATCAATTCACCCGGAGGGTCCATCACGGCGGGCCTCGCCATTCTGGACACCATGAACCTGGTGGAGCCGGACATCGTGACCTATTGCGTGGGACAAGCGGCGTCCATGGCGGCCGTTTTGCTCGCCTGCGGCACCAAGGCCAAACGCTATAGCTTGCCGCATTCGCGCATCTTGATTCATCAGCCTTCCATGAGCGGGCTGGGCGGGCAAGCCACGGATATCGATATCTACGCGCGGGAGATCCTGCGCATGCGCGAATCGTTGAATCAGATTCTCGCGAACGCCACAGGCCAGCCGGTGGATCGCATCGCGCGCGATGTGGACCGCGATTACATCCTGGAGCCCGATTCGGCTCTGGAATACGGCATCATCGATCGCATCATTGAAAGCCGCGCGCTGCAACCGGTGCCCACGCGTTAATGCGGGTCGGCCTGCTATTGGGCCTACTACTGGCGCTCGCAGCCGAGGCCCAGCTCATTCCGTCCGGAACACCGGTGCCGGTCACCACGCTTCCGCCCGTTGTGTTTATCAACGGGTTTCAATTTGAGGGTTGTCCCTCCACGTTTGCCGGCACGTTTGGCATCGCCGATCAAGTGCTCCAGAGCAATGGCGAGGTCAGCCTGTTCTTCAGCACGTGCAGCTTGCCCTCCACGGCCTCCATTGAGGATCTCGCCGGCGCCTTGGCCACCTTCCTCGGGAGTCTGCAATACACCAACGGCCAGCCGGTGGAAACCGTGGATGTGGTGGCCCACAGCATGGGTGGTTTGGTGCTGCGGGCGTACTTAAGCGGCAAACAGAATGCCTCGGGCGTGTTTCAACCACCCGCGGCTACGCATGTTCGGAAAGCGGTCTTGCTTGCCACCCCCAATTTTGGGACGCCTCTCGCGTCGCTACCCATAGCGTCGCTGCTGGGGTTTACTGAGCAGCTGAACGAGATGGCAAGCGGCAGTGGTTTTCTGTTCGGGCTCGGCACCTGGAACCAGGGAACGGACGATCTGCGCGGAGTGGATGCCGTCGCCGCCGCAGGCAACGCGGGGATCGGTGGGCTGGGCGATCCCGCTGGATTTGACGACGGCGTGGTTCCGCTCACCAGTGCGTCGGGCCGGTTCTATTTGCCGGGCCGCACGCGCGTGCTTCCTTATTGCCATATCGACGGCGGCGGAATCATCACCGCTTTCAACTTGTGTCCGGGGGATGCGCAGGGTATCGCGGATATCGATTCCCCGATGCATGAGTCGGCGCAGATCATCGTGTCGTTCTTAAACGGGACCAATGGCTGGCAGAGCGTTGGCACGGCTGCGGAGGACGATCCGTTTCTGTCGGTGGATGGTGGATTGATCGTCGCAGCCCACGCCGCAGACGACTCACCGGAGGCCATCACCTTCGCCCAGGTGGTGGACACTTCATTCCCCATGTTTTCACAGACGCTGTCCATTTCTTCGGATGGGATCGCCTTCTCGGATCTGGTCCACTCCGGAAGCATTCCTGTCGAAGTCGCGCCCGGCGCAAGTAACACCCTCAAACTCTTGGCGGGAGGCACCCAGCCATTTCTCATGAAGGATGGTCCTCAGATCGCGCGCGTTTTTTCCGCGGCAGCGGCTAATTACCCGCTCGAATTGGCGCCGCGCATGATTGTCGCGATCTACGGTACGCAAATGACGTCGGCCACTGTCACCGCCGGAGGCTCGCCGCTGACGCTGTTCTACACATCTACAACCCAGATCGATGCATTGCTTCCCGACAGCGCATCTGGCCTGACGCCAATCACCGTTCAAAACAGCGCGGGCAAGAACACCGTGAACATTTATGTGGACACGGCGGCGCCGGCCATCTTCACGCAGGATTCGTCGGGAACCGGGCCGGCATCCGCTCTGAAAGCCAGCGATCAGAGCCTGGTGACGGCCGATAACCCGCTGCATCCCGGCGACGCCGTGGAACTTTATGCCACCGGTCTCGGTCTCACGACATCAAGCAACGGATTCGATGTCGCGGTCGAGCAGCCTACGGTGACCGTCGGTGGCATCGCTTGCCCGGTCTCGTTTGCAGGCGCCGCGCCGGGTTATGAGGGTTTGGATCAGATCAACTGCACCATTCCAGCGGGCGCTGCGTCGAGCTCTTCAGCGCCGGTCCGCATTACCTCCGGCGATAGAACCAGCAACGCCGCTACGCTCGCGATCCAGTAAGCTGAACCGCGACCGTCAGGGAGCCGTTGTCACTAGATCTGCATCCCCGCCGGCTGTCGTATTTCCATGCAGCCCTTGCCCGTCGGCAGCATTTTGCCCGGGTTCAAGCGGCACTCCGGATCGAACAGCTTCTTGAATCGCGCGATCATATCCAGCGTTTCCCCGGAAAATTGCTCGCCGATCAGCTCCATCTTCTCCATGCCGACGCCGTGCTCGCCGGTGATGGATCCGCCTTGCTGGATGCAGAATCGAAGAATCTCATCGCCCGCGGCTTTCGCGCGTTCCAGTTCACCGGGCTTGTGGTGATTGAAAAGAATGATGGGGTGCATGTTGCCATCGCCGGCATGAAAAATGTTGCTGATGGTGAGCCCATACTTCTCGGAGATGCGGTGAATTTCGCGCAGCGTGGGCGCAATTTTGGTGCGCGGCACCACGCCGTCTTGCACGTAGTAAGCGGGGCTCACGCGGCCCACTGCGCCGAATGCGTTCTTGCGTCCCTTCCACAGCAGCTCGCGCTCCGCGGCGGTTCGGGCAATGCGAACCTCTCGCGCGCGGCAGCACTTGCAGGCGTCTTCGATCTGCTGCACCTGTTCTTCCACTGCCTCCTTCAAGCCTTCCAGCTCGATCAGCAGAACCGCCGCCGCATCCATCGGGTAGCCGGCGTGCGTGGCTTCTTCCACCATGCGCAGCATGACGCCGTCCAGCATCTCCACCGCGGCGGGAGTAATAGCGCGCGCCGTGATCTCGGCCACCGAGTCCGCGCAATCGTCGACGGTGTCGTAGACGGCCAGCACCGTCTTCACCAACTCGGGCTGGCGCATCAGGCGCACGGTGATGTTGGTCACCAGCACCATGGTGCCTTCCGAACCCGTGAGAAGGCCGGTAAGATCGTAACCGGGAGCGTCCAGGGCTTTGCCGCCGACGGTGAAGGGCGTTCCGTCGGGAAGCACCGCTTCAATTCCCAGCACGTGATTGGTGGTGACGCCGTATGCCAAGGTGTGCGGCCCACCCGCGTTCTCCGAAACATTGCCGCCGATGGTACACGCCTTCTGGCTGGATGGATCGGGCGCGTAGAAATATCCATCGTGTTCGACGGCCTGCGTGATTTCGAGATTCACAACTCCCGGCTCAAGCACCGCTCGTTCGTTCGCCAGATCGATCTCTACAATCCGATTCATGCGCGCAAACGAGATCACGATGCCCCCCGCGCGAGGGATCACGCCGCCGCTCAGTCCGGTGCCCGCGCCCCTGCCGACGATGGGGATGCTGTGCTCGCGTGCAATCTGGACGAGCGCCACTACCTGCCCGGTAGTCTCAGGGAAGACCACCAGCTCCGGCCGCGCCTTGTCGACGCTGCCGTCGTATTCGTATAGCGTCAGGTCTTCCGGCCGGTCGAGATAACCGCGCGGTCCGAAGAGCTTGTCGATGTGCTGCAGCGCGTCAGGAGAAATCATTGTGGTCCCCTGTGGCGCACGCACTCGTGCGTGCTGCGTTCACACTCGTGTGAACGTTAAACAGGGTATCGCCAAGAATGGCGACACGGCACGCAAGAGTGCGTGCGCCACATCGTTTTTGCATTACAGTAGCGACTTCACGAAACTCACCAGCTCCGGATCCGTCCACGAAATCGCCTGGCCGTCGCGCTCCGGCAGCCCCGCGTACTTGCGCACCACTTTGCCGTTCCGATCGATGATGTAGCTCTCGGGAATCTTGTAGGTGCCGTAGCGGTAGCTCAGATTTTCCTGCGGATCGCGCGCCGTCGGGTACGACACGTCGAAGTGCTTCACGAAATTGAGATAGGACTGCTCGTTGCGGTCCACGCTGACGCCCAGCACCACCACACCGGCGTTCTTGAATGTTTTCGCGAATTCGTTGAGGGAGGGCGCTTCTTCAACGCACGGCGCACACCAGCTCGCCCAAAAATTCAACACCAGAACCTTCCCGCCGAAGTTGCGCGGCGTCATCTGGTCGCCGGCGCTGGTGGTGATGGTGAAATTCGGAGCCGTGTCGCCCACACCGACAATGTGCTCTTGCATGGACCATACAACCACGAAGCCCAGCGCTACCAGCAGCGCGGCGATAGTTCCTTTGATGGCCAAATCTACTTTGGAATGAGTCATTTCTATAGCCTCCCATGGGCCCCTTCTATAATATTAAAGTATCCAGTTTAGGGAAGTGTATCCAGTGGGAAGCGTTTCGCATCACATAAGAGGATCATGCTGATTACGCGCCGGGCAGAATTCTCCGCGTCGCACGTGTGCGCGCAACCAACGTTGACGCCGGAGCAAAACGCGCACCTTTACGGCCCCGCGGCGAACCCTAGCGGTCACGGGCACAACTACATCGTGGAAGTTACTCTGGAAGGCGAACCCGATCCGGTCACCGGAATGGTTTTTGACTTAAAGAAGTTGAAGGAGCTGATCCAGCAGACCGTGATCGAACCCATGGATCATCGTTTCCTCAACTATGAAGTGCCTCCGTTTGACAAAGTCGTTCCCACCACGGAGAACGTCGCCGCCGAGATCTGGCGCCGCCTGGAAGGGCATTTTGAAGTGGGACGCGCTCGCTTGAATAACATCCGGTTGTACGAAACTGAGGATCTGTTTGTGGATTTCGCGGGAGAGGGCCGTTGATGCGAGTCACCCGCCGCTATCGGTTCGCCGCGTCGCACCGCCTGCACTCGGCGGCGTTCACCGAAGACGAGAATCGGGAGCTATACGGCAAGTGCAGCAATCCCTATGGCCACGGGCACGACTACGTGTTGGATGTGATGGCCACCGGTCCAATCAATCCGGAGTCCGGGCAGGTGGTGCATGTTCCGACATTGGATCGCTTGGTCTCAGACCAGGTGCTCCGAGATTTTGATCACCGGTATATGAACGTCGACTTAAGCGAATTCAAGACGCTGGTTCCGACCTCGGAAAACATTATCAAGGTGATTGAGGACCGGCTGACCGCTGGCTGGGCCGCGGCATTTCCAGGCGAAAGCCCGCGCCTGGAGGGAATCCGGCTGCGCGAGACCAAGCGAAACTTTTTCGAACTAAATCACGAGGCGACCTGAGCCATGAAAAGTAAGACCTCCGCGGTGAAAGTGATGCCGCCGCACGATAACGACGAGTCGATTGCCGATCTCATGCAGAAGGTGCTGCTGAAGGTCGGCGAAGATCCGGAGCGCCCGGGCTTGGTCCGCACGCCCCAGCGCGCCGACAAGGCATTGCGCTTTCTCACCAGCGGCTATGAGACCGATGTGCAGAGCATCGTCAACGGCGCGGTGTTCGAAGAGCAGTGCGACGAAATGGTGGTGGTGAAGGACATCGAGTTTTACAGCCTGTGCGAGCACCACCTGCTGCCGTTCTTCGGAACCATGCACGTGGCTTATCTGCCGAACAATAAACTGATCGGGCTCAGCAAAATCCCGCGCATCGTGGACATGTTCGCGCGGCGGCTGCAATTGCAGGAACGTCTGACCCACCAGGTGGCTGAGACGCTGAATGACGTGCTGCGGCCCAAGGGCGTCGGCGTGATCTGCGAGGCCCGCCACTTCTGTATGATGATGCGCGGCGTCGAAAAGCAGCATTCGGGAACCGTGACCAGCGCCATGCTGGGCGGGTTTCGGGAGCGCAAGGAAACGCGCGACGAGTTCCTGTCGCTGGTGTCGCGCACCAGCCATATTTACTGAGCGTCTTTACTGAGCATCGGCTACAATCAACTTGAATGATCAAGAACTTTCGCGACTTTGAAGCCGGGCCCGACCCGTTCGGCCGCACCTGGCAGGTGTACTTTCGCTGGCTCCAGACCGGCATTTCCATCCGCCATGCCGACACCGTGGACGTGAAGTTCGGAATCGGCACCAGCGGCGAGCCGTTTGAAGAACGCGTGATCGCGCTGTCGCATCCCGTGCTGCTGGCGCTCAGCGAGAAGTTCGGCCATCCGCTCACCGACACCTGGTGCATGAAGCTCGCGGCGATGCACCTGAAGCACATGCTCCGGACCGGCGAGGACATGGAGAAGACGCTGGTGACGATGCAGCCAGAAGAAATCGAAGAGTACGCGCGCGAGCTGGAAGAATCGCTAGCCGCAAAGAAATAATTGCCAGATCATTTGTTCGTGTACGGGACGCTCCGGCGCGGCTGTGATAATCAATTCGCACGGCTGCTCTCCGAACGTGGGAGACTTCCTTTACGAAATTCGCCTTCCGGGCCGTCTTTACGATTTCGGGCGCTACCCCGGTGCACGGCCTGCGGTTCAAACCAGCGAGAATCGATACTGGGCGAAATCTTCTACCTGGAGGAGCCCGGTGGGGTGCTCGGGGCGCTGGATGAGTACGAAGGCCCGGAGTTCGAACGCACAATGCTGAACACTGGCGGCCACGGCCACGGGGTCGGCAGTTGCTGGATCTATTGGTATGTTGGAAACCTGCCAGGGCGCCTCATCCCATCCGGCGATTGGCTCAAACCTTTAGGGCTTGTTACGAAATAACGTTCGAGTGCAGCGGCGGTTGATCGAAACGGGAAGAATTGGCGTTCACACGAGTGTGAACGCGGCACGCGTGGGCGCGTGCGCCACGTCAAAATGGCACGTTTATTTCTTAAGAAGCAGTTAGTTTAGAAAATACGTCCGGTACAAAGTATCGCGCTGCTTGGGTATGAATCCGGCATCGCGGATCAAGCGCCGCAACTCCTCTTCGCTCGCGCGATTGTGCGCCCCGGCTGCCGACACCACGTTCTCTTCGATCATGATGCTGCCGACGTCGTTGCCGCCGAAGCGCAAGCCCAACTGGCAAGTCTTCAGGCCGGGTGTCACCCAGGATGACTGGATATTCTCGATGTTTTCGAAGTATAAGCGCGAGAGCGCAAGCATCTTGAGGTATTCCACCGCCGTCGCTTCCTGCTTCACGAACTTGCCGAGCGAGGTATTCTCGCGCTGGAAAGACCAGGGGATGAAAGCCGTGAATCCACCGGTGTCGTCCTGAATCTGGCGCACGATGTCGAAATGATTCATGCGCTGTTCAATGGTTTCGCCGGTGCCGAACATCATGGTGGCGGTGGTGCGCATCCCAAGCGAGTGCGCAATGCGGTGCACGTCGATCCAATCTTGCGCCGACGACTTCAACCGGCTGATCCTGCGCCGCACTTCGTCGTCCAGAATCTCGGCGCCGCCGCCAGGAATGGATTCCAGGCCCGCATCACGCAGCCGCGCGATGGTATCGCGCAAGCTCAAGCCGCTCACTTCCGCGATGTTTACGATCTCGGGCGCGGAAAAACAATGGTTCCAGATCTTGTCGCCGAAGCGATCCTTGATGGAACGCAGCAGGTCTTCATACCATTCGATCTTGAGGTCGGGATGCAGCCCGCCTTGCATCAGGATGCCCGTGCCCCCCAGGTCGATGGTCTCCTGAATCTTGTCGAAGATCACGTCCTTGGAATGCACATAGCCTTCCTTGTGGCCCATGGGCCGGTAGAAGGCGCAGAAGCTGCAGTACTCGGTGCAGAAATTGGTGTAGTTGATGTTGCGGTCGATAATATAGCTGACCACGCCGTGAGGGTGCAGCTTGCGGCGCACCGCGTCGGCCGCCATTCCGATGCCGACTAAATCGTCGCTATTGTATAGGTCGATCGCTTCTTGCCGCGTCATCATACCGAAACCTTTCTCCCCTCCACTGGCCGCTCTTGCGCTAAGGTGCGAAGCTCTGAAGCATATTGTAGGAAAGTTGTGAGCCCCGCGTACTCGCGGTCGCCCAGCGCGAAGACGATATTGTCTTTCAGATAGGTACGCGCCAGGTCTTCTGAGACGCCCACCTTGGCGTGCTCGGAGCGCGCTATATCGTCAATGTGTTCCAGTCCGAAGCGCATCGATTCGAGGAACGGCTTGGGATCTTGTGCCGGCAACCCGCCGCGCGCGGCCCACACGGCGAACACCATCGGCAGTCCAGTCATTTGGACCCATTCGGCGCCCAGGTCGAGAACGTGGAACGGAAGATCGGTGGGATTGAGCACCAGCGCGGCATCGCCAATGATCAGGGCGGCATCGGCGTGTTCCAGCATCGAAGGCAAATGTGGAACGTGCGATTGCACTTCCGGTTCGACGCCATACTTCCGCGCCAGAATCACGCGGCTGAGCGCCACCGAGGTTCGTGAAGTGGAGTCGGCGGCCAGCTTGCGGATTTCGCCGAAAGGTACCTTCGAGATCAGGAAAATGCTGCGCACCGGACCGTGACACGCGATCCCCGCGCCGCGAACGATGTCGAGTTTTTGCCGGTTGAGTTCCACCGCCGGCACGATGCCGATGTCGGCGACTCCGGATTCCAGCCTATCGGCGCATTCGGCCGGGATGGCGAACGACAGATCGAAGAGGCCGCGCTGTTCGCCGTGCAGCATGCCCCACACCAGCGGGACCGTGTTGAGATAGCTAACTACCGAGACGCGTGGTTTTGTGGCAGGTGTCAAGAACCAGTCTAGCAAGGCTCGGTGAGAATCTTGGGGATCTTCCGCACCATCATGACGTGGACCGGAAAGACCTGCAACAGCTATCTCGAATCAGGCTCCAGGAAGCCAGGGCGCTGGCGAAGTTAGGCATGAATGATGGAGCTTACTACCTGGCAGGTTATTCGGTTGAATGCGCTCTCAAAGCTTGTATCGCAAAGCTGACCCAGCGGCACGAATTCCCGGACAAAGAGAGGGCCTTCACCAGTTACACGCACAATCTTAGGGAACTGCTAAGAGCGGCGCAGCTAGAAAAAGCCTTGCTCGAACAATCAAAGGGCGACGCCGTGTTTCGATACAATTGGGAAATCGTACAATTGTGGTCAGAGCATAGCCGCTACGCCACTACCGACGCCGCAACTGCCAGGTCGCTGATTGGGGCAGTGGGCGATCGAAATTACGGAGTACTCCGATGGGTAAGATTGCACTGGTAGGCTTCGAGATCGAGACAGGTTCGAGGATGCTTAAGATTCTCGACGATGCCGGGTTGCAGGTGAAGGTCGCACTTTGGGCAGTTCTTCCAGAGTACGAGGACTGGCGCCTCGTACTGTCTTCTCGCAAATTCGACGTTTCGGACCTGAGGAAGGCTTATGGGCTTCTTCACGACGCTTTGGATGCCGCGGGGTTCGCGTTGGAACAGACGCCGCCAGTAGTTATCTTGCGCTCGGGCGACCCGTTCATCAAGGATTTGCGGAAGATTTTCGGAAAAACCAAGACCGTGGAGGGCATGCGACTGGGCGGCCAAATGATAGGCGACCGTTTTATCGAAGACGCCTTCGCTTACCGTGTTGCATAGGCACCGGCTACTTGTTCTCCGCGCTCTTTTTGGGCGTATCCACAGTCACGCTGATCGCGGTTAGACTCAGGTCCACCTCTTCGGTGGCATCCACGGTGACGGGCGTCTCAATATCGATGTCGGATGGTTTTATCGATTGCGTACCTTTGAAAAACTTGGTTTTACGCGAGCGGTGAATCGTAACAATTTGACCGTCGGATGTTTCGATCGTAATCTCTTTGCTGCTCAGGTCTTTGAGCTTGCCGTGGAATGAGCCGGCCACGCCCTTGTACGATCCCGGCTTGGGCGTTCCGGGGTAAACGCCACGGATCGGACGCGGGTAATACTGCGCCAGCACTGTCGCCGGCGCAATCACTCCCAATATTGCTAGGATTCTAACCAGCTTCCGCATCTGTCCTCTGCGTTACGGCTACGGCTACGGTGCGCGCCTGCCTCTCCCGGACGGCCCCTGCTGTAATGTTAACCCAGACGGAAGCTGAAAGAGCGTCTCCGCCGGCTCTGCCGTTGAGATGTTGGTCAGTTGGTAAGTATTGGAGCCGTTGCGCGGATCGGTGCGCGAGCTCCCAATGACGATCTGCAAGTCGGGCGAATACAATCGCGTGGATGTGATGGTGATCGGCTGCGCATTTCCGAACTTGCCGGCCGGAATGGTGGTTACGGTCTGCGTACACTCGGCAGTCAACGAAGTGCCGGCGATGGGCTGTGACGCGCAAGCGGTCTGAACCTGATTCGGATTGGCCGGACGAGTGGGCGGTGTGGTCCGCGCGGGCGGCGTTTTGATGGTGAACTGGCGGTAAGTGCTCTTTTGCGCGTTGATGACGTATTGAACGCCCGCCACCGGATCGCTGATAGAAATGGTTTCACCAGTTGCGCCGCAGGTGGGAGAGTTGCGAGTTTCTTCCCGCCGCGTACGGCCGGAGCTATCGCGATACACTTTGACACAATTCGATTCGTTGATGGTGTTGCCGTCGGCGAGCGTCCGCTTCGACGTGCTTACCCCGACGCCGGAATACGGCTCATTAGTAACTACTTTGCCCTGAAATAGGCCACGAAACCCACCTTCGAAATTCCTACCCGGCCGTTGTGCCAGCGCCACCGCGCCGAAACTGAGCAAAGCGATAAGACATATTTTCATCGTGCTTCCTTTTACACTCATGAGTTCACACTCCTTCTATAGGTACTGCGGTTGTGCACCGAGCCTTCATTCTTAGATTCAACCCGAGGCGACTTAAAGTTCCAAAGACTACGGCAAGAGAAAAAACCAGAACAATGAAACCGCGCCGATTTGGGCCGCGTCTCTCCACCAATCTTTGGTCAGATGTGAGGTCGGGAGCGAGGCACAATTTGGCGTGGCTGCGAGTTTTGCTCATTGGTTGTTGCGCGGCGTGCATCCTGCCCGCGCAGAACGCAGCTTCCAGTGCAGGTTCAAAAGATGACGAGACGGTTTACGATCTCGCAGCCGGTATCACTCCTCCACGCGTCGTCAAGCAGGTGAATCCCAGCTACCCAACGAACCGGGGCGTACGAGCCGTGGGATCGGTGATCATTGCCCTGGTGGTCAGTTCCAAAGGCCTCCCGAAGAATCCCCACGTGGTGAAGGGGCTCGACAAGGATCTAGACGAAAGCGCGGTCGAAGCGGTGAAAGAATGGCGCTTTGAGCCCGCGCGCAAGAACGGCAAAGCTGTAGCCGTTCGTGTCAGCGTTCAGCTTCAATTTCACGACATGTGAAGTTTCGCGCCGTAAGCCTTACCGCTCGCCGAAGCTATAGCCCACCCACACCATGCCTTCCGGCACCGCGTCGCTGCCGAACTGGTTGGTAAGGCCAGGCACATAGTGAAAATCGAATTCAGGCTTGATAAAGATGTGGTCGGTAAGGAATATCTGGACACCCGCTCCCAGGTGTACATCGAAATGATTTGCGCTTCCGACAGGTTCAGTGGAAGTAGTGCAGACCGCCGTTCCCACGCAACCACTCTGCGTGTACGCGAAGCTGGTGCGCGCGCCGCCGATGCCGGCCTCTAGTTGCAGGGCTGCACGCTTGGTGGCGAAGGGCGCGTAGATTCCGTTCACGTCATAGAACGTCTGACGGGAAGACAGCGGGCCATAGGTTTCGCGCGAGGGCTGCAGGCTAGCCTGAAAACCCGCGCCAAAATGCTTGGTTAGCATCAGGTCGCCGCCAAATCCCAAAAAGAAACCGTTCAGGGCCGGTAGCGACTGGCAATCGGGGTCGCCCGAGCTGGGCGTGCAACCGCCAAACGCATTCAGCGAAGCTGCATTGTCGATGCCGCCGCTATTGGCGCCATCCCACGCGCTTCCGAATCCAACATTCAAATCAAAAGAGGTCTGGGCGTTGACGAACGACGCTCCGGACAACAAAAGGGCTGCCCCAGCGAGACTCCATTTAGCGATCGACATATGCCCTGTAGACGGCGCCAGCTAAATGCCGGTTTCAGTTACGGCGAGCGCGTAACTGAATTCGTGATGGAGTTTATTTCACGCGCCTCACGGTCGCGGCTCAGTTAAAATCCGCCTTGCGGACGATAACCCGGCCGGGCGCGAACGCGATATTTCTTGCCAACGTCAGTGACGATTTCGACGTTGATCTTGCGGAAGCCCTCGTTGGGGTTGGGCTGCGGGTAATAAGTGATGGTGTAGCTGTTGCCCAGATCCTCGCGAATGGATTCGAACGCCTCCACCTGCTTCTGCCAGGTCTTGGCGAAATAGGCTTTGCCTCCGGTGCGCGTTGAGATGCGCTTAAAGACGTTACTCGACATCGGATCTTTGCTGACGTCGTTGGTGGAGATTACGTAGATGGGTATGCCATCATCCTCCGCCACGGCGCGAACGTCGTCGGGGGCGATCAGGCTGGCGTTGTCCGGGCCGTTCGAAAATACGATGATCACTTTTCGGCCCGGCACCTTGGCGGCGTCGCGCAGCGTGAGCAGCAGGCCGTTGTAAAGCGCGGCATCGTCGCCGGCCACGGCTTTGCGCAGGCCGAAGATGGCGTCGTTGCGATCGTGCGTGAGCGGAGCGGGGCGCGAAAGATTGCGGCTGAAAGTATAAACCGCCACCGAATCCGTTTTGTCCAGTCCGCGGACGAAATCCGCGATCGCGTCGGAAGCGTAGACAAATCCGCGATACATATAATTGCTGGTATCGAAGAGCACAAACACGTTGGTGCCGACGAAAGAGTCCGAGCGGACTTCGCCGGCCGGGCCATCCAACTCCTTGCCCACCTCCGCCGATGCCGCCAGCGGGCGCGTGCTTCCGTTGTCCAGCACCTGGACCGGCGGTTTGTTGCCTTCTCCGAAGGTATTGATCTTTTGCGCGATGGTGTCTTCAGTTAGACGAAAATCGCTGGGTTTCAGCCCGTTGATGTAGTGACCCTTGCTATCGGTGACCGTGAAACTGAGGACCACCATGTCTACCTTGACGCGAAAGGTGGGCCGCTGTTCCTGGGCCCGTAGTTGTTGAGAAACCACCGCTAGCGATACCGCCAGCATAGCTACGGCGCCAACGGCCAGGGAAGCGCCCACGAGTACTCGACGATTGAACTTCAAGACTATCCTCCGAATTAGTTACGTTAGAATCCGCTCGCCGCCGTCACACGCTTGCGCGATTTCTCGCGCACTTCTTCGCCTACCAGCCGGAGCGAACGCAGCAACGCCGGCCAGTCTTCCAGGTTGGTAGCGAAAATCCGTTCCACGGTCTGGCGCGTCCAATCCGGGACCAAAACATTCAACTCCGCGGGCGAAAGAGACAACTGGTCCGCCAAGGCTGCGTAATACAGCAGGTTGACTCCCAGCTTTCGGCCAGGATTCGGCTGGAATAACCCATCAAAGTCGGAAACGTTCGCAGGCCGAGCAGCTCCGGTGAATAGGAATTGGTAAGCGTCGGCTTGGGCGTACCGAAGGCGTGCGAGACGGTATCGTAGTTCAACTGCCGTGGCAACTCGGCGGCTTCCCGGCGAATTTCAACCGCCAGCGGAGTATCGGCTTTGTCGGTGGACAAAACATCTCTGGCGATGGCGAACATCTCCGAAGGCATGATGCCATCGAGCGCGGCCTTGGTGCGGCCCTCCTCCAGCAGTTCACGCACGTGGGCCACGCGGGCGGGCATGGCATATTGGCCCAGCGCATCCAAAACGGTCTGCCGGCGCTCGGCGTTGACGGCGGCTTCGGCCAGCATGGTCTGGGCGTAATCCATGTGCAGCGCTACCCAGTGCAACTGGCTGGGAGTGACGTTCCACCAGCGTGGGATGGTGGCGGTGAGAAGAAGCTGCGGCACCAGATCGCCCCAAATGAGCGCCTGCTCGCGCGAAGGAATCAGGAAGTTTTGTTCGGCTTCGGCCAGGGCATAGGGCAGGCTCACCAGCGATCCCACCAGTTTTCCGCCGGCGCTCGTTGGCCAGCCGCCTCCCAGCACCTCGGTCTCTTTCCATGTACCGTTGGTTCCCTGGACACCGACGAAGTCGTGGCTCCGCACGAACAGGGGATTGGCGTAGAGGACCTGCGCGCCGGGCGGCGCGTAGTGTACGTAATTCAAGCCCATCAAGGTATCGCGCAGGAAGGGCGCCATCAGCGGCCGGATCTCATCCAGCTTCTTGGGATCGGTGCCCGCTCGCTCAATGAATGCCCGAAGAGTCAGCTTTCTTTCCGCTTCAATGTGCTTCTCCGGCCAGTAGCCGAAGCTCAGGGCGTTTCTCTCGGAGCCGCTCAGCGAGCTGCGCGGCAGTTGAATCTCGGAGATCCGCGCCGCCGTTTTGGTGATCAGCGCGTTGTTGGCTTTTTCACCCTTGGCTACGCTTTCCAATTGATCCACCAGATCGAAGATCGAAGAGAGCGAGATCAGCCGCTGCGCCTCGAAGATCCGAATCATGTCTTCCACCAATTGATTGTGGGTGTCGGACGTGTCCGGCTGCGACGTTCCCGCCAGCAAGTCGAGCATGCGATCCTGCGCGGATTCTCCGGCGGGCGAGTTGGTGGCCGTCAGTAGCGTCTGAATGCCTTGCCTGCCGCCGTCGAATACGTCGCCTTCGTTTTTCACTTTGGAGAAGTGCGTCAGAAGCGCCACCAGCGCGCGATCCTGATCGGCCGGCGCGATGGAGCCTTGCCGGCAGAATATCTGCCAAAGCCCTATCAGGGACTGCAGCGTCCCGGCGGTGTCCGAGCGCAGCCCTTGATCGTGAATCTGATCCACCGCTATTGCGGTATCCAGGAATTGGTTGATAGTGGCGTTCGAGACGTCGGACACTTCCGTGAAGATTGGATATTGCGCGCCGAAGGCACGGAATTGGCGCGCCAGGCGATCCGCGGTCTTCGGATCGAGCGGTGTTGAGCGGCGCCGATCCACGTCGCTCAGCGCCATGAAAATCTTCAGCGGCTCGTTCTCCGCCGACTTGCGGCACAGCCCGAACAGCGCCTCGATGACGTCGTCGGGGTCCTTCCAGTTTTGCGCGTCCTTGCTCAGCTTGGCGTCGTACTTGCCGCTTCCGGAAGGATGTTCGATGAATAAAGTGCGCCAAACGTCCAGGCTTCCGGGGATGTGCGGCTTGCCGTTGGGATCCAGGCGCAGCCTGGCGGTCAACAGCATCATGTCGGTGTTCGAACGAAACACCGGGCGGGCCGGACCCGGGCTGGTCACTTTTCCTCGAATGGCTGAATAGAACCGCTTCAGGCGTTCCGGCTCGGTCAAATAATTCTGAACGGAGCCGTTGGCCGGATTGCTGGAGAGTCGAGAAAGCGCGTCGAAGTAGCTGGCCAGCCAGCCGTCGTCCCGGATGATCAGGCGCTCGAAGAACGGACCCGGCTTGTCGGGCGCCTGCTCCCACCAGCTCAGCCCAGGCTCTTTCGGAGCGGGCGCCGCCCGGCACTACCGCTCTGCCGTTCCGAACCTGGAACATGCCGCCATAGAAATCCAGAACGTGCGCATAGGCGCGTATCCTTTGCACCGTGGTGCCCTTGCGGAGCTCTTCGGACGCGCTGGGATCCAGCTTCGACAGCGCCAGGTATAAGCGGCAAAGCGAAGGATCGCCGAGGAACGAGTCGATAAACTCAGCGCCTTGGCGGTCTTTGGACGAGAGCCAATAGTCCTGCGTGTAGAGAATCGGAATCTGGGTCGGCTTGAAGTCGTACGTAAAGGGCCGGTTGGTGCGGAGGTCCTGCTCGAGCTCAGCGAGCGGAAAGCCGGAATCGATGGTCAGGAAAGCGCGGGTGGCATTCAGTGTTTCCAACACTACTTCGCTGCCGCAGCCGCCGCGCATTCGATATCCGAGCAGGCGCAGCAGCTCTCCGGTCTGGGTTGAATCGCAAGTCTCCACTTTAATGGCGCCGCTCGCGTCCGCCAGCTTTTCCAGCTCCCGAGCCTGCGAGAGATAGCGAACCACCAGCTTCAAGTACTCGGTCTGTTCCAGCACATCGTTACTGCCGGCGGCTTGATAGCCGTTTGTGACCACGTTGCGCGCCAGCGCCGGCAACACGTCGTCGGGGCTGATTTCGGGCGCCAGAGCGGCCATGCGCGAGAAAGAACGCAGTGGGCCGGGGATGGCGATGGTTTGCTGCTTCTGGGCGGGGATTGCGGCCAGCGGCGGAAGATTGAAATCGCGGCCACCGGCGCTCCGGTACTGCTCCACGTGCCGCTCGGCTGCATCCCGATCGCCCGCGATCAAATCCAGCACCACCAGGCGGCGTGCGGCCAACTCGCGCTGCTCGCCACGCGCCGCGGACCAAACTTTTTCGTACTCATCTCGCGCCCCCGGATCGCGGTGCCGATCCAGAAATTGCGCATAAGCCAGCCTGGCGTCCACCCCGCCCGTTTGCGCCGCGTGCTGCAAATAATCGCGCGCCTCGCCGGCGTCGCCCTTGCTTTCCATCTGCCAGGCGTGGGCCGTGAAATCGTCGGCGGCCGAAGCCACGCCGATGCACACGCATGCCAGAGAAATGAATGCCGTTACGAAGGCTTTCATGGAGGGTGTTTCCTTTCCCGTCCCGCTCTTGGCTAACTACTCTAACACTGGCAACGGGACGCGCGCTGGAAGGGCCTTAGGCTACCGACAAACCCGCGCCATTTGCGCTTCCATGCGAATATTCACCCTCCACGCCGAAGCGCTGCTTCACACCGTTTCCGGCGTCATCTCCAGCACCTCCACAATCTGAGTAAACGGGATACGCGCACGTTGATTGGCTTCTTCCACGGCGGACTTCGATGCCGCTTCGAAATAGCAGTGCGTTTGCGCGGTTTCCGGCAGGAAAAAGCTGCGTACCCAACGGACCGGTTGCCCCTCACCCGTCATTTCGGCGCAGCATGATTTGGCCCGGATTCCGGCGCTCTTAAGAGCCTCCGGCGTCACTCCGGGCAAGTCACGTTTCACAACAAAGACCGGCATGTTATTCCTCCTTCTTTTCCCCGTCTTTTTCCCCTTCCAGGGGTTCCAGAACTTTCTCTAAATCGCCGCGCAGAATGCGAATGGCCCGCTCGCCGGCCAGCCGAAACGCCGGGAGCCTTCCGTCGCGGATGTACGCGCGCATGGTCTGCACATGGATTCCAAGCGTTTCGGCCGCCTCCTCCGATGTCAGATATTCGCGCGCAGTCTTCTTTTCGTTCACGGCACGGTTTTCGCTCGCTACACGGCCGGCCTTGGCGCCGTTCGCTTCGTCGCTACCCAGCCGGGCGACGGCCGCGCGCCACGATGCGCTGGTGATTCCGTAGGTGCTCTTCAACTCGCCCATCAGGCCGCCATCTTCCGCCGCCAGCGCGGCCAAAAGATGATTCACGCTGACACCGGCATCGCCGCTCGATCTAGCAATCCGCGCGGCCCGATCGAACAAGTCCACCGCTTCCTGCGAATACGCAACTTTGGGACGCGGGCTGTCGGGCTGGCGGACCCAATCGACGCCGAGTGACTCCAGGTCCAGGCTCCAAGGTCCCAGGTTCGCGATGCCGAACCGCGAGATGGCCCGCAGACAGCCCAGCAGGATATGATCCGGCGTAACTTCGCTGGCTCCGCGCTGTTTGGCCGCGAAAATCGCAAACGAAGCCGCCAGATCGACATCATTCATGTTGTCTAAAACAATCTTAAACAACGTTATACTATCGATCAGAGAACGTGTCAACAGAAGAAACAACAATTTCGGATAAGTGTTAAACAAGAGCGGCGGAACAGGCGCGGTAGCATGTGAATGTGAAATCAGGCCTCAGAATGGCTTCGTTTTTGTTTGCGCTGAGCGGCCTGGCGGTAGCCGCGCGAATTCCCGCAGGCACTCAAATCCAAATTCGGTTGGCCAAGGAAGTAAACACCTCCACGGCGAAAGTGGGCGACGCGTTTGGGGCGCTGGTGATCGCGCCGGTGGTCGCCGATGGACACATCGTAATGGCCGCCGGAGTGACGCTGACGGGGCACGTTAAGGAAGTGACCGCTGCTGTGAAACCGGACGACCAGGCGGCGCTGGCGCTGGCCTTCGACGAGATCCGCGACGCGAACGGAAAAAAGGCCGCCGTTGCCGCCAAACTCTTGAGCGTGGACAATGCGCGCGAGTCCGTGGATTCCGACGGCCGCATCCAGGGCATCATCGCGTCCAAGACGGGGTCCGGGCGCCTGGATCAGGGGATCAACAAGGTTTCCGAGAAGTACCCGTCGTTCGCCGACCTGCTGAATACCGTGAAACAGGCCGTGCTGAAGCCCGCCGACGCCAATATCGATTACAAGCCGGGCGTGGAAATGACCATCGCTCTGACCAAGCCTTTGGATTGGACGGGCGCTGTCAAAAGCCCCGACATCGCTTCCATTGAGCCTCAAGATCAGCTTTTTCGCCTGGTGAATAGCCAGCCGTTCCGTACCGCGACGGAGAAGGATGGCAGGCCTTCCGATATCACCACGTTGATGTTCCTGGGGAGCCGGCAGCAGATTGAAGACGCCTTTCAGCAGGCGGGCTGGTCCCAGGCGGCGCGGCTGAGCGATCAATCGAAGCTGGAAACTTTCCGCGCGATGGCGGAGATGCGCGGATATCAGGAAGCCCCCGTTTCGGTGTTGCTGTTGGACGGCCGTGCTCCCGATCTGGTGTTTGAGAAAATCAACGACACCTTTGCGGCGCGGCATCACTTGCGAATTTGGCAACGGCCGGGGAGATTCGGGGGCCAAGAAATTTGGGTATGCGCCGCGACCCACGATACAGGCATCAATTTCTCCGACGCCACTCGCACTTTCATCCACACCATCGAGCCGCGGATCGACCTGGAGCGCGCCAAGGTGGTCAACGATCTGCTGCTCACTGGCCTGGTGCGGGGACTTTCGCTGGTGGACAGAACGGGGCTGCCGCAAGACATGTTCAACGCCACCGGCGACGCGCTGAAGACTGACGGCGGCATGGCGGTTCTAAGTTTCTGACGGCGTGTCCTCTATAATTGGGGCTTGACTGAAAAGACCCGAATCTTCAAGTACTACGATCTTCTTGCCAGCATATTTATTGTGGTGCTGGTAATTTCCAATCTGGTGGGCCAGAAAATCTGCGCGTTCGGCCCGTTCCGTGTCAGCGGAGCGCAACTGCTGTTCCCGATCACCTACATCTTCGGCGACATATTTACGGAGGTGTACGGCTATGGCGGGTCTCGCCGCATTATCTGGATCGGGTTTCTGGCGAATGCGCTGATGGCGGGCTTGGGTAATCTGATTGTCGCGTTGCCGGCCGCGCCGGAGTGGAAGAATCAGGAGGCGTTCGCGATCGTATTTCACCAGGTGCCCCGGCTGGTTGTCGCGAGTCTGGTTGCGTATTGGTGCGGCGAGTTCGCGAACTCGTTCACGCTGGCGAAGATGAAGCTGATCACCAAGGGGCGCTATCTTTGGACGCGCACCGTCGGATCTACCGTGGTGGGACAGGCCATCGACACGGTGATCCTGGTGCTGATCGCGTTCACCGGGGAAGTGACCACTTCCGGCATTTGGCGGCTGATTTTGTCGGCGTATATTTTCAAGGTGGTATATGAAGTAGTGGCGACGCCTGTAACGTATGCCATTGTCGGTTTCCTCAAGCGCACGGAGGGCGTCGATACGTTCGACTACAACACGCGATTCACGCCTTTTGCCACGCAAATCTGAGCCGCCACTGGAGTCGGAATCGTGAGAAGACGCACGGGCTGGGAGGCTTGTTAATAGCTGCAGCCCGTGCGCTTCCGCCATCACCCAAGCCAAGATTACGGCGCAAGCATGCTCACCTCGACAATGATGTAACTCAACTCGCGGAAACGGAAGGGGAAATAAATCGGCGGGTACGGAGACCGTGGATTAAACGTCTTTGAAGATCTCTTGAGCGGAGATTTCGAAATCGAATTCCGGTAAGCGCAGCGCGGGGAACTGGAGCAGACCGGCTTCGGAGTACTCATACAAGCGCTTCAGCTCCGGATCGACCAGCCATACATGGGGCACGCCCCAGCGGCGATAGTCTTCCAGGCGGTGTGTTAGCCGTCCGTATCGATCGTCAGGAGAGATAATCTCGATGGCGACAAATGCTGGAGTTGTTGCATAGCGGCCCTCCGGGCGGGCATCGAGATAAACGGCAAAATCGATAACCCGAAAGCGACGAGGCTGGATCTGAACACGGAGTTCCGACATGAGAATCAATCGGACGCGGTTCAACAAGGGCGCAAACAAAATGCCAAGTAGAACTTGGATCTGGCTATGAGTGGGCGTAGGCAAGGCTCTTTCCACGACCTCCCCGTCAACGTAATCCGGTTCGGGGCGGTCGTCGAATACCAGGTCCAGGTACTCTTCCACGCCGATCTGCGATCTTGCCAGCACTTCGACCATCATACCGCCATCTCTGTCCGGTGCCCCGCCGTCAAACGTCGGCACTTGAAAATGTTTGACCGTCATGCTATGTCTACATACTGTGGGAGGTTGTCGCCATGGCAACAACGGTCTGGAAAGGGCATCTCACTTTCGGCCTCGTTTCGTTTCCTGTGAAGCTGTTCACCGCTGCGCGCAGCGAGGGCATCAGCTTTAACCAATTGCACAAGACCGATCACTCGCGCATCAAACAGGTGATCTACTGCCAGGCGGAAGACAAGCCCATTCCGCGCAGCGAGATCGTCAAGGGCTACGAGTACGAGAAAGACCGCTACGTGGTGATCGAGGACGAGGACATTAAGAAAATGGCTCCGTCCAGCGCCAAGGTGATGGAGATCCTCGAATTCGTGAAGACCGCCGAGGTGGACCCCATCTATTTCGAAAGCTCCTACTACATGGCGCCGGACGAAGCCGGGCAGAAGCCCTACGCGCTGCTCTACGATACGCTGAAGCGCACCGGTTATGTGGGCGTCGCCAAGATCGCCATGCATAATCGCGAGCACATCGTCATCTTCCGGCCCGGAGCTCACGGTCTGCTGATGCACACCATGTATTACGCCAACGAAGTACGGCGCGTGGAAGAGTTCCGCACCGACACCGGCCTGGTGAAAGACCAGGAGCTGAAGCTGGCCGAAATGCTGGTGGAGTCGCTGGCTGCGCCATTTGAGCCGCAGAAATATCACGATACTTATCTCGACAATTTGCAGTCGCTGATCGACGCCAAGATCAAGGGCCAGGAGGTGGTAACGCCGCCCGCGGCCGAGCCCGCCAAGGTGATCGACATCATGCAGGCGCTGAAGCAGAGCCTGGCGGCTGCCAAGAAACCGCCGGCGTCGGTGGAGACGTTGAACGCCGAGCCTGAGAAGAAAGCCGCCGGGAAGAAGCGAAGCGCGCGCGGTTAACGCGGCTTCGTTAGTGCGATCTGGCTTGATATTCCTTCAATTCGCCCTGCAACCATTGCCGTAGGCGCGACGGAGGCTGCCCGTGCTCAGGTTCGGGCACGAATGCCAAGCCTTTCCGAGCCGCCTCCACGGCCTGAGGGAAATCCCGATGCATCCCGTAAGCCTCCGCCAGGTAGCCCAGCACCGCGGGATTCTTGCCCGCCGAGATTTGATTGGCCCGCAAGGCGAAGCGCAGCGCCAGGGGGTAGTCACGCAGTGAGGGAATCTCGTTTTCCGCTAAACTGCGAACGCATTCCATTAATTGCGCCGGCGTTGCATCGGAGCGCTCGCCCAGTTTTTTGAAGTACCCAACGCTCGCCTCGGCATACGGCACAGCCTCGCTCTTCCGTCCGGCTTGCACCAGCAGATTCGAAACGCGCCCCTGGAGCTCCGCCAGGATGATTGGATAGATGGTATTCGCCGTATCGCGCTTTACGATCGCATCCAGAATACCGGTGGCCTCTTGAATATATTGGAGCGACTCTTTCTGGCGCCCTGCATATCCTTCCACCAGCCCCAGGGATCTGTACAGATCCACGCGCCGATAGGCAGCGCCCATATTGCTTGCGTCCGCGGCGGACTGTGCGTCCAGAATGGGCCGCGCCTCTTCCAGCGTCGCAAGTGACTTTTTGAAATCGCCCATTTGCCCCTGGGTCCATCCGAGCAACGCCAGCAGCCGCGCGCGAAGCTGCTGGATGCCAACACTCTGGCGATCACCTTCCGGAAGGTGGTCCATCAGGCGCAAAGCTTCCGAGAAGTCCTGCATCCCTTTGGGCGGATCGAGCTGTGCATCCATCCTCCCGATGGCCTCCTTGGATTCCACCAGCGATTGAATGGTCAGCACGTTGCTGGGATCGATACGCAACGCCGCTTGCAGATATTTCACCGATTTGTTCAAGTTGGCCATCGGAGCATCGGGATTGTACGTGATGTACCCGCCCTTCTCGCTCATCAGCTTTCCGTAGACCTGCCAGCCCTTGCCGGCGTCCTGCAAACTGCGAAGATCGCCGGGATTTACGCGGGCCATCTGAGCGAACGCTTCCGCCGCTTTCAGCAGCCATGGGAATGCTCCGCTGTACTGTCCGGTTAGTTCTAAGGCGGCGCCATATTGCTCTTCAATGGCCGCGTGGGTGCGCCGCACCGCCAGATCGTCGGGACGCTCGCGCACCAAAGGCTCGATAATGGCCAACGCTTTCCTCTCCACCTCCACCGCTTTGGCATTATTGCCCAGCGAATCGCCCAGCCCGAGCTTGGCGCTGAGAATGGTTCCCAGCCTCAGATAACCCTGGGCGGATTCCAGCTGCAGCGCCGCATCGTTACTCTTGATCGCCGCTAGCCGATCGAGATATTCGAGCGTGCGGCCTGCCATATCGGCCTGCACCGGCATGGTTCCGGGAACCTTGCCCACTGAATCGTAGAGATCGAACAGTAAATAGTTGGCCAAGTGGCGCGCATCGTTGAAACGCCGCTCGGCGTTGGCGCGTTCCTCGCGCGCGATATGAGCCTGCCAAAGCGTGCCTGCAATGCCCGCCGCCAGTGACACCAACAATACGGCCGCGGCGGAAACTGCCAGTCGATTGCGCCGGACGAATTTTCTCGCGACGTAGAGCCAGGTGGCTTGAACGGCTGTCACCGGTTGGCCATCCAGATAGCGGCGGATGTCGTCGGCCAGTTGCGCAGCCGAGGCGTAGCGCTCTTCCGGGTTTTTCGCGAGCGCCTTCAGCGCAATGCCGTCCAGGTCGGCATCCAGCGCTTCCCCTTTCGCCGACGCTGCGGCCACGCTCGGAGGCGGAACATCTTTTTGAGTAACTGCCTCCATCAGATCCGCCGGGCTGAGCTTGGAAGCGTCATACGGACGGCGTCCGGCAAGCAATTCGTAGAGCACCACGCCGAGCGAATAGATGTCGCTGGCCACCGTGGCTGGACGGCCGCGCAGAATCTCCGGGCTGGCATACATGGGAGTGAGAAAAACATTGGCGGTGGCCGTTTGTTCCAGGCCCGCTTCGGCGTCGATCAGCTTCGCGATGCCGAAATCCAACAGCTTCGGCTCGCCCTCCGCGGTCACCAGGATGTTGCCTGGCTTCAGATCGCGATGCACCACCAGATATTGATGAGCGGCGTTCACGGCGGCGCACACCTTGAGAAATAATCTCAATCGATCGTGAAGCGGCAGTTGCTGCTCATCGCAATAAGTGTCCAGGCGAACCCCTTCCACGTACTCCATCACCAGGTAAGGCTCGCCTTGCGAACTCATGCCGCCGTCCAGCAGGCGGGCGATATTGGGATGCTCCAGACGCGCCAGCAGTTCGCGCTCGCGGCGAAAGCGAAGAACGGAATCGGGCGCGGCCAGATAGGGAGACAGGATCTTCAGGGCGGCCTGTTGCTCATGCTGGCCATCGGCGCGGTGAGCCAGCCAAACTTCACCCATGCCGCCGCGCGCCAGCAGCCGGGTGGTCCGCCATGCTCCAAAGCGTCTACTGGGGGTTGCGGCGCGGGCTGCCGAGTTCGCGGCGCGCTCCTCGTCAAAGGCCCGAACCAAGCGTTCCGCGGCGCTGCGCAAACGGTCGTTGCCATTGCAACGCTCTGCCAGGATCACTCGCCGGCTAGCTTCATCCAGCGTGCAGATTTCCTCGAAGAGGTCTTGAAGCTGGCCCCATTCCTCATTCATGTCGATTCGGAAGAATGCAGCCTATCGTATAGCCACGTGCGGGCGAAGCGCAAATGCCTTTCCACGGTGGCGTCCGAGACCCCGCGCAGCTCGCAGATTTCCGGTACCGTGCAGCCCATCAGGTACCGCAATTCCACCAGCCGGACTTTGTCGCCGTCCAACTGCTCCAGTTCGTCCAAGGCCCGGTCCAGGTCCAGCATGTCCTGGCCGCGCACGTCGATCCAGCTCAGGTCTTCGGACATCGGCACGCGGCGCTGGCTGCCCTCCCGCTTCTGAGCCACGCGCAGACGAGCCTGGTCGATCAGAATGCGCCGTAGTTCCGCCGCTACTACGGAAAAGAAGTGATTGCGATCCTGCCATTCGATGCGTTCCAGCTTGCGCAATCTCAGGTAGGCTTCGTTCACCAGCGCTGCCGGCTCGGTGGCCACGCGTTCCTGGGCGGCGAAGCCAGCCGCGATAGCCAGCATGCGCTGATAGGCCCACCCGATCACCAGATCGTACGCGTGCGAATCTCCGGCCTGCCAGCGCCGCAGCAAAGTGGTTATATCCGTCGGTTGGCCGACTTCCGACATAAAAGACATTATCGCGCCGGGGGCTTGGCATTCGCCAAGCGGGGTTGGGGGCTGGGGGTTGGCATTCGCCAAGCGGGGTTGGGGATTAGGGGGGGCCCAGGCACGGGCTGCGTCTGGTTGGCTTGCCGAAATACCCGCGCAGATTCCCGAACCGACGGTAACGGATACTGTGCCAGGCCGCCAGCCCCTAAATCCTAAACCCGAACTCGGTCCTACTTGCCAACCAAGTGCTGCAGGTCCTTGTTGTTCTCCTGGCAGATGTATTCCATCAGTTCCTGGCCCGGAGCCCAGCGCGCCGTCGTCACCACCGTCCACGGCTTGGTGTAGTAATCGGGATCGTCTATGGTGGCTTCCAGGCGCAGCGTGTTCGAATCGGGCCGCGTGAACTTCTCGGTGACGTGCAGCTTCTCGCCGTGCCCGTGCCCGGCGGCATCCAGCCACGTTCGGTCGTTCATACCGATGGTATCCACCACCAGTGTGTCGCCTTCCCAGTGGCCCACCGAATATCCCAGATAATCCGGATTGGGGTCCACCGGCTGCTTGCGCCCGTCCATCCAAATGATCCGCCACACGTGCGCGCCGCCTTCGTAGATGAAGAGGATGCGATCGGGCAACTGGAAAATCTCGGTGGGGTACGGCGTGTACATCATGCGGGGAACGCCAGGCGGAAGGCAGAAACCTTCCGGATCGTCCTTGGAGTGAGTCTCAGTGCGCTGGTCGAACTCCTTCTTGCCCAGAGCCGTAAAAGGCACCACTACGGGACCGCCGTCGGGCGCCCTCCCTTGTTTCTGCATGTCGATGATGTAGGGCACTTGCCACATGCCCTTCGCCAAGCCACCGAAGTCCGGCTTTCCGGCGTTGACGCCCAGAGAGATGGTGTCGGGCAAGCGTGGCGCTGGACCGGGCGGCGGGCCGGGAGGTTGCCGTCGGAATCCGTTCGGACCGCGGCCGCCCGCTGGTGCGCCTGCCCCACCAGGTCCTCCGGGACCCGCTGCGCCCGAAGGCGGCCCGGGAGGCGGTCCCCCCTGCCCCCACGCCGGGATCAGCGATAAGGCAGCGAAAACTGCCGAGATTGGAAACGAAGACCAACGTTGATATGTCACTCTTGAAATCTTCCCGCATTCTATTAGGGAAGGCAAGGCAAGGGTATCAACGGCATTGATCCGACCTAGCTTCCCGGCGCCGCCGATGGGCTGGAAAGCAGGTGTACAGTGCCGAGCGTGACTTGCGTATGGCCGTCGAGCGTATTGAAGATCTCGAGTGTTCCAATTAACTTGCAGACCGGCGCGAGCGCCGTTGCGGAGGATGCGGTGGGAGGCGGTACGGGCGGAATGGTGATGGTGGCGCGAATCTCCTTGCGCGCGTTCACGGCCAGCGCCAGATCGATAACCGAATCGAGCGCCAGGTGCTGGCTGGTCCCCGGCGCCACGTTGACCGTCATCGACTTCAGCACTTTCCCGTCTTGGCCCAGGAACGTCAGCAGCCCGGAGCAGACCACTCCGGTGGCCGGAACCGCTTCGCCCGGATTCAAAGCATTCAATTGCGCGGTTTGCCCCTCCGCGATGCCGACCATCCCGGAGGTGCGAGTTACCTGAACGGGCGGCGTGCTGACGGTTTGCGCGGAAAGCGCCGCAACGGCGATTGAGAAGACACACATCCTCTGTGTGAATTGGAACATGGGTTTACTCCTTCTTAAGGTGAAGGGAGCGCTAACGGGCTCCCTTTCTGCAAACCCAGCGAAGGAGTGAAAGTTCTGTCGCGACGTGCTTACTTGGTCGCTACATGGCTACTTTGTTGCGACATCCCAATGCTCGGCGATTTTGCCGTCGTCGATGCGGAACATGTCGAACCAGGTGGTGGTGTATTTTTGACCCTTATTGACCGGATCCGGCATCTCACGCACAAACGACAACGTCACGTAGTTGCCTTCCGCTTGGACGGCCACCAAGCCGGGAACAGTGTCTTTCACCGGTAGCGGGCCGCCGAGCTTGGTGAAATAAGCCTTGAAGCCTGCGATGCCGGTGTCGGCGTTCGGGTTGTGCTGAATGTAATCGGTCTTCATGTACTTTTCGGCTTCATCCAGGTGCCTAGCGCGCAGCACCACGCGGAAAAAATCGTAGGCGAGCTTTTTGTTGGCGGCGAGGTGGGGATCCTTGCTCTTGAGCAGCGCGGCCTGGTCCGGGGCCGGGACAACGGGCAGAGCGGCGAAAACGGGTGCGGCGAACAGGACGAGCGAGAGGGCGCTATGGAGTCGAGTCATATCGGAGAGTTTATAGCAACTGGGGGAGTTTATATCAAGAGGGAAGGTCTATCGCAACATTCAGGGGGATTGACAAACGAACCCAGCCAGCTTAACATGTCGTCATGCGACATGTCGTGACACAACAAGCCGCGCCGGATTCGAAACCTCTTACCGAGCCCGTGTTGTTAATCTTGACCAGCCTGGCCGATTATCCCCGCCACGGCTACGCATTGATCAAGGACATTGAGCTGTTGAGCTCCGGCCGGGTGCGCATGAGCACCGGCACACTGTTTGGGGCGCTGCGGCGATTGCTCGAGGACGGCTGGATTGAGCGCTTCGAGCAGAACGATACGGCCCGCCAGAAACAGGCTTATCGGCTGACCGCGGTGGGTCGCGGACAATTGCAGGTCGAGCTGTTGAGGATGAAAGAATTGACTCGCGCCGGGTTCGCGCGTCTCAAAGCGGCGGAGGCTTTATGAGACGGGCTTATCGATTCTGCCTGCTCTTGTACCCGCGGCACCACCGCGATCGATTCGCCGAAGAGATGCTGAGCGTTTTCGAAGAGGCGTCCGCCGAAAGTCGCGCTCGGGGATGGGCATTTCATCTCCGCTTTACGCTATCGGAAATAACCGGAGTGATCGCCGGCGCCGCTGACGCCTGGCTTGATCGTTGTCCTGAGTTCGAGCCTCCCGCCGCAAGCGCGCTGCCAAGTGAGCTCATAGAGGCTCAACGTCGCGTGGATCTGCACATCGCCGGCATGGTCCACGCCATCGCCAATCATCAGTTCGAAAAGGCCCGCATACACTCGGACGAAGAACGCCAGGCACGTGCAAACCTGCGCATTATTATGGAAAAATACGGCGCCTAACCGGCCGCGCCGGTCTGTGCCGGAAACTCGTGCAACAGCTCCTCGGCGTACAGCGCGCCCGCGGGCGTGTCCTCATGCTTGAAAAAGACGTAGACATCGCGCCCTGATTCGAGCAACTGCTGAACGCGCCCGGCGATCTCCTTGCGGTCGTCGGCCGAATACTCTGGCATGCGCAATCGTGAATAAACAAAGCTCGACGTGATCACTTTCGGTATTGTGAGCTTCTCAGACTCCGCCAGGCACAGCGCCACGCCGTGCTTTTCCAACAAACCGTAGACTTTGTCGGTTAGCCACGATGCATGGCGAAACTCGAAGGCGCAGCGGATGTCGCCTGGCAAGGTGGCCAGAAAATCGCCCAGCAATGCTTCATCGCATTTGAGCGCGGGCCCCAGTTGAAACAACACCGGCCCCAGCCGGCGCGCGGTCCGCAGCGGATCGATGGCGCGAAAAAACACCTCCGTGAACTCCGACGGTTTCAGCCTCAAAATGTGCGTAATCCGCATGTGCGCCTTCAACGGGAACACAAAGCCCGCGCGGGTATCGTTCACCCAGTTTTCGAGCGTCGATGCCGACGGCAGGCGCCGGAATGTGTAATTCACCTCCACTGCGTTGAGCCGCGTCGCGTAGTACGACAGGAATTTCTTGGCCGGCAGCTTGTCGGGATAGAATTCGGGCTTCCAGCTGGGATAAGCGAATCCGGAAGTCCCTGAATAGAGGTTTGGCATCAATCGGGCCTGGGCTTAGAAATCGGCATCCGGTAGCACTGGCGCCGCATCCCATACAATAGTTCAAACGGCAGTGATTCCGCAAAAGGTTCCCAAAAAACGCCAGTCTGAGCGCCTGCGCGAGTTGTGGCCGGACATTCGCGAGATGATGCGGCCGCGCCGCAAGGTGCTCATCATCGGCTTCGTCCTGATGGCGATCAGCAAAGTGTGCGGACTGATGTTGCCCGTTTCCACCAAATACCTGATCGACAACGTAATCGGCAAGCGCCAACTGTGGCTATTGACCCCTTTGGTGCTGGGGGTGCTGGCCGCTACCGCCATCCAGGGCGCTACCGGATTTGCGATCACGCAACTGGTATCCAAAGCCGGGCAGCGCTTGATCGCCGAACTTCGCGCCAAGGTGCAGTCCCACATCGGCCGGCTGCCTGTCGCGTACTATGACGCGAACAAGACCGGAACGCTGGTGGCGCGCATCATGACCGACGTGGACGGCATTCGCAATCTGCTCGGCACCGGCTTGATCGAATTTGCGGGCGGGATCTTGACCGCTGTGCTGGTGCTCGGCTTTTTGCTGCGCCTGAGCTCCTTGCTCACCGGAATTGCGCTGGTGATCATTATCGCGTTCGGGGCCGTTCTGCGCAAGGCTTTCGGCACCATCCGGCCCATTTTCCGGGATCGCGGCAAGATCAATGCCGAGGTGACCGGACGGCTCACTGAGTCGCTCGGCGGCGTGCGCGTGATCAAGGGCTACCATGCCGAAGCGCGCGAAGAGCAGGTGTTTGAAAGCGGCGTGCAGCGGCTGCTCAACAATATCCTGAAGAGCTTGACCGCAACCTCCTTCATGAGCCTTTCCGCCACGGTCCTGATGGGCGCGGTGGGCGCCGTCATTATGTACGTGGGCGCGCGCCAGATCACCGCCCATGCCATGACGCTGGGCGATTTCGTCACCTTCACCGCGCTGCTGGCATTTCTGATCGCTCCCATGTTCCAGCTGGTCAACATCGGAACGCAGCTCACCGAAGCGCTGGCCGGCTTGGAGCGCACACGCGAAGTGCTGCGCGAACGCCCGGAGGACCAGGACCCGCGCCGGACCGTTGCGCTCCCGCCCGTCAACGGCCAGGTGATTTTCGATCACGTGAACTTCGCCTATGACACCGGAAAAGAAGTGCTGCACGATCTTTCCTTCCGTTCGGAGCCGGGTACCGTTACCGCGCTGGTGGGCTCGTCGGGCTCCGGGAAATCCACCATCATTGGGTTGATCGCCGCTTTTCACGGCCCGCAAGAGGGAACGGTGCTGGTGGACAGCATCGATCTTTCCACCGCCCGTCTGGACTCCTATCGCACCCAGCTGGGCGTCGTGCTGCAGGAAACGTTCCTGTTCGACGGATCCATTTGGGAGAACGTGGCGTTTGCCCGGCCCGGCGCCACTGAAGAGCAGATCCTGGAAGCTTGCCGCGTGGCGCGCGTCGACGAATTCGCCGAAGGTTTTGAGAAGAAGTACGAGACCATCGTTGGCGAACGCGGGGTGAAACTCTCCGGCGGCCAGCGCCAGCGGGTCTCCATCGCGCGTGCGCTCCTGGCCGATCCACGCATCTTGATCCTGGACGAGGCCACTTCAAGCCTGGACTCCGAATCGGAGGGCATGATCCAGGAAGGCTTGCGAGTTTTGATGCAGGGCCGCACCACGTTTGTCATTGCGCACCGCTTGTCCACCATCCGGCGCGCGGACCAGATTCTGGTGGTGGAAGCCGGGCGCATTGTGGAGCGCGGCACCCACGCCGAGCTGTACGCCGCGCGGGGACGCTATTACGATCTGTACACCAAGCAGCACGGGATCGAGGCGAATTTGTTCCTGGCCCCCGGAGAGGGCGATGACCAGCCGGCGGCGGATGGTGCGGCCCGCGCGGCCGGCGCGCCAGTTGGGGAGCGCAACGTGCTGTCGGAAACAGTACGCCTGTTTCGGGGCTAAGTCTTCCCGCGAACGGCGCTATCCAGGCTGAACGCGCCCGCCCCGGCAGTCACCAGGTACAAAAAGATGAAGCAGTAGAGCACCGTGATCTCGCCGCCATTGAGCAGCGGAAAGGGCCACGGACCCATGTGGATGTGCACCCGGAAGTACGCAACCGCCATTTCGCCGCACAGAATGAACGCCACCGGCCGGGTGAACAGTCCGAGAATAATCAGTGGGCCTCCGATGATCTCGAGAATTCCCGCGAACCACAGCATCGAATACATGGGAGCGGCATGGCCGCCCAGTCCGCCCAGCGCGCCGAACTTTTGCGCTCCGTGCAGCGTGAACGTGAAGCCGGCGACGATGCGCAGCACTGCACGCACGTAGGATTGGAGCGAAGAAGGAGTTGAGGCCATTGCTCTATGAAATCGCGAAAGGCCGCCCAGAGTCAACCTGTCGGGGCGCCTATTCGCCGCTCTGTTGCAGCAGCTTCGCTACCAGCGCCGTCCAGCCGGTTTGATGGCTGGCCCCCAACCCCGCGCCGTTGTCGCCGTGAAAGTACTCGTAGAAGAGAATGTGATCCCGGAAATGAGGGTCCGTCTGGAATTTCTCGGCCCCGCCAAACACAGGCCTCCGGCCGTGCGCATCCCGCAGGAACAAACGCGATAGCCGTCGCGATAGCTGGCACGCCACGTCGGCGAGATTCATTTTCACGCCGGACCCGGTGGGGAACTCAACCTGCATCTGGTCGCCAAAATAGTGATGGAAGCGCTGCAACGATTCGATCATCAGGTAGTTCACGGGAAACCAGACCGGTCCCCGCCAGTTCGAGTTTCCACCGAAAAGATTGGTGGCGGATTCCGCCGGCTCGTACTTTACGGTGTACTCATGGCCGTCCTCTTTCAGCACGAACGGGTGATCTTTGTGAGAGCGCGAGATCCCGCGGATGCCGTGCGGCGAAAGGAACTCGTTTTCGTCCAGCATGACCTGCAGCACGCGCTGCAGCCGCGACGGCTGCACCAGGGAAAGCAGTGTGCGCTCTTTCTGTCCTGGCCGCGTAATGGAAGCGATATTGAAGCACAGGTCCGCTCGATGTTTGATAAACCACATCATGCGGCGCTTGAAGCCCGGCATCTTGTCGATCGCCTCGGCATCGAGCGTGGCAACCGCGAACAGCGGTATCAGTCCCACCAGCGATTTCAGCCGCATGGGGATTTTTCGGCCATCGGGCATGCGCAGCCGGTCGTAGAAAAAGCCGTCCTCTTCGTCCCATAGTCCGCCGCCGCCCAGCCGATTCATGGCGCTCGCGATATAGAGAAAATGCTCGAAAAACTTGCTGGCGATGTCTTCGTAGGATTTATCGTGCGGCGTCAGCTCGATCGCGATGCGCAGCATCGTCAGGCAGTACATACCCATCCAGGCGGTGCCGTCGGCCTGCTCGATAAATCCGCCGGTGGGCAGCGGCTTGCTGCGATCGAAAACGCCGATGTTGTCCAGCCCCAGGAATCCGCCTTCGAAAATATTGTTGCCCTGCGAGTCCTTGCGGTTCACCCACCAGGTGAAGTTCATGAGCAGCTTGTGAAACGCCGATTCCAGGAACTCGGAATCCGGCTTGCCCGTCAGCTTCTGGTCGATCTTGAAAACGCGCCAGCAGGCCCAGGGATGCACCGGCGGATTCACGTCGCTGAACTCCCACTCGTAGGCCGGGAGCTGGCCGTTGGGCGACTGATACCACTCGCGCAAGAGCAATGAAAGCTGCTGCTTGGCGAAATCGGGATCCACCATGGCCAAGGCGATGGTGTGGAACGCCAGATCCCAAGCGGCGAACCACGGGTACTCCCACTTGTCGGGCATGGAGAGCACGTCGTCGTTGTAGACATGCACCCACGTCCGATTCCGGCCCAATAGCCGCTCGGGAGGCGGCGGAGGCATGGTGGGATCGCCCTTCAGCCACTCTTCCACTACGTAGTGATAGAACTGCTTATTCCACAGCAGTCCGGCGAAGGCCTGGCGCTGCACCATGCGTGCGTCGTCGGACAAGCTGAGGGGAGAAAAGCTGTAGAAATCCTCTGCCTCTTCGATGCGATCCAGAAACACCTGATGAAAATCCGGTTCAGGCGTGTTGCCTGAGTGCAAGCGGAAGTGCAGCACTTTGGATCCGGCGGGCTGCAGGTCAATGCGATACACGCCGCAGGCCTTGGTGCCCGTTTCATCGGGGTTCACGGCGCTTACCCAACCCTGGGTCAGGTAACGGTGGAAAGAGTCCTTGTTATACGGTTGGCCGCTATCGTAGCCCCACAGCCGCATGGTGTTGCTTTCGTTTTCGGTGAACAGAAGCGGCGGGGCATCTTCCAGCCACAGCTTGAACTCGCCGAGCGTCTGTTCCTGGATGGCGATGGT
Source organism: Bryobacterales bacterium (assembly GCA_963747945.1). Classification (GTDB taxonomy): domain Bacteria; phylum Acidobacteriota; class Terriglobia; order Bryobacterales; family Bryobacteraceae; genus Palsa-89. The sequence continues at coordinate 230,611 of CAVVHB010000030.1, forward strand.
GTGGGTGTCATAGCGTGACAACTCCGGCCGCGGCTTACCGTAGCCCCAGCTCCAGGTGTTGCGGAACCACACGGTAGGCAGCAAATGCAGGGTTGCGGGCGACGGCCCGCGATTGATGACGGTGGCGCGCACCAGAATGTCGTCGACATCCTGTTTGGCGTATTCGATGAAGATGTCGAAATAGCGGTTGTCGTTGAAGACTCCTGTGTCGATCAGCTCGTATTCGCTCTCCTCCCGCAGCCGCTTGCGATTGGTATTCACCAGGTCCGAATAAGGAAACGGCAACTGTGGATATTTGTACAGCGCCTTCATGTAGGAGTGCGTGGGCGTGGAGTCCAGGTAATAGTAGTATTCCTTGACGTCCTCGCCATGATTGCCTTCCGGCCCGGAGATTCCAAAGAGCCGCTCTTTGAGGATCGGATCTACTCCGTTCCAAAACGCGAAAGCGAAACACAGGCGCTGGTGATTGTCGCAGATGCCGGCGATGCCGTCTTCGGTCCAGCGATAGGCTCGCGACCGGGCGTGATCGTGCGTGAAGTAATCCCACGCCGTGCCATCGGCGCTATAGTCTTCGCGCGGATTGCCCCACGATCGTTCCGAAAGGTAAGGGCCCCAGCGCCTCCAGTGCGACGTCCTGTCTTTGGCCTGGAGCAGGCGATTTCGTTCAGCGTGCATCGTTTTTATGGAACCACAGGAGCCTACGACTCTGTTTTAACGCGCAATTACCATGCGCGTGAGCAAGCGGACTTCCTGCTTAGTTACTCGGCCGCTTCGCGCAGGATCATTAGGGAGCAGATGCGCTCTGCCGCTCCGCCGCGGGCTCCCTGGACGCCGCGAGATGCCTCTGTCTCCAGGCGAACAGCTCGGGCCGTACGAGATCGCCGCGCCCGTCGGCGCTGGTGGTATGGGTGAAGTGTATCGGGCCGGGACACGAAGCTTGGGCGCGGGGTTACCATCAAAGGCTTGCCGGCATTTCGATTTCGCAAGAAGTGTTCGGCTTCTATTGTCGAGGGATCTATCCGCGCAGTTTACTCCTCATCGTCGAAGGGCCACCATGTGTCGTCGGACAGGTGGAGAATCATTCCCTTCTTCGTGATGTAGAAATATGTTTTGAAGTTCTCCTCGGCGACGTCGAGTGGCGGCATACCCTCGAGTTCTCTGGATGGCTCCGTGCCCGATAAGAGATATGCCTTTGCCAGACCGTCCCCGATCAGACTGGCTAAAGCGACCACGATGTCGGAGCGCCCCACCGTGTATCCGAGCTGGGCACCAACTTTCTTGACGTCCACGAGGATCGCTTGATCCACGTTCTCGTAGTCGTCAGAGATAGCGTTCAAGACCATCCGTCGGATAAGCTCACTCCGATTCATAAGCCTATTCCACCAGAAAGCTGCGTCACCCCGGGCCAACACATGTTGATCCACCAGCAGGCCGAACCGCGCGGGCAAGAATCGTGCCAACACCCGTTCACACGAGTGTGAACGCTGCACGCATGAGTGCGTGCGCCACACACATGGGCAAATACTGCCGACGGCGCACTAGATTTTGCCCCAGAATATCGCCTGCTGCGGAGTAATCCGGATGATCGGTGCGTCATCAGCGAGCATTCCTTGCGCATACTGCGGGTATTTGGCTTTTAACTTGCGAATCGTCCGGGCGTGCTCTTCGTGCGCCGACTTCGAGAGCAGTTTTGCTTTCCCACGTATCAAGATGTACCAGAGCTGCGTCCAGTCCTCATCGTATTCGTCGATCAGAAGCGCAATGCGGGGTACGGCCAGGATGTTTCGCAGACGTGCCAGCCGTTCTCCGGCAACCCGCTTCGGTTTTCGGTCTATGGCTGTGTAGAAAAGCTCGCCGTCATAAACAAAACAGATCGGCACGATGTGTGGCCGATTCTTGTCATCCAACGTCGCAAGCCTCGCAACTCTGGCCTTCTTTAGTAATTTCTGAACCGCAGCGGAAATCTTTGGCGGCTTCACGCTACCAAGGGTGCGTACTTGTCGAGCACGCCCAGAATTTCGTCGCGAGTTAAATCGGGAATCGGCAGCAGCGCACGTTGGACACCAGCCTCGCGGTGTTCGGCGAGAACCGCCTTGTCGGCCTGTGCCCCGAACACGCTGAGCCCTAGCGTCGAGAAATCCCGCCCGCCCGCCGATGCTGCTTGACGTAACCGCGCCATCGCTTCCTTTGCGTTGAAGCCCGGTCTGGCGACGGGCATCCAGCCATCGCAAAACTCCACAACGCGCTTCAAGGTATGGTCGCTCGAGCCGCCGAGAAGTATCGGAGGGTGCGGCCGTTGCGCCGGCTTAGGGTAAAGCCAGACCGGGTCGAAGTTCACCATTTCTCCGTGGAAGGCTGCCTCATCCTGCGTCCATAGGGCCTTCATGGCCAGGATGCGTTCGCGCATCAGCTTGAAGCGGGTTTCGTAGCGCGCTCCGTGATTTTCCATTTCATCGACATTCCAGCCACCGCCAATACCAAAAAGGAACCGGCCGTTGGACAACTGATCCAGGCTGGCCACGCACTTCGCCGTGACGATGGGATCGCGCTGCGGGATCAGGCAAATGCCGGTGCCGAGCAGGATTTTCGTTGTTGCCGCGGCGGCAAACGACAGCGCAACGAACGGGTCGTGCGTATGCGAATAAGCCTTGGGCAGCTCTCCTCCCATGGGATATGGGGTGCGGCGAGACGTTGGAATGTGCGTGTGCTCCGGCAGAAGCAACGACTCGAACCCGCGCTCCTCGGCCGCTCGCGCCAGCTCGCGAATGTCGATGCCATAGTCTGTTGGGAAATAGAAAATACCAACGTGCATTCTCAGTTCTCCTGTTATCTATTTTGGGATCACGGCGTCTGGGACGCCGTGTACGCCACGATATTCATCATGTCGTCGGTGGTCAATTTGGCGACCACGGGTTTCATCAGCTCAGTCCAGGTTCCTTTGCGGAAACCTTGCTGCATGTCGAACATCTGGCGCATCAAGTAGCTGGGCGAGCGGCCGGCGAGACCGGGAACCGGGCCCAGGCCTTTCAGATCGGCGCCGTGGCAAGTGCCGCAAGCGATGGTTTTGCCCCCGCCCTTGGTGACCAGCGCCTGGCCCTTCTTCACCGCGCCGACGGGCACGTAGGCGGTGAAGCCAGAGTGCGGATCGCGCAGGACCTCGGTGGCTTCCCCATTGACCGGCGTTTCCACGATGCGGTTTCCAAGCGGCTCCATCTCGGTGCCTTCGATCAGAAACAGACCGTTGGAGGGCTTGGTCTTGGGCACCATTTTCGCTTCCACCACCTTGATCCACGGCGTCCACTTCATGGAGCCGAAGTATTCGCCCGCGGCTTTGATTTCGTCCGGGGTCATGTTTTTCGCAAACTGCATCATGAGGTTGGTGTTGGCCTTGCGTGGATCGGCACTCTTGCGGTTGCCATCTTTGAAGTCCTCCATCGTGTGGACAAAATATTCGACCGACAGGCCGCTGACGCCCGCATTTTCTGCGCGGCCCTTGCCGTTGGGATAGTGGCACAGGCCGCATGCCCAAACGTTGGGCTGCTTGCCGTGGGCGACGACGTCGGGCATCTGGGGATGCTCGCCAGGGAACCAGTCGGCTGGGCCGAAGCGGTTGGCGATCTGCGCGCGAGCATATTGCGCGGTGGCGCCGGGTATGCTGCGGGGAGTCTGATCCGTGTTGGCCGGGCCCACTGGGTTGGGCTTGGCGCCAGCTTGCGGCGGGCCTTCGAAGCCGTAGGCCCACGGCGGCGGATCGGCAGCAAACATTGTGCCGATACTGAGAACGAACGCGAGCGCGAACGTGGCGATGCTGGAGAATTTCATGGCGCCTCCTTTGAACTGCGATACGATCGATCCAGAGTACAACACGGGAGAAGGGATTGGGAGCGGCGTTGTAGGAGACTGCGTGGCCGGGTCAGCGCTTTACTTCTTACAACGTGGGTCGGCAGCCTGCATCGCGGCTATCTGCTGATCGGTGACAGGAATTGGCGCGCAGCCATGCTTCTTTTCGCATACGAAATCGAATTTCGCCCCAGGCGAGTGGCAATCGAGACATGGCTTCTTCAACGACGTATTCAGCACTTTGTCTCCCCGGTCAAGAATCACAGTGCCGTCCGCTGAGACCTGCAAAGCAAAAAACTCCCAGCCGTTCGAGTTGGGAAAGGCGGCACGATCGTGCTTTACCATTGCCTCCGTCGGGATCAGCTGCAGAATCGTGCCCGTGGGATATTGCTTGTCGGGCACGCTGTCCCTAAATATTCGGACGGCTTCCTTGAGCTTTTCGGGATCGGGATTCTGAATCCGCGTGTTCCTCACTTTCGGCAGGTCGAGGACGCAGCCAAAGCTCTTTGCGGTGATCACAAGATCATCCGCCGAAAGGGAGACGGCCAGATAGAGACACAAAAGGAGAGGGGCGATGGAGCGCATTATCTCAGTTTAAGCCGACTGGAAGCGGCGTTCGAGTAAGCGCGGCGGCCTTACGCCGTCACTTCCACCGGCACCACCAGCGGCTTCTTGAATTTGCATTCGCCATTCGGGCACTGCGCCACCGGCCCGGCCTTGAGCCACTTCTCGATCAGGTAGCTGGACCCGCAATCGGGGCACTTTTCCTGGATCGGCTTGCCCCACGCCACGAAGTCGCAATCAGGATAACGGTTGCAGCCGAAGAACGTCTTGCCCTTCTTCGACCGCCGCTCCACCACTTCGCCTTCCGTGCAGTTGGGGCAGGGAACGCCGATGGTCTTCTGCTTCACGTACTTGCATTTCGGATAGGTGCTGCACGCCGTGAATTCGCCGAAGCGCCCGTTTTTCAGCACCAGGTTGTTACCGCACTGCGGGCACTTTTCATCCAACGGCACGTCCGACTTTTTCTGCGTCCCGCCAATCTGCTTGGTCGTCTTGCAGTCCGGATATCCGGAGCAGGCGTAAAATTGCCCGAAACGGCCCTTCTTGAGCACCATCTCGCGGCCGCAATTCTCGCAATATTCCTGCGCGTCCTGCTCGCTCAGCCCCTCGGCGCTGGCCGGATCAGGCGGAAGCTCACGCGTGTTAGAGCACTCCGGGTACCCGGTACAAGCGATAAATTTGCCGAATTTGCCCCACTTGATTACCAGCGGCTTGCCGCATTTTTCGCAGGCTTCGCCGGTGGGCTCCTCCATGCGCTTGATGTCGGTCATGTGGCGTTCGGCGTGGTCCAAATCCTTCTGGAACCGCTCGTAAAACTCCGACATGGCCTCGCGCCAGTCCATCTTGCCTTCTTCGATCTCGTCCAGCTCCTCTTCCATGCGAGCCGTGTATGTGATGTCGAAAAGGTTCTTGAAATTTTCGAGCAGCAGGTCCGTCACCACCATGCCAAGCTCGGTAGGCACGAACTTGCCGCCCTCTTTCTTGACGTATTCGCGCTCCTGGATGGTGGAAAGGATGGACGCATACGTGGAGGGGCGCCCCACGCCATCCGATTCCAGCTCTTTCACCAACGTCGCTTCGTTGAAGCGCGGCGGCGGTTCGGTGAAATGCTGCTCGGGTTCAATCGACTTGAAGCGCAGCTCCTCGCCCTGGGTCACCAGCGGCAGCTTGTTCTTCTCTTCCTCGTCTTCGGAGTCCTTTTCGTCCTTGCTCTCTTTGTAGACATCCAGGAAGCCGTTGAATTTCGGCACGCTCCCGGTGGCGCGGAACATATAATTCGCGCCGTCCTTGCCCTTGGCCGCCACATCGATGGTGGTCTGGTCGAACACCGCCGGCGTCATCTGCGAAGCCACGAAGCGCATCCAGATCAGCCGGTAAAGTTTGAGCTCGTCTTCCTGAAGATAGGGCGCCAGATCCTCTGGAGAGCGCCGCGCCGAGGATGGCCGGATGGCTTCGTGCGCGTCCTGCGCGTCCTTCTTGCTCTTATAAATGTTAGGCGACGCCGGTACGAACGGAGCGCCGAAGCGATCCTTGATCAACCCGCGAACTTCATCCAACGCGTCTTGAGACACGCGCGTGGAATCGGTTCGCATATAAGTGATGAGACCAACCGACCCCTCCGTGCCCACTTCCATGCCTTCATACAGCCGTTGCGCCAGCATCATGGTCCGTTTCACGCTGAAGCGCAGCTTGCGCGACGCTTCCTGTTGCAACGTGGATGTAATAAACGGCGGGACGGGGTTGCGCTTCTTTTCCTTGGTCGAAACCGAATGGACCAGGTACTTCGAGCCATCCAGTTGGTCCAGCAGGCTTTTTGTGGTGGTTTCATCCGCCAGTTCGATGGTTTCGTCGTTCTTCTTGGTGAAGCGGGCGGTGAGCACCGGCGGCTTCTTGGCGTTGAGCTGGACGTCGATGGTCCAATACTCACGCTTGATGAACGCGCGAATTTCGCGCTCGCGGTCGACAATCAGCCGCAGCGCCACCGTTTGCACGCGGCCGGCCGAAAGCCCACGCCGCACCTTGTCCCACAGCAGGGGCGAGATCTTGTAGCCCACCAACCGGTCCAGAACGCGGCGGGCTTGTTGTGCGTCCACCAGGTGCAGGTTCACCGATCCAGGCTTGTCGAACGCCTTCTTAATGGCGTTGGCCGTGATCTCGTTGAACATCACCCGATAGAACTTCGGGCCTTTCTTCGATCCGTTGAGCTCCTCTTGCAGGTGATAGCAGATGGCCTCGCCTTCGCGATCCGGATCGGCCGCCAGGTAAACGGAGTCCACTCCTTTGGCCGCTGCCTTCAGTTCCGCGATGAGCTTCTTCTTGCCTTCGATCACCTCATAGTGCGGCTCGAAGTTGTGTTCCACGTCCACCGACAGATTTTTTTTGGGCAGGTCCTTGACGTGGCCAAGCGAAGCTTTCACGACAAATTGCTTACCAAGATATTTGCCGATCGTCTTCGCCTTCGTCGGCGATTCGACGATGACGAGAGATTTTGCCATGGTCTTCCTGAATCCGTAAGAATGCTTACAGTCTTATTAGCGTTTAAGTTCTACCACACTCTAACAAAGTTCTTGCCGGGGAGTTGGCGGGCCAGCCCTAGAAGTTCCAGTTCAAACAGTGCGGCAATTACCTCTGATGAAGTCAATGTATCAGAAGATTCAAGCAACTGGTCAAGCTGAATTGGCAAATCGGGTTTTAAGTGCTTGAGGAGCAAACGGCTGGCTAAGCCCAGTTCCGGTGGTAGCTTAGCCTGTTCGTCATTTATTTCCAACGACATAACTCCCTGCGCGACACCCAGACGGGCCTGCGCCTTACCGATCAGGGCTCGCCGGGTATCGGTGGGCAGCTCCACCAATACGTCGTTCCACTCCTGGACCAGCTTGGCGCCCTGCTTGATCAGAAGGTTCGGTCCCCAGCTCATTTTGGACGTGATATTTCCTGGGACTGCAAAAACCTCGCGCTGCTGATCCAGTGCCATTTTGGCCGTAATGGCCGAGCCGGAGTACTGCGCGCCCTCCACCACCAGGATCCCTACGCTCACACCGCTAATGATGCGATTGCGAATAGGAAAGTTCTGCGGATAGGCGGGGGAGCCCATCGGAAACTCGGAGAGGAGCAAGCCTTTTTCCGCGATCTCGAGCGCGAGCTTTCGATTCTCCGCGGGATAAATGAGGTCCACGCCGCACCCGAACACCGCAACCGTGTCGCCGCCCACGTCGAGCGCCGCGCGATGAGCCGAGGTGTCGATCCCGCGCGCCATGCCGCTCACAATGGCGAGCCCGGCTTGCGCCAGATCCGCTGCCAGGCGTTGTGCCGCCGCGGTTCCATACGCCGTGGGACGCCTGGTCCCCACCACCCCGAGCAGAATGGATTGAAGGAGATCGATACGGCCGCGCGCGAACAGAACGATCGGTGGATCGTAGATCTCACGCAGCCGCGCCGGATAGGCGGGGTCAGAGATCGGCACCAGCACGGCGCCGTTTTCGAGCATTTTCTGCTGCTGTTCCACAGCGTCATCGAAGGTACATCCGCTGGCGATGGTTTGTGCCACGCTGCCAGACAGCCCATGCGATTCCAGCTCAGACCGCGAGGCCCGAAAGATCGCTTGCGGCGAATGGTAACGCTCGATGAGCTTCCCGGCTTTCACCGTTCCGAGGCCGGGGATGAGGCAGAGGGCCAGCCAGTGGAGTTGGTCTTCTTTGGTAGTAGCCGGCGCGAGCACGATGTTCTTCCTTGTGGTGGGAGGAGGTCGGGCAATTTCTCTGAGAGGTAGTGGCTGCGGTCATGCTTGTTGGTAACGCGCTCCCGGTGTTGAACAATGTAACCAAGGGAAACGATGACGATTCAAATCCCAGACGACCTCGCCCTTAGCCTCCAAGGGATCGCCGCCGCGCAACAAAAGAGCGTGGAACAGCTTGCGCTGGAAAGTCTGCGCACTCTGTTCGACAAGGCGAGTTCGCCGGAAACCGTGTTACGAGCCATTCGCGAACTGCCTCATCCAAGCGCCGCGGCTGTCGATGATCTGGATGCCGCAATTGCAGCCGCGCGGTTGCCCGTGCGCGACGGTAGCGCCTTCGATTGACGTCCGGTGCTCCAAGTCCCCGAGGACGTAGGCTCGACTTGGGTATGCTATTGACATGGAACTCATCTTTGAGATCCGCGACGCGGAAGAAGGCGGATTTTATGCCTGCGCGCTCGGCCACGCCATCTTCACCCAGGCTGAAACTTGGGAAGAGTTGCGCGAGAACGCCCTGGAAGCCGTGTCACTGCACTTCGAAGACAGCGCAGTCCGGCCTCGCATTGTGCAATTGCACTACTTCAAGAGCTGATTCCAATCGAAGCCGCATGAAATTGGCCCGTCGGGTCTCGCCCTACCGAAGAATCCCCGTGTGCCCCAGCGAGTACCGCCCCGGTTGCGGGTAAACGCACAAGCCGTGCGGTCCCTTGCCGACCGGGATGCGCGCCCTCAAGTGTCCATCGCCGGTGTCAATGGCATAAACTTCGCTCGTGTAGCGGCCGGAAAGCCACAGCACCTTTCCGTCGGCTGAAACACCGCCCATATCGGGACTTCCGCCGGGAATGCTCCATTTTTGAACCACCTTGCGCTCGGCGAAGCTGATCACCGAAATCGTACCCTCGTCGCGATTGGAGCAGTACAGCAGTTTGGAGTCGCGGCTGGGGTACAGGCCGTGGGCCCCGGCGCCAGTCGGAATAAAACCGATCGAAACGAACCGGTCGCCATCGATCAGGTGGACGCCATTCTCCAGCATGTCGGCGACGTAAAAGATTTTCCCGTCTGGAGAAGTTTTCACATCCTGGGGCATGCTCCCGCTCGGCGAGTGCCGCAGGTCGTACGCTCGCCTCAAGGAAAGACCTCGCGTTCCATGCGCCGGGACGGTCGTCGCGCCCCCATCCTGATGCCGCGCCAGCGACAAAGTCCCGACTACGGCTCGCTTGGCGACGTCCAGCTTAATCACCGTTCCCGCAAATTCGCAGCTCGCGATCAGATATCGCCCGTCGGCGGAAAAATCCATGTGGTCCACGCCCCGGCAAGGGACCGGCAGCGAATCGACCAGCTCCATGGTGACCGGATTTCGAAAGTCCAGACGATGGTTGCGCTCAGCCACGACAATGGCGAATTTGCCGTCCGGCGTGTAGTACATGTTGTAGGGGTCTTTGACGCGAATGGTCTCGCCCTGTTTTCCCGTTGCCGGATCGATTTTGGTCAGGCTGTCGCCCAGATCGTTCAAAACCCACAGGGTCTTCAAATCGTAAGAGGGCACAACGTGCTGCGGCTGCCGTCTGACCTTGAAGTGATCGACGATGCGAAAAGTCCGCGGATCGATGACGTCCACGGTGTTGCTGTCGCTGTTGGGGACATAGACCAGATTGGGGAAGCTCCGGACCGTGGGGCTGAGCTTCCCCACGTGGGTTTCCGAGTAGATGTCCTTGGAATCGACCACCGGCGGCATGCCGGGCAAAGCGCTGTTCGTAGCGCCTGGCAACGATCCCGTTATCGGCCAGATAGCCAGTACAAGCAGAATCAGACGGCGGCTTCGCACCTTAATTCCATAAGTCCATCTTAAGCCGCTCGGCGATTAATAAAAAGCGCAACGCGCAGATCAATCTGTCAAGAGAAGAAATCTTTAACGCCGCGGTAAACCCAGATCCCTCCCAACGCCACAAGCAGGGCTGCCGACGCCCAACCGAATCCACGAAGATATGGCCGTATCTGGTGCAGGCGCTCCTGGATGTGCCTTTGGTCCTGCTCCAACTTGGACTCACCGGCACTCAGAACCAATATGTCTTCTTCCTTCATTCCAACTAGAGAACGGTAGAACCACAAAGAAAGGAAGACGACGGTGACGGCTGCCCAGGCAATCGTCAAAATCGTAAGCAGTGACAAACTTGGCATATGCGATCCTCCTTCGAACTCATTGGATGCCGAGGTGGAATCGAAGTCAAGCCACCTCCCCCTGCGCCGGGATAGGGTCGGCACTCCGCAATCGCCGCCGGGTAGTGCGGCAAAGTGATATTGGCAGTGGGGGCGCGACAACAGCCGTCTCGGTACTCGGCCGAGCGCAGGATCTCTAGGTCAAGCGGGAATTCCGAAGCGCTGGGCGACGGCGCCCTGGCGATGGCATGGACCTGCATCGACTTAGCCCTCAACTTATCCCTCAACCAGGAGGTACGGGAAGGGCTAATACCTCGCGGCTGAGTGAGGTATCGGCCAGCGCGATTCCCCTCACAAATTGGCCCTATTTCTCAGATTCTAAAGACTTCTCCGCGTAAAGTCGATAGTTTCGAGAGATGGTTTTGAATGATGTGTAAGTCACTCGCTGGCATCGTTCCGATATCGATTTTCGGAGCCTTGCTGGTTCCTACGGCGTGCCTTGCTCAACGCTATACCTTCGAGCAATACGGCCAGGCTGAGGGCCTTAGCAATCTCAATGTCAACGTCCTTTTTCAGAACCACGCGGGCGTTCTTTGGGCCGGCACCGAGAGCGGCCTGTTTCGTTTCGATGGGCTACGCTTTGAGCGCGTGACCCTCGGTTCCGATGTTTTGGCCGGCGACGTACTGGCTCTACATGAGGATGGGGGCGGCCGGCTGTGGATCGGTTTGCAGAACGGCGTCGGATACTTGCAGGGCGGCGCGTTCCATATCGTTCTTTTTCAAGATAGAAAACTGCGCCTGTTCGCCGGATCCACCATCTCCTCTTCTTCCGACGGTACGGTTTTCATCGCGAGCGACGGCAATCTGGTGGCTGGACACCGGTCCACCTCCGGTGAATTCAACTTTCGTCAGGTGGCCGTTCCCGATAAGGCCCACAGTGTCTTAGCGGGCCGGGATGGATCCCTGTGGGTGGGCTGCGGAGAAGGAATTTGCCGCTTGAACGGAGCCGCTAGCGGAGGAAGCGGTCGGCGCGGGTTGGAGAAATGGGGAGAAAAAGAGGGGGTGCAAAAAGACAATTGGCAGAGCCTCTTTATTACTTCCAAGGGCGAAATTTGGGCGCTGGGCTCCAAGCACATCGCGGCTCTTCCACCCGGTGCCGGCGCTTTCCAAAACCGCGACCCCGGGGAAATGCAGAATCCCGATGCTCTCAATGCCATCACCGAAGACCGGCAGGGTCGGGTTCTGACCTCAAGCGGGAAACAACTGTTGCGCTGGGAAAACGGAGCCTGGAGAACTTTCGATGAACACCAGGGTGTTGTTCCCTACGGCATTGCGCCAGTGTTTGTCAGTCCCGCGGGCGAGATCTGGTTCGCCTCCAGCGGCCATGGCCTTTCTCGCTGGCTGGGCTATAACCTTTGGGAGACTTGGACCGCCGCGGAAGGCTTACAAAGCGACGCGGTTTGGGGCATCCTGCGCGATCGCACAGGTCGGCTGTGGGTGGGCAATGACAACGGGCTTGCTTATCTAGATCCGGGCGCGAAGAAATTCACACCCTGGCCCCTGCCGGGAGTGCCCCAAGGGCAACGCATTTCCGGGTTGGCGGAGTCCAAGGACGGAGCTGTTTGGGTAGGCACGGGGACTACGGTTGTCCGCATCAATCCCTTTACGCACTCGTTTACCAGCGCGAAGTGCAGCGCCTACATTATGATGCTCCGGGCCGATTCGCGCGGGCGCATGTGGGCTGGAACCAGGGGCGGCTTGTACGTCATCGACACCGCTCGCGACGGCCCCGAGGGCGCTCGTATCCAAATGTCTCGCAGTCTGGCTCCCTGGACGTCGCATGTCGCCGAAAGTCCCGACGGACAAATCTTTGCCGATACCAGGAAAGGCCTTTTCCGCTTGGACGGCTCCGCCTGGCAGCAGATCGATGGGGGCCCCGGATTGGAGTTCGGCGGGAACGATTCTCCCTTGGCTTCCGACGCACCCAACTCTCTGTGGGTGAACCAGGACTCCGGAATCGTTCATATTACGATTCAGAATCACCGCGTAAGCCGCGTCGACAGGTACTCCGACAAAACGGTTGGATCGGAACGAGCTTATTTTATCGAGCACGACCGGCAGGGGCGGATTTGGCTGGGGCTGGATAAAGGCGTCACGTTTCTGGACGGCGCCTCGTGGCACAACTTAACTCAGCAGGATGGGCTGGTGTGGAACGACGCGGACGATCAAGCTTTCCTGGAAGACAAAGACGGCAGTATTTGGATCGGGACCAGCGGAGGACTTTCGCATCTGCTGGATCCTTCTCAATACACCCGGTCTGCCTCCCTCAAGTTGACTGCCTCTGCGACGTTCGGGGATCGAAATCTGGATCCGAGCGCCACCTCGTCGCTGCCCTGGGCCAGAGCTCCGTTACTGATTGAGCTCTTCACTCCATTTCGAGATGGCGGCACTCTGAAGCTTCGTTACCGGCTGGCAGGTTTGGAAGATCGATGGGTTGCCGCAACCAGTCATGAAATCCGCTACGCCCAGTTGCCGCCAGGATCCTACACCTTCGAAGCGGTAGCAACCGATCCGGCGCAAGCTCAGGATTCAAACGTATATAAAATTCCCTTTGTCATTCATCCGCCGTGGTGGCGTTCCGGACTTGCACTGGCGGCTGAAAGTTGTCTGCTGATGCTGGCCATCGCCCTGGTTTGGAGATCGCGGCTCCGCGTCCTCTTGTTGCGTCAGCGTGAACTGGAAGCCATGGTGGCCGAGCGCACCGCCGATCTGGACAAAAAGAAGGAAGAAGCCGAAGCAGCCAGCAAAGCGAAGAGCCAGTTCCTGGCCAGCATGAGTCATGAGATCCGCACTCCCATGAACGCGATCATGGGAATGACCAGCCTGCTGCTGGACCGCGACCTGGAGCCTGAATCCGCGGACTTCGTGGAAACGATTCGCACTTCCTCGGACTCGTTGTTGACCATCGTTAACGACATCCTGGATTTCTCCAAAATCGAATCGGGCAAACTGGAATTGGAATGTCAGCCCCTGGACCTGGTGAGGTGTGCCGAAGACGCCGTGGATTTGCTGAGCACGCGCGCATCCGAGAAGGGATTGGAACTGATAGTCGACATCCATCCCTTAGTACCGCGCTGGATCATGGGCGACGTAACGCGGCTGCGGCAGATTCTGGTGAACCTTGTAAGCAACGCCGTAAAGTTCACGGCCACCGGCGAAGTGGTTCTCACCGTGCAGCCCTGGGCGGGCGGGAACGAAGATCCGTTCCTTCACTTCCTGGTTCGCGACACCGGCTGCGGTATTCCCGCCGATCGTTTAGACCGGCTGTTCCAATCGTTTAGCCAGGTGGATGCATCCACCACCAGGAAGCATGGCGGAACCGGCTTGGGTCTGGCAATTAGCAAACGGTTGGCGGAGCTCATGGGTGGAAGCATTTGGGTGCGGAGCGAGGTGGGTAGGGGGTCGGCGTTCCAGTTTAGGATTCCCCAAAAGTTGGCGCCGCCGCCGGAAGGAGCGCCGGTCAATGAGGCCAACCGGGAGCCCAACTGGTCCGGCAAGAGAATTCTGGTGGTGGACGATAACGCGGCCAATCGCCGGATTCTTGCGACGCAGTTTCTGAAGTGGGGTTTAAGTCCGGTTTCAGTGGCGACGCCGGGTGAAGCCATCGAGCGGATTGCGGCAGGAACGCTTTGACTTGGCCTTGTTCGACTACGAGATGCCCGAGATGGACGGAGTGCAGTTAGCCCGGCGGTTGCAGGACCTCGGTCTGGTTGCCGGAGTACGGATGATTCTTTCCGGTTCGTCCAGCATTTCAAAGCGCGAAATGTTGGGCGAGATGGAAAACAATCCGTTTGAAGCGTTCCTGACGAAACCCATCAAGAGCGATCACCTGAAGGACATCCTGGGGCGTTTACTGGGAGCGGCGCCGGCCGCGCCGGCCCGGCGTGCCAGCTATGCAATCGACACCGCGCTCGCCTCCGAGCGGCCTTTGCGCATCTTACTGGCGGAGGACAATGTGGTCAATCAGAAGGTAGCGGTGCGCCTGTTGGAACGTATGGGATACCGTCCCGATGTGACTTCCAACGGGTTGGAGGCTTTGGAAGCCGTGCATCGGCAGCGTTACGACGTAGTTTTGATGGACGTCCAAATGCCGGAAATGGACGGCCTGGAGGCATCGCGGAGAATCATATCCGAATTTGACGCTTCGCACCGGCCGCGGCTGGTTGCGCTTACCGCCAACGTCCTCAAGGGCGATAAACAGATGTGTCTGGAAGCAGGCATGGACGACTATCTGGCGAAACCTTTGGATCTGGTTCATCTGCGGGATGCGTTGCTGAGGTGCGGTTCACCGGAAAGCCCGTCGGAACTGGCTTCGCTGCCGATCACCTAGGCCGTGGAAAAAGACGCTCCCTCACGGTCGCGGCTCTACTGAACCGCGCGCGTCAGCAAGCGGACTTCTCGGGTTTTCGCCATAGGCTTCTAGTGACCTCCCAGCGCGAGCAGGAGCGCCTGCTGCGCACTTACCGGCCGCGGGGGATTACGAAGAATTTGAATGGACGCGCGCCGCCGGCTACGATTATTTTCAAGGCTACTTCTTTGCGCGGCCCAGCACCGTTCAAAGCCAGGCGGTGAGATTCAGTCCATCGAACGCGCGCTGATGATCGTAGGCAGCGACGACATTCGCCGCTGGGTGGCGCTCGCTACCTTACCCACGCTGGCTACCGACAAGCCGGGAGAACTGGCAACGCTCTCCATCGTTCGGGCGAAGTTTTGTGAACGCCTGGTATAACTCGCCGGCATAACACAGCGAAATGAAGCTTTTCTGATGGGCATGTTCTCGCTGTTGGACGCTTTGATCGACCAGCCGCTCGATAAAGCCCTGCTCTCGGTCGGATCCCGGATCGGCCGCCGGCAAGGCTTACGTAGAGGCTACGCTGTGGGCCGAGGAGATGCTGCACGGCCCGGACGACTGAAAGCACAGTGGATGGCCATCACCGGCCGTACTCTTCGTTCTAATTCTCAATCTGTTTCTCCGCAACATTAGAATACGTGCTAGACTGGGAGTGTCTTTGAAGTTCCGCCTATTTTCGCATCGTCCCTCATCGTTCGGTCCAACCGCCCGCTGTCCGATCGTGCCTGATTCGCTGCTCTGCAAATTCAGAAAGAAACGATGAAAAATATTTTTGTAGGTAATCTCAGCTTCGGAACCACCGAAGCCACTCTCCGTTCCATGTTCGATTCTTATGGCTCCGTCGATCGCGTCAATATTGTGACGGATCGCGACACCGGCCAGGCACGAGGCTTCGCCTTCGTGGAGATGAGTGTGGATGCCGAAGGAAACGCGGCTATCAGCGGACTGAACGGGCGGGACCTGGACGGCCGAGCCTTGAACGTCAACGAAGCCAAGCCGAAGACCGAGCGCGCATCTGGCGGCGGGGGCAATCGGGGCGGCGGGCGCAGTAACAGTCGCTGGTAAGGAAATACTCCAGCGCGGTAAGGGCGGCAGCCAGTCTGCCGCCTGCACTCAGATTGGTATTCGTTCAAACTTGAAAGAAACCGGAGAACAATTTGCCAAAAGAAGACGCAATAGAAGTAATGGGTAAAGTGGTCGAAAAATTCAGAGCCGGAATGTTCACCGTCGAGCTCGACGCGGGCAAACCGGTGCTGGCTAGCATGGCCGGGCGGCTTCGCCGGAACCGGATCAAAATAATGACGGGTGACCGCGTTTCCCTCGAACTGTCGCCATATGACCTGACTAGAGGCAGAATTACTTACAGGCACAAATGAGCGTAGAGGGAATGAACGTGACATCCAACAAGACCATCCACAGCCGCTCCAATAAAGATATCGGCGACGTTATCGAAGGTGAATGGGAAATCACCGCCAAGAAAGTGATTGCCGAGCCGATCCCCGGCGACGGGAACAGGCAGGCGCCCCGTTTTGGAATATACGAATACCAGGTCAAGGCCATCCTTTCTCGAGTGGCGGACAAGCCGGCGCGCGCTAAGGCGCACACTGAGCCGAATGCCGGTGGCACACGGCGAGAAGCATCGTCCGTTCCGCTAACCGTGCGACGAACTTCTTAGGCGCGCTGCTTCTTTTTCTTGTTCTCTTGGGCCGTGGGCTTCTGCTTGAGGGAGCTCACGTACTGGTAACCGCAGTCGAAGAATTTCTTCAGCTCACGCGTCGAGGAGAGCAGCGAATCGGGAACCTCGACGTACTCGGGCTGAATCTTTCCGTACGCCTCGCACAGCTTGGCCTTGTACTTTATTAGAAACGCCTCCCTCTCTTCAGCCGGCAACCGCAGCTCCAGCTTGCCCTCTTTGCTCAGATAACTGAACATATTACCGTTGACCGACGTATAGGGGATCGTGGCGCCTTTCAGTTCCACAGTCGGATTGGTGGCCACCAGTTTCTTGTACAGCTCAAGCTTGTCCTGACGCGCGGCTCCCGCCGTGGGCTTTGGCATTCGACCAGTTTAATAGAACGTCCCGCGCCTTGCCGCATAGCATCCACCCTAGTACAGCTTGTCCCTGCCAGCGCTCCCGCGAGTAGCTTTTGAACATTCCTTTGCGCCGCCACGTATATCCATGAGACGTTGGTATCCGGCTGGAAGGCAATGCTGCAAGTTGAGTCCCTGAAGAAAAGCTACGGGAAATTGGTGGCGGTGAACGGCGTTTCGCTGCAGGCCGGTGCCGGAGAGATCGTCGGGCTTCTGGGACCGAATGGCGCCGGCAAGACCACCACGGTCTCCATGATCGCCGGCCTGGTTCGTCCGGACTCAGGTTCGGTGCGGATCGAAGGGCGTCCGTTAGCCGGCGACTGCGATCCCAACAAGCGCCGCATTGGCCTGGTGCCGCAGGACCTCGCGCTCTTCGACGAACTGACTGCGCTTGCCAACCTGCAGCTCTTCGCGGCGCTTTATGATCTGGATGGAGCGGCTGCCCAGCGTGCCATCGGCGAGGCGCTGGAGCTCGTCGGACTGGCGGACCGGGCCCAAGAGCGCGTCAAAAACTACAGTGGTGGAATGAAGCGGCGGCTGAATCTCGCCGCGGCGCTCCTGCATGACCCGCAGATCCTCCTTCTGGACGAGCCCACCGTCGGCGTCGATCCCCAGAGCCGCAATGCCATCTTCGATAACCTCGAAGTCCTCAAGAAGCGCGGCAAGACGCTGGTCTACACCACTCACTACATGGAAGAAGCCGAGCGCCTCTGCGATCGCGTCATCATCATCGATCATGGCGAAGTGGTTGCGGACGACACGTTGCAGGGCCTTTATCGTCTGCTGCCGGTAACCAACCTGCTGGCGGTGGAACTGGACGGTGGCCAGGACGGCCTCCGCCTGGAAGAGGTGCAGGCGCTGCCGGGCGTTCGTTCCGTGAAAATCGAAGGCGGCACATTACGCGTAGGCATGCAGGACCTTGCCACCGGGACTCCGCGTCTCTTGCAGTGGCTGGTGGAGCGAGGTCATTTGTACCATCATGTGGCGAGCGAGCGCGCCGATCTGGAAACGGTGTTCCTGACGCTCACTGGAAGGAGCTTGCGCGATTCTTGATGATTTCGTTCAGGATGATGATCCCGTTTCGCGCCTTGGTGCGGAAAGACCTCCTGCTGTTCTTCGTGGACCGCCGCGCGCTGTTGATGTGCTTCGCCATCCCCATCGCCATCGGCTCCTTTTTCGGTTACGTCTTGGGTGGCGCGGGCGACCAGGCCAACCAGAGCAAAATTGCCGTCCTGGCGGTGGACCAGGACCACAGCGCGATTTCGAACGAAATCGTCAAAGGGTTGTCGCAGGAAAAGGCGCTGGATGTGAAGCCCTCTACGCCAGCCGATGCGCGCGCGGCCGTGCGCAAGGGAAGCGCGATCGTGGCCGTGATCATTCCTCCCAACTTCGGCCAGGACGCCGGGCGCGCCTTCTTCGGCCCGCAGCAGAAACCCGAAATCGGCATGCTGTTCGATCCTTCCCACACGGCCGAGCGCGCCATGGTGGCGGGAATGCTCGCCGGCGATGTCATGCAGGCGGTGAGCAAAGAGATGTTCACGGGACAAACCGGCCGCGACGCGGTGAAGAATTCTCTCGATCAAGTGGAGCAAAGTCAGGATCTGCCGCCGGCGGATAAAAAATCCCTGGAAGATTTGTTGCGCAGCGTAGACCGCTGGAACCAGCAGTCCGATCAGGACGCGGGCCTGGGCTTGTCTCGCGGCTTGACCATGCCTTTCACCACGCACGAAGAGGCTGTCACCGCGCGGCGGAACACCCAGTACAACGGTTACGCCCACGCCTTCGCCGGAATGGTGGTGCAGTTCGTCCTCTTCCTGGGCATAGACGTCGGTATCGGACTCCTGCAGCAGCGGCAGCGCGGCCTGTGGAAGCGGTTCCGAGCCGCGCCGTTATCCAGGGGAGTTTTGCTCGGCAGCCGCGCCGTCAGTGCGGCCATTCTCGCGTTCCTGGTGGTTCAGGTGAACTTCCTCTTCGCCCGGCTGGTTTTTGGCGTCCGCGTGGAAGGCAGCATGGCGGGCTTTCTCGGAGTAAGCGCCGCTTTCGCCCTGATGACGGCGGGCTTCGGCATGTTGGTTGCCACCATTGGAAAAACTCCGGAGGCGACGCGCGGCCTTTCCATTTTGGCCACTTTGATTGTGGTGATGCTGGGCGGGGCCTGGATACCCATGTTTCTGTTTCCGCAATGGCTGCAGAAGGCCACGGTCGTGGCGCCCACGCGCTGGGCCATGGATGGACTGGAAGCCATGACGTGGCGGGGGCTCGGCTTTGAAGCTGCGTTGGCACCCATCGCAGTGCTGCTGGCGTTCGCCGCGCTGTTTGGCGCGCTGGCCGTGGCGCGTTTCCGTTGGGAGGCCGAAGGCTAGTCGGGACTACGGCTGCGCTCGCTCGCGCTTGATGATCTTGGTCTTCAGTTCGCCTCCATTAGGCTTGATTAATATCATCTCGAATCCGCTGACCGCGGCTTGTAAATTGTCACCCGGGTTCAGTCCCTCGCTGTAGTCGTCCGTTGGATGGCGGATGCGTTTTCCGCTGGCCGTGTAGATGACATCGCCAATTTGTACCGTAAAGATGGCCCAGCGATGAGTAGAGTTTTCATCCAGCCCTTTGCCGGTGGTGATGCTGAGGAGTTCGCCCTTTTGGAACTCGCGCTTGGTTTGAGCGCTCAACGTGAGTGCAACCACGAGCAGTATTTGGCGCAGCGCGGAAGAGTTCATGAAGACAATGCTACAGCAACCCGCCCCGAAATTTCGTTGCTGGAAGGAATTTGTGGCGCACGCACTCATGCGTGCTGTGTTCACACTCGTGTGAACAATTGACAAGCCCCAGGCGTCGCCAGGAGTGGCGACGCGGCACGCAAGAGTGCATGCGCCACAATTCTTTCCAGTAATCGGGATGGCGGTACGCTTGGAGCCACCCGCCCTCTACGCGTACACTGTTCCTTATGGATAAACCTACTCACCACGACGTGGACGTCATTCTGAAGCTTTACGAGTTGCGCCGTGAGGATCGCATGCGTAAGGCGAGAGGCTGGCTCTTCGGCTACAAGGCCGGCAACGGGGCCGAGCATCTGGCCGCCTGTCCGCCGGGATCGGAACAGGATGCTTATTATCGGATGGTCACCAGTTATTGGGACATGGCGGCGTCGTTCGTCACATCCGGAGCGCTCAACAAGGAACTGTTCCTGCAGAGCGCGGGCGAGATGCTCTTCGTTTGGGAAAAAACCAAGGGAACCATCGCCGATTCGCGCAAGACAATGGGCAATCCCAAGTATCTCTCCAACCTGGAGACCATGGCGCAAGCCATGATCGACAACATGAACAGCGCGAATCCGAAAGCATACGAAGCATTTTCGGCGCGAGTGCGAGGGATGGGGTAACCACTGTTTATGCGCCGCGAAGGCGAGTTCTTTGCAGATCGCGATATGGATTTGATCTACATCGCCAAAAAACTGCAGGAAGCTTTGCGGCTGGAATCGGTTTTCACCGAATCGGGCGTGGATTACGCCGTCGAACCTGACAAGTACAGCGGCGGCGTGATCTTTCGCAGCGAGCGCGTGGGGGCTTTCTTTTACGTTTTGCCGGAAGCCGCCGAGCAGGCGCGCTCGGTTATGCAGCAGCACGGCTTTCATTTTCATGAATGGGGTGAGGAAAAAGCGCGATGAGTAAACGAGCCGTCATATTCCTGGTTGGCGCTGTGTTCACGATTTCGCTCTTCGCGCAAAACGCCGGCACCCTGACCGAACAGTACCGCGACAGTGCTTCCAGGCTCATCGACGCCTCGCTCGCCGATCGCGGCGGCATGGAGAAGCTGGCCTACCTGTGCGACCGTATCGGCAATCGTTTGAGCGGTTCGGCTGCGCTGGAAAAGGCGGTGGTGTGGGCCGCCGCGCAGATGAAGGCGGACGGGCTAACCAACGTCGCTACGCCCCGCGTCAAGGTTCCGCATTGGGTGCGGGGCAACGAAAGCGCCGCGCTGGTTGAGCCGGTTGCGCATTCGCTCACCATCCTGGGGCTGGGCGGGAGCATAGCCACTCCGAAGCGGGGAATTACGGCCCAAGTGCTTCCCGTGTCGAGCTTCGAGGAGCTGGACAAAAAGGGCCGGGCCGCGGTGGAGGGCAAGATCGTTCTCTTTAACGTGCCTTATGAAGGCTACAATCGCACCGTGGTTTATCGCACCACCGGGCCGTCGCGTGCCGCGCGGCTGGGAGCAGTGGCGGCGCTGGTGCGCTCCGTCACTCCGCTGAGCCTTCAATCCCCCCACACCGGTGCGCTGGAATATAGCGATGGATTCCCGAAGATTCCGGCCGCGGCCGTCACCATCGAAGATGCGCTGCTGATCCAACGCCTGGTGGATGCCGGCAATCCTGTAATCGCCCATTTGGAGATGGAGGCGCATACGCTCCCTGACGCCGAATCCGCCAATGTCATCGGCGAAATCCCGGGCCGCGAGAGGCCGGACGAAGTGGTGGTGATCGGCGGACATTTGGATTCCTGGGACGTGGGCGCGGGCGCGCAGGACGATGGCAGCGGATGCATCACGGCTCTGGAAGCCGCGCACATCATCCGCTCTCTGGGACTCACACCCCGGCGAACGTTGCGTGTCGTGTTCTGGACCAATGAAGAGAACGGCGGCGCTGGTGGCGACGCGTATCGCGCATGGGCCGGCGATACCGTCAAGAACCATGTGGCCGCGATCGAAATGGACGGCGGCGCGGAAAAGCCCACCGGCTTTGGCTTGAGCGCGAGCGGCGATTTGCAATCGATGCTGGGGCGGGTGCGCGAAATCGGCGCATTGCTGGCCCGTATCGATGCCGGTTCCGTTCAACCTGGCGGGGGCGGCGCCGACATTGCGCCCATCATGGTGGACGGCGTGCCTGGGCTCGCGCTACGCACGGTGGGCACACACTATTTCGACTGGCACCACTCGCGCGCCGATACCACCGACAAAGTGAAACTGGAAGATTTGCGCGCCAATATCGCCGCCATGGCGGTGATGGCTTACGTGCTGGCCGATATGCCCGCGCCGCTACGGCAGGTCACCTCATCTACCCGATGAAGCAGCGTGTGCCGGTGACGCCGCGAACTCCAGCTCCTTATTAATCACAAGCTGCAGATCGGGCCACGTCAGTCCACCGATTTTTCGGCCATTGATGAACAATGTCGGAGTGCCTTGGATGCCCAGTGCGCGCCCTTCCGCGATGCTGCGGTTCACCTCCGGCTCGGTGGCTTTGGTGTCCAGGCACTGACCCAGTTTCACCGTGTCGACGCCGTTTTCGCCGGCCCAAGCCAAAACCTTCATGTTGAGATTGTCCGCGGTAATCTGGTCCTGATTCTCGTAATCCCAATCGTAGAATTTCCAGAACGCGGCCTGTCCCTGTTGATAAACGCAGCGTCCGGCGATGGCTGCCGCGTGCGCCCAGGGATGCACGGAATCGAGCGGGTAATTCTTGAAGAAGACGCGAACCTTGCCGCCCAGCGCTTCCTTCAGATCGTGTCTTAGGATAGGCGCCTCCATCTTGCAGTCCGGACACTCGAAATCGCCAAACTCGACGATCGTTACCGGAGCGTCGGCTGGGCCAAAGCTGGGCTGATCGGTCAGAGTCAGCTTGTCCAGATTGGACTGAAAGGGAGACCTTCCGAGGTTGAACACGTCGCCGCGAACGATGGTCTGGCCATCGGAGGAAATGTAGAACACCTCATCCCTCTCGGCGTTGTCGAAGATCAGATGTACCAGCACTTCCGAATAGCCCGGCAGATACTTGGCCGGCCGCGGGTCGTCGATCTTGAATTTCACATCGCCCCGGAACAGCTCCAAGCGCCGCAGATAATTTTCGAATGTGGTTTTGTCGAGTGCCCCTTTGCCGGAGGCAGCCCAGGCAATGGAAGAGGCGCACAGCAGCATAACAGCGGCGAGTTTCATATCGAAGATCCATTCTATAGCGAAAGCCGAGAGGGCTGCCGGTACACGCGGCTTCAGCCGCGTCATCGCCTGATCTGGCAAAACGCGGCTGAAGCCGCATGCACCATGTCCGGCCTATTTCGAAAGCCGGTGCCACTCGCGATGATCGCCCGCGATGAGCGCGTCAGCCTCCACCGGCCCTTCCGATCCGGCCGCATAATTGGGGAACGCGGGAGCGGGCAGTTGCGCCCAGGCTTCTTCGATAGGTGTGATGATTCGCCACTCCGCCTCCACTTCGTCGTGACGCGTGAAAAGCGTTGCGTCTCCGCGCATCGAATCCAGCAGAAGCGTCTCATAAGCGGGCGGCCCCTTGTGGCCAAAGACCGCTTCATAGGAGAAGTTCGCATCCACCGTGAGCGCGCGCATGTGAGAGCCGGGCCGCTTGACGTCGAAGGCGATGCTGATTCCGTCGTCCGGTTGGATGCGCAGAGTGATCACGTTCGGCCCCAACTGGTCGTGAGGCGTGGCGGAGAAAAGCGCCTGCGGCGTGCGTTTGAAGTGAACGCGAATTTCGGAGACCTGCCGCGGCAGCCGCTTCCCGGTGCGAATAAAGAACGGCACGCCCGCCCAGCGCCAGTTGTCCACGTAGAGCTCGACGGCGACATACGTCTCGGTGGCGGAGCTGCTTTTCACACCCGGCTCCTGGCGATAGCCGGGGACGCCTTTGCCGTTGCTCTCGCCGGAGCCATACTGCCCGCGTACGGTTCGCTTGGCCACTTCCTCCGCCGTCATTGGACGGATGGATTTCAGCGCCTGTACCTTCTGCCCGCGCACCGAGTCCGCCTCGAACTCGATCGGCGGTTCCATGGCTGTCAGCGCCAGCAACTGAAGCATGTGATTGGCCACCATGTCGCGCAGAGCGCCAGTTTCTTCGTAGAAGCCGGCGCGGCCCTCCACGCCCACGGTTTCCGCCGCCGCGATTTCCACGTAGTCGATATAGTTGCGGTTCCACACGGGTTCAAACAACGAGTTGCCGAAGCGGAATACCAAAATGTTCTGGACCGTTTCCTTACCCAAATAATGATCGATCCGGAATACGTCTTTCTCGTCGAACGATTTGTGCAGGACCGCGTTCAACTCCTGAGCCGACTTCAGATCGTGCCCAAAGGGCTTCTCCAGCACGATCCGGGCCCAGCCGTCTTTACCGTGATTCAGCCCGGCGCCCGCCAAACCCTCCACGATGGGAGCCGCCACCGAGGCCGGCGTTGAAACGTAGAACAAGTGATTCCCGGTAGGTACGGATTTTCGCATCTCGCCCAGACGCTCCGCCAGGCGGGTATAAAGCTGATTGTCCTTGATATCGCCGACAAAGTAATGCAGGCGCTGCTCGAATTCCTTCCAGTGTTGCTCGTTGAAATCCCGCGTATCGCTCGATTGAGAAACGCTCTCCCGCAGCTTGGAGCGGAACTCTTCCGAGCTCATCTCCGTTCGCCCGATACCCAGCACTTCGAACTGAGGATTCATGCAGCCAACGCACGCCAGGTTGTACAGGCCTGGAATCAACTTGCGGCGAGTAAGGTCTCCGGACGCCCCGAAGATCACCAACAGACAGGCATCGCCGGTGGGCGGCGGCTCCAGGGAAAACTTCTCCAGCGGGTTGACATCAATGACGGCGGACGAAGTCATAACTGAGTAGATGCCACGAATGATAACAAAGCTACGGCTTATTTCATCGTAACCGCGTACCGGTACATGCGGCTTCAGCCGCGTTCTTGCTTATCCCGGTATACAATGGCTGGCGGAGCGTTATGGCAAAAATACTGATCGCAATGGGCGTATGGGGACTCTCCCTGGCGTCCGCCCTGGCGGCACAGAGCGGAAACGGAAAAAGCGGACCGTGTGACCGCGCGTGTCTCGAGGGCTTTGTCGATCAGTATCTCGACGCCATGATGGCGCACGATCCCAAGCTAGTGCCTCTGGCGAAAAACGTGAAGTTTACCGAGAACGGCCAGAAGCTGGTGATCCCCGATGGGCTGTGGAATTCGATGGTGGGCAAGGGGACGTATCGCTTGTTCGTGGACGATCCTCAAGCGGGGTCGGTGGCGTTCATCGGGACCATTAAAGAGGAAGGGCGGACCCCCAACGAGCCGATTGCGGGCGTGATCGCGCTGCGGCTGAAGCTGGAGAACCGGCAAATCGCTGAAGCGGAGACCTTCGTGGTGCGAAATCCGCAGACGGCCGAGCGTCTGGAAAAGATTGGCACGCCGAATCATCTGTTCCTGGAAACGATTCCGGAGGCGCAACGCATGTCGCGCGGGGACTTAATCAAGACCGCCAATATGTATTTTTCCGGCATGCAACAAAATGACGGCAAGGGAGTCTATCCTTTCACGGACGATTGCAACCGCATTGAAAACGGCATGCAAACCACCAACGCGCCTCTGAAGGAGGGCCAGACGAAACCGGACCCGGCAACCGCGACGAATTACTCGGCGACGTGGGGCTGCAAGGAGCAGTTTCAATCGGGCCTGTTACATTTCGTCACGCGGATTCGCGACCGTCGCTACGTGGCGGTGGATCCGGAACGCGGCCTGGTGTTCAGCTTCGTCTTTTTCGATCACTCGGCGGGAAAGACCAGGCATTTTGAGACGCCCGACGGGCGGGCCGTGGTGGCTGGGCCCACGCAGCCGTGGACCTGGGAGATTGCCGAGATGTTCAAAGTAGAGAACGGCAAGCTGCGGCAGATTGAAGCGGTGCTGGATCGTGCGCCGTATCGGATGACATCCGGCTGGAGCGGTTGGGAAGACGGAATGTCGGACCGGGCGCGGGACGTGACGATGATGGGGAGCCGGTGAGCGAACTTGGAAATTTTCAGATCCTGCTGATCGACGATCTTCCCAGCGACGCGAAGTTGTTTGAGCACGCGCTGCAACAGATCGAGACGCGCGCGAAATTGTATTGGGTGTCGACGGCGGAAGAAGGACTGGAGTATCTGAAGCGAGAGGGCCGCTTTGCGGGCGCGGGCCTCGTGCGGCTGGTGGTGAGCGACCTGAGCATGCCTGGAATCGACGGGTTCGAGCTTCTTGCCCAGGTGCGGCAAAATCCAGCGCTGGCGGCTACTCCCGTTGTGATCATGAGCAGCTCGCGATCGCCGCGGGATGTGCTGCGGTGCTACCGGCTGGGCGCGAATTCGTACATCACGAAGCCGATGTCGCTGGAGACGTTTGTAGCGACCATCGGGACGCTGGTCCGCTACTGGCTGGATATAGTGCAGCTACCGGACCCGGAGTTGCTCGATTGACAATCAGCTGGTGTGAGCGCGAGAGCGCAATTGCTCCGCGGCACGATACCAGTCTTCCTCGGGTGATCCGTCGGGACATCCCCTGGCTTGCCAGAGTTCGTAAGCCAGGGCTGCAATGTCCGCATGGCCGAACGCAGCGATGCCATGACCAACGGTGGCGGTCTGGGAGTCGTGATGCGAATCCTTGGAATGCTCCAGCGCTTGGCGTGTTTGTTCATGCGCCGTCAGGTGATCCTGCTTTCCATTCTGCTCGGCAACCCGATGCGCGTGCGCGGCGCCGTCCTCGAGTTCAGCGGCACGTTGGTGGTTTTCGTAGTGTGATCCGTCGTTATAACGCGTGGACATATAAGATTAGACACCCCTATCGACCTTAAGTAACTCCTTTTTCATTGCGGGCGCAAGGGCCCCTTGGTCTCGCTTGCCGATTTGAAACGAGTTTGAGCCGCCGGTATCCATAAATTGAACGATGTCATTCAACGTCATTCACTGAAGCAATGTCATTCAAGGAGAAATATGAAAATTCTTAAACTGGGGTCGTCCTTGCTGGCCGTGTTGCTGGTGGGGGCACTGGCGGGATGCTCCAATACCTCCAGCAAGTCGCCCGATGTTTCCGGCGGTATCCACAAGGCTCTCGATCAGGCTGGCTTCAAGGATGTCTCTACCAGTCAGGATCGAGACAAAGGTGTTGTCACACTGAGCGGGCACGTGGCGACAGACGGCGACAAGGCGCAAGCCGAATCGATCGCAAATTCCATGGCGGCGGGCGAAGTGGTATCGAACCAGATCGCGGTGGTCCCGCCCGGCGACGCGCATGACGCGAAGGCGGCCAACTCGGACCTGGACAAAGGTATCGAGCAGAATCTGGACGCGGCGCTCATTCAGGATCGGCTCCACAAGGGCGTAAAATACTCGGTGAAAAATCATGTGGTCACCCTCACCGGCAACGTCGACTCTCAGGCCGTCCGCGCCCAGGCACAAGAAGTTGCGGCTTCCGTTCCCAACGTCCAGCAGGTGGTGAACGAGTTGCAGATTAAGGATCAAAAGGCGACGTCGTCGAATTAGGCCTACTGCGCGATCGTTTCGAGCGCGAGGTTGTTGGTGCGCGGGCCCAGCATGCCGATGGCGAGCATCACGATCAGCATGCTGCCCGCGATCAGCGTGAAGACGCCGGGGACGCCGAAGCGATCGAGAGTCAATCCAATCACAAATGAGCTGAAGACCACCGAGATGCGGCTCCACGAATAGACGAAGCCCACGGCCAGGGCGCGGATGCGCGTGGGGTAGAGCTCAGCCTGGTAGGCGTGGCTCGAGAACGACAGAATGTTGTTCGCAAGCGTGAGCAGCACGCCAAAGAATATCAGCAACGCGGCGGCGGTCATTTGTCCGAACAGAACCCCGGCCACCGCAATAGCGAAAGCGGACAAGACAATTTGCCACTTGCGCTCCAGTTTGTCGGCGATGGCGGCGGCGAGCAGCGGTCCAAACGGGGCGGCGATGGCGATGATGAAGGTGTAGCGCAGGCTGCTGGTGATGGCGATACCGCGAGCGATCAGCAGCGTCGGCACCCAATTCGCGAAACCATAAAAGCCGACGGTTTGGAACAGATGAAAGACGATCAGCATGATGCTGCGGGTACGGTAGGGCGGCCGCCACATCTCTCGGAAGCCGGCGCGCGCAGGTGCGGTACTAACGTCTCTTTTGGCGCGCTGCGCGAGCCAACGCGGACTTTCCGGAACTCGCAGGCGGATCCACCACACCAGGATGGCGCCGGCCGCGCCGAATAATACTACCCACCGCCAACCATCGAGTCCGAAGGGCGAGCGCGGGACCAGCAGCCAGGCCAGGAGTGCCACCACGGGAACAGCGCAGAACTGGATGGCCTGATTGACGGCAAAGGCGCGGCCGCGCAGGTTGGCCGGAACCAGTTCGGCGAGATACGTGTCGATGGTGACCAGCTCCACGCCGACGCCGATGCCGGAGATGAAACGCCACAGATCGAGACCGAAGACATGCTGCTGGAACGCCATGACGACGCTTGCGGCGGTGTACCAAAGCAGCGAGTAAGTGAAGATGGCGCGGCGCCCAAAACGGTCGGCAACGAAGCTGACGAGCGCGGTTCCGACGAAGAGCCCGGAGAACATGGCGGCCACGAAGCCGGCAATGCCGGTGTACCCGAACAGACCGGGCGTAGTCGGCGTCAGGATGCCGGAGCGAACCAGGCCTGGGGCGACGTAGCCCGCGAAGAAAATGTCGTAAAACTCGAAGAAGCCGCCCAGGGAGATGAGCGCAACGCGCGACCAGACGTGGCTTGGCGCGGTTACAATTGAGCCGGGGCTGCCGGATGACGTGGAGCGCAAGGAGACTGGGATTCATTGTACTTCCGCTCCTGCTTGCCCTGTTGCTCTCGATGACGGGCCTGGGCCAGCGGTTCCGCTTGCAACAGGAGGAAGAGGAAGCGCCTCGGCCGGCGTTCCCATCGCAAGCCGAGTTTCATTTCATTCGCGTGGAATATACAGACCTGCCGGAGTATCATCGCTACTTTGGATTCGCTTCGCGCGGGGCCAGGGGCGAAGGCTGGTGGGTGGTGGATTGGCCGGACGCGGACGACCACTTTTCCCAAGGCGTCCAGCGGCTGACGCGCATCGCGACCGGTGATCCGCGCCACCTGCGGTTTACCGACGACCACTTGTTCGATTATCCGTGGGTGTATGCGACACAGACCGGTTGGTGGAATCTGAGTGACGCGGAAACGATGCGCCTGCGTGAGTATCTCTTGCGTGGCGGGTTCCTGGTGGTGGACGATTTCTGGGGCGCCGATCAGTGGGAGATCTTCCGCGAGACTATGGCGCGCGTGCTGCCTGGACATCCGATTAGGGACCTGGCCCAAACAGATTCGGTGATGCATGTTCTTTACGATATTCAGGATAAGGACCGCACCTTCATTCCTGGTACGCGGCATTTGCGGCGCGGCCCAGGCGGCACCGTGCTGGTATATCAGCCGGAGGGTTCCACGCCCGCCTGGCGTGCCATGTATGACGACCGGGGCCACATGGTGGTGGCGGTGAATTTCAACACCGACGTCGGCGATGCCTGGGAATACGCGGATTCACCGATTTATCCCGAGCAGATGACGTCGCTGGCGTATCGTTACGGGATTAATTACTTGATTTACTCGATGACGCATTAGGATTACAAGTAACGCTGGATGCGGTCGCGAAAGCGCGTGTACATCCAGGAAACGCCCACCAGAATTAGGCCCAGCACAATAAACGAGAAGATGCGGTTCACCGTTTCGAGTTGGCGCAAGTCGTAGAGGAACAGCTTGAGTACGCAAATCAGGAAGAGCCCCAGGCCGGACAGACGTTGCACGCGATCGCGCAGCGGGAATCCGGCGCCAAGCAGCGCCAGCGCTTCCACGGCCCAGGCCATGGTTAACGCTTCGCCCGATACTTCGTAGAAGAGCAAGATGGCCAGCAGTAGCGAGGCCAGGAGCGAATAAAAAGCGCGAGCATAGCCCGGAGCGAGAAGCTGGGCGCCATAAAGGCTGGCAATAACAACCGCGGCGCTGAGCGTGCGAGTTTGATTTCCGGCCAGTGCTTCGACGGTTGAAAAGAACGAGAGCAGCGCGATGGCATGGCTTTGCCACTGCAAATCCGCGATGTTGCGCAGTCGCCCCACCGCGTAGAGCGCGAGGCCGAACAGAGCCCAGGCGACGACAGCCAGCGGCCAGCCCAGTTCGAAGCGCGCAAGGGCCAGGAAGAGAGCGGCCGATACGTAGAGATAGAGCCGGCCGGCCGCGCGCTGATCGCGCCACCAGATGTAGTAATACGACGCGACGATCGGCAGGATGGTGAAGGTGCGGTAGGTGATTCGAAGCGCATTGCCTCGGAAGGCTGCGAGACCGGCGAAGTCGAATATCAATATTCGAAAGCACACGGCGGCCGCGATGCAGTGGGCCAGCAGACAAAAGCGCGGGATCGGGAAGCGGAGTCCAATCTCGAATAGCGCCAGACCAAGGACGGTCCACACCAGGGCGACCACAGCCGGCGGCAGTTTGAGCCACACCAGCGTCATTGCAAACAACGTAGCGGCCGCGGCGTACAGATCGCGGCACCATTCGCGCTCCCGGTCGCCGATACCATCGGGCATTGGACGGAAGAGCCGCGCGCTCATCGACCAACACGCCACCATGGCTACGGCGACGGGACCCGCTTCCCAGGGATGGAACAACATGTTCAGAAAGCCGGCGGTGGAAACCAAGTACGAAAGCCAGCGGAAATGTTTGGGCAGGTTTCGCAGACCGAGTTCGAACAGGACTGCACCTAGCAGCAGCCAGGCGACACCGAGATAATTTCCGGGCGCCACCTTCCACACGATCGCGAACAGAAAAGCAGCGGTGGAAGCCGCGGTGATCCACGAGAGTTTCTTCTCCGCTTCGCTAAGCGGGCCGTCATCATTGCTCAAGGCCATGCGCAGCGTGCCGGCGTACAGCAGAGCCGCGCAGATGGCGAGAGGCCGCCACGCGAAGGGTTCGAACATGTTTAAGAGAATGCCCGCGCCGGTTCCGAGCGCGCCAACGACATACGACTGATATCGAAACTCGGTTTGCCGCAAGCGGAAGCCCGCTTCGAACAGAATCGCGGCGAAAGCCAGCCAGGCTACGGAGAGATACTGACGCGGGGTCTCGTAGGCAAGCACCATTGCGATCAGGCCCGCCGCTACTGAACTGTAGAGCGCGCCCTCGGTCACGCGGAGCATGCGATTGATATAAAAAGCCGCCGCGGACAACGCCGCGATGGGCGACCAATTGGTCCAGCTGTGTCCGGCGAAGGCAATTGAGCCGCCTTCCGGTTGGTCCACTAATACGACTTTGACGACCGATCCGGCGAACGCGGCTCCGGCCAGACGCCGCAAGTAGCTTTGTCCGAGACAATAACCCGCAAGAAACAAAATCTCGCCTTCGATGAGCAGGCCGGCGTTGATCCATTCGCCTGTCGCATGCAGAAGGATGGCAGACGCCGCCATCGCCGCCGAAAGAGTGATGGGGCCTTCGTAGCTTCCACCTCCGATTCGGGCGAGGGTGCCGGCCGTTTCGTCGAAGCTGGAGGGCGGACGCAAACGGGCGCGGAGCACGGCGCCGGCCAGATAAACCGCCGCACCCGCGGCCAGGAACGCATACAGATGCTCGGGATTGGAGCGCTGCCATTTGACCAGGGACAGCCCGAGAAATCCGAGCGCGTTGATAGGGAGAATCAGCGAGCCAATGGTCCAACTTGCAGTGCTGCGCCGAAGGCGGAGGAGATCGAAGGATTCAAACAGCAGCCAGTACATCGCGAAAAGCGCCTGTGTGGATGCCAGCGGCGCGCCCACGTCGGGCCGGGAGGCGCAAGTGGCGTAGGTGGCGAAGAGGCCGAATACAGCCATCCGATGCCAGTGGAAGCGATACGCCAGATATAACAGCGACGCGGCTAGCGGCAACAGCGCCAGGACGGAGAATGGCGTGCTCTCGCTCAGCGCGAGCGTGGCAAACGCGATGAAGTAGGCCAGCCCGCTCACGGTCTGCGATCTGTAGCGGAGCGAATGTAAAATCATTCCGCAGGCGACGGCCAGCACGAGCAGGGAAGCGATATACGGGTTGTCGATTACCCTGGCGGCGGGAAGCGCGTGCATGGCGTACGTTGTGAAGTAGAGCGCCGCCCAGCCCCCGCCGATGAGGCCCCGCGCGAAGATCGCATAGGCTCTCTTACGCTCGATAAACGCGCCGCCGATCAGCATCGTCAGGCCGACGGCCATTCCAGTGGCGACACGGCCGAAGGGACCGACGTGCGTGAATTCGTAGCCCAGAAGCAGCGCGATGCCGATCACCAGCACCAGCACTCCGAGCTTATTAAGCCAGTTTCCACCCACCACGGCTTCCCATTCCTGGCCGCCCATGGAATCTCGAAGCTGGTCGCGCCAGGTTCGTTGAGGTGGCGCGGGCTCGCGGAAAATTTCGGGCATCGCGATGATCGGCAGTGGCGCCGGAACTGGCTCGGGTGCAGGCGTCGGTTGGGACAGCGGCAGAATTACGGGCGGCGGCGCGACGGTTACAGCTGGAGGCGGAGTGGGCGGCGCGGGCGCGGTTTGCGATCGCTCCAGCGCCCAGACGCGGTGGGTCAGTGCAGCGATTATCTCGCTATCCCGGCTGCGCTCGTATTCATCTTGATTGAGGCGATCTTCATTTTGATTGAGGCGTTCTTCGGCGCGGCGCATTCGGCCATACAGGTACACAAACCCTATCAGCACGAAAAGGAACAAGAGAAAGCCCATGGATTTTCTCCGTTAGCGGACGTCCGCCTCGGCTGTGGAATCCGAAAGACGCCAGCGGTAAATGAAATAGGTCGCAATGGCGGCCAGGACATGCTTGGCGGTGTGGCCGCTGATGGGCAGGGCGGAGAATATGGCGCGATCGTAGAACTCGGCGAGCTTCGCAAGCGCATAGAAAGTCAAGACAGCTGCGAGGTAGCGCGCATCGCGAACGAACCACAGCGCGGAAATCAGAATCAGGAGCGGGCCGAATTGGACCAGGACGTAAAATCGAAGATCGCTGGTGACGCTCCACCACAGCACGCTCGCGATGCCGCATGTCACCAACGACGCGAGGAGCAAGCGGCTGAATCGCGAGTCCTTTTCTCCGGTCACGATGCATGCCAGCAACGCCATGAAGACGATGGTCATCGGCAAACGGTCCCAGACCAGGCGCGCGTCACTGGGCGCGAGATGATAGTAGGCCGATCCGCAAAACGTCAGCAGCACGCCGCTGAATAGAACCCGGTCGATAACGCCGGTGAGTTTCCACAGGCCGAGCAAGCCGACCACCGCAAACGGGAGATTCGAAGCCACGTTCCAGAAGTTTTCGACGCCCCAGATGGTGCGGCGGTCCGCGAAGAAATGGTAGGTCGGGTCCTGCGCGATGGGCGGCACGAATAGGAAGAATGCCGAGACGGAGAGCGCCAACGCGGCGCCGATGAGCAGACGGACGCGATTCGGGGCGATGACGGATTCAATTTGCATTGACCTTCTCCGTGTCCGCCGCTTTATCACTCTCCCCGGAGCGGGAAGCGCTGGCCAGCTCGATGGCTTTGGCTTTGGCGCCCCGCAGGTCGAGCTTGCCCGTGCCGAGAGTCGGAATGGAGTCGACTAAATAGATGTTTTCGCGCTTCGGAATCCAGAGCTTGGGCAGGCTGGTTTCAGACAGGCGCTGCCACAGCTGGCTGGGCGTGGTTTCCGGTTGCGTGTAGAGCAGCGTCAGCCGCTCGCCGCGCTGTTCGTCGGGAATGCCGAGGACGACGCAGGGCTGATCCCCGAGAATCTCGTGGATGGTTTCTTCGATCTTCAGATGCGGCACCATCTCGCCCGCGATTTTGCTGAAGCGCGCCAGGCGATCGACAATTTGCAGGTAGCCGTCCGAATCCACGCACGCCAGGTCGCCGGTGTTGTAATAGCCATCTACCAGCGATTGCGCGGTGCGTTCCGGCTCGCCCAGATAGCCCGTCATGCGGCTGGGGCCGTTCACCAGCAGCAGGCCAGTTTCACCGGGCGCGAGCGGAGCCATTGTTTCCGGGTCGACGATGCGCAGCGAGACATAAGGCAAAGGTCGTCCGGCCGTGCCTGGTTTGTACGCCGAGCGCTCGTGATCGGTGACGTTCACCGAGACCACCGGGCCCATCTCCGTGCACCCGTAACCCTCCAGCGGAGTGACGCCAAACTTTTCTTCGAACGATTTCACCAGCGCGAGCCGCAGCTTTTCCGCGCCCACCATGAGATATCGGACGCTTCCCAATTGCTCGCGCGTACATTTGCGCAGATAACCGAGGCAGAAGGTGGGCGTGGAGAGAAACAGCGTGGGATGGTGCGCGCCCGCCAGCTCGCCGATTGCCTTGGCGTCCGTGGGATTGGGGTGAAACACCGCTTTGAAGCCCTGCAGCAGGGGGAACCAGAGCGTATAGGTATAGCCGAAGGAGTGAAAAAACGGCAGGACTCCGAGCATGCAGTCGTTGTGATTGACGGAAAAAACCTGTGCCGTTGCATCGACGTTTGCCAGCAGGTTCCAATGCGAAAGCATCACACCTTTGGGTGTGCCGGTGCTTCCGCTGGAAAAGATCACGGCCGCGAGATCGTCCGGCTTGGCGCCGGCTCCAAGATGACGAGCGGGAAGCAATCGCGCGGCGGCCATCGTCAGTGCTTTGGCAGTGGGCGTAAACGTTGCGAGCACGTCTTCGAGAAAAACGGTCCCGGGGAGTTCGGGAAGCTTGGCCTTCTCGAGAAACGCGCGCGACGACAAAATGGTCGAGATCCCGCAGCGGGAGATGGCGTCCGCCATGCCTTCTTCTCCCGCGGTGAAGTTGAGATTGACGGCGGTTTTGCCGGCCAGCGTCACGCCCAGGTTCGCCAGCGCGCCACCAACCGACGATGGAAGCAGCAGCCCCACCGAGCGCGACGCGGCGCAGTTGGTTTGAATCCATTTCTTCAGCAGCAGCGCGGCGGTCAAGGTTTGGCCGAAGCTAAGCTGTTTGCCGCTGGAATCGGCGATCGCAATCGAAGACCAGTGACGTTTGGCGGCGTCGACGAATCGATGCGACAGCGTGCTCGCCGCGCTCTTGCGGCATGCGGCGGCCTGGGTGCCGAGCTCGAGGACGCGTTGGTAGAGACGGGCGGAGTTAACATCGCCTGTAATCGGCTTGCCGACATAGACGGTCACTTCGTGCCGCAGCTTCAGGCGCGACGAGAACGGACGGCCGCCCTTCAGGCTGAGAGCGTGGCCCCACAGGCCATCCAGATACACCGGGATCACGGGGGTTGAGTAATGTGCCGGGTCCATCCCGCGGGTAATCACGTCCACGCCGCGCTCGAACGGCTTCACGTGTGAGGTGCGCGTGATCTCGCCTTCCGGAAAGATACAAACCAGACTGCCTTTTTCGAGCTCCGTACGCGCGTTACGCAGCGCCCGCAGCGATTCTTTGGAGTGCGTTGGAATCGGAATGGCGTAGAGCAGACGGCAGAACGGATTCAGCCATTTGCTTTCGTACAGCGGCTGCCACATCAGGAAGCGAATGAAGCGCGGAGTCGCGCAGCCAATCAAAACGGAGTCGGCGTAGGAGACGTGATTGGAAACAATCAGCGCGCCGCCTTTGCGGGGGATGTTGTCCGCGCCCACGATTCGGATTTTGAACAAGATGTTCGCGATGGACCATAGAATCAAGCGAACCAGCAGCACGGGCGCCAGCCACGCGATGTAGACCGTGGCGATGAGCGTCAGCACGCCCAACCCGGCGAGGATATGCGACGGCGTCCAACCCAGCAGATCGTGGAAAAGATAGAGCGAGCCCGATGCAAGCACCACTCCGATCATATTCAAGAAGTTGTTGGTCGCGAGCAAGCGGCCCTTTTCCTCCGGCTGGGCGTGCTCCTGCAGGAAGGCGTTCAGAGGGACGATAAACAGTCCGCCGGCGAAACCCGCCACCGCCAGCCAGAGGATGCTGGACGCGAAGGAATGCGCGAAACCAAGCAGTAGGGAAGCCAGGCCAAGCAGCGCCGCGCCATAGGGGACCAGGCTAATCTCCACCGTATCGCCCGAAAGCCATCCGGCCGCGATGCTTCCGAGGCCAATGCCGGCGGCCAGCGCTGTCACCAGGAGGCCCGTGCGCGTGTCGGACAGGTGCAACTCCGCGGTGCCAACCAGGATGACGGCCATCTGAAAGAGAGCGCCCAAAAACCAGAAGTAGGAAATACCGGCGACGGTGAGCCACAGCGGGCGGTCTCGATAAAGGCGCCGGATGCCGATCCAGATTTCACCGAACGGATTCCACTGCATCGGCAGGCGTGAGCCCGAAGCGGGCACTGTGCGGATGAAAAGGCTGGTGAGCGATCCAGCCACCGCGATCCCGAGAAGCATCCCGCCCATCACCAGCGGCTGGTCTTTCCAGCGGGCAAAGAGGAACGATCCAACGCTGGTTCCGAGTACGATGGCGGCGAACGTGGAGAGTTCGAGCAATCCGTTGGCGCGCGTCAATTGCGCTTCGGTGAGCATCTCGGGAAGGATGCCGTACTTGGCGGGACTGAAGAAATTGGCTTGCATCGCGAGCAGGAAAAGAACTACCAGAAGCATGTCGATGCTACGCATGGAAAGCGCCACCATGCCCACGCACATGATCGCAATCTCGAAAGCCTTGGTGATCTGCAGAACCCGTGTTTTGCTGAAA
Source organism: Bryobacterales bacterium (assembly GCA_963747945.1). Taxonomy (GTDB): domain Bacteria; phylum Acidobacteriota; class Terriglobia; order Bryobacterales; family Bryobacteraceae; genus Palsa-89. Next base: position 266,847 of record CAVVHB010000030.1, read on the forward strand.
CGATCGGCCAGTTGGCCGGCATAACCGGCGAACAGCAGGAAGGGCAGCACGAAGACGGCCCCCGCAATGGACAGGTAGCGCGAGCCGAGCAGTTTGTTCGCCGCCAGCTCCACGGCGCCAACCGACACGATCATTTTGTAAACGTTGTCGTTGAATGCGGCGAGGAATTGCGTCCAGAGGAACGATTGGAAGCCGCCGTCGCTCAAAAGCCCGGCATATCCGCTCGATTTGGCTCGAACTTCACTCATGGGTTCCATGCCATGTATTCGGCATTTTCGAGGCCAAAGCTGCTTACTGCCAGGGTGCTTATTTTCAATGTTTCAGCCACGCGTGTGCGCGTCACTCGCGCATTTTCTGTACAACTATGTACACTTTATGTATGGCGGTCTTTTCCAGGCAGGAGCAGCATTTCCTTTCGTCAGTGGCCAGCCTCGGCTACGGCAATCCATTTCTCCCCGAGCGCATGACGTTCGAGAAGGCGGCGCTCGGCCGCGAATTTGTTCCTGGTTTCGAGGTGTGGAGCGCGTCCGTCAGCGATCCGGATGCTGCGTCGCCCAATGATGCCTCCATTTACAGGAAGCTCAGCGCGTTGCTGGAAACGCTGGCCGCGCGCCTGGCTGCGGCGCCGGACGTTCCCGGCGAAGAGCTCGCGGCGTATGAAGACAGCGTCCACTACTATCTCTATCAGCGCTATCATTCGCGGTTTGTTTCCGCGCAGGGCAAGTGGCGCTTTTATCGCGAATTCCTGGCGGATTGGGACCGGCTGTGGAACCCTCGATTCGAAAGCGCACTGGCGCCGGCCCACCTGTTCGCGTGCTTCCGGCAGATCCAGCGCGCGTTTTATCACATCTATGACAACATCATCGGAAACTCGATGCCGGCGGCGCGTTTGCGCGCGAGCATTTGGCAATCCATCTTCACCCACGACATGCGCAGATATCGGCGCGTGCTGTACCGCAGGATGGGCGACTTTCCGACGCTGATCACCGGGCCCTCGGGAACGGGAAAGGAGCTGATCGCGCGCGCCATCGCGGGTGCGCGCTACGTGCCGTTCAATCCGGAGCGGATGGAATTTGGCGATGCGCCGGGCGAGAGCTTCCTGCCCATTAATATCGCCGCGCTATCACCGACGCTGATTGAGTCGGAACTTTTCGGGCACCGGCGCGGATCGTTCACCGGCGCCATCGGCGATCGCAAGGGATGGCTGGAGGCGTGTCCGCCGTCCGGATCGGTGTTCCTTGACGAGCTGGGCGAGATGGATCTGGCCATTCAAGTGAAGCTGCTGCGGGTGATCGAGACCAGGCGCTTCTCCGCGGTGGGCGATACAGTGGCGCGCGACTTTCACGGGAAGCTGATCGCCGCCACCAATCGCAACTTACCAACCGAGATTCGCGCCGGCCGGTTTCGCGAAGATCTTTACTATCGCCTGTGCGCGGATTTGATTCAGACGCCGTCGCTGGCCGATCAGATTCGGGACTCGCCGCGGGTGCTGCATGAGCTGGTCCACTACATGACGCTGCGAACAGTGGGGGACGAAGCGGAGCGGTGCCTGCCCGAAATCGAGGAGTGGATCGCCAAGCAGTTGCCGCGGGATTACGCGTGGCCCGGAAATTATCGCGAGCTGGAGCAGTGCGTGCGAAATATGATTATCCGGCGCTCGTACCAGCCATTGGCACGGGTCGCGAGCGGAGGCGGGGGCGGCGGGGGCGATGGGGGCGACAAAGACGAGTTCTTCGTACGCTTTCGCGCCGGCCAGTTGAGCGCGGACGAATTGCTGGCGCGCTACGCGGCGCGAGTGTATCAATTGACCGGCAGCTACGAAGAAGCGGCGCGAAAGATGGGGCTGGACCGGCGAACCGTGAAGGCCAAGGTAGAGCGTTACCTGGAAGGCCAGGCGTGATCAGAATTCGGTGGATTCCGGCTTAAACAGGAAGGTCAGGATCATGCGGCTGGGCACGGTCTTCTGGCCTTCGCGCGCGGGACGAAACCGCGACTGGCGGGCGGCGCGAAGCGCTTCGGTAACCAGCAGGCGTGCGCTCTCGCCCTGCGTTGATTTGACACGCGCGCCGGTGACATTGCCATCCGGGTCGATCGCTACCACTACATCCACTCGCACTTCCGACTGAACTTTCGACTTCACTTTGGCCGGTACCTCCAGCGGGATGAGCGGACCGATGAAAGGCTCGGACGACTGGGCAGCGACGTTCTTTATCGGGGGCTGAGGCGCTGAAACTTGCGGCAGGGCTGGCGCGGCGGGAGGTTTCGGCTTAATGATCGGCAGTGTTTCAACGGAAGAGAATCGCATCCATTGGTGCTGCATTTCGGGAAACGCCAGACCTGCGGCAATGGCAATCGCGGCTGCAATGGCGATACCTACAACCGACCATGCGCGCGGTTTTTTCGCCGCTGCCGGTACGTTTGGCGCAGGCGCGGCAGTTTGCACGAGAGCTTCGGTTTGCACGGCAGTTTCTTGGACGGGAGTTTCCACCGGCACGGCCGGACCTTCGGAAGCGGGTGGAACTTCCGGAATTGGCGTGGCTTCCTTAGCTGGCGGAGCAGGCGCTTCTCCAGCGAGAGCCGCTTGGGGAGCGGGCGGTATTTCCGGAGCGGGCGGCGCCTCTGGAGCAGGCGGCACAGCAGACGCGGCCGGCGCCGGAGTTGCGGTCGAAGCTTCCGCGGCGGCCAATTGGAGAAACGGACGGGGAGCTTGCGACCAAAACGTTTCCATGGCCGACAAAAGTTTCTGAAACCGCTCTTCATTGACGTCCGGGCCGGCGCTGATCTGGCGCACCTTGCGCGTATGTTCAGCCAGCTCACTTTCCAGGACGCCGATGCGCCGCGACAGATTGGATTCCAATTCACGGACTAATTTGGAAGGATCGGCCGCCAACGCCTCCCGCTCACGGTGGTCTTTGAAGAGGCGGCGTCCCGCGACGCTTCCGCTCATCACCGCCGGTAACTGCGTCTCCGGCAACGGCTCCCCGGCGGCTTCGGCCAGCATCTTGATCTCTTGGCCGAAACGCATGGCATCCCGCTTGGAAAGGCAACGCCACTCGGTGGGTTCAGTCTCCTGGTCGGATTGGTACAGCCCGAAACCCACCAGCTCGTCTTCGCCAAGAAAATCGGCGATGCGCGTAAACTGCGCGATGGTGACGCGGCGCAGCGACGTGGCGCCGGAAAAAGCGGCGCCGAAGGCCTGTGCTTGCTCCGGAGAAACCGGCCCGCCATATTCGGCGGTGAAGTTGAGCGATTCCGGGTCGAAGTCCGACGCCAGCCACTCGCCGCGCTCCGCTTCGATGTGCACATCCTCCGCCAGCAAATAGAAGAATTTGCGGGTTTCTTCCACCACGCTCGCCATCTTGTCGAGCGGCACTCCGGCCATGCGGCGATTTAATTCGATGCGAACACGCAGGCGCGCCATTTACTTCACCTCCGGGCCGGCGATTGCCGGCTGAACCACGTTCGGTTTCGGGTCGCTGAAGGCACGCACGATGCGTCCCAGCGCAACTTGCAGATTGTGCCAAGCCTCCAGACAGTCCGGCATCAGCTGCACGATGCGATCGCAATGCCGTGCGGCGGCGTGATGATCCTGGCGTTGCAGCGCGACGGTTGCCAGGCCTTGCAGGGCCGCCTGAGACTGAGGGGAAGTCTTCAGCAGGCGCTGCGAATAGTCCCGGACAAGATCGAAGTCCTCTGTTTCGATTGCGAGCGCGATCAAATTGGATAGAGTCTCTTCCGAATTCGGATCGGAGGCGAGCAGAACTTCATAAACGTTCCCGGCTTCGCTGTACCGGCGCAGCAGTTGCAAAGCCACTGCCTTCCCAAACAAAGCCGGCCCCTCCAGAGCATCCGAGCACTGTTCGAAATTGGCCAGCGCTTCATGCAGACGATTCAGGTAGAGCAGGCTGGCGCCCAGGCCCAGGCGCGCCCGGTCCCGCAGCGTTTGGTCACAGGCCGGATCCGTGGACAAGACCCGTTCGAAGGCTTGGCAAGACGTATCCCAACGATCGGAGCGCTGCAGGCAGAGAGCCAGGTTGTAGTGCGCCTCCGCGTTGTCGGTTTCCCAATGCACCACGGCGAAATAACTCAAAGCTGCGTCGTGGTAGCGGCCCAAGGCAAACTCGATCTCGCCGCGGATCGTGTAGAGGTACGGGTTGGATTCGCTCGGATTCGCCAGAGCACGCAGCGCCTCCACCAGACTGCCGGAGGAGCGTAGCGCCAGGGCGGCGTCGATCTGCGGTTGAACGCCGGGCTTGAGCGAGATTTCAATGATGTTCGAAGGGTGCCCCATATCGCCTCCCCGACTCATAACAGCCTGCGCCTCCCGCTCTCGGCTGGAGAGAAGTCTCCGCTGTCACTGCGTACCATCTTGGGGACAACCATTTCCCAAGCCGCGGTTTCCTGGGCCTCGTTTTCCCAACCAAATTCGGAACTCTTCTCCGCGCGTTGTTCGGCTAAGGGCAATGCCACAACGGGCACCAGGGCGAGCGTCGACGGCGGATTGGCAGGCTGAGGTCGCCGCGCGGTGGCCTCACTTGGACCCACTGCCTCGATTGGATCTAAATGAGCGAATAAGGCGACCCAGGTAACGGCAAAGTGGAAATCCCTCGGTTGATCCACGCGCCGGTCGGCGGTTTGGTCGTGCTCCAGCTCTCTGGACCCGGGGCTCACGCTCGGGTTTAGTGGAGCAACCGAACTGGCCTTCGGATTTCCCATCATCGACCTCTTACAAGACGTTGCGTACCACCCACATTTTGGGCGTGGCTAGGAGCAACTTAAGCATCGTCGCTTAGCTCCCGGGAGATTAGAGTACCGGGTACCAAAAGTTGGAAAGTTCTGTCGCGGAGCGCGGATTATCGCCATACTCCTAGCCTTTTCAACCTTTTACGCGGAACAGCCTTAGATCAGCCTCAGATCAGTTGCTTATCCGACACAGAGCATGATATACAAGCGCCATGAGCCGTGAAGGTGAACTTCGCAGGCACGCACGAGCCGAGAAATCGTCGCCCGTCCAAATTGTTTGGAAGGACAGCGCGGGGGTAGATAAGTTCGTCAATGGCAAGACCTTGGACATTTCCGCTTCCGGCATGCGTGTCGAAGTCTCCCATCCGATCGACAGAAGGACCTACGTAACCTTGCAGTGCGCGGCATTGGCCCTACAGGGCTCGGCATCGGTCCGTAGTTGCAACCGCAAGGGGATGAAATACGTGCTGGGACTCGAGTTTAGCGGAGGGCTCCAGTGGAAGCCTAAAGAGCCCAAACCTGGGTAGTGGGGTCTTAAGACCCCATTTCGCAACTTCAATGTGATAGCATCCTCAAAGTGTTCGCGGTAGAAATCAGCGACATTATCAAGACTTTTCACGACGTCACCGCCGTCGACCGGCTTTCCCTCTCCGTTCCCGAAGGATCCGTTTACGGGTTTATCGGCCCCAACGGTTCCGGCAAATCCACCACCATGCGTATGATCGCCAATATCCTTTACCCGGACTCGGGCGCCATCCGGGTGTTCGGGCTCGAGCGCACCGGCACGCGGTCCGACGAAATCGGATATCTTCCAGAAGAGCGCGGCGTGTACCGGAAAATGCGGGTGCGCGCGCTGCTGGAATTTCATGGCCAATTGCGCGGTGGCCGCAACGTCACTCGCGATGTCACTGCCTGGCTGGAACGCCTGGGCCTGGCCGATCGCGCCGACGACAAAGTGGAGACCCTCAGCAAAGGCATGAGCCAGAAGGTCCAATTCATTGCCACCGTAGTTCCCGAGCCGAAGCTGCTGATCCTGGATGAACCATTCACAGGGCTCGACCCCGTCAGTGCCGATTCGATTCGGGGCGCCATCCTCGAAATGCGCAAGCGCGGCTGCACAGTTATCTTGAGCACCCACGACATGGGCGTGGCCGAAAGCCTGTGCGATTCGATTTTCATGATCTTTCGAGGCAAAAAGGTCCTGGACGGGACGCTCGCCTCCATCCAGTCGAGTTACGGAAGCGACACCATCCGGGTAGAGGTGGAGGGCGGAGCTGCCATGTTAGGCGACCTGCCCGGCATAGAACGAATCAAAGACCTGGGCCAGGTGCAAGAGCTTCGGATGGCTCCCGGGTGCGACCCTCAGCAGGTCCTCCGCACGCTGGTCAGCCGCACCAGGGTGACCTCATTCTCCGTGGTCCAACCTTCTCTTCACGATATCTTCGTCCGCATCGCCGGCCCGCAGCCGGAGGAGGCGCGTGTTGCGTAGAATCTTCCTCCTCGCCCAGCGCGATTACCTGCAGATGATCCGGAGCAAGGCCTATCTGGTAGGTCTTATTTTGTTCCCTTTGCTCATTGGCGGAGGGTTCATGGTGGTTTCTCTGACCAGCAAAAGTGATGCCACCAAGGTGCAGCGCGTGGCCGTGATCGATCGAACCGGCGTCTCCGCCGCATCTGTGATTCAGGCCGCCGAGGAAGCGAACCGGAGAGCGATCGTGAGCGGCCCGTTCGGGAACCCGGGCATGCCACGCTTCGTCTTTGAAGAGGTGAAACCGGAGGGAAGCGAAACCAGAGGAGAACCCGATGTAGCCGCGGCCGCCCAACTCTTGACTCTCTCCAATCGAATTCGCGCCGGCGATTTGTCCCTTGCGGTGGATATTTCTCCCGAAGTCATTCATCCGTCGGGCGACGATCCCAAACAGATCCTGGTCCGCTACTACACCAATTCCGGAGGCCTGGTGGATCAAGTTAGCCTCTGGCTGCCCGTCGCTGTCAACGATGGTCTGCGGCGCGTCCGTCTGACGCAACTGGGTGTGGACCCGGCGCGCATTACTGGCGTTCTGCAGGGCGTCGCCGTGGTGCCCATGAACCTGGTGTCGAAAGATCCGGTCACCGGGAACATCGTGCAAGGAGAAAAGAGAAATCCAATTCAGGCCGGCGCGGTACCGTTTTTCCTGGTTTTTCTGCTTTACATCATTGCCATCTTCGGTTCGGCGCCCAACCTGGGTGCGGTGGCGGAAGATAAAGTTCAGCGCGTCTACGAAATGTTGTTGGTTTCCGCCTCAGCGTTCGAACTCATGATGGGTAAGGTTTTGGCTGCGGTGGCTGCATCCCTGACCAGTTCCATCGTTTACATACTCGGCGGACTGGCGGTGCTGGTGGGGATGGCCCTGTTCGGGTTGGCGCCGCTGCATCTGCTGCCGTGGTTTTTCCTGTACGTGATCGCCGACGTTCTGATGCTTGCCTCCCTGGGTGTGGCGCTTGGGTCGGCATGCTCCTCGTCGCAGGACGCCCAGCATTTCGCTTTCCTGCTGATTCTGCCGCTGATGATTCCGATGTTTGTGCTCACACCCATCATGCTCCAGCCCAACGGCGGATTTGCGGTCGCGATGTCGTTCATCCCGCCGTTCACGCCGGTGGTCATGCTTTTGCGGCAGGCGCTTCCAGGAGGAGTTCCGTGGTGGCAGCCCTGGCTCGCGTTGCTGGGCGTTGTCGTTTGGGCCACCATCATAATCTGGGCAGCGGCCCGCATCTTCCGTATCGGAATCCTCTCCCAGGGCAAAACGCCGCAGCTTGGGGAACTGGCCCAATGGGTCCTGCGAGCCTGACCTATTCAGTTGTGGCGCACGCACTCGTGCGTGCTGTACTGGCCCCCAAAATTGAGACACGCAAGTGTTAACACTTTGCCGTCGAATGGAGAAACAGGATGACAAAGTGGAAACCTTATAGCCTCGATTTCAAGCGGCGAGCGGTAAAACGGATGCAGAAGTGTGACAACGTTGCGGCGTTGGCGCGCGAGCTGTGCCTGCCGCGGAACCTGCTGTACATCTGGAAACATCAACTGGAGGGCCGGCCGGAACCGCGTCGAGCGGATTTGAGCCAAAGCGTCCAAAGCCGCGCCGAGCAAAAGCTGCGGGAAGAAAACCGGTTGTTGAAGGAAGCATTGGGCGAGAAGAGCCTGGAAGCCGATTTTTTCGCCGGTGCCTTGCGCAGAATCAAGGAACAACGCCAGAACAACACCGTTTCTGGCGCGACAGCATCTACGCCGAAATCGGCCAGTGGACGCGGCAGACGCAAGGCAAACTAACCGTGGAACGAATGTGCGAGCTAGCGACGGTGAGCCGGGCGGGCTATTACCGGCGGTTGGTTGACCAGGAGCCCCAGGAAGAGGAGCTGGCCACCCGGGCCGCAATCCAGGAAATCTTCGTCCAGCACCAGCGCCGCTACGGGCGGCGCCGCATTACGGCCCAACTGCGGCGGCGCGGGATGCTGGTCAACCACAAACGCGTCGGGCGGCTGATGCGCGAGGATAACCTACTAGCGCTCCAGCGGAGAGCCTATGTGGTGACTACCGATTCCCAGCACGCCTTGGAAGTGTATCTGAATGTGGCGGCACATCTGCGGTTGAGCGGGGTCGATCAGCTGTGGGTCGCCGATATCACTTACATTCGGCTGCGGACCGAATTCGTCTACTTGGCCATTGTGCTGGACCGCTACTCCCGCCGTGCGGTGGGTTGGTCGTTAGAACGGAGCCTGACCGTGAAGCTGACTCTGACTGCTTTGCGGCAAGCGATGGAGAGCCGTCAGCCACCCCCCGGGCTGGTGCATCACTCCGATCGCGGTGTGCAGTATGCCGCCCAGGAGTATGTGGAGACGCTGCAGGCGCATGGCTTGATTCCCAGCATGAGCCGACCATCCAATCCCTACGACAATGCCGCGTGTGAGCGATTCATCAGAACCCTGAAACAAGAAGAGATTCACTGCCGGCAGTACCGCGATCTGGAGGATTTGCGCACTCACATGGAGCACTTTATCGATGAATATTACAATCGCCAGCGCCTACATTCCGCGTTGGGCTATCGGACTCCTGAAGAGTTCGAACGAAGTCACGTTCCCGGCCCGGCCGCTCCCTTACCGGCGGCTGGTTTGAGTTTTTCCAGGCATGCGGAGATCTATCGATCCGATAGGGCGTTCAAAACATGTTAAATGAACGGCTCGTGCGCCTCCCGTTGGTCGGCCCAACCGGCAGTCTGGAAGGGGAGAGAACCCGCTCTCCCCCGAGCCCATCGTCTGCGATGAGTCTCCGGCCGGCTATTCCTTGGCGAGTTGCTCTCCAGCAGAGCTCGCCTCCGCTTCACCGACTGCGACCATCATTCATGAAACCCAACTCTGAGACAATCAATTTGCAGCGAACGGCGAGTGTTCAAACCCGCTCGTGTCTCACCCATGGGGACCACCTCATGCCGCGTTCACACTCGTGTGAACGTTCTTATTCACAGTGTTCGCGGGTGAACGTGCGCCCCAAACTTACAGATTGCAGTTTGCCTGTCATTTGAGTTATCAATAAACCTTATGCGCTACCGTGTCGTCTGGGCTGCCTTACTTGCGCCTGCCTTGGCGCTTGCACAATCCGTACCCTCCACCGAAACTCGCATCAGCGACCTTGAGGCGGCTGTAAAATCCGCGCAGAGCGCGGGTGACAACGCCTGGATGCTGGTAAGCGCGGCTCTGGTCCTCATGATGACCGGCCCCGGCCTGGCCCTGTTTTATGGCGGCCTGGTACGGCGCAAGAACGTTCTCGGCACCATGATGCACAGCTTTATCCTGATGGCGATTGTCACCGTCATCTGGGCCATTGTGGGTTACAGCCTGGCGTTCGGCGAGGGGCTGCCCTTCATCGGCGACTTGCGCTACTTGTTCCTAAACAACGTCGGCGCGGCGCCCAATCCCGATTACGCGGCCACCATCCCGCAACAGACCTACATGGTCTATCAGCTGATGTTCGCCATCATCACCCCGGCGCTGATCTCAGGCGCCTTTGCCGAGCGCATTAAATTCAGCGCGATGATGCTGTTCTCGGTGCTGTGGCTGTTTATTGTGTACATACCGCTGGCCCACATGGTGTGGGGCAAGGGCGGGCTGCTCAACGCGTTCTCCGGCGGCCGCTTCCCGTGCCTCGATTTCGCCGGCGGCACCGTGGTACACATCAGCTCGGGCGTGTCGGCCCTGGTGTGCGCGCTCTACTTGGGAAAGAGACAAGGCTACATGTCGGAGCCGATGAAACCCCATAGCGTGGTGATCAGCGTTATCGGCGCCTGTTTGCTCTGGGTAGGCTGGTTCGGATTCAACGCCGGCAGCGCCCTGGCCGCGTCGCCATTGGCCACCAGCGCGTTTGTCGCTACCCACTTTGCCACGGCCGCGGCAGTGTTGGGATGGCTGTTGGTGGAATGGATTCGCAATGGTAAGCCCAGCGTCCTCGGTGCCATCTCCGGCGCGGTAGCAGGCTTGGTCGCCATCACGCCCGCCTCCGGATTCGTCCAACCGATGCCGGCGTTGTTGATCGGCTTCATTGCGGGCATCGTTTGCTTTTTCATGGTGACCACCGTGAAGAGCAAGTTCGGTTACGATGACAGCCTGGATGCTTTCGGAGTGCACGGCGCGGGAGGGACCGTCGGCGCGATTCTGACGGGCGTCTTCGCCACCATGGCGGTCAACAGCGGCTTGAAGGACAGCGCGGGCAAGACGCTGCCCTTGGGTCTGGTGGACGGGCAGCCTGGACAGGTGCTCAATCAGGTGATCGGCGTGGCCATCTCCTATGGCTTGGCTATCGTCGGGACGCTGGTCATTCTCAAGATTTGCGACGCTCTCCTTGGTGTGCGCGTCGCGCCGGACCAGGAACTGGAAGGCCTGGACGTCAGCATGCACGGTGAAGAGGGATATAATCTCGAAACGTGAGCCAGCCATGAAAAAGATCGAAGCGATCATCCAGCCGCACAAACTCGAAGACGTGAAGGAAGCGCTTAAGGGGATTGGTATTGACGGCATGACCATCTCCGAAGTGCGCGGCCATGGCCGCCAGAAGGGCCACAAGGAAGTCTATCGGGGCATGGAATACCAGGTCGATTTGCTGCCCAAGGTCAAAGTGGAGATGGTGGTTTCCGATGATCGGTCCGCCGAAGTGATCCAGACCGTGGTACAGAGCGCGCGCACCGGGAAGATCGGCGACGGCAAGGTCTTCGTCTACGATGTTGCCGAGGCCATCCGCATCCGCAATGACGATCGCGGCGACGGCGCCCTTTAAGCAGGCGGTGCCACTCCTTCACAGTCGTGGTTCAGAACTGATTGCTGAACCGCCATGCGTAAGCATGCGGACGCGTTATCGGTTTCACTGGGACGGCCCGCTAGCTACACCCGCCCGTAACATCCGCGACAACACCCGCGTCTTGTAAAATGTCTTTTACGCTTCAGCAAGAACGGAACATGGACCACCTAAACGAAGCACAAAACACGGTCGTGGACGTCTCGCCTACCCGCCGCGCCTTTTACACCGGATTCATCAATGGCGTGATGGGGTTGATCGGCCTGGCCTTGGCGGTGCCCGCTGGGATTTACCTGCTTTTCCCTCCCAAGCTGCGCAAACAGGCCGAATGGGTGGACACCGCCGAACTATCCACCATCCCGGTGGGCACTCCCACCGAGATTACCTATGTGCGCAAACGAGTGGATGGATGGAAGGTCACCAGCGAGAAAGCCACTGCCTGGGTGGTAAAAAAGCCCGATAACGAAGTGGTCGCATTTTCCCCCATATGCACCCATCTGGGCTGCGCTTACCACTGGGACGACCCTAGCCACACCTTCATTTGCCCCTGTCACACATCCGTCTTTTCCATCGATGGAAAGGTGTTGGGCGGTCCGGCTCCGCGCCCGCTAGATCGCTACATGACGAAGATTGAGAGCGGCAAACTGGAGATTGGGCCCGTGGAGCCTCACGCGTAAGCCATGCGCACAATCATCGATTGGCTGGAACACCGCACTGGCGTGGAAAGCGCCGTCAAGAACTTTCTGTACGAGGACATTCCCGCCTCCGCCGGCTGGCACCAGATCATCGGCAGCATGGCCGTGTTTTTCTTCGTGATTCAAGTCTTCACCGGCGCCCTGCTCGCGTTCAACTACGCCCCCACGCCCGGCGAAGCTTACAACAGCGTGAAGTACATCATGACCGATTTGACCGGCGGCCCTTTGATCCGCGGCCTGCACCATTGGGGCGCCAGCATGATGCTCATCATCGTGGTGCTGCACATGATCCAGGTCTTCATCTATGGCGCTTACAAGAAGCCGCGCGAGGCGACGTGGATGATGGGTGTCATTCTGCTGCTGATCACAATGGCGTTCGGGCTCACCGGTTATCTGCTCCCTTGGGACAACCGCGCGTATTTTGGCACGGTAGTCACCACCCACATTGCGTCCCAAGCCCCCATTCTCGGGCCCTATGTGCTGCGATTGCTGGGCGCCCAGGGTGACAGCGTCGGTAATGTCACTTTCTCGCGATTCTATGCGCTCCACACTGTGCTGCTGCCGCCGCTGACCATCATTCTCATCGGGATTCACATCTACCTGGTGCGTAAACACGGTGTCGCCGCCGCGCCGGGCGACATTGCGCCCAAGCGCAAGTTTTTCCCTGAACAGGTTTTCAAAGACACCGTGGGCGTGGCCATCGCATTCATTATCTTGTTCATAATGGCGATAGTCGCCAAGGTTCCCCTGGAACGTCTGGCCAATCCCACCGACACCGCCTACATCCCCCGGCCGGAATGGTATTTTCTATTCCTGTTTCAAATGCTCAAGTTCTTCAAAGGGCCGATGGAGACCTTCGGCAGCGTGGTGTTGCCGGGAATCGCGGTGCTCACGCTGTTTCTTGTCCCCTTCATCGATCGTGGGCCGATGATTCGTCTCGGGAAACGAACATTTGCGATCACTTTTGTAGTTCTCGCCGCCATTGCCTGGACGGGCTTGACCACAGCCGCGGTTGTCACCACGCCCAAGAATCAGGAGTCGGCGGACGACACCGAAACGCCTGCCACGGAAACTCCCGAGGCCGCTACCGCTTCCGCCAGCGCGACGGCCACGCCCGGAGCCGCGTCCCAGCTGGCTGTATGGCAGGACCTGACGCCGGAAGAATTAGTGGGGATGGCCTTCTTCAAGTCCGAAGGTTGCAGCGGTTGCCACGCCGGCGCGGGTCAACAAGGTATCGGCCCCGATCTGACCAAAATGCCCAAGGAGCATCGCACCGTGGCCTGGATGATTCCGCACTTCAAGAACCCGTCGCGAGTGGTTCCCGGCAGCGCCATGCCCCCCATCAGTTTACCCAGCGCCGATCTCAACGCTCTGTCGTTGTTCGTCCTTACGCTCACTCCTCAAAACGAGTCCGCGCTCCAGGCCACGCCCCCCTTCGTGACGCAAGGCGCCGTGGTTTACCAGAAGAACCACTGCGACGCGTGCCATCAGATTCACGGCGTGGGCGCCACCCTTGGTCCCGCGCTGGATGGCGTGGGCCTACGTCACGATCGGGCGTGGCTCGAAAAACATTTCGCCGATCCGGCGGGCGTCACCAAGGACAGCATCATGCCGGCCTATAAATTTATGCCGATGGATCTCGACGCCATCTGCAAATACCTGCTGCAGTTGCCCAAGCGCGGTTAAGGTAGCGCGCACTTTCCCGTTCCGCACCGGCTTTGGCCCGCGCCGGCGTCCTGGACTACGTCGTAAACTACGTTAGTCAGGCTATGCGGATCAGCTTGTTCGGAAACCTGCGGATCAGCGTCGCGGGACGCGCGGTAACGGCTGTCAACACCAACCGTCTCCAGTCGCTCATTGCCTATTTGATCCTGCATGCCGATGCGCCGCAGCCCCGGGAGCGCCTGGCCTTTCTGCTGTGGCCTGCCTCCAGCGAATCCCAGGCACGGACGAATCTGCGGCAACTCCTCCACCATCTGAAACGAGCCTTGCCGGCCGAATGCAACTTGCTCGAAACCGATCATTTCACGGTTCAGTGGCGGCAGGCCGCTTTCTGCACCGTGGACGCTGTCGACTTTCAATCAGCCATTGACGAAGCCACCGTTGGGCGAAAGGCGCAAGACCGCGCCCGGGAGATCCAGTCCCTGACCGCCGCGGCGAAGCTTTATGAAGACGACCTTCTGCCTGGTCTCTATGACGACTGGATCACGCCGCTGCGCGACAGCTACAGGCGGCAGGTCTCCGACGCGGTGCACCGTCTGGCCTTGCTCTTCGAAGAGCAGAATGAGTTCGCGCAGGCCATTCCGTGGGCTGAGCGCCTGGTCGCACTGGATTCGCTGTGCGAGGCGCACCATCAAATGCTGATCCGTCTGCATGCCGCCAATCACGACCGCGCCAGCGCGCTGCGCGCTTATCACCAATGCATGCGCGTGCTGCGGCGCGAAATGGGCGTGGAGCCGGGCGCCGCAACGCAGGAGCTGTTTGACCGAATTCTGAAATCCGACTCCCCGGCCGCACGCGAGCTGGCGTCAGGCTCCTCCGCCTCGAAGCCGGTCTCGCAACTGCAAAAGGTGAGAGCCTTGGTGGGCCGCGCCATGGAATGGCAGCAGTTGGCGTCGGCCTGGCAATCCGCGGTTGAGGAGGGTCCGCGAGTGGCTGTGATTTCGGGTGAACCGGGGATTGGCAAAACCAGGCTCGCCGACGAGCTATATCAATCGTGCGTGCGACAAGGGCATGCCGCCGCCCGCGGCCGCTGTTATCCCGGATGTTACGCCGGACAGGGGCAAGTGGCGTATGCGCCGGTGGCGGAATGGCTGCGCTCCGATGCGGTTCGCGCCGGTTGGACCAGCCTCGGGCCACAACAATTGTCCGAACTGGCGCGGCTGCTGCCGGAAGTCTCTGAGCAGTTTCTGGAATCCGAACGCGAGTCCGTCGGAAGCGGGCAACCCCGTCCGCTCGCCGAAAGCTGGCAGCGGCTGCATTTCTACGAATCGCTGAGCGCCGCGTTCGGAAAGATCCGGAAGCCTGCTCTCTTGTATCTCGACGACATGCAATGGTGCGATCCCGACTCGTTTGAGTGGCTCAACGCTTTCCTCACCTCTTCCGCCGCGGCCGGCATCCTCTTGCTCGGCACCGTGCGGGCCGAGGAGACGGGCCGCGAACATCCGTTCACCCGGTTTCTGGCGGGCCTGCGGCAGTCCGGGGTGGTTCTGGAAATTCCGCTTCAGCCGCTGGATGCCCAGGAGACGGCCGATCTGGCGCGCCTGGAATCCGCAAAACCCCTCGAAAGCGCGAACGTTGGCGAGATCTTCCGGGCCACTCGCGGCAATCCCCTGTTTGTGGTGGAGAGCGTGCGCGCCGGATTCGAGAGCACCCGTGTCCACGCCGTCATCGCTGCGCGCCTGGCACAGCTGAGCGCGGCTTCTTACGAGCTGGCTGGCTTGGCAAGCGTGGTGGGGAGGCCCTTCTCCTTTGAGCTGCTGGAGAAGGCTACCGATTGGGACGAAGGCAGCGTTTCCAACGCACTCGACGAACTCTGGCGGAGGCGTATCATCGAGAGCCGGGCAGGATCGGAGTACGATTTCACGCACGACCGTCTGCGCGAAGTGGCCGGTTCGGAACTGAGCCTGGTGCGTCAACGCTATTGGCACCGGCGCGTGGCGCGGGCGCTGGCCGAAGTATACGCAGCCGACATCGAAAACTGGAGCGGGCAAATCGCCTCGCATTTCGAACAGGCCGGAATGGCGGAAGAGGCCATCGTTTACTATCAGCGGGCGGCCGCTTACGCGCGCGAGCGATATGCGGATACCGAAACGGCCGATCTCGTCCGGCGCGCCCTGGCTCTCTGCCGGGGATTTTCCGAGTCCGGCCGCAGGCTGAAACAGGAGTTGGATTTGCTGGTGATGCTGGGTGCGGCGTTGGACACCACCGAAGGCTACTCCGCGGCCGAGGCGGGCGAGACCTACGAACGGGCGCTCCATCTTGCCAGACGGCTGGACGATCCCAACATATTCGCGGCTCTCAGCGGCGCCTGGGTCTTTCATATCGTGCGGGGCGATCTGGAAATTGCCCGCCAGTTCAGTCTCGAATTTCTCAGAGTGGCGGAACGGGAACCCACTCCAGGGCCCATGCTGGCCGGGAACTTCATCCTGGGAAGCAGCCTGTTTCATTTGGGCCAACTGGAAGCGTCGCTCCGCCATATGACCGCGGCTGTCCCTCCGCACGGCGTCCCGGAGGGATCCGTACTGGCGCTCTTCGCCGGGCCGGACCTGGGCGTCTTTTGCCGCTCCTATCTCGCGCATCTGGCCTGGCATCGCGGAGACGGAGATCAAGCGGATGCTCACGCCGCCGAAGCGATAGAGGCAGCCAGGCGAATCAGGCACCCTTTCAGCCAGGCCATCGCGCTCTCCTATGCCGCGATGCTCGATGTATTCCGTGGCGACAGCCGCGCCGCGCTCAGCCGCGGGCGTGAAGCCGTGGAACTGTGCAGCCGCCATGGCTTCGCGTATTACCTCGCAATGGCGAGTGTTCTTGCGGGTTGGGCCGAAGCCGCGGAGGGTGACGTAGCTCCCGGCCTGGCACAGCTTCGCGCAGGGCTGGAGGGAATGCGCCGCTTGGGCGCCGAAATCCGTCTGCCGTACTACTTCACCTTGTTGGCGGAAACATTCGCGCGCGCCGGCCTGGTTGGCGAAGCCCTGGCCAGCCTCTCCACCGGCTTGGCTTTTGCGAGCAAGAACGGCGAGGAATGGGCCGTGGCGGAGTTGCATCGCGTGCAGGGGGACCTCCTGGCCGCCGAAGGAAAGAGCGCAGCGGCACGAACCAGCTTCCGGCGCGGATTGGACGCGGCGCGGCGCTCAGGTTCGCTGGCCTTCGAACGACGATTGTCGATTCTTGCGGACCGAACGGTCCCCATGGCCTCCATAGAACGCTCTTAGAACGCCCCGCCGGGCATAGTAAATCTATCCCGGTACCCGCGGCTTCAGCCGCGGACCGTGCACAAGGAGGAGAACCCACATGTCAGCACAACAACCTATGCCACAACCTTTGCAGCAAGCGATCACCGATTTTCGAGGCGCGTTCCGTGGCGCGGTGATCGAGCCTGGCGACGCGGCGTATGAGGACGCCAGGAAGGTCTATAACGCGATGATCGATCGCCGCCCCAGGCTGATCGCCAAATGCACCGACGTGGCCGACGTGATGGCCGCCGTGCGAATGGCGAAGGCGGCTGGTTTGCGCGTTTCCATCCGTGGAGGCGGGCACAACGCGGCCGGCCTGGGTGTCTGCGACGACGGCCTGGTGATCGATCTCGCGCCCATCAACTATGTGCGTGTGGATCCGTCCTCGCGGACCGTCCTGGTGGGCGCGGGCTGTAAGTGGAGCGACGTGGACCATGCCACCCACGCGTTCGGCCTGGCCGTGCCGTCTGGAATCGTCTCCAGCACCGGAGTGGCCGGTCTCACGTTGGGCGGAGGCATGGGACATCTGACGCGGAAGTATGGGCTGACCATCGACAACCTGCTCTCCGTGGATATGGTCTTGGCCGACGGCAGCTTCGTGGTCGCGAACGCCGAGGAGAATGCGGACCTGTTCTGGGCGGTGCGCGGCGGAGGGGGGAACTTCGGCATCGTAACGTCGTTCCTGTTTGAGGCTCACCCGGTGGGTACCGTTTGCGCCGGTCCCATGCTCTGGAATCTGGAAGACGCGGCGGACGTGATGAAGTGGTACCGCGAGTTCATCACCCGCGCCCCCGAAGAAATGAACGGCTTCTTCGCCATGCTCACCGTGCCGCCGGGGCCGCCTTTCCCGGAACCGTTGCACATGCGCAAAATGTGCGCCATCGTGTGGTGCTTCCTCGGTTCGATGGAGCAGGCGAATACGATTTTAGACTCTATCCGCGGCTATCGTCCGCCGGCCTTCGAATTCTTCGTGCCCATGCCGTTTCCCATGCTGCAGGGAATGTTCGACGGTCTTTACCCCGCCGGGCAGCAATGGTATTGGAAGGCCGATTTCTTCAAGGAGCTCAGCGATGCCGCCATTGACAAGCACCTGGAACACGCGGCGCTTCTTCCCACCTGGCAGTCCACCATGCACATGTATCCGGTGAATGGAAAAGTGAATCGAGTGGGAGAAGCCGACACCGCCTTCAGTTATCGCGATGCTGTATGGAGCGAGGTGATTGTGGGAGTGGACCCCGATCCGGCGAACCGCGCGAAGATCACGAGTTGGGCCAGGAATTATTACGACGCCTTGCATCCTTTTGGAGCCGGCGGAGCATACATGAACTTCATGATGGAAGAAGGTGAGGACCGGATTCGCGCCACGTATCGCGGGAATTACGATCGGCTGGCGGCGATCAAAGCGAAATACGATCCGGAGAACTTCTTTCGCGTGAATCAGAATATTCGGCCGCCGGCATAGGCCGGATGCCGAAGACCATCTGGCCTTATTTAAGTTGGCTGGTCTTTTTCGCCGCCTCGGCCCTGTCTTCGCGGCGGGCGCCCGCCAGAATATCCGCCAGGCCGTAGTTCCCCTCATGGCAGGCGTACTCGTAGATGGCTTTCTGCGTGGGCCGCAGAGGGATCATCGCAGTCCACGGTTTGGTCCACGCTCCGGGATCGTCGATGGTGAGTTGCCACTGCAGCGTATCGGCGCTGGTACGCTTGAATCGCTCGATGACATGCAGCTTCTCGGTGGAGATGTTCCTGAACACGCCCGGCCGGAAGTTGGTGGAATCCACCACCAGCGTATCGCCTTCCCAATGCCCGCGTGAGTCACCCATCCAGCTCTGGATGTTGGAGGGCAGATGCGGACGCCCATCCATCGGAATGACTCGGGCATCGTGAATCATTTCCGTCAAGATGACCACTGTGTTGGGCGTCTGTACAATCTGATAGTAGCTCTGGTATCCGGCCACCAGCTGCGGCGAGCCATAGGTGATACAGCGCTCGCTCAGCGATCGATCCTCGGGGCCGGCGGGCCGGTCTGTTCTTGCGGCGAAATCGGCGCGCTGCTTCTGTTCGGCCTGTGGCGTCAGTGCCGGTATCCGTCCGTCGGGAGGGTCGGTAATCAATGAGGTTCGATTATCCCAATCCCTGGCCACCGTCCAAACCGAGCTGTAGTCGCCAGTCCCGCCGTCGATGCTCTTGAAGCCCGATTTTGTCCCTTTGACATTCGCCAGCACGCTCTCGAAAACACTGTCGCCGAAAGCGGCGTCTGAATTGCCGTCGGCGAATAGCTCGGCCGCCTTCTTCTTGAGTGCCGCCACTTCCTGTTCGGTCAGAAACGCACGGCCCTCCAACACTTTTGGCCGCTCCAGCGGCGTCGCGCTGTTGTTAGCCCATACTCCTTGCAGATCCGGGGACTGAGCTATCGCTTGTATTGGGAGCAGCGACAGAGCAAGTGCTAGTGTCGATGAGAAAGTGAGAGTTCGAAAATGCATCTCGACCTCCAATCGCTACCAAGTATATGCGCTATCGGACAAAATGGGTAGGCCGTCCGATCGTATCCTGTTCTTGTTTCACCCGCCTGGTCACAGCACTCACGTGGCGCACGCACTCATGCGTGCCGCATTCACACTCGTGTGAATGCCAGGTTCTTGATGATTGCGTCGCCACGAGCACCAACGCGGCACGCAGGAGTCGAGCGGGATGCGGCACGCCAGATCGGAATACACATCGTTCGAGAGTTCGCGGAGAGCAACTATTCAGCGTCAGCTCCGTCTGCACAATGCGGCTTTGCGGGAAGAAAAGGCCCCCTTCCTGAGAGAGATTCGGAAACTAAATTGGCGGATTAAGAACGAGAAGTCGGCCGGCTTCCGTCGACACGAATCGGGAAAAAGCAGCGCGTTTATCGCGGAGTAATCCATAAGCGGACTTCAGGATCGCGCCTAAAGTGTTCGTCGGTTCCCCATGGCTTCAGCTCGGGCTCCGGGTACCTAAGGCGATCGAACATTTTCATGCAAGAATGTGAACAGGCCAGGAGCAACTCAGGATGAGCTTGCAGTCCAAGATCGAGTGGACAGAAGCGACTTGGAACCCCGTCCGGGGCTGTCAGAAAATCAGCCCGGGATGCAAGCACTGCTACGCCGAAACGTTCGCAGAGCGATTCCGCAACGTCCCCGGACATCCCTACGAACACGGTTTCGACTCCCGGCTCGTGCCAGAGAAATTAATCGAACCACTCCGGTGGAGCAACCCTAAAACCGTATTTGTAAACAGCATGAGCGACCTCTTCCAAGACGCTGTTCCCGACGACTACATCGAAGCCGTCGCGAGAACTATGCTCGAAGCAAACTGGCACACTTACCAAGTGCTCACCAAACGCGCCGACCGACTACAGCAACTCCTCACGACAAAACTCAAAAAAGCCGCGATGGCGGCGCACATTTGGTGGGGGGTCAGCGTTGAAGACAAAAAGTACGGCACGCCAAGAATCGCGCACTTGCGCCGCTCACCGGCAACCGTGCGCTTCCTCAGCATTGAGCCACTACTCGAAGACCTAGGCAAGCTAGATCTCAAAGGCATCCACTGGGTAATCGTAGGCGGCGAAAGCGGACCAGGTGCGAGACCCATGAACCCAGCATGGGTGAAGGCGATCAAGCAGCAATGCGACGAACAACGCAGCCTTTTCTTTTTCAAACAATGGGGCGGCGTACGAAAAGCCAAAACGGGACGGCGACTCAACGGCAAAACATACGATGCAATGCCGGCGCCATCCACGAACACGACACCGCCGCGTGCCATGAGAAAACGTCTTCTGGAGCAACTCACGCCGGCTGCTAACGGATGGAGCAATAGCCCTCTCGTGCAGGTCACCCGCCAGCACGGCACCGCCTAAGCAGAGGTCACAATGAAACCTCCGGCATATTACAAGGGCAAGGAGCAGACCTACCTCAAGCACTTCTTTCTCGAACGCTACCTCGAAGCCGTCGCATTCCACATCGGATACGCCCACCAAGAATTTGTGTACGTCGACTGCTTCTCGGGACCCTGGCAAGCCGCCGACGAAGAGTTCGCTGATACCTCAATCCGCATTGCGTTGGACAAGCTCAACTACGTCCGCGACGGCCTCGCCGCCCAGCAGCGCCATCCGAACATTCGGGCCATCTTCGTCGAAAGAGACCCAACAGCATTCCGCACGCTCCAGACCACTCTCGACCAACACCGCGGGGCAACCAAAACCACCGCGTTACCCGGCACGTTCGAGGACAACATCAGCGCAATCCTCCAAGAGGTCGGAAAGGCATTCGTGTTCTTCTTTATCGACCCAAAGGGCTGGTCAGGCTTCGCTATGGAGCATATTACCCCAGTGCTTCGACACCAGCGCGGCGAGGTCATGGTGAACTTCATGTACGACTTCATCAACCGGTTCATCAACTTCCCGGACACGTCAAACGAACGATCCCTCGACCGATTCTTCGGCACCACTAACTGGCGCGACATCCGCAACGAGAGCGACCGAGAAGCCGCAAGCCTTGAGTGCTACAAGGAGCAAATCCGCACCGTCGGTGGCTACACGTACGTCACGTCGACGCGCATTCTTAAACCACGAAGCGATCGGGCCTACTTTCACCTTGTCTACGCTACCAGGAACCCCAAAGGAATTACCGAATTTCGACGTGTCGAGAAACAGACTTCCAACGAACAAGATGCGGTCCGCACCGCCGCGCAACGAGAGCACCGCGAAACCAAAACGGGACAAGGAGAACTCGCCTTCGCACCAACCGGCGACCTTTCTCAGACCACACAGGAGGAACGGGAGCGAAGACTCCAAGAGGCAACAGCACGCCTCAACTCAATCCTCCGGCAAGGGCCGGTCCCGTACGAACAGCTCCAGGCCCGCATTCTGGAACTCCCCCTTGTCTGGAACACTGACCTTACCAGCATCCTGCTGTCCGCAAGCAAGGCAGGCACCATCGTAATCGATGGTATGGGACCCCGAGATCGAACACCAAAAAAGGGCTGCACGATCCGCCGAACGACAAGCTCTTAACGGAGCAGAAACACGCGCCCTCGACCGACGCGAACAGGGCGGAAGGCCGATACATCGATCATGCCGTCATCCGCCCCTCGAGGAAATACCCGCGCGCCAAACTGTTTCTTCAACACCCGACGCTCCACAGGTATCGAGGATGCCTGTGACATTCCCCCCGATCCGATCACAAACTTCCGCCCGCTCTTTCTATTTCCCCTTCAACAAACTCTCCCGGCCCTCGATCAGCCGCATTCCCGGCCGTGCTATCCCAGTGGCCGAGGTGAATCAATGGCAACAACCGCCCAAGCTCCCCCAGCACCCACCACAACCGATCCCGATCCCGTCCTACGCTGGCTAGCCCGCAGAAGCTCCTGCCCCCAGCCCGAACCGGATCGGAGGCCCACAGTGACAAACCCGGTCGCGACGCCAATCCCTAATCCCCAATCCCCAACCCCGGAGCCTCGTACTCGCGCGAACCGCGCGAATGCTAGGCTCTCCACCGGTCCTCGCACCGAATCGGGCAAACAGCGCTCGTCGCAGAATGCTCTCCTCACGGCCTCACTGCCCGCACCGCTGTCCTCCCCACGGAGGACCCCGAAGCCTACCAGCGCCACATCCAGCAATTTCTCGATGAGTACGCCCCCGCCAACGCCACTGAGACTCAACTCGTTCACGAAATCGCCAATACCGCCTGGCGTCTCAACCGCATCCCATTCCTCGAAGCCGACCTGCTCACCCAAGCCGCCGACCCCCAAACACAAATCACGCTCCTCGCCAGGCTGGGCCTCCACGGCTCGCGCCTCTCCCGCCAGTTCCAAAAAGCCACCGATCAGCTCCGCGATACCCAGCAGGAGCGTCGCCGCCAGGAGCGCCGCCATCTCAACGAAGTGGCCGAAATCCTCATCCGCCATCAGCGTAAAGGACTTCCCTGGGACCCCGCGGCATTTTCACGCGAAGCTGGCTTCGTTTTTTCAAAGGAACAAATCGAGTGCCACGCACAGCACCTCATTCATCTGAACCCCGCCTATTATGCCCCCGGCTCCTCCCTTTGGCCGGACCGCCAGCCCGCACGAGCCACGGTTTGAGAACGGACCACTGATGCCGGATTGAGCCGCGACCAAAGGAAGCGGTCAAAATGGGTAGGCTCACAAATCCTCATGCCATCCCATGCCATCCTGGAATCGATGGGTGTCCTCCTCAGTGTCTCCGGTATCGGCAGGCGTTTCGGCGCGCGCGTTCTATTTGAAAATCTTGCGCTCAGTCTCTCTGAAGGCGACCGCACTGGTCTGATCGGCCCCAACGGCAGCGGCAAAACCACGCTGCTTGAAATCCTGGCCGGAAACGACGCGCCCGACACCGGAACTCGTGCGCTCAGAAAGCAGACTCGCCTGGCTTACGTTCCTCAGGATTCGCTCTTCTCCCCCGGCGACACCATCGGTTCGGTACTCACAGCCGCCCTCGCGGAGCTGCCTTTGGAAGACGAGGAAAAAACCGCGCGTCTGCAACTGATGCTTGGCCGCGCTGAACTCCAGGACGTCGCTACGCCCGCCGCTGCGCTCTCCGGCGGATGGAAAAAACGGCTCGCCATTGCGGCCGCGTTGATCGCCTCGCCCGACGTGCTGCTTCTCGACGAGCCTACCAATCACCTCGACCTCGAAGGCATCCTTTGGCTTGAGAGCGCCATCGAAGCCGCGCGCGCCTCGCTGGTGGTCACTCACGATCGCTATTTTCTGGAGCGCGTTGCCACCCAGATGGTGGAAGTCAACCGCGTCTATCCGCAAGGCTCCTTCCAGGTGACCGGCAACTACAGCGAGTTCCTGGAGAAGCGCGAGGATTTTCTCGAAGCGCAGGCCAAGCAGAAAGACGCGCTCGCCACCAAGGTGCGCCGCGAAATCGAATGGCTTCGCCGTGGCCCCAAAGCCCGCACCGGAAAATCGCGCGCCCGTATCGACTCTGCCGGCCGCCTCATCGAAGAGTTCTCCGCCGCCACCGCACGCAGCCGCACCGGCACGGCCAAGATCGATTTCACGGCGTCCGATCGCAAGACCAAGCGCTTGATTGAAGCCGAAGGCATCGGCAAAACGCTGGGCGGCCGCAAGCTCTTCGAAAACCTGAATCTCGTTCTTTCGCCCGGAGTCCGCATCGGGCTGGTGGGCGCCAACGGCAGCGGTAAAACCACGCTGCTCAAATTACTGGAAGGCGTCCTCCAGCCTGACGAAGGCGTCATCCGGCGCGCGGACCAGCTACGCATCGTGAGCTTCGCGCAGGATCGCGGCGCGCACCTGGATCCCGACGCCAGCCTGCGCCGGACTCTGTGTCCCGAAGGCGACATGGTGATCTACCGCGACCGCACCATTCACGTTGCCGGATGGGCCAAGAGCTTCCTGTTTCGCGACGACCAGTTGGACATGCCGGTGTCGCGACTCTCGGGTGGCGAGCGCGCTCGCGTCATGATCGCGCGCCTGATGCTGACCACGGCCGACGTGCTGCTGCTCGACGAACCCACCAACGACCTGGATATTCCGACGCTCGAAGTGCTCGAAGACAGCCTGCTCGATTTTCCCGGCGCTTTGGTGCTGGTCAGTCACGATCGCTACATGCTGGACCGCGTCTCCACTTTGGTCATTGGTCTGGATGGCGGCCCGGGCGGTATCTTTGCCGACTACTCTCAATGGGAAGCGTTTCTGGGCGATGCAGCGGCCCCGGACAAAACCGCAGCCAAAGAATCGCGCCCGGCGCGGCGGCAGCGGACGAGCCAAAGAAGAAGCTCTCTTATTTGCACCAGCGCGAGTGGGATTCCATGGAAGCGAAAATCCTGGAAGCCGAACAGGAGCTGGCCGCGCGCCACAGCGAACTCGAAGCCTTTGCGTCGGACCCCAAGCGCGTCGCCGAAGCCTACGAAAAAATGCAGGCTGCGCAGCGCCGCGTGGAAGAGCTCTATGCGCGCTGGGCGGAGCTCGAAGGTTTAGTCGCCAAATGAATCGCAGTGCGGCAAAATTCCAGGATCAACGGATGCGGCTTTCCCGCCGCCGACCTGGCCTGAGGCACGAACAGCGTTCCCATGAAAAATGGATGCGCGCCGACTTCCACTATGCGCACTTCTTCATTCTGATCCCAGCCCGTGACCTCCAGCCCGTGTTTCTCCAATTGATTCCGGTATTCCGGATTCAATCCGAAGTTGCAATAGAATTGCTCCATCGAACGAGTGGCCTGATACGCCGCGGCCGCTCTGCTTCCAGCCTGGATGGCCACCTCCATCGTTTTTCCAACCAGTGAACAACTCAGCGGCGTGATGAAGAGACAGCTTGCATCCGGGCTGGACTCGGCGTGCTCGGCATCGGCGAACCCCATCACGTTCCTGGCGTACTCGATCACCAGATGCTGAAACCCGCCACAGGTGCCGATAAACGGGATATCCTTTTCCCGCGCGTATCGAATGCCGGCCAGCGCCCCTTCCATACTTCGATAGGGGCTGCCCGGGCTGCCAATCAATCCCTGAAAGTTACCGAACTCCTGAGGTTGATCGGTGGGCAGCCACACCGCTTCAATCGATTCGCCCAGCGTCTGGGAGGCGTGCTGAATTCCGGCCGTCGTAGCAACGTGCGTAGGATTGCTCCCGTTGAAGTCGCCGATAATTCCGATCTTGTATGTCATCGCGTCGTGACCCAATGCTACGGCTGCGCGTAGTATCCCGTTCGCGTCAGCGCCTTTAGCCCGGGCTTATCGAGTTTAATATCCAGTGCGTGATATTCGTTGGGGCCGTCCCCGGGCAGACCGTCGAAGGTGAGCACATAGAAGGCATTCGAGTCCGCGACCACCGAAGCAATCTCGCCCGCGACATCGTTATTCGAAATGAGCACCCGGCCGCCGGTTTGAGTGGCAAGAACCTGCAAGCCGAGGTTTCCAAGCCGCACCTGTCGGGCTTTCTTCACGCCTTTTACGAACTCCTCGTAATACGATGTTCGAAATCCGCCCGCATCCGCGGTCCCCAATGGATCGATACTGTAGAGCGTAATTCCAGCCTGCCGCAGATTGTCCGAAAGAGCCACAATCCTGGCGAAAAGCTTCTCCTGTTGCTTGGAGTCGAGTTCCTCGCGCGGTCCGGAAAGAAGCGGCCAACCCGGACTGATCCAGATCACCAGCTTTCTTCCAGGCCGGGGCGTTTCATAATCGGTGATCTGCTGGACCGCGTTCAGAGACAGCCCAATCCGGTCGTCGGCGCCATAAACTCCTTGCGACCTCGTGATAGTGCGCAGCCCCGCTTTGTTCTGTTCCAGCTGCGCCGCCAGAGCATTTCCGTCTTGCGTAGTTACATTACCAATCACCAAACCCGCATCGGAGAGGACAGCCAGCGATACCGGGCGGGAGAGCTCCCCGCCGCCGCTCTTGAGAAACTTTTCGATCTGGGCTCGCTCGAACGAGACGCTGGTGAACGTCGTGTTCACTTCATCGACAAGCAACACCACTTCTACTGGCGGGTCACTCTTCGCGTCGGCCGCCTGGAACGACAGGATCTTTTGCGGTTGTTTGTTGTCGAGCAGCGTGAAGTCCTGCTGTTGTAAACCAGGGACCGGCTTTCCGGATTTATCGGTCACCACCACGTCGAGCTTGATCTGGCGATTCGTACCAGCAGGCGGCGCAGCCTGCTGTGCAAATCCACCCACCGCCAGGAAATACGCTAGATAGATCGAACGCACGCACCGGGTACGCATGATTCACCTCACTTCAAGTTTAGAACCCCGATGGGATCCAGAAGGTGCGATCAGCGGTCAGCTTCTTGCCGCAGTGCTGGTGGGACGGGCGCGGAAGACCCTCGATGGCTCTGGCGCGCCCGAGACTTGACGATTTCAATTGGTGGGAAGGGCGCCTGGAAATGCCGAATCCACGGTGACTCGCGTCGCCACGATGGTTCCCGCCAGGTGGTCGACGTGGTTTCCTTTCGAATCGTAGATGTCCTCGGTAAATGTGCCAGTGAAACTGTCGCCGCTGGGAGACAGCGTGTTCTGTTCACGGATGTTGATATAGTTGGCAACTGCTCCGCTGGTCGGGTCGAACGCGATCGGAAAGTGGTTGAGTTCGTACGTCAGGAATCCAGTCTGCCCCCACACTCCCAGACAGAAGCCGCCGCCCTTGACGCCCGCGGAATTTTGTATTTCTGTTCCATCGCTGTGCCATTGGGTAAACCCGAAATCGAGCAGCGCGCCGTCCGGGATGGAGGGATTGTGGCCGGTGTTCCCTTTGGATATAAATTGAAACTTCCACATCCCAACCATGGACGCGCTCGCCCCCCCGCGCGCTTCCGCGCTTTCGGGTTCCGCCGCCGGTGTTGACGGGCGTAGCTCGGCGCTCTGCTTCGCAAACTCAAGGGGGCCTTGCAATGCCGACAGGTCGCCGCAGCCGGCCATCGCCTGAGAGACGAACATCGTCACAAAGATCCCCGCTCCGAGGGTCACGGTAATTGTTCGAGAAATTGTTTTCATAAAGTCTCCTCTTTCTGCCGCGGGTAAATCCCGCGTACAACGTCAAAGGCGCAATCCGGGATGAAAAACTGGAACCGGCGGGAAAAATATTTACCGGCTGCTCCTCTAAAGTTCGTACCGGGCCGCGCACCACAGTAAGCGGATAAATCCGGCTACGTCCGCCAACCGCGAGAGCCGCGTGGCTTCGAAAGTATAGAAAGTATAGAATTGACAGGTATTAACCGGCCATGACACCAGATCGATGGCGCCAGATCGAAGATCTATACCAGGCAGCGCGCGAATGCTTTCCCGCCGATCGAGCGGCGTTGCTGGAGTGTACCGATCCTGAAATCCGCGCCCGCGTGGAGCGCATGCTCGAAGTGGAATCCGGCAGCCAGATTCTAGATCAGCTGGCCGGAGGCTTGCTGCCGGACGCCACCAAGACCGTGATTGCCGCTGGGACCCGGCTTGGCCCTTATAGAATCGAAGGTCAGGTCGGCGCGGGTGGCATGGGGACGGTATACCGCGCCATCGACACGCGGCTGGGCCGGGTGGTGGCCATCAAGATCGCCTCCGAGCGCTATAGCGAGCGATTTCAGCTCGAAGCGCGGGCCATTTCCACGCTAAATCATCCCAACGTCTGTACGCTCTACGATGTCGGCGCGAATTACCTGGTGATGGAGTTTATTGAGGGCTCTACGCTATCCGCGGAGGTCAAGAAGGGGCCTCTGGCGCCTGAGACGGCGGCCCGTTATGGCGCGCAAATCGCGGGTGCACTGGCTGAAGCGCACTCGCTTGGGATCGTGCATCGCGATTTGAAACCGGGCAACATCATGCTCACCCGTCACGGGGTGAAGGTGCTGGATTTCGGGCTGGCCAAGATGCTCTCGGCCCCCGGCATCACCCAGACCGATGCCGTTATGGGGACGCCTGCCTATATGGCGCCCGAACAAGTGGACGGCCGGGAGCCCGGCACCGCGGCCGACCTGTTCTCGCTCGGGTTGGTGCTCTATGAGATGGCCGTTGGGAAACTGCCCTTTCCTGGTGCGTCGCTGGGGCAGATGCTTTCGAGCGGTTCGCAAACCGCCGTGCCCGCGCCATCGCACCAGCGGGTGGGAGCGCCAGCCGGCCTGGATTCGCTGGTCGCCAAGCTCCTCGAAAAGGATCCAACCAGGCGCCCGCAATCTGCATCCGAAGTGGCTCGCGACCTATCCTCGCTGGCCGATCGGCTGGCCGCTCCGCCGCGCTCTCCCTTCCGCGCCGCCTGGGTCGCAATCCCTGCGGCCGCATTACTTCTGGGGCTCGCTCTCTGGTTCAGCCTCCGCGCGAAAGTGCCTGGTCCCCAACCCCTAATCCCTAATCCCTCCTCCTTCACTCAGCTCACCAGCTTCACCGACTCGGCTTCCCAACCGGTTCTCTCGCCCGACGGCCGCATGTTGGCCTTCTATCGAAGCAGCAGTCTATTCGGAACCACGAGCGACATCTGGCTCAAGCTGCTTCCTAACGGCGAGCCGGTGCAGATCACTCACGATCCGCAGCCGAAATATGGCATTGCGTTCTCTCCGGACGGCGCTCGTATCGCCTACACAGCGTTCCCCAGTGTTCCCCTTCCTTTTCGGACTTACGTGGTCTCGTCGCTCGGCGGCGACTCCGAACTTCTCCTGCCGAATTCGGGGGGACTGCACTGGCTGGACGATGGACGTTTGTTATTCTCCGAATTCAAGTCGGGCATCCACATGGGACTTGTAACCTCGAAACCCGACCGTTCCGACCTGCGCGAGATCTATTTCCCGGCGCATGAGCGCGGCATGGTGCATTACTCCTATCTTTCGCCCGACAAGAAATGGGTTTTATTAGTGGAGATGATTGACTCATTTCGTGCCTGCCGCGTGGTTCCGTTTTCCGGCGGCTCGCCCGGAAGGCAGGCCGGACCCGACGGCACTTGTACCTCGGCGGCCTGGTCCCCCGATGGGAAATGGATGTACATGACCGTCCAGGTAGCAGGTAGAAACCATTTGTGGCGCCAGCGTTTTCCCGATGGAACTCCAGAACAGATCACGTTCGGTTCCACTGAAGAAGGCGGCATCGCCATGGCGCCCGACGGCCGCTCTTTGATCACTTCGATATTCACGCGCCAGAATGCGGTCTGGATCCACGACCCCCATGGCGACCGCGCCTTATCGAGCGAAGGGTACGCAGAAGGAGTGCCGCCTGTATTCTCGCGGGACGGCAAGCGCCTCTATTATTTGTTGCGCAGTAACTCACTCGAGTCGCCGGCCGAGCTTTGGCGCGCCGATCTTGCAGCCGGCAAGAGCGAAATCGTCCTGCCGGGGATTTCCATCAGCGCCTACAGCATCTCGAACGATGAAAAAGAAGTCGTGTTTTCGACTCAGCCGGCAGGACAGCCTTCTCAGATCTGGATCGCCCCTTTGGACCGCGGCGCGCCCCCGCGCAGGATTGCCGCGAACGGCGAGAGTCTTCCGTATTTCGGCCCTGGTAACGAGATTATCTTCCGTTTGACTGACGGCCAGGCATACTACGTGGGCGTGATGGCGGCCGACGGGACGGGTCGGCGCAAAGCGCTTCCGGGCCGACTCCTTAATTTTGACAGCGTTTCGCCCGATGGGCGTTTTGTCGCTGCCAGTGTAGTAGTGCCCAATGAGCCTCTGCCCCTAACGCTCTCTTTTCCGCTCGATGGCGGCAAGGCGACACCGATCTGTGACACTCTTTGCTCGCCTGCCTGGTCCCCGGACGGACGGTATTTGTATCTGCAACTCCCTGACAAGCCCGGCCAGAGCATAAACGCGAGAACGGTGGCAGTTCCGATCCCACCGGGTGAGACCTTGCCCCGCGTGCCTCCCGAAGCGGTCCATGACCCCACGCAATGGGCGAAGGTTGCCGGAGTCAAGATCATCGAGCAAACGAACATCGCGCCCAGCCCCACTCCGTCCACGTACGCTTACATCAAGCCGTCCGTGCATTCCAATTTGTTTCGCATACCGTTGCGATAAGTGGTTAAGCGTGGCTCAACTCCGTTAACAGCCAGGCTCGCGCCAGCTTCCAATCGCGCATCACGGTGTCGGCGGAGACTTTCACCACCTCGGCCGTCTCTTTGACGCTCAGGCCGCCGAAAAATCGCAATTCCACAATGCGGGCTTTGCGCGGGTCTACTTCAGCCAGCGCGGTCAGGGCGTCGTCCAATGCCACCACCTCGCGCGCCTGCGTCTGAGCCAGATCCACGGTCTTGTCCAGGTCCAAAGGCTCCCCTTTTCCGCCGCGCTTGGCCGCTGCCCTGCGGCGGGCACGGTCCAACAGGATTCGTCGCATCAGCGTGGCGGATATGGCAAAGAAGTGCGCGCGATGCTGCCAGTCCACCTCGCGCGCGTTTACCAGCCGCAGATACACCTCGTGAACCAGATCCGTGCTTTGTAGCGTATGTCCGGGCCGTTCATTCTGCAACAGACGCCCGGCCATGCGCTGCAGCTCGCGGTAAACGCGCGGAGTCAGCTGTTCGAGCGCTTGAGAATCGCCGTCCGCCCACGCACGGAGAAGTTGAGTGGTGTCGGCGCCGGTTGAGTTTGGCATGCGGCCTACTTTTCGGTGTTGAGAAGGTCGTTCAGGATCGGTATATCCTTGGCTTTCTTTTCGGAATCGGGAAGAGACTTGATGTAGGCGTAAATGTCCGCGAGTTCCTGATCGGGCATCACTTTGGCGGTGTAGGGCGGCATACCGGTAGGCGTGTCGTGTGGATGCCGCACATATTTCATGAACGCCGCCTGAGTCAGCTTCATGGGAACCAGCCGCGCGCCGACGCCGTTCTGACCGGAAAATCCGTGACAGGCGCTGCACAGATACTTCTTGTCATACAGGTCCTTGCCCTTGGACGCCTCGCCGGAAGGTTGTTGGGCCGCGGCGATAACGGCTCCAAGGATCAAGGAGAACACGAAGCTTAGATTCCGCGTCATGCTTTATCCCCTCGGCTGGGTGACGACATCAATCAGCGCCGGCTCGCCGTTCTTTACACGTTCGATGCCGCGCTTGTAGGCCGCCGCCAGATCCTTGGGATCGGTAATGGGCCCTTCGCCATACATGCCGTATCCTTTGGCGATGCTGGCATAGTCGATTTCCGGATTCCACAGTTTGGTTCCGATGTGAATTTTATCGACGCCCCGATTCATGGCGGTGGCCTGCCGCTGCATCCGCATTACTTCCTGGTGATAAGCGCGATTATTGTGCATGATGGTGAGCAGTGGCGCCTTGTGATGCGCCGCCGTCCACAGCACTGCAGGAGCATAGTTCAGATCGCCGTCCGTCTGAACGTTGATGGAAATGCGCCCGTACTTCTTATTCGCCAGCGCCGCGCCCACCGCCGCTCCCGCGCCATAGCCCATTCCGCCCGCGCCTTGCGCGCCAATATAGTGATAGTGTTTTTCGCAGGCCCACAGCCGCCGCGGCCAGCCGCCCATGAAGCCGTCCCAGGACACCATGGACCAGTCTTCATTCTTAATGAACGGCCACAGCTCGCCGTACAGGCGGTTTAAACTTACCGGGCTTGCGTCCCAGCCGATGGCCGCCAGTTCGATGTCCCTGATCCTGACCTGCCGATGCGCTTCGGCGAGCTTCTTGCCGCGCTCTTCGAACACGCGCTTGCGATCCGCGGTGACCAGTTTCTTGCATTCCTCAATCAGCGCGGGCAACGTTGCCTCCGCATCGGCCGCCATATCGATATCGGACGCGGTGTAGCGGTCGCCAAGATCCTGATAGTTATTTTTCACGCTCAGAATTGTCGACGAAATGTTGATGGTCTTTCCGCCATTGCGGCTCACCGGGCCATTATTCACCTCCAGCGCCAGCGTGACGTCGGCCTGCGTGCCCGGAATCCCGGTGCCCGAAAGCGGGTGGGTGAGCGGGAAATTCATGCGGTCCCCTCCGCTCACCGGAGCCTGTAGAAGTTCGGCCAGCTCCACCAGCAGGGTCATGCCGTTGGCGGTGCGCGCGGAACGGCCGGTAATAATCACGGGATACTCGGCATTCACCAGCAGTTTGGCTGCCTCCCGTACCGATTCCAGATCGCCCGACGCAGGATGGATAGGCCGGAATTTCGGGACGCGGAGATGGGGTTCTTTGTTGGTCATCTCCTGCAGATCTTCGTCCACCACCAGGAGCGTGGGACCCATGGGCGGCATCATTGCGATGGTGTACGCCCGATGGGCGGCGTTGGCAAAGCTATCCAGCGACCTTGGCTCGTCGTCCCACTTGAGCATGTCCCGGATCATCGCCGCCATATCCTGCGCGTTGTGCGCCGGCACCGCGTGACCCCAGTTCCCGGCGATCATATAAATGGGCACGCGATCGGCATAGGCGTTAAAAATCGCCATGGATGCATGCTGGATTCCCACGTCGGCGTGGAGCAGCACCAGCATCGGCTTGCCTTCGATCTTGGCGTAGCCGTGCGCCATCGAAACGGCCGACTCTTCGTGACAGGCGGTGAGGAATTCGGGCTTCGTATTATTGCCGTAATTGAGCAGGGATTCGTGCAGGCCCGCGAAACTGGTGCCCGGATTCGCCACGACGTATTCGAAATCCAGCTGCTTCAGGACGTCCACCATGTAGTCCGAGCCGGGGCTGAGCTCGATCCCGTTGATGCCCGGGATGGGACGTCCATTGCCGACATCGGCGTTTAAGGCCGCCTGGGTGGGCGTGGCCGCAGTTGCATTGACGCCCGAAGCTTGCGGACGCTGCTGCGCGTTCGCCTCCGGCGGTTTGGCAACCAACGCCGCCGCGCCTGCCGCGGCGCCTTTGAGAAACCCGCGCCGGCCTACGGAGCCTTTAATTTGGATTTGGCCATAATCAAGACTACATCGACACAAGGCAAAACGGGAGGCTTCGGGGTTGGTGCATACGATACTGGTTACTGGATGCTGCGCCATTGCTTCGTGGCTGCGTTGTGCCTTGCGGCGGCTGCGCCTTTGAGCTTCGGCCAGCCGGTTGCCGGCAATTGCGACGTGCGAGGATCGGTGGTCGACGAGAAAGGCGCGCCCGTAGCCGGGTTGTATCTCACCGCCTACTCATCGAGGGTCGAGCAAGGCCGCAGGAAAATCGATATCGCCGGCCTGGCGACCACGGACGAAGCCGGCCGGTATTGCGTGCGGAGGCTTCTGATCAGCGGCCCGGTGTTCCTGCTCACGACGCAATGGTTCGATTCTAAACAGCCCAATGCGCTGCGCCGTACGTTGCCGTCCATCTGGTACCCGGGCGTCGCCGATTTTCGATCGGCGAGACCGGTTGACCCCAGCGCCGATGCTCGCGCGGATTTCAGCTTGGTCACCGTGGATACGTTTAGCATTGAAGGCAAAACGACGGGCCTCAAGACATTCGGCAGAATCGATCTTCACGCGGAAAGGTCCGATGGTATTGAAGTTCAAAATGGGGTGTTGGATGTCGACCTGGAACAAGGCAGGTTCACGATTCAAGGAGTGTCGCCCGGGGATTGGACATTTTTCGTTTCCGCTTCTGGCGGCGATAAAGTCCTCTACGCGCGCCTCCAATATTCCGTGAATCGGGATATTCAGGATGCCGTGCTCGCATTCGCACCCGAACCGCATCTCAACCTGAATGTGAACGGCAAACCGGATCACGTCACCAATGAAACGTCCAAGGATGCCTTGGTACTTGGTCTCTACCAACCCGCCGAGACCCGCGAAAGGGGGTACAGCTTCTGGTACTCGGACCTTCCGCCGGGCGCCTATAAGATGGTCGTGGCCTCGGGATTCGATTGCGTGGAATCTTTTTCGCCGGGCGATGTGACGTTAACGGGCAACAATTTGATGATTACTTCGCAGCAGTATGCTCGGCCCATCTCGGTGAAAGTGGGGAAGCATTGCGCGGAACTGACCATCCGTTTGCCACTGGAGGTGTCGACGCCGATCATGATTCTTCTCATTCCCGAATCCTTGCCCTTTCAGCCTATCCCGACATCCACAGGCACGGTTAATCTGCCGTACTTTTACTACGCGTGGCCGCTTACTCCGGGCACCTACAGCGTATACGCATTCAAGACACTGGACGGCCTGGAATACGAGAATCCGGCCGTATTGAGCCGTTTCTCGGGGAAAACGGTGGTTCTTGAGGCCGATAAAAAGACAGAAATCGCTCTCGACGTGGTAAACAGCTTTCCCTAAGCAGGCGCTCCCTTACGGTCGCGGTTCTGTAACACACGGCGCACGCGGACCGTCTCCCTAACGGTCGCGGCTCTGTAACGCGATGAAAGCGGTCTTTTCGAAACCGTCTCCCTAACGGTCGCGGTTCAGTAGATTCCGTGTGTTGTAGCTAGGGCCTTTCCTTAGTCGCCATTCGTAGGTACCACTGATCGACGCGCGGGACAGGAAGGCTTCAACATGGAAGTATAATTGCATATATTTGTCGCTCGACAGGCAATCTTTGACCGGGAATCGCAGGTTCACGCCTACGAGCTCTTGTATCGCGCCCACGCCGGCAGCGATCAATGCACCGGCAACGACGAGTCCGGCACAACCCTGGATGTGATCTCCGGCAGCTTGCTTACCATCGGCCTGAACAATATCGCCGCTGGCAAGAAAGCCTTTATTAACTTCGGGCGCAACCTTCTGGTGGAAGGCCTGGTGTCGATCCTTCCGAAAGAAAGCGTGGTCATCGAGGTACTGGAAACAACCGAGCCGGATGCCGATGTTGTCGAATGCTGCCGTAAACTTCAAAAGTTAGGCTACACCATCGCACTCGACGACTTCGTCGGGGATCCGCGCTTCGAAGCGCTGGTTGCAACCGCGAAAATCATCAAAATCGACATTCGAGCGACCTCGCGCGAGGAGCAAGAGCGCCTGCTCGCCACCTACCAGCCGCGCGGCATTGCGATGTTGGCGGAGAAAGTGGAGACTCGCGAGGAATTCGAATTGGCGGCCAACCTTGGTTATGACTATTTCCAAGGTTACTTTTTTGCCAGGCCGGAGGTTTTGTCGGAGAAAGAGCTTCAGCCCATCGTTGTAAACAGTCTGCAAGTGCTTCGCCAGTTGCAGAATCTGGAAATCGATTTCAAGGAACTGGAAAACCTGATTCGTAAGGATGTGGCCCTCACCTACAAACTGTTCCGCTACGTCAACTCGGCGCTGTTATCCCGCGGCGGGGACATCCAGTCCATTCGAACCGCTCTGGTTCGTCTCGGCGAAGATGGAATTCGCCAGTGGGCGACCATCGCGACGTTCCCTCGCATAGCCAAACACAAACCGGAAGAACTGGTGGCTTGCGCCATGCTTCGAGCCCGATTCAGCGAGAATCTAGCGCGGGCAGCCGGCGATTCACGTTACCCGTCGGCCTATTTAATCGGCTTGTTCTCAGTGCTCGATGCGCTCCTCGACCGGCCGCTCCAAGAAGCTCTCAATGAAGTCGGACTCGCGCCCATGATCAACGATGTGCTGCTGGGCGCGCCTGGAGCCGACGAACGGCTGGCCACCATTCACAAGCTGCTCAGTTCCTACGAAACAGGCGAATGGGAACAAGTCCGGCTGTTGGCACGGAATCTCGGACTCACGGATACTTGCATTACGGATGCTTACGTCGAAGCCACCGAATGGGCCAACCAGATTCTTTCGCACTTGCGGGTGACGGAGCCCGCGGCCAAGAAGCCAGGGCAGGGCGCCCCCAGAAAAGAGCGACGGCGGGTGAAGCGCGATCCCATCACAGGCTCGGTCGCGGTCATCTGGGGAAACCAACCGCACGAGGAAAATCTAGCCCAGGCCAATTTAGTCGACGTCTCGCCCTTTGGCGTGAGATTCCGGATATTGGCGCGGGTCCCACCGGGTGCGTGGCTCATGTTTAATCACCACAAGGTCGGAATCAGCGGGCGCGGGATGGTTCGACACTGTCGTTTGATCAAGGGCATGTACGAAATCGGCGTCGAGTTTCCAGGCGGAACGGGTTGGGATGCAGTCATGCACCGCTTCGGCACCCACCTGCGCAACCTGAGCGACGCTATCGATCGCCTGCAAGCCGGCGCAGATCCCCAGGAGGCCAAGCACCAGCCTGCCGAGATCGAGAACTGACCATCCATCTAGCTGCGATACACTGAGGATCTAAATACAACAAACGGTTCCAAAGGAGGATCGCGCTTGTCTGAATGGGCCTACGCGCAGGAGGAGCCCGCCGAGCGGCTGTGCAGGATCGAGCAATACGCCGTGATCAAGCAGCAGGCCGACGGCAACGTGGAGTTCTTGATTACGGTGAGGGAGTATTTTAGTCCGCCCGATCCAGCCATGCGCTTTCTGGCGCAAGCCGACAAGCAAACCAATCAAAAGACCGCGCCCTACACGCCCACCGGCTGGGGATCGTCTTTGTTGCAGGCGCTGGCCGAGTGTCTGAAGGGAATCCGGAAGTTTCCCTACGAGCCGTAGCGCCGATACTGGTCGTGTTAAAGGTACACGCGGCTTCAGAGACCGCTCCCTGTGGTCGCGGCTCGGTAACGCAGTGATTTTGCGAGACCGTCGATACCGAGAAGAGGCGCGACTAAAAGTCGCGCGTACCAGGGTGCTCACGGTTTGGCCCGGTTACACTGGAACGCCTTCAATGATGCACTGCGGGACCGGGGTTTGAATCACCTTGTCCAGCCGAAACCCGGAGGCTTCGAGAAGTTCTTTCCACTCCTGCTCTGTTCGCTCGCGGCCGCCCGGCAACACCAGCATTTCCAGATCCATGACTTTCGCCATCCCAGGTTCGTTGCGGGGCGGCACAACCTGCTCCACCACCAGCAGTTTGCCCCGCGGACCAACAGCTTTCCGGACGTTATCCAGAATCTTACCCGCCTCCGCATCCTCCCAATGAACTCGACGCGGTCTTTGTAGGGCGCCAGGATGGGTGACTGCCTGGCCTTTTCCGCAACCGGCGGAACTTCAAATAATGTTCCGCGCAACTCGGGCGTTCGCGCGAGAATTGCCGCCAGCAGGGTTCCCAGGCCCCCGGCGACGTCCATGATGGAGGCGAACTGAGAAAAGTCGTAGGAGGAGGCGATCACCGGACTGTCCGCCTGAGACAGATCGCTCATGGCGTGATGGAAGTTGACGGACTGTTCCGGATTTTGCGCAAACCACTCAAATCCGCCCATCCCGAACAGTTTGTAAGGAGCCGGTTTTCCGGTTTCGACGCACCAGGGAAGCTCAGCCCAGGAGTTGGCGTGATAGTCGTCCAGCATCATCAGAGCCATGTTCCGTATGCAAGGGACGGCATTGGTTCGCAGCGGCTCCGAAAGAGCGGTGTTCGCGAAACGGCCATCCTCTAGCTCGGTGAACACACCCAGGCTGGCGGCGGCGCGCATGAGCCTATATAGCGCGCGCTCTTGAGCTCCGACCAGCTCCGCAAGTTCCTTTGGGCTCTTGGGTCCGGATTCCAGATGATCGGCCACCCCGAAGCGCGCCAGCGTCGAAATCATCGTGGAAACCCATTTCCCGGTGAGCATCTGCAGCAACACGGCATGCGGCGGCGTCTCGGGAGCGGAGGCGGTTTGTGCTTCTGACATATTCGGTTCCATCATACGGCCTGCGTCTGCACTAGAGCGTCACAGACGGTGACAAACGCAGCGTGCAGGTCCGTCCCCTCATAGCGGTAGCGAGCCAATTCTCTTAGCCTGGAGTCGCCATTGATCGAAACAGTGTACTCCAGCTCCTGGAACAGCAGGTAGTCCGACATGGAATCGCCAAAAGCCACGCATTGATTTAACTCAAAACCCAGTTGATTGCACAACTTCTCCACAATTCTGGCTTTATCCTTGGGGTTCAGAATATTTTCACGTTTTATATCTTTATGCGAACCCCTTGGAAATTGCGAGGCTCCTATGAAATCGAAGCCGTAATCGTAGAACAGATTTGCATAGAAATCGGGAGACATGGTGATCAGACAGGACTTGCCGCCGCCTCTGCGTATCAGATCTGTGACCGCTCTTATGTTCGCCAGCTTGGGCGTGGCTTCAAATGCCGTTCTGATCACTTGTTCGTCCACCAGCCCCCACATTGCGCCTATATTTTGGGCGAAACAAAAGGCGTCTATTTCACCGGCTGCAAACTGCTGTTCCAGGATATGAAGCTGGCCAAGAGTGCCCGATACTTTTGCAATTTCAATACATGCCGTGGTCCTGATCAGCAAGGTGCCATCCATGTCGAAGACGAATAGACGGTTGGCCAATACCGGCAGGTGTCGCTGTTCCAAGGTGGCTGATGAGTTCATAAACGGGAGAAGCTACAAGTCTAGCTCGATCGGTTCTCGTGGCGGTTTGGGTACATGCGGCTTTAGCCGCGTTTTTCCTGTGCCAAATCAAGAACGCGGCTGAAAGCCGCGTGTACCGGGGCCGCGTGTACCGGGGCCGCGTGTACCGGGGCCGCGTTGTACCCAGGGCCGCCGCGCTACACTCTGGGAAGGGATGGCGTACAGAATCAGGCTGGTGAAGTTCGCGGCCGCTGTGGCGTTAGCGTGCCTCAACGCCTCCGCGCAATGGATTAACTACCCCACCCCTGGCATGCCGCGCACGGCGAACGGTAAACCCAACCTCTCCGCGCCGGCCCCCAAGATGGCGGACGGGAAGCCCGACTTCTCTGGAGTGTGGGAGCACCTCAACGCGCGCACCACGGCGTATTACCTGGATGGAATCGACATTCCGTGGCAACCTTGGGCGAAGAAGCTCTTCGACCAGAACACTGCCGACAATCAGTTCAACAACCCGGAATCGCGCTGCCTGCCGCGCGGCGTGCCCAAAGCGGACGCATTCGACCTGCACAAAATTGTCCAGACTCCCGATCTGCTGATAATTCTCTACGAATATCAGACCACTTTTCGTCAAATCTTCCTGGACGGGCGCGAGCTTCCGAAAGATCCCAATCCCACCTGGGCCGGGTATTCATCCGGACACTGGGAGGGCGACACGCTGGTGGTGGAATCCAACGGCTTCAATGGCAAGGCCTGGCTCTCCGGACGCGGCAATCCCACTAGCGATGGCATGCATTTGACCGAACGAATGCGCCGGCGCGACTTCGGGCACATGGACATTCAGCTCACCATCGACGATCCAAGAGCTTACACCAAACCGTGGACGGCCCAGTTGCATCCGCAACTAGTCCCGGATACCGAACTTATGGAGTTTGCTTGCGAAGAGAATGAAAGGGACGTCCGGCACCTGACCGCGAAGTAGCGGTTACCTCTTCCGCACTGCCTTCCGATCGGGGCTGCCTCTGCGCCGGTAAATGAAACCCGTGATCGCGCCCTGAGCATCCCTGAGGAATTCGACGGTATCGCCCTCAGTGCGGGAAACGAAGTCTGTCTCCGAATTCGCCACCAGCGGCAGTTTCAGCGGATTCGCACCCTGCTGCAGGAACAGCAGATCGTTCTGGGAACTGATCACGGCTTCGCGTCCCGGCGCGTACTCGTAGATGCCCACATACTTATTGAGGATCTGGGGCGCCAGCTTGGTCACCGTCACTCCACCCAGCATGTGCGGGACGGACCGGTCGTTCTCGCATACGCTCTCCAGAAGGTCGGTGTCCGGCTGGAGCGTCTTCGGTATCTTCAGCGTGAACGGCCTGGTAAACGCTTTCGGATCGTCGATGGTCATCTCCAGGTCCATATGTCCGAAGTCGCGCCGATGGAAGCGCTCGGTAATATGCAGGGCTTCCGTATGCGGGTGCCCTTCGATGTCGAGCCAGCTTCTGTCGTTGAAACCGGCGGTATCCACCACCAGAGTGTCCCCCTCCCAATGCCCAACCGAATAACCCATCCAGGTGGGATTGGGATCTTTGGGAAGCTCGCGGCCGTCGGTGAAGATGGTTCGATGGACGCTGTTGGTGGTGCCTTGGTACAGAACCACAATCAGCGAGGGAGTTTGGACGAACCGGGCGAGGTCCACCATATGGTAGTAGGGAAATGGGTCGGGCAGGCAAGCGGCGCGCGGAGCGTCTTTGCCCATATCGCGGACCCGTTGCTGATAAAGCGCCTCGGCCCAGGGTTGAACATCTTTGGGGCTCAGGTCTCGTGCGACATTCCGATCGTAGCTTCCCGGCCCCGGTCCACTCCATACGCCGGACAGATCGGGTTTTCCGTCCGCGGTCCGCGGAGTGGGCGCGGCCAGATTCGGCTTGCCATCCGGCAGGCGCGGGATGCCTGGCGTGGGGTAATTCAGCCACTGGGCAGTGAGCGGAATGCATGGCCCAGATAAGGCCAACGCTATGGCAAAAACGCGGCTGAAGCCGCGTGTACCGGGGTTGATTTTGTTCACGATCAACTCAAAAGGATCATACACCGTTCGATGGTGTCAAGGAGCAAGCCTCAGAAAACGGGCGAGGTTGGTGCCCTCGCCCTTGTCGAAGACAACCGACATTGTTTGAGCCAGACCGTGAAAATTAGACGCTATAAGGTCCCTCCGGAACTGTGGCGAGACCGATCGAAAGAAACGTTCCGTCGTTATGGCCAACGTACTTAATTACCGTTTTCGTCATTGTATTAGCATCGCCATAGACAACCAGTTTCGGGGCCACCCACATTGGTCTGGGTGGGGTCTGATGCAGCATGAATTTACCTCCTTTCTTAATGGATTTAACACCGTGGATTTAACACTTTGTTAGCCTTAAATGCGAATTTGTTTCGAACACGTGGTTCTCCACCGTTTCAGCCAGCAACGGCAACGATGCCAGATCGGGAAAAGTCCTGAGAGTGAAAGCCGGTACTTGCGTCGCGATCCACCCACACTGCTGCAAGTGGCGCGCGTCCCCCGGGTGGCCCCATCGGGTAGGAACTGAGTTAACGACCAGTTCCATGACCGTTTGGTGGAGTTGGGTTAGGCGAGTGATCCCCGCATCCGACTCGCGCCCCAAGAAAAACAGTCCGCGTAAAGGAAGTGGTTTTTCGACAAAACCGTCCGGCACCGCTCCCGCGACTTTTGCCGAGGAGGAATGCAGCGCGGTTAGCGAGCCGTTGTGAAATCCCAGCGACGAAGCAATCGCGGGAAACAATTTCACGCTTGGATAGGACGGTACAACCATCGGGATTCCCGAGCTAAAGTCGATGGCGGCATTATCGTCGGTAAGCACGCGGTGTCCGCGGGAATATAAGGCCGCCGCGATGGACGACTTGCCGGCGCCAACCCGGCCCAGAAAAGCCAGCGCGGATCCGTGGACCTCAATCACGCTGGAATGCAGAACGCACAGGCCTCTCTGATGAAGGATCATGGCCATCATCATTCCCTGGATATACAGGCGCAAGCAGCTTTCGTCGAGGTTTTTCTCTGGAGTCACAATTACCTGGGACCCGTCCTTCACAACGAAGGCCCCCACCCCGGCGAACCAGAAGTGCGATTCGTCCCTGCCTACCCGGATGTAGTTGTGGTCGCCGCGAACAGTTGAAACCCATGCCGGCATCTCCGGCCCAAACGTTACCAGCACCTCTGCTTTCTCCGCCCCTCCCACGGCAAACTCGTCTAAAGGAATGGAGGAGCGGATCGCTAACCCGTAAGCTTCGTAATTGTGCATCACCCTGTGACCGGTCATTTAACGTCTTGCCTTGGAGTGCCGAACTTGGGAGGGCCGAACTTGGCGGAGCGGAGCCATACGGCTAAAGTGACGGCCGAAAACAGGTTGAATGAGCCGCTATGCCATTGAGGAGCTACCTTATAAGTCTCATAGGCTTTTCGAATCGATACCAGATCTACATACGGCTCCAACTCCGACGTATCGTGAAGGAGAACATCCTCCAAAAGCGATCCATCCCGCTCCAATAACTTTCGCTCGAAGTTGGGGCTTAAGTTACCTTTCGAAGAGCGCCACTGTATACTTTTCGGAAGATACCCTGTCATCGCGCGGCGCAAGATCAACCGGGGCCATCCCTGGCGCAACTTTTGGCCGGTGGGTAAGGAAAGACACAGCTCCATCAGACGCCGGTCAAAAAAGGGATAGCGCGCCTCCACCTGGAAGGCAGCGCTGGCTTTGTCGGCCGACTCGAGTGCGTAAGAATAGGTGGCATGCTCAAGACCATCCCGGTGATTTTCCCGGGCCGTCGGCAGACGATACTTCTTCTTTGAATCGGCAAGCGAACGGACTCGCTTCTCAAATCCCAAGCGTTTCTTGAAGTGCGGCGCCAAAAACGTGTCCAAGGCCATGGGATCGGCACGTCGCCCTCGGGTTTTGCACCATAAGTTATATAAGGGATCAGGGCACAGTGGTCTGGCGCAGAACTCTCGGATGACTGTCTTGGCCGGCCACCCGAGATTCCGCGCCAGAAGCCGGACTTCCTCGCGCAAAGTCTTCCATCGCAGGCTGAGAGCCAGATCTCTCAAATAGTCGTGTCCGTAGGACAGCGTGGCGTCGCCATCGAATCCATCCAGAAACACACGAACCCCAGCCTGCTTCGCGCTCTCGTACATGGCCCAATGAAGATAGAGATTCGGCGCGAAGTTGGCCTCATCGAAATGCCGGTGCACGCACTGCACGTCTCTCATGGGGCTCAGCTCGTCGGCGCGGATGAAATGCGGCTCAAAGCCGCCCAGAGCCACTACGTCCTGCATATACTTGCGCTCGTCGATATAGCGCAGGTCCTGCTCTGGCAAGGACGGGAAGATCAATGAAAACGTGTGCACTGGCGAGGCTGCCGGTTGGGATTCGTGGATGCGGCGCGACACGCATGCGATCGAAGACGAATCCAGGCCGCCGCTCAGGGACGAGCCGATGGGAAACGCGCTTCGCATCCGGACGCGTACCGCCCG
This sequence comes from Bryobacterales bacterium, assembly GCA_963747945.1. Lineage (GTDB taxonomy): Bacteria > Acidobacteriota > Terriglobia > Bryobacterales > Bryobacteraceae > Palsa-89. The sequence goes on from CAVVHB010000030.1 coordinate 309,795, forward strand.
CACAAAGCACTCCCGAAAGGCTTCCGTATATTCGTCGTCGGACTTTAGCTTTAACTCGCGCTTCGGGTCCAGCGACCAGTATTTCGCGATCTTGAGATGCTTCCGTGTGACCAAAAGCGTAGAGGCCGCCGGCAGGCGGTAAATGTCCTGGTAGAACGTAATGGCGCGGTCATCGAAAATATTGCCGAGATAATCCAGGACGCGCAGCTCGTTCAGGCGCCTGGGAACTTCGGGCAAACACCACAGCGCCTTGATCTCGGAGGCGAATGCAAACAAGGAAACGGATGCAAAGTAATACAGGCACTTGACGCCCATGGGATCGCGGGCGCAGAAAACCTGTTCTTGATGCGGGTCCCAGATTGCAAACGCGAAGTCGCCCAGCAGCTTTTGGGGACATTCCTGCCCCCACTTCAGATAAGCCTCCAGGATGAGCTCGCTATCGGTAATCGCAGGAGCGCCGTATTCCAGGCCCAACTCCTCCATCAACTCGTCCCTGTTATCGATGCGCGCGTCGGATGTGATGACGAGGCCCGATTCCCGGTGGCGGCGAGGCAACACCTCATAGAGAGATTCCGGTGTGGTCCAGAGCATCGTGTGTCCCAAACCGGCCGGCCCCGCGCACGCTACCGACGATCCGTCGGGACCGCGATGAGACAGCGTCGCGGCCATCCTCCGCACACTAGCCTCCGCTACGGGTGCGCCGTCACGCCGAAATAGACCCACCATGCCGCTCATCTTGCTTTTCGATGCCGCCCCGAATTGCCAGATGGCACGTGGCATTGCGGTGCGGTACACAGCACGACCTGAACGACCCATGAAGGGCAGCGATATCGACATTCAGATCGCACTAATACCGACCCAGTTGAAACACCGATTACATGCTCGTGGACGACCATCCAACCCAGCGCCAGAGAATGTAATAGAGAACCGTAACCCAGTTAGCCAATAGTGTCAACTGGCTTAAGTTACGGGAGCTACAGGAGTTATGGTATTACCATGCCGGTCAACCCTGGCCCCCGCCGGATGGTCGGGTTGGCTGTTTCCGTTTGCTGTTTCCTCCCGGACAAGTGGCGTCGGTATACATTAGGGCCTGATGAGGAAGGTGTCGGCAATCGTTGGCATGGCAATCTTTCTCGGCATCGCGCCAGGGTTCTGATTCTCGGGAACGTCCGGCTGCTTGAGTACGGAGGGCTGGTCTGGTTGCTGTTTCACCTGTTTGTTCTGTTTTACGAAGAGCCCACCCTCAGGGCGAGTTTCGGATCCGAATACGAATCTTATTGCGCCGTGGTACCCAGATGGATTCCCCGTGTCAAGACTTGGCGCGCTTAACCGAAGAGTTTGACTAGAGGAAGAGTTCGAGTAGAGAGCGTAGCGAAGTCGCGGCTCGAGGTAGGAATATGCTGCAACGCTTCGGCCTCTCCGTCTCCCGATACTGGGTAGCTTTCGCCACGGTGGCTTCGGCGATTGGCGCCAGGCTGCTTCTCGACCCGGTGCTTGGCACCCAGATCCCGTTCCCAACCGTCCTTTTGGCTGTGCTCGCAACCGCCTGGTACGGCGGCGTCCGGCCGGCCCTGGTGGCCGTCATTCTAGGCGCTGTGGGGGCAGACTTCTTCTTGATGTCGCCGCGCGGCAGTTTCCCGCTACCGGGCCTGGATCAGCGGGTGGGCTTGGCCCTCTTCGTCACAACGGGTATTGCAATCTCGCTGCTCGCGGGAATGATGCACACCGCGCGCCAACGGGCGGAGTCCAATGCCGAGGCCGTTCGGCATCACGCCGCGCTGGTGGATCAGACGTACGATGCTGTGCTGGTGTGGGAATGGAACGGGCCCATCTCCTTCTGGAACTGCGGCGCCGAACGCCTTTACGGTTTCCCGCGCGAGGAAGGGGTGGGGCGCTTCAGCCATGATCTGCTGCACACTAGCATTGCGGGCGGTGTGGCCTCCTTTCTTGCAATCCTGGAGCGCGACGGCGCTTGGGAAGGCGAATTGCGGCACGCCGGCAAGGATGGCCAAACGATCGTCGTCGACTCTCGCATGGTGCTGATCCGTGACCCAGGCCGCGCTTACGTCGTCGAGACCAACCGCGATGTCACGGCGCGTAAGTTAGCGGAAACGGAGTTACGCGATATGAATGACCGGCTGGAAGCGCTGATCCAGGAACGCACGGCGGCGCTGCTCCAGAGCACTGAAAAGCTGCGCGCTTCCGAGGAACAGAGCCGCCTGATTCTGGAAGGCGTGAAGAGCCACGCCATTATCATGCTGGACGCGGTTGGCAACGTGGCCAGTTGGAATCCAGGCGCGGAGCGAATCAAAGGGTACGAAGCCGAAGAGATTATCGGCCGGCATTTCTCGCTATTCTTCACGCCCCAGGACATTGCCGGCGGCAAGCCGCAGCGGGAGCTCGAAATCGCCAGCGCCGAAGGTCTCTTTGAGGAGGAAGGCTTGCGAGTCCGCAAGGATGGTTCTCTTTTTTGGGCCATCTTTACCATCACGCCGCTCTACAACCATGGTTCCCAGCCCATTGGATTTGTACAAGTGACTCGGGACATCAGTGAGCGAAAGAAGATGCAGGAATCCCTGCGGGTCTCCGAAGACCGGTTCCATTTGCTGGTAGATGGCGTCAGCGATCATGCCATATTAATGCTCGATCCCGCGGGCACCATCCTGACGTGGAACCGCGGAGCGGAACGCATGGATGGCTATACCGCCGAAGAGATCGTAGGCCGGCATTACTCCTGCCTATTCACCCCGGAGCTGATTGCCGAAGGCAAGCCCCAGCAAGAGCTGGAACGGGCGGCGGCGGAGGGCAAAGTGGAGGTGGAAGGATGGCGCATCCGCAAAAACGGCGCGCGGTTCTGGGTGAACGGCACGCTGGCGGCCCTGTACGATGAGAACGGCCAGGCCCGGGGATTCGCCAAAATCACCCGGGACATGACGGTGAAACGGCGCAATGATGAACTACTGCAGTCCGTCCTGGATCACACGCTCGACGGCATTATCGGCATTGACGAGCGCGGCACCATCTCCATGATCAACCGGGCCGGAGAGCATATTTTCGGACGCCCCGGGTCGGAGGTCGTCGGGCAAAACGTCAAAATGCTGATGCCCGCGCCCTACCACGCCGAACACGACGGCTATCTTGGAAACTACATCCGGACCGGAGAGGCCAAGATCATCGGCAGCGGCCGGGAAGTCCAGGGCTTGCGGAAAAACGGTTCTATTTTCCCGCTGGACCTGGCCGTGACGGAGTTCCAGCTCGATAACCAGCGCTATTTCGTGGGCATCGTGCGCGACATTTCCGACAAAAAAAGGCTGGAGGCGCAACTGCACCAGTCGCAGAAAATGGAGGCCTTCGGTCAACTGGCGGGCGGCGTGGCGCACGACTTCAATAATCTGCTGACGGTGATTTCCGGCTACAGCGACTTGTTGCTGACTAAGCTTGCGCCCGACGATCCCAAGAAAAAAATGGTCGATCAGATCCGCCGCGCCGGGGAGCGTGCGGCTTCCTTGACTCGGCAGCTTCTGGCCTTCAGCCGCCAGCAGGTTCTGGAGCCGAAAGTTCTAGATCTTAACGTCATCGTTACCGATATCGAGAAGATGTTACGCCGGCTCATTGGCGAGGACGTGCAGTTCAGTACCGTTCTTGGTCCGGCCATCAGCTCGGTGAAGGTGGATGCCGGCCAGATTGAGCAAGTGATCGTGAATCTGGCCGTGAACGCCAGGGATGCGATGCCCCAAGGCGGTAAGCTCAGCATCGAAACCGCGGATGTCGAACTCGACCAGTCCTATGCGAATACGCACCCGGAGGCCCGAACGGGGCGCTTCGTGGTGGTGGCTATCAGCGATACCGGATGCGGCATGACGCCGGAAGTGAAGGCACGTGTCTTTGAGCCCTTCTTCACCACGAAAGGGGTCGGGCAGGGAACGGGATTGGGGCTGGCGGTGGTGCACGGTATCGTCAAACAAAGCGGCGGGCAACATCGACGTTTATAGCGAAGCCGGCATCGGCACTACTTTCAGAATTTATCTGCCTGCCGTGGAGCAGCCAGCCGCCAGCGCATTGAGTCACGCTCCGGAACTCCCGTCACAGGGGACGGAAACCATTCTGCTGGTGGAAGATGAAGAGAATGTTCGCGAGCTTGCCACTCTCGTTTTAGAGGGCTGCGGGTATACTGTCCTGACGGCGCCCGAAGGTTTGGCGGCGCTGCAACTGGTGGCCACCTGCCGGGAGCAGATCCACCTGTTGGTGACTGACGTAGTGATGCCTCAGATGGGCGGCCGTAAATTGGCCGAGACGCTTTTGGCCCAGCATCCCGAGCTGAGGGTTCTATTTATGAGCGGCTACACCGATGATGCGGTGGTTCGGCACGGCGTCCTGCAGGCCAACGCTAACTTCCTCCAAAAGCCGTTCACGCCGAATTCGCTCGCCAAGAAAGTGCGGGAGGTCCTGGATCACACCTAGCGGGCGCGCTGGCCGTGCTTCGCTCAAGCTTCCCGCGCTCTGAACGATAAGTCTGATGATGGGATCCAGTGAACAGAAGAGTGAACGCACAATTCTCGTGGTCGACGATGAAGAAGGGATGCGCGAGTGGATGGCTGATATCCTGCAGGGGTGCGGCCACCGGGTATTCACCGCCAAGGATGGCGTGGAAGCCAGGCAATTGGCGGCGCACCAACCGCTCGACTTAATGATCACCGATATCTCGATGCCCAATGAGGAGGGGCTCGGGATCATTCGCGCCCTCCACAAGGCGCACCCGGGGCTGAAGATTATCGCCATATCCGGCGCATTTGCCGAGGCTCTCAGCGACGCGAAACTTCTGGGCGCTAACGCGGCGCTCGCCAAGCCTTTTACATCCGAAATGTTGCTGAAGTGCATTGGCGATGTTTCGCCGCTGCCAGCCTGACACCCGGTACACGCGGCTTGGGCGTTTTGCCAAACCGGTACACGCGGCTTTCAGCCGCGTTTAAGGGCGCCTGCAACAGGAAAAACGCGGCTCAAGCCGCGGCTACCCAAACCCCAAACCCCAAACCCCAAACCCCAACCCAATCGGTTACAATAGAGTCTACTGGAAGTTGATCCGCAACCCCCTCTCCCCTTACCGGTAGTCGGCTCGTCGATTCTCATCCGCAAAATCAAAAATGAAAAGTTTCTCTGAACTACCCCTTTCCGCTCCACTCAGGAGCAATCTCGCCAAGCACGGCTTTGTCGACCCCACCCCCGTCCAGGCATTGGCCATTGAGCCAGCATTAGCCGGGCGCGACCTGGTGGCGACCGCGCAAACCGGCACCGGTAAAACGCTTGCGTTTGTCCTTCCCATCCTTCAAATTATTGGTGAACTTCCCAAGCAGCCCACGGGCGCCGCCGGCATCCGCGCCATTGTCTTGAGCCCCACGCGCGAACTCGCCATGCAGATCAACGACACGTTCACCAAAATGGCTGCCGGCACCGGCATTCGCGCTTCTATCGCCGTCGGCGGCCTGAGCGAGAATTCGCAATTGCGGTCCATTCGTAACGGCTCGCAAGTGCTGATCGCAACCCCTGGAAGATTGTCCGACTTCATGGGGCGCAACCTGGTGGATCTCCGCAATGTCCGTATCCTGGTTCTGGACGAGGCCGACCGTATGCTCGACATGGGCTTCCTGCCCACCGTCAAGAAGATCATCGCGGCCACGCCGTCCAATCGCCAGACATTGCTCTTCTCGGCCACCATCCAAAGCTCCGTAAAGCATCTGGTGCAGACTCACGTCCGCGACGCTGTGCGCGTCGAAGTGGGCGACACCTCCAAGCCCATCGAAAAGATCGAACTGCACCTCTATGAAGTGGAGCAGGATCGCAAGCTCGGGCTGCTCCAAATGATGCTCGATCAGGAACAAGGCTCGTTCCTGGTTTTCGCCCGCACCAAGCATGGGGCCGACAAGCTGGCGAAGAAGCTGGCGCGTGAAGGCCTGAAGACCACCGCCATCCACGGCAACCGCAGCCAAAGCCAGCGCACACAGGCGTTGCGCGGCTTCCAGGATGGAGAGTATCGAGTCCTGGTGGCAACCGATGTAGCGTCACGCGGCATTCATGTGGAAGGGATCGCCCACGTGGTGAACTACGATCTTCCCCAAGTGCCGGAGGACTTCATCCATCGCGTGGGACGAACGGGCCGCGCCGGCGCCACGGGAACGGCATCCACTTTCGCTACTCGCTCGGAGCGCTCTGAAATATCGCAGATCGAGCGGATGTTGGACGCCAAGCTGGTGCGCCGACAGGTGCCGGCCGAGGTTCCCGCCGAGAAGCATGCCACCGGGCATTCTGCCCCGGTGATCGTGATTCCGACGCCTCACGCCAAGCGCCAAGTCCGATCGTTCAGTCCTCGGAGTAAGGGCGGACGGCGTATGTCACGGCGCGCTGTCTAAAAGGATCCTGAACAAGGCAAAAATCCCGCTTGCTCACGCGCGCGGTTCAGAATCGCAACTGCGTGTCGGTCCCCAAATGCCTTTTTCAGCAGCCTGCCTAAAATCAGTTCGACACCAAAATGTTACAGGCTGGGTTTGTGGGCCAGTTCCCGATTCATCCACGCCAGATAACGTTCTGAGCCGTCCACTACGGGGAGGGCGATAACTTCGGGCACCTCATAAGAGTGCAGCCGCTCGATTTCGTCCCTCAGATCTTCCAGCAGCGTCCGGCTGCTCTTGATGAGCAGCAGCACTTCTTCCGTCTCTTCAATGGCGTCCTTCCAGTGATACACGCTGCGAACTCCGGGCATCACGTTGACGCAGGCTGCCAGCCTCTTTTCCACTAGCGCGCGCGCCACTCGTTGCGCCTCTTCGGCGGAAGCGCAAGTGCTGAGCACAACAATCTTGTCGGTCATAAATATTCCGCTCCCGGCGTTAAACTTTTGGCTCTCGGCATTTTTTTTCGGTGTTCCTCTGGATCTTTTGGCAAAAGAGGATTATAAACAAATGGAAGGACTCATACCGGATCTTAATGAGTAGTTCAGTTCGCCGTGCACTAATTCTGATTGTGTTCGCATTGATGGGCGCTTATGGGTTGGCGGAACTGCGCAGCCCGCAAGGCCTTCCGGCTCTCAGGGAGAAGTGGAACCAGATCCGCCAGCTGGAAGAAGAGAACGCCAATCTGCAGCGCGAGAACGAGTACCGGCGGGACCGCATCCGGAAACTGGAAAGCAGCCCGTCCGCGCAGGAGTTGGAGATTCGCAAGAACCTCAAGCTTCTGCGGCCGGGGGAAACATCGTTCATCCTGCCGGAACAACCCAAGCCGCCCTCTGATCCAACGGCGTCCGATCCAACGGCGTCCGACGCGACGCTGCCCGATTTAAAATAGGGCGTGGTGATCCACAGGGCCGGCGCCAACGCCAAATCCCGGATTGTTGCGAATCGCCTCTGTGATGTAACGTTTGGCTCGCCGGATGGCTTCCGGAAGTTCGTGGCCCGACGCGAGCGATGCCGTGATAGCCGCCGAGAACGTGCATCCGGTGCCGTGGGTGTGGCGGGTATCGATGCGCGGCGAGGTAAACTCGGTCCATTCGCCCCGCTGGAACAGGATGTCGATCGCATCGCCTTCCAGATGGCCGCCTTTCACCAGCACGGCCCGCGGTCCCTTGGCGGCGATCTTCTTGCCGGCTTGGCGCATGCCGGCGGCGTCGCGAACTTCGGCGCCCGTCAGGATGGAAGCTTCCGCCAGGTTGGGCGTCAACAAAAAAGCATTTGGCAACAAAAATGTTTCGAGCGCCCCGATAGTGTCGGCGTCGGGCGCGAGTAACGCCGCGCCGTTCTTGCTTGCAAGTACGGGATCAACCACCAGGGGAAATGAAAAATCCCGGGCGAGCGACGCAACGGCTGCAATGATTGCCCGATTGCCCAACGCTCCGGTTTTCGCGGCGGCGGGTGGAATGTCGCTCAAGACGGCGCGGATCTGATCCGCCACCAGTTCCGGCGCCAGGCATTCCACGCGTTGCACTCCGCGCGTGTTCTGCACGGTGATCAGCGTGATCGCCGCTTCGCCATAAACGCCGAATTGATGAAATGTCTTGAGGTCGGCCTGTATTCCCGCTCCTCCGCTCGGATCGGACCCGGCTATGGTCAGCGCCACCGGTTTGGGAACGGGATGCTGAAAAAGGTTTTTGGGGACCGGCTCACTCACGGTCGCGGCTCGGTAAACACTGCAAACACGCAGTCGCGATTCCGAGCCGCGCGCGCGAGAGTGTGTGTGAAAAGCGTCCGCATTGACCACTCCCTTTGGTCGTGGCTCGGTAACGCGATACTGAGCCGTGACCGAAGGGAGCGGTTGAGCGTGGTTTTCACAGCATCCTGCTAATTGGGAACATCCAGCCCTAGTTGGGCGAGCAGATTCCGGTAATCCGGCTCTTGACGGAGACTGGAGAATGCCGGGGCCATGGGAAGAGTGACCATGTAGAGTTCGCGATTTTTGTAAGAAGCGTCAAGATAATCCAGAGCGTCGCGCTTCTTGCCGAGCATGGCGGACGTTTCGGCCACTCGGAAGGCGGGGTACTTCCCCTCGTTCGAGAGCTTTTTCTGGATCCTGAGCAGGTATTCAAGCATGCCTTGGGAGCCCCTGGCGTTGAAACCCTTCTGGGTTTCCGCCACCACCGCAAGTTCTACCGGATCATGCGACGATTCCGCCGCCTTGCGCGATTCCAAAAGATAGTTTCGACAGTCCTTGGAGGCGAAATAGATGTAGGAAAGATACAGGTGGGCGGAGCGAAAAGAGGGTTCCGCGGCCTCTATTTGCCGTAGTTGTTCCACGGCCTGTTCGCGCTTTCCCTGGTAGAAAAGCAATAAACCCTGATCGGCCAGAATGGATCGCGAGGCAGGTTGCAATTCCCGGGCGCGCTTCATTTCATCGGAGGCTTCGTCCAGCCGGCCCACGGACATCAAAGCGGTGGCGTACCACTGATGGGCTTCCGCATAATTCGGGTTCAACTCCACGGCGCGCTTGAATTCGCGCTCGCCGCCCTTCAAATCGAGCGAGCCGTAGAACAGGTCAAAACCGAGCGAGCTGTGGGCCTCCGCCGACGAGTCGTCCAGTTCCACGGCCTTCCGGGCTGCGGCCAACGCTCGAGGCCAGGCTTCGCTATCGGGCATGGCGGCGAACTCGCGCAGCAGGCCGTAACAATCCGCGAGACCAACGTAGGCTTTGGCGTAGCCGGGGTCTGCAACGATGGACTGCGTAAAGTAATCCACGGCCTTTTTGAGATCTTCGGGCGTCCGTTTGTTCCAGTAATAGCGGCCTTCCAGGTACAGTTCCGCGGCTGCGGATTGAGCGGCCTTGGGCCGAACGGGCAGCGTCTTGGCCCACACTTTGCCGATAGCCTCTCGCCACGCGCCCCAGGAAACACCCAGCGTGGCTACGGCGACAGCCAGCAGCGCGAACGCAACCATCCACCCGACGTTCGGGCGCCGCCGCTCAGGGATGTCCGGGGCTTTCACCTCGATTACCGGCTCCGGATTTGAGATGAGGGGCTCCGGGCTTGAGAACTCTGGAAGGTACGAGCCCTTCGGCAGATCGATCCGGACTGGATCGTCATGTCCGACGGTCTCGTAATACTCGTGGAGCTTGAAGCGCAGCAAGCGAGCCTGGACGCGGACTACCGGGTCGAGGCGCGGATCGAAATCCGTCCCACGGCCGAACACTTGAACGCCAACCTCAATTTCCTTGGGGGCGTCGGCGCGTCCGGCGAGCCGCTGCTCGACGACGAATCGGAGGAACCGGGCCAGGCGCGGGGACCGAACGAAGGCGGGAGTCGCAAGTATGCGGTCGAGGGCAGCGTTTACTTCGTTCGAGTCTACCATCCCTAAACAACTGACAACACGGGAATCTCGCGCGTATACTACCGTAAAACCCTGGCTGTTTCTCTTAAAGAGCTTCATTATAGCCTACTGCTCCAGCGTGCCCGGAGCTGCGGAGGCGGGTTTCGATGAAAAAGCTGTTGCTGTTGATCTGCGTCAGCGCGGGCGGTTTGCTGGCGCAGGCGCCGACCATCGCGAGCGTTGTGAACTCCGAGTTGCCAAGCAGCAGCGTCTTGTGTCCCGGTCTGCTGGCGAGTATCTATGGAACCGGCTTTGGTTCTGGGGCGACCTCCACTGTCGTCGTATTGGTGGGGGGCCAGAAGGCCTATGTGGCGGCGGTAACGCCCACGCAACTGAATTTACAGTTGCCTTTCAATGCACCGCTGGGTGCAACCACGGTTGTCGTTACCACGGGCGGAGGGACCTCGGCTCCGTTCAACGTTACCCTCAGTACGGCCGCGCCTTCGTTGCCTCCCCTACCGGCAAGCCCGACGTTGGGCATCTTTGCCAACTTGAAAGGCACCTTCGTCAGCAATTCCAATTTGGCCAACCCGGGAGACGCGCTGACGCTCTATGCGACAGGGCTGGGCGCGACAGATCCGGTGGTACCCGCCGGCCCGGCGCCCAACACCGTAGCGAAAACCGCAACGTTGCCGACCCTCACGGTGGGCGGAGCCGCCGCGACAATATCTTTTGCCGGCTTGTCGCCGGGGCTGGTGGGTCTGTACCAGATCAATTTTACGGTTCCGGCCACCGTCCAGGGCAGCGTGCCGGTGGTCCTGAGTATTGGAGGCCAGAGCAGCAACAGCGTGACACTGACGTTGTTCGGCATTTCGGCGATTACGAACGGCGCCTCCTTCATCAACACCGGCACGGCGGCCCCGGAGGAAATGATCAGCCTCTTTGCGAACGGCCTGGGCTCGATGAACCAGTTCACCGGCATCTTTCCCTCCACTACGGCCCAGGGTGTCTCGGTGACCATCAATGGGGTTCCAGCGCCCATCTTCGCCTTGGCCGCGACGGGCAGCCAGATCAACCTGATTGTGCCTTCCGAGACCCCCACAACGGGGACTGTGCAAGTTCAGCTGACCACATCGACGGGCGTGAGTCTCGACTTTCCGCTCATCATGAGCGCCGCCATGCCGGGTATGTTTCTGATCGGCGACCCTTCCAATCCGTCGGCCCAAATTGCCACGGCGCAGTTTGCCAATACGGTTTGGCTGGTAGTGCCGACATCGACGGCCAAGGCGCTGCAGCTTCCGCAGAACTGCACCACGTCGATGGCGAACCCACTTTCCTATTGCGGCCAGCCGGCTGCTCCCGGCGATTACCTGGTCCTTTATGCGACGGGTCTGGGTGAAGTGACGCCCAATGGCGATCCAAACGGCACTCCGCTGGCTACCGGCGTGATTGCGCCGGTGAGCGGCAGCCCACTGTATGAAACCACGGCTGCGCCGACCGTTCAACTTGGCGGCATGCCTGTGAAGGTGCTGTTTGCCGGCGTCGCGCCGGGGACAGCCGGAGAGTATCAAATCGATTTCCAGGTTCCGACGGGCGTCCCGGAAGGCGACGCGGTTCCGATCACGGTCTCGATGCCTGGAAGCAACACAGCCACCGCGACACTGGCGGTGCACTCTAGATAACTGCCAGGCAGGCCAGATAGCTGCCAGGCAAGGAGTTAGCCCCGGGGAGGTCAGTCTGTTGGTCTTTAGATCAAGGTGCCCGCGAGCCGTTGAACGGTTTCAAAGGTATCTGCTTCGGCTGCGGTTTTATCGGTGCGATAACGCTTTACTCGGGCGAAACGCAACGCCAGGCCGCTGACGTAGCGCGGGCTGACCTGGATTTCATTGAAAGCGATCTCCACTACCAATTCGGGCTTCACGTGCACGGTGTAGCTGTCGCGGCCAATCTCCAGGCGCAACAGCTCTTGAGTTTGCCAGGTGAGCATTTCGTCCGTGAGACCTTTGAAGGTTTTCCCGAGCATGGCGAATCCGCCTTTTTGGGTATCGCGCGCGCCCAGGTGGAGATTGCTGAGCCAGCCTTTGCGCCTTCCGTTTCCCCATTCGGCGGCGAGTATGACGAGATCCAAAGTACGGGCGCGTTTTACTTTCACCCAGCTTTGTCCACGCGCTCCGGCGGCGTATTTCGCATCCATCGCCTTGGCCATAATGCCTTCGTGGCCGTGCGCTAAGGCCTGTTCGAGAAATTCGTCCGCGCCTGTGGCGTCGCGAGCCACGCTGTGGGGAATCAGATGCTCGCCCGCAAGCTCGGACAGCGCGGCGAAGCGCCGGGCTTGGGGTTCATCGAGAAGCGGTGCGCCATTGAGATAGAGCAGGTCGAACCAGAAAGGCGTCATCGGCAGTTCCTGCCGCAGGCGATGGACGTCCAGTTTGCGTCCGAAGCGCCGCATCGTGATCTGGAAGGGCTGCGGCCGGCCGCCGGGCAAGAGGCTAATCGCTTCGCCGTCCAGGATGAGATCCCGGGCGGGGAGAGCGCGCGTGAGCTCAACCAATTCGGGCACCGCGGCCGTGACGTCCTTCAGGCTGCGCGAGTAAACGATAACGTCGTCGCCCGATTTGTGGACCTGCACCCGCACGCCGTCCATCTTGTATTCGAGCGCGGCTGGTTTGTTTTCAGGCGCGGCGTGGCCCACGCAGGCCAGCGCCTCGGGGACATCGTCGGCGGACTGCGCCAGCATGGGCTGGATGGGCCGGAACAATTGAATATCGTATTGTATTAGCCCGGCCTCGCCCTGCTCCAGTGCCGCCCGCGCCACGCGCGCAATATCGCCCGCCATCATCGCGGCGCGGCGCACGCGCTCCGGGGGCAGACCGGCGGCTTTGGCGATCGCCTCCACCATGATTCCCTCGAGCGCCCCCTGGCGCAGCTCGCCCATCAGCAGGGCGGTAAGGAATTGCTGCTCGGCCGCGGTGGCGCGCGAAAACATCGTTTGCAGGAGCTCCAGGCGCCGGCGTTGGGAGCCGCTGCCACTGCTTTCGGTGATGTTTTGAAGAGTTCGGTCGATATCGAGGATTTCGAGCGTCGGATTGGCAGCGGGCGAATTGCGCGCGTCACGCACTGCCGCATAACCGATGCCGATGCGTCCCTGGCGGGTTTGGCCGGAGAGAAACGGAACGACAATCTCGATTTCATCCGGGCTGAGCTGGCGGATCAGGCGGGCCAGAAGATCGATTTTCTCCAGTCGCTTGGCGGTGTCGGCGACGAGGCGTGAAGTATCAACCACGCTGGCGAGCAGCATGCTTGCAGAATACCCGACCTGCGGGCTAATTTCCGATGGTGATTTGTTGCGCGGTGGTGGTGCCCAGCGAATTGGCGATCTGAACGGCCACAAATCCGATCTCGGCTTCGTTGCCGGTTACTGGAAACATGGCGAGCACTTGGAACGCTCCGCCGGCCTGCGTGGTGCTGAAATACTGCTGGAACGCGCCGGCGCTGTCGACGTCGATAGCGCCCTGTGGTAGCGCTTTGCCCGTGGTGTCGTAAAACGTGAAAGCGAGCTGCGACGCCGAGTAGGTGTTGTCGAATCCGGAGAAGGCGACGTTGATTGAGCCAAAGAGCCGGACGGCGGTAACGCTATCCAGATTGATGGGCGCGGCGGGAATGGTCAGCGAAGTCTGCTGTAGGGTATTGTTCTCCAGCGTGAGTGTGAACGTAATGGTCCCGGCCGTGGTTCCGGTCTGGAAAGCCATGCTGGATTTGCCGCCGATAGTGGCCGCAGTGTCGCCGATGGCGATGTTCACGCTGGCTGTGCGCAGGGGGCCGGAGAGAAACTGGATAGCCGGGTCGTCGGTGACGCCCGTGACGCTGGGCTGAAATGCGAGGGTGAGCGTGCCATTGCCGCTCACTTCGCGACGCCGACGCCAGCGGAATGCTGATGCTGTTCTGTTGCGCGCTGGCGCCGATGCTGGAGGCGAAGACGATGGAGGCGCCGGGAAGTGGCGGATCCAAGCCGTGGCCGGTTAGCGTGAACGTGCGGCCGTCCACAGTGAGGGTGCCCTGGTATGCCGTGCCGGTTTGCGGCGTGAATGTCACCTGGAACGTCGGCTGCTGTCCAGGGCCGATTTGAAGTGGAAAGGTGGCGCCGGTGGGTCCGCTGAACCCGGCACCGGAGACGGTGACGGAGTTTACCGTGAGAGTTGAGCTGTACGCATTGGAGAGAGTGAAGGTTTGCGTTTGGGGCTGTTTGATGACCACCGATCCGAAATTGACAACGGCCCCCGCGGTGAGCGGAGTCTGGCTGCCGGAAACCGTTAGCGCCGCAGCGGCCGCTGCGCTGCCGATGAGGGTAATGCTGATGTTGTTCACATCGAGCACCGCTGAGAATGAGCCGAAAATCGTGGGAGTGAAGTCGACGCAAAATGCAGACTCCTCGCCGGGAGGGACATAGGGTGCCGGCAAGCACTGGATCGTGAACCCCTCGCCCGCTAGCGAAACTGCGAGCGGCACGGATTGGCTTCCCGCGTTCTGAACACGAAATTGTGTCTCAATGGTGTCGCCGACAGTCACTGCGCCCACAGAGAGCGAAGAGCCAACCACCGTTTGCGTGGATCCGTTCAGGACGAGCAACTGAAGCTGGGCCAACGCGGAGAGCGGCAGCAGGGAAGCGAAGAGGAGAATGCGCGCGATCATGATTCTACTCGGGAAGCTGATAAAAGCCTTCGAGCCCGGGTGTGGTGCGGATGGCGAAACGCGCGCTACTGCCGAGGCCGGTAAGCTGCACCCAGTCCTGATTCATCTGTTGCAGCGCAAAACTGGCGGGCAAGGATGCGGCAATGTGGACCTCGGAGCCATCGGTTCTTCGGACCACCATTGCGCCGGCATCGCGATAGACCAAGTCGCCTGAGGGGAGCATGAGCAACGGAGGATGTACGCCGATGAGAGCCTTTTGGGAAACGATTCCGCCGTCGCCGATGGCCAGTTCCAATTGCCAAACGGTTTCGCGCCTTAGGACAATTAACGATGCTTCCAACGGAGAGGGAAACGCGATCGCAAGTACGGGATCCTCGATTGCGTCCTGATAATTGAGCGAAACCGGCGCAAATGCGTTCCCGCGCCACTCGAACAGCGCGTTGTCGGATGCGATATACGCAAGCGCCGTGGTGCCGCCGGGAGAAAACGCGAAGAGCGCCGGCCCCGCGGCCACCTTCATCGTCGCGAGGAGCCCTCCGTGCGAGTCAAATGCCGCGAGGGACGAATCGGTCTTCAGCAAGCCGAACGATCCGGAGAACGCCGCTGAGAGAATTTTGCCGTTGCCGATTTTGCCCTCGGCGGCCGGTCCCAAAATGAAGTTTCCGGCCAAGCCATACGCCGGCCGCAACTGACACGCGCGGTCTTCCACAAATCCCAGCAGCGGAGGTGCAATGGCCGGTTGCGCCCAAGCACCCGCGGCTGTCACGAGGATTAGCGCCGTGATCTTCTTCATCAGGGTTGCGCCTTCTTCAATCACGGCTGCCCTACGGTGATGCTAGGCGCGCCGATGCTGAGGCCAGTGGTGGCTGCCGAACTGGGGGGCGTCGCTGCTTTGGAACGGAGTAACGCAAACGCGGCTCCCCCGGCGGCTACGCCCGCAATTCCGGCGATCCAGAGCCACTTGTGTCCACCGCCATGAGATGCCGTGAACACGCCTTCGCCGCCGGCTTTCGGCGCCAGTGCGTCACTTAAATATTGCGTGCTGACGATACCGGTGCGCGCCTGCTCCTTAACCGCCGTGATGTGGATCTGGATGGTGCCGGGCGTCTTGTTCCATTGCATGCCCCAGACGGACGCTCGGCCATCGGGACCGGTGATGACCACTTCGGTGCGCAGCCCGGAGCTAAACGTGCCGGAGGCGCCTTGGTCCGGGAGGCGAAAACTGACCGAAGCCATATCTAACGGGAGGCCGGCTTCGTCCGTAACCAGAACGCTGACGCCGCGCGTGGCGCGCGAGCCGGTGCGATAGGTGACGCCTTCGCCTTCCACCACTCTCAGTTGCACGATCACGGAGGCGTCGGCGGAAACAGCGAATGCCAGCGCGCAACAAAGAACCCGGCGCCAGGGCAGGCCGCGTGCGACAGTTATTACTTTGGATTGCACGCACTATAGGTGCGCCGCGAAAACGGATTTTCTCAGCTAAAGGCGGTGACCGGACTACTGCACGCTAGGCTGGCCCAGTTGAGCTGTGGAACCGCCAAAGCGATGCCACTGCCCGTCGGACTGGTAGTTGCTGGCCTGCGGCTGAGCCCCGGGAGGATTCGGCGCTGGCGCGGAGTTCTGCTGCGCTCCGTTCGGAGGCGGAGGATAGCCGTTCTGTTGCTGCGGCGGATAGCCTTGGCGTTGATTGGCGGGCGGTCCATATTGAGGACCATATTGCTGCTGTTGCTGCGGAGGTGGTCCGTACTGATACTGCTGTTGCTGCTGCGGCGGATAGCTGTTGGGATCCGGGCCATACGCATTCGGATCGGCGTAGTAAGGATCCGAGTAATAGGGGTCCGAATAATAGCCACCGTAGGCTGGGTATCCATAGGCGTACGGATAGCCGTAATAGCCACCGTAGTAAGGATAACCGTATCCAAACCCTAGTCCGATGCCCCAGCCGCCATAGCCGTAGCCTCGTCCATAACCGTAGCCGCCACGATATCCATAGCCGCCCCGATATGCACCCGCAGAGCCACCACGATATCCACCGACCGCGCCGCCGCGATATCCTCCGCCTCCCACAGCGCCGCCCCGGAAGCCGCCACCGCCAACAGCGCGGCCGCCGCCACCACCCATCGCGTGCCCACCGCCACCACCCATGGCGTGTCCACCACCGCCGCCGCCGTGACCTCCTCCGCCCCTTTGGGCGAAACAAGTACCGACAGCGAAAACCAGGGATATGAGAGCGATTTGGAACGAGCGCATAGGAAACTCCTGATACAACCTTATCCAATTGTAAGACGCGGCACGGTCACTTTAGGATACTGAATTCTACCGCGGAATCATTAGCTTTTCCACATATTTGCCGATCAGGTCCACCTCCACGTTAATGGCCGTTCCTGGGCCGTAGCTCCGCATGACGGTGTTTTCATAGGTGTGCGGGATGATTGCCACTCCGGCGATGTGGCGTTCGAGGGAAGCCACCGTGAGGCTGACGCCATCCAGCGTGACGGATCCTTTGTGGATCACGTAGCGGTCCAGTTCGTCCGGTAACCGGACTTTCAGCCACCAATTGCCGTCGGGCAATGGCTCCAAAGCGAGGAACTCGGCCCTGCCATCCACGTGGCCTTGCACGATGTGGCCGCTCAGCCGGTCGCCCACGGCAGCGGGGCGCTCCAGATTTACGAGCGAGCCTTCGCGTAACGCGCCCAGATTGGTACGGGCCAATGTTTCAGGTGACAGGTCGCACCAGAATGCGTCGGGTTGAATATCAACGGCGGTCAGGCACACGCCGTTCACGGCAATGCTGGCGCCTTCCTTGATATCTTCGAGAACCAGGCGGCATTGAATGCGCATACGATGCCCGTCGACCGCAATCTCTCCTACCTCTTCAACGATACCGGTGAACATCCTATCCCGACTCCCTCACGGTCGCGGCTCCGTCATTTCACGACGTACGCTTCCACGGCGAATTCGTCGGGCGGGATGGAATGGAGCCGCACCCCATGCAGTTGGATGGCGTCGGTGCGGCGTAACCGCCCGGTGCCGCCGGCCACCGGGAGCGATCGCAGGCCTCCCAGGATTTTCGGCGCGTAATAAAAGAAGATCTTGTCGACGATGCCGCACTCGAGCGCCGCCCAGTTCAGCTTGCTTCCCGATTCGATCATGAGAGACCGGTATTGTTCGCCGGCCAGCCAGGCAGGCACCCTGGTAAGGTCGGTGCGTCCATCGGGGCCATCGAACACCAGCACGCGCACGCCCCGCTGTTCCAGCGCGCGACGCCGTTCGTCGGGCGCCGCCGACGTGGTGATTACCGCGACGTCGCCGTTGGCGCCAGCCACCATGCGCGAATCAAGCGGAATGCGCAGCGTGGAATCGGCCACCATGCGGAGCAGCGGGCGGCTGCGCTCCAGTCCCGTACGGTCGGTAAGCAGGCAATCGTCGGAGAGTTCGGTGCCGATGCCGGTAAGAATCGCGTCGGCGTTGTGGCGGATCTCCTGGACGTGAGCGCGGGCGCGTTCGCTTGTGATCCAACCGGTGTTGTCTTCGGGCGCGGCGATCTTGCCGTCCAGCGTCAGCGCCGCCTTCAACGTAACCAGCGGAAGGCCGGTGCGCATGGAGTGGATGAAGGCTTCATTGAGCCTGGCCGCTTCGTCGCTATATTCAGAGGCAATCTCCACGGCGATGCCGGCATCATGCAAGCGTCGAAACCCCTGACCGGATACTTGCGGGTTGGGATCCTCCATCGCGGCGATCACGCGAGTAATGCCGGCCTGTACCAAGGCGTCCGCGCACGGTGGTGTGCGTCCATGATGCGAGCAGGGTTCGAACGTGATGTACAACGTTGCCCCGCGCGCCTGGGCCCCGGCTTCCTCGAGCGCGATCACTTCGGCATGCTTGGCCTGCGCGTAGGTGTGAAATCCGCGGCCGACGATTTGCCCGTCCTTCACCAGCACAGCGCCGACGGCGGGATTCGGGCTGGTGCGCCCCAGCCCCTGCCGGGCCAGTTCCAGCGCTTCATCCATGAGTGGGCTTCGCATCATGGGATAGTCAGGCAAATAATGACGCGATGAATTTGCCGGGCTCGAAAGGCAGCAGGTCGGCCGCCTGTTCGCCTACTCCGACGTAACGGATGGGCAGATTCAGCTCGCGCGCGATGGCCACCACCACGCCGCCCTTCGCGGTTCCATCCAATTTTGTGAGCACCAGGCCGGTGACGCCGCTCGATTCGGTGAACTTGCGGGCCTGCTCCAGGCCATTCTGCCCGGTGGTGGCGTCCAGCACCAGCAGCACCTCGTGCGGCGCCGAAGGGATCACCTTGGCGGCGGTGCGGCGCATTTTTTCCAGCTCCGCCATGAGGTTGGTTTTGGTGTGCAGGCGGCCGGCGGTGTCCACAATCACGTAGTCCATTTTGCGCGCCTTGGCGGCTTGCAGAGCATCGAAAACAACGGCGCTCGGGTCGGCGCCGGGCGATTGTTTGATGACGTCGGTGGAAGTGCGCGTGCCCCAGATCTGCAATTGCTCGACGGCCGCGGCGCGGAAGGTGTCGGCGGCGCACAGCAGCACGCTGCGGCCTTCGGACTTATACCGGCTGGCCAGTTTTCCAATGGTGGTGGTTTTGCCCGCGCCATTCACGCCCACTACAAACACGACGGCCGGAGGGTCCGCCACACGCGGAACCGGCCGCTCGGCTGCTTCCAACACTTCCAGCAGATGGTTAGCGATGAGTTGCTTGATCTCGCCCGAGTCGGCCAGTTGCTTGCGGTCCGCGCGCTGGCGGATGCTTTCCAAAACTTCGGTCACCGTGTTCACGCCGATGTCGGCGGTGATGAGGGCATATTCCACTTCTTCGAGGAGCGCGGCGTCGATTTCCTTGCGTCCGGCAACGGCGTCTTCCAGACGATCCATCAAGCCCGAACGCGTCTTCTGGATGCCGGCCTTCAGGCGCTCCAGCAGGTTGGGTTCTTGTTCTACGGCGCCAAATAGGGTTTGAATCATGGGGGAAAAGGTGAAGCGATTCTATTGTAGCGGGACCGCTTGCTACGCGCGCGGCTCAGTAACGCGATTCCGAACCGCCCGTAATCCGTCCGTAAGGCTTACTCGAGGTGCGACGCCAAATCTTTGTTCATGGTGTTCACACGATTGTGAACACGGCACGCATGAGTGCGCGCGCCACGTATCGTGACAGTCGTCTCGGTTAAACTACCGACTCTTACCGACGGAGTCTGGAATCTGGTCCAGACTCGATACCACGATGTCAGGAGCGAATCCCAGTTGATCCATTGGGCCGCCGGATCGGTTGCACCAGCAAACGCTGTACCCGAAGGCCTTGGCGCCCGCGGCGTCCCATGCGTTGGATGACACAAAGAGGATGTCCTGGGCGGGCAGATGAAGCAGGTCCGGTCCCAGTTGGTAAACCCGGGGAGCCGGCTTGTAAGTTTTCAACTGGTCCACCGAAATAACGTGGGAGAAATATGACTCCAGGCCATTGCTGTGAACCGCGGCTTCCAGCATCTCAGGCGTGCCGTTGGAAAGAATGGCTCGCGGAAAATCGCGCAGAGCGTCGAGAGCGACTTTCGCGTCCCCGAACACGGCGGGCGCTAGATACGCGGCCAGTAGCTGGCGAATCTGAGGCTCCGTCGCTTCTATGTGAAGTTGCGCCAGCGCCGTCCGGAGCGCGGCTTCCGTGATGCGCGAGAAATCCTCATAGCGATCCATCAGCGCGCGCAGCCAGGTGAATTCGAGCTGCTTTTGCCGCCAGAGCCGGGAGAGGCCTTCCAGATCACCCGCAATGCCGGCGCCGGCGCGCACCACCACTGAGTGAACATCGAATAATGTTCCGTAGGCATCGAATAAGAACGCTTTATATGTATTCTGCACGTCGCCACCAGTTTACCCGCCTGGCCGGAATTGGCCTACACTGGTTAAGGTTTCGATGCCGCATGACCAAAAAGTCGTGGTCGTGATGCCTGCCTACAACGCAGCCAAGACGTTGCGTATCACCTACGCCGACCTTCCGCCGGCCCTGGTGGATCAAGTGATCCTGGTGGACGACGGGAGTTCGGACGACACGGTGAAGATCGCTC
This sequence comes from Bryobacterales bacterium, assembly GCA_963747945.1. Classification (GTDB taxonomy): domain Bacteria; phylum Acidobacteriota; class Terriglobia; order Bryobacterales; family Bryobacteraceae; genus Palsa-89. The sequence goes on from CAVVHB010000030.1 coordinate 330,334, forward strand.
GTGAATTGGGCTTGGAACTTTTCGTTCACAATCGCAACTACGGTTACGGAGCGAACCAGAAAACCTGCTATCGCGAGGCGCTGAAGGCGGGCGCGGACATCATCGTGATGGTTCACCCGGATTATCAGTACGATCCCAAGCTGCTGCCGCAGGTGATTGCGCCGATCGAGCGCGACGAGGCGGATGTGGTGCTGGGGTCGCGATTGATGGAAGGAAACCCGATGCGTCAGGGCATGCCGTGGTGGAAGTATGTCTCCAATCGGTTCCTGACCTTTCTGGAAAATCGTGCGTTCGGCCTCCAACTGAGCGAATATCACACCGGTTATCGGGCCTACCGGCGCGCGGCGCTGGAGGCGGTGAATCTGGAAACCAATTCCGACAATTTTCTGTTCGATCAGGAAATCGTCGCGCAGTTTGTCGATTCAGGCATGCGCATCCGTGAAGTGCCCGTGCCGGCCCGCTATTTTCCGGAAGCGTCCTCGGCGTCGTTTGTGCAGAGCTCGCGATACGGGCTGTCTATTCTTGGGCTTCTCGCCAGATATCTGCTGCATCGCGCGGGATTGCGCCAGCGCCAGTTCCAGAGCTTGCACCGGCGCTACGAGCGCGTGCCGGTGCGGGAGAATCGGTTGTAGCAGGAGGGTGTCCATGAGGCAAAGTCTTCTCGGTGTGCTAGCTGCCGTGGCGCTGTTCGGGCAGGCTCAGCCTGCGCGGCCGGAGTTCGAGGTGGCATCCATCAAGCCGTCGGCCTCGGCTGGCATCAATCGGGTACGCGTGGGACTGCACATTGATGGATCCCAGGTCAGCGCCGCGTCTCTTTCCCTGGACAACCTGATCGGGATTGCGTACCGGGTAAAGCGCTACCAGATTTCCGGGACCTGATTGGATGGCATCGGAGCGGTTCGATATCGCCGCCAAACTTCCAACGGGCGCAGCAGAAAAAGAAATTCCTGAAATGTTGCAGACCTTGCTGGAGCAAAGGTTCCAGATGAAAATGCATCGTGAGAGCAAGGAATTGCCGGTGTATGCGTTGGTGGTTGGTAAAGGCGGCGCAAAGTTGCAGGAGTCGCCAGCGGATTCGGTCCCACAGACCCAAAAAAGTGGGTCTCAAGACGGAGTCAACGTTGCTGCCAGCGGCCAAGCCAGCGGCATAAGCATCAACTATGGCAATGGCTCCTATTTCACGTTCGCCGACGATCGCCTGGAGGGTCACAAACTGTCGGCCAACGCGATGGCGGACGTGCTGGCGCGGTTCGCGGATCGGGCGGTTGTTAATATGACGGACCTGAAGGGGACCTATGACTTCGTGCTGGAGTTATCGCACGAAGATTTCCGCGCGATGATGATCCGGTCGGCGATCTCGGCCGGCGTCGCTCTTTCGCCGCGAGCCATCCAGTTGGCCGAGGCGTCTTCCGGGGATTCGCTCGCCAACGCCCTGGAAAAACTGGGGCTCAAACTGGAATCCCGTAAGGCCCCGGTGGAGGTGCTAGTGATCGATCATATTGAGATGGCTCCGACCGAAAATTAGTTTTTCGCCGAAGCCAGCTACTCTGGTAATAGCGGCGATGCTTCCTATTCTTCAAAAATCAACTGCGGTACGCGATCCCGTTTGCGGCATGAATGTCGATCCGCAGCAGGCGGCGGGGTCGGCAGTGTATCAAGGCCGGACCTATCACTTCTGCTCGAAGGGCTGCGCGGCGAAATTCCAGGCGGACCCGGAGAAGTATCTGCATCCGGCGGCCGCGCCTGAGCCGATGCAGCCGGAAGCGCCAGGTGTCGAATACACGTGCCCCATGCATGCGCAGGTCCGGCAAATCGGGCCAGGCTCGTGTCCCATCTGCGGCATGGCGCTGGAGCCGGTGAGCTTCACGCGGGAATCGGCGGACGACGTGAATCCCGAATATAAGGACATGCTGCGCCGCTTCTGGCTGAGCGTGCCCGCTTCGGCGGTGCTGCTGGGGCTGATGTTGGTCGGATTGCACTTGCCGTGGCTGGAACTGGTCCTGGCCAGTCCCGTGGTGCTGTGGGCGGGATGGCCGATTTTCCAGCGCTTCTGGGCGTCCATCGTAAATCGTAGCTTGAACATGTTCACGCTCATCGGCATGGGCGCCGGCACAGCATATCTGTATAGCCTGGTTGCGACGGTGCTACCGGGGCGCCACCTGGCGCTGTATTTCGAGCCCGCGGCCGTAATCATCTGCCTGGTGCTGCTGGGACAAGTGCTGGAGTTGCGCGCACGCAGCCAGACCAGCAGCGCCATCAAGGCCCTGCTCAAGCTGGCGCCGGAGACCGCTCGGCGGATTCGGCCCGACGGAACGGATGAGGACGTGGCGCTCGACCAGGTGCATCCCGGGGACCTGTTGCGCGTGCGGCCGGGAGAACGCGTTCCCGTGGACGGCGTGGTGGTGGAAGGCACGAGTTTCGTTGATGAATCCATGATCACGGGCGAGCCTGTGCCGGTCGAAAAATCGCCGAGTAGCCCGGCCACCGGCGGGACGGTAAACGGCACGGGCGCGTTCGTCATGAAAGCCGAGCGCGTGGGCGCGGACACGCTGCTCGCCCGCATCGTCAAAATGGTGAGCGAAGCGCAGCGCTCGCGTGCGCCCATTCAACGGCTGGCCGATCGCGTCGCAGCAGTATTCGTGCCCGCCGTGATTGCCGTCGCTGTGGTGACGTTCGCCGTGTGGGCCCTTGTCGGTCCGCAGCCCCGGCTGGCTTACGCGCTGGTGAACGCGGTTGCCGTTCTGATTATTGCGTGCCCGTGCGCGCTGGGCTTGGCTACGCCGATGTCCATTATGGTAGGGACCGGCCGCGGCGCCACAGCGGGCGTGTTGATCCGCAATGCCGAGGCGCTGGAGGGCCTGGAGAAAGTGGACACGCTGGTGGTGGATAAAACCGGCACGCTGACCGAAGGCAAGCCGAAATTGGTCTCCGCGCCGGATGCCGAAGTGCTTCGCCTGGCCGCCAGTGTTGAAAAGCTGAGCGAGCATCCGCTGGCTGCGGCCATTGTCGCTGGTGCGCTGGAACGCGGCCTCGCGCTATCGAAGGCCGAACAATTTGAATCGGTGTCCGGTAAAGGTGTATCGGCAATTGTGGACGGACACCGGGTATCCGTGGGAAAACCGGCCACGCCTCAGGACGTTCCGAACGATTCGGGCCAGACCATCGTGCACGTCACCATCGACGGCCAGCCCGCCGGAACAATCGGCTTGGCCGATACCGTGAAGCCGTCGGCGCGGGAGGCCATCGAACAATTGCATCGCGACGGCCTGCGCATCGTCATGCTCACTGGCGACAATCGCTCGTCCGCGGAAGTGGTGGCGCGGACGCTCGGCATCGACGAAGTGCAAGCGGATGTCCTGCCCGACGGAAAAGCAGACGCGGTGGCGAAACTCCAGGCGCAGGGCCGCATCGTGGCCATGGCCGGCGATGGCATCAACGACGCTCCCGCTCTGGCGCGCGCCGACGTGGGAATCGCCATGGGTTCGGGAACCGACGTCGCGATGGAGAGCGCTGCCATTACACTGGTGAAGGGAGATTTGAGAGGCATCGTTCGCGCCCGCGCGCTCAGCCAAGCCACCATGCGCAACATCCGGCAGAATCTGTTCTTTGCCTTCGTCTATAACCTCATCGGCGTGCCACTGGCCGCTGGCATTCTCTATCCTTTCTTCGGATTGTTGCTCAGTCCCATCATCGCCAGCGCCGCGATGACGTTCAGCTCGGTCTCGGTGATCGCGAACGCGCTACGGCTGAGGAAGCTGGCGCTGTGATAGAGCTGAGGAAGCTCGCTAAGTGATCGACCTGCACAGTCATACCAACGAATCCGATGGGACCTTCACTCCTTTGGAACTGGTGGACCTCGCGATGGAGCGGGGTCTCGAAGCGCTCGCCATTTCCGATCACGACACATTCGCCGGCTTCGACCAGGCGTTGCCGGTGGCACGGTCGCGCGGCCTGGATCTGGTTTGCGGAATCGAACTGAGCACGCGCGTGCCCGGAACAAAAGTCCGGACTGTTCATTTGCTCGGATATTTCCTGAACCAGCCCCCTCCGGAAGACTTTCGGGAGTGGCTGGGTGAGCTGATCGCGGGACGCCGGGATCGCAACCAGCGCCTGATTCAAAGCCTCCACGACCAGGGCATCGATATCGAGCTGGGCGAGGTGGAGCGGCTGGGCCGAACCTTGACCGGGCGTCCGCACTTCGCGCGGCTGCTGATCCAAAAAGGCTACGTGACAACCTTCGATGAAGCTTTCCGGCGTTACCTGGGCGAGCAGGCCCCCACCTACGTGGAGCGATTCGCGCCATACATCCCGGTGGCCATCGAGCGGGTGGTCAAGGCTGGAGGGTTGCCAGTTGTAGCGCATCCTATTCGCCTGGGCTTCCGCGATCCCAAGCCCGAGGAGAAATTTATTGGCGAATTGCGCGATGCGGGGCTGCGCGGCATCGAGGTATTTCACTCCGATCATCGCCCGGCGGACATGGAGCGCTATGCTGCGCTCGCGCGCAAGCTCAATCTCGCGGTATCGGGCGGGTCGGACTTTCATGGCGAGGTGAAGCCGCAGATCTCGCTCGGTACGGGCTTCAACGGAAACCTGAATATTCCAAAGTCCGTGCTGGACGGTCTGCGCGCCGCTTCGGCATGAGCTTCGATGCGGTGGTGGTTGGCGCGGGCGTGTTTGGCGCCTGGACGGCGTTGCATTTGCGCCGTTCCGGGAGAACGGTACTGCTGGTGGATACGTATGGCCCCGGCAACAACCGGTCCAGCTCCGGCGGCGAAACGCGCATCATTCGGATGGGATACGGAGCGGATGAGATCTACACGCGCTGGTCCATGCGGTCGCGAGTGTGTTGGACGGAGCTATTGGATCAGGCGGGGCGGCCCGAGCTGTTCCAAGAGACCGGCGTGTTAGCCACCCCGAGACCCGGTGATCCGCGAGCTCTCGCGACGCAGACCGTTCTCGAGAAATGCGGGGTCACGTTCCATCGGCTGACATCGGCGGAACTCGCGGGGCGATTCCCGCAGCTGAGTTTTCGCGAGGAACGCATGGGCCTCTTCGAGCCACACTCCGGTGTGTTGCTAGCGCGGCGAGCGGTGCAGGCAGTGGTGGAACAGGCGATTCGGGAAGGCGTTGAATATCGGCAGGAGACTATTCCCGCCGGCCATCGTGCGGAAACGACGGTTTATGCCTGTGGGCCCTGGTTGCCAAAAATATTCCCCGAACTTTTAGCGGGACGGATTCGTGCCACGCGCCAGGAGGTGTTTTTCTTTGGGACACCCGCGGGAGATCGCAGCTTTGCCGCGCCCCAGATGCCAGCCTGGGTGGACATTACCGACGAGCACAGCGCTTACACCATCCCAAATATCGAGAATCGCGGTTTAAAACTCGCCTTCGATCGGCATGGCCCCGAATTTGACCCCGACACCGGCGATCGAGCTGTTCGCGATGTCGACCAGGCGCGCGGGTTCTTAGCGGAGCGTTTTCCCAGCCTGGCCGGAGCGCCGCTGGTGGAATCGCGCGTGTGCCAGTACGAAAATACTTCGACCGGGGATTTCCTGATGGACAGGCATCCTGATTTCAAGAACGTCTGGCTGGTGGGCGGCGGTTCGGGCCACGGGTTCAAACATGGTCCGGCGGTGGGGGATCATGTTTGCGCGCTGATTGAGGGCAAGGCCGAGGTCGAGCCGCGATTTTCGCTGGAAACTAAGTCGCTGGAGCCGCAGCGCGCGGTGTTCTAACAGGTTGCTGAAAAAGCCCTTTCACGTTCGCGAACCGCAGGCGTGGGCGCCTACGCTACACGGGCTATCTTTTTCAGCACCCTGCTAAAGACCACTTGCTCACGCGCGTGGCTCATAATGAGACCGTAGTGTAGGCGGGCCCAGGCGTAAGGAATCCAGGGTGGATCCGCCGGCCTTTAGGCATTGCGCTATCATGGGCTTAGTTGCCACCCGTTTCGTGGTGGGAGGGATCACCATTTACGATAACGAGCCCAAACCCGGCCAAAGGACGCCCATGGAAAAGCTGGCGCAAAACATCCAGGAAGCTTTTCTAAATAATGCGCGCAAGGATAAGACTTTCCTGACCATCTATTTGATGAGCGGCGTGAAGCTTTCAGGCCGCATCAAGAGTTTCGATAAGTATTCGGTTGTGCTGGAGACCAACAATCAGGAGCAGCTTATTTTTAAGCACGCTATCTCTACTGTCGTTGTCTCGAAACCGTTCCACGCTTCGGCGGGCGGGCACTCGTCCGGTGCTTCTGGATCTTCTGGATCCACGGGAGCCGCCACGGCTACTCACCCCGCACCCGCGGAACCAGTCGAAGATTAATTAGGAAAGAAGATTAACAAGCCGCTTGGCAGTGCACAGCGAAGAGCGCGCGATTCTGGTCGGGCTGGATTTGAAATCCAGATCGCACCGTGGCTCGAACCAGCGGAGCAGTGCCGATCCGGACACGCACGGCGCCGAAGAATCGCTCGAAGAGATGAAAGCGCTGGCCGACACCGCCGGTGCGCGGGTGGAAGAGACCATCGTACAATCCCGGCAGGCGCCCGATTCCGCCACGCTCATCGGATCCGGCAAGCTGGATGAATTGCGCCGCCTGGTGCATGTTCACGAAGCGGACTTGGTGTTGTTCGACGCCGAGCTGACGCCCACGCAGCTTCGCAATCTCGAGCGCGCGCTAGATTGCAAGATTTTGGATCGGACTCAGTTGATCCTGGATATTTTCGCGCGCCGTGCCCGGACGCGTGAAGGCCAATTACAAGTAGAGCTGGCGCAGCTGAATTACTTGCTGCCGCGGCTGGCCGGGAGGGGCACGGAGATGTCGCGATTGGGCGGCGGCATTGGCACGCGCGGCCCCGGTGAAACCCAACTGGAAACCGACCGTCGCGGCATTTACCGCCGCATCAAGAAACTCAACGATCAACTCGAAAGCGTGCGGGGTGGACGCGGTACGCAGCGGCGCCAGCGGCAATCCGTTCCCCTGGCCACCATAGCGCTGGTGGGATACACAAATGCGGGGAAATCCACTTTATTTAACCGCCTGACGGGCGCCGAGGTGGTGGCGGACGCACGCATGTTCGCGACGCTCGATCCCACCGTTCGTCATCTCACCCTGCCATCGCGCCGCAAAGTGCTGGCCAGCGATACCGTCGGATTTATCCGCAATCTGCCCACCACACTGGTGAAGGCGTTCCGCGCCACGCTGGAAGAGGTGCGGGAAGCGGCGTTGCTCTTGCACGTGGTGGATGCGTCTTCGCCCGGCGCTCCGCAGCATACCGCGCGCGTCTTTGAGGTGCTGGCCGACATCGGCGCCGACCAGACGCGGCAGATTTTGGTGCTCAATAAAATGGATCAGATCGAGGGTGCCGGCAGTGACACGGAAAGCCTGGGGGAGCGCGTTCAGAGCCTGACACAACGAATCATGGGCGAAGTGAAAACCACCGCTCGCACCGAAGCCATCCCCGTGTCGGCCCGCACCGGCGCCGGTTTTAGCGATTTGCTGCAGGCCATCGACAACGCGTTGCCGCTGGACCCGGTGTCGCGTCACCAGTTCCGCATCCCAGCGGGCGATGGCTCGCTCATTCACCTGCTCCACGAGCACGCCAAAGTGCTCTCCAGCCAATATCGCGGCGACGTCCTGGAAGTGGAGGCGGAGGTCCCGGAGTCCGTGAAGCGGCGGCTCTCGGGGTACCTTGCCGAATGATATTCTTATCATCAGGAATCCAGATCCAAAAAGACGCGGCCCCGACATGAATCTGCCCAATGCGCTGACCATTCTTCGCATCTTTTTCGTGCCATTTCTGGTCGCCGTGATGGTGGAGCAGGATCTGCGGATCGAATGGAAGGGCGCGGTCCTGGTGACCAACGCGTTTCTCGCGCTTTCCATTTTTTTGATCGCAGCGGCAACCGATCTTCTGGATGGGTATCTGGCCCGGCGCTGGAAGCAGATCACCACGGTAGGAACGCTGCTCGATCCCATCGCGGACAAACTGCTGATCTCGGCTGCGCTGGTTTCTCTGGTGCAGGTGCATCGAGTGCCCGCCTGGATGGTGGTGCTGATCATCGGCCGGGAGTTCGCCGTTTCAGGGCTGCGCAGCATCGCCGCCGCCGAAGGCTACACCATACAGGCCAGCGATCTGGGCAAGACCAAGATGATCACCCAGGTGATCGCCATTTCCATGGTGTTGCTGAGCGTCCGCTGGGAGGCGCTGAGCGGGTTCGCCATGCTCTGGATGTGGGGCGTGGTGATCTTCGGCATCGCCTCCGCCATTCAATACTTCCGTAAGTTCTGGCGCATGGTGGACGATTCCATCAAGCACCGCCGACGTCAACAGCTATTGCGTATCGAGCGTCAACGCAAGCGGATGATGCGTACGCAAGCCAAGGCCGAGGAAGAGAAGATGGGCCAGGCGAAGTAAAGCCGAAGCGTGTCGAGATGAGTCTCGACACGGCACGCACGAGTGCGTGCGCCACAAATGGTTAGTCGCTCTTTTTGGGCGCCGAGAAAATCTGGAAATTGTCTGGCGTGAACAGCACCGTCAATACCTGAAGTTCTGGCGCATGGTGGACGATTCCATCAAGCACCGCCGACGTCAACAGCTATTGCGTATCGAGCGTCAACGCAAGCGGATGATGCGTACGCAAGCCAAGGCCGAGGAAGAGAAGATGGGCCAGGCGAAGTAAAGCCGAAGCGTGTCGAGATGAGTCTCGACACGGCACGCACGAGTGCGTGCGCCACAAATGCTCAATCGCTTTCTTTTGGTGGCGAGAAAATCTGGAAATTGTCTGGCGTGAACAGCACCGTCAATACCTGCCCGCGAGCTCCCAGCTGGCCGAGCAATTTTCCATTCAAACGAACCTCAATGCCGGCGGCGTTGCCAACGCGCATCTTCGCGAACTGTTTACCGCCCACGCTCTTGGTCTGATTGGCTTCGAGGATGCCGGAAAACACCGGCCTGCCATCGGAAGACACCGAGAGCCAGGTGGCTTCGTGCGCCACCAGATCCAGCATCACCTTATATTCGGATGCCAAAGAAACGGGGATTGGGGCAGGTGGAACGAATGTTTGAGGTGCAGCGTCAACGCGCTTTTCGATCTTGGACTTCGCGCCCGTAGACTTCGGTGCCGCGAAAACACGCAGGTGGTCGATCGCCCCTTTCAGGCTGATGGACGATCGCGCCCCATGCCACCACGCGTACACTCCGGAGCAACCGGCAAGCACCAGCACCAGGCTGGCAATTGAGGTGTTGAGACGCTGTGTGTGAAAGCGGTGTGCGAACGTGATCGGCGGAACATTTCGTGCCACCACGCTTTCGAAACCGGGCAACGGCAGAGGTTCGTCTGCGCTTAACACGCGATCGATTTCGGCATCGATCTCTTGCGTGTCCAGAGACAAAGATTTGGCGTACTGTTCGACAAAGCTCTTATAGAAGAACCCACTCGGCAGCATCTTGCGATCATCGGATTCGATCGCTTCCAAGTATTTGGCGCTGATTTTCGTCTGCGCTGCGACGGTACACAGGTCGAGCCCTTGTTCCAGGCGCGCACGTTTGAGTGTTTTACCGACAGAAAGCATACAAGTTGCCTGCTAGCTTACGGTTATAATACTACAGTCGGTGGGACGATACCGTTTAGGAGCCATTTCGGTGGTGGTGGTGACTTGGAATCGCCGCAACCTCTTGAGATCGTGCTTGCAATCACTTACCCGACAGGATTTGATCCAGCCGTTTGAGGTGGTGGTTATCGACAACGGCTCGGACGACGGCTCGTCCGAAATGGTACTGAAAGAGTACGGAAAAGGTACCAGATTCCCTCCCAAGTTTAAAGTCGAACTGATCCGGAATCCCGACAACCGCGGGTTTTGTGCCGCCAACAACCAGGGCTTCCGGACCTCCGATTCCGAGTTCGTCGCGCTGCTGAATAACGATGCTGAAGCCGAACCGGATTGGCTGGGAAAGCTGGCGAGCGCATTCGACGGACGGCCGGACGTCGGTATGGCTGCTTCGAAAATCCTGGTGCATGAGGATCCGCGGCGGATCGATAAGGCAGGCCACTTGATTTATCCCGACGGCCAGAATCGCGGGCGCGGTAGCGGTGAGTTGGACGAAGGGCAATACGATCGCGTGGAAGAGATCCTGTGGCCGGACGGGTGCGCGGCCATGTACCGGCGCGCGATGCTGGATCAAATCGGCGGATTCGACGAGGAATTTTTTGCGTATGCCGACGACGCGGAGTTGGGACTGCGCGCCCAGATTGCCGGATGGAAATGCCTGTACGTTCCTGGCGCGGTGGTGCGGCATCATCGCGGCGCGACGTTGGGCCTGCGGTCTTCACGGCGTCTCGAGCTGATTGAACGAAATCGTCTGTTGCTGGCTGCCAAGCTATTTCCGTGGAGCCTGCTGTTGTGGAACCCGTTGTATTACGCGCTGCGCCTGGGCGCTGGAGTTTGGGCGGCCATCACGGGGCAGGGGGAAGTGGGCAAGTATTCCGGCGTTCGCGGCAAACTCGGAGCCGCGCTGGCCTTGTTGAAGGGCGATTGGCAGGCGTTGCCGCTGCTGCCGCGTATGCTAGCAAAGCGTCGCGAAGTGGAACGCATTCGAAAGCTGTCGCCGCGCGAAGTGAAGCAGCTCATTATGGAACATCGGATTTCTCTCAAGGAGCTCATGCGCCAGGCGGTTTAGGAATGAGAATCTATATCATCGCCACGGGCGGGACCATCGAGAAGGTTTACTCCGAGCAGACCGGCAACGTGCAAAATCTCGACAGCAAGATCGACCGCTATTTCCGCATGCTGCGCTTGCCGGACGCCGGGATCGCGGTGACGCATCTGATGAACAAGGACAGCCTGGAGATGACGGATGCCGATCGCGCAAGTGTCCTCGCGACGGTGCGCGAGAAATTGGAAGCGGAACCCGCGCCGGTTGTCATTACGCACGGAACCGACACGATGGTCGAAACCGGGCTGCTGCTCCAAAGGAGTTTACCGGACCTGCGGTATCCCATCGTATTGACGGGCGCGATGACGCCACTGGGTTTCGAGGGTAGCGATGGGTTGCAAAACCTGACCGAAAGCCTGCTCGCCGCGCGCGTGTTGCCGGCGGGCGTGTACGTGGTGATGCACAATCAGGTCTTCCCGGTGGATCGCGTGCGCAAGGATCGAGAATTGGCGCGCTTTGTGTGGAAATAGGGGGTGAGTGGACGTCACGCTTCAGTCGCGTGGCTGCAGAGCTTGCCAGCCCGTGCCGGGCGAGACGTCCGAATTAATCACCTGCCCCGTGCCATTAATCCAATAATCATTCTTAGGACCGGTCCAAAACCTTACGGGTGTTGCCGAGCTGACTGCCGGGCCTGGCCGCGTTCTATTCGTTTCTGAGATTGCTTCCAGCAGGACGCGGCCGAAGCCGCGTGTACCGTCTGCCTTGGGGCACATCAGCATTGAAACTTCACCCATTTTGCTCTCATACGTGGTAGGCGTAAGCTACGCCCAAACACCCTCAAGATTTTCGCCAGAGTTGCGACCGGATCAGGCCTAGCCGGCGTTCCCGATGCTCGATTTCCGCGAACCCGTAGCGGACCAGAACATCGCGATAGGGCGGGAGCTTCGAAACGCCTATTCCCGTGGTCACCGAGAAGAAGCTGTACATCAGGCGCAGCCACAGCCGGGCATGGAGCCGCCGGGCTCCTTTGAGCGGCTCTTGAAACTCGCTCACCAGCCACCCGGCGCCTGGAGAGAGGAGCTTGCTTACGTTGAGAATCACGCCTTCCAGGTCGCGACAGGTCAACACATCCAGGAAGAAATGAGTAACGGCCAGATCGAACGGGCCTTCGGGCAATCGGTGGCTCACCGCATCGACGTGGTGAAATTCGACTCGCGATTGTTGCTCGGCTGGTATCCGCCGTCGCGCCAGTTCAATCATTCGGGCGCTGGATTCGATGACGGCGACCGTCGCGTATCGATTGCATTCCAATAGCTGCGCGAGAAATCGGCCATCGCCCTCGCCCAAAATCAGCACTCGGCGGGCGTCGGCGGCACGCGGCAAGAAATCGAAGCGGGCCCGTTCCAAGGCGAGTCCAAAGGCCGCGTACTCCAGCCACCGGTAGCTGCTGGCGATCCGGTCAGCATTCATTTCAGCAGTCTTATCTCAACATCAGGAAGAGAACGGGGCTGAGCAACACGCCGTCCACCAGCGCGCGCCGCGCTTCGAGCGAAAGGCGCCGGCCAAACCAGAACAGCAGCGCACAAGCGCCCGCGCTCAGGGCAATGGAAGCGTACCACTCGTTATGGCCTTCCAGAACGCACACCACCACTGCCACCGGAACCCACCATAGGTAGGTGCGAGCCAGCCAGCGTGTCAGTGGATGAAGTGCGATGGATTCATTCGCGAGCTCGCGCCATTCCCACGCTTCGATCGCGATCATGTTCGCCAGGCATAGTACGAAAAATGCGGCCGCGGCCCAGGCCAAGCTGGGGCAGGGAAGGGTAGCCCAAGCGGTAAGAAAAGTTCCCACAGTGAACAAAATCGCGGCAGCGATTTCTTTCGGAATTTTGACGGACTGTCCGAAGATGTGGAATATTGCCAGGTAAAGCAGCACGCCCGCGAGTGGAATCAGCCCGCTGCGCAGAATCGCAGGGCGTAACCAGAAAAGTGCAATCAGTGCGTCGGACGCCAGCACCACCGCCAGCAGCGCGGTCATGAGCCGCCAATGCCTGCGATAGTAGCGATGACGGGCGGGTTCGTCGGCGGTCATATTAACTGCCGCCGGCTTTCGAGCATCGAGCAGGCGATCCAGCAAATAGATTGCCCAAACGGTGAGGCCCAACACCAGTCGCCCGCCAGGCCGCAGGGGAAGCGAAAATCGGTAGGCGAGGAAACCCTGCCAGAGCACAGCGACCAGGGGCGCATCCAGACTCAGCAGGTTTGGCCACAGCCACAACGGCGCGGAGTCTTCCTCAGTTGAGGGCATCCAGTTCCACGGGATAAATTGGCTGGGCCGTCTGGATTTCAATCCGGAACGTCCCGCACCTGAATCCATGATAGCGGCTTTTCCGGGAGCGTCCTTGGGCATAGCGGGTGGAACTGCAGACGCTCACGTAGAGAATATTCACTCCGCTGGCGCAGGCGTTTTCGATAAGAGTGGGCGCGTCCCGGACGCTGATAAAATCGGAATACCGAATGAGTACATTTCGAATCGCACTCGCCAATATTCGGTTCCCGTCCACTCCGGATGAGTCTGTCACGTTAGCCGAAGACGCCATCGACCAAGCGTCCCTTGAGCGCGCCGACATCATCTGCTTTCCGGAATGCTACGTTCCCGGCTACCGGGGAATGGGGATGGTGGTGCCGCCCCCCGACCCAGCCTTTCTGGAACGCGCGTGGTCCGTAATTGCGGCGGCGGCGAAGAAGGCAAACCTGGCCGTTGTTCTCGGCACCGAACGCGTCGCCGATAACGCCTTGTTAGCTACCGCGCTGGTGATCAATCGAGATGGAACGCTCGCCGGTTTTCAGGACAAAGTACAGCTCGACCCTTCCGAGGAAGGGCTCTACTCGTTCGGTTGCGGAAGGCGGATTTTCCAAACCGGTTCGCTGACATTTGGAATCGCGATCTGCCATGAGGGCTGGCGCTATCCTGAAACGGTCCGCTGGGCCGCGCGACGCGGCGCACAAATCGTTTTCCACCCGCATTTCCACGCAGCCGAACCAGGCAGTTATGTGCCCTCCACTTTCGCCGATCCGGCGAACTCATTCCATGAGAAAGCGATCCTGTGCCGCGCGGCGGAGAACACCTGCTATCTGGCAAGCGTAAATGTTGCAAGCGCCGGCTCGCCCACCACTTCGGCGGTGGTGCGTCCGGACGGGACGCTACAATGCTACCAGCCGTACGGTAAAGAAGGGGTGCTGGTGGCGGACATCGACACTGCTGAAGCCACGGGCCTCTTCGCGGCGCGCTGGAAATCTGCCTAGCGTTTGATCACGATGGCCAAAAGCATTTTCAAGTCCGTGGACGAGTACATTGCCGGTCAACCTGAAGCCGCGCAGGGCATATTCGCGCGCGTGCGGGGCACCATCCGCAAAGCCTTGCCGCGAGCCGAGGAAGTGATCTCCTATCAGATCCCGACGTACAAACTGCACAATCGCGCGGTGCTCTATTTCGCCGGGTGGAAGAAGCACTACTCGCTCTATCCGGCCACCGAACGGGTTGTCGCGGCGTTCCGGGACGAGCTTTCAGAGTACGAGGTGAGGAAGGGCACCATCCGATTTCCGCTTTCCGAGCCCGTTCCCGTAAAGTTGATTGCACGTATCGCGAAATTCCGCGCGAAAGAAGTCGCCGAACGGGAGAAGGCGAAGGCGTCCCCGCGGAAGGGCTGACGGAGCTTGCGTTGCAGGAACACAGCCGATAATCTTGGAAGTCGTTATGCACACTTTGCGAAACAGTCTGCAGTTGGTTGGCCGCGCGCTCGTGATCGCGGGCGGTATCGGGCTGGCCATGGCCGGAGATTCCGGCAATCTAGTGCCGCTCCGCTTATCTCGCGAGACCTGCGCGAGCCTGCAGGGATTCGCCATTCCCGGCTCGGCCATTGGCCTGCCAAACGCGGGCGCACTGGTGAAGACGGCGGTGTTTGTCGCCGCATCGGACAATGGCAACATCAACGGCGACTTTTGTAAGGTGACCGGCATCGTCAAGCCCCACAACCCCAGCTCGCCGAACCTGGAATTCGAGGTCAACTTGCCGGCTGTGTGGAACCATCGCGCGTTGCAGATGGGCGGCGGCGGATACGACGGCTCGCTGGTGACCGGTTTAACGTCATATTCAAATGAAACGCCAACCAGCGATACGCCGCTCAAGCAAGGCTACGTTACGCTGGGCAGCGACGGCGGCCATCAGGGCAAGGCCGGTTTCGACGGCAGCTTCGGAATGGACGATGAAGCACTGCTGAATTTCGGAAAGGAGTCGGTAAAGAAAACCCATGATGCCGCGGCTGCCGTAATCCGAAAGGCATACGGACAGCGGCCGGCGCGGTTCTACTTTATCGGCGGCTCGCAGGGCGGGCATGAAGCGTTGGATGCGGCGGCGCGCTATCCGCGGGACTATGACGGCGTGGTGGCGCATTACCCCGCCTATAACGTCACGATGCTGCATTTTGGATCGCTGAACGTGGGCAAGGCTCTGTACGCGGATGGAGGCGCCGGATGGATCAATCCGCAAAAGACCAAGCTGATCGGTGAGGCTGTCTATGCGAAATGCGACGCTCTGGACGGCGTAAAAGATGGAATCATCAGTAACGTGGCCGGATGCAATGCGGCTTTCGACGTCTCGGCGCTGCGCTGCCCAAACGGAGCGGACACGGGCGACACATGTCTTTCGGACGCGCAGATTGGGACGGTGAAAGCGATCAATTCCAGCTACAAACCAGGCCTCACCATCGCCGGGATGGATACCTTCCCGAAATGGGCGCTGCTGGAAGGCGCTACCTTCCAGGGACCGTCGAACTTCGGGCAGGTAAACCAGCCGTCGAACCCGCTCTCGGGCAAGGAAGCGCTGCTTTATACCGCCGGCGATCAGACGGTGAAGTTCATTATCACGCGCGACCCGCACTACGACACAATGAAATTCGATCCGGCACAGTGGAAACCGCGTATCGCGACGGTTGCCTCCATCATGGATGTCACCGACGTGAGCCTGGACAAATTCCGGGCCAAGGGCGGAAAAATCATAATGACCCACGGCACGGCGGACGATTTCATCACGCCGCATAACTCGATCGAATATTACCAGCGGCAACTCGCCCATTTTGGCCAAGCGCGGCTGAATAGCTTCCTGCGGTTTTACGAGATCCCCGGTTTCGGCCACGGGTTCGGACGGTTCAACGCGAAGTTCGATAGCCTGGCGGCACTCGAGAATTGGGTGGAAAAAGGGCAAGCCCCGAGCGGCCTCACCGTGATGGACGGAAACAAGGGCGCCAATCGCACGCGGCCTCTGTGCGAATGGCCGGAGTGGCCCAAGTTCACAGGCGCGGCGGGGACGGAGAACTCGGCGGCGAGTTTCACCTGTGTTCGCGAATGAGTGACGAAGCAGTTCCTTTGTCGAGAATCGGTGCGAAGGTATCGGTCGATCCCAGTCTACCCTTCCACGAGAGCCTGGTACACATGTTCCGGCATGCGGTTGAGCGCAAGCCGGACACTGTCGCGGTGATTTATCAGGACCGGGGGATCACATATCGCGATTTCGGCCGCGCGACCAGCGGGCTGGCGGCACTGCTGGATTCGCTCCAGCTGGAGATGGGCCCGATCGTCGTCATGATGCCCAACTCAATTGAGATGGACGTCGCGCTGATGGCGGTGATGAGCGTAGGCGCACAGGTTGCTCCCGTGAATCCATTTTTTCACGTCGCCGAACTCTGCAAGGTGCTGGACGGCTTCGATCCCAAGGCTATCGTCTGTCATCCGAGCACATCCGAGAAAGCGCATGCGGTCGCCGAACAGATGGGGTTGGCCCATGTCATCACGGTGGGCTATGAGACCTTGAGGCAGTGGACTGCCGATGACCGACTGGATTCACCTCCTGAGAAAATGCCGCGCGCCGACGATCTTGCACTGTCGATTTTCACCGGAGGGTCCACGGGCGTTCCTAAGGGCGTCAACCACACGCATCGCGGGCTGATGTGGGGCCTGATTCAGCACGTCAGCGTCTGGCCGATTCCGTTCGGAACCGGCGTTTTTCTGAATGTCGCACCGATGTTTCATATCTGGGGTCTCACCTACGCGACCTGGGTGCCGATCTTTACCGCTGGAACCCTGGTCCTGATCCCCAAGTACGATCCCGACGAGGTTGTGAAGGGACTGGCTGAGCATCGCGTGAGCATTTTTGCCGGTGGGCCCGCGCCCATTTACATTGGCCTGCTGCGAAGCGCGCTGTTTGATCAGGTGGATCTTTCGGCATTGAAATACTGCCCCTCCGGCGGCGCGCCGTGTCCTGAGGACCTGCATCGGGAATGGCTGAGGCGCACGGGCTGCCCGCTGCTGGAGGGCTGGGGAATGTCCGAAGGGGCTCCGTTTTGCCTGAATCGTTACGACGGCGAGCGCAAGCTCCTGTCCGTGGGCAATCCGGTGCCGGAAACCGAGGTTGAAGTGGTGGATCTGGAAACCGGAACGCGTGTGTTGCCGATGGGTGAGACAGGCGAGGTGCGGGTGCGCGGGCCCCAGATGATGATTGGGTATCACAATAAGCCCGAAGAAACGGCGTACGCACTTCGCGACGGCTACATGTATACCGGTGATATCGGTTATGTGGACAGGGATGGTTTCCTGTTTCTCGTCGATCGCAAGAAGGACATGGTGATCGTAGGCGGTTACAACGTCTATCCGCGCGAGATCGACGAGGTACTGTTCAACCACCCGGCGATTCACGAGGCGGCAACGGTTGGCAAACGCGACGATCTGCTAGGAGAGGTGATCGTAGCCTTTGTGGCCGTTAAAAGCGACGCCGAACTCGGCGAGGAAAAATTCTTTGCCTACTGCAAGGAAAACCTGGTCAAGTACAAGCGACCCGTCGAAGTTCATTTCATCGACGCCTTGCCCCGTACGGGTACCAACAAGATCGACCGGATGAAGCTGAGAACGATGGCGGCCAGTGGGAGCGAACCCAGATGATTACCGGACAGCGGCGAGCATTTGCGACGTGGCGTCGGCGACGCGGCTGAACTGGTCGGGCGCGATATCGGAGATGTTGGCCACAACAGAGCGGTCCCTTGAGACCAGGAAGGTATTGGCGACGGCTGGGTTCAGGTTGTAAACACGCACGGCGGCGTCCTTCGGGCCCCTTCGGAAGTAGGTCAAAGGGATTTCGAGATGGTTGGTGCGGTTCAAATCCTCCAGCCACTGCTTGGAGCTTTCGCCGGCGATGATCATTGCAACGGCCTTGAAGCCGCGGGATTTGTTCTTCAAATACAGATCGTTGAGCTGGATGATCTCTTTCGCGGTGTCGTCGGAGGTGTCGCGGAAAAACGCCAGGACGTCCGGCGCTTTATCGTAATCGCAGACGTAACAGATCAGTTGCCCTTTATATTGCCCGGTGACATCGGAGACGGGAATCGACATGGTGGTGGCGCCGACCGGGCGGACCGGAAACGATATCAACCGCGGGCGCGAGCGAGGCGAGCAGAAGCGGAAGGAACAGGAGTTGGCTTTTCATCCTTTGGATCCCTTCTCGTCTTCCTTGCTTTCCGTTTTGTACTTCAGATCAAGCCACTTAAACCAACCGTCTTTGAGAACCTTCACCTTGCGGTAACCAAGCAGGCTGAGCTGGCGCGCCACTTCCTTGGAATCGTCATCATCTTTGCAGGCGCAATAGACAACCAGCGTCTTTTCACGCGAGCAGAGCCGCGGGCGCGGTAATGTTCTTGGAGTACGGCAGGTTCACAGCGCCAGGAATGTGCTCCTCTTCCCAGATGGGAGGAGCGGCGGTGTCGACAATCACGATGTCCTTGGCGTGTTCGTCGATATCCTTCTTCAACTCCTGCGGCGACATGAAATCGGGGACGTAGACGTAACCCTCGACGCATTCGCCGTCGACGAAAGTTCCGTTTTTGCAGTCCTGCGCAAAGCTGGACGCAGGCGCGAGCAGACCGAGCAGAAACACCGGGGCGAGCAATGCGTAGGATGAATTCAGTCTCATAGATCCCGTCTTCCTTAAACCAACTATCTTTATTAGAGCAGCTATTGGAGCAACCCGGTGATTTCGCGCTCCACCTGGTCCTTGGCGGTAAGGCCGTCATGCCGGCCGCAAATCCTGCCGTCGCGCGCGATGACGAAAGACGTCGGGAGCGGGAGCTCTCCAAAAGCCGGCTTGAGATCGTCATCGCGGCCGAAGCCGAGCAGTATCGGATAATCGATTTTGTATTTCGCGGCGAAGCTTTTCACATCCGGGGTGTCTTCGGCTTCATCCATGGAAACGCCGATCACCACCAGGCCGCGCGATTTATAAGTGTTGTACAACTCGACGAACCCGGGAATTTCCTTGCGGCAAGGCGGGCACCAGGTGGCCCAGAAGTCCAGCAGGACCACTTTGCCCTTGTAATCGGACAAGCTGACGGACTTGCCTTGAAGGTCCTTGAAGGTGAAGTTGAGATTCGCGGGTTTGGCGTGGGGGTCGCAGGCTCGCGTTCGCAGCGATAGCGCATAGGGCTAAGACGATGGAGATGCGGGCGGCCGTTCTTATTTCCAATCGTCTCTTCATTCCAATCATCGACCTTAACGCTTTTGGTGTAAGTACATTCATTGACGCTCCAGCGGATGTTGCCGCTCCCGCCGACCACCACTACGCTGACGTTGTTGAGATACGGAATGGGCGCATCCCCGGGAAGTTTCAACCAGGAGGCGTAGGGCTCCTGTCCGGCGCGCGCGGGCCCGAGCTTATAGTTGATGACTTCCTGGTCCAACCAATAATGATCCTTAGGCATGGTGACGTTCTCCTTCACCCACTTGATCAGCTTCTCCTTGGTGTCGAAGCCGAACCGAACCAAGGGGGGCGTGACGGAAGGATCGATCAGCAGCAGCTTGCCGCCGCGCTGGGGAGAGCCGAGGCCGCCGATAAAACGCTTCAGCGCGTATTGCCAATCCTCGTCCTGCAGGACCATCATCGTGTTCTGACTTTGGCAGCCGCTGAAGGTGCTGATCACGTTGTCGTCCGGTTGGAAGCCCTTCTGCACACTCAGTGGATTCCAACCCGCGGGCAGGCCGGCGACGTTTTCCGCGAATACGGCCGGGACGTCCGCCATGGGATTGCCCTGCACGCCCTCATAGGTGTGGCCCGGCACGGAGCCGCCGGTGGCGTTCATGGACAACAAACTCCACGCGCGCCCGATGAGCGCTCCCGCGTTGTTGTAGAGTCCCAGTGCGCCGGTGCTGGAGTTCAAGTCCAGCTCATTCACGATCTTGCCGTTGACGACGGCCATCGCCGCCATGGACGATGTGGAGCTGGAGTGCGCGTCCGTCTGCGAGGCGGCCAAGGCCAGGATGGCGGGGAACATTTCGGGTTTCGCGCCCGCCATTACGGCATTGATGGCGACCGTCTCCACGGTGTATTGCCACGCTTCCCGTTCTCCGGTGACTCGCATCTTTCCGACGATTTCGCCGGGCTTGTGATGGGTGGCCTTGAGCATGTCCGCGACCCGCTCTTCGGTGGGCATGACGATGGGAAGCTGGTCTGTCCAGAAGCGGTCGTCAAAATACTTTTGGATGTTGTCGGCGGTGTCCGGACCGATGAAGCGCTTTTTCTCGCGCTGGACCAGGCCGGTCTTCTTCTCATCGTCCGTGAGGGGCTTGGTTAAATAGTCTTTGATCTCCGCCATGAAAGGCCGCTTGGTGACCGGGTCGTCACCCGCGATGTAGGCGTCCAGCTCTTTCCGCGTCTTGCCTCCGACGGGGGTATGAGTGAAGGCGAGCCGGAGATCCGGCATTCCTTCTTCATAAGCTTTGTCGTGAACCAGATCGACTAAGACATCAATGATGACCCCAACCGCGGGGATTCCATAATTCGCTTCCACTTCCGCTACATGGCCGACGACCGCCGGCGCGCAGGTGCTTCAATGGCCTATGGCCATGACCATCAGGCCGTTGACGGATTTGATTTCCTTCCACAGAGCCGGGTCATCGGCGGCATAGGAGCCCTTCTTCTCGCGGAAGACAGTCTTGACGTCGGGCATATTGACGGCCATCCAGGCCTGCATGGCCTGTAGAAACTTGTCGCCGCCATCGAAGGTTTCGTCGACCAGGTAGACGGTCTTGCCGGAGAGACTAGGGGGACGCGCGGCCATGGCCCGGAGCTGAATGGGTGGGGGATTGCCCGTTGGATTCAGCACCGTATAAAGAGGTTGCTCGGCTGCCGCAGCCGTGCCGGCACAAGCGATTGCGATGCCGAAAAGAAGAAAACTTCCCATACTTTGCGGCGCGCCGCGCGCGAATCTTGTTAGGCTCATGACAATTTCTCCTGCATCTGAATTCTATAGCGCGGCCAACCGCGATGCAAGGGCGCGCATCGTTCGCGAACAGGAAGCTGCAGAAGCGAATTAGCCACAGATCAACGCGGATAAGACAAAATCGGGTTCATTAGTGTGTGTCGAAGGACGTTTCTTGGACGCTTGCTGACGCGCGCGATTCTGAACCATGGGAGATCTATTTCTGAAAGACGATGGCTTTCATCGTACGTTTGAATTCGGCTGGGGTCAATTGTAGCTCTTTGGCCTTTGCCGGATCGTACAGTTTAATCTTAGGACCTTGAACGCCTAGCATGGCATGGCCGTGAAAGCTGGTCAGCTTATCCACGTCGGCTTTGCTGCCCGCTACGATCGGAAGGTCGTCCTTAGAAGCGGCAATGGAAGGTGTTTTCACGGAGTTTTTGGCCGCGTTGACGATATCCGCTTCCGGCGTACTGTTGTCGATTAGCAGGACGCCGGGCCAGGAGCCTGTGATGATGTGCCAGAAATCGTTAGTTTGCAACTTCGTTACGTTGAATTCCTGGTAACTGCCCAGGCTTTGAGCCAGGGCTTTTTCGATGATGCTTCCCCAGATGGATTGCTCGCTCGGGTCGTGCAAATAGAGGATGGACCAGCTATCGCCGTCGCCATCGTTGGTGTACAGGATGTCGCTTGTTTCAACGGCTCCGGTTGCGAGCTTGACGGTGAAGAAACGCTGAGAATCCAAGTAGGGCGTCGATGGCGGATTGGAGAGAGTATTAGCGGGTATTTTGGACAGGTCCGTCCGCACCGAGTCCGTCTTCGGCGGCGGGACCATGCCCTGGATTATTGCGCGCCCCACAGGAGTAAACGCCATAGCGGCGAGTAAGGCAGCGACGGGACAATTCTCTATGGCGTTCGCCTGCTGGACCTGCTGATAGCTAACACCGCCCCCGGAGGAGGTGAAAGCAGCTGTCTTAACCAGGTGAACGTCTTTGCTGTCCTGGTCCTCGGTAGGATTTGGCATCACTAGCGTTTTCATTTAAGTCGCTCAAGCCTCGGCCAATCATACTACCGAAGTAAAGGGTCGCCTGATGACGGGGTGCGTGGCTTGTTGAGCGGCACGGTCCCCATAGGCGACGGCCCGTCCTCAAGCGACGCCGAGGCTCAGCCGATAGACGGGTATGCGGGGTCTTGCGATACTTCTGCTCGCCACGTCGGCCGGCTGGGCGCAGTCCGAGGAAAGCAAGCTGGTGTCGGTGCTCCAACAATTGGAGCGCGCCGAGCAAACGGGCGACTTCAACACCTGGGCAGGCCTTTGGACGCGCGGCCGGTCAGGCGAAATCGAAAAAATGCGGGCCTACGCGAGGGGCCGGCCCGAGGTCCGTTATCGGGCAACGAAAAGTTTCGTTCGCGGAGATGAAGGTGTGCTTCTGGTAGAGGGCGGCTCGAACTCTTTTGCCACCATGACGCTGCGAAGAGAGGGTGGGCAGTGGAAGATTCAGGACCAGATGTGGAAAGACAGAGCGCCGGATCCGAACTCTGTCTATGCATTGGCGCCTCCTGGCCCGGGGGCCTTCACGCGCGCGGGATCGCGGTGGGACCAGGTGGCGGCTGGGATGGATCCCGGCCAGGCGGCTCGCCTGGGATGGCAGATGAAGGCGGTCTTCGACGAATCGTACCTTTACATCCGGTTTGAGTGGAGCCGCGATCTGCCTGCGCCGGGGAGCACGATCGAAACGCCGCCCGGTGGTTGGCCGGTGCTTAAGATTGACACGTCGGACGCGGGGGAGTTTGTGCTGTTTGACGCGGTCAACGTGGGTGACCAAGCGACGTTTGATGAACACGGTAAAGCGAACAGCCATCGCCCATACGCGGCCTATGCGATCCGGCTGGAGCACAAAGATCAGGAAGTCTTCTCGGCCTCGGCCGATTTGCATCCTAGCCCGCTGCTGGAAGTGGCGGGGCGGGACTACGACATCCGGATTCCGTTGGCGACGATGGGCATTATGGATTCGCGCGCAACCAGAATGACGGTTGGCGACGCGCAATGGCCCAAGAGCGCGGTGGTGAGCATCGCGGTTCCAAGGTATCCGCGATAATAGTCAACCCAGTGGACCAAGTTTCTGGCGTAAAATCGATAAATTACCCGAACGTTCAAAACCAGTCAGCGAACGCTTAGTCAGCGACGAGCTTTTGTGGAACGTGGCTGATTAACGACAATTGAAAGGAGACGCCCAATGGATGTCGGCGATTGCCTCGCGCGGATCGCGGAGAGCCAAATCGGTACACGTGGCGATCTGCACTCGGGGCGGGCTGCATTGTACGGGTATTTGTTGGCAACTGACGCGAAGCTCGGCGCCTTTGAGCCAAAATGGACAAACACGGGGTTCGGCGCGGACCGCGCTTCTCGCTATAGTTTGCTCAATCCAGGAGGAAGCGACTTATCTTCGCATGTCCGACTGCTCAACACTCAGAACGCTCCAGAATTGCCATCGATATTACGCATTCACAGCTGGTGTGCGGCTTTTGTAGATTGGTGCGTTATGGAGCTTCTGACAAAATCACCACACGCGACGTCGCTTCCACCAGCACAGCGGCCGAAAACCGCGTCGGCGTTTGGACTTTTGCACTGGGGAACAAACACCAAGTGTTGCATGGTTGTTCATGGCCATGACACTGCGCCGGTTCGGGGCGACATTGTGGTCTTCAACTTTTCGCACACCGGTATCGTTGTCGAGTCCGGCAAGGGACACTTCCAATCCGTTGAAGGCAATACAACGCCAGGCACGGGTGGCAACCAGGGATACATCGTAGACAGGCGATTGCGGGACCAGCATCTACTGAAAGGCTTTATCAGGCTTCCACCCAAACATCAACTTGGCGATTTCAACATCTCTTCCGGAATTTCCAATATGGCGTGAGGGTAGGGAATCTTGAGGCAGGAGTTGGCCCGTCTTCGCTACGGCGCGGCCACCGACCGCAGGAAGGACCTGACCACCGCTTCAAAGCGCTCAGGTTGGTCGTACTGAAGCCCGTGGCCAACATCTTGTATCTGTTGGACGCGAATGCGTGGGTTAAGATTTTGCAGTTCTCGTGCCGTTTCAAGGGAAACAACACCGTTGTCCCCAATCACCAGCAGCATTGGGACGTAAATGGCGCTCATCAACTCGTGATATTCAGGGTTTGGCGGCGTAAGAAACGTCAAACGCATCTATTCGGGTTTGCAGCCTCGCCTCGGCTATGAGTTCGATGAGCTCCGATGAACGGTGCGAGTGTCGCAAACGCAACTGCGCCAGCACTTCGCCCTTATTTAAACCGAGAAGCCGGCGGTGTTGCTCGACCAGATCGCTCTCGTGAACTTCGCGCTGACGCTCGGGGCTCAAGAAAGTTGGGTCCGCTAGGATGACCCCGCGAATGGCCGTGGCCGGTTGACTCGCTACTACGGCCGCAGTCATGCCTCCCATCGAGTGGCCTAGCAGAACCGGAGCGGCCAGCCCGAGTCCTTGGATGAGGCCAATTACATCGGTCGCGTGATTGTCGTACCGATAGCCATTGACGGGTGTGCCCGAATTCCCGTGCCCTCGGGCGTCCGGCATCACCACGTCGTATTCACCTTCGAGAGCGCGTGCCAAAGGAATCCAGCAGGCTCCGCTTCCGGTCAATCCATGGAGTAGAACCAGGGGTGGCTTGCCCCCGCCAGTTCTCAAAAAGTGGATGTCGATGCCGCTTCCCTTGCACACTCCGCTCATCCAGTTTGTCATTGAGGGTATCGGTTTGAGAGATGGCGAAGGCCGCCCTTCGGCGGCTTCCTTTCCGACAATGTATCTCAGCGACGGCCCGATTGCACGTGTCGAAAGTCCAAAAAGACCGCTTGCTGACGCGCGCGGCTCAGTGGACTCATCGCGTTACAGAGCCGCGACCGGTAGGGAGACGGTTTCGATACAGGCTGTTGGGGTACACGGCAATGGACAAAAGGGTTCTTCAACCTCAGGCGTCCTTAGCGCAAACGAATCTTGGAAGACACTCCTACGGGACTGGAATTCGATAGATATTTCGATGTGTGGTGACAATCGGGTACGCGTAAACCGATGGACTGGAACTCATGAAGGCTCTATCGTGCGCGGCCGCGCGCGCATCGGAAAGCACTTTTTCTATGCTGCCCAATTTCAGACCCGAGGGCGGAAGATTTGGAAGGATCTGCCCATTCTTCAGCGGGACCAAGTAAGACTGAGAGGTCCTTCCGGAAAACAAATAGAGCGTCTTACCGTCCCCCGACCAATTAATCAATGGCGGTGTCACTCCGCGGTTCTCCGCACCACCGGACGCGCAACCGGTACACACCCGAGTGGCCGGCCCGCCTGCCGAAGGATATAGATCTACATTCGACCCTACCCACGCCGCCACCCATTTACCATCCGGCGAAATAGCATAGAGGAAGATAGCTCGATCCGGCATGATTTTGTGCAAGCCCGTGCCATCCATTTTGATCGCCTGTAGAAACATATCTCCGGAATGGCCTCCCACGAAGAAGATTTCGCCATCAGGGGCGAAAAGGGCCCGAATACAATCCTGATCCGAAAGCCGGCGCGGTGGAGAACTTCCGTCGATGGCGCCGATCCACAGCGGCGCGCGCCCGGAACCGTCCGCGGTAATGAATATCACCTGGTTGCCATCCGGCGACACATCGTAGTGTTCCATGAGAAAATCCGGCAACAGCCTCTGCCTCTTGCCGGATTCCAGGTCCGTCTCCCATAATTCGCCGCTCACGAACCGGCTGTTGGCCTTGGAGCGCTGCAGATAATAGAGCCGCTTCATATCGGCGGAGAAAGAAGGAAGGTACGAATATCCTTCGAACGTAATTTGGGTCTCGCGCTCGGATTCGTGAACCCACAAAGTGCTCTGGCTTTCGCCGACTGAAGTCACAAACGACTTTCCGTCGGGGGCGAACGAGAGCCCCTGCTCCTCCGTCGCGCCCGAAGTCACCTGTTCGGGTGTGCCGTCGGGGAAACGTTGGCGCCAGATGTGATATCCGCCGCCCGTGTTCGCCGAGAAATACATCCATTTTCCGTCCGGCGACCAGGCTGCATCGGTACACTGGGAAGGCGCGGGCCCGACACGGCGGCCGGCTGAGCTTCCATCGAAGGGCACCATCCGGCAGGGCAACCAGCCGCTCGCGTTCATCTCCACCACCAGGACCGATTTGCCATCGGGCGATCGAAACGACCGGTGAACCATCCCGTCCAAGTCCGCCGGCAGGTATACGGTTCGCTGTTCCGCCCGGCTGGCGGTAGCGGTGAAGATTCCCATGTGAATGCCTTCGCCGGTGTGTGCCGAGTACATCACGTGAGGGGGTTGTGCGCCGGTATCGATCCAGCTCAGACCTTCCGCGTTGGCCAACATCGGCGCCGGCTCGCCGCCCAGAACCGGAACGGACCAGGTAGTGTCGCCATTCTGCAAAATCGGGTAAGCGATTCGTGAACCATCGGGGGAGAAGTTGATGGGGCCTACCTTGGAGGCTCCGTCGTGGGTCAGCCGGACTGGCTCGCCATCGGGGAGCAATTTCACATAAACATCGGCGGGGCCCTGGAAGGTGTTCGTTCCCCGTAGGAAGGCAAGCATGCGGCCATCGGGCGACAAAGTGGGCGATACGGCGGAATCTGTGAAGTTGGTGAGCGGTGTGTACTCCAACCGCGCCGGGGCCGAAGCATGCCGCGACCAGAACGCAAGGCCGCCGGTGGCAGCGACGATTACGATGGCGGCAAGCCCGGCCACGGCCCACCATTTTCCAAGGCGCCTGCCGTGCGCGGCTGGTTGCTGCGCGCTTGGGCGTTGCGCGCTGCGCAGCGCCGCCACCAGTTCGCGCATCGACGGATAGCGCTGCGCCGGATCTTTTTCGAGCGCCCTCGCGACCAACACTCGCAGCGGCTCGGGAATATCCTCGCTCAGCGGCGCGGGCGTGCCTTGAATCACCTTCTGCAGCAATTCGAGATTCGTAGCTGCCGTGAATGGCCGGCGTCCGGCCAGCATTTCGTAGAGCACTACGCCGAACGAAAACATATCGCTGCGTGCGTCGAGAGTCTTGCCGGCAGCCTGCTCCGGCGACATGTACGCGATGGTGCCAACGATCATTCCTTGTTGGGTTTGCTCTTGGTTGAGCGTCCGGGTTATGTCCGCGGGCTGGGACGTATCTGTGAGTTTGGCCAAGCCGAAATCCGCCAGCTTGGCGTAGCCGCTCGCGGTGACCAGGATGTTATCGGGCTTGATATCGCGGTGCAGAATCCCGGCTTGATGGGCGGTGGCCAGACCATCCGCGACTCCGGTCAATAACTCCGCGACATCCTCCCAGCTCCGCGGTTGACTCTGCGCCCAGTTTTTGAGCGTACCGCCGTCGACGAACTCGGTTGCCAGATATTGTCTTCCCTCGAATTCGCCCACGTCATAAACCGTCAGGATGTGCGGATGGTTCAGCGACGATGCCATCTGCGCCTCCCGTTGAAAACGCCGGCGAGCGGCAGCATCGGCGAGGCCGTCCGATAGGAACTTGATCGCAACCGGCCGGTGGAGCTTGGTATCGAAAGCCCGAAACACCACGCCCATCCCACCGGCGCCGATAGCGGATTCGATCCTATACTGCCCAAGCTCGACTCCGGGAGCCAGCGGCGGAGAAGCCGTGGGCCCAGATTCGAGCGCCCATCCCGGAGGATCGAGCAGTTTCGATCCGGCCGGCTGCGCCAGCATGGCCTCCACCTTGTCCCGCACGTCAGGACTGGCACGGGCCAGCAATGCGGCACGCTCGTCTTCCCTGAGGTCGATTGCGGCCAGGTAGAATTCCTCGATTTGTCTCCACCGTTCGGGAGGCATTCCTCTGTATTATTGCGCGGACTTTGGCAACAAAGGCGGCAGGTTCCGTCGCAGAGATCAGAATCCTTAACGGCCCGGCCTAAGAGCCAAGAGCGAGGCCAGGACAAATCAGTTGGCGTATATCTGGGCTTCTACCCTCTTACAGCACGGCAAAAGGAGCGATCGTGCAACTGACAAAGTCGATGGCCATTGAACTCGCGCCGCATAATGTTCAGGTCAATGCGATCGCGCCAGCATGGATTGAGACGGACATGACAGCTGCCGTACGAACTTCATCACAGGGACTACGATTTGCGTCGATGGCGGTTATGCGATCCGATGATTCCAGGTAACGCGATGCGATGCGGGAACTTCCAAGGAGGAGCGTTTGTCTATAGGTGCGGGAGATGTCGATCATGCGAATCGTTGCAATTGCCGCGGCCGGGTTGCTGGTACCGTTTGCGTGCGCGCAATCAGTGAGCGGGAGGTTAGCCAGCGTTATTCCTCCGGACACAGCTCTGATCTACGGCATTGATCTCGAGCAGTACGCGGACTCCGCGCTCCAGTTGTTTTATCCCATGGCGGGAGAAAGCGCGGGGCAGTGCCCGGGGAAAGTGCGTCAAATCATTATCGCGGAACGTACGCCGACTGCCGGCGGCGGCAGGCTGATGATCCTGCGTGGGGCGAGCCTTAGCCCAGGATGCGCGAGCGCCGGCGAGACGAACGACACAGCACCGAAACTGACCATGCTGGAAACGGGCACTGCAATTTCAGGCGATCAAGATACGGTTCGATCCGCCTTGGAGCGATGGCAGCGGCAGGCCGGCCCGGTTGATGGCGATCTGGCAGCCGAGGTGAGAGAAATGAGTGAAACCTACGATAACTGGTTGATTGCGATCCGGCCTTTGCACGCTGCCGCCGAAGGTCAACAAGCCGGATCGCATCTTAGCTACCGTTCGCAGTTCACTGATATGGTCGAGGAATTCCGGGCAGGAATTCGACTCGGAAAGATCAATGAGGTGGAAGCAGAGGTGGAGATGAAAACAGCGGAG
Organism: Bryobacterales bacterium; assembly: GCA_963747945.1. Lineage (GTDB taxonomy): Bacteria > Acidobacteriota > Terriglobia > Bryobacterales > Bryobacteraceae > Palsa-89. Next base: position 359,179 of record CAVVHB010000030.1, read on the forward strand.
GATGCGACGGCTGCCGCCGGGTTGGGCCGCTGGTTGCGCGGCCTCCTTCAAACACGTGGGGCGCCCGAGGCAGCTTTAGCGGAGCTGGCCGAGGACTTGAGTGTTACGGCGGCGGGCAAGGTTGTTTCGCTTTCCTTCAAGCTCGATTCCGCCAAGGTGCGGGAGCTTGCCGAAGAGCAGCGTGCGACGGAGAAAGCGGTCACGCAAGATGGCGGCGATCAGCGGCCCGACGGGGACGCTCTCTACGATCCACTGACCTGAGCCCGCAAAGGGGCGTCGGGATCGTTGTGGGGATCTAGGGTGCGTAATGAGTGAAGACGAGGTCGCTAGCCTTGGCCTGACTGTGGCAGGGGAAGCAGGATTTCATTGACGCAGCCGCGGCGGGTTTGCCGTCTACGAAGGTAGCGAACCCCCAGCCGCCCGTCGCGGCGTACTTGGTGGAGTCCTTAACCATAAACTGAATATTCGTGGGGGAACCAGGTACGAAAGATTGGGCTTGGCCAAAGACTTTGTTGTTTTCCGCCGACGGGACGTGACCGTAGTGCAGAGCGGCAATGATGGTTCCATCCGGGTATGGGAGCTTCCCGTCGCGGAAGGCCTTGAACGCCACGTCGTTACCCAAAACGGCACCAATACTGTTCAGGTTGCCTGCTTCGTGGGAGACGGAGATCAACCTCCAATCCCGGTATCCGGGGGGGATTTTTGTTACGTAGAGCGGGGCGGCCGAGTCGTCGGCGTGTAGGGGCGCCGGCGCCGTAAACGCTGCAATACCTGCCAGTATGACAACGGCAACCAGCAGCCAGGTGATCCTCTTCATAGTGGTTCCTCCTAAGGAAGACTACGCCTCTCAATTTATGCCCGATTCACGAGTCAGCGGCATCACGAGATGGGAGGATTTTTGAGTAACCAGTTTAGTTGGAAGAAGCATACCCTGTTCGTGGTATTCAGAGATTGCCATTCCGCGTATACACGCGGAGGCAACTTGTGAAAAGCTCGAGCATCGGTGCTCTGGCCGTAGTCCGGGCTCAGATGGCGCCCGATATAATGCGAAAATGTACACGCCTCAGGCTGGAATCTTCGCGCTCGGTACCTCCTCTCATGCGTACCTGGAGTTTGACATTCTGGACGCGAAGAAATCCAGGGAGTTCGCTTCTATCATTTCCTCTATCCGTGAACCAAGGACCACCACGGGAGGAGTGAACTTCGTCATCGGCTTTCGGCCTGAGCTGTGGCGTGATATTGTTCCCGAGGACACGCCTCCGGGCGTGGAGGGCTTTAACAAAGAGATCCAGGGCAAAGAAGGATTCGTTATGCCAGGCACGCAACATGACGCGCTGGTATGGCTGTCCGGCAGCGCTTATGACGTTCTCTTCGATATGGCACGCTAGGTGGTCCGCGACCTGGCCGGCCAAGCCTCGCTAGGGGAAGAAACCACGAGTTGGCCTTACAGGCACGATCGCGATGTGACCACTGACTCAGGAGAGACGCGGATTTACAACATGCTACGTGACGCTCCCGCGCTCCTGCTGGACGCCACGAGCGACGGCGAACTGGCCAAAATGGCGTCAGGCTGGTCCGAGCGAGTTCGGATCGTTCGAGAAGCATCGCCGGATCATCGGTCAGTCGGGCTACTCGTTCGCCCGGACGGCGTGGTGGCATGGGCGGCCGAAGAAGGGCCTGCCGCGGACTGGCAAGAGGGCCTGCGAGATTCTCTGGCCAGGTGGTTTGGCGCCGCATCGTCCCCGGCTGGTGGTTGACAATTCCAGCACGCTGGCAGTCCCCGGTGGAAATTTCGCATCAGTGTATCGAAAAGTACGGCGTATGCTAGACGAACGAGAACATGCGGCCCTGGTGTGTGCCCCACAGGATTTGTACCAGCCGGTGGGCGATCAACTCGTGCAGTGTGAGGAGTTCACGGTGCGCCGCGGTAATGGCTTGCGCATCTCGCGGATCGCCGGAGTAATCGGCTCCAGCCTTGAGCGCATCGGTGGCATCTTTGATCACCGGATCGGCAATGGCCTCGCCCGACATTTCCCAAAGAGTGATGAAGCGATCGACGGCCGAAGGGAAGCTGACCTCGAAGACGCCGAACTGGCTGGTGGTTCGCGGAGGCTTGTAATCGAGGTTGAAAGGTCCGGTGTAGTTGTGGCTGCGCAGCAGGACCAGGACGTTCAACCAGTCCAGCGGATTCACGAGACCGATTCCGATATCGACATCGTGCTTAAGACGGTAGCCGTCATTGATGTCGAAGTGGAAGAGTTTGCCCGCCACCAGAGCACGCGCGAGCGCAGCCCGGGGCGCGGCGCCCCACATGAGCTCGTGCAGATACTCGGGATTCAGGCCCACCATCTCCGGGTGCGTCAGAAGCCCGGAAGAGATGAACGCGAGCATGGCGTCGCTGGTGGGAAGAAGAATTTCAGCCTGAGGCTCGAACGGTTTGGCCTCCAGGCAGTGCTGCAGGGTTGAGTGGCCGCGCTGGGTGGATATTTGAATATCGTGCTCGCAGGCGGCGTTCAGCGCTTCGGCATACCAGCGCAGGGTCTCGGTTTCCTCCACCGCGCCTTGGACGTAGTAGCCGAGCGATCCGGGCCAGTACACGGCGAAACTCGCGCCCAGTTGGTGGCCAATGTCTACATTATTCCGAACCCTGAATTTCGCGTATTCGCGTACGTGCGGCGATTCGGCGGCCGGGCCCGCCGCCCATACCGCGTGGTGGAAGGTCTCGGCGGTCACCATCGAACATCGGACGCCGTATTTGTTTAATGCCGCCTGAATACGCTCGAGGATTTCGGCTTGCTTGGGAGTGCCCAAAGCGTCCGTGGGAATGACGTCGGTATCATGCGTGCACCAATGTCCGATACCGATGGCCCCGTAATGCCGGATGACATCTTCAAATCCGAGCGGCGGCCTGGTAGGAGCATGAAACAGGGCGCTGCCGTCATAGGCGGCGGCCCACTGCGGGCCCGATATGAAGTATTTTCGGCGCACTTCCGGAGTATAGGAGCCACCGCAGGCCTTCATTAACCGCGAGACGAGAGATTGTTGTTGCTCAATGGGAATCGGCTTCATGCAGTCTTCGTTTTACCATGGCGTTGTACCATGAGCACGTGATGCGAGGCAGACGAATCGCGTTGCTGTTCGCGTGTATGACCGCGTTGACTCTGCACGCCGAGAGCGGTTACGACGCCTGGCTGCGGTATCCGGCGCTTCCGGCGAGCGTGGCCGAAGCGGGCGGTTCAGTCACGTTACTGGGGAGTTCTGAAGTCCTGCTCGCCGCGCGCGCCGAATTCTTCCGAGGCGTCGGAAAGATGATCGACCGCACTCCGGGGCGCGTTGTAATCGGCCAGCTGCGGGACGTCGCGCAAGCGATGCCATGGGCTCACTTCGATACAAACATACCCGGCGATGGTTTCCGGATTAAGACGGTGGTGCAAGGATCGGCCCATTACACGGTTGTCGCGGGTGGAACGGATCGCGGCGTCCTTTATGGCGTCTTTGCGCTGCTTCGTAAGATCGCTTTGGAACGGCCTATCGACTCCCTGGACGAAACCGAGGTTCCCTATGCGCCCATCCGCTGGGTGAATCACTGGGACAATCTGGACGGATCGATAGAACGTGGCTACGGAGGACGTTCCATTTTTTGGGAGAAGCGGCGTGCGCGGCAGGACTTGTCGCGCGTCGCGCGATTACGGCCGCTTGCTGGCGTCGATCGGCATTAACGCTTGCTCCATTAACAACGTCAACGCCGATCCCCGGATTCTCGCGCCGGAAATGCTGCCTGAGATCGCGCGCATTGCAACGGCGTTCCGCCCGTGGGGCGTTCGTGTTGCGATTGCGGTCGATTTTGCGAGTCCCAAGACATTGGGCGGATTGGATACATTCGATCCGCTCGACCAGCGCGTCGCCGCATGGTGGATGGCCAAGGGGGATGAACTGTATCGCGCGGTTCCAGACCTGGCGGGAATAATTATCAAAGCCGATTCGGAGGGGCGCGTGGGACCTTCGGCCTATGGGCGGACGCACGCGGATGCGGCCAACGTGGTGGCGCGCGCGCTGAAGCCGCACGGCGGCCTACTCTTTTACCGGGGCTTCGTTTACGACCACCACATGGACTGGCGAAATCCGAAGAATGATCGTGCTCGCGCCGCCGACGATAATTTCCGGCCGCTGGACGGAAAATTCGAATCGAACGCGGTGGTGCAGATCAAGAACGGCCCCATCGATTTTCAGGTGCGCGAACCAGCCTCGCCATTGTTCGGAACTCTGGAGAAAACCAATCAGGCGATGGAGCTTCAGATTACGCAGGAGTATTTCGGGCAGGCGCGTCATAGCGTGTTTCTCGCGCCGATGTGGAAAGAAGCTTTGGATTTCGATATGCATGCCCAGCCCGAAGCAACACCCGTGAAGGCGCTGGTTGCGGGGAAAGTGTTCCACCGGCCGCTGGGCGGTTTCGTGGGCGTCTCAAACGTCGGGCTGGACGATAACTGGTTTGGGAATCACCTTTCGCAGGCGAATCTTTACGCGTTCGGCCGCCTGGCATGGAATCCCGATTTGAGCGCGCGCGAAATCTCGGAGGAATGGACGCGGCTTACGTTTGGGCCCGATCCGACGGTAAATTCGGTGATCGATGATATTCAGCTCAGCTCGTGGAAGACGTACGAAAACTATACCGGGCCGCTGGGATTGCAAACCTTGACCGACATCACCGGCAACCACTATGGCGTCAATGTGGAGGCATCCGAGAGGAACGGCTGGGGCCAATGGCATAATGCCGATGCGCACGGCGTTGGAATGGATCGCAGCGTAAAATCCGGAACCGGCTTCGCGGCCCAGTACCGTGCCGACGTGGCGAAAATGTACGAGTCGCCGGCCAGCACGCCGGATGAGTTGCTGCTCTTCTTCCATCACGTGCCCTACACGTATCGGCTGCATTCCGGAAAGACGGTGATTCAATCCCTGTATGACTCGCATTATGAGGGCGCCGAGACTACCGCGAACTACGTGGGGCAGTGGCGAGAGCTGCAGGGCTTGATCGACGAGCGGCGTTATCAGGAAGTGCTGGCGCAGCTGGAGTATCAGGCCGGCCAAGCCGAGGTGTGGCGGGATGCAGTGGTGAACTGGTTCCTGAAAACATCCGGTATCGCGGATGAACAAGGGCGGGCGGGAAAACATCCAGGCCGTGTGGAGGCGGAATCCATGCAACTGGAAGGCTACACCGCGGTTCCGGTCACTCCCTGGGAAGCTGCGTCGGGCGGGACGGCGGTCTCGTGCGCGATTGCGCAGTGCGCCGCGCGCTTCGTCTTTGAGGGCACGCCAGGCGAGGTCAGTGCAAGCCGGCATGATGTCCGCATCCGCTATTTCGACCAAAACAACGGGTCCGCCCGATTCCGGATTCTCAGGAACGGCGAACTTCTCGATCAATGGGTTGCTTCGGATCGCTTGCCCAGCGCGAAGATCGACGGCACGTCTTCATCGCTAAGAATAGTGCAAGGAGTTGCACTCAAACCCGGAGACGAAATCCGCATCGAAGGGTCGCCCGATGGGGGCGAATCCGCGGCCTTGGACTATATCGAGATTCAATGAGCACGTACTGGCTCGGGGTGGACGTGGGAACCGGAGGTTCACGCGCGATACTGCTCAATTCCAGCGGAAAGGAAGCTGCCGCGGTCTCTGTTCCTCACGAAGAAATTGTGATGGACCAGCCGCTGTGGGCCGAGCAACGCCCGGAAAACTGGGCCGACGCCGCATTCCAGGCGATTCGCGGTGCGCTGGCGGCCGCCGGAATCGACGGCCATCAGGTGCGGGGCATCGGACTTTCCGGACAGATGCACGGGCTGGTGATTCTCGATGGCAATCACGACGTCATTCGTCCGGCGCTCATCTGGTGCGACCAGCGTAGCCAACCACAGGTGGATTGGATCAATCGACGTCTGGGCGCCGCGAAGGTGCTCGAATATACAGCTAATCCGGTGCTGACTGGATTTACCCTGCCGAAACTTTTGTGGGTGCGCGATCAAGAGCCGCGAAGCTTCGAGCGTGTGCGGCACGTTCTGCTGCCCAAGGACTACGTTCGTTTTCGACTCACGGGCGAACTGGCGACGGAAGTTTCCGACGCATCGGGAACGGCAATGTTCGATGTCGTTCACCGCCGCTGGTCGTCCGAAATGATGGATGGGTTGGGCCTGGACCGTGCGATTCTTCCGCGCGCGTACGAGTCCGTGGATGTCACGGGCACAGTCTCGGAACAAGCTGGTGCGTTGACGGGCTTGGCTCCCGGCACTCCGGTAGCCGGCGGCGGCGGAGATCAGGCGTCAAGCGCGGTGGGCAATGGCGTGGTGGAACCGGGCGCGGTCTCCTGCACACTGGGAACTTCGGGCGTCATCTTCGCGCACATGGAGGACGTAGCTTACGATCCCGGCGGACGCGTGCATACCTTCTGTCACGCGGTTCCCGATAAGTGGCACGTGATGGGTGTGACGCAAGGGGCCGGCCTGAGTTTGCAATGGTTCCGGAAACAATTCGCTCCGGGCATGTCTTATGACGAATTGCTCACCGAAGCCGCCGAATCGCCTGCCGGCTCGCGCGGACTGTACTGGCTGCCTTACTTGATGGGCGAACGAACTCCGCATCTGGACGCCGCGGCGCGGGGCGGGTGGATCGGCCTGACGGCGAAACATACGCGCGCGGATTTGATTCGAGCGTTGATCGAAGGGGTGGCCTACAGCCAGAAGGATGGTTTGGATCTTCTCGCCGCGCTGGGCGTGAACGTCCGGTCGGTCCGGGCTTCCGGCGGCGGCGCTCGCAGCGGGCTGTGGCGTCAGATCCTGGCCGATGTATTCCAAAAGCCCGTGGTCGCGATGGCTTCGGACGAAGGCTCCGCGTTGGGCGCTGCGATCCTCGGGATGGTGGCGACTGGAGAATATTCATCTGTTCCAGAAGCCTGCGGCGCGATGGTACGAGAGCGGGATATCGTGGAGCCTCGAGGAGAGGCCACGAAGATTTATGCCGACGGCCACGAGGTGTACCGTTCGCTGTATCCGGCACTGAGGCCGTTGTTTCCGAGAATGTGAGTCTCAGCGCTTGCGCGGGTCGCCAGTGGGAGGCGGCGCGTGATCTTCCGGCGATGGTGGCCCGAGAAGTTCTTGCAGAAGCGGTTTCAAAGCATCCGCCCACACCTGATAACCCTGGAGTGACGGATGCAGTAAATCCCGATTCATCATTCCGTCGAACAGCTTTCCGTTCTCATCGGCCAGCTTGCGATTGATGTTCAGGAAACGAATCTTTTTACCGTCGGCGAGATAGGCAAGATTCGCGTTGATTGCCTCGATGACCGGCATCATTTCAATATTGTCATTGCGCGGAAAAATCGCGGTCAGGATAATGGTGGCGCCCGGAGCTTTCGATTGCATCAGCCGCACCACGGCTTCTAAACCTGTTGCGATTCCGGCCGGCGGCTGGTGATCGCCGACGTTGTTCGTTCCGGCCAGCAGGACGATCACTTTCGGATTTACGCCATCGAGCTCACCGTTCTCCAAGCGCCACAGGATGTTTTCTGTTTTGTCCGCGCCCCATCCGAAATCCGCGGCATTCCATCCGAAGAAATTGTGTTTCCAATTCGCCAGCAGTTCGGGATAATCGGTGGCTCCCCAGCGCCTGATAATGGAGTCGCCTTCGAAATAGACGTCGATGCGGCCCTGCTTGCGTTTCGCGAGAAGCTGCTTGTGCGCGATCATCGAATTCTGGTCTACCCGCGCCAGGGGTTGATCAGCGGGCGGAGAAGGCTGAGCCCAGAGAGAACAGGCGACCGCGAGGACGAATATGGTTTTCACTTACCCTGCGCATCCAGAGGATTCAGACCTCGCTTGTAGCCTGGATCCATGGCGGCGAGGTCCGTGCGGTAACTGACCGAATTGGCGGTCGGGAAGTCTGAGGGAACTTTCTGCGTCACGCTGCCGGTTGCAGCCCATTCCGTCCCGCGCTGAAAGGTCACGACGAAATCCACGGAGCTGAGCGCGTTGATATCGTGCCCGAGCGTGGTATGGAACACGCGCCCGCTTCCGTAGCTGAGGGCCATCAACATCGGCTCATCGTGACCGGTGCCGTTATTGGCGGGATCGGAATACGCGGTCGCGAGAACCGACATGTTCTTTCCGGGGCCACGGAGCCGGGCGTAAAGTTCGTCGCCCTGATGCATCCAAACTTTGGGCAGACCATTCGTGATGGGATGATCCTGACGAACCACAATCTGAAAAGGGGTACGGCGGCCATGGCTGCCGGCGTCGCCTGGAGCTGGATCGGAAATCAGCTTGCCTTCTTTCAAATACCAGAACGGCCCATTTTTCCCGGTTCGGCCGCGCCAACCGCCCACGCCGATCATCTCGTTAAACGCCGGCCAATTGGGGAACGCGTTGTCGGAAGCATGGACGCTGACGAAGCCGCCACCGCCGCGAACATAATTCTCGAACGACGCCTTTAACTCCAGCGGCCAGCGCTCGTCGGGCGCGTCGTAATTCCACACCACCACTGCGTATTTCGCGAAATCGGGTTTGAACGCGCTGAAGTCCCCACCAGCGGGCGGCGCTGTTACGACATCCACCTGGAACAGGCCCGTCTCCTCCAATTCCTTGCGTAGGACCGGCGTCGTCAGCTGCCATTTGTGATAGGGACCACCGCTTTCGCCATCGAGGATCATCACTCGGATCGGCGCGCGATTGGGGGCCCGGGTCTGCGCCCCTGCTGCCGGCAGGGCAAACGCGTACAGCGAACTGCCTCCACCCACGATCAGATATTGTCTGCCATCCAATTCATAAGTGATTGGGGCATTTCCAATCTTGGCACTTCCAGTTCCAATCTCCCCGAGGGCCTGATGCCATAGCGTCGTGCCGTCGCTCGACCGCAAGGCCAGTAGGTTGCCCGAAACGTCGCCGCTGAATGTCACGCCTGTTTCGGTGGTGAGGACGCCGGCGGTGCCCGCGCCATCGCCGATGGGGTGATTCCATACAATTTTTCCAGTCTGATAATCGATGGCGCGGAGGAAAGCCCTTCCCGCGACGCCATAATCGGCGCCGGCCCAGCCGTAGGCTCCATGCTCGGGTTTGAAGAAATAGATTCCGTAGCCGTCCTGAGCGCTCACGATGAACAGGCCGGTCCGTGGATCAAAGCTCGGCGGGCGGAAGTTGGTGGCGCCGCTCTCGTTGGGCGCTACCAGGACGCCACTCCTCGATGGAAACTTGGCCGGATTCGGAATCGGGCGTCCCTGCGTGTCGATTCCCTTGGCCCAGTTCACGGTGGCGAACGGCGTGGTGAGCAAACTCTTGCCATTAGTCCGGTCGAGCACGAAGAAGTAGCCGTTGCGCGATGCCTGCATCACCAGCTTGCGCGGCACACCGTTGAAATCGGCATCCACCAGAACGGGAACTTCGTTCGCATCCCAATCGTGCGTGTCGTGCGGCGAGACCTGGAAGCCCCACACCAGTTTCCCGGTGTCCGGGTTCAGCGCGACGATGCTGCAGGTCCAGGGATTATCGCCCGGCCTGGCTGCTCCATTCAGTACCGGCGTGGGATTCGCCGTACCATCGTAGACCAGATTAAGAACGGGATCGTAAGTGCCGGTGGTCCACATCTGCCCGCCGGTTGCACCCCCGCTATTGGGTTCCTTACTGCCAGGTGGCGGAGTGCTGTAGAAAATCCACTGTGTCGCGCCAGTATCGGCATCGATGGATTTCAATTCACCCGGCAAGTTGTCGAAATCGCCGGAGAGGCCCACCAGGACGTGATTCCGAATGACGAGAGGAGCGTTCGTCGCCCAGTAGCCCTTGTTGGAATCGGCAAGCACGACGTCCCATTTGACCTTGCCGTCTTTGGCGTTCAGCGCGATCAGGTGACAGTCCGGGGTAGTTAAGTAGACGGTGTCCTTGTAAATAGCCGCGCCGCGATGGCCGATGTGGAAGGCATTGTTGGGGCGATTCTGGTAATGCCAGAGTTCGGCGGCCGTGCGGGCGTCAAGGGCCCAGATGTTGTCCGGCGTGGTGATGTAGATCACGCCGTTCGCGACAATCGGCGAAGCCTTGATCTGTTGATTCTGGTGGGTCTCGAATCGCCACACCTGCTGCAGCTGGCCGACATTCTCCGGAGTAATCTGGATCAGGCTGGTGTGCCGTTCGCCGGAATAATCGCCGTGGAACGTGAGCCAGCTGCCGGTTTGCGCGGATGCGAGCGCAGTGAGGCAGATTCCGAGCAGGAGGCGCTTCATTTCAACGTAACCAAATAGGCGTAGACGTTGTGCATGTCGTCGTCGGTGTATTTCCCGAGTTGATCGAAGTGCGCCGACAGCGCTTCTGGCGGAGGAGCGGGGCGCCCGCTGGGATAAAGCATGCGTTGCAACAGAGCCAGCCCATGATATCGGGAAGCGATTCCGGCCAGATCGCCGGTAGTGGAATGGCACGCGGAGCAGCCGCCCGCTGCATTGAAATAGCGACGTCCGGCCGTGGCATCGCCGGTTGCCAAGTCCGCGTCGTCCACGGAGCGACGCCCGCCGCCCAGCGCTTCGGCCTTGGTCTTCTGGTCATGGATGAAAGCGACGATCGCAGCCAAATCCGCATCGCTCAGGCTGAAGGCCGGCATACCCTGGTCCGGGCGTCCAGCGCGAACCAGCGGTCCGATCTTATCACCACGATTGTCTTCGGCGACCAGCTTGGAGCGAGTGAGGTCCGGCCCGGTTTCTCCGCCCGCGGCGTCACGGCCATGGCAGAATCCGCACTGCGAGGTAAACCGCAACTCGCCGGCCTGAATCTGCTGGATCGAATAAGTCTGTGGCTTCACTGTTTGCGGCGGACGCTCGGAGGCCGGGCTTTGCGTGGTCTTCCCCTCGGGTGCCTGCGCGAGCAGCATGCCCGCGGCAATTCCGGCAATCGACATGATCCAGAAAATCTGCCTCATCCTGTCAGCAATACTGGCGAAAATCCGGCTGGAATGCAACTCGCTGCGATCCGCGGACGCCGTTATTCCCAGCGAAACACCTTGGCTGAGAGCGCGGTGCAAATGGCGAATACGGCGACCAGCGCCGCGACGTCGCCAATGTGCGCCGACCACGCCTCACCTTTCCAGATCCCCTGGAGCAGAGACACCGCGTAGGTTAGTGGCAGCACGCGCGCTGTAGCTTGCAACACGGGCGGTAGCGAATGGATGGGCACGAACAGTCCGCAGAGGGCGAGCATGGGGTACAGGATCGCCGCGCCGATGGGTTGGGCGAAGCGCGCCGTTGGCACAATGCTCGCGATCAGAAAACCGATGGACAGAATGCTCCACGTGCTGATCAGCAGCGCGATCGCAAAGCCGAATATCGGAACGTTGACATCGATCGCGTAAAAGCGTTTGCCCGCCAGCACCAACACGGCCAGGCTGATGGCCGTTAGCGCCAGTTTGACCAGGACGTGCGCCGTGAGAATCGTCTGGGGGCGCAGCGGCGTAGCCCGAAGCCGTTTGAGGATTCCGCCCTCACGGTAAATGGAGATGATGGTGACTAGCGACAAGACTCCGCTGAGCGCCATCAGCACCGACGCCAATACCGGCAGCCCAACCCGTATGAAGCCGGTGGCGGAATTCGACCCTGGCGAGACCCTGCCGCCCAACAGCCGGCCGGCTACTACGAACACCAGGACGGGAAAGAGAATCGTTCCAAAGGCGCCCATCGGCTCGCGCAGAAAGATCTTCATCTCGAGCCAGGTGAGTTTCCAAAGTCCGCGGAACATGTTTTTTCCTAGTCGCGAATGGAATGGCCGGTCAGCTTCAGAAAGACGTCTTCCAGATTGGGGAGTATCGTGCGGAAGTCGGTGACTCGGATCCGGTTCTCAGACAGGCAATGGATCACGTCGGTCACGAAGTCGTCCCCGCGCCCCTGAATGGTGAACCGGGAGCCCAGGCGCGCTACTGTCTCGAGCGATGGGATGGTGCGGAGGCGCTCTTCGGCGAGATCGTTGGTGGTGGCCAGGATGACCGTTCGCGCGGGACAGTGGCGCCGCACCAATTCCTCCGGGCTGCCTGTGTCGATGATCTTTCCGTGCTCGATGATGGCCACACGGTCGCACAATCGCTCGGCCTCCTCCATCAGATGAGTGGTCATGAAAACCGTCTTGCCGCGGTCACGGATGCCGCGCACCAGCTCCCAGATGGCACGGCGCGACTGCGGGTCCAGGCCAGTGGTGAGTTCATCCAGAAATACTACTTCGGGATCGTTGATCAGCGCCAGGGCGATGAACAGCCGCTGTTTCTGGCCGCCGGAAAGCGTCATGAACCAGGCGTTCCGTTTGTCGGAGAGGCCGAGCTGTTCGAGCAGCCGATCGCCGTCCACGGGTTTCGGATACAGCGATGCCCAGAGGTCCACCGCCTCCCATACCTTGATCCTCTTCTGGAGCTGCGCCTGCTGGAGCTGCACCCCAATGCGCTTCTGCACCAGATACACATCGCGAAACGGGTTGAGACCCAGGATGGAGATGGAGCCCTGATCCGGCCGGCGAACTCCTTCGACACACTCCATCGTGGTTGTCTTCCCTGCGCCGTTCGGCCCGATCAAGCCGAATATTTCGCCTTGGTTGACTTCGAACGAAACGTCGGAGACGGCCACTGTTGCGCCATAGGTCTTGCGGATGCCAGAAACCTGGATGGCTGGACGAGTATTCCCGGGGACGCCCATTCCGTTGCCCGCAGGACCTTAGAGGTAGCGATCGGACTAGTCTCCTGTTGCGGTACTAACGAGGTTATCATCTCGGACACCGCTCGCAGAGCGCGGAGACGCCAGGCGTCGCGGGCAGTGTCCGTAATCCGTCCGTAAGGGCTCGTGGCGCACGCACTCGTGCGTGCCGCGACAGCCACTCATGGCGACGCCTGGGTCTTTTAGTTTCGTGTTCACACGATGGTGAACACGGCACGCATGAGTGTGCGTGCGCCACGAGCGTCGTGAATGTTGCCAGACTCCACGAACTAGTCATGACAGCGTCCCAGCTAGACTACCGAGTCTTACGGACGGATTACGGGCAGTGTCTACGTTTGGGAAATCTCGGAGCTTTTGAAGTAAACAGGCAGATAAACTTATGTTCGGAGGAAGTCAAAGGTTCAGCTTTATCCAGGCCGGAGCGTGATCGCTCGAGTTTTCTTCGCCACGCGTCCATCGGTCCACGCCGCCGTCCACCAGCCGCTCAGACATGTCGGGCGAGAGCAGCATGTGATCCAGCCGCATGCCCTTGTTGGCCTGCCATCGCTCGCGCTTGTAATCCCAAAACGTCCAGAGCGGCCCTTCTGGTTGCAACCTCCGCAGAGCATCGGTCCAGCCTTGAGCGAGGAGTCGCGCAAATGCCTGGCGGCTTTCCGGCTGAATCAAGGCATTGTCGTCTAAGGATCGCGTCTGGTAGATGTCCTGCGGAGTGGGTACGACATTATAATCGCCGGCCAGCACAACGGGCACACCAGCCGCCAAGAGTTGGGCGGCGTGGATAATCAAGCGCTCGAACCAGGCCAATTTGTAGTTGAACTTCGGACCGGGTTGAGGATTGCCGTTCGGCAGATAGAGGGAAGCGATCAAGACTCCACTGACGGCGGCCTCGACGTAACGCGCCTGAAGATCCTCAGGATTGCCGGGCAAGCTGGATCGTGTTAGCACCGGATCCTGGCCACGAGCCAGGATGGCCACGCCGTTCCAGGAACGCTCGCCATGCCAAACCGCGGCATAGCCGAGGGCTCGCAGGGCATCCGCGGGAAATGCTTCCTGCCCGGCCTTGAGCTCTTGCAGGCAGACCACATCCGGCTCGGCTTGGGCGAGCCAAGCCAGAAGATTGTCCAGCCGTTTGTTGACGTTGTTGATGTTAAAGGTGGCGATCTTCACCGATCAGCCCGCTAACTGTTGCCGCTATGACCACTACCCCGCTTTGGCGGTCTTATTGGGTTTGCTCGCTGCCTTCAATTGTGGTTTGGGTGCGGCTTTTTTCTTCGCGGCCCAGAAGGCTTTCATTCGTTCCGCTTGCTGTTGGCGTTGCGCAGCAGTGAACTTGCGGCGTTTCTTCTTCGGAAGTGCTTGGGGTTCGGAAACCGCCTGGTTCCCTAACGGAGTTGTGAACGTCCGACTGTTCCCTGGCGGCCTTCCCCGACGCTTAGCCGGTCCTTGAAGAGCTTCTATGGCGCGGTTCAACTTGTCTCGTTCTGCAATCAGAAGAGCAAGGATTTGTTCTGTAGGCATCGAAAGAATCCTAGCACCATTGGGTTGATCATGTTTCCACCGGCGTCGACTCGGGGCCGATGACAACTTTGCTGGCTGCCAGTTGCCCTCGCTGGCCACCGGGGCCGCGCCGGAGTTTGAGGGGGTGCACCGCCGATTCGTACCGCCGCGCTACACCCCAACCGCATCGATGCTCTTCATATCGATGCTCTTCATAATGGATGCGCTTCAGATCGGTGGCATGTGAACGTTGCCGTACTGCACGAACTCGTCGTGACGTGGAGTTGGCATTTTGTTTCCGGCGTTAGTAAAATAATGGCACCCCGCTTGTTTCCACCAGCTGGCATCTTCGGTGGACAAGCAGGAGCAGGAGGCTCAGTATGAGCAGGGTAGCCTTGTTTTCGATTCTTTCGTTTGTTGCCGTTCCGGTCTGCCTGACGATGGCGCCGATTGGGATATTTGCGCAGTCAGGCGCGGGAAGGGCCAAGGCGCCCAAAGGAAAACCCACGCCCCGTACGGAGGACGGCAAGATAGACTTCTCCGGCGTCTATTCGGCGCCCGGCCGCGCTCCAGGCGACCCGCCAAGCAAAACGGGCGAGGGCTACGCCCACAACATAGCGCGCGATCTCGATGCCGACGACGTTCCGATGCAGCCATGGGCGAAAGCACTTTTTCAGAAGCGCTTCGTGCAAGACGAGAGCAAGGACGATCCGGAGGGATTCTGCCTGCCGATGGGAACGCCCCGGATGACGCCTTATCCCTGGGAGGTGGTGCAGACCGATAAGCTCATGCTCATGCTGTATGAGGGCAATGTGCATGGGTATCGCCAGATCTTTCTGGATGGCCGCGGTCATGATCCCGCAGTGAAAGAGACTTATTGGGGCGATTCGATCGGCCACTGGGAGGGCGACACACTGGTGATCGACACGGTGGGGCTGGGATTCGGCGACGGCCGCAACAACCATTCATGGCTGGATGCGGACGGACATCCGCGAACCAACAAACTGCATGTCATCGAGCGGCTCACACGGCCGGAGTTGGGGCTCATTGTCGATACGATCACGATCGACGATCCGGGCGCGTACACGCGTCCATGGACGGTAGTGGAGAAGTCGTCTCTTGCCCCAAACTGGGAAGTTCAGGAAACGATCTGCAACGAAAACCAGGATGCACACGGCCAGAATCTGGACGCGCAGCACCTTATCGCATTGCCGGAAGGCGTTGGAGTTCACGAAGACGTGAAGGACAGGGTGAAATGATCGCGCGCCCTATTTTACCTTCGCTACGTTGTCTACCGGACTCGTGTAGCAGTACCGCTCGCGGATATCTCTGCCCGTAAGCAGCTTATAGCTTCCTTCCAGCGTGAACGGCTTCGCGTATGCGCCGGGGTCTTCCACGGTCACCTCACGCAGGAGCGTGTTGGCATTCGGCCTGCTGTAGCGCTCGATAATGTGCAGCTTTTCGGTATGGGGGTGGCCCACAGAGTCGAGCCACGTCCGGTCGTTAAAGCCGACGGTGTCGACGACAAGTGTGTCGCCATCCCAGCGTCCAATGGAATCTCCGTACCAGCTGGGCGTCAGTTCCGCGGGATGCGGCCGTCCGTTCATATACACGATCCGGAAGCTGTGAATGTCGCCCTCGTCGAGAATGACGATCTTCGCTGGAGTCTCCACGAATTTCTGCGGGGACGTCGAGAGGCGCGCTACGCCCATGGGAAGACATTTACTTGCGGGGTCGCCGGACTTCACGTCCGCTTTCATGATCTTTTCAGCGCCCGGCAGCATGGAGATGCTCTCGCCGGTCTTGAGGGCTTTGGAGAAATCACCGGAGTACTTGGCGTCCGGATCCCATACACCTGTCAGATCGGGGCGCCCTTCCTTTGTGCGAGGCACATTTTGAGCCGCGGCAATTCCGGCGATCCACCCAAGGCAAAGTCCAACGATCAAGAACCGCATTCGGACATTTTATACCCGTTACCACTGGCCCGTGTCGGTCCAGGCGAGCGGGAACCTCCTGGGTGTAACCTAAGACTAGATCTTCCCTGGTGTTTGCTGGCGGGCGCCAGGATTGAGCCATCAACTTATTTTGCGGTGCATTTTTGCAGCCGGGTGCCGGTGCGGTTACCGATTGACGGAGCAAGGGTTTTGAGCCGAAGGTCTTGGTTATGAGGTCAGCAATGCAATCCGCACCAGACCTGCCGAAAGTTGAACGGGCGGAGGACCCATCGGGCTTCTTTTCGAGCGAGTCCGTTCTCAACATTCTTAAGTTGATTCTTGCCGGATCTGAGTTGTCTGAGGTGCTTGCGATCATCGCTGGACTGGTGGAATCTCAAGGCAACGGAACGTTATGCACCATTTGGCTTCCCGATGCGGACGGAACACATCTCTATTGCGCGGCCGCGCCCGGTCTTCCTGGATTTGCCGCAACCGTAGGGCGCACGGTTATTTGCCCGCAAGGTGCATCCTGCGGCACAGCCGTTTATCGAAGGGAGCCGGTGTATGTTGCCGACATCCTGCGGGAGCCTATTTGGGACGATTATCGCGACCGGATGTTGCCTTATGGCATTCGTGCCGTTTGGTCGCGACCCCTGTTCACGCGTGAAGGTAAGGTGCTCGGCACATTTGCCATCCTCTATCGTGAAGTGCGCAATCCGGACGCCATCGACCTGCAGTTGATCGAGAGTGCCAGCCACATTGCAGGGATCGCAATTGAGCGGCACCTGAATGCGGAAAGGTTGCGCCATGAACGCGACCGGCTGCGCTTGCTTCTGGAAATCACCAGCAGCGTGACATCCAAGTTGGATTTCCGGCAAGTAATTGAGGCGCTTTCGACAAATCTATTTCGCGTAATGCAATGTGACGTGTCCGCCTTGCTGCTACCCGACGCCGAGAGCGGCCAGTTACGCGTCACTATCCTGTACAATCCCGACGCGAGAGGACCCATGCGCGAGGGATCGTTAGTGCCGATGAATAGTTCGATCTCGGGTCAGGTATTTCAGAAGGCCAAGAGTGTCCGGATCGATAGCTTCAAACAGGTGCGCGAGGATCCTGAAATTTATGGGAATCCCGACGGCCAGCGTCTTTATGAGCGCGTGGTCCAGGAAGGCCTTAGAACTGGTTGCTATCTTCCGCTGGTAGGCCGCGACCGCGTGGTTGGCGTTCTGATGCTCTCCAGGCGCTCGGACAATGCTTTCGAGAACGACGACGTCGTCTTGCTGGAGCAAGTGGCCCGCCAAGTGGCGATTGCCGTTGAGAATGCGTTGGAGTACGAAGAGGCGGTAAAGGATCGAGATAAAGAAACGAAACAAAGACTCTACCTGGAGGAGGAAATTCGCGCTCAGTGTGGGGCAATCGTGGGTGAGAGCCCCGCGTTGATGGCCGCGCTGCAACTGGTATCCGTTGTTGCGCCAACGGATTCGAGCGTGCTGATCCTGGGAGAGACCGGAACCGGGAAGGAGCTGTTTGCCCGCGCGATACACGATCTGAGCGCCCGTCGCGAACGCGCTTTCGTTAAATTGAATTGCGCCGCGATTCCGCTCGGGCTTCTGGAGAGCGATCTGTTCGGACACGAAAAAGGAGCATTTACCGGAGCGATCGCCCAAAAATTGGGACGCTTTGAACTGGCGAACAAGGGCACGCTCTTTTTGGACGAAGTGGGCGACATCCCCGTCGAACTGCAGGCGAAATTACTGCGCGTTTTACAAGAGCAGGAATTTGAGAGACTGGGCGGCAACCGCACACATAAAGTTGACGTACGCCTAATCGCCGCTACGCATCGCGACCTGCCGGGGATGGTTAGCCAGTCGACTTTTCGGGAAGACTTGTATTACCGATTGAACGTGTTTCCGATCAGCGTTCCCCCGCTGCGGCATCGTCCGGAGGACATTCCGATACTGGTTCGGCATTTCACGGAGCTCTACGCCCGACGAATGAACAAGCAAATCGACGAAATCCCGTCGAAGACCATGGATGCGCTGGCACGATACGCCTGGCCCGGAAATGTTCGGGAATTGCAGAACTTCCTGGAGCGAGCCGTCATTCTTTCTCCGTACTCCGTATTGCGCGCCCCAACCTCTGAGCTGGAGCCCTTCCACGCATTTGGCGAGGCGAACGCTTCCAAGGCGGGTATCGAGACGATGACGGGTCTGCAGGAAGTGGAACGAGATCACATAGTCCGGGCGCTCAAAGCGAGCAATTGGGTGGTGGGCGGAAGAAATGGCGCCGCGGAGCGATTGGGAATGAAGAGGACATCGTTGGTTTACCGCATGCAAAAGCTTCGCATCAGCCGTCCACAGCAATTGCAAAAAGACGGCGCCGTTCAGGATGACGGTGGCCAAGGTGACACTTCGCAGGGCGACGGTTCCCAGGGTTGAGTCCCCCTTAAATCCCGCCAACCCGCTACCTAGAACAATGCGAGCCGCGACGAAAGCCGCGACCAATTGTGGGCAGCGTGTTGGAGATCCGTCTTGGCTTCGTCAGTTGGAAGCGGGATTGGTTGGCTGCTATTGCGACTAGATCTTGCATAGTGGATAACTATTTATCCCCGCCGCTGATTTTCGAATAGAGATCTCTTTGTTTTGGCTTGCCGGGTGCCATACCGATGCTGTCCTTGCCCGATGGCAAGGTATGACAACCGAATGAGAAACCAACTAAGGAAATGATCATGATTCGAAACATTCAGACAGCAATTCCCCTTGTAGCTCTGGCCTTCACGTTGGGTTTGCAGCCCGCAGTGAACGCACAGGACGGCAAGGCTAAGACTCTGGAGACTGGCACCTTTCATGGGAAGGTTCATAGCACCTCGGGCCGGGCAACCATTTACCGGGAGCAGGACGGGAAGTTGGTCCTTCGGCTGACGAACTTCAAAACTTCGAATGGACCCGATGTGCACGTGATTCTCATCGCAGCCAAGGATGCGGATGACGATGCCAATTTCCTGAAGGGCAATACCGAGCGAGTAGAACTGGGAAGCCTCAAAGGGAACCAAGGCGATCAGAACTACGAGATCCCCAGGGGGACCGACCTGCACAAATTTCAAACCGTTTCGATCTATTGCGAGCGGTTCAACGCGAATTTCGGGGCAGCGCCCCTGGAGAAATTTTGAGGGGCTTCAAAGGGTAGTCGGGCGGCACAGAACCGCCCGATTTAGCTATGGACCGATTTAGCTCTTGAAAGGAGAAGAAGCATGCTAGACCACGCAGGTACATGGTTGTCCCGCAAAAAATGGGTATTGGTCGCGGTGGGTGTCCCGGTTCTCGTCGCCGCTTGGTGGGCCTTCCGGCCAGAGAAGCTTTGGATCAATCAAAAGGTCAACGAACCCGCGCCATTTGCTTCGACCACCGATGCTGAGCCGCTTTCTACGGGACGCCTGGAAGGCAAAGCGCACCAGACCGGCGGGCGCGCCACGATTTACAAGAGCTCCGATGGCGCGCGATATCTGCGCCTGACAGATTTCACGACGTCCAATGGCCCGGATGTGCACGTGGTGCTGGCGCGCGGCGACGACCCCGGTCTGCAACAAGAAATCGTGAAAGGCAACCTCGCGAGCGTTGAACTTGGAGCTCTCAAAGGCAACCAGGGCGATCAGAATTACGATTTGCCCGCAACCGTGGACCTGACAAAATACAGCGCGGTGGTGATTTATTGCGAACGCTTTCACGCCATATTCGGCGAGGCGAAGCTGGAACCTTTCTGACGACACGATGGAGTGCTGCCGGGTTGGGACAGAAAGGTCTGCGTCGCATTTCAATGGACCAGGAACCTGGGGGCCGTGACGAAGTCGCGACAAATCGCGGTCAGTGCGATGGAGATCCGTCACCAGTTCGTCAGTTGGGTCTGAGATTGCTTGGCTGCCCGCCGCGAAGGATCTTGCTCGGTCAAAACGACTTACTCCTCCCGCTGATTCCGAATTGAGGTCTCGTTGTTTTGGCCTGTCGGGTGCCATCGTCACAACCAGGAAGGAGCGTCAAATGAGTCAAGCTCGTTCAACCCAAACGGCGCAGAGTCCTGGGTTGGGGTTAAGAACACCGCAACGGTCTTCCCAGTTTTCTGTGCCTGTTACCTCCGTCCATAACGTTGAGGCGGATGGAGTGCGCATCTTCTACCGGGCGGCCGGCGACCCAGATTCTCCGGTGGTGCTGCTGTTACACGGGTTCCCGACATCGTCTTTCATGTTCCGCGAACTCATCCCGCGTCTTGCCAACGACTACCGAGTGATCGCGCCGGACCTCCCCGGATTCGGATTCACAGAAGTTCCCTCAGAACGAAAATACGTTTATTCGTTCGACCGATTGGCCGCGACGCTCAATGCGTTCACGCAAGCGCTCAAAATCAGGCGCTTTGCACTTTATGTGTTCGACTATGGCGCACCAACCGGATTCCGTCTGGCGATGGCGCACCCGGATCGAGTGACGGCCATCGTTTCGCAGAACGGGAACGCCTATGAAGAAGGTCTTGGCGACGCGTGGGGGCCGATCCGGAAATACTGGGCTGAGCCGACTTCAGAGAATCGAGAGGTAATCCGCAAAAACATTCTGACACTGGAAGGAACGCGATGGCAGTACACGCACGGCGTAAGCAATCCGGAGAGCGTTCCGCCTGAATCGTACACGTTGGACGCGGCTTTGCTGGAGCGCGAGGGGAACAAAGACATTCAGTTGGATTTGTTTCTCGATTACGCGTCAAACGTGAAGCTCTATCCGGCATTTCAGGATTACTTTCGGAAGGCCAAGCCGCCGTTGTTAGCGATTTGGGGTAAGAACGATCCCTTTTTCGTTCCCGCGGGGGCCGAGGCATTTCGAAAGGACATACCCAACGCGCGGGTGGAGTTCCTGGATACCGGGCATTTCGCCACGGAAACGCACGTCGTCGAAATTGCCGCTGCGATGAAGGAGTTCCTTGCGGCGAACGGGGCATCGCAATGAGTGCCTTTGCCCAGAACGCGACGGCTGTCTTGGTACACGGCGCGTGGGCGGACGGTTCCTGCTGGCAGAATATCATTCTGCCGTTGCGAGAAGCGGGTCTCAAGGTAACGTGCGCGCCGATTCCGCTCACATCGCTTACCGAGGACATCGCCGCTCTCCAACGCGTCGTTGCGAGAACCCGTGGGCCGGTACTGTTGGCGGGACACGCCTATGCGGGCGCCGTAATCGCCGGCTCGAAGGATGACCGGGTAAAGTCGCTCGTGTACGTGGCGGCGCTGGCCCCCGCTGAGGGTGAGACCGTTGCGGAGGTCTTTTATCGCGCCAAGCCGCATTCGGAGGCGCCGCATCTTGAGCCGGACCTGCACGGGCTGATCTGGATGCCCGAAGGGGGATTTGCCCACGCCGTGGCTCACAAAGCTTCCCTGGACCAGACCACCATTCTCGAAGCCGTGCAGCGGCCGATCGCGCTGAAATGCATTCAGGAGAAAGCTCCTGCGCCGGCCTGGAAAACGAAGCCATCGTGGTTTCTGTTAGCGGAAGAGGACCGCATGATTGCGCCGGAGACGCAGTGCTATATGGCGCAGCGAATGGGCGCGAAGATTCGGACCCGCCAGGTAGACCACAGTCCGATGTATACGGCGCCGGATGTAGTGGTTGGCGTGATTCTGGAAACGGCACGGGAGACGCTCGCGTGCTAAAGTCCGTTGCCATCGTCACAGGCGCTAGCCAGGGAATCGGCCGCGCTACCGCGATACGGCTGGCGCGCGATTTCGAAGCCGTGGTCCTGGCCGCGAGGCAAGAGGAGGAGCTCAAGAACACCGCGGCTGAAGTAGAATCCGCGGGTGCCGAACCCCTGACTTACGCACTCGATTTGCGCCAGCCTTGCGCTGTCGGGACCCTTGTCCAGGGCACGCTCGACCGCTTCGGCCGAATCGACGCTCTGGTAAACATTGCAGGCGCGGTGCCGCAGATCGACTTGTTCGAGATGACGGACGCGCAGTGGGAAGACGGCCTGGCGCTGAAGCTGCATGGTGCTCGCCGGCTGACGATGCGAGCCTGGGATGCTCTGAAGGCTTCGGGCGGCGCAGTGGTGCTCATCTCGGGAAGCGCAGCTCTCGATCCGAAGCCGGGCTTCGCGGCCGTGGCCACCATCAACGCCGCCATCATCGCGCTCGCGAAGGCCTTTGCCGAGCAAGGGATCAAGGATGGAGTGCAAGTGAACAGCGTAGTGCCGGGTCCGGTGATGACGGGCCGCCGCCGGTCTTTCCTCGATAAATGGGCGCCAGCGCACGGAATGAGCGTGGAAGAGGCCATGCAGGAGTTTCCGCAAAAGGCCGGCATCGCCCGCTATGGTGAACCGGAGGAGATTGCCGGTCTGATGGCATACCTGGTTTCCAAGGAGGCTCGTTGGCTTACGGGCGCTTCCATTCGAATGGACGGCGGCGAAATCAAAGGCATTTAGTCGGGAAGAAAGGAATAGGAGGCACTTTATGAAGCATCTGATTCTCGGATTGACAACATTGATGGTGGTGGCATTGGGCAAATGCATCGCAGCTAACAACGCTGGTGTGATTCCAGTCGGTCCCGTTCACACAGTCACCGCAGAGGCCGGCGTGGTGCCGGTGGGGACTTCGCTCCTGGTCCGCACGAAGGACACAGTGAAAACGACCAGGGCGTCTCGAGGGACGGTCTACTTCGCGAACACCGCCGCGGACGTTCTGGACCAGAACCGCGCCGTTCTCATCCCAAGCGGTTCTCCAATTGAACTGGTGGCTGCATTCTCTGCCGTACCTTGGCCCGGGAGGCGCGGGGATGAGGTTACTGACGCTCGACGTTGATGCAATTACCGTCCGGGAAATTCGCTATCCGGTGGAAACCCACGACGAGGTGCCGGGCGCTGGTGGCATTGGTGTTCAACGTGGCGCCGCAAAGTGGATCGGCGGCAGCGAGGAGACGGCAGGCCATGTGGTCACCAGGGGCCAGAGAATCAACGTGCCCTCGGACACTCTGTTGTCGTTTCAAATTCAGGCCCCCATCCGCCTTCGAGGCTATCAGCGGTAAGCAGTTCGCGATTGCCAGCCACCCCGAGGAGACGAATCACATGAATGCAGCAGAAAAATACGACGTCCTGGTGCTGGGCGGCGGCACAGCCGGCAAAGTGGTGGCCTGGACGATGGCCAAAGAAGGAAAGCGAACCGCCGTCGTCGATCGGAAGTATGTCGGCGGTTCGTGTCCCAATGTGGCGTGCCTGCCCAGCAAGAACGTCATTCATTCAGCGAAGGTTGCCTCGCTGGTGGGGCGGCATCGGGAATTCGGGATCGAGACCGGACCGATCGCCATCGACATGGCTGGAGTGTACGCGCGCAAGCGCGAAATGGTGGAGGGCATTGTCCAGGTTCATCTGGACAAATATCGCGCGGTGCTGGATCAGATCGCGGTGATGAACTCATCTTCGGCGACGGCACATTCGTGGCGCCTCGCACCGTTCAAGTCGCATTGCGCGACGGGGGCGAACGTACGATCACCGCCGACCGGGTGTTCGTGAACGTCGGAACCCACGCCGCAATGCCCGACACGCCCGGTTTGCGGGAAGCCAAGCCGATGACGCATATCGAGGCGCTGGACTTGCGGCGGCGTCCCGAGCACTTGATCGTCTTGGGAGGCGGCTACGTCGGCCTGGAACTGAGCCAGGCTCTGCGCAGACTGGGAAGCCGCGTAACGCTGATCGAGCGCAGCTCGCAACTGGTCGCCAATGAAGATGCCGACGTTTCGCAGGCGATTCTGCAGTTGTTCCAGGACGAAGGCATCGACGTACTGTTGGGCACGCAGGTGCTGGGGGTCAGCGGCGTTTCCGGCGAGCCACGTGAGTCTTCAGCTCCAAAGCGGGGATGTTGCGCGACTAAGACGAACTGTGGAGGGAACCGACATTCTGGTGGCGGTTGGACGTACGCCCAACACAACGGGCATCGGACTCGAGAAGGCGGGAATCGAGGTCACGGAAAAAGGGCACATCCGAGTGAACGATCGCCTGGAAACAACCGCGCCGAACGTGTGGGCGATGGGAGAGTGCGCGGGCAGCCCATACTTCACGCACGTATCCGAGGACGACGCCAGCATCATTCTCGAAAACCTGAACGGAGGCCACCGCAGCACGGCGGACCGGCTGGTTCCGTACTGCGTCTTCATCGATCCGGAGCTGGCGCGGGTTGGCCTCAACGAGTCACAGGCGCGGGAAAGAGGTGTTGCTTACCGGGTTGCATCCGTGCCTTTCGACGCCGCCTGGCGGGCCTGGACCATTTCGGAGAGACGTGGGTTCATGAAGACGCTGATCGACGCACACAGTGACCGCATTCTCGGGTTCACGGCCTTTGGGCCTGAGGCTGGCGAACTCATGGGTACGGTTCAACTCGCGATGCTGGCGGGCCTGCCGTACACAATTTTGCGAGACACCATGTTTGCACACCCGACGATGACGGAAGGTCTGAAGGCCTTGTTTATGGCCGTGCCCCAACGGCTGGAGAAACATGCTGAGAAGTCCCAACACGCGCGAACGTCCGCGGATTGAGCCGGAGGTGATGACGCCGGCGTTGACGGGGAAAGAGGGTACCCTGAGCGCAGCCGACAGCCTGCGTCTTCACTGGCCGGAGTACCTGATGGAAGCAGGAGAGTCTGGGGTCTACTTGTTCTCCGCCTGCGCATTTGCCACTTTGTTGTGGCACCCCGCTTCGCCCATGGAACGATACCTGCGGAGCGACGCTGTTCGCCGGATGTTGATGGGCCTGGCGATGGGCGCGACCATCATCGCGATCGTCCTTTCACCGTGGGGCAAGCAGTCCGGAGCGCACTTCAATCCCGCGGTCACATTCACGTTTTATCGATTGAGGAAAGTGGCGTTGTGGGATGCGGTGTTCTATTGCGCCGCGCAATTCCTCGGCGCGGTGGCCGGCGTGGCGCTCGCCTCGCTTGTGCTTCAGGGCGCGCCGGCGCACAAAGCGGTCCGTTACGCCGCCACACTGCCCGGCATTTACGGCGAGGGTAGTCAACACCATCGCGTTCGTTGCCGAACTGGCGATTTCGTTTATCTTGATGAGCGCGATCCTGTTCGCGTCCAATCATGAAGCCCTGGCGCCTTATACGCATTACTTTGCCGCCATCCTGGTTGCGGTATATATTGCTTTCGAATCCCCGTTATCCGGCATGAGCACGAATCCCGCGCGGACATTCGGCCCCGCATTGTATGCCAGCTACTGGCACGCCCTTTGGATCTATTTCATCGCGCCGCCACTGGGCATGCTGGCGGCGGCTGAGGTTTTTCGTTGGCCCGTGATGGCAAAGCTCCGTATTGCGCGAAGCTGCATCACCACAACGACAAGCGCTGCATCTTCCGCCACTCCGGACCGGGCCCCACGGCGCCGGCACGATGATGGCAGCTTGCTTGCACTGGGCACTTCAACATCGCCGATCTTGTTCTGCTGAAGGGTGTCTTCCAAGCCGCGCGAGAACTGAATATGCCGGTTGTCGTTGAGGGGAAATTTGGGACCGCGATCCGATCTGGGAACGATGGAAGCGCGGCCGCAGGTTAAGGTGCATAGATTAACAAGAGAGCACTTTTTCGTGCTGCTTCGGTCCCTCCGGCTGGCGCGCCTTGGGCAATCACCGGAACGCCGCCGCGTTCTCATGGACCCACTGGTCGAATGTAATTGCTGTGCGGCCGAGGACGCGCTCCACTGTGTCCGTAGCCGCCGCGAGACGGCCTTCCCGAATCGCGCGGTAGATGGAGAGGTGCGCTGTGACGACTTTCCCCGGATCGCCGCTGTCGATCATCATTCGACGCTGCTCTCGTCGGAGATTGGCTGGAACCTGAGCGGCCTCCCAATGGCGGCGCCGATCTTGGCCGTCATATCGGCGTAGACTTAGGGCCTCCGGCCCGGTGATTGCAGCGACTGACCGATATATTCAGACACGGTGAGCGCCTTGATGGCGACATCTGCCATGTCGTCGGAATGGATGAAGGGGATTTTGCCATCACCCGTGGCCGAGCGCACAACGCCTTTCGGCCTTGATGGATGGCGCCCACCAAAGAGCGTTGACCATAAAGCCCGACGGCTGCACGAAGGTGAAGGGAATCCCGCTGGCACGGATGGCAGCTTCGCCTACCGCATGCCAGATACCGGTGCCGACATTCTGCTCGCGCGCGTCGTAGGAGGACAGCTTGACCAAATGCCGCACTGCCGCGGCCTTGGCGGTGTTGGCCGCCAGCTCATCCAGGGCCGCCAGCTCGGGGCCTGAATTCACCAGAAAGAGCGCGTCGGCGCCCGCCAGTGCAGGCATCAGCGTCTTGGCATCCGCCAGATCGCCGGCGATGATATCGACGCGCTCGCCGTAGCGCGCCCTTGCCTTATCGGCGTCCGCGCGAAAATCCGGGGCCGGTGTCCCCGCGCGATCAGGCGTTCGACCACGAGCGATCCAACGTTGCCCGTCGCGCCGGTAATGACATAGACCATAAATATCTCCTTTAGGAATCAAGCCACTTTCGAGAATTGAACGATTGCTCAGAAACACTCCCAGGGTCACATGTAGCGGGTACGCTGTCTACTCGTGTTCCACGCTGATAGTTCTGGACGTTTACAGTAGGTTGCGAGCGAAAATAGACATTCGCTCATATTTGCCCTATGCTCGTTTCGATGAAGCGCAAGGCTGGAAAAGCCCATCACCCGCGGCAGCAGCGGCGAGAGCCACAGCAGCGCCGGGCGCGGCAGACCTGGACGCGGTTCTTGACGCCGTTGTCAGGATTCTAAAACGGGGCGGCATTCAGGCGGTAACGACAAACCGCGTCGCCCAGGCGGCGGGAGTCAGCATCGGTTCGGTGTACCAGTATTTCCCAGACAAACGCGCAATCTTCGCGGCTCTACACGAGCGCCACATTCAGGAGATCGATCGCCTGGTGGAAACCAAGTTGATGGAGCATTCCGGGTCGTCCCTTGACACGCTGATGCGCGCAATGATCGAGGCGATGATCGATGCCCATGTTCCCGACCCTGAGCTTTATGAGCTGCTATCGACCGAAGTGCCGCACCGGGCCGAGGGGACACGGGACTTCGCGGTTCGGCTCCACGGAGCTTTTCGACTGGCGATCGCATCACGCGCGGATGAGCTCAAGACGCGCCGCGACCTGGACACAGTGGATTGGTCGTAACCAACATGGTGGATGCTCTTTCGCACGGGGCGGTGCTCCGGCGCCCGGCCCGGCTGTCACTCGCCGCCGCCAAAGAGGAAGCCGTTCGGGCAGTGCTGGCCTATTTGCATGCGTGAGGCACCGGGCGTCATCTCCGGGAATTAAAGCAGTTGTTTCAATGGGTTGAGCGAAATCTTCCCTTCGGATTGCTTTTTTCTCTTGCGCAAGGCAGATATCTTACGATATATTCTAAGACATGTTTTACGATGACGCATCAATTAAAAGCTCGGCCGCCCACCCGATGTTCGCCATGGGTGGCCACGGCAGGCATGGATTCGGGCACGGAGGCTTCGGCTTCATGGGCGGCCCCGGCGGCGGCGATTTTCGATGGGCGCGCAAACTCGGCTCAAAGGATCTGCAGCAGCTTCTCGATACTCTCGCCGCTCGGCGAGCGCTCCGCTCACGGCTATGAACTGATTAAGACGATCGAGGAGCGTTCCGGCGGCTTCTACACGCCCAGTCCCGGCATGATCTATCCGGCGCTCCACCTATCTTGACGCCATCGGCCATGCGAGCATCGAGCAGGAAGGCTCGCGCAAGCTCTACCGGATCACGCCTGAGGGGCAGTCCCATCTCGCATCCAACCGCAGCGCCGCCGATGCGATTGTGGACGCCCTGTCACGGATTGGAAGCCGGATGGACGATGTCCGGGAGGCATTCGCCGGCGGTGGCGATTCCGACGCGTCCGACGAGATTCATCGCGCTCGGCATGACATGAAGGCTGCGCTGCTGCGAAAACGCGCGTCCAACCCCAAAGAGGGCCAAGCGCATCGCCCAGATTCTCTCTAATCGCGCCACGGCCGAGATCCTCGGCAGCTAGCGAAAGACTCTAACCCGAACAAGGTTACCTCTTATGCAGAACAATACCCTAAACCCGCTCCAGGACCCACGCGTTCACGCCGTGATCGATCGGCTTGAGGCCGAACGGCGCCGTCCGGCAGACGGCGGTCCGCGAGCCAATGCTGGCGCGAGCCATGATCCTTACGATTACGCTCAATACGGCTTTTCTATTGTCCCGGAACAGGGCGATCTCATCTATCTTCTCTGCCGCGGCCTGCGCGCCACGCTGGTGGTTGAGTTCGCGACGTCGGTGGGCATGTCCACTCTCTATTTCGCGGCGGCCATGCGCGACAATGGCGGCGGCAAGGTCATCGGAGCGGACGAATCTGACCCTGAAAAGGTGGCGACTGCCCGGCGCAACCTGGCCGATGCGGGCCTTTTAGACTACGCCGAGATTCGCGAAGGGGACGCCCGGCAGACGCTCCGCGATCTGGGTGGGCCCGTGGACTTCGTCCTGATCGACGGCTGGCCGCTTGCCGAAGGCCGTTCGCTGGCGCGCCAGGTCATCGAGATCGTCGCTCCCCAACTGCGTACGGGCGGCTACGCTGTATGAACGATAACGCCGAGCCGGATTTTCTCGATTTCATCCGCAATCCCGGGCAACGGATTCCTTTCCGTCACGCTGCCTCTTAAGGGTGGAACCGAACTTTCCGTTAAAGGAACAAGATGCTGTAACGAAGCAGACGCAGTAACATAGGTTGTGCTGGCAACACCCTCGTCGTCAATTGCT
>CAVVHB010000031.1:0-65249 GCA_963747945.1 Bryobacterales bacterium
GGAATGGTTTCGCGGCGCGCGCCTTTCCGAGCGGCTCCGGGAAGCGGCACTATGACCTCCTGATTGGCCACCGGACACATCGTGAAGGGTGGCCACCACATCGTGGACCACACAGCGCGCCGGAGTGCCAGGATGCGGTTACCCCGCCGCAGGACCGGTCCTAAACGTGCCGAGACGTCCCGGCTAAGGTCGACCGATGCTCTGTGATGTCCCCGCGGGCGTGGGTAGCGGCCTGCCGAGAGGCTGCGAGCGCCTGCTGTATGGCGCGGACCTGGTAGCTCGGCCTGCCAGGCGCGGCATGCTGCAGGCGCGGCGGGAGATCGCGACGGTGAACACGGAGGCGCGTTGCCAGAGGTTCAGCAGGCGGGTGAGGCTGGGTGGCACCGCGTCCGGCGAGGTCGGCTCGTCCGGGCCGGCAGGCTGGCGCGCCATCGCCATGACCAGGATGAGGCAGCGACGCTGGCCGGCGAGCTCCGATAGCACCCGGGCCGTCCAGCGCCCGTCCCCGTGGACGTCGGGTGCCGCCGCGATCTCATCCCGTCCCGCGTTGTCCCGGTGCGGCGAATCACCACGATCCGGTGATGACCTCTTACCTGCCTCGTAGCCCTCGGGATCCGTCGATCACCCGGCCAGGGAGAACGACATGACACCCGCCGACGAGCCTGGCTGGGCCGACGAGATAAAGAGGAATTCATGATGGGCACCGTGCAGCGGTTCGGCGGGCACGTCACCGCCGCGCTCCTGGGTCAGGTGACGATCGCGGCCGCCATCGACGCCCGCGCCGAACGCCGCGAGCAGGTAGGGGGCCAGCAGCGAATAGCCAGCCGGATAGAGGCCGCCGTACCAGGCGAACAGCTACCCCGCGCCGGGATACCGTCCGGCCCACCCGGCCCGGGTGAGCCCGGCCGACAGGTCCGTACCCACCCGCGGCGGCGCGATCAGCCATGTCAGGGCGCCCGCCAGCGCGACAGCGCCGGCCAGCGCAGCGAGGGCAGCACGGCGCCGGAAGCCCGGATCGGGCGCAGGCGGCCCCTCAACGGTCGGACGCACGGCTAGTTACCGTAACACGCGGGCTGGCGGACCCATCGGCAGCTATCGATCATGGTGGTATGTCCACTAATCCCGGCAGGGGTCCGGCCATCTCTGCGCACCGCGGCGGCAGCGAGCACGGCCCCGGCGGGACCTACGAGGCGTACCAGAATGCGCTGGCGATAGGTGCGGACTACGTGGAGTTCGATGTGCGCCAGACCCGCGACGGCATACTCGTGGCGGTGCACGCGGAACGCGCGCGGCGGGGCCTACGGGGTCATCTGGTCGCAGCCGTGAGTTACTCCCGACTCTGCCAGCTGGCGGGGTTCGAGGTGCCGCGGATAGCGGAGGTCATGCGGCTGCTGGCCGGGCGGGCGCGAGTGCACGTTGACCTCAAGGAAACCGGGTGCGCGACCGCGGTGACGCGGCTCGGCCTTGAGGTGCTCGGGCCTCCGGGGATGCTCGTGACGACCGGCGATCGCGGAGCGCTGGCAGCTGTCAAGAGTCGATGCCCTCGTGACTGACCGTCCCGCCCGGGCCATCTTCCTGCGCAGGCAGCAGCTCACTGCCTGCCGGGCGCTCTGACCGTATCTGAGCTACCAGATGCCCAGTGGACTCCTGGTAGCAGCGAGCTTCCCGATACCGGTCAGCCCGGCCGGCATACCGGCGGCCTTCGGATCGGCGTGGTGCGATGGTCGCCGACGGCGTACCTGGTCAGGGGGCAGTCGTTGCGGTGGCGGGCTGGCTGAGCGGGCGAGGGCGGTGCTCCGGGCCACGCTCTGGTCCAGCAGGGTGGCAACGGCGATGACCTGCTGATTCGGGTCCAGGACCGGGAGGCGGTTAAGCGCTGAATTTCATGCGGGGGTTCGCTCGCGTGCAGGCCTGGCTGCTGGCAGGGAATGTCAGGCGGCCCACGGCGGGCTGAAGACACCGAGCTGGGCCATGATGGTCGCGATGTCGTCGGCCGCCCATTCCTCACTGATCTTGCCGTCGGTGACCCGGTAGATGTCCACGGCGTTCCACCGGACCGGCTTGCCGTCGCCCGGCACGCCCAGCAGGCTGCCCTTGACCGTGGCGGTCACGACGAGCCGGACCATGACCAGGTCGTTCTCGGCGGATGTCTTGCTCGGCCGCGCACAGGTCCGGCAGTGCCCCGATGAACGTCCCCAGCAGGCCGGCCAGATTCTCCGCGCCGGCGAGATCGCCGAGGCTGTTGCCGTGCCAGACCACGTCGCCGGTAACGAAGTCGGCCGCCTTTGACGGGTTGTGCTGGTTGAACACCTGGTCGATGTAGTCGCGCGCCAGCTTCTTGTTGGCCTCGAGCTGCCCGGTGGTGGTGGTCATTGCCCTCTCCTCGGAGTCTTTGCCTGATCGTGCCGGGCGAGGGAGGCGCCCGGCCGGTGGACCCAGGATTGCTACGAGCCGTGTGAGAGGTCATCACTGGATCCTGGTGATCCGGCACACCCGGGGTCGATCGCATCGCTCCCGCCTGAGGCTGACCGACCGCGCGGCCGTCAGCGGTTGTACCGGGAATCCGAGGGAGATGGTGTGAGCGCGACAGTTGCGATCGGCGCCGGTGGCGGCGGTGCGACCGGCCGCGCGACGGCGCTGGCTCTCGCCGCGACCGGTCTTACCGCGGTGGCGGTCGACCGGAGCGAGGCATGCGGGCCGGTCGATGAGCCGGGCCGCGGCGAGATGCGCGGTGAGGTAGGAGGTGACGGCGCTGGCGAAGATTGCCGGTCGGCGTTATCGTGCGGGCGCGGACGCCGACTGCGGAGGTGAAGTCCGGCAGTACGCCCAGCTGCGCGAACATGGCGGACGTACCGATATGGCAGTTGAACTCCTGGATCTTGCCGTCGCGCATGTACCAGCGGCCGGGATGTCGAGCTTGGCCCCCGTCGGCCAGATCACGCCGGCGGGCGTCTCGAACGGCCCGAGGAGGGTGCCCGGATCGACAGCTCGATCGCGACAGCGGCTGAAAGGTGCTGCGGCCCGCGGCGGCCGAGAATCACCGGAATGCGGTAATGGTCTCTAACCTGTCCGGCGGTGATCCTGAGGACGCTGCGGAAGGTATCCGGCCTTCCGGTCATAGGTCGAAGGCTGGGAGATCGTCATGGCTTCGCTGGGCGGCGCGGGCGAGAGCGTGGCGGTGGTGGTCGGTGCGGGCGAGCTTGGCAGTGCCATGGCGACACTGCTCGCAGGGGCCGGGTTCACGGTGGTGCCGGCCGATCGCACCCCGAAAGCACTGGACGAGCTGCCCGAGGGCATCCGTCGCGAGGTGGGCGACACGACCGATCAAGCTGTGGCCAAGACCCTCATCGACCCGGCCGCGGGGGGGCGTACAGCCTCGGCAAGGCGGTCCTCAGCCACCTCGTCCGGATCCTCGACCTTGAGCTGCGCCCACACGGTATCGGGGTGAACGCAGTCGCCCCGCAACTTCTTGACACCTCCAGAAACCGGGCGGTCGTCAGGGCGGAGGTGCTGGCACACGCCGTCCGGCCGGAAGCGCCGCGGACATCATCGCCTTCCTCGTCAGCGACCGGGCCGCACCCGTCAGCGGTGCGGTCGTGTCGGCCTGCGGGCTCCTGGCCCGGCCGCATCACACCCTGCCACCTCCCCTGCATCTGACTCGTTCTTGAAAGGAACAACGATGTCATCTATGAACCGCCGCTCGTTCCTCGGCCGCGGCGCGGCGCTCGCCGCCGTCCCCGCGGTCGCTTCGCTGGCCGCGGAGGGCCTCACCGGCAGGGCATCCGCCGGCACCCTGCCCGATTACGCGCCGATCCCGCCGTCAGCGCTGGGTCCTGCCGTCAACGAGCAGGGCTACTTCGTGGGGCGGGTGGAGAAGAACCTGTACTGGGTCACCGACAGTGCCTATCAGGCGGCGTTCCTGACTACCCGCGACGGGGTCGTGCTGTTCGACGCGCCGCCGTCGATCGGGCACAACCTGCAGCGCGCCATCGACCAGATCGCCGCCGAAAACGGGGTGTCGAACACGGTGACCCATCTGGTCTACTCCCACCACCACGCCGACCACATCGGCGGCTCGTCGCTGTTCGGGGAGCACGTGGTGCGGATCGGGCAGGTCCAGGCCAAGCAGTTGCTGGCCAGCGAGAACGACCCGGCCCGGCCGGTCCCCGACGTCACCTTCGAGACCAAGCACACACTCAACGTGGGCGGGGAGCGTGTTAACCTCGCGTGGCACGGCACCAACCACACCCCGGACAACAGCTACATCCACTTCCCGGATCACGACACACTGATGCTGGTCGACATCTTCCTGCCCCGCTGGGTGCCGTTCGACAGCTTCAACCTGAACGAGGACGTCCCGGGTTCCATCGCCGCCCCGGACACCGCCACGGCCTACCCGTGGAAGCACTTCATCGGAGGCCACAGGGCCGGCTGGGCACCCGCGCCGACATGGCGGTCTACCAGCAGTACGTGAACGACATCATCGATGGCGTCCAGAAGGCCCTGGCGACGGTCGACCCGACCCCGTACTTCGCCAAGTACGGGAACAACGTGTGGGCTGCGTCCCAGCAGTACCTGGCCGCGGTGGTCGCCTCCGCCTCCGGGCCAGTCATCAAAAAGTACCTCGGGATCCTCGCCGCTGCCGACGTCTACACGGCGAGCACGACGTTCGCCATCCTTGAGTCGGTCCGCCTGGACCTCGGCGCGGGCTCGCAGGTCCACCCCTGACCACAGACAGCAAGCAAGATTGGAGGCCGGAGCAGTGAGTGAGCTTCAGGGCATCGGCCGGTTCAAGTTTCACGAGGCGGGCACGCTCGAGGAGTTCAAGCGCTTGTCCGCTCAGGCCATGGAGATCGTCCGGGCCAAGGACACCGGGACGCTGCAGTACGAGACGTACTTCAGCGACGATCAGTCCGAGGCCATCGTCCTCGAGCGGTACACGGGACTCCGAGGCGCTCCTCGAGCACGCCGCGAACCTTGGCGAACTCGGGCGGCAATCCTCGCGACGGGATTGGTCTCCAGCGAGCTCCTTGGTGAGCCGGGCGACCCATGGGCGATCTGGCCCAGAAGCATGAGCGGGATCGCGAGGAATGGCAGAAGCGCTCCATCGTTGGCGTTATTTCCTCTCTGAACCCTGAGAACAAGGAACTCACCGTTACTACCCGCGGCCGCGACTCCAAAACCGTAACGATCGACGCTTCCGCGGCAGCTTTCCGGCGCTACGCTCCCGATTCGGTTAAATTCGCGGACGCCAAGCCCAGTTCGTTTGCCGATCTGCAATCGGGCGATACGGTGCGCGCCCTCGGCGACAAAAGCGAAGATGGTACGCACCTGAAAGCCGAAGAATTGGTAGCGGGATCTTTCGAGACCATTGCGGGGACGGTGGATTCGGTGGACCCGGCAACGGGCGAGGTGCGCATCACCAACTTGCAAACCAAGAAGCCGTTGGTGGTCCGAACCAATCAAAATTCCTTGTTGCGAAGGCTCGATCCGCAAATCGCAACCATGTTGGCGCGACGTCTTCGTCCGGACGCTGCCGCTGGCGGCGCCACTGCCTCCGGGGGCAGAGAGGCGGCCGGCGCTGGCAGACCGGAAGGCGCACCCGGCGAACCGGGAGGACAGGGGCGGGTTCGAGGATTTGGCGGACCTGGTGGCCCGGGAGGCGCGGGCGGGGGCGATCTCCAGCAGATACTCGAACGAATGCCGCCGCTGGCGCTTTCGGAACTGAAGAAAGGCGATGCGGTGATCGTCTCGAGTTCGAAAGCTCCGGGCGATTCACCGGTGACCGCTTTCGCGTTTATCGCGGGAGTGGAGCCTTTCCTGGCAGCGGCGCCGCGCACCGGCGGACAAGTAAATCTTGGATCTTGGAATCTCGATCTGGGCGGCGGCGAGCCGGAGCAATAAGGCCGGTAGGTTGCTAAACGTGGATCGCTAAACAAAGGCCGAAATGAAATCCCTATTGCTGCTCCCTTTGCTGGTACTAACTCTCCTGCCGCCGATCTACGCCCAATCCGCCGGAGTGGTGCATGGCGTGGTCACCGACGAATCCGGCGCCATCGTTCCGGGCGCCAAGGTCACGGTGTCCAGTGCCGCGGGTACTGTGAAGTCCGCCACCGCCGGCAACGATGGCAACTATTCGGTGGCCGGTCTGGGTACGGGCAAGTACACGGTGCAGGCTTCCCTGCCGGGCTTTCAGCAAGTCAAGCCGGCAGCGGTTGATCTGAGCGGCGCCACACAGACCGCCACTGTGGATCTGCAATTGGCCGTCGCCGCCGAAAAGCAGGAAGTGACTGTGCAGGAGAACGCCGGTCCCCAAGTGAGCGTGGATCCGTCCCAAAACGCTGGCGCCCTGGTACTGCGGGGAGCCGATTTGCAGGCGCTATCGGACGATCCGGACGATCTGCAAGCCGATTTGCAAGCGCTGGCCGGCCCCTCCGCCGGACCGAGCGGCGGCCAAATATACATCGACGGATTTACCGGCGGCGAACTGCCGAGCAAAGATGCCATCCGCGAGATCCGCATCAACCAAAATCCGTTTTCGGCCGAATATGACAAGCTCGGCTATGGACGCATCGAAATCCTCACCAAGCCGGGTACCGACAAGCTGCACGGTAACGTGTTCACCGACTTCGGCGACGCCATTTGGGACGCGCGTAATCCCTACGCACGGGAGAAAGCGCCGTTCCTGCAGCGGAACTTTGGCGGCTCGGTGAGCGGCGCTCTGGGCAAGAAGGCGTCCTTTTTCCTGGATCTTCAGGATCGCGATATCGACAACGGAAACATCATCAACGGCTACAACGTGGGGCCGGCGCCTGCATTCACGGCCACTCCCTTCAACACCGTCTTCTCAGCCCCACAAAATCGTTTCCGCATCAGCCCGCGTCTCGATTATCAGCTCAGCACGAACAACACGCTGACTGTCCGCTACGGCTTCACCCGCAACAGTCTGCAGGACCAGGGCGCGGGAAATCTGAGTCTTTTATCCACCGCCGCTTATAATCTGGATACCGATCATCAGTTGCAAATCATCGAAACGGCCGTCCTCAGCACCAAGATAATCAATGAGACGCACTTCCAGCTTTATCACACCCAAAATAATCAGATGGCCAACAGCGACCTGCCCAGCTTGATTGTGGGCGGTGCGTTCAACGGCGGCGGCGCCCAGGTGGGGCGCTCTACCGACACCGAAAATCACTACGAGCTGCAGAATTACACGACAATTTCGGGCGGCGCGCATACCTGGAAATTTGGCGTTCGAGTTCGCGCCGTCACCATCAACAATTTTTCGCCCCAGAATTTCGGCGGAAGTTACTTGTTCAACGGTGGCTATGTGCCCATTCTCAACGCGGAGAACCAGCCCGTGGCGCCCGGCGTGACCTGCAACCAGGGCGATCCTAATCTCACCGATTGCGCGTTTATCAGCTCAATCCAGGCCTACTCCCGCACCTTACAACTCCAACAGGCGGGCTTCAGTCCGCTACAGCTCCAACAGGTAGGCCTGGGGCCATCGCAATTCACCATCACGCAAGGAATAGCTTTAGCGAACGTCAATCAAACGGACGTCGGCGCGTTCGTTGGCGACGACTGGCGCTTGAGGCCTAATCTCACCCTCAGTCTGGGCCTGCGCTTCGAGACCCAAACCAACATTCAGGACTGGCACGATTGGGCGCCGCGTATCGGATTCGCCTGGGCGCCCGGCCAGAGCAAGAATAATCCTCGTCCCAAGACCGTGTTTCGGGGCGGCTTTGGCATTTTCTACGACCGCGTGAGCGAGCAGCTCACCGAGACCGCCGAACGCTACGGCTATTTGCAGCAACAATATGTAATCCCGCAAAGCGCCGCTAACCCGATTCCTTTTCTTCCCGATCCCACCACGGGAGTTCCCGCTCCCGGACTCCCTCCTGGCTTGCTGTTGGACGCCCCGCACACTGTCCAGCTGCTGGATTCGCAATTGCATGCGCCCTATATCTTGCAGGAAGCGATTACGGTGGAGCGCCAGTTGCCGAGGAATACCACGATCTCGGAGAACTACGTGAATTCGCACGGCTTGCATGAACTGAGATCGGCCGACATCAACGCACCGCTGCTTGGAACGTATTTAGGCCCCGGAACGGGTGTTTACCCACTCTACGCACAGTATCAAACAGATCCGGTGCTGCTCATGCAATCTTCCGGCCTGTTCAACCAATGGCAGTTGATCACGAATGTGCGTACTCAATTGAGCAGGCGAGTCTCGCTGAACGGGTTCTACATGTACGGCCGCGCCTACAGCAACACCGATGGCACTAATACTCTGCCTGCCAATCCCTACAGCATGGAAGGCGAATACGGGCCATCCTCCCTGGACCAACGAAACCGCGTATTCGTCGGCGGCACCATCAACGCGTGGTGGGGGGTATTGGCGGCGCCCTTTTTCACCGCGAATTCCGGTGCGCCATTTAACGTCCTCACCGGCACCGATCCTTACGGCACGGAGCTGAATTCTCAGCTCTACACTGCGCGCCCCGGCATTTCGTCAACTCCCACTCCTTACAAAGTCGACGGGCTATATCTGGACCCCGATCCTTTCCAGGCGAATGGGACTCTCAAACCCGGCGAGAAGATTTTGCCGCGTAACTTCGGCCGGAGCCCAGGCAGCATTAGCCTTAACTTCCGCCTGGCGAAAACGTTTGGCTTTGGTGGCTCGCGAGAGGCCGCGGCCAGGAATAATCGCAATAACGACTTTGGTGGCGGTGGACCTCCCGGTGGCGGAGGTGGTGGACGCGGCGGCCCAGGCGGCGGTCCGGGCGGCTTCGCAGGTGGGGGTGGCCCCGGCGGTCCCGGCGGCTTCTTCCGTGGGCTGGGCGGCGGCGGTTCTACTGGAAAGCGCTACAACCTGACTATATCCGTTCAGGCGCGCAACCTGCTCAATCACGTCAATCCGGGGCCTATCAACGGCCTCATCACGTCGCCGCTGTTTGGCGATTCGAACAACCTGGCGGGCGGCGTCGGCGCCTTCGCCCAAAGCGGCTTGAACCGCCGCATCGATTTGCAGGCGCGATTCACGTTCTAAAGTAACTGAACCCCGACCGTGAGGGAGGCGGTTATCCCGCTTGCTAAGGCGCGCGGTTCCGAATGGGAGTTACAGAACCGCGACCGTAAGGGAGTCGTTCCCTGAGCATTTTCTCATTGAAGAATGAGCCTGAAGGCGGGAGCGAAGCGATCCGCGGCTAGGTCTCCTTTCTTGAGTTTGGATTTGAGAGTT
Organism: Bryobacterales bacterium; assembly: GCA_963747945.1. Classification (GTDB taxonomy): domain Bacteria; phylum Acidobacteriota; class Terriglobia; order Bryobacterales; family Bryobacteraceae; genus Palsa-89. The sequence goes on from CAVVHB010000031.1 coordinate 9,245, forward strand.
GTGAAACATAACTAGCCGCCGGGGCGGTGGGAATGTGGGAATCGCACAGCGATTTCCAAGGACTGTGGGAAACGAAGGGAAACCCGATCCTGGTTTTCCTCGTTTTCCACCGTCCGTCATTTCCACGGCCCTCTCTGGTTCCATCTAGGCGCTCCTTTTGTGCTGCAAGCGGGTGAATAGTTTGCGCTTGGCTTCTCGCATTTCCAGGGCAGCCTGGGTGTCGGATTTCGCTCCGGCTGTTCGCTGCAACTGATCCACGGGCGCCTCCGTTCGCAGGAATCCAGCCAAGCCGGGCAACTGCCGCAAGATCTCCCACGGCGTCGCATACCAATGGTAGACGCGCTTTTGTTTGCCCTTGGCGCTCGTGACGATTTCCGGCACTCCGCACGGCCGGTGAAAGTTCAGATACGGATTGAAGTGCTGGCGATAGAACTCATCGAAAGCCTCCGCATGCCCCGAGGCGATGTGACCGTAACCGATGTGCTTGCGAATCACCCAGCCGTTTTTCGTTTCCGCCAGTCCGTTGTCGTTGCTATGACGCGGCCGGGACTTGGTCTGCTCCACCAGCAGCTTGTTCAGCATCTGCGCCACGGTGTGATTGATGAACTCGCTCCCGTTGTCGGAATGAAAACCGCGAATGTGGAACGGAAACTGTGCCAGCATCGCTTCCAATACCGGCATCAGCCAGGCTTCTGAGATCTGTGCCGTGGCACCCACCACTTGCCATTGCGTCACTTCATCCACCGCGTTGATGTGATACAAACCCTTGACTCCGTCCAGATCGCCTTGATGCACGGTGTCCACGCGCAGATAGCCCGGTCGCCCTTGCGGATCGGGTTTGCGCCGTTCTCCGATCGCCACCTGCGTGGGCCGGGTAGGTTGATAGGCGACCCGGCGGTTCCGGTACGTCCCGCTCTTTCGCAGCCGGTAGAGCTGGGCCACCGAGAGCCGCGCCAGCCGTTCGCACTGCGCGTCGTGATACTCATGCCAGGCCCGCTGCAAAATCTTCTGGGTGGCCGGCCCGCTCAGCGTTTCGTGGGCTTCGTCCACCGCGGCCAGCACCTCGATGTCGGCCCGCGTGTAGCGATTCGCGAATCGATGCCGCTGATAAGCTCGCGGCCTTACCTCGCCGCCTCCCTGGTAACGCCGAATCAAGCGTGCCGCTTGGGCCCGGCTCAATCCGGTCATCTTGGCAATATAGCGCCGCAACAGCCCTTTGCCGCCGCGTTTCAGCCGCCCATAATCCTGCTGGCGCAACGTCCGGTTCACCCATTCGTACAGCTCTCCCCGCTCCTGGCAGTGGAACCGCACTTCCTCGCTGGCCTCCACAAACGCCCGGATCTGCTCCAGGCTCTGTTTCTCCCCGTCTTCCATGCTGATGATCAATCCCCAGCATGCGGAATCTCCCCTTCAGGCTCATCTTGTGTGAGAAACTAACTCCCGCTTCAGGCTCATCTTGCATGAAACAAGACTCCCTGAGGCGCGCGACCCACTAACCTTGTTAAACTGAATCGAAACCATGCCGATCAGCAAGGATTTGCTCGACATCCTAGTCTGTCCGTTGTGCAAAGCGGAACTGGAGATGAAGCCGGACCAGAGCGGCTTGAAGTGCGTCCAGTGCAAGCGCGTGTACCCGATTCGCGACGACATCCCGGTCATGCTGATCGATGAAGCCAAGGTCGAGGAGTAAGCTGACCTGTTGAGATGACCAATTTGCTAGACCGCTTGCCGTCCGGCGCACGGGTGGCGATCATCCGTTTGCGGTCGCTGGGCGATTCGGTGCTAACCACGCCCGCGCTCCACCTGCTGAAACAAGCGCGGCCGGATTTCGAAATCGCGGTGGTAGTGGAGGATCGCTTCGCACCGGTGTTCACCGGGAATCCGGATGTCGACCTAATCCTTGCGCCCAACGCGGGCAGCGTCTCACGGTTTCGCCCGCGGCTGGCGCTTAACTTTCATGGCGGAGCCACCAGCGTGCGGCTGATGCTGGCCGCCGCTTCTGGCCTGCGCGCCGGATTCGGCCACTTTCGCTTTCAACCGATGTACAACGTGCGCATTCCGCGCGCGCAGGAGATCTTAGGCCCGGAGATTTTAAAAATGGATCGCAAGGTCCATACCGCGGAACATCTCGCGTCCGCCGTGTTTTATCTGGGAGTGCCGCAAACGGAGATTCCGCGCGCGCGATTGTTCGCTGAGCCGCACTCCTTGCTGCCACCCCGTCCGGGTCCCTACGCCGTCCTGCACCCGTTCGCGTCGGAGGCCGGCAAGACCTGGCCACTCGAGAACTTCCTCGCCATTGCGAGACACCTGAATGACGACCTTGGGATTGAACCGCTGTTCGTCGCGGGCGCAAACGAAGATCTAGCGGCCTTCGGCGAACATACCTGCTTTCAGGGCGCGCCGCTCGAAGAAGTGAAATCGCTCATCGCCGGGGCGGCGCTTTTCGTCGGCAACGACAGCGGACCTGCTCACATCGCGGCAGCTTTCGGCCGGCCGGTGGTGGTGCTCTGGGGTTCGTCGGACCTCGACAATTGGCGTCCCTGGCGCACTGAGAACGTAGTGCTCGCGCATGCCAACGGTATCCAGTCGATCGGGGTTTCGGAAGCCTTGAGCGCGATCGAAACGCTGGCCCGCCAACCTGTATGACAGAATTCAGGCGCCTCCTGCACTACGTCCGGCCCTACGCGGCGCCGTTGCTGTTGTCGGTGGTCTTGATGGCGCTGGTAGGAGCCACCCAGGGACTCACGGCCCTCCTGATCGCCCCGGTCTTTGACCGCGTGCTGAACCCGGCATCCGCCGATACGCTGGTCCCGCTGTTCAACATTCCGCTTTTTCATCACGAGGTTTATCTTCAAGATTTCTTGCCCGCCGCGATTCATAATGTCTGGACCATGGTGGCGGTGGCCATCGTCGCCACGTTCTTTATCAAAGGCGCCTGCGATTACTTCGGAAACTATTTCATCAACTACGTCGGCTTCTCGGCCGTCACCGATCTGCGCCAGACGGTCTTCGACAAGGTGCTCCGCCAGGACGCCCATTTTTTCGAATCCAACTCCACCGGCCGCGTGATGTCGTCCATCATGAACGATATCGAAAAGATTCAAGTTGCCACCTCGCATATGCTGGCCGATTGGATGCGCCAGAGCTTCACTGTGGTGGCCCTACTTTGCGTGGTGCTTCAGAAGGACTGGCGGCTGGCCTTGGTCAGCCTCACGTTGCTGCCGTTTGTGCTGGTGCCGACGATGCGCATCGGGCGGCGCATCCGCCGGACCACTCGAAGAGCGCAGGATGAAGCGGCGGACCTGAACCAGATTTTGCAGGAAACCATTAGCGGGCATCAGGTGGTGAAATCGTTTGGAGCCGAGGATGTCGAGTCCAACCGCTTCGCCATGGCGGCCGCGCGATTCAAATCGAGCAACCTGCGTTACATCGCCCAGCAGGCACTCTCGTCACCGCTCATCGAATGCTTCGGAGCGCTCACCATCGTGGGCCTGCTCAGCTACGCGCGCATCCAAATCAAGAGCGGCACCCTGACCGCGGGCGAGTTCACCAGTTTCGTTATCGCGCTTCTGATGCTCTATGAGCCGGTGAAGCGCCTCACCGGCATTCACAACATCTTCCAGCAGGCTCTGGGCGCGTCGCAGAAGGTCTTCGAGTACCTGGATCGCGATCAGCAGATTGTCGAAAAACCGAACGCCGTGAAGCTGGGCAAATTCCAGCAAGCGGTCTTGTTGGATAACGTCGACTTCCACTATCAGAACGCGCCCAACGGATTCCACCTGAATGGCGTTTGTTTGGAGGTACGGGCCGGCGAGGTGGTGGCGCTGGTGGGTCCGAGCGGCGCGGGCAAAACCACCCTCGGCAACCTGGTGCCGCGATTTTACGATGCCACCGGGGGCGCGGTTCGGATCGACGGCATCGATGTACGCGATCTCCAGATCGCCTCGCTACGCAGCCTGATCGGCATCGTCGCGCAGGAAACTTTTCTCTTCAATGACACGGTAGCCAATAACATCCGCTATGGCCGGCCCAAAGCCAAGGACGAAGAGGTTCGCGCAGCCGCCCGGAATGCGCTGGCGGAAGAGTTCATCGAGCGGATGAATGAGGGCTACAACACCGTTATCGGAGAGCGCGGCGCCAAGCTGAGTGGCGGGCAGCGGCAGCGGCTGGCCATTGCCCGGGCCCTGCTCAAGAACGCGCCTATCCTGATTCTGGACGAAGCCACCTCCCACCTGGACACCGAGTCGGAGATCCTGGTGCAGAAAGCGCTCCAGACGCTGATGAGCAACCGCACCGTGATCGTGATTGCGCACCGGCTCTCCACCATCCGGCGGGCGGACAAAATCGTGGTGGTGGATCGGGGCCGCATCTCGGAGGTTGGAACGCACGAGGAATTGATCGGCCACGGCGGCATCTATCAACGGCTTCACGAGCTGCAATTTTTGTCCGAACCATTAGCGAATCCCTGAATGCCGAATCCCTGAATGCGGAATCCCGAATGAGTTCTCCAGTTCGCAGCCCAGTCCGAAGTATGACCGGCTTCGCCCGGATCCAGAAAACCACCGAGCACGGCGATATCACCGTCAGCCTGAAGAGCGTCAACCATCGCGGCCTGGATCTTCATTTTCATCTGGGCGCGGACCTGGATTCGCTGGAGCATGTCATGCGAGCGGCATTGAAGCGAGCCGTTCTGCGCGGGCACGTGGATGTGCGCTGCTCCGTGACACGCCCGGCCAATGGCGCTTCGGACAATCTCAATCTGCCGCTCTTTCGTTCCTACCTGGCTGCCTTTCGCAAAGCGGCCGCTGAAGAAGGCATTGAGGCGCAGCCGGATCTGAATCGAATCCTGTTGTTGCCGGGGATCCTCGGCGCTTCAGACCAGCTGGCCCCCGATACAGGCGCCGAAGCCGCTATCTTGGCGGCGCTCGAATGAAGCGGTGGCAATGCTCAACCAGTTTCGAGAGCGGGAAGGCGCGGAGCTGGCGGCGTTCATTCGCGAGCAAAACACCACCATCCGGACCGGCGGCGAAGAAATGCAGCGTATTCGCGCCGGAGCGATTCCCGCTTTCCAGAAGCGCCTGGTCGAAAAGCTGCAGGAGCTGCTCGGCAACACCATGATCGATCCGCAGCGCCTGGCGCAAGAAGCCGCGCTTCTGGCCGACCGCGGCGATATCGGTGAGGAGATTTCGCGCCTGCAAATCCACTCGCGGCACCTGGATGAGATCGTGGACTCGGGGGGCGAAGTGGGCAAGCGCCTCGACTTTCTGTTGCAAGAGCTGAACCGCGAGACCAACACCATCCTGTCGAAGACCAGCGGCCTTGGCGATCTGGGTCTGCGCATTACGGAGCTGGCGCTCGGGTCGAAGTCCGCCATCGAAAAAATCCGCGAACAGGCTCTTAATCTCGAATGACCACTGTTTTCATCATCTCGGCGCCATCCGGCTCCGGCAAATCGACCCTGGTTCACCGGCTGCTCAAAACTGTCCCGAACCTGGCCTTTTCGATCTCCTACACTACCCGTTCGCCGCGTGCCACCGAGACCGACGGTGTGGACTATATCTTCATCAGCCGCAAGGACTTCGAGGATCGCCTGGCACGCGGAGAGTTCCTGGAATACGCCGAGGTTTTCGGCAATTATTACGGCACGAACCGCGAGACCTTTGAATCGGCCACGCGGCAGGGCAAAGACTTGGTGCTCGACATCGATGTCCAGGGTGCGAGACAATTGAAGGTAGCGATTCCGCAGGCGATTAGCATTTTCGTGTTGCCGCCGTCGCGGGACGTTCTGGAGCAGCGGCTTCGTTCGCGGTCGCAAGATAGCGAAGAAGTGATTCAGCGCCGGTTACGGGGAGCGGCGGAAGAAGTTCAGAACTACACGCAGTACGATTTTGTTCTGATCAACCGCGAAATCGAAGAAGCTTCGGCTCGGCTGGCCAACATCGTCGAAGCCGAGCGGCTGCGCAAAGCGCGAATGGAAGAGGAAGTCGGGCCCATCCTCGAGAGTTTCAAGATTCATTAGGAGAGGTAACTACGGCATGGCAGAGAGAATGAGAAACAACGCGATGTACGCGATTCCCGATGACGGCGAGCAGAGCACCTATCGCTTCATCATCGTGGCCGCCAAGCGCGCGCGGCAGTTGCAGAATGGCGCCCGTCCATTTCTCCCCACCACGTCGAAGAAGCCGACGGTCACCTCGATGGAAGAGGTCCGGCGCGGTTTGGTGAAATATACCGACTCACTGCGCGTGGTGCCCGAGGAACCCGTACCAGAAGAGTAGCGAAGCGGAACGTTTTGGACAGAGCGTCATATGAACGTGGTGCTGGGCGTGGGTGGCGGAATCGCCGCTTACAAATCCGCGGAGCTGGCCCGGGCGCTGATGGAGCGCGGCATGCGCGTCCAGGTGGTGATGACGGACGCAGCCCAGCGGTTCATCACGCCGCTGACGTTTGCGGGTCTCACCGGAAACAAAGTCATTACTGGTCTGTTCGCTTCGGGAAGCCCGGAAGACACGCTTTCGAGCGCCATCGAACACATCGCCGTCGCGCAGGACAACGAAGTACTGGTCGTCGCGCCGGCCACAGCCGATCTGCTGGCACGCCTGGCACACGGACTTGGCGGACGATTTTCTCACCACCATGTACCTGGCATTCACCGGCCGCGTGGTGCTGGCTCCCGCGATGAACAACAACATGTGGACCCATCCGGCGACGCAGGAAAATCTGACCACGCTGCGCAAGCGCGGGCACATCATCGTGGAGCCGGAGGAAGGCTTGCTGGCTTGCGGGACCACCGGCCCCGGGCGGCTGGCGGAGCCGGAAAGAATCGCCGCCGTAGTAGCCGGTTTGAGTTTTGCGCATCGCGCGATCTGGAAGGCGAGACTGTTCTCATCACCGCCGGTCCCACGCAGGAGCCGCTCGATCCGGTGCGCTTCATTTCCAACCGTTCCAGCGGCAAGATGGGTTATGCGCTGGCCGAAGCGGCCGCCAGCGCGGCGCGCGAAGTAATCCTGGTATCGGGCCCGGTGCAATTGGCGGAGCCGCACGGCGTGCGCGTGGTGCACGTGCGCACCGCTCTCGAAATGCACGACGCCGTCATCGCCCACCTGAGCGAAGCCAGCATCATCGTGAAGGCCGCGGCCGTGGCGGACTACCATCTGGCGCAACGTGCCTCGCCACAAGATCAAAAAAACCGCGATGCGCATGTCTCTCGATCTGGATCCGACGCTCGACATTCTGGCCGAACTGGGCCGCAAGAAGGGCGACCGGCTGCTGATCGGCTTCGCCGCCGAAACCCAGAATCTGATTGAGAGCGCCCGCCAGAAGCTGGAATCGAAGAACTGCGACATGGTGGTGGCCAACCTGGTGAATCAGGAAGCCACCGGCTTTGAAGCCGACGAGAACGAAGTGGTGCTGGTGCTGAGCACCGGCGAAACCATTCCGTTGTCGCGCGCTCCAAACGCGAGATCGCCGATCGCATCTTCGATCAGGTGTTGAAGCTTCGCCTGGCTCTTCACGCCGCTCAATGACCAAGGACCAGCTCCGCCAACGTCTGGAGTTCTACCAGGATCTTGGCGTCAAAACGCTGTACCGCCGAGCCGTCATCGAGCGTGCCTTGAACCACCCCAACCCCCAATCCCCAATCCCGTGCTGTCCCTCCCGACCCTGGAACCGACGCAGGATTCCCTGCTCAAGATCCTTCAGGACATCGGCGATTGCAAGCGCTGCCGTTTGCACGAAGCCCGCAACAAGATCGTCTTCGGATCGGGCAACGAGCAAGCCCGGCTGGTATTCGTGGGCGAAGGCCCGGGCGCCGACGAGGATCAGCAAGGCCTGCCGTTCGTAGGCCGCGCGGGGCAATTGCTCACGCAGATGATCGAAGGCACGGCGTCGAAGGAGGGCATTCCCATCAAGCGCTCCGACGTGTACATCTGCAACGTGGTGAAGTGCCGGCCGCCGGAGAATCGCACGCCCCAGCCGGACGAAATGGAAATCTGCGGGCAGTTCCTCTACCGGCAGCTGCAGGCCATCAAACCCAAAGCCATCTGCCTGCTCGGATCCACGGCCGCCAAGGCTGTGCTCAACACCAAAGACGGCGTCACGCGTTTGCGCGGAAAATGGCACACCTGGCGGGACATACAGGTGATGGTCACCTTTCATCCCTCGTACCTGTTGCGGCCCTACAATCAAAACGCGAAGAAGGAAGCGTGGGAGGATCTGAAGAAGGTCCTGCACTATGTCTACGACTAGCGGCGGCGCGGGCAAGCGCGGCCTCTTCATCACCTTTGAAGGGCCCGACGGCAGCGGAAAAAGCACGCAAGCTCGCATACTTGCCGAGCGGTTGCGTGGCGAAGGGCGGCCGGTGCTCGAAAGCGTGGAGCCGGGCGGCACGCCCATCGGCCAGCAGATCCGGCGCATTTTGCTCGATCCAGCTAATAAAGAATTAACCGCGACCGCGGAATTGCTTCTGATGTTTGCCGCGCGCGCGCAAAATGTCGAACAGTGGATTTTGCCCGCACTTCGTGACGGCAAGATCGTCATCTCGGATCGCTTCACGGATTCTTCGATCGCGTATCAGGGTGCGGGCCGCGGGTTGGGCTGGGAAAGGGTGCTCGAAGTCGATCGCATCGCCTGCCGCGGGCTAAAGCCCGATCTCACCATCTGCGTCGATATCGACACCGAGACTGGATTGTCGCGCGCCCTGGGCCGCGGAGGCGCCGATACGCGGCTCGAAGAACAGGCCATCGAGTTTCACCGCAAGGCCCGCGAGGCCTATCACGAGCTGGCACGTCGCGAGGCACAACGCTTTCGGCTGATCGACGGGCGCGGCACGCGGGAAGCGGTCGCCGAAAAGGTATCACATGAATTCGATGCGTTCGTTGCGGGCCGAAAACTCGATTAGCTTTTCCAGGCGCTTGCTGCGCGTCTCTTCCTTCTTTGCGCTGGCCACCCACCCGGCCGTCATGCGACGATAGCCCGGTGGAAACTTGTCGTAGTTTGCCCAAGCCGCGCGCTGCTTGCGAAATTGCGCTTCCAACGCTTTTGGCAACTCAGTGGGCATGGGCTGCGCTTCGCGCCGCTCGCCCGAGTTGTAGGCATCCAGTCCCGCGGGCATCATTTTGCCCTCCGCGATCAGCCGCTCCACGCGCTGGATATTCGACTTAGACCACGCACTCTTCGCCTTTCGGGGTGTAAACCGGAACGCGTAGCATTCTTCGTCCAGCCCCTTTTTCATCCCGTCCACCCAGCCAAAACACAGCGCTTCTTCCACCGCATGATCGTAGGAAACGGTTTGCTTACCGGAAGCCTTCTTGTAAAACACCAGCCAAATCTCTTCGGAGCGCGCGCAATTCTTCGCCAGCCAGCGCCGCCATTCCCCGCGATTTTTGGCGAACACAGTCTCCATCGCAAACTCAGCGCACCAGCTTCATTTCATCGATGCGGTCCACTTCCACCACCAGGTCGCCCTTGGGATCGATTTTGAAAGCGGGAATAAACTTGGCGCCCCACACGAACTCGTCGTGCCGGTAGGAATAGCATGGAGTGGACCACCTGGCTGAAGGTATCGTCAAATCCCTCAATCAGAATCAAGAGCTCCGCCGAGACTTTGGCCAGGTCTTCGCGGGTCTTTCCGAACAGAGGACTCGCCGAATCGATTGGATGCACCACGGTCCAGGTCAGCGCAAAGAAATAGATGGTTCGCCGCTCGAGCGGCAGGTCGATGAAACTGCGAGTCAGTTCTCCGTTGCTGCGATCCACCGTCATGAGCACCACGCGGGCCTGCATATTAATGAGTACGTTCTTACGCGCATTCGTGATGCGAAACTGCAAACTGGTTCCGTCCTGGTAAGGAGCGATAATCGCGCTCTTGCTGTAAACGATGCGAGCGGAGGGTCTCGAAAAGCGGCCATAAAGGAGTCCCGTGGCGATGGCAAAAACCATCAAGCCGGTGGCGGCTTCAAGCGACGAAATGGTATTGGCCCAGGGGCCTTGCGGATAAACATTGCCGTATCCGACCGTAGTGAGAGTGTGGACGCTGAAGAAAAATGCGTTGGCAAACGCGCCCATGTCGGACTCCAAACCTTTGAGGTTTTCGATGCCGATCATCAGATAAAGCCACGCGAACAGTATGTTGATGACCAGGAAGCCCGCCAGCACAACCAGAAGGAAGCGCGTCCAGGTGGTGTCGATCAGCATGAGATACGGATTGGTGTCGCGCCATCGCAGTCCCGTGCGCTTCACGTTAAAGGAGCCGTCCGCGTTAATGGTCCGGCGCAGGTCGCCGCTGAACTGAGTTGTTAAGCCTGGGTCGAAGGATTCCTTCTTCATAAGAATGAACTCAGAATAACCCAGGGAGCGCTCCCTAACGGTCGCGGTTCTGAAAAACCACGGAATCTGAAGCACGTCCGTAAGCGGCCGCGGTTCTGAAAAACACGGGATCTACCGTGCGTCCGCAAGCGGTCGCGGTTCTGAAAAACCACGGAATCTACTGTGCGTCCGTAAGCGGTCGCGGTTCTGAAAAACTACGGAATCTACTGTGCGTCCGTAAGCGGCCGCGGTTCGGAAAAACGCGGAATCTACTGAACCGCGCACGTCAGTAAGCGGCATTTTGGCACTACGGCCACGGACTGCTAATGCAGGAGGCCCATCTTGTCCAGCGGCCAGTAAATAAATACTGCCTTGCCGTAAATGTACCGGCGCGGGACCATGCCCCAGGCGCGGCTGTCGTTCGATGAGCTGCGATGATCGCCCAGCACAAAGTACTCGTCTTCGGGAATCATGCGCGCCGGCATGGAGCTCTCATCGCGATACTCTGGCGGCACGTAATTCTCCACCAGCGCCTGCCCGTTGACGATCACCTTGCCGTCGTCCACTTCCACCCGGTCGCCCGGCATTCCGATCACGCGCTTGATGTAGCTCTTGGTGGGGTCGCCTGGAAACCAGAAGACCACCGTGTCCCCGCGATCGATATTGCCGAAATGAAAGCGGTAAACAAACTTGTTGATGAAGATGCGCTCCTGGTCATCCAGCGTGGGCATCATGCTGGTGCCTTCCACCTTCACCGGTTGGTAGATAAACAGTATGACGAAGATGGCCAGTATAACGGAGATCATCAGGTCCCGCGCCCAATGCGCCACCGAGCCAAATATCGAGCGTTTGGAGGAGGCCGGTGATTCTATAGCGGGAGATGAGGTTATGCCGGGAGACGAACTCGCACTCGGAGCCGTATTGACCGCGGAAGGCGTCTCTTGCTGGTCCATTTCTTAAGTGATTTCGAAGTGGATTCCCAATACTATTTTCACACCAACGCGCATTGTGAAGCAAGGGCGGAAAACGGTCGGAACCTGCCTGGATGTTATATAGTAATCCATTGAGGAAGAAATCATCCATGCATCGAGGCTTATACCTGTGTAGTGGCGCGCGCGTTCTTCAGCTGGGGTTCCTCGGTCTCATCGCGTTGGTCGCTGTTCCTCCCGGAAACGCCGCCGATGCCAGCAAATTGCCGGGTGGCACCTGGGCAACTATCGCGCAGTTACCCGATATGAACGGGGTCTGGGAGATGACATTCGGCGGACGCCGCGGAGGAGGCTTCGCGGCACCACAGCAGCCCTCGCTCACGCCCGCTTATGCGGCTACGCTCAAGGCCTTCCAGGCCAATCCGCCGCACGATTCGCCGCAGGCCAACTGTGTGCCGCCCGGAATGCCGGGCATCATGGGCCAGCCTTACCCCATCGAGATTTTGTACACGCCGGGGATGGTCACAGTGATCGCCGAGGCATATATGCAGGTTAGGCACATTTACACCGACGGCCGGCCGCATCCCGACGATCCCGATCTCACCTACAATGGCAACTCCATCGGGCATTGGGACGGCGACACCCTGGTGGTGGATTCGGTTGGTTTCACCAAGGACACGCCGCTCGGAATGAACATGGGTGTGCGGCACAGCGACAAGATGCACATCGTGGAGCGCTTCCACTTGACGGATCCCAAGACTCTCGAAATCACCACCACCATCGACGATCCGGAAGCGCTGACCAAGCCGTTCAGCAAAACCACCACCTACGCCCGCCACCCCGACTGGACCCTGGCCGAGTACATCTGCCAGCAGAATAACCGCAACTCCGTGGACGCTTCGGGCAAAGCGGGAATCAATTTACAGTTCCAAAAGAGTGAAACGAGACATCGAATGAGAATCAAGATCAGCCATATCGGCCTGGCCGCATTAGCGCTCACCGCAGTTTTCTCCGCCGCTCCGGCATGGGCACATCATTCCTTTGACATGTTCGACATGACAAAGCAGGTTACCCTTACCGGGACCATCAAGGAGTTTCAGTGGACTAATCCGCATACCTTTACCTGGATCGATGTTCCCAACGACAAAGGCGGCGTCGATACCTGGGCCATTGAGGGTATGAGTCCCAACTTTCTGGGCCGGCGGGGCTGGACCAAACACACCTTGAATCCAGGCGACAAAGTAACTATCACTATTTATCCATTGAAAGAAGGAAAAATGGGCGGGACATTCTTGCACGCCACGCTCGCGGACGGCAAAGAGATGGTGATGTTCGACGTTCGCCCGCCAAAATAGGCAGGAGTGGGGTTGACTATGTCCGTTCACGATCTCGGGCCACAGGAACTGTTGACTATTGTTTTAGCCATTCTAGCGGCGATCGTGCTCTTTCGCGGCGGCGGAGGAAAACTCGGACCGGCGATCCAAGATATGTTACGCGGCGGACCTAGACCACCGTCCCATCCTCTCCCCGGCGATGACTCCGAAATCTTGTCTCGCCCTCGTCGCCGGCCTGCGCCGGGAACTTAGATCGTGTGCTACTTCGCGGCGTTTCTCGCCAACAGCACCGAGCCCAGCCCCAGGATCGCGAAGGCGATTCCTAAAATCCAGTACATGCTCTCGTAGATCCGCGGCCTCACTTCCTCCACCTGAGGCTGGCCATTGTCGTCGCCGGAGCCTTCGGATTGCCCTGGCGCCGCAAGAATGCCCGTGCCGTCTACTTCCACTTTGAAGCTCGCCTTCTTGATGCGATAGATGCTGGCTTGGGTTTTCGGCTCCGTCCCCGCCAGTTCCAGATCGTCGCTCTTCACTGTCACGCCATTCGGGACCACCAGGTTCGACGACGCGTCGGCGTGCAGCAGTTTATCGGTGAAGATCATGGGATTGGTGGTGGGCACCGTGTAGTTCAAGTCGAAGCGCGTTTCGCCTGGCCGGACCGGATAGTCAATCTTGTAGACGTCGGGCTCTTTGGTCTTCAAAGCCGGCCGCGGAATCGGCATGCCGCCCGCCGGATTCACGGTGACGCTGATCGGTCCCTTGGCTTCGGGCGGTACGTAGAAACGGACCGAGCCGTTGACGGGGTCGTAATAGGTGGCGCTGGGATCGCCCACATAAAGCAGCCCCTCGCTAACCGTCATCTCCTTATCGCCCGGCTGGAGCACTATAAAATGCTGCGTCTCTTTGGCAGTGCCCGCTTTGTTCGTGGAGGCGAACACAGGAATCTGAACGCCTGTCGACGGCATGCCGGGCGGCACCATTTTGTTGTATTGGACGCCTTGGTAAATCGCTTGAATCAGGCGGGGGGCCTGGTCGTCGTTGTTGTCGAAACTGAATTTGCCCTGGGCGTCGGACTTCGTGGTGCCTAGGGTCTGCATTCCGGCCTGAGTGGGCTGGATCAGCATGACCACTGTGTTCGGCGCCGGCTGGCCGGTGGTTCCGTTGACGATTGTGCCGTCGACGGCCGCGAACGCCGGTGCGATCGCGATCAGCACGCTCAACGCGAGGCGCATTATGCCATCGCCTTTCCGCATTCGCCGCAGAATTTCAGGGGCTGCGGAAACGTAGCGCCGCAATGTGGGCACTTATCGGACGTCTTGGCCATGGCTTCCGCTCCGGCGTTGGCGGCCTTGGCCCGAACGGGCGCCGCAGGCTGCACCGCGTCGATCTCCGCCAGCACTTTCGCCAGTTCGCTCTGCAGGTCGACCTTGGTTTTTTGGTAATCCGCGTCCGACAGCTTCCCCAGGCGAAACTCAAACTGCAGATCGCGCAGGTTCTCGTAGATCTGCGCCTTGCGCTCTTCCAGGTGCGCGGTGGGCGACACCGCGGGAGCCTCGGGAATGTCTTGGGAGCGCACGAAGAGCGTGAACAGAAGGGTCCCCACCACCAGGACAACGGCTGCCGAAAGAACCATCAATCGAGCTTTTCCACTTCCTTCTCGATCTGATCGTGATAGCGATCCAAAAGAGGATCGTGCGGCGCTCCGCCGGCGGCCACCGTTGCATCCTTGCGGCTTAGCTTGCGGATCACAAAAACGACCAAAATCAGGCCCAGGGCGGCGGCGGTATAGAACGAGAGCGAGCCCAGGATGCCCGGCGGGACCACCACCACATCGGGCCCCATTGTACTGGCGAAGGAGGCTAGAATGGCCTGATCCGACATTCCGGACTGCTCCATCTTCAGGATCTTTTTCTTATTCTCCCAGCACATGCGGCAAGGATACGGATCCATGCGGCAAGCCATGTTGGTCTTGCATCCGCACTGGCAGTTCAGCCGATCGGCGATGCGGTTCACCGCCGGGCTTTCCAACTCTTCGGCCGACTGGGCAAAACAAATATTAGCCGCTCCCAGCACCATCAGACCCAAGATCAACGCTACTGAACCGCGCGCGTTAGCAAGCGGCAGCCAGCTAATTTTCAACCGTCGCATGTTTCTCAGCAACTCCTACTACTTGCGTCCGGGCATAAGACAAACGAACTTTATTGGGAATCAGGCAGACGATGGTGCCGAACGCGAGCACCCAAAATCCGATCCAGATCCACGACACTAACGGGAAGACATAGGCCTGGATTACAGCGCGCTTGTTGTCGGCCGACAGCCCCGCGAAATTGATGTAGAAATCCTCGTTCAGGCGTCTCCGGATCGAAACCTCCGACGTGGGCTGCTGGCTGGCCTTGTAAAGGCGCCGCTCCGGATAGAGCAAGCCCAAGGATTTTCCGTTGCGCGACACGTCCACCGCCAGCCTCTGCCAGGCGTAGGTGTCGTTCTCGCCTCCTTCAATCTTCACGATGTTCACGTTGTAATGGCTGAGCTGGAAGCTCCCGCCCGGCGCCACTTCCTTGGTGACGTCCACATTGAAGGCCGCCCCGGTGTAGCCGATAAACATGAACACGATGCCCATGTGGACCAGGTACCCGCCGTAGCGCCGCGTATTGCGGTGCGTCAGCTCGATAGCCGCCGGGATGAACCCAATACCGTTCTTAGCGCGAATGGCTGAAGCGCCTTTCCAGAACTCGGTGACGATGGTCGCCGTCACGAACATGCACAATCCGAACGACACCAGCGCGTAGGGATGTTCATACACGCCGAAACCCGCCAGCACCGCCATCAGCGCTACCCCGGCAACGGTCGGAATCAGGAAGGCGCGCTTCAGGCTTTCGAGCGAGCTCCTGCGCCACGCGATCAGCGGACCGATTCCCGTCAGCAGAATCAGCGCGAGACCAATGGGGATGTTGATGCGATTGAAAAACGGCGCATCCACGCTGATCTTTTCGCCAGTCAAGGCTTCGGAGATCACCGGGAACATGGTGCCCCACAGCACCGCGAAGCAGCTGGCCACCAGGATCAGGTTGTTGAACATGAAGCTGGACTCGCGCGATATCACGCTCTCCAGGCGCGCTTCGCTCTTCAGATACTTCGAGCGCTCCAAAATCAAAATCACCGTGGCGGCGATACCAACCGCCAGGAACATCACGAAGTATTTGCCAATGGGCGACTGCGCGAAGGCGTGCACCGAACTCACCACACCCGAGCGCGTCAGGAACGTTCCGAAGATGCACAGGAAGAAGGTCCCGGAGATGAGGACCATATTCCAGACCTTCATCATGCCCTTCTTTTCCTGCATCATCACCGAGTGCAGGAACGCCGTGGCGGTGATCCAGGGCAGCAGCGATGCGTTCTCCACCGGATCCCAGGCCCAGTATCCGCCCCAGCCGAGCACCGCATAAGCCCAGCCTTGTCCCAGCAGAATGCCCGCGCTTTGAAACAGCCACGTCACGATGGTCCAGCGCCTGGTGGTGTGAATCCACGCATCGCCCGGCTGCTTGGTGATCAGCGAGCCGATCGCAAACGCGAATGGCACCGTGAATCCGACGTAACCCAGGTACAGCATCGGCGGATGGATCACCATGGTCCAATATTGCAGCAGCGGATTCAGACCCTGGCCGACGCCCTGGACTACGTTGCCGCGGCCGGCTTCCAGAATGGCGAACGGGCTGAGCACGAAAGCAATCAGGCTTAGGAAGAACGTCTCTGTAACCATCAGTACCGACGTCACCCATGGCATCATGTCGCGGAACTTGCGCCGGTTCATGAAAACCACGACGGCCGAATACGTCGAGAGCAGCCATGACCACAAAAGCAGAGAGCCCTGCTGCCCGCCCCACCATGCAGTGAACTTGTAGATCGTCTTCATGGACGAATCGGTGTGGGCAGCGACATAAGCCAGCCGGAAATCGCCCGTGAGGAGGGAATAAATGAGCAGGCCGGACGCGACGGTGAGCAACAGCCAGACCGAATACACCGCCCGCTGGCCGCTGACGGTAAGGAAGGAGTTTTTCTTGAGCCTGCCGGTTACCGACGCAACTACAGCGTAGACGGCGAAGCAGAAGGCGAGCAGAATCGAGAGAGCGCCGATGTTTTCCATTGCGAGCTTGTTCAGTCCTCCTGACGGCCTGGGCCGCCGGGCTTATATGGACGGGAGCGCGAGCAGAACTAGCTTGCTGGCTGGCTTCTCACCTGAGTTAAGGCAGGCTTGGCTTCCGTCTTCATTTGGGGCGTCTGCATTTGGGGCTTGGCTTCGTACTTGGACGCGCATTTCGCTTGCACTTTGCTGGCATGAAAAACGCCGTCCTGACCCAATCTTCCGTCGGCGAGAGCCTGCGCGTTGTCCTTGAAGGTATCCGGCAGCGGATCGATCCCGGTATACACAACCGCCAGCCGTACGGGATCCTTCTGGAGCATACCCGGAGTCTGATGCAGAACAAAACTCACCGACGCGCCGTCGCGCACAATGGAGCCTTGTTCCACGTAACCGTTCACGCGAAGCTTCTCACGCTGGGCCTGATCGCCCATCTGCTTCACTTCCTTAATTTCCTTGTAGTACGTCTTGCTTTCGGTGACCCCGCCCATCGCGAGCCATACCAGCACGCCAATGATGACCGCTACAATGGCGCCGAATTTCCAGTACGTAGTCATGTTCCGCTCCCGAAGCTACCAGTATAGCGCCGCTTTAACCTCATCCGAACTCATCCCAAAACCTTAAGACGAACACCATGCTACGTTTCATCCGGGTTTTTAGCAATACTCCAGTCAATCCGATTTAAACTGGATGGACCACCGTGAGCGGATATCGTAGCACGATCGGCAATGTTGTCTATCACTTTGAGGACATAAGGACCCTCCTGGCGAAGGCATCGCCGCCCCGTTCCGGCGACGATCTGGCGGGGCTATCGGCCGCTAGCGCGGAGGAGCGGGTGGCTGCCCAAATGGCGCTGGCCGAGTTGCCCCTGAAGACTTTCCTCAGCGAGCAGGTAGTTCCTTATGAATCGGATGAAGTTACGCGGCTCATCGTCGATCGACACGATGCGGCGGCGTTCGCACCGGCAGCCCATCTTACGATCGGCGACTTTCGCGACTGGCTGCTCAGCGAACAAGCCACCGGCGAGATTTTGGCGAGCTTGGCGCCCGGCCTTACGCCGGAAATGGCCGCGGCGGTTTCGAAGATCATGCGGCTGCAGGACCTGGTCACAGTGGCGGCGAAGATTCGTGTGGTCACACGGTTCCGAAACACACTCGGGCTAGCCGGGCGGCTTTCCACGCGGCTGCAGCCCAATCATCCCACCGACGATCCCAAGGGCATCGCCGCCAGCATCATCGACGGCCTGACATATGGCAGCGGCGACGCAGTGATCGGCATCAATCCGGTGTCTGACAATCTGGAGAGCGTCGAGACCTTGCTGCGGCTGTTGGATCACGTGAGGGAGATCTACCGGATACCCACGCAAAGCTGTGTACTCGCCCACGTCACTACCACCATGGACGCGATGCGGCGCGGCGCTCCAGTGGATCTGGTGTTTCAATCCATCGCCGGCACCGAAGCGGCGAATACTTCGTTCGGGGTGAATATCGCGATGATCCGGGAAGCGCGCGAGCAGGCGCTCGATTTACGCCGTGGGACGGTGGGCAGCAACAACGTGATGTATTTGAAACGGGCCAGGGCAGCGCTCTATCGGCCAACGCTCATCACGGCGTTGATCAGCAGACCTGCGAAGCGCGCGCCTACGGGCTGGCGCGGCATTTCCAACCGCTGCTGGTGAATACCGTGGTCGGATTCATCGGCCCGGAGTATTTGTACAACGGCAAACAGATCCTGCGCGCGGGCCTGGAGGATCATTTCTGCGGCAAGCTGCTGGGCCTTCCCATGGGCTGCGATATTTGTTACACCAATCACGCCGAGGCCGATCAGGACGACATGGATGCGCTCTCCACCATGCTGGGCGCGGCCGGCGTCAACTACATCATGGGCGTGCCGGGCGCCGACGACGTGATGCTGAATTATCAGAGCACGTCGTTTCACGACGCGCTGTATCTTCGCAGGATTTTCGGCTTGCGGCCCGCGCCCGAGTTCGAAGCCTGGTTCGATCAGGTGCGGCAGGAGCTGCCCCGCATGGCGAGCTTGTTATTGGAAGCGGGATAGTGCGGCTTCGCGACTTCACCTCCGCTCGCGTGGAATTGGGCCGCGCGGGCGCAAGTATCCCTACACAGGCATTGCTCGAATTTCAGCTGGCGCATGCCAGGGCGCGCGATGCGGTTCATTTGCCGCTGGCGGTCAATTCGTTGGTGCTCGAACTGAAGCAGAAGAATCTCGCGTCCGTCACTTTGGCGAGCTTGGCGCGCGATCGCGATGAGTACCTGCGCCGTCCGGATCTGGGCCGGCGCTTGAGTGACGACTCCCGGAAGCGATTGACGGCACTGCCAGGGGAGCACGAACCAGGGGAGCGCGAATATGACGCCGCCTTCGTGATCGCGGACGGCCTTTCGGCGTTGGCGGTGCATCGCCACGCCGTGCCTTTGCTCGATCTCCTGCTGCAAGACTTGGACTCCCGGATCGCGCCGATCGCGATTGTAGAACAGGGCCGCGTCGCCATCGGTGACGATATCGGCGAGTTGCTGGGCGCGCGAATGGTGGTGGTGTTCATCGGCGAACGTCCTGGCCTCAGCTCACCCGATAGCCTGGGCGCGTATCTCACCTGGCAGCCTCGTCCCGGGCGGACCGATGCGGAGCGCAACTGCATCTCGAACATTCGCGCCGATGGACTAAGCTACGCGGCGGCCGCGCACAAGCTGTTATTTCTGATACACGAGTCCCGGCGATTGAAACTGTCGGGCGTGCGGCTGAAGGAAGATGCGCGAGCGCGCCACCTTTCGTTCTAACGCGCAATGATCTCGCCCGGCGCGCTAACCTCAAAACTATAACCATGCCGCAGCAGGTCTTTTATCGCACCGTGAAGGTTGACGGACTCTCCATTTTTTATCGGGAAGCGGGACCGAAGGATGCCCAACCATTCTCCTGCTCCATGGACTGCCCTCTTCATCGCGCATGTTCGAGCCGCTCCTGAGCCGTCTCTCCGATGGCTATCGCCTGGTGGCGCCCGATTACCCAGGCTTCGGACACAGCGATTGGCCGGACCCGAAAACATTCGCTTATACGTTCGATCATTACGCCGACGTCATGAATCATTTCACTGAAGCGCTAGCAGCCTGTGTCGAAACCGTCTCCCTAACGGTCGCGGCTCTGTAACGCGAAGAGTCCACCGCGCGCCTAAGCAAGCGGTCTTTTCGGACTTTCGACACAGGCTGCTACAGCCGGGGCAGGGGGATATTCAAGGCGAACTCTTCTACGACTACCGCACCAACGTGGACGCCGGCCATTTCGCACTGGACACGGCTGCCGATGAGATCGCCGCACTGATCCGGGGCTTGGCCGTCGAAACCGTCTCCCTAACGGTCGCGGCTCTGTAACGCGAAGAGTCCACTGAGCCGCGCGCGTTAGCAAGCGGTCTCTTCGGACAGCAGCTATCGTAAACTGTTTCTAGAGAAAGGAAAAGGACTAACGAAATGACAACTGAAAGGGCGGTTCTTGCGGGTGGCTGCTTCTGGGGAATGCAGGATTTGCTGCGTCGTTACCCCGGTGTGATTTCCACGCGGGTCGGTTATACCGGCGGCGACGTGCCCAATGCAACGTATCGGAATCACGGAACCCATGCCGAAGCCATCGAAATCGTTTTTGACCCGCAGAAGATCAGTTATCGAAAGATCCTCGAGTTTTTCTTCCAGATTCATGATCCGACCACGCTGAACCGTCAGGGTAACGACCGGGGCGCCAGTTATCGTTCGGCTATCTTCTATACAAATGACGAGCAGAAGCAAATCGCAAACAGCACAATAGCGGATGTAAATGCGTCAGGCCTCTGGCCCGGCAAGGTGGTGACCGAAGTAGCGCCAGCCGGTCCGTTCTGGGAAGCCGAGCCGGAGCATCAAGACTATTTGGAGCATTATCCAAACGGCTACACGTGCCATTTCGTGCGGCCGGACTGGAAGCTTCCGAGCCTGGCGGAGGCCCACCGAACGAACTAAAGCGTGGGTGCCGAAGGCCTCGCGGCGAGATCACCGGCTTAGTCTTTGGGCGCAACGTCACGCGTCTTAATTAGCCACTCCCGGTTGACGCGAACCAGTTCGTCCACTTCCCGTCCCGCGCCAGCCACGCGAGAAGGCACGTTCGGACCGCCGGCCGCGACTACGGTCATCCAGTATGCCTGCAGACGCGCGTGATCCTTGTCGAGAAATTCCAAGTAGCTGTTTGCGATCACGTGGTACATGGCCGGCCGTTTCTCTCCGCTCTTGGATTCATTCTCCGCGGTGCGCTGCCGAAAATCGTCGATCATCTTCTTGAGGGCGTCCCGTCCCTTGACGGCACTGGCGCCGCTGCCGAACTGCCCGTCCGGCGTGAATGCGGCGGCATAAGCATCGGCATTTCCCGTGTCCAGGGCGCGAACGTACTGCCACATTAACTTTTCGATTTGCGCTCGATCGTGAACTTCCCGTTCCGTTTCGTTCTCCGCCGCCACAGCCGGCGATCCCAGCAGCGCCACCCCTAATAGCGCTGCAACGCTAAACACAATTTTCGTGGTCATACCGCCTCCTCCCATATATCTTCCCGAAGAAGGCTCTCGATGTATACTAGCCAGGACGGAGCGCCCCGAAAATGCCTCGAATATTCCTCCTCGCAATTGCGTTATTAGCGTCCGCCGCCCTTTCTCCAGCCCAGTGGCCTCGCGTCGCCTCTCAGAAACTGCCTCGCGCGGCCGACGGCAAGGTCAACTTGAAGGCTCCCGCCCCGCGCACTCGCGAAGGCGCCCCCGATCTTTCCGGAGTTTGGGAAATGTACGCTGAGGGGGACCCCGGCCCTCCCAAACTGCTGATCAACCTCGCGTGGGATCTGAAACCCGGCGAAGTCCAAATGCTTCCCTGGGCCGAAGCCCTCTACAAGGAACGCCAGGCCACCAACGGCAAAGATCACCCGGGCGCGCAGTGCCTGCCCTCCGGAATGCCTGAGAAGGACGTGGTTCCCGCGCCCTACAAAATCGTTCAGACGCCCGATTTGATCGTGTTCCTATATGAATCCCGCACCATCTACCGCCAGATCTTCATGGACGGCCGGGCGCTGCCGGTCGATCCCAATCCCACCTGGCAAGGTTACTCGGTTGGGCACTGGGACGGCGACACGCTTGTCGTGGAAACCGCGGGCTTCAACGGCAAGGAATGGCTCGACATGGCCGGCCATCCCGAGACCGAGGCGATGCACCTCACCGAGCGCTTTACGCGCCGCGACGTAGGACATATGGACGTTCAGTTCACCATCAACGATCCGAAGGCGTACGCCAAACCCTGGACCGTGTCGGCCAAAATTCACCTGCTTCCGCTAGACGATGTTCAGGAGTACATCTGCGAAGAGAACAACAAAGCGCCAGGCCACATGGTCGGCAGGTAGGAGGGAAATATGTCCGGGGGTAAGCTACGCGCCAGTCTGGCCTTGGGAATCCTCACCCTTGCCGCGGGAACCTGGCTTCCGGCGCAAAAAACCGCGAGGCCGGTGAATGTCGACTCAAAGGTGCTGCGCGACTCCGGAAGCGTGGCTGACGATACGCTACCCGGCTCCTGGCTGAGCTACGGACGCAACCAGAGCGAGACACGCTACAGCACGCTGAAGCAGATCAACGACACCAACGCGAAGCGCCTTGGCCTGGAGTGGTCTTATGCGGTCGGCGCAGGGGGTGGCAATCAGGAGGGTACGCCCCTCGTGTGGAACAACACCCTTTACGGCATCACCACCTGGAGCGTAGTCTACGCGCTGGACGCTCGCACTGGCAAGGAGCTGTGGCGCTGGGATCCGGAAGTAAACCAAACTGCCGTGCGTCCCAAGATCTGCTGCGGCACCGTGAATCGCGGCGTTGCCATTTACAACGGAACCATAATCGCGCCCTCCATCGATGGACGCCTGGTATCCCTCGACGCCCTAACGGGCAAGCCGATCTGGGAAGCGCGCGTGGCTTATCCGCAGGATTGGTACACGCTAACCATGGCTCCGCGCATCGCCGGCGACAAGGTCATCATCGGCGCCGCCGGTGGAGACAAATGGACGCGCGGTTTCTTCGCCGCGTTCGACGCCAAGACCGGGCATTCGGCATGGAAGTTCTACACCGTTCCTGGAAATCCCGAAAATCCGCCTGAGAACGATGCGATGAAGGCAGCGCTGAAGACCTGGGGTGGGGATTTCTGGACCAAAGGCGGCGGCGGCGCGGTTTGGGACGGCTTCGCTTACGATCCAGAATCGAGCCTGGTGTACGTTGGCACTGGCAACGCCGAACCCTGGGTACAGAAATTCCGCGGCGCACAGGGCGTGGACAATCTCTACACTTGTTCCATCCTGGCGGTGGACCTGAAATCCGGCCAACTGAAATGGTATTTCCAAACCACGCCCAATGACAACTGGGACTACGATAGCGTGCAACAGTTGATGCTGCTGGATTTGACAATCAACGGCAAGCGGAGAAAGGTGATCACGCAAGCATCCAAGAACGGCTTCTTCTGGGTGCTGGATCGCATGACGGGCGAGTTCATCTCGGGAGCCCCCTATGTGAAGACGACGTGGGCCCTCGGGCTGGATGCCAAGGGCCGCCCGATTGTAAATCCAGCAGCCTACTACGACACCGAGCCAATCTCGCTGTTTCCCACCGGTGGCGGCGCGCACAACTGGTCGCCCATGTCCTACAATCCCGCCACAGGGTACGTCTATATTCCGGTCTTCCTGCAGCCGTTCACTTACGCGGCGACAACGGAGTTGAAGCCGAACACCAATGGCTACACGCGCGGCGCCGTTGACCCCAAGCTGATCGATAGCCCGGCCATCGGTCCGCCCACCGCCGAGGGAATGCGAGGGGCGCTTCAAGCCTGGGACCCCGTGAATCAGAAACTGGTGTGGCGCATCGAGGGCGGCGGCGGCATCGGCGGCGGCACTGTGACCACTGCTGGGAACCTGATATTCCAGGTGATCAACGATGGCCGCTTCCGGGCAGTGACGGCTGACAAGGGCGAAATCCTGTATGAGATCAAAACCGGGCGCACCGGCATGGCGCCTCCCATCACCTATGCGGTGGACGGCAAGCAATATGTGGCTTTCCAGGGCGGCTTGGGGCGTCCGGCAACTACCGTTGGTCCAAACGAAGCCAAGGTGGACAACCCGCCCATTATGTTCGTGTTCGCGCTGGACGGGACGGCCGAGTTGCCCACACCGGCCCCGCCGCCGCCCCCTCGGCCCCAAGCGGCCCCGGAGAAGGAACCCTAGCAGCCCGTGGTATTAGTCGCTCTAACGGTCGCGGTTCTGTAACACGCGGAATCTACTGAACCGCGCACGTCAGTAAGCGAGATTTTAGCACTACTGCCACGGGCTGTTAGGGCCAGAACATGAAGACTAGTGTAACCAAACGCTTGCGGAAGTATACTTTATGAGGGGGAACCGTGCTGTCTCCAACCCGTAGAACATTCTTCCAGGCCGCTACCGCGGGATTGGCCCTGCCGCGTCTTTTCGCGCAAGCCCCAAAGATCACGACGGCGCAGTTGGGCGACAACCTCTATGTGTTGAGCGGCGCCGGCTGCAACGTCGTCGCCCGCACGGGTGGGGGGAGCGTGGTCCTGGTGGATGGCGGACTGGCGGAAAATGCCGACGCGCTGGCACAAGCCGTGGCTGCGCTACCCAATGGTGGTCCGGTGCATACGCTGTTCAACACCCATTGGCATCCCGAGCAGACCGGCTCCAACCAGAAACTCGGCATGGCCGGCGTCACCATGATCGCTCACGAGAACACGCGGCTGTGGTTGACGCAAAACATCACGTGGCCCTGGAACGGGCGGAAATTCGCAAAGCTTCCCAAGATCGCCCAACCCAACAAAACCTTTTACGACAAAGGTGTGCTCGATCCAGGAGTCCGGTACGGATATATCTCCGACGCGGCGCATACGGACGGCGATCTGTACGTCCACTTCCCCCAGCAGAACATTCTTGCGGTGGGCGACGCAGCCTACGGACAAGGCTGGCCTGTCATGGATTGGTGGACCGGAGGCTGGATTGGCGGCATCGTCGGCGGACTGCAACGTCTCCAGACCGTCGCCAACCACGATACGAAGATCGTTCCGGCGCAAGGGCCCGTGCTCAGCTTCGCCGACATCGCCGCGCAGCTCGACATGTACGGCACCATCAACGAAGTTCTGAGCAAGATGTTGAACAAGGGCCACAGCCCGTCGGAAGCAGTCGCGGCCAAGCCGGCCGCCCAATACGAGGCCAAGATGGGCAACTCGGATGAATTCATTCGACGCGCTTTCGAGAGCCAGTGGGCCTATCTGTCTCCGGACGCCTAAAATTCATGACAACGATGCGATACATTATCGAAAACCGACTCCTTGACGGTCGCGGCTCGGTAGTAACGTTAGTGAGCCGCGCGCGTAAGCAAGCGGTTTTGATCGCCGCGATAGGCTTGGCCGGCGTTCTTACCGCCGCTCCCACAAGCCCGTCGCAGGATCCGGCCGACGCCCATCTGGCCGTCATCAAGCAATACTGCGTGGGCTGCCACAGCGACATAGCCAAAATCGGTGGAATCAGCTTCCAGGGCATCACGGCGGAGAGCATCGCCAAAAATCCCGAACTTTTCGAGAAAGCCGTGCGCAAGCTGCGTGGCCGCGTTATGCCGCCTCCAGGCGCCAGGCAGCCGGACGGCAAGGCTGTGGACTCATTGGTCGCGTACCTGGAAGATTCGCTCGACAAGCTTCCCGCCCCGCAGCACATCACCGACGGCCAGTTGCTTCACCGGTTGAATCGCAAGGAGTACGAAAACGCGGTCCATGATCTGCTTTTGGTGGACGTCAACGGCGCCGATCTTCTTCCGCCGGACGACACCGCGCAGGGCTTCGACAACATCGCCTCCGCCCTGCAGGTTTCCCCATCTTTCGTCGAGCAATACGTGCTGGCCGCCCATAACGTCGCTGTCGGCGGCGCTCGGCAGGCGCGACAGCCGCCCGCAGGGCTGGACATTCCGCGCTGCTTCCGGCAACCAGCTGACACACGTTCCCGGATTGCCGCTGGGGACGCGCGGCGGCATTCTTGCCAACGTGGATCTGCCCGCCGACGGCCAATACAAGATCAACATCGCCGACATGGCCAACCATATCTGGGGCAACGGCATGGAGTACGAAAATCCACTGGTGGTGACGGTCGACAACAAAATCGTCTATCAAACGGTCATCGGCGGCGAAGAAGACATGAAGCTTTACGATCAGGTGCAGAGCGGCGCGATGGATCGCGTCAATGCCCGCCTGAAAAACATCAAGTTCGATGCCACTGCCGGACCGCACAAGATCGGCGTCACTTTCCGCCGTCAGAGTTTCGCCCAATCCGACGATCAGTTGCAGATGTTTGCTCCGGGCGGCGGGCAGGACCGGTCTTACCGTGTCAGTTCCTTCCAGCTTCTCGGGCCCTTCGATGTAACCGGCCTCAGTTCTACGCCCAGCCGCGATCGCATTTTCAGCTGTAATCCGACGAAGGACAAGAGTCAAGACGCCCGAAGCCTGCGCCAAACAGATTTTCTCGACGCTGGCGAAGCGGGCATACCGGCGTCCCGTAACCAGTGACGACATCGCGGAGCTCATGCAGTATTACTCCGATGGCGCCAAAGACGGAGGGTTTGAATCGGGCATTCGGGAAGGGATCACGGGAATGCTGGCCAGCCCGTTCTTCCTCTATCGCGGCGAACGCGTCCCCGCGGGCTTGAAACCGGGCGAGAAGTACGAAATCACCGATCTCGAACTCGCGTCGAAGCTTTCGTTCTTCCTGTGGAACTCCATTCCCGACGATCAACTGATCGATCTGGCCGCCAAGAACAAACTCAGCAATCCGGCCACGCTCGAAATGCAGGTGAAGCGCATGCTGGCCGATCCGCGATCGAGAACACTGGCGAGCGATTTCGTGTTCCAGTGGCTCGACATGGAAAAGCTTGACCAAATCGTTCCCGATCGAGACGTGTTCCCCTATGCCTCCGGGTTTATGGACCCGCGCCAGGACTTCCGCACCGAACTCAGGTTGTTTGCCGACAGCATCTTCCGGCAGGACCGCAGCGTCGTGGATTTGCTACGCGCGAACCATACCTTCGTGAATGAGCGCCTGGCGCTGCAATATGGCATCAACAACGTGAAAGGCGATGAGTTTCGCCGTGTGGAGCTGAAAGACTCCGCGCGCTGGGGTTTGCTCGGCAAAGGCGCCGTCCTGATGTCGGCCGCGTATCCGAACCGCACGTCCCCCGTGCTGCGTGGAAAGTTCATCTTGAGCTACATCGAGGGCGTCCCGCCGCCTAACCCGCCGCCCAACGTCCCCACCCTGAACGATAAAGACATCGGCACCACCAAGGCGCTCACCGTGCGCCAGCTGATGGCCAAGCACCGCGCGAACCCAACCTGCTCGTCCTGCCACTCCATCATGGATCCCCTCGGCTTCGCGCTTGAAAACTTCGACGCAACTGGGATGTGGCGAGACAAGGACCGCTTTGCCAACACGGTGATCGACTCCGCCGGTGAGTTGCCCGACGGCACCAAGATCAACGGACCCGACGATCTCCGCAATGCGCTGCTGCGCCGCCCCGAACAGTTCGTGCAAACGTTCGTGGAAGCGCTTTTGACCTATTCAATGGGCCGCACGCGCGAATACTACGACATGCCCACCGTCCGCAAAATCGTGCGTGACACCCGGGGCGCGGATTACAAGTTTTCGGCCATCGTTCAGGCCATAGTGAATACCGACCAGTTTAAGATGCGCCGCGTGCCGCCCCCGCCGCCGGAGCCGGTGCAGAGTGCGAGAAGATAAATAATTAAATAAGGAGACGCCATGTTCATATCCAAGAAACACATTCTACGCCGTGCAGTCTTGAAGGGAGCCGGAGCCACCCTGGCATTGCCGCTGTTGGACGCTATGCTTCCCGCCGCAACCGCGGCCACCACAACTCCCGCCGGCAAGACCATTAAGCGCTTTGCGTTTGTGGGTTTCCCTCATGGCGCGATCATGGATCGCTGGTCTCCCAAGGAAACCGGCACCAACTACGCCATGTCGCCGATCCTGCAGCCGTTGGAGCCTTTTCGCAAGCATCTGACTATCGTCTCCGGTCTGCGCAACAAGCCCGCGGAAACTCCCGAGCCCCATGCCTACATCGAACAAGGCTGGCTGACCGCCGTAAAGCCGTTTGACTTCGGCAAGAACGGTCCGGACTCCGGCGTTAGCGCCGACCAGATCGCCGTGCGCTACGTGGGACAAGACACGCGTCTCCCTTCACTCGAACTAAGCGTCGGCCAGGGCAGCGCCCGCATCGCCTGGCGCACGCCCACCCAGCCGTTGCCGCAGGAAAGCAACCCGCGCGCGGTCTTCCAGAAGCTCTTCGGAGAGGGCGATACCGATCAGGAACGCGCCCAGATCCTTACCGAAACCGGCAGTATCCTGGATCGCGTGCAGGGACAAGCCAAACGGTTGCAAGCCAGCCTCGGCGTGCCGGACCGCAACGTGGTAGGCGACTATTTGGACTCCGTTCGTGAGATTGAGCGCCGCGTGCAGATGGCTGAGAAAGCGCACAACACCGAATTGGTGATCCCGGATGCGCCCATCGGCACCCCCAACGACATCACGGAGTATTTCAAGCTGATGTTCGACCTGATGGCGCTCGCGTTCCAGGCCGACATCACGCGCGTGATCACGCTCTCCATGGATCACGAAGCCAGCATGCGCACCTACACCAACCTGAGCATTGCCGAGGGGTTCCATCCGCTGTCCCATCACGGCAACAACCCGGAGAAGATGGACAAGCTGGTGAAGATTCAGAACTATCACACGAAAGAGTTTGCCGGATTCATCAAGAAAATCGAAGCCACCAAGGAAGCCGACGGCACCGTGCTGGATCATTCCACCATTCTTTTTGGCAGCGATATGAGCAACAGCGATCGCCACAATAACGATCCGCTGCCGTCCGCGATTCTGGGACACGCCAACGGAAAGATCAAGGGCGGCCAACACCTGAAATATCCCCAGGATTCGCGTCATGGCGAACTGCTGCTCACGCTGCTGCAGCGCAACGAGATCCCGGTGAAGTCCATCGGCGACGGCGTCGACGGTCTCTCGGAGGTCTAGCCGGATGCTGAAGAACCGCTTGTTTGTGGGTGCTTGCAGAACCGCGACCGTGAGGGAGTGGGTCAGTGTCGTGGTTGCAATTGCAATCCTCGCAGCCGGCGCTTCGATAGCATTCGCCGGCGGCCCGTCCCTGCTGGATACGGCGGCGTCCGGCGACCACGTCTCGGCCATGCAACTGCTGAGCGCCAAGGGCGCCAACGTGAACGCTGCGGGCGCCGATGGCGCCACCGCTATCATGTATGCCGCGGCGAACAACGATCTGGAACTGGTCCATGCGCTAATCAAAGCCGGCGCCAACGTCAAACTGGAGAACCAGCTTGGCACCTCGGCCATCACCGAAGCCGCGATCATCGGCTCCGCGCCCATCATTGAAGCGCTGCTCAAGGCCGGCGCCGATCCCAATTTCAAAACTCCCAATGGCGAAACTCCGCTGATGGCTGCCGCGCGCACCGGCAAGATTGACGCGGCCAAAGCGCTGCTTGCCGCGGGAGCCGACATCAACGCCAAGGAAACCTGGGGCGGACAGTCCGCGCTCATGTGGGCCGCCGCGCTAAGCCAGGCCGATATGGTGAAGTTCCTGGCGGTCGAATGGCGCGAACCTGAACGATCACGGCAAGGTCAATCAGTGGGAGCGTAAGGTTATCCAGGAGCCTCGCCCGAAGGATATGAACAAGGGCGGCTTCACGCCGCTCCACTATGCCGCGCGGGAAGGTTGCGAGGCCTGCGTTCAGAACCTGCTGGCCGCCGGCGCCGATCCCGATTCCGAAGATCCGGATCGTGAAACTCCACTGCTTCTGGCGCTGGAGAACTTGCATTTCGACACCGCCGCCGTGCTGATACAAGGGGGCGCCGATCTAAACAAGTGGGATCTCTTTGGCCGCTCTCCGGTCTACATGGCGGCCGACGTCAGCACGCTGCCGACGAAAGGCAACGGTGCGGTGGCCGTGCTCCCGAGCCCGGACAAGCTCACTGCCGTCGATGTCGGGCGCATGCTGCTCGCGAAAGGCGCGGACCCGAACATTCAGTTGAAGCGGCGTCCGCCGTATCGCGACGTCCCGCAGGATCGCGGCGGCGACACCATGCTGGCCCAGGGCGCTACGCCGCTATTGCGTGCCGCGCGTGGCGGCGATGACAAGTTCGTCGCGCTGCTGCTCGAGTACAAAGCGCTGGTCGATCTGCCGAGCAAGGAAGGCATCACGCCGTTGATGGCCGCCGCCGGCGTCGATTATGGCGCTCGTGTCACGCGCGGGCGCAACCGTACCGACGAAGGCGTGCTCGCCACCATGGATCTCTTATCAAAGCCGGTGCGAACGTGAACGCCCGATCGCTTTTCGATCGCAATCTGGGCTTTGGCCGGCCCGGAGGCGGCGCTGGTTTTGGGGCCGGTGAGAGCGTGGGCGCGCGCATCGCGCAACAGACCGGCCGTCGCGGCAGCCAGATGCCGGGCGCGAATGCCGTCCCGAACCAAACCGCTCTGCACGGTGCCGCCGAACACGGCTTCGATAAGTTCATCGAATTCCTGGTCGCCAACGGCGCAGACCTGACGGCTAAAGACGCCGGCGGACGCACACCGCTCGATGTCGCCCGCGGTGCCGGCGGCGTTCGCGGCGGTGCGGATGCGTTCCCGAAAACCGTGGCGTTGCTGGAATCCTTGATGAAGGCCAAGGGGATTCCAGTCGCAACAGTCGCGGAAGTAAAAAAGTAGCCCGTCCCTTTCGCGCCTCCGGCCTCAGGAACCAAAGGTCGAATCGTGAAATTTCCGGATCGTGGGTGGCTCCCCCGGATCAGTGCCGTCCAGGGTCGACACGACGGTCCCAGCGCCCGCACACGCCTGAATCGATATAAAATACTCAGGACGGGTGCGGTCCCCCTCGCAATCCCGCTCATAAGGAGATGCCGTGTTCAAGAAATTTGCTTTCGTCACTATCTGCCTCGCGTTCCTCTGTGGGATCGCGCTCGCGCAGGATGCCAAGACCGTGATCGTGAATGCGCAGACCGCGCTGGGCGACGTGAAATCCATCACGTATTCGGGCACGGCCAAGGACGTGGCATTCCAGCAGTGCGGGGCCAATGCCGCCGACATGACATGCCAGGGGACGCACGATCCGATGCGGCCGATCGACAATTACGTCCGCGTGATCGATCTTACCGCGCCCGCCTCCCGGCACACCGGAATCACACACAATATTGGTCCGGGCGGCTCAACCACCGTGTCACAGGGGACCTTCTTCCAGCAGGTCACCGCCCAGCAGGCGGACGTCTCCCAACCCTGGGCCGGCTCGCTCGAGTTCTACCTCACGCCCTGGGGTTTTCTGAAAGGCGCCGCGGAGAATAACGCCACGCTGAGCCATCGCAAGGTGGATGGCAAGAACTACGCCGTCCTGAGCTGGAGCCCGGCGGTGAAGGCGCCCTCCGGCAAGAGCTACGTCATCAATGGCTTTGTGGACGACAAGCACATGGTGGATCGCGTCGAAACTTGGCTCGGTGAAAACATCATGGGCGACATGCACATCGTCGCCACGTACTCCGGATGGAAGGACTTCGGCGGCGCGATGGCGCCATCCAAAATCGTGCAGACGCGCGGCGGGTGGCCCTTCTTTGCAGTAGATGTGACCGCGGCCAAAGCGAATCCCGCTGATCTTGCCACGCTGGCTCCCGCGCCGGCAGGTCGTGGCCCAGGCGGTGGTCCGCCGGCTCCAGCGCCGCTAACGGTGACTGCCGAAAAGCTGGGTGACGGCCTTTACCGGCTCACTACCGGACCCGGCAGCTACGATTCGGTGATCGTGGAATTCAAGGACTACGTCATGATGCTGGAGGCCGGCCAATCCCAGGCGCGCGCCCTGGCCTACGTTGCCGAAACGAAGAAGCTGATGCCGAACAAGCCAATCCGCTACGTCATGAACACGCATCCCCATGCCGATCATACCGGAGGGCTGCCTGTGTTGGTCGCCGACGGCGCAATCATCATCACGCAGAAGAACAATGAGGCGTTCCTCGATAAAGCGCTCAATACTCCCAGAACGCTCCTGAGCGATACGCTCTCACAGAATCCGAAGAAGGCGAAATTTGAAACTGTCGCCGAGAAAAGGGTCTACTCCGATGGAACCCGCACCGTTGAGATGTACCACATCTATCCGGCTCCCCACTCCAATGGGTTGATCATCGCCTACATTCCCAAGGAAAAGGTTTTGTTCCAGGGCGACTTCTCGGTGAACCCCGGTGAACCGGCGAACGATCACGTGAAGGCTCTGGTCCCGGTTCTCGAAAGGCTGAACCTGGATTTCGATCGGTATATCAACGTGCACGCCTCCGCTGCTCCACAAACCAAGGCGGACGTGTGGAAAGCCATGGGGAAAACCTAAGCTTACTTCACCATCTTGGTTTACTTCACCATGTGGGCGCGGTCTTTCTCGTTTTGCGTGCAGAACATCTCGAAGATGTCGTAGTCCGGAATCAGGTTGTACGAAATCTTGACGCTGAACGGCCGGGTGTATAGCGTGGGATCATCGAAGGTCAGCTCGGTGTCCAGATGTCCGAAATCGCGCCTGTGATAACGCTCCGTCACATGCATGGATTCATCGCGGGGATGCCCCATGCCATCTATCGGCGTACGGTCGTTGAATCCGCGCGTCTCAACCACGAAGGTATCGCCGTCCCAACGGCCGATGGAATATCCGAGATAGGCCGGAAATTCGAATTCGGCTGGAAATTCGCGCCCATCCACGAAGATCTGGCGGTGCATGCCGTCCACTTCGTATAGGATCATCGTCTCCTTCGGCGCCTGGACGATTTTGAAAGGCTCGGCAAGTAGCCCTGCCACAGGCCAGCCATACTCGCCGTGGCAAACATTGTCGACCTTCTGCCCGGCGGCCCGGCGCTTCATCGCCGCCTCTCCTTCAGGTTTCAAAAGGGACTCTCCGGGCTTCAAATCGGCGAAGATGTTGAGCCCGTACTTGTGCACTACTTCGAGCTCCATCCCCAGCAGCGCCGATTGCGACTCCTTCTCATACGCGGGGCCGAGCATGCGTTTGAATTCAGCCACGGAAGTCTTCTCGTGCGCCCAGACGCCCGTCAAATCCGGCTTGCCATCCGCGCCTCGTGGCGTAGGCGCCGCCAGATTCGGCTTTCCGTCTTTCATCGGCGTGCCGGCCGGCGAGTAGTTGAGCCATTGCGCAGACACGCTCATTGGCAGGAGAACGGCCGCAAAGAGCAGCACTCCAGACATCAATTTCATGTAATTCAAGACTCGATTCTATGTAAGTGACGCGAGACGCCGCAACTCTTTACGGCAACCGGAAGGCCACCATGGTCTCCTGAGCCGCGATCACGACGTACTGTTTTCCATCCCTGCCCTGATACGTGATCGGATTCGCGTACCCGTTCGCGGGAAGTTTGGTCTCCCACAGCAGTTTGCCGGTTTTCGATTCGTAGGCGTGGAAGCGCTGATCGTCCGTGGCTCCGATGAAAAGCAATCCGCTCGCCGTTGCCACGGAACCACCGATATTGTACGATCCCGTGTTCATCACTCCGATCTTCTCCAGCGATTCCACACGACCAAAGGGCACCCGCCACGCCACGTCTCCGGTATTCACGTTGATGGCGAACAGCTCGCCCCAGGGCGGAGTCTGGCACGGCCAGCCCGTCGCCGGATCGTTCATCGCCCCCACGTTCTTTCGCACAAACGGCATCTGACTCGCATCGCCGGCGCCGCTGATCTTGCCGGTGGGGCGTTCCTTCGCCGGAACCTGCGCCACCATCTTTTGCACTCCGCCCCGGTCGTGCGAGTTGATGAAGTAATAGCCCAGCTTGGGATCGTAACTGCCGCCGCCCCAATTGAAGCCGCCATCCGGGCCCGGGAACACCACAGTGTCGGTCATGCGCACGGGCGCAAAGGGGCCGTCGTTCTTCGCGTTCTTGAACAAGTCCTCACAATACTTCTGATGTTCGGGAGTAAACTTCGAGATGTCGTTGGGGCTCCAGGTGGCGCGCGCAAGCTGCGGAGGCTTCAGCGGGAAGGGCTGCGTGGGCGAGTACCACTCGCCGGGGACATCGCCCTTGGGCACCGGACGCTCCTCGATGCCAAACACCGCTTTTCCCGTCCGCCGATCCAGAATAAATACCAAGCCCGTTTTGGCGGCCTGAATCAACGCCGGGATCTTTTGCCCGTCTTTGACCAGGGTGACCAGGGTGGGCTGCGGCGGCA
Source organism: Bryobacterales bacterium (assembly GCA_963747945.1). Taxonomy (GTDB): domain Bacteria; phylum Acidobacteriota; class Terriglobia; order Bryobacterales; family Bryobacteraceae; genus Palsa-89. The sequence goes on from CAVVHB010000031.1 coordinate 43,289, forward strand.
GATCGGAATCCCACAGATCGTGATGCACGTTTTGGAAATACCACTTCAATTTCCCGGTCATGGCGTCCACCGCGACCAGCGCATTTCCGTACAGATTCGCGCCCGGACGATCGCCGCCATAACGATCGTCGCTGGGTGAGCCGATCGGCATCAGCAGCGTGCCGGTCTCGGTGTCCACGGTAAAAGTGCTCCACACGTTCACGCCGGACCGGTTCTTCCATCCATCGTCCAGCCACGTCTCATGGCCCGGCTCTCCCGGCTGCGGAACCGTATGGAAAGTCCAAACCAGTTTGCCGGTGCCGGCATCCCACGCCCGAACGTCGCCGCGGCCGCCAAAAGAGCCGTAGTCCTGCAAGTGGGATCCGGTGAAGACCAGATTCTTGTAAATCGCCGGGGCGCCATTCAATCCGTACGGAGCATTCGGGAGATCGTCCTTCATTCCGGGTTTCAGATCAAGCTCGCCTTCCTTCGCGAAGCCCGGCACCAGCTTGCCGGTGCGGGCATTCACCGCGATGAGGAAACCATCCTCGGTGCCGAAGTAGATGCTGGGAGGGCTGTTGCCATCGCCCGGCCAATACGCCAGTCCTCGCGACGTGCGCGGAGCGTGCTGATGCTGGAAGGTCCAGATCGGCTTGCCGGTTTCCGGATCGACCGCGACCAGGCTCTGATAGGGCGTCGCAAAATACAGGACGTTATTGACCATCAAAGCCGTGGTGCTGGAAGTTCCCTTGCCGGTGGCCGACGCGGGCTTCGTATCGATGGACCACGCCTGGACTAGTTTGTCGACGTTGCCCGGGTTGATCTGTTTCAGTGGTGAGTAGCGCCGCGCTCCAGGATCGCGGCCATATGCCGGCCAGTCGTTCTGGGCAACCGCGACGTGTCCAAAAGCCAACAACAGAAGGGCACTCGAACGGATTGGCGCCATTTGAATTCGCATTTTCGGCCTCTTGGCAACGTTTATTATATGCTGGTGGGACTAAGATGAGAACTTTCAAAATCCCGGCCGTAGTGCTTGCTCTGATCGCCAGCGCAACGGCGATATTCGCGCAGTGGCCCAGCCGTCCCACGCCTGGCCCGAGGATGCCCGACGGCAAAATCGATTTCGGGGCGCCTCCGCCCAAGATGGCTGACGGCAAGCCCGATTTCTCCGGGTTATGGGAACCCGCACACACTGCCGACAGCAAGAATAAGGGGATGAACGGTACGGCTCCCCTGCCCTTCGCGATTCCTACTTCCCCGGACGATCCTCCAGTGGCACAGTTCTTCAACATCGGCGCTGGCTTCAAGGACGGCCTGCTCCCTTTCACCCCTTGGGGTGCACAGGTGCGGGCCCAAAGAAAGGGGAACGACAACAAGGACAATCCGGACGCGCTCTGTCTGCCGCTCGGCTTGACTCAGCTTCACATGCACCCGCAGCCCCGCGAGATTGTGCAAACTCCGCGTCAGATCGTGATCCTCTATGAGGCAAACGGAAATACCCGGCGGATTTTCACCGACGGCCGGCCATCGCCGAACAACGATCCCACGCCCTGGTGGTACGGCTATTCGGTGGGGCACTGGGAAGGCGACACATTGGTGGTGGAAACCACCGGGTTCCGTGACGACGTCTGGCTGGACGTCGAGGGCAGCCCCCTCACCAATTCCGGCAAAATGACGGAGCGTTGGCGCAGACCCAAGTTTGGCTTGATGCAGATCGATATCACAATTGAAGACCCCAAGGCCTACACCAAGCCATTCACCGTGCGCGTGAACCATCAGCTCATGCCGGACACTGCACTCATGGAGTTCGTCTGCCAGGAGAGAGACGCGGTTCACTACCTCGGAAAAGACGCGAAGAAATAGAAGCCGATGTTGCCGAGCCGCGACCGTCAGGGAGCCGGTTGTGCGGCGCTTTGAATCAACTCCCACATCAAGCCGTTGACATCGCGGACGAACACGTTGCCCGCGCCGTTTGCGCGCACGATGGGTTTGCCGCCCGTGGTCGCCACGGTGCCCCCGGCCTTGGTCCATTGATCGACGGCGGCATGAATGTCTCGCACCACCATCGTGAATGCGGGCGATCCCGGATCTTCGGCGCCCGCCACCACTTTCGCGCGCGCCACGCCCGAATACTCGATCAGCCCGAAGTCGAGCGGGATGCCGGGAATCTTCCCGTGCGTGATGCGCCATTGTGCTCCTGGCAGGCCGATGAGGTTGGTCACCACTGGGTTGGTTCCCAACGGGCCCGTCGGCCGCGCGCTGAAGCCGATAGCGTCGCGCAGGAACGCGACCGTCTTCGCAGAATCCTCGATGGAAAACTGCACCGCGGCGCCAAGAATATCGCCGAATGTGCCGGTGGGCAGGGGATCCGGCTGCTGCAATTCCACAAAGAATCCATCGGGGTCGCGCACCACGATCTCGCGAAGCTTACTGTTCGGATTCCCGCTCGGGTTGACGGGCGCGCCCAGGATGGTCACGATCGGCGCACCCGATTCCTTCACTTTCGCCAGAACCCTTTCGATATCGCGCACCTGTAGAGCCAGAGTCACCGCGCCAATGTCCTGGATGTTCGGCCGCACAGGCTTGCGGGGCCCGCCTGTGAACTCCGTCAATTCAAACCCAAAAGCTGCGTTCGGTATGCGGAACGTCGCCCCTCGAAAACTCATGCCCCTGGTCGCCGTGAACTTCGACATCTCTTCGTCCAGTTTTTGCGGCGCTTGGGCCAGCGGATCGCGCGATCCATTCAGCGGCAAGTCCAGCACATCGCGATAAAACGGCACCGTCTTGTCGAGACTTTCGGTGGTATGCGCCAGGTTCTGCAACCGGACGATCTGGATCTGGACGACAGGAGTTGTTTGAGGAAACGCAAACACGGCCAGAAGGCTCGCGGCAACGGGAACTTTCCAAAGGATTGTGTACGGCATCGAAGAGAAGTATATCGCGGGCGAGATTTAGTGTACGCTGATGCTGATAAGCAACCTGACTGAGACGGAGGAGTTCGATGAATCGCTTTGCTCTTCAGTGGATTGTGATCTTGGCCGCGGTATTGGCGCCGGCGGCGAGTTTCGCGCAAGTCGCGTGCACGCGGGAAGGCCTCGAAGCGGCTACCAATCTCTATATCACGGCTCAAGGCGCGGGCGATCCTTCCGGCATGCCGCTGGCGAAGGGCCTTGCTTATATCGAAAACATGCAGGTGGTTGATATCAAATCGGGCGTCATCCAGAAACCGCTCAAGATCGATTTCCATCGAACTTTGATTGACCCGGCCACCTGTCAGACGTTTACAGAAGTGATCGTTACCGACAAAAGCCACCCCTACGTGATCGGTACGCGCCTCAGAGTCAATCACGACAAGATCGCCGAAATCGAATCACTGGTGACCCAGACTGGCGACTGGCTATTCAATGCCGACAACTACATCAAGTGGTCGCCCGGTGAGGATTGGGGAGCCATTCCGCCAGGAGAACGCGACAGCCGCGATACCCTGGTTGCCGCGGCCAATGCCTACCTGGACGCGTTTTTGGAGAAAAAGTTGGATGCGGTGCCGTGGGGATACCCGTGCAACCGCACCGAAGGCGGTATCCGGACCGGTAAAGGTGTCCCGGAAGATAGCTGCCAGGTCGGCGTGCCGAGCGGCGTCAACATCGTTGCGCGGCGTTTCATCGTCGACGAAGCGATGGGAGCGGTGGTCGCGTTTTGCACTTTCGGTGTCGGTGGATTGCCGGATACCCACCTGTTTCGGGTAGAAAAGGGCAAGCTGCGTTTCGTGCATACGCTCACCCACGTGCCGCCGGGCTATCAGGTTCCCCGCGTAGGCCAGGGCCGCGCGCCCGCGCCCGTCACCCAGCAGTAAACTAGCGTCCGCTCCGCACCGGCGGAGCACCGGAGCGTTCGAACAATTCAAGGTTCATGCCATTCGGATCTTCGACGAAGATGTTATGGGTGCCGCCGCCGAAATCCACAATCTGGCCGTTGGCGGAAATCAGGTTGACGCCCGCCGCCTTCATCTCCGCAACCATGCCGTTCAGGTTGATTACCTGGATCGCCATCGCGGGTGCGCCGGGGTCGCGGACACGCAAGTGAAACTTGGTGCGCGGCACGCCGCGAAACTCCGTGAACTCCACGTAGGCGGGAGGGCCGGGCAGGGTGCCCGTCAGTTTTCGAAATTCGGTCCCCTTCGGCGCGCCTATCAGCTTCAACATGGCAGGATCTTTGGAGAATGCCGAGGGACCGCTGAGTTCTACGCCCAGCATGCCGTTGTAGAACTTGGCCGTCGCTTCGGCGTTCTCCATGGTGTAGGCCAAGGAGACACGATGCACATTTCCTTCCGGCGCGCCGGCTGCCGGCGTTTCCTGAACAACCTGAACGAAAAAGCCATCCGGATCGCGTAAGAGGATGGAGCGTGCTTTGCCTTGAGGCGTGGAGATCTCAACTGGTTCGCCGCCGGTGGTAACGATGGTAGCGTTGGCCTTCTTCGCGTTGGCTACTACTTCATCAATGTCACGGACGTAGAACACAATACTGCCGGCGCCGGGATCGGTGTACGCGGCTTGCGCTGGCTTGCGTTCGACACCCTTGAAATTGGTGAGCTCGAAGAGCATCTTGCCGGGAAGCCGCATCATCGAAAGGCGCAGCGTAACGCCGGGAGCGTTGGTGAGTTGCGGCACGGCGGGGTTTGGAAAATCCTGAGGCGTACCGGCCAGGCCGAACACATCCCGATAAAATGCGAGCGTCGTATCCAGATCCCCCACCGCGTGGATGGCGTGCGAAAGGCTGCGGATCTGAGGCTTGGTTTGATCCCCGGACTCGGTTTGCGCCAAGGCGACGAATGGCGCCGCAGCTGCCGCAATAAGACAAAAGGAAAGCGCGATCCTCATAAATCCTCCTCTGTTGAAAGATCACCTGGCACGTTTTGCACCGGCCGGGCACAGGCGTCAGGGCGCTACACAATGGAAGTTAGCTGCGTCGTCGATACTGCCCTGCCCGCCGTAACGCGCCGCCTGTGGATAAGGACAGAGGGGACGCGTTCGCACCACGCGATTGTCCACCACCCGACTGGCCAGCATGGAATCCGGCGCTTTGCCCTTCTCCACCCAATCGATGATCGCGGTCATAGCGTCGTGCCGATCCGTACCGATGCCTCCGCCACAGTGGCCCATCCCCGGCACCATGAACAGCCGGAAGAACTCCGGCGTCTGCGGACCGTTCTTGTCCACGGCCTGCTCGTAATAATCCACGCCCATCATCGGCTGCAGTATCGGATCCGCCCATCCGTACGTCATCAGCAGCTTCCCGCCGCGTTTCTGGAACTTCGACAAGTTAGGATTTTTTGCATCGGCCAGTTTGCCCCAGTCGTCCAGCCGGTGAATGTCGGTATCGTAATTGAAGCTCTTGTAATCGTAATTGGCCTGTGGTGGTTTGGGTACCAGGTAGCGCATCGCTCCATCCGCCAGATTGAAGTCGGCGGGGACGCGATCGGGCTGTGTGGAGACAATCACGTTCAGCCAGCCGCTGCCCGCTCCGCCGCCGAAAAGGCTGCTCACCACGGCTTCGCTGCCGGGCATGTACCCAGGGAAGTACGGTTTGCCGTTGCTCACCGGTCCGCTGTAGACCTTGGCGATCGCGGCTGCTTCTTCCCGCGTAAGGCAGGCGGAGCCGTCGGTACTGGCACCACAGGCCGGTACGTCGCGCGCCGGATCGAAATTGCACTTCCGCGGATCGTCAATGAGGCCGTCCTTCAGACCGTCGATGGCATCGCACTTTGCCATCACTTTATCAGCTACCAGCGCCAGCTTAGCCGGTGAAAGCGACACTGTGCTCAACGCTTTTTCGTTCCACATCGCGCCGACGGTGAAGCCGGTTTGATCCACCCACGGCGAGTTGGCCACGACGCCATCGAAGTCGTCTGCGAAGCGCTGCGCCTCAATCAGGCCCTGCCGGCCACCGTTGGAGCAGGAGTTCCAATAGGCCCGGGAAATCGATTTGCCGTAATACGCCTTGGTGATCTCTTTGGTGGTCTTTGCCGTCAGATGGACCGCGCGATAGGCGTAGTCGATGGCCTTCTGCGGATTGCTGAGGACAAAGGTAGCGCCCGGCTCCTTGCGCGCGTCGTGGCCTGTGTTCGTTTGCGCGAAAGCGAAGCCAAGCTTCAACGCTTCATTGCGCTGTGCTACGCGGCCGGGATTGTCCAATGCATCGCCCGCGAAACCGCCGTTGCCGATCATGTAAAATCGACCGTTCCATTTGTCGGGCAGGCTCACCTCGAACGCGATCTCGGGAGAGAGCAAGCCCGTCACGTGACAATAGGAAGGCGTGGCATCGGTGGCCGGCGCCGCTACCGCCGCGATTTGGACAATGTCTTTCGATTTGAAGTTACCCACCGCCTGGCAAGCTTCGCCTGGCTCCAGTTCTGCTTTCGAATAGTCCGCCAGTGCGGCCTTGGCCCCGGAGAAATCCTGCGCGCGGCCCGGCATGACGGCCAGAGTTAACAGAACGGCGAAGCTAAGCGCCGCGCCCCGCATGGCGGCAGGGGCCGGGGATAATTGCTTCTTCCTGGTCTGCGTGTGTGCCATAACGGTGTTTACTTGCAGCGGTCCGCTTGGCGGCGCCTGTCGCGATATCTATCGTGGCAGTTCTTGCACGCCGTGGTCATCACGTCGGCCGCGTCGGTCATCTTATCCTGATTCTTGGTTTGGGCCGCCGCGTAGGCCGTCATTCCCGCATCCCGAAGCTCTTGAACGAACTTGGGCCAATCCGGATTCCCCACCGGAACGTCCAGGCCATTCGCGCACTTGCGTCCAGGAAGCAGGAGCAGGTTCGCAACTTCAGCGATCGCCAACGCATTGTTCTCCACTGCTTCCCATTTTCCAAACTGGCTGGCCAGGGGGTCGGTCGCCATGCTTGGATCTTTGGCGTGCGGCACCTCCGCCGGATTCGTATCTTGCGCGGCAAAAACCACATTCGATTCCGGGTATAACGTCCCCCTCATGAGTTTGGCAAGGTCGGTTTCCACCCGCATACCAGGCGCTGCCGGGGACTGCGCGTCGGCGCGTTCCATAACGGACGTGGAGATTGCACTCCCGATGAGAAGCGCCAGGACAGCTTTGGTCATTTGAATTTTCTTCTAGTGCCGGATCTGGGAGCTGATGTCCTTAATCTCGTAGACCTCGCAATTACCTCGCTCGCGCAGAAGCCCGGCGTCGGGGAACGAGCTGAGTGTCAGCGTTCGCGGCGTCATCACCCACGGCTCCGCCAGCGACTCAGGGTCGTCCACAGTGACTTCATACAGAATCTTATTGCCCTTACGAGTAAGTTTCTCGATCACGTGCATCTGATCGGAATGAAAGAAACCGCCCCGCGCCAGCCATGTGGTATCGACGAACGAAATGGAGTCGAGCACCAGCGTGTCGCCCTCCCAGCGCCCCACAGTATAACCCATATACGTACTCTCGATCGCCTGCTTGGGGTCGTGCTTACGGTCGTCCGTCGGGATCACGCGATATTCGCCGTAGCCGCCGCCGCCATCCACATATTCCCCGTAGAAAAAGATGATGTCGTTGGCCGACTGGACGATCCTCCGGGGCGGGCCCTCGCGCGGAACCCCCAGCGGTTGGCAGGTCATCACCGGATCATCCTTGTTCGTCCACATGTCCAGCTCTTGAACCTTATCCCAGTACTCGGGCTTGTACAGTGGGCGATTCGGTCCGAACCGCGAAGGCGCTTCGAACTCGAAATCCATGGTCTGATTGAGCGCTCTGGAACAGCCCTCCTGCTGCGTGGGGTCGCAGCGGCGATTTCCGTAGCGCCAGTTCATGGCGTTGTAATTCCAGTTGCCCGTCAGGTCCGGGTGCCCGTTGGCCATCCGCGGCGTCTCCCCGGATGCTTCCAGAGTCTTTGGGGCTGGGGCTGGCTCTGCAGGCACATGGATTGCCGCTCGCACGCTGGCCGGCACGGGCATCACCACATACACGCTGCCCGTTTCCGTCTGCACCGTGGTCAGGTCGCGAACGACAGCGCCATTGTGGCTCTCCGTCATCTTGCCGGCGTATAACGCGTCCACCTTGTTCAGCGGATTGTTCCAGTCTTGATAATCGCCGTAGGTGAACTCAGTGGTTTTCGAACCTTGCTTCACCACCACGCGTTCCACCATGTACTTCTCATTCAGTGTGGCTGTGGCGATGGCCCCCGGAACGCCCGGAATGGGGAAAGTCACCACCGGCTTGCCGCCCACCCACGAAAGGGACGTTTGGCCGGCCTTATCGACGCCGTCCTTCAGAAGCGTGGCTGGGTTGGCCCCTAGCTGGGCCGTCGGCGCAGCCCCTGCGATGGCTGCCTTCGGCGCGCCCTGCGGATTGGCCCACAGACGAATCAGCCGCTCATCGACGGCGCCAGGCATCGGGGTCGCCTTCCCTTTCCCCGGAACGATCTCCGCACCCGCTATGTCTTCGTTCCAGGCATACTCCCCACTGACAACCTCTATGCCCGAAGACGTTTGTCCATTAGCCCGAGTGCACGTGTACTGAACCCGCTGCCCCGGCGTCTGGTAGCTGGTGCTTACACGATATTTCGTGAGCGTGCAAGGCTGCCCGTCCACGTGGATGGCGCCCTTCCCCTGATATTCCAGCGAGGAGATCAGCTCGTGCTCATCCACGCCCCGCAGCATCCCCATGTACCAGGTCCAGTTGAAAAGCACCGCCCGCAGGTCCTTGGCGCCTTTCGCGGGTCTGTAAATCACTGGGTAATCCCCGAACTGCGCCCGCGCACCGGTTGGCACGAGCGCGCCGATGGTGAGAACCACGCCGATCGCAATCCTGGTCCAAATCATCGTTGGTCGAGAAACCATGATATTCCCGGCCTTGGTCTATTCGGTGGCGTTGGGAGCTGCAATCTGGATTACGTGCCCGTCCGGCATCGTCACCGTCTTCAGGAACCCCAACGGACTGCCGTCCTTGGCGGGAAGGAACATCACTTTGATGGCGTCCCCGGCGTGGAGTGCATTCGGTCCGGTTTTACCAATGCCTCTCTGGGCCAGCGCCGTGGCGGAGCCCAGCGTCATCACCCAGTCGGTCGCCGTGCCATCGGCATTCTTAACTGTGAGAGTCAGCGACCCGTGGGGATTGGAAAACTTGATACTGGCAACGGTCCCCGACACTACCGTTTCCTTTTTCATGTCGTACACGCCCGCCAGGGAATGATGAGCCTGCAACGAGACACTGGCTGCCATTAGCCACCCAAACAAGGCCACACATCCTAGAGTTCGCTTAATCATTTATGGTCCTCCTCAAAATTTGTGATTGGCACGGTTTTCCACTACCGGATGCCATACTCAAAGACCGCCCGTGAGTATATCACCCCAAAGACGCCCAGCGGGCGAGGCTGGTTACTCGGCCGAGCTACTTGACGTACGCCAGCAGGCGGCCGGAGATAATGGCGCCAAACCAGCAGGCCAGCGACGCCCATGCCAGCATTTTCGCGTGGCCTGTCACGGGGGCCTGATCCAGCTTCGGATCCTCGAATATTTCCCGGCGCATGCGTATAAGAACGAATAATCCCACAAACACGAACGCCATCTTGAGGTAGAAATCCACAGTGGTGAGCTTGGTTGTGGCGTCAGCCACCAGCATCATGGTCCCGGTGACCGCGTTGATGCCGAACCCGAACCACAATAGCGGGAACGCGCGCGCGAAGGGCTTCATCGGAACGGCCGGCCAGAAACCCAGCACAACCAGGCTCATGATGGCGCTGACTCCGGCCACGATAGACATCCCCAGGGTGTGGACAATGAGAATCGTCGGGAATGCCCAAATGGTTGGGGCGTCTTTAACCCACTGGCTGAAAGCCATGTTTTCGAGGAAAACGAGAAAATCGTGCATATGTTATTCCTTGCAGTCGTTAGTCCTTATGTTCCTGGCGCGCCGTACTTCTATCCAATGCATAGCCTACAATTGCCACCAGGACCGTTACGATGACCACCCAGATTATTGTCCCTACAACCAATCGCATGGATTCCCCTTCCTGATTTAGCCCGGCTAGAACGAGTTGCCCAGAAATGGCAGCATACTTCCGCAATACATAACACCGATCCACAGGACCATGGCGGACAGTGCGGCTATTTTGGCGGTCAGCGGTGCGTCTTCCTTCGGTCCCAGGGACCAGGGTTCATCGAGCATAGTAAAATACAACGCGTTCGCCCCCGCCAGCATCGCCAGTCCTATTTTCCAGTAGAAGGCAGGATTGTGGATGTACTGCCCGGGAATTCCGACGAAGAATAGCATCCCGGTGCCGATATTGATGCCGAATCCCAGCGCGGCCCAGGGCAACAGACGGTGCAGGGACGCGAAGGATACGCCCTTCATCACTCCGAGAACCCGCAGGTCCACTAGAAACACCACGCCGCACAAAAGGCTCAGCCCAACGAAATGCAAGGTTTCGCAAGTGGGCCACATCCACGGGGTATCGGTAACGAATGAGCCCACGGTCCGCGCCAGAGCGCCTTCCGGTGTGACCGTTCCCTGGCCGGCGCGAATTTCCGCATGGCGAATTTCGCCGCCGAGATTGGAAGCACGGGCCATCAAGCCAAAGGACACCAGAGTCAGAACCAGGATCACTGTCAGATTCCAGTTCGGTATGCGTGCCAGGCGGCGGAATTGCCACAATCCCAGCCAGGCAAACCCTCCCGTGAGTAGCATGAACGCGATGGCCACCAATGCCGCTCCTTCATGGGTTTCTATCATGGATTTTGATACGTCGGGCAGAGACTTGATGGCGTCCGCCGCGCCATTTCCACTCATATAGGTGGGGATGGCGATGAGAGCGATTCCCAGCAGGATAACCAGGCTGGCAAGCTTCAGATGATCGCTCTTCGCGATGAGGGAGAGCACGAACAAACCGCCGCCAATGATATAGCCGATGGTGGGAAAATGATTCAGCAAGAGATGAATGTGTGTCAAGTCCATAGTGATGCTCAAGCCTGATGCGGCTCAGTTCGATTACTATATCACCTGGGCCTTTTGAAGAGCACGCGTAACCTGAATTCCTGCCTGCCGCGGTGCGGATCAGTTTTCTGAGCGAGACCTTTAGCGGTCCCGCGCTACCGCCGCCTCCGCTGTCTCCATTCGAAGACTCAGCGAGGAAATCCGCAGGACTTTTGGTGTGTCACAGGGCTGCGGGTCAACACGGTGTAACCTGCGCGTGCATACATCAGGTTGCAGGCAACGTTCTTGCGGCAGGGCCGCCAGCTGTTCGCCTTGATCAACGTCAAGGGTGTGACCCGAATTGCGCCAACCCCTGGTCAATCTGCGCCAGCAGGTTGGGAGGGCCTGACTGGATCACCAGCGGCCGGGCTTGTTTTAAACACTCGATCGCCTTTGCCCGGTCTCCGGTGTTGGCGTACGCTTGTGCCAGGGTCATCAGGAAGACAGGCGTAATCTTGTCATTCCGCTGGAGGGCCGAGAGTAAAACGGGAATGGCTTCGCCGCTGCGGCCTGTATTGATCAGGAGCTGCGCTAGCATCAGCCGGGCCGGACGAAAGGAAGGATCCACCGCCAGTGCGCGGCGATAATGTTCGATCGCCTGGGCCGGCCGATGCTGCCTCATCATTATGTCCGCGAGCCACGCTTGAGCCTCCCCGTCGTCGGGTTTCAATGAAATCCCTTTCTCGATCGCAGCGACAGCCGTTTCATACTTGCCTTGGCTGGCCAGGGCAGTGCCATAGTACAGATATACCTGCGGAACGTTGGGGCTGACTTGGCTGGCGGTCGCGTAGTAGGACTCCACTTCTTCGGGGGACGACTGGTTCGGGAACTGAGCCATGTACAAAAGGTTCACCAGGCTGTCAAGGTTGTCCGGATGCCGGGTCAGAACCTCCTTATAAATCCGCGATGCCTCGTCGAACTGTCTCCGATCCATGAGCCGTTTGGCCTCGGCCAGGCGATTTTCAATACCGACGGCCAGCTTCAGGACTTCGCGGAGCAGCTCGTCCCCCGACGGCGGGTTTCGGTCTTTGTAGCTCTCCGCCAACCGGTAGTTTTTCTCAGACTCTTCGTTGTGCCCCAGTCTCCTTCCGGCTTCCGCCAGGCCGAACCATGCGGCCCCGTATGTTGGGTACGCCTCCGAAGCCCGGCGGTAGAGATCTTCCGCGGCAGTGAAATCTCCTTGCGCGAACTTAAGCCGCCCGAGCGTGTAAAGAGTCTCGGCCGAGCCGGGATTTTGCGCCAGGAGCGGCTCCAGCACCGCGTCGCTTTCTTGGAAACGTCCCAGTTTCAGGAGCAGCGCCCCGCGCTTCAGGATAGCGGGCGTATAGTCCGGGCGGATACGCAATGCGTCCGACACGGCTGCCAAAGCTTGTTCCGGCCGGGCCGCGGATTCCTGCGTAACCGCCAGATAATATCGCCATGCGAATTCTTTGGGGTCCAAACGAATGGCCCGTTCAAAGGCGAGCGCGGCCGGCGAATAAAGCGTGTGAGCTTCGAGCACCATACCGAAGCGTCCCGAAGCTTGCCCGTTCCCGGGCTGTGCCACGGCCTCGTCGCGAGCCTTCTCAACCGCAACCCGAACGTCCGCGTCAAAACCATCGAGTGAAACGACCGGAACCGGCGGGATAGGCCGGGCGCAGGAAACATCGAAGGAAAGACTGAACACCCCAGCCAATAGCGCGGCCAGCGTTCCAACACTGATTGCCGCCGCTACCTGCTTCACAATTTGACATATTATAGCCCGTGGGATGCTGTTGCAAGTGAAATCGGGGTGTTTCCTACTTCCGCTGCTTGGCCTTTGCTTCTCGTGCAAGTCCTCCCCGCCGCACAGCCCTCCTCACCTCTTCGAGGATGTCGCCAGAAAGAGCGGGATCGACTTCTGGCAATATTCCGGCGCGACGGGAGAATATTTCTTACCTGAATTGATGGGGTCAGGCGCCGCGCTGATCGACTACGACAATGACGGGGATCTGGATGTTTTTCTGGTCCAGGGCTATCCGGTCAACCCTCAGGGCAAAGCTCTGGTCCCCGTGCCCACGGGATGGAAACCCGGCAACCGCCTGTTCCGCAATAACCTGAATCCTAGCGGCAAACTCACCTTCACCGACGTTACCGAATCGGCCGGTCTGGGACACGCCGATCAGGGCATGGGCGTCGCGGCCGGCGACTACGATAACGACGGCTACACGGATCTCTATGTCACAAATTACGGGCGCAACATTCTTTATCACAATAATGGAAACGGTACGTTTACCGACGTGACCGCAGCCGCGGGAGTGGGCTCATCCGGCTGGTCTACCAGTGCCGCGTTTATCGACTACGATCGGGATGGTCTCCTCGATCTGGCCGTGGTTCACTACGTGGTGTTTTTTGGCGGGCCTTGTTATTTGCCGCAGGGCCCAAAAGACTATTGCGGGCCGAAGCCGTTTAAACGAACCGTGACGCAACTTTTTCACAACCTGGGGAACGGGCGATTCAAAGACGTGACGGAGGAAGCGGGCCTGAACGCCAAAAGGGGGCCTGGGCTGGGTATCCTGACAGGAGATTTCGGTACGGACGGTTATCCGGGTTTCATGGTTGCCAACGATGGCGCGCCTAATTATCTCTGGATCAGTTCCCCGCGCACGCCGCAGGGGAAACCGGGCGTCAGTGTATTCAACGACAGGGTATTCCACGAAGAGGGCCTCACGCACGGGCTCGCGTACGCTTCGGACGGCCAAGCCCGGGCCGGCATGGGCATCGCGGCCGGAGACATTTACGGCGACGGCGGCGAAGCCGTGATCGTCACCAACCTTCCCACCGAGTCCTTCACCGTGTTCCAGCGGCAGCCGAACGGTGAGTTCGTCGATGCCACCGAGCAAAGCGGAATATCCCCCATTTCCCTGCCGTACAGCGGCTTCGGCGTCGGCCTGTTCGATATGGAAAATCGTGGACTCCTCGATTTTTTCAGCGCCAATGGAGCCGTGGCTGCCATGGCGACGGAGCAGGGCGAGAAGTTTCCATACCGCCAACGCAACTTATTGCTGCGCAATAGAGGCAAAGGAAAGGGATTTGCGGACATCACAGCTTCCGCCGGCCCCGCGCTCCAGCCCGTGGAGGTCAGCCGGGCGGCGGTTTTCGGCGATGTGAACAACGACGGCGGGATGGATATTCTGGTCACCACCAACAACGGTCCCGCGCACCTGCTGTTGAACACAGTGCCGGACCGCGGTCATTGGATCTTGGTTCATCTGGAGGGAGTCCGCACCAATCGTTCCGGATACGGAAGCGTGGTGGAGCTGGTGCGCAAGAGCGGCACAAAGTCCGGCACATCCGTCAGACGCTATGCACGGGGCGATGGCAGTTATCTCGCCGCCAACGATCCCAGAGTACATTTCGGTCTGGGGAAAGACCCCGAGGTGGATCGCATCCAGGTTCATTGGCTAGCAGGGGAATGCGAGGCGTGGCAGCAGACGGTGGTGGATCGGATTGTGAATCTGCGCGAAGGTACAGGCCAGCCGTGCCACTAGTAGACATCGCGCACAACGCAGCGGGCCGCGGTTGTTTGCACTGCTTAGCGAGCGCGTCCCGCGCTGTGCGCTCCGAAGAGACCGGCCTCACCGGTTTAGCAGTGGTACACGCGGCTTTTCAGCCGCGTTTTTGGTGGGCCGGCGCTGTGGGGAAAACGCGGCTGATGAAAGCCGCGTGTACCATTACCCTACGCGTGTGCCACTAGAACGTAAAGCGCGCTACAATTTGGCCCGTTCTCGGATTCGTCGTACTGAGTCCGTTGGGGCCCGCCCCCCCGCCGTTAAACTCGTTGACGAAGCCGTAGCCTCCCGACAACGCTCCGCCGGTCGACCCCGGAATCGGGAAGGGGTTATTGTAGGCGGCGGGAGTATAAGCACCGGTGCCGTTACCAGTCAGCGGTAGGGCGTAAAACACGCGATTGAACGGGTTCTGGAACTCCGCACGAACCTGGAACTGGTACTTCTCCTTAACACGGAAAATTCGCCCCACACTGAGAGATTCAGACGGTTGCCGCTGCCACCGGTTGTTGATGTAGTACGGCGCGGAGACCCCGTATGTGGCGGCAGGCGCGTCGGTCCACGCTTTGGGATTCAACACCAGTGTCTTAGTCGGGTCGAAGTGCGAGTTCGGATTCACCGAGAAGAAAGGCTGCCCCGGAACGTAGTTTTCCAGGCCCTCGGGTGCGCCGAATACCGCCGGGTTGTCCTGCGAACCGACACCCAGCTGATACAGGAAGTTGTTTTCGGAGCTGGGCGTTTCCAGCAGTATCCCGCTCTGATAGCGCAGCACGCCGCCAAAGGTCCAGTCGCGGACCAGCCAGCTCAAAGTCTTGCCTGCAGCGCCGGAGCCAGGTTCCCACTTCGGTGTCGTGTAGTTGAACGAGACCACCAGCACCTGCGGCTCGTCGAGACTGGAAAGCTGCTTGTTTTGCATACGGTTGTTGACGTCATTGACCACCACCTGGCCAGCCGTAAAGTACGGAGTGGCGGAGTTGGTGCCCAACACCTGTTCCTTCTGGAACGTATAGGCCCCCGACAAGGTCAACCCGTGAGAATAACGCTTGGTCAGCTTCACCTGAAGCGAATCGTACCAGGTGTCGCCGAGCGGGGGTCCCAGGAAGGGAGGAACACCGATCCACTGCGGAACGGGCCGCAGAGCCTGGTTCAGAGGTTCATACGACGGGAATCCCGGATACACATTATTCGGATTCGCCAGCGCGGGAAACGCCGCTATCACAGCCGGGCTGCTGATGGGCTGGGTGAGCAAACCCAGCTGTGCCGGGTTGTGAACGTTGATTCCCGTGGTGTTCCCGTATTGCCGCTCGGCCAGCAGCCCGGCCGGGGTAAGTCCATTCTCGGCTTCGGCGTCCAGGTCCGGCGCTGTAAACCATGCGCCGCGGTTGCCTACGTAGTTGGCTTCAATGATCAGGCTGGGGAGGATCTGGCGCTGCAGCCCGATGCTCCATTGGAAAATGCGCGGCGGACGTCCCGTGCCCTTGTCGATGGTAATGAACGGCGAATCGATCGGTTTGCACGGCGTCGCGAAAGCAGGGGGCGCGCCGCAACCCGAACTGGAAGTCTGTGAGGGAAAGGCGGCGCCGTTCAGAGGGGCCGTGAGTGGTCCGTTGCCGTAGATGTTTCCGGGAGCGAACGGATTTCCATTCCTGAAATAGATGGCGCCGGCGCCGGATCCGCCGATGCCCTGGCCGCTTCCTTCCGGGGCCGAAATGGCATAGAAGTCGGCGTCGGTTCCCGACAAGCCGGCGTTGCCGCCAGCGACCGCGTAAGCGATGCCCCCGCCCGCTCGGAACACCGTCTTGGAATCGATCTGGTAGGCCACTCCGAGGCGCGGTCCAAACGCGAGCGGATAGTTTTGGTTGTACTGCTTCTGATAAACCACCAGTCCGTTCAATGGGGTAGTGGAATCCGCTGGAACCAGGTTTGGATTCGGCATTTGGAAGTTGGCGCTCTGCATGCGCCCGTGCTCCTCCTCCAGCAGCGTGGAATAGTCCCAGCGGATACCCAGCTCCAGGCTGAGTTTACGGGTAATCTTCCAGCTGTCCTGCGCAAAGAAGCCCAACGAATGTTTGCCCAGCCGGGTGTCGGTAATGGCGGAAACGTTGAGGTAGTCCATGGATCCCAGCAGGAAACTGGCGTATGGGTTTCCGGACGTAAAGACCGAGCTGGGGCCAATTGCGGGACTGGTATACTCCCAGGGATTCTGGGTCTCTTCGTAGCTGACGCCATAGAGAGCGTTGGCGCGGCTGGAACTCTGCGTGGGGAAACCTTCGATGGCCATTTCCCCGCCCACCTTAAACGTGTGGTTCCCGTGGACCCAGGTCATGTTGACGTTCGCCGTGGGCTTGTACTCTTTCTCATCCTGGTCGGCCGCGAAGCCGACGCCGGGTGTGGGAGCGAAGAACCCGGCACCTAGATTCATGCCACCCTCAAAGAAGCTGGACAAGCCGGAAACCTGGGGCATGATGTTATTCGCGGGGAACTGCTGGTTCGGCCCCCAACCCAAGGTTTGGCCTGCATTAAAGGACGGCGGATACTGGTCCGCGTTGAAGTACACAAGACCAACGCCCACATGCAGCAGCAGGGTGGGCGTGAGGGTGTCGTCGAAATTGCCGCGGATGGTTTGCGCCCTGGTGTTCTGGGGCGTGGCCGGCGACAGTTGCTCGGCGAATCCATTCGCATTGGGCGAATAGGTGTAGGTCTGCGAATAGTATCCGGATATTTTTATCTTCGTGCTGAGGTTTTGATCGATCTTGAACGAGGGAATGGTGGTGTGCCGGTAGTTAGAGAAGGCCGGCTGAACGGAGTTGTTTACCAACCCGCCCTGAGTGGGCTTGATGAACAGCGACTGATACCGGAGCGACGACGCATCCAGCCTGCTGTACGGAATAATGTTGTTCGGGAACGGGTCTTCGACGATCCCGGAACCGAGCGCACCGCCGTTCACAAAGTGGGCTGTGGATGGGTCAAACAACTCGCCGATCAGATCCACCTGGCCGGTTGGAGAGGGTGTGCCGAATCCCGCAGTCAAGAACGGGCCTAACGGGTTCTCAATGTTACCCGGGTTCGGCTGGCCATTTGCCAGCGTCGGACCGAAGTTCGCACCCCGGGGATCCGCCCCCGTCCATTGAGGCATGGGAGCGGTAGCAATCAAATTAGTGGTAGTCACGCTCTGGCGGAACTGCTCGAAGTTGAAAAAGAAGAATGTCTTGTCTTTACCGTTGTAGAGTTTCGGTATCCTGACCGGTCCGCCCAGTGTGAACCCGTAGTCGTTCCGGTTTAACGGGTTCCTGACGTGACCGGTGCCGTTCGGGTTGATGGTGAACGGCAATCCCGAGTTCAGATCCGCGTTCTGGAAATAGTCGTAGGCGGAGCCGTGATACTGATTGGTGCCCGACTTCATGGTGAAGTTGACGTATCCGCCGCCCACCTGGCCATACTCAGCCGAGAAATTGCTGGTCTGGATGGACACTTCCTGAATGGCATCCACACTTTGCTGGACCGCCTGGCTGGCATTTTGCATAAAGCCGTTGGTGGCGTCCTGGCCTTCCACTCGAATGGCTTGCGAACCGGACGGCAAGCCGTTGACACGAATCTCATAATCGGAAGAAAAGTCCGCTCCCGGCAGCACGGTGAGAACCGACAGCGGGTCCCGAACGTTGCCGATCCCCTCGTTACCGCTCCCGTTCAGGGTGAACAGAGGGATGTTATTCGCCTCGGTGTAATCGATCTGATGGCTTATTTCGCCGCTTTCCGTTTTCAGCAGTGGAGCTTCGGTGGTGACGGTGATTGTATCGGTGTTCGCTCCCACCTCAAGGGTGGCATCTATGCGGGTGGTCTCGGCTACCTGGACAGTGAGGCCAGGCCGGCTATAATTTTTGAAACCCGGGGCAGTGACGGTGAGATCGTAGGTGCCGGCAGGCAAGTTGGCAAGCGTGAAATTGCCTGTACCGGTGGTACCTGCCTTATACACCTCGCTGGTTGCGGCGTTCCTCGCCTCGATGGACGCGGTGGGGACGACGGCAGCCGACACGTCGCGAACGGTACCTGTGATCGCGCCGCGATCAGTCTGAGCAGACGCTACGAAGGCACAAAGCGATAAACACACTACTCCCGCTACTTGGCGCATGCAAATTTTCCCCAATCCACGCAATTGGTCAGACCGATACCCTAGCACCGGCCCGCCAAAAATGCTGGTGGGATAATATATCAACTTCCCCAGCGCGTCAATGATTTAGCGGGAAATTGACGCAATCTTGATTTTTTTATAAAGAGAGCTCATGAGGCCGTCTTGACGCGAGGAAGATTCAGCCTGGAAATTGAGCTGGCGTGTCAAATGATTTATATGGTAATTGACGCAATTTTGATCAACGATGGCTCATGAGTGTGCCTGGACTTGAGGAAGATACAGTCTGGAAGCGAACGAAGTTTTGTCGCTGCACCCCAGCAAAAGCGCCGACGATCTGTACGGCAAGATAGGCGGGTACTTCACGCTAATCCAATCCGCCTTGCGAGGCGTCAGCGATCATGTTGACAAGGAGCCGGATGGCGACATCCCCCCGCCAAGCGCTCACCCATACTGCCGGACCCGGCCACTTGGATACTGTAAGCGCGTGCGAAGGCTGTGGACACGCTCAGCATCGTCTGCCGACGAACGTCTAGAACGGCCTGTGAGTGTACGTTGTTTACGTGGCGGAGAGAGAGGGATTCGGACACTCAACAGGTTCGCGCACTCTATAAGTTGCAGATTCGGAGTTGCCGCGATTGCCATCACTGCCACAAGTCCCGTGCTTCCTTGCCCACCATTGCCCACCGCTTAATGGCTTAGCTCACAGGTCGCGCGTTCTGGAGCGACCGGCCGGCGTAACAGTTCCGACATCCCCTACGGGTATTTCCGAACGCGCTTAAAACGGAGGAAGACCCATCTCCCATCGGCTCCTCGGAGTCCCTATTAATCGGTCATTCATCCGACTTTTGCATCCGAGATCCGAATAGTCACGCTCTTACCCAGCGCTTTGGCCGCTCGCGTGATCGTGTCTAAGGAAACAGAAACATTCGTCGGATCCAACAGCCGATCAAGCTGAGATCGACTTGTACGAAGCTCTCTTGCCATGGCCTGTTTTGTCTTGTGCTGCTTCTGCATCGCCTGCTCAAGCTGCCAGGCCAGGACACGCTTTACAGCAACTGCCTCCACTTCTCCCCGAATGCCCTCTTCTTCGAGAAAGCTGTCGAACGTCGAACCGCTGTGATCGAATGCTTGATCGTGTTTCGTTCCCTTCATCGGGTGAGGCCTCTTTCGTGTTTACTCTTGTTCTTGTGCACCAGCTCCAAATCGTCTGGCGGCGTCTTCTGCGTTTTCTTGATAAAACCGTGCAACAACACCATGCGGCCCTTTGCGTCGAGGTAGAACAGCACCCTCGCGATGCGGTTCTGGCCGAGGTGAGTGCGTATTTCGAAAACGCCATCACGAAGAGGCCTACAGACTGGCATGCCAATCGGCCAGCCAAATTCGATCGTCTTGATGTCCTCGCCGATTCGCTTCCGCTCCTCGGGAGATAGTCCTTTTAACCACTCCCGAAGCGGCTCACCTCCCACTTCAGTGCGGAAGAAGATTGCCGGAATTCGCTTGCTCTGTTTCTCACCTGCACCAGGTCTGGGGCCTTCAACCGCCGATGCCGTCTTCGGCCTCACCGCCACTCCTCAGTGTACCGCATACGGTACATCAGTCGCTCGGCAATTCAGCTAGTGGAACATGGACAGAGCAGCGCAAAAGTCGCGAAGCGAACGGCCAAAAGGGGAATGGCGGAGAGAGAGGGATTCGGAATCTACGCGGTCTTTTATGATCTGCCCGTTACGGATTTCAGATTGCCATGGTTACCAATCATGCCAACGTGGCCCTGGCTCCTTGGCCCACGCGGAGTTACCGGAAGCGAGTCTCCCGCTTGGCCACTACTCCGGCTCCTGAGCTTCCCCGCAGGACGCGTCTGCTTCTATTTCGGCCGCAAACGTCAAAACTATTTGACCTGCCAGCCACGCCTTGCGTTCCACCAAAGATGCTTAGGTCCACCGGAGCAGAGCGCTTGCGACTAGAACGGAAAGAGCTGCACAAGTTGGCGATGATTCGCATGCCAAGTTTGGTCGATTCCTTCCGAGTCCGGGTCAACGAGAGGCGACTGCTCTTAGTCGTCGTAGGACTGTTCCGATCCTTGCCTGACTCGCAGCATCGGGCAGCAAGTACCCAGGAAGGGCATCGATAAATCCCGGCGCCGCCAGCAATCCTGCGATTTCTGTGAGGAGGTACTCGCGAAGCAAGGATGTTTCTGTTTGTACTTCCTCAATAATCGTGGAGCGACCGTCGATGACGAAGGTCAAATCTTCCAGATCGTGGCTCGTTAAGAAGTCGCCTCGCCCCCGGCCTTTGAACGCCTCGATTTTCGTTGCAAGGAAGTAAGGCGCGGTTACAGCCCGGATTTCCAAATCCTGAAGCAACTGGTGCGTGGCTGAGGCTTCCATCGCGGCGCGATACCACCGATTAGAGAATCCCAGAATCGTCTCATCCAGCGGCATGACGTCAAGGATCGTTCCCGAATGAACCCAACGGCACAGGGGTGCGTCTTCACTGGTGTCTTCGGAGAATCCGAGTGCGCGAAGGCGTTCGCCAAACACAGTGTACTCAGCATAGGAGCTGATTTCAGCTATTGCGTCCACATCTAATGTCGTGCGTGGTAGGCCCGCGCCCTCATCGGTAACGAGCAGGCTCGTCACGGCTCCTCCCACAAACACGAGCTCTCCCAGCATCGGACGCAGTAACGCGGCGGTCGCGATAAGCTGCTCAAGATTTGGATTCGGCATGGACCGCTCGCAACCGCCGGGTTAACTCAGTCTCGGCAATCTTACGCTCTCGAACACGTCCTTCACGGAGTGCGTCGGCGAGCACTAATAGCTCATAGAAGGACTCATCACGTAGCGCCGCCATTGGGGCGGTCTTGTATAAGGGTGCAAACGAGACACCGCGTTGCTTGCCTTCCTTATACGGCCACACGGGAATTGGGTCGCTAGCCGGAGCGATCAGCGCGCGCAATGGTGCGGCCCCGTACGAGGTGGCTACTCCCCGCGTAAGCTCCCCTCGTTCCGCAGGAAACACGTACTTCAACCCATGCGTAAGAAACTCTTCCAACGCCGCTATGTTTGGACGATTCGCCAAATCAGGCCCGTGAAGTAAACCACTCGCTTGCGCGCGTCGTACGCTCGCGTGCACTTCCGATGGGCTCATTACCAACTCAAGCGCGAGGTGCGAATACGGAGCACGACGCGAACCGGCCGCGACAAGCTTGAGCACTACGTAAACGTCCTGCGGCTTTAGCGCCATGGCTCCATTCTACATTCGCGATTCGCGAATAGCGAATGGAAGCAGTCCGCAGCCAGCGAAAACCGGTGGAAATTATCCACGAGAGAACGCTTAACTCATGTGTAATCAACAAA
>CAVVHB010000032.1:0-260562 GCA_963747945.1 Bryobacterales bacterium
AAAGGGTCTTCCGCACTTTTGGTGGACGTGCTGATTCCCAATTCTAGGTAAAAACAAATATTACACGGAATGTTTTAAGCTGGAAGGGCAAATGGCTGCCTCCCCCGGCCTTTTGCCTTTATGCCTGCCCGATCCATCATGCTTGACGTTGGAAGACATGTCTCGGCAGGGCGGCGTAATCATGATGACCGTCTCGGCAACTTCCGTTGGTTGCGCCTGTCCGCGATGTGGTGTGCATTCCTCTCACATTCACAGTCGTTATTCCCGCACGTTACGCGATCTCCCTTGCCATGGCGCGGTGGTGCGAATCTGTCTGCGGACACATCGTTTTTATTGTCGGGCGCCTGATTGTCCCCGACGCATCTTCACGCAACGGTTGCCGGTCGTGGTTCCGCCCCATGGGCGACAAACCTGTCGACAGCGCAAAGCCTTGCAGGAGATCGGCTACGCATTGGGCGGGGAGGCGGGGTATCGCCTGGCGGCGAAGTTGGGAATTAATTGCAGCGCAGACACAATCCTGCGACTCCTCAACCAAGTTCCGTCTGCAGAACACGCCGGTGATGTCAAAGTTCTCGGGGTGGATGATTGGGCTTGGCGCCGCGGCCATCGCTACGGCACAGTTTTGGTGGATCTAGAACGACGCCGACCTATCGATCTTCTTCCCGATCGTGAATCCGACACATTGGCAAAATGGCTTCTGGCTCATCCCAGTGTCCAGGTGATCAGCCGTGATCGCGCAGGTGCTTATGCCGAAGGTGCGCGCCGTGGTGCGCCTGAGGCCGTTCAGGTGGCGGATCGATTTCACCTTTACTGCAATCTGACGCAGGCGCTCCAACGGGTGCTGGAGCGATTGGCTCAGGTCTTAGGCCAGGTTGAGTTACCTTCCGATTCGACGCAATCAGATTCGACGCTACTGCTAAGCGAGGCGACGGAATTAGATGGCCAAGAGGGTTCACCGGTTCGAGAAGCTGCACCGCCGACACTGATCCAGTACCATCAGGAGCGCCAACCGTCGCGGGAGAAACAGAAGGCACGATTTGACGCAGTAGTTGCGGCGTATGAGGAGGGCGCCACGTTGCGCGCGATCTCCCGTAAGTTTGGTCTTAGCCGCACGACCGTTCGACGCTATGTACGGACGAAGGAATTTCTAGAGCGTGCACCACGGCGCCGGCGGTCCGAGTTGGATTCCTTTCGAGGATACCTGCAGAAACGATGGGCGGAAGGCTGCCACAATGCGTCTCAACTCTGCCGCGAGTTGCATCAGCAGGGTTATGGCGGAGGACGAAGCCGGGTCAAGGAATACGTACAGCCCTGGCGCGCAAACTCGGTCCCAGCGTGCTCGAAGCCGCGCCGTCGGACTCTCCCTAACCTGCGATTGATCGCGCTTTGGTTAAGCAAGGCGCCGACGAAACGCAGCCCATATGAACAGCGTTGGGCCGAGGCAGTCATCGCGAGCCATCCACAAGTCGCGACGGTCGAGCAGCTAGCGCAACAATTCCGACAGGTGTTTCAGGACCGTGATTCCGATGCGTTGAAATCTTGGATGAAAAGAAGCGTAGCATCAGACATCCCCGAACTGAAGCGGTTCGTCGCTGGAATCGAACGCGACTATGAAGCTGTCTCCGCGGCAGTGGAGCAGCACTGGAGCAATGGACAAGTAGAGGGGCAGGTCCACCGCCTCAAGCTCCTAAAACGCCAAATGTACGGCCGTAGTGGCTTTCTACTGTTGCGTCGGAGAGTATTACCCTTCACAACCGCCGAATCCCAGCGCTCTCCGTGACCCCACCGCCAAAAGTGCGGAAGACCCTTTCAGTGTCCAGCAATCGCCGGTTTCGACGTCCATCGAGGCGAGTGGGCCGTTATACGACCAACTGCCTCTAACAGAAAGCGCGGCCGAGAGCCTACGCGCGGCCAGTGAAACCTACTAAGTCAGACCTACGCCTTAGACTCCGACCACGCGACCCGCTTGCGGTAATGTAGAACAAATGGGAGGTTGCTATGGGCAAGTTCCTTGCATTCCTTGGCGCGCTCGCCCACGCTCTCGCGTGCGAGTCAATATACGTACCTCCGTGCGAGGTAGGAGACCGCAGCGACCAGATTTTCGTAGGCACGGCAATAGGTGAACAAAAGGCATTTGGTACTTTTCGCTTTCGCATTGACGAGGCCTTTAAGGGCATTGCGCCGAGTACACAGGAAATCGAGGTTGGGCCTGGCGCGTGCGACGCCGGTTATCAAGAAGGTAGGCAGTACCTTGTTCTAGTTCAGCACTCCACAGGAGTGCGGGCGGCGGGTTATACAGTAGGAGAGCGTGTTGAAGACGCCACTCTATCAATAGCATTCTTCCGTGCTCTGGCCCGCGGCGAGCATCCGACTGTAATAAAAGGCCGGGTAGCGGAGAACGTTGAAGATTCCAGTGTGCGGTTCAACCTGGATTACCAGCACGTCCGTGGCCTGCCAGGTGTTGAGATTGCGGCATCCAAGGACGGACGAAGCTATGCGATTTCTTCTGATTTCTCGGGCTCCTATTTTTTGCCGGTGCCAGAGGCTGGTGAATACGAGGTTGTAGCAAAACTTGCGGGACATGCCGCTGCGCTCTCCGCCTACAAGCTCGAAGTGACTCCTGACAGTTGTAAGGAGCTAAACGTTGGAATGTGGACTGCGAGCCGTTTGACGGGACATGTGATCGGAGCGGATGGGAAGCCCGTAGAGGGTATCGTAGTAGAGCGTATGCTGGCTGCGGAGAAATACTTTTTGCCGGCCCAGGCTAAGACGGATGCAACTGGGAAATTTGAGTTCACCAATGTTCCGCCGAACGATTACGTGTTGGGCGTAAACATTAAAGGGCTGACCTCCAAGCTTCCCTACGATACGCGGTTCTACCCTGGAGTACCGGAGCGATCCGCAGCGGGCGTTGTGAAGATCACGGGAGCGCAAGCCATTGAGGGGCTGGACTTCCAAATCGGCGAACGTAAGCTGACTAGGCGCATTGAGGTTACAGTGGAATGGCCTGACGGAAAACCTGTGACCAACGCCAGTGTGGTCTGCTCAAGCACCCGCTCGGTTCCTGCTGGCTCACGGCGAGACTGGGTTTCACGTTACGTTGATCTGAGTGGGCAGGCAACTTGTGAGGTTCTTGCTGACGAACCTTTCGAGGTGGATGCGGATCGATTGAGTTGGTCAGGCTCGAGCCGCCCTATTCAACCAATTAAGATGCGTCCGAAACTACCGGTCCCTGAAGGGAAAGATACCGCCCACCTAAGATTCGTGATCGATCTGGTCAACGATATCAGCGCGCACGAAGCTCCGATGAATATGTCTGCCTACAACGACAAGGAACCCTAAGCCGCAATTCAGGCGCTCACAAATGCCAAGGACGCCGTCAATTGGACGGTTTGACGGCGTTGCTGACTTCTGCCGCTCGTGATTGCAACCGGGGTTTTCGCGCTCATGAGTCCACTTTCTATTACCAATCCCAGCGCTCTCCGTGAACCCACCACCAAAAGTGCGGAAGACCCTTTCAGATGTCCACCGAGGGGCCGTTTCAAAACATCGGCGCTTGGTTGAGGTAATCCAACCGTAACCGTCCGGTGCCTGATCCTTCGGTGAATATCAGCTCCCCTGAGACGCCGCAAAACTTCAACAGTAGTGATTGGGTCGGATCGGCCCTCGTCTGAACACGCCACGATGCGTCCAGCGGAGGACTCATCGACGCTGTCTCTCCATGTTTACGTCGGAGCGATCCGTTACGGCACCTTAAGTATGGCTCAGGCGAAGAAGTCGTCAGATCTAACCCTGTTTTGGCCCAGGTCGATCCGTTCGGCTTTGTCCATCAAATCTCTCTGAAACACGCGCACCCGATGTTCACCACATGTTGCCTCCATCGTACCGTCGCTGTTGACAGTTGATGTAGGAATCAAGATCGAACCACGACCCAGCGGCCGTATCAGTTCATGAGAACCGTGGCGAAATACAGCCACCATCGAGAACGTGACCCTATATCCGAACATAGGTGTAGTTACCTCCGAGCGTGGTTCTGGGGTGAGTAACAGCTTTCTTGCCTCAGATGCAACACCAGGCGGAGGAGATCTAATTTCTTCTGCGCGGTTACGCACGCCCTACCTGCCACGCGAGCTCTACCCGTAACAGAAGTCCGATTCGGAAGATGGATCACGTTTTCGCTTCCCTGCCGATGTACAGAGACGAGGACGAACAATGTCATCAACTCGGTCTTCCTACCAGGGCGACCGCTCCACGCCTGTGCGTGAGATGGTAAAAGTTATCGCGGCCGATCTCTCCAACGAGCACATCGGTCTACGCTTGGGGATGAGACAGAGGGACGCCAAAACCGTGGCCATTTCAAGAAGTGCTTGAACCTTCGGGGAACCAGCGGGATCGTTCACAACGCGATCCGCCACAGAATAATCCATTCCTTTTTTGCGGTCAGCCCATGGAGTCCCGCGACGAGCGAATGCGGGGCTATGAGGACTTACGGTCTAGCCTTTTGGATAGAGGCCGGGCATAACCGGGGACCTGCGACATGGTCTGGCGGGCCGATTGAGTCATCCACTTTGAAAGAGCTTTCGTGGCGCAGGATTCCGAACAGATGTGCTCACAACCGTCTCCTTCCCCCAGGGTGGCGTCCCAAAGCGCGAGCGTGAAACGTTCGCCGTCGGGTTGGCCAAGCCACCAACGATTGCTTTCGCCCTTCAACTTCGAACAATAGTCGCAGCGGTATGACTGAACTTTCATTGCTTCCTTGAGATATTCGTTCCCGCCGAACTTCTGCTGGACGAATCCTCATTTCCGGCTCGTCACGCACTACTGAAGTTACACGCATGGCCCATTTTGGCAGAGGGTACAGATTCTCAAGCACCAAGCGCCTACCCCAACACACGGCTCAGGCCGCCGCATAGGACTTTCCTTTCCAGGCATTGATGTCAATTATTCTGCCCCAGATGCAATTTCGTGAGGCCCGAGCCGCTTTGAACCATTTCAAGACCGCCTACTTTTGCGTTTGTAAGCCATCTGGCAGATGGCACCCGCGCGGCTGATCTTGTGATCGTTTAACCCCAAGATTTGGACCTGGGCGCTTGAGATAGGAATCTGGCGTTGCGTCAGGTGGAATCGCTTTATGCCGGAAATCAGAGGCAATCAGCGAAAGCCCTAAGGTCCAGTCAGCCTGAGTGGTTTAGGTTAGTCAAAATTCACTAGGAGCATCAACAGTATGAAATTCGTCGCAGTTCTTGCGGCCTTCCTGTCCTTCGCTTTGACAGCGGCCGCCGAAGATTCGCCCGGATTCGAAGCCTATTTTGGCTTCGACTGGGTCCAATTCAATCCAGACACGCCTAACATTCCGTCCTTCACCGCGGATGGCGGGAGCGCTCAATTCATCTACAATTTCAACCACGGATTTGGCATAGCGTTTGATGGCGGTGTTGTTACCAAGGATACATTCGGCGGTGTGTTTGATAACAAGCAGGCCCACTTTTTGCTTGGGCCCCGCTACGGCTTTCACAATCACTCGCGGTTCACGCCATTCGGTGAAATTCTGTTCGGCGCCGGTGAAGCTTCGGTGAGCACCTCAATTGCCGATGTTCCCCTAGTGCCGACGGTCCTCCCTTCGACCTCAATTACGGTCCCAGATAATGTCTCAGTCAGACTGACTGCCTCCAGAACCTCGTTTGCGATGATGGCAGGTGGCGGACTTGACATCAGGCTCGCCAAGCACTTCACCTATCGACTGTTCGATACGGATTACTATTTGACCCGTCCCATCAGCTTCATATCAGGCGGAAATGTGAACAAAAACAATTTCCGCGTGACAACCGGTATCGCCTTGACATGGGGCGAGGCAAAATAGGCTCATCAAAAGTGACTCCTTGATCGTTTTAGTTCTCTCCTTGGAGCAATTCCGGGTACGCTGTAGCAGGCGTGCCCGGTTTTTTCTGTCGACTCAAGCACCGCGCAATGGTTTTATCCTAGGAATGGCATCGCGTGCGGGTGACCATTCGCGTGGAGAATGCGCGACCCAAAGTTTCCAGCTATAGTGCGGATCTCTCGTTCGCCGAACAAGCAACGACCCAGGAACTAACGGGTCGCAAGCGCGTTCGTGATTTACTAATCCTTGAAAGTCGAGAAAGTAGCCGACGCGGCTTGACTTGCTGACAAGCACTACGCCAAGAGACGCTTGCCCGGCCGCTGTCGAGTGATGTAGGGGCTAAAGGCAGCAATTGAAAGGCGACGGCCGCTACCTTCACCTCCCAAGCAACGACACCGTCTGTCAATTACTTCGGGCCTGAGCCCGTCGCGAGGATACTTCCACCTGGACCGAAGTACAAAGTGTCACGCGGCGACGCGAGGGCGTGGGCCAAAAGTATATTAAGTCTCTAGCGTGCCACCTGCATCTGCCCCCGGTGTTTCATTGGATCTTCAGTCCTGACATCCCACTCGGAAGCTATCTGCCCATCTTTCGCTTCGGGCCGGCCACCTCGCGCCCTGGCTGCCGTGAACTATGCGCTCTAGGTCCCGCGGATATCCAGGTTCCGGAAACCAACACATGACGATTCCAATAGTCGGCATCGGAGCCTCAGCCGGAGGTCTGGAAGCATTGGAACTTCTTCTTGCGTATCTACCCACAGATACCGGATTGGCGTTTGTAGTAGTTCAACACCTCGATCCGAAGCACGAAAGCAATCTGGGCGAGATCCTTGCAAGGGTTAGTGCAATTCCGGTCCAGCCGGCCGCGGATGGCCTGGAGATCGAGCAAAACCATTTGTATGTAATACCGCCGGATACGGGGCTAGAGATCGCAAACCAGACGCTCAGAGTAATTCCCCGCTGCGTGACATCATCTGGTCTACACATGCCTATCGACCATTTCATCCGGTCGCTAGCGCAAGAGTGTGGTAGCCGTGCGATTGGTGTTATCCTCTCCGGCGCCGGAACAGATGGCGCGGCCGGCCTCGACGCGGTGAAAGCCGCCGGCGGCGTGACATTTGCTCAAGACCCGGCGACCGCAAAATTCGACAGCATGCCACGGGCGGCCATTGCGAGGGGATGCGTCGACTTCGTGTTGTCGCCTGAAGCTATTGCCGCTGAGTTGGCGAGGCTGGGCCATCACCCTTATATGGCGGAAGACGAGGACACGAGACCGCTGGGATCGACACTGGCACCTAACAGGATGCTGAAAAAGGCGAAAATCCGCTTGCTTACGCGCGCGGCTCAGAATCGCAGCAGCGCGTTTGCACGTGTTTACAGAGCCGCGACCGTAAGGGAGTCGGTCCCTAACGGCCTTTTTCAGCAGCCTGCTAAAGATCGATTCCATGCGATCCTGACGCTTCTGCGTGATGCAACCGGGGTCGATTTCGCCCTTTACCGGGAGAACATGATCCAGCGCCGAATCCTACGACGGCTGGCGTTACAGAATATCAGCAGCCTCGAAGAATATCGCAAGCGGATTGAGAACGACCCCCGCGAGCTTGGCGCTCTTCATCGCGACCTGCTGATCAACGGCACCTGTTTTTTCCGGGATCAGGAATCGTTTGAGCACCTGAGGAGGCTGGTCTTTCCCCGCCTCCTTCAAAACAGACCAGCGGACCTGGCCCTCAGAATATGGGTGCCTGGTTGCGCAACTGGAGAGGAGGCTTACTCGATCGCGATCTCAATCCAGGAGTACCTCGAGGAGAAGGGTCTTGTTTATCCTCTACAGATATTTGCTTCCGACCTCAGTGCAACGGCGATCGAAAAGGCGCGGAGCGGGAAATATGCCGAGACGATAGCGGCGGACGTCAGCGCGTCACGTCTGAACCGCTATTTCTCCAAGGTCGAAGGGGGATATCAGGTCTGCAACGCACTGCGCGAGTTGTGTATCTTCAGCAGGCATGATCTAATTCAAGATCCTCCCTTCTCGAAGCTGGATCTGATCAGTTGCCGCAACGTCCTGATCTTCTTTGGAAGCGTTCGGAAAAACGTCGTCGCCCGCTTCTACTACGCGCTCAATCCGGAAGCCTTTCTTGTACTGGGGCCGTCTGAATCGGAATCAAGCAACCTTTTTTCGAGTGTGGAGGGGGGCCGAAACATTTACATAAAGAACGAGACAGCGGGGAAACCGCACACGCTCTACGCTGGGGCGATCGGCCGTCGTCGAAGCACCGATGCCTATAGGAACCTGTCGAGAATTCCGGCAGCCGATCGAGCCAGTGGCATCGATCTGCGAAAAGATCTGGAGCGCACACTCCTCTCGAGATACAGTGGGGCGGGTGTAGTAGTGAATGAGACATTGGAGGTTCTTGAAATCCTCGGCAAGACAGCACCGTACCTCGCCCTGCCCCAAGGAAGCGTAAGTTCCAACCTTCTCAAACTGATTCCAGAGACCAGGCTCCTTCTGGAAGTCGAGAAGCTTGTTCACGACGTCCGACGAAGCGGTGAGGCGGCTCGAAAGGATCGCGTCCCATGTGTTGGACAGGCAGCAGGGGAAGTCAACGTCGAGGTGATTCCTCTGGGCGACGTGGAAACGCGTGCCCTCGTGATTCTATTCGAACCCGCGCTGGGCGCATCCGACATCGGGCGGGCTGCCGATTCTGCTCCCAGGGACCGTGAGAACGAAATATTGAAACAAGAGCTTGCCGAAGCCAGGCAGCGGATCCTGTCGATAATCGACGAACACCAGTCATCGGAGGAAGAGAACCAAAACACGTCCGAGGAAGCGATCTCGGCGAATGAGGAGCTTCAGAGCCTCAATGAAGAGCTCGAGACGGCCAAAGAAGAACTCCAGTCAACCAACGAAGAACTTACGACCCTGAACGAAGAACTGCGGTCGAACAATACTGCGCTTATCGAGGCGCGCGACTTCGCGATGTCGATCATTGAGACGGCGGCAGCGCCGCTCCTGGTTCTCGATACTGACCTGCGGATCACAACCGCGAATCCGTCATTCTATCGCGCGTTCCAGATATCCCCTGGCGAGATCAACGGACAGATCCTCTACTCCATTTCAAACGGCTGCTGGGACATCCCGCACCTTCGAGAAATGCTCGAGCGCGTTCTGCCGGATAAGAAGTCGATCCAAAACTTCGAAATTGAGCGAGAGTTCCCCGTTATCGGACGCAGAGTTCTGGTGCTGAGCGCCCGTCAGCTTGACGGCCTTCGGCAGATCCTCCTAGGCATCGATGATGTTACTGATCGCAAGGAACGCGCCGAGGCGGCGCTACGCGAGAGCGAAGAGCGCTTCAGAAACATGGCTGACACAGCGCCCGTGATGATCTGGGTTGCCGGGCCCGACAAGGCATGCACCTTCTTCAACAATCCCTGGCTGACGTTTACCGGGCGAACGCTGGAGCAAGAACTCGGCGACGGTTGGGCAGAAGGTGTGCATTCGGAGGATTTGGATCACTGCCTCGATACTTACTCATCTGCGTTCTATACGCGCCACGGCTTCCAGATGGAATATCGTTTGCGGCGCGCAGATGGAGAATACCGGTGGGTGCTCAACAATGGTGTTCCACGTTTCGAAAAAGGCGACATCTTTGTTGGCTACATCGGTTCTTGCATTGATATCACCGACCTCAAACGCACCCAGCAGGAGCATCTTGCCAAGCAGAAACTGGAGAGCGTGGGAACAATGGCCGGTGGTATTGCCCACGATTTCAATAACCTTCTGGGAGGGATACTCGCTCATTCCGAGTTGGCGCTAGCGGAGCTTAGCAATAGCCCGGGTCCGGTGGAAGAGTTACAGAAGATCAGGATTGCGGCGATTCGCGGGGCCGAAATCGTTCGGCAGTTGATGATTTACTCTGGCCGAGAGACCGAGGTCCTCGAACTGGTCGACGTTTCAGAGATCGTTCGGGATATGCTCGACTTGCTCAAAGTCTCCGTTTCAAAACACGCCGTGCTGGAAACCACTTTTGGCAAGAACCTTCCGACCGTGCGGGCCAATTCGGGGCAGCTGCGCCAAGTTGTAATGAATCTGATTACCAATGCTTCGGAGGCTATCGGAGATCGGGATGGAGTGATCCGCGTGACCACGGGGTTGGTAACAGTAAGGCGCGACTCGCCTGTAGCGGCCTCGGATGACTTGGCCTCGGGCAATTTCGTGCGACTGGAGGTCTCTGATACCGGATGCGGCATGACGCGCGAAATGCAAGCCAAGGTTTTCGACCCGTTCTTCACGACTAAACTCGCCGGACACGGCCTTGGGCTTGCGGTCGTACAAGGGATCGTTCGGAGCCTCAGTGGGAGAATCCGCGTGGTGAGCGCACTTGGCAACGGTACGATATTTCAGATATTGCTACCTTACGTTGAAGAAACGGCTCAGCCTGGCAGTAGCGCTTCGCAGGCTGAGAAGGAAACAATCGGATGCCGCGGGGCAACCATCCTAATTGTGGAAGACGAAGATCTGATACGCCAACCTGTCTCGAAAATGCTCCGCAAAAAAGGGTTTTCCGTCATCGAGGCGAGCGAAGGAAATGCGGCAGTGGAGTTGATTCGAGCAAAAGGAGACCATATAGATGTGCTTTTGTTGGATATCACTCTGCCTGGAGCATCCAGCAGTGCGGTGTTCGAAGAAGCCGCGCGTCTAAGACCCGGCCTGCCGGTGATAGTTACTAGTGCGAACACCGAGGAAGTGGCCGCCACAGCGTTGGCCCGAAGATTCAATCGGTTCATTCGGAAGCCCTTTGGGCTCGACGACCTGATTGGCTTAATTCGCGACAGCCTGTCTTCCTGAGCATTCCATCGGGCGAATGGCGGCGCTGCTGTCGGTCAATCGTCCGGGATCCCCGTTCCTACGGAACACCGCGTTCATTAATCCGGTCCCACCACCAAGCTTAGAAAGATGCTAAGCCGAATAGGCGGTCATCGTACATGTAGCAAGGGGTTGGCCGGATGAAAGCGATGACCGAGACGCGGAGCTTAGCTCTGTCAATCGCTGAAACGGTGGCAGAGCCTCTCCTGGTCCTCGACAGAACGATGAAGATTAGAACTGCGAATAAAGCATTCTATCAGGTGTTCCGAGTACCTCCTCATGAAGCCGAAGGCAAAGGAACTTTACTCAATTTCTAACGCCCGCTGGGACACTTCGGCGGCTCGACGGATTCCCGTTGATCCTTCTCGCTATTGATGACCTTAAATGCTGCCCATGAAATGCCAAGCAGCTCAAGCAGTGGTCCCGCGCGGATAAGAGGAAGAGATGTCGTCGATCTTGGAACGCATCCTGCGCGGTGAGAAGGTGAATCATTTCGAAACAAAGCGCCGCCGCAAGGACGGGGAGATCATCGACGTTTCGGTGACGATTTCCCCGATCGCCGGTCGCAATGGTGTGATCGCACGGGTGTGGGAACCTTCATGGTCAGCCAAAACGGCGTCGTCCTGGGCGCGCCTCAAAGGCGTCGTTCCTGAAATGAGTTTCGTTGACTCTTCTTTGACGACTTGATGCTTCACCCTCGGTGGAGTGGATCTATTTCATGGGGCGGGGCCGTGGAGTTTGTTGCAACTCGCATTTGATAGGCAAAAAGAAATAGGTCGGCGGTTGTGCGTCTCTCATCATGAGCCACAGATGACGCCGAACGAGCAGATTGTGTACGTCGAGACGCAGCTTTGGGCGTGCGAGTGCGGGGAGATAAACGCCATTATTTGCCCGTATTGTGGAGAAGTGAATGCGAAAGGCTATTCGCTGTGCTGCAACCAATTGGCTCAGGCATGCGCGGCAGTACTAGCGAGGGGCGGCTCACAACAGAACAATGAACTGGTGGCAAGCGTCTGATCACAGACGGAAACAGAAGTGGCGATAGTTAGCCGCACACTGGTACCGTTGTGCCGCCATCTGACTTCGGCGAAGCTAATCGGGAACCCGCAGCTAGTGTACGGTGAAAGTGTTTTCCAGGCCTTCTTCGAAGCTGCGCACCGCGCTGGGTTTTCTCTGTGGTGCACTCGCGCAGAGCACCGTTTACGCCCATCGCAGCCAATCCCCCGCGCTACGATCATGTGGCGGTCTGTGAACGGAGTCCGTCGATCAGGTGGGCGCATAACCGCAGTTCTCCCAGCCCGGGTGGCTCAATGAAGTTTTCGCACCTCTGAGTTTTCGACGCCATAGGCGTCTTGAAAATCCTGCACCAACGGCGCTGTCGTTGCGGGGCAACCTCATATGGTGCTCCAGGACCAACTCCCACTGGCCCGGAAACTCAACTTCTCCGCAGTAAGAAATGTGCTGAGGACCAGGCAGTTCGTTCACTCCGTGGGGCGGGTAATATGAGCTCCTGCTGGTGTCAATTCCACCACACGGACCTCTCCGTGCTGGCCGATCGGTCCGATCGCTTTTCCGTTCAGCGACACCTCGAGTCCCCCGGCATTTCCAACGACGGCGGTCATTCTGCTAGATGCAGCCAGCTCCTTATTATGCTGCTGTTCGAGCGTGCCTGTATAAACCGGGTTTCCATCGGACTGAATTGAGATCCAGACAGGTTCGGTTGCCGTGAAGACCACGTGAATCGCGCTACTGGGACCGGGCTCGGTACCCAACCGACTCGAAGGGTAAGGCACCGCTGCTGGCCGTTCCTTGGGCGCGAGTTCCGGCAGATCTTGGAATGATTTCGTAAGCCGAAGATCTGCTTCAGAAATCACGCGCGAATTGTGGAGCGGCGCGGCGTTGGTCTCGGGTAGGCTGCGCCGCACGTTCTGCCATACTGCGTAGAGACCAGCGCAGACGAGTATCGCGGTCGCAAGCCAAAAAAGTGCTGGCAGCAAGGGACGCTGTGAATATCTGAATTTGGGTTGGGGTGCTGTTACAGCCAACTCCGGTTCTTCGAACTGTTGCTTGAACGATGCTACGACCTCTTCAGCATCCAGACCCACCACCTGTGCGTATTGTCGAAGAAAACTACGGGTCAAAAGGCCGCCCGGTAAGCGATCAAATTGATTCGCCTCAATCGCTTGAAGAAGGTATTGGCCAATCTTGGTTTGGGTAGCTATTTGCTCCAGCGTCAGACCGTGCCGCAGCCGTTCACTTCGAAGTGCGTTGCCAATCGCATCCATACCGAGCTCTCCCCTGGCGCTCTCGATCATAATCCGAGATCAACGAATATGCTCTCTGGATGCAATAAAACTCACTGAATAGCCGTCCTCCTTCGTTACGCTCCGTTGTGAACCGTTGAAGCTCGCACCAATCGTGCGTTGGCTCATTGAGAGCGGCGCGACAACCTCAAGACCTGAAGGCGTAGTAACGCTTCTGACGAAGGATGAGATGCCAAATAAAGAAATTAAGGCTGGTGGGCTGGTCAGCCAATCGAGAGCCGATGGAGGTGTGAACATGCCCGATCGGCAGTCCACACTGAAATGCCTATGAAAATCCCATCGACCTTTCTCACGGTGGTCCTGCTCTGCTCCACTGTGTCCGCCCGCGACTTCCACTTGCAGCTGAAGACCCGCACCGTATATGTCGTTTCAATGGCTAACGGACTAAACTCTTATATAGCGAGTCGACTCACTAGGTCTGGAGTGGTGTGGGTTGTGTTGGAGCCTGAGAGCGCCGAGGCGGTCTTAACCGATAGAGTCGACGAGGCGTTCTGGGCCTGGTCAACCATGCACTACAAGGTAGCTAGTAAGAATTCAAACCTGGCCATTCACGATGATGACCCTTTCAGATTCAAACATTTGAGCATGGGGCCGTATCGAGGCACTGTCTTTCTCGTAGACCCAAGAAACGGTCTGATATTGTGGTCCATGTACGAGCCGACGCCGAACACGACCTCCAATGCACTAAATCTGGCTGCCACGCACATTGCCGCCAGTCTGAAGAAAACTTTGATCTCAAAGTAGGGTAGGACTCTGATGCTTGTGTGTCCGTGTGTCGGCTCCTCTTTAACATTTCCTCGACGCTGCTTCATACGGAGCGGGTGAGCGAGACACAAAAAAGGAGATCCAGTTTCACACTTTGAACATCATCTCCTGGGGCAAGCACTAGCTGAGCCTAGCTTGCGAGGAGATGTATGTCAAGAATTGCTTCTGCTTTTATCTGGTTGCTGGGATGCGCTTTGCTGTTCCCATTACAGGCTCAGGACTCGGACAGCGAACTGTTTAATTTTAATGTGGGAGGGGGCCTTTCAGTTCCGCTGAATCCGACCGGCAGATACCTTGGTGTGGACGGCAACGCGGGCACCGGCGCGGGAGTTAATTTCAACAAGCACAATTCGATCGAAGGTGATTTCATGTGGAGCGGCCTTTCGCCGACTGTCAATTATGTTCCTGCGATCGACAGGCCAACGGGGAGCATTAATCTCTTCGCCGTAACTGGAAACTACCGCTTTCATATCGACAGTCTGGCCCATTCCGCATTTGGTGTTTATATTATTGGCGGCGGTGGCTGGTACTACCGCCATACCAACATCAGTAAGAATTATGTTGTTCCACCTCTTGCCGTTTGCCAGCCCATCTATAACTGGTGGGGATTCGCCTGTGATAGCAACGGGTTCGTGCAATCAGCAACCATAGTCTCTCATGGCACCAGCGCCGGCGGTCTGGACGTAGGCGTCGGATTCACAGTCAAACTTCCATCCCCCGGATGGACGTTCTTTATGGAGTCCCGCTATAACTACGCCTGGAGCAATTTCATTCCGACCACCTTAGTTCCTGTCACGTTCGGATTCCGATACAACTGACGCAGTCGGACTGGATATCCAATCCGTGACAATTTCCTGGCGCACTAACTTATGGTTGATTCCGTTGCTGACGGTTGCGGTGGCTTTGTTGGTTTTCATTGTGGCCCAAGGAATCGATCGGGCAGACTACGACGGTGCGTTAGTTCTCCCCAGGTGGCTCGATCAAGGTAGCGCGGCTGACGCGCGGTCCCTCTTGTCAGCCACTGCTGGGGCCATTATCACGACGCTGGGCTTGGTGTTGTCAATTACTGTGTTGACTCTCTCGATCGCGGCATCACATTTCGGCCAGCGCTTGTTGCGTAAATACATGCGCGATCGGGGGACCCAGGTTTGTATTGGCATCTTCGCCGCAACCTTCGTCTTCAGCCTGCTCACGTTGTTGTCGGTCACGTCTCGTGTCAACGAGAAGGAATTCGTCCCCTGGCTGTCAATATGGATCAGCACCCTATGGGCTCTGACCTGCATCGCCGTACTGATCTACTACATCAACCACGTTGCCTTAAGTATCCAGGTCAATAATGTCTTGGCGGACCTTTCCCGCGACTTCCGGTGGGCCATCAGCCGGAGCCAAGGACCAAATCCGGCTTGTAGAGTGTCGATCCCAGTGGTACGTAGCAACCTCACTCTGCTGTCGCCCACTACCGGCTATGTGCAGTCGATCGACTATCAAGCTCTCGTGTCAGCGGCAGCTGAGGTGGATGCAGTCGTGCAACTCGAATCGCAGCCAGGGCAGTTCGTTGTTCAGGGCACCGTGCTTGCTGTGGCAGAGGGCGACAGTCTCTCCCAGACCCAGTTGGAAGATGAGTTCCGACGTTCAGTCAGGATTGGCGTGCGCCGGACATTGCTGCAGGACCCCGAGTTTGCGATCGCTCAGATTGTGGAAATCGCTCTTCGCGCCATGTCTCCCGCCGTGAATGACCCAAATACAGCGGTCACTTGCGTCAACTGGCTGGCTGATAGCCTGCGGTTGATAGCACAGAACCCTGCAGGGAATCCAGCACGCTTGGACTGCCAGGGAAATATCCGGGTGATTGAAAAAGTGAACGACTGCGAGCGAATCGTGGCTACGGCCTACGGTGCCATCCGCCAAGTGGCCCGGAATTCGCCGATGCTCACAATTGCGATGTTGAACTCCATCTCTCTTATAGCTCCATTTGTACAGACCGCCACCGAACAAGAAGCGTTGCATAACCAAGTGCGACTTGCATACGAGGGATTGGCCGCAGACACTGTAAGCGGAGATCGTCAGGACGTCGAAGAGGCTTACCGCGGGGCCGTAATGGCTCTACAGCCGCTCGATTGCTATATTAGACGTCCGTGATCCAAATCAATGCGTCCCTAAGTTTCAGCACTCCAGCCGAAGTCAGCGCGTAGTGTCTACGCCCAGGCTTTGTTTTGGCTCTTACAAGAACAAATCGAATCGACCGGTGTGGGGGTTCTTTGTATGGGTTTTTATCGGCTGCCATCCTGGTGCTCGTTGTTGCGGTTGCGCAATGGCCGGTCTGCTGGATATCGCGTGGCGGCACGCGCCCTGGCCCACCCTCTCTCTCAAACGGCATCCCGTTCATGCGTCTGAATGGGTAGGCGATCCTATGCAAGTGTCGGTCACACAGGTCGAGCGAATCTACCCATCGTCTCGTCAGAGTCACGTGACAGACCCTCAATCGTCGCTATCCAAATAACACCCCCAGCCCAGAACTTAATGAATCCGAGAAGGTCAAACGGAATCTGGACTCATATGATGTGGACAGCATCTATAGCCCTGCTCGCTCCATTCGCGGTGGCTGCCGCGCAGACGGTCTTTCCACCTCCGGACCAAATCGAACAGCACCGAGTGCTTACAGACTCTGCTAGTTATGCCCTCGGTCAAGAAAAAGACCTCCCCAATCTCACTTGCATTCAGTCCACTCGCCGCTTCGAGGATCTCGACAATAGCGGCTGGCGGCCCATCGATACGGTCGTCGAGCAACTCACCTACTTCGAGCATCGCGAGTACTACAAGGTGCTCGAATTGAACGGACAGCCGGCAAGCATCACGCACGAGCAGCTACGGGACGCACCTTCCTTGCAAGAGTTCGGTTCGGTGATGAGAACGATTTTCTTGCCGGCGACCCAGACCGAGTTCGCCTGGCAGGCCTGGGCCGGGCTCCGTGGAAGAAGGATGAATGTCTACGCGTACCGGGTCCGACCCTTCCGGTCCAGATTTCACATCGAGGGTCCCGGGCAATCGCTGGACCTCGTGGCCGCCTACCACGGGCTTATCTCTATCGATAGCGAAAAGCACTTCGTGCACCGCGTTACATTTCAGTTCGACGACATCCCGTTATCTTCTCCAATTCAGGACGTGAGTCTCATGCTCGACTACGATTACGCCCGAATAGGAGACACGGTTCACCTGTTACCCCTGCAGTTTGAGGTTCGTTATCGCACGGGAAACCAGTTGGTCAAGAACGATGTGGACTACCTCAGCTACCAGAAGTTCAATGCTCTAACGGCCGTCAAAGTTTGGTCGCCAGAGGCGAACAAACCATAACTGGGCGCGTGGCTGTTGCGCCGAG
This sequence comes from Bryobacterales bacterium, assembly GCA_963747945.1. GTDB lineage: Bacteria > Acidobacteriota > Terriglobia > Bryobacterales > Bryobacteraceae > Palsa-89. The sequence goes on from CAVVHB010000032.1 coordinate 17,207, forward strand.
TCGACCTTCACCTACCGAAAAGCTGCGCGAAGACTTAGGAGTATCCAATGTCAATTGTTCGTGAAACCGATAAAAGAAAGTGGACGTGGGTGCTGACCGGAACGTTGTTGAGCGTCTGCCTGGCTGGTGGCGTGAGCTACCGCCAATACCGTGCTCGATTTGCGCCGGTTTCCGATCGGGGCGTTTCTTGCGAAAACGGTATGGGAGCCGCCAAGGTTTACGCGAGGTCCGGACTTGAAGGAGCTTCTGAGCGCGATCCCACGCTGGCTGGATCCAAGACTGCGTGGATTCCAAATATCAACGATACCAAGCCGCCCAGACCAGCCCCCGAAGGAATGATGTGGATTCCCGGTGGTCAATTCTGGATGGGAACCGCTGACGAACAGATGGCGGATGCCAGGCCGTGGCACCGTGTCTATGTCGATGGCTACTGGATGGACAAGACTGAAGTTACCAACGAACAGTTTGCCAGGTTCGTCAAAGCCATGGGGTATGTAACCGTGGCGGAGCGCAAACCGCGAGCGGAAGACTATCCGCACGCGCTTCCAGAGAAGTTGGTCGCCGGATCCGTGGTCTTCTCACCGCCAGATCACCCCGTTGAGCTAGAAAACCACTTTCGTTGGTGGAACTATATACCCGGTGCGAACTGGCGCCATCCGGAAGGTCCCGGCTCGAACATCAAGGACCGGATGAACCATCCGGTTGTTCACATCGCCTATGAGGACGCCCTTGCCTACTGCAAGTGGGCAAGCAAGCGGCTCCCGACGGAAGCGGAATTCGAATTCGCCTCGCGCGGCGGACTCGATCGCAAGCGCTACGCTTGGGGTGACGAGTTCATGCCCGCCGGCAAGCACATGGCGAATACCTTCCAGGGACATTCCCGGACCTCAACACCGGCGAAGACGGGTACTTGGCAACCGCGCCGGTAGGCTCGTTCCCAGCCAACGGATATGGTCTATTCGATATGGCAGGCAATGTGTGGGAGTGGACATCAGATTGGTATCGTGCTGACTATTACGCGACACTGGCAGCGACCGGCGAGATCGCGATAAACCCCAAAGGGCCCGCGGATAGTTTCGATCCGGGCGAGCCTGGCGTGCGAAAGCGCGTGCAGCGCGGAGGCTCGTTTCTTTGCACCGACCAATACTGTGGGCGCTACATCGCAGGCGGACGCGGCAAGGGAGAACTAGACACAGGAACCAATCACCTTGGTTTTCGTTGCGTGCGCGATCCTTCGCCGAAACCAGAGAAATCTGCTGTAGCTCGCCAGGCGCCTGTTGCCCGGAATCGCCAGAGCACTTTCTAATAACACGTCATAGTTCTTCTTATTCGTCAGCGCGGATTTGGGACTCAGAATCCAGGTTCTCCAAGAATACTGTACCGGCAGATGGGTGCGACGTGAGTTGGCCTTGATCCTCGCACGGGAAGTCATGGTGGAAACATGCTTCGTTGCTGTCAACTGAGCGTTCTATTGCCGCTTGCCGCTGCTCCGTTTTTATCACACTGTACGTCGGCTCAACTGATCGATCAGCGTTTTCGAAAGCCCAAATCTCGGAGATGGGGCTGAAGAACATGGCCGTCGTAGCTGTGGCGGCCATGGCCAGCAGACATTGAAACAACGATCCTTCGTCACCCTTGTTTTTCGCGCACCACAGAAACATTGAGGACCAACTCCTCTCTGCTTTTCGCTTGATGCGCGAGGACGGGTCTTGATTTAATTCCGACGGAGAGCCTATGTCTTGGAACCACGCCGCTTTGCCGGCCAAGCATAAAAAGCTTACCTTTCGCTGAAGAAATGCAACCGGCATCAAAGTGTGCGAATCACTTTCATAGGCAGTTGGGCGTCTTGGCGGCGGGGTGTCAGTCGAGCAAGACAGGTCGATTGCAGGATGAAACAGGAGTAATGGCATGAGATTATGTAAACATCTGATGGCCGCAGTCTGCGGTCTGGTCGTATTAGTTGCTTGTGACGTGGAACTGGCAGCCGCAGAAAAACAACCCAACATACTTGTCATCATGGGCGACGACGTCGGTTGGTACAACATCGGTGCCTACCATCAAGGCATCATGGCCGGAAAGACGCCGAACCTCGACAAGCTGGCGGCTGAAGGAATGCGCTTCACAGACTATTATGCAGAAGCAAGCTGCACGGCCGGTCGCGCGAATTTCATTACAGGTGAAATACCAATCCGCACGGGCTTGACGACCGTGGGTCAGGCTGGCGCGGACGTCGGCATACCCGATCAAGCCGCGACGATCAGTAGCGCGCTCAAATCTCTCGGCTACGAGACCGCCCAGTTTGGTAAGAACCACCTCGGTGACCTGAATAAATACCTCCCGTGCCTGCACGGTTTCGACGAATTTTTCGGCTACCTCTACCACCTCGATGCCATGTCTGATCCCTACTGGTTCGACTATCCGCAGGACTGGATCGACAAAACCGGACCGCGGAATCTAACGCACTGCTGGGCCACGGAGACGAACGACCCTACCGTGATGCCGCGCTGGGGATCGATTGGAAAACAGAGGATTGTGGATGAGGGCCCCTTGGCGCCGTTCCCCAACATGAGAGACATGCAGAACTGGCAAAAGAGCCGCGAAGCCAAGTACGACATGGAGACCTTCGACGAAGTGCTGGTCGGACATACCAACGGGTTCATGGACAAGGCTAAGAAGGATGGCAAGCCGTTCTTCATCTGGCACAACACCACCCGTATGCATGTCTTTACCTACATTCCGCCGAAGTACCAGGCGATGATGAATTTCCAGAGCGGCTACGGTCTCGAAGAAGCCGGCATGGCTCAAATGGACAACAGCATCGGCAAGATTCTTCAGCATCTCGACGACATCGGCGAAGCAGAGAACACCATCGTCATTTTCACCACTGACAACGGCGCGGAGGTGTACACGTGGCCGGACGGCGGTATGACGCCGTTCAAAGCCGCCAAAGGCACCTCGTACGAAGGCGGCTTTCGGGTGCCCGCAATCATTCGTTGGCCCGGACACGTCAAGCCGGGTTCCGTTGAGAACGGTATGTTCTCCGGCCTCGACTGGTTCCCAACGCTGGTGGCTGCAGCCGGCAATCCCGACATCGCCAGTCAGCTTCTGAAAGGTGAGAAGCTCGGTGACCGCACCTATAAGAACCACCTCGACGGCTACAACCAGATGGACCTTCTGTGTGGAATGGGGCCATCCGCTCGACATGAGCTCTTCTACTTTAGCGGTGCTCAACTGGGCGCTGTTCGCATCGACGATTTCAAGTACCAGTTTCTCCAGCAGCCATGGGGCTGGCCCGGGGAAAAGGTTACAACCGACATGCCGACCATTACAAACCTGCGCTGGGACCCCTTCGAGCGCCTGTCTCCACTCCGCGGCGAAAGCTTAAACGATAGCTCCCCTGCTTACTTAAATGACTTCATGGCACGCGAGTTTTGGCGCTTCGTCAACGTGCAACAGGTGGTCGGCAAGCTGGCGATGACCGCCGTCGACTATCCACCCATGCAGGCGCCGGCTTCGTTTAACCTGAGCGCCATCAAAGCCAAGATTGACGAGATGATTAAGGCCCACGAAGGTCAGTAGTCAGACTGGTTTGTGCGACCGGCCATATGAGGCGCTGAATCTAAAGAGTAGGCGCCCATAAAGACCCAAACCCTCGCGTCCGCCCGGTCAAGTTGCTTGTCGAAAAATAGCCCGGTTGGATGTTCTCGCCTTACCCTCGTACACCGAGGCATTTGGGGATCAAGGGGCTTCGCGATAAACCGGGGCCCCTGTAAAGACTTTTGGCCGCTGTGCAATTAGAGGGAACCTGTGCAGATCAGCGAGACGGAGTCCCCGCGGAGGACACCGCCCCAAGCTGATTGCGCTTTACAAAAGTAACGACGTCCGTCACCAATCGCTCTATACTCTGCTGCGAAGCCCGACCCATGGCTGTAACAACCCCCTGCACATCGCCTTTTTCGACGACAAACTCGGAGGACGCGACGCCGGCCCAGATTTGTTCCCGACGTACCGGATCCTCCAATTCCGCCGAAATCGAAACTTGGGCTCTGACCGCGCCCTTGTAATCCACTTCCTGAAGCCGTTCGATACTTCCTCTCAGAACATACTCCGTTTTTTCCGGACCACTTGAGATTTCAACTGACTGGAAAAGCCGTCGTCCTGTTAGTTGGTCCGCTAGCGCCTTGGTTATCGTGTTGGTTGGAGGTTCAGCCCAGCGGTGGTATTCATAGAAGCCGACCTCTACCGGCGAAGGACAGTAGACAATCTGATCTTGCCGCAGCAAGCTGGTGGTTTGGAAAGGCTCAATCCGGAGCGGGGCCGGGACGGATGGGCCGGCCGGCGTAGGAGCCGGTGGGATGTCGAGTTTGTAATACCTGGTTGCCGGTCCCCGTACGCTCCCGCATCCAGCGAGCAGTCCCACAACCGAAACCAAAAACGCCCGCACAATCATCGCGCCACCTTAACGCCGACGGGAACCGGGCGATCAGGAGCAGGCTTGCCGCGGATTAGCATCCAAGGCCGCTGCTTCACTGACGACGTCAAGTCACGCAGATTCTCCGATGCCGCCCGGAAGTTTTCGAGTGTGTCATTGATGTTGGATCGATTCGACACGACGATCGTGTTCAAGTCCATAATCAGCCCGCGCGCGTCGGTCATCGTGCGCTGCAGTTCCGCAAGATCCGACTTAACCGGATCGCGTATTTCGTCAATCGACCGATTCGCATTGGAAATCGTATCATTAGCGTTTCGCGCCGCCTTGTGTAGCTCGTCAAGAGCAATACTCGCCTGCGCGGAGGCGCGCTCGACGTTCTGTAGAACCCGATCGACTCGTGGGGACTCTTGGTCCAATAACTCGCGGGCATTGGCTAAGAGTAAAGTGAAATTCCGCTGATTCTGCGGGCCTGTCATGGATTGGAAATTGGCCAGAACAACGCGCGTATCGCCCGTGAGTTGGTCGATGTCTTTTCGCACATCCTGTAAAGTGGACTGGACGGTGGGTATGACGGCACTCGCCTGTTTGGCGAGATCATCCAACGAAACCGGTTCCGTGGACGGAATGGTTGCCCCGCCAGGCAGACGTCTGGCGTTATTTGTACCAGTCGTAATTTCTAAGTATTTATCTCCAAGAGGACTGAGGGACGTGAGCATCGCGACAGAATCGGCGTTCACAGGGACGCCTTGCTTGATTTCGAACAGGACTTCGATCTTCGTGGGATCTTCAGGAGACGGTTGGATGGCGGTTATCGCGCCGGCCTTCATTCCGCCGAATCGCACTGGGGATCCCGGGTCGACCCCACCGGCATATTTGAAGTAAGTCTTGTAGCGAATGCGGCTCCCCCGCACTTGGACGCCTGCCACGTACGCGAAAGTGGCCATGAAAATGGCCACTGATGCCAGAACAAACACCCCTACTTTTAGTTCTCGGGACATTGGACACCTAGTCTTTCCGCGAGTTGTTGCAGGAGTTCCGCCTGGTCCTCCGATTTCCTGTCGGGGACACGGTCCAGGAACTGCCGCACCCATGGATCGGAACTCCGCTCCACTGAATCCTTGGGGCCAATCGCAACTAACTTCCTATCCCGGAGAAAAGCGAGCCGGTCCGCGATCTTCAATGCACTCTGAAGTTCATGAGTGACTACAAGCACCGTCATCTGCAATGCATTCTTCAGATAGAGCACGAGCTCGTCGATGCCGGCGGCCGTAATCGGATCGAGGCCCGCCGACGGCTCGTCGAAAAGCAGGATTTCCGGATCCAGGGCAGTCGCGCGCGCTAGCGAAGCGCGCTTCAGCATGCCACCAGAAAGCTGGGAAGGATAGAACGAGGCGAAGTGGACCAAGCCCACCTGAGCCAATTTTAGGAGGACGACCTCATCGATGGTGGAGTCGACCAGCCGTGTGCCCTCCAAAAGAGGATAGGCGATGTTCTCCGAAACCGTCATGGAACCGAAGAGCGCCGCGCTCTGGAACGACACTCCAATGGACCGGCGGACCTGATTGAGGTCCGCCTCCGAGCAACGGACAATGTCCACACCTTTGACAACGATGCTCCCGGATAACGGCTTTTCCAAGCCAATTAGATGCCGCAGAAGCGCGCTCTTCCCTGAACCACTCTCGCCCAGCAGCACCAGAACCTCACCCCGCGTAATGTCGAGGTTTATGCCGTCGAGGATCGTGCGCTCAGCATACTTGACGACCAAATCGCGGACTACAATCACGCTTTCGTTCGGCATCATCGCCATACCATGTAGAAAAGCGCGGTGAACAGCAAATCGGCCACGATTACCAGGAGTATGGCCCTCACGACCGCTGAAGTTGCAGCCCGCCCCACCTCCTGCGGACTGCCCTTGACTCGAAAGCCCTGTAGGCAACCGATTTGAGCGATAAGCGTCGCAAAGACGATGCTCTTGATCAGGCCGCTAACAATATCCCGAAGGTAAAGCGAATCGAGGGCGGCACGAATATACAGCCACAAGGTCGTCCCGATGGTCGTATAGACAAACCACCCGCCGGCGAGTATACCGGCCAAGTCGGCTACCACGGTCAGGCAGGGAAGCACGACCAGCAGGGCAAGGAACTTTGGGGATACGAGCGTCTGAATTGGATCCAGCGCCATGGTTTTCAAGACGCTGATCTCGTCGGTGACGACCATTGCGCCGATCTCGGCTGAGAAGGCCGAGCCTGAGCGCCCGCTGACTGTGATTGCTGTAATCAGTGGTCCGGCTTCGCGCGTGATGCCGATCGCCACGAGTTGGATCACTAGCTTGAGGGCACCCAGTTTGCGCAGTTCGGATCCCCCTTGAAAGGCCAGGATCAGCCCGGTACAGAAAGCCGTTAGCGCTACGATGGGCACCGCGCCAACCCCCGCGGCCAGCATTTCATCAATTGCGCGTCTCCATCGCAAAGGATGCAGGGCGAACGGATTGATGGCTGTGATTCCGCCCAGGGACCGCCAAAACTGAACCGCTAAAGCGCCCACGTATTCAATCCCGCCAAGGCTGGAACGACCTACATCTTCCACCGCCGCTACAGTAGTCTTGGTCACACGCTCAACTACTCTCGCTCTGAACTCTCAATCCTGAAAAAACCCGACAGTCCGTTGACATCGATCAGATACCGAACCTCCTCGTTCAGATCGCATAGAGTGAGCTGCGCACATCGTTCTTTCGCCGTGAGCAGAATCTCAAGCAGAGTGGCGAGCCCAGACGTGTCGATGTAAGACACGTTAGCGAAGTCAATCGTGAGATTCTTGCATTGGCCCTTGATGTAAAGTTTCAGCGCCGTCTTACGGAGGTTCGGTGAAGTGTTTATGTCGAGTCGCCCCGAAAGGTTGATCACCGCATCTTCACTGAGTTCTTCTATTCGCTTTCCATCCGAGCCTGATCGGGCTGTCGAAATGTATCCGCCCTCGTGGGAGTGATTCACGTTTGCCCCACTTCGGCGCGGACATTGGTCGAGAAATGACTCGCACTGATCCGGCGCATCGTATTCCTACGATTCGAAAGAGGAGCACGCGATTTATAATATATTTCGCTTTTGCGCGCTATAGGGATAACCGAGCCCAACAACCACTCTGGTCCGACAGCTTTGTGGAGGAACTAATGCGGCAATGTAGTCTGCGAACAGCCACAGCCCCTGCGGTTCTCAGAAGCCCAATCCTGCTGAGCGGCGACGTCGCCCTTAGGCGACATTGCTTGCTTAACTTCCCCAAGCTTCATCGTCGCCGAATTCACCGATTCGCACGATCGCATCGCGGACGATCAACAGGGCGGCCTCTGACCGTGTGAGCGCGTCGGGCTCGCCGGTCCAGGCATCCTGGCTCATCCATCTTGCGAACGCTGGACGCTGATACCGTGGAATCTCCGGCCAAGCTGTTCCTGGAATTCTGGTCAACTGGCGAGGCGCGTGTTCCAGCAACTCAAGCCTATTATTGCGTCGAACTCATAGGATGGACTGTCCGCAACATTTCTGGCCTCGGGTTAGAATCACGTTCTCCACCACTCCAATACGGTTAATGCTGTCCTAGAAAGCGTTGCTGAAAAAGCCCTTTCGCGTTCGCGAACCGCAGGCGTGGGCGCCTACGCTACACGGGCTATCAACGACATAAATGTCCCCGCGTAGGGCAGAGTTCAGTCTGCTGGGCTTTTTCAGCACCTGCTAGTAAGCGTTACTCTCATTTACTTTTCCTTACTCGTGAAGGTGGCCGTTATTGGTGCTATGGCTTCAACCTCGGCGGTGTGATATCGCCGGCGGATGTGGGCGAGGTCCACAGCCGTTTCGGGCAGCTTCATGTCCAGATCCTCGAGCGTGCGTGTGATGATCCGGGATACCGTCAAATCCCGGAACCATTTGTGGTTCGAAGGGATGACGTACCAGGGAGCAAACTGAGTGCTCGTCCGATGGAGCACATCCTCGAACGCTCGCATGTAATCTTCCCAGTGCTCCCGCTCCAGGTAGTCGGCTTCGCTGATCTTCCAGTGCCGCGTTGGATCATCCAGTCGTCGCTTGAATCGGGCTAACTGCTCATCTTTCGAGATATGGAGGAAGAACTTCAGAACCGTTGTCGAGTTCTCGACCACCAGAAGTCTCTCGAGGTCGTTGATCAAATTGTAACGCTCGGACCACACCAGGCCGGGGATGAGGTGATGAACCCGAGCCGCAAGAACGTCCTCATAGTGGGACCGGTTGAAAATCACGGTCTCCCCTTTAGCAGGAGCGTGTGGGTGCACGCGCCAGAGGAAGTCGTGTCCGAGTTCCTCGGGCTTCGGTTGTTTAAACCCGACAACCCGGCAGCCCGCTGGGTTCATTCCCGTGAGAAGATATCGAACTACACCGTCCTTGCCGCAGGCGTCCAATCCCTGAAGCACAATGAGGAGCGCGTGCTTTCTCTGCGCGTACATCAGATTCTGCAACCGGTCCATCTTGTGTAGGTGAACCAGCAGGTCAGGCAAGGCTGGCTCGTGTGATTCCTGGCTACCACAGTAAGATGGGTCGACGTTGCCGAGCTTCACGTAGGCGCCCGGCTCGACTCTGAACCTCTTGAGGAGGTTCGCCCCGCCTTCTATTGTTTTCCACGTCTCTGGGATCTCGACTCTGGCGGCATGAAGTTCTGGTGAGAACGTTTTCGATTCCTTGGTACATAGCATCATGGGAAAGAGCCCCTCCCCGCACATTTCACGGTTTAGCGGGTTCGTTAGTAATTGATGATCGGGCTCAGATGCCTGGCTCTTTTTTAGGGGTCAAGAGGCAGTGTTCACTGCAGTTGAAACGCCCGGATGAGTGTAACTCTATTGCCTGGACTGCTGTAGCGAGTCAGCGGGTCTGCTTGGCGCGAGATGTTCGGGATTTACGATGACATAGTCGCAATAACGAATCTCAAGTTCACTCGTTCCGAGCAACAGGCCCGAACTGACGGCTCCGGTGTGAACCGGTAGCCAGAGACCAGCAATCTGACTGAACTCTATCTCGATGTGGGGTGTCCCAACCCACATCGAAACGCTCGCCGAAGTTACACCTTCCAGGCGCACGAGGTCATAGCTGCTCCGATCGATCCAGGCCGTTCCTTTCATCAAGTACTTGCTCTTGTGTTTCGGCGCGAGGTCGATAACGTAGCAGCTACTTCCCGCCATGCTTTCTATGCCACGTAGGTGCACCTCGTAATTGGCTGGGCTGATTAAGTGGTGGGCTAGCTTTTCTGGGCTGCTGGTATCAGCTTCCGAGGCAAGTAACTTCCCGACAATTTCAGTCAGTTTCGGGGATCCCGAACTTTCTAAGATGGTGTATGTAATGCCCTTACCAGGGCGATAAATCACTTCAACGGAGACGGTTGCCTCTTTATCAAATCGCAGGTTGTGAAGTTTGTACTCGCGGAGCACAGAAAACGCGAAAGAGTACTGCTTGATGTTTTTAGCGGCAACTCTCTCCAGGATCTCATTAGACGGTTCTGTCTCGAGTATCGAGGCCGGCTGGCAAGCTGGCACGCACGCCAGAAGAACGGAGATTGTAAAGTTGCTGGGGACGTGCCACTTACACCGTTGCTTCAGCTCACCCGTAGTCGTTGCTATGGTCGTGCACGATTCTCTGCGCAAGTTCCGTTCCATGGCATAGAGATGACCATTCCAAGCTGAAGATGTTTTTGTTTTCACAACGCCGATAACGTCTCTAAGAGTCTTTTCAAGCCTTGCGGAGTCGTTTTTTAATATTTAAGTTCGCCCGCGGCTCTGAGCATCCCAGAATAACGTGTGAAACCGCTGGGTGCGGTGCCTCCAGCATTTTGTTAAACAGCCGATGAGAACTGATTCAGATGGACGCCAAATCAGCCTCGGTCGCCTCCTGAGGCCGTACGCCGCAAGCCTGACGATAGCGATCGTCGCAGTAATGGTCGAAGGCGCCGCAAGCCTCGCGGAGCCATGGCCGTTAAAAGTTGTTCTCGACACCGTGTTGAAGACGAAGCCGGGAAGTGGCTGGCTGCAACAAGTCGTCGCCGCCGCCGGTGGCGCGGATAAGATCGCTATGCTGAAGTTCGCCTCTATTGCAGTACTAGTCATCGCTGCGGTAGGAGCCGTTTCCAGTTACACCGAGCGATACCTGACGACCACGGTTGGCTGTGAAGTGATGCACGATCTGCGACAGACGCTTTATTCCCACGTCCAGCGGCTTTCGCTCGCCTACCACGAGCGCAAGTATACCGGCGACCTGATCGGCCGGCTGACCAGCGATATTGATTCTATCCAAAGCTTCGTTGCTTCCGGATTGCTGGGTGGGCTTGTCAGCGGTTTAACCCTGGTGGGCATGATCGTTCTTATGTTTTATTTGAATTGGCGATTCACCCTGATTGCTGTTTCCGTTGCGCCACTGCTATTCGTCGTCATCTTCCACTACACCCGAAGAATCAAAAAGGGCTCACGGGAAGTCCGGAAAAAGGAAGGCGAGATGGTCTCGGGAATACAGGAGGTGTTGTCCGCCATCCATGTGGTCAAGGCCTTTGCATGCGAAGAATACGAACAGCTGCGTTTAGCGGAAGAAAGCCGCGAATCAATTAGGATCGCATTACGTGTCCGCGGTCTGAAGGCCAAGCTCGGACCGACGGTGGACATGATCGTTGCGGTAGGTACGTGCATGGTGTTGTGGTTTGGAGGGCGTATGGTTTTGAGAGACGCCCTCACCGCCGGTTCGCTGGTGCTCTTCATCTGGTATCTGGGCAAAATGTACAAGCCGATGCGGGATTTATCTAAGATCCTAGACGCGTACGCTAAGGCCGCTGTGGGGTTCGAGCGGATCCGCGAAATTTTAGAAACCGACGACCAAGTGAAAGATCTCCCCGGCGCGCGCCGCGCGCCACAATTCCGCGGGCAGATCGAGTTGCAAAACGTCAGTTTCAGCTATGGGCCAGATCACCCGATCCTAAAGCAGGTCAGCTTGGTCATAGAACCCGGACAGGTCGTCGCCCTGGTAGGGCCAACCGGGGCGGGCAAGACCACCATCATCAGCCTGATCTCCCGTTTTTACGACCCCAACACCGGAGTCGTGAAGATCGACGGTATTGATGTGAAGGGCTTCCGGCAGGCGTCGTTGCGACAGCAGATCAGTTTCGTCCTCCAGGAAACACTGCTATTCCACGCACCAGTGTCGTACAACATCGCCTACGGGAAGCCGGATGCTAGCCCCGATGAAATCGTGCGCGCCGCAATGCTCGCTAACGCCCACGAATTTATCGAACGCCTTCCGCAAGGCTACGACACAGTAGTCGGCGAACGCGGCATGACGCTTTCGGGCGGCGAGAGGCAGCGTATCGCGATTGCGAGGGCGATGATCCGCAATGCCCCGATCCTTGTCCTGGATGAAGCCAGCTCAGGACTCGATGCGGCGTCCGAGAAGGCAGTGTTCGACGCTCTAGACCGCCTGATGAAGGGTAAGACATCAATCGTGATTACACACCATCTGTCGACGATCCGTACCGCCGATGTAATTTTCGTTGTGGATAATGGAGAGATTATCGAGCGCGGGAATCACGCCGAACTGTTGACGATGGGGGGCGTTTACTCGCGCCTGCATGAGCTCCAGTTCCAGCGCGGAGAGGCCACAACGAAGATTGCAACCACACTTTGAGACCGCCGCCTAATCGACCTGAGAACACCTTAACGAAAACAAATAAATCCGCACGCCGCCGTTACAAGTCCATTGAACCAGGGAACCTCCGTGATCGCGAACACGGAACTCAGCGACGGATACGAAGAGAAGGTCGACAGCGCCGGCAAGCCAGACTTCGCCCCGCACGCTGCCAACAAGTTCGCCGAACCCATAACGGAAGACGCACGTTTCACGTCGGCAATTCGAAGGGGATCGCGTCAGTGAAACCAGAGGTATCGGCGAAGCTGGTGGATCTCTATTGGTAGAGGTCTGACGTGGATGCGTCGTTAATTGGATGCGTTGTTAACCAGACAGGACACCACATGCAGCAGTTTTCAGGAATATTCAAAACGTCGATCGCAGTAGTCGTGTTGATTTCCCCCACTATAGGAACCCCGGCTGAGAAAGGCGCAACGGATTCGGTGGGAGCAAAAGTGACGGTGGAAGGCCCCTCTGTCTTGTGGCGTGACCCGGTGGACATCGCCTCCCGCAACCTATTTTACGGTCCGGGCGGCAAGGCCCATGAACCGCAGGGGACGTTCACATTCGACAAGGAGGACATGCAAGGTAGCAACCCGAAGTTTGATGTCGTCGATGAGCACGATGTCAGATGGAGAGTGAAATTGGGGGACGAGGCGCGTCCGGAAACCGTGGCGTCGCGGTTGATCTGGGCTGTCGGATACTTCACCAATGAGGACTATTTCGTGCCAGTGCTGCACGTTCAAAACATGCCCCGCCTGCACCGGGGTTCAAATCTAGTGTCGCCGGACGGGACCGCGCACAATGTTCGGCTGAAAAGACACCTGAAGGATCAAAAGAAAATCGGCGAATGGTCGTGGAAAAAGAATCCTTTCGCTGGCACGCGGGAGTTGAATGGACTCCGGGTATTGATGGCGGTCGTCAATAACTGGGACTTGAAGGACGCGAACAACTCCATCTACCAAGTCAGTGGCGAACGCCCCGAGCAACTATACGTAGTGAGCGACCTGGGATCAAGTTTCGGTTCGCCCGGCTTGAACTGGGCCTCGAAGGGAAACCTGAGCGCGTACGCCCATTCGAAGCTGATCGGCAAGACTTCGCCTGCGTACGTTAACTTCAACGTGCCAGCGCCCCCAAAGTTCAACACCTTTATTGACGTTCCCGAGCTCACGCGTCGGCTGGGTCTGGTCTGGCTTGGCCACCATATTCCAGTCGCTGACGCGAGATGGATGGGGCACCTCCTAGGAGAGTTGTCACCACAACAGATTCGGGACGCATTCCGTGCGGCAGGCTACTCTCCGGACGAGGTTGAAGCTTACGGCCGGCTTGTGGAGCAACGGATTGTCGAGTTGGAAAAATTGTGAGGATTCCTATTATCCATGAGCCGTGTGCGTGGCCAAATCCAGCCGGCACGAATCCCTAAAACGCGCCCCTAGTAATCCGTCTAGCTTCCCGGATGAACAACTAGTGAAGGAACCAGTTAATTGCGAGACTGCACGTTGTTAATCTCAAAGCATGATGACCCAAGAACTATTTCAACCAACATATTCCACCCAAGTTTCACGGAGTTCCGCCCCGTCAATCCGAACCACTTCAACGATGTCTCAAATCGAAACGGACTGGGGTCGCGTTTCGGTGAAGACAAAGCAGTACCCGCAGGTGCAATCGAATAGCGGGGAAGCTCCGAAACGGCAGCTCGAACCCGCAACGCCCCCGCGGCATCGTTGGGGCATCGTCCTGGCCGGAGGAGATGGCGTCCGGCTACGAGAACTAACCGAATGGGTCTGGGGAGACCATCGGCCGAAGCAATTTTGCCCCATTCTCAGTGAGCGTACCCTCCTTGAGGAGACCCGGCATCGGGCCGAGCGAAGTGCGCCACCAGGACAGATCCTGTACTCAGTCACGCAAGCGCATGAGGAGTACTATCTTCCAAGCCTTGCGGATCGGCTCTCTCAAACAATCGTGCAGCCGTCCAACAGAGGCACTGCTCCGGCAATTCTCTCCGCCCTGATGCGCATTGCGCACACGGATCCAAATGCGACAGTCGTCATTCTCCCCTGCGACCATTACTATTCGCCTGAAAGTCAATTTACGGCCACCGTGGAGTCGGCCTTCGCTATCGCCGAACAACGATCGCGATCTGTCGTCCTTCTCGGAATAGAGCCGAAAGGCCCCGACGTCGAATATGGCTGGATCGAGGTGGGAGAAATGATTCGCGGCCCTTCCGGACTGTTCCAAGTGGGAGCATTCCGGGAAAAGCCGCCGCTGCCTCAAGCCGAAGCACTCTTGAGGGCAGGTTCTCTTTGGAACACGTTCGTGATGGTAGGGCGCGTATCTGCTTTTCTGGAAATCGGACGGGCCACGGTTCCGGATTTGCTTCAGGTTTTGGATTCATGGCAGGTAACAACGACCAGTGGGGAAATCCGAATCCCTGATGCCGTATACAGCCAAATTGCTTCCACGGATTTTTCGCGGCAGGTACTTTCCGCGGCCACCGATCGACTGCTTGCCCTCCGCCTGGCTGATGTCGAATGGAGCGATTTAGGGGACCCCTATCGTGTGCTAGTGACGATACTCGAAAAGAACGGATATTTGCCGAGTTGGGCAAAACTCTGGCCCCAGGTAAATACTTCGACACCACGGGCATCGGCGGCCACCGCGTAGGAGTTTCCGGGAGCGATCACCGGCAGAGGCCAGGGTTACGTCGCGTCGTCTCGTGGCAAGCTAGGTTCCCATGACCGCCGCCAAACCGAGGATTCAATTTGTAAGCCTCGCCACGCTCAAGCAACATCAACCTTACTGAGTGAAGCGTGGCGAAGGACTTGCGCTTCCAGAATCCGGAATGGTGCTCGTATGATTGTGTCTTCTCAGCTAATCCTTCGACAACCGGTGACGTACGTTCACTATGTCGCCAAGCGATGCTGACTCATATGAACACCGACAGCGAGTCCTCGGGCATTTCGAACAGTGCCTCCGGAGATCGCGAAGATCGGAAGCGGTGTGGCCAGACAAAACCGACCAGCGGGCCTTGGGACTGTACAGCCTCCTCCGGATCCCAGCCCGAAGCGAGTGGAGGTACACGGCAGCTTACAAAAGCTGTGGTACGGCGACACTATTTCTCATAAGATCTGGACGGTGGCTTGGCTCGGATTGGGCACAACCGCACTGGTTCTAATTGCGTTGATTGCCGGATTGGTCTCGCGCTTGGAGCGCCAATACTTCATCGACTCGCAGCATACCTATGTCATGGTCACCAGCGCACTCGACGTCCTCGCCAATACGGAGTCCGCCGAAGCCCGGGAGCGTGGGTATCTTCTCACTGGGGATCCAAGCTTCATCGAACCATACCGGGGCTCGCGCAAAGACCTGGATGAAGAATTCGACCGACTCCGAAAGCTGGTGAAGAACAACCCAAAGGAAGGGAAACAGGTCGAAAAGCTCCGTTACCTGGTTCACCAGAAGTTGGACGAACTGCAGGCGGCGATTGATGCTCGGACCACGGCGGGGCCCAAGGCCGCCCGCACGTTAGTTCGTACTGGCCGCGGTCCACAACTCATGGATGCCATTCGCAACTACGTCATCGGGATGCAGGGCGAAGAGCAGAGCACGCTGGCGCGATTCTCGCGTGAGCGGCGGTCGAGACTGCGGGGCAGCCTAGCGGCCCTCGTTGGGAGCGTCTTCTTGGCGGCTTGCGGTCTACTGATTGGCCAAATTGTGCTCGCTCGCAGCACGACGCGGCGCCAAAAAGTGGAACAGGAGCTGCGCGCGAGCAACAGCCGATTCGAGACACTCTGCGAGCAAGCACCCTTGGGGATTTATGAAACTGATCCAGACGGCCGCTGTGTCTACACCAATCGCATGTGGACCACCATGTCGGGGCTCAGTGCCAGCGAGAGCCTCGGGCATGGCTGGGCGAAGGTGCTGCATCCGGACGACCGCACAAAAATGTTCGAAGGATGGCAAGCAGCCGCGCAGCGAGGGACCACGTGGGAGTACCGCCTTCTGGACACTCAAGGAAGGACCCGTTGGATTCGAGCGGTTGGCGGGCCGCTCTATTCTGAAAGCGGTTCACTTACAGGCTCTGTTGGGACTATTGAGGATGTGACCGAACGTAAACAGGCTGTGCAGGCACTGAAAGACAGCGAGGCCTTAAATAAGGCCGTCCTGAATTCACTGCCGGCGAACATCGCGGTTTTGAACGCCAATGGCAACATCCAAGCGACAAACGAAGCTTGGCGGCGCTTCGCGCAAGCAAACGGCGCCTACCCACCTTTCGTGGCCGACACCGGGGCCAACTACCTGGAACTATGCAAGCGAGCAGCGGCGGAAGGATCCGAGAACGCCGAGAAGGCGCTGGCAGGGGTTCAAGACGTGCTGGCAGGCCTGCGGCCGTCGTTCGAAATGCAGTATCGCTTGCACTCGGTTGCCGAAAAGAGATGGTTTCACATGCTGGTCACTCGCTTGGCTGGGGCCATCGGTGGCGCGGTTGTAGCGCACGTGGATATCACCCAGCTAAAGCAGGCGGAACGGCGTTTTCGACTGGTGGTAGAGGCCGCACCGAGCGGGATGGCAATGGTGGACCGTGACGGCAAGATCGTCCTAGTGAATTCGCGGACCGAAAAAATATTCGGGTATGAACGCAAGGAGCTTCTCGGCCAGTCGATCGAGATGCTGGTGCCGGAGTGTTTGCGGGCGAAGCACACAGCCCTCCGAACGGAATATTTCGGCCGCACGTCGGCGCGGCCCATGGAAATTAGGCGGGATCTGTACGCTCGGCGAAAGGACGGCACGGAGGTGCCCGTGGAGATCGGCTTGAATCCCATCGAAACCGAACAGGGAACCTGGGTGCTGAGTTCGATCACGGATATCACCGAGAGAAGACGCGCTGAGGAAGAACGGCAAAAATTCGTCTCGCTGGCTGACAGGAGCCTGGAATTCATCGGCATGTGCGACCTTGATTTCAGGTGGTTCTATGTCAATCCCGCTGGCCTGCGACTAGTCGGTCTGGACAATCTCGAAGCAGCTTGCCGGATCAAGGTCCAGGACTACTTCTTCGAGGAAGACCAACCGTTTATCACCAATGAGTTTTTCCCGCGTGTAGTGCGCGACGGCCAAGGCCAGGTGGAGATTCGCTTTAGACACGTTAAGACCGGCGAAGCGATCTGGATGCTCTACAACGCCTTTGGCATTTGCGACTCCCGTGGCTCCGTTGTCGGCTGGGCGACTGTCAGCGTCGATATCACTGAGCGCCGGCGAGCCGAACGCTCCCTTCAAGTGAGTCGGCAGGAACTCCGGGCCTTGGCTGGCCGTCTGATCAACGCTGAAGAAGAAGAGCGAAAAAGGATTTCTCGCGAGCTTCATGACGACTTGAGCCAGAAACTGGCAATGCTGGCCTTCGATACCGGCAGTCTAGTCCTGGCACCGCCCCCATCGATGGATGAGATGAGGGAACCGCTCCGCAATCTTCAGGCGCGGATCGTGCAACTGTCGCAACACGTTCGTCAAATCTCGCATCAATTGCACCCCACGATTCTGGAGGATCTCGGGCTAACTGCGGCTCTGAGCGAGCTGTGCGAGGAATTTTCTGCCAGAGAGGGAATAGAGGTCGCCTTTGAGCAGGAGGCCATGCCGAAGGCCGTACCAGTTGACGTGGCTTCCTGCCTGTACCGCGTCGCTCAAGAGGCCCTGCACAATGTCTCCAAGCACGCCAGCGCGCCTCAGGTTCGGTTAAAGATAAGCGGAAGCCCTGAAGGATTTCACCTTTGCATTTACGACACGGGTGTTGGCTTCGATTCACGAGACCTGCACCAGCGCGGGCTCGGGATCGTTAGCATGAAAGAGCGCGTGGGGATGGTGCAAGGCGAGTTCTCGATCCATTCTCAGCCCGGACGGGGCACCGAAATCAAAGTCTTCGTTCCGCTTTCGAAGGGGATAGAATGAAGCGCCCACGCTTACTATTGGCCGATGATCATCCGCTCGTCCTGGCAGGATTACGCTCACTGTTGGAGACTGAATGCGACGTTGTCGGTGCTGTGAGCGATGGGAGGTCACTAGTGGAAGCTTCCTCTCGGCTGAAGCCGGAAGTAATCGTCACGGATATCAGCCTGCCGCTCTTGAATGGGATCGACGCGGCGCGTCAGATAAAAAAAGACCAGCCCGAAGCAAAGATTCTGTTTCTGACGATGCACGCAAGCCTCAATTACCTTAGGGACGCCCTGGCTGCCGGAGCCTCCGGTTACTTGCTGAAGACCTCCGCTAGAGAGGAGTTGTTGGGCGCGGTACAGGACGTCGTTCGGAACCGCATCCACGTCAGTCCCGGCTTTGGTGAGGAGATCGTAGATCAATTCGAGCGCCATCCTCGCCGCTTTACCGGCTCCCAGTCTGTCCTCACCACCCGCCAGAGAGAGATTCTACAGCTTGTGGCTGAAGGGCGCACGGCCAAGGAAATCGCGAGCGTCCTGAACGTTTCACTCCAGACAGTTGCTTTTCATAAACATCAGATCATGGATAAATTGGGACTTCGCACGACTGCGGAATTGACGAAGTATGCGATCCAGGAGGGTCTCGTCGCAACATGACCCCGCAAATCAAAACCTGACATCTCCGCTAGTATTCACAGGAGTGTCGATGTGATTAAATTGCTATGCATACATAATGCGCCACTGGTGTGTGACCGTTTAGAAGGTCTAAAGAAGATGAAGCAAGCTCGAATTGTGTTGGCCGATGATAATCTGCACGTGCTCGCGACCGTTAACAAGCTGCTGCGGACGGACTTCGATATCGTCGACATGGTTTCAGACGGCCCGTCCCTGGTGGCTGCCGCCCTCGAGTTCCGACCCGATGTCATCGTAACGGATATTTCAATGCCCAAAATGAATGGAATCGAGGCGATCCGGCAGATTCGTGGCTTCCTGCCCGGGGTCAAGTGTATTTTCCTCACGATGCACGGGGCTAGTGGATATCGGAGAGAAGCTCAGAACGTCGGTGCTACCGGTTACGTTCTGAAATGCTCAGCCCCGGAGGAATTGAACCAGGCGATTCGCCATGCTATTGAAGGCTCTGCATAGCGCCGTTCAAGTCGCAGCACCACTCTCCTTTTCAGCCTGCCAAGTTTCCCGGAATGTTGCGAACGTGGGCTGCGCTCTCTCATTTGATGCGCGCGCCAGCCGCATCTCTTCATTGAGGTGGACTATGCCGGGGTTCGCTGTTGACGACCATGGTATGCCGCCGCGCCGCGAGCTGCTTTTCGAGGGCAGCGTCCTGCCCATAGATATCCGGGAAAAAGTGCACCTCGCCGTTGTCCATGACTACAGCGGTCGAGTAGGTCGTCACTACCTGAATCGGGAATTTGACCTTCACGGAAATAGGTTCCGTCCCGTGCATCGCCGCGACGACGCGATCCCGCGGCCAACCGGCCTGCCGACGCAGAACCCACTCCGCCAGGTCCTCGGGCTGCTCCACGCGAATGCAACCATGACTGAGATCGCGCTGCGCCTGGGCAAATAACCACCGTGCAGACGTATCGTGCATATAAACGCCGTATTCGTTCGGGAATCCGAACTTCACCAGCCCCAGCGTGTTCTTCGGCCCTGGTTTTTGGCGCAGCAAGAGTTGGCCCGTGCTAAGTTTCGATAGCATGGGCTCGGAAACAGTCTGATCCTCCGCCACTCCACCCTGCTTCGTGACCAATTCGAAGTGGTTGTCCGAGACCCATGATGGGTCCCGCCTGATCTCTGGCAACAATTCATTGTGTTGAATACTGGCCGGCACCGTCCAGTACGGACAGAAAATCACGATATTGAGTTGCGAGAGTAAGATTGGAGTTCTGTGCTCGGGATCTCCGACCACCACCTTCATGTCGAGTTCGGGATCGGGCCCGGCGGAGCTCTTCCCACCGAAGGCACGCAATCGAAACTCCGGAAGGTTCAGAACAATCGCTGGACGGGCAGGATCGTAGGCACGTCGCCGTAAGCGCTCCAAGGCCAATTCCAGCTGTCGAACGCGGACGCTGAGGGGAGTGTTCAATTGCTCAAGCGTCGTTTTGTCAATGCCGCCGTCCGGTTCAAGTCCATGACGGGATTGAAACCTTTTGACTGCTTCCACTAGCGCGCCTTCATATACGGCCGAATCGGCCGAAACGGCTGCCGGGGGAAGATCTCCGATCAGAGTCAATAGGCGAATCAAACGAGGTACGTCAGCGTAGTACTCACCAGGTTCCACGGGCTCCTCGGTAGCGGGTAGGGAAGCTCCGTCATCCTCGGCCGCAAGTGCCCGATAGTGGTTCAGCACGCGCAACGTGCGTTCGTATTCGTCCGTCGCATAGGTCAAATTGTGTTCGTTCGCCAGTCCCAGTGGAAATGCAGTACACGCAAGAGCTAACAAACTCAGGATGATACGACTTTGGGACTTCGAGCTCACGTCAACAATTGAGCATCCAACATGCCAATCTGCAGATCGCGACGCGCGGCGTTTCGGAAAAGTAGCCGAACATGGTGTTGTTAATTACCCTAAAAAAAAAGAACCACCTGGTAGGATGCTTGCATCTGACATCGGACAGGTGCGTCACAGTCTAAAACAGTTGAAACCACCTGTTAAGCCGATTTCCGAGGGGCCTGTCTTGGTCCCCCCTCGGAATCGGCGAGTGGAGACGCCGGCCTTAAAGATGTAAAGGACGGACGTGAGCCGGGTGAACTCCATCCGTTGCCCTCGGTTTTGCGGCTTGCTGCGGCAACGTCGTCACGATCGACGACTAGCGGGAATGACAAGCTCCTGACCAATCTGGATCTTGTTGGGATCATTCAGCCTGTCTTTGTTGGCTTCGAAAATCCGCATATAGTCGTTCGAATCTCCATAGAAGTGCTTTGCGATCTTAAATAGCGAATCTCCCGGTTTGACGGTGTAAGTGTGCTTGGACCCGTTGTCAGATTCGGGCTGCCGCAAGGACGAATCAACGGTTATGTCCGCCGTTATGTCATCGCAGGCTGGGTTGATTTCCTTGATTGTGGTCCACAGAGCATTCTTGATCGCTTCCGAGGGGGCCGCGCCCTGCAGGTACAGCTTGTTGTCTTGCACGTGGAAATGAGTCAAGTGAACGCCTTGCTGTTGAACCAGCGCGAGCGTGCTTGCATACTTAGTTTTCAACTCTTCGAGACGGTCCATCCTTTTCTCCTTCTTGTGAATCGCTGTTGCACGAGGTTATCGCCCCAGATCTGCCCTGTACGAACCAACTCGATGAGATTCCGGGGTGTGAAGATGCTTTTTTAAATCATGCTTATATTCGGCTCTCCACAAGCGCAACTCGTCGGAATAGGGTTCAGAACTCGGTAGGGACCCCGGATTTATTGAACCGGGATCTTGGTTTACCTAGTCTTCAGTAGTGTCATGCCAAGAGGTCTCTATGACAATTCAAGGATTATTAGCCATTGTGTGTGTTGAGCTGCTCATTGCTCAGCCATACGTCTCTGGGCTACCGCAGCAGCCGCAAAACCAGCAGGTGCCTGCCGACCCACAGCAGAGTCCGCCTCAACAGACGCTCACTCCAGGTCAACTGGACAGTCTGGTGGCTCCCATCGCCTTGTACCCAGACCCGATTCTGAGTCAGCTTTTAGTCGCGTCCACTTATCCGCTCGAGATTGTGGAGGCCGCTAGGTGGCTAAGTCAGAACTCGAGCCTCCAGGGGAAGACGCTTGTCAACGCGGCGGCGAAACAATCTTGGGACGCCAGCGTACAGGCGCTGGTAGTGCTCCCCGATCTGCTAAAACGTCTTAATCAGGAAATCACCTGGACGTCAGATCTGGGCAATGCCTTCCTGGCGCAACAGCAAGACGTAATGGAAGCTGTGCAGCGTATGCGCCAAAAAGCGGAAAGCAAGGGGGCTTTGCAATCGACCAAAGAGCAGCAAGTAACCACGACCACGCAGGGCGGCAACACCTACATTGAGATCCAACCCGCTAGCCCTGAGGTGGTCTACGTACCTCAATACGATCCGGCGGCGGTCTGGGGGCCGCCCCCAGATTATCCCTATCCGCCGATATACTATCCGCCGTCGACCGGCGCGGTCATCGCCGGGGGCGCGATCTCGTTTGGCCTTGGCGTGGCTGTAGGCGCGATTTGGGGCGGCGGTTGGGGAGGCTGGGGTTGGGGTTGCGGATGGGGACGCAACAACGTAGTCATCAACAACAATTTCATCAGCAGCAACCACTTCAATCGCGCGAATGTGGCAAACGGCAACAACTGGGTGCACAATCCGGTGCACCGCGGGGGGGTGCCTTACAACAACAGGAACGTCGCGAATCGGTTTAATGCCGCACAGGGCAATCTCCATGCACGCCCGACTGTAGCTCAGACTCAGCAACGCCTCAATCAGGGTAATCTCGCCCAACGTCCTGGGACCGGGGCTCGGCCCGGCCAAAACAATCTGGGAGCCGGTGGCAACGCCTTCCGGCCGAGCCAGGGCAATCCCGGGCAACGCCCCGCTGCAGCGCAGGGAAATTTCAAGCCGCCCGGCGGTGGTGACCGCGTTGGAAACCGGACCGTAGGCGCCGGAGGCAGCAACGGCGGTGGTGCCTTCGGGGGCATGAATCAAGGTGGCAGTCGTGCCCGCATGAACAGCAGCCGAGGTTTCTCGAGCGGAGGCGGATTCCACGGTGGCGGAGGTCGAGGTGGCGGAGGTCGAGGTGGCGGGCGCCGCAGATAGGAGATCGAGGAATATGCGTTATTTCAACATTACTGTATTTGCCGTAGCAGTCGAACTGCTGGTAGGAATTCCCCTTTGCGCGGCTACGCCGGAAGGTCGCGGTTTCGCGTCAGCTAATGCCGCCGCGAAGGCACTGGTCAGAGCAGCGACGAGTGATGACGTGACGGATTTGATCGCGATCCTGGGACCTGCCTCGAAAGAAATCCTCACCACAAGCGATCCTGTGGCCGATCAGCAAATGCGACGAAAGTTTGCCGCGCAGGCGGCCGTAAAGATGAAGCTGGTTCCTGATCCCAAAGAGGCCAATGCGCAGACGCTCCTGGTCGGTAAGGACGAATGGCCACTTCCGATTCCGATTGTGAAAGTGAACGGCGAATGGCATTTTGACGTGGAACACGGGAAACAGGAGATTCTGGCGCGACGCATCGGCAGTAATGAACTGGACGCGATCGAGGTTTGCCGCGGTTACGTCGAGGCGCAGAACGACTACGCGGAAGACAATAGAACCGGAAGCGGCGTCCCCCACTACGCTCAAAAAATCATAAGCTCACCCGGGGAGCACGATGGGTTGTACTGGACCACCACAAGCGGGCAGGACGAGAGCCCAATCGGAGCGATTGTCGCACGAGCGTTCGCAGAAGGATATACCAAGAAACGTGATCCTTACCACGGATACTATTTCAGGATTTTAACAGCCCAGGGCCCGCACGCGCCCGGGGGTGCGATGAGCTACCTCCACAACGACCTGATGACATCGGGATTCGCTCTAATTGCGTGGCCGTCCGATTACCGATCGACCGGCGTAATGACCTTCCTCGTGGACAAGACCGGTATTGTCTACCAGAAGGATCTTGGGCCAAGAACTCCAGAGATCGCCAGAGCTTACAGTGCCTACGAGCCGGACGAGACCTGGACTCCGGTATCGATCCAGGCGAAAAAGTGAAAGCTGAACGCCAAGTCGAGATCCTGGCGCTCCGGCATCCATCGGATAGGCCTGCTCCGAAGTTCGGCTAATCAGTTTGGGTTGCAAATTTAGGGTCAGCTTGTCGATAGTGCCGATGAACTTGAACGGCACCTGATAATCCTGATCGTCCATCAGTTTGCCAGTGATTGCTGCCGCCGGCGAACGTCTCATCATGGCAACGTCAGTGGTACTTGGGCGGTCGAGTATCTGAATGGAGACCACCTTCTCTTCCGCTTCGGCGCCTGCGATTCGAGCAGATTCCAAGGGAAGAATCGAAACGGCCGCCATCGGTCACAATCAAGCCTCGGCGCCGCTCTGCCGTCCTAGAGAACTCCTAATGATGAATCTATGAAGGGTTTTTGAGACTCTCTACTGACAAAGGGATCAGAAAACACTTCCCGCAGGCGGGAGGCTGGCCCGGGATCAGGCGGGCATGATTCGCGACTTCGGATGGCACTTAGGAAAACGATGAGATGCTGTTGGATTTTCGAGCGAGCCGCGATTGGTAATCCGCATCGAGTGTCGGGTACGCGGTCAATCGGAACAGGGAAAGGGGAACCGAAGTGCCGCAGAAAAGAACCGATGAGTTTTTCTCGACCTCGCCGCGTGGCCAGGGCGCCTCCGTTGAAGACCGATGGGGGTGGGGCGTACCCCCAACCAAGCATCAACGGACGATTCTCTCCATCAGTGCGGTTGCCGCGGACCACCACAACCTTCGGCGGATCCTGGGTGATCAGCTCTGGCGAATCGACATAGCGTCGACCTACCGGGAGGCCGTAGCGTGTTTGTGCCGAGATCGCGTGGACGTTGTCGTTTGTGAATGCCATCTACCAGACGGCACATGGAAAGACTTACTCGGTCACATTGCCGAGATGCCGGACCCACCCGCGCTCGTCGTGACTTCTGGAGCGGTCGATGCGCATTTACGCTCTGAAGTTCGCGCTCTGGGCGGATACGACGTAATGACTAAACCTTTGAATGCCGATGAAGTAAGGCGAGTGCTGTCCACCGCGGATCCACATCGATCGACTGTGTCCGAAATGCCGGTATACACCTAAACTTGTGGGCAGGTTATCGCACTCACGTTGGAACACAGGCTGAATCCCTCGCCCCCCCCCAATTTCATCTTGGCAGGTGCGAACAGCCCTCCGACGATACCGCGGAAGGTTCGGCCGGGCCGTTGCGATAACAAAATACGGCCGCGTACTGACCCTTCGGGACACTGATTATGACCGAATCTTCAGCGCCTTCGGACGCGTAATAGTCGCTCAGCTTTGCTCTGAGACGCCACGCCTGACTTCTCACAATCGTGTCAGCCTTTGGATCGTAGTCGGGCGAGCGGCCGAATACCGATACCCCAATGGTTGTCTCCTTCAGGTAGTGACTATGACCGCTTAGAGTTGTCTCCACCAGGAAATTGAGAAGTTGGATGAGCCTTTCAGCGCGCTTTATCCTGGTGCTTCTTCCAATTCGATCGAGTTCGGACCACACTTCGCTGGCGGTTGGTCTATTGCGCGCAGTCCGCACGACAGCCGCATCCGGTCGATCCTGCTTTGCTGGAGCCAAGTCTCTCGCCACGTTACAATCGATGCGCGTATGAACGGAGCAGCGTTAGGAAATTGCGTTCTCCTGAGAATGCCAAAGCGGAAAGATTTCTCGTACCCCGATTGCCACCTTATATACTGACCAAAAACGATCTGTAGCACCGCCGGACGCACAACCAGTTGCGCGCCATGTAACTCTCCTCTAACCGAGCGTGGGAGGTCTTCTCGCGATCAGGCGGCGTCCGGTTGAGTCTGGCAGAACTCCTCACTTTGCTCGACAATCCAGCCGGCGGGTGCCTCATATGGGACACTCATGGTCCCTGTGGCTGGCATCAGCATGCCTTAACCCCTTGAAAAAGATCACAGGCTGTTCGGCATCTGAGCCGGTCGTGCAAATGCTCTTAACGCCGCGATCTCCAGATGGCAGTCAGAAACCGCAAAGGCAAGGGGGAATAGAAATGTTTGATAACCAAGACGGTGCCTGTAGCGATATTGATCTCGTCGACCAAGCCCGGGACGGTGATAAACAGGCGTTTGGCGAACTCATCAGAAGGCATCATCATCGCTGCGTAAATTTGGCGTCATGTATCTTACAGGACCGTGGAGAGGCTGAGGACGAAGCACAAAACGCTTACTGGAAGGCATTCGAGCACCTCGATCAATTTCAGGGCGATGCCGACTTCTCGATCTGGCTATCCCGTATCGTGGTGAATCAGTGTTTGATGTTCATGCGTGCCAAACGGCGCACACGGTTTCTGTACTTGGATGCTGGCATTCCCGGGTATCCTGGCGCCAGTATCGAGCTACCTTCTTGGCGGCCTGATCCTGAGGGCGAAGTAGGTAGCCGGCAAGTAAAGGAGGTTCTGAACCGCGAAATCCGGTGCATGCCGGCTCTGCTACGAAATGTCCTGCTCCTGCGTGATGTCGAAGAACTTCCAATTGCGGAAGTAGCCGATCGCCTCGGGATTACGGTCCCAGCAGCGAAGTCGCGCCTATTACGCGCACGCCAGGAGTTGCGTCAGAGATTGCTACGGCATTGCAGCTCATCTGGGCACGTAAGCCTTAGCGCAGGCAACGGTAAAGACCGGCAAATTGCCAACAGATTGCGTAGCCCCGGTTGAGCAGCCTCTGGCACGCCAAGCAGCCGTAGCCCTGTCCGGCTTTGATCCCCAACGACCCGGTACTCGAGTTACCGGGATTTTCTGGCCAAGCGCTACTACACGTGGAAACCCTTCCACTGGATGAAAGTCCGTAGGCCCGCTCCGCAAAGTGAAACCGCCTGGCTGGAACAAACTGTGGTGGCTTTTCACCTTAACCGCTGCGGCGTTCAATCTATGGCGGATTCCGAAGCTGCAGACGCCATGGGTATGCTGAAAGGCCCAGGCCGATTTTCCATGAAGCTTCTAGGGCTTTCCAGCCTGCAGGCGGCTTGAGTTTGACGCCTTATATCGTTCGTTAGGAGCGTTGGTCAGAGGATTGAGGATCTTGCTGTTGGGGCGCGTCAATATGAATCTATGTTGGTGAAAGAGGTAACCTCCACATGAGACTCGTCATGTGGAAGGCAACTGAACAGTTACCTTATGGATCGTCCTACTTGGCGGAAACTAATGCGGGTCGTGCGAGTATTACCGCGGACGAACGATCCGAAAACCAAGCGGTGAAGGCCACTGCGCCGCTACTGTTTATGGCGGGCTGTCCCAAACCGATCAGGGTCTTTCCGCAAATCGTATCACCAGTCATCGCAATCGGCGAAGTTTGTGTAAAGATGCCCGCCCCGCCGGGATATGTCGCAAAGAAAGCCACCAAGCCAGTATCGTTGATCACAGGGGAGCCGAAGCTGGTTAGTTTCCGGCCGCCGACCGTGTCGCCCGTTTGCTCCAGTATCGCGTTCTGTGTGAAGACCCCCGTTCCTCCCGAAAACACGCCCATAAAGGCCACAGTGCCACTGGAGTTCAGTGCAGGAGCAAAAAACAGATCGGTCAAAGTCTTGCCGCCAATCGTATCACCAACCTTTACCAGGACTGCAGTTGGCGTAAAGATGGCGGTCCCAATCTTTCCCGAAAGCCAGCTCTGGAAGGCGACCGTCCCGCGATCGTTAATGGCGGGCGGGCCAAAACTAGTTAGTGTTAGCCCCTCGATCGATTCACCGCTCTTCGCAACCACTCCTGTTTGGGTAAAGATGCCGGCACCGCTTGAAGACGAACCTACGAAGGCCACTGTCCCATCGTTGTTAATTGCCGGAAGCCCAAAGCCGGTTAGCGTTTGTCCGCCGATCTTGTCGCCTGCCTTGGCCAGGAGAGTCGTTGAAGCGAGAATTGCAGACTCCTGTGAAGACAGCAGACCACGGACCACCACGGTACCTTTATCGTTGAGCGCGGGCACGAAGCTGATTCCGTCCACAGTGTGGCCCGTGACCGAATCTCCATTCGTTAACACTATGGAGTCCGACGTAAAGATGCCCTCCCCTACAAAAGCTCCCTCCGAATATGTGGCGTAGAAGGCAACGCTGCCGCTGGCATTGATGGCGGGGGAGTTTGGGCCGAACGAGGGCTGCTTGAAACCGGTCAGAGTCTTTCCGCTGATGATGTCGCCGCTCTTCGCTACCTCTGAAAACGTGTAATCGATTGCAGCTGCGGGGAGAGAAACGCCCACCGCAAGGGCGATCGCAGCTAGCAGGCCCCATCCGACTTGCATTGCCTTCCAAAGCGAAGAATTGAGACTACACTTCATCTGGTATCCAGGATGGTTTGCTTGACCAAAAGATCTCAAAAGTTTAGCTGACACTCGCGTACGCTGTTCGGCTGTATTCGGCCTTCTCCAGCAGTGTCCCAGGGCCCTTTCGCCCGCAGTGCTTTCCAAATCGAGAACGTAATTCCCTCCTGGCCCGAAGTAGCCGCGACTTCGCAGCTGGAACCGTCAGGCCCAGCCGCTGTGCCACATCAGGCATTGGCAGGCGCTCACTGTCATGAAGCAAGATGACATTTCGATACAAAGGAGGCATTCGCACTATCTCTTTGCGCAGCAGAGTCACCACTTCTTTCCAACCGAGCTGGTCTTCCGGATTGGTAGTCGTGCCAACCAGCTCAATCCGAACATTTGACTCGGTCAGGCTATCTAGGGAGACCAAGTGCGCGTTTCGTTGCTTTCGGATTCGCATGAGGCACTCATTCTCGACGATGCGGCCCAGCCACGCGGCGAACGCTCCATTACCGTGAAACTGCTGCCGGTGTTGAAAAGCTTTGCGAAAGGCACTTTGGACGGCGTCCTCAGCATCGTCCGTATTGCGTAATATCGCCAACGCCCGCTTCATGCACGTGTCCCTATGACACTCAGTGAGTTCCGCGAATAATACGCCGTCTGTGCTGGGTGCAAGCCCCGCGGGTTCGTCACGACGAGAGGTCCGTGGATGGATGGTGAAGTTAATCTGATGATCGAATTCTTTTGTAGTGCTCAACATAGCTTGAGATTACAAAGAATAGCCGCGCGAAATAACTGGTTAACTTGTCAGTTGTTAACTGTGATACTGCATAAACTGTGAGGTGCCGCGGCGTCCACGCGTATGCGGCCGTTTGTGGATACTAGCAAGAATATTAGTTCTTCTGCGAGGAGCCCCGTGAATTGATTAGGAGGGCCAGACCTCTGATATCGCTTCGCGTCGCAGACTCAGGTCCCGCGATTCGCAGGGCGAATTTACGACGGCTATACAATGCCAGCATCATCAACTCAGGGGATTCCGTCAGGCCTCCCTGCGACATGGGAATGAAACGCCTTGGGCAGCCTACCGCGACTCTGGCTTACGGCCAACTCCGTATCCGGTTGGTTACCTTCGGTTTTGCTTTTTGCCTTTTTGCGAGTGCCCAGACGGTTGTCTCTCCTTCTGCCGCCGCAGATGCTCAAACGATTCCTGCTCCAGATATTCTCGGGCGGACGACTCCTCGAGGTACGGTTCTGGGCTTCCTCAAGGCGGCGCGCAAAGGGGATTACGATGCCGCTACCGAGTACTTGAATACAAACCGGCGCGGCGAAGCCGCTACCGATCTCGCGCACCAGCTGTTCGTCATCATTGATCGCGGCCTCCCCGCCCGCCTCAACCAGTTGAGTGATCGTCCCGAAGGGTCGTTGGCTTTTCCTGCCAAGCCGGATCAGGATCTAGTGGGAACCATTAGCAGCAAGTCGGGCAGTACTGACATCCTCCTCGAACGCGTCGATCGGGAAGGCCGGCGCATCTGGTTATTCTCCTCGCTTACTCTCAACTCCGTCCCCGATCTTTACGCAAAGATGGAGATCGAATCCTCCGGGAGCATGCTCCCCGAGTTTCTCACTCGAATACGTATTGCACGTATCCCGTTGCTTCATTGGCTTGCCGTCCTGGTAGGCCTGCCGCTTTTCTACCTCGTCACGGTCGTTCTGAATCGGCTGCTCAGTCCCCTCGCCGGTCGCTGGCGCCGCACACTGCGCGGAAATCCCAATCTCCCGGATCCTAAGGTCTTGCCTGTGCCACTTCGCGTTCTGCTATTGGTCGCGACGATTCGCTGGGTATTGGCCAAAACCGGCATGCCGCTCATAGAACGGCAGGTCTGGTCGACCGTGGCTAGCATTCTTACCATCGCCGTTTGCATATCGATCTCTTTCGCGTTTACCGGCTGGACCGAACGTTATATTCGGCGGCGCCTCTTGCGAAGTGATCTCGCGGCAAGGGCCTCCATCCTGCGGCTTGCACGGTGGGCAGCCAACCTGCTGGCCGTCTTCGTGGCCTTGCTGGCGTCCCTTTATTACCTTGGTGTCAATCCCACCGCCACGTTGGCGGGGCTCGGTGTCGGTGGTATCGCTGTTGCGCTAGCCGCGCAGAAGACTCTTGAAAACGTGATCGGCGGCGCCTCGATCATTTTTGACGGCGCTGTCCGTGTCGGCGATCTTCTGAAAGTCGGGGAGACCCTGGGCACGGTGGAGGATATCGGACTGCGTTCCATCCGTCTCCGTACGTTCGACCGGACCGTATTTACTGTTCCGAACGGACAGTTAGCGAATATCAGCCTGGAGAATATCTCTCTGCGCGACAGTTTCTGGTTCCATCACATTTTCAGCCTTCGTTACGAAACGACCGCTGTGCAGATGCGGTCCGTCTTGCAAGGGATCAGCGGCCTGCTTGAAAAGTACCCGCTGGTCAAGTATTTCCCAACGCCCGTTCGGTTCCTCCGCCTCAGCGCTTATTCTCTGGATGTGGAAATATTCACCCACTTGGCCGTGAGTGATTTGGGTCACTTCCTCGAGCTGCAGGGGCAACTACTGCTAGAAATCATGGAGGTGATTGAAGCGGAGGGAGTGCGGCTGGCGATCCCCGCACAAACTGCGTACTTGGCCGTCTCTTCGGGCTTTGACCGATCGTCCGTGGACGCTCTACTCGATAGGTCAGGGCCACACGGCTCGGAACAAAGCAGCGACGCCGCGTGACACCGCCTGTCGCAAGGCGCACGGCCGGAAGTGCCGCGTGTCTCACCCCAGGGCAACGTCCAGTTTGGCAGTCGCTACCAGGAGATGTCACTTCAAAAGATGGTTTCTAACTCAGAATCGGAAGCTTGGTCCCGCGCTAAACACAAACTGATTCATGACTCCGCCGTTTAGTACGATAATGCAGCCGCCGCTACAGACCAATCTCTGAAGTTCAGCGTGCATCACGATCGGCAGGTACTCCACGCTCAAGCGGAATCCCCAGTGCCTCGCAGGAAACACCGTGACGCCGGTTCCGACACCAAACGCGAATCTTGTGGCACTGGACGCGGGAGTTGCCATGCGAACAGCACCTAAGCTTGCGCTGACGAACGGGTATATCTTCGGCGCCTCTTTTATCGTGAACTCGTGCCTGAAATCACCGAGGAAGTGATCCAGTGCAATACCTGGACGGAACGAGGCTGTAATCAACGGAGTGGCAACAAGAGGGTCTTGCTTTAAGAAAAGGTTTGTATCTTGCCTGAACCATCGGAATTCGATCGCGTCATAGCTTTCGCCATCTTCTCCGTC
The DNA here is from genome assembly GCA_963747945.1 of Bryobacterales bacterium. Classification (GTDB taxonomy): domain Bacteria; phylum Acidobacteriota; class Terriglobia; order Bryobacterales; family Bryobacteraceae; genus Palsa-89. The sequence goes on from CAVVHB010000032.1 coordinate 48,534, forward strand.
AAATCGGAAGCCTCCGGCTATGCCGAAAATGAGGCTATCAGCAACATGTGCATCAACGTTCGGCGTTGAGGCCTGCTCCAATTGCATCGTACCTCCGTATGAGCCGCCGATCAGAGGTGCGATCTCATATTTCTGTCCATGTACCGATACAGCACTCACGAACAAGGCGATAAACAGATAGCCCCTTCTCACTATTGTGCTTAACAGGCTCGTCTGAGACATGGCATGGCTCCTCGCCGTTTGATACCTTCCAGAACCGTTCCAAAGATGCACTCCGGTGTACGGTAGAGGCAAAATATGTATCGCGCTAACTTTCGGCAATCAATGTGTATTACCTAAATACACGGTTCTGTTACACATTGACTACATAGGACGTCAGACTTTCGCCCACCTGGCAGCGCTTTGGATGAGGCCATTTCCTCAGGCGTCAAGCCTGCGCTTGACATCACACGATCGGGGAACCTAGCGAGGTGGTGCATTTCAGATTTTGTCCAATGTCTGAAGAACCGTACGAAAGGCGACCAGGGCCAGGAGTGCATCCGGCTGCAATGCTATTGAGCGATGAGACGGTCCAACTGTTCCGGGCTCATGAACTGAGCCCGCCGTTTTCCGGCAGCTTGGCCTCCATCTCTTCCCAAGTAGATCCCCGCCAGGGATCAACGTTGAGCAGAAACAGGGGGTAGCTGCTTTTCCTACCCTTATGTATCTCCCACGCTCGCGGCCGCCGGTTACGTTCGACTGGCAGAAGTGCGCCGTTGGAAGCAATGTGGCAAATATATTCCACTTTCAGCCCGTCATCGACATCACCATTCAGTAGTTCTAATGTCGGTCTTCAACCACGCCGGCGTAGGAGGAGGATAGTCGCTTGAGGAACAATCCGGAAGCAAATCGGCTTGAGGAATGCCGGAGAAGGGAAGTTCCTTGGAAGAAGTGGGGGCCATATTTGAGCGAGAGGCAGTGGGGTACGGTCCGCGAAGACTATAGCCACGACGGCGACGCCTGGAACTACTTCACACACGACCAGGCACGGTCCCGCGCTTATCGTTGGGGCGAGGACGGGCTCGCGGGCATCAGCGACGACCAGCAACTGCTGTGTTTTGCACTAGCGCTGTGGAATGGCCGCGATCCGATCCTGAAGGAACGACTGTTCGGTCTCACCAACAGCGAAGGCAATCACGGCGAGGACGTCAAGGAGTACTACTTTTACCTCGATAACACTCCTACCCACTCTTACATGAAATACCTGTACAAGTACCCCCAGTCGGCCTTCCCCTATGAGGACCTGGTTCAGACGAGCCGGCGGCGCACGCGCACCGATTACGAATATGAACTGTTGGATACGGGTGTCTTTGACTCAGACCGCTACTTTGACGTCTTCGTCGAGTATGCCAAGAACAATCCGGAGGACATTCTCGTCCAGATCAGCGTCTGTAATCGTGGACCGGAATCAGCCAGGATCCACATCCTGCCGACTCTCTGGTTCCGCAATACCTGGACAGGAAACCCGGGAGCGCTGAAGCCGACTCTGGAAGAAGTCAACGCGACGAGCGGCGTTCGTACTGTGGCGGCTTGCCACGAGAGTCTCGGCGAAATCTTCCTGTATTGCGAGGGAGACGTGCCCCTTCTGTTTACGGAGAACGAGACCAACATCCAGCGGATCTTTGGCACTCCAAATGACAGCCCTTATGTCAAGGATGGGATCAATAACTACTTGGTGTCGCGCGACCAAGATGCCGTCAATCCACTACAGAGAGGCACGAAGGTCTCCGCGCATCATGAGTTAACGGTCGGAGCAGGGAAAACAGCGACCGTCTGGTTACGGATGAGCAACTTAGCGCCTTCGGCGATTGGGGAACCTTTCGGGAGCCAGTTTGCGGGCGTCGTCCAAGCTCGCCGCCAGGATGCCGACGAATTCTATCGCGCCATCACACCCAGGGGCGTGAGCGAGGACTCTGCCTGCGTGATGCGCCAGGCCCTGGCCGGAATGCTCTGGACCAAACAGTATTTTGGACTTGATGTAGAAAAGTGGCTCCAGGAGCACGATGCCGACCCGTTCCGACGCAATGACCAACCGCTGCGGAACCGCGAGTGGGTCCACATGGTTAGCCATCACATCTTATCGATGCCCGATAAATGGGAATATCCGTGGTATGCCGCCTGGGATCTCGCCTTTCATGCGGTCGCGCTCTCGACCGTGGATATCGATTTCGCGAAAGACCAACTCGACCTGCTACTGCAAAATTCGTTTCTGCATCCGACCGGTCAAATTCCCGCGTACGAATGGAACTTTAGCGATGTCAATCCGCCAGTACACGCATGGGCCACGATTTTTCTCTACCAGACGGAGCGGGCGGTAAATGGCGAGGGCGACTTGGAATTCCTGAGGTGCTGCTTTCGCAAACTGATGCTGAACTTCTCCTGGTGGGTGAACCGTAAGGACCGCCTGGGGCAGAACGTGTTCGAGGGAGGCTTCCTGGGGCTTGACAACATCGGCGTGTTCGACCGGAGCGCACCCCTGCCCGGCGGGGGTTATTTAGAGCAGGCCGACGGCACTGCGTGGGTTTCGTTATTCTGCCAGAACATGTTCGAAATCGCCATTGAATTGGCGGCGAACGATGCCAGCTATGTGGACATGGCTTTGAAATTTGCTGGTCATTTCCTGTGGATCGCTCGGGGGATGAATCGGGTGGGACCCCAGGGGATGTGGGACGAGGAGGACGGATTCTACTATGATGTTCTGCGCCTGCCGGACGGAACTGCGACGCGGCTCAAGGTCCGATCCATAGTGGGCTTGTTGCCCCTGTGTGCCACCACAATTATCGAGTCCTGGCAACGCGAGCGAGTTCCAGAAGCCGTCACTGATTTGTTGGGCCACCTGAAACGGAGGCCGGACCTGCTTCAGAGTATCCATCCGACGGGACCAGGCCACTATGGCGTAGCGGGGCGCGGAATCGCTGCCCTGGTCAATCCCGACCGGCTACGCCGGATCCTGTCGCGGATGCTCGACGAGAACGAGTTCCTGAGCCCCTATGGGATTCGCGCTCTGTCCCGCCACCATGCCGAGCATCCCTATGTCCTAAACGCGGGAGGCAAGCAGTACAGCGTAAAGTACCTCCCTGCTGAATCCGACTCAGGGATGTTCGGAGGCAACTCCAACTGGCGCGGTCCGGTCTGGATGCCTATCAATGCGCTGCTGATCCGTGCACTGCTGAACTTTTACCTGTATTACGGCGACAATTTCCGGATCGAGTGTCCCACTGGGTCGGGCAATTTCATGAATCTTTTCGAGGTCGCGCGAGAGATCGCAAACCGGCTGACCAAGATCTTCCTGCCGGACGCCTCAGGCCGGCGGCCGGTTTATGGGGGAACGCAGAAATTCCAGACCGATCCACTCTGGAAAGACTACGTGCTGTTCTACGAATACTTTCACGGCGACAACGGCGCTGGCCTGGGCGCCAGCCACCAGACGGGGTGGACGGGTATGATCGCGAAGCTGATCGAAGTCTTTGGCCGGCTCGATGCGGAGCAGTTGCTTGTTACCGGCAAGAAATTGGCCGCTGCCGGCGGAAAGGCGCCGGAGGAGCACCATGCGGATGTTGCCCCGCCTGTTCAGTAGGTGAGATCGACGCTATGACGTTTCTTTGAACGGTAAAGCGAGGGACGATGACAGGTGCACTGAATGCTTCAAGCCGATCACTTACCCCCCCGCGAGCAGCGGCATTTGCCGGAATCATTTTCGCGGCCCTGATGGTTGCGAGTATAGGTATCGTTCGGCTTACCCTGCCGGACGATCTGGCCAGTCCTGGCATCTGGCTGACCGATTCCAGCGGCCGGAACGCAGTAAGGCTCGCTCTGAATCTAGTTCCGTTTGCTGGAGTTGCCTTCCTCTGGTTCATCGGCGTGCTGCGCAACAGACTGGGAGCATTGGAAGATCAGTTTTTTGCGACCGTATTCCTGGGTAGCGGGCTGCTCTTTGTTGGGAGCCTCTTCGCCTCAGCGGCCGCTGCCGGAGCACTCCTGCAGGTCACGCCTACAGTCAAAATCCAACAAGCAGACGAAATCTACTATTTCGTTCGACACTTAAGCTATACGTTCCTGAATGTCTTCGCGATCAAAATGGCGGGAGCGTTCATGTTCTCGACCTGTACCATCGCACTGCGCACGGCCCTGTTTCCGAGTTGGATAGCGTTCTCAGGATTTCTGGGCGGCGTGGTGCTATTGCTAGTCATCTCAAACTGGCTCTGGATCGCGCTGCTATTCCCACTCTGGATACTGCTGGTCAGCGCACAGATTCTGGTTGCGGACAGAAGGCAATGTCGCTGAGAACGTGAGGTCATGTATGACTATGCCTTGGTACTGAACGCTGGCTCATCAAGCCAGAAGTTCGGCGTTTGCTGGAGACCCGAGGCGGAAGACTGGCGGTTGGAATCACGGGGACAGATCGAAGGCATCGGCAGTTCACCGCGACATTCCGCAAGAGATGCGGCTTGGCACGCGGCATATTGGCCCAACGGTTGTGACTCCACAGGTCCTCGCCGAACGGTATCGCCTGGTGCCGCTTGCTCCTTTTGCACCAGCCATACAATTTGGCAGCGATTGAAGCGGTCTCCGAACGGTTCCCCGATGTGCCGCAAGTTGCTTGTTTCGGCACAAGTTTTCACCGGAGGCAGCCACGCGTTGCGAGAGTAATCCCCCTGCCGCGCGAAGTCTGCGGATCGGGAAGTGCAACGATACGGTTTTCATGGCTGGTCCTACCAATACGTCGCTTCGGTGCTGCCACGAGTGTCGTCTGAGATTGCAAGACGAGACGTGTCATCGTTGCACATCTGGGAAGCGGTGCAAGCGTGTGCGCTTTTGAAGGATGTAAAGAGCATGGCTTGCTCCGGTATTTCTGCCATCAGCAATGACATGCGCGACCTTCTTCAAAGCCGCGGGCCAAGATCGAGAATGGCGGTGAAGTTTTTTGTATATCGGGCAGCCAAGGAAATCGGTGCGCTTGCAGCCGTGTTGGGCGGGCTGGACAGCCTCGTATTTACGGCCGGTATCGGAGAGAACTCCGCTAAAATCCGCCAACGAATCTGTGAGTCTTGCGCGTGGCTTGGTGTCGAACTCGACGGAACGGCCAATTCCCGCAATGGTCCGCGGATCTCAAACTCTTCGAGTTAAGTTTCCGCATGGGTGATCCCGACCAATGAAGAATTGATGAACACCAGGCGCTAAGGGATTGCTTGGGCCTTTCGGTTCGATGGATGCCCGCATACTGCTGAGCCAGGATTTGTTCAACCTTGCAAGCGTTCGCGCCTGGCAGAGTTATCGTTCGCCGCAGCAATCCTCCCGCCTGCTGGTCGATGATTCGGGCGAGGTCGTCGCATGGAATGTCGTCGCGACTTATTTGGAGGCGCTCAAGACTGCAACGGCCGGTCCATGACTCCCAAAGTAGCGAGTGTAGGCAAACCGCCCTTGATCGACAGGCGGCCGTCGAGCGATCCCGTTCGATCATCCTCCAAACTGAGCTTACGAAACGTTGTCGGGCTCAAGTTCCGCAATCTGACCGACATGCATGCCTTTGCGACCCTGTAACCTCCTGAACCGCTAATCCTACTGCCAGCTCTGCTAAACTAACGACGACCTCAAATTTCTCCTGCTTAGATTTTGGTTAGGGCCTGACTACCGAGGGCCTAGTTCGAAGTTCATCAGAGTAAGCCGTGATAGAATCATGTATATAGCGCCTGCCATATTATGTGCCGTCCTTGCGATCGCGTCGTCTCCGGGAGCTGAAGACCCGTTCCCAATCCGAGCAGATGTAAACCTAGTCCAGCTGCACCCAACGGTCACTGACGGCGAGGGACACCCCGTGCTCGGTTTGCCGAAGGACGCATTCCAACTATTCATTGACAACGTTCAGCAGCCGATAACGGTTTTTCAGCGAGACGACGCACCAATAACCGCCGGAATCGTCGTGGACAACAGCGCCAGCATGAGTCCGAAACGGCAGGAGGTAGTTTCTGCTGCGCTGGCCTTCGCTCGCGCCAGCAATCCACTGGACGAAATGTTCGTTGTACACTTCAGTGATCACACCCGTCTTGGCCTTCCCGGGGGAACATTATTTACCGGAAGTATCTCCGAACTGGAGAATGCGATAGCAGCGTTCGATCTAGGCGGAACAACGGCATTTTATGACGCGTTGCTGATGGCTCAGTCCCAATTCCATTCGGCCGCGAATTCGCGAAAGGTCCTTCTCACCATAACGGACGGCGGAGACAACTCGAGTCATGCCACTCTGACCGAAGCACTGAATGCCGTGCGTAAAGCTGGCGTCGTCGTCTATCCAATTGGAATGTTCGACGCGAACGATAGCGACCAGAATCCGCAAGTGCTTTCGACTATCGCGCAACAAACCGGAGGTGAAGTATTTTTGCCGGGCGAGGTGACCGACATGGACAAGATTTGTGTCAGCATCGCCAAAGAAATCCGTGAAGAATACACGCTGGGTTTCCCCGGAGCCGAGGACGGCCAATACCATCGGATCCGGCTGACAGTCAAGGACCCGCAACATCGCCAGCTGGAAGTCCATACGCGAGTCGGCTACGTCGCCAGCAAACCGTCAGCTGTTGGTCCTTAGCACGGGAATTCTAGCGGACATCGGACACACGCGGAATGCAGGCGGCGCTCCGGTAAGTAATCCCCATGCAAAACGATCCGAGTGCTACTCTTATTGCCGCCTCCAGCGTGGGAGGGCTCTGGGTTCCTTGTCGGGCGTGGTGCTCGCTGGAGCGATTTGTCGCAGTTTCTCTGACATCGAATATCGCGAAGAAAGAGCAACCGCCGTTTGTACCTTACTCGGATCGTTAGTGGAACCTGAACACTACGCCGCCAAGGTAGCGGAAATTGTTTTGATTGTTGGTGGACGTGATCGGGTTGGTATAGCGAGTCAGGAAGTAATCCAGTTCCGCTATCCGAATCGCGACATTCCTTGACACATTCACATCCAAGCCGCCTCCAACTGCCATGGAAAAGGGATGCTGAGCGCTCGAAATCGTGAGCGTGCCGCTACCCGCATCAATTGCCTTCTCAAGGTTTCCGTATCCATTTGTGTTCGATCCACCAAACAGTGTTTCGCCAAACAATGTGACACTATGCCAAGCGACTCTGACGACAGGACCGAACTGGTAAGTGAACATATCTCCACTGGCTGAGTATGTTCCCACGGGAATGGTTGCGGTAGTGGCATGAGGCGTTACAACGAGCTGCGACTGAAGGGTCTCAGTCCAAGTGGTGCTACCGTAGCCAATGAACTCGCCCTTGAGGCCGAAGTGGTCATTTAAAAAAAATGTGGCGCCACCCCCGCCCCCGTTGAAGCTGCGGCTTTGGAGTCCCGTCAATGTCGGATTAAACCTGAGGTACGAATATTCGCCAAAGAGCTCGATCTTCGCTGGCTCTTCCTGCGAGAATCCTGTCTTTGAGAGTAGCGTGACTCCCATGAGAATCACATATCTGGTTTTCACTGTTGGACTTTCCTAACTTTCGACTAACGAGTTGTGTTGCACCAGTACTGACGGCTTCCCCTGGGCAGCGTTTAAACACGCTTGTTCTTCACGCTGGTTTAGGATGCTCCAAGGGGGGCGGGGAGACGCAATTAATATTTCGCTGTCATTGTGTTTCAGATTCTTCTGTACCAGCCCCGCGGTGCTCTTTTTGCGCCGGGACGAATGAGCATAGAAGCGCGATTAGAAAATCGCCGGCGATCACTAAGAGTCGCCGGCGTCTGAGGAGAAGTTTGTTCTTGCTCTCGTGCCCAAAGGATGACGAAATGTAGCGACGGGATTCTAGACTTCTTTTTAACCTATCCGATCCCGTTGGCTAGCCTCTAGCGTCGTCAGGCATGCGGCGGGCCAAATGCGTCATATGATTTCTGATTGGTCCGCGTAGTTAACAATGACGGAGGCCACCTGCGTGGCTGTGGCGCGGCTCATCGCATAGGTGTAAGCGTCACTCCATGAAGAACTTAACCCGTGGTCCGGATCTCAACATCCACCCTCGCTCAAGAACCGGGGGGCAAAACGGCGAACAGTGTCTTAACTATTTGTCTCAGCCAAGGGGACAAGCGAGTAAGGCACGATCACTCAACTGGGGCGTAATACCCGCGCCTCCAAGAGGCCCGTAATCTTGAAGAGCCGTTGAGTGGCACAACCTTGACGTTAACCTTGTGGTATTTTCCATCCGTTCGCGGTTTGGCTGGGGTATATCCCAACACGTATTGAGTACGCAGCGCGTTACCCATCTTGGCGGCAACGTCGGGCAACTCACTAAGATCTTGGATTTCGAACAACTGTCCTCCACTTTGTTTGGCGACCTCACGAAGTAGCGCCGGACCGGCCTCTTCTTCGCGCGTTTGCGAACGCAGATTCCAGGGATCGAAGATACCCAGAGCGTAGATCAGGACATCGGATTCGCGTACAAGGTTCTTGATTTCACTTACGGTGCGGCGGCTACAATTGTCTCCACCGTCCGAGACGATCACCACAGCCTTCCTGATGTTGTGGGCGTGTCGAAGCTGGCGTATGGAGAGGTCGATGGCGTCCAATAGCGCTGTTCTTCCGCGGGGTTGAACAAATGTTAGATGCCTTTGGACCTCTTCCACCTCTTTCGTGAAGCCGAGGAGGAGATCAGCGTCATCACTGAACTGAATCAACAGGAACTCGTCCGCGGGGTTAGCGGTTTTCAGGAATACTGAAACGGCTTCGCGCGCTTTGCGGATTTTGTCCGCCATACTGGCGCTGGCGTCAAAGAGAAACGCTACCGAGATCGGTCCATCTTCCATCGAGAAGTGGGTAATGATCTGCTCTACCTTATTGTCATACAAGCGGAAAGAATTCTGCTCCAGGCCGACGACGGATCTCTCGTTGCGATCAACCACCGAAACGGGAATCGAGGACAAGATTCGCATTCACGCGAATCGAGGATGGACTGTTCGGGTTGTCGCGCGGCACCAAAGCCAGGTTGACGCTTTGAGCTCTTGCGAAGTCGAGAATCGCCACTAAGGTACAAAGTAGAAACCGAACATGATATCGCCGTCTCATGATGAAAACCAGATGCATCCACCGGGGATGTCGCTGTATGTTTTCAACTGACTAAAAGAGGATGAGGCGTAGCACTGAGCCTTAAGTCTCTTCTGTTCATCCTTGTGGACTGAGAGTGATAGGGGAACCGGGCCTGTTGTTCGCGGCGCGGCTTATGGGGCAGAGAACGTTGGACTTGCCCCCTGAACTGAGAGTCCGCCGGGGGCCGCGCGCTCGCAGTCGCGCCTTTAGAAGCGCGAGGAATCTCCGTGCACATGGTAACCCGTGCGGGTTCGGATTCGGTAGTTCTTTCCCATGTCCGATACGACATCCACGCTAATCTTCCGGAAACTCTCGGTTTCGCCAGGGGGCGAATAATACGCAACGGTATATGAGCTGGCCAGGTCTTCCCGAATTGAGGAAAATGCCTTTGCCTGCTGTTGCCAGGTCTGCGCCCAAAATAGCTGGCCGCCAGTTCGCCCTGTCAAGCGCTGGAATACGTTGGCTGATATCTGGTCCATTTGCGCCTCCCGCGTCGAGACGACGTAAATCGGAATTCCTTGGTCTTCCGCCACTGCCTTAACGTCGTCTGGGGCAACAATGCTGGCATTGTCAGGACCGTTCGAGAATACGACCACTACTTTTCGACCCACCGTCTTCGCAGCGTCCCTTAAGGTCAACAGCAGCGCGTTGTATAGGGCCGTGTCATCGCCTGCTACCGAGCCCCGCACTGCGGACAGGACTTGGTTACGGTCTTTTGTTAACGAAGCCGCTCGAAAAAGATTGCGGCTGAATTTGTAAACTGCAATCCAATTGGAGCTAGGCAGGAATCTCACAAAGTCAGTGATGGCATCGGAAGCATAGGCAAACCCCGCGTACATCCAGTTGCTCGTATCAAACAGGACGAACACTTTCGTGTCGGTGAAGGCGTCGGGAGGTGCCTGAAGGGGCTGGACACGCGACTCGTTCCCTTCTGTGAACGCCACGATCTTTTGAACCACCCCATCCTCTCGGACGCGGACATCTTCCGGATGAAGCCCGTTCACATACCTGCCCTTGCTATCTGTGACTGTGAACGTCAGCACCACCATGTCGACGTCCACCTTGAAGCGCATGCTGGGCGGTGGCTCAGCTGCGGCAAGCAGTGTGCACGCCAGGCCCACAGTGGTGCATCCTGTTAGCCGGCTCCTTGTGCGCACAAAGATTTCACCTCCCTACCTCGTGAATGCTCGTGATGTTCTAGAAGGCGAGGCGCGGGAAGAGCTTCCCCATTTCACCGAGGATTCCTCACTGCGCCTCATCGAATTTAAGGGATTGGCCAACACTTTCAGAAATCTGGTCGGGCCGAAAGACTTCCACCGAAGATCCCAACCAATTCCAGACGATGGCCAGACCTATTTGGCCTGCGGGGGTGGGCCCGGCGCGGGTGCGTCCGGCGTGGGTGCGTCCGGCGCTGGTGCGTCCGGCGTGGGTGCGTCCGGGGTGGATGCGTCCGGCGTAGGTGCGTCCGGCGTGGGTGTGATTTGCGTGGGCGGGTTCTGCGCGGGTGAGTCCTGCGCAGGTGCATTCTGTGCGGATGCGTCTACGCTGGGATTGGCGGCGGCTAAACTGCTGCCGCCAGGCACGTACAATCGGATACGAACCCGCCGAGCTAGTCCTCGCAGCTGTGCCTTCGTAGCGTTTGGATCGATTCCTTCCACTTCAGCCTTGAGCAACTGCGGCGTCTGCTCTTCTCCTAGCCCAATCAGGGAAATATTCTTGAGTGGAGTGTCGCTCTTGACAAGATACCTCGCCACGGCCTCCGCCCTTCTCCTGCTGAGCGTTAGATTGTAGGAGGAAGAACCGATGTCGTCGGTATAGCCCAGCACCTCAATCTGGGACCGGGGCGATGCCTTTGCCTTCTCGATTATGCTGTCCAGGGCGACCTTGGCTTCGTTCGTCAAGTCGTACTTGTTAAACCCAAACGTTACGTTCACGCTTTCAGCCAACGTGTAATCCAAGTTGTTCTTCAGATTAGTCAGCTCTGTGGTGTGAGCTTCGATCTGCGCAACTCCGGCCTGGATTGCGGTAGTGTTGGTCTGTGCCTGCTGCAGCGCTTGCCCAGCAGTTGAATTCGCCTGGTCGGCCGTGCTGGCGACCCCTGATAGTTTGTTATCAGTGGTGGTTACACGTTCGTTCAGGTAAGAGATTTCGTTATGCTGTTTCGCGAGTTGCTGATCTGTATGGGCTTGAAGTTTAGACAGGCGCTGATCCACGACGTCTATCTTTTTACTTACGTACTTCTTTGTGACACAGCCAGAGGCAGCGAGCACTAGTAGCATCGTTGCTGAAGGGATTAGTATTCGACATAGTCCTGAGATTTTCATAGTTCTCCATCCTCGGCTTCACGGCTAAGCACCTCGGGTCCTTGTCCGGCTTCCTTCTAGTGCCTCCGTACCGCCGTGTTAGCGTTGACACCCAGGTCTGGCATTCGATTCAGATTCTGGGGATACTTTCCCGAACTGAATCCCGTCCTTTGTTAATCGACCATTTGGCATGCTGAACTTTCACACCCTACATCAGAAGATTTGCATCAAGTCCCCGGCTTAACGTCGCAAGATAAAACACAAAGGGGACAACATGAGCAAGCGCAATCCGGGGCTTTGTGGACAGCTGCGAGCCCCTGCCCAGGCGCAAGGGGCAAGATCAACGCGTGCTTACAGGGCGATGCATCATCCCATGGCTAAATTGAAAAAATCCTAGCTCATATCTCTGTCTTTGGCGTCATCCATTGTGCTGCTTGCGGAAAGAGCACGATGCTACTTTGGCTTTTGCAAATAAGATCATGTGTCACGCTCGGCTTCGATCCAGCTGGACATTCCGTTGTTGTTCGGTCCTTCTTCTGGTGCTGCGGGCTCTTCGCGCTGAGCCTCTTTTTCGCATGCGGCCAAGCGACGGCGCCTCCAACCGCGACACCATCCGGTGCTGGAGGTACAAGCGGAATCGATCCGGCCGCTTCGCAAGAAAAGTTTGACAAGAGAGCTTTCGGGTTTGTCCCGAACTACAAGACCGCGGACGCCTCCGTCCCATACCAGCCCATTACACCCAAACAAAAGATGACGATCGCCGCGCAGGATTCGTTCGATTGGACGCTGTCTCTTGTAGCCGCGGGCTACGCCGGCTTAGGCCAACTCACCAATCAAAACCCATCCCTCGGAGAAGGCCTAGAAGGATATGGGAACCGGTTCGTGAGAGGTTATTCGGACCAGATATTGGGAAATGTGATCGTCGAGGGCGCAATGCCCATCCTTACGCGCGAGGATCCACGATACTTCCGGCGAGGTCAGGGAACGTTCTGGAGCCGCGTCGGGTATGCGACCTCTCGCATAATCGTGACCCGAACCGATCGGGGAGGCACTGAGTTCAATTACTCTGAGGTCTTTGGTAATTCCATCGCAGTCGGGATCTCCGATGAGTACTACCCAGGAAACCGAGGCTTGGGCGCCAACGTTCAGAAGCTCACGTTCCAACTCGCCACGGACGCCGTGTCAAATGTCTTAAAGGAATTCTGGCCGGACGTAAAACACAAACTGTTTTCAACGTCCCGAAAGAAATGATACGCCCACACACGTAAGACTTAAGTAGAGAGCGCCCACGTTTCTAACGACATTTCATCCTGGCAACCTGTCCCAGTGATACGTTGGCGCAAGCCAAACTGCGGCCGCACCGGTTGGAAAGCTACGTGGCCGGTAACGACCCGGAGTTTGAGAGCAAAGCGGCCGATCATACGCGTAGAATCTTGACTACCGACTAACTAAAATCCACCTGCCGGCAGCCAAGTCCGAGCGCAGCGAGCCGCAGGGTGGGCTTAACGGGTGGTGTGCTGTCCTTGCCGACATGCAAAGGTTCGTATACTTCTCCCGTCACCCACAGCTTGTGCAGCACTACAGGACGACGCCAAAGTACCTGCCCTTTTCACCGCTTGTTTTGCCGTGCGGGGCCACTTGAATCGTGAGCAATGATCGATCTCGGCCCGTTCGAGCGGTCCGAGGTAGACATCATCTTCCATCGTTGCTGACCATCAGAGCTTTCAGATGGGCATAAGCTTGACGATGCGCTAGATCAGCCTCGAGCATCTCCGTTTCCACGTTGGCGCGTGCAGCCTTCGTCTGTGGGCTTTCGTTAGTTGAGCTTACGTTCATCACCAGAGCTACGGATGACCCGATCTTCTGAGCCAGTTGGCTGAGCTGACGCGAGCGCTCCAGTTCAAAATAGGTTTTCTTCACGTCGGCTGCCACCTTTGCCTTAGTCAATTGCACTGCAATTTCGGCCATGTCAAGCCGCACACGAGCCTCCTTCACCGCTCGCTCACGCTTGCCGAAATCAAAAAGATTGTAGGAAGCTATGACCCCGCCATATCCGAAGTTACTAGGCACCAGCGGGATGGCGTTCTGAAACAGGTAACCGCCCACGGCAGCTACGGAGGGCATGTATTCCAGCTTCGAAAGCACGGTAGCGGCGCGCGCCTTGACCACCGTTTGCTCGGCCTCAAGAACATCGGGATTAGCGGCAGCCGACTTGTCAGCCACTTCTTCGAGAGAAATGTTTTCGACCAAGGGATCGGGCGGAACCAAATCCAGTGTCGTGTCTTCTGGCCAGCCCATCGATTGGTTCAGCCAGGCAGTCAACTCTTTCTCTTCGGCGGCCGCAGTCACGAGCGCCTTCTCGGCTTCCATCAATTCCGGCTCCTCCCGATCCGCCCCGCGGACGGATCGTATGGAAGCTGCGGCGTAGGATGGCCGGTTCTCGGTATTTCTGAGATTAAACTCGGCGGATATCGACCGGCGCTGGGCAATCAGAAGCCTGAAGTACTTTTCCTCTACCTCGACGTCCGAAGCATTCCTCGCGACAGCAACTCCGGCCTTCGCCATGGCGATACGTTCGTCTGCACGAGCAATCCGGACCGCTTGATAGACCTGAAAGAGCGGTGTGATTGGCTGAGTGAACGTAATAGCGGCGACGGTTTGATTCTGGGAAAACAACGGGATGGGGACCTGCAGCAATGAACCCTCTATTGGCCGGCGAATCGATAGCACTTGGCCTAAAAACTCACTGTAATGCAGGTTTGCAAACATAGAACCCAACTTTGGAAAGTAATCGGCCTCTACTCCTAGCCGGTGTTGTTTTGCTGCCTCGATCGCAAGTTGCCCAAGGCGCGCGATCGGGCTGGCAACCGGGTCAACGGATCGTTGCTGCTTAACCTGTTCGAGCGTGATCCGCCGCATTCTGTCAGAGCGCACCGGTTTCTCGGCAGCGGAAGCGCTGCCAAGCTCGCGCGTAAGATCATCGCCAAGTTGCCATCGACCAGTTCCTGCGTTTGGGGCTGTGGCAGAGGCCCACCCCCCAGTGAGACTCTCCGATGACGGCGGAGCTAATGCACTTGGCGGAGCCGTCAGAGTTGGATCTTGGGCCGGCGCCGTGTGCACAACCCAAACCATAATGCCGATGGCGACAACAGGTAGCCTTATAACAGACGGGCATTGGGTACGCTTCCTATCTTCTGAAAACATTTCGCCTCCAGCCATGCGCTAGATGTCCGTCTTGGCTTTCGAGATTTATTAACCGCATCGCGTGTTTGTATCACCGCACAAGCTGGCCGAGACTTTACCCGCGGGGCTCTCTGGCCACGAGTTTCCACAACTACGGACATATCGGTAGGCGTCGCTGCCCAAACAGGGATGTGGATCACAAGTCATCGGGTGTGGCGAAGATAACGCATGAGACGGCACTGGCCGAACGGCTATTTTTGAGCCGCACGCTCCGGCTGTTCATCAAGGTTTATAGCGAGATAGGTTGCAGCAGGTTTCGCCTTCGAGAGGCGAACTCTGCTTATCGATGTAGGAGGTTCTGTTTATGTCATTCCTAGTTTGGATTGTGTTGGGTCTAGTGGCCGGCTTTATTGCGAGCAAGATCGTGAATAAGAGAGGCGAAGGACTGTTCGTCGATATCGTACTCGGCATCGTTGGCGCGGTCGTGGGCGGATGGCTGTTCGGCCTGTTTGGAGCAAACGGCGTAACTGGTGCAAATCTCTATAGCCTGCTGGTAGCTGTGGCCGGCGCCATCGTGGTTTTGTTTGCATACCACGCCATTCGTCGGGCCGTCTAGGGTCCGGAAGAAGCGGATTAATCATGCTTGTTTCCATGCTGGTTTACAGCGGATGCGACAACCGCATCCGGTCGAGTCGGCTTTGCACGGATTGGGGCAATCTGACCTGAAGAGCACCGACCTTGTCGAGATTGATGCGTGGTTGTGGGCTGCAATAGGTTTCGAAACGGAAAGCTAAAACGGATGCCAACAAACCTATCAAAAGCGTCAAAGAGCTACAGGCAGCAGAAGCTGCTAGCGATTTCTCCCGTCCTTGGCGTTTTAACCCAGTCCGGCGGTCAATTGAAGCCCATCAAATTAGACCGGAGGCTGAAAAGGAGGCTCTTGCGCGTCTTCACACCGAAAATATTATAAATCCGTCGAATGTCAAGGTACATCATTCAATGTGCTCATATGCATAGTTCTACTCTTGATCCTCGACGTCTTGTTGATCGGCCCGCCAGGGAACACGAACTGTGGCTTGCGATGCGTTCGGCTTATGACAACTACAGGGAGGTCTCGGAGGCGCTGGACGCCGTATCTTCGCGGGGACCGATTGCCATTTCGTGCCGGGACAGAATCCGGGGAATCGAGAGCCTGGCATCTAGACAGCGCATTGAATTTGAGAAGTACATCGAAAAGAGAATGGAATATTCGGAGTTCGTTCGTGATCGTAGTAACTTCGGCGCGATGCACTGTATCGTTCAGACAACTGCAGACGATTCGACTGCTTCCAACCGGCGTAATGACAGACGCGGATTGTCGCTCGGAGGCGTGACTGCCAAAATTGCAGTGGGTGCTGCGCTGCTTTGCATGACGGTTTTGATCCTACACGAGTACAGACGAATCCACGACCTGGATGCCGCCCTTCGCCATGAAACGAGCGCGGCGGTGAATGACAGCCGAGATGATCGCCATTCGCCGCCGGGGCAGCTGAGCGCATCAAGCAAACCCCACCAATTGGCGTCTCGGAAGGTTGTCAGAGCCGCGGTCGCGTCTCTTGGCCCTCATCCCAAATCTGTGTATAGAAACGCAGGAAAGCGGCGTGTCGTGCAGCCAGATCATCGCATCACGAATGACACACCGCGAACCAGACGTGCCGACGTGGCCACTGCAGTTGTCAGGACGTACGAGGAGCCGATTCGGTCTCCGAAGTCAGAAGGGCGCCGCTATTACTGGTTCACACTCATGCCGTCCGCACACTTCAAACAAGTGGGTACAGTCAGCCTTTCACTGCGGAAGGATCCGAAGCGGCGATACTTTGATTTGTGCTTGACGGTCGAGAATTCTAAGGTCGAGAAGAAGCGCGTGAAACTTGACGTGCCAATCTGGATCAACGCGGCAGATCGGTTGCAATCCGTCGCAGTGGTTGTCACTCGAATCGAAAAGAACTATGTACAGGGTTACCTTAGCGAACCCAGTCGCAGGAGGCCTGTGAGGACGGCAACGGACCAAACTCGAGAGAGGATACACCGAAGATCGTAGAATCATCCCGTAGCTTTCCGGGGTCGTATCCGCGACAATAAAGTCCAGTTGATCTGCCTACCGGTGATGCCTGTCAAATCCACACGGCGTGTCCTTCCGAACAGTTTGCGCATCAACGATCGAGATTGGCCGCACCCGAGTGTACCACTAACCGCCTTAGAAGTTGTCTCCGAGTCATGGTTCTCCGCGAATGGGCCGCCGGTTCGCACGCCGCTTGTTGTTCCCGCTTCGCCCTTGCTACCGCTGCAGTCGCGCTTCGCGCGGCCCATCCGCGCTGGTCTCCTTCACAACTTCATCCCCGTGGGCATCCACCACCACACTCGCAATGCGCGCGCCTTTGCGCGCTACCGTTTCGGGAGTCGTCGCGGTGTCTCCAACATCTGCGCCGTGCAAGCGTGACCGCGACGAAGGCTTCGGTCCCAGCGCCAGGTGGTACTTACGCCAGGGGCTTATATGAACGTGCAGCTAGACAAGGACCTGGAAAAGAGGACCGAGCGTAGCAATGTGGAATCGGCCACCCCCATGACACCGCGGTAGATCCAGATTCCAGCGATCAAAGCCAGCAGCGCCGCGGACACAACGGCCAAAGTTCTGATGAGCGGTGTCAGTTTGTGAAGGTGTGTAAGAATGGCCTGTTGTTCTCTTTCCAACTGCCATTCAGCAGGGTCCAGGAACAACTGATCCTCTTCTTTCATAGCTACCAAGGATCGGTAGATCAGCAAGCCCGCCAATGCCACGGTGACGCTGCTCCAAAACACCCAGAGCGCAGATAGCAAAGAAACCACAAAAAAGTCTCCTTTCTGAGGGGCCGGCCTAACTGGCTAAGCGATGGCAAAGTCTATGGCGTCGCCTATAAAAAGAACGCTATTGACCCCTCGGCCTTCACCCGCCCAGCCGTAAAGATTAGAAATCGCGCCGCGGCCATCTGTGTGCCTCGAAAGCCAATCTAGACCTGCAGGCTTTTCGGGATGCCCGATACCAGAAGACGAGCTCCTTGAGGAATGTAGACCGCGCCCAGACCTTGGGATTTCCAGCACGGCGCCTGCACGTCGTCAAATGCGAATCGGTGAGCAACCCGTTCTTTTCCGGCACTTGCTAAACGGTTTGGGGAAGACATCAACCAGCAATCGCACATATGTAATTTCTCCTGAAGAGCTGGAGCTCAACTTGCTCCTCAGAAGCTAAGGATGGTTCCCAACCGACGTAGTTCTACAATCTTTGAGCCACTCGAGAACAGTTCCTGGGCCGGGAGGTTAGGTTCACCGGCGTAGCGCTCAAATTGGGCGTCGCGCGGGTGCTTGACTGTGTCCGCCTCCCGGCACTGAACAGGATGCTTCGTCGTAGAGTCTTGCGGTAGTTTTTTAGTCCGTCCGGCTACCAGCGGATCCAACCGGTGGTTAGAAAATGAATCACGTACCAGGATGTTCCTGTCCAGACTACCAGAGCTGAAAATCGAGCATTGAATCGGTTTTCTTTCGGTAGCGAGACTGGAGAGCATATGAGCCGAACGATGATGTTATTGGCGCTGGCATCCGTAGTATCACCCCTCGTTGCGCAAAAGGTTCGGGTGGATTATGACCATGGGTGCGATTATTCCCACTACAAGACGTATCGTTGGGTAGGGTCGCAAAAGGCGTCGTTGTCTGAGACCCAATTCCCGAATCAGCTAATGCAACAGCGCATAGTAAGCTTTGTGGAAGAGGCGCTCGCGGCCAAGCGTTTCACTCGCGTCCAGACCGGTGGGGACCTTCTGGTCAACTACGACCTGCAGGTCACGGCGGAGCCGCAGTTTACTACCTTCGCCAATGCCGTAGGCCCCTTTGGGGGCGGGGATGGTTGGGGATGGGGTGGTTGGGGGTGGAGCGGTTGGGGCTGCTGCGGTTGGAGTAGCGGATTCTCAACTACCACTGCGCAAACCTATTGGATGGGCACTCTCGTGGTCAGTCTGACGGACTCGCATCAAAAGCAGCTCATCTTCCAGGGCGTTTCGACCGACATGATTAGCTCAAGAGCCGCGAAGAACATCAAGAGGCTTCAAAAAGGCGTCCAAGAGATGTTCGAAAAATATCCTCCCAAGTAAGGAAGTTGTCAGTCCGGAGCACCCATGGCCGCATCGGTGAAGCAATGAACACTATTTCAGAATCCAGCCAGACTTCAAGAAACACGCGCTTCCAGCGTTCCTTGGAAGAAATGGGGGCCATATCTGAGCGAGCGGCAATGGGGAACCGTTCGCGAGGACTACAGTCAGGACGGGAATCCGTGGGACTACTTTAGCCACGACCACGCGCGCTCGCGGGCATACCGCTGGGGCGAGGACGGCTTGGCCGGTATCTGCGATGATCGGCAACTACTATGCTTTGGCGTGGCGCTGTGGAACGGCCGCGATCCCATCCTTAAAGAGCGCTTGTTCGGCTTGACAAACCGTGAGGGGAATCACGGCGAAGATGTCAAGGAATATTATTTCTACCTTGACAGTACGCCTACGCACTCATATATGAAGTACCTGTATAAGTATCCTCACGCCGCATTCCCGTATGATGACCTGGTCCGGAGAAACCAACTCCGCGGCCGTTGCGAGATGGAATACGAGCTGTTGGACACCGGTGTCTTCGACGACAACCGGTACTTCGACGTGTTCGTGGAGTATGCGAAGAACACACCCGAAGACGTTTTGATTCAGATCAGTGTGTGCAATCGCGGGCCGGATACGGCCACGCTGCATGTACTGCCCACTTTATGGTTTCGCAACACATGGAGCTGGTCGCGCGGCGCAACAAAGCCCGTTATGAAAGCGGTCCGGGGCGTGGCAGGCGCTCGCACTATAGCAGTTGCCCATCCCGAGCTAGGCGACCGGTTTCTTTACTGCGAAGCAGATATTCCCCTGTTGTTCACGGAGAACGAGACCAACAACGAGCGGGTTTTCAATACGCCCAACGACAGCCCTTATGTTAAGGATGGCATCAACGACCACGTAATATTGGGAAAAAAGAGTGTCATCAACCCGGAACTGACCGGCACGAAAGCCTCGGCGCACTATCAAGTTACGATCGAGGCGCGGAGTATGGCCACTATTTGGCTGCGGCTATGTGACCAACCGCCCGCCTCGATGCGCGAGCCGTTCGGAAACCAGTTTGCTGAAATCATCCGGACGCGCCGGCATGACGCGGATGAGTACTATCGAGCCATCACTCCGGATTGGGCTAGCGAAGACGCGGCCCGGATCATGCGACAGGCATTGGCAGGGATGCTTTGGAGCAAGCAATATTTCAGTCTCGACGTCGACAAATGGCTCGAGGAACATGGCGCCGACCCCATGCGCCCATGCGCCCCGCACATTCGGAATAGTGACTGGTTCCACATGGTCAACGAGAACATCATTTCAGTGCCTGACAAGTGGGAGTATCCCTGGTATGCCGCCTGGCCCTTGGCATTCCATGCCATGGCGCTGTCCACGGTGGATGTGGATTTCGCGAAGGAACAACTCGAGTTGTTACTACAGGAATATTTCTTGCACCCCACCGGACAGATCCCCGCCTGCGAATGGAATTTCGGCGATGTGACTCCCCCGGTGCATGCCTGGGCGACAATCTTCCTGTACCGGACGGAGCAGGCTCTTCACGGCGATGGCGACATAGATTTTCTTGGACGGTCTTTTCGAAAGCTGATGTTGAATTTCAGTTGGTGGATTAACCGCAAAGACCGCTTCGGCAAGAACCTGTTTGAGTGCGGCTTTCTCGGTCTGGACAATATTGGAGTCTTTGACCGAAGCGCTCCGCTGCCCGGCGGCGGATATCTGGAGCAAGCTGATGGAACCGCATGGATGGCATTGTTCTGCCAGAACATGATGGAGATCGCGGTTGAACTGGCGACTGTCGACGCCAGTTACGAAGAGTTGGTGACGAAGTTCCTCGATCATTTCCTCTGGATCGCGCGGGCCATAAATCAGATTGGACCGAACGGCATGTGGGACGAGGAGGATGGGTTCTATTACGACGTCCTGCGGTTTCCCGATGGCGGTGCAACTCGCTTAAAGGTGCGCTCCATGGTGGGTCTGCTGCCCCTTTGTGCTACGACGATTGTCGAACCGTGGCAGAGGGAGCGGGTTCCCCATGCAACGGCAATGTACAGTGACCGGGTTCGACGCATGCCGGCACTGTTAGAGAGCATCCATCCCACTGGGCCAGGCCACCACGGCGTAGCGGACCGAGGAATCTTTGCACTGGTCAACCCACAAAGACTGCGCCGGATCCTTTCACGAATGCTCGATGAGAACGAGTTTCTCAGCCCGTACGGGATCCGCTCACTTTCTCGCTACCACGCCCAGCACCCCTATGTGGTTACCGTGCAGGGTCATGAACAGCGGGTGACTTATGTCCCAGCCGAATCGGATTCCGGCCTGTTCGGGGGAAACTCAAATTGGCGCGGTCCTGTGTGGATGCCGCTGAACGCGCTGTTGATCCGCGCTTTGCTGTCGTTTTACCTCTACTACGGCAACAACTTTAAGATCGAGTGTCCCACCGGGTCGGGTCGCTGGATGAATCTCTTTGACGTAGCCCGAGAGATAACGAATCGGCTGATCCGAATCTTCATACGCGACCAGTCTGGGCGGCGGCCTGTTTACGGTGGCGCCCAAAAGTTCCAGACGGATCCACACTGGAAGGACTACTTGTCGTTCTATGAGTACTTCCACGGAGACAACGGAGCGGGCCTGGGGGCCAGCCACCAGACTGGTTGGACTGGTTTGATCGCTAGGATGATTGAGATCTTCGGCCGGATCGATGGAGAAGAGTTCCTTGCGGACGGACGGAAAGCGGCGTTTGCAATGAAGGAACGACCTCAGTCGGCTGACCTGGCTTCGGTCTCGCGCACGCGGTGAGACCCACCGACGCCGCCGCGAAAGAACCCTTCAACGTGGCCGTGGCTGACTCTGAGCCGCTGCGTCGTCAACCGGCGCTCCGTAGGTAACGGTCGAGCCCCCGCTGAATTCCTGGCAATGTTTTAGCGAGATCGTGTTCCATCGGTAGCTGCCCTGTTGATCGAACGATGTCAATTCGGAATGGATCGGCATGGCAAAGTCTGAGTTCCCGATGTGCACAACCTTGTACTGCATCGATTTTTCGATTGATATGATTCCCACTGACGGCGGGATGTGATCCGTCTTCCACGTTAGCCGCACCATGTCCAGTGTCTCAGTGTCCACCCAGAAAGACCCCTGATAGGCTACCATCGCGTCCGCGGAGCCACTGTGCTTCACCAACAGCCGGCTGTTCTCGAGTGGCACGCGGAAATTATACCGAAAAGTATTATGTCCGTCCCGCTTGCACGGTCCGGCGTATTTGAATGTCGGACCATCCCCTAAGAACACATCGTCGTCATGAGAACCAAACGTATCATTGCCGATCATGCCGTTCGGTACGATCTGGCTAATCGGTTGTTCCGCAAAGTGCGCCTCCCCCGGCCGTGAGAAGAGTTCCCTGTCGCCTACGAATGCCACCTCGAGCTCCACGCTGTCCCTGGGACCGAAACGGCTGGAATTGACCGCTCGCTCCAGTCGATCGATCGCCACATGACACGTGTAATTACTTAGCCGGGACAGATGCTCCGCTATCTTACTGCGGATGCGCTGCAACAATTCTGCGGGATCTTCGTTGGCTTGCACTTCCGCGGCGGGCGCACTCGTCCAACAAGAAAAAAGGGCAAAAGCGACGCTCAGCTTGACGAGCTTGGAAACTCTGTGGGAAGGTACACGCCTGGCGTTACGGTCTTCGCGTTGTTTGTACATAAGGATTTAGCATCCGGGGCTGAGGGCCCGATGACCGGACCTCCTCTGCCCCGCGAAGCCCAGGACAAACCGTCGTTGGGTTGCCCGACGACTATGACGCTTCGCTCAATGTGACCGACTTAGAGAATTGGGCTGCCGGGCTCACTATCTCGAGGACCGAAGCAAGGTTAGGCAAAAGCGAGATAGTCTCGCTGGCTGCATAGCTGTCTTGATGGCATCCTGGTTCCGTGTCCAAGTCGCCTCTGGACGCGCGCGATACGATGGCCACCGTTGTGGAAACAAACCGGTGTCGATGTTGACCCAGACTTTGCCAGCACCCTTGACGGCCGCGTTCTTAGATTCAGGGAGCATACGAACTGGCAGCGCCTCTTGAGAGAAGTCCACGGCCACAGACCATCCCCGGCCGTAACGCGATTGTTCCAACTGCCAAGCTGGATGAACCCGGTTACAGACGTATTCTTCAGACAAGCGACCCCGTTAAGCGATAGATACGACAGATCCTGGCGACCGATGCTGTTGAGCGGCCGCGCGGAGGGGTTACGGGTTGGCAACGAATCGGCGACCCAACTCGTCTCTATTACTTTCGCACCTAAAAAATTAAACTCCATGAGCATCCAAGTGCATCACTGGGGGTTCGCTGCACTCGCGCTAGCCCTCTCTCTTCCCGCATCGCCAGCCCATGTCGAAACATCGGGCAAGGTACAAAGCATCGTCGAAGTACCCGGCATCCCCAACTTCCACCAAGTTAATGAGCATGTCTTCCGCGGTGGCCAACCCGCAGCGGAAGCCTGGTCCGGCCTAGCCAAACTAGGAGTAAGAACCGTTATCGATCTGCGCCGGGAGGATGAACACTCCACCGCTGCGGAAGCCCAGGACGTAGCCGCGGCCGGAATGAAATATGTCAATTTACCGATGAAGGGAGTCGTCGCCCCGGCAAATGGCCAGATCGAACAAGTGCTCGCGCTCCTGAATTCGCAAGACCCGGTCTTTGTGCACTGCCACCGCGGTTCAGACCGGACCGGCACTGTTATCGCATGCTACCGTATCTCGCACGACCGCTGGGGCCAGAAGCAGGCTCTGCAGGAGGCCAAGTCCTTTGGTATGGCATGGGACCAACTTGGCCTAAAGCGCTACGTCATGACGTTCCGACCTACTCCGTAACACACACCTAAACGCATACAGTTCCGACCGCGGGTCCGCGAACTACAACCACTGGACGCCTGTTCTCCTCCGCGAGACCACGAGGGGAGACGTGTATTCACACGCGGGTCGCCGCGAAAAGTAAAATTCCAAATTGAGGTAACATGAGACGCAGTTCCATTAGAAATCTAGTCCCACTATTTCTCGCATATTCGGTCTTCGCCGTCGTAGCGATGGCTCACACTGGTCCCGTAGTATGGACCGCTCCCAGCTTGCATCGCGTCGGAATGAACGATGCGGCAGGCAGCGGAACCGAGATCAACCTTTCGGCCGCACGCAACGAAGACCAATCTTTTCAGATCGTAACTAACGGCGCATCCAACGGCCTGAGCAACGTGAACGTGAAGATCTCGGACTTGGAAGGACAGGGCGGGGGGGTCATCCCCCAAACCAGCTTTACGCTGTATCGCGAAAAGTACGTTAACGTCAGTTCGTCCAGTCCCAACTGGGGCGGAGCAAACAAACCCAAGGGTGCCGGCTGGTATCCGGATGCCCTCATTCCCTTTACAGACCCGGAGACCGGCAAGCCACTTTCGGGCGCGACTCTTACCGCTGTGCCGTTTAATGTAAAGGCCGGCAACAATCAGCCGATCTGGGTAGATCTTTTGGTTCCTCAGGACGCTAAGCCCGGGCAATATGCGGGTGCCTACACTGTGACGAGCGATCAGGGCGAGTTCACTGGCCGGATCTCAGTCACGGTCTGGAATTTTAGTCTCCCGACGACTCCATCTCTTAAATCTGCGTTCCTTTTCAGTCATGCGGGAACGGTGGAAGCGCAACAGGAGTTGTTGCGTAACAAAATTTCGCCCTCCGCCACCCCGGCCAGCCAAATGCCGCTCATGAAAGGGCGCGGATTAAATGCAACCGATACAGGTCCCTTTAGCGGAGCCGATGTGGGCAATTGCAAGATGGCGCCCGCGCCGTCGGTCAGTGAATTCAAATCCCGGACGGCTGGGCAGCAACCGGGAGTGCTGTTGTACGACTACAGCGCTGATGAAATCGGCCATTGCAGCAACCTCTATCCCACGATTAAGCAGTGGGCAAATAACATGCACCAGGCGGGAATCAGTAATTTGGTTTCAATATCCCCGAATCCCGGCCTGTACAGCGATGGCTCCGGAACCGGCCGCTCCGCGGTGGATATCTGGGTGCTTCTTCCGGTGATGTATAACAACGCCAAGACAGAAGTCGACCACGTGCTGAAAAAAGGCGATTCGGTTTGGTCCTACAACACGCTGGTACAGGACGCCTACTCGCCAAAATGGGAGATCGATTTCGATCCGGTCGATTTCCGCATCCAGCCCGGCTTCATCAACCAGAGCCTGAACCTCACAGGCATGCTGTACTGGCGGATTGATCGCTGGACATCAGATCCCTGGAACAACGTGAACAATACCGGCGCCTTTAGCTCGGCCAACTATCCTGGGGAAGGAATGCTTGTGTATCCTGGCCAGCAGGTCGGAGTCAAGGGGGTTGTCGCCTCCATGCGGCTAAAGTGGCTGCGAGACGGCGTTGAGGACTATGAATATATTCAGATTCTGAAGAACCTCGGGAAAGAGGACGTGGCCTTGCAGATCGCACGCTCCGTTGGGCCGGACTGGACGCACTGGACTCGCGATGCGGGTGCCATCGAATCGGCCCGCCAGCAGTTAGGACAAGCCATCAATCAAATCATGAACTCGTCGGCTCGTCCAGTGACGGCCAGCGCTTCATCCGAAGGTGGCACACCGGGGTCAATTGCCGGTCCCAATAGCGCTCCCGCCGCTGCAACGACGAGGGCGACGGCAGCCGATCGGTAGGCCGCGTCTACCAGGACGATCGCGAACGGCCGTTGGGAATCCGATCCAATGGCATGAGAGAGTGCGGCCGGCAGCAGACCCAAAGTGGCCACCAACTTGGTCATCCTGGATGGGTCTAAGCCGCCGCACTGCTCCGTCGATCGCGGCGCGTTCATTCGATCCCGATGCGCGCAACCCAGAGCCGGAAGCCAACGCCTGACAACGCGCTGAAGTGCGTATCGGTGATATACAGCGCGATCAAACCGTCGACTCGCGCTACTGCCACGTTGACGTTGAATTGAGTCCGGACGTGGGGTGGTCCCCCGGGACCGAGGCCGACGCCCTCGTCGGCCTCAGTTTTGTGTGCTTTGGGGAGCCGAACCAGGGGGTTCGGCACTGGCGATGGCGCCTGCCCCACAGCTGAAATATGTGGCGAACTTCAGAGACAGGACACTCGGACTTGGCGCAAAAAACGTTGGCGAAGGTGTCGGCGGAAGTTCGAAAATCAAGCGGTGCAACTGATCTCTCGTCTTTCCTTGCCTCTCTGGCGGCGCATCCAGCGGTACCACTCGCCACAGTCCGCCAGTGGCATCAGGAGGAAAGGAAGAGGATCGTCGAAGCCAAAGCAAGCGGACTCTTGAATACCGCGTAAAGATCTCACCCAGTCCTTCAGCGTTAAAGTATGATCGCGCCAACAGCGAAGAGCCGAGAAGAGATCGAAATCCTCTACGATCCACTTGCGCCCTTCCGCGGCTCGGGCGGGGGCCACCGGCTGTCCGGTGAGGTGCCGATAGAGCGCGCGAGCAACGTCCATCCCGTTAGTGGCGGTAAACAGCCGGAAGGTGCAACCAACGCGCGGGTTCACGTCGAAAACCTTGTACTGCCGGTCGCGCAGGTCGTACCGGTATCCAATATCGAGAATTCCGTGATACCCAATCGCCTTCATGAAATTGGCAGTCGTCCTTTCAACCGTCTCGTTGCGAAGACAGACTCCCAGGCTGGTCACGCCTGTATTCACCGGAAACCGGCGTATCTTCTTACCGGTCACGCCAAAGACACATCGAGAGTGCTGATCGAAGTAGCCATTGAACATCCAATCCTCCCCGGGGATGAATTCTTGGATTAAAAGATTTGGCTCCTCAGGATCTCCGGCTCGGGCGTAAAGCTCAAGGAGCTCACGGCCAGACTGGATTATGAATTTCGTCCCGCCCGTGCGCGAGCGCAGGCGTTCAGCGTCAATCGCCTTGACCATCACCGGAAAAGTGGCGGTTTCCACAATACACGCCACGTCTTCCTTCGATCGCGGAACCACCGACTGTGCAGTTGCCACTCCGCTTCGCCGGGCAAGTTCTTGCATCTGACTTTTGTCGCACAGCGAGCGAACCAGCCTGCCATCTTGGTATTGAAAACGAAACTCCGACCGCAGAGCCGAGGCGTGTTCCGCTACCCACACGGCTCCTCGATCCGTAGTTGGAATCAGAATCGGCTGGCCACTCAACTTTCGCCCGATTTGCAGCAGTCGGTCCACGGATTGACCTGGCGCCGCACTCTCGATATTCAAAGCAAAGTGGTCGCGACAATACCGGGAACTGAACGCCGGCGCCCAATGAGCGTCGACGCAGTAGACTGGCACTCCCAGACGTCCCAGGCTGCGCGCGATGCCTAAACCGCCGTGATGCGCCGTCTGAAGGATCACGACTGGCGTTGACGGGTTCATTGTTTCAGCCATGTCAAACCGTCCACAGCAGGCGCTCCGGGAAGCCCAGCCGGGCTCGCACGCGTGAGTGGCGCCATGAGCTGCCGTTCCGAAATCATCTTTACCTCTCCGCTCTGGACGGTGAAAACGGCCCGCAGATCATCAATGTGCGTAAGAATAAAGTTTAGGTCGTTGAGCCGGTCGGTCCGTTTGAGGAAGTCCACGCTGCGACTGACAAGACACGCCGACGGGGGGGCGTCTTGCCAGCGCTCAACTAGCGACGCGGTTCGTAGATCTTCTGGCAGGTAGCCCATGCTTACCAATTCCGCGGCGATCCAGGCGCAGCACAACTGGTCTTCCTCTCTGAACTCACCCTTGGTTCCCGCGCCGATGACAGCAACGCGAGGATGACGCTTGGCCAAGTAGGCGGCCAAAACAGTGTAGTTGCGAAAGCAGCCCAAATACACGGCTTCGCAACCGGCAGCTTCATGAATCACCCTGGTGCCTGAGGAGGACACCAGGACGAGAGGGCGGTGTGTGTCCGTGCGGCCGCTGACTTGGGAGGGACTATTGTCCATTTCAAAGCCGGGGGGAATTACCCCGCTGGATTCACCCGCGAGCACGGGATCTTTGAATTCCTGAGCAAGCGTCAGAGCTGCTTCGATGGTCGGCGTCGGAAAGCACCGTCGTCCTGTCGCCACAGAGGTAATGGCAGTAGTCGTGGCCCGGATGACGTCAACAGCAACAATCGCCCAACCTGCCCGATAACGGCTTACGCTTTCCGGCAGGCAATCGATTACAACCGATCTCTTCATAGTTCGCCCTTTTGCGTTTCGTTTCAGATGATGTCGACGCGGATTTGGTCCGGACAACCACTCACGAAGCGCGTCGTCCTGCCGTTGTGACTGTATGAGGACGAAGGTTCTCCTTGCCAAACGCGTCAGAGTGCAACCCCCGCCTGTAGATCTCTACCCTAAGCAGTTCTTCCAGCCTGACATTGCAGAGCCGAACTCGTGGTCCGAAGTGATCGAGTAGCGCGAACTGGCTGGGCTTGTTGGGGGCTTCAAACGTTACCAAATCCAAGCCGAATTCGGTCGCGAACCGGTCCGCCAGGTGGGCGTTGAAGTTTCCGTTGTCGTCGAAGAG
The DNA here is from genome assembly GCA_963747945.1 of Bryobacterales bacterium. Classification (GTDB taxonomy): domain Bacteria; phylum Acidobacteriota; class Terriglobia; order Bryobacterales; family Bryobacteraceae; genus Palsa-89. Next base: position 76,803 of record CAVVHB010000032.1, read on the forward strand.
CCCCACGTTCTTGGCGCTCTCCCGCGCTTCCACCACTAATTCGCTGGCGCCGGCATCCAGCCATCGGCGTCCTTGACTGATCAATTGTTGAACGGTATCCGAGTTGAAAGCGCCGGTGTGCTTTTTGCCGAGTTCAAACTGTACGTCAAGCCCACGCCTTCCGGCCAATTTCACTACGTCGCGCGCACCCAACGGCATATCCGTGAAACCCTCGCCGCACTCGATCCGGGTGAAGCCGATATCGGCGCAAAGGTCCAGGTACGGCAACAGGCAGTCTTGAGCCACCGCAATTTCGAATGGCCCCCCACCAGTGACGGTGGGAACGTGACATTTCGCTGCGGATCTGACCTTTTGTCGTGTGGCGTCCTCGTTTGCTACGATCCAGCAAGCCATCGAGACTTTCAGAATCGCCATCAAATGAGAGCTTTGCTCGAGATGGCCTTCCAGGGTGACCGGATCGTAACCCGGATCAAACGGACTTGTTAGTGGAGGTAGATCAGAAACGCCGATGAGATTCAGGTAATCTCGAGTGTGGAGATCGTTTGTCGGTAGCATGCGTTTGTTTTCCTTTAAGGATCTTCTAAAGACGTGCCGCAATTCTCTTGGTTGGACTAGACCGCGAATCGGAGGTGCGTCCCGAACGGAATCGCGGAGAGACCTCTTGCGAAGGGCGCTCCATCCGGGCAGCCACTTGATCCATGGTCAAGATTTCGACATCGCCACGGTCGCGAGCTCGAGTCAGATGCTCCAATATGTCGTCGAGCAAGGAAAAACCGTGGGGGGATTCCGCGAGGTTTTCGGGATGGAGACAGAAATGAAAGATCCCGCGATAGCGGGTAGCAGCTTCCAGCCCGCGGCGAAAACGTTCGCGACGGGATGGCAAGGCAAGAAATCTGGTCCTGAGTGGGCCAATCGGGTACAGGAATAGCGAGGCTGGGATGTTCCACAGACCTGGAAGAGTCTCGTGCGGCCACACCAGCGGAGGGCTGGCGCGGACTAGCTCATCGAGAGCGCGCAAGAGCGCTCCCGGAAGGGTACGGCCCAGTTCGCAAGCAAGTACCGGAGTTCGGCCTCGGTAACATCGGATGCCGTACCCAGGGAGCAGCCTGTGATACGCCTCCTCTTCCCGTCCAAAGGAAAAGGAAAGCGGACGCACCAGAGCCTGTTCCAACGCCTTGACGCCTTCAGCTAGTTCCCACCTCACCACGTCACGCGTTGCCCTTCCATCGGTCCAAATGAAATGCGTCAACCCTCCATGCAGCCCGATCTCCTGGAACGGACGGGCCTCACGCAGACGGTCCACAAACGATCGGCGATACCACATGGGCGCCGTCTTCTCGTGACCGCTTGGAATACCGACGGTCCAATCGGCTGGCAGACCGGCCATTCGAAGGTCGCGTGCCCCAGCGCTACCTCGAAGCGTCATGCCGCCCACGACAAACCAAGTCGCGCTAACACCGGCTGCGCACAGGCATGCCAGCAGCTTTTCGTGGGCCTCAATGGCACCCGGGTACCGGCTCTGGAATTGCGGCTCGTTCAACTGATCGAAATACCCCCACATCTGCTCGGTATCGAAAGACAGCATGACCACGCCACGCTGAAACAACTTATGGGCCTCGTAGTGCTCTAATCGCATGTCATATCCGGAATGCATCAAAAAATGTCCGTCGGTTCACCTTGAAGTGATGACTGCATGGAACTGGAGCTTGCACTAGCCATCTCCACTCCACAGGCAACGTTGTGTACGGAAACGGGCAACCCGGAGCAACTCGGTTTCACGTTGCGGCAAGCTAACAGGCTGGAACGAAAAACTTGTGCGATGCCGTCGATATCCTGGCTGGTCAAAGCCGCGTGGTTCGGCACAGTGATCAGGCGATCCACTATCGATTCCGCCTGCGGGCAAGTGCCCCGATATCCGAACCGCCGGCATTGTTGGACCACATCGCAATAGATCATGGACGTGTCGACGAACCGCTTCCACATAGCGGCCATCACCGGTGCCCGTTCCGTTCGGTCTCGCAGCAAAACAGGAAACATATGATAGTTGTATACAGCTCCCTGTCGCTCCCGCGGAAGCACAACGTCTTCGATCGTGTCTAAATACGACAGCAGCCGCAGGCTGTTAGCTCGCTGCCGCTCCACTCTTTTGGCGAACCGTAATGCTTGTCGGCACGCCACTGCGGCATACGAACGCTGGATCGCTTTCAGATCCAGACTCGGTTCCAGAATGGCCCATTTCTCCGCCCATCGGCGCACTGGTTTTCCAACGATTCCGTATAGCTCCCTGGTAAACAGCAAGGCCTTTGCCGCCTGAAGACCAAGATTGCGCAGCTCCTCGATTCGTGAAGGGGAAGAAAGAGCTGCAGTCGCGCGAGCTAGTTTACGAGCCAGGGTCGCGTCGTTCACGACCGCGAGTCCTCCACCGCCTGCCGGCCAATACTTGGTGGAGGCAAAGCTGTAGAAGCTTGCCAGTCCGAAACTACCAGCCATACGGTTGTTCAAGTAGCTAAGCGGTGCATGAGCGGCATCTTCGATCAAGGGCACGTCTCCGCCTGCGAGTAACAGCGCCGGTATATCCGCCATCTGACCGAACAGGTGCACGACCACCAGGGCGGAAAACCTTCCTCGCTGGGCTTCCAGGGAACTGGGATCCATTGTCAGAAATCTGGGGTCGACGTCAATGAAAACCGGCCTATGGCCGGCGGAGACGATGGCGCTAACGAGTGAGGGATCTGTAAAAAGTGGGAGGGCGACGCCGGATCCTGGCTTAAGATCGAGCGCGGTGAGCAACAGCCGAAGCGCCTGCCTGCCGCTGCGCGTCCAAAACTTAGCGCTATCGCCGAGCAGACCGAACGCGTCGGGAACTTGGGCACCGCCAAAAATCGCCGTAAGCGCGGCTATAAAATCGAGGGGCGTGTACGGAAGCCCAAAGCGGGGAACAGCGTGGAAGCGAGATATCAACATAGACTAATGGACGCCCCGGATGAGCGCGCGCCTTGAAGGACTATTTCGAGCGTTTCGAGTTGTTGGTTTTCGTTTCGCAAGCGGCGTGCGGCCCGAATGACTGCTCGCGCAGCGGATCGATTGAATACGAAGTTGAGCGCCGGATGAAGTTGAATTGCCGAGCGGTGAGGAACCATCTCGTACCCGAACCGCAGCTTGTATTCGTGCAGACCGTCAGCAGCGAACAGCGGCACATAGCCGTAACAAACTGCTTCGATAGATGGATTCGTGATGGCCTGCTTGGTAACGGCGTAGGTGAGCAGGTGATTGGGAAAATTGCAGAGGTCCTCCTGACGTGACATCTGGTGGAGAATGTGTAACCATTGCCCTTCACGACACGTGACCATATACGCGGCCATGCGCGGGCCGGCGAAGACCGCCGGGCAAGCAACTTCCGGGCAAGCAAACGCGGCTTCGACAAGTCTTTCCCACTGCCGGCGATCGCCAAACTCTTGGTCGTATCGACCTTGACGGGCCATGGTGCTAAGATTGAGCGCACCGCCTTGGTCCAAGAGTTCGGATTTTTTCGCGGTTCTTACCTCGAAGCATCGCAGGGCGTGCCGGACTCTAGGTCTGTGTTTCACGTGCAGGGATCCGATGTCGTAGTTGCGCTGGCGCAGCACATAGAGACCGCTTTCCAGGCCACTCCAGCTCAAGGAGGGGAACCTGGCACCGAAGGCCCCAGCCTCGCGAATCATTCGGTGCACTTCCAGTGGATCCGGATTAAGCATGGCCTGGTACGGAAGACTCATCAGAAACCGCCCCGGTACTGTGTACCAAAGCACGCTGCAGGCTTTGATAATGTGACGTCCCCGCAGTTCCATGAACCGTGCCAGGACACTTCCTTGACTAGTGGCGGATACGCATCCTTCTACAGATGGCGTGGGCCCACGAGTATTGCTTTTGGGAAGGAGATCCGATTCGAATAGAGCGTCGGAAATCAAAGCATGCCTCCTTGAGTTACGGGCCTAGAGACTCCTACCGTTCAAACGCGATTGGCGGAACAAATTGCTCCGTCCAAGCTTCTCGCCTGGATTTCCGCTTCTCTGCGGCTTCCGCTATCACGCCGGTTGAGCGACAGCAAGGTAGAAAAGCGCGCACTTGGCGCGCTGACGGAAAGGGCTTCTTCAGTTGAATTGCGTGTATACTTAGCAGCCGGTATGTACTCGGGCACCAGTCTTTGGATGTGTGGGATAAGTTCCAGTTCTTTCCTGGCAGCGAGGATGACTTCGAGTTCAGCGATCCAACTCGTGATTGTCTCCCAGCTCAGAGACTGCTCGCGCATGATATGGATCTTGTCCAAGTACGTGGCCAACATGCCGTCTCTACTGTTGAAAATTTCTTCCAGCAGCTTTTCACCTGGCCGAAGTCCTGTAAACTCAATGTCGATGTCCTCGTAAGGAACCTTGCCGGCAAGCCGAATCATGGTCTCGGCGAGGTCCACGATGCGAACCTGTTCGCCCATGTCGAGAACAAATATTTCCGAACCGTAGCTCTTGGCCGACGCCTGCACAGCCAGTGACACCGCCTCAGAGATAGTCATGAAGTAACGGCGTGCGTCGGGGTGGGTGACCTTCACGGGGCCGCCTGCGGCGATTTGCGCCTGAAAAATGGGGACCACGCTTCCGTTGCTGCCCAGTACATTACCGAAGCGAACAGAAGCAAGTTTGGTTCCTCCATTTTCCTGCCGGCTTGCGGAGACGATTCGTTCGCAGACCCGCTTCGTGGCGCCCATCACGCAACTCGGATTCACAGCTTTATCGGATGAAATCATCAAAAGACTACGCACATTCTGGTGACGTGCGGCTTGCACCAGATTCCAAGTACCAACTATGTTGTTACGTGCCGCCTCAAGGATATGGGACTCCATCATGGGAACATGCTTATACGCGGCTGCGTGGTAGACCAACTCCACCCCCTGTTCCTGCAGCACCTCAGCAAGACGGTCGGCATCGCGGATATCGCCTAGCGCGGCTACCAGTTCTAGCTCCGGGTACTTTTCCCGGAGTTCGTTGTCGATCCTAAAGAGATCGCTTTCGGCCTGATCGAACGCAACCAAACGGGCCGGCCCGAAGCGAGCAATCTGGCGGCAAAGTTCCGAACCAATGGAGCCTGCGGCGCCCGTAACTAGAACCGAGCGATTGGATATGCTCGCTTGCACCGGAGCCTCGTCCAGGTGTACTGGTTGGCGGCCGAGCAGATCGTGGACCGACAGATTCCGCACTTGGGCGGTCAATACCTTGCCGCTGAGCAGTTCCTCGACGCCAGGGATGGCCCTGCAAGGGATGCGTGCGGCACGGCAGTTGGCCAACGCCTCGCGCATCTGGCGCCCACTGGCCGAGGGCATCGCAAGGATGATCTCGTTAACGGGCCGGCGGCTGCTTAGGCGATGGAGGACGGCTGAGGCTTGTCGCCCCGTCCCGAGTACGGGCACACCCATGATGAGCGCGCCTTGCTTCAGCGGGTCGTCGTCCAGGAAGCCCCTGACATCGTACTGCCTCCACTGATTGGAATGGATTTCATGAACCAGCTCGGCTCCAGCCGCTCCGGCCCCGTATATAACAATTCCGCTGCGCCCTTTCCCCGAACGCTCCCGGCGGAAACCTTCATTATGGATACGTGCTGAAAATCGCACCAAACTTGTCGTTAAAAAACATAGGAACATGTCAATGAGGAACACCGACCGCGGTATGGTCGGCCCGATCCAGAACATTGAGATAGCGGCAAACAGCGTGGAGCCAACAAGGTTACCCAGGAAGACGATATACAAATCTGGAATACTCGCGAATCGCCGCAAGCCCCGGTAAAATCCAACCCAGTCAAAGATGGGCAATTTCACCACAATCGCTATTAGTACGGCCTGTTCGAGAATCGGAGCCAAGCCGGCCGGAATCGAAAAGTCGAAGCTGAGCAGGAAAGCCGCCGTCACAGACAGCCCAACAGCGGTCAGGTTGCAGGCTCGCTCGAGCCAGACATCAGTAGGACGAACGTTCTTCATAAGTCTCCCTGCGAGGGGCCGGAAGCCTCAATTGCTCTAACCGCGGCCGCAGCTGGAGCTCCGGGCGCCACGAACCTTACTTTTCTCGCCCGTTGTAAAATCGCCCCGACACATTGCGCCACGTAGTGGACTTCCTCCTCGGTCATGGCGGGATACAACGGCAGCGAGACAATCCGCGGATATAGATCCAGGGCACGTGGACACTCAGCTTTTGCCCCCGGAATCTGTGCAAAGAAATGGAGTAGTGGAATCGGGATGAAGTGCACGCTCGTGCCGATTCCTTTTCGCCGCAGCTCGCGAATGAACTCGGACCGATCGATGTTGAGTCTCTGGAGATTCAGCCGAAGAATATAGAGATGCCACGCATGACGCGAGTGGGGATTATCCGGTGGAAGCGCCACTTCTTCGATTCCCGCCAACGCGTGGTTGTACATCCCGGCGTATAGAGTGCGGCGTTCGATACGGCCTTCGAGCTTCTTTAGCTGATGGATGCCGATGGCCGCCTGAATATCGCTGAGATTGTATTTGAATCCGTGAGCTAGTACGTCATAGTGCCAGTCCCCGTGTTCGGAGTAGCGGTCCCAAGCCTGATGACTGGTACCATGCAGTGACAGCATGCGCATGGTGTCTGCCAAGCCCGGCCGATGCGTAGTGACCATGCCCCCTTCCCCGGTGGTTAGGTTTTTCGTGGCATAGAAGCTGAACGCAACGGCATCGCTGGCAGCCGCGCCTTCCGTGGGACCGGACCCGATCGGTCGGCCTTCATAACACGCGCCGACCGCATGTGCGGCGTCTTCGATCACATGCAGGCCGCGCTCTTGAGCCAAGCCCCAGATCGCTTTCATCTCGCACGGCAATCCAGCCAGATGCACGGGGATTATTGCTCGCGTACGGTTGGTGATGCATCGTCGGATATCTTCCGGGTCGATGTTGCCGTCCGATCCGATATCAGCGAGCACGGGAGTAGCTCCGACGTGGAGAATGGCCTGCACAGTGGCGCAAAACGTTATAGGCGTAGTGATCACCTCGTCACCCGGCCCGATCTCGAGGGCCGCCAGTGCAAGGTGTAAGGCGGCCGAAGCGGAGTTCACGGCGATGGAATAAGGCGCCCCGAAATGCTCGCTGAATTCACGCTCGAAGCGAGCCGCGCGCGGACCGGTTGTCAACCAGCCGGACCTTAATGTTTCGGTTACTTCGGCGATCTCTTCTTCGCCGATCGATGGGCGATGAAAGGGAATAAAATGTTCATTCATGACTGACCCCGACACCAAACATTCTCTTGATGATTTCCGGATTCAAGCTCTCTGCAAAGAAACTGGAACGAATCGTCAGAAAGATCAACTTCAAGTCGAGCAGGAACGATCTCGATACGAGGTATGCGATATTCAGCAGAAGCTTCGCTGGAAGCACGCTCTCGCGGTACAACGTGTCGGGATCGCCCGATGCGCCTAGTATTAGCTCCTCGTCGCGATACACGAGTGTCGCAAGGTCTGTGATCCCCGGCCTGACGTGCAAGACAGTTTGCCATTCCGCCGCTTCGACACGCACGTGCTCCGGTACTTCCGGCCTCGGTCCGACTAGGCTCATGTCTCCCTTGAACACATTGAAAAGCTGGGGTAGCTCGTCCAGCTTGTACTTTCTAAGCCTCGCGCCAGCCCTTGTTATGCGATCGTCTCCTGCTGCCGTAATCACGCTCCCGTGGCTGCCGCAGCGCATCGTTCTGAACTTCCAGATCCGGAAGGGCTTGCCCTTTCTTCCGACTCTGGTCTGAGTGAAGAACACGGGTAGACCGTCGTCTAACATAATCACCAAGGCAATCCCAGCCAACACAGGCGCAATGAACAACAACCCGGCGGCGGAACATACCGTATCGAAGAATCTCTGGACGGCTGGTGACAACCGTATTCCCGGTGATCTATTCATGGACGTAGCTCGCAATTTCACCTGCTCCCAGGCCTTCGATGATGTATTCGTTCATCCAGCGCCCCTTGCGCTGCAGGAAGCGCTGCGTGTGTTGGAATCCGACCTGCCGATAGAGCGCATTCGCCGGCTCGTTGCCGTCTGCGTCCGTAGTTAGATAAACGCATTCCGCGTCCATAGAACTGGCGCATGCCACAAAGGCCTGCACCAGAGCCCGGCCCAGTCCATTACCGCCAGCTTCCGGGGCGACTGCAATCGAAGAAAGCTCACAGGTCCGGGCGGGCTCTCTCGAAGCCGACAATTGAACCCGTTGAACGCCATGCAGCATGCTGGTGGCGAGAGACGGGTGGCGAACAACGGCCGATAGTGCCGGCAGTGCAAAGGTCCGCTTATTGGACCACATCAACCTATAGAATTCCGGAGGTTCAACAAAGCCGCACACAAACCCTTCGAGAATGCCGCAGCGCTCACTCACCAGGACGATGCCTGCGCGATAGTCAAGCACAAGGGCATAGTAACGGCGCAGGAACTCGTCACCCAGTCGAGTCAGGAAAAAATTCCTGAAGGCTTGCTGATGAACAGCTATTATTCCCGGAAGATCCGTACCGGTAGCTTGGCGGACCAAGTGGGTTAGACCTCTCGCAATCCCACCCACGTGGCCGTCCATCGGATATCTTTGTGTCATGAGCGCCACTCTCGGTTTAAATATGCGGCTCACCCGTCCGCAGCGCCTTGGACATGTCCGCACGCCCAGTGACGCAAGTTTCGACCAGACCTTTGGCTCGCACTAGGTCGAAGTACAACTGCTTGTAACTGTTCAGCATTCTCTCTTCGGTGTAGTGACTCTCAAACAGAATTCGCGCGGTAGCTCCAAGACGAGTCCGTAGTGCCGGATCCCTGCCTACCTGCAGAATCGCTTCGCACAGGGCTGCAGTATCGGCCGGCGCCACGAGGCGCGCTATTTCCGCCTGACAAGCCAGTTCCCTGTGGCTGCCGATGCTGGTCGCGATGATAGGCTTGCCGGCAGCCATGGCCTCCAGCAAGGCTATGGACAGGCCTTCCCGAAGGCTGGGCAAGACCACCAGATCGCACGCAGCGAGCAGATCGCTGACGTCTTCCCGAAATCCAAGAAAAGTCACCCTGTCTGCAACACCCAGATGGCGGGTCAGCTCTTCCAGTCGAGCCTGCACTGGTCCATCGCCGGCAATGACAATCCGGAATTGGAGTTCAGTGCGTAAGAGAATGGTGGCCGCTGTAATGAGATACTCGAGTCCTTTGTCCGGCGCAAGCCTTGCCATGCTCAAGATCACCATGTCGCGATCCGTGACCCCTAACCGGCGACGTAACTCAGCAGGTGGAACGGTGGGATTCGGTAAGTCGGCGATTCCGTTCGGAATCGCGAGGATCTCGCGTGGTTTACAGATCTTCAATTCAAGCGCCCAGCGTCGATGAAACTCGCTGACGGAAACGATTCGATCGCACCATCGCGAGGCGATACGTTCCAAAGCGGAATAAAAGAGGCTAGCCGAACGCGGACTGCGCTCGTGGAATGCGAATCCGTGGGCCGTATGCACAATCACTGGAACGTTTGCGAGGCGTGCTGCCAGGCGTCCTACAAATCCGCCTTTGGATGTGTGAGTATGCACGACGTCGTAGTGTTCACGCCGCAGGAAGTTTCGGAGGCGGACCATACCGGCCAGATCCCATAACGGACGTATCTCCCGCCGGACGACATCCAGGTTTGCCAAGCCTAAACCATGCTGTCTTACAGCTTGCTGGAAAACAGGATCGGTGGTGAGAATGTCAACCTCCCATCCCTCAGCCTGGGCGACTTGGCCCAACCGGAGGATAATTCGGCCGGCCCCACCAAAGCGGGAGTCGCCGATAACGTGGAGAAGTTTGACCGGATTCGTTTTTCTATGGGTGAACATGGGTCTCTCTATGAGCGAACATGAGCGAAGAGTTCCGCCTCAAGCGGACGATGGCCCATCGGTCGGAGGTGAGAGAATAGGCGGCGCCGATCAGGCCCAAGACCAGCCACCAATACCTTTGATAAAAGGCCTCAATCCCCATCGCCACGCCGATCATTGCGGCATGGGCGAGAAAAAGTGCGAGAACAAGAGGTTGCTGCCTTTGGGGCGCGAACCGGTAAGCCAACCAAGCTGTCGTGAGGAACCAGCCCAGAAATGCCAGGAACGCGGATACGCCCAGGATTCCGAAATCAGCCAGAAACCACATCACGCTGTTGTGTGCAACTTCTCCAACCGCTAACCGAAAGCTTCCGAGTCCACCGCCGAGCAGCGGATGCCGTGCGAATGCTTGTAAGGCTTGGTGAATGAGATCGAACCGCTGCTGCACCTGTTTTGGACGACTGGCCATTTCTTCTAAAACGGGCAAGAACCGACTTCCCATCAGAAAGACGACACAGGGACTGGCGGCTATAGCAGCCAGCAAAGGTCGGACCGCAACCGTGGGCTTGAGCAAGAGGAAAAGCAAGAAGGCCAAGCCCAGGCCCAACCATGCCGAGCGCGAAAAGGTAAACAGAATTCCTAAGTCCAGCGTGATCCTCGAAAACCAAAGCATGGGTCGCCGAAAAAGCGGCGTTGGGCCCCACGAAGCGGCCTCGCAGATCACCAGCGCGACCACGAGAAGACCGCCGTAGGCATTCGGATCCAGCAGCATCCCCGAGAGCCGGAGGCCCTCATAGCGTGTAAATGGCGTCGCCACGTGAAAAAAATAAGCAGCCAAAAAGCCGCCGATTGCGAGGAGATTTTCGACTACGACACTAACTGTGAATACCCGAAGGATGTGTCGAAGGTTCTCCCAGTCGGTGACGACAGAAGTGATGGCGGCATAACTGAGAAAGGGGAGGAGCAAACCGGCATCCTTATTCAAAAGCTCATAGCGGTCAAGTTCACCGAAGCTCAGCGCGGCGACCAGGGAGCCGAGAGCGAAAGTGAGCAGGATTCCGCCGTGCCATATGGTCCAGGCGGATCTGCGAAGCTTCAAATTTGCAGCTGCCAGCACCAGGACTAATACCAGGAAGCAATCGGCCGGGGCAAAATTCAGTCGGGGTCCCACCTCGAACAGATATGGGAGCAACGCAACGTAGCCCAATACCAAAAATCGAAGAATACTAGCGGATGGGGCTAAACGCACGGCGGGAACGCCGCCATCAGAGAAGGAACACGTCATAGGGCTGAATTCCATTCGTCGACTCGGGCGTGTGGCGCCTGGAGTCCCGCCGCATCCTTGGCATGGACCAAGAATAGATAGCTAACGACGGCGGCAGCCAGAAGAAGACGCACCACCGCTCCAACAACCATGGCCATGGCGCCGCCAGCCAGGCCGGAAGTCGGCACCAATAGCCAAGAGGCCAGGGCACTAGAGCCCATCACGAGTCCAAACAAAGGGACTTGAATCCTGAAACACCGCGCTGACATGATCCCGCTGGTTAGCACGCCACCGACGCAGTGAATTGCTGTCGCGATCATCAACACAATGAAAACTTTAGAGGCGGCCGCATACTCACGGCTATAAAACATCGTGAGGAGCCGAGGGCCGATGATCCTCGCGGCCGCCAAACCAAGCAGCCCGAGGGCGCCCCCGATGGCCGAGAGTTGTAGAAGTGCCGAGCGAAATTCCGCGAGTTGCCCACGAGCGTACAATCTGGACATACGCGGCATTGCGCAATGCCCAAGCGAGTCGCTTATGAGCGTTATCGCCACTGTGGCGTAGGCCAAGGCTGAAAAGATTCCGAGTTGATGCTCTCCCATCTGAGACTCAATGAAGTAGCGCGGCATGTTGAGATTAATCGATGCCATAGTCGTCACGAGCCCCAGAGGGAGCGCCAGGCGCATCAGGTTCCGTTGACGCCGGAACCCTTTCGCTCGGTTCTCCGAGTGCCATGAGGTTTTCCAGCTCGAAAGCTGCGAGCACTTCTCTGAGAACGCCACGAAGCTACGGCCCCGACGAAAGTCGAAGAGAATGAGAGCCGCCAGCCAGACTAAAGCCAACCCAACGCACGCCCAGAAAATATCGCGAGTCACGTAAAGTCCGGCGCTGAGCGCAAGGAGGGAAAAAGTACCACGGAGCATCATCGACGCGCCGGTTTGGTCCAGGCGATCGTTTAGCTGGAAGAGACCGTAGTGAATGTCGCTAAGCGATTCGATGCCCTTTGCTAGCGCTACAACCAGAATAACCATCGCAGTTTGGCGTTCGTAGCGCTCGAAGCAGACAATTCCCCCGATCACCGCTAATGCGCCCAGGGTCATGACGCTGCGAAGTTGCAGGTATTCACTGAAGGAGTAAACACGCCTCGCGTCGCTTGCCTGCACTACTCTGAGATGAAGATTCGTGAACATCAAAACGGGTGTGGCGATAGCGAGCCCCAGTGCGAATTGCCCAATCATGAACGAGTTGCCCAATTTTGCCAGCGCGACAATCATGCCCCATTGGCAGATCGCGTACACCACGTTTCCGGCCAAGGCCCAGGCGAAATTTGATCGCAGCGAAAGGCCCGACACGGTGGGCGCCACCATCGGATTCAAGAAGTCCGGGCGTCCCTCTGTCGGGGACCCAATCTTGAGCTGTAATCTCGGCAGCGCGGAGCCGGGCGCGGCCTCCAGAAGTAACTGTTTTGCGCTCACACAAGTTCCTTAGCAGTCGAGACCTTTGTAGGAGGCGTACCGATACATATCGCTTTGCGTCGGATTCCAACGGTTGAGAATGACCCCCATCATGCGATTTCCATCCAGCAAGAGCCGTTGTACAGCTGCCTGGGCCATTCTTCTATCGGTGTAATTCGCGCGCACAACGAGCAGCAGCTGGTCGGCGTAACGTGCCATGATCCTGGCATCGGCGAACTCAAGACAAGGCGGAGCGTCGACGAGCACATAATCGAATTCCTGACGGAAGCGGGGGAATAACCGCGCCATGCGGCCGGACCATAGGAGGGCGAAAATGTTGTCAACGCAGACGCCGCTGGGTAGCAGGTAAAGCCCGGGAACCTTGGTCCTTTTGACGATCACGTCCAGCGGAAGGTCCTCGATGGCATTCTTCTCGCGCAAGACGTCGCTCAAGCCCCAGCTATTTGCTTGACCAAAAACTTTGTGCAACCGCGGACGCCGCGTATCTCCATCGATCATCAATACCTTGCTGCCAATTTCTGCTAGGCCGATCCCTAAATTGCTCACCACGGTTGTCTTTCCTTCGGCCGCCTGCGCACTTGTGAAAACGAGGATAGGTGAAGTGACGCCGTGGCGGGCGCTCGACAGGATGGACGCCAGCGTAGCGCGAAATGACTCTGACAGGCCTGAAAGTTGTTGATCCATGCCTGCTCGCTCGATGGCCAGGCCCACGTCGCTCGATTGCCTTGGGCGACGCCAGAAGAGGCTCGGGTTCGCTGCCTGAGGGATAGCCCCAAGTTCCGGAAGAGTCAAGTACATCCCAGCCTCACCCGGCGTGCGCAAGAACGAGTTGCTCTGCTCACGCAGCATCACCCAGCCGGCCGACAAGATCAGGCCGGCGAACATGCCAATCGCCAGGTTGAGTGGCCAATTCGGTTTGTAGGGTTGCATCGCCGCCCTGGCTGGGCCGACTAAGCGGATATTTGACTCGGGGACAGCGGCAGCGATGCGTGAGTCATTGACTCGCTGCAACATGGTCTCGTAGAACCGGCGGTCGGCGTCCAACTTCAGATTAAGCATCTTATGGGATGTAAATTGGGCAGTGCGGTTCGCGTGCTCATTTGCGTCCAGTTCGGCTTCCGACCTGAGAAGGTTGTTTTTGAGAACCTCAAGCTGGAGACTAAGCAACTTTTGAGTCTGCTGCGCGGCACTCTGCTTTACCTCGATGCCTTGTTCGATGAATGTCTGGGCCAGGGTATTGGCTACGTCGGCTGCGAGCTGCGGGTTACGCGAGTCGTAGGTGATCTGAATGATGCGGCTGTTCCGAGACGACACAACGTTTAGGTTCTTCTTCACGATCTCGACAGCGTTCCGCAAGTTCGCTACTGATCCCAGGCCCGAACCTCCACGCCGCCGGGATCTTTGCCAGACGCTGAGGCCAGGCTCGAATTCAAGCTGCTTTTCAAGGCGGAGTTTTTTCACGACCTGTTCAATCAAATCGTCCTGTTGCAGGGCCTCAGCCTGTGTCTGTATGTAAGTCCCGCCCGAGTCTGAAGTTGAAGCGACGGTGGGATAGATATCGCGGGCATTGAGGAAATCCTCGTTGACTCCCTGAATCTCCAGCGAGGCCTCGGATCGATATAAGCGAGGTTGGGCGAGGCTGAGCAGTGCGGCGGCGAGAGAACATGCGCCTATGGCGCATAGTACGGTGACTTTGCGACTATACAAAATCCGAAGACAGTCGATGGCGCTCCACTCGCGACGGCCTGGGTATTCAAGGGAGGCGATCTGCCTCTTAATGTCAGCCTCCGGCCAAGGGTATTCGTGAGCCTGAGAGCCGGAACCCGGATCAAAATGGATATTCAAGATCGACCTCTCTACGAATCATGCTGCGCTTCAACGTTGTCAGCCCTCAGCTGGACGAAGCGCTAGCGTGTCGCGTTCGCCCCAGACCGATTGAAGAGTTCGCTCCAGATCTACTTGATCCCGATTGATCTCGAGCAGTACGGATCTCTGGAGAAGAGTCACAGAGAGTACGAGGTTCACAGACCGTTTAACGCTTATAATAATCCCGACGACACCCGCCAACACTCCTTCTTCGATGCGTACCCTTTGGCCTACTTGAGGAAATGGAAAGGGCTGCAGCGGAAGTTGTGCCTTGATGGCTATCTGCAAAGAAGTAATTTCCGTTTCTGAAAGAGGAATTGGCCTGTTTCCTGCTCCCAAGACATGAGTGACCCCAGGAGTGGTCACGATTGGCAGTCTCATCAGAGCATTGAAGCGGCAGAACACGTAGCCCGGAAACAACGGTAGCTCAAACTCCTTACAGCGCGCCCCGTAATTATGCATTTTCTTATACAGGGGCAAGAACGTTTCAAATCCCTTAGTATCGAGCGTTCTAGCCACCGCCTTGTCGAAACGTGGCTTCACGGCGAGCGCAAACCATTGCGGTAAGCCCAATTCGGAGATGGGAACGCTGATCATCGGAAGATTCACCTCGTAACGTAAAATCTCGTTAGATTGTTCGTGATCGGGCACAGCTACCGCTCTCTCACGTCTCGGAAGCGCCGTTTTCCAATCAATATGCAGGGGTCTTGGAGCTATCTCAGCTCGAACCCGGAGCCCGTGGCTAGTGCTGAAGCCCCACTCACAGTGTTATAGACTTCGCCTATTGAATAGAGCGCTTTTTCTTGGGGTGACATTGTTTTGGGTCCTAACGCAGGGATTGCTGTCTCTCATCCCCATGCCGTTCCTATCCAAAGGAGGTTGAATGTGATTCGCCGACCGCGTTGCTGTCGGCTTTGTACGCCTCTTGTAGCACGTGGAGATTGTTCCTGCACGGCTGACAACCTCAGATTGAAGCCGATTTCGGCTTTGTCAGGAACGAAATGAAGCATCCAGCCGTTCAATCGCAATTGCGGCACTTCCTGCACGAATCCTCGCGTGTTCATTGCCCTTGCCGGCACCCACCTTCGCACGTTGGTCACCAGCGATCCGTCCTGCTGTTGCCGAGCGGCGTCGCCCTCGGACGTCCCGCTTCACCGGACCAGTTCGGCGTCCACCACCAGTCCGTCGCGGTTCTCGATCGACACGTTGCCGCAATGGGCCAGCTTCGACTCGTGACTACGAGAAAGCTCTACCCGATATCTTTTTCAGCACCATGCCAAAGCCCCACTCGAAGCCGAACCTGCGATAGTGTAGATCCACTGGAACCCATTAGGATCTGAACTCCGCGGGGAAGCTCGGTTTCGGGCCCTACGCGGGGTGAGAATCCCGGCAGCAACAGCGGACGATGGCGCTAAAGCCGCGGCCCGGTGGATAGGTTCGATTTTGGCAGACCTTCATTCGAAGGGCAATGCATGCGTTTCACTTACTCATCGTAGCCTCGGAAAGCCGGACGCTGTCTCGTGCCGCAGCAAACAAAATATGGATCTCGGTGCAAGAGGTATGCATCGTCCTTTCCGCATATGCCAGAACCAACCACGAAAATAGCTTCGCCTATGGCCGTATACCGGGTAACGTTCTCGATTATAGTTGTGGTTTGCCGCGGTTCTCGTGAACGGATTGTGTCTCTTGCTCCTGGTAAAATCCTGATTCCCCAATGTAAAGTAGATGCGGAGGGAATGATCGACGCAACCTGTAATGGACACCGCGTGCGGTTGTGTCAGCGGGATCTGATGGATAGGGCCGAGCGGATCTATAACTCGAGCCAGAACCGGATCAGGTCCGATAACTCCTCGCTGCGAGCCACGGGTGAGGCGCCTTAAAACCGATCCGTCGGGCGCGCGGGAGAGTCGTGAGCGCAAGCTGAAACGGCTTTGGTCAAATTGACAACTGCCCAGAGAGTCCAGGCAAATCGTTCTTGGGACTAGCGATTTACTACATGCTTGAGAATCTCTATGGCGCTGAGGGCAACTCCATGGACAACGCTTGCCCCAAGATCGCTGCGGCCGGTCCTTGGCAGGGCGCTGCCTTTTGCGCTTCCGTGTCGTAGAGTGATTATCCCTCGATTTGAGGAGCAAGTGATCGAAGAGTTGAAGGGGACGCCATCAGCAAGCAGTCGCGCACCAGGCGAACACCGGTAGTGCGAGGGAGAGTGATCCGGCGAGCGGCCATAAACGATGACCCGGAATTTTACAGTAAGGGAGCCGATTTCACCGGACTCCATCTGACCCCCCGCAGCATGCAGCCGTGTTCCGCGGGGGATGAAAAGACGCCGATCCAGGCGCTGGACCGGTTGGGCCCCGTGCTGCTGTTGTCGCCGGGCCGAGCGCCCGGATTTGAATATCTTCGCGAAGGGACGCTGTCGCTTTACGCGGCCTTGAACGTGAAGACCGGAATCGGCGAGGGATAACGAGCGCAGGGGCACACCAGCGCGGAGTTTATCGGTCGGGCATCTCCGGCGCAAATTAATGGAATACATCCGCGCGTACGCCCCAAACGGTCGCCCGTAAGCGAATCGCTGAGACCGCCCACCGGACTACAAGGTTAAGGACTCAAAAACCGCGTGTATAAGCCAGGCACCCATACTTCGTCTTGTATGTAAGTGTGCTGAATCCTCTGCGCCCGCAGTACTTCTTTAGCCGCGCTCGCAATTCAACTCTGGCTCGTCCCAACCTCGATTTCGCGGCCGGAACGGAGACACCTAGCCGAGCAGCCACATCTGGCATGGGCAATCGTTCCACATCACTGAGGAACATGACGTTTCTCAACAGTGGCGGTATCCGCGAAATCTCTTTTTGGAGTATATCCTCCAACTCCTCATCGCCGAGCGTATCTTCCGGCCCAGGCACCTGTGCGACAAGCTCGACGCGAACATTCGCTTCCGTAGATTGATCCAAGTATAGGAAGTGGGCTTGTCGGTCTTCACGAATCCGCATAAGGCACTGATTTTCTACAATGCGGCTTAACCAAGCAGCGAACGATCCTTCACCCCGAAACTGCGCCAATCGCTCGAAGGCTTTCCAGCATGCGTTCTGAACTTCGTCTTCTGCGTCAGTCGGACTACGAATCAGAGACGAGGCTCGCCTAAGGCACATTTTGTAGTGCCGCTTGATGAGTTCATCGAATGCAGTACTATTGCCCTGGCGCGCCAACTCGATCAGTTCTTGCTCGCTGGTAGCACTGTTCGCTTCGTCCGCCTTGGACACTGCGAACACAATCGGTGCTCGAAATGTCACTGTGCTGTCCTGTTCCTTGTGCTCCAAACCCGTTACGTCGTTTTGAGCCAAGTTCCCGTCGACTTGATGTAACATGCGTAACCAAAAGGCACCCGTAAGGCCAATTAGACCGGTGCATCGTGACCTCTGCGAATCACGCACTTACGTGAGGATCAATTAGTCTGCGACAGAATTGTTGGACATTTTGGTGTAGGGCCACTGAACGCACAAGTACGTTTTCGAACAACTGACGTGGATTCGGTCTGCAGTTTGTCGCACCGAACGAGAGTTCGGAAAATCATGAGGCTTTATGGAAACGAGTTCTACCCGGATAGACAAAAAGCAATCTTGGGCAGATGTCACAGGCCGTTTGTTTCGGTTCTCCGCCAAGCCTTTCCTTGCCATGGGAGGTGCCGGCATGACACAAGTGAGCCCTGTCCCAACGTTAAGCTTTCATGTGGGGGAGATTGCCGACCCCCCGGAACTCATCGGCTTGGCGACGGCGGCTCCTTTCGCAAATCGATTTGTTAGAGACAGCATTGGCTAGCGAAGAGAGCAACAGAGGAATGTGGTGACGGCCGATGATTTTGCGGAACTGTCGCTCGGCAACCGGCAGCCGTGACCGAACCAGGCATTCGATCTGATCGCCTGGCCGGCCTTCTTCCAAACTGCGCGCCGCGTTGGCAAACTGCGCGCCGCGCTGGGATTCAGGTCCCTTAATTAGCGAAATTCAAGCCAGGCTGCGCCAGTTCGCTCAATATCCATTGACCACCGCGGCATTTCGTCGCCCAGACCGAGCACCGTGTTACGCCAATCGCAGCCAGTCTTTGAACTGGCCTCGGCGAAGGCTTCGCTCACCGCTGATTTGTCGATGCCGTAGTCCCGAAAATCCTGCACCACACCGCCGTAGTTGTAGTTGCGGGTCGAAAGCTTCGCATCTTCTGGTCCCGCACGCCGCTTGCATGGTGCCGCTGTGCTGGAACAGCCCGTAACTTCCCATTCGTTGTTCTCGCTTGTCGGGAGTGCGAAGTTGGCGCCCTACGGATCGGTACCTTCTGTCCATCCACACCGCGACAGCCAGCTTCTTACCCAGCGATGCGGACGCCGTCCTTCCTGCTGCTCATCGCGCTCGCCCTACGAACTTCCGGGCAACCTCGCACAGCAGCATGAACAATTGTGAGATTAGTGCCGCCGCACGCATAAGCAATGGCTGGAAGCGGGAAGGCCGCTGCTCCCAAACATGAACTTGATTTTCAGCCATTCCAGACTCCGGCTCGGCCTACTGAGTGCTTGATAAGACTCCGTGGGTAATGAGACGGTCACCCCAAGAAATGAGTCCGAAACATCCAAACCTCAATCTACCGGACCAGCGAACTAGGGCCGGCTAGGTGGAAGGCTTACGGGAAGACCCGGGGGGATGGAGAACTGTGTTGGGAGGATCCAGGAATGAGAATTTGCTCTTCTTGTGCGCTGTTATTAATCGTGTCCGCCGCGGTCGGGCTTGCACAGTGGGGTGGAGACCGGTCGTTGCGCGCGGCACAACTTCCTGGCATGGGGTCGGACCTTGGAGACAAAAATGGCTCCATCCACGGGCAGATCAGTTCCGAGAATGTCATCGTGGGGTCCCTGATGGTCGAACTCTCTAGTTCCAGCAGGCCAGGCATCGTAAAGGCGTCCGTCGAAGGTGGATCTTTTGACTTTCATGGGGTCACACCCGGCCAATACGAATTAGAACTCTCCGGTGCTGCTGGGCAGATCGTCTATGAGGAGCCGGTTCTGGTAACGGGGGGGCGCCAGTATCTTACAATCTCGATACCCGCCAAAACCAACGTTGGCAAGTCCGCCGGCGCAACGGTTTCGCTCCGCCAATTGCAGCACAAAGTGCCCTCAAAAGCTCAAAAGGAGTTCGCCAAAGGCAAGACAGCCTCCAAAAAAGGGGAGCACGCCCTTGCTTTGGACCATTTCCTGAAAGCGACTCAAATAGACCCCGAGTTTTCAGAGGCGTTCAATAGCGCCGGCGCGTCGGATATGGAACTAGGGCATTTCAAGCAGGCGTCGGACGAGTTTCAGAAAGCCGTCGACCTCGTTCCTGATTATCCGATGGCTCTTGCCAATTTGAGTTTCTCGCTTTGTAGATTGGAGGATTATCGTGAGGCTGCGGAAGTGGCGCGGAGGGCCTTGAAGCTGGATCCCGGGCTTCTGAAGGTCCGTTATGTCCTGGGGCTTAGCTTGGCCAGCGTAGGAGGTAATCAAGCCGAGGCGCTCGACAACCTGCAACGTGCGGCGGCGGAGATACCCACGGCACGCCTGCTGGCGGCGAAAATCCTGGTTGAGGCCGATCGGCGCGTAGACGCAGCGAGACAGTTGGAGGATTACCTGCACTCGTCGGCTGCGGATGGCGTGGACAGACAAAAGATTGAAGCGTGGCTCGAACAACTCCGCAGGTAATATCGCCTCCCAAGAGCTCGTCTGCGCCAAGTCACCTTACAGGACAACTCGTTTGTGTACGCACTGCTTCGTAATCTGAACCCGGACGTCCGCGACATGACCGCTGGAGCTATTCTAATCGTCGAGGATGATGAGAGCCTACGGCTCGTCATGCAATTGCAGCTCAAGAAGCTGGGCTACGAGACGTCGGTGGCAGCCGACGCCGAACATGCAATCGAAATCTTAAAACAATCTCATTACGCCCTGGTTGTAACGGATCTGCAGCTTCCGGGCATGTCGGGGATGGAAATGTTAAAGAGAATGCAAGTCGATTCTCCCGACACCCCCGTGATCGTCATCACCGCATTTGGGACGGTTGAGAGCGCAGTGGATGCCATGAAGGCTGGGGCCTATGATTACCTTACCAAGCCCATGCATCTGTCCGACTTCGACGCATCGGTGAAGTGCGCGCTCAATCGCCACATGCGCATCGAACAAACTCACCAGCCTCACAGCCAGGTAGATCAAGATGAATTTGAGCAAGTGATCGGGTCATCCGATTCCTTACGGCGCGCTCTAGAAACGGCGGCGCGCGTGGCTCCGACGGACGCCACGGTGTTGATTCTAGGCGAAACCGGTACGGGAAAGCAGTTGGTCGCTAAGGCGATTCATCACCGGAGCTCTCGCCGGGAAAGGGCTTTCGTCACTGTGAGCTGCGGCTCAATTCCAAAGGAGCTGCTGGAATCGGAGTTGTTCGGCTACACGAAGGGCTCCTTCACCGGAGCCATCGGACATAAGAAGGGGAAGGTGGAAATAGCGGATAAAGGTACCCTTTTTCTTGACGAGATCGGTGAAATGCCGCTAGCTTTGCAGGTTGGAATACTTCGCTTGCTCCAGGAGCGCGAAATCGAAAAGATCGGCGCTACAAAGCCAATGAAGGTCGACGTGCGCATCATTGCCGCCACGCATAGATGCCTCGAAGCCATGGTGGAAGAAGGGTCTTTCCGGGAGGATCTCTATTACCGCTTGCTCGTCGTGCCAATTCAGATCCCCCCGCTGCGCGAGCGCGCGGGAGACATCGCGCGGTTGGTCGACCATTTCCTTCACAAATACAAGTTGAAGTATGGACGGAGCGACCTGGAGCTCAAGCCAGAGCTGCTCCCGTACTTCTCGAATTACCAGTGGCCTGGCAATGTCCGGCAATTGGAAAACGCCATCGAACGCATTGTGTTGCTGAGCGGAAACTCTGAAGTCAATCCCGACGTGCTGCCTGAGTACCTGAAACAAAGCTATCTCAGCGGCGAGTTTCTGCCGGTGGATCTTCCTGATGCTGGCCTGGACGTCGAAGCCGTGGAGAAGCAACTGATTGTTCGGGCGCTGCAAAAGTTTGGAGGTAACCAGACGCGCGCCGCCCAGTTTCTCAATATGAGCCGCAGAGCCTTTTCATACCGTTTGAAAAAGCACGGCCTAAACACGAAGGTGCCGCAGATCGCGGAACGGGTGGCGGTATCATTCGGACGAACTCTCATCGTTCCCTAGAATCTTAGCGGCTTCGGCGCGGATGGTCTCGGGCAACATGATGCGATTAACGTTGCGGCGGCGACCGCAGCGGCCGTGACCCAATCCACCAAGACGCCAATCATACCTCTGTAAAGCGTGTGGTGAAAGGCCGTTGCCGGTGTGTCCTCGTTCATAATGTGATCATCTTCTAATCACCTCGGTGGACATCTGAAACCGGCCATCGGTGGACACTTCAAAGGGCCTTCCGCACTTTTGGTGGAGGTTGACGGAGAGCGTTGGGGGCTGGCCGCTGTGAAGGATAACACTCTCTGTCGCAGAAGCAGAAAGCCACCACGGCCACCACGGCCGTACATTTGGCGTCTTAGAAGTTTGAGGCAGTGTACCTGCCCTTCCACTTGCCCGTTGCTACCAATGGTGTTCCACTGCGGCGGATACCGCTTCATAGCCTGATTGAGCTTCATAGCCTGATTGAGTTGGAGATCCATTGCTGAAGGGACCGTTGAATATTCCTTGAAACTCCCCACAACCAACTGTTTCCTGACTCGTGACCGTTTCATGTTGCCCGCATTTCGGCGGACTGCCAACAGGCTGGCACTGCATGGCGGCAGCAAGCGGTTCTATGAGGGCCCAAGAACGGTTGACGCCGATTGCGCGATGCTGATCGCAAACTGTCGGGCGAGAGGTTCGGCGCTTTCCGGCGTGTGCTGGAGAGTGGCAAACCAAAGGCCGTGAGCCAGACAAGTGTTCACCGCAAACGGAACGACGCGGAGTGAGACAATTTCGCGCGTCCGGGAAGAGGGGAAACGTCTGGCTATTTCTCGATCCCACAGAATCCTGACTGAGCCGATCTCATTCCGATATAGGTCCCTGGCGAATTCAGGATCTTCCAAAAGCGCCCAGCTCATCAGCATTGCGTTGGCTGCAACGGCCACGCAAACCAGCATGGTTGCTTCCGCCATACTCTCAATCCAGGCAATCCGGTTCTCCACGGCGATCGCGGTTAGATGACCATCCAGCAAACGAAGGCGCGCTTCGATATTCATTTCGACGGCCTCTCTAAACAACTGAATGTTGTCTCCGAAGTGGACAACCAGAAGAGCCTGCGAAACTCCCGTTGCTTGGGCGAGTGCGAGCGTAGTGGTTCCGTGCAGTCCTGCTATTGCGAACTGAGCCGAAGCCTTCCGGAGCACCTCCGCCCGCCGGTTTGGCCGAAGAGGAGGTTTCCATCCCTCCTCGGCCGTGGCGCCTGTTCCGTAGTCGCGGAGTATCAGGGCAGAATCTTGTTTCATGTGTTCCTTAAACCGCCGTCATCCCTAAGCCTGACCGAGGTCCTACTTGGTATCGAACAGCGTTTGGATTGGTTTCTTCGCCTCTCGCTTTGCTTTGACACGCGAGACACACAAATATGCCAAAAGCAAAAGAGCACCAATTACTGAAATCGCGAGGACCATCTGGAATCTCCTCTCTGTCGCGCAAAGTCTCGGTTTCCAGGCGTGCACGCCGCCAGCCAATTCGTTCGCTAGATCC
Source organism: Bryobacterales bacterium (assembly GCA_963747945.1). Lineage (GTDB taxonomy): Bacteria > Acidobacteriota > Terriglobia > Bryobacterales > Bryobacteraceae > Palsa-89. The sequence goes on from CAVVHB010000032.1 coordinate 99,986, forward strand.
GGTCAATGAATCTCTGTTTACGGCGGGAAGAGAGAGAGTGCGCAGTTGCCTGGTTTCGGGCAGTTGCTTAAGACAGCTGCCCGACAGCTAGCACCGAACATCGGACACGGAAGGTTTTGGTTGGAAACCGGCGTGCACCAATCATTCGCGGACCGAAGCAGCCGGGGCCGCATCGAGCTTTCAGCCCGCTCATACTCCCCTGTTCCTCAAGATTGGGCATCAGCAGCTGCTGTAGTTGGCCGTGCCTCTACCGGCGTTGCAATCCATCGGCTCGGACAGTGAACGATCATAGGACTACTAATGCGCTAGCGCCTGAGCTCGTGGCCCGCGTGGATTATTCTTCCTGAGCAAAAACGAAAGTAAGAACATGATTCCCGCCGCAACTCCTAATATCCAGAACGTGTCGATATAGGATAGCGTCGCCGCTTGATTCTGCATCGAATTATAAAGTCGACTATATGCCTGCATCTGCGGTTGCCCGATTCCCCCGCGCTGCAGTTGATTAGTCAAGGACGCTGCTGAGTCCCGGAAGGCGGGGTTACCCAGGTTTGTGTTGCTCACCAACATCGCCTGGTGAAACTGAGCGCGCCGGGCAAGTATAGTTGTTACGGCTGAAGTGCCGACACTACTGCCCATATTGCGCACAAAGTTGATCAACCCGGCGACCGCGTTACTTTTCTCCTGAGGCAATCCGAGATAGGCCACCATGGTCGCGGGAATGAAGATAAATCCCATTGGCACGTACTGCGCAATACGCAGCCAAGTAGCCGAAGCGAAGCTGATCTGCAGATCAATGCGATGCGTCGACAAAAACATCGCAGCAGTGAGCGCCGCCCAACCGAACGCCATCAAATAGCGTGCCTGAATTCTGCTCGTCAGTTGCCCAACCAATGGGAGCTCGATCAGCAAAATCATTGCGGCTGCAGAAAGGACCATGCCGGCGCTTTCGGCCGTGTATCCCATCAGGCTCTGCAGAAATTGGGGCATCAAAACTGTAGTCGAAAATGACGCCGCTCCCACCATGAACATCATGAGACTGGACGTTGCGAAGTTCAGGTTCTTAAAAAGGCGAACGTCAACAATTGGTTCTTTGACATACATCTCCCAGATGACCAGGGCGGCAAGACAGATGACGGAGACGATCGAAAGCGTAGAAATGAAATTGGAGCCGAACCAGTCGTCCTCCTGTCCTTTGTCGAGAACGATCTGAAGGAACGCAATTCCGACGGCGAGCAACCCGAAGCCGACGTAGTCGATTTTGCTTTCCTGAACAGTTGTCCGCTTGAGGAAGGGAGGATCTTCGACAAACGTGAATACTAGAAAAAGAGCCAGGATGCCGACAGGTAGATTCATGAGAAAGATCCAGCGCCAGGTGTAGTTATCCGTGATCCAACCTCCCAGCGTTGGTCCGATCGACGGAGCGCATATCGCAGTGACACCGTATACAGAGAACGCCAGCCCCCTTTTTTCGGGTGGAAATGTGTCGGCCAAGATCGCCTGGGCCATCGGTTGCAGACCGCCGCCGCCGGCGCCCTGAATTACTCGGGATAGCAATAGAATGCCCAGGGTTGGCGCTATGCCGCAAAATAGTGAGCTTACCGTGAACAGAGAGATACAGATCAGAAAGAAGCGTTTTCGTCCCATCAGTGAGACGAGCCAGCCCGTGATCGGCAGAATGATGGCGTTTGAAACCAGGTAAGAGGTGAGGACCCACGTGCTTTCATCGCTGCTCGCTCCCATGCTTCCTGCAATGTGCGGAAGCGCAACGTTGGCGATGCTGGTGTCCAGCACTTCCATGAAAGCTGCCAGGGAAACCACGAATGCGATGAGCCACGGGTTGGCCTTTGGCTTCCATCGGTGCGAAACACCGTTATCTGCCGGCAACTAATTCCAGCCCCCGCCCAAAGCTTTGTACACCTGGACCACGCTCAGCAGTTCGTTCAATCTGATTTGCCTGAGATCCAACTGCGCCTGCAGCAAATCGCGATCGGCGTCCAGCGCATTGAGCTGGGTATCCACGCCGCCGATATAGCGCGCATACGCCAGCCGTTTCCGATCTTCAAGAGCCCGGACTAGCGCTACCTGCTCCACGCGGCTTTCTCTCACCCTTTGGTGAGCGATCAAGGCGTTCGATACTTCGGTAAAGGCAGTCTGAATGGTCTTCTCATATTGAGCGAGCGCACTATCGCGTTGCGCTTCCGCCAATCTCACAGTGGATCGCAGCCGGCCGGCTGTGAATATCGGTTGCGTGAGTTGAGGCACAAAACTCCACGCGCTGTGTGGGCCGCTAAAGAGGCTCGACAATTGCGTGCTTTGACCGCCAATCATCCCGCTCAAGCTCAACTGCGGAAAGTAGGCGGCTTTTGCCACACCGATGTCGGCATTCGCGGCAATGAGGTTCTGCTCCGCGGCGCCAATATCGGGCCGCCGCTCCAGCAGCGCAGATGGCAACCCGGCGGGAACTTCGGGAGGGAACACATCCTCGTTGAACGCACCTTGGTGGTGCATCACGTCGCCCGGATTCTCTCCCAGCAGCAGGCTGATTTGATTCTCGGTCTGCTCGATCTGCTGTTGAAGCGTGGGGATGGTTTCGGCGGCGGTATCCACGAGTTGCTCAGCCTGGCGAAGATCGAGGTCCGTTGCGACACCGCCAGTTTGCCGATCGATCGTGAGGTTGAGCGAATCCTTACGGGACGCGAGCGTTGTCTTTGAAATCTCCAACTCGTAGTCCAACTCGCGTACGGTGAAGTACGCGGTTGCGACATCGCTCACCAGAGTGGTTAGGACAACTTTGCGATTCTCGTCCGCACTCAAAAGATTTGCGCGTGCCGCTTCAGTCGCACGGCGCAGGCGGCCCCAGAGGTCGACTTCGAATGAAAGTAAGTTCAGCGATGCCTCGCCCCAGTTGCGATTCTGAGACGACACAAACGAGGGTGGCAGCGCAAACGACCCATCTCGAGAAAGCCGCGTTAACTGTACATCCCCGCTGGCTCCTACTTGTGGGAACTGGTTAGATCGCGTGATCCCCAGATTTGCCCGCGCTGCCTCCACTCGCGCCACCGCATCCCGCAGATCGTAATTCTGCTGGATGGCGGTCTTCACTAACCCTTGTAAGTCCGGATCTTTAAACACCTCCCACCACTTCAAATCGGCAAAAGACGCCGCCTCCGGGGCCGGTAGCGGACTGGGAGCGCGAAAACTCTGTGGGATCTGCACGTCCGGCCGGTGATAACTCGGCCCGAGCGTGCAACCGGTCGTCCAACCCGCGGCAATTAAAACCGCGATCGCTCGGTAAGTCATTTCAGTCTCCCTGCCCCGGTGAAGGAAGAAGCGGGGATGCATTTCCGGGCGCGTGGGCGGCGAATGAGACCTTCTCGACCAGATAGAAAATTGCGGGTATGAAGAAGATTCCGATTGCGGTTGCCGCGAGCATACCCCCGATAACTGCCGTGCCCATAATCTGGCGTGCAACGGATCCCGCGCCAGATGCCGTCCAGAGCGGCACGCAGCCCAGAATAAACGCAAAAGATGTCATCAAAATGGGACGGAAACGAAGCCTGGCTCCTTCCAGAGCGGCGTCCACCAGCGGCTTGCCCTGCTCGAATTGCTCCTTTGCGAACTCGACAATCAGAATCGCGTTCTTGGCGGCCAAGCCGATCAGCATGACCAAACCAATTTGCGAATAGACGTCGTTTTCGATTTGAACCATGTAAGCGGGCAGAAAGGCCGATAGCAGAGCACGGCGCAGCCACAGCACTCCGAAGGCGCCGAACACTGCTACCGGCGTGCTCAGGAGTACGCTGAACGGGAGCGACCAGCTTTCGTAGAGTGCCGCCAGAATCAGGAATACGAACAATAATGAGAACGCGAAGATAACCGAGGACGAGATCCCTTCCCGGGCCTTTTGCTCTTGATACGACATACCCATGTAGTCGAATCCCATTTCGCCGGGCATGGTTTGCTTGAAGACGTCTTCGAGAGCCGCCGTGGCTTGATCTGAGCTATAGCCTGGCGCGGCGCTACCGTTGATTTGCGCCGAGCGGTATTCGTTGTAGCGCATGGTGAACTCGGGACCGTCACGCGATTCAAACTTCGTCAGTGCGGAAAGCGGGGCCATCTGCCCACTGCTGTTACGCACATAGAACTGTCCGACGTTCTCAAGATTCGACCGATAAGGCGCTTCCGCTTCTATATATACCTGCCATGTACGGCCAAAATCGTTGAAGTAGTTGATGAACAGTCCTCCCATGAAAGCCTGGATGGTTTTGTAAACATCGCTGACAGCCACGCCTTGCTTGATCACTTTTTCCCGGTCGACCTTCACGAACTTCTGTGGCACGCTGGGAAGAAACGTGGTGCTGATCGCGCCAATTTCGGGACGCTTGCGAGCGGCGGCCAGGAACTTGTCAAGGTTGCTCGCCAAGAACTGAACATCCCGCCCGGCCCGATCTTCCAGCACATAGGTAAAGCCGCCGGAAGTGCCCACCCCAGGAATCGCCGGCGGCGAGAAACTGAAAACAGTTCCCACCGGAAGACTGCTGAGTTGCTGGTTCAGCCGCGCCTTGATCTCCTGATACTGTTCGGCCTTGGTCTTCCGATCGCCCCAGGGCTTTAGCGTGACGAAATAGAAAGCGTTGTAAGTGGTCCGGACAAAGCTGAGCAGACTGAAGCCTGCAACGCTGGTGGTGTATTCAACACCGGGCGTGTCTGCGAGGACCTTCTCAACTTGTCTCGATGCGGCCGCCGTCCGCTCTAGCGAAGCGGCATTCGGGAGCTGCATGTTGACGTACACGTAGCCCTGGTCCTCGTCTGGCAGGAAACTGGATGGCACGCGGCTTCCAAAGAACAACCCGGCGGCGCCAAAGGCTACCAGTGCCACCAGGGCCAGTACACTTTTTCGAATCAGCACACCGGACAAGCGGACATAGCCGTGCGTGGTCCTCTCAAAGATGCGATTGAACCAGTCGAAGAACCTTCGGAGCAGGCCGCGGCTTTCCTTCTTTGGCCGAAGCAGCAGGCCGGCCAGCGCGGGACTCAGTGTCAGGGCGTTAAAGGCCGAGAGCACTACCGAGATCGCGATCGTCACGGCAAATTGTTGATAAAGTCGTCCGGTGATTCCGGGGATGAACGCCGTTGGCACGAACACCGACGAGAGGACTAAGGCGATGCCGATGACCGGTCCAGACAGCTCTTCCATTGCTTTTCGGGCGGCATCCTTCGGAGCGAGACCCTCCTCGATATGGCGCTGCACTCCCTCCACGACCACGATGGCGTCGTCCACCACCAATCCGATGGCCAGCACCAACCCGAACATCGAAAGCGTATTGATGGAGAAGCCAAACAGGGGGAAGAAGACGAACGTCCCCACAAGTGAAACCGGTACGGCCAGCAGCGGGATCAGGGTCGCGCGCCAGTCCTGCAGGAAAAGGTAGACGACAAGGATCACCAGAACAATAGCGATGATCAGCGTTTCGATGATTTCCCGCATGCCTTCCGTAACCGCGCTGGTCTGGTCCAGCGATATGGCATAGTCGATGTCTTCCGGAAAGCGCCGCTTCATCTGGGACATCAGCTTTCGGACGCCGGCGGCGGTTTGAACGGCATTCGAGCCGGGCAACTGGTAGACGGCAAGGATCGCGGCGTTCTTACCATTCAAGCGGCTGATCAGGCTATAGTCTTGAGCGCCCAACTCAATGCGCGCCACGTCTCTCACCCGAACAATTCCGCCATTGGGGGTTTCGCGGACAATAACATCTCCAAATTCCTCGGGCGAAGTGAGGCGTCCTTGCGCAAGCACCGAATACGTGAATTGCTGGCTGTTGGGAGCGGGCTCTCCACCAACCTGGCCGGCGGGATTCACGGTGTTCTGCGCCTGGACGGCGTTGACGATATCGGTGACCGTGATGCCCAGCTTCGCCAACTGGTCAGGCTTTACCCAAAGCCGCATGGCATACTGGCCCGCACCGAAAACCGTCGTCTGGCCCACTCCGTATAAGCGTGCGACGGGATCGTTCAGGGTGATGTAGGCGAAGTTCGCCATGAATTTCGCATCACGGGTCCCGTGTGGTGAGAACAGGGAGACCAGCATCAAGGGCGCGGTCGCTGATTTCTTGATGGTCACCCCGTAAGTGTTCACGTCGGGTGGAAGCTGACCTGTAGCCAGGTTCTCGCGCGACTGGGTCAGAATCAGATCCGTGTTGGGGTCGGTTTTTACATCGAAATCCACCACCAGCGTCACCTGCGAGTTGCCCGTGGCGTTTAAGGAATACATGTAGTTCATGTTGTCCACGCCATTGATTTGCTGTTCGATGGGCGTGGCGACGGATTGTTCCAGCGCTCGCGCATCGGCGCCCACGTAATTGGCTTGAAGCTGAATCTCCGGAGGAACGATATTCGGAAACTGCGATACCGGCAGTGCTGCGATAGTGACGGCTCCCACGATCACCGTCAGGATCGCGATGACCATTGCAACGATCGGGCGGTTGATAAAGAACTTGGACATCTCAGTTGCCCTCCACGAACGGCCTCGGGCTCACTTGCATGCCGGGTCGGACGTTCTGGGCGCCCTCGGCAATGACTCGCTGACCCGCCTTCAGTCCTTCGCTGACTACCCACATCGTTCCCACTTGGTCGCCGACCTTGACTTGCTGAATGCTCACGGTGTTCTTGTCGTCGAGCACGGCCACCTGATGGCCGCCTTGCAGCTCCGTCACAGCGCGCTGGGGGATGAGCAGTGCGCCTGCGCTGGTGCCAACGGCTGCGCGGACCTTCCCGTATTGCCCCGGCCGCAACCGATTCCCGGGATTCGGAAAGAGCCCCGTCAACTGAATCGCACCGGTGTTTTGATCCACCTGGCGATCGACGAAGAAGAACTTGCCTTTTTGCGGATAGTTGCTGCCGTCGGCCAGGATCAGCTCCAGTTGCAACTTCGCCAGATCGTTCATGCCGCCGCGCGTCAAGCTCAGATACTCCTGTTCAGCAACCGTGAAGTTTGCCTTAATCGGATCGAGCGTCGATACCGTGGTAATCACCCCGCTGCTGGGGTTGACCAGATTTCCTACCTGCACCTGAGCCAGTCCGGCGATTCCATCGATCGGCGACGTCAGGCGGGTGAAGCCGGTATTCACCTTCGCCGCTTCTACCGCCGCTTGAGCCGATTCCACACCCGCGCTGCTGGCCTCAATCTGCGCCTGGGCCGTTTCAACGGCGGCTTTGGACGCGTCCACCTGGGCATTGGCGGCGAGATTGTTCTTGACTGCGTTGTCCAGCTCCTGCCGCGTAACCGCGTGCTGTTTTTCGAGCGGCGCGTATTTGTCTACGTCCAGTTGCGTTCTTTCTTGGTTGGCCACCGATTGCGCGAGCTGGGCCTGGGCCTGCGTCAACTGCGCTTTTGCTTGAGCAAGCTGTCCTTTTGCTTGTGCCAGCTGTCCCTGCGCCTGAGCGAGCGCGGCGTCAAAAGGCCGCGGATCGATCTGGAAGAGCAGTTGTCCTTTTCGCACGAACGAACCTTCTTTGTAATCCTGCGAAAGCAGATAGCCGGTGACCTCCGCCTTGATGGCGGCATTGACCAGTCCGTCCAGTGTGCCGATCCATTCGCGATAGATGGGAACGTCTGCCTGCTTTACCGCGGCTACCTCCACCTGGGGCAGTTGTGGCGATCCCGCGGCGGAAGTTGTCCCGGTGCAGCCCGCTGTCCCAAGAGCCGCGGCAACCAAAATAACCGCTGCACAAATTTGAATCTTCTTATTAAATGCAGTTGCCAACTTCGTCTCCTCTGTGACCACCTTCATGCCCGCCCGCGGCGAACACGTGTCCCTGTAATTTCCTCGACGAGGGCCTCCATCGCCAGTCCCTTTGCGATAAGGCGCGCTCCTTCCTGATTCATCACACGGAGCAGGCGTCGTCCCGCTTCATCGAGCCCCGTGACGTCCCTCATGTCGATTTCGACCGGTTTGCCGAAGGCTAGTGCGCAACGCCAGGTGTTTTCGGTTTCGGCAACCCAGGCGCCCGCCAGTCTGCCTGCAAGATGCAAGCGCAAAAGCGTGCCATCTTCTTGAAGTGTGATTCTCATCATTTCGCTTTGCCGATATCCGTCCGGTGGAAGGCACGTGCGAGGCCTGAAGTCTCGCCAGACCGCAATCATTGAGAGGCAACGGGCTTAACGCTCGTCCGGCGCTTCGAAGCGCCCCTGTCACTACCTGGTTCCGGGCACACTGCCAGCAATCGGGCAGCATGCCTCCATGAAGCCCCCAAAAACTCTACTGAATCCCGAATGGTGGCATCTCCATCGAACCTCATAAGTGGGTGCGATAATTGCTGATAGCAGGACGATGCTATTGACGGCCGACATGCCTGCCCGTGCGGCGAAAGCTCTTGGGCCTCAGTTTGAATCGCTGATACGTTTGGCCGAAGCGATTCGAAGTTGCCCGGACCAAAAAGACCTATTCCAGCTTCTTGCGGACGAACTGCGCGAAGTGGTTCCGTTCGATGCGATCTGTCAAATAGACCACGCCGGCAACAAGATTAACTGGCATTTCTCCGAAGTCTGCGATTCGAAGAGGAGTGGGATCTCAGAGATTCCGAAGGAGGAAACCGTCGGATGGTGGGTGGATCGTACTCAGCAACCGTTGGTGCTCCGAGTGGACGACGAGGAGACGCGATTCCGTACCACCATCGAGGCGCTTCACAAGTTAGGACTGCGTTCGTTATGTGCGCTTCCGTTGAGCACTGCCCATTCGCAAATGGGCAGCCTGGTTTTCGGCAGTCAATTCGCTGACGCTTATTCCCCGGAAGAAGTACGGTTTCTATCGCTCGTCGCAGCGCAGATCGCCCTGGCCATGGACGACGCTCTCGCCCAGCAGCGGTTGAAACTCCTACTTGATATGACAAACAGCGTGGTCTCCCAACTGGACTTGCGGGAGTTGCTTCGGGAGGTTTCTGCCAACGTCCGTCGCCTGATGCAATGCGACGGCGTGGGCGTTGCACTTTCAGATCCGGAAACCGGCCAGTTGCGCGTTTACGCGTTTGATAAACCGGAACGGAAGGGCATTGTGCACGAAGGAATGAGTGTCACGACGGAGGGATCGGCGACCTTGGTCAGGGCATTTCAAACCAGGCAGGCCGTCTGCATCGCAGAAGTGGATAGTACGGTGGATCCTCTAGCTGCCGCTGAGGGCGTTAAATCGATGTGCCACTTGCCGCTCATTGGCCGGGAGCGTGTCCTTGGAATTTTAAGCCTCGCTAGGGATCGGGAGAGTGCTTTTCGTGAAGAAGACGCTGGCTTTCTCGGTCAGGTCGCGAATCAGATCACGCTGGCGGTTGAGAATGCCATCGCCTACGGAGAGATTGCCAGTCTTAAAGACAAGCTGGCTCAGGAGGTAGTCTACCTCCAGGACGAAATTCGAACCGAGCTAAAATTCGAAGAGATCGTCGGTAATAGCGATGTTCTCAGGCGCGTGCTAGCAGAGCTCGAAACGGTGGCGCCCACCGATTCCACGGTGCTCATCTACGGCGAGACAGGCACCGGCAAGGAACTCATCGCGCGCGCCATCCACAACCTGAGCTCGCGCAATTCGAATGCTTTCGTCAAAATGAACTGCGCGGCGATTCCGACAGGACTGCTCGAAAGCGAATTGTTTGGCCACGAAAAGGGCGCATTCACCGGCGCGATCGCCCAACGTGTCGGCAGGTTCGAGTTGGCGAATCGCGGCACTGTATTTCTCGACGAGGTCGGCGAAATCCCCCTGGAGTTGCAGCCGAAATTGCTGCGGGTTTTACAGGAGCGCGAATTCGAGCGCCTGGGCAGCACACGAACGCTCCGCACCGACGCGCGTTTGATTGCCGCGACGAATCGCGATCTGGCCGCGATGGTAGAGGAGCAGACGTTCCGCTCTGACCTGTATTATCGTTTGAACGTTTTCCCTGTCCGGGTGCCCCCGCTGCGCGAACGCCGCGAGGACATTCCTTTGCTTGTCCGCCACTTCGCTCAGCAGTTCAGCCGTCGCATGAATCGGAGCATCGAAACCATCCCTTCGGAGACCATGAGCGCGCTGGTCCGCTATGGCTGGCCCGGTAATATCCGGGAATTACAAAATGTGATTGAGCGCGCGGTGATCGTTTCCAATGGGCCGGTTTTGAAGGTGCCGCTCGACGACTTGAGGACGCGAGTTGCTTCGGCGGAGACCACGAATGGCGGCGCCGTGTCGGAGGATGCCGGGACGATGCGCGGCGTGCTCGACGATGCGGAGCGAAAGCAGATTTTGGCTGCTCTCAAGCAATCCCGATGGGTGGTTGCCGGGCCCAAGGGAGCCGCTGCTCTATTGGGGATGAAACGCTCGACGCTTCAGGCCCACATGCAGAGACTGGGGATTCGCGTTTCCCGCGGTGTCGACTAAGCCGAGTGCCCGCCAATCGTTTGCCGGTCGCCAATCCATTTTCAGATTTTCAAAAGGCTATGGAGTGACTCTCTGCCCCAATCATCATCGTAACGGACGCCGTTTAAGAACAGGCCCGGCGTGCGGTACACGCCGTTCTGAACCCCCGCTATGAAATCGGCCCGCACATTGTCCCTATACGTTTGGTTCTTCAACTCATTGCGGAACCGCTGGACATCCAGGTTTAGTTCCCCGGCGTAGCGAATCAGATCTTTTGTGTGGAGTGCGGCTTGCCGCTCGAAAAGTAACGTGTGCATTTCCCAAAATTTCCCTTGTGCCCCCGCCGCCTCGGCCGCTTCGGCTGCCTGCTGTGCACGGTGATGAATACCGGAGAGAGGGTAGTGGCGGAACACGACCCTCAGTCGTGAGGCAATATCGCTCTGCAGGTCCCGGAGCGTCACATACAAACGCCCGCAATCCGGGCACTCATAATCACCGTACTCAACCAGTGTATGGGGAGCATCCTCCGGACCATGTGCGTGGTCCAGGGGGCGAATCGGAAGCAAGAGGCGTTGGGTGGAATCCATAGGCACGAATCGTGTCAACTCTTTTCCAGATGCAGTAAACACGGCATAGGCTTCAACCGCTGCCGCGCACAAAACGAGTCGCGGTACAAGTGCTCGGTGCGTTCACCACTGGGTGCCCTGCCTTTTTAGTCCATCTGCTCAGTGGACAAATTTCTTGCCGCCTGGATCCCTGAGGCGCCCCAGCAGAGTTCCAAATATAGTACAGTGAGATAGTAGACTTTGCGGCTTTGCAAAAAGCGTTCGCAGGGTCCCAGTTGCGACCGGCGATCCCGACAAAATCACCTGAAAACGGGTGGGAAACGGACTAGGAGGCTTCGGCTAAAGCTTATGACGCGACTCAACAGAGATGTCCACCGGCAAAGTAGGGTTCGGAAGATTATGTTGGTCAACGCATCGGGCCCAACGGAAAACATTGGCGATTGGGCCTTGACGGTTTCCGCGGCCCGGCATGTATTGAGCGCATGGCCGGGCGCAGACGTCGGCTTAATTCCATGGACTCCGCAATCGGATCCTCGAGCAACCACCCGGGCTCTTGTCGCCGAGATAGGCGAGTTAGCCCGAGGCGCGTCGTTTACGGTGTTCGACCCGCTGACGCCTTTACAGGCAATTCGGCCATTCCATTTAGCCAATCCGGCGCAGCGCTTGCGGATTGTAGGGTACACGATGAGGCAAGTCCTCACCGACGAACTCCGGTTGCGTCTCAATGGCGCCGCGCCAGGGCAGTTGAAGTACTCCAGTGGCTCAGCAGCCGATCGCATCCGGCAGTCCGACGCGGTTGTGTTCGTAGGCGGCAATATCGTGTGCGGTGCGGCCGATATTCGCCGCATGGTGCATCTTCATCGACAGTTGTTGCCCATTCGCCTTGCCCAAAAGTGGAAGGTTCCTAGTTTTATCACGGGCTCGTCGTTTGATGTGAACTTTAGCCAAATCGCGCGCTGGCTAGCTCTCGATCCGCTTCTCAAAGCTTCTTACGTGTTCGCCAGGGAACCGGCCTCATTCCAGCGACTTTCCAACGCCGGAGTTGAAAAGCTTTCGTTGACGGGCGATACGGCATTCTGTTTACCGTCTCGAAGGCGAACTGAGCGAGACAAGGATACGGTGGCAGTCAACACTTTGAGCATGTCGGAATGGCAATCGGCCATTGGCGATGGGCCACAATCTTTCAAACTGGCTCTGGACCGCCAGATCGAAGTTCTGCGCCGGCTATTGGAGCGAAATTCCCGGGTCCGGTTGTTGTTGATTCCTCATGAGTCCGCTTGGAACGAGACGGTGTCGGATTTACCTCCGTTGGAGCAGATTGCCCGAGCACTTGGTCAGGATGACAGAGTCAGGATCGTTAAGAAGATCAGAAGCCTGGATGACATCATCGGATATTACGGCTCCTGCGCACTCGGCATTGGCCCTCGATATCATGGATTCATTTTCGGCGCGATTGCCGGCACTCCGATGATTGGCATAGGGGCTCAATCTCTAAAAATAAAGGGCGTGACATCCCTGCTGAGTCTGCCGTACTTGCCAAACGTCAGCAACTCGCCCGATGTTGTTCTTGAAGAGATCGATCGGCTTTTGAATTGGGATGCGGCCGACCGGCGTAGTCTCGCGGATCGGGCCTCGCAAACCGGTTGCACAAGCATAGTGTCCTTCCAACGGGTAACACATCAGATCATGGAGACGTGTCCTTAAAACACAGCCGGGAACATGAAAAAGCAGCTTGGCGCGCTCACGTCGTAAAACCGGCTTCGCGCGAGCGCCGGACCGCGGTACGGAGCGCCGCAACGCGGGCAACGCTTCTCCACGCTTTTCCCGACAGGACAGACATCTCGACGATCTAAGTTCACAAATCCACGGCTTTATGGACCTTGAAATCAAGGTAGCGCCCCGGCCATCGCAGTCTACAATGAAACCCGGAAAGCATAAACAAAAGAGCTATTCGGCTATGAAATCGAAACTCCTTTGGCTGTTCGTCGCTGTCGCACTCATTCTTGGTTACGCCCTCTATTCGTCCCTGGCGTCAAGGGGCCACTCGGGAATAGATCCTCATGCCTCGCAGGAGATTGAAAAGGCGAAGAGGCGGTGAGGTAGTGTCTTCGCGATATTCAGGCGGAGGCGGACCGCCTCAACGTAGGCAACCCGTATATCCTGGCTCCGCTTCAGCTCCGCGGCTAGAATAGAGGGTGATGCTCAAATGGTCCGATGTCCTGAATTTGGCGAAGAGCGGCAACCCGGCGCCGGATCGCAAGGTCGTCAAAACGGATGCCGAATGGCGGGAACAGCTAAGTGACGAGGAATACCATGTTACCCGGCAGGCCGGGACGGAGCGGGCGTTCAGCTCGGAAATGTGCAGCCTCTTTGAGCCGGGAATCTATTCCTGCCTCTGCTGCGACACGGTCCTTTTCGATGCGTCGGAGAAATTCGAGTCCCACACTGGCTGGCCGTCTTTTACACAACCCATCCAGGGTAATGTCATCGCTTACCGGTTTGACGGGCCTGCGTTTCTGAAGCGCGTCGAAACCATCTGCAACACCTGTGACGCGCACCTGGGCCACGTGTTCCCGGATGGCCCGGCGCCCAGCGGTCTGCGTTATTGCATGAACGCGGTGGCATTGCGGAAGGTCGCCAAGATTTGAGGCGGAGCTGGCGAATGCCCACGACGCCGGAGGCTGGACCAATTGGGCGCCGATTCGCAAAACATCGTCGGATTGAAGTTTTCTTGGCTACCGAACGATCTTTAGCGCAGCGGCCCAGTGGCGCAACTTTGATCACGTCTCTGGGTTTGCAGGAAAGGAGAAGCGAATTTTCGATGCTAAAGAATCGATTGATGGGAGTTGTTTTCGCAAGCGTTTTGACGTTCGGCGCGTTCGGTCAGGAGGTTGTGATTCGAGTGGCGCCGCCGCGTCCGGTGGTTGAGGCGCGTGTGCCAGCGCCAGGTCGAGGCTACGTTTGGATAGCCGGTTATCACCGCTGGAACGGAGCTGCGTATGTTTGGACTCCGGGAAGATGGGAATTGCCCCCGCGTCCCCATGCACACTGGGTTGCGCATCGGTGGGTTCACCGGCATGGAGGTTGGGTGCTGGTGGAAGGGCATTGGCGCTAGGGCTTGCCCCTCCGCGCGGCGATGCGAACCTGTCGGACAGATTGGTAGTTATCGAACGGTAACATCGTAGTCCTGTCCTTCCCATCGATTGCTGTTGAGCCAATAAAAAGTGAAATGGATGCAGGCATCTTCGGATGACGACGACCGTCGAAGGCAAATCGACGTAGTCGATCTCCAGCGCATTGGCATTCGATTCGGTATCGTGCTGCGACTTCCAATCGTCACTCGACCAGCGAAGGCGGAAAGGCTCAGCGCCGTGGATGCGCAGGACGGAGTCTTGTCGCATGAAGCGCACACGCCGATCCGGCTTCCAGACTTCCACCAGCTTGCGTTTCTTGCGATCGCCGAGATAGCGCTCGCGCACTTCCGGGATCGAGTCGTAGACTTTGCCATCGGAAGCGGAGCGCAGCAGCTTGATGTACTCGGCGTGCGCCCACATGAGCGGCATGGCGGAACCGGTCGGCTTGCCTAACGACAAAAATGCCTTCGGCTTATCCGCCTCATCCCAAACCTGTTCCGGCAGCAGACCGGTGGGAGAGGCAAGCTGCTCCATCGCCCGCAGGTAACATTCCACGCTTCTACCGGCGGCCAGTTCGTAGTGACCTCGCTCGCCGGTGAGCAGCGGCCACGCCCGGCCCACTCCCACATTGGTAAAAGGGCCTCCATCTTCCCGCTGTCCGTAGCCATCGTGATTGTAGCGATGCCATACGGGGCCGGCCTTGGTGTCCACTTTCAGCACCCAATCCAGCACCTTGACGCTATCCACAATGATGGGGTCGTTCGCGGAACGGATGCCGTAGCGCACCAGTTCGAGAAAGCCGCCATCCACCACGTCCTTCGCGGGGAACGTGCTGGGTTGACCGTCGGGGATGTTCTTGATTTGAAGCGTGCGCGATTCGGGATTTTCGGCGGGATTCGCATCTCCAACTTGCTCGGGCAGGATGCGAATGTAATAGCGCTTGATTCCAGGGAGAAGAGACCCTTCGTTGGTTACCATCCAGTCTTCGATATGGGACTCGAGGAAGTCCGCATACTCTTCGGCGAACGCGGCCGACGCCTCATCGCCTCTCTTGCGGAAGAGCAGCGACGCGCAAATCAGAGCGGCGATATTCGACGCAATTGTCGAGGGCGAATAGCCGCTCGCTTCTTCCCATCGCTCCTGTTGTGTCACGGGCCCGTTGCGGATCAGGTAGGCGGCGCCTTTCCGCACTAGCGTGTCTGGATGAAAGTCTCCCAGTCCCTTCTCGCGAAATAGCCGCCAAGCCAACATGATCGGAAACGCCACTTCGTCCAACTGGATGCCGGTCCAATAGGCATCACCGTTCACCCAAAAGTTTTGAGCAAAACCGCCATCCTCATGCTGTGAGACGGCCAGGAAGATCAGCGCGCGTAAAGGCGTGGCTGTGTCGCCGGCAGCCAGCAGCGCCGTAGCGCTGTTGACCATGTCGCGCGTCCACACCAGGTGATATCCGCCCTGGTCCTGGTCGCCTTTGGCTTCTCCCCAAGGAATGGCGAGAGACGCAATCAGCGCCCCGGGATAGGATTTGTCCTCGTGCGCCAGCAACAGGCTAAAGCTGCTTCGGAACAGGTTGCCCTGATCGTACGATGAATTTCCCAGCGGGCGGCGATGGTCCGACACGGCGTCCCATTGCTTTTGGTAATGGGTGAGGTGTTCATCGAAAGGAGTACCGAGAGATTGCAGCAGATTGGTAACGGCGCGGTGTTCGGTTGATCCGAATGCGGTGGCCAGCGTGAATTCACGAGTCTTGCTGAGATCCAGTTCGCCGGTGAGCGCAATATTGCCGTTCTCGGCACGATCGAATTCATAATCCATGTGAAACGTCTCATGCAGGTCCGTCCAGCCGTCGCTTTTCCCCACGTAACCACAGGAGGTTCGGGAGAAGGGGACGGTGGCCGTCATCGCGAGCCACACTCCTTGCTTGCAGGCCATGAGGATCCTGGCGCCGTTGGCTGTGATGACGTAGCCCGTGTTGCCATATCCGCCTACTTGAAGATGCGGGGCGCAGAGCACGAACATTTTCAGGGTGGCCAGAAACTGCTCGTCCGGGCCGATGAGGCGCGTGCGCTGAAGAACGCAAGGCAAATGCGGATCCGTGATCACGTCTTTGCTGATGGAGTAGCGCCCATCGGAGGCCAGCATTCGTGCAATGAAAGCCCAAGGTATGGCCGGAGAGCCGTTCCACCGTGGCTTCCAGATCCCGCTTCTCTTCATGGAAGAAGCTCTTCCCATCCGTCACCAGGTACTGAAGATCGCGCAGCTGCGGACGATCCACCGTCGGGTAATAAACTTCGGTGACAATGCCACCAAACAGCGTGAACCAGATCCGGCTGGACGCCGCGTAGGCCGTCCCGACGCCGTTCTTGTTGCCATGGGTCCACCGTGGCTCGATGCCCGGTGCTCCAAAAGCTTCTTTGTCACTGTGTTGCTGCATTGCTCAAATCCTCCTCGGATTATCAGCCGGAGAACGAATTGGAAGGAAGTCCTCGCATATCGCAATCGATAGCGAACAGGCTTCCCGAAAGTGGGGCCGCTGCCAACTCGGCCGGGGACATAGTCTCGCGCGCGCTGGTTACGTACAGGGTTTTCAGATCTGGACCACCGAAGGTGCAATCCGTGGCACGGGGCACGGGCAGCTGAACAATTCGCTCCAGCTTGCCTTGAGGATCGTATCGGCGAATTTGTCCCAGGCCCACTACGTTGCTCCACACAAAGCCGTCGGCATCCACCGTCATGCCGTCCGGAAAACCGCCGCTGTTGCTGTCCAGGGTGGCGAATGGCAGCCGGTTCGAAATGGCGCCCGTGGACGGATCGAAATCGTAAACAAGGATCGCGTAACGAAAGCTTTCCGTGTAATACATCTTGCGTCCGTTCGGGCTCCAGCCACTGCCATTCGAACAGATGACATTGTCCTGCCTGCGTGTAATGGTTTTATCGGAGTCCAGTCTATACAGATTGCCCGCAGGAGCGGACCAATGTACCGCGTCCATGGTGCCGGCCCAAAAGCGGCCTTGTGGATCGCACTTCCCATCATTGAAACGATTGTTGGGCAAATCAGGTTCCACCTCTCCGATCCGTTCCAGCATCATCGTCGCCGGTTCAAAGGTGGCGAAGTCCTTCCTGAGTGTTAGGACCAAGCCGCCGGCGGCGCGTAGGGCAATGCACGTGACGATTTCAGGCAGATCAAATGTTTGGTTGCTGCCCGTGGCCGGATGGAACCGATGGATCTGCTTGCCCTGAATGTCGACCCAGTAGAGGCTTTGATTTTCCGGGCTCCAGACGGGAGATTCCCCAACAGTGGCCTGCCACGGGAGCACGCATCGGATACTTTCGCCAGAGATGGTCCGGACGTTCATGCGGCTTGCTCGCGACGACGAAGATGATTCCAATAGCCCAGCCAACCCAAGTGGCCACTGGAATTCGGACCACCGAACTTGGTGCTGAGTACGCCCCCCGTTGTGACAAGTAGAACGCCGGCCAGCGACAGCAAATCGGGGGTGTTGTTCCAGACTACCCAGCCGATGAGTCCCGAGAAGATGACGACGGTGTAATTAAAAGGGGCAATTCTGCCGGCGGTAGCGTGCTTATAGGCCAGGATGATCAATAGTTGACTCGCCGCCATCGTCAATCCGATGCCGCCCAGGAATAACCATTCTCGGTCGCTCGGAGTTCTCCATTTCAGCATGGCAAATGGCGCCGCGGCGGCGGAGGAATAGAGGAAATAATAGAACAGGATTCGACGGGGAGGTTCGGTATTCGAAAGTTGATTGACGGCCACCAGGGCCAAGGCCGAGAAGACCGCCGCGCTGATGGCGATGAGCGCAATGGGATCGGACAGCAGCGCCAGACCGGGCTTCAAGATCAAAATTACGCCCGCGAAACCGATGAGCAGACTTACCCAAACCATCCCGCCGATCCGCTCCTTCAACCACACCCAGGTAACCAAAGGAATAAACAATGGCGCAGAGTTACTGAGCAACACGGCGTTCACCAGCGGCATCCGCTTCACGGCGACAAACATCAAAACTTGCGAAAGCAGGCCGGCCGCGGCGCGTAGAATATGCAGCCAGGTGCGCGATGTTTGCAACTGGGAAACACCTTTGCCAAGCGCCCAGGGCGTGAACAACAGCAGGCTGATGAAGTTCTGAAAGAGCACCAGAATGCCGGTGGGCACCTCTTTCGCCGCCTTGCCGAATGCGCTCATCACGGCGACGCAGGCGAACGCGAGCACAATCAGCAGAGCTCCCAGCGCAACAGAAGATGTCGATCCGCCCCGTCCGTTCAAAACAGGTTCGTTCAATGCAGTCTTTCGAGCAAATGGTCGCCTACGCGGAGCGCATTGGCGATGATGGTCAGCGAAGGGTTGACAGCGCCGCTGGACGCGAAGAACGAACCGTCGACGACATAAAGGTTGTCGACATCATGAGTGCGGCAATTGGTATCCAGTACCGATTGCTTCGGATCTGCGCCGAAGCGACAGGTTCCGTTTTGATGCCCCACTCCTTCTAACGGAATCCGCTGCTTGAAATACGAGTGCAGGTGGAACCAGCGATCGGCATGGCCGGCCTGCTTCAAAACATCGATCCACTTGTCGCGCAGGCGTTCGAAGGACTCCACGTTGTTGGGCGTGTAATCCAGCCGAACCCTGCCGTTAACGATCTGCACCCGGTTGTTCGGATCCGGCAGATCTTCCGTCGTAAGCCACCATGGCACCGCGTGGGTGGTCATTAGGTCCAAGATGAAGGTGGGCGTCAAAGGCGGCGCGTCCGCCTTCATCATTTCGTGATGGAAGGAACCGATCGGTTGGATGTTCCCCATCGGATAGGGATAATCCTTGTCGCCGAAATAGAAGTCGTTCAGGGTGAAAGTCTTCATATAAGAAGACCGGTTCGGCTCCTGGCCGATCGCGAGAATGGCGTCCGCCTGGTGAAACATGAAGTGGCGCCCCACCATGTCGGAGCTGTTGGCCAGGCCATGGGGATGCTTATCGTTGGCGCTCAGCAGCAGCAGAGCCGCCGAGTTGATGGCCCCGCAGCAAACCGCGACGATGTCGCCGGAAAATGTGGTCTTCTTGCCGGAATTATCCAGCTCCGCTTCCACGGCGTCGACGGCAGTTCCCGTCGAGTTCGTCAGCAGGCGCGTCACCTTGGCCTGCGTGATCAGGGTCACGTTCGGCAGGTGCATGATATGGCGGATGCAGTTGATATCGGCGTCCGATTTTGCGTGCACCAGGCACGGATAGCCGTCGCAAGTGTCGCATCGGATGCATTTACTTTCCACCCGATCCGCCTCGTCCAATTTCAAACCAAGCGGGCAGGGAAACGGCTGCAGTCCCATGTTCTGGAGATCGTTCTGAATCTCCTGCATGCGCGGCTCGTTCGAGACCGCCGGGTAGGGATATTCCGCGCTGCGGCGTGGTTCTGTCGGGTCGATCCCCTGCTTGCCGTGCACGCAAAATAGCTTTTCGGCCAGCGTGTAGTACGGTTCGAAGACATCGTACTTTACCGGCCATGCGGGTGAAATGCCGCCTTTGTGATGAAGCACGCCAAAGTCTTCTTCCCGGAGGCGAAACAGAGCGGCGCCATATACTTTGGTGTTGCCGCCCACCCAGTAACCGGTGCCGGGATGCAGATCGTGACCTTCTTTGTCGGTCCAGACGTCTTTTGTGTGGTATCGGTTCTCGAGGAACACATCGGCCGTATTCCAGTTGGGTTTTTCCTGTCGCAGGAATGGGCCGCGCTCCAGAATGAGCACTCGCTTACCGGCGTTGGCCAAACGATAAGCAAGCGTTCCACCGCCGGCGCCTGTCCCGATGATGACAACTTCGTACCGGTCACTTGCAGTCACGGTTCTCTTTTCGGGGGTGGTCTAATAACTGCCGGACTGCCGCAACATCCCGCCATCGATGAAATACGTGGAGCCGGTTATGTACGCCGCCTCGTCCGATGCCAGATACACCGCCAGTCCGGCGATCTCTTCCGGCTTGCCCCAGCGGTTGAGCGGTATCTCACTCATCAGCGCCTTGTCCATTGCGGGTTTCGCTTCCACATCGGCATCGATCGGTGTAAACACGGCGCCTGGACCGATGTTGTTCACAGTGATCTGGTCTTTGGCTAATTCTACCGCGATGGTTCTGGTGAGCATCCGCAAGCCCCCCTTACTGACGCAGTAGGCTGAGTTCGTGGGCATAGGGAGATCCTCATGAACAGACGAGATATTGATAAGACGCCCGCCGTGTCCCTGGCGAATCATCTGACGAGCCGCCGCTTGCGAAACCAGAAAAGGCCCAATCAGATTGATATCCAGGATTTTCCGCAGCTCCTCCAACGGATAGTCCACAAACGCGAATTTCTTCTCCACTCCCGCATTGTTGACAACAATGTCCAACTTTCCGAAGGCCTTCACGGCGCCATCGATCAAGTTCTGGACCTGGTCGGGCTGGGAGATGTCAGCCGCTATGGCAATACTATTCCCACCGAAGCCGGCGATCTTCGCCTCGGTCTTGCCGGCCACCTCCGGCTTCCCGATGTAATCGACTACAACCGAAGCCCCTTCCTGTGCGAAGCGAATGGCAATCGCCTGGCCAATGCCGGTAGCGGCCCCCGTCACAATTGCTACTTTGCCTTGTAAGCGCATTTCGAGCCGGTGAGGCGTGGTCGGCACGTTGGCTACGAGACCCCGGCTTTGTCGTGCTTTTCCTGATCTGCCATGCAATAAGGCGTCCAGGGAATCGCTTCCAGGCGGGCGGGCTCAATCTGACGTCCGCATACAACGCACTTTCCAAAAGTGCCGTCTTTGATGCGTTGCAAGGCGTCCTCTACTTCTTCGAGCGTCTGCGACACGATGGTTCCTTCGGCAAAAGCTTCCGACGTGCCTTGATCGATGGTAGCGTCGTCGGTGGAATCTCTGGCCCCGTCACTGTCCGCGACTTGTTCCTCGGCCTCAAAGGCGGCCAGACTGGCTTGGCACTCGCGCTGTTTTTCAAGAAGTTTCTGTTGGAAATGCTTAATATCCATGGATTGGTCCTCACGATTCATTTTGAATTACGATCAGTCGCTCATCAGAAAAAGGCAGGGGCGTTCATCCTCCCAAGGAGTCCCTTCCCACAAGTGTTGCAGGATGGTGTAAACCATCAAGCCGGTTTCGCCCTCGCCGAGCAGAAAGTAGCGAAACGACTGCCGCATCAGATTCAGCCGGCTCAGCCCGAGATAGATCGCAGCCGGATGCAATAGTTCGCTCAAGTAAGCCACCGCGTTCGCAGTGGCGACAGCTTCCGACGCTGTTACCAGATATTGACCGTCTTCCTGCCGAACCGCGATTTCAAGCGGCGATAGAAACTCACTCCGATTGTCGAGGAGGCGTATATGAACGAAGGCCAGGACGCCATCAACTTTATAGTATCTACGCAGTTTTGCGGCTCGATCGGTGCGGGCCCGGAAATCCAGGCTGCGGACCGGCACCATATTCACCTTCTTGTCGACGATCAGGTTCCACAACCGTTCCGACTCGGCGTCCGCGAAACGGTGGCTGCCCACGCGCAGTTCCTTCGCTCGCGTGTAGCGGCTGACGCCGCTCACGGTCAGGATAAACAAGATGAAAAAGCCTGAAATAATAATGCCGTCGGTTCGTTCGATGACATTCGCTATCGTCGTATAACCAAAGACCAGCACCACGCCCCAACAGTAAATGCTGATCGAGTACGAGCGCTCCTTCCAGAGCGAAATCGACGCGGCAACGGCGGCCGAAAGCATCAAGACCAGCACTCCGGTTGCGTAGGCCCCACCCTGCGCCTCCACGTTCGCTCGGAAGATCACCGTCACCACTACATCGAAGCCGAACAACAGCAGCACCAGCGGACGGGCATAGGCCACCCATTCCGGCGCCAATCCAACGCGCGGCAGATATCGCGGCACCAGGTGCAACAATCCGGCCATGGCCGATGCGCCCGCGAACCACAGCACCAGAATCGTGGAAAGGTCATAGACTGAACCAAAGACATTGCCTAGATACTTGTGAGCCATGTACGCGACGGCGCGGCCACTCGCCGGACCGCCGTCCCGATAGGCCTCTGGCGCAATCAGCAGGACCGAAACAAAGCTCGACAAAAGCAAAAGCACGCTCATGATCAGCGCGGCGCTCGCAAGCATCTTACGTGTGTTGCGAATGCGGCCCTCGGGCCGATCGATGGTTGAGTCGGACTCCGCGCCGCGAATGAGCGGCATCACCGAAACACCGGTTTCGAAGCCGCTCAACCCGAGCGCCAGCCGGGGAAATAAAATCACCGCGCCAAGGGCCAGTTGTTTCCAGTCGCCCTCTGCCCGGAGAGCGTTCTGCCAGTGCAGCATGGCATTCGGATGCGAAGCCACTTCGGCCAACCCCCGAACCAGCACCACCATATTCAGAAGCAAGTAGGGGATGCAGACCGTGGTGGCGAGCTTGATGGCTTCGGTGAATCCCTTCAGGAACACGGCGGCGAGCAATGCCAGCAAGACCAGCGTCACGCGCAGGTTGGCATGGCCGAGAAACGGGTGCAAATATGCATTCTCCGTGGCATGCCGGGCGGCGTCGGAAGCGGACAAGGTCATGGTGATCACGAAGTCCGTGGTCGCGAAGCCCAGCAGCACCAAGACCATGAACTTGCCCCACCAACCCGGCAGCAGGTTCTCGAGCATCGCGATGGAACCCAGTCCGGCAAAGGAGCGCCCGGCCACCTGCCAGTAGATAGGCAGGGCACAGAGCAGCGTGACAGCCACCAGGACAGCAGTCGCAATGGGAGAAAGCGCGCCCGCCGCCAGCAAGGCGATACCAGGCTGATACCCAAGAGTAGAAAAATAGTCGACGCCGGTCAGCCATATGACCCGGTACCAGGGATGGGTTCCATGTTTGCGGGCATCATGTGGATCCTGGGCCTCTTCTCGGCGCATCCAGGATCGCCACAACGAAGGGGGAGCCCCGGAGGGCTTCTGTTCGCTGACCGCTTGTCGATCGCCAGCCATAAGACTTAAGGATAGCGGTGAAACGGAATCCGTCCGTAAGACTCGGTAGTCTAGCTGAGACGCCTGTCATGACTAGCTCGTGAACTGGTGACAGCACTCACGTGGCTCGCGCACTCATGCGTGCTGTACTGGCCCCCAAAATTGAGACACGCAAGTGTTAACACTTTGCCGTCGAATGGAGAAACAGGATGACAAAGTGGAAACCTTATAGCCTCGATTTCAAGCGGCGAGCGGTAAAACGGATGCAGAAGTGTGACAACGTTGCGGCGTTGGCGCGCGAGCTGTGCCTGCCGCGGAACCTGCTGTACATCTGGAAACATCAACTGGAGGGCCGGCCGGAACCGCGTCGAGCGGATTTGAGCCAAAGCGTCCAAAGCCGCGCCGAGCAAAAGCTGCGGGAAGAAAACCGGTTGTTGAAGGAAGCATTGGGCGAGAAGAGCCTGGAAGCCGATTTTTTCGCCGGTGCCTTGCGCAGAATCAAGGAACAACGCCAGAACAACACCGTTTCTGGCGCGACAGCATCTACGCCGAAATCGGCCAGTGGACGCGGCAGACGCAAGGCAAACTAACCGTGGAACGAATGTGCGAGCTAGCGACGGTGAGCCGGGCGGGCTATTACCGGCGGTTGGTTGACCAGGAGCCCCAGGAAGAGGAGCTGGCCACCCGGGCCGCAATCCAGGAAATCTTCGTCCAGCACCAGCGCCGCTACGGGCGGCGCCGCATTACGGCCCAACTGCGGCGGCGCGGGATGCTGGTCAACCACAAACGCGTCGGGCGGCTGATGCGCGAGGATAACCTACTAGCGCTCCAGCGGAGAGCCTATGTGGTGACTACCGATTCCCAGCACGCCTTGGAAGTGTATCTGAATGTGGCGGCACATCTGCGGTTGAGCGGGGTCGATCAGCTGTGGGTCGCCGATATCACTTACATTCGGCTGCGGACCGAATTCGTCTACTTGGCCATTGTGCTGGACCGCTACTCCCGCCGTGCGGTGGGTTGGTCGTTAGAACGGAGCCTGACCGTGAAGCTGACTCTGACTGCTTTGCGGCAAGCGATGGAGAGCCGTCAGCCACCCCCCGGGCTGGTGCATCACTCCGATCGCGGTGTGCAGTATGCCGCCCAGGAGTATGTGGAGACGCTGCAGGCGCATGGCTTGATTCCCAGCATGAGCCGACCATCCAATCCCTACGACAATGCCGCGTGTGAGCGATTCATCAGAACCCTGAAACAAGAAGAGATTCACTGCCGGCAGTACCGCGATCTGGAGGATTTGCGCACTCACATGGAGCACTTTATCGATGAATATTACAATCGCCAGCGCCTACATTCCGCGTTGGGCTATCGGACTCCTGAAGAGTTCGAACGAAGTCACGTTCCCGGCCCGGCCGCTCCCTTACCGGCGGCTGGTTTGAGTTTTTCCAGGCATGCGGAGATCTATCGATCCGATAGGGCGTTCAAAACATGTTAAATGAACGGCTCGTGCGCCTCCCGTTGGTCGGCCCAACCGGCAGTCTGGAAGGGGAGAGAACCCGCTCTCCCCCGAGCCCATCGTCTGCGATGAGTCTCCGGCCGGCTATTCCTTGGCGAGTTGCTCTCCAGCAGAGCTCGCCTCCGCTTCACCGACTGCGACCATCATTCATGAAACCCAACTCTGAGACAATCAATTTGCAGCGAACGGCGAGTGTTCAAACCCGCTCGTGTCTCACCCATGGGGACCACCTCATGCCGTGTCCACAATCGTGTGAACACCGTGAACAAAGACCTTGCGTCGCACCTTGAGCAACCAGGAGTGGCGACGCGGCGCGCACGAGCGCGTGCGCCACAATTAAGCTTTATGGACGGATTACGAAGCGCCGACAGGCGACGCTGGCATCGCCCGCCCATTCGTGGGAACATCTTCATAAGTAACCAGAAGGAGTCCGCAATATGCTTCGAAGCATCGAGGCGCTCGGGGTTCTTGCCGCGGCCGCCGTGGCGATTATGTTCCAACCGTCCCTCGCCGTCGCGCAGACCGCCGGACCCGCTGCCTGGCAAAACGATCTCCAGCCCATCGCGCCCGCGGATTGGAATTACGATTTCGCCGCTCACTTACTGGAACGGGCCGGGTTCGGCGGAACTCCGGATGAGATCCAGGCGCTTGCGAAATTGACGCCCGCGCAGGCCGTGGCTCGGCTGGTTCGCTTCAACGGTACCGACGCGAGCCACTTGGCGCCCTTCGATCACTCCGGCATTCACGACCCCGGGCTGGAGCCGTTTCCTCCCAGCCGCCCCGCCGTTACCGATGAGGCCAAGAAGAACGGCGAGGCGCTCGGCATCAAAGTGAAGCCCGAGGGCAGCCGGCGGCTGCAGCCGGTGGTCAACGAATTTTTCTATTGGCTGCGCGCCAGCGCGCTGGAAACCAACCGCGTGGCCTATTGGTGGGCGAATCGCATGCTGACCAGCCCCCAGCCGCTGCGCGAGAACATGGCTTTGTTTTGGCACGGCCACTTCGCCGTGAATGAAGCCAAAGTCCGCGACTATCGCAAACTTCTCGTCCAGTTGGAATTATTCGAGAACGGCGGAACCGGCAACTTCCGGGACTTGATGGTGGCCGTGGCCCAGGACCCGGCGATGCTGACGTTCCTAGACGCGGGCGTCAACGTGAAGGGGGCTGCGAACGAGAACTTCGCGCGCGAAATCATGGAGATGTTCACCATGGGCGTCGGCCATTATACGGAAAAGGATATTCGCGAAGCGGCGCGCGCCTTCACTGGATGGAATTACGTCGATCTCAAATTCGTCGTAAACAAAGACCAGCACGACGACGGCGAAAAGACGTTTCTCGGCAAGACCGGGCGCTTCGATGGCGTCAATGTCATCGACATCATCCTGCAGCAGCCGGCCACGGCGGATTTTATCGCCGGCAAAATCTATCGTTACTTTGTGCGCGAGGATCCCTCGCCAGAGCTTCAGAAGCAACTGGGCTCCGTGCTGCGCAACCATGACTATCAGATCGCGCCGCTGCTGGAAACAATCTTTCTGTCGCGCGATTTTTACAGCCCCGCGTCGGTAGGCACGCAGATCAAAAGTCCGGTGCGGCTGGCGGTGTCCACTTATCGCAAACTCGGCCTCGGAAATATTCCCGGCGTTCCCGATTTCAACGTAGCCACGGGCGCCCTGGGCCAGCGGCTGTTCGCGCCGCCCACTGTGGCGGGATGGGCGGGCGGCAACAGTTGGATCACCCCGGGCCTGCTGCTGGAGCGCGCCAATTTTGGCCGTGATATTTTGTTCCCCAACATCAACTTCCTTCCGCCCGATCGATTCACCGGAGATCCCGAAGTGCGGCGCGTGGCCGATCGCATCCGCGAGGGTATGGACATCAGCTCCGCAACCAAGCCGGATGGCAAGAGCGGGGACCTGGCGGAATCGAACAAGGCAGCCGACCGCGACGAGGATTTCAACACGCGCTACGGCAGTTTCCGCGGTTGGCAGATGGCTATTGAACGGGTGAAGCCGATCCCGCGCGACACGGCGCAGATTAATTTATCGCGCATGGTGCTGGATCAGCACTTCAGCAACACGACCCAGGTGGTGGATTACATGATTCACCGGTTTATGCGCGTGCCGCCCGGCGAGGAAGCGCGTCAAAAGATGATTGTCTTCCTGAATAAGGAACTGGGCACGACGGACATTTCTGTCGCGCAAACTTACCTGGAAGATCCGTTGCGGCTGGTCTTGCACCTGATCATGAGCCAGCCTGAATATCAATTGGGTTAGTTTCCGGAGCCTACAAATGAAGAAGAGCCATTTCTCGTTTTCCGATTCCAGCCGGCGGGATCTGTTGCGTCTCGGCATGTACGGCATCGGAGTGAGCGCGGCCGCGCTTCCCATGCCTCTATTCGCGCAGGCGGCCGCGTCGCTTGCCGGTCCGGCCAAATCGAGAGGCAAGATCCTGGTGGTGCTGGAGCTTTCGGGCGGCAACGATGGGTTGAATACGCTGATCCCTTATGGCGACGACGCGTATTATCTCACCGCCCAAACATTGGCGTTGCGCGCAAGGACGTGCGGCCCATCGACGATCATTTCGGATTCAGCCGCGGCATGGCCGGCTTCGAACGTTTGTACAAGAGCGGCAAGCTGGCGATCGTGCACGGTTGCGGGTACGAGAATCCGTCGTTCTCGCACTTCACTTCGATGGCATATTGGCACACTGCCGCGCCCAATAGCGGCGAGCAGTACGGATGGGTGGGCCGCCTGGCCGACGAGATGGCGCCCGACGCGCCGCCCAACTTCATCGTGAACATCGACACGCGGCAGTCGCTGGCCGTTCGCAGCCATCGCCACGTGCCGGTGGTCTTTGACGATCCCAACAAGTTCACCCAGGAGATTTTCTACGACGAGCGTGAGGCGCTGCCGTCGTCAGCGGCAAATCAGGCAATCGCTAATCCATCGCGAAAATTCCTCCTGGAAACCGCGCAGAGCGCCAAGCAAGCCTCGGCGCTGGTTCGCGAAGCGTGGTCGAAATATCATTCGCCGGTGGATTACGGCGTGGTCGGACTGGACCTGCCCAAAGTGGCGGCCTTGATCGATGCGGGCATGCCTACGCGTCTTTACTACACGGCGTATCGCAACAACGCTTTCGACACGCATGTCTTCCAAAACGACACGCACAAGCGCCTGCTGACGTACGCGTCCGACGCTGTCGCGGCGTTTCTGCAGGACCTGGAGCGGATTGGGCGCGCCGACGACGTAGTGGTGATGGTGTTCTCGGAGTTCGGGCGGCGGGTACCGGAAAACGTCAATCTGGGAACCGACCATGGCGCGGCCAACTTGATGTTCGTGGCGGGAAAACAGGTGAAGGGCGGTCAATACGGGACCATCCCCAGCCTCACGAAGTTGGATGCCGGCGACAATCTGATTTACACCACCGATTTCCGCAGAGTCTACGCGACCATGATCGCGGGATGGTTGGGATTGAAAGACACGCGAGGGTTGCTCAACGGCGAGTTCGAGCCGTTCGATATGTTCCAGAGCGTTTGACAAAGATCGCTTGCTCACGCGCGCGGTTCTGAACCATTTCCGTTAGCGAGCGCGGTTCTGAACCACGACCGTTAGGGAGTGGCCTTGAGCAGTTCCAGCAACGCGGAGGAGACCGTTTCCGGTTTTTCCCGCGGCAGAAAATGTCCGGCGCCCGGAATGACGCGGCGCGCCACCAGGGCAGGGAAGACCTGGCGTTCGGCGGGCGTTACCTCTGGGCCTGGCCGCGCCAGCGGATCGGTAGCCCCATATAAAAGGATGGACGGCGCGGCGATCTTGGGACGCTGCGCGAGCTGCCGCTCCACGTCTTTGAACCGTTCCTCACCAGGTGCGTTTGCGTTGCGGTGCCGGTAAGAATGAATCACCACGTCAACGAAATCGGGATTGTCGAACGAGGGCGCGGTGCGGTTGTACTCTTCGTCGCTGAAGTGCCAGCCGGGCGACCAGGTTTGCCACAAAAGCTTGCACAGGCTATGGCGATTGGCCGCCAGTCCCGCTCGCCCGCGCTCTGTATTGAAATACCACTGATACCAAAGCTCGCGTTCCACCTCCGGCGGCGCGGGCCGCTGCGGAGCGAAGACGTTCTGGATTGTGTAGCCACCGATGATCACCGTGGCGCGCACGCGCTCGGGATGGAGGGCCGCCGCGATGGCCGCCGCGCGTCCGCCCCAGTCGTAGCCGGCGAGCGCCATCTGCTTGAGCCCGAGAGCATCCGCGAAATCGATCAGATCCTGGCCGATCGCGGCCTGTTCAGCCATGCGAGGCGCAGAAGCGTCGCGGAATCGCGTGGGCCCGTAGCCGCGCAGGTAGGGCACCAGGACGCGGTACCCGGCTTTCGCGAGCGGCGGTGCGACATTGTCGAATGCGTGGACATCGTCGGGAAAACCATGCAACAAAACGATCGGGAATCCTTGGGTGTTGCCGCTCTCTTCGTATGCGATGTCAAGGACCGGAGTTTGGATCGATCGAGTGGTTGATTGCGCTTGAGCCATAATCGCGATGCCGGCGCCGGCCGCTTGAAAGAAGCTTCTGCGATCCACGTTAGCGCGTTTCCATCGGTTGCAGATAGAAGCCGTTCGGATCCCGCACGATGATCACACGCTGCCCTTGCGGAAGCTTGACAGGCGAGCCGCCGGTTGTGATCACGGAGAACCCGGCGCTCTTCAGAGAATCGGTAAGCGCGTCTACGTGGCGAACGAAAACGCGAAGCATTCCCTGGCCGACCGAAGGAAATGGAGCGCTCCGGCCATCGCCAGTGGCCGCCCTGGTGAATCGGATTTGATCGGGTTTCAACCCAAGCACGCCGTCGTAGAGCGCGGTCGCTTTATCAACGTCGTTCATGCTCACGCTCAAATGCGCGCCCGGATTTTCCGATCGCTCCACTTCAATCGGGAATCCATCCGGATCGTGCAATGTTTGCGCGGTTCCCGCGCGCCGAATGATCAGGGTCGCGACGCCTGGTCCCGAGATCGGCTCGCCCCTCGGCGTTCGCGCCTCACCCCACTGCACCAGTTCGATCCCCATAGCCGACCCGGGAATCTTCAAGACCGCCGCTCGAAACTGCTTGCCCGGCACTCCGTACAAATTCGCCACGGCTGGATTGTCCGTGAACTTGTGCTCGCCCTCCGGCCCGGTGAGTTCCAGGCCCAGTTTGCCCTGATAGAACGCGAGCGATTGATCCAGGTCCGAAACGATGTGCAGGAACGGCCCCACGCCGACAACCGGGCTCTCCGTCTGCGCCGGCAGGAATGCGGCGCACAGCAAAAGCAGAAGGGTGAGCCGCTGAATCACGCCCCGGCGCTCTTACCGTAGGTTTTGACGGCGTGTTGGATGCCAGGAATTCCCGCCGCCAGGTCCTGCGCATTCATCGCCGGACGAACCGTGACGCTCGCATTGAAAGCCAGGAACCAAGGTTCCGCGACAGAGGTCAGTTCCGAGGAGTTCTGCATGTCGAAGAAGACCCATCCTGTGCGTTCTCCACCATCTTCCGTGAAGTAAGCTGCTTCGGGTTTGAGATCGGCGAGGATTTTTTGAATCGTCGTGCCGAGAGTACCATTGGATGCGGCGACATTGCCGGCTTCGACGGGGATGGTGGCCTTCAGGAGCATTCGCACGGAGAGCCCCTCCTTTGGGGCTCACCAAATCATACACCTCACACGCGCCGGATGAATCGCAGCGAAGATTCGTTGATGCAGTAGCGTAGACCGGTAGGTTCCGGCCCATCGTTAAAGACGTGCCCCAGGTGCGCGTCGCAGCGTGCGCAATGTACTTCCGTGCGCTTGATCAGCATGCTGAAGTCGGAACGCGTGCGGACGTTTTCCTGGGCGATGGGCTCCCAAAAGCTGGGCCAGCCGGTGCCCGAATCGAACTTGGTGTCCGAGCTGAACACCGCAGTGTCGCAGCAGATGCAGCGAAAAAGGCCGTCCTGGTGGAGCTGGTAATACGTCCCGCTGAACGCCGTGTCGGTTCCCTGCTGGCGCGTCACATAAAACTGCTCAACGCTGAGCTGCTTGTGCCATTCGCCGCTCGAGCGGACCACCTTCTTCATTTGCGCCGGCCCAAGCTTCTGGCCCCGGTCGCTAAACTCGACGATGGTCACTTCTTCATTGGACTCGCCCACCGACCCGTTTTCATCGGAATCGTGGTACTTGCGCATTGCCAGGACGACCAGGCCGGCCACGGCAAAGGGCGCGATGAGCAGGGCCCGGCGCCGGCTGAACTCGGCCTTCCATGTTTCGTGCTGGAGTGTTTCGAACACCAACTCTATTGTCCCACCGCCTGCATAATTCTCCGACGGCCAGTGTTATTCTCTGTCTTGGCCGATCCGGGGATTTATGTTGAGATTCTCATCCGTGCCGGTGCTGATGAAGTCTGGCGCCGCACGCAGGGTCCCCACCTGCACCAGCTCTGGGATTTGCGCTTCACCAGAATTGACTACCTTCCGAACGAGTCCGACGACGAGCCCCAGCGCTTCCGTTATTCGACCCGCATTGGTTTTGGGCTAGGGATTGAAGGCGAGGGCGAGAGCACGGGTACACGCGAGGATACTGCAGGGGTTCGTACCTCCGCCCTGAAGTTCTGGTCCTCGGATCCGAAATCGTTGATTGAACAAGGCTCGGGATACTGGAAGTACGTTCCAGTGGATGGAGGGGTCCGATTTCTCACCTGGTACGATTACCGAACCCGCTTCGGTGCCAGTGGACGGCTGCTCGACCGGCTTCTGTTTCGACCGCTCATTGGCTGGGCAACGGCATGGAGCTTTGATCGCCTTCGCCTGTGGATTGATCGGGGTGTGCCGCCACAGATCAGCATGCGGATGGCGGTCATTCATGGGTTGGCGCGATGGGTCATCGCCTTTACCTGGCTGTGGCAGGGACTGGTGCCGAAGCTGCTCTTTTCGAGCCCTGACGAACGTGCGATGATGGCGGCCGCGGGCTTGCCGCTTACGTTAGTCCCAGTCGCTGGCGTGCTGGAATTGCTATTCGCCGCGCTCAGCCTGGCCCTGTGGCGATGGCGCCCGTTCTTTTTGCTAAACATCCTGGCGATGACGGGAGCGCTACTGGCCGTAGCACTGACGGCGCCGTCCTATCTGGCAGCCGCGTTTAATCCAGTGACGCTTAACTTTGGAATGATCTTTCTCTCGATCATCGGGTATGCTTCCTCCACCGAAATGCCGTCGGCTTCGCGCTGCCTTCGGCGTCCGCCAAAAGTAATCGTATGAAGTCGATTTACGAGCGTACACTCGGCTCCGATTTCGCTCGGCTCCATCCAGAAATACAACGCCGATTCGGTTTCTCCAGCGCGGACAAAATCGCCTCCGTAGGAACCGGGATTATGGAGGAACTTTGGCATGGACCGGCTTACACGCTGCCGTTCTTATACATAGGATCGTGGCGTCGCATCCTGTTACCCGAGAGCGGAAAGAACATTCCGTTTCGCATCGAAAATTACAGCTACATCGATACCCTGGGCCGAGAGACCATCACCTGGATCCGCACCTTTCAAACCAGGCGTCTCCGGCGTTTCGATGCGTACATGATCTATAGCGAACAACGGGGGAGGATCGTGGACTATCTCGGCACTCATCAGCACCTCGCCGTGGATATTGATCTAAGTGTCGCTTCCAACGGAGGGTTGCGCCTGCGGTCAGGTGCGCAGCGGTTCTACGAAGGACCCTTGGGATTCTCATTTCCCCTGCTTTTCTCGGGTGTCGCCGATGTGTGCGAATGGTATGACGAAACCAGCCGGTGCTTTCGAATCGAAGTGGTGGTGCAGAACCGGACCTGGGGGAGGCTATTTGGTTATCGGGGACACTTCCAGGTGGAATGGCGATCTGTTGTTGCGGGCGTTCCTGAGACGCTGCTTCCACAGCGGACGGAACGGCGGGAGTGACAGTGATTCGCCTGGCCAGCTCAGTTTTCTACGCGCCCTGCGTTTTAGGCTCGCCGAGAACTGCCTGAACTTTAGTCAGCAGCTCCGGCCCGGTGAACGGCTGCGGAAAGATGGCCACCTTGTCCAGGTCCGCACGGTCTTGTAGCCGATCGTCGGCTAGAAGCCCCGCCACCATCAAAATTCGCATGCCCGGAACCCGCGACCGTAAGTACTTGCCCGCCTGATCGCCCGATATGGTTTCCACGTACGGCGAGATCATCAACAGGTCCGGCGTGGCTTCGTTTATGCGTTTCACCGCGGTCCCCAGGTCGCCGGTCCCCATCACCAGGTATCCGGCCTTTTCCAGCAACTCCTGGATCACCAACCGCACCAAGGGCTCGGAGATCAAAAGTAAGATAGTGGTCTCCATGGGGGTCTTGTTGGGCTGTGGGTTGTCCGGCATAACAGACTTAGTGTAAACAAATGCAGCGTGTAAACAAATGCCTCGGGTCGCAATCTGCGATATCAGCTTGTATGTATGCAAGTGGTTCCCTTCCACTAGCTCAGCTGTACCCCCTTGCATGCAAGACCGTTTTTTGACATGATCTATGCATGTCGCTGTGGGCGATGGGAGGGTTGACTTGTCCGGGAAAGACATTGTTTGTCTAGCGACTTTCGCTTTTGTCATCTCACCTTGTATACAGGCCGCACCTCCGCCCCCTCAATCCCCCAATCCACCGTCTGTCACCAGCGAACGCGCGCTTCTCGATAAGTATTGTGTCGCCTGCCACAGCGACAAGCTCAAGACTGGTGGCCTCACACTGCAGTCGGCAGACCTGACGAATATCCCGGCGGGCGCCGGAACCTGGGAGAAAGTCATCCACAAACTGAGCCTGGGCGCCATGCCTCCGCAGGGCATGCCGCGTCCGGACCAGGCCTCGGTAAACGGCTTGGTATCGTGGCTGGAAACAACTATCGATCGCGCGTCGGCGGCCAATCCGAACCCTGGACGCGCCACGCTGCACCGCCTGAATCGGACCGAATACGCCAACGCCATCCACGATCTTCTCGCCCTGGATGTGGATCCCGCGCCGCTGCTCCCGGCCGACGACGAAAGCTACGGCTTCGACGACATCGCGGATGTGCTGCGCACTTCGCCGTCGCTGCTGGAACGCTACATGTCGGCCTCCTGGAACCTGAGCCGCCTGGCGGTGGGCGATCCCAGCCTGGGCGCCGACACCACCACCTATCGCGCCAAGCCCGATCTTTCGCAGAACGGCCACATGGAAGGCTTGCCTCTCGGCACGCGCGGCGGATTGTCGATGCGCCACTATTTCCCGCTGGATGGCGAGTACGTGATTCGAGTGCGGCTGTGGAGAGCCACCGCCGATGCCATCAAGGGGCTGGAAGATCTGCACCAGGTGGAGATCAGCATCGATGGCCAACGCGTCAAGCTGGCCACCATCGGGGGCAAGGACGAAGCCGAGCTGAGCTACACCAACTCAGGGAAATCGGCGCTCGAAATCGATGCGCGCCTTACGGTTCACGTTCCGGTGAAGGCCGGGCCGCGCACAGTGGTGGCCACTTTCATGGCCGAAGGTGAAGCCGCGGACGACAACATCCTGCAACCGTTCGAACGCGCCAATCTCGATCCCCTGGATTTCCGCGGCCTTCCGGCAGTGGACCGCGTGAGCATCACAGGGCCCCTGAACCCAACCGGCCCCGGCGATACGCCCAGCCGCCGGCTGATCTTCGTTTGCCGTCCCACCAGCCATATTGACGAGCTTCCCTGTGCCAGGAAGATCATCGGCACGCTGGCGCGCAAGGCCTATCGCAGGCCGGTTTCGGATAACGACCTGGAAACGCTGCTGAGCTTCTACCAGAAAGGCCGCAACGAAGGCGGCAACTTTGATTCCGGTATCGAAGCGGCCATCCAGCTGATCCTTGCGAGTCCCGAATTTCTGTTCCGTTTCGAGCCGGATCCGCCTGCTCTGGCGGCCGGCGCCGCTTATCGCATCAGCGACCTGGAACTGGCTTCGCGCCTTTCGTTTTTCCTGTGGAGCACCGGCCCGGACGATCAACTGTTGAACCTGGCTGCGCTCGGGAAGCTGAAAGATCCCACGGTTCTGGAAGCCCAAGTGAAACGCATGCTGGCCGATCCGAAATCCAAGGCGCTGGTGGATAATTTCGCCGACCAGTGGCTCTATCTGCGGAATCTCAAGAACATCAATCCCGATTTCGAAACCTTCCCGGACTTCGACGACAACCTGCGGCAGGCCATGCGGCACGAGACGGATCTGTTCTTCAGCAACATCATCCGGGAAGATCACAGCATTTTCGATCTTCTGAATGCGAACTACACGTTCATCGACGAGCGGCTGGCGCGGCACTACGGCATTCCGAATGTCTATGGAACCGATTTCCGCCGCGTGCCCATCACGGACGAACGCCGCAGGGGTTTATTGGGACAGGCCAGCATTTTGACGATTACGTCCTACGCGACGCGCACCTCGCCGGTGCAGCGCGGCAAGTGGATATTGACGAATCTGATCGGCATGCCGCCCGATCCGCCGCCGCCTAATGTTCCGGCGTTGAAGGAACATTCCGATCCCGGCAAAGTTACTTCGTTGCGCGAGCGCATGGAAGAGCACCGCAAGAATCCGGCCTGCGCCGGCTGCCATAAATTAATGGACCCGATCGGCTTTTCGCTCGAGAATTTCGACGCCATCGGCCAATGGCGAACTACCGACGAGGGCGCCAAGATTGACCCGGCGGGCGTGATGTTCAACGGAGCGAAGATAGACGGCCCGGTGTCTCTGCGCCAGATCCTGATGGCCAAGCCCGAGATCTTCGCTAGCGTTTTCACGGAGAAGTTAATGATCTACGGGCTGGGCCGTGGAGTGCAGTATTACGACATGCCGGCCGTGCGGGCTATCGTCCGTGACGCCGCGCGCAACGATTATCGTTTTTCGTCGATCGTATTGGGAATTGTGAAGAGCACGCCGTTTCAAATGAAAGTGAAGGGCACGGACGGCGAGGACCGCACCGCGACCGCCAGTGTACGACAGTAGTACTTGATATTTTTAGCACTGTTAAGAAGGAGATTGGGAGCATGATCGTTACGAAGAAGCATCTTCCCCGCCGCACATTTCTGCGCGGCATGGGCGTCACCCTAGCTCTGCCATTTCTCGACGCGATGGCGCCAGCGCAGACGCTGCTTTCCAAGACCGCCGCTGCGGGCCGCATGCGGCTGGCCTACTGTTACATTCCGCACGGCGCGGTGATGAGCAACTGGACTCCCGCGGCCGAAGGCGCAAACTTTGAATTTTCGCGCACCTTGATGCCGCTACAGCAGCACCGCGATCAGGTGGTGGTGGTCAGCAACCTCGCGCATAAGCTGGCTGGCCCGTTCGGTCCCGGCGATAGCGGTGGCGACCACGGACGATCCCCCTCGGTCTTTTTGAACGGCGTGCATCCCAAGCGCACCGAAGGCGAGGATGTTCGCGCGGGCACCACGGTGGATCAAATTGCCGCCACGCACATCGGCCAGGACACGCCGCTACCTTCGCTCGAACTGGCCACCGAAGACATGACCGGCTTGATCGGCGCGTGCGATGTCGGCTTCAGTTGCACCTACACCAACACCATCTCGTGGCGCACTCCCACCACGCCGCTTCCTATGGAAATCAACCCGCGTGTGGTGTTCGACCGCCTGTTTGGCGACGGCTCCAGCGCTGCCGACCGTCTGGCCCGCATCCAGCGCGAGCACAGCATCCTGGACGCGGTTACCGCGCAGGTCAGCCATTTGCAGCGCGGCCTGGGCGCGAACGACCGTAATCGCGTCTCCGAATATCTCGACAACGTGCGCGAGATCGAGCGCCGCATCCAGCTCACCGAGAAAAAGAACAGTGCGAGCATTCATATCCCGGATACTCCCATCGGCATCCCGGACGATCACGTGGTCCACTCCAAGATGATGTTCGATCTGATGGCGCTGGCCTTCCAGGCTAACATCACGCGCGTCTCCAGCTTCATGATGGCTCGCGAGGTGAGTTATCGAACCTTCCCTCAAATCGGCGTGCCCGATCCGTTCCACGCCACTTCGCACCATCAGGATAATCCCGAGAAACTGGAAAAGCTGACCAAGATCAACACTTATCACGTCAGCCTCATTGCCTACTTCATGGACAAACTCAAAGCGATACAGGATGGGGATGGGACGCTGCTGGATCATTCTCTGATAGTGTTCGGAAGCTCCATGTCCAACAGCAATATGCACAATCATTCGCCGCTCCCGGTATTTGTGGCCGGCGGCGCCTGCGGACGCATGAAGGGCGGCCGGCACATCAAATATCCGGAAGATACGCCGATGGCCAACCTGCTGGCGACCACGCTGGTGAAGGCTGGTTTGACTGATGACCACATCGGCGACAGCACAGGCATCTTGTCGGAAGTCTAAGGAGACGACCATGCGAATGGAACGGTTCATGTATTGCTTGCTCGCGGGGCTGTTATCGGTCGCCGCTTTTGCCGCCACCAGCGGCAATACCGCGCTGGTGGACGCCGTCAAGAACCAGGATTCGGAAGCCGTTCGGATTCTGCTCAAACAGCACGTCGATGTGAATGCTCCGCAAGCCGACGGAACCACGGCGTTGCACTGGGCCGCACATTGGGGCGATCTGGAGACCGTCGACGCGCTGCTTGCCGCCGGCGCGAACGCGACTGCGCTGAACCGCTACGGAGCCACGCCGCTGTCGGAAGCGGTTCGCATCGGCAGTGGGGCGCTGATCGAAAAATTGCTCAAGGCTGGTGCGGACCCCAATACGTTTACCACCGCCCAGGCCGAGACCGTGCTGATGAAAGCATCGCGCGAAGGCAACGTGGAGGCCGTAAAAGTTCTGCTGGCGCATGATGCCGATGTGAACGCCAAAGAAAATTTCCGCGGGCAGACGGCGCTGATGTGGGCGGCCGCCGAAGGGCATGCCGATATCGTCAGCATGCTGGCCGCGCACGGCGCCGAACTCAATGTCCGTTCCTATGATCGCGACACCAGTTTGCCCAAGATGGCGGCGGGCACTCCGGCTGCGCCCATCGCGCGCGGCGGCCTGACCGCGTTGTTATTTGCGGCGCGTCAAGGCGAGATCGATTCCGTGAAGGCGCTGCTGGACGCCAAGGCCGACATCAACGCGGTGGATTCGGATGGAAACGATGCGTTGACATTGGCCATTTTGAACACCCACTATGACCTGACGCAATTGCTGATCGACCGGGGCGAGGATGTGAATGTCGCTGCCAGGAACGGCCGGACCGCGCTCTACAGCGCCGTCGAAATGCACGACGTGGATTGGTCGCCGCGGCCGGCTCATAAAGAAACCGACAAGACCACCAGCATGGATATTATTCACGCACTCTTGGATCACAAGGCCAACGTGAATGCGCAGCTCACCGCTCCGGCGCCGATTGAGAAACACGCGCAGGACATGGGTGACAAGACCATGGGCGCCGGTACCACGCCCTTTACCCGGGCCGCTCGCAGCGCCGATGTCGAGCTGATGCATTTGCTGCTGGACAAGGGCGCCGATCCCAAACTGGTGGGCAAAGATAATCAAACGGCGCTGATGGTGGCTTCCGGAGTCGCGTGGACCGATCATATTAAGGGCACCGAAGCCGAAGCGCTAGAGGCCGTGAAGCTGTGCGTATCGCTCGGCCTGGATGTGAACGCCGCCACTAACAAAGGCGAGACGGCGCTGCATGGAGCCGCTCACCGGGGCGCCGATACCATCGCGAAGTATCTGGTTGAGAAGGGCGCCAATGTGAACGCGCACAACAAGCGCGGATTCACGCCGCTCGATCTCGCCATGGGCAAGGGCGGCTACAACGGCGCGCTTGGGCCCGTGCACGAGAACATCGCCGCTATCATCCGTCAAGCGGGCGGCCAGCCCGGCCAGGAGATCAAAGAGACCGCCAAGGCCGAATAGAATCGCTCGCGCGGTGTCATCGGTGGTGGAAGAAGATGCCGTCCACCGTATCGGTCATATACTGGGTTAATTCTTTCGGGAAACTTTGGAAACCGGTAAGCAAGCGTGAGGGATTGATTCGTCCGCCCTCTTCACGCGCGAGCGAGATCACTTCCAATTCGACATACGCCCCGTTGTCGGATTGTTGCACGCGCCAATAAAAGTTCAACCGCCACAAATAGCCTGCGGTGTCTTCCGGCGCGCGCTCCTCGGCGAGCTTCTTTTTGTTCTTGGGATGCTCCGCCTCGCCGATGTGCGTGGAATGGCTGGCAAAGGACCACCGCGTGGGATCGATTAGCGTATACTTCCCGGTCTCGTTCACGTTCAACACAACGGTGCTCAGCTGTTTCTTGTAGAAACTGAGCGAAAACTCGAACTGATCCCCTTCGTGTTTCGTCAATTTCGACTCGATGATCTGCTTTTTGAAAAAGTCCTTATAGCCGTCGAAATTGAGCAGCAGACCGCGCAGGTGATCCACGTCCGCGTCCGCGCGTTCCAGAAAAACCGCACCTAGCCAATGCTGGATCACGCCGTCGGGAACTTCGATCGGCGCGCCATGATCGAGTGTCTGCAGGGGCGCTACGATGCTCTGTCCGAGCCATACCATCGACCTCTCCTTGGGATGACGATCCAACCACAGGAAATTTTCGAAGCCTTGATTCTTGGCGAACCCGTCTTCGGTGAGCTTCACGTAGCGGTCGAACGCAGCGGCCGTCTCCGGCTTCAGATCGGCCGCCGGGAGGGCACTGAGGGCACAAATCAGCACAACGAAGTAACGAACAACCATCACTCTTCCAATATAATCGCGACTGAGTGGAAAAGGCCGTGTCTAGATCTAGCGGGCCGTCCAGTGAAACCGATACGTCGTCCGCATGCTTACGCATGGCGGTTCTGAACCCCAGCTGTGAAACCGAGTCGTCGTCCGCATGCTTACGCATGGCGGTTCTGAACCGCGACTGTGAAGGAGCGCTCCCGTCGTGTTAGCTTGATTCTTGTTGCAAAAAATCATTCACGGCGCTCTCCTGGTCTCGATTGTCAGCGGCACCGGGACATGCGCCGCGCTGGTCGAACCCGAACGGCTTCCTTCCGACGTGGTGCCGCTCCACTACGACCTGGCGTTGGTTCCCGACGCCGCGCATTTGACCTTTCGCGGCCAAGTGCGCATCGCGATTGACGTAAGATCGTCCACTCCGGCCGTGGTGCTGAACTCCGACGGCCTGGTTCTGGATAAAGCGGTGCTCGATGGCAAAGAGCCCGGCGCCATCGCGATCGATACCAAACTGCAGCGCGCGACCATGACGTTCGCGCACGGAGTGGCAATCGGGCGTCACACGCTCGCCATCGATTATCACGGCGTC
Organism: Bryobacterales bacterium; assembly: GCA_963747945.1. Taxonomy (GTDB): domain Bacteria; phylum Acidobacteriota; class Terriglobia; order Bryobacterales; family Bryobacteraceae; genus Palsa-89. The sequence continues at coordinate 139,817 of CAVVHB010000032.1, forward strand.
ATCGGGATCGCTACGCTTGGTTTCTTCGCCATGGACTACGCCACTCCGGCGGGTAAGCGGCGCACCATCGCCACTAATTTCGAGCCGGCCTCGGAGCGGCGTTTTATGCCTTCCTGGGATGAGCCGGCGTTCAAGGCGACTTTCAGCATCTCGGTGGATGTCCCAGCCGATCGCATGGCGGTGGGGAACATGCCCATCGCATCTACCGAGAATCTTCCGAACGGGCAGAAGCGTGTTCACTTTGTCACCACGCCGAAGATGTCGACCTACCTTTTGTTCCTCGGGATCGGGGATTTCGAGCGGATCACGACCAAGGTGGATGGCGCCGACGTCGGAGTGGTGGTGAATCGGGGCGAAGCGGAAAGAGGGCGTTATGCGCTTCAAGAAGCCGCCCGGCTGCTGCATTACTACAACGACTATTTCAGTATTCACTATCCTCTCCCCAAGCTTGACCTTGTCGTTGCGCCCGGCGAGATTCAGGGCGGTTCCATGGAGAACTGGGGCGCCATCTTCTATTCGCAAAAGCACCTGCTATTCGATCCCAAATCGTCCACGGAAGCCGATCGCCAGCTCGTGTTCGAGGTTGTTTCCCACGAAATGGCGCACCAGTGGTTCGGAGATCTGGTGACCATGGCCTGGTGGGACAATCTCTGGTTGAACGAGGGCTTCGCCCGATGGATGCAGACCAAAGCCGCCGACGACCTTCATCCGGAGTGGAAAACCGGGCTGCAGGCCCTCTCCATCGCGGAGGCGGGCAAGCGCGCCGACGCCAAGCCTTCCACTCACCCGATTGTGCAGATCGTGCTAACCGCAAGCCAGGCGGAGCAGGCCTTCGACAATATCACTTACGACAAAGGCGCGACCGTGATTGGGATGCTGGAAGCTTATGTGGGTCCGGAGGCCTTCCGCGACGGGGTTCGGCGCTATATGCGGGCGCACGCCTATGGAAATACCGTCGACGCGGATCTGTGGCGTGAAGTGCAGGCCGTGGCCGGCAAGCCCGTATTGGACGTGGAGGCGGATTTCACTAAGCAGCCCGGAGTGCCGCTGCTGAAGGTGGAATCGGAACAGGCTCGCGACGGCGAAACAAGGGTTGTGGTCGGCGAGGCAAGATTCGCCGAAGACCCAGCGACCATCGCGTCGGCGCGGGAGGAGCGGTGGCGCATTCCGGTCGCAATAAGCGCGGGCGGAGCTCCAACTACGCAGTTACTTCCGGGCTCGGCAGTCACCACGGCGGCTACGTTGACGGCTCAGGGTACGGGCCCTGTGGTCGTGAATGCCGGGCAATCCAGCTTCGCTCGTACCCTCTATCCTCAAGCCATGATCCAGGCGCTCAGCGCCAATATCGCCGCTCTGAAGCCGGCCGATCAGGCCGGTGTCCTGAATGACGCGTGGGCGCTGGGGCAGTCTGGATATGCGCCCATTACCAACTATCTTGACCTCACACGGAAGATTCCTCTGGACGCCGATCCCGTGGTTTGGATTCAAATCATATCCACGCTGGTCGGCGTTGACAGACTCTCTGGAGACCGTCCGGGCCACGCCGCATTCGTTGCTTTTGCGCGGGACCGGCTGCATCCTTTGGCCGTCCGGCTGGGATGGGACGCGCAAGCGAATGAAGAGCCGAATGCCGCCACCCTACGGGAGGCCGTCCTGGTGGCTCTCGGCCGGTTTGGGGATCAGCCGGTAATTGCCGAGGCACGCCGCCGGTTCGATTCGGCCCTGCGAAATCCGCGTGACGTTCCTCCAGCCGTGCGGAGGACCGCGCTTTCCATCGTGGCCCGGCAGGCCGATGCGGAGACCCTGGATCGGCTGATCGCGTTGCTTCGGACGACACAGGATCCATTGGAAAAGCAAAATACGTTGGACGCGCTGGCGGCGATTGCCGATCCGTCCGGCGCTCGACGGGTCCTCGAATTCTCCATTTCCCCGGATGCACCAGCGGGAACCGTGGATTCCATCTTTGTCGACGTATCCAGGGAGCATCCCGATCTGGCGTGGAGCTTCGCTCTCCAGCACGTTGACCAACCGGGGTTCCCGATAGACTCCTCCATGCGCCTGGAACTCATGCCGGCCATAGCCAGCCGGTCCACCGATCGAAAACGCGCCTCCGATCTCGAGACGTATGCCGCCCAGCACATCCCCGCCAGCGCGCGGCAAAATGTCGAGGCGGCGGTCGCCGGCATTAGCCTGAACGTGAAATTCAGAGCCGAGCGTCTTCCGCAAATTGACCAATGGGTGGCCAGGAACTTTCGAAATCGAAGTCTTCCGTGAGGCTTATTAGCCCCGGGATTCCATGGAATCAAGAGACGGAGGAGGAACGATTGCGCAAGACAAACACCATGTTGTTACAGAGCCGTTCCTGGACTGAATGGCCCAGCTTTTGACACCAGCGCTCAATGGCGTAGCACGGAATGCGTATCCGGCTGAGGGCGCGAAACCCAGACTCGCCACTGATAAACGGTGTTCCCCACAGAAGCAGACTCTCTACATCAAATCCGGCGTCGCGCGCTATATCGCGCATCTCCGACGGCGTCATTAGAAACTGATGCCCGTCCGCGTCGGGCTTGAACTGTCCCGCTTCGAGCGCCGTGAAATCCGGAATTTCGGAGTACGTCGGCAGTTTGCTTCTGAAGTAAGCGCCATTCGGGGTTGTCAACAGAAGACGTCCGCGATCCGTAAGGAACCGGCGCAGGTGCCTCATGAATGCCGGAACATGCGCGACATGCTCGACGACCTCGCAGGCGATTACTAAATCAAAGAGACCGGTGGAAGATGGGTCTAGATCGAATAGATTTCCGGTAATCGTGGAAATGTCATTTCTGTTCTCGAACAGCGCTATCGATCTTTCCAGGTCTTCCCGGCGCAGATCGTTGGCCGTGACGCTGCAACCAACGCGATACGACAAAGATGCAGACAGCGCTGCATCTCCCGCGGCCACCTCTAGGGCGCGCGATGGATTCAGTTTGCATGCCATGCCAAGATTCAGGAGCGCCCGCAGCCTGCCGTAAGCCCAGTATGACGGCGGATTCGTCGAACCGTAGTTCCATCCGTATTTGTCGCTCCGGCGCGCTTCTGGAAGCAACGGACGAAATGCGGATAGTCCGTTTCGACAAACCTGTTCAAAAGCGGCGGGTGTCGGTAAATGATCCGACCCAAGTTCTAGCGGCAAAGAGTCCGTCGCAATGCGAGTTGCTGCCTGTGGCACGGTTAATCATATCAACAAAAAGGCCCAAATAATATGGAACGAGATGCTGGCTTTAGTAGTAGGGGTACTATGGCTGAAAACGACTCTCCCCGCCTGGGCGTTCTTCCGTGAGGGCTTTTGGCACCGATCCGCGCCTACCGGTACGTGGGACTCAATTCGCTTCGCCTCGCCTTTTTCGCCCTCATGTTGTCAGTCACTTTAGCCGCCGCTCCGGCTCTCAGCGGAATCTATAACGCCGGCAGTTGGCTTCCTTCGCCGCTGCCCAACGCGGGACTTGCACAAGGCGCTATCTTTACTGTCACCGGGAGCGGACTGGGTCCATCCACCCTGCAGGAGGCCTTCAGTTATCCTCTGCCCACCACGCAAGGGTTGGGCGGAACCACCATACAAGCCACCGTTGGCGGCGTCACCGAGACCTGCATCATGATCTACACGTCCGCCACGCAGGTGGCCGCGATTCTGCCATCGGCCACGCCCCTAGGAACCGGGACGCTAAGGCTTTCCTACCAGGGCGGGAGCAGTTCCCTTGCGATCCAGGTTCTAGCCGCGGGCTTCGGCACGCTCACGCTGAATGAGGGCGGAACGGGCCCCGCGGTGGTCACCAATCCCTCCTTCGTACCGATCACAATGATCAACGCTGCCCATCCTGGCGATACATTGATTTTGTGGGGCACCGGTTTGGGCGCGGTCGCGGGCGACGAAACCGAGCCACCGAACCAGGTGGACTTGAATACTGGAGTGCAGGTCCTGGTGGGAAACCGGCCGGCGACTGTAACCTACGGCGGCCGGGGCAGCTCTCCGGGGCTGGATCAGATCAACTTCGTCGTCCCCGAGGGAGTCACCGGGTGTAAGACAGCGATTGTTGTGACCGTGAAAGGAGTCACCGGCAACATCACCAGCACTTCTATCGCGCCGGCCGGGCAAACCACTTGTGGTGACACTTTCAGCGCCTTGACTAAGGCCAATCTTGAAAAAGCGATGACCAGCGGCACTCTGAATATTGCCGGTGTCGCTCTCAGCCGCTTAGTCGGCGAAGACGATGAGTTGGATGCGGCCTTCACGAGCTTCCCCGTCAACAGTCTGATCCGCTCGTACGGAGGCACTTTCGGCCCTTCACTTAGCAATTGCCTCGCTTACGAGGTGCAGGGCAGCTCGTTTGTCCTGAAAGATCCTATCGTCCCCTCCTTCCTGAGTGCCGGCTCGCAACTCGCGATCGACGGGCCCGCCGGTAGCAAGACCGCTGATGCAACTTCCACCGGCTTTTACGAAGCCACGCTCGCCACCAGTTCGCCGTTCTTTATCGAGCCCGGAAACTACACCGCAACGAACGGCGCCGGCGGTTCCAATGTCGGCGCATTCAACTGGAATTTGACTCTTCCGGCGTCGATTATCCCTAATATCCCAGCGAGTATTAATCGCGCACAGGATCTGACCCTGACGTGGACCGGCGGCTCGGCGTTCCCGGTGGTGGGCATTTACCTATTCAATGGCGTTAAGGCCACCTCATCGCTGAAATCCTATGTCGATATCGTTTGCAGCGCGGCTGGCTCCGCGGGTACGTTCACCATTCCGTCCGCGATTCTGAGCCTGCTACCCGCCGACGGTTTTGCCACCCCGACCACCCCGGGTGTCCTGATTCAGCTGGGTGGTATTGCGCAGAGCAACTTCACCGTCGCGGGATCGCCGGGGATCGACGAAGGGTTCTTCACCGCTTTTATATCCAGTGGCGCCGTGGCGGCGATTCAGTAGTGGCGCACGCACTTGTGGCGCACGCACTCTTGCGTGCCGCGTTCACACTCGTGTGAACGCCAGGTTTCAACCGGCATGTTCCAAAACCTTGTGCTGGCTTGTGCTGGCGCCATCCATGCTCTTCAATTCGCGAAAAACGATCGTGGATAACACGGTGATTCCGCCCAGGACAAAGAATGCATAATGAATGCCGTGAATCATTTCCGGCGCGCTGGTATGGAAGCGATCCGGAATGAAGACGGCCGTGAGCAGCGACGCAATTGCGACGCCGAAGCTGATCGACATTTGTTGCATGGTGCTGGCGATGGAACTGGCGCTGCTGGTCTGCTCTTCGGCAATGTCCGCGTAGACCAGTGTGTTCATGCTGGTATATTGCAGCGAACTGAAAAATCCGTAGCAAAACGCCAGCATCACGATAATCCAAACCGGCGTGCCCACTCCGATGGTTGCGAAAAGCCAAATGAGCAGACCGAGAATTACGGTATTGGAAATCAGTACGGCGCGGTAGCCAAAGCGGCTGAGAATCCCCGGCATCGTCATCTTCAGGCTCATGGCGGCGATGGCCTGCGGCATGATGAGCAGGCCGGATTGAATGGGAGTGAACCCCAGACCCACCTGATAGAGGAGCGGAAGGATAAAAGGAAGCCCGCCCATGCCAAGTCGGGTGAAGAAACTGCCGCTCACTGCCGAGCGGAAGGTCCGGATCCGAAACAGGCCCAATGCGAGCAAGGGAAATGCGATCTTGGAAGCGTGCAGTCCATAGCCTGCCAGCAGCGCGATAGAAATCGCCAGCAGCCCCAGAACCTGGCCGATGCTGAGCGTATGTTCGCCGAAAACCTCCAGCACATACGACAGCAGCGCAATGCCGGAGCCAAAAAGGATGAGGCCGAGGAAATCGAGTGGATTCGACTTTTCGCGGTAGTCGGGTAGATGCAGATACACCAGAATCAGACCGGCCAGGCCAATCGGCACGTTTAGGAAAAAGATGACCCGCCAATGAAAATATGCCACGATCAAGCCGCCGGCGATAGGCCCCAGCATAGGCCCAACCAGACCCGGGATGGCCACGAAGCTCATGGCGCGAATAAGTTCGGATTTGGCAAAGGTTCGGACCAGGGTGAGCCGCCCCACTGGCACCATCATGGCGCCGCCGCAGCCCTGCAAAACCCGATCGGCCACCAGCACATGGATGTTGTTCGATATACCGCAGAGAATGGATCCCAAGGTGAAGATCCCGATCGCGGAAGCGAACACCCGGCGAGTGCCGAACCGGTCCGCCATCCAGCCGCTGATCGGGATGAAGACCGCCAGGCTCAAGGTATAGCTTGATAGCACGGCCTTCATGCTCAGCGGGGCCACTTTGAGCGCTGCCGCGATGGTGGGCACGGCGGTGTTCAGAATCGTGGTGTCGAGCGACTCCATGAAGAACGCGACTGCGACCAGCCACGGCAACAGCCGCTTGGTAGCGCTACTTACTTCCATGAGGTCACGGTAACAGACTCATCGTAAACGACGCTCCGCGCACACCTTCACGGTCGTGGTTCAGAACCGCGCGAAGCCATTGGAGAGGCTCCGGTTTGGTCCTACCGTACAGTAGGTCCGGCTATTAGCGGCTGGATAACGGAGCTGAGACGGATTCGAGCGGCAGACGCTCAGCCGCCACGCCATGCGTCCACTCAATCAGCGCCGCGCCCACCATGAGCGTAGCCCCGGCGATGTAGCCCCAAAACAACGCCAGACGCGATCCGGTTTCCGTGAGCGCTCCGAACAACGCCGGCGCGCCGACGCCGCCAATCAGTGTTCCGCAGGCATAGAATACGGCGATGGCCAACGCGCGAATCTCCAGCGGAAACACTTCGCTCACCGTGAGGTACGCCGAGCTCGCCGCCGCCGATGCTACGAAAAAGATAACGCTCCACGCTATGGCTTGCATGGTCAGCGAGAGCCATCCTTTCAGGAACAGCCAGCTTGCAATCGCGAGCAGAATGCCCGACGCCGAATAGGTGACCGCGATCATGGTTTTCCGTCCTATTGTGTCGAACAGTCTGCCGATAAGCAGGGGTCCCAGGAAATTCCCGACCGATAACGGCAGAAGCCAATACCCGACCGACTCTGCCGGAACATTGTAGTAGCGCAGCAACACCAGGCCATAGGTGAACATGACTGCGTTGTAGAAGAACGCCTGGGACACCATGAGCGAAAACCCCAGTATGGAGCGTTCCCGATATTGCCGCGTCATCGCGTCCCAAATGGCGTGCCAGGGTGTGTGGTCCTGCACGTGAAGTCGAATCGTTCTATCCGGCATGGGCAGCTCGCATCCCGGTGACACTTGCTCCTCAATTTCCCTCACCACTTGCTCCGCTTCATCTTTTCGGCCATGGATCAGAAGCCAGCGGGGACTTTCCGGCACGAAGCGGCGCATCATCAGAACACCCAGGCCGAGCACGGCGCCGATGCCGAATACGAATCGCCAGCTCAAGGCCGGCGGCACGGATTTCAGATGCAGCAAAATAACCGAGCCCAGCGATCCCAGAAAAGCGCCCAGCCAAAACGTGGAATTAATCACCAGATCCACGTGCCCTCGCACGCGCGCGGGAATCAATTCGTCGATGGCTGAATTAATAGCCGCATATTCGCCGCCAATTCCCGCGCCAGTGAGGCTCCGAAAAAGGCAAAAGCTCCAAAAACTCCACGAAAAGGCGGTCGCCGCTGTCGCGCAAAGATACACCCCCAGTGTGATGAAGAACAGGCGTTTGCGGCCCAACCGGTCCGTAGCGTATCCGAATACCAGAGCGCCAAGGACCGCGCCCGCCAGGTACATCGTGGCGCTGAGCCCGATTTCCGAATCGCTGAGGTGCAGCGTGCGTGGATCCTTCAGGATTCCAACTAATGCTCCGCCGAGCATGGTTTCCAGTCCGTCCAGCAGCCATGTGATCCCGAGAGCAATGACGATCCTCCAATGCCACTGGCTCCAGGGCAGGCGGTCCAGCCGCGCTGGTACGTTGCTCTCGATGATGTCCTGTTCTCGCTCTACTGAGCCGCGTAAGGCGCGCACGTAAGGTGAGACCCGGCTTTAAGGCCATCTGTTTCGGATCCCCGCATCGCGCAGCGCAAGCCGGGCCGCATGATAGCCGCACATGCCGTGGACCCCGCCGCCGGGAGGGGTGGAAGCCGAACAAAGGTAGACGCCCTTTAGCGGCGTGCGATAAAAGCTTCTGGTCGGCCGGAAGATCAGTTGCTTCAGATTGTTCAGGCCGCCGGAAATATCGCCGCCCACTAAGTTCGCGTTGTGCTTCTCTAATTCTTCGGCTGTGAAGGTGTGACGTGCCAGAATAGCATCGCCGAAGCCCGGCGCGAAGCGCTCCACTTGGGCCTCGATGCGGCTGGTCATATCAACGCGAGAACCGTTAGGGACATGGCAGTAAGCCCACGCGGTATGGCTCCCCGCCGGCGCGCGGCTGCCATCGAAGAGGCTCGGCTGCGCGAAAAGGACGAAGGGACGATCGCAGATCCTGCCTGCCGATGCGTCCTTCTCAGAGGCTTCAATTTGATCGAAAGAACCTCCCAGGTGCAGCGTGCCGGCGCTGGCACATTCGCGCGCCATCCACGGGACTGGCCGGCTGAGCGCCCAATCGATTTTGAATACTCCCGGCCCGTAGCGATACCTCTGCAGTTGATTTTGGAACGAACCGGAAAGCCGCTTCCCCGCTATCGCGAGAAATTGCAGGGGCGTGACGTCGCAAAGGATCAAAGCCTCGTCTCCCAATTCTTCCAAAGAACGAACCTGGGTGTTCGTGAGATCTTTCCGCCCAAGGACCTGAAATACGATGCCAGAGCGTTCGCGATTTGCTGGGACCCCCCGCGCGGAATCGGCCAGCCGGCCGCGTGTCCGGCGATCGCCAGTATCCAGCCGAAGGCCGCCGAACCCAGTGCATCCAGCGGCAGCACCGAGTGAGCCGCAAGCCCGGCAAACAGCGCCTGAGCCGCTGGAGTCCGAAACGTCCGCCGAGCCGCCGTCGCGGCTGGCCACCATGCCTGCCATCCGAAGCGCCCCAGCAAGAACGGGCTCCGCGGAAGATGGAAGACCGGTTGCAATACTTCGGCCGCAAGTTCGCGCCAGCGATCCGCGAGCGGCGTCACCACGCGGGCGTACGCGTCACCATCTATTCCCAGCGCGGCACAGGTCTCCAGCATGGACCTTTGGAGAACCGCCGCTGATCCGTCGTCGAAAGGATGCGCCAGCGCGATGGGCGGTTGGATCCATTCCAGTCCATAGTGTGCCAGCGGAAAGCCGGCGAATGCAGGTGAACTGATCGCCAGCGGGTGAACGGCGGAACAAACGTCGTGCACAAAACCGGGCAAAGTCAGTTCAGCCGAACGGGCCCCGCCCCCGACGCTTTGCCCGGCTTCAATGATTGTGGTCCGGATTCCGGCTCTCGCCAGAACAATGGCGGCCGTCAAACCGTTTGGTCCGGCGCCGATGACAAACGCGTCGCGCTGCTTCAAACGTTACGTCAAAGACAGCGAGATTTTGGATTTTAAAGCCGCGGTGCGTCGCGAAGGGGACACTGTTGCCACGGCGCTTTCAGCAATCCGCCTTGCTACCGCGTTTCCATCCATGCCCTGGCAGAGCAGCCATTCCCAGATTGCCGGATGCGATTGGATCCAGGCCCGTAGCTGGGAATCAGAGGCAATCTGCCAGGGCTGATCCCCTTCCAGCTGTGTGGCCTTTGCGATGGGAACGGTTCGAATCAAAACGCCGCCCGCTTCCGCGTTTAGCCGGATTTGCATTGCACAGCCACCGCTCAGGCGGACCAGCAACGCTCCCGCGTATTCGGAAACTTCATCCGCGACATCGACGGAGCTAGCCAACGGATGACGCCACCCGGCTCCGAACAATTTCGCAAGCTGACACGGCATAGTGCTCGATTCTCCTTCAGCCAACAGCACGAAGTTGGTAGACAGTTTTCATTGTCCTTGCGTTACGGCTATTTGTTCGAATCCGCATGTCAGGTGCGTAACGTGACAAAACCGTGTCAGCGAGCAATTCACGGCCGGCCTCTTTTTTGAATTAGCGCACGCCGGGCCGGGCTCGACTGGCATGGTCCTCATCGGGGAACACGACTCGCGCAGGCGGCATGCCGGTTTTGACAGCCCCTAAGTCTACGTGCTATAGTCCGCCTTTGGTCAAACTAAAACCGGAACGGTACTAGCCGTTCCCCAACGTTCACGCGTTGTAGCCCGCGCCATCCCAGTCGTGGTTTCTCACCTTCGAGTAACCCGGAAGTCTAGTTGGTCCAGGAGAATCTGCATGGAACACCTATCTACCCGTTTCGGTTGGAAACTCAAGAAGGAAAGCTCCGCCGGAGCATCTGTCACTTCGACGCCCCAAGTTCAGGAACGTCGCCTGCGGCAGGTGGTCGAGATGATCGAATCGGAGCCATCTTATTCCATCCGGGATCTGGCGCTCAAAGTCTCGCTCAGCCCCGCACATCTCCAAAGGCTCTTCAAGCAACAGACCGGCATACAACTGGGCAGCCTGGTGGCGGAGCGAAGGCTGCAGAAGGCCGCGCAGCTTCTCACAATCAGTAACCTCTCGATCAAAGAAATTGCCCATACCGTCGGATACAGGCATCACTCCAGCTTTGTTCGCGCCTTCCAGCGTCGCTTCGCCCAAGCACCGAAGTACTACCGGCGCGAGCCCGAAGCCTCCGGTGCGGGAGCATAACAGGTTTGTCACTAAACGCTAAGAAATGTCGTGAAATGTGCGGTTGACCGAACAAGAGTGTGATGATATTCTCAATTCAACTCGCTTACGTACTAGACGTTATGGGAAGAAAGTACCAGGGTGAAAGGCGGGTTGCTGTGTTTACTGCATATTCGTAGGTCGTCAGTCGTACAGTCATAAGTCACTAAGCTTCAAATCTCTAGGTACTTACCTTCGCTCGTCTGCAAAACCATGCTGTGGTGCGGCAAAGTACGCTCCATGCTAGACGTGTGCCTTCTTGCGGTATCGAGCGCAGGCATTTTCAAGACGGTTATTCAGAAGCCGACAGCTGGTATCTCATTAGGACGAAACTAAATGCGACATTTTCAACTCATTCATCTAGATTCCAAAACCCACTCTTCTTCTGCGAGGCGCCCGGTCTTCGTGCATCGCACAGGCACTCCGGACGAAAAGCCCACGCCGCGTGAGTTAGAAGTGGAGGATCTGCTTTGCCGGGGCTATTCGCAAGAAAACATCGCCGCTATTTTTGGCCGCTCCATCAACACCATCTCTGCACATGCCTTGAGTCTCTACAGGAAACGCGGCGTGCACACTCAGGTCGGATTGCTGCTGGCGTACTTGGAACGCAAAGGTATTTTTGTCTTCCCCCACGAACGATCCGAACACTCGTTGAGCGAGCACGCATCAATCGAGCACGCCTCAATCGAGTCCGCCCAATGTCAGTGAGAAGCAGCGCGATCGCGCTCGCCCCCTAAAGCTCGATGCGCGTCCCCAACACTTTCAGGAACTGCGCCAGCCAAGCCGGGTGAGCCGGCCAGGCGGGCGCGGTGACGAGTTTTCCACAAGTGTGCGCCTGGTCCATCGCAAGATCGACGAATGTGCCACCGGCGCGTGTCACATCGGGCCCTACCGCTGGATAGCAACCGCAGGTCTTGCCTTTCAGCACGTCGGCGGCGGCCAGCAACTGGGCCGCGTGACAGATAGCTGCGATGGGCTTGTCGGCGCCGGCGAAGTAACGCACGATTTCGAGCACGCGCGCGTTCAGACGAATGTACTCGGGCGCGGCCGCCAGGGATTACGAGACCGTCGTAGTTCTCTGGCCGCACGTCGTCGAAGGTCGCGTTCAAAGTGAAATTGTGCCCACGCTTTTCACTGTATGTCTGGTCGCCTTCAAAATCGTGGATCGCGGTGCGAACCGTATCGCCGGCGCGCTTGTTGGGACAAACCGCGTGAACTACGTGCCCCACCATCAGCAGCGCCTGGAACGGCACCATCACTTCGTAGTCTTCCACGTAATCTCCGGCCAGCAGCAGTAACTTCTTAGCGGGCATTAAGCCTCCTGAGTTTAATCGCTATGGGTTCATGGCCGCACGCGCGCGGGCATTCATATATAGACGTACTGCGGTCTCGAGCGGCGGAAAGGGTTCGATGCCACAGCGTTCCATCTTCGCGTTTGAAAGTGCGGAGTACTTGGGGCGGCGCGCGGCAGTACGGAATTCGCGCTCATTCGTCGGTTTGAGTTCCGGATGCAATCCGGCTACTCGAAAAATCATGGAGGCGTAGTCGAACCAGGATATAGGTTGTCCGCCACCGATGTGGAAGATGCCCGTAAGTCCCCGGTCCAGCAGATCGGCCGAACGCGCGGCGAGCGCCGGCGCATAGGTGGGTGAGGCAACATGATCGTCAACCACTCGAATGGGCTGTCCGCTGGCCGCAAGCCGCAGCATTACCTCCACGAAATTGCCGCGGGCGGTTTTCAGTCCGCCCGGACCGAAAACACCGCAGGTCCGAATAATCAGCGGATGATCCAGGTAGGCCTGCGCGTAGAGCTCGCCGGCCAGCTTTGACACGGCATACGCGCCCAGTGGATGGGTGGCGTCTTCTTCGCTGTACGCACGCCCGGCCGTGCCGTCGAACACATAGTCGGTTGAAAAATGCACCAATCGCGCGTCGTGCTGCCGGCAGGCCATCGCGAGATTGCGAACCGCCAAACCGTTGGCCAGCATCGCCGGCGCCGGCTCTTTTTCCGCGACGTCCACCTGATTGTACGCGGCCGCATTCACCACAATGGCGGGATCTTCCCGCGCGAATACCTGCTCCACTTGAGCGCCGTCGCCGATGTCCACTTGGGTGCGATCGAATCCGGTTACTCGATAGCCGCGCTCGCTGAGGACTGCTACCAGTTCGATGCCAAGCTGTCCACGGCATCCAAACACCACCGCTTTTCGTGTTTCCATGAGTCTCGGCGTCTACATCTGCCAGCGCCACAAATTCGCGCCCACCGTGTAACCCGCGCCCACGGCTGCGAACAGAACCAGGTCGCCCTTTTTGAGCTTCCCGCAGCGCAGGGCGTCGCGTGTCGCCAAAGGAATGGTCGCTCCCGTGGTATTTCCGTACTGATCGATGTTGATCACTACTCGATCGCAGTCGATGCCCAGGCGCTCCGCCGCCGCCGCGATAATGCGCCGATTGGCCTGATGCGGAATCATCACGGCCACATCGTCTACGGTCATGTGATTGCGCTCCAAAAGACTGCGAGAGGTTTCCTCCATTTTGCGAACCGCGTACTTGAAAACCTGCTGGCCGTCCTGTTTGACATAGTGCAGCCGCTGAGCGACAGACTCCGCGCTGGCGGGTATGCGGCTGCCGCCGGCGGGCTGCTTCAGATAGTCGCCACCCGAGCCGTCGATCTGGTTGACGAAATCGATAAACCCGGTCTCGCCCTCTTCGGTGGGCTCAACCAACATGGCCCCTGCGCCATCTCCGAACAGGATGCACGTGGACCGGTCCGTGTAGTCGATAATGCGTGACATCGTATCGGACCCGATCACCAGCACTTTCTTATGGGAGCCCGCGGACACCAGGTGAGCAGCCGTAGTTAGTCCGTAAATAAATCCTGAACACGCGGCCACCAGATCGAATCCCCAGGCGTGTTTTGCGCCCAGCCGGTCCTGCACCAGGCAAGCGGTGGACGGGAATAACATGTCTGGCGTTACCGTGCACACCAGGATTGCATCCAACTCGGCGGCATCGATGCCACGCTGCTCTAAGGCAATTTTGGCGGCCTCCACCGCCATGTCGGAAGTGGCTATCTCGGGCGGGGCGATGTGGCGCTGCAGGATACCCACACGCTGGACGATCCAGTCATTGCTGGTGTCCACCATCTGCTCTAAGTCTTGATTGGTCAAAAGTCCCGGCGGCACGTAGCAGCCGAGCGCGGTGATCTTTGCGCTATACAATGCTTCTCCGTATTCCAGTTCGATGGTTCAATTTCAGGTTCAATCAGATACAGAATACACCACCACAAACGCGGAAACTGGTTTGTCGGATGGGTAGAATGCGGGACGGCGGCACGATAAATCCGCGTCCTCCCACTTCTCCTTACTTCTCCGGTCGGAATCGGAGCGCCATTTTCCCGGCCGGCCCTTTGTAGCGTAGCTCCAGGTCCTTCGCCTTCACCTTTCCCACCACCTGGAAAAATAGCAGTCCGGAGGTTGGCTCGGTAATTTCTTTTTCGGGAAGCATCTTGGCGTTCAGAGCGGCCAGCAGCGGATTCTCTTTCTCGTCGTGCGATTCCTTCACCTTCACGTCCGGGGGCGGAGTGGTGGAGCCGCCCGTTCCGATTCCGAATCCGCCGAATCCGATGGAAGGCCTGGCCTTATGGTCTCCCAGCCCGCTGCGTCCATTTGTCACCGAAAGACTGTCCGATCCGGCCAGTTGCCCCGCTGCGTAAGGCTCGGAGCGCTGCCCGTCCTTAGTCGAGATCAACAGGAAATCGTCCAGGCTGAGTTGCACCGGCTTGTCGCTCACCGGGCGCGCCGTCAGGCGGATGGCGACGATGTCGTCGCCCAAATCCGATCCCAGTTCCTGCCTGATCTGATCTTTATCGAGGGGTGGGGAAACGGAGATGTCGAGGAGATCGTTCGAGGTCTCGTCGATGGGAAGCTTTTTGTCAGCGGCGCCTAAAATCGCTAAGGAAAGGCCCAAGAGAACGGCGTACTTCATGACATTACCACCTTTCCGAATTATACGGCGGCGAGCTACTGGACGGCGGCCGTGACGGCCCGCGTGGTGCCGATGCCGCCGATCGACACTGTAATCGGCACATCGCCGGGGGTGACTCCAGCCGGAATAGTCGCGTTGATTTGAAACACGCCGGTGGGAAGAAATGGCGCGGCGCCGGCGTATTGGATCTGGGCGGTTTGGCCGCCGAACTTAACCGCAACGGGAGCCTGCGTCGTGGAGTACGGCGTGGAAATCTCGAGCGCTCCATCGGGAAGCGCTGGTGTCGTGACGCCTTCCCCTGTGCCGAACAACGTGACGATCGATCCGCGCGCGGCTGGGTTGGAGTGGGTGTTGAGTGAGCCATCCTGATTGAAGATCGCGCCCTGGCCCGATCCGCTGGCGTCGGCGGTGGAGAGCCCGAAAGCCGAGGCAGCCACTGGAACCGTAACGGGCGTTGAGGTGACGCCGTCGACATCCACGATCACTTGGGTGGAAGTACCGTTTGCAACATCGTAAGGAACGAACACGTTGATTTGGGTCTGGGTGCGAGCTGTGATGGCGCCTTCGTTACCAGGGGTGAAATACACGTGTACGTTGTTCAGCGCTTTCGGAATGCCGTTGTTCTGCGCCGCGGCAACGTCGAGCCCCGCCGGGCCAAAGTTCGATCCAAAGATCGAGATCAATTCTCCAGGCGCGATGGCCCCTCCGGCGAGGCTCGCCGCGTTGACAATGCCACCGGAAGCAATCGCGGGAGCCACCGTAGGGCGCGCTCCGTGAATTCGGCGAATACTAGTCGGTGCCGGAATCCAGCTCATATAGATCGCCATCCGGCGCGAACGCTAACGCCGATGGTTCTATCCGCGTGGATTCCGCAGGGCCGCCGTCTGCGTAGACGCAGCAACCGCCGAAGGGAAACGACCCCTTATATAACCCTATGACGCCCAAACCCTGCCAGATGTTGGAGGATGAATCTATCGCCAGCGCATGCGGCCCGCCGACACCGGGCCCTCCGAGGTTCAGGGCGGTATAAGACTGCAGATCCGAAGAGTATCGAAGTATAGTCGATAATGCATCACAGCAGGCGTAAATGTTGTCCGCGGCATCAACCGCCAGGCCGAGAGCCTGAAACCCACCTTCGGGGGAGGGGGGTGGGTTGACCAATTGGGGCGCCGCTCCAGGTACAACAAGGCCAAGTGCGTCCAGAACGTAGGTAAGGAAATAAATGTGATCGTGTGAGTCGATGGCAAGCAGATTGGGTCCGCCGTATATACTGAGTTCCACCACGTTGCTGATTACTCCCTCAGTGGAGACCATGTAAAGCGCGCCAAGGTAATCCACAAAGTAGACTTGGTTGTGGCTGTCGACAACGATGCTATCCACCGGAGTTAACCGAGTGGTCAAGGCGGGGCCGGGCGATATGGAATTGGCGCTCTCATTGCATTGACCAGTTCCAGCAATCGTCGACAACACACCGCTTGAATTGATCTTCTGAATAATGCAGGATTGTCCCACATACAGTTCGCCTGCACTATTGAAGGCGATGGAATTCGGCTGAATGAACCAGGCGCTAAGAGCTGGAGTTCCATTAGGGGCCGGCTGTGGTTGGCCTCCCGCTGTCGTCTGGATCGCTTCTGAGGTGATCTCTCGAATTAATCGATAGTCCGCAAATGTTAGTACGGCGCCGGCGGTGGACAGCGACGAAGCACCGCCTCCGGTCAATCCGGTTTGGAGCGCCGGGCCATCGTTGGGCGGATCCAGGCCGGTGAAGTCTCCAGCAATCACGTTGATATTTCCATCGGTTCCAATACGCCGGACGGCCACGCCGCCCACTGTGTAGATGCTTTCCTCCGTGTAAACATTGCCGGCCACGTCGGTAGCCACACTGACAAACTTGCTGGGGGGTGCGGCAAGCGCTGGGCCGCCGTTACCGGATTGGGGGCCGAAGCCCGTCGATCCGAAGCCGGCAAAATGATGGATGATTCCATCGGACGAAATTCGATACAGATGGCCTTGGACGCCGTTGGTGCTAGCCAAGTACAAGTTTCCGCCGGCATCGAATGACATTGCGGCCACGCTACCGAAGGACGATTGTGTCGCAGGAGCTCCGTCAACGTCATTGCAAGTAGCACAGCCCGCGAAAACTTCGACCTGCCCGGAAGGCGTAATCCGGCGCAGCAGCGGCTGCTGGTACTCGGAAAAATAGATGTAGCCCGCCCTGTCTATCACAAGGTCCGTGACAACGTAAATTTGAGCCGACAATGCTGCGCCGCCGGTGCCCAGCGTGCCTAAAATGCCCGTGCCGGCTATTGTCGTAACTATTCCAGATGTGTCGATGTGGCGAATTCGGTTGTTATCGACGAAATAAAGATTGCCGGCCTTATCGTACTTTGGGTACGCAGGACCGTCCAGTAAAACACTGAGGGCCGGTCCGCCATCGCCGCCGTAACCCGGAATTCCGGTTCCGGCGATGGTTTGAACTGTTCAATCCGCATTGATGCGCCGAATTACATGGGTTGAGCCGTCACAAAAGACCAAGTTGCCGTGCGGATCTCGCGTGATGTCAGAAATAATGCCCAAAGCAATGTTTTGAGCCGGCACTCCCGACACAACGTGGCCGCCGGCGAAGGTCTTGATCATAATCTGGCCGGAGGCAGAAATGGAAGCCAGGATTAAACCACAAATGGAAATGAAGAGCCGCGAAGTCGATTGGGTTAAGGCATTAATTGTAGCTAATCGAGCGGCAGCCCGACGTAATTCTCTGCTAGCGACGTCATCGCGGCGCGGGAGCTGGTGATGTAGTCGAGCTCGGCGAGTTGCCGCCGGTGATCGAAGCCGTCGCTTGCCGGGAAGAGATGCAGCATGGACGTCATCCACCAGGAGAAGCGCTGTACTTTCCAGATGCGGCGAAGACACTTCGCGGAGTACTGGTCGAGAAGATCGTGCCGGCCGGATTTGTAGAAGGCTTCTATGGATTGGGAAAGAACGTGCACGTCCGAGATTGCCAGGTTCAATCCTTTGGCGCCGGTCGGCGGCACGATGTGCGCGGCGTCGCCCGCCAGAAACAGCCGGCCGAACTGCATCGGCTCAATCACGAAGCTGCGCATCCCGGTGACGCCTTTCTGAATCACCGGGCCGATGGCCGGCGCCCAGCCATCTTCGGTGCGCATGCGCGCGTTTAGCTCTTCCCACACGCGATCGTCGGGCCATTGCGTGAGATCTTCGTCGGGCGTGCATTGCAGATATAAGCGGGTGATCTGTGGCGAGCGCATGCTGAAGAGAGCGAAGCCGCGCGGGTGGTAAGTGTAAATCAGTTCTTCGGACGTGGGCGACGCTTCCGCCAGAATGCCTAGCCATGCGAACGGATAGATGCGCTCATAGGTTGTGATGACGCCCTCGGGGACGGAAGGACGGCAGATCCCATGAAAGCCATCGCAGCCGGCGATGAAGTCGCAAACGATTTCGTGTGGAGCGCCGCCGTCTTTGTAGCGAATCTTCGGAAGCGTCGAGTCAAGATCGTGAATGGAGAGATCGTCGACCTCAAATACGATTGGCCCGCCGGCGCTGAGGCGCGCCTGTACCAGATCCCTCACCACTTCCTGTTGCGCGTATACGGTGATGGCGCGGCCACCGGTCAGTTCGGACAGATGGATGCGGTGACGACGGCCGCCGAAGCTGAACCAGACGCCATCGTGCCGCAATCCTTCCCGCTGCAAACGGCCGCCCACGCCGGTTTGGATCATCAGGTCCACCGTGCCTTGCTCCAGCACTCCCGCGCGCACGCGATCTTCGATGTGCTGGCGGCTGCGGCACTCGAGAACGATCGACTCGATACCATGCAAGTGAAGCAGATGGGAAAGCATCAGACCGGCGGGTCCCGCTCCGACAATACCGACTTGGGTTCGCATAGACGTTTTTCTAGTATGCATCGCGCGAACTTTGTGGCGCACGAACACTATGAACAAGGACCTGGCATTCACACGAGTGTGAATGCGGCACGCAAGAGGGCGTGCGCCACAAAGTAGAATTAAAAGAGATGACTCCCAACGTCGACGCGTGGCCAGAGCTTCCGTTAGCTGCCTGGCAGGACACCTACGACACCCTGCACATGTGGACGCAGATTGTAGGTAAGATCCGCATGACCCTGACGCCGCTCATCAACCATTATTGGAACGCGACATTATATGTGAGCGCGCGGGGGCTTACCACATCGGCCATTCCTTATCCGCGCGGAGTGTTTGAAATCGAATTGGATTTTATTGGGCACAAACTGGTGATCCAGACCAGCGAAGGCGACGTTCGAACGCTGGAACTGGCGCCTCGCACGGTGGCCGACTTTTACGCGGAGGTGATGGGCACCCTGGCGGCGCTCAAAATCGACGTCACCATTCAAGCGCATCCGGATGAATTCCCGAATCCGATTCCGTTCGCTGAAGACCGCACGCATAAGTCGTACGATCGCGAATATGTCGATCGCTTCCGGCGCCTTCTGATTTCCGTCGACAAGGTGCTGAAGAACTTTCGCTCGCGATTCATCGGCAAATGCAGCCCGGTGCATTTCTTCTGGGGCAGCTTCGATATCGCCGTGACGCGCTTCTCGGGCCGGCTGGCTCCGCCGAGATCCGATCCCCAATATAAAGAAATGATGCAGGAAGCCTACTCGCACGAAGTGAGCAGCGCCGGATTCTGGCCGGGCGGAGGCGATATCAAGGCACCGGCATTTTATTCCTACACCACGCCTGAGCCGGCGGGCTTCAAAACTTACGCGATTGGTCCGAAACCGGCGTTTTACCACCAGGGAATGGGCGAGTTCCTGCTGATGTACGATGACATTCGGAGTGAGGCGTCGCCTGAATCCGAGCTAACGGAGTTCCTCGAAACCACCTACGAGGCCGGTGCGAATCTCGCCAAGTGGGATCGAGCCGCTCTCGAAAGGCCGGGAGAGAATCGAGCGATAACTGGAGGCTAGTATGGCGAAAGAGTGTACGCATTTAAATCAAATCAGCATCACCCACCCTTCCAAACATGTCTGCGATGAGTGCGTGAAGATGGGGGATTCGTGGGTACATCTTCGTATGTGCCTGGAGTGCGGAAATGTAGGCTGCTGCGATTCATCGAAGAACAAGCACGCCACTAAGCATTTTCACGCTTCGAAGCATCCGTTGATGCGGTCCATAGAGCCGGGCGAGCGCTGGATCTGGTGCTACGTGGATGAGATTGCGGCGGGCGAGTTGAAGAGCTGATGGCTGTCGGTGTTCCTGGGGCGCCCAAGGTGTCTCCGCCCGAAGTGCTGGTTCGCGGAAGCGTGGCTGGGTTCACGCAGGATATTACGGTCGGTCCGCATCGGCTCTTCTCGGACGAACCGAAAGAGCTGGGCGGCCAGGATGCTGGACCGTCGCCCTACGAGTTGCTGGCCGCGGCGCTGGGTGCCTGCACGTCGATGACGATCGGCATGTATGCCCGGCGCAAGCAATGGCCGCTCGCGAGTGTAAGCGTCCGGCTGCGGCATTCCAAAATCCACGCGAACGATTGCGCGGATTGCGATACCAGGGACGAAATGCTGGACCGCATCGACCGGGACATTGAACTGATCGGCGATCTGAACCAGGAGCAGCGTACCAAACTGCTGGAGATCGCCGACAAGTGTCCGGTGCACCGAACCCTGACGCGAGGGATGCGCATCGTCAGCCGGCTTGTTTGAGACGCCAGCATTCGCGGGCGATTTCCCAGTCCTCGTCAGCCCGGATCACCAGCACCTGGATGGATGAGCCGGTGGCCGCGATGTTTTGATCCAGATGCGGCTTGGCGTTTTTCGCCGCATCCAGCTTCACACCGAGAAACTCGAGCTGCGCGCAAACGTCCTTGCGCAGCGGAGCGCAATTTTCGCCGACACCCCCGGTGAACACAATCGCATCCGCGCCGCCCATCACGGCCAGCATCGCGCCGATCTCGCGCGTGAGGCGATGCGCGTAGATGTCATATGCCAGCTGCGCCCGATCGGAGCCTTTCGAGACTGCATCGCCTTTCTCTATAGCTTCCAAAATCTCACGCATGTCGCCGGAGATGCCGGAAACGCCGAGCAAACCAGATTTCCGGTTCAGGATTTCATCGATCTGATCGGCCGTGTAGCCATGCCGGCGGATCAGATAAACCAGTACGCCGGGATCGACGGACCCCGAGCGCGTGCCCATCATCAGGCCCTCGAGAGGCGTAAATCCCATGCTGGTGTCGACGCTTTTGCCATTTGCCACCGCGGTCACCGAAGCGCCGTTTCCAAGATGGCAGACGATGAGCCGCGATGAGTTCGGCTTCACTTGCAAAAGCTCGGCGGCGCGCCTGGTGGAGTATTGAACGCTGATCCCGTGAAATCCGTAGCGGCGGATTCCTTCGTCCAGCCAGGCGTAGGGTCCGGGGTAAACGTAAGCTGCAGGCTTGAGCGTGGCGTGGAATCCGGTGTCGAATACCGCGACTTGCGGCACCTTGGTTCCGATGACCCGGTCCACAGTCTCAATGGCCGCAAGCTGCAGCTTGTTGTGGACGGGAGCGAATTGGGCCTGCTCGGCGATTCCGGCGCGTACCTCCGGCGTGACCAAAACACTTTTGCGATATTTCGGCCCGCCATGCACGATGCGATGGCCAACCACATCGATTTCAGCGGGAGAATCGATCGCTTTTTTCTCGCCCTGCCAAAGGGATTGAAGCAGCGGGCCAAGAACGCCCTCCGGCATCTGGGATGTTTTCCATTCGGTGCGCGCGGTCCATCGCGGCGCCAGGGCCTCCGAGGGAAACGGGCCCTCCGGGACGTCCTGAAACCAGCACTTGAAACTGCTGGAGCCGCCGTTCAGGACCAGGATTTTCATGCCGCCGGCCATCTCCAGTTACGGATCTCCGGCAGGTCATCACCGCAGCGCGATACGTAGAGTTTATGTTCAATCAGATGGTCTCGCAGCACCTGCTTGGGATAACCGGCGGTGCTGCGCAGCCGTGGAACGCGATCAATGGCGTCGCCCGCCAGGTGGAAGCGATCCAGATCGTTCAACACAGTCATGTCGAAGGGCGTGGTGGTGGTGCCTTCTTCTTTATAGCCGCGTACGTGGAGATTGGCGTGATTTGTACGCCGGTACGTCAGGCGGTGGATCAGCCAGGGGTAGCCGTGGAAGGCGAATACGATGGGCTTGTCCGCGGTGAAGATGCCGTCGAAATCGCGATCGGACAATCCGTGCGGATGTTCGGTCGAAGGCTGCAACGTCATCAGGTCGACGACGTTGACGACGCGAATTTTCAGATCCGGAACCAACTTGTGCAACAGATCCACGGCCGCCAAAGTTTCGAGCGTCGGAACATCGCCGCAGCATGCCATCACCACGTCGGGTTCCGCGCCTTGATCGTTACTGGCCCAATCCCAGATGCCGAGGCCGGCTGTGCAGTGTTTGATGGCCG
This sequence comes from Bryobacterales bacterium, assembly GCA_963747945.1. GTDB lineage: Bacteria > Acidobacteriota > Terriglobia > Bryobacterales > Bryobacteraceae > Palsa-89. The sequence goes on from CAVVHB010000032.1 coordinate 161,944, forward strand.
CGTCCATATCCAGCCACTGCAGCGAGGGCTGCTTCCCCGCGACGATCACGTTGACGTAATTGCGGCTGCGCAGGCAATGATCGGCCACCGATAACAGGCAATTCGCATCGGGAGGAAGATAGACGCGCACTACGTCGGCCTTCTTGTTCACAACGTGATCGATAAAGCCGGGATCTTGATGGCTGAATCCGTTGTGATCCTGCCGCCACACGTGCGACGTGAGCAGGTAGTTGAGCGACGCAATCGGCCGGCGCCAGGGGATGGTTCGGCAGACCTTCAGCCATTTGGCGTGCTGGTTGAACATGGAATCCACGATGTGGATGAAAGCCTCGTAGCAGGAGAAAAGGCCGTGGCGCCCGGTGAGCAGGTAGCCTTCCAGCCACCCCTGGCACATGTGTTCACTGAGCACCTCCATGACCCGGCCGTCCGGGGCGACGTGATCGTCATAGGGAAAAATCTTGGCGGTGGAAGTGCGGTTGGTCACCTCGAACACGGCATCTAAACGGTTGGATGCTGTTTCGTCGGGTCCGAAAACGCGGAAATTGTGGGATGGATCATTCAACGTGAGCACGTCGCGCAGCATTTTCCCCAACACCCGCGTGGCTTCCGCGATTTCTCTGCCGGGTTTGGGAACATTCACCGCATAAGACCGGAAATCGGGCAGGCGCAGGTCCCGTAACAGCAGACCGCCATTGGCGTTCGGATTGGCGCCCATGCGGCGCGTGCCCTTCGGCGCCAGTTCGGCCAGCTCCGGAATCAACGTGCCGTTGGGATCGAACAGTTCCCGCGGATGATAACTCTTCATCCATTCTTCGAGCATGCGCAGGTGATCCGGTTTCGCCGCCAGTTCGGCCAGCGGCACCTGATGGGCTCGGAAGGTTCCTTCCACCTGCAGGCCGTCCACTACTTTAGGACCGGTCCAGCCTTTGGGTGATTCGAGGACGATCATCGGCCAGGTGGGGCGTTCTGAAAAGCCATGCTCCCGCGCATTCTTTTGAATGGCCTTGATCTCTCCCACGATGGAAACCAGCGTCGCGGCCATGGTCTGATGCATGGGCCCGGGCTCGTGGCCTGAGACGAAATACGGATGATACCCGTATCCTTGCAGCAACTCCGCCAGCTCATTCCGCGGTATGCGCGCCAGCACCGTGGGGCCGGCGATCTTATATCCGTTCAGATGGAGAATCGGAAGCACGGCGCCGTCGCACGCGGGATTGAGGAACTTGTTGGAGTGCCAACTCGTCGCCAGCGCGCCCGTCTCCGCTTCACCGTCGCCGATCACGCAACAAGCGATCAAACCGGGATTGTCGAGGACCGCTCCGTAGGCGTGCAGCAATGAATAGCCCAGCTCGCCGCCTTCATTGATGGATCCGGGCGTCTCCGGGGCGGCGTGACTCGGGATGCCGCCGGGAAACGAGAACTGCTTGAACAGGCGCTTCATCCCCTCGGCGTCCTGCGTGATGTTGGGAAACAGTTCGGTGTACGTGCCTTCCAGATACGTGTTCGCCACCATGCCCGGGCCGCCATGACCGGGGCCGCAGATGTAGATCATGTCGAGATCGTACTTTTTGATGATCCTATTGCAATGCGCGTAAACGAAGTTCAGCCCGGGCGTGGTGCCCCAATGGCCCAGCAGCCGGGGCTTGATGTGTTCCAGGCGCAGAGGCTCGGTGAGCAGCGGGTTGTCGTAGAGATAAATTTGTCCCACGGACAGGTAGTTGGCGGCGCGCCAATACGCATCGATTTTCCGCAGTTCGTCGGGCGAGAGCGGGCCCGAGGGAACCTCGGTCGGTTCAGTAAGGGTGTTTGCCTGCATCAGTACTCCAGTGCTCCAAAGAAAGGGTCATTCCTCTCTCATCGTCTATGATGACGCGTTCGGGAGCCTAAGTCAGTCATGGAAATGAAATGCAGGGGAGATTGGGCGAGTGCGAGGAATACGGGGAATACGAGGAATACGAGGGATATCAGGGAGACTCGGAATAGAATAGAACAGACGCCCGAGTGAAGACCAATAACCAGGACGGTACACTGCCCAGGCTCTTCCAGTCCAAAAGCGACTGGGCTGCCTGGCTGGAGAAGAACCATCGCAAGAGCACTGGCTTGTGGCTTCGACTCGCGAAGAAGGACTCGCCGTTGCGGTCGGTGTCCTACAAAGAAGCGCTCGAAGTTGCGCTGTGTTACGGATGGATTGACGGGCAAAAGAGGCCGGAAAGCGAAGATGCCTGGCTACAGAGATTTGTTTCGCGTTCCAGCCGGAGCATCTGGTCGAAGATCAACAGGGAAAAGGCGCTGGCGCTGATCGAGAACGGGGAAATGAAGGCGGCTGGGCTGGAGGCAATCGAGAATGCCAGGAAGAATGGGCGCTGGGATATGGCCTACGATTCATCCCGCGGAGCGGCAGTTCCGGGCGACTTTCAGGCGGCGTTGGACGCCAGTCCCCGCGCCACGGCGTTTTTCAACACACTGGACCGGGCAAACAGGTATGCGGTCCTATGGCGCATTCAAACCGTGAAAAAAGCAGAGACTCGCGCCCGCAAGATCGGGCAGTTGATTGAAATGCTGGAGAGGGAAGAGAAGCTTCATCCCTGATTGGGCGGCCCTGATGGCGCCCAGGCGACGAGTCAGCTCTTGCCGGACTTACTATTGGGTTTGGCGGGCGCCGGCTCCACGTAGCCCTGCAGCGAGTAATGGTGGTCGCGATAATACTTTCCGGCGTCTTTCAAGTTCCAGGAATCGGAAGGATGGCAAAATGAGCACTCTTTGCCGGTTCTGCGCGCGTACTCGGGCTTGGCCACGCCGGTAGCCGCGCTGAAGAAGAATGCGCCGGAGAAGATTCCAGCGAGGGCGAGAATTTCAATAAGCCTGCGCATGCGAAGACTGATTACCTGAGGCGATTCTACCGCACGGGCGACCATCAGGTTAACCGATGTCCGGCGTGTTCATCAGAGCATCGTTGAAGCGATTGGTGAAGTTGGCGACGCATACCGCCAGCGTCAGTTCCACGATCTGGTCGTCATTGAAATATTGCCTCAATTCATCCAGCGCCCCGGGCCGGATGGCCGAAGCTCCGCGCGTCACCCGCTCGGCGTAAAGAATCACCGCCTTCTCCTGCGCGTCGAACGCGGGGCTCCGGTGGAAGAAGGCCAGCGCCTTGATCTGATCTTCGGTCACACCGTTCTTTTTCCCCGACGCCGAGTGCGCGCGGAAACAGTATTCGCAGCCGTTGATGAGCGAAGCCTTCAGGTAGGCCAGTTCTTTGTATTTCCGTTCCACGGTTCCATGTTCGATGACGGCGGTGTAGAACGGAAGAAAATTCGCAAAGGCTTCGGGCACTCGCGCCATGGTTCCGAAGAATGCCGGTACCTTGCCAAGCCTCTGAGTCAGCTTCTCGAGAATGGGCTGAACTTCCGGCGCCGCGTTTTCCTGCGAAATCGGGGTGATTCCCGTCGTTGTTTCGGTTGCTATGGGCATCGTAGCTCCTAAATCCTACTGAGTGGATTGTAGCAGCGCCAGGGCCTGCGGCATCGGTTGGTAGTCGCGATAGGTGTCGTGTTCATCCGAGTCTTCGTTGAAAAATCCGAGAGCGGAAGCCCTTACGTGAACGTTAAACACCTTGGGCATCCAGATATCGGCGGCCACCGGTGTCTGTTCCAAATCGAACTCGGTGCCGGGCCCCACTTTCGCGAGAAATCCGTAAAAACTGACAGTCTTCACCACTTCGGCGTGCACCTTCACCCATTGGTAACTGGCCTTGTCGATCCACAGCCGCCCCTTCATTCCTTTGAGAACCCGGCCCTCATGATCGCTCGGCTCGTACCCCGGCTTCGGTTCCGCGTCCAGCACCCAACAAGCGTGCCCGTCTACTTCCGCCTCGACAGAAACGTGAAACTGAAATGCATCCACCATCTCCTGGAGCATCTGGTGATTGCGCTCGCTCTCCCTGCGGTATTTCTCGATGCGCTTCTGCCGTTCCCGCTCGGATTCGTTCTGCCTTTTTTCACTCGCCCGTTGCAGTTTCCGTTGTTCCGCCGCCTTTTCTTCAGGAGAAAGTGGCCGATCGTCGATCGCTGTAACAAAGTTATAAGGAGAGCCGTCGATCATCAGCACACGGTATGTCTTTGACATACGCGGATCGTGTCGCTTGCTTTCCACGTCCCGGTCCAGGTAAGAATACTGCGGAGCCTTAGCCCAGTCCGATTTGGTGGCAGCGATCGATTTCCGAACGATCTCCTCGGGATTGGGAGTGGCTGCAAAGGACAACGTCCCGGTAGCAGCCGCGGTTACCGCGAACAAAAGTGTATAGCCGACAGAGACCATGGATCCCTGTCTGTTAGACGCGTTACGGCCCAGAGTCGCACGTCTATTTGCCTTCCAGCCCCTGCGTCAGCTCGATATAGGTGCCGACGGGATCGGTAATAAAAGCGATCTTGAGGCCAATCGCCGGTATGTTGCGCACCGGCATGTCGAATTTGATCCCCTCGGCGTCCAGTTTCTTGGCGAATGCATCCAGGTCTTTGATCTCGAATCCGATGTGATCGAGAGTCCGGCCCTTGGTGGGCGCCGGCGCTTCCTTGGCCTTCAGAAAATCGACTTCGCCGCCGGGAATTTTCGCCGCGGGCAGATTGCGGCGCGTGGCGGCTTCGGCTCCAAAGGTTTTGACGTACCAGGCTTGCAGAGCCGCCGGGTCGGTGGTTGTCAGGTGAATGTGATGGAAGATCACGGGCGCGGGGATGGAGGCGTCCTCATTAAACTCCACGCGAACCTTGTCGGGGAAGGTCACCATGATCTGCTTGTTCTTCTCAATGTCGAATACAGTGGGGATGTTGGCGGCCGCCAGTTTGGCCTTCAGGCCGGCGTAATCCTTCACCAGGAAGCCAATGTGATTGGCCGTGGAACCGTCGGAGCCTTCAGTGGAGGCTGCCTTGGTGACAATGATGAAGATGCCCGGCAGCTTGACCAGATTCAACGGGCCGTCTTTCGAAGCCGTGGCGCCCAAAACATCCACCCAGACTTTGATCTGCGCGTCCGGATCGGGAACGGTCAGATGGATATGTCCCAGCGAGACGCCCGCTTCGTTCGGAGGAGCCAGTTGAGCAAACACGGGGGCGGCTAAGGCCGCGAGCAAGCAGAGCCATCGCATGGCGGTATCCTATCACGAATGATTCAGAGCCGCGCGCGTGAGCGAGCGGTCTTCGGCGTGATTTTTATCCCCGCTACCGCGAATAATAAGCTGAAGCATGGCGACGCCGGAACAGGAACGGTTTCAGAACCTGGTGGAGGATCACAAGAAGATCCTATACAAGGTCTGCTACTCCTATTGCCGGAATCCGGGCGACCGGGACGACCTGGCACAAGAGATCATCGTCCAGCTCTGGCGGTCATTTCGCGCGTTCGATGAACGGGTGCGCTTTTCCACCTGGATGTATCGCATCGCCCTGAATGTCGCCATCTCATTCTATCGGCGTGAGATTGTCCGGACGCGGCATGTCGTTCCAGGAAGCGAACATTTGCTCGAAGCGATGGACGAGACGGAAAGCCGCTCCGAAGAGGTACAGATGCTCTATCGCTGGATCGAAGAATTCGACCCGCTCAACAAAGCGCTGGTGATCCTTTATCTAGACGGGAACAGCTACCAGGAGATCGCGGACGTCATGGGAATCAGCCAGACCAATGTCGCGACCAAGATCAGCCGGCTGAAGCAGGCCATGCGGCTGGAAGCAGGAGTGAGACATGGAACTCGATGAACTGAAGGAAAAATGGGCCGAGCACGATCGGAAGCTGGATGAAAGCATTCGCCTGAACCGGCAGTTGCTGTGGGATATGTACACCCGGCGAGCTCGATGGGCGCTCTGGAGATTATCCGCGATGCTGGCTGCGGGAGCGATCTTCCTACTGGTGGTGATCTTTTCCTTCGGCCGCTTCATCGCCCAAAACTGGTTCGTGCCGCGCTTCGTTTTTCCCGCGGTTGTGCTGGATTTAGCGGCCATTGCAGCGCTGGCGGCGCTGATCGTTCAGATCGGGCTCGCGCTGCACATCGATTACAACCAACCCGTCGCCCGGATTCAGAAGCGTTTGGAAACATTGCGAAAATTCCGTATCCGCTATATCCAAGCGATCTGCCTGGCCATGACGCTGACCTGGACGCCCATTTTCATCGTCGTGATGAAAGCATCCCTGGGATGGGATGTGTATCGTCTCTTCGGTACTACCTGGATGGTGGTGAACGCTGCCTTCGGCTTGCTGATATTGGGGATTGGGGTTTGGGTGGCCAGGCGCTATGGAGACCGCATGAGGAAATCGGCGTTTGGTCAGCGGTTCTTGCGCGATCTCGCCGGATACAACTTGAACGCGGCTTCTGGATTCTTAGCTACGCTCGCGGAGTTTCAGGGGGATTACTCGTCCTCTTATTCACCCCAGGAACGTTCCAGCATCCGGGAATATTCGCCCGAGGAATAAAGCTCGAAATGAAATTCACGCGCGCTGAGCGGCGTGAACTCGCACTCGCTCTGTTTGCTCTGGAAAACTTGATCGGCGAAGCGGAAATAGGAGCGCACGAACTCGTCGGACAGCACTTCGCGCGGCGGCGCGGCGGCGAACAGGGTGTGCAGCCCGAGTGCCCGGCTGAAGATTGATTTGTAGTCGGCCACGCCCCACTTGCGGAGCTTGGCTTGAACGCCGGTAGGCGCGTCCTGGACCAGGAGCCCGGCGAAACTTTGGAAGCAGATGCCGGCGGGCAGAGCCGTTTGGTTGCGATCGGCTAATTCGAGACACTGCTCGATCCAGCGGGCCAGGTCCTTACCTACGTAATAGAGCATACGAAGCTCGGAGTAGCGTCCATCCAGGAGGGCGCGGTCCAGGTCGTCACGCGTAGCCTCGCCTTGGGGCAGCAAACCCTGCAGTTTCAAGTTGGCGCGAGAACTCTCCACCAGCTTGCCGGGGCCGCCGGCGTCGGCGAAGGGATGAAGAATCAAAGGCGGCAGCGTGCTTACGGGGCTATTCGCCAGTGCCGGAGCGGTTCCAAAGGATGATTCAGGTGCCATGACCAAAGTATGCGGCGTTACTTCCGCTCGGTCAGTAGTACCTTGGCTTCAATTGTTTGGTTCCCTCGGAGCACCTTAACAAGTACTTCTTGGCCAGGATGACTGGCCCGAAGCGCATACGTAAAATCGTATAGGTTTTGGATAGGCTTACCGTCGAACTCGGTCAAAATGTCCCCGCCCTTGAGACCGGCTTTGGCGGCAGGCGAACCGGGCCTTACGTCGGCAAACCTCACTCCGTTGGGTAGTTCGGTGAAATCGGGGATACTACCGAAATCCGGGCCGTATCCGCCGCCGGGCGATCTGCCGGAGTGGGGATTGGCCACTTCACCCGGAGGCTGCGTCTCCGGCACCCGGACAAACTGCGGGCGCGGTGAGCCGTCGATCAGGTGATCGGTGACATCGGCTACCAGGTCCAGCAGCCGCACGGCGTCGGGAGCGTTGATCTTATCCCAGGTATCGCTCGGCTTGTGATAGTCGGCGTGGAGGCCGGAGAAAAAGAATAGTACGGGGACCTGCTTGGTGGTAAACGAGGTGTGATCGCTCGATCCGTAGCCCGCCTTCTCGGTGAGATCGGCGTCGAAATCGTGTTTGGGGACCAGTTGCTTCAGCAAGGCGTCGAAAGTAGTTCCGGTGCCGACGCCGCCCAGGTAAATTTTGCGGTCGCGAACCCGGCCGATCATGTCCATGTTGATCATCGCAACGTCGTCTTTGAGCGGGAGCAGGGGATGGTTGACGTAGTAACTGGAGCCCAGCAGGCCCAGTTCTTCGCCCGCGAAGGTCAGGAACAGAATACCCCGCTGGTGTTTGGGCTGGTGCGAGAACCAGCGCGCCAGTTCGATGACGCCCGCGGTGCCGGAAGCATTATCGTCGGCGCCGGGATGCACGGTTCCGGTCAAAGAAGGCGCCATGGAGAACTGACCGCCCAGGCCGAGATGATCGTAGTGCGCGCCGATGACGACGTACTCGCTGGTTTCACCGGGCAGGTACGCTTCGACGTTGTGAACCGTTTTCACCTCCCGCGCGATGTCGACATCCATATTTAGGCGCAGCTTTTCGGGCAGTGCGAACGATTCCGGATGCAGGTCCTTGTCAATGCCGCTTTCGATGGCTTCCAGGTTCTTGCCGCTGAGGGCCAGCCATTGATTGACGACGTTGGCCTTCACCTGAACGAACTCGATGCCCGCGTTGTCGGGGCCTTCCGGCGCCTCCGAATTTCTCCAGATCGTCACCGTCGCCAGTGTGGGTGCCGACATCGTTGACCAGCAGCACGGCCTTAGCTCCGTGAAATTTGGCGTTGGCCGCTTTGCTGAAAATCTGGGAGTGCGCGGTATAGACCTTGCCCTCAAACACGCTTTTCTCGTCGAACTCCTGCGGCTCATGGCGCAACAGCAAGACGATTTTGCCTTTCACGTCCAGGCTCGCGTAGTCGTCGTAATTGTATTCGGGCGCGGTGATGCCGAAGCCGGCGAAGACCACGTTGCCGGATACTTCGCCAGCGGCGGAAAGATTTAACGGGATGAAATCCTGCTCGAACCGCAGCGATTCCGGGCTGGCGCCGCTTGAGGTGTGTAGGTGAGCTCGTTCTTTTTGCCGAAGTGGGCGCTAGTGGTGACGTCGAAATCCTGGTAGTAGCTGTCGCCCGACACCGGCTTCAAGTTCATGCCCCGAAACTGATCGCGAATATAAGCCGCGGCCTTCTCAAGTTCCGGCGATCCGGTGGCCCGGCCGCGCAGCTGGGGAGAAGCCAAAAACTTGATGATGCCCAGGTATTCGTCACTGCTGATGTTGACGGCAGCGAGGCCGGCGGTAAGCGCGACCACTAGGGCGATCGGGAGCGCGATCAGCGGTACGGGTCTCAGGCGCATGTTACTTATTCAGCGGAGACGGGATCTTGATCTCGCAGCACTTGTCGTCGGACTTCTCGGTCTTCGGAGGAGTGTTCTGCGCGGTTTTCTGATAGTTCAGCTCGCCGTTGATGATCTGGTCGATATTCTGCCAGGGATAGTTGCCGATCAGGCGACGCCCGTTCAGAAACAAGGTCGGCGTGGCGTCCACGTGGAGTGCACGTCCCTCCGCCAGGGAGGCTTCCACCTCGGCCTCGGTGGCTTTGGTATCGATGCAGTGCCCCAGTTGCAGCGCGTCGATATCCTGCGCGGTCTTGGCAAAATCCATCACCTGGGTCTTCAGATTGTCGGGAGTGATTTCAGTTTGGTGATCGTAAATCCAATCATGATACTTCCAGAAAGCCGCGGGACTTTGATGATAGAGACATCGTCCCGTGATGGCCGCGGCCTTGGCCCAGGGATGAATCTGTTCCAGCGGGAAATCCTTGAAGTAAACGTGAACCTGGGTGGGAAATTGAGATGGGACATTGGCGCGCAGCGTCTTGGCTTCTTCCTTGCAATTGGGGCACTCGAAATCGCCGAACTCCACCACCGTAACCGGGGCGTTGGCCGGCCCGAAGCTCGGAGCGCCGCTGGTTTTCAACTTCTCGAGATCCTCTTGAAAAGGGTTTTGGCCAAGGTCGTAAACCACGCCGCGAATGATGTGCTTCCCGTCTTTCGTCATGAAGAACGTTTCGTCCTGCGAGCGGCCCTGGTAGGTAAAGTGAACATCCACTTCTTCCAGGTCCGGAGTGGAGGAGGGTTTGGGGTCGTCGACCTTCACCGCCACTTCGGGAATCACGGCCAGCAGATGGCGGACGTAAGCCTCCATGCGGGTTTTATCCAATGTTGACGTGGGCGTGGGCTTGGGTTTTTCCTGCGCGGGGAGAAGAGTGAGCAGGGACAAACAGAGGGACGCGAGAATGGCACAGCGCATAATTGATTGTAACGCGGAGCTGCATAGGCGGCCTAGCCAGCCGAGTGAGATCTGGAAACGAATTCCAGATCTTCGTAATGTCCGATTTCGGCTTCCATGAGAAACAAATAACCGAAGCTCTTCGGCTCGGAAATCATGACGCCCCTTCCGTATTTCTGCGCTGGCCACGCTTCGGGGTTATTTTCACCATCAAGCACGAGATCAATTTCGCCAGCTTCGCCATGCAGCAGTATGCGATCGCCTTTCCTGATTTCCTCCCCGGTCAGATAGAGCAGAGGTTTCGCCATCGGTTATTGGCCTACTCGCCCAATCCCAAGCGCGCCGTCTCCTTACGCGAGCGATTCGACGCCGTTGCTTTAGCAGGCCAGGGTATCACGGAAGAATTGCGCCAACCCGATACGGTCCATCTCGTGGTTGGCTACCGCGATCATCGCATCGTAGGCGGCGAGTTCCGGGAGCTGGCTGGTATCGACTCCGTTGATTTCCAGAAAATCTAAAGCTGCCTGGACTCCGGTCCGCTTGTTTCCGTCAAAGAAGGCTTGGCTTTCGGCGATGTGAAAGGCATACGCGCCCGCAATCTCGAAGAGGTCGCCGTTCCCGTAGAGGTAGACGTTGATAGGCTGCGCTACGGCTGATTCGAGCGCCCCTTCGTCCCTTAAGCCGTGCAGGCCGCCATGTTCATTGATCTGGTCACGGTGGATTTCGTCAATCTGAGCCCGTGCCAGAAAAACCGGCTCTTGTTCCAAACTATTCCGTCGGAAAACCTTACTAAAGGGAGTGTTTACTTGGCCAGGCGGCGAAACAGCCCGGCATGCTGGGCACTGGTTTTCCGGTGAGCCTTATCGAACTCTTGTTTTGAGGCTGTGCGGACACGCGACACGTCCCCTCGCGTCTCTTGGCCACGCGCGTCGGTACCTTGTGGTGTGGGCTTAAGCTTCTTACTGGTTGCCTGTTCCATAGCACCCTCCTTTTACATTGTATCCCAAACGCGTAGGGGTGTCGTAAATGCCGGCTAGGCCTCCCCTTCGGCGCTCAAATACTCGCCCAAAGTGGCGTCCAGCAAAGTCTTTCACTCGCCGCGTGTCAGGTCGTCGTATGTTTCGCGCGTGCGGATCACGCGGTAGTGATCGCCTTCCACCAGAATCTCGGGCGGACGGGGGCGCGAATTGTAATTCGACGAAGCCACAAAACCGTACGCGCCGGCCGTGCAAACGGCCAGCAAATCGCCGGGTAAAACATTCGGCATTTCGCGCGCGCGAGCCAGAAAATCGCCCGATTCGCACACCGGTCCCACGACGTCCGCGACGATGGTGCCGCCCGGGCTTTTCCGGAGCGGAACGATCTCGTGGTGGGACTGGTATAGCGCGGGACGAATCAAGTCGTTCATGGCAGCGTCGACGATCACGAATTGCCGGTCGCCATTGCTCTTGCGATACAGCACCCGCGTAAGCAGCAGGCCCGCTTCGGCGACGATGGAGCGGCCCGGCTCGATCAGGATTTCGAGACCGTGTCCGGCCGTGCCCCGGCGCATAGCCTGAATAAATTCGCAAATGGAAGGCGATTTGTCCCCCGGTTCGTAAGCGACGCCGAGACCGCCGCCCAGATCGAGCGAGCGTATGGGCAGGCCGCGCGCCCGCAATCGCTCCACCAGAGCGATCATCTTGTCGAACACTTCCAGCATCGGCGCGATATCGGTGATCTGGGAACCGATGTGGCAGCTGACGCCTTCGAGCGACAGGTTCTGCAGCGTTCGCGCGCGTTCGTACACCGCTTCGGCGGCCGCGATATCGATGCCGAACTTGTGGCTGCGCAGTCCGGTGGAGATGTAGGGATGCGTGACGGCGTCGACATCCGGGTTCACGCGCAACGCGACGCGCGCCTGGATGCCGCGCCGGGCAGCCAGCGAATCAATCAGCGCCAGCTCGGGTTCGGACTCACAGTTGAAACTCTGGATCCGGTGCTCGAGCGCGTAGTCGATCTCCTGCGAAGTCTTGCCGACGCCGGAGAAGATGATGGTCCCCGGGTCCGCGCCGGCCTTCAACACACGGAACAACTCACCGCCGGACACGATGTCAAAGCCCGCGCCGGCTTCGGCCAGCAATTTAAGAATAGACAGGTTGCTATTGGCTTTTACCGCGTAGCAGATTTTGTGCGGAACGTCTCCGAAGGCCTGCTCATAGGCCTGGAATCGGTCGAGAATCGCGGCGCGCGAGTACACATAGCTGGGCGTGCCTTCGCGCCGCGCGACGTCGGCCAGGGGCATTTCTTCCAGGTACAAGGTGTGATCGCGGTATTCCATTAACGGACCGACTCCCTCTGGTCGCGGCTCGGTTTCATCGTACTTTCTATAATCACCAGCGTCTGGTCATCGTGCGTCGGCGCATCGGACTTGTAGTGGTCCAGGTCGGCCAGAATCTGGTTGGCAATCGTTTCGGGAGGCTTGGCGCACAGCTTCTGCAGCTTCCGCGCCAGACGCGCGGTGCCGTATTCGACGCCTTTTGGGTTGGGCTGGTCGGTAATCCCATCGGAGTGCAGAACGAAACGTCGCCGGGCATGGTCTCGAAGATCACCTCGTCGTACTCGCGATCGTCGAGCAGGCCGGCGGGGACACCTTCCACTTTGGGCTTGATGATGGCCCCGTCGCGGCAGATGAGCGGCGGCTCGGCGCCCGCGTTGGCCATGACGAATGCGATGCCGCGCGCTCTCCCAGACCAGCACCAGCAGCGTCACGTATTGGGTGCCCACGATTCGCTCGCGCAAGACGCGGTTCAGTAGCTTAAGCAATTCGGCCGGATCTCTCCTCCGGTGCGCCAGCGTTCGCAGCAGACCGCTCACCATAGCCCCGTACAGGGCCGCTGCCGCGCCTTTGCCGCTGACGTCGCCAAACAGAAAGACGGTTTCGCCCGAGCTATGCTCGAAAATGTCGTAAACATCGCCCGTGATTTCGCGCGCCGGGCGAAGACGAATCGCAACATCCAGGCCTTCGATTTCCGGTGCTTCGCGCGGCAACATGACCAGTTGCACGTTGTGGGCGGCCTTGAGATCGCGATCCATCCACTGTTCGCGCTGCGCGATTTCTTCATACAGGCGCGCATTTTCAACCGAGCTTGCAATCTGGGGCGCCAGCAAGGCCAGCAATCGCGCGTGCTCGTCGGTGAAGTAGCCCATGCGCTCGCTCTCCAGATTCATGACGCCCACCACGCGGTCCTGGACGATGAGCGGCACGGCGATTTCCGAACGGATGTCGGGGTGCGACGCGATGTAGCGCTGGTCCGCCAGGGTATCGGCGACGCGCACGATCTCGCGCGATTCAGCGGCGGCGCCCGTCAGCCCTTTGCCCAGCGGGATGTTGTCCAGATCCACGCGCTGGTCGTAGCGCTCGCTGAAGCGATGGCGCAATACTTTGCGATCGGCATCCAGCAGCAGAATGCTAAAGGCGTCGAAGGCCACCAGCGAGTGAGTGGTGGTGGCGATTTTGCGCAGCAGTTCGTCCAGATCGAGGATCGAACTGAACTCCTGCGATAAATGCGCGAGCGTCTTGAGCGTGCGATTCTGCCGATCGACGCGGCGATAGAGCCGGGCATTGTCGATGGACACCGCCACGCGGGAGGCGATCAACTGCAACAGAGCGCGATCCTGCTCGCGGTAGGCGCTCAGCCGCGTGGACTGCAGATCGAGGACGCCCACCAGCTTGCCGCGGGCCAGCATCGGAACGGCGAGTTCGGACTGGACGGCATCCAGAGCCGTAAGATAGCGCGGATCGCTATGAACGTCGGACGACAGAACCGGCTGGCGGTTCGCGCCCGCGATGCCGGTGAGGCCTTCGCCCAGCGGGATCACCAGGTTTCGCACCACCTCCTCGCGATGGCCGATCGAATAGCGAATGCCGAGCCCGTGCTGGCGCTCGCTGTAAAGAAGGATGGCGAAAAGGTCGTAGGGAACGACATTCTTCACGATCGCGGCGACGTTCGCCAAAATGCGGTCGAGATCCAGCGTCTCCGAAGTGGCGGCGGAAACATCCAGGAGAAAATCGAGCAGTTCGGCGCGTTCCTGGAAACGAATCTTGCCTTTGCCGGTAGGCGCGGCCATCGTCAAGTTCCGGACTCCGCGCTTCGTTTCTCGGCGGCTCGGGCCGCTTCGACGATCTTGACGCTGGCGCTCGCGCCGATACGAGTGGCCCCGGCGGCTAGCATTTTGAGCGCGTCGTCGAGCGTGCGGATTCCCCCGGATGCCTTCACGCCCATCGTGGGACCCACCGTGCGCCGCATCAGCTCCACATCCTGAACCGTGGCGCCGGAAGGGCCGAATCCGGTGGAAGTTTTCACGAAATCCGCACCGGCCATCTGCGCCAGCCTGCATGCGACGATCTTCTGATCGTCACTGAGCAGCGCCGTTTCGAGAATCACTTTGACGATGGCGCCCGCGCGATGGGATGCTGCCGCCACCAGCGCGATTTCTTCTTCCACCGCACGGTCATCGTCCCCGAGCAATGCGCCGATATTTTGCACCATGTCGATCTCTTGCGCGCCCGCGCGCAAGGCGGCTTCGGTTTCGCCAACTTTCGCTGCGGTTGAAGTTGCACCCAGCGGAAATCCGACCACTGTGCAGACCTTCACCTGCGATCCCTCTAGCTGAGACGCAGCCAGCGGAACCCAATATGCGTTCACACAAACACTCGCGAAATTGTAATCGCGGGCTTCGCTGCAGAGCTGTAAAATGCCCTCACGCGTGGCCTCGGGACGCAGCAGCGTGTGGTCGATGAGTTTAGCGATACTCGGCGCAGAGTACGACATAAGTGCAATTAAATCAGTGGCTTCCCGGATGGCGGCCGGAGACTTCATGATAGCACAGGCACTGAATTCGGCTGTTGGATCTTAGCTTATGGCTTAATAGGTTCCATGGACCTGCACGCCATCCGGATCGAGATTCCAGCCGAGGGCAACATCATTGTCGGGCACAGCCATTTCATCAAAACCGTCGAAGATATCTACGAGGCGATCGTCAATACCGTTCCGCAGATGAAGTTTGGCATAGCGTTCAATGAAGCGTCGGGGGCGTGCCTGACGCGGGTGGACGGCAACGACGATGAATTGAAGGCCATCGCAGCCGGCAACGCGAGCGCCGTAGGGGCGGGGCATTTGTTTGTGGTGGCGCTGCGCGGCGGTTTTCCCATCAACGTGAAGAATCGCATTCTCGAGACGCCGGAGGTCTGCACCATTTTCTGCGCGACGGCCAATCCGGTGGAGGTGATCGTGGCCCAGACCGAGCAGGGCAGGGGAGTGCTCGGTGTGATCGATGGGTCGTCACCGAAGGGCGTGGAGACGGCGGCCGATGCCGAGTGGCGGCACGGGTTCCTGCGCAAAATTGGATATAAGAAGTGAGATGGGCGCAGGCAGAGTGTGTGTGAAAACCGTGCGCATTGACCGCTCCCTCTGGTCGTGGCTCGGTAACGCTGTCATCTTGCTGGACAGTCGATGCTGAGCCGTGACCGAAGGGAGCGGTTGGTCGTAGTTTTCGCACAGGCTCTTAGAGCCGCGCTGTTGGCGGTTTGGCCACTGGCTGGGCAAGAAGTCCGGTTTGATGACTACGATCCCACGATACACACGGCAATCATCAAATCGGGCCAGATTATTTTGCATCAGGGCAAGATAACAGCACGGGCGCCCGAAGAGCCGGTAATTGCCGAGCGAGTCCCCAGTGCGCTGCTGGACACTCCCGCGCCAGTTCCGCCCGGCGCGACAATCCGTCAGGTTTTGATGAACAAGGCCGACGGAACGCCAGGGGAAGAAGTTCTGGAAAATCGCGCATTCTTTGAGGCGCTGCACCGGGGCGGGGCTCTGCCCGATGCGATTACATTTGCAAAGAAGGACCATTTGACGCTCGGCTGGTTCAGTCAGAACTATGCCGGTGAGAACCTCCTTTGGTCTTATGGACCATCCGTGCTCCTCGTTCGAGTTCCCAGCAAGAGCCTCACGCTGGTTGTTTCCGGCGAATCTGAAAGCCGCCCGGCTCGAAGATGGAAACGTACTGCGCTCCAAATGGGCTTTGCGCCTGTTGCAGGATGTCGCTAAATTGGACGGACACGGTGGCGCTGATAACCTCATTGACGAGGCGTTCGAATCGCTGTATCACGGCGACCGCGAGGGCAGTGCGGGCCTGGCGCACCAGGCGCTGGACATGTTCCCCGGGCTGGAATCAACGCCGGACGTCACGCTGCTCTATTTGTTTTCGCAACTCGGCCTGCCGGAAACCGAAGCGTCGGCCACGGCGGTGATCCGGGATCATCCTTCGCTTCCCACCGCCTGGTTTTATTACGGACAATATCTGGAGAACAGCAAGCGTTACCGCGAAGCCGCGGCGTGCTTTGAGCAGATCACCATGCACCAGCCGCCCTGGCATCACTGGACGGTGGCAGCGGCGAAGAAAGAACTAACTTATCTAAAGACCTACTGAATGGCGGACATGGCCTTCGCGGCGTGGGATAGCTCCTTCGCCGAGGGCCGCACCAGGTTGCCGCTGGCTTGTGTCAGCCATTTCGACAGGGCTTTCGACGCGCAGGACTCCGAACAAATGTGTTCGTAGCCTTCCAGATCCGCCAGTTGTTGGTCCCAGCGCACCAGGCGGAACTGTTCGGCGTCCTGAGGCCGAAGCCACCAATGATTCGTTTCGCCCTTTAGGTTCAGGCAGTAGTCACAGCGATAGGGGCACTGAACTTTCATACTTCTATTACATCCTTCCAAAGCAGACTAGGCAGCCTCTGACTACCGCCGTCTGATGGTTAGATCAGCGAAGGCTACATCAGGTTACCCCTGATTAAGACCTTAGTTCGACATTTGCTTGCCCTGCAACGTACTGGATGGCTAGCAAGTACTAGCGGCGTTTTCGCTGATCTGTGACTGACGGAATAGGTCGAACCCAGATTTATCAGCTAATTTGCAGATGCACCAGCAGATAGCCGCGCGATTGGCAGCCAGGCGAAGATAAAACATACTGGTACGAAACCGTAGTTTTCGATCACAGCCGCCAGGGGTCGGGAGATGGCGGACTGCATTACACCGTACGCAAATACAAGCGCTGCGCCGCCGAATGCCGCGCGTCCGGCGCCGTAGATGTCGATGGGCAGTGTGTAATGATTGGCGCTCCAGGCGCATACCCAGAAGAAGCTAAAGGACATTCCCGCGGTGGCGAGCGCGGGGCTGGGTAATAGCGGCACGGCCATGGTCGCCAGCAGAAAGATAGCCGAAATGAGGCAGGCACGCTTGCGCGCGGCCACCGGCGTGTGGCCGGAACGAACCAATCGCCAGGAGATGGCGCCGCCGAGCAGCGCGCCCAGGTAACCGGCCAAAGGCACGATCCGGGTGTAATTCGAGGCTTGTTCCGGTGTCAGATGATGGACGTGTATTAAATAAGTGGGCGCCCAATTCGCCCACAGGCTGTAAACCGTCATGCCCGCCATGTTGGCGATCATGAGAACCCAAAGTTTGGGATCGCGCAGCAAAGCGAACGAATGCGCCGCCTTGCCGATTTGGGGCAGCGCGACCGGTGGAATGGACCGCGCCGTCGCCAGCCAGATTGGAATCCAGGCCAGGCTGAGCATGCCCGCGGCGTAGAAGGCCCAGTGCCACGAGTATCGATATGAGAAGTAGACCGCGAATGCCGGAGCGATTCCCGCGCCTAAGCTCAGGCCGAGTTGGCTCATGGCTTGTCCCACGGCGCGCTCGGGTGGCAGCAGATACATCGCCACTGCTTTCGTCACGGCCGCAATCGCGCTGGCTTCGGAGATCCCGAGCAGCGCCCGCCACACCAGCAGCTCATGAACGCTGTGCGATGCTCCAGTTCCGAAGCTTGCGATGGCCCACAGCGCCACGGCGAAACCTGTGCCGCGATTCAATCCCACGCGATCGATGAACCAGCCCACGAAAAGCGCGCTCAGCGCGTAGGCCATGGAGAACACCGCGAGCAGCAGGCCGTAGTCGTCGTAGGTGAATGGGAATTCGGGCCGCGCGCGCCAGATGTCCACCATGGTGGCCAGGATCTGGCGGTCGAGATAATTCAGGACCGAAGCAAGAATGAAAACGGTGATCGCAACCCAACGAGCGGGGATGGGCGTTCGCACGTGGTGATTGTAGCAGCGGATTACGTCTTAAGGCTTCACCGAACAGCGCTCCGCGCCGTGGTGGTCCCGCAGTCGTAAAACACTCACGCGTTCGTTGCTTTGAGCACTCGGGCCGCGGGCGGCTCATGCTCTGCGCAGTTCAAACACACGGGCTGTTCGTTAATGCGCAACACGGTCTGCGCGCGACAACCAACACAGTCAGCCGGCAATCCTAAGGAACACTTCATGGCTGCGGCCCTCCTGATCCAAGTATGGGATTGAACCAAGACAACGAAAATGGCCTATCCGGACTGGGATTCCCCTTGAGCTGGTACTGACGCTAAGGGTTTTTCCCCAGAGCACTCTAGCCGTGCTGGCATACGGGACGTCGAGCCGGCGCGCTCCTCTAGGGCCCAAGCTGAGGCTACCGGCCGGTGAACACCGCCGCCCGCTTCTCCAGAAAGTGGGCGACGCCCTCGCGGAAATCCTCGGTTCCGAAACTTCCGCGCATTTCTTCCACGGCCGTGTCATACGCCTCGTCGAGATTCTGCAACAGCCCGGTATAAATCTGCCGCTTCATTACCCGCAGCGAGCGCGGCGAAACCGTCCTGGCAAGCTCGAGCGCGAACTCTTGTACCGCGCCCAGAAAGTTTTCCTCGGGAAACACGCGGCTCACCAGTCCGATGCGCAGCGCCTCCGCGGCGTCCACCATCTTCGATGTGAACATCAGCTCGATCGCATTCGGCACACCGATCAGCCGTGGCAGCATCCAAGCCAAACCGTACTCGGCCACCAGCCCGCGCTTTGAAAAAATCGCTGAAAATCGCGCTTTCTCCGACGCGAAACGGAAGTCACAGTACAACGGAACGATGAACCCAAGTCCCACGGCGGGTCCGTTGATGGCAGCGATAATCGGCTTCGGCACCGACAGAAACCAGGCGTGCTTCTTGCGAAAATCCGCCGGTACGTCACCGCCGTACATCTCGGTATCCACCAGGAACCGCCCTGCGCGCGGTGCCGATTCCTGCGAGATCTCCGAAAGCAGGCTCATGTCCGCACCAGCGCAGAATCCCTTGCCGGCACCGGTCAGGATGATGACGCGCACTTGGTCGTCTGCCGAGGCCGCACGAACCGCCGCGCCGATTTCCTCGTCCATTTGCTGGGTCCACGCATTCAGCTTGTCGGGCCGGTTGAGCGTGATGGTCGCGACCAGGTTCGCGGCTTCATATATGATCTGCTCATAGGTCATGGTGTTTTAGTCATACCGCAACGTTAGAGCCGGATCAACAAAGTTTGGGCCCGCCTATTTTCCATGGGCGGTCTGGGGCTCGAGTTGTTTCAACTGATCCTCCAAAAGATCCAGCACCTTTCCGGCGTTGGAGGCTCCATCCAGCGGCAGGCGCAACACCCCGGCGGGCGTAAACTGCGCGCCCTCGGTGCTTGTCACCAGGCTCATCAGGCGCTGCGGATCGATATGCGCTTCCTTGTGGAACTTGACGTTCAGCCCGCCCGCCCGCCGGTCGATAGCTTCTATCCCGAGCTTCTGGGCCGAACCTTTCAGCGCTGAGAATTTCAGCAGGCTGCGGACCGCATCCGGCGCAGGACCGTAACGATCTTCGAGCTCCCCCAGCGCTTCCGCCGAGGCTTCCGGCGTGCTTGCATCGGCAATGCGTTTGTAGGCGCGCAGGCGTTGGTGCTCGTCTGAAATGTATTCGGAAGGAATGCGGATGTCGAGGCCCAGATTCAGCGTGGAATGGACCTGCAGCGGAGCTTCCTCGCCCTTCAGTTCATGCACCGTTTCTTCGAGCAGCTTGATGTACATGTCGAAGCCCACCGCTCCGATGTGGCCGTGCTGCTCGCCGCCCAGGATGTTGCCCGCGCCGCGAAGCTCCAGATCCAGCGCCGCGATTTTGAATCCGGCGCCAAGGTCGCTAAATTCCTTCAGAGCGGCCAGGCGCTTGCGCGCGATCTCGCTCAACTCCGTGTCCGCCGGCACCAGCAGATACGCGTAGGCGCGCCGGTTGGACCGTCCCACACGCCCACGCAGCTGGTACAGCTCCGACAAGCCGTAGCGCTCCGCGTTTTCGATGATCATCGTATTGGCCAGCGGAATATCCAGGCCGTTTTCGGCGATGGTGGTGCACACAAACACATCGTAATCGTGCTGCATGAAGCCGAGAATCGCTGCCTCCAGCGCCGCTTCGCCCATCTGCCCGTGCCCTACGCCCACGCGCACGCCAGGCACCAAATCCTGAATGGCCGAGGCTCGCATATAAATGCTATCCACGCGATTGTGGATGAAGTACACTTGGCCGCCGCGCGCGATTTCCTGCTCGATGGCGGTTCGGATCAGGTCGTTACCGTAATGCGCCACCACAGTGTGGATGGCCAGGCGGTCCTTGGGCGGCGTCTCGATTACAGACATATCGCGCAGCCCGGCTAACGACATGTGCAGGGTGCGCGGAATCGGGGTCGCGCTCATGGTGAGCACGTCGACATTGTGCTTCAGTTGCTTGATCCGTTCTTTGTGCCGGACGCCGAAGCGCTGCTCTTCGTCCACTACCAATAGGCCGAGGTCCCGGAACACGACGTCCTGTGAAAGGATGCGATGCGTTCCGATGACGATGTCCACTTTACCCTCCGCCAGGCCCTCCAGCACTTCGGCGATTTCCTTCTTGTCGCGAAAACGGCTGAGCATTTCGATGCGCACAGGGAAGGCTGCAAAGCGGCGCTTGAATGTTTCGAAGTGCTGATAGGCCAACACCGTGGTGGGCGCGAGAACGGCGGTTTGCTTGCCGTCGCCGAGTCCCTTGAAGGCCGCGCGCATCGCTACCTCCGTCTTGCCATACCCCACGTCGCCGCACAACAGCCGGTCCATGGGATGGGTACTCTCCATGTCTTTCTTGATCTGCTTAATGGCCGCCAGCTGGTCTTTCGTTTCGGTGAAATCGAAAGCGTCTTCAAATTCGCGCTGCCAGTTGCTATCGGGCGAATAAGAGAAACCTTCGGCCATGCGGCGCTGCGCGTAAAGCTTCAACAGCTCGTCCGCCATGTCGCGCATCTTCGCTTTGACGCGCGATTTAGTGCGTTCCCACGTCACGCCGCCCAGCCGGTCCAGCCCGGGCGCCGCGCCTTCACCGGCGCCGCGATATTTCTGGATCAGGTCCAGGCGCGCCAGCGGCACGTAGAGCTTGGCGTCGCCCGCGTATTCCAGCAGCATGAAATCGCCCTTGTTGTCGCCTTGCGCGATCTCCCGCGTGCCCAGGAACCGGCCGATGCCGTGCGCTTCATGCACCACGTAATCGCCGGGCTTCAAGTCCGCCATGTCGGCGGTGAAGGCCGCAAGTTGCGATTTGGTGGGGCCGGGCTTGGCGACCAAGTCCGACGAATCGAAGAGATCTTCGGAGCCGAAGACGGCAATTTGCGCTTCAGGAAAAACGACGCCGCGCCGCACCAGGCCCTTGACCAGGAACGTGCTGGCGGCCGTGCCCGCGACGTAGGAGCGCTCGGCGAGATAAGGCCGCGTGGCGTCGGCGGGATCCAGGCCCAATTGGAAGGGGACCGCGTACTCCTGGAAAATGTCGGCCAGCCGCTCCAATTCACCGGACGACCGGGCGAAAAATACCACGCGATAGCCGCGTTCTACCAAATTGCGCGCTTCCGCGATCGCGGCCTGGATGTTGCCGTGAAAGGCCATGGAAGGCCGGGAAGCCGTTCCGGCGGAAGGCGCCGGAACGTCGGGATTGGGGGTTGGGGATTGGCTGGCCAGGACCTCCAGTTCGCGGAGGGCGAGTTCGGCGTCTCCTTCAAGGCTCGCGCGCAATTCCGGCCACGTATAGAAGTTCGCTTCCGGCGGGCAGGGAAATGGTTTATCGGGCTTGTCTTCTAAACGCTTCCATAAGCGCTCGGACGCCGCCGCGGCCTGCTCAGGCTCGTCGATGACGACCACCGGATTTTCGGTGAGCGAAAACAGCGAATGTTTTCTCGGGCGGACCAGAGGCACCGCGAATTCCCAGCCGGGAAACGGATCGCCGGGGCTCGGCGACATCCATCTGCTCGGCCAGTTCGAGAAACAACTCGCGCGACTTGGGATATTCGGCCAGCGGCAGGAGGCTCGCCTCCGAGACTTTCATCACCGAGCGCTGGGTCTGTGCGTCGAATCTTCGGATGGATTCAATGAGATCGCCAAACAGCTCGATGCGAATCGGTTTGGAGGCTTCGGCCGGAAAAATATCCAGGATGCCGCCGCGCAGCGAGTACTCGCCCACCATTTCCACCGGGTCGCGCTTTTCATAGCCAATGCTTTCCAGATGCGCCAGAAGATCTTCGAGCGGGATCTCCTCGCCCACGCGCAATGTGAGCGCGAGTTGCCGGTAGAACTCGGCCGCTTCGGTGCGCAGCAATGCGGACGCCATGGGTGTAATCGTGATGCTGGTCTTGCGCGATGCCAGTCTCCAAAGTCCGGTGGCCCGTTCGGCGCTTATTTCGCTGTGCGGCGACATCCGCTGCGCGGGCAGCACGTCCATGGCGGGGATTGTCTCCGGACGCGGCAGATCGGACGTGACAAGCAGATCGAAGAACGTATCCACCAGCTCGCCCAGAGTTTCGGCCTGCTTGTTGCCGTCCACCACGACGACGACATTACGCTCGGTGGCCTGCCACAGCAGCACGATATAGAGCGCCTTGGCGGTGGTGGTGAGTCCGGAAAGCGACTGGCGCGCGCGCGGGTCCCGAATCAACCGGCCGACCACCTCTTGAAAGGCAGGGTCGCGACTGAGCGACTGAAACAGATCACGGATCGCTGGGTGTGTCACAAGAGACGCGACGGTGCTGGCGCGTGGAAGGCCCGGACGTTACGTTTCTATTTTAGCGTGGACTGTGGCGCCCGCTTTAGCGCAACGCTTTAGCGCGACGCACTCGTGCGTGCAGCGTTCACATTTGATTGTGTAGGGACGACAGCTCAGGTGGGGCGGACCCCCGGTCCGCGGCCGACGCCCACGTCGGCCTGCTCCTGAAATAGCGGTGCCCAGAGGAGCGGGTCCAGGGGTCCGCCCACAAAATGGATCATCGATCCACGCGCAGCAGCCCCTCGGAAACGCCTGGGATATGGAGAGCGATGCCGAAGCCGTGATTGGGGCCGCGCGATAGACTAGGTTTTACTGGTCATGCGGGTACAGGTTCTATTGACACTCCGATATCTATTGATTCTGAGCGCGGTGGCGTTGTGTGCCGGGCCAATCGACGACACCCTGGCCACCGGACGCAAGGCGCTCAGAAACGACGGTGTGGCCACGGCCTGGCGGTTGGCGCAAAAGGCCGTGAGCGATGCCCCGCAATCGGCTGCGGCACATGAATTCGCCGGGGAAGTCCGGTTCCGGCGGGGAGAATTCGCGGACGCCGATGCGGAGTTCAAAACCGCGGTGGAGTGGGATCCGCGCTTTGCGCTGGCGTGGTGGGGACTGGGGCGAGTAGCCGAGTGCATGTCCATGAACAAGACAGCGGTGGAGGATTTCCATCGCGCGTATCAGCTCAACCCGAATGATCAGCGGATTCTGTCGACTTGGATTTCAAGGCTGAGCGGGCAGGAACGCATTGACGCGCTCAATCGCTACGAAGCGTCCATGAGAGCGGCTGGGGCCAGCGGAATCGGCGATCCGAAGGTACTGGAGGAATTGCGCCAGCGCGGGGAACTCGCCAAAGCGCTGAAAGGCCGGGAGGTAATGGCGTTGGTGAGCCCGTATAAGCCCATGGAGGTTCCGCTGCAGGCGTTTGTCAGCGGTGCAACCCATATGCGGACGTTTGGGCTGGAAGTGTTGGTCAATGGCAAGCCGGCGCGGTTGGTGCTGGACACGGGCGCGGCCGGCATCGTGCTGTCACTTCAGGCGGCGCAGCGGGTGGGGCTTACGCGGGTGACCGATACAACGGTTCGAGGAATCGGCGACAACGCGAAACTGACGGGCGGATATCGGGCCATCGCGGAGCGTTTTCGCATCGGAGAAGTGGAGTATCGCGACGCTGTGATCAGCGTGGCGGATCAAAGCTTCGTAGGGATCGAGGATGGGCTGATTGGATCGAACGTGCTGGGTGAATTTCTGATCACGCTGGATTTCGCGGCGGGCCAGCTGCGTCTGGATCCGCTGCCCGGCCATCATCCGGGCGAAGAGTTTGCGGATCGTACGGTAAGTCCCCAAATGGAGGACTGGACGCGCGTGTTTCGATTCGGGCATATGCTGCTGGTGCCCGTGCGGGTGGGGAACGTGAGCAATCGTCTGTTCGTGCTGGATACGGGCGCGGCAAAAACGCTGATTTCGTACGAGCTGGCGGCGGCGGTGAGCAATTTGAATCGTGATAGCAAGACGGCGCTGCAGGGGTTGAACGGCAGAGTGGGGGACGTATATCAGACCGGCAATCTGGCGCTGGAGTTTGCGGGATTCGAACAGAAGAATCAGGGGATGACGGCCTTCGATACGTGGGAGCTCAGCCATCGGCTGGGCACCGAGATTTCGGGATTTCTCGGGCTGCCGGTGCTGGACCTGTTTACGCTGACCATTGATTATCGCGATGGGCTGGTGAAGTTCGAGCGAAGGCGGTAGTCTTCACTGAGGGAGAAACTATGCGGAGATGGATATGGATGCTACTGGTGTTATCGCCCGCGCACGCGCAAGAAAGCAAGCCGGCCACTTTGACGGCGATGGATTACATCGAAATTCAGCAGTTGGTGAATAAGTACGGTCAGGACATCGATACCTGCACGAACAACGGTTACGACTACGCCGACCTTTACACCCCCGATGGCGTTTTTATCGACAAGTATTCCGACGACGGGTTCAAGCACGGCGGCGTGCAGCGGGCCAAAGGGCGCGATGAACTGGCGGCGGCATCGTGGGGTGGATCGAAGGGTTGCAAAGACATGCCGTGGAATGGCTGGAGCCACGTGATGACGAACCTGGTAGTCACCCCGACGGCCGGGGGTGCGAAAGGCCGATGCTACCTGATCATGCTGGGAGAAAAGGGGCCGGGCAGCGTGAATCGCGATGGCGGGTACGAGGATATCTACGTGAAGACAGCCAAGGGCTGGCGGATCAAATCGCGAACGCATGTGCGAAGCAAGGAATGGAGCAATCCGCTGCTGCAGACGGCGGATCGCAAATAACATGAAGCGATTCCTGCTGTGTCTCCTGACGGTGGAATTGGCCGGCGTGCTGCACGCGCAGCCAACGGCTGAGCGGCCTTTCAAGATCATAAAACTAGACCCGGCGCTGGATGCCATCATCGCGCCTGACGCGAAGCTCGAAATACTGGGCGCCCATTTTGGTTTGTCCGAGGGGCCGGTGTGGGTGCAGCACGGCGACGACGGATATCTGTTGTTCAGCGACAACGCGGGCAACGAGATTTACAAATGGTCCCCACACGCGCCGCTTTCAGTATTTCTGCAGAAGAGCGGATATACCGGCAACGACGTGATGAACGCCGGCGCGCAGACTGTCAGCGGAGGCGGGGTGGCCATTTTGCTGATCGGCTCGAATGGCCTGACGCTCGATCCGCAAGGCCGATTGCTGATCACCGCGATGACCGATCGCGCTGTGACGCGGCTGGAGAAGGACGGCACGCGAACCCTGCTGGCCGATCGCTATCAAGGCAAGCGCTTCAACGGGCCGAACGATATTGTAGGCAAGTCCGACGGCGCGATTTACTTCACCGATACGGTGTGGGGTATGCGCGGCGCGGATAAGAGCCCAGGCCGGGAGTTGCCGTATAGCGGATTCTTCTTGATCAAGGACGGCAAGGTCACCCTCCTCGGTGCCGAGAAAGACAGCGACACACCCAACGGCATCGCGTTGTCGCCGGATGAAAAGCATCTCTATGTAACCGCGGGCCTCTCGAAAACCATGCGCTATGATGTTCTGCCCGACGACACGGTCGGGAATCCGGTAAAGTTTTTGGACGCCGGAATCGATGGCATCAAGGTGGATCAGAAGGGCAATGTCTATTCAACGGTGCGCGGCAGCGAGATTTGGATCACGTCTCCCGAGGGCAAGCGTCTGGGCGTGCTGCAAATCCCGCAAATCGCGACCGAGCCCAGGCCGCGAATCGTGACTACCAATCTGGCTTTTGGCGACGCCGATAGCAAGACGCTGTACATCACGGCGTGCACCCATTTATTTCGAATCAAACTCAAGGTGGCTGGTGTTCGGCCGGGGCCTCAACGGTGAACAACCAACCGCTCCCTTCGGTCACGGCTCAGTTTCGACAGCGTTACGCTCCCTCACGGTCGCGGCTCAGTTTCGACAGCGTTACGCTCCCTCACGGTCGCGGCTCAGTTTTCGACAGCGTTACGCTCCCTCACGGTCGCGGCTCAGTTTCGACAGCGTTACGCTCCCTCACGGTCGCGGCTCAGTTTCGACAGCGTTACGCTCCCTTCGGTCACGGTTCAGTTTCGACAGCGTTACACTCCCTCACGGCACCGCGGTTCAGTTTCGACAGCGTTACGCTCCCTCACGGTCGCGGTTCTGTAACGTATGGAATCTACTGAACCGCGCACGTCAGTAAGCGGCATTTTGCCACTACTGCCACGGGCTGCTAGGGCAGCGCGAAGGCGATAATGCCGATGCCGGCGGCCACCGCAATATATTGCTTGTTGTCGAATTGGTAGGTCATCGGCGAAGCCTTCCAAACTTGATTGGTGGGGAATTGCCAGAGGATGGCGCCGTTGCCGGCGTCCGCGGCCATGAACGCGCCGCTGTTCTCGCCGAAGAAAACCAAGCCTGTTGCAGTGGAAAGAACGCCTGCGGACGCGGTGATGGGTCCGCTGGTTTGCGGGACTTCCCAGGCGATCTCGCCGGTCTGAATATTGATGGCGCGCAGAACTTTTTCGAACGTCTCGCCCGGCGCGGGCCGCGCCACGCCGCCCATGTAGCCTTTGCCCGCTTGCCACTCGCCGTGATTTTTCGAAAACAGATTGCAGCGCTCCAGGGCCTGGAAATAGTACAGGCCGGTATTCGGATTGTAGGACGTAGAAAACCAATTCGTCCCGCCCTGGAATCCCGGGCAGACGTATGTCTCGCCACCGGGCATTTCTGGAATGTTCTTCAAGATCGGGCGTCCGTCTTTGCCGATGCCTTCGGCCCAGTTCAGCTTTCTCAGGAACGGTTTCGCGAGCAGGAACTGGCCGTTGGTGCGGTCCAGCACATAGAAGAAGCCGTTGCGGTTGGCCTGCAATAGCAGCTTGCGCGGCTGGCCTTGCCAGAGGGCATCCACCACCACGGGCGGCTCCTGGGCGTCCCAATCGTGAATATCGTGCGGCGTGAATTGGAAATACCATTTGAGCTTGCCGGTCTTTGGATTTAGCGCCAGAACAGAGTCGGTATAAAGGTTGTCGCCGATGCGCTCGCCGCCATCGAAGTCCGGGCCGGGATTGCCGACCGGCCAGTACAAAGTGTCGGTCTCGGGATCGTAAGTGCCGGTCATCCACGTGTCGCCGGAGCGGTGTTCAACATCTTTGCCTTTCCATGTTTCCGAGCCCGGCTCGCCGGGCTGGGGCACGGTCCAGAAGCGCCAGGCTTCTTTGCCGGTGGCTTGATCGTAAGCGGCCAGAAATCCGCGCGCGCCTTCGTCGCCGCCGGCCGTGCCGGAGATCACGAGATTTCCCACCACCAGCGGCGCGGACGTTCCGTTGTAGTTCAAATGCCAGTCCGCCATTTCGGATTCCCACAGCAGCTCGCCGTTGAAGCGGTTGAGCGCGAGCATGTGCGCGTTGTCGGTGAGCATGAAAATGCGGTCGCCCTGCCAAGCCACGCCGCGATTGAATCCGATGGCCGCGTTGCCCGCCAGGCCCTTGGTGCGCGCGCGCTGATACCGCCAGATCAGGCGGCCCGTGCCTGCGTCGAGAGCGAAACATTCGTTGGCGCTGGACACATACATGATGCCTTCCACTACCACGGGAGTGTTCTCTATTTGGGCGACGTTCGGCATGGGAAAGATCCAACGCGGGGCCAGGCCCGCGACGTTGTCTTTCTTGATCTCAGAAAGCTTGGTATAGCGGTTGCCGCTGGGGTCGCCATTGTAAGTTGGCCAATCGGTTTCTGATGTCACCATGCGGTAGCGGTCGCCCACTTTGCGCAACAAACGGATCTGTTTGTCGTCCGTGCGGAGCTGCAGATCGAGCGGACCCTGGTTGAGGACCTGGCCTTCGAGCGTTCCCCCGGTAGTGAGTTGGATTTGTTTGCGAACCACGACGGGCGGCGCGGTGCGCGACATGGGGGCAAGCGCGCGGAGATGCGCAACCAGGTTGGTCATATCCTGGGCGGGCAGGTCGAAGGCGGGCATTCCGGATGCGGGCCGGCCCACGCGCAGGAACGCCGCGAGTTCGGTGGTGCTGCGAGCGGCGATTTGCGCCTGGATGTTGGGGCCGCCTTCGCCGCCCGTGGCGTCGGCGCCGTGGCAGCGTGCGCAACGGACCTCGTATTCGCTGCGGCCGGGGTCGGATTGGGCGCTCGCGAAACTCAGGGCGGCGAGGAAGAAAACGGTGAGGCGTGGGATCCGCATCTGGGCACGATATCAGGTTTAGCTGGGGATAATCGCAGCGTAGTGGTGCGTCCGAGCCAAACGCAGGAGTGCTTTGTCGAACGTTACTAAGGTCGCGCCGCTTTGTTTGGCAAAGGCGAGCAAATAGCAGTCGCCAATCCATTTCGAGGCGGGTTGTGTCGCGAAGGGTGCGGTTGCCAGGCGGAAGGCCGAATCGATGTCGCGGGGCTCGGGATGTAATTCCACTCGTGGATCCTCAATCCAACGTTCATAGACGGTCCATCCACTCTGAACCGAGTGAGCGTAGTCCCCATGACCGTAACATTGGTCAATAGACGTAGCAAGCCGATCTGCGTGAAGCGAGAGAACAAGATTTAAACATCTTGCGGCAGGTTGTTGAGCCACTGTAAGGCAGGGGCATTGTGTGGGTGTTCGGCAACAGAGAGGGCCAGCCAAACGTTCAGATCAGGAAAAAACGAGATCATGCGGATTCTCGTCTTTGGGAAACAGGGGGCCAAGTTTGGCGCCCCGCTTGCGCTTGATGAGAGGGCCTGTGACGTAGACTCCTTTGCGCTTCTTGCCTGTAAGTTTCTTCAAGCGCCCGGATGATCAAGGCCCGCATGGATGTGCCAGCCTGAGCGGCGCGCTGGCGCAAGGCGTCGTGCAAAGGCTCGGGGATATCCAGAGTTGTACGCGGCATGGCTCAATTATGACAGCGTTAGTGGAGCGGCTTCAGCTCGGGCGGCGCGCCGCCGGGCAGCGGGTAGCCGTCGACATTCAACATCATCGAAACGAACTGGTAATAACCCATTACGCTCATCATGTCCACCACGCCGCGCTCGCCGAATTTCTCTTTGGCCGCCTGGAAGGCCGCGTCGCTGGCGTGTTTGGTGGTAAGCACCTCGGTGCAGAAATTGTAAACGGCTTCTTCGTCGGGCTGCATGGATGCGGGGCGTTTGCCGGCGGCCAGCGCGTCGATAATGGCGGGGCTCAGGCCGGCGGCAGCGGCGATTTTGCGATGCGCCTGCCATTCAAACTGCGCGGTCCATTGCCGCGCCGTGATCAGGATGGCGAATTCGTTCAGCCGCGGAGGGAGCGAAGAGTGGTACCGCACATGGGCGCCGAACTTTTGCGCCAGGTCGCCCATTTCGGGACTGCGCAGCAGCACGTTGAAGGGGCCGTCGAGCGAAGTTCGCGGACCGGCGAGAATACTCTCGACCAGCTTCTTCTGCTCGGGTGTCATGGTGTCATAGCTGAGCGGCTGAAAACGGCCGCCGCGCAGGTGCAGGTCGCGAGTGGTGGGGGCTTGTGCGTTCACAGTTCCCAGGATAGCCAGAGCAATGGCCAAAATGCGCATGGGTGGTCCTTTCGTTCGCTGAGCGATTCTTTGCATCAAACTGGTACGTTCGTGCGTCTCACTGATGATGAAGTATATCTGTTTGACTCTGGCCTAGCGGCACGTGGTATTAAGTCGCTCCCGGTCACGGTCGCGGATCTTCTGTAACGGCGCAGCGGACGCGGCAATCTGTGCGGAATCTCTGAACGGCGCACGTCGGTAAGCGGCTCTGTAAACGCGGAATCTTCAGAACCGCGCACGTCAGTAAGCGGCATTTTGGGCTCAAAGGCACGGCAAGATCGGCAAAGGCATTGGCAAAACATTTAAGAAGCTATTTTAGCGATCGATCGGAGAATCCTAATGAATAAAACAAACAACCAGCCGTTTCTGACGGATGTGCAAGAGTTGCGCAAGCGTGCGCGCACCAGCCTCGATAAAGGCGCCATTACGCCCGCCTATCAAGGCGACGTCGAGCAGACTATCGACATCCTGCAGTCGGTACTCGCGACCGAAATTGTGTGCGTGCTGCGCTATACGATGAATGCCATTGCGGCAACCGGCATTTCGAGTGACAGCGTGAGGAAAGAATTCGAACAGCACGCCAAGGAAGAGCAGGGGCACATGCGCCTGGCGGCGGATCGAATTAATCAACTGGGGGGAACGCCAAACTTTAATCCGGAGGGCCTGCTGTCACGCTCGGCTTCCGAGTACGTGGTGGGCGCGAATTTAGTGGAGATGATCAAGGAGAACCTGGTGGCCGAGCGGATCGCGTGCGAGCATTATCGCGAGCTGATTCGATACTTCGCCGACAAGGACCCAACCACGCGCGTGATGATGGAAGGCATTCTCACCAACGAAGAGGAGCATGCCAACGACATGCACGACCTGTTGGTGGCGCACGAAGGCCGGCCGATGCTCAAGAGCCACGCGTAGCCGCGGCACTGGCGGACAACGGGAGCGGAAAGCTGTTTGTGTTCCAGGGCCAGCAGAAACTCCTTTCTCGGAAGTCCGCCGCCATAGCCGGTCAGCTTGCCGTTGCTGCCGATGACGCGATGGCACGGAATAATGATAGGGATTGGGTTGGCGCCATTGGCCCGGCCCACCGCGCGAAAGGCGTTGGGTGAGCCGATTCGTCGCGCCAGCTCACCGTAAGAAATGGTCTCGCCATAAGGAATGTTGCACAGCTCGCGCCAGACGCGCTGATGGAAGGCCGGTCCTGCAGGCGCGAGCGCGAGGTCGAACTCCCGCAGTTCGCCGGCGAACCAGGCCCGTAACTGGCCCATCGTTTCGCGCAGCGGCGTTGCGTTTTCACGCCAGTCGGGTCCAGGCGTAGCCGGTTCGCGGCCGTCCGCGAATGTGACGTGGCGCAGCCCGGCTTCATCCGCCGCCAGCAGCAGTTTTCCGGTGGGGCTTTCCATCCACGTGTAATAAATTATTGATTTTTCCATCGTGCACTCCTTGCCAAATATGCATGGCGGCATAGGCTCGCCAGGGCCGCCAGCGCTCCGCGTGATGCTCAAGTTCCTTTATCGTCTTCATACCGGTGGCGCGCAGCAGAACCAGGTCGCCGGCGGGGAAGGCATCCGGGTCCGCCAGCGCGCGCATAGCGATGTACTGGGCGGTCCAGGGCCCCAGGCCGCGGATGGCGCACAAGCGGCCGGCAAACGTGGCTGCATCCTGACTGCCGTCGAACACCAGAGCTTCTGAAACCACGGCGCGCGCAAACTCGCGGATAGCTTCGGCGCGCGATGCCGGGATGCCGATGGCGAGATCCGCGCCCGCCAGTTCGTCGGCCGTCGGAAAAGTGTACGCCAGGCCCTCCACTTGAAACGGAACGGGATGCCCAAACTTGGCGGCCAGCCGCGCGGTGAGGGTGGAAGCGCCGGCGACGCTCACTTGCTGGCCAAGAATCGCGCGCACTCCGAGTTCGAAGCCATCCCAGGCGCCAGGGACGCGCAGCCCCGGCCGCTCCTTTGTTAAACGGGCCAGCAACGGATCGCATTTGAGGCTGGAATGGATGGCCAGCGGGTCGGCATCCAGATCGAATATGCGCCGCACTCGAGCCACGACATGCAGCAGCCACGCCGGTCCCACCAATTCGACGCGTAGCGTCAGCGCGTGTGTAGCATGCGGTCTTACTTCCAGCCATCCAGGCTGTCCGTCCAGCACAAAGCTTCGGCGGTAGACGTCGCCACGGATGTATTCCACCCCCGCAATGGCGCGCTTCGCGAGAAAGTGAAGCAAGGCGTCATAGTCGTAGGGCGGGCGAAATCGCAGCTCTAGCGTGCAGGAACCGGAGTTCGACGCGCGCTGTTTTCCAAGCTGTATCCCGCGCCGCAATTCGCGAGGGCTGCGTCCATAAGTGGAGAGAAAAGCGGCATTGAAGCGGCGAATGCTGCCGTAGCGGGAGGCAATGGCGATCGCGGTTAGCGGCAGCGTGGTCTCGTCGATCAGTTTCTTGGCGGAGAGCAGCCGCTGCGGCTTGCGCCGACGGCAGATTGGCGTCGCTCCCAGGTGTTGAAGAAATAGGCG
Organism: Bryobacterales bacterium; assembly: GCA_963747945.1. Taxonomy (GTDB): domain Bacteria; phylum Acidobacteriota; class Terriglobia; order Bryobacterales; family Bryobacteraceae; genus Palsa-89. Next base: position 194,291 of record CAVVHB010000032.1, read on the forward strand.
GCGAAGGTGTCGCGATCCAATGCCGAGGCGTTCCGCGAGTGCGTCGACACCGCCCGATTCCAGCCCGCCTTCATCGATCAGACGCAGAGCGCGAATCACCGTGGTTGAGGTTCCATCCCACGCCGGGGTGCCCCAACTTTCGGGACGGCAGCGTAGACAGGGCCGAAAGCCAGCCTGCAGCGCCGCGGCGGCCGACGGATAATAATCGATGTTCTCTTCTCTAGGCGATCGCGCGGGGCACACGGGACGGCAGAAGACGCTGGTGGTCCGCACGGCGACGAAGAACTTTCCGTCGAAACGCGGATCGCGCGCCAGTCGAGCAGCCCGGTAGATTTCGCGATTCAGTTCCATGGCGCTGCTTCGATCATAGCTTCGCACGCGATTGCGAACTAGCCGTTTTCGGACATGGATGACTGGGGCGGAAGAAGGACGCCGGGCGGGACATCCAGCGAGGAGCGACTTCTGAAACAGTTCGAGTTTATGGTTTCTTAGGCATATTCGATCGTCGGAGAATAGGCCGCGGCGTCTCAGCCGCCGGCCGAACCCATTCCAACGTGCCGTGCGTGAAGCGGGCTACGCATTCCACGTATTCTCCGTCATCCGATATGAGCCGGAGGTCGCCATGAAAATCTGTATCGATGCTTTCCGCTTTCTCTTGCGCGATATCGACAGGCGAATCTTCCAGGAACGTGTTGCCGGCCAGGCATAACCGGCCCGCTTTCGTTACGATGTAACGATCCATGGCGCAGTCGAGAGATTTGGTTTGAAACCGCCGGCATTTGGATGGAACACCGGGCAGTTCCTCATCGAACCATACTTCGTCAAACATTCCCATTGGTCTGGCTCGCCGGTTTCACTGGCTTCATAGGGTCGCGCTGTTGTCGCGTCTGTACAAAAGCGCGAAGCACGTTGTTCATAAGGGTTTGACCCTGGCCGTTGGTTTTGAACCATTCCAGCACGTCGTGATCGACGCGAATATTGATATGGTCTTTGGGCGCCGGGACGCCCCTAATGACCTGGTCCAATCGAGCCCTTCGTGAACGTCGTCAACATCGGCCCGGATGGAGGCCTGAAGCTTCTTGCCGGTCAATGTATTGGCTTTGCGCCAATTTGTCCGGTCTTCGCCTCGTGCGATCTTGGCTTTGATCTGTTTAGCCGAATGGCGCACGGTATCGCTTTTCTTCCGCATCTCTCGCCCTCTTTGCTGTGACGATTCGCACGGCGCCGTCGCGCCACATCCCTAGCACCGCGAAGAATTTACCGTCAATCGGCGCGATGCTCAGAAAGCGCTCTTCTGTGTCACGCGGCGAGCACCCATTCGCGCTTCGGCTCGTCCAAGCTAAATTCCACTGCGCATCATACCCACAATTGTACCCACGTCATCGCGCCTCGCGACGGCATGAGACGGGCCGGGTGCCGGCGCGTCCCGAGCCGAAATTCCCTCGGCCCTTTGATTGCCAGGCGGTACAATAGCAGCGAATGCGTGTTGCGCTGGTGTGCGCCCTGTCCGTGCTGGCGGTAGGCGTTCTGGTTTGGGCCGACCGTTTAGAAGATACCTTCTATATTCCATTGGATGATCCAGCCATTCAATACGCGGGCCCCGTTTCAGATCCCATAGCAAAAGTCGAAAAGCAGCTCGAAAGCGGGAAAGCGAAACTCGACTACGCGCCCAACGGCTGGGGTTACCTGCCTGCCGTCCTAAAGGAACTAGGGATAAATATCGATTCGCAGGTGCTGGTGTTTTCGCGAACCAGTATTCAGACCTCGCACATTTCGCCGCGCACGCCTCGCGCTATTTATTTCAATGACGATACGGCCGTCGGTTTCGTACAGAATGGCGAAGTGCTGGAGCTGTCGGCAATCGATCCGAGGCAGGGCGCGGTTTTCTACACCCTGGACACCGAGAAGTCCGACCGTCCGGAGTTCGCCCGCCGCGACGATTGCCTGCGCTGCCACCAGGGCGCGCCCACCATGGGCATTCCCGGACTCATGGTCAGCTCAGTGCACCCGATCACCGACGCCGAGGCCCGCGAATCGCACGGCAGCGCCTTCATCACCGATGGCCGCACCAGTTTTGCCGAGCGCTGGGGTGGTTGGTACGTCACCGGAACCAGCGGTTCGCAAGTGCACCTGGGGAACAATCCCGATTTGGCCGATCCGTTGAATCCGGGGCGCGCCTCGAAGGAAGGCACGCAGAACCTCACCAGCCTCGACGCGTTTTTCAATACCTCCCGATACCTTGCGCCCACCAGCGATATCGTTGCGTTGATGACGTTGGAACATCAGACGCGCATGACCAATCTGATGACGCGCATCGGTTGGGACGCGCGAATCGCACTCAAGGAAGGGAAGGGGACGCTTGACCCCGCGGCGCGCGAGCGGATCGACAAAGAAATCGAGGAGATGGTCGGCTACATGCTTTTCGTGGATGAAGAGCCGCTCAAGGCGCCGGTGGCGGGGGTCTCAACCTTTACTAAGACCTTTGCCGAGCGTGGGCCTCGCGATCCTAAGGGCCGGTCTCTGAGGGATTTCGACCTCCAGAAGCGCCTGTTCCGGTACCCCCTGTCCTACATGGTATACAGCGCCGCGTTCGACGGGCTGCCGGATGCGGTGAGGGATCGGGTCTATCGGCGGCTCTACGACGTCCTGACTGGCAAGGACAACAGCCAGCCCTTTGCCGGCCTTTCCGGTGCCGACCGGCAGGCAGTGCTCGAGATCGTCCGCTCCACCAAGCCCCGGCTGCCGGAATATTGGCTTTCCTCATCCGCCGCTCGCAACTAAATCGGCTTGTTACTCAAAGTTAGACGAGCAGAGGAGTAACAATAGAATGAATGAGTTCGTCATTGCTATCGGTGCAGTAATCCGGTACGCCGGGACCACCGTCCGGTAGAATTGCAATATCAGTAGCTTGGGCGGTATCGTCAAGTAAGGTTCTGTGTAGAGCGCGGAAAGGGCCCAGCCCTGTGGCGCGGAACGATCCATGAAGATACTACATGCTGTCGGTTGCATTACGGTCTTGGCCTTGCTGGCCGTTCGGACAGCCAGGCCGCAAGCGTCACCCGCTAAACAGGCTTCACCCCTCCCGAAACAAGTGACCGACCCTGCGTCGGAGCGTGCCCTCCTCAATCAATATTGCGTCGTCTGTCACAACGAGAGGCTAAAGACGGCCAATCTGGAGCTGGACAAGCTGGACACGGCGCATGTCGCCGATCACGCTGAAAAGTGGGAAATGGTGGTGCGGAAGCTGCGGTCGGGTATGATGCCGCCTTCCGGGATGCCGCGGCCGGCTTGGGATACCTACGAATCGATGGTCGGTTGGCTCGAAGGCGAGTTGGATAAGACGGCGTCGACGCACTTGCCGCCGCCGGGGCTGCATCGGATGAATCGCACCGAATACGCCAACGTGATTCACGACATGCTGGCGCTGGATATCGATCCGACGAAATACCTGCCAAGCGACGATTCAACGCGAGGGTTCGATAATATCGCCGGGGCATTGGCGCTGTCGCCCGCGCTGCTGGAAGGATACACCACGGCGGCCGCCAAAATCAGCCGCATCGCCTTGGGAGACGTGAACGAGCCGGCGCTCGCCACTTATCGCGTGGCGTCCGACACCACGCAGGATTATCACATCGAGGGGATGCCGTTCGGCACCCGCGGCGGGCTGATGGTCCAGCATGAATTCCCGGCTGACGGCGATTATGTCTTCAAAGTGTTCCCCATCAACAAGGGGCTGATGGACAACAACACCGCGTTCGGCGAAATGACCGGCGAGAAGCTGGAATTTCTGGTGGATGGCCAGCGGATCCATTTGTACGACTGGGATAAGGATGTCGCGCGTGGGAAGGCTGTTCACGGCGGCACAGAAGACGTTCATTTCCAGGTAAAAGCGGGGCTGCACACGGTGGGCGTAACCTTCCTCGCGACGCAGTTGGCGCCCAGCCAGGATCTGGACGAGCATTTCCTGAGAAGCACCATCGAAACGGGCGGATTACCGGGCTTCAAATTCTACCCGCACGTTGGCAAGATGGAGTTTTTGGGCCCGTTCAAGCCCTCCGGCGCCAGCGATTCGCCCAGCGCCAAAAAGATTTTTGTTTGCCATCCGGCCAACGCGTCCGAGGAAACGGCCTGCGCCAGGAAGATTGTCGACACCCTGGCGCGGCATGCCTTCCGCCGTCCGGTGACCCCCGCGGATACTGAAACGCTGATGACGTTCTATCAGCAGGGGCGCAACGACGGGAGCTTTGACACCGGCGTCGAGCGCGCGCTGCAGCGCATCCTGGCCGATCCGGAATTTGTTTTCCGCAAGGAAACCGAACCGCAGAAGCTCGCCGCGGACCAGCCTTATCACATTAGCGATATCGAGCTGGCGTCGCGGCTCTCGTTCTTTTTGTGGAGCAGCATTCCCGACGATCAGCTGATCGATGTTGCGGCCAAGAACAAGTTGCACGAACCGGCCGTGTTGGAAGAGCAGGTGCGAAGGATGCTGGCGGATCCGCGTGCGGACCGCTTGGTGATCAATGTCGCCGGCCAATGGCTGAATCTGCGCGCGCTGCAGACTTGGGCGCCCACCGTTTCGGTCTTCCCCGATTTCGACGATAATCTGCGCCTTGCCATGCGTAAGGAAACCGAGCTGTTCTTCGGCAGCATCGTACATGAGGATCGCAGCGTGCTCGATCTTATCGACGCCGACTACACGTTCCTGAACGAGCGCTTGGCCAAGCACTACGGCTTCCCGGGCGTGTATGGCAGCGATTTCCGCCGCGTCGAATGGACGCCCGATTTCGATATGCGCCGCGGTTTGCTGGGCCAAGCCAGTATTGAGACAATTTCCTCTTATCCGCAGCGCACTACGCCTACCGTTCGCGGCAAAGACATCATGCAGATTTTCCTGGGTGTCAGCCCGCCGGATCCTCCGCCTAACGTTCCCGCGTTGAAGGATCAGGGCACCGCGGTCCATGGCGGGGCGAAGCCCACCATGCGGCAACAGATGGAAATGCACCGCAAGCATGAGCCCTGCGCCACTTGCCACAAGATCATGGATCCCATCGGATTCTCGATGGAAAACTTCGATGCGGTGGGCCATTGGCGGACCACCGATAACGGCAGCCCCATCGATCCGTCGGGCACCCTGGTGGATGGTTCGAAGCTGGACGGCGTGAAGGGCATGCGCGAGGCGCTGCTGAAATACTCGCCGCAATTCGTGCGTGTGTTAACCGAGAAGCTGTTTATTTACGCGCTAGGGCGGGGGACGGAGTATTACGATATGCCTCTGATCCGGTCCATCGTGCGCGACGCGCAGTCGAAGAACTATCGGTTTTCAGCTTTGATATTAGGCATTGTGAAGAGTGAGCCGTTCCAGGTGAATCAGAAGCAGGAGATCACCTCGAACGGGCAGAGTCCGCTCCGGGCGTCGGCTGGCGTTTCAGAACCGCGACCGTGAGGGAGTCGGCCCTGACCGAGCCGCGACCAAAGGGAGCGGGCACAAAGTTCTGAGTAAGAGACTGGAAGTAAAATTCGAAATTATAGGGGGACGCAATTAAATGTTCATTACCAAAAAGCACATCTCCCGGCGCACGATTCTTCGCGGAGCCGGCGTGGCGCTCGCGCTGCCGTTGCTCGATTCGATGCTTCCGGCGCAGACTTTGATCCGCAAGACCGCGGCCAACCCAAAAACTCGATTCACCGGTATTTTCATTCCGCACGGCGCGGCGCCGGGATGGTGGGTGCCTGAAGCCGGCGGCCCCGGCGAGCCCAAGCGGGCTCTCGGCGACAAAAATTTCAAATACCCGATGATTTTTGAGCCTCTGGAGCCGTTCCGGGAACACACCGTGATCACCAGCGGGTTGTGGTCGAAATCGGCCGAGCCGCCACCCGGACAAACCGGCGCCGATCACTGGGTGGCCGCGGCGTTCCTGTGCGCCAATAAGCCCAAGAAAACCACCGGCGCGGACATTTACGACGGAACCACCATCGATCAAATCATTGCGCAGCACGTCGGCCAGGGTTCGCTGCTGCCTTCGCTCCAACTGGCGCTGGAAGATCCCGGCGCGAATTCGAGCAACTGCGGTGAAGGCTATAGCTGCACCTATTCGAATACCATTTCCTGGTCCACGCCCACGCAGCCGTTGCCCATGGAGCTGGATCCCCAAGTGGCCTTCGAGCGCCTCTTCGGCGCGGGTGGCAGCGCGGCTGAGCGCGCGGCGCGGCGTGAGCAGGATCGCAGCATTTTGGATTCGGTGACGGCCAAGCTGGCTAGTTTCAAACTGGATCTGGATTCGAGCGACCGGTCGAAGCTGGACGAATACGAGACCGACATTCGAGAGCTGGAGCGGCGCCTGGCGCTGGCCAAGAAGGCCACCGGCACCATATCCACCGAAGGCGTGGTAATTCCCGCCGGCGTGCCGGAATCGTTCGACGAGCACGTGAAACTGCATTTCGATTTGCAGCGGCTGGCGTTCCAGGCCGATATTACGCGGGTTTCGACGGTGCTCTACGCGCGCGATCTGACGTCGCGCTCCTATCCTGAAAGCGGAGTGCATGACGGCTTCCACGGAATCTCGCATCACGCCGAGAATCCGGCGACCATCGCGCGCTACGCCAAGTTGAACCAGTATCACATCAAGTGCCTGGCGTATTTTGTCGAGAAAATGAAGAACACGCCCGACGGCGACGGCACGCTGCTGGATCATTCGTTGATTCTTTACGGCACCAATATGGGCGACTCGAACCAGCATCTGCATTATGACGTGCCGCACCTGCTGATCGGCGGAGCTTCGGGGCAGCTGAAAGGGAATCGCCATCTGGCTTATCCATCGAAAACCGTTCCCACCGGGAATCTGCTGGCGAGCATTCTCGACATGTACGGAGTGCATGAGGACAAGATCGGCGACAGCACCGGTCGGCTTCCGGGATTGGTTTAAAATAGACCCGACTATGCGGCTTCCAGGACTCTTCCCAGTTTGCGCCGGCGTCTTGGCGCTGTGTCTGAGCGCTTTCGCCGCGAGTAACAGCCCGGTGGCGGACGCAGCCATGAACGGCGATCGAGGCACCGTTCAGGCTTTGATCCAACAAAAGGCCGACGTCAACGCCGCGCAGCCCGATGGCGCGACAGCCATCCAGTGGGCCGTATATCGCGACGATCTGGAGATGGCCGACGCTTTAATCGCCGCCGGCGCGAACATCAAGCTCGCCAATCGCGATGGTGCGACACCGCTCTACCTGGCGTCCCTGCATGGCAGCGCGCGGATGATCGGGAAGCTGTTACAGGCGGGCGCCGATGTGAATCAACTGGGGCCGGAGGGTGAGACACCGCTGATGCTGGTGGCGCGCACGGGCAATCTCGACGCCATCCGGGTGCTGCTGGATCATCGCGCCGATGTGAACGCGGACGTGAATGCAAAAGACAAGCTGCGCGGAACCACGGCGCTCATGTGGGCCACCGAGCAGTCGCATCCCGAGGCGGTGAAACTGCTGATCGAGCATGGTGCAGCGGTGAACGCGCAGAGCGACATCGATACGCGGAACGCACGCAATAATTTGGCGAACACGGTAAAGCAGCGCTTGCATTCGAGCTTCGGTGTTTTTGGTAAGAGGGGTCCTGGAAACGACGGAACTCCGGCTCTACCCGCAGGCGCCCCGGCTCCGCAGGCCCAAGCTGCCACTCCCAGGGGTCGCGTACCCGCGCGCGGACCAGCCGTTGCTTCCAAGGGTGGGCCCCCGACTCAGCCGAATGGCGAGGACGAAGTCTTAGCCTTCTTCCGGCGTCCGGCCAAGAAGGACGGCGGTGGTCTGACGCCTCTGGTTTACGCCGCGCGCGAAAATTGCATCGAATGCGCCAAGACCCTGGTGGAAGCGGGCGCGGATGTCAATCAGAGAACCTTCTATGGTTGGACGGCGCTTCTAGTCGCGACACAGAACCGGCATTACCAACTGGCGAAGTATCTGCTGGAGCATGGCGCGAACCCGAACACGCCCAATAACGGCGGTTGGACGCCGCTGTATCTGGCCACCGACAATCGCAACATCGAAGGCGGCGACTATCCGGTGCGCGCTCCGGACATGGATCACCTGGATTTCATCAAGCTGCTGCTCGCTAAAGGCGCGGACGTAAACGCTCGCATCTGCGGAGTGGAATCGACTCCTGAGGAATGCAAGGGCGACAGCACCGAAACGCGGACCAATTTCACCATGCAGTGGTTGTTCGAAGACGGCGCCACTCCTTTTCTGCGCGCGGCGCAATCGGGCGACGTCGAACTGATGAAGCTGCTGCTCGCGCACGGCGCGAATCCAAAAATCTTTACGGCGCATAATGTCACACCCCTGGCTGTCGCTTCGGGCATCGGCTGGGTGGAAGGCGTGACGTTCGAATGGTCGCCGGAGCAAACTACCGAAGCGGTCAAGATGTGCCTGGATCTGGGCATCGATCCCAACGTTGCCGACGACGAAGGCCGCACGGCGTTGCATGGCGCGGCGCATAAGGGCCGGGTGGAAGTGATTCAAATGCTGGTAGACCACGGCGCCAATCTGGACGCGCATGACGGCGGGAGCCGCGATAGCGTGAACGGCGCGCTGCTCGGCAAGACCTGGATTCCTCTCGATTGGGCGCGTGGCCTGGTGCGCGTGGGCGTGCAGTCGGCCATTGCACACCCGGAGGCCGCGGCCTTACTCACGAAGCTGATGACCGATCGCCATATGCCGATCCCGCCGCCGCCGACATCATCCATTTGCTTGACTGAGGGGCTGAACGGCTGCCGCTAACCGACCGTGCCTTTCGGAACCGCGACCGTGAGGGAGCGCTTCCCCACCGAGCCGCGACCAAAGGAAGCGGTCCTTACAAATTAAATCTGTTGTCCGAAACGAACGCCGGGTTCCATTGCACCTTCGCAGGCTCTTTGAACGCCGGATCCTCTTCCTTGAGCAGCGCCACCGTCGCCACCACGGCTGCATCCTTGGCTTCCTCCTCATCCACGGCGGTGATCTCGGCCTCGTGGTGATTGTCGCCCAGAAGCTGCAAACGCCAAGTGGAATCCCCGGAAGCTTCGAGAAGCAACCAATAAGGTCCTAAACGGGTTGTGAGTTTTCGAACCAAGGTGAAGAAAGTGAAGAAGGAGTTCGCTGGCGCGCGGCCTACCAGCGCGGTCCTTTGCTGCGTCCACCTTTGAAGCCGCCGCCACCACCGCTGCGGTTGCCGCCACCACCACCACCGGGACGTCCACCGCCGCCGGTGCGCTCTTCCCGCGGGCGCGCTTCATTGACGTTCAAATCCCGGCCATTCATATTGCGGCCATTCAAACCGGAAATCGCGTTGGAGGCTTCATTCCGGTTGGTCATTTCCACGAAGGCGAAACCGCGGGGCTGGCCGGTGTCGCGATCTCGTACGATATTCACCCGTTCCACCGCGCCAAATTCATTAAACGCTGCTTCCAGGTCCTCCTGGGATGTTTCGTAGGAAAGATTTCCTACAAAGATGTTGGTCATGCGGGCACTCCTTAGCTGCGGGTCACTCGGCAGCGTGGTTCACGGTTACAGGCGAGCTGGCGTACGCCGGAACGAGGCGAAGGCGCGAGCAAAATTTGACTGGTTTTCATGGTAGCACGTCGGCCGCGCCGAACCATACGATCTTACTGTTACGGCTGTGGAAATCGCCGCGGATTTCGCGAAACGGCAGCATCGGTCGGTGTGAGAAGATCAACCACATGAGCGGAAACGTTTTGCGCGGGTTCCTCGAAAGTCTTTGGCAGGACGTTCGCTACAGCCTGCGGTCGCTCCGGAAAAGCCCCACTTTCAGCCTGGTGGTGGTGGCATCGCTCGCGCTTGGAATTGGAGCCAATACCGCCATCTTCAGCCTCATCGACGCGTCTCTTTTGCGGATGTTGCCGGTGCGAAATCCCGAGCAGATCCTGCAGTTCAAGAGCGTCAACCCGGCCACTGAATTGAATGACGTCCTCTCCTACGCAGCCTTCCAGGAACTTCGTGGCGGCGCGCCGGTGCTTTCCGGCGTGCTCGCATTTCGCAAACTGTACGACATGGATTTTGAAGTGAACGGACACGGAGGGCTCGTCAATGGGCAGCTCGTTTCCGGCGAATATTTTTCGGTGCTCGGCGTCCACGCCATCCTGGGGCGGACCATCCTGCCCGACGACGAGAAGGCAGCGGGACAAAGCCCGGTGGCGGTGATCGGGTACGACTACTGGCGCGAGAGATTCGCGCTCGATCCCGAAGTGATTGGGAAGAAGATTGTGCTGAACAATTCTCCCTTCACCATCATCGGGGTGACGCCGCCGGAGTTCTTCGGGCTTGAGCCCGGCCAGAGAATCGATGTCTCGGTGCCCCTCAACATGGTGGCGCAGGTCAGGCCGGATTTTGCGTCGCCCGGAACTCCCTACGACGTCTTTACCGCTCCTTTCCGCAACTGGCTGTATGTCATGGCCCGGCTGAAACCCGGCGTCACCAACCAGCGGGCCAAAGCCTACCTGGAGCCGATTTTCGCGCGATCCATGCGCGCGGCCGCGGAAGGCCTGACGGGTCTTCCATTCGATTCGCCGGCCGTCCGGCAGTCTTTCCTGGCTACCAGGCTGCAACTGGATTCCGGCGGAAAGGGTCTCGCGACACTCCGGCAGCGATTTTCCAAGCCGCTCGCGATCGTCATGGCCGTAGTTATCCTTCTCTTGCTCGTAACCTGCGCCAACATCGCCAATCTGCTGCTGGCACGCGGGAATGCGCGTGAGCGGGAGATCGCCGTCAGACTCGCCATCGGAGCCGGCAGAGGTCGCTTGATTCGCCAGTTGATTGCCGAAAGCGTTTTGCTCGCGATTGGCGGCGGTGTTCTCGGCCTGCTTCTGGCTGTCTGGGCCGGCCGATGGTTATTGCTTCTCGTGTCGCATTCGCCCTCTCCGATTTTGCTGAACGTGCATCCAGATGCTACAGTTCTCAGCTTTACTCTTCTCATTTCATTGCTCACTGCGCTTCTCTTCGGCCTGGTACCGGCCTGGCGCGCCGCGCGGCTCCATCTGACACCGGCGGCGCTCCAAACCATGCGGAATCCGGGTAGAACCGGCGGCCGCTCCCGTCTCGGGAAGGCGCTCGTGGTCATGCAAGTAGCCGTGTCCCTCGTGCTGGCGATTGGCTCCGGCCTTCTCACGCGCAGTCTTCGAAACCTGAAAGACTTTTATCCCGGGTTCAACCAGGAAAACGTTTTGTTATTCTCCCTCAATCCGCTCATGACAGGTTATCGGGAGAATCAATTGGTTTCGCTCTACGAACGTCTGCTCGATCGTTTCAAGACGATTCCCGGTGTTCGTTCCACCACGTTCTCGGTGCATAGCCCGCTCAGCTCAGGCTTCAGCTCCACGCAAGTGAGAGTTGAAGGGAACAAAACCACTGAAGAACTGGCGCCAGTAGGAGTAGAGGCGGTGGGTCCCGAATATTTCAGGACGCTCGAGACGCCGGTTATATTGGGGCGCGATTTTACGGCTGCGGATCGAGCCGGCGCTCCGAAAGTGGCCATTATGAACAGGACGGCCGCGGACTTTTATTTTGGCGATATCAATCCTATCGGCCGGCGCGTCAGCCTGCCGGGATATCGGGGCGAGTCCAGCTGGCTCGAAATCGTCGCGGTGGTTCAAGAGGCGAAATACCACGACCTTCGTGAACAGCCCCTGCCGATGGTCTACATACCGCTATTCCAGTCTCCCGAATCGGGCGTAACGTTTGAGCTTCGCGCGGCCATTCCTCCCGCCGCCATAGCCGCCGCCGCGATCAATGCTGTCAAAGCGACGGATGGCCGCCTGCCGATCTTCGGAATCAAGACACTGAGCAACCAACTGGATGACTCGCTGGTGCAAGAACGATTGGTGGCTTCGCTATCCAGCGCGTTTGGGGCGCTCGCCCTGTTGTTGGCCAGCGTGGGTCTGTACGGCCTGATGGCGTACGCGGTGAATCGGCGGACCAACGAGATCGGCATTCGAATGGCTTTGGGAGCGAAGCCGCTCCAAATCGCCCGCATGGTCCTGCGCGAAACACTGCTCCTCGTCACAATGGGACTGATAATCGGGATACCAGCGGCGATGCTTGCTTCCCGGTTGATCGCCAGCGAGCTGTACGGACTAGAGCCGAACGACGCAATTACTATCCTGCTTGCCACCTTAGTAACAGCCGGCATTGCGGCTTTGGCCGGCTATGTGCCCGCCAGGCGCGCCTCGCGCGTAGACCCGATGATAGCCCTTCGATATGAATGAGTTTCCCTCGCTCTAGTACCCGCGATCCATCTATCAACCCCGCTCTGGTACCTCCGAATTTGAACCGGCGAGTCTATTTCGGGCCTTTCGGCGCGCCTCTACAATCGAGTCGTCATGGATTTTATCGACCTCCAAATGGCTCTCATCGTCGCGCTCATCTTAACCGCGGCGGCAGTGGTAGTCTTCTTCGATCATCGGGTAAGACGGCGCAGGCAGCTACAGCCCCTACGCGTCAAATCCCATATCCATAGCGTCGTGCGACGGCCGCGCGCCGTCCAGGTCTTCGATACGGCGCCGTTCGCATACGCTCCCGCGAAGAAGCTAGCCGCGCAACGCCCCCTGGAACCACTGGTCGGCATCGCCAGCCGATCCCGGCCACCCGTGCAATTGCGGGAACGCGAGACAGTTACTGTCGAACTGGCATCGCCTTCTCCGGTGACGCCGTCCGGCTCCATGGAAAATTTGCTCTCTGGGGTCGGCACAGCGGTCACGCTTCCGGCATTCACCATTGACGCGGCGCTCTGGGAGCGCCTGATCTCCTGCCACTCCAACCAGAATCTACTGTTGTCGGGAGTGGGCGATTCTCAAGTTACTCCGCCTGCGCTAGGTGGCCGCGATCTGGCTCCCTCCAACCAGCCGAGTGGAATGATCCAGCAACCGGTGCTCGATGCGTTGTTGGAAAGCGAAAAGCTCTTTAGCGGCCTGGTGGTTTCCATCGGCATCAACGATAGCGATAGCAGCATGTGGCACAGCCAGGGCTTGGTGCAGTCGGTGGGTACCTACATTGCGCGTTTGCTGAGAGAAAAGGATTTTTCCTGCCGTACTTCCTACGACGAATTCGTGATGGTGTGCCGGGGAGAACAAGGCGCGGAATCGCAGCGCCGGTTGAATCAGATTTCAGAGCGCCTCTGGGACTACCAACTGCGTGGCATTGGCGCCTGCTCCGTTCTATTCAGTTGGGGCGGCGTGGAAGTTCAAGATCAACCGCTGGCCGAAGCCATTGCTTCCGCCACGGAACGGATGCGCGAAACCAAGCGGAGCGGAATTTCCGCTGAATCCGCCCTGGCGCATCGACAGGCTGTCTGACCCACTTTCCTTCTTCGGGTTACTCCAGAAGCCACCAGTCCTTGTGGGTTGGCTTCTGGAGTTTTTTTGTCGCCGCGCTCCTTTGCGCGGTAACCTTGAAAGATGCCTGCTCGGATGTCGCTGCTCCTGGCCCTTGCCGTTGGCTGCGCATTAGCGGCGTCACCGCCTTGGAAAAATCAGTACGCCGAAGTGAACGGCGTGCGTCTGCACTACGTCACCCAGGGCAAGGGGCCGCTGATCATATTCCTGCACGGCTTCCCGGAGTTCTGGTATGAGTGGAAGGATCAATTGCCGGAGTTTGGCAAGGACCATCGCGCCGTAGCGCCGGACATGCGCGGATACAATCTTTCCGAGAAGCCCGTTGGCGTGGATCGGTACCAGATGAAAGACCTGGTGGAAGACGTCCGCGCACTGGCCGAGCATTTAGGCTACAAGAAGTTCATTCTTGTCGGTCACGATTGGGGTGGCGGAGTGGCGTGGAGCTTCGCAATTGCGCATCCCGAGTACTTGGAAAAGCTGGTCATCGTCAACTGCCCTCATCCTGCCGTGCTGGCGCGCGAGCTGGCCGGGAATCCCGCGCAACAAAAGGCCAGCCAATATATGTTGCTGTTCCGCAGTCCGCAGGCCGAGCAGACCTTGTCGGCCAACAATTACGCAGCCTTGGTGGATGGCGTTCTGGGCGATGGCTTGAAATCCGGAGTGTTTACCGACGCCGACAAACAGGCGTATATCCAAGCCTGGTCCCAGCCCGGCGCGCTCACCGGCGGCTTGAATTATTACAGGGCAGCCAACTTGGGACCGCCCACGTCCGGTGCTCCCGAAGCGCCCGCACCTGATGCTGGCAACATGATGGTGAAGGTTCCGACGCTGGTAATTTGGGGAGAAAAAGACACCGCGCTTCTGACCGGGAACTTAGACGGCATGGACAAGTTTGTCCCGAACCTGACCGTCAAGCGCATCCCGGACGGCTCGCATTGGGTGATCCACGAGAAGCCCGCGTTGGTGAATGGGTACATTCGCGAGTTCATTCGCTAGAGTCTTTTTCGTTTCTGGGATAGTTAAAGAAGAAGGCGGGCGGCCACCTCCTTTCTCGAGACAACAGCCATGAACGCGACTCTAAGCCTAGAACCTGAAGTAGAAAGAAATTTGACTGCGCTAGCGCATGCTCAGGGCATGTCATTGGACGACTACCTTCAGGATCTTGTGGCTAGGGAAGCCGGTCTCTCCGGCGACGATAAGCAGCCGCCCAAGCAGTTCGATAATCTTTCCGACCTTCTGCTCGAACTCTCCCTTTGCCGGAGCAAATCTCGACCTGGAGCGGCCCAAGGACTATCCGCGCCCGGTTAATCTTGGATGACCGGATTTCTCATCGACACCAACGTCCTCTCCGAATACAACCGGCCCGGAGGTCCGGACGCTGGCGTTAAACAGTGGCTTGAAAACACGGATCGCCAAACGCAATATGTGAGCGTCGTCACGCTGGCGGAAATTCAAAAGGGAATCGAAATTCTGGCACCAGGTAAACGCCGCACACAGCTCGAAGATTGGCTGGCGCGCGACGCTTCGGGCGCAGGCAACACGGACAGGCAGACCCTTGCCAGCGATTGATTCACTGATCGCGGCAATCGCGCTCGTGTATGAGCTTACTATCGTTACGCGAAACACAAAGGATTTCGAGGGCATTGGCGCCAGCACCGTTAATCCCTGGAGAGCCGCATAGCTGGATTCCGGGCCTTTGAGCGGCTCTTGAGAAGATCGTGATGGTGACTGGTTGCATCGCGCGACCCCATTTATCGCCCAGCACCCCTTGCAAATGCATCTGCGCCGAATGGCTGACGCCCCGCCCGCTGTTCCGCCAAGCGTGCCTGGTCTTGGGCGATAGACACCGCAGGCTCATCCCGGCATTTGCGACAAACGAGGATTGACGCATCTGGGATAATCAAATCAGCAGGCGGGCCAGCGCCCTCCGCTCCCGAAACATCCCTTGGAAGAATCCATTCTCATCCGTGGTGCGCGAGTCCACAACCTCAAGAACGTGTCGCTCGCCATTCCGCACAATCTGCTGACGGTGGTCACCGGCGTTTCCGGATCCGGAAAGTCGTCGCTCGTCTTCGACACGGTCTACGCCGAAGGCCAGCGGCGCTATGTGGAATCGCTCTCAGCCTATGCGCGGCAGTTCCTGGAGCGCATGGAGAAACCCGACGTGGATGAGATCTCGGGGATAGCGCCCCCATCGCCATCCGCCAGAAAAACACCACGCGCAATCCGCGATCCACGGTGGCGACGTCCACCGAGATCTACGACTATATGCGGTTGCTCTATGCGCGCGCCGGGCGCAGCTACTGCCCGAAGTGTGGCGACCAGGTGCAGCGTGACACCGTGGATTACGTCGCGAAGAAGATGCTAGAGCAACCGGAGGGCTCGCGCTGGTACGCCTTGTTTCCCGTGCGGGTGGGCGGTGGCACGGACGCGCTGCGCGACCATCTTTTCGAATTGCGTAAGAAAGGCTTCAATCGCCTGTACCAGAATGGGCGCGTGTTCGAATTCTCCACGCCCGAGTCGTTACTGGATATCGATTTCGCTCAGCCGCTCTTCATTTTGGTGGACAGATTCGTGATCTCGCCCGATCTGCATCAGCGCATCGTCGACACCACGGAGATCTGCTATCGCGAAGCCGGTGAAGTGATTTTCGAAGAAGCGACACCGCAAAATCCCCCGCCGGCCATCCTCCGCTTCAGCGAAAAATTCGCCTGCAAGCGCTGCGGCATCGAAATGGTGACGCCGGAGCCGAGTCTGTTCAGCTTCAACAATCCCATGGGCGCTTGCCCGCGCTGCCAGGGTTTCGGAAACACCATCGATTACGACATGGACCTGGTGATCCCCAATCCCGGCCTGTCGCTCGATGAAGGTGCGGTCGACCCTTGGACCAAGCCGCAATACGAGCGTTTCGGCCTGCAGTTCAAGAAAGCCTCGCGTGGCAAGGTCCGTTCGAATGTGCCGTACGGGGACCTCTCGGCGGACGAGCAGGCGGCGGTGGTGAAGGCAATTCACGATTTCTTTGCCGAAGTGGAGTCGAAGAAATACAAAGTCCAGGTGCGCGTGTTCCTGAGCCGTTATCGCGGGTACGCCCACTGTCCCGATTGCCAGGGCTCACGCCTGCGCGCCGAAGCGCTCAACGTTCGGATTGCCGGAAAAACCATCGCCGACGTGGCGAAGCTGAACATCGAGAAGGCCTATCAGTTTTTTCAATCGCTCGAGTTGTCGCCCGAAGAGACGGCCATCGCCGACAAGATCCTGGTTGAAATACGCCAGCGGTTGAAATTTCTGAACGATGTCGGGCTCGACTATCTGACGCTCGATCGGCTGTCGTCCACGCTTTCGGGCGGGGAAGCGCAGCGCATTCAGCTCGCTACTTGTTTGGGATCGCGTCTGGTGGGCGCCTGCTACGTTCTGGATGAGCCTTCCATCGGCCTGCATAGCCGCGACACCGGGCGCCTGATTCGCATTCTCGAGGAACTGCGCGACCTGGGCAACACCATCGTGGTGGTGGAGCATGATGCCGACGTGATGCGCGCCGCCGACCATATCATCGACATGGGCCCTGGCGCGGGCGAGCTGGGCGGGCAAATCGTGTTCGAAGGCTCCTATCGCAAGATCATGGCAAACGGCTCGGCTACCCTCACCTCCCGCTATCTCAGAGGGGATTTGCGCGCCGAAAGCACCGGCGAGCGCCGGGAAATCGACCCCCGCAAAACGGTCAAATTCTACGGGGCCCGCGCCCACAATTTGAAGGGCATCGACGTCGAGATTCCATTGAACATGATGGTGGCTGTGACGGGTGTTTCGGGATCCGGCAAATCCACGCTGGTGCATGATGTGATTTTCCAATCGCTCACCCAGCGATTGCGGAAGTCCGCCCTGGATGGATTCGATGAGGATCAGGATCAGAAGGCCGAAAAGGTGACCTGCCGCCGCGTCGATCGGGCGGAATTGGTGCGCGAGGTGGTGTTGGTAGATCAATCGCCCATCGGCCGGACGCCGCGCTCCAATCCAGTGACGTATATCAAAGCCTTCGATCTGATCCGCGAGATTTTCGCGTCCACTCCCGAAGCGGCGAAACGCGGCTATAACGGCGGACACTTTTCGTTCAACATCCCCGGCGGCCGCTGCGAGAATTGTCAGGGCGATGGAACAGTCACGGTGGAGATGCAGTTTCTGGCCGACGTGGAATTGGTGTGCGAAGAGTGTAAAGGCACGCGCTTCAAGAGCGCCATTCTCGACATCCGCTATAAAGGTCTGAACATCCACGAAGTCCTGAAACTGACGGTCAAGGAAGCCTTGTCTTTCTTCTCGGAATCAAAGCGCCTGGTGAATCGCTTGAAGGTTCTGTCCGACGTGGGGCTGGGCTATTTACGGCTGGGACAATCCGCCACCACGCTGAGCGGAGGCGAAGCCCAGCGCGTGAAACTGGCGTCGCACCTGGCGCAGGCCACCTGCAGCGGCACGCTGTTCATCTTCGACGAGCCCACCACCGGCCTGCACTTCGACGACATCGCCAAGCTTCTGGCGGCCTTTCAGCGGCTGATCGAAAATGGCGGAAGCATTCTGATCATCGAACACAACCTGGACGTGATCCGCAGCGCGGACTGGGTGATTGACCTGGGTCCGGAAGGCGGAGAGCGCGGCGGAGAGATCGTGGCCCAAGGAACGCCCGAGCAGATTGCGGCGGCTCGGAATTCCTACACTGGGCGATACTTGAAAGAATATGCCGCAAACGCCGCACGTTGAATCGCACTTTACCGCTTCAGAATTTGTGCGCGACATCGTCATCGGGATGGCGGATGGCCTGACGGTTCCCTTCGCGCTCGCAGCCGGATTATCCGGCGCCGATACCACCACTCGCATCATCGTCGTGGCAGGCCTGGCCGAGATCGCGGCCGGATCCATCGCCATGGGCCTGGGCGGCTATCTGGCGGCCAAGAACGACGCCGATCACTACGCCAGCGAGTTGAAGCGCGAGCAGCGCGAAGTAGAGGAGATTCCCGACGAGGAAGCGCGCGAGGTGCTGGAGGTTTTCGAAACCTACGGGCTGACGCATGCCGAGGCCGTTCCCATCGTCGATTCGCTGCGGCAACGTCCCCGCCAGTGGATCGATTTCATGATGCGCTTCGAATTGGGTCTCGAACCGCCGGACCCCAAGCGCGCCGTGCGCAGCGCCAGCACCATTGCGGGTGCGTACATCGCGGGCGGTTTGATTCCCCTGGCGCCGTATATGCTGATGGCGTCGGCCAGCTCGGCCCTGCTCGTTTCCGTGGTCGCAACTATTGCGGCTCTGGCGCTCTTTGGCGGGGTGAAGGGCCATTACACCGGAATGTCGCTCGGTTCTAGCGCGCTCAGAACCGCATTGATTGGCGGATTGGCCGCCGCCGCGGCGTTCGGGATCGCGCGGCTGGTGTCGGCGAAATAACGGCGCTCTATGCCGGAACCAGTGTCTTGGCGGCAGGCACGGAAACTCCGAAGTATTCAATGGCCTCCGCCAGGCTGCTCACGAATTTCTCCGGCGGGGACGGTTGAAATCGCAGCCGGGCTCGTTCCGGTTCGCCATTGAATCCCCACACGCCGATCACGATCTTGGTGCGCGGAAATTTGTTCTTCAGCTCACGGCTCAGCGTTCGGGCGTTGGAGAATGCAAACGGCGGAATGGCCGAAATGCAGAACATGTCGTTTTCGGATGGCTGCATCAGGCTCATCGCGCTGAGCAGCGACGGTCCAACTGGAAACGACACCGCCGACCGCCCGGCGCCTTCCAGCAACTGGGCCAGCATGGCGGCCCCAATTTCGTCGGCCTCATCATGCGCCGGCAAGCAGAGAATGCGCTCCGATTGCCCCAAGGGAAGGTCCGGATCGGGCTGTTGCGATTCCAACGCCGGGGCCTCCTCCGAGAACTCCGCCATGATTTCGCGCAAGGTCAGGAACAAAAACTCCTCACGCTCCGGATCCAGCGTGCCTTTGTGGCGATCCTGTTCCGCCATGGTCAGGGCCGGAATGAGCACCGCGTCGTATAACTGCGGCAGCGAATTTTCACGCCGGTACTCTTCGATCACCGCGCGCGCCTCCAGGTCGTCCAGCGCCAGCAGGCGTTGATACAAATGTGCGTCGGGCGCCAGCACCGGCTGGTCCCCCAGCAGGATGTGCAGAAAGGCCAATTGGGGCACATGCCGCCCCAGAACCACCAGGCATACGGTAAGCGGCGTCGAAAGTATCAAGCCCGCCGGCCCCCACAATGCCGCCCAAAATACGGTGGCCAGTAACAGAGCCATGGACGAGATTCCCGTGTGAGCTCCATAAAGCCACGGTTCGATCAGATTCCCGGTAATTACTTCCAACGTTGCGAAGAGCGCAAAAACCAATAGTGGGGAGCGCCACCCATCGAATACCGCAAGTGAAAGCGCCAGGGGCAACAACCCCGCGACCACGGAGCCGACGTAGGGCACGATGCGAAGCAGCGCCGCCACGGCTCCCCACAGCGCCGCATAAGGAACGCCGATCAGATAAAGTCCGATTCCACAGAGTAGACCGAAGCTCGCGTTCACCAGGAACTGCAGCATCAAATAGTGGCTGATCCGGTGCGTGCCGTCTTCCACGGCTTGAGTCATTAAGTTGAGCCGGCTGAGTCCGGCCAAACGGAAAATCCGGTTCCGCAGGTCGCGTTCTTCCACCAGCAGAAAGACCGTGAACACCAGGACTATCCCAAGTTTCGCCAAAGGCGCCAGGAATGGTCTGGTAACGTCGCGGATGTAGGCCAGGTCGTTCGTTGGATCCGCCACCACGTGCACTGGCAGCGGCGTAGCCTGAATCTTCTCGCGACTGGCCCTTGTTCGGGCCGCTGGTGGATGCGCCGTTTCTGTGGGACCCTCCAGTTCCTTTCCCAGCTCCTCTACGCTTTTGGCCGCCTTCCCTAAAGCGCCTTGGTTGGGCGCTCTCAAGGCCGCAATCTTGTTATTGATATTTTCCCGGTAAGCGGGCAGTTCATTCACCACCTGCACCAGTTGATTGAAGATCACATAGCCGATGCCGCTAGCAATGGCCAGGGACACCAGCATCACCAGTAGCGTGCCCGGGAACCGCCGGATGTGCATTTTCTGCAGCCATCCCACTGCCGGCGACAGAATCAGCGTCAGGGTGATGGCAAAGGCCAACGGAATCAGGATATCGCGGGCGAAATACAATATCGCCACGGTTCCGGCCAATACGGCGGCCGTGCGTATGGAGGAGGAATGAAGGGGCCTGGTCACAGAAGGGGGGCACTATTGTCGATCGAGGTGGGTTTCACGGGGATTACCTAAGCAGTTTCCTGGCCACTCCCAGTTTTGGATTCCAGGACCCGCCCGGCCCGGTAACAATCGAACGTCCGGTTTCCGCGATGGCGCTTCGGGGAAGGTCATTCTGGGGGAAAATAAGAGAAGCCGTTTATGTACTCGCGTATTGCTTTCATCCTGTTCCTGGCATTTCAGACCAACCTGGCGTCTCAGACCAACCAGGCGTCTCAAAACAAACTTTCCGAACAGGGCCTGAAAGCTCTGGATGAGAAGCGTTACCCCGACGCTGTGGCCAGTCTCACCCAGGCCATTGCCGCCGATCCGAAGGACTATAGCCTCCACTTCAACCTCGCGCTCGCCTACAGTCTGATGGGCAAGAATGCCGAGGCGATTCCCGAATATAAGAAGACGCTCGAACTCAAGCCGGACCTGTACGAAGCCGAGCTGAATTTGAGCATCTCCCTGTTGCGGGAAAAGCGGCCGGCGGAGGCGGTTCCCTATCTAACCGCGGCCACAACGCAGAAGGCCACCGAGTACCGGCCAAATTACTACCTTGCGACGGCGCTGTTAGGTGCGGGCGATTTCGTTAAGGCTGAGCAGGTTTATACAGTGGCGCTGGGTATCGATCCAAAATCACCGGATGCGGAGCTGGGACTGGCGCACGCCCTCGCGGGCGAGAACAAGCTGGACGATGCAGCCACTCATTTCAAAAAAGCCGCTGAGCTGAACGCCGGTTATCGTGACGACCTGCTGGAGCTGGCTGGTATGTACGAGAAGGCCAAGCAGCCGGAGCAGGCCATATCCATCTACCAGCAGTTCCCAGACAATCCAGGGGCGCAGGAACGGCTTGGCACCTTGCTGCTCAAGGCCGGCCGTCCAGCCGACGCCATCCCGTGTTTCCAGGTGGCAGTGGCGAAATCGCCCACAGCGGCCAATCGCGCTGCGCTGGCTGAAGCGTACCTCAAGAACCATGAACCCGCCAAAGCACAGCCGCTAGTGGAACAGATTCTTGCCTCCAACCCGGACGACTTTGAGATCCGCATGCTGCATGGACGCCTGATTCGCGATCAGCGCAAGTTCCCGGAAGCAGCCGAGGAGTTCGAGCGCGCCACCAAGCTGAAGCCGGACTCCGAGCAAGCCTGGAGCGAATTGGCTGGCGTCCTGGTGATGGCTGAAAACTATCCCCCCGCGCTGGCCGCGCTGGACCGCATCGCGGCGCTCCATGCCGAGAAACCGGGTCACGTTTTCCTGCGCGCCATCGTATTGGATAAAATTCGGGATTTGAAGCCGGCGCTCGAGAGCTACCAGCGCTTCCTGCAAATGAGCCAGGGCGAAAATCCAAACCAGGAGTGGCAGGCCCGCCAGCGGATAAAGTTATTGGAAAAGGAGATCAACAACAAATGATTCCTGCGTTGCTGGTCTTCCTGGCGTTTAACGAGACCCTTGCGTTCGCCGATCTGGCCGCGGTGAAGGACGAAACCGATCTGAACCGGCGCTCGGAGCTGGCGCTCATGAACGCGGATGAAAAAATCGACGCGGCGCGCCAGGCGTATCAAGCGGGGAATGAAGCCGCCGAAGCGGCCGCTATCCAGGAGGTGGCGGACTCCGTGGCGCTGTCCTACGCTTCGCTCGAGCAAACGCACGGCGCCCCGCGCAAGAGCAGGTACTACAAGCGCGCCGAATTGAAGGTCAGCGCTTTGATGCGCAGGCTGAGCGGCTTCCGGGACGAAGTGAGTTTCGATTTTCGGCCCAGCGTGGATGCGGCTCTGAAGAAACTTTCGGACATTCATGACGAATTACTGTCCGACATTATGAGCAAGAAGAAATAGAGGTAAGTCCTATGCGATTTGTGGCAATCCTGCTGGTCTTCGCCGCTTGCGGCTGCGCGCAAGAGCGCGATTTCCTGACGGCGGATGAGATCGATCAAGTCCGGGATGCGCAGGAACCGAACTTGCGGTTGAAGCTGTACATTCTCTTCGCGCGGCAGCGGCTCGCTCTCTTGCAGCAGTTCCTGGACAAGGAAAAGCCCGGGCGTTCGGCCATGATCCACGACACGCTGGAGGATTACACGCATATCATCGAGTCCATCGACACGGTGGCGGATGACGCGCTGGTCCGCAAGCTGCCGCTCGATGTCGGGATGAAGGAAGTGGCCACGGCCGAAGGCGAGATGCTATCGACGCTGCAAAAGATCGAGGATGGGGCGCCCAAGGATCTGGCGCGCTATCAATTCGCGTTGAAGAACGCCATCGACACCACGTCCGACAGCAAGGAGCTTTCCGAAGAAGATCTGCACACGCGCACCGGCGAAGTGGTGGCTCAGGAAAAGAAAGAAAAGCAGGAGCGAAAGGCCCTGGCATCCGACGAGGACAAGAAAGCGAAGAAGAGTCCCGAAGACAAGCCGGGTGTTATCAAGGCCACCGGCCAGAAGCCTCCCACTCTGTATAAGCCAGGCGAGAAGCCTCCGGACCAAAACTGAACCGCGACCGTCAGGGAGTCGCTTACGCCGTTCGCATGGCTTCCGATTTGTCGCCGCCGGCGATGGCTGCCTGCGCCGCGGCCAGCCTGGCGATGGGCACGCGATAGGGCGAACAGGAAACGTAGTCCATGCCTACGCGGTAACAAAACTCCACCGAGCTGGGATCGCCGCCGTGTTCGCCGCAGATACCGATTTCGAGATTGTGATTGGTTTTGCGGCCAAGCGTCACGGCTTGCTCGATGAGCTTGCCGACGCCTTCCTGGTCGATGGTCTGGAACGGATCGGCCTTGAAGATCTTCAGCTCTTCGTACTTCTTCGAGAACTTCGTATAGTCGTCGCGCGACATCCCGAGCGTGGTCTGCGTCAGATCGTTGGTGCCGAAGCTGAAGAATTGAGCCACTTCGGCGATTTGATCGGCCGTCAGCGCTCCGCGCGGGATCTCGATCATGGTCCCGATCAGGTACTTCATGTTTTTCATGCCGGCTTTTTCGAGCACTTCTTTCGCCACGCGTTCGACGATTTCTTTCTGCAGTGCCAGCTCCCGCTGGAAACCAACCAGCGGGATCATGACTTCCGGAATCACTTTGATGCCCTTCTTGGCCACTTGCACGGCGGCTTCAAAGATGGCGCGCGCCTGCATCTCGGTGATTTCGGGATGGACGATGCCGAGCCGGCAGCCGCGGAAGCCGAGCATCGGATTGAATTCGTGCAGATCCTCCACGCGCTTGAGCAGCGCCGGAAGCTTTTTCTTTAGCTCGCCCACCGGGATGCCGTAGCTTTCCGACATCTTCTTCTTCTCTTTGCCGCCCGCGTGAGGGAGCATCGCGAGGTCCACCATCAGGTTCTCGCGCTTGGGCAGAAATTCGTGCAGCGGAGGATCCAGCGTGCGGATGATGACCGGGTATCCGTCCATTTCTTTGAAGAGGCCGGCGAAATCGTCGCGCTGCATCTTGAGCAGCTTCTGCAGCGACTGCTGGCGGGTCTTCTCATCTTCGGCCAGGATCATGGCCTGCATGTATGGGATGCGATCGGCCGCGAAGAACATGTGCTCGGTACGGCACAGTCCGATGCCTTCAGCGCCGAATTCGCGGGCAGCTTTGGCATCGCGGGGAATATCGGCATTGGCGCGCACGCCGAAATCGCCGCGAAACTCGTCGGCCCATTTCATGAACTCGACGAACAATGGCGACTTGGGATCGGGCTCTTTGGTTTTGGCCTGGCCGAGATAAACGTCGGCCGTGGTTCCGTCGAACGAAATCCAATCGCCCTCTTTGACCACCACATCCTTGGTCCCCACCTTCACCGTGAACTGCTTCTTGTGCTCTTCGATGTGCAGGGAGCCGGCTCCCACTACGCAGGGCAGACCCATTCCGCGTGCGACCACGGCCGCGTGGCTGGACTTGCCGCCCACCGCGGTGAGCACGCCAGCCGCTACTTCCATCCCGTGGATGTCGTCCGGAGTGGTTTCTTTGCGGATCAGGATCACCGGGCCCTTCTTCGCGCTTTCCACTGCCTGATCGGCGTCAAAAACAGCGCGGCCGACGGCTGCACCGGGCGAGGCGTCGATGCCGTTGGCGATTTTGATCAACGCTTTGAGAGATACCTGGTCAAACAACGGATGCAGCAACTGATCCAGCTGCTGTGGCGCCACGCGCAGGACCGCTTCTTTCTTGTCGATCAAGCCTTCCTTCACCATTTCCACCGCGACGCGCACTGCGGCCGCGCCAGTACGTTTGCCATTGCGAGTTTGCAGCATGAACAGCTTGCCGTTTTCGATGGTGAACTCGAAATCCTGCATATCGCGATAGTGTTTTTCCAGGCTACTGGTGATGTCGCGAAGCTGGCGATAGGCGTCGGGCATAATCGCTTCCAGATCCGAAATCGGCCTGCCTGTACGAATACCGGCTACGACGTCTTCGCCTTGCGCGTTTACCAGGAACTCGCCCCAGAAGACACGTTCGCCGGTGGATGGATTGCGCGTAAATCCGACACCGGTGGCCGAAGTATCGCCCAAATTGCCGAACACCATGGCCTGCACATTGGCGGCGGTGCCGATTTCGTCCGGGATCTTTTCCATACGCCGGTAGGTGACGGCGTTCTTGCCCCACCAGGAGCGGAACACCGCGTCGCGCGACATGGCAAGCTGCTCGCGCGGGTCCTGCGGAAACGGTTTGCCGGTTTCTTTTCTTACCAGCTTGAGATAATCGCCGATGATAGCCTTCAAATCGTCAGCCGAAAGTTCCGTGTCCAGCTTCGCCTTCACTTTCCTCTTGCGCTCATCGAAGATGTGATCGAACTTGTGCACGTCGATGTCGAGCGCTACTTCGCCGAACATCTGGATAAAGCGGCGATAGGAGTCATAAGCGAAGCGCGGGTTGCCGCTCTTTTTGGCCAAGCCTTCGACGCTCCTGTCGTTCAGGCCGAGATTGAGGATGGTGTTCATCATGCCGGGCATGGAGAACTTGGCGCCGGAGCGAACGCTGACCAGGAGCGGATCGGAGGCGTCGCCGAGCTTCTTGCCCATCTTCTGTTCGAGATTTGCGAGGGCCTGCGCGATCTCCTCACTGATGTCTTTGGGAACCGTATTCTTGTTCTGAAAATAGATATTGCAGACTTCGGTGGAGATGGTGAAGCCCGGAGGGACGGGCACGCCCGCGCGGCTCATCTCGGCCAGTCCGGCGCCTTTTCCGCCGAGGACGTCTTTCATTTTGCCATCGCCATCGGCGGCGCCGCCGCCAAAAGCGTAAACGTATTTTTTCATGATTGCCTTTCTGTGACGATTTCCGAGAAATCCGCGATCGTCGGAGAACCGCGTAGGAGATTTTGTAGTAGCGTAAGCCGGTTGAGGCGAAGATCGGATCGGGTGCATTGACAAGCACTTTGTCGAAAAATACGTCGACCTTGGGACGTAGAGACGAAAGATGCGTTTTCTAAGGGCTGCACCTGATTTGTGTCGCAGGGTATCGTCGTAGAGGTCTCGTTCCGGGCCTGCTTCCAGCGATCCGGGGTTCGGGGAAGTCGCGTCTGATGAACGTGCCTGCTTCAAAATATTCTTGATGCGTTTAAAACTGGCGGCAATCGGCTCGAAGTCCGGCGTGTGCGCATTGCTTGGACCGCGGCAGATCGTGATTCCAAATCGATCAGGTCATGCCAATCCGTGGCCATGCAAGCACGGACCTCGTCGTAGGCGAAGCCGCGGTGATCGCGGAAGTAGGTTTCGACGCGGTCCCGCATGAATTCTTGGAGTGACATCCGCGCGGCCAGCGATAGGCGAAGATCGAAGTAAACCTTCGAACGATGAGGCGAACAACCCCTTGCGCGGCGCGGCGGAGACCAAACGGGTCGCTGGAACCCGTAGGCGCCATGCCAATGTTGAAGCACTCGACAAGGGTGTCACATTTGTCGGCCAGGCTCAGAAGCGCCTTCCGTGGTGCGCGGGATATCGTCGTCCATACTGAGGGGCTTGTAGTGGTCATAGATCGCCTGCCAACTTCTTCGTCTTAATCCTGTTCGCGTGCGTAGAGTCCGCCGACGACGCCCTGTAGATCGGTAAACTCCTTCACCATGTCGGTTGTGAGGTCGCATTTGCAGCGCCGCGCGCAGCGCATGTTCCTGGGTCGCACCCCCAACTTGGTTGCGGACCACGAGCTTAGCAACGCCACGGCCATGGTCTTGTCGTAATACGAGCCAAGCTTC
This sequence comes from Bryobacterales bacterium, assembly GCA_963747945.1. Classification (GTDB taxonomy): domain Bacteria; phylum Acidobacteriota; class Terriglobia; order Bryobacterales; family Bryobacteraceae; genus Palsa-89. The sequence goes on from CAVVHB010000032.1 coordinate 221,110, forward strand.
GCGTGAAAGGTGACTGTCTTCAGATCGTCGAGCGGTCTTTCAGACTTTTCTTTTGATCCTGGTCCCAGAAAAACCGGGCGTCATTGAATCGCGCACGCAGCACCTTTCATTGCCTTGGCGGACCAGGCCGTCGGGATCGGCATTGGTATTCATTACCGCGATGAAGTGCGGCGCGAGCTTGCCATCGGCATCCTCTACCGATAAATATTTCTGGTGATGCCGCATGACTGTGATCAACACTTCTTGCGGTAGGTCGAGATAGCGCGGGATCGAAGCTGCCCAGAATCGGGGTAGGGAACTCGGTGATGTAGGTCAGCGTGTGCAGGAGATCGGGGTCGGGTTTGGCGCTTGCTGCGAGCAAATCTTTGATGCCAGATTCAATCCTGTCGCGGCGTTCGGAGGCGGAAAGGATCACGCCGTTGGCTTTTAGCTGTTGGCTGAAGTTGCCAATCGTTACCGGGAGGACGGCTTTTCCTAAGACCCGGTGGCCACGCGTCGTGTTGCCCGATTTTCACGCCCGCCGATCTCGAACGGGACGACCTGGTCGCCTAGAAGCGCCACCAGCCAACGGATGGGCCGAATGAATCGCTCGGTCCCTTTCCCATTCCAAACCATCGTCTTAGGCCACTGAATCTTAAGAATTAGATTGGGTAGCTCACGCGCCAGAATCGCTGTTGTTGGCTGACCTTGGGTTCGTTTTTTGAAGGCGAAGTACTCGCCCTTGGCGCCGGCGGCTGTCTCCAACTTGTCTGGCGTGGTGCCCATTTTCTTGGCGAATCCCGCCGCCGCGCCCGCTCCCGCCGATTTCGCGGGGCCGGTTACCAGCTCTTCGACGTCCGCCTGGCGCTCGAGCAATCCGCCCGCTTGCAAAACAAGTCGCCGGGGGGTAGCATCTACCTCCTCCACCCTTCCACCCAGCGCCTGCTGATCGAGCAAAACTTGAAACATATCCTGCAAGTTGTTCAATGCAGGGACAATCATCCAGTCAGGGATTTCTTCCGTCCCGATCTCGAGCAAAAACGGCAGGCTCATGCAACCGCCTCAGTCGTCGGTGCGATCTCTTGCATCCAGGCCTGCGCGACACCCAACGCCAGCTTGCGCACGCGACCGATAACGCCGACGCGCTCGGTGACGCTAATGGCACCGCGCGAATCGAGCAGATTGAAGATGTGGGAGCACTTGAGGACTTGGTCGTAAGCGGGTAGAACCACGCCGGTTAGTTTGATCAGCCGCTGGCATTCCTTCTCGTGCAGAGCAAATAGCTGCCACAGCATTTCCACATCGGCCAGCTCGAAATTGTACTTCGAAAACTGCTGTTCATCTTTGAGCCGGATGTCGCGGTACAGGAACCCAGGGGCCCACACGATGTCGTACACGCTGTCGACATTCTGCAGGAACGCGACGATGCGCTCCAGTCCGTAGGTGAGCTCGGCCGGAATCAGGTCGAGATCGAATCCGCCGCATTGCTGGAAATAAGTGAACTGCGAAATCTCGAGGCCGTCCAGCATCACTTGCCAGCCGATGCCCCAGGCGCCCAGCGTCGGCGCTTCCCAGTTGTCTTCCTCGAACTTGATGTCGTGCTTGCTAAGATCGATGCCAATGGCCTGCAGGCTACCGAGATACAGGTCGATCACGTCGGCAGGCGCGGGTTTGAGGATCACCTGCAACTGCTGGTGCTTGTACAGGCGATTCGGATTGTCGCCATAGCGGCCGTCGGCTGGGCGGCGGCTCGGTTGAACGTAGGCCACGCTATAGGGGCGGGGTCCGAGTACCCGCAGAAATGTTTCGGGCGCCATGGTGCCAGCGCCCACTTCCACGTCGTACGGCTCCTGGATGATGCAGCCGTGATCGGACCAATATTGTTTGAGACGCAACACGGTCTCTTGGAATGTTGGGGGGGCGCTCATAAGGCCTCGAGAATGGTGGTGGTGCGCAGCTTGCGCTCGACCTGCTCTTCGATCAGACGATTGAGCGCGCGGCGCACGTCGGCCGCGGTTTCCTTGGCCCACGGACGCTCGGCCAATTGCTGGATGGGCGTTACTAGCATCTCTTCCATGATGGCGCGTGAATCGGGGCGGATGCGAAGCTCCGGCAATAGCCCCGCCAGCCGCACGGACCACAACCCGAAGTAAGTGACGGCGGCCCAGACGCTACCTCCCGCGTGCAACGAATCGAGCACCGCGATGAGCAGGCGAAAATGGCGTTCGTTGGTTTCGTTCGGTGGCAGCAACTGCTCAGTAACTTCCGCCAGATAATCGAGTGCGACGCTCGATTCGTAGTTTGAGGCCAACGCGAACTGGGACTGGGTGAGTTCGCAGGAATTCAGGCTAACCAGCTCGCGATTCTCCTTCTGATAGTACGAGACCGTTGCATGTGACAGACGTTCCAAAGCGGACCCGAAGCTGCTTTTTGGCCGGCGCGCCCGCCGCGCCACGCCCCTCAACTTGCCCTGATCGCGCGTAAAGAAGCTGACGACGAGGTCGGCTTCACGAAACGGATAAGTCTGCAGGATGAAGCTGTCGCTCATTCGAGCGGGCATTCGGGCGAAGGCACTTTACGTGACTAGATTAGCAGGTTTACGGGTAGCTCAGCGAAGCGCGGCGCACGTCGCATCCTGGAACTAAGCGCTGTGAGGCTTCGTATTGGGCGATTCAAATGCCGGGCTGACCTGTGGCGAACTGAAGACTTGTGCCGTTCCCTTGGAGAGCAGCACCCAGAGGCCATAGACGTCCCAGCCTGCAACCATGAGAAAAACGACCATGGCTCCGATGGAGCCGCGCCCCAGCCACACGCACACCAGCACTTTGAAGATGAACGTTGCAGCGGCAGTATATCGAGCCCAGGGCTTTTGCTGGGACAGTCCCCAGCCAGAGATGAAATAGAGGATCGAGAACACGAGCATGGCGATGGTCATGAACCATGCGACGAACAAGATTCCGGATATTTCCCGGGTCCCCGGGACAGTGGCGGGCTGGACGCTGGGGGGCACCAGAAAATGGCCCAGAAGCGCGCCAGCACCCCGCAACCGGCGCCGCCGACCAGGCCCGCCAAGGCGACTTTCTTGAGGCTGCTCGCCAGCAGGTTGACGTGGCGGCGCGCATCTTCTGGAGTTTGAACAAAGAATGAGCCCATCACCTTTGGAATATCGGCTTCGCGGCTTGCATCCTTTAATCGATATTCTCGAATTGCCCGGCTGCTAAACTCTTGACGTGGACTGGCTGGTGTGAATCAGGAATCGGTAACTGCCGGGCTTTGTGCCACTTGCGGGCACGTGCGGCGTGTGACCTCCGATCGGGGATCGGTGTTTTTTCTGTGCCAGCTTTCGAAGGTGGACCCGCGGTTTCCGAAGTATCCCAGGCTGCCGGTGGTCGATTGCGCGGGATATGAGTGCGACGCGTTTAGGGAGCGCACCCCGTCGCAATGAGAATTCTGTGGCACCCGTGGTATTAGTCGCTCCCTGACGGTCGCGGTTCTGTAACAGGGGGAATCTACTTACCGCGCACGTCAGTATTGCGAAGCGTCTCAAGGAACGCGACCGACTCCGCCGACGAGGTCTAGGTATTGTTACTTGGCGAGCGAACGGGCCGCGGCCAGCGCCGTTTCGTAGTTGGGATGATCGGCCACTTCCTTCACGTATTCGACATGCTTGATGGTGTCGTCTTTGTCCAACACGAAAATCGCGCGGCTCTCGATCCGCATGTCCTTGATCAGCGTCCCGTAGTTTTCGCCGAACGATCCCGAACGGTGATCGGACAGCATCTTGATCTTGTCGATTCCGTAATTGCCGCACCAGCGCTTCTGCGCAAACGGCAGGTCCATGCTGACGGTGAAGATCTCCACTCCCGGAAGTTTTGCGGCTTCCTCGTTGAAGCGCTTGGTCTGGGCGTCGCAAACCGGCGTGTCGAGCGACGGCACCACGCTGAAGATGCGCACGGCCTTTCCGGTACCCGCCAGATTCACGGGCTGGAGTCCGTCATTCACCGCGCTGAAATCGGGAGCCTTGTCGCCGGCCTTCAACTCGGGCCCCAACAGGGTCAGCGGATTTCCTCTCATCGTCGTAGCTCCAGGTCTTTCCATGAACTCTCCTCAGTAGGTTTGATTGAATTTCGACCTATTGTAGCAACTCGTCCAGCTTGGCTAATTGGTTTGTTGGTAGTTGGCAGGTGTAGTTGTTGCATACATACACGGTGGGATTGCCATCGATCTCGCGCATGGTTGCGGCCCCTGGAAAAAACGAGGCGTCGGCAAGCAGCGTGATTGTGTGGGGCAGGAATCGCGCGCGAATGTGGTGCAAGAAAAGCTCTGGCGCTCCGGCGATCACGATTTCCCTGCGAGGACCCAGATAGTAGTCCAGGCCCACCAGCATCTGCGGCACAGCGACAGATTGCTGAGCGATCTTCGCGCCCAACGCCCGCAGCGTTCGCTCGGCGGCTTCGCGATAGTCTGCCCGATCCGTGAAATGCGCCAGGCGCAACAGATCCAGCAGCGCTACCGCGTTTCCGGAGGGCTCCGCGCCGTCGTAATCGTCCTTCATGCGCAGAACCAGACTACTGTCGCCCGCCGCGGTGCTGAAAAACGCGCCCTCGGCGGTGTCCTCAAACAGCTCGCGCATCTTGCCGGTCAGCTGCATCGCATAATCGATGTGCCGAGGGTCGAAGTCCGCTTCATAAAGATCCAGCAGTGCGCCGATGAAGAACGCGTAGTCATCCAAGAAGCCGGAGATGGCAGCGTCACCGTCGCGAAAGCGGCGCTGCAAGATGCCCGAGCTGGCATCGTACATGCGCGTCAGAATAAACTTCGCCGCCCGCTGAGCGGCTGTCAGATATCGGGGGTCATCTAAAACTTGAGCGGCCGTGGCGAACGCCGAAATCATAAGACCGTTCCAGGCGGTGAGGATCTTGTCATCCAGATAAGGTCGGACGCGCTTGGACCGAATGGCGAGCAGCGCTGCTTTGGCCGGCTGCAATTGCGCCTCGGTGCCATCGTCCAGCGGCCGGCGCAAATACAGAATGTTCTTGCCCGTGAATTCGCCGTGCGGATCGTCGGGGACATTGCCATTCGGCTCCACGCCATAAATCGACGCCAAGGCCGGGAACTCTTTCAGCTCGTCCGCGCTCCAAATGTAGAACGCGCCTTCGCCTTTCTCTTTCGGATTCGCAGGATCGATAACGCTGTCGGCATCCTCCGCCGAATAAAAGCCACCCTCGGGATGCGTCATGTCGCGCAACACATAATCGAGCGTGCCGCGGGCGATTTTCGCATAGAACGGATCGTGCGTGATCTGGAAGGCCTCCAGGTATGAAATCGCAAGCTGGGCCTGATCGTAGAGCATCTTTTCGAAATGCGGAACGAACCAGCGCTCGTCCACCGAGTAGCGATGAAAGCCGCCGCCCAGTTGATCGTGCATGCCGCCGTTGGCCATGGCGCGCAACGTTTCGAGCGTCATCTCCAGCGCTTCCTGGCTGTTCTCCTTTTCAGGCGATTGCGCGTAATACCGCAGCAGGAAATTGAAAACCACCGGCCGCGGAAACTTGGGCGCGCTTCCGAACCCGCCGTGAGCCGAGTCGAACATCCTGCGGAAATGCTGGAACGCGGAATCGAGCACCGTCTGGTCGGGCATGCCGACGGACGGTCCCGATGCGCCGGCATATTGGGTGAGCTGCGCTACGACATCGGCGCTGGATTGCACGATGCGGCCGCGATCGTTGCGCCAGGCATCGGCGATCCGCTGCAAAATGGCACCGAAGCCCGGCCGCCCATAGCGACTGTCCGGCGGAAAATAAGTGCCGCCGAAAAATGGCTTCAACTCCGGCGTCAGGAACACCGACATGGGCCAACCGCCGCTGCCCGTGGATGCCTGCACGAAGGTCATGTAGATGCGATCTACATCCGGGCGCTCCTCGCGATCCACCTTCACCGGCACGAACGATCCATTCAGAATCGTTGCCAGGTCCTGGTTCTCAAACGACTCGCGCTCCATGACGTGGCACCAGTGGCAAGTGGAATATCCTACTGACAAAAAGATGGGCTTGTCTTCGGCGCGCGCTTTCTCAAACGCCGCCTGGCCCCACGGATACCAGTCCACCGGATTGTGGGCGTGCTGCTGCAAGTAGGGACTTTTCTCGCTGATCAGATGATTTGCCACGGTTCAACTGTAGCGTTTTAGCGCGCGACATGAAAACATTGGGTAGACGCGGCTTTCCAGCCGCGTTAATCAACACTCCTCGCCTTAGTTGGGAAAAACGCGGCTTGAAGCCGGGTGTACCAGGTGCTGCAGCGTCTGGCGGCTGGCTCTTGGATCGAGGTAATCTCAAGAAAGCTCCCAAATAGTTCGATAAACGAGTGTTCGTGATTCGCATGGAAAGCATTTCCGTCCCACGCCGGCTTTCATCCGTGGCCCTTCGTTGCGGGATCGCCGTTGCGCTTGTAGCAGCTGCGTTGAGTCTGACCTTCCTCTTGCAGAGTGTTGTTTCCATGGCCGGATATATATTTTTGTACGTAGCCGTGGTGGCAAGTGCCTGGTTTGGTGGAAAGGTGCCGGGCGGCCTGGCGGTGATTCTCAGCGCACTGGCGGTTGAATACTTCTTCATAGCCCCAATTCATTCTTTTGGAATGAACCGGGAGTCCCTGCCCATCTTCATTGAGTTTGCAGCATCCGCGCTGGTGGTAGGCTGGTTCAGTTCGTGGCGACGGCAAGCGGAGGCCGAGCTCCAGCATGCCCGCGACGACTTGCAAATGAGAGTAGAGGAGCGGACCGCCGATCTGAAACAAACCAATGAACAATTGTTAGCGGAGATGGCGGTGCGCAAGCGGGTGGAGGGTGCGTATTACGAAGCGCAGGCCGAGCTGGCCCGCGTAACCCGGATGACCGCGATGGGCGCGCTGGCGGCGTCCATATCTCATGAAGTGAATCAGCCGCTGGCGGCCGTGGTCACCAACGCCGATGCGTGCATGATGTGGCTCTCAAGCGAGCCTCCCAATCTGGAAGAGGCGCGGGCGGCGGTAGACTGCATCGCTCAACAGGGAACGCGCGCCAGCGAGGTGGTGCGGCACATTCGCGCCATGTTCACCAAGACCGCGCCCGAAAGAACGAAGGTGCAGGTCAACGATCTGATTCGCGAGGTGGGTATTCTCATTGAAGGAGCGGCGCTGAGAAATCAGGTGGTGCTCCAAACCGAACTGGGCGCCGATCTCCCGCCCACCATGGGCGACCGGGTGCAGTTACAACAAGTGATCGTGAATCTGATCCTGAATGGCATCGAAGCCATGAGCGACGTTGCCGGCCGGCCACGGCGACTACTGATACGTTCGGACCTGCAGGACTCCGGCGAGGTTCTGGTGGCGGTGCAAGATTCGGGAGTTGGTATCGCTCCGCAAAATGAAAAGCGGATTTTCGACGCATTCTTCACCACCAAGGCTCAAGGGATGGGAATGGGATTGTCGATCAGCCATTCCATTATCGAGGCGCATGGTGGCCGATTGTGGGCCAGCAGCAACAGCGAATACGGCGCAACACTGCAATTCACGCTGCCAGCCGAGCGCGAAACAATTTCAGGAAAGACTCCGGTGTCATGAAAGACTCCGATGTCATGAAAGACTCCGATCCGATCGTATATGTGGTTGACGACGATGAGTCGGTTCGTGACGCTGTTCAAAGGCTCATCGCGTCCATCGGATTGCGGGTTGCGACGTTCGGGTCCACGAGCGAGTTTCTCAGCAGCAAGCGGGGGGACGCGCCGGCATGCCTGGTGCTGGACGTGCGGTTGCCGGACGTGAGCGGGCTCGAGTTTCAGCGCGACCTGGCCGCTGCCAAGTTTCACATCCCGATCATTTTCATAACGGGCCACGCGGATGTCCCCATGACCGTGCGCGCCATGAAGGCGGGAGCGGTTGAGTTTCTCACCAAACCGTTCCGCGGCCAGGAGCTGCTCGATGCAGTCCAGGAAGCGATTGCGAAGGATCGTGTGGCGTGGAACGAGCGCGCGGAGATGGCGGAACTGCGGTCCCGTTACGAGTCCCTGACAGCCCGTGAGAAGGAAGTGTTGAAGCTGGTTGCTTCCGGGTTGCTCAACAAGCAGATCGGCGCCGAGTTGGGGACCAGCGAGCTAACCGTAAAGACCCAGCGCGGACGGGTGATGGAAAAGATGCGCGCGGAGTCTCTGGCTGACTTAGTCAAAATGTCGGAAAAACTGAACCCCTCAGGGCCAACATATAAGTAGCCGTCTCCTACTAACGTAGGATGGAATCCGTCCAGTAGACCGCTTATCATGAAGCCAGATGAAGATGGTTGAGCAGAGTGCCGAAGGCGCGGTAAGAACAAAAGCCCCACTCCGCCGCATCTCGATTGTGGATGACGATGAGTCCATCCGTGAGGCACTGAAGAGCCTGATGCGGTCGGTCCGGTTCGATGTCGAGGGTTTCGCTTCGGCGGAGGAATTCCTGGCTTCGGAGCGCTTGAATGACACAACCTGCCTCATCCTGGACGTCGCTTTGCCTGGGATGAACGGCTTCGAGCTGCAGAACCATTTGAATATCGAGCGGCGCGGCATCCCCATTGTCTTCATCACGGCCAATTCCGATGAGGCCTCGCGGCAGCGGGCCATGCAGGGCGGAGCGATCGATTTCTTGAGCAAGCCTGTTCGCCGGGAAACTTTATTCAGGGCGATTAAATCCGCAATCGAAGACTGAGCCCGCAGGCGCCGCGATGACCACACGTTTAGCATCACTAACCGCTGTCGATCGGGACTCCGTTCGACTTACTCCGACGGCGATTCAAACAACAAACGTTAAAGCCGTCCTAAATATCAAAAATGAGCAGTCGTCTCCTACTAAGAGAGGATAGCAACCAGCGTTAGGACCGCCTAGGATGGTGCAGAAGAAGATTAGCGAAAGAGCGCGGGTAAGGGACAGGAGCATTGAACATGATGATGTGGAAGACTCTTAGCGAAAAGACTCTCAACGAAAAAGATGAGCGGGAAGCGGCTCCGCATGGAATCATCGGAACCAGCCGGCTTCTGACGTCGGTAATGGAGGAAGTCGAGGTAGTAGCGCCCACCGACTCCACGGTCCTTATTCAGGGTGAAACTGGAACGGGCAAGGAGCTGGTTGCGCAGGCCATTCATGACTTGAGTCCTCGACGCAATGGTCTGTTTATCAAGTTGAATTGCGCCGCCATTCCCGCCGGGTTGATCGAAAGCGAGCTGTTCGGGCATGAGCGTGGCGCTTTTACCGGAGCGCTGGCCCAGCGGATCGGCCGCTTCGAGCTGGCCAACGGCGGAACGCTTTTCCTGGATGAAATTGGCGATCTGGCGTTGGATCTCCAAGTAAAGTTGCTGCGGGTACTTCAAGAACAGGAGTTCGAACGCGTCGGTGGCACGCGCAGTATTCGTGTGAACGTACGGGTGGTGACGGCGACACATCGCGACCTGCTGCAAATGGTCGAAAATAAGGAATTTCGCGCGGACTTATATTATCGTCTGGGCGTGTTCCCGATTTCTTTGCCCCCATTGCGCAGCCGCTCCGAGGATATTCCAGCCCTGGCGCGTCATTTCGTTGCTAAGTACGCTGAGCGCATGAACAAAATGGCGCTGGATATTCCGTCGGAAACGATGGCGGCCATGGTGGCTTACTCTTGGCCCGGCAATATCCGCCAGCTCCAGAACTTCATTGAGCACGGCGTGATTGTTTCTCGAGGACCTTTATTCGACCCGCCGCTCGATCAACTGCGGTATCAAAAAGAGAGCCTTCCCAGGATCAGCAAAACCTTGGAGGCTGCCACCCGGGACCACGTTCTTCAAGCCTTGGAGGAAACCAAATGGGTGGTTGGAGGGCGGCACGGGGCAGCGGCACGCTTGGGAATCGCGCGAACCACTTTGATTGCCAAGATGCGCCGGCTGGGGATTGAGCTGACACGGGACGAGGGGAACGGCAAGAGCGCAAGCCGCCAGGAAGCGTTCGGGGCAATAGCGTGAATCCTATGAGTAGCTCCAGCATAGATACGTTGACCGGGTATGAAGATCTGATCGATCCCGGAGAGCCACTCGGCGCGCTCCGGGAATTCTATCGGGCGTTCAACGCGCGGGATCTGATCCTGATGCGACGCAACTGGGCTTACTCCGACGAGATCTCCATGGCCAATCCGTTCGGAGGCATTCGGCGCGGCTGGGCCGACATTCGCGAAGGCTACCAACGCATTTTCAACGGGCGGGCGACGATCAGCGTCGTGTTTCACGACTACACGATTCATCAGCTTGGCGACATGTTTTACGTTGTTGGCCGGGAACAAGGGCAACTGAAAGGCGACAATATGTCGCTGGAACTGAAGTTTCGCACCAGCCGCATGTTCGGGTTCTCCGATGGCCGCTGGCGGCAGTTTCACCATCATGGATCAATTGACAACCCCGAGCTTCTGCTTCGGTATCAGGCGGCGATTCGCTGAGAGTGCCGGCACGCGGGCGGCTGACGACGAAAGAGCTTCGACAGGACCGGCGCAGTATCGTGGGAGTGCCGTTCCGATTGAGAATATCGGCGGCGAGCAAGAATAGCCGGCGGAAGGAGGACAAGAGGATTCATGGAGGGAACGGGAATTCATGGCGCGCAATTGATTTTGCTTCTTCTGTTATTATTCGTTGCCGGCTTCGCTGCGCTCGCAAGAAAACTTCAGACGCCTTACCCGATTGTCCTGGTCGTTGCAGGGCTGCTGCTCAGCTTTGTACCTGGAATCCCGAGAATCAACCTGGATCCGGACCTTATTTTCCTGGTCGTATTGCCTCCCTTGCTTTACGCGGCGTCGTGGGTTGCGTCGTGGCGGGATTTCTCCCGCAACCTGGTAAGCATTTCGATGCTGGCATTCGGCTTGGTGAGCTTCACCGTGCTGTGTGTCGCCTTGGCAGGCCCCTGGTTATTCCCCGGTTCGGACTGGCGCATCGGGTTCGTCTTAGGCGCCGCTGTAGCCACTACGGACGCGATTGCCGCAACGTCCATAGCGACGCGCATCGGATTGCCGAAGCGAATCGTGGACCTGCTGGAAGGTGAAAGCCTGCTCAACGATGCCACTGGACTGGTGGCGCTGGAATTTGCGGTAGCGATCGTGGTCCACGGTCAGGACCCAACAATCAGCTCCGGCTTGTTACGCCTGCTCTATCTCATCTTCGTTGGCATCGGTAGCGGCCTGGTACTGGCGCGCATCGTGGAATGGTTTGAAAATCGGATTGACGACGGACCGATCGAGATCGCCGTCAGCATTCTGGTTCCCTACGCGGCTTATCTGTCGGCGGAGGCGATTCACGCCTCAGGCGTGCTGGCCGTGGTGGCGGCCGGACTGTATCTGGGCCGCAAGAGTTCGCAATTCTTTTCTCCGGGTGTCCGGCTCCAGGCGCGCGCCGTTTGGGAATCGCTGGCTTTCATTTTGAACGGGTTCGTATTCGTCTTAATCGGCCTGCAGCTTCCTTCCGTGCTGGCGGGAGTGAAAGAAGTGGACACCAGGCGGCTGGTCTTGTACGGAATTATATTCAGCATATTCCTGATCCTGCTGCGCCTGGTCTGGACGTTTCCAGGAGCGTACATATCGTATTTCATTCGTACGCGTCTGCTTCACCAGAACGAGAAGCGGCCGGGCAGCCGCCAGATCTTTATCATTGGCTGGACCGGAATGCGCGGGGTAATTGCCTTGGCAGCCGCAATGTCTCTACCCAAGACCGTGGCCGATGGCAGCCCATTTCCGCATCGGGACCTGATCGTGTTTTTGACGTTCTGCGTGATTCTGGTGACGCTGGTATTTCAGGGCCTCACTCTCCCTCCGTTGATTCGGATCTTGAGGCTCGCGGACAAGTCGGGACCAAGAGCCGAAGAGCAGGAAGCGCGCCGTCTGGTGCTGCAGGCCGCTCAGGCACGTCTCGAAGACATCCGTCGCATGGATCCATCCCGCTATGCCGAGGTGTACGACGATTTGGAGCAGCACTATAAGCATCGTCTGGCGGGTGTGAGCGGGCTCACCCAAGAACAAAATAAGGCCCACGCGGAACATTATTTCCGGTACCTGGATCTGTCGCGCACGCTGCTGGAGGTGGAACGCCACACCGCGCTGCGGCTGCGCGACGAGGGGCGCATCACGGATGAAGCGTTGCGGGAACTGGAGCACGAGCAGGATTTGAATGAGACGCGGCTCATCGCGGCTACGGAAAGCCGATGATCAGGTAGCGATCCCCGCGGCGATCGCGGCACCTGAAAGCCCCAGCTTTCGGATGAAGGGCTGTTATCCTACGCCGTATGAGCTGTAAGGTAGTGTTGTTCCTCTTCCTTGCCTCGTCCGAACCGTATTGGGCGCAACCAACTAAAGCCGCAGATTCATTAGTCGCAGAAGCTGCTTTTTTCGCTCGTTCCGGAATTAGCTGGAAGGCACAAGGCACTACCATCGCCAAAGGAGCCGATGGTAAACGATCGTCTGAGCAATTTCGAATCGCTTATCAGTTATCGGCGGCGATCCGCGCTCGGCTTGAAATCACAAGCGGCGTAAATCGCTTCCTGCGCGTTTGCGATGGTGAATCGCAATGGACCTACTACCCAAGCAACAACACCTATATAAGGGTGATTCTTCCCCAAATGTCGGAGTGCGTTGATCCCCTTACCTTCTGGCCCCTTCTCCCAATAACGCTGCGCTCGCCGGTAGAGGCAGGAACCGATCGGATAACCTTTGACGGCCGCCCACGCGATTGCCAGATCGTTCGTGGGACATTCCATGCCTCTGATAATGATCCTAGCCGCCGCGTTCTCACATTGTGCATCGACCCGGTAACAAGGCTGATCTTTCGCTTTCAGATGGAGGAGACTTCTCCTCGCCCGGGAGTTCAGGCCACAACATTCTCCTCCATCCAGCGCGACGTTACATTAGACCCAGATCTCTTTGTGTTTCGGCCCCCTGCGGGAAGTACACAAGTGGCTGTAATCAACTGGCTAGATCCCATCGCTCAGCCCAGCAACGTGGCCTTCCGCGTATCTAACGAAGTTACGGCGCCGCTCCTGGTCAGCATGGTTGCGCCGGAATCAGCCGAAGCGGCTGCAGGGTCGCCTAACGGTGCGGTTGTACTTTTCGCGGAAGTCAACGATGACGGAATCCCCCAGAACATCCAGGTGATTCGTGCCTTGGGAGTGGGATTGGATGAGAAGGCCGTCGAGGCAGTCAAGAAGTGGCGATTCAAGCCGGGGGTTAGAGAAGGGAAACCCGTGACCGTTGTGACGGCGCTAGCTGTAAGCTTCCGGGCACCATAAAACAACGACACAGATCGTATCATTAGAAAGTCGGCTGCGCCGCGACACGAGTGAACATGTCCGCGCAGCCGACCACAGCATTATTCACCAACCCGAAGATTGTTGGTTACCGAGAACGCACCGTGCACTCCGTTAGCCCGGATGTACGCCACGTTCTTGTCGGCTTGGTTGTCAACAATTCCTTCCAGGGTGACATTGCCGTTCTTCACGATAATGCGGATCGGTTTGATCACCGGCAGCGCGTAGCGATTCAGGGAAGGGTATCCGTAGATCGCGCGAAAGAGCGAGCGGCGCAGACGATCGTCATGATTGGATAGCGGCAGCACCTCGATTTGGTTGTCCACCTTATCCACTCCAGCGATGCCCTGCACAACTTTTTCGGCATCTGTCTTCAAGGTTGGGCGGGTCACCTGGCCCACCAGAGTTACGCAATTACCGTCGACCTTGTAAGCCAGGTTGTCGAACACGTCCAGATAGGGAAGCATCACCAGTTCGTGCCGAACCTCTTTGTTGATACCTGCCGTCGCCGGGTCACTCTGGGCGAAGGCCATTCCTGTGGTTAGCAGTGCGAGCGCAAAAATATACTTAATCATTTTGGATCTCCTATTTAGATTTGGAAAGGTTGAAATACAGCAACGTTTGTTAGCGCCGGCGTACGTCCACGGAGCGGACTCTTCCGGAGCTGAAGTCGACCGAGCACGAGAATCCAAACCATGCGGTTCCAAATCCTCGTTTTCCACTTACCGTGCCAGTGACCCTATCGTGGCGCCCAGGATTGTCAACGGGAGTGGTGTGTTCAAAACTAACGGAGCGGTAGCCATCCCGACGGAGCCGATCGGTCACGGATTCCTGGCACACCCGAATGACCCTCGCCACTGGAGAGCCTCCCGGACCAGGGCCGTCCGGCGGGGGCGGCTGTCCGGGCACCCAACCACCTCCTCCAGGGCCATGACCAGGTGGCGTCGATGGCCCATCAGGCGTCCAGCCACCACCTCCAGGTCCACCGCGCCATTGAAGATCGAGAGTGTAGGTTCCACGGCCGCCTTGCGGGTCCGTGATGTGAACCACGGCTCGGCCCGCGGTGCTGCGAGGATCTTGGATCAGCCGCGCGGTTCCCCTGCCATTGACTTTGGTGAATCGAAAATCAACGGGGTTCGACGGCAGCCGGGCGTTACACTGGAAACGGCGCCAATCGGCCGGCTGCCCGGCGGTTGTAGTTAGCAGGCCCTGGTCGCCGGAAACTTCAAGTTCCGCCGCATGGTCCACCGTCACTTCGATGGTGCATCTTCCGTTGCCGCCGCCTCCGGTAATGGTGGCGCGGCGGGACACCGGATTCGCGTGTGCGGGCTGCAAGAGCCCAGCTAGAATTGCCGCGCCGGCAAACATGTGTCTGTTCATGACGATTACCTCTTATGATTCTTCCGGCGCCACACGCAGATTGTCGGAGACGTGCGCGGATGCCTTCAAGGCCCGAAGATGAATCAAACTACGGTCGGCATCTGAATCCACCACGCCTTCGAGCGTGACCCATCCATCCTTCACGATGATGTGAATGGAAGGAGCGCCCCGGGTGCCGTATTTTTCGAGCGGCTGCTTTTCATATATGGCGCGATAGACGTTCATGCGAAGCGCGTCATCGCTGCGGGAAGAAGGCAGCAGCTCGATATGGTTGACTACCTTCTCAACGCCATCGATACGCTTGACCATGCGTTCGGCGTTCTGCTTCACGCTCTCCTTCACAACCTGTCCCGTTAAGGTGACGGTCTTGCCTTGTACTTCGAACCTCACGGTGTCGAAAACTCCATAGGACGGAAGCACGGCGAGTCTTTCGTGGATGGTCCACTCCAGGCCATCGAGCGTCCTTCCGGCCCATGGATGCTCCTGTGCCGAGGCACAGAAGGCGACTAACAGGGTCGCGCATGCGATCCTCGAAATTCTTTGCATCAATTTTTTGTTCATTTGTTTTCGTCGGTCCTCACGCTCGATATGGCAATCGACGCTCCAACGGCCTCCTGTTTGGCTCGGGCCGCGTGTCGGTTGTGTCTTCAGCAGGTTGGGGGTGTGCGGCGGCGCGGCTTGGCGCGGGTGCCAGGCGATGGATGGCGTGGCCTGACGGAACTTTGCGACGCGGAGGCCGCGAGGCGACATACTTGACGTCGCTGGCCCTAATCCTTATACTCTATCTGAGTAGTAGAGAGTTTCTTTTGCTACCACGTTTTGGAGTTTCATTCGTCTGGCTGCTGTGGGTTTTCGCCTGCGGGCCGCGAGTTTGTGCCGCGGAGGAAGCCGCGAATCGCGCTCCATCCGCGCCGGCCTTCCGCATCGTGGAGAAGAACCAGGGATTTTTGCCGTTCGCCGACGCGCCGATCAACTATCGGTCGTCAGAATTAAGCGATCCGGTCGCAAAACTGGAGAAACGGCTGGAGCGCGGCGAGCTAAAGCTGCATTATGACTCGCGGCACGGCTATCTGAAATCGGTCCTCGACGCACTGCATATCTCGGTGAGTTCGCAAACCCTGGTCTTTTCCAAAACCAGTTTTCAATTTCCGGACATCAACCCCGCAGCGCCGCGCGCGCTCTACTACAACGACGACGTTTACGTCGGCCAGGTGCACGGGGGACGGTTCCTGGAGTTCGTTTCCTTCGATCCCATGCAAGGCGCGATCTTCTACGTGATGGACGAGCATCGAGACAAGCATCCGCGGTTTGAACGATCGGAAGTGGATTGCATCCAATGCCACGTGGCGCCCTCGACCAAGGGCATACCGGGCGTGATGCTGCGCTCGGTTTTCACTAAGCCGGACGGCACGGCGGATGGCGCGGCGCGATCGTTCGTCACAGGTCAAGAAAGCCCGTTGAGCCAACGCTGGGGCGGATGGTATGTCACTGCCAGAAGCGGAAGCCAAGGGGCGATGGCGACGAACCCCGTGGGACAGTTCAATGCCGCGTCGTATCTCACGGGATCAAGCGACATCGTTGCGCTGATGGTGCTGGCGCATCAAACGCAGATGCACAATTGGATCACGCTGACCAATTACACCACGCGCATCGTGCTCGCTGATCCCAAACGAAGTCCCGAAGAAGCACGGAGACAGATCGAAGGCGCTGCCGAGAAGTTGGTGCATTACTTGCTTTTCACCAACGAAATTCCTTTGCAAGCGCCGATTGCGGGAACATCCGATTTCGCGCGACAGTTTACGGCGCGTGGCCCGCGTGATTCCGAGGGACGCTCGTTGCGAGACTTCGACCTTCATAAAAGAATTTTCAAGTATCCTTGCAGCTACCTTATTTATTCGGAGGCGTTCGATGCCATCCCAGCGCCCGCCAAGGACTACGTCTATCACCGGTTATTCGATATTCTGAGCGGCCGCGAACAAGGCCCTGAGTTCGCGACGCTTTCAAACCAGGACAGGCGAGCGATCCTCGAGATCCTGGTGGCCACGAAGCCCGGCCTGCCCGAAGAATGGAAACAAGAAGTAGGGAAACGGTTCGTTCGGGATGCCAATCAGGGAATTGCCAGCCGCGCTCACACAGGCGCGGTCAACCTCCAACGTCAATGAAAAGTTGAAAGGAAAGTCATGTCTAAGCAAACTTTGTGGAGAACCAAGAATCTGGCGGGCGAGAGTGTGGCGGGAATTGTCGCGATCGCTTTGGCCGCCAGCGTTTCCGCCTTCGCTCAAACAGCTCCCGCCAACCTGGACGGCCGCTGGGCCGCCAGCATGACCCAGAAAGGCGGGACCGTGATTCCGTTCCGTCTTGACATCTCCGGCAACGGCGATCATCTGGTGGGCACGTTGTTTAACGGCGGCGACGACAAGGAAACAACCACCAGCGGCAGTGTCCAAAATGGCATGGTCAAACTGCAGTTCGAGCATTACTTGACCAACATCGAGGCAACGATGAAGGACGGCGAGTTGGATGGCAAGATCGTTGTTACACGGCGCAGCGCGATCAACATCACGCCCGGCAAACTTTCCGAAGCGCCCGGCGATACTTTTACAGCCTTCCACGCCAGGCGCTACGTGGCGCCCAGCGCCGAAGCGGTGGCGAAGGTCCCCAATATCGATGGCGTGTGGGAGATGCCGCATGACTCTCCCAAGGGTGAGAAGTCATGGCGCTTGATCGTGCAGCAAAAGGGCGCGGATATCGAGACCACGGTTCTGCGCGTGGATGGCGATACAGGCGGACTCACGGGGAGCTGGCAGGATGGCAAGTTCGTCGCGAGCCACTTCGACGGCGCGCGGCCGGGTTTAATCGAAATCACGCCGCAACCGGATGGGTCGCTCTCGGTGAATCTGAGAGCTGAGCCGCGCAACGAAGTGCTTACGGCGTATCGTCCCGAAGTGGCGCGAGCCAAGGGTCTGCCTGAACCGGCCAATTATCTGACCCACACCACGGTGAGAAATCCGAACGAAGTGTTCACCTATAGTTTTCGCGACGTGGACGGCAAGATCGAATCGAACGACGATCCAAAATTTAAAGGCAAAGTGGTACTGGCGATCGTCACCGGCACCTGGTGCCCCAATTGCCACGATGAGGCCAAGTATCTGGTGCAGCTTTACAAGCAGTATCATGCCAAAGGCGTCGAGATCGTGGCTCTGGATTTTGAAGAAGCCGATCAGCAGGAGTCGCTCACTCGCGTGAAGGCGTTTATCAAGCAGTACCAGGTTCCTTACACCTACTTGATTGCGGGAACGCCCGATGAAATGTGGGACAAAGTCCCGCAGGCGGTCAACCTCAACACCTGGCCGGCGACGCTCTTTATCGGACGCGACGGCAAGGTGAAGGGAACCTATTCGGGATTTGCGTCGGCCGCGAGCGGCGTCTATGGCAAGGAGCTGAAGGACGACTTCACGTCCATTATCGATCGCCTGCTGGCCGCTGATGGCTCGCAGAGCACTGCGTCGATCTCGGTTCCCGCCAAAGACGTTGCCAGCCGTTAGTTAATGAGTCGTTTCGTAGTTGCTACTTTGGGGCTCTGGTACGCGATAACGTGCCAGGGCGCCGACAAGGCTGAATATTGGATCGATCCTGATACGCACATGATGTGGACGGCCGCCGATAACGGATCGGGCCTGAGCAGGATCCAGGCGCAGCGCTACTGTCGCGATCTGACACTGGCCGGATTTCACAATTGGACGCTGCCTTCCATCGACGATCTGCAAGGGCTGGTGGGCGGTGCGGATAGCCAAAGCGCCTATCGCATCAGAGCCCCGATCAAGCTATCCGGATGGCAATGGAGTTCGACGCCTGGAAAGCAGGACGGTGAGGGCTGGGCGCTGGATTTTGGCGATGGCGCGCGGGCTTCGGTGGCGGCCGGCGATTCCGGACTGAATCGTGCGCTGTGCGTTCGGCACGCGGATGGAGAGCGTGGGCGGCACGGAAAAAAATGAAGTTTCCGGAGACCCCATGTAAAGTGCAGCGTAAGGGATCAGAAAAGGGATGGCGGAGAGGGGGAGATTCGAACTCCCGGAACCCGTGAAGGTTCAACGGTTTTCGAGACCGCCGCAATCGACCACTCTGCCACCTCTCCGTGACATCTCATTTTAGCATTACCACTCCTTTCCTGCCTCGCGTGGATGCTAAGATCCAGGAGTGTTTGGGCGCTCCGGGCTGCATTCATGAAGAACACTCCGCTGGAGGACATCACCGTCCTCGATTTGACCACCGCGCTGGCCGGCCCCTTCGCCACGCTGCTGCTCGCTGGACTGGGAGCCAAGGTCATCAAGATCGAGAACCCCATCGGCGGAGGCGACACCAGCCGCTCCAATGCGCCGTACCTTGGCTCGGAAGGCGGGACACTCGCGCGACGGCACGCTGACGATATTTCCGTTTCGGCTCTCAACCGGCTTCGCAACAAGCTGGGCGTGACGCTGAACCTGAAACATCCGGAGGCGCGCGACGGTTTATGCCGATCTGGTGAAAACTGCCGACGTCATCGTCGAAAATTTCAGCCGGGGCACCCTGGAGCGCCTGGGCGCAGGCTACGCGTTTGCGCAAGAAGTGAATCCGCGCATCGTCTACTGCTCCATCACCGGCTTTGGCAGCGAAGGAGAGCCGGTACGGGTAAGGCGATGGACGCGATTATCCAGGCGCTGAGTGGAGTGATGTTCACTTCCGGCGGACCGGATGATCCACCGGTGCGCGTCGGTGTTCCGTTCGCCGATCTGGCGGCGCCGCTGTTTGGAGTGATTGGCGTACTGGCGGCCATCCATCAGGCGCAACGCACGGGAATGGGCCAGCACGTGGATGTCTCGATGCTCGGCGTTATGACGATGCTGGTGTCCGGCGAGCCGTTCGATTTGCTGGAGCGCTGCGGCGTACCGCAACGGACCGGGCTTACCGTTCCGCGCCTGGCTCCGTTCGGCATGTATCGAACCAGCGACGGGTATGTTTCCATCTGCGCGCCCACGGAGGCCTTCGCTCATTCGCTGCTTTCGCGCTATCGGCCGGCCCGAGCTGATCGCCGATCCTCGTTTTGCGAAACGTGACGACCGCGTGGTGAACGTGTCGGAAGTGGACGCGATTGTCGAGAGCTTCACCTGTTCCAGAACCAACGCGGAAGTTGTCGCGGCCCTGGAGACCTTTTGGCGTACCCGCCGCTGAAGTACGCAACCCCAGGGATGCGGTGCGCGATCCGCGCGTAGTATCGCGCGGCGAAACAGTGCCGCTGGCGCATCCCAAGTACGGCGCGGTGGAAGATGTCTACGGAATGGGCATGCCGATCAAATTCTCCGGAGCGCAAGCCGGATTCGATCAGGCGCCGCCCGACCTGGGAGAGCACAACCATGCGGTCTATTGCGGTTTGCTGGGATATTCGGAGGAGCGCTTCCAGGAGTTGAAAACGAAACGGGTGATCTGAAGCGTGAGCTCCGCGATTTCGATTCTCACCGGGTCTACACCGAACGCGCGATCCAAACCCGAGGCAAACCGATGGTGGGCGTGACGTCCAACACCGTGCCTTGGGAATTGTTGCGCGCGGCTGGATTCGATCCCGTTCTTCTCAGCCCGCGGCGCAGGCACACGCCGCTTGCCGATCGCTATATGGAGGACGTTTTCAGCGCGCGCATGAAAGCGGTCTTCGATTTCCTGATCTCGCCGGACGGCGCGCAGCTTGCCGCGGTGGTGATTCCCAGAACCTCCGAGCAAGAGCACAAACTCTATCTGTACCTGCGCGAGGTGGTTCGCCAAGGCAGGGAACGAGCGCCAGAAGTAATCCTATATAACTTGCTGCACGCCAGGTCGCCCGAGGCCGAAGCCTATGGGCTGGAGCGAACCGAGGCCCTCAAGGTCGCGTTAGAGCAACTGACCGGCCGCCCTATCGAACCGCAGGTTCTTTCGTCAGCCATAGCCGAAGGCAATGCGGCACGGCAGGGGATTCGCGAATTGCAGGAGCTGCGGAAAGGTCCGTTTCCAAGGCTATCCGGTAGCGAAGCGGTGGCTCTCATCGGCGCCTGGTATTTTATGGACCGCTCGCAGTACGCGTTGCTCGCGCGGGAAGCAATCCAGGAAATCCAGACGCGGCCGCCGCTCGAAGGGCCCCAGATTTTGATCCAAGGGTCGCCCCAGGACGTTCCCGACTTTTGCGAAGCGGTGGAGGCTCAAGGCGCGATCGTGGTGGCGGAAGACGATTGGTGGGGCTCGCGCGCCGCAGGGCAGGACATCGACGCCACTGCCGATCCAATGCGAGCTATTTTTGAGAAATACTATTTCGATGCTCCCAGCCCGCGCGTATTCCCGGCCGAGATGGCCGATGCCTGGTTCCAACGCACCGTTTCAAACGTGCATGGCGTGATCTTCTATCTGCCGCACGAGGACGACGTCCTGGGCTGGGATTACCCGCGTCTGCGCGATTATCTTGACGAGCGGGCAATTCCACATCTGATGCTGCGCGCCGCATCATCGGATGAGATCAAAGCCTTCATCGGGAGGTTGGGGCATGCCTGAAAAACAATTGCAGAGCACCGTGAACGCCGCCGCGTATCAGAAAGCCTGGTTTGCTCAACTGCGCGAGGACGTGTTTCAAAAGCAGAAGCCTTACGCAATCGTGCAGGCCGATATGCCGCTGGAACTGTTCCATGCCATGGACGTTCCGGTGGTGAGCAATCAGTGGTGGGCCGCCGTGGTTGCCGCCAAGCGCCTGGCGCCGCAGTATCTCGATGGCCTCAACGCCCTGGGTTATCATGACGGCCTGTGCCGCTACTGCAGTTTGTCGCTTGCATCCACCATTGCAGGCGATCCAGCGCAAGCGCCATGGGGCGGCCTGCCCAAGCCCGCGCTGCTTTCCGCCCGGCTTACGTGCGACTGCATCCAGCGCGTCTTCGAAATTTGGTCGGCCAAGCTCGGCGCACCGTTTGTGCCCATAGACGCTCCGGGCGCATCCGAACTTCCTCCGCGTTGGTGGGAGTTGAGCCGTTACCGCTGGAACGAGCTCTTCGAAGGGCACCGGCTGGACTTCATGGTGGCGCAGTTTCGTTCGCTCATCGCGACTTTGGAAAATATCACCGGAGGGACGTTCGACGTCGAGCGCCTGCGCCTGCTGATGGAAGGCGTCAACCAGCAGGAGCAATATTTCGAAGAAGTGCGCGAGATGATTTGCCGGGCGCCCAAGACACCCGTCCGGATGCACGAGCAGGTGAGCAACGTCATGGCGGCGCAGTGGCTGCGCGGCAGCGATTGGGCCATTGCGCATGCTCGCGCGTTTCGCGATGAAGTGAGCGCGCGTGTGGACGCGGACGTGGCGGCCTGCCAGACGGAACGCCTGCGTCTGATGTGGGTGGGCGCCGGTTTGTGGCACGACACCGATTTCTACACGGCTTTCGAAGACCAATACGGGGCAGTGTTTGTGTGGTCCATGTACCTTGCTTTTGGGCCCGACGGTTATATCCGCTATGGCCTGGAAGATCCCCTGCGGGCGCTGGCCAGCCGTACCGTGAGCTTCAACGAACAGCTTCACAACCCGCCCTGGGCCAACGAATGGATTGTCCATCAAGCAAAGAAGCACCGCATCGACGCCGCGCTGGTGCTGGAACCGCTGGGCAGCCGTCCATCCGCCACCGGCAACCTCTTCATCGAGCGGGCGCTCGAAGCGGCAGGTGTTCCCGTTC
Source organism: Bryobacterales bacterium (assembly GCA_963747945.1). GTDB lineage: Bacteria > Acidobacteriota > Terriglobia > Bryobacterales > Bryobacteraceae > Palsa-89. The sequence goes on from CAVVHB010000032.1 coordinate 243,483, forward strand.
TTCCGATTGTCGCGGACATGGTGGATGCGCGCGGGTGGAATGGAGTTGAAATGCGCCGGAAAGTGAGTCAATTTCTTGAAGGGCTGAGCTCCAGCGTCGCGCGCGACCGCGCATAATGCCGCAGGAAAACGATTTCTATCAGCGACAGGACCACTCCCGCCGCCACGAAATACCATCCTGCCGTGAACCCACCGGTCCGATCCCGTAAGAGTCCCAGCACCTGCGGCCCAACGTATCCGAACACGCCTCCGCCGAGTCCCACAACGCCCATGACAGGACCCATCTCCTTCTTCCCCACAACCTCGCCGGCCAGCGCGAAGATCTGGTTGGTGGCGCACAGCCCGAGCGAAATCACCAGCGCTGTGGCTACCCGGAAGACCAGCAGGTTAGGCGTCATCATGGCGAAGCAGGCTGGAACCAGAAGCACGGCGAGCGCGATCATCATGTCCCAACGGTTGAACCGATCGCACAGATAACCGAAGAGGAGATTGGCGAAGATGGCGACGATGTAGCTGGTACTGATGAGATAGGCGCTCTCGATGGCGCTCAGTTGGAAGGTTGTCTTCACTGCCGACGGCACGAAGAATGTTGCACTGAAGCCGCCCATGTTGATCAGGCCCAGCGAAACCATGCTCCAAACCACAGGCGTGCGGAAGGCGCTCCTGCTGGGCGCGGAGGGGGCATGGCCGTGCAGCGGAGTTTGTCCGTCAGCGCGGGCGCCAGGCTTGTAACCGAACCAGAACACGGCTGCGCCGGCGAGCGCCATGACAGCGAACCCGACAATTCCGCCGCGCCATCCGTAAGGTTCAGCGATGATGGTGCCAAAGGGTGCGCCGATCACTGACGCCAGTGACGCCATGGCGCCCAGAATACCCATCGCCCGGCTGCGAAATTCGGGCGGCGCCACCAGCGCGATCGAGGTCATCACACAAACGAACGCGACGCGGTATCCGAGCAGCCAAACCACGCGAGCGCCCAGAGCGAATCCATATGTGGAGGCGTGGCTGAGCAGCAGGAGTCCGACAGCCACGCCCAACAGTCCTCCGGTTAGCGCGAGCTTTTCTCCCACGCGCTTCGCCAGAATGCCGGCGGGCACACTCACCGCCATCGCCACCAGACCGTAGAGTCCGGTGAATAATCCGATCTGCGAATAGGTGAGGCGGAAGTCTTTTTGGATGGCAGGCAGGAGCGGCGAAAAGCCCAGGCTGGACATTTGAATCGCCATCATCGCGATGACGGTGGCGGTGAACGAAGGAGCCCAACTCCTGGCTGAATGAGGCACAGGCTCTATACTACGCGGGAAAGCAATCGCGCAGAAGCTGCTTAAAAGCCAACATCTTCGCCGAGGGCTTTCCTCTGCGGTGGGCGACAACCAAACTGACTACCGGTGCGGGGGTCCAAGCCAACGGCTTCGCGACAACTCCGCTGGGAAGAATGGACGTGGCGTAATCGGGAAGAAGCGCGAAGCCAATGCCGGCGCGAATCATATTCAGGTTTCCTAAAATATTGTCGGCTTGTTGCACCACCCGCGGATGCAAGCCAAAGCGCTTACAAAATATTTGGACGGCGTCGTGCAATTCTGGCGAGCCCTCGCGCGACACCATGATGAAGGGGACCTCGTTCAACTGGCGAACGGTAACCATTTTCTTACGCGCTAGAGGGTGACGGGCGGGAAGGCCGGCGACCAGCTTCTCCCAAAGGATGTCTTCCACTTCGAGACGGGGATCTTCGAACGGACCTCTCAGCAGCCCGAAGTCCAGCGATCCGGTGGCGAGCAGGCGCTTCTGTTCAGCGGACGGCAGATTATGGAACACCAGGCGAACCTTGGGGAGGTTTCGTTCCGCCAGGGGAATGAGCAGGGGAAGAATCTTGATCTCGGCCGCGGGCACCACTCCGATGACCAGCTCGGTGGATTTACCCTGCTGCGCACGGGCCGCACGTTGCCGGGCTTGCTCCAGGCGCGCCAAAATCTCCTTGGCGTCCGCGAGAAAAACCTTGCCTCCCTGGGTGAGCGCCACGTGGCGCTTGCTGCGATTCAGCAGGGGGATGCCCAGGTCCGTTTCCAGCTGCTTGATCTGCTGGCTGAGCGAGGGCTGTGCCGTGTTGAGCCGTTGCGCGGCGCGCGTAAAGTTGAGCTCTTCCGCCACCGCAACAAAGTAACGCAGGTGGCGAAGTTCCATGGCGCTAGTTTAGACGTGCCACGTCTCAAAACACAACCGGGCAGCTCTTTCCGAACGGGCCATCGGCTCAACTAAACTCCGGGGATGGACGTAGCAGACCCCCGGCTCACCGACGACTTCGATCCGCTGGCCGCGGAGGATCTGGCGAGCGCGCATGATTTGTATCGCGACATGCGGGCGCGTTGCCCGGTAGCGCACAGCAATGCGTGGAACGGTTTCTGGGCTTTGCTGCGGTATCAGGATGTGGTGAGCGCCTTGCGCCGTCCGGACACGTTCATCACCTCGGTTCAAAACGTAGTCCCGAAGGTTGCTTTTACGGGCCGGCGCCCGCCGCTGCATTTCGATCCTCCCGATCACACGCCTTACCGCCGCGCCCTGAATCCATTCTTCACGGAAAAAAAGATGCAGGGCCTGGAACCGGCTGTCCGGGCCATCACCATCCGGTTGCTGGAACCGCTGATCGAATCGGGCGGAGGCGAGGTTTGTTCCGAATTCACGCGCAAACTCCCCGGGCATGTATTTGCGGAGTTTTTTCACCTCTCGCCCGAGCTTTCCATGTCCATCAAGGAAACCAGCGTGATTTACAACCAGGCGTTGCAGGAGGCGAACGACAATCTGGTGAAAGAAACCAGCCTGCGGCTGTATGAGCTCGCGCGGCTGATCATCGAAATGCGCAAAGCTGAACCCTGGGACCCAGCCGAGGATCCAACCAGCGCGCTGCTTCAGGCGCGCGGCAACGACGGCGAGCTTTTGCCGGAGAACCTGGTGCTGGGAACCATCCGCCAGATGATCGTGGTCGGGATGATCGCGCCCAGCGTGATGATCGGGTGTATTCTGGTGCACTTGGCACAGCATCCGGAGGTGGAACGGCAATTGAGAGAGCAACCCGCTTTGATTCCGGCCGCGGTGGAGGAGTATCTGCGCTTGTTTACGCCGTACCGTGGATTCGCCCGCACCGCAAAACAAGATGTGGAATTCGGCGGGCGATCCATTCACAAAGATGAACCGATCGCGCTGGTATACGCGTCTGCCAATCGCGATGAGAGCGTGTTTGCGAATCCGGACGAATTCATTTTGAATCGGCCGAATATCGACAAGCACATTGCCTTCGGGCTGGGGCCGCATCGCTGCGCGGGCGCACCCTTGGCGCGGTTGATGCTGCAAGTCACTCTGGAGGAACTCCTGCGCCGCTCGCGTGTAGCAGGTCTAACGGGAGAAGTGGTGATGACGCGATGGCCGGAGTGGGGCGTGCTCTCTGCTCCGGTGCGGCTTGAGCGGCTATGAACACTGGCAGGCGATGGCTGGCCCCCTACCTAGCCACACTATGCGCCATGCTGGCGCTGCAGATGTCGAACCTTGGATTCTCTCCGCTGCTGCCTTCCATTCGCGACGCGTTCCACATGAGCTTCGCGCAGATGGGCCTGTTCGCGGGAATGTACGGATTGCTGTCGATGCTGTGGAGCGTCCCGGCCGGTCTGCTGGCAAAGCGTTTTGGAGAGAAGGCGGTTCTCGCCTGGGGACTGTGCACCGTGGCTCTGGGCTTGGGAGCCTTGAGCCTGGCGCCGGGTTTTGCGGCCGCCTTCGGAGCACGAGCGGTTTGGCTCTCTGGCTACCGCTTTTCGTTTGTGTGCGTGATGGTGGCCGTGGCGCTGACGTGTCCACCTTCCGTGCGTGGCGCATCCATGGGCATCCTCGGGGCCATTTCCGCGCTTGCCTCTGTAATCGGTGCGCCGTTAGGCGGGGTGATAGGACGCGATTTCGGTTGGAGAAGCGGAATTCTGGCGTACGCGGGAGTGGCGCTCGCTGGAACTTTGATATTTGTTGTTTTTTATCGTCGTGATCCAGACGTTCTTGGGGTGCGTCCGGATCACACGTCCGGGGCGCCCATGAGCGCATTCCGAAGTCCATTGGTTTGGGCGCTCGCCGTGCTATCGGGCTTAGCCGGGATGGGAAGCCTGAGCGCGAACTTCTTTGTCCCGTCCGCGGCTCAAGCCTTGTTTCACTTGGACCAGGTGGGGGCGTCTTACCTGATCAGCACCGGATTCACCCTAGCCATCTTCGTCAACCTGCTGTTCGGGTTTTTGATGGATCGCTTTAACCGCTGGAAAGTGATGGCGGTCCTGGCTGGCCTGGGTGCGCTCGGCGGGATTGCGATGACTTCGCACGATCTGCCGATCTTCCGCGTAGGAACTGCATTGGTGCTGGCGCTGGGGCATGCCGGGATTCAGCAATCCTATACCCTAGCCGCGGACGCGCTGCGGGGAAGGGAAACCGGCAACGTGATGGGTGTTGTGAGCATGGTGGCGGGCGTGTTTTCCTACCTTGGGCCACAGATGCTGGGCCTGCTGCGCGATTGGAGCGGTGGATTCGAGAGCGGCTGGTACTTCATTATTGGCGCCGCTGTAGCAACGCTTGCGTTGGTGCTCGCGCTATGGAATTACTCGTCAAGTCGAGCGCGGATGGCTCGCGTTGGAGTATTGTTGACGCTGCTGACGCTCGTGCTCACGCCAGCGGCTTCGCCGCAATCGGTCCAGCTTTCCGGCCAATACAAATACCCATTTCAAAATCCCGATGTCGACCGCGAAACGCGGATCACCAACATCCTCTCGTTGATGACGCTGGAGGAGAAGATTCAGGCACTGGGGACCACCACGGCGGTTCCGCGGCTTGGAATTCCCGACGCCGGAGGCTCCGAAGGCTTGCACGGTTTGGTGCAGCGTCCGTTGGGTGGATTGGGCTCTCAGAAGCCGGTGCCCACCACGCAATTCGCCCAAGTAGTGGGCATGGCCCAAACCTGGGACGCCGATCTTATTCACAAAGCGGGCGAGGTGCAGGCGGTGGAGGCCCGCTGGCTCTACAACCACCAAGACAAGTACCAGCGCCGGCCGCTGATCGTGTGGGGCCCAAATACAGACCTGGCGCGCGATCCCCGCTGGGGCCGCATCGACGAGTCCTACGGCGAAGACGCATTTTTCAGCGGCACCATGGCCGCCGCTTTCGCCAAGGGCATGCAGGGCGACGATCCGAAATACTGGCGCGTGGCTTCCTTGCTCAAGCACTTCCTGGCCAATAGCAATGAGAACGGCCGCTATGGATCGAGCTCCGACTTCGACGAACGGCTGCTCCGGGAATACTATTCGCTTTCGTTTCGCATGGCTTTTACCGACGGCGGCGCCAGTTCTTACATGGCTTCCTATAATGCCAGGAACGGCGTGCCGATGACGGTGAACCCGATTTTGAAAAACATCGTGGCCGGCGAGTGGGGCGTGAACGGAATTGTCTCCACCGATGCGGGCGCGGTTCACAACATGGTGACGAAGCATCGATACTTTCCGGGCATCCAGCAGGCCGTGGCGGCGTGCGTCAAGATCGGCGTCAACCAGTTTCTCGACGGATATCAGGACGGGTTGCGCGGGGCGCTTGAATCGAAAGCAATCACGGAGCACGATATCGATGCGGCGCTACGCGGCAAGTTCCGAGTGGTTCTCCATTTAGGTTTGTTGGATCCGCCGGCACTGGTGCCGTACACCAAGTCCGATTCCGCCGAGGAGCCCTGGCAGACGGATGCTCACAAAGCTGTGGCGCTGCAAGTTGCCCGCGAGAGCATTGTCCTGTTGAAGAACGAAGGCGGCCTTCTGCCGTTGGACCGCGGCAAGCTCAAATCCATCGCCGTTTACGGTCCACGCGCGAACCGGGTGTTGCTGGGTTTGTATAGCGGGGAACCGCCCTATACAGTCTCACCTCTCGATGGCCTTCGCAAGAAGCTAGGCCCCGGGGTAAAGGTCAACATGGGCGCCGGATTTATGACGGACATCGGCACGGCCGCCAAGGCCTCCGATCTGGCCATCGTGTTTGTCGGAAATGATCCCACGTGCAACCGCGCCTCTATCATCGCCAACTTCGACTCGGATAATTCTTATTGCGAGACGCCCAGCGACGGCATGGAAAACTCCGATCGGAAGTCATTGACTCTCGAACAGGAAGATTTGATCAAGGACGTTTACGCGGCCAATCCCCGCACCGTTGTGGTGATGCTGTCCGACTTTCCCTACGCCATTCGTTGGACGAACGCGCATGTTCCAGCCATCCTTCAGATGAGCCAGAACGCGCAGGAGGCGGGCACCGCGATCGCGGATGTGCTGTTCGGCGACTACAACCCGGCCGGACGCCTGGTTGTAACCTGGCCGCAATCGTTGGAACAGTTGCCGCCCATGCGAGACTACAACCTTCGCCACGGCCGCACATATATGTACTTCCAAGGCGAGCCGCTCTATCCGTTCGGCTATGGCTTGAGCTATACCACGTTCCGCTACTCCAACCTCAAGACCAGCGCCGCCACCATGCCGCGCGACGGTGAGACCACAGTCAGCGTCGACGTGGAGAACACGGGCGAAAGGGCGGGGGACGAGGTGGCGCAATTCTACGTCACGCACGAGCGATCGCAGGTGACGCGGCCCATCAAGGAATTGCGTGGATTCCAGCGTGTTTCACTCAAGCCTCGCGAGACGAAGACCATTCAAATGAATCTCAAGGCCGATTCGTTGTCTTACTGGGATCAGCAGGCCGGCCGCTTCGTGGTGGAAGAAGAACCCATCCGCATCCTGGTGGGCGGTTCATCGGCGGATACGCGGCTCTCTACAACGGTCACCATCGCCCATTAGGAGATAGCAATGTCACCTCACAAAGTTTCTTGGCTGCTCATAGTGACGAGCCTGGTGTTGGCCCAAGCGCCGCCGGACCAACGTGAGCCCCCGCCGGTCGCGCCCGGCCGCCCGATATTGCAGGCGCCCAAAGCGGGCATTTGCCCTCTTCCGATACTGCCGGCGCTGCCCGCGTACGCGGACACGGCTTTCTTTGCCAAGGCCGACGTTCCGCAGGGAAAGATCGAGCAGGTGACCTACCAGAACTACCACGGCGTCGACAATCGAATGCACATCTACCTGCCGCCGGACTACGACGCGAACACCGGCACCAGGTATCCGGTCCTGTACCTCAACCACGGCGGCGGCGACGATGACTCCCAGTGGTCCTCCGAAGATCTGAAGCGGGGCGGCCACGCGCAGTTCATTCTGGATAATCTGATCGCCGCGGGCAAAGCCAAGCCGATGCTAATTGTCATGCCCAACACGCACGGCTGCGCCAGCGCAACTCCATCGGCTCCTGGCAAAGACGATGCCTGTACCGAGGAATATTTGAAAAACATCATCCCGTATGTGGACCAACACTTCAGAACGAAACCAAGCCGCGAGAATCGCGCGCTGGCGGGACTATCCATGGGCGGATTCGTCGTGCTGCATACGGGGCTGCCGCACCTGGATACCTTCAGCGAGCTTTACGTTTACAGTTCCGGGCATATCAATGCGGCCGATTTGCAGCAGTTCGATGCGAACTACGCATCGCTGCTCAAGGATCCGAAGACCAACGACCTGTTCCGCGTGCCATTTTATATGGCGGCCGGAGAAACTGACATCGCGCTAAAAAACAGCCAGAGGGTGCTGGCTCTCTTCAATCAGTACGGTGTCCGCAACTTCTGGGTCTTGAGCACCGGCGGCCACGAATGGCCCAACTGGCGCCGGTACCTGTATCAAACGGCGCAGATCATGTTTCCGGATTGCGGAACAAATTAGACGGCGGCTCTGAAAACTCGTCAGACGATCTTGTAGACCTGTTGCTTTTCCCAATGGACTCATGGCAGGCACCGCGAATAAAAAACCTTGCGTCGCCAGGAGTGGCGGACGCGGCACGCAAGGAGTGCGTGCGCCACAATGTGCATTGAACACTACGGACGGATCACGGTTAGACTAATTTCGCCTTCAACATGGTATAGGAATGGGGTGGGAAACTGTACGTGAGTTTGCGGCCCTCCGCCGTTTGGCTTCGTTTCACCGTCTTTACCGTGGTGACGCCGAAATCGTTCTGCGATTTAATATCCGGCCCGTTCACCTCGGAAATCTCCACGGGACCTGAGAAACGCTTGTCCTCCAATTCGAAATCCGTCGGTATCGATTCGGTCTGGTGGCGATTCACTACGTTCAGCACCAGCGTGTCGTCGTCATAGGCCGCGGAGGTGTCCAGATAGGAAACCTGCCCGAAGCGGCGGTTCGGATACTTGGGGGCGTCCACAAAAAGCTCCAGCGCCTTCCCTTTCGAATTGCTCGCGAACAGCTGCAGGGGATAGTAAATGGTCTGCAGAAAGATGCCTTGACCGTTGGTGAAAATCGGCGCAATCACGTTCACCAGTTGAGCCATGTTGGCCATCTTAATAATGTGCGCGTGGTTCACGAAGGAGTTGAGGAACGTCGCCACCACCAGGGCGTCCTCCAGGTTGTAACGCTCTTCCAGAATATTGCGGCCACGCTGCTGTGGCCCGCGGGCGCGGTACCACACGTTCCACTCGTCCCACGCGATGTAGATCTGGCGCCGCGGAGTGAGATCGGCGAGGGCCGCGTTGATCACCCCTTCGCTGGTCTTGATGCGCTCGTCCAGGGTAAGGGAGCTGGCGAGAAAATCGCTATAGTCGTTGGCCGTATTGCCCACGTACAAATGCAGCGATAGGTAATCGACCTGCGGCCGGAGATACTCAAGGACCGTCCGATTCCAGCCGATCCAGTCGATACCATTGTTGAAATTCGAAGACCCAGCGGCGATCAACTTGATGTCGGGATCGGTCAGCTTCATCAGCTTCGCTGCTTCCAGCGCGAACTTGCCGTAATCGTCCGCCGTGCGATGTCCCATCTGCCAGGGGCCGTCCATCTCGTTGCCCAGCCCCCAATAGGTGATCTTCCAAGGGTCCTGCCGGCCATTCTGCTTGCGCAGGCGCGTCATGGCCGTGTCCTGCGGCGAATTGCAATACTCCACCCATTGCTGCGCTTCGGTCCACGTTCCCGTGCCGAGGTTGGCACAGATATACGGCTCCGCGCCGACCATTTCCACGTACTTCATAAACTCGTGCGTGCCGAAGCGGTTGCTCTCAACCGTGCCCCACGCCATTTCGAGCCTGGGCGGCCGACTGTCGCGCGGGCCGATGCCGTCCATCCAGTGGTAATTGGAGGAGAAGTTGCCTCCGGGCCAGCGCAGTATCGATACGTTCAGGTCTTTCGCGGCCGCCAGCACGTCCTTGCGGAATCCGTTCGAGTCGGAGAGTGGCGACTTTTCGTCAAACACGCCTCCGTCGATGCAGCGGCCCAGGTGCTCGATGAAATTTCCGTAGATCTTCGGGTCGATATCGCCGATTACACGCTCGGTATCAACCTTCACGCGCGCGTGTAAGGGACCCTGTTGCGCGCGCGCAGACCCTGGGACAACCCACGGGGCAGCCGCCATCGCGGCGGCAAAGGAACGTCGGGACAACCTGGTTTTGTTCCGCACTTGTCTCTCCCTGCTTCCAGGGAGTTTATAACGGATGCGCGGAGAAAGTCATCCCGAGGCCCGTGACTTGAGGTTTGCGCTTACCGGCCCCTGCCGCCGTGAGAACCGCCTCCGCCACCGGAGCTGTGAGAGCTGCCATCCGCACTGTGCGCGTTTCCGCCTCCACTGTGGCCGCCTCCAACTGAAGGAGAGGGGCGGAACCCGCTGCCGCCGGCCGAGGGGCTGGGACGATACGTGCTGCTCCTGTCATATGTTGCGCTGGTACGGTCATTCGGATGGGAAGCGAAACTTCCGATCCTGCCAGCTTCGAGGGCGGCACGTGCCGAAGCCACGGCGCCGAAATTCCCGCGATCTGCTACGCGTCCGCCCATGGCGCCACCAAATCGGTTCGCCACTGCCTGGTTCGGGTAAGCAACTCCCAAACGGTGCTCGGGATTGTGCGCCCAAGTCCCGCGAAGTGCAAACCCGCGGCGGCCACCCGGCCCCGCTCGCCTAAGATCTTTTTTCGCCGACCGAAGCCACTTCGTCGGGTGAAGACTCGGAAGGTGCGGCCGGCTGACAAATCCGATCCAACAGATTATTTGAGCTGGAAATATGCGGAAAGAACGACGGGCGCGTTGCTTTTCGACTTTCCGTCCAAGCGCCCGTCGCGATTGAGGGGATTCAGTCAGTTCCAGTCTACGTTGAAACGGGGAAGCTGAACATACCAGGATCCCGGTAATTTGGACACCGCTGTCCGGGTAGATTATCGTGTTCCGAACTACCAAAGCGGTGGCAACGCGACCGAGAGTGTGGTGCCGTTGCCGGGTCTCGACTGAACGATGCAATTGCCTCGCAACCGGGTGACGCGCTCCTGGATCCCGAGCAGCCCCAACCCCTTCGTTTGGTCGACGTCGAATCCCCGTCCATCATCGTGAATGGTCAGAAGCAAGCGATCTGGCGCCTGTTCCACGCGAATGCGGACCGCGGTGGCATGGGAATGCCGCGCACAGTTATGCAGCGCTTCCTGCACCACACGATAAATGCAGGTCTTGTATTCGTCCGGCAATTCATCGGCAACGAGTTCGGATGCAAAGCTCACGTCCATCGCCGTACTCTTGGAGCATTCCCGGGCTTGCCACTTCAGGGCTGGAATCAATCCAAGATCATCCAACATCGATGGCCGCAGCAAAAGCGCCATATTGCGAACCACTCGGACGGTACCCTCCACCAGGCCTTTGATGGTTTCCACATGGCAGCGCAACTGCTCTTCGGACCGCATGGCCAGCCCTGCGGAAAAATTGCGCAGTTCGATCAGCACCGCAGAGAGCGCTTGCCCCACTTCGTCATGCAATTCGCGCGATAGAGCCCGCCGCTCGGTTTCCTGCGCCTGAACCAGGCGAGCCGACAGTTCCTTGAGCCGGGTACGCGCTTCCGCCACGTCGATATACTGCAGCCGGGCCTGTTTTTCCAAACTCAGGATCTTGCGCATGATGAACAGAGCCAGGCCCAGGCCCAGCTCCAACGCTGCCAGCAAGGTGAGCAGCAATCGGGTCTGAAAGGTCAGCAATAGCGCGATTACCTGCCGGTTTCCGGCGCTCAACTGCCGATCGTTGAGGTCGGCAATGCGGTCCGCGATCGCGAGCATGTTCTGGCGGCGCGGAAACACCTCGTCGCGCAGAAAAGCGTATCCCGAACGGCGTCTTTCCGAAGGGTTCCACTGGAGGATCGGATCCAGTATCCCCCAATAATCCAGGAGATCCGACCGCAAAGCCGAATAATGCTGGATCCCTGCCGGCGGGACCTCTCTCCGGTAATCTTCCAGAGCGGCTTCCATATGCCGGCGGACCTCTTCCAGGCCGGCCCGAAAGGCATCCGCTCTCTGAGAGTCAGGCTCCAGAAGATAGTCCCGGAGGTAGGTGCCGGAAACGTAAACATCGGACCGGATATCGTTGAGCGCATGGTTCTGCGAGAGATACCGGCGCCTGATCAGATCATCGTTGCGGCGGAAACTCCCCAGGACGCTCAGCGCATCGATTCCGGCCAGAGCCATGATCGAAAGGAGCCCGCCAAACCCAATCGCGAGAGCCAGGCGGGACTGAGCGGGCATTCGTCCCCATGCTACCCGAGGCCATGCTGGTCCAGATGAGTCTACCAGTGCTTTTGCTGAAAAATACCAGCCGGCTGGTATAGATAAGGCGGCTGGAGCGTCCTACCTTAAAGACTAGGGAATGATCCATCCGGCCGATATCTCTTCTGTGGATCTGGAAAAACTTCGGGGTTTCGATAGCTGTACGATTTCAAACGCCATTGAGCGTTTTAACGTCCGATTGCGGAACGAGGGTTTCCTTTCCGGGGTGGCGCGCTGCCGGTTCCCGAAGTTACCACCCATGGTAGGCTTTGCAGCCACGGCGCGAATCCGAACCGCGTCCCCTCCGATGGCCTATCGATGTTATTACGACCGCATGGATTGGTGGAACTATGTGGCTTCATTACCGAAACCCAGGGTGATGGTGCTGCAGGACGCGGACCAAAACCCAGGACTCGGAGCATTCGTGGGCGAGATTCACGCCTCGATTGGCATGGCCCTCAATTGTGTCGGTTGTATCACAAACGGCGCCGTGCGCGATCTGCCGGAGGTAGAGGCGATGGGCTTTCAGATGTTTGCCAGCCGCACCTCGGTATCGCACGCTTATGCGCATATTGTCGAGTTTGGAGCGCCGGTAGAGGTCGCTAGTTTGAAGGTTTCTTCCGGCGATCTGTTGCACGGGGATCGCCATGGAGTGGTTACAATTCCGCTGGAGATCGCAGCCGAGATTCCCAGGGAAGCGTCGAAAATCTGCGCAGAAGAGGAAGAATTGATCCAGTTCTGCCACTCTCCACACTTCTCGCTACAGGAATTATCGGAACGGATTCGAAAAATGAACGTCAGTTGCGACTTGCCCTGGCGAGGCGTCGAATAGCTCTATGAGGTCAAATACGAGTGTATTTTTTGGGCTCGTACCGATCGCGGCGGCGATTGGAATTTTGGCGTGCTGCGGCGGCTCCCGTAATGTCCAGGCCAAGGATCCCGGTGAACCAGGGCTCACTCCGGGTTCGGGCGGAGTTTCGGTGGGTGTCGTAAAGGTCGGCAAAAAGAATCTGGAACGGACCTTGACGCTCTCTTCCGAGCTGGTCCCATTCCAGCAGATCGACGTCTACGCCAAAGAATCCGGCTTTGTAAAGGATCTGAACGTAGACTATGGAACCCATGTGCAGAAGGACCAAGTTCTGGCGACTCTGGAAATTCCCGAATTGCAATTGCAGGTGAAAGAAGACGACGCCGCCGTCAAGAATGCCGACGCCCAAATCCCGCATGCCCAGGATGAATTGAACCGCATGCAGGCCCAGCAAAAAGTGCTTCAGCTCCAGTTTGACCGGCTGAACGGCGTGGCGCAGGCCAAGCCAGGGCTGGTGGCGCAGCAGGAAGTAGACGATTCCGAAGGCAAGGCTCTGGCTTCGGCGGCGCAAGTGGAAGCGGCGAAGTCGAATCTGCAATCGTCGGAGAGCTTTCTCGCGGCAGCTCAGGCCAAACGAGAGCACGATCAAGCGCTGTTCGATTACGCCAAGATCACAGCGCCGTTCGCGGGGGTGGTGACCCAGCGGTACGCCAATCTCGGCACGCTGATGCAAGCTGGTACCAGTTCCAGCACGCAGGCCATGCCGCTGGTACAGCTCTCGGAGGACGATAAGTTCCGGCTGGTGATTCCGGTGCCGGAGACTTACGTTCACTTCATTCATCTCGGCGATACGGTGAGTGTCAACGTCCCGTCGCTCAGCCGGACTTTTCCCGGCAAAGTGGCCCGGTTCTCCGTGGATGTCCGGGAAGACACGCGCACCATGCACACCGAAGTGGATGTGACAAATCCCAACCACGTTCTGCTTCCGGGCCTGTTCGCGGAAGCGACTATCACGCTTGAAAAGAAAGACCACGCGATCGCGGTCCCATTGCAGGCAGTGGATCAGGAGAATAACGAGGCGATGGTTGACGTGGTGGATCCGTCCGGCAAAGTTCGAGCGCAGGCCAATTGTGCTCGGCATCCAGACCACCACCGACGCGGAAGCGATCTCCGGTTTGCAGGAAGGCGAGCTGGTGGTGGTGAGCGACCGCAGCGGCCTGAAAGCCGGCCAGCCGGTCCAGCCCAAGCTGATCGATCTGATGCAATATCACTCGGAAGAGCAGCACTAGCGCACCACCCGCCCATGCCACGGTTTTCCATTCGCAATCCTTACTTCATCGTGGTGGTATGCCTGGCGCTGGCTGTAATCGGCATCAACGCGCTCTCCCGGATGCCAGTGGATCTGTTTCCGCCCATTAACTTGCCGGAAGTAGTGGTGGCCACCTTTTACAACGGGATGCCTCCAGGGGACATCGAAGTGGCCATCACCAATCCACTGGAGCGCTTCTTCACGCAGGCCAGCGGTGTGGATCACATGGAATCCCGGTCCCTGCTGGGTGTCAGCATCATCCGGGTTTACTTCCAACCGGGGACGAGCGCGGATTCCGACGTAACGCAGTTATCGAATCTGGCCCTCGCCGATCTCAAACGCCTGCCGCCAGGTACGTTGCCGCCGCTGGTCATGAAGTTCGATGCCTCCAGCCTTCCGGTTTGTTTAGTGACCGTAAAAGGCCAAGGTCTGAACGAGACCCAGCTGCACGATCTCGCCCAATTCCAGATCCGCAATCAAATCGCGGTGGTGAAGGGCGCCGAAATCCCCGCTGTTTTCGGCGGAAAATACCGCCAGGCCATGATCTATGTCGATCCCTACAAGCTGCTCTCGGTGCAAATGAGCCCGATGGATGTGGTGGATGCGGTGAACAACAGCAATCTCATCTTGCCCGCGGGCGATGTGAAGATCGGCGCGAGCGATTATTACGTATATTCCAACAGCCTGGTGCAGAATGTCGCGGATTTGGATAGCGTGCCTATCAAAACCGTTGGCACACGGTGGGTTTCGGTGGGAGACGTCGGCGAAGCCAAAGACGCCAGCCAGCTGCAGTACAACATGGTTCGCATCGACGGCCAGAAGTCCGCCTACATTCCGATTATGAAATCGGGAGGCGACAGCAACACCATTCAGGTGGTCAACGACATCCGTGGGTTGGTCCAGCATCTGTTCGATCTGCCGAAACAACTGGTGATCGACATTGCTTTCGATCAATCCGTTTTCGTCAAACAGGCGTTAAACACGGTTCTGCATGAAGGCTTGATCGGGCTGGTGCTGACCAGCCTGATGATTTTGCTGTTCCTGGGAAGTATGCGGGCCACCGGCGCCGTATTGCTATCGATTCCTATTTCGGCGCTGGCAACATTCGTAGTTCTCTACATGCTTGGCAGCACCATCAATACGATGATCCTGGGAGGGCTCGCGCTGGCCCTCTCTCGCGTTATCGACAACTCGGTGATCTCGCTCGAAAACATCTACCGGCATTTGGAAATGGGATCGTCGCCCGCGGTTGCGGCCGAACAGGGCGGAGCCGAAGTGAGCCTGGCGGTGCTGGCTGCGACGCTGGTGGATGTGGTCGACTTTTTCCCGGTAACGTTGTTGTTCGGCGTCAGCAAATTTCTGTTTTCCGCGCTCGCTCTGGCGTTCTGCCTGGCGCTGCTGGCATCGTACGTGGTGGCGATGACGGTGATTCCGCTGTTCTGCTCGCGTTTTCTGAAGGGCATGCCTGGCGGCCATGCGGACCTGCATGGGGAACATGGGTCCAAGCAGGTCTTCGAAGAACCCGAGGATCGCAATTGGGGTAGCCGCTTCAATGCATGGTTCAATCGCAGATTCAATAGCCTGCTCGATTTCTATGAACGCTGGGTCCGCCGCTCTCTGAAGCGTCCCGTTTTGACACTGGCTCTGCTGCTGGGAATTTTTGTGGCGAGCCTCGGCATTTATCCCTTTCTTGGCCTGGCGTTCTTCCCTCGGACCGATGCGGGGCAGTTTACGGTGAACGTGAAGGTTCCCACAGGAACGCGCATTGAGGTTACCAACGATTACGTGGCAAGGATCGAAGACCTGATCCGCCATATCGTCGCCCCGAAGGATCTCAAGATGGTCCTCTCGAATATCGGCGTCGTGAACGATATCTCGGCCTTGTATACGACCAATGCCGGAATGTACACCGCCACCATACAGGTGGCGCTCAATGATGGACACGAGGTCAGCAGCTTCGACTACATGGATCGCGTCAAGACTCAGATGGCCGCAAAATTCCCAGACGTGCGCACCTTCTTCCAGAGCGGTTCCATGCAGGACGCCATTCTCAATCAGGGACAACCGGCTCCCATCGATGTGCAAGTGAATACTCGCAATCTTGGCTTGACTTACGACACCGCGCAGGATTTAGCCGCACGTATCCGCCAGCTTCCAGGCGTAGGCGAGATTTACATTCCGCAGGACATGAACTATCCCTCCATCCGAATGGACATCGATCGAGTGCATGCCGGTGAGCTGGGATTGACGCAGAAAGACGTGGTCGACAATGTGATCACGGCGCTCAATTCCAATATCATGATCGCGCCGAATTATTGGGTGGACTATAAAACCGGCAACGACTATTCCTGAGCGTGCAATATGCGGAGCAGGTAAGCCGGCCATCCACAACCTGGTTGACCTGAGGCAGATCCCGCTGCGGGCGCCGAATGCGAAACTTCCCACTACTCTCGATTCGGTGGTGAAATTGGTGCATCTTCAATCCCCGACCGAGGTGGATCATTATCAGATTCAGCGCGTGGTGGACGTGTACGTCACTCCGAAGGGGGAGGACTTAGGCCGGCTTCGCACTGGGATTCTCAAAACGATCGCGGATGCGAAACTAC
Source organism: Bryobacterales bacterium (assembly GCA_963747945.1). Lineage (GTDB taxonomy): Bacteria > Acidobacteriota > Terriglobia > Bryobacterales > Bryobacteraceae > Palsa-89. The sequence continues at coordinate 259,864 of CAVVHB010000032.1, forward strand.
CTTCCAACATCCGCGTCACGCTGCGGGGCATGGTCAACAGCATGGATCAGTCCTTCAAGAGCTTCGGATTGGGCTTCGGCATTTCGTTCATTCTTCTGTTTCTCATCCTGGTGGCGCAATTCAAATCCTGGATCGATCCTTTCCTGATCATGCTGGCGATCCCGATCCTGTTCGTAGGCGTGCTTATTATCCTGCCGTTGACTCACACCACGCTCAATGTCATGTCGCTGATGGGCGTACTGATGTTAATCGGTATCGCGGATTCCAACAGCATTTTAATTGTCGACTTCGCGCACAAGCTCGAAGAGCAGGGATTGTCGGTGCAGGATGCGATAGTAACGGCCTGCCGGGTTCGGTTGCGGCCCATACTGATGACGTCCCTGGCAACGATTATCGGCATGATCCCCATGGCCATGAAGCTCGGCGAAGGCGGCGAACAATATACGCCGATGGCGCGCGCCATTATTGGCGGCCTCACTTCTTCGGTGCTTCTCACCGTGTTCATCGTGCCCGCCGCGTATCTTTTGGTCTACGGGAGGAAGCAAAGAAATGTTCCCCAACCTTCGCCAACCACTCCCTAACGGTCGTGGCTCGGTAACGCATTGTTTTAGAGAGCGGCGCGCGCTGGCAAGCGGTCTTTCGGCCGTAGCTCTCCTGGCGCTTCCGATGGCATTGTTCGCACAGGCGCCACCCCTGCTG
>CAVVHB010000033.1:0-87610 GCA_963747945.1 Bryobacterales bacterium
GGTCATGACGACGACGGCACGCGCCGGAAGGGTGCTCTCCTTTTCCAGAGCTAGCGCACGGTCGCCCACCATCAGGTCGGCAAATACGATTTTGGTGGCTTTCTTGAGATCTTTCTCGCCGGGAGCAACACGCAGGAAGGATGTACTGTCGCCGAAAATCACGGTATAGGCGACCCCGTCATCACCCTTCAGCGCGATCTTCTTGCCCGCTGCATCAATGGCAGTGACTTCGCCGACTACCGATTTCAACGCCGGCGGAGCTTGGGCGCAGCACACGGCGCAGTACACGGCGCTGTACAGAACGACAGCAACGGAGCCAAGCCACACTTTCATCATCTAGACTGGGCGAACAGGAACTTACAGCGGTTACCAGCAAAGTGTCAAGAAACGTAAAAGCGCCCGTTGTTCAAGCACTTTCAAGCCTGTGTCTATTCTGGACTAACTACTAGCTTATCGTCCACTCCGGTGACGCCTTTTACTTTCTTGGCCAACTTTTCAACCTTCGACTTCAGCCGGTCGTTGGTGACCTTGCCGGTGAGCACCACCACGCCGTTGTGAGCATCCACCTGGATCGGCTGGCCACCTACTTCGGAATCGTCCGCGATTTTCACGCGAACCTGGTCCACAATCGTGTCGTCGGTAATCGGTGTCTTATCCTTGTCCTTGTCGGCGAACAGCGGCGCCAGGAACAGAGTAAACAACAGTGCGGTGGAGATGAGTCGCATTAAGACACGGGACCTTCGCCCGAATCCAATTCTCCCCCCCGCATGGATCGCCAGTCAATGGCATTCAGAAATTCGGGATTTTCGCGCCAATCTTTTTGCACTTTGACAAACAGCTCCAAAAACACTTTGCGGCCCAGCATTTTCTCGATTTCCAGCCGTGCGCGCGTTCCGATAATCTTCAGAGCAGCGCCGCCGGCGCCGATCACGATGGCCTTCTGTCCGTCCCGTTCGACGTAGATGGAAGCGGCGATCTTGGTCAGCTTGGTCTTGTCCCGCCGGGCCGATTCCTCCCAGCGGTCGATCAGCACGGCCACCGAGTGCGGCACCTCCTGGCGGGTCTGACGAAGGATCTGTTCGCGAATCAGCTCGCCGGCGAGGAATCGCTCGGGTTGATCCGTCAGATGGTCGGCCGGAAAATAAGCCGGTCCTTCCGGAAGCCGCGAGACGATGGCGTCGCGAACGCGTTCCAGGCCCTCGCCGGTGGTGGCCGACACCGGAATGTATTCGTCGAATTGACGGACTGCTTTGTATTGCTCGATGAACGGCAAAAGCTTGCGCTTGTCCTGCACCCGGTCGATTTTATTCGCCAGCAGCAGGACCGGCGTCGACAAGTCCTTCAGTACCGAGGCCGCTTCGGCGTCTTCTGACGACAAAGTACCCGAGAAGGGAAGCGACGCGTCGGCCACGTACAGCAGAACGTCGCGATCGGCCAGCGCCGCTCGCACGGTTTCCATCATCCGCTTGTTAAACAGGGTGGTTGATTTGTGGATGCCGGGCGTGTCGATAAAAACGATCTGAGCGCCGGGTAAATTCACCACGCCCTGAATTGTGGTGCGCGTGGTCTGCGGTTTTTCTGAAACAATGGCGAGCTTTTCGCCAATGAGCGCGTTCAATAACGTCGATTTACCTGCGTTGGGACGGCCGATCAGGGAGGCGAAACCGGAGCGGAAGGAGCTCACGAATGAGTCTCGCTCATATGTGAGTCTCCGGCACCGTTTCGTGCGCTACTTTCGGGGAGTTGGTCAATTTGGACACCCGCACCTGTTCCACCTTCAATTCGTCTCCGGCCAGCACCTCCAGCCGGATGCCGTCGCGCTCGATAACCTCGCCGATATGCGGCACGTGCCCCAACCATTCGGTCACCAGGCCGCCAATGGTGGTGGACTCGGTTTCCTCCGGCGGCCGGAACTCCAGCAGATCGTGCAACCGGTCCAGATCTACACTGCCCGCGACGACGAAACTGCCATCGGGTTGCTTCAGCACGTCGCGCTCGGGCTCGTGCTCGTCGTGAATTTCACCCAGGATTTCTTCCACCATGTCTTCCATGGTCGCGAGACCCGCCGTGTTGCCGTACTCGTCGATCACGATAGCCATGTGCGCTCCGTCCTGCTGCATCTCACGCAGCAGATCGTTCACCGGCTTGGTCTCCGGAACAAAGCGGATGGGGCGCGTCAGTTCGTTCACGCGGCGGCCATGGCGATCCGCTTCGTCCAGTTCGAACATGTCGCGCACGTGCACGAAGCCGATGACGTTGTCGATGGTTCGCTCATACACCGGAATGCGCGAAAATTGTTCGTGAATCACCAGTTCGCGCAAATCTTCGAGGGAGCGGTTGGCTTCGATGGCCACGATTTTCGGACGCGGTGTCATCACTTCGCGAACGGTTTTGTCGCCAAAAGCCACCACCGATTCGATCAGTTTGCGGTCGTCTTTCTCGATAATGCCTTCTTCTTCACCAGCCGAGATGAGCGCCTCGATGTCGCCGGAGGGCCCGGGCCCTTCTTCGTTCGGGTGGGCGGGCTCGGATAGTTCGACCAGCGATTGGAAGAAGCCGAGAATTGCAGTGAGCGGCCGCACCAGCAGCGCGCACAGGCGAAGAATAGGCGTAAGCGGCAGCAGCCAATGCCCGCTGGTTTTGCGATATAGCACTTGAGCCAGTACATACGTCGAAATCAGCATGGTGAGCCACGCGAATAGCGCCGCTTCGAATAGATTTTGCCAGGCCTGTCCCGGATCGCCGCCGCGCGTCGCCAGGAAACAGACGCCCAGCAGCAATACCAGCGTGTGCTTGATGAGCGAAAATGCCAGCACGCCATCGTCGCCCTTTACGCCGATGCGATCCTCCAGAGTCTCCTTGAAGAATTGAAGAGCGGGCAGATCGCGGGAGCGCAGGCGCAGCGATTCCGTGTAAAGGATTTGAACCACCGTAATCAGGCACAGCAGGACGGCCCAAATCACAGTGGCGCCCACCGCGAACCATGTCATGCGCGCACCCTTGCCAGCAGACCGCGCGGCAAACCGAGGGCGGCGCGCCATTTGTTCTCCGCTCGCGCCATCCGGCCGCGGTCTTTCTCGTGATCCATGCCCAGCAGATGCAAGGCGCCATGCAACATCAGGATCCCAATCTCCTGGTCCACTGCGTGGCCGTGCTCCGCCGCCTGGCGCCGGGCATGCTCGAACGAGATCGCGATGTCACCCAGGAATCCGAGAGTCTGCTTGGATGGAAACGACAATACGTCCGTGGCGCAGTCTTGCTTGCGAAACTCGCGGTTCAGGCGGCGCAATTCGAGGTCGCTGGTGATCAGGCAAGTGAACGGGCGGCCCAGCGTCACTTCCGTTTCCAGCCGCTTGGCAAAGGTCCGGGCCAGCCTCCGTGAAAGCCCCGGCGTGGCGGAATGGAATAGCAGAGTAGTCTGCTCAGAAGGCATGGCCGAATCTTAGACCAGTGGGATCTCGCGGTTTTCCGCCGGCGCGACCGGGAGCGGGCGCACTACCGGATCGGATGACGACGCGGCTTCGGCGGCGGGATCGGTCAGCTTTAACGCCAGCTGCCGTCCTCCCAGGGCTTCCTGATGCCGCTCGTAGGCTTTTACAATCCTTTGCACCAGCACGTGGCGAACGACATCGCGTTCGTCGAAATAAACAAAGCTGATTCCTTCGATGCCCCGCAGCACTTCCACGGCATCGCTCAGTCCGCTGCGTTTTCCGGAAGGCAGGTCCACTTGCGTGAGGTCGCCCGTGACCACCATCTTCGAGTTGAAACCCTGGCGCGTCAGCACCATCTTCATCTGCTCGGCGGTGCTGTTTTGCGCTTCGTCCAGAATGATGAAGCTGTCGTTTAGCGTGCGGCCGCGCATGAACGCGATGGGCGCCACTTCAATCACCGCGCGCTCCAGCAGTTTCTCCACTTTGTCGGCGTCCAGCATGTCGTACAGCGCGTCGTACAGGGGCCGCAGATACGGATCTACTTTTTCCTGCAGATTGCCGGGAAGAAATCCCAGGCGCTCGCCCGCTTCCACCGCCGGCCGCGTGAGGACGATGCGCGCCACGCGCTTGTTCATCAGCGCCGAAACCGCCATGGCCACGGCGAGATACGTTTTCCCGGTGCCCGCGGGCCCCACGCCGAACACCAGGTCATTGCGCTCGATGGCATCCACGTAACGGCGCTGGTTGACGGTCTTGGGCGCCAGCGTCTTTTTCCCGAAATTGCGCTGCCGGCCGCTGTGAACCAGGCTGCGGAGGGTAACCTCTGGATCGGCCGTCACCACGCGCAGGTAACTGTTCAGATCGCCGTTAGGGAAGGCCTGCCCCTCCTTCACCAGAGCGACATAGTCCTCCAGAATGCTCGCGGCCCGAATTACGTCGGGCTCGGCGCCTTCGATCTCCAGCGAATCGTTCATCAGGCTGGCGGTAACGTTCAGCCCGTTCTCGAGCACACGGATATTTTCATCGCGGGTTCCGAACAGGGACTCGATGCCGCGGGTGATCTGAACGCTAAGTTTCATTCCAAGTTGATGTGGGGCGCGAGACGCGATGCGAGCAGCAATCGGCGGTAGCCGGAATTTTCATCCGCGAGCGCGGAGGAAAAGCAAACATCTACCTGAGATTGTACCAAAGGCGGCAAGGGACGGGTTCGGCAGTCTCCCACTGCCGTGGTTTAGGACCTTTGCACCTGCCTCTTCGCCATCCGCGCTAAAAGCCGCTCGTACGTGCCGCCAAAATCGATGAGCGTGATGTCCTTGAGCCGATAGGTCTCTTCTTCGTCCCACTCCGCCTGCGGCGAGATGTCTAGAAGGGTGACAGCACGCTGACTGGTCCGCAAGACTCGGCCAACATAACAGACGCCGCGCTTAACGCGCTCCGTGTGAATCGTGACCAGAGGGAAAGCCCTCCCCGCGGAAGCCAGCGCCTCTCTGATGGAAGCAATGCTTACCTGGGATGGTACCCGCGGGCGCAACTTATGGAATACGGCAGCCCTAGCGCGAAATTCATCCTTCGGAATCGGGCGCCAACGTTTCACATCCGCATTCCGAAAAATGGTGTAGCCGTTGAGTAGGAACTGTTGATCTTCGACGGGCTGGATCAAGGTAAGTTCCTGGTTCCAAGTGAGCGCAAAGCCTACCAAAGGGTGCTGGTCGACAGGTCTCCGATCAAATTCCAGAAGCGGGAAGGCACTCACCGCGAAAGCTTCCTGAAACTCTGCCGTATTTCCAATTTGGCGCGCCAACAGACCATTTGACGACAGAGCCTTCAGCAAATCAACAGAGCCGTCAGCAAATCAACAGGAGCCGGGAACTGAATCGTTACACGCCCGTGAGATGGGACTCCCGGCACGATTTGAGACCGTTACGTCGGGAAACCGTGGGCACTCCCGCTCGGTCTAACAAGCGGAGTCAAACGAGAAAGGATAAACAGTATGACCAAAGATCCGGTTTGCGGAAAGCGGGTAGACGAAAACAAGGCTCCGGCCACCAGTTCCTATCAAGGCAAGAAGTATTCATTCTGTGGGCAGGAGTGCAAGAACAAATTCGATCAGCAGCCTCAAAACTACGCTCAAACCACGCAGCAGCAGAACAGGCAGCAGGAACCCGCCCACAGATAGTTCCTTCGCGAACGGCTCTCGAAGGCTATCATGACCTGGGGAGCCGCTCCCTCCAAAATGCCCTATCAGCCGATCGAAGACTATGGCGTAGTAGGAAATTTGCGCACCACCGCTTTGGCTGGCAAGAACGGCTCCATCGACTGGTTTTGCTTTCCTCATTTCGATTCGCCCAGCGTCTTCGGCGCTATTCTTGACGCGGGCAAAGGCGGATATTTTCGGATTGCTCCCACTATCGACGAGATCGCCCGTAAGCAAGTCTATTGGCCCGACACCAATGTCCTGGTGACGCGGTTCCTTTCCGCCGATGGGGTGGGCGAAGTCATCGACTACATGCCGGTTGGCGAATCGAAAGATAAACCGCCCTATCGCGGACTGATCCGCAGGGTAAAGGTGGCGCGCGGGTCGATGCGGTTCCGCCTGGAATGTGTTCCGGCATTCAACTATGGACGAGATCGCCACACCGTTGAGATTATCGCGGAAGGCGCACGGTTCAACTCTGTCGATTTGCGTCTGGGCCTTGGCTCATCCATTCCGCTCCAGAACTTCTCCGATAACGGTGTGGCCGGTGAGTTTTCCCTGGACGAAGGGCAGACCCAGAGCTTCGAATTGCACGGCCTGACGGCGGGCGTTCGCGAAGAAATCGGCCTGCCGGAACCCGAAAGCGAAAAGCTCTTTCACGACACCATTCATTTCTGGCGGCAATGGGTCGCACAGTGTACCTACCGCGGCCGCTGGCGCGAAACGGTCCATCGGTCGGCGCTGCTGTTGAAGCTGCTCACGTTCGAGCCCACCGGGGCCATCGTGGCGGCCCCCACGTGTAGCCTGCCGGAAAGCCTGGGCGGGTCGCGCAATTGGGATTATCGCTACACCTGGGTTCGAGACGCGGCCTTCACCGTCTACAGCCTGATGCGCATCGGGTTCACTCAAGAGGCGGAGCAGTTTGTTGCTTTTCTCGACGCGCGCTGCCACGAAATGGAGCCGGACGGCTCGCTTCAGACCGTTTATGGAATCGACGGCCGGCATGTTCTGACGGAAGAAACGCTGGATCACTGGGAGGGCTACAAGGGATCGAGCCCGGTGCGCATCGGCAACGATGCCTACCAGCAGCTCCAGCTCGATATCTACGGCGAGCTGATGGACTCGCTGTATCTCTTCAACAAATACGGGACACCGATTGCTTACGATCTTTGGAACTATCTCCGCCGCCTGACGGATTGGGTTTGTAAGCATTGGAAGGACCAGGACGACGCCATTTGGGAAGTGCGCGGCGGACCGCGCCAGTTCGTCTATTCGAAGATGATGTGCTGGGTGGCCGTGGATCGCGCCTTGCGGCTGGCAAGCAAACGGTCTTTCCCCGCGGATTGGAACGGCTGGACGGCGGCCCGCGACGAGATGTACGAGACCATCATGAAGCGGGGCTGGAACTCCCAGCGCGGAGCTTTCGTGCAGCAATTCGACGGCGAAACGCTGGATGCGTCCACTCTCTTAATGCCGCTGGTGTTCTTCGTCTCGCCCACCGATCCGCGGATGCTCAAAACCATCGACGCCATCAACCAGCCACCGAAGGCGGGCGGGCTGGTGTCGGATGGGCTAGTGTTTCGTTACGACGTCGAAAAAACACCGGACGGTTTGAAAGGCACGGAGGGAACCTTTAATCTGTGCACGTTTTGGCTGGTGGAAGCCTTAACGCGCGCCAGTTCCTCCGATCCCAAACGCCTGCGGCGGGCGCGGCTTTTGTTCGAGCACATGCTTGGGTATGCGAATCACCTGGGCCTATACGCGGAGCAGATCGGGCATCAGGGCCAGGCGCTCGGAAATTTCCCGCAAGCGCTCACGCACCTGGCGTTGATTAGCGCGGCATTTAATCTGGACCGTTATCTGGACGGGCGTGAGAAAACGCCCGCGGTAAGGTAGGGACAGATTAAAGCTTCGTGGATAACTCTACGTCTCCCGCAAAGGGCACGGAAAGATAACCTCCCTGCGGCGAACGAACGCGGGCGAGATAATCCGGGCACCAGTCAGCGTTGTCGGCCACGATAAGCGCGCCCGCGCGCAAGTGTTTTTCGATGAGGGAAAGCACACTCGGGTAAAGCGCCTTCGCTCCGTCGAGAAGAACGAGATCGATCGTCTCCGGTAAATCGTGTGCCAGGGTCTCGAGCGCGTCGCCTTCGCGAATCTCGACCAGATCTAACAAGCCCGCGGCCGTTAAGTTTTCGCGTGCATGCACAACCTTGGAGGGTTCGAACTCGGTGCTGATGATCCGTCCTCCACCGTTGTCCCTCAGTGCAGCGGCCAGATGGAGCGTTGAAATGCCAAAAGAAGTTCCGAACTCGACGACGGAGCGCGCTCTCATGGCGCGTGCCAGCATATAGAGCAGGGTGCCGGTTTCCGGGGATACCGCGAGGTGGAAATCTTTCATCCGGGAATAGTACGCCTGATAGTCGGTTGTGCTGGTCGTCACCCTGGCCCGTTCCTCCGGTGAGAGCTGGACCATTCGTTTTTGTGTTGCTTCCGCGTCGGCCAATAGCTTCGGCAGAAGAGTTGAGAGGGGTGGAGTCGCAAGCGTGTTCATAAATAGAAATCCGGGGCCGCTCCTTTACAGTCGCGCTTCAGAACTGCTTACTGAACCGCCATGCGTAAGCATGCGGACTGGTTTCTCAAAACAATGCCGCGTTGCAGCGCACTCCTATAGAATACGAATGATCCGTCGCATTGACTAGTCGCACTGGTGGACGATATTTTGGAAGCTGCTGTTCGCGTTTTGGCACGCGAGGGTGCGCCCAGATTTACGACGGGCGCGCTGCTGGAAAGCATCCTGGCCAATTCGAAAGAACCGGCGCCCGATCGGCTACGCTCTATGCTCAGGGCGTTCTTTCAATCCGAGTGGGAAGAAGCGTCGTTGCGCACGGCGTTAGGGGATGCCGTGCCGCTTTATCGCAACGCGCCGGAAGTGCGAAAGCACAAAGAGAGTGGCATGCGCCGATTGGTGGCGTTCATGAATAAGGCGCTGCCGGGAGTTCCCGCCAAGGACCGTCCTTTTATCGCCGCCTTCGTCATGACGACCATCTCAGCCGTTGGGAAGAGCGTTTCCGTAGAGGCTCGCTCGAAATCGGAGGTGGATGCGTGGGCGCTGGCGATGGGCGAAATGCTCTGTGCCTATCTGGAGCGGCAGGCGAAGCGGAAAAGACCAGCGTGATTACGGTCCCGGGTCCGTAATGCGCAGCGACAACAGCGCGGCCAACTCCTGGAATTGCACCAGCCAACGGGCGTCGGCCTTTTCATTCAGCCCGTTTTCGCGTACCTGCGGATAGACCTTTTGCAGCACGTCATAGCAACGATTCTGAACCGACCACAGCACCAAACGAAACGGCAGCGCACGGGCCGCGATCAGGTTGTCGCGGAATTTCGCGAGACGCTCCAGATTTCTGGGATCCTCAAAAAATAGCTCGGCGCCCTTTTCGAGATTGCGGCGCAGCACGATTTCAAGACCGGCCTGATCCAATGGAATCCCGGCGATCTGCATCTCTTCGAGCAGCCCCTGGATGGTTGTTTTATCAAGTTCGGCGGCGTCGAGCGCTTGCCGCAGCAGGCCATTCAAAGCCACTTCGGCCGCGGCTTTGAGCTCCCTGGGGATGGGAATGCCGCAGTCGCTCATGAAGCGCAGCAACTGTGCCTGGGCTTCGTAAATCTCGCGAGCCACGGAGAAGGAATGCTCCACCGTGGATTCCAGCACTTCAGTCAGAACCTTGCGCTGTTCGTCGTGGAATAAATTCTTGAGTGAATAGGTGTGGCCGGCAAATCCCTGGTCCAGACAATGAATGGTCGCTGCCAGGTCCGAACGGCCAAAGGCATCGCGGGTGGACTTGCCGAGATCGCGATACGCCTCCTCGGAGCGAAACAGCGCGACCCCGCCGTGCAGATTGTGGTCTCCGAAATGGAGCACGCCGAATATCAGCATTTCGGAGTCCTGGGTAATTTCCGAAGTGAAGCGGGCCTTGCCGAAAGCTAGCCGCATTTTCCCGGAGCGCTTCAGGCGGTAATCTTTGTTGTCCACCGAGTAGGCATAAATGCGCGTCTTGTCGGGGTAGCTTTCAAACAACGAACTCATGGCGTAATGCGCGCCGAGCTTGAGCATATCCACGCTGGAGGGTTTGACGAACTTTTCGTAGATCGCCGCCCCGTCGCCATGCTCCCCGATGTTGCTCTTGGCAAGCGCCAGCTTCTCCAGGAAACCGCGCTCGAAACGCCGCTCGCCGGAGCCGAAGAGCTCCTCGGCCAATTGGAGCACACGCGCCCCGCGTATTGCATCACCTGCACCGTTTCGATGCCGGTGAGCTCGTCGAAGAACCAGCCGCAACTGGTGTACATCAGCATGGCGTGGCGCTGCATCTCAAGCAGCTTCCAGATGTTCACGCGATCCGCGCCTTTACGGTTTTGCGCCGGAAGTTGGCGGCGGCGAAGCGTTCGCGGTTTTCGGGCGAACGGTCCAAAATCACGTGGATGTAGTTGTTGCGCGCCGCCCAAGGATCTTTGAAGAAACGCCCGGCCATTTTTTCGTAGCAGGGCGCGATCTCGTCCCGCAGCCAATCCAGCGCTTCCCTCAAAGGCGCGCGCCATTCCTGGTTCCACTCGCCGTGGCCGCCGGAATTGCAGCCGCAGTTGGCGTTCCATCGGCCGACGCCGTGGACGCAGCTCCAGGCGGTATTCTCGAGAATCTCGGCATCGTGTTCGGCTGGATGCTTCTCCAGAAACTCGCCGTAGTTGGTGACCTTCGCCAGTCCGCTGGACTCAATGTGATCGAGCGCGTAGGCCAGCGCCATGTCGCCGAACGCATGGTGATGTCCATAGGTTTCGCCGTCGGTTGCGATGTGGGCCAGTTGAGGGCCCTCGCGCTGGTCCGAAAAAGCGTCCAGTAGCCGCCGCGCGAAGCGGACGCCATCGTTCAACAGGCCTTCAAATGCCACCGCTTGCGACACCGGCCCGTCGTAGAAAAAAAGATTGATGGAGCGGCCCGATGGCAGCTTCTGGCGGTAGACACGCGCCGGGTCGATGCGCTGGCCGGTGACGTCGACGCAATCCATGGTCTTGGCCTGCGAGGGCGCCAGGATGGTGAACCGGATGCCTTGTTGCGCCATCAGGTCCAGCGTCTCGAGGTCCACTGCGGTTTCGGGAAGCCACATGCCTTCCGGATCGCGGCCGAAGCGGAAGCGGAAATCCTCAATGCCCCAGATCACCTGTGTCAGCTTGTCGCGCGCATTGGCGAGCGGCATGATCATGTGGTTGTAGCACTGGGCGATCGCCGAGCCGTGTCCCGAGAAGCGCTGCGCGCTGGCGCGGTCGGCATCCAGAATTTCCCGATAGGTCTCGGGCGCTTTGTCCTTCATCCAGGACAACAGCGTGGGGCCGAAGTTGAAGCTGATGCCCGAGTAATTGTTGACGATTTTCGCGATGCGGCCTTCTGCGTCCAAAATACGCGCGGCGCTGTTGGGCGCATAGCATTCCGCGGTAATGCGCTCGTTCCAATCGTGGTACGGAGCCGCTGAATCCTGCAGTTCGATGGCTTCCAGCCAAGGATTCTCGCGCGGTGGCTGATAGAAGTGGCCGTGAATGCAAAGATATCGGTTGTCGTTCACGCTAGCGAGCCGGCTTCACCACTACGGCGGTGCCATAACAAAGCACCTCGGTCACTCCTTGCATGATCTCGGTGGCATCGTAGCGTACTCCAACCACGGCGTTGGCGCCCAGTTGCGCGGCGTGTTGCGCCATGCGCTGATAAGCGTGGGCGCGGGTCTCTTCGCAGAGATTGGTGAAGAGCGTGATGTCGCCGCCCACCATGGTCTGCAAGCTGGCGCCCAGAGTCCCGAAAATCGAACGGGAGCGCACGATGATGCCTCGTACAATGCCGATAGTCCGGTCAATGGTGAAGCCATCCAAGGTGAACGCCGTTGTCACCATGGAATCGAGGACGGCTAGTGAATCGTCTTCCATCGCGGTAAGGTTTGTATTTTAACATCGGCGGCGAAGGGCGTCGATCTCGCCTCTCACTACGCCTTCTGCGCGAGCCCAATCCTCCCCTGGCGAGCCGCTAGGACAGCCACGTACTCCCCAGAATGATTCTGCGAGTTGAGTCAGCCTTAGCTGTTTATTGTTGAGAAAGCGCCTTGAAGCCAATACCAATAGCCCACTAATTGCCGCAATGATACGCTCATCCTTGTCGCTTGCGGGAAGCGAAGGAGGGAACGAAAATAAAGCCAGCCCCAATCGCTCCGTGTCGCATGACACTGGGTAGGCGACGGTGCGGGCTCCCGCCATCGCCGAACTTAGGGAGGGAAGTCGAGCCAGTTCCGAAGTTGAGATGTCCACTCCCTGCGTACCCGGCAGGCTCCTAATCAGAGCTGCTGGAAGACGTACGTTCGCGATCAACGGGACGTTCACAGCGCACACCACTTCCGCCTCTTCAGACACGACTGCGATAAGCGCTGCTTCCCTTGCGCCAACCTGGCCGCAGAGTTCTAGGAATGCACCTTCGATTCCGCATGCCAGGGCCCCAAGATTATTCGTCCGGTCAGTTAAGAGTTCGGCAGCATCCGCCATAAGGGCTTGGACGTCCACCGAAGATCGAAGGGATTCTGTGAGCAAAGATCTATCGACACGCAGTTTAAATCCGCTTGCGAGCCCTTCCATCGCTTCATCGAAGCCATCGATTTCGATGACATGGACGCGATCACCGCCCGCCATCCTAAGGTCCTGAACGCGTTGCGGCAATTCGGATCCGCGTTGAATGCACCAGAAAAGTCCGTTCTCCAGGAAGTTGCGATCCGCCTTGAGAAAATGTTCAAACAAATCCGCCATAATCCTGCGGTCGCGTCCTCCGTAACCGATCACGATTATGCCTTGCGGGCAGGAAAGTCTGTGAACCGTTTCGAAACGAACGGTGGGGGTTTCCTCGAGTTCGCCCTCCGTGTTCAATATGTCGCCGTGATAGTAGTCTCCATGCAGACGCAATAGTCGCGGCGGCTTCTGGGGCGAGGGGTTCTGCCTGGAATACTGTGCTAACGAGGCCACCTGAACGAGCGATTCCGTAAGCACGGCGGCAGAGGCGCGGAATACGAGGTCATCAAAGTTTGTAGTGTAGATCGTGTCGAAGACCCGTGACTCAAGTAGTTGAGCTAGTCGTCCATATCCTGGGCTTGGCCGCGCAGCCTGCATTTGCTTTCGTAGAAAGGCGGCCCTAACTCCAGGCGCAAGGAGCGCATGCTCCATTGCGAGGCTATATCTAGCATGATCTTTGTCGTACCAGCGCTGGAGCTTTACCCAGTCTCGAACCCGCTGCTTGGTCGTGGTAGGCGGCTCTTTTGAGTCGACAATATTGCCGTCGTCCCGAAACAGTTCCTCGAAGGCGAAATCGGCCAGTTCCTCAGCAAGCGGTACGCCCGAACTTCGAGAGGCGCCAGCACCGAGAAACAGGGAAAAGCCCGGCCGATCATGGTCGAAACCGACGCGCACCTGCGTAAGCAGTTCATGAAAGGTACTGTGGAACATTCCAACGCTACGACGCGCAGGAGTCTACGAAAACATGGAGCTTTTCAAGTGAAAAAGGTTTTGAAAAGGGTGGCTTTGCCCCAACGGCGTCTAAACGGGCCTGAACATCCTCACCAATGAAGATCGAGCTAATGGTAACGATGACCATGCGGGGAAAGCACTTCCGTGCAGCCTCGATCACCTTCAGCGCTGCGTCCGTTTGCGGAAAATCACCGACGTCTGCAGGAACTTTCAGGTCGAAGATTCCTATTTGATAAGACGCGTCCTCGGACCGAATCAATTGGAGAGCCGCCGCCGCATCGGCCGCAGACTTTAGGGAGTAACTGCCTCCCTGAAACTCGTGCTCCAGCAACAGCCGATGCACCGGATCATCCTCAAGAACGAGGATGCCAATAGTGGATATGCGTTCCCTCTCCGCGTTCATTTCTTTGCCTCCCAAGGCAGCTCCATAGTAAACACCGAGCCAGGACCCGTCTTGTTGGCGGAATATGTCAATTGTCCACCCTCCTCTTTTATAATACCGCTTGCTATAGTCAAGCCCAGCCCCGTGCCGGCGCGTCCGCCGCCTCGTGGAAGTGAGAAGTAAGGGTCGAAGATCTGGTTAGCGTAAGCTGTTGGAACGCCATAGCCTTCATCGATCACGAGAACTCTAAACCATGAATCTGCTTGCGTCAACCTTATCGTCACAGTACCTGGAACCTTAGAATGTTTCAAAGCATTGACGACCAACTCATCGATCGCGATCCTTACGCGGACTTCATCTCCGCGGATGGGGCATTCGCGCATCTTTGGAAGATCGAGCTCCAGTTTGATGCCTGGTCTATCTACTCGGCCCAGGAAGGAAAGCGCCATGCCTTGGATAAGTCGAAGTAAACAATAGATTTCTCGTTTCGGAGGTATAACTTGATGCTCCCGCATCAACCTGCTCCTGTCGACGACACTGACCATCCGCTCGGCCTCTGACTTGAGAGCCGTCATGAACGTACGCTTAGTACGCGCGTTACTCGCCTGCCCTATCGAGTGTACTAGGCTCCCTAGATTATGGCTGGGCTGCGCAACGTTGTGAATCCAGCCATCAAGTAGCTTGTACGCATCGGAAATCGCGATTTCGGACGCCGCCAAATGTGCAAAGGGTGCCAATTGCCTCTGATGTTCACGACGCGGCGGCACGCCGTTTAAAGACCAGCAAAGCAGGACGCCTAGAGTCTTTCCAGCATGAACCAGAGGTAGCCCCAGGAGGGGCCCCTCGATCTTGAAACGGTCAAGGTCCCGCTTGAACACGCGCCGGTCCCGTTTCGGCCGTTCGGAGTAGACGGGATCGCCCGTTCGCCATGCATGCGCCGCCAGGGATCGTTTGCTCCTCTCGTGTGTATAGTTGCCCACGAGATGCTGTTGATCATCGCACCCGATCTGTGCTCCAAGACGCAAGAGGTTGGCCATCTCATCTGCGACATAAATGACCCCCCTGTCAAACCCATATGTGTCCCTTACGCGTTCCAAAATGCTCGCGAGGAGCTTTTGTGGCTTTGCAAAGACGCGGGCAGGCGCGGAGAGGCTTACGAGCGCGTCGCGGAGCGATATCTCGGGCTGCGCGAACGTGATTGCGGCAGCTAACGACCGGCCTGCTCCCTCCAGCATTTCCTGGTCTTGCAAGTCAAAGTTCTCAACCAGGGAGGACTCGGCATTCAAGACGCCGACCCGTCTCGCGTGCCCGAAAGAGTCAGTCGTGGCAACGAGGACCGCGATCTCACTACGTGTCGCAGAGTTCGAGGCAAAGTAGGCACCTTCGTACTTGCGGACATCCGGAATGAAGATCGATCTTTTCTGCTTCCAGACAGTCTGCATCACGCTTCGCGGAGGTACCCGCGTCCTGGGCGCTCGAATGCCAATCCCCACTTGAGCGGACACAATCAGTGCCTTCTTGCGTTCGTCCCAGGCTGCCAAATACCCTCGATCTGCACCGACCAAATTGAGGGCCTCAGCCAGAACTTTAGATTGGAACAGCGACAAATCGTTGGCGTTGGCGGTGCGTTCCAACAGCGTCCTAAGAAATCTTACGAACTCCCAACCCTGAAGGGCCACAGCGAGGCGGCTAGATAAGAACGCAGCCAGACCGACATCAACGTCAGTAAATCGAACCCCAGGGCCTGGCCGTTGATTCTTGCCCTTCTTGTTCTGAACCTTCACTAAACCTAGCAGTTGGCCCTTGCGATTCTTGAGCGGGAAGGACAACAGTGAATAGTCGGAATGCGCTTTTAAATGAAGAGGAGGCGTTTCCCCTCGCAAATATGGACTTTGACGCAAAGCATTTCCGCTTAGCCGAATGATACGGCCTGAATTGGCCAAATGTGACGTAAGCCCGCCGTTCTTTTTGCTCCATATCGGGAGCTTTACGGGCGGCCCAGGATACTGGTAACCGCTGTCGGAGTCATCGCTGACAAGTTCCAGGACGCGTTTGTCATCCTCTCGCCGAACTAAGAAAACGGCGCAACTCTCTGCATTGAGAATTTTCCGAATGCGGCCGGCGAAACTCTTGTACGGAAGTGATTCTTCCTGGGCATGTTGACGAAAGATGTCGGAAAGTGTTTCGTCACCCGCATTCAGAATTTCAAGAAAACGGTCGAGAATTGTGCCTGGTGGGTGTGTGCTGCTGGCTTTTTTATGCGAGCGCAGAATAGCCAATATTCTACACCATCGCCCCAAGCGACCACGTTTACGTCGGCTCCTAGGCTGCCAGCGGGACATCGAGTTAGGACAGCGAGGGAAATTCGCGCTTCTCTTGACGTCGAGATCAACCGGCGCACTATTTCTTTCCCTCGAGCTCAGTGACTTCCCGACAGCGCTTCAATCTCTAAACACTCGCTCCCAAGGCTTGAGCTCGCTGAGGCACCTCGGCAGGAACGCCCGTTGGTGGAACTCGGTCAACAATGAGTTTTGGCCGTCCGGTGTTGCTCCGCTGTCCAATTCTTGTGCTCGGCCGGCAAACTTATTAGCTTAACGTCCACAGCGCTAATTTCGCGAGCGCTCAAGCTTGGCCACTCGGTCTTCGACCATCTCCAGGCGTTCTTCGAACTCGCGCACCGCAGCCGAGGTGCCACGGGCGCGGACTTCGAAAGTTTGCGCCCAGTTATGAAAAGCGGTCAGCAACTTCGTTTCCGTCGCTTCGCTTCGTTCTTCGATGTATGTTCTTAATGCTCCATCTCGTTCTTCGATGTATGTTCTCAATCGGGTTTCAACGCCGTCGATACTCGCAGTGAGACGACCCTCCAGCTGCGTTAAGGCCTGTTGTAGATCGGGGTCCACAACCTCAGCATATCACTTCAGTCTTTCTACTTTTCCGCCGTTCACCCTAGGCGAAATTCGCAGTCTGCCGATGAAACTAATAGGTACGAACGCCAGATTCGGCCGGTCGCGTCGTTTGAAGAGAATTTAATGGAGCTATGTAACTGATTATGCAGCCAAGCCATACGGGAGCCACGTCCAAAGAGTGGGGCCGCTCGTGCCCGGTGCTATATTTGGTAGTCACGCGTTAGTCCATGCCCTTTCAGATTCAACCGGTTAAGGAATTTCTTGTCCGGCCTGCTCTACCAGCGGCCATCGCTCGAATGAGCGATCTTGCGTACAACGTTCTTTGGAGCTGGGACCACACAGTGCGGTCCCTGTTCCGTAGATTGGACTCGGCGCTGTGGAGGAATTGCGGCCACAACCCGGTCCTGATGCTGGGACGGGTGCCGCAAGCCACTCTGGAACGCGCCGCCGCGGATGCCCGATTTCTGGCGGCCTATCGCAGAGCTTGCGACCGTTATTCCACCTATCTGGAACGCACCGAGCCAACCGAAGATCGGCTCATCGCGTATTTTTCGATGGAGTACGGGCTGGTGGAATGCATGCCGATCTATGGCGGCGGTTTGGGCGTGCTTTCCGGCGACCACTTGAAGGCTGCCAGCGATGGCGCCGTTCCGCTGGTCGGCGTGGGTCTGTTGTACCAAAAGGGCTACCTGCAGCAGTCCCTCAATCCGGATGGCTGGCAACAGGAGCGCAACCCGGTCAACGATTTCTATACGCTTCCGGTGCGCCCGGTCCGCACCGAACAGGGTAAAGACGTGATGGTTACCGTGAAACTCCCCACCGGGGAGGTTTCCATCAAAGTCTGGAACATGGATGTAGGGCGCGTGAAGCTCTACCTGCTTGACACCAACATTCCCGAAAACGAGCGCCCCGAGGATCGGGAAATCACGGCGCAACTTTATGGCGGCGACAATCTCACGCGCATCCGGCAGGAAATCGTATTAGGGATAGGTGGCCTTCGCGCGCTGGACCGCCTCAATCTGAAGCCGACGGTGTGGCACATGAACGAGGGTCACTCTGCGTTTTTGGCCATCGAACGCATGCGCCGGTTCATCAAGGAGTACAAGCTCACTTTTGAGGAGGCGTTCGAAGCCTGCCGATCCAACAGCGTTTTCACCACGCACACGCCGGTGCCGGCCGGCATCGATCTTTTCGATCCCGGAATGCTGCATGAGTATTTCGACGAGTATTGCTCGGAAAACGGCATTCCGTTCGAGAAGTTCCTGGCGCTGGGCCGCTTCCGTCCCGAGAATCATCACGAACCGTTTTCGATGGCAATCTCGGCCATTCAGACGTCGGCGTTCCGCAACGCTGTGAGCAGTCTGCATCGGCAAGTCTCGCAGGAAATGTGGCAGGAACTATGGCCGAAGCTACCCGTGTGGGAAGTACCCATCACTTCGGTAACCAACGGCGTGCATCTGCTAACGTGGCTCAATGGCGACCTGGCGCAGCTCTACGATCAGCACCTGCAGCCGGACTGGCGCGAGCGAAATTCGGACCCGCGCATCTGGGATTTGGTGGAGGACATTCCGCCGCAGGAGCTGTGGGAGGCTCATCGCCGCCGCAAGCGTTACCTGGTTTCCTTCGTGCGGGAGCGCGTGGTCACGGCTGCCGTCGGGCGTAAAGCGCCTGCCGCGGAGCAGCGCCGGTTGGCCGAAGTTCTGGATCCGGACACCTTAACGATCGGTTTCGCACGCCGCTTTGCGACTTATAAACGAGCCACCCTTCTGTTTCGCGACATCGAGCGGCTCAAGCGTCTGCTGACCAATCCCGAGCGGCCGGTGCAGGTGGTAATCGCGGGCAAGGCGCATCCCCGAGACCTGCCTGGAAAGACCCTGATTCGCGAAATCGTGCAGCTCTCCCGCGCGCCCGAGATCGCCAAGCACATCGTTTTCGTGGAGGACTATAGCATCGAAGTGGCCCGTGAGCTGGTGCAGGGCGTGGACTTGTGGTTGAACACCCCGCGGCGCGGTGAAGAAGCCTGCGGAACCAGCGGGATGAAAGCGGGCATGAATGGAGTGCTGAACCTCAGCATTCTGGATGGGTGGTTTGACGAAGGCTATGAAATCTCGGGCGGCTGGGCCATTGGGGACCGGGAGCCTTACTCCGACGACCAGGACGAGATTCACGCGCGCGCCATTTACTCCATACTCGAAAACGAAATTGTGCCGATGTACTATCAGGACCGCGAGGGGGGCGTGCCCGTGGAGTGGATGCGAAGGGTGAAGCAATCCCTGATGCATCTCAGCCATCAGTTCAACGCTGGACGGATGGTCGGTGAGTACCTCTCGCAATTGTACGAGCCGGCCCATCAGGCCTACCTGGAGGTGTCGCACGATTGTTTCCAACCAGCTCGCGATCGCGCGCGTTGGAACCACCGGGTCCGTGAGGTTTGGGATAAAGTTGGGTTCGTTGAGATTGCTTCGGGTCCGGATGTGTCGGTGCTGACCGGTCTCCCTATTCCAGTGCGGGCGGTGGTGAATCTGGCCGGACTTTCGCCCAAAGATGTGCGTGTGGAGGCCGTGGTCGGCCGCATCGGCGTGAATGGGAATCTTGAGGAAACTCAGGTGATGACGCTTCCCGCGGTGGAGCAAGCCGGCAACGAATATGTGTTCCTAAAAGAGTTTGTGCCGCATCAAACAGGCAGGCTCGGGTATTCGCTTAGAATTAGTCCGAATCACTACGACGATCCCCTCACCCGGCCATGTAACTCGTTGCTGAAATGGAGCTCCGATTGAGCCAGTTACCAGAAACTCTTAGTACTGACACGGCAACGTCACGCGATCATTGTGAGATTTCAGTAGCTTCTGGCATTGATTCGTGGTACATACTTATTTAGGCGCAAGCGGGACAATGTCTTTCCAGCTTTAGCCGGTTCCCGCAGCTATCCTCCGCATCGATCCTCAAAGTTACGAGCAGTGGACCTGTGCCGAACACCTCAAATAGGTAAATATTGCGAGAGCGCGTGATCCAGGAGTCGATTTAATAAATGGACGACGACCGTAAGTACCGACAACGGGGCTATATGGACACCAACGGCGGGTCCAGAGACCGCCAGCTCCCCGACCGGCCCAAACCTTCGGGCCCCCGGCCGCCGATCGACGTCACCGGCCCGCGCCTTCCCCGGCTGCTCCAAAACGTCGTGGCCGCTCGCTGTTTTAACTGCTCCACCGCGCTTTCGCCCGATATCGATTGGAAAGGCAAATGTCCTAAGTGCGGAACGGCGTTACATTGCTGCAAACAGTGCGCGCATTTCGAACCTTCCACCCGCTTCCAATGCCTGAAGCCGGTGCCGCTGCGGATCGCGGTGAAGGATCAGGCGAACGAATGCGATCTATTTAAACCGCGCGTTACGGTGGCCCGAGACGCAGCGCCCGCCAACCACCATCCCGCCGCTCAATCCCAGCAAGTTCCCCGAACCCCGAACGACGCTCGCGCCGCCTTCGACAATCTGTTCAAAAAGCCGGAATAGGCACTCCCTTACGGTCGTGGTTCAGAAGCGCGCGTCAGCAACGCCTAAGAAGCGCGGAGCAAGCGTTGCCTACAGAACCGCGCGCGTCAGCGAGCGTCGCCTACCGAACCGCGCGCGTCAGCAAGCGGGTGCTAAGAAAAAATCCAGGGCTTTCGTGATGTAATCTTTCAATTCGGACCGTTTCACCACTGCGTCCAGGAAGCCATGTTGTAACAGGAACTCGCTGGTTTGGAATCCCGCCGGAAGTTTTTGCCGGATGGTCTGTTCGATCACCCGCGGTCCCGCGAAACCGATTTGCGCCCCCGGTTCGGCTATGTTCAGATCGCCCAGCATGGCGAAACTGGCCGTGACGCCACCCGTGGTGGGGTCCGTAAGAACGCTGATGTAGGGAACGCGAGCCTCGTCCAGGCGCATCAAAGCGCCTGAGATCTTGGCCATTTGCATGAGGCTGACGGCGCCTTCCTGCATGCGCGCGCCTCCCGACGCCGAAATTATGATGAGCGGGACTTTGTGCTCGAGCGACCGCTCGATGGCGCGAGTAATCACTTCGCCCACCACCGTCCCCATGCTTCCCCCGACAAATTTCAGCTCCATCGCGCAGATGTGGACGCGCCGGCCGTTCAGGTTCCCGGCCGCGGAAATGATGGCGTCGCGCAGGTGCGTGGATTCTTGCGAAGCGGCCAGACGATCCGGGTATTTCTTCGAATCCACGAACCCCAACGGATCGGTGGACACCAGCCGTTGATCGAATTCTTCGAACTTTCCGTCGTCGAACAACAAGGTCAAACGCGCGCGCGCGTCCAGGCGCTCATGATGGCCGCACTTGGGACAAACCTGCTGATTGTCCTCTAAGGCTTTCCGCCACACAATCTGGCCGCAATGCCCGCACTTCAGCCACAGCCCTTCCGTGCGGACGCGCTTCTCGCCTTCCTCCGGCGCTAGCGAAGGTTTGTCTCGAGTGAACCAAGCCATTCAGACTTCAGTATAAGAGGGAGTCCGGGTTTGACTTCCGCGCGTTACTTCGGGTAGGGATGGCCTCTGAGGAGGGTGAACGCTCGATAGATCTGTTCGGCCAGCACCACGCGAGCCAGCTCATGCGGCATCGTCATTTGCGAAAGCGACAGCATGAGGCCGCCGTTCCGGCGCCAGGGTTCGGGCAGCCCGGTGGCGCCTCCAATCAAGAAAACCAGATCGCGCGCATCCTGCTCGGCTTGGGACACCAGCTTGGCGAAGCCTGGGGAGTCCATGGCCTTACCGGACGGGTCGAGCGAGACTTTCGTAGCGGCGGGATGCTTCGCCCAGGGGTCAAACCGGGCAGGAACGATTTCGCGCATTTCACAGCGGCAGTAGCGCGTGGAACGCAGGATGAACTCTTCGGCCAGGCGATTGGCGTTGGGATCGCGGGGCTTGCCGACATAATAAAGTAAAATCTTCATCGAACCGATGACGACTCATGGTACTCGCTTTCGATGATGATCGTCGTAGCCGTAGAATTATAAGTTACTCTAGATACATATGGCTGGCGTCGCAGCCAAATTCATACCGAGAGAATTACTGATCCACACGCCGGACGGCGCAACGCGTCCGCTCGCGCTGGACAGGGAACGCTATACGCTTGGGCGTTCCAGCGCCAATGAGCTGTGCTACCCGGAGGATGCCGGACTTTCCCGCCAACACCTGGCGATCGAGAAAGAAGGCGACACGTGGATGGTGCGCGATTTAGGCAGCAAGAACGGCACCTTCGTCAACGGCGTCCGGATTACCAGCCCATATCCGCTTGGAAAGAACGATCGCGTAACGGCCGGGCATATTGCGCTGGACTTCGGCGAGAATTCGCTGCCGCCGCCCGCCGACAACACGGTGATCTTCATTGAAGGCATCACCCCGACAACTTCCGTTTCCACCACGGTGGCCACCAGCTTGAAGGGCGTACTGAGCCAGGAGAAGGAGATTGAGGGCGGTCCGCAAATGCGCGCGCTCATTCGCGCCGGACGCGAACTGGCCGGGAACATGCCGCTGGCCGAGCTTTTCAAGCTCATCATGAATCTCTCGGTGGACGCCGTGGGCGCCACCCGGGGCGTTCTGATGACGATCGAAGGCAAGGAACTGGTGGTGCAAGCGGCGCTGGGCGAAGGGTTTCGGATCAGCAACACGGTGCGCGACCGCGTTATCAAGGAAAAAACATCGCTGCTGGTGCGCGACGCCCGCTTGGACGAGGCGTTCGCCGATCGCATGAGTATCGTGCAGCAACAGATCCGCAGCATGCTGGCCGTGCCGCTGCAAACCGACGATCGCGTCATCGGGCTCATCTATCTGGATTCGCCGCACTTCATCAAGGAATTCAGCAAGGACGATCTCAGCCTGCTCACCGTCATGGCGAACGTAGCGGCCATACGAATCGAACATACACGTTTGGCGGAAGTAGAACAGGCTGAGCGCCTGCACGCCAAAGAACTCGATCAGGCCGCCGAAATCCAGCGCAGCCTTCTGCCGGTGACGGCTCCCATCGTCGCCGGGGTGGATCTGGCCGGGTATAACGCGGCGTGCCACACGGTGGGCGGCGACTATTACGATTTCTTGCCTTATGCCGATGGCCGCGTCGGGCTGCTGGTGGGCGACGTAGCAGGAAAGGGAATGCCCGCCGCGCTGCTCATGTCCAGTTTGCAGGCGCGCGTGCAAGTGCTGTTCGACGAACCCACCAATTTGGCGGCTCTCGTTACGCGGCTCAACCGCATCATCTCGTCCAACTGCCCTTCCAACCGGTTCATTACGTTCTTTATTGGCGTCCTGGACCCGAAAACGGGCGAATTGACGTACGTCAATGCCGGCCACAATCCGCCGCTGGTGGCGCACGCCGACGGTTCGGTGGAGAAGCTGGAAGGAACCGGCCTGATCCTGGGAATTTTACCGATGGCCACCTATCAGCAGGGCGTGTGCTTCCTGGGACCCGGTGACGCCGTGCTGCTGTTCAGCGATGGCGTCTCGGAAGCCGTTCGCCCGAATGCCGACGAAGAAT
Organism: Bryobacterales bacterium; assembly: GCA_963747945.1. GTDB lineage: Bacteria > Acidobacteriota > Terriglobia > Bryobacterales > Bryobacteraceae > Palsa-89. The sequence continues at coordinate 22,986 of CAVVHB010000033.1, forward strand.
TCGGTGAAGAGCGGTTGGCGCAGGTTCTGGCTGGACTGCGGGATCAGACCGCGGAGTCCATCATTACATCCATCAACCAGAAGGTGGATGATTTCACGGAAGGCGCACCGCCCGCCGACGACATCACGCTGGTGGTTGCCAAGCGGCTGGCAAACTAGGCGCGGTTAGCCGATCTTGCGCTTCTTGAGCCACTGGAAAATCCTCGGCCAGAGCTGATCCATTTCGGCGGGCGTGAAGCCATGCTGGCCACCAGGTACCGTGATCAGCTCGGCATCGTCGCCGGCAACCTTGAGCGCTTTCACCAACGCGACGCTCTGTTGGTAAGGCACAGTGGTGTCCGCGTCGCCATGCACCGCGAGGATGGGCGGCAATCCTTTGCGAACGTAGGTGAGAGGCGAAACCAGCTTGGCCAGTTCCATGCGACCGGGCTGATCGGGAATCCAGGCTACGGCATATGGCCGCTGATTTGGCCCGGCGATCTGATCGGCGACATCGGCGATCCCGAAAAAGTCCACGATGGCGGCGATCTTTGTGGTTGGCCCCAGGCCAGCCGAAGGGGGCGTCATCGCGATCATCAGCGCGAGATGCGCACCCGCCGATCCGCCCATGGCGACGATCTTGCTTCGATCCACTTTGTACTCGGCAGCGTGGTCCTGAAACCATTGCGCCGCTTTGAGAACGTCGTTGACCGCGGCCGGAGCAGGAGCCGACCCGGCCAGCCGGTACTCGACGTTCGCCACCACCATTCCCCGGCGCACGAACGGCAAGCAAAACAACTGCAGCATGTCCTCCTTGGCGCCTTCCACCCAGCCGCCTCCGTGAATGACGATCACACCGGGCCGGTCGGCGAGCGACGGCGCGCTGGGCTGCAGAATATCGAGGACAGTCTCCGGGTGATGGTCGTAGCGAACATTGGCTAGGATCTGGTAATCGGGAGCGGCTGTGGCGGAGCCTAAAACAAGCAATAATGAAGCGGAAGTGCAAATGAAGCTGCGGCTCACAATCATCAGTTTACTCTGCGCATTTGCGGCTTCGGCCGCGAACGATGCAGGACCGGGGATCGGAAGCCGTTTCTTAGGTGGCCGGCTCAAGGTGGGCCCGAAGGGCGCGGTGGTCCTGCTACATGGCTCAAGAACGCAGGTGAACGAATTGCAGGAACGTTTCGGGGCCTCTCGCAAGCTAGGCCTGCTAGCCACGGCGGCCGCCGGACCCGGTTCGGGTTGGATCGTGCTGGATACCAAGAGCATCGTCGTCGCCAAGTACGACCCGAGCTACACACTTGCCGCCATCTTGGTTCATCAGTTCCGATGGACTCCGCCGGACACCCGCGAGATTCAGGGCAAGCAACTGGTAGCGACCATCGGCGCGAGCAACTCCACAGTTGGGCCGGGTGAGCGCGTCGCGCTGACGCTCGATATCGACCTGGAACCGAATATGCACGTGTACGCGCCCGGCGTGGAAGGCTACATCCCGATCGATTGGAAGATGCAGGATTCAGATACGGCCCAGGTGCATGCGCCCGTGTTTCCGCGCGCTGAGAAACTGTACCTGAAGGCGATCGATGAAACAGTTCCGGCGTTCCGCAGCCATTTCCGCCTGACTCGCGACATCACAATACCTCCCGAGGACAAGCTGAAGCCGGCGGTGGATGGCTCGGGGCACTTCACCGTGGATAGCTCATTGCGCTATCAAGCCTGCGACGATCGCGTCTGCTACATCCCGCAAACGCTGCGCCTGCAATGGGCGTTCGAGTATCAGGCTCTCCCTAAGTCGCGTACTCTGGAACCATACGAGCGCCCACTAACGGAACAGAAGTGACTGACGGTAAACGACCTTAGACTATACGCTCCGGTACCTTCGGAACTCAAATCAGTACTATGAGTCATTGGTAGGCCAGGGCGCTGTTTGTTAGGGTAGGGAAGGAGATCAAAAACGGAATGAAAGTATCGATTATCGGAACTGGCTACGTCGGTTTGACCACTGGTGTGTGTCTTGGATTCCTGGGTCACAAAGTGACATGCATTGATTCCGATCCGAAGAAGATTGGAATGCTGCAAGCCGGCAAGACACCCATCTACGAGCCCTTTCTGACGGAACTGATGGCGGCGGCGGCACCAAATCTTCAGTTCTGCACCGAGTATGCGGGTGCGGTGAAAGATGCGGATGTAATCTTTATCGCGGTAGGCACGCCCCCTTCCCCCGACGGCAGCCCCGACCTGAAGTATTTGCGCGCTGCGGCGCAAAGTATCGGACAGCACTACGACGGTGATTTTCTAGTGGTGGTGAACAAGTCCACCGTACCAATCGGTAGTGGCAATTGGGTGGGTTCCATCGTGCGCGAATCCTACGAGCAGCACCATGGGCGCAAGGCGAACGGGCACTTCTCGGTGGCATCCAATCCGGAATTCCTGCGCGAGGGCACGGCGCTGCACGACAGCCTGTATGCGGATCGCGTGGTGATCGGTTCCGACAATAACCGCGCATTGGAAGTTCTGTATTCGCTGTATCGCCCGGTTCTGGATCAGACCTTTGCGCCGCCTACCTACCTGCCGCGGCCCGAGGGTACCGGTGCAGTGCCGCTGATTTCGACCGATCTGGCTTCGGCCGAGCTGATCAAATATGCCGCCAATGCGTTTCTCGCCACCAAGATTTCGTACATCAACGAAATAGGGTTGTTGGCCGAAAAGGTGGGCGCCGATATTGCACAAGTGGCCAAGGGCATCGGTCTGGACGCACGCATCGGAACGCGCTTCCTGCAGGCGGGGATTGGCTGGGGCGGTTCTTGTTTTGGCAAGGACACTTCGGCCCTGGTGGCCACGGCGCGAGAGTACAACATCGGCATGCCGATCGTGGAGGCGGCGCGCGAAGTGAACAAGCGCCAGCGCGAGCGTGTTGTCGAGAAACTGCTGGGCGAATTGAAGATTCTGAAAGGCCGCACCATCGGCCTGCTGGGGTTGGCGTTTAAGCCCAACACCGACGATCTGCGCGAGGCCCCGGCTATCGATATTGCCCGCAAGTTGGTGGAGCGCGGGTGCAAGGTCAAAGTGCACGATCCGGTGGCGTTGAACAAATTTGAGCTGGACTACCCCGATTTGGGCGTCATCTGTTGCGACTCGCCCGAGGAAGTCGCCGACGATGTGGACGCACTGGTGCTGGTTACCGAGTGGCCGGAATACCGTGAGCTGGATTGGGAAGTGATGGCCAGCCGGATGCGTGCGCCGCTGGTGCTGGACGGGCGCAATGCGCTGGATCGGGCCAAGCTGGAACGGTTCGGCTTCCGCTACCTGAGCATCGCAGGCTAATTCAGGGTTCAATGCACATTGTGGCGCACGCACTCCTGCGTGCTGCGTTCACACTCGTGTGAACGCTTCGCTTTAGCGGGTTTCGGTCACCCTGCGCTCCGCGCAGCACCGGCCAGGGTGTCGAGATGAGTCTCGACACGGCACGCAGGAGTGCGTGCGCCACGTGAGTGCTCACCAGTCGGGTGAATGTTGCCATACTACACGAACTGGTCGTGACAATCGTCTCATTTAAACTACCGACTCTTACGGACGGATTACGATCCGTGCGTTACCGAGCCGCGACCCGGAGTGAGCGGGTTTTGCTTTCCAGACTAAGCGCTCATCAGCTGCCCGGTGATTATTTCTTGTGCCCGTTCATCGTGGCGAGTCATGCGCGCGGGACGGCCGAGCAAGAAGCCTTGTACTTCGTCACAATTCAGGTTGCGCAGAATCTCCAGCTGCGCGGCGGTTTCCACTCCCTCCACGATCACCAGCTTGTCAATGCTATGCGCCAGCGAGATCATGCCGTGAATCAGCGGCACGGCAGCATCATTTTCGCCGATCTGCGCGACAAAGCAGCGATCGATCTTGAGAATGTCGAAAGGGAGCCTGGGAAGATAGCCCAGCGAAGAGTAGCCGGTGCCGAAATCGTCCACCGAGATGCGGATGCCGTGTTCATGCAACTGCGCCATCTTTTGGATTGCGCCGTCGATATCGCGCATCACAATCGACTCGGTGACTTCCAGATCCAGTAAATCGCCCGACAGCCTGGCCTCGCTCAGCACGCCCAGCACGGTAGCGACAAAGTCCGCGCGGGCGAACTGGATGGGGGAGACATTGACCGCGGCACGAATCGTGGGCTTTCCATGGTCCTGCCACCAGCGGCACTGGCGGCAAGCCTCGCGCAGCACCCACTCGCCGAGCCGGATGATGAGTCCGGTCTCTTCCGCCAATGCGATGAACTGACTCGGAGGTACGAAACCAAGGCCGGGATGCCGCCACCGCGACAGCGCTTCGTAGGCCGTCTGGCGGTTGTTCGCGGCGGAGAAGATGGGCTGGTAATGCAGGCATAGCTCGCCGCGGTCGAGCGCGCGACGCAGGTCGGTTTCCATTTCCAGGCGTGCTTGAACGGCGGCGCCCAGGGCGGGCCTGTAGAACCGGATTCGATCCTTGCCGGATTGTTTGGCCTCGTACATGGCGGTGTCGGCGTTACGGCGCAGTGCGCTTACGTCCGTGCCATCCCTGGGGTAAATGCTGATGCCCATACTGGCGGTGACGACCAGTTCGTGATGAGCCACGAAGAACGGATCTTTCAGCGCGGCGCCCAGGCGGTTCGCGACGGTCTGGGCCAACTGATCGTCGGTCACGCCGTTCACCACCACCATGAACTCATCGCCGCCCATGCGAGCCAACATGTCTCCGCGGCGGACGCAGGCGCTGAGCCGCCGGGCCACCTGCTGCAGAAGAACGTCGCCCGCCTCGTGCCCCAGCGTGTCGTTGACGAACTTGAATCCATCCAAATCCACAAAGATTACCGCCGTTCCCGACGTGTCCAGATCGGCGCTGGCGATGCTGTCGGCCAGCCTGTTTCCGAGCGACAAGCCGTTTGGCAGACCGGTCAGAGAGTCATGCAGGGCGCGGTGCGACATCTCCCGTTCAGCCTGCTTGCGAGCGCTGATGTCGCGGGCCACGATGGCCGATCCGCTGAGCTGGCCATCGGATTTGCGAATCGGCGAGATGCTGAGCAAAACCGGAACCTGGCTGCCGTCCTGGCGCACGAAAAGCGCTTCGTCCAGCCGTAATAGGTGTCCTTTCTGAATTTGCGAAAGGACTTCACGCCCCAAATCGTCGGAGGCCAGCAGCGCGGTGATAGGCAGGCCATGCGATTGCGCGGCCGTGTAGCCGAGCAGTTGCTGCGCCCCGTCGTTCCAAGTGGCGATTGCGCCCGCCACATCGATTGCGATAATGGCGCTCTCCGAGCAGCGGACGATGGCCGCCAATTGAGAGATGGCCTCTTCGGCCAGTTTGCTCTCCGTGATGTCGCTGAGCAGGCCGATACATTTGCAGGGCTCCCCGGAGCTATTGAAGATGGCCTGTCCGCGATTGGAATAATGATAAATTTTTCCGCTGCGGCCGATGATTCGGTACTCGTCGCTATAGGATTCGCCCTTTTCGATGTGGCGGGCAGTTGCCGCAAGGATTCGTTCCAGGTCGTCGGGGTGGACCAGAGCCTTCCATGCTTCGTAACTCCGCGGCACAGGCCAGCCGCCCAGCCGTTGCGGGGACGGACCAAAAGAGTCCACCTGGCCGCTGGCGAGATCCCACTCGTAGATAATGTCGCTGGCGTTCTCGGCCGCAATGCGGAAGCGCTGTTCGGACGCCCGCAGCGCGTCCTCGGTTTGTTTTCGCTCGGTGATGTCTTCGAAGAAGGTGACGATCTGAAGTGGCCCTCCCTGGTCGCTGGGAGTTGTGACGCTGGTTCGTACCCACACCACGGTTCCATCTTTTCGGAGTAACCTTCGCTCGTTAGTAAAGCTGCCGATCTCACCGGCCAGAATTCGCTCGAACACGTCCCGCCGCGATCCCCGGTCATCCGGATAGAGCGTCTCTGTAAACGTCATGCGACATAGCTCATGTTCCTCATAACCCATGAGCCTGCACAGCGTCTGGTTGGCATAGACAAATAGGCCGTGGCAATCGATGATGGCCATCCCGATCGCGGCGTGGGCAAAGGCGGAGCGAAAACGACGATCGCATTCCTGCAGTGCAGTTTTGCTGGGTGACGGCTCCACGTTGGTACTTATCGGCAGCTAGTTCCGATGTTTGAGGCGAGCCCAGACTTGCCGCCCGTCCAGGTACACCGCCTCCGTCAACGGTGCACCGAAAAAGTAAGCAATCTCGCGATAGTCGCTGCAATCGTGAATCACAAAGTCGGCGCGTTTGCCCGCCTCAAGCGAGCCGATTTCGTGTCCGCGTCCCAGGCTGTAGGCAGCGTTTATCGTCGCCGCGGTAACCGCTTCGGCGGGCGTCATCTTCAGCTGCGTGCACCCGAGCGACAAAATCATCGGCATCGAGGGCGTGGGTGAAGACCCGGGGTTAAAATCGGTAGCCAGCACAACGGCCAAGCCGGTTTGGATCATCTCGCGGGCGTTCGGGTACCGGGCGGAGCCGAGCGCGTAAACGGAGCCTGGAAGCAGCACCGGCTGCACTCCCGCCGAGTGGAGCGCCAGAATGCCGCGCTCGCTGGTGTGTTCCAGATGATCGGCCGTGGTGGCGCGCAGTTCGGCCGCCAGCGTAGCGCCGCCGGAATCGGAAAGTTGGTCCGCATGCATTCTCAACCCTAGACCGAGCGAGCGGGCGGCGGATAACACTCGCCGGGTTTCCTCAATGGAGAAGATCCCTGGTTCGCAGAAGACGTCGCAATATTCGGCCATTCGCTGGCTGGCTGCACCCTGAGAAACGGCCGGCAGCATTTCATGGATCACCAGATCGGTGAACGCCGACGGGCGGCCCCGGTATTCGTCGGGGATTTCGTGCGCTCCCAGGAAGGTCGGCACAGTGCGGATATCTTCCAAGCGTCCGATCACGCGCAGGATCTTGCACTCGTCGTCGAGCGTAAGCCCGTAGCCGGACTTGGCCTCGATGGTGGTGGTTCCTCCGGCGTGAAACCACGACACGTACCGGCGGGCGGCGTCGAGGAGTTGGTCTTCGCTCGCGGCCCGGGTTTCACGAACCGTGGAGCGGATGCCCCCGCCCGCCGCTGCAATCTCGGCATAGCTCGCACCCTCCGTACGCTTTTCGAATTCCGCCGCGCGGTTTCCGGCAAACACCGGGTGCGTGTGTGCGTCCACGAATCCCGGCATCACGACGCGCCCTCCGGCGTCAATAACCGCATCCTGAGAATGGATACCCGGCTCGATTTCCGCGCGCTTACCAACCTCAGCGATGAGGCCGTTTTCGATCAGCATGGCGCCATCGGCGATGATGCCCAGATTGCGCATCGCACGCCCGGTTCGCGGAACGGCGGGACCCGCCAGCGTCACCAGCTGCGCGCAATTGGTGACAGCAATCCTCACAAGCCGGGTTCCATCGGAATCGGAATATGCCGCTCGTGAGCGAAATCCAGGGCCTTCTTATATCCGGCGTCGGCGTGGCGAATGATGCCCATTCCTGGATCCGTTGTGAGCACGCGCTCCAGCCGCCGGCCGCATGCTTCGGTGCCGTCCGCCACCACCACCATGCCAGCGTGCTGCGCGTAGCCGATGCCGACGCCGCCGCCGTTATGAATAGAGATCCAAGTAGCGCCCGCCGCGGTGTTGAGCAGCGCATTGAGCAACGGCCAATCGGCAATGGCGTCCGATCCGTCGCGCATGGCTTCGGTTTCCCGATAAGGCGATGCCACCGACCCGGCATCCAGATGATCGCGCCCGATAACGATAGGCGCTTCAATCTTTCCACGCCGCACATAATCGTTGAGCGCCAGGCCGAACTCGGCTCGCTCGCCATAGCCCAGCCAGCAGATGCGCGCGGGCAATCCCTGAAACTGCACCCGGTCGCGAGCCAGACGCAGCCAGCGCTGCAATGAGGCATTGGCGGGGAAAAGTTCCAGCGCCAGCTGGTCGGTCGCGTGGATGTCGGCGGGCGATCCCGACAGCGCCACCCAGCGAAAGGGCCCGCGCCCTTCGCAAAATAGGGGACGAATGTATTCGGGCACGAAGCCCGGAATATCAAAGGCGTTTTGAACCCCTGCGCGTTTCGCCTGGGTGCGAATATTGTTCCCGTAATCGAACGTGACTGCGCCCATCTGTTTCAGCGCCAGCATGGCCGCGACGTGTTGCCCCATGGCCTGAACCGAGCGTTCGGTGTATTCGCCGGGATTGGAGGCGCGCAGCGCCAGGGCTTCTGCCAGCGTCATTCCGTTGGGGACATAGCCTCGAAGATTGTCATGGGCGCTGGTCTGGTCGGTCAGGATATCGGGCACCATGCCACGCCGCGCCAGTTCCGGAACAACGTCCGCGCAATTTCCGACTAAACCAACCGAGAGCGCCTGCCCCAGCTTACGCGCCTCTTCCAGCGCGGCCAGGGCTTCATCGAGGTTCCAGGACATGCGGTCGCAATAGCCGGTTTTCAGCCGTTTCTCGATGCGCGCCGGATCCACTTCGATGCCCAGATAACAAGCCCCGTTCAAGGTGGCCGCCAGTGGCTGCGCGCCGCTCATCCCGCCCATGCCGCCGGAGACGATCAGGCGTCCGCGCAGCGAGCCTTGAAAATGTTTGTCCGCCGCGGCGGCGAAAGTTTCAAACGTGCCTTGCAGGATGCCCTGGCTTCCGATGTAAATCCAGGAGCCGGCGGTCATCTGGCCGTACATGATCAGGCCCAGTTGCTCCAGGCGGTGAAACTCGTCGTCGTTGGACCAGTGGCCCACCAGATTGGAATTGGCGAGCAACACACGCGGGGCGTCGGCGTGGGTCCGAAAAACGCCCACCGGTTTGCCCGATTGCACCAACAGGGTCTCGTCATTTTCCAAGTCGCGCAGGCAGCGGACGATGGCGTGGAAGGAGGGCCAGTCCCGCGCGGCCCGTCCGGTACCGCCGTAGACGATCAGCTCCTCCGGTTTTTCGGCCACCTCCGGATCGAGATTGTTCATGAGCATCCGCAGCGCGGCTTCCTGCTGCCAGCCTTTACAGGAGATGTCGCGGCCCCGGGGCGCGCGGACCACGGGAAGAGTTTGGTTCATCTGATATCAGTATCCTACGCGTTTACCGATTTCCCCTGAGACAATCCCGCGGAGTGCTCCACTAATTCGCCGTGAAGGACCAAACCACTTTAATCGACACCAAGCCCAGCGAAACCAGCGCGCGGCAACGCGCCATTGACGCCGCGCTCAGCCAAATGGACAAGCAGTTCGGGAAGGGCTGCGTGCTGCGCCTGGGCTCACGCAATGTGCTGCCCGTCACGGTGATATCGAGCGGCTCCATTTCGGTGGACGCCGCGCTGGGCGTGGGAGGGTTTCCGCGCGGGCGGGTGATCGAGATTTTTGGTCCGGAATCCTCCGGCAAGACGACCATGGCTTTGCAGGTGATCGCGCAAGCGCAAAAGGCCGGCGGCGCGGCGGCGTTCATCGATGCCGAGCACGCGCTCGACGCAATCTACGCGCGCAAGCTAGGTGTGGACGTGGACAACCTGATCGTCTCGCAGCCGGACTACGGCGAGCAGGCGCTCGAGATCGTCGGCGCCTTGATCGGCTCCGGCGGAATCGACGTCGCGGTGGTGGATTCGGTGGCGGCGCTGGTGCCGAAGGCGGAACTGGACGGCGAGATGGGCGATAGTCACATGGGCCTGCACGCGCGGTTGATGTCGCAGGCGCTGCGCAAGCTGACGGGAACCGTGGCGCGGACCAACACGCTGCTCATCTTCATTAACCAGATTCGGGAGAAGATCGGCGTCATGTTTGGCAACCCGGAAACTACTACCGGCGGGCGCGCATTGAAGTTTTACTCTTCGGTACGGACCGAGGTGCGCCGCATGGCGGCTATTAAGGATGGAGAACAAGTTGTAGGGAACCGTACCAAGGTCAAGATCGTCAAGAACAAAGTAGCCGCTCCCTTTCGCGAAGCGGAAGTTGACATCTTATATGGCATGGGAATCTCGCGCGAAGGAGATTTACTGGACCTGGGAGTGGCCCAGGAACTGGTAGAAAAGAGCGGCTCCTGGTTCAGCTTCGGCGGCGAGCGCATCGGCCAGGGGCGTGAGAACGCACGCGCGTTTCTGACGGAGAATCCCGCCCTGGCGGATCGCTTAGACGCTCTATTGCGCCGGCAGCTCGGGTTGGCGTCGACGGAGTCGCCGATTCCCCCCGCAAGCGAGCCGGGGCAGCCGGACAGGTCCCAAGTGGATCGAGTAAAGACCGCCCGGACCGCGTAAATTCAGCGCTCAAAACAGCACGATAGCTCCAAAAGCCCATTCCATCGGGCTTCGAGACGTGGTAACCTCAGGAAACTGAGGAAAAATGCGGATTTCAGGCATTCTTCTCTTTACAACCGGATTGTCATCCCGTATGATTTGGTAGGAACAATTCAGCACGGTTATGTTTTAAACGCCGCCGCCGAAATTGGAAGAATCAGATCCCAAGAAACAGACCCAAGGTAAAGATAAGGAGAAGTACATGGCAGCAGCTAAGTTGACGCAGACACAAGTGATTAAGGAACTGGCCGGCGCCACCGGTACGAGCACCAAGGTAGCCAAACAGTTCGTCACAAGTTTTTCTGATTTGGCCGTTCGCGAAACCAAGAAGAACGGCATGTTCGTGATTCCCGGCATTGGCCGCCTGGTGCGCGTGGATCGCAAGGCGCGGATGGGCCGCAATCCCGCTACGGGCGAGGCCATCAAGATCCCGGCTAAGAAAGTTGTGAAGTTCCGGGTTGCGAAAGCCGTAAAAGACGCGATCGTGCCGCCCAAAAAGAAGTAGTTAGATTTCGCTCCCTAATAACAAAAACCCCCGCGCAGGATGTCGCGGGGGTTTTTGCGTTTCAAAAAGTCGATTCAGGTTTCGCTCAACGTGCGAGCGAGTCCAGGAAGCCTTAGCGCCTACTTCTTGTCGTCGTCCTTCTTGTCGTTTTCATCGGTTTTCAAAGCGTTCTTGAAGTTCTTGATGCCTTCGCCTAAACCCTTGGCCACCTCGGGAATCTTCTTTCCGCCAAACAGCAGAACGGCGACCACCAAAATGACCACGAGTTCAGGAAAGCCAATAGATCTGAACACACGGCCTCCTTATATGGACACCTCTAATTGTAGGGAGCTTGTTTCCTCCCCGTCAAGCCAAAGCCTTCCAAATCGCGGTTGGCGGGCCTTCCAGGTCGTTAGACTTGCTCCGTCCGGCAACCACGGGCCCTTTTGCCTTGATGTGGGTGCGCCGGCCGGTTTAGACCGCCGCGACATATCGAGGCTTTTGACAGTTGACCTTGCTAGTTCACGTCCGCTAGATCACAGTTTGCCAATAAAATCCCGTAACAACCTGGCGCGTGCCCCGCTCGACTCGGCGATGGAGCCACCTACCCGCGCCGCTCTGGCGGCCAGCGGCTTCCTGGTGCGGTAATGATCGTCCTTCCGGACGTTGCGAACCAGATCATCGATGGTTTCGCGCAAGCTCCTGCCGTTCCGGCTCAGCTTCCCGAGATCGCGCACCTGCGCCTGGCCATTCGCAATGCTGATCTGATACCACTGGTTCGTTACTGGATCGCCGAAGCTCACGTAGCCGCTCTCGAGCACCGTGTGCGGTCCCTGGACGTTTCCGCGGAAGCTGTACAGTGTGCCGGTGGCGCCGCCGGGATCGTAATAGTGGGGCGTAATGAAATCGGACAGCTGCTGCCCGTTCACGCCATAGGCGTATTGCGGGTCTTCGCAGGGATCGCAAACTTCCACCAGATAGACCACCCGCTGCAGCACGGAGATGGTCTGGGGCGCCTGGGGCGGCGGCGACCCCGCGATGGTGCGATTTCCGAAGGGATCGGCTAACATCTCAAGCGTCTCGTGACTCGCGGTGAGCTGCCACTGATCGTCGGCCTGCACCAGCGAGAAAGGTTGGCCGTTGTCGTCGGTATGATAACCGGCCGCGCCGGGTTGATCGATATCATCGCGAATGATCACCGGCCAATAGTCCACTGGGACCGATTCCAAGGCCGCGAACGCGCTCACCGAGGCGCTCACCTGCCAAAGGGGTCCAAAATCTCGAGTGGCCTGCTTCTGCAACGCAGCCGCGACAGCCGACAAATCTGAAAAACCCACCGTGGGAGTATCCGACACCAATGCAACCTGATGCGGTAGGGTACCCATGTTGATCCTCCTCAATTTGGATGGGTGGTGGCTGGCCGCCTTCGGCGCAAAGTGCGGGGGTGGCTCAGATCGAGCGAACGGAGCCATTGGAATAGTAGCCCACACAATCCGCGATCACGATGCGCGGCTCAAGGAGAGTACGGAGGAATTTTGCCGGATTGGCGTCTATTTACTGGAAAGCGAAGTACCCGAGATACCCTAGCCCGGTGCCGATCAAAGCGCCGGCAACGACGTCACTCAGGAAATGCATGCCAAGTAAAATACGCGAGATGGCGATGCTGAGAGCGCAGAACAGCAATCCAATGGTCAGTGTCGGATAAAACAGCGACAGCGGAATGGCCACTGCGAACGCAGTCATGGTGTGCCCGGACGGGAACGAGAAGTGATCCGGCGGAAGCAGGGTAGCCCAGCAGTGTGGTTCAATCTGGCATGGCCGGCGGCGGCCCGTCAGACGCTTGAGGCAGATAAACGAAAGAATACTCAGAACGGAGGCGAGTCCAGCGGCCCCCACAGCTTCGAAGCGAGCTCGGCCGCCCAGCAGCACAACCGCCAGTCCCATCGCGTACCACAGCCAGCCATCGCCCACCCGCGTGGCGCTGATGACGTACAGGCGAACCCAGTGGGGCGCCTCCCAATTGTTGGCACGGCGCATCACGCTGTAATCGCCCTTCGTGATTAGACTTCGCACCATCCTACTTCAGAATATACTGCCGGGCCCGTTACATTCTGTTGAAGAAATGATTTCGGGCAAAAGAATCTTGACTGAAAACGTAACTGTGACAAACTGTTCTTTGCTCGGTACTACGCTAATTAGCCTATTCGCCGGCCCGAAACGGCTGGACCTACGAGAACCCCGGGGCCAGAGATAGTGAAGCGGCTGGACTTCGTTTTCTTCGATGCGGGAGGCGGCCACCGCTCGGCCGCGAACGCCCTCAAAGCTGTGATCGAGCAGCAGGGCAGGCCGTGGGAAATAAGGCTGGTAAACCTCCAGGAAATTCTGGATCCGCTCGACATTTTCCGAAAGTACACCGGAATTCGGATGCAGGATGTCTATAACGTCATGCTGCAAAAAGGCTGGACGCTGGGCTCGGCGCAGATGACGGCGCTGATGCACGGGCTAATCCGCCTGTACCATGGGGGCCAGGTGAAGTTGCTCACCAAATTCTGGAAGCAGGGCGGGCGCGATCTGGTGGTTTCGCTGATCCCGAATTTCAATCGCGCCTTGCGCCAGAGTTTGCCCGGCACGCCGCTCGTGACGCTCTTAACGGACCTGGCCGATTTTCCTCCGCACTTCTGGATCGAACGTCAGGATCAATATTTCATTTGCGGTACCGAGAAGGCGGTGCAGCAGGCGCAAGCGTTGGGGCATCCTTCCGAGCGCATCTTTCGAACCTCGGGAATGATTTTGCGCCCCACGTTCTATCAACCAGTGACGGCGGATCGCGTGGCGGAACGCCGCAGGCTGGGGCTGGATCCGGAGCTGCCCACCGGCCTGGTGCTGTTCGGAGGGCAGGGCTCGAATGTGATGCCGGAAATCGCGAAACGCGTAACGGTCTCACCGCGGTTCAACTTCCAGTTCATCTTCATTTGCGGGCGCAATAAGAAGCTCGCTGAGCGGCTGCGGAGCATGCCAACGAACTTTCCGAAGTACGTTGAGGAGTTCTCGAGCGAGATCCCTTACTATATGCATCTCTCCGATTTCTTTGTCGGCAAGCCCGGCCCCGGCAGCATCAGCGAGGCGATTGCAATGCGGCTTCCGGTGGTGGTGGAGCGCAACGCCTGGACGCTCCCGCAAGAACGCTACAACACGGAATGGATCCGCGAGAAACAGGTGGGCGTGGTGCTGCCTTCGTTCCGTGAGATCGACGCCGGGTTGCGCGAGTTGCTGGACGCGGCCAACTTCTCCCGCTTTCGCGCCAACGCCGCGGCAATCACGAACCGGGCAGTCTTTGAGATACCCGAGATCCTGGAGACGTTGTTGGAACCGCATAAGGAAGGGCTGCAAGCAGGAAAGCCGTCAATCCAATCGCCTCTCCCACAAGAAAAAGCGGCCAATTGAACGGGTTTGGAATCCCGCCCGCGCTGGTGTTTCGGAAATCCCACACGAATGCGATCACGATCACCGCCGCGCCTCCCAGCACGCCGGCCCAATGCGGCAGCCGGCCGCGGATACCGCCCGCGCGCAAAGACATCACGCCGCAGACGACCATGCTGAGTGCCACCAGCACCGGCGCCCATATAGGACCCACCCATGGCAGCGGAATCAGAAACAAAATATCCCAGGTGCGGAACGATTCCGGCCAATGAATCATCAGCTTTAAGAACGCATAGAAGGCGATGTCCCAAACGCCGAACGCGATCGCGAAGGCGGCGATCCACTCGTGCAGGTTGCGCGCCACTGCCAGGGCAACGGCGCCCAGCATGATCATGGTTGCCGCTTCACGCCCAATCTCGATCGCCAGGCGGCGCGGGTTTTCAGGCCCAGCGTCGGCCAGTTCTTTTTGGGTGATCAACGGAAACAAATCGTTAGGACCGCGTTCCGGATGCAACCGCGCGCGGATGGGATCGTAAAGCGCGCGAAGATAGACCACCACGGCGGCCTCGACGTAGCCGAATGAAATCCCGAACAGAAACAAAGCAGCGATGGCGCGACGCATCAACTTCAGTCTACCCGCGGGGCGTACGGATCCTCCGGCCAAGCATGCTTGGGATAGCGGCGGCCCAGCTCTCGCCGCAGCTGCGGATAGAGCCGCTGCCAGAACCCGGCGAGGTCCGTCGTGGTCTGCACGGGTCGCTTGTTGGGCGCCAGCAGATGCACCACCAGCGGGACCTTTCCGTTTGCGATACGCGGCGTCTCACGCATGCCGAAGAAGTCCTGCAGGCGCGACGCAATGAACGGCGGCTTGCCGCCTTCGTAATTCACTTTCGTCTGGCGGCCATTGGGAAGGCGGATGCGGCCGGGCGCAATTTCGTTGAGCAGACGCGTGCCGATGCGCTGCTCAAGCGTGGGGATCAACGAAGTGCCGGCGTTCTTCAATTCGGCGAAACTTTTCAGACCGCGGCAAAGTTCGCGGAACGCATCGTCTACATCCAGCTTTGTAATCGACGCGTGTTCGGACGCGAAGGCGACGCGCGCGAGGAATTGCTCGAATTCCTGGCGATCGATAAAGCGTTCGATTCCGGCTTCGAGCGCCCGCTCGGCCAGCAATGCGGCGGCCTGTTCAGGATCGGGCGATCCGCTGCGCGTTTCCTCGATCACCAGATTCTCGTAGAGTAGAGCGCTTACCGCGTCCACGCGCTCGGCCGTGCGATTCCACTCCACGCCCGCGCGTTCCTGCACGCGTTCGGGAAACAGGTCGACTAGCCAAGCGGGTTCGATGGCGCAGAACAACCGCACCAGCGGCATCGCATGTTCGCTGCGATCTTCAATGTCAACCGCCACCAGAAAGTCGACGCGCGCTTCGCAGTCGAGCACCGCTGAACCGCCGGAGGCCAGTAGCAATTGATTATCCTTGCGCCGACGCGCTACACGATCGGGAAACGCCGTGAGGATCGCAAGCGGCAACGCGTGTGGATCATGAGCCTGTGGTTTCGATGGCCTGGCGATACGGCGAATCTGTTCGAAGTGGCGTTCTGTGACGGTATCCAGCCGTGAAGTGACAAGGCTCATCAAATCGCACGACGGCGATCGCGCACCCGAACTGAGGGCCGCGGCCGCCCGGCAGCCCTCTTCGCCAGCGCCGCGTTCCATGGCGTCCATGACCAGCCGTGCCAAGCGCGGATGTAATGGGTAGCGCGTCATGCGGCGTGCCCGCTCACCGCTTGCGCCCAGGCTTTCCAGCAAGTCCTCCGCGCGAGCGATAGCCACTGAAGGAGGCGCGTTCAACCAATCCAACTCGAGCGGATTGCGTAGTCCCATGGCGCGCAGCGTGAGACACAACTCCGACAACTCGCGCCGCAGGATCTCGGGTGGATCGTGGTCGCGCCGGCGTTCGAAATCGTCGAGAGTATAGAGCCGGATCACTCGCCCTGGCGCGGTGCGCGCTGCCCGGCCCGCACGCTGCGTAGCCGATGCCTTGCTGATGCGCGTCACTTCCAGTGTTGGCAATCCCGACCAGGGTGAATCGCTCGCCATGCGCGCCAACCCGCTGTCGATCACGGACGTGACGCCTTCCACGGTGATGGAACTTTCGGCGACGTTGGTGGCAAGGATCACCTTGCGCTGCGGGGCGGGGGAGACGGCCCGGTCCTGCTCAGCGGGCGACAAATCGCCGTAGAGCGGGAGGAGCAACAGATGGTGCCGAGCGGCCAATGGACGGCACTCGCGCTCGGTACGCCGAATTTCCGCCGCGCCCGGCAAGAATACCAAAACGTCGCCCGTTGGAACGTGGGAGAGCAGAGCCTCCAGCGCCGAGGCCACCTGCTTTTCGAGCGGCAGGGCAGAGTAAGGCTGATGATCGATTGTGAGTTCGAAGAGCCGGCCTTCGGACCGCAGGATCGGGCAGGCGTCCAGATAGGCCGCGATCGGAGCGGCGTTTAACGTCGCCGACATGATGACGATCTTCAGATCGGGACGCCGCGTACGCTGCAAACGGCGCAGCAGCGCGAGTGCCAGATCGGTTTCTAAATGCCGCTCATGGAACTCATCCAACACCACAGCATCCACGCCAGCGAGCAACGGATCGGAGATTAAACGGCGGGTGAGAATGCCTTCGGTAAGGAATCGTAGCCGCGTGCGAGCGCCAGCTACCTCTTCGAAGCGAACCTGATAGCCGACGGTTTCGCCCGGCCTTTCACCCAGTTCCTGCGCCACTCGGCGCGCCGCCAATCGCGCGGCCAGCCTGCGCGGTTCCAGCACCAGCACTTGCCCGCGCACCATATCCAGCAAAGCTGGCGGAACACGAGTGGTCTTCCCAGCGCCCGGCGGCGCTTCTACGACTAAGTTCGGAGATCGCGACAGAGACTCCCGAATCGACGGCAGCAGACCATCGATGGGAAGTTTCGCGGCGTGCAAATTACTTGTTCGGCGGCGTCGTGGTGGACGGCGCCTTCGAAGGATCGTCCACGTCGTACTTGATATTGATGTCGCTCTTGAACTGTTTGTAGTCTTCGTATTTAACGGTCATCTTGATGCGTTGATCGTTGTCGCGGAAGTGCAGGGTAGAGTTCGCGATGGTGTACGTCGGAAACCAAAATTTGCCATCCACCTGCTCGCGATACGTTTCGAACTTCGCATACTGATGGTCCGCGCCTTGCTTCGCGCCTTCACCTCGGCCATAGCTCTTGACGATCTGCAGGTCGCGATCGTCCACCCAGACGATCCCTTCGAAATAACGCTGGCCCGGCTCCATCTTCTTCGGCTTGACGGCAAACGTGTAGCAGGAGATCTCGTCCAGTTGCTCGCGGCCCAGGTAGCGAATGTAATACTTGGGCACTTCGTCGGTGGTGAGCACGAAGGGCTGCACCTGGCGAAGATCCTGAATGTCGCCCGGATCGAGCGAGATCGCCGTGAGCGTGTTGGGCGGAGCGTAGGTTACCTTTTCGATGCGGGCGCCTTCGGCGGAAAAGATGATGTCGGTCACTTCTTCCCACCTGCCGGTGACCCCTCCGCCGTCGTCCAGCGTCTCCACCTTCGCGGTCTGCTTATAGGTGTAATTGCTTCTCGCCTTGGCGAACGCCGCTTCCTTGGCCGCGAACTTCGCGATAATGTCGTCCACTTGGGAGGGGCTGGGATCGGTTAGGGTGGCGCCAAAGGCAGCACCCGTGAGTAGAGCAAAGGTAACGACGAAACGCATGGTGCCTCTTGCCTCTTAGTGTAACGCCGCGGCTGCGGCATCGTTGGCGGCCTTATCGGGGAACAGAAAGGTGCCTTCGCGAGATCGGACGAGAGTGTTTCGGGTCGATAGTACTTTTTCAGGACGTTATCTCTCCAGTCCAGGAGGTCTCCGTTGCCGGATGCAAATTGAGTCCAGGTCTGCCGGCATCCTGCCCGCGCCATCCGCTCGCGAATCAGGAACAGGAAGGCCCAGGTGATGGTCTCATGGTAAAGATCGGGCTTCCCGTTTACCGCTGCGAACCTTACCAGCGCGGTGGAGAACCGTTGAAGAGCCTCCAAAGCCGGGTATCGGCACAGGTATAGGAAGGCCATTTTGACATGGTCGGCATGATGGAAAGACTGGTTGGCGAGGCTACCATTTTCGAAGCTGCCATTTTCAAAGCTCGAGATGAATTCGTCGTCAGTCATGCGGCACTCCCGGACCAGCTTCGGTGAGACGATGACTGGACCTGGAATCCAAATCGAGACCATAGAACTTCTTCAGTTCCTTGATGCGCTGCAGGCTGGCCTTGCTGAAAGGGCATTTTCCATCGAAGGCGTGCAGAACGATACCCTCCAGCAGGTCGCCCAGAGTCAGATCGTGGTAGTCGGCGAAGGCCCGCAGGACCTTTAAGAGCCGTTTTTCCATGCGGACGCCGGTTTGTACGCGCTCCACCGTCGCCATTGGTTTAGCTGCTGGCATACGTCGGTACCATGTTACCAATGTACCATAGTAACGAACTCCACCCTGGGTACCCGCGGCTTCAAGCCGCGTTTCTTCCAGGATGCGCCCGGACTCAGCGTAGTGCGGCGGCGTTCAAGACTGGCCCTGGTCGAGCGCCAGGGAAAACGCGGCTTGAAGCCGCGTGTACCCCAACCTGTGTCGCACCCCCTACTTCGTCCAGCAGGGAGTGATTTCCCAACCTGAGGCGTCGGCCTGCTTCTTGAAGGTGTAACTCCGGACGAATGGCTCGGTGAGATAGGTGGGATCATCCACTTCGGCGGTCACCACCAGGTAGGCATCGTTCTGATCGCCATCCAAGCGGTTCATGTACTCCTTCAGGACCGCTTTGCCGCTGTAGGGAACGCCGTTCTTGCGGATGTATCCGGGCAACATGTCGGTGGTGATCACCTCCAGGGTACCGGCCCGGCCGGCTCCCGGCTGACCGAGCAGGCGGTCGTTAATAACCACGCCACCGCGTCCGCGGCGGGGCCCGTTCCACTTGGCCTCTGAATATCCCTGCCAACTTGGGGGACCTGGCTTGTCCTCCTTGTCTGCGGCGGTCTTGAAGTGCAGCATCCGGCTCTGGTTGCCGGAATCGAAGTCAACGCGCAGCGCGTTGTCGTCCGCCCAGGTGATGTGGAGGCGCCCGGGGCGCTGCATGACGCCCACCGCGCCGTAGGCCCGGCACTGGTTCCCGTCGGATTCATCTTTGTCCGGATCCCACGCAAGTGCCACGTGCTGGGCCTCGGGTTTCAACGGTAGATAAAGAATGTCGCCCTTTTGCGGAGTCACGCGGAAACGCCACTCGTCGACGATCTGTGAAACCCAATAGCCGGTAAGATCGATGGGCGCGGCGGCTTTGGCGGCAGGCGGAGGGCCGGCCGGCGCTCGCCCCGGCTGTTGTGCCGGCAGGTTCATCGACAACAACCCAAGAGCTAGGCCGAGCGCCGTTCCCGTTCGTATGTCACTTTTTCTGCGCATTGTCCATGAGGCTCCGGTAGATCGATTCCACAAACATGTCGGGCGTCCAGGAAGGATCGTTGCCGTAGACCGGATCCCAATCCGCGGTGGGTTTGGACTCCTGGATTTGCGCCAGCGTCATATCTTTCTTGATCATGTCCTGCACGCGATCGCGCACGATGGTGACCATGTCGCGATAGTAGGCCACGTCGGCATCGTCGATGATCCTGCCATGACCCGGCACCACCAGCGTGCCGCCCTCGGTGCGGAATTCGGGGACGATCATTTCGAGCAGCCGATTCAAACCCGCCAGCAGGCCCTGCACGCTGCCGCCATGTTTCCGATCGATCACCGGGTAGCTGTTCAGCGTGATCAGATCACCGACGGCAATCACATCGGAGCCCCGGAAATGTACGATGGTGTCGCCGTTGGAAACCCCGCTCGGGACATGCCAAAGCTGAACGCCCTCGCCGTTGAAGAAATGGCTCAGCTTCATCTGCGAACCGAAGTAAGTCATGGTCGGCAGATCCGCGAACGGCACTTTCTCGTCACTCAATTGATCGAGCACCTTGTCGAAAGAGAGGATGGCCGCGCCTTCGCCGGCTTCGGCGCCCAGGTCGCCCGCGACGTTTCCACCGGTGAACGTCTGGCCGGCCTTGCCCAAGCTCGCGTTGCCTCCGGTGTGGTCCGGACGCGCGCTGGTATTGATGATGAAGCGAATCGGTTTGGGCGGCGCAGGCGTGGTAAGGACAGACTCCTCGTGGCCTTCGCCATTCCCCGGCTCGGTTACCGGCTGCCAGGGACCGTTCAGGTCGCGGTTGATGTGCCGTATAGCCGCCAGCACCTGTTCGCTGGATTCTTTGTTCCCGGAGTCCACCAGCAGGACGCCATCCGGGCCGATCGATATCGTGACATTTCCTCCTGCTCCCGTCAGCAGGAACATGTTCTTGCGGATGCGCACCACGTCGATGCCCGCTTTGTCGCCGTCCGCGACAGGCTGTTGAGCCAGTACGATCCCGGACGCGGCCATGGTCATGACAACCAACGCGGGCAGGTTTCTGCCAATCACGTTTCTGCCAATGCGGCGGGTCACTTCTTGGTCCCGTTTTTGGCGTTTTTCGCCGCAATGATCTTGCGAGCTGCCTCCGGGTACATGGACTCGGCGCCGCCCAAGGTCACATTCATCGGCAGATCGTAGTGTTTTGCAAAGTCGTCGAGAAACGGGTTTTTCCCAGGCAGATAGCTCGGCACAATGCCTCCCGCCCGGTCGATTTCTTCAACCACGTCGCAAGGGTACGGCGGGATTTCCTGGGCCAGGTTGTTGCGATATTCGGTGGTGCGGATCATCGGTTCGGTAAGGTAGACCGGGTCATAAGCGATGCTCACCCACGTCAGATAGTCGCCCCGCCGCAGCCAGTACTGCACCAGATGCGTTCGGTCGCTGGAGGGCACTCCGTTGCGCCGGAAATAATCTTCCTTGAGGTTGGTGGTCCGGATCTTCAGCTCGTCGCCCACGAATTGCGCGGTAGAAAAGCCGCCCCAGGTGTATGGCGCGTTCTTGTCCGGCCGCGGGCGGCCATCCATGTAATAGGCATTGTCGATGGAACGGAGCCACTCGGCGTGAAAGGCCGTGATCTCGCGCGACGCCGGATCCACTTCTTTCCAGATGCGCACGGGAGACGGCCCGCGCTCGATATACACCGCTCCATGCGGCCTGCATTGCCATTCCGGGAGCGTGTAAAGAGACGCGTTCCAGGCTTCGGCCCGCAGCAGGCCCGCGTGGCTCATGGGGATCCCGATAAATTCGCCGATGCGCGGGTTCCCGGTATTGTCCTCGTCGCGGACGCCGCTCCATTCGCCGGAAAAGTCCATCTGGGCCAGCAAAGGAATGGCCGCCAGCAGGAACAGCACCAGCCACGAGCCCAGCCTGGCGCCTATTCTCATCTTCATCTCGCCGTCCTCCTACGCTTTCGATTCCACTGCTTCGCGCGCCAGCCGCTCCTGGCCGTACGGGTCGTTGACGGCTCTGCATTCTTTGTTGAAGATCAGGGTGGCGCGTTGCGCGGTGGTGAAAGGCTCCCAGTGCGGCAGCCCCTTGTGGTTGGGATTGCCGGTGCGTGCAAAGGCGGCCCAGGCGCCGCTCATTTTTTCCGCCAGCTGGTAGCGCTCCGGGCTTACTCCCACCATGGATTCCGCGATGTCGACATTTTCGAAAACGAACGGAATGTCCAGCGTGTGATACGAACGCAACTGGCCGTCGCGCACCGGCGAATACCATTGGAAGTAGTATTTGTATACCGGGGCCTTGGCTAACTCCGCCTTGCGCTCCGCTTCGATGTCGGTGCCATGGCGGAAATTCGAAAAATCGGTGGAGAGAATCAAGAACAGGTCCAGGTTGCTCGCCTTGGGACGTCCCTTGCGGTAGACCGCGATCAGCCGATCGGCCGCGGCGTCATCCACTCGCGCGGTCTTCTTCACGCTTTCGCGCAGCTGAGCATCGTCCAGCGGATCGAACTTCATACTCGCGTTCCAGGTCACCTCGGTCTCGGTGGACCCGATCATGAAGGGCACGCCGGCGGTGATGGAAGGAGCCACCGGATCGAACGGACTGGTGGGCAACGTGCGGCCATCCACCACCGGAGCGAGTTGCAGGCGCTTGGCGCGCATGGCCTCCAGCAACCGCTGCTGCGGCATGTTCTGAAGTTCGTCTACCTGGTGGGGCTTAAGTCCGAGCTGCGCCAGGAACCCCGCCGCCTCCTCCGTGGCGCGATCGCGCGGCACGCCCTTGACTTCAGACCCGCTCTGGGCGATGGCGCGATGGAACAACCCCTTGGCCGCCGGCACGGCGAGCAGCGTACTGACCTTGCCGCCTCCGCCGGACTGCCCGAAGATGGTGACGTTGCCCGGATCACCGCCGAATGCAGCGATATTGTCCCGCACCCACTCCAGTGAGGCGACCAGATCCAGCAGGCCGACGTTGCTGGATTGCGAGTATTTTTCACCACCAAGCTCGGCCAGGTACAAATAACCGAACACGTTGAGGCGATGATTGACGGTGACCACCACCACGTCCTGTTTGGACGCCAGGTTCGCTCCGTCGTACATCTTCCAGTTGGCCGAGCCGGCAGAGTATCCACCGCCGTGATACCAGACCATAACCGGGCGCCTGCCGCTCAAGCCGGGCGTCCATACGTTCAGGTGCAAGCAATCTTCGCTGCCATGGCCGTCACTGGCGGGTTGTTGCGCCATGGACTCAGGAATGAGTTGCGAGGGAATCTGCGGCGCAGCCGGTCCCAACTCCAGCGCGTCGCGTACGCCGGTCCAAGGGTGCGGTTTCATGGGTGGCATGAAGCGGCCAGCGCCGGCCGTCGATGCGCCGTACGGTACGCCTTTGAAGGCGTGAACCTTTTCCTGCATGCTTCCGCGGATTTTGCCGGCCATGGTCGTCGCGATCGATCCGGACGGCTCGGACTTGGCCGCTTCAAGGTTTCGAAGCGAGCTGCTGAGAAGGAAGCCGGCAGCGACGGAGCCACGGCCCAGAAACGCACGCCGGTCGAGCGTTCCGCGAGTGTTTGTTGTTTCGCGCTCCATTCGCTCCTCCTGATATTTCAAACTCAGAACGGTCAACATTATATACCTGCTGCGTTTGACGTTTTCGAAGCTAGAACCCCGCGGCATAGTCGATCCCTCACGGTCGCGGTTCTGAAACACACGGAATCTACTGAACCGCGCACGTCAATAAGCGGCATCTTGGCACTACTGCCAGGGGGCTGCTATGCCAGGATCTGCTTGGCGATGGTCAGCTTCTGAATGTTGGTGGTGCCTTCGTATATCCGGCCGATTTTGGCGTCGCGATAGAGCTTCTCTACCGGATAGTCTTTGGTGAAACCCACGCCACCGAAAATTTCCACGGCGCGCGAGGCTGTGTCCTCAGCCACCTGCGACGCGAAGTACTTGGCCATGGCGGCCTCAGTGACGTAGGGATGCCCGCATCGCGCAGCCGCGCCGCGTTATACACCAGCAGCCGCGCCGCCTCTACTTCAGTTGCCATTTGCGCCAGCTCAAACTGCACGCCCTGAAACTCGGCGATCGCCTTGCCGAACTGCTGCCGCTGCTTGGCATAGGCGATGGCATGGTCCAGCGCGCCTTGGGCCAGGCCCGCCATCTGCGCTCCAATCGCGATACGGCCTTCGTTCAACGTCTCAATGGCGATCTTATAGCCCTTGCCAACCTCGCCGAGCACGTTGCCGGCAGGGACCCGGCAGTCGTCCAAAATCAGCTCGCATGTCGACGAGGCGCGAATGCCGAGCTTATCTTCCTTCTTGCCGACTTGAAAACCCGGGAACTCGCGTTCCACCAGAAAGCATGTGATGCCGCGGTGCCCCGCCTCGGGATTGGCGTTAGCGAACAACAGGAATAAGCCGGATTCGGCGGCGTTGGTGATCCAAAGCTTGCGGCCCGTGATGAAATATTCGTCGCCACGCTTGGTGGCGCGCGTCGCCAGCGCGAAGGCGTCCGAGCCTGAGCCCGCCTCCGACAAGGCGAACGAAGCCACCATTTCGCTTGCCAGCTTCGGCAGGTAACGCCGCTTTTGGCCGTCCGTGCCCCAGCGAATGATGACGTTGTTGGCGATGGTGTTCTGCACGTCCACAATCACAGCCGCCGAAGGATCCACGGCGGCGAGCGCCTCCACCGCCAGCACGGCCTGAAAGAAGCTGCCGCCCTGGCCGCCAAATTCTTCCGGGATCTCGATGCCCATCAGCCCCAGCTCGAACATCTCGTGCAGTAAGTCTTTGCGGAACATCGCGGCCGCATCCATTTCGCGCACGTAAGGCCCAATGCGCTCGCGCGCGAAGCGCTGGATGGCGTTCTGGAACATCCGCTCTTCTTCGCTCAGCACAGTTAGCGGAGGCGGAGGAACGCTGGAAGTTTCGGCTACGTTCGGCATGGTTCTCCCGTAGGTCGGTTGGATGCTGTTTCCAGTCTACTCGCCGGGCGCTCGTGCCGGTAGACGAGGCTTCAGAGTCTGTGTGAAAACCGTCCGCATTGACCGCTCCCTCTGGTCGCGGCTCCGTTTTGATACTGAGCCGTGACCAAAGGGAGCGGTTGATCGTAGTTTTCACACAGACTCTTCAGCCGCGTTGCCAGTGTCGTCCCGCATGCCCTCCGAGTTCGCGATTCTGGGCGAGATAGGCAAGACTCGGCTAAAGCCGCGTGTACCTTTTCCACAAAACTGGAGTTCATCGGGAAGGTGTATAATCCCCACCACTGGAGGCGCCTATGAAAATGTGGTTGATTGCCCTGTTGCTGATGTCGGCCGCGGCGCTGTCGGCATTCCAAGCATTCCCGAAATGCACCGCGGTGGATCCGGATACCGCCAAGACCGGGGACACCGTCAACGTGACCTGCGAGAACGTTAGTAAAGCGACCGTCGCCGACGTTTATCTCACCGACGGAAAGGACGACACCAAAGTTGCCGTGATGGAACGCACCGCCGACAAGATCAAGTTTACGGTGCCGGCCATGAAGCCAGGCCGCTATCACATCGCTTTGCTGACGGCCAACAAATCGTCGATGATCGAGCAGCCCGTCGCGCTGACCGTGCAGTGAACCTAAAACGGGCTATTGGTAAAGATAAACCGGCTGATCCAGCCGGAAACCGAGAACCGTTTCCGAAGGGATGTGCAACTGGAGCAGCGCTCGTTCAGCGCTCGGGAACGGAAATGGTGATGTTGCGATACTTCAATCCGCCGGTATGGTCGCCCTGCAAGTAAAGCGGCCCGGGCTCGCCCTCATGGCTATCCACTGCGCCGCCCGTGATACCCGGAATTTCGGTGTTGTCGATGATGAGCACGCCATCGCGAACCACCGTGACTTTGCGCCCCACCAGCGTCACGTCGTAGCCTTCCCACTGGCCCGGGCGCGGGTCTATGGGGGTGGCCGGAGGAATGAATCCGTAGATCGATCCCATGGCATGGAAAGCATCGTTTTTGCCCGCCGGCTCGTACTCCACCTGCACTTCGTAGCGGCCACGTAAGTAAACGCCGCCATTGCCGCCGCTCGGGCAGTTGTATTCGATGTGCAGTTTGAAGTCGCCAAATGTGCGCGAGGTGCGTATATTCGCGCCCGCTTGTGTATTGCGAAGCTCGCCGCTCTCGGCCATCCAATGGTTCGCGGCGGGATTGTCGGCTACCCACCCCGTAAGGTCGTGACCGTTAAAAAGCGTCTCAGGGCTGCTCCAAGCGCCAGGCGTAGTGTGGTTCAGTGCTGGAGCGGGAGCGCCGCTGAGTGTGCCATCCGGCGCTTGTCCGGTAAGTTTGCGATCTTTTACCATGACATGCCATTGGCCGGGCCCGTCTTCAAACGTCAACTGCGCTCCAGTGACCTTCGCCTCGTGCACCGCGTGAACGCTGCCGGTGCGGCCGACAATGCGGATCGCGGGCGTTCCATCTTCATCGGCAAACTCCATCCATGCCGGATGCGCCAATAATGAAGGATGCGCGCCCTTGGATGTTACAACGGTAAGATCCCATCGGCCGGAAAACGGCGACGGCGCGTTCGCGGTGAACAGCGGCGCCACACTGATCGCCGCCAGCATGACGGTTCTGCTGCAAACGCCCTGCATTGGTGTTTAGTCTATCGAATATCACGGCGCCTGACTTCGTCTAAGATTGGGTCTAACATTGGGTAGGTTGGAATCCTGTTGAAACCCGCGATTCAAGAGATCCATCCTACAACTGGCTCCCCCTTTTCTATGCGCACTTTTTTGCGATACACCCTTGCTGTGTTCACTGTGGGCTCGTTAACGGGCGCTCTGCTGGCGCAGCCGGACCGGCTCAGAGGCCCGATCGACAACAGCCGAACCGTTGTGTTGGATGGTCACGTGCCGCCCCGTGCGCGGACGGAGTTTGACCAGGGTCCGGTGGCCGCATCCTTTCCGGTGCCGTCTGTCACAATTTACCTCAAGCCGTCGGCCAGCCAGCACACCGCTCTTCAGCAACTGCTGGCTAACCAACAGAATCCGGCTTCCCCCGATTATCAGAAGTGGCTGACGCCGGAACAATACGCCGATCGCTTCGGAGTTAGTCCAGATGACGTAAACAAAATTAGCGACTGGCTCCGGTCCCAAGGCTTACAAGTCCAGCGCGTGGCTCGCGCCCGCACCTGGATCCAATTCAGCGGCACGGCCCAGCAAGTGGAGAATGCGTTTCATACGCAAATTCACCAGTATCTCGAAAATGGTCGCTCGCATTACGCCAACTCCGCCAATCCCTCTATTCCGGCCGCGCTCTCCGGTATCATGCGTGGTTTGCGGGGGCTGAACAATTATCGGCTCAAGCCGCTCAGCAGAGTAAGAGGGCTGGCTCCGGGGCTGCCTCCAAATACCACCATCGGCGACGGAGAACACCACATGGCTCCCGATGACTTCGCCACCATTTACGATGTCACCCGTCTTTACTCCGCCGGTATCGATGGCACGGGGCAAAAGCTGGTCATCGTGGGACAGACCGACATCAACGTCGCAGATATTGACGCCTTCCGCAGCAAGTTCAACCTGCCGGCTATTAAACTGCAGCAGATTCTGGTGCCGAACCACTCTGATCCCGGCATCAGTGAAGGCGATTTGCCCGAAGCCGACCTGGATCTGGAGTGGTCCGGCTCAGTGGCCCGGAATGCAACCATCATTTTCGTGTATTCCCCCGATGTCTACACTTCTTTGGACGAAGCGGTCGACCAGGCCTATGCGCCGGTGATCAGCATGAGCTACGGTATCTGCGAAGGCTCCGATTTGGTCGACCTGCCGAGCGAGCGCCAAACGGCGCAACAAGCCAACGCGGAAGGCATTACCTGGCTGGCCGCGTCCGGTGATTCCGGAGCGGCGGATTGCGAAGACCAGGGCGCCTTCATCGCGCAGGACGGGTTGGCCGTGAGCGCACCGGGCAGCGTCCCGGAAGTGACTGCCATGGGCGGGTCGGAATTTCAAGAAGGAAGCGGCAATTATTGGAGCAGCACGAACACGGCCAACGACGCCTCAGCGCTATCCTACATCCCCGAGACGGTCTGGAACGACACCAGCCTGGGCGCTGGACTGGTGGCGGGCGGCGGAGGGGCCAGCATTTTTTTTTCGAAGCCGGTCTGGCAATCCGGGCCGGGCGTTCCCAGCGACAGCTTTCGCCATGTTCCGGATCTTTCCATCGCGTCCTCGCCCGACCATGACGGTTACTACGTCTACACCGGCGGTGCGCTGCAGATCTACGGCGGCACTTCGATGGCGGCGCCCACGATGGCCGGCGTTGTTACGCTGCTCAATCAGTATCTGGTCTCCTCCGGCGCTCAGAAACAAGCCGGTTTAGGTAACATCAACCCGACGCTATATCGGATAGCGCAGAACTCGCCGGGAGCTTTTCACGATATTACGGCCGGCGATAACAGTGTCCCGTGCATTATCGGCTCGCCCAATTGCACCACCGGCACTATCGGATACAGCGCGGCTCGCGGGTATGACCAGGCCAGTGGTCTCGGTTCTCCGGATGCCTATGAATTTGTCCATCGCTGGTCCAGTCAGGCGCCCACGGCAGCCGCCGTCGTTCCATCCATCGATAACAATCCGATATTTGAACATCCGGTCAACGGCAGCGGGTATCGTTGGACATTCACGATCACACTGACAGAGGAAGCTGGAGTGGCGGCCACTCTCATCGGATTCACTATCAATGGCCAGAGCTATGATGTTGCCACCGTGTTCGGCACAACTTCACTGCCCGCGGACGGTTCTGTTTCTTCCACTGGCCTGGGGCTCGCGAATCTGGCCGTCCCTTCCAACGTGATCTTCGCTTTCACCGGCACCGATGCCAAGGGCAATCCATGGACGCAGACACTCTCGGTTCCCTTCGATGGACCCCAGACGCAACTGATTGTCGGCGGAGCGAGCAACGCGGCGACGGGCCAGCAATCCTACGCTCCAGGTATGCTTTTGAGCGTGTACGGAACGGCCCTGGGCGATTTCGTGCAGTCGGCCGGTACGATTCCGCTGCCTTTGTATCTGGCCGGCTTTGAAGCCTGGGTGAACGGCGTGATGGCCCCGCTATACTACGTTTCACCGAATCAGGTGAATATTCAGATTCCCTACGAAACTCAGCCCGGGATTACCACCCTGACCGTGGGCAATCCCTAT
Source organism: Bryobacterales bacterium (assembly GCA_963747945.1). Classification (GTDB taxonomy): domain Bacteria; phylum Acidobacteriota; class Terriglobia; order Bryobacterales; family Bryobacteraceae; genus Palsa-89. Next base: position 51,773 of record CAVVHB010000033.1, read on the forward strand.
GTCAATGTCAACTACAACCTTACGATCGTGCCGGCCGCGCCGGGAATTTTCATGACCGATGGATTCACAGCGGCTCCCTTCTCGAGGGCCGCGCGCGGGCAAACTGTCACGCTATTCATTACCGGCGATGGGCAAGTTTCTCCGGCGCTTGCGGACGGAGCAACGCCCCCTCCGGGAACTCCGCCCACCAGCCTGCCCAGCCCAAAGCTTCCCGTAACGCTGACGGTAGGGGGGCAGCCGGCGACCATCGTCCTCATCGGCATCCCGAGCGGTCTGGTGGGAGTGACGCAAATCAACTACACGGTTCCCGCGAATGCACCGCTCGGCGTGCAGCCAGTGGTGGTTACGGTGGGTGGTGTTGCCAGCCCGGCGGCCAAGTTGACGGTGACGAACTGAGCCGGTTGATTTTGCTGAAACGTCGAGACTGAGCCGTGACCGAAGGGAGCGGTTGCCTCTGCCGCGTCAGGAAATGATTCCCTTGCGCACCGCGTAGAGGATCAACTCCGGCACGCTGTGCAAATTCAGCTTCTGCAAAATATGCGTGCGATGCGTGTCCACGGTGTACAGGCTGAGATTCAACGTGTTCGCGACCTCTTTGTTGGTCTTGCCCTCGGCGATCATTTGCAGAATCTCGCGCTCGCGATCGGTCAGCAGGTCGTAGCTGTCGTCGGCATCCTTTCGTCCCAGCGCCTGGAAGTAGTCTTCCTGCAGAATCCGGCTCACTTTGGGACTGAAGAAGGACCGCCCGTCCACCACCGCTTCAATTGCTAAAATCAGCTCGGCCTTCACCGCGTCCTTCAGCAGGTAGGCCCTCGCCCCGGCCTTCAGCGATCGGATGATGTAGCTCTCGTCGTGGTGCATGCTCAGGATCACGACGCCGATGTTGGGATGCTTTTCGACGATCCGCCGGGTGGCCTCGATGCCGTTCATGTTCGGCATCGCGATATCCATCACCACCACATCGGGGCGCTGATCCTGCGCCAGCTGCAGCGTTTCCCTTCCATCCGCCGCTTCGCCCACCACGACGAAACCGGGCTGCCGCTCCAGTAGCAGCCGCATTCCATCGCGGAGGATGTTATGGTCGTCAGCCAGCAGAATGCGAATCGGCTCCATCCGCCAGGCCTCCGTTCCACACAATCTCCGTCGCATGCTCCGGCTCTTCGGCCGCAGCATGGTTTAGAGGAGCTACAGGAAGCCTGCGGCCTTCGGTTGCGGCGGAGTTGCCGGTCGCCTGGGGTATGGGTGCCAGCGGCAACGTGACGCGCAGCAGGGTGCCGCGCCCGGGCCGTGAATCGATCTGGAATACGCCCCCCAGGTGCCGGACGCGCTCTTCCATTCCCAGCAGGCCCAGTCCGCGCACGCGCTCCGGATCGAACCCGCTGCCGTCATCCTGCACCGTCACCAAAATCCGCCCGGCATCCTGGCGGACGTTCACCTGCACGGCGCTGGCCTGCGCATGCTGCGCGCAGTTGTTCAGCGCTTCCTGCACCACCCGATACACGCAGGTTTTGTGTTCCTCCGGCAATTCGCCAGGCATCTCGCTGGCCACCTGTACGCGCAAGCCGGTGCGCTTGCCGATCTCTCGCGCCTGCCACTCCAGCGCCGGCAGCAGTCCGAAATCGTCCAGCATGGAAGGCCGCAGCAGCAGCGCCATGTTGCGGATCTCGTTCATGCCCTTTCCGGCCACGCCGCGGATGGAATCCAAATGCGCCCGTACTTCCGGCGCGGGGTCCAGATCGAGCAGGTTTTCGGCTTCCATCAGGATCGCCGAAAACGCTTGAGCCACTTCGTCGTGCAACTCGCGCGACAAGGCGCGCCGCTCTTCTTCCTGCGCCCGCACCAGCCGGGCTGAAAGCTCCTGCAAACTGGCTTGCGAATGAACGCTTTCTTTCAGGCGCTGCTGCACCTCCGCTTCCAGCTTCAAGATGTGGAATATGGTGAAGGCGGCCAGAGTGGCGCCGCCCAGCAGCGTGATCGCGATCATCGCCAGCAATCCAAATTGCAGGCGTCCGAACAAATCGCCCAGCTTCACATCGCCCCGCCGCAGCGCCTCTTCGTTCAACGATTCGATGCGATCGGCGATCTGCAGCATCGACGTTCGGCGCGGAACCAGCTCCTCGTAAAAGAAGGCGTAACGGTACTTGCCGCGCTCCTCGGCGCTCCATGCGAAGGTGCGATCCAGCACCTTCCAATACGACTCAATTTGAGACCGCAAATCCTGGAAAGGCGCCGCTTCTTCCGGCTCCAGCCCGGTCGGCGTAGTTGTTGAGCGCGCTTTCCGAATCGCGCCGCAACCCCTCCAGCGTGGCCATTTGCGCCTGAGCGCCCGATTGTTCCGGCGCCAGCAGCGAATCGCGCACAAACGTGCCCGATAGATAGATGTTGGATCGAATCCGCTCCAGCGTGCGGTTGCGGGCCAGGAAACGCGCTTGCAGGGCTGTGTCGTTATGGCGCAGGCTATTCAGGAAAAGCACGGCCCCCGCCTCGGCCGCCGCCATGATGAGCAGCAACCCCCCAAATCCCGCTACCAGAACCACTCCCGGGCGCTGTCGCATCCTTCCCTCAGTGTAGCGGACAGTATGCGGGAGTAGATCGGCGGCAGGACGAAACCACATCTACTCTAAGGTAGAACCTGCAGCCCAAGACGGGAATCGGGTCCATCCTGTATGAGAGTAATGAACCTTCGTTAAGGTAATCCACTGGGGGAAATACAGTGCCAACGGGATTCTTTTGCCTGCCTGAGCCTCTGTATTCTGTAACTGCAAAAGCTTAGGAGGCTTTGGATGACATCACGATTTTTGGCTTGCGCGGCGTTGACAGCGCTCTCTTTGACTTTCTCGGGTTGTGCGAAAAAGGTGGCTGCGAAAGCTCCGCCCCCGCCCCCTTCGCAGCGCAGTGCGCCCGCCACCGCGGCGGCGCAATCCGCGCCGGCACGAAACTATTCCCAACCAACGCAGGCCGCTTCGAGTACGCCGTCACGTCTGCCCGATGCCGCCACTCGCGCCCGCATCCAGGATCTGCTGAATCGCATCGAGGACGCATATTTCGACTACAACAAGCACACGCTGCGTCCGGACGCCGAGGCCGCCTTGAAGCAAGACGCTCAGACGCTGGCTGACATCATTAAGCAGTACCCGGACTTCAAGCTCACGGTCCAGGGATTTGCCGACGAGCGCGGATCGGACGAATATAACCTGGCGCTGGGCGATGCGCGCGCCAAACAAACCAAAGAGTATCTGTCCAATCTGGGGCTTCCTGGTAACCAGCTCGCCACCATTAGCTACGGCAAGGATAAACCAGTGTGTACCCAGCACGATGAAGACTGCTGGCAGAAGAATCGCCGGACCCACATTACACAGGCGCAAGCGAACTAACGAAGAAGGCGGAATTCAGAAGACGGAATCCAGAATCCTATTGTCTTGACAGCCGCGCCAGCACGCGCTCAATCGCCTCGTCATTGGGATTGAGCGCGCGCTCGGCGGAACTAACCGGGGCCCCGCACAGTTTCTGCTCCTGCTTCCATAGATCCTCAGCCAGCAAAAGATTCATATCGGCTGAATCCTCCAATTGGGCCCGAAGGGGTTTACTTGTGAGCGCCGTTCGCGCCGCGGCGGCCGGGTCAGCCTGCCCCGCCGTTTTGCCGGCAGCCTGGCATTGATCGAAGCGCGCCACTTCGGCCTGGAGCAGTTCTTTGCTTCGATCGTAACGCTCTGCCGCCCTCAACCCCCGGCCGTTCGGATCGAGCTCCAGCACCCGATCGCTCAGATCCAGCTGCGTCTTACTCGCCTGGTCCGCCGGGTTCAATTGCAGCGCCTTTTGAAACGCGTTGCTGGCATCCTGGTAATTCTCCATGGCAAGCTCAGCCTCGCCGAGACCCGCGTAGGCATTCGCGTCTCGATCGTCCGTTTGGGCCATATTCCGAAATACATCCGCGGCCTCGCGAGGCGCGCCGTAACTGAGCAGCAACTGCCCGATCTTGCTCTTTATGACCGTATCGCGCGCCGCCGGCCCCAGCGCCGCCAACAACTCAGCGATGGCCTGCGTCCTTTGTCCGGCTTTTTCCAGTAGCGCCGCCAGATCGAAGCGTGCTTGCATCCGGTTCTGATCTTGACCTGCCGGCCACGAGCCGTCAATGGCCCTGCGATAAGACCTCACCGCATCCGCGGTCTTGCCTTGAGCCGCTGCGATTCGCGCCTCGCCAAGATTCGCCAGTGCATTCTCCGGATCGCGCTTCAAAAGCGCATTGAGATAGCCCGAAGCTTCCGCGGTGTGGTTGGCCTTCGCCAGCGCGAGCCCTAACGCCAGCCGGTATTGCGTGTTTCCCGGCTCACCCGATAGCGCGTCGCGGAATTGCTGTACGGCCTCTTCATCGCGATCCTGCTGGACCAATTCATTGCCAGTCTTGTAATATTCCTCGGCGCGCTGCTTCCGCTCCGAGCGGTAGTAGTAATTAATGAATCCAATCACGAGCAGTACTGCGAGACCGGCCGCAATCACGCCCGGTACCAGTCTGCGGGACCCACGGATCTCCTCGCTCGCCTCCGGCACCGCTCCCTTGCTACCCGCCACGCCGTAAGCCTGCAGGATATCCTTCAGCGAGACAACGCCTTTCAGATCGCGAACGTCGGTGCGCCCTACCACCGGCAGGACGTTGAACTTGGTATGCGCCATCCGCCGCAGAGCCATGTCCAGTGGGTGATCCATGTGCAGATGGGGAAAGTTCTCCGCCGTCAGCAGCGAATTCGGAACGTCCACCGGAAGCAACTCTCCCACCGTGCGATCCGCGTGCCCGTCGGCGATCTCTTTTTCCACCTGCGCCAGCGTGATCATGCCCGCCAGGTGGCTGCCATCCATCACCGGCCACGCATTGCGATCGGCATCCAGATACCCCAGAGCATTCTCAACGCGCTCCGCCCTGGTGAGTACCTGCGGGGGAGCCGCGGCAGCATCCCGCACAATCAATTGCCCCTGCCTGTAGCGCAGCCCGGACGGCAGATGGATGCCATCCTGATGCTGCAGCGCCTCGTAAATCGGCTCTTCTTGCAGGCGATAGGAGATGTAGAAACTGATCAGGTTCGCGATCATGAGCGGCACAATGATGGAATAATCGCGTGTCATCTCGAAAATCATGATCACCGACGTCAGCGGCACCCGCACGACGCCGGCAAATAGCGCGCCCATGCCTACCAAAGCATACGCGCCCACGCCGCCCGTGAAATCGGGCAAAGCCTGGTGCGCCACGGCCCCCACAGCGCCGCCCAGCATGGCCCCAATGAACAGGGCGGGGCCGAAGATGCCACCCGCGTTACCGGTCCCGTAGCAACTGGTTGTCGCAAGCACCTTCAACACCACCAGCAACGCCATCACCTCTAGCGTTATCTGCCCGTTGAGCGCTTCGCTTACGTGAGAGTAGCCAACTCCGAGAACATCCGGTACAAACCATCCCATCAGACCCACTACCAGACCGCCTGCAGCGGGCTGCATCCATTCACTCCACTTGGGCAGAGCAAGAAAGTATTTGCGAATGGCCAGCAGCAGTTTGACGAACGCCACCGAAACCAGCCCGCCTGCAATTCCCAGCAGCGCGTAGGTGATGAATTCGATCGGACTGACTAACTGATACGACGGAACATGAAACAACGGTTCATCGCCCAGCAGCAGGTGTAGTGTCACCCAAGACGTCGCGGAGCCGAGCACGATGGAACCCAGCACCGGCGCGTGCAGATCGCCCATCACCTCTTCGAGCGTGAACAGCACTGCCGCCACCGGTGTGTTGAATGCCGCCGCGAGCGCCGCTGCCGCGCCTACCGGAACAAGCTCACGGATCCTGTTCGGCCCCAGCCCCAGCCGGCGGCCGAGCACCGATGCGATTCCCGCGCCCACTTGCACCGATGGTCCTTCGCGGCCCAGTGCGATGCCGGTGGCTAGCGACGCCGAACAGCACCCGAACTTCCCGAGCACCGTTCGAAGGCTGATGAAACCATCCCGCAGAAATAGCGCCGCCTTGGTCTGCGGGACGCCGCTGCCGCGGGCGTTGGTAAAGAAGCGCGAGAGCAGATATCCGGTGAAGAGCGCGCCGCCAACCGGAATCAGGACCCGTCGCCACGCAGCGCCCCCGGCCGGATACATGCGCGCGCCAAGATTTTCGGTGACGTAGATGAATGCCGCCACCACCAGCCCCACCAACGCGCCGATGATCAGCGTGAGCAGCAGGAGGATTTTGTCTTCGTGCTGGAGGAGAGCGTCGCTGTCTGTCCAATGCCCTAAACGAGTACGCCAGCTTTGAGTAGGAGGAACAACAACTTCAGTCGGATAAGACACCAGGTATCAGAATATCAGTCCGCAGGCCCACATTACCAGAGCGTTCGCGTTGGGCAGCGTCTCCAATCGATCAATCGTCTCAGCCAGACGATCGCGCTGCTCCGCTGAAAGAAAGCCGCTCGCATTGTCGTCGAATTTCGCGCGCAGCTCCTGGTATGTCATCGGATTCTCGGCCGAGCCTCGATTGTATTCTTCCACCGTTTCGAAGACGCGCCCGTCGTTCAAAACAATCTCGACGGCGCCCTTGAAGCGGCCGGGTCCTGGATAATCCGGATCGACGTGATAACGGACGCGGCGCGCCAGCGCGAGAATTTCCGGATTCTTGAGACTCTCCGCGCTGTACGCGGACTTGCCGAGAGCGCCGTGGTAGAGCGCCTCAGCCAGACTGTATTGCAGACTCACGCGCCCATGCGAATCGGACGCCGGCGCGAATTTTTCTTCCGTGGGTTCGCACACGATGCCCACGATGAAACCCGTTACCGGACATTCGATGCGCTCCACCTGGCGCGGCTCGATCCCATGCTGCGCTTTGAGCCGCAGCACCGCGCTGATGTAAGGATGAATCACGTGGGCCGCTGGAAACGGCTTGAACGATGAATTGCGGCTTTCCCAATGTTCGCCGAGGCGGTCACTTATGCGCGCAAAGTCGCGATGCGCGTTCGGATCCTGCACGTGGGAAGCGAACAGGCCCCAACGTCCTTCGAATACCTGCGCCGGTCCCGTAACGCCGGAACGCGCCAGCAGCGCCGCCGTGATGCCGCTCTGCGCCGACCATCCGGGATGGAGAAATTTGGTCTGCGTTCCATCCACCCAACACTCCAGCAACCCCGCTGCGAAGCTGCCCGCAATCCCCGCCGCGCGCGCCAATGCATCCGCATCCAGCCCCAGCAGCTTGCCGGCCAGATAGGCCGCACCGAAGGTCGCGAACAGACCCGTGGGGTGAAAGCCTCTCCGATGCAGCTCGCCGGACGATACGCTTCCCACTCGGGACGAGATTTCGTTTCCGATCGCGATGGCGGTGATGAGTTCGCGCCCGGAGACCATTGTGAATTCAGACAGCGCCAGTGCCGCGGACACGGCCGGGCTGCTCATATGCACGATGGACTCATTGTGCGTATCGTCGAATTCGAGCGCTTGGGAAAAAGCTCCATTGGCGAACGCCGCCGTGGTAACGGCCACCCGATCCCCGAACCCGAGAATGCGGCACGGACCCGGTGTCGACAGAGCCAGCGCCGCGTCCCGAACAGATCGTCCAAAGTCTGTGCCGGTGCCCGCCAGTGCCAATCCGATCACATCTAGCACGCGTAGCTTCGTGGATGCGACGATGTCGTCGGGCAAGTCTTCAAAGGTGACGCCGGCGGCCCAGCGCGCGAGATCGCTGGACAGGGGTGTACTCGCGTGCCGCGTGCTCAACTGATGGACCACCCGCCGTCGATCGGCAGCGCCGCTCCGGTGATATCCCGGCTTTCCGGCCCGCACAGAAAAAGAATCATGCCCGCTACATCTTCCGCGGTGATGAACCGCCCGCCAGGCTGCCGGTTCGCCAGAAACCGCTGTTCCGCTTGCTCGCGCGACAGAGAATCGGTTGTCATCATCTCCGCAATTCGCTTCTGATGCACTGGAGTCTCCACCGCCCCTGGGCACACCGCGTTGCACGTAATATCTTGATCGCGCGTCTCCAAGGCTACGGAGCGCGTGATACCCAGAAGAGCGGTTTTTGTGGTGACGTAGCTGATGCGATTTCTGGTTGCCTTCAGGCTGTAAATGGAGGCAACGTTAATGATCCTGCCCCAGTTGCTGCGCCGCATGGCGGGCAATGCGAGCCGAATGGTATGAAATGCAGCCGAAAGGTTCACAGCTATGGCAAGATCCCATTCCCCTACCGGGAATTGCTCCACCGGCGAGTCGTAGCGCACCACTGCGTTGTTTACCAAAATATCGATCGTGCCGAAAGTTTCCAGGCTCGCGCCGATCATCCGCTCGATCTCGATGACCTGCGCCAGGTTCGCGCCGCTATACATCGTTCGGACGTGGTGCTCCTTCTCGATCTCGGCACGCATGGCGTCGATCTCCCGCTCATCGCCGAAGCCGTTGAAGACGACATTGCATCCGGCGGCGGCGAATCGCTTGGCGGTGGCCAAGCCGAGCCCTTGCGTAGATCCGGTGATGAGAGCGCATTTCCCTTTCAGCACGATGATTGTTCATTATAATGATTCTCTTCACATGAATATCCCCCTGGAACCTTTTGAAGTATTCGCCATTCGCTACGGCCATCTGGGGAATCGACACCCAGGGCAAAGTTATATCCTGGCCGATCCGCACGAGTATGGACCGGACCTGGACTACTTCGTGTGGGTGGTTCGCCGCAGCGATTGCATGTTCGTGATCGACACCGGATTTGCGGAAGAGGCGGCCATCCGCCGCAATCGCGAGCATCTGCGCAGCCCGGTGGAGGCGCTGCGGCTACTCAACATCGATCCGGATAAGGTGACCGACGTGATCCTCACTCACTTGCACTACGATCATGCCGGCAATCTCGATCGACTTCCCGCCGCGCGCTATCACGTACAAGATCGCGAGGTTGGATACGCCACGGGTCGGTGCATGTGCCATCATTTTTTGCGCGAGGCGTATGATTTGGAGAACGCTCTCGAGATGGTCCGAAAGATTTACTCAGGACGTGCCGTCTTTCACGATGGCGATTCCGAAGTTGTCCCGGGCCTGACACTGCACCGCGTGGGCGGACACACGGCTGGTTTGCAAATCGTCCGTGTCTGGACCCAGCGGGGCTGGATGGTCCTGGCCGCGGACGCCGCCCACCTGTATTCAAATTTCGAACAGGGCCGGGCATTTCCCGTGGTGTATAGCGTCGCCGAAATGCTGGAAGGGTACAAGACGCTGTACCGGTTGGCGGATTCGCCCAATCACATCGTGCCGGGGCACGATCCGCTGGTGATGAAATATTATCCGGCCATGCGTCCGGACCTCGAAGGCATCGTGGTGCGGCTGGATGTTCCGCCGTCGCGCTAAGTGCCCGTGTCGAAAGTCCGACAAGACCGCTTGCTGATTCGCGCGGCTCAGTGGACTCATCGCGTTACAGAGCCGCGAGTGTGAGCCCTCCCAGGGCCGTGGGAGACGGTTTCGATACAGGCTGCTAAGTGCCGCATGATATCCTATCCGCTTTGGAGCAGGGAGAAACTATTCATGGCTCAGCAAAACGTCGGCTTTGTCGGCGTCGGACGGATGGGCGGCCCCATGTGCCGCCGGTTGATCGAGGCGGGAAACACCCTCACGATTTTTGATAAGAGCGACGCGGCCATGCGTCCACTGGAAGCCTTGGGCGCAAAGCGAGTGGACTCGCCCGCCGCGGTTGGATCGGCGGCTGAAATTGTTTTGGCCAGCCTGCCTACGCCGCCTATCGTTCAAGCCGCGGCGCTCGGTCCGGACGGCGTCATTGAAGGCAGCCGGGTAAGAATTTTCATCGATGTTTCTACCACCGGTTCCACGTACGCCAAGCGCGTGGCGGAGGGTCTGAAAGCCAAGAACATCGTGGCCGTGGATGCACCTGTCAGCGGAGGCGTCGCCGGCGCGGAAAAGGGAACGCTGGCGGTAATGGTCTCGTGCGACGACCAGACGTTCGCCACGATCAAGCCTGTTGTGGAAGTAATCGGCAAAATCTTTCATGTCGGCAAACTGCCTGGCCAGGGCCAGACTATGAAGTTGCTGAACAATCTTCTGTCGGCCACCGCCATGGCTATTTCGTCGGAGGCCGTCGTCATGGGAGTGAAGGCCGGGCTGGATCCGAAGCAGATGATCGACGTCATCAACGCCGGCAGCGGCCGCAACACCGCTACCATGGACAAAATCCCGCGTTGCGTTTTGAATCGCAAGTTCGACTTCGGTTTCGCTATTGGCCTGCTCAACAAAGACGTCCGGTTGTGCATGGAAGAGGCCGAAGCGATGGGCCTACCAATGGTGGTGGGCAGCGCGGTGCGGCAGATGCTTCAGATCGGCACCGCTAGCAACGGCGCCGATTCGGACATGACCGAGCTGATCAAAGTGATGGAAGATTGGGCCGGCGTTGTGGTGGAATCGAAATAATCTAAGGAGCGCACAGCGCCTTGTGCGCGATATGACAAAGGAGAGCAAGTGGAAAAAGAGATGTTTGAGAAGGGCCTGAAGATTCGCCGCGAAGTGCTCGGCGCAGAGTATGTGGACAAAGCGCTCAGTACCGCGGACGATTTCAATCGGCCATTGCAGGAACTCGTCACCACCTATTGCTGGGGCGAATGCTGGGGCCGCCCAGGTTTGGATCGCAAAACTCGCAGCATGCTGAACCTGGCGATGATCTCGGCCTTAAACCGGCCGCACGAAATCAAGGCGCACGTGAAAGGCGCCATCAACAACGGCCTGACGAAGAATGACATCCAGGAAGTTTTCCTACAAGTTGCCATCTACGTCGGCGTTCCAGCGGCGGTGGACAGCTTCCGCCTGGCCAGAGAAGTGTTCCAGGAAATGGGAATCTAGTGGCTATCGGCGTCCGCATGCTAACGCATGGCGGTTCAGCTAAGCAATTCTGAACCGCGACTGTGAAGGAGCGGACTAATCGGTTCGCAGAGCCGCTTCGCGCCACAACTTCTCGGGGCGGCTCAGCCAAAACCACAGAGCAGTGCCTAAGATCGGGAACAGGCTGGCCGAAACGAAGACCGCTCCGTACCATTTCAGATCGAACCAGTGGCCCCATACCGGCAAGATCAAAGCCAGCACCGCGGACCAAGACCCTGACCCAATTCCCCCAACCATGGCGGTCTGATCGCGAGGATACAAATGCGATCCAACACGCAACGAGAGCACCACGAAGCCGTCTGCGACGAAAGTGGCCCAGAAGAATAGCGCCAGGACGACGGGCCACGAATCGATGCGGCCGACCAACGCTGTCGGCAGCGCCAGCAGCGACAACAGGCAGAACAGTCCGGTTGGGCGATTGCCCCGCTTCACGAACTTATCCGCGATCCAGCCCCAGAAGAAGTAACCCGCTTCCCAGCCCACCAGTGGGATCCAAAGTATTTTCCCAAGTTGAGCCTGCGAGAGATTGAATGCACGGCTCAGATAGAGCGGGCTGAGATAGGAGACCAGACCCAACGCTACGGCGCCGAGGCCGAAGCTGGCCACCACAATCCACAGACGCCGCTCCAGGAAATTCGGCCAAGCGACGTTTAGCGAAGAGCGCCGATGCTGCGCCAAATACGGCGGCCGTCCGACAATCGCCCACATGGCCAGCCAGCACGCGCCCATCGCTCCGGTGACCAGGAATGCCGAGCGCCAGCCAAAGTGCAGCGCGATGGGCGTCACAATCAGTGGCGTAATGATAGCTCCCAGCGATGCGCCGCTATACCCGATAGCTGTTCCGCGCGACTGCCGATTCGGCGGCAATGATTCGGCTGCCGCTTTCAGAGCTGCCGGGAATGCCGAGCCTTCACCGAAGCCGAGCACGCTCCGCGCCACGGCGAATCCCCAGAAGCCCGACATCCAGGCGTGCGCGGTACTGGCGATGGCGCGCAGCGAAACCGCCGCGAACATGCCTTTGCGCAAACCGACGAAATCCAGGAACGAGCCAAACACCGGGTTCCCGATCATGTAGAAAATTGAGAACGCCGCTAACGCGTTCGCGTAAGCTTGCGCGCTGAGGCCGGTGTCGTGCAGAATCATCGGCGAAAGCACCGCCAGCACCTGCCGATCGACGTACGACAACAAGCTCGACAGCATCATCGCCACCGAAGGAACCCACATAATCCAGCTTCGGGCCGGAGGTGTGGCGGCGGGGGTGGCTTGATCCGGGCTGACGCCGATTTCACTCACCACTGGAGTTTATCGTAATCGGCTATTGTAGTCAGGAGTGTTGTATACAAGAGGGTGAGATGATCTTCCGAACTTTCTTGATAGTCGCCATCACCACCGCGACAATGCATGCCGCCGGCAAATCTTCCGCAAGCGGTTGTGACCGCGCGTGCTTGCAGGGGTCCGTCGATTCCTACCTGGACGCTATGGCGAAGCACGACCCATCCAAGCTGGCCGTTGCACCGTCGGTGAGGTTCACCGAAAACGGCAGAGAGCTGAAATTGGGCGAAGGTTTATGGAAGACCGCGGGCCCCAGCAGCTATCGGCTGTATGCTTTGGATCCCAATAGCGGAGACGCTTCGGCACAAGCCGTGGTGGCGGAGAACGGGGACCTCGACACGTTTTTCGTGCGGTTGAAGTTAAAAAACAAGAAAATCACCGAAGCGGAAACTCTGGTCTGCCGGAAGGGTCAAGCAGGATTCTTTGCGCCCGAAAAAATGACCGCGGTACCTGTTGTCTATAGCCAGCTGCTGCCGGAATCCCAGAAAACCGCACGCGCACAGCTCATTAAACAAGCCAGCGCTTATTTCACTGCCGTTCAAAGCGAAGGAACCAAGGATTACAGGGCCGCGCCGCTGGCGCCCGGCATGAACCGTTTCGAGAACGGCATGCAGACCACCAACGTTCCGGTGATGGGCAATCCCGCGATGAGCGGCGCCGAGCAGCTGGATAAAGGTATTTTCAAGGGGTTGGTCATCGATCACCGGCGTTTTCCGGTTGTCGATACGGAACGTGGCGTTGTGGTCGGGCTCATACTGATGCACGCGAACCAGAACGGCAAAATGGGTGGGATTCTGATTTCGGAAATGTTCAAGATCGCGGGGAACATGATCCAACAGGTGCAGGCCGTGATGATCAACGTTCCGAATGACTCCGACACCGGCTGGAAATGAGTCTTTCGCGCCGCATGGTGCGCGACGCGCGCACGTTGACCATCGATCAGCTTCCCGCCGAGGTGATCGCTAAAGTCAAGATCGGGCTGTTGGACTTCCTGTCGTGTGCTTTCGAGGCGCGCGACCTGCCGTGGGGCTTCCAGGCGATTCGCATGGCGGGCGCGGCCAGCGGCCAGGCAACGGTGATCGGAACGCCGGTACGATCATCCCCGTCGGAAGCGGCATTCGCAAACGCAACACTGGGCCATGGGCTGGTGCGGGAGGACATGCACCCTGGCGCAGTGAGCCATCTGGGCGTCGTGATTTTCCCCACGCTTCTTGCGCTCGCGCAGCAACAGAAGGCCAGCGGCCGCGATTTCATCCTGGGCGCGGTGTGCGGCTATGAGATTGGCGCGGCAGTTGGGCGGGCGATTATGGATCAGGAAATGGTCCGGCGTTTTCGTCCCACCGGTATTACTGGTCCGCTAGCGGGCTCCATCGCGGGAAGCCGGCTGCTGGCGTTGGACGAAGACGCCACCGTAAGTGCGCTCGGTTTTGCGGCCAATGCCACGGGTGGCCTGAACGAGTGGCCCTATTGTGGCGGCGACGAAATGTTCTTTCATCCAGGATTCGCCGCGCGCAATGCCGTAACAGCGGTTGAACTTGCCTTGCTGGGCGCTCGTGCATCGGAGAGCGCGCTGGATGGCCGCGCGGGGCTTTTTGCCGGCCTCGACAAAACGGATTGCATTTCGCGCGTCGCGCCGTTTTCCGGGCCGCTTGAAATTCTGTCGGTCTATAACAAGCCCGCGCCCGCGTGTAACTACGCGCAAACGGCGTGCCAGGCCGCGCTCGCTTTGTCGATGCAGAATGGTTTCCGCAGCAGCGACGTCGAATCGATTGTGGTGAAGGCATCCGCGGCCGCCGTGGGTTACCCTGGTTGCGACTACCCTGGTCCATTCGAGCGCATCCTTCAAGCCAAGATGAGCATCCAGTATTGCGTGGCAGCGACACTCGCGCGCGGCGTTATCGCGGAATCGAATTATCATTTGCTCGACGATCCGGAGGTCGCGAGGCTGGCGGGCATCACGAAGCTCGAAACCGATCCGGCGTTCACTGCCGCGTACCCGGGATCCCAGGGCTCGGAAGTCATCGTAAAGTTGCGCGAGCGAACCGCGGGGTCACGAATGAATGATGTTATCCCCGCGACGCCCGATGAGATTCGGGCGCGATTCCGATCGGTTTGCGCCAACTGGCGCGCCGTTGAAGAGATCGTCGAGGAACTCGAAGTACAAGAGGATGTGGCCATTTTGAGCGGAGGTCTGGCAGCGTGAAGAAGCATCAGATGTTGATTGGCGGGAAGTGGGTAGATCCCGCCTCGGGGGAATGGTTCGAATCCACCAATCCGTTTACAGCGAAGCCTTGGGCGCTGGTTCCGCGCGGGTCGAAGGCGGATGTGGATCAAGCCATTGGCGCCGCGAAGTGCGCGTTTCACGGTGAGTGGCGTAAGCTTACAGCAACGGCCCGCGGGGCGTTGCTGCACAAATTCGGCGACCTGGTGGCGGCGGAAGCGCAACGCCTGGCTGAAATTGAATCCACAGACAACGGCAAGCTGATTGCCGAGATGCGCGGCCAGCTCAATTACATTCCGCAATGGTTTTACTACTACGGCGGATTGGCCGACAAAATCGAAGGCCGTGTGATTCCCATCGACAAGCCGGGCGTGTTCAACTTCACGCGCGAAGAGCCGCTGGGCGTTGTGGCTGCGATTACGCCCTGGAACTCGCCGTTGCTGCTGGCCACCTGGAAACTGGCGCCGGCGCTGGCCGCAGGCAACACAGTGGTTTGGAAGCCGTCGGAATTTTCTTCGGTCTCGGCGTTCGCGTTTGGCGAATTGTTCGAAAAGGCCGGCTTTCCGCCGGGCGTGGTCAACATCATCACCGGCTTCGGGAACGAAGTAGGTGAGCCTTTGATCACCCATCGGGACGTCGCCAAGGTGGCCTTCACCGGCGGCGATAAAACTGGCGAACATGTCTATGGGCTGGCCGCGCGCGGCATTAAGCCTGTCACGCTTGAGCTTGGCGGCAAATCGGCCAATATCGTCTTCGACGACGCCGATCTCGACCAGGCGGTGAAGGGTGTGGTTTCGGGAATATTCGCGGCTACCGGCCAGACCTGCATCGCGGGCTCGCGTGCACTCATCCATCGGCCCATCCACGCTGAGTTTGTGGAGCGCCTGCTCGATCTCGCCAAGACCGCGCGCATGGGCAATCCGCTGGACGCTGCGACGCAGGTTGGCCCGGTAACCACGCGTCCGCAATACGAAAAAATCCTCGACTATATTCGCATCGCAAAGGAAGAAGGAGCGGTCTGCCGTCTGGGCGGCGCTCCCGCGCAGCGCGAGGAATGCGGATCTGGCTGGTTCGTCGAGCCGACCATCTTCACCGGCGTGAATCCCGAGATGCGCATCGCGAACGAAGAGGTCTTCGGCCCGGTACTGTCGGTGATTCCGTTCGACGACGAAGACGAAGCCGTTCGCATCGCCAACAACACCGTGTACGGGCTGGCGGCCGGCGTCTGGACGCAGAGCATTCGCCGTGCGCTGACGATGTCGGAGCGGCTGGAAGCAGGCACCGTCTGGGTGAACACGTATCGCGCCGTCAGCTATATGTCGCCGTTTGGCGGCTACAAGCGATCGGGCATCGGCCGGGAGAGCGGCATCGACGCCATTCGCGATTATCTGCAAACCAAGAGCGTGTGGATCGATATCGCAGGCAACGCGCCAAACCCGTTCGTAATGCGATAGGCTGATTGCTCTGAGGTGGACGGCAGCTCATGCTAGACGACGCAACCGCGACATACATTCTCGAAAATCGGAGATGCTTTGAAGACCTGAAGCAGGTAGCTTCGCAGCTGGCGGGATTACTGGTGCTGGCTGCCGCCGGATCGAAAGAAGCGCTCCCGGATCATCCAATGATCGACGCCGCTCGGAATCTGTTTCGCGAGGCCGACGATGCTTTGCGGCGTGCGCGGCCCACCCAGCGTGCCCGGCGGCATCATGAGCATCTCTCGCGGGCGGCTGGGTCGATCGCCATGGCGCTGAAAGAGGCGGACGGCATTCTGAATGTGGATCGCGTTCTCATCCCGCTACGCGCGGGTTACTCCGAGCTCGAGCGCGCGGCCGATTCGCTTCCAGGCTTCGAAAAGGTGGCCTACGAGCGTGCGTGCTGTGTAAGGGGACAAGCGCGATGACCGCATACTCATTGTGGGTGATGGAATACGCCGCGGTTCCGAACTATCCGCAGAGCGGCTTGATTTACGGCATGCACAACCAGGGCACGCGCAAGCTGCCCTATTGCTACGTCGTGATCAAGGGCCAGGGCCAGCTGGCGATGGTGGATGTCGGGTATAACCACAAAGCTCACGGCGAAGTGCTGGCCAATACGTACGGCGTGCGCGGTTGGCATTCGCCGAGCGAAGTGCTGGGCGAGATCGGCATCCAGCCCGAGGATATTTCCACGATCTTCATCACGCATGCCCATTTCGATCATATGGGCAACATCGAGGATTTTCCGAACGCGAAGTTTTATCTTCAGGAGCGCGAGCTTTCAAAATGGGTCTGGAGCATGTCACTCGAGCGCCGGTTCCGCTGGCTGATGTTGGGCATCGACCCGGCGGATATCCTGCGCGCGGTGGATCTGGCGCGGCAAGGCCGATTAGTATGCGTGGACGGCGATCGTGAAAACGTGCTGCCCGGCGTCGATTTGCACGCTGCGTTCGACACCCATACCTGGGGATCGATGTACGTGACGGTCCGCAACGATCTTGCGGCGAATTCGCAAAGCAGCTTTGTATTTTGCGGCGACCTGGCTTATGGGTACGAAAACTTGCGCGGTCACGATCCTGACGATCCCGAGTACATTCCCATCGGCCTGGCGACGGGCAGCCAGTTCAACGTGATTATGACCGCCGAAGCGATGGTCAAAAGCGTGGGCGGGGATGTCCATCGCGTAATCCCGCCGCACGAGGAACGCCTGAAGGATTTGTATCCGTCGCGGATTACCAAAGCCGGGCTTCGAATCACAGAATTGGCGCTCGCCGAAGGCGAGAAAAGCCAGGTTTCCTAACGCCTAAGCGGCTTGCTGGCCGCGCGCGCACCCAACTCATGCGTGCCGGTCTTGACACACTCCTATGAACAAAGGACCTGGCATTCACACGAGTGTGAATGCGGCACGCACGAGTGCGTGCGCCACAAATTCCTTCCACACAACCCGCCTTTACAACAATCGACAGGCCTCTTCGAACGACAGCCGTGGATTGCGCGGAAAGAGCTTCGACGCGTCGCCATAGCCGAGATTGCACAGAAAGTTCGACTTCACGTGGACGAACGCTGGGGGATTGCCCGCCGACGGGGAGAAAAACTCCGCGTCCACCTTCGCGTTGTCGAAACCGGACATCGGACCGCAATCCAATCCGAGCGCCCGAGCGGCCAGAATCAAGTAAGCGCCCTGCAGAGTTGCGTTCCGAAACGCGGTGATCTCGGCAAGGGGAGGCGCGTTGGCAAACATTTCGCGCATGGCGGGATTGTTCGGAAACAGTTTCGGAGTGTGCTCGAAGAATTTGAGATCGAATCCTACGATCGCGGTCACCGGAGCCTTCAGCACTTTTTCTACATTCGTGGGGCTCAGAGCCGGCTGCAGCCGTTGCTTGGCTTCAGGCGTCCGCAGGAAGATGATGCGAGCGGGGTTCGAATTGGCGCTGGTGGGCCCGTACTTCATCAAATCGTACAATTCGCGTAGCAGTTCATCGCTAACCGGTTTGTCCAGCCACGCATTGTGAGTCCGAGCCCGGCGAAAGAGAACATCTAAAGCGTCGTTACTGAGCGGTGTGGTCATGTTGGTCGAGAAAAAATGCGCGATTTACTTGTGGACGGCCACCATTTGGTCGCCATCGATGTAGCCGATGTACACCGTACCTTGCAGCGCAGCGTAGCCTTTGGACTTCGAACCCTTGGCGGTGTCAAAAGTTCGGATCGCTGCTCCGTCGCTCTTGCCGGCCATGGCACGCACGGCGATCTTTCTTCCGTCTACGGCCTGAACCTGTGTCAGCCGGAACGTCAACTTGTGTCCTCCGATTCCCAGGAACTTCTTTTTCGTCTCGCCGGTAACCGCGCCGGTGACGGTCGCTCCCTTGGCGATTACCGTCTTGTTTCCCACTTGCAGGTCTTCGCTCACGGTGAAACGCAGTGCCTGCCCTTCGGGCGCATCGGCTGGAACGTCCTGGGCCAGATTAATGACGAACGGTATGGCATCACTGACCATCACCGGCGTCGTGTGGACAACCGGCTTGGGCGCCGGCTTGGGCGCTGGTGGTGGAACTGGAGCGGCCACGGGCGCAGGCACGGGCGCTGGTGGCGGGATGGGAGCGGGTATCGGGGGCGGCGTTGCCGTTATATCCGGCTTTGGCTTGCGAATCCGCCTCGGCTTTATTGATTTGGAAGCATCATCGGCTGGGGTGGTCGCGGCCGGAGTTTCCGCGGGCGGCGGCGCTACCTGAACTGGCGCGGGAGGCGTTACAACGGCTGGAGGCAGGATCGCGGCTGCCATCCTGGACGACGCCTGGTGGTTCTTCCACCAGTACCAGCCGCCGATTCCGGCTCCAGCAACCAGAACGGCGCCGATCAGGCCCAGAATCACGACTAACAATTTAGGTGAACTTCCCGATCGCCGTGGAGCCACACGCACAGGTGCGATGGGAGGTTTCGGCGGCTCGGTCTTCAATGGACCAGTCTTCAACGGAGTAGTGTTCGAGGGGCCAATCTTTGTAGGACCAGTCTTCGTAGGACCATTAGCGGGCGGCGCGACACTCGGCGGCGCCGCTTCGATGGACAGGTCCGAGTCTGAGTCCATGGAAACGGAAGTCACGCCACCAGGTTTAGCGCCGGAGACTGCCGCAGCCAAGGAGGTTGCCGCGGGCGCCGGAACCAGGGGCATCTGACCGGCTGGGATCGGTGAGGCAAAGTGCCCCTCAGGATCCACCTGTCGTTGCAGGTTGATCAGCGCGCCTTCAATCTCCTGCATAGACTGCCAGCGCGCCGCGGGTTCTTTGTGAAGACAACGCAGGACAATTTGTTCGAGTAACGGCGGGACATCCGGCGCAGCTTCATAGATCGGCTTCACGTCGTCACGCAGAATAGAAGAAAGCGTGGAGATGCCAGAACGCCCCTCGAACGCTCGCCTGCCCGTGAGCATCTCATAAAGCACGGAACCGAAGGAGAAAATGTCGGAGCGCGCATCCACGCGCTTGCCTTCGGCCTGTTCGGGCGACATGTAACTGACCGTGCCGATGATGGAACCCTCGCGCGTAAGCGCGGTCTCCATGGTGCTCTGGTCGCCGGTCTGTCCGGTCAGGCTGGAGTCCACCCATTTGGCCAGCCCGAAATCCAGAACCTTGATCAGCCCGGACGTGGTGACCATGATATTGGATGGCTTAAGGTCACGATGAATCAGACCCGCGGCATGGGCTGCCCTGAGGGCGCTCGCGATTTGAGCGGCGTATTGCAGCGCCTGAGCAGGGGGCAAACCTCCAGCGGGAGTCAGGTCGCGTAGTGTCTTGCCGGAGATATACTCCATCACAATGCATTGCATGTCTCCTTCAGAGACAATGTCGTACAAAGTGATGATGTTGGGATGGTTCAGGGCCGAAGCGGCCTGGGCCTCCTGAAAGAAGCGGCGCTTGCGCTCGGGGTCGGTGGACATGCCCGGCGACAGGATTTTTACAGCTACCAGACGATTGAGCCGGCTGTCTTCCGCCTTGTAAATCTCGCCCATTCCACCGGCGCCTATCTTGTCGACGAGTTGGTAGTGAAGGATCTTTTTGCCGACCATGGTGCGACAGTGCGCTCACGCGCATTATGACTCGAATTAGACGGCCAGCGCAATCCGGCCTAGGTACCACGGGTTTGTGGGGGGCCGGGCACCGCTGCCAATCCCCAACCCCCGGTCCCTAATCCCCAACCCGGAGACGGGCGAAGGCGGGGCGAAGGGACAATACCGCTCAATGGTCCTCGGTCGATTGGGTACACTGAGCCTCGGGTGCCAAAGTAGACTGGACAAGATGCGATTCATAGACCGAGAAGAGGTTGCCCGGCGACTCACCTACGAGTTATGCATTCCAATTGTTCGTGCGGCGATGATCGCATTCTCGAGGGGCGAAACCAAGCAACTTCTGCGCTCCATCATCGCGCTGTCGAAGGAGCGGCTATTCGGCGTCATGCCCGGGGCGATGGGCGCGGATGGTCCGTTCGGCGCGAAGTTGATCAGCGTCTTTCACGACAATTTCAGCAAGGGAATTCAATCGCACCAGGGACTCGTGATCCTATTCGATCCCGAGACGGGAGCGCCGGTTTGCGTGGTCCATGCCGGCGAGATCACGGCCATCCGAACAGCGGCGGCCAGTGCGGTGGCTACCGATGCGTTGGCGCGCCAGGATGCCCGGCGCATGGCGATCCTGGGCTATGGCGAACAGGCCGCTACCCATGCCCGGGCCATCGGCAAAGTGCGCAAGCTGGAATCGATGGTGGTTTGGGGGCGATCAGAGGACCGGGCGCAGGCGTTCGCCGAGCGGATGCAGGCGGAGCTTGGCGTGCCAGTGGCCAGCGCCGGTAGCGTGGAAGAAGCCGTGCGCGCCGCCGACATTATTTGTACGGTCACCGCGGCGGTCGAGCCGATCTTGAAGGGCTCCTGGGTGCGGCCCGGTACGCACGTGAACCTGGTGGGGTCCGGCTTTGCAGGACCGGTGGAGGTGGACAGCGACCTGGTGGTGCGGTCGCGTTTTATCGTCGACAGTCGGGAAGGCGTGCTGAGCCAAGGCGCGGAGTTTCTTCGGGCCAAGGCGGCGGGTTTGGTGGGCGACGATCATATCGTCGGCGAGATTGGGCAGGTGCTGGCGGGCGAAGTGGAGGGTCGGCGGTCCGCGGAGGAGATGACGGTCTACAAGTCGCTGGGGCACGTGGTGCAGGATTTGGCCAGCGCGTGGGCGCTGTACGCTGGGGCGGGGATAGGCGCTTGACTCGGAAGAGAATGGCTACAAATCCGGGACGCGGATGGAAGACGAAATTGCCGGCAGTCGAGTTTGCAGTGCTGCCTCCACGAGACAACGCGGCCGATACTCTATTCGCGAAGAGCAGCCGAACACTCTATGCACCTAGATCGGCGGACAGGCCAAGTTCGCTGGGAGTTCGCACCGCATTCAAAGCCCGGGGAGTGGATTTACTCGGAGCCTAGCGCAGGCAACCGACATGTCTATATCGGGGACCGTGGCGGCGACTTTCATTGCCTGGACATTACGACCGGCTGTTCCATCTGGCGGCGGCGTGTAGAGGGCGCCTGAATTGCGGCGGACTGTTGCAGCTAGGTTCCAACGTGTTCATCGGCGCAAATTCACTATATGGTTTGGATATACGAACAGGAGCAGTTCGGTTCGAAATTGGATTTCCAGAGAAAGATGTAACTTCCATAACCGTCGCTCATAGGCGAATAGCCACGATCTTTGGTCCCAGCCCGGGAGTTGCTGATCAGGACGGCAGTTGGGGGTACGACCTCGTCGTCATAGAGCGAGGCCATGCGGTCCTCAGCCGCGCCGGAAACGGCATTTGCGACCTGGGAACCTACGGCGATTCCGGGCTAGTCGTTCGTCTTGGTGCAGCTTCGATGGAAGTCATCGACCCGTCAACAGGAGCCATTCTCGGGTCTTGGCACAGGCGCATGGCCTTGCCGGACATCTCGCGAGGCTTCATGTACAGCCTGACGATGGGGTTGTGTTTAGCGAAGCCGAAAGACGACCGCCTCACAACCATGCTGCTCTGAATAAGCGATGACTTTGCGACAATGGAGCCGAAAGGCCTCTTGTGAAATCAATTCTCCTGCTCCTGGCCAGCGCGGCCCTATTTCTGGGCGCTGTCTCCACGCTTAAGTATCCGGTTGCTCCGAAGGGCAATCAGGTGGACGATTATCACGCCGTCAAGATCCCCGATCCGTATCGCGGGTTGGAGAATGCCGACGCGCTGGCTACCGAAAAATTTGTGCAGCAGGAGAACCAGCTGACGTTCGGGTATCTTGCCAAGCTCCCCGGGCGTGAGGCCATCAAGAAGCAGCTAACCGCGCTGTGGAATTACGAGAAGTTCACTGGCTTCCGCAAAGCTGGAAATCACTATTTCTATTTCCATAATTCGGGCCTCGAAAACCAGTCTGTGCTCTATGTCATGGATTCGCTCAACGGCGCCCCGCGCGTGCTGTTAGATCCCAACACCTATCGAAAAGATGGGACAGCGGCGCTGGATGGAGAGTCGGTCAGCTGGAACGGGAAGCTCTTCGCGTATGCCGTGGCGCAGGCGGGTTCGGATTGGGCGGAGTGGCGCGTGCGCGACGTAGCGACGGGCAAGGATTCATCGGACCTGATTCAGTGGACCAAAGGCAGTACCGTCTCGTGGGCGGAGGATGACCGCGGGTTTTACTATTCCCGCTATCCCGAACCTCCTGCGGAGAAGCTGCTGACCGTAGCTGCCTTGGACGAGAAGGTCTACTTCCACAAGCTGGGCGATCCGCAGTCCGCGGACAAGCTGATTTACGAGCGGCCGGATCATCCGAACTGGACTATCGATCCGCTGGTGATGGAGGGCAGCCGGTACCTGCTGCTCTACATGTACACAGGCGTTCCGGGGAAGAATGTGCTGGCATATCAAGACCTGCGGGCGTCCGACCCACGCACTGTGATGCTGATTCCGTCGGCCGATTTTGGCTACGGACCCATCGCAGTGATTGGTTCCACATTGTATTTGCAGACGAACGACGGCGCGCCGCGCGGCCGGGTGATCGCAATGGACATGGAGCATCCGGAGCGGACGAATTGGAAGGAAATTGTTCCCGAGCGCGCGGAGACGCTGGATAGCGTGCAGATCGCCGACGGGAAGGTGTTGCTGTCCTATATGAAGGACGCGCATTCGGCGGCGCGCCTGGTTAGTTTGAAGACGAACTCGGACGGCAAGGCGGCCGAAGACATCGCGCTGCCGGGAATCGGTACAGCTGCATGGTCCGGCGCGCGCCTCTCTGACAAGGAAATGTTCTACAGGTTCGACGGCTTCACCATTGCGCCCAGCGTTTACCGGCTGGATTTAGCGACAGGGAAGAGCACGCTGATCCGGCAGAGTAAGGTTGCGGCGGACTTGTCGCAGTACGAGACCAAGCAGGTGTTTTATTCGAGCAAAGACGGCACGCGCGTCCCGATGTTTCTCAGTTACAAGAAGGGGTTGACGCTGGATGGGAAAAATCCGGCGCTGCTCTATGCGTACGGGGGCTTTGATATAGCGGAGACGCCGCAATTTCGGCCCTGGATCGTGGAATGGATGCAGATGGGCGGCGTGTACGCAGTGGCGAACATTCGCGGCGGTTCCGAATATGGCGAGGCGTGGCACCAGGCGGGGATGCGCGCGAAGAAGCAGAATGTCTTCGACGATTTCATCGCGGCGGCGGAATGGCTGATCGCGAACAAGTATACGTCGACGCCGAAGCTGGCAATTTATGGGGGAAGCAACGGAGGATTGCTGATCGGCGCGGTGCTGAATCAACGGACCAATTTGTTTGGCGCGGCGATGCCGGCGGTGGGCGTAATGGACATGCTGCGATTTCAGAATTTCGGCTTCGGGACGCAGTGGGTGGGCGAGTATGGATCGTCGGCCAATCCCGAGGATTTCAAAGTGTTGCGGGCGTATTCGCCGCTGCATAATATTCGCAAGGGCGTGCAGTACCCGCCAACGTTGATCACCACGTCGGATCACGACGATCGCGTGATGCCGGGGCATAGCTTGAAGTACGCCGCCACGCTGCAGCAGGCACAGGAGGGCCCAGCCCCGATTTTGATCCGCATCGAGACGCGCGCGGGACATGGGGCTGGAAAGCCCACCACCAAGCAGATCGATGAGTGGGCGGATCGCTTTGTGTTCCTGAAGAGCGCGCTAAAAATCGGAACGTAGAAGATGTTGGATCAACCCTTTCGTCCCGAGACGCGGGTGGTGCGGCGCAATGGTGCGCCATCGTTACGGGAGCACTCCACCGACGTTTGCGTGGTGGGCGCGGGAATTTCGGGTGTTTCCGCGGCGGTTGAAGCGGCGCGATTGGGGCGCAAGGTGATCCTGATTGATGGCTTGCCCTCGCTGGGCGGCCAGGCGGTGAATTCCATCATCGGGATGATCGTGGGGTTGTTCGGCAATCCGCCCAAGAGCCGGCAACTGACGCATGGGATCGCCGACGATATCATTCGCGATCTGAGCGCGACGGGCGATTTGCACATCGTGATGGGCGGCGTGTCGTTGAATGCGCTGTATAACGAGGTCGCGCTGGGGCGCTGGGTGGAGCGGAAGGTTCTGGAGCTCGGGATCACGCCTTTAGTGGGCGCGATTTTGCGGAGCGTGCGGCGCGGAGGGGCGCAGGATTACGGCGCTGGATTTTTCCACGCGCTATGGCGATGTGATGGTGCGGGCGGATGGATTCGTGGACGCAACCGGCGACGCGGCTGTGGTATGGCAAGCGGGGCTGGAGTGCCGCGAGCCGGCCGAAGGCGTGATTTACGGATCGCAGATGATCGTGATCGAGAATTTCGACGAGGCGCGGAAGCCGAGCCGCGCGGAGATGTCGGAGCGCATTCGCGAGCACGGGGCGCGGTACGGGATGATCCGGCGGGACGGCTTCGCCATGAGTTTTCCGGGCCGCGCGACGGCGGTGGTGAACATGACGCACATCGAGAATCCGATGGATCCTTTTGGCGCCTCCAAGACGGGCCTCGAAGGCAAGCAGCAGGCCGACCTGACGATGACGTTCTTGCGGTCGGAATTTCCAGCGGCGTTCGGCGAAGCGCGGGTGCGTTCGTACGGGCTGCCCGGCATCCGGCAGACGCGTTGGATTGTGGGGCGGCATCATCTGACGGTGGATGAGGTGCGGGCGGGCGTGAAGTTTCCCGATAGCGTCGCACGGACCGCGTGGCCGCTGGAGCAGCATCACAATGCGGAGGGGTATGTGTGGGAGCCGTTCGACGCGGATCACGTGCACTACGTTCCGCTGGGGAGCTTGACGCCGCCGGACGTCGATAATCTGGTGGCGGCGGGGCGCTGCATCGATGGCGACGCAACGGCATTGTCGAGCGTGCGGGTGATGGGGCCCTGCATCGCAATGGGTGCGGCTGCGGCGCATGCGCTGGATCTGGCCGGCCAGGGCAGCGTGCATGAGATCGATGTGGGTGCGCTGCGGGCGCGTGTTGCCGCGAACGTGGACGATTGAATGATTCTCGCGGACGACGAAAAAGCCATGCTGGATGGCGCCTGCGGCGTGGCTAAACAAAAGGCCATGGAATTGTTGGTGCGCTATGCCGTGGCGCTGGGCGCTGACCGGTTCGTCGATACCAGGAACATCGCGGGCGTGCCCGGATCGTCGACGCTGTTTCTGCAGAAATATTTCGAAGAACATGCGGGCGACGGGGGCTTTGAAGCGGTCTTTTCCCTCTACGATCTGGATGCCGGCGAAGTGATGTCCGTGCCATCGGCGGTCGCGGGGAATTGCTGCCATTTGCAGGGCGGCATGGATCTGGAGCGCTGGGCCGATCTGGGCATGAGCCGTGAAGCGATGCAGCATCAGAGCGCAGACGAAGCGGAACTGGCGCGGCATGGGGTCCGGATCATGAAGACGTGCACGCCGTATCTGGCGGGCAACCTGCCGGTGAAGGGCGAGCATTGCGCGTGGATGGAGTCGTCCGCCGTGGTGTACTGCAATTCGGTGATCGGCGCGCGAACGAATACGGAGGGCCGCGAGAGCACCAGCGCCGCGATGCTCACGGGCAAGATTCCCGACTGGGGTTTTCATCGCGACGAGTACCGCCATGCGACGCATCTGATCCAGGTAGAGACGCCGGTGGAAAGCGTGATGGATTGGGGAATGCTCGGTTATTTCATCGGCGGCGTTGTGGAAGAAAATATCCCGGTTCTCACGGGTGCGATCCGTCAGGCCGATCCGCTCCGCCACAAACATTTCGGTGCTGCCGCGGCGTCGTCGGGCGGAGTGGAGATGTATCACATCGTTGGTGTGACGCCGGAGGCTGCAGACTTTGGAGATCGGCGCTCGGCGGGCACAGGCCGTTGGCGACGGTTCGGTATGGTGCTGAAGAACGTCGCCGCGTGTATGAGACGCTGAACGTGAACGGGCGCGACGCGAACGTCGATTACGTAATGTTGGGTTGCCCGCATGCCTCGAGCGACCAGCTTCGCGAAGTCGCGCGGTTGCTGGATGGCAAGAAGATCAAGACGCATCTGTGGATGTTTACATCGCGCGCGGTGAAGACGGTGGCGGATATGAGCGGATTCACCAAAAAGATCGAGGACGCGGGCGGCCTGGTGATGACCGATACCTGTTCGGCGATCGCCCGCGCCGTGCCCAAAGGCACGAAAGTAGTGGCGTTGGATTCGGCGAAGCAGACCCACTACCTGCCGGCGATGGTCGACGTAGGAGCGTGGTTCGGCACAACGGAAGACTGCATCAACGCAGCGCTCACCGGGCGCTGGAGCGGGGAGCTGCGATGATTGTGCTTCACGGGCGCGGCATCGTGGGCGGCTGCGTGGAGGGTGAAGCGCTGGTGACGCGCGAGACGATTTCGGGCTGGGGCGGTATCGATCCGATGACGGGAACCGTGATCGAGACGCGGCACGAGTTGCGCGGGCAAAGTTTCAAGGATAAGGTGCTGGTATTTCCAGGCGCGAAAGGGTCGTCCGGGTGGTCGAATGCGTTTCACATGACCCGGCTGACGAAATCGGCGCCGCTGGCGATGGTCTTCAATCAGATGACGACCAAGATCGCGTTGGGAGCCGTGGTTACGAGGGTCCCGGCAGTGACGGAGCTGGATCAGGATCCGCTGAGTGTGATCGAGACCGGCGATTGGGTGAAAGTGGATGGGGACCGCGGCATCGTGGAAGTCACTAAGAAGAGCGATCCAGAAGCGCGAGGCTACTTTGCGGGCAGGTGAGCGAGGTCCTTCTCGCTTTCCGGACAGAACGTTTCCAGCAGCTCGGTGTCGGGAATCAAATCCAGGTTGAATCGGACGGTGACGGGTCTGTTGAAAGTTTTGGGATCGTCGAGCCGTACCTCCGCTTCCATGTGGCCGAAGTCGCGGCGATGAAAGCGTTCCGTTACGCGCAACGCGTCGCTATGAATATGGCCGAACGCGTCCAGCCACGCCTTATCGTTGAATCCGGCGCTATCGACGACCATCCAGTCGCCTTCCCATCTGCCGACTGAATAGCCGAGCCACGCCGGCTGGGGATCAGCGGGGAGTTTTCTTCCATCGGTGAAGATCTGGCGGAACGTAGTGTCGGCTTCGTACAGCAGGACAATCTGTTGCGGCGTTTGAATTAATTTGAATGGAATCGGCAAAAGGTTCGCCGCGGGGACGCCGGCCGGTAAACAGCGCGAGGTCTGAAAATCTTTTCCCGCCGATTGCAGGTGCTGGCGGTAGGCCTCGGCCGCGGCGGGCAGGAGCGGCGAATCTTCTGGTTTGAAATCGGCCAGGATATTGACGAAGTACTTGGACGGGAGTCCTTCGCCCAGGGCACTCACGCCGCCAGGAAACATTCGCATCAGTTCTTCGATGGGCGCAGGCTCCGCCAGCCAGATTCCCGACAGGTCGGGCTTACCGTTGGAGGCACGAGGAGCTGGCGCGGCAAGATTCGGTTTGCCATCGTGAGTGCGCGGCGTTCCAGGTGTCGGGTTGTGCAACCATTGCGCGCGAGCGCACCATGGCGCGGTCGTGAGTATGAGGAGTATCCAAAACGTCTGGGTTTGCATATTAGACACCTGGGAATCTTGCTACTACGGCAGCGTAAACACATAAATCGCGTTGTGGCCGCGTGGGACCTTGAACTCAGGGGTGATGCCGGCGAAGTTGGTGTCACCCAGAAGACCGGGGACAGCGAGATTATCGCCGGTCATGACGCAGATGTACTGCTTGCCGTTGGCCGCGTAGCTGATGGTGCTCACCGAAATTGGGCCGCCCACAATCTGCTCCCAAAGTATCTTGCCGGTGTCGGCGTCGAAGGCGCGAAGTCTGCGGTTCAAGTCGCCCCAGAAAACCAGATCGCCGGCTGTGGCGAGCGCGGCCCCGGTGCTGGTGGCGTGTGTTCCGGTGCTGAAGTGTTTGATTTCGCCAGTGGACATGTTGACCTTGGCCAAGCCGACCCGCGCATCCGGATCGGAGCCTGGCCGCGCGACACCAAAACGTTTTTCGCGAGCTTCGGGTTGCCCGGGCGTACCCGCCGGGACGGCCGAAGTCATGTCGAGACAAGTATCCAGGTAAGGAACATAGAGCGAGTTGTTCTGGGGATTGTACGCGGTGGGCCAATAGCTGCGCGTGTTGAGGTAGCAGATCACGTGGCGATCGCCAGGATGCTTCGCCACCAGATCCCAATTGATGTAGGTCTTCCCGGTCTTCACATCGATGTTGGAGAGAATGAATAACGGCGTGTCGAAGGGGAAGGGCAGAGCCCAGAGAAACTGGCCGGTTCCGCGATCGAGCGCCCAGAGTCCACCACCCTCCCCCACGTTCACTGAGATGTCGTGCACCTGGCCGCGCGGGATGTCGGGATTGATCCACTTCACAAACTTTGGATCGGGACTCACGGCCGTTCTGATCAGCGTGCGTTCCTCATTGATGTCCATGTCCCAATCGTCGCCCGGCAGGTGCTGGTAATACCAAACCAGCTTGCCCGTATCGGGATTGAGCGCCACCGTGGAATTACTATAGAGATCGGCCGGCGCGGAGCGGGCGGTGCCATCGGCATTGCCGCCATGGCGATCGGCGCGCGTATTGGGCGTGGGATTCGCGATGCCCCAGTAAAGCAGGTTGCGCACCGGATCATAGGAGCCCGGCAGCGCCCAGGTGGACGCGACGCGTTTGTCCACTGGAGCGCCATTCCAGGAATCCCCGGCGGGATCTTTGTCGTCCTGCGTAGTATAGAACCGCCAGACTTCTTTCCCGGTGATGGCATCGTGCGCGGCGATGTAGCAATTCGCGCGCAGGCCTCCCACGCATGTTCCAGCCGTGATCACCTTGCCGTTGACGACGATGGGGCCGGAGGTGTGGCCGCGCTCGTCGGCTTTAGTCTGCCAGCGAAGCTCCCGGTGCGCGCGTCCAGGCCAACCACGTAACTGTCGGGGGCAGTGTAAAGGACGACGTCTTGATAGATGGCGAGCGATTTGGGCCGCGCAATGGTGGCCACGCCAGCGGGAACTTTGCGCTTGTACTCCCAGATCAGGTCGCCCGTGGCGCCGTCCAGCGCCTGGACGATCGCGCCGGGATTAATCACGTACATCACGCCGTCGTGCACGAGCGGGATGCTCTCGGTTTGGCCGGGTGTCATGCCGCGCGACCAAGCCAGCCGTAGCTGACCGACATTCTGCCTGTTGATCTGTTTGAGTGGGCTGAAGCGTTGCGCATCGTAGGTCCGGCTGAACATCAGCCAATCGCCCGGGGCCGGGTTCAGGAGCATTTCGGGCGTGACGGGGGCAAAGTTCTTGACCACCTGCGACCGCGCGGGAACAATGGCGGCGAGCAGGACGAACGCCGCAACAACGGTCGGCTTGCACATGGCTTAGTTCTTTCCGGGCAGCTCGAAGACCCATAGCTCGGCCCCACCGCCGGACGGGTTCTTGATCTCGGGCACCAGCGGGGGCCACGTGATGGTCTGGGCGCCCCCGTTGCCCACTACCATGGCGACGTACTGCTTCCCGTTGACGCTATAAGTGATCGGGCAGGAACTGGGTACATCGTTCAAACGGGTTTCCCAGAGGACTTTGCCGGTGGCTTCGTCGTAAGCGCGAAGATACCGGTCCAGCGACCCGGCGAAGACGATGCCGCCCGCGGTGGCCAGAGCGCCCGTGGTTTGCGGCGCACGTTGACGATCGGTCCAGACCACTTTGCGGGTTTCCAGATTAATGGCTTCGAAGCGGCCATACTTGCCGTCGCTATCCAGCCGCGGCCGGATAGTGAAACGTACGCCGGACGAGAGGCCGCCGCGCTCGCCGGGAGCAACCGGGATCAGATCCATGCAGGACTCCACCAACGGCACGTAGAGGATCTTGGTTGCGGGATTGACCGACGCCGGGATCCAACTCTTGGCGCCGCCGGCGTGCGGGCAGACGGTCTTGGTTTCACCGTCGCCAACGATAACTTTATGGTTGATTGTTTTCGCGCCGGTAACTGGATCCACCGATTCGATCACGTTTTGCACGCCTAGATCCATGGAGAAATCGTACTTGCCGGTGGCCGCGTCCAGCACATCGTAGTACGCTTCCTTGCCGGAAGTTACCACTACACGCTTAGTCTCGCCCTTAACGGGGAGATTGATCAACTGGCGCTCGAAGGCCCAATCGAGATCCCACTGATCGTTGGCGACGTGCTGGAAATGCCACACCAGCTTGCCGGTATCGGGATCGAACGCGAGCGTGGTGTCGGTGTAAAGCCCATCGTTGGTGACGCCGGGTTCCTTCGACGGATGCACTAGCGGGCCGGTGTCGTAAGTTTGCGCGGCTCCAAAGAAGACCAGGTTCAAGGCGGGATCATAGCTGCCGGCAGTCCACACCGAAGCGCCGTTGCGTTTATCCAGCGGAAGTCCGTTCCAACTATTGCCGCCTGGCTCGCCGGGCCGCGCGATGGTGTAGAAGCGCCAAGCCTCCTTGCCGGTGCCGGCATCCAGTGCGACGATCATGTTGCCGCCCGGGGCCTGGCCCACGGTTCCCACCATCACCTTGCCTTTGGCGACCAACGGGCCGCCGGTCATCATGACGCGCGGGTTCTTGTCGCGATCCACGATCTCGTGGTCCCAGGCCACGTCTCCGGTTTTTATGTCGAGCGCAACCACGTGCAGGTCCGATGTTTCCAGCAAGATGTGGTTGCCATAAATGGCGATGTCGCGTTTTACCAGATTGAGGA
The DNA here is from genome assembly GCA_963747945.1 of Bryobacterales bacterium. Taxonomy (GTDB): domain Bacteria; phylum Acidobacteriota; class Terriglobia; order Bryobacterales; family Bryobacteraceae; genus Palsa-89. Next base: position 82,882 of record CAVVHB010000033.1, read on the forward strand.
AGCCAGTTTTTGGCTTGGGAAGTTGCCGGGAATATTCCCAGAGCAGGTCGCCTGTGACTGCGTTCAGAGCCTGGACGTGGTCGCCGGAGGAGTGCACGAAGATGACGCCATCGTGGACCAGCGGCGTGGCTTCGTTGGGACCCGGAAACAGGGACCAACTCCAGGTGGAGCGCAACTGGCCGACGTTCGATTTGTTGATCTGCTTGAGCGGGCTAAACCCCTGGTCGTCGTAAGTGCGGCGCCATGTGAGCCATTCGCCGGCTGGTGGATTTTGCAACAGTGCGTCGGTGACAGGCGTGAGTTTGTCGAGCGGATTCGCCTGGGGAGCCGCGGGAATCAGGCTAGCGAAGGGCGACAGTCCGCCGCCTGGACTGGCGGAAGCTGGAGTTCTGGGCCTTCCGTTGGCGCTGCTCGCATCTGAGCCGGGAAGGTTCTTGGCGTCCAACTGGACACCATTCGATTGAAGAATGAAGGCGGTGATCTGAAGATACGTTGCATCGCCCAGTGCGCCGGCATTACTGGGCGGCATCTTGGTCATGATGAAAGTGAGGAGCTCGCCAACGCTCTTGCCGCCCCATTGTGCTGTGAAGGCCGTGCCTTTCACGGGCGGCGCGAACTCACCGTCATCCAAACCCTGGCCGTGGCATCCAGCGCAGTTTTGCGCGTAAGCCGATTGGCCTTCGGTGGCTTGAGCGGCCGTGAAAGTTACCGCTCCCTGGCTCTGCGCGTGGCTGGGAAAAGCGACTGCGAACAGGGCGGCAGGGATCAAAAGGTGTTTCTTGTTGGTTTGCATGGGATTCCGGGCGAAGTGCCCAGTTTATAACACTTGCATGCAACTGGCTACGGCATTTGCGGGCTGGCGCGCCGTCAGACGGCTCGGAGTTATGTGCGCGAACGGTCAAGTTATCGAACCGTTACAAGGTTGGGCCGAAGCAGGTTGGAAGGGTACTGAACGTCCTGATCCTTTCACGCTATTGCGCCTTGGACAAGTGCGTTGACGCACGAAAGATTCCATCGTACTCTGGACTGTCTCGCAAACTCATACCTCACCGGAGCTTCAAAGTGACCCGTCTGCACACACCTATTTCCACACGTTTATCTTGGCTTGCCCCATTGCTTCTCTGCGGTTTGGCTTTCGGACAAAACGGTGCGCTTCGGCTCACGGAACCGACGCCATCTAAGGACGGGACCATTGTCACCAGTGAGCCTGCGATTTATCTAAAGGGAATTTTGGCATGGACCGGGGGATACAAGCGGGTGTTGTGGGAGAGTAGTCGCGGCTTCAGCGATCTGGCGCCGTTAAGCCTGGCGATGATGGCAGGACCGCGCGTTGGAGTTCCACCTCGCCGGTGCCGCTGCGTCCGGGAATTAATCATGTGCGGATCAAGGCGCTGGGGCAACCGGGCGCGTCCATGTCTGTGAACATCTACTACGCGCCGCGATCGCCGTTTCTGGCGCAAGAGCAAGGGACGACGATCTTTCATGGGAAACAGATCACCTATGAGGTGCGAGACGGGTTCGCGATTTATCAAAGCGATATGGTCCTGGCAAGGCTGCGGACTTGGCTGCGAGCGCAACTACCGGCCTCTCCGGTGCCAAGAGCACGAGGGGACCGCGCCCAGAGTCACTGACGATCGCACCTAATATTTCAGCCACCACCGAATTGTGGCCCATGGGCCGGGTGCCATACACGATTACGAATGTCCCCACCGACACCATTTATCCCCTCATCAATAACGCCATCATGGAATCCAATTCGCAACTGACTGGCGTCGTTCAGTGGGTGGCTGCCACCGCCAGCGACCTCAGCAGCGGCAACTACGTGGATTTCGATTTTGACACCAGTAACTTTAGTGGCGCCTGCGAGGCCGCGGTGGGAATGCAGGGAAATGGCGTTCCACAGCCGATTGGCGGGTGGGAGCCTGCACGAAAACAACGATTCTGCACGAGATGGGCATGCGCTGGGCCTGTTCCATGAGCAATCCCGAGCCGATCGCAACGCGTACGTGAATTACATGGAGCAGAACATCGATAAGCCCAACCACGCCAATTTCGACATTATCGGCTCCGACAGCATCGGTTCTGGTCTTTACAACTATGCCTCGATTATGGAATACGGCCCGTTCACGTTCGACAAGGATGGTGCTGCCAAGCCTGGAAACGATTCCATCTGGCATGGTGCTCGGCACCAGCATGCCTAAATACACGACTGGCGACCTGGACGGAATCATGCGCCTCTACGGGCATACACCGGCCTCCGTCACGGTAGATACAAATCCCAGTGGATTGCAGGTGATAGTGGATGGCACAGCATGCACGGCGCCGTGCGTCTTCACCACTCCTACAACCGAATCCTCGCACACGCTCAACGTCCCGACGGCCAATCAAACGCTGCAAAACGCTTAAGCGGCCAGAATTATATTTTCGGCCGATGGAATGCCGGATCGGCCAATGTCCAAAGCGTCACGGTTGTAACGCACTCGGCGATGGTGCGCTGTTGCGCCCCACCACGGCTCCCTCCATTACCAACTATCTCGCCAGTTTCATTCCGGTTTACCCTTATAGTCCGGTGGTCTCTCCCAGCGGCCACGGCACCATCACACCGTCGCCTGCGGCGAGCACCAGCCTTATGGTCAATGGCGCGCCAACCTATCTGGATCGCCAGTTGGTTACTCTCACGATGGCTCCGAATAGCGGTAGAACTTTTACAGGTGGTATCCTTCGCCGTTTCTAAATCTGTACACAAATCCTTTTACCTTCTATGTAACAGAAGATCTTAATTCGACAACGGCTCAATTGGTTTCCGATGCGGTGACCACCATCACGGGCGGCTTCGCCGGACCTTGCCGGGACCGGCTTGGGTGTTTTCCCGGGATTCGCAATCGGCGTCACGGATGGAAACGGGAACCATTCTACGGCGTACACTCCGGTGAATTTTGAACTCATCCTTCAACGGCGCGGGTTTCGCTTCCACAAAGAACTTAACTTTTACCGCGCGGCGTCTGTATCACCGGTGACCACCAACATCAGCTACTCGTTCAGCGACTGGACGGGAGCGGGCACCCCCAGCGGGGCTTCTCTCGGTGTGACCGTGCCGGCTTCCGGCATAAGTACATTCGACCGCAAACTTCACGCCCAGCTTCCGTTCTATCGTGGACCCGGCAGAGGAACGGCAACATACTGTCCGGATGGATGGCGAGCCAACTCACGGTGTCAGCCTCACCGTGGGGACCGATGAGAGCGGGACATTGTAATGTGTGGACCGTTTTCTACATTGGGACTGTTACTTTCACGGCGTCCGCCGGGGCGAGCGGACTGAGTTTCGTCGGATGGACGCAGGATTTGGCCGCCGGGGGGACCACCGCCTCGTTTCCGTTCTCACTGATGGGCCAAAAGCGCGCTGGGACGGGGCCAACTTCATACTGAATGGATCGTGGCTCCATCGATTTACGGCTATCTCATCGATTTTCACAGTCACCTCTGTGCCACGAGAATCGCCGCGTTCATTCTCGACCAATCCTTCGTTGCTGTACACCTATTTCGGCCCGTCGGGTTGAGTATTCAGGCTGTCACGTCAACCGACGCAACTGACGATGAACTCAATGCCGGAGATATTCCGACTCCCGGGTATTACCAGATTACGGTCCGAAAACTAAACTACCACGAGCCGCAACCCCACCACTGCCGCTTTCGTGGTCACAAATTCTACTGGCCCGCCGGTGCTCGGCATCACAAGTTGCATACTGGAAATTTCAGTCACGGCCCAGCAGAGCGCAACTACACGATTCAGGTCATAACCAGGGCTCCGGTCCACTGTCGAGGTGACGGTGACGAGAGGTACCGTCGGGCGAAACGCTGGTTTCGATGACTGGATCGGGATGGACTTGTATCTGGCAACACCTGCACGCAATCGACTCCATCCGCTGCTGGGATGAGTTACGGGGCGATCACGGTGACTGTCAACGTCGCGGCGACGCGACTTCCCCGCAAGTGAATACCGCGAGCGTTTTCACGGCAACTGGCGGCGGAGCATCGTCGGACGGCAACCGATATAACTATGATCTTGCTCAGGTGACGGTGCCGAACGTAGTAGGCGATACGCAGTCCGCGGCGACGACCGCCATTACCGGGGCGGGCCTGGTGGCCGGCACTGTGACGATGCAGTCGAGCAGCACGGGGCGTCCTGCAAGGTGATAAGCGAAACCCCGGTGGCGGGGACTACCGTGACCGTTGGCTCGGCAGTAAATCTGGTCGTGTCGACCGGTGCGGCGAGCGGCGGGGCCTCGGCGACATACAGTGGTCTGGACACCAAGACGCTGGGTACCTGGACCGGGCAGTAATGATCCAACGGCTACTCCATTGCCAGCGATGCTACGAAGACCTGCGCTCCTTCTTACGCCACGCTCAGTTTCACCGGGGACTCGCTGTTTACGTGGAGCACCACGACCACTTCAACGAGCGCGTTGCAGGTTTCCAGCGGCTCATCCAGCCGCCTTGGATCCTGATGCGTTATCGGGTAAAACTAACGTTCGGATCAGGCTGAATCTGACGGACGGCGACACCTACGACATATCCCTGTATTTGCTCGATTACACCAGCTCGGGTAAAACTTTAGCGACCATCTCCATCCTGAATGCGGCCAACAATGCGGTGCTTTCCACGCAGACGTTTTCCAGCTTCACCCAAGGTGAATATGCGGTCTGGAACGTAACCGGGAACGTTATCATTC
>CAVVHB010000034.1:0-22910 GCA_963747945.1 Bryobacterales bacterium
CCCTGCCCCTCGCGGCTCAAGTTGCTCTCTAGAATTAACTCACCAAGCAGGAATTTGGCATAGTGCTGGGGCGAAATGGAGCCGTTGTGCGCAGATTTTGAGCGAAGCCCGTAATTCACTGTTACCGTGCCATCCGGCGCAACCCTATATGTTCCGCATTCTGCTCCGTATGGACCGGGCCCTGCTGCCCCCTCCAGTGTTCCAAATCTGCCCTTGGTCTCACAAAGGGTAAGTTTTGAGACAGCGTGGGAAGCCTTAAAAACGGCCTCTCGGATGTCGCAGAATCCAGTCTCAAAACTGGAACAGTATCGGCGTCTGAACCAAGTGGCCCCTACAGCGCGCCCGTGAGCGCCATACTTTCCGTGAAGGCGCTGAAATTCGCAGAAGTCAGTCCCAAACCCGATCCGCTGGCTTCCGATAATCCGGCGCTATGTCAGTCGCTGCGCCTGAGTCCTCAGGCGCGGGAGAATTCGCGAGCAAAGACCGCTTCGAGCGCGCCGTCGCCTCTTTGCCGGATAATCCCCTCCACCCGCGCGAGCACCGCTTCGTCGCGTGCGTAGAACGCCAGCCCGGCCAGCGCGTCCGCCGCCACCGGGCCGCTTTCTTCACCTAAGCGGCTCAGCAGGAACTCCAGCGCATCGTCGCTCCTCAACATCGCGATGGCAACCAGCAGGGTGCGCCGCTGCTCGGTCGCTCCACCCTGCTCCCAGGCCTCGCGTAGCGCCTCGAAGGCCGCCGGAATCCGCGATTCTCCCAGCGCCAGCGCGGCCTGTTCGCCAACGCCCTCCGTGCGGGAACGCAGGAACCTGGCGACGAAATCGACCGACCCAGCCGGGTCCAGGCTCAGCAGCGCCGCGAAACACTCGCCCGTCACATCGATTTCCTTGTCGCCCACGAGCGCCTTCAGCCGCAGCAGCAATACCCCGTCCGGACGCCCGGCATCGGCAATGGCCCGAATAGCACCCGCCCGCGCCGCGACCTCCGGATCGGCCAGCAGCGTGACGCATTCCAGCAACGCATCGGGATGCCCCATCCGCGCCAACCCACGCGCGCACAGTCCCCTGAGGGGCGCTGCTGCATCCACCTTGGGACCGAAGCTGCCCTCCCACTGAACGTGCCGAACGCCGGCGAAATAGACACTGGCCGCCGGGTCCTCCAATTGAATCAGCGCCTGCACGATGGCGGTGGTGGCTTTGCAGCCCGGATCCAATTTGGCTGGATCTCGCATCAGCTTTTCGAAAGCCTGTACCAGATCGGTGGTAAGCGCACTGGCTTCCAGGTGCTCCGCCGCACCGGCCGCCGCGGCTATCGCGTGATTGCTTTTGTGGCGCAGAAACGGCGCCAGATCTCGCTTCAGGTCGTAGTTCTCGGGTGATTGGCGGATGGCATGGATAGCAACCAGGGCATCCTCGGTAACAAGCGCTTTCGGCACAAGGCAATTATGGCCGTTAAATCAGCAACTTACAAAGCATTTTCTGTATCCAATTGATTCTGCACATCTGCCGGTCATTGCGCGTCAACAATAATGTGACTCGAATTGCGCTCTGGGCCTGTCTTTTTGGGCTAGTTGGGGCGTCGGTGCCGATCCTGGCCGCCGATGCGGACCTCGATACGCTTCTCAAAGGGGTGGAACAGCGCTACAACCGGGCCAAGACCCTGCAAGTGCATTTTGTGGAGTCGTATACGGTCCAGGGCCGGGCGCGGAAGACTGAATCTGGCGAACTGACCCTGCGTAAGCCCGGCAGAATGCGTTGGGATTACACGACGCCGGCGGGGAAGCTTTTCGTGTCGGACGGCAAGGATGTGTATCTCTACACTCCCGAAGCGCATCGGGTGGAGAAGACGAAGCTGAAAGCCAGCGATGACATGCGGGCGCCGCTGGCCTTCCTGCTGGGAAAGCTGGATTTCGCCAAGGATTTTCGCGACTTTGACGTGAAGACGGAGGGGCCGAACTACCTGCTCACGGCCAAAGCCAAGAACGATAAATTTCCCTACGAGCAGGTGCAAATGCTGGTGACGCCGGATTACGAGATTCAGCGCATGACCATCAGCCTGCAAGACATGTCGCTTCTCACATTCCAGTTGGACGGCGAGAAGCTCAATCCTCCGGTCAACGACACCGTGTTCAAGTTCCAGATGCCGGCCGGGGCAACTCTGGTGGCCGCGGAAGGGAGCGACTAGTGGCCGAATTCGTTCTCAAATACGCGGACCCGCGCGGCGAAATGCACCAGCAGGTGGCCGAAGCTGGCTCGGAACGGGAACTGCGCGACCGTTACTCCCAGCAGGGCTTTCTGATCTACTCCGTCAAGCCGCGCCGCGAGATTGCGGGAATGGCGCTGGGCGGCGGGAAAAAAAAAGATCAACCTGGAGAAGTTTTTAATCTTCAATCAGCAGTTCGTCACGCTGATTCGGGCCGGGCTGCCGATTTTGAAGGCGCTCGATCTTCTGTCCGAGCGTCTTACCGATGCCAAGCTTGCGCCGCACATCAAGGCCGTCCGGGAAGAGGTGAAGAACGGATCGCTACTGTCGGACGCGTTCGCGCGGCAGGGAGTGTTTCCGCCCATTTATGTAACTTCGGTGCTGGCGGGCGAGAAGAGCGGCGCGCTGGGGGAAGTTCTGGACCGTTTTATCACCTATCAGAAGCTGGCATTGTCGGTTCGCAAGAAGATCATACTGTCCCTAGTGTATCCCTGCCTGCTGATCGTGCTGGTGATCTGCCTGATGGTGTTCCTGATCACGTTCGTGGTGCCCAAGTTTGCCGAGCTGTACAGCAGCATGTCGGCGCAACTGCCGGCGGCCACCCAGATCCTGATCGCCATCGGAACCACCGCCCGGAACTACATTCTGTACGGGTTCGTCGGCCTGGTGCTGGCGGGCGTGGCCTTCCGCTTTTGGATGAAAACGCCGAAAGGCGAGGAGCGGGTGGACCGCTGGCGGCTCAAGGTACCGGTGGTGGGCGAGGTCTGGATCAAGTACCAGGTGGCGCAATTCGCCCGCGTGCTAGGCACGCTGCTGGTGGGCGGAATTCCGCTGCTGCAGGCCCTGGACACGGCGTCCAGCTCGCTGGGCACGCGGCTGCTCAAGAACAGCCTGTCGGAAGCCGGCCAGAGGGTGAAAGAAGGCCAGGCGCTGTCGGGTGCGCTGGTTAAAACGGGCATCTTTCCAGGGCTTTCCATCGACATGATCGAGGTGGGAGAATCCACCGGCGCGCTGCCGCAAATGCTGGCCAGCGTAGCGGAATTCTACGAGGATGACGTCAACACCCGGATGACGGCGGCCCTCTCGCTGATTGAACCGGCAATCATGATTTGTATGGGTTGTTTCGTGACATTCGTGTTGGTGGCGCTATATTTGCCGATCTTCTCTTTGGCGGACACGCTCAAATGAAAAAGCTTGGGAACACGAGGGAGACCACCCGAAGTAATACAAGGGAGACGAGGAATACAGGGAATGGTCAGGATTCCTTGTATTCCTTGACTTCCTCGTATTCCGGAAGCTTGACTTCCTCGTATTCCAGCAGCTCTTATTCCTTGACTTCCTCGTATTCCAGGAGCTTTTATGGCCGCTAGAGACACCCTCAAGATTGTTCAGCCGGCCGACGAGATCGCGCAGTCCAAGACGCTGGCCGCTCGCTACCGCTGCGAGTTTGTCGACCTGCGTGAAGTCCGCATCGATCACGACCTGTTCCATTCGGTCCCCGTGGACCTGATGTTCCGCTACAACTTCGTGCCCATCAACTCGCAAAACGGGCACCTGGACATCGCGCTGGCCGATCCGCGCAACCTGAACCTGATTGACGAGCTAGCCATCCTGCTGCAGAAAAAGCTGCACGTCAAGGTGGCCACGCTGTCTCAGATCTCCGATCTGCTCAAGAAAACGGAGCAGTCGCAGCGCGTTCTGGAAGAGGTGACCGAGGGCTTCACGCTGGACGTCATGATCGGCGAGGAAGAGAATCAGGACGAAACCCTCTCCATCGACAAGCTGACCGCCGACAGCGACATCGCACCGGTGATCAAGCTGGTGGATACCACCATCTTTAACGCACTCGAACGGCGCGCCAGCGATATTCACATCGAGACGCGCGACCAGGAAGTGGCCATCAAGTATCGTATTGATGGCGTATTGCACTACGCCATGCCGCCCATTTCGAAGGATTGGCACTCCACCATCATTTCGCGCATCAAGGTGATGAGCGAGCTGGATATCGCCGAGCGCCGCATCCCTCAAGACGGCCGTTTCCGGGTCCGGTACAAAACGCGTCTGATCGACTTCCGCGTGTCCATCATGCCCACCATCCATGGCGAAGACGCCGTGCTGCGCGTGCTGGACAAAGAATCGATGAGCGAAAAGTTCGCCAAGCTTTCGCTCGACGTGGTGGGCTTCTCGGATTCGGACCTGGTCAAGTTTCGCCGCTATATCAAGGAGCCGTACGGGATGGTGCTGGTCACCGGTCCCACGGGTTCGGGCAAAACCACCACGCTGTACGCGGGGGTGAGTGAGATCAAGAACGACGAAGACAAGATCATCACCATCGAAGACCCGGTTGAATACCAGATCAAAGGCATCACGCAGATCCCGGTGAACGAGAAGAAGGGGCTGACGTTCGCGCGCGGCTTGCGTTCGATTTTGCGGCACGATCCCGACAAGATCATGGTGGGCGAAATCCGCGATCAGGAGACCGCGCAGATTGCGATCAACGCCGCCCTCACCGGCCACCTGGTGTTCACGACGGTTCACGCCAACAACGTGCTGGACGTGCTGGGCCGCTTCTTGAACATGGGCGTGGAGCCGTACAACTTCGTGTCGGCGCTGAATTGCATCCTGGCCCAGCGGCTGGTGCGCGTGATTTGCAACTACTGCAAAGCGCCGGTGCAATATCCGGATTCTTATCTGGTGGAAAGCGGCCTCAATCCCGAGGAATGGCGAAACGTGACACTGTACGAAGGGCCCGGCTGCTTTGAATGCGGCGGCACCGGATTCCGCGGACGCACCGCGATACACGAGCTGCTGGATTTGAGCGAGCATATCCGCGAAATGATTCTCGACAAGCGCCCGGCATCGGAGATCAAACGCCAGGCGCGCGAGGAAGGCATGACGTTTCTGCGCGATCACGCCATCGACAAGGCGCGCGAGGGCGTCACCACTTTGAAGGAAATCAACAAGGTAACCTTCATCGAAGGATAAGGATGAGTTCGTTGGAGAAAACCTCGTGTTCGTTTGTGGCGCACGCACTCGTGCGTGCCGCGACGGCACTCGTGCCGTCGCAAGGGATAAGAAAAAGAACCGGGCGTTCACACGAGTGTGAACGCGGCACGCAGGAGTGCGTGCGCCACCTATGAGCGCTCTCAGCAATCTCTTTCAAGATCCGCCGCCGACCCACGCCTTCGAGCTCTCCGAAGAAGGCCTGGCCTATGCGCCGGTGTCGGAGCCTACGCTGGCGGAATTTTCGCACTTCGAGCCGGGCGTGCTGCTGGTTTCGCCGCTGCACGACAACATCCAGCAGCCGCAGGTGCTGCTGGAGCATATTCGATCGCTCGCGCCCGCCAACGGCCAGCGCAAACGGCGCGCCGCGGTCATTTTGCCGGATTATTGCGCGCGCGTCGCGGTGCTCGATTTCGACACCTTCCCGTCCGATCTGGAGGAGCAGCAGGCCCTGGTCCGTTTCCGTCTGAAAAAAAGCGTACCTTTCGAAGTGGAAACGGCGGTGGTGAGCTACGCGGAGCAGGAAAAGACCGGCGCGAAAGTGGAAATACTCGCGGCCGTAATGTCTTCCGACATCGTGGTGCAGTACGAAGCGCCCTTTCGCGCGGCCGGCTTTCATCCCGGCCTGGTTACTACCTCGTCGCTCGCGGCGCTCAATCTGCTGGCTCCGGACGGCATCAGTCTGCTGGTGAAACTGAGCGGGCGGGTGATCTCGGTGCTGGTGATGCAGGACAACGCAGTGAACCTGGCGCGCTGCATCGAAATGGAGGGAGGGCGCCTCGAGGATATTGAATCCGTCCTGCATCCCACCATCGCTTACATCGAAGACGAGTTGAAGGGGCGTCCGAAGCAGATTTGGCTGGCTGGATTCGGAGCGGAGATGGAGCAATTGGCGCCGCGCTGGGAGACAGAGTGGGGAGTGGCCGTGCAGGCTGTCCACTCGCGTTTCGGGCCGCCTCGAAGGGGCACCACCGGGTTGCTCGGATATCTGGAGTCGTTAGCATAGGATATGCCGTTGCGAGTACCCATCAATCTTGCGAGCGAACCGTTCCGGCGGGACCGGCCGCTGTTGGTCGGCTCAGCCGCGCTGGCCATTCTGCTCAGTTTGTTGCTGATCTACCAGGTGATCGCGATTCTTTCTGAACGCCACCAGGCGGCCGACATTCGCATCGCGATCGACCGGCAGAACGAGCGGCTGCAGGCCATCGCCTCCCAGCAAGCCAAACTAAACGCCACGCTCCGCAGACCGGAAAATGCCGAGGTTCTGGAGCGCAGCCTCTTCTTGAATACGCTGATCGAGCGCAAGGCCATCAGCTGGACGAAAATCTTTGCCGACCTCGAGAAAGTGATGCCGTACAATGTGCGGCTGGTCTCGGTGCGGCTGCCGGAAGTGGATTCCAATAACCAGGTTCTGCTCGACATGGTGGTGGGCGCGAAAGACGTCCCGCCGATTCTCGATCTGCTAAAGCGTCTGGAAGGCTCGCCGCAGTTTGGTCCCACCAGCGTGCAATCGTCGTCGCCCCCTTCGCAAACCGATCCGTTCTTTCGCTATCACGTCATGGTGACTTATGCTCAGAGGCTCTAACGTGGGGAGAAGTTATAGCGTTTGGCCTCCCAACAATCCGCGCGCGCTGATCCGTCTGGGGCTGGGCGTTCTGGCGGCAGCCAACCTGGTGGCGCTGTATTTCGTGCTGCGTCCCATGGGAGGTTCGGCTCAGGAGCTGGCGCAGCAGGCCCTGGATATGCACGCCGACATCCGGCAGCAGCAGGGCGTGCTGGACCGGACGCGGCTGCTGGCGAGCAAGATTCAAAGCGGGCGAGGCGAAGGCGACGAGTTCATGAAGAGTTATTTCCTGCCGCGCCGGACCGCTTATTCCACCATCATGGCGGAGCTGAACGATCTGGCCGGCCAGGCTAAGATCACTCCGCGCGACAGCGCTTTGGCGCTCGACGCGGTGGACGGAAGCGATACCCTGGATATGATGCAGATCACGGCCAACTTTGAAGGCTTGTACCCGGATCTGATCCATTTCATCAATCTATTGGATAAGTCGGACCGGCTATTGATCATTGAGAGCCTCAACGCAACGCCGCAGCAATCCGGCGGACGGCTAAACGTGATGTTGAAGCTGGACACGTTCGTGCAGGAGGACGGATCGGCGCAATGAACCTGGTCCCATCCAAAGTTGGCGCCGACCCGAAGAAGATCGTCATACTGGCGGTTCTATTCTTGGCCGCGGGGTATTTCTACTTTTCCAACCGGAACTCGGGTGGGGGGCCGGCTTCGTCGCCCGTCCCGAGCCGCGTCCCAGCGGCATTATCGTCGACCACAACGCCGGGCTCGATTGCCCGGTCTTCGTTTCGCGTAGTACAGCAATCCGCTAACAGCGCTCGGGAATTCCGGCCGACCTTGAAGCCCAAGAATATCGACACTGCGAATATCGATCCAACATTGCGGCTGGACCTTCTCGCGAAGGTCAAAACTGTAGGCGTGGACGCCGGTTCGCGTTCGCTCTTCGAGATCGCCGCCGCGCCTCCAGAGCAGATCAAGGCCATCAAGGAGCCGGACAAGATCGCGATCGCGCGGCGTATTGTGGGTCCGGTTCAGCCCCCGCCCGTCGCGGCGCCTCCAGAGCCCAGGGCGCCCCCCATCCCGCTCAAATTCTATGGCTTCGTGAACAAAACGAAGGTGGGGGACAAGCGCGCCTTCTTCCTGGATGGCGAAGATATCGTTATCGCGGGCGAAGGCGACATGATCAAGAAGCGCTACAAGATTGTCCGTATTGGCGTCAATTCCGCCGTCGTGGAAGACACCGAGTTTAAGACCAACAACGAGCAAACGCTGCCGCTGGTGGCGGAGATGGCCGGATGATGCCGACAACCCGCGCGGCTCAGAATCCTGACTGCGTGTTTGGAGGCTCTTACAGAGCCGCGACCGTTAGGGAGTCGGTGTCCGGCCGTCGCAACGAGTCCGGCTTTGCTCTGCTGCTGGTGTTCGTGATGGCGGCGGCGGTGGCTATTACGCTGTACATCGAAGTGCCGCGCGTCGCGTTTGAATCGCAGCGTGCCAAAGAGCAGATGGCGATCGATCGGGGCTTGCAATATGAGCGCGCCATCCAGCTCTTCTACCGCAAGTATCACCTCTATCCACAGAGCCTGGACGATCTCGAGACCACGCGTAACATCCGCTTTCTGCGCCACCGCTACATGGATCCGCTAACCGGCAAGGAGTTCCGCTTGCTGCATGTCGGCCCGGCCGGACAGCTCACCGATTCGCTGGTTCAACCTCCGGCGCCGCTCCCGGGCAGTAGCAATGGAAGCGGGGCCAATTCGGCCCAAGGCTCATCGCAAACTTCCGGTTCTTCGCAGACCGGTACTGCTAATTCATCGCAAGCGGTGGATCCCAACAATCCCAACGATCCCAATGCGCAGGCACCCGATCCATTGAATATGGCGCTGAGAAGGCCGAGTGACCGGATCATCGGCGGTGGTCCGGGCGGTGGAGTTTCCGCCGGCGGCAACGTCACCAGCATCGGGCCCGATGGCCAGCCCCTTCCAGCACCAGAACCGGATCCCAATCAGGGCCAACAGCCAACGCAGCCGCTACCGGGCCAGCCTGTGCAACAGCCGACAGATCCTAATCAGCCGGCCACGCCGCAAGATCCCTCACAAACTCAGATCCCGGGCCAGCCGCCTTTTCCAGGACAGCCCGCTGCTCCTCAGGATCCATCGCAGACACCGCAAACGCCGATAGGATTCCCCCCGGTGATGCAGGCGAACGGGGCAAACGGTGGACAAACACCGTCGAACCAATCCCCGCAAAATCCGGGCTTTCAGCAGAATCCGGGTTTCCAGCAGAATACGGGGTTTCAGCAGAATCCGGGTCAACTGGCGGGTCAGCCATTCGGACAACCCGCCGGAGCGCCTGGCGCCGGGGGCGCGGGACAACCACAGAGCGCGGCCAACATGATCCAGAACATTTTGACCACGCCGCGACAACCTCCTTCGTCCATCTCCGCATTCAGCTCAGGAAATACGGGTGGGATCGCCGGAGTTGCCAGCACCGCCGAAGGGAAAGGGATACACCGGGTCAACGACCGTAGCAAGTATAAAGAATGGGAATTTGTTTACGACCTTAAGAAGGACAAAACCGCGGTTGGAGCCGCCGCGGTAAACGCACAACAAAACGTGCAGCAGCAAATGCAGCAGAACCAAAACGGGACCAACTCGCCGTTCGGAAGCAGTTCATTCGGTGGAAGTAACTCGACCAGCTCCAGCCCGTTCAGCTCCGGTTCGTCGACCACCGCTGCGCCATCCAACCCTACCGCTCCAACCACGCCACCGCCTTCGCAGTAGACCCAGGCAAGACTTAGATAAACATCTCTTCGTCGCTGGTGGCCCGATCCACCGTGGGACGATCTCCACGCGCCAGAGCGGCCAGCGCGGCCCGCACGCCAACCGCAATCCCATTCACCTCGCGTAGCGGCCGCATGATGCCATCGTGGACCACGGCTATTGTCTCGTGCGCCCGGCTCAGCGTGTCGTCCAGCACCAGTTCCACGCGCTCCATCTGCACCTTGGCGCGCACGGCGGCGTCGCCCACCACTTCCTCCACCATGGCCAACTGGCGCTTGGTGGAATCCACAATTTCTTTGCTGGAATCCAAAATCGCGTTGGCGCGCGTGGTGATCTCGGTGATCTGCTTGCCACTCTGCTCCACGGTCGAGCTCGCCCTTTCGACCAGGATCTCCACCTTGGGCACCAGAGGATTGATCTTCTCCTGCAGCGCCTTGGTGCTTTTATAAATCCCAGCCAGCATACCCGCCTGGATACACAGTGCAATGGCGGAGATGATGACGAAGGCCGTCATCACATAAAGCAGAGTGGTCTCGCTCATGATCAACCTCCGGCGGAGCTAGATCGGTTCGCCGTCAATCGGCGCGGTGCTCACCGCTTCACGGTAGGCTTGCTTGCCCGCCTCCACCGCCGCCACCAGGTTGTCGCGCTGGCGCGTCACAGTAGATTTGCCTTTTTCGATCACGTCGGCGGCTTGATCGCGCACCTCGTTACTCCGGCGCTTCAGGTATTCTTTACCTTCGTCCGCTTTGGAGATCAGCAGATCGCGTGTTTCCGGTCCGGATTTCGGCGCGAAAAGCAATCCCGCCGCTACCCCCAGTCCCAACCCCAGAAAAAAGTACGAAAACTTGTTGTCGTCGTCCATGATTAGCCGTCCTTTCTTTCCAATAAGCGCAAAGGGTGCGGTCGCGCACCGCCAAACGGGTCGGAAACTAGCCCGCGGCGCGCTCCGTTTTGCGCGTGCTCATCAAAAGTTCAGACTCTCCTCTACAATAGCAGTCTCGAATCTGTTAGTGTTCCTTTGTCATGGCGAAACGACAGCCACAACCGTTAGACCGTGCAAAGCTCCTAAACGTTGCATTGCGTGCGCTGGGTGGCCGCGCGCATTCATCTGGAGAGCTGCGCGAGAAACTTCGCCGCCGTGCGCAAAACGACGAGGACGTGGACGCCGTGCTCGTGAAACTGAAAGAAGCCGGGTATCTGAACGACCAGCGTTTTGCCGAAAATTATGCCTCCGCTCGCCTCGAGAATCAAGGGCTGGGAAAGATGCGCGTACTGCGCGACCTGCGGCAGCGGCGTATCGCGCCGAAGCTGGCCGAGCAGGTGACGGACAAGACCTACCAGCAAACCGATGAGGCCAAGCTCATCGAGGAATTTCTGCGCCGCAAGTTTCGCGGTAAACAGCTGGGGGTGTACCTCAGCGAGCAAAAGAACTTGGCCGGAGCGTTTCGCCGCTTACGCTATGCGGGATTTTCAGCCGGGCAGTCAATCCGTGTATTGAAGCGCTTCGCGAGCCAGCCGGAAGTGACCGAAGTATTGGACGCGCTGGAATCGGAAGAGCCGTTATCTGACGAAAACCGTGACTAGCACGCCCGCTACAATCAGGCTCGCGCCGAGCACGTTGCCGAGATGCGGCTTCTCTCCCAGAAAGATAAAAGCCATCGTGACGGCCAATGCGACGCTCAGTTTGTCGATGGGCGCCACTCGCGAGGCTTCGCCCAGTTGCAGCGCCTTATAGTAGAACAGCCACGAGAGGCCGGTCGCAATGGCCGACAGGAAGAGAAACAGCAGCGAGTGCCGCGAAATCTTGAAGATGTCAGAGGCATTGCCCTGCACCGCTACGATGCCCCACGCGAAGAACACAATGATTGCGGTGCGGAAGGCCACGGCCAGATTGCTATCGACGCCGGTAACGCCAATCTTGCCGAAGATAGCCACCAGTGCGGCGAAGAAAGCGGAGAGAACAGCGTAAGACGCCCAGCTCATTGCGCGGGCACAATTACAGCTTCCGCGCTCTTGCTCCAGCCCGAAAATCTGATTTTGCCGTCCGAGTGCACCGCTCCGGTCAGCATGCCCGTGGTGTTAAAGGGCGTCGCGATATCGCCCTTCCGGTCCAGCGCAATGACGCCGCCGTCGCCGTGCTGCGCGACCAGTTCCTTCATCACTACGTCATTGGCGGCCTGTTCGAGCGAAACATGCAGGTAGCGCACGCGCGCGCAGATGTCCGATGCCACCACGTTGCGCATGAAATACTCGCCCGTGCCGGTGGCCGAAACCGCGCAGCTGTCGTTATTGGCGTAGGTTCCGGCGCCGATGATGGGCGAATCGCCAACCCGTCCCGGCATCTTCAGAACCGTGCCGCCGGTGGACGTGCCGGCCGCGAGATTGCCCGCTTGATCCAGCGCAACCACACCAACGGTCCCGTGCCCGTCCCCGGCCTTCTTCTTTTGCTCGGCATCCTTGTATCGATTCCATTCGCGCTCGGTGTAGAAGTAATAAGGCGAGACCAGCTCGATGCCCTGCGATTTTGCGAACTCCTCGGCGCCCGTGGCCACCAGCAGCACGTGCGGCGTCTTCTCCATTACCAGCCGCGCCAGACGGATGGGATTTGCGATGTGCTGGAGCGCCGCGACGGAGCCGGCCTGCAACGTGCGTCCGTCCATGATAGCGGCGTCCATTTCCGGCACGCCATCCTTGGTGTAGTAGGCGCCCCGGCCGGCATCGTAGAGGCCGGAATCCTCCATCACGCGGATGGTGGCTTCCACTGCGTCCAGGCTGGTTCCGCCGCGCGCCAGGATCGCGTATCCGGATCGAATGGCTTTCACCATTCCGTCGCGCCGCGCTTCAATGGTCTGGGGCGTCATCTTCGAATAGTCGCCCGCGCCGCTGTGAGCCACCAGCACAAAATTGCTTGCAGACTGCGCCGCCGCAGCGGAATACAACACCAAGCCCAGCAGGATGGTTCGCCCCAGCAGGATAGTTTGCATGGATACTATTGTGCCCGTTTTAGGCGAGGGAAGGAGGAGCGAAGTGCGCCAGGCGGCGGCGCAGCGTCTCATAGGCGCGGAAGAGCAGAGACTTCAGCGCCGGGATGGAACACTCCAGCACTTCCGCAATCGCGGCGTAATCCATGCCCTCGTACTTGTGCATCACAACGGCGGCGAGTTGCTTGCTGGGCAGGCTCTCGATGGCGGCGCGGATTTCCTTAGCGTGATGCTCGGCCAGCAACTGCTGGTCGGCCCGCAGGGTCTGATCCGGCACCTGGATCCGGCGGGTATCGTGATGGGAACCCGCGTCCAGCCGCAGGTGCGCGGTTTCGCGCCGTGTATCTCTGCGCCAGTTCAGCGCGACGTTGGTGGTGATTCGAAACAACCAGGTGCTGAACTTGGCTTCCGGCTGATACCGGGTGCGGAAGCGGTAGACGCGCAGGAACACATCTTGCGCCAGCTCCTCCGCGATGGCCCGGTTATGCACCAGCCGGTACAGGTGATTCACCACCTGGCTGCGGTGCCGCGCGAGCAGAGTCTCAAAACTGGGCTCGTGCCCTCCACAAACCTTCACCATCAAGGCCGCATCGGGATCGAGAGCCCACTCAGACACCATGCAGGTTGAACGCGTGGGGCTGGCGGTCCGTTACTGCCGTGCTGTAACGATTCGTAAACAGAGCCGCTATTGCGGGCGTTCCTGATGCTCGGGAAAAACGGCGTAGTTATCCGGCGGAGGGTACAGGCTATAAAGCAGGTTCAACCGCTTGCGCATGTGACGGCTGGGCAACTGGCGCGGGCCGGTTTCCACGTCGATATCGCAGCAGATGCCGTGCAGGTACAGCGTCAGAGTATCGATCAGCGATTGCCGGACATAATCGCGAAATGGCTTCGTTTCCTTGCGGACGTTGGTGTCGCGCCGCAGCAGCGCCTGCTTCATGTGCCAGCTTTCTTCGTCCACTTCGCCGTGCACGTGCGCGTTGAACTCCTCACGCAGGACCGAACTGTACTGCGACAGAGCCTCGTCGGAGCCGTGATCGGCGGCCAGGGTGGCCAGCACATGATAGAAGCGGTAGTGATACTCCGAGACGTCCTGATCCTTGAGCGCGAAGACCAGCACCTCTTCTTTATCGAAGCGCACCTGGGTGGCCCAGGAAGCCCGGCTGTCAGGCGGCTTTTCGGTAACCACGAACTCATCCCGGCGGATGGTGCCTTTCTCCTTGCCGTCTACGCGCTCCAGATACGGTACCAACATGATGGAAACCTTGGGCAGCAGCGCGGAAATGGCCGGGGGCAGAGCGGCGATGGGCTCTTCCAGGTACTCCTTAACGTCCTCCTCGCTCAACGGCACAGAGGCGCAGAAGTAGGAGAAGGTGTTGCTGAGCGGGATCATTTCGCCGCGGAAACGCTCCGCGAACTGGCCAACGCTAAGCTTAGAAAGATCGGGTTGCGCGGACATCGGGTGGGATAAAGTCGTTTTCATTCTAACACGTGGGGGTTGGAGCGTCGGTTTTCGGCCGGGAAACGAAAGAGTTCGCGGCTGAGTGGGCTATCGTACGGACTTCCTTTACAGGCTGCTTCTATTGGCCCGGGGCGTCATCGTCCATGGCGTACCGTGTGGGGAGCATTCGCCCGTGCAGGATGCGAGAAATCAGAATTCCGCCAGCTTTCTCGCGATAAGAGACGACATGCTCTCCGCTCTCCATTCGGCGGAGGCCGCGACGAACATCGTCACACCTTCGACCTAGTAAGGGATTATCGGCAAGCATCCGGCAACACGCCTCCAGAGCGTCGACGTATCGGAGGGCTTGATCCTCGCCCCAGGCGTCCAAGGTATGATCGCTCATCGACAGCAGATCGGCTTCGGTACGACGCGAGAAACGAACCCGAGCCACGGCTCAGCGGCGCGTTGCGGGGAGTTTGATTGTTTTGCGGACGCGCGCAAAAACATCGCCCTCGGCGACACCACTGGCGTCACCTTCGTCAATAGCCGCTCGCAGCGCCGCAAGTTTCGCCTCATTTTGCTGGTCTTCTGTCAGATTGGCATTATCGGTCGGCATAACGAATCCCGTGGTTCGGGCGAGTTCTTGTGCAGCGTTCCAAGTATAGTACTCTGAACGGACATCGATGCGCGCAACAAATTGGGAGTTCAAAAACCGGGCGCTGGTGTTCGGACTCGTCTTTGGCCTCGCGTTTAGCGCGTATGCCATTGATCCGCAGAATTCAGCCGCCGCGCTGGCCAACTGGTTCGAGGCCACGGTCGGAATCAACGCCAATCTCGTCGCGCGGCTCCTGTTTGCTCTTGCAACTGTTTTGTTGGTTGCAGCCGCCCTCATCCGCACTTGGGCTTCGTCGTACCTTCAGGCCAGCGTGGTGTACGCGGCCGAAGTGAAGACGGCGTCACTGGTCGCCGATGGACCCTACCGGCACACGCGCAATCCGCTGTATTTCGCCAATGTTTTGCTGGCCATCGGAATGGGCGCCATCATGAGCCGAACGGGATTCTTCGTAGCCGTGGCAGCCATGCTGGCGTTCTGCTACCGGCTGATTCTCAGGGAAGAGTCCGAGTTGGAGGCCACCCAAGGGGAGCAATACAACCGCTACCGCGATGCCGTCCCGCGCCTCTGGCCCTCCTTGCGGCCCCAAACGGCTTCCGCTGGACGCCAAGCCAATCGGACGGCGGGCTTTAAAGCGGAATTCTGGTGCTGGGGATTCGCCATTGGCGCCGCGGCCTTCGCCATAACTCTGAACATCACGGCTTTTTTGGTGATTGTAGCCGCCAGTGTCGTTTTGCTGTGGTTGTCCACGCTGGTAATTCAGAAGCGCAAAGGGTGAGGCGCCACCTCGAAAACAGAAGGCTGCAAAACCGAATGAATTCCGCTTCGGTCACCAGCTAATTAACGCCACTCCCCCATCCCAAATCCCCTTCCCCCTCAACCCCTTGCGCCAACCCCGCTGCCCATCGCACCACGCCTGCGCGTAAAATTCCAATCGGTAGACCATGTCTTCTCCACGTAAAATCGCCTCCGCCCGCTCCAACGGCGCAAAATCGCGAGGGCCTGTCACGGCTCACGGCAAGCAGTCTTCCGCTCTGAACGCCCTCGATCACGGACTAACCGCACGTACCGTCGTCCTCTTCAATGAGTCCGCCGACGAATACCAGTCGCAGCTCCGCGCTTATCTGGATCACTTCCACCCGCAAAACAACCCCGAAGCCGATCTCGTTCATCAGCTCGCCGCCGCATATTGGCGGATCGCGCGCTACGCCGGTGTCGAATCCGGGCTCCTCGAACAACGCATGCAGGATCAGGAAGAGCGCCTAGGCGACGACCTCGACGGAATGCCCGAGCATCACCGCCTCGCCATGGCCTTCCACGCACTCTCCGGCGCGAACAGCGCGCTCGCGCTACTCAATCGCTATCAGTCCCGTCTCCATCACGAATATCAACGCATTTTGAAAATGTTGTTGCAAATGCAATCGAAACGCACCGGCAATGCGAAATTACCAAACGAACCGAATCCCATTTCTGAACATCCCGCCGGCGCTCAAGCGCTCTCGTTGCCGCCGGCCAGCACCAGCTACCAGATCCCTAGCGTTAGACTAAGTAATAGTGGGCCCGAAAGTTTTAATCTCCGCCGGCGAAGCCTCGGGAGACCTGTACGCGGCCGGTCTTGTGGACGCGCTGCGCCGCCGGCGTCCGGATCTCGAGTTCTTCGGCTGTGCGGGGCCGCGCATGCAAAAGGCAGGCGTTCGCCCTGTGGTGGATGCGCATAGCCTGGCGGTGGTGGGGCTGGTGGAGGTGGTTACGCACATTCCGCGGATCTACGGCGAGTACCGGAAGCTTCTGAATGCCGCCCGCGCCGAACGCCCGGAAGTGGCCATCCTCACCGATAGCCCGGATTTCCATCTGCGCGTGGCCCGCCGGCTGAAGAAGCTCGGCATTCCCGTACTTTATCTGGTGGCGCCCCAAGTCTGGGCGTGGCGCAAGGGCCGGCTGCCCTTGATGCGCCGCACCATCCACCGGCTGCTGTGCATCTTTCCCTTGAGCCCGAGTTCTTCGCGCGCCACGGCATCCACGCCACTTACATCGGCCATCCACTCACCCGCCTGGTGAAGCCCTCGGCCAGCCGCGCCGAACTGCGCCATCGCTTCGGGATCCCAGAGGGCACTCCGCTCATCGCTTTGCTTCCCGGCAGCCGTACGGGCGAGGCCGCGCGCCATCTGCCCTTTTTGCTTGACGCAGTGGATCGCCTGCGGGCCATCGCCAAGAACACGCCCCATTTCATCCTGGCGGTTCCCCCCGGTACCATACCCCCCGGGTCAAATTTCCGGGAACGGATTTCGGCGGCGTCCATCCAACTCGTAGAGGGGAAAACCTGGGATGTGCTCGTCTGCGCGGACGTAGCGCTGGCCGCCAGTGGAACGGTCACCATTGAAGCGTGCCTGCTCGGAACCCCCATGGTCACCTTCTATCGGGTTAACAGCTTAAGTTGGTGGATGGGCAAGGCTTTGGTTCGACGTGCCGTTTTATTCGATGGTCAACCTGGTGGCCGGAAGGCGCATTGTACCCGAGCTGATCCAGGATCGGATGACCGCGGAAAGCCTGGCTCGCGAGGCTCTGGCGCTGCTCGAAAATAAGGTAGAGCGGGAAGGGATGCGCCGGGATCTGACCGAAGTGGCTCGGAAGCTTTCAGGCCCGGACGATCCCCTGGAAGTGGCGGCTGTGCTGGTGGAAAAACATCTGGCTGAGAAGCATCTGGCAAAAGAGGAAATGGTGCATGTTTCGTAAGAATTCTCGTGGCGGCGCTCGCGGTCGCGTCCTGCATGGCCGCGCAGGACAGAGGGAGCAAGTCCGGCCGCATCGACGTGGATAACTACGCCATCGACGCCGAGATCAATCCGCGGACGCAAACTCTCACCGCCAGCGTGAAGGTCCGGTTCGTCGCCCTGGACAACGACATCTCCACGGCCTCCTTCGAACTGAACAACGCGTTCAACGTATCGCGCGTGGTGGATGACGGCGGCCACCAGATTTCCGCCTCGCGTTCGGGCCAGGACATGGCGGTGCGCCTCAGCTTTCCCGCGCCGTTGGTGAAAGGCCAGCCGACAACGGTAACGTTTAGCTACGACGGCCGCTTGACCGGCCAGGAAGAATCGCCCGTCTACGGAATTAAGTTCGGCGCCATCCAGAACGACATCACCTATCTGATGTACCCGGCGCGCTGGTTCCCGGTGAACGGCTACAGCGTGGATCGATTCACGTCGAATCTCCATATCACGGTGCCGAGTGGATATCAGGTGATTGCGAGCGGCCTCCAAAATTCGCAGCCCGCCGGTGCGGGTAAGACAGCCTTCAGCTTCCAATACACCAAGCCCTCTTTTCCCGGGCAGCATCGCGGTAGTGGAAGGCGATCCGGTGAAAGTAAATTCGGAGGGCGTTACCACGTCCGTCTATTTCCGGAAAAAGCAGAACGTGGCCAACGCGTATGGCGAGGAGACGGGCAAGATACTGAGCTTCCTTTCGAGCATCTATGGCCTGGCGCCGCAAGCGAATCTCACGCTGGTGGAGACTGAGGACGGAACCCCGAACGGATTCTCCGCGCCCGGAATCATTTTCCTTTCGCCCCGCGGCATCGGCAATCAAGTAGCCGCGCGCCTGATGGCGAATCAACTGGCGCGCCAGTGGTGGGAGACGCTGGTATCGCCGGTGGACCGCGATCATCTGTGGCTGGAGAACGGCAACGCGCGTTATGCCGAGCTGCTGTGGGACGAGCACGCCAACGGTTCGGCGGCCATGGAGCAGGACCTGCACGATACCTACGTCGAGGCGCTGACGGTCGACAATCCGCCGCTGATTCAAGCGGGACGCCTGGACGATTATTCGCCGGAATATTGGGCCCTCACCGCGGGCAAGGGCGCCGCGGTGCTGAACATGCTTCGCAACGTGATCGGCAACGACAATTTCAACAAGCTGATGTCGAGCTTTACGGAGAAGTATGGCTGGCAATCGGTGAGCACGGTGGATTTCCGCAAAATGGCCGAGCAGGTTTCTGGACAGAACCTGCAGTACTTCTTCGTGCAGTGGCTGGAATCGAGCGGCGCGCCGGAATTCAAGATGGAATACACGGTATTCCGCACGCAGAAGGGCTTCCGGGTGATGGGCAAGATTACGCAGGATCTGGACACCTTCCAGATGCCCGTGGATCTGAAGATCGAAACGGAAGGGAATCCGGAGACCAAGCGAATCGATGTGGTGGGCACTTCGTCTGAGTTCACCGTGGACACGTTTGGCAAGCCGAAGACCGTGACTATCGATCCAACCGGCGCGGTGCTGCACTGGAGCCCGGCGATGCGCGTGGCGGTGGCCATCAAGCGGGGCGAACAGTTCGCCGAGATTGGCGAGTTTGCCAGCGCTTTGAAGGAATATCAGAAGGCCATTGAAGTGAACCGCCAGAGCTCGCTCGCGCATTATCGCGTGGCCGAAGTTTTCTTCCTGCAGAACAACTATCAGTCGGCCGCCAACGAATATCGGGAGGCCACCAATGGCGACCTGGAGCCCAAATGGGTGGAGGTTTGGGCCCACATCAAGCTGGGCAATATCTTCGATGTCTCCGGGCAGCGCGATCGTGCCGTCAATGAATACAACAAAGCCATCCGTACCAAGGACGATACCCAAGGGGCGCAGGAAGAAGCCGCTAAGTATCTCAAGCAGCCGTACGAGAAGAAGCACAGCAACGTCTGAGCCGCGCGCGGTTCAGAACCGCGACCGTGAGGGAGTCGCTTCGGCGTTCACTATCCTCCCGCCAGCTTCGACGTCAGCATCCAGCGCAACACGCCATTCGGCTCCGCCGGGAAGCGCTCCAGTTCGATGCACACGATGGCGCCCTTCTTGAAATCCACCTGAAGATTGGGCGACCCGAGCAGGTACCCCGTCAACCGGCTGAAGAGGGGCTCGTGCCCGGCCAGCAGAATCTGGGCCTCGTCTTTGTGTACGCGGATCTCATCCCAAACCGCCTTCGGCGATGAGCCCGGCTCCAGCGACTTGGTGCGGAGCAGCTCGCCCTTGTACTCCAAAATCTCCGCCGCCAGCTGAGCTGTCTGTAGCGCGCGCTTGTAGGGGCTGGTCAAAATCAGCGACGGCGCGACGCCTGCCGCAGCCGCTGTGCGCAAAACATTCCGCAGCTTTTTTCGTCCATCGGGCGTCAGCGCGCGCTCGGAATCCGGCTGCCCCGTTTGCGGTTCTTCGGCAACTCCGTGCCGGAGGATATAAAGTTCCATTCCTGATAGCCTACTGGTTTGAAGCTTGATCTCGACCGCAGCGCGTTTTATCTCACGTGCGGCGCGCTACTCTCCATTCTATTCTCGATCGCCGTCTCGCAGATTCTGCTGGCGCTGGCTCTGGCGGCTTTGTTGCTTTCGTCCACCAGGCTGCGGCTGCCGCCCATCAAGCTTCCGCTGGGGCTTTTTCTGGCCGGAACCGTGGTTTCATTGCTGGCATCCGGACACATCCAACAGGGCATGCCGCAAATCCGCAAGTTTTACGTGTTCTTCATTTTGCTGGTGTCGTACAGCACCCTCCGCAAGCTCTCCGAGATTCGAGCCATTGTGCTGCTGTGGGCCGGAATCGCCACGCTCTCGGCCGCGCGCAGCTTCTTCCAGTTCTGGCGAATCTACCAGCAATCGCAGGCGCAGCACAGCAGCTTTTACGAATTCTACGTTGGATCGCGCATCACCGGATTCATGAGCCATTGGATGACATTCGGCGCTGAAGAGATGATCGTCCTGTTGCTGCTGCTGTCGTATCTGTTCTTCTGCGGCGAGCGCCGCTCCCAGACGGCGTGGTGGATGTCCGCCGGAATCCTGGCTTTGTCGATGGTGCTGGGGTTCACGCGCAGCATCTTTCTGCTCGGCTTTCCGCTCGGCCTGCTGTACCTGCTGTGGTTCTGGAAGAAATGGCTGGTGGCCGCCGTGCCCGCAGTGGTGCTGGTGGTCTTCTTCCTGGGACCCAGCGCCCTCAGGGAACGAGTCAGTTCCATCGTTGAACCGCATGGTGAAGTGGACTCGAATCGCCATCGCGCAATTTTACGTGAAACCGGCGTCGCGATCATCCGCGCGCATCCGTGGCTTGGTCTCGGACCGGAACAGGTAAAATATCAATCCGATCGATGGATTCCAGCGTCCGCGCTGCCCTTGCCCACCGGCTATTACGGGCACCTGCACAATCTCTATTTACAGTACGCGGCCGAACGCGGTCTTCCGACGCTTCTGATATTTCTTTGGCTGATCGCGAAAATCCTGTGGGATTTCGCGCGGGCCCTGCGGCGAAAACTGGCTAGCGCGGAGGCGCGCTTCGTGTTGCATGGAGCCATCGCGGTGATCGTCGCGATACTGGCCGAAGGCTTCGCCGAATACAACCTTGGGGACAGCGAAGTGTTGACGATGTTTCTGGCGGTGGTCGCGTTCGGTTACATTCGCGACGAATTCCTTGAATTCCAGCCAGCCATAGGCGGCTATGGATTCCCGCGGACGCCGTCTTAGGCGTCCCGGTATTCAGGCTGCGCGAGCGGCCCTTACTGCATTGGGCCGTGATGCTCTGGCGGACGCTTCTTGCGCGTCCCGCCGCCACCACGGCGTGGCCGGTCTGTGCTGTTGCCGGAAGCCGCGGGCTTGCGTGCACGGCGCACCGGTTTAGGCTTGACGGGCGGAGGATTCGGCTCAAGCAAGGAAGGCTGGCCCTCAACGATGGGCTGCTTCTCGTCCTCTTCCTCTTCGATGTGCGGTTCCGGCGCCCTCTCCGGCTCGGCGGGCGGATAGAACTCAGCGCCCATGTATACGATGGGCCCCTTCTCTTCGTCCGGTTCGACGCGCACCACCAGCTTGTCCTGCGCGTAGTTGAGGAACTCGGAAAATTCCTGGAATCCGTAAGCGGCCGCCGAGAAGTTTGGAACTTCCGTTTGCACCCATCCCGCCAGGTCGTCCAGCAGAACGCCGTTCTCCATCTCCAGACGATGAGTCTCCAGCACGTCCCGCAGCGGCGGCAGCGCCTCTTCCGGTTTCGGCGTGGGACGCTCGGGCTGCGAGGCACCCTTGCGCTCTATGATGTAGCGGCCCCCCTGGCCACTGACGTTCACGTAATCGGCCTTCTTCAGTTTCTCGACAAAATCGGAGAAGCTGTTCGCCCCGTAAGCCTTTTCGGTGAACGCCGAATCCAATTGCAGCATGGTGGATTTCAACAATCCGAGCTGCGGCTGGACGGCGCGGCGCTCCAACACTTGCAGAGCGCGCTCCACGAGCGGCATGGCTTGCGCCAGATCGAGCGGCGCCGGCCGGCTGCGTTGTCCGCCTGGTGGGCGATCCCGGCCCGGCTGCTGTTCTCCGGCCTGTCCCTGCGGGCGCGGCGGTCGATCGCGACTTTGGCCGCGATCCTCCGAGAGCAGCGATTCATAGCTCACGAATTCGTGACAGTTCTGTTGCAGGATGGTGCTGGTGAAGGCCTTGCCTCCCACCACAAACACGGTCTTGCCATATTCCTTCAGCTTGTTTACCAGCGGAATGAAGTCGCTGTCGCCGCTGACAATGGCAAAGGCGTTCACGTGCGGATGGGTGAAGGCCATCTCCAGCGCGTCCAGCGCCAGATCGATATCGCCACCGTTTTTGTTCGCCGCGCGGCGAAGGAGGCGCTGCACCTATTGCACGGCGTTCTCGGCCATGGACCGGGCCCGCTTTCCTGGCGTCCCCAGTTGGCGTAAGCAAATTTCGCGACTAAGTCGCCGCGCTCCTTGAGCGCATCCAGCGGAGGGAAACATCAAATTCACGCCGCAAAGTCGATTTCACGCCGATTTCGATATTGTCTTAATCGACAAAAACGGCGATGTCCGGAGTTTCTTGCATTTAGTTTCGTTAGTACACAGGCGCTCAGGGCCATGTTTTGTTTTCAAAATATGCGAGCATCTCTGGCTCGCGGTTGCTTCACGCGGTCTGCTTTACAGAAGACCTTTATGAAGTCGACGATCGCTTCGAGCGACGCCCCAGGCTGGAATACAGCCGCAACGCCCAGTTTCTTTAACTCGGCGGCGTCCTCGTCAGGAATTATACCGCCGACCAGGACCAGGACGTCGTCCATGCCCTTTTCGCGCAGCAAATCCATAATACGCGGAACGATCGCGTTATGGGCGCCGGACAGGATAGACAGGCCAATTACCTGCACGTCCTCCTGCAAAGCCGCGCTCACGATCATTTCCGGTGTCTGGCGCAGGCCGGTGTAAATCACTTCCATGCCCGCGTCGCGCAAAGCTCGCGCGATGACCTTCGCTCCCCGGTCATGGCCGTCCAAACCCGGTTTGGCAACCAGCACCCGGATGCGGGGA